>CAVTDQ010000001.1:0-236783 GCA_963733545.1 Terriglobia bacterium
GAGGGACGTCACGCTGGGCTTCTTGATAGCACGACCGAAAATGTATTCTTTGGAGAACACTGGTGACTTGATGGACGACATCGGTGCTCGGCCCCTGCCCGATACGCCAGCACCATCGCCGAGAGAAAAGAGTACTGCCTCCAAAGTATTATGTCTTCCGGCTAAGGATGCGGCTGATGAAGTCGTATGCCAGATGTTTGTGCAACTCTTATCTGGATCCCAAGCTCGAGTGCTTCCGGTGAAAATTTCGACTGACGATCTGGTGAAAGCCATTTCTGCGGAGAAACCGGACGTCGTGTGCATCTCAGGAGTTCCTCCCCAAGCGATCCGACGCGTTGCGGTTCGCTGCAGACATCTCCGCAGACGTTTCCGAGACGTCGATATTATGGCAGCGGTATGGAGCGACGCGGATCTTACTAGTGTGCGAGCCAGAATTCCGGCCAGTGATGCGAACCACGTCGTATGTACTCGACAAGCAGCCGACTACGTCTCCGATTTCACCAAGCCGAACTCCGCTCCTTTGGATTCGCCTTCAAGGCCACCAAATGAGGAAGCTGCAGAACAGGAAGCAAAGCTTGAGCAATTGGAAGTCTCAGATGCCCCGCTTCAAGAAGTTTTGGATCAGATTGTCCAAGCGGTAGCGAAAGCACTGCAAGCCCCCATTGGGATTTTCAGAATCGCCGCAGAAACCGGGAAAATATGGAAGTCACAATGTGGGTTGCCTCCCGACCTTGCTTCTGATGTAGATGCTCTTGAACATTTGTTAGAGAGTTCTATTCAGCGAGGGAGATCAATGGTCGTCATCGAGGACATCGTAAAAGACCATCACTTCGCTGATCGCCCTTTGGTCGGGGAAACAGGGATACACTTCTGCGCCGGCGAACGGTTGCTTAACCGAAACGGTAAATCGCTAGGGATATTATTTGTATTGGACACCCGTCCTCGAGAAATGAGTGCTCGGGAAAAGGAATCGCTGCATGCAGCAGCCACAGCCGCGGTAGAGGCGTTGGACGTCCGTGCAGTCGCCCCATCAACGAAAGTATCCAAGAAAAGCGGACTTAGCAATAATTCGACCTCAAAGCCGATCTCACATACTGACCTGATTGCGACGAAAGACTAACTCCGCCGAGTTCTCAGGCAAAGAATTCTTTTCTTCGTTGCCTGCATTGCTGTAGTCCGAAGTGAAGGGCCGATGCCCCGCGAGCTAGGCGATTATCCCCAAGACCTTGGGCGAATTTCGGAGCGCGTCGTTTTTGGTGGCTTTTTTCCGCTGTTTTGCAGCTGTTTCAACTCGACATGGTGGTGGCAGTTGTGTCGTTTTGATAACCAGACTTGTGCCGCATTTTACGCTTGGTAACGGAGTGGCTCTTTCCCACCTTAGTCATTCTCCTCATTCGGTTTGACTGGAGACAGTTAGTGGCAGGGATAGACGAATGGGGCCAACGAAGAAAAACTGATTCACGCCGGGAACTGCGTTTCAACACCCGGAAGAAGCTTTGGACTGGCTGGCTGCCGATTCGTCTTTAGTCGCGGTAAAGCGAAGGAAACTCGCGGATCGCGGCAAGTTTACTCAATGCGGAAGCAGTCAGTCGCAAGGGCTTCCCCCGCATGCACATCCGAAAGGCGTTTGATTAGATGGGCCAGCATCGTGAACCGTGGGAGCCCGTGGCGGTCGGTCCGCATGTGGCACCGATGCCGCAGGAAAGACATTCTGCAGAATGCGACCACCCTCGATGTCAGTCAGCACTGGCGTCCGAGCGCGCGTCAATGTTGACGAAACTGTCAGACTCACGTATGGAAAAAACTGGATACATTTTCGGGTGAAGTGGGCGGGCGACCCCGACTCGCCGAAGGATGGTCAAATGGGAATGCTGAATCTAACTCCAGACAAACCCTTCTGGGGCTTTCCTTTTCCCTCCGGAGCACTGGACGACTTCCGTTTGTCCGCAAGGACCGACGTCGAAATGCGCGCGTGAGTCCCCACGCCCTGCTTCAAGCCGACCGGTGCGGATTGTCGGGCGACTGCGAAGGCTCCTCGCAGAAAAAACAGAACGTGAATCCAACAAAAATAGCGCTCTGTATTCGGTTTAGACGTTGCCATTGGTACTAGCCACGTATCTCTGGAGATATTTGCGATAGCAAGAGCCATGCCTTCGCGGGAGCGAGGGCATTTTTCATGGCGTTCATTAAGGGAGAGGGGTCACGGGACCTTGTTTCCGGTGACGCTGGTTCCTAGCATCAATGCTGCCGTCTCGATGGCCTGCTCGACCACCGGAATCTGGGTCTTGTACAGCTTGAAGTAGATAATCTCCCACGGTTCCGTTTCCCGACCCGTCAATTCCTTCTCGACCTCCGGCTTGAACTCATCTTTTGGCAGGGAGCGCGCTTTGTGCAGCCAGGTTGCACAATCGAATTTCTGCCCATCCCTCCTGGCGACTTTCGCCAACTCCAGCCCCTTCGTCCAACCGACCTCCTTCAGTTCCTTTCTGGCCTGCGGTGGCAGATGCTCATGGATCGACATGAGGTAGTAGGCCTTCCGCCTCGACTCGGAAACCGCCTCGCCAGAAATTCGTCAAACGACCTCAGTTTTTCCAGCCGCCAATACTGCCCCGCCCGAACCTCACACAGATATCGTCCCAGTTCGACGAACCGAGTGTCCCGCTCGGCTTCAGACCTTCGCTCCCAGGCCAGGATCTCGTCGATCTTGGTCAGAACGAATAGAGCTCGTTTGCGATTGAGCTTGGGCAGCATGGGCGGAATCCTGATATGGAGTAGACCGAGCAACTAATTTTCCTATTTCGTGTTTATTCACTTCCGTTTAAAAAGCAGCGCAGATGGCTTTGTTTTGATTTCTGGAAAGTCATCGGAAAAAACTGGGGAAACAAAAACGGTCGGATTAATGAAATGGGCCACGGAGAAAGAGTAGCTTCGAAGATCCATCCTGACTGAACCCGTTGTTGTTCGGCCTTCGCGCCGGGTCCGCCATCTGATTCAGCAACTTTGATCTGATCCACATTCCCCCCCGGCACTCCGAATCCTGCTCAGCATCGTCACGCACGCGGCCGGTGAAAAAATTTGGCCGTCGGCGTCGGCGATCACCTTCGCAGAAATTTGTCACCTCCAAATATCCGCGAAGTAATGCGTGGAGCAGTTTGGATTCTTGCAGAATTGTCGTAAATCGCGCGAAAAAACCACATTCAGAGTGGTTTTGTATTTTTTAAGAGCGTAAAATCAATGGTGTATACGTGTGTGAAGGCCCGACTACGGTCGGGCCTTTTTCTATTTCCTAACAAAAGTGAATTTTTCTTACCGTTTGTGGAGGCTTTCTGTGCCGAGCTCAACTCACAGCCGTGAGGCAACACCACACCAGGTCTTCAGCAAAGTGTTACGCGATGGAGTTATCGAGTCGGTTCGCGACCCACAACATCCGGAACATCTGCGCCTACATTTTTGGGATGGGCGCAAAGCCACGACTGCGCCAACCGCTCTTCATCAACGATGTTTGTATACGCCCGCATCGATTCCGGAATGGCTTGCTCGTGCAGTTCGTTTTCCGGTTCCGAGTCAAGATTTCGGCACGCCGACCCAACTCTTCGGATCGATGTCAAAGTTTTTTGAGAAGTACGCGAGCCTACGGTCGGGCACGGTTGAAATTATTGTTGCCTTCGCTGTCGCTAGCTGGTTTGTGGATTGCTTCCCGGTCACGCCAACCCTGCAATTGCTCGGTCCGCATTTTGAGACTGGTAGGGCACTACGGCTGTTAAGTTGCCTTTGCCGCCGTTCTATTTTATTGGGCGATCTGGACGTGGGGGCGATCAGTACTTTGCCCAGCAATCTGGACCCAACCTTGCTCATTAAGCAGGAAAAAATCGGGCGAAGACTAACGCAGGTTTTGCACGCAGCTTCGGACCGACATTTTGTCGTTGCACGAGGTCGTGGCGCAATTCATGCATACGGTGCAAAAGCCATTGCTTCGACATTCGAGCCTTCTGAGCGATTGATGGTGCAACTCAGTCTCACGCCAGTGCAAGAGTTGCGGCCGATCCTCACCGGTGCGGAGGAGAGGAAGATTGCGAATGATTTTCAAGCGAAACTACTTCGCTATCGACTCGTTAACCGGCGAGACGTGAGTGACGTGCAAATCGATGTCGGCGATTTCGTTTCCGCAATGAGAGACGAGGTCCGCGCCTGGCTCGCTCCAATTACTAATTGTCCGGAGTTGTGTCAGGTTGTTCGCACCTTTCTTCTTCAGCTCAGTCGAGACTCGGAGAAGGAAGTGATAACGGACGACCGCTGTGTGGTCGCCGAGGCGGCACTGGTTTTCTGCCACACCGCAAATATCGATCACTTTCTAATTGCCGAGCTGGCAGGGTCGGTGAACGACTTGCTGATAGGACGGCATGAAGACCGTACTCTTTCCAGCAAAAAAGTAGGCACGCTCCTTCGCACGCTCGGCATTGACGCGCAACGGATGGTCAAGGGCTACAGAGTTCTCCTAACCGATGATGTCCGTAAACAAATTCACCAAATCGCCAGCGCCTATCGGGTTGCGTCCGCGCTTGACGGCGTCGCGCGATGTCAATACTGTCGAGCCAGCGAGCACTAAATTTATGCATGTATGAACGTTAAAAAATAATTTATGAAAGCAAAATTAATGCTGTCAACAGGAGATTCATGTGAAGACAAATCGAGCAGGCAACAAGGGCCTTGACGAACGGCTCAAAGAGTTAGCCCACAAAGGCAGCGCGGTTGATCTCTCCGTAGCAGAGGAAATCGACCAAGAAGCCGAAGGTCTTAAAATTATGCAGGGTGGTGGGGTTTTCGAGTCAAAAATTTTCGAACTTCCAGACGGGGGCACGGGTTACATAATTTACCTGCGCGTTTTCAATCAGACGTCCCGAACGATTTTTTGCGAGGATATTGAGCTTCGTGTTTTCGGCGAGGACTCCATGTTCAATTGGATGCCCGATCCGCGCGAGAGCAGACTGCCCGAATCATATCGTTTTCGAGGAAAAAGTTCCCCAGAGTTCCCGCGAGAAGTGGTCCTGAACCACATTCTATTAGAGGAGGATGGGGGCTTGGCGCCGAGGGTTCCTTTCGAGGGTTGTCTTTTAGCAACGGGCGGACCTCTGCCGAAAAGTTTAGGTGACAAGGAAATTCTTGATGCGAAACTCAGGATCTTCTTTTGCGATGGCGCTGAGCGCACGGAGACGATTCAGTTGCGCGTAGAGCGCGGCGAAGCGAAGCCAAAGTTTTCACCCAAGCGGGAGGAAAGCACGCCCACAATTTCCCGATCAAGTTTAAAAGATTTGTTTACGAAATAAACTGTTGATTGTATTCAAAAATGGGCTCGTCTCTAATTGACAAGCGGCAGATGCTGGTTCTTTCATACCATAACAAGAATTCGTTGGGAACTATCGTGATCAGTTCCGATCGTCGGCAACATCGCCCGGCTGGATGAATTACCGTAATCACCGTTTCGTTAGAGGCGATCTCAGAAGCGTCATTTTGGCTGTGTGATAACCGCACCTCGCGTACACGCCGCCTCCGCGAGATCGACGAGAGTAGATATGGATTTTTGAGGTCGCATAGTAGTGCCCCGTCGGACGAAACACAAATCGGCGAAGATCCATCGCTCCTTCCGATATCGCGCCCCCGCCCGGTTCGCTCCTAACGTGAACGGAGCGCTCCCCCAGGGTTTGACGAAGCTGTAGAGCTTCGACGGCGAAAGATGAAACTCAATTGTGTAAACCGGTGGCCCTTGTCTTTCTGCTTTCGGCATCAATGGAGGAGCGCAAGCCGAGATGTTTACTGCGCGGAAATGAAGAAGCGTGTAAGGCCACAATTGACAAATGAGCGAAATGTGGGCAGGTTCAGGAACCGTTGAAAGGGCATCGATGCCGCCATCATTGTCCATAGCCTGTGATGACAAACGACGTCGCGGTTCTCATTTTGGGAGACTTTGATTATGCGCCAGCAGTGCAGTACATTCAGAAGAAAACTGACAAACAGATTGTACTGTCACTCTTAAAGTCACACCGCGACGGATTGCATACGGCCTGCTTGGGGCCGACATTTTCGTTGAAGATTTGTATGGAAAGCTGAACCTTGCACCGGTTGGAAAATGGGCGGCACAGTTCCAGCGAAACCTGCGACCAGCGTCGCTGGCGATCTCGCAGGTTGAATGCCATCCCGTTAGGCATCAAGAATAAATAGCTAAGGCGTCTTGGCGTTCTTCCATCGCGCGCTAGCCGCCTTGGCAGCCACCTTGCGCCGCTCTTCCTTGGTCATGGTCTTGAGCCGACGCTTTCCGCCAATCTGACCGTCTTTGCGTCCGATCGCAGCCATATACGAGGACAGTTCTACTGGGGCCACGGTCTTGGTCGGGACGATAAACTCTTCGCGCTTGTCTTCCGTGGAGCGCTTTACAATCCACTTGGCACGCTGATTAGGATCGCGAGGGCGTTTTCCTTTGCCGACTGTCATAGGGAATTTCACCGGGGAAAGTGGAATACAAACGAAGCGAGGAATGCTATCGCTAAACCGATTAGGAACCCCGCCCACACCGACTCATATTTCACGATCCTTATGATGCCACAGGCTGGATCTAAAGCGAGACTGTGGAAATTGAAACTGATGCACCACCCAGTAGTACGATGACTTGACAATTCAGCGCAAAATAAAGAACGTCGATATGTTCCGAGATTGGCCGCCGAATTGAGCAGACTCGGACACTGAGTGTTACAAGAATGAGACTCATATGCTCCGAATTGTTAAGCTAGTAAAGGAACTGGAGATCGCGCCCGCCGTACGGCGATCTATTTCTGTGCGTGGTTGGCGCTATGCTAGAAAAGATGAATAGACGCTCGCCAGTTTCGGGTCTCGAATTGAGCTCGCTCATAGAAGCGGCTGCAAAACGCCAGTTGATACTGTTTGTCGGTGGTGGAATTTCAAGAAATTTAGGACTGCCCGATTTCAGAAAGCTGGTGAAATACATCGCCTCTCAGATGGGCGTGCGCGTGTCAAGGCTTGGAGTGTCCGACTATGCGGTTATCGCCGAGGCCTACCTTGTCAAAAACGGTAAGCTCGGGGCGCTACGCAGCTGGATGGACACGACCTGGCATCCTTCTCATATTCAAATTGAGAAGTCGCAGCTTCATAACTCGATTGTCGATCTCGATTTCCCAATCATCTACACAACGAACTATGACCGCTGGCTCGAAAAAGCCTTCGAAAAGCGGGGAAAGCCATTTCATAAAATAGCGAATATGGCTGATCTTGCTACCGCCCCGGACGATCAGACACACATTATCAAGTTTCATGGGGATTTCGAGGATGACGAATCCCTGGTGCTGACGGAGGCGAGCTACTTTCAGAGAATGATTTTTGAGAGTCCGCTGGACATTCGTTTGCGCTCGGATTGTCTTGCACGTCCCATTCTTTTTGTTGGTTACAGTCTCCAAGACGTCAATACCCGATATTTGTTATTTCGCTTACAGGAGCTTTGGAGAACTTCCGCTTTTGCCGACCAGCGTCCTCTTTCTTACATTGTGATGACGGAGCGAAATGCGCCGCAGGAGATCGTCCTCAAAAGCCGCGGCGTGCATCCGATTATCCTCGAAGGTACAAGTCCAGGCAAAGCGACGACCGCCTTCCTAAGGCAATTGTCAATGGGGGTGCGCAACTATAAGGCAAAGCAACATGCGTGACCCCGCCAGCGCCCCAGCCTTTGGAGGCGTTTCGCACGTCGGGCTCTAGGAGGAGGCTCCTGCCTCTACGAACCCAAGAACCTCGTCGCCCGGGTGGGTTCGACAAATAACCGCACGGAGCGAATAGCACATTCGGGCCATTTCAAATAAGCTTCAGGGAGTTAGGATGTTAGTGAGCAGTAACGAGCGTCCCATGACTCGGAAAATTGAGTCAGGGGCGTTTTCGTTTGGGCAGCAGAAAAAAGTTTGCGCGCGCGTGCGGGCTCTTCCCCGGCGCAGCAGAAGTTCTGAACCGGCTCCCTTGGGAAAATCAGCCAACCCATCGTAGGGAACGTAAGTGTCGGCGATGTCGTCCGGTAATTGTGACCGGATGAACAAACAAAAGCCGGACGACCATCCGGCCTAAGCCGCTTTAATTGGCGGAAATCCCAGCTTGTCCGTTTTTATTTCGAACAGCTCTTGGGAAACTGCTTCAATGGCAGCGCGTTCTACGTTCGCGCTGGGCTCGCGCTCTAGCTCCATCAGCCGTTCCCACATCGCGGCTTCGAGTTGTTTCAGACGCTCCTTCATTTTTTCCGGATCCGTTTGTGACTGGAAATCGCGGTACAGAAACACCCAATACGGTTGGTGCTTGCGATCGTTCATAAGAACCTCCCTTATGAAAAGGGCGCATCGTTCTCGCCGCAACCCCCGATAGGGACGACAGGAACAACACGCCCGCTGTCCCACGCTGTTGCCCCCTTTTAATCCGAATTGGACCTCTTGTCGGCACGGCAGCGTACAGAGCCTTAAATCTCCGGGCTAAGGTCCTCGTGGTGCTGTCGCCGTTCTTGACGGAGTGGTCACGGCCGCCCTGCACACCAGATACGGAGGGGTAGACGGGCTGGAGGGGAGAAGCGGAGGGGAGGCGGGGGAGAGAACAGGGCTGAGACGGGAATCTGGACCTTGCTGTGGTGGGCATCGACGGTACCAGCAACACTGCTACATTCTGCCCGGCGAGGGCAACGGACTCTTCTCCTCTGCGGATCCAGTGCTGACAGTTCCCGGCGAGGACAATTTATCCGGTGAGGGAATACAGAAGATGCTGCTGGGTAATTTCGATGGCGAGCAGAACGCCGACCTGGCGGTGGCGACCACGGGGAATCAGGCCACAGGAAATATCGCCAGTGTCATGGTCCATGTTTTGTATGGAAACGGCAACTTCACCTTCGATAACACGGCGCCAATCACCTCCACCAACTTCGCTGGTGACCTTATCGGCAGCGACTCTTGTTTCGGCAGTGAACTAATCGGAGAGACGAGCCAAACTCTTTCCGTAACCGTCACGAATTCCGGCTATGCGGTCCTCCGCATAACATCGATCACCGCGAGTGCGAATTTCGGCGAGACCGACGATTTCAGTTTGCCGCTCGCCGCCGGAACAAGCTGTACTATCACTGCGACCTTTCAACCCACGAGCTCGGGGAGCTTAAACGGCACCCTCGCCATAGCGGATAACGCAACTGGTAGCCCTCATGTCGTACTTTTAACCGGCATCGGTACCAGCTCAGGACCAAGCTGTTTGTCGAGGGGACAACAGTGTCCTCCGCGGTTTCCGCCCTGTTGCCCCGGTCTGACATGTAGCCCAGCCTCGGTCAGGGCCTTCTGTGAGTAGGCCACTGAGAGTTAACTTTGCGTGTTCGCGATAGGATAAGTTTACAACGCCAGTGCTACGGGTCCAAAAGTTCTAGCTCGCGGGGGGGCCTTGGGGATACGCAACGACCGGGTAAGCCCTATGGCGTCAGCAGTGTTTGTGGGTGATCGACTCACTGTTTAGCGCCTTTAGGTATTCAAGGTAAGTTCGGAGATGGAGGGGATACCGCACCCTGCGTGTACATTTCATGAGGCTTGGCCGGACCGGTGCGTTTCCTAAGGGGGAGGACGAGTGAGTGCCGAGAACTATTTCTTTGTAAGATGTGGTTCCGAAGTAAGCGGCCCTGAATAGGGCGTATAGGGTTTGCGACTGCCGCGATACGTGCACCATAACGGACCAGGGTATCGGCAGCGAGCGCGGCAGTATCTTTACCAAACGTGTAGCGAACACTCGCATCCAAACCCGCATTGTTTGAACGCCTGTGTTTAAGGTCTTTCAGAGGCCGATTATTGGGGAGATTCTGAGATGTCTTAGCGTAACGGACGACGATATTTTTGGCTACCCTGTCAGCGTCGCGGTCATTAATCGGGCGACGCGACTTTATCGTTGCAACATCTGTTGCAGAGGCTCCCAAAACCCCGGGCCGGGGCGGCATGTTCGAATGGGTAGTTCGCACTTTGGCCACAAGCGGATAAGAAGTCTTAGCAAATAAAGGTGTGACCCGGCGAAGCGACATCCCCATCATTTGGGCTTCGAACGCGGCTACTTCTTTGCCTAGACCATTTTGTGATTGCATTACGAACGCAGCAGCTAGAAGACGCTGGAAACACTCCGCGTCCAGAGTTGGCTTTTCTTCAGGTTTTGCGCTGATACTCACGTCTCGGCACCTGATGTCGCTTCATTTGTTACAGCGTATGTTACAGCGTATTCGAGGCAGCACGTTTGATGCCGCCACCGGGCTCATTGGAAGCATGTGAGCGTGAAATTTGTCTCATGGGCAGTTGGGTTCGAGCACAATCTTGCGCTTTCGGCGCAACTTGTTGCAGGGAGCCAACCCTTCAGTTCCTAGCCTTAGCCCTGATGCAGAGGACAGGATTCATCCAGTAGCGGCGTTAGCTGCAATTTAGCGAAAAGGGAAGGTTCCCGCATGGTTTGCATACGTTTATTATCAAGTAATCGGCGATGAATGGCATCTAACCTGAGCTGTAGGGACAAAAGCGTATGACCCGCGCGCAGAGATTGGATTCGGATTGTTCGGCGTGCTTTCCGTCCCGGGTCAGGTCTTGTCGAGGGCACGTTGGAGAAGCAGCCAAAGCAGCGCGAAACGGAATTGAACGGAAGTCCTCGATTAGAGTTTTGTTAGTCGCATTCAACTTGGTGTTGTTCAGTCAGGCTCAAGTGCCGAGCACTAGCCACGTGGTCATTGTGCTTGAGGAAAACAGCAACTACTCAAACGTGGTCGGCAGTTCATCCATGCCTTATTTGAACAGCCTGATAAACAAGTACGGACTAGCAACCCAGTATTACGCCAACACGCATCCGTCCATTGGTAACTATTTCATGCTCACGACCGGCCAAATTCTCACCAATGACGACAGTCAGACTCCGAGCCGCTTTCCCGTCTCAGTCGACAACGTGGTTCGCGAACTCCTAACGGCTGGTAAGACATGGAAGGGATACGGTGAGGGATTGCCGTCGGTGGGGTACACCGGTGGCGATTGGAGTTTCACCGGATGCACAGGTTACGTTCGCCACTTCCCACTGGCTTATCTGACAGATGTGCAAAATAGCGCGGCGCAAAAGCTTAACCTAGTTCCGTTCACGCAATTTGCTGCGGATCTTGCCAACGGAACCTTGCCTAACTATTCGTTCGTAACCCCGGACGGTTGCAACGATCTGCATGACGGTTCCGCTGCCCAAGCCGACAGCTGGTTACAGATCAATATCGCTCCGCTTCTAACTAATTCGCAGTTCACGACCGACGGCCTGTTAATCATCATCTTTGATGAATCTGGCAGCGACAACACGAATGGAGGTGGGCGGGTTGAGTGGATGGTTGCCGGACCAAAGGTGAAGCTAGCATATCAATCGACAACTGCCTATCAGCACCAGAGCACTTTGCGGATGATCCTCGAGGCGCTGGGAGTCACTAGCGGGTTCGCCGGAGCCGCAGCCTCTGCTCCTAATATGGCGGAGTTTTTTGGACCATCTATCGCACCGGTCTCGGTGAGCATCTCTCCAACGTCAGCAATTGTGCTGTCTGGGGGAACCCAGCAATTCGCCGCTAAGGTGTCCAACACCACCAATACGGCCGTTACCTGGTCGGCAACCGCTGGTAGTATCTCTGCCTCCGGCCTCTATACTGCTCCAGCGGTAACGGCCAACAGCAGCGCCACGGTGACCGCCACTAGCGTGACCGATCCCACGAAAGCGGCCAGCGCCATCGTTTCTATCACGGGTACGCCAGATTTCTCGGTCTCAGCTTCTCCGTTCACATCGGCTACGATAAACCCTGGCTCAACGTCCACCGCCACAGTGAATGTGACCACAGCAGGCGGCTTCAGCTCTGCCGTCGCTCTTTCCTGCTCCGTGCAGCCGTTGCCATCGCAGGCCCCGAAATGCTCGATCAGTCCCAGTTCCACGACGGCCGGGACTACTGCAATGTTGACCGTGAGCACGACCGGACCAACAGCAGGCGTTTTGCCCTCCAGTGCTGGCTCTGCACCGTTTTATGCACTCTGGTTGTCGCTGCTTGGATTGGTTGTGGCGGGTATTAGTTTCGGCTCGGAACGGACAAGGAAAGGGGAAGCAGTGATAGTAGCGTGGGTGTTATTGACTGGCTTGGTTGTCCAGGTCGCTTGCGGCGGCGGCAGCACCAGCAACAGTGGTGGTAGCGGCACTCCCGCAGGAACATACACCATCACCGTCACCGGCACGTCGGGTTCCTTACAGCATTCCATTACCACGATGCTCACGGTTCAGTTAGGTTGAAACAGATCGCCTAAGTTGTCCTTCGAAGGCTTGGAGGCGCAGGCATAATGACAGTCGTCCTCTCCGATCGTAGGGAGCTCGGAGCCAGATTCGCTTGTCAGATCGCTATGAAAGGCGGCGACAAGCTCACTGGAGCGGCTCTGGCATTCTCAGTGCCGTCACGTATCGGGATGTTAGGTCCAGCAACAATTTCGTCCAATTGCAGCATGGTGCATTCAGGATTTCTTACCCTGAAAACTGGCAGGCTTCCGGTGACCGGCAATCGGCTGTAACCATCGCGCCTCCAGCAGGAGTTGTAGAGGCAGCCATAGTATATGGCGTGGTGATCGGGGGAGCTCAAGACCTGAATGCAGACTGGCTCGATCAGGCTGTGTCCGACCTGATTCAGACTCTTCAACAGAACAATCCTGGACTTCGGGTCGCGGAGAATGCGCAACCGATAAACGTTAACGGATTGGAAGGCAGGTCGGTAAATCTCACAGGCAAGTCGCCCGTCCAGCGCAACGGCAAACCCCTTTCCGAACGCGATTGGCTCGTTACCGTGCCACGCTCGCGCAAGGTGGATTGCTGTATCTGATATTTATCGCTCCAAGCCAAGACTTCGGCTCTCTGCATTCCACGTATCAACGAATGCTGGATAGCCTTCAGGTGCAATAGCAGGCTGAAGGAATTCATGGTCTTGAGCCGACGCTTTCCGCCGATCTCACCGCCCTTGCGTCCGATAGCAGCCGTGTACAAGACGGGTCTACTTTGGCCACAGTCTTGGTCGGGACGATAAACTCCTGGAGAATTGTCGTGTGAAAACTGACAGTTTATGCGCGGCTTCCGCGGGTCGTTGAACATTGTATCTTCGAATTTGGAACCCAAGTCAGTGACTTACGTGTGAAAACACGGAGGCATGCGTCGAAGACCTTTAGGTGCCTTTGCAAGGAATGCAAAGAATCGCACTTTCTTTAAATAATACGTGACCAAACTTTCAGCGGTCCGTCAAAGCGATAGGAGGTAGAGGTGTTGAGTGAACCCATAAGGTTTCTGCTGTGAAGGGGTGGTGCTCTCGCGGAATCTTGCCGTGTTGCAGCAAAGTGTGGACAAGGGGAATCAACGAACGCTGCCACACACATTTAGAAGAGATAAAAGCTTTAATTCAATGGCACCGCGGTCTTTCAGAAATAGCTACCGTTCGGATCCTACGATCGTACTTTCCACGTGGGTATGCTCGAAAACTTTGTTTTCTAATGAAAGTGAGATGTGGCGGTTGAAAAAGAAGAGGGCTCGAATGCGGAATTCACTTCCCAGACTCGTCGGAAACCAGGCTCCATCTGCCTGCTTTCGATAATGGACGGCGAAGCCTATGCCCGGCAAGTCCGTTCCCAACATGGTCCGTACAACGAACGGTATGCGTTGCGATAGCCTGGTGAAGACGTAAATCGGCTGAAACTCGTCTTTATCGATATACGCTTCTCCCGCCCAGTCAAGATCGTCGTCTTTTGGCGTGAACCCTACGTGGTATGTCTGTCGACCTTCGAACATTTCTTCGCCAACAAGGCGGAACTGATAGGTCGCCTGTTCGTCAGTAGTGAGTGGAAAAAAGTCGCGGGCGAAGCCGTCCTTTGAATCATCGTTCATCAGGTCTTCACGAAAACCGTGAATTAACTCGGCGTCCGTGCTTTCGGATTCTGGCACAGGCTCACCCTTAAAATCGACGTACTTGCCCCTGTGCCAGTACCGGCCAACTAAATGTTCAAGTGTTCTTTCGGTGCTTTTCGGCTGGGGGAACACCTGATAATCAGCTGTTTCTTCTCGCAGGACTTTGCCACTCGTTTTTCTGGTGACCACATGGATGCGTTGCTGATAAACATACTGACTTCGCAGCTTCTCGCTACGGTCTTGGTTGGCGGCCACGCGGTTCATGATGTCTTCCGCAGTGAAGAGCTCATTTGCTGCAGCTCGCCCAACAGAAACACTGGCGACCACCAATATCACGAACATGCGAAGCAGAGTCATGGAAGGCACTTGGAACTACTACGAGGACTTCGCTCCCAAAGTTCAACCCAATAATACGGCGAAGACTGGCAGGCCAGTCGAAGACTGCGGAAATCGGCCAAATGGGAGAAGCCCTCTTCAATCACAATGTTTAAAGCTTTTTACTAAGAAGCGGTCGCCATTACATTTGTCCGACGGCGTGAGGCAACATCAGATACCCCACCTAAGGTGCCGAATAACAAAGACTTATATGGTTTAATGAACAGCTCATCAAGACGCTTTCCAATGTTCATGCGTGTCAGTGTTACCTCGCTAAGATTCAAAACGACTTGAGAGGCGGTTTGAGAGCCGGTAGCTGGTAACTTTTCATGGAACAAATCACTCCCGCAATTCGTTCTTGTTCGCACACGTATTGACTCTCGTGGAGGATCCTGGATGCTCAGACAAAACGTTTTTGCCTTTACTGCATACGTCGTCATCGCTGTTTATTGGGCGACTAACGCGTCTTGCGCAACAAAAATAGACCCCGAGCTGCGATTGCTGTTGCAAGGTGGCGTAAACCGCGGCTATCCGGGGGTGGCGATGATAATCAAAACCCGTGGCGGAAAGGAATATTCAGCGGCTGCTGGCTATTCCAACCTGGAAAAGCACACCCCTTTGCGACGTGGACGACGCCTTTCATATGGCAAGCATCAATAAGACTTTCACCGCGGTCGCGATTTTGCGTCTGGTCGACGAAGGTAAATTGTCTCTGGACGCCACGTTGAAGGATCAATTAGGCGAGGTCGCGGGACGAATCCCATATGCTGATCGCATCACGGTTGCTCAACTTCTCGACCACTCCAGCGGCATCTATCCAACCAACAACGACATGGATTATTTAATACCATAATCGGCCAGAAAGCTGATCCAGCTCGCGTTTGGACACCCAAGGAGTTGATCGCGCTGGCGGACAAGGATCGAAGTAAACCCTCGGGTTTGCCCGGCAAAGGCCATTTCTATTCGGACACTAACTACGTCCTTCTGGGAATGATCGTAGAGCGCGTGTCGGGGCGGCCGTTTAAAGCAATATCTCTCGCAAACAATTCTCGAACCCCTGGGGATGCACTCTACTTATTTCTATTCCGATTATCTGGGCACGAAGGCTCGCCCGCCGGTTGCGACCGTTCAAGGTTATCTGCTCGCAACACGAGAATTGCGCTCTATAATCGAACCGAATGCCATGTTCAAGCCAGTTCCTGGCGACCACAGAACGAAGGAGAGTTGCTCAACACGACTCTCGCGGCGGAGCGAACCGATGCGGCCGCCGGATTGGTCACGACCCTACCTGATCTTCTGCGATTTGCGTCAGCACTTTTCAGAGGAAAGCTGTTATCGCCACGGACTCAGAAATTTATGATGTCTGCTGGCGAAGGGATGCAGAGTCAAGCCGTCGGCAGTAAAGCGAGTCTGGGCGATGCAAGCGGTTCGGAAGCCGTACGGTGTTCTTGTTTATAAAGAAGGCGACAGCCCTGGAGGTGTTAATACGCTGATGGCTTATTGCTCCGGCGACCGATGAAATTTATGTCGCGTTCACCAACATTTTTGGATACTTCAACGAAGTCGATTTTCTGATGGACAGCGTGATCGCGAAGCTGTCACCGAGAAAGTGAGTGAACAAGCAATTCCGCGGTAAAGTTCAATCCAACGCGGTGCGCGGGTTCAAGGCTCGTCGACAGCGCGCCATCCAGACCAGGAGTTCGCCATGCAGAGTCGCATCCTCGGCACCACCATGCCGGTACTTGAATTCGCACTTGGCCCGAACGAGTCCGTTATTTCCGAAGCGGGTGAACTTTCCTGGATGACGAGTTCCATCCAGATGACTACGCATACCCAGTTTGGTGGGGGCGGAGGGATCTTCGGCCTGATAAAACGCGTGGCGGGTGGAGGATCGCTGTTTATGACGGAGTACCGGGCCATCGGCGCCCCTGGCGAGATTTCCTTTGCTACCAAACTGCCGGGACACATCGTGCCGATCGAAGTTGGTGCCGGACAAGAATATATGATTCACCGGCACGGTTTTTTGTGCGCGACGCCGCAAATTCAGATTAGCGTTGGCTTCCAGCAATCGCTGGGGGCAGGAATTTTCGGCGGCGACGGCTTCCTGTTGCAGCACGTCAGCGGAACCGGAACCGCATGGATCGAGCTTTCCGGGGAGCTGATCGTGAAGGACCTGCAGGCGGGCGAAACTTTGCGGGTGCATCCGGGACACGTCGGCGCGTTCGAGGGACGCGTTTCCTTTCAGATCACGACGGTGCCGGGAATCAAGA
The DNA here is from genome assembly GCA_963733545.1 of Terriglobia bacterium. Lineage (GTDB taxonomy): Bacteria > Acidobacteriota > Terriglobia > Terriglobales > Acidobacteriaceae > JAIQFF01. The sequence goes on from CAVTDQ010000001.1 coordinate 16,626, forward strand.
ACATGGTTTTTGGTGGGGACGGAATCTTTCTTGCATCTCTCACCGGACCGGGAAGAATCTGGCTGCAAACGCTGCCCATTTCCAAACTTGTGCACAAGCTGATGGAGTACATGCCCGCCCAACACAAGGAAGCTGTGCAGGGAGGCGTCGTCGGAGGCATCGTGGGCTCAATTCTGGATGGGATGAAATAAAAAGGGCTCGCTCGTGACCCGCGAGCCAGGACTTCCGCCCGCGCGCATCGTCCTGGGAGCACCTGCGCTTTGCCGCTGCCATTGTGCACCGAACCTTTTGCGCAGCCTGACATGTAAGCGACAATGACTCCAGATTGCGGACATATCGGCGAGCAGCACTCACGGATGTCCGGCGCGCCTTCCTGGTATTGTTGAAGTGGGCTCAAAGTGTGGAAACCCCTGCAGATCACTCAGGCGATGCCCGCCCGCCTGTTTGGATCACGTCTGGTCTCTTCTGACCAATGTGCTACTTGAAGCCCATCCGCGACTGCAACAGGACTATGGAGCAGGCGGCTGCGCGGCTGTCGGCAGCAGCCCGCGTTCCACCAGCACGGGTGGGCGCCGATGGTGGGTATGCTGCTCATAGTCGTATGCCCAGCCGATCATGTCGCCATCATGCCATTTACGCGTGCTGATCTCGATGCCGAAAGGGAGTCCATCGTCGTAGAACCCTGCAGGAAAGCTGATAGCTGGTACGCCAAGCATATTTACCCAGCCGGTAACACTGTGTGGCCCTCCACTGATTTGGCCATTTTGCGGCATCGTTTCATCAACAGGAGGCATCTGGATTGCGGGATAGATGAATCCATCACAATGCAGGCGATCCAGCTCCGCTTCGTAGGCTTCGAGCAGCTCGCGGCGGGGGCGTAGCAGATTGATCTCGGCCTCTGGGTCTGTCTCGAGCGTGGTTTGTTGAACATCAATGGAATAAAACATGCCAGCATGCTCCCCGCCAATTATGACTGCGGGGAGCGGCTTGCCGACAGCGTGCTCATACTCGACGGCTGAGTGGTACTGTGCCGGACCGAAGCCAGCGAGAAACTTGTCGGTGCCCTCACGAATGTACGGCAGAGTGCAAATGCGCGAGGCAGCGTCGGCAAAGCTATCTGGCATGATTCGGGCATCGATCAGGACGGTTGCCCCGGCAGCACGCAGTTCATCGACAGCTCTTAAGAACGCTTCCCTTGTCTTCGAATTTAATGGAATGCTCGATTCTTCCTTCGCCTTGTCGAACTGCGCCACCGTAGCTTTTGGGCAAACTCCCTGGAACACCGGAGAATCGCCGTCCAGGATGAACGCAGGGACAGCGAACCGCTTGCCCTTGAGCGCACCTGGTTTCAGGTATTGCGTGTAGGGGCCAGGTTGCGCCTTGCCCCGCGACCCGAGGGTGGCCGGGTCCAGTGGGTCTTCGCCAGTCATGACCGTAAGTGCGATGGCGGCATCGGTCACGTCGCGGGCGATTGGGCCGGTGTTGTCTAGTTGCCAATCGAGGGGAGCGATACCCGCTAGACTGACGAGGCCACGGGTCGGAAAGATGCCCACGAGGTTGCTCGTAGCAGCCGGCATGCGGATGGAATTACCTGTGTCCGTACCATTGCCGAGCACGGCAAAATTTGATGTCACGGCTGTGACCGTACCCCCGGAGGAGCCGCCCGGCGAGAAGCGAACATCGTAGGCATTGCCAGTACGGCCGAAAGCTGTGGAACGGTTGGTATCGCTGGCGGCAAAGTCGGGCATGTTGGTAATGCCTACCAGGATCGCACCCGCTGCCCGCAGCTTCGCAACAATGGTAGCGTCACGCGGGGCGATGAGCTCGTGTCCGGGAAGCATGTAGCCTCGCCAGCCGTCCGTTGTGATAATGCCCTGGACGCTAGTATTGGCCTTCGTAACGATGGGCACGCCCCATAGTGGACCTGGGTTGAAGCCAAGACGCTTCGCCTCAAAATCCTCGCGTTTCGCCTCGGTCAACGCAAGCTTCGCGTTAACGGTCTGTACTGCGCGATATATGCCGTTATAACGCGCGATGCGGTCCAAGTGCCACTGAATCACTTGCGTGACTGTGTAGCGGTGTTGGTGATAGAGCTGGTGTATCCGTTCGACGGTGACGTCCACAAGGTAATGGTCCATTGCGATGTGATCGTTTTTTGAGACGCAGGCGATGGACTCTCCGCAAACAGGGGCGTGAATAGAAGCAGCATTAGCATCATTCGCATCGGCATGATATTACCTGAATTAGTGCACATCGCCCGAAGGGCGTATCCCTTTTGCCCCGCCCGCGTGGAAGGGTTATCTCTCGTGGGAAATACCCCGTATTCTGCAAAACGAAATTTGGCGCCCTAAGAAGCAATTCCAATAGGTATTAACGGTCGTCCTGGGCATGGCCACGAATTATCGGATCCTGTAATACGACAGAATGATACATTTGTAGCGCTTGCCTGCGCGAGGTGGTTTCCTAGCCAGTCACGCGCGATATTGATCCGGGAGCTACCGTGAGAAAACAAGCAGTCACCAAAATTGATACCGCCAAATTGAGCTTCACGGAACGTATCGGCACGCTTCATCTCAAGCGGCAGGAGCTCATCCGCCCCGTTCAAGAAAACCCAAAGGAAAAAACGGATTCTTAAGCGCCTTCAACACTGTGGCTGGCGGCGGTGATAGCCCGCTGATCAACCAACTGCTTGGTGCTGACCCATCCCGGCCGGCAGGCGAGACTGGCTCCCAATGGATGAGAGATCCTAACTCTCCTTATTCTAGTGATCTCGCAACGGGCCGCGTGGCCGATGAAGCTGTCACTATCGCAACGACAACGAATTCGGCCGGCGATCAGTTACCGGTATTGGCAGGACTGGGTTCAACGTTTTTTTATTCCTATCCTCAGTTTGCCGGAACCGGCACAGGCAACACAGGCCTGGTCGTGCTGGACAGCCATGACTTCTCAACCTACCATTCTTTGCAAACCCAGGTCCGACGATCTTTTGCGAACGGAATCACCTTTCAGGCGAGTTACGTATGGTCAAAATCGATCGATACCCGATCTTTCGATCCGACATTTACAACCGTGGGAACTGCGTCCAGCCCATTTGGGGCGTCGAGCACCCCTTTCGATCTGGATAACCGCAAGATCAATTATGCGCCTTCCGATTTTGACCGGACCCACGTATTCCAAAGCATCTGGGTGTATCAACTCCCCTTCGGTCATGGCAAACGCTGGGGGCATAGCTGGAACGGATTTGTCGATCGGGCCCTCGGTGGATGGGTAATCGGCGGTTTTGGAATTATCGAAAGCGGCCGCCCTACGACCGTCTACTCCACTACGAATGACTACACCCTTAGCAGTGTCGTGCGGACAGTTGCCAACTGCGATTCTTGTTCGCCGGGCTTGTTCCACATTCATCGCGACGCCAGCACCGGATTGCTCACCTACGTCACTCCAGAACAAGTAGCGAAGTTTTCTACTCCAGCGCCAGGACAATTCAGTAACGTCGGGCGCAACTTTTTCCGCTTGGCCGGTTATAAAAACCTAAGCATATCGGTGGCGAAGAAGTTCCGCATCACCGAGGGACAGGAGTTGGAGACCCGGTTAGAGGTACAAAATCTCACAAACTCCGTCCACTATGATGAGCCGGGCTCCAACCGATACAACAACGGTGATTTTGGTGTTGTCGATCCCTTGACCGTCAGCGAAGACGGACGCGGATTGACCAGCGATCCTCGAAAAATGCAGGTTTCGGTCAGGTACACTTTTTGACCAATAGGCATGAAGGGCTCAGGCGGCTGATCAGCAAATAGGATCCAGTGCAAACTATCGTGTTTAAAAATCCGGTCAATGTCTTCAAAGTCCGCATGCTTGCGGTGTTTGTTGGGCTGCCGTTCATTTTCTCAGGTCCGCCACAAGCAAATGCTTTAGCTTGTGCCGTCGCCGCATTTCCAGTAGTTAACATGTTCTCGGCGAATAACAAAGACTCTGATGTCGTTTCACAAACCATTTATGGCACGACGGTTGTAGTCCTTGAAGAGAGTCCTGGGTGGGTCAAAGTCCGCACCCCAGATCAGTACAGTGGATGGTCGCAGCAAAACGATGTGCACCCTGTACCGTCGTGTGAATCGTCTTACGCAGCTTCAGGCAAGACGGCGCAGGTGAGTAGCCTGACTGCGAACATATATCGTGAGGCTGACGTGACAGCCCATCAGCCTGTGCTGACTATTCCATTCGAATCGCGTCTGGAAATTACGGATGAAGGAAAAGGGAAGGACGACGGTTGGCTTCAAATACGCCTTGTCGAAGGCCGTCTCGCATGGATTCAACGAGGAGATTTGGAACTTTCGTCGCAGAAACTGACGATTGATCAATCGATCGCACTTGGACGCCGCTTTCTGGGAACGACTTATACGTGGGCGGGTACCTCAAGCTTGGGATTCGACTGTTCTGGCTTTACTCAAATGTTAGTTCGAAGTCGCGGAATCATTATGCCGCGGGATGCAGACTTGCAAGCGGCGTGGTCGGGCGTAGATGCGATCGATCAAAAGCAACTTCGCCCGGGCGACCTTTTGTTTTTTGGCAGCTCGGTTACTCACATCACACATACAGGGATGTTCATTGGGCATGGCAAATTTATCCACGACACGACTTTTAGTCATCCAGGAGTACAAATCAGCCGACTAAGAGATCAGCCATGGAAGCAACTGGTGGTGGCTTGCCGACGAATAAAACATGGATAGTCTGATCGACTTGAGTGTAAATAGCTGTGCGCAACCTCTCCGCACGGCTTTTGGTCCTGGGTGCCTCGGATACGATCCTTCCATACCCGCGCGCAATTCGAAAAGACCCGGACAACGCTGCTGATCGGCTCTTTAAGGAGAAAATCCCGAGTGAGAATGAAGAAGTAGCACGCGTTGAGATAGTCTACTTTTTATCGGCTAGTGTCGAAAGGTAAAAGGTGGGCATTTTGCTCGCCTCTTGCCTTGTCGACCAGGTTGTCCGGAGACGTGTCTCGGCATTTCGCTATAAGTGATCAGCGTTCGCGCTTTCGGTGATTTTGACGAAAAAAAGCCACTATGTGCTTTGTTCTGGAATATGTCGTTTTGCACCGTACGGGTTCATTCGTCTATTTAAACGCAATCTCGCCGAAGGTTGGCGGTGTGCGGAGATGCCGGGAATAAGAATTTCCACGTGTCAAAATGTGCGTTGTTCGTTGTCATACAGTAACAAAATTCGCCAAGAACTATCGTTCTCACCTCCTATCTCGATTTAACGGAGCGATCTCGTCGCCCGGGCCGGACGATTCCTCAACCAACATCCTGAACTCGAATCCCGCTGTCATGATTCTGCACCATCAAATTGCTGCCATGCGCAGCCGTTACGTGCGCCTTCACGTTGGCTGTTTGCGGGATCGGCGCGCGACGGCCAACAACAAAAGCTGGTGAGCAAGCAACAGAAGCTTCATGAGCTGCCTCTTCCATCACTGACTCGCTGCCTGCATTGCTGCCGCGTAAGCTACGTGGTAGTTCGCGTAGAGCGAAGAAGTCGGGTCGAACGCCGTGCGCCAGTCTTGAAAATTCTGCTCGAAGATCGTCACGTGCCTAGCCCGGGCGAAAGCCAGCAGTTGCATCAATGACCCGTTGCCGCCTCCGCTCGGGTCCGAAATAGAACCGGAGCGACCAAGTTGATTTTCTAATTCCACCTGGCCGGCATATGTGTTCCAGAGCGCGCACCAGTCATTTTGACATCTCCGCCCGGAGTTGAAATTGCTGATGTCGTTGGTACTGTATCCCTGGTAGCCCAACCCGAACCCGAGCGGCGCCGCCACGTTAGCGATCGCATCGGAGATGGACACGTCGCCCAATTCGTTGGAGCCGGTAACCAGCAAAGGGAACGTGGCTCCGAGTGTCTTTTCGTAGGCAAGCATCTTGCCGATGTAGTCGACCCAAGAAGTCTTGGTCCAGCCCAAGCTTACAAGCTTCTGGTAACAGCTTCCCGACGTCTTATTAAAAGCCGCGGTTGGTGCCGGATGCGTCTCTCCGCCGCGCCCTAACCCAAAGCGGACGTAGCCAACGGAGGGATTCCCGCGGTAGTGATCCACTACTGCCGCCATCACCCGCTGATAACGGTCCTGAAAGATCGAAGAGAAGTAATTCGGAATCACATCCGAATCACAACTGGCGGTCTGGTCCAGTCCGAGTTGAAGCATGAGCCAGGGAGGCGTTACGCTGTTTGGCGCAGAAAGCGCGACTGCCTCAAAGATGATGTTCACCTTCAGCCCGGCCGCAATCCACGGAGCGAACCGCCTGTCCGTCGAACTGAAGTCGTAGCTTCCCGCGACGGGTTCGATAGTCGACCACTTCACGAAGAACGTCGCCCCGGAGACTAGGTGGGAGTTGACCAGCCAAGAGGGCGGGCTGCTCGGCGGCGCGAAAACTTCTAGTTTGACGGCTTGAGCAAAAGCAAATGGGGACAGAAGAAACGCACTAAATAGCATCGACAGCAATACCGAGCGTTTGCCGATGAAAGAGAAACGAATTCCGAAACGAGCGGGGAAAAACTCGCGGATCATGTAGGTGGCCTCCGTTGGCAGGGTTTACTGGTTAGGTTCCGGTCGCTCGTTTTTTTGGAAGAATGCCATGGACTCGATTGTGAGCCTTTTTGGGCCGGATAGCGGCGTCATAGGTTTTAAGACTATTGAGTAATGACAAGGAACGCAGTGCTTGACCGAAATTGAATTTCGCGTATCAAAGGGGACTAAAGCGGAAGGCCGAATGAAGCATGGGTTAAATAGTAGGCTGCACTGCTGTGACAAAGGAGCCCGACTCGCCGAAGCGAACTTATTCGTTAGCCTTCGGCAGGGTCCCGCCATCCCAACCCTGTATCGCTATGAGCGATCGATTACAAGGAAATCCGCCCGCTGTTGATGCGAATCTTGGGCATTGAGTAGCATCTGTGCGACGGACGATGAGAAGACTAAACACTAAATCTCCCTGTGTCTTTAGAGTTCAAGCGAAGGCTGGCCGAGGACGCGGCGACCGAACCATGCAAAGTAATACTTTTTCGCACTCAACCTTCCCCTTCCCCTAGGGAACAGCACAGGTCCGGCAGAGCCCTCATGAAAAGCCGACCTGGGGTCCTGCATAATCCTCCCGGCTGACCGAAAGCTCCCGGACCCGGGCTTAATGCTGCAAAAGTGGTCACCACGAAAAAGTGGTTACCATAGGATAAAAACACTGAGCAATGGGACGGCGATGTTAGAGATTACCGAAAATATTTGCGGCTTTTAACGCCGCCAAATTCGCCGCGACCCAAGGTCGCAGACTGCGCGATCAGCGCTAACTTCCTAGAGATTGGGCCCAGCCGGCAAAGGCATGCCAGGCGGCGGTCTGCCCGATAGGTATTCGTATTTGTTGCACAATGATCAGGAAAATGCCTGCCCACAGCGTGGCGCGGTGAACTTTGTGAATTGACCACAGGTCGTAGGCCACCAGCAAGAGCAGGAAGACATAGGAAAACAGGCCGGCCGTGATAGGTTTTCCCAGGAAAACCGCGAAGGGCCAGCGGGCGATGGCGGCGATCAGCGGCGCAATGGTAGCGATGAGGATGAGCCTCTTGTGCGCCGGAGAATCGGAGCGATTGCGAAATGCGAAGAAAATCAGCGTCCCAAAGATCAGCATGTCCGTGATCGGCACGACATAAAAAGTCGCGGCATCCAACCCAGGAGGCGTGAAGCCTCTGGCTAGCGCGTTGGTACCTGCCAGGACACCGAGAACGACCATCGAACACGCCAGGAGAAAACCAAGCATCCCCAGGCGGCGATGGATATCCACGCGACCGGCCGAAACCAGAGCAGTTTGTGTGATCAGCAAGAAGATCCAGCAGGAAAAGGCCGCGCCGTGCACGTGAATGATGAACGCCGGCAGAGGAGCGTGGAATACCCCAGCCATGTAGTAAGTGCGCGCAAAACCCAGAAAAACCGTGCCCAGTATAAGCAGCGCCATTGCCGAAAAGAAACGATTGTCAAAACGGCGTCCGGGGAAGCCCCTCGTCACGTTCGCGCTATTGCCGGGAGATGCAACGACTGTTGCCATCATGTCTCCATGACCGACTGGTTTTATTCGCATTCCCCGGATCCTGGGGCGGTCGTGAGCATTGTATGACAGATTCCTTCCAAAGGTTGAAGAAACGCGGGCAGGCGGTGTCTCAAATACTATTTCTTGGCGGGAAGTGCTATGAATCCGAAAGTCTTTCTGCAAACGACGGAGCTACCGTTGGCTGGTGGGTTCTGCCGGAAGACGCGACCCTGATTAGCAGTAATTAACGGCTCTCCCAATCCGATAATCCGACCACCTCCGCAACTGCGGCCGTGATGACGAAACTTTGAAACCTTCACTTCGCTGCAAATGCTGCTGTGGGAGGAAGCGTCGCTCGACTCCAAAAGAACTTCCAACCCGTCTGGGAGAAGGTCGTCTTATCACTCTCATACGCCAGCGCAGTATCGTCTCCTAGGTCGGCCCGGAAGGAATGCTTCATGCCCGTCACCGGGAGTTTCACGTGCGTACCACCAACGTCATGACTAAAATTGGCCGACTCGTCTTCATCCCATCCTTTTGTCACGAATCCGATAAACAAGGTAGGCTACTATGGCGCTATCTATTAGGAGCACAGCAATCTTAACCGATGTTGGGCGGTGGCAGATCTCGTAAATCTCAATCGGAATCAAAGAACTGGTGATGATTACGGTTACAATTCAGCCCATCGTTTCTCGAGCCATAGGCCAATTCCCTCCGTCAGGAAAAGTACTGCATAGACCATGCTGCCTAAGCCGAGTTCCTTAATCTTGCCGGGCGTGACATTCGAGACTTTCTGCAGGGCGGCATCAATATAGTGATTGTTTGGATCGAGCTTAAGCAATTCCACCCAGTGCTCGACGGTACCAGCCGCGTCTCTATGAAGTAGCTTCACTGCACCGACTCCGACCGCAATCAGAAGGGCAGCTTTTAGGAGCTTGAATATGGCAATGAGCCGGAGCAGTCTGGTATGCGCTGACTTCATGCCAATCCATTATGCATGAAGTGGCAATACGAAAACCCGTACCGGACGACTCGCGCACTCGGGAGTTAGCCTGCCGCCTCCGGAGGCGATTGCTGGTGGGAAGAGGATTTATGAACATTCATCCGAATCGGGGCGTCCGGGATCGCCTTTTGCAAGGGAATTCGCTGCACTTTGTGTTTCGGGCCGAGCTGGCGATTTCCCGGCCTGCGCTACTTGTACGTGTCGCCGAACTGGCGAACACCTCAGGAGTAGTTATACTAGACTGTCCACCTGTGACGAGCACCGAGCCGTCGTTCAGTCGCGTGGCCGTGTGAAGAAAGCGCGCGGCTCCCATGGGCCCATAGGCGTGAACATGTTGGTCGAAGGATCGAATACTTCGGCACTTGAAGCTCCGGTGTTCGAGCAGGTATGCGCAGAATTCGGCGCGGGCCAAAAGAGGACACTGGATGTGGTTCATCTTCCCCCAGCTTAGGGTTAGGGCACAGTGAGAACGCGATCAGGTTCGCGATCCTTCGCTGGACGAAGTCGAGGCGTACTTAAAACACCAGCTTCTCGGGCCGCGATTAAGGAAATGCACTCGCCGTGTACTGCTTGTCAGGGGACGTTCGATTAATCAGATTTTCGGGCACCTTACGATCTGAAGTTTCGATCTTCGAATGACTCTGTTTGCGAGCACTACCTCCGAAAATCAGATTTTCAAGGATGCCATACAAAGTGCTTTGCGGGCGAACCTGATCGACTAACGATTGAGCAACTCTGAGTGTCAAGGTCAGCTGGCATGGTGGGCCCGATTGCTTCCTGTAGGTCGACTTCCCGGGACTGATGACACGTTATCTTTGCAACGCGTTCAAGTTGATAGGACGATGGTGCTTTGTTCCGAGTGACCTGAATAGAATGCAGCACTCTGTGTTACTCAGCGCAAGATCATTTCTCAAGGGCAACCCAGCCAAAGCTATTATTCTGAAATGTGACTGCAATGCCGAACACACACACCAAGACCCTGCTTCGGACGGGCTTCCTCCGATCCTTTATTCGATGGCTTGTCATCGGCGTGGTGTTTATTTGGTTGCTTGCCGCGTTGATCCTTGTGACCGCTCGGTGGATTGACCCACCGACAACCGCGGTGCACATCCAGCGCCGGTTGCAGGCATGGATTCACCACACGCCATATCGCGAACGCTACAAGTTCATTCCGCTCAGCCAAATCTCGCCCGATCTCCAGCACGCTGTAATCGCTGCAGAGGACGCGCACTTCTACCAGCACCATGGATTCGATTGGCACGAGATCCAAATCGCTGCCGAAGACGATTTGGAAGGCGATCGCACTCGCGGAGCTTCCACCATTACGCAGCAACTCGTAAAAAACCTATTCTTCGGAACGGGGCGCTCTATCCTCCGCAAAGGCGCCGAGGCCACACTGGTACCGGTGGCCGAAATCGTCCTCGGCAAACAGCGCATTCTGGAGATATACCTTAACGTGGTCGAATGGGGGCCTGGTGTTTATGGTGCAGAGTCGGCATGTCATTATTACGACGAAATCGCAGCCCGGAATATCGGCCAGCAACAGGCGGCGCGGCTCGCTGCAATTCTGCCCGCTCCCCTGAAGCGACGACCCGAGCGCATGAATAACTACAGCGCGATTATCCTTAAGCGGATGGACCAAATGGGTTGGTAATCGCGGCCGCAATATGCGGCGACTCTTATTCTCGCGCAGGTTCTGGACGGACGGTCGAATTTCCTCCATCGAAGATACTCTTTCTATTCAATGGCGACTGAATACATTATTTGTTGGAGCACTGTTTTCGTTCTCGCCGACAGCAAGGGTCCGCCTGTACGTGATTAAGGTAGATCAACGTCTTGCCCACGCCAGTAAGCTAACGCTGAGGTCTGACAACGTCACAACCTCCGGCCGACCGCGACATCCACAAACGGCGCGGCAGTTTGGATCTAAGCCTAGAATGTTTTTGGACTTGCCGGATCCTCTACTGAGAGGCTCGATAGTAGGGTGCACCAAGAGAGATAACCTCATTCTTGTGGCCAAACCGGCCTATGATCCTCATGAACAATCAGTAGGAGGCGCGCGATGTCCGCGAATCAAGTGGTGCTTTACTTCGACAAGCAGGAAGATGCTCTACTTTTCACCCTAGCTGCCAGTTCGCTCGAGGATCCAGACGGACATGTCCAGCATTCTAAAAGACCTGACCGATATGGAAACAGGTCAGCGGAAGAAGGACGAATACCTGAGTGAGAAGGAATGCTGCTTGGCATGTGGTCGTGTAGTATAGATTGCGCAGTTAATCCAACAACGTGAGGGAGGAGTACATGGCGGATCTCGCCGGAGTTTTGAAAGAATTAGAGCAAGAACGCCGTCGCTTGGACCAAGCGATCACGGTCATCGGTGAGTTGGTTGGCCGAAGCGGTGAAGGTGGACAGACGACGGCGAAGGCGCCTCGTACACTGTCCGCAGCGGCGCGTCGGAAGATCTCGATTGCGCAAAAATCGCGATGGGCGAGGACAAGACGCATAACGTCAACGCCCGGACGTATAATGAGCCAATCTGCAAGAAAAAAGATTGCTGCGGCACAACGCGCTCGCTGGGCGAAGTGGAGGGGATCGCAGAAGAAGGCAGCGTAGAAATCCTCCAATCCGAGCAAGAAAGAGAGCAGGAGTTCTTCTCCCGCTCTTCCTTTTTGTAATTTACCTGTGCACTCGGCGCAATTGCGGTCTTAGCGGCAATTCGCCTCTAAACCCATCTGCTCCGCAGTAGGAGCAATAGACCCAATTTTCAAGCTTCCCGTTGTCATTCATCATCGCCACGCGCCAGTCTTCATCACGAGGAAGATATTTCCTGAGTTCGGATTGAATTCTACGGCGACGCCATCCCCCAATTCGTCCTGATCACTCGCCCAGGACTTAGGCCCGTTTGCATATCTCGTGAGTAACTCGGCGGTGATGCCGATTTCGCGCAAGCCGAATTTAGAGAGATCTCGTGTGTTCTCGGCCATACTGATTATGTCTTTTGCCAGCTGTTGGTATTATTCGTCGCTCATCGCTGGCGACTCGCCATGTCTCAAGTGGAGCGAGTGGGGTTCCCCGCCGGGTGAAGGTGGAGCGCCGGAGGCACAAACGATTGCGGTTTTAAAATGCGGATCTTGAGCGAGTGGGGTGCTGGCTACACTGAGAAGAAGGCGAGGAAAGAGGTCTCGAATTCTGTGTGAATAGGTCTCTCGTTGACCGGCTTTCGTGCGTGATTAAAGGGCAGTAACTAAGGTGCGTCGCCCCGCCACTGAGGCCTGAGGGATCTGTACCTTTTCGGCGTATGATTCGGTCTGGCCAGAAGGAGGGTGTTATGAGCGCATCTAGGGTATTCGCGCTCGCTACGTTGTTTCTGGCCACGACGTTTGCCCAAGCCGAGTGGAAGGAATTCTCCTTCTCCGCCGGGAACTTTAAGGTTGTGTTTCCCGAGCGTCCCCAACGACTTAGGGGCACTCAACGGAACCTACATCAGTTCAGTGCCACTGTTGGCAGTGAGTCCTACGGCGTTGCTTACGCGGACTATTCGCTGGGCACGGACTGGAAAACCGCGGTGAATGCAAAACGGAATTCGATCATGAGCAGCCTCGGCGCGTCAGTGGTGGACGAGAGGCGTACCTCAGTCGCAGGCTATCCCGGGAAATGGATTCGCTTTGTTGGACCGAATACGAGCGGGGAATTGGCTATCTACTTCGTCGGGCGACGGATGTACTTGCTGCACGCATTTGCTCCGAAGAGTATTCAACGACCACGAAACTTGTCTAAGTTTTTAAACTCGTTTCGACTCCTGTCGCGGGCTAATCAACAAAGCCAAAAAGAACAGGCGCGCATGGGCGCGCCTTTCTTTGACATGGGACTTGTCGGGCCGTGGATTAGGCTGCCTCGTCTCGGATGGCGCCCCGAACTTTGTCTGCGACCTCTGGTGGCATTTCGGCCATGTTGTGGGCTGTCCGCGCATGTTCCGCGGCCTGCCGCATAATGTCGTCGTTCGTTTCGCCCTTCGCGACAAAGTTGCAGTCCATGCCCACATCTCTACAGCTTACTGTTTTTGCCATGGTGATTCTCCTCTGACGGATCATTCGTATTTCCGACGGTAGCTTCTTGACGGACGAATCTTAGTCCCCGGTGCCGGTACGATGCAAATGGGTTACGGATTTGGCTGTTGAGGTGTCGGATTTCTCCTGACGTTTGGGTCGCGGGGTTTTGCGTGTTTTTGGCTGTTAGTAAACTCCAGGTGAACGCACGAATGGAGAGTGCAAATCGCCAGCTAAGTGGGTCTGGTTCCTACTTTTTCCAACGCGACGCCTCACACCTTCTTTCAGCCTTGAGCCCTCATCGCGGCGTCGCGTCCGAAAGCACTGGCGTAACTCGGGGCGTTTCAAAACACCTCAACTTCGCGTGGCGCCACGACCTGATCACTCCAAATCAAGTGGTCAGGAACTGCAAACTGGTCATTATTGGATCAAAGGCTATTCCTTGGGAAGATCGATCATGACGACCTGCGAATTTTCGCGTAAGCGGTCGAAGACGATTTGTTTCCCGTCGCTTGTGACGTCGAAGGTCCGCATGGCCGCACGGTTTTGCAGCCGAGTAAGGGGGCGCGACTTCATGGTGGCGAGGTTGAGGAGCCAGAAGTCCTGCGATGCGAGCAGTCCCTGCAGGTAGATCAGACTCTTGCCATCAGGCGAGAAGCTCGCCCAACCGCCGCAAGTTGATATGGGGCAATTCGACGCTGGCTCCGTCCGGACGTACGGCAAGGAGAGGAGCGAAGATACTCACATTCGTACCCGCATATCGATCATGCTTCCATCCGGCGACCAGACTGGATTGAGTGCCGGCCCGCTGACCAAGCGAACTAGCGGTCCGCCCTCCAACGGAATCTTGAAAAGCCCGGGACGGGTGGCGTCGCTGCCGCCAGTGGCGATCCATCTGCCATCCGGCGACCAGCAACTCGAACCCTGGGCGACAATTCCCTCCGCCATGGGCTGGAGTTCGGCGCCGTCTAAAGAGGACATGGAGTTGATGTTTACCACCCCGCCGTAACACAATGGCCACGCGACCTCCATCCAGCGAAACAGCGGGTGTCTCCAACAACGCATCATCGGCGCCCTTCCAGACCTCAGTAGCCTGTCCGTCCCGAAGGCGCCAAAGTCCGTCGTCGGCCCCGAGGGAAGACAAGTAAAACAGCGACAAACCACCAAATCGAGGCTCCAAGGCCCGGACGTTAGGCACCGTACGTCGGCTTCTTCGGCGAGGCGATCAAGAATCGGAACAGTCCAAAGTCCCGCGTCAGGATTGCTGATGGTGGCTACCAGCTTCCGGCCGTCAGCGCTGGCTTGCACGGACGTATATTTCTCGAGGCCGACGCTCGCCCGCCGTGAGTCCTTCCGTTTCAGATCAAACGCCCACAGTCATGGTCCTGAGCCGTCCCCGTCGCGCGCCACGTAGAACACGGTTCAATTGCCGATGGGTGTGGGATAAGCAACGTCTGCTTCACCTTGCGTGAGGCGCTCCGGGCTACCGTCGGCCGGGTCTATGCGCCATAGATCCATCTCCCTTATCGCCGGTGTCCCATAACGAAATAGATCCAACGGCCGTCAGGCGACCAAGTTGGAAAATGGTTGTGAAGTCCCGGCCGGTCCCCGAGCGAATTTCTGACATTAGCCACTACTGCAGCGTGTGTTGCGACGTTTCCAAGGGGTAGCACCCCGAACGCCCGACCGTCTCTCAACAATTAGAAGTAGGTTCGCGGGACTACGTCTTGCGTATCGGGTACTCTCACACCATCGTGAAGGGTAATGCTCCATAGATTCTGGCGTTCCCAGGGATGTACATTCCAAGGCTTTGGCAATCGAAGCTGGGGTACAGGCGAGAGTGAGCAACCGCGCAGCAGAAGCCAGTTATCGACCAGGGCAACCGCAATTTGTGGAACGACGTGCTGCCCATCTCTGCGCCTAACATCAGCCTAATTAGTCCCGTTGCGGAATATACGCGTCAGCAGCCGGTGGTGGGAGCATTGCAGCATCCCAAATGCATTTTGCAGACTCGATGCTCTGGACACCAATCTGACCCGCTCGGCTGGTGCCAGGGCTACCGGTCCAGCTTACTCGGAATCGAGCCTTGTTGTTCTTGTAGGTCACGGAGATGATCTCTCCCCGCTCGAATGTACCTTGAATGCCGTGCAACAAAGCTCCCTGTCGACTGATGTCATGCGTCATGACCAGCTGCAGCAGTTGCCGTCCATCGGCAGCGATCCTTGCAATGCGGACCTGCAACTTGGCTTGTATCCTGGGCTCTCGGCGTTTGCCCATGTCGCCTCCCCTTTCTGGCGCCTCACCGGCACAAGAATTATAAAAGTAATTGACCGTACCCAACACTGGAGATTACTCGGGTTTGTTGTCACAATCGAACCATAGACGCGGGATGCTTCTACGCAAGGGTGGGTAGGTTAACGCTGTCTGAATGGCAGAATCGGTGCATCCTAGGAGCGACCTTCGCCGGAGTGCTGCGGATATACGGTGGCCTCAAGGTGTGCAATAAAAAATACGGGCCGGCAATATGTTCAACCATTGAAACGTCTGACGCACTGTGCCAAAACTCGATTTCAAGTATGGTAAGACAGCGTTCGTAAATTGATATACGAGCAAAGCTCCTCCCGGCTGCAACAATTCTCGCGATTCCTGCGTTATTTGCGATCGAACCTCATCGGGTATCGTGCTGTACGGAATTCCAGAAACGATATAGTCAACGCGCTGATGGCCCAGGTTCCTCAGCACTTCCCGAACATCGCGGGCCGACGCGTATACAGTATGGATTCTCGAATCTTGAATTTCATCCTGTAAGAAAACTACGAACGCTTCATTCAATTCGATTGCTACCAGAACTGCATCCGGCCTCATCCTTTTCAAAATCTCCCGACTGATCGTCCCGACGCCTGGGCCGTACTCCACGATTACCCTCGCGGTGTCCCAGTCAATGTGGCCAAGAATATCGTTTACGAGAAATCTAGAACTAGGGATGATGGAGCCAAGCATCGTCGGAGATTTAAAGAAATTCCAGGCAAAAAGCAGCCGTCGAGATGAAAGAGATTTCGAAATCAGCGCCTTAAAGGACTTGGGCATTGGGACTGCATCAACCATACTGCATTCGCTGTCCCCGCCTCACTTTTAACCGCGGTAGCGGGGTCGACGCCACTACCTAAAGACTTAGCTCTTCACGAATGCTGCGCGATCCGTCGGTGTGTCGAGTCCACTGGCGTAGCAAAAGCCTGATGATCAAAGTCGCTGAACGCTCGGCAACCCGATTATGTCCCCACCAGTAACGAGGCGCTTCGACGGTCGGGACGAGGCCCGATCACACCTTCATGATTCCCGGATTGTCGGCGTACCGGAAGCTAGGAGCCAGTATCATCATCATATTCGAACGTTGCCTTGATTCCCGCGACTTCGATAATGTTTCAATTCGGAGAAGATTATCCGGCTGACGGCCAATTGTAGCCACCCCTCCTGTAAGGATAATCCCATCGTGTCGGGACATCACGCCAAAGTCTGCTGGGATGGAAGCAAGCCGTCTTCTCTTCGGTGGATCGAGGCGGCGATACGCGCAGCAAACCATCGCCTAAGCCGTGGCCAAGTCTGAGGATGACCGACTTAATGGTTGAGGAATCGCTAGACGAAGGGCACGCTGTCGCAGATGGCGGCAACGCTTTAAGTTGCCGGGAAAGGCAAGTTGCGATGATGGCGATCCTCTGCCTTAAATTTCAGAAGCGCGTTTTGCAAGACGTGATCCTTAAACCTCGGTATCCATTATCAACAATTGCACATCGTCAGGATGACCTATAGGCACGCATTAGGCCATGGCCCATTGGTGTAAAAGGGATTGTCCTTCGTAACAAATCGCCGAAACGAAGGTAACGACTCCCGCCGATGCGAGTCCGCAGGCAATAAACATGAACCTATGAAATCGTTCGGCCGCTCGCGCGACCCACTGGTCAACCAGAATTTCGCCGAGCCGTTTTTGCCTTCGAGAAACGCTTCGTTCCCTGATGTCTCTCCCGGACGGCATCACGACGCGAGATTTCCATTTGGACTGTCGCATTGTGCCAACGACCATCCAGCGCCTATATGCTGTTCGAATGGCAGATCCCTCGGTCCGATTTATGTAAATGTTCCTGCCTGCTGGACGGCTATCGATCGCATTCGCGAAATACCACAGATCCAGGGCGGAAAAGTAATAAGAAACGGGAGTAGTGCTCACAACAAACCAGGCCGCGCGGCCAGGGCCGGTTGTACAAAGCTGGGCAAATTAATCGTGCTGCGGTGTTCTTACGTGTGAAGTGTTTTTAACCGAGGTCGCGCTGGCGGAGAGCTGAACCGGAAAATCTTTCTTCGTCCGGGGCGGTCTTAAGATCAAAAACAGCAGGATCTGAGCCGCCAGAGCCGCTGCGCTGTCCAGTAACACGTCGTGCATTGATCCTGTGCGGCTCGGAATGTGGGTCTGATGCCACTCGTCGAGAGAAGCGACCAGCGTACTCATAAAGAAAGCAATGCTGGCCCACGGCCTGGTCCACTGGGCTCCGGGAAAAGGAAAGGTCGCCCGCCAGGAGCGGAACAACAGTAAGCTCAGCGTGAAATATCCTACGAAGTGGCCTGTCTTGCGGAGAAAAAAGTGCCAGGTTGCAAAATGCGCCTCATTTACGCCAAACAGAAAACGCAGCAGCGGAAAGAGAATTTGGCCGGTCTTATCGGCTGAGGCGAAATTGGTGGATTCAGCCACGATCAGTCCCAGCCATAGAGTGGCGGCGATCCATGTTTTTAACAAAGCTTTGTGTTCGCAGGGATTCGGCTCTTCCGAATGCTCACCCATGCTCTTCAATTACACCTTTCCTTTTCAACCTTCAGAGTCATGCAAAGCATGAGCTGAGGCTCAACCACCGGAAATCGAGTGCTTTGCGGGGTTACGCGGTTTGCCGTGGTCACGAAATGCTCGAAGTTTAAGAGCATATCAGACTTGCCGACCGACGGAAGACATCGTGGTTTAGGTGTGACATTCCTCGGTTTTGAACTTCACAGTCTGTTCCAACCGAGTTTGCCAGTCGCACGGCGGCTTTGGTTGATGGTCGTGAGGTGGATATGTGTAGTCAGCCTCAAGCGGTCTATCTGATGGCTGACTGGGAATGGTACGGTTCGAGAAAGTAGGGTTATCTGGATAGTACGAGGCTCAGGACTGCCCCGACTCCGAGCCAAACCAAGATTGCCCACAACCATTCTCGCTTGAACAGTTTTTCGACCCTAAGTTTTGCCTTGAAGTCTCGGCCCCGTTTTCTCGGAACACTCGGTAGTGGGTAAAGGTCAGTCTGCCTTTGTTGCTGTTCATATTTAGCTTCGGCAGAGTTAATTGGCATTCCGTTCGGTGGCAAAGCGGTGCTCAACCGGCCTCAACTGGAACTGTGCTGCCTGCTGCATGCGGCAACTTCCGTTTCCCCGGCAAATTGTTCTGCTCGACAGTCGTGGTGTTTAAAGGGGAGCGCTTAGGCTCTACGGCTGTACTGAGCCCAATCCAAGGTAGACAGCCCAGCCAGCGATGACCAAGATCATCAGGCCCGAAGTTGCGCCTACCAGTTTCACCAAAGGATTGATCTTGTTCACTTTGGCGATCAATTGGCTTTGTTCCGTTGCCCTAGATGCAGATGACTCATCGATGAAAAGCTGGTCGTCCTCTTGCCTAGTCAGAGTGCTGCGGTAGAACAGCAGGATGAGAAAGATTCCAGTCACAACGCCCCACGCGATCAGCAGCCATTCCATTCCCTGAGTCATAGATCACCTCCATCATGAATTCGAGCGATTGAGACGCGAACACCGCTTAAGACTAGTCTTCAGGATCAGCCATGGCAATGGGATGAACAGAGTTTTTATAGGATTAGAGCATTTCTCTGTGAGGGCAACAGCGACGGCAGGCTGCAGATCAACGCTGTACAATCTCCATAGTTGGCACGGATTTCGCGACGCGCTGGATTATTTCACTGGAGTTGGTCACTTTATCGCACACGACTAACCGGCTATTTGGCCAGATTCCTCGCGGACCATATTCCATACGCCACTCGCAGACTTCGCAACATATCCAGCTTTTCTCAGCGGCTCGAGTACCAGGAGAATCGTCTCTTGAGGCTCTTTGACGTAAGCCTCCAATTGTTCGATGGTCTGTCCCTGCTTATGTTCTTGCAGCCGGTTCATAATACGCGCTTCTAGCTGAGAGAAGCCTTCCCGGACGGTATGTTTTTTCCCGAACATAAACGACACTAGCATATCACTACTTGGCAGCCGCATCTCTGCCCGTTCTCAGCGTCCACTGCGGCGGGGCTTTATTTTAGCGGTGTCTTCTCCCTCATGCGGCAGCATATCAAAGGATATGGCACGCCAAGACTTCGAGACACAAAGAAAAGAGCGGCTTCCGCTGATGGGTTCAGCGGTTCAGCCAGTACCTAAAAAGCTGGATCAACAAGGCCGGCTCGGCTGAGACTATTGAGGTCGTTATGCTACATGCTTACTGGGCTGTGAAATGCGCAAACTATCAGGTTGACCTTTTGTTGAAGGACTTAGGTTCTAGCTGCCGGTCATGGAGGCGTCGGAGTGCGATCCCCTTCGATGTTCCGTGTGAGTCGTGCGGGCAAACTCATACGTACACTCGTATGCAGGAGATTACGCTTCTCCAAGAACCTATAGTCCGCAAAGTCTCTTGACCAGGGGCCGAGCATACTGCCGATAAGGATAGCTTCAAAATGCACAAACCGGCCTGACTGCCCATGCGACTTCTGTACTCGGCGCAGCGCCAGGCACGCTGAGGGGAAGTCGGAGCAAGACATGGAGAACAAACTCGCCAAAGAATTCCTCCGCTCATTCGAGTCGCAAGAGATGACAACAAGCAAGCCGCGGTAAAATGATTGCATGAATAGGAAAAAGACGGTTAAGTGTCCAGATTGCGATGAAGAACAGTCTGTTCATTTACTGATAACGCCCAGAAAGTTCGCTCTTCTAATCACGAAGCAGCAGGTGCGATGCGTGAACCGGGAATGTGGCCACGCCTTTACCGTGCGAGACACGGAAAAGATTGTTGATGGACCATTCGAGATCTAGAGCCTCCGGCACCTGCCGCGCTCCCTGTAGGATCGAGAGCAAGCGGGCAATGCCTCTACAGCTCGGTAGGACAAAGCCCGAGTGTATAATCGGCGCATGAAACATGCTTACTGGGGAGTCAAATGCCCAATCAGCGACCGGTTTCTTCTCTTGAATTATTTAGGGGGATATTCGGAGAGCTTTATGGCCGAGCCACCAGATCCCTATCCAGACTTTAAGGTTCAAAACTGCGATTGTGGGCAGAGCCACACATTTACTCGTAAAGATTTGCAAGTAGTCGAAGGACCGGAACCTCAATCAGCAAGTTCCTGAATATAAGTCTGCCGCATTCGGCCTAAGCCGCTTTAATTGGCGGAAATCCCAGCTTGTCCGTTTTAATTTCAAACAGCTTCTGGGAAACTGCTTCAATGGCAGTGCGTTCTACGTTCGGGCTGGGCTCGCGCTCTAGCTCCATCAGCCGTTCCCACATCGCGGCTTCGAGTTGTTTCAGACGCTCCTTCATTTTTTCCGGATCCGTTTGTGACTGGAAATCGCGGTACAGAAACACCCAATACGGTTGGTGCTTGCGATCGTTCATAAGAACCTCCCTTATGAAAAGGGCGCATCGTTCTCGCCGCAACCCCCGATAGGGACGACAGGAACAACACGCCCGCTGTCCCACGCTGTTGCCCCCTTTTAATCCGAATTGGACCTCTTGTCGGCACGGCAGCGTACAGAGCCTTAAATCTCCGGGCTAAGGTCCTCGTGGTGCTGTCGCCGTTCTTGACGGAGTGGTCATGGCCGCCCTGCACACCAGATACGGCCGTGTAGACGGACTTAAAGTAAGAAGTAGGGAAATTGGTACCCTTTATTGGGTGTCGAAAAACTTGGGGTGGGCGATTGCCCGTTTCTTGCTTTGTCGACGAGGTTCGTCCCGAGACCAGCATGTTTCGGTTTCTTTATTGGCGATCAGCCTTCGCGCTTTCACCTTTTAACGAAACAAAGCCACTATGTGCTTTATTATTTGTAACCTATCATTTTGCACGGGTCAGATCATTAGCTACTTTGAAGATTCGTATGCAAAGCTGAACCTTGCACCGGTGGGAAAATGGGCGGTACAGTTCCAGCGACACCTGTGACTAGCGTCGCTGAGCCCTCTAGCGGGTTGAAGGCCGTCTGTTGGACAATAAAAATAAATAGTTTAGGGGTTTTGGCGTTCTTTCATCCCGCCCTAGCCGCCTTGGCCGAGCCGGCGAGTCCGTGGGAGAATAAGATCTCCGTTAGATTCACCGTTCGCCCGAGAAATTCGACTCCCGGCGCGACTGACCTTTTGTGGAGGGTACCATCAAAATCTGTATGTGGCGCATTTCAGGCAACTTTATATTGGCTGCGTCACGAATACTCTTACATTGCAGCTTTTGAGCATTTAGCAAGTAGAGTCATAAGGGTCTGCATATCTTTTTCGGCATCATGTTCCGCGTCCGCGAGGTCGACTCCCCAGAATTGGTCCTGTGGCTCCAAGGCTTGGATGCCAGCCTGAAGTTCGTTGGGCGAAAGCTGCCGAATCCATAAGATTGTGAACTTTGCTTTTTTCATCCCCCGCTGCAAACTTATGGTCATTCCGGCTTCCAACCGGGCCCGAAGGCCGGCAATTCTTGCGCCGTTATGTGTAATATCAATCGTGTGCGCCAAGTGGCTGACCCGGTCGATCGAAACCTTGATTGGCAATACCATCTTCCGGCGAGGCGATAGGCGCTTGTTCAGCATATCCACCATTATCCAGTCTCATCCTCTTTCGGGATAGTAACCGCAGTCATTGCTAGAGTTACGATTAGGGCGCACGAGCAAAGTTTGTACCACGTCCGTGCCATTCCCAGATGTGAGTTTGAGCCGTTACCATACTTCTGAGCAGACTTCGGGGGAGGGCTGTTCGACAGACGTCCCATGACTAGCACAAGTCTGGGACGTTTTGTTTTTGTGCGACCAAGAGCCGTTCCCGCTGCGCCCAAGTCCGCCTCAAGGGATCGGATGGGCCCGGCTGACCAACTGGCGCGTCTGCAACGCCAACGCAGGGGCGAAATTGTTCCACCGCCTTTCAACATTAACGTGTCTCGGAGGACCTAGTTTTTGCGAAACAAAGCCAAGAAGTCTTTTTATTTCAATGTTGGTTTGGATTCGCCTTGCAAGGCTGCTTCGTCAATTCTCAATTTTGATAGGCGAAAGCGCGTCGACGTGCGGCACTTCACTTTGGTCAAAGGCTATTACGCAAGCGCCATTCTGGCTGCGTGGTAGCCGCACATCTCGTGGACGCCGCGGGAGGGGATGGGGAATGATTAGACCCACAAGCGCTCGATTGAACTCAACCGAGCAATGGAACGCGGGCTAAAGGCTCGTCGACGCGCAATCGAGACCAGGAGTCCGCCATGCAAAGTCGCATCCTCGGCACACCATGCCGGTTCACACTTGATCCGGAGTTGACAATGCAAGCACTTGATTTGCGGTAGAATCAAAGCTGGAGGGAAACCTCTAGCCTTGTTCTCAAAACAGGCTCCAAACGGCCGTCTCCGTGTCCCGCGAAGACCTCTGGGAGGGCCCTTATTTTGTTCATCCGTAGCCTTCCTGCGGAGAACATCCAAAGTTTTGGGGGCAGTCGCGCGAGCGCGAACTGCGGTGATTTGTAGTACGGATTTGAGAGGGGAAGCGGGCATGGCGGATTTCGCCGACAGTTTTTGGCTTTATGGATCCGAGGACGCCATGCACCGAGCTCACATCTATAGCGACGGGAAGGCCGCACATTTGCAGGATGGTACCCAGCTCGATTTCGTTGACGAAAACACGTTTAGGAATCCGGTGACCGGCGAACTGTTGTCGCGCACGGCCAAGGGCCAGAAGGAAGACAAACGCCAGTAAAGAGCCTTCACTTTTAGACGCGAAACCAGGTTAGTCTTTGACGCTAAAAGCGAAGCCTGACTCACCTCAGGCATCATATTTATTTGTTAAATCGGGTTTCATCCTCAAATGAGGAATCCTGTTCCAAGAACAGACGGGCCTGCCCGCAGGTTGTTACGATAGCCTCTCCGAGCCCGAGTACCAGCAGTTTTGTTTGAGGATCGCTTTCGTTCGCTGCCACTTTCATCTCATTCAGATTATGTATGGTGACCATCTTGGGTGGGCGCTTCGCACTGGCGTGTGGCATGTGCAGAGAATACCTACGGCAGTACGAACCGTATAGTTACTGAAAGTTGGGGTTTTGCGACCGAAAGTTTAACTGTCCGCGTCAATGCGGGAGTCGGCGACGGTTGGGGCACATTACCAAGCAGGGCAGTTCGATGTTGCGCTTTTTGTTGGTGAAGCGGCGCAGGTCACTGGTGGTATGAAAGAACGAGTTGCTTGCGATTTCAAAACTACCCCATGCGCCCCGGCTTGCTGAGCTTCGACATTTAACCGTGCCGACTCGTGCATGGTGAACATCAGAATTCGACTCTGGGGAGAGCACTGCGGGATTCGTGAGGCTACTTCAAGCCCGCTGATCTTCGGCATCGCAATATGGATTACAACAACGGTTGGTTGGAGTGATCGCACCAGTTCCAGAACCTGTTCACCATCGCCTGCTACTCCACAGATTTCCCGATCATCCAATAAAGTTCGATTTCTGAGTCCTTTTCTTAAGGGTCCACATGGTGCGAATTTTGATTGCTGACGATCATGCGATTGTCCGAGAGGGAATTCGCAATTTAATCGTTAAAACAAAGCCGGAATGACCGATGGCTCGAAAAAGCGTTTGAAAAGCGGGAAAAGTCATTTGATAAAATAGCGAACATGGCTGATCTCGCCGCGGCCCCGAACGATCAGACACACTTCATCAAGTTTCACGGAAATTTTGAATATGACGAATCCCTGGTGCTGACGGAGGCAAGCTACTTTCAGAGAATGATTTTGAGAGTCCGCTGGACATTCGTTTGCGTTCGGATTGCCTTGCGCGTCCCGTTCTTTTTGTAGGGTACAGTTTAATACGCGATATTTGTTATTTCGCTTACAGGAGCTTTGGAGAACTTCCGCCTTTGCCGATCAGCGTCCTCTTTCCTACATCGTCATGACGGAGCGCAATGCGCCGCAGGAGATCGTCCTCAAAAGCCGCGGCGTGCAGCCCATCATCCTCGAAGGCAAAAGTCCGGGCAAGGCAACGACTGCCCTCCTAAGGCAATTGTTAACGGGGGTGCGGAACTATAAAGCAAAGTAATGTCCGTGACCCGCCAGCGCCCAGCTTTTGGAGGCGTTTCGCACATCGGCCTTTAGGAGTAGGCTGCTGCAGTCTACAAAGCCAAGAACCTTGCCGCCGGGTGGGTCGACAAATAAACGCACAGAGCGAATAGCACATTCGGGCCATTTTAAATAAGCTTCACGGAGTTAACCTGTTAGTGAGCAGTAACGAGCGTCCCATGACTCAGAAATTGAGTTAGGGGGGCGTTTTCGTTTGGGCAGCAGAAAAAAGTTTGCTCGCGCGTGGGGGCTCTTCCAGCGCAGTATGAGTTCTGAACCGGCTCGCTTGAAAAAATCAGCGAACCCTTGGTGGGAAATGTAAGTGGCGGCGACGGTGGTCCGGTAATCGTGACCGGATGACCAACAAAATCGGATGACCGAGCCGCTCTCGATCGAGCCAGTTGGTTGAAAAATGGCAACCCGGGCGCGAGCGAATGTGTTGTTGACCGAGCAGGTTAACGCGCCGTGCCGACGTTCTCAACGCCGACACGGCTTTTCACTTTGTACGCCGAGAACTACGGCGCGATACGATCGCCAATGGTGTCATTGTGGTAGCTAGCATAATTACGGATTCCGACCCAGCCGCCATCAGGCTTTAAGGTATCCGCCATGCTGTTCTTCTCGCTGGTTCCATAGTCCGGCCATGAGTCGTAGCGGACTACGGTCAGGTATTGCCATGGTCCGCCTTCCAAATGTTGCATTAGGACGTTCCCAGAGGCGCCCGGCGTCGGTTTGCTTAATGAATTCTCCAGTTCGTCGCGATGCCCAGGAGCTGCCCGATAGACCGAGACCACGTATACTGAGCCACCACTCTTGGTGACCGAGCCTTCATCGATTCCTAGAGTTTTGGCAAATTCCGGCCAAGGCGGCCCGTTCACGAATGTGTCCGTATGCCATGCGCTCAAGTCACGAGCGCCTGGGGGAACTGCGGTGCCTGTCGCACTAAGCGTGGCGCTGGTTCCCATATGTTCGATGACTGCATAGTCCCAATCCTCGCCGCTCTGGTGGCGTATCACGATGAAGTGTCCCGGCATTGTTGAACCCGGGCCTTGTTTCTTCAAGTAATCGCCTTCCTCGGCAACCTTGCCGAGAGCCGCTTTGGCGAAGTGGACGTGGTAGACGTCCGTCCGTGCGGATGCCTGAGCCAGTGCATTCGGCGGGGCAGACAAAGAAATAAACGCAAACAGCACAAGAAGCAACGCGCAGCAGGAGCTTTTCACGCTTCCCTCCAGATTTTGTTTGTTTTTAGCTTGAGTGGTACAGAGCCGAAAAGATTACGGGGGCCTACGACGAAGGCAATTGTAACAGCTGCCTTGCGTTTTGTTACAAATTGGCAAAGCTTGTACTTAGCTCTGCGCTGCGGGACTCTTGCGAGAGTTGCGCGAATTCATTAAGGCCCAAACACACACGCGACGAAACCGCCATCAGGCGTGCATGTGGACGGCGCGCGTAGCGCGACAGCCCTTAACTCGTCGAAACCACTCATTTTTCGCGATGGTTGTTGTGCCGCCTGGCTATTTTCGATTCTTCGAGTCGCGGGTGAAGCATGAAAAAACTCGGGAACAACGGTTCGACACAATCATTGTGTGTTTTGGCCCTCATCGCGATTGCGGCGGTGGTGGCGATTTCGCCAACAAGTCGGAACTGATAGGTCGCCTGTTCGTCAGTAGTGAGTGGAAAAAAGTCGCGGGCGAAGCCGTCCTTTGAATCATCGTTCATCATGTCTTCACGAAAACCGTGAATTATCTCGGTCTCAACTTCTCGACCACTCGAGCGGCATTTACGGAACCAACAACGGACACTGCCAAGGAGCGCTAAAAGCGACGAAAAGCTTCGGCGCAAGCATGTGCCCGCGCAGAGTTGATCGCCATGCTTCCCGCAAATTTGTCAGGCAGACTGCGTGTCGTGGCGATTCGTAGGGCCAACGAAGCCTGCGGCGATAAACCAAACCATTCGCCACTCAGTTCGTCGGAGGCATTTACAGAAATCGTACGGAGCGCAGGGCAAGGCTAAATTCCCTTGGCCCACCCATCGCAAACCTAACATCGATAAGAGTAATCGCCAGCCGTCCTCGGGGAGCTGCGACTGGGGGATCACGCTTCCACAGGTAAGTCAACGTTCGGAATTTGTCTGCACCAGTCGGGCGAGGACCTGAGAGGGCGTCAATCCGTTCTCGCCCGGACAAGTCTTCGCTACGTCCAGAAAACGGCGGCCTACCTACAAGTGACGTTCATAGGCCTTGTACATGCTTTCGAAGATTGGTTCCCACGAAATTGACAGGGCGTATTGGCGAGCCTTATTGCGCATCGATGATACCAAGTCGGGACGTGTAAGCAAAAGTGCCACCGCAGCCAGGAACTCATCGAAGTTGTTAGCGACAAACCCGGTCTTGCCAGGCTGTATGTTGTATTTTGGTCCTCCCTTGGCGGTGACCACAACGGGCACTCCCGACGCGAGCGCCTCCAAAACGACGAGGCCGAAGGTGTCAGTCTCAGACGGAAAGGCTAAGACATCCATATTCGCGAAAGCGCTCGATAGATCTTTCCCAGTGAGCAGACCTGTAAATTCAGCGTTACGCATGTTCTCCTGGAGCCACCTCTGTTCCGCCCCTTGACCAACCACCACGATCCGGAAGTCCCGATGGCCCATCGCCAGAAGAGCCAGCTCAAGCCGAGCGATCCAGCGCACATTTTTCTCCGGGGTCAGCCTACCCACATAGCCGATCGTGAACAACCCTTCCTCGCGGTTACGAAACTCTGGGTTGAACTTTGCGGTGTCGACGCTGTGTGACATCAGGAAGCAAGGCTTGCCGGTGGCCTTCTCCATCACCTTAACCATCTCCTCATTGGGGGCGAATAGGACGCGCGGTATCTTGTAAAAGCGCGCCGTGGCGCGGAAACTTAGCCGTTCAACCAAGTCGAGGAAGGGACGCAACCAAGCCCTCGGCAGGCTCGAAAATGACGAACAGACTCGACTCCGGGCGTACTGATGCAAGTTGGTTTGCCAGGAGGCAGCTAACATGACGCCCATTCGGTGAGCCAGCATCGCGCCAAGCGTACCCACATCGCTGGGACCTGTGATGTGCACAATATGGGGATCGAAGTCTCGTACCAGCCGTGCTACTTCGCGATAGTGCCTTAAGAAGAAGAGGTCGTACTGGTGGGTCCCATCAAGGGAAAAACTCATGGGACTGCGCGGAACTTGAATTCTGATTACCGAACCGGAGGTCACGACTTGGTTCCGCTGGCCAGCATGAACGACGAGAAACGGGAGTTCACGCTCGCCTAGCGAAAGCTTCGAAGTGCCGGCTCGTGTTAGCGACACCGTCGATCTCGTGATATGAGTCCGGGAAAAAAGCGACCCTCAACGGCTCGATTTTCACAAGTTCGTCTCGTAAGCAACATTTGACGACCGCCGCGAGCCCTTATCCGAAACACCAGTCACCAGCTGGCGAACCGCTGCGTTTTCCAGTAGGCGAATGGTCGGAAAAAATTCGTTCGAGAAAGGCCGGGGGAGCATCCCAAAATGCAGAAACCGGCCTATCTATGTTGGTGATGTGATCAGGGTGAAAGACTCGACCATCCCAGCGCTGTGATCCCACCGGATATTCAGGATATTCGCGAATTACGTCGAGCAGTGTCTGAATCGTGCGCATGCACCTCGATTCAGCGTACTGAGGCATGAAAAGCAAGTGGCTGCATTGCTTTTCCCGAATCTCGTTGACAAACTCAGAGAAACTCTGGGCGCGAGTCAGATTTAAGGCGCCGCTCGGCTCACAGCCGTGCCGGTCTCCACCCGAAACGATTAGGCGCTGCCAGCGTTCGGCGAGCAGTATGACAGCTTCATTCTCTTTCCAGCTGCGCATGGCGTTGACTTCGAACGCGTGCAGGAATTGCACATTCCCCTGCAGAAATTGATCGAGAACCTGGGGGTAACGCTGCCGTCCCAAGCCACATAAATCCCAAAGAGGGTGGTTGAAAACGACAAGCACTTCGGGAAGTCGGTCAAGCATCGCGATTATGTCCATCGGGTTTGCGCTAGCGGGGTTTTGGGTATAGGCAACAAGATCGGCTACAATTTCGTGCGCGCGATGGCAGGCAAATTGTGTATTCCGAGGTGAAATATTGATTCGCGGAAAGGAACCGTCCACTCCAAAGAAAACGGCATCTCTCTTACCTCTTCCACCGTTAGCAGCGATCGAGCCTCGATGTTGTCATGGTCGGTCAGTGCCACCAAACCCGTCAGCCCAAGAACATTTTCGATTTGATTTCTCTCCACCTCAAGAGCCAATGTCGGACTTAAAGGCGGCGTCCAATGGGCCTTGGTCAAATCGACTGGGACACGGGATCGCTTGTACTGATGTTCGAGCGCCCATTGCAGCAGAGGCCATTTTTGAGCGAATTCTAGGATAAAGCCGAGGCCTTCTTTGGATTGATTGGTGTGGCTATGGAGAGATACAGCAGATTGGTACTTCTGAGCAACTCCCGGCGCGTTCCAAATACAGGAGATCTTCGCTTGTGTCAATCGTGAATACCCTTAGACATTTGAGTGCAGCCAGGTCGACACGGTTGTCCGTGACAGTCAATTTAAACTCTTAGCCCCTAGCGACGTATGCTCTTTTCGCCGAAATCGCACAGGACGTAATCTCGCCAGTCGCAGGTCTGAAATCGTCGTTCTGTCTCGAGTCTTCTGTCATAGGGCACAGTTTTTATTCTCAACAGATTAAGACTTCCTAATGTCAAGAAGCGACCGTTTACCCGAATAGAGTGATGAGGCATGACCGGACTTCGTGGGAAGAGTCAGAGGGGGTCCGGACTCATTGACCCCTTTGCAACGGCCAGATCTCGGGTGTACACAAAGCATCCCCACTTCATTGGTCCCCTGACTCCAGAGGAATGGACGGTGTTGACGTTATCAGCATCCGATTATCGTCTTTGGCAATTTGGCCGGTGAACAAAGCTCGAGAATCAAAAGCCAAGCATCCGATCAAGCAAATCTGATCACCAGACAACCAACATCCCGTCATTTTCAGCGATGTCACTCGGATTGATCATTCGCTCTAGTCTCTTGGTGAATAAGTGATTCCGCGGTAAAGTTCAATCCAACGCCGGCGCGAGCTCAAGGCTCGTCGACAGCGCGCAATCCAGACCAGGAGTTCGCCATGCAGAGTCGCATCCTCGGCACCACCATGCCGGTACTTGAATTCGCACTTGGCCCGAACGAGTCCGTTATTTCCGAAGCGGGTGAACTTTCCTGGATGACGAGTTCCATCCAGATGACTACGCATACCCAGTTTGGTGGGGGCGGAGGGATCTTCGGCCTGATAAAACGCGTGGCGGGTGGAGGATCGCTGTTTATGACAGAGTACCGGGCCATCGGCGCCCCTGGGGAGATTTCCTTTGCTACCAAACTGCCGGGACACATCGTGCCGATCGAAGTTGGTGCCGGACATGAATATATGATTCACCGGCACGGTTTTTTGTGCGCGACGCCGCAAATTCAGATTAGCGTTGGCTTCCAGCAATCACTGGGGGCAGGAATTTTCGGCGGCGACGGCTTCCTGTTGCAGCACGTCAGCGGAACCGGAACCGCATGGATCGAGCTTTCCGGGGAGCTGATCGTGAAGGATCTGCAGGCGGGCGAAACTTTGCGGGTGCATCCGGGACACGTCGGCGCGTTCGAGGGACGTGTTTCCTTTCAGATCACGACCGTGCCGGGAATCAAGAACATGGTTTTTGGTGGGGACGGAATCTTTCTTGCATCTCTCACCGGGCCGGGGAGAATCTGGCTGCAAACATTGCCCATTTCCAAACTTGTGCACAAGCTGATGGAGTACATGCCCGCCCAACACAAGGAAGCTGTGCAGGGAGGCGTCGTCGGAGGCATCGTGGGCTCAATTCTGGACGGGATGAAATAAAAGGGTGACCGGCGAGCCAGGGCTGCCGCCGGCGCGCATCTTCGCATAAAAAATAAATAGCTTAGCGCGTCTTGGTGTTCTTCCATCGCGCCCTCGCCGCCTTGGCAGCCACTTTGCGCCGCTCTTCCTTGGTCATGGTCTTGAGCCGACGCTTTCCGCCGATCTGGCCGCCATTGCGTCCGATGGCAGCCATGTACGAGGACAGGTCTACTGGGGCCACAGTCTTGGTCGGGACGATAAACTCTTCGCGCTTCTCTTTCGTGGAGCGATCTACAATCCACTTGGCAAGCTGATTAGGATCGCGAGGGCGTTTTCCTTTGCCCACTGTCATAGGGATTTCACCGGGGAAATTGGAATACAAACGAAGCGAAAAATGCTATCGCTAAGCCGATTAGGAACCCCGCCCACACCAAACTTATATTTCACGGGCTCATGATGCCACAGGCTGGATCCGAAAGCGAGACTGTGGAAATTGAAAGTGATGCGCTACCCACCAAGGCGATCCCTCGACAATTCAGCGCAAAATAATAAAGACCGTCGATACGTTCCGAGATTGGCCGCCGAATTGAGCAGACTCATGGATAAATACACTGAGTTTCAAGAAGGGTCCTTGACTTACTCCGAAGTTCAATAATTGAGCGGGCTCGAACGCATAAGTAAATTATTTTCTACGGCTATGGCAAGATGGCTGCCGCGCAGCAGGATAACCAACCCCGAAACTGTAGCTCTCAAAGTGGAGGTGAGCTTGGCCTGCGAGTACACATCGTCCGCCAGTGTTACAATCACTTTCAGCTAAGTTTGATTCACCCGCAGTTGAAAGTCGGTATCGCCAACCAGCGCTCCACTTCTCACCCGCAGCGACTCTTCTCAGCACAATTCACTAAACGAAAAAGGAATATCACAAATGGAACAAGGAACAGTAAAGTGGTTTAACGACGCCAAAGGCTATGGCTTCATTAGCCGTCAAAATGGGGAGGATGTATTCGTGCATTTCTCCGCCATTCAAGCTGGCGGCTTCCGCAGCCTGCAAGAGGGGCAAGCCGTGCAGTTCGACGTGACCAAGGGCCCCAAGGGCTGGCAAGCCGAGAACGTTCAGCCTGTCTAAGCGTATTACAAATGCCCGCTATTCGAGAGGATTCCGGGCATTATCCTACCTCTCGAACATCGATTTATTCGTTCGCCTGAACGGGCACTACGGGATTGCACTGCAAGAGTCGGATTGAGTTAACTGCATGTTGCCGGTAGCCGTCCCATCAACAGGGCAAGTTTACGGTCCAACGTTATCCAAATCGGGATTCGATCGTTTGCTGTCCATACTCAGGTCTGAGGATACCCACCTGCTTCACCTTCAAAACAAATTTCGTGCGCTCTCGTTCCATTTACGTTCAAAACTTTAAAGCCAGACTCATTTGCAAGATTCTGGGCGACAAAGATCCAAGGATCTTGGAGAAGTTAGCTCCGTCATCAATGGCAGTATCGGGAGTGGCAAGATTGGGATGATTGAACAGATTGAAGGCCTCTGCTCGAAATTGGAGATCGACACGTTCGTGCAAGACGAAGTTCTTCATCAAGCCAAGATCCCAATTCTGTATGTGAGGCCCGCGGAGCGCGCCGCGATGTTCGTTCCCGAATGTTCCCGGATCTTGCGTCGCGAAAGCACATGGATTAAACCAGTTGTCCCTGTTATGTACGCTGGCGGGGGCTGCACATCCTGGGTTGGCCGCAACCCTGCCCGCCATAAAGGGATCCCCCACCTGGTTCGGGCGCTCCTTGCCGAACAAGAAGACTCCTGCCGGGTCACCAAAGAAAATCACGCTTAAGGGTTGACCTGACTGGAAGCTCGTGATCCCGGAGACTTGCCATCCATCAAGAACTGCTTTTGCGAATCCGTGAGTGGACTTAAAGAATGGCAGGTCCCAAGAGTAGTTGAAGGTGAGAATGTGGGTCAGATCAAAATCGGCCGGCCCGTACTCCCCGTGAATATTGTGCGAGTCCTGAGGGAAGCTCGGGTAAGCGTTTGGCCCCGAGTTATCAGTCAGCACCTTGGAGTAGGTGTAGGAGGCCTGGAACGAAACCCCGTGCTTCAGGCGACGGACCAGCGATGCCTGCAGCGAGTGGTAGTTCGAATTGAAAATGTCGGCATACCCTTGGATCGAAGAGAAGCCGAGGAATGGACGCACAGCGTCCGGGGATATCGAGCCTTGCGCGACGAGCGCGTTTGGAGCTCCCTGGTTAATATCAAGATTGCCGAGTAAATGCGTACCGCGCGTTCCCACGTACCCGATCGTCGCCGTTGTGTCCGGCAGGACCTCGCGCTGCACGCTCAGTGACCACTTTTGCACGGTCGGGTATTTCCACGGCGACAAGGGCGCATTCAGCCCTGAGGGAAATAGCGCACCCGCCGAGCCCCCCGGGTTGTCGAGCGAGGCTTGAGAAATGCTCACAGAACTATTGAAAGGTGGACTCGCCAGGCCGAACTGACTGTAAGAACCCCAGCGGTCATAGAAGATTCCATAGCCCGCTCGTATCGAAGTTTTCCCGTTCCTGAAGGGATCCCAGGCAAGGCCCAGCCGCGGCGCAAAAGCATTCTTGTGACTCGGGAAAAGAGCTCTTCCGTACGGCGAGTTCTTCCCCGCGACCACGATGCCGTTGAGCAGATCTCCGGAACCGGGAACGATGGTGCCATCCGAGTTTACCGTGGGAGCGCTCGCTGGATCCCAGAGTGACGGCACGAAAGCTCCAAAATTGTTGTGCGCTTCGTATTCAGGCTGGTAGTACTCGTAGCGCAGTGCCGCCGTCAGCGTCACATTCCTGAATTTGATCTGATCTTCGACGTAGGGCTCGAGGTTAAACCAGCGGTACTTGCCAAACGGGTCCAGGGCAGTCTCGGTATAGTTGGTGGCGGTTCCGAGAAGCATGTCGGCGAGCGCATTGCCGGTGATGCTGCCATCAAAATTGAACGAGCCATTGGTATTGTTGTTCGAGGGGTTGGCGAGTTCGCTCTTGCCTTCCGGCGTATAGTCCACCCCGAAGCGAACGGTATGCCGGCCTTTCACCCAGGTGTTTGCAACCTGAAACGGAATACTGAAAGCATCGTTATGGAAGAACCACTGCTCGACAATTCCCGAATATCCGCTTGAGAGGAATATCGTCGGGATGCGATTCCCTTCGTTCAGCGGGAAAACTTCCTGAATGTTCAAGCCGGGCGCCCGACTGCGGCTGGAGAGGGGACCATTAGTCAGTGCCTTGTCGTTGCCGAAATACATGCCAGTTGTGAATTCCATAAAGAAGGTAGGGGTGAGAGCGTAGGAAAGGTGAACGGCCCAGTTATAAATCGGAAAGTTTTGCGTGGACCCGCCAACCTGGGGATAGGGATTTTCGCCAAACAGGCCATACGGGTTAGAGAGTAAGACGCTGTCCTGCGTGAACCTTCCAAAAAGGCTGAGCTTTTCGCTCAGCTTGGCGTCGATGCGCAACTGCTCTTCGCGAAAGCGCGTAAAGTCGGGGTCCTGGGAAATGTAGTTGAAGTTCGGGTTGCCCGTCACATTAGGTAAAGGAAAATAAGTCTGCAGCAGCAGGAGAGCGTTAGCGTTGAGCCGATCCGTCGGTATGACGTTCCCCGGGAATTGCAGTCCCGTGGTGGGGTCGATAACCGGCTCCGGTCGCGCGCTAAAGTCGCCCCCGCGTTCAGCCGCAGTTGGAGTGATGAGGGGGTGGACTCCGCCGCTTTGAATGATCCGCCGCCATTCCTGCGACCAGAAGAAAAACAGCCGGTTCCTCTTGATGGGACCGCCAACGTCGTAGCCAAAATCGTTGTACCGGTTCTCTGGTTTGACGCCACCAGATTCCCTGAACGGAGCGTTGAGCTTGTCGTTGCGAAAGAACTCGAACGCGTCGCCGTGAAATCGGTTGGTCCCCGATCGCGTGATCAGGTTGACCTCTGCCCCAGCGGAGCGACCCGAGGTGGCCGAGTAGTCGTTGCTCTCGACACGAAATTCCGAGACAGCATACAAATTCGGCGTAACGAATGCATTGCCACCAAATGTATCGACGTTGCGTACACCATCCACCAGCAGATTGTTTTCGTCGGGCCGAACTCCGTTGACGGCAAAACTCACCCCTGAGTTCGAACCAAACCCAGGAGTTACGTTGAATGGGGCGGAAACGCCTGGTTCCAAGGTCACCAATTGTGTAAACACGCGGTTGGTAAGCGGCAAAGTGTTCACTTGCTCGCCCGTGACCGTGTTGCCTTCGTTGGCCGTGGTCGTATTCACAAGTGAAGGAGTGTCGAATACAGTCACTGTTTCGCTGATAGCGCCCACCGTCAACACCGCATCGACACGCACATGCTCGGAGGCATGCACCGCGAAGGCGGACCGTATATTTTGCTTGAAACCATTTTTTGAGGCGGTTAGCTCATATTCACCGGCGGGAACCACTTTAAATTCGTAGTTACCAGTAGCATCCGTAGTCGCCGAAACCGTGTCGCCTTTGTGTGGGTTGAGGAGCGACACGTTGACGCCGGGAATCGCGGCTCCCGTGGTGTCACTAACCACGCCAAGCACGGACCCATCATTTGCGCTTTGGGCGACAGCAGAGGGTACGAGTGCAAGCACAAAAACGCCGAGGCACAGAAAAGCTAAGTTGAACCGAGTCATTGTCGACATGTGTTCTTCTCCAATTTTTGGCACAATAATGCTCCCCGTCCGCGCAAGGCAGCTTTTTGTCTGTTCTAGTCGATGATCGATGCGGTCAACACCGCTGCTTTTTTAAGGCAGAGGTGCCTCTACTTCCTCCAGCACCCACCGGTCGGGGGCTTCCAAGTGACAGTCAAATCCGTAAAATCGTCCATTAAAAATGTGCTGGAAAAGGCACGCTCTGTTCTCGCGCATGACTGGATTTCCTTCGACTTCCTGAAAATCCCCATCCGGAGTACTTGCAGCAAAGACCTTGACCTGCCATTCGCCTTCCGGGTCCGTGGTGTAGCGGTGCGGATAGACCTCGGTCGCCAGAAAATACATTCCAGTCTTTTTCCCGGCTGCGTCCGTCGCATGCTTGACGTAGAGCAGAGTTGGAGCGGCAATGGTGTCGGTGTTCGTGGTCAAAATCTTTTCCGGGACGCTGTCCAACTCCTGCAACGTCTTCGCATTTTTGCTGACGAGTTCAAAATGATCGTGATCATTGCCACGATAGAAGGTCAGATAGAAACGTCCAGAGCGCGGATCACGGAATAGATTCGGATTCTGATTGCGCTGGTTGGGCACGCCCGGGACGAGAATCGCCTCTTCCTTTAAGTGAATTCCATCCTCCGACGAGGCCAGCACAATGTGGCTGCTGGTTGTGTCGTAATCGCGAGTGACGGCGAAATAGAGCGTGTTCTTGTGTTTCGGGTTTGCCTTCGCCACTACCGAAGGCCAGCGCGCGTTCGTCCACAAAGGATTCCCTTCGTACTTAGTCCAGTTCACCAGATCGTTGCTTCGTGCCAAACCCATGCCGCGCCCTTCATTCAGCCCGTACCAGCCCCAATATCGGAACCCGCCGCGGTTCATCTCCAGCACACTCATGGTGTGGGGAAACTCGTTGCCTTCCCAGGTTTGTGCATCAGGTAACACCCGGCGCGGCGTGGTGAGCCTGAGGTACGGCACCTTCATGCCTCCCTTGTGTTCGGCCGCGGTCTGAGCGGAAACACACACGGAAGCAAACGCAAAAATCGCCAGGCAGAGGCTACGACAATAACTTTGTACAACCATCGTTGTGTTCCCTCGCTCTTCTTTGTTAAGTAGTAGCTTCAGCAATAACCCTTTTTTTCAAATTGACAGTTGCGTTGGTAATGATGGGCCTGGCCCAGAAACCGACTGTGAGCACACATCCGAAAGTGAAATAGAGAAAACAGAGTCCGACCCGCAGGCCAAAGTGATCCCCGATGCGTCCAATGATGACCGGAACAACGGCGCCCCCCATGATGCCGGTGCTCAGAATCCCCGAAAAGGGTCCGTGATGCTCGGAAACAGAATTCAGAGCGAGCGAAACCAGAACCGGCCACATGATGGAAGCGAACAGACCCACTCCGGGAAATGCGTACAGAGCCACTGAGGCCGACCCAAACAAGGCAGCGCTCAGGCAGAGCAGGGCCAGGGCCGCAAATGCGATCAGTACTTTGCGGCTGTCAAAAATCTTCAGCAGTCCCATGCCGATAAAGCATCCGGTGGTCAGTAATCCCCAGAACCAGGAGACCGCCGTGGCGCCAGTGGTGTGCGGGTCGTAGCCGTGATACTTCGCCAGAAATTCCGAGATCCAGTTTGCTGTTCCCTGCTCCGAGCCAACATAAGCAAACACGCTGAGGAAAAAGAACCATACAATCGGTTTGCGGAGCAGCTCGCCATACATCTGGCGCGAACCCGCTCGTTCATCTTCCTTGCGCTCCACCCGCGGAAATCGCGTTATGATCAGGACCACGATCATGAGTAAGGTGGAGACTGCAAAAATCCAATACATCGATGCCCACGGAAGTTCCCTCGGAGTAAGACGGGCGAGCACGTGGAGTGGAAAACTATTCGCCTTGGAAGAGTCTCCGAGATTTTCCACCAGGTAGGAATAGACCCTGGGGCTGATGAATGACGCCGCCCCAAAAATTAACTGCGCGAAGGCCGAGTTGAAAGCAAAGTTTTCTTCACCGCCCGACACCCGCAAGAGAGGATTGACCGCGACTTGCAACGTCGCCATTCCCGCTCCCATCACGAAAAGGGAGCCCAGCGCTACGGAATATGAGGGGAAGAGTGCAAAGCTAACCGAACCTACGGAGGCTGCCAGAAAAGCAGTGATCATGACTGGCTTTTCGGAATACTTCTCCACCCAGAAGCCCGCGGGAATGGACATCACGCCGTAGGCAATAAAGAAGAAGAAACCCAAAAACGCAGCCGCCGCGAGGCTCACACGAAAATCGCGAATGATATCCGGGATGATCGGCCCCAGGATGTTGGTGACCAGGGACATCACGAAAAACACCAATAATACAAGGCCGACCATGTAGCGCTTGCGCGTCATAAGCGTGTTCTTGATCCATTACTCCGTAGTTGTGACTTTGGTTGCGAGTTCGAATTTTCCGGGTTCCCGGCCCGCGAGCGCCGCCAGCGCCAATGTGATCATTTGCACGGGCAGTATTTCTTGGATGGAGCGAACACTGTCGCCGTGATCTGCAAGGCGGAAACACTCCAGCGCTGCCTTTTCACCAACCAGTTCCGCACGGCCACCCTGTTCCTGCATGTCGGCCAATAGCCGGCGATTCAAGTCGCGCGTCTTTCGGTCTCCGGAAAAGACAACAACAAATGTTTCTTCGCTGAGCAGCTCAAAAGGACCGTGGCGGAACGCGGCGCTACTCATACCTTCCGCGTGGAACAAGCCCGCTTCTTTTACGATGAGTGCCCCCGTGCCCACCGCGGCCAGAGAGGTTCCTCGTCCGACAAAAAAGAGATGGCGAATGCGGTTAAGTTTCGCCGTCAGGCACTCCACGTAGGCCTTCCAGTCGGCAAGATAAGCGGCCACAGCGGGAGCCGCATGCTTGAGATCCCGGCGCGTCAACCTGGCATCGCGATCGCATAAGACATCTCCCAGCCACTTCAACGCCATCAGAGCCGTGACATAGGTCTTGCACGAAACCGAGAACTCGGATCCGGCCTGCGTCAGCAACGCGGCGCTGGCGTGTTTTGCGAGAATGCTGTCCGGCGTGTTGGTCACCGCAATAATGGCGGCGCGCTTGCGGTTCGCGGTCGCGAGCCGCACCATTTCCGCACTTTGCCCAGACTGCGACACAGCAACAATCAGCGTCTTGGGGTCAAAAAATCGACTCTTGTAGTGCACCAGTTCGGACGTCTCCACCATGATCGCCGTGTGTCCCTGGCTGATCAGCTGCAAGTTCAAGGGGTGAAGCGCATGAAAGGACGATCCCATGCCGGTCAGAACAATGCGCTGAAACTTGCCCTTGCTTAGCCGCCCTGCCAGGCTTTCGAGTTCCTTCGAGCGCCCGAGATTCGCCAGGGTATCCTCGAGGGCCTGGGGCTGGTTCAGAATGTCGCCGAGGTAGGCGCCTTCTATAACTTTGAAATCAGTGACCACTCTGGCCTCCCGAAGCGAACCGGTGGTGCCACACTCTTGCCGCGCCAATCAGATTGGCATCCTCCCCCAGCGAAGCTAAGGCGAGTTCCGTCTTTTCAAAGGGTACATATCTGCAACTCTCAGCGATCACCTTGCGGATTCCTTCCAGAAAGAGATGGGCGCTCTTCATGACACTGCCACCCAAAACAATTGCATCCGGCGTAAACAAGACAACCAAGTTGGCCAGCCCGAGACCAAGGTAGTAGGCTTCACGTTTCACTGCCCGCCGCGCCAGCGCGTCCCCGGACCGCGCAAGTTCGCAAATTGTTTTTGCGGATAGATCATCGCGATGCGGATAATTCGGAGGGGACTCAGCCTTCATCCACTCCGCCATAGCCGGTCCGGCAGCGAGGGATTCCCAGCAACCATGAAATCCGCACAAGCATGCAGGTCCGGAAACATCAATGACGTGATGCCCGAGTTCCGGATGCGAATGCTCGACACCGCGGTAAAGCCTTTCATCCAGAATGATGCCACCACCTATTCCGGTTCCGACGGTAATGTAGATCAAACGAGTTTTATTCTTGCCTGCGCCCCATCCGGCTTCTCCGAGAGCCGCGGCGTCAGCGTCGTTTTCCATTGCGACTTTTACCCGGAACAGCCGACTCAGGTCCGCGACGAGAGGGCCGCCTCGCCATCCAGGGAGGAAATTAACGTCGCCAATCTCTCCCGTATATGGATCAACCGGCCCCGTGCATCCGATACCAATCCCAGTGATTTCAACGCCCGTGCTATCCACAACCTGGCGTAACAAAATCGTAATGCGATTGAGTGCCATTGCATATCCAAGTTCGGCGTCAGTTGGAGTTTCCAGGCGCTTCAGAAGGCGACCGTCATCATCAACCATGCCAACCGCGATTTTTGTACCGCCAATATCGACAGCCGCGATCACTCGGTCACCGTCTTGTTATCTTTCTCTCGTTTTGGTTCCGTTACTTCCATTCCAGAATCACCGCCTCATGGGCTTCCATATCCATCTTCCAGGTCGATCCTTCGACTCGAACCGGTTTCATTCCATCGGCAGCGATGCGGCTAAGAGACCGGACCGGCAGTCGCGTCCTTAAGGTCACCTGCTCCGAATCTGCGCTGTGGTTCACCACGATGACGTAGCCACGATGGTCTGCGTTCAGAGATCCAGCTTCAACCGAAGGCTGATCTGTAGAAACCTCCGGCTCATGTCCCGTCCAGTCGCGGAATGCCTGGTAAATCCGGTGAGTGTTTTCCGGCTTCTCAAAGGCAGACGGTAGAGCAGCCAGGTAAGCCTCAATCGGATATGCCGACAGCAACGTCTTACCCGCACCCAGCGTATTGGCGACCAGTGCGGGCCGGCCGTCTTGATCCACCGCTATGACCTTGCCGCCCTTCACCTCCAACAAGGCTCCCCAGTAACGCGGATTTGCCGCTGGTGCCGAGTAGTGAAATGTATCGCCGGGCTTAAGATTGCCGAACGGTTCTACCACTTTCATCGTCACCTCGGAGGCGGTTACGGTATCGGCAACGCGTGCGCCAAAGATCGCTTCCATATCGGGGATGGCGCCATCCGCAGCGATCGAGGCGTACAAAAAGCCCCCGCGCTCGACGTAACTTTTGGCTTTTTCGTAAAAGTCAGTATGCACATGCACGAGATGGCTGTTGGTGCTGGTGAGCGGAGAGGGCATGAATAGCATCGGGCGATTTTGCCAGTCCACTGTCACTTCCCGCGGAAAGTCAGCCCGCAACCCCGCGCGCCGAGCCAGAATAAACGTGTTTAGCCACGCCCCACGCAGCCACTGGTTGTCCTCCGCTGACCGTGAAGTTGGTTGCCCCGGCATGGCATCGCCGTTGAAGGTGGACACGTAAGGCGTCACCTCCGGTCCGGTCAGCCCGAAATGCGAGAAGTCGCCGATGACGCCAGACCACTCTATCGGCACTGGAATGGCAACATCGGCAACTGGTGGCTTCACATCTGTGAGATCCAACTGGCGAACTATGCGAGAAATGTTCTTGAACTCGGCCGCCAGGGGGCGGTCCTGCCGGTCCCACGTCACCATCCCCCATCTTGTCTCCTGGGGAGTCCGCAAATAGGGCACTTTGTGAAATTGTTCAGGCGCGGCGTCGCTGTAGCACCACAGGTCCACCCCGATCGC
Source organism: Terriglobia bacterium (assembly GCA_963733545.1). Lineage (GTDB taxonomy): Bacteria > Acidobacteriota > Terriglobia > Terriglobales > Acidobacteriaceae > JAIQFF01. The sequence continues at coordinate 57,272 of CAVTDQ010000001.1, forward strand.
CCCCGCAGCCAAGCCGGAATAAATCTGCAACCGGTCGTATGCTGCGATTCGTTCGGGTGAATATTGTGCTGAAGAACCGCCCATTTCGTGAATCATCGCCGGACGGCCCGCGCCGGATGAGAGAGCAACCTGAAAGGCAGCTCCGTACGTACCGCGTTCCGAAAGCATGGGGTCGGGGAACAGGTCAGCGTTGTAGATCGTAAAAGGATGCACGCTGAAGAAATCGACGTCGCGAGCGAGATTATCCGGACGAAACGGCCCATGATCGATGTCTTCCTGGCTCGTGCCCGCCACGATGGGATGCATAGTGTCATGGCGCCGGATAGCGCTTGTGATGAGACGCGTCCAATTGATTGCCATTGCGTCGGTCGTCTGTCCAGCGACGATCCAAAATGGAGGCTCATCGGTCAAGTCCCATCCAAAGATTCCCGTTTCATTCGCATAGCGCCGTCCAAATTCCTCCGCATGATTGGTCTCAAGGCGAAGCATTTCCGGATCGGCATGAGGATGCCGACCGTGACGCCACGGTACATCCCAATACGCCTCGCCGACCTCACCTCCAATAAAGAGTGAGGGGTGGAGATAAATTTGATACTTGTGCGCCAGCGAAACCAGGTAGTCGATCTGTTTGAAAGCTTCGGGATTGTAGTCGCCGGGCCGCGGCTCTACCCAGGCCCATAACACATCAAAGCGCACGATGTTATATCCGAGTTCGTGCATCTTCGCGAAATCAGCCTCGATGTCTTTGGGGTCCCATTGCACCGGCCATTGCATTCCAGCCTTGGCGGGAACCCAGTGCGCGCCTACAGGAAGGAAGCGATGACCATCGCGGGAGAAATAATTCCCATCGAGGCGAACGCGAGGTAATTTGGCGACGTTCTCCGGTGGGCGTGCATTGCTGTTCACAGCGAAGCACACCAGCCAGCACAGCATAGCGGCCGCGATAGTCTGCCTCCATCCGCCACTCACCCAGCCCGCGCTCTCAGCAATTCTCATCGCCTTCCGCCTCGTCGGGATCCCAGTCTGCAAATCGTCGCATCCAGTTTAGAAGCTGAACTTCAGCGCGAGCTGAACCTCTCGCGAACTATTTACCGTGCTGGTGATGGTTCCGGACACACCGGGGCTGTCAACCGTGTTGGCCGGATTTGCGAATTGCACGTGGTTGAACAAGTTGAAAGCTTCCAGGCGGAATTGGAGGTTGCGGCTTTCGCTGAACTTGAAATCCTTAAAGAGGGAGAGATCAATGTTGTAAGCCCCCGGTCCTCGCAAGCTGCCGCGCCGGGCATTGCCAAACAAGTGGGAAAAGGTCTGTCCCGGCGCAAGCGCAGGGACGGCAAAAGCGCAAGGGTTATACCAAGTGGCGAGGGTGTGAATCTGCGTTGGAGCCACGCATCCTGGATTCGCAGAGACGGGACCAGCTCGGTTCGGATCACCCACGATATCCGGCCGGTAGGCGAACGAACCCGTATTCGACAAATCCTGCGAAAGAAGAGGCGTAACAGCTTCCCCCGTATGAGCATCGAGTATGCCGTTGATCTGCCACCCCCCGGAAATCCACCGAATTGGTCCACTACTGCGAAGGAAGGGCTTCCCAGGCCCGATGGGCAGTTCATAAGACAGGGCGGACGTAAACTGGTGCCGAAAATCTGGAGCATTGTCGCCACGCTCTCCCGCTGGATCGTGTGTATTTTGTGGCTCTAGGGTTTCATTCTCGACCACCTGCCCCAGAGTATGCTGCCAGGTATAAGCATTTAGCATGCTCCAACCAGCCGAGAATCTCTTTTCCAATTTCACCTGCAGGCTATGAGTCGTCGAGGACGACTGATGGGTCTCAGTACGGATTCCCGCAACCTCGGGAACGCTGGAAAAGTACGGACGCCCGAAGTTGGACGAAATGCAATTGTTCGGGTCAGGCCCACAGAAATTAGTGTCCAGCGGCTGGATCGGCTGATTGAGATTGCTTAGAAACGCGAGTTTCACCCCTCGCGTACCAACATAAGCGATTTGTAGGCCCATATCCTTTAGCAAAGCGCGCTCGATGTTGAGATTCCACTCCTGAATGTAAGGAGTGCGGGTATTAAAAGGTGTCGCACTAGTTCGACCCGACGGGTTGGCGATCGAGGGATAAGTAGGAGGGGTAAACACACCCGTCGAAAGCTGCACCCCGGGCGCATTAACGGCGAGATTGACACTCTGACTCGAAAACAATCCGGTTGGATTGAAAGCCAGCTCGGTATCGTTCTGGTCGGCCTGCATATCGTAGAAAATTCCGTAGCCGCCGCGCACGACTGTTTTATTGTCATCCCATGGCGTGTAAGCGAACCCTACCCGCGGAGCGAAGTTGTTGCGGTCGGTAATCACGTTGCCCGATCGGCTCACGCCGCCTTGATTTGCCGCCACAAATAGTCCGGACTCGAAATCAAAATTCGCCAGGCGATTACGGTCTTCCACCATCGGCGTGTACACGTCGTAGCGCACGCCCAGATTCAAGGTAAGCCTCGGGGTGGCGCGAAAATCATCCATGAGATACCCACTCACCTCCCACCAGCTCATTCCGTACGACTGTTTCTGCAAATCCCGAGCGGCAAAGATGGGGTAGCCCAGCTCAAAGGTCGCTAGCGCATTGCCGGTGCTTCCGTTCTGGTTGGAGAGGTCCGACGTAAAACCCTGATCAAAATTCATTACACCGGTGGGATTGATCGCCTGAAAGAATCCGTGGCGCCGAAGCTTGAAATCGCCACCCATCTTTATGATGTGGCGCCCTCGAACATAGGTAAAAGCGTCGAGCAGCTGATAGTTGTTTTCTTTCAGAAACTCGGGAAAGCAGCAGATATTGCCGAGGGATGACAGACCTCCGATGTTGATATTGGTTAGACCGCCTGTGGCAACCAGGTCGTTGGGATCATTGATACCTGGTATGCCCAGGTCTTGGGCTACAGCCTGGCCGGAGAAGTTCGATACTGCATTCACTTCGTACCGCATGTACCCGACCTTAAACTCGTTGATCCTGGAGGCAGAAAATGTATGCACGTCGCTGATGCCCACCGCCTTCGATTTGTTCTTGATGATCCCTGAAAAGCCTCCTCCTCCGGCCAATCCCGGCAAGGGGTCGGGATGAACGGCGCTCACGTTTCCAAAACTGAAAAAGCCGAACAGACTGTCCTTCACAGTCAACCGATGATCGATGCGTATATCGAACGAATCCTGATTGTTCTTGGCCACGGGGTTGAAAAGAAATTGATTCGTCTGACCGGCAACGTTCGAGGTAGCAGGAAATAATCCCAGCACCTTCTGCGCTGCAGGATCCAGGGCGTTCGCCGGAATCTGATTGTTGGGAAATGGGTTGCGGGCGCCCGTGTTCGCCATGCAAGGAACTCCGATTACCCCCGTCCCAGGCTGGCACGGGTTGTAGATTTGATTGGCTACGGCGCCTTGGTTTCTGTCCAGGCATACTCCGGTGGAATCAAAGCCACTAACGCACAGGTCTGCAAAGTTACCGGTGCGCTCGGCCTGGGGTGGAATAAACGAGATATCGGTTTGCGACTGCCGAATTCGGGTGCCCTGATAGTCGCCAAAGAAGAATGTTTTGTCCTTCCGAATCGCTCCACCCAATGTCCCACCAAATTGATTCTGCTTGAAGGGCACGATAGGGGCTGCGGGATCGTCAAAATAATTTTTCGCATCCAGCGCCGAGTTGCGAAGGAACTCGTAGAGTCCGCCGTGCAATGTGTTGCTGCCCGACTTTAGAACCACGTTTACGACTGCTCCACCTTTGCCAATATCCGCGCCAAAATTATTGGTCTGAACTTTGAACTCCTCGATGGCATCCACTGCGGGCTGGATCACTTCAAATCCGATTTGTTGTTCGTTGTTATCGAATCCGTTCAGCAGGAAATTGTTGTTAGTTGCGGTCAGGCCGTTGACCTGAATGGCACCATTGCCACGCTCGTTCTCTGGAATGCCGCCCTGCTGCACAATCCCCTGAGGCCCTGCATTCACACCGGGCGCAAGGTAGGCGAGTTGAATAAAATTCCTGCCGTTTAGCGGCAGGTCGTTGACCCGATTCTGCTCAATCACTTGCCCGAGAGACGAAGTTTCCGACTCGATGAGCGGCTCGGCTGCCGTTACCACTATGCTTTCCAGCACCGATCCCACCGAGAGCTGGATGTCGGCACGCACCACCTGATTCACATCCAACTTAAGTGCCGGTTCCTCTGCTCGCTTGAATCCCTGATGCTCTACTGTCACGCGGTAGTTTCCCGGCTGCAGTTCTGTCATGACGTAGTCGCCATTCGCTCCGGTAGTCAGTCTTCGCGCGATGTTGGTATCTGTTGCCGTTACGGTAACAACTGCATCGGCAAGCACCGCCCCCGACGCGTCACGCACTGTGCCAACGATTTTGCCCGACTCCACCTGCGCTTCGAGAACCACAACGCCGAAGAGACTTAGAACAATCACAACGAAAGCGCAGCGTCTGGGTGACATGCTCATGGCCGACCTCCAGTTTGATACGATCGTCACATTGGAACGACATATGAGTATATGATGTCAAGACATTTCTGAGCATTGAAGCATGGCCAAAAAGAAAATATAACTAAACCCATCTTTTGTACCAGTTTACAGACATACGCGGAGTGATCGGCTCCGCTTGACTAGAATCGTGTCTACCTTGTATACTATGTCTATATGTATAAGGATACTATTTCGCCGGTTCTCAGTCCCAACATGGACCAAATCTCAGCCAAGGAGTTGAACTTCGCGCTCGACGGCGACAGTTTTGTGCCCTATTACGCGCAGATTGTGGACCAAATCCGCTCGATGGTGAAAGGAGGCAGATTGCGTGAGGGACAAGTGTTCTGTTCCGAAGGCGACATCGCGCGCGTGCTCGGCATCAGCAAAATGCCGGTTCGACAAGCGTTTCAGAAGTTGCGATCCGAAGGACTGCTGATCATCGCCAAAGGGAAAAAGCCTGTGATCGGCACTGGCCGTGTGCCTTGGAATTTTCAGCAGCTGCGGGGCTTCAGTGAGGAGATGAGGCGGCGGGGCCTGGTACCGGCCGCGCAATTGCTGTCGTTGCAATTACAAGACCCTGACTTGGAGGTCGCTCAAGCTCTCAAACTGACGCCAGGCGAGCAGGTGTATTCCGTCAAGCGGCTCCGCCTAGTGAATAATGAGCCCGTGGCGTTGGTCACCAGCTATCTTCCGGCCAGGATCTTCGCCCGCATTGACAAACAGGACCTGGAAAAGCGCTCGCTGTACGAAATTTTCGAACGCACCTACAACCGTAAGCTGCAATGGGCAGAAGAGGTGATCGGGGCGGTCATAGCTGGCACGGACGATGCTCATGTCCTTCAAGCCGAGGCCGGCAGCCCCGTGCTCTTGATTAAGGAAACTACCTACGACAGCCAAGATATTCCCATCGAGTTCAGCGTCTCCTTGCTGCGCGGTGATCGGTATACTGCCTCCGTCATCTCTGTCCGAAAGAAATAGTCCGAGGGATAAAACTTTTCACATGAACGTCACCCGCGCCGCTGGCCTCCGTGATTTTTTGACAATGGTCGGTTCTGAATTGGTGCCACACCAGCAAGTCTCGACAGCCGACGGGAAGCTGATGGAAAAGCCGCAGCTGGTCTGGTATCTTTACTGGTTTTTTTATTCTAGCGCCGATCCTCTACCTTTCTTCGATTCCCTCCGCTAGCGAATCTTACTGACAGGTCAGCATCGCCGTGCCGTTCAGTGTCATTGTGTTCTGGACTCGTTATTCACAGTGAAACTGAGATTTTGAGGGGCGCTAGCGGTTTTCCACGGGAATTGCCTGCGCGCTAGGGTGGGAGGGGCCATCAAAGAAAATGAGGAATGAACCCGTGTACCGCGGGCGGAAGACCGGCCGTCAAGAGCGCGGCTCCGCTTTCGCTTTTGCGGAATACCAACCATGTTTTCCAATTTGCTCGCCGGGCTCCAAACATGTTTAAAAACCGACGGGTGGGCTATTCAAAACGGGTTTATTGGAAAGCCACACCCAATCGCGACCTACTTGGACGATTAACGCGCTAATCACGAGTCTGTGAAACCAGGTCGTGCAGTTTTGCATGCGCGAATCGCACTGAGCCGTGAGCGAATGTGTTGTTGACCGAACAGGTTAACGCGCCGTGCCGACGCTCCCTGAACTTGTCTCGAAGGATCTGGGCTTTTGCGAAACGAAGCCAAGAAGTCTTTTTGTTTACTTTTTGGGAGTTCACCTTACAAGGCTGTTTATTAGATCTCATTACCTACCGAAGTGCGTCGACTTTTTTGTGTCACGTGCCGAGCGGGAAGTGAATCTGAACCCAAGGGCGCGAATGGGATTGCAGCAAGTACGCAGTCGAGTCAACTGCAAATAGCGAAGGTTCCGAGTAGGCCACATGCAAAACTTCGTGGACAGACGTTCGCGGCCTTACCCAATATCCGGCTATCCACAGGAGGAACAAGCGAATTATACGTTTTTTAAGGGGAGTCCCCATCCTGTCGCACCTTCACGATGCGGCAGGAAGCTCCCCCTAGTGGCCCGGTTTTTGACCACAGGAAGAACCTACCGCAAAGTGCCTCTTGTGCGAATAGCCCGAATTCCCTAGCGAGATCGACAAGAGAGCTATTGACAATGGGCACAGCCGGCTAATTTACAGTTATTATTTCCCCGCGCGACGATTGATTGGGGCACCTGAAAACATCAAACTATTTTGGGGGAGGCATGGCCATATATACCTTGGGAAGACATGACATCACCGACAGCTCAATACGCTTTCAACCGATTGAACGGGTAAAAGTGTATTTATTCGGTGCAACCGTATTGTTTGCATCTTTTGGTATGGGTGAAGCGGTTTATCGCCTATTGTTTTCAGACTTTGATGGCACAACCGATCGTATTCCGCTTGAGGCGCTGTTTGGATTGATATTCGCTTGGCTCGCCACGAAGTTCGTCGCCGGCATTTACAAAAACCGCAAAGCGAGGACAGCAAGACTCAATTTCATTCGGGCTCGGAATCATCAAATAAGAGGCGCCCTGGAAGGAATCACCCCGTCGGCCCACCCATCGAAAACCCAACAATCGATAAGAGTGATCCGCGAGGAAGTCGTCAGAATCGAATCGGCGCTCAAGGAGATCTTTGCAGAGAGCTGAAGATCCTGACCGCGCATCCTTCAAAAAAAGGAATGAGCGAACAAAAAGAACTGGTTAAAGGGAATTCCAAAGCGCCTGTTCAAGGCGTGGCATTGCGGGTCGACCCAATCTGGTGGCTAAGCGAAAGCCCGGACTCGCGGCTCACTATGCCCAGATCACTTCTTCTGTTCATTTGGTCAGCATGATTGTTGCTTTCACAAGTTACTATTTTTCAGAATTTCGCATCGTAAGGCTTGCATGCCGACGACGCGCCTGTTTGTAGAGTGTCCCAACTGCCACACCCAATACCTGATGAAAGACCAAACCCTAAGCTATAGCAACGGCGCACACATCGAGAACGTTCCCGACGATCCTGAATGGCAACAGCTCGTTTGCCCGTGCTTGCCTCGAAGTCCTTACAAGTTTAAATTGAGCGAAAAGACCCGGCTGCAAGTTCTATCAGAGGGCGACAGCGAACGGACGCATCTTCGACTGAGAAAACCTAAGGGCGGTTCGACTTGAGAGCTGGTGTATCCGTTCGACGGTCACATCCACAAGGTAATGGTCCATTTTTTGAGACGCAGGCGATGGACTCTCCGCAAACAGGGGCGTGAATAGAAGCAGCATTGGCAGCATTCGCAGCATTCGCATCGGCATGATAATACCTGAATTAGTGCACATCGCCTGAAGGGCGTATCCCTTTTGCTCCGCCTGCGTGGAAGCGTTATCTCTCGTGGGAAATACCCCGTATCTGCAAAACGAAATTTGGCGCCCCAAGAAGCAATTCCGATAGGTATTAACGGTCGTCCTGGGCATGGCCACGAATTATCGGATCCTGTAATACGACAGAATGATACATTTGTAGCGCTTGCCTGCGCGGGGTGGTTTCCTAGCCAGTCACACGCGATATTGATCCGGGAGCTACCGTGAGAAAACAAGCAGTCACCAAAATTGATACCGCCAAATTGAGCTTCACGGAACGTATCGGCACGCTTCATCTCAAGCGGCAGGAGCTCATTCGCCCCGTTCAAGAAAACCCAAAGGAATATGTTTTGCTGAGCATACGCGGCCTGGCGGCGCGCCTCAAAACCGATCCCGCCACGGTCCTGAGAATTGTCCGAGGCTTGGGCTTCGAGAGCTATCGTGAGTTCAAGGCTTACCTTCATGAGCTATCGATCGCCAGTGCGACGTCGCTGGAAGGCATGCAGAGATCAATACCCGACGATTCCAGCCTGGCGTCTCATGGACGAAGAACTCTCGAACAAGACATTCATAATCTGCACGCTTTACGCAATACACTCGACATGTCACGTCTGGTCTCCGTAACCGAACGAATATATAACGCCCAGAAAATTCTCCTGCTGGGAGGGGACATGGCCATTTCCTTGATCTATTTACTGGATTACAAGCTGACTCTCTTGGAATTGCCCGTGTCTCACGCTATAACTCCGGGCAAAACGCTGCACGCGGTACGTGGAGTCGGCAAGAAGGATCTGGTGATTGCGATGAGCTTCAGACGCGGCCTTCGCCAAACGGTGGAGGGTTTGCAACGAGCTCGCTCCAATGGAGCTTACTGCGTGGGAATTACCGATACCTTTGTGTCTCCAATTGCGCGCTTCTCTAACGAATGCTTCTTGACCTCGGTGGAAGCTCCCTTCAGCAACTCCTATGCAGCACCCAGCAGCTTTATAAACGTTCTATTTGCGATCTGTGCGCATTACCGCAGGTCGCGCACCATGGAAGTGTTAAAACAAGTCGATCAAGAACAGCGCAATGGTTTTCGTTGGTATCCGGGGTGAGGAACAAATATATCGCAAACTGCGCGGCAAGAAAAGCTTGTTACGTTTGTTGCGTTTAGCGTTAAGGTCCGCCACGCCCAAGTAATGCGTAAGGTGCATCTCTTCGCTCTATAGAGATTTAGCCACCGCAAAAGCTTGCTCCAGCCTGACTCCTGGAAGAGGCAACAAATGTAGCGATCGCAAGTAAATTAGCTTGACAGGCGCCGCGAGGCATTGCTATAGAGTTTGCCAGATTGTCGAACGGTGTGCCGAAACGGTTGTCTAGAGGCCGGAGAAGTTGAGGAGCCAATAATCATGACCAACTGCCGTTACTGTTTTCAACTAGCCTGCTTTTCGGTGCTGCTTGTCGGTACCTTGTCGATGGCACAGACCACTTCACGAGTTACGGGTTTGGTTCGCGATAGCTCCGGCGCCGTTGTGATTGGAGCAGAAGTTATTTTGACGCATGAAGGCACTGGGGTCGCGTTCAATTCAGCGACTAGTTCGGCTGGCACGTATTTGTTCGACGCCGTTCAGCCCGGAACTTACAAGCTAAGAATCGCAGTCAGAGGGTTCAAGACTTATGAGGCCAGCGGTATCGTGGTGACTATCGGACAGCCTGTCGCTGTGAATACTACGTTAGTAGTGGGTGCAGCCACTGAGATGATGGAGGTGCAAGGAGCAGCCGATCTGGTGCAAACTGCGACCTCCGGCAACCTCGGCAACCTGCTTGATCACGAAGCTCTGAACACACTGCCCATTGTCACCGCCCGGGGACGGAATACGCTCTCGCTAGTCGAGCTCGAGCCCGGGGTTGTCGATTCTGGGGGCTTCAATCAGGGCGGGCCCAACGTGGCGGGCGGCGGTGTACACGCAAACGGCGCGCGCGATCGGGCTTGGAATTACACCCTAGACGGAATAGATATCAACGATACAAGCGCAGGCGGTGGTAATTCTTCACCATTACGCACCAACCCGGACATGCTTTCAGAATTTCGGGTTGTGACTAGCAACCCAACCTCGGAATATGGTCGAAACAGCGGTGCCCAGGTGGAAATGGTCACCCGTTCCGGAACAAATGCTTTCCATGGATCGGGATATTTTTTTTACCAGACCCCCGGCTTCAACGCCAACGATCCGGCCAATATAGGGGCAGGACTCTCCAGGCCTCAATTTGTTCAGAAGATTCCAGGATTTACCTTCGGCGGCCCCATCATAAAGAACAAGACCTTCTTCTTTGTGAATTTCCAGTGGTTGCAAACGTTACTGACGACCCTCAATACAAATACGGTCTATACACAGCAGGCTCGCAGCGGATTAATGCGTTTCATCGATCAGTCTTCCCCAATTTGCGGTGCTGGGCAAGCCTACGAAGGGCAGTGTTTCAATGCCGCAGCGGGGAGCGGCAATGCGACCGTTAACAAAAACGGTGATCCATTGCCCAACGTAAACGTCGTTGCATATGACGTAGCCGCGAATGACCCTCAGGGGTTCGGGCTAGATTCAACAGTGCAATCGGTTTTGACCTCAATGCCCCTTCCCAACAACTACACTGTTGGCGACGGGTTGAACATTGCCGGCTTCAGCTTTCTTGGCGCTGAGCACGAGAAGCAATTGGACTACACGGTTCGCTTGGACCACAACTTTAATACAGCGCACAGCATCTTTATTCGCTGGTCAGCCGGGCATCAAAACACACTTGGAGACACAGCCAATGCCGGGCTGCCGATCTTTCCAGGATTTCCCAACGTGGTGGACACCTTCCGCACGCCGAAGAATTTAGCCCTAGCTTGGCGCTGGGTGATTAATCCCAACATGCTAAACGAGCTCGTCGTCGGACTCAACCGCTTCGGCTTTAACTTTGCGAACCCGGATCCGCATTCAGGCAGCAACCCCGCGATCAACTTCTTTGCTCATCCGCTCTGCGATTATTTCAACAACTCGTTCTGTATGCAGGTCCCCCTGCAAAACTATGCCGGAAACGCCCGTTTTCTGACCACATACCAGCTAGCCGACAACATGACGTATGTGCATGGCCCGCACGCGCTCAAATGGGGAGTTAACCTCCGCTATCAGCGCCACATCGATCAGCGCGGTAGCATAGGCAATCTGAATGCGGCGCTCGCGATCAACTTCGACCCTGCGGTAAACACACCCGATCCTACCGCCTACAACTATGCAGGCTTGAATATCGATCAAAGCTCAGATTTGCCGGACTTGCAGGGTTCAATCAATGATTTGCTAGGGCGGGTGGGCCTTATCCAGCAGGGCTATGCCGCCAAAGATGCCAGTACCTGGGCGCCGGCCGGGACTTTTCTGCATGCCGATTTTCGCATGCCGGAATATGATTCATACATTCAGGATAGCTGGAGAGTGCGTCCCAACTTCGTAGTCGATCTCGGTTTGCGTTGGGAAATCAAACTTTCGCCGCGCGTTACGAACGCGAACAATATGTTGCGTCCCAATCCCCCCATTGGGTGGGGGATCAGCAGCGACAAACTCAGTTGGGTGCCAGGCGAACTGTACAAGGATGCCTGGAAGAATTTAGGCCCTTCCATTGGTTTCGCCTGGGACCCGCACAATGACGGAAAGACCTCTATCCGCGGAAACTTTCGCATCGCCTATGATCGCTTCAATACGTTTGCACTTTCGTCGGCTATATTCCAAGGAATGCCGGGGCTCACAACGCAGGTAACGGACGAAACGTTTGGAGGCAGCGGTGGGCGTTTGAGTGAATTGACGTCATCAGAACTGAACCAGAGAATCAATCCGCTGCAGTTCGGCACTCCGGCTGAATTGCGGACACCGGCGCCATTCAGCAATAACTCCAATACAGTTGTCGATCCGAGTTGGCAACCGCCTCAAACCTACATGTGGAGTTTCGGCATCCAGCGTGAGCTGCCCCGGAAAGTAATTTTGGAGATGAACTATTTGGGGCGCAAGGCTGTTCATTTGTTCGGTGCGTACGATGCTAATCAGGCGAAGATTCGCAAAAACGGATTCTTAAGCGCCTTCAACACTGTGGCTGGCGGCGGTGATAGCCCGCTGATCAACCAACTGCTTGGTGCTGACCCATCCCGGCCGGCAGGCGAGACTGGCTCCCAATGGATGAGAGATCCTAACTCTCCTTATTCTAGTGATCTCGCAACGGGCCGCGTGGCCGATGAAGCTGTCACTATCGCAACGACAACGAATTCGGCCGGCGATCAGTTACCGGTATTGGCAGGACTGGGTTCAACGTTTTTTTATTCCTATCCCCAGTTTGCAGGAACCGGCACAGGCAACACAGGCCTGGTCGTGCTGGACAGCCATGACTTCTCAACCTACCATTCTTTGCAAACCCAGGTCCGACGATCTTTTGCGAACGGAATCACCTTTCAGGCGAGTTACGTATGGTCAAAATCGATCGATACCCGATCTTTCGATCCGACATTTACAACCGTGGGAACTGCGTCCAGCCCATTTGGGGCGTCGAGCACCCCTTTCGATCTGGATAACCGCAAGATCAATTATGCGCCTTCCGATTTTGACCGGACCCACGTATTCCAAAGCATCTGGGTGTATCAACTCCCCTTCGGTCATGGCAAACGCTGGGGGCATAGCTGGAACGGATTTGTCGATCGGGCCCTCGGTGGATGGGTAATCGGCGGTTTTGGAATTATCGAAAGCGGCCGCCCTACGACCGTCTACTCCACTACGAATGACTACACCCTTAGCAGTGTCGTGCGGACAGTTGCCAACTGCGATTCTTGTTCGCCGGGCTTGTTCCACATTCATCGCGACGCCAGCACCGGATTGCTCACCTACGTCACTCCAGAACAAGTAGCGAAGTTTTCTACTCCAGCGCCAGGACAATTCAGTAACGTCGGGCGCAACTTTTTCCGCTTGGCCGGTTATAAAAACCTAAGCATATCGGTGGCGAAGAAGTTCCGCATCACCGAGGGACAGGAGTTGGAGACCCGATTAGAGGTACAAAATCTCACAAACTCCGTCCACTATGATGAGCCGGGCTCCAACCGATACAACAACGGTGATTTTGGTGTTGTCGATCCCTTGACCGTCAGCGAAGACGGACGCGGATTGACCAGCGATCCTCGAAAAATGCAGGTTTCGGTCAGGTACACTTTTTGACCAATAGGCATGAAGGGCTCAGGCGGCTGGTCAGCAAATAGGATCCAGTGCAAACTATCGTGTTTAAAAATCCGGTCAATGTCTTCAAAGTCCGCATGCTTGCGGTGTTTGTTGGGCTGCCGTTCATTTTCTCAGGTCCGCCACAAGCAAATGCTTTAGCTTGTGCCGTCGCCGCATTTCCAGTAGTTAACATGTTCTCGGCGAATAACAAAGACTCTGATGTCGTTTCACAAACCATTTATGGCACGACGGTTGTAGTCCTTGAAGAGAGTCCTGGGTGGGTCAAAGTCCGCACCCCAGATCAGTACAGTGGATGGTCGCAGCAAAACGATGTGCACCCTGTACCGTCGTGTGAATCGTCTTACGCAGCTTCAGGCAAGACGGCGCAGGTGAGTAGCCTGACTGCGAACATATATCGTGAGGCTGACGTGACAGCCCATCAGCCTGTGCTGACTATTCCATTCGAATCGCGTCTGGAAATTACGGATGAAGGAAAAGGGAAGGACGACGGTTGGCTTCAAATACGCCTTGTTGAAGGCCGTCTCGCATGGATTCAACGAGGAGATTTGGAACTTTCGTCGCAGAAACTGACGATTGATCAATCGATCGCACTTGGACGCCGCTTTCTGGGAACGACTTATACGTGGGCGGGTACCTCAAGCTTAGGATTCGACTGTTCTGGCTTTACTCAAATGTTAGTTCGAAGTCGCGGAATCATTATGCCGCGGGATGCAGACTTGCAAGCGGCGTGGTCGGGCGTAGATGCGATCGATCAAAAGCAACTTCGCCCGGGCGACCTTTTGTTTTTTGGCAGCTCGGTTACTCACATCACACATACAGGGATGTTCATTGGGCATGGCAAATTTATCCACGACACGACTTTTAGTCATCCAGGAGTACAAATCAGCCGGCTAAGAGATCAGCCATGGAAGCAACTGGTGGTGGCTTGCCGACGAATAAAACATGGATAGTCTGATCGAGATTAATGAGATTGGGCCATTCCGAGAAAGAGTGGCTCGGCGACCCGTCCTGACTGCCCAGTTCTTCGTGCTCTCCCGGTTTTTCTGATCTTCGCGCCGGGTCCGCCATCTGATTCAGCAACCTTGATCACTGATACACATTCCGACCCCGCGCAATTCGGATCCCGCCGGAGCAGCTTGGATTCTTCCAGAATTGTCCGAAAATTGCGCGAAAAGACCACATTTAGGGTTGTTTCGTATTTTTTAAGAGCGTAAAATCAATGGCGCATACGTGTGTAAAGGCCCGACTACGGTCGGGCCTTTTCTATTTCCCAACAAAATTCAATTTTGAGGAAGAGCCGTATTCAGAAGATCAAAACCATTCGTCAGAAAAGGAGAGATATGCATATACACAGACATGTAAGCAAAAAAGTGATAGACGCAAATCGAAAAAATTCTCATCACAGCCATGGGCCCACGACCTCTAGGGGTAAGCAGGCCGTCCGCTATAACGCTGTAAAACATGGACTGTTGGCCCGTGCACTGGTATTCAAGAATGAAAAGGAGGAGCAGAACTTCAGAGACTATCGGAGGCACCTTTGGAAGGATCTCGCGCCTGCGAATGCGCTCGAAGCGATGTACGTGGATGACATTGCGAATGCCGACTGGCGGCTCAAACGCGCCACCCGCTGGGAACAAAACATATCGATGAATACCGATATGACCGCGATCGCTAATGACGCTCTCGAGTCGGGGACGGGCAAGCTTGGAATCTTGGGCGAATTCGACACCGAGAACAGACCTGATTTGCGATGTAAAGAGCTCACGTTTTTTCTAAAAAATGAAGACGACCCGAAGGCCGAAAAAGTTTTTAGTCTTTCCGGTAGTCCGAGCGGAGTAGAACTCACTGCGAAACTTACGGATCCTTTGGGCAATTTGGAAACTATCATCCGATACCAGCGTGCAATTCGGGGGGATCGGGACAACGCCGCGGACCGGCTCTTTAAACTACAACGAGCTCGCGCGAAACTGAAGCGAGAGGACAGGCATTAGGAAGCTCCAGGCTGGGTCTCCAAACAAGGGAGGGCAACCTTGCTCGCCCCTTGTTTTCCTTCGCAAGGTTATCTGATTCATCCCTGGCTCTCCTGGGACGATCCTGGTTCTTCCCTCACGCTACTTAGTGTTCTTGACGAAACAAAGCCACCATGTCCTTTATTATCTGTGCGATTCCGATCTAGCATGGAGATTTATCGCCGAAAATGCATGTTTTTAGGGTTGGGGCCGACCGAAGCTACGATGGGAATCATCTCCAGCGAAGAGTACGACTGCGTCCTTCCTGAAATGATAAATGGAACCTAGGGTGACCGTGAGCCGAAGGATGCTGCTTTGACAACTATGACAGCCGTGTTTACGAGGGAGAAGAGCGATAATTGGCCGGCCACCCACCCTTTGAGACCGAATGTCCTTAAGAAGCACCCTCAGCCTTAACCTTAAAATCTTGGGACTGATTTAGTTCCGAACCTTCTTCAGCAAAGCTCCGATGATGTTCACCAGGGCGAGGTCCAACTTCGAGAGGGCTGTCTGGGCGCACTGGGCTATGGTTACGGTGGCTGAGAGGCCCCAATTGCCGGGGTTGGGCCGATTACGATTGACCCATCCGTACAGAACAAGAGCGCGGGTCGCCAACTGATGCAAGCCGTCATGGTGCGCGCGACCGAACAAAAGTCGCGGGCATCCGTCCGGTTCAGGCGGCGTACCACTATCGTTCCCTCTCCTTATACGCCAAGCTGGGTTTCGTAGTGCGCGAGCCCATTGGGTGTATGCAGGGATCAACCTTCAGAAGACGCCGAGACTTACTCTTCATCCTCATGCAGTGGAATGCGCGATCGCACGGCCAAAATGTAGGCCTTGGCGCCCGGTTTGTCCTGGTTGTAAAAGCCCACCGTGCAGTTGGGACGAAAGTAGTAGGCGTCTCCTGCCTTGGCCGCATAGCGGCCTTCAACGCCGTCCGTCCCACCGCCAGCCACGATTTCGCCCTGGCCGTCCATTACCAGATAGATCTCTTCCGCGGCCTGGTGGTGGTGAGGCCAGTTCGTGCCTCCGGGCGCAAAATCCATCCAGAAAAAGCTGTTCATCACGTACGCCTCATCAATCAAGTCTCGCTTTCCGGTGTGCAGGCCGATCAGAAGTTTGTACAGAACTGAGTTCGGGTGACCGTTGACCGTCTCCTCCCTGGCATCCTCCAGGTTTGCGACTCTCGGATGTGGCATCGGCGGCCCGATTGAAATCGATGAAGGGATCTTGAAACCCATCACCAGCACGCGCAGCGGCTCATCCGAGTGGTTTGCAATCGAATGCTTCACGCCCGGAGGCAAGTACGTGAAGTCGTGCTTGCGCAGCGCCTGAACCTGATCCTGGTAGTGCAGCATGCCTGCGCCCCCGACGACGAAATAAATCTCTTCCTCGCGGTCGTAAAGTACGGTCTGGCAATTGCCATTTGGATCCAGAGAGACTTCGCCGAAGCGAGATACGCTTTGGAAGGATCGGCTCTCTTTGTCCCCCTCGCCGAAAATGGCCCGGTAGTGGCAAGTTGGAGAGGTAAGACCCGCCTTGGTCTCCGAAAGGTCTGGGACGTAGCGATGCAGCCATGTGGGGTCTGTCTGCCGCTCTTGCGCTCGGAGTTCGGGTGCCAGCAACAGCAAGAACAGAAGGAGTTTTTTCACGTTCGGTGCTCCCTATTTTGCTTTGGATTTCGTCTCACGTCGGGTCTTCGCGTCTTTGATGAACAGGAATCGATCAGGCACCCAGGGCAGATGATACTCGCTTTAGACTAGAGTGATCAGTGTTGTAGTCAGGCCATAACCCTCCAACCCCCAATGAGTGTAATGGCGATGTTGCGCCAATACTTCGAGGGCACCTGACATTTCCGACCCATATACGCTTGAGCGTGCGATCGAAACGGTCAGCGTAATCGTGTTCGATATCTAAAGTCTCCTTCGGCGCATGAATTGCACCTTCGTGGGCCTTAGACAATCCCCCAGTCCTCACGGATGAACGCGGATAATCGTCTTTCCTTTGATCCGCTCAGTCCGGTTGAACGCGGCAACCGCATCGTCGAGGGTAGCTACGTTGCCGATGTTTGTCCGCAGCCGACCAACCCGGACCTGCTGGACGAGCTCACTTAATTGGGCGCAATTTGGTATGACGACGAAGTCTACAGTCAGGCCGACAGCGGGCCGCGCCTCGGTCGGGCCGGTGACGGTCACCAGCGTCCCTCCGGCGCGAATCACGCCTGCAGACCGCTTCGCAATGTCGCCGCCGAGGACATCAAAAACCAGATCGACCTCGCCGACGTCTTCCAGGGCGTCGTTATCGAGGTCAACGAACTCCTGAGCGCCGAAGTTGAGAGCCGTCTGACGGGCGGCAGCTCGCCCGGTGCCGATGACGTAGGCGCCAGCCTCACGTGCGAGCTGGGCTGCCATCGAACCGACTACGCCGGCCGCACCGTGTATGAGGACGCTCTGCCCCGCTTGAAGGTGGCCGTGCTCGAACAGCCCCTGCCACGCGGTCAGGCCCGGCATCACGAGGGCCGCGCCGATCGTGAAATCAACGTCGCCCGGCAGCGGTGTGAGGTTGCGTGCCTCGACGGCGACATACTCCGCCAGCGTGCCGTCGCGATACCAGTCCGTGAGGCCGAACACACGCTGTCCAATCGACAGCCCCGTCGTGCCATACCCGAGAGCGGCGACCACTCCGGCCAGTTCGTGTCCGGGGATTGAGGGCGTTCGGTCTCGGCCGACGCGATCAGTCCAGGTCGAGGGCCATGTCAGCTCATCCCCGGTGAATCCCGAGGCATGAATCTGAACAACGACGTCGTTTATCGCGGCCTGCGGCTCGGGCCGCTCCACCAGCTTCGCCCCGGCCGTTCCCGCAGCCTGATCCGTCACCACAATCGCCTTCATAAGTCACCTCTTCTCTGTGTCGAGTTCTTGCATGCAAGGCAGCCGCTCCACACGAAGCCTTTCCATTTCGCTTTGATTGAGATGAATGCCCGTTGTTGGAAGGTGCTCCGACCCGTGGAGATCTAGCTCGTTTTCGGTACGGAAAAAATTCGGATTCGACCGAGTACAATACTTTCGGCCGGGCTCACGGTTTCTGGCCCGCGAACACAATTCTCAACTCTGGAGGCGGTCCTGTGACATCTCCATTGCGTCCTGATCTTGTTATCGCTGCGGCTATCGCGGCCGTTCTGCTCCTGGTTGCGCCGATCCCGGTTCTTGCGCAAAAGGGTAACGAAACCGGACTGCCGCTCTATCCGAACACAAACACCGGGACGCAGTACCCACCCAGCCCGGCCGGTTACGCCATCTACACTTGTCAAAGTCCCGATACCCTCACCGCGGTTGAGGAATGGTATCGCCATGCGCTGCCGAAGGCGAAGGAAACCGAAGACAATAATCAGTTGACGCATGGCATAGTGCTTACAAACGGAAAAGACAAGGTGCTCGTGTACCAGCTTGGCAAGAACCCGAAAGCAGTGATCGAGCTACAGAAATATGTGCGCCAGGCGGCGGCGTCGGATTGACTATTGCAAAATCGGCGGGTTCTCGGGCTGGTCGTTGATCTGTAACTGACCGGGATTTGAAACAGATTCGGGTCACCAGCAGTGATGTCTAGAGCCGCCGATAACAGTTGCGAGCAGACCGCAATCACGCAAGCGCTAGTCTGGCTGCGTGGTGCCGCTCATCCTGCGCGCCGCCGCAGGGAAGGGAAATATTAACCCCACAGCTTTTATTGAACTCAATCGACAAGAAGCTGAAAAGCGGCGTGTTGAGAGACCCACTCGGGATTGATCATTCGCTCTAGTCTCTTGGTGAACAAGCAATTCCGCGGTAAAGTTCAATCCAACGCCGGGCGCGGGCTCAAGGCTCGTCGACAGCGCGCAATCCAGACCAGGAGTTCGCCATGCAGAGTCGCATCCTCGGCACCACCATGCCGGTACTTGAATTCGCACTTGGCCCGAACGAGTCCGTTATTTCCGAAGCAGGTGAACTTTCCTGGATGACGAGTTCCATCCAGATGACTACGCATACCCAGTTTGGTGGGGGCGGAGGGATCTTCGGCCTGATAAAACGCGTGGCGGGTGGAGGATCGCTGTTTATGACAGAGTACCGGGCCATCGGCGCCCCTGGGGAGATTTCCTTTGCTACCAAACTGCCGGGACACATCGTGCCGATCGAAGTTGGTGCCGGACATGAATATATGATTCACCGGCACGGTTTTTTGTGCGCGACGCCGCAAATTCAGATTAGCGTTGGCTTCCAGCAATCGCTGGGGGCAGGAATTTTCGGCGGCGACGGCTTCCTGTTGCAGCACGTCAGCGGAACCGGAACCGCATGGATCGAGCTTTCCGGGGAGCTGATCGTGAAGGATCTGCAGGCGGGCGAAACTTTGCGGGTCCATCCGGGACACGTCGGCGCGTTCGAGGGACGCGTTTCCTTTCAGATCACGACGGTGCCGGGAATCAAGAACATGGTTTTCGGCGGTGACGGAATCTTCCTTGCATCTCTCACCGGACCGGGAAGAATCTGGCTGCAAACGCTGCCCATTTCCAAACTTGTGCACAAGCTGATGGAGTACATGCCCGCCCAACACAAGGAAGCTGTGCAGGGAGGCGTCGTCGGAGGCATCGTGGGCTCAATTCTGGACGGGATGAAATAAAAGGGCGACCGGCGAGCCAGTGCTGCCGCCCACGCGCATCGTTCGCAATATAAAATGCTCAGCGCGTCTTGGTGTTCTTCCACCGCACCCTAGCCGCCCTGGCAGCCACTTTGCGCCGCTCTTCCTTGGTCATGCTCTTGAGCCGACGCTTTCCGCCGATCTGGCCGCCTTTGCGTCCGATGGCAGCCATGTACGAGGACAGGTCTACTGGGGCCACAGTCTTGGTCGGGACGATAAACTCTTCGCGCTTCTCTTTCGTGGAGCGATCTCCAATCCACTCGGCAAGCTGATTAGGATCGCGAGGGCGTTTTCCTTTGCCCACGCTCATAGGGATTTCACCGGGGAAAGTGGAATACAAACGAAGCGAAAAATGCTATCGCTAAACCGATTAGGAACCCAGCCCACACCAACTTATATTTCCGGGCCTTATGATGCCACAGGCTGGATCCGAAATCGAGACTGTGGAAAGTGAAAGTGATGCACTACCCATCAGGGCGACCCTTCTCGAGGGGGAATTTATCGTGCAATAACTTGCGATCTTCCTCACTCAGGCTAGGCGAAAACCAGATCAATATCTGGAACAGGAAACCGAAAAGTCTTCCAGGGTGGCCTTATGTTTGAGCCTCAATAGAGGCATTCGGTCCGTGACTTTACCTTCGATTTGCGAGATGTGCAGGCAGCGTTCTCGATGCAGTAACATCGGAACCTCGATAGTCGAGGATGCGTGAGGTCAAAGTATGTGAGCCAAGGAAGCGAACATCAGCTACGGCCTCGATGTTAGTTTGTAGCCAGTTTCCTCCGAGATCGCCAAACGCTAGTGTGACGTGAACACTTTTGAGCCACCAAGAAGGAGTTTTTGCGGTATCACCCTCAACACGGAGGACGGAAAAAGAATTCTTGTCCACCCATGCTCTTCCCAAAATCAGATCTCCCTCTTTTCGCTTTGGCTTCAGCCCCAAGACATAGCAAGGGCGGCCATCCAAAACACTCTCGCCCGTTAAAGTGAAATCATAATTGCCTGTGGTCAGTCCCGTCCGAGCTTGATTGCCCTCGCTCGACGCTGTTTCAACTTCGTGATCCAGGATACGCTGAACAACCTGCTTCCCTCTGGCGTTGCCGGACCAGCTTTGGATCTTGTAGCCTTTGCCGGCAGGAGGGTTGAAATCAAGTTCTGCCACAACCTCGGCATCAGCACCGGAACTCTTCGCCCCAAGCAGTCGATACTCACGAATTATTTGATAAGGAGCTTCCGAATCGTACTTTGGATTGAGTTTCTTCGACGTGGTGTACGATCGAGGCCAGCAATGATCCCGAGCTGGCGGTCTGCTGAGCGAGGGCACACCAGCAGAGGAATGGCGTCAACCCAGCCAGTTTCAGTAGCGGTATTGCGCTCGAAACTTTCATTTGCCCAGAACTAGATGCCATCAGAGATAGCAGCACGTTGCGGGCCAAAGGGAAACCCTTGTTTGGAGCGGATTTCGCATGATCCACGAGCCTGATGCATGCAGTTTCTGCGGTTGGGCCGAGCGGATTTCTCCTACCGTGAATACCTTAGGTACCAAGGGTGGGCGCAAAATTTTGAGAAGCGACGCACCGCCTCGCTATTGCGCCAGTCCGATGCGGCGCCCGATGTCCCGGAAGCGTTCTAAAATAGGTCCAACAGATAAGTAAGAGTTACCTCTTGCTGTATGGCGGATTTGCTCGTTTCTTTCCGAAGCTCCCACCCCCCGTCGCGAAGCACGACTCATCCTGCACATTTCACAGGGATGGTATTTCCCGTGCTCAACGTACAGAAGAAATGGACACGATCATGCAGCATCGGGAGGCAGCCATGCTAAACGTTACGATCGAGAACATCGGTGAATTGGCGGTGGTTGAGTGTGAGGGAAAGATTGTGGAGAGAGAAGCCGCGCTAAAATTGCGCCAAGCCGTGACCTCGCAAACAGATGCCCGGATTGTTGTACTTGAACTCTCAGAGGTGCATGCCATCGCAGGTGGCGGTCTCGGCATGTTGGTGTTTCTTCGACGATGGGCCCGCGCCCACAACGTTCGGTTTCTGCTGTTCAATCCCTCCAGGTCGGTTCGCAACGGACTGAAACGTATCAAGTCGATTTCGGAGTTCTATATTCCCACGATGGACGAAATGAGGGCTCTCCTCGTATATGCCAGCAGCCGACAGGCGCTGGCTGCCTAAGCCGATCAGTTTCTCCCGCAGTGCGTTGACTCGCCAAGAGGATGACCAATTTTCATTGCTCCGAGTAACCAAGGAAATTCCAGCGAATTCAGACACAGAAGCCCCGCTTGATCGAACAGCGCAGAACTACGGTGAAAACTGACGAACTTGAAGCCGTGGAAAACGTAGCCAACGCGGTAAAGAATAATCAACTCCTCAAGAGTCAACGTCGGTTGATTTTATTAAACGGAAAACAGAGCAGGCCTCTCTAAGGCTCGCGATCTGAGGGCAAACTCCATCCGACCGACGGCGGATTTGTTCCTGATCCAGGGACGCACTCCGAACTCCCGGCGCCCTCATTCCACAAATCCGCTTAGTGAAACCCAGGATGCAGAACTGACAGTGCTTTCGTTGGAAAGCCCTGACTGGAGCGCCATTCCTGTACGCTTCCAGTCAGGGTTTCTGGAGACATTATTCGTTGCTGCCCCTCTGTTCGGCTGGATCAGGCGCTATTTTGCCGAACAGGCCGTCATTCTCATCATTCGGCCCGGCGGTGAAATAGAGCTCGATGGCA
Organism: Terriglobia bacterium; assembly: GCA_963733545.1. Lineage (GTDB taxonomy): Bacteria > Acidobacteriota > Terriglobia > Terriglobales > Acidobacteriaceae > JAIQFF01. The sequence goes on from CAVTDQ010000001.1 coordinate 79,743, forward strand.
GAGCCAGATGGGCCATTACTGCCAAAGCTTAGAGCCCACAACCCGTCTACAGTCAGTGCCTGGCCAGTCGCGTCAAGTAATGTTCCCTCAAAGTCGCCACTTACTACATTGAAAGCGTGAATGGTGCCATCGCCAAAATTGCCGATCAGCAAGCGGTGGCTGAACGATCCGAAATCGGAAGGCGCCAGCGCGACTCCCCAGGGGGCGTTAAGGAATGGCCCATGGTCCAAGCGCCGAATGAGTCGCCCTAGAGAATCGAAAATGGCGACGAAGCCGAGGCCAGGACCATGCTCCTCATCGTTACTGCCGGGTTCGCGCTTAGCGAAGGTGACCACTATACTTCCACCGATATTTTGGATGTTGAAGGGGACGAAGTCGCGGGGAAGATGCTCGTCGCGGAAGCTGTTGCCGAGTGCGTGAACCCGCTGAAATTTGGAATCGTAGACCTCAACTCGACCGCTCTTAAAATTGGTGACATATAGGAACACACCGAACTTGGTCTGAACCAGAGTGCAACCTTTATAGACTGCTTTGCCGGAGCGGTTGACCTTGATTACTGCCTCCGTCGGCTTGACCGTGGGGTTCCATCCAGAGATTGTGCCGTCCTCGGTAACGAAGATGAAGATCGCCTTCTTGCCTGGCGCCACTTCGAAGTCGCTGGTGTAGTTAAAGACCGTGCCGGTTGGAGTCGAGGTCTTTCCTTCGCTGGCTGTTGCGGCATCCGAGGAGCTGTCAGACGGGGGAAGCGGTATGGTGACGACCAAGGGTTGGGGTGTGGTGGTGGGTTGAGGCACGCCAGCAGCGTCGTAGAGCGTCGAAACTCCGGCACCGTTGTCTGAAATCCACCAGGGGCTTGTGGTGGCTCGCGTAAGACCCCAGGCGTTGAGCAGATTGGCATCGATATTTGCGGCTTTATCGGAAACACTGGCCGAGTTAGCGGTCAAGTCGGTGCGAGCATAGTGTTGAGCCAGCAGAGGGACGCTGCCGAGAACAGTAAGGACGATAGCGGACCACAGAATTCTCATAGCTAATTCTCCTGAAATCGATAGGGATTGATCTGCATTGATTGATCTGCATTCGAACTGAAGGCATGGAGTGCTTATGAGATACCTTGCCGAGGGCCTGAATTGTCAAAAATAAGTCAAAAGTAATGCTGTGGAAATCGACAAGGAGCGGTCCAAAAGCAACTTTGGGTCTTTTCCTTCGATTGGATTTCTTCCACTGTCTACGTCCGCTGCGGTCAACACATATCAAGGAGCCGCTTGAGTTCGCGCTAGTGGAGTTTTTGGAGGGGGGACTCTAGACGCACTTTGGGCGCCGGGGCGCTGCCGCTTCGGAGGTGACCGAGTTGGCACAGCAAAACGCGATCGGGTTGGCGGCGGCGCACGACAAAGGGATCGTGCATCGCGATCTGAAGCCGGGCAACATTTTCCTCACGCGAGACGGGCACGTGAAGATTCTGGATTTCGGGCTGGCGAAGCTGTCGCCTGTAGAGGCAAACCCCGACTCGCCCACTCTTGCCGCGCAGACCGAGCCAGGGATAGTGATGGGTACGATTGGATACATGTCCCCCGAGCAGGTGAAGGGACAAGTGGCTGACCAGAGATCGGACTTGTTAAGCTTCGGCACAATGCTTTCTTCCTGCAAGAAGCATCTGCGCTTTGTGATCGGGCATCCTAGTTCACTGATTTGACCCGACAAATACCTGATGACTTTATGTCGAATTCTAGCCTCAGCACTGCACAACAAATCTCCTCGCTTTGGGATCTGAGGAGAATTGACCTGGCGTGAACTTGCCCGCCGAGTTTGGGGCGGTATTCAGAAGAACGATCTGTTAAACAGGGGGTACGAACTAGCGTATAACTTTCTCCTTGCGGTTTTTCCCCTGTTATTGTTCCTTTTGGCTTTGCTCGGAATATTTGCCTCTGGATCAAGCAAGTTGAAGAGTGATTTTTTCTTTTATCTTCAGCAGGTGCTTCCGCCAACTGCTTACAGCCTCATTGTAAGTACCCTAAACGAGGTGACACAGAATTCCGGCGGCGGCAAACTGACTTTCGGTCTCTTGCTCGCCCTGTATTCAGGATCAGGCGGTATCACGCAACTAATCTCCACGCTGAATGCCGCGTACGAAGTGCGTGAAGGGCGCTCGTGGATGAAGGTTCATCTGACGTCGCTGGGACTCACAATCGCGATGTCAATATTAATGATTGCCGCCTTGCTAATGATTCTGGCCGGCGGCCATCTGATCGCCTTTCTAGGAGAGGCGCGCGGATTGCATTCCGCAGCTCTGATAGTTGCGAAAATATTGCGGTGGGGGTTTGCTTTCGGCTCTGTCGTGTTGGCCTTTGCAATCATTTACTATTTCGCTCCTGACGTGAAAGAAAGACATTGGTATTGGATTACACCGGGTTCTGTAGTGGGGGTAGTACTTTGGGTAGGCGCCTCTGCTGCCTTGCGAGGCTACCTGCATTTCTTCAATAGCTATAGCAAGACCTACGGCTCTTTGGGTGCAGTAATTATTTTGATGGTCTGGTTTTACGTAACTGGCCTCGCACTGCTCATTGGCGGCGAGATTAATTCCACAATAGAGCATGCTGCCGCCGAGCACGGCCATCCTGAAGCGAAGCAGGAAGGCCGCAAAGCGGCCTAGAGATTCTGGTTCCTGGACCGATAAATATTCAATCCCGCGACGATCTCCCGAATATACCCATCGAGTTTCCCGTGTGACTTGCTCCGGGGCAGATTTCCTCCGTGAGCTTAAAATACTGCACATTTATTGAGGGCTAGCAATGCGTGGCCCTATGGGCCTCATGGCGATTCATGGACCGCAGGCGGCCGAATGGTTGAACCCAATACTTTGCCAAGGTTTTGGGTCAATTCCATTGCGTTTTTGATCGCCGCACCGGAGGCAATGTTGTCGAAAACACACCACCTTCGTGGCAGCTGAAGCGAGAGATGCCGACCGTTCGGATAGCTCACCGAGTAAATCAGCGGAGTAGGCTGAGTAATATGTGGACTGCAAGTCAGTCTGACGCAACGCCTCGCGCTGCAGCTCACGCCCGCGGAATACAACTTTGTCAATCCAACGCGGGAGCGACGCACAGTTACAGTGCCAAGGCTGGGATTTCGTGGACGTTTCTGGAAGCAATCGGAGTGATGTCCACCCAAGCAAGTAAGAGACCAGGCATGAAAGCAACTAGCGGCGGCTTGCCGACGAGTGCAATGTGGAGAGTCTCGGCGACGATTTAGCTTCGTTTGACCTTCAGTATCCGCAGTCCTTGCGGCTGGAGGCAACTTCCTGGAAAGAAATCACGGGGGAGGCGCTCTCGTTTCATGGAAAAAGCGTGCTTGTGCAACCAAGAAAACAAAAGCCCCGACCGGTTAGCTCGGGGCGTTTGTCAACTCGATTTAAACGCCGAATTGTTACGAATGCTAATTGCGAGATTCGCTGACCATCTTTACATCCGTAATGGTCATGTGCCCGTGCTCGGTGTCACTCTTTTTCATACCACCGTCTTTCGCGGCGTCTTTAGCATCTTCTTTCATGTTGTGTATTTTTGCATTTGAGATTGCGCCAGTGGCTGTCACTTTGTGACCTACATGATCAGCGAGAGCAACGCTGTCGCTTCGCACTTCCCAGGTGCTGCCATCATCGCTGGTCAGCATGAACTCCTTCGCGCTGTCGCCTTTTGCAAGACAACCAGTGACTTCCCGTACGTTGCCTTTTGATTGTGCCATGGCTATCGTGCCCGCGACCAGAATCAAGCAAAGCAGAATGCTGCTGCCTACTTTATTCGTAGTACCTCCCGAGGGTTTGATAGTTGAACTTCCCAATCGTGTAGTTGGATGCCGAATTGTCTTTCACATCTGTCTGGTAGCTGACTTTTCTGATGGAATTAAAGCTCCCTTCAGGCACGCAGGTAGCACGTAATGTCGACTATGCTCGGTTCACGTGGTTAACCCAGTTTGGAGCGGTGAAAGGCGAATGAATCGCAACTGTTTTCACCAACCTGAACCCAACGTTAAATCGCCCTACGGTCGGTTCGTATTTTGACAAATAGGGGCGCCAAAACCCCGTTGCAAACAAACCAGCCCAACTTGGCTAATGGACTAGGCATCTAAATCATTGGAGGCGTACACATGAGATACCTGAATTTGGCGTTAGCAATCATGGTTGTGATTGTGGTTGCCGGATGCGGAGCTGGTCACGCAAATATCACCAGCATCACGGTCAGTCCTCAATCGGCAACGACCACAAGCAGCCCTCAGGGACAGGTTGGCTACACGGCCACCGGAAACTTCAGCAATGGTAAAAGCAGGGAACTTTCTCAGGTGGACGGTCTTTCATGGAAAACGTCGCCGACAAGCACAGGCGCCGTTGCGGCCACCATTGGTTCCACCGGCGAAGTCACTTGCTCGGCGCCGGGAACGGTAACCATAACGGCTAGCGCCCCTCAAAATCTTAGTTTTAGTGTGAACAATGGAGTCCAGAACACTTCAATGACAGTGAATGGCACGGCGATGCTGACCTGTCAGTAAGGGTTCCCAAACAAGATTATGATTCTGCGAATTGATTGTTTAACGGTTTGAGGCAACGCGGCGGACGTGAGAATCAGCAATGCAACGCTCAACGCGCCTCAGACGACGCGAGCTTCGTTACAGGAGCAGAGTGTTTGTGGACGGAGCTTTCGCGCAGGCGTAAGGGTAGTCAATTTCAGAACGGTGATCCAATGGGAATGAACGCACTGGCGCCCTGGACGCAAAAGTTGAGATCCTTCATCGAAGCTCTGCGAATTGACGACATTACCTTTTGCAAGCCGGCACGTTTGAACCATCAGAAGGAGGTTCGGCTACCCCTGCGGGTTGGGACGGATTTCTCGTCTCAATTTTGTGCCGAGTATGCGGAGTTCTGCCCCTTACCTGCTTCAGTGTGCGAGAATCTAGACGGCACCATATGGATGCCCGAGAGAAGCTCGAAACGGTGCTTGGCGAGATTCCGAATTCGCTCAGCGAATTCCGAACCATCATCAACACTATTCCCGCGCTTGCATGGTCTAGTCTCCTAGACTGTTCGGTCGACTTTGTTAACAGGCGATGGGAAGAGTTCACCGGCTTAACTTTAGACAATCGTACGGCGAACGTTCGCAGACCGCCGCGGAAAGCGAACAATGGAGTTGATCGCCGAGGGAGTGAGCCTCAAGGACGTTCTCTAGGCGATTTGTGCGATGCTCGAAGGCGTTTGCTGTCGTAGATCGCACACACACATGCCGTGGGCAACTTCCTCCAGGTCGCTCTCCGGCGGATTCCAATTGCACCGGACCTCAATCCGAACTCTGTAGTACGCCATTCGGACCTCCTGTCGATCGGTACCCGCTTTCTCCGCGACCTTTCTCGGACTCGGTTTGTGGCTCCTTCATCGTCCCCCCCCACGTCGGCGCGAACGGAGTCATTCAAATGATCACAATCGTGACAATTTCAGGCTGAACCTCTCACGACAGGTTACATCGGTAACTAATGCGAGATGACCTCCACCCCTAGAATAGCCGGTATGGAGCCGCGCTTGATCGGCCCGACAAGGGCATGGGTAGTGCTTGCTTCGCTGCTGGTGTGCACCCAGTTGGCGCTAGCTCTTTCCATGAAGCCGTCATACGCGCTGACGACGTTCGGTGACACTAGCCAGTGCGTTCTTTTACTGGGCGCTCTGCTTTCTGTCACCCCGATTGCCTTCCATGCTGACAGGCGAACCCGGCTTTTCGGCTGGCTGATGAGCCTCGGATTCTTATTGTGGTTCTCTGCGCAGCTCATATGGACCTACTTTGAAGTCTATCGACGCCAACCAGTCCCGAACCCATTTGCGGGGGATATCGTTCTTTTCCTGCATATCGTCCCCATGATGGCTGCACTGGCGGTGCAACCTCATCTACAAAAGGCAAACCGCTCGATTCGCGCCGGTCGACTTGATTTCGTACTTTTGCTGATCTGGTGGCTTTATCTTTATCTCTTTGCTGTCATTCCCTGGCAGTATGTCTCGCCCAACGAGTCGGTCTACGGCTTTAGTTTTGATAATGCATATCTGGCCGAGCACTTTGTCTTTGTGTGTGCGCTGGGGTTGGCATGGCACAGTAGCGCAACTCGCTGGAAAACTATTTATGCCTACTGGTTTGGCGCCAGTTGCTTGTATGCCGTCGCTTCTGAAATCACCGGCGCTGCCATCAACTTTCATGTCTACTACACGGGTAGTCTTTACGACGTTCCACTGCTGGCGGCAATGGTTTGGTTCATCGCCGCAGGCTTCGCTGGCCCTACGAATCGCGGCGACACGCAGTTAGCTAGACAGTCCGATAACCATCCAGCCATCTGGCCTGCTCGGCTGGCGATGGTGGCCGTCTTCTCTACGCCATTAATGGTGGCTTGGTCTCAGTTTTCTCCAAACACTCCAGGGCCGGTTCGGGAGTACCGGTTGTTGCTAACTATAGCTGTCATGCTGTTGATGGGCGGTTTGGTTTTCCTGAAGCAATACCTTCTTGATAGAGAATTAGTCTGCCTGCTTCAAGAGTCGAACCAGTCTTTCGACAATTTGAACCGCTTGCAGAGTCAACTGGTGCGGGCTGAAGAAAAGTATAGAGCGATCTTTGAGGACGCAGTGATTGGAATCTTTCAAACCACTCCCGATGGTCAACCCATCAGCATTAATCGGGCATTAGCTGAGATGCATAAGTATGAATCTCCAGAACAATTCCTGACAGAAGTTTCCGACGTGGTAAGTCAATTGTTCGTAGACCCCAGGCGCATGAATGATTTGCGAGAGAGACTGAAAAAGGACGGGATAGTGCGTGGCGCGGAAGTGGAGGTTTATTGTAGTGACCGCACGAAACGGTGGGTGTTGATGAATCTTAGAGCCGCCAGCGACAGCGCCGGCAACATAGTGCTCCACGAAGGTACAGTCGAGGACATTACTGATCGTAAAGCCGCGGAGGAAAGAGTTCAATACTTGGCTTACTATGATGCGCTGACGGGATTGTCGAATCGGACCCTGGTACGCGATCGATTGGCAAAGGCACTGGCAAGCGCTCGTAGGCAGGGAGAAAAGGTCGCACTTCTCTTTCTCGATCTTGACCGTTTTAAAGACATCAACGACTCACTCGGACACGCGGTCGGCGATCTTCTTTTGCAAGAAGTTGCCCAGCGACTTAAGACGTGGGCCCGCGAACAAGACACGGTCGCTCGGCTGAGCGGAGACGAATTCCTTATTGTCATCACCAAGGTAAAAGACCTATCGGATGCAGCTGTCGCCGCCGAACGGCTTATGGATGCCATGACCCCCGAATTCGAAGTTCAGGGTCACACACTTGACGTTACCTGCAGCCTTGGTATCAGCATCTTCCCTGAACACGGAGCGGACGCAGAAATGCTGATCAAGAATGCTGATGCAGCCATGTATTGCAGCAAAGATTGCGGACGTAACAATTATAGATTCTTCACTGAAGATATGAACGCTCGAGTGATGGAGCGCTTGACCTTAGAAAGAAGTTTGCGACTAGCTCTGGAGAAGAAAGAGCTGTTCTTAGTCTATCAACCACAAATGGATATTCGCACCGGACGGATTATCGGATTGGAAGCACTCCTGCGCTGGCAACACTCGGAGTTGGGGCTGGTTTCCCCTGACAGGTTCATAAAAATTGCTGAAAACAGCGGACTGATAATACCCATCGGTGAATGGGTTCTCAGAACCGCGTGCTCCCAGGTCCGACAATGGCAAGATGAGGGACTGCTCGCAGTGCCAGTATCGGTAAATGTCTCAGCAGTACAGTTTCGGCAGGAGGGTTTTCAAGACCTCGTCGGTAAGGTCCTTCAGGAGAGTCGTCTCGCTTCCCAATACCTCGAACTTGAACTCACAGAAAGCATGCTGCTGTCGAATGCGCAAGTCACCTTCTCGGTTTTACAAGAACTCAGGACAATGGGTTTGAAGCTGGCGATTGACGATTTTGGAACCGGCTATTCGAGCCTCAGTTACTTGAAACAGTTCCCATTTAGCAAACTTAAAATCGATCGTTCATTTATTCGCGAAGTGGCCGTGAATCCCGATGATGCTGCCATCACAGCCGCAATTATTGCCATGGCAAGGAAACTAAGCCTCAAGGTGCTTGCCGAAGGGGTCGAAACCGAAGAGCAAATGGCATTCCTTCGATCACATCAATGCGACGAAATCCAAGGCTACTACTTCAGCAAGCCATTGGACGCCGTCAAAGCTCGGGAAATATTGCGAGCCGACCAACCCGAATTGCAAATCCAAGCACAGGCACGCGCTGGCAAACTATAGCGCTACTCGTGAAAAAACGGCGGCCATACTGCTCGGTGACAGGTTGGTGAATGTAGTCGGCTTCCATGAGAAGGCCGGTCGGGTCAAGGGGATTCGTTTCTTCCTAGCCGAGTGGCCACTCTGCGTGGAACGGGAGCGTCGGGTTTCGCTGGCAAGAAGGCCTACGATCTTGCCGTTGAGCGCGACTTGCGGGAATTGTTCTCAGTATTGAAACCCAAACGTAGCCATCTACACAAATGAAATCAGACGCTGAGCGGTGTAGGGAATCGGAGACGTTCAGGAAGATTGACTTGGCCTTTCGCAGCGGGGACCTCGCCAAACTGCGTGCCGCAGTCGATGATCCCGCTACTGTTCCGAACGGGCCGATGCCACCGACAATCGGTCCCTGCCTGGTGTACGCCATCTACCATAGTCCGTTCCCGTTCATCCGTACGTTGTTGGCAATCGGTGCCGAACCCAATCCCGACGTTAATGACGGATTTCCACCGTTGATTGCTGCCCTCTCGTGTGCCCGCCCCCGGGCGGGTTCGCCGGGAAGGAAAGATACTCTCGAAATTATCAAGCTTCTGCTCACTTTCAACGCTGACCCGAATCAGCGCGGTGTCAACGATTACACACCGTTGCATATGGCTGTTGGCGAGCGCGACCTGGCCGCCATCGAGGTCCTCCTTGAAGCCGGAGCAGATCCTCGCCTTCGAACCAGAATTGATAGCTACGAAACGCCACGTGAAATGGCCGAGAGGGCAGGTCTGGTCGAGATAGCCAAATGCCTAGGCGAGTACCAGTTGCGACCGGAGAAGTGAAGGCTCGCGGTTGCTTGCGTTAATGCAAAGTGTCCGTCGCAGCAAAGCATGAGCCTGGTCTTGGCGCGTTCCTTTAGACGGATCGCTGCGACTGGCGCAACAATTCAGTCCTGGTGGTACATACCTCAGTGCAGTTCCTCGCTAGGTCTGGCTAGAAGTTTGGCAACAAAGACGGCGCCTTTTTGGTAAATCTACTGTCAGGCGAGAACAGCAATTCGGCCGAGTCTGGCAAACATTGTCTGGTACTCGAGCACTACGCATATCGATAGTTTCGCGTCGAGGTCTTGATCCTCGAACAAAGCTCCATCTAATGCGACCGATGCAGAGCAACCAAGACGCGAGGCCGTATCGCAATGTCCAGCTATGAAAGTCGCGCTCATTAAAAACTGGAATCCTTCGATGGTTCCTGGTCCTCATTAACTGTTCGGACACGTAAACGCCCAGACTCGGTTAAGTCGTGGGGCGGTTTCGTTAGGCCCCCCTTCGGCAGCCCAGCTTCACATGGTGAGACGCTCCGTTCGTTGAAGGGTTTTCGCTCGCTCCGTGCGGGTTTTCGATAAGCAGGAAGGGCAGCGACGTGATGCTTCATACTCAAGTTTGATGGCGGCGAGCCGAACCTGCTCGTCAAAACAAAGACCGTTGGTGGCCTTCTTCGGCAGCACTGCAATCCCAAGGAATACATTGTGCAGTTCGTAGGCCTGATCGCCCTCAATTTCGCGCAAGGCGGCCGATTTCGATGCACGATCCCCCGTTCTCGCTTCGACTACGTTGCTCAGAAGATGCAGTGACCGCACAGGGGCGACGAAGCGGGAGTATAAAACCTTTCTGAATGTTTCTTGGCCGTAATCGATGCTTGGACAAAATGTCTCGCCGTACTAAACTGGGCGGCTGAAATTCGCCGGGCTTTCCAAAAAAATACGTGGAAGGCGCGCCTCGAAACGCGTCTGCTTTCTGGAGGGATTATGAGCTCTCGCTGTCTTGTGCTGCTGTTTTTGTCGTTGACCACCTGCGCTTTGCGGGCCCAATCTCAGGCGCCGGAGTCTCAACGTACGCAGTCGCAAGCCGTGCCGGCGCAAATATCGGCTGCCTCCGCCGAACCATCGGTTCAGACTCTGCTCGAACGCATCCAGCAACTGGAGAAACGTATCAACCAACTGGAGGAGCGTGACCACCAGAAGGAGGCTGCTCAGGCTCCCCTACCAACTGCGCCTGCCCAAGTGGAAACGCCGGTCCAGAGTGCGCGCACGACTGAAGCTGTTGCCGCCGCACCCACTCCAAATCCCGTTCCCGCCCCTACCTCTGGGCAGGCTGCGAGACCAGGCGAAGACCATGCTGGTATGGGCGAAATCCGGGACGCCGAACGCCATTTTCCATCGCTGCAAATCAGAGGGTTCGGCGACGTCGATTTCTCGGCCACCGATCAAAAAGGCTCCATCAGTGGATTCAATCTGGGCCAGTTTGTGCTCCACCTGGCTTCGCCGCTGTCGGAAAAAGTCAGCTATTTCGGCGAGGTCAGTTTCACTGCCTCGCAGACCGGCTATGACCTCAACGTAGAGCGCACCATCATTCGCTATGACTACAACGACTATTTCAAACTCTCATTCGGCAAATACCATACGCCGATCGGTTACTGGAATGCGGCCTTCCACCATGGAGCTTGGTTGCAAACCACTATCTCCCGTCCCGAAATGATCAGGTTTGGAGGAACGTTTATTCCCACCCATTTTGTAGGGCTGGAGGCTGAAGGAAACATTCCTTCCGGCAACCTGGGATTGGGATACAACGTGGGAGTGGGAAATGGGCGGTCCTCTTTCTTAAGCAAGTCGGGAGATGCCGGCGACTCCAACGACAATCGAGCCTGGGTGGCGAATGTCTATGCCCGTCCGGCGCGATTTTACGGCCTTCAAGTCGGAGCATCCGTCTATCGCGATAAACTGACCCCGAAACCGGGGCAGAATTTCGGTGAGTGGATTACCGCAGCCGACGTCGTCTGGACGAAGGAAAAGCCGGAATTCCTGGCGGAATATGCCAACGTCCATCATCGCAATGAACTGACCGCTGAGACCTGGGACAGCCAGGCGTTTTATGTTCAGCTCGCTTACCGCCTGCCATGGCAGCAAAGCAAATGGAAGCCTTATTATCGCTTCGAGTATATTCATAAGCCGGAAACCGATCCGACCCTGGTGGATGTAAATGATCTTTCGGGATCCACGGTCGGGGTCCGCTACGATATTACGAACTACGCGGCATTCAAGGGCGAGTATCGGAATAGTCGCCACGGCGTGAACGAGCCTCGCGTAAACGGGGCGTTTTTCCAGACCGCGTTTACTTTCTGACACGCACATGACAGCCCATTGGAAACTCGCCTTCCGAGCCTGCTTATTAAGCTGTGTGTGCCTTGCCCTTTTGCCGCTGGCCGCACAACGTCACGAAGTTGACATCGCAGTCGTGGTGCACCCCGATACCCCAATCAGTAATCTGAGCCTGGCCGAGGTGCGCAAAGTATTTCTCGGCGACCGCCAGTATTGGAGCACCAACATCCCTGTCGTGCTGCTGATCCGTGCGCCCGTCGCCCGGGAACGCGATGTGGTGTTGAAGATCATCTACCAGATGTCCGAATCGCAATTCAAGCAATATTGGATTGCGAAAATCTTTCGTGCGGAATCAGCCACCGCGCCCAAGGTGGTGTATTCGAATGACATGGCCAATCAACTAGCTACAGCTATTCCCGGGGCCATCGCGTTCATTGACAGTAAAGACGTAAAACCGGGGGCAAAAGTTTTACGAGTCGATGGCCGTTTGCCCGGCGAGCCAGGCTATCCCTTGCGCTAGAGTGGCGCTGCGGTTAAAAAATTATCGACGCTTCTTGGATGGAGTTCGTTGGAACGACGTAAGCGGACACTGTATGCAGTGCCTCTATAAGCTGCATCACGGCCGTTTTACTGAGGCAGGGCAAGTTGTTGCACGATTTTCTTGAAGCGCAAGTCAGAGCGAAGATTGTCGAATGCAGGCTCGACGTTGACATAGGTCAGATTGCTGTCACGTTCGCTATACGCTTGCTCAAGAGACGCCAACGCCTGGCTCTTGTCTCCCAGGCGAGCGTAGATCTGAGCGATGTTGTAGGACGACACGTATCCTCGCTTGGATACTTCTTTTAATCCTTCCAGCCAACTTTTCATCACTCCGGGATAGCCGGATACGTTGAAATCCTCGCCTATCGCCGCCGCCAGGTCGGGATTGCCGGAGAGTGTCAAAACTTTCTGGCGCTCGCCGATGGCTTCCTTGAACATGCCATTTTGCGCGTAGGCGGATTCTATGGCGTGCTGTGCCGGCACGAATTTTGAATCCATGTCCAAAGTTTTTGTCAGTTGCTGGACCGCCGAGTCGTACTGGCGCGTGAAGTAGAGCAGCCGGCCCAGGCTGGTATTGGTGAGAAGCGAAAGAGGATCGAGCGCTTGAGCCTTCTTGAGCTCCACTTTGGCTTCGTCGAAGCGCCCCATGCGAGTGAGAAAATCGCCATACCACTGGTGCCCGGAAGGATTGTTGGGATTCAGCTGGATCGCGCGCTTGAATTCGGATTCGGCTCCCAGCCAATCCCAGTCATAGCTTTCCCGCACCAGGGCAAGGGAAACATGCGCCTCGGGCAGGGTGTCACCCAGTTTGACCGCCTGCATTGCAGCGGATTTTGCGTTCTGCCACACTTGCTGGGGCGCCGTGTAACCGGACTCGCCGAGGAAGTTATAAGTGTCAGCCAGTCCGGCATACGCTTGAGCGTAGTGCGGATCTTTTTCTACCGCCTGGTTGAAAAAGTCCGTAGCTTTGCGGAAGCCGTCTTCCGTCCATTTGTTCCAGTAAAAGAGGCCCTGTAAATAAAGTTGATAAGCTTCCGGGTTCTCGGTATCGTGTTTCGCTACTTCGGTTGTCTCTTCCGCTCCCACAATCCGGGGCCGCAGATTGTCGTAAATTTCTTTGGCAATGTCTCCCTGCACCAGGATCAAATCAGAGACTTTGCGGTTGAACTGGTCGCCCCAAAGTTCAGCGCCATCGGCAACGTTCACCAGATCGGTTTGGATGGTGAGCGTATCTCCTCGCTGCGCGACTCTGCCCATGAGCACCGCGTCCACGTTGAGTTCTTTGCCTACTTTCTGGGCATTAACCTCGCGACCTTTGTAGCTGAAAACGGTGCTGCGGGCCATTACGCGAAGTTCGGGAACCCGGGAAAGGCTGCTGATAATGCCCTCGGTGACGCCGTCCGCGAGGTATTCGATATTGGGATCGGCTCCCACATTTACAAAAGGCAGTACAGCAATGGCGTGAATGTGATTTCCGCCACCTACGAGCCGGTCGCGCCAGCGGTGCGGAAGCACTACAACAGCCAAAAGCAGAAGAAAAGTTACAGCCGCCGCTATGATCGCGGATTTGTGCCACGCCACTTTGGGGGTCTTGGGTCCCTCGAAGGTCGGAACTCCGGAGGACTCGGTGTCGCGCTTGACCCGCTTAAGGTCAGCCTGAAGTTCGGCCGCCGATTGATAGCGCAGATTCCTGTCTTTCTCGAGCAACTTGGCCGCAATCCATCCCAGATCCGGGATCAATTCTGGATTCACCCGGGTTGCAGACACCGGGGTACGGTTGAGGATGGCCTCAAAAACCACAGCAGTCGTGCCGCCCCCGAAAGCAAGGCGTCCGGTGGCCATTTCGTACAGTACTGCGCCTAGAGAAAAGAGATCACTGCGACGGTCGAGTTCTTCACCGCGGGCCTGCTCCGGCGACATGTAAGCCACGGTACCGAGCGCGACCCCGGTGCTGGTCAAATGCTGGATTCCGCTCAAGGTAGGCATGGCGGCGGTGCCGCCGGTTTCGATCTGGCGTGGGGTGGGAACGAGTTTGGCCAACCCGAAATCCAGAACTTTTGCTTGCGAGCGTTTGGTCAGGAAGATATTCGCGGGCTTGAGGTCGCGATGGATGATACCTGAGTCGTGGGCCGCCTCGAGCGCATCGGCGATCTGAATGGTAATTTCCAGAATCTGGGCGCCGGGCAACGGATTGCCAGTAATCATGTGCTTGAGCGTGTACCCTTCCAGCAACTCCATCACGATGAAAGGTTGACCCTCGAACTGGTCGATTTCGTGAATGGTGCAGATGTTCGGGTGATTGAGGCCGGAGGCGGCGCGAGCTTCACGTTGAAATCGTTCAAGAGCTTGAGGATCGCGGACAAGGTCTGGAGGTAAAAACTTCAGGGCAATGCTTCTGCCTAAGCGAAGATCCTGGGCACGGTACACCACTCCCATACCACCGCCGCCCAGCTTTTCTTCGATCCGGTAGTGAGAAATGACCTGGCCCAGCATAAATATTTCGACTTGTGGGTCATGGTAGGCCGCGCGTAGGGTCAAGTCAACGCTGAGGGCGATCGATTGTTTGGGTGGTAATGTCCAATCTTGCCCTAATCGAAGACAGAAGCAAAATTCTGGCTGACGCTGCTGTACACATCCTGTTCTCGATCTCAGGAAGTGGGACCGTGCCTTAGCGCGCAAGTTGGCGAGGCACGAATCGTGAGGTTGTGACCGCGGCGGGTTCAACCGCCTCCGGCGGACGACCAAGACATCCCTTCAACATCGTGTACGAAGCGCCACCGTAAATTGAGGATTGTGACGTCAAGCTAGCACGACCTCACCGTGTGAGACGGAGCTCGCCACTTAAGCGCCGACAACCCCGCCCAACTGGTGGGGCGCCGCTGCGGGGACCGGATCGCGCTAGGCAGCGGGATAGGCCATTCGGATGATCCAAAAGATCAGCCCCGCAGCCGCCGCGGAAGCAGGAATTGTGATCATCCAAGCCCAGACGATACGCCGGGCCACTCCCCAGCGCACCGCCGAGAGTCGATGAATCGCTCCCACCCCAATAATTGCTCCCGTGATGGTATGGGTTGTGCTGACCGGAATGCCGGCCATTGCAGTGCCAAACAGGGTCAAGGCCCCGGCGCTTTCAGCACAAAAACCGCCCAGCGGCCTCAGCTTGGTAATTTTCGACCCCATGGTGTGAACAATCCGCCATCCGCCGAAATATGTACCCAGCGCGATGGCAGTATGCGCGGACAGAATGATGAACCATTTATAGCGGCCCCACTCGTGGTTGATTTCATCCGTCGTCATGTATCCGGCGGTGAACAAGGCTCCCGCGATGATGCCCATCGTCTTTTGGGCATCATTCCCTCCATGGCCCAGGCTGTAAGCCGCCGCAGAGAGCAATTGCAACTTCCGAAACCACCTGTCCACCTGCGCGGGAGTTCGGTTGCGGAGGATCCAGTAGCTTGCCGAAGAAAACAAAAGCGCAAGGACCAGCCCCATGAAAGGAGCTACCACAATGAAGACCAGAGTTAACGTCCAGCCATGCGGGAGAATAACTGAATAGGCGTGAGCAACTCCATGGTTGAGGGCCGCACGCGCCATGGCTGCGCCCGCGTACCCTCCAATCAAAGCGTGCGAAGAAGACGTTGGCAAACCCCACCACCAGGTAAGCAAGTCCCACACGATCGCTCCCGCCAGACCGGCGATAACCACATACTGGGTCACGTCTTCCAGACGAATCATCCCTTTACCAATGGTTTTGGCTACCGCGGTGCCCAGAAGGAAAGCAGCCACGAAGTTGAAGAATGCCGCCCAGATCACCGCCAGTTTGGGCGATAAGACCCGGGTGGACACCACGGTAGCAATGCTATTGGCGGCGTCATGGAAGCCGTTCAAGAAATCAAAAGCCAGAGCAACAGCCACGGTGACAATAAGCAGCGGCAGTCCTGTACTCACCGGCGGGGTCCCCTTACTGTGATGGTGGTGCGAAACAGAAGATGATCAGGCGCTCTTCAAGGCTACCGCTTCGAGCACATTCGCAGCGTCTTCCGCCTTGTCCGTCGCAGTTTCAAGCACTTCGTACAGCTCCTTCATCTTGATGAGCTGGATGGGGTCTTTTTCCACATCGAACAATTCAGCAATGGCATTGCGGCTTACGCGATCGGCTTCGTTTTCCAAGCGATGCACCTCGACACAATGCTCCAGTACCAGCTGATTCTGCTCCAGAAGCGACACTCCCTTGGCCAGCTCCTCCGACTGCTGCACGATCAATCCGGCCAGCTCTGCCGCTACTGGTGGCGGGGCATCGATCCGGTACAGCTTCAGCCGCACGCCGGCGGAATTGACAAAGTCCAACACGTCATCCAGGGAAGAAGTCAGCCGATGGATGTCTTCGCGATCGAAAGGAGTGATGAATGTTTGATTCAGCGTCGTGATAATTGAGTGAGTCATGTCATCCCCCCGGTGTTCGATCTCCTGCAATCTATCGAGCCTTGTTCCCATATCGGCAGGGCTTTTCAGAATATCTTGTAGAAGACGGGCACCCTCTGTAAGGTTCTGCGACACTTCCGCGAACATGCGGAAGAATTTGGTCTCTCGCGGAATCAGACGGATCATGAAGCGTGGAACTCCTTGGCGGCTCGTCGTGGAGGCCAGATGCCGCCGACGGAGAGAAGCGCATTACTATCTCACGAGGGTGGTATAGCGTCAAACCTCACTGGCCACTTGTCATTCAGGAAATTCGGGTATTTCAGAGGCTCGTAAGTCTGTCAACCGACCTCGGCAGCTGAGACACGCTTCCCGCCAGAATTGTTTCGCGAAAAAACTGGCGACACCGGTAATAAGTTTGTCTCGGTCGAAGCCAGATTCGTTAAGAAACTGACGTCTTACAGACAACCACTTTGGCACAGTGCGCGCACTCGCCTTATCAAATCTGCCGGACTAAAGGGTTTCGTAATGTAGTCGTTTGCGCCATTTTTTATGGCGAGTCTGCGATCAGCGGCGCCGGTTCTCGCAGTAAGAATTATTATCGGGAGTCCTTGCAGACGCTCATGATTCCGTATGCTCTGGCAAAGTTCAAAACCATCAGTTCCAGGAAGCATCAAGTCCAACAGGAACAGGATCGGAGGCTGATTCACGGCTTCGCGTATCACATTCGTCGCTGACCCAAACCAGCGAGTCCCGAAACCGGCCTTTTGTAGATGATGTTCAACTAGTCGCCCTATGTCCACATCGTCCTCTACCAGTACGACGGTCCCGGCGACAGTAGGGGGGTCAGGTTGTATTGACATTTTCATATTTCATGACCGTCCATGGGTCAATTCTCGCGCCCACGATGCCGGGCGGTGTCGTATATGAGTGATGATACGTTCCTCTATCTATTTCCGAGGGATAGAAGCCAAGATGTCAGTTCACTTCCAGCAGGAGGTTTATTCGAGTTTGTTCAAATCGCCTGACCACCATATTCAGCCGCCGCAGTCACTCTGCGAGTCCGTTTAGCAGTTTTGTTAAATTTCATAAGATCTGTTACTCGCTCCTGCAGTTTCTTCGCGTCGAAAGGCGCTCTGACTTTACTGTCATTATCGAAATAGACAAAAACGTCCCGGCTCTGGCGCCGCGGCGCATCATGCTGACTGGCTCGTCGTCCGTCGCGGACTTCTCCACCACCTGCCCAAGTGACTACCCGGCGCGCCCAGGTCTCAATGGCTTCGACGTCGTAGCCACTGGCGTACAGTTCCTCACTGCCATGTAAGCGGCAATAGACGAAACTCAGCTGTGATATCCATGAGAAGCGGCCATTCAACCGTGTCGGCTACAACCAGAGCGACTCCGTAGTGTCGCAAAAGATCGATGAAGGGTTTGCAGACAAAACTCTCGTGCCGGATCTCAAGAGCATGGCGCAGCGGCGCATCTTCTGCCACCCTCAGCCAGGTTCTTTGGTTCAGCCGTTCGTCGTGGTGCCTGCCCAGTCGAGCCGCCTGACGATGGGTTTTGGGAAGGAGTTTTAAAAAGTTTTCCAGCCGATCGTTTTCAAATTTGAAATTTGGGGGAAACTGCCACAAGATCGGGCCCAGCTTATCGCCCAGCTTGAGCACGCCCTGAGCGAAGAAATTTGCCAACGGAGTTTCAATATTACGCAGCCGCAGCATGTGGGTGATGTATCGAGATCCTTTTACGGCGAATGTAAAGTGTTGGGGACTTTCTGATTTCCACTGGGCGAAGTTTTGCGGACGTTGCAGGGAATAGAAACTTCCGTTTAGTTCAATCGTATTGAATTGCCGGGATGCGAACTCCAACTCTCGCCTCTGGGCCAGATGTTGCGGATAAAACACGCCTCGCCAACCTTTGTATCTCCAACCCGAGATTCCAATTCGCACATCGCCAGATGCACTCACCGCTGCGACTCCTTCGACATTCACAGTAGATGCGGTATCGCATCCGGCGATGGCCAACCCTAATTAATTCTCCTGGGTGTATTTCACAGTTCCAGACCGCAAAACCGTCACCCGCGAAGGGCTCGAAGTATGACGAAGGAATTCCAACTTCCCTGGTGAACCGTGTGTCCTTCGTGGTTCATGCTCGTTCAAATGTTGAGGCTGTATAGCTTTGTAGTTGCCACCCGGCTTCGGAATGCAGTATCTACCCGATTTTAACTACTGGACGAATCTGAGAACTTTGACGTGCTCGCTATGCAATGGTCGTATGTCCTGGGAGGACGAAATGGCAGGTCAAGGAAGACTCTGTGTGTTGTTGCTGGCCAGTGCTTTTGCAGTGGGCCAAAATACCGGCAGCCCCCAAGGATCAGGAATGGGAGCGCCCGACCAGGCTTCACCTCCAAATCACGGAGCGAAGCCAGACAACCAAACTCAGCCAAGCGCAGGAAAGAAACATCGCACCCACAGTAAAAGCAAATCCACCCAGGACTCTAGCGGTAAGCAAACCAATCCTGATTCCGGTCAAGGCGCCAACGCAGCGCGTCCCGGAGAGCGAAACGGGGACAAGTCGGATCAAAATACGCCAACCCAGAACGAACAAACTCAGAATCCGACCCAGCAGACTCCTCCGCCGCAGAGCCCTCCCCAGCAGGCTCCGCCACAGAAGTAGTGGTTTTCCCGCCTAATCCCCGTGGTGAGCAAGATGGGGATTTCTGCCCTTATGCAAGGGGAGATGAAGCAAGTTTCCCAGTAAAGTAAAGCGGTTCTGCTCTTTGGACTCACTTAAAGCCTGTAACTCCAATTGATTCAATGTTCCAGGTTGCCGACATCCTGGCACCAGAATTGCATTCATAGTTTCTGGCATGCACCTTATGCCGCTCCCCCAGACCGCTAAGGGGAGGTTTCTGTGCGCCGTGAAGATCTGTTGAAGCCGGATTTAATCTGCGAGGTCATACTCCTGGGTGCAGGAGCCGTCTTATTCATGATTCTGCTGTTAATTCTCTTCGCTGCGATCACCCAGTCGCCTGCGCATTTTTAGGCCACCCGCTGTCGCCAGACGACGGACCTCAGCACCTCTGCTCGCCGTGTGCGCAAAACCATTCACGCCTGTTTAGTTGGTTTGATCCAGCGCAGCTTCAGCCACAGCCGGCTCGGTTTTTTCTTGCGCGAGATTGATAAACAAGTCCTGAACGTTGGAGCAGCGCCCGTTACGCCTGGCGACGGAATGAGCGGCGTCGTGAATGCGTTTATAACTTCCATCCGGTTGCAGGATGCGAGCTTTGTCGTTGTCTTTCAAATAATTCTGCAGAATCTCTTCGTAGATGCGATGGCGCAGAGACGGGTCCTTGATCGGGAACATAACTTCCACTCGTTCATAGAGGTTGCGCGGCATCCAGTCGGCGCTGCCCAGATAAATGTCCGCAGCGCCGCCATTGGCAAAGTAGAAAATCCGGCTGTGCTCTAAAAATCTTCCGACAATGCTGCGCACACGGATTCTGTGGCTTACGTCTCTCAGATTGGGACGCAGGGCGCAGGCGCCGCGGACGATAAGATCGATCTCGACCCCGGCTCGCGAAGCTCTGTAAAGCGCTTCGATCACGGGCTGGTCAAGCAGCGCATTCACTTTGGCGATAATGCGCGCAGGCCGCTTGCGTCGCGCGTGCTCCGCTTCCCGGTTGATCAGACTGATGCAGTTTTGCGCCAGGTCCAGCGGTGAAACAAACAGCGGTTTGTAGTCCGCTTGTTCCGAGCGGGCAGTCAGGAAGTTGAAAACGGCGTGCACGGCCGCAGTGATTTGCGGATCGCACGTCAACAGGCTCAAATCGGAGTAGAAGTGCGCTGTCGATGGATTGTAGTTTCCCGTGCCCAGGTGCGCGTATTGCTGGATTCCTCCATCCGCATTTTGCCGGGCGAGCAGGGCTAGCTTGCAGTGAGTTTTTAGACCCACGATCCCGTGAAAAACCTGGACTCCCGCCTCTTCCAGCGAGCGCGCCCAGCGAATGTTCGACGCCTCGTCGAAGCGCGCCTTGAGCTCGACCACCACCGTCACTTCCTTGCTCTGGGCTGCCTGCATCAGGGCACGTACGATGGGCGAGTTTTCGTTCGTACGGTAGAGCGTCTGCTTAATCGAAAGAACCTGGGGATCTCTGGTGGCGGTCTCGATGAATGCGACTACCGGCTGGTACGAATCGTAAGGGTGATGCAACAGAATGTCCTGTTCGCGAATTCCGTCCAGCAGGTTGGTAATTTTTGGTGCAAAGCTCAGCGTTCTTGAATTAAAGGGTGCAAATTTAAGGTCGGGACGCGCAGTCTGCTCCGCCAGCGAAAACAAGCGGGAAAGATTCACCGGGCCCTTGGTCTTAAAAACCTGCCATGCAGTCAACTCGAATTGCTGGGTGAGCGGATCGATAATTTCCGCCGGCGCGGTCGCCTCAATTTCAAGGCGCACTACGTCGCCTTTGCGGCGGCTGTGCAGCTGGCTATCCACGAGATCGAGCAGATTGCGCGACTCTTCTTCGTGCAGGTAAAGATTGCTGTTACGGGTGGCGCGAAACGCGCCCGAAGAGATGACCTTGTAACCCTTATACAGATTACGAGTATGGGTCTCGATCAGGTCGTGCAAAAAAATGTAGTCAATGTGACCGGCTTTGTCGGGAACGCGGACCAGGCGCGCCAGCTTTCTGGGGACGGTGACGACTCCAAGATAGGTCGTGCCCGGCTTGGAATTGCGGCGCAACTGGAAGGCGACGCATAACGCCTTGTTGAGGACGTGCGGAAACGGATGCGACGGATCGATCGTTACCGGGGTGAGAATTGGATCTACCTGGCGGGTAAAGAAAAGGTCCATGGCGTCGCGGCCGCTGCGGTCGAGATTCGCCACCGACAAAATTCTTATGCCCTCGCGACGCAGCGCCGGAAGCAGCTTCTGGTTCCAGCAATCGTATTGGGCCTCCACAAACTCGTGCAACTCTCGCGCCAGCCGCTCAACTTGTTCCCTGGGCGATAGTCCGTCCGGTCCGGTGAGCGGATTGCCGTGCTCAACTTGCTGCAACAGCCCCGCTACTCGCACCTCGACGAATTCGTCCAGATTGCTGGCGGTGATGGCCAGAAATTTGACTCTCTCCAGCAGCGGATTTCCTTCATCCATCGCTTCTTCAAGCACCCGGCGGTTGAAAGCCAGCCAGGATTCGTGACGATTGAAGTAGTAGCGTGGATCGCTAAGGCTGGGACGGGCCATTCGACGGGAGCTCCGCAGGCATGGTAACGCGACATTGTTAATAGATTGTTACGAAAACGTATTTGGCTTTGGTTTCAGTGCGGGCAATGGTAGCTTTCCATTTTTATGGAAGCCAACGAATACGACCTGGTGGTAATTGGTAGCGGTCCGGCGGGCCAAAAGGGGGCTATTTGCGCGGCCAAAATGCGCAAGAAAGTTGCCATCATCGACCGCAAAAAAAGCGTGGGCGGAGTATGCGTTCATACCGGAACCATTCCCAGCAAAACTCTGCGGGAAGCGGTGTTATACCTCAGCGGTTTTCGGCAACGCACTTTTTACGGCCGCGGATATGTGCTGAAAGACCGGATTGCAATGTCCGATCTGATTTTTCGCGCCCAGGCCGTCATGGCGCGCGAGGTCGAAGTCATCACAGCGCAGTTGCGGCGGAACTACGTCGCAATTCTCGAGGGCAACGCTCACTTCCTCGACCCCCACACGCTGGAAGTCAAAAGCGACGAAGGCTCGCAGCTGGTTCGCGGCCAGCACATTCTGATTGCCTGTGGAACGCGGCCTGCTCACAACGCCGAAATACCAATGGATGGCCATCGCATATTCGACTCCGATCAGGTCCACTGTCTGGAAGAAATTCCACGAGACCTGATAATCGTTGGCGCCGGCATCATCGGTCTCGAATACGCTTCCATGTTTGCGGCGCTCGGAGTGAAGGTCACGCTGCTCGATCAACGTCCTATCCTGCTGGATTTCGTAGATCGCGAAATCGTAGAGAGCCTTTGTTTTCAACTGCGCCAGTTGGGAACGGTATTTCGTCTCGGCGAGAAAGTGGTTTCGGTTGGCTTTGACGAAGAACGGAACCGCGTATTTGCCAAGCTGGCCAGCGGGAAAAACGTACATGGCCAGGGCCTGCTCTACACCATCGGCCGCCAGGCCAATGGAGATTTGCTGAACCTCGAATCCGCCGGCCTTACTTCCGAAGGACGGGGCAAGTTGTCAGTCAATGAGCATTTTCAAACTGCAGTCCCTCATATTTATGCGGCCGGAGACGTCATAGGGTTCCCCGCCCTGGCCAGCACCTCAATGGAGCAGGGACGACTCGCCAGCTGTCACATGTTTGGCAAGCCCGGCACCATGCCTCCCAACCTTATTCCTTATGGCATCTACACCATCCCGGAGATTTCGATGGTGGGACAGACCGAAGAACAACTAACCCACGAGAACATCAACTATGAAGTAGGTTTGGCCCGCTATGCAGAGCTGGCTAAGGGCCAGATGCTGGGAGACGATCAGGGTCTGCTTAAGCTGGTCTTCGATCCTGACACTCTCAAGCTGCTCGGTGTGCATGCCATCGGCGATCGGGCTGCGGAAATCATTCACATCGGCCAGGTGGTCCTTACTATGGGAGCCACAATCGAGTATTTTCGAGATGCGGTGTTCAACTACCCGACGTTGGCGGAGGCCTACAAGGTCGCTGCCCTGGATGGACTGAACAAGCTCTGAAAGTGCTCTTTAACTGCACTGCCACCCACACTTGTCTATTCCCTAGGTCGCCAGCGGCAAATGCCGTATTTACAACGGTTTAATCCGTCCTGAACAGCCAATTTGTAATCCCCGGCGAAAAAAACGCCTTTTGCTTAAAATATTTGTCCCGCGCCTGCGTCTACACCAGTAGATGGACGATGCGCTCAGAAAAACGTGGCTGATGACGGAGCAGGATCAGCGAATCTCGGACGCCGTGGATCGCGAGTATGCCAGGCTGCGTAACTTCATCCGGAGCCGCGTCGTCGATCCGGGCGAAACGGAAGACATCCTGCAAGATGTTTTCTCTGAGCTGGTTGAAGCCTACAGGACGATGAAACCGGTCGAGCAGGTTACCGCCTGGTTGTTCAAAGTGGCCCGCAATCGCATGACAGATCTGTTTCGCCGCAGAAAACGGGATGCGGTGCGTAATGAACAGCCTTCCCCGGCAGACGATGCCGAGACGCTTCAACTGGAGGAGATGCTTCCGTCTCCGGATGCGGGGCCGGAGGAAACGTTCATGCGCAACGTTCTGGTTGAAGAGCTGGACGCCGCGCTCGACGAGTTACCGGAGGAGCAGCGCGAGGTTTTTGTAGCCCACGAACTGATGGGTCAGAGCTTTAAGGAGATTGCAACAGAAACCGGGGTCGGTGTGAATACGCTGCTTTCCCGGAAACACTACGCCGTCTTGCACCTGCGGGAACGATTGCAGGACATTTATGGCGAATTTTCGAAATTGTGAGGACCTGGATATGAGAAGGAATCGATTTTTAACCATGCTGAAATTCGCGGCGGTCGCGGTGCTGGCGGTCGGGTTGTTCAGCTTCGTAGTCATGCGTCTCTGGAATTGGCTAACCCCGGCGCTTTTTGGCTGGCACGTTATCAGCTTCTGGCAGGCACTCGGCCTGTTGGTGCTGAGCAAGATTCTCTTCGGCGGATTCCGCGGGCGTCCCGGACGCGGCTTCTCCCGGCATCGAATCATGGAACGGTGGGAACAGATGACGCCCGAGGAGCGGCAGAAATTTCGCCAGGCGGCACGCGGCCGTTGTGGAACCTTCAGGTCGGCGGCTCCCGAGGCTAAAGCTTCCTTGTAATGAAGGCTTGAATTTCGCTTTTTATTCGCTATAATGCAACCCTCTCACCCTCGCCGGTCTAGCGGCAAGGCTTTCGAAGGAGTACGCAAATGTTGAAAATAACGGTTCACAATGCAGGTCATACGGCGGTTCTGCGCTGCCAAGGCAGGATTGTACGGGGCGATGAGACCGCGATTTTGTGCGCGGCACTTCGCCATTCAGGACGAGAAGTCACGCTTGATCTCGCGAACGTCGATGCCATTGACGCCGCCGGAATCGGCGCTCTGGTTTCCCTGCAAGCCGCCGGTATTTATCTCAAGCTGATGAATCCCACTGACGCGGTGCGGCAGGTACTGCAGCTCACCCGGCTGCAGTCTGTATTTGAGATCTGCGACTCTGTATCGATAGATCCCTCAGTGGTGGATGAGGTGGGGCGAAGCGGATCGCCCGCCCCAATCCTTGGCGGCAGATTAGCGGTCGCTTAAATCGACCTGCCGCCGGACTCAGTGTTATGGTCGCGTGGAATGATCAACCACGTGACCACGGCACTCGACGCGGCGAGCCCCGCGCAGATAAACATCACAATTCGAAATCCAAAAATAAATGCCTGGTTCGCGGATTGGCGGATTGCTTCTTTGCTGCCGGCGCTCGACATTTGCGGGTACCTGCAGGCCCGCCAGCTTGATTTCTTCCGCACGAATCTGGCGGACAACAGCGTCGGGAAGAGAAATACTCGCCAGCTGCTGTTCCAACCGAATACTGAAGGCTTTCGCCATCACAATGCCAAGTACGGCAATTGCCAGCACTCCGGCTATGCGGGCGACTGCGTTGTTGATCCCAGAGGCCGTGCCTACGCGGTCCTTGCCTACAGAGCCCATCACTACCGTGGTCAGAGGCGCCACCGTCACCGCCATGCCCAAACCGAGAACCAGTATCGCGGGGAAAAGCGTTCTCCAGTAACTTCCCCCTACGGATGGGAGGGCAAACAGAGCGAAACCTACGGCGGCGACTAATGGGCCAACTACGAGTGGGGTTTTCGCGCCATACCGTGCCACCAACCCACCCGACCAGCGGGAGAGGACGAACATCAGCACTATCAAAGGCAAGGTTGCGGCCCCGGCTGCCGTGGCCGAATATCCCTGCACTTGAATCAGGTTTAAAGGAAAGAGAAAAAAGAAAATTCCCATTGCTCCGTAAAGAAACAAAGTCAGCAGATTGGCGCCGCTAAAGGTGCGAGACTGAAATATGTTCAAAGGCACCATCGGAAAAGCCACACGACTCTCGACCAACGGAAACGCCGCGATGCAGCATGCTCCAACCATCAAGCTGCCGTAGACCAGCGGATGTGCCCAACCCAGAATGCTGGATTCGATGAAGCCGTTCACCAGCCCGCCTAACCCGAAGGTGATGATTGCGGCTCCGATCCAGTCGATGCTTTTCGCGGATACGCCGCGGCTCTCCGGAATATGCCGGATGGAAATCCCGATCACTGCCAATGCCAGCGGCAGATTAACGAAAAATGCCCAGCGCCAGGACGCATGTTCGACCAGCCAGCCGCCCATCACCGGCCCAATGGCGGTGGTGATGGCGGTGAATCCGGACCAGGTACCGATCGCCTTGCCACGACTCTGCTCGTCGAAAGATGTACTGATGATAGCCAGGCTTCCAGGGACAAGCAGTGCGCCCCCAACGCCCTGAACGCATCTGGCCATGATCAATTGGACGATGCTCGACGCCAGTCCGCAAGCTGCGGAGGCGATCATGAAAACTACAACCCCAACCACGAACACCTTGAGCCGTCCGTACAAGTCGCCTAATGCGCCCCCGACAAGAATCAAAGCTCCCAGAAAAAGGCCGTAAGCTTCGACCACCCATTGAATGTCGGAAACAGTGGTATGAAAGGTGGTTTGCAACGCAGGCAACGCCACATTTACGACTGTGCTGTCGATGAATGCCATGCTGGAAGCCAGGATGGTCGCGGCAAGTATCCACGGCTTGCTGGCAGCTGCACCCGGAGTTCCGGCATCGGCCGACCGGACTACGGCTTCGTCACAAGGCGTTTTCATAGCGGTTGCGAGCTTCGATGTGGATTGGCTCCAGCTGGATTCAGAATGGTTGGTGGCGGCTGCGGCTTTTCTGCCCTGCGGGGTAGAGTTTACGGCGATGCTTGATGAACTCGCAAAGTTTTCGAAGAAAAGTTGGGATCGGGATCAGTGCACTGTGATTGCTGCCGCAGTCGCGCATCGCCACTGGCCGTTTCGCAGCACCCAGGTATCCAGAAAGCGCTCTCGCCTGACGTATGCCTTGCCTCCTTCAAATCCCTTGGCGGAAAAAATCCCGGTGGCAGTGGCCGCGTTTCCGTAAATATGGACGCTGATTGACTCCGGCGTGACTTGCTGCTCCTGGGAATTCGACTTCTTGATACTCGCCAGAAAATCTCCCTTGCCCTGCACGCTGCCGTCGTCATTAACCAGAACCAGGCCGTCGTCGAGAAGTTCGTTCAGAGCTTTTCGATCCGCCAGTTTGTAGGCTTGATTCCACGCCTGCTCCAAAGCGATGATCTTGGATTCCACAGCGCGATCTGCATCATCTTGCGCCGCCGCCGAAAAGAAACACACTCCCACCAGCAGTATGATTAAGACCCTAGATCGCATCGAAAGCCCCCGTTTGTACGCAGCCTCTATAGCCTATCGGCTTTCTCCCTGTCGATCATGAACGAAAAGGAGCCCTCGATTACTAGATATGCACTGGTACGGCTGGCGCCACACCGTCCAGCGCCACCTCCGCATCTGCATCTGTTTCCAAGCCTGCCAGCTCCTGCACGGGTCCCTGCGCTGGGGAATGGTCCCGGTCCCAGCCGACAAGTCAGGTATGCACTTTAGTAAAAAATGCTGCACTGGGGTGGTGCCCATCAGGAGATACGGCGCTTTAAGTCGGTCAGTTCTTTTTGGCTGTCCGCGGAACGCGCATGATAGCTACTGAAAGCGAGGAGCAGGTGAGAGTTTCACTTAGTTTCCTCTTCGGGTTTTGGAAACTGGTCTCTATGAGACTCCAGGCGCGTCTGCTTTTCGGCCAGCAAACGGTTGATCTCAGTCACCAGTTGCAGAAGTTTTTTGGGATCGCTTTCGACCGATGCCTGCTTGCACAACTGTTCCCATCGTCCTTGATCTGTCATGCGGGTTGGATGCAGGCAATGACCTTTTGTAACCCTTAGATTCTATTGTGTATTCATGTAGGCTGCCTGACGACTGAGGCCGGCATCAAAGTTGCGCACGAACTGGTTGGTTGGAGATTCGGTATGGATATTTATCAACTAGCTGTGGTCTTCGTTGTAGTGGCGACAATTGCTTTGCGGGTTCTCGTCCGTCCCACTCCCAACGTCCGACGCTGAGATTGCGCCGCACTTTTACAAGCTACGGAGGGCAACTCCGGTTCGCCGGCGCAATCTGCAAATCAGAGTCTAATCTCGATTTTTGCGCGGCATCTAGCTGCCGAAAACTTACCCTATTGGACGGAATATTTTTCGCAATCAGCGAAGGATTCTGACCCTAAGCATCCGCAGAGCCACAGTGTGATCGAACCCAGGCGTCCGCAGACTCGAGATAGTGGCGTGCAGGTTTGACAGGATTCACGCCGTTGGCCACTCCACACTCTGGTTACTTGCTGTCAGCGCGGTTTCAGGTTGCAATTGGTCATGCGGAGGATATATGGGACGCGTCTTTGGTTTCTTGAGCCTGGTGATTGTTATGGCAGCCGGCATGTACATCTACTCGCTGCAGATCAAGAATGTGTCCGCGCCCGGCACTGGCGGCACTCCTGCCGGAACGGCGAACATCATTGGCGTGCGCAATGATCTGATCAGCATAGCCAATGCGGAGCGGGCATACTTTGCCTCACAACAGAAGTATGCGTCTCTGGATGAGTTGGTCTCGGGAAATTACATCACGATCGAGAGACAGCGGCCTCCCTATACCTACGACGCAGAAAGTACCAGCAGCGGGTTTCGCGTGACCGCGACCCGTGACAGCGCAGGCGCTCCCGCGCAAATCTGGATCGACGAATCCATGCAGATTCAGTCTTCGAATTAATCGGCGAGAGCCGATTCCGCAGTTCCGCCGGCGCACTGCAGTCTCGCCGCCGGGTGTCTTACAATAACCAGCATGGCCGACCGGGTTCTAAGGCTTAATCCCCGAGACAACGTTCTGATTGCGCTCACCGACCTCAAACAAGGGGAGACAATCGAATTTTCCGGAAAACACTTCATCCTGGTTTCGAGTGTGCCGGCAAAACATAAGTTTGCCACCGAAGACCTCGCCATCGGTGCGGATATTTTCATGTACGGCGTGCTCGTGGGTAGAGCGGTCAAGCCCATCCGCCTGGGTGAAAGTCTGACCACCGCCAACGTTCGACACCAGGCCTCTGACTTTTGTGAACAGACGGATGAGCAGCGATGGAATCCTCCAGACACTTCGCGCTGGAAAGACCGCACTTTTCAAGGTTATCTGCGGGCCGATGGTCAAGTGGGCACGCGCAATCATTGGCTGGTGGTGCCGCTGGTATTCTGCGAGAACAGGAACATCGGCGTCCTGAAGCAGGCCTTTGAAGAGGAACTCGGATTTGCGCAGCCGCAGGTGTATCGGCGTCAGGTGGCAGAACTGGCTCAACTCTATCGCGACGGCAAACTCGGCAACGGAAAGCTTGATCACGCGAAGAGAAGCGACACGAAAACGAACGGATCTGAGCTGCAACCTTCAAAGATTTTCAAGAATATCGATGGCATCAAGTTCTTGCTGCATGAAGGCGGTTGCGGCGGAACCCGTGAAGATGCCAACAATCTTTGTGGATTGATCGCGGGGTACATCAATCATCCCAACGTGGCGGGAGCGACCGTCCTCAGCCTGGGTTGTCAGAACGCGCAGATCGGTATCCTGCGGAAGCAGATCGAAAGCCGCGATCCCAAGCTGACCAAGCCCGTCATTATCCTGGAGCAACAACAAAGCGGCACGGAGGCGGCAATGCTTTCCGATGCCATCCAGCGAACCTTCATGGGACTGGTTGAAGCCAATAAATTGTCGCGTTCAGCGGCGCCACTTTCCAGTCTCTGTTTGGGGTTGAAATGTGGAGGCTCGGACGGATTCTCCGGGTTGTCGGCCAATCCCGCGATCGGACATACCGCGGACCTTATCGTGGCGCTGGGTGGACGCGCGATTCTCTCGGAATTTCCGGAATTGTGCGGAGTCGAACAGGCGCTGATTAATCGCGCCACGCATAAGGAAGTTTCAGACCGATTTGTGAGACTGATGCGAGACTATCAGGCGCGCGCGAAATCGGTCGGATCCGGTTTTGAAATGAATCCGTCTCCCGGCAACATCCGCGATGGATTGCTGACGGATGCGATGAAATCCGCCGGCGCCGCCAAGAAGGGTGGTACGTCGCCGGTTGCGGCGGTGCTGGACTATCCGGAATACTCGACCGTTCCAGGCCTGAACCTGCAGTGCACGCCCGGAAACGACGTGGAGTGCGTGACCGCGCAGGTGGGAGCGGGAGCGAACGTAGTCCTATTTACCACCGGACTGGGTACGCCTACCGGCAATCCCATTGCTCCGGTGGTCAAGCTCTCCACCAATTCTTTGCTGGCGCAGCGCATGAGTGACATCATCGATATCGATACTGGTGGCATCATTTCGGGAGATACGACGATCGAGCGGATGGGAGAAGAAATCCTCGAGCTCGTGATCAGAGTCGCCAGCGGCGAAACCGAAACGAAAGCTGAATCGCATGCGCAAAACGATTTCATTCCATGGAAGAAAGGCGTTTCGCTCTGAATAAAATCGAAGGCAAGACGGATTTCAGGCTTGACGGCAAAGTTGCGGCCATCACCGGCGGCGGCAGTGGCATCGGCCGGGCGATTGCCTTGAAGTTCGCTTCGCACGGGGCCGCAGTACATATCCTCGATGTCAAAATTGACGACGCCGACGCGACTTGCCGGCAGATTATTGGGTCCGGGGGCAGCGCCACCGCGCTTGCCTGTGATGTCACGGACCAGAATCAGGTGAACCAGACTTTCAAGAAGCTGGCGGCTCAGGGCTCTTTGTCGATCCTGGTGAACAACGCCGGCGTCTCGCACATCGGCACGGTTGAGACCACGACCGAAGAGGATTTCGACCGGGTTTTCCGGGTAAACGTAAGGGGATATTACAACTGCATGCAGGCTGCGGTTGCCGCCATGAAGAACACCGGCGGGGGCGTGATCCTGAACATGGCGTCGATTGCTGGGTCGGTCGGACTCGCGGATCGCTTCGCTTATTCGATGAGTAAAGGCGCAGTGATCGCGATGACGTATTCCGCGGCCCGAGATTGCCTGGCGCACAAGATTCGCTGCAATTGCATCTCGCCGGCGCGGGTGCACACTCCGTTCGTCGACAACTATCTGCGAAAAGCTTATCCGGGGCGGGAGCGGGAAATGTTCGAGAAATTATCTCAGGCGCAACCCATTGGGAGAATGGGCGAGCCCGAAGAAATCGCGTCGCTGGCGCTTTTCCTCTGTTCGGAGGAAGCTTCCTTTATCACCGGAGCCGACTATCCCATCGACGGAGGCTTCTTCAATCTTCACGGCTGATGGTTCATCCTCGATAACATTTTGTTTCGGCCAAGTCCCTGCGAGTACACTCTACGTGCGCTGGAGGAATGTCCATGGGAAAGAGTGGTGCGTTGGGATTGCCACTGTTCAGTTCACGACGGCCGAGATTTTTCACCGTTGCTGCCAGTTGTTTGATCGCAGTTGCATGTTTATCGCTAGAAAGCCTGGCGCAGAACGCGCCGCCCCCTCAGTACCCGTCTTATCCCAGTGAAACGCCGGACCGTTTCCAGGCGAAGAACGATAGCTTCGATTATGTCCGTCGCGAAGTGATGATTCCCATGCGCGACGGGGTGAAGCTGTTTACCGTGATTCTGATTCCGAAGGGCGCTAAAAACGCGCCCATTCTTTTCACCCGAACCCCCTACAGTGCGCATGAACTCACTACTCATGATCCCCGAGGCGGAGAAAAGACTGATGCCGCTCCCAGTTCTCACCTTGGTTCGATCCTCAACGGCTACGACAACGCCACCGAGGTGATTGTTGAAGGCGGCTATATTCGCGTGGTGCAGGACGTGCGCGGAAAATACGGTTCCGAGGGCGATTACGTAATGAATCGTCCGCTGCACGGCCCCCAGAACCCGACCCCGGTCGATCACTCCACCGACACCTGGGACACCATTGACTGGCTGGTCAAAAACACTCCAGAAAGCAATGGACGGGTCGGCATTCTCGGCATCTCGTACGATGGTTTTCTGCCCCTGATGGCGCTGGTCAATCCTCATCCGGCATTGAAAGTGGCGGTGCCGATGAATCCCATGGTTGACGGCTGGATGGGCGACGACTGGTTTCACAATGGAGCCTTTCGCCAGCAAAACTTGTCCTACATCTACGAACAGGTGGGGAGCAGGGCCAACAACATTAAATGGTGGAGCAGCAACTTCGACGATTACGACATGTTCATGGAAGCAGGATCGGCTGGCGAACTGGGACGAATACGAGGCCTCGAACAAGTCGGATTCTGGCGAAAGATTATTGAGCATCCCGCCTACGACGCCTTCTGGCGCGATCAGGCAGTTGACCAGATTCTGGCTGCCCAACCTTTGAAAGTGCCGGTCATGCTGGTGCACAGCCTCTGGGACCAGGAAGATATTTATGGCGCAATCGCGGTATACAAGGCGATCAAGCCCAAGGACACGAGCAACGATAAAGTTTTTCTGGTGATGGGGCCGTGGCATCACGGCCAGGAGATCGACGAAGCCAGCACGCTTGGGATGTTGAAATTCAATAGCGACACCGGCCTTTACTTTCGCCAGAATATTCTGCGCCCTTTTCTGGACCAGTATCTGAAAGATGGCGCGCCCAAGGCCGACGTTCCGCCGGTCAGCGCCTTCGAAACCGGCACCAATGCATGGCGGCGCTTGCCCGCCTGGCCGGCTGGTTGTAGCAATGGCTGCACCTTGAAGCCGACGCCGTTTTACCTGACGGCGGGTTTAAAGCTGGGATTTGCTGCGCCGAAGGCGGGCGATGCCGAGTTCGACGAATACATTTCAGATCCCGCTAAGCCGGTGCCTTTCCGCGCGCGTCCGATCCAACCCGTGGGATACGGGGCCGGCTACACATGGTCGCAATGGCTGGTGGATGACCAGCGCGAGGCGTCCGGGCGCCCGGACGTTGTGGCCTTTACTTCAGAGACATTGCGGTCGCCGGTGAAGATCAGCGGTCAACCGGTGGTCAATCTGGTTGCTTCGACCAGCGGGACCGACTCAGACTGGGTGGTGAAGGTGATCGACGTATATCCCGACGAGGTCGCGACTCAGGCGGCCATGGGCGGATATCAATTGATGGTGTCAGCCGACATTTTCCGGGGCCGTTATCGCGAGAGCATGGAAACGGCGAAGCCACTCGCCGCCAACAAGCCTCTGACATATAAATTCGCTTTGCCCACGGCCAACCATGTGTTTTTGCCCGGCCACAAAATCATGGTGCAAATCCAGTCCAGCTGGTTTCCACTCTACGACCGCAATCCGCAAACTTTTGTCTCCAACATCTTCTGGGCGAAGCCGGGAGACTTCCAAAAGGCCCAACAGCGAATTTACCATTCGAGCGCCGAGGCCAGTTACATTGAGTTGCCGCTGGTCACGACGCCGTGAAGGCTAGAGCATTCCGCCGGTTTGTACCTCGAGAATGGCCAGCGCCATTTCCAGCTTGTTGATGGCTTGTCCAATCTCGGGATGCTCGGCGACCTTGCCTTGCAGAGTCTTCAGTAGATTGTGAGCTCCGGCCACGTGCTCTGCTGCTTGTTGCGGCCTGGGGTCAGGCGTGGATTCTTTTTGGGTTGGCATCACAGATCCTCTTCCTGATTCTAAACCCTCCACCGTACCTGGCAATTTGCCACCA
Organism: Terriglobia bacterium; assembly: GCA_963733545.1. Classification (GTDB taxonomy): domain Bacteria; phylum Acidobacteriota; class Terriglobia; order Terriglobales; family Acidobacteriaceae; genus JAIQFF01. The sequence goes on from CAVTDQ010000001.1 coordinate 112,943, forward strand.
GCCCAAGGCATCGCAAATTGCGATTTTGATGTATAGTTTCGCCCTTGGCCCCAGCCCGCGTTTCTGAATCCCTCAGGAGAATTTTTATGCGTAACAAATTTCTGTCTGGCAACCTGCTCGGTGTAGCCTCAGCACCAGTCTGGGCGTTACTTCTCGCCGCATTCTATCTCCCCGTGGCGCCGGCTCAGGTCACAACAAATCAATATCCGCCGGGAGCTTACCCGCCAGGACGGCCGGGACCGATAGCGGTGCAGTGCCAGAACGCTTTGGCTGACCGTATAAGCGCTGATGCCAACCGGCGAGTAAATCTCAGCCTGGACACGCAGACATCGTATCCCGCGCCTGATGGCAGGCAGGGTCTTCGCGGCAGAGTGCGGTACGGCATCGGCGGCCCGAACAGCTGGAGAACCGCGACTTACGACTGCCTGGTAGACTCGCGCCGGAATCGGGTTGAACGTGTCTCCTACACCCCGCGCGCCAACGGCGGTAACTGGCCCGGCGGTCCGGGCGGTCCTGGATACCCGGGTGGACCCGGTCCCGGTCCCGGTGGACCTGGATACCCTGGTGGTCCCGGGATTCCAAACTTTCCTCGAGTGAAAATTGACACATCCGGACGCGGTACTTTCAGCAGCCGGAGTTCCGGCAACGCCAGGATCACCCGTGGCTTCGTCGACAGTACCGGAGCGCGGCCCTCAGTTTCACTGCGCGGCGGAAACTTTATGATTACGTTCTATGGCGTGGTCGAGCGTTCGGATGGTAAAGGATTCACCATGCGAATCACGGGTTCCGATCGCGGTTCGGCGCGGGGCACTGCCCAGGCCCGGCTTAACAACGACCGTAACGAAGTCGAATCAATTACCGTAAGCGGGACGACGGGCAGAGACAACTTCAACGGAAGTTTCAGCCGGTAATTATGCTTGTTCTTGGCCCGGCCTAGCGCCGGGCTGAGAGCATGGAGAGTATGTCCTTCAGGCCCTGGCGAATATATTTCAGGTCATTGGTGGGTCGCAGCGGGAAGGGCAGCGGCTCCTGCTTTTTGTCAGTCTTGATTTCCGCCCGCAGATGCTGCCGCGCGCCTGGAATAGTAAAGCCTTCCTGATAAAGCAGCTGCTTGATCCGTAGAACACTTTCAACATCCTTACGTCGATACATCCGTTGCCCGGTGCTGCTCTTGATCGGTTTCAGCTGGGGAAATTCAGTCTCCCAAAACCGCAGCACGTAAGCGGGCAGCTGGCAGAGGCGCGAAACTTCGCCGATGCGGAAGTACAGCTTGTCAGGAATCAATACCTCGGTTGCGGCCGACCTGGCGGTGGCTCGGGTTCGTGGGTTCATCTTGACTTTCCAGAAGTCATACGGTTTTAAGTCGTGTTTCCCTTACCGCGTTTCTAGCATGCCTGCGTCGCCGCGACAACCACATTCTAAAGTACTCCTTTAATTGCGAACCGAGGTGAGCACGTATTGCTCAACGCGACTCGCGATCGGACTGTCGTACACTGGCAAGGGCTTGTCGACACTCACACCGGTTATCAAGTCATGCGGCCGGATCCTATCGAACTCGAAATCTTTAAGAATATTTACCACTCCATCGCCGAAGAGATGGGGGCGGCGCTGCGGCGCACCGCATTTTCTCCCAACATAAAAGAACGCCGGGACTATTCCTGCGCCATCTTTGATGCAAACGGTGAAGCGATCGCCATGGGCGATCACATGCCCGTCCACCTGGGTTCGATGCCAATGTCGGTGCGGGCGGCTATAGAAAGCCGTCCCCTCGGGCCCGGAGACGTCGTGATGCTGAACGATCCCTTTCGCGGCGGTACACATCTGCCCGACATTACCCTGGTGGCTCCTGTGTTTGTCTGGCGCGGGCGCTCCCGCCCGCGGTCTTTGAAGTTGCCCTCTGAATCCGCGGGCGAGGGCGCCCGCACCACACCGTCACGCCCGGATTTTTATGTGGCTTCCCGAGCCCATCATGCTGACGTGGGTGGAACCTATCCCGGGTCAATGGGTTTGTGTCGGGAGATTTATCAGGAAGGTTTTCGCATTCCCCCGGTACGAATCATGCGGGCCGGCAAAATGGAGCGCGACGTTCTTGAATTGCTGCTGAACAACGTTCGCACTCCGCATGAGCGGGAAGGGGATCTCGGGGCACAAATTGCCGCCTGCCATACCGGGGCGGAGCGGCTCCGCGAGATTTGCCTGCGTTATGGGCTGGAGCGGGCGAATTCTGCCGCGAAAGATCTGCTGGATTATTCGGAACGGATGATGCGCGCTTTTCTGGCCGAGGTGCCGGCGGGGGTCTATCGAGCCGAGGACTTTATGGACAACGACGGCATCAGCGACCAGCAGGTGAAGATCGCGGTAGCAGTCTCAGTCCATGGGAACCGGGGCAAGAAGGCCGGGCGTCCCGCTGTTACCGTCGATTTCGCGGGATCCGATCCCCAGGTTGCGGGGAGCATTAACGCCGTTGAAGCGATTACTTACTCAGCCTGCTTCTATGTATTCAGGTGTCTTTTGCAGGAAGACGTACCCGCGACCTCGGGCCTTATGCGTCCGATTCGTGTGCTTGCGCCGACCGGAAGCATCGTTAATGCTCGCCCTCCGGCTGCGGTCGCGGGAGGCAACGTCGAGACTTCGCAACGAATCGTGGATGTACTGCTGCGAGCGCTGGCCAAGGCGATACCGGAACGCATTCCTGCCGCGGCTTCCGGAACCATGAACAATCTGACCATCGGAGGGATCGATCCCCGCACCGGCGAGCCTTTTGCCTATTACGAAACCATCGCGGGCGGAATGGGCGCTCGTCCGACTAAGCCCGGCGTGTCCGGTGTGCATACTCACATGACAAACTCCCTGAACACTCCGGCCGAGGCGCTCGAATATTCATATCCCTTGCGCGTCCGGCATTATTCTTTGCGGCTGGGCAGCGGAGGCGAGGGTCGATACCGGGGCGGAGATGGCATCATCCGCGAGATCGAATTGTTGACCGAGGCTGAGGTCACTCTGCTGGCCGACCGGAGAATGCGCGGACCGTGGGGACTGAACGGCGGCAAGGACGGATTGCCGGGAAACGCATCCGTAATCAGGCGCGACGGTTCTGTAACGCAGCTACCCGGAAAATTCAATATAAGGCTGGCGGCAGGAGAGCGAATCCGGATCGAAACCCCAGGCGGAGGTGGCTGGGGACACCAAACCAAAATCCGAAAGCAGGAGGAGTGATGCATCGAATCAAGTCGGTGGGTGTTATTTCATGCGCCAAGATTATGGGCGTACTTTACGCATGCATGGGACTGCTTTTTCTTCCCTTCGCCGTTCTCGCCGGCGTGGCCGGTATGGCTACACAACGAACGAATAGCGCCCTCGGGGGCGTTGCCTTTTTGATCTTTGGCATTGCTGCCCCGTTTATCTACGGAGCCATGGGCTTCGTCATGGGTGCTATTGGCGCCTGGATCTACAACCTGGTCGCGCAACGACTCGGGGGAATCGAAATTCAACTGGAAGCTGTTCCTGTGATCAGTGCCTAAAGAAAATTCTTAATCGCAAAATTTTCAGCGTTGTCGGCGGGCGATGTGCTCCCATCCTTCAAAGTCACCCATGTGCGCAATGGTAAAATGAAGAGTTTGGCTGACGAATTCAGAATCACAGGTTGATACTCATGCAGAAAAACATGCTCGCGGTGGTGAAGCGGGAAGCGGCGCCGGGGGCAGAAATCCGCGAGGTGAAGGTTCCAGCTTTTGGCCGGACCGAGGTGCTGGTCAAGGTCAAAGTGGCGTCCATCTGCGGAACCGATCTGCATATTTATGAATGGGACCGGTGGGCGCAGAACCGTATACATCCGCCGCTGATTCCCGGACATGAATTTTGTGGCGAGGTCGCGGCATTTGGCGACGAAGTAACCAGCGTGAAAGAAGGCGATTTCGTTTCTGCCGAAATGCACGTGGCCTGCGGCAAATGCCTGCAATGCCGCACCGGCGAAGCCCACATTTGCCAGAATGTGAAAATCATAGGAGTGGATGCCGACGGGGCTTTCGCCGAGTACGTGGTCATTCCGGAATCGAATATCTGGAAACTTGATCCGGCCATCCCGCAGGAGTATGCCTCCATCCTGGATCCGTTGGGCAATGCGGTACACAGCGTTCTGGCGGGTGAGATTGCAGCCAAAACCGTCGCTATTACCGGTTGCGGGCCAATCGGGCTGTTCTCGATTGCGGTGGCTCGCGCGGTGGGGGCGACCACTATTTTTGCCATTGAAGTGAATGAGCACCGCCGCCGCCTGGCGACAGAGATGAACGCGGATTTCGTGCTTGATCCCTCCCACGATGACGTCCGGCGGATTGTGATGGAGCAAACCGGCGGACTGGGCGCCGATGTGGTGCTCGAAATGGCGGGCCACCCGAGCGCCATAAGATCTGCTTTTGACGTGGTTCGCCGAGGAGGACGAATTTCTCTTCTGGGGCTGACTTCCAAGCCAATCTCCCTGAATTTTTCAGAAGACATCATTTTCAAAGGCATTACGGTGCAAGGCATCAGCGGGCGCAGAATGTATCAAACCTGGTATCAGATGACCGCGCTGTTGAAGGCCGGGAAGCTCGAACTGCATCCCGTAATCACCGACCGCATTGCCATGAAGGATTTTTCCAAAGCCATGGAGCGCCTGAAGACAGGTGAGGCCAGCAAAATTCTGGTCTATCCCAACGGAACGAATTGAAGCAGCTCTCAACTCTCAGCCAATTCATCATCGGATACAATCCCTAAACCATGCTTCGTTATTTCACAGCGGGAGAATCTCATGGCGAGGCGCTGGTCGCCTTTCTTTCCGGATTGCCCGCCGGACTGAAAGTTGACCAGGCCTTTCTGGATCGCGAATTGTGGCGGCGGCAGCAGGGGTTTGGCCGCGGCGGTCGCATGAAGATCGAGACTGACAAGGCTCATATTCTTTCGGGTGTTCGTCACGGAGCTACCATCGGTTCGCCGATTGCTATCATGCTTGAAAATAAAGACTGGAAGAACTGGCAGGAATCACTGCCGGTCGAACAGGGCGATTCTGCCAAACATAAACGGGTGGCTTCGCCGCGTCCGGGCCACGCCGATCTGGCGGGAGCGTTGAAATACAATTTTTCCGAAGCTCGATATGTACTAGAGCGCGCGTCGGCGCGGGAATCCGCTGCGCGAGTTGCAATTGGAGCGTTGGCAAAGCTGTTCCTGCGCGAACTGGGAATCGAAGTGTTCAGTCATGTGGTGGCCGTGGGTGGCGCCGTACTGAAGAAAAATGTCTCATGGGAAGAGATTCGCGGCCTTTCAGAGCGAAATGAAGTGGTACTGAATTGCGCCGACCCCGAGGCCGAGCAGAAGATGAAAGAGGAAGTCGACAAAGTATTGCGCACCGGCGATTCGGTTGGAGGTATTTTCGAAGTGGTGGCCCACCAGGTACCGCCCGGGTTGGGAACATACGCGCAGTGGGATGAACGGCTGGATGGCATGCTGGCCGGCGCAGTCATGTCTCTGCAAGCGGTGAAAGCAGTTGAGATCGGAGCTGGAGTGACGGCGGCGTCGTCGCCCGGTTCGGCGGTTCATGACGAGATCGGATATGCGGCGGAAACCGGCTTCACCCGCGCCAGAAATAATGCGGGCGGCATCGAAGGCGGCGTATCCAATGGCGAAGACATTGTGGTGCGCGGATATCTCAAGCCTATTTCCACATTGCGCCGCCCCTTGCAGTCCGTCGATTTTGCCAGCCGCGAGCCGGTGAAGGCGGCCTACGAGCGTTCTGATGTTTGTGTAGTACCGGCGGCGGGAGTGGCGGCGGAGGCGATGGTGGCCCTCACCCTGGCGCGTTGCGCTCTGGAGAAATTCGGCGGCGACTCCATGACCGAAACCTCGCGAAACCTGAAAGGCTACCTGGAGCAAGTAAAGTCCTACTGAACGGGAACTGACGACTAAACCTGCATGATTTATCCCATCGTGAAATTTGGAAATCCGGTTCTGGAAAAACCTGCCGAGCCGGTAACAGTTTTTGATGGCAATCTGAAAAAACTGGTGGATGACATGTTTGAATCCATGTACGCGGCTCACGGCGTAGGACTGGCGGCGCCGCAGATCGGGATTTCAAAGCGTCTGGCTGTCATTGATGTCACCTTCAAGGAAGATCCTGATGCCAAGCTGGTGATTGCGAATCCTGAAATCATCAAGACCGAAGGCCGGCATACCCAAAACGAGGGCTGCTTGAGCATTCCTGAATTTCGCGAACCGGTCTCGCGCGCTCGCAAAGTGACCATTCGGGCGCAGGACATCAATGGCAAGTGGTTCGAAAAAACTGGCGAAGATCTGCTGGCGCGTGCCTTTCTGCACGAAACCGATCATCTAAATGGCAAGCTCTACATCAGCCACATCAGTGCCCTCAAACGTGACTTTATGAAGCGAAAGATTCGCAAGCTCATGAAAGCCGGAGAGTGGTAGAGAGGGAGCATTGGGCGGCGTCGGACCTCGGACGTCGGCCATAAGAGTCTTCAGCATGGATAGAGGCAAATTAAGATCTGACCTCCGATGCCTGCTTCTTTCAATCTCGTTTTCTGCGGAACCCCAGCCTTTGCCGTGCCCACATTGGAAAAACTGGTGGAGTCTGGCTTCGGGGTTTCTCTTGTCGTGACCCAGCCTGACCGGCCCAAGGGCCGAGGCATGAAGGAGGCACTTTCTCCCGTGAAGCAGTCCGCGACGCAGTTGGGATTGCCAATCACTCAGCCGGACAAGATCAAGAGCAACAACGAATTTCGCGCGCAGCTTTCGACTATCGCTCCTGACGCGATCATTGTCGTGGGCTACGGGCGCATCATTCCCCAGTGGATGATTGACTTGCCGCCGCAGGGAAATATCAACCTGCATGCTTCCTTGCTTCCCAAATATCGGGGAGCGGCGCCGATTCAATGGGCCATCGCTCGCGGAGAAAGCATCACTGGGGTTACCACCATGCGGATCGATGCCGGGCTCGACACCGGAGACATTCTGTTACAGAAAGAAATTCCAATCGCCACGGAAGACACGGCGATGACGCTGGCGCCGCGCATGGCTGCAACCGGGGCTGACCTCATGATCGAAACCTTACGCGGACTGGAGGCGGGAACGATTCAGCCTCGAATTCAAAACGATGCTGACTCTTCGCTCGCGCCCATCCTGAAGAAAGATGATGGGCAGATCGACTTCCAACTTTCTGCCCAGGAAATCCTGAATCGTCTGCGCGGTTTTCAACCCTGGCCGGGTGCGTTCACCAGTTTTCGCGGCAAGAATCTTCATATTTGGTCCGGTAAATTTGTTGACCGTGCGCTGCCGCCCGCCCAACTTCTGGTTGAAGATGGGCACCTCGTCGTAGGTTGTGGAGCCGCTGCGATTGAACTGCTCGAGGTCCAACTCGAAGGGAAGAAGCGCATGCCGGTCGCCGATTTCCTGCATGGGCATCTGCCCACCATCGGCGAAAAACTGGGCGTCTGAAAATCGGCAGCTAATACTCAAACCGAATTGCTGGTAATTCATGTCTACCTCTCCCGCGCGCGCCGCAGCCTTTGACGTCTTGCTTCGGATCGCTCATAAGGACGCCTTTGCCTCCGAGCTATTACATTCCAGCCAATACGACACGCTCTCCCCTGCCGACCATGGCCTGACAACCGAACTCGTCATGGGAGTGTTGCGCTGGCAATCTCGGCTCGACGACGAGATTGGCCAATTTTCTGACAAGCGAGTAGAAAAACTGGATCTCGAAGTTCTCACAGCACTAAGGCTGGCAGCCTACCAGTTGATGTTTCTTGATCGCATTCCAGGTCGCGCCGCTGTGCACGAGAGCGTGGAACTGGTAAAGCGGGCGCGCAAAGGATCGGCGGCGCCTTTTGCCAACGCTGTATTGCGCAAACTGGCGGCAGGATTATCCGCGGCTCGAGACGCGGGCGTCGAGGCGAATCCAAGCCAAAAAATACCTGTGCCGGAAATTTCACGAACGCTGGCGCATCCATTGTGGCTGGTGGAGCGATGGGCGCGGCGTTTTGGACTAAAGCGGGCGCATCAGATTTGCGATTACGACCAGAAGCCCCCCACATCCGCGGTGCGGCTCACTGATCCAGCGCTGGAGGCGGAACTGAAGCTTGATGGAATTGATCTTGCTCCAGGAGAATTACTGGCGTCAGCCAAGCGAGTGCGCGCCGGAAATGTTTCCAGAACCCGAGCCTTCCTCGAAGGGCGCGCCGCAATTCAGGATGAGGCCTCTCAGTTAGTGGCTTTGCTGGTGGGAAAGGGAGCGAGAATTCTGGATTGTTGTGCCGCGCCTGGCGGCAAGACCCGATTGTTGGCGGAGAAAAATCCAAACGGAAGCATTGTCGCTTTGGAATTGCATGCTCACCGGGCGCGCTTGCTCAAAACTCTGGTTCCAGCTTCGGCTGTTGAAGTGATCAATGCGGACGTGCTCGCTTTCACAGCGAGCACAGGCTTTGATCGCGTACTGGCGGATGTGCCCTGCTCAGGCACCGGCACGCTGGCGCACAATCCCGAAATCAAGTGGAGACTGAAGCCCGAAGATCTGAGCGATTTGCAGGGACGTCAACTGGCGATTCTCCAGGCAGCAATGAAGCAGGTTTCGCCGGGAGGCAGGTTGGTATATTCCACTTGCTCCTTAGAGCGTGAAGAAAACGAGGACGTGGTGGATCAGGCGCTTTCCGGTCGTCCCGACTTTTCTATTCTGGATTGTCGCGTGGAACTTGAACGTCTGCGGGACGAGGGCGAAGTGGTGTGGAGCGATTTGAACTCGCTGATCAATGGGAAATTCGTGAGAACTATTCCCGGAGTACATCCTTGCGATGGATTTTTTGTGGCGGCTATGCAGAGACATTGATCGTTCGACGCCACGCATTTTCTCCAACCTGATGACGGGGACGACGCCGGTTGGCACCCTCATTACCGCACTTCAAAGTTGACCGCGGAGCCGGCGAGCACTTTCTCTCCTGCGGCAGGATTCTGGGAAACGATCATACTGGCAAGGGATGGAAGCTGTCCGGATACAGCTGGCACCCCCTCCGCTGATGGTGCAATCGTCACATTTCCAACATGCAGCCCCGAGTCCTGAAGAATCTGGGTCACGCTGCCCAGAGGTTTGTCGACGAAGTTCGGCATGACCAGAGTTTGAGCCAATGGAGGCGCGGCAATCAGAAGGCTGATTTTGGGCGCCGAAATTCCGCTGGCGTTCGGAGAAGGGGATTGGGCCAACACCTGCCCATCTGCAGAATCGAACAACTGCATTTGTGCGATTGCGCCGACATCCCACCCACGACGGCGAATGTTGATGTTGGCGGCACGCTCACTCTGTCCAATCACGTTGGGGATGGCGACACGTTGCGGTCCAAGACTCTCGGCGACCCGCACCTGCCAGCCTCGACGCACCCGGCTCCCGGCGGGCGGCAACTGAGACAGAATCTTTCCCTCAGGAACCGTTGAACTGTAGTACTGGCGTTCCACGTTCAGATCAAGTCCGCTTTGATCGGCGATCATGCGAGCTGCCGCTGGACTTTTTCCCACCAGATCGGGAACAAGCACTTCGTGGCCGTGAATGGCGAGACGCATGGCGGTAAGTGCCGACACCAGCGCCACAATCAGCAGCAGCAGCGCCAGCAGCACCACGCGAAAAAAAGACTTCATCGAACCGGATTATAGCTGGAGCAACGACTGCACATTTTGCGCGAGAGTGGTTTGGCAAAGTCAAACCGCTATACTGTTGCCATGTCCGCCGTAAGCCTGACGCCTGATAACGAACTGATGGGAACGTTGCGGCGTCACTGGGGATACGATTCCTTTCGTCCTCTACAAGAGCGCATTGTGCGCAGTCTCATTGAAGGGCGGGACAGTTGCGTGGTCATGCCCACCGGCGGAGGAAAGTCGCTGTGCTACCAGTTGCCGGCGGTCATGTTAGGACGAACTGCGATCGTTGTTTCGCCATTGATCGCCCTCATGCAGGACCAGGCGGCACAACTGGCGCAGATGGGAATTCCCGCTGCGGTGCTCAACAGTTCCTTGCCCAACGAAAAACAAGCTCAGGTGATTCGAAAAGCGTCGGAGGGAGAATACCGGTTGTTGTATCTTTCTCCCGAGCGTTTGGCTCGGCCCGACACGATTGCGTGGCTGCAGAAGGTGGCGATCGCATTCTTTGCGATCGATGAAGCGCACTGCATTTCCGAATGGGGACATGAATTTCGTCCCGATTACCGGCAGCTGAGCCGTTTGCGTACGCATTTCCCTGACCGCCCGATCGCGGCTTTTACCGCCAGCGCAACCCGAAGAGTACGTCACGATATTCTGCATCAGCTGCAACTGCGCGATCCGCACAAATACATAGCCAGTTTTCATCGTTCGAATTTGCGTTATCTGGTAAAGCAATGCGAGAACGGCGAGCAGCCCAGCCTTTTGTTGCGAGCATTGCGTAATTATCAGGACAAAAGCATCATCGTTTATGCACCCACCATCAGCAAGGTCGAGGAAACGGTGCAATTCCTCGAGCGGCAACAGATTTCGGCGATCGGATATCACGGGAAAATGGAAGCGGCGGAGAGAAGAACAAACCAGGAACGCTGGATGTCGGACGAGGTCCACGTGCTGGTGGGCACGATCGCATTTGGACTGGGAATTAACAAGGCTTCGGTCCGCGCGGTTGTGCACCTGGCTCTGCCCAAATCGATCGAACAGTATTACCAGGAGGCCGGCCGCGCCGGCCGCGATGGCGATCCGGCGGACTGCATTTTGTTATGGCAGAAACGGGATGCGGCGTTGCTGGCATATTTTGCCGATCAGATCATCGATCCGGCCGAAAAAGAGAGAGCCTGGCAGCGCTACCACTCCATTCGCGGCTTCGCGGAATCGAAGGCCTGCAGGCATCGGGAAATTTGTGTGCATTTCGGGGAGAGCCCGAAATGGACGAGGTGCGACGCCTGCGACGCGTGCGGTTGCGAATCGGACTGGCTGGTGAAATCGACCAAAGCGGACCCGTCGAGGCAGAGCCCGCCGGCGGCGATGACGGCAACCAAGCGGTCGACCGCGGAGGTAAGGGCGGGTGTGAACATCGATCCAGCGCTGCGGGAATACTTGCGAGAATGGCGTCGCTCCGTTGCCAAAGAGCAGGGAGTGCCGGCGTTCGTGGTAATGCACGATACCGCTCTCGATGAAGTGTGCAGGAAGCGGCCGGGTTCAATTCCGGAATTGCTGAATATCCCTGGGTTCGGCGAATACAAAGCCGCACTCTACGGGCCGGGAATTTTCGCAGCTTTAAAAGCCTTTGTTGGCGGAGCGCGTCCTTCCCTGGTGCCGCCGTCAACGGCGAAGGTCCACCCGACCGGTTGAGGGGTTGGTTTATGATGATGGGTCTCGATCGAGATCGATCACCAATCTCGAGGTGGACGTTCCGCGAGAGGTAATCCATGAGCACTACAATTGTTCCGCCCGCCAAGGCGCAAATGACACGCGAAGAGATTAACCGCAAACAAAAGGAATACATTTTTCCATCGGTCTCGACCTACTTCTCCGAGCCAGTGCCCATGGATCATGCGTCCATGCAGCATGTGTGGGATGTAGAAGGGAAAAAGTATCTCGACTTTTTCGGCGGTATTGTGACCATCAGCGTCGGCCACTGCAATCCACGGGTGACTTCGCGCACCAAGGAACAGATCGATCGCATGCAACATGTGTCGACTTGCTTTCCCAATGTGCCGATGGTCGAGCTCGCAGAGAAGCTGGCGCAAATCACTCCGGGAGCGTTGAAGAAATCATACTTCACCAACAGCGGCACCGAGGCCAATGAGACCGCTATACAGGTGGCCCGCATGCACACCGGAAACTTTGAAGTGGTGGCGCTGCGGCACGGCTACAGTGGGCGCTCCTCGCTGACCCGGGGACTTACCGGCATGAATACCTGGCGCAAAGGGACGATTGAAGTTGGAATTGTGCATGCCGTGAATCCGTACTGCTATCGCTGCCCGTTGGGACTGAAATACCCGTCGTGCGAAGTTGCATGCGCGAAGGATATCGAGAGTGTGATTCAGTTTTCCACCTCCGGGCGAATCGCGGCATTCCTGGCAGAGCCCATTCAGGGCGTAGGCGGTTTCATCACGCCGCCCAAGGAATATTTCAAGCTGGCTTTTAATATCGTCAAACAATACGGCGGCGATTTCATTGCGGACGAAGTGCAAACCGCCTGGGGACGCACCGGGCGAAAATGGTTTGGTATCGAGCACTGGGAAGTGGAGCCCGACATGATTACCGCGGCCAAAGGCATGGGCAATGGAGTGCCGATCGGACTGACAGTGGCCAAGCCCGAAATCGCCGATTCCTTCCAGGGATTGACGATTTCGACTTTCGGCGGCAATCCGGTGACCAGCGTGACCGCGCGGGCGGTCATCGACATCATTGAAGAAGACGATCTGCGCACGAATGCCGCGGTAGTGGGCGAATATTTTCGCGCCAGGCTGGAAGAGTTGCAGGCTAAATACGCGATCATCGGCGACGTTCGTGGCATGGGCCTGATGCAGGCTCTCGAACTCGTCGAAGACCGGGAAACCAAAAAGCCCGCGTCTGCCGCCACCAACGCCTTGATGGAAGAAGCCCGCAAGCGTGGATTGTTGGTAGGGAAGGGCGGATTTTACGGTAATGTAGTTCGCATGTCACCGCCATTAAATATCTCGAAAGCGGATGTCGATGAGGCGGCGCGGATTCTGGATGAGAGTTTTGCAGCGCTGAAATAAGCGAGTCGAGACTAGTGGGTTTCGTCTGCTGCAGGTGCCGCGTCTGGCGTATCTACCATGTGCACCGAGGGCGTCAGCTCCGGCGGCGGTTGAAAGTCCACGGGATCTTTTCCCGCCAGTGCAGCCTTCATGAATTCGATCCAGATGGGCAGCGCGGCTCGTGCGCCGGTTTCTTTTGCACCCAGAAATTTCTTTTCGTCGTAGCCAATCCAGACTCCACAGGTGATCGCGGGTGAAAAGCCCACAAACCATGCGTCGGTAAAGTTGTTGGTGGTTCCGGTCTTTCCGGCCAGTGGATATTTCAATGCGGAGGCCGCAATCGCCGTTCCATGCAACACGACCTCCCTGAGCATGGACGTCATAGTCCTCGCGGTGCGCGCGCTGATGACATCTTTGACGTCAGGAAAGTTTTCTTCCAGAGTGCGGCCTTCGTAATCGGTCACCTTGACGATGTAGCGCGGGGTGACGTGAACTCCGTCACTCGGGAATACGCTGTAAGCAGAGGTTTGCTCAATAGGCGTGACTTCCACTGCACCCAGCGCCACCGGCAAGTAAGCGGGAATATTCGAAGTGATCCCAAAGCGGCGGGCATATTCGATAACCGTTTTAATCCCGATGCTGTCCGCCAACTTCAACGCGGGAATATTTCGTGATTGCGCCAGCGCACGACGCAGCGTGATGGTGCCTTCGAACTTTTCGTCATAGTTGTGGGGCTCGTATGGGCCCGACGGCGTGGGAAAAATGACCGGCGCATCGACGATGGTATCGTCGGGCGACGCTCCGCGATCGATGGCAGCCGTATAAACGTATGGTTTGAAAGACGAGCCTACCTGGCGTAACGCTTGAGTGGAGCGATTGAATTTCGAAAGGTTGAAATCACGTCCTCCGACCATGGCTTTGATCTCGCCAGTCACGTTATCGATTGCGACCAGCGCGCCTTGGGCTCCTGAATCTTCTTCCAGCCCAACTCGCGCTTTGCCATCGGGATTCAAGGCCAGGACTTTCACATAAACAATGTCACCGGTTCTCAGCATGTCCGAAAGCTTGCGGCGCGTCCATGCGGCATCTGCCGGCGGCAGAAGCGCCGAGTATCGGCCCAGCTTAATCGTTGCCCCGCCCCCGCTCACGGTAGTGACCAGGCCGTGAATGTAACTATTGACCTCAGGGTCGTTGTCCCAATCAGGATGCTGATAGGTGGCAAGGCTCACGTCGCCGGCTAAAACATTTTGCAGATGCCCTCGCCATCCATGGCGGCGTTCGTAGGCGGCAAGCCCATCGTATACGGCACGGTTGGCGGTGCGTTGCAGGTCCATGTTGAGCGACGTGTAAACCTTCAAACCTCCTTCATGTACCTGATCGCTGCCGTATTTGCCTTCAAGGTAACGGCGAATCTCCTCTACAAAATACGGGGCCAGCGAACCAGGATCATGAGCAATTTCGAGATGTATGGGTTGATCTCGGGCCGCGGCAGCTTGCTGCGCCGTGATGTCGCCGTCTTCAAGCAGTGAGTTGATCACCAGATTGCGGCGCTTCAGGGCGTGGTCCGGATGAACGATGGGCGAGTAGAAAGATGGTGACTTGGGCAAACCGGCGAGCAGCGCTGCCTCATCGAGGGTCAGCCGTTTTGCCGGCTTGCTGAAGTAAAACTGCGATGCTGCTTCGAATCCGTAGACGCCGTGGCCCAGGTAAATCTGGTTGGCATAGAGGGTAAAAATCTGCGGCTTGGTGAAGCGGCGTTCGATCTGGACCGCCAGCAAGACCTCTTGAATTTTGCGGCGAAACGAACGGTCTGGTGAAAGAAAAAGATTTCGCGCCAGCTGCATGGTCAGCGTGGATGCGCCCTGAACCCGTCCGCCGGATCGAATGTCACGATACGCGGCGCCCGCGATTCGCCAGACGTTAACGCCCCAGTGCCGGTAAAAATCTTTGTCTTCGATCGAAATAAGTGCCTGGCGCAGAACCTCTGGGTAATCTTCATAGCTCGCGACCACTCGACGCTGCAAGGCAAATGAGCCGATCGTCCGTCCCTGGTCGTCGTACAATTCCGTGATCGAACTGGGACGGTAATGTTCGAGCTGCCCGACCTGGGGAAGGTCGGTCGAGTACACCAGCAGAAGGCCCACGGTGGCTCCGATCAACGCCGAGAATAGTACAAGCAGGCCGATCACTAATCGCCCCACCATCTTGTGATCGGTGATCTCCGCAGGATCTTTTACCGTATATTTCACGTGGATGAATCAGCATATCAGGGGCTCGATGGCATAGTGGATTTGTGTTTCGGTTTCAATCGAGCGCTTTGACGCAATGGGATTCCCCAACGTTCGCTAAAAAAGTTTTGCGCAGTCGCAGAAGCTCGCGTTTTTGTTTTGCCTCTGTCGCTTTAGAATGATGTACGGTTGTTGCAGTGGCGGATTATTGAACAAGGACGGTCAATCATGAAATCGATCTTGATTTTGTTTTCTTTACTTTTCACTTTGTCTCTGTTTGCCCAAGGCGCATCGCAGGAGCAGGTATTTTCAACCTCGGCGGGTCCGGTCAAAATCACGCCCATCAATCATGCCAGCACGCGCATCGAAGGCGGCGGCAAGACCATTTACCTGGATCCGGCCAAGCCGGCGAAATTCTCAGACCTGCAAAAAGCCGACCTTATTCTCATTACCGATATCCACGGCGACCACATGGATCCGGATTCGATCAAGGATGTAAGCACACCGCAAACCGAAATTATGGCGCCACCCGCCGTGGTGCAAACGGTGACCAGTGCCAAGCCCATCGCTAACGGCGAAACCAAAACCTGGCAGGGATGGACCATCGAAGCCGTCCCCGCGTACAACCTCAAACGCGGGCCTTCTCCCGGCAAACTCTTTCATGACAAGGGTCGCGGCAACGGTTACGTGCTCACTTATGGCGGCAAACGTTTTTACTTCTCAGGCGATACCGAGGGCGTTCCCGAGATGCGGGCCCTGAAAAATATCGACGTGGCCTTTGTCTGCATGAATCTGCCTTATACGATGCCGCCTGATGAAGCAGCGGACGCCGTCAAGGCCTTCCACCCGAAGGTAGTCATTCCTTATCACTATCGCGGCTCCGATCTCACCGTGTTTCAAAAAGCGCTGGAGGGCACGGGTATTGAAGTGCGATTGCTCGACTGGTATCCGAAATAAAGGACTACTTTTCAGCCCCACAAATAAAATCGCGCGCCTCGAAAGGCGCGCGATCATTTCAAACCAATTCCGAAAAGCTAATCCTAGCTAGTCTTGCTCTTCAACACCTGTATCGCCTTATGCAGTTGCTCGTCCTGCTGCGGAGGCTGTTTCTTTTCTTCGTCAGCGGGCGTGGCGCTTTCGTCGTCATCGGGAAGCGCGGCGTCATCATCGCTGTCCGCGATTACGATGTTGGGCGTGACTGCACTGTCCTGTATGGCTTTACCGCTGGGCGAATAGTACTTGGCCACCGACAGGATCAGTGCCGAGCCATCGGGCAACGGAATAGTTTTCTGCACCGAGCCATCCCCGAAGGTCTTGTCGCCGATCACATCGCCGCGGGCGTTTTCAAGAATTGCCGCAGCCACAACTTCGGCAGGTCCGGCAGTGCCCTTATTCACCAGCACAACCACAGGCAGGCTGGTAATCGCCTTGGTGGCGTCGGCGTTGAAGGCCTCGCGCGGATATTTCTGACCTTGCAAGTAGGTGATAGTTCCGTGATTAAGGAATAAGTTGGCTACGGCGATGCCTTCCGATTCCTCGCCCTCAGCGGCATTTCGTAGATCGAGTATCAATTTCTTGGCGCCCGATTTCTGCAGTGCTTTAACTTTGGCGGCGACTTCCTGAGACTTGCCTTTGTTGAAAGCGTCGACATGAATGTAGCCGATTCCATCTTCGACCATTTTGTCGTTCACCGGCGGCATGGTGACGATATCGCGGGTGATCACCATTTTCGTCGGTTCGGCTTTACGGGCGCGAACCACCGAGACGTTCAGATTTGAACCCGGCTGTCCCATAAGCAGGTTATGAATTTCAGCCAGGGACATCTCACGGGTGCTCTTGCCTTCAATCGCCTCGAAAATATCGCTGGCCTGTATGCCGGCTTTGTCAGCAGGACCACCAGGGATAACGGCGATGACAGCAGCATAGCCAAAACGCTTGGATACGGCCGCGCCAATTTCACCTTTAGCCTCGGTCTGATTGGCCTTATATTCCTTGAATTCCGCCGCCGTGAGGTAGCTGGAATTTGAGTCCAGCGACTCCAGCAGGCCGTGCAGCGCGCCGTCGGTCACCAGCGGAATATTGGGTTCTTCCACATACTCGCTGCGTACCCGCGAGAGGACTTCGCTGTAAACCTGCAACTGGCGATACGAGCCGTCATTGTTTGAGGCGCGAACCCCGTCCAGACCACCCACGTATATGAACAGCAAAACAGCGGCGGAGGAAACTACGATTGCAGCCTTGGTCTTCATTGACATCAGATTATTCTTCTTTGGAGAGAGATTATTCCGCGAGCGGTCGCAGCAATATTATATCTGCTTTGATGCAGATTTTTCGTTCTTTGCTTCAGGAACGAAAGACCTTCGGTAACCCGGTAGCAGCCTCTGCGTTCCTCCCTGTTATTTTGCGGCCGCATTAACACAGAAGGACTTAGGCTTATCTTTAGCACAGCTGTTTGGTGTATATTTCTCCCCGCTTCGAAAGGTAGTGACCATGCGATGTTATCCGGCATTGTTCATTCTGGTTGTGGGCCTACTCCTGGCGGGAGCTACAAGCTCGGCGCAGGAGCAGTCGGGCGACTGGAAACAACTATTCGACGGCAAAGACCTGGTGGGATGGAAGCACGTAGGCCGTGGTGAAATGACCGTCGAAGATGGGCTGATCCAGACTCACGGCGGCATGGGCCTGCTTTACTGGACCGGTGGCACTCTGGGCGATTGCGTTATCCGGGTCGTTTTTAAGATGCGCGATCACAACGATAATTCCGGCGTTTACATCCGCATACCCATCGAGCCCCGCGAAGCCTGGATGCCGGTGCATTACGGATACGAAGTGCAGATCGATAACGAGCCGGAAAAGTCCAAAGAAGACGATTACCACATAACCGGGACTCTCTACTCGCTGACCAAGCCCATGGCCCACGCCGGAAAACCGGGGCCGGAGTGGAACACCATGGAGATCACACTGGACGGACCGCATACAACTGTTGTCCTGAACGGTGTGAAAGTGACGGAGTTCACCGAAGGCGATCCGGTTCCAGCTAAAAAATTTGAATTCGAGCCGGAACGCGGCCCTCGGCCGCAACAAGGTTACATTGGCCTGCAGAATCATAGCGACAATGATGTAGTGTTCTTCAAGGAAGTCGCACTCAGGATGCTTAAGAAGTAATTATCGCGATTCATATCAAATCTTTTATTTCAAGGTGGAGACTCGATGAACAGGAACCGTTTCTCGCGACGTGAGTTCATGGGAATGAGCGCAGTGGCGGCTGGAGCGTCGCTGGGATTGAAAAGCATTCTGCTGGATCCGGATCCTCTCTGGGCATTGCCGCAAACTGTCGCGCCCAGTGATCGCGTGCGCTTCGGCATCATTGGGATCGGCATGCAGGGTTCGGGGCTGCTGACCGATGCGATTACTTTGCCGGGAGTGGAATGCGTGGCCGCCTGCGATCTTTACGACGGCCGGCATACTCTGGCCAAGGAAATTGTCGGTGCCAATCTGCCCACCACCCGCCGCTATCACGAGCTTCTAAACAACAAGGAGATCGACTGCATCATTGCTGCCGTCCCCGACCATTGGCATAAACAGATTGTTGTGGATGCGGTCAGCGCGGGCAAGGATATCTACATTGAAAAGCCGATGTCGCACACCCCCGAAGAAGGCGTGGAAATGGTAGCGGCCACAAAAAAGAACAATCGCATTCTTCAGGTCGGTTCGCAGCGGGTAAGTTCGGTGATCTTTGCCAAAGCGAAAGAATTGGTGGCGCAGGGCGTTCTCGGCGATCTTACGCTGGTCGAAGGCACGCTTGGGCGAAATAGTCCCACCGGAGCCTGGGAGTATCCACCGCCCCCCGATGTTTCGACGACAACTCTTGATTGGGACACATGGCAGGGCACCGTGCCCAAGCGGGCTTTTGATCCCTTGATCTTCGCGCGCTGGCGATGCTGGAAAGAATACGGCACCGGCGTGGCCGGCGATCTGCTGGTGCACCTTATCAGCGGAGCGCTCTACGTCCTGGGGATTAACCAAGCCCCATCCCAGGCGATGGCGATGGGGGGAATTCTGCGCTGGAAAGACGGCCGCAACATGCCGGATGTCCACTGCACTCTGTTCAAGTACGGAGAGCTTCCGGTTTACATGCGCCTGAACCTGGGAACCGATACTCCTGAAACGTATCGCTTTCAGGGGTCAAAAGGGGTTCTCGAAATGGCCGAACATAGCCTTACGTTTACTCCGCAGACAGGAGAGGACACCGGCCCCAGCTACTATGCATCCGGCTATCCCCACGCAATGAAGGAAGAGTACTTCAAAAAATGGCATCAGGAGCATGATGCTGTCCCGGGGAAAGAGCCGGCACCAGAAGGCGTGAACTACCAGAGCATTTCGTGGGACGAACTGAAGCCGCATTTGTGGAATTACTTTCAGGCGGTACGCAGCCGCAAACCGGTGGTTGAGGACGTTGTCTTTGGCCATCATGCGGCGCTGGCTTGCCACATGGCGAACCAATCCTACTTCCGCAAAACTGCGGTCACCTGGGATGAGGCCTCGAAGACCATCAAGAGTTAAATGAGCCAGCCGGAACCGGATGTCAGTCGCGCGGTGTACTGACGTCCGGCGCCCTGGTTTCGATTTAGCCTTCCAGGCCGCGCAGCGCAGCCACCGTGCTGCTCATCTCGCCGTCCTGAAATAACCTGATCCCCGCGATTCCGGCAGCACCGGCCTCGATGCAGGCCCTGGCGTTTTTCACGGTGACTCCACCCAGCGCGATTACTGGAATCTTTTCCTTACAAACCTGGTGCAAGGCCTCCAATCCTCTGGCTTCGGTGCCTTGCTTTTCAAACACCGGCCCAAAGACGACGAAGTCCGCGCCCTCTTGTGCGGCGCGCGCGACTTCGCTCCGCGAATGGCATGATCTTCCGACAGTCATCTGGGCAGAAATGGCAGCCCCTTCACTCCAAATTTTTCTTACTTCGATCGCGGAGACGTCATTCGACCGCAAATGGACGCCCTGGGCGCAGATGGCCATGGCAATGTCGGTCCGAGAGTTCATGAGCAGAACCGTTTTCAATTTCTGGTTGCCGCTTTTCGGAAATGCAGTGCGGCCCAGGATTTCAAGTTCGCGAGCGCTCAGGTCTTTCTCGCGGAGCTGGACGTAATCCACGCCGCAGCGAACAGCCGACTGGATGGTTTCAATTACGCGCAAGCGGCGAGCGTGTTCGTCTCCGGGAAACTGCAACCGGTCGGTGATGTAATAGAGAAGCAAATTACTGGCAGATGGTTACGGATTAGTTTTGGCAATTTCAGGCGTGGCCTCAGCCGGTGCCTTTTGTTGTGGATGTCCAAGGTGATACTTCATCAACCCGTCGCGTAGAAACTCGAAGCCTTCCTCCGGGGAATCGACCATGCGGAATAAATCCAGATCGTCGGCGGAGATTGTGCCGGCATCGATCATGGCCTCAAAGTTGATCAGGCGCTTCCAGTAGTCGCTGCCATAGATAACTACCAGGATTTTCTTCGCCAGCTTTTGGGTTTGTGCCAGAGTCAGGATTTCGAACAGCTCATCCAGGGTGCCAAAGCCCCCGGGAAAAATCACCAGGGCTTTTGCCAGATACGCAAACCAGAACTTCCGCATGAAGAAGTAATGAAATTCGAAATTCAGCGCCGGAGTGATGTAAGGGTTCGGGTTTTGTTCGAAAGGCAGATGGATGTTGAGTCCGATGGTTTTTCCGCCGGCTTCCTGGGCCCCTAGGTTTGCGGCTTCCATGATGCCCGGACCGCCGCCGGTGGTCACGACAAAACGCCGTCGCCGTGCCGGAATTTGGACTGACCACTCGGTAAGCAGAAAGGCCAGCCGTCGTGCATCTTCGTAGTAGCGTGCCGAGTCCACCAGTGCCAGTGCCTTTTTCCGCAGGGCCGGTACTTCCGCCATCGTTTCTATTTCAGCCAGATTCCGGTTTGCCTCCGTCCGGCCGTGAAAACGGGCTGAGCCGAAGAACACGACCGTATCCTGTATCTGCTCGCGCCGGAAGCGTGCCAGCGGTTCCGTGTACTCGGCGAGAATGCGAAACACACGTCCGTCCGGACTATTAAGGAAGGCTGGATTTTCGTACGCCAGGGGCGCAGATTTTAGCTTGCCGTCGTCACTCATGGTGAAGGTGTCTTTCCGTTAGTGGAGCTTTTCGTCGTGGAAGTGAACTGCCTCCCAGAATCCGATCCAGATATCGAGCAGTCCCAGGCCGCTGCACAGACCACGAACAAAGCCATTCGATACGAACGCGCGGAGCCCGGGAGAGGTGAGCAGGAAGTGGTTATCGGTCCATTCCGGCCTCCAGGGAAGAATGACCAGCAGAACTCCCAGGGTGGCGCAGAAGAAAACGAACAGCAACATCAGCACCCGGTGCAGCCAAAGCTGAAATGCTGTCTGGGGCTCGGACGGCGCAGAAAGTTTGTCGACGGAGGAATCCGGGCTTGCTGTCACGTCACGCTCCCACGACATGCGCGCGCGACGGGCTGATGCTGGCCTGCGCCAGCTCCCAAGCATAGAAAGAAACCCATGGGCTCATTCTACGACTTTAGGGCTTTAATGCGCTCGGCCACATCGCGATAATCGATATTGCTGCCATACACTTCCATGAAGTAATTCATGGCCGCGGTCTTATTGCCCGCCACCTCATAAGAGGACGCCAGCTCGTAGTTCAGAGCGGTACGGGTTTCTTCATCAATTTTCGGCAGCTTGAGTGCCCGGTCGTACCAGCGGATGGCGGCTTCAGCCACTCCCTTGTCAAGAAAGCACTGGGCCAGCCAGGTATAAGTCTGCATAAGCTGCGGGAAGTCATGGCCGCGATCCACTGCCTGGCAAACTTTCTGTAATTCGCCGATGGCCTCATCGAGCAATCCCATTTCGCGGAAAGCCACGCCCAGGTTGTAATGGGTTTCGGGATCTTCCTGGGTGTTGGCGGAATCTTCTTCAAGCTCGTGTTTCAGTTCGCCGAACATGTCAGCCAAATCGACGCTGGCAGCGGCAGCTTGCGGAGTTGACGGAACGACGGGAGGAGTTTCCGGAGCGAGTGTCCGCTTCTTGGTCGGCTGATAGGTGAAAGTCGGGGCCGGACCTTCCGCCGCAGGAGCCGGAGCGACGGGTGGTGCGGGAGTTTGAGCTGGCGCTGCCGCAGCGGCGGCAAATCCAGAACTGGCTGCGATCGTTTCGCGGCCGGCTCGAGGCCCCGGAGCGGCGGGCGCAGGCACGGACGCAGGCGGTAAGAAAGAATCGCCCAAAGACGCTTCCAGATCGGAAACAAACTCGTTCAATCCTCCAGCAGGAGCAGCTTCCGGAGTGGCCTTTGCGTATTCCGCGGTCGGTGCCGCAGATGGAGGCGCCATCGGGCGCACCGGCATCTTGAATTGTTCCAGACCCACGGCAGGGGTTGCCACCGGATACGCACTCTCCAGCTCTTGTGCGGCCGGGATTTCATCTGCCTCGTCCACCGCGATTTCTTCGACTACTTCTGCGTTCTTCGCGGAGGGTGCATCGGAGGATTCGATCTCCTGCCAGATTATGGCCAGAAGCGCCGCGCCAGGCTTCAGCTTTTCCAGTTTGCTGAAGACCGCCCGCGCCTGTTCAACCATGGCGTGAGCGAGATAGAAGCGAAGTTCTTCGACGGTTTCGGTGATGCTCTCGGCGCGACTCGGATCGGCGGCAGCTTCGGGGACTTCGGTCTTTTTTACCGAAGTTGCAAATTTAGGTTCATCCGAAACTTCGCCTTCCCACTCCGCGGAAATGTCGATTTCACTTTCCGCAACCGGCGGAAGGGCCTGGACTTCGAATTCGCCAAAAGCGGGCGCGCTCGGACTGGCCGCATTGTGGAAGAAAAGTCCGGAAGTGGATGGCTCGGATACAGCGGGAACCGGCGCTTCCGGCACTTCTTCGCCTGCAAAACGATCGGATCCGAACGAATCAATCGCAGCCGGCTTGAACGGCGATGCCGATGCAACGGACGCAATCTCTGCCGCAGGTTTCAGCGACGTACGCTCTTCATACTTGCTGGACAGGTCAGCATAACGGCTGGCTTCATCCGGATGTCCGGCATCGTGATAGAGCTGTTCCAGGTTGCGGCAGCAAACTGCGGCTTCAGCGAAACGGCCGGCTCGCGTGTGCAGGGCCGCCAGTCGCTGGTTAAGCCGCAAGTCACTCGGCGCCTTGGGCAAAGCGGACATCAATGGCCCTAGCGCTTTGGCCGGCATGTTGTAAGACACGAACAGTTCCGCATCGGTTAACGCGGCTCGCACTGCCAGGGCGATGTCGTCGGCGTAGCGCTGATCGATGAATGGCGCCGTCGCTTCCAGCTCTTCCACCAGCACCGCACCTTCTTCTGGAGTAATCGGGCGCGCTCCAGAGCCGCTGCCGCCCTGCCGGGCCAACACTTGCTCGTAGTTGCGGGTGTGCAGCTGGTTCTGGGGTTCAAGTTGGGTAAGCCGCAGGTAATAATCGCGCGCCTTCTCAAGATTTCCGGACTGCACCGACGCATGCGCCAGCAGTTCGTACAGCTCGGTAACGTGGGTGGTGTCGCCGGCCTTCTGCGACAGATCGAGCAAAACTTCCAGTGCGGGAACATTCTCCCGCATGTGGCCGATCAGGGAATGCAGGCTGTCGAGAACTTTGCCGGAATCCGTGGCTACCAGGCGATCGCAGTACTGCTGGTAAACGTTCAGTACTTCGTTGAATTGTCCCGCCGCCATCAGCGCGTCGGCATAGACGGTGATGGCCTCAGTGTCACTATGGACGGTGCACAGCTTCGCCGCCAGAGTTCCAGCTTCGGGCAATCGTCCGGTTTGCAGGTAGGCCTGCATGAGCGCGCGCAGTCCTTCGGGATGGCTGTCCAGGTCCGCTACTTTTTCCAGATTCTTGATGGTTCCGGCCATATCGCCGGAATCGAAAGCATTGCGGCCACGCAGCAACAGCGCACTGGCGTTGCTGGGATCGAGCGTGAGCATGCGGTTCAGGATTTCTTCGGCCGGTCCCAGTTGCCCGCGTGAACGCAGGCTGTCGGCAGCGGCAGCGAACAACTGCCAGGCTTCCGTCTTCTTGTTCAGCCGGATATAAACCTCTGCCAGGCGGGTGCGCATGGCGACGTTTTCCGGATCCATTTCCAGCGTCTTCTGGAAAATCCGCACTGCCTGTTCCAGTTCGCCGGAGCGCAGAAATTCTTCCGCCACCTGCAGGTATTGCGCGCGGGCGTCGTTAAAAAGTCCCTGCTGGGTGTAGAGCTCGGCCAGTCGAAGCACGCTCTCCAAGGTAGGTTTCAGCTTGGTGAGCTTTTTGTACATGGCGATGGCTTTGACGGTGAAGCCCTGGGCAGCATAGGCGTCGCCTACGCTCTTGAAGGATTCAACTGCCTTGTCGCTCTGCCCGAGGCGGGCGTAGAGGTCCCCAATGGTGTTAGAGACAGTGAGTTCCTTGGGGTCAGCTTTGAGAACTTTTTCGTACTCAGCAATGGCATTTTGCAACTTACCCTGCTGGACGAACTTCTCCGCAGCGCTGAGAGCTTTTTGTTTGTTGAAACCAAAACCGAACGCCATAAGATTGCTGACTCCAGCTCCCGGTTTATTTCCCGCCAGAAAACATCTCCGTGAGAAGGTTCACCGACGGGTTGGCCATCCGACCGGCCATGTCTGCCGATCATACGAGGGATGGTCTTTCGGACAAGGGTCATTGTAAGACGGGTTACCGAAAATCGTATGGTTACTAAGGGTTACCGAAAGGGAGTGTACGACCGAGTTACGTGCGGAACCCTCCGGGCAAACTGAAGATCGGAGAAATTTTTCAAAGCGTACGGAGCCGCCGAATCATGCGAATAGCCGCGGAAAATAGAGATTCAGCGCTGGACCACGGCCCGGCAAATCCTGCGGTGAGGATTCTAAAATGCCACGCCGCTTCGGGCTCTAAGCCGTTACTACTGTAACCAGACAGGTTCTTGTAAAATTGCGGACATCAAACCTGGCGTTCCGGGGGGGACGTCAGGTTAGGAAATCGATCACTACATTCGCCGCCTTCCTGACGGAAAGTAAAGAACGTATTTTGGGCCCAGGTATTCTTTACCCCCTGCGGCAACGAGGGACAACCATGGGCAGGTGGCTGACTTGGGTATCGCATCAACGCTTGACCGGCTGGGCGTGTTCGCAGTGTGGCTGGACCTTTCCGGTTCCATCGATGCTGACGGACAAGGAAGCCAAGAGCGCCTACGACCGGCTGGCATCCGTCAAATTTCAGGAGCATGAATGCGCGTTGCATGGCGAACCTGCGGCTTTTGCCGACTCGGAGAGTTTCGGCGCTCGTGCCCGGAAGCTGGTTACGCGCGGTTTCAAACCAAAAGATGCGGCGCAAATTACCCTGCAGGAAATCACCTTTGAGAACCGCAGTGATCCCGAGGCGGCCAAGCGGGCGCAGGCGGATGCCGAGGACTTTCTTCGACGCGTAAAAGACGGGCTCATCTGATCCCGCCAGAAATTCTTTTCGCTAAAAACACTCAGGCTCGAAAAGGTACGCTCAACAACCGCGCCGGCAGCATCACTACCGCCCAGACCAAAGCCAGTGCGCCATGGACCGCGATTCCGACCAGTCGAAACGGCAAGAGCAATATCCAGACAAATGGATAGAGAACTAAAGCCAGTAATGCCAGGGGCCAGCACGCCACAAACAGAATGCACCACAGCAGGAAAGAGAACATGGGCCGTACCTCCCAACCGCCGATGTTTGTAGCGCCGGCCTCCGGCCGGGCCCATGGGTGGGCGGGACGCCCACCAGACAGCCGGCGGGACGCCGGCGCTACAAGTTGATTTACGAAACCGTCAGGAGAAAAGTTCCGCTCGCAAGGTGAAATTGAAGACAGCGCTCACGGACGCTAGGCCGACCGTGAAGCCAGCCGCTGCAGCGACTCCTGGTAAGGCGCGCGGGCAATGCCTTTTTCGGTCACGATTGCGGTCACGTATTTTGCGGGCGTGACATCAAACGCCGGGTTTTCCACCTCAACACCGTCCGGCACCATCTGCCGGCCCGCGATGTGGGTCACTTCTTTGCCATCTCGTTGCTCAATCGGAATTCCGCTGCCGTCCGCGGTCTCGAAATCCACGGTCGACAAGGGTGCAGCAACATAAAACGGAATTTCATGTTCCTTCGCCAGCACTGCGACAGAATAGGTACCAATCTTGTTGGCAACATCGCCGTTCGCGGCAATGCGGTCGGCGCCGACCACGATTGCGTTGATCTTCCCCTGCTTCATCATGGCTCCGGCCATGTTGTCCGAAATCACCGTGGTCGGAATCGAATCCTTCATCAGCTCCCAGGCGGTAAGCCGGGATCCCTGCAAAAATGGACGAGTCTCGTCGGCGAACACGTGTATTTTCTTCCCCTGCTCGACCGCGGCGCGAATCACTCCCAACGCGGTACCGTATCCGCAGGTGGCCAGAGCGCCGGCATTGCAGTGGGTAAGTACCCCTCCGCTCGCAGGCATCAGGGTGGCGCCATGCTTGCCCATCGCCTGGTTGGCGGCGATGTCTTCGGCGTGCATGCGCTTGGCTTCTTCCACCATGGCCTGCTTGATTTGCGGCAGCGGGCGCACCCGCAACATTTCAAACTTGTCGCGCATGCGTTTGATCGCCCAAAATAGATTCACCGCAGTCGGTCGGGTCTTTCCGATGACGTCGCAAATCTGGTCAAACTCGTGTTTAAGATCTCCGCCATTTTCAGCTTTGGAATTCTGCACACCCAGCGCGATGCCCATGGCCGCAGCTACGCCGATCGCCGGAGCGCCACGCACCACCATGGTGCGAATCACATCGGCAACCTGGGCATAGGTCTTGCAGGTGACGTAGGTTTCTTCGGTCGGCAGCTTCGTCTGATCGATGAAGCGAACGCCGGAATCAGTCCATTCGAGGGTTTGAATCATAAAGTCCGTCGTTGGTCATTGGCCGTTGGTCATTGGTCCTTGGTTATTGGTCGTTGGCTTTAAGCGCCGGCGCAATTCGGGTTCTAAGAATTTGCCTTCAGTGAAGGACCAACGACCAAGGACCAACGACCAACGACGATTTTAATTCTTATGTACTTCGCAGCGGATGCGCGGGCTCGCTACCGTTGCCGGTTTGCCACAGATCTCGCAGGCGGCACCCACCGCCGGCATCCCCGGAGAGGTTTCGTCGTTTTGCAGCACATGCTCCTGGCGAATGTCACGGGCAGCTGAAAATTGAAACGAACGGAGCTGGCGCGGCTGCCTTCTCTACATTCGGACGTCCTCCAGCCTCCTCGCGCTCCACTAAGCAGATGGCGCCCACCACCTGAAAGCCGAATTCTCTCGCTGCTTCGATCGCCTGGATGGTCGAGGTCCCGGTGGTGCAGACATCGTCGACGATTACAACCCGCGCGCCCTTTTCGTGAAAGCCTTCAATCCGCCGGCCGGTGCCATGCTGCTTCTCGGCTTTTCGCACGAGAAACCCGTCTATCTCACCGCTGGCCAGGGAAACCGCCACCACAATCGGATCGGCGCCCATGGTCAGACCGCCAATCGCTCTGGGCTTCCAGTTTCGTGACCGAATTTCGTCGAGAACCACTTGTCCGGTCAGTCGAGCACCTTTGGCCGCTAAAGTGGTGGTGCGGCAATCGATGTAATAGTCGCTCGTCCCACCCGACGAGAGTTTGAATTCTCCCAGCCGGAACGACTTGGAGGCCAGCAAACGCAGCAAATCCTGACGTGCGGAAGCCATAAAAAACTACGATATCACGCACCTTTCCCTACTGCTGGGTCATGCGCTCAAGATGGCGGAAATGATCGGTTCCTAAGTACAGCACGGTGAACAACATTAGGTTGTAGCCCACATGAATAAGAAGTCCGGGAGTGATCGAACGCGTCACCACCCGCGCAATCGTCAGGACCAGACCCACCACAAAAAGCACCAGCAACGGTCCCCAGGCTTGAGCCAGTTGTTCGCTGTGCACCATGGCAAAGGCCAGGCTCGTAACCAGAATCGCAAAAAACCTTCCCCAGCTTCCGGCCACGGCGGATTTTATCGTCGGTGTCATGCTGACCGCAGCCAACAAACACGCCAGGATTACGAGCGCAATCGTCGCGCTTCCGAATAATCGATCGGAGATCGCTCGTGAGGCCGCTCCCCAGGCCACGATCAGCGCGCCCGGCAACAAAAACGCTCCCGTCGGTCTCTCTTGCGATCTCAGGGTTTGGGTTATCACCGCGATTCCCAGACTCAGGAAAGCGACAACCGCCACGAAAATCGACCAGGCCAATGGCAAGTGGTGTTCCACATATCCCCATGCCGCCATAATCAGCACCAGGACGCATGCGCGCCTTACCCGGCGGGGCGCGGCGAACAGGCTTTGCAGCCAGCGATCCAGAACCGGATACAGGAATCCGCGAAACAGCATCTCCTCCGCCAGGGGAGCAATGGCCACGCCGAAAATCATCATGAGGTAGGCGCCCTGCCGGTTTTGAAAAAACTGGTCCATGGGCAACGACTTCGGGATCGGCAACAGCCGCGATAGTTCACCCAGCGCCACCGCCAGAAACGCCCCCGCCGTCATGTAACCCAGCCAGCCCAGGTTCCGGGGCCAGCGCCAGCCGACACTCTGCCAGAAGGGTTTCTGGCGATGACGGGTCACCAGCACGTACATGGCGATCAGCATGGTCACATAGGCCAGAGTCATGCTTGGAACAATCACGATGGGCCCGGGATTTTTCCCCAGTTCGGCCGCGGTCATTCCCATGGACAATGAGCTATGCAGCACCAGAACAAAAAATATTGAGCTGAATAAAAAAAGGGCTGCCACCAGAACCAGGCCGATGACTAGAAGATCCAGCCCGCTCCAGGGAGGATTTTCGCTTCCCGGATTAAGCGTGGCAGCAACCACGGGGGCCGCCGCCGGTTCAGGCGGCGGCTCGATCTGCATCCCGGGAAGAACATGATCTGAAGAAGACAATTATTTTATCTCTGGTCAATGTAGGCGCGAGCGCCTCGCTCGTGCCGCAGTGCTCCTGACCCGTCGCACAAGCGAGCCTGCCCTGAACGCAGTCGAAGACTCGCGGCTACATCGACGACTCCGGACTAAGCAATCGAGAGCTTTTCTTTGACAGCAATACCTTGCCCGTTGGAAAAGTATCCGGCCAGCGCTTGCCCGGTGTACGACTTTTTATTTCGCGCTACCTGCTCCGGCGTGCCCTGGGCAACGATACGCCCGCCTTCCTCTCCACCTTCCGGACCGAGATCGATGATCCAGTCCGCATTGCGAATCACGTCAAGATTATGTTCGATGATCATAACTGTATTTCCCAGGTCGGCCAGGCGATGCAGGACTTCCAGTAGTTTTTTTACGTCGTCAAAATGCAATCCAGTCGTGGGCTCGTCCAACAGGTACATGGTCTTGCCGGTTTGCCGCTTGCTCAACTCGCGTGCCAGCTTGATGCGCTGCGCCTCGCCACCGGACAGCGTCACCGCCGATTGCCCCAGATGAATGTATCCCAGGCCCACATCCACGAGCGTTTGCAGTTTCTGCCGCACCTGGGGAATATTCTCCAGAATCGGCAAAGCATCTGAAACCGGCATCTCCAGCAGATCGGCGATTGACTGTCCTTTGTATTTCACCGCCATGGTTTCCTGGTTATAGCGTTTGCCGCCGCATACTTCACACAGCACATAGACGTCGGGCAGAAAATTCATTTCAATTCGCCGCTGTCCTTCTCCCTGGCAAGCCTCGCAACGTCCACCGGAAACGTTAAAGGAAAAACGTCCCGGCTTGTATCCGCGTTCGCGCGACTCCGGCAGCATGGCGTACAGGTCGCGAATCTGCGCAAACACACCGGTATAGGTGGCGGGATTCGAACGGGGCGTGCGCCCAATCGGCGACTGATCAATGCGAATCACTTTGTCGATGTTCTCGGTGCCGGAGATGGTTTTGTGCGCGCCCGGCTCTTCCCGCGACCGGTAAAGCTTCTGGGCCAGCGCGCGGTAGAGAATGTCATTGACCAGCGTTGACTTGCCCGATCCCGAAACTCCGGTGACGACTGTCATAACGCCCAGCGGAAACACAACGTCCAGATTCTTAAGATTATTCTCTCGCGCTCCCAGCAACGTGATTGCCGCGCGGTTTGGCACTCGCCGCTCCGCACGCATATCGATCTGGAGGCGGCCGGAGATGTAAGCGCCAGTCAGTGAACCCTGCGCTTGCTCAATTTCCTGCGGCGTTCCATGGGCTACCAGCCCGCCGCCGTGGCGCCCTGCTCCTGGTCCGAGATCGATCACGTAATCCGCTCGCCGGATGGTTTCTTCATCATGCTCAACCACCAGAACCGTGTTCCCCAAATCGCGCAATTCCTCAAGCGCTTTAAGCAGCCGGCCGTTGTCGCGATGATGCAATCCGATCGAAGGCTCGTCCAGTACGTAGAGCACGCCCCGCAATTTTGATCCGATCTGGGTGGCCAGCCGAATTCTCTGTCCTTCACCACCCGAAAGCGTAGCCGCCGAACGCTCCAGCGAAATATAGCCCAGGCCGACTGAATCCAGAAATTGCAAGCGCTCCACGATCTCGTGAACGATGCGTCCGGCGATAATTGCTTCACGGCCATTCAGTTTGATCTTGCGCGCCGTTTCCAGCGCTCGCGAAACCGGCAACGCGGTGAACTCGGCAATCGACATTCCATTCACCTTCACTGCCAGACTCTCGGCACGCAACCGCCTGCCCTGGCATCCCGGACACTTGGTCGCCGACATGTAGTCCAGCAGAAATTCGCGGTAGGTATCGGACGTGGAGTCGTCGACCATCTGTTTCAGGTAACCAAGAATTCCGCGAAATCCGGTCTTCTTGTTCTTGCCCGTTTCGCTGCCATTTTTTCCGCCCTCACCATAGAGCAGCAAGGTTTGAATTTTCTCGGGAAAATTCTCAAACGGCGTGGCCAGGTCGAATTTGTGAGCCGCCGCGGTGATCTGCAGCTGGTGAATGAGATTTTGCGACGCCGAGCCCGGTCCTAATCCGCCATCAAGTAAAGGCTTCGACCAATCGTTGATCACCCGGTTGGGATCGAACTCGTAACGGCTGCCCAGGCCGTGACACTCCGGACAAGCCCCGTATGTGCTGTTGAATGAAAACGACCGCGGCTCCAGTTGCGGCACGCTGATGCCGCAATCAGGACAGGCCAGCGTCGCCGAATAAAGTTGTTCGTCGCCGCCCACCACCGCCACCAGTACCAGGCCGCCCGCCAGTTTCATGGCCAGCGCTACCGATAGTTCCAGACGGTGCTCAATGCCGGGCTTGACCAACAGGCGGTCGATCACAACTTCAATAGTGTGGTTGCGCCGCTTGTCCAACGGGATATCGTCTTCGAGGCTTACCAGTTCGCCATCGATCCGGGCGCGGGTGAAACCGTGCTGGACCAGCTTTTCAATTTCTTTCTTGAACTCGCCTTTGCGCCCGCGGACGATCGGCGCCAGCACCATCACCCGGTCTTCCGGAGTCAGACCCATAACTCGCTGCACAATCTGCTCGGCAGACTGGCGGGCGATCGCTCTCCCGCAACTGGGACAGTGCGGAACTCCGATGGAAGCGAACAAGAGGCGAAGATAATCGTATATTTCGGTGATCGTCCCGACCGTCGATCGCGGGCTCCGGCTGGTGGTCTTCTGTTCAATCGAAATCGATGGGCTTAATCCGTCGATGGCATCAACGTCCGGACGCTCCATCTGATCCAGAAACTGCCGCGCGTACGCCGAAAGGGTCTCGACATAACGCCTCTGACCCTCGGCATAGATGGTGTCGAAGGCCAGCGAAGACTTGCCAGAACCGCTCAGTCCGGTAATCACGGTTAGCGTATTGCGGGGGATTTCGACGTTTATATTCTTGAGGTTATGCTGACGCGCCCCACGCACCGAAATCTTGGTAATAGGCATGAATTAGCGAAAGTAACGACTGGCCTTCCGTAATATGGACGGCCCCCCAGAAATGAACGAAAGTGGGTTTGCGCGACTCTACTCACGTATCTTAGTTGCTAACAGCAGGCAGCGTCAACGCGGGTAAAGTCATGGATTGCGCCAAACGGGGCCGGATTGATTCTCCGGTACTTAACGTGAAAGTAGGCAGATCTTGGGTGCGTTACTCGTTGCTTTCGTGATGTCGTTCACGGCGGTCACCGTTGTCCTGTTCGGAATTTTCGCGGCCTATGCCAGCGTAACCGCAATTCTGTACGCCTTCGCTTATCGTTCACGCCAGCGCTTCAGCGCCGGCACTCCGGTGTTAGTCCCCAGCCAAAGCCAGGCCAGCGGCGACTAAAACCAGTCTCTAAATTCATATCCGATGGAGGACGGGCGCTCCCGCCCGTCTTAAGCAAACACTACCGTAAAGTAAAAGGATCTTGCGCGAAGCGCTCGCGCCAACCCGCGCATCTTCACGCCAGACCAGGGGATTGGGAACTATTGAGGCGGCGGACCCGGTTGCGGACCGGGCGAGGGTGGCGGTTCCTGTTGTTGCTGCTGCTGTTGCAATATCTGCTGTTGCTGCAATTCGCGCAATAATTGCTCCGGCGTCTTGGCCTGCTGCTGTCCGTTGGGAGCCGGCGGGACCTCGTCAGGCGCTCCCTCGGGCGGATCTTCCACCGGCTGTTCTGAAATGTCGGTCTGCGGGATGGCCGGATTGTCGTCCATCTGCGCGTCGTTGTTGCCCTGCTGTGGGGTCGGCACCGCGCCCGCAGGAGGTGCTGCTCCAGCCTTTGAAGTCAGGATGACTCTCTCCACACTATCGGGATGGTCTGCTGAGCCCATCATCACGTAATTGAAATGCGATCCATTCAACAGGGTCGCCAGCACTTCGCGGGCTGGCCCCGGTCCCAGGTGGGTCACAACCCGCTCGTTGGCATTCGGCGGAATTTCTACCACCGCGCCGGTCTGTGCCCGCACCGCGCGCAAAATGTCGGACAGGGTGGAGTTATCCGCCGCAATTGTGAGTTGACCAAGGCTGTAGTGAACCTGCGGAGGAAGCGCTGGCATCTGTTCCAAAGTCGGAGGTGGCGGCGGAACATCTGGAACCGGCGGAGGATCGGGAGCAGCCTTCTTAGGCTTCTTGGCTTGGCGTTTATGAACCGGGGCAGGGGTTTGTTGCTGCGCACTCGACATTGCATGCAGCGTCAAAAATGCGAGCAGCACGAACGATACGAAAACACGCGAATGTGAAAACAGCATCGCGCGCTGGAATCTCGTTTTCGGGTCTGCTCTGAAGGAAGCCACAATACCTGCTTTAAGGCCTTATGCGAGGTTAGATGCCGAACCATGCCCAGAGGAAATTGTAGCATCGCAAACACCATCAATTCTTCATTAAGGGCGCAGTTTCGCGGCTCGCCTTACTTATAAATCGGTCAGGGCTTAGCTGTTTGGGAAACTGTTATTCGCAAACAAAGGTGATATCGTGATCCGAAATTTCCGCGACACTCCGGAGGCACTAATGTTGAAATTAACTCGTGAAAAAAGACGTTTTCCAGTTCCACTTATTTTGTCACTATCGCTTTTGTTGACTGTGGTTTCACTGCTGGGTCTTGGCACCCGTCTTTACTCTGCGCAGTCGAATTCTGCGCAACCGGCAGCAGGATCAAAGCCTGCCGCTCACTTCTCTCACTCTCTCCCTGCCATGGACGCCAATCACATGCGAGCCATTGTGGTCGAAGTGAATTATGCTCCGGGTGAGGCGGACAAACCGCACAGCCATCCCTGCGCCGTGATCGGATACGTGGCGCAGGGTGCGATTCGCTTCCAGGTGAAAGGCGGGCCCGAGCCTGTCGTCTACAAAGCCGGAGAAAGTTTCTACGAGGCGCCGAACGGCGTTCACCAGGTCTCGGCCAACGCCAGCGACAAAGAGCCGGCAAAGCTGATCGCATTTTTCATTTGCGACCACGAGACGCCACTGACCACGCCGCCTATGGACAGCCACTAGGCACCACGAACCATGTGGGCGGGCGCCCTCGCCCGCTTTTGACTCTTGCTGATAAGACAAACTGAAATTGAAATCAACCTCAACGGCGGGCGAGGGCGCCCGCCCCACGACCGTGCACAATGATGGGTAGTTTTTTGTTTTACTGCCGGGGTGCGTAGTAGCCTTTGCGGGCACGTACCTGCAGATCTTTTTTCATCGCGGTGATTTCGATAGAGCGGTAGCGGCCGTCGGCATCGAAGTCGGCAGGTTTGTAGGACACTACGTACTGACTTCGCAGCTCGTCTTCAATCGCGGCGAATGAATTCTTTATGTCCTTCAGCTTGAAAGGAAAAAATGCCCGGCCGCCGGTCGCATCCGCCAGCTGCTGCAAGGCTTTGTCGCCGCGCAGAATGAGCCCGCTGTCATCGGTCGAAATCGCGTAAACGATGACTTCAGCGCGCTGCGCCATCTCGATCGCCATCGCCCGGCTGACTTCACTCTGATTGTCTTCGCCGTCGCTGACCACAATAATTGCGCGCCGCACCGGATGGTCGCTTTTGTCCTTGCTCAGCTTTTCCCGGCATGCCCGGTAAATCGCGTCATACATGGCGGTGCCTCCGCCGTTGCGCAGATTTCTTACACCGGTTTCCAGCAGGCGCACGTTGTCGGTAAACTCCTGGGTGATGAGACTATGACTGCTGAATCCCATCACAAATGCTTTGTCGAAATTCGCCCGCAAGGTGTGCTGCAGGAAACTGACCGCTGCTTCCTGCTCAAAATCGAAACGGCTGTGCACCGAACCGCTGGTATCTACCAGCAGACCGAGCTCCAGGGGAAGATCGGTTTCGCGCCGGAAATTTAGAATCGATTGCGGCGGCTTATGGTCGTCCAGAATCGAGAAATCGCCTTGGTTCAGATTACGCACAAATTTGCCATGATGGTCGGTGGCAATGAACAGCACATTGACTTCATCAACCCGCGTCTTGATGGTGAGGATGGAATCAGGATCGGAACCGGCGGGCGTCGAGGCCCCGGGAGCCGTGCTGGAGGTCGCCAAGTAGGACGATTGCGCTAGAACCGGCTTACCGGCCGAAGCCAGTGCCACGGCCGCTACCATCGCCCAGCGAAGCCACTTCGTGTAGTTCATTCCCGGTTAACCCAAATTTTCTACGCTAAATTGCCGCGAACCGCCTCGCACTTCAATTAGATGCACGTATTTGGCCGAAGGCGCTGATAGTCCTGATAATGTCTTGACTGTAGGCGATCACCGCAGCTTCGCCAAGTTACAAAAGGAGCGCGTGATTGGTGATGCGTGGCGCGGGCGCCCTCGCCCGCAGCTTTTGAAGGTTCAACGGCTCGGTTGTTAATCCGGCCTGCAGCGTGGTGAAATTTCGGGCACTTTTTGCTTTCCCGCGGATTATGCCATCATTAAGCACCGATCATGAAGGCCGAATCCTCCCAACCGGTTCGATGTTCCTGGCCGAGCAACCCGCTATCCATCCGATACCACGATGAAGAATGGGGGTTGCCGCAGCACGACGATCGCGTTCTCTTCGAGTTCCTGATGCTGGAGGGAGCGCAAGCGGGATTGAGCTGGGACACGGTTCTGCAAAAGCGGGAAAACTATCGCGCCGCGTTCAGCAACTTCGATCCGCAAAAAATCGCGCGCTATGATGGCCGCAAGGTATCATCGCTGCTGCGTAATTCGGGCATCATTCGCAACCGCCTCAAGATTGCCTCCGCAATAAAGAATGCCCGGGCGTTCCTCGCCATCCAGAAAGAGTTTGGATCGTTTGACCGCTACATCTGGCAATTTGTGAACGGGAAACCTCGCACCAATGGCTGGCGCCCGGGTCAGAAAATTCCGGCTTACACTTCCGAATCTGACGCCATGAGCAAAGATCTTAAGGCGCGCGGCTTCAACTTTGTCGGAACCACGATCTGTTATGCCTTCATGCAGGCGGTGGGCATGGTGAACGATCACAGCGTCAAATGCTTTCGCTACCGGCAAGTCGGCCGCCCACGCCGCTCCTGAACCCGGTGCCGGCTCTCAACTAGCCTCTATATTCAGAATACCAATTGCACCAGACTGAATGGGACATCCCTCGGACATTTATATCGGCAACAGTATCAACAGACTGGCGACAATAGCATCACTGTCGGGGCTTGACAGAATCGGGGCACAACCGCCAGTTAGCCCACCTGGGTTGAGCCCGAAGGATTTCTTCGCGACCTTTGCGAAATATCTTGGCGGCCTGTGCGGTAAGCGCTTGTTTTTGAGCAGAAACGCTGAGTTATATGACTAAGTCAACTATTTACTTGACTCTGTCTATCATCGCTTGGCATCATTCTCCACCATGATCGCGCACGACCAAACTGTGCAGTCTGTTCGCGGCTTCAACCGCTTCTATACCCGCCGAATCGGAGTGTTGCGCGAAGGACTGCTAAAATCCCCGTTTTCCCTGGCTCAAGCCCGTGTTCTTTACGAAATTGCCCATCGCCCGAAAGTCACCGCCAGTGAGTTGTGTAAAG
Organism: Terriglobia bacterium; assembly: GCA_963733545.1. GTDB lineage: Bacteria > Acidobacteriota > Terriglobia > Terriglobales > Acidobacteriaceae > JAIQFF01. The sequence continues at coordinate 149,383 of CAVTDQ010000001.1, forward strand.
ACCTCGACCTTGATCCCGGATACCTCAGCCGCATTCTTCGCGGACTGGAAAAGCGCAGCCTGCTGCGTAAGTCAATCTCCCAATCAGACGGCCGCCAGAGCCTTCTCGCCTTGACCCGGCGCGGTGCCTACGCATTTGCCACATTGAACACTCGCCAGAATGACGAAGTCGCCTCCATGCTGCAGCCGCTCTCGAACCCTGAGCAACAACAGTTAGTTCGGGCAATGCGCATCATCGAAAGCACACTTCGAGGATTCCCCGCACCCCCGACTCCTTACATTCTGCGTTCTCATCAACCCGGCGACATGGGTTGGGTGGTTCATCGCCACGGCGTGCTGTATGCCCAGGAGTATGGTTACGACGAACAATTCGAAGCGCTGGTGGCGGAGATCGCCGCCAGATTCATTCAGCATTTCGATCCCAAACGCGAGCGCTGCTGGATTGCGGAAAAAGATGGAGAAATAGTCGGTTCAGTCTTTCTGGTCAAGAAGACCGACGCCACAGCCAAGCTTCGGCTGCTGCTGGTTGAACCTGCGGCTCGCGGGCTGGGGATTGGCAAACGCCTGGTGGATGAATGTCTGCGCTTCGCCCGCCGTGCGGGGTACAGGAAAATAGTCCTCTGGACGCAGAGCGAACTGCCCGCCGCCAGGCACCTCTATCAACAAGCCGGTTTTCAGCGGGTACAACAGAAGAAACATCGCAGCTGGGGCCGGGATGATCTGGTATCGGAGATTTGGGAGCTTAAGCTTTAGGAACGAAATAGATTCTTCGCAAGGAAAATGGCATTCGCCGGCCGCTCCGCCAATCGGCGCATAAAGTACGGATACCACTCCGTACCGAACGGGACGTAAACCCGCATGCGCCAGCCTTCGCGGACCAGCTGCCGTTGCAGATCGCGCCGGATGCCGTAGAGCATTTGAAATTCGAAGGTATCGCGAGAAATATTTTCCCGCACGACGAACGCTTTCGCCTGTTTGATGATGTTCTCGTCGTGTGTCGCCAGGCCATGATAGACGCCGCTTTTAAGAAGGACCTTCATCAGGTGGACGTAGTTTTCGTCCACTTCGCTTTTCTTCTGAAATGCGATCTCTTCCGGTTCCTTGTACGCACCCTTACATAGCCGGATGCGTATCCCTTCGGCCAACAATCCTGCGATATCTTTTTCCGCGGCCCTCATGTACGACTGAATCACCGCGCCCACCGCGCCTTTGTTGCCCGGCATCCGGTGTAATTCGTGCACGAAGTCAAGCGTGCGCTGGGTGTAAGGCGAGCCTTCCATATCGACGCGCACGAAATTCCGCGGCGTCATCGAGGCCGCCTTCGCCACCAGTCCGGTTACCAGTTCCCGCGCCAGATTCTCATCTACATCGAGACCCATGTGAGTCAGCTTCATGCTGACATTGGCGTCAAGCTGCTGCTGGGCAATCTGATCGAGAACGTGATGGTAGAGCTGGGCACTGGCCCGCGCCTCCTCCGCGTTGGTGACATTTTCGCCGAGATTATCGAACGAAACACTGAGACCCGCCTGATTGCTGGCGCGACCAACACGTAGCGCGTCGTCCGCGCCGGTGCCGGCGACAAAACGGCTGGCCAGGCGTTGACCCAACGCGGAACGCTCAGCCCAATGGCGCAGAGGCCGGTTTTCTGAGAGGGAAATAAAAAGCGCTCTTAGCACCGCGTTCTTCTCGCATTGAGATCGAGATGACTGGCGCCTTGGTCGCGCATGCGGATCACAGAATCTTGTATCACAACTGAAGAAATCTGAGGCAGGCCCATCCCGGCTGCGGTTCGGAATGACCTACTGCGGTTCGAAACGAACTTCGATGGCTTCTCGAGTCTCGCGTGTGGCCGGGGCCCATCTCCATTTATAGATTGCGCTCTGAGCGGCGCGGACCAGCACCGGATGTCCACCCTTCACATCGACCGACTTGACCGCCCCATTCGGCTCTACCAAGGCTTCCGCTTTCACGCTTCCCCTGAGATTCATGGTGCGGGCGATGTCAGGATATTGCGGCGAGACTCGATTTACGATTTTGCGCGAGCTCTCGGCTTGTTCCTGCTGGGCAAACGACCCGGCGGCCAGATTCAGTACTACGAAGAGCGAGAACAGGATGGTAGCGAGTAGGCGTTTCATAAGCTGTCAAAATCATTTGCAGCTTATTCGTGTTGAAGGTTTGACGAAAGATGACTTCGGTAACTCGATTTTGTCATCCAGCGTACATTTACAAGGACTTGGCCGATTGGAAACAGGAGTCTATCGCGCGGAGATAACTGGCTTCTTTCAAAATTCCATATTCCAACTCACTCCATGAACACTTCATCAACATAGCACCAGCGCCAGTTTTCGCCAGGTTCGAACGATTTAACCAGCGGATGTTTGGTCTGGTGAAAGTGCTTGGTGGCGTGTTTGTTCTTCGAAGAATCGCAGCAGCCCACATGTCCGCAGATCAAGCACTCGCGTAGATGCACCCAGGTATCACCCATCTCAAGACACTCTTTACAACCTTGACCGCTGGGTTTGACTTGCCGTATCTCTCCCAAATGAGAACAGGATGCAGCTGAATGCGCCATACCAATACCCTCCAAAAAGTTTTTTCCGCGCGGCATTTCGCTTACGCCGTGTTACCGCGGATTACTCTCCCTCGGCTTCGAGAAATCTTTCCGCTTCAAGGGCGGCCATACAGCCCGAACCAGCTGCGGTAATGGCCTGACGGTAGCGCCGGTCTTGCACGTCGCCGCAAGCATAGACTCCGGGCACCCGTGTGAATACGTAGTTGTTCGTGACCAGGTATCCGTCCTGATCCGTCTCCAACTGGCCTTCGAACATTCTTGCATTCGGAATGTGGCCGATGCCGAGAAACATGGCGCTGGTCGGAAACTCCCGAACCTTGTCCGTTTTCACGTCGCGCAGTTTGAGAGCGGTGACTTCCTGTTTTGCCGGGTCAAGCACATCCTCGACGATGGTATCGGTGAGGAATTCGATTTTCTTGTTCTGCTGTGCCCGGTCGAGCATAATCTTCGAAGCGCGAAACTGACTCCGGCGATGAATCAGAGTCACCTTGCTGGCAAAACGGGTGAGAAAATTAGCTTCCTCCATCGCCGAATCGCCGCCGCCGATCACCGCGATTTCCTTTCCTGAAAAGAAGAAACCATCGCAGGTAGCGCAGGATGAAACTCCGTGCCCGATCAAGGCCCGCTCGCCGGGCAATCCTAACCAGCGGGCTGAGGCGCCGCTGGCGATGATGAGAGTGCGTGCGTGGATGGTCTCCTTGGCAAAGTTCACCGCGAAAGGCCGCTTGCTCAGGTCGACGCTGATCACATGGCCGAGTTGGTACTGTGCTCCGAATCGCCCCGCCTGCTTGCGCATGTTCTCGATCAGTTCAGGTCCCTGAATGCCATCGGGGAAGCCGGGAAAATTTTCCACCAGCGTGGTGAGTGAAAGTTGTCCACCGGGCTCATGGCCTTCAATCACCAGAGGCTTCAGGTTGGCGCGAGCAGTGTAGAGCGCCGCAGTATGACCGGCGCAACCGGACCCGATAATCATCACGTTACGAATGTTTTCCATAGTTGCGTGAGAGTTTCAGACAATCGTCACGTGCAGCTTTAGATTGCCGAATTCAGATTTGGATGCAAACCACGCCGGGCCGCACGTTAAGCTACTTTTTCCTGGTCGCAGGTTTTTTCGGAGCGGACGTTTCCGTCTTTTTCTCCGCGCCGGAGATACGTTGCAACTCTTCCGGCACCGTGCTGCGCGCGCCCAGCAGTCCTCGATAGTTTGACAGGATCGACGACGCACCCTGAAACAGCGGTTCATAGGCGCTCTGGTCGGGCGGGGGACCGCCTTCGGAACCAGAGCACCGGGCCAGCACCACCGACGATTTTCCGAAGCGCTCGAGCTTGATGCGGCTGGCCGGGGTGCTGCTGGTGAGCATAGTCAAGGGTGTGGTCACGGCCGAGGCGCTGTCCTCGATCGAAACCTGCATCAGATCCTTGGGATCGCGCACGCGAAAAACCAGGGTCTCAACCATATTCTTGGGATCGAGGCTAAACGAATATTGCACCGTCGAAAACAGTGCCTGCACCGAAAATTCGCGCCGGATGCGTACCCAGCTGGCGGTACCGGGATCGGACGTCATTTGTCCGCCCGAACCAGGCTGCAGAAATCCCGGTCCAACCTCAAGCCCAGACCTGCCGCGATCGATCTCAAAATCGACACCAAAGAGAGGTTGTTTTGGCACGCGCGCCAGCGCGGCGGCGATTTCCTGCTGCTCCCCAGCCGAAGGCGAACATACATTCAGAACATTGACTTTTACCTGTGGCTGCGCCGGCTGCTGACCCATCGCCAGCGAGCCCAGGCCAAGAAATGTAACGGCAATCAGAAGAGTTCGAAGCACACAGGGATTTTAGCAGGCGGTGCGAAGAGTTAGAGGGGAAGGCAAGACTTTAGAACCTCGGACCTCAGGCTTAAGCGGTCAAACTCGTTCGGATTGCTGCGTGATCCCAAATTCCAACATCCCGTTTAACGCTTAGAATAAGCCATGGCAAATCTCACCTTGGTTTATGGAATGCGACTACTTCCGTCGGACGAAGTCGCGGAAGTTGGCGACGCGACATTGAAACTGAAAAATGGGCGCGACGCCCACGTAACCATGCATGTGCTCGAGGGCAGCAAGGAAGAAATCGAGAAGCAATTAAAAAACAGCCTGGATGCGTTCTTCGATTTTTACCCGGAGATTTAGGTAGGGTATCGCGGCCGCGGATGTCCTGGTCAAATAGGGTTGGGATCGGGATCTGAACCCTGAAGCACGGTTCTATAATCTTTCTTCGTCATGGAACTATCTCTCCGCACAGTGCGATTGCGATTGCTGGCCGCGGGCCTGCTGCCTCGCACCCGGCTGGCTCGAGCCGCCTGCTATCTGTTGGGTCTTGATCTCCTCCTTTTCGCACTGCAAAGGCTGTTCAGCATCGTTGGAGTTTCATTCGGTCAGGCACTTGGCGGATGGGTGGGAATTCTAAGCTTTCTCGCCATCATCCTGTTTTCGCTACTGGCTTTCCGCTGGGTTAAAGCGAAGATGCTGTGGCGCCTGCGCAACCGCCTGATTGTGACTTACATGTTCATCGGCGTAATTCCGGTTGGGCTGGTGGTCGCCATGGCATTTATCACGATCTATCTGTTCGCCGGCCAGTTCGCCAATTTCGTAGTCACCTCGGAGCTGGATTCGCGATTGCGCAGTTTGCAGTCGGTTAATGCCGCCATCGCCAACGAGCTGGCGGCGCGGCTCGAAAAGGGGCAGCCCGCCACTCCGGAATCGCTCGAAGGACTCAAGCGCTCCGATCCAGAATGGGGATCGCGAACATTCTGTGCCTGGAAAAATGGTACGCCACTGCCGGTGTGTGGTGGCAAAGCTCCCGGTCAAACCCCGTTCGCGCTTCCGTCTTTTCTTGCTCCCACTTTCAGCGCGCTGGTTCGCGAGCAGGGCGACTTATTTTTACGTTCGGCAACCGAGATTCGCGGCGGAAGTCAGAAACTCTCCGTCATTTCCAGCGAAGCGCTGGACCGAAATCTTCTGGAAAAACTGGCGCATAATCTGGGTGAAATTACCCTCTACGCCGCCCGAAAAACCGCAACCCCCAATTCGACGCCGCTTGCTGTTTCTGAAAATCATGACGAAGCATCCATCACCATCAGCCCCGGCAAGAACGGCGCGACGGTCGATCGCGGGAAGGAAGACCTTCGCGCGGTCTTTACCGCCGGGACCTTGCCCCCGGCCAACAATTTCTTCGATCGTGAGATCACTTTCGGAACACCACTTCCGGTGGTGGACTGGTCCAGCGGTGAGCAGAAAAAAACCGTGGCAGTGCTGCGGGTCCAGACCCGTCCGTCGATTCTTTATGCCCGGCTGTTTGCCGCGCTGGGAGACTTTGCCACTGGCATCGAATATCTCCTGCTGTTTGCCGCTGTGGTTTTCGCGATCATCGAAGTGCTGGCCCTGCTCATCGGTACCCGGCTCACCCGCACCGTGACCGGGGCGGTGGCTCAACTCTACAACGCTACCCAGCACATCAATCGCGGAGACTTCGGCCACCGCATTTCGGTGCAATCGCATGACCAGCTGGCTACTCTGGCGAACTCCTTCAACTCGATGACCTCATCCATCCAGAACCTGATCGAGGAGCAGAAAGAGAAGCAAAGGCTGCAAAACGAATTGACCATTGCCCAGGAAGTGCAAGCTCAGCTTTATCCGCAGCACATTTCCCAACTGGCTTCACTCGAAGTTTTCGGCTTCTGTCGTCCCGCCCGCACCGTCAGTGGAGACTATTACGACTTCCTCGCTTTGGATCCGCATAAGCTCATCCTGGCGGTGGGGGATGTCAGCGGCAAAGGCATTTCCGCGGCGCTGTTGATGGCCACCATTCACTCTGCGGTCCGCGCTTACAGCCTCGAAGACGTACCTCGTCTGCGGGAGCCGGTGACTGCCGGAGGCGACGGTCCCAGGCTCCCGTCCATTTCCATCTCTAACGGCGGCGGATTGTCTTCGTCCGCAATGCTGGCCCAGCTCAATCATCAGCTTTTTCGAAGTACGCCGATAGAAAAATATGCCACGCTGTTTCTCGGCATCTATGACGGCCACGAAAATAAACTCACCTACAGCAATGGCGGACACCTGCCGCCGATCATCCTGGGCGAGGATGGATCCGTGCGCCGCCTGGAGCAGGGCGGCACGGTCGTCGGTCTATTCGATAATTGCACTTACGACGAGGCCTCGGTCACTTTACGGCGAGGAGAGCTTTTCCTGGCCTATAGCGACGGTGTGACCGAACCGGAGAACGATTTCGGAGAATTCGGCGAGCAGCGCCTGATTGACCTGGTCTGGGAAAATCGCGATCAGCCACTGGCTCGCATCAGCGAGATCGTGACCGCCGCGGTGGATGACTGGATCGGCGCCAACGAACAGCCCGACGACATCACCCTGGTCCTGGCTCGCGGAACCTAGGCACGGAGTCAAGCCGGAAAATCATGAACCACAAAGGGCAGGACGGTCCACGAAGGTAATCCAATCGAGTCCTTCGAGGTGGAAGGTTTTGAGATCTGTACCGTGAAACGGACTACTTTCGGTGCCCGGGCTGCTTTCTGGCGAGTTCGAATATGCTAGTCTGACCTGCCACATCGAATCCGACATGAAGCCCGCCAGCATCTTCATTTCTTCTTGTCTGTTGAGCCTGACCATGTCTGCTCAACATCCCCCGGCGGCACTGAAGACATCGAAGCCTGACGTTTACCTGATCACCATCGATACTCTTCGCGCCGATCACGTTCACTGTTACGGCGACGCGGCAATTCAGACGCCTGCTCTCGACGGGCTGGCAAAAGACGGGGTCCGCTTTGCAGAGGCCTTCACCCCCAGTCCGGTTACGAATACATCGCATACCAGCATCCTGACTGGCCTGTTGCCCAGCAGCCACGAGGTCACCGACTTTGCGGTGCCGCTGTCACCGGCGCATCCCACACTGGCGGAGCTGCTGAAGAAGAGCGGTTACCACACTGCTGCTTTTATCGGCGCAGTCATTCTCGACAGCAAAACTCTGGCGCCTGGGCTGGATCATGGATTCGACTTCTACGACAACTTTCCCCCTCAATCGAACACGAAATCGCGATGGGGACGAGTTGAGCGCCGCGGATTGGATGTGGTGCAGCGTGCGCAGAACTGGATGTCTGCGCATCCTGCGGGAGCGCGCTTCGTCTGGATCCATCTTTACGATCCGCACGATCCCTATGAACCGCCTGCGCCTTTCTCCGTGACTTACAAGGATCGGCTCTACGACGGCGAAATTGCATATGCCGATTCGGCCCTGGCTAACCTGATCGGGTATCTGAAAAAAACCGGCAGATACGACAACTCACTGATCGTTGCAGTCGGAGATCATGGTGAAGGACTGGGCGAGCATCACGAAGACACGCACGGAATTTTTCTCTACGACTCGACCACCCACGTTCCCTTGATCGTCAAGTTGCCCGCCGGTAAACATGCGGACCATGTGGTAAAGGCACAAGTGCGAACTATGGATATTTTGCCCACCGTCGTGGACTGGCTGCGTATTCCACCCCCCGCCCGCCTCGATGGTGAATCTCTCAAGCCTTACTTCGATGGAGAAGAAAAAGATCGCATGGCCTTCGGTGAGACCGATTACCCGCTTCGCTTCGGCTGGGCTCCGCTGCGATCAGTGCGCGCTGAAGGATTCAAGCTCATTTCCGCGCCGCGTCCGGAGTTGTACGACCTGAACGCCGATCCCGGGGAGCTGGCAAATCAATACGAGCCCGCAAATCCCAAGGCGGAGAAGCTTCGCGGAATGCTGTCAGAGATTCGGCCCAAAGCTTCTCAGCAGCCGAGTACACCTGCCGATGCCCAAGACTCCGACGCATTGAAAGCACTCGGCTACCAGGGGGCAGCTGGAAAGCGCGGGGAAGATGCCTCGCAATTGCCGGATCCCAAGGACAAAATTGAACAACAAAACCTGTTGCACCAGGCGATGATCGCGTCCGACGACAATCGAGTTGAAGAGGCCCGCCAGGCGTTGGAGAAGGTGTTGCATCTGGAGCCCAAGTCACCTACTGCTTTACGGCAATTGGGAGAATTGGAACTTCACGCCGCGGACTACGCTAAAGCTGCGAATCACCTCAAGCAGGCAAGGGAAGTGCGCCCCGAGGATTCCACCGCTGCGTTTTATGAAGGCCAGGCTCGCCAGAAAACGGGTGACTTCGCCGGCGCACGCGACGCCCTGGAGGCCAGTCTGAAACTTACTCCCGGACAGTTTCCGGCCAGGCTTCTTTTAGGCCAGGTTTACCTCGCTCTCAAAGACGCAAAGAATGCCGAGGACCAATTCGAAGCTGCGCTGCTCCTGGATTCAAACAGCGCGGAAGCACAGCGCGGTTTAACTGAAGCGCAGCAGTTGCAGAAGAATGGACACTGAACATCGGTTGCACCGCTAAACGCGAAAGCGACGTCCGGCGCTATGAGCGTTTTTTCTTCGCGATCTTTTCCACTTGCTGCAGATGATTAAGATCGTGGCCGGCAATCATTCGTACCAGATGCTCAATCGACTCCTTGCCTCTTTCCGCATGCTCTCCGTAGTTCTGCCAGGAGCGGCGGGGTACCGAACCCAGGACATGAAGATTGCTCTGGCGCAGAGCGCGGAACGTCGCCAGCGACATTTTGCAGTCGCGTTGTTTGTAGTTGAAAGTTTCAGCCCAGACGTCCTGATCGAACGCTTGAATAACAGTGCCATTCGAGGCCAGGATCAGGCGGATGCGATAGCCGATCACCAACTCAGCGTCGGCTAGGTGTGCCAGTATTTCGGCAATCGACCACTGCCCTGGACCGGGACGCGTGCTCAGCCGTTTCTGGTTCAGTCCCTTGATCAATGAAGACAGCTTTCGCGGCGTCGCCTGCTGCAAGCGTAGCGGATCATGACCGCGGCTGTTGTTAAGCATGCGTTGGGTATATTGTTGTGGGGTTTCCTGCACGCGTCCTCCTGAAACGAACATTAAGCCGAACTGAAAAGAGCGCGTAAGAGAACGCTCCTGCCATGACGGCACTTTGAGCAAGAAAAAATATACTCCGCAGCATTGCGGCATCATAAAAAATCAGGTCTGCATCATAGGTAGAGTCTTGAAGTTTGATTTGGAGCTTAAACTCTCGTTTCGGAGGTTCGCTTGGACAAATTACGTAACCGTCTTTCGCTAGCCGTTCTTCTGCTCACGGGCACGTTGATTTTGGCGGGTTGTCCCACGCGCACCAGCATCGCAAGAATCCTTCGTGACCCAGGTCGCTATGCGGGCCGCGAAGTCGCCATCGGTGGACGGGTCTCCAATTCCTTCGGCCTGCTGGGTTCCGGGGTTTACCAGATTGAAGACGGCTCCGGTGAGATGTGGGTTTTCAGTCAGAGGTACGGCGTGCCCAGCAACGGTGCCAGGGTAGGCGTGCGCGGAACAATTTCACAGGGCTTTAGTTTTGGCGGGCGAAGTTTCGCCGTCATTCTGAAAGAGACTGAGCGGCGGCATTGACACCCGTCCGCGGACAAGTGAACGAGGTCGTTAATGTCCGGATCAGACTCCGGAGCCACAGAAGACGCTTAGAAGATCGTGAGTTCAGTTCTGGCGCGGAGGGTTTACAGCAGTCAGGGGATCGGGTTGCGCCTGGGATTCCCTGATTTCCAGCTTCATCTGCCGGAGGTTAGTGGCTTCGGCAGGATCCATTCCGGCTTTCAGATCGGATTTCTCGACAAAATAGCGCCACCCGGCATGGCGATCTTCCGAACTCTGCCCGGTTTCGAAGTGCTTGATTCTGAGTTCGGCGTTTTCTTTACCTTTGACCACGAGCACCACGCCGCCGGACTCGTAAGTCCGAATGTTGTGGCGAATAATGGCATATGAAGTTTTAGTTTCGTCGCGTGTCAGACACACCCCGCTAACTGGCTGGTGGAAATCTTCGGTCGTTCGAAGAGCGTGCCCGCTGGTTGTTTGCCGTGGCGGGCACGCTTTACTAGAGTTTCCGCTCTAATTACAGCGGACGGACGTTCTCAGCTTGCCAGCCCTTTGGCCCCTTGGTCACATCGAACTCCACACTCTGGCCTTCTTGCAAGCTGCGGAAGCCGCCTGCCTGAATTGCCGAGAAGTGCACAAATACATCTTCGCCACTCTGACGGCTGATGAAGCCGTAGCCCTTGGCGTCGTTAAACCACTTTACTGTTCCTTGTTCTGCCATTTTGTTACTGTTTCCTTTTCAATCGATTTACGCTGTGAGATCGGGAGTACTAAAGGGCGGTTCAAGCTGGTATGCGAGAAGCTGCTCAACAACCGATTCTAATCAAACGCATCATTAGTTTAGCAGAAAACTAGATATTTAGGTGCATAAAATGCTGCCCGACGCCGAAGCGACCGAACCTTCAGTAACCAATGTTCCGCTGGCGATTCCACTGTTGGATCGTTTCCGTTCATCCGCCGAAATCGCGTTTGGTTAGTATTTTCTTTAACTTCCATGCCTGACGCGTATAATTAGCTCACTAGCAGTACTTGACCACGAAGACACAACGATATCCACCCTGCGCCTTTGGATTGGGGAGCCGTCGTTCCTTCAGGGGCCCCTTACATACGTCAACAAGCTTCTACCCTCAGCCGTAAGCGTAGAGCTTCGTAGTCAAAACTTACTTATCAGCCTTGAGGAAAGCCTCGGCTGAATTCCCAGGAGAGTCAGCGATGTCGCGATTCAACGGAGACAAGGCCCGATACAACCGTGAACGGAAACAGAATGCTCACCGCCGTTTGCGTACCCGAGAACTGCTGCAGGCGGCTGGACTGGTAGTTCCCAAGGCGGAAGCCGCCAAGAAACCACGCCAGGCCAGCGAAAAACCCGCGTCCTGAAATTTGAGTTACACTTTAACTGCGTCACGAGGAACCATCATGAAGAAGCTGTTCGTCGGCAACATCCCCCACAGCACCACCGAAGCGGAATTGCGAACGCTGTTCGAACCTCACGGAGCCATTGAGCAGGTGAGCATCGTGACCGATCGCGACACTGGCCGTTCGCGCGGTTTTGCCTTCGTCGAAATGACCGACTCCGCCGAAGCGGAGAAAGCGATTGCCGCTCTGAACGGCAAAGAATTAGGCGGTCGGGCTCTGAATATTAACGAAGCCCGCCCTAAGACCGATCGCGGGGGCCCGCCCCGCGGCGGTGGACGCCCCGGAGGCGGTGGCGGTCGTCCTGGCGGTGGTGGAGGACGTTCAAGCGGCGGTGGTGGGGGACGCGACGATTATCAGGGTCACGCGCGTCAGCCTCGCGAGCCCCGCTGGTAACTAGCAACCCCGGTTAGCAAGACAAAAGTTTCACGAATATCGTTTTGCCAAAAAAATGTCACTTGGAGGTGTCTATGTCTGGTCGAGGCCGTTCCAGCTTCACCAAGCGTCAGAAAGAGCGCTCACGGCAGGAAAAGCAACGCGAAAAGGCCGAGCGCAAAGTCCAGCGAAAGTTGGAAAAACCGGTAGGATCCGAATCCGACTCGGAATCGTCTTTTGAACTTTCAGAAGAGGATTTCGCAGCGGCGGCCGAACAACTGGCACTCCCGAATTCGCACTTGGAGGAGTAATCGCGAGACTCGCGGAATTAGGAAACGTTGAGCCGCAAAAATACAGCCCAGGGCGAAAGCCCTGGGTTTTAACTTTTAGCTTTAACTTTTAGCTTAAACTTGGAAATCACCCCGGCCAGTCGAAAATGAACCCTTCCGGCCCGCTTTAAAGTCTAAACAACCTAGTGAGTTCACCACCCACAGTAAAACCCAAGCTGACGACGCAGCAGTTGCGGGCCGTGCTTCCCATGGTTTGGGAATTGCTGCGTCCCCGGCGGGCTCTTCTGGCTGTCGGCTTCGTGCTGATGGTCATCAACCGCGTCTCGGGGTTGGTGCTTCCGTACTCCACCAAATTCCTGATCGACAGCGTGATTGCCAAACATCACATCGAATTATTGAGGCGATTGGTGTCGGTCGTCCTGCTGGCAACCATCATTCAGGGAATCACGTCTTTCGCTTTGACTCAATTGCTGTCGAAAGCAGCACAGCGCCTGATCGCGGAGTTGCGCCAGAAGGTTCAGGCCCATATCTCGCATCTTCCAGTCGCATTTTACGACTCCAACAAGACCGGCACCCTGGTCTCACGCATCATGACCGATGTGGAAGGCGTCCGAAATTTGCTTGGCACCGGTCTCGTCGATCTGGTTGGCGGACTGCTTACCTCCGGCATTGCCATGGTTGTGCTTTTCCGCATCAGCCCGGTCATGACCATGCTGGCATTCAGTTTTCTGTCCTGCTTTGCCATCGCCTTGAACCGGGCGTTCAGCACCATCCGTCCGATCTTCCGGCAGCGCGGAAAAATTAATGCCGAAGTAACAGGCCGGCTGGCGGAATCGCTGGGCGGAGTGCGAGTAATCAAGGGTTATCACGCTGAAGAGCGAGAAGAAGTAGTTTTCGCCGGCGGAGTGCGGCGTTTGCTGGACAACGTGATGCGCACCCTCACCGCCACGTCGGTCATGAGCCTTTCCGCAAGTTTGCTCATGGGAGTGGTGGGCGCAATCATCATGTACATGGGCGCGCACCGGATCATGGCGGGGACGCTGACCATAGGCAGTTTTTTTACTTACACGCTTTTTCTGGGCTTTCTGGTTGCGCCCATCATTCAAATAGTTTCCATAGGCACCCAGCTCACTGAAGCGCTGGCCGGGTTGGAACGGACCCAGGAAATCCTCCGCGAGCGCCCCGAAGATCAGGATCCAAAACGCATAGTCACGCTGCGGGATATTGACGGTACCGTGGAGTTCGATGACGTCAGCTTCAGCTATGACGGCAGCCGCTCTGTCTTGCACGACATCAGCTTTCGTTCGGAACCGGGAACCGTGACCGCGCTGGTCGGCTCTTCCGGTTCCGGCAAGTCAACCATCATCGGGCTGATTTCCGCCTTTTATGTTCCCACCCAGGGACTCGCACTGGTCGATGGCGTGGATTTGAGTACGGTGCGCCTCGATTCCTATCGCACCCGGCTGGGGGTGGTGCTGCAGGAGTCATTTTTATTCGACGGAACCATTCGCGAGAACGTCGCTTTTTCCCGCCCACAGGCCAGCGAAGAAGAAATCATGCGCGCCTGCCACATCGCGCGTGTGGATGAGTTCGCTGAAAGTTTCCCCGAGAAATACGACACTATCGTCGGCGAACGCGGCGTGAAACTGTCAGGAGGACAGCGCCAGAGAATTTCGATCGCCCGCGCGATTCTGGCCGAACCTCGAATCCTGATCCTCGACGAAGCCACTTCCAGCCTCGATTCCGAGTCCGAGGAGATGATTCAGCACGGGCTGTCTTACCTGATGCAGGGACGCACCACTTTTGTGATCGCTCACCGGCTGTCCACCATCCGCCGCGCCGATCAAATTCTGGTGGTCGAGCAGGGAAAGATCGTCGAGCGCGGCACCCACGATGAACTCTATGCACTGCGAGGCCGCTATTTCGATCTGTACACCAAGCAACAGGGTTTGCAGAACAATCTATTCCTCGCGCCCGGCGAGGGTGATGCATCAAAAATCCCCGCTGAAGAGCGCACTTCAAAAAACGAAGATGGCGATGCCGACGCCACCAGCGCCCTGGGTCTGGTCAGAGGAGAAGTCCGCTAGTGTCCGTAATAATCGCCGTGTCCGAACTACCAGCCCAAGTAAAAAATCACTGTCATCCCGACCGGAGCGAAGCGCAGCGAGCGCAGTGGAGGGACCTTGTGTTTCGCTGGCAATTAGTTCGAACTACACCAGAGTTTTATAAATGACCCTCGCTCCCAATCCATCAAACAGCCGAACTGTCCCGGCAATCCGCATCGTCGACCTCTGCCGCCACTATCAGATGGGTGAAACGTTGATACGCGCGGTAGACGGCGTGTCCTTGCAGGTCGGCGCCGGAGAATTTGTAGCGTTGTTAGGCAGCTCCGGGTCCGGCAAGTCATCGATGCTGAACCTGGTTGCTGGTCTTGATCATCCGACCTCAGGATCAGTCATCGTCGAAGATCGCAACCTGGCTCAACTGTCTCGAGAGGAACTGGCAAAACACCGCCTGCGTACGGTAGGGATGGTATTTCAATCCTTCAATCTGGTTTCGCGCATGACCCTCGCGGAAAATGTTGAACTGCCGCTGCGTCTCGCAGAAGTGGACCGCGCACAGCGCCCGTCACTCACTCGACAAGCCCTGGAACGCGTGGGCCTCGGTACCCGCATGACTCACCGGCCCAGCGAGCTATCGGGTGGAGAGCAGCAGCGAGCTGCGCTGGCCCGCGCTCTAATCAATCAGCCCAGGCTCTTGCTGGCCGACGAACCCACTGGCAATCTCGATAGCCGTACCGGCACCGAGATCATGAATTTTATTCGCGAATTTAACGAGTCTTTGGGAATGACGATTGTGATGGTAACGCATGAGCGGGCGCTTGCTGAACGTTACGCCAAGCGCATGATCTTTCTGGCCGACGGAAAGCTGATCGATGATCGCCCAAACCAAAATGAATGAACCCCAAAAAATGCTCATGAGGGTGGCCCGTCCAAGCTCTGCTTGGGCGGGGGGCGCCGCGTCCGCATTTCGACGTCATCTTAAAACCCCCGCCCAGGCGGGCTTGGACGGAGCACCCCGGTCTACTAATGAAAACTTACGATCTTTCTGAACTCGCCCTGCGTAACCTTCGTGAGTCTTCGCTACGCAATTCCCTGACTACGATTGGTATTTCGGTCGGAGTCGCTTCGCTGGTGGCCATGCTCTCGCTCGGCATCGGCCTGCAGAAGCTGGCCACCAGGCATCTGGCGAAGTCAGGGTTATTCGATACCGTAGTCGTCACCTCCCGCCGTGAACTACGCGGGTTCAGTCGCGACGACGAACGCAGCACCGCCTCGGCCGCTGAGAGCCGTACCTTGGATGAATCGGCGCGGCAGGAAATTGAACGCCTGCCCGACGTGCTCGAAGCTTACCCGGACATTCGCTTCATCACCGAGCTACGCTACGAGGGCAAGCCGCATTTGACCATGGTTTCCGGCATTCCGGATTCGGCGCGGTCGAACGACGCTTTCACGGGAATTCCTGGCAGTTTCTTCTCCTCTGAAAATGCGCCTGAAGTTATTCTGCAAAAATCCTTCGCCATGGAATTGCTGGGCAAAACGCCGCCGCCAGGACACGAAGACGACATTCCGGTAAACGATTTGGCGAAGCCGCTTTTAGGCAAAGAACTGATCATGCGTTACGCGCAACGGGCCAACACGCCTGTTTCCAGCGGCAACGCGTCCACGAAATCCGGCGCAGCCGATGCCGACGTTGCGGCGGACTCGGCTTATTCGGTCATATCGCGCGAGCAAAAGCTGAAAATCGTCGGCATATCCGATCTGGACCCAGACAGCATGCGCGGCGCGGCCCGGGCACGGGTCTTTCTACCATTAAAACTTGCTCAGGGTCTTCGCGTCATGCAGCCTTCAGACGTCCGCGACAGCATGCGCGGGTTCAGCAAGCAGCCAAGTTATTCCACGATCAGTGTTCGCGTAAAGAATCCCAAGCAAGTTGACGCTGTAGAACAAGCCGTCAAGAAATTAGGCTTCAACACTTTCTCGATTCTGGATGCCACTCGCAGCCTGCGGCAATTCTTCGCCGTGCTCGATCTATTCCTCGGAATTTTCGGCAGCCTGGCGCTGGCGGTAGCCTCAATCGGTATTGTAAACACGCTGGTCATGGCGATTCTGGAGCGCCGCCGTGAGATTGGAATCATGAAAGCTATCGGAGCCAGCGACGGTGACGTAAAAAAACTATTCTTCGCCGAGGCTGGAGCCATGGGACTTCTGGGTGGAGTCGTGGGCGTTGTCCTGGGATGGGCCATCGGACACATCATCAATCTGGGAACAAACATTTATTTGAAACGCCAGTCGCTCCCGCCGGAGAATTTCTGGGCAGTCCCGTGGTGGCTGGTAGGTGCCGCCATCGTGTTCGCATTCATCGTGAGCCTGGTTTCCGGCTTGTATCCAGCCGCGCGGGCGGCGCGCCTTGATCCGGTGCAGGCTCTGCGCTACGAGTAAACTCGAATCCATGCTGCAATTCCGCTGGCTCATGCTGGTGCTGTTGCTTTCTCCGTTGATTGCGAACGGACAAAGCCGTACCGACTGCAACGTAGTCAATAGCCAGATTCTCAAGCAGGCGGTCCATTACTGTGTGCAGTTACCGCCCACTTACGACGCCACGCGTTCCCAACGCTATCCCGTTCTCTACTTCCTGCATGGACTCGGCCAGAACGAACAGACTCTGTTCAGCACCGGGGGCTGGAGCGTCATCGAAGATCTCCGTCAACAACACAAGATCGCGGATTTTCTGGTGGTCGCTCCGGAAGGCAAGCGTAGCTTTTACATCAACTCTGCCGATAATGCCGTGCGATATAGCGACTTCTTTCTCCAGGAATTTATTCCCGCCATCGAAAGCAAGTATCACGTTCTCCCCGGGCGCAAGGGGCGGGCCATCACCGGAATTTCGATGGGCGGGTACGGGGCGTTGCGTTTCGCATTCGCCCATCCCGAACTGTTCTCCGCTGTCAGCGCTCAAAGCGCTGCTCTGATCACTCAAACCCCGCAGGAGCTTTCGTCAGCAGGGCATCCGGGTACATCCCTGGGACGGTTGCTGGGTCCGGCCTTCGGCGACCCGGTCAACCCTTCCCACTGGCAGCAAAACAGCGTTTTCGCGCTGGCCAGGAAGAACCCGGCTGCTCTAAAAAATCTCGCAATTTACTTTAATTGCGGGCAGCAAGACGACTTCGGATTCGAGGACGGTGCCGCCAGATTGCACCAGCTCCTACAATCGGAGAAGATCAGGCACGAGTACCATTCCTACCCCGGCGACCACAGTCTTCCTTATTTCCTGTCCCACATGGGCGAGGTCATGGAATTCCATTCCCGAATTTTTGCGGAACAAAAGTAGTTCATCTCATCCAGTTGTTGCCATTCGCTCTTTGTGCCATCCTTTTGAACGAGCGGAAAGTTCTATTTTCCATCCGATGAGGTGATTGATGGCCTGCAGCCCTGAAATTTTGCAAGGTGTTCCTCTATTTGCGTTGCTTGACGATGACGAGAGAGCGGTTTTGGCGGGACAAGTAGAAGTCAAAACATTTGTGCCTCGCCAGCGTATCTGGAAGATGGGCGATGCCGGCGGACGAGCGTATGTGCTGGTTTCTGGCTCGGTGCGGGTCAGCACTGTCGACGATGATCAACAGGAAGTCATTGTCGACCAGCCGGCGCAAGGAGAGTTTTTCGGTTTTGCATCGATGCTCGATTCGACTCCCCATCAAACTAACGCCGTCGCTGTGGAGGAAAGCGTATGCCTCGAAGTCGACCGAGATGATATCGCCGTCCTGCTGCAGCGGAAGCCGCACGCGGGCATGGACATGTTGACCGTGCTGGGACGGCAATTTCACGCTTCGCAACAACTGGTGCGAGTCCGCGCCAGCCGTAATCCCAACGATGTGATCGAGGAAGACATGACCTTCGGCGAGCGGATCGCCGACCGGGTGGCCAGCTTCGGAGGATCATGGACGTTCATCATCACATTTGCTCTGGCAATCACAATTTACACTGCGATCAATGTGGTTCTTCGAGGCGCAGCCTGGGACCCCTACCCGTTTATCCTGCTCAATCTGTTTCTTTCCATGCTGGCCGCAATCCAGGCGCCGGTCATCATGATGAGCCAGAATAGGCAGGACACCAAAGATCGTTTGCGCGGCGAACTCGACTACGACGTCAACCGCCGCGCTGAATTGGAAATTCAGGGATTGGCCCGCAAGTTGAATTTGTTAGGAGACAAAATTGGGGATGTCGAAGATCTAATACGCGGAAAATCCTGAACCGTTTCTTCGACTAATTTCCATTCACATTACCCGCCCCATTGGCGGCGAAACAGATGTACACATCAGGTTTAATTCCTGTGGCTGTCTGGTAACGATCAGCGATCTGCGCGGCGAAGCTGGAGGCATCGGCATCGCGCACCAGATTTACCGTGCATCCTCCGAAGCCGCCGCCCGTCATCCGCCCGCCGCGAAAGCCTTCCAGGGATTGGGCGATCTCGACCATGAGATCCAATTCGCGGCAGCTGACTTCATAAAGATCGCGAAGACTCGCATGCGACTGCAGCATCAAACTTCCGAAGCGTGCTACGTGGCCCGTTGCGAGGTATTCAGCCCCTTCCAGCGTGCGCTGGTTTTCTGAAATGACGTGCCGGCAACGTTGGTAGACGGTAGAGGGCAAGTCGGCGATGTGCTCTTCCAGTTGCGCCAGAGACACATCTCTCAACGCACGGATTTCCGGATACCAGGTGCGAAGGATTTTGACGCCTTCGTTGCACTCTTCCCGCCTGCGATTGTAGGCGCCGCTTGCGTGCTCATGCTTCACCATGGTGTTGCAGATGACCAGGCGAATATTTTCTGGAATTGATATTAACTTGAACTCCAGCGACCGGCAGTCGAGCAGCAACGCATGTCCGGCTCTGCCCAGGCAGGAAACGAACTGGTCCATGATGCCGACCTGGGCGCCGATAAAAACGTTCTCCACCCTCTGGCAAAGCCTGGCGATTTCGGGCAGCGGAAGGTTTGCGCCCCCCAGGCTCATCAGCGCCATCGCACTCGCAACTTCAATCGCCGCCGAAGAACTGAGTCCGGCGCCGATTGGCACTTCACCTGAGATCAGCAGGTTGGCTCCGGGAGGATGTTGGCCAAGCCCATGCAGCATCACGGCAACGCCCAGAACATAGTCTGCCCAGATGCCCGAGCCGTGAGCCGGCAGATTGTCCACATCAAATTCAAATTGGTCGGAAAAGTCTTCCGATCGAATCACCAGCTTCCGGTCAGAACGCGGCGAAATAGCCACCCGGGTGGAGAAGCCGATGGCGCAAGGCATGACAAAGCCGTCGTTGTAGTCGGTATGTTCGCCGATTAAATTGACTCTGCCCGGTGCCGCGAAGACTTCAGGCCGCGAGCCAAACAAATGCTCGAACCGATCCGCTAATTCTGTGGACTTCATGAAATTTAGGAACGTAGCCCGGCGAAACAAATCTCAATGCGCACCTGGACGTATAAAATGCGGCACGTAAGCATCGGCGCGCATGCCACAATAGGCGGCCAAACTATGTCGTGTCAAATAATCGCAGGGGTGTGCATTTGAATCTTAGCGAAGATCCTCATCGAAGACTCAATCCATTAACCGGCGAATGGATACTGGTATCTCCTCATCGCGCGGGCCGTCCCTGGCAAGGGCAGATGGAAAAGCTTGCGGCACAGGCTGAACCTGAGTATGACCCAACCTGCTATCTATGCCCGGGAAATTCACGGGCGGGCGGGGTGAAGAATCCGCGCTATAGCGAGACTTTTGTTTTCGAAAATGATTTCGCCGCCCTGAAACCAGCAACGTTGGGTAACCGCGTGGACCTCGATAATCGAGGCTTGCTGGTAGCCGCGGGCGAGTCCGGGGTCTGCCGGGTCATCTGCTTCTCCCCCCGGCACGACCTGACGCTCGCAACCATGACGCCTCAGAATATCGAAAACGTCATTCAGACGTGGAGTGCACAATTCAGTGAACTGGCTGCAATGCCGCAAATCAACCATGTTCAGATCTTCGAAAATCGCGGCGCCATGATGGGTGCCAGCAACCCTCATCCCCATTGCCAGGTTTGGGCCACGAGCTCCATTCCTGACATTCCAAAAAAAGAGCTGGCCTTCCAGACTAGTTATTTTGAACAGCACAACAAATGCTTGCTCTGTGACTACACGTCTCTGGAAATCCAGGAGAAAACTCGAGTAGTCTGGATGAACGACGGCTTCGTCGCCATGGTTCCCTTCTGGGCAGTTTGGCCCTTCGAGGTCATGGTTTGCAGCCGCCGTCATCTGGGAGCTTTTCCCGAATTCACCCAGCAGGAAGTTTTACACCTGGCGGAAATGTTGCAGCGTTTGACTTCAACCTACGACAAGGTTTTCGCCGTCAAATTCCCCTATTCCATGGGATTTCATCAATCCCCAACCGACGGCGATCGCCATCCTGAATGGCATTTTCACGCACACTTCTATCCGCCGCTCCTGCGCTCGGCCACGATTCGAAAGTTCATGGTGGGATTCGAAATGCTGGGCATGCCGCAACGCGACATCTCCCCGGAGAGTGCGGCTGAGCATTTGAGATCGCTGTGTGATCAGGATTAGAAGCGCGCGGCTGAGAGGCTAGCAGTGAGGCTAAAGCGGAATGTAATCTTTAAGCCGGGGGCCGGCCAGGCCGGCAAAAGAGAGCAGTCGCCGTTCCGCTTCCCGCGCAGTTTCTCCGCCATGCACCGGAGTATTCATTCGAATCAGGGCGTTGTCGCTGCGGTTCAGGAAAAGCGAGTCGAATGTCAGGTAAGCATTAATCGTGTCTTCGCTGGCTACCCTGCGGCCCCGGGCGGTATACCAGAACAAAACCAGTTGCCGCTCATCTCCTTTTGCAATTAGCACGCGATTGGCAGGAAAGGGAACATCCCCCGGAAAGGCGAGGGTGGTGGTGCCAGACTCCAGGCGCGACCATCCTGTAGCCTCCAGACAATCCATTGGCAGGTGGCCAAACAATGCATTCTGGTTATGAAGGTAGGCAACATAGAAATCCACATACGATCCGCCGCCATTTTGTTCCTGGTAGGTCCGCTGCAGGAATTCTCCGGCACGCAGAGTAACTAAGACCTCATTGGGAATGGGGACGTCGGCGCCGGTCCAGTTCTTTAACTCTAAAGGAAACGAAGCCAGCGCGGTTCGTGGAGAGACGAATTCGTGCCGTGCGCGGGCCTGCAGGAGCAACGCGGTTCCCGCCAGAAGTATTGCAACGGTGGCAAAACGTGCATTCCACGAGATCATGCGGGTTCGCCCGCGATTACGGAATTATCGGGTCCGGGCGGATCGCTGTGATCAGAGCCGTAACCGGAAAACTTCTGTCTGGCCTGGATGCCACGGTGAAGCAGGAAAATAAATCCCAGTGAAGCGATGAAGATGAGCCATCCGGAAAACATGTGCAGTGTTCCCTGCGCGCTCTGGATGCCCCACCTCTCCACCACCAGACCGGTAAGCGCAACTCTCAGCGCGTTTGCCAAAACCGAGACCGGAACCGCTAATGAAGCCAGCAGCACTCGAATTCCGATTCTGGATTCTGCCAAATACCCATAAATGATGGTCAAGGTCAGTAGCGAAAACAGCGACCGGATTCCGCTGCACGCCTCGGCTACCTCCAGGCGGGCGCTGGGCAGAAAAATGATGTTGCCTTCCCGTACCGAAGGAACCCCGGCGAACATCAGCAGAAGGCTGGCAATTTTCGAAGCCACAATCTGCAGCGGCAAAGTGATGTGTTCGACCAGTGTCGAAGAGGGAACCATCAAAGCCAGAAAGGCCAGGGGGAACGAAATCGCCGCCAGGTGTCTCCATCCGGCTAAAAAAACCACAACTCCAGCGACAAACAGCACGAACGATATGCGATAAAGAAAAAATTGTGTGGTAATGGAATTGAGCACCAGCGCCAGCATGGCAAGAAGAAGAATGGCGAGTCCCGACCAGGCGGGATCGATTCGCAGGGATGCGAGCTTTGCGCGCCGCTCCCAAATCAAGAAGAGAGAAAACACCGGCACAAAGAAACCGTGAGTGTAGTTGGGATCGCTCCACCACTGCCGGGCCAGGCGAAGTGCGAGTGGAGAGTACAGCCACCCGCCCAGCGACAGCAATACCGCCGTCTGGACATAAGCCAGAAATCGCAGTCTGGAAGGTTTGGGGAGGGCGAACGTGATCGAGACGGGTGCTGACACTTAACGCTTACGCCTCCGCTTGCGGGTCTTCCAGTAAATTCCCAGCAGTCCGCTCGAAAACAGCAGGGTCACCGCGGGTTCAGGAGCAACCGCCAGCGGTGTATGGGATGAACCACCGCCCGGCAATCCGAAGAAGGGCAGAATGAAAAATGGAACCGCGCGTTTGCGCTTCACAGGCCGCAAGGTCTTCGCGTCAGCCGGTGGAGTTACGGGAAAAGCTCCCTCATAAGTTTCGTGCTGCGGTTCGACTTCCGGAGTCACGATATCGTTGGAAAAAATCGGTTGATCGATGTCTGACAGAAGCGGGTCAACCAGCGCGGGCGGACCGAGGGGAGCCGTCGCCACCCGATTTCCGCAGCGGGTACGGGCCACGATTTTTCCGTCACTGATCAGAGTCTCTCCCCGATGAAGCGGCACCTTCTTTCGCGTCCAGAAAATCTTGTCGCCCATGCGGTAAGCGACGTGCATCAATTGGTTTTCGGAAACTCGCAACAGATGGGCCCGCTGAAAATCGAAGCCCGCAAATTCTCTCGCCACGACTGGATCGCGTCCCATCGCGGTACGCAAATCTTCGGCATCCGCTATCCCGCCGGGAATCACTGAGTAAGGGTAGCCGGGACGCGCCGCTCCCGGATTGAAAAACGACTCGTAGACTGCACTTTTAGGCTCGGGCAATTCTGAAGGCTGGTCCAGGATGATGACATCCGATTTCGCCGACGAGTACGACAAACTGGCGGCTGGTTGCTGCCGTGCAAACTGCCAGGTAACCACCCCGGTCGCGGCGAACAGCAGTGCAAGCAGAAACACTGACCGTCCGCTGATTCGACTCAGCCGGTGATGGCGATGTCGGCCCACACCTTCGCTTAATGCTTTCAAATGCTCCTCGAGTGAAATCAGTGAATTTCAGCCTCTGGGGAAGGGCGAAAGGCCTTGGAGACCTCTCAAAGTGCACGCTGCCTTCCAAACCGGACAAGCCGTCCGGAGCCCGGTCTCGCCGCCCGTCAGCAGGTGTGTGTGAAGAGAGTTGCACAAAAAGGATTGGTTATTGCACCGCAATCCGATGGAAAAGTAGGAAAATGCAGCTTTAAACCCAACCCGTGCCCTTAATAACCCGAAACTTGCAACCTTCAGAGCCGACTTACAAATGGCTGCATTTTAATGTGCAGCTGCTTAGCCTGTTGAACTGACCAGAATCCTGATCGACCTCTGAAATCAGCCAGGCAAAGCTGTCCGTAACTGGGAGTAGGCCAATCCCGATTCGGATGAAACGATTAAGGTGTCGTGTACTGAACCGTGAGCTTGCCTTGAACGCTGCCATCGGTCTCGCCGTACCAGCAACCGTAGTTAGGCGGGTTGATCGTGTCCAGCGGGTTTCCAAATCCGTATGAGACTTCTGTAGGAGCCGTTAGTTGAATGGCCAGGGGTCCGCTATCGTTCAGCGCCGGGTTCGAATTCGCCGGGTAATTGGCGTCGCCTCCAGACTTCAAATTCAAGCTGTAAACGGGATTCTCGGGTGACCCGAGATTGATTGTCGGTGCGGTGGTGCAGGGCAGAGCCACCTGGTGCGGAGGTCCGGGCGGAGGGTTTTCCGCATTCAGCATCGGCCGCCCGACGGTGTACTGAAATGTAATCCGGGTAATAGTTAGGTGGCCGTGGGCAGGTACCGTTGCCAGTTTGGCAAACTCCTGACCGGGACAGTAATCGGTGTTTGTAATCGGCGCGCAGGAGTATCCAGCGTGCGCAGAGAAAGTAGCCGTCAACGGATTAGTGGACGTCGATGCGGTCGCCGACGAGTGTGGCGATGAAGCAGCCATGCTGCCGCCACCGCAGGCCATGCACACCACCAGACCGGCCAGAGCAAGCACGCTGACCCCAGCCGAGTTCTTCATGAGTAATGCCTCCGTAGCTTGCTAATTGCAAGAGGCATGCCATATCTAAGCCTTTCATTTACAATAGATTACATGGCAATCCAGAGAATTGAATTACCACAGTGGAAGAAGTTTGCCCTGACGGATTCAACGCCCAATCCGGGTAATTTGGGGACCAAATTGCGTGGCGACCACCTACCGACCTGGCTAAATCTTCTGGCTGATCGCCAGAATGTTTCCCTCCGTATCCTTGAACCAGGCGGTTTTCGCGCCTCCGCCGGTGGCGATGCTGTTAACGGTTTTCAGGCCGGGCATGTCGTACTCTTCAAAAACTACGCCTCTGGTCTTTAATTCCGCCACTTCGGCAGCAACGTCGTCCACGCTCCAGAAGGCGGTGCTCGCCTTGGAGGTGCCCGCGCCTGGCGAGGGATACATGAACACCCACGAACCCTTGCCGCATTCGTAGATCACGCCGCCGGCATATTCCTGTTTGGCTTTCAGTCCCACTTTTTCTTCATAAAACTTTCGGGCTCGAGGTATGTCCGATACTGGGATGTAGGGAACGATGGCTGCATTCTTCAGCATTTTGCAATCCTCCGGAATTATTTCAGCGCCAGATTACGAATTCTTGCGGTGAGATTTTCGAACGTCTGACAAGCCGCGTTTCAGATCGGCCACCAGATCGTCGCCGTCGGCCGGAATATGGACCGCCTGCTTGGCGCCGGCTTCTTTTGTCAGCCACTCCTGCAACTGCTCGGGCGAAGCCGCCACATAGCGTCCAATCCGGGTTACCGGCATTCCTTCATTGGCCCAGCGCTGCACGGTGGAAGTCGGCTGGCTCAAAAATTTGGCGATGGCGGCCCACCCCTTGATTGACTCGTCTTTTTTTTCTTTGTTTGCCATGAATCGCCAGCAGGTCGGACGCCGATATTGCCGCGGAAGTTGCTTCTGGAGTTTGAAACAGGATTTAAATTTGTAAATTACTTCTTGACCACTGCACTCTCTTTTATCGCCTTGACTCGATAGGCGAAGAAATCGCCTTCGTGTTTGGTCTTGATGGTGATGCGCTCGGTGTCTGCCAGTTTCCATACGCGCTCGTATACTTCAGCGCTGATCAGAATATCGCCGCCGGCCGCCGCCGCCCCGTAGCGTGCGGTCCGGTTTACCGCATCGCCAATGATGGTGAATTCCATTCGATCCATGGTTCCCACAAAACCATGCACCACGTCACCGCAATGTATTCCTATACCAAATTCGCGGCATGGTTCGTGCTGCTGGCGGCGCACTTCGTTGAGTCTGGTGACCGCCGCCTGCATCTCTATGGCAGCCAGCACGGCATTCTGGTGGTGGTTGGGATCGCTCTCGGGACTTCCAAACACGGCAAGAATCGCGTCGCCGATATATTTGTCGATGGTACCGCGGTGTGCGAACAGCACCGGAACCACCACCGCGAAGTAATCGTTCAACATCCGCACCACATCGTCCGCATCCATCTCGCGGGCTAAATTGGTGAAGCCGCGAATGTCCGCGTTCAGGACGGTGACCTCGCTGCGCTCACCCCCCAGCCGCAGACGTCCCTTGTGAGTGAGCAGCCGCTCCGCCACCTTGGGCGAGAACTGGCGCAGCAGATTCGCTTTTGCCGTCGACTCCAGGCGGAGCATGGTTTGCAACTGATGATTGGCGACCGCCATTGCGGCATATTGAGCCACCACAATCAGCAGGTGCAGATCCTGTTCGGTAAAAGTTGTATCTGCCCTGGCGGCTCCGCCGCAGATTACCCCCAGCGCCTTTTCCTGCCATATGAGGGGCGCATACATGCCGACGTCCATCCGATTTTCCACAATACTCTTGCTCATGTCGGCTTCGGTTGTCCTCTTCCATATGAAGGCCTTGTGCTCGGTCATGGCCCGGCGAGCCAGGGTTTCACTCAAGTTGGGCTCGCTGCTGGCGTTGTGCGCTTTCAGTAAAAGAGCGTCGGTTTCGGGATCGCGCAGCACCACCCCCCAACTCGCGCTTTTCGGAATAATTTCGGTCAACCGGTCCACAATCGCAGGCAAAAGCGTCTCCAGTTTGCTTTTGCCGCAGAACTCAATGGGCAGATCGCAAATCACCTTGAGCCGTTGGGCGATTGGACCCTCGTTGACCAGGGGCGCGACCTCGAGATCGGTCGCGTCCAGGTCGTGTGCGATGGCAACCACCGTACTGGTGTTGTCTTCGCTCGGGATCAGCGCCGTGCCCTCTTCAAGAAAACTGGTCTGGACTCCGACTGAGCCGACATCAACCGACTCGATTTCCATCGTGGTCTCGCCTATTTCGATGATGTCGTGAAGTTTGAGCTGCTGCTTGCCCTGTCCCTTGATCTGGACGTCATTGAGCCGGGTGCCGCGTGAACTGTTGCTGTCTTCGATCCACCAATCGGAGTTCTCAAACCATATCTTTCCGTGCATGCGCGAGACTTTCCCGTCCGGCGTCAGGTCCAGGCCGATAGGAAATTTGTCCTCCGCGCGGCCGAAGACAAAATCCGTCTCGGCAATTTCAGAGGTCTTTTGTTTGCCTCGATAAGTAGTGGAAATGCGCATCAGAGGGGACTAATCATAGTCTTCTTTGCGCGGGGAGAGGAACTCTAAGTTCGATGACACGGCTGGCGAATCCGACTACCAGCCGTGCCGATTTTTTCATGAAAGCCCGCAGTCCGAAGTTGTCTTCAATCAGACCCCGGCAACAGCCGCGCGTCAACTGGGAAAAACTCTCAGAACGTATAACCGACGCCGATGAGAGGTGCCGGCTTGGAATGCAAACCGCTGCTGTCCAGGCGGACCAGAACATTGGCCGTAATCACCAGTTTTGAGACTTGCGGGAACGGGCGCAGCTTGACGCCCATCGACGCATTAGTAATATTGTAGGACTGGTTCGAAAGCCGTTGAGGTTATTGTATGTCG
Source organism: Terriglobia bacterium (assembly GCA_963733545.1). GTDB lineage: Bacteria > Acidobacteriota > Terriglobia > Terriglobales > Acidobacteriaceae > JAIQFF01. Next base: position 176,573 of record CAVTDQ010000001.1, read on the forward strand.
TCGTATCGGGACTTGGTCGCGGCGGGGCAAGGCACAACTTCCGCAGGGAGCAAGAAAAGTCTGAGCCGAGACCGACAAAGTATTAGTGTCAAACAATCGTTGTCCGATGATATCGAAGGAGCCGGTCAGCCATTTGGTGATCCACGCGTCCGCTCCAGCTGAATATACGAAGTCGTTTGGAATACGTTGCCTTTGCTGTTTGGTACCAGATCGCCTGCTGTGACAGAATCCGTGTTCCATTCGTAGCCAACTAGAACATGCGGGGAGATCCTGGCGCGATAAGAGAAAACCGCGAACGGCTTGACTCCGTACGACCCTGATACCAAGAAGTTCAAGGCATCTCCACTGGGAAAACGAAGATCCAACCCGCCGCCACGTTGGCTCTTTCGCCATGCCAGACGTTCCACTTCACCCGCGCCACCAGGTCACCAATTCCAGTGGCCGAATTGTTGTGGACTGCTGCCACCGCCGGTGAGGCCGGGTCGGGAAATACATGGTTCAGGCACGAGGGTCAGAGCGGCCGGCGAAGTCGTGGCACCGGGATAGTTTGGGCAGTTCGCGAAACAAGTGATCGAAGCGGGGGGCGACATTGGCAAGCTGGTCGGGTGTTCCCGGCCCTAACTGGATAGTTCCCGTTGGTGCCAGAGAATATCGTGTCCCGCGAAGTCAGACCCATGCGAACATTTTCGAATGGGATCACAAGCGAAACGTCGACGCGGGAAGTAAGATCCGAAAGTCACATAGGTGGTGTATTGATTGACTTTCAGATCGATTGAATTATTGGTCTTTATGACGTCGCGAACAAACGCGCAGCCGTTTACATTGTTGGTGGCGCTGAGGCCCGCGGAGCAGTTGACGGTGGAACCGGGAAATGAATTGTCCTGATTGTCGTCCGTGTGTCCAAGAACAACCGGAAAGTTCCGCAGATTGACATCATCGATTTTGTCAAAGTTAAAAAATTGATAACTGAAACCGACAAACAGCCGGTGACGTCCTACCGTCTCGGCTCGTTCTCCCAGCACTGGGCCCAGGCTGTCTGCCGAGATCACCTGCGTTTTGAGCGAAGGGTCGAAAGTTAACAGTACCCCTGAAGAAGGCGAAGCCAGCGGAAGCAGATTGGCCTGGCGTCCTATGGCGCGAGTTAAGGGGCGGAGTCGCTCAATGAGGGATCCCGAATTGTCGTTTCCGAAGTCGACGTTATAGTGCTCGGGATGGGTTCCGACCGGGCGAAGTATCTTTCCGAAAGCAAATGCAGTATCGCCATATTCCTGCGGTATCACGCAAGCGAGCTTGTCGCTTTGCGACGCACAAGGACCTAGAGCAAAGGCACTGCATGAGCTTAAGAGTGCTGCGACAAATATGACCAGAGCTGATCGCTTGGACATCGAAGTCTCCTACCAAGATGAATGAGAATCAGGCGCAAGTCTGGGCCCGTGCAAACTCCGTGCGTGGTGGGGAGGGCGCAGGAAAATTGCGTTGCAATTCTTACTTGAGCCTCGTATTTATTGTCAAGTAATGTCAACAAAAACGCTAGCTACAGACCAATATGTAGAGCGCACGTTGCTTTACGCCTATCGAACCTCGGTGATGGACCACTTACCGCCTGATTTGGCCAGCGAAAATGCCACAGGGTCCTGGCGTGGGGTTCTCTTCCCGCCCTTCACCGTCGAAGCTTGAATCAAGGTGCCGGTTACAGTCGCAGACTCGCCGCCGGCGCTCACCTGAACGCTCCCGATTTGTACTTCGAATTCAAACTCCGCCAAGGCGATTGAACGTATCCTTGAGCTTGCGGTATCGGGCATTGCCAATGTTTTGCCAGATCCGCGCGGACGGCGTCCGCGTCCCTCTGCTGGAAGGCCTGCTGGTACCGATTTATCACTTCCCGCACCGCAGCGTTTCGTTCCACGGTTTTCACTGCGGGTATCTCTTGTTTAATCGGAGGCGCTTCCTGCTTCACCACCGGCGCTGGTGGCGGCGCCAGCTGGGCAGTTGTATTTTTTTCGTTGATTTCGCTTACGTATTTACGCGCCTCGCTGGCATGGGGGCCGCCGCCCTGAGCGATCCACATAAAGGTGTCGCGCGCAGCGTCTATGCCGCTTTTGTCGTTGGCCGCCAGGGCTTGCTTGTAGCTTTGCACCGCTTGCTGATATTTGATCTCGTCCTGCTGGCGCGATTGCGCCGCCGCCTCAGCCTTATCGATGTCGGCGGAAAGAGAAGTGGGATCGCCGCCGGACTGCTTGATTGCGCCCGCTTTCTGCCGCGCTGCCGGAAAATTCCCTTGTTTTAAGTCAGTGCGCGCGCCGCTTTCCAGGCTCGCGATTTGCTGGGCCGCCTGCTGCTTATCCAGAGCGTTCAATGAGGTTTGCGCATTTTGGCGTATACGTTCGGCTTCCGCCTTTTTGGGCCCTCCCAACTGGATAATCTGGTCGCTCACAGAGGAGGCTTCAGACAAGCTGTTCCGGTCTTTCTTTGCCGCGGCCTGTTTCGCCTTGACCAGCAACTCGTCCTCACGCTGGCGCTGCGGGATGACCTGATCCAGATAGGTTTGCGCGTCGTCCCGTCTGGTTCCTTGTCCTTCGGGGATTTGCCGGATTTCGGCCAGCGCCAGCTTGGCGGATTCAAAACGTCCACGATCCACATCGCTCTTTGCCTGCTGCCACAGCTGCTCTTCTTTCCGGCGAACCTGGGCCAGAGCTGCGTTGTTCATCTCTGACTGAACGTCATCCAGTTTCTTCTGAATTTCGCCGTTCAGCGGGCCATTCAGCGCAGCCCCGTCTTTCAGTGCGCGGGACGCGGTGTCCAGATCGCCCGCGGCACGCGCTTTATCCGCCGAATCGATTGCCTCGCGTTGCTTTACCTCCAGAGGGTTAATGGGCGGCGGCTGGACAACTTCCGATTGCTGTGGCGCGATGAGAGCGACGTCCTTCTGCCGGTTGTTCGAAAGGAAACGCACGCCGCCCCAGATCACGACCAGAATAATGGCGGAGATGACGATGACAGCCGGCCGTTTCCAGAGCGGAATTTCGTCGAAGACGTCCTGCCGGACCGGCGCTGTGACCGGTTCCAGAACTTGTTGCTGAAACGGTTGCTGGATCCGTTCCGGTTCAGGCTCAGGAATAAACACCGGATGAGATGAAGCAGGAGACCGCGGAATTTGCGGCGGCCTCTCTTTCTCGATGCGCTCAGCCTCGGGCTCTGAAAAGACCGGATGAGATGAAGCAGGGGAACTTGACCGGGTTTTAGCGGCCGGAGGTGCGACCGATGTCGATGCCGGCGGAGCCTCCCTGGCGCTCGGGGGCCGCTCTACGGGTGGCGCCGGCGGCGCAGCGGGAATCGTCGGCTTGGTCACTACCGTTTTCTTAGGCTCAGCCTTACGCTTGGGCGGAGCTTCAACCGCCGGCGGTCGAACCGGAGCCGCGGGCTCCGCCACGGCCGGCGACACGGATTCGACTCTGGCTGGTGGAGGAATTTCAACCACCGGGGGAGGCGGCGCAGCCGGAGGTCCAGACACAACTGGCGGGAATGCAGACGCTTGTGGCGACGCCAGTTGGGTCTGGGTGTTTGGTTCGACCACATCCGGCGCGGCCGGCGGCCCCATCTGCCAGGCATACTCTTTGGAGAATCCCGGGTCCGGGGGAGGCTCTTTCCCCGGCGTCGAAGGTCCACTCGGCCGATTCTTCGCGCCATCGATTTCGTCCGATACCCGTCCCACCCTGGGGTCGAAGCTGTCCAGCGCCTCGGTTTCGAGCGCATGCTTCAGGGTTTGTGTGGCTTGGTCGATTTTCCCGTCTTCCACCAGAGTACGGATGGTTTCCAGCGCTTTTTCCTGGGTCCGCTTCTTTTCCCGGGCTTTGATCTCGACCTTCGCCGAACTCAATAATTGATCGACCGCTGTATCGGGACCGAGCGTCATCAGCGTCTGCCGCGCCAGATCGACGGCTTCGCTGAATTTCTCGCGGTTGATCTTTACCTTGATGTCGCGAATGCGCTGTTCAATTGCCTTGCGCGTCTGATACTTGCGGTCCTGCACCTCCGCTTGTTCCTGCAGGGACAGCAATTCCTTATTTCCCGGGAAAGTCTTCAGAGTTTCCTGGATCGCCTGCAGCGCATCCTGAAAACGATTTGCCACCAGGAGCGCCTTGACTCGGTCAGTCGACTTTCCCAGAAGCGACTGGCGTTCCACCTGGCTTTGCTGGGAGCGCGCGAACTCGACCAGTCGGGCGAGGTTCGAATCGTTGGGAAAATCGATGCTGAGTTTGTTTGCCCGCTGCAATACCTCCCCATACTTTTTTTCGTCGACCAGTTCTTTAAGGGCTTTCCACTCCCGCTGCAGCCGTTCGGCCTTGCCCAGCTTGTCCTGCTCGCCCTGGACCAGCGCCAACAGTTTTTGTACCGACGGGTTTTTAGGATCGACGGTGCGCAGCTCTTCCAGCAAGGCCTGGGCGTCCGGCAATTGTCCCGCTGCCAAAAATGCTCTGGCCTGGGCCAGCTTTCCTTGCCGCTCCTGTTCGGACTGGTCACGGACCGCGGTTTCCAGCAATCGCTTGATCTCGTCTTCTTCAGGAAAGCTCTTTCGCAGATCCGTAACCAGATCAATGCACTCTTTGTAGCGTCGCTGCGCCAGAAGAGTGCGAGCCCGGGTCAGGATTTGTAGTTTGCTCTGTTGCGCCTGATCCGACCGTACCGTCGAAATCAGCCGGGCAACTTCTTCGTCGTTGGGATGATCCTGCTGAAGTTTTTCCAGCAGCGCCAAGGCCTCATCGTAGTGGCTGGCCGCCAGCAGATTGCCTGCTTCCGACAGGGCGTGCGCCTTGCGTTGTTCCGATTGCTCTTCCTTCAGCGCGCTGATCAAATCCGAGATTTCACGGTCCTGGGGGAACCGTTTTCGCAAATCGGTCAATACCAGATTGCATTCTTCGTAGCGGCGCGCGGCCAGGAGCTTGCGGGCTTTGGCTACGTGCTGCTGACGGCGCTGAACCAGTTCGGCTTCGCGGGCCGCTTCGAGCAGTTTCGCAATCTCAGGTTCTGCCGGAAATTCCTGCTGCAGCCGCGTCAGTAATGAAATGCACTCGTCGGTGCGACGACCGGCCAGCAGTCTCCGGGCTTCTCCCAGCGCTTGCAGTTTGCGCTGGTTCGCCAGGTCTTCACGCACTTCGTCGAGCAGAATGGCGATCTCGTTGTCTCCGGGAAATTGTTTCTGAATTTCGACCAGGACCGCGGTGGATTCCTCGTGATGTCCGGATGCGAGCAGGCTGCGCGCTTTTTCCAGACCCTGGCGGCGTCCTTGCTCGGCCTCTTCCTCGCGCGCGGTTTCGAGCAGCCGTAAAATCTCATCTTCACCGGGAAACTCGCGGTCCAACTGGGTGAGCAACTCGATGCATTCCGAATATTTCTGCAGCGTCCACAGGCTGCGCGCCTGTTGCATTGAATCGAGCAATCGGAGACGGCGCTCGCGCGCAACTTTTTCCTTGGCGACTTGTGCCTGCAGGACCCTGGCTGATTTATTAGCCGGCTCGATCTCGACTACTTTGGCGAGTAGCTGCTCGGCCTCATCCGGTAAACCCTCCGCCAGCCGCAGTTTGCAAGACTCCAGATATTGGGAAACCAGTTGCGAGCGGTCAGATTCGTGCTGCACCTTTCGCTGCAATTCCAGGGCGTCTTCAAAGGTGGGATCGAGCCGAAGCGCGCTCTCTACCTCCGTCCGCGCTTCCTGAATTCGTCCCTGCTCCAGAAGTTGCTGGCCTTTCTCCACCGAGGCTTGCGCTTTGGGACGAATAAGAATCCGCCGCAACTCGGTGTTGACCTTGTCCAGAAGACTCCGGGCCTGGGTGTTGGTGGATTCAACCTGCAGCGCCTGGCGGAGGATCTCCCGAGCCTGGGGATAATCTCTTTGCGCCACCAGTTCGTGACCCTGCTCGACCAGCTTGGCCACGGTGGCGGATTGAAGGTTTCTGCAGATCGGATCCAGTTCAAGCATTAAATCTTCCATGCTCTGGTATCGATCTGCCGGAGACTTTTCCAGGACTTTACATAGAACTTCTTCCAGTTCCACCGGGCACTCGGGATAAATCTCCCGCAGCGATTGGGGAGTCTGGTCGCAAATACTGTGCATCAGGTTGGCCGGAGCTTCACCCCGGAAGGGCCGCTGGTAACAAATCAACTCGTAGAGAAGGACTCCAAAAGACCACAGATCGGAGCGCTCGTCGGCATGTTCGCCGTGGTACTGCTCGGGCGCCATGTAGGCGAACGTTCCCATCAGCATTCCGGTTTGAGTCTTCGAGGACTTGACGATTCGGGCGATGCCGAAGTCGACGACTTTGACCGTGCCTTCCTTGCTGAGCATCACGTTGGCAGGTTTTATGTCGCGATGAATAATGCCGCGCTTGTGGGCGTAGTCGAATGCGCGACACGCCTGAATGGCATAAGTCAATTTCAAGGAGAGGGGAAGATTGGGCCGGCCTCCGATGAGCTGTTCGAGGCTCTCGCCTTCGACCAGTTCCATGGCTATGTAGGGCGTCCCACCTTCTTCGCCCATGTCATAAATGGTGACGATGTTCGGGTGCTGTAATCCACCGGCGGACTGCGCCTCGCGGTAAAACCTCTGCAGCAGGTTGGGATCTTCAGCTACGCCCTTGGTGATGGTCTTCAGCGCCACCAGGCGGTTGATGATGGGATCGCGCGCGCGATAGACAATGCCCATGGCTCCGCGGCCCAACTCCTGGATGAGTTCGTATTTGCCAAGTTTGTTCACCGGGTGAGCACCGGTTTCGGAAAAAATTGGAAATACGGCGGAACGGAACTAGAGCGTACGCACATCGTCGCCTTGCGGAGGCGTGCGCTGCATTCGAAATTGCTCAGGCTTTTAGAATGGCTCCCGATAACAACGCCAAATCCGCGCCCCAGGGAAGCCGACGAAGTAATCCCTATCACAGAGTCAAACTCCTCGCCCTGCCTGGGAAACCTGGGGACGGCCGGCAAGCGGGGCGCGCAGAGAGCCTCGAATTGATGTCATGGTTGCAAAAACATGCTGGCATGTCAATGAAACCTCGGAATGGTTACAGCTAAGTAACCCCCAGTCCCAGGAATTCGGCAAAAGCTTCGGACTTCGGACGTCGGGACTGCGGACCTCGGACTTCGGCTACCACCTTACATCTGAGGTCTAAGGTCTGAAGTCGAAGTCCGAAGTCCGAAGTCTGAGGTCCGACTTCAGCCCCTGCCGCGGCGGCGAATTCATTGCCGGCGTGCGCAAAATAGAGTGTTATCTTGCCGCGGTTTCTGGCAATATAGCTTCCGCCCGGGCCCAGGTTGGACGGTGGCGACGCCTCCGCTTCGTGAAAATCAGGCCGCTTTTTCCGGCCGTCAAACAGGTGCTGAAAGGACGACGTGCGCCTCTCGGTAAAGTTGCTGAATGCGACCGCTGTTATCGCCGTGCTAATCGCGGGAGTAAGCTGCGGTGGAACCGGAGCCATTCCTGCCCCGCAGACCACTACCCAGGTGGGCTTTCTGACTGCGGCTGCGGTAGACAATGCGGTTAAAACCGCGGCTGCATCTGTCTCCGAACCCATGGTCATCGCGGTGGTCGACCGGGTCGGCAACATTCTCGCCGTTTACAAAAAGGCTGGGGCGCCGGCCACCGGCAAAGGGAATTTCGGAAGGACTGAAAACGCCGACGACCTGGCGGTAGCACTGGCCCGCACCGCCGCATTCTTCAGCAATAATCAAGCTCCTCTCTCTTCACGTACGGTGAGGTTCATCAGCGGGATTCATTTTCCGCCAGGAGTTTCAAATACTGCCAGCGCGGCTCTGTACGGTATCGAGAATACGAATCGCGGATGCGGCTTCAATACCACCTTCGCGCCCGGTAAGGCGATTCCTCCTGCCCGTCTGATCAACAACACCAGCCCGGGACTGGGAGTCATCACCGGAAAAGCAGACACACTCGACAGTGATCCCACGGCGGTAAATCCTGGCGGCGTCCCACTTTTCGCGGCGGATGCCGGCGGCGGGTTGGAGGCGGTTGGTGGGGTTGGAGTGGTGGCGGACAGGCCTGACGTGGCCGAGTTTGCCGCACTGGCGGCGGCAGGCGGCCCCGCCATATTGAAGACGGTTCCTCCGCCCGGAGCTGTGCTCATCGACGGCATCACTCTTCCGTTCGTCGCCCAGCTGACCCAGCCTGCGGGAACCTCCGCCGGTAGTGCCGATGGCGCCTACACTGTACCCCCGACGGCGAGCCCTGGACCGGTACCCGAAGGCGACCTCGTGGTCGCACATGCCGGACCGCTGGGAGGCCTTAGCGCAGATGATGTGCAGAAAGTTATCGACCAGGCGGTCGCCACCGCCAATCAGACTCGCGCCGTCATCCGGCTTCCGCTGGGACAACGTGCGCGCATGGTGATTGCGGTGGTGGACCTTGACGGCTCGCTCCTGGCATTGAATCGCATGCCGGACGCAACTGTGTTCAGCATCGACGTCGCGGTGGGAAAAGCACGCAACATGGTTTACTTCAACAGCGGCGGCGTAAATCCCAACGACCTGCCCGGCGTTCCCGTCGGGACCGCAGTTACCAACCGGACCATCAGCTTCGGTGCTCAGCCATTATTTCCCTCCGGAATCGACGCCTCGCAGCCGGGCCCGTTTTTCCCCCTGTATGTCAACGACGTCGCCAACCCCTGCACTCAGGGATCGCAGGCTGCCAATCCCAACCAGAACGGCATCGTCTTCTTTCCCGGCAGCGAAGGACTGTATCGCAATGGCCAGTTGATTGGCGGGCTGGGGGTGAGCGGAGACGGCGTGGAACAGGATGACTTCGTTACCGCCGGCGGCGCCGCCGGCTTCGAGCCTCCGGACAAAATGCGCGCGGATCAAATTTTGATCCGTAGCGTCCGGCTGCCGTATCTCAAGTTCCCCCGAAACCCCACCCAATAGCTGAGACGCCGCGTAGCGGTGGAGCCAGGCGTCGCATCTGGCATTGAATAAAATCATGCGTTCCTGCTTTACGCATCGCGCATGGGAAGAGTACGAAGCTTTGGGGTGGACAAGCGTGGCAGACAAGCTTTGGGAAAGGGCACGACTTCAGTCGTGCCAAAAATCGCGAGAGAGTTGCGGCTTCAGCCGCTGTGGTCGGCTTTGGACTAAAACCCACTCCAGCCGCTAAGCAGGGAGTCAAGCGTCGCAGTGGCATGAGTAAACTCATGCCCTCCCATTCCGAACAAGTGACCTGAGCAAACTCATGCCCTTGCCGCTTTAGGCCCATGAGCCTTTACGCGCTGCTCAATTCCCATCGATCGACGCTCTCGCTTGCGAGCGAGGCAGCAACGCCCCAACCTTCTGCATCTGGGCCGCGAAGCGAGGCGCATTGTAGGCGGAAGGGTTTTGCAGCAGTTGGAAAAGGTTGTCGATGGCCGCGCGCAGCTCGGTTTCATTCGAAAGTTTCTGGTTTCTGGCATACGCCAGCGAGAGCGAATCCAGCGCCATGTAAGCCTGCTCTGCGGAGCGTTCGCCCTGGGCAGCGATCATGTCGGCATCGCCGGTAAGCGATTGCAGCAAGCGCAGCGTAAGTTGCTGATCATAGGGTTGCGCCTGGATTCGCTGCGCCACCCGGTCCGCAATTCCCGCGGCGTTTTTGGCAACTGAAGCCAGCTGATCACTGCTGCCGGCTTTTCCCGACAATTGTTCGATCTTGTCAAGTTCGGCGACCAGTTGATTGGCGGTGGAAGGATCAACCGCGGCTGCGATGCTGCGTAATACGGCGTACCTTGCCGGGTTCCAGACCGGGGCTCCGGGGGTTCGGCCGTTATAGCCTTGTGCCTGTCGCCAGCTGGCCTGAGGCGTAGTCAGGCTGTGGTGGCACGCGAAACATTCGTATTCGGAAAATTCAGGCCAGTTTGGTCCCGAGGCTCGACGATCGAGGCGGCGCAGACCTTCGCGCAAAGTGATCGCCTGACCAACCGCCAGCTCCTGCACCGAGAGCCAGGGGCTGGCATTTTGCGCCGGCCTCCAGTGCCGAGGCATGGATGAACTAAATGACTCCAGCTCAAAGGTCAGATCGGGATGCCCGGCGGCGATCATCACGTGGTCCACTTCTTTTTCTGCTGTCCCCAAGTGACAGGTCAGGCACCGGTCCGTGCGCTTTGCCAGGTCGCGGGTATCGTACATACCCAGCCGCAGCGACTGTTCATGAGACTGCCCCTTGAGAGTGTGCGGTCCCAGCCAGCCTACCGCCGGGCCATGGCAACTTTCACAGCTCACACCATCATCGATCGACTGGAAAGTTTGCGCGCGCTGCTCGGAATGAACATTCAACGCGTGACAGGCGAGGCATTTGTCGGATTTGTTAGGCGCCTGCTCCAGGCCGATAAGTTTTCCCATCCGGATGGAAGTGGGATTGGAAAGAACATTGTAGGCGCGCGAATGTTTGTCCTGCGCCGCCCAGATGCTGTATTCGTTCTGCGCGATGCGCACCAGGCCCTTGGGCGTCACACCTCCGTGGCAGTTGCTGGACGCACAGGAACCGGGTCCGCTGTACTTGCCGCTCTCGCCGGGTGTCGCGGCCGGTTGCGGCTGCTGTTGCTGGGGTTGGGGCTTTGGAGTTTCGCGAGGTCTTACCTGCGCCGCCGAGCGCAAATTCAATGCTAACAAGCAGCCGAAAGCTAAGGACAGCACTAACGATTTCGCCCGCATAGCGATAACCCCTCCGGCCTTTGTGGCCAGCAGCAGTCCCCGTCGCACTCCAACGGAGAAACACTGTACACGAAATCTCTGATTTTTCCAGTGTGTCAAGTATCTCTTTTCAATAGATTTTTTCCTTCTGTCGTCCCAGCCATTCTGTAGACAAACGCGAATCGATTTGATATCGTGGCACTCCATTTCCCATGAAGGCTCAGGCACCGCGAAGGCCAGGAGCTCTGTGTGTTTGACGAACTTAGGGCCATCCAGGCGACCTTCGGTTATCTGCCCAGCGATCAGCTCCACCAGTTGTCGGGGAAGCTGAAGATACCCGTCAACCAGATCCACGCGGTTGCAAGCTTTTATCCTCATTTTTACCTGAAGCCGCCCCCGAAGGTGGACGTCCGTGTCTGTGCCGACATGTCCTGTCATCTGCGCGGAGGCCCCGAGGTGCGCCGGTCCCTGGAAGGAGCCTTCGCCGGCCAGAGTCAGGACGCGATCACGATTCGGGATGTCTCCTGCCTGGGCCGCTGCGATACCGCGCCCGCGCTCTCCATCAATGACCACATTTACTCCGGCGGCAACCCGCGGCAGGTTGTCGAGCTGGTGCGAAACACCACGGAAGGCAAGCCTCTACCCAGCCCACATCGTGACCATCACCATCGCCAGCGTCTTTCCATCGACCCGTATAACGGCGGCGCCAGCACTTACAAAGCGGTGCGTCATCTGGTGGACGGGCGAGACTACAAGGCGGTCATAGAAACACTTAAGGCTGGCGGCCTACGCGGAATGGGTGGCGCGGGCTTTCCCACTGGAACCAAGTGGGAGATCGTGCGCAATGCCGCAGGCATAAAGAAATACATCGTCTGCAATGCGGATGAGAGCGAACCCGGCACCATCAAAGACCGCTTCATCATGGAAAATGTTCCCCACCTCGTGATCGAGGGCATGATTGTCGCCGGGCTGGTGACCGGGGCCACCAAGGGCATCATCTACATACGCCACGAATACGAGGAACAGCGAGAGGCGCTGCAGGAAGAGGTGCAGCGTTGCTACCGCGAACGCGTGCTTGGGTCGAGCGTAATGGGATCCGATCTGGTCTTTGACCTGGAGGTCTTTGTCAGCCCAGGCGGATACATTTGCGGAGAGGAAAGTGCGCTGCTGGAGGCGCTCGAAGGCAAACGTGCTGAACCCCGCAACAAACCACCCTTCCCCGGGACCAATGGCCTCTGGAACTCTCCCACCGCCATCAACAACGTTGAAACTTTTACCCTGGCATCCGCAATTTTGATCAATGGCGTCGACTGGTACAAGAAACAAGGGATCAATAACGTAGCCGGGCTGAAATTCGTGGGGATCAGCGGAGACGTGGTGCATCCCGGAGTCTTCGAAGTGCCCATGGGCACCTCCTATCGTGATTTGATCTACAAATATGCAGAGGGCATCAGCGATGGCAAACCGCTTCTCGGGTTTGCTCCTTCGGGACCGTCTTCAGGCTACTTGCCCGCTTCGAAAGTCGACCTGCCGCTCGACTTCAATGCCCTGGCGGCCGCCGGCTCGATGGTGGGCTCGGGCGCCATCGTGGTTTGCGCCGAAGGACGTTGCATGCTCGATATGGCGCTCAATGCCACTCGCTTCTATCGCAATGAATCCTGTGGCAAGTGCGTTCCGTGCCGAATGGGGTCCCAGAAACTGGTGGACTTGCTGACCCACTGGACGCAGGGCGAATCCGGCAAGAATGATATGCAGTTGATTGACGAACTGTTCAAGGCCATGCGCCTCACCTCAATCTGCGGCCTTGGCCAGATCGTCCATGCTCCGCTGGCCTCGGTGATGCAACATTTTCCCTCTGTAATCGATGAACATCTGAAAGCCAAACGCTGTCCGGGCCGAGTCTGCTTCGGGGGTCAGGGTTGATTTATGGAAGAAGAAGAGTTTTCAGCGACATACATCCCGGAGCAGCAAATACAGCTCACCATCGATGGCCGTCCCGCGGTCATCAGCCAGGAGCGCGGTAAGACCACCACGATTTTCGAGGCTGCGCAGAAATACGGCATCACCATTCCGACTCTGTGTCACCAGCAAAACGAGAGGCCGGTCGGAGTGTGCCGGATGTGCGTTGTCGATATTGGACAACGGGTTTACGCCGCCGCCTGTGTGCGAGCCGTCGAACCCGGCATGAAGGTGCAGACTGCAACCGACGACGTCAAAGCAGTTCGCCGCACCCTTTTAGAACTTTTGATGGCCGACCACCCCGCGCCCTGCGCCCGGCAGCAGCTCTCGAACGATTGTGAACTCGAACACCTGGCATCGGAAGCCGGCATAAAGTCTTCTCCGTTTGCTCCGCGCGCCACTCCGCGCGGGCACGACGATTCTTCGCTTTCGATTGCGGTCGATCACGAATCCTGCATTCTGTGTGATCGCTGCGTCCGCGGATGCAGTGAAATACAGCACAACTTCGTGCTGGCGCGCCGCGGCAAGGGCTACTCAGGCAGGAGTCGCTTTTGACGACAACCTGCCCATGGGCAATTCGAGTTGCGTGAGTTGCGGAGAGTGCATGGTCTCGTGCCCGACCGGGGCACTGACCAACAAGAAAGTCATCGATACCAAGCTAGGCGGAGATTCGGTCGGCCTAAAAGAACTGCAGCACATTGACGTCTTTCGCGGCGTATCCGGAACCTTCCTGAACCTGAACAGCAACGCCATTCGTAAACGCACTTACAAGGCGGGCGAGATCATCTGCAAGGAAGGCGACTATGGTTCGACCGCATTCTATGTGCTCGACGGCAAGGCGGAAGTCTACATTTCATCTCCGATAGCGCATGTGCAAACTGAGGGAAAAAAGGATTTCTTCCGCAAGCTGAAGTCGGTGCTGGCGCTGAGCAGTTCGCAGCGCACCAAGAAAGATCGCCACCCGGACTTCATCCCCATCGATGCCCCGATTGATCTCGCCTATGACAACCCGGTCGGTGAGTTGCAGGCGGGCGACCTGTTTGGGGAAATGACCTGCATGAACTACTACCCGCGCTCGGCGACGGTGCGGGCCAAGACCGACTGCACGGCGCTCGAAATGCTGCGCAACGTTCTGGACATCATGCGGCGCAACAAAGCTTTCCGGGCGCGGGTGGAACAAAGCTACCGCAAGCGCGCGCTGGAATCTCATCTGCGCGGCATCCCCATGTTCTCAACCGTCACCCCGGAATTTATTGCTTATCTGCGGGACCGGGTGGAACTGCGAACCTATTCTCCGGGCCAGGTGATTTGCCGCCAGGGGGAGCCGTCGCACAGTTTCTTCCTGGTGCGTATTGGCTTCGTGAAAGTGACCGAGGCCCATCCCGGCGGAGACTTGATCCTCGCTTACATCGGACGCGGCGGATTCTTCGGCGAGCTTTCGTTGCTGGGCGGCGGCGTGCGTACCGCTACCTGCACGGCCCTCGATCACGTGGAAGCGGTGCGCATCCGGGTCGAGGATTTCAATCTCATGCTGGAACGTTTTCCCGACGTCCGCAAGGGACTGGAAGGCGTCGCAGCCGAACGCCTGGCGGAAAATCGCCAGCGCTTTTCGCAAATTCAGAATGTGCCCGTCGATTCGTTTCTCGCCCAGGGACTGATGGAAGCACAGAGTCTGCTGGTGCTGGACCTCGACCGCTGTACCCGCTGCGACCAGTGCGTGCGGGCATGCGCGGATGCCCACGACGGCGTCAGCCGGCTCATACGCGATGGCCTGCGGCTCGACCATTATCTGGTGGCGACCTCCTGCCGCCAGTGCAAAGATCCGTTGTGCATGGTCGGCTGCCCAGTGGGTTCGATTCGCAGACGCAACAGCCTGGAAATCACAATCGAGGACTGGTGCATCGGTTGTGGCTTGTGCGCCAGCAACTGTCCGTACGGAAACATCAACATGCATCCCTTCCAGATGATGGGCGACGATCCCGCGACCCCCGGCCGCAAAATCGCGCAGATGCGCACCAAGGCCACGGCCTGCAATCTCTGTCCGGATCACGATGAGCCTAACTGCGTTTACGCCTGTCCTCATGACGCGGCTCATCGCGTCAACCCGCGAGAGTTTTTCGCCGAACTGGCGGAGCCCGCGGGCAAGGGACGGCACTAGCGTGATCATCGATCGAAGCCATCGAGTCTGGTTTGTGGGCTCGGCACTCGTCCTGGCTTTGGGCGGATTGCTCTACATCCCCTACGCGCTCTCGAGTGTTACCGGAACCGGTGGGGGCAGTACAGTCGGCCTGATCTATGGCAGTCTGGGCTCGGCGATGATGGTTTTTGCCGGACTGCTCGGCGCCCGCAAGAAATTTCCTACCTGGCGCATCGGGCGGGGAACGTTTTGGATGCGCGCCCACCTCTGGATCGGCTTTCTCAGTTTCCCGTTCATTCTTTTTCATGCCGCTTTCCGGATGGGTAGCGGAACCCTGACTCGGGTTCTAATGGGGCTGTTCCTGGTCGTCTTTCTTAGTGGAATCTTCGGAGCGATTCTGCAGCACTACATGCCCCGGATGATGACCCAGCGGGTGCCCATGGAAACAATCTTCGAGCAGATCGACCGGATCATCGGACAATTGGTCCAGGAAGCAAGCCTGACGGTGAAGGACATCAACGCCGCTATTGAACAGGAGATGATTCAGGCGGAGGAAGCCGAAAAGTTAGCTCCGGCCGCGACCGCGCAGCGAAAACGTCAGGCGGCTGCGGTCATCAATACAGACCAACGCACCAGCCAGATGGTGACGACTTTTTTCGAGTCGCAACTCAAGCCGTTCCTGCTGTCGCGGCATATTCAGAAGCACGCGTTAGCCAATCCCGCCCAGGCGACGCCTCTGTTCCAGCAATTGCGGGTCCTGGTGCCGGAAACTCTATGGCCCAAGTTCGATGACCTGGAAAATATCTGCGAAGAAAAAAGGGAACTGGAGCGGCAGCGCCGGCTGCACCATTTTCTCCATGGCTGGCTTCTGATCCATATTCCTGCCTCATACGCTTTGTTACTCTTGGGTGCAATCCACGCAGTTGTGGCTTTGAGGTACTAAAGCATGCCCCGGGTGCGCACCACCAAAGCGCTGGCCAGACGCATTGACCTTCAGTACTTCACCCGTCGCGACCTTTATCGAAAATGGCGGCTGTGGCTGTGCATCGCTCTACCCGTGATCGCCCTCAGCTGGGTGGTGATCTCGAAAGCTTCGGGCAATCAGAACATCTACAGCAAGGGGCCGTTGTCATCGTCGCATGCGGTCCTGACCAAAAATTGCCAGGTATGCCACCTGCGCGATACCACCTTCCGCGCCCATGTCCCCGACAAAGCCTGCCTGGGTTGCCACGATGCGCCCGTGCACAGTCAGTTGCAAACCTTCACGCCCGCCTGCAGCTCGTGCCACGTGGAGCATGTGGGACGAATGCGGCTGGCGGAAACCGCCGACATCGGCTGTACGCAATGTCACGGCGACCTCCGGGTCAAAGAAGGCGCGCCCATGATCGATCCCCATGTCAGCAATTTTGACGGGAAACATCCCGAGTTCGCCGCGTTGCGGGAAGGTCAGACGGACCCCGGGACGATCCGGCTGAACCACTACGCCCATCTGCTGCCGACGATTCGCGGACCCAAGGGCGCGGTGCAACTGGTATGCGACGACTGCCATCGTCCCACTAATTTGCAGCAACCCTGGCCCTATTCGGTGGCGCAGGTCCAGCCGGCGTCGCAGCAACCGGTGGATGTCGGCGTTGCCGACACCCAGCAGAGAAAACGCTATTCGATTTCTGCCGGGGGCGGAGCCTACATGGCCCGCATCAAGTACGTGAACCAGTGTGCCGCCTGCCACGGACTTCAATTCGATCAGCTGATTCCGCAGCCAGCCCCTCATGATCAGCCGCAGGTGGTTCATGCTTTTATTGCCGGCAAATATCGCGACTATATTCAGGCCCATCCTGAAGCCCTGCGTAAACCCGTGCTGGACATTGCCACTAGCAGCGATCCGCAGCTGCCCGGCGAAGCCCTGCGTGCTACCCCGGCTGAAGCCTCGCAGCTGGCAGGTTCCCCCAGCGAATGGGTGCAGCTGCGCAGCCAGAGAGCGGAGAGGTTGCTGTGGAACAAAAACTGTAAATTGTGCCACGCTTCGACAGAACACGAAGGCGCGGGCCTGCCGGAGTCGGTGAAGGCCATCATTCCGCCCCGCTGGCTGCCGCGATCGGAGTTCGACCACGAGTCGCACCGGATGCTGGCTTGTGTTTCCTGCCACAACCGCATCCCGGAAAGCCGGCAGACCGCCGACCTCAACATTCCGGGAATTGCGTTGTGCCGCCAGTGCCACAAGCAGGGAGGAGCGTCACAGCTGGGCGCCGAGGGCCGCTGTTTTGAATGTCACAGCTATCACGACTGGCGCAAGGAAAAGCGGATTTCGGGCATCATGGAAATGGCGCTGCCCAAGACGAAGTAAAAGTTAATTAGGCTTGGACTCGGCCACGGCTGGTTTTTTCTGCGTGTCATCCACCGGCGGACAGGGCGGATCGTCGCCCACGGTATAAAGCTCTCCATCGCGCATGTACAACCCTTGCATCTCTTTGTGATTGAGCGGGCGCGATCCCCGGCGTCCGAATACGGCGAGTTGATTTCCGGATTCATCCACCGCGCGATCACGATCGATGCCGCGCGACACGGCCAGTGCCGGACCTGCAGTGCGATAGCTGGCAATCAGTTTGGGAACCGGACGCGGGCTGAAGCCGCCGAATTTCGGCGTTGCCTGCGGAGAGAATAGCTGCACCACCTGCAACCCGTTTTTGCCGTCGGCAACGAAGGCGAACAAGCTTGAACTCACCATTCCCAGCTTCACGTCATTGGTGTCATTCAGTTTGCCGTCGGCGTTGAAGGTCTGGTCGAGAACCGGTTTCTCCGGCTGCTCCACGTTGACGATTGCCATGCCCTGTTTGCCGGCGGCGATATAGGCGTAAGTTCTGGCCAGATAAATGTTGCGCGCATCTTCCAACGCCAGTTGAGCGCCTTCCACTAAAACCGGCGAAGCGGGATGCGTAATGTTGAAAACCTTCAGCCCGGCATGGTCGACCACAAAAGCATATCGGAACTGGATCGCAATTCCCGTCGCCCCGTCCAGTGCAGGAGATCCAATCTGCGCGGTAATCTTCGGCTCCAGCGGATTGTCGAGATCGACGACTGCCAGTCCACGATCGCAGAGAATGTAGGCCAGCGTTCCCACAAAGGCGATGCGGCGAGCGCCGTTCAGCGCGCCATCCGGATTGAAGGCAATGGCACGCTTAAGAAAGTTGTTGCTGGGGTCGCCATCGAGCAATGTGGCCACGCCCGGCGTCTTCGCTTTCGGATCAGGATTGCCGACTACTACCAATCCTTCAATTTTGTCAGCGACATAAAGGAAGGCGTACATGGGGTGGATCGGCTGCTCTTCATTCTCCGGCCAGCGGATGCGTGCCGGATCGATCGCCAATGTGCTGGGAGAAGCAATCGCCTGCGCAAACTTTGTCTTCAGATAAAACTTCTGTCCCAGCGGGGAGACCGGCGCGGTGATTGTTTTTTCCGAGATATCTTTGTCGTCGACGTTGGCTACGTCGAAGACGCGCAACCCGTCTTCTCCCATGGCTGCGTAGAGATATTCACCGCGCAACTGCAGATCCAACACATTGCCGGAGTGATTTGAACTCTGGGTTAGCCGGCTGCCTTTGTTCACGAAGCGTTCGTAGTCCGAGGGGTAAACAATTTTCTGGAAGTCGCTCCCCAGGATCGTCGGAGGTTCTTCGTGTTCGGCAACCGCGACCGCGTCGTACCCTTTTTTGCCGCTGGCGACGTAAATGTAGCGGCCTTCAAAATTCATGAACCCTGCGCCCTGCAGAAGTACCTGGGCCAGCCATGCGTTATTGTCGCCGCGACTGGAGACGTGGCAATCGGAGCAGGTTCGTGTTTCTTTGGTGCGTACTGTGTGCGGAACGAACGGGCTGAACGACTGGCCGCTTAAGCCTTCAGCCGACACTGTCTGCTGCTGGTAGTATCCCCAGCCGCGATCGGCGTTCTGCGAACTTACCAGCACCGCGCAAGCGGACCGTATCGGCGCGATCCGGTTTCCGGTGACGGTTCCGTCGACTCCCAGCATGTACAGGTCATCGCGCAAAATCTGAAAGTTATACGAGGTATAGTTTCGGGTGGTCAGTCCTTCGTTGTGCAACATGGGCACGCGCTGGTTGGCGGTCATCTGCAGGTGGCAGCCAAAACAGGTGGGCAGCCAGGCGGAGTGGCAGCTGTAGCAAGTCATCTTGCTGTTGTCGTGCGCCAGATGGGATACGTCGTTGCCCTGCCCCCAGGTCTTGCCATCCGTTTGAATGGTCTTGGCCAACCTTGCTTTCTCGTTGTAATTAGGATTGCCGGGAGTGATCGAATCCATGATCTGGATAATCTCCCATTCCTTATTTTGTTCCAGCATGGATCGCTGAAAGAGCCGGCCATCCTTCCAGGCAAATTGCCGCTCTCCCCACGGAGTGCGCATCAGCAGCAGGTTGGTGCCGCCTTTCGGCGACGCCGGTCCCGAAGTGATCAGTGAAGCGCGAGCATTCACTTTGCCGTGACAGTCCACGCAATCGATCTCAATCGCGTTGCGGGTCTCGCCGTAGAGTTTTCCGTTGCCATGGCTGTCCTGCGTGAAGTGACAATCCACACAGTGCATTCCTTTTTCCAGATGGATGTCTTTAAGGTGAACCGCCTTGGCGAATTTTTCCGGGTCATCCGGAGCAACAATCTTGTTGTTTTCGTCCAGCAGGTCGCCGTGGCGGTCCTTCTTATAGACTGCCCGGAAGATCCAGCCATGGCTGTGGAAGTCGGCGAACTGGGTGTGCTTCAGGGTCTTTTCGAATTCGGGGCTTCCGACTTTGTCGAGGAAACTGGTGTCGGACCACAAACCTCGCTGGGCGGCACGCTCAGGATTTCTCTCTTGTACTCGCAGCTGCTCGCTGGGGCTGGGATTGTGTTGCTTGGCCGGATACATGCGCTCGCCATCCATCTCGTTGTCCCACCACGTGTATCCGAAATAAGTGGTGACCATGTTCGTGCCCGGGTGCATGTGGCAAACCATGCACTGGCTGGATGGGATGGAGCGAGTGAACTGATGTGTGATGGGATGGCCCGATTCATTCTTCGGAATGGTGGGATCGACGGTCGCTGTGAACCCCGAGTGACCATATTGCGAATAGGCGCCGGAATGTTCGGGCGAATTGTCGTTGGCATACACCACGTGACAGGCGCTGCATCCGCTGTTGCGATAGTCTCCGGGCTCGTCGTTGGTTCCGGGGAAATGCAGCAGCGGGTCGAGCAGCCTGGTCTTCTGCAATCCCAGAAAGACGGGATCGGTGCGCAACAGCGTTCCGAAACCGCGCTCGCCCAGTTTTACGTCAGGCCGGCCCGGACGTTCCTCCAGTTGCGGAATTCCGAGTTCGGGTTTCTTTTCTCCGCCGCGCTCGAAAATTCGCAGCACGTTGCCCGGCTGAGAAATTTCCCAGCGCTGGATCGGTTCCAGAAAAGGCAGCACGCCCTTGAGCCGGGTCTCCTCCGGCGTCGGCGCCGGAAAGGTGATCAACCTTTGCGGCAGACCGTCTTTCGAGTAGCTTTCTCCGAAGTGCGGCGTCTTCATAGGAAACGCCCCATTGTTGTAAAGCGCCGCGCCCCACAGCATGGCTCCATGCGTCATCATGCTGGTGCGTACTTTTTGCACCTCGGAAGAGTGGCAGCCAGAAGTGCCGCAGGTGGTGGCGGCAACTCTTAAATCTCCAGGATTTACGAAGCGAATGTATTCAGAATCTTCCTTCAGCCAGTCGGTGTAGGCGCGCACTGGGTTGGCGCTGCTGCTGGACAAAACTTTGGGCTGCGGGTGGGCTTTCTTCTTCGCTGCCTGATATTCCGAAGACTGGGGAGAGCTGCCCGCTCCTACGTTGACGCTGGCATCGCCTCCGTGGCAGTCGGTGCAGCCGATACGCACAAAGGAAGATTTGTGCATGGTCGCGCTGTCGGTAGCGGTGTGGCAGCTTTGGCAGCCCACGGATTTGGCGTCCACATCAACCGGTGTTTGCCGCAAGCGAAGATCCTGGCCCTGATCCGGCGCGGCTTGAGTCGCCGGATCTGCCTGAGGGCTGGCATCTTGTCTGGCTGCTTCCGGCGGACTCGCCTTCACCGCGCGATAGAAAAACAGCGCCGCGGTAACGACAAGAACTCCGATCAGGAAAAGCCTGCCCCTCAGTCGCATGCATGCCCCTTTGGCATATCGATCAGAACTGCACCCGCAGTTTCGCGAACGCGGAAAGCAACACTCTGGAATCGTAAATATTGCGCAAACCCGTATCCGGCACGAGCGCAGACACACCCGTGGTCAAGACAATGTTTTCGGTCAAGGGAGGACGGTACGAGACCCCGATTCCGAAGTCCGTTCCAATGCCGCGATGCACCGGAGACTGGAACAAAAGATAGGCCAGCGGCTCCGTATGGTCGAATTGCAGATAGCTTGCGTTCAGAAAACCACGAAGCTTCGGGGTCATGTCGGCGTCGATGCCGGCGTTGTACACACGTATTCCCGGGTTCACGAAGTTCGACTGTCCTTCTTCTTTGCTGGAGCGAAGCGAGGGCAACAAACTGGCGGGCGTCACCAGCGCCACCCCGGTGCCGGTGAGGCGAATCCCTTCACTGTCGAAAAAGCTGAAGGGCCCGCCGGCGAACTGGGTGTCGTCAACGATCGAATCAAATCCTCGCGCGGTTCCGGACCGGCTCGCGCCCACCCGTTTTTGGTCGTCTCCCGAAGCCCAGAAGGTGGAGACGCGGAATCGCAGCCAGTCCCGATCGACGGACAACTCCAGCGCGCCCATCTGCGCGTTGATGTCGACCGGGCGCCCGGCAATGGGATTGAAGTCGTCGGTGCCCAGAGCCTGATAGAAAGCGTGGTTGATGTTCAACCGTTTGATGTGACCATTGCCGGTCCAACCCAGGTAATAGGATCTGATCGTGTGCGGTACCGGTATTCCGTTCCGCATCACCACGCTGCCGATTGGCGCCGGACGCACAAGAAACCCGTTCTTGTCGTAGTGAATATCACCCTGGTCGAAGTTCGAATGGAAACTGAACTCGGTGGTATAGCCCTTCGCGAAAAAATCCTGGATATATACATTTGCCACACTGACTTGCTGGTGGCGAGGATCGAACGTGTTCAACCCGCTATTTGTGTCCTTTTCCAGCATGTAGAAATAGGCGAGGTTGTAGTTGATGCGGTTCGAGCGGAGATTTCCAAAAATTCGTACGGCAGGCTGCTCATCGGAGAAAATGAACCCGCGAAAATCGCTGGTGAAACCCTGAATTCCCGCCCGTACCGATACGAAGTCGAAATTGGGGCTGAGATCGTGGATCTTGGCTTCGACGAAACCTTCCTGCAGTCCAATATGCGTGTCAAAACGGTTCGAACCCTGGCGCGCGTCAGCGTTGACGATGCCTCGTTCCTGCGTCTGCAGAAAGTTAAGATTGATTGCGGGTGTAAAGTGCACGCGAAAATCAACAGGACGGAAGGAGGTATCGCCGCGAAAAAGATCGAACGAGAGGCGAATAGTCTGGTTTACGAACGACTGCTGGCCGCGTCCAAAAAACTCGCGGCTGCCGGGCCGCTCAGAGGCCACATTGCTGGGGGTCGGCAACCGGCGCTCGTCGAATCCGGTTAAGCTCGTCCCCGTAAAGTTAAAAAACCAGCGCTGTCCGAAGATCGGGTAATCGCCTTTGAGCCGGCTGCGGTTAAAAGGATCGTACCAATGCGATTTGGCGTACGGAAATTCTCCCTTTTTGTTGTATCGCTGCCAGTCTGGCATGTCGACTTCCCAGCGATAGGTTTCGACCGCGAAGTTGTCGGTTTCGGTTGGCACCACTTCGGGCTGAATCGCAACCAGTGCCGCCTCGGACTCGGGCTTTCGTAGTCCGGGATAAACCTCCGTTATTTGCTCTTCAGGCAGGGGCGCCGAACCTTGTGGACCAGGCAGTCCCGACGGACCCTTGTTCCCGACCTCGGTGCCCGCCGCGGATTGCACCTGCAAGTCGATAACCTGCAGTTGAGCCGCTCGAAGGCTGATTTTAGGCGGCGCCGACGCTAATCCGGTTCCGGTAACCGTGACGTCATAATCTCCCGGCGGGAGGTTATTGAAACGGTAAATGCCTTCCGAACTGGCGGTTGCAGTGAACTTCTTCTGGGTTGTGCGACTACGAAACTCGACCATGGCACCCGGAACCGGGCGTGCATCCTGATCTCGAATAGTGCCGGCGATGGCCGCCGTTTGCAGAGGTCGCTGACCGGGAATCCGACGTAACTGTGCCGATGCGTTGGTGGAGAGTGCGGAAATTACCAGGATTGTGACTAGAAACGAGGTGCACGAAAGCCCCAGCTTCTTAGACCAGGCCCCAGCGACAGCGCCACTCTTCGCTTCTAGACTCTTCATCAGGGATCCGCCGAGACAGTGGTCGAGAGTCACATATTGATTTGATTTATTCCACCTGAATTCTTAGCTCGCGCACCCAACCCGAGCGTTAATCAGACCCGCCATTCAGCACCGGCCGCGAGCCTTCCGGAGTTCACTTTTGCTTCGGTTCGAAATGTGCCCTCTTTAAGCAGGGGAATCTTATCTCGCTCTGCAAAAATGTCAAGCGTGGCAATGACTTGAGCGCTCTATTTTCTATGCATTGACCAGGCGCGAAAACACACACTCGCTTATCCGATTGTCCGCCGGTGCGAGGAAGGGGTCACCAGGGCGGTGACGTCGAAATATGCCCATTTTCGATTCTGGTCCGGGAAGATTAACTCGAGTTGATCGAAAACCCGGCCATCCGGAGCAGGCATGGTCCGTTGTTCGCGGCCTAAAGTCCACTTGCGGCCGTAGCTGTAAAACAGATACCAATACTCGGCGCGTACGGCCAGTTCGAGATCGGGAGCCTGGATGGTTACCGCGTTCTCGGGAACGTCACCCGGTCCTCCGTCGTAGGAGGCAAACATTTGTTCCGGGGCCTGGGTCTCAACCGTCCCCGCAAAGATCCGGTTCCAGGTCGCGATAAAGTCCGCGTCCCCTCCGCGCGATGCCCGGGCCAGAGTAATAGCATTGGCCTGCGCGGTCGAACTGAAAGCCGGCTCAAACTGTATTTCAAGAAATGTGGATTTTCGCTGCGCCATCAGCACCAGCTGAAGGATGGAAAAGATGCTGGTCATCGCGTCCGCGGGATCGCCCTTGAGACTGCGGGCGAAATTCAGAAACCAGGTGGGTGGCTGGCCCGGCAAGAGGCCGATCTCCTGCCATTGCCCGGCGGCGACATGGGTGGCGATCAGGCTGACATGTTCATTGTCGTCGAGGGCGAACCTGGGAAAATGCTCATCCGCCGGAGCTTCCACCAGGCCCTCCTCGGTTCATCTTCTGCACGGACGATCTAGCCTTCGCGCAGTTTGTATCCCGCCAGATTTCCCAGCCCGTCATAGGCGGCATATTTGTAGGTTTCACTCAGAGTCGGATAGTTGAAAACCTGCTCGATGAATTCATCAATCGTCCGGCCCTGATCGAGAACCATCATGCCGATGTGAATCAACTCGGTTGCGCTCTCTCCGATAATAGAAACTCCCAGTAGAGTCTTGTCGGAGCGGGCAAAAATCAGCTTCAACATGCCGGCTGTGTCTCCCGTGATCAGTCCACGGGCGTTATTTGAATAGAGAGCGCGTCCGACGCAGTAATCAATATTCTTTTCCTTGCAGGATTTCTCGGTTTCACCCGCCGCCGATATTTCTGGAATGGTGTAGATGCCCATCGGCAGCAGCGAAGCCACCCGCTCCTTATATTTCAGGCCAAAGGCATGACACACAGCAACCCGGCCCTGTTCCATCGATGTGGACGCCAGGGCAGGGAAGCCGATCACATCTCCGGCGGCATAGATGTGGGGAACCGCCGTCCGGTAATGCTCATCGACGGCGATATATCCGCGATCGTTGATTCCCAGCCCCACTTTTTCCAGCCCCAGCCCGTCCACTGCTGCTCTGCGTCCGGCCGCGAACAGTGCAGCTTCCGTTTCTAGTGTCTTGCCGCTTTTCATGGTAAGGAGTGCGCCGGCCGCCGAGTTTTTTACCGCGACCGGACGCTCGTTGAACAGCAAATGCATGCCCAGTGCGGCAAAGCGGTCGCGAAGACGGTCGGATATTTCCAGGTCAAGAAAGGGGAGCAGTTGATCGTGCGCATCCACCAGCGTCACATCGACGCCCAGCGCGGTGAAAATCGATGCGTACTCGCAACCGATCACACCACCTCCAATCACCGCAAGGCTTTTGGGGATGCGATCCATCTGCAAAAAAGTGTCGGAGTCGAAGGTGTGCAGGTCATCGAAGGCTATCTCTTTAGGTCGAAATGGTCTGGATCCGGTTGAAATCAAAATTATTTCACCACGCAGCCGGCGCACATCGGCCCCGGCATCTGCGGGCCCGGTCCCTTGATCTGTTGAAACCGCTACGGTATGAGCGTCTTCGAACAAGGCTTGGCCCTGTACCAGCGCAACTTTGTGGAGTTCAAGGTTTTTCAGGATATGACGGCGTTCCATCTCCACAACTTCGCGCTCGTGGTGCATGAAGTCGTTTACCGTCAAATCCTGTTTCAGCGAATAATCGATTCCGTAAAGACCGCGCTGCTTCAATCCGGAAAAATACAGCGCGGACTCGCGCAACGTTTTGCTGGGCAGGGTCCCGGTATTGATGCAGCTTCCGCCGACGTGTGGCGCGCGCTCGATCACGGCAACGCGTTTCCCGAAGTACGCAGCCTGGGCGGCGGCTTTTTCTCCAGCCGGTCCACAGCCAATTACTATCAGGTCGAAATTCTGGGTTGCGGGCACGAAACCTCCCTATGAAGTCTATCGCTGCGGCTGCGCCGGCGGCGCGCCCGCATCGTTTCGGGCGCGCTGGATATCTTTGACGTCGCCCATGGCAATGATGATTGCCTGGCGGTCGACCACGGCATTATCCGGCGGATTGACCACCAGTTCCGGGTCGTTCTCGGCGACTGGGCGCTTCAGGCCGAGAACAAGCAGGTTATAACGTTTTTTCAGATTGAGCTCGTGCAAGGCGCTGCCCGACCACGGCGAAGTTGATTTTACTTCGATCTCTTCCACCCGCAGGGTCTTGCCTTGCTCTTTCAGCATGAGATCAAGAAAGCTGACCACGTGAGGGCGGATCAGTTCACTGGCCATGCGCAGACCGCCGATCTGGCTTGGAGAAACCGTCGCATTGGCCCCCGCCCGCACCATGCGGTCGGCGAATTTGAGCTCGGCGGAGCGGGCCACAATCCGCACACCGGGGAAACGTTGCCGCACAATAACCGTGATCACCAGATTATCTTTGTCAAGCGGCAACGCGGCAATCAGCCCGCGAGCGCGATCCATGCCGGCTCTTTCCAGCACATCTTCTTCGGTGGCATCGCCGACTACATAAAGCAGTTCGCCCAACGCCGCCGGATGCACTTCCTTCAATTTGTTGATGTTTTCTTCGGAGGCATCGATAACGACGTGTGGAGTGTTGGTCTTCTTCAACTCCTGCACCGCATGCCGGCCGGTATCGCCCAGCCCGCAAACCACGTAGTGGCCGCTCATTTCGTCGATATGCCGCTGCATTCTTCGCCTCCAGAAAGGGTTGGTCAGGTCCACTTCCACCAGAAAAGCAGCCACAACCGAAAAT
Organism: Terriglobia bacterium; assembly: GCA_963733545.1. Taxonomy (GTDB): domain Bacteria; phylum Acidobacteriota; class Terriglobia; order Terriglobales; family Acidobacteriaceae; genus JAIQFF01. The sequence goes on from CAVTDQ010000001.1 coordinate 202,960, forward strand.
ACATAAACCGTGAGCGCGACCCCAAACACCACCACCGCCATGTTAAAGATGCGCAGGGCGGGGTTATGACTGGTATCAATGATTTCTCCGTAGCCCACTCCCGCCAGGGTGATGACCGCCATGTAAATGGCCTGGAGAAAAGTGACAGCCGGACCGCCGAGAATAAGGTATCCGCCGACGCTCAGGGCAATGAGGATTAACAGAAGAACGATCGCGAATTGAAAACGTTTGCGCAGGACCATGGAGTCGTTCGAGCTTTAAAAGATTGACTGATCCGTAATCTACCTCGGCGTCCTTCGTGGTTCAGGGTCGAAAGCGTAAACCACGAAGGACACCAAGGTACACGAAGGAGAAATCAACTACTAATGCTCTATTTCATTGACCCGCAAGGTTTCTACTTGCTCTTCATGACATAAACGCCGTCCCAGTCTGGCTCCGGGGCGGTGTTCATGAATTCGAGGGCGCGATCCAGGAAGATTTGCGTAGGACCGTCATCGGGATAGGACGCGAGCAAATCACCAAACCTGGCCACGGCTTCCGGCCAGTTTTGATCGTGATATGCATTCATTGCGTTCTCGAAGCTGTTGAGAAGTTGCTGGTATTTTGGCCTTGCCGATTCTACGTCCATCAATTCGTAAACGATCACCGGCTGATGTTTGCCCTTCACCCGAATTCGATCCAGTTCGCGGCACACGAAATGTTCGGCCACCTGTCGATAGGTGCCTTCTCCGATCACGATGCGGGAACGATACTGTTTGGTCATGCCCTCGAGACGTGAAGCCAGGTTGACGTTGTCGCCCATGACTGTCCAGGCCAGCCGTTTGGCCGACCCCATGTTTCCCACATTCACCGGCCCGGTATTCAGCCCGATTCCGATGTCGATTCCCTTGCGTCCCTCCGCAGCCCACTTGGCATTGAGTTTGCCCAGGCGATCGAGCATGGCCAAAGCGCAGCGACAAGCCCGCAAAGCGTGATCGTCCTGGGGATATGGCGATCCCCAAAACGCCATCACCGCGTCTCCAATGTATTTGTCCAGCGTGCCCAGGCTGGCGAAGATTACATCAGTCATTTCACCCAGATATTCGTTGAGCAGAAGGACCAGTTCGTCTGCGCTCATCCCTTCGGAAATGGTAGTAAACCCGCGAATGTCGCTGAACATCACCGTCAGCTCTTTGGTCTCTCCACCCGGCCGTATGTATTTCTGCGGATCTCTTTCGATCAGCGCAATAACTCCCGGCGACAGATATTGGGAAAAAGTCTTTCTAATTTTCCGCTTCTCGCGTTCTTCAAAAATCATCCGGAAGCTGGTGATGGTGGCGTAATTTGCCACCAGCGTCCCGGCCGGGATTACGAAGCTGAACCATCGCCCCAGATTGGCAAAACCGAAATAGACGAAGCCTGCGAAACCGGCCAGGGCGAGAACTAGCGACAGTGTGGAATAGGAGGGCCGGATTCTCGCGAACCAGGCGCCAAAAACCAGACCAAATAAAAGGATGAAGCCGACATCGACCAGATCTTCGTGGACCCCTCGAGTTAGAAACGACTGCGCTTTGTCGTCGCTGTGCAGCAGGTTGTCGATGATGTTGGCGTGGATTTCCACTCCCATGTAGGCGGCGCTTCCGCTTTGAAAGGGCGTGTTACGCAGGTCGCCGATCCCCATGGCGGTGGCGCCTACCAGCACGATCTTGTCTTTGAAAGTATCGGCCGCGACGGTGCCGTCGATTACGTCAGCCATGGAGTATTGCGCATAGGTGCGGTACGGTCCGGCATAGTTGATCAGCGCAGTTCCATCGCGCGACGGCCGCAATTCGTGTTTGCCGAACTTAACCCGCTCCAATCCATTCTCGGAAATGTATGCGGCAATTTCCTGATCGGGAATCTGCTCATATTCGCGGATGGACTGCAGAGCCAGCGAGGGGAAGAAATCTTGATCGCGGTAACGCATGATCAACAGCGCCCGCCGTAAAGTGCCGTCAGCGTCGGGATTGATGTCGATGAAACCGTACGATGACGCCGCTTCGGCAAGCTTTGCCAGGTTGGCTTCGGCTCCTACCGCAACCGTGCCGCCGTTTTCGATCCACGACTTTCCCATGTCGAAGTCGACGCCATCTTTCGACTTCACTTTTAACACCTGCGGAAAAGCCTTAGCCCAGGCGATGTTGAAGTAGGCCTCCGTCAGTTTTGGATCAGAAGCTTTCGCGCGCTGCTCGTCGAGAAACAAGTGCCCGAGAACTACGTGGCCAGATTGCTTTAGCGCCTGGGCAAAAATGGCATCCTGATCGCTGGAAGTTTCGAGCAGGTTTATATGCTGCAGCACTGACGCGGGCGTGCTATGCGGAAGCTCTTGACGAAGTGCGTGCAGTGCCTGGGTTGCGGAATTGCTTTCAGGAGTGGGGAAGGTAGCGTCGAACGCCACCACTCTTGCGCCGGCAATGCTCAGGGTCTGTACCAGCCGCGCGTATGAATTGCGAGGCAAAGGGAATGAAGCAAGTTTCTGCAGGGTGCGCTCGTCTATTCCTACGATCACGATGCGCTCATCGTGGATACGCTTGCCGCGAAGAGCGAAACGCAGATCCAGGGTGCGCAGTTCTATGTTCTGGAGAAATAAGAAGCCGGCGCGGCGGCTTCCGCCAATCCCCGAGAAACTGAACAAAACCAGGGCCGCAAAGGTAACCAGCACAGCCAGTGCGAGATCGACCTGGCGGGCCGAAATCCTTCCCAACCTGGTTGACCATCCCGGTTTGGTTCGCGACGTCATCTTGACGCCGGGCGAACTGGGGCTGCCGTCCAACTCATTATTGGTTGCATCGCGGTAGATTGCTGCCCGGCTTACAAACAGTAACCGGTGGCGCCGTCGCGGTAGTGGTACCACGATCCACGATAAAGACGGTGCCCAGAGCAGCGCCCACGAAGGCTCCCATCAGCAATGCCCAATGCCACGGAGCGGTGGTCGCGACGCCGGCGCCGGCAGCCAGGTCGGGCACGTCGGTTGACTGCATGCTGCCCCGTTGCAAATCTCCCGGAGTCGGTTGCGCCTGGTAGCCGCCGGGAGGCACTTCCGTCGTGACTTCAACCATCTGGCCCGCGTTCAAAGTGACGTTGCTGGCGCTGTTCGATGGATTATTCGTAGTATGTGCCCCGCCCAGTGGCGTGACCGTGACTACGCCGGTGTAGCAGATAACCGTCGTCTTGTTTCCCTCGTACTGAACATAGAAGTCGGTGCCGATCACGCCGATGACGGCATTAGGAGTCTGAACCTGGAACTTGCCATTGGGCTGGGTGATCTTCACCACCTTGCTGCGCAGGCGCCCGGCGTTCATCTCGAGGGAAGTCTGCTGGGACGCGGCGTCGTGTTGCAGGACCCGCAGTTCGGTATTGGAGCCCACACTCAGGATTGAGCCGTCATCCAGACCCGCCCGCAAACGCCCAGCTGGAGCGGTCTGCAGCAAATCGTTCCAGTCGAGTTCATCCTTTACCTTGGTGCTCTGGCCATTCCTGGTGGCAGCGGGAATCAAGGCATTGACCTGGCCCGCACGCTGTCCGCTGGGCGCTGGAGCGCCAACTGCGGGCAAGTAAGAAACCAACACGCAAAGCAATCCGGCGACGGCCTTCTTTATCGAACGCAAAGGGATTCCACCTTTCCGTACTTTTTTGAGATTAAAGCGAATTGTGCCAGAGGCTTCGGGAAAGTCAAAGATTACGAAGGATTTAAAGGTGGCGGGAACCTTGGAAGTGACTGTGAGCTCCTGAGCGTCGGAAATCCGTCATCGCCTGCATCTCCGGCACGCTCTACATCGGTATGACGGGTAACTTGGACAGGCGAGCATTCGAACACGAGGATAGGGGTGCTTCGACTACAGAAGATCGGCCGCAAGCGGCCGCTCTTCCTTCGCTCAGCATGACAATTCTTCTAATTGTGGAAAGATTCGGAGGTTTGTGACCGCCATCACATCATCCTTCTCAACTCTGTCATCCTGAGCGAAGTGAAAAGTTCGCAACGCGAACTTTTCACGCAGTCGAAGGACCCCTATACCCGCATCCGCACTTGACGCTCATATTGCGTTACATCTCTGGCGGAAGAATGTTTGCCTCTGGGTGGCAAAGCCGTGGCGCTACGCACGGCGCCCGCTCCCGCGCCATCACTAATTGTTCTGTATCACTGGCCCCGAAGGCACGAGCGGAGACACAGAAGGTTTGCCGCGGAAACCCGGAGCGCCCAGGCAATAAGGATTCTGCGACATCTCGTAAATATTTTGCCGCTGGTCCCGGATAGTTTGGTTTTGTCGTATTGAAACAAACAGCAAAAAGGTCAACGCTATGCCCAGCCCGATATTGCATATCAGGGACGTTCTCTGCGGGTCCAGAGATATCGACTTTCCCAGGCTCATGCTTTTAAGGCTCAACCGGATCCGCAGCGGCTCGGTTAAATATTGCGGAAGCCTGGCAGCGTCAAAATCCTTTGCGGCAGCCGCGTAGCGCAGGCGCAACTCTTCGCGCAACGACATATCTTTTCTCCAGTCTCAACCCTAGCAGAAGAATTCGAAACCACATCCATTGGGGAACGAATCTGAAAAAGCGAAATACCGAAATGGCAGATGACCAGTTTCAGGAATGTAGGAGACGTGGTCCCCGTAAATCCCTACCAGCTAATTTCTTCGCCGCTTGAGATTTCCTGCTTGGTGGATTCGGATCTCCGGCAAGCGTGCTCGACGCATTTCCTGTGAAACCATGCGCATAAAGGAGCAGAGAACCCGGCCGATGATCCCGGTCAGGAGTTGTCGATGCCGGGGAAGCAAAAGCGAGATCGACTTACAGAGCTGCTCATCATAGTTGCAATCCTTCTGATCGTGACGGCGACCGCCGTACCTAACCTGCTGCGTGCCGCCATCGCGGATCGCATCCGCAAACCCCTGTTGCAGGGCTTGCAGAATCACAGGCCGCGTTGAGCTCAATCTCCGGAAGTGGCCTTTGCCAGGGTAAAGCCTCAAGGTCGCGGGCAAGTTTTTGAAGACGATTCTAATCGCCGGATTATCCCCTTCTAATGATCGCGCGGAGATAACAACCGTATGCTCAATCTATGAAGATTTCAGAAATGTGCTGGCTAAGGGGAAACAAGACAATGCGTAAACAAAGAGGATTTTCACTGATCGAGTTGCTGATCGTGGTTGCGATCATTCTGATCATCGCTGCGATTGCTATTCCCAACCTGCTGCGCGCCCGTATCGCTGCCAACGAAGCTTCTTCAGTGGCTTCGTTACGTACCATCAACACCGCACAGGTGACTTATCTCACCACCTATCCAACGACCGGATACTCGATCCTGCTCGCGACTCTGGGTCCGGCGGCAGCGGGCGCCTGCGCCGCACCAACATCGACCAACGCCTGCCTGCTTGACTTCACCCTGTCTCAGGCCTCGACCGTCGCCAAGGCCAAGAGCGGCTACTACTTTGGCATCGCCAACGGAACCCCAGCTACCGTCCCCCCCACCAGTTACGTATCGGGCGCGGCTCCGGCAGCTTTCAACAGCACCGGCGTTCGTGGCTTTTGCTCGGTTGAAGACGGTGTGGTTCGCGCCACGCCTGGCGCTGCCGGCGCAACACCCGCAGCTACCACTGCGGCTTGCATCGCCTATACCGCACTCTAAGCAAAAGAAGCCTGAGAGACCAGCAGATACAGGCACCTGCGAACCGACGGAATTCGATACTTGAGAACCACTCAAGCGTGGGGCGGCAGCCGAGAAGGCCCGTCCCCTTTTGCTTTACGACTCGCATCACTCCACGGAATTCCCAGGAACGCGTCCCCGCATCCCACTCGTCCGTTAGCTCGCCCACCCCCTGTTCAGCGCCGCCATCACTTGGCCTGGCTGCAAAACGTAAATAGACGGAGGCCGGCGATCGACTGTTTGTCGAGCCGTTATCACCGTGCACCGCCCGGCCATGTCTACGAGTAATCGGGCATCTACCCGATTGATTCAGGAATACAAGACTGAGAATCTTTTAATGCTGATCGACTCCTCATCCTGAAACGGAGAATGATATGCGGGATATCACTGGGACAATTGCCCACCAGCGTGCAGCGGGAATCGCTAACTGCATTCTGTTGGTTGACGACAGCGCCGCCATTCGGCGCGGTCTGCGTAGAGAATTTGAAGGCGCGGGTTGGATTGTATGCGGCGAAGCTGCCAGCGGCCGCGAGGCCATCGAAAAAGCCGAGCAACTTCATCCCCAAGTCATACTGCTGGATCTGGTCATGCCGGAAATAAATGGGTTGACCACCGCCCGCCTGCTGAAGCGAGCCATGCCGAATGTGCCTTTAATTTTGTTTACCGGACACGGGGATCTGTTCAAGTCGAACGAGGCCAGCTCGGCCGGAATTGATGCCGTATTTTCCAAAAGCGAGCCAATCGAAGACTTACTGGACAAGGCGAAGAGGCTGGTCAAAAAAGGTTCTGCCTGACTCTATGATCTGAACTGGGAATGTACTTCCATCGGCCTCCAAATCCCCCCAGGTACATCCTTAACTTGCAATCCTGAGCCGGAATGTGTCCCACGTACCAGAGTAACTTGCACAGCCGTTCTGTGAGGTCGAGTATTCAGAGATCGTGGCAGTTGTACTCCTCATCGACGACAGCAAGTTTCTGCGCCGGGCAAATGAACTGTCATTAGCGAAAGCGGGTTACGAGATCATCACCGCTTCGGACGGCGAAGAAGGCCTCCGGGTGGCACGCGAACGGAAGCCGGATATCATTGTCCTGGATATGCTTTTGCCGAAACTGGGGGGCGCTCAACTGCTTCCACTGCTTAAGCAAGACGCCCGCACCGCTAAAATCCCGGTTATTGTTCTAAGTAGTCTGTCGCAGAAGAATGAGGCTAAGCTCATAGCCAACGGCGCTGCGGCTTACCTGGAAAAATCAGGCTTGCGTCTGGACCAAAGCTCAAACGAACTGGCCAATACTATCGGCAAAATCCTGAGTTCAATCTCAACACCTGTATAGTCCGGCCCAGACGCTCTCAACCAACCGAAAGATGAAGCGGCGCCGAACTTTGAGACGCCTCAACGGGAGAGTTTTCCGGCGGCGGTTGGGCGAAGAGTCCAACCCAAACCATGAGCCGGACACACAGTCGCGCTACCTGGTCTCATACGCAAGTTCACGTCTAAAGCTCCTTCGTTGCAGGTAGTAGTGAATGGCCGGGGTGAAAATCAGGGACAACACCATCGAGCTGAGTAAACCTCCGATCACGGTGATCGCAAGCGGCTGAAGCATCTGCGAACCAGCTCCGATGGCAAGAGCCAGCGGCAACATGCCGGCAATGGTGGCAAGGGCCGTCATTGCGATTGGGCGAAGACGGCGACGCCCGGCTTGAATCATCGCCTCTTGCAGGGATGCACCTGATCGCCGAAAGCGATGTTCGGCGTCCAGAAGCAAAATGCCGTTCTTGGCGACGATACCGATGACCATGATCATTCCCATGAAGGAGGCGACATTGAATGTGGTCCGAGTGACCAACAGTGCGACCAGGCCTCCGAAGGTGGAAAGCAAAGCGGATGCCAGGATGGCGATCGGAGCGGAAAACGTTCTGAATTCGAACGCCAGAATCGCGAAGAGGAGTAGAACTGCCATCAGCAAAACCAGCAGCAGGTCCTTGAACGAATTCTGCTGCTCCTCATAGAGCCCGCCATACTCCACCCGAATCGACGAAGGTAGACGCAAATCGTTGACTGCTTTCTTCACCGCCGCGATGCCGCTTCCCAGGTCCACGCCTTCCAGCCGTGCCGTAACCTGCACTAATCGTTGGAGATTCTCCCGGCGAATTTCGGTTTCCCCTGTGGACGTGTCGATACGAGCCAATGACCCCAGTGTTGCGGTTCGACCCGACCCACTAACCAGCAGGGTGTTGCTCATCCGATCGAGCGTTGCTCGACTCTCATCGGGAAAGCGAACACGAATTGGATAAGCCCGGTCATTGATCACCAGCGGCGTTGCCGCAGGTTCGCCGTCCAGAACGGCTGCGGCGTCAGTTGCTACTTCTTCACCGGTGAATCCTGCGCGGGCCGCAATCATGGGATCTACCTGAAACGTCGTTGATGGTCCGCTTATCGTGTTTTCCACACCGTTGAGAACGTCGACCACGCCGGTCACTTTTCCGATCGCTTCGGCCACTCTTGGCCCTGCGTCATTCAAGAGTTTTCCATCCTGAGAGAACAACTTGATGACGACTGGTTCTGGCTGGCTGGTGAGGTCTCCGATCATGTCCTGCAGGAGTTGGACGAACTCAACCTTGACTGTGGGCTCCTCGGCTTCAATGCGAGAGCGAATGTCAGAAATGATGTCGTCAATTGCGCGCTTTCGATCGGTCTTTAGCTTGACTGTGAAGTCACCGCTGTTGGCTTCTGTGACGGCCGCGAGTCCGAGCTGCAGGCCGGTGCGGCGCGACGTAGTTTCGACCTCAGCTGTGGATCGCAAGATTTTTTCGATGCGAAGAAGAATCCGGTTGGACTCGGCGAGAGAACTCCCCGGCGGAGTAAGGTAGTCGAGGATGAAGCCGCCCTCATCCATCTCCGGCAGCAGATCGCTGCCCAAAAGCTTGTAGCTCGCAAAGGACAGCACGACGATCGCCAGGAAACTTGCCGCCAAAATCCAGGGGCGTGCCAGCACAGCTCGCATGGCGCGTTCATAAACGGTGATCACGCGGCCAAAGAATCCGGTCGCTTGCGCATCTTCGGCGGCCAGCAATGATGCCAGTTCCAGATCCTCGGCAACATTTGTCTTACCCTCCGCCGTCGTCGTTTCGGCGCTCGTAGAATTACGCTCACGCCGAACCAGATATTGGCTCAGCATCGGAGTCCAGGTGAGTGCGAGCAAAAGGGAAGTAAGCAAAGCGACCGTGGTCGTTACGGCCAGCGCCCGGAAGAAACTTCCGGTCACGCCCGTGATCGCGACCAGCGGCAAGAACACGGCGACAGGAGTGATTGTGGATCCGATCAATGGTACGGTCAGCTCGCGAAGCGCGCTCTGAATCGCCAGGAAGCGATCTTGTCCTGCATCGCGGTGCAGAACAATGTTTTCCAGCACCACGATGGCGTCATCGATCACTAAGCCAACGGCTGCCGCCAGCCCTCCCAGGGTCATCAGATTGAAACTTTGACCGGTAACCTTCAGGACCACGAACGTGATCAGAAGGGTGACTGGAATGACTAAGCCCGCGACCAGGGATGTGCCCCAATCCCGCAGGAAAAGCACAAGCACGACCGACGAAAGCACAATGCCAAGCAACACTGCGTCCCGCACGCTCGCAATCGAGTCATGCACGATGGTCGATTGATCGTAGAACGGCTCCAACCGGACGCCAGGTGGGAGGGTCGGCGCGAGCGAGTGAATTAAATCATGTGCCGCGTTTGCAACCTGCAAAGTGTTGCTGTCCGGTTGCCGGTTGATGTTAAGCAGTACCGCAGGCTTTCCGTTCGCAGTCACGATTGTGTATGTCGGGGCTACGGAAGACGCGACACTTGCGATATCTGCAATCCGAATCGGAATCCCACCGGAAGAGGTCTTGACTACGATGTTTCCAATTTGTTCCGCGGTGTGTACCTGTCCGTTGACCAGAGCCAGCACGAGATGATGATCGCTCTCGATAAGGCCGGGCGAGTCGATCAGGTTCGTGCGTCGGACTGCATCCAGGATGTCGGTCACCGTCACTCCCGCGGCGGGCAGACGCGCGGGATCAGGTGTGATCTGGTATTCCGGCACGCGCCCTCCCTGCACCACGACAGTCGCGACGCCATCCAGCCGGTTAAGGCGAGGCTTGATTTCATAGCTTGCTATTTCCCAGAGCTTCTCCGGCGGAACTGAGTCTGAGGTAAGGCTGTAGCCAAGGATCGGAAACGCGGCGAAGGTTAACCGGTGAGCTTCCAACTTTGCGGTCGGCGGCAGTTCCGCCTGCAGCTGGGCCACCACCGCGTCCACCCGTTGCAGGGTTAATACCATGTCGGACTTCCAGTCGAAGGAAAGATCGACTTCAGCAGACCCTCTGCTTGTAATCGAGCGCACGCTCCGCAGCCCGGGAACGCTGTTAACTGCTTCCTCAATTCGCTTGGTCACTGTGACCAGCATTTGATCAATGGGCGCGACGCCGTTATCTACGCCGATGACGATTCGCGGAAAATCTGTATTCGGGAAAACAGAAACTGGAATTGTGAACGCCGCATAGGCTCCCACCAGGGCAATCGCGATAATCAGAAAAATGGTTGGGCGCGAAAAGCGTTGAAACCAGAATTCCTCCGCTCGATTTCCGCCTCTGCCTCGCATGGGACTGTCAGAAAGTTCCATGGCGGCAGTTATTCCTTGCCCGATTTCACATCGCTGTTCGAACCTGAACCCGGTTTTTCAGCGGGTTGGTCGCCAGAATTGGTCTCAATCCTGATCTGAGTCTTGTCCGGCAGAGCGTAGCCACCGGAGACAATGATGGAGTCTCCGTCTTTGATACCTTCAGTAATCTGAACCTGCTCTGCATTGCGGATGCCGACGCTGACCGTCTTGAAATGCGCATGGCCGTCAGCGCCGGCAAGAACGACGTAATCTGCCCCATCGTCATTCTTGAAGACGGCCGCAGTCGGCACTACCACTGCGTTGCTTTCCGAGCGGCCGGTAATCGAAAGCTGGGCCGTCATCCCCGGTCTTAAAGCCTCGTTGGGTTTTTTTGACTCCACCCACACCTCGATTGTGGTGCTGCCGGGATCAAGGGCGGGGCTGACCAGGCTTACTCGCCCCTCAACCGGCTCGGTCAGTCCGGCCACTCGCAATTGGGCCGGATTACCCACCTTGAGAGAAGCAGCTTCCGATTGAGCGATATGGGCTTTGGCGATCAGGCTGGATGTGTCCATCACGGTTAAAAGTGGCTGGTTCGCCGTGGCCAGCTCACCTGCGTATTGCGGACGATCCGTCACCACTCCGTCGATTGGGCTGCGGATTTCCGAGTAGCTGAGTTGTGCGCTGGCGCCGAGGTATTTGCCACGTGCGGCGGAGAGTTGGCCGGATGCAGACTTCAAACTTTCCTTTTCGCCAATCCGTTTCAGATCGTCCAGTTGCTTTTGCGTCACCTCCGACTCGGTACGGGCCTGGGCAAGGGCAACGTCGGCGCTGTCAAGGTCGCGCCGCGGAAGCGCGCCTTGTTGGAACAACTCCTTGCGGCTCTCGTAAACTTTCTTTTGTGCATCAAATGCCGCTTTGGCGGCCGCTGCATCAAGCTCGGCTTTCTGTATTTGCTGTGGAATACCCACGCCGGTAGTGGTGGCGTAACCAGCCTGAGCCTGTTCCAGTTCCCCTTTACTCTGTTCCGCGGCGGCGGATAAGTCGGCATTCTCAAGAACCGCGAGCAACTGACCCTTGTGAACACGACTGCCACGTTGAACCAGGAACTTCTTGATCGTGGAAGTAATTTTGGGTATCAGTACCGCTTGCTGCCTGGGGGAAATGACAGCCTCGGCGGAAACTGTCTCCGCGACTGCCGATCGCTTTGCGGGAGCTACCTGTACCGAAACGATCGGCTCTTTTTCTTTCTCGGCAGAGTTGCAGCCTGATCCCGCAAATATGGTCGCGAGGACAGCGCAAGCTCCCAAAAGCATGCCCGGCAGTTCACGGCTGCGATTCGCAAGCTTCTTCATGGAGTGGCGAGCACTCCCGTCAGCGTTTGCAGGTTGGCGAGGGCAACTCGATAACGCACCGCCCCGTCTTGATACGCGGTATTTGCCAGGCTCGCCGAATTTTGCGCGTCTACTACTTCCAGTACAGTGGCCTCTCCGTCCCGGTAGCGCAGTGTGGTCAGACGAAGACTTTCTGCTGCCAGCTCCGTTGACCGGTTGAGGCTGGCCAGCTCACTTGCAGCCGCTTCCGCTTCCGCGTAGAGCGATTGCAGTTCCGCGAGCAGCTTTCGTTGCGCTAAGGAAAGCTCCCGCTTGGCTTGATCTCGCCGCAGTTCTGCCTGTTTGACCCGGCTCTGGGTCGCACCCCAGTTCCAGATCGGAATGTTTACGGTCGCAACGATTGAAGACCCGAGATTTGAAATTCCGTCTGTCCTGGTAGCGAAATGTGTGGCGTCGATTCCGTAAAAGTAGTCGAAGCTGAGCGACGGCAGATAGCCGGCACGAGAAGCGGTAACTCCGTAACCAGCTTCCTTTGCAGTCTCCAGAGCGGCACGAATGTCCGGATTGTCACGAGCAGCGAGTTGTTGAACCTCCGGTAGGGTAGGCAACCCTGTGGCCGCATGAAGGTCCTCAGCGATCTCGAAGTTGTCGCTTAAATCTGGAAAGATCAACACCGCAAGGTCAAGCCGGGCATTAAGAAACGTCAGCTTGGCTTCCCGCAGTTGCCGCAGGCGGTCGTTTCCCTGTAAATCAGCTTTGATGACGTCGGAATGAGCCACTTCGCCGCCGTGTTCAAGGTCCTGCGTCAACTTCAGAAAACGTTCACCCTCATCCGCCGCTTTCTGGGCGATTTCCAGTTTCAGTTGCGCGGCGGCTACGCCGTAATACGTCTGCACGACTGTAACCACCAGCCCCCGCGCTGCTATTTCGGAGCGGGCACGAGCGGCTGCGGCCTCTGCACCGCTACGTCGCAATTCCGCGAAGCCAGCCACATCGAGCGCTTCATGGACATTGCCCTGACTGGAATATTCGTGGACCGCGTTATTCGCGATGAACTTGAGTCCACCATTAATCCCATTACCTTCGGTGTAAATTCCCGAAGTGTTGTAGGACACGCTGGGCAGTAAGGCGGCACGCGCTTGATTCTTGTCTTCGCGCGCCACTCCGGCATCGGTGAGCGCCGCCTGGTAGGTCACACTGTTGCGGCGGGCGCGAGCGAGCGCCTCTTGCAGGGTCAGCCGCAACGGCGGTGCCGACGACGACGGAGTTTGCTGAGCCGCCGCAGTGGAGATCAGAAGCAGACAGAGAACCGCGCACTCGCGCAACCTCTTAACGAATCCTGCTGGAAAGCGCATGGTTAAATTCAACGGTGCAGGGAAGGAATTCCGCAGCTCTGCCCAACTAACCTATCGAGCAGAAGATAAACGCCGGATTAACGCTTAGCAGCAGTTGCGGCAGGAAGAAGGAAGGTGAATGTGCTGCCGTGGGTGTCCGAACGAGTCAACTCGAGTTGGCCGTTATGTGCCTGCACAATCCAACGGCTGATGGAAAGTCCAAGTCCGGCGCCACCGCCATCGCTTTCCGAGCGGGATCGGGCCTTGTCCGCTCGAAAGAATCGCTCGAAAATACGCGGCTGGAGTTCGCCGGGAATACCCTCGCCGGTATCACTTACACATATCCGGTATTGAGAGTCTTGCACGTCCCAAGATACCGATACGCTACCGCCGGCCGGCGTGTATTTGATCGCATTGTCCAGCAGATTGACGATCATGCGGCGAAGCAAGGCTTCGTCGGCGTGGATGGGCATCTCTTTCGAGTCGTTGCAGCCGATGGTGATTCGCTTTGCAGCAGCCAGAGTTCGCACGCTCCGCGCGCTCTCCGCGACCAGTTCATCCAGATAAAAGTCGGTCAGAGTCAAGGGATACTGACCCGCATCGGCGCGTGCCAGCGTAAAAAGGTCTTCCACAATATGCTTTAGCCGTTTCGCTTCTGATCGAAGAACATCAAGAGAGGCACGATACTCCTCGGACGAACGACCTGGCTGCGACAGCGCGACATCCGCCTCCCCGCAAAGAATGGCCACCGGAGTACGCAACTCATGAGATGCATCGGCCATGAATCGCCGCTGTTGCTCGAATGACTGATCGAGCCGATCGAGCAGGCTATTAAATGACTGGGCCAGATGGCCGAGCTCATCCTGGGCGTTGGTCACGTGGAGGCGCTGGTGCAGGCTGTCCGCTCCTATGCGCCCGGCTTGTGTGCCCATCTCCACCACCGGCGACAGACTCCTGCGTGCCAGAAAATAGCCGCCACCACTCGCCAGCACGATCGAAAGTGGAATGGCCAGCGCGAAAGCCGAAAGAACGCTCTTCATAAATTCTTCCTGGCCATGAAGGGATTGCAGAACGAGCAGACTGCTTTCCGTCGTTCCAACAACGAACTTTCGTACGAAACTGCGATAAATCTGGCCTTGTACCCGAACCTTCCGAAATGGACGGGGCTCGCCGATACTTTCATGCAGGATGTCCGCCACAAGCGGCGGCACTGTGCCCGATGAGCCCGCCGGCAGGACCGGGTCATCGGAGGACGCGATCACTTCGTTATCGGAATCAAGTACGACAAATACTGTGTCCCGAAATTTGTGTTCGGCGATCGCCTCCCCGATAGCCTCTTTCAAACTGTCGGGCCCGGAGGCAGTTTGTGTTTCCGCCCTTACGGTCGTGAGAAAGGAATCAGCCATTTCAACCAGAGCAGCGTCCGTCTGGCGAGCGGAGTTTCGCCGCAGTACAAAGTAAGTGGCCAGAGCGAGCGCAACCAGCGCACAAGCTAGTACGCCGGTGTACCACAACGTGAGTCGCACGCGAACAGAACTAAACATCGTTCCGATTCCGCCTCCGGCCCTCTGGTTCGTTCTCTACATCATTTGGAGAGTACATATCCCGCTCCCCGGCGCGTGCCTAAAAGAGGTGTCGCCGAACCGGCATCGATTTTCCGGCGTACGCGGTTCACGTAGACCTCGATCAAATTGGAAAATGGGTCGAACTCTTCATCCCAAACGTGCTCGGCTATTTCCGCACGCCCCACCACCCGCCCCGCATTCCGCGCCAGGAATTCCAGCAAGGCATACTCTTTCGCGGTCAGCGAAATCTCTCGACCGGCTCGCGACACATTTTGGCCAACCGTGTCCACGACCAGATCCGCGACCACTAGCCTGGCCGGCAACAAAGCGCCGGTCCGGCGCGCCAATGCACGCAACCTTGCCAGCAGCTCGCGAAATTCGAAGGGCTTGGTCAGGTAGTCATCAGCGCCGTGATCAAGACCGGTAATGCGGTCATCGACTCCGTCTCGCGCCGTCAACATCAGAATGGGCATGCGCTGCCCCGATTTGCGCAGCTCTCTGCAAACCGCAAAGCCATCGGGAGGCGGGATCATCACATCAAGAATGGCGAGGTCGTAACTATTGATTGCGGCCTGGTAAAGCGCGGCCTCGCCCGAAGCAGCCACATCAACCGCATAGGACTGCTCCCGCAGTCCTTTTGCGACGAAGCGGGCGATTCTGGTATCGTCCTCCACCAGCAACACTCGCATGGCAGCATCATACTGCGTTTCCAAAAATCGCGGCCAGGCTGCTTCACACGCTGATTTCCGCCATCGAATTTAACTCCCGTTTATCTTCGACGCTGTAGAACTCGCAGAGTAAAGAGTAGTGATCGATCGAGGGGTGGCAAATGGTGCGTTCTATCCGGCTTCTCATTTCGCTTGGCGCGCTCGCGCTTGCATTGATGGTGTTTCCACTCCAGCAGCAATGGGCCGCTCCACCGAAGGAAGGATCTTCCGGATATCACGTAGCCAAAACCATCGCCGTTGGAGGAGATGAGGGTTGGGATTACATCGCGGTAGACAGCGATGCCCGTCGCCTCTACGTATCGCATGGGAGCCGTGTTGTCGTACTGGACGCCGACAGCGGCGCGGTGACAGCTGAGATCCCCGATACCCTGGGCGTGCATGGCATTGCCATCGCCTCTGACCTCGGTCGCGGCTTCACCAGTAACGGGCGAGCAAATACCGTGACCATTTTCGACCTGAAAACTCTCAAAACCCTCGGCACCGTCAAGGCAGGAACAAATCCGGACGCTATTGTTTACGATGCCGGCACCAAGCGCGTCTTCACCATGAACGGCCGCAGCCAGGATGCGACTGCTATCGATGCCGCCAGCGGCACAGTCGAGGGCACGCTTGCATTGGGCGGCAAGCCGGAATTCGCCGTAGCTGACGGCAAGGGCCGCATCTTCGTGAACATCGAAGATAAATCCGAACTGGTGGAGTTCGATCCGCAGAAACTGTCGGTTCTTCACCGCTGGCCGTTGGCTCCCTGTCAGGAGCCTTCCGGGTTAGCCATGGACCAAAAGAATCGCCGTCTCTTTGCCGGCTGCGACAACAAGATGATGGCGGTGGTCGATGCGGACACAGGAAAAGTAATTGCAACCCCGGCGATCGGCGAAGGCGTCGATGCCAACGGATTCGATCCGAGCACGAACTTCGCATTTGCGTCCAACGGAGAAGGAACGCTCACGGTCGTTCACGAGGATTCACCGGATAAATTTACAGTCGTGGATAACGTGCCTACCAAGCGCTCCGCCCGCACCATGACCCTCGATCTGAAGACTCACACCATTTATCTCCCCGCCGCCGATTTCGACGCGGCAGCACCAGGGGAGCGTCGCGGGAAGATGAAGCCTGGTTCCTTCGTAATTCTCACCGTCACCCGGTAAAGAACGCCGTCTCAGCGTTCTGGAATTGCGCGCGGCTGGCCAGAAATATTTATTTCTGATTTGCGATGCGAACCCAGCCCGCAATGACCCATCGCCGAGCCCGGATCCACTATTATGGCCAGCACCTGGTCGATGGTTACTGCGACTCCTTCAGTTTTCGGTAGCGCCGAATCAAAGTGTTGGTCGAACTATCGTGGTGCAGTACGGGTTCGGCGGGATTTTCGAGTTCTGGAATAATCCGTTGCGCCAGGACTTTGCCGAGTTCCACGCCCCACTGATCGAACGAATCGATGTTCCAGAGAACACCTTGAGTAAATACCGAATGCTCGTAAAGGGCGATCAGCTTGCCGAGTGTTTCGGGGTCGAGTTGTAGAGCCAGGATTGTGTTCGACGGACGATTGCCTTCAAAGACGCGGTGGGGCACAAGCCAATCCGGCGTGCCCTCCGCCTTCACCTGCTCGGGAGTCTTACCAAATGCCAGGGCCTCGGCTTGAGCAAAAACATTGGCCAGCAGGATGTCGTGATGGCGGCCCAGTCGATTCAAAGGCCTGGCGAAGGCGATGAAATCGCAGGGGACCAGGCGCGTTCCTTGATGAATCAATTGGTAAAACGAGTGTTGGCCGTTGGTTCCCGGCTCTCCCCAATAAATGGGGCTGGTATCGTGCGTGACCGGCTTGCCGTTTAATCTGACATGCTTCCCATTGCTTTCCATCGTCAGTTGCTGCAGGTATGCGGGAAAGCGCTTCATGTACTGCTCGTAAGGCAATACTGCGACTGTGTCTGCACCGAGAAAATCGTTGTTCCACACCCCGAGCAAGCCCATGAGAACCGGCAGATTGGCCTCAAATGGTGCGCTGCGGAAGTGCTCATCCATTTCGTGGAAGCCACTCAGCATTGAGCGAAAATTGTCGGGACCGATCGCAATCATGGTCGAGAGGCCAATTGCCGAGTCCATGGAGTAGCGGCCGCCGACCCAATCCCAAAATTCGAACATGTTGGCGGTATCAATGCCGAACTTTGCGACTTCCGCAGCGTTGGTCGAAACTGCGACAAAGTGTTTTGCGACCGACTTTTCATCCCCTCCCAGGCCGCCCAGCGCCCAGGAGCGCGCGGTCTGCGCGTTGGTCATGGTTTCGAGCGTGGTGAACGTCTTCGAAGAGACGATAAACAAAGTCTCCGCCGGATCGAGATCCTGCACCGCCTCGGCGAAGTCGGTCCCATCCACATTCGAGACAAAGCGAAAGGTCATCGACCGTTCCGAATAGTGCTTGAGCGCCTCGTATGCCATGACCGGACCAAGGTCGGATCCACCGATTCCGATGTTTATTACATTCCGGATGCGTTTTCCCGTATGCCCTTTCCATTCGCCGTTGCGCACGCGATTGGAGAAATCTGCCATCCGATCGAGCACCGCATGCACGTCCGGCACGACGTTCTTTCCATCAACCAGGATTGAGGCATCCCTTGGCGCCCGTAAGGCGATGTGCAGGACTGCGCGTTTCTCCGTGATGTTGATCTTTTCCCCGCTGAACATGGCGTCGATTCGCCCGCGCAAGCCGGCTTCAGCCGCAAGCTGAAGCAGCAACTTGAGGGTCTCATCCGTCACACGATTCTTGGAGTAATCGAGGTAGATTCCCAGGGCCTCCACGGCCATGCGCTCCCCACGCTTCGCATCGCCTGCAAAAAGATCCCGCAGATGCAGTTTTGCAACCGTCTTCTGATGCGACGCAAGCGCTTTCCACGCTGACTGTTTAACGGCCCGTTTCTTTACCGGCGGTTGAGGATTTGCTGCCATTTTCTGATCTCCTTTTGCATCCTTGCTTTTGCTATGGCGTCACTTTAACAAAACCGAGGCGGGAGGAGCATTTGCAACACCGCCAGGCAGGTGACTTCCGCCGGTCGCCACAACCTCCAGCGCAAGATTGCCGGCCTCACTTGCCGGTATTGACGCAAGCAAACGAACCGTCGCCAGTCACAATTTGTTGGGACACTGCGGATCGAAAACGGCGTCCACGACTCTCCTGAACCGCGCCGTGTTGCACTCATTAGCTAAGCCCGGCCACCCTTAGAACCGCTGTCATTGTGTGTTCCTGCCCCGGCGCCAGCGTGACCGCCGCGCTCATGATATTGCTCGCTTCCACACAGAGAAATTGCTTCCACTCGCCGTCACCCAGGTCTTGCAATCCGCGAGCGCGATCTTGCCAGGGGTTCCAGACGACGGTGGTGGCCGAATTCGACTTCTGCAGCCGAATTCGACGACCCGAGTTCGGATCGAGCAGATCGACAGCATTCTGGGTATCCACGAAGGCATCGTCGGTTTGCGAGGTAAGGGTCAGATCACCGAGTTGCATCCTTTCCTTGTTCGAATCGAAGTTGTCCAGAAAGCGGATCCCGGCAAGGCCCTGCAAGCACACCTGCTCAACGTCCGCCACTCGATTGTAGGTGTGCAGCGCCTCCTCGAAGTGAAACTGTGTTTTGCCCGTGTTAATGCAAATAAGCTCCAGCTTGAGTTCGGAACCAAACGTCACCCGGTGCACGAGACGACACTCTCCCGCCCACCAGCGCCGGGTTTGCTCATCACTCTCAATAAACATAGTCACCGCCACCCCGGCAATATTCTCGACGATAGAATCGAGCTGCCATGATCTGGTGCGCACGAATCCATGCGCCGGAGCGTGAGGATCGTCTGCCTTGCCGCGAAACCAGGGAAAACAGATCGGGATCCCTCCCCGAATCGCCTGGCCGTCCTCCCATCGCGATTTCGAGCTAAGAAAAAGCGTTTCTTCGCTGCCCGCAGGGCGCCAGGAAGTCACATGCGCCCCGTGCAGGTATATCTCGCCATATGCAAGCGGAGTGTCAATCTCAACTCGCGCAAGGCCGCCATGGCCTTCGCATACCCGCGCGATGCCGGGGATTCCGAAGCGGCGATCCAGTTCCGTTAGGTCCAAACCTGAATTCATATCATTTCGCCGAGAAACTGCACGGCAAATTAATCGGGGTCAAGGATATCGCAAACCTTCCGACTTTGGCGCGGCGGATGCGACGGCAGTGGATGCGAGCTTTCAAGTTTCATGCCGAAATCGTATAACGATATTCTGGTTCGATCCAAAGAAGTACTGATGGTTAGCCAGGGACAGGTGGCAGCCGTATGAGAAGGTCAGCATGAGTGAGAAGCTTCCCGTAGTCTATTTGGCGCGGCATGGCAACACTGCCTGGACCCACTCCGGCCAGCACACCGGCCTCACCGATTTGCCGCTCACTCCGGACGGTGAACGAAACGCCGTGCGACTTGGGGAACGGCTGCAGGGTTTGCGCTTCGCCAAAGTCTTCACCAGCCCCCTGCAACGTGCTGTCCGAACCTGCGAATTGGCTGGTTTTAGAGACGCAGCCGAAATTGACCCGGACCTGGTGGAGTGGGACTATGGGCAATACGAAGGACTGACGTCGGCGCAGATCTTGCAAGAGCGTCCGAGCTGGGATTTGTTTCGCGACGGCTGTCCGGGAGGCGAATCGCCACAACAAATCGGCGACAGAGCATCCCGCATGGTCGAACGGATACGCAGCGTCACAGGTGACGTGTTGCTCTTTTCCAGCGGTCACCTTATTCGCGTGCTGTCTGCGTGCTGGCTCGGTGTGGGGCCTGCGGGTGGCAGATTTTTTGTGCTAAACCCCGCTAGCCTCAGTGCGCTTGGCTACGAACGCAATTTGTCCAGACCTGCTGTTCGGCTGTGGAATGACGATCGCCATGTGGGGGCGTAAGCGGCAGCGTCCCAACCTTCGACACTTTAGGTATTCACAAATTTGATACACAGATTACGAGGTCTCGGATGAGCACAAAGACAGTTGCACAATCCAAACCTGGGAGCGTCGTCCCCATGGCGACGAAGCCGGATAATCTTTCCCGGGTTCTTCAGCAATACGGCACGAACCTGATTCGATTTACCGGTGATGACGAGGGCCTTTATGAAAGGCACCTCGTGTTTGATCGCGCGATCGACCCGAAAGTTGCGAGCGCACGTGAACGCTTCGAGGCATTCGCCCACTCGGTGCGCGACGTCCTGGCGCAGCGCTGGGTGCAAACCAAGACCACCTATGAGCGGCAAAACGCAAAGCGGATCTATTACTTGTCCATGGAGTTTCTGCTGGGACGCTCATTGGCTAACAACGTGTCCAACCTGTTGCTCAACCCGGTCGTCCAATATGCCGTCAAAGAAAAAGGGATCGACTGGCTTGAGCTGATCGAGCAGGAACCGGACGCCGGTCTTGGGAATGGCGGCCTGGGCAGGCTTGCGGCGTGCTTCCTCGATTCGATGGCGACAATGCAGCTTCCGGCGACAGGCTACGGTTTGCGTTATGAGTACGGAATGTTTCGGCAATCATTTGCAAACGGATGGCAGCAAGAGAATCCGGACAATTGGTTGCGCGCCGGCGACCCCTGGGAGATTTGCCGTGAGCACGAGAAAGTGGGAATCAAGCTCAACGTCAGCTTCACAGTGCGCGACGGAAAGGTTGAGGTGATTCCGAATCGCCCATCCACTCTGTTCGGAATTCCTTTTGATCGTCCCGTGGTTGGGTACGGAGGAAAAACCATCAACACTCTCCGCCTGTGGGCCGCGGCTGCCCCAGACTACTTCGATTTTCAGGAATTCGGCACAGGAGATTTCGTCGGTGCGCTGGCGGGAACCCTCGAAGCGGAATCGCTGACCCGGGTGCTCTATCCCGATGACTCGACGATGGCGGGACAAGAGTTGCGTTTCATGCAGGAATATTTTCTGGTCGCTTGCTCCATGGCCGATTTGATTCGTCGTTTTTTGCGCCACAACACTGATTGGGAGAAGCTGCCCGAGAAGGCCGCCATTCAACTGAATGACACGCATCCATCCATGGCAGTCGCGGAATTGATGCGGATCCTGCTCGATGACGCGCACCTTGCATGGGACCAGGCGTGGGAGCTGACCAGAAAAACCCTGGCGTATACGAACCACACTCTACTACCCGAGGCGCTTGAGAAATGGCCGGTCAAGTGGTTTGAAGTCCTTCTTCCGCGCCAACTGGAAATCATCTACGAGATCAACCGGCGCCTGCTCGATGAGGTCCGCGTTCGATTTCCTGGAGATGACGGCCGGATTGAACGCATTAGCCTCATAGAAGAAAAGCCTTCACGCAAGGTCCGGATGGCAAACCTGGCCATTGTTGGCTCGCATAGCACAAACGGGGTCGCCGCCGTTCACTCCAAATTGCTACGCGCGACAACGGTTAAAGATCTGGCGGAAATGTTTCCTGAACGTTTCAACAACAAGACCAATGGCGTTACCCCACGGCGCTGGCTGCTGGAGGCGAATCCAGCCCTTTCGGCGGCAATCACGGAAGCGATTGGCGAGAAGTGGATCACGGATTTGAGCGAGCTCAGAAACCTGAAGGCCTCGGCCGGCGATGCCAGCTTTCAGGAAGCCTTCCACACCTCAAAGCGCGAGGCCAAAGTAAGATTCGCGGATTGGCTCAAGGCGACATCTGGACAAATCGTCGATCCTGAGACCATTTTCGATTGCCATATCAAGCGCATCCATGAATACAAGCGGCAACTGCTGAATGCGCTGCGAATCATCGTTTGCTACAACCGCTTGCGGGAAAATCCGAACCTGGAGATGATTCCACGAACATTCTTCTTTGCGGGAAAGGCTGCGCCCGCTTACAAACTGGCGAAACTTATCATCAAATTCATCAACAATCTGGCTGGCATAATCGATGGAGACCCAATTGTGCGCGGCCGGATGAAGGTGGTCTTCCTGCCTGAATACAATGTCTCGCTGGCGGAACGTCTGATCCCCGCGAGCGACGTCTCCAACCAGATTTCGACGGCGGGATACGAAGCCAGTGGGACCAGCAACATGAAATTCATGATGAATGGAGCTCTGACCGTGGGAACACTTGACGGCGCCACCATCGAAATGGCTGAGGAAGCAGGGAAAGAGAACTTGTTCCTGTTCGGCCTCACAGTGGAGCAAGTTCAGAACAGCCAGTCCTGGTACAACCCACTATTGGCACTACGATCACGAGCCCCAGACGCGAACCGCGCTGGACCTCATCTCTTCCGATTACTTCAGCCCTAACGAGCCTGGAATCTTTGCTCCCATTCGCGATACTTTGCTCACCCATGGCGATCATTACATGCACCTGGCGGATCTCACCTCTTATCTTCAGGCACAGGACCAGCTTGGCGATCTTTATAAGAATCGCTCCGAGTGGGCGCGAAAAGCCGTCCTGAACATCGCCAGCTCAGGAAAGTTCTCGAGCGACCGTACCATTCACGAATATGCAACTGAAATCTGGAAGGCGGAACCATGCCCGGTAGTTTAGAAAAACAGTCCGTCGCAGAAGGTCCGGCGATTTCCCCTCTCGCAGGGAAACCCGCGCCTAAGGAACTCTTGATCGATCCGCAGCGGTTGCAACGAGAGTATTACGAGCGCAAGCCGGACGTAAGCGACCCTAACCAACTAGTCGCTTTCGGCACCAGCGGACATCGCGGATCACCACTTCACGGCACGTTTAACGAGGCGCACATTCTGGCAATTACGCAGGCCATCTGCGAATACCGCAAAGGTCAGGGCATAGACGGTCCTTTGTATATGGGGAAAGATACCCACGCGGTTTCAGAGCCTGCGCAGCGCACTGCCCTCGAAGTGCTGGCGGCGAATGGGATTGAGACCATCATTCAGGAAAACGACGGCGTAACCCCAACGCCGGTCATCTCCCACGCCATTCTCGTCTGCAACCGTGGACGGACAGGAACACCTCGCGGATGGCATCGTTATCACACCGTCACACAATCCGCCCGAGGATGGTGGGTTCAAGTACAACCCGCCCAATGGCGGCCCGGCCGACACCGATGTAACCGGCTGGGTACAAAATCGCGCCAACGATCTATTGCGGTCTGAAAACAAAGATGTGAAGAGAATTCCTTTCGAAAGGGCCATCCGGGCAACCAGCACCCATCAGGAAGATTTCGTTATGCCGTTCGTTCGCGATCTCAAGAACGTAGTGGACATGGACGCGATCCGCAATGCGCGCCTGAAACTTGGAGTGGACCCTTTGGGCGGCGCTTCGCTGCCATATTGGGATCCGATCAATTCAATTTACGGACTAGAAGTGGAAGTCGTGAATAGAAAGATCGATCCGACCTTCTCATTCATGACGGTCGATCACGACGGCAAAATCCGCATGGACTGTTCAAGTCCTTATGCCATGGCCCGGCTGGTCGGGTTGAAAGATCAATTCCGGCTGGCTTTCGGGAACGATACCGACGCGGACCGGCACGGGATTGTAAGTCCATCTGCGGGATTACTGAATCCCAATCATTACCTTGCAGTTGCTATTCGATATCTGCTCACGCACCGGCCGCAGTGGAGGCAGGATGTCATCGTGGGAAAAACGCTGGTCAGCAGCAGCATGATTGACCGAGTCGTGAGTAAGCTCGGTCGCCGCCTGTCCGAGGTGCCCGTCGGCTTCAAATGGTTTGTCCCGGGACTGGTCGACGGCTCGTTCTGTTTCGGCGGAGAAGAGAGCGCCGGCGCAAGTTTTCTTCGCCAGGATGGGACTGCCTGGGCAACGGACAAAGATGGCCTCATTATGGTGCTGCTCGCGGCCGAGATTACGGCCTCGACCGGGAAGGATCCCGGCGAGCATTACCGCGAACTGACAGCAGAATTCGGCAAGCCGTATTACACGCGCATCGATGCGCCGGCCACGCCGGAAGCGAAAGCGAAATTGCTGAAACTGACGCCGGATGCGGTGAAGGAATCGGATCTGGCGGGCGAGCCGATCGTTGCCAAGCTGACCAAGGCGCCAGGCAACCAGGCGCCGATTGGCGGACTGAAAGTGATCGCAAAGAACGGCTGGTTCGCAGCACGGCCCTCCGGCACGGAAAATATTTACAAAATCTATGCGGAAAGCTTCAATAGCGAAGCACATCTTCGTGCGATTCTGAGCGAAGCTGAACAGATTGTGGGAAATGCACTGGCTTCTGGAGCTGTAGCGTGATTGTGCGTGGCTGAGCGGGCACCGTTCCGCCATTCCCGCCGGATTGCGCGCATCCGGCTTGCAGGTTCTGAGGGCGTTGGACAAGGCGGCCATCACCTTGCGAACGAAGCTCGGAGAATCACGCGGAAGTAAAAAAAGCCACGACCCAACCAACATTGCAAGTTGCGTAGGGTGAAATTCGGGCAGGTAGGGCTTGCCCGTCACCACGTCCGAAGGCAAGGAAGGTCTGCCCGCTTTTGCCGATTGGCATTGATCTCGCTTTCTCCTTGCCGACCCGGTTAGTAGGCAATGTCGACCTTCGGAGCTGGCACTGGCCCTCGATTTATGTTTTGCCGGAAGACCGGCTCACTTGTTGCCAAACTTACATCGCGTCCGTACAGATCATTTTCTTGACGTACGTACTTGTACTTCTGTTTCCAGGTGCGGTCCACAAACAGCTCGGCGTCTTTCTTGATTTCGTTTTCGTTCTGGTCCAACAGTACCAGCGTGAAGGGTACAGCCATGCCGTGATCAAACGCTTTGGGTATTGGTTTCAAGCCAACGGCCAGGATCCAGCCCTCGATCATCCTGCCTGGGCTGAGGCTGAGCCCGTCCATGCGCATATTGAGCACCTGGTTCCGTGGAAAATCTATATTGCCAAGCCACCACAGCGGGGCTTGCTCATCAAAAAAACTTTGGGGCACGATCTGGTCATCCCAGGTCGTCTTCAACGTGAAATCCAAGAGAGTAATGCGGCGTAGTGCGACCAGGCGCACCCAAACGGCAAAAGCGGCACTGCCACCCCGCAGGTCAAAGATGAAGGTGGCAGGGCCTCCCGCAATAAAAATATCCAGCGAAGGAGGCGATTCGAGATAACGTTGCGGAATTTCAACATTGATGCCTGCGGCTTTCATTTGTTTCAGGCAGTCGATGTAGGCTGCCTCTTCTGCTCGTGTCATTCGCGACTTTCGGATGCACATGGTTTCCTCCCAGAAAAATTGGCAAACTCTCCAACAATTCCAATTATCCTTACGGCACAATCAGTTGCGGCCCACCACAGTCGGGACATCCGGGGAATTTCGGCAACGTCAATCCAAATTGCGCCGCCAATTGGTGGACTCGGCGCCGCATTTCACTGGAGAAGCGCAAGACCCGATTTTTGCCGTTGTCGTGACGATCAAGTCCCAACTTTTTTAGCGCCCAGCCGATCCGCTTCGCATCGTATTCCTGAATCTCCCCTCTACTTCGAAGCAAAGCGGTCACCCAGGTGGCAACTTGAGTTGTGGTGATTTCGTTTCCTTGATGGCAGGCCGGCCAGATGACTTCTACAATCACCGCGGGGGGTTCGAGAGAGCGACGGGCCTGCAAGTCCTGCTCTCGAGCCTCGAACAGTGGCGCCAGCGCCTTCAAGATTTCGGGGTCTTTGGCGATACATGCCGGCAGGCTGCCGCCCCGCTCAAGTTCGCCAGATCCTGGCTGGGACGAGGAAGCAGCGGACTGGTACATTTCGGACAGATGATGCAGGCGGAACAGGAGTAACTGCCCCTGAAATTCCGCGGCGATCTGAGTTGCCTCCGATTCGGTCAGAGGCGGTAATGTTTCAGTCGTGGGTGCTATCACAATGTCCACGGCTTCAGATCCCCAGACTTCCCGGACGTGTTCGCTCTCGCAGTAAATTATTTTGCTGCAGGAGACGTTGCGCAGCGTGCCCCGGGTCCCAGGAACGAACGCGCCGAAATAATTGGAAGTTCGCCAACGTTCAGCCATTCGCGGCGACATCGTTGGGCCATTGACCAGCAGTGTAAGGCACAAGCTAAGGGGCAGGTTAAAGCTGAGTTCGGCCACCACCAGCGGGTGACGGCACAAGGCATGAAGCAGCCGAAACAATCTCATGACTCGGTCCATGTCCAATCCGCTAATGCACAGCGTGAGTGGACGGACGTCCCACTCCGGGAACCAAGAGCAAAAAACAATCCGGCTCATGAACGCAGCCAGCTCGCGAGAAAATCCCATGTAGCGGGGAAAAAGGCCGACAGTATTCCAGAAGAGCTCGGTCGGTGAGCCATAGTCCGCCGGCTCGCATGCAAACCTGATCGCGGCCAGCACGCTGGCGGGTAAGAAAGGCGGATGGTAGAGGTTCAAACCCTGTTGAAACTGGCGTCCGATTTTGTGATCCTTGCCATCCCAGTGAAGAAGAGCGAGCTGATCTGCTACAGCGGGCCTGACCAATTCGATGGACCCATCATTTGCCAGCCTGGTACCAGTCGTCTCGAATATTCGAGGGCGGTCCTGAAAATTAGATAGTTCTTCCCGCATTGTTTCTCCTGGAGTCAGCACTGCGGCGGCCAGCTTGCGCCATAAGAATCGCAGAACCGATCAGCGCGCTTCCGGGCAAACTCAACCCGACTGCACGCCGACAACATTTAGATTGGGATTACTATCGAGACCAACACCAGGCGATAACTACGACTGAACCATCAGGAGGAATACATACCGTTCTTAGCCGGATCAACCATTCAAGTAGCGCACTGAATGGTCGTTAACCAACTGAATCATACCAAAATTTGAAGACCATGTTACAAAAAAAAGAAATGCCGAATCCCGGTTACCTGGCATGACTTCTACTGGGAGCCACAATTGTTGAGCCAGGCTGTTGTCGCAATAAAGAGAACAATCTCACCGCCGGGGTGACGCGGGGACTTCCAGGTGATAGCGGCGAAAGCAAGTAGTCCCACGCTGCCGATTGCAGACCCTGTGGCATCAATGCTCGCCGCCTGTTTCTTCGTTCCAGCCCAACTTCGTTCTTTTTTTCGGCACTTCGTGCTTCTCGATGAGGGTAGCTCCGGCAGGGAATATGG
This sequence comes from Terriglobia bacterium, assembly GCA_963733545.1. Taxonomy (GTDB): domain Bacteria; phylum Acidobacteriota; class Terriglobia; order Terriglobales; family Acidobacteriaceae; genus JAIQFF01. The sequence goes on from CAVTDQ010000001.1 coordinate 230,246, forward strand.
CGGGGCATACAATAAAGAGCCCTCCAGCAACGGGACCATAGTGTTTATCGATAATTCCTGTGATGGCGGTGACCAAGGCCGCCGATACAAATCGAACAGCATTCACGCCACAAGCGTTTAGCTGCACCGCGAATTCGAGATAAGCACAGCCGTACGGAGGAGCGTTGGGCCTGTCGATGATCAGCGAGCAAGGTCGGTACTCCGTCGTGATCTCCGATATGCGGATGCCGGGGATGACTGGCGCCAAGTCCCTGGCTGAAGTCCGGCAGAAAGCACCCAGCACCGTACGGATGCTGTTGACCGGCTTCACCGCATGAAAGCGGCCATGTCCGCGGTGAATGAGGGAAACATTTTCCGCTTTCTCACTAAACCCTGCGAGAAAGAAGATTTGGGAAAAGCTATTACGACCGGGTTGGTTCAATACCGTCTGGTAACCGCAGAGAAGGACCTGCTCGAAAATACCCTCATGTCGAGCATCAAAGTACTGGTGGACGTGCTGAGCGCCGCCAGCCCCGAAGCCTTTAGGAGATCAATTCGTATCGCGCGCTACGTCCGCCACCTGGTCGCCAAATTCAATCTACCTTCTCCATGGCGGTTCGAACTCCATGGCGGTTCGAAGCTGCTGCGATGCTGTCGCAGTTGGGCTGCGTGACCCTCGACCCGAACTCATACAGGCGGCATATGTCGACGGCAACCTGTCGGCTGAAGACCAGCCCGATTTGAGTGCCATCCTCAAATCGCAAGAGATCTATTGTTGAATATCCCCGGCTCGAAATCTATCGCATGGATGATCAGCCAACAATTAGTCAATCAGTCGGGGTCCAGCATCGACGATATCCCGTCTTCATCGGCGGAAGATATTGTGCTCGGGGCAAAGATGTTTAAGCTCGCTATTGCTTTCGACAGCTTAAGAGGCAGGGGTCTGTCGGATGGAGATGTTTTCAACCGTCTGCGAAGCCGGCTCAACGAATTTGACGAGACACTAATCAATGCCTTAACGGGGATATGAATCGCAGGATTGGGAACTCGTCGGAAGTCATTGCATTTGCAGTTCGGATCGCAATCCTGGTTCTTGCTTCAGGGGGTCAGGTCAGTGCCGCTAGTGCTTTCCCGATTTTCGATCCAGTTGTCAATCCGCCGCTGGCGACTAAAAAGGGCAGACAAGTAGCGGTCTTTGCGGGTGGTTGTTTCTGGCAAGTCGAGCTGTGGCTTCGAACATGTTAAGGGCGTTAGCCATGTGACGTCGGGATACTCCGGCGGTACCATCGCGGCGCAGGTATATGAACAGGTGAGCAACGGAGAAACCGGGCACGCCGAGTCCGTGAAGATCACTTTCACCAGCTCAAATTTCTTACGGGCAGCTCCTGAGCTGTTCTTCTCTGTGGTGAACACGACCCCACCCAGAACAGAAGCGTCTGGCAAGGCATAGTTATCCCAGACTCGATCGAACGAAATTGTTTCCCCGCCCCATTGTGACCCAGGTGATGCCATTGAAGGCTTTCTACGACGCCGAGGCTTATCACCAGGACTACGCAAGGTTTCACCCAGATGACCCTTACATTATTTTCAATGATGAACCCAAGATTAAGCAGTTACGCCAGCTATTTCCAGACTCTATAAAAAATAGATGGCGAGACTCAACGCCAACAAAGGCATTCGGCCGGTCTGTTACACTTCTGCGCTCATATCGGTGAGGTCAAAATGAAGTGCATCGCGGTCGCACTGCTGCTGCTCCGTTCTCTTTCTCTTTGGGCACAGGTCGTCCCGGAAAAACCCAATCCCAAAGTTCGCGCCATCACTGCCTTTGTTCGGCTTGACCGTACGAACTTTTTGCAGCAAATCGAAGACACGTTACTCGTCCTTCATCGGGCGGAATCAGAATTCAATTCTAAGGGATACGACGTCCAAACCGTTCGCATCACGACTCAACCTCTTGCCGAGCTTGTTTCCGGACTATCCGAAGAACAGGCGCTCGCCTTTCTCAAGAGTTTGGATGATCTTTCCGTAAAGAAGAAATTCAACGCGAACATTGGCCCTGCCGCGTTGCACGATTCCGATAATCCCTCGACCATGCACCTTCTCGAGCGCGTGCTCTCGACCTTACCCCACCTTAACGCCAGCGCTATCATTGCTGACGAGCGCGGCATCCACTGGAACTCAATTCGCAGGTCCGCTGAGCTGGTTAAGTACGTTGCAGAAAATAGCCCGCGTGGTCAGGGAAATTTCAATTTCGCCATAACTGCAATGCTCAAGCCTTACACTCCCTTTTATCCGGGTTCCTATCACAACGGCAGCGGACGCCAATTTGCATTTGGCTTCGAGACGGCTAACCTCGTTCGGGACGTGTTTGCAAAAGACAAGGGCAATGTCGAAGCTGCCATCTCTGATCTTACGGCTGCCTTGACTGTGCACGCTAAATTAGCCGATTCGGTGGGGGACAAAGTAGCAGCCGCCACAGGCTGGACGTATCTTGGTCTAGATCCTACGGCTACAGCGCTTGGCGATGTGTCGATCGCGGGCGCGATCGAAGCCTTTACCGGAGCTCGCTTCGGCTCCAGCGGGACCCTGACCGCTGCCAGAATTATCACGACCGCTGAGAAGGCGATCCCCGTCCGTCAGGTGGGATACTCCGGGCTGATGTTACCCGTTCTGGAAGACAAACTCCTCGCCCAGAGATGGGCCGAGTCTACCTACGACGTAGACTCTCTCCTCGCATATTCCTCCGTTTGCGCGACTGGCTTAGACACGGTTCCTCTGCCGGGCGATATATCCGTCGAGCAAATTGAACGCATTTTCTCCGATATCGCTTCACTCGCATTTAAATGGAACAAGCCCTTGGCCGGGCGGATTCTGCCCGTGAAAGGGAAAAAGGCTGGAGATAAGACCGACTTTCAAGATCCTTATCTGTTCAATACCGTGTTGCGCCCCCTGCCCTAACGCGCAACAGCGCCGAGTGCCAGACCGCAGCGCAGTTTCAATTTGAAAGCTATTCGGACCAGAAGTCGGCTTCGAGGAGATCGCCATTGATCTCCTCTAAGCCCGTTTCTGGATAGCTTCCGGTTGGCCGACAAACCATCAAGAATTGTCGGGTCGGCCGCAAAGGCACAGCGAGGGACTATAATGTCGCCCACTGATGGCACTTACACCTGGCACCAAGCTAGGCCCATATGAAATTCAGTCCCCACTCGGAGCAGGTGGGATGGGAGAAGTGTATCGCGCTCGTGATACGCGTCTCGACCGTGACGTTGCTATCAAAATACTGGCCGCTCACTTAAGCGATAATCTGGAGTTGCGCGCCCGTTTCGAGCGCGAGGCTAAAGCCATATCCGGTCTGCAACACCCCAACATCTGTGTTCTTTATGACGTGGGTCGACAGGATGGTGTGGACTTCCTGGTGATGGAGTATTTGCAAGGTGAGACCTTGGCGGCCCGCCTGGAACGTAAACCGTTGACGCCGGACGAAACCCTGCGCATCGCAATCGACGTTGCCGACGCGCTAGATACGGCGCACCGCAGCGGCATCGTCCACCGCGACCTGAAACCCGGCAACGTCATGCTGACCAAGACTGGGGCCAAGCTGATGGACTTTGGATTGGTCAAACTACAGACATTCGCGGCCGGCTCCCAGTCGGCGACTCCGGCATTCTCGGCGGTAGCCACCATGGCCAGTATGGCCTCCCCGGTCACTGTGGCTGGAACCGTAGTCGGCACGGTGCAGTACATGAGTCCGGAACAGATTCAGGGAAAAGAAGCCGACGGGCGAAGCGACATCTTTGCCTTTGGCGCGATGGTTTACGAGATGTTAACCGGCAAGCGGCCCTTTGAAGGCAAAAGCCAGCTTTCGGTCGCCAGCGCGATCCTGGAAAAGGAGCCCGAGCTCATCTCGAAAATCCAGCCGCTCACTCCTCCATCTCTTCAGTATCTGGTGCAAACTTGTATGGCAAAGGAGCCCGATCAGCGTTTCCAGAATGTGCACGACTTGAAACTTCAGCTGCAATGGATTGTGGTCGGCGGCAGCCAGACGGGAACTCCGGCGGTGGTCGTCTCGCAGCGAAAGAATCGGCAGAAGGTGCTCACCGCCGCGACAGTCCTGGGATGGTCGCTGGCCGTGGTTGCGTTGGTCACGGCGGCGTTCTACGCGCACCGGTTGACTTCGGCGCATACGCTGGTTCGGGCGCAACTCGAGCCGCCCGCCGGCTATAGTTTTGCCACTGTTCTTGAGGGCGCGCCGGTGCTCTCGCCAGATGGGCAACAGATCGCATTTGTTGCATCGAAGGACAAGAAGACAAATCTTCTTCTTGTTCAAGGACTCAGCGCGGCAAAGGCCGAGCCCTTGGCGGGCACCGAGGGAGCGGCATTCCCCTTCTGGTCTCCGGACGGAAAATATCTGGGCTTTTTTGCCAACGGTAAGCTGAGAAAAATCGAGGCCTCCGGCGGACCCGTAGAGGCGCTTTGTGATGCCCCCGAAGGGAGAGGGGGTGCTTGGAGCAAAAATGGCATCATCGTCTTCGCGCCGAATATTGCTGGTCCGCTCGAGCGTGTGTCGGACGGCGGTGGCACGCCCGAAGAAGCGACCCCAGGGCACAAAGACGATGGGCAGTTCACGAATCGTAATCCTTATTTCCTCCCTGACGGAAAACACTTTCTTTTCGTGCAACGTTCTACCCAGGAGTCCCTGGGAAATCTGTACGCTGCGTCCCTCGACGGGGGTACAGCCCAGAAGCTTTTGCCCTCTGGGTCGAACGTTTCCTACAGCGACGGCTACTTGTTTTTCATGAAAGACGGAACTCTGACGGCGCAACCCTTCGACGCTTCGGGACTGCGTTTGCATGGCAGGGCTATTCCCATCGCGGAATCAGTGGAGTATTACAATCCACGAAATATGGGTTACTTCTCGGTCTCGCAGGGCGTCCTTGTCTACCGTCAAAATGTTCTTCAAAATCGCGAGCTCGTGTGGCTCGACACAACGGGAAAGGAATCAGAGCATTGGGGCGAACCAGCTCCGTACGTTGGTGGCACCTTTTCTCCCGGCAGTCATGCTGCAGTTCTGTTCAGACAGAACTCCGACGGGCACGGAAACAGTCTGTGGTTGACGGATACGCAGCGCAAGACGATCACGCGGCTCACCCCAGATTCTGATCAGGATCAGCGAGGGATCGTATCGGTTGACGGCACGAGCATTGTCACCTCTGCAACCAGCGGCTACCACAGCATCCGTGGTTCAACATTCGCTGGTCTCTTCCGGGAAGGAAGAAAAGCTGGCGGAAGTGGATGGCGCCGTTTATCTGGCGAGCCAGTCTGTGAATGGCCGGTACGTATTATTCTCGGTACAGAATCCAAAGACCGGCTTCGATGTCTACGTCATAGACATGGCAGGCGATCGCAAGCTCGTGCCGTTACTCAACGGTCCCTATTCTGAGACCGATCCAAAGCTCACTCCTGACAACAAATGGCTGGCTTTCACTTCCGATGAGAACGGCGGCTTCGAAATCTATGTAACGCCGTTCCCCGGCGGAGGGCCGAAGTGGCAAGTCTCTAGTGGCGGGGTTAGTTTCTCAGACAACAATGTGAGTGTCGCCGATTGGTCGCCCGACGGCAAACAACTGTACTACCGCCAGGGAGACAAGATTTACACGGTGGAAGCCCGCACCGACGGCAGCAAGCCAGAGTTCTCGGCGCCCAAAGAACTCAGTAGTATTCCGCAGGAGCTGAATTCCATTGCTTTAATCACTGACGGTAAAAGGATCTTGGCCACCCGGCCTGTCGGACAGCACAGCGAGTCCCTTCTGAATCTGGCCCTGAACTGGCAGCGCCTCATCCAGTAAGGGGTGGGATGACGCAATATCAAAATCTCTTGTTGTATTGACACGCCCACCACCTTGCGTAATTCCCTTCGGACTTCACTGCCCATTCCATTGAGGATATGGGGGTGCGAAAGCCTCCCCTAATGCCTGCGATTACCGACCGTGGCTAAATTTTTCTGCCCCCGAGATAGGGGTTGTGGGAAATGACTAGATCTCTGCGTGCACCAGGTCAGTTCTGGAAACCCAGCCGCGCTTCATCCAACCACCCCAACAGCTGCTTCCTAGAAGCCTGGAAAACCTCCACCCCGGCATCTCATCCGCTCATCGACTTCGCATACTCCTTTTTGGCTTCCTTCAAGATGGGGATGTCGGGATCGGCAGCTTTCAAAAAAGTGAAGGACCATTACTGTGGCAATCCAACCTGGTGCGAGCAGGTCGGTAAACCGCCGATCCGAATGGAGAACGTCCATTCGCCGGATCGAAGCAGCCGAGTTTCTGCCGCACAGTGGCATCCGCTTTCCCAGAACCCCTGCACCGCCGTCCTTTATCGGCCTCTGTCTGGGCGACAGGATCTGACCGAATCAGCGCTGGTACGACGTTCCGGAGCAGACGACCTTGGTTGGCTTGACGAGCTTAACGTACTAGGATCCCGCCCATGCTACCGAAGCTCAATCGCAAATCACAGCCATAACGTCGGCGATTGAGAAATTGGCTTCTGGTTTGCCCGTCATTCA
>CAVTDQ010000002.1:0-213767 GCA_963733545.1 Terriglobia bacterium
TGTTCAGTGAGCGGATGGGCGCAGGAAGAAAGTGCCCACCCGCCAGAATCACGGAACGCTTCGACATCAGGGCATCCAGTCGAGCCCTCTGATCTGGCCCAGCAAAATATGAAGCGCGTTGCAGCATCGGCGGCACAGCTTCAGGCCGTTCTCGTTCAAGATGCAGGAATTCTTGTTGAACTGAAGAGTTGGGTGGCCAAGGAAGCCAGCGACAACGGACAAGTAGTGGAAGATTCGCTGCTGACAGACCAGGCTATATTCGACCGCCTCGACCACGATCTAGAGTTTCGATCGGTGGCCACCCGATTGGTGCAACGCTACGGATATTTACTACCCAAAATAAATCCAGAATCGGAGGTTGCGAAGCAGCAAGATCTGTTCTTAAAGAGCGTGCCCATATCATGGCACAGCGACAGGACCAGCAACAGGCAGCCGAAATGGCCGCCGTCGAGAATGAGAAGAAGGAGTTGCGCGACGAAGAGAGAAAAAGTGATCGAACTAGTTGTGATCCTCGGCTTAGTTCCGTTTGCGATGAATCCGCGTCGCCGTCACGACTACTTTCAGGCACCGGCGGAGACGTAACGGTTCCCGACTTTAGCACTCCGATTTTTCCTGGCGCATCTCCCAATGACCCCGTTCGGACGCCGCGTCGGACGTCGAATGACCAACCTGGTGGAGGAGGAATGTCAGGTCTCGACTCCGGTTTTATGCTCGCTGCAGATTCTAGGCGATCTCCAGAAAATCCAGATTCGGGCCTGGGTATGGGAGTGGGCACGAGTTCTGGTACCGGAATGGGGATGGGGACGAGCATGGCAGGCGGTAGCTTACCGTCGGGCGGCATGGGCGGCATGGACGGTCTTGACGGCCTCCTCCGTCGTGGCAACCTTGACGACATGTCGGCACTATCGTCGGGAAATCGGACAGACGCCACGACGGCCTCCATAAAAGACATGAATCGGACGGTTCGCCTGCCCGGTGGGCGCGGACAGTGGGGAAGCACTCAACGGGATCTTCCTCCCATCGAAATCGTGCATAAATTTAGTCCTTACGCAGACATTCCATCTCTCTATGACATGTATGTGCAGGCCGCATCCCGTGACCGCGACCCTGAACGGTTCGGTATGGAAATTTTCCGCAACGGGACCCGACAAATGGATGCCATACCGATGGACTTGCCGGCGGGTCCGGACTACGTCATCGGACCTGGAGACGGCTTAGCCATAAATCTATGGGGGGGCATTTCGCAAAGAATGATCCGATCGGTGGATCGCGAAGGTCGAATCACGCTTCCGGAAGCCGGGCCTGTGCTGGTAAGTGGCAGAACGCTTGGAGACGTTCAGGAATCTGTCCAAAAGGTGCTCCGCACCCAATATAGAGATGTTTCTGCGGACGTCTCGCTGTCCCGCTTGCGCACCATACGGGTGTATTTGGTTGGAGAAGTCGCCGAACCTGGCGCCTATGACATCAGTTCGCTTTCTACCCCGCTCAACGCGCTGTTTGCTGCGGGCGGAATTACCCCGCGTGGCTCGCTTCGCAACCTGAAACATTATCGCGGTAAGCAACTGGTTGAAGAAGTTGACGCCTACGACTTGCTGTTACACGGGGTCGGTTCGGAGCTGAAGCGCCTGGAGAATGGAGACTCGTTATTGGTTCCTCCACTAGGGGGCCAGATAACCGTGAGCGGCATGGTGCGGCGCCCAGCAATCTACGAACTGCGCGGGGAGACTACGCTCGCTGATGCCCTCGATCTTGCCGGGGGAATTTTGCCTGCAGCCGCTTTGCAGCATATTGAATTGCAGCGCATCGAGGCCCACGAGAAGCGCACGATGTTGAATCTGGACCTTTCTCCCAATACAGATCCCGCCGCAGTATCCAGGCAACTTGCCAGTTTCAAAATTCAGGATGGCGATCAAATTCATATTTTTCCCATCGCTCCATATAATGAAAAGGCGATTTATCTGCAGGGCCACGTTCTTCGTCCAGGACGCTACTCCTACCGCGACGGCATGTCATTCAAGGATCTAGTGGCCTCCTACGGCGATTTGCTTCCTGAACCTGGTCACTACGCTGAGATTGTGCGCCTAAACGCGCCTGACTTCCGGCCCAGCGTGGAGAGTTTCGATCTGTCAGCAGCCCTGGCTAGTGCGGAGGCATCGCCGAAGCTGCAACCACTCGACACCGTACGAATATTCAGCCGTTATGATTTTGAACCCCCGCCCACGGTGTGGGTTGGGGGAGAGGTACGGGCACCCGGTAAGTACCGCACTTCGGGACAGGTTCGCCTGCGTGACGCTATCTATTTGGCTGGAGGCATTTCGAGCGATGCCGGGCTCGATTCCGCCCAACTTTTCCGCACTCAACGCAATGGCTCTTTGAAGATTTTCAGCGTCAATCTGGGCAGCGCACTCAATGGGAACCTTATCGACAACATTTTGCTTGAGCCGCGAGATCGTGTGCTCGTACATCGCAGCGCTGCCAAGGTCGATCCCCCAACCGTTTATGTGAAAGGCGAAGTGGCCAAACCTGGTCGCTATCCCCTAACCACCAACATGCATGTCGAGGACCTGGTTAATGTTGCGGGAGGCCTGAAAAGAAGTGCCGATCCCGTGACCGCCGACCTGACCCGCTATGCCCTAGGGGCGCTCACGGAGACCAGCTACCAGAATCTTCCGGTCGAGCTTTCTGAGGCATTGAACGGCAATGAAAGTCACAACCTTCCTCTTCGCGATGGAGATGTCCTTACGGTTCGGGAGACTCCTGGCTGGAATAACCTCGCAGCATCGGCTACGGTTCGCGGAGAGGTTCAGCACGCTGGCGCTTACGGAATCATTCCCGGTGAGCGTCTAAGCTCAGTTCTGGAACGCGCCGGAGGTTTCTCGCCCCAGGCCTATCCTTACGGGATGGTGTTAATGCGACATGAAGTGCGCGAGCTTGAGATGAAATCCCACGCGGCGCTGGTGCAGCGGATCAAGGCGGAACAGGTCAATCTTAAAGCTTTGCCTGAAACCGACGTGGACCAGAGAAATGCGAAATTGACGGCGATCGCGCAGACGGAGACCACACTCAGTCAGCTCGAAGCTACGACCCCTGTGGGCCGGGTTGTTGTACATGTCCAGCCCGACATCAGTCGCTGGCGCAATACGTCGATTGATCCGATCCTGCGCGATGGCGATGTACTGCTGATACCGAAAAAAGAAAACTACGTGATGGTTTCGGGTCAGGTATTCAACCAGACCGCGATTAGTTACGTCCCGGGCCGCAGTGCGCGGTGGTATTTGAGCCAGGCGGGAGGCCTGACCCAGATAGCGGACAAAGAGGCTGTCTTTGTCGTTCGTGCGGATGGATCGGTGCTAGCTGCGAAAAATAACTCCAGTTGGTGGGCCGGGAATCCGCTGAGCGCGGCGCTGAAGCCCGGTGATTCCATTGTGGTACCGGAGAAAGCCCCGAGAATCGGAACCCGCAACTGGACCACGGCCTTGCAGGCTGCGCAGATCGCCACCTCTGTGGCGCTGACCATTGCCTATATTAAACCGTGATGAAGGTAAATCAATTAATTCTGGCTGAGGGACCATTTTGGCGTCTGCATTGATGGCGGCCGTTCTAGTGGTCGGTGCCTAGCGCCGATTCACCGAAAGCCATGATGCATGACGATATTTGGAACGCCCACTCCGAGCGTGGCTTCATCATGAAAGTTGACTTGCGTTTTCATGAATTTACACCGATTTCCAATGAAAGGCGTTCTGAGCCACCGTCTCTTGTGCTCAACCTCGCTACTGGGAGCTATATTTGTCGCCGACAACTGTTCGCGAACTTGAAAGGACAGGAAGCACAAGAGTTGCCTTCCAACTATTGGGTTAAGTGCTCTTAATCGACTACAGTCGAGCGAAACGCCGGGAAGATTTTGATTCCGTTAGAGGATGTGAAGGCGGAATCGCCAGAGTGATAGAGTAAACAAGAGGGGTTAGCTCACTTGTGCCCTGTAAGTGAGAGGGCGGAGCTGCAAAACCGGATGCTTATGTTGAGAGGAGAGAGACAAAACAGCATCCATAACACCTTAAGCGTGAGAGGGCATGTAGGCTGGGGTACAGTTCGCTCACCACATACAATAGAGGCGAGACGTCTTCTGCGGCACAACAATCGAGTGCTCGGGTTCCAGGCCGCATTAGGCGGATGATCTGGGTCTTTTTCGCGATCACCTATCCAAGTTTTCAGAGACATAGGGGTTTTTCTCGTTCGTAGTGATGGCCCCGTACCGCCGCTTGCGTGGCCCTCACGGGGCTTATTTCAGAATTATGAAGCATTATCTGGACTCGGGGGTCAATGTGGTTTCGGCAGCGCGCAGGTTAGCAGCAATTGGGCTGATGTTCGCAAAGCTGGGTTTGTGCTCTCCTGTACCACAACAAGCTGATCAGACAGCCAAAACGCAAAACACGGGCGACCGCCCCGACAAGAAGGCGACGGATTGCGCGAAGATACAGACTGATTCAAATCCGGAAGAGGATGCTCACTCCGGAGTCAATAGTTTGGGGAGAGACTTTTTACAAGACCAGAAACAAATTTGGACCAGTCCCTCGCGGACTCGATTTTCTGATACTGAGTGGCTCGTCCCTCTGGCGGGAATCTCATCGGGGCTATTGGCTACTGACCGCGATGTCAGCCAGCATATATCTCACGATCCGAAAACTGTAAGCCACTACAACACGATTTCGAACGCCGGAGTGGGTGCACTTGTCGGCGGAGCGGCCGGATTATGGCTGTTCAGCTACTCTTCGCACAACGAGCACTGGCGTGAGACAGGATTGTTGGCCGGCGAGGCGGCAGTGAACGTGTTCATACCGGTGGAGGCGTCCAAATATGCTTTGGGGCGGGAACGTCCGCTTCAGGGAATGGGTTATGGACACTTCTTTCAAGGGGGTACGTCGTTTCCTTCGGAACACAGCGCCGCAGCGTGGGCAATAGCGGGGGTTATCGCACATGAATATCCAGGGCCCATCTCGAAGTTACTCGCCTATAGCTTGGCTTCAGCTGTCAGCTATTCGCGAATTCGCGCAGCTCAACACTTCCCTTCTGACGTGGTGATTGGCAGCATTTTAGGCCAAATGATCGCGCAGCAAATCTACAGGCGGCATCATAATTCGGAATTGCCTGGTGATGATTGGAAGTCGATCAGCGAACTCTTCAGCGAAGGTCGTTCGTCTCCGGAAAATCAGGGATCGCCGTACGTGCCATTAGATAGCTGGGTTTATCCGGCCCTCGACCGCCTAGCGGCATTCGGGCTGGTCGATAGCGGATTCGCCGGAATGCGGCCGTGGACCCGGCGCGAGTGCGCGCGGATGGTAAATGAAGCCGAAGACCATCTGATGGATGCTGATGGCGTCAATGAGGCAAGCCAGAACTTGGTAAACGAGCTGCAACGCGAATTTCGATTGGAAATTCGGTCGAGCGAGGGCGGCGATGATAATGGAGTGTTTCGTGTCGAATCTCTATATTCCCGCTCCGGGTACATTTCTGGAACTCCGCTTCGTGATGGCTATCACTTTGCGCAGACCCAGATTAACGACTTTGGACGTCCGTATGGAAAAGGGTGGAATACGGCGACCGGATTTTCCACCTACGGCATGCATGGTAGGTGGTCCGCTTATTTCCGCGGGGAGTGGGAGGCTTCGGCAGGTCTTCCACCTCAGCCCCTGACAGCCCGTGAAGTCATTCAGCGGGTAGATCATCTTTTGGAACCACCTCCGGGTACAGGCCAGCCTTCGGTCAGTCAGTTTGCCTTACTGGACGCTTACGTCGGGCTAACGTTCACGAACTGGCAAATTTCGTTTGGCCGTCAGAGTCTGCTGTGGGGTCCTGGCGAAGGCGGCGCGCTCATTTTGAGTGACAATGCAGCTCCGCTCAATATGTTCCGTATCAGTCGCGTGACGCCGTTCAGCCTGCCCAGCGTCTTGGGATGGCTGGGACCGCTCCGGGTCGAGTTTTTTCTGGGACAGCTAACGGGGCAGCATTTCGTGACTCTGATTGGCATCACCGGTGATTTTCAGCACACGCTGCATTCCCAACCAATGATTCACGGCGAAAGATTCACGTTCAAGCCAACTCGAAACTTCGAATTTGGTTTCTCGCGAACGGTACTCTTTGCCGGACAAGGCGAGCCCTTCACTCTGCACTCTTTTGGAAATAGTCTTTTCAGTTTCAGCAGGTCGAATTCTCCTGTAACTGGCAACGTCCAGGATCCCGGGGATCGACGATCGGGGATGGACTGGACCTACCGAGTGCCGATGTTACGGGATTGGGCTACGTTCTATGGAGATGCTTTCGCGGACGATCAAATCTCCCCGATTGCGTATTGGGATCGGTCAGCCATTCGGGCCGGCCTCTACTTTTCTCACCTACCGCGCTTACCGAAGCTCGATTTCCGGGCTGAGGGCGTCTACACAGATTTGCCCGCTGGCGGAAGACTCAGCCACGGTTTTTTTTACTTTAATGATCACTATCTCAATGGGTACACGAATGGTAGTCAGCTAATGGGGAGTTGGATTGGCAGGCAGGGGCAAGGGGCGCAGGGCTGGGCAAACTATTGGTTCAACCCTCGAAATCGCTTACAGTTAAATTATCGACATGAAAAGGTGAGTCAACAATTTATCTCCGGGGGTGGCACCCTGACCGATTTCGGGATTCGCGGTGATTTTTGGCTGCGTCCAAATTTGGGTGTTTCAACTTGGTTGCAATATGAGCGATGGCTTTTTCCGGTGATTCGGCCAAATGCATCGCGCAATGTCACGGCCACAGTCGAGGTCCAGTTTCAACCTCAAAAATTGTTCCGTCGATCGGTGGGAGATGCGTCTCAGCCCGAAGATCGCCCATAGAATAGCTAAACAAGTCAGGATCGCGAAACAACATGTTAGACCGGGAAGTTTCGGTAATTCAGAAAATTGGTTTTGGTCACTCACTTGTTCGGTAGGCGGTAAAGGAAAAACAGGAAAGAAAAGAGTAGGAATGCATTCTTCAGCCAGACTGAGTCCTTCTTCGCAACCGCTACCGGGCGAAGCTTCGCTCATTGATTCCCGTGTGGTTGAGACCAAAGAGAGGAGGGCTGCAGCGTCCCACTTCCGACAGGCCGTGGTTGCATGCGAAGCAATAGCGGATGTATTGACCATAATTCTCGCCGTAGTGCTGGGATATGCGATTTACTCGAGCTTTGCCCTCGGCAAGCACATTCACTATCCCACCCATGCTGTTCTTGGTGTGGCGTTTGTTTTTGCGATTATGATGGTTTTGATGTTGGACCGGATCGGCGCATATCGCCGTGGCAATAGCCTGCTAAGAGTTCGCGAAACCGAGCAGGTATTGAGGGTGTCCGCTCAGGCATTTCTCATAGCCCTCGCAGTTTCTTTCTTCAGCAGCATTCTATTCTCGCGCTGGTTGTTAGTTCTGTGTCTAACCCTGGTTCCACTGGCCTTGTTCATCCAGAAAACTTTGATTTATATGTGGGTGCGAGCTCTCCATTCGAAAGGTTTTGGAATCGAAAGAGTACTGATCTATGGCGCGGGTGGCACGGGCAGACGGGTTTTTTCCGTGCTGGCGCGATCTCCGAAACTGGGGTTGGAACCGGTTGCGTTTGTAGACGATGAACCGAAGAAGGTGGGAGCTACGGTTTTTGAGATGGGATACGAGCGCAGACGATCGGCGCGAGTTTTGTCGGGACCTATTAGCAGCGAACTAATCACACAGCATGAAGTGGATTTATTGATTGTTGCGATTCCTTCCATCGGACGGGATCGTTTTCTACGGGTCGTGGAGGAGGCTTTCAAGACCGACGCACGAGTATCGTTCGTCCCCAGTCATTTTGTGCCTTCTGACCCCTGGATCGACTACCAGGATATCGACGGCGTGTTACTGGCGTCGCTCGGAAGGTCGACGAAGCGAATTGCATACGAATTACTTAAAAGAGTCTGCGACGTAGCTGGATCCATAGTTCTCCTGACAGTTGGATTTCCAGTGTTTGGCTTGTTGGGTTTACTGATCACCGTGGAATCGCCCGGACCAGTTTTGTTTAAGCAGGAACGTGTAGGCCGGCACGGCAAGGTGTTTAAAATGTTCAAGTTCCGAACGATGCACCTCAATGCGGCGCCTTATGATTATTCGCCTTGTGCGCGTAAAGATCCCAGGATCACGCGGGTGGGACGGTTTTTGCGCCGGACCAGCCTCGACGAGCTTCCGCAATTGGTTAATGTCCTGCAAGGCAAAATGTCGCTGGTTGGACCGCGCCCCGAAATGCCTTTCATCGTCGACCAATATTCGGAAAATCACAGACAGAGGCTCCAAGTAAAGCCCGGCCTAACGGGTTTGTGGCAGCTCAGCGGAGACCGGGCTTTCCTGATTCACGAAAATGTAGAGTACGATTTGTATTACATCCAGAATCGTAATTTCTTCATGGATTTGGCCATTCTGTTACATACTTCGATATTCGCCATGCGCGGAGTGTGAGAGCATAAACGTTGGCTGGCTGGTCGTGTGTCATGATAAAGACGAGAAAATCCGACGAGGTTGGATTGGAAAACGCGGGAAAAGAAACTCCGATTCGCGAGCTTGATGAAATCTCGCACATCGAGTTTTCCAGGGCTGAAAGAGAATCCGAAACCACCCATCGTCTCGATCAAGGGTGGGCTTCGTACGGCTGGCTGTTGTGGGAGAATCGCAGTCTTTTTTCTAAAGTTGCGATACGTGCACTTGTCGCAGCTACGATCATCTCTTTCCTGATTCCCCCCAAGTACGAATCGACATCCAACATCATGCCGCCCGAGCAGAGTGACCATGGGGCTCTGCTGTCATTACTTGCTGGAAAAGCCGGGGGTGGCACGTCCGATGGGGCTGCTTCGCCTGGCTTGGCGACGTTAGCAGGAAATTTTCTTGGCACAAGCAGCAGCGGGGCTTTGTTTGTGGAGCTTGTCCACAGCCGAACCGTTGAAGATCACCTAATCGATCGCTTCAACCTGCAAAAAATATACTGGGCCCGATATAAGCAGGATGCCCGCAAGACACTCGAAAAGCGTACGGCGGTCGAACAGGACCGCAAGAGCGGTGTGATATCGATTTCGGTCACTGATTCAAGTCCCGATCGAGCCCGCATGATGGCGCAAGCTTACGTCGAAGAATTGGATCGGCTGCTTTCCCAAGTAAGCACTTCTTCGGCCCGCCGAGAGCGCATTTTTATCGAACAGCGGCTGGCAACGGTCAAGACCGACCTCGAAGAGGCGGAACGACAATTCAGCGCTTTTGCCAGCAAGAACATTGCGCTTGATATCAAGGAGCAATCCAAAGCCGAAGTGGAAGCTGCTGCGGTGCTGCAGGGACAACTGATCGCGGCACAGTCGGAGCTCCAAGGTTTAGAACAGGTGTACACCGCCAACAACGTGCGGGTGCGCAGTCTTAAAGCTCGGATGGACGAGTTGCAGCGCCAACTGAAGAAGATGTCGGGCACAGATGCTCCCCTAGCGGAGGATATCGACGCAGAGTCGTCGGCGTCCGATCTATACCCGTCGATACGCAAGCTGCCGTTGCTGGGCGTGCAGTGGGCCGATCTTTATCGGAAGACGAAGATCCAGGAGACCGTCTACCAGTTATTGAACCAGCAGTACGAGCTCACAAGAATTCAGGAAGCGAAGGAGATCCCGACTATTCGAGTGATAGATCCCGCGAACCTGCCTGAGAAGAAATCATGGCCGCCGAGGTTATTAATAATTACGACCCTCTCGGTGACGGCATTCTTAAGCACCGCAGTGTGGGTAGTCGCCTGTGAGCATTGGCGGAAAATCGATCGTCTTGATTCGAGAAAAATGTTAGCCACGACTATCTGGGCGAAAAGTATACAACACTTGCGTGACATGACCATTCGTTTTAAATTGCCAGGGTTGGCGCAGCGCTTTCGTCGAGATCCCAACCGGTAGTCCGGGGTCTCCGTTGAACCTCGAATCGTCCACTGACATTACACACGCACAGCAGGCTGATGGATCCGTTCTCTCAGTACCCATGTCTGGTTGCATCCAACAGAGACAGTCAGTCGCCTAACATAATGGCAATCCTTCAATCGCGTCTCGCCAAGCACTCCATTGTTTTCCTAGAGCTGCTCGTTCTGGCGTATTTGGTGGCAACCGAAGAGCTGGCGTCAAGCGCCCTGCTATTATTTAGCGCGATTGCTTTCGTCGGAATAGTTGCAATCAGCTGGAAGGACTGGCCCTTTGGTGCGATTGTGCTGCTGATCGGGAGTAGCGCCATGCCGAGGTTCAAGGGCACTCTGCTCGGTCTTCACGTTCGTCCCGAACACGTGGGTATCGCCTTCGTTGCCGCAGCGATGCTATGGCTGGTTTTGCAGGGGCGCATGCGGACGGCGTTTCACCTGCAACGATTCGACTACTATCTGATCGGTTATATACTCCTGAATTTTTTAACGTCAGCGGTTGCGTCCCCTGAACCCCGGCTGACTCTCCGCTGGGCGGCGATGAACGCCATAGTCATAGTTCCCTACTTTCTGCTGCGAGTACTGATAAAGAGTGAAGCCATTTTTTTTAAGGCTTTCGAGATCATGCTGTGGGTAGGCGCCGTGGAATCCGCCTACGGAATTTTTTGCTTCCTGTCCAATCGTATCTTCGCCACGGCGTTTGGGATGGAAATCGGCCAATATGGTATGATTCCGGGAACCTATGGAACCCAGTACGAACCAAATCTATTCGGAAGCTATTCCGCTTGCTGTGCCATCGTCTTTCTGGCGCTCTTTCTTCTCGGTGACAGGTCTCGCTGGCACGGTTTTGGTTGTCTCGTAACTGTACTCGGGGCGGCTGTTAGCCTCTCGCGTGCCGTCATTCTGGCGTTTCCGGTTGTCGCGCTCATAGTGGTATGGATCGCCTACAAACGAGGAAGTTTTCAGCTGCGGAAATTCGTGCCGTTGGCGGCTAGCGTTGCCGTCTTGCTATTGATCATCAGCCCTTTCCTGCTTGGTCTACTCCGCGAACGATTCAGCACGATCGACCTCGGCGAGCTTTCGGCCGATGATACCACGGCGGGCCGCATTGTTCAGATGGCGGTTGCGATACAAGATGTTCAAGCACATCCGGTTTTCGGCACCGGTACGGCCAGCTTCCAACTCCTATTTAACTGGGAAGACTATTTGGGCGAAGATCTTGGTGGATGGGTTGGGAATACGCCGCTTCGCATAGTTCACGACACTGGTTTTGTGGGTTTAACAGTTTTTCTGCTGTTCGTTGGATCGCTCATACTCGCAGCCCGTAAGACGATCCGTTTTTCCCCGCCGAAGACCAAATACGCTCTGATTTCATTACAAGCGGGATTGCTGCTCTACGCGATCACGTTTCAATCATCGGAAGCGAGTCTGCTGGCTTTCACGTGGATTCATTTCGGAGTTTTAGCTGCAGCGGTCACATCCGCCCAAGCGCACAATCCAGCACTCTTGAGAGCATGATTTCTCACAAACGCTAAAAGGGCCAGTGTTTTTATGAAGACCGTTATCGTCGTTCTCAACTGGAACAGCCACGAGGTGACAAAGGAGTGTGTCCAGAGCCTGCTCGCCATGACGGGAGCATCATTTGAAATCCTAATCGTCGACAATGGATCAAGAGATGGTTCACTGGAGTATCTGCGCCAAGCGTTTCCCGAAATCGACATCATTCCCAACAGCCGTAACCTAGGTTTCACCGGGGGATGCAATTTGGGGATCAACCAAGCAATGGATCAGGGATCGGATTACGTCCTGCTGGTAAATAATGACACGATAGTAAAGCCAACTTTTTTGGCCGAACTGTTGGCAGAATCGGAGCGGAATCCCAGGGCGGGTATGGTTTCACCGAAGATATACTACTTCGACGATCCGAATCGAATCTGGTGGGCCGGTGGAGCCTTTAGTTTATGGCAGGGGATTCCACGACATCTGGGATGGAAGGAAAAGGAGACGGGTAAGTACGAAGTGGCGTGCACGATTGACTGGGCCACGGGATGCGGTTTGCTTCTGAAATGTGAAGCTCTGCGGGAAGCTGGCTTGTTCGACGAGAAGATTTTCGCTAATGGCGAAGATCTCGATCTTTCACTACGAATGAGGGAGCTCGGTTGGAAAATCCGTTACGCCCCCGAATCCAAAATGTGGCACAAAGAGGGATTCGCCACCCGGAGAAACGTAGGTGAGCACATTCGCAAGTTTACCGCCACCCGAAATATCCTGTGGGTCATGCACAAACATGCCAGACCAGTACAGTGGTTGACGTTTTGGCCCTTCTTCCTGATTCGATACGTTCTCTTGATAGTGCTGAAATCGCTTTGGCACGGCGACGTCAAGTCGGCACAGAGTACGTTAGGAGGTTTAGTCGCTTACTGGCGCATGAGGCATCGTCCCGATCTGCCGACACTGCCTGAAGCACTGGTTAAAACGACGCGAAACCCGACGGGGGGCGGCGCAATGGCCCTCTGACAGTTACACCCAGCGTCAATTCCGAAGATCTTTGACTGAAAAATCCTGACTAGAATTCGGGATTCGGAATTCGAAATTGCGGAACGGAGGGCCTGACTTTTAATGTTTTCGTCGTTACAGGTGGTGTTGCTGGTAGGAGGATTAGGCACACGCTTGAGTTCCCAGCTAGGCGATCTACCCAAGCCCATGGTGAACGTTGGAGGCTGTTGTTTTCTTGAGCGGCAGCTGTTGCATTTGCGAGAGAACGGGATTCGAAATGTCATCCTGGCGGTTTCGCATCGCCGGGAAGCGATTCAAAACCGTTTCGGCGATGGATCGTCGCTGGGATTAACCATCGCTTACAGTGTAGAGACGCAACGGCTAGGAACAGCCGGAGCTCTGCGAAATGCCCTCCCTCTACTCGGCGGAGAAGAAGTACTTTTGCTAAACGGTGATTCTTTCGCAGAGGTCAATTATGAGGCTTTGCTGCGATTTCATCGCAAGCGCGGAGCAAAGCTCACAATCACCGCTGTTCATCAGCCCGACTGCAGCGATTACGGACGGCTTCGCATTTCTGAGGGACGCGTCCAGGAATTTGTCGAAAAGCAGCAATCGGATTCATCCCCGGGATACATCAACGCCGGTGTGTATATCTTTCGTCACGACTTGATTGAAGAACTTTCACCCGGAGTAGTTCAGTCGTTGGAAAATGAAGTGTTCCCTTCCCTTATCGATCGAGGCGAACCCATTTACGCTCACTGCGTGACCGGATACTTCGCAGACATTGGGACACCGCAACGTCTTCAGCAGTTTCGCGACGATTTTTTGCGGGGAGTCGTCCCCCTGCGGGGAGCAAATTTGAATGAAAAGCGCATGTCAGTGACTACAACTTCACAAACCAGATGTTAATTCGAGCCAAAGCACCGCTTCGCGTAAGTTTTGCCGGTGGGGGTACCGACGTCCCTCCGTTTCCGCAGACTGAGGGCGGATGTGTGCTTAGTGCAACCATCAACAAATACGCTTTTGGCACGCTATGTCCTCGCGACAATGGCCATATTCGGATTGAGTCACTAGATTTTGGTTTGACCGTTGAATATGACTTACAGACCGAGTTGGTCTATGACGGCAAGCTGGACCTGGCGAAGGCGGCAATTCGCAATCTCGGAGGCCAAAGTACCGCAGGCTTTGATCTTTTTCTTCATACCGAAGTCCCTCCTGGATCCGGCCTGGGATCCTCGTCCACGCTAATGGTGGCTCTGGTAGGACTTCTTAAGGAATTGAAGAACCTTGTTTTGACGAACTACGAAATCGCGGAGCTTGCCTACACGCTAGAACGAAAAGAACTGGGAATCAAGGGGGGGTTGCAGGATCATTACGCGGCCATGTTTGGAGGATTTAATTTCATCGAATTTTTGGATACGCGGGTTATCGTGAACCCGTTACGCATCGGCCAGGACACGATTAATGAACTCGAACACAATCTGCTGTTGTGCTTTACAGGAAACACGCGACTCTCGACTTCTATAATCGACGATCAGACAAAACGGTATAAGGAAGGCGATAAAGACACCCTCGCTGGATTGCGGTCTCAAAAAGAACTCGCCGTCGAAATGAAAAATGCATTATTGAAGTCGAGGCTGGACGATTTTGGAGACCTTCTGCATACGGCGTGGGGTTACAAGAAAAGAATGTCTCCTAAAATAAGTACGCCCTTAATCGATGAGCTTTATGCGGAGGCCCGCAAGGCGGGTGCATTAGGTGGGAAAATTATGGGCGCTGGCGGTGGTGGATTTATGTTGTTGTATTGTCAGTTCGAGCGAAAACAGCAGATTGCGGAGCGTCTTAAAAAGATGGGAGCCGTGCTTTCTGGTATTACGTTCGAAAGCCACGGGTTGCAGACCTGGCGTGTCAACGGCTCAGAACTGTCTCTGACTGCAGCAGGAGCTCGCCGATGAATAAAAACCCCGACTCGAGGACATCTGTTACTGTTGCGAACCGCTATCTGGAATACGTGACACAACAGGTCAAGAGCTCGGTGGCAACAAAGCAGGAATTGCTGGAGGATGCAGATATTCTGTCCCGCACAGTTGAGATCGCCGAGATTGTTGCTGCAGCATTGCACACGGGGCACAAACTTCTCTTGTTCGGAAACGGTGGCAGTGCATCGGATGCCGCTCATATTGCGGCGGAGCTTGTTGGAAAGTACCAACGGGAGCGGCGCGGTTTGCCAGCCCTGGCGTTGACGGGCAATTTGTCTTCTATAACCGCTATCAGCAACGACTATGGGTTCGATTGCGTGTTCTCCCGCCAAATCGAGGCGTTCGGAAGCCCAGGGGACATCGCCGTTGGACTCTCGACAAGCGGCGATTCTGAAAACATTTTGCGTGGCGTAAAGACGGCTCACGAGAGACAGATGATTACGATCGGCATGACGGGCAGAAAGGGAGGACGCCTCAAGGAAGCGGTCAACTATTGTCTTGCGGTTCCGTCCGACGAAACACCGCGAGTGCAGGAGTGTCATATCTTGTTAGGGCACATCCTCTGCGACCTCGTGGAGCGATCGTTGTTCGACGAATAAAGACTCGATGAACAAAGCCGCTTTTCTGGACAGAGATGGGGTAATCAATCGCAAAGCACCAGAAGGCGATTACATTGTCCACTGGAACGAGGTCGACATTCTTCCTGGCGTAGTCGAGGCGATTCGGTTTCTGAACCAGGCAGACTACAAGGTTATTGTCGTCACCAACCAACGTGCCATTGCTAAGAATCGAATTACTCTGCCAGGCTTGGCCGACATTCATCGACAATTCGTAAAAGCAATTGAAGAAGGTGGCGCGACCCTTGACCGGATTTATTTTTGTCCTCACGACGTCGAAAGTAAGTGCGATTGCCGCAAACCTCAACCGGGAATGTTGTTGCGCGCGATGCGGGACTTTGATATCGATCCTCGACAATCATGGATGATTGGTGACAGCATAACTGATGTCGAGGCGGGAACGAGAGCAGGCTGCCGAACCGTACTGGTTCGGACAGCCTCTAACGACTGCGTTGCCGACGTCAGGGCGGACATTTTCGCGCCGAATCTATACGGGGCGGTTGAAAGGATCCTGAGAGAAGATATGGCGCCGCTTTCCGCGAGATTGAAGAGCACGAATAACAGTTAGTCTCTACGTTAACTGTGCGCTTAGCTGTGACATTTTTATGAAAATTGGAATTGATGCGCATACCCTTGGCAGCAAATCATCGGGCAATGAGAACTATTACCTGCAGTTGCTCCAAGAGCTGGCCAGGACGCAAGCGAACGGCAACCGGTACACCATTTACTACACGCATTTGCAGGGATTGCCCAAAATCCCAGTGGCGGATCACTTTCAGTTAAAGCGAATTCGTCCGGTCAATCCTTTCATTCGCATTCCGCTATCTTTTCCGTTTGAATTTCAGCGCGGGAAACTGGACGTTTTTCACGCACAGTTTATTATTCCGCCGTTCTGCTACTCCAAGACGGTGACGACGATACCCGACATCCTTTTCGAACGGTATCCCGAATTTTTTTCCCAAATTGAAAACTTTCGCTGCCGCCTTTTGATTCCCTGGTCGGCCCGCCGCGCCGACCATATCATCACCGTCTCGCAATCATCGAAAAATGACATCGTAAAGCACTATCATATTCATCCCGACAAGGTCAGTGTCATCGACGAGGCACCACGCGAGGAATTTCGGGTGCTAAACAGAGATGAGTGCAGGACATTTGTCGCAAGGAAGTACGCGATCGAGGATCCATATGTGCTGTATGTAGGAAGGATCAATGCACGAAAGAATTTGGTTCGGCTGGTCGAAGCGTTTTCCCGTTTGCGTAATCGAGGATTGCCGCACAAACTTGTAATTGTTGGCAAGCCGGATTGGCAAGGAGAACAGGTACTTGAGAAAGTAAAGGAGTTTGGGCTCGACCAGAATGTAGTCTTGACCGGCTACGTAGACTGGGACGACGTTCCGGTCTTCTACAACGCCGCGGATTTATTCGTGTTTCCTTCGATTTGCGAGGGGTTCGGCGCGCCAGTCGTGGAAGCTATGGCTTGCGGGGTGCCGGTCGTAACTTCTGCGGGAGCCGCTTTAGAAGAAGTCGCTGGTGGTGCGGCGGTTTTAGCTGACCCGTTCTCGGTCGATTCGATCGCCGATTCCATGGAGAAGGTCCTGACTGACCCAACATTAGCAGAATCGTTGCGCCACATGGGGTTGGCGCGTGTAGCAGATTTTAGTGGTCGGCGTAAAGCTGAACAAACGATATCGGTCTACCATAATGTGTGTGGTTTCTGAAGCAATCATTGAAGAATGAGGCCAGTGAGTTGACTTCCGTGCGAGCGAAGCTCTCGAGTCGATCAGTTGCTACGGACTGCACAACGTCTCAGACTCATGATTCATCTAAGCGGCGAAATCTGTGTGCGACGGGAGGATCGACAATTGCGAATTGCCTTGTTTGGAGCGCGTGGGATTCCACACACCTACAGCGGGACAGAGACATTTTTCGGAGAGCTTGCACCGCGCCTGGTCGAGCGTGGGCATGAGGTAATCGTTTATTGTCGAAGTAGTCTTTTTCCCGAGCGCCAGAAGACCTATCGCGGAGTGCGCCTGATTTATCTTCCTAGTATTGAAACGAAAAATCTAAGTACCCCCACCCATACCCTGGCGTGCAGTGTGGATGTTTTGTTCCGCGGGGTCGATGTGATGTTGATCTCGAACGTTGCTAATGCGCCTTTTTGCATCTTCCCACGCTTACTAGGAAAAAAAATAGCTTTGAACGTCGATGGCGTTGAGTGGAAGCGGTCGAAATGGAGCGCCATGGGGCGCCGCTACTTTTATTCGAATGCTCGAATGGCTGGAACAATTTGTCCAGACGGGATCATTACAGACGCGATCGAAATGCAGCGCATCTATCTGGAAGAGTTTGGCACGCGTTCTGTGTGCATCGCTTATGGTGCAAATATCGAGCAATCGGTTAACCCTGACGTGGTCAAGCGTTACGGCCTGGAACCTTTCGGGTACTACCTGATTGCCAGTAGATTGGTGCCGGAGAACAATGCCGATTTGATTGTTAAAGGGTTTGAACAACTCCGGAGTGACAAGCTGATGGTCATTGCCGGCGATGCCAACTACAGCAGCCCTTTTGTCGATGCTCTAAAGCAAACGCGTGATTCTCGGGTCCGATTCCTTGGGCACGTGGGCAATAGCGACGAAGTCAAGGAACTTCATTGCAACTGTTATGGATATGTTCATGGTCACAGCGTCGGAGGCACGAATCCAGCGCTCCTCAAGGCGTTGGGTTATAGCAATCTCGTGCTTGCGCTGGACACTCCTTTCAATCGGCAGGTTATGGAAGGATACGGACTTCTCTTCAAGAATGATCCCGCGGATGTCGCGAGACAGCTACAGCGCGTTGACGACGACCCCGATCTTGCGGCAAAATACCGTAGTCGTGCTCCACAAAGAATCCTCGAAGAATATACGTGGGATCACATTACGGATCAGTACGAAGACTACTTTTATCGCTTGGTCGCGGGAGAAAGTCCGGCCGCCGAGCGCAACCTCGGAATGTACGTACCCCGAACGAAAACAACTGCGAGGCCCACCTTTCTGACTAACGCACGATGACGAGAATCGCAGAATTCTCTCCTTTCCACCTCACGTGTTTCGACACAATGCAACAGAACAGGAACGGAAAACTATCTATGGGGTTCGCAATCGAGTCGCGACAACTCGGAGACGTTGTCGTGATCATTCCTAGCGTCTATCGCGACGAGCGCGGCTTTTTCATGGAGGCGTATCACTCCGACCAATTCAAAATGTTGGGGCTTCCGACTTCCTTCGTGCAAGACAACCACTCCTACTCCCGGAAAAACGTTGTTCGCGGGCTTCATTTTCAGTGGCAGCCTGAGATGGGCAAACTCATGCGGGTAACGCGAGGGGCGGCATTTTTGGTCGCGGTAGATATCCGCCACGGTTCGCCTACTTTGGGCCAGTGGTATGGCGTGGAGGTTTCGGCGGACAATATGAAGCAGGTCTGGGCTCCCGCTGGTTTTGCGCGTGGCTTCTGTGCGCTCAGCGAAAACGTCGAAGTTCAGTACAAATGCACAGGCATGTTTAACGCAAAGGCGGAGTCCGCGATCCGCTGGAATGATCCCGATATCGCCATCGAATGGCCTGTGAAGAATGCACAACTCTCTGACAAAGACTCCAAAGCTCAAACGCTTCGAGAATGGTTAGCCTCCCCGAATTCTAAACAATTTACCTACGAGTTCCAGGCTATTCTTGATCGTTAAGGCATCAAAACAAATTATTGCAGAAAGGCCACAGAAGATGAGGCTTCTAATTGCTGGTGGCGCGGGATATTTAGGCTCGGCTTTAATTCCCAAACTACTAGAACGTCAATACATCGTGGATGTCGTCGACTTGTTCTGGTTCGGAAACAATCTTCCTTCAGAAACAGGAGTCCTGAACAAGGACATCTTTGATCTGAGTGTCGCCGACCTGGCTGGTTATGATCAAGTGGTTTTTCTGGCGGGGTTATCTAACGACCCCATGGCAGAATACTCGCCTAGCAAGAACTTTATCTTCAATGCCGCTGCTCCCGCATTCCTTGCGTATACGGCCAAAAAGGCCGGCGTAAGGCGTTATGTTTATGCCAGTTCTTGCTCGGTTTACGGGTATACGGAAAACGAACTTTACGACGAAACCAAGCCGGTTTCCTCGGTCTATCCATATGGGATTTCAAAGTTGCAGGGCGAGCAAGCGGTAATGAACCTAGTGGATGAAGACTTTTCGGTCGTCTCCCTCAGAAAAGGCACGGCGTCTGGCTACAGCCCGCGCATGCGCCTCGATCTGATCATCAACACTATGTTCAAGTGTGCGATGTGTGAGGGAGAGATCACGGTGCACGACCCCTCGATTTGGCGACCTATCATTAGTATTCAAGACGCATGTTCGGCTTATGTACGGGCAATTGAAGCTAACTCACGCCTTTCGGGCATTTTCAACGTTGCTTCCGGAAACTACACAGTGGGAGAAGCTGCAGATCAGGTGAAGACAGAAATCGAGGAACAACTGGGTACTCGAATCAAACTTAATATCAAGCATATTCCGGACATGCGGAACTATAAAGTCAGTTTCGAAAAGGCCAGGAATGTCTTAAGCTTCCATCCTCACGACGACATTCGGAGCATCGTTCATAACCTTATCGAACAGGTAGATAAATTCTCTGACTGGAACAATCCTCTTTACTACAACATTTTGACTTTTCAGGCACTCCAAGCTAAAGAAAGCGCTCGAACAGTCGCCGCGTGAAGGGACCACAATGGTGATGAAGATTGCTGTAATCGGAGCCGCTGGCCAACTTGGGATGGACATCGGTCGCGCGTTCGAGGAAAACGGCGACCAGGTCCATCGTCTAGGACACGGGGATATAGAGATCGCATCCAGGGAGTCGGTTCATGACACTCTATCCGAAATCGCCCCAGACGTGATTGTGAACACGGCTGCCTTTCACCAGGTAGAGCAGTGCGAAGACGATCCGGCCAAGGCCTTCGCTGTCAATGCCGGCGGCGCTCGCAACTTGGCTACTAGCGCTTCTGACTTAAACGCCCTCGTAATTCATCTCAGCACCGATTACGTGTTTGATGGTGACAAAGGCACACCTTATGTAGAGCGGGATTTACCGCAGCCACTTAACGTATATGGCAACAGCAAGCTGGCGGGTGAATACTTTGTTCGAAGCACGTCGCCGCGGCATTTTGTTGTCCGAACGTCAGCTCTTTACGGAATAAGCCCCTGTCGCGCGAAGGGTGGGCTGAATTTCGTGGAATTAATGCGCAAGCTCGCCCGGGACGAATCGGAAATCAAAGTTGTAGACGGCGAACTCATCACACCTACGGCAACGGCTGAGCTCGCAAAGCAGATTGTAAAGCTTAGCCGTTGGGATGAATACGGACTCTATCACGCCACCGCCGAAGGAAGCTGCTCCTGGTATGAATTCGCGAAGGAGATATTCCATTTGACTGGTACGGAAGCTCGATTGAAGGTCGCCAGCGCGACGGATTTTTCATCAAAGGTCCGTCGTCCCAAATATTCGGTGCTGGAAAATGCCGGGTTAAAGTACGCTGGCATAAATGTTTTTCGCAGTTGGCAGGATGGCCTAAAAGAATACTTGGCCACAACAAATCGCGAAGTTCATGTAGCATAAAGCCACTCTCACCGCCATCATGAACACCATCGACTCCGGCTGCTTCTGCCGCCTCTGCAAAGAGACTTTTGAAAGTGGTCCATGCGTCAAATCATAAAATCGCTGGCGGCGAAGTTGCCTCCCCACTTTTACGATAGATGCCGCGCATGGTCGGTACTGGAACATAATTTCCGAAGTCAGCTTTCACGCGCCCAGCAGTTCGAATCTCGAGAAAAACTCTGGAGGCATTTGTTTTACCTGATCGGAGCTACCGAGACATTGTTAGTGCTCGAATTCGGTGTTTTCAACGGCTACAGCATTCATCAATTCGCCGGATTGAATCAGAATCCCGAAAGTAGATTTGTGGGTTTTGACAGCTTCGAAGGGCTTCCTGAGGACTGGACCGGTAAATGTCCAAAAGGGACGTTTTCGCAGAAGGGTGTGTTGCCCGAAGTTCGGGACACAAGGATTACCTTTGTAAAGGGCTGGTTCAGCGATACCTTGATTTCGTACCTTCAAGGAACCGATAGCCGGGACAGGATCATAATTTGTCATTTTGACGCTGACTTGTATTCGTCGACCCTGTTTTGTCTTACGACCATCTTGCAGCGCTTCCACCATTTTTATTTTTTTTTCGATGAATTTTCCGGCCAGGAAGCCCGCGCCCTTTGTGACGTCATGACAGGTTATCCTTTAGAATTATCATTCTTAGGTCGCACAAAAGAAAAAACTCCTTCCCAAGTAAGCGGCGAGGCCACCAACCGTACCAAATTCTAGAGTACCAAAGGTTTCCAATCTGACTGACCGATCATGGTGCCGCGTGGGAGCGCCACCCCTCACTTCGTTGCGGACCAAGATCAGGTACAGTAAAGCAGGTGTCCTTCCCTATCGCATGCCAATGAGCGCGCTTCCCAAACTTTTGCTGCTTTCATTCTGTGTTGCTTCCCTATCTAATTTAGCCACTGGTCAATGTACGGGTTTTGAGGCGACATGTCCGGCTGGAGTGCCGCCTTTGGTCAAGTTCGGTGGCGTATTGAAAGATTCAGCCGGCAACCCGCGTACAGGGGCGGTCGGGATCGTATTTGCCATCTACAGCGAACCCAACGGCGGGGCTCCACTGTGGCAGGAAACTCAGAACGTTCGACTGGATCAGCAAGGACATTACTCAGTATTGCTTGGTTCCACCGAAGCGAAGGCTTATCGCGAGAATTGTTCGCATCTGGAGAGGCGCTCTGGCTGGGCGTTGAGCCACAATTTCCGGATGAGCCCCGACCGCCGAGAGTGTTCCTGGTAAGCGTACCGTATGCTTTGCAAGCTGCGAATGCCCAAACGTTGGGCGGACTGCCACCATCTGCATTTGTGAGGGCTGGTCCTTCTTCAGTCCAGAAGTCAGTTGTGCATGAAGGTAAAGCTGCCATCAGTTCAACGCAGACCATAGCTGCCCCGACAGAGATGACAACAACCTCTCCGAGAGGCACCACTACTGAAACTGGTGGAACGCCTGGGGTGACGGGAGTCGCGACTTCCAATATTTCAGCCTCACGCACCCCGAAAGACCGAGAACCGCACCGAACCTTCTTTATGCCGACCAATTTTCGGGTGGCGTTGCGGACGCCATCAACGCGTGCCCTTCGCCCGGGTGTGTAATCTACGCCGATGCCCAGATCGTAAACCGCAATCTCGGAACGATCAATCCCGGCAGAAAGGCAATCACTTTATACCTGGGGCCTTTTACCTACAACGTGAAGCAGATCACGCTGCAGCGCGACCTGAAGATTATTGGAATGGGATCGGGCATTACTTTTTTGCAATCTGTGAATGGAAATAATCCCGTAATTGTGTCTCCGCAGGCTGCATTCAATCCCGCTACCAACGTGTTGCTTTCCGGCTTTCGTCTGATTGGGTCCGCAGGCAATACTTCGGAGGATGCCATGCTCTGGGATTCCAGCGGATTCATTGCTTCGGGAGTATGGTATTCAGAATTGCGCGACATCGCCATTATCGGATTCGTGGGCAATGGCATTCACTTACGGGGTACGAGCGCTGACTATACGGGGATGACCCAGTTTGTCCAGTTCAATCGTGTGGTGGTGTGGCGGTCAAAGGGCGGCGCGAACGGATTGAGGGTGGAGGGAGCAGCGTATGAACTGTCATTTAACGACTGTCAGATCGACGGTACTGCTCCTGGAGACGGAACCAACATATTTTTAGGCGCGATCGTAAACAATCCATACGCGGTCCCAACCAACATTAGCTTTAGTCGGTTGACGACGCAACTGGCGGCCACCGCGGTGCAAGTTGATGGAGCGTGGGCTATATCTTTCTACAGCCCTCATCACGAGTTTGTCTGGGGAGTCTATTCAGTTACCGGCGACACGGGAGCGGCCTTACGCGGACTTACGATTTCCGACGCGGGCTTCCAAGAAAGTGGGACAAATAACGGAAACGGCTATTTGCTTAAGGTCACAAGCCTCACAGTCTCCGGGATTCGATTCATCCACAATCACATCATGGGCCCGGCCGACTCAGTTGTCGTCTCGCCTGCCGGAGCAGGAATCGTTTATCAAGACAACGAGTTTTTCGGCGGCACTGACTTGCCAGGCACGCATGGCATCACCTCACGACTTTCGCCGGAGGCTTCAATAAACATTGGTGGCGCTCACAGTGTAGCACTCACCACTTCGACGACCACCATTAAGACGATTCAATCCAGCCTTGGAGCTGGAGAAATGGTGACTTTCTTTACGATCAACGGGCCCGTAACTTTTGGTGGCGGCGGAAACATCAAGTTGATGGGATCTGCGCTGCTGACCTTCAATGGCTCGATCACATTCGCGATAACCGATCTTGGCCCGACTCCTTCGTGGGTTCCCGTTTCCCAATTCAGAGCGACACAGACGGCATTTTCCCCGCAAAAGTCTCATCCTTCGTCCCCGCCACACTAATTTTTCGGGAAGCAATCGTCCGATTCAAGTCAACATTTCTTACAATATGCCTATCGTCCGCCACTTTTTTCAGTGGCGAAGAGCTCTCGCATCGCATCCCAGACTCCTTTGGCGACATTCATTAGCTTCTCGCCGCGATTGCGCTCGACCAGAACTACCTTAATCATCTCCTTCGTCCAACCGAATGCATCTTTTAAAATCCAGCCAATTTCCGAACCTAGATAGCGGCGATAGACGATCAGCCGATTGCGGGCGTTGAAATAGCGGCGGCTTGCGTCGTGATTGGAGGTAACAAATCGTCTTCCGAAAAAGCGATGGAAAGTTGGGGACCCTAGTCGATGGGCTAAAAGAGCGCCTCCAGCCTGGATGACTTTAAAACCGTATTTGCGCACGCGGAGGCAAAACTCATGATCAACATAGTCCATAAACAATGATTCGTCGAACACTCCACAAATGGCAAAGACCCGCGTTCGAACGAAACTACCGGATGTTATAGTGCTCTTAATTTCACGATAGACGTACTGATGCGTCACAGGACCCTCACGTGCTTTATGCATGGGCTCCGAACAATTGGCGCCAACGATAGCGACTTGATCGCGAAATGGGCAAGCCGAAAGAGCAGCATACATTGCATCGCAGTAACCTGTTGAAGCCTCGCTGTCCTGGTCGAAAGTTGCGACCCATGAGTATTGCCCGGAAAACAGGGCGCGCTTAATTCCGATGTTCAAAGCTGCGGCGATACCCCGATTCTCCTGGTTCCAGACAATTTCCGCGTCACACACAGCAGCCGTTTCGACAATCAGGGAATAACTTGCGGCGGCCGATCTGTTGTCAACAATAATCATTTTGCCGACTTGGGGGTACAAAGCTCGCATGTTTTGCGCGAACGCACGATCAGGATTATAAGTCACAATCACTGCGCAAACGTCGGCATTCTGGCGGGCCTGATTTCGCGGGTCCAACAAGGATCACCTGGCTCAAAACTCAATGTGACCTTACACCTCGATGTCGCGACCGTGGTTCGGCTGCTTGCGAGTCACGCAGACAATCTGATAATGCTATTTCCTAACCTCTATCAGAACATACGGGTTGAGAGGGGTGGAACGTAAGGCTTTGGGTAGATATTCAACATACAGTGTCGCCACAGACATAAAGGGTTTCAGCCAGCCTTTTTTGAATTTCCCAAATCCGAAGTATCCCTTCAATGGCAGAGCTCTGAAATCTTTGCCTAAGCGAAAAAGATGCTTCGTCTCCGGGTAAGACAGCAGGTGATGAGCGCCCCAAGTCTTGTGAAGGGTCAAACCAGTTTTTCGGCTGATAAAATCACGCAAGGGCGCTCTTGGGCTAACCGCGTCAGTCGGCCCATGCTGAACGTCGATGGGGAAGGCCTTATTAGGACAGGCCACTATGATCCTGCCGCCTGACTTGGTTACACGCAACAACTCATTCGCGTACGCCTGTCGTTTCTGCCAATAGTCCGGTCGCAAGGTGCAGTGTCCAATGGCTGTGCCGATGTGTTCGATTACGCCTAAGGAGTAAACCACGTCGAAGAAGTTGTCAATGAAAGGAAGGCTACAGGCATCCGCACACATGAAGCGTGCGGGATCAAGGCCCGCCTTGGCCCAGAACGACGAGTAGCAAGGCAGATCGACGCCGTAGGCTTCCGAACCGACAAGATCAAGTTGACGGATGCCTTGGCCCATCCCGCAACCGACGTCGAGAACCGTGCTGGCAACCTCTTGCGAGAATAACGGCAGCAGATATTCTTGAAAGACGCGAAGGCCGGTATGTTCTTGATCTTCAAAGTAATCTTTCTGTGCTGCCACCTGGTTCCATGGCTCTTGAAGCAGTTCCACATATCCATATTGGTTCCTGGCGTAGGCGCGCGAACAGTTTTTGCATATCAGGATTCCGGGCAAGGCGGTGCCGCAACATACGCAGATCAGAGGTACGGAAACGGTATTGTTTGTCAGCCGAGAATTCACGATCACCCTTGCTTAAGCCTCCATATTTTATGCCAAGTTCACATTCTACATGTTTTGTTTGCGTTCTTGGACGAACGCGATTGACCACGAGTATAAAATAGGCTTCAAAGGCGAGTGCTCCGAAGACGAAGAGTAGCACCTTCACTTTTACTAAACTACTGGTCTCACAATGCTCCTACACAATGAACGCTGTACCACTCAATATGACGATTAAGATGATCTTGCCGCAGGAAGAGGAGATTGGGGCCAAAATTGTCCGAAATACGGCGTCAGGAGTGCTCAGGATGGTTGTGCTGGCCCCCATTCCTTTCCTGCTTACTCCTTTTTTGCTGCGACACATAGGGACTAGCGGATTTGGCATCTGGGCTGTCCTCTTATCATTCAATGGTCTGACCGCCCTTGCAGACTTTGGGGTGATGGGAACGCTCACTAAGCATGTTTCCGAGCATTATACCCGTCGAGACTATGTCAGCCTTAACCGGGTGATTAACGCCGGTATTGTAATGTTCTCCATAATTGCCATCGTAGGTGTGGTAATTGTGAACTTATCGGCTGAATTCCTGATTTCAGTTTTCTTTCATCAAGCCCACTTGCCTGCAGTCCAGCTTGAGGCTTCAATTCGATTCTTGAGCATAGCGATCGCCTTAAACCTTCTCGCCTTCCCGTTCTCATCCGTAATCTCCGGGCTGCAACGCCTCGACCTCACTAATCTGTTATGGGGTCTTAACGCGCTCGTCGCAGCGGTTGCTGCCGCACTGTTTGTAAAACTAGACAAAGGTATTCCAGGTCTAGTGGCGGCGATTGTCTTAACGTCTGCTACAATTTTCTTGCTCAACGTAATCCTGGCGTGGCGACTGCTTCCGCAGCTCCGCATCCGTCCAGCGCGTGTTCGACGCAAAGACATCAAGGCTTTGTCCGTCTTCAGTCTGAAGGTTTATGTGGTGCAAATGGCAACGACTGTTTACTTCCACACCGAAAAGCTTCTGCTGGCGTACTTTGTCGGTCCTGCGGCAGTCGGTTGGTATGAGATTGCCAACGACCTTGCGGTGAAATTGCGCAACGCGCCCGCGTTGCTGATGACGCCGTTGATGCCGGCCGCAGCGGAACTCGAAGCGCGCGGCGACGATGCCCGTACTTCGGAGCTTTATTACCGTGCACACAAATACGTGGGTTTCATCGGCATTGCCATGTTCATCGTTGTCGCCCTATTGGGACGGCAGTTCGTCGACCTATGGCTCGGCCCAGGATTTTCAGCAACCGCCCGTGCATTAATCGTTTTGACAGGTGTGCATATCGGGAATCTTGCAGCGGCACCCGCCTTGTTCATCTTGATCGGAAGGGGGAATCTAAGGCCTGCGGTTCGCTTTGCCTTCGCTGGGATGTTCGGAACTCTAATCCTGAGCAGTTTCTCAATCTCGCGGTGGGGATTTACGGGAGCTTTGTACGGTACCAGCCTCTCGGTGCTCGGAGCAGCCGGTTACTTGGTTTTCATGTTTCACCGCGAGACGGGTTTTTCGTTAGGCAGGCTTATTAAGATCTATGTTCAGCCGATGTTGTGGGGCATATGCGTAATAGGGCTGATGGCGAGCCTGATTTCTGTCCGGCAGTTTCGCTGGACCGGAATAGTCGTGGCTGCATTTTCACTTTCCGGTATCTATTCGGCTGGTTTGTTGCTCATGCGATACTTCGACGCTGTCGACCTTCGAATTTTGGGACGCTATCTACCACTTCCCGAAACTTTAAGAAAGAGCTGGCTCTTCTCGTGAACTAATTACTTTTCTAAGTCTGACACGCAGGCAGTCTTCTGGGTGTTGGGTAGCTTTTGAAGCGGGATGCCTTCCTGACTGGTGTTGCCGAATGCGCAAATGGCGCTTTTGAGAGAGATTCGAAAGGAATCGGAAATCTGATTGCTTTGGAAGGTGTTGCCAGTATTGCGATCGCCTTTTTCCAACACTGCATAGATATTTGTAGGAATAGGCAATTGGTCGCTAATAATCTTGTTGTCGGTAATTTTAGCCCCGACAACGTTACTCTGCAAAATCAAGGCTACAAGCGTGCTGCCCGTACCTACACTTGCCATCGTGAAAGTATTGTTTGTGATAGAAAAGTTTCGAAATTGCCCAATGCCACCGATGACTACGCCGTAGGCCCGCGGATGAACAATTTGATTATGTGAGATCGTGATGCCGTTATTATCTAGGCTATCGATATTGAAGCCGTAGAAAGTCTGTATGGCGTAGTTGTCGTGAAAATTAACATTCGACATATGCCAGCCGCCGTAGCCTCCCCAATACCCCGTCACAGTGTTGTAGCGAACTTCGGCAGACGCGTTGGCGATAGCGATAGCGGTACATTCTCCGCCAAACCAGTGGTCGAGAGTGACGTACTCGACGATATTCCCATCGCTATAGCGTGGGTTTTGAGATCGCGCCCCGATTTCGATCGGAAAATCTTCAGTCACTTCTCCCGCTGAGTTTAGGACGTGAACATTATGAATCCAGTGTCCTCCTTGGTTCGACTGCAGGAAGACAGCCTGCAACTGGAGGTCGATCTTGTACCGTGCTTTGAGGGCAGAGTAGTTATCGTCGAGGGTTAAATCAGAGACTTCAACACCATGCGAATCCAGGTCATACGTGCCGATAATCAGTCCCAAAATATATTCGGGGGTTGAAGGATTCAAGTACAGATCAGAGAGTTGCAAGATTGTCGTGTTCATCGATGCCCCATGAACTCTCCATCCGCGGTTTACAGTAAAACCGGCAGGGTTCGTTTTATCGAGATGTCCCCCGCCGAGCAGAAAATCGTAAGTGCCTTCGGTTTGGAAAGTTCCAGGGCCGATACACACCACCAGATTGGTCACGCCCTTCTCGGAGCGAGTGCGCAGAATAGAGTCGAATTTCTGAGCTGTGTCGCCGTTGAACGGATCTGTTGCTAAGCCAGAACCTATTTTTCCGTCGGTGCGGTCAGCGACGAAAATCCGGGTATGTCCGGGCGGAGTTGATCCTCTGCAGTCGGCACTCGCGAAACGCCAAAGAGGGCCAGCGCTGCTCATGGCTTCCGCTAGGACAATCTTCTCTGTATGAGCGCTAAAAGCGAGCAAAGCCAAAACAATTATTACGACAGCAAAAGCCCGGGGACCACTTTTAGTTCGGACATGAGCGTGATCCTGATCGATGCGCTCGATGGAGGGTTCGTTACCCCCAGCTGTTGTGCCAACCATTTGGTCAAACTTGCACACTCGGGCATTCAGTCCACAATATCTAGTATTATCAAAAGAGAGGTCTCTCACGGGATGAATCCTTTGCTAAGAAAAGCCGCAACCACGCTCATTTTCGATACTCGGATGGGTAAGCGCATCTTGATCGATGGATTTCATAGTCTATATTACCGGTCGAAAAACTGGTCGCAAAACCGGTTTCTCGGATTCCCTGTCTATCAATGCCCTTTTGATCTGCAGTTGTATCATGAACTTGTTTTTGACCTTCAACCCCAATTCATTGTTCAGACCGGCGTGGCACAAGGTGGTTCGATTTTGTATTTTGCCACTCTGCTCGATTTAATCTCCGCTCCTACCGAAGCATGCATAATTGGCGTTGACATAAGTTTGACTGATAGTGCAAAGAAACTAAATCATCCTCGCATCCATTTGATTGAAGGAAGTTCAACTTCCCCTGAGGTGATCGCTCTAGTAAGGGCGAGGGTCCAGAATCGCAAGGGGCTTGTGATTTTGGACTCCGACCACAGCAAAACTCATGTTCTGAATGAATTGAATTTATACAAGGATTTTGTTGCTGTTGGTTCGTATTTAGTGGCCGAGGACACCAACATCAATGGCCATCCAGTGGAGCATGGATTCGGGCCGGGGCCGTTGGAAGCCGTGCGCGACTTTCTTCGAACTGACACACGATTCGCGGATGATGAAGCATCATGGCAACGAAATCTTTTCTCATTTCACCAGCACGGGTGGCTGAAGAGAGTCAGTTGACCTCAGGTGACTTGGTCACCCAGTCGTCCTCCTCTGACGTTCCAACCCGCTTACACTTTTGTGTCGACAATGTGTAAAGGTATTTAAAAGTTGCGCTGTTATTGGGTCATCACAATAATTTACTACCGTTGTCGCCTCGTTTACGGGTTCGTATCCTTCCGAACTGTCGTTGTTTTGATGCTGTGTTTTTGAAAGTTCAGGTTGACTTTCTGGTTCGGGCGTGTTTTAACAGTGAACGCGCTGTGACGTTTCAGTTTTCTTATTTTGCTAAATCTGATAAAACGGAGCTCAAGAAGAGACTGGCCACGAAGTTTGGCAGCCAACGGACCATTCAAGATTTACGCATTGACGGGCGATGGTCGGGTTCGTGCACTTCGGCACTAGCTTCCAAGTTCTTGGGGTTGGTGTGATAGCTGTTGTAACCCAAAAACACGCAAAAATCGGCTTCTGCAACTGTCGCGCCGCAGCACTTGCTTTCGAAGTTGTTCGTACGGGTCGAGATCAAGTCGAAGTCGAGGCTGCTTCCCCAGAATGGGGTTCACGATGCCTTGTCGTTCACTTCGTGCAGAAAAGCTTGTCGCTGTTCGCCTGGAAGGAATTTGAAGAACCGTGACAGCGACTGCAGAAGTACGGTTGGATCATCGCATTGAGGTTTGCTCCTGCGAGAAAATCCGCACAGATCATTTCGAGACAGTAGCCTCGCGACTTGTCTGTTCCCAACATCAACGCTGCCGTCTCAATCGACTGCTCGACCACCGGTATCTGGGTCCTGTACAGCTTGAAGTAGATGATCTCCCACGGTTCCGTCTCCCGTCCGGTTAGTTCCTTTTCCACTTCCCGCTTGAATTGATCCTTCGATAGTGAGCGCGCCTTGTGCAGCCAGGTTGCACAATCGAACTCCTGCCCATCCCTTCTGGCAACTTTCGCCAACTCGAGCCCCTTCGTCCATCCCACTGCCTTCAATTCCTTTCTGGCCTGCGGCGGCAAGTGTTCATGGATTGACATGAGGTAGTACGCCTTCCGCCTCGATTCCGGGAACCGCCTCGACAGAAACTCCTCGAAGGATTTCAGTTTCTCCAGCCGCCAGTACTGACCCGCCGGTACTTCACATAAGTACCTACCCAGTTCAACGAAACGGGTGTCGCGCTCGGCTTCAGACCGTCGTTCCCAGGCCAGGATTTCGTCAATCCTGGCTAGCACGAAAAGCGCCCGCTTCGGATTGAGCTTGGGCAGCATGGGCGGGATCCTAGTACGTAAGCTCGTCAAACAAACCAACGTCTTCTGCTCCCGGACGCCGTACCAGCGCCGCTTCGGTCAAATCCGGCCGACCTAGGCACAGTCCGATGTAAGGACAGCTGGTACAGGGATTTTGCGGAAAGCGTATGCAGCTATGAGGTAGAAACTCTACCGCCTCGATCCTTTGAATCGAATCCTGAACCAGATGACCAAATTCTTCGCGCTGTTCGTCGGTGATAGTTGTGCGGAAATACTGGATCTCGACCAGCCGTTTTCGGACGAAGACCACCTGGGCTACTTCTGCGATGCCGGTGATCCAGGAATAGCAGACCAGTTGAGGGGTCGAGAGCCAGGAGTCCGCTGGGTTCTTCTTGGTATCGGCTAGCGGTGGTCTTCCACTCGAGCAGGCAGTGCGTACCGTCCAACTCCCCGATCGCATCCACGTAAGCCACAAAATTGTTCTGGCCGGCCAGAGGTTTGGTGAACTTGATCTGCGAGTTACACCGAGGCTGAGGAATACGAACCCTATCGTCCTGGGCAAAACGATCGAGCAGCAGCACGCCGGACTGCAGCATGCGGTCCCAGTTGTCCACGTTCGGAATAACGAAGACCGCTGTCCCGGTGAGCTGCCCACCCTCGGTAGAGCACCGCGGCGGCATCCTGTCGGTCGAAGTAAGCGGCGACCGCCTGCTCAAATGCCCGGCCAAACATCATGGCTGCGCGAGTATCTTTCTCCTTCCAGCCATCGAGATAGCGATGCTTATAGCGGCGCGGACAGGACAGATACTGGTTGATCTGGGTATAGCTGTATGTCATGAGGCCACCTCAGACCGACCAGGATCATTGTCTTTAAAGACTGAGAGATCGTCCCATCGCGCGGCCGGCGCAAAGCCGTCAAAGTTGAGGACGGAGATGCCGTGCATAGTGAACTCACTCACCTTCACCACACCCCAGAGGTCGATCAGAGCCTTATCGTCGATTTCGTTTTTGCCCAGCAGTTCGACGTCGTAGCCAAAATCACGCAGGAACCAACTCATCTTCCACATTGCCTTGGGTGTGCAGTAGAGGCGCCCTGTCATGAAGCAGCCAGTCAGATGTTTGGGCTTGAGGACGGCGAAACGGATCTCGTAATAGGGTTTCTGCTTGTGCCAGCGATATTGCGCCCGATCCCTCGCACCAGGAATATCCCGTCAGGAACCGAGTGGACTGCACATACATCCGCAGCGCGGAGCGACTCGAAATAACGTCTCATGCTGCACCTTCCTTGCTCACCGGATAGCTGTGCAGCTGGCATACCAGGGCATTTCGGTCTTTCTCGGCCCAGTCGGCCAGGTGGGCGACAAAGTTTTCGACCTGCTCCCGGGAGGCTTCGCGAAGGCTTTTGGTGCCGCAGAAATCGACGGCGTAGGATTTGACTAGGTTGGCATCGAGTTGATGCTGGCGGATCAGCTGGCAGAGCCGGTCGCGAACTTTGGGACCCGTGTAGTTTCCATTTTTTACATTTACAGGCGGGGGCTCCATCGGAGTGGGTTGGGTACATTCCGTTGGCCATCAAAGCCCGTTACAGCTGGGATTTTCTTCCCATGCGATCTTTGTCGAAAGGTGCGGTTGTCCGAAACCAATGACTCTTTAGGTACTCCAGTCGTTGAAAGCGCATTGAGTCCGTCCCAGCCTTTGCGTAGAGATATCATTTTAAACCACTCAACCGTACGGACGCCCCCATCCATTCTCCCGGGCTAGGCTTCACCGTTGCGCTGGTGGTAAACCGCGCACAGACTCTACACCTTCTCTGAAACAACTTGCACTAAACTTCGGTTCGATGTGTCGTCACTGAGTTGAACCGTGTACGACTTTTCAGCATAATCTGCTGTATGCGTTTACTTCTTAGTTTTCGGTTTTGAATCAAGTTTAAATTGTGGCGCGCAATGCATTTCCGGATGGCAGGGTCAAGCGTGGCTTGAACTTCTCGATCGACGACGACCACCACACTTCTGACGTCGCTAGCACCTCGCGTGAAATCTTTGCCGATGGCCCGTGATCGAGCTGGTTTCCTCTTCAGTCGACGCCCGGCTGGATCTGCTGTTTTGGCGTAAGCATTGCGAGACCATCGTTCCGCGGATCGAATACCGCACTCTTGTTTATCAGCCGCCCACTATGGATGAAGCCCTCCGCCAGGCTACTCGCTTTACGGGCGGTGTGGCCGGATATCGCACCCCTAAAATCTCTTTGCTGAACTTCGGATCCTCTTCGAGCGTCACATAGGCCTTGCCCCCGCCGGAGAGTTCACTAATGTCGGCATGGGTTTGCAGCACTTGGCTAGCAGATTGCATATCGAGTCCGCCAACGCTAACAATCTCGGGTTCGGAAATGGGATGCGCCCTAACCTTTTTCCGCCTGCTCAGTTGCCTTTGCCGCCATTCATTAATGGTGGCTGACATTAATCGAAATGCCTTCTTGTCCGTGACGAAATTGCATCCCACTCTTCTCATCAGCCAACCGAGCGCCTCCCATAAAATGTTGACTCTATGGAACGCTTCCAACCACCGCGGCGTCTTTGTCGTGGGAGGCCAAGGTAAAGTTCATTCCGTCTCGGGTTCGAAGGCAATCTTCCTAGGAATGGCCGATTCGTCAAGTGAGGAGGAGTCCATTCATCTTACACTGCCGGTTCGGCACCCAGGTCCCCCCTTGGATGAGCACTGCGAGGCGGAATTTGCGAAGCGACTACAGCCGCAACTATTAATGTACCGTTTACGCAATTTTCGAACGATTCGTGAGAGCTGCTATGACATGCGAAAACCGAAACTCTCCAAAAGCGAACTTGCCCACAATCTGACGATATGTGTTTAGGGCTAGCCTGAGACCGCTGAAGCAATCGCTTGTATCCTGCTGACCTAGCTCCCGAACATGGTGCCACGTAGAATGTGAGTTTCTCCAAAATCTGGAAAGGGAGAAACGCAGTGAGGGAACACGATAGCGAAGAAACAATCATCGCGATTGTGAAGCAAGGCGGAGCTGGGCTGGCTACGGCGGACGTCTGCCGGCAGCACGGCATAACGGAACAGACCTACCATCGCTGGAAGGCGAAGTGCGGCGGGATGGACAGTGGAGAAGCCAAGAAGCTGAAGCAACTGGAAGAGGAGAACCGGACTGAAGCACGTGATGGCCGAGCTCACTTGGATAACTGGGATCTGGAAAGACGTTCTTTCAAAAAACTGGTAGAGCCTGTGGGACTTCGGGCTACGCCATGCGGCAGTGCCAGATGAGCGAACGGCAGGCCTCCAGGTTGATGGATTTGGCAAGATCGACGTATCGCCATCGCGCGGGGAAAGCTGGCGGCGACCAGGAGCTAAGGCAGCGGTTGAAAGAACTGGCGGCGAAGCGAATGCGCTTCGGTTATCGCCGGCTGACCGCCCTGTTGGGGTGCGAAGGGGTCGAGGTCAACCACAAGCGGGTGTATCGACTGTATCGGGAGAATGATTAGCCATGCGCCTCCGGTCGCGGCGGCGGATCAGCTGGAAAGGATTAATGACCAGCCCCGTGGCCACAAGGCCGAATCAACGATGCTCGATCGATTTCGTGATTGATTGCGTGAGTACGGGAAGAGTGATTCGTATGTTGACCATGGTGGACGATTGCACACGGGAGTGCCCCAGGATCGAGGTGGGCACTTCTTTGGGCGGGTTACGAGTGTGCAGCGTGCTGGATCGGGGGTGGTGGCGGGAGAGGTCTGCCGGAAGCCATTGTTCTGGATAACGGGCCCGAGTTTCCGGGTTGTGCCTTAGCCCCTTGGAGCGAAGAACGAGGGGTGCGGTTGGGGTTCATTCAGCCGGGGAAGCCGGTGCAGAATGCCTACGTGGAAAGTTTCAACGCCCGGCTGCGCGATGAATGCTTAAACGCCAATTGGTTTGAGCAGGGGACTCAAACGCCGTCCCCTGCCCAGACTCATCCCCGCTCAAACATCAACTGAGAACTTACATTCGAATTGGTACAGCAAACAGGGGAACGTCATTACGACGCCAGGGGCAGGACGCTTACGCCCGACACGGGTGCGACGTCGGATTAGCTAGCTTGGAGGCGATCTGGCCCCTGCACTACACGAAGGAGATTGCCGTCTATCAAGTCGCCGATTTGACGAATGCGTTGTTGCGGCGTCGCGGGGCACTGCTCGAGTACAGCCCGGGCGAAATCGACTGGATGATGAGAAGTTTGGCCTTTGGCCACCGGAAAGCGGGGGGCATGTTTTTGCACTTTTCGCAGGAGCATCGCGTGATGGTTCATCAGTTGGCTAAGAGTTTTGATTTGAGCTTATCGCCGGCCGATTGCCCGAACTGCGTTCAACGGGGGACATTGTCGCGCAATATTTTGTGTAGATCGTGTCGATTGTGTAGGTTTCACAAGCTTCATATGCGAAGGAGATCAAATGCCGGTCAGAAAAGCCCGATTGACGCGTGCAGAACAGGTCAAATATTTCAACGCGGCACGGAAACTTCGCGAAGCTGCGTCGCGCGATCGACGTCTATCTCCACCGTCTGGCGGCCTGGGAAGCGTGGTCGCCCAGTCCTCGAACGGTGCAGTTCACTATGCGATTTGGCCAAGATTGGTCCCCCGCCACGCTTGCGAATTGTTGGATTTTCGGGTGAGGTTCTAATTGGGTTTTTCATAGCGCTAGTGGTACTTGGGAACTTGGCAGGAGTCGATTGCTTCGTCGCTCGCACTGGCAGCGAAATGCCCGTTTATTGGCCCAACCGGAATCGGTGCTTGCAAAGCAGTGCCGTCGTCCCGTTTAAATGCCTACATAAATCTCGTCCAGCACAGATAGTTGAACTGGTTTGGTATCCGATGCATCCGGCCAGCCACGTCCCGATGATGCCGTTCTTGTTATCAGGTTAACCGCCGTAAAGCGCGGCATCGAGTTAAATGGCCTGAGTTTGCATGCAAACCTGACCAATATCGGGTTTGCCAATTACGGCATCACCGAATGCGACATTCTATTTGCTCGTACACCGTGTTGACGTCGTCCGCCAACAAGATTGGGCATAAACCCCAACATTGGAGGCAGGGGTGTCCTACTGCCATAGCTTTTGTTCCAGACGGTGTAAACAAGAGTCGCATTGCACTGGAATCGATCTGCAACGGCATTTCGTTACGAACTGCATCTACCCTATCGTCCAAGCCAACCCATGGTCTAACAGAAAGCCTTATTGTTTTTTAGCCTCGTCGAGCTGTCCTTGGAAGATCCAAGCCGACCGATAGCTCCCACACGCAACACAAAGGGTGTGAAGTCCTTGAGGAACAACGTCTTCAAGCAAATGAGACTTTCTGATTGAAGCCATCAGGATTTGATGTCGGGATCGAGATTGAGAGCGGCGCGGGCCCAGGTGTAAGCAAACGTCTAGAAAAGATCCGGACATCCAAGATCAGATCAAGAACCGTTAGAACAGCACAATACATTGGCTTGCGCTGGGATACAATCAGACGCACGAATTTGTGCTCACTCTCGACCCTCCCCTTACCGGTTTATGGCCATCGCTTGGCGCGTGTAACTTCCTCATCGCCAGGGACACTTGCAACAGACGCAACTTGTTTCTTGGTCCCGGCTTCCTGCAATGCGGAACGAAGTTCTTCGACGAGAGTTTTTGGAAGTTCATGCACAGTTTTTAGCAGCCTCTTTGCGGCGAGTATGTTCGCGAAGCACTCCCTCACCTCCTCATCACTGATGTTGGCAAGATCGTTTTCCGTTTTTTGGACTTCTATTAAAGTCAGAAATCCGTCACCCTGCTCAATGCTTTCAGCAATTGTGGAAAGCTTTTTATCCATGGGATCGAAAGTCGTCCATCCCCTAACTTGAAAGCTATAGTATTTCTGCTTGTGCTCATCAGTCGGTGTGTTAACTGGTGCCAGCATGTCAGACATGGGCTATGATCTCCTTGAAGTGGTACCCAACTGGACAGGTCGACCTTTAGAAACGGTTTCCGGAGGCAGGTTGGCGCTGATGAGTCTGACAAGTTCATTTTTCAACAGTGGTCCGCCTGCCATCAGGCCAGACAGTAGCGGATCTCGATTATTGAACCTTAGAGCGTTGCCGTCTAAGGTACGCACAAAACCTCCCGCGCTCTCGATTAGCGCCACCCCCGCAGCGACGTCCCATTCGTTTTTCGGCGTAAGTGTAAAAGTCGCGTCCGCTATTCCCGCCGAAATCAATGCTAGTTTGTAGGCCACTGAGCCCATTGGTTGAATTTTAAACGGTGCATCACTAAACTTCATCCACTCTCCCCGCTTCACTTCACTACGACTAGCCAGCACGGTAGCTCCACGCAGGTTCTTCCTTTGGCTGGTCCAGGCGCGAGTGCCATTGCACGTCACTCCTGTGTCTAGAGAGCCCAAAAAGAGCTGGCGAGTTGCTGGATTGTAAATTCCACCGGCGACTGGCTTATTCTCTTCTACCATTGCAACCGAGATGCAAAACTCCGGTATGCCCGCAACGAACTCACGAGTTCCATCCAATGGATCAACGACCCATGTACGGTCCTTGTTCAGCCGTGTGAAATCGTCCATACTCTCTTCGGAGAGCCAACCCTCGCCGTCGCGTACGAGATGCTGATGAAGAATCTTATCAATCGCCCTGTCAGCTTCGGTAACTGGATCATTCTTGACTTTGTATTCTGTCTCGATTGCGCCGGAGGTAAATCGTGTGAATAAAGATCGAGCAGCCTCTAACGCAATATGTATACGCTCTAGAGTTTTCAATTGCAACGAACGGTGCATAAATCCTTTCGAACATTGACGTTATGAGCCGCAAGAACTGAAGTGAATTCGAGGGGCACAAGCGATTTGGTTAACGCTGGGGCTGTGAAGATTTTCCTATTTCTCACTTAGAAAACGGTAAATTGTAGGCGATTGAATACCATCCCGTCGTTGGTGTTTTCAGTCATCGCTTGCAAATGTAGTACACAAGTGGGCAAACGCGCGTTGCAATCGGCCTCTGTTAATCCCTACCAGGCCTCTATGCAGCTGCGAGCACGCCTGAGCTGCAAGGTGCGTAATTAGATCACTTAGACCGCTTTCTGATG
Organism: Terriglobia bacterium; assembly: GCA_963733545.1. Lineage (GTDB taxonomy): Bacteria > Acidobacteriota > Terriglobia > Terriglobales > Acidobacteriaceae > JAIQFF01. Next base: position 37,885 of record CAVTDQ010000002.1, read on the forward strand.
AAACACCTTGAGTTCTCTTGGGATAATGAAAACCGCCTCGTTCTTAGCGAGCTGGAGATCATGGAATTTTTCCTGGGACATCTCGACCCGGACCGGCTTCCCCCACTCGGTTCGCGCTTCGATTTTAACCAATGCTCCTGCGGAGTTAATGTGTTTGATAACAGCGCGAAAGTTACTTGCGCCACTGGGTTGCCGACGAATCTCGAGTAAGTGCGGACGCACATACAGTAGTTCTCCAGTTTCCCTGTCTTGGATCGTCGTTGAATCCTCATCAATCCGCCCATGGAAAAGATTCACATTACCGAGGAAGTTGTAGACGAAGTGTGTGGCTGGGTGATGGTATACCTCATCGGGGCTACCGATCTGCTCAATGCGACCTTCATTCATAACGGCCACTCGGTCCGCAACCTCCAAAGCCTCATCCTGATCGTGTGTCACGAAAACGCTGTTAATTTGGACCTCGTCGTGCAGTTGTCGCAACCAGCGGCGTAGCTCTAGGCGGACTTTCGCGTCGAGTGAGCCAAAAGGTTCGTCCAGTAATAAAACGTTTGGCTCCACGGCGAGAGCCCGTGCCAACGCAACTCGTTGTCGCTGGCCTCCCGAAAGCTGAGAAGGATATCGGTTGGACACATTTCTAAGTTGGATCAGCCTGAGCAACTCATTTACCTTAACCTGGATTTCCTCCTTTGACGGGCGCTGATCACGCGGCCGAACCTTCAGTCCGAAGGCAATATTGTCGAATACCGTCATGTGGCGGAAAAGCGCATAGTGCTGAAAGACGAAACCTACTCGGCGGTCGCGGGTCGTCTGACGCGTAGTATCCTCGCCATCGAACAGTATCGTGCCTGAATCGGCGAATTCTAATCCCGCGATTATTCGCAGAAGAGTGGTTTTACCGGAACCAGAGGGGCCCAGCAATGCCACTAGTTCGCCTGACGGTATTTTCAGGCTCACGTTGTCAAGAGCTGTAAACTGCCCGAACTTCTTCGTGATGTTGCGCGCTTCGATGCTCATGTAAGTTCTCTTTTCCGTTCCACTACGCGGTTTCGGCAAGACTGCGTCGTGCCCGCCATTCCACAACAGTCTTGACTGCGAGGGTAGCAAGGGCCAAGAAGGCCAATAACGAGGCCACGGCGAAGGCGGCTGCGAATTGGTATTCGTTATACAAAATCTCGATGTGCAGGGGGATGGTGTTGGTACGTCCCCGAATATGCCCGGAAACTACTGATACCGCGCCGAACTCGCCCATGGCTCGGGCATTGCAGAGAATGACGCCGTAAAGCAACCCCCATTTCATGTTCGGCAGGCTCACGCGGAAGAAGGTCTGCCACCCGCTTGCCCCAAGGGCTACAGCAGCTTCTTCCTCCTCCTGCCCCTGCGCTTGAAGTAGCGGAATCAGTTCACGCGCAACAAAGGGGAAGGTTACGAAGATTGTGGCCAAAACGATACCCGCAACCGTGAAGATAATATGCCAGTCATGTTTGGCCAACCACGGCCCCAGCAATCCATGGAGACCGAAAACCATTACGTAAATTAAGCCCGCAACCACTGGAGAAACAGAAAATGGCAGATCAATGAGCGTGATCAGCAGACTCTTGCCGAAGAACTCGAACTTTCCGATCGCCCAGGCCGCCGCAATTCCAAACACCAGATTTAGCGGCACGGCAATCGCTGCTGCCAGCAGAGTCAACCGAATCGCGGATAGGGCATCGGGCTGACGTAGGGTAGCCCAATACACACTGAGACCCTTTCCAAATGCGCCGGAAAAAACAATCGCGAGAGGAAGGAAGATGAAAAGCCCTAGAAAGCATACCGCCACGCCGATCAATATCCTGCGGGTGGCAGCCGACTCCCCAGTCGCCGCCTTCGCGAGGCGTGGGCTAATTAGAAGTCCTGCCGAACTTAATGGAATGGTCGCCATGTTCTATGTCTCGATCAATGCGAGATTTGGTATCTAAAGTCTCTGCCCAAAACAACAAACACGTGTGTTCGCTTTTTCAATTACTCTGGACAGATCGAGGTCGGTGGCTCCAACAACAGAATCGGATGCTCGGATGAATCAGCACATAAAGGCCCGTTTTAGAGCCGATGTTTTCGGTGGCACGACGTAGAAATGACGAACTGAAGACCTGCAAGTTGTTTCAACTAGGCTGCATCAAGGTCATGCTGAGGAATATATGTGACTGGGTCTAATTCCATAACTTTTTCTTCATGGCTACTGCTCCATTTCTGCAGCAGATTAATGGGTAGGAGGAGGACCAATGAGATTACTAGCATAACCACCGCAATCGCCGTCGCACCGGCATAGTCGTATTGATCGAGCTTAGTCACAATTAGCAGAGGCGTAATCTCGGTTCGCATCGGCATATTCCCGGAGATAAATACCACAGATCCATATTCGCCTATTGCACGCGCAAAGGCCATGGCAAAGCCCGCAAGAGCAGCAGGCACAATTGTCGGCAGGACGACCCGAGAAAAAGTTTGCCACCGGTTAGCTCCGAGGCTTGCCGCTGCTTCCTCTATTTCTCGATCTATGTCTTCCAACACTGGCTGCACACTCCGAACCACAAAAGGCAGGCCGATGAATGTAAGTGCAATGGCTACTCCGAGCGGTGAATATGCGGACCTGATTCCGAGGTAAGAGAGCGGCCGACCTAACCACCCATTCGGCGAATAAATCGTCGTCAATGCGATGCCAGCGACCGACGTCGGCAGCGCGAACGGAAGATCAACAAGTGTGTCTAAAAGACCTTTTCCCCGAAAGCTGTAGCGGACTAGTACCCACGCGACCAAAACTCCGAATATCAGGTTAATCGAAGCGCCGATCAGGGAAGCTCCGAACGTTAGGCGATAAGAAGCGAGCGCCCGCGGAGACGCCGCGATATGCCAGAACTGACTCCAGGTGAGCGCGGAGGCCTTTAAAAACGTTGCGGCCAGTGGAATCAGGACGATCAAGCTGAGGTAAAGGACAGTGTAGCCCAAGGCCAGTCCGAAGCCTGGCAAGTTACTGCGTTTCTTAAGTGTGAAGGGCATCGGATTTAATCTTTGCTAGTTAGCTTTATAGATCTGGTCAAAAACTGCGCCATCAGTGAAGTGCGTTTCCTGTGCTTTTTGCCAACCACCAAACACTTCATCAATCGTGACCAGCTTTACTTTCGGAAATAGTTGAAGCATACTTTCTGGCTACTGAGTCAAGGCGTGGCCGGTAATAATTGGAGGCTGCGATTTCTTGACCCTCCGCAGTGTAGAGATATTCCAGATAAGCTTGGGCTATTTTGCGGGTGCCTTTTTTGTCGACAACCTTGTCTACGATTGATACTGGAGGTTCTGCCACGATACTCAGCGAAGGCATGACAATCTCAACTTTGTCGGGGCCTATTTCCTTAATGGAGAGAATGGCCTCACTTTCCCAAGCAATGAGCACGTCTCCAATCTGACGCTGCACGAACGTGGTGGTAGACCCTCGGGCGCCAGAATCGAGCACCGGAACATTCTTGTACAGGTTCGTCACAAAGTCTCTTGCCTTTTCGTCGTTGCCGCCCGGCTGATTGAGGGCAAAAGCCCAGGCGGCGAGGTAGTTCCACCGGCCGCCGCCGGAAGACTTTGGATTGGGCGTGATGACAGATACCCCGGGCTTCGCAAGATCATCCCAGTCTCTGATATGTTTAGGATTGCCTTTGCGCACCAGGAACAAGATGGTTGAGGTGAAAGGCGTGCTATTCCATGGCAGCCTTTTTTGCCAGTTTGCAGGAATCAAGCCGGCATTCTGAGAGATCGCGTCGATGTCGTAGCCTAATGCCAGAGTCACCACGTCGGCTTGCAGGCCATCAATGACAGCACGAGCCTGTTTGCTTGATCCGCCGTGAGACTGCTCGATGGCAATGGTTTGGCCAGTCTTCGTCTTCCAGTAATTGATAAAGGCTTGGTTAAAGTGCTGGTATAGCTCCCGGGTGGGGTCGTACGAGACATTTAGTAACGACACCTCGTCGGACCATCCCAAAGCCTGAATTGACAACCCAAGGAACAGGATGATTAAACGGCTCTTTGGCATTAGCGTCCTTTTTGCACTTCCTCGAACATACGTAAAAAAGTCTTTGTAAGCTCTTGGCAGGCCGGAAAAACACGCTCTTTCGCACTATTGGGCTAGCAGTCTGGCTTTGGCCCTAGCCGCGAGCGATTGTTGATTGCTTGTACGGTTTCAAAACACCTGTCCTGTAGAAGAACGGTTGTACATTGCCCAAACCGGAATCCCGTTCTGCCAATCGATTTCGATCATCTTCCGAGAGTTGTACATCGCTGGTAGGTAACCTACTACGGTGCGCGTAGTAGTTGAAATGACGTCTCCTGAGTCTCCGACAAAAACGTAACGGCCATCGCGGGAATGATGCAGCCATCCCTCGCCTAGGCAGTCGGAAATGCACGGCGATTCCTGGTGGTGCAGACTGTGACGGAGCTTGATGTCCGCTACCTTCCGGGGTGCGCTAGTCCTGGTCGAAATATCGAAGACATGCACATAGTCGTTAGGAAAATCTATCAAATATAGTTCTTTCTCATCGGGGGAGATCGAGATGCCGTGACTGGGATCCGAGGGACAGGTCCGGCTATAGCTACAACTAGTGAACCCGCTTACAGGCACGGTATAGATCACCGCCTTCTTGACCAAATCGACTACCTGGAACCCGAGGAAGCCGGTCACACTGGTATACAGTATCGTCTCTTTGCCATTGATGGTGAATGGCCGCATTGTGTTTTGGAGTGGACCGATTTTCAGATAGACAGCGTCATTGGCGCTCGAAGCCCCCTCTGCATATCTATCCATGCGACCGCCTAAATAGATGTGCGTCCCCGCAGGGTTGACGATGGTGTTGTGAGGTCCTTGGGAGCCAGCTATTTTACCAACGTCTGCTCCAGTCGCAGTGCTTTCCAAGTACCAGGTGTTGCTGCCGGAAAATGCCCCACCGGGCATATAGATGATGGAGCAGTCAGGAGCCACAGAATGTGAGTCGATCGCGTGAGCGTAAGATCTCGTCCAGAGAAGTTGGCGATGAACGAGATCATAAGCCAGCAACCGCCCGGTGGCTGTGTTAAAAGAGCCATAGCTAACAAACAGGGTGCCGGTCGAGGAGCACCCAACTGCTCCCCGAGTGCCGAAGGTTGGAAGCCTGACGCTTTCGACCAGCGCAAAATTGTGGTCTAGATCATAGGCGTAAAAACGCCCATCATTGAATACATACTCATAATGAAGCACATTCGAAGTTACCGCTTCAAGGAATGTGCTCAGCAGGATAATCAGTGGAATAATGTAATAGGGTTTCATGCTAAATGCTCCTCTCACGAGCTGACGAGGTGGCGTCGCACAGATTAGATTGTGAACGTTTTAGGTAGAGTCGGCTTGCCGATTGTCGAAGTGGGTATTGTGTCGTGCTATTGGGTTAGGTGATAATTGATCTGCCTCTATCGCCCGGAGTACTATTGGCGTTGTTGAAGGCGGCAACGATCGTCCGCGGGCAGCTTGACTTGTGCCCAACCCGCTGTTCAGGATGACAAGGTCATTGTGGACATGGCTCCGTCGTATCAGGGGCACGGGACGGCTTCGGATAGAAACTTTTCCAACGCAATCGCAATTCCGAATTTTCCAAAGGCTTTCGTTTCAACTCTCACGACTCTACCACTGCCATGCAGAGGTATTAAGCGTTCTGTGCCCAAAACTAGTTTCACTCGCACTTCGGATCCTTCCGCTAGAGCCATATCAGCCCAGAGAAAAATGCCTTCCAGAGAAGCATTTTCGGTCATGCCTGATACTTCGTGAAAAGTATCATTGCTGCAGTTAATAATTGCTGGCTGTTGCAGGGGGAATCGTCGGCTTCGGCGCCGTTCAGTGTCGTGCATACACCCTCCTCACTCTGGTGTCTTGAGAGTTTATTTGTGAGGCCACGACTTAGAATGGCGCAATCTTGCATCACTGACAATAACGTGTGAGGTTCTTCGATCAGGCACGGGGTATATGATTGCCGGAGCGCCAACTATTATTCTTAGGAGATTCAGCCTTGATCCCCATTCGCCGCAATGTACCCTTCGCGTTCGAGATGAAGAAGAACTTCATGAGCCGCTTCCTCCGGAGTTGTGTCGCTTGTTGTGATAGTGACATCGGCATCTGGGGGTACGTCATAAGGGTCAGAGATACCGGTGAACTGTTTGATTATGCCGGCGCGTGCCTTGGCATACAGCCCCTTACGATCGCGCTGCTCGCAAAGTTCGAGAGGCGTAGCGACGTGCACAAGAATAAAGCCCCCACCTCCCTCAACCATTGTGCGTACTTCTTTTCGGATGTTGTCGTAGGGAGCGATGGGGGCACAAATCGCAATTCCGCCGTTCTTGGTAATCTCGGAAGCAACGAATCCGATACGGCGTATGTTCATATCCCGATGCTCCTTTGAAAAACCAAGCTCAGAAGATAGGTGCCTGCGAACCAGATCACCGTCCAACAACGTAACTGGCCGGCCACCCATTTCGAGGAATTTAACCATGAGTGCGTTCGCAATCGTCGATTTGCCTGCTCCTGAAAGACCGGTGAAGAAAACAGTCAAGCCTTGCTTGTGCCGAGGAGGGTGAGTTCGACGCAGCTGACGGGCCACGTCAGGGAAAGTGAACCACACCGGTATCTCCAGGCCTTCAGCGAGCCGTCGCCTCAATTCCGTACCGGAGATATTCAAAGCGCAAGCGCCGGGCAACACCTCATCCTCAGGAACGTAACATGCCGACTGCTCAACATACACCATCATGTTGAACGGAAGCATACCGATCCCAAGTTCTTTCTCGTGACGGGCTAAAAGTTCTTGGGCATCGTACGGTCCGTAAAACGGCTTGCCACTGGAATCGGTTCCGGGACCAGCATGGTCCCTGCCAACAATTAGATGTGAGCAACCGTAGTTCTTTCGAATAATTGCATGCCACAAGCATTCTCGTGGCCCCCCCATACGCATGGCCAACGGAAGAAGGGCAAGCTTGGCGGTTTCCTTCGGATAGTGCCCCAGAATTGCCTGGTAGCATCGGACGCGTGTGTAGTGATCGACGTCCCCGGGCTTCGTCATTCCGACAGAGGGGTGGATAAGCAGATTCGCTTCCACAGCTTTGGCAGCACGTAGAGTCAGTTCAAAATGTGCTCGGTGCATTGGGTTACGTGTTTGGAATGCTACGATTCGCTTCCAACTCAGGCGTGCGAATTCTCCTTGGAGTTCCGCAGGCGTTAGGCGGAAGCTGCGGAAGTCGTAATGAACCGGAAGCTGCAATCCTTCTAGATGGCCGGCAATATAATACGGCTGAATTTTCTCGACGAGGTAGGCTACTCCAGGATGCTCAGGATTAGTTGTGCCGAACACGAACTGTGCCTCGGCGACAAGATCGGGCTGCCAGATTTCGGTTATGGTGAGCGCCGCCAGCATGACGCCTTCGGCGTCGCGTAGGGCGATAGTCTGATCGGGTCGTAGTTTTTTCGCGAATTCCTCGCAAACATCAAGTGTAACAGGCATTGGCCAGAGCGTGCCATCAGCCAAGCGCATGTCGCGGCAGACTGACTCGTAGTCCAGGTGTCCCAAATATCCTCGAAGGGGCGAAAAGCCACCGTTTATTAATAGCTCTAAGTCGCAAAGCTGGCGGGGCGTCAAGTCCAAGGAGACCCAATCGCACGACAGTTGCCGAAGTTCTTCTTGACGTTCAGGCAAAGCCATCAAATCAATCAGGACACCACCGTGGGCTTTAGCTGGTGCTGCACTTCCGCTAGATCTTACATTACGAATCAAAGTCTTCATTTGTAGCTCCCTAGTCGTAGGTTGAATTAAGACCTGGATTTCCGGTGACGCGTGCCAATGTCATTTCACGAACCGGACGCGAGCGCGTCAGGCCGAGGTTGTAGTACGACATTCTGCACCCGCACTAACTGTGCGATCGTGCCGTACGGAACGTTGGTTGTTAGGTTTAGTTGTACGAAACAGTCAAGCCAAGCGGCGCGGTCATGTGATGCCGCCTAGCTTGTTGTCGTTCATTCCAAAACTGCTTTCCGCTGGCATGGGTCGATATTCGGATATGAATACATTTCGTGGCAACAGGTGTGTGCCGCTGCATCCGTTATCGCAACAGTTAACACCATTAAGATGAATATGCAGCCGCAAATCTGAGTTCACACCCAGTATGGAAACTGACGGCGGGTGGGGGGAAGCGCCAACTATTCCAGCCGCGCGTTGCAAGTGGATGCTGTAGCAAACAGGAGTGCCGCGGTACTACTGGTAAGCGTATGAAAATGCCGCCTGGAAAGAACTCGCCACCTCTTCAACCGTCAACCCGGCGGAATCGCGTAACGGAGAAGTATCTAACTGGATGATCGGTGCGAGCGGTGGTCAGTGCTCGTCAGGTAATGGTGTTTAGATCTGCGAATTACTCTAACTATCCCGAGCCATTCGGGCCCAAGCAGTATCATTCTATGAATGAAACTTCTTCGTACACGATTCCCGCGGGATTCTTACGCTTTCGGATCCCTCAGGCAATGTGACCGCAGTAGGTGGCGGACAATGCTTGGGGGATCATTGCTCCGAGGCGGATCTGGTCCCCTCATCTCGCTGCTTGATAAATTGCAGAGGAGCGCAGGTATAGACAATCACCTTAAGACGTGTCCGGTCGGCTTGTTCCCGACGGACACTTTCCAGAATTTCCGACCACGAACCGGTGATTTTTGTTTCTCCAACCTGGGAAGGCAACGGCTCAGAATGGATTCCCGGTCGGTATAACCAGATTGGGTTCTTTTGAGCAGCCAGCAAAGGCTTCCGCTCTGCAGAGCGCATAAGTCGGGACATCCGTCTGCGGACCTTCTTCGCCAAATCCCGCGCATCCATGTGGCAAAGGCGACGGGCGAGGTGGCGTTGTCGTGAGAATTTGGCTCCTAGAGGAAACAACCCATGAGCTCCTATTCCCTCGCTGCAGGAGGCGATTACGATGCGCGAGGTTCTTGACAAACAGTCACGAAGCGGTGCCGTCCCTTTCATGCGCGCGAAGGTCAGAGAAAGATCGTTGGGGTAGGCATTAGAGATGACTACGTCCGCATCATCATGTCCGGAAGTGCCGAAAGTTTCTCGGCAGAAGTCAACTTCGTCAGCAAAATAACGGAGGTGATCGCCGCACGCCATTCGAATAACCTCGCGATTCGCATTCACATGCAGAGAGAGGGCAGTGTCCAGCCCGGCCATCCTGGCGATTTCGTTTAGGTCGCGGCGAAATGCATGTCGATCGTGTGAGGTTCCCCAACCACGTGACTCGTGCTTGAAATGCAGTTTCAGAATGGAGCGAAAACCAAGAACCCCAAGAACTAATTTGGAACCACCTCCGAAACCAGCTGTATGGTTTGGATACACACCCCCGATCCCAACCACGAAATCACTATTCGGGACTTCCTGATTAATGAAAACGGGGGTCCGGTATGAAGTTCTCCCGATTTTGACGACGTTCCGACTGGCATCGTGTACGTGAATCTTGCACGCCGAGGCGGCTTCGGGGCCGACCTTCTCACGCACGGTCTCCGCACGGGGCGCACCATGAGTGCCGCATGCAACTAAAATTCTCACGTCACTAGCAGCTATACCTGCCTCATAAAAATGTTTTAGCAGAAATGGCATAACGCGGGCGGCGGGAGTGGGGCGATTCGGATCGTCGACAATTATTAGAGGCTTTGATTTGCCAATGCACAACTGCCGAATGGGAGGTTGCCCGACCGGTCGTTCCAATGTTCGAACGATGTCCTCATCGCTTAGTGGCAAAGGGGTTCGGGGCCACAAAAAGTTGACATCCCAGTCTGACGGGAAATCTAAGCTCAGCAAGTGGTCTCCATACCAGGCACCGGTCCGCAACTTGTTGTTTCCAGTCATTTATTGTCTCGAGCCGGATCCGGTTTTGCGGCCAGCACAATGTATTGGGTGCCTGTAGATCGCAGCCCAGGAAACCCGCGGTCGGCCAAGCTCTGTAACTCGTGATGTAGCTTTATCCCGAGCGGTTCCGGTAGCAGTTTGCGACTGAAAAAGGAGAACGGGCCGAATCCGATCGTCCTTCCTTCCAGCTTTCTTAAGCCCGCTACTGAGATGAGCGAATCGAACTGCCTGATCGAGTACGTGTAAAGTTGAGGTTTCCATGGTCTGGCTTTGCACAGTCGGGCTTTTTCGAGTGCAGGACGCAGTTTCAGTCGCATCCATCTTAGTGAGGGGAAACATTGAGGGTCAAGCACATAGTTAAGGCGCCATCGATTATCGGCGTTCACGATCAAATGACCGCCCGGCTGAAGGACACGAGCGATTTCTTGGAGACAGGGTTGCAGCGAGTGTAACCAAGGGGTTACCCCAATAGCTATTACAAAAGGAAATGAGTTGTCGGCAAAAGGTAACCGAGCGATGTCGCCTACCTGCGCAGTGATGCGTTGACTGACGCCAGCCTCGGCGGCCGCCTTTCGTGTAAGCTCAACCATTCTCCCCACACTGTCGAGAGCGTTAACGACATGTCCACGCTTCGCTAGCGCAACCGATGTCAACCCCGCACCACAACCGATCTCTAGAATTGGGGACGGGTGGACCCCGATCGCGTCGACAATCGCTAAAACGGCGTTTCGCCGCTCCTGGTGTATTACTTCGAATACTCCCGCTCGGTTGTAGAGATCCTTCCACTCTGTTGCGTAAGCCTGGAAGTGGTCGTTGACCAGCTTCTGCTGTCTGGTCGAAACATTATCCGCACGTAGAACAGCCGACTGTAAGTCCTGATACGCTTCGGCGTGTTCAAGTGAGCGGCGATCCGCGGGTACTGCCAAGTTAGTCATTGGGTTGGGCATAGGCATATTGAGTACTGTCGTATCGTCTTCGAGATTATTTGATTGTTCGTAATCAAACTGACGCGCATAAGTCTTAAATTATCGATGCGCCTTCGCGTAAACAATACGGTGCACGATCCTTCAATGCGTCCGCTCTGCAATTACATTGCGGTGTTTACTTAAACGTTGCGACGACTGTAGACCATTGGGCGCTCCCGGTAAGACTGAATGTTCCGGCATATTGTCCGGCTGCGGCAACGGCCTTCCCTTCCGCAGCCCCGCGTGAGGTATTAGGAGACGCGTCTTGCAGCAAAAGCGCAAATCCGCTACCCGCTGTCACTGTGACCTGTGAAGCTGAAGGTATACCTAGCCCTGCAAATACCAGCTCGCTATTCGACGTCGTCGTCGCAGTAAGCCCAGAGTTCGCTGAGTTACCGCCTCCTTGCGCATGCGCAGTCTTGTCCAGTGTGCTTACTCCGGCGTATTCAAACACCGAGAGCCACGGGTGAGCGTTGGTTCCCGAGAAACTGGCCGTTACCGTGTTGGTGCTGCTGGTTCCGCAATTGGCGTAAAAGATGCGCACCTGATGTCCGTCGGTCGTTTGCGTCTGCAGGACCGCCTGGGCATATGTATTCCCTGCACTATCGGAGATGGTTACCGTCTGAGTCGCGGTGGATGCCCGCACAAACACTACGATTAGGTTACCAGTCGTGTTACCAGTAGGAAATGCTTGAGAGAGGGATGTCACATTCGTGCCCTGTGCGGCAGCCGACTGTAGCAGCGTTATATTTCCTCCCCCCCAATCGCGATGACAATGCTTAATGCCTGGGTCGCGGTCCGCGAATTGGCATCGGTTACTTTCACAGTAAAGTTACTTGTGCCCGCTGCCGTCGGAGTCCCTGAAATCACTCCCGTACTGCTGTTCAAGCTCAACCCGCTAGGCAGCGTTCCCGTCATGAGCGACCATGCGTAGGGTGTGACCCCACCCGCGGCTGCCAGGGTGGTGCTATAGGCAACATTCTGGGTGCCCGAAGGCAACGACGTCGTCGTGATGGTCAGCGCCGTCGCGATGACGATGTTTAGTGCCTGGGTGGCGGTCTGCGAATTGGCATCCGTTACTTTCACAGTAAAGTTACTTGTGCCCGCTGCCGTCGGAGTCCCTGAAATCACTCCCGTACTGCTGTTCAAGCTCAACCCGCTAGGCAGCGTTCCCGTCATGAGCGACCACGCGTAAGGTGTGACCCCACCCGCGGCTGCCAGGGTGGTGCTATAGGCAACATTCTGGGTGCCCGAAGGCAACGACGCCGTCGTGATGGTCAGCGCTGTCGCGATAACGATGCTTAATGCTTGGGTCGCGGTCTGCGAATTGGCATCGGTTACTTTCACAGTAAAGTTACTTGTGCCCGCCGCCGTCGGAGTCCCTGAAATCACTCCCGTACTGCTGTTCAAGCTCAACCCGCTAGGCAGCGTTCCTGTCACGAGCGACCATGCGTAAGGTGTGACCCCACCTGCGGCTGCCAGGGTGGTGCTATAGGCAACATTCTGGGTCCCCGAAGGCAACGAGGGAGTGGTGATGCGCAATTCGTTGCCCACGATGACGGCGGCACTGTAATACGCATAGCTCAGATCGTTAGCCACTGCTCTGATGGACAGCACGTGCGGACCTTGTGCCAGTTTGCTTGTGTCGAGAGAGCCATCGCCACCATAGTTGTAAGGCGAAGAGAACGCTGTAGACCGCAAGTTACCGTCGATATAAAACTGCACATTGTTTACGCTCCCCGAGGGTAGCGATGGTGTTGCCTGCCACTGTACCTGGCCGTCGATGGTCGACTGGTCGAGGATTGTCGAGTCTACTGACCACGACGATGAGCCTGCAACCTGTATCACTGGCCCTGGCGCGGAACTTACGGAAGCTTGACCGACACTGTTTGAAGCCGTGATTGTGACTGTGAGCTTGGAGCCCACGTCGGCATTTGCGAGCAACGCATAGGTGGAGGACGTCGCTCCTAAAATTGGAGCGCAGTTCAGCTCCACTACCATCACAACGAGACCATTGATACGCAAAGCTCGTCGGACTTCCAGTCCAAGACCCCGTCCAGGCGCCCATCTGATGGCCAAACTGAGCCATACCCACGACCAGGGGCGCTGACGCATTGGCTGGTATGGCTGTTACAGCTGTCATGCAACCGGGCACCGCCTTACACACGTTCAATCTCCCGCCGGTGCGCACAAAGCTGGTTAGTGATGGCAGAACATCGACGTTGTTTAGGATCGTGGACTTTAGCGTCGCGACGGGTTGATACCCCTTGGAGAGTATCAACGCGGCCGCACCTGACACTTGGCTTGCCGACATCGAAGTGCCACTGATATAGCCGTAGTTTGTCGAACGTAGTGTGGAATAAATATTTACACCGGGCGCAGCCAAATCCACACTGCTCAAGCCATAGTCAGACGAGCTCCAAAGCTGGTCATTTTGATCGCTGGCTGCCACACAAATTTCATTTGCGCGGGCGTAAACACAGGGATACCTCGGCACCATATCATTGTCTTTCGCCTGATTGCCCGCAGCCGTCACGAACAAAATGTCATTGCTGCCCAGCTGGTCAATTTCGTCCGACAACGCCTGTGAGAACGCCGTGCCAACCCACGTCCCTGAATCATTTACCACCCGGATATTCACTCCTGATTGCTTAGCGCTGATCACCCACTGCATGGCCTTGATCAGTTTGCTGGTAAGACCCGCCCCTGAGGATGGCATCCACTTCACCGCCATAATCTGCGTGGTCCAGTTCAGTCCGCTTATGCCAAACCCATTGTTGGTCGCCGCTCCTATGATTCCGGCAATATGCGTACCATGTCCAGCGTACACGGTGTCGTCATCCATGGGATTACAAGTATTATTGAGCTCGTTAAAGCCGTTCGTACCGGCGGGACAGCCGCCTATCCCACCCGGATTCGACCACATGTTGGACTCCAGATCCGGATGGTTGTATTGAACGCCGGTGTCTAATACAGCCACGACAACACCATTGGCCCCGGCAGCGCCAGTAGTGACCTTCCATGTGGATATTGCCTCTTCATCTGCCCCCGGAGTGCCGGTAGTTCCTTGGACCGTCTGTCCGGTGTTCTGAAATCCCCATTGCAACGGAAAAGCGACGTCGTTGGGCACTCCTGCAGGCCACTGTAAGTAATCCGGTTCGGCATAACGAACCAAAGGGTTGTTTCTAAGCGCCTGAAGGACCTGTGCTACACGTCCTTTACCAAAATGCAACACATGTGTGCGGGCGCCGATCGTTTCCATGTCAACTGCGCCCGCTGCGGCTGCAGCCGCCGCTCCTTGGCTGCCTAGCACACCGGCTTTAAATGCCACCAGAGCTACACCATCTTGAAATGTCCCTGCTGACGGCAGGCTTACTGACTGCGCATTGATGTTCCCTGTCAACACAAATGCAGATATGCACACGATCGCAACAACTCTTAGCGACACAAAAGGTTCGGATATGTTAGACCGAACACGAGCCGCCATTGATCGAGCACAGACATTCACGGTTCCGCCGTGTTGAGTCAACAGGCGCGGATGCATAGTAGTTCTTTTAAAAGAAAATGACATTGCCGTCCCCTGTGGAGCAATAGCTGATGGATAAGTAAAACCCGTCACCTCTCACGGCAACGTGTGGAGCTAAGTTTACGAACTGAGCCTCGCGACAATAGATCCAGCTGGACTGCCAAGGGTGGTGAGTCAGAGGTCAAGATGACAGCGGAAGTGTGGGCATTGGTACACCCCATGGCTGTACAGGAGCGTTCTGGAGTGGCTTGCCGACCCCCACGATTTCCTTGCCGTGCATTCTATATACAGAATCAAGGTCATTGATTCTGTCCAAGATAAAGTCCAAGTCATTCAGTTGCCCCGTCCTTCGCAGGTACGAGACACTATTGCTGATAAGGAACTCGCGCAAGGAAGCGCCTTCCCAGCGCGCAATGAGCTCGGCGGTCTTCGTATCTCGCGGTGTGTACCCAGCTTTGACCAAGCTGCCTGCGATCCAGGCGCAGCAGAGCTGATCTTCTTCTCGAAATTCCGCTTTACTACCTGCGCCAATAACTGCAATCTTGGCGTGTTTTCCAGCGATATAAGACGCGACTGCCGTGTGGTTTCGCAGACAGGCTATGTACACGGCCCCCGCCTTTCGAGCATTGTGCACCAGCTTGGTTCCAGAGGTTGACAGCACAACGACGGGACGATGTACGTCGTTGCGATTGGCCAGTTCTGCGGGACTATTGTTCATGTGAAAGTGTGCCGGCACGCCGCCCTCGATTTCCCCCACCATGAGTGGATCGTTAAGTTGACGGGCGATTCGAAAAGCCGCGGATGGCGAGGACACAGGGAAACATCTCCGCCCGAGTGCCAGCGCCGTTACCATGGTTGTGGTCGCACGAATTACATCAACCGCAACTACGGCGAAGTCTTTACCGTACCGGGCGGCACTCTCAGGTAGGTAATCAATGCCAACCGTATTAGGCACTAGCTACTCCTTCCGTCACATGTTCCACCACATCTTCGATCCTACGCGGTCTCAACTTTTCCCTCCCAAACGCATCTGAGTGCAGACCTCTTCGGTAGATTTCAACACGCAACAGCTCCTCTAATCTGATGTTGCATAAGTGCACCTGAGATCCAAAATGATCGAGCAGAGCAAATTGGCTGGGCTTATTGGGTGCCTCAAACATGACGGTTTGAAAACCGAACGCGTGGACGAAGCGATCGGCGAACGCCCTGTTTAGCCGGCCTGCAGTGTCAAAGAGGCCTACTTCGCAAGCGCTTTCTCGGGCCTCAACTACCAATTGAATTGCGCCGATGTCCAGCCATCGCCTTCCCTGCTCCAGCAAGTCTTCGATCACGCTTTCACTAAACGCGCCATCGTGTTTCTTGCCGAGTTCGAATTGTACTTCTAGGTTTCGCTCCCTTGCCATTCGTACCACTTCACCGGGGGCGATCTTCAGGGTGGTAAATCCCTCACCGGCCTCAACACGTGTCACACCTAGGTCCGCGCACAAATCAAGATAGTTACACAACTGATGCTGGGCAACGGCAATTTCGAATGGCCCGCCTCCGGTAACGGTTGGCACTGAGTGTTTCTTTGCAGCAGCTATTTTTCGCCGGGTCGCGCCTTCGTTGGCAACCATCCAACATGCCATTGAAATCTTGAGACTGGAAATCAAGTGGGAGCTTTGCTCAAGGTGGCCTTCGACGGTAACTGGATCGTATCCTGGATCAAACGGGCTGGTACATGCGGGGATGTTACGTACCCCAATCAGATCTAGATACTCCCATGTACGCAGTCTTGGTTTAGCATTTGTAATCGGCATGTTGTCCCCTTGATTGAACAAAGTGGAAATGGCCTACGAGCTTTTTAGGTGTGCGGTATCAAAAGAATCGATGCTTTTGACGCCCAATCTTACCTGCACCCAGAACTTTGTCGAACGGAGTACCTCAGGCGTTGCGGCCTTTATCAAGCTGTGGTCGACGGCTCACGTTCTGTGGTCGACGGCTCACGTTTCGTAGCGCGGCCGGGAGGCGACCTCATGCTTGTACTTGCGAATACGATATTCTTTCCAGATCGAGCCGGGAACAAATGAGAAGGCGATGACTGTCATGACATCCCAGGCTCTTAATGCCGAGAAACACAATCGATCAGTGATCCGTCGCAACCGTGACTCTATGGGGGCCAATTCTGTCAATTTCGGATAGATAGGCCAGGTATCGTTCGACTGTCGCCGCCACAACGCAATGTAACTGTCGATCTTTCTTCTGACTACGACAGGCAACACCTCTCTGGCGGGTTCGGAAGTGGGCTTGATTTTGTCTCCCCTGACTAGCAGATGATGTTTCGCATTCTCAATTGCGGAGCGGTCCGCATCTTCGAGAGATGCCATTTTTGCTTCAAAAGGAATATCCAGAAACTCGCAAACTGCTGTCATGCAACCTGTGGGATCCGTTAATAGATGTTCATAATGCAACTGATGAATATCAGAACCACACGATAAAAGACGATCGCAATCAACCTTGAGCTTGCGGTAACCCAGGATGGCTCGCAGCATCATCCCCTTTCGTCGAAAGTACGATGACGTCACCGCTGCTCGATGGATGCTGGCACATATGCCATTCACATCGCGCCAAATAATGATAAACCGGGCATTTGGAAACAACCGGGATAGGCGAGTAAGCGAACTGTAATAGTTTGGCGATTTGCAACCCCAAATAGTAGCGCCTGTCTTCTGGCATGCATACTCCCCATATGCTGTGTTGATAGCACGCGAAAGGTCGTACATGCCGCCCGGGATATGATTGACGTCAATGCGGTGACGGGACAGAGCCCCATTCCAGAGCTCCCACTTTGCCAGCCAGGTCCATTTGTCCCTGGGTAACCAAAACATCGACCCCAGAAGCGCCAGATCGCCCTCGTACATGAGAGACACTTTGGAATGTTGATTGAGCAGGGCATAAAATAGCGATGTCCCCGATCTCCAAATACCTACAACAAACACTGGGTCAGATTTCTCCCGGCACCGCTCGAGAACAAGATTTGCCGCCCGTGTAGATTGAGCCATGGCTTCCATATCGATGTCTTGTCGCCTATGCACGACTTAGTAGAAGATGTGTACGTTGCCGCTGCCGCGCCCCGGGGTACCGTCGCGACACAAATGATAGCGGGACGGCCGACGAGTGTATAGAGAACTCACTTCTAACCAACAGGAATAACACGGCCAGAGTCCCGACGAGGGTACGGATACGTGGCCCTCCGTGGTTTCGCGGTCACCCGTTTCCAGGCGCGTCTGACGAGTTCTACCAACCGGTTCACGCACAGCGGCAGGAGTGGCAACAAATCGTCTTTTGCACAATAGGCCGTCTCATTGACGTCTCGAATTGAGCGAAACCAGTCTTTTAGTGTCAGGCTCCGTTCTTGGCGATAGCGGTAAAGAGAAACCAGATCGGTGTCTTCGACAAGCCACTTGCGACCTGACGCGCTTGTACCAGAAGGTACCGGTTGTCCTGTCAAATCTAGGTACAGTGCGCGCGCCATATCGATACCATTAGAAGCGGCAAACAGACGGAATGTAGCACCTATTCTTGGGTTGATATCCAGCACTTTAAACTTTCCGTCCCGTGCGTCATAACGGTATCCAATATCCAGGATTCCTCGATATCCAACCCCCTTCATGAAGTTTTGTGTTATTTCTTTAACTTCCCTATTTTCGAGGATAATCCCAAGGCTTGTGGCTCCGGTGTGGATGGGACATTGGCGAATTTTCTTGCCCGTCATTCCAAATAGGCAGTTAGACTCCCTGTTGAAATAACCGTTAAACATCCATACTGTGTCGTCACCCCCCGGAATGTATTCCTGAATCATGAGGTTGGGCCGTTCGGGATCTTCCGCAGCATCATACGTTTCCAACAGCTCCTTTTTGCTCGTAACAATGAACATCTTCTTCCCTGTCCGTTTCCAAAGACGAACACCGTCGATCCCTTTTAACATGATAGGAAATACTGCCCGATCGAGGAATTCGGCAACGTCGCTTTTTGAGCGGGGAAAAACCGTTTCTGGAGTCGGAATTTGGTACTTCTTCGCTAGGAAGTACATGTCCTTCTTGTCAGCCAGGGCGCGCGCAAGACCGTGCCTTGCTTCAGGTAGTAGAAACCATTTGCTTAAGTAATCGTAATTGTCCGCAACAAAGATAGCCGCCGGATCGGTTGTGGGAATTAGAAGAGGATGAGCCCCGGCGGCAGCACTGACGCGCTGCAAGAATGACAAATTATCTGATATGGCATGCCGGTCCAAATCCCAGACAAATCTTCTCTTACAATACTTTGAAAAAGAGCAGGGAGTCAGAAACTGCGGATCTATACTGTGGACCGCCACGCCCATTCGCCCGAGACTTCGGGTGATACCGAGCGGACCATGGTCTCCTGACATTAATATTACTGCGGGAGTTGACGTATCGGTGGCACAATCCATGGTGCTGCTACTTTCCCTTCGTACCATTGGCATTATCCGTCATGCACACAGTTTTCGAATCAACCCAACGTTCACAAGACTGCCGAGGCCACTTTGTGTGTGCTTGCAGGAAGATCCGGTGATATTTGATATCCAAGTCTAAGCAGCGCATCACCAGCGCTATGATTGATCATCGTAAGTTGGGATGGCGACAGCCTTGAGCGCCATCCCTGCATGGAGCCATTGCCCACAAAACGGCCTCTCGCCGACACCTTCTGTGGCGAGAGCTGTTCTTTAACCCGCATTTTGTCCAATGAGTTGTTGACGATGGCTTCATGAATGGCTTTTGAACTGCGCTTAATGCCCAAGAACTCGACGATTTGCTGGAACGACGCGTGGGTATTGGACCGGAGATCCTCATATCGCATGACCAGAAGATTTGGGGTTTGTGCAAGGGGCGAGTCCAGCCAAGAATGAACGTGAGAGCGCCATGAGGAATAGCCGTTAGCTTTACCCTGTAAGAATGTAATGACAAACTGATCTAGATCCCCTTTAAACCGACCCAGCGCCTTAAGAAAGGTGTACTCCGAGAGAAGGACATCTCGTCCATCTCTTACGAGATAGATGGCTTTCTTATATTCCTCCCGATAGGCTTCGTGGCTCACCAGAAGCCGCCCCTCATCCGGCAGGACAGGAAGCGCGGTTGCACGAACGCGAGGGCCAGAGAGACCACTATTGACGGCGCCAAATTCTGATTCGCGACCGGTCAGGATCTCAAACATAGTGAAGCGGCACCAAGTACTTCCCGACCTCGGGTAGGCGGCGAGGACGACGTCCGTCGAGTGAACATTGCGGTGCCGGAACCAGACGATCGGCGTTCTTACCTTTGTCTTGGACAGCTCGTAGCGGAGCCGTCGGTATCTCGACTCCACTTTGTGCAATTCAGGCCGGTTACCGATGGTGTTTTCCAGGAACGCCTCTTTTCTCATGGATCTATCACCTGCGTTTAGGTCGGTGGTACAACTTGGTATCACTCGTATCGTTTCAAACCAAGCAATTCGAAAGAAACGTTCCAGGCGAATTGTGGGCCCATAATCAGGTATCTCCGCCAAAGACGTCGCGGTTCCATCAATAGTCGAAAAAGCCACTCTAAGCCGTTTTCTCTCATCCAATGGGGCGCCTGCCGCACTCTGCCCAAGTTCAGATCGAAGGCAGCCCCTACTCCCAACATAACCGGAACACTTAGCCCCTCTCGATGTTGGAACATCCAGCGTTCTTGCTTGGGAGTACTTAGGCCGACCCAGAGAACATCGGCGTGCGCACAGCGTATCAGGTCAAGAGCTTCCATCTCCTCCTCTGCGCTAAGGGCGCGGAATGGTGGGGAAAAGGTACCTGCGACCACGATTCCGTACTTAAGGTTTAGCATCTGGCTTAGTGCTTGGGGCACACCCGGTGCACCGCCATAAAAGAAATGCCGATACCGACTACCGGTCTCTCGACAAAAAGTATCCATCAATTCCGGGCCATAAACTCGACGGGGAAGGTGATGGCCGTTCCAGCGAGCCAGCCACACCAAGGGCATTCCGTCCGGCACAACCAAATCGGCGGCGAGCAGAATTGACCGCATTTCAGAGTCATGCAATGCTTCGGTTATTCCATGCATTCCCGTAACAGCGACGTAGCGGGTTTTATCAGGGCGCCGAATCCAGTCTTCTATCACATCGATTACCTGTGGTATCTGAACGGCGTCCACCCTAAGTCCGAACAGACGAAACTTCTGCACTTCGTCGGTATGATGGTCAATAGTGTCCACAATTGTTTGTAGCGGCATTGTCGGTCTCATGGTGTGAGGTAGGAACAAAGGAAAAACGGGGCGTCAACGGAAGCATAACGACGCCGTAGCAAACAAGTCAGTCACCGGCAGCGAGCGTGAGAGGTTCAGATATTTGCGTGCCGGTAAGCTCCGACGCGATCCACGGATAAGTAACCGCCAACCCTATCTCTAGAGAAGTTGCCGGCTCCCATCCAAGTACACGGCGCAAAAGCGTATTGTCACTATTGCGTCCCCGGACCCCTTGCGGGCCTTCGGTATTGTGACGCTTGCTGATGTCCTTGCCCGCGATCTTTCCTATCAGGTCGACTAACTCATCGACAGTGACTAGCTCATCAGTCCCTAAGTTTAGGGCATCCCTGTGGTCGGATGCCATGATGCGCATCAGGCCTTCCGTACAGTCATCTATATACATGAACGATCGAGTTTGGCGACCATCTCCCCACACCTCAATCTCACCAGGACTGGGTGACAGGGCTACCTTCCGGCAAATGGCGGCGGGCGCTTTCTCTTTGCCGCCCTGGTAGGTTCCCAGGGGTCCGTAAACATTATGGAAACGTACGATACGGGTTTCGAAGCGGTAGTCCTGCCAATAGTAGCGACACAGCTCTTCCGCGTAGAGCTTCTCCCAACCATAGCCAGGCTCGGGATCGGCCGGAAATGCATCTTCTTCCTTTAGAGCCGTCACATCTGCACTTTTCTGTTTGCTTTGTGCATAAACGCAGGCTGACGAGGAAAAAAGGAAACGCGTGACGTGTTGTTGCCGGCTTGCTTCCAACATGTGGGCGTTGATCAAAATGTTGTTATGCGCGATAGCGGCGTGAAAGGCAGTGATGTAACCTATGCCACCCATGTCGGCCGCCAAGTTATAAACCTGATCAATTCCCCTCGTCGCCACGAGACATTCATCCCATCGGCGAAGGTCACGAATTTCAAATTCGTCCGCCGAAGACATCTCGTACTCGGGGTGTTTTAGATCCACGCCACGTACCCAGCAACCTTCAGTTTTGAGACGTTTGACAAGATGGTGACCGATGAAACCACCAGCTCCTGTAACTAGTATCCGACTAGGGTTTGGCATTTGTATTGTTTCTCCTTTTGGTGAACATCCAGATAGGGAGGTCCTGTTAAGTATGGCTAAGCGTGTGACTGTTCCGGAAATGGACACTCAGCAGACACCGCCGAGACATCTGCCGCGCCTTCGCACAGCTCAGTGTGACGGTGCAGACACAGTTATTTGCGGATTAGCTCACCATAACCGATGGCAGGAAACATTGGGCCGGGGAACCTTGTCCAAGAACTCGATCATAGAGGGCCATCAGGACCGAATAGTTGCTTTCCGCCGTGTACATCCGTTCGAACTCTTGCCGCGCTTGCTTTCCCATACAAGCCATTCGCGCACGGTGGTACCATGCCCAGTTCACCTTGGAAGCTAGGTCTTCAGGGTTTCCCGCTTGAAAATGCAGGCCAGTCCATTCATCCGTGACAATTTCCTCCATGGCTCCCAAACGGGAACAGATTACCGGTGTGCCGCAAGCAAAAGCCTCCACGATGGTCATAGGAAAGTTTTCGTAGCATTCGCTCGGTAGGATGAGAAATCGAGCATCTTTTACGGCAGCTTTAGTCTCGTGCGGTGGCACACGCCCGCGGAACGTGATGTCCACATTCAACCGGTTCGCGAGCACTTGTAGCTCGCCAGACAGAGGCCCATCTCCGATGACCATCAAAGGTACGTTTGTGGTGTGCTGCCATGCCTCCACCATTGTATGTAGACCTTTCTCTGCTGAAAGACGGCCCACAAACAGCGCATACTGTCCGTCTGAACTACGAGGTCCGGGGTCGGGATATACAAAGTTAGGCTTCAATGCGATCTTTCCTGCCGTTAGGCCGCCGGCGATGAAGCGGTCGCGAGCAAAAGTGGAGAGTGCGATGTAACTGTTCACTATTCTTTGCGTTCCTAGCATACGGTGAACCTTTAGCATGCAGGCGACCGTTGCCGTGGCCGAGGAAGATTCCCGGTAACAGGCATGCGCGATGCCGCGTACGAGGCTGTGGGTCACGCATTCCTCACAGATCCGCCCATTACGAAAAAAGTTTGCTCCCGGGCATAAAAGCCGGTAGTTGTGAAGAGTTTGGACGATAGGTACACCACTTTCTTGACAAGCCGCGTAGATTGAGGGCGAGATGACCATAAAAGTGTTATGTATGTGGACAATATCCGGCTTGTTGTCGTGCAGCACTGTACTGAACTCCCGGCGAGAGCGACTGTTCCATATGACGTCCTTAACCAGCGCCATACGCCCCAAGCCCGCATAATTTTCCAGCTCATAATTGCTGCGTACATAAGTCGTGACGGCATGGCCAGAGCGTCGAAGTAGGTCGCATTCATTGCGAAATACTACGTCTTCTCCACCGGGCTGCTGGTAGGTGTTGTGTACGAGGACAATTCTCATTCGCTATAACTTGTGATTGGGAGTAGTCGGTAAGAAGAAGCTGCTGTTAGATGGTTGACTAGAGCGCCGTTAGTAAGATAAAGCACATTATCTCGTTTAGAAGCGTAGTCAAGTACTTCTTTAAGCCCATCCCACAGACCGAGCTCATCGATTTCCCAGGAGTGGCCGTAGATATGCCAGATTCCGTTGTGCTCGAGCGCGCGATCGAACAGCTTCTTCGAGAGTTTTACCCAATTGCTCTCGTATCGCAGGTCTACCAAATACTCATACATCGCTCTAAAGTTGCGCCCGCGGGCCATATTGCGTAAATAACGCATTGATGCGTGCGGATAGACTTGAGATGACGTGGGCATTTCAAAAGGCCCAAAACTCAGGTGTGTGTTTACCATTTGTACGGTTCGAGCTCCTCTATATCCCACTTTCTTGAGGCAGCGAATGGTGTCGCTGTTGTACCGCCCTCTCGGGTAGCAGAACATGGGAACTTCGGCGCCGAGCCTCTGCTCAAGCACGCACTTGCACTGACCGACAACCCGCAAGGCGTGCTCAAATGAAAGCTCAGACATGATCTCGTGATCTACTCCGTGAGCGCCGATCTCTAAGCCTGCAGACGTCATCGCGCGCAAATTATCGGGCGTTAACGCTGGGCTGCCGCCGAACGGATGCAAAGGAACATAGAAAGTGCCTGGCAATCCTCGTTGCAATAGCAAGTCGGCTATCCTCAGATCGCGCACGTCTCCATCATCCCAGCTGGTGGTGACAATCATGGGCAGTCCTACCTCCGCCCAACGGATCCCTTGAAGGCATCAAGAACTCCGAAATAGGCAGGCTTTTTGTGATACGTCTCGTCAAAAAGTAACGGTTTTGCGTCCGGTAGTCGGTTGTTCGGTTTGTTTCGCAGCCACGAGTCCGCATCCGACAGGCCCCAGGTGTAAAAGCCGATGCAATTAGAATCTTGCAGACAAGTGGAAACCACTTCTTGAAAAATTTGCTTTTGTCTCGTCAAACCGTCGCTAAAGCTTTCCGGTCCTTGATAAACGTCCATCTCTGTAATTTCCGACTTGACTCCAGCTTCCCGTGCGCGGTCCAAGAAATAGCGGAACTCATTCAAGTAATTGGGCCGGAGCTCCTGTGCCTGTAAGTGCATCTCGATTCCGGCAACATCAATCGGGACATGGGAAGCTTTTAAGCGCTTCACCAGATGAAAGAATTCGTCAACATCGCTTCTGTCGATCCCGCCATGGCCGAATGCCTGGTTAATCACGAGTAGGGCATTCGGGTTCGCTTCGCGGGCATATCGGTAGGCCTTCGCAATATACTCTTCCCGCCCGAGCGTGCTCCCCCATGGGGCGTTGGCGGTAGTGAGTGGCTCATTCACGACCTCCCAAGCATAGTAAGTATCGCCACCGTGCTGGATCATGGTTTGGATGTGTCGCTTCATGGCTTGATCAAGCTCTTGTGGCCGAGCCACAAAGTTCATTACCCACTCCGGGGTAGTCTTCGCCTTGTAGAGAAGAGCAGCCCCGAAAAGCTTCATTCCGTATTTGCGGGCGAATTGGATGTCACGGTCCATGCTTCGAAAATTGAATTGGCCAGGTTCTGGCTCCGTACTCCGCATGAAGGTTGGCGAGACAAATGAGTTGTACTCTCGAGCCACGATCCGACCGTACTCAGGGTTGAGATTTGCCGTCTTGTGTTCAAAAATAGTGCCGACGTAGACTCCCATCTGATCCGCATAGCGCCGAAGTGACGTGTCGTCTTCAGAGGATGCAACCTTCCCCTTCATTCCAATCGCAAGAAAAGACAGGCCAATGACGATCACACCAATTCTAAGCATCATGTTCTTGTCTAAGGTTAACAGCGTCATTTAAGTAGGGAGAGTTCGTTTCCGCCGCAACAACTCCGCAAAGCCAATTACAACAAAAAAGTGCAGCGCCGGGTGCAGGATCATGACATCCATGAATATCGTGCGAACCGTCAACAGTGACAATACGGCGATTGATTCTGCGCTGAGTTGGCGCTCATCGGACGAAAGAGAACTATCTCGCGCTGCCCGCAGCAGAACAAACCATGCACCTAAGAGACTCGCAATCAGTGGCGCCAGGCCCCAGAAGCCGGTGCCCAGTATGGTCTCCATGTAGTCACTGTGCATCGACTCACCCGCAAGTCCAATTGCTGTCAGCGCGGGTACTTTTTCAGCTGCATATGCGCCCATCCCAATGCCTAGCGGCGTACGCTTGTAAAGATTCCAAGCAGTTTCCCACCACACCACCCGACTGCTGAGCGAGTTAATCATCTGATCGCTTTGACCGCGCCGCAGATAGTTTGTTAATAGGTCGCCTGCGGGAGTAGCGACGAATAGTAGTGATGCGAGGAGGAGGGTGCTCACACCTACTGTCAACACTTTTCGTAGCCCTAGCCGACCAGAGACAAGAAGAAGCATACAAACGCCAACCGCAAAGCCTGCCAGAGCGCTCCGCGTCTGCGAGAGAATGAGCGAGGCTAGTCCGAACAAAAACAAGAACGAATACCAACTCCGGCGCGAGCAACGGCCATGCAGGGGAAAGAATCGCGCCAAAGCGATCAGTGCCACAATGCCGCCCAAGTCCCCGATCCGATTGGCACCCTGGACGGGTATGACACCCTTAAGCCGGACTCCTAGAATACCCACGAAATGAAAATGGTCTAAAGCGTCTTTAGGATCGTAAAGGATGCCGAGCCACGCCGATGCTAAAACCAAGCCGAGAAGGGTCCAAGTCCAATCGAACAAGGATTTATACGACTCAACTGACCGCAACGTCACGAGCATCGCAGCGAGTGCCGCTATGTCCACACCGTATTCACAAGCTTTGTACAGAGACCAAAATGGATATACGGACCAGGCAGTAGTGACGGCAGCATACAGCGAATAGACCGTTAGTCCACCCACCAATCCTTGGAACATTGATTGCACCCAGTGGGTTCGTCGCAGGAAGAGACGCAGCATCAACCAGATAGCAACCACGAAAACTAGAATGATGCGGTAGACCGCCGCACTGTCGACCGGATGGTTGTAGGCCGCTGCTGCTCCTCTCTGCCGGAAAACCAAGCCGCTCATAAAGATCACCAGCCACATGAAATGCCACCATTTGAATTGGCGCACTAGCACCATTTGTTCGCTCGCCGCTTGTCGGAAGGCCGTGGCGGCGTATATCCCCACAGCTGGGGCTGTCAGAATTGTCACTGTGAGTAGGGCGACATTCTGGTGAATTCGGCCAAGAACAAGGATGCAGCCCAGCGTCAGCGCAGCCCCAAGTGATAGAAAGACGAAAAGCTGCGCAGCCATTCCGGCGCTAAAACCGAGAGACGAATGCGAACTTCTAGCTGTGGGGTGACTTTTCTGGAACACGTTAAGTGCCCTCTCAATATGGTATTCAGACCCAAAGTTCTACGGCCTTCGGCCCCTGCCTGCCAACTTCAGGCTTATGCCTACTTAGCAGCGTTCCGGTGGCGAGTTACGCTATAAGCCACCAAGCCACCTAGCTTTTTGGTGGTGCGCTCGATCCAGGAGTATCCGCGAGTGCGGACGCGCGGCTGTGTCCGAGGTTCGTCGACTCCCCAGGACTTCTGATCCTGATCCCGTGGAACTGAGGTTGACTTGGATTTTCTTGGTTGATCTTGTACGTCCTGCACAAATGGACCCTTTCGCTTGAGGCTACCCATGGCGGGCGCCATTTTCATGCGCAATGATGCTCTTAGCTAGCAACTTCTGCGGAGGCCGGTTCGAGTTCAGACGTGCTGCGCGGATACCCTAGTTGATCGAGGACCGCGCCAGCATACAGGTCGATCACTCGCAATTGGCGCTGGGTCAAACGAGCCCGCCAACCTGACACTGCTCCATCACGCACAAACCGGCCGTGCTCTTGGCTACACTTGGGAAGGTTGCGAGAGCGGTTCTCTTTATCTCGCATCCGAGCCACGGTGTTGTTTGCTATCGCATGCTGAATCGTGGACAGGTCGACTCCGACCCCCAGAAAGCGAACAATGGATCCAAGTATCCGCTCTGGATTCTCACGCATGTCCTCAAAGCGGACGAGAAGCAGATCACCTCGCCCCGCTAGAGGTGATCCTAACCATGAAGCGACGTGATCGTGCCAGGTACCGATTCCGCTGTTCTGGACTTGAAAAAAGTTGGCTAAATAAGTATCGAAATCAAGTTCGACTAATCCTAGCTGTTTCATTCTTGAGTAGTCAGACAGTAGGACACCCCGCACATCACGACAAAGGTATATTGCCCGTTGGTATTCCTGGCGGTAACGCTCGTGGGTCTTAATCAGCTTACCGCCATCCGGCAACAAAGATGGAGCCTTGCCATGAAGGCCAATCTCGGGAATGAGGCGATTGACATTGTCAAATTCCGCAGGTCGACCGCTTAGGATCTCCATCATCAGGAAACGAAGCCATGTGTTTCCTGAACGCGGATACGAGGCGAGGAACACGTCGGAGGAATCCAGACCGCGATGGCGTAGCCAGACTAGCGGGACACGCATCCTGGTCCGGGAAGCCTTATGACGTAGACGACGAACAATGGCCATACGGTTTCTCCATGCACAGTTGTTAACTTAGTCCCAGGCGCGTTCGAACTCGGCCTGTGAACTCACGATCCTCTGGATCCAAGCCAACGATCAATAAAGTTCCCCAGAACACGCCTACCGCGAAAGTAGTGACTACACTTAGCCTTCCTAAATCAGAAGTTAAAGGAATTGGTATAAGCATGGCAAAGAATGCCAGCAAAGTGGCCAGCAATAGCTTTAAAAAGCGTTGATCGTAAGGTTGTATTTTGAGGCGTCTCCAAGCAATCAGAAGAGCGGGAATCCATAACCCAATCCCCGTGCAAATAGTGGCCCATGCGGCGCCAACTATACCCCACCGAGGAATGAACACAGCGGAGAGAATTAGATTCAGCGTAAACATAGCCGCAAAAAGCGCCGACGTAATCTTTTGATGACCACTCATGACCAACAGCATGGCGACGCAACCGCTGCCGGCATTGAGAAGCTGCCCAATCGCCATAATGATCAGTGCGTGTGCCCCGACCGCATATGACGCGCCGAACAGGACAACCAATAATTCACGGGGGGCGAAGCACATGATCAAGATAGGTGGGATGGCAGCGTAAAGAGTCCACTTTGTGCCGACTCGGTATAATTCCTGGATGATGGCAATCTGCCTTCGGTGGGAGAGATCAGCTGCCATGGGTGAGAAGATAGCCCCAACAGCGCCGACTACGATCGCGACCGATACGGGAATATATGACGCTGCCTGATAGATTCCAACCTGAGCCGCGTTACAGTAAAAGCCAACAAACAAACGATTCACCCAAAGGCCCATCACACCTAGCACACCGGTCAAGGACGCCGGCAAAGAAAATGCGAGAAGAGCTCGGCCGGGAAACTGCGCAGGCAGATCAGATACCGTCAGACATGGAAACAGTCGGAACAAATAGCGAATGCTAAGGATGAAAGCAAAAATGAAAGAACCCAAGCACGCGAACATCGCTCCTACGAGGCCAGCACGCAGCACACCAACCAAAACAATGACGAGAAAAAGTTCAACCGCGGGTTGGCTTATATCCTCGGCAAGCACGCTGAACTTCATGCGTTGAGAAATGCGCGTGCTCGCGGCAGCGACCGTAAGGAGAGCTACCAGGGGAAAACTCAGGGCAAACCAACGCAGCACTGGTACCAACTCCGGTTTCTTGAAAACAGCGTGGCTTAGCCATGTAGCGCTTCCAAAGCAAAGGGCCCCTAGGACGATAGAGGAAAGTGCCGCTGTGATAAGGGATTGAAGAATAACACCCTTGAAGCCCGCGTCATCCTCCTTCCAATATCTTGATCCGAATCGAATCACACCTGAGTTGAGGCCTAGCGGTGAGATCAACGTGACAATCCGGGTAACTGTCCAGCCGATAGCGTACAACCCAAACTGTTTTGGACCCAGGATGCGCGCCAGCACGATATCTACCAGGAGGCGTAAACCCCGCCCCAGAAACCGTCCGCTCAGGGCAATGCCCGTTCCGGCAGCGAGTCGTTTCACGCCGCCTAGGGGCATGGTGGCATCCGCGGAGGCGTGCAATTGTGGTGAGTCGAGAGGCTGAGTGGTTACCATTTGAAATCGAAGGAAAAGGGGAGCAAGCGTTTCTTAGCACCTGAGTTGCGATAAGAAATGTCAGTGCTATTGTGGATTAAGCTGCGCCAACGCCCCTTAGAACGGCTGGGACGGTCATGACTAAGATTTTCAAATCCAGCCATAAAGACCAACTATCAATGTATTCCATGTCGAGCTCCATCCACTTTTCAAAAGCGGTTGTGCTCCGGCCATTGATTTGCCATAAGCAGGTGATGCCAGGGCGCACGCTAAATCGTCGCCGTTGCCAGTCTTTATCGAACCCCTGATAGTCGCGCATCGGAAGGGGCCGGGGTCCCACCAGGCTCATATCCCCTTTCAACACATTAAACAGCTGGGGTAATTCGTCTATGCTGCTCTTACGCAATAGGCGTCCAATAGCTGTTATGCGTGGGTCCTTATCGATCTTGAACACGGGACCATCCGCTTCGTTGAGGTGCTCCAACTCCGCCTGACGCTCATCCGCCCCGACCACCATTGTTCGCAACTTGTACATCGAGAATAGATGCTTGTTGCGCCCCAGTCGCTGCTGCACGAAGAATAGCGGCCCCGGGGACGTTAATTTTATCAATACCGCCGCCAGCACTATCAGTGGGGAGACGAGAATTATGAGAGCCCCCGAGAGGGCGACATCAAATAAACGCTTTGCGCTAGTAAGAGCCCCTTCAGGCGTCCCCGTAAAGACGGTAATAAACGGATTACCCTCGAACTCCTCGGCCTCGGAGCGTGCAATCTTAAAATCGAAAACTGTGAAGGGAAAACGTAAGATTATCCCTTGATCCTCGCATGCGGTCGCAATACGCGATGCTTGTTGATAACAAGATTTCAGTGGAAGCGCCATAACGACCTCGTCCACCACACTTTGACGAAGGAAACCGGGCAGTCCTTCCAGGTCACAGAGTAGTCGGTCGCCGGTCTTTTCAAAATTGTCGGTTCCGGACCAGTGCTCGTCCGCAAAACCTATCACTTGATATCCCAATTCGGGATGGGACTGAATTTTTCGCACGAACTCATGTGCGCGTGTATTGCTGCCCACAACCAGCATCCTGCGCAAGTTGCGATTGCGTCGACGAATAGTTTCCAGGCCGGCCCTCAGTAACAGGCGACTCAACACGGTCAGCACGCTACTAATGAACCAAAACGAAACAAGAAAAAGAGGGTCCAACATGCGCACATGCAACAATAGTCCGGCGGCACCAAAGCAGACTGTGCCAAGTACGGTTGCCTTCAGCAGATCGACAATCTCTGCGCTTCGGCTCGAAAGTCGCTTCGACTGATATAAACCCAGCAAGGTGAAGACTACGTGCCAAAGGATCAAAACTGCCGCAAATACCGCCAGATTGGCGATGCTAATCCGCAAGGAAAGAAAGCGCGTAACCGACCTGTGGCCCAACTCATGCAAAATCAGTATGGTTGCCAGGCTGAACGACGTTATGCACAGACACACGTCTCCCAGTTTGAATGCAACGATAAGAAGATGTCGGCGAGAACGACCCATAATTAGGAAAAATTCCTTGAAACGAATTTCACTCTAAAGCCGGAATATCCGCGCTTTAGGAGTGCATTTAAAAGGCTTGTGGTTGGCGCCGGACTTAGCCGATTCGCAGAGCCTACTTACAGCCTCTTATACACCGACTGCGGAATTGGAAACGTGCGCTTGTTTAAGACCGCTCCGAGTACCCGAATGCCGGCCGAATCAAAGGATGCTTTTGCTTTCAGTGCGGATTCCCGGCGTGTCGTATTCGACTGTAGGACTAAAATTACGCCATCTGCCAGTCGGCCAAATCGCAGTGCGTCAGCATAGAGGCTAGCTGGTGCCACGTCGATGAGAACAGTATCAAACTCATTGCGCATTTCGGCAATTCGCGCGGCCAGATAGTCTGAGTTGAGTAGGGCCAGCGGGCTAGTGGCGATTGAACCGGACAACATAACCGAAAGGTTGCTTCCATTCACCCGCTGGGTGAAATTACTGAGAGGGCCCGGCTGAGTTAGCGCTTCTACCAAGCCAATCTCTCGTTCCACGTGTACATAGTGTTGCAGTCCCGGCGTGCGGAGGTTTGCATCGACCACGCAAATCGGGCCGCGGCGGTGTGCGGCGAGGGTTGCGGCCACACTGTAACAGGTCCATGTACAACCGTCACCGGGTGCCACCGACGAGAAGACTACCACCCGTGGACTATTGAGCCCGCCGAAAACGTTCTGAACGACTTTGACCACTTCCTCAGTAATTCCTTGTGGCAAATCCGGAACGAAATGATTGTGGGTACTCGGGGAACCTGCGGTATCTAAAATAATCGCGGCACTGGATGCTTCTTCCGCCTCGAGTTGTTGCAACAGTTCAAAGTTCTTGCTCAAAGTACCTCCTCGCGATTACTAGATTCGACTCTAACCTTCATTGACGTCGTCAATAGCCGTCTTCGATAACGAGGCAACGTTTGCGATCTTGCTATCTCCGCTTCGGCCACCATTGTGTCCGTTATGGCTGTTGCCGCTTGCGTTATGGCCGTTGCTGCTTCCGTTAGGATTATTGCTGGCTTGGCGGGCTGGTTGAGACACAGGGATAGACGCGAACACCGGAATCCGGAGAGTCTCTGTAACCTCGTCCGGCGTGCGGAAAGAGGGATCCAGATAATCAAAGGTAAGACCTACACCAATACTAATAAATCCGGCCAGGAGGAAACTGACCATAACTAACAATAGGGGGGATATCATCGGCGACAGTGGCAATGTAGGGGGCTCCGCGATTGCCACATCAACCACTCTACGCTCGTCGAGCATGTCCGAAATGCGTGCTTGCTCGCGCTTCGAGAGGTAAGTTAGATAGTTGCCTTCATCGGCTTTCACCTCACGCATAAGATCTTGCTCCGTGATGTTGCCCTCCTCCATGGCGAGGGCTTCACGCCTGAATTCGGCCAAGTTACGCGAAGTGGCAGCTTGTTCTGCTTCAAGCGATGGGAGCTCCGTGCGCGCTTTGGCTAATTCCATGTCGGCCCAACTGTAAACAGGATTGAGTTCAGTTGTATCACTATGCAATTGCGTTTTTTCTTGGGCGGCGATAGCGGACTTGGTTTGTGCAATCTGTTTCTCGACGTCCGACACCAGACGGTAACTTGGAACGTACTTCGTGAGCAGGTCGGTCCGTTGCACTTCAAGATTGTTTAACTCTGTCTCGAGGTTGGCCAAGAGAGCGCCGTTGTCGGAGTTCGTCTCTTTTGTTGTCAGTAGCCTCTGCGTCTCTGATTGCTTATCCCCGAGCCGGCGAATGCGCTCTTTCATCAAGGCTATTTGAGCGTTGGTGGTTCGCAGGTTTCCCAGGAAAGTGCTGGCTTGTTGCACAGCGAGATCACGCTGCAAAGCCGCGGTCGCGATTTGTTTCTTACGCGCAAATGTAAGCAAACGTGACTCGCTGTTCTGCAGGTGCTTGCTGTACTGCTCTGTTTGCTGTGAGAAAAAATTGAATAGTTTGGTGGGGGGCCGATTGACCTCTAAGTGTTTTTCAAGATAGAAGTTCGCCAAAGACTCTGTGACGCAATGTGACAGAAGCGGGTCACCGGATGAGTAGTCCACCTGAATGATGCTCGAGGTAGTGACCGGCGTTATCATCAACGCCTTGGCAAGTTTCTGGATGGCATTTCCCCGCCGTGCCTCCCAATATCCCGGAATACGATTGGTAATCGCGCGGGTTGCTGGCGTCCAAAAGTGCGGGTGGCCATAGACGAGTAGAGGACACGCATCCACCACTTTCGTCAGAAGGTCTTGGCTCTGCAACAATAGCTGTTCTGTATTGACCGCCAGAGTCGTGGTGTTGGAATCACCGCTGGCCAAGCGAGGATTTAGGTCGGGCGTGACGACAGGCTCTGCCCGATCATGTTTGATTAGCACTTCCACTTCAGACTGATATTGAATGCCGAACAGCCAGACTGCAAGGAGTGCGCCACCTAGACTGACCAAAAACGCACGCAGAATGATCTTTCGGCGCCGGAATCCGATCGCCAACAGATATCGTACGGTCGATGGCAATGACTTAAAGCCTTCGTCGCTATTTCGATTTGTGTCCATGGTCATCTCGTTTGTTGAGAATTATTGCTACGGAGCGAAGCTCAAGCGAAACAGGCTATAGGGAATTAGCGGGCCGATCTTGGCGATCAGACTCTTGGGTACGAAGAGAAGATCCCCGGGCTGTACACGCATATCCTCAGCGAGGCTTCGCGAGTTCAGCATGCGCTTGACGTTCAGTTTGTGTACCTCTACCCAGTCGTTATCCTTCCGGCGAAACAGTAATACTTGCGAGTGCTTGGCCGCCGTAGTGAATCCACCGGCCATGGCAATGCATTCTGCGACCGTTGTGTCACCGCGAAGATCGTATTTGCTGGGCTTGCCTACCTCGCCAGTGACTGTGAAATATGGCTTCACAAAATCGCTCAAGGTTGCAGTTATGACGGGATCAGCCAAAATTCTTGAATAAGCACTCCGCAGCGCCTGATCGAGTTCCGGCAGTGTGAGGGCCTCAATTTTAAGGTCCCCAATTTCTGGCAGACTCACATAACCATCAGGCTGAACAGTTACGGTGCTGTCGAATTGCGGCGTGAAGCGGAAACCTAAATGGATCGTATCGCCATTCTGGATGCGATATCGTGGGTTGCGCTGTTGCAAGGCTGGAATTGAGGTTTGCTGCGCCGTGCTGGCAGACGTGGCACCGTCGGACATTGCTGCCGTTTCGATCGGGACGCTGGCCTGCTGGCCTAGCATGGGACTCGCACAGGCTGACAAAAGAACCACCGCGGCCCAAAACCGCGAAACATGCAAATTGGGCGGAAAATTGCTCGGGGCTTCTGCAGGTAGATGAAACGGGATATTTGACTGTTTTGGGCTACGCATGGGTGGGTCGCCTCGTTTTGGGTGCGATTGCAATTTTTGTCAACCGCCTGAAACTAATGACTTGCTTTCGTCCTGGCCGCGAGAGAGTAGGGCTTCGCCCTCTCAGTCACACCCGCCTGGGAGAACTCAGGTCAAGTGCCAAGCTGATCCCCCGCGCGGAAAGCGCTGGTCATCGCATCTACCGGGTTATTAGTGAAAAACGCTGGCCTTCGAACCGGGGCTCACAGTAGAAGCCGGGGATTTACCTGGCAAGGGGCTGAAAGTTATTGATTTTTGGGGTGACTTGTTTCTGGCTACGTTGTGAGCGCAACGCCCTCAGATGGTCTAAGCGGTTGGCCCCTTCAAACGGAGACTTTCTGCGGCACCATGGGGTAGAACTACCCCGCGGGCTTTGCCCCACTTGCTCTACTTGACGTCGAGAGGTTTTCGGAGAATATTAGTAGCCACGATCAATTGAGGCGCAACCGTGCAGAACGATCATATTAGTGTTTTAGTCGGCGACAGCACGCGATTAAGCAGCAACGTCCTGTCAGACGCGCTTCGACGCGATGAACACTTCGACGTTGTAAATGCGTGCGCATCCGCCGCAGAAATATTAAATTCTGCCGACGCGCACAAACCCGACGTAGCACTTATCAGCGCTGCCTTGGACGACGTTGCGCTCAAAGGCTTTGATGTTTGCTACCGCCTGCACGTCGTGCATCCTGAAACTGCGGTGGTCATCCTGACTGACGGCTCAGTCCGAGACTTAATCCTGGGCGCATTTGCCGCCGGCGCTCGCGGCGTATTTTCCAGAGATGAATGTGTTGAGGCTTTGAATAAATGTATTTACAGCGTGCACATGGGACAAGTATGGGCAAATAGTAGGCAGATGCGCTTCCTTTTGGAAGCCTTCGCCGCAACCGCGCCGCCTCAATTGTTCGACGCGAAAGGTACAGTTCTACTCACTAAACGAGAACAAGACGTTGTGGGTTGCGTCGCCGAAGGACTGACCAATCGGGAAATTGCAGCGCGGCTTTGCTTGAGCGAGCACACCATTAAGAACTATATATTTCGCATTTTTGAAAAGCTAGGTGTCTCGACGCGGGTTGAACTGGTTCTCTACTATTTCAGTCAAAGATCGCCGGCTCGCTCCGATGGATCCGTTACGAACGATCGGATGTCTGACGTGGAGCACTATTATGCTCGTGCCGACAGCGGAGATTCGCTAGCGCAGCTCCGGTTGGCGGAGGTCTACAGCCGAGACCCAGCGGTGGCGAAAGACAAGCTGTCAATCTCTATGTGGCTGATATTGGCTGAGACAATTGCCAGCGCGGTCAAGGAAAGCGCAGGCGCTGCACGGGCCAAATGCGAGGCTAGCTTAACTGTAGAAGAAATCGCGGAACTCGAAACACGAGTTCGAAGGTGGCTCGATGTACATACGGACAGGCTTGGCCCGCTACGTCTAGTTGCGGGCCTCCGAGACCAAAAACCTCAACTGACAAGGTTTACAGACGGAAAGGGGGAGGATAGAGGCGAGCGTGAAGCGGTTCGGTTTTCAACACGCCCAGGCGATAAAGAAGAAGAATCGAGTCTAAGCATATCATTGAAAGCCCGTAAGAAGATTGGCCAGAATCAGGCCACAGCATAATTCACGTCATCCCCGCTGGTCAAAGTCTTCCCACTATCAGGCAGCGTCTTCCGATTGACCGGCACCTTAGACTTTTCCGACTGAACTGTCGCAATTGGATGACACTAGAGAAGGGGATTGAATTTTAAACACTGTTGACCGTTTGGCGGTGCCGTGGTCTTACTCTCGTTCGCGTCCCACCGAATAGTGTTGTCCTGAGTCGAACAGAACAGCCGTATACCCGAATGGCTGTAGCTGGTGGGCGCCGATCCAACAGTATAGGTTGTATTGCGTCCGCCAACCGGATTTCCTGCGGCCGCCGCAAAGTTATAGCCCCCCTTAGCGCCTTTTGCGAGTTCGTTGTCAATGAGGCACGCATTGGCGGAAGATGGTAGGCATGGTGTTCCGCCCCCCAAAGAGCCGAGGGCAGCATATCCAGTAGCGGGATAAGCCACCTGGTAGGTTCGTTCCGCGGCATTAATTGCACGCAGCGAAGAAATTGCTGATGCTTCATCGGCCGAGATCTTCGCCCGTAAGAAGTTTGGAATCATGATCTCAGCGAGAAGAGTGGCGATCGCCGTCAATATGAGTAGCTCGATAACGGAAAATCCGCGAAGCTTTTGCATGATGGGATCTCCTTGCTACCTTCAGCATGTAGGCGATGGTTTAAGCACGTTTCGCCGGAACGGAAATAGTAACCATAAAGGTCGGGCAAAGCTATGGGACAAAAGTAAGTAGTCGGCATTGGAAGGCCGGTACAAAAGGTACACCCGATTGACCCTGCATGTTCATGGCCCCCACGTATCTTGACCCGCATAAGCGGACGATTGCAAAATGACTGGGCTATGCTCGCCGCGAAGAAGAGATGTTTGAGTGGTTTCGTGGCCACCGCGTTACTGGTGGTGTGCAATGGATCCTGTGGTGGTGGCGGCACAGTGGGAAGCGGTAGCTTCAACCCAAAATCAATTGTGCCGCAGTTTTACGGCATCCATACAAACAACCTGAATCAACCCTGGCCGTCATCGTTCGTAGGGGTACACAGCTGGCGCACCTTGGGCTCTTCAATAAAGTGGGCAGACATCCATTTAGGGCCCTCGACTTATGATTGGACACGGTTGGATATATGGCTAAGCAAAGCTCGCGCGGGGGGACAGGATATTCTGTTCACGGTTTATGCCACCCCTTCTTGGGCCTCGTCGAGAGGGTCGGACTGCATATCGGTGGGAGTGCCAGCCGGTTGTGCTGGACCCGCCGATGGGGGATGTGCGTTCGCGAATCAGGACGGTCCCGGTATTTGCGACCCCCCCAGAGATCTTAGTTGTGATGGGACGGGCAGTAACCAACATTTCATCGATTTTATAACGGCACTCATCAACCATGTTGGACCTGGGAAGATTGCATACTGGGAGTTATGGAATGAGCCTAATGTTACTAGTGAATGGAATGCTGGTGCCGACTGTCCGGGTGTCGCGAATGCTGAATTCTTAATGCTTGCGCGAATGGCGCATGACCTGCGAACTATTGTTTCTAGAGTTGATCCCCAAGCGCGGTTTACAACGCCAGCTCCCGCTCGTGGAGTGAGCGGTCCCTCGAGCTGGCTGGGACAGTACCTTATGCTTACCGACGGCGGAAGCGTTGCGGACATCATCGCGTTCCATGGGTACGTTCAGAATGGAACATGCCCCGATGTATGTCCGATTCCGGAAGATGTCCTGCTATTAATTCAAAATCTGAAGAATATACTCCCTACAGATCAGCACTTGAAACCGTTGTTTGACACTGAGGGAAGTTGGGGGGACGTCAATCGCGTAAGCACCATTACGGATCCCGACATGCAAGCCGCGTTCACCGCCCGCTACTATCTTGTTCAGCTAGGAATTGGTGTCGCAAAGTTGTACTGGTACGGGTGGGATTTCTCCGATACTGGTCTCTACGATACCACTACGAACTCACTGAACCAGGCTGGACTTGCATACCAACAGGTCCTCAGTTGGACATCTGGCGCGACGGTCCAGCCATGTGTGACGAGCTCCAGTATCTGGACATGCACCATCGCGAGTACCGACGGCACAATGTCAGAGGTTATCTGGGATGCATCGCAGAAGTGTGGGAACGGATCTTGCAGCAGCAATTCGATCAATGTGCCTGCACAATTCGTCGCGTATTTCGATCTTTCAGGCGGCAAACATTCAGTAGCAAACGGAACTGCGCCGATCGGGGCTAAACCCATTCGCTTAGTTAATCGGTAGGGCGCCGGTAACGCACAGGCAGCGGTGCTACTCGCTGTTTAAAATTGGCCTGGACGCACCCGGACAGCGGAGGCTGTTTTGCTGACGGAGAATAGGTCGCAAAACGACTGTCCAAAAGGTCATTTTAGTATTATGAGCCTGTGCCTCTCAAGGCTCTCTTGAACGCGCGCCACAGTGGCACTGTAGCCAAATTAGAAATGCCAATTGGTTCCGAAATCGAAGCAGCGGATTGGCTCAACATCGCAGCAGCCGTTTCTGCTGTGTCGCCGTTAACAAAACGTTCAGGTACCTCAGATCCTTTTACAGAGTCTACTGAGGATTTGTCAGCGATTTGACTCCACTCGCTAAAATCAATGGGACCTGTTTTGTGGTCAACAGTAACTGGTGGAAGAGGATTTGGTGATCCAAAGATACTGTTGGCTCCTGTCGTACGCAATGAGTGTTCTCTGGCCGCAGGTTCGTCTTGACGTAACCGCAGCGACACCATTCGCGGATATCCTTGTCGCAATGTTACGTCGAGGCCCAAAGAATGGAATATTTCCCGGTGGGACTCTATGTGAGCGTAAACAGCCGCTGGAGACTGCCTCAGGTCGTCTTCAACACGAAGCTTCGTTTTTACCTCAGCAAATAATTCCGTTACAGTTCCACACCAGACGCCTCCGCGTTGCATAAACCACTCCACCATCTCTTGGTTAAAAAAAACGTCTTCCTTCCGGTCGAGGGTTGCGGCGAGCGGAGTTTTCTTGGGATCATGATGACCGTCCGCTTCTGGAACAGCTAAGGTAACGTACGCGTCAGGGTTAATAGCTAAAAGTTGTGGTTCACGGAGTAACGTGCGCGGTACGATGTCGCCCGGCTCCCTAGCAGCCGTAGCGTCGACGGTTTTATCGGCGTCTTTTTCAGAGCTGGTTAAGCTTATCTCTTCCGCTCTTGTTCCTGACTGAACCAGGTCGACTTCGCCAAAAACGGTCGGCAGTCCGGAAGGAACCTCGGTATTGGGCCGGATGCGAGCGAGGTCGAGATCATTCACTACCTCATCCAGGATGCCCGCATCAATTTGTTTTTGGTCTGTCGCGCCCGCCAATAGCAAGGCATTAAAACACAGAGTATTGATTTCACGAGGAACCCCCCCGCTACGCTGCCAAATTCGTGTTACCGCTGCAGATGTGAACAGCGGTCCCTTGTAGCCGGCGATCATTAAACGATGGGCGATATATCTTCCAGTATCCTCGAGGTCGAAGGGAACGAGCGTCGTCAGGATGGATATCCGCTGCTGCAACTGCGCCATTTCTGGGTCTGCCAATTTGTGAGCCAACTGCGGTTGTCCGGCCAAGATGATGTGGAGCAACTTCTCGGTGGAAGTCTCGAAATTTGATAATAGCCGGATTGTCTCCAGCACAGAGGTATTAAGAACCTGAGCTTCGTCAATGACGATGATCGTCTGCCGTCCGGCTCGACGTTCACGAATCAGCAATTGGTTGATGGTATCTTGCATGCGCACCTGGTCTGAATCGTGCGCTTCGCCCCCTAGTTCCGATATCAGATAGCGTAAGAAATCGCAGGAGGTACCGTGAATTTGGAAAAGAAAGGCGGTGAGGGCGACCTTATTGAATCGCTCCAAGACGCTAAACAGGATGGTGGTCTTTCCCATCCCCGGGGGAGCGATTAGCGCCTGAAAGCCGAGTCCACACTCAATGCCAATGATGAGGGACGATCTTGCTTCAGAATGTGTCTTGCTTTGGTATAAGTAACGTCCGTTCGGTGTCACTCCGAAAGGATTCTCTGAAATGCCGAATCTCTCATAAAACAACTTGGGTCGACGTCCGCCGATGAGCTGTAGCTGCGATGGTTGACTGTCTCCTTTTGCGGCCTCAGGCAGCAGAGTAGCATCGGACGGCGAATGAGTTGGCCTTGGCGAATACACTATCGGCGATTTTACCATATCGTCCCTATGGGTGGATCAACGAGGATCGTCGTTACTGAAAATGAGTGTTCCCCAATACTTCTCCCGTTCTTATGCTGCACTGTTTCAGCATCGTGTTATTTTGTAAGCGTTGGATGTACCCCCTAAATGAAAGGTACCACTCGGCAGTGGCATAAATGTAATTTGTTACTGAGAAATCGCGAAACGCGTGAGCAATAACACGAACTTTACGATCATATTTAATGGCTTCCAGTTGAGGGATGTCAACTCTGCATTCATGGGACTCTTGCTGAAGTCATTGTCAAACACGGAGGTGGCGCACTCGACCCTAATATCTCGAATACCGTCACTGAGACCGCATGTAGCGGCAATCACGGTATTCCATGTTAGACTGAACGGCGCGTCTTGGCAGATGACTCGCAGAGTGGGTACCCTCCCCGGGGTTTAACGTTGCGTTCATTCTGATTGTGTGCACGCAACGAATGCACGCAGTCGTCGTTCCGAAAGGCAAACTTTCCTGGCAATAACTTGCTGTTGGCTCTTTTCAATCGACAGTACAAACAGAACGTGGCTGAAGGTAACGCCGTAAATGTGACATCGATGAAAGCAATATCTGCACAGTTGCAATCAGATAGTGCCGGGCCGCGGCGAAGAGTTGAGGAATATGGTTCGCCACAAGCGGAGCAGAGCCACCTATCTAAGTTGCTCTACAAGCGACACGGCCTGCGGGAAAACCCTTTCGGAGTGACCCCCAACCCAGATTACTTTTATGAAAGTAAGGGTCACACGGATGCCAGAGCATCCCTCATTGTTGGAATTGAATCCGGGGTCGGCTTTCAGGCGCTGATCGCCCCTCCTGGAATGGGGAAGTCGACCATCTTATTTAGCATCCTGGAACGCCTTAACAAGATTGCTCGCACTGCGTTTTTGTTCCAACTTCATGGTGACTCTTGCGATTTCTTACGCCACCTGATATCGGAATTAGGGGGTGAAGCCCATGATTCAGATCAGGTGCGCATGCAAGATACCATCAATCGCATCCTGATCTCCGAAAGGCAAGTTGGGAGACAAACTATCATTGTCGTCGATGAAGCACAGAGTCTGCAGACCTCTGTGCTAGAGACGGTTAGACTACTGTCAAATTTTCAGACTTCCACCGAGAAATCGTTACAGATTATTTTGGCCGGCCAGCCACAGTTGGCGCAAAGACTGGCGTGTCCAGATTTACTGCAGCTTTCGCAACGGATCTCGATAATGACAACCCTCATCCCTTTTGGCCTTGAGGACACAACTAGATACATCGAGCATCGTTTGAAGATTGCCGGCTATCAGGGGCAGCCGCTCTTCACTTCCGAAGCCCTGACCCTCATTTGGAAGCACAGCCGGGGCACACCTCGCGAAATAAACAAACTTTGCTTTAATGCAATGCTGTTGGGGTCTACCCAAGGAGAAAAACGAATCGATTCGGAGGTTGTGCGGGAGGTCGTTTCGGATTTCAGCATAGCGCGTACGTCTTGCAAGATCGGCGCTTTCTCAACTGAAATACGCGATACGCAGAAGGGTGCGCGCACGAACCATGCCCTGCGGCCCGAAACGACGAATCCCCGATTGGCGTCAAGTTGCAAGGATGACTTTTGTGAGCCCGCAAATGACCAGGGTCATGATGAAATCGTCGTTTGTAACGTCGACCAAGAAGCTTCAATAGGCAAGCGTCCAACCACGTCGGTACATCCAAGTTCACATGACCGACATGTGGGCGGTGCCGACTCTCATGCGAATGTGGCTGAAACTGCCAGCGCAAAAACAATTAATGCCGAAACCATCGTGAAAGTTGGCGATGTTCAACAACTCACAGGGCAAATTGCTCGGGTAAAACTGAAAACAGATGCTGGTAAGGATCTCAATATGGATGCAGCTGGGGCACTCAGCCTTGATGCGGCGCCAGAGAAACAACCACAGCGTCGAGTTGATCCAATCCGGGATCTCGCGACAGCCTCGATGAACAGTGAACGGAAAGTAAAAGTTTGCAGTTCAGAATCATCTTCGACTGCCCAACTGACGATCTTTCCGTCGGACATCTTATTTGGGGAGCCGGTCGACTCAGGAAGCTTGCCAGCCCAGGCACACCAGGATCGGATGAATACGGAGTGGCAGACTCACAAGGCAAGAGTTTACCTGGGAACGGCAGTCCTCATCCTGTTGCTTGTGGTAGGGTGGCCTGGACGGCCGGCTGGGATTCAAGCTTCCGCTTTTTTAGAGGTTCTGGGCTTGACCGATTCCCCGCCGAAGACGGTTCGGAACTTCAGCTTCAAAAAGACTCACGTTTGGATCGATAACCACACGGGGCTTTACTACTGCCCTGCCGAGGAGCTTTATGGCCGGACACAAGGCGGGACGTTTGCGACGGAAGAAGATGCGCAGTATAGGCAGTTTAGACACTTGAACCATAAATCGTGCGAATAACTTTTATTTCATTTTTCATTGCCCTCGAAAGACGGAAGTAACCGAAGTCTATGGTCTTAAAAGTAAACTTGGGAA
Organism: Terriglobia bacterium; assembly: GCA_963733545.1. GTDB lineage: Bacteria > Acidobacteriota > Terriglobia > Terriglobales > Acidobacteriaceae > JAIQFF01. Next base: position 80,357 of record CAVTDQ010000002.1, read on the forward strand.
GTGCGAACTCTACAGCGTAGATGCCGAGAGGTTGCAGCGAAGGTTCCTTCTCTTTTGACCCTGCACTGTAACGTTGACGGATTCATCGCGACGTCCAATGACAAGCGAAATAATCAGTCTCAATCGAGGTCCGGGCAGCGGCTATGTTTCCCGAGGTCAGATCTGCACGAACCCGGCCAGGCCACCTCACCGGGCGCCGATAGAAGTGCGACTATTCATGGCAAAAACAGGGTTGCACCCTGTGGTTATCGGGATGCTGGCGTCACAGTCGATTTCAATCTCTTTGCGTGTCTGTCGCATTTGTGGGAAATAGGCCACAACTTTCGGCGGCGACAAGCTCAGATCAACAACATCACCTGAGTCTCCCACAAATAGATATTTGCCGTCCTGACTGGTATGCAGCCAGCCATCTCCGAGACAATCGTAGGCGCAACTTGCCTCGTGTCCCCCCAAATTGTGCATTAGGTGGATAGTGTCCACTGATTGAGGGGAATAAATGTTCGTCCCACCAATATTGAATGCGTAAACAACGTTGTTAACAGCGTCGATGACATAGATTCTTTGTTCGTCAGGACTCATCGCGATGCCGTGATTCGGTGTGCTGGGACAAGGTCGTGAAGTGCAGACCGCGGCGGGCAAAGGTACATGAACAATGGCCCCATTTGTCAGATTTGCCACATTAAGAACCGGTTTGCTGCAGGGTGCAGAGCAGGTCTGAGTTAGATAGGCAGCGGTTTCTTTCGAATTGAGAGTGAAGGGACGAATCCCAATACCTGCCCCGCCGTTTTCGGCTGCAAGAATACTATCAGAGGTGAAATATATGCTGTTGTCTGAGATCCGCGCAGCTTGGAAAACAGAAGACTGACGGCCACCGAGGTAGACGTGTCCGTTGGAGACGATCGTATTGTGTGGGCCCAACGACGAAGACGTGATAATCCCTATATCGTTGCCGTTATTAGGATCAACAATATGCCAGCTACCCGAAGTGCTGGCCAACTCGCCCTCCGGCATGTAAATCCTCGAGCAATCAGATGCAATGGCATGACTGTCAATTCCGTGCGGGTATTGCCGGGTCCACTTGATAGAATAGTCGGACAAGCTGACGGCCGCGAGACTGCCATTACCATTCACGCCACCATCGCCACCGTAGCTCACGTAAACGGCCTTACTTCCCACACAGCCCACCGAGCCCCTGGTCCCCGCTGCAGTCGGCAGGCTGACCGTTTTCACCGGTGTTGAACTAAGGGTATCAATGCTGTAGACATACAGCGTTCCATCAGTGAAAACGAACTCATATCGGTTGATGGTACCTCCGCTAATGGTCCCGCCTGGAGTATTGCCGCTAGAGTTCCGAGTATCGCTGCAAGCTGTCAGAACCGCTATGAAAGTAATGCAAAGTAGGGTCTTCATCCGTCCTCTTTTTGGGATCGTGTACGCCTACGTAACGATGCTTTAAATCGACGGCGAAAGAAGGCGCAGCGCGAGGCAGCTTCACTCATCGAAATCGGCCGACTCAACCCCGTAACAAAATCCTAGAGCGCATCTTTGGATTTGGCTACGCTTATGATCAACACGATTTTGGCTTTCTTTTGCGCGCCAAACATTCAACTTCTATTGTGACATTGGAACGCGGCTGCAGGTAGAGTGCCTCAGTGGCAAATCAAAATTTAACTCACCTCGCCCACATTCTCAGTTTTTCTCTTCCTCTTTTACCCTCCCTGGCCGGCAGCTTTCGCTTCTCGCTCATGAATTTTCCTCTTGGTCTTTCCTTACCAATGTCCGCTTTCGTCATAAATTCCGCGCTGCAAAAAGCTGTCATGTTCTGTTTATCGCCAGCATGAATTCCTAGGTCGAAATAGTGAAATTGACAGTAATGTGCGCCGTCGTTTGGATCGTTTGCCCGGATTGCAAGTAGGGCTTAAATCGCCATTGCTTCACTGCTTCCTGTGCCGCAGCCGATAGAATCGTTGGGCCGCTGATCACGCGAATGTGCTGAATATTGCCGTTCCGTCCGATCAAAACTTCCAGGACAACCGCGCCTTGCACCCTCATCTCGCGGGCCAGCAAGGGATAGGCTGGTTGAACCGATCGGGTAAGGATGTTCGTATCGCCTGGAGAAAAATAGTTGTGCCCGGAAGGTTCGGTAGCGCCAGCGCGATGCTGAAACTCTTGGGAAGAGGACGCAGGCGTCGCCGGAAAAGTCGGGCTCACGTCTACCTTTACGGCATCCCCATTTGCATCAATCGTGCGATGCTCGCTCCCGGCCACCACCTCGATGTCCAGCGGAGGAAGTGCACCTCGGCTCATCACCACGGGCCCTGAGGGGGCTGCTGAGTTTCGGTCGACGACAGCGGCCCTACGCGAAGCGTGCACATTGACTTTGGGTTGTGTAGATACTTTTGGCTGTATTGTCAGATGTGTTTCCGCAGATTGCGGTCTTGGTTCGGGTGTAGGTTCTTCTAGTGGTTCTGACCACGTTTGCGCGGTTGGAGCAGACGGAAACCAAAACTCGCGATCTTTTATCAGAATAAGACTTAGCGCAGCCAGTAGTAGTGTCAACGCGATGAGCATTTGCCGACGCTGTTTCTCCACCGAATGATTTCCGATCGAAAAGCTTAGTTCTGGTGCTGGATTTTGCCGCCGCGATGGCATTATTTCTCTCCTTTAACCGCTTGTACGAAAGCTAAAACCAACAATTGCAAACTTCCTCGGCGGCAGTGTTTTTTTCTGCACGCTATTGAGATACGGTATCTGCTTTCACATCCGGTGATCCGTGAGCACTTCGTAGTATCCGGCTAGGCGAAGGCGCGAGAGCTGGCAAGCGGAAGATCACTCGGCCATACTGACAAACCGTGAGTCCCTCACGCTGCGTTGGGACCTGAGACGCCTCGCCGCACTCGTCCATTGCGCCGAAACTTTGCGCCCGGTCTATACCTTGGCGCATCGTGCGGTCGCTTACTCGGGTGGAACGAGCATCTACGCCGATAGAATTAGTGCTATATCCGATGGTCGCCTTTTGCCAACCGAGGCGCCAACCTTCCAGGGTACCCAATGTGATGGCCGAAGCGATCACGAGTACACCAAGAGCGAGTGCGATTATGTCGTCGGTTGTGGATGCGAGCGTCCAGCGCCGAGACCGAGTCTGCTTAAGAGCAGTTGCCAAAACAAATGACTCTTTCGATTCTTTCAGAACAGATACAGATTCTTCGCTTGGCAGAGTTGCCCTGCCTTTCCGATTAAGCTTTTTATTCTTAATAATTCGATCCGCCAGAGTTTTAAAAGTGGCAAAGTTGTTTTGAGTAAAAGCATTAGGTTGTGACGAAAGAATCTCGAAGATTCCAAACAGTTCATCCTTATCCATTAAAGGCAGAACGACTATCGATCTGACGCCCAAATCCTGACAGGCTTCGGGATCAACACGAGGGTCTGCGTCAGTGTCGTGGCAATACTGGAGTTGACGAGTTTGAATACAAGAACCAGAAAGCCCAACGCGAGGATTGAGACGGACTCCAACATCGGGAACGTGAGTACCAATGGATGCGGCACAAACGATCTCTTCTTCTTGGAACAGTCCGATCGCTGCGCCCGTCGCGCCAGTGCTGAGGCAAGCCTCTTCCAATTCTAGATAAAAGGTTTGCTTTTCGCCCTCGTCGCGGGAATCTGCTGATCCGCCTAGCTTGGGGTGCGTCTGAGATTCCCTTTGCTGGGAATCGGCTGTCGGGAGTTGCTCGCTGATAGACTCGAATTTTTTAGCAAACTCTGGATTGTCGAACGAGTCGTCCATGATGATCCTTTCCCGCCCTGTGGTCGGTAAACGGGAGAGGGTTTCTGGGGCCACCTGGGAAGGAGCACGTTCTGTGCCGCGACGGGGAAACTCAAGGAATATAGAAACAAAGTGCTTAGAGCTAACCAAAGGTTAACTGCGTTTGATCTCTGCAAAGAGTTGCACAAATGTGACGTGTTACTTTAGGTAGTGTTATGCTGGCCGTGGCGGCCAGGATTGGCGCATAATGCGCGGGTTACAAAGTGTCCTCCTAAATTCCAAGTGTTCTACCATGCTTCCTCTGGCCGAGCAAAGTGACGCCGTCCACGACGACATAATTATGCCACGGATCTATCGCGGCTCGCTTTTTCTGGTAAAGGCCATGAACTTGGCGGGCTAAGCTCGTCCTTCAACTGCATAGATTTTACCGGCGCGTTGATTCTGGTCTGCCACTCTACCTTGGAATTAAAGCAAATGACGGTGGCTCATTGGCCAAGGGAGATGCCAGTATCATGAGATGATCCAGCAGATCGCGAAGTGTCGCTCAAGCCTCACCTCTCCGGTGTTCTACTGCTGTTGGGGAATTGAGTGACATTTTCTTGGCACTGCGAGCACAAGTGTCGGAAGGCAGCCAATACGTTCCGGTGCTCGGCTTGGTCCTGAATACGACGACCAGCATGTGCAAAATGCTGTAGAGTCGTTTTAGCGCTCGGCACAACGTTAAACAACGGTACCAATAGCCGCAACAAGGCCCTGTCCAACCCACGGCGCACTACAAGTCCGCCGAAGTAGACTCGTCCGTGGTCCGACTTAGTCGCCTCGGCCTAGATGAGATGCAGACCTGCCTCAAGCGCCGATTAAGGGTTGCGGGTTATCGAGAACCAGAGCTTTTCGTTAGGCCTGTCCTTATCCGAGGCTCATTCCGCGAAACATCGACACCCTTTGTCTTAACTCCATGCTGTTGGCGTTTACCCATGGGTCAAAGCGCATAGATGAAGGCGATGTTGCCGACGTGGCGAGTTCTCATTCACTGCCAGATTACCCTAAAAAACTCAATTCCAACTCAACAGTCCGCTGATCAGCACTCCACCCTGAACCACGAGCGGCCCGGGTGTATCTCAAAACCAAGTTCGGTGCGAGTCCCGATTGCCCCTGCTATTGCCCCGGGCGGCCGCAAACCAGTTTTAGATGGATTAAACGCAACGCGCAACCACGGTCGGAGGCCGGCGATCGCGAAGCGGATCCAAGATCCTCCCCGATTCGAATAGGAGAGCCATCGGACAAGCTGAAGCTTGGTGATCAAACCAGTTGTAGAAGCAAAGTCCTCGAAACTGGATTCTGAGCCCCCGCGTCGTCGCTGATCCGAAGCTTCGGTTCCAGTAGGGGGAGAAGATTTTCGTCGGCGTCCCTCGTGGTCGCCGCAGCTGGTGTCGCTGTTCTGTTTGGCCACGGCCTTGGAAATCGAGATCTGCAGTTGACTAAACAACACTTGGAGTCGTTTTATAGCTGTCTGATTCCTCAGCATGGTCGCCGTCAAAGAAAAGCCGCAGAAGGCGCAGGGTCAGCAGCCAATGGTGGATACGTTTCGGACACGCCCCGGCGGATAAGGAAGCGAAGTGCCGTTGGAGTTTTTCGTGAACGGCACCGGTACACTTTGGGTGTTTTGAGGAAAAATTCATACGATCGCTTCAGGATCATCGGCCGTTTTCGAAATTGCAGAGTGTCTCACCGCCAGCCTAGATGCCAACGCGATCTGGGGCGAAGAAGATATTAACGATAAAGCGATATCAGAACGCAGCTTCGCGCTTGAGTACGGTGGGGTTGGGCTTCACAGGACCGCTTAAATCAAATGACACCAGCAGCCGGCGAGGTTACAAGTTGAGACGCGGAAGAAAGCGGAGCGTGCTGACAAGGCGTCCAAGAAGTTGTACAGTTGGGGCGGGTCAAAGTGAGGACAAACTGAATCCGATAAGGGGCATTGGATGCGGAAATCGTTGACATCTTCACAGATCGTGATAATGTGACCTCCTAGATAATCTTTAGTTACCTCGGTTACCTCCCCCAAATGTCTTGACTACTGGTACCAAATGGTGTCAGAGGCGCAGAACCGTGTTCCGGCTGCGCGGTGAGACAGTCCGATATAAAATTCTCGTGCGGACCTACAAAGTCCTTGCATGGCAGCGGTGTACTACGTGCCATCTTTATGGAGGGAGCATGTTGAATGAAAAGAGCGAGTCAGCGGATTTCGATGGAGCAACGCTGTCTGACCAAGACAAGGAGTTTATATGCCTCGTGGCGCTGGGCTTGACAGACGCTGAAATCGCCACCCACTTCGAAGTGCCCGACCAGGCGGTTTTGGGTAGAATTGCGGAAATCCTCAAAAAGCTTGGCGCTCGAATGAGGGTAGAGATTGTTTTGTACGCGTTTAGCGAGCCTGCGCTATATCAGCGTATCACCGCTAAGGTTGCCAATAAGAGTGCGACAACAATTAAACGGCTTGATCTCAAGGCCAGTTAAAATTTATTCGCTGGTTCTGCTCCGAACCCACATTCGAATCACCGCGAAATCTCCAACGGCCCCTCACATCGGACAGCGATAACGAACGCCTGTTCCTTGAATCTCGGTTCGACTCGCAAAACCTCGCCTAAACCTTCAAGCATAAGACAATTAGGAAAGTGCAATTTAACTTTCACTTTTGACCCCGGCGCAATTGGCCTGTTACACCGTAGCAGCAGACCGTGGGCACTGACGTTCTCAGTGACAGTTTCGACTTCAATCCCATTCCCACTTTGGAGTTTCAGAAAAACTGGTTGTTGAACATGAAATCTGGGTTCGTTTCGCCGCTCCTCACCCGACATCGATTTGTCTCCCCACGGATCGCGGCAAAAGTTGGCAAGCCAATCTTAGCTCTACGAACCGTGATGCCAATATCAAAGGCATTGAATAAAGGTCGTGCCAAACAAAACTTTATGCCTGAACCGCGAGCGATGTCGTGGTTACTAATGTCATGTCCAATTTCACAAAAAAATATGCCCTTTGGTAATGACGTAACGCAAATTCTATTTTTTGCTGGTTTGTTGAAATTGTAGTCTTAAAAGAATAAGAGATAAAGAAATCTTCACCAAAGCTGCTTGAATCGAAGCAGAGTCGACTCCTCTGAGCTCCGATAACAGCATTGTCGTTATTCCCAACTAAAAGCACAGCCGCCCCAATGTACTTCCGACAACTACCGAAAGCGGTTCCGTGGTAGTAGAAGTCATCGATCTGCCTCAACTCTAAACCACCAACCGACTGACTCGAATCGAGACTTTCGTAATTTGAGGGTTTACACGCATGGGGCTAGTTTTTACTAACAATAAACCCTGCAACGGAGGTCAGTTAACATGATCCGCGAGTTTTCCCCCGCTCGTTTTGCAACTCGTTTCCCTTCTTTCGGCGGCAAACGGTCTGTATTGCTGTCGGTGCTGTTTAGTGCGATTCTTCTCTCCCCGTTCGCATTCGCTCAATTGGAGCGGCGCGAGAACGACCACCCCCGGAAGCAGAATCCCAGTCAACCGAGTACGACTCCTTCTACAAAACCATCCCCGACACCGTCGCCAAGCCCCTCGGTGTCCCCGGTCAGCTCGTCTAACTCAATTCCTGCGGTCAAGTTAGAAGTTTTCGCGCCGCCGAGCAGCCCGCCCTCTTGGCTGGTCAACTCCCACCTAGTCTCCGGTGCGACGTTCTTCGTGAAGTGGTCGACTATCGAACCCGTCGCGGGAAGCTACGACTTCAGTTCGACGGACAGGCGGTTCGCTCCGTGGATTGCGGCTGGGCTGAAGGTGAACATCATCTTTGAGGCAGTCGCGCTTTCTGCGCCGAACAGCGTGACTCCTCCCTGGCTCATGCTTCAACTTGGACTGGACCAGACCGCAAGTTGTGATTCGGATGTGATTCCGAATTACTTCTCTTCGATCTTTCAGGACCGTTATCAACGGGTGATGGCGGCAGTAGTGGATCACTACCGCGGGAATCCCTCCGTTGGCTACGTCCGCTTTGGGTTAGGGCGCGGCGGAGAGACGCATCCGGCACCAACCGCGGCTTTTAATAAGACGTCGGGAAGCTGTTACCAGAAGCTTGTAAGCTTGGGCTGGACCAAGACTTCTTGGGTCGACTACATCGGCAAGATGCTTGCCTACGAGAAGACACTCGGAGCCACGTTTCCCTTGCTGGTTACCGGCTCCAACGAATTGGGCGACGTGTCCATCTCCGATGCGATCGCTAACGTGGCGGCGCCGCTCGGGTTCGGGTTGGGCTACCAGGGATACAGTACCAACGACATCAGCAATTTCAACTCCGGGCGGAGATGTCAAAATGACTGGTGCGCGCTCTGGAACACATATGCCGGCCAGGTGGAATTAGAAAATCAACTTGGTCGCTCCGGTTCTATTTCGGACCCGACCGGAGGCGGCAACGGGTCATTGATGCAACTGCTGGCTTTCGCCCGGGCTAGGCACGTGACGATCTTCGAGCAGAATTTTCAAGACTGGCGCACGGCGTTCGACCCGACTTCCTCGCTCTACGCGAACTACCACGTAGCTTACGCGGCTGCGATGCAGGCCGCGAGTCAGTGATGAAGTTTCTGTTGTCGCTGATTGGTGATTTTAGGCGGTGAGGAATTGAAGGAAAATGGGTAAGACGGCGTTCTGCGTCCCCCCTCTATCTTCAATCTCTTCCACCGCCTGCGCCTACGGAGTCGGGCTACGTCGCGCTCACTCATGACGGTGTCTTAAAATACATCGCAGGCACCGACGGAGCGCTGTACTCTGGCAAATTCATCGTGGGCTTTGCCGCCTCGCAAGGATCGATCGCGCTATCGCGACCATCGTGCGGGGTGCCTCCGAGGTTCGTGCGGGCAAACAGGATTGTGAGCCATCGGTTCGGGTTCTAAAAATAAGTGGCCAAGTTGAGGAGGCTTGATAAGCGGGGAAACCCCTGCTTCGCCTTGCCCGTCATACCTAATAAACCGTCCAGCCGCTGCTAACGGCGTTTGGTATCAAGTCTGACCACTCACGGTCTGCAAACGAGGGAGTCACCGACGATCCTGGACACACAGTCCCGAAGGGTCCTTGCGGAACAGCGAACTGTGGTGCGCGGAGGTCCGTTTCTCTGAAGTTCAGTGCTTGTGCAAGATTGGATGACAAGGCGTCTCGTACCGTTAGACTCGGGAGCCCCCACCGCCACTCAATCATATTCAGCACCGAACAGTGGTCGTACAGAGCGCCACTCACGAATCCACGTCGCGACCACGGAGAAATCAATAGACAGGGTACGCGAAACCCGCGACGACCATCGGTGTCCCCCGCCGCCGCGGCAGCGGGAGGAATTGGCGCCGTTTTAGGAGCTACGTGGTCAAAGAAACCGCCCCATTCATCAAAGTTGATAACCATAACAGTGCTAGGCCAAGCCGCGCCTAAGGTAACAGACGCGTATGCGCGACTTAGGAAAGCTTCGCCGTCCCGAATGTCGCCATGGGGGTGATCGTCATTCGAAGTCCCCTGCGCTTCACCCAAGAAACCGGGGTCCACAAAGGACACCGCGGGCAGTGTTCCAGCCACTGCATCTGCATAGAATTGCGCTATCGGCCGGCCGATAGCGACATATTTCGGACCCCACAGGGCAAGAAAGGGCACGTCGCTGTAGTAGTAGGTCGCGGATACGCCTTGCGCGGCCAGCAAGTCCCAAATCGTTGGCAGGGTGGAGATCGCGGTGGTGTTCGTCAGGCGATCGGTTTGCGCCGCATGTTGGTAGATTCGGTTAGGATACGTTTCTGCCATCATGGCCGCAAAATAGCGGCTGAAAGTAGTCCATCTAGGAGCCACCTGCCCAAGGAAGGGAAGGTCGCGTTTGGTGTAATATCCGATGGAGTAGGGATCGTTGGAGCCGGCCCGGAGCCATCCGTTGCACCTTCCGCCGTTATATTCAACACGTCCACCAGTGTAGGAATGGTCGGGATCAGGATGTCCGCAACCTTGGTAATCCTGCAGATGGTAGGTTGAATGACGTTGATCGGAAGAGTCCGTGTAAATTATCCCAGCCTGTCGTCCATCAGCATTTGGCAGCCAACCAAGAATGTGGTCAAAGGACCGATTTTCCATCATCACCACCACAATGTGCTGAATACCGGAGTCGTTGGGGTTGGGCAAGGTAGAGGTCGGGTATTCCTCAGCTTGAAGTAGAACTCTATGGCCCAAAGCCGCCGCCCCACCCACTGCTGCCACGCCTCCTAGGAATGAACGACGGGTCATTTCCCGAGACAGGCTGATGTTCGCCTCAAGTTCGTCCGGCGAGTACCGCAAATATTTGGGTTCAAGAGCGATAGGTTTGTGGGCGTTCCTTGTCATGACCATCTCCTAGAAAAGAAAAATTGTGAGCGCTGTGATGCCTTACTCCTTCTTAAAGTTTGCCACGCCCACAGCTCGCAATTCGGATAGTTGGCCAAGCTTGGCTTGGGCCCCCCGCCATCTGTTGTGGGGATCTCCGCGATCCCACTTGCGCGACTCTTTCACCGTGGGTCGCCTAGCTTTTCGCGGTGGATCTGGAAAGTCGGAGGGCAAGGACTTGCGCATTGAGGAACTGAAAAGTTGTGAATGCTTTGGTCATTCTTCGGTTGCGATATGCAGATAGCATCATTTGAAGGTAGGACGAAAGGAGCGCAACACAAAAAAGCCCCACACGTCGGTGGGCGCTCTTCCGACGGACATAAGGCGCACTTTACGGAAGAGAGGTTGCCGTCAAAACTGACCGTGGGAGCAAAGTTTCGGACAATGCGCTGTTCACTTCGCTTGAGTAAGGAAGCTGCTAGCAAGGCGCTTCATATGGAACCCGGCACAAATCGGACAAACACGTCCTTCCGGATCGCTTTGGTCACGCGCTTCACCCCGGGCCTTGGACTATTAACTTCGCGGCTTTCAGCATCCCGATTATCGGATCAAAGAGCTCTGCCATTTGATACGTTAGGATGAACGAAAAACAATAAAACTGTCCTGGATTTGTCTCCTGCCACCGTAATAGCCACCTTGTTAGCGGTTTTCGAATAAATGCGAGATTTGCCAGCCACGCCATGACGATCCCGATAGCGGCACCTGCGAGAATATCTGTCGGATAGTGCACTGCCAGAAAAAGACGAGGCAAGCAAATGACGACTGAAACGTATGCGAAGACGAACCAACCGGCTCGTCTGGAGGCAAAGAAGATTCCTGCCGCCAGGGCAAAAAAAAGCACCGCGTGGTCGCTCGGGAACGAACTTGGGCCTTCCCAAATTGGCTTTTCGCCATATGGAACTCGAAAGATATCGGGCATCTCGACTAAGGGCCTGGGGCGATTAACGAACCATGACAAAATGCGGGCGAAGGCCAGGGCTGGAAAGCTTGCAATAATTGCTGCCAGCAGGGCTTCACGCGTGCTTCGAATATCTGCCCGCCGGAACCATAGCCACCACACAATCCCAATGACAACTCCTCCCTTGAGGAGATTGGAATTGCTGAGCCAAGAGACGAACTCGTCGAATCGTATGGATCGACGAGCGAAATCATTAATAGAAGACAGGAAAAAAAGATCCAAGCTATTCATTAAAGAATTCTCTTTTCGCCCACTTCCTAAAGCGAAAGCTATCGCTTTCGACCAGGAGAGCACGTATGGCGACTCGATGCGAACCTTGGCCCGCTCGAACTTCGCCACCGCGTCTTTCAGGAATGACAGAGACCTGCAGCAGGTCAACCCAGTAAATAATTCTCCATGTTCACGCTGAAATTCCAGTGGCGCACGGACCGGCCAAATCGGAAAACCATCGCAGCAAAAACTATTGCATCCGCTTTCATCACTCCTCGAAATGGGCAAGTTACGTTTTACTATCAGGCGGCCGATCACAAAGCAAGCGGATGATCTCAAAAAACTACGCCGCGGGCAAGTTCCTCATCGACAAGTCGGGAAAGATGATCGATGAGCGGGCGAATTTTAAGCCGTCGCGGCGAAGCCGTGGATGTCATCTGCAAAAACGACAACTTTTTTTGTCCCTATATCGGCGGTGCCGCTAGATGCTTCTGTCAGGGTCTTTTCAGGCGAAGAAGGCCTGATGAGTCAAGTCATTTTGTTAAACAGTCCCTAGACCTTGTTATGCGCTTGATCGCACGGGGGGCTTATACTATCGTGCTCCTACCTAATCCCGTCAATTCTCTATAGGCAGGAGTTCCGTCACCCATGAATGTTCGAAGCCTGTTTTTGTCCATCGTTTTGTTAAGTTCGGTTGCTTCTTCGGCCCAAACTTTTACCTACTCCAAAATTGACGAGTCGGTGTCCGCGGACGACGGCAGCAATGGTGCAGTTGGCTGGGGTTCATGCGTGACTTGTGCCGGAGGCGATCCGAACGGCGCCGCTACCATTTTCAGTTCACCGTTCACCACCACTCCCTCGATTGATGGCGCGAGTCGTGAGTTTTACATCAGCGGCAGCGCCTACACCGACGGGTTGTGGTGGTACAAGGTCGGAACGAATGATGCCGTAACCCATTTTAAAATGGATTTCTGGCTCAACGTGGCTAGTGACACCCAGTATGCGCAGGCACTAGAGTTCGATGTCTTTCAGTTCAATAAGCAAATCACCCAATTCCCCACTGGGACAGAGTTTATGTTCGGGACGCAATGCAATTATGCTGCTAACGTTTGGGATGTCTGGGATGCAAATCATTACAAATGGTTACATACTGGCGTCGCATGCACCCGGTTCCAGCCCAACACTTGGTACCACGTTACGCTCAACTTTCACACCAGCTCCAAAGATCATTACCAGCACTACGAGTCCGTCACCATCGCGAAGTATAACAACCGTAGCAAGGTGATTAGCAACCGGAAATATAACTGGAATATCGCCGTTGCGTCTGGTCCGTTGCCAGCAAACTGGGGCGAGGACATGGGCATACACTTTCAGATGGACATCGCGAATACCGGAGCTAGCATGACGGAATATGCTGACAACGTCACCCTGACAGCCTGGTAAGTCGCCGATACCACGAGTTTCACCCGCCTTCAATGGTTAATTCAGCCGAATCGGCCAGAACTTTTAACAGTAGTCGGTGTTCTATTAACTGCGTACGCCATCTCCACCTCTGGATTAGTACGCTAGCGCGCATTTATTCGCAGCTCATGCTGATAAGGTGCGCAATTGGGAGGATGACCGATACCTGTCAGCAGAAATCGTCCCTAAATTGATTCCCCGACCTTCGCTAGATGCGGGGTAAAACCATGATGGGCAATGAACACCGAAGCGACCACCGATATCATTTTCAGCAACCAGCTTTTTTGAAACTCCAGAGTGGCGATGGGATTGAAATCGAGGCAGTCACTGAAAACGTCAGCGCCCATGGTCTTCTGTTAGGGTGTGAGGCAACAATTGCTCCAGGTTCAAAATTGAAAGTTAAATTGCAGTTCCCCAATTCCCTTATGCTAGAAGGCCTGGGGGAGGTTTTGCGAGTGGAACCTCAAACAACGGAACAGGCATTTCGAATTGCTGTCAAATGTGAGGGAGCGATGGAGATTGCGCGGTAAATGGATTGCAGTCGTATGATTTAGCCGGCTTTTGCTTGGCGCCGTTTAACGGGCTTAGGCATATTGGCAATCGTCGCGTTCATCCGACGACAAAGCGCGGGTTTATGCATAAAAAGCAGTTCCACCCATTTCCGAGGGCTTCGCAATATTGTCCAACACCCTGCTTTGGTACGTCGAGTTGAACGCAATTTCAGCCTAGGCGGCCAGCCGCGAGAATATCACGCATTGTCTTCCTCAGATGGCGCTATTCCATCGAAATCCGCTGACTTTCTCTCAACATTAAACACTCCGAGAGATCGCAGCGAGCCTGCGAGACGAGAGAATATGTATTTTCGGCTGTTCTCCGGACGCGGAGCGGTGCAAGCTCGTCCGGCTTGAAGTTATCCAGCCATGGCAGTGAACAGGTTCGGGATAAAAGCGACATTATCAGGATCTTCGCGATTGTCAAGTATTCTAGAGGTTTTAATCCGGCGATTATCTGGCAAGAAAAGGCACAAACTTTGAGCCTCGGCCCTCATAACATGTAGTTGATTGGACAAGAATCTCATTAGAGAAACGGGGAGAGAGCAGATGGCGACCCAAATTCCCCCTGCACAACACTAGAACCGGTCTCACAGGCAAAACTCACGCAGATCAACCGTCCACCACGTCTAGCAGTTCCGGTCAATTTAGGTTAATCCAGCGCCGCGACACCGACTAAATACTCAGCGAGCACAATGTAGGGTATTGGAAAGCAATGCGGCCTTGAAGTCTTAGAGTGTTAAGACTATAGTCTTAACAGCTTAAGACTTACCGTTAGTACCCGGCTGATGACCTCCTCGAAAAAGACTGAGTCACAAATATTCAGCTTTCAGGATCTGACGGTCTGGAGCACAAAACTGCCGGACATTGATTTCGCAGTACTTCCACCTTCAAATCATCGTCCCAACCCTCTCGCAACCGAAGACCGCGTTTACGTGTCACTATTTGCTCCGGGCACGATCTGCGCGTTGGAACGTGACCGTGGGAAACTGATTTGGCGACGTGCACTGGGCCGATATGCGAATACATCTGTTTACCTTCAAGACGGAAGGCTTTTTGCGAATACTTCCACCACGCTCTTCGTGCTACAACCAGATTCCGGGGAGACCCTCTGGTCGTTCTGCCCCTACGGTACTGACGGAGAGTCGATTTATTCATCTCCATCCGCCCGAAACGACCACGTCTACATTGGAGACAGAAGGGGTTATCTTCATTGTCTTGACGCCGTGAGCGGCAGGATAGTTTGGAAACGTCACACGAACAGGGCGCGCAACAGTGATGTTAATTCCACGCCACTCCTGATGGACAATTTGGTGATAGTCACAACCAACGCAAAGACCGTCGTGGCATACGACGCTCTATCAGGGAAATTGGCATGGAAACAGAAATTGGATGGCCCTTCAACTTTTGGGCCACTTGTCCACCAGGACTCTGTTCTCGCAGTGTCTAATTCATTGTATGTACTCAGTTCGACGGGGAGAATTCAACGTCGGTTATCGTGGAAAAACGAAAAGGTTTATGAAGCTGATAGCACCTTTCAAAGTATAGTTCTCACATTTTGGCCCGTATCTGCCCAAGGTCAGCCCGCCAAGTTGAGACTGTGCACGAAGTTGGGTGTCCAACGGACCATTACGTTAGGAGAGTTCTGCCCCTCTTTTCGATATGCTCCCTCCACTCGACTTCTGTACCTATCAACCGTATCTGGGATTGATGTGCTTCACGCTGAGAAAGGAACCGTGCTTTGTCAACTGAAGACTAGCGACGGCCCGCGTAACGGTGTGGCACTTGTGGATGTACGCGACAGGAAAATTTACGCATTGACGGGGGATGGTCGGGTTCATGCACTCCGGCACCCAGCTTCCAAGTTCTTGGGGTTGGCGTGATAGCTGTTGTAACCCAAAACAATTTATCAATAAATTCAGTTCCAATAGCGATGCGCCTCGGAATGGCATACGTTGCAAAGCGTTATCAGGTTCTCTTCGGAATCATGGCCGCCTTGGCTGCGAAACTTCCTATGATGAATTGCCAGATTTGATCTTGTTCCGCAAGATTGGCATCTCCAACTGTCGCGCCGTAGTACTTGCTTTCGAAGTTGTTCATATGATTCGGGATCAAGTCGAAGTCGAGGCTGCTTCGTCAGAATGCGGTTCACGATACCTTGTCCTTCACTTCGTGCAGAAAAGCTTGTCGCTGTTCGCCTGGAAGGAATTTGAAGAACCGTGACAGCGACTGCAGAAGTACGGTTGGATCATCGCCATTGAGGTTTGCTCCTGCCAGAAAATCCGCGCAGATCATTTCGAGACAGTAGCCTCGCGATTTGTCTGTTCCCAGCATTAAAGCCGCGGTCTCAATCGCCTGCTCGACCACCGGAATCTGGGTCTTGTACAGCTTGAAGTAGATAATTTCCCATGGTTCCGTTTCCCGCCCGGTTAGTTCCCTTTCGACTTCCCGCTTGAACTCCTCTTTTGGCAGAGACCGCGCCTTGTGCAGCCAGGTTGCACAATCGAAACGCTGGCCATCCCTCCTGGCAACTTTCGCGAGCTCCAGCCCCTTCGTCCATCCCACCTCCTTCAATTCCTTTCTTGCCTGCGGTGGCAAGTGCTCATGGATTGACATGAGGTAGTACGCCTTCCGCCTGGATTCCGGAAATCGCCTCGCCAGAAACTCATCAAAGGATTGTAGTTTTTCCAGCCTCCAATACTGTCCCGCCCGGACTTCGCACAGGTATCGGCCCAGTTCTACGAAACGGGTGTCCCGTTCCGATTCAGACCGTCGTTCCCAAGCCAGGATTTCGTCAATCTTGGCCAGGACGAAAAGCGCCCGCTTCGGATTGAGCTTGGGCAGCATGGGCGGGATCCTGATATGGAGTAGACCGAGCAACTAATTTTCCTATTTCGTGTTTCTTCGCTTCCGTTTAAAAAGCAGCGCAGATGGCAGTCGAGGCGGCTGTCGCGACGGTTGATCACTCTGATATTCGCGGGTCAGAACCGCATAATCGTGATCCGTCGGGAGCTGCCTCGGACTAGTAGCGCGGATGCAGCTCGAAGCCTGCCGCTTAGGATTCCATGAGGGTTCTCCTTTCCGTGTGCCCCTCGACCGCCATCTGCTCTGCTTCCCTGTACCGCGCTTCCGATCTCCTTAAACCACAAAATTCGTTGGCTCGCATATCTCTGCTTCCACTTCCACTTTCATCCCGATGGCCCAGATGAACCCTAAGAGCTCACGCCCGATCGCTGTGATCACTTGCTGTTTGTTCTTCCCGCGCGCGCTAAGCTTGCGGTAACGCGAGTACAGTCGACGCTGGGCCTTCCACGCGATCTCTTTCACCTCTCCGCTCAGCTTCTCCTGGCGCTTGTGCAACATCGCACCGAGACGGGGTGGTGCCGATAGGCCCACGCCGCCTCAATGACCACCCGGCGAAGATGGGCGTTGCCCGTTTTCGTAATACCGCCGCGCCGGCTCCGCTCGCCACTAGGCGGCGCTGACTTCACGGCCTCGTCGATCGCTCGTTCCAGGCGCTCTACGCGGGCACCTCCTGCCCAGTTGCTCGAAACGGACTTCCGACTTCACCCACCTCATATGTCTCTGCGTCCAAGCCTTCATGCCCGCAGGCCGCCTCTTGCCGTGCCGCAGCAGGAACTTGCTCAACCGGTGCCGCGCCCGCAGTTGATCCTTCTTTGCCGCCTCTCGTGCCCAAACTAGATCCCGAAGCGCCTCGTGCGCCGCATCCGGTACCCACACCGGTGTTAAATCCCGATCGATAGCTCCGCGCCAGCTTCTCAGCGTCGCGTCGATCCGTCTTCACTCGATCCCCAGCCTTTACCGGTACCAGCGTCGGGGCTATGACTTCGCACTTCACACTCAACGCAGTCAGCTGCCAGTACACCACGTATCCTGTGGGACCCGCCTCATAGCAGACCCGCAGGTATTCTGCCGGCCCTAACTTCTTGACCAGCCTCCGAATCGAATCCTCACGATTGGGAATCATCCCCAGCGAGCGCACTTCTTCTCCCAGGTCTGCCACCGCAACCGCGATGGTCTCTGCATGGACATCCAAACCAACAAACCTTATCTTGCTCATTGCACCGGCTCCTTTCGCATGTGGCTCTGCGTTGTGGTCTTCCGATTCACAGCGTAACCCACGTCCTGCGAATCGGAGCCGGTCGCTCCATCATGACTAGTACGTAAGCTCGTCAAGCCAACCAAGGTCGTCTGCTCCTGGATGTCGAATCAACGTCGCGTCGGTCAGATCCGGCCGTCCCAGACAGAGTCCGATGTAGGGACAGCTGGTGCAGGGGTTCTGGGGGAAACGGATGCCACTGTGAGGCAGGAACTCGGCAGCTTCAATCCTGCGGATCGAGTCCTGGACGAGGTGGCCGAACTCTTCGCGCTGCTCGTCGCGGATGATTGTTCGGAAATATTGAATCTCAACCAGCCGCTTGCGGACAAACACAATCTGCGCGACGTTCGGAATACCGGTGATCCAGGAATAGCAAACCAGCTGAGGGTCAAGGGCCAGCAACCCGGATGGCTCTTCGGGATAGCGGCTGGCAGTCGTCTTCCACTCAAGTAGGCAACGCGTACCATCGAGCTCACCGATGGCATCCACGTAAGCAACGAAGTCGTTCTGGCCGGTCAGAGGCTTAGTGAATTTGACCTGCAAATTACGGAGAGGCTCACGGATGCGGATGCGATCGTCCTGGGCGAAGCGCTCGAGCAACTGGACGCCCGATTGGAGCATTCGGTCCCAACTATCGCGCTCGGAATAATGGAGACCGCTGTCCCGGATGGGAGACCACTCCCGATAGAGCACTGCGGCGGCATCCTGCCGCTGGAAGTAGGCAGCCACAGCCTGTTCGAACGCCCGGCCGAACAGCATCGCTGCTCGTGTGTCCTTCTCCTTCCAGCCATCGAGGTAGCGATGTTTGTAGCGGCGAGGGCACGACAAGTACTGGCTGATCTGGGTATAGCTGTAGGTCATGAGGAGACCTCCGACCCATGAGCATCACTGTCGGTAAAGACCGATAGCTCCTCCCACCGGACCGCCGGCGCAAAGCCATCGAAGTTGAGGACTGAGATACCATGCACGGTGACTTCGCTGACCTTGACCACTCCCCACAGATCGACCAGCGCCTTTTCATCGATTTCGTTTTTGTCCAGCAGTTCGGTGTCGTAGCCAAAGTCGCGCAGAAACCAACTCAACTTCCACATGGCCTTTGGTGTGCAGTAGAGGCGCCCTGTTATGAAGCAGCCAGTCAGATGCTTGGGCTTGAGAACGGCAAACCGGATCTCGTAATAGGGTTTCTGCTTATGCCAGCGATATTGCGCCCGATCCACTCGCACCAGGAAGATCCCATCAGGAACCGAGTGAACTGCCGACACGTCAGCGGGGCGGAGAGACTCGAAATAACGCCTCAAGCTGCACCTTCTTTGGTCACGGGGTAGCTGTTCAGCTGGCACAGCAGGGCATTGCGGTCTTTCTCGGCCCAGTCGGCCAGATGGACGACAAAGGCTTCCACCTGCTCGCGGGTGGCCTCGCGAAGGGTTTTGGTGCCGCAGAAATCGACGGCGTAGGACTTGACCAGGTTGGCGTCGAGTTGGTGCTGGCGGATCAGCTGACAGAGGCGGTCGCGGACTTTGGGCACCGCCTGGGGTGGAGTCTTCGACTCCTGAAAAGAGGGAGCTGAACCACCGAACGACCCGATCTCCTCGACCGAGCAGATGCCGATGCCGTAGGCTTTGCGGAGGGCCCGGTTTACCGCACGAGTCTCGGCCACGCGCATTTCGGCACCATGAACCAAGGGAGACACATTGGATGGGTCGGCATCGCCATACCCGACGAAACCCCGGCACTTCGGAGATTTGTACACCGTCGCTTTGAATGCCCAGCGCGAGGCTGCGGAGTCACAGAACGAGACAACGGGACGAACATCGATGCCGTAACATCGATTCCGGATAGATATGCGCATTAAACCAGCGTGCGTTACGTACCAGTTTCGATCTACCAGCCGAAGTTCTCCGGCCAACAGTGTCAGGCGAAAGTCTCGACTTATCGTTTTGAGTGAGCTGCGGAGTTCGAAGGTCAGAGGGGTGCAGTGCTTTTTGGCGAAACTTAAGTTTGCGCGGAAAGTTGCTTTCCATTCGTTTAAAGCTAAATCGCGAGCCTCTGAGCGCATCGGGCCTCCTTCGAATGATCACACATGATAGCATATGATAACAATACAATCAATTGTTTTTGGTTGTCTCTCCATTAAACTCGCGACTATATTTGCTCGGTGACTAAGAAAGACTTTCTGGCGTTTCGAATCAATCCCGATCTGAAGCAACAAATAGAAGAAATTGCAGATGCGGAGCAGAGGAGTATTTCACAAGTCTGTGAACTGTTTTTGAAGGGTGCGGTTGAGGACTACAAGAAGGATGGAACACAATTCATACAGCGATTGCTGGCCAAGCAAAAACACAAAGCGAGTGGTTAAGGTTTTAGGCACTCAAGTCACGGGCAGCTGCGGGCTGGCGTGCCCGTCGCATTGAGCCAACGCGAGTTCCCTTATGCCCATTGGCTACATTAGCCCAAGCGTCGCGGTTCTGGTGGCGGACCTCCAATATAGTGTCCCGGCATCTTTATCCAGATCGCAGCTTCTTATCCTAAAAGTATTTTCCTATCAAATTTTCCCAGGCTGGTCGTCAGACGCGCAAACAAGGCCCGGGTTCGACTAAATTTGCTAAAATCGTCTAGCCTCGTTCTCAAACAGGCTGCAACGGCCGTTTCCGTATCCTGCGAAGACCTCTAAGGACGGCCGTTACTTGTTCTTCGTCCCCGCGAGAAATTATCCCAAATCTTGATTTTTAATTGCCCGATATTCGTCTGCGACGATTTAACAGCCTCAATCAGCAGCGCTGGTTAATTAGTACCGACGTGCTTCGGTTCATGTAGAAACCATCCCGCGCAACGGATGCCCCACTCGAAGCCGCGTACCAGTTCCACAGGGTGCGAGGCACCCTCAACCACAAGCGACCCTTCATGCACTTTGCCATCGCAAGTCAGCCTTATGCTCGCGGCATTGCTGCAAATACTGCTGGGCGGCATCTCGGCGCTCTTAGGGGACAAGCGCTGCGGGTTTGCATTTCCACCGCTTTGATAGGCGCCTGAAGGAACGAACATCTGGATCGTCATCGCGCCGCCGGAGCCACGAAATCGTTCTGGCCGGCCAGTGTTTGGTGAACTTGATCTGGAAGTTATGTCGAGACTGAGGAATACGATCCGATCGTCCTTGGCAAAGCGATCAAGCAGCTGCACCCCCGAGTGCAGCATGCGGTCCCACTTATCCCGCTCCGAATAATTGAGACCACTCTCTCTGTGAGCTGCCCGCTTCCGGTAAAGCACCGCGGCGGCGTCCTGTCGCTCGAAGTAGGCTGCCACCGCCTGCTCGAATGCCCGGCCAAAGACCATCGCTGCTCGGGTATCCTTCTCCTTCCAGCCGTCAAGGTAGCGATGCTTGTAACGGCGCGGACAGGACAGATACTGGCTGATCTGGGTATAGCTATATGTCATGACTCTACCTCAGATCCGCGAGGATCATGGCGGTAACCGATCTCGTCGACCGAGCATGCCGATGCCATAGGCTTTGCGCAGCGCCCGCTTTACTGCACGAGTCTCCGCCACGAGCATTTCGGCACCATGGACTAAGGGAGACACATTGGACGGACCGGCATCGCCATCGCCGACAAAACCTTTGCAAGTATGCGATCTGAAGACCGTCGCCTTGAAGGCCCAGTGGGAAGCAACTGGATCACAAAACTCAAGAGCGGGCTGGACGTGAATGCCGAAACAGCGTCTCTGACGAGCGATTCGCAAGAGCCCCGGATGTGTCACATACCAGCCTGAGTTTAGGTATAGCAAATCACCGAAGTCGACAGACAGTCGATACCTATCAGTAAAATCGCCCAGTTTGCGCAAGGGCACTTTTAGAGAGCCTGCCCCACCTAGCTTTTGCCGACGCAATGTTGTTCGCTGTTCTTGACCATTCTTTCATTCCACACCTCACATTCACCTTCGTTACGTCTATGCTTGACCGCTCATGGAATACTCATTACCTATGCTTGAGCGCTCATGGAATCAAGCGAAATTGCGCTTGTTTGTGCGAGGCGATACCCTAGTCTAGCTATGTCTAAGAAAAAGAATCCTCATGCGGTCTCTCTTGGCAGAATCGGAGGGCGCAAGGGAGGGAAGGCTCGTGCAGCGAAATGGACAGCCCAGCAGCGGAGCGACATTGCTCGAAAGGCAAGTGATACTAGATGGGCTAACCAAAGGAAGGTCAAAACCAAGGGACAATAATTTTTCACTAAGCCGTGAGCGTCAGATCGCTCTAAGTCGAACTTTTCCGAGTCTGGATTGGCGATCAGGAAGGATAAGCACAGCAGACAAAGCTGCCAACGTTCATCTTTAGAAGAGTACTTAAGTGTCTTCCCCTCCGGGCGACCACCGGGGAATACTCTGAAATGGCCGACAACAGCCTTGCGCTGAACTTCCGTTCGACGTATAATCAATAAGTTTTACCGTGTACGCCATATTTCTTCACCCGCCGGACGCATTTACTTTCCTGGTCTTCGTTTTGAATCAGCAACAAATTTAGCGCGGCTATTAGCGGCGGGAAGTCACCCTGTCTTGACTTTCAAATTCTGACGCACCCAGTCCGCGCTGACACGGGGAGGACATGGCGAATCCCACACGCAAGACTCGAAAGACTATTCCTGACATCTTCGAAACTTCTGGCGAGATTTTCGTCGATGGCTCTGTAGTCGAGGTGGTTTCGTCCGCACCCGACCATCGCCTTGATTTGCTCTTTTGGAATGGGAAGCGCACGATCGTTGCCCCGCGGATCGAATACCGCAATCATATTTATCAGCCTCCGACTATGGATGAAACCCTTCGCCGGGCTATGCGCTTTCCAGGTGGTGCAGAGGATTATGGCATCGCCAAGAATCTTTTTGGTGAACTTCGGATCCTCTTCGAGCGTTACATAGGCCTTGCTGCGCGGGAAAGTTCACTGATGTCGGCATGGGTTTGCAGCACTTGGCTGGCAGATTGCATATCGAGTCCGCCGACGCTAACAATCTCGGGTTCGCAAATGGGATGCGCCCTAACCTTTTTCCGCCTGCTCAGTTGCCTTTGCCGCCGTTCTTTAATGGTGGCTGACATTGATCGAAATGCCTTCTTGTCCGTGATGAAATTGCATCCCACTCTTCTCCTCAATCAACCGAGCGCCTCCCATAAAATGTTGACTCTCTGGGACGTTTCCAACCACCGCGGCGTCTTTGTCGTGGGAGGCCAAGGAAAAGTTCATTCCGTCTCGGGTTCGAAGGCAATTTTTTTAGGAATGGCCGATTCGTCAAGTGAGGACGAGTCCATTCATCTTACGCTGCCGGTTCGGCACCTAGGTCCCCCACTGGATGAGCACTGCGAGGCGGAACTTGCGAAGCGACTACAGCCGCGATTATTGATGTACCGTTTACGCAATTTTCGAACGATTCGTGAGAGCTGTTATGACGCGCGAAAACCGAACTCCCCCAAAAGCGAGCTTGCCCACAACCTAACGATATCTGTCCAGGGCGAGCCTGAAATCGCTGAAGCAATCGCTTGTATCCTGCGACGCCAGGGCCAGGACGCTTACGCCCGACGCGGGTGCGACGTCGGATTAGCCATCTTGGAGGCGATTTGGGCTCCCCTGCACGAAACGAAGGAGATTGCCGTCAATCAAGTTACGGAGTTGACGAATGCTTTGTTGCGGTGTCGCGGGGAACTGCTCGAGTACAGCCCAGCCGAAATCGGCTGGATGATGAGAAATTTTGGGCTTTACCGCCACCGAAAAGCGGGTGGCATGTTTTTGCGCTTTTCGCATGAGCATCGCGTGATCGTTCATCAGCTGGCTAAGAGTTTTGATTTGAGCTTATCGCCGGTGACCGAGTGCCCGAACTGCGTTCAACCGGAGGAGATTGTCGGGCAGTGACGGTGCAGGTTGTGCAGGTTGTGTAGGTTGTGTAGGTTTCGTCATATGTTCTCTCGAAGGAAATCAAATGCCGAGCAGAAAAGTCCGGCTGACGCACGCAGAACAGGTCAAATATTTCAACGCGGCGCGGAAACTTCGCGAAGCTGGAGTGGATATCAAAGTTGGAGAGGATTTATTGTTGGGGGCTCGCGCGATCGACGTCTATCTCGCACCGCCTGGCGGCCTGGGAAGCGTGGTCACCCAGTCCTCGAACGGTGCAGTTCACTATGCGATTTGGCTAAGATTGGTCGCCCGCCACGCATGCAAATTGTTGGATTTTCGAGTGACGACTCAGTGGGATCGCAATATCTTACTGAATAGTTATGGTGACCGCACGTTATGCAGGCTCGGCAAGCTGGACTTTCCGCAAGCAGATGTCCTTAATCAGCGGATCGAAGAATCGCTTGAATTTCGTCGTCGCGGGGATATGGTCGAAGGCTTGATCCTGGCCACCGGAATCAGGCCGATTCCGCAGGCCTTTGCCCAAGGGATGCGTGTCCCTTTTGAATTGGCATTCGACGATCAGTTCGACAATGAAACCGCTGTCGCAGGCGAGGTGTCGGTGGACCGCTTAGCGAGGCAGAAGGAATCAGCACCTAGGTTTGGCACCGGTTTGTACGGCGCTTCGGCAGCTTCGAGGAAGCTTATGGCAGGGGATGGCGTGAGCGCTCGCCCAGGACAAAACGCCTTGCCAGACCGCCTCGATCGAAAGCAGGAAACACAACAGCCTGGCGGTCGTCGCGGCGACGGCCCGGAGAAGTGATATTGATCTCTCAAAACCTAAGCTCGAGGCTCGACGCGCCGTTACGCGTATACGCGGTCCGAAGAAACCGCACGCGCGCCGTTCAAATATCTCTCACGAATCGCAGTAACGTGTAAGCTGAGTGGGAGTGACCAGCCAAACACGAAGCCATATGGCTAAACCGAGTTCAATCCGAGGTATACCGCCCATCCTGCGATTACCAGGATCAACGCGCCCGAAGTCGCCCCGAGAATTTTCACCACCGGAGTGATCTTGTTTACCTTGGCCATCAACTCCATCTGGTCTTTCGCCATTCCTGAATTCGAGTCATCGAGGAAAAGTTGCTCGTCTTCCTGCATGGTCAGCGTGCTACGGTAAATCAGAAGGATGACGAGAATGACGGTGAGGGCGCCCCACACGATCAGAAGCCATAGCATTCCCGGATTCATAGACCACCTCGGTGCATATATCGAGCCGGTCCCGAAGACTGTTGGAAATCTTAATTTGTGGCCCGCAACAGGCTTTCGGACAAGGGCCCCAACCGGGGATTATAGACCTGTTGGCAACAGCCGGCGGCTATTTTTGCGCCTGAACCGACGAGCCTGATTCCGCATCCAATCTAACCAGGCGCCATACGGAAATCTGCTTCAGGCAACTTTGACAGCTGCTTTCCCACAATGGCTTTGCTATAATAAGAACGAGTCCTTTCAAGGAGATACCCATGGCTACGACAACGATCCCGGAAGTGAAGCCCGCTGAGACCAAAAAGGCACCCATTAGCCTCACTGCCAGCGCCATTGCCAAGGTCAAGGAGACCATGGCCCAACAGAACCCCGTCCCGACCGGGTTGCGGGTTGGCGTCGTTGGGGGCGGCTGCTCCGGTTTCTCCTACTCCATGCAGTTTGAAAATGGAGCCGGCATGATGGACAAAGTGTTCGACATGGACGGACTAAAGGTCTACGTGGATGCGACCTCCGTGATGTATCTGAACGGCTGCGTCGTGGACTACGTCGAAACCCTCGAGGGCGCGGGATTCAAATTCGAGAATCCGAATGTGAAGAGCACCTGCGGCTGCGGATCAAGTTTCAGCGTGTAATCTTCTGCGATCTTTCCCTAAAAGCCCCGTCGCTTGCGGCGGGGCTTTTGCTTTGTAGCGCAGGCATCCCGCCGATTTGCCGCCTGGGCTTGGAAGCTTCCGCGGAGGGCGAGACGCCCTCCGGACAGCCGACGGGAGGCCGGCGCTACGAAAAAGTGAGTTACGAAATTCTCATCAGGTGGCAGGAGTGGGTTTTCACCACTAACCACACTTCTTTTCCCGGCTGAAGCTGCAATGAATCACGCGCCGCCAGTGTGAGATGGACCTCCATCTCAACCCCGCAATCCACCTTGGCCACGACAATCACGTCACGCTGGGCCAACGAAACGATCCGGCCGGGAATAACGTTGCGGGCGCTCAAACCTTCCGGCCGCATCGAAGCCAGCAGAATATCGCCGGCGCGAATTCCTACCCGCAACGCTGAACCGACTTCTGTCCTGACCAGCGGCGTTTCCAGTTCAAGCGTGCTGCCCGACAACTGGCACACCATGGTGCCTCGGTCCGGATGTGCAGCGGTGACCGCGACGTCGAAAATGTTCTCGAAGCCGGCCAGCTGGGCGACGGTTTCCAGCTGTGGCGCGCTCATCACTTCATGCGGTGTCCCCCGGGCGATGGGGCGGCCATTTTCGAGCACGATCACCTGCTCACCCAGGGCAAAGACTTCTTCCCGGCTATGCGTGACATATACGATCGGAATCTGATGTTTTTCGTTCCATGCGCGCAGGTCATCTACGATCTTCGACTTGATGGGGGCATCGAGGGCCGCAAGGGGCTCGTCCAGCAGGAGGATCACCGGGTCAATCACCAGGGCACGTGCCAGCGCGACCCGCTGACGCTCTCCGCCGGAAATCTGGGCTGGCCGGCGCGAGCGCAAATGCGCGATACGAAATGACTCCATCATGGTGGCGCTGCGGCGGTGACGGGTGCTGGCGTCGAGTCCTGAAAGACCGTATTCCACATTTGCCTCGACCGTCATGTGAGGAAATAATGCCAGGTCCTGAAACACGTAGCCGACCTTGCGATCGCGCGCAGGCACATTGTTGCCGAGCCCGCTGTCGAACAGGATCTTCTCGTGGGTCGCGATGCGGCCCTCATCGGGCTTAAGCAGTCCGGCAATGCAGTCCAGCAATGTTGTTTTTCCCGCCCCCGAAGGACCGAACAGGATTGTGATTCCAGAAGAGAAGCTGACGCTTATATTTAGTTCAAAATCTTTTTCCAGGCGCTTGCGAATTCGCACCGAGGCAGCATGGGGCTGCACAGCCATAGATTCTCGTGGTGTGTTCGAGATTAGCGTTGTTTCCATGAACGGTGAGTCTCCGTGGCCGGAAGCGCTCATTGTAGTCCGGCTGGAGGCAGTTGTACGCGACTAGACGGACTGCAGACATGCGGTCAAAATGGTAACCGTGAAACCATTTTTCCGCATTTCAAACCTCGTTCTTGTTCTGACCGTCACCTCTTTGGGTTCGTTGTCTCAAACCACCTCGGGCGCGGTAACGCTCACAATCGAACCTAAGGAAGCGTATATCGAGAGACATAACACCGAGCAGCTCATTAATTTCGACTTGCTGCTGCAAAACAATGGGGCCACGCCACTCCGCATAAATAAAATTCAGATATCGGTTTACGACTCAGCTGGAGCTCTGGCATTCAGAAGATATCTGGACGAAAACGGCAGGCCATCCGGCATTTCGACAGTTCCCGACCGCATCGTTCCCGCCGGCGGCAGGCTTGATGTGTTCAATCCCTTCTACTCGTTCCCAGCAGAGATGCCTCTGTTTCGACTGTACTACGAAATCTTTCTGGAGAAGACAGATGAAAAAGAACCAAACCTGCTCAACTTCCTAACCAAGGCGGAGGCGAACGTTTATCCGACTCCTTATGACAACAGAGTTCATTTGCATCTTCCCCTCAAAGGCCGCATTTACGTCTTCGACGGACATGACTTTTATGCGCATCACCGCAGGCAGACTGTATTTCGCGACGGCAGGTTTCATCCAAATGCTGTCCGATACGGCTATGATCTGATGATCACGAATGCGAGCGGCGAACTTTATCGGGGCGATCGCTTCGTGCCGGAGAATTGGTTCTCTTACGGCATGCCGGTGTACTCTCCGGCGTCGGGAACGGTGGTTGATGCCGCAAATGACATTCCGGACAATTCCTACAAAAATGGTGAACTGGTATCTGCGCCCCTGCCTGACGGCATAGATCCCGTCGGCCTTGGCAATCACGTGGTCATCGACCACGGCCATGGTGAATTCAGCATCTTGCTGCATATGAAGCCGAGGAGCGTACGTGTCAGGAAGGGCGATCAGGTGAAACAAGGCCAGGAGATCGGAGCAATAGGGTTTTCGGGCGACACCTTTCTTCCCCATCTCCATTACCAGGTCATGGATGGTATCGACGAACGCACCAGCCAGGGCCTGCCTTCATACTTCAATGACTTCGAAAGGATTCTCGGATCGAAAACCGTCAAGGTAAATCACGGCCAGATCGATTCGGGGGACATCGTTCAAATCTCTACCGCAAAGTAAGTAGACAGTCTACTTCTGCTTCCACGTCCATACTCTCCGGTTCACCGCGTAGACAACAGACAGTGTTGCGAACGAAATTGTCAACAGGACCAGCGCGGTGGCATTCGCGCCGGCATAGTTGATCGCCTGAACCTTGTCGTAGATATCAATCGAAACGGTTCGGGTCACGCCAGGTATGTTTCCTCCCACCATCAGCACCACCCCAAATTCTCCCATGGTGTGGGCGAAGCTGA
Source organism: Terriglobia bacterium (assembly GCA_963733545.1). Lineage (GTDB taxonomy): Bacteria > Acidobacteriota > Terriglobia > Terriglobales > Acidobacteriaceae > JAIQFF01. The sequence continues at coordinate 108,373 of CAVTDQ010000002.1, forward strand.
GAGCGATACCGGTTACCAGGCCGGAGAGAGATAAGGGAACGATTACCCGAAAAAATGTTTTGAGCCTGGAAGCACCCAGTGTCTGTGAGGCAGCTAAAAGGCGACGATCAACGGAGGAGAACGAAGCCGCGAAAGGCTGCACCGCGAACGGAAAACTGTAGAGGATTGAGCCGATCACCAGGCCTTCAAAAGTGAACGCCAGCGTGTGCCCGGTCAGCGCCTGCCAGCCGCGGCCCAGGGGGCTATGGGGTCCCAGTGCCACCAGAACATAAAAACCTAAAACCGTCGGAGGCAGGACGATGGGCAAACCGAAAACCGCTTCAGCCAGGAACTTCCAGCGCCAGCGACTGTAGGTGATCCAATAAGCCACGGGAAGTCCCAGCGCCACGAGTATTGTCGCCACCAGCGCGGACAACCTGAAAGTGAGCCAGAACGCTTGCCAGTCCATTCAGCTTTCCTGTGGGTCTCTCGTGCGATTCAATCGAAATTCCGCGTTAACCGGTAAAACTCGTTGGCCCATCCAGGCGCCGACAACTTCAGACAAATTTCATCTTCGTAAAGTCTTGTAAAATTTTAATCTCTCTCTCCCGGCTGCTCTCCAAGATGTACCATTCAGCATAGTTGTGCTTGGGTTCCACAATCGTTCGCCGGAGTTCCCTGCCGCAACCCTGAGCCTGGTTTGGGGTTTTTATCAGTGGGGCCGTGCAACAATCGAACAACTTGGTTTTGGGCTCCTGAATTGAGGATAACTTCGTGAATATGCTTAAACGCCATTGGCTGATCGTAGGACTGGTGGTTGTGGCAATCGCCATTTTCGCCGCCTTCCGGTTCAAAGGCAGCGAGCAGCCGAAGTATTTCACAAGCAAAGTCGACCGGGGCGAAATTCGCCAGGTGGTGGAGGCCACGGGAACGATCAATGCGGTAACTACGGTGCAGGTGGGCTCTCAGGTTTCCGGAACGATTTCCCGGCTCAATGCGGATTTCAATTCGCGGGTAAAGAAAGGACAGATCGTCGCGCAAATCGATCCTTCGTTGTTCCAGGGCGCCTTGTTGCAGGCTAAAGGCGATTTGGCCAACGCCAAAGCCAACGTGATTGCTTCACAGGCCAATCTGGAAAAGGCGCAAGCCAGCGCGCTGCAGGCGAGAACCGATTACGAACGAACTTCTGGCCTGGCCAAAGAAGGTGTGATGAGCCAGCAGCAGCTTGATCTGGCGAAGGCCACGGCCGACTCGGACGATGCAGCGGTCGCTGCCGCCAAGGCAACTATCACCCAGGCAACTGCGCAGGTGCAACAGAAACAGGCGGCCGTGACTGTGGCGCAAACCAATCTTGATTACACCACCATTCACGCGCCCATCGACGGCACCGTCATCGCCCGCAGCGTGGACGTCGGACAGACTGTCGCCGCATCCCTGCAAGCGCCCACTCTGTTCACCATCGCGCAGGATCTAACGAAAATGCAGGTTTACGCCAGCACCGATGAATCCGATGTCGGCATGATCCATACCGGCCAGGTTGTCACCTTCAAAGTAGACGCGTTTCCCAAAGATTCGTTCACCGGAAAAGTTTCACAGGTGCGATTGAATGCCACCACGGTGCAGAACGTGGTCACCTACAGCACCATCATCGACTTTGATAATCCGGATCTTAAACTTTTTCCCGGCATGACCGCGTACATCACGATTCCGGTGGCTGATGCGCCCAACGCCATACGCGTGCCTAATGGAGCCCTGCGCTACAAGCCGGATATGACCGCTGAACAGCTTCGAGCGCTGTACAAACAATATGGATTGATTTCGGGGCAGGGCGCAGGAAACCAGTCGGCAAGTTCACAGGGTTCAGGAGATACGGGCGCGGCCGGCAAACAGCGGCGCGCTCATGCCGAAGGCACCCAGGGTGGAGGAGGCGGGGACACCGCGACCACACAGCACACGCCTCGAGTAGATGTGGCAGTGGTTTGGAAGCTGCATCCGGACAAAAGCCTTGAGCCGGTCAGAATTCGTACCGGCATCACCGACCATACTGTCACTGAAGTCGCGAAAGTTTTAAATGGTCAGCTGAACGAAGGAGACGAATTGATCACCGGAGGTGTCGCAGCAAATCCCAGTTCCACACGGGCGCCGGGAATGAGCGGAAATACGCCCCGTATGCGATAGAGCGGGGCGGATGAATCTGGAATCACAAATGGCTACCGTCCCACAATCCGAATCAAGCGTTGCCGTCGAAACCGGTTCGCGCGGACTCATCCAGATCGACGATGTTCACAAATATTACGATCTCGGCGAGACCAAGGTTCACGCTTTGCGTGGAGTCAATGTTCGCATCGAGCGCGGCGAGTTTGTGGCCATCATGGGAGCCAGCGGCAGCGGCAAATCAACGTTCATGAATATTCTGGGCTGCCTGGACAAGCCCACCAGCGGCCGTTATCTGCTCGAGAACATCGCCGTATCCGACCTGAGCAAAAAAGAGCTGGCCACCATTCGCAACCGGAAAATTGGCTTTGTCTTTCAGGGATTCAATCTGCTTTCCCGAACCACCGCCCTGGAAAACGTCGAGCTGCCAACTCTCTACGCACAGATCAGCAAGGAAGAAGGCCAAAAGCGGGCGCGCGAGGCGCTGCAACTGGTGGGCCTGGGCGATCGCATGCAACACTTCCCTTCGCAGCTATCCGGCGGCCAGCAACAGCGCGTGGCGATTGCGCGCGGACTGGTCAACCGTCCAGCTATCCTGCTGGCGGATGAGCCCACCGGCAATCTGGACAGCCGGACCTCGGTTGAGATTCTGGAAGTATTTCAAAAACTGAACGAGGACGGATTGACCATCGTGCTGGTAACGCACGAGCCCGACATCGCTGAATTCGCCAAGCGCGGCATCAATTTTCGCGATGGCACCATCCGCCGAGACGAACTGGTTCGCAACCGGCCGGTTGCAGCTGAGGTTTTGAAAAACATGCCGGCGCTAGAGGATTGATCTATGGACCTGGTGGCCATTATTCGTATCGCGATGCGCGCACTTGCTCGCAACAAGCTGCGGTCGATTCTCACCATGCTGGGCATCATCATCGGAGTCGGCGCCGTCATCGCCATGGTCAGCGTGGGCCAGGGCGCGCAACAGCAGGCGCAACAGCAGATCGCTGCCATGGGATCGAACATGCTGTTCGTGCAGTCGGGCACGGTGAATCGTGGCGGAATGAGAATGGGTTGGGGAGCGACCAAGACTCTGGTCTACGACGACATGCTGGCCATCATGCGCGAATGCCCCTCGGTGGTCGCGGCCGCACCCGGCAGCCAGGCTTCGGCGCAGGTAGTATTCGGAAACGATAACTGGGCCACCAACGTCAACGGCACTGAACCGCAATACTTTGACATCCGCAGCTGGCCCATGGCGGAAGGCAGCTCGTTCACCCAGGATGACGTCAACACTGCCGCCAACGTCGCCGTGATTGGGGAAACGGTACGCAAGAACCTGTTCGGAGCTACCGATCCCATCGGACAGACCGTCCGCATTAATAACCTGTCATTCAAGGTTGTCGGACTGCTGACGCCGAAAGGCTCTTCCGCGGCGATGGGCCAGGACCAGGATGACATTATTCTGGTGCCGATCACGACCCTGCAGAAGAAAATCACCGGGCAGGACTGGCTGCGCTGGATCATGGTTTCCGCAGCCTCGAAAGATGCGAGCTATGCCGCGCAACAGCAGATCACGGCCTTGCTGCGCGATCGCCACCGCATCCGCACCTCGCAGGACGACGATTTCTTCGTACGTAATCTAGCCGACATGGCGGACCTGGCCGATCAGAATGCCCGGCTCTTCACAATATTGCTGGCTTCGATTGCCAGCATTTCGCTGCTGGTCGGCGGCATTGGCATTATGAACATCATGCTGGTTTCGGTCACCGAGCGCACTCGCGAGATTGGAATCCGCATGGCCATTGGCGCCACCGAAGGGGATGTTCAACAGCAGTTTCTGATTGAAGCGGTGGTGCTCAGCGTAGTTGGTGGGGTAATTGGAATTCTCTCCGGCATGGGAGCTTCGTACCTGATCACGCAAACCCTGGGATGGCCGGTACTGGTTTCTCCTACGGCAATTCTCGCCGCCGTGGTGTTTTCCATGGCAGTCGGTATTTTCTTCGGCTTCTATCCCGCGCGCAAAGCCGCGAGGCTGGATCCCATCGAAGCCCTGAGATACGAATAACCTTCATAACTGAGAACCGGGAACCAAGAACTGACAACTAACACCTTCAAAAAGGAGACTACCGAACACTAAAGGTATTTTCCTCCACAACGTGGGAAGGTTTGTTGGCAGTTCGTTAGTCAGGTCCGAACCCAGGTCGAATGGAGACAGGTATTGGCTTGAACACAAGTCTACTTTCGAGCCCTGCACTTCCGCTTGCCTTGTTGTCCTAATCATTCCCACTTCGAACTTTTTTCCCGAAAGAAAGCCGCATTCACGTCCACCCGTCACTGCGTGCGCCGGACGCAGCGTGGTACTCGTGTGTCTGATGAAATTTTCCGTTCGCCTCCGGCTGCTATTGAGTTTGATGTGTTGTTCAGTATTGATGCCGGCCCAGAGCGTTAGCATTCCTTCGCCGGATCAGCAGGCGCGACGGCGCGAGCGCTGGTTTCAGCACGGTCGCATGGTTCCCGGACAAACGGCGGCGGCACTGCGCTACCGCGCCCACCGTCAGAAAATTCAGCTGCGCGCGCTGAATCTCGCACAGGCTCGCACCGCTGGCTTGACTGCGCTTCCAAGGGTCGTCGTTGGCACTGCCTGGACGCCGCTGGGGCCGGCGCCTTTGGCCTCCGACGCAACCGGGCTTGGGGTTCAGGACTACGGGCCGGTTGCCGGCAGGGCGACGGCGGTAGCGGTCGACCCGGCCGATGGTACCGGCAACACGGTTTACGTCGGAGGGGCCTACGGTGGAGTCTGGAAATCAACAAATGCCGGGCCACGCAGTCCCAACCCCGCAAGCGTCACCTGGGTGCCTTTAACTGACGACCAGGCCACCCTCGCTATCGGGTCGATCGCCATCCAGCCTCAACTGAGCAGTCCTGACGCCGGCAGGAGCGTCATTCTGGCAGGCACCGGGGAGGCCAATAGTTCCTCCAACTCGTATTACGGGCTGGGTATTTTGCGCTCCGCGAACGCCGGCGCTAGCTGGTCCCTAATTTCGCAGGACACTTCTGGTCGTCCCTTTGCGGGCCTGGGATTCAGCAAAATCGCTTTTAGTACCCTCGACCCCACGCAGGTGGTTGCGGCAGCTGCCGGCGCCACGCGAGGCGTGACCGAAGGACTGGAATCTCCAGTCACTAGTAATCGCGGTCTGTACTTCTCACACGACAGCGGTGTGTCGTGGAGCTTTGCCACCGTATCTGACGCGTCCGCCGTCATCGATCCGAGTTCAGCCACTGCAGTGGTATACAACGCAGCCGCTCACCTGTTCTTTGCCGCGATCCAATGGCATGGAATCTATTCATCGGCCGACGGCAGCGTCTGGACCCGCCTTGGCAACCAACCCGGTGGACTGAGCCCGGTTTCCTGTCCTGCGAGTCCGGTGTCGCCTTCTTGCGCGTTGTATCGCGGAGAATTTGCCGTGGTGCCCGGCCGCAATGAAATGTATTTCTGGTACGTGGACAGCAACAATACCGATAAACAGATCTGGCAAACCAGGAACGCCGGCGTCTCCTGGACGCAACTTCACGACGACGGCATCGCCAACTGCGGCGACGTCCTGGGCGGATGTGGAACCGAACAGGGCGTTTACAATCTTGAGTTGGCTGCTGTCCCCGACGGCGAGGTGACCGACCTGTACGCGGGGGCGGTCAATTTGTACAAGTGCAGAATCACCACTGCGTCACCCACGTGCGACCACGCCCCGCCTGACACTTTCGTAAATCTTACTCACGCCTTCGGATGTCCACCCAACCTGGGGTCGATTGCTCACGTACATCCCAACCAGCACGGTCTGTCTTTTTTGCAGATCAACAGCAATACGCAAGTGGTGATGTATTTCGCCAATGACGGCGGAATCTATCGCGCGCTCGATGGCTATACCGGGCTTATCACCGGCGCCTGCGGCGGCAGCAACCAGTTCGACAGTTTGAATGAGAACCTTGCTCCGGGCGCGGTCCCTTTTTCGCTGATGCAATTCGTCTCGTTCTCCCAGCACCCTACAGATCCCAACATCCTGCTCGGCGGCGCGGAAGACAACGGTTCACCGGCCAGCAGCCGCTCGCAAAGCGCAACCAACTGGGTAAACGTAAATGCCGGTGACGGCGGCTACACCGAAATAAATCCCGACAATCCGTTCGAATGGTTCACCGCGAATAACGATGTAAGCATTCAGCGTTGTGCCTCCGGCGCAGACTGCCACGCCCAGGACTTCAGCAGTGGCCTGGTGGTTTCAAGCGCCACCCTGGGCGGAGATTCCGGTCCATTCTTCACTCCTTATATTCTGGATCCTCAAAATTCTGGAGAACTCCTAGTCGGCACCTGCCGGGTATGGCGCGGCGCAACCGACGGAAGCGGATTTTCTCTGCTCACTAACAATCTGGATTCCGGTGGCAGCGCCAGCTGCAGCGGAGGAGAAATCAACCAGGTGCGAGCTTTGGCGGCGGGCGGCCTGAAAGATACAGCCGGGTTTTCGAACGTGATATACGCGGGAACCGACGGTCTTGGTCCACTCTCTGCGGGCGGCCATGTTTGGGTGGCGACCAACGTGAGCGGCGGCGCGGGGGCGTGGTTTGACCGTACGGGAGCAACCAATCCGTCCGGCTTCCCGGTCTCCGCAATCGCGCTTGACCGGTCTGACACGACCGGAAACACCGCTTACATGGCCATCATGGGCTTCCACGTCTCTCACATATGGAAGACAACCAACGCCGGGTCCTCATGGACCGACTTCACACAAAATCTTCCCGACGCGCCTGCGAATGCGGTGCTGGTCGATCCCTCTGCGAACCAGGTGTATGCAGCCACCGATGTGGGAGTCTTCGTCAGCGCCACGGCAAACCCGGCATGGACCGAGGTGGGACCCAGCGCCGGAGCTGGCTTTCTGCCCAACGTCGCGGTGACTGCTTTGCGGATGTTCAATTTCGGGGGAACGAAGAAGCTGCGCGCCTCCACCTACGGACGGGGGCTGTGGGAGTTTACGTTGACCCAGGGGCCAGATTATCTGTTCGCTTCCCCAGTTAACGAGATGACTGCCTTTGCCGGACAAAGCGCTGCGTTCAATCTCACGCTTTCAGCAGAAAACGGATTCAACAGTGCGGTGAATTTGAGCTGCATCAAGCGAACTCCGAATCCCCCGCCAGCATGCACGTTTACACCTTCCGGCCCGGTGACGCCGACCACCTCGGGCACACCATTCGCGGTGAACGCAAGTGGGGCGGTGGGAGACTATTTCTTCAACGTTCATGGCGTGGGCACTGACCCGAACACTATCACCCGCGATTTCTCCCTGACCCTGCATGTTGTGGATTTTGCCCTGACTGTGCCGGCGCCGGCAAGCGTCACCATGACTCAGGCCAGCACCTCGTCGCCGGTAGTCTTTCAGGTGACTGCGGCCGGCGCATTCACGGATACCGTTGCTCTTTCCTGCGGACTCCTACCCTCCGGCGTGAGTTGCAGTTTTGCCCCCTCGAATTCGGTTGTTCCGATTTTCGGCAGCCCTGCCATCTCGACTCTTACTCTGACTACAAGTTCTTCCACACCGACTGGAACCACGCAAATTACGATCAACGGGGCGGTCGCGGGCGGCCCAGTCAGAACTCAGCACCTGTCTCTTACGGTGACCGCTACCGGTTCAACAGCACCGGACTTTGCTGTGGCGATCAGCAATCCCTCGTTAACCGTCAATCCCAATGAATCTGGCGTGTTCAACGGCACTTTGACCGCCTCCGGCGGTTACAGCAGCCCGGTGAACCTGCGTTGCGCCGGCGCGGTGCCTCTGACCTGTACGGCGTCTCCATCGAGGCTCACTCCGACAAACGCAGGCGCCGCCTTCACTGTCACAGCCAGCAATGACACCGAGAACCATTTCAACTTTACGATTGACGGCAACGGAACCGATGCCGGCAGCCTTCACAGATCGACCTCAGCGGAACTGATCGTCGGCTTCAATTTCGTCATCAACAATGATTCTCCCGCGCAAACAATTTCTGCTGGACAAAGCGCCAGCTACAACCTGGATGCGGTTCCCCTGGGAAATGGCAGCGTCTTTCCCGCCAACGTGATGTTGTCATGCTCCGGCGCGGGCATGCCGCCGTTAAGCACATGCGCATTCACGCCGGCCCAGGTGGCCTCCGGTTTGGGAACTACCAACCTGGTGCTGAAGATCAGCACCACCGCCGCCTCGACGAAATCAGCCAGACTGGAAAACAAATCGCCGCTGCTGTGGTATGACCTCAGCCTGTCGCTGGCCGGAGTTGTGGCGTTGGGCAGATTGCATAAAACTCGAACGAAACGGAAGCGCATCTATCTGCGGCTCGGAGGTCTGGGTGTTGTCCTTGTTTTTCTGACGGCGTGCGGCAATGGTAGCAGCGGCGGCAGCGGCAGCGCCGGGGGCGGCGTAGCGGGGCCCGGGACCACGGCCGGGAATTACACAATTACAGTGAATGCCGCGGTCGGATCGATCACGCGAAATGTCGATGTAGCTTTGACCGTGCAGTAAGCGGGATTGCGCAAGGTCGAAACAATTTACGCCGGCAATTAATCTTCGTCTTGTTGCCAGAGTAAAAATCAGGGCTGCCGGTTGAGGTTTAGCATCCAGGGGTCCTTCGACTGCGCAATGCGATTCGCGAGCGAATCGTATTGCTTCGCTCAGGATGACATCTCGCTGACAGTTCGCGGCCACGATAACCGCCGTAACTTCACTGGAAGGCAGGGGCAATGTATAAAGAATAAAGCGTGGATTTCCCTGCGCTTTTATGGCGGACCAAAGTTTTGATGTCGTAATTATTGGTGGCGGCATTGTCGGTCTCTCGACCGCGATGCACATCACGCGCGCGCTTCCGCAACTTCGGCTCCTACTGGTCGAGAAGGAAGACGCGGTGGCACGACATCAAACCGGACACAATAGCGGCGTAATTCACTCCGGCATTTACTACAAACCTGGCTCGCTCAAGGCGAAGTTCTGCGTAGAGGGCGCGGCCGCCATGGTGCAATTCTGCCGCGAGCACAACCTGCGCCATGAAATCTGCGGAAAAGTCATCGTTGCCACTACGGAGGAAGAAATTCCGCGTCTGAAAGTTTTATGGGAGCGTGGACACGCCAATGGCCTGGCTGGCCTGCGTATGCTGCAGAATGAGGAACTGCACGAGATCGAACCTCACTGCCGAGGCGTGCTGGGAGTGTTCGTCCCCAGCACCGGCATCACGGACTACGCAGCCGTAGCCAGAAAATACTCGGAAATCGTGAGCGCGCAGGGCGGAAATGTAAGCACCGGTACGGAAGTTCGGGCAGTGGTCAAGCGAGGAACGGAAATGATTGTGGAGACCAGCCGTGGATCATTCCCCGCCGGATACGTCATCAACTGCGCCGGACTGCATAGCGACCGGGTCAGCCGCATGGCCGGTCAGGAACCGGAAGTCCGGATCGTGCCCTTTCGCGGCGAATACTATGACCTGGTTCCGGAGAGAACGCATCTGGTGCGAACTCTCATTTATCCCGTACCCGATCCCAAATTTCCTTTTCTCGGAGTTCATTTCACCCGTCGCATCCAGGGCGGCGTGGATGCCGGCCCCAATGCAGTGCTCGCGCTAAAACGCGAAGGTTATAAGCGCACAGATTTCAATTTGAAAGATACTGCCAGCACGCTCACCTATCCTGGCTTCTGGCACATGGCGGGAAAATACTGGCGCGACGGAGCCGGCGAATACTATCGCTCCCTGAACAAGAGCGCTTTTGTAAAAGCTCTGCAGCAACTGGTTCCGGAAATTGTCAGCTCCGATCTGGTGGCCGACGGATCGGGTGTTCGCGCTCAAGCTGTGCGCCCTGACGGATCCATGGTCGACGATTTTCAATTCGTTCAAGCCGAGAAAATGCTGCACGTGTGGAACGTTCCATCCCCTGCAGCCACAGCTTCCCTGCCTATCGGGAAGCATCTGATGGAACTGGCCCGCAAAGAAATTGCCGGCGCCTGAGCAAGCCCAGTCATCCGCATCGAGCTTAAGACCTTCCTCTCTGGACAAGCACCCGACCACGAGACTGTACAATTGCGTCCACCAGTCAATGGGGGAGGATAAAGCGCAATGAGTTTCGATCTCTCGGGAAAACGAGTGGCAGTGCTGGGCGCCGGCAAGATGGGCGGAATTTTACTGAAAGCCTTGCTCGAGAAAGGTCTGCTCTCTCCCAAGTTGACAGTGGCCACGGTTCAACACGAAGACCGGGCGCGCTCTCTGGCTGAAAAGCTGGGAGTTTCCGTCATTACCGACAATCTGGCGGCGGTCCGCGGCGCCGACATCATCTTCGTGTGCGTAAAGCCGCAAGTGGTGCAGGATGTGATGGAACAGATTCGCCCTGAGATTTCCGACAAGCAACTCATCATCTCGGTGGCAGCTTCGGTGCCGACCAGTCACATCGAAAAAGCCCTGGGTATCGACGTGGCCGTGGTCCGAGCCATGCCGAACACTCCGTGTGCGATCGGATGCGGCATGACCGGCCTGAGCAAGGGCAAATTTGCCCAGGCACAACACGTCGATATGGCTTCTGCCCTGTTCAATGTAGTAGGGAAAACCGTGGTCGTGGATGAAAAGCTGATGGACGCAGTCACCGCGCTCTCCGCCAGTGGCCCCGCCTACATTTACATCATCCTCGAGTCGCTTGCGGAGGCGGGAGTGAAAGTCGGTTTGCCTCGCGATGTCGCCACCCTGCTCGCCGCCCAGACCACTCTTGGCGCCGCCACCGTAGTTCTTGAAACCGGAGATCATCCGGCCTTGCTGAAGGATGCCGTAACCACTCCCGCGGGCTGCACTATCGACGGCATTATGGAACTGGAAGAAGGTAAATTGCGCGTGACTCTGATTAAGGCAGTAGTAAAAGCAGCGCAGAGGGCGAAAGAACTGGCTTACGGATAGAAGTAGCGCCGGCCTCTTGCCGGCTGTCCCTAAGGCGTCTCGCCCTTCGGCTTGGCAAGCGAAGACGAAATCGCCGCGAGGCAGACTGCTGCGTTAACTAAGGCGCTCAGTCGAAACTATTGATTCTCCGGAAGGGCGAAGTTCACTGTGATCTGAGTTTCGAACTCAACCGGCTTCCCTTCCACCTGATGCGGCCGAAAGCGCCACTTTCGTACCGCATCGGTTGCCGCCTTAACCAGTTCAGGATTGCCGCTGATTACGCCGAGCTCGCGAACCGACCCGTCCGCACCAACCAGAGCGCTCAACAAAACCTGCCCTTCAATATGTTGCTGCTTGGCGCTTTCGGGATATTCGGGTTCAAATCGCTCCAGTAAATAACCGCTTTGCGAAGCTTCTGATTTATCGTCTTCTTCGCGGGTCGCCGCTTTCCTGATAGTTTCCGGCGGCGCGGTCTGCTGCGCTCCTTTCGCTCGGGAACCCTTTGACGGCGCCATGCGAAATACCACTTTGCCATGCTCGTAGACCACCAGGCCGCCGGTTGGCTCTGTGGTCTCAGTCTTTGGCTGTGGGGCTGCGGCTTTCGGAGCGGCAGGTTTCGCGGGCGCTGCGTCTTCGTGAGCGCCGGCTGGCGCAGGAGGAGGAGCGGGAGACTGGCGCCGGGGTTCGCCCTTCATCCGCAGGCATAGGAATCTGTGCCGGTACCCGGTTCACCGCCATGCTCCAACCCACCCGGCCTACCATCCAACCCAGGAGCACAGCCAAAGCCAAAACTGCAGCCGTCAGCGCGCCGGTCCGGTAGTCTTTATGAACTTTTGCCTTCGCGGGCAAGACTTCGGGCTTGGCCGTTGGCAGAGGCGACTGACTTTCGACCGGCGACTCCAGGAAAGATTCCGGCGCTCGCACCGTCGCTCCGCCTTCGATCGCCTCCTGTACGGTTTGCGAAACTTTGTTGCTAAGCGACTGCAACGCCAACAGGTCGGATTCACCAAAGGCGCGAGGAACCGAAGAAAAGACTTCGATTAAACCCCACAGGTTTGCCCCGTCCACTACAGGCAGAACGACAATGGACCGGATTCCAAGATCGCGGCAGGCAACCACATTCACTCGGGGATCGACGATGGCATCGTCACACAGTTGCATCTCGCGAGTCTGCACGCAGGCGCCTGAGAGTCCGGTACGGGTGTTCAAACTAACTCCGACTCGGGGAGCTTTATCGCCCAGAGTGGCCCGGCACACCATCCGCTGATCACTGGCCAACGCAATCACAACTCCGCTGGCGTCGGTGGCCAAACGGGCCTCCTGCAAAATCTCCTGCAAGCGCAGATCGAGAGCAACATCGGCGGGCAAATCTTCCCGGATGGGAAATTCCAGAATTTCGCTAACTTCCTCTGAGTGCAGGGGGTTCCGGCTCAGTCCATTCCGGACCGCTGCTGATGCGGGGTGGGCCCACCACCGGAAATCGCGTTGAGTCAGGCTTTAACATGGTTCTTCATCATGGTGCCAGCCATGTGAGCGACATGTGGCGCGAACTCTCTGCGGAACAATTGAGCGGAGTTTCGCCTGAAACAAACCCATTGTCAACACAAATGAATTCAGGTAATCAACTCAAAACAAAAACTTTAACCGACAAACCTCGCGCCCTGCGCCATCGTCGTTCTCTTCCATTGTACTGATTTCGCACGCGAAAAAAGTTTCATTCCGAGTAGCGTGGCCAGTGAAATGTGACGACTGCTGGTTATCGTATTCTCGACCCTTGTACATTGGTCATTAAGAATGACCAATACCCGGTAACCACCATCACTTCATCCATTTGGCAAAAACTGCTACAGTAACTGATCCTGGTCCAAGTGGAATGTGAATAGGATTTTCGGTAATAGTACAGTTTGCAGATCCTCAAAGTATGTCATTCCGAAGCGCGGCTTTTCGCGAGAAATCTGCTGTTGAAGTGCCAGTGAGCAGATTCCTCGCCGGTATACCTGCCTTCGGAATGATGAGAGTGGGGGAATTTCGTGCAAACTGCACCCTCACCAGTTTCTCGTGGAGTTTTCCCAAATGCATATAGCCATAGTGGGTTCGGGATACGTTGGCTTGGTGGCCGGGGCCTGTTTCGCCGACATGGGACACGATGTCATTTTGGTAGACATAGACCAGGTCAAGCTGGCCGCCCTCAAAGCCGGCGAAGTCCCGATTCACGAAAATTTCCTTCCCGAGTTGCTGGAAAGGCATCGCAATCGCAAACTCACTTTTTCCGACGACCTCCAACAGGCAGCCCGTCTGAGCCAGGCGATTTTTATCGCCGTGGGCACCCCTCCGACCGAACAGGGCGAAGCCGATCTGTCTTTCGTGGAGTCGGTGGCACGCAGCGTTTCCGGAGCCATTAACGGCTACAAAGTGGTGGTCGAAAAGAGTACCGTGCCGGTTTACACCAGCGACTGGGTGCGCAAAATCATTTTGCGAAACGCCGCAGCTCCGGATTCTTTTGATGTCGCCTCTAATCCGGAATTCCTGCGCGAGGGTACTGCGGTCACCGACTTTCTTTACCCCGATCGCATCGTGGTCGGCGCGGACACCGAGCGTTGCGCTGCCGTCCTGCGCGAGATTTATGCGTCCCTGACTGATGGGAGCTACTACAAGAAGAAGGACGCGATTCCCGCGCCCGATGGCGCCCGGGTTCCTCCTCCGCTGATCATTACCAGCGCCAAGAGCGCGGAACTCATCAAGCACGCATCCAATGCATTCCTGGCGATGAAAATTTCATTCATCAATGCGGTGGCATCTATCTGCGAGTCGGTGGGAGCGAATGTTCAGCAGGTTTGTCAGGGTATTGGTACCGATAGCCGCATCGGTCCGCGTTTCTTGAATCCCGGAATCGGCTACGGCGGTTCCTGTTTTCCAAAGGACCTGATGGCCTTCCGCTCGGTGGCGCGTGAATGTGGATATGAGTTCCGGCTGCTGGATGAGGTCATGCGCATCAACGAAGATCAGCGCCAGCGTTTCTTGCGTAAAGTGCGCACCGCCTTGTGGACGCTTCGCGGCAAGCGCCTGGGGGTGCTGGGACTGGCTTTCAAGGGCGGGACCGACGACATCCGCGAGTCGCCGGCAATTCTTCTCGTGCAGTCGCTTTTGCAGGAAGGATGCCAGGTGGCCGCCTACGATCCGGCCGCTACGGAGCGGGCAAGAGAAGTTCTGAATTCCAGCACTGAGTTCGTGACCGATCCCTACGAAGCGGCTCGCGATGCCGACGCGCTCCTGATCTTGACCGAGTGGGAAGAATTCGCCACGCTCGATCTGGATCGCATTTTTAAACAGCTGAAATATCCAATTGTGATCGACGGGCGCAACTTGTACGATCCCGACGCCATGGCGGCGCGCGGCTTTACTTATTACAGCGTCGGCCGCCAGGCAGGCACTCCGATGGTCGCCGCCACCTCCGTGGCTACCCCAACCAAGAAGCTAAAAAAATCATGACCCAGCAACGTGCCCTGGTTACCGGCGGGGCCGGGTTTTTGGGTTCGCATTTGTGCGATGCCCTGCTCGGCGAAGGCTACTCTGTTGTGGTAGCAGACAATCTGCTGACTGGGCGGCGCACTAATCTCGATCATCTGCGCAATGACGCCCGCTTTGAACTTCAGGAAATCGACATCAACCTGCCCTTCGACTGCGGCCCGGTGGATTACGTATTTCACCTTGCCTGCCCTGCCAGTCCGGTGGATTACACGATCCACGGAATCGCCACTTTGCAGGTGGGATCAATCGGGACATTTCACGCGCTCGAAATCGCCCGCAAGTACAACGCGAAATATTTCGTCTCTTCAACATCCGAGTGCTATGGCGATCCGCTGGAGCATCCGCAGAAGGAAACGTATTGGGGTAACGTGAATCCCATTGGGCCGCGTTCGGTTTACGACGAAGCTAAACGATTTACCGAAGCGGCCACCATGGCCTATCACCGCTATCATAAGGTCGACACTCGCATCGTGCGCATCTTCAATACCTACGGCCCGCGCATGCAGCTCAACGACGGCCGGGTCGTTCCCAACTTCATGAAGCAGGCGCTGCGGGGGGAAGAACTCACCGTTTACGGGGACGGCAGCCAGACTCGCAGTTTTTGTTACGTGAGCGACGAGATTGACGGATTTTTGCGGCTCTCAAGGTCGGCGGAACACTTGCCGGTGAATATTGGCAATCCCAAGGAATTCACAATTCTGGAGTGCGCGAAGCTGGTGCTTGCTATCACCGGATCGAAGAGCAAGATTCGCTACGAAGCACTGCCCCCGGACGATCCCAAGCTGCGATGCCCGGACATCACCAAGGCCAGAACTCTTTTGGGTTGGGAACCGAAAGTTGATTTGGAAACGGGCTTGCGGCTTTCGCTCGACTACTTCCGCAAGGCAGCAGAAAGAATTTAAGCCAGGCTGTCTTCCGCCGCTTGCGCAGCGATCAGCTGTTTTACCTGTTCCCGCTCATCGGCGGTATTCAGACTGAACTGCACACCCATCCCGAAGCCGGGATGCACCACCTGCACCGTGCCCCGAACCCGCAACTTCATATCACGGGTGCGCACCACGATATCCAGGGATGTATGCGAGGCAAACGGAGAAGGAGTTTCAACGTAACAGCCTCCCGTGCTTACATCGCTCAAAGTACAGCGATTGGGAACGCCTTCGCCCAGACGGAATACGTCAGCGCTCAGATGGCAGGCGCGACGGCCTTGCCCGCGGCGGTTCGACGATGAACTTGAAAGTCCCAGCCCAGCAAGCCTCGTAGCTACCGCTTCCGGCGGGACTTCCTGAGTCTTCTTGGGAGCATTCTGCTCCGCCTTAGCCAGCCGCGACAGGCTGCTCTTGATCCATTCGTTCATGGTTCGTCGCGAAGTCTGCGGCACATCCACAAAGCGGATTCCTACTCGTCCTGAAGAGTCTTGCCAGACCACATCGCCGGAGAGACGCACCGAAGATTTTTCTCCCGGCAAATTAAATTGAAAATATACCTTGCAGCGCGGAGGCAACCTGCGCTCCGACTGAATGGCCAAACCATCTTCGCTCAGATCCAGCAAAGTGGCGGCAACGTTTTCGGAGTTGGCGTAAGTGATCGACGCCGGAGCATGAAGTGAAACCCTTAGCTTGCCGCGTTTCTCGCGAGCCATCAGTCCCCGGGCCGCGCGCAAACTGCTGGTCGCCCGCTCTACCGAGACCGGCTTGTAAACGATAAAATTAGCGCCCTGGCCGAAGATGTCACGCACTTGTTCTCTTCCGTCAACCAGGCCGATGATGAGAGTGCTGCGGTTGACCGGAACTTTTCTTACATTGCCGATTAATTCAATGGCCGGCACCTGATCCTGGCAATCGACGACGACCGCATCAAAGTGCTGGGTTTTCAGCCGGAGGGCTGCCGCTGCCAGATCGCCGCAATGCTCGGCCTCGATATTCAGCTCCTTAAGAATCGAGCTGAGCACCTGGACCGCCTTCGAATCTGAACACACGAGCAAAGACGTAAGAGCCATACCTCCAGCATGTTAGAGTTCGCCGGTAAGGGGCGACAAGTTACCTCAGTCATCACGCTTCGAATTCTGGGCGAAAAATAATTTGAATTGCGAAGCAGTGACCTTCGTCATCTGGAGTTAAACCGAAGAACCCGCTATGTTCGCAATTGCAGGTTCACCCAAGTGGTTGTGACAAACGGGACTCCACCCGCCTGAAGGGCGTGCAATGTCATCACAAACAGGAAATTGGTTAGTCGGCGTGGGTGCGGTCGGCGCGCTCATCGGAATCATCGTGCTGCCCGCAGCTCTGGGCGCAAACCCCGATACCAGTCTCCTCATTCTGGGGGCTTCCGCAGTTGCCCTGGGATCGTTGGTTGCGTCCGCAGGCTTTTATCTCAAGCTTCGAGCCATCCAGCCTGGCGCGCCCGCCAGCGGGGCGTCAGTAGAATCGAAGAACTCGACCCGCAAAGTTCGCGGCGGCTGCGACATTTGCCATGGAGACATGCCGGTTATTCACTGCAAAGTTCACCAGGTCCACATGTGTGTGGATTGCCTGGGACAACACTATGATTTCCGGACCTGCAGTTATGTACCCAGCACCCGCCGTCCCTCTGCAAAAAACCGCAGCTTGTCGAAAGCACGCGGCGCTTAACTCAACCAGTCCTTTTTCGCTCTGACCCGACACGAAACCTTTCCCGTAGCAAGGCGTGTATCATCGTTGCCGACACCAGTCTCCTAAGGACGATACTCTTGGCTAAAATCAGCGCGATTTTTTGGGATGTGGGCGGCGTGCTGCTTTCCAATGCCTGGGACCGCTCCCAGAGGGAGCGCGCGCTCGAACAATTCAAACTCGACAACGAGGAATTTCACGACCGGCACGAGATGCTGGTTTCTTCGCTCGAGCGCGGCAAGCTCACGTTCGACGAATACCTTGACCGCACAATCTTCTACCGTCCTCGGCCATTCGCTCGCGAAGTCTTCAAGGACTACGTGTTTTCACTCTCCCAGCCCAATCGCGAGGCGCTGGCTCTCGCGGAACAACTGGCCAAGTCGGGCCGGTATTTTATGGCGACCATCAATAACGAGTCGAAAGAGCTGAACCAGTACCGTATTCAGACCTTCGGGCTGCGTGACATCTTTTCCGTATTCGTGAGTTCGTGCTACGTAGGATTGCGCAAGCCTGAAGTAATGATCTACAAAGTGGCGCTGGAAGTGACGCAAAAGTTGGCTCAAGACTCCTGCTTCATCGACGACCGCGCATTGAACCTGGACACCGCGCGCCAGTTGGGAATGCAGACCATCGAGATGCGGGACGTGGAGCAGCTGCGGCGGGACTTGCGGAAGCTGGAAGTGGAAATCTAAGAATCGCAGTCTTCCGAGAGTGGCCTACGGCTTGCGCGGCGGACCGGAAATCGGGCTGGGTGCAATCACGCCCGGCTTCAGCGGCGCCTCGGGAGCGACACCGAGACTCAAGTCGCTGGACCAACTGTCCGCAGCGATCTTCCATTCCCCGTTGGCCTGCCGGTTGAGTACAACCAGATACTTGCCCCGGTCCTCGCGCCGTTTACCCAGGGCAGATGGCACCAGAGACTTGCAGCGTCCAGCTTCGTAGCCGACTTCACCGAAAAGTTCCGACCGCAGTGGTTCCAGTTCCACCTCACTCATGCCGGCGTCGAGAACTCCGAAAAAAAACTCCCGGATGGCGGCTCCGCCTCGGACTGCCGGAACGTTTGGCCGCAGGACCATGGCATCGGGAATATAAAGCTCCACCAAATCGTCGAGTTGCTTGGTATTGCAGGCCTGCGCCCAATTTTGCGTAACTTTGCGCAGCGCGATTTCCGCACGGCTCAGCGACCCTCCACCCAACGGGGTGCGCATCCTGGCCGCGTCCCGGGCAGGTACGCCCGGAGTGGCCATGCGCAGATCGGCGCCGGCCGCAGGCTCCATGCCGCCTGCATTCGAAAAGTAATGATGATGATAATGATGGTGGTAGTGGTGGTCGCCAGGAACTTCCGCTGCCTTTGGGTTCTGGATTGCCAATTCCCCTTCCGGAGCTTTCGGCAAAACCACTCCACAGCTGGCACAGAAACTGTTTCCCTTGCGATTAGGACTGCCGCAGGCGGCGCAGATCTGACGGCCGAAGTTTTCAGATTCAGGATTCACATTCACGGATTCTTCTACGCTTTGCTCCAGCGCAAGCCGCTGCATGGCCTGAATGATGCCAGCTTTGGTTTGAGCGAGCAGTTTGGAATCGTTCACGTCTGACTTCCCGCTGCCGGCAGTCGAGAGACCGAATCAGATCCTCATCCCATGCCGGCGCAAGACTTCATGGACTGGCCTCATTCTAGTCGAAAATTTTTGTTACCGGCTGGAAAACTCGACTCTAGCTTCGGCTTCAGTCGGCACTCCGTTACACATCGCCGGGCGATAGCGCCATATTCGTATAGCTTCGAGAATGGTGCGGTCTTCATTGGCTCCCGCGCTCTCCAGAATCAGCGCGCTATGTACCCGGCCGTCGGTACCAACAATAAAGCTGACGCTGACCTTCGAAGTCAGATCGATTTCGTCGAGCAGAGGATCTGGCGTAGCCAGCGCCTGCGGAGGCTGCACTACGCCGCACTGCGAACGGCCGCTGGCCCGCGCCAGGGCGGCAAATTCCGAGTCATGCACCGCCGTACTCCACACTTGATGTTCGCGCTCAGCCAGAAGGCGCCATCCCCCGATGTGGATCGGCGCGATCCCGGCGCGAGCGCTCAACAGCGGTGCCAAGATTGCCAAAATAAAAATCCGCAAATTGCAGAGTCGCATCTCGTTCTTCCGGGTTGGAGCCTTATAAAACCGCATCCTCACTCGGATACGGGCAATCCGGCTGCCAGCGCGGGTTTAGGCACATGCTTGATACCACACAAGTTAGAAGCCGTTTTCAAGCTCTTCGGCGAGCCGGATTGAAAAGCTTTGCAGTTATACGCAGAAAGTTTCAGCAATAGAAGATTAGGAGATAGGAAGGCGATCAGTTTGCCGGTGCGAAGCGCTTTCAGCGAACCACTGTGTTGTATCATCCAAGCAGATTCTGCTTAAGCGACCCGTCGATGGGGGACGGGCACGGTCCCAGGGGGAGAGCATCCTGTTTTCTCATAATACTTGGTCACTCAAGGGCTGGGCGCGGGTGCGCCCACTTCTGCTGCTGATCTGGCTGGCTGCACCGGCGATCCTGCTTTCCCAGAATGCGTCGCCGAACCAGATCAATGGGATTGTGGTCGATGCAACAGGCGCAGCCATCGTGGGCGCCGAAGTTACCTTCATCGGCCCATCTTCGGCTGCGTCCCCGAGCCAGGTCACCAACGATCGTGGTGAATTCACATTCGCACAGGTTGTGGCGAATTCCGGACAACTGAAAATCTCCGCGGCAGGATTCCAGCTTCAAAGCGTGGATTGGAGCTCCGCCAGCGGCCCTGTGCAAATCATGCTGCTGCCGGCCAGCGCAGCCGAGCAGATTACGGTTACCGCCAATCGCACGGGTGTAAGAGTTCTTGAAAACGCAACCAGCGTCACCATCCTTTCAACTCCTGATTTGACCTCCACGGCCGCCTTTCGGACGGACGATATTCTTCGCCAGGTGCCCGGCTTCAGCCTCTTTCGCCGCACCACCAGCCGCGCCGCGAATCCCACCACGCAGGGCGTCTCTTTGCGTGGACTCGGCGCGAGCGGGGCCAGCCGGGCGCTGGTACTCAGCGACGGCTTCCCTCTCAACGATCCCTTTGGCGGTTGGGTTTACTGGGACCGGGTTCCGCGAGTGAGCATCGGCACCATCGAAGTCGCCAGCGGAGGAGCATCTCATCTTTATGGATCCGATGCGCTGGGCGGTGTCATCAACATCCTTCGAACCCCCGTCGACCGCAATTTGATTACGCTCGAAGCCGCCGGAGGAAACGAGAACACGCCCGATCTCTCCCTGGCAGTCAGCCGAAGCTTTGGGCCCTGGGCCATCGGACTGACCTCTGAGCTATTTCGCACCGATGGCTATATCGCCGTCGCGTCCGACGTAAGGGGTACCATCGACACACCGGTGAGTTCGAAAGATGCCAGCGGCGATCTGACCGTGCAGCGCAAATTGGGAGATCGTGGCGCAATATTTGTCCGCGGATCTCTCTTTGGTGAATCGCGAGAAAATGGCACGCCGCTACAAATCAACAGCACCACCATCCGCGAACTCGACCTGGGGGGAAACTGGGACGCGCACGAGGTTGGGGCCTTCCAGGTGCGCGCCTACGCCAGCCGGCAAAGCTTGAACCAGTCGTTCACGTCAATCGCCGCTGATCGCAACAGCGAAAGTCTGACTCGCATCCAGGATGTTCCCGCCCAGCAAGTTGGATTTTCGGTTCAGTGGCAGCACACTCTCGGCAGCCGGCAGCAGTTGGTGGCGGGGCTTGATCAGTCCGACACGCACGGTCAAACCAACGAGCGCGGCTTTTTCGCCGGCAATCCCACCAACACCTCCGAGGGCGGAGGGCGAGAGGTCAGCTGGGGCGCTTACCTTGAGGATATCGTCCGCCTCACGCCTACGTGGATTCTGACCGCCAGCGGGCGCGTGGATCACTGGCAAAACTTTGACGCATTCGCTCCGCCCAATCCCTCCAAGCCGGTCGGCGCGGCGGCCTTGCCCGATCGCAGCGAAACCTTCCTCAGCCCCCGGCTGGCTTTGCTGCACAAGCTCACTGGCAATATATCGCTCACCGCGTCAGGTTATCGAGCCTTCCGCGCTCCAACTCTCAACGAACTTTATCGAGGTTTTCGCGCGGGCAATGTGTTTACCGAGTTCAATCCGAATCTCCGCGCGGAACGCCTGACCGGGGCCGAAGGAGGCGCGATCGTTACCGGCTGGAACCGGCGGGTCATGCTGCGCGGCAATTATTTCTGGAACCAGATTACCCGCCCGGTCGCCAATGTCACCCTGACCACTACGCCCAGCCTGATTACCCGCCAACGGCAGAATCTGGGCAGCACGCGCTCTCAGGGACTCGAGTTCGAGGCCAGCGCGCATCTCACCAATTCTCTAACCCTGACCGGCGGGTATGAATACACGGACGCCACCGTCACCAGTTTTACCGTCAATCCGGCTCTGAGCGGGTTGAATCCCAGCCTGGTTGGCCTCGACGTTCCGCAGATTCCTCGCCACCAGTTTTCTTTTCAGGCCGCGTACTCGAAACCCTTCGTTATGCTTGCGCTGCAGGGACGATTCGGGGGGAACCAGTTCGACGACGACCAGAACACTTTGCTGCTGCGGCGGTACTTCGTTCTCGACGCCAGCGCTTCACACGCGCTTCACCGTGGTGTGGACGTATTTGTTTCGGTGGAGAATCTTACCGACCGGCGCTATGACGTGGGAAGAACACCGGTCCTCACCATCGGCCCGCCAATTCTGGCCCGGGCTGGTCTGCGCCTGCAATTCGGAGCGAGATAATTTCGGTGCGAATCCGGTGATGAAAATCACCGGCATAATAAAGTAATGGACGCGACGTTGCCGCCGCGTCCACTCCTGATCAAGCCGCGCCAGGCGCGATCTGATGCTTGTTACTGGATGGAGCTCCCTACGGAGGAAAACACATTGTTCGCGTTGTTCCCGACCAACCGTATGGTACCCACCACGATTACCAGAATCACTGCCAACATCACCGCGTATTCGGCGATGTCCTGACCCTGGTCCTCACGCCACAGACTACGCACAGCATTCAACATGGTTTTCGCCTTCCTGTTTGAATCGTTCGCGCGCACGCGCGACCGATCCGGGGGAGTTATGGGGCAAAGACCTCTAGGCTGGTGGGTGAAGTGGCTTTACGTCTGGTGATTGCGTAGGATTCTGCGCTTCGACGGTAGTCCATGTCAAGGACTGTGAAACTTTTGGCGTGGTGGAGTTTGAAAAATTACGATTTGGGTGGAGGCTCTTTCGCAGCCACTGTGATTGCCGGCATTTTCCCCGCGCCAAGAAGTTTTCGCGACAGCAATTGCCCTAGTGATGTGTCATCTGTTTCGCCCAGGGGAGCAGATCCCATGTTTGCCAGAAAGTCCGCATCTCATCCGGCGTTCCCAACGAAATCCGAACAAAGGCGTTCAGCGAAGGAAAACGTCGTCCGATCAAAATCCCGCGTTTACGGAAATGCTCGATCACTTCCTGCGCGGTATGCTCGGTGTTGATCATCACGAAGTTGGCGTGAGGATCGATGGGTTTCACATTGCGCAGGTTGGCTGCGTTCAGGAACTCCTGGCGATCATCCTGATTGCGCTTCACGAACCCCGCCACTCCCTTGACGTCGTCGAGTGCAACCCCCGCAACTTCCGCCATGATCGCGTTGAGACTATCGTGGACGAGAAATTTTCGCATTTCCGCGATCACCGACGGAGAGGCAATGGCGTAGCCCAACCGCAGGCCGGCAAGTCCAAAGACCTTGGAAAAAGTACGAGTGACGATCACTCTTTCGTTATTTAGCGGCGAATCGATAAACGAGGCATAGGTCCCGGTGGGAACAACGTATTGATGATAGGCCTCATCAATGAGGACCCGGGTGGTCGCGGGCATGCGGGCAATGAAGTCCTCAATCGCTTTTCGCGCAGTAAGCGAACCGGTCGGGTTGTTGGGATTGCAGATGTAAACCAGTCCGGTGTTGGCATCGGCGCGACCCAGCATAGCTTCAAGATCATGGGCGTAGGCCCGGGTGAGCGGTACCTCTATAACTTCTGAACCAACAGCTTTCGCATAATCCTCGATTGCTTCGAAGGTCGGCACCGCCTGCACCAGGCGGCGGCCTTGGCCGAGAAACGCACAGGCCGCAACTCGAAGCATTTCGGTCGATCCGCATCCGAAGAGAACTTGCTCCGGCTTCACCCTATGGAAAGCCGCGATTCTCTCTGTAATCTCGTCATACTTCATGAACGGGTAGCGGTTGACTTTGCTGGTAGCAGATCGAATGGCTTCGGCGACGACTGGCGAGGGACCGAAAGGGTTTTCGTTGCTGTCCAGATGGATGAACCCGTCGCCCGCGCTGCGTGCCGGCTCAAAAGCATAAGCTGCCGCAAGATTTTTCCCGGGCCAACCCACCGCCGCTCCTGCTGCTGCACCGATGCCGACGGTACGCAGGAAATGTCGACGTGATCTGATCATTCCATCTCCTTCAATATTGGTTTCATACATTCAATCCCTTGCTCGCTGGGCCGCCCGCACGAAAATCCCGCCGCTATCACAGAATTCGCCGAATCTGTAGTGTACTTTCGTCACCCGCCACAGCGTCACCGTAACAAGATTTTGCGTCGCCATCAGCAAGAAATACCGGCTGGCGGTGACTACGAATGTCCTCACAGGGTGCCGCCGAACTTTCAGCAATCACATTTCTAGCCAATGTTTCCGGTGCTGCGAGCGACTTTTGTCGCGGCCGTTTTGAACCTCATTTCCGATTGCAAACATTTCTCAGGTGATCTCGAAGTCACTCAGGTAACTGCTGTTCCGTTTTGGTAATGTCCATCCGGCCAGCGTTCTCATTCACCTCTGGTATCTACCGCCCGGGCCAACCCCCAGAGCACACTGCACTTGGCTGCACTATTCCACGTTTCAGTCTGTTCCCGGATTGGCACTCGGAATGGTGCAGCGATGGTAAATCCCCCGCCGTATGGCCGTACGGCACTTGAGGCCTCCGTGAAGCGTTTCGGCACCCGCACTAAATTAGTAGCTCTTCTCTTCGCTTTGACCACCCTGCTGGGCTGCGGAGCACTCGATGCCCGCTCGCCCTCGGCCCAAACCAGTACCGGAGTAGTTGCAAGCTCGGCCATAGTTGATTTCGGCAGCGTATCCGTCGGCCACAGCGCAGTTCGCACTAATACCATCACCAACAACACCAAATCCGCAGTGGTTATCACTCACGCCCAGATTGACCACAGCGATTTCACAGTTTCAGGTCAGAATTTTCCTCTGACGCTGGGCCCGGGCAAGAGTGCGACGCTGCAAATCACGTACACTCCGCAGAGTGGCGGAAACAGCGAAAGCCGGTTCATGCTGGCGATCAATTCGCGCCGTTTTTCCGATACTTTCGGTTTGCGAGGGACGGCCGTCCTCAGAGGACAAATCAAGCTCACTCCCGATCAAGTGAGTTTCGGCAATGTAGGGGTCGGCAAAACCGCATCGCAGTCGGCCACCATCTCCAACGTCGGGCGAACGCCGGTGAAATTGACTCAGGCGGCCATCTCCGGCCAAGGATATTCTTTGACCGGTCTGACCCTTCCCCTGACCTTACTGGCTGGGCAAAGCGCCACCGTGGGTGTAACTTTTGCCCCGGTTAAAGGCGGAAACAGTCCCGGCATGATTTCGGTAGTCGGTTCAGTTTCGTTGACCCTACCCAAACGGCCCTTCACGCTTAATGGAGGCACGCTCCAGACCGTAGCCCTCAGGAGCCTTTCGACCAGTGTCACCGCCAGCGTCTCAGGAATTGGGTTGCCGGCGGTAGAAACGGGCACGGGACAGCTCGCGGTCTCGCCATCGAGCATTGCCCTGGGCAGTGTGAAGATCGGCGCCACCCAGACGCGTTCAGCGATGCTGATTAATTCTGGCAACGCTGATCTCACCGTGCGCCAGGCGACCGTCACCGCCAAGGGTTTCCGGTTGAGCGGAATCAGCTTCCCATTGACTTTGGCTGCCGGACAGCGCAAGAACTTTTCAGTGACCTTTACGCCGCAAGCGGCGGGGGCTTCAACGGGAAGTATCGCGGTCACCACCGACGCTTCCGACACGGTTGTGAACGTGCCAGTTTCCGCAGTCGCAACTTCCCCCGGGGCGATAGTTTCAAGTCCTTCGAGCCTGGGATTTGGCAGCGTCCAGGTGGGTAAGAATCAGACTCTGTCAGGTGCACTTACCAACACCGGCGGTTCCACCGTCACCATTTCGCAGGCAAATATTTCTGGCAACGGTTTCAACTTCAGCGGATTGAATCTGCCGCTGACTTTGGCTGCCGGGCAAAGCGTACCCTTCAGCGTGACCTTTAGTCCGCAGTCAAACGGCTCCGGCAACGGCGCGCTGTCATTCATGAGTGATGCTTCCAACGGCACTCTGATGGTCCCACTGACCGGTACGGTATCGGCGGCGGGTTCGCTGAGTGCTGTACCCTCCAGCCTGAACTTCGGTAGCGTGCAAACTTCCGCCGCCAAGACTGTTGCGGGAACGCTGACCAACTCGGGCGGCTCCAGCGTCACAATTTCGCAGGCGAGCGTTTCGGGTTCCGGTTTCACCATGAGTGGATTGAACCTGCCGGTGACTTTGAGCGCGGGCCAGAACGTATCCTTCAACGTGACATACACTTCCCAGTCCAGTGGCTCTGCCACCGGGGCGGTGTCGTTCACCAGCGATGCAACCAACGGTGTCCTCGCAGTGCCGCTCTCGGCCAGCACGCCCAGCGTAAGCGTTGGAGCACTAACTTCAGCGCCAGCCAGTTTGAGCTTTGGCAGCGTACCGGTTTCAACTCCAAAAACTCTTTCCGGAACGCTGACCAACTCGGGCGGCTCCAGCGTCACAATTTCGCAGGCGAGCGTTTCGGGTTCCGGTTTCACCATGAGTGGATTGAACCTGCCGGTGACTTTGAGCGCGGGCCAGAACGTATCCTTCAACGTGACATACACTTCCCAGTCCAGTGGCTCTGCCACGGGGGCGGTGTCGTTCACCAGTGACGCAACCAACGGTGTCCTCGCAGTGCCGCTCTCGGCCAGCACGCCCAGCGTCGGCGTGGGATCGATCGCTTCGGCCCCTGCCAGCCTGAACTTCGGAAACGTGCCGGCGGCAACACCAAAGACTGTTTCGGAAACGCTGACCAACTCGGGCGACGCAAGCCTTACCATTACTCAGGCAAACGTTTCCGGTCCTGGTTTCAGCATGACCGGCCTGACCTTGCCAGTGGCACTGGCTGCGGGTCAGAGCGCTACCTTCAACGTAACTTTCAATCCTCAGTCGAGTGGCGCAGCCAGCGGAAATCTCTCAATTAACAGTAATGGCTCCAATTCCACGCTTAATATTCCGTTGACGGCAAACGTCGCCAGCGCCGGTGTATTGAGCACCAGCGATTCCAGCTTGAATTTTGGCAGCATTCCGGTTAACGGCAACGCCACTCAGTCGGAAACTCTGACCAACTCAGGCGGGACCACGATTACCGTCACCCAGGCCAACGTCTCTGGAAACGGATTCAGCGCAAGCGGATTGAATCTTCCGCTGACGCTTACTCCAGGCCAAAGCTTCACCTTCGCGGCGAAGTTCAACCCGGCCGGCGGTGGAGACGCGACCGGATCGATTTCGGTTGTCTCTGACGCGTCCGATCCCTCAGTCACCATCACCCTGGCGGGTACCGCAACCGTTGCGGGACAGCTGGCCGTCAGTCCGGCCACGCTTGATTTTGGCAGTGTCACGGTGGGACAGAACAAAAGTCTGACGGCGACGCTGACCGCAACCGGATCGAGCGTCACGGTGTCGAACGCCGGTACCAGCACGGCGGAATTCACCCTCAGCGGCCTCTCACTTCCGCTCACCCTGTCCGCTGGCAAGAGTGCGACTTTCACCGTAACCTTCAAGCCCAGTTCCAGTGGAGCCGCCGCCGCCAACGCATCATTCACCAGCAACGCCTCCAACCCGTCAGCGCAGCAAAATCTGACTGGAACCGGGGCGGCGGCGCCACAGCACAGCGTGGCTCTGTTGTGGAACGCCAGCAGCTCCAGCGTGGTGGGCTACAACGTCTATCGCGGCACCAGGAGCGGAGGACCTTACGCGCAGATCACTGCCATGAATCCTGATACCACCTTCGTGGATAGCACGGTTCAATCCGGGCAGACTTACTTTTACGTTACCCGGGCAGTGGATGGAAACGGGAAGGAAAGTGCGAACTCCAATCAAACTCAGGCGGTGATCCCAACCCCATAGGGTGCAGCATCGCGGTTTGCAAACCTTCGATTAAAGCGGGGCGCGATGATTTCGCGCCCCATCCTTTTGCGCCAGAACCGGGCCTTTTCGCGTGTTCGCCCCCGTGGATCAGGCTTCCCGAATGACCCTCGCCTGCCTGGCCGGAGGCGCTAGCCTCCCTCAGACGCTCCTGTCAAGGGATTTGGCCTGCCCCACGACTCAAAGTTATGTACTAGTGACATCTTCTGTCTTCGCGCCTGGGACGTTACCTTGTCGATGCACCCCTTCCCCGGTTCCGTAACGCGATTGGAATTTAAGCCGCATGAGTTGATCGAATTCAGGCGACTAAAGTTCCAGACTATTAGTCAATCGTGGCGGACCTCAGGTTGGAGTTGCAATACACAATCAACTCTTTGAGGAGCTCTGCACGCATGCATGGACGACTGTTCTTAGGCCTGGTGATCTCGATAGCCGCGATAGCGGTAGGATGCGGAGGCGGAAGCGCCGCCTCTCGCGGGGCAAAAGCTGGTGGAACCGGAACCTCCACTTCCACGGGCGGCACTTCCAGTTCAAGCGGAAGCGGTTCCAGCGGAAGCGGTTCCAGCGGATCGAGCAGTAGTTCCGGCGGCTCAGCTAAACCCGTGGCCCCCGGCCAACTGGCGGTCTCGCCAGCCGTTCTGAATTTCGGTCAAGTGACTGTAGGAACGGCGAAGACTCAAGCTGCGACCCTGACCGCAGGCAACGCCAGCATCACCGTGCGGTCGGCTGACTGGCGCGGAAGCGGGTACTCAATCAGCGGTATCACATTTCCTGCCACTATTCCGGCGGGGCAGAGCGCTCATTTCAAAGTGACTTTTGCTCCGCAGGCTGCCGGCTCAGCCAAGGGCAACATCAAGTTTTCCAGCACCGCGGACAACACTCCACAAGCCAGCTTCAACGGCAACGGAACTCAAACCGCGGCCCACAGCGTATCGCTCTCATGGCGTCCTCCCCACGCTTCAGTGGTGGGTTATAACGTCTATCGCGGGTCCGATCCCAAGGGTCCATTTACAAAGATAACTGGATCTCCCCATCCCAACTCCAGCTTCACGGATGGGTCAGTGGTGGGCGGAGCCAGCTACTTCTACATAACCACAGCAGTGAACAAGAAGGGCAAGGAAAGTAAGCCCTCCAACCAGGTTCACGTGACGATTCCAAACTCCTAAGAATATTCGCAGAGTCAGCAGCGGCCGAAAAACTCCTGATTGATGAATCGGGGTTTTTCGGCCGGCTTTTATTGACTTCATTTATTCGGAGCACGCTGGGCGGGATTCAGCGCCGTTGCGCGAAGAAGCTGAGAACTGAGAACTATGAACTGGTTTATAAAATCAGTTTTTAGTTCTTAGTTCTCAGTTCTCTCTTTCAAAACGGAAAGGCGTAACCGCTGTGGATGGGCCGCTGCACCGAATTTTCTCTAAGGAAATACTTCGGCGTCGTGAAACGACACTCCCTGACTGTCCTTGGCGGAGACTATCGGAGGCTTCGTCAATTGCCAGTCGATCTTCAGCTCCGGGTCGTTCCAGGCAATTGTCCTTTCGGCTTCTGGATCATAAAAATTTGTAGCCTTATAAATTACATGGGCACTTTCAGAGCGAACGTGGAAGCCGTGCGCAAAGCCCGGCGGAACCCAGAGCATTCGTTGATTGCCCTCTGAGAGGACCTGGCCATCCCATTGCCCGAATGTCTGCGAACTACGGCGCATATCAACCACGATATCGAGAATCTCCCCCACAACCACCCGCACCAGCTTCCCCTGCGGACGCACCTGGTAGTGCAGGCCTCTGACCACGTTCCGGGAGGAGAACGAGTGATTGTCCTGAACAAACTGTTCGTGTATTCCGGCCTCTGCCATCGTCTTCTGGTTATAGCTCTCGAGAAAAAAGCCTCTGGCATCAGTAAAAACCCGGGGCTCAAGAAGCAGCACTCCGGGCAGCCTGGTGAGCGTGACTTTCATGATCGACGGGTTCCGGCGGGATTCAAAATACCCTTTCGGTGAGCAGTCGCTGCAGGTACTGACCGTAGCGGTTGCCTTTCATCGTGGACGCCGTTTCCAGCAACCTTTGTGCGTCGATGTAACCGTAGCGAAAGGCAATCTCTTCCGGGCATGCGACCTTCAGTCCCTGACGGGTTTCGATGGTTTGAATAAACAGGGACGCCTCCAGCATCGCCTCATGCGTGCCAGTGTCCAGCCAGGCCATGCCGCGGCCCATGACCACAACTTCCAGCTGACCGCGACGTAGATACTCCTGATTGACGCCAGTGATTTCCAGTTCGCCTCGGGCCGACGGTTTCAGACCTTTGGCAATATCGACCACCTGGTTATCGTAAAAATAAAGGCCGGTCACTGCGTATCGTGACTTCGGCGACTGCGGTTTTTCTTCAATACTGAGAGCTTTTCCCCTGGCATCAAAATCGACCACGCCGTAACGCTCAGGATCCTGCACTGGGTACGCGAACACGGAGGCGCCTTGACTCCGCTGACCTGCATCCAGGACGGTCTTGGCAAAATCGTGTCCGTAGAACAGATTGTCGCCCAACACCAAAGCACAACATGAGGAGCCGATAAACTTCTCTGCCACCAGAAATGCCTGCGCAATTCCCTCAGGCCGGTCCTGCACAGCGAAGTTGAAAGTCATTCCTAAACGAGAACCGTCCCCCAGGAGCTGTTCGAAACGAGGCAAGTCCTGAGCGGTAGAGATAACGAGAATGTCACGAATGCCCGCCAGCATGAGGGTAGAAAGCGGGTAGTAGATCATGGGCTTGTCGTAAATGGGAAGCAGGCTTTTGCCCACGGCGTGGGTTACCGGGTAGAGACGCGTACCCGATCCCCCTGCCAGAATGATGCCCTTATATTTAGATCGCTTGGCACTCTCAGTTGGCATGAAAGAAATCGACCCCACATCGCCAGGTATTCACCTCTGGGCGATCCACGACGAACTACTACGATACTGTAACCTGACTCGCAGATATGCCGCCCACCAGCTGCGGTATTTTGTCATGCCTAGTGGTGCATTTTCTTGTTTGACCACGGAAGCAGGTTCCAGGCTTGCCAGAAAGTCTGCATATCTTTCGGAGTTCCCATCGAGACCCGGATGTAGGTTTCCATCGAAGGAAAATAACGTCCAATCAGAATCTTTCTCTGCTTGAAATGCTCGATGACTTCGGGAGCCGGATGCTGGATATTCATCATTACAAAATTCGTATGAGTATCAATAGGACTGAGGTTTCGGGTTACCGCCCGGTTCAGAAACTCCTGCATGTCGTCATGATTACGCTTGACCGCCTCTCGCACTCCGGCCACATCGTCGAGCGCCACCCCTACGACTTCAGCCACAATTGAGTTGAGGCTATCCTGGGTGAGGAACGCTCGCATTTTTTCGATCACCTCGGGCGCAGCCACTGCATAACCCAGCCTCAATCCCGCCAGCCCGTAGACCTTTGAGAAAGTGCGGGTCACAATGACCCGGTCATCGTCCATTGGATTGTCGATGAACGAAGAGTACATGCCGGTCGAAATAACGTAATCGTGATAGGCCTCGTCGATCAGGACGTGGGTGGTAGCGGGCAATCTGCGAACAAATGCTTCGATGTCTTTACGCGGAGTCAGTGATGCGGTTGGATTATTCGGGTTGCAGATGTAAACCAGCCCGGTGGACGCATCTGCATGAGACAGCATGCCCTCAAGATCGTGGGCAAACTTGCGGTCGATGTGGACTGGAGTAACTTCAGAACCCAGGGATTTGGCGTAGTTCTCCAGAGCCTCAAATGTCGGCAACGCCTGTATGAGTTTCTTTGAGTTGCCGAGAAAGGCGCAGGCCGCAACACGCAGCAACTCGGTTGACCCGCAACCGAAGAGTATTCGCTCCGGTTTGACCCGGTGATGGTTGGCGATCTGCTCGGTTACCTCGTCATATTTTAAAAAAGCATAGCGATTGACTTTGCCGGTGGCGCCACGAATCGCGTTGGCGACGCGCGCGGATGGACCATAAGGATTCTCATTACTGTTCAGGAGAAGGAAGCCATCGGCACCGTTGGCCCGAATCGGCTCCGCCGATTGAGCCGCCGAGATAGTTTCCAGGGGCCAGCGCATTGCAGCCGCCCCGGCGGCCGTGCCTATGCCAAGGGAGCGGAGAAAATGCCTACGCGAGCCGGTCATGCCCCTCCATTCTCGGCCTCAACGATAGTCCGGAAACAAGTCCCCTGCCCAAAAGGAATGCGGCAAGTCGCATTTTCGAGTGGTTAATAATTGAAGCTAAGATTCTAAATCAAATCTCGAATAGTTTACCCGGAGTGCGATCGCAGGATGTTGCCTGCGGTGGCACGGCCGCCCGGGTTGTTCAGGAAACAACCTCCGGCACAGAGTCGTCGAACCAACTCTGAGAGCTCGAACCCGCATCACAGCGCCACATTCATGAGACTAAATAACAAGAACGCTCTGATCACCGGCGGAGATCAGGGAATCGGGCGTGAGATTGCATTGCGATTCGCCCGCGAGGGAGCGGATGTGGTCATCAGCTTTCACTCGCACCTCGAGAATGCCAAGCAGACCGTCTCCGACATTCAAAATATTGGCCGCCGGGCCGCAGCACTCCAGGGGGACGTCAGCGTAACCTCGGAACTGTCAAAGTTTTACTCAGACGCAGTGGCGGCCATCGGGCCCTTTGATGTTCTGGTGAATAACGCTGGTGTCGAGCGACGGGCGGAATTTCTGCAGGCTACCGAGCAAGACTATGACGCGGTGCTTGATACCAATTTGAAGGGTCCGTTCTTCCTCACGCAGTTGTTTGCCCGCGATCTTGTCGCATCGAAGCGCAGAGGGAAAGTCATCAATATTAGTTCTGTACACGAAGAACTGCCGTTCCCCAACTTCGCCTCCTACTGCGCGTCAAAGGGCGGACTCAAGATGCTCTGCCGCGACCTCGCCATCGAACTGGCGCCCCACGGCATCACTGTAAATAACATTGCTCCCGGCGCCATCAAGACGCCGATCAATGAAAAACTTCTTTCCGACCCGGCAAAAATGAAATCGCTTCTGGAAAATATCCCGCTGGGCCGCATGGGTAAACCCGAAGATGTCGCAGGCTGTGCGGCATTCCTGGCCTCATCCGACGCAGACTATGTCACCGGGGCAACCCTGCTGGTGGACGGCGGGCTCTTGTTTAACTATCACGAACAGTAGAGGAGGCGATGATCCGTGGAAGGAACGCCTCCACGTGATTTGTGTGCTTACGGGCCTAATTTAGCGATTGCGCGCTCGGCTCTACCGCCTGGAAGTCGGCTGCGGTGAGCACAACCGGCTCCACAACAGGTATCAACTCGGCATCGGCGCCGACTTCTGGCAAGGCGAAAGCACGGGAGCGCTTGTGGGCAGCCATGTGTTTCAGCATGTCGGTCGCAGACTGCAGAGGATTCTGACAAATATCGTTCATGCTGATCGCGTGTCCGCAATCGATACAGGTCATGACCGTGTTGCCTACAACTTTTCTGGTTGTCTTATACATTCTTCCAGCCTACGCCCTATTTCTGCGTTGTGCCGTGCTCATTGGGCCAACGACTGATGAGCGGGTCACTATAACCACCCCACCCCTTGTCATTCCGAAGCCGGGTGCAGCGGCGAAATGCCGTGCTTAGGAATGACAATCCCTTAAGGACTTTCAACCGCACGTCTACCAGCAAGGGACGTTGGTGTGAGATACCTATCGGGGGTAAACTTTCACGCTATGAATTCATCTTCCATCTCACTCAAACCGGTTGGAATTTGGACGGGTGCCTTCGAGCTGCAACCTGCCACGCGCATGCAAGAAGCAGCCGCGGAGTTGGAGCAACTGGGGTACGGCGCAATCTGGTTCAGCGAAGCCGTGGGACGTGAAAGCTTCACCCAAGCCGGCCTGTTGCTTAGTGCAACCTCCCGCATCGTGGTTGCAACCGGTATTGCCAACATTTACGCGCGCGATCCTTTCTCCATGTCTGCCGGGCAAAAAACTTTGTCCGAGGCTTATCCAGAGCGTTTTATTCTGGGCCTTGGCGTAAGTCACATTCCGTTGGTGGAGAAATTGCGCGGCCATCGTTACGATAAGCCTCTGGCCAAGATGCGCGAGTATTTGAACGCCATGAGCGCGGCTCGGTATCTCAGTGTCAAGCCGCAATCGACTACTCGTGTGCTTGCGGCGCTCGGCCCCAAGATGCTGCAATTGGCTGCGGAGCAGGCCGACGGCGCTCACCCTTACAACGTAACCCCGGAACACACTGCGAAAGCCCGCGCGATACTCGGACTCAAGCCGCTGTTGTGTCCGGAGCAAGCTGTGGTTCTGGAAACTAATCCCTCCAAGGCGCGGGAAATCGCCCGATCTTTTCTCGGAATTTATCTTTCGCTCCCGAATTACACAAACAACTTTCTAAGAGAAGGCTTCGAGGAAGCTGACTACAAGAACGGCGGAAGCGATCGTTTGATCGACGCCATAGTCGCGTGGGGCGATCTGGCTACAGTCTGCAGGCGAATCCGCGACCACCATGCCGCCGGAGCAAATCACGTCTGCATTCAGGTGTTGTCTGCGGACCCGAACGTATTGCCGATGAGGGAGTGGAGGGAACTTGCTGCCGCACTCATTACATAATGATCCCGCTTTGTGGAAATACTTTCCGTTTGAAGTGATTCCTGATCTGTTGAACCTGGGGCTCCAAGATAGCCAGACTGAGCCTGCAACGAAACCGCGCCTGTCCGCTGTTCTAGTTGGAATTCGGCAAACCAGAGAGCCGATGGTTCGCTTGATGAAATTGAGGAAACAGTTGATACGAATCGCAGCCGTTCTATGGGTCGTTGTTCTTGCTGTTGCCGCAAACTCGCAGATCCGTACTGAGGCTGCGAACCCTCCTGCAAAACCGGTGCCACCCTCTTTCTCTGGGACGGCGCACGTGGACAGAATTCCGGCGCAAGAGCAGCGCGACTGGCCGGCATACGGAAGCTCGTCCGAAAACAATCATTACTCACCTCTGACACAGATAAACCGCGGCAACGTCAAACATCTGGCGCTGGCATGGAGTTTCGATTCACAGGAGGAAGGCGTCCTGCAGACCAGTCCGATCGTGGAGGAAGGCGTGCTTTACGGAATCACACCCACCCAGAAGATTTTCGCCTTGGATGCCGCCACCGGCAAGTTGTTCTGGAAGTTTGACTCCGGGGTGAAAGGAACGCAACCCGATCGCGGGCTCAGCTACTGGGCCGACGGCAATGACAAACGAATACTGGTCGGAGTCATGAATTTCGTCTATGCCCTGAACGCAACCACGGGCCAGCCGATTGCCGGTTTCGGAAACCAGGGGCGGATCGATTTGCGTGAAAATCTCGATCGCGAGCCGGCCGCTTCCCAGTCCATCTATTTGACCAGTCCGGGAATGGTTTTCGAGGATTTGCTTATCGTCGGCGGCCGCAATCCCGAAACCGCGCCGGCGCCGCCAGGAAGTGTTCGCGCTTTCGACATACGAACCGGGAAGCTGCGCTGGTCATTTCACACAATCCCCCATCCCGGCGAAATGGGATACGAAACCTGGCCAAGGGACGCGTGGAAGACCGCCGGCGCCGCCAACAATTGGGCGGGCATGGCCCTCGATTCGAAACGTGCGATCCTCTACGTGCCAACCGGTTCCGCAGTATTCGATTTCTACGGTGCGGATCGCATCGGCGACAATCTGTTCGCCAACTGTCTGATCGCGTTGAATGCCCGCACTGGCGAAAGGATCTGGCACTTTCAGGAAGTGCGTCACGATATCTGGGACCGTGACTTCCCTGCCGCTCCCGCTCTTCTCACCGTAAGGCGTGACGGCAAGGATATTGACGCCGTCGCCCAAACTACAAAACAAGGGTTCGTGTATCTGTTCGATCGAACCAATGGGAATCCGCTTTTTCCCATCGAGTATCACAAATACCCCGCGAGCACGGTCCCGGGTGAAGTCACCGCCTTAGAGCAGCCGCTTCCCACACGGCCCGCCCCGTACTCGCGACAGCTTCTGACGGAGGAGCTGTTGACCGACCGCACCCCCGAAGTTCACCAATGGGCTCTGACTCAGTTTCGGAAATTCCGCAGCGCGGGACAATTTGTGCCGCTCACGGTCGATCAGGATACTGTAATTTTTCCCGGATTCGATGGTGGCGCAGAGTGGGGTGGCCCGGCGGTCGACCCGGAGACAGGAATTATTTATGTCAATGCCAACGACGTGGCATGGACCGGCGCACTTACGGCAAATACCGGCGAGAATAGCGGTCGGGGAATCTACCTGAGCCAGTGTGGCGTGTGCCACGGAGAAACCCTGATGGGATCGCCCCCTTCCATCCCTGCCCTCGCCGATTTGGGTGACCGCATAACTTCCAAACAGATTGCGGAAACCATCAAAAACGGAAAAGGCAGAATGCCTGGATTCCCAAATCTGTCGGATGATCAGATATCCGCACTGACGATGTTTCTGGAGAGCGGTGAGAGTAAGAAACTCGGCAGCGGCGAGCCAGAGCCGCCCTCACTGAAATATCGCTTTACTGGATATCACAAGTTTCTCGATCCGGAAGGGTATCCAGCAGTTTTGCCTCCCTGGGGTACGTTGAACGCGATCAATCTGAACACCGGCGACTATGTCTGGAAAATTCCGCTGGGCGAGTATCCCGATCTTGCCCTTCGCGGACAGAATAAGACCGGCACGGAGAACTACGGCGGCCCGATCGTGACCGCGGGCGGACTGGTATTCATCGGTGCAACCAACTTCGATAAAAAGTTTCGCGCCTTCGATAAATCTACCGGTGCACTGCTCTGGGAGACTACACTGCCTTTCGCAGGCAACGCGACTCCGGTCACTTATGAAATAAATGGGCGTCAGTATGTTGTGATCGCGGCCGGCGGCGGCAAGGATCCAAAATCTCGTCCCGGCGGAGTCTACGAAGCGTTCGCATTGCCTCGGTGATGGGTCAATCCGAATCAGGTGGATTGGAACAGTACTGTTCTATTAGACGAACGATCTGGAGGTCAGAGATGGCGAAGTCCAGGAGAGAATTCCTGATACAGGGCGCGAGCGCAATTGCCGCAGCATCGCTGCTGGGCGGCAACCCCATGCGATTGCGTGCCAACCCGTTGGGCCGCCCCATCGGCTTGCAGCTCTATGCCGTCACCGAACAACTGGAGAAAGATTTCGATGGAACCCTGGCCCAGGTGAGCGCAATCGGATACAAGGAGGTGGAAATGGCCGGCTTCTTTGGCAAGAAGCCCAGCCAGTTCAAAAGTTCTCTGGACCGCGCGGGACTGCACTGCGGCAGCGTCCATATTTTCGGTGGGGGAGGAATTCAGGAAGCGATCGACTACGCCCACGGTGTCGGGGCAAACTACGTCATAAGTTCGGTCACTCTGCCGGCGCGCGCTCCCATGCCACCAGGAAAGTTCGACCGCAAGTTTTTTATGGATGTATTGGGCAGCCTGACTCTGGAGGATTACAAATCTATTGCCGAGCAGTGCAACAAGATGGGAGAGCAGGCAAAACAGGCCGGACTGAAGTTTGGATATCACAATCACAATTTCGAATTCAAACCATATAGCGGAGGAATCGGTTACGACGAAATAATCAAGTTAACCGATCCGACGCTGGTGAATTTCGAGCTTGATTGCGGATGGATGGTCGCCGCCGGCCACGACCCGGTTGCATATCTGACTAAGTTCCCGTCCCGTTATCGCCTCTTACACATCAAAGACTTCAAAGCGACGCCTGCGCCCTCGGTTGAACTGGATGCCAAGCCGGTAGCCACCGAACTCGGCCGCGGCCATGTCGATTACAAACCCATCTTCGCTGCCGCCAAGAAAGCGTCGGTCGAGCAGTATTACGTGGAGCAGGAGCCGCCCTTTGTCGAAATGCCGGCAATCGAAGCGATCAAGGTTGATTACGAATACCTGCACGGTATGAACTAACCGCTTCTGCTAGTTCGGATTTCTGGGACACTGCAATTTATCGGCTCAGACTTTCTTCCGACGCCAGCACTTTTGCGTATGCTGGCAACGTCAGGAAATCTATAAATTTGTCTGCCTGCAACAACTGCCGCATCAGGTCTGCGGCTTGCTCATAGGCTCGATAACGCGCCGCGTCCACCTTCGCTTTCTCCTGCTCCAGCTTTTCTGTGATTAATTGGTCAACTAAAGCGGCGGTTACTTCGCGCCCGTCGTCGAGGCAGGCATGATGATGTACCCATTGCCATAGTTGCGCGCGGCTGATCTCCGCGGTCGCGGCATCTTCCATCAGGTTGAACAGTGGCACGCAGCCGATACCGCGTAGCCATGCCTCGACGTACCCCAATCCCACCGCTACATTCTGCCGCAACCCGGCTTCAGTAATCGTACCTTCAGGAACGCGCAACAGGTCTTCCTGGGTGACGACCAACTCCGGCAGTTGCTTGTCGATCTGATTCGGCTGCGGCATGATGCGGTTAAATACCTCCAGCGCTACCGGCACCAGCCCGGGATGAGCCACCCAGGTGCCGTCGTGTCCATCGCTTGCTTCCCGCTCCTTGTCCGCTCTCACCTGCGCCAGCGCCTTTTCGTTCGCGACCGGATCGGTCTTGATCGGAATGAATGCGCTCATCCCGCCGATTGCGCTCACTTTTCTCTTGTGACAAGTCTTGATCGCCAGCCTGGAATAGCTCCGCATGAAGTGCGTTGCCATCGTCACCTGGACCCGATCCGGCAGCAAAAGGCTTTTACTTCCGGCAAATTTCTTGATGAAACTGAAGATGTAGTCCCAGCGTCCGCAATTCAGGCCCGCCGAATGTTCTCGCAGTTCATAAAGAATTTCGTCCATCTCGAACGCGGCCAGAATGGTCTCGATAAGGACTGTGGCTTTGATCGATCCTTTCTTTAATCCCAGCGCCGCTTCGGCGTTGTCGAAGACCTCGTTCCACAACCGGGCCTCGAGATGGCTTTCGAGTTTCGGCAAATAAAAGTAGGGTCCCGAACCTCGGTTCAACAATTCCTTCGCATTATGAAAGGCATACAATCCGAAATCGAAAATCGATCCCGACACCGGCTCGCCGTCCACGAACATATGTCTTTCGTCAAGATGCCAGCCGCGAGCACGCACGAACAGCACTGCGGGATTTTCATTCAGCTTGTAGTGCTTTCCGGTCGTACCATCCGTGAAAGTAATCGTGCGTCGCACGGCGCTCCGTAGATTGAATTGCCCCTCCAGAACGTTCTCCCAGGTGGGTGTGGTGGAGTCTTCGAAGTCCGCCATGAAAACTTTCGCACCCGAGTTCAGCGCATTGATAATCATCTTTCGCTCTACAGGGCCGGTAATCTCGACTCTCCGGTCCAGCAAATCCGTCGGAAGTTGGGCCACGGTCCAGGCGCTGTCACGTATTTCTTTTGTCTCCGGCAGAAAATCAGGGCGTTCGCCAGCATCCAGCCTCGCCTGCCGCTTGACCCGCGCCGCCAATAAGGTCTTGCGTTGTGCATTGAACTGCCTTTGCAGGGCAACAACAAATGCGACTGATTCAGGCGTTAATATCTCGGTAGACCGGTCGCTTAGCGGCGCTCGAAATTCCACACCCTCACCAAAACTATTCATCTCTTTCCTCTTCTCAAAGATTGTCATCGGCTGCGGGCGGCAATCCGTCGCACACGATTATCTGATGGACAGGGACTGCCAGGTTAGAAACATTGCCGTTAAGAAAAACCCTGAAAGATTTACTTTCAGGGTTTGGTTTGCTCTTCAAGATCAGCTCTTTGCCCGGCGCGATTCGAATACTTATTTCGCAGGAATGCTATCGAACTTCCCTGACCCCTCCTCGTAGAAGAGTGCGCCTTCCGTTTTGTCCCCGCCGCTCCAGTGTTTGTGGCCGCCCGGAACGCTCAGGAAATCTCCCGGTCCAACCCGTTTTTCGCCTGCCTCATCTTTGTATAGATAGGCGCCTTTGAGAACAACAATCGAAATGTTGCTCGTGTGGGTGTGCATTCCCGCATCGAATCCGGGCTCGAATTTCGTGAACGTGGCGTGGGCACCCTTGCCAGCGTCCCCCCAAAGCGGCGCCATGGAGACGCCTTTGGTGGGCGACTGCTTGTACGCCGCGCTATCTGCAGCCACGTAGACAACGTCCTTCATTTTTGACGAGGCTTTTTGGGCCTGGACCACCGCCACCGTCACGGCAACAATCAGAAACGCTGCAGCGGACACGATCAGTGATTTTTTCATTCATTCTCCTCCGTATTTGCCTCAGCCGGGACAAGTTATCCCGTACAGCGGCAACGGTTATACACCACGGTCGCCTGATTGCAAATGGAAATCCCCTGATTACACGCTTCTGTTTCGCTCGACGCATGCCGCGATCATGGTTTATGCCCGGGCTTTGAGAGGAGAGAGTTTGGGAGGCCTGGTTCCGCGGCGAATCGCGGACGCCACCGGCACGTAATCCAATTCCAGGCGTGATTCGGCGCAGCGCAGCATCAGCCCGCCCCGGCTCATATCACCGCGTCCTACAAATTTTTCAGGAAACAACAAGTCTGATCCGAAAACTTCAAGCAACGGGTCGACATATTTTCCGGTGGCGATACTGCCGAGCAGAACAATCCTGGAACCTGGAGGAAGCCGGCCGGCCAGCGCCCGGGCATCGCGAACGAGAGGTTCGCGGTATCGACGGTCGCCCAGATCGATGGGGACCTCCGACATTTCTGTCAGGTCATTCATTGTGATGGTAGTCTCTGGCGGCAGAAGCCCCCGCGAACTGGTCAGTGCCAGTATTGGAGATACCCCCGGCGGCGAATTGCCAAAAGCTTTGGCGTAGGCGAGTTTGCCGCGAAAATACAGGCTGCTGATAAAACTGAAAACTTCGCCCAGAGGCGCGCCCTGTTGCCGGAGCCGATTCGCAAGTTCGAATCGAGAGTCTATGTTTAACAGCAGCCGCCCGCGCAGCGCGGAGGAATTCGCCGGAGAAAGCAGGAACACCCTGGGAGCCGACGGTTCCGCAACAGGCTTCGGTGAAATATCTTCGGAAACAGGGCCTTGACTCACCACTTTTCAACTCCTCTTTTCATGATTATAAACAGGACGTGCCAACCAACCATCGCATCTCACGAAGGGTGAAGAACACTATTCCACTTCGAGTTCGGCCCATGCTGGCCACGCTGGTCTCTGAACCCTTCGACGAATCCGGCTGGGTATACGAAGAGAAATATGACGGTATCCGGATACTTGCCTACAAAGAAGGCTCTAAGATCACGCTGCTCAGCCGCAATGATAAGGACCGCACCGGCAGTTTTCCATCCATTGTTGCCAGCCTGCGGGCGCTGCCGGCATCGACGGTGTTGCTTGACGGAGAGGTCATTGCGCTCGATCGCGACAAGATTTCGCGTTTTCAGATGTTGCAAAGAGGCGGTCGCGCCCGCTATGCCGTGTTTGACTGTCTGTTTCTTGATGGAAAAGATTTGCGGCGCGAGGCTCTCTCTGCCCGGCGCACCGCGCTGGAGACCGCAATTTCCGAGAGTCATGAATTGATAATGTCGCGCCGCCTCGCCGCCAACGGATTCGATGCATTTCGAATCGCAAAAAAGCGAGGTTTTGAAGGCCTGGTTGCCAAACGACTGGACTCAATATACGTGGAGGGGCGAAGCCGCGATTGGTCGAAAGTGAAGGTAAATCAGGAAGACGAATTCATCATTGTGGGATATACCGAGCCCTCCGGATCGCGAGAACATTTCGGCGCCCTGCTCCTGGGCGCTTACCAAGGGCGCATTTTGCAATATGTCGGAAAAGTCGGCACCGGATTCGATCGCAAAAATCTGGCGTCGCTCTATCGCAAATTTCAGCCGCTTAAACGAAAAAACGCCGCCATCGAAAATCTGCCGGGTGGGACTTTTTTGTTGCCGAAACTCGTAGCCCAGATCTCCTATACGGAATTGACCAAAGACGGCAAGCTCCGGCATCCGGTTTTTCTAGGCCTCAGGGATGATAAGGATGCAAAAGACGTGTCGCTGCCCAAAGCCTGA
Organism: Terriglobia bacterium; assembly: GCA_963733545.1. Taxonomy (GTDB): domain Bacteria; phylum Acidobacteriota; class Terriglobia; order Terriglobales; family Acidobacteriaceae; genus JAIQFF01. Next base: position 149,888 of record CAVTDQ010000002.1, read on the forward strand.
CTATTTTGGGGTTTCGCCCTTGTTCGCGTCATCTTGCACGGATTGCGTGGTCGCCGACTTGTCGATCTTCGACTTGCTGGGCAGGCCGCACGAGGCGGGGGGATTTGTCATCTGCTTTGCGAATACCAGGTAGCTGGGAACATTTGGCCGCAACGTCGACCAGTACGCGGACGGAGTCAACAGAGGTTTATGTTGCACGATGATCTGGTTGGCCAGAATTTTTATTCCGCACTCCAGGTTATTTTTCGGCTGAAGGATGGTTTTCGCTGGATCTTTTGCTTTTAGTTTCCGGTCCGTTTCCCAGTCGAATTCGCAACCGTAACGATCTTTGTCCGCGTATGCCAGTTGCAACAATCCCTCAGTCCGCACCGCCGTCCCCCTCACTTCATCTCGCTTGGTGATGTCGGGTTCGGTGTGCCGGACACTGGTGGTCGGATTGAGGCCGGCCTCGGCTCCCGCAAGTGCCTGAAAAAAGTAAGCCCAAAATACGCGCTTGTCCGTTTCGTCCAGCTCGTAAAATCGCGGGCAGAATCGAAGCACGTCTTTGGGAACCTGCGCCGAAAGCATTTCCGCTGGCAGCGCTCTCTCGACAATCTGGTCCCACGCCGGATCCCAGGGCGAACCACCCAGTTCGACTTTCTTCTTGTCGATGGGCGTTGGAGGCACCGGTTTCGTGGTCTGCGTCTGCAAAGTCGCAGCCAAGCCGAGGCAAAATACAAAACTTCCGATCATTAAAGTTTTCACCAAAGTTTTCAGCGCGGTTGTCATCATCCCAGTCAGCGTACGCTACACCACCTTTTTCAATCGTTCGGCACGCTAAATAGCGACAATTGGCGGCTCGTACGCGTTGTAGAAGGTCGGTATGCTCGGCGATCAAACACGGTGCGTCCGGCGAGAGACCTGGAAATAGCTTTCTCGTGACTGATGCAGGCGTTAATGTCCGCTTGCGGCGCCTTAGCTTCTTCCACCGCTCGTGTGAAGCGATCAAGTCGGCGAAAACCGTCGATCTTTTCCGTCTCCCCGACTTTTGCCGAGGTCAACGACGTCCGCAACACACCGATTGCCTCGTCGTAGATTTTCAGCGGCACAGGAAAAGGATGTCCGTCCTTTCCTCCAAGTGCAAATGAGAAACGCGCAGGGTCGGAGAATCGCGTGGGCGTCCCGTGAATCACTTCAGCCACCAGTGCCAGGGTCTGCAACGTCCTCGGACCAAGCTTTTCCAGTAGCAGCAATGAAGCAAATTCGCTCAACTCACGTTCGTGCGCCACCGCCAACACCGCTCCCAGGCGTTTCAGATCGACGTCAGAGGCGGTCACCTCATGATGTGCAGGAAGCGTCAATCGGCGCACCTGGCGCAATGTTGTATCCGGATGTTCGCGAATAATATCCAGCAACGCCTGCTGCGCGGGCTTCGACTGAACAGCCACCAGATTCATAATCGTACCCTGATTTTCCCCGACGATTCCTGTGTGTGGTTCACTGGTAAAGTCGCGAACCGTGGCTGAGTGCCAGTGGTATCGCCGAGCCAGGACTGATTTGGGGTTCATTCCCTGCTGAACCACTGTCCATTCACCGCTTTTTGTAATCACGAAACTGTGCAAATAAAGCTGGAATCCATCTGCGATCGCATTGTTGTCGACACGTGCCGCCAGGCGGCTGGCGCGGACCAGAGAATCGCCGTCCAGGCTCGTTCGCTCGGCATATTTTCTCAGTTCGTCTGGAGTGGCGCGCGAATGTCGGCCACGTCCGCCACAGATATAGACGCCCAATTCGTTGCTCCGAGGATTCAATCCTCGTTTCAGGGCGCCAACTACCGAGGTGGTAATGCCGGAAGAGTGCCAATCCATTCCCATCACGCAGCCCAGGGCCTGAAACCAGAACGGGTCGGCAAGACGAGACAGGAATTCCGAAACGCCATAGTGGTGAATGACGTGTTCCGCGATAGCGGTGCCAAGGCGCGTCATTCGGTCTGCCAGCCATCGCGGCACAGTCCCGCCATGCAAAGGTAAATCGGCGGTTCCAGAGCGGTTCATGACCTAATTGTAACGGCCTCCTGGTTTGAATTCGGACGCAAAATGCAGGCAGATAATGCAGAGTGAACTAGGGCGGTCCCAGGGGCGGAACCAGCAATTGTTGTTCCGGCTGCCGGGGTTGAAGCATCTGCAAAGATCTCAAATCCTCCACGATGCCATCGTGCACGCTGAAAGTCACGGTCGTGTTGCCGGTAGCGCCATACTGATCCGTCACACTCACCTGCGCTGAATAGCTGCCGGCCGAAGGAAAAGTTTCAAGCGCTGCTGGAGTAGTGAAGTGACTGCCATCCGAGTATTGCACCTGGTTGCCGCTGAGAAATCCGTCCGGGTCTGAAGACTTGACTGTGCACCCGAGAACCGTAGTGGGAGAAATGCTCGGCAGCGCACTAAAAGTGATTTTTGCCACAGGTGGCTTGTCGCTTGGTTCGGCGACCACCGTAAGGGATTTGCTGGCCGTAATGTTCCCACCGTCGTCGAGCGATTGTATGGAAAGCTGGTGCTTTCCGGTAAAGACCTTCAGCGAAGTGCTCAGGATGTCACTGTTAGTGGCATAAGCCTGCTGCCCGTCGATCAGAACTCGCAACAACGAAACCGGGGTCGAGGGATTTGCCGAGGCCACCAGCATCGTCGGCCAATTCAATGTGGCACCGTTGCCGGGCGAGAGGATAGTGATCCCAGCCGAGGATGGCTTCACGGAGACTTGTTGCGCCACGACCGTCGACGCCCCAGCCGTATCGTAGACAGATGCGGTGATGACATAAGCCCCCACGCTGCCATAAGTATGCGAAGCCGGCGACGCGTTGGCTACCGTAGCGTCGCCAAAGTCAATCACCGCGCGAGCGCTATTGCCGGATGCGCCGCCGGTCGATGCCGTGTATGTCAGCGGACCAGTTTGTGAGACTTCAAGCAAGAAGGAAGGTGGTTCGTCGCCGGGATGGTAGGCGATGACGGGTGACATCTTGTTTTGAAAGCTGGGGGCGCCAACCGCTTCTATGTACAAAGAATAGGTGTTCGCAGCGAGGTTGAGGTGGCTGAGATCGAACGTATGCGTGCCTGATGGTACGTCGCCCAGTTTTGCCAGGTTTACACCATCGGTGCTGAGAAAAACGGTGTAGTGATCAATCGTGCTTTCCTCACCCCCATGCACTGTCCAACTGATCGTCGAGCCGGATTGCGATGGGGTTAAATATATACAGTTGTCGATGCCGGGTTCGATTGCCGTTCCTTCTTCATAGTCGTTCCAGGTTGCGATTTGGATCGCGGGCAACTGCTCGCCACTGGAATAGAATTTTCCGACTTCGGCAAAAGTCTGCTGCCAGGCCTGGCCACACTGCTGACTGACGACACGATTCGCACCCCATGCTGCCAGCGTGTCGTTGAAGCCCTTGTAGGCGGTCCCGAAAGCGAGTCGATTTTGCGCCTGCTTAGCTGTTTGATAAAAGCTATCCTGCGCCGCCAGATCGAGATCAAAAGGATTGCTCTTGTTCAAATTGACCCACGAGAACCCACCGTCAGAGGGCTCCCGGTTGAATGCGCTGGCCCCCTGAAAAATCAGCAAGGGATTCCCAGGAATCGAAGAAACTACGCGGCTCCAGTCAATGTAGTAGGCGTCCACTCCGAAAAAGAACACCACCGGTCGACCATTCGATCGCATGTAGGCAGAGGACGATTCGTACTGTGAGGCCACGTAGGTTAAATCGGAGATAAGCTGATCGGTCACATCGCATCCGTTTGCTTTGGCCGCCGACCCCAGCGCGCCAACATCTTCCATGATCGCAAACTCGAATTGACCGGCGTGGAGTTCGGCCTCACTCCTGAGCAACTTGGTGGAGGCGTCAATCAGCGTACTGCCCGCACCGTACCAGGCCGCGATTGCTCCCTGGATGCCGCGGCTGATCATGTCTTCCACCTGGCGGTGTACCTGCGCGGGATCGTTGGAATTGTAGCCAATGCTCATGTGGTCCGGCTTGCCGAACCAACCCAGCCAGGTAACGTATATTTTTGTGTCCGATCCGCTATAGAGCAAGGATCGAATGGGCAGTTTGCTGACGCTGCCGGCGCCTGCGTTGCCATTCGTTTGCCGGGAAAAGGAAGCCGGCGCACTGGTATTGTTTGTTGTCTCCGCCGCAACCGTCGTAGTGGCTGCGGGAACTGAGGTCCCAGGCGTGGAGGATTGTGATGTCGATGTTGCGGACCCTCCGCAAGCGATGAGTGATCCTGATAAACCGATCAAAATGGCGAAGGGGACTGCGGATAAAATGCGACACACTTTCATGGCTCACTACTTGGGGGAGGAACATCTGACGGTTCGATGGAACCGACTGTCTTCAGGGGAAGTTCGGCTATTCTAGACTCAAATGTTCTTCCTAACAAACTTTGATGCAGATATTTTGTCTGACGCCCCGATCGGCTTAGCAAGAAATGTCATCTCATCTCCACACGCATTAGTCTGTTGTGACGAACCAAACATTGAGAACGTTCTTGAGCAACTCGTCAGATATTATTCATGAATAATAGATTAAGCATTTGATCGACCTTCGCCCCCGAGGACTTACGCCCAAAGATCCACGACCAACACCACCGGCTGTAACCCTGAGGAACAATCATGTCCAGCAATGTAGACGGGCCCACTCCAACGATTCCACCCGACGACCTGCGCCGGGAGTTCTCCATCGCACAAGCCGACCAGCAGCCCCATTTAGGAATAGTCGGAGATACCTACACGATTCTCGTCAACGGCAAAGACACCGCCGGACGATTCTGCCTGATCGACATGCATGTACCGCCCGGCGGTGGGCCGCCTCCGCATCGTCACGACTTCGAAGAGACTTTCACGTTGCTCGAAGGCGAACTTGAAGCAACCTTCCGTGGGAAGGAGTTCGTGATACGGGCGGGAGAAACGATCAACATACCGGCCAACGCTCCCCACCAGTTTCGTAACGCCTCCTCCAAACCAGTACGAATGCTTTGTCTCTGTTCGCCAGCTGGGCAGGAGGAATTTTTTCAACAAATCGGCGTGCCCGTAGCCACGCGTACCACGCCTCCGCCGAAACTGGATGAGAAAGCGCAGGCCGAGTTCAGGAACAAGGCTGCAACCCTGGCGCCAAAATATCGCACCGAGTTGCTGCGACAGGCATAGAAAGATCGGTAGTGAGCCCAACGCTGCGTCAGGCGACGCCCGAGTGTCCCCCCAAGCACAGCTTGAACGGGGCACCCCTCGCGCGCGCAGCCGAAAGACGCTCGACCCACCTCAAAAGCAATGTAGGCGCGAGCGCCCTCGCTCTTGCGGCAGCGTTCAATAGCAACAGATCGATACGCTCTCACAACTTCCATCGATCCCGATCCAGTGTCCAGATCAGAAGAACCGGCCCGGAGCCTGCTGCCTAATGCTTGGTCGTGGATCGTCTGGTGGTCTCTCCGATCGAGTTGAGATCGGTAATCACCTGGGCGGGGAGTTGCAACGTCGCCGCCTTAAGATTTTCGCGCAGATGCTCGAGTGAAGATGTGCCGGGGATCAGCAGGATGTTCGCCGAACGCTGCAGAACCCACGCCAGCGCCAGTTGCATTGGTGTACACCCCAGCGAGGCGGCTGCCTCGTCGAGTTCCGACGACTGTAGTGGCGTGAACCCTCCCAGAGGGAAAAACGGTGTATAGGCGATTCCCTGCTTTGCGAGATCGTCGATGAAGTCATCATCGTTCCGGTTTGCCACGTTGTACATGTTCTGCACGCACACAATCTCCGTGATTTTCTGTCCCTCGGCCAGCTGTTCGGGAGTGATATTGCTCAATCCGAGATGCCGAATCAGTCCTTGACGCTTGAGTTCCGCCAGCACGGTCAAGGGTTCTTCAATCGAACCTTTCGAGGGAGACATCATTCCTCCTACTCGCAGGTTCACCACGTCCAGGCTGTCCATCCCCAGGTTTCGCAGATTGTCATGGACGGCATCGATCAGTTCCTGACGCGAAAGAGCAGGAAGCCACGATTTATTCGCGCCCCGTCGGGCGCCTACCTTGGTGACAATCACCAGTCCACGAGGATACGGGCGCAGCGCCTGCTTTATGAGTTGATTGCTTACATGAGGACCGTAATAATCGGCGGTATCGATGTGGTTGACGCCGGAGGCCACAGCCTCCTGCAGAATGGCTAGCGCCTGGTCAACATCACGCGGCGGGCCCCACACATCGGGCCCGGGCAGTTTCATCGTGCCGTAGCCCATACGGTTCAAAGTCATCGAGGTATTTGGAAGTGTGAAGTTGCCGGCGAGATCTGTTTGAGTCGTCATTGTGGTCTCCTCTTAAATTGGTTAATCGATTTACTAAGAGTGCTCGATTCGTCGCTTGCAGTGGCTGTGCTTGCATGATTAGATGAAGAAAGCTTCACATCAGGAGTTCGCATTTGCCCAAGACTTCCCGTTCCTCCCTGGAACCCCGTAAATCGCCGGTTCAGGCCCGGTCCGCTGCAACTGTGGAAGCCATTCTCCAAGCCACAATTCAGGTTTTGTCACGCATGGGAAAGGAACGGCTGACCACAACCAGAGTGGCCCTGCGCGCTGGAGTTTCCGTCGGCACCCTTTATCAGTACTTCCCAAACAAGAGCGCCTTGTTACAGGCTGCCTTACAGCGCCACCTGGATCAGGTGGTAACAGCCGTTGAAGAAGTCTGCCGAGACCAACAGGGTAAAACTCTGCGGCACATGGCGAGTGCTCTCATCAACGCATTTCTTGACGCCAAGATGAAAGATGCGAAGACCAGCGTCGCGCTTTATTCGGTGAGCTCCGACGTTGATGGAGCGAAAATAGTACGACAGGTCGGAATACGGATAAACAAAGAGATTGTCGAAATGCTATCGACAAGCTGTGAGCCACTGATAAAAGAGTCGCAACTCGTAGCCTCGATGCTACAGGGTGCCATGGCTGGGGTCAGTCGAACACTACTCGAGTCCGCCACTCCAGAAAGCGACTTGGAATCTTTGCGGCGCGAACTTATCTTTTTCATCTGCGGATACCTTGAATCCTGTGCCGCGCCGCAACCGGCAGCCGCCGCATAATCCGCAGGAACGGTTCGCGAAATTCAGAGCGCAGTGCGCGGTCATGCCGGCGCAAGTCGCCGGACGTGCCCTTCGCATTTGGTTTTTATCGCCGTCACCATGCCTTTGAAAATCAGGTAGTGGATGGGATAGAGCAGCCACCAATAAACTTCGCCGAGTAATCCGCGGGGCTCGAACCAGGCCCAGCAACTCAGGCGCGTCTGATTTCCATCCTCTGGAGAAAGCAGGAACTGAAGCCAGGCGCGACCGGGCACTTTCATCTCGGCCCGCAGCAAAATGCTCCGCGGATAGGTCATTTCTTCTACATGCCAAAAATCCAGGGAATCGCCGATCTTCAAAGCTCCATGGCCACTCGTGCGCCGTCGCATGCCCACGCCACCCAACAAACGGTCGAGCCATCCCCGCAGCTGCCATAAGGCGTTGGCGTAGAGCCAGCCGCTTTTCCCGCCCAGCTTTTGCAACAAACCAAACACCTGCTCGACCGGAGCATTCACGGATGCCTGGCGAACGTCACTGATTAAACCTTCGCGGCGAATCGACGCATGCCGGGCGTCCTTGGGATAAAGATGCTGGAAAGACTCATCCGGAATGGGACGCTGCGTGGCCGCTTCGACCGCCTGTGCATACGAAATCGGCTGTATCGCGGGAAACAGCTTCGTGGACAATGAATTGGTGCAGACAACTTCAGTGCGAAGTCCTTCGATGAGTGGCTGAGTGATGGAGGCGGGAATGGGCGTGACCAGATTGAGCCAGTACGAAGAAAGGCGGGGCGTGAGTACGGGAACGCGAAGCAGCCATCTTCGCAGTCCGCGTATCCGCGCATAGGTAAGCATCATGCTGCGATAAGTCTCGACCGTAGCTCCTCCAATTTCAATAATTTCACCGGCGGACTCAGGCACGTTCAAGGTCGCGACCAGATACTCGAGCACATTGCTGATGGCGATGGGTTGAGTGCGAGTGATGACCCATCGTGGGCAAATCATTACCGGCAGCCGTTCGGTAAGGTAGCGGATCATTTCAAAGGACACGCTGCCATTGCCTACGATGATTCCCGCTCGAAACTCAGTCAAGGGCGGTCCATATTCTCGCAGCTCTGCTCCGGTTTCAAGGCGGCTCTTGAGATGTTGCGAAACTTCGGATGTCTGAGACGTCATGCCCCCCAGATAAATGATGCGCTGCACTCCAGCCTGCTTCGCTGCCGTGGCAAAGTTGCGCGCAGCCTGGCGGTCGCGCTCCTCGAATCCGGCTTTCTCACCCGCCATGGAGTGAATCAGATAGTAGGCCACGTCAATGCCCTGCAGGGCAGGCAACAGACTGCCGGCGTCGAGTGCATCGGCCTGGACGAGGTGTGCCCCAACCAAGGCGTGCTCACTCACTTTCGAGCGACTCCGCACCGTGCAGGTTACCTGGTGCCCTGCCTTTACCAGTTCCGGTACCAGCTTGCTGCCCACGTATCCGGTTGCGCCCGTAACCAGGATTTTCATAGCACTCCCCAATCGTTAAGCTCAGTTCTCGAGTGATCCGCCGTCACGGCAATTCGAAAAATATCTTATTTAACTGTAAAGCACATTATTTCTACTACAATTCAAATATGCAGTCGGAATTGATCAGTGTGCCTCCCAGTTAAAAGACCGTCGTGGTTTCTACTGCTGGGAAACTTCAGACCACGACTACCGGTCTGCGATTGAACCTCTAAGCACCGTGATGGACGCCATGGGGAGCTTGTACAGCGTTTCCGCGCCGCCGTTGATCTTCGACGCCGAGGCCGGACCGTCGGGATCCGCGTGGCCACGTTCTCCTTCGGGATGCCACAGGTATTCGGCGGATCCGAAAGTAATCCGATCCACCTGGCCGGAAAAATGCCGGTCGTGTTTAGTCTCCGGATCGTTGAATTTAACCTTCACCATGTGATCGTTGTACTGGTCCCGATTGACCAGCATCACCGACCACTTTCCGTCCGGACGCTCGACGGCGTAAGCGGTGACCAGAATGTTGCCGGCGGCATCGGTCACATCGCTCGAAACTTTGAAGAGTTTGTGTGGAGCGTCAACGGGCTGCACCCACTCTTTGGTGATCACCTGCGAGGCAAAGTACTGCGGAGGATAGGTCGTCACTTTGTAATTTTCATCGATCAGAAGAATGGGATAAGCGCCGCCAGTGTGTCCGGGATAAGGCATGTAATGAAAATAGTAGGTGGCGCCGGCGCCGGCGCTCATCATCGATCCGACATAGTCAGCGAGCCACAGCGCACCCTTTACCGTCGAGACCCCAGCTCCACCTCCGATGTTGCCCTCGGTCATGAAGAAGGGAATATTCGGCGGCAAGCCGTTGTCCTTCCAGACTTGAACGATGTGGTTAACGAATCCCGGCTCCGGGTAGAGGTCGGCCCATGAGTAGGTCGGCTTGTCCTGGTAGGGATAATGCTCGAATGAGAAAAAAGTGAAGTCGTTCAGCCGGCCGTGGGCTTTGAGGTAGTCGACGAACCGTCCTAGCCATGAGACTTTGCCCGCCGCGTCGGGCCACACTTCCACGTCATCAAACGTGCCTTCGAAGGGCGGTCCACCCAGCTTGGCATCGGGAGCAACCCGGTGAATCGCACTGGCGAACTGCAGGTACAGCGCGCCATAGTCTTCGGGCAGCATGTGCTGTCCGTCAGCTTCTTCCCCCATCTCGATCCATGAAATTGGATAATGGCGCTTGTATAAATAGGCGATCTCGTTGGCCGCATCCTCGGGCGTGGAATACAACATCGCAATCGGCACCATCGTGGGCAGCCCGCGCGTGACTCCGCTGGTAAAGAAAAAATCGAATCCGACCTGGTCCCCTCTAGATTCGTCCATGTCGGTAGCTGCGTGCCAGGGGTCAACCGAAGACGGCCAGGTCACAGTCTGATTGCGGCTGGGGAAATGGGTGACGTAGTCGTTGAACTGGCCGTCCGCCGAGAGCGCGCCGGCGTAGAGTTCGTTGATGGCGTAGCCCATGCAGTTTCGCTTGTCGGCGGAGCCATGCGAGTCGCAAGTATTGGATGATTCCGTCATCCAGATGCGCAGATATCGCACCGGAATCGTCCAGGAAACCAGCTTCAGCGTCGGGGTGCCGCCCTTGCCTTCTGTGACAGTGCCCGACGGAAAAGTTTGCCAGGAGCCCTTGGTGGTGCCGTCATAGAAGGGCTCGAGTTCGCCGGTCCAGAACTGGACTGAATAGTGGGTCGCGTAGGGCTCCGCCCAGGCAATTCGTATTGCGTTAACCGGAATTTTGCTGCCCAGATCGATCATCACCCACTGCGGGTGCAGCGAGTCGTCCTCGCCTGTAAATGCTTTTGTGAGATAGGGATTACTTTTCCAGTACGACTTTACATCGCCGTCAGTAAGCCGCGACCAGCCGTTGCCATCGCCTCGGCTGAAGCCGCGGTGCGGAAGTGGCGCCGCCCAGGAATGGCGGATCATGTCCGCGGCCGGTTCCGCGTTGCCGACAAAATATCCTTGCTGCTTTTCCGCGTCGCTCCATTTACCGTTCGGATTCCAGTGCCACGCTTCGACCATCAGCTCCGTATTTTGCCGGTAAGTTACAGTTTGCCAGCCGGCGCCGAGAATCTCTTTCAGCACCGGGTCAGTCAGCAGATGGTCGGGCGTTCCGGTTTTCAAGCGATCGATGGCGGCGCCCAGAGAGCGGAAAGGACTGAACGTATTGGCAACGTGGGAAGGAGCGGCGTCGACCACAATGTTTTGGGCGAATGTTGCGCTGGCCGTCCAACTCAGCCAAAGAAAAATTCCAACTCGAAGGAAGGATCGCAAAACTCCGCCATCGACTGTCGCCTTAGGGGACAGCCGGGTAAGTGTGCGCGCAAGCCCTTCCGCTCGTGCGGAGTCATCACCGGCGCTCCTACACACTTCGGTTCTTGCGCTGGAAATTTGCTTTTCGGTTGACCGCCACGTCGAAGCCTTCATACGCCCCCCCCGGAAGCCTCCCGCCTGGGAAGCGGAAGGAATTGTACGACACTTTCATTCGTTATCCGCTGCGCCAGGCTTCCTCGCCTGTTTATGTCTCTTCGTCGGGAGCACCGGCTGCGCCGGCCAGATCCTGAGGTCTGATTTTTTCGACATTGAACTTCGCCACGCGTTCGCGCATCGTCTTCAGAACATCTTCAAGCGGCGGTGCATCACCTTTGATCCATCGCAGCGGGTTGATACGCGCCACGACGAACGATCGCAAATACGGACTGACGAGTCCGCGTTCCTTTAACTTCTTGACCACCGCGACAACTTTTTCTTCGAGCTCCAACACCATCGCAGCCCGCTTCTCGTGTTGTTTCAGGGCAGTGCGCAAGGAGTCTTCACTGAAATCTTCGAGACGTCGCAGGATAGGATGGTAGGCCCCGCCACCAAAGCGAGGGGTGCGCTCGTAACACACACCCAAAGTGACGAGAGCTGCATGATCAAGGTAGAAAGCAAAACTGGATTCGGGTCGCGAACCATTGTCATCTACCAGACCCCGGTAGATTCGAATCACTTCGAGTGATCGTTCTTTGAGGTTGTGTGCTTTCTCGGTGTTAAGCGCCAGGATTTGCCACGCTATCTCGCGTTCCGGCACGACCAGCGCGGTAATGGATTTAGCTCCAAGCCGGCGCATGGCTTCGAGACGATGGCGCCCGTTGGGCGTCCAGAAGCCCTCCTTGGGCGCCACTACCGCGATAACGGGGTCGAGGAAGCGCCCGGTCTTATGTATAACGTCGGCGAGCCGTTTGTGATGAGCGTCGGAGAGGTCGCGTTGAAATGGAGTTGGCTCGATCTTGTCGATGGGTAGAATCGCGAGCAGCGTCTGGTGGCCGCCGAGTGGATCCTTATAGAGGCCCACCACACTACCTCCGGCCTTCTCTACAGCTTTCATTGCTTCGGTGGCAGAACCATCTGCCTGATCCAGCCGGCACTCCGCGGGCTCGAGACCTCTGCTGCCAGGCTTGGCTTTGCGAGGACGTCTTTTGACCGCTGCGCGCTTTGCCATCCAGAGACTTTACCTCATCGAAGTGAATTTATCGCACACCCTTGAAGGCAAGTTGCTCCGCTCAATTTCTACAATTACACTAGCATTCCAATTTTGAGGGACCAATCTGCAATGCCTTCTCCTTTTTACCCGACCGCCAGCGCAGACCTTCGGCCATCGGCAAATCAGAACTGTTCGCCGGCTCGGAAAGCGATAGAGCGCCGGACAGTTCGCCGGTCGAGAACGCAGGAAAGATGTTTAGATCAATCGGGCTGTGGTACCGTTTGTGGGTATCGAGAAGCCACTCCCACGGCAGGAGAATCTTTTTGATGGCGGATGCAGACATCGATCTACATAAGACCTACGATGCAGTAGTAATTGGATCGGGCGCTGCTGGCGGAATGGCGGCGCATGTCCTGACCAGTCACGGCTTAAAAGTGCTGATGCTCGAGGCGGGCAAGAAACTTCCGATCGAGCAGGAATTGCGGTCGATGGAATGGCCTTACGATAATCCTCACCGCGGCAAACTTCCGCCTGACCACCATTCTCTGACCTTGAACGAATATACGATCCGCAAGCCTCCCTACGGTCCGGGTTTTGAAAAATCCAAACACTTGCACAGTTATATCGGCAATAGTGATTACCTAAAGAACATAGTGGTGGATGAGCGCGAGAATCCTTTCACCGGCACAAACTATGCCTGGGTTCGGGCCCGCTGCCTGGGGGGCAAGACCAATATCTGGGGACGGCTGGCGCTGAGACTCTCCGACTACGATTTCAAAGCCAAGAGCCGTGATGGTTATGGAGAGGATTGGCCCATCAGCTACAAGGACCTGGCTCCCTATTACGACAAGGTGGACTTGTACCTCGGCATCACCGGCGTAAAAGAAAATCTGCCTTATCTTCCCGATAGCATATTTCAGCGTCCAACCAAACTGAACTGCTCTGAGGTCACGCTCCAGCAAAGCCTGCGAAAAATGGGCCGCGTCCTCACTCAATACCGCGCGGGCGTCACCAGCGACGGACTGAAACACAACCAGTATCGCAGCCGTTGTCTGGGACGCGGCGCATGTGAACGTAAAGGTGGCTGCGATATTCACGCCGCATTTGATTCTCCCACCGGTTTGATTTATCCCGCCCTGGACACCGGCAATCTCACTCTGCGTACCAACTCGGTGGCTCGCGAAGTTACGGTCGACCCGCAAACCGGTAAGGCCAGTGGCGTGCACTTCGTTGACGCACAAACCATGAAGGACTATAACGTCCGCGCAAAAGTTGTGATTGTAGCTGCTTCCACGCTGGAATCCGCGCGGCTTCTGTTGCTGTCGAAATCATCGCTTCATCCCAATGGGTTGGGAAACTCCAGCGGCCATGTAGGCCACAACTTCTGCGAACACGTCATGGGCGCCGGCGTTCTTGGTCAGGCGAAAGATCTCGTAGGCAAGCCGCCTACACTCGATGATGGCCGTCCGGGAGGTTTTTATCTCGCCCGATTTCGAAATCTTACGGAAAAGCATCCCAAGTTTATCCGCGGCTACGGGTTTGAAGGCGGAGGCGGCCAGGGAATGTTCCCGCAGGGCACGGACGCGCACGGCTTCGGCGCGTCTTTCAAAGAAGAGATTCGAAAAAATAAAGGCTCTTACATCGATATGGGCGGGTTCGGCGAAGTGCTGGCTCGCTACGAGAACTATGTCGACCTTGACCCGGTGGTGAAAGACAAATGGGGCATCCCGGCTTTGCGTTTTCACTACAAGTTTGGCGACAACGAACACCGAATGGTCGAGGACATGAAGGACACAGCCCAGGAGATGTTTGAGGCCGCGGGATTCAAGATTATTCATGTGAGCGACCGTATCCTTACCGAAGGCTGGTCGATTCACGAACTCGGCACTGCGCGCATGGGCAACGACCCAAAAACCTCAGTTCTGAATCAGTTTCAACAATCGCATGACGTCAAAAATCTGTTTGTAGTGGACGGCAGCGCCTTCGTGAACGCAAGTTGCCAGAACCCCACCTGGACCATCATGTCGTTGTGCTGGCGATCTTGCGACTATCTCGCCGATGAACTTGGTAAAGGCAATTTGTAAGGAGCATTGATGTCCACAGACGGACCTATCAACTTGAAACAAGATCGACGGCAATGGTTGAAAACGTCAGCTGCAGCTCTCGGAGCCTCACTGGTACCGATGCCCGCACTGGCGGAGGTGACAGGATCAAAGGCATCGCCCACCACGAAAAGCGAAAGCAGATCCTCCGCCACAGTCTTCACGCCCGCACAATACACACTGGTCGAAGAATTGGCCGAGGCGATTATTCCGGCCGACAGCCAATCCGGTGGCGCGAAAGCGGCCAAGGTAGCGGCTTATATCGAGCAAATCTTGCGCGAAAGCGCGGACGACAACCGGAAGGCGGTCTGGCATGAAGGGCTTCGGCTGGTTGATCTTATGAGCCAGCACTACAACGGCAAGCGCTTGATCGATGCGAATTCTGAAGAAAGAATCGCCGTACTTACTGTCCTGTCAGACAACGACAACGCTACCGATCTACCTGAAATTCGATTCTTTCGTGACCTGAAAGAGTTGACCATCCGCGGCTATTACACCTCGAAGATCGGCATTCACGACGAACTGGAATACAAGGGGAATCGAGTTCTGACGGAGTATGTCGGTTGCGACGATCCGGTGCCAGGGGAGAGATAATTGCAGGAGACGCAGGCACATAACGTTCAGGCGAAATCAAGAATTGCGTCCTTGTTTGGTTGCCTGATTCTGGCGTTGTATGTTCTCAGCTTTCCTTCGGCATTCGCAGCCGCCCAATCAGTGCCGGACGATAATGGATGGATTTCCCTGTTTAACGGGCGCGATTTCGACGGCTGGTACACCTATCTGGACGCCAGCGGCAAGAACAAAGACCCAAAGGGGGTATTCACGGTAGAAAACGGGATGATTCACATCGTCGATATTCCAAAGACGGACGGGAAATCCGACAATGGATATCTTGCGACGACTCGGGATTTTTCTGATGTTCGCATTCATGTCGAGTACAAGTGGGGCGCCAAACGTCACTCGGAAGGCAAGAGGAATAGCGGGTTGCTCTACCTTGCTGTCGGGCCCGATAGGGTTTACCCGACGTCGCTGGAATGTCAGATCGAGGAGACGGATGTTGGAGACCTGTGGATTGTAAACGGCGCAGCATTGACCGCGTTTTATATTGCTCCCACGATGCCCATGTACGACGACGATATGTCCACCGGTACGGCAGTGCGCAGCGCGCTGGGCCACTCCAGCCGAGTACTGAAATCCGGAGACTTCGAAAACCGCGACGATTGGAACACGGTAGAAGTGATTATTGACGGCGACCGATCTACGCACCTGGTGAATGGCCGGATCGTGAACCGCGCCAATGATATTCAGCAGCCGGACCCCGGTAATCCTGCCCGCATGATCCCCTTGAAGAGCGGAAGAATTCTGCTGGAAGCAGAAGATGGCGCCGAGATTTGGTTCAGAAATATCAGAGTCAAGTCTCTAAGGTCTGCGGGAAAACCCTAGGCGACGTTCTGCAGTTCAACTCTGTACTTGTAGATATACGAGGGACAAAGGCGATCGGTGCATTCAATGCCGATGCCAAGGAGTAACCGAAGCACATGGCGAACGACGGCAGGGTTAAAGTAGGAATTATCGGATCACAATTTCAGGCGGATATTCACGCCGCATCCTTTCAGATTATGCCCGATGAAGCGGAGGTCGTCGCGGTTGCGTCTCCAACCCCGGGTAACGCCCAGGCTTTCGCCAAGAAGTTCAACATCCCGCGAGCTTTTACTGACTACCGCGAGATGCTTAAAGAAAAAGACATCGAGATGGTAACCATTGCCGCTCCCAACAGCCTGCATGCGCAAATGACCAAGGATTGCGCAGCCGCCGGCAAACACATCGTCTGCGAAAAACCGCTGGCCATGACCATCGCCGAGGGTGAAGAGATGATCGCCGTCGCGAAACGGCACAACGTCCTGCTGATGTACGGAGAGGAACTTGTTTTCACACCGAAATATTTGAAAGCCAAGGAAATGGCGGATGCCGGCGCATTTGGAAAAGTGCATCTGGTTAAGCAAAGTGAAAAACATTTTGGACCGCATAGCGATTGGTTCTGGGACGTGAACCGATCGGGTGGCGGCGCCTTCATGGACCTCGGCTGTCATGGCATCGCCTTCTGTTACTGGTTCTTGGATCGCTCGCCCATCAAATCGATCTATTGCCAAATGGGCACTTACGTTCATGGAGACAAGACACAAGCTGAAGACGATTCGTTGTGCATTCTGGAGTTTGCGAACGGCGCGGTGGGAGTGATCGAAAACAGTTGGGCGCGCCGTGGCGGCATGGACGATCGCATCGAGGTATTCGGGGCCGAAGGTGTCACCTACGCCAATCTCCACATGGGCAACGCCCTGCCCACCTTCAGCGAGAACGGCTACGGCTACGCCGCAGAAAAAGCTCCCACTACCAAAGGGTGGAGCTATCCGGTCTTCGAAGAACTCTGGAACTACGGCACCCCTCAGGAGTTGAACCACTTCGCTCGCTGCGTCCGCGGAAAAGAAACTCCCCGAATCACCGGAGAAGACGGCCTGGTTGTCATGCACGCGCTCTACGCAGGCTACGCGTCAGCCGGTGAAGGTCGAAAGATTGCAATGCCGTTCCAGGCCCCGGCGGTGAAGAAGCCGATCGATCTGTGGCTGAATGGTCCGGTTCGGAATCAAGCTAAAAGATAATGGCGCTGAACCGCCGGCAAAGAGTGACGCAGATTCAATAAGTGGTGCCCACTGATGCCCATCGCCGATAGAATTCGCCTCAGCCTCATGATGTTCCTCAATTATGTAATTTGGGGATCCTGGTATGTAACCCTGGGCGCATACCTCACCATCAACCTGAAGTTCACCGGAACTCAGGCGGGGGCGGTCTTCGGAACCACGGCGCTGGCTTCAATGATCTCTCCGTTCTTTGTTGGTCTGATCGCGGATCGCTTCTTTGCTTCAGAGCGAGTTCTCGCCGTTTTACATCTCTTAGGCGCGGTGATTCTCGTTTTCGTCACCAGGGCCACCGGCTTTGGCGCTGTCTACACCCTGATGCTGGCTTACTGTCTCTGCTACTTTCCCACCATCGCTCTCACCAACTCGCTCACGCTGCAACATCTCAAGGACCCGGGACGCGATTTTCCCCTCATTCGAGTTTTCGGAACTCTGGGATGGATTGCGATTGGCGTAACCATCGGACGCATGGGAGTGGAAACATCCACTGTCCCCTTCATGCTCGCAGCCGGAGCCTCGGTGGTCATGAGCATTTTCAGTCTCACGCTGCCGCACACTCCGCCGCCCAGCAAAGGGCAGGCGGTTACTCTCCGGCGCATCCTTGGTCTCGATGCGCTGGTGATGCTCAAACGCACTTCGTTTGCGGTTTTCGCCGTCGCCTCGATCCTGGCCTGCATTCCACTGACGTTCTACTTCTCTTTTACGAATGCCTACCTCAATGAGCTGCACGTTGAGAATGCCGCCGGAAAGATGGCCCTGGGACAGGCTTCCGAAGTCATCATGATGTTGCTGATGCCGTTCATCCTCAGGCGTGTGAGCGTGCGCAGCATTCTGATCATGGGCCTGCTGGCCTGGTCAGTGCGATACATACTGCTCGCTTATGGGAATCCCTTCGCCGGACTCTGGATGTTTTATGTCGCCATCCTGCTGCATGGTATTTGCTACGATTTCTTTTTCATGACCGGGCAGCTTTACACCGACCAGGAAGCGCCTGCCAATTTACGAAGCGCCGCACAAGGATTAATCACGTTCCTCACCTATGGCGTAGGAATGCTGATCGGATCTCTGATTGCAGGCCGCACCGTCGATTATTTTACTCATGCGGTCGGGGGCGTCGTGACCCGCGACTGGCACTCCTTCTGGATCTCGTCGGCGTTAAGCGCGTTTCTCATTCTCCTGCTGATCGCCGTCTTCTTCCGCAGCCAGGCCCGAATCGTAACGACGGTTCCAAGCCTCATGGAAACTGAGGCTAAGTAAGCTCAAATTCTTATTCGGTTGCGGTTATTTTAGTGAGCCGATCGAATTTTCCTGCTTCACGTCCAACTATTGCCGCAAAAGCCAGTGAGACCATCTGAAGCGGGATCATCTCGATGATCGGACGGATTTCTTTGCTGACCTCGGGCAAGCGGAATGCTTCCAGGTCTGCATCAGGACCGGCCAGCACAGCCCTGGCGCCGGTCTGGCGGATGTCGTTAACCAACGACTGGTTCAGCGGTTCGACCTCGGCATCGCCTGCGAACACCAGAACGAAGCAATCTTGATTCAGCATCTCGAAAGGACCATGGCGGAAGGCAGCACTGGTCATCCCCTCGGAGTGGACGTGTGCCGCTTCTTTCATGATCATGCCACCGATCCCCGCGGCGGCAAGAGACGAACCTCGGCCTGTTACGAAAAAGTAGCGAATGCCCTGCAGCTCAGCGATAAGCTTGTCAACATGACTTCTCCAGCGGGCAAGGTATTGCTCGACGGCGGGAGCCGCAAGCTCTAACTGGTCTTTGGTGGAACCCAGATCCTGCTGGCCAATGCAGCCGCCAATCCACGCTAAAGCTGCCAAAGAGGCGGTGGTCGTCTTGCAGCTTACGGATGCCTCGGGGCCAGCTTGAATGAGTGCGACCACATCCGACTTCAATGCAAGCGGCGACGAAGCGTCATTGGTAATTGCCAAGATTGTGGGGCGCTCGCCATGTCTATCGATCAGGCGGACGATCTCAGCGCTGCGGCCCGATTGAGAAACGACAATGAGCAGCGTGCGGGGGCTTAGAAGCCGCGCCATGAAATGGATCAACTCAGAAGTTTCGGCCATCACAACCGGAAAGCCCAGGTCGATCAGCTTTAAATAAAGCGGATTGAGGATCTGGAACGAACCGCCCATCCCGGTGAGTACGATCAACTGGTAACTGGCCGCGGAAACACTCTTGGCAAAGTCGTTCAGCTTCTGCGAACTGGCAAGGCTGGTCAAAGTTTCTCGTATGGCCCTCGGTTGATCCAGGATGTCCCGCAGGTACACGCCTTCAATGATTCGCTGATCAGCGCTCACAGTTTGTTCCTCTCTGGGATGTTTTCGATTCCTTTGTACTGGGGCAGCGGGCGACGATTACAGGCGGCCCTGGTCGAGCGCTCCCCTTCATCAAATGGCGCGAACCAGACCCTGGCGCGTGGCACGGGTGTTGCGTACCAGCATCAGAACCAGAATCATTCCCACAAAAGGGACCAGCCCGGCAACGATGATGATGGTGTCGAAGGAATGAGTCGCCAATGATTGATGCATGTCGGAAAAATACCCGATGAATTTGAACGCTATGATGGTCCCGATTCCCGCCCCGGTTCCGCTTAGACCACTGACCGAAGCTACGGAACCGCTATGAAACAAGTCGGATGGCAGCACATTTGCGATCGTGGAAAATGATGCATATGAAAACGTGGCCAGAGCGAAGAGCACGGTAATCGCAGTCAGATTCACGGTAAAGATCGTTGGGATAAGCAGCATCACGCCCGTTCCCCCAAAGACAGCGATCGCCTTGCGAGCCGCTCCCAGCGACCAACCGCGTTTGATTAAATATCCGGAAGCCCACCCGCCAAAGAAATTACCTAGGTCGGCGGCAATAAACGGAATCCACACCGCGATCAATCCGCTCTTCAGCGAAATCCCTTTGGCTACCAGGTAGATGGGAAACCAGTCGGCAATAAAAAACCAGACCGGATCAGTAAGCGCCTTTGCGATGATCGTTCCCCAGGTTTGCGGCAACTTCAACAGATGACCCCAGCTCAGCCGATTGTGGCCCGTGGTTTCGCTTACTTCGGCGGTCTCGGCCAGGATCATTTCACGCTCAACCGGGCTGATTCTGGGATGGTCTTTAGGCAGGTGATACATGCGGCGCCAAACCATCAGCCACACGAAACCCAACATTCCTGGAAGCACAAACGCCGGCCGCCATCCCCAGTGAAAGTACACCCAATACACGAGGAACGGAGCGATGGCACCCCCGATGGAGGAGCCACTATCGAACAGCGCCGTCGCTGTTCCCCGCTCGCTTTTGGGAAACCATTCCGAGACCGCCTTGGTCGCACCGGGCCAGTTCGCGGATTCGCCCGCTCCCAGCAGAAACCGAAATACCGCAAAACTGTAGAGGCCAGTCGCCAGCGAAGTCGAAATCGAAACGATCGAGTACCACAGCACCGAAAGGCTCAAGCCTCGTCTGGTGCCAATCCGATCAATCAACCTTCCACATACCGTTTGACCAATGGAGTAAGCGACGCGAAATCCGATCAGCAGATTGGCGTAATCGCTGTTTGCCCAGTGGTAATCACGTTTAAGGTATGGAGCGAGAAGAGATAGGGTCTGGCGATCAATGTAGTTGATGACCGTCGAGGCGAACAATAAGCCGCCGATCCACCAACGAAGATTGCGAATTGGTCGCGCATTTCGCACACCGGTTGTTGATGCCGCGATCATCTGCACCTCAGCAGGGTTCGGGCCCCGCCCCTTTAGATTTCGTCTTGAAGTTGGGTCGATACGCCGGCGCTCAATTACTCTGCCAGAGTAGCAGCAGACGCCACAATCGAGAAGACACGATTGTGGCGCGACGGCCGAAGTGATGACCTCGGCTGATCCCCGGCCGTCATCGATAAATTGTAGGGGGCAATCGAAGGAACCCCTACCCGCTATAAAATCAATCCTGGAGTCCAGTGATCTCTACTGCATGCGGAATCAACTCTATGGGAATCAACTCGTGTGACGCTCCGGAACTGAACTGGAAGAAATGACAATTCACATTGGATTGATTGGCGGCGGCAATATCACCGAGACTCACGCGCGAGCAGCCCGTGCCATTGCCGGAGTTGAAATTGCGGCCATCTATGGAACCAACGAAAAGAAAGTCGCTGCTTTATGTCACGAGCATGGCGGCAAGTCATATCAGGACTTCGATGCGTTCCTCGCCCATCGTCCAATGGATCTGGTGGCCATCGGTAGCCCATCGGGGTTGCACGCGGCTCAAGGCATCGCCGCAGCGCAGCGCGGCTTGCACGTGATTACCGAGAAACCGATCGACATCAGCACGGAACGTGCGGATGCGCTCATAGAAGCTGCCCAACGCAATAACGTTAAGCTGGGGGTAATGTTTCAGGACCGAGTGAAACCTGCAATTCGGCGGCTTCGCGAATGGATTCGTGATGGAGTTATTGGCCGACCCCTGCTGGTAGAGGCGCGAGTGAAATGGTATCGGCCGGCGGAATACTATAGCGGATCCCGATGGCGCGGCACCTTCGCCCTGGATGGAGGGGGCGCGCTGATCAACCAGGCGGTGCACACGGTCGATCTGCTGCTATGGTTGCTCGGTGATGTGGTGCGGGTGCAGTCACGCACTGCGACGAATCTTCACAAGATCGAAGGCGAAGACACTGCAGTCGCCATTCTGGAGTTTGCCAACGGGGCGCTGGGTGTGTTCCACGCGACCACGGCCGCTTACCCGGGATATCCGCGACGGGTCGAGATCACCGGAACCGAGGGCACCGTGATTCTGGAACAGGATCGCATCCTCGCAGCAAACCTGCGTAATGTCCCCGAGAATATCGGCGCCAGCATTGTGTCGGACGAAAATCAAAGTGAGTCTTCCGCCGTAGTCAGCGACTTTCGTGGACATCAGGCATTGCTTGAAGATTTCATTCGCGCAATCAAGCTGGATGTAGATCCGGTCTGTAGCGGTAGCGAAGGACGAAGAAGTATCGCTCTGGTGGAGGCGATCTATCAGGCTGGTCACAATGGCGAGCACGCCAGTGTCTCTGAAATGACTGGTCACAGGGCCATTCATCGGGTTGGATCAGGAGGGCTGCTATGCGATGTGCGCGACCTGTTTATCTGACTGCGTAGCAATGTTTTGTTCGGCGAGAGTAAGGAATCGTGCCAGGTAGGGCGCAGTACGACTTTGCGATGCCTGGGACAGTTCGCGCGGCGTCCCGGACGCGACTACGTGACCGCCTTCTTCTCCCGCGCCCGGACCAATATCGATAACCCAGTCGCTGGCCGCCACAACGCGCATGTCATGTTCCACGACGACGACGGTGTTGCCGGATTGGACCAAGCCATCGAGCTGCGCAATGAGTCTGTCTATATCTGCCGGATGCAGTCCCGTGGTCGGCTCATCGAGAATGTACAGAGTATTGCCGCGCTGAGCTCGTTGTAATTCGGTCGCGAGCTTGATCCTTTGCGCTTCTCCTCCTGAAAGTTCGGTCGCGGATTGACCGAGCCTCAAATAACCCAGCCCCACTTCACGCAAGACACCCAGTGCGTGGCGCGTCTGCGCATCGTCGGCGAAGAATTTCCAGGCGGCATCCACGGTCATCCCCAACACTTCGGCGATATTTTTGTCGCGATACTTTATTTCCAGAATCTTTGCGTTGTAGCGCGCGCCATGACAGGCCGGACAGGGGGCGTAAACACTGGGGAGAAAAAGTAGTTCCACCATGACGAAACCTTCGCCCTTGCAGGTTTCGCAACGGCCCTTGGGGACGTTAAATGAAAAGTGGCCGGCGCCGTAGTGACGCGCGCGCGCCTCCTTGGTCGAAGCGAACAGGCTTCGAACATGATCGAACAGACCCGTGTAGGTGGCCGGGTTGGAGCGAGGCGTGCGTCCGATAGGCCGCTGATCCACCACCACCAGCCGCTTGATGAATTCCATTCCAGCAGTGATTTGTCCATCCAGAGTGACCGGTGCGGTGCGCTCCAGATCTTCGCTCTCTTCCGCATTCAGCGGGATGTCATGGCCGAGGTGTTCGGCGACCAGTTCCACCAGCGCCTGGCTAGCCAGACTCGATTTGCCTGAGCCGGAAACGCCAGTCACGGTGGTGAGCACTCCGAGCGGAAAAGCTGCAGCGAGATTGTGCAGGTTGTTGCGGGTGACGCCGGTCAAACGCAGCCACCCACTTGGCAGGCGCGGCGTCCGGTTGGGCGGTGCATCGTGGCCGAACAGGTATCGTCGAGTGTGGGATTGTTCGATCTTATCCAGCCCTGCAGGGGGGCCACTGTACAGCACATGACCGCCGCCTTCGCCCGCCAGTGGCCCTACATCAACAATCCAATCGGCACGGGCGATGACGTCAAGATCATGTTCGACCACAAAGAGTGAGTTGCCCGAAGATTTCAACTGATCGAGCGCCTTCAATAATGACTCGGTGTCCGCGGGATGAAGCCCGGCGGAGGGCTCATCCAGTACATAGACCACTCCGAACAAGTTCGAACGGACCTGAGTGGCCAGCCGCAGGCGTTGCAATTCGCCAGGGGAAAGGGTTGGCGTGCTTCTTTCAAGCGTGAGATAACCGAGGCCGAGATCGAGCAAAACCGTAAGCCGGGCGCAAAGATCCTGAGCGATCCGCTGTACGACCTCCGCTTTCTCCGGATGTTCCGCTGCCATTTTTTCCACGTTGGCCGCCGTTCCCCTGGAATATGGGTCCATGATCTTGTCCAACCGGGCCAACGGCAGTCTTGAGATATCGGCTATGTCGAACCCGGCAAACTTCACCGACAACGACTCGCGACGCAATCGCTTGCCCTGGCAGAGCGGACAATCCGTGCTCAGCATGTACTGGGCTACGCGTTTTTTCATCATCGGACTGTCAGTGTTGGCGAAGGTATGCAGCACGTGCCGGCGGGCGCTGGTAAAAGTCCCGTTGTAGCTGGGCTCTTCCTTGCGTTTGAAGGCGCGTCTGGTTTCGGCCGGAGTAAATCCAGCATAGACCGGCACCACCGGCTGCTCCTCGGTGAAGAGAATCCAGTCGCGATCTTTTTTGGAGAGCTCTCGCCAGGGCACGTCAACGTTATAGCCGAGCGTAGTAAGGATGTCGCGCTGGTTCTGTCCCGCCCATCCGATAGGCCATGCTGCAATAGCGCGCTCGCGAATCGTCAGCGAGTCATCGGGCACCATCGAACGTTCGGTCACCTCGTAAACTCGACCCAGCCCGTGACAGCGAGGACACGCGCCTTCCGGCGTGTTCGGCGAAAAAGATTCCGCATACAGCAGCGGCTGGTTACGAGGATAATCTCCGGCGCGTGAATACAGCATCCGCAATAAATTGGAAAGCGTCGTGACACTGCCCACCGAGGAACGCGTAGTCGGCGAGCCGCGCTGCTGCTGCAACGCAACCGCGGGAGGCAAGCCATCGATTTCGTCGACCTCCGGCACAGCCATCTGATGGAACAGACGCCTGGCATAGGGGGAAACCGATTCGAGATACCGGCGCTGCGCCTCCGCGTAAAGCGTGCCGAATGCAAGCGACGACTTTCCCGAACCCGACACGCCGGTGAAGACTACCAGGGCATCACGCGGGATATCGACGTCAATGTTCTTGAGGTTATGCTCGCGAGCTCCACGCACCCGAACAAAACCCTTAGACCCCTGGACGGGATTGGCGGAAACACGGCGATCGGCTGGTTTTTTCAAGGAACGGAAGACTAACCGGTTTTGTCAAACGCATCCAACGCAGGATAAGGATTGCGTTCGTTCTGCACGGGCTTCCTGCACGCGGTAGTCAGGTGGTAGTCATAGCATTGAATGCAGAACGACTGTCTACAACAAATCTCCTGGCAGTCTGCGCAGATTGCGGTTCCGCAGTCGGAACACACTCCCACAGCGGGTTTACCACATGGAAGACCCTGATCCGACCACGAGGCAACGTATTCGATCTGGCAGCTGGAATCCATGATAATTCGATTCCTACGGCGTAATGAGGTTGCCCTATCCGGCCTCGAGATTTCCCCACGCAAGGCAATATCGGGGCGAACTGCTGAAATCAGCCACCTGCCACGAATCTAACCTTTACGCACTTCAATCTGCCCGGCCCGCACGCGCACTTCCAGACAGGGTTGCGGATGAACCGCAGGGCCATCAAGGACTCGACCATCCTGCAGTGCAAACCGGGAGGAGTGATGAGGACACACAATGCTGTCTGCATCCAGTTTGCCTTCCGCAAGCGGCCCACTAAAATGCGAGCAGGTTTCAGCCAACGCAAAAATACGTTGGCCGCGACGAACCAGGAGAATGGGGACATCCCCGTACATGGCACGCGTAGGTTTGCCGTCCGCCAGTTCTGACTCAGCCAGGATCGCCGAGAACTCCTTCGGAAAAATCTGCCCATCGGTTTGATCGACGCCTACCCGATGCCGGTACACCATATCGCCGCCGAGGTGGGCGGAATAGCCCATGACCACATAACCTAAAGACGAGACAATGCGAGCGGTTTGACGCGATTTTTTTCTGCGTAAAAGCAGTGAAGTCAAAAATAGAAACGAACCACCCAGGTTTAAAAGACCGTGCACCAGGCCGATGCTGCGGGCCGGAGGGTCGACATCGGACCAATCCGTAATACCGGTTCCAGCCGCACCAACCGCTCCGATCAATCCTACGGCGATCGATGTGTCTGCAGCGAGTGCAAACTCGCGCCGGTGAGACACAATCTCCAGGACGTCAAAGACCATTGCCACGGTCCAGGCCCCAATCGGTATATCGGTAAGCACGGCATGCAGTGGCTCGCCAAGCCAAGTGCCGTTTAGAAAGTTTCTCGTGGCTTGCGCTGCGGGGTTTCCGTTTGCATAGAGAGCTTTATCCAGCAGCTTCTGAACTTTCTCTTCCAGCGGTGACGGCGACGAGGGCCGCGGCGAATCTGCCTGTGGAACCACTTTTTCATCAGCCATTTCGGAGTTACTGCCTGGTTTTTCCATCGCACCCTCTTCTGTCCTGAAGACTTCAAATTCCCAGGGCAAAGTCGTTTAGGAATTGAATGGAGGACGGACGTCCCCGCCCGTCTGCCCGCTTGCATCGTTTGGATGGCTTCGAGAGACGATGCGTTGTGAGCAAATGCGATGACATGCAGAAACTTGACCTCGTACTAACTGACCGCATCCGAACCCAACCCGCGCGCCGCCGAGGTATTTTCACGGAGCGAAACGTTTCTGTTGAGAGCTTTTATCGCTTCAACAGGCTTTGGAGCTTTTTCCAGGGGAGGCAGTTGAGAACATCCGACTTTTCCAGCCCAGCCCGTCGCGCCTGGTTGAGCCCGTATTCAATGTTGTCATATTCGCGGGTGCTATGTGCATCCGTCGAAATAGCAATCTTGACACCAGCCAGTCGCGCCGCCCGGGCGTTCTCCGCCGAAAGATCAAGCCGGTCGGGACTTGAATTAATCTCGAAAAAACAGCCAGCTTGTCTCGCGCGCGTAATGATCCGGTCGACATCGATTTCGTATCCTGGACGTTTCAGAAGCAGTCGCCCGGTTGCGTGCCCCAGGATGTTGAAATAGCGATTGTCCATCGCACGTAAGATTCGATCAGTTTGAATGTCTTTTCCCAGGGCAAAGCGGGAGTGAATGGAACAAACCGTGTAATCAAGCTCGCGTAACAGATCGTCCGGGTAATCGAGCGAACCGTCCGCCAGAATATCCACCTCCGCCGATTTCAAGATACGGATTCCATGCATGCGTTCGTTCAACTTGTCGATATTACGGATCTGCATCCACAGATCCTCGATGGATACACCGCCGGCAATTTTCAAGCTCTGCGAATGATCCGTGATTCCAACATATTCGTACCCTTTGGCCTTTGCCGCCATCGCCATTTCTTCGATTGAATCGGAACCGTCGCTCGATGTTGAATGGGCATGAAGTTCGCCACGCACGTCGTTCACTGTTACCAGCTGGGGGAGCGTCCCTTGAACCGCCCGGTCCACCTCGTCATAACCCTCGCGAAGTTCGGGGTCGATGAATTGCAATCCGAATGCTCCGTAGAATGCGGCTTCTGTAGCAAAAGAACTTTTAGCAGCCAAAGACTTCAAACTGCCCGTCAGGCTCGTGAGCTTCCTCAGGTGGGCTTCGGAACCGGTACCGGCGATGAGAGCGAGGCCCCAATTCGCGCGCGTGGAGAGTTGAACCTGCAACCGAATTCCTGACGAATGGGCAAACAACGCAGAGTCTGTTGAGGAACTGATAAGTTCAGAACGACCGCCGTAGCTCTGAAGCTTCTCGATGATCAAGGAGAAATCGTCAGTCTCGACCAGAAATGCGATTTCTTCTATCACCTCAACCCGGCGTCGATAGTCGCCCACGACCTCTACTTTACTGGCCCTGCAACGGTCCAGAAGAAATTGCTCGATGGCTTCCCGCAACCCGTCCGCTTTGTACAACAGCATCGCATGCGTTTCGGTGATCCCGTGGCGCACGTGTTGCGCCATTCTCAGCCCAAAGTCTTTTTCAATTACTCCGTTTTCGAGCTGTTCCCGCAAAGCCTGTATGGAAGAGATCTTGAGCTTTTTGAAGATTCGCAAAATACGTTTCGGGTCGAGCCGCGGATATTCGCTGATACTCGCAATTTCCGGACTCGCCGCTGAGCGTAGTTTTTCAAGTTTGCCCAAGGTTCCAGTCAGAACGATCTCCCGAATTGCTCCACCGATCGCTTCCCCTATGCCGGTGTACTGAGTAAGATCGCGTTCTGCGCGGACGAGTTCGTCGATGCTTTCGGACATTTTCCGAAGCTGGGCAGCGGCCCGGTAATACGCTTTTACCTTGTAAGGATTTTCTTTCTGGGTCGAGAGTAGCTGGGCCAAGGCCTCCAGCCGCTTGGCTATCTCGGCATTGCTCAAAACTGTCAGTCTTTGACTCCGAGTCTCGCTTTCTTTCATCTCCGATGCTCTCGTTGTCTGGATGGAAAGTTGGGCACAAGTAAACATGTCTATGATGCCGGTGCAGGAATTACGGCCAACGGAGAAGTCCTGGCGGACTACTCGTCGCCGCCCGCCTTGCTTAGGGGGATTGCTTTCTCGAACGCTTATCCGCGTTGCGATGCTGTTCAATTGCCGGTTCGTACTTTCCCATGGAGAAGTCGGGCCGTATTGCAACCGGGGGAAACTCCTGACAACCGTCTTTTTTCTAGCGTGTCCATGCCAGAAACTAGGGCTCCGTCGGGCGAAAGTCGATCAGGCTGCTGATAAGGCAAGCGCGCCAGTTCGCTCAGGAAATCCTCTTGCTCTACGCTGAACCAAAAAGGTGTATGCTCTCGAAAAACATGAACCTTCAATATTGGAAATTACTTTCTTCCGCTTCACTCCTGGCAATGAGCGTACAACTTTCAGCGCAACCGGCGGCGGCACCTCAGAACGCGCAATCTCCAACAGCCACAGCACCCGCCGGGCCCAAACATGAAGACACAGAAGTCTGGGAGCCAGTGCCTGCAGTAGTGACGCCGGGGCCGAACAACACTTCGCCTCCGTCTGACGCAATCGTTCTCTTTGACGGCAAGAATCTTGACCAGTGGGTATCAACCAAGGACAAATCGCCGGCGCAATGGCTTGTCGCCGACGGCATACTGACCGTGAACAAGACCGCCGGCAACATCGAAACCAGGCGGGCTTTCCGCAACTATCAACTTCACATCGAATGGAAAATTCCTGAAAACATTACTGGCAGCGATCAGGCTCGCGGCAACAGCGGTGTCTTTCTTGCGGCGACCGGGCCCGGTGACGGAGGATATGAATTGCAGATCCTCGATTCGTATAACAACAAGACATACGTGAATGGCCAGGCGGGCAGCATCTACAAGCAGGGCATCCCACTGGTCAATCCGAATCGCAAGCCCGGCGAGTGGCAAACCTACGACGTGGTCTGGACCGCGCCGACATTCAACGCCGACGGTTCGCTAAAAACACCAGCCTATGTCACGGTGTTTTTTAACGGCGTTCTGGTGCAGAATCACTTCGAGTTAAAGGGCGAGACCTTGTATGTCGGCCAGCCGTCCTACAAGAAGTACGATAGCGCCCCCATCAAACTGCAGGCGCACGGCGACCATAGCGAGCCCATCAGTTTCCGTAACATTTGGGTGAGACCGCTAAATTAGGATCAACAAATCGGGTTGCAGTATTGGTCGTCAGCGATCAAAAGCGAATGTTGCGGCGAGCAGCCGAGTGGAACCAAACTACTGCACAGCAATCCTGACCGCCGTGCTGTTTATTCCCAGGAAACTGGCGGAGGAGTTCGATGATGCGACCGCCGACGAGTGCCGCGATATGCACAACTTCGACGTCGATGCTTGCGTCGTCTGTGCTTGGCTTTGCCGTCGATAACGTCCAGATCCAGGGTTCGGCGGCAAGAAGGACGAGGAGTGCGGCAGCCTTTCGCTGCAGATGCTCGAGACATATCCGTAGCGACCGAGCTTGACGAAGTAGTGCGACTTCGACATGCATCGCCTCGCGGTCCCGAAGCCGAGCCGGGAGAAGTCACGTTTTGGAATCTGGAAAATGCATGGTTGTTGGCCCGGATGACGTCGCGTTAGCATTTCTCGAGTGAGAAGCGAAATGGCCATTTCCTCGAAAAGACCCTCAGGCACTCCGTTTAACGAAACAAGTGCCAGCATAACGCCTGCCCAAAATCTGGACGAAGGAACTTACTGGAAGGTTTTCGCTATTCTTGTCGTGATCGGATTCTTAACTCGTCTCGCCTGTTTCACCGGCCTGATTGGTTCTGACGACTTGGGATATTCCCACTACGCGCAGTTGACCGCTCACTTCAGCTACCGACCTGAACTTTCCCAGTTTGCTCTTCGATTTGGGGTGTTCGTTCCGGTTGCCATCGTTTACCGACTATTTGGGATCACCGAATGGACCACTGTCGTGGTTCCGCTTCTGGCCTCGACCGCTTCTGTCGCAATGCTAATGCTTGTTGGCCGGAAACTGATGAGCTCGCGCGCGGCCTTGATAGCGGGCTTTCTGCTTGCAACATTTCCCGCTGATATTCGCTTCGCCACAATATTGGTGCCCGAACCGATCGCGGGGGCGTGGATTCTGGTCGCTGTTTTGACTTACTTATATTGGGGCGAAGGCGATCCGGTTCGTAGTGGGCTGGTTGCGGGTGTGTGCATCGGATTAGCCTATCTCTCGAAGGAACCTTCGCTCTTTGTGGGTCCCGCCCTCATGATCGATGCGCTGGTGCGCCGTCGATGGAGCATCTTTTCGGGCATCGCGGCCGGGATGTTGCTGGTGTTGGGAGCGGAACATATCTACTATGTGGCGGCTGCGGGTGACTTTTTATTCCGCCCTCATGCGATGGCTGAGCATAACGGAAGCCACTACATGGCGAGCGTAAATCAACATCTATGGTGGCGCCTGTTCGTCGTATATCCAAAATTGATGCTTTTGCCCAACCGTTCTTTTGGGTTGCATTCATTATTTGCAATTGCGTTGACTATCATCGGATTCTTTGTCTTGAAGGCTGAACGCTTGAGACTTCCACTCCTATGGGCCTCAATTCCTTGGATTTATCTCAACTTCGGAACTTCCAGCCTGACCCGCTATTGGGCGCTCCCGGCCGACGACCGCTACATTTTGTTTGTCTACCCTCCCCTTTTCCTGCTATCCGCGGAAATCGTCGTCCGCATCATGGCATACCGGCCACACGTCACTCCCCTACTTAGAGTCGCATTGAGCGTAGTTGCAATCAGTGGGTTCTACGTCGGTTTTGTAAATCGCGCGCACGGTTGGCGTACCGAGGCTGTCAGAGAGTTACGTGATATTGCCCACCAGGCAGAAATCAGAAATATACACACCGTCGCCATGGCGCCGGACGATCCTGAACCGTGGTGGCCCGTCTTGGCCATTCTGGATCAAAACTTGCACGAATCAGACAATGGCGGGGCGGCGGACATTCTAATACGCCCAGATGCTTTTGATCTTCCCACCGTGGTTTCGGTCTCGCCGCCGTGAAGGCCTTCCGATTTCCGTTTTGGCGACTGATTAGAAGGGTGTGACTCGACAATTTCGTCCGGACGAGGCTGATCGCTCCGCAGCATCGATTACAAGACACGTACGCAATCCATCTCGTAAGTCCGGCTGAATATCGCGGCAACCGCCGCCAATGCCGCTAACGAACGTTCCAAGAGCAGTCTGGTAAGAGGGGTCGCGCCGGCTGGCAACTGCATTTTTCAACCGCAAAGTTTCCTCTCCCAGCGTGTCCATGATTCGACGGATGTGCCGTCGTTGGCCGCCCGCAGCAACGCTTAGCGTTTTTGCGACATAGTCCACTGTAAGTCGGGCTTTGTCCCCATAAATCTCAAAGCGGTTTACATCGGTTCCATAGAGACAAAAGAAAGACTGCACCACCACACCGTCTTGCAGTGTCATGCGAATCCACGATGTGTCTTGTTCAGTATGTTTGGAAGCGACCTGAGCCGAGGCCTCCACGATGGACTGTCCTAATACAAAATGAGTCAAGTCAATATGGTGTGTAGCCAGGTCGAACAGGACCCCACCCGCGGTAGCGCGTTTCTGTTTCCATTCGTGAACCCAGCCTCCGCTCGAAGTGAAGACCGATTCCCCGCCCAGAATTGCTCCCAGCCTGCCGGAGCGTACCAGGTCGCGTGCCCGTATAAATAGAGGGTGCTGGCGATAGTTAAATCCCATCATGCCCAGTAAATTCGTTTCCTCCCAGGCTTTCACGACCGCCTGTGCTTCTGTCGGGCTCGCGGCAATCGGTTTTTCCAGATAAACATGTTTTCCATGGGCGAAGGCCTGGATGGCACATTCGGAATGATCGGCTGAAGGGGTACAGATCAGGACTCCTTGAACGGTTCTCTCTTCCAATAACTCCCGCCAGTCGGCGAAAACCGCGCTCGCGCCGCAACGCATAGCAACGTCGATCCGGTTTTTCTCGACTGGGTCTGCCACTGCTGAAACTACCGCTTCGCGGACGCCGCGAAGCGCTGGAAGATGAACCTGGGAAACAACTTTACCGCAGCCGATGATTCCAAGCTTCACCGCTGTCATTCGTCGCACTCCTCTGATCGGCTCGGCTCAACCGCGGCGGGAATTGGTGACGCCGGAAGCTGTTCCCCGGCCCGCTTCCATGCCTCCCGCGTGAAACCCGCCGCAGAAGCCAACTGAGTACATATCAGCAAGCCGGCTAAAATCAGACGGTCCGTGAAACGCCAAGCGCGACAGCGCTGGAGAAGCCCGATATAAAATTTTCCATAAAAAGCGAACT
The DNA here is from genome assembly GCA_963733545.1 of Terriglobia bacterium. Taxonomy (GTDB): domain Bacteria; phylum Acidobacteriota; class Terriglobia; order Terriglobales; family Acidobacteriaceae; genus JAIQFF01. Next base: position 182,037 of record CAVTDQ010000002.1, read on the forward strand.
TCCCCCAGCCCCGCTGCGCCCTAAGCCGGTGAAACTGAAATGCTCCTCGCCCGTAGTGAAAATGCTGGCGCATGAGCGCGGCAAAATCAAGATCGTGGGAGTGGTGGACAACAGCGCCCGGAACGTAGGTCATGCCGCGCCGGTCGTGGGTCCACCGATCACAAAATTCCCTGTCTTCCGATGTCTGGAAGTATTCACTAAACCCTCCGATTGCCTGAAAACTTTCGCTGGCTAAAGCAAAATTGTTGGTCGCAAAGAATCTGGGAAAATTGGCCCACTCTTCCTGAAGTGCGTAGACAACTTCGATAATGATTTGACTAGTTGCTGAATACCGGTTATGCGGAAGCCCGTTAATCGTTCTACCTCCGTAAAGCAAATGCGGATCGTTCTCAAAACACCGCTCCAGACAAGTCAGCCAGTCTGTCGCAGGAGCGCAGTCATCATCGGTCATGGCGAGAAATCGTCCTTTGGCATTACGCGCACCAGTGTTGCGCGCGGAAGAGGGTCCTGCCCGCTCTTGTCGCAAAACGGTCAGCGACAATTTTTGGCCAAAAATATTTTGTATTCCTTCCAAAGACGTAGTGCCTCCGTCGTCCACGATTACGATTTCGAAGCGACTTACGGGATAATCAAGGTTAGCCAAAGCTTCGATACAACGCGCCAGTTGGGATGGGCGGTTATGGGTGGGTACGATAACTGTAAAAATCGGGGCTGCCTCAGTCATACGGGGCGTCGATCTTCAAACGACGGTCACCTTTCCGTAAGTGCCGTTCTCTATCGAATTCGAAGTAGCACGACATCTTCGAGGCCTTCCCCTCCCCCAACGCATACCCCGCCATTTGCCCCAGACCGTCAAGTACCAGACCGAAACATAAACTTGGCAGCAGAAATGGAAATAAGGGAGGCTTTGACGCCATGTGGCTATGCTGCTGCAATATGCGTTTAAGGCGTACCAGAGGGATCAACGGACCAGCCAGCGTAAACACAACTTGACGAATAGAACTCCAATGCTGGTTGCGGGCGCGGGACGCGCCAAACATTTGCCCGGCGTAGAACTGGGCGCGAGCCCAGGAAAGCAGGCGACTGAAGTTCACATGTGAGGTCTTGGCCCGAGTTTCCAGATACAGCTTGTGCCCTTCCCCGCGCAGTCGCCAATGCAGCACACTTTCCGCTTCAAGCATTGCGTCCAATGAATCGCCCAGCTTCAAGAGAAGATCTCGCTTGTAAGAGCTGTTGTGTCCGGGCAGATGTTCCACCTCGCCCGCTCCTGTTGTTCCGCTCCACGTGCCGTAAGCGATCAAAAAGTCAGCAGTAGCAACGCTGCCGTCCGGATTGGCGTTGCAAATTTGCGGACCGACCGCTGCCCAGGGTTTTAAATGGGCTGAGACAAGCATTTCGGCCCAATCGGTATGTGGAAACGAATGATCTTCGCCCAGGGCAACAATCGGGGCGGTGGCCGCACGGATTCCGTGAGCGTAAGCCGAACCTACCGAACTGATCTGCCCCGCGCTTACCGTTTTCAATCCCGCGAAACCATCGAATTCGCACTGCTCCAGACTGAGCATCTCCGCCCGGGGGGCGACGATGACAATTTCCAGACGGCTGGCAATGGTCTGTTTCCTGAGGCAGCGTAAGGTCCGCAAAAGCGATTGGCCTTGCTCGGGGGTGACCAGGATCACTGAGAGATCGGGAATACTCGAAGACTTCATGTCCGATTCGAGCTTTCGCGACGGTGAATTTGGGATCAACACCAGTAAGACTTTCATTCTCGCACGGGGCATTTGTCTAGCGGCACAACTTTTGACACGGATTTTATCTACGCAACTTTTTGCACCGTCTGAGTACTTTAATTCCCACTGCGGCCGGGCTTGTAGCCCGATCTACTTATTCTCACCATTCCCGGCCATAGTTGTCTAAAATAGCCACCAATCGGCGGTTTCGCGCTTGGGAGCTCTCTTGAAAACTTCGCTCAGCCTTAGTGTCGTGGTACCGACCTACAACAGCGGGCGGGCGTTGTCGGTGTGCCTCGATGCGCTTCAAGCTTCAAAATTTAAGGATTTTGAAATTCTGGTGGTCGATGACTGCTCCAGCGACACCACCGAAGAGGTCGTCCGCTCACGCGGTGTGACCTATTTGCGTACCCATCGCCAGCTTGGACCGGCGGGTGCGCGCAATCTGGGAGCACGAGAGGCGCAAGGACAGGTGTTGGTATTTATCGATGCAGATGTAGAGGTTACACCCGACACGCTGCTCTTCATTGCGAATGACTTCGAGAATGACCCGGACCTCGCCGCAGCATTTGGCTCCTATGATCGAGCCCCCGCCGATACTGGCTTCTTCTCTCAATACAAGAATCTTGTTCATCACTACATCCATCAGAATTCGAACCAGGATGCCGGGACGTTCTGGGCCGGATGCGGCGCCATCAGAACCGAGGTCTTTCGACGCTTTGGCTTTGATGCGGACCTGTACGCGCGCCCCAGTATCGAGGATATTGAACTCGGCATGAGGCTTCGCCGCAACCAACAGAAAATTCTCTTGGACAAAAATATTCAGGTAAAGCACCTGAAACGTTGGACCTTTGCCGGAATGCTAAAGTCCGATATCTGGGATCGGGCTATTCCGTGGTCAAAACTGATTCTGGAAAGTGGGGAGATGCCGAGTGACCTGAATCTGACTCCCAAGTCGCGTCTGAGCGCCGCGGCCGCCATGCTTCTTGCAGCTTTCATCCTTCTCTTATTGGGATCTGTATCCACTGGTGGATTGGCGCTTCGGCTTGCATCGCTAGGTATGCTCGGCAGCATCGTGTCCCTTATTTTTCTCAATCACGCACTGTATCGATTCTTTCAAAAACAGCGGGGAATAACCTTCATGGTTGCGGCCATGCCTATCCACTGGTTGTATTACCTTTACAGTGGGACGGTTTGGATTTTCTGTCGTGTTTCGCACTGGTTCGGAAAAGCTTTCCTCCCAAGTCGGGTCCTACAGAAGAATCAGCTAAATGAAAGAGCCCCTTTAGCAGATTCATCGGATAGGCAAAGTGATGGGCTGAGGTTCGAGTCCCCGGTTCTTTCTAATGACACGGACCATTCAGGCGAGACCGAGTCTTCCGACGAAAATGTCGTGATTATAGGCGCAGGTCCCGCCGGACTGACGGCCGCCTACGAACTCTCCAAACACGGCAGGCCGGCGGTCGTACTCGAGAGCGATAATATGGTCGGAGGAATTGCTCGTACCGTAGATTACAAGGGTTATCTGTTCGACATTGGGGGACACCGCTTCTTCAGTAAATGGGCAGAGGTAAATCAACTCTGGCGAGAAATTCTTGGCGACAAATTTCTCGAACGCCAACGCACCTCCCGCATTCTCTACCGCAACCGTTTCTTTCTTTACCCCTTAAAGCTGGGTGATGTATTGCGAGGCATGGGCTTCGTCGAGAGCCTGCGGATCGTTCGCAGCTACATCTACGCTTTTCTGTTTCCCTTTCGCAAGGAAGAGACTCTGGAGCACTGGGTCTGCAACCGTTTTGGCGCACGCCTCTACCGGGCCTTTTTCAAAACTTATACCGAGAAAGTCTGGGGTGTGCCCTGCAACGAAATCCATGCGGACTGGGCCGCGCAGAGAATCAAGGGATTGTCTTTCTTATCGGCAATTAAAGGCGCGATCTTCCACACTCGAAAAAGCAAGGTCAAGAGTCTGATCTCAAGTTTTCACTATCCTGAGCGCGGACCTGGACAGATGTGGCAGACAATGGCGGACCGCTTGCTAGAGCGTGGCCAATCGATCTTGCTGGAGCATCGTGTTGTTCGTCTCTGTCATGAAGCTGGACGAATCACTACCGTCGTCACGCGTTCATCTTCTGGAGAACAAAATTTCTCCGGTGCAAATTTCATCAGCTCCATGCCGATTCGCAGTCTGGTGCGAGCCCTTCACCCCGCGGCACCCGTGGAGGTGCAAAAAGCCGCGGAGTCGTTGCGATACCGCGATTTCCTTACCGTCGTTCTCATCGTCAACCGCAAGGACGCCATACCGGACAACTGGATCTATATTCACGATCCCTCGGTAAAAGTGGGCCGCATTCAGAATTTCAAAAACTGGTCCCCCGCCATGGTTCCCGACCCCGATAAGACCAGTCTGGGACTTGAATATTTTGTCTTTGAGAATGATCAGCTATGGAGCCTCTCGGACGCGGCGCTCATCGATTTGGCGACTCGAGAAGTTGTACAACTGGGACTGGTGCGTTCGGATGAGATCGAGGATGGAACCGTTGTCCGCATGCCCAAGGCTTACCCGATGTATGACAACGGCTGGGCCAAGAATGTGGATTGCATTCGGAACTACTTGCAGTCTAGCTTTCCCAATCTCCAGCTGGTTGGGCGAAACGGAATGCACAAATACAACAACCAGGATCACTCGATGATGACTGCGCTTCTGGCGGCGCGCAACATCCTGGGCGCCAAATACGACCTGTGGGCGGTGAATACCGAGCCCGAGTACCACGAAGAACAACCCGAAGCGACTCGTGCTTACACAGAGTTGAAACGGCCTGCGTATGCAGAACCCCCGCAGATCAAACGCCGAGTGGCGTAAGCGCGGGGCCCTCTGTGGAGAATTCTTGGGTACTAAGGCGAGTGAAACTTTTCCCTTCCCGTCCCATCTGGACCCTGAACAAGCGCGTGCCGGAAGGGCGGCGCGCCGCCACATTCTGGGCGGAAGCATCCGTATTCTGCTGTCTGAAGGTCTAATTCTTCCGACCGGCCTGATTACAGCATCCGTCCTCACCCGTTACCTTGGGCCCGCCAAGTACGGCCTCTTCACTTTGACCTCGGTGGTTGTCCTCTGGGTGGAATTCTGCGTTACCTCCTTCTTCGCACGAACAACGATCAAACTTATTGGTGATACCGAGGACTGGCGTCCATGGAGCGGCAGCATCGTAAGAATTCATTTGATCACTGGGACCGCCGCTGCCCTGCTGCTTTGGCTGTTGAGTCCGAAAGTGGCTCAACTGATGAACGAACCCGCTTTGGCTCATTACATGCGCCTGCTGTCGGTGGATATCCCTCTGTTCAGTGTCGCCACCGCGCAACGAAATATTCTGATCGGAATGCGAAGATATCAACAGCGGGCAATAACCAGCGCCTTCCGATTGATGATGCGACTGATATTGATGGTCGCTCTCGTTGCCTATGGGTTTTCTGTTGAGGGTGCGATTTGGGCAACCATCGGCGCTTCGATCTTTGATCTGGCTGTAGGTCGTTTCTATGCCCGGACTCCGTTGTGGGGATCTTTTCCCGTACCTACGCGGAAGATATGGCAATATGCCCTTCCGCTTTTTCTGGCCGGCGTCGGCCTCACAATCTTCGAAAAGCTCGACCTCTTCATGTTGAAGGTGCTGGGAACCACTGCGGCTGTTGCAGGAATGTATGGAGCGGCGCAAAATCTCACAATCATCCCGGGATTAGTCGGGACCGCGTTCGCCCCAGTTCTGCTTGCTGCGCTTACCCATGCGGTTCGCGGATCCGAATTCTCCCTGGCACGCGATCTGACCCGCGATTCCATCCGCCTGGTTCTGTGCGTATTGCCGTTCGCAGCCATGGTGGCGGGAGCAGCCCCTGCTATCGTGGTTCTGGTAGTAGGGCGCGCGTTTGTCCCTACCGCAAGTTTCTTGTCGCTTCTCATATTTGCGGGCTTCGCACGCCTGCTGATTGCGATAACCTCGGCCACTTTGATCGCCGCCGACAAGCCCAACTGGGTGCTGGCGCTGACCGGATCGCTGGCTCCGGTTGCATTGGCGGCACACTTCGTCGTGATCCCGCGATGGGGAGCGCAAGGTGCTTCCTGGGTGACGAGCGTGCTTTCACTGCTCTCTGCGGGCGCCTGCGCCGCCACGGCATACGCGGTCTGGAAGATTGTACCCGTCTGGATGACATTGTTCAGAAGCGCCGTGATTTCAGTGCTGGCTTATTGGCTTGCGATTGCGTGGCCCGCCACCGGCCTCTCCCTTTTGATCAAGATGGCCGTGATCGGCGCCTTCATCGTCCTTGCGTTCCTGGGTGCCGGTGAATTCGGAAACGGCGGAGTTGCAAAGGTTTGCACTCTGGCTCGGGCAAGCTGGTCGAATCGGCGGTAAAATCCGTGTCTCATAAATTTCACAGAAGCCTTGACCGGAGCCCGATTGCACGGCATTTTGTCCCTTTTAACAAGCCTTGCCTTGTGAGATGATTCCGCCGCCGTGGTTTCGATTGCAATTGCGTGTGCCTCCGATAGCCGCTATGCCATGCCCCTGGCGGTGATGCTGCGTTCACTCTCCACCAACCTCGGCCCCGATTGCCAGGTCGAGGTATACGCCGTGGATGATGCGATAGATTCGTCCGCTAAAACAATGGTGCTTGCGTCTCTGAGCGATCGTATGAAACTCCACTGGATAGAACCGAACGGCAGCGGTTTGTCTAACCTCCCCACTTGGGGCCGAATGCCGATTACTACCTACCAGAAATTGACTTTAGGAGAGTGGCTTCCTTCCCATATCGAGAAGGTGATTTGGCTCGACTGCGACATGCTGGTTCTCGATGATGTCAGGCCGCTTTGGGAGGCCGATCTGGAACACTGGCACTTGTTGGCGGTGCCCGATCAGCGGGTGCCCCTGGTCTCCTCGCGCTTCGGAGTCTCCGCTTATCGCGATCTCGGACTAAAACCTGAGACCACATATTTCAATGCGGGGGTCCTGGTGATTGACGTAGCCCGCTGGCGGCAGGATGACGTGGCCGGCCACGCAATAAAATACTTGAACACATACCGGGACCAGGTGTTTTTCTGGGACCAGGAGGCATTGAATGCAGTTCTAGCCAGGAAGGCGGGAAAACTTGACCTGGGCTGGAACCAGAATCCCACGCTCAGTCATTTGGTCAATGGCCACACCAGCTCAGACAAAGACACCAGCCCGCCGTCGCACGGCGGAATCAGAATTGCGCACTTTAGCGGCAACCTTAAGCCATGGAATTGTGCCGGACAGACTCCCTATCACGATCTTTATTTCCATTATCTTGACCAGACGGCGTGGAAGGGCTGGCGCCCGCCCAGGACTTGGAGAGGCACCGCGTTGGAGGCCTACGAATCATCCCGACTGCGGCGTTTTTTATATCCGGCAGAGCAGTGGGCGACTCAATTGGTGAGAACCTTCACTCGAAATTAGTATCGCTGAGAGGAAATCGTGAACGACTCAAATCAGGAACGTTTAACATCCCCGGTAGAATCTGACCGATCCGCTCGCGTGCCCCAATTGTCGGTGGTTCTGGCCACCGATACCTACGAAACGGTACGGGCGGTTATCGAGCGCCTGCGTCGACAGACGTTATGTCATGACATCGAACTTGTGCTGATAGCACCATCCACTGCATCAGTGGAGGTAGTGCTGTCCTATCGAAAAGAATTCGCAGACATCAAACTCGTTGAGCACGACTTTTCAGAGGTTGCGCCTGCCCGCGCGGCGGGAATTCACGCTGCCTCGGCTCCCCTTATCTACATCGCGGAAACTCATTCCTACGCCCGTCCGAATCTGGCCGAGATACTTATCTCTACATTTTCCGGCCCCTGGGCGGCCGTAACTCCGGCTATTGGCAATGGCAATCCAAAAGGTGCACTCAGTTGGGCCGCTTTTCTGTCCGACTATGGACAGTGGGCCGAAGGCCTTCCGGCAGGCGAGATTCCATCTCCCCCGCCTCACAACGCTGTTTACAGACGCCAACTGTTGTTGGAACTGGGGGACCGGCTTGAGTCGGCACTCGGGCTCAGCGATGAGTTACCTCGGTGGATGCGCGCTCACGGACATCGGACATACTTCGAACCCGCGGCGCAAATCGATCACGTCAATGTCACGCGCCCCGGAGACTGGATCAGGGAGCGATTTGTATCTGGATGGGTCGTCGCCTCGAACCGGGCCAGACACTGGAACTTTAGGCGGCGATTCGTTTATGTGGCCGGATCTGGTCTCATTCCGGCGGTCTTGATGTGGCGTGCTTTTCCCAAGCTATGGAGAATCTGTCGCAGCCGTCATCTGCCGTTCGCGACTATCCCGGCTATTTTCGGCGCGGCAGTGTTGAAAGCAGCGGGCGAACTGTGTGGATATATCGGCGGCGCTCGTGCTTATTATGCCCACCACTACATGTGGGAATACGAAGTGCATAAGCTCAAATATCTGGCAAGCGCGAAAGCATGAGTCCGAAGCCTCGCACGATCCGCTTTGGAGTAATCGGATGCGGTGTCATTGCCTACTGGACCCACCTGCGCGAGCTAAGCCGTGTGAAGAATGCCATCCTGGTAGCCGCCGCCGACCCCGATGAAAATGCCCGTACTAAGGCTGCGAGGCTTGCTCGAATAACCGTTTACGAGCATCCGGACGAACTGCTCCGGCGCGACGATATCGATGCGGTCGTAATCTGTGTCCCCACACACCTGCACGCCCAGTTGGCAATATCCTCAGCCCGAGCGCACAAACACTTTTATCTGGAGAAGCCAATAGCGTCCACGCTGGAGGACGCCAGTCGTGTGATCGAAGCAGCTCAATGTGCGGGCGTCGTCTCGGCCATTGGATTCAACCGCCGGCTGCATCCCGTTTTCGAGCAGTCTCGCGCCCTGATAGCGGCTGGAAGAATTGGAAGGGTCAGGGCCGTAGTGACGGCGTGTTGCGAACCGGTCTCGCCTGGCAGCATGCCTCAGTGGAAAAAACAGCGATCAACCGGAGGCGGAGTTCTGCTCGACTTGGCCTCCCACCATATAGATTATTTACGCTGGTTCCTTAACGGCGAGGTCACTGGTGTCGAAGCTCGTTTGAACTCCGAATTAAGCGAGGACGATACCGCTTCTCTGCGGCTAGTCATGCAGGATGGGGTTGAGGTTGCCAGCTTTTTCTCTTTTCGCGCTGGCTTAACTGACTTTCTGGAATTCATTGGGGAGCGCGGTTCTTTGCGTGTGGATCGCCACCGGCGTTTTCTTTCCCTGCGGGCTGGACGCAGATTCGGATATGGACAGCGTACACTCCGAATTTTTCCCGGGCGCGATGTTCTCGCTTATCAGTTCGTCCGGTTGCGGCGGCCTTCTTACGAACCTTCCTACAGACGTGCTCTTGAAGCATTCGTCGAATTGATCAACGGCGGCCAACCTCGTCTGGCAACCTTGAACGACGGGCTTCGCAGCCTGGAAATAATCCACGCCGCTGAAAAGTCGGCTCGAGACCAGCCAGAATTGGCTGCCACCTCTGTCCGGGGCTAATGCGAGTTCTTCTTATTACTGACTGGAATCGGGGCCACGGGGGCGCCGAAGCGTACGCGCTGTGGCTTCGCCAGGGTTTGCGCGCCGCAGGCGACGACGCGCGGCTGCTCACCAGCACCGCTGGCAGCGCAGCCGAAGGTACCGCGGATTTTGTGGCATTCGGCACCGAACAGGTTGCGGCACAGGCGTTTCTCCAAGTCGCAAATCCCCTGGCTGCTGCATCGGTGCGCAAGGCGGTTCGTCAGTTCAATCCTGATGTCGCCTGCGTGAACATGTTCGCTCACCATCTGTCCCCCTCCATATTTCAAGCGCTGGGAACTACGCCAACGGTTCTGCTCGTATCCGACTACAAGTGCGTGTGTCCCATCGGCTCAAAGCTCCTGCCCGACGGTTCAATTTGTACCGTCAAAGCTGGTTGGGTGTGCTGCCAATCTGGGTGCTTGAACTTGCCCCACTGGCTTCGCGACCAGTTTCGATACGCGCATCTTTACTCCGCAGTCCGGCGGGTGCGGCGTGTGGCTGCGTGCAGCCGGTGGGTCCAGACAGAACTCTCAGCCGCCGGCATCACTTCTGAAGTAGTTCCGTGGCCTGTGCCTGCTCCGACAGTTGAGTTCGTGCGGTCTCCCTCAAGCGACCCCCTGTTCCTGTTTTGCGGACGCTTGGACGTCGAGAAGGGCGTGGGGTTGCTGTTACGGGCATTCGCTCGACTGCATGCGGAGATTCCCTCGGCACGGCTGCGTATCGCCGGTCGCGGACCCGAACAAGAAAATTTGGAGAGAACTGCCGTAAATCTCGGAATTGAGAAGTCGGTGACGTTTCTCGGCTGGCTATCACCGATAGATATCGAACATCAATTGCGTCACGCCTGGACTTTGGTGGCGCCCTCCGTCTGGGCGGAACCGTTCGGGCTGGTCGCCGTCGAGGCCATTGTCCGTGGGGTTCCGGTTATCGCCAGTTCCAGCGGTGGATTGAGCGAGATTGTGGAGCAGGGCGTCAGCGGGCTTCTCTTCCCTAACAACGACGAACTCGCCTTGATTCAGAACATGCGAGCAATCGCAAACAGTTCAGTCTTCCCGACGCATACTTTGCCGATTGAAGTGCAGAAACGCGCGGCTCAAGATTTTGGCATCGAGGCTCATATCCGAACCATGCGAGAGATTTTTGCTGCCGTAGCCGCTTAACAAAGTTTTTCTCCAGTGTTAAATGTGGACCTCCCTCCGGGCGCGCTCACCGAGATGAAGTTCAGGGAGAAGGCGTCGGTGCGCGTCATTGGCCTTGCCATCGCCGTAGAGTTTGGCGAGGAGAGAGCCAACATGCATCGCAGCTCGCCAGGCGGTGCCGCAAGGTGGAGCTGCTGGTTAGTGGGAGGAAGACAACCTCCTGACTATGTTCCCGGCCCTGATGATCGAGCGCAAGGCAGTGCGGGACGGGCTGGATATTCTGGAAGGATGTTTATGACCTGGTTGGGAGGCACCTGATGCTGCGGAAATCGCCTAACCAACAAGCCGACGTGCAGACCCATGGCGCGGAGCGCGGGCTCGACCGCTTCGAGGGATTCAGCGACGCGGTTTTCGCAATTGCGCTGACGTTACTGATCGTCGAGATCAAGGTCCCGGGATCTCCCGAGGGCCCGCATGGCTACATTGGATTGGCGGGTGCCATGGCCGAGCAGTGGCGCGAATTTCTCGCGCTGGTTCTCTGCTACGTCGTGATCGGCGCCTACTGGCTGCAGCACGATTATTCGGGCCGCATTTACGCGAAGACTGATCATTAGTTCGGCGCACTCAATCTCCTGTTCCTGTTGGCCATTGTCGTTATCCCCTATCCGATCCGCCTCTGGTGCTTCCACATCGGCACGCGCTTCGAGCGCGTCGCATCGGTGACCCTGGTTGCCAGCCTCGCCATGACCGCCTGTACGTGGATGGGGAAGTGGTTCTACGGAATGCCGGGCCGGCGCGTGATGGACGAACGGCTCTCACCCGATTTCCTTCGGCAGATGACGCATCGCTACGGCATCGCTACGCTGGTGCAAATCGCCGCAATTGCCGTCACGATCGCGGTGCCGCGCCTCGGAACGGCGCTCGCGCTGCTGTGCGTCGCCTTCTTCCTGCTGCCGCAACCAAAGCCACGCTATAAGCCCGGTGAGGAGCCGAGCGCGCAGGAGAAATTGAAAGAGTAGAGCTTTTGCGCGAGTCGCGATCCAGAACCCGCAGCCGACGACCCGGACACTCAAATGGAACGAAAACTGACATGCGACCACGCAGTGAACGCTTTGTCGAAATGCCTGCGGTGAATATGTTCAGGAATTAGATACGCCTGCGGCGGCGTGGATAACCATACGGTGGGCCAGCTGCACGGACACATAGACCTCAGCATGGCAGCGAGATATCAGCATTTGTCCCCGGCATACTGAGGCGAGTCCGTGGCCCGATTAGACGCAGTTTTCGACCTCCCGCGTACCCCAGCGTCACCGCAATAAGGGCAGTCTTTACCGATGAGGCTGTAAGCGCTTGATTTGATTTGGCGTCCCCGACGGGATTTGAACCCGTGTTACCGCCGTGAAAGGGCGATGTCCTAGGCCAGGCTAGACGACGGGGACTACTGAGGAATCGAACACCACGATTCTACCACCCTCAACCTCGATGCGGTTCGCAGCAGTCACAATCGCCCGTTTAAGTTGGCGCTGACGCTGTGCTGAGGTGCTGTTCATTGCTGTTCATTAATGAGCTGGCTTAATCATGCGGAAGCGGAGAACTTCAAACCACCGCGCTCGAAATCGATAACGTAAAATTCGCTGCGATCTCGTGGTGCGTAACCCAGACGAGCTTCGACATCTCCACTACTGCGGAGGACCTGCGAAGCTGGGCTTCATTGGACTGGCATTTCAACTCAAACACGAGCCCTGCGGTTTGAAAACCCGCGAGGCTGATCGCGCAAATCCGCCTGCCGCACACAGGGAGTCTGCAATTCTCTACTTAGCGCGACCAGTGATAGACGATGCCGGCGCCCACCAGGAGATTGTTTTGATGGTCGTTCGTGGCATTGGCGAAAGTGGTGAGGTAATAGTCGATCTGAATTACACGCAATGCGAAATGGCCGCGTAGAGGAACGTCGACGCCGCCACCCATCCGGGTGGCAAATTTGTAGGAGCCATCGGCGACGCCGGCCTCTCCGCCTCCCGCGTGCGCTGCGCCCAAAATGATTTGCGCGAAGGGCTGCGGCTTATGACTGCCCTCCAGCCAGGGCTGCGAGATTTTGTAACGCGCGCCCGCCAAGTACGAAACCAGGGTTAGAGAATCGTTTGCCGCAGGTTTGCTGCTTCTGTTCTCTGCGCTGATATCCACGACGGCAGACCAGGAATTACGAAAGTTCCAGGAGCCGGATACCCCTCCCCCATTCAGACCAAAGCAGCCGCACTGGCCAGGGCCGGCGTTAGTGTGCATCCAATGGTAAGCGGCAGCGATATCGCCGCCGTAAGTGTCCTGCTGGGCCAGCGCCGCAGCAGCACCTGCAAGCAAGAAAACCGTGGAAAGCAGCAACGATCGCATAGTGAATTTTCCTCCGACGGATGGCATCAATCTGAAGGCACCGAAACCGTCGCCGATACGTTGCTGATGACGGTGTTTTCATAGGAGCCGCCCGTGGAAGCGGTGATAAAGAGATACGCAACCGGCGGCGGAACAACCGGTCCGGAAAAAAGTTGAACCCCGTCCATGGTGACCGTCATTTGCCCGTCCGCGATGGAATAGGTATAGCTATGCGTGATCGGCATGCTGGCGGAAACCACCGCAGGAATCGTCTTGTTCACGTCGAACCAGGGCTTCTCAAAGAGCGCAGTTTCACCTCTGCCCACGGCAATGTAGGGGACTGCCGGATCGCCGGCGTTGTGATAGGTGTCCAGAGCGAACATCAGCCCGGGAATTCCTTCCGCTCCGAGGCCCATCCCGGTAGCGCCCAAGCTTGTGGGCGTGGCGCCAAGAGATGGATCGGCCAGCAACACAGTGAAGCCGTCGGCGGGTAGAGCGCTGGGATTGCTGAGGGTTACAGTAAAGTTGATCTGGATGTTGCCGGTAGAAATGAGCGTCGGCCAGACAATTTCGCCGTGCTTGGTGTTTGCGGCGGGAACCAGTTGGAAGCTGCAACCGGGTTGAGCGACGGCATCGCCGATAGCGGACCAGTTAGCGTTGCAAAGATCGGGAACGCCCGCCAGTGGTCCGACGAAGAGCGCGGCTGCGCTGCTGACAACTGAGGAAGTCACGCCGTTGCTCACCACCACATGGAAGACGTCGCCGTTATCAGTCCCGGCAGCAGAAGGCAGCGTGTAGGTCGAATCGGTGGCTCCAGCAATCGCAATAAAAGTAGAACTGCCGGGAGCGGCTTCATACCACTGATAGGTCAGAGGCAAAGACGAAACCGCTGTCACTTGATATGTGGCCGGTGCACCGACGTCAACGTACTGGGTTACTGGCTGTCCAGTGATTTGCAACAGAATGCCATTGCCCACAGCCAGTGAGGCGCGCTGCGATACGGCCTGGCCGTAGGGGTTGGTGACAACGGCGTAGTAAGAATCCTGATCGTTTGTGGTCGTGGTCGACGTAGCCGGAACGTTATAAGTGGCGGAGGTTGCGCCGGCGATGGCGGTGCCGGTCGTTTGCCCCGCAGGAACCAGGTACCACTGATAGGAGAGTGCCGGCGTCCCAGACGCCGTGACCGTGAACGAGGTTGTCCCGCCCGCAGCGACAGATTGGCCCACAGGTTGAGTAATGATGGTCGGCGGTACGTTGCCGGCGGTGACAGAGAGGCTGGCGTCGTTACTGGTCAGGGTGCCGCAAGTATCAGTTACGGTGGCGTAATATTGCGATCCATCGTAGGAAACATCCACGGGAGGGGTGGTGTAGTCAGGAGAAGTCGCCCCGGAGATGGCAACCCCCACCGTGCCTCCCGATGGGATTTGATACCACTGATATGCCAGCGGGCCAACACCCTGCCCGCCAACGGAGAAAGCGGCGACTTGCGTGGGATGCAGGGATCGGCTCACAGGATTCGAAGTGATGGAAGATCCCACGGCGACCGTGGCAACATTGGAAGTGACACTACTGACGCCGTTAGTTACGGTGACGGAATAATTTCCAGCATTCGCGGAATTCGCGGAAGCCACGGAGTAGGTAGAACTGGTGGCGCCGGGAATCGCAGTGCCGTTCAACTTCCATTGGTAGCTGGTGGCGTAGGATGCGGAAACGGAAAGCAAAAGTGTGCTGCTGGAGCAGATGTGCTGGCTTTGAGGTTGAGTGTTGATGACCGGGGCGCTGATGGTGATGGTGGTTGTAACCGAAACCGATGGTTCGTCCACGCTGGTGGCGGTGATGGTATAGGTACCCGCAGTAGTCGGAGCAGTCCACACATTGCCGGTGAAAGTTCCGCCGGTGGCACTCCACATCAGATTGTTGGTCGCGCCGCCGGTTGCCGTGGCCGAAAATGGAATCTGCCCGGGAGCGAGAGTTTGATTGCCCGGAGAGATGGAAGAAATCGATACCGCGCCTGGAGTAACCAGGCAAGTGGCAGAGACAACATTACCTTTGGAATCGGTTACCGTCAGCGTAAAGGTTGTAGCTGATGTTAAAAGATGCGTTGGATAGGAACTGCCGCTGACCGCAGAATTTGTGATGTCGGAACTTCCGACGCCGGTGGAACCGATGACGGCCGTGCCGCCGGAAAAAGTGGGAACCAGAAATACGGACGAGTTATAAGGAGGAGTTGCTGCACTCGGGTGAAGGCTTCCGGCTAGCGAGGTGGAACTTTGGACCGTTAGAGTTGCAGGGGCGCTCGTAACCGAACCCGTCGAGTCCGTCACTGTAACAGTAAAGATTGAACCTGTATCGCCAGCGATAGTGGCCGGAGTGGTGTACGAACTCGAAGTAGCACCGTTAATGGCGACTCCATTTTTCAACCACTGATAGGTAACGGCGCCGGTTCCTGTGGCCGAGACACTGAACGTTGCCGTCTGGCCGAGAGGAACTGTAGTATTCGCCGGGCGCGTGACGATTAGACTTGCGGGCCTGGAGCCTTGAAAGCCGCCGGAACATCCTATGAGATTCAGAAGGCTGACGGTCACAACCACAACAACCAGGGCTTGAAGAGATTTCCTGAGCAGCAATACCGCCGCGCATGAATGCGCAAGCCTTCGGCTACCGTCGCGCTGTGCGGCACCAAGCTTTTCCGCCCGCTTTCGGTTCGAAGCTCGATCGTCGGCGACCACGATGGTTCCGATGACGGCCTGATATGGGTGATGCAACATCTTCATATCCATTCATTTCCACGGTATTGCCGTTAGCATGGCATGGGAAGAAAGGGCAAAGCTAATTACTCAAGTCATGGGCTCCGGCTCATTGTGGAGCTGGTGCGGATTCGGGCCACGCATTCGGAGGGTGATACACGAGCGGGCTAATCAGCGATGCGATTGAAAAGTTTGAGGTGGGATCTCAAGCGAACCAGGATCGAAACCGCGGCTAAGCCCGGCGGAGCTTTAGAATTTTTCCAGCGACGAAACCGCGTTGGCTGCCCACAAATGTTGCGCTGCGTAGGCCCGCCAAGGGCGCCAGGATTCCGCACGATGGAGCAGGCTGATTGGGGTTGCCGGCACACCATCAACCCTGGCTGCACCGCGAAGTAATCCGATATCCGACGCAGGAAACGCATCCATTTCGCGGATCGCGCGCAGGGCGATGTATTGCGCGGTCCAATCGCCGATGCCAGGAATGGCGCGCAGCCGATCGATTGCTTCTTCAATCGTGCCGAATGGGCGAAACAAATTGGGATCGGCGTTGGCGGCTATGGCCAGGGCTTTCAGAGATTTCAACCGCGCTCCGGGCATACCCAATGCTATCGACCGGACCGAGGCAAGACGCTTTGACGTGGGAAATGTATGGGTCAAGCCGGGATAATTTTCGCTACCGCGCGGCAACGGCCGGCCGTGAAGAGCCACCAGTTGTCCGGCGAGCCGTCGCGCCGCAGCTACACTGATCTGTTGCCCAAGAATCGCACGTACCGCCAGTTCAAACCCGTCCCAACCTCCGGGGGCGCGAAGCCCGGGACGTTTGGCGATCCAGGGAGCGAGGCGCGAGTCATTCGAAAGATGCGCGTCTATGGTTTCGATATCCGCGCCAACGTCGAACAGCCGCCGCACCCTAGTCACGATCGCCGGCAAAGAATGCACGTTGGGAAAGTGGATGGTCACGCTCAAACTGTTTTTCTTCGGCAGATGCTCAACCGCAACGCTGCCAACCGAACCTTCTATCTCAACCGTCCTTCGATAGCAGCCCTCCTCCACCACTTCCACGCCGGAAATGGCGCGCGCCTTCAGGAAACTCAATATCGATTCCCAGTCGTAGGGCGGACGATATCGCACCCGGAGCGTAATTCCCTCCTTAGCGCCGGGCCGGCGTACAGAAGACTTTCGCCGCAGGGTACTGGGCGGCCGATGGAAAAGATTTCGAAACACTTCGTTGAAGCGGCGCAGACTGTTGAAACCGGAAGCCAACGCGACTTCCGTCATAGGCATGCGAGTTTCGTGGATGAGATTTTTTGCAAATAACACCCGCTGCGTCTGCGCCACGACGATTGGCGATGCTCCCAGGTGCTGAAAAAATAATCTCCGCAGCTGGCGTTCCCCGATCCCCAGGCGTTCAGCGAGTGCATTCACACTCTTGCCCTCGCCATCCAACGCACCATCGGCGATGAGCGCGAGAGCGCGAGAAACGGTGTTGGATGTGCCTCGCCAGGATGCCAGCTCAGGCGCAGTCTCGGGTCGGCAACGGAGGCAGGGCCGGTATCCTGCCTGCTGCGCGGCCGCTGCCGATCCGTAAAATGTGCAGTTCTCGTATTTTGCGGTGCGGGCAGGGCAAACAGGACGGCAATAGATGCCCGTAGACTTGACCCCAACGAACATCAGACCATCGAAACGGGTATCGCGGCTTTGCAAAGCTCGATAACAGGTTCGCTTGTCAGGCAATTCCATGATCGAAGTATTTCATCATGACAGACCCGTGACTAGCGGTTTTCGGACATGGACAAGATGGCCCTCACTTCCCTTCTTACTTATTTCCACCACCGGTCTTCCCCGCCGATGGTGAATTTGATTCCGCTTCGAATGGTGAAGGGCAACCCGGGGAATCCCGCAACGGCGGAATAATGCTGACTGAAAAGATTTTCGACGCTCGTGTACAGGGAAAGGTAGCGCTTGACCGCATAGCTGGCGCTTAAATCGAATTTCTGGTAACCGGCGTCCAAATTTCGATTTGGCAGCAACAGAGTATTTCCAAAAAACCCGTCAGACAGAAACGTGCTGTCGTCGCGGCGTCCCACCAGATATCCAGTAAAGGATCCATTAAATTTCCTGTGATTGTAGAAAAGAGCCAGGCTGCCGGAGTGCGGAGCCCGGCGGAAAGGTCGAGCGCCTTCGAGAGGTGAAAACGCGCCAATCGGGATGGCCGGAAACGCGGGATTGAAGGCTGGATCCCCGAATGCCCGGGTGACGACACCGTCAAGATAAGTGTATTGCCCCTGGAACAGCAGCCCGTGTCCGAGATCAGTTTTGTACTCGACCTCCATACCTTTCGTGTGTTCCGACGTCGCGTTCACGTAGGCGCCACCAATCGGCGTGCTATTCGCCACATCGGGCGGGACCCCAATCGAGATCAGGGCGGCGGGGTTGAGAAACGCAATCAGGTCGTAAAATTTATTGTAGAAAAACGTCACCCCTAACAGCGACCGGCCATTCCATAGCTTCTGGTCGATGCCGAAGTCGAAGGTTTGGCTTCTCTCAGGTCCGATCGCACGTACGTTGAACTGCGTGACTTGATCTGGAGTCAGCAGGCTGATGAGCGCCGAACTTTGTTGAAACGTACTTGCCTCTTTGATTCCCTGTCCAAAATTGAATTTCAATTTGGTATCACCGATCAAGCCGGTGTTGGTGGGCAGACGCAAATAATAGGCCGCCGACACTCGCGGAGTTGCCGCAAATCCGAAAAACGAATTATGCTCCAGGCCCACGCCGAATGTGGTGAAGAGGCGATGAGCGATACTCCCGTGGCCTTCCAGGGACGTGCTGTAATTGTCCCTGCTGATTCCTTCACCGTTTTCGTGCTCATAGCGGAAGCCGAAGACGCCCGTCCAATCGCGAAAGAAGTTGTAATCCGATTGCGCGTAGATGGAACGGCGCGCTTCGTAGTCCGGCGACACCTGAGGATAGACTCCGCCGAAATCCAAAATTCCCTGACCGGAGACACTGAAGCCATTGGCACCATGAATCGTCACCTTCTTGCCCAGATAATTCGGCCCAAAACCAAACGGATCGAATGGCTCTCCCGTCGGGGATGGGTTGTCAAACACTGAATCGAATTGGGCGAACGCGAATTGAACCGAATTGTGCCAGCGGGTAGTGGTCTGGTTCTGGGCGGTCGCACCAACATAAGTATCCTGGTTCGTCGAAAACGAGTTGTCGGGGATTCCGTAAAACTGCAAAGCATTTGGATTGCCGGCGCCGGTGGCGAAATGACGGACGGTGGCCCGGATCCCCGTGTTCGGGTTGACCTGCCATCCCAGGTTGGCGCTGACCGTGGTGTTGTGAAAGTAATCGTTGGGAAAGCTTCCCTGGGTATCGAAGCGGGAAAACTCAGAAAAATAATCAAACGCATGAAAAGCTCCGGCCAATGAAACCGCCTGATTCAGCGTACCGAAATTTCCTCCATCCACTGAATATTTCAGCTCCGGAATCAGCGTGGCGCCCCGTTCCGAACTCACGTTCACCACTCCACTCAGGGCGTCGCTTCCGTAGAGAACACTGTTTGAGCCTCGCAGGATTTCCAGGTTCCCCACGCCGGTATTCGACAGTCGGGCGAAATCAAATCCTCCACCGATTTGATTTACCGGAATTCCATCGACCAAGATCTTGTTGAAGTCTGATTCACCTCCGCGGATAAACAAACCGCCGGCCCCGCCCCGCTGTCCTGTCTGTACAATCTGCGCCCCCGGAACCAGTCGCAGATTCTCGAGAACGTCGAGTTTGTTCAGGACCTGCATCTGCTGGGAATCGATGACGGTAATGGAAGCGCCCACCTGAGTGTCGGGGACCGCGGTTCCGGTTGCTGAAACCACGATCTGCTGGACCAGGGGGCCGATCTTAAGGGAGATCGCAAGGTCGGTTATTTTGCCCGGCGCGATGAAGACCGAAGACACGGTCTGCGAGGCGAAACCAGGAGCTTCGATCTGGACGGTGTAACGGCCGCCCTCGGGAACGATCAGCTCAAACGCTCCGTTCGTTTCCGATTTTCCCTCGACGATTTGCATGCCGTCTTTAAGAACGACGGCATTGGCATTCACCACCACATGTCCGAGTGGGTCGTGTACGGTGCCTCGCAGTGTCGTGTTTGATTGTGCGCTCGTTAGCGCAGCGGATAAAACCAGGCTAATGCAGACTATGAATCTGGATGCTCTAAACGAAATGGCGACCATCGACGTCTCCTTTTTCCCAGAAAGAGTGACCATCAGCCTGGTGGAACCGGTCTCCTGACTTGCGACGCACTACTCCGATTGCGCCTTCCCGCCCCTTGCAGGGCAGTGGCATTGTGCAATCGGTAAAACTCGTCGCTTACAGTTGCTGGACAGTGGCGGCTTCTCACCGCACTTCCCGTGCATTCCACCAGTATTGTTTGTTGCCGTGTCCTCGGTCGAAACCAATTTCTACGGCGACACTTTCGCGTTCTGAATTTAAAATGGGCTCCCGATTCGCATCGAATCCTGGGCGAGCAAAATATTCATGCCGCGGCAAGAAGTGGAATACCCTCTAGGCCACGACACGAAGGCTTTTTGATTCGCAAATTACAAGAATCGTCATCGCAGCTCCCTTCGAGCTCGATTCGGACCGGGGTGAACTCTGTCGGTCTCCTGACTTGCGGTTCATCGAACCGAAGCTGCCTTCCCAGCGCTGCCGCACCAGTGGCTTGTTTGCTTCGCTCCTCACCGCTTACAGTGGCGGGGCCGTGCCGGATTTTCACCGGCTTCCCTTGTACACAGAGTCCCAGATGTTATACGGCAGTTTATAAAATCTCGCAACTGCGTCATCGACGATGCGAGCGCCGCACTAGTTCGACACTGCGATACACTTCCCAGTATCACGACGAAAGGAAGACATGACCACTGCCACGAAAGTCGAAGAGCTGCTTCTGACTTCGGAATTTCGTCTCCAGCGGCATGGTCGTTTCCTTTGCGCTGAACTGCTCGTACCTCATCGCGTTTTCTCAACTTCGGTGCGTAACGGTGGACAGACCGAACATGTTCGCTATCTCGTCAATCATCAGAGCTGCGAAGGGACCGACCATCGCGAGCGCCACACCCTGATGACGGGATTGGGGATGGAGGAATATCACGATCAGATTTCCCGGGACCTGAATCTGCTTCCGGTTGAAGTGGCGATGATGGGCACCGCGGCCAACATGAATTATGCCGCGGTGATGCAATCTTCTGACGGCGCGCTTACAGCCACCGCCGTCGTCACCGCAGGCGTCCAGGGGAATGCTTCCTGTGCCGGCGATCCTGCGGCTTGGCGGGAAACTGAAGAAGGATGGCAAAAAGTTTCTGCGCTCGATGGAACGATCAACACATTTTTGCTTGTCAATCATTCGCTCAGCGAAGGCGCACTGGCCCGCGCGGTCGTGACCATGACCGAAGCGAAGACGACTGCATTGAACCGGTTGGCTGTCCGCAGTTTGTATTCGAAGGATTTTGCGACCGGAACCGGCACCGATCAATACTGTGTCGCTGCGCCACTGGCGAAAGGCAAACCCCTCACCAGCACCTCGCCCCACGCGAAACTTGGCGAACTGATTGGCGTTGCGGTACGGGACGCCACCATCGAAGCCTTGCGCTGGCAAAACGGACTTGAAGCCAGCACCACCCGTCTGCTATTTCAGGCCCTGGGGGTTTACGGCATTACTGAAGCAACATTTCTTGCGGCAACCCAGCCTTTGCTCAGCGAGCGGGATTTTGAACTTTTGCGCAGGAATTTCAAGTCGGTGGTTTACGAACCTAAAGTGGCCGCTGCGGCGTTTGCCATGGCTTCGGTTCTGGATCGAATTCGCTATGGCACCATCCCGGCAAGCGCAGCCAGCGACATCTTTCGTCAACATGCCGCTACACTGGCGACAAGCCTTTCCGCAAAACCCGAAAGCTGGCTGGATTTCTATTCGAAACTTTCAGCCGCAGATACGGAACAAGCCGCGGCGACTATCTTTTCAGCAATCGCGCTGGGTTGGTCAGAGAAGTGGCGCTGAGTCTGCTCCAACCGAACGCCTGGATTTTGGCAGGCGCCGTCATCGTCGACTTGTTGCTCGGCGATCCCGTCTACTCCGCCCACCCCGTCAGGCTGATGGGCCGCTCGCTCACCTGGTTCGAACACATGCTACGCAAGATCGGCTTGGACGGGTACACCGGCGGTATCGTCTTATTCATTCTGCTTTTCCTGACCTGGGTCGGAGGAACGGTCGCCTCCCTATTTCTCTTACAAAAATGGAACTGGATTGCCGCGGATCTGTTCCACCTTTATCTCGCCTATTCCTGCCTCGCACTCCGCGATCTTCTTCATCACGCACGGAGGGTTGAAAATGCCGCGCGGCGGGGAGATCTTGAGGGCGCCCGTTCCGCAATCTCTCAACTGGTCGGTCGCGATACCGACAAAATGGATATTCCCGCGTGTCGCCGGGCTGCCATTGAAAGCCTAAGTGAAAGTCTCGCTGACGGATACTTATCGCCTCTGGCCTGGTATCTGGTCGCGGGTCTTCCCGGCCTGGTCCTGTTTAAATTAGTAAGCACGATGGATTCGATGGTTGGATACAAGACGGACCGGTATTTTAAATTCGGATGGTGTGGCGCGCGGCTTGACGACGTTATGAACTACCTTCCGGCGCGATTCACATGGCTACTGTTGTCGGGTATATCCATCCTGCTTCCAAAGTGTTCTGCCCGGAAAGCCTTTCTTATTGGATGGAAGCAACACGCCATCCTCCCGGGTCCGAACTCGGGATGGAGCGAAGCCGCTACTGCAGGCGCGATTCAGCGCCGTTTACTCGGACCCATCTGGGCCCGGGGAATTTTAGTCACCGATGTCTGGCTGGGTGATCAATCCGATGCGCCCGCGGGTGACGACACCGACGTCAGTCGAGCCAGCTTCCTGGTCGGCGGCACTGGCGTGCTGGCCGCGTGCCTCGCAGTTGCCGTTTCCGCGTTCAGGATTGACCTCGTCCCGGCCCTGTGTTACCTCTTTAATGTTCTCAGGCGCCCTTGAGGGCTTAATAGGGAAGTCCGGTGAAAAACCGGCGCGGTCCCGCCACTGTAACCGAGGAACGCCGTTTGACACGCCACTCGGCTATCGCCGGGGAAGGCAAAACGGCTGCAGCTATGCTGCTCCTCCGAGCCAGGAGACCTGCCGAGAACGGTGAAACGACTTGCCTGCGGAGAACAGGGAGAAGGCCGACACGCCACGCCTATCCTCGCTAGTTTCTTTGTTTTCCCCGCATTCAGAGTCTGCCACCAGAACCCTGGAGGTAGGCACGATGAGCATCTCCACGAAACTTGGAGACACCGGACAAACCGGATTGGCAGGCGGAATTCGCGTGTCGAAATCCAGCACGCGGGTTGAGGCCTACGGCACGGTCGACGAGTTGAATGCGGCTCTCGGCCTGGCCCGGTCACTTTGCCTGGACGAGGATCTGCGCACCCGAACGTTCACTATTCAGCGCGAGCTTTTTCGAGTCGGCGCCGCCCTTGCTACTCCTGCTGAAAACCAGAAAGCTCAAGCCCCGGTTACAGCGGAAATGGTCGAGGCACTGACAGCCCAGGTGCATGAGATCGAATCCATCGAGGGTGTACTTTCCGATTGGTCGGTTTCGGGTGAACACACTGCGGCAGCCGCCTACGATGTTGCGCGGACCGTCTGTCGACGCGCTGAACGCAACGTCGTTCGATTGATCGAAGCTGGAGAAGCGGTGGAATCCAGTGTCCTGGCCTACCTGAACCGATTGTCGGATCTGATCTGGTTATTCGGCCGCAAGCTCGAATTTGACGCAGGCCTTAATACTTCGCTTCGGTCCGCGAATGACAAACCCGGACCCCGTTGGTCTCGCGCCTGGTGACATGCGAATCGTGCGTTCTCAAAAGGTCGCTCATATGTCAGCCAGCTCAACGAGTCTTTTGACTTTTCCTGAAATCGGGCTGGATAAAAACGAGGGGAAGCCTGAAGCGACATGAATTACCGGCGCAAAGGCATCATTGTTCCACCTCTGCTTCTCTTGGCGGTTGTCGCTACGGTGGCTGCAGGAGTGCAACGCTATGCGTCACCTGCAGGCGGGCTGCAACTCCCGGTCGCCGAAACCAGCAATGGAGATTTGCGCATTCGAGTAGGCGACACTAAATATCCCCGTCAGGCAATCGACAGTGATGATTTCACGGTTCGAGTCGCCCGGCCGACACATCGCATCGTTTCGCAATATTGGTCGATCGACGAATATCTATATTCCGTCGTTCCCCCGCAGGATGTGGTCGCCGTCAGTGAGAGCGCCTACCTCAAAAGTGTGAGTAACGTTTATGACATTGTCGAGCGCTTCCACCCCGTCGTCGCCACCGATCCCGAACGGGTGGTGGCGCTCGACCCGGACCTCATGATGGTTTCCAGCTCCGGCCGCGCCGACTACACCAGCCTGGCGCGCAGTTCAGGTATCCCGGTATACCGGTTTCAAACTGTGTTTCAAACTCTTGCACAGGTGGAGGATTCGATTCGCCTTACCGGTTACATCACCGGCAACGACGAGGCTGCGGAGAAAGAGGTCCAACGTTTCCGCAGTGAGATTGAGGCAGCGAAAGCGCTTCGCCCTGCGGGCGCGCCGAAGCCACGCATTTTGGGACTCGGAGGCTCCTACAGCTACGGCAAGGAAACGCTGTTCAACGATGTGGTCACAACCATTGGCGGAATCAATGTGGGCGCTGAAAATGGTTTGGTCGGATATGACTCAGTTAACTTCGAACAAATCATCCGTTGGGACCCGGAATGGATCGTGACCGAATCCGATCCAGGAAAAACCGCTGAGGTTTTGGCAAAGCTGCTTGCGGATCCAGCCATTGCCCTCACCCAAGCAGCGCGAAACGGTCACATTGTGGTTTTTGAAAATCAGGTATTTTTGCCGATGTCGCCTTTCAGCACGCTGCTGGTCAAAGCCATGGCAGAAACCATCTACGCTGGGGCAACCCATGCCAGGTCAGGCACCTATGACTGATGGGCACGCAATACTCGCTCCGGCCGAAGAAATTTCGCGGCCAACTCGCTCACGTTTCTCTCTGCCGCTTTTTTACGCAATACTTCTCCCCCTTCTTGCGCTGATACTTTTGGCGGCGGTCGGAATCGGCAGCACTTCGGTCTCATGGCCGACTATTGTTCACGTCCTGCAATTGAAGTTGCTTCCTCACGCCTGGTCAGGCGGCCTGAAGGTATCGCGCGCGGATGAAGTGATCGTTTGGCTCATTCGCATTCCACGTGTGGTCGTGGCATTTTTTGTAGGCGCGGGACTGGCCGCAGCCGGCGTCATCATGCAAGGCCTTTTTCGCAACCCTCTGGCCGAGCCCGGAATCGTTGGAGCTGGCGCCGGCGCGGTGCTGGGCGGAGTGATCTCCTTCGTCGCCGGCTGGAGCGCCCGCTCTGTGATCACACTTCCAATCCTGGCCATGCTGGGCGCGCTGCTTGCGCTTACGCTGGTTTACGCGATGGCAACCCGGGGCGGTTCCACCCCGGTCGCTACATTGTTGCTCGCGGGCGTCGCCGTTACGGCTTTGCTCGGAGCCATGTCAAGCCTGCTGCTTTCTCTCAACATCGTGAACTGGCAGATTGCACAGGACATCGTTTTCTGGATGATGGGCGGTCTTGATGCCCGCACCTGGACCCACGTGTGGCTTTGTGCGCCGTTCGTTTGTCTCGGCCTGGGTGCGTCCTTGATTCAAACCCGAGATTTGGACTTGCTGCAACTGGGCGAGGAAACGGCAGCCTCGTTCGGAGTCAATGTTGAATCTTCAAAGCGCATGCTCACCCTCACTGCCGCCATCCTTACCGGCGCCGCCGTGGCCGTCGCGGGTATGGTTGGCTTTGTAGGATTGCTCGTGCCCCACGCCGTACGCCTGATCCTCGGACCCGCGAATCGTTCCCTGCTGATTGCCAGCGCGGTGACCGGCGGCACCTTTCTCGTGTTCTGCGACATTCTCGCGCGCACATTACACCCCCCAACAGAAATTCGGCTTGGCATTGTAACGGCCTTGTTCGGCGGCCCTCTCTTCATCTTTCTATTACTGCGTCAGTATCGAGGAACGGCAGCGTGAGTATCCTCGAAACCCGGGATGTCTCGGTCGAACGGGGCGGGCGAACAATTCTGGCCACTTCATCGATTGCTGTTCGCAGCGGAGAACTGTTAGGCGTCGTCGGCCCGAACGGAAGCGGTAAAAGCACCCTTCTTCGCGTGTTGGCGGGACTGTGGGCAGTGAAGACCGGCTCGGTCCTGTTAGACGGCCAATCTCTTGCAACTTCAACTCGTTCACAAATCGCGCGCCGGATAGCGTTTGTCCCCCAGGATACGCACGTAGACTTTCCCTTCACGGTCGCTGAATTTCTCGCCATGGGCCGGTACCCGCACCGGGGGCGCTTCTCTCCCGAAACCGCAACTGACCGCGCCGCTATTCAGGCCGCTGCCCGGCAGTGCGATATTACGCACTTGCTGCAGCGCTCGATCGAGACGCTTTCAGGAGGCGAGCGGCAACGCGCGCTGATCGCTCGCAGCCTGGCAGTGCAGCCCGAGTTCATTCTGCTCGACGAGCCTACTGCGAATTTGGACGTTGAACATTCACTTGAAGTCCTGCAGTTGAGCCGTACTCTCGCCGCGAACGGACAAGCGGTGGTTCTCGCCAGCCACGATTTAAACCTGGTTTTGCAGCATGCCACCCGGGTTGCGTTGCTGCACGCAGGAGATATTGTAGGAGTTGGATCTGCGGAAGAGGTCCTCACGCCGGATTCGATTGAAAAAGTGTTCGGAGTCTTTCCTGAACTGGTAAAGGCCGAAACCGGCGCCTCGGTTTTTGTCTTCCACACTGCCAGCCGCCACCGCCCATAACCGCCTGCCTTTTCAGCTTGACAATCAATAACCATGCGGTTATGGTTTGGTCATGCCAACCGCCGTGGAAGTCGTTTTCAAGGCTCTTGCCGATCCCACTCGCCGGCGGATCTTCGAGCGCCTGGCCCACGACGGAGAACACACGGTTCATGCTTTAACCGAGGCCGGCAGCGTCTCCCAGCCTATGGTCTCAAAACATCTGGCCGCACTGAAGCGGGCCAGGCTGGTGCGTTATTGCCGACGAGGACGCGAGACTCACTACAGCGCACGCCCCGAAGCACTTTCCCCGCTGTTCGACTGGATGACTCACTACACAATGTTCTGGAAGGCCAGTTTCGATCGCCTCGAAGACTTACTGAAAAGGATGGAGCCATGAATAATCAGACGACGCGCTCGCTTGTGATTGAACGCGAAATGACGCATCCGCCGGAGAAGATCTGGCGCGCTCTGACCCAGGGCCCGCTGATCAAGCAATGGCTGATGGACAACGATCTCCAGCCGATCGTGGGCCATAAATTTAATTTCCGTTCTACGCCCGTGCCCAATTGGAACGGGATTATCGAATCCGAAGTGCTGGTCGTCGAACCCAACAAGAAATTGTCATACAGGTGGAATTCCATGGGTTTGGAAAGCGTTGTCATCTGGACGTTGGTCGCGACCGAAACCGGAACGCTCGTGCGCATGGAGCATACTGGCTTCCGTCCCGATCAGGAGGCAGCTTATAAAGGAGCGAATTACGGCTGGCAGAAGTTCATCGGTGCCCTGGAACGGGTTGCCGCCGGGCTGCAATAATTCGCAATCGAAAAGGAGATTTGATTATGAACCAAAACCTTCAACGTTCCATTTTTCGCTGGATTCACATCTTCTTCAGCATTCCGATACTGGGATATATTTACAGTCCGTTTGACAAGCTTCCCGACTATGCCACTCCCACCCGATATGTTTTTTTTCCCGCCATGGTTGTTTCGGGATTGTGGATGTGGAAAGGCCATGTGGTTCGACGGCTTATCGGGAAGAGATCGGCCTGACAAAACTAGACACATCGGGAGAGAAAATGAAATCGATTAGCCGTTCGAATGACGAGAGCGCTTCAGCGAAAATCACCAAACGGATTCAAGAGCTGGGGGATTGGCGCGGAGAAACCCTCGCTCATATCCGCAAGCTCATTCATGACGCTGACCCCGACATCCAGGAAGAGTGGAAATGGAGGGGAACCCCCGTCTGGTCGCATGACGGCGGCGTCTGCACTGGAGAATCGTACAAGCAGGTCGTGAAACTCACCTTCTTTCGCGGCGCATCCCTAAAAGATCCAAAGAAGCTCTTCAACTCGAGTATGGAAGGAAATACTCGGCGTGCGATCGACATTCGCGAAGGAGAGACGATCAACGAAGCTGCCTTCAAGCAACTTATCCGGACGGCGATTGAGGCCAACTCTGCTGTGCTCGTTCAACGGGCAGCCAAGAAGAAGACAACCAGGAAGAAGTAGAACCTGGCGCTTCCATTCGCCATCAGCGCAATCGACGTGCAGCTTCAGGCGGTTCCCCTTTCGACATCTTCAACCAAGGCCCGGTATCCTATTTCCATGAGTGATTTACCGGGACAAAAGCCAGCGAGGCGACGTATCTGCGTTTTTTGCGGATCGAGTGTGGGTGCGCATCCTAGATATCTTGCCGAAGCGAAAGCTTTGGGGCAACAGATGGCTGGCGACGGGTGGGACCTGGTGTATGGAGGGACCTCGGTTGGGCTGATGGGCGCGCTAGCCGACGCTGTTCTCGCCGGCGGCTCGCAAGTGATCGGCGTACTTCCCCAGGCTCTGCAGGACCGCGAGATTGCTCATCGAGGCCTGAGCAAGCTGCATATGGTGGGAAGCATGCACGAACGCAAGGCGCTCATGGCGTCCCTGTGGATGCCTTCATCGCGCTGCCGGGTGGCTACGGAACGCTTGACGAATTCTTCGAGATCCTGACCTGGGCGCAGCTGAAAATTCATATGAAGCCCTGCGTTCTGATCAATGCGGATGGCTACTATGATTCCCTGTTGCGATTTCTCGACCACGCTGCGAGAGAAGAATTCCTGATGCCAGCCAACCTGAGCTTGCTGCACGTGGCAAGCGACTCCGCGGAGGCTTTGCACTGGATCAACCAGCAATCCGATAACGCTTTGCTCGATCACAAAGCCAGCGCGAAAAATGCCAGCGCGCTTCAACCTTAGTAATCGAATCTCCCGATCCATGGTTGAGATTGATCGACCGCAAGAACCCAGAGCTTGATCCAACCCAGTCAAATAGAACTTTTAAGCCGCCACGTTATTCGTGTTTTCAGAAGTATCGTGAACGTGCGGGGAATAAACTCCGTTCAAACCAGTTATCTGTACGAGGGCAGGAACAATCGTGGCTTCTGACCGGGCAGAACTAAAAACTCGCTGATCGGGAATTATTCCTGCGGTTAGGAGCTTGAACAAATATGAGGGCGCGAACATGATGAATCCTTTCGATCTAAAAACAGTATTTTTGGCGAAGCACGCACAACATGTAGTGCTGATCCATTTTCCCATCGCTCTTTTTATTTCGGGCGTTGTTTTTGACCTGATGGCAAACCGTACCAAGCGACGCGCACTAGCGGATGCAGCCTACTACAACCTGCTGTTTGCGGCGATTTCCACGCTCCCGGTCATCGTCACCGGTATTCTCGCCTGGCAGTTTCAACTCGAGGGACAGAGACTGAAAGGTATCTTGTTATTCCACCTGGTACTCGGCGGTGTGTCGAGTGTGATGATCTGGCTGGTCTGGTGGCTCCATTTTCGTGCTCGGCAGCGGAGGGCGGGCTTGCCGCAGAATCGACTGGCCCTCGAGCTATTGGGCGTCGCCATCATCGCGCTGACCGGGCACCTGGGAGGGTTCTTAAGCGGTGTAAACGGCTAGTAACAATATCAATCGATCGCAGAGACTGTCCCGCCAGATTGAATGTCAGCAAGAGTTTCCCGCCGAAGTTTGTGCCCAACCGTCTGATTCTCACTCCCTGATGTCTCCTTTAATAAGGCCGTACCGCCCCAGAAAAGCGCGAACACTCTCCTGCCCTCCTTTCGTTTTTTGTCGGGAATAAAAGTGGTGCCCACCAGTTATCAATGCAGAACGAAACAAACCAGGAGGAAAAGCGGTGCAGTAACACAAACAACTCCTCTCTTTGTCATTCCGCAGCCAGGTTTATAGGCAAGGAATTGCAGGCTACCGCAATGAAGCAAAAGCTTCCTCGCGCAACAAACGCCGCGCTCCGGAATGACAATTGTTTCGGGGATTTTCAAACTACAACACTACACGGAGGACACATGGCGGACACGAAACAAGATCTTATCGATCGAAGAAACCGAAACTCAATCAGGATGGCATCGACCGCCGCGGATTTCTGAAATGCATGGCTTGGGCCGGAACAGGGCTGGTCTGGACCGTAAGCGGCGGCATTCCGGCATCACGCGCATTCGCTAAGAGCATCGACAAGTGCGGAAAGAGCGCCGACTTCACTTTCGTTCAGATCAGCGACAGTCATATGGGCTTCAATAAGCCGGCCAATCCAGATGTGGTCGCTACCCTGCAAGGCCGCCGTGGACAAGATTAATGCACTCCCTACGCCGCCGGATTTCTTGCTTCACACCGGCGACGTCAGCCATCTCTCGAAAACCGAGCAGTTCGATACGGTCGACCAGGTTTTGAAAAGCGCGCGCGTGAAAGATGTCTTTTTTGTACCCGGCGAACATGATGTGCTCGACGATAACGGCAAGTCCTATCTTGAGCGTTACGGAAAAAGCGCGCAGGGATCTGGCTGGTACAGCTTCGACAAGAAGGGCGTCCATTTTATCGCCCTGGTCAATGTGATGAATTTGAAAGCTGGCGGGCTTGGCTCTCTCGGCAGCGAGCAGCTTGCCTGGATGGAAAAAGACGTCAAGCATTTGAAGCACAGCACACCCATCGTGGTATTCGCCCACATCCCTCTCTGGTCGGTGTATCCGGAATGGGGCTGGGGCACGGACGACAGCGCGCAGGCACTCGCCTACTTAAAGAAGTTCGGCTCCGTAACCGTACTGAACGGACACATCCACCAGACCATGCAAAAGATTGAAGGCAACGTAACCTTTCACACCGCAATGTCTACGGCGTTCCCGCAGCCGCAACCGGGCAAAGCGGACTCACCGGGACCAATGAAAGTACCCGCAGATCAGTTGCGCGCGTTCTTGGCATCAATGACGTGAATTACGTCAGCCGCCAGCATTCGCTCGCGATCGTGGATTCGACCCTTGCATAGTCTCGAATTCTAGGGTCACTCGGCCAATTCAACTTGTGAAACTAGACAGGAGGATAAGTAGATGACGAAAAATAAATTATGGGTTGCTGTGGCAGTGCCTTCGATGGTTGGCCTCTTGCTGTTCGTGCTATCACCCGGGGTCAGGGCGAATGACCAGCCCAACCCTTCTGCCGAGATAAAAATCGACAACTTCAGTTTTGGGCCGCAAGCTCTCACCATTACCGTCGGGACGACGGTCACGTGGATCAATCGCGACGATATTCCCCACACAGTGGTCAGCACCGACGGCGTTTTCAAGTCCAAGGTGCGCGATACGGATGAGAAGTTCTCTTTCCAGTTCGATAAGCCCGGGACGTATTCTTATTACTGTTCAATCCATCCGAAGATGACGGGCAAGATCGTAGTTCAGTGAGTACCCACCTCACTGGGGAGCAACAATCGGCAGAATTAACGCCGATGGATGTTGGCTATCGTGATAGACGGTATTTGTGGCGGGCACAGGTTTCCCGTCGAGGCCAGGCTTCTGACCGTCGTTCAGGTTTCGATCGAAACGCGGGAAGTTGCTGCTACTCACCTCGAGCCGCAATCTGTGTCCCTTTAGGAAAACATTCGCAGTGGACAACAGGTTGATGGTGAACGGATAAATCTCTCCGGGCGTCATCATCTCTGGCTTCTGCGCGGAATTTCGATACCGCGCCCGCACAATTCCTTCGGTGAGATTTTGCGCAAATCCGTTGGGCCAGACGTCAACCAGCTTGGCAGTGAAATCGGTGTCAACGGTAGAGGATTTGGCGAACAACTTAAGCTGCATCTGCCCGGGTCACTTCGAGTTCGTGGTCCAACGGCGGGGTGGAATAGACAAGAACGTCCCAGCGTTTTTCTACAGCGTCCTGATTGCGAGGGCCGGGTTGAAGATGCTCGCGATCACAGCAAAGAGGACCGCCAACCGTGGGTACAGGGTTTGCGGGATCATA
>CAVTDQ010000003.1:0-202290 GCA_963733545.1 Terriglobia bacterium
AATCAAAGCGAAAAACGAACTTAGCAGCAACAATCTTTTACCGTGGCAAAGCATGGTCCAGCTCCCATTCGATTTCATATCGCGTTGGCCGACGCCTTCGGCGTAAGTTGAGCGCCGACATCCTGAGCTACGCTTCGCACCGCTCCCAGGAAACCCGCCTCGGAAGGCTCAATGTCGTTCGAGTGAATATCCAGCGAGGCCCAATAGCAGACGCCGTAGTTCTTGTAAGGCGCGACCGCAATAATGCGCAAGCCCGGATGCTTTTGCAGCAGCGCATCGCACAGGCTCGGCCGCTCTCCTGGGACCGTCCACTGCGATCACCAGAAGGTCGGGCAATGTTTTGCTGACAAAGTCGGGAATGTCGGCGTCGTTGGAGACTTCTCCCACAACTTCGATCCAGGGTTGATCCGAAAGCGTGCCCAGTAGCGCTTCGCGCATGAGTCTGGGACGGTTAGCTACGAGAACACGAATTGCCCTGTTCATCGTGATGCCCCCTAAGCCTGAGTGGAAGTAACAAGTATCGACGTTTGCGTAGAAAAGAAAAGGCTCAATAAGGGTACATTTCCAATCCGAGCGGCGGCGGGGGAACGCGAGCCGGAGTGCGTGTCAGCGGTGAACAATCAAGTACTAAGCGAAAATTAGCCATCAGTGCCAAGCCGCGTAGTGCGGAGTGCTACGGTCATTTGGCATGATGCGTACTTCTTTCTCGGCGCGTCAAAGAATTGGCCTCCGGACCCGCAGCAGAAATCGATGGCTTCGAGAGTACTGTGTTTGTCCACGCAGCAATTGCCTTTGCGTATCAGGAAAGTGGTTTTCGTGACTTCGACGAGTTCCGCGAAGGCTATGGGAGCGTCCTTCCCGGAGAGCATGGATTGAACCGTAAGTTGAATTTCCCGGCGATGACCTTTGTCGCGAGCGGACCGGCTGCGTTTCGTTTTCCGCCCTCGCGTAAGTTGCAAGGTCTCGAAATCTTCAAGCCGGGCGACCGACCCCTCGCAGAAGACCTCGAAATATTCTTTGGGAACGCCCGGATCCCCGTTTGCCAGGTAAAGCAGGTTGGCAATGGAGCGGTCAGCGAAAGTAAGCGTCACAGAAATGTTATCCCCGTTGTAACGGCCGTTATCTGGAAGCGCTGTCGCGGATACGGTGCGGATGGGACTGCCAACCACGGAGCGGGCCCAATCGACAAAATGACAGAATTCTCCGACGATGCGGCCGCCTTCGCCTTCGTGCTGAGTCCAGTGGGTTGAGGGAAGAAATCCGGCGTTGATTCTGGCGTGAACCATCATGGGCTCGTGCCGGTCGGCAAAAAATGCGCGAATCTTTTCGGTGGCAGGAGCGAACCTGCGATTGAAACCGACCATGAGGAAAGGTCGGCTACTTTTGTCCAGCGCATCTTCGTAAGCCTGCTCGATCATTCCCAGTTGTTTCTCATCCAGAGCCAGGGGTTTTTCCACGAATACGGATTTGCCCTGTCGCAAGCCGGAAACCACATATTCGGCGTGACTGCTGTTTCGGGAAGTGATGAAGATGGCATTCAAGTCTGCATCTGCCAACAATTCGGAAGCTGTCCCGGCCCGCGCAAAGCCAAAGTTCAGGCGAGCGGACTCTGCAGTCACGCCGGAGGCAGTGGCTACAGTCTCTAGCGAGACCTCACTCATGCCTTTGAGATTGGGGAGGATATGAGTTTGCGCGCATCCTCCGGCGCCAATGCATCCGATCTTCAACCGGTTCGCGCGAAGCCTGGCGGCGGGAACCACCTTGAGCTGGGGACTGGTTTGAACTGCAATCTCTCCGTATTCCAGGATCGCGGTGTAGGCCTGGCCGGAAAGCAATTCCGAATAAGCGCGTTCGCCGTCGTCGGCCCGGTAACGCTGCTGCAGGAGCGCCGAGACGTCTACCGAACCTGAAGCCAGAAAATCAAGAAAGGCTTCCATATTGCGACGCTCGGTCCAACGCACGTAGCCTACCGGATAATCAATTCCGTTTTCCTCGTAGCTGGGGTCGTAACGGCCCGGCCCGTACGAACGAGACATCGCCAGCGTTACTTCTTTGTGGTACAAGTCGCGGCGGGAAACTCCCATCCCTACGTCTCCGACGACTACCACTCGTCCGCGGTCTCTAAGAATTTTTGCCGCCAGTTCCAGCGGTTCGGCCGATCGGGTGGCTGCGGTGACAATCGCGGCGTCGGCACCATAACGAGAAAAGGCGGCCACCGCTTGGGGAAGCCCGGGATCTGAGGCAAGCAGCGCCAGGTGCGCCCCCAGCGATGTTGCTTTTTCAACTCTCGCCGGATCAAGATCAATCGCGATCACGCGACAGCCCGCGGCTCTTGCCTGCTGGATGGTCAAAATACCCACCAGGCCGGCGCCAATGACAACGACAGTTTCGCCGAACGCTACCTGCGCCTGACGCAGCCCCTGCATGGCAATCGCGCCGATGGTGGTAAGGGAAGCAGCTTCCAGGGAAACCGTGTCAGGAACACGCACCGCCAGGTTCACGGGCACCCAGTTCACTTCGCAGTGGTTCGCGTGTGTTGCTCCAGCGCAGGCCACGCGGTCACCGGGTTGAAATTCCGTCACACCCTCGCCCACTCCGATCACAACGCCGGAGCAGCTGTATCCCATAGGAGAAAGAGTATCGAGGCGAGTCTTGACCGTCTGATATGCGGATTTAACTCCGCTGGTTCGCGCCAGGTCAATAACTTGCCGGACGAGATCGGGCCTTGCCATGGCCTTGGCGAAAAGAGATTTTTCCGAAGTCTCAACCGAGGCTCGCTCAGTCCCTGAACTGATGGCAGAAAACGCGGTTCGTACCAGTACGCCGCCGCGACGCAGCTCCGGAACGGGCACGTCGTAGGTACCGACTTTGCCCGTCCTTCGATCTTCGAGAATCGCTTTCATAAAAGCTCACAACAAACACGTATCATTCGGCGACCACCGCCATTGCCGAGGACTCGGCGCGAATATACTGCTTCCACCACAGCGCCAGATTGAGCAGATACCAGGCGCGCCGTCCGTCACGCCGGTCGAGCAATTGCATCACGGCTGCACGATCCAAAATGTCGGTTTCGTCACAGAAACTGTTCAACTCAGTACGCGCGACGTCTCCCAGTCGGTCGAAAAACCATTCGTATACTGGAACCCCAAAGCCCTGTTTCTTCCGGTCAAGCAGCTCTTGGGGAATCAGCCCACGTACCGCCTTCTTCAGAATGTACTTCAATTTGCCATGACGGGTCTTAACTGCTTCGGGGATGCTCATGGCCAGCTCCACGAATTTGTGATCAAGAAAAGGCACCCGCGCCTCCAGGCTGACCCCCATGCTCATTTTGTCCACCCGCATCAGCAGCAGTTCAGGCAGCCGGAGGTTGAGATCGAGATAGGTCATCCAGTTCAGCGGAGACTTCTCCCAAGCCTTCTCTTCGAAGCGCGCGCGGATGGGACTTAAAGCTTCCCATGAACTGAAACCGCCAAACTTCTCGCGAAGGCGCGGCGACAACAGAGATTGTTTGTGGCCATCGGTGAACGCTTCCGCGCCGCCCCAGAAAACCGGCAGCTGTTCAACATTGCGCCGCAGCCACTCGTACTCCAGACCGTGCTTTCGCCCGGCCATTTCCAGCCCGGCCAGGCCAAGACCTTTCAGTGGGCGCGGCACCGGCAGGTTCCCTAAACGTTGAAGCTGCAACAGGAATTTCCACGAACGGTAGCCGCAAAAGAGTTCGTCTGAACCCTCGCCCACCTGGCACACGATCACACCTTGCTCTCTGGCCAGTTTGGAAACGTAATACACGGGCACGCATACCGGATCGGCAATAGGCTCATCCTGCAGATGAACCATTTGGGGCAGAAAATCGAGGAGATCCTGCTGGGTCAGCAGCCGTTCGTGATAGTCCGCGCCGGAGAATTCGGCCATGCGGCGAGCGTAGTGTAATTCGTTTTTGTAGGACTTGTAATTTCCCTCGTAACCGATGCTGAAACACTTTACCGCCCCGCTTTCGCCCTCGGAGAAAAGGGCAGTGTTGACGCTGGAATCGATCCCACCGGAAAGGAACACACCTACCGGCACATCGCTTACTTTGCGCAGTCGCACCGCAGTACGCAGCTCTTCGACGATGCGTTCGGCGATCTCTTCTTCGGAGACGTTTATCAGGGGCTGAGTGTTATCCAGAACATCCCAGTAGCGCGCTGTCGTGGTGCTGCCATCCGCGCGTATCCGCATCCAGTTTCCGGCTGGAAGTTTGCGAATGCCGCCAAACATTGTCATCGGCGCCGGCGTGGTAAGAAATGAAAGGAAGTGATACAGAGCTTCCTCGTCGATGGCTCGTTCCTGTTGCGGATCCTGCAACAGGGCCTTAATCTCCGAGGCAAAAACGATACGGCCATGGTGTTCCGAGTAATAGAGTGGCTTGATGCCGATACGATCGCGAATCAGCCAGAGTTCGCGATGACCAGCGTCCCAGATTCCGATGGCAAACATGCCACGAAACCGCGCCAGACAATCGATGCCCCATTCTTCAAAGGCATGAACGATCACTTCGGTGTCGGAGTGGTCGGTCTTCCATTGGTGGCCGCCCTGGCGCTCGAGTTCGGCCCGAATCTCGGCATGGTTGTAGATTTCGCCGTTAAAGGTGACCCACAGCGAACCATCCTCGTTCGACATGGGCTGCGAAGCGGAAGTGGAGAGATCAATAATCGACAATCGCCGGTGCCCCAGGCCCACTTTCCGGTCAGCGGACAGCCAGGCGCCTGCGCCATCCGGCCCGCGGTGTGCAAGGACGTCGGTCATGCGCTGCAGGTAAGTTTCGCTTACCTGAAACGGACTGCCTTTATAGCTGAGTACGCCGGCGATTCCGCACATAGGTTTATGTAGTTGTTTAGCGACCCCGGCGTGGACCGAGCCCTTGCCGCAAGCGGAGCATCGCAAGCATGATACTCGACTCGTCCGCTGATCCGGATGCGCAATGGAACGTGCCGAAGTGTGCAGTCTGAAAATACCCAACGCTTTGTCATTCCGAAGCGCGGCATTTTCGCGCGAGGAATCTGCTTTAGCGCCGCCGGCAGCCAGCAGATTCCTCGCCGGTAAATCCGGCTTCGGAATGACAAGGGCCGGGATGGCCGGATTGACACGGCAGGCCGCTATCTCATAGACTTTTATTACCTTTAACGGCCTTGCGTCACTTTTAATTTCTAAACCTTCCTGACAGCAGTCGGGTCGGGGAGTTGGCTGAGCATGGCGCAGAGCAGCAACGCAGTAACTTTAGCAGGGGTGAGGGTTTACCTCCTCGCCGAAAACCGCCTCCTACGAGAGACCTTGGCGCGTCTACTCGAACGAAAAGGCGGTATGTCCATTGCCGGTGTCAGCCGCTACACCGAATCAAGCGTCGACGATATTTACGCCTCCGGCTGCGCCATTCTGTTGATGGACTCTCAAGCCATCACTGATGGTGTTAACCTGCTGAACGAACTCCCTGAACTCACCCCCAGGCCTGACGTCGTTCTGTTTGGCATGGACGACGATCCTGACATCTTTTTAAGATCTGTCTATCTTGGAGTCAGCGGTTATGTTTTGAAGGAGGCTTCCGCATCCGAAATTATCGCTGCGGTAATCGGCGTTGCACGAGGAGAAGCCGCATGGCCGCCCCATCTCGGCATGGCTCTCGGCCGCTACCTGTCGCAGGAGTGCCGGAGCAGAAGGCTTCCGTATTTGCCGGGAACGGTAAGGTATTGCCTGACTCCCAGGCAGCTTGAACTTATGCGTCTTGTCGAAAGGGGCATGACCAACAAGGAAATCGCGTTGAACCTGAATCTTTCCGAGTTCACCGTGAAAAATCACATACGTCGGGTCATGAAGCAGGTCGATGCCGACGACCGTCACGAGGCTGTCGATGCCATCCGCGCCAGTGGATTGCTTCCC
This sequence comes from Terriglobia bacterium, assembly GCA_963733545.1. Lineage (GTDB taxonomy): Bacteria > Acidobacteriota > Terriglobia > Terriglobales > Acidobacteriaceae > JAIQFF01. Next base: position 5,914 of record CAVTDQ010000003.1, read on the forward strand.
GTGGCCTGATCTGAAGTTCGGTTTCCTTCTAATCAAAAACTGCAACGCAATCAGGGTCGGCCCATGATGTGCACGTGGGCATAAGGCGACCCCGACCACATTATGTAGGCGCCGGTCGCTTTGTGGGCGGTGGGAAGGCCAGTGGTCTTGGGATCGAACGGCCACATGATCATCCAGTGCGGGCCGACGGTGATTGGATCACTGGTCTTGTCGTAAGGATCAGAGTCGCTGCGCTGAGTGGCGCCCGCCAGCATATAGGTTATTCCGGGTACGGCATTCGTGGGCTTGGGCTTGTGCGCCTTGAAATCTTCGCCCCACTGCATGGAAGCAGCGTCTTCGCACATTGCGGGATCGCCGATGGCCTTCGGATTTCCCGGCATGCAGGTAAACCCGTTGTGGCCTTCGCGCAGCACAACCGAGTTTGCCCTGTGAGTCGGTGTCGACGACTCTCGCGGATTTCGCGATCTCGTCGGGCGCGGCCGAGAGAGCGCGTTTTATTTTCACTTCCCTGGACTCGGCTGCCGCCAGTGCCGCATCGTTTGAAGTTTCCGCCTGGCTCAACCCAACCTGGTGGAATCCGAAAACGAATAGCGCCGTGCCAACCATCAGCAGGAGCTGCGCTTTAATTTTAGGCATGTTCATCGTCTCTCCTTAACATGTGCGTTCCGGGCTCAAACCTGGGCCATACCGCCATCTACAAATAATTCAATTCCGGTGACGTAGCTGCTGTCGTCCGAAGCGAGAAACAGCACTGCCTTGGCGATTTCATCGGGCCTGCCCAGGCGTCCGAGCGGAACGATTGTGGAAATGTTCTTCAATCGTTGTTGACCTGCTTCGCTGGATCCGAATAAGTCGCTCAGGCCGGGTGTGTCAGTGGATCCGGGGCTCACGGCGTTCACCCGAATGCGTCGCTGCTTCAAATCAGTCGCCCAGGTGCGCGCGAATGACCGCACGGCCGCCTTTGTAGCGCTGTAAACGCTGTTCGCTGGCAACCCCTTGCTGCCCACGATCGACGCGTTCAGAACGATCGTGGCTCCGTCCGGCAACAGCGGGAGGGACTTTTGTACGGTAAACAGCATGCCTTTAACATTCGTGTCGAAGATCGAGTCAAAGAGTTGCTCGGTGACGGTTCCCAGGGCGGCGTACTTGGCCACGCCGGCGTTGGCGAACACGATGTCGAGTTTGCCCTTCTCCTGTTTGATCTGCGCGAAGAGGCGGTCAAGATCGTCGAGCTTCGAAACATCGCCCTGGATGGCGGTCACATTCTTTCCAATATCCTTTGCCGCCGCAGCCAGCTCCGTCTCTCGCCGGCCGGTTATGAAGACATAGGCGCCTTCATCCACAAACAGTTTTGCCGTGGCCAGGCCTATTCCGCCATTGCCGCCAGTGATGAGTGCAATTTTTCCCTTGAGTCGATCCATGTGCATCTCCGTGTTTTCCGAAATCTTGTATAGTTCATGCCGTCTATTGCCCGGCGCTATCTGCCGGTTGCTTTTTGACCGCGAAGCACCATGCAGGTCGATGCTGCTTTTGCAATCGGTCGGCTGTTCTCATCGCTGACGGTGCACTCGGCGTATCCGACCGTGCGGCCCCGCTGTACAACGGAACCTTCGGCCTTCAGTTCTCCCTGCCATACCGGACGAAAGAAATTAATTTTCAACTCGATAGTGGTGAACGATTCGTCAGGTGCGAGGGTGCTGGCAAAGGCCAAACCCATGGCGGCGTCGGCAATGTCGCACAGAATTCCTCCATGCAGCGTGCCCATTGGGTTAGCGTGCTGCGGACCGGCGGTCATGGTCACGGTAGCACGTCCCTCGGCCAGGCTTTTTACTTCAAAGCCGATCAGACGTCCCACCGGCACGTCATTGTTTTTCGCCCGGGTCATGAACGCGGGTCCGGCGGCGGCTGATTCGAGGACGTTCGCGTGAGCCGTGGGGTCGGGAGTAATCATCAGATTTCCTTTCTGCTCTTGAAACCTTACTGCGAGCGTTGCGGTCGAAATATTCTTCAAGATGATGGCAGGCCACTTCCAGTGGAGCGCCGCTCTGTTGCAGACGGCTGACCATCAGGCTTCCTTCGAGAGTGCTGACAATCAAGGTGGCCAGTTGGAGAGCGTCGACATCGGAAGAAATTTGCCCCTGCTCCTGGCCTTGCTCGATGATCAAACGGAGCCGATCAAGCCACAAAACGAGGGCCCGCCTGGCGCGCGTTCGTAGGTGTGGGTTGCCGTCATCCGTGTCCACGGCGGTGTTCAACAACGGGCAACCTCCCGCCACCAATCCATCGCGCCGCTCCAGAAAGTTCCGCACGATTTGTTTGAGCCGGTCGATGGCATGGGAAATTTGGTAAATGCCGTCGAAGCGAATCTCCATTGCCGTTTTCCAGGCATGATCGAAGGCGTCGGCGGCAAGCTCCTGCTTATTCTCAAAGTGCCGGTAGATTCCGCCTTTTTCGAGGCCGGTTGCATCCATAAGATCGGAAAGGGAGGTCCCTGCATAGCCTTTCTGATTGAAAATGGGGGCGGCTTTGCAAATGATGTGTTGCCGGGTCTGCTCACCTTTGCGCATTGCTTGTCGTCCGTTGTGCAGGCTGCTGAATCATCAGATGAGACCGATCGGTCTCTAGTTTCAATAATTCCAATCCCACCTCTCTGTTCAGCCTCAACCATCTGAGAGCTGTTCCCGAAAAATACCGCGATGGACGTCGCGAGCTTCATTTTTTAAAGAAGGGGTTCAGCGTTTGTCGATACAAGGGGAAAGATTGCCGGGAAAGGGCCGGTTCGTCACGCCTGGGCAAGGGGCCAAGTCGGCGGAGGCAAAGCGGCAACTAGCGGATTAATCGCCAGTCGCTTTCGGCCAGATCGATGCTACAGAACACGATGCAGTCGTCGCACAGGTAGCGCCTTGAGCCGGCGGCTTTAATCTGAACCGTGGCATGCTTGCCGCAGGTTCCAGGCTGTCCGGGGAAATTTCCCGCACACTGGGCGTGTCCACAATCGCATCGCAGGGTTTGCATGACTTCATCGATTGAATCACAGCGCCACCGGTGGAAAGATCCTCGGCGCGAGGTTTTACAAGAAATTGACAACACTCGTAGCGCGATAAAAACATTTCAGGCAAAACCGTAATTGGGGGCGTGATCGAGTGCCTGAAAAAGCGGGCAGCGCGCAGTTGGGCAGCGTACTCTTTCGGCTGGTGTTTTTCGCTGGATCTGTTAACCGCTGATGGCAAGGACCTGCGGACGGAAAAACTATCCGGCCGCAAGCTGGAATTGAGGCGACTGCTACGGGAGAAACCGCATCTAGAGTCTATACGCCGATCTTGTCGAGACTGCGGAATCGCGTTATCACGCCACCCGCTTGGCAAAGTTGTGATCTGCGTGCGCAGAAATGGCTAAGACCGACAAAGACGTAGCTCCATCGTTGTGGCTATGGGTGGGTGGGTTTCTCACTCTGGCGGCAATCATCGCCGCGATTATGGGCGGGTATGTCTACTTTCACACCGCAAAGTAATGACAAGCGATAGATATGCCGAGATCAGCACTGAGTTGAGCAGGCTGTTGGCTCAGCAGACTGAATTTTTTAAGAAGGAGGCTCCTACCTCCGCGGAAATTCAGGAATTTAAACTGGCTGGTGAACGCATCCGCAAGTTGTTTGCCGAGCTGGCGAAGGCCAAAGCAGCGTGATTGAACTTCGTGGGAGTAATTTGTGGGAGTTAAGTGGTGCCGAGAACAGGATTTGAACCTGCACGCCCTTTCGGGCATTGGATCCTAAGTCCAACGCGTCTGCCAATTCCGCCATCCCGGCTAGCGCCTTATTTTAACCGATGTGTTGTATCGTAAGAGACGGGAGCGCATCCAAGAAATAGAGCAGACATGGGGAAGGTTCGTTTGAGCGCGCGGGCGATTGTGTTGTTGGCTGGCATGGCCTCAAGCCTGCTGGCGAGTCGAGAATCTGTCTCGATGGTTGCCACAGCGCCGCATTCCGACGGCTGTCATCAAAGCAGCGAACACGGGGACAAGGACCACAGCCAGCCTGCGCGAACCGATGTTCAGCGTCGTCCGGCCGCCCCAGCCTCCCGGCAGCCGAATTATCCATGTTGCCAAATCGGTCATAATTCGGTCGCCCTGCAAAGCTCGATTACTGCAGCAACTTCGAATGATGTAGTTCATCGCGCCCATTTGACTCTTGATCTTGCCGTCCGTGTCCGCAAACTTCCCCGGACTCCGCCGATCTCGTTCAGCGATCCACCCAACACCCTACCTCTGCGTATTTGATTTTTCCTCGCCGAAGTTTTGCTCTTCGACCTAATTCGATTGAATCGATCCCTTTTAATACGCAAGAGGGTATTTTGCGGAAGTCATTTACAAATTTGTTTCTGGCGTTGCTGGTTCTCGTGACGTCTTGCGCCGGTGCGCCCTGGGCGGTTGCTCAATCGCCTGGCGACCCTATGGACATGTCTGGGCACTCGCAGTCCGGCCCCGACATGCCGGGGATGAGCCACACAGCGGATGAAATGTCTAGCAGCATGGGTGCCACCTCGCTGATTGAGACCTTGCAGCTTCACGCCATTTCCGGAACCGATCTCGAGCCTAACTCCACTCCTGCTGAGATGCTCATGACCACGAAACATGGCTGGAGGCTGATGTTTCACGGCGAGGCTTTTCTTGCCGAGATGCAGCAGACCGGCGACCGTGGACACGACAAGTTGTTTTCGACCAACTGGTGGATGCCGATGGCGCAACGAACATTCGGCAAAGGTACGCTCACCATCCGAAGCATGTTCAGCTTCGAACCGGCCACAGTTTCAAAAAGGCGCTACCCCGAGCTCTTTCAGCAGGGAGAAACAGCTTTCGGCCGTCCCATCGTGGACGGGCAACATCCCCATGATTTTTTCATGGAACTGGCGGCGTTGTATGACTACCGTGTGGCGGAACATACACTACTGTCGCTTTACGCCGCGCCCATGGGCGATCCTGCGATGGGTCCCCCGGCTTATCCGCATCGAGCCTCTGCATCCGAGAATCCGGTAGCGCCACTTGGACATCATCTCCAGGACTCGACCCACATTGCCGCCGATGTAATAACGCTCGGCCTCGCCCAGCGCAGTCTTCGCCTGGAAGTTTCAGGCTTTCACGGCCGCGAGCCCGACGAGTTCCGCTGGAACATCAACTCGGGAAAGATCGACTCCTGGTCGGCTCGAGTCAGCGCCAATCCTGGACAGAACTGGAGCCTGCAGTATTCCATCGCCCAACTGCACAGCCCCGAGTCGCTGGCGGCGGAGCAGAATGTAAGGCGCATGACCGCTTCGATCCAGTACAACCGACCGCTGAAGAACGGGAACTGGGCGTCGATGTTGTTGTGGGGAAGAAATCAGGATATGGAGGGCGGAAATATCGGCAACAGCTACCTGCTGGAATCAACGCTGCGCTTTCGCGATCGCAACTATTTATGGACGAGAGTCGAAAATGTCGATCGGACCAACGAACTGCTTCTGGGAGAAAATGTCGAGCCGCCCGGATTCAATGAACGCTATTTCACACGCGTGCAGGCCTACACGGCAGGATACGGAAGGGAAGTCGGACACATTCCGCACCTTTCCACCGAACTGGGAGGACAGTTGAGCTGGTATGGTGTGCCCGGGGTTTTGAAGCCGGCGTACGGCGCGCATCCTGTGGGAGGAATTTTGTTTCTGCGGGTACGGCCGAAGTAAATCGCTTCTGGCTTCTAGCTGCTAGCTCCTAGCTTCTGGCTTCCAGCTCCTCTGGCCGGAGGTTTGCGCCAGAAGCCAGAAGCTAGAAGCCGAAAGCCAGAAGCGAGCAGCCAGAAGCTTTGTTTCCACGACGCAATCCCGCTACACTGACTTCCTTATGTCGAATCCAACTCAACCGAACATCAAGCTGACCAACGTTACCGACTACCGCGAGAACTACGCCAACAGCGTGCAGGTGCGAGTCAACGTCTGGGATTTTTTTCTCGTATTCGGAACCTTGCAGCAACAGAGCGAAACCCAGGTTGAGGTCAACAATTTTCAGGGAATATATTTGAGTCCGCAGCAGGCGAAAGCGCTGTCAGCCATCCTGCAGCAAAACGTGGCCGGTTATGAAAGCGCCTTCGGGGAAATCAAACTCGATCCCCGTATGATGGCTCCCGGCCCAATTCACTAGCGGCCGCAATACGGACGCTTTTTCTATTGTTCGTTCGCGATATTGAATTGATTTGATAAAGACAACGACGACTGCTGCTCAGCCTTCCCGAACGCATTCCGCTGTAGTCCTGGCGCTCACTTTCGCGGCGCTCACCGCGCTGCATCTGCCGCTACTGCGCCTTCCCTATTTTTGGGATGAAGCCGGCTACTATGTGCCGGCCGCACGTGACTTGCTGTTGAGCGGCAGCCTGATTCCTGTCTCCAGTGTCTCTAATGCTCATCCGCCTTTGGTGATGGCGTATCTTGCGCTGTGGTGGAAGCTGGCGGGCTTTGCTCCCGTGGTCACTCGAACCGCCATGCTTCTGCTGGCCTCGTTTGCTTTGCTCGGTCTGTTCCGGCTGGCGAGCACGGTGGCCAACCGGCAGGTTGCAGTCGCGGCCACTATGCTGACTGCAATCTATCCAGTTTTTTTCGCGCAAAGCTCGCTGGTCCACCTCGATCTGGCTGCTGCCGGCCTGACGTTTTGGGGACTCAACGCCTATATGAAGGGCAGTGGATGGCCAACCGCCATTTGGTTCTCAATCGCTGTCCTGACCAAGGAGACGGCGATTCTTGCCCCGCTGGCGCTGTTTGCCTGGGATCTTCTGAGGTCGCGTCTTCCGGCTGGGGAGGGCGATAAATTATCGCAACGGCGAAGCTGGAATCCAGGATGGCTTCTGCTGCCGCTGCTTCCTCTTACCGCCTGGTATGTTTTGCATTACAGCAAGACGGGTTTTGTTTTCGGCAATCCCGAATTCTTTCGTTACAACGTTGCGGATACGCTTCAGCCTCTGCGAATTTTGCTGGCCCTGCTGGTGCGGCTTTGGCAGACCACGGGTTATTTGCATCTGCTGCCGTTGACTCTGGCGGCCCTGTTTGCCATGTGGCTGCCTCCGCTGCAGGTCCAGCGTGGTGAACGCCCGCGCATTGCTGTGGACCAACAGCTTGCCATGCTCTCCGTCATCGGGGCCTATCTGCTGGTCATGGCGGTGGTGGGAGGCGCCGAGCTGGCGCGTTACATGCTGCCCGCGGTTCCACTGGTGATCCTGGTCTGTGTTTCTACCGTGTGGCGCAGAGTTCGTTTGTGGAGGGCTGTGTTGGCGATCGTTGCGCTGTTGTTCGTCGCGGCATGGTTCTTCAATCCACCTTACGGGTTTGCTCCCGAGGACAATCTGGCCTACCGCGACTACATCCAGCTGCACCAGCATGCCGAGCAGTTTCTCGAAGCCCGTTATCCCATGGCGCAGGTGCTCACTGCGTGGCCAGCCAGCGACGAACTCAGGCATCCTTACCTTGGGTATATAACCCGTCCATTGCGGGTTGTGAGAATCGAAAACTTCACCGCCGAACAGGTTATGTCAGCAGCCGATGCCCGGGCGAACAATGCCGGAGCAGACTTTGAAGTGGCGCTGGTATTCTCCACAAAATACGAGCCGGCACATTCCCTGGTGGAGAGTTGGAGCCGATGGCAGGAGTTGAAGACTCGATTCTTCGATTACCACCGGGATGTTCCTGCTGCGGTTGCGGCCCAGATACTCAACGGCAAACTTGTTTATAGCGAAAACCGCAAGGGTCAGTGGGTCGCTGTCATTGAAATGGAACGGATCGTCGACGCTGAACTCGGACGCTAGCTATTGTTGTTGCTGAGTGGGCTGGGCCGGGGGAGGGCTTTGCATCCCGCCGCCGGGCGCACTGCCGAATGTTCCCTGATTTCCGAACGACCCGGGGCCGGATGAGTTAGGACTGGAGGAATTCGAGTTCGAAGAATTCTGCTGTTGCAGTTGGGCTGCGTTCTGCAGCGGGGGCTGGGCGGGGGTTGTGATCAGGCCACCGCGATCCATGCTGGGGTCGTAGATAAACTGCCACTGGTTGTAATGATTCTTGTGATTGAATTCGCGAATGCTTTGGACCTTGCTGGTGCTGGCCACGCCCACGATGGGGCCTCCGCCGAAAACTGTGCTGGTTAACTGGTCGCCGCCGGTTTGGTTGGAGGTGGATTTCGAAGCATCGGATGCCGACGGGTTGCCGGAAGCGTCTTTATCATTACTGTCAGCTGAATCTTTCGGCGGGTTTAGCGGAGATCCGGGTCCGGTCTGGGCGCCAGCTCCCGCCATCATGGCGGTGGCTGCTCCCAGCAGTGCTGCGCCGCCGGCTGGAGCTGCGGCATTCGCGATTGGGGTCGCTCCGGCTATTACCGGCGCACTGGTAAGTTGAACTTCGCCCACATGCAGCAGTTTGAAATCTTTATTGGTGATCGGGTCTTTGTAGCGACGGCGCAGGAAGCGGATGTTGTTGCTGTTTTCCAGATCCTCGAGCCGCGAAGGGTAGCGTCCGGTTTTCTTGACGTAGCGGCGAATCGCGCGAGAGTACTGGACGCCGCGATGAATCATTTCCTCTTCGCGATCCCGGCGCACGCGAAAGGCGACGCTGGGAGCGACGGCGGCGGCCACAATGGCCAGCAGCGCCACCACTAACATCAGCATGATCAGAATGTAGCCACGCTCGGACTGGCGGGCAGCGGATCGAGAATGCAGATTCGATGTCATTAGTCGATGGTCGTTAGTCTTTGGTCTTTGGTCGTTAGTCGTTTGTCTGTAGTCGTTGGCCAATCAAAGCAGCTCAACCGTTCTAAAACGAAGATTCCTTAAAAAGACCAACGACTAACGACCAACGACCAAAGGCCAACTACCCCTGCGTCAGCGGAATACTCTGCTTGTTGTTATTCAGAACATCTTCGACTTCGACGGAAGCCGGCGTAATGTGCAGGATTCGGTAGCGGCGATCGACAATATCGCCTTCCGCGGCGATGAAGACATCTTCTCCCTGGGAGAGAAAAATCCTCTTGGGCTCGCCGGGTTTATTGGCAAAGCCGAAAAACTTGAGATTGATGGGGGGCGGTGGCGGAGGCCCCTGCGGAACAGCAGCAACTTCTTGCTTATGCACGGGCACAATCGGTTTCGGAATATCGACTTCAGCGCGGAAAATATTTCGCCCGGTGCCCTGGTACTGAGTGTCCTCGCTCGCCTTTAACCAGTCGTAGCGCAAAGATGGATCGAGTGAACTCGACGGTGCGATACGCGCCGGCTTTTTTCCGGAAGCGGTTTTGATGATCCGGCGTGTCCCGGCTGGAAGGGTCACGGGTGGGGTTGGAGACTTGGCGGAGGCAGGAGAATCGGGCAGAAAACGCACTGCGACGAAGATCAGAGCCAGAACCATCAGGCTGATGGCCACAATCGTTTTGGTGCGATTTTCTGTTCCCAACTGCATCTAACCGCTCGCCTTCTGATAGGTTTCCAGCTTCAATTGCAGTTTCACCACACCCGCCTGCTCGCCCCCGAGTTCGACACTGTCGACCAGAAAGAATAAACGATCACGCTCCAGGGCGTTAATGAAGCGCACCAGCTGCAAGTAATCTCCCGAGAAATCCGCCGCGATTTCTACCGGCCGCAAGCCTACGGCATCCGCATCTTTAGCTTTGTAGTGAATCTGTCCGATGCGAACCCCGGTTTGTTTTGCAAGTTTGCCGAGTTCTTCGGAAATCGCCGAGTCTTGCGAAGGCAGCCGAGTCTTGTAGAAGTCGTCAATCTGCAGGCTGGCCGCCGCGATCTTTTTGTCCACATCTTTCAACGGTTCGGCTTCGTGTGTCTTGCGCTGCAGTTCCTGCCAGAGCTGATCGATCTGCTCGCGTCGCGAGCGCTCGGACCCAACCAGCGGAGAAAACAGCAATGCCAGGGCTGCGATGTCCACCAGGACCAGAGCCGCGATGGCGATTTTCGCCTTCTTGCGGATATCGAGCACTTCGCGCATCAGTTTCCGCCTTTCTTGTCTTCGGCGGTTTCGGGAATGTACAACGCGCTGATGTCGAAGCGTACGTTGTCTCCAGGTATCGATGTAGTCTGGCTGGACTCGGCTTCAATCTGGGTTTGCTGGAAGCGTTGCGAACCCTCCATCTTGCGGACCAGATCGATTGCCCGATCGCGCGATTCTCCGGCCACCACCAGCTTGATTTGCAACTGGTTGTCCGTGCCCTTCACCGGCTGGATCGATACCACATGCAAACGTGGAGGCATGACCCTTTCCAGGTCGGAAAACACCTTGGTCCAGGAAAAAGACTTGCGCTGGAACAGATCATTCAGAAACTGGGCACGGTCGCGAGTGCCGCGGTTGGCCGGCAGACTGAGGATTTCCTCCGCTTGCGCTTTCTGCTGATCGCGGGCGGCGATTTGTTCTTCGCGTTGCTGGATGAGCGAGCGGTCCTTACGCGCCAGAAGAAATCCGGATAGCGCCATGTAGAGCAGAATCAGGGTCAACAGTCCAAGTCCGGCCAGCGCTCCGCCCCAGCGCAGCCACAGCGGGCCCGCGTCTTCGTAAGGGCGGGAGGCGAGATTGATATCAATGCGCATGTCAGGAAAGCAGGGCGCCTACCACTCCGGCCATCCTCCACTTGGGAATCGAACCGACGCCTCCGCTCAGTTGTGAAGGCGACACCAGATCTTTTACGTCGGCGCCGGTCTGAGCGCGAAGCGCGGGGGCGGCGTTGCCTGATTCCGGCAACCCGGCCACAAAAATCTGGCCGATATTCATCTGGTAAGTATCCTGAAAGAATACCACTGAAGGATAGACCTCCTCCGCCAGTTGCTCCCCCGTGACCGTAACTCCGCGGGTATTTTCCAGGGTGCGAAAGAGCAGGAGTTGATCGCGGTCGAGAATAGCAATGCTGGTGGTGCGCGCATCCACTTTGATGATGAGCGAAGGCTTGGGCGCATCGGCTGCCCCCAGCGCCGCCAGCATGGAGGGCAAAACCACTCCGGGTTCGTAGCCGGCCTGGCGAAATACGGCTTCGTAATCTTCGACCACATTGGTAAGTGCCACCGCCGCGATCACCCGCACCCCCCCTTTGGAGGACTGAACATGGTAGGAGACTTTGGCTTTGTCTACATCGAAGGGAAGTGACTTTTTTAGCCGAAAACGAACGACGCTTTCCGCCTCCTCCCGTTTGGGAGGCAGGGTCTCGAAGTCAAGAAGGACCACGCGTACCGCGGCATCGGGCAGTACCGCTATCACGTCGCGTGAACGTGCTCCGACGCTGCCCAGGGTGTCGCGAATGGTTTCATAGACGGCGTCGGGCTGCCGCAGGTTAGCCTCGATCAGATCGGGGACCACGGTGCCGGGAGCCAGTTCGCTGGATGCGCAGGCTTCGAGCGTGCGTCCTCCGATGTCGGAAATTCTTCCCACCAGCACGCGATCAGCGGCAATTTCGCAAGCCAGTTTGGGCTTGGATCCGGAATTCGAGATACGGCTCATGAGTATGTGGTTATCCTACAAGTAAAACGCCGTGCCAAGCGTAATTGCAATAGCCGGAAGGCCAGTGTTGAAATCTGACTTCGGACCTCGGGCTTCGGACCTCGAACTTCGGATCTCGGTTCGGCTGAGACTGTCACCCACGGGACTGGCTGAGGTCCGACGCCCGACATCTGAGGTCCGACGTCCGCTCTACCGCATATTTTCAATGAAGGTGACTTTGTTGATTTCTTTCAGCGTGGTCATGCCCAGCCGTACTTTGTCGAGGGCTGACTCGCGCAGAAAGCGCATACCTTCCTCGCGCGCGGCCCGCCGAATCTCTGACGTCGGTTTCTTCAGCAGGATCATCTCGCGGATACGGTCGCTTAGATCCAGCAGTTCATGGATCGCAGTCCGGCCTCGAAATCCCGTGCCGGCACACTCGATACAGCCTTGCCCTTCGTAGAACGCAACCTGAGACCACTGCCCGGGATCAAGTCCGCTGGCTTCGAGCACATCGGAGGGATAGTGCACCACCGTCCGGCAGGATTCGCAGATCAGCCGAACCAATCGCTGCGCCAGAATGCAATTCAAAGCCGAGACAAAGTTGTAAGGCTCCACGCCCATGTTCAGGAAACGGCCAATCACGTCCACCACATTGTTGGCGTGGACCGTGGTGAACACCAGGTGACCGGTCAGGGCAGACTGGATCGCGATCTGAGCAGTCTCAGTGTCGCGGATTTCGCCGACCATGATCTTGTCGGGATCGTGGCGCAGAATGGAGCGCAAGCCGCGGGCGAAAGTAAGTCCCTTTTTCTCGTTGACCGGAATCTGAGTGATGCCGCGAATCTGGTATTCGACAGGATCTTCGATAGTGATGATCTTGTCTTCTTCGGTCTTGATCTCGCTCATGGCGGCATAGAGGGTGGTGGTCTTGCCGCTGCCCGTTGGCCCGGTAACCAGGACCATGCCGTAAGGCTCAGCGATGTAGCGCCGGAACTTCCTCAAATCATCGGGATCGAAACCCACGACATCAAGTACCAGCTTATGGAATTTCTCGCTCATCGACTCTTTGTCGAGTACGCGTAATACCGCGTCCTCGCCATGAATCGAGGGCATGATGGAAACGCGGAAGTCGATGGGGCGCTCCGGCGATCCGTATTTCACCCGGAAGCGGCCGTCCTGCGGGACCCGGCGCTCGGAGATGTCCAGTTCGCTCATCACCTTGATGCGCGAGATGATGGTGGAGTGATGCTCTTTGCCGATGGGCGGCATGGCCTGCGTGAGTACGCCGTCAATGCGGAACTTGATGCAGACCGAGTCGTCGCGAGTCTCAATGTGAATGTCACTGGCCCGGCGTTGCAGCGCGGTAAAGATAGTAGTGTCGACCAGGCGAATGATGGGGCTGATGTCGCCCTGCGCGGTCAGGCGGTCGATGGAAATGCTGTCTTCGCCGCCGGCTTCGTCTTCGCTGACGACCGCCAGGGTAAAGCCTTCGCTGGCCTCTTCCAGAACCCGTTTGGACTGTTCCGTCTTCTTTAAAATTTCGCTGATCTGCGCCAGGGTGGAAACTTTGGTCAGGATGCGTTTGCTCAGCAGCAGGCTGATCTCGTCGATCATCATCAGCTGGCTGGGGTCGGCGATGGCGATGGCCAGGCGGCCGTCCTCGGTCTCTTCCAGCGGAACGAAGTTGTAGCGGAACATCAGGTCAACCGGGATCTTCTTGAACAGATCATGGTGGAGCGAGAAGTTATGCAGGTCGATGAATTCGCAGCGATACCGCCGGGCTATGTCCTGGGCCTTGGCCAGATCGTCGACGTGGGGCGCGGGAGCGATTCGGGCTCCGCCATTTCCTCCGTGCGCGATAATTGATTTAGTTTCTGCCATTTTTGCCATCAAAATCTTCCTGCGACCGCTTTGCCGCTTGGATCTTTTGCGCTAATGAATGCTTGCACCTATCGAAAATATCGGCAGGTAAAGCGAAATCAGGACTCCGCCGACGAATACCGCCATCACGATCAGTATGACCGGCTCGATCAGAGCCATGGTTGCGCCCAGTGCGGTTTGCACATCCTCTTCGTAAAATTCGGCCACCGAATTCAACATGGCCGGCAGTGCTCCGGTTGATTCTCCGACTTCAATCATCTCTACCGAGAGGTCAGGAAACATCTTTTGCTGTTCCAGGCTGCCGGAAAGGGTCTGGCCCTCGCGTACCCGAACTGCCGCTTCAGCAATGCTGTTCAGGATGCGCCGGCTGCTCATCGAAGCGCCGGCGGTTTCAAGCGACGGGACCAGAGGTAATCCGCCGGCCAGCAGAGTCGAAAGCATGCGGGAAAAATTCGCCACCTGGTACTTCAACCATATGTCGCCCAGCACCGGCGTCTTGAGCATCACCGCGTCGATGCGCTCCGCGCCCGAATCCGAGTTTTTCCAGCGCCAGAACAGCACTCCCAAAACCACGATCCCAATACCTATATAGGGCGCAAGCTTCTGTGCCCGGGTTCCCACTGCCAGCATGATGATCGTGATGGTGGGCAGTTGAGCATTAAGGTTCTCAAAGAGCTTGGCAAATTGGGGCACTACGTACGTCACCAAAAACACCATCATGATCAGCACCATGGTTATCAACAGTGCTGGATAAACTAAAGAGACGATCAGCTTCTTCTTGAAAGTCAGGGCCAGCCGCTGGAAAGCGATGTACCGGCTGAGCACTTCCTCCATGTTGCCGCTTTTTTCACCCGCCATGAGCGTGGTGGTATAGATCCGCGGAAACACCCCCTGCGCGGCGAACGAATCGGACAACAGCTCGCCGCTCTTAACCCGTTCGCGGACGTTCTGCAGCCAGGCCTTCAGGTTATCGTCCTTCTGGCGTTTGATCAGCAGGTCCAGAGAGTTCAGGATCGGCAGGCCGGCCTTGATCAGGGTCAGAAACTGCTGGTTAAAGATAACGAACTGGCTTTGTTTGACCTTGCGGCCGCCAAACTGCAATTTGCCGCCAGAAAACAGGCCTCGAGGCTTGACCCAATAGACCAGGTAACCTTGTTGCACGAAGCGCTCGCGCACCTCGGATTCCGAATACCCATTTTCCACCTGCTGCGCCTGGCGCCCGCGATCATCCGCGACTTTTATGACAAACTGGGCCATGCTCTGCCTGCTACCCCTGCTTCCTATCCAAGTCTAGCATTCAGAAGCATTAACACGTCGTGAATATGCCCTAATGAGTGTTCTCCAGCGGTGCCTCTGGTAACCACCAAGCGTCCTGAAAGTTAAACCTGCGACAAGTTGTGCAAATTGCTCATGACGCGCGTGTTGCAGGCTACGGTTCAAAGCTGCCGTCGACCACTTCCACCCCGTCCGGCAGAACAAACTCAAAGAGCGGATCGGCAATTCCGGCGTTTTCCTGGTGCTGGCTGAACCGGTACTCGGTTACTGACTCGTCGGCCTCTTCAAATTGGATGCGGGCGATGCGGTAATCGGGCGTTATTTCGAGTATGACCTCTCGGATTCGATCCGCCATCGCCTTCGGTACTCCCCTGAGGACAGTGTTACCTGCTGCCAGCGGGGTCACGTCGGCAGCCACCGATAAGCCATCCAATTCTTTCTCCAGCCGGGTCTTGCCAAGAAGAAATCCCAGCGGCGAGCGCAGATCGTCCAGTTTGCGGGTCGAAGTTCGCCGCACCTGGCGATCTGCGGGAAGGTAGAACCATGCAGTCTTTCCGTCGCTCAGGAACAGCTTCTCTTTGGGAGAACGGTATTCCCAGCGCATCTTGCCAGGTTTCTTTAGCCAGAGGGTCCCGGATTCGGTGCGTTCGATGCCAGCGCCGAGATAAGTTTCGCTGAACTCGGCGCGAAGAGTTCTCAAGTGGTTGTAGTGATTATCTACGGCTTGGGCGATGGCATGTACGGCAGAGGCTGGGTTGGCAGCAAGGGCAGGCAATACCGCCAGCCCGAGAGCAAGGACGCGATAAATGACGGAAACCGCTTTCACCAATTAACGATATCGCAGATTGCCATCGAGGAGTAGCTCGCGAGGAGGGCTCGGCGAGGAACCGATGTACGAACAAATGCCTGAGATCGAAGTCTTCGTGATACTCCGTGTCCTTCGTGGTGACAGGTTTGGCGGGGCTGCATCGGGAAGCGTTTGCGAATCTTTCATGATCGGGGGCACCAATGAAGGGCATCTGTACCCAAAAACGAAAACGTCCCAGACTCATTGAGTCATGGGACGCTCGTCGAACAGCCCTCCCCCGAAGTCTGCTCACAAATAGACTAGCGTCTCCGAGGATGGCTGTGAATGGCTCGAATGTGCCAATTACTGAATAGTAACTGCTCGGACTACCTGGCTGTAAAACCAAGCCCAGCGCGGGTTGTGTAGGGCCGGCATTCGCCGGCTATCCGGCGGGCATCCTGCCCGCCCATTGGGCCGGCGGGACGCGGACGCTACAAACCCAAGCGGAACGGGTTTGCTTCCGTCGCGGAAATTTTCTGCCCACGGTAATTGGAGTTGAGTTACATACGTAACCCGTCCGGCGATTACGTTGCCGATGACTCACTCGATGGCGGCCGTGTTCATCGGGGATATAAGCGAGCTAATTCCATTGATTGCCTCCGGCTCTCGCGGTGCCCCGCGATTAGAGAGATTCCCGCCTGGCGCTGGTAGTAACCCTGCCCGTGGCCTGGCGATTGCTATTCGTATCGCGGGATCAGCACGGGCGGATTCGTTCCCTGATTCCTGTTCGGTTGACGTGGCAAACCGATTGGCGGATTAGAGCGGTAATCATTTCAACTGCAAAAGTATTCGGTTGGGGACAGGGAGATTGTGACGATTCATCAGTTGGCAAATTTCCATGGGAACGTTTTTACGGCGGTCGAATCTAACCGCCGCGTCTGGTTATTATTTTTCGTTGGCTTAATCGCATTGACGTTGTTAACAGGGTGCGGTGGGGGGACTTCAGTCAGCGCAAGCGGCCCATCGCTGCAATCACCTCCGGCCACGATTTCGATTCTTCCAGCATCGGCGAAGTTGGCGATGGGCGCCACATTGCAACTGCAGGTCACAGCGAAAGACGAAAACGGGACCCTTTTGCCCGCAACGTCATTCGCATTTTCCAGCTCCAGCAGTGCGGCCAGTGTAAACACTCACGGAGTGGTGAAAGCCTTATCGCCCGGCAGCGCCACTATCACGATAAGTTCGGGAGAGAAAAGTGCAACAGTTTCCGTAACCGTCACCGCTGTCCCGGGGCCACCAGTGTTGTCCCAGATCAGCGTGTCGCCATCGACCGCCTCGATTCAGGCGGGGCAGGCACAGACTTACACCGCGCTGGGTTATGACCAATTTAACAATGCCATGAACGGCATAGCTTTCACCTGGGCGTCGGATGGCAGCAATTCTGTGGCGATGCTGAACGGTAATGTTGCCACTGGAGTCTCGGCGGGCGCGGTACATATTACGGCCAGCGCTGACGGCGTCAGCAGCGCACCCGCATCGCTGACTATTCTTCCACCACCGCCAGCCCTGACGACGATCGTCGTTACCCCCGCCACACCTTCGGTGTTCACCGGCGCGACCCAGCAACTTACGGCCGTGGGCTACGACCAAAGCGGCAATCCGATGAATGGGTTCAGCTTTACGTGGTCAAGCTCAAATATCGGAGTCGCGACGGTTGATGGGATGGGATTGGCGACCGGCGTCGCAGTCGGCAATTCACAGATCAGCGCATCAGCCCAAGGTATCCATAGCAGCGCCGTCTCTTTGACGGTCAACCGGCCACCGTCTGTCCTGACTTCGATTAAGGCTTCTCCATCGACTGCCTCGGTTCAGGCGGGAAGTGTGCAGCAGTTTACCGCCGTAGGCTATGACCAGTACAACGCAGAGATGACCGGGGCAGTATTCAACTGGACGAGTTCCAATACTGCAGTGGCCACCGTGAGTGGCGTGAACGCAGAAGGCAAAAACGAAGGCGTGGCCACGGCTCTGGCCGCAGGTTCAACCGTAATTTCAGTGAGTGCAGGCAGCGTGAACACGACGGTTTCACTGTCCGTCACCGCACCACCTCCGCCTCCACCTCCACCGATGGTGACAACTATCCATATTTCGCCGGCAAATGCTTCGATCAACAGCGGGGGAACCCAGCAATATACGGCCATGGCCAGCGATCAGCATGGACTTGCCATGAGCGGAGTGACGTTTACCTGGACGTCCAGCAATACCAGTGTGTCAACCATCAATTCCAGTGGTGTCGCCACCGCGGTCACAGCCGGCACGACACAAATCACTGCGGCGGCCCAAGGTGTGAGCAGTGATTCGGCGGTGCTGACGGCCACGGTGCCGTATACCGGTCTGCCACTTTCTATCAGCCGGCTTTCACCGCCAATGTCTCTGGTTGGCAGCGGAGACCTGGTTCCGCTCACCATCTTCGGCACGGGATTTGTGCCTGGAGCGCTGGTGAACTTCGGATCGAAAATACTGACCCCGTCCTCGGTGAACGCGAGCGCAATCACGGTGACTGTTCCAGCCGCGGAGTTGACCGCGCGCACGCCGCCGAATCAACCACTGCTGGTGACGGTTACCAATCCCGCGCCGAACGCCGGAACCTCAAGCCCGCTGCCTTTCACCATTTCCAACCACGGATTGGTGTCGATCGACTTCGACGATGGATACCAGTCGATGTATGACAACGGACTGCCCATCCTCGATGCCGCAGGATTGAAAAGTTCGCAGTACATCATTACTCAGAAAGTGGGCACCGACAGTTACGTGACCCTGGATGAAGTGATGCAGATGTACGAAAATGGGCACGAAATCGGGGTTCACACCCGCAATCATTACAACCTGACCACGCTTACGCAGGCGCAAATGACAGACGAAATTCTCGGGGCAAAGCAGGATTTAATTTCCTGGGGCATTACCCCGACCACCCTGGCTTACCCTTACGGAGGCTACAACCCCACGGTGGAAATGGTGGTACAAGACTCCGGCCTGCGCGGCGCGCGCGATTCCGACCTGGGTTACAACAGCTCAGGTCTGGGGCTGACTTTCGGTGGGCCGTTGTATCACGATACCCACCCGCTGGAATTGTGGAGTGAAGCCGCGGAAGTGGACATGAACACGACACTCAGCGACATAACTTCAGAGATAGACTATGCGGTGGCCAACAATCTCTGGCTGATCATACTTTTCCATCGAGTGGACGAGACCAACCCTTGCTGCGCCCCAATCAGTGTTGACCACTCCCTGATTCAGGGGATGGTGGATTACCTGGTACAGAAAAAAGTGCCGGTGGTGACCAACAACGAAGGCATGATCATCGAAAACCTCAACGCACAGAATTGAGCCAGGAGTTAACCCTGTCATCCTGAGCGGAGGACGGCTGTTCGCTTGCGAAGAGCTGTTCGTAGTCCAGGACCCCTATAAGTGGCAGAGACTTGTCTTTGGTCGCCAGAAGTTCCAGGCAAGCGGCGCCCGTGCCACTGATAGGGGTCCTTCGACTACGCGGTTGCTTCGCGAAGCGAAGCAACCACTCCGCTCAGGATGACAAGATTTGCGCGCACGCCGGTGTTTAATCCGAGGGTAGGAACTTGGGAGCGGCCGGCGGAACTTAGCCTTCAGGCGCAGCTTTGTGAGCAGTCGAAGGACTCCTCTAAGTGGTAAAGACCGCTCGTAATCGGAATCAGTAAAAATTCCAAAAGCAGCACTTACTCTGCTGGCGCACGTGCCACTGATAGGGGTCCTTCGACTGCGCGTTTGCTTCGCGAAGCGAAGCAACCACTCCGCTCAGGATGACAAGATTTTGCGCGCGCGCCGGTGGTTAATCCGAGGGCAGGAACTTCGGAGCGGCCGGCGGAACGTAGCCTTCAGGCGTACCTTTCTGGATGAAAGGCAAATCGTCGGGAGTACGCACTTCAATGCGTCCGCCGGGCGTCAGTTTGTAAGGATGTCCGAGCGGATCGACCGGCGTGCCCCGCAGCAGACCTGCTGCCTGCAACTCGCTAAAGCTGGAAGGGAAGCGCCCGGTCTGCTGTTGATAGCGCGCAATCAGAGTCTCCAGCGTGGTTACATCTTCGTCCACCTGAAGCGCCCTTAAGTGGGCCACGGCGTTCGCCCGCACGTTTTTGTCTTTTGTGGTCTGGTAGGTGGTGCTCCACATCATTCGCGCCATCTGCAGGTCGCCGGCATGTTGGGCCATGTTGCCTGCCAGCACAGCCAGGAATGGGTGCGCGTTGGGAACCTTGGCGCCGCGGGCAAAAACTTCAGCGGCTCCGGCGTAGTCCTTTAGCTCCATGTAACGGACGAAGCCTTCGTTGTAGTAGAGCCGCCACTGATCAGGATTGTTGCGAATGCCGAACTCCTCCAGCTGCACCGCACGCTCGGGCATACCCGCGCCTGAGGGCGGCTTGGGAGCCAGGAAATTTGCCCCGTAGTCGTAGGCGACGAGCATCTGGGGATCGAGCGCAGTGGTGATTTCAAGCAACGGCGCCAACAGGTCAAAACTGGCGGCTCCGTCATGATGCTTGCTGCCGAAATACTGCACCACTCGCGTCCAGTAAATATCGGCGAGCAGCCCGTTATAGCCCAGGCTGAGGCGCTTCAGCGCCCTCGGCGAGGAGATGTAGAGGACTTCTTGCAGGGTCGCGCTGCTGCGCACCCGATCCAGACGGTGAAGGAGAAACGCCGAGGCGGCAAAGCTGAACATCAGCAGGGCGCTGAATACAATTGTCACCCGCCGTGTCGCGCTCATTTCAGGTTCCGGCGTTCAAAGACCAGCACAGCACCGGAGATGGCTACCGTGGCATAGGTGAGGGCGTAGGCGCTGTTGTAGAAAATCAGCTGTCCGGGCACCGGCTGCGCATGAGCCACCGAGGCGATCACATTCAGGGCGGAGAAATTGGGAACGAGATAGGCCGCGCCGGTAGCCAGCCAGCGTGTGATGCCGTGCGTAATCCCGGCAAAGCCTCGCAGGTCCTCGGCAAAACTGCCAATCACAAATAACGAAAACGCAAAGACCGCCGACAGCAGCGGAGAGGAAAATGACGAGAAGAAAAGAGTGATCGCGGTGATGATGATGAATTGCAGAACGATAAAGTACAGCGCTACCAGCACCCATCCGTCCTGTTGCTGAAAACGGTGTGAAACGTAAAGCAGAGCGGCGAAGACTCCGACCCCCATGAAGAACGTGTTCGCCACCAGCGTCCCCGCCAGCCCGAAAAATTTTCCGACAATAAATTCCCAGCGCCGCACCGGGCGGGAAAGAACCGTGTAAAGCGTTCGTTTCTCGATTTCTTTCGAGACCAGCCCTATGCCGACGAAGATGGCGATCACCATGCCGAACAGGGAGACTGCGGTAAGCCCCAGGTTGATCACGACCAGGCGTTCGATATCGATCGAGATCTGGCCCACTAGAACGGATGCCGCCGACATGAGCAAAGCAAACACGATCAGGTTGTAGAGCACGCGATCGCGTACCGCTTCGCGAAACGTGTTGGAGGCAATGTGCGCGATGCGCGAAGTCATGCTCGGGCTCCCGCACTGATGCTCTCGGGTTGCAGTTTCTCCATGAAGTACTCTTCCAAAGAAGTGCGGACCGGAGTGACCGAAATCAGCCGCATCCGTTCCCGGCGCAAGGCGTCGAGTGCAGCATCCTGATTGGCTTCGGAAACCAGGGCCCGCACCGTGTTGCCGAGGACCTGGCATTCCGCTCCCAGCGACCGCAGGGAAGCCGGAATGACGGTTCCGTGCCAGACCACTTCAACCTTGCCGTGAACGCTGGATGTAAGATCGGCGACTGCCCCGACTCCACGCATCTCTCCGTGGTTGATGATGCCGACGCGATCGCATAACGCCTCGGCATCCGACAAAATGTGGGTAGAAAAGAAAACGGTCTTGCCTTCATGCTTGAGTTGGGCCATCAGGTCGCGAACCTCGCGACGGCCCATGGGATCGAGCCCTGACATTGGTTCGTCGAGGAACACTACTTTGGGATCGTGCAAAATAGCCTGTGCAATGCCTACGCGCTGCAGCATGCCTTTGGAGAATTTGCGCAGTTGCAACCCGGCCACACCGGGCAGGCCAACTCGTTGCAGGACTTCATCGACCTTGTGCGAGACATGTCTGGAATCCATACCCGAAAGCTGTCCGTAATACTCCAGCAGTTCACGCGCTGTCAGGTAGTCATAGAAGTAGGGCTGCTCGGGAAGAAACCCAATCTGCGCCTTCATGCGCGGATCGTCGACCGCCATTCCCAGAATGCGAGCCGATCCTCCGGTTGGGAAGATCAGACCCATCAGCAGCTTGAGGGTAGTCGTCTTGCCGGCGCCGTTAGGTCCGAGGAAGCCGAAAACTTCGCCCTCTTCAACCGTCAGGTTGAGAGGACGCAGGGCATGCCTCGGCTGCTTACGCCAGAAGCCGACGCTGTAAGTTTTTTCCAGGCCGAGGATTTCAATTGCTGCCATGGGAACCCGCGGTTGTTACTTGCCTTCTCAACAGAAATTATAAGCAGAATGGCGATAATTGACAGTTAGCACCGGAAGCACCAAGGGTTACGAAGGTAAGCAGAGCCAGATTCGAATGCCGGGTTCAATTCAGCTCGGAAATGATCTCGGTTAGATGGAGAATTCCCGGTCTATTGAGCGATTGCGTAAGCGCTGCAGGCGGCGACAGTGGCGGCAGGCGCTGCTCCGCTCGAACCCGGATCGATCCGCAGAACGCCGTCGGTGGCGATGCAAAACAACCGTACTCCACTATTGTTGTAGCTCAACGGTACCGATGCGGTGACGAACGTGGAGTTTGGACCTCCGGTTGGCGAGAAGCCCGCGGCAGAGAATTGATAACCGCTTTTGACGCCGGTCGATACCACAACATCGAGAATGCAGGCAGATGTGACACTAGGCGTACAAATGGAGGTCGGGCTGCCCAGGCTTACCAGATCCGGGGCGTATCCCTGGGTTGGGTAAGCCGCGTTGTAGGCGTATTCCGCGGTCGCGATCTTCCGTACGGAACTCGCAGCGGACGACTCGTTAGCCGCAATCTTCGCACGGATCATATTTGGGATCGCGACTGCGGCGATGATCAGAATGATCGCAACCACAATCAGCAGCTCAATCAGAGAGAATCCTCTGCTCGGCTCAGCCGGTCGGAATGTGGTTCTTTTGCCGCTCATGTCAATTGAGTAGGAGCACTTCGAGCGCCAATCGGTCCTGTGTGTCGAGGTTACTCTTGAGAGCGTCAGGTTGAGGCAGATGTTGAGTTTACAAGTGTGGTAACCGGGGTGAACGTCGTTGAGTCGTCGCAAGAGAGCAACAAGAGACAAAATATGTCATTTTGGAACGACGATTGAACCAACGCTCGGCGATGTCACTGCCGGCTCAAGGTGCCGCAAAAGGACTGGTTGGGTGTCGCGGGACAATCACGAAAAGCGGCCACGGGAACAGGCAGTTCGGCGGCTAAAATTTTTTAGTGTCAGTGGGTCCGTACTTGTCTGAACCCAGAGAATATCGAGAACACGAAACTCTCTGGGCCCAGCTCAATCTTTTTGGCACAACCCCTTTAAAGCTACAGAGTGGTATAGGCGAGACAACCGGCTGTGGTGGCAATCGGTGTACCACCGGCCGAGCCGGGGGTAGCGCGCACCACGCCATCTTCAATCGAACAGAAGTTGCGCACACCGGTGCTGTTGTAGGTCGCCGGTGCAGCGCCAATCGTATAACTGGAGACCGGGGTCGTGGCGCTGGTTCCGTTGGAAACTCTAAAGTAGTATCCGCTCTTGGCCGCCGCTGTGGTTGAAGCCGACGCCAGGGTGAAATCGATCAAACAGGCATTGGTCACAACCGGGGTCGCGCAAGATCCCGCAGCTGCCGGACCCAGGGCCGCCAGGGTGATCGAGTATCCTGTGGCCGGGTAGGCGGTTAAGTAAGTAACTTCGGCTGTATTGAGGGTACGAATGGAGGCGACTGCTGAGGCCTCGTTAGCTGCAATTCGGGCTCGCAACAAATTCGGAATTGCGATCGCGGCGATGATCAGGATGATGGCGACGACGATCAGAAGTTCGATGAGCGAAAACCCGGTTTGTTTGTGCGTTTTCATTTTCGTTGTTTTGCTCCCTAAAGTTTAAGGAGCATCGAGTGGACCCCGATGCTCCTTAGTAGTTTTACTCGCTAAGGCGGCTAGTCCGCAATTAGAGTGTGACGTAAGCTACGCAACCGGCAGTGGTAGCGACCGGTACACCGGCAGCGGCGCCCGGAGCAGCGCGCACGACGCCATCTTCAATCGAACAGAAATTACGCACACCGGTGCTGTTGTAAGTCGCTGGCGCTGCGCCAACGGTGTAGCTGGAAACCGGCGTGGTAGCGGCGGTACCGTTCGCCACTCCGAAGTAGTAACCGCTCTTCGCGTTTGCCGTGGTCGAGGCCGATGCCAGAGTGAAATCAATCAAGCAGGCATTGGTGTTGACCGGGGTAGCGCAAGCGCCCGCCGCTGCCGGCCCAAGAGCCGCCAGAGTGATCGAGTAGCCGGTGGTCGGATACGCGGTCAGGTACGTCACTTCAGCTGTGTTGATGGTACGAATCGAAGCCACAGCAGATGACTCGTTGGCTGCGATACGTGCACGCAGCAAGTTAGGAATGGCGATCGCAGCGATGATCAGAATGATCGCAACCACGATCAGCAACTCAATCAGTGAAAAGCCCTTCTGTTTCCGCATCTCGTTTGTCCCTCTCCGTTGAATAAGTGTGGTCTCTTCGACCCTTGTTGCCGGGTATATCGCACTTCAACGGCCAAGGGCCGAAGTTACGTTCGCCGTTACCTTCGCCGTCGTAGTCCCTTTATTTTCAATGGAGAAAACGACTTTCGTGACCATTCATACGGTTCGGCCCCAGCGTGGAATGGAGTTCGTCAGTGTCAGAATTTGGCGGGGACTGACAATTTGTGTCACTTTGCAACCGGGCGTGAGACAAAACGACGAGGTAGATGATAGCCGGCGCGAGCCTCCGTTGTCTGGAACCGCAATATCGGGCGAAGTTTGAATGCTATTATTCTCGAACAACTTGGAGGCGAAATCATGAAATTAAGCTTGCTGGCTGTACTGATGTTCGCGACACTTCTCGCGGCCGCCCCGGCGCCGCAGCAAAATGTGTTCAGCCCTGATCAGATCAAGTTCGGTCCCGTGCCGCCGATGCTGGCCCCGGGAGCGCAACTGGCCGTGCTTGAGGGAGATCCCACGGCTTCGTCTGGCGACTTCACCGTCCGCCTGAAGATGCCCGATGGTTATCGCATCGCACCCCACTGGCATCCCAAACGGGAGAATGTCACCGTCGTTTCCGGAAACTTCAAGGTGGGCATGGGCGATAGCTTCGATCTGTCCAAAATGAGCGTGTTTCCGGCCGGCAGCTTCGCCTACATGGATCCCAGCATGCATCACTATGCCATGGCGGTGGGAGAGACCGTAGTTCAGGTTCACGGCGTGGCGCCTTTACAAATCAACTACATCAATCCGAGCGACGATCCCAGTATGAAGAAGTAAGCCGCCGGCCTCTTTAAATCGGAATGCGGAATCCAGACTTCGGATCCCGCACTCTATTCCCACCCGCGCTGTCGAGAGTTCATTCCCATGACGCCAGCCGCGGTTGGGTTGGCTCCTGACTTTGCGGCCCGTTCAAGCGATGAACATGCCTCCACTCCAGATCGATCCCGACATTTCCCGGGCTTGGTCTATTCCAGCTGCGTTTTATACCGATGCCGAAATCTTGGCTCGGGAAAACGCCCGTATTTTTGCACGCTCCTGGCAAGTGGTGGGAAATCGTGGGCAACTCGGCAAACCTGGCGATTTCTTTACTACCGAGCTTCTGGGCGAGCCGCTATTGCTGGTGCGCGGGGCGCAGGGAGAATTGCGGGGTTTTTATAACGTGTGCCGTCACCGCGCCGGGCCGCCCGCCGAAGGCTGCGGATCGCGCAAATTGTTTCGCTGCGGTTATCACGGCTGGACTTACGGGATGGACGGATCTCTCATCAGCGCGCCCGAGTTCGAAGGGCAATCCGGATTCGATCCTAAAGAATTCACATTGGCGCCGGTGCGGGCAGAAGAATGGTCGAACCTGATCTTCGTCAACCTTGATGCAAATGCCGAACCGCTGGTAATGGCTCTGGGCGAACTTCCAAAACAGGCGGAACGCTTTGGCTTTGCCGGCATGAAGTTGTTCGAGCGCCGAACATACGACATGAAATGCAACTGGAAAACATACGTCGACAACTACCTCGAGGGTTACCACTTGCCCAGTGTGCATCCGGGATTGAATCGAGAGTTGGATTACAACGCTTACACAGTCGAGCCTTATGCCCGTCACGTGAGGCAGTTTAGTCCGATACGGGGCGCGCAGCCCGGCGACGCCACACCGCGGCGTTATCAGGAAGCTGGCGCCGATTTGACCACCGACTACTACTGGATCTTCCCCAACTGGATGCTCAACTGCTATCCCGATAATGTTTCGCTCAACATCGTGGTGCCGGTTTCAGCTGACCGTTCGCTGGCGATTTTCGAATGGTATCTGCCGGAAAAAGATTTAGGCAGCGCCGCGGCCAGGGCGTCGGTAGAATTCAGTGACCAGATTCAAATCGAAGATGTGGGCATCTGCGAGATTGTCCAGAAAAACCTGCACTCGCGAAGCTACACGCGCGGACGCTACAGCATCCGGCAAGAGACCGGTGTCCACGCTTTCCATAGAATGTACGCAGAGGCGATGAATTCCTCTGAGGAGTCATTATGAGCAGTTTGACATTGCTGCAATCGTTACAAGAGAGCCTTTCGACCCGCGCCCAGGTGAAGAGCGTGTTCGGCGATCCCATTAACGCCGGCGACAAAACCATTATTCCTGTAGCCAAAATCGCTTACGGCTTCGGTGGCGGTACCGGTAGTGGCGGCCTCGAGCTCAAGACAGCCCGGGGAGAGGGCGGCGGTGGAGGTGGCGGAGTGGGCGCCCTGCCGGTTGGCGTCTTCGAAGTCGGTCCGGAAGGAACACGCTTCGTTGCGGTCGGCGACAGAAAGAAGACGGTGGCTACCTTATTGTTGGGCGCGGCGCTTGGTCTGCTGTTCGTCCGGCGCAGAAGGAGATAACGCGGGCGTTCTCTCAGGCTCACCGCGCGCGGTTGGGGGCGCCGCCGGCAACAGCAGGTCCGTCGACTGCGCTAAACGATTCGCAAGCGAATCTTTTAGATCGGCTCGGGATTACAGGGGTTGAGGTGGTTTTAGCACGCCTCGGTAGTGACGTTCAAAATAGGGCCAACTGCGATTCTTTTGGCAGTGCTGCCAGTGGGCGGCTATTGCGGTCGTGATGAGCCATCCCGTGCTTTTGCTTTAGCCGCGTCATCAATTCTGAAATTCTCTTTCCGTAGGACTTGGGCAAATAAGCTCGGTCCTTATAGCGTTGCTGGTAGTCGGCCGCCAGCTGGGGAAATTGTTTTTCCAGAAAAGGCATGAATACGGCTGCAGAGCAGGGTTTTAGAAATAGCGGATTGGCAAAGATATGTTTGCCGCCGGCTTCCGCCGTGGCCCGAACCAGAGTTTCAAGATTGCGCAGTGTGTCAGTGATGCCGGGAATCACCGGCGAGCAGCTCACCCCGGTATGGATGCCGGCCTGGTTCAGCTGTTTGACCGTATCCATCCGAAGGTCTGGCCGCGGCGCCCGGGGCTCGAGGATGCGAGCGAGGCTTATGTTCAGGGTGGTGATGGTCACATTCACCATCAAACTATTTTTGCCTGCGATCTGGAGTAGCAGATCCAGGTCGCGCAGAATCAGATTGCCTTTAGTAATAATGCTAAGGTCCAAGCCTTGGTGTCGAGCCAGTTCTTCCAGTATGCCGCGCGTAGTTTCGAATCTACGTTCCGCTGGTTGATAAGGATCGGTTGCTGTTCCGATGGCAATCTGTTCTCCCGGCTTTACCTGCCGTAACTCCTGGCGCAACAAATCGGCAGCGTGCTGCTTGACGTAAATCTTTTGCTCGAAATCGACGCCGTCGCGCATCTCCATAAATTCGTGCGTGTAGCGGGCGTAGCAGTATTTGCAGGCGAACTCACAGCCGCGGTAAGGATTGATCGTCCACTCGAAAGGCATGCGTACGCCAGTGCAGCGGTTCAGCAGGGAACGCGCCGGCAGGGTGAAATACTCCACCTGGTGGCCCTGGCGCAGCGATTCGCCTTCCGAAGCCAGGCGGGCAATGCCGATTAGTTTTGATTCCGGGAGAGACAGGAGAGGTAGGAGAGGTAGCGTAGCCATTAGATATTCGCCTTTTGTTCGCCTTCGCAAAGATAGATTTTTGCCCCGGGAATGTCAAGACGGTTTGCAAAGTTTGCTAAATCACGCGGTGAGGGAAACGTTCGCGGCGTCGGTTGTGCCGCTGCAGCACGAGCGGGGGGCGCTCGCGCCTGCATTTTTTAGGGCTATTGATTCGGCGCTCCAGGTGGAGGGGGAATTGTGATATCGATGGGGACCACCGATCCGAGTGACGACAGGGGCTTGTCAAAATCGGCCGGATTGCCCACCACCAGAACCGCCAGCTTTTCCTTGTGCAAATATTTGGTCGCGGCACGGGCGACATCCGCCTGCGTCACTTTCTCAACCCCGGCACGAAATTTTTCCAGGTAATCCTGAGAGTATCCGTAGAATTCGTACGCCATGCGCTCGCGGAGAATCTTGTCCGGCGAATCGAGATTGAAGATGAAAGAGGTCAGGATGGCGTCTTTCGCGCTTTTGATTTCAGCTTCGGTGATGGGATGTTTGGTCACCTCATCGATCTGCTCCTGCAATGCTCGGATCGATTCCAGGGTGGTGGCGCTTTTCGTGCCCATGGACAGACGCACGACTCCGGGATGATCGAAGGCGCTTCCCACTCCTCCGCCGACTGCGTAGGCGAGGCCCATCTGGGTGCGAATCGTGCGGAAGAGGCGTGAAGAAAATCCCCCGCCGAAAGCTTCGTTGAAAACACGGACTGCGTAGTAATCAGGGTTGTCGCGGGTGATGCCGAGGCCAACCATCTCAATCGAGCTTTGATTGACGTCTTCTTTTTGCACCAGGTAGTAGCGTGGCTGGGCCGGCGTCGGTTCAAGCTTTTTTTCAACTAGCGCAGGTCCCCTGGCCCAGGCGCCGTAAGTCTGGCGTAGCTTGGCTTCGATTGCCGCAGCATCGAAGTCTCCCACAAATCCCATGATGATGTTGTTGGGAGTAACGTGGGCGTGGTGCCAGTCGAGCAGATCCTGCCGGCTGACGGCTGCGACGGTCTTGTATTCGGCTTCCCGCGCATAGGGGTTTTGTGGACCGTAGGCCAGCTTTGCCGACTCGCGGGCGACAATTTCATCGACGTCGTCGTTGCGGCGAGAAATGGAGTCGAAATATTCGCGCTTGGCCAGATCAAGTTTGTCGGCACGGAACTCCGGCTGGCGCAATAATTCGTCGAACACCTTGAACACATCGTCGAAGTCACTCTTGAGGCAGGAAAACGAAACGGTAGTCGAATCGACAGTTCCGCTGGTTTCGACCTTGGCGGCGCGCACTTCCAGAAAGTCGTCCAACTGGTCGCCAGTCTGGGCTTTGGTCCCGCCGGTGCGCCAGACTTCTCCGTACATATCGATCATGCCGATCTTTTCTGCTGCCTCGGAGCGCGAACCGCCGCGGATGCGGGCGATACCGTCAATCAGTGGAAGTTCGTGGTCCTCCTGCAAAAATACAACCATTCCGTTGGGAAACACGATGCGCTTCGGTACCTGGGGATGAAACTCAGGCAGTGGCGGAATCTTGATCTGCTGCCAATCGGATTGGGCGGTCGCCGGGGAACTATTGAAGATCGAAATCGCAATCAGGGCGGAGGTTAGGAGGAGCATCGATATTCGCTTCACTGGCCACCTCCGTTTTGTCCTGCCGCCGGAGCCGTTGGTTGTGCCGGTGCCGAGGTTTCGATCGTGCCGACGGTCCGATTTATGGCGACGAAGGTCTGATTGGCAACCCGCCGAATGTCGGCTTTGCTTACTTTGTCGAGGTTCTCAACCTGCTTAAAGAGTTCGCGCCAATCTCCGTAGCGGGCCTGGAACACGGCCAGGTTAGAGGCCAGGCCTGAGTTGTCATCGAGTCCGCGCAGCAGGGTAGCCTTGGCCCTGGTCTTTATCATCTTCAATTCGTCGTCGCTGATGTCTTCTTTCTTCAGACGATCAATCTCAACGTGGATGCCATCCGCCATTTCCTGGTTGGTGTGGCCTGGCAGCGGCACCGCATAGAAAGCGAACAGATGAGGATATTTGCTGCCGGGCAGGCCTGAGAATCCGGCGGAGAAAGAAGCGATTTTCTTATCGCGTACCAGCGCCCGATATAAGCGTGACGTGCGCCCGTTGGACATCAGGTCGGCGATGGCGTCATAGACCGCGTCATCGGGATTGCGATAGTCAGGCCGGTGATAGCCTTCGAGATAAAGCGGCTGGGCGCGATCATAGAGAACCACACGGCGCTCAGAATTTTGCGGCGGCTCGGTGGTGGTGCGCTCGTCGGGCTGCTCGCGGGAAGGGAGCCGGCCAAAATATTTTTCCACGATGGGCAGGGCTTCGGAAGCCTTCACATCACCCACGACCGCGACCACCATGTTCGAGGGGATGTAGTAATGATCGAAGAAATGTTGCGCATCGGTGGCGGAAAACGAATTCAGGTCCGCCATCCAGCCGATGGTGGGCCGGTGATACGGATGTGCCTGGAAAGCGGCGGTGGTGAACTGTTCCACCAGACGCCCGATGGGATTGCTGTCGGTTCGCATCCGCCGTTCCTCGATTACGACGTTGCGCTCCTTGTAAAACTCGCGCATGACCGGGTGCAGGAACCGTTCCGATTCCAGATAGGCCCAAAGCTCAAGCCGGTTTTCCGGAAAAGAGTAGTGGTATTCGGTCTGGTCCTCACTGGTTGAAGCGTTCAGGCCTTCGGCGCCGTTGCTTTCGAGGATTTGAGGGAATTCATTGGGCTTGACGTATTTCTGCGCCTCGGTGATGGCGTCCTGCCAGGCTTTTTGCAAATCTTTGAGCTTCTGATCATCGCGGCCGACGGGTTGGTCACGCTCCCGGATGTATGCGGCATAAGCTGTCTCAACTTTTTCCAGCGCCACTTTTTCTGCGGCGTAGTCGGTGGTGCCAATCTTGTCCGTACCTTTGAATGCCATGTGCTCAAACATGTGGGCCATTCCGGTCTGGCCCATCGGGTCCTGCACGGATCCTGCATCAACGTGGGTGTAGAAAGAAAAAACCGGAGCCTCGGGACGCTCGCAGACAATGACGGTCAGGCCATTGTCCAGTTTCTTGACCGTTATCTTTTTTTCAAACGCGGAGAGATCCTGCGTAACGGCGATCGCGGAAAGAGAAAGCAATAGAGCCACGGACTTGAGCACACGGTATTTCATCGGACCTCCACTGCGGTTGGAACAAGCATGGGCAGAAGAAACTTGAAGTTACGTGGCGGGAAGGGAAGTTGTCAAACCCACGTATTTACCACCTTCGGGCGGTTACACTCAACGTTTGTTGCGGAGGCTGGTCAAGTCTCAGGCTCTCGAAACGCTCAGCTGCCGCCATTTGCGCGTTTTGAAAACGTAATGTCGATTAATTCCAACAGGCGACTGCGCACGCAACCGATCGGCGGCATTGCCTGCGACGTCCACCGTCTACGACGTTCAGGGATTCCGCATCAAAGTCAAAACACTTTCAGGCGGCGAGCGCCACTATACTAAACGGCGGTATTGCTAAATCGATCAATTGAACGTAGCGGCGAAGGCAGCCAAGGCATCAAGCGAGGCAGAGTGAGCAATTCACCAGTCATCGAGATTTCGGACAGGCAACTGAAGTTGTCCAACCTGGACAAGGTTCTGTATCCCGCGACCGGTTTCACCAAAGGCCAGGTCATCGACTACTACGCCCGTATCGGTCCGGTTCTCGTGCCTCATCTCAAAGGCCGGCCGCTTACCTTGAAACGGTATCCGAACGGGGTCGACAGTCAATTCTTTTTCGAAAAGAATGCGACCGCTCACCGGCCGGAATGGGTGAAGACCGCGCCGATCTGGAGCGAAGGCAATCAGCGCACCGTCAATTACATTCTGGCGGATGATCTTTCCACCCTGGTTTGGATGGCGAACCTGGCCGCGATCGAATTGCACCCGTCGCTTTCAATGGCTGAACCCATTGAGTGTCCGACGATGATGGTGTTCGATCTCGATCCCGGACCTCCCGCGAATATCGTGCAATGCGCGCAGGTCGGGATGTGGCTGAGAGAAATTTTTGAACACTTCGGCCTTCAGAGTTTCCCCAAGACCTCAGGTTCGAAGGGGCTACAGATTTACGTTCCTCTAAATACCGCTGTCACCTACGAAGCCACCAAACCTTTTGCCCACGCGCTGGCCCGGTTGCTCGAAGATCAGCATCGAGACCTTGTGGTTTCGGACATGAAGAAAGAGTTGCGAAAAGGCAAAGTGCTGGTGGATTGGAGTCAAAACGATCAGCACAAAACCACGATAGCGGTTTATTCGCTTAGGGCACGGGAACGTCCCACGGTTTCGACGCCGGTGCGGTGGGAAGAAGTCGAGCAGATGCTGAAGAAAAAAAATGCCAACCTGCTGGTGTTTGAAGCCGACGACGTGCTCAAGCGGGTGGAAAAAATGGGAGACTTGTTCGAGCCGGCTCTTACCTTGAAGCAGAAGCTGCCGAAAATGGGAGTGAATGACCAGTCGAGTATTCAGCCGGCTGCGGCGGGTGCGGGCTCAGGCCGGATGCCTGGTAAAGCTCATGGACAGTCTGTGGCCGAACCCAAAACCTCGAAGAAGAGATTGGACGTTGCGGCTCAAGCCGGAGGCAGGAAAAAGATAGTGAAGGGCGCGACCAGGAAAGCGACACCCGGGAAGAAGAGAAGAAATATATAATCCGGCACGCGCAATCCTGGTCGCTGTCATCAAGCCGAATCTAAAAGGAAAAATGGCGCAACTTTTTGTGGGAACTTCGGGCTGGGCTTATCCGAGCTGGAAGCCGGACTTTTATCCCGCCAAGCTTGCGCAGAAGAACTTTTTGACCCACTATTCCAGCCAGTTGAATACGGTGGAAGTCAACTTCACTTTTCGTCAACTGATCAAGGAAACGACCGCCCAGAAGTGGATTACAGAAACCCCGCCAGGCTTTCGCTTTGGAGTGAAAGCGCACCAGGTGATCACGCACATCAAACGGCTTAAAGGAACGGTGGATTTCGTTCCTCGATTCCTGACCACCATCGAACCTCTTGCCCAGGCGGGAAAGCTGGGTCCGGTCCTCTTTCAGTTGCCGCCAAACTTGAAGGCGGACGTAAAGTTACTGGAGGAATTTTTGCCCGCGGTTCCCCGGGCGCTTCAGGCAGCATTCGAATTCCGCAATGAATCCTGGTTTAACGATGACGTTTTCAATCTCTTGAAAAACAATAACCGGGCGCTCTGCATCGCTGAAACTGAGGAGCGCACTACGCCGGATGTCGTCACCGCCGATTTTTCCTATTATCGATATCGCAAACCGTCCTACACCGCGGAAGAACGTTCGGCAATGGTCACTCGAATACGCGAACATCTCGCCGAAGGCCGAAACGTTTACGCATACTTCAAGCATGAAGAGACACCCGAAGGCGCGCTCTACGCGGTAGAGCTGTTAAAAGAGAGTGTTGACGGGGAGAAAACGCAAACTACCAGGGAAATCGTAAACCACCAGGGACACTAAAGCCCACGGAGGAACCACACTGACCTTTCCTTCGTGAACGTCGTGTCCTTCGTGGGTATGCTCTTGTGTTGTGATGAATCCACCGCGTTTCCTTCCTTGATACTTTTCGCAGGGTCCGATAACGCTCACACTTCTTCTATGCCGCAGGCCGCCGACTCGCGTGTAATTTCAGGCTTTCTTGATTATCTGCGGATCGAGAAAGGGTTGGCGCCGCTGACGATTGCCGCCTACTCCACAGACATCGGTCAGTTCGCTGCCTATCTCGAAAAACACAAACGAACCTTGCTCAGCGCGCAACGGTCACATGTACGGGAGTTCATCCAGCAATTATTTGGAAACGCGGTGGATGGCAGGTCGGTGGGACGGAAGCTTTCGGCCTTGCGACACTTGTATCGCTATCTGCTGCTCGACAAGGTGGTGGAGCGCGATCCTACCCTCAACATCGATTCCCCCAAGCAGTGGAAGGTGTTGCCCAAGGCGTTGGCCCGTGACGAGATGGAAAGCATGCTGAGCCTTTCCACCTCACCTTCCAAGCACAAAACAAAAGCTGGCGATGCAATGGCGCTGCGCGACCGCGCCATGCTGGAGGTTCTTTATGCGGCGGCGCTGAGAGTGTCGGAGATCGTCGGCGCCAAACTTGAAGACGTGAAGCTGGAGCAAGGCTGCCTGCTGGTACGCGGCAAGGGAGACAAGGAAAGAATTGTGCCATTAGGCAAAGGCGCTCAGGATGCGCTGGGGATTTATATGAGAGACGCGCGCATGTCTCTCACGAAAGGAAAAAACTCGCCACATTTGTTTGTTGGCCGCGGAGGCAGAAAGCTGACCCGCCAGCGGGTGTGGCAGATGGTACGCACGGCATCGGTAAGGGCGGGACGCAATGCCAGTCCGCATATGCTGCGGCACAGTTGCGCTACCCACATGGTCGAAAACGGAGCCGATCTTAGGACGGTGCAGACTATCCTCGGCCACGCGGATATTTCGACCACCCAGGTGTATACGCATTTGGCTCTGGACCGGCTTAAGAACGTCTACCAGAAGCATCATCCCCGGGCCAAGGCGAGAAGTGTGTAACGCGGAATGGATTGTTGCTGTGAGCCTTCAGCATACGGGCGGAGGGCAAGATGCCCTCCGCACAGCCGGCGGGACGCCGGCGCTACCTGGACGCGACTAAGATCTATGAAAAGTGCTACGACCACGATGCAGAAAGCTGTGCGCGATTTTCTGGCGGCGCTTCGGCAACGCAATGCCTCGGTTCACACCATCAAAGCCTACAGCGGCGATCTAGCGGAGTTTTCCGCTTACGCTGGTTCCCGGAGTTGGAAACAGATCGATCATGTCGCGGTTCGCGGCTTTTTATCCCATTTGTACGAAAAAGGCTTAGGCAAAACTTCCGTGGCCCGCGCGCTGGCGGCGGTGCGGTCGCTTTATCGCTGGCTCGCGCAGGAAGGTTTGGTTGAGCAAAATCCCGCTGCGCTGGTGGCGACTCCCAAGCTTCCCAAAAAACTTCCGCGAGTTCCGTCGATCGAGGAAATGAACCTCGTGCTCGACGGCAAAATGCCCGAAGTGGCTGCTTTTCCTGAGCGTGACCAGTTGATGTTCGAATTGCTGTATGGCTGCGGCATCCGTAATTCTGAACTGATCGGAATCAATGTTGAAGATATAC
The DNA here is from genome assembly GCA_963733545.1 of Terriglobia bacterium. Classification (GTDB taxonomy): domain Bacteria; phylum Acidobacteriota; class Terriglobia; order Terriglobales; family Acidobacteriaceae; genus JAIQFF01. Next base: position 40,773 of record CAVTDQ010000003.1, read on the forward strand.
GCCTGAGTAATGAAGCGATTCTCATTCGCGGTAAAGGGAAAAAAGAACGCTATGTTCCATTCGGCGATTCGGTGAAGCGCGCGCTCTCGGCGTATTCGCCGGCTCGCCAGCGACTCCTGGCGGATCGCAGAAAAACATCGGCGGCATTGTTGATCAACTGGCGGGGGGGACGGCTGACTACTCGCAGTGTGGGACGCATCATCAAGAAAATCGCGGTGGCCAGGGGACTTTCGCCGGATGTGCATCCGCACACTTTGCGGCACGCGTTCGGGACTCACATGCTGGAGGAAGGCGCCGACCTGCGCGCCATTCAGGAGATGCTGGGCCACGAGCGGCTTTCAACCACGCAACGCTACACTCAACTTTCAATCAAGCATGTGTTGCAGGTTTACGACCAGACTCATCCCCGCGCAAAATAATGTAGGCGCGAGCGTCGCCGCTCGTGCGGCGGTGTTCCTGATATTCAGTTCTTCCATCGCTGTGCCGCTGCCCGCACGAGCGAGGACGCTCGCGCCTACATTGATTGCCACATCGTCATCACTCGCGACTTCAAATCGGCTGTCAGTTTTCCGTAAGCGTCTTCCGATGCCTCGGTTTCGGGCGGTGGATAAATCGGATCGCCGATTTTTATTTCTAGCGGCACGAATTTTTGAAACGATTTTCCCCTCGGCCAGGCATCGTGAAAGCCTGCAATGGCCACTGGAACAATCGGTACCTGCAGATGAATGGAAAGTATCGCGGCCCCCTTCTTGAAAGTTTTAGGGGTGCCATCGATACTGCGCTCGCCTTCAGGATAAAGAATGAGGATGCGCCCATGCCGCAGCCCAAAAGCGCCGGCACGCATGGCGGAGATCAAGTTGGCGTCGGGATCGACGACGATCACTCGCAGCCAGCGCGCCAGCCGCCGCATAAAGCCGGAGCCGAAAATTTCGCTGGTGCCTACCGCAAACAAATTTCGAAATACGCGCCAGGGCAAATAGGCAGCCAGGAAAACCGGGTCAAGATAGCTTTGATGGTTCGAAGAAATTATGTATGAGCCTTGCTTAGGGAGTTTTTCCAGACCGCTTATTCGCAGGTGAAACTGGTCGGAAGCGAAAATCTGGACTGGCTTGGCCAGCGCGTAAAGAATGTGCTCCGCCTTCCGGCCGGGGCGCGCCAGCGCCAGAACTTCCGGATCGGTCGGGTCTTCCTGGAGAATCGACTTCCATCCTGCCGGTTGCTGGCTGGAATCGGCCCGGGTTTTCCCGGACGCTGAACTCTCACGAATCGCATCTACCAGCTGGCGCACCGTATAAATTTCAGTCAGGGCCGACTCTTCGACGTCGCCGCCAAGTTCTTTCTCCAACGCCACCAGCAGTTCAATGCGTTGCATCGAGTCGAGACCGAGATCAAGCTCAAGATTGTCGCTGGGCCTGATCGACTCAGCGGCATTCTTGCTGGATTCCCTGATTATCCTCAAAGCTTGTTGCACCTCGGGCTGTTCCAGCCATTGCGCATCTTCGGCGGTCAAGGCCGGGGACGAACTGATTTCGGAATCCGGCTGACCTTTCTTCTGGTTTGCGCGCACCCGCTTTTCCAATTCGAATCGCTTGAGCTTGCGGGTCGTGGTGCGCGGCAGCGGGTCTTGCCAGATTTCGTAGCTGCCGATGCGTTTAGTTGAGGGAATTTTCGCCGAGATGCTTTCGATATCGAAGCGAATGACTTCCTTCGCATTCACGATCTTGCGTTCTTTCAGGAGATCGAAGTCGGGAACGATTGCCGCGTAAAGCCGGTCGGATGCGGGATTGCCAGGCTCGGCCTCCATGGCCATCACCCCGATTTCCTTGATGTAAGGAGATTTCAGGTAGTAAGCCTCGATTTCCTCGGGGTAAACGTTCTTGCCGTTGCTCAGCACGATCACGTCTTTCTCGCGACCGGTAATGAAAAGGTTGCCGTCCGAATCGAAGTAACCCAGATCGCCGGTATGGAGCCAGCCGTCTCTCAATACGGCGGCAGTGGCGTCGGGCCGGTTCCAGTATCCTTTCATCACAATCGCGCCCTTGATGGCAATCTCGCCGACAGCCGGGCCGTCGTCTTCCCCAGGTTTTGGATCGATGATTTTTCCTTCGACACCGGGCAGAGGAGGGCCGACAGAACCGATGACATTGTGATTCGGTAATGCGGCAAAAGCCGCGCCGGTAGTTTCCGTCAGGCCGTAAGCCTGAAGAACATCTATGCCGAGAGCATAAAAGTCGTATCCGATCTGAGGATCGAAGCGCGAGCCTCCGGTGATGAGGTAGCGCATGCGAGGTCCGAATGTGCTGTGCAGCTTGCCAAAAAAGATTTTGCCGGCGTTGAAGCCCACGCTGCGGAGGCCGCGATTGAGAGTCATCAGGGTCTTCAGAGCGAATCCCGCAATTTTGCCCTTTTTGCCTACCTCTTTGAAGATGCGCTCATGGATGAGATAGAAAAATTGCGGTACGACGGCAAAAATGGTGATCTGGCGCTCGTTCAGCGCGCGCAGCAGTTCAGTGGTGTTCAGCGTTTCCAGATAGACAACTCGAGCGCCTTTCACCAGCGGCAATAGAAGATTCGCCATTTGGGAAAGCACGTGGAAGAGCGGCAACACGCCCAGCACAGCATCGTCGGGACCGACGCGCGCCCAGCTAAAAACCGATTCGACTTCGCCAAGTAAATTGGAGTGCGTGAGCATCACGCCTTTGGGGTCGGAGGTTGTTCCGGAGGTGTAAAGCAGAGAGGCGACTGCATCGGCTTCAACTTCCGCTGGCCTGAAGCCGCCGGGACCGGCAGCCAGAATGCTGTCCAGGTCTGTGACCGGAGTGGCGGCGGCATCCTTTTTTGCGGACTCAGCTTTTTGCTCGGCCGGATTTATCAGTCCAATTTTGATGGGCAGGGCGCCGATAGCCTCTTGAGCCGTGGCCAGGTGCTTGAAATCGCAGAATAAAAATGAGCTGCCGCTATCTTTAAGCAGCGTGGTGATCTGGTCAGCGTGCAATGCCGTATCAAGGGGAACCGCCGTGCATCCGGACGCGACTACGCCAAGAAAAACAGCCACCCAGCGGGGATGATTGTCGGCCAGAATCACGATGCGAGCGCCCGAGCGAAGCTGGTTCTTCCCCAGCCAGGCTCCGACTGATTCAGCCAGATGGCGAATCTCCGCGTAGGTAAAACTCTCGGTCTGGTCGCGACGCTGAATTTCGAGAGCTACATTTTCGGGCCAGTGCTCAGCGCACTCGACAAAACGATCGTAAAAAGTAGGCATCGGTTCGCGAAAATCTTACATGAGAACAGGCGTGGTTGCCGAAAGCGCGCCGCCAGGTAGCGTCGGCATACAGCCGGCAGCCCCAACGGCGCCTCGCTCTAGAAACGTCGCGAGCGAGACACCGGTTGAAAGCCCGCCCGACTGTGGCGCTACTCTATAAACCCTTGCCGCGACTTACCCGTTTCCGCCGCATCTAATATGCTAGGCTTCTATTAAAGGGCGATGCTGCCTCCAAAGGGTATTTTGATTTGATCAACACTTTATTAGGTAAGGTTTTCGGGACCAAGAACGAACGCGAACTGAAGCGCTTATTGCCTCAGGTTGAGGCCATCAATGCGCTGGAAGCCGAGATGCGCCAGCTCTCGGATGAGCAGCTGCGCGCCAAGACGGACGACTTCCGGCGGCGCGTCCAGCAGAGTCTTACCGGCCTCGCCGATGAGCCGGATGCCGATTCCGATCGCCTGAAGCAGCTCGACGACGAACGCACCAAGGCCATCAACCATGTGCTCGACGAAATCCTGGTCGAGGCGTTTGCCGTGGTTCGCGAAGCCGGACGCCGGGTGCTGAACATGCGGCACTTCGATGTGCAGTTGATTGGCGGCATGGTGTTGCATCAGGGCAAGATAGCCGAGATGAAGACCGGAGAAGGAAAGACCCTGGTTGCGACCCTTCCGGTTTATTTAAACGCCCTCAGCGGCCGCGGCGTCCACGTTGTCACGGTCAATGATTATCTGGCCAAGCGCGATTCTGAGTGGATGGGCAAGCTTTACCGCTTCCTGGGTCTGACGGTGGGCGTCATTGTGCATGATCTGGATGACGAAGAGCGTCGCGAAGCCTACGCCTCAGACGTCACTTACGGTACCAATAACGAATTCGGTTTCGATTATTTGCGCGACAACATGAAGTTCGATGTTCGCGATTGCGTTCAGCGCAGACACAATTTCGCCATCGTCGATGAAGTCGATTCCATCCTGATCGACGAAGCCCGCACTCCGCTGATCATTTCAGGCGCCAGCGAAGAATCCACCGACAAGTATGCCCGAGTCAACCGCATCATCCCCAAGCTGGAGAAGGGCGAAGAGATCGATACCGCCCCCGGCGAACCCAAGGAACTGACCGGCGATTTCGTGGTGGACGAAAAGCATCGGAGCATCACGGTCACCGATGCCGGATGGGAAAAAGTCGAGCAACTGCTGGGCATCGGCAACATCGCCGATCCGGAAAACTGGGACCTGAAGCACCACGTCGACACCGCTGTAAAGGCGCACGCGCTGTACAAGCGCGACGTCGAGTACGTGGTCAAAGACGGCGAAGTCATCATCGTGGACGAGTTCACCGGCCGTCTGATGCCCGGCCGGCGCTGGTCTGATGGCCTGCATCAGGCGGTTGAAGCCAAGGAAAACGTCAAGATCGAACGCGAAAACCAGACCCTGGCCACGATCACCTTCCAGAATTATTTCCGCATGTACAGGAAACTGGCGGGCATGACCGGTACGGCGGAGACTGAAGCGGCGGAATTCGAAAAAATTTATCGCCTGGAAGTCATGGTGGTCCCGACCAACAAGATCATGCTCCGGGAAGAGAATCCGGACGTCGTCTATCGGACGGAAAAGGAAAAATACTTCGCAGCCGCCGACGAAATTCTAAAGCTGTATGGCACTGGGCGGCCGGTGCTGGTGGGAACCACTTCGATCGAGAAATCGGAACGGCTCTCCGAACTTCTCAAAAAGAAAAACATTAAGCACGTAGTGCTCAATGCCAAGTACCACGAGCGCGAAGCCGAGATCGTCGCCCAGGCCGGACGCAAAGGGATGGTGACGATTGCCACCAATATGGCAGGCCGCGGTACCGACATTCTGCTGGGCGGCAATCCGGAATTCATGGCCAAGCAGGAGTGTGTGAAGAAGGGAATCGCGCAACCTCTGCGGGCGGCACAGGGCAAGATTCAGATCGACGTTGACGAGACCAAGAGCACGGTCTGGTACTACGCGGGAAACGAATACGTCGTTCCCACCGAGCAGTGGACCGAAATATTCAACCGGCACAAGGCGCAAACCGACAAGGAGCACGACGAAGTCACGTCAGTCGGCGGTTTGCATATTTTCGGCACCGAACGCCACGAAGCGCGGCGGATCGACAACCAGCTTCGCGGGCGCGCGGGCCGGCAGGGTGATCCCGGCTCTTCCCGTTTTTATCTCTCGCTCGAGGATGACCTGATGCGCATCTTCGCGAAAGAGTGGGTTTCGAATCTGCTGCAGCGGCTGGGCATGGAAGAGGGCATCCCTATCGAATCGCGGCTGATCACCAGGCGCATCGCGACTGCTCAACAAGCGGTCGAGGCGCAGAACTTCGAAGCCCGTAAACATTTGCTCGAGTATGACGACGTCATGAACAAGCAACGCGAGGCGGTTTATGGCTTGCGTCGCCAGTTGCTCGAAGGCGTTGAACAAAAGGAACTCATTCTCGAAGACTACGTATCCGGCATCCTCAGCGACGTGATGGATCAGTTTTGCGGGATCAAAACTCACCCTGGAGACTGGGACACAAAGGGATTGAAAGATGCCATCTTTACGCGCTTCGGTGTCGATATTCTGGCGGAAGGAATCAAGCCCGAGGAGTTGAGCCGGCAGGAACTCGGCGATGCCATCTTCGCCAAGCTGAAAGAACGTTACGATGCCAAGGAAAAGCTGATCGGCCCTGATGCGATGCGCTACCACGAGCGCATGATCATGTTGAGCGTGCTCGATTCGCAATGGAAAGATCACCTGCGAGACATGGATCACCTCAAGGAGGGGATCGGACTTCGCGGTTACGGACAGCACGACCCGCTGGTCGAGTACAAACGCGAATCATTCGACATGTTCGAAGCCATGATGACGCGTTTCCAGGAAGAGACCGCAAGATACCTCTATCTGATGCAAATTCTGGAAAGGCCGGGTAGTGGCGCGGCCGGTGAAGGCAATATACCGTCGGGAGGTAATGGCGGTCCGGGCAACGGGGCCCCTGACAACGGCGTCCCCATGCTGCGCTCGGGCGGCGGTGGAAATCACCGTCCTCCACAAGCGGTTGCCACTTCCGTGGACGATCTTGAAGAAGCTTTCCAGCGTAAGAAGAAGCGCGAACTGGAACAGGCCCGCATGGCCGGCGCCGGCGAAGCTCAAACCGTGCAGCAGGTGGTGCGCGGAGCGGCGAAAGTGGGACGCAATGATCCCTGCCCTTGCGGCTCGGGAAAAAAGTACAAGAAGTGCTGCGGCGCCCAATCGTCCTGATTAAGCTGTAGCGCCGGCGTCTCGCCGGCTGTAGCGAGGGCATCCTGCCCTCGCTGTTGAGACCGGATGCTCCTAGGAGCGACGACCCTACAAAAACAGTGCGCAATAGCGTATAGGGGTCCTTCGACTCCGCCTTCCATTCGCACGCGAATGGAAGGACTACGCTCAGGATGACAAGGTGTTTAGGGTTGTGATTGGTTTGATCCGCGAAGATCCGTGTAAATCCGTGGCCCACTTTTGATTTTATGGAGCCGGTTTAGCCAGCACAAACGATTTCACTACGATGTTATTGGGCTGCACGCCAACAGGAATCATGGTCAGCAGCGAATACTCACTGGGCTCAAGCCTGGTGGGATTCCGTTTCTGGATGACCGTGACATCTCCCGCCTGCGAATCCAGTACCAGCAAATAATTCTCGCTTTTAGAAAGTGCGAGTCCATCCGGACGACTGCCGACCGGCATTGTGGCGATCAGTTTGCCGATGTCGATGTCATACACCGCCACGCTATTCGAACCAAAGTTACTCACGTAGAGCCGTGAGCTATCCGCGGTCACGAGTGCCCGTGCCGGATGCGTGCCGATCAGGTAGCTGCCGCTCACCTCATTGGTGGCCGTCTCGATAATCGAAATGTTGGCGGAGTCAAAATTAGTGACCACCAGCTCGCCGCCATCAGGCTTAAGTTCGAGATCTCCCGGAGTCTTACCTACATCCAGCAAGGCCAGCAGCTTGTCTGTCTTCAAATCAATCGAGGCGACCTGAGCCGACCCGGTGCAGGCCACAAACGCTTTGCCGCTATCCGGCAGGATGGCGATATCCGCCGGTTGATCGCAGACAGAAATGGTAGCGCGCACTCTGAGCTGGGTTGCGTCGATCAATGAAACCGTGTGGTCTCCGCGGTTGCTGACCGCAATGGTTGCACCATCGGGAGAAACCCGCGCCAGGCCGGGGGCTGCTCCGACGCGTATGTTGCCTAACAACATTCGCTTGTCTAAATCCAGCACCGAGACATTCGACGACTTCGAATTTGCCACATAACCGCGTTTGCCGTCGGTAGAAACGTCAATGAAATAGGGGGCGGCGTGCACCCCGATGGTGGCCACGACTTCATTACGTTCCGAGTCAATCACACTGATGCTGTTCGATTGGGTGTTGACCACGTAGATTTCGTTTTTCTTGCTGTTGGCTGCGATGCCGGTAGGTTCGTTGCCCACCCGAATTGTCCGGGCAGGTTGAAACGTGCGCAGGTCAATTACGGAAACAGTATTGCTCTTGCCGTTGGTGACGTACGCATATTCGCGATAAGCGGGACCGTAAGAGGGCAGCTGCCGCTCCCGGAAATATAACCAGCCAGCGCCGCCGGCGACTGCAAGCGCGACAACGAGGAAGAAAACTTTTCTCAAGCGACTGGGCTGATGGCGGCTCGAATGCCGGACTGCGCCGACAGTGGTTCAGCGGTTCGGGGATGGCTTCCGATTGCCGGCACCGTTCTGCCTACTACCGGGGCGATCTGTCGCACTTGTGCCATCAGTTCGTGGAACTGCTCGGGATAAAGAGACTGGATGCCATCCGACATGGCGCGATCGGGTTCGTGGTGAACTTCGACGATCAAGCCATCCGCTCCTACCGCAATCGCAGCACGGGACAGAGGCGTGACTTTGTTTCGTTTGCCGGTGCCATGGCTGGGATCGACCACGATCGGCAAATGGCTGAGACGCTGCACCGCGGGGACGATGCTGAGGTCGAGGGTATTGCGGGTGTGATCGGCGAAGGTACGCACTCCGCGCTCGCACAGGATCACTTTGTAATTGCCTTCGCTCATGACATATTCTGCCGCCATCAGGAACTCTTCCAGTGTGGCCGACATGCCGCGTTTCAGCAGAACCGGCTTGCGGGAGCGGCCTGCGCGCTTCAACAGCGAGTAGTTCTGCATGTTGCGGGCGCCAATCTGGATGACGTCAGCGTACTTCTCCACCAGATCCAAAGACTCGTTGTCGATGGCCTCGGTGACTATCTTCATACCGAATTTTTCGCGAACTTCCGCCATGATCTGCAAGCCCTGTTCCCCCAGGCCCTGAAATGAATAAGGCGAGGTACGTGGTTTGTACGCTCCTCCGCGGAAGAACTGGGCTCCCGCCGGTACACCTGCTCGGCCACCGCCATCGTCTGCTCGCGATTTTCGATGGCGCAAGGCCCGGCGATCACGGCCAGTCCTGGTCCGCCAAAGGTGGCATCGGTGCCGGCAAAAGTTATGACGGTGTTTTCCGCTTTAACGTCGCGGCTGACCAACTTGTAGGGCTTGCTGACTCGAATGAGTTCCTGTACTCCCGGCATCTCATCGAGCGTGCCAGGTTCAACTTCGCCCCGGTTTCCGGTGATACCGATGGCGGTGCGCTGCGCACCGGGCATCGAGTGTGCGCGGTAGCCCAATTCCTCGATCTTCTGGCAAACCGAGCGTATCTCGTCTTCGGTGGCTTGCGCCTTCATTACTACTAACATGGTTTCCCCCGCGAGCTTCCGGCGTCTTCCTTGAGTCTATCGCTGATTCCGGTTGCACCGCAAACGGAGCACATTAGCACGAGTGAGAAGGTAAGAGCGGCCACGGATTGCACGGATCTTCACGATTTACACCCAAATCATCGTCGTGTCATCCTGAGCGTAGTCTTTTCCATTCGCTTGCGAATGGAAAATACGGAGTCGAAGGATCCCTACCAGCTTTCCCGAACGGCGGGCCGTGGGCAACCGCACAGGTGGTCTTTTCGCAAGGAGAGTTCTCAACCGCGGAGGGCGGGACGCCCTCCGGACAGCCGGCGGGACGCCGGCGCTACTGTTTCGTGGACGGTCGCGACGAGCTGAGCGCTTGAACCCAGAAACTGCCAACCAGAGACTGGAAACTGCCCTCATGAACGTGTCAAACTAAACTCGTGCCTCGCTCGATCGCCCACGAACAGGACATTCTCAAGTTATCTCGAAAACGCCCACCTAAGCTGACTTCGCGTCGGATTGGGATACACACCTCCAGCGCCGGCGGGGTGCAGAATGCCGCCGAGCGCGCCTACCGGTTGGGTTGCAATACTTTCCAGATTTTCTCTTCGAGTCCGCGGCAGTGGGCTCCTTACGAACTACAGCGTCCGCAGTGCGATGCAATGAAGCAGCTGCGGGACAAATATGATCTAAAGCCGTTGGTGATCCACACTAATTACCTGGTGAACTTGGCCGGCGTGAATCAGTTGTTCCTGAAAAAGTCTGTGGAGGCTTTTCGGGGCGAGATCGAACGTGCGTTAGCGCTCTGCGCCGATTACCTGGTGCTGCATCCCGGATCGTTTCGCGGATCTGACCGTGAGCAAGGTCTCATTCGGACAGCCGCTGCCATTGCCGCTGCTGCGCAGGGCTTAGACCTGGCCGGAAAGGGACTAACCATCCTGATTGAAAATACGGCGGGAGCTGAATACTCCCTCGGCGGCAGCTTCGAACAGGTAGCAGAGGTTCTGGAATACTTACGGCGCCTGGTTCCAGTAGCAGCCTGCATCGATACCTGCCACACTCATGTGGCCGGCTACGACATTGTGAGTCCGCAAGGCATGCGCGATACACTGAACTTGCTGGACCGGACCGTGGGGCTGAAGAATGTTCCGGTCTGGCACTGCAACGACGCCAAGGCCCCGCGTGCTTCGAAGCTTGACCGCCATCAGCACATCGGCAAGGGAAGCATTGGACTGGAACCGTTTCGCCGTCTGTTGAATGATCCGCGTCTTGCCCAGGCGGCTTTCATTGCGGAAACTCCGATAGACAAGCCTGGAGACGACGTCCGGAATGTGGCGGCATTAAGAAAATTGGTGAAGGATTAGTCGGAGGTCTCAAATGAGCTGGGCCAGTAAGTATTCCAAACCCTATCGGGTGGAGCACGGCAAAAAATTCCGCCTGAAGGATCATGATCCCGCTGACACTGCCAAACTTGAATCGGTGGACGAGGGGAAAGAATTGCTGGCCAAGGGAGTTTCGCGCTTGGCTGAATTGCAGGAAAAATTGTATGCGTCCAACCAGTGGGGCATGCTTCTGATCTTTCAAGCCATGGATGCCGCGGGCAAAGATGGTGCGATCAAGCACGTGATGTCCGGTATAAATCCGCAGGGTTGCCAGGTTTATTCTTTCAAGGCCCCGTCGACGGAAGAACTCGATCATGATTTCATGTGGCGGAACATGCGCTGCCTGCCTGAACGCGGCCGCATCGGCATCTTCAACCGTTCTTACTACGAAGAGGTACTGGTCGTCCGGGTGCATCCTGAGATTCTGGCCAACGAGAAAGTACCTCAATCCCTGCTGACGAAAGACGTCTGGAAAGAGCGTTTCCAGGATATTTCTGCATTCGAACGTTATTTCTCCCGCAACGGTTTTGTGATTCGCAAATTCTTTCTGAACGTTTCCAAAAAAGAGCAGAAGAAGCGTTTCCTGGACCGATTGCAGCAGCCGGAAAAGAACTGGAAGTTTTCCGCGGCCGACCTGCACGAGCGCGAACGCTGGGACGACTACATGGAAGCGTATGAAGACATGATCGCCAACACTTCGACGCCCGAAGCTCCCTGGTTCGTGATCCCGGCCGACAATAAATGGTTCACCCGTCTGTCGGTAGCGGCCGCCATTGTAGATACTCTTGAAGACCTGGACATTTCCTATCCCAAAACCAGCCCCAGGCAACGGAAAGACCTGGAACTTGCGCTCAAGCTTCTGCAGAAAGAGAAATGAGAAGGCTTTCCCGGCGAGCGGAGAATTGTTTCGCCTTGCGTGTTTATGTTTTTCCGATTGACGACAAACTCCGCTTGAATGACAGTTGCCCTTACCTTGGTGCTAGAATTTACGAGTTTCCTTGCAATAGAACGCTAAAAAGGTTGTAATTTTGCATCAAACCCTTAAGTGGCGTTTTAAACCCGTGAACTTCAGAAATCGAAAAACGAACTGGTCGGGGGGCATAGCGGTCGCGTGCCTGGCCGTGGTCCTACTTTCGACTACCGTCCAGACTAGTCATTTTTGCGATATCAGGCTTCCAGATTCGCAAACTTCCCTGGCCGTAAATATCCCCGGCGGAAGTCCGGTGTGCATGATTTGCCTGATGGCGCCGTCGACCAGCGCGCTGGTGCTGCTTATCGCGTTCTTTATCCTGTCAAGCAGTACGGTTCCATTTCGCCGCCTGCAAGTTCGCCCGCGACCCATACTGACTTCTTTTGATCTTTATATTCGCCCGCCTCCAGCCTGCCTGGCTTAATTTCACTCCCGGTCTTACAAATTCGTTGGTTAGAAGTTGCACTTTTTCATTTGAGGAGCAAGTTACGGACACTAGAGCCTGGTGGGGTGCTCGCGCATCTTGAGTCGCAACCCTGGTACCGCCATGCGGACGTGGTCGTACTTCAATCTGAATCCCATGCGCTCACGACACTTTCTTAGTCTCGCCGCGGCTGGAACTCTCCTGCTTCTGTTGCGAGGTGTGAGTGTTGCGCAAGGCCCCACCAGCATCAGTCTTGATCAGGCGATTGATCTGGCGCTGGTTCACAATCACTCCATTAAAGCTACACGCACTATGATTTTGCAGAACCAGGCCCAGGAGATCACTGCGAATCTTCGTCCCAATCCGTCGTTCGGAGCCGATTCCCAGTTCCTTCCGCTGTTCACTCCACAGGATTTTTCCGTGGACGAGTTAGACGTGACCCAGCAGTTCGACATCGGCATCTCCTATCTCTTTGAACGCGGTCACAAAAGGCAGCGACGCCTACGGGCGGCTCAGGATCAAACGGCGGTCACCCGGGCCCAGGTCGCGGATGCAGAACGCACTCTGGCTTTCAATGTGGGGCAGCAATTCGTCAGCGCACTTCTGGCTGAATCGACATTGCGGTTCGCGGAAGAGGACTTAAAGGGCTTTCAGGAATCCGTCGACATCGCTGACGCACAATTCAAGGCGGGAGCCATCAGCGAAGCTGACTATTTGAAGATCAAGCTTCAGCTTCTGCAATTTCAAACCGATGTGTCATCGGCCCGCCTGGCCAAGGCTCAAGCCCTGGTCGGTCTCAGGCAGTTGATCGGCTATGACGCTGTGCCGGCGAACTACGACGTCAGCGGTGATCTGGTGTACCAGCCACTGAAAGGGAATCTCGAGGATCTGCAGGCCAGAGCTCTGCGCGAGCGGCCCGATTTTCAGGCGGCCTTGCTCGGCATCACGGCCGCGCAGAGCCAGATAGATTTGGCGAAGGCGAATTCGAAAGTGGATGTAAGCGGCACTTACGACTTTACGCATACGGCGGCACAAAATTCCGCGTCGATCTTTGTCGGTTTTGATTTGCCCATTTTCAACCGCAATCAAGGTGAGATCGCCCGTACTCGTTACGCCCTCACTCAGGCCCAGGAGACCCAGCTATCGGCCAGCGATACGGTTTTAGGCGATGTGGCGAACGCCTACGAGACACTGCGCAGCAACGACGAAATCGTAAAGCTCTACACATCCGAATATCTGAAACAGGCGCAGGACTCTCGCGACATCAGCGAATACGCCTATAAACGAGGCGCCGCCAGCCTGTTGGATTTTCTGGACGCGGAACGCAGCTACCGCGCGGCGCAGCTAGCGTATCGCCAGGCGCTGGCTTCTTATCTAACGGCGTTCGAACAATTGAAGCAGGCGGTGGGAGCGAGGAACCTGCCATGAAAATGCGAAACCCTAAAGGTGTCCACGGTCAGACATGTCGGAACTGGTTATGGCGGGGGATGGTTCTGTCACTGGCGTTCGTAACGATTGTGGGATGCGATAGCTCGAAAAAGGACGAACCCGTCGAAACTCGCAGCACCATTGTTAAAGACCCCAACCACCCAGATCTGTTCAGCCTTCGCCCGGAACAGATGTCGCATGTGAAGGTAGTGACTGTCCAACCCATCGATCTGGCCCGGACGTTGCGCCTGAATGGCGCGGTCGCGTTTAACAATTTTCGTACCACGCCGGTGATCAGCCAGGTGAGCGGGCCGGTGAGCCGTATCCTGGTTGTACCCGGCCAGAAAGTGCAGAAGGGGCAGCCCATGTTATTCGTGGCCAGTCCCGACTACTCGCAATTGCGCACCAACTATTTAAAAGCCAAAGACGCTTACGCGCTGGCGGAAAAAAGTTACGCCCGTTCCCAGGATCTCTACCAGCATCACGCGATCGCGGTGAAAGACCTTGAACAGGCGGAATCCGCCGAAGTGCAGGCCGGTGGAGACGTAGCGTCCGCGGAGGCTGCACTGCGGGTGATGGGGGTCGCTGATCCCGATGCGGTCGCGAAAGGTCCTTCTTCCTATGAAGTTCCGGTACGGGCTCCGATTGCTGGAGAAGTGGTGGAGCAGATGGTTTCAGCAGGCCAGCTTCTCCAGCCCGGCAACACCCAATGCTTCACCATCTCGGACACCAGCACGGTCTGGGTGCTGGTGAATACTTATCAAAAAGATTTGCCTTATGTGCGGGTGGGAGACCAGGTCGCGATCCAGACCGACGCCTACCCGGATGTGTTTCGCGGACGCATCTCTTACGTCGCGGCGGCGCTCGATCCGAACACGCGCACTTTGCCAGCCCGCATCGAGACCATGAACCCCGGTGAAAAACTTAAAAAAGACATGTACGTAACCGCTATCGTGCAGGCGGGCAAAATTCCGAACGTCATCGCTGTGCCCGATTCCGCGGTCTTGCGGGACAGCGAAAATCAGCCCTTCGTGTATGCAGAGGTGTCTTCCAATCAGTTCGGCAGACGCCCAGTCACCCTGGGAGAAAGCATGGGTGGGCAGACACAAATCACCAGCGGCCTGCAGTCCGGGGATCGCGTGATCGGCGACGGCGGCATTTTTCTGCAGTTTGCCAATTCGTTGCAGCGTTAGTGGGATTGAAACACTTGCATCGGCATTACCAGCACCAGCAGATGATCCATCGATAGATGATTCACCGCATCGTCCAAGCCGCATTGCGCCAGCGTTTCCTGGTGTTGATGCTGACTGGTTTCATCACAGTCGGCGGAATCATGTCGTTCCAGCGGATGCCGGTAGATGCGTACCCGGATCTCTCCCCACCGCAGGTTGAAATCATTACGCAGTGGCCCGACCACGCCGCCGAAGAAGTCGAAAGACTGGTCACTCTTCCTCTCGAGCTGGAAATGAACGGCGTGCCCCGCATGGTCACGATGCGTTCGATTTCACTCTATGGCCTGTCCGATCTAAGACTGACCTTCAACGAGAATACCGACGACTATCTGGCTCGGCAGCTGGTCTTTGAGAGGCTGGCTCAAGCCACGCTCCCGACTGGCGTCACGCCATCGATGGCGCCGCTGTTCAGCCCCAGCGGCCTGGTATATCGCTACGTTTTGGAGAGCCCCGATCGTACTCCGCAAGAGTTGAAGACCATCGAGGAGTGGGTGGTGGAGCGCGCTTACCGTTCGGTTCCGGGGGTGGCGGATGACTCCGGAATGGGCGGCGAGGTGATGCAGTACCAGGTGCTGCTCGATCCGGCGCGAATCTACGGATACCATCTGACCATTTCGCAGGTCAGCACGGCGCTGGCGGCGAACAATGCCAATGCAGGCGGAGGCTTCTATTCCCAGGGAGGCCAGTTTTATTACGTGCGCGGAATCGGGCTGGTCCGCAACACCGATGACATCGGGAACATCGTCGTCGGCAGCAACAAGGGTGTTTCCATCCGGGTGCGCGACGTTGGGGAAGTGATCATCGGGCACGCTCCGCGCCTGGGACAATTCGGATTTCAAAAGAACGATGACGCCGTCGAAGGCGTGATCCTCATGCGCCGGGGAGAGCAGACTCAAACTGTCCTGAAAGGGGTGGAGGCGAAAACCGACGAACTGAACCGGCTGGTTCTCCCCGCAGACGTTAAAATCCACCCCTTCTACGACCGCAGCGAACTGGTAAAGCTCACCACCGACACAGTTGAAGCGAATCTGCTTCGCGGCATGGTTCTGGTGCTGATCGTTCTGATTTTCTTTCTGGTCAGCTTCCGGGCAGCGGTGATCGTCGCTATCACCATTCCGCTATCTCTGCTGTTCGCCTTCATCGTGCTGCACGCGCACGATGTCGCCGCCAATCTGCTCTCTATCGGCGCCATCGATTTCGGAATTGTGATCGATGGCGCCGTGGTGATGATTGAGAACATCTATCGGGAACTGGCCAACCGCGAAGGGCAAGACTACAACCTGAACGAAGTTATTCTGGCGGCGGCAAAGGATGTCGATCGTCCTATTTTCTATTCAGTAGCGGTGATCCTGGCCGGTTACCTTCCGATTTATGCGCTCACCGGACCGTCCGGCAAGCTGTTTCATCCCATGGCGGAGACGATGTCGTTCGCGCTGGTGGGAGCGTTGCTTCTGACTCTTACGCTGGTGCCGGTCCTGGCGTCGTACTGGTTCAAGAAAGGGATTCGTGAAAAGCCCAACCGCGCCTTTGAATGGATGAAGAGAAAGTACGCCGGGCAGCTGGATTGGTCGCTGGCCCGGCCCAAGCTCACGCTGTTCATCGCGACTTTGATTTTCGGCGCATCGTTGTTGCTGGTCCCTTTTATCGGCGGAGAATTCATGCCGCATCTGGATGAGGGCGCGCTCTGGGTGCGAGCGACGATGCCTTACACCATTTCGTTCGAAGAGGCGAGCAAGATAGCGCCCCAACTGCGCGCCATCCTGATGTCGTATCCGCAGGTTACGGTGGTGGGCTCGGAGCTGGGACGTCCCGACGACGGCACCGATCCCACCGGATTTTTTAACTGCGAATTCTACGTCGGCTTGAAACCATACAACGACTCAGCCTGGAGCGGCGGTGTCACAAGCAAACCGGAGCTGGTGGCATCCCTCAACAAGAAATTTGCCGCCTTCCCAGGAATCATCTTTAACTTCACGCAACCCGCGGAAGACGCTGTCGACGAGGCCCTGACCGGATTGAAGAGTTCACTCGCAGTGAAAATTTACGGAGACGATTTAAGTGTGCTTCAGGACAAAGCTATCGAGATGAAAAATGTCCTGACCAAGGTCCCCGGATTCACCGAGCTTACCGTGGTGCGCGAACTCGGACAGCCCAGTCTGCTGATCGATGTGGATCGCGACAAAATTGCGCGCTACGGCATTAATGTTGCCGACGCCGAAGCCGTGATCTCGGCCGCAGTTGGTGGCCAGGCAGTCACTCAGGTCATTCAGGGTGAAAAGCTTTTTGATCTGGTAGTGCGCATGCAGCCGCAATTTCGCAGCAATGCTCACGAAATCGGTAATTTGCTGGTGGCTGCGCCTGACGGGCAGCAGATCCCCTTGAGCAGTCTGGCGACGATCACTCAGGGAAATGGCGCGTCATTCATCTACCGCGAGGATAATTCGCGCTATATCGGCGTGCAGTACAGCATCGAAGGACGCGATCTGGAACGGGCGGTGCGTGATGGGCAGGCCGCTGTGCAGAAGTCTGTCGCCCTGCCGCAGGGTTACAAGATGGTGTGGGGCGGCGAGTACAGCCAGTTCCTGGAAGCCAAGGGGCAGATGTATTTCATCGTCCCGCTCGCGCTGGGACTGATTTTCATGATTCTGTTCGCGCTGTACGGCAATTTCAAGTTTCCGGCCACGATTGCGCTGGGCGTCATCATGACGGAGCCGGTCGGAGCGCTGGTGGCATTGAAGCTTACCCATACGCCGTTCAGTGTTTCGTCAGTTCTGGGTCTTCTCGCCTTGCTCGGGGTTTCGGTCGAAACCGCGGTCATTCTGGTTTCCTATATCAACAAATTGAGGCAGGAGGGAATGGACATCCGGACCGCGACCAGGGAAGCGTCCCTGCTGAGGCTGCGGCCCATCATGATGACCGCCCTGGTGGCTTGCCTGGGCTTGCTGCCGGCTGCCCTTTCCACCGGCATCGGTTCAGACACGCAGAAGCCGTTTGCGATCGTGATCGTGGCTGGGCTCATTTCCCGCCTGTTTATCGGTTTCTTTGTGAACCCGGTTTTGTACGAACTTGTAGCTCGCGAGGGCGACGTTCTACAGGTGTAGAACCCGTTAGACTTACCTGACGACGAGCGTTTCAACCTTCTGAATTTCTCGATTTGCCTGGTTACCCCCTGTTACTTTTGGGCCATGTAGATAGCACCGGAGGTTCATTGACCTACCGGTGCCTGGTTGATAGTTTGTCCTCAGCATGCGACTTATCGCGGCTCCCCCTGAACAAGCGAAAGAGCATCTAACGATTTGGGGTGAGCCATGAAACTCGTCTATGTTTGTTATGCGGCCCTGGGTTATGCAGTAGCCCGCTGGATCTTTCAGCGACAACCTGTTCCGGTTTCTGTGATGGATCCGGTTAGTCGTTTTCGTGCTTCTGGCCTGCTTTAGAAACGTGTAACCTTCTGGGCGTGCACTGTCCCGTTCCGTGCCCTTTGTTCCGCGCGCCCGTTTTTGTCGACGTGATTTGAACCTTGGTTCGAAGGTTCTACTACCAACGTTTGCCGCGGCACGACTTTCCCACCTCGCCGTCTGAGTACAATTTCTACAGGACGAATATCCCACTAGTTATCAATTGAATGCTGTCTGCAGGCCGTTGAGCATGGCTGCCTGGGTTGCGGCACAATGATTAGGGGATCAGCAGTCTGTTTTGTCACGATTTCATGAACCGCAGAATCACGATTCCGCTTACCGTACTCCTTCTGGGATTCTTCCTTCCGGCGCGTGGATTAGCGCAAGCAGACGCACCGGAACCGTCACTGGGCGATCTGGCTCGGCAATATCGAAAGAGTAAAGCTGCGCCCGATCAGCCGGCACCGGAACATCCTGTGATCGATAACGAGAACCTGCATCAGGTCATGGATGAAGTGCAGACTCGCAAACTAAAAGGCAACCTGGTGTTTTCCATCGACGGCGCGGCCAAGAAGTTTCAGGTCTCTTCTCCCGACGTCACCTGCGATCTTTCTTTCAGCGGTGCGGCTACAGCATTGTTGTCGAACCCGTATGCGCCGCAGGATATGCCGGGAAGCGAGTTGGCCAAGCTCGATGGTCCAGCCACGATCACGGGCGACGATTTGCAGGTTTCCGTGCATAACGGAAGCACCTGGAGCATTAAGGAAATAACGGTAGGTCTGACGATTGTGCGTAGCTCCGACGCCAACACTGCTAAAAATGGATCGGCGCGGCTGGTGCCGGCAGCCGAAACCACCACCCTGCTTTCGGAAAAACAACCCGACTCAACCGTCCTTTACCACCTTAAGGGCTCGGCTGCGCCGGCAAGCACGGCGGTGTTCCACGAGACTTTAGGGGTGGCTCCGGGGCGGGACCAGGATTGGCATTGGGCGATTGTGCAAGCTAAAGGAATTCCTTCAGCGAAGCCGAAGGATCCGCCGGCTCAACCTTAATTTTCCTGACGTCATCCTGAGAGACGAAGTCGCGAAGGATCTGGCGCGCACCGTCACGAACGCAGCAGATCCGCTGCACGCCAGATGCTTCGCAGGCTCAGCATGACGTCTCAATAATTTTAGGTTTTACATAGCCGTTGGCCGCGCAGCCCTATTTCCCTGACGTCATCCTGAGAGACGAAGTCGCGAAGGATCTTTCGCTCACCGTCACGGACACAGCAGATCCGCTTCACGCCGGATGCTTCGCAAGCTCAGCATGACGTCTTTCGAATTTGACGTTTACATAGACCCTGTCTTTACCTGCACCACTTCCTCGGTTTTCCCATTCTTCAAGCTGCGATAGGCGGCATCCAGGATTTCCTGGTTCTGCCATCCCTCTTCGCCGGGCACAGGGAATTGAGACTTACCTTCAATTGCATCTGCAAAAGCATCGACCTGGCGGGCATAGGCAAGTCGATTTGAAATCTCATCGGTCTCGACTACTGAACCGGCACGACGAAACTCCAGCCTGATGGGCCTTTCTACGTTCAGGGCATCGTCGGCCCGAAGCACTCCGGTCTCGCCCAAGAGTTCGAGGGGTGTGCGGTATTCGGTACTGAAAGACACGGCGACGATCGCGGTTGTGCCGCGAGAGAATTGCAACGTAAGCACGGCAGCCGATTCGACGGCGCCCGGTCCGAAGTCGTGCTGTGCCTGCGTACTCACTCTGACAACTTCATCCTGCAATATGTAGCGCAGCGAGTCGACGCAGTGGACTCCGACATCGGCGATGGGGCCTCCACCCGCCACTGCGGGATCGTGAATCCATTTGCGGACGTGTCCAGCGCCACCGGGAAAAGAAAATTCCGAGCGCGCGAAAATGACTTTACCGATTTGTCCTGCAGCCACACGCTCGCGAAAGCGGGCAGTGCTGTCTTCGAAACGAAAAACCTGAGCGATGCCCAGCAGCAACCCGGCCCTCCGCGCAGCCTCGACCATACTGCGGCACTCGGCGGCGCTCACCCCCATTGGTTTCTCGCACAAAACCGGCTTCCCGCAGCGAAGCGCCAGCAGGACGTCGTCTCGATGGCAAGCGTTAGGAGTGGTCACTATAATCGCGTCCACCTCAGGAGATCGGCAAAGATCTTCCGCCGAGTCGAAGGCGTGGGGGATGTGAAACTGCGTTGCAGATTTTTGCGCATCCGCTATCGAACGGCGCGACAGCGCTGTCACCTGGCAATTCTGCGCCAGCGCAAATCCCGGCATCAGCCGCTTCACGGCGTGCAGACCAAACCCGAGAATTCCAAAGCGAATCATCAGTCAGGATATGTGGTGCGGGCGCTTCCGCCCGCGGGCTTGAAGTGGTTCGTTTTCTGAGGAGTCTACTTGGCAAATACCAACGAAGCCGGTGCCAGATTCAGAGTCGTTGTTGCAGTGCTGCTGGGCAGACCGCCGGTATCCTGATTGATTACAAATTTAGTGATGTTCTTGGTGGACTGATTACAGACGTACAAGAAAGTCCCGCCCGGATCGACGGTGGCGGAAACCGGCTTGGTACCGGCCGTGAACGGCGATTTGTCGAGCGGGGTCGTAGCTCCGGTCGTGGTGTCAATGGCGTAAGCCGAAACGTTGTTCGATCCCAGATTAGTGACGTAAAGCACCGGCTTGGAGGGATGAATCGTGATCGAGATTGGTCCCGTGCCGGCGGCGAACGGCGATTGCAGAGCTTCGGTAAGAACTCCGGTGGTGGAATCGATTGCCTTGCCTGAAACCGTGTTGGAAACAAAGTTGGCCACGTAGAGGAAGTGCTCGGACGAATCGATCGCCAGAGCACTGGGTCCGCTGCCTACCGTGAACGGCGAGCCCGGAATCGCCGCCAGACTCCCCGTGCCCGATACCACCGTATAGCCATACACCAGGGGTAGGTTTGCGCTGGCCACATAGAGAAATTTTCCTGACGGCGAGACCGCCAGTGCCACGGGGCGCGAGCCGGTCATGAATGGCGATCCTGCAACTTCGCTCAGGGTGCCGTCACTCGAACTTATTGAATAAACCGAAACCGTATTAGACAGTTCGTTAGTGGCGAAGAGCAGGTCGCCACCCGAATCAAGCGTAAGTGCCGAAGGATTGAGTCCGGCCGGCGTACGCGGCATGACTTCAATTAGTTCTCCGGTGCTGTGATCGATTTTGAACAGCGAAATATCGTTTCCGCCCTGATTCGCCGAATAGATAAAGTTGCCGGAAGGATGGACCGCAATGGAAACCGGGGAAGTGCCTCCGGTGAAGGGTGAACCCAGAACCTGGGTCAGGTCGCCGGAGCTGGATTTTATACGGTAGGCGCCGATCGCGTTGGCCTGGGGTATGGCAATGTAAGCGGCGCGCCCGGTGGAACCGCTACCCCCACCACTGCTGCTGCTTCCGCCACAACCGGCAAACCACGCCAGCGCGAAAATGATCCCCGGTAAACCCATCCATCGCTTCAAGTTCATCCAAGTCCTTCCAACAACGCTTCACCGCCTTCGATCGCCGCTAAGGGGACGGCGTGAGGTCTCGGTGCTTCTTTTTGTTGATTGAGCCCCAGCGATAAACCAGGCCGGTCGAAATGCGAAAATTGTTTTGCTTCGCGGAAAACAATGTGGTGTGCAGATAATCCACCTGAAACAGGCGCACCGCAAATCGATTGGTGATGTCCAGGTCCATTCCTCCGCCCGCGATCACCGCCCGCGCCGTGTCTTCTTCTCCGTTGGCTACTCTCACCAGCGATCGGGCGTCGCCAATCAGCACATGAGCGAAGAACATGGCCTTTCCCTTGGGATAGAGAAACTGCGGCCCGATCGCGACATCGCGCAGGTTCAGATTTGATCCGTATTGCCCGCTCAGTTCAGCCTTCACGCCGAATCCGCGAATCAGGTTGAAGGCGGGAGCGAAGTTATAGCCATTGAGGCCCGAGGGATTGGCGAATCCAAATGACGGGCTATCAAACCTGGTGTACGAATAGCCGCCAAAGACCTGAACCCGTGGAGTGTCCTGCGCCGCCAGGGTCCTGGGCAGTACAGCAATCGTCAGCAGCAAGAGCGAAAGAACCAGGGTTGGCTTGAGGGGCGATCTTGCAGCACGCTTCGAAGGCACAGATACAGCCAGAGGTTGGTGGAGTTTCATGAAAGATTTCTGGGGTCTACTATGCAAACACTGTCGCAGGCGAAAGTTGCGTGCCTTCCCCTATTGAATTGGATGCGGCCAAACGCCCATCATCCCACGGTCGACGGACTATTTGACCGCCATGGCTCCGACCAGAGATTCGAAGATCTTGAATCCCTGCGTCCCGCCGAGTTCAGACTCGCTGGCCCGCTCCGGATGCGGCATCATGCCCAGCACGTTTCGGCCTGGACTGCAGATTCCCGCGATGTTTTCCAGCGAGCCGTTGGGATTGGAATCAGACGTAGTCTCCCCCAATGGCGAACAGTAACGAAACACTATCTGCTGGTTGCGCTTCAGTTCGGCGAGCGTTTCCTGGTCGCAGAAATAGTTTCCTTCCATGTGGCCGATGGGAATGGTCAGCACATCACCTTTTCTGCAAGCGTTTGTAAAAGGAGTTTCGGCGTTGTCCACCCGAACCTGCACCGGTTTGCATACGTATTTCAACCCGACGTTCCGCATCAAGGCGCCGGGCAGCAGGCCGGACTCACACAAAATCTGAAAGCCGTTGCAAATACCAAGCACCAGGCCACCCGCGTCTGCGAATTTTCGGACCGATTGCATAACCGGAGAGAACTTTGCGATCGCGCCGGTGCGCAGATAGTCGCCAAAAGCGAATCCTCCGGGCACGATTATGGCGTCGCAATTCTGCAGGTCGTGCGATTCATGCCACAGAAATGTGGCCGGCTGATGAGCAATCTCCTGGATCGTCCAAAACGCATCATGGTCGCAGTTGGAGCCTGGGAAGATGATGACGCCGAATTTCATCCTGGTTTCCTTGGAAAAAGGTTCGCCTGAAAGTCTAACACGAAGAAAACGCCGCCCGTATTGCCGAGAGCATTACGGGCGGCGGAGAGAAATAAAACTCCTCAGAACATTTCGTCAGGCGGCGGAGGCGGCCCGGGTGCCGGCGCTCCTCCGGGTTGAAGCAGCATCATGGAAGGTCCGCTGCCGGGTGGAAGTACTTTATGGAAAAACACCCGGTCAGGGCCGCCTTGTCCGCGAATCGTCTTCAGCTGCCGCCACTGGTCGAGCGAGAGCACCTTGCGCAGGTCCAGATTCATCATGGTAAATTCGCGTTCCAGTTTGCCCCGCGCCGACAGTACCTGGTCCACCTGAGATTCAACCTGGCCTTCGTTTGGAACGTCGGCGTCGAGCAATGTCTGTAGTTTCAGATCCTGTTTTTCCATGTCCGCGCCATAGTCGATGAGTTTCATCTTGTGGTCGTAGAAAGTCTGATCCAGTTGACCAATCTGACCATCGCTGAGCTGCAACTTTTTGGCGACATCCGAATTTTGCCACCATTTTCCCAGTTCGGTGCGATAAGACATTGTCATCTTCGTTCCAGGGGTGGCTATGGTCGTGGACGGCGACGCTGTGCGGTTCTGGGCGAGCAAAGAAAGTGAAACGAAAAGCATGGCAAACATTCCAAAAAATTTAGTTCTCATGAACAGGCTCCTTCTTGCGAATTGGGGAACGTGCGACGGATATTTCCTGAACCATCTCATCGGCCAGAAGCGCTGCCGGGTCGAGCGCTGCGGGCCCATCGTTGTGTACTGCGCGCTCTACTGCCAGCAGCAGTTCGTGATCAGGATCGGCTTGTATGCTGCGCGGCGGGGCGAGAGCTCCATGATCGAGCAGCAATGCGCCCAGGAGAAACATCGCCGCCATGCCGGCAACCACCAATCCGGATGTACGGCGTGCACCCGGCCTATGCATCCGGTTCGCAGTGTTTCGTTCATGCAGAAGCCTCGGATTTGAGATCTGCGACCAGACCATGCTGCGTTGCGTCTCCCAGAATTTTTCGGATCGGAATGCGGCTTCGCGGGCCGCGCCGGGTAGCGCTTCGAGAGTAGAGCGCAGAGCTTGCTGCTCGCCCTCGCTCATCAGGTCGATCGATTCTTCATTGGTCAATTGTCGAATTATTCCCATTGTCTTTCCTTCATCTCGCGCAGTTTCCTGGTGGCCCGCGAGAGTTGCGTTTTCACCGAACCCACGCTCACTTCAAGGGTTTCGGCAATTTGGGTTAGCGGCATCTCCTCCACATGGCGAAGGAAGAACATGGCCCGCTGCTGGGGTGACAACGAGGACAATGCCTTCCAGACGGCGTTCAACTCTTCGCGCGCCAGCAGGGTGCGCTCAGCGGAGGGCTCCGGCGCGGTGAACTGGCGAGGTTCCTCGTCAACGCTGGCGGCATCGTGCAAGCCAACCAACCGCTTCCAGAAGGACGCCCGCCGGTTCTTTCCGTGATCCCGTACCAGGTTGACCGCAATGCGGAGAATCCAGGTTTCGATCCGGCACTCGCCCCTGAAGCTGGCGCGTTTCAAATAAGCCCGCAGGAAACATTCCTGGGTCAGCGTGTCCGCCGTATCGGCATCCCTCACCAGTAAGAAAATTACCCGGTAAACGCGCTGCTGATGCTGGCGCATGATCTCTTCGAACCTGTCAGCGGAGATCACCTCGGTCTTTTCGGCCGCGGACGAATTCAACGCTGTCGTCAGGACTGTATCCACGCGCTTTCTGTCTCCGCCTTCTCTCGAACCAACCTGGTGCTATCTCTATGGACGAATCACAGCCCGTGAGGTTGACAACCTTCCTGTCAGCGGCAGGCGCGGGGTATCATCATCGCCAGCCAGGCATCTTATATCTGTGGATTTCAAAGATCACTTTCGCCTTACCGGTGGCGCGCTGAAGAACTGGTTTATCGCCCAGTTGCAGGATTCTTTTGCGGTCGGCCTCTTGTGGCTCATTGGCCTGCTGATCATCGGGGTGCCGTGGGCTCCGCTCTGGGCTGTTTTGGCCGCCCTCTTCCAGTTTGTCCCGCAGATCGGCGCTGTGCTCGGAGTCATCGGTCCCGCGCTGGTCGCCATGTTCAAGTGGGGCGACTGGGAACATCCCCTTTACGTGCTGATGCTGTACGCAGTGATTGCGGTGGTGGACGGATTTCTGCTTCAGCCCTACATCATGAAGCGGACCGCCAGGGTGCCGGTGTGGGCGTCCATTCTGGCTCCCATTGTTCTGGGGATGATCATACCGTTCTGGGGTGTGCTTCTGGCGCCTCCATTGCTGGCGGTTCTGTATGCATACAAGGCACGGCAAGCCCGGATTACAGGCTCAACCTCGGAAACTCCCATGCTATAATTTCCCTTCGTTGTCACTACATTAGAAGCAATCCGTTGATCTCCTCGACGGGCAGTTCCGCGCCATTAAAGACTATTGAAGACGAGGTATTCCCATGTCCGGCCACTCAAAATGGGCCACAATCAAGCACAAAAAGGGCGCCCTTGATGCCAAACGGGGCAAGATTTTCACGCGTCTGATCAAGGAAATTTCGATCGCCGCCAAAAATGGTGGAGACCCCGACGCAAATCCTCGCCTCCGCGGCGCCATCGTGGCAGCCAAGGCAGAGAACATGCCTGCCGACAACATCAAGCGCGCTATCCAGCGAGGTACTGGAGAACTACCCGGCGCTACCTATGAAGAATTCTCTCTGGAAGGCTATGGTCCGGGAGGCGCTGCGGTCCTGCTCGATATCAATACCGACAATCGCAACCGCACTGTCAGCGAAGTACGGCACGCCTTCGGGAAAAACGGCGGCAACATGGCGGAAGCCGGAGCCGTCTCCTGGATGTTTCACAAAAAAGGCGACATCGTCGTTCCTAAATCAGCCGCCAAAGAAGACGATCTGATGGGCATCGTCCTCGAAGCCGGCGCAGAGGATTTGCGCGATGACGGCGAAAACTGGGAAGTGTTGTGCGAGCCTTCTGCCTACGAAGCCGTTCTTGAAGCGGTAAAAAAGGCCGGCATCGAGCCGGCGTCTTCCAGCGTGGCTATGATTCCCCAGAATTACGTGAAGCTTGAAGGTGCCGCCGCCAGCCAGATGATTCGACTGATGGAAGCTCTCGAAGAGCATGACGACGTGCAAAACGTGCATTCCAATTTCGATATCGACCAGAAGCTCCTTGAAGAAGTGGCCGGCTAGCGCTTTCCCATCTTGTAAGAGTACATGCAGCTTGCAGTGCAGGTGCGTTCAAACCCCATCCCTCCATTCCGAAGCCGGCTCTACCGGCTAGGAATCTGCTAGTGCCGGCGGTTCAACCGCAGATTCCCTGCGCAAAGGCCGCGCTTCGGAATGACAATCCCTTGAGGACTTTCAAACTGCATCGCTACTATCCAGCTTGCACCGCTGGCGGAGCTTACTTGTGAAGACCCGTCTCGACAAATTGGTACTCGATCGAGGCCTGACCACGACGCGCGAGCGTGCCCAGGCCCTGATCCTCGCCGGCAAAGTGCTGGTGGACGGACAGAAAATCGCAAAGGCCGGTGCGGGGATCGACAGCTCGGCCGAAATCCGCCTGCTAGGAGAAGACCTCAAGTTTGTCAGTCGCGGAGGGCTCAAGCTGGAAGCAGCTCTGCAACACTGGCAGATCGACGTCGCCGGCAAGACTTGCCTCGACGTGGGAACGTCCACCGGCGGCTTCACCGATTGTCTGTTGCAGCGCGGCGCAAGAAAGGTGATCGCCGTCGATACCGGGCATGGCCAGATCGATTTCCGGCTGCGTCAGGATTCCCGCGTCCGGCTTATGGAAAAGACCAACGCCCGCTATCTGACGGCGGAACAGGTCGGTGAACCGGTGAGCGTGGTCGTGATGGACGTCTCGTTCATCTCCGCTACTCTGGTCTTGCCCCCGGTTGTCTCCGCTGCCTTTCCTCCGCCATCGGAGCGGCGTGGAGAGCAGATTGTGGTCCTGGTAAAGCCACAGTTCGAGGCCGGTCGCGAACTGGTGGGGAAGGGAGGCATCATTCGCGACCCGGAGGTGCAAAAGGCGACGCTCGAAAAAGTACGGCACGCGTTGTTGGCCCTGGGATGTACGCAGACCGCGGCAATCGATTCTCCAATTCTGGGCGGCGAAGGTAACCGCGAATTTCTTTTGTACGGGCAATTCTAAAGCCAAAGGATTGCAATCCTGTTCCCGTGCTCTTCCCGCAGTCTTTGCCCACCTGACGAGAGACAAAACGCTCGTGCTCCCGCACTTGAGGTCTTGAACCTTACCTTGGTTGTTCGAGAACTTGACGTCATCCTGAGCCCGGCTCCAGCCGGGTGAAGGATCTGGCGCGGAGCGGAACGGTTGCAGGGCTTCAGGAAAGGCGAGAGGATCAGTGGCGGATCCGAGCCCGGTCCGCGCTGGATTCTTCTCGGCCTGACGGCCGCTCAGGATGACGTCCTCGATAATGGGAGAAATCATTGTTTGGAGGCGAACCGCTTCGAAGGGGTGTTCCGTGGCGCGGTTCTCTTCGAATTCTGTACAATTCGATTTCCATGGCTACCTGGAATCCAGCTTCAGCTCCAAAGCTCGCCGGCATCATTTCCAAACCTGGAAAAACCAAACTGGCAGAAGTTATTCCCCCGCTCCTCGCCTGGTTTAGCGAGCGTCAATATCAGATTGTGGTCGATCCAGAGACCGCGCCTTATGCGCAGGCGATAGAAGTATTGACCCGTGAAGCGATGGCCTCTCGCCCCTTGAACTTCGTGGTCGTTCTGGGCGGAGACGGCACGCTGCTCTCGGCGGCTCGCGCGGTATCCAAAGCCAAAATCCCGGTTCTTGGAATTAATCTTGGGTCGTTGGGCTTTCTCACCGAAGTTCCTCTGGAAAATTTGTATGCCACCCTGCAAAGCATCGAGCAGAATTGCTGCAACCTGGATACTCGCTCCATGGTGCATTGCGAAGTGGTTCGAAATGACGAATGTGTGGGCAGCTTCGACGCTCTCAATGATGTCGTTGTGGGAAAGGGGACCATCGCCCGACTGAATCATTGCGACGTCTACATCGACCACGCCTTCGTTTCCAGCTATCAAGCGGACAGTCTTATCGTATCCACAGCGACGGGTTCAACGGCGTATTCACTGGCAGCCGGAGGGCCGATCCTGATGCCGTCGGTGGATGCGTTTGTGGTGACGCCAGTTTCCGCCCATTCGCTGACCCACCGCCCACTGGTGGTGCGGGATACGTCGGAGATTGAAATCGTCGTCAAGACAGGCGAGGACGAAGCCTATTTAAGCATCGACGGACAGATCGGAATGCCGATGATCGACGGGGACCGAGTGCTCTGTCGCAAGTCTCAACATCAAGTCACTCTTCTCCACACACAGGGAACCTTTTTTGATGTGCTTCGCACGAAACTGAAGTGGGGCCAGCGCTAAAAATAAAGGCGCGAGTTGGGGATCCTCGCGCCTGTTTCGTCCTGGTCTTTGCGAATGATTAAGCTGACATCGGAACCTGACCTTTACCGGGCTCCGCCAGAAATTCACGGATACGCAGCTTGGCTTTATGCAGTTGAGATTTGGAATTCCCAACCGAGCAATCCAGAATTTTCGCAATTTCCTGATGTTCGTAGCCTTCCACTTCATGCAGGAGGAAGATTGTCCTGTATCCAGCGGGCAGGTCTTTGATGGCGCGGCTCAAAGTGATCCGGTCCACCGATCCGGTCAGACGGCCGTCGCGGCTTCCATATTCGCGCCGCACCATCTTGGCGTCATGGCTGGAAGGTTCATCCAGCGAGATCTGTTTGAGCGCCTTTTTGCGGAAGTGCATGAGCACTGTGTTTACCGCGATCCGATAAAGCCAGGTAGATAGCGCCGAGTTCCCCTTAAAAGTGTCGAGCTTGCGGAACACTTGCAGAAAGGCGTCTTGAGTGAGATCTTCGGCTTGCGCGGTGTTGTTGGTCATGCGCAGGCAGACCGAATAGATGCGCGCCTTGTGAGCATGAAACAGCGCCGCAAAGGCTTCGGAATCGCCCTCCTGGGCACGCTTGACCAATTCAAGATCGGTGGTAGTTCGCATCACATTGTTCAGATCATTGCTGACTGCTTCCGCAGAAGTATTGGTCACCGCTGTTCCTCCCAAGCCTGATATCGACTGACGCGAAGTTAAGTTCATAACGCTGACAAGATTAGGGTCTAAAGCGTTCAGGGTCTATCCGGTCCACTCTGTAGGGGTTTGGCTAATTTGCTGTACTCTTACTAGAGTTTTTTGTCGGATGCTAAGGGTCTCCGCATCAGACACCTGCGAGAAAATGTTCGCAATTATTTGCGCAGAGAGCTACAAGGTCTTGCGCGTGACGGGCGTTCCTTATGATCGGTAAAAAGATTCAATCGGTTACGTAATCAACTTTCGATGGCCGGCTGTACCACGTGGACAATATTGTTCCGCACCGCGTACAGTACCAGGTCGCTCACCGAGTGGAGTTGCAGTTTGCGCATGATGTTCGAGCGATGAGTTTCAGCTGTCTTCACGCTCAGTCCCAGCGCCACTGCGACCTCTTTAGTGCTCTTTCCCTCGGCCAGCAATTGCACCACTTCGCGCTCGCGCGGGGTGAGGCGATCACGGCCAAGAGATACCGCAGCGGCTTTGGTGCCGCCTTTCAAATACCCCTCCAGCACCATGGCTGCGACTTTGGAGGTGAAATAAGTCTTGTCTTTGCGCAAAGCTTCGACCGCTACCACCAGATCTCGCGCAGCGTCGGATTTGAGAAGGAATCCACGCGCCCCCGCGTTCAGAACGTCTCGCACCACCTGGTCAGAGTCATGAAAGGTCAATATCAAAACCTTGGCGCGAGGATCGTCCTTCATAATCTGGCGAGTCGCTTCTAGACCGTTCAAACCTGGCATACCGATATCGAGGATAATTGCGTCAGGCTTGAGATCACGGACCTTCTCAGTGGCTTCCCGTCCGTCCCCAGCCTCGCCGCAAATTTCCCAGCCTGGTTCTGCTTGCAGAAGGGCGCAAAGTCCTTTGCGCACCACCTCATGATCGTCCGCGATGAAAATCCGGAACGCAGCCATAACCTACCTCCCCCAGAACTTTGCCAGTAAGGGCCGACCGGCGACCACACTAACTCCAGAAACAACCAACCTGTGGCTTCCGTTAAAGCATGGTGGTTGCCAAAAAGAATTGTGACAATCCAAGGGGTTAGCTGCTGTGGAAGCCGCAACCCCGTGTAATTCTTACTGCTGACACACCAGAATCGCAAAGTTTACTCGATGAACTCGCGAAGCGCACCACGGAAAGACCCTCGTCGTAATTCCCCAAAAGGCTAAATAACCGTACTCTTGATCTACGCGACCTTACTCCGGTCAACGATTATGGCCAATACAGTATCTTATGTATTTTAGCGGGTTTCCTCGCTCTTCAAACTACTCGTTCTTCAGGGAGCGCATATCGATCCCCAATTGCTCTGCCTTCTTATACAGATGGCTGCGTTCCAGGCCCAAAGTCTTGGCTGTGTTGGTCACGTGAAAATGATTGCGCTTGAGTTCCGCGACGATGACCTCGCGTTCAAAGCCCTGAACCCGGTCTCCCAGCGTTCCCGATCCGGAGGGCAAAGCTGACCCGGACGATGCAGTCTGGGGTAACGCCATTTCAACCGTATCTGCGGTTACCTCGCCCTCGGTGGCCAGAAGCATCAGGCGTTCTACGACATTGCGCAGCTCCCGTACGTTACCCGGCCAGCCTTGTTCCTTAAGTTCTTCGATGGCTTCGCCGGAAAAGGGGATCGGTTTCCAGCTATTCTGCGCGCACACCTGCTGTGCAAAATGTTGCACCAGTGCCGGAATGTCCTCCTTTCGCTCCCGCAGCGGCGGCAGCAGAATGGGAAACACATATACCCGATGAAAGAGGTCCTGGCGGAATTTATTTTCGCGTACCAGAGCTTCCAGATTGCGATGGGTGGCCACCAACACCCGTACGTCCACCCGGTTTGGCTTGTCGGCACCGATGCGCTCTACTTCGCCTTCTTCCAGGACCCGCAAAAGTTTTGCCTGCATCGCCAGGGGCATGTCGCCGATCTCGTCGAGAAAGATCGTCCCTCGCTCAGCTTGCTCAAATTTGCCGGCATGTCGGCCCGCCGCGCCGGTGAAAGATCCTTTCTCATGACCGAATAGTTCGGACTCAATCAGTTCAGCAGGGACGGCTGCGCAATTCAAGGTAACGAATGGTCCCGCTGCTCGAGAGCTGCGCTCATGCAGAGTGCGCGCGACCAATTCCTTCCCGGTGCCAGTTTCACCCAGAATGCACACTCGAGTCTCGCTGGCGGCTACCCGTTCAATCTGGGCCATGAGCTTCTTCATGATCTCGCCGGTCCAGACCATCTCGTGTTTTCCCAAACGCTGCCGGAGCTGGCGGTTCTCGGATTCCAGACGCTGCAGTCTGAGCGCGTTCTCGACCGTGAGCAGCAGTTTGTCCGTTGAGATCGGTTTTTCCAGGAAATCCAGAGCGCCCAGGCGGGTGGCTCGCACCGCCATTTCTATGTGCGCCTGACCCGACATCATCACCACCGGAGTGCTGACGCCCTGGGCTTTCAGCTCTTCCAGCAGCGTTAACCCATCTTTGCCCGGCATGACCACATCCGAGATGATGAGATCAAAATGCTGCGATCGGGCCAGTTCCAGCGCTTTCGCGGCATTATCAGAAACCGTCGCCTCATGCCCGGCGAGACGGAATGCGCGCGAGAGCGACGCCAGCGTGTTGGCTTCGTCGTCGACGATCAGTAGATGCGCTTTCTCGGCCACCGATGACTCCTTACCCCGCCTCTGCGGATAGCTTGTCCAGATTGCGAGGCAGGTCGATCATAAACGTTGTTCCCTGGCCGGGCTCGCTACGCACGCTGATCCTGCCCCCATGATCGCTGACGATGGATTGCACGATCGCCAGTCCCAGGCCAGTGCCATGCGCCTTGCTGGTGTAGTAGGGGGTGAACAGGCGTTCGCATTCCTCGGGCGTGAGGCCGATGCCGCTGTCGGCGACTTCCAACGCTACCCGTCCATTGTCCTGACGGGTGCGCAGGGTGAGCAATCCGCCGTGCGGCATGGCATCCATTGCATTCAGGGCAAGATTCGATAGCGCCCGGTGCAGAAGTTCGGGGTCAGCGGCAATTGGTTCCTCAGGCTGCATCAGCTCGAGGCGGCATTCAATTTCCGCGTGGCCGGGCGAGGCGAGTTGGGCCTGCAGCAGCCGGGCAACATTTTGCATGATTTCGTTGACCTGCAGCCTTTGGAACTGCGGCTGCGGCATTCGGGAAAACTCGCTGAAGCGCGCGATGATGTTTTTCAAATTGGCGATCTCTGCCAGCAGAGTAGAGGAACTCTCGCGAAAAACCTCGTCGAACTGCGGGGGCGTCTGTTGCCGCGCCCGGATCAAATTTTCGACCGTCAGTTGTAACGGGAACAAAGGGTTCTTGAGCTCGTGCGCCAGACGCCGTGCCAGCTCCCGCCACGCCGCCACCCGCTCCGCTTGCACCAGGCTGCGCTTTTGATCGAGCAGTTCGGCCGTCATCCGGTTGAACGATTCCGCCAGTTCACCGAACTCGTCCGTGGAATCGATCGGAACTCGCGCGTTCCAGTTGCCGGCGGCAACTTCTCGCGCCGCATCCGCCAATCGTTTGACTGGACGCGTAACCCGGGAGGAAGCCCATCCTGTAAACACAACCGCCACAACGATGCCAATGGTGCCTGCCAGCAATGCCGCTGAACGAATGCGATTGCGCAATTCCACGTAAGGCCGCCGTGTGTTTCCAACCATCAAAATGCCCAGCAAGTTATTGTCCTGCCCGTTGAGTGGAATTGCATGCACGGCTTCGTCATCCGCCGCATTGTCTGACCAGTGAATCAGTTCTGTGGCTTCCTGCCGCTGTCTCTGCACCTGCTCAATGAGCGGCACGAGTTGGCCCGGTTGCGGCACTTCGCCCGCGGGCCCGACCAGAAGCGAGGGAGAGAATTCCCGGGAAAGGTTGCGGTAAAGCATGGCCCGCATTCCCGCCGGAAGTTCGAGGCTGCCGATGAAGTCTTTGTCCAGCCGGCGGCCACCGATCACGAAGAGCGGCTTGTCCCCTACTTGCACCTTCCGGATCGCCGACAGGCTGAGAGCCGACCCATCCGGAAGCCCCTCCTGCCGCAGAAAAGCGTTTTTCGGCGGCGGCGCCGGCGGAAGCGAATTTTCCGTGTAGCCGAATTTAGCCGGCCATTGTGCCGAAGACAGAATTACGCCCCGGCCATCTACAAATTCTAAAAAATCCAATTGCTGGTTCTCAGCCAGAACCTTGGCGTCATTCACAAACCCGCCATAGTCGGTCGAGCCACGGTTGACGGCGAGCGCCATGCGCGTGGCTGCTTCGCTGCCGGCAACAGTTTCAATCCGTTGCGCAACCTCCTCACCTCTGCGATTAAATTCGCGACGAAACTGCGCCACTAAAGCCGCGGTTTGCTCCTGGTTCGCGCGCTCGAAGGCGCGCCGGGTCACGCTGGAGACGATCCACGTGACCGCGCCCACCGAGAGAAAAACCGTCAGCGCGAGTACCAGCAGAAGTTTGCGGCGAAAGCTCACGGCGCACCTATTTCCAGCCAGACGTTTTGCAAATGCCAGCTGCCGTCCGGATAGTCTTCCCAACCCCTTACCGATCTGCTTAACCCGGTAGCTTTTCGCAAATGCAAAAGAGGGATGACGCGCTGCGTTTGCAGCAAGACGCTCTCGGCAGAGTAAAGGCTGGATGCATCACCGCCGAACTTGGGTTGCGGAAGCGACAAAGCCGATGCAAGTTCTCTCAGAGCGACTTCGGCGTTGAGCGACGGTAACGGCAAGCGGACCACTCGCATATCAGGAACCGTGGAATTTGACGTTTGAATCGTAAGCCCCGCGTCGTGAGCGTTCAGGGCAATTCTTTCCGCGATTACTCGCGCCATCGCATCCGACACGTCGTAACTGACAGTCCACGCAGTCAACGGGCGAACATCTGCGAGCAATCGACGCGCGCTCTGCAAATCGACTGTAGCGGGAAAAAGAAAGGCGTATCCGGTCACCCAGTTGGGCAGGAACCCCCCGGCTGGTTCTCCGCCGCCTTGCAAAAAAACGTTATTCATTGCCGGCCGATCGATGCTCAGTCCCAGAGCCTTGCGCCGCTTTGTCTCTTCCGCCGATTGGCTGTCGCGGGCAAAGACCAGGGCCATCCATTCGGAGGGGGCTGAGTTTGCCAGGTGGCGGCCTTCCCCCGCCAGATGGCGGACTTGGTCCGGCGCGACTTGCACGATGTCAGCTTTATTCAAATCAAGTGCGAGCATCTGATCACGAAAGCTCACTCCCAGCTGAACTTCGACCGCATCGACAAACGCGCGGCCCGCCCAGTAGTCATCTCGAGCCGTTAAATTAATTTTCTTGCCTGGATCCCAGTTGCTGATCGCGAACGGGCCGCTGCCGCTGAGCTTTCCGCTGCTGCGTTTGGCTATGCTGTAGCGCGGCAAGGCCAGAATCGCCGGAAGATTTTGAGTCGCCGCATCGCATTCGATCACCACCGTTTCACCTGCTGCGAAAACCTTCCAGCTGGGATTGGCGGAACGCAGTGAAGCCGCCACAGCGTCCGACCCAACCGAAGTGCCATCCTGAAAAGTGGCTCCGCCACGAACCGTGAATTGCCAGCGCCGGTCGCCGGGATCTGAACGCCAGGAAAGCGCCAGTGCCGGTTGCACCCGACCGTGCGCATCCATTGTGGTGAGTGTGTCAAATATCAGCCGCATCAGGTCGGCTGTGCCGGGCTGCCCGCTGGACGGATCAAGTGATGCCGGCGCTTCCCGCATCGCAATACGCAGGGTGCCGCCATAATGCGGCCGCGTGCCGGCCTGAGCGGCGAGGCCCAGTGACAGACAAACACACAGACACAAATCAGGAACCGCAGTTGAGAGTAAGCCGGAAAGCTTCATATCTCCCCGATTGCAGATTCTGTACGACCGCTATTACCCCGGCCCCGCCGGACTCAGACCAAAGCGCAGTCACCCGGCCGTTCAGATCCACAGCGGGGCTTACCCCCACCGCTTCGCGACCCGTTACTTCGAATGCCTGAACCGTATCACTCTGGCCAGCACCGTCACCTGTGGCCAGAACCTGCCAGCCCGACCCGCAAGCGCTATGGAGACTCGCAATATCACTGCCCCACTGAAGCTTATCCACCACCTGGTCGGTGATGCCGTCGAACAGATGCACCCTTCCGTCAGCCGCAGCCAGGAGCCACCAGATTGTCTGATCTCGAGCTATCGCTGCTGCTGAGTAAAACGAAGGCGCCGTAGTTTGTCCGCCAATGCCTGGACTGAGCGCGCCGCTAAAAAAATTACGGGACGAAGCATAGGTCGCACGCAGGCTGAACAGATCTGAACTGAGCGGCCAGGGATCATCGCTTTCGGAACACTCCAGTGTCAGGGGAGCGCTGCTTGAACTCTTACAAAAAACACCAGGCAAGTGGACATCAAAGACAAGATTCTTGTCTTTGTCCGCACGCAGCGAAAGCCTGCCGCGCAGATCGCGCGGCCACGGACGTTTATGAGCTAGCGGAAGCAGTTGGCCCGGTTCCCAGCGGCCGCTCTGCAGCCCATAGACCGTCACCCCATTAGCATCAAGCACCAGCATGCGTGCGGGATTTTCCATTGCGACTGCGACATCCAGAATTCGTTCCTCTTGCGACCACAAGGAAACCTTGCGGACTTCCATCGTTGCCGCCGCGGGCGCGACGTTCGAGGCGGCCGGCCGAGGCAATGAAACCATGACCACGGAAACTGTCGTTGAACTTTGGCGAATCTCCGCCACCCATACATAGTTCTGCAAATCCTCGGAGAGTGAAACCAGCACGTTTTCTTCTGCCTGGTTGGAGGACACGAAACGCACGCCTTGAACCGCAAGCTGGGTCAGCAGATTGCGGCGAACATCGTCAGCCGTCGCCGCATTCAGCGATGAACGGTTCACTACTTCGAGGGCCAGCGATCTTACGCCGCTGGCTGAGGCAATTTTCAACGCCAGCTGTTCCTCCGCAGCTGACCAGTTCTGTGCGCCGGCTGGGGCTGCGAATAGAAATGTCAGAAGCACAGCGCGAATGACACATCGATGGAAAGCAGGCGTCAGCATTCCGGGAAAGTGCGAGTTTCGGGTGCGTGAATCTGGAGTGCGCAAATACGCGTTCCGCGAATTATAAGCTGCTGCAGGGGCCGATGCCCGGCTGTCGGTACTGTCTGCATTCGCCCAGCTCCGACTGGTTGTGAACATTCGCCTTCCTCTTATGATTTACTGACCCATGATTCACTGACCCATGATTTACTGAGCGATGATCACCGGCAAAAGTTCCCCAGCGCGAAGCCCTCCGTTTTCGTTAGTGGCCGGCCGCTGCCTTCTCTTGCGCCGTCCGATGAGCGAAGATAGCGAATAGCACTTTGCCGAAGATAAGTTCTTCGACCAGGAGTGCAACCGCGAGAGAAAGGGTCATGCCGCCGATCACAGCCACAGTCGTGAGTATTGGTTCCATGTTCGCCTCCGGAATTTAACCACGCTACCCTTCTAGCGGGCGAACTGCCATTCGTATCTCTTTGATAGTAATAGACTTACGCCTTCAAAAGGCATGCCGATTGTGGGCTTTGTAACTCAAGTGTGTCAGGCTTGATACAGCTGAGGAACTTCTCGAAATCTTAACTGGCGATGGCCGGCTGGAATAACATCAACTCCTTGAAGTCTCGCCAGCGCAAATTCGTCGAGCAGAATGAGTTCAGGGAGAGACTAAGCATCGTCTCTTCAACCCGCCGCTATGAGACATGGCTGGCTTCGCATACACCGATTGTGAAGCCCGATCTTCGTCTTAAACACCAGCGGATGTCAGAAAGTGCGTTTCTCTTTCTCCGCGCCACCTTTTACCGCTGGACGGAGATATGGCCTCACGTTTGTCCAGACCTGGCTAAAGCTCCGGGCGTCCTGGCGGTGGGCGATCTTCACGTCGAAAATTTTGGCACCTGGAGGGACACCGAGGGCCGCCTGGTCTGGGGCGTGAACGACTTCGATGAAGCGGCAATGCTGCCTTACACCCATGACCTGGTACGCCTGGCCACAAGTGTGCTGTTTGCGATCGATGAGGGGCATCTTTCGCTGACCGCAAAAGACGGCTGCGCCATCCTTGTGGACGGCTATCGCAAATCACTTGCGCACGGTGGTCTGCCGTTTGTCCTGGAAGAAGAACACGGCTGGTTGCGCCATATCGCCCTCGGCGAGTTGCGTGATCCGGTTGTGTTCTGGCAAAAGATGGAAGCGCTTCCTCGGATAAAGGGAAAAATTCCATCGAGTGCCCGAAAGGCTTTGGAAGATTTGCTGCCACAGCGCGGGCTTGATTACCGACTGGTGCACCGGGTGGCCGGAGTTGGTAGTTTGGGTCGCCCGCGCCTGGTGGCACTCGCGGAATCGAATGGGGGCGAGATCGCCCGCGAAGCCAAAGCGCTGGTTCCTTCCGCGGTCCATTGCGCGCGTGGTACCAGCCAGCCCAGACATCTGTATCAAGTCGTCATCGGGCGGGCGGTACGTTCTCCGGATCCCTTCGTGCAGATTCGTGGAGGCTGGATTGTCCGCCGCTTGTCACCGCATTGCTGCCGTATCGATTTGAATGTCTTGCCCCGAGGACGCGACGAACTGCGGTTGCTTTTCGCCATGGGCTGGGAGACTGCGAATATTCATCTGGGTAGCCGGTCTGCGCTGAAAGACATTCGCCGGCATCTGGTTGGATTGCATCCAGACTGGCTCCTGTCGGCGGCCAAGAGTATGGCTTCGGTGGTGAAAAAAGACTGGGGCGACTGGAAAAAATCGATGCGCCGATAAGGTTGAAGAAACCAGTGCTTTCAAACGCCGAAAACGAAAAATTAGAGCACTCCTAGTTTTTCGGATCCGAAGAGGCTGTGCAAAGTTCTTCCTGCTGGTTCGCTTCCGCATCCAGCGGAAGATTCATCCGGATTTTGCCCGAAGTCTCCCGATGCAGAGCATCGAGCAACGCCAACAAAATACCCCTCAAACTCTCAGGATTGTGCATCAGAATTCTTTCTATGCTTTCGCGGTGAATCGAAAGTTCTCCAAGAATTCTGCCGCCGCTGAGATCGACTCGGCTGCCCGGGCTGACCAGATTTCGCCAGGTCGCTGCTCCCAATGTTGTTCTCGCGAAAGGATAGTCAAGCCGGCCCGTCGTCATCCAATGGATGACAAGTTCTTCGACGTGGCCGATGCTACATGCCACCTGAATCCCGGCGCGTGAAGCCAGTTCTTCATTCCATTCCAAAACTGTCAGCTTGTCTTCCCACGTGTTCTCCACGACCAGAAAACGTACCTGGTTACCGGAACGCTCTTCTCCGCAAATCGTACAAAGATGAACTTTGAACCGGTTCACACTGCACCTTTAAATTCCGCCCCACGAGTTTTCAGGGCTGAAGACATCGCCGGCAGGCGCATGGAAGGATTCTGGCCGGTTTTTGAAAGAAGAGGAACCGCAACCATACCTTTTCCGGGCTGAAAAGTCAGGGTCAACTGCAAAGAACAGTCATCGCACAACCAATAACGCTCCGGCCGCTGTGAGGGCCGTCCTCCACGATTGATTCGTTCTCGGCCCAGGGTGGCCGTCGCTGGATGATTCGGTTCGAGCAGAAAAAGTTTTCCCCGGCCGAGACTGCGGAACAATCTGGGACAGACGGCATTCGCACACTTGTGAAGCATCGAGGGCCTCGCTGATTCATTGCACTGGAAGAGCTGGATGCCAGTTTCTGGTGCACTTCACTGGCCGTAAGTTGAAGATGAAGGAAGTTACGTAACTAGCTAAGCAAATTGGAAATCGGAATCTCGATGCGAAGCGTCCATGCCGACCCGGGGTCAGCAGTGCCGATTATTCGTCACTACTTGGGTCAAACTCTGGCTAAGAAATGCTCACTGTTGCCAAGATTGCCTGCTCGTTCTCTCCGGAGTAGACTTGGCGCGACGGACGGCCTACCAGATTCTCTTCCTGAAGCCCGGGACACGGCTCTCCAACCTCGAAATTACCTCGACGAATTATGGATGAGTTTCATCCAGCTCTGGCGAATCCCTCACAGCCCCAAGATTCTCTGACCGGCAAAGTTGTGGGAAGATTTCGCATCGGTGAACGGCTGGGCAAGGGTGGCATGGGCGAGGTCTATCGCGCCGAGGATACCAAACTCAAACGCACCGTCGCCCTCAAGCGGCTGGCACCGTCTCTTCGCTCAGACTCGCTTTATCGACATCGCTTTTTGGAGGAGGCGGAACGTGCTTCCCGCTTTGGTGATGCTCATGTCGCCGCCGTCTACGACGTTCTGGAAGAACGCGGAGAAATTTTCCTGATTCTGGAGTTTGTCGAGGGACAGAACCTGCGCCAGCGCCTGCAGCAGCCTTTGTCGCTCGATGAATTCTTCGTCATCGCCATGGAGTGTGCGGAAGCGCTAGTTTCCGCGCATGGCCACGGCATCGTTCACTGCGACATCAAGCCGGAAAACATCATGCTCACCAGCGCCGGACGGGTCAAGGTTCTGGACTTCGGCGTGGCCAAGCACCTGCCCCGTTCCGACCAGAGTTCGACGATCGACCGAGCCGGAACCTTTGCCGGCACACCCGCCTACATGTCCCCCGAAGTTCTGTTGGAACAGGCGCCAGACGGCCGCGCCGATATTTTTTCTCTCGGCGTTGTCTTCTACGAAGTGTTGACCGGGCAGCACCCGTTCATGGCCGGCAGCTTCGTGGCGACCACAGATCGCATCCGCAACGAAAACCCGGCCTCGATTCGAATTTTTAATCCGGCAGTTTCGGAGGAACTGGAGGCCCTGGTCAATAAGGCCATGGCCAAGGACGCGGGCCTGCGCTACGCCAGCGCTCAGGAACTCCTGGACGCACTGCGCCAGGTCAGGGAAGGATTAAGCGAAACCGGGCTGGCTCGAGTTGTGCCGCCGCGAGCAGCGGGCCGATCGAACAAGACGTCGAAAGCTTGGACGTGGGTGGCAGCTCTGGCTCTTCTGTTATTTCTCGGATTCGGCCTCTACAAATGGGCGGGACCGCGACGCGGCATCGACCTCGGCCTTTCATCAACGCCGGTGCAACTCGCGGTCCTGCCCTTCGCTCCGATGGCGGACGATCCCGGCAGCAGAGCTTTTTGCAACGGCTTGACCGAAACTGTCACCGCGAAACTCACCCAGTTGACCGATAACTATCCTCTGGAAGTCGTCGCCACCAGCGAAATACGGTCCGAAGGCGTGAGCAGCGTCGAACAGGCGCGAAAGACTTTTGGCGTCAGCCTGGTGCTGGAAGGAAGCCTGCACAGTTCTGGAAATCGCGTCCGCGTCGTCTACACCCTGGTGGACGCAAAAACCAACCGCCAGTTGCACGCCGAGACCGTCGATGCGGAAGTCAGCGACGCATTTGCAGTCGAAGATCGCGTGGTTGACGGCACCTTGCACATGCTCGGCCTCGCCATCACGAATAACGACCGGGTGGTGCTGGCGGCGCATGGAACCGGCGATCCCTCAGCCTACGACCAATATCTGCGTGGACGAGGGTATTTGCTCGACTATCACAAGCACGAAAACATCGACAGCGCGATTTCCGCATTCAACCGGGCACTGACTCTCGATCCGCGGTACGCCGAGGCCTACGCTGCGTTAGGCAGGGCTTACTGGCTCGAATATCAGGAAGGCCACGGAGGCGGACAGTGGATGGAAAAAGCCAGGTCAGCCTGCGATCAGGCCGTGGCTCGGTCCCCAAATCTCGCCGAAGGCTACACTTGCCTGGGGAATGTTTACCGTACCACCGGGGAATATGAAAAAGCGGTTGTCCAGTTTCAAAAGGCCAGCGCTCTGGATCCGACCAGCGATGAAACATTTCGCGGGCTGGCGGACGTTTACCAGAAACTAAACAAGCCCGGCGAAGCCGAAGCCACCTTCCGCAAAGCCATCAGTCTGCGTCCGCAATACTGGGCCGGTTACACATGGCTGGGCTATTTTTACTGGGAGCAGGGGCACTACGACACTGCGGCCAAACAATTCAAGGAGGCCATTACGCTGGCGCCGGATAATTTCCGCGGCTATTCCAATCTTGGCGCCATGTACGTGCTGCTGGGGAAATACCCCGAAGCCATTGAGGTGTTGCGAAAGTCTGTTTCCATCCGGCCGACGCAGGAAGTCTATGACAACCTGGGAAACGCTTACTTCCTCATGCGCCAGTATGGCGAGGCGGCGCGCAACTTTGAGGCGGCGTTGCAATTCGAAGAAACCAGCTGGCTTAGCTGGGGAAATCTGGCCGACGCATACTACTTGGTTCCCGACAAGCGCCAGAAAGCGATTGACGCTTACCGTGAGGCCGCCCGGCTCACCGATGCAGACCTGCGCGTGAATCCGCGGGACGGCCGCATTTGGGCCTTTAGAGCGACATATCTGGCCATGGCCGACAACAAAACCGAGTCGCTGGCGGATCTGCAGAAAGCGATCTCATTTGCTCCCGCGAGTCCGGGAGTGCAGTTTCGCGCCGCCCTGGTTTACAACCGTTTCGGCGACAAGAATCTCACCCTTCAGTCGCTGCGAAAAGCACTGGCCGGAGGTCTGACGGTCAACCAGGTGGAGAGAACGCCGGACTTCGATCACCTGCGCGCGGATCCCGCGTTTCAAGCTATACTACGCGACGCTAAGTCGCGAGGGGGAGCTTAGACACTTTTCAGGCAACGGAAGGAGGAGGCATGCGCGATGCAGCGATGCTCCGGGTAAACATTTACGACGATGCCAGTGTCGATAATGAGGCTGTCAATGTAAGCGCGAAAATGCTGGACCAGATCGAGTGGCATTCGAATGGAGCGGTCTTCACAATCACCTTCGAAAGTTCGCCTTTCGCAAATGATACTTACCAGGTGGCGGCGGGCGGAACAACCTGTTCCGGCCCGATCGTGAGAGATACGCCATACGCCACGTTTCACTACACGATTGTGAACCAGTCAGACCCTTCCAAACGGGCGGATCCTGACGTGAACGTGAAGCGCTGAACTTCGGCCCACTAAGAGCTTCCCCTTCCACTAGGTGAGGGTCGAAGATCGGCCCTCATTTTTCGCTCCTTTGCGTTCACTGTCTCCGATCACTCGCCCATAACCTTCACGATCACTCGCTTATCCCGCTGACCATCGAACTCCGCATAAAAAATCCGTTGCCAGGTTCCCAGGTCGAGTTTGCCGGCGGTGATGGGGACGATGACTTCGTGATGAATGAGCAGCGCTTTCAGATGGGAGTCTCCGTTATCTTCGCCGGTATCGTGATGCTTGTAGTCTTTGCGGAATGGCGCCAGCGTTTCCAGCCACTGGTCGATGTCGGCAATCAACCCGCTCTCGTTGTCGTTCACATAAATGCCCGCCGTGATGTGCATAGCGGAGACAAGAACCATTCCTTCCTTGACTTCACTTTTCTGCACGATTTGCTCCACCTGGGGCGTGATATGCACATAAGCACGATGAGAACGGGTATGGAACTTCAGATATTCGGTGGCAACCTTCATTGTTCGTCCTCCTAATAGTTCGTGAAAGCCACACCAGTTTCGCAGATAATGCTTGTGAAATCAGTTTGGCGGAGGTGAGGTGGATAGTTCTGCAAGCGAACTCCAGGAATTGCGACGGCTTGTAGCCGAGCTCACGGCGCGGGTGTTTCGTATCGAGCAGGCCATGAATCTGGGGATGGCTCCCGCTCCTCCCGTCCAGAACAGCCCTTCGCCGGTTGCTCCAGCGCCGCTCCCCGCCCCATCTGCTCAGCCTCCACTGCCCACATCGGCGAAGACAAAACTAAAAACCAGCACGCCGGACCTGGAATCGCGCATCGGTTCGCACTGGCTGAACCGGATCGGCATCTCTGCCGTGCTGATCGGCGTTTCCTATTTCCTGAAATTTGCTTTCGACAACAACTGGATCGGCCCTACCGGACGTGTATCCATCGGAGTGCTTGCCGGTATTGCGATCGTGGTCTGGAGCGAAAGCTTTCGCCGCCGCG
Organism: Terriglobia bacterium; assembly: GCA_963733545.1. Lineage (GTDB taxonomy): Bacteria > Acidobacteriota > Terriglobia > Terriglobales > Acidobacteriaceae > JAIQFF01. The sequence goes on from CAVTDQ010000003.1 coordinate 83,691, forward strand.
GATATCGCGTCTTCTCTTATTCGCTGAAGGCGGTCGGCATCGGCATTCTTTACCTTTCGCTCTACGCTGCCTTCCAGATGTACAGCCTGGTGCCCGGCGGCGTGGCTTTCGCCATGATGTTTGCCGTCACTGCCGCCACCGCGGTCATGGCATGGACCCAGGATGCGGAGATTCTGGCGGCGTTCGCATTGGTCGGCGGCTTCAGCACGCCCCTGCTGTTGTCGACCGGCCAGAATCGCGAAGTCGCGCTGTTTGCTTACGTTGCTTTGTTGGACATCGGAGCGCTGGCTCTGGTCATCCTGAAACCCTGGCGGCGTTTGCTGGTTTTGAGTTACGTCGGCACGCTGCTGCTCTACGTCGGCTGGTACGTAACCTTCTACGACATCACACAAGTGCGCATGACGCTGGCGTTCGCCACGCTGTTCTTTGCCATCTTCGCGATCGCACCTTTGCTGGCGAATTCTGAACAGAAAGGTGGCCTCTCGGACGTTGTTCCGCCCCTAGTAGCCGTGGTCAATGCGGCAGGATATTTTCTGCAGATTTACGTCATGTTCGAAGCCATTGGCACCAAAGACACGGCGTGGTTTGCCCTGGCTTTGGCTGCCTTGTACATCTTTCTCAGCCGTCAGGCTCGAGGCCGCACCCAGGGTCCTGCGGCACGAACCGTCGACCTGCTGCATCTCGCCCTGGCGATCGGTTTCGTCACGGTCGCGATTCCGATACGTCTCGACGCTCACTGGGTCACCATGGGATGGTTTGTTGAAACCGCCGTGCTGCTCTGGGTGGCCGACCGAATTCATTCTGAACTGCTGAATGCATTCGCTGTCGGCGCTTTGGTGTTGGGAGTGGGCCGTCTTCTTTTGATCGACAACTTTTATGTGACCACTCCGATTTTCAATAATCGAATGGCCACCTACGCGGTTGCGATTGCCGTGTTGGGCGCAGTCGCATGGTTCGGAAGCCGCCGCCGAGATGAAACTGGCCGCTACGCCGTCCGTATATCGGTGGTCGCGTTGAACCTGCTTGGCTCTGATTGCATTGAGCTCGCGAAGTGGCCGACTACTATATGCGCAGAGATGAACAGCCTGCATCCGCGTATACAGTGGAATCAGTCGGATTGGAAAAACTGGCAGAAGCTTGCAGATTGCGCGCGACTTTACTTACTCCGCCCTGTGGATGGCTTACGGCGCCATGCTGATGATCGTTGGTTTCTGGCGGCGCTCGGCATTTGTGCGCTGGCAGGCGCTGGTCCTGATCGCATTCACCATCGGCAAGGTGTTTCTGTACGACGTCTCCGAACTCGATCGCGGCTATCGTATCCTGAGTTTTATCGTGCTCGGTATTTTGCTGCTGGCGATTTCTTTCGTCTATCAGCGCGATTGGCTTCGTCTCTCCAGCCGGAGCACTCCCGGTGAAAGTCACTCCGGCGCATGAACCGCATCCACCCTGGTATTCACACTGATGACGGTGCTGGCTCTGGCGCAGGGCCCGATCCATCGCGTACTTCACTGACGTTCGGGACATCCGCGTCACCCATCCTGATGTGCAGAATTTTGTTGTGGTGGACGAAAAATCTGGCAGCATTCGCGCCCCGATCTGGCCGACCTGCGCATTTACGATGGCGAAACCCAGGTGCAATATGCGCTGAGCGAGCAGCGAGCAGGCAGCCCGGGCCGCGAAGAAGCCGCCAAGATCCTCAATCTCGGCAGCACCGGTGGGCATACCGAATTTGATCTGGACATGGGCCAGGTACGGAATACGACCGCATCCGACTGCAGTTGGATGCGAAAGATTTCGTGATTACGGCATCGCTCGGCGGCGGCAACGAATCCGGATCAAAAGCCGGTACCGCAGTTGCCGACGGCCACGTTGTATGACTTCACGCGAGAACAGCTGGGCTTCAATCGAATATTAAAAATGCCCACATCGAGTTTTCGCTATCTGCACGTGAGACTGTCATCCGGAATCTCGCCCGCGCAGGTCAAGGGGGCAACGGTTTACAACCTGCAGGAAACCAAAGCGAGCTGGACGACCGTGGGATCGTGCGGCTCACCGGTGCAAGAGGGCCGGGCAACTATCATCCCCTGCATTTCGCCGCCGCGAGTTCCACTTGACCGCATACGCTTTCGGGTAGATCCGAAGCAGGTAAATTTTAGACGCGCCGTCGCTCTGTCGGACGCGAATGACCATGACTACGAAATCGGTGGCGAGATTACGCGTGTACGGATCAATCGTGCCGGCGCCACTGCGATCTCGGAAGAAATGGAGGTGCCCGATTGCTGATCGACATTCCGGACGACTGAAGGTCAGCGTGGACAATGGGGACAATCCACCGCTTGCAATCTCCGGCGTAGAGTTATTGTCGCTCGAACGCCGCGTGTATTTTGATCCGCAGGGAAAATCACAATTCAAGCTTTATTACGGCGACGAAAAACTCGCCTCGCCGGTTTACGACTATGGCAGGTTTTTCAAAGCTGATCCGGAAGCTGCGAGAGCCGAACTTGGGCCCGGCAGCCACAACGGAGCGTACGCCGGCCGTGCAGACGACCGTCCCTGGTCGGAGCGCCACAATGCAGTGTTGTGGCTGGCGATGATTTTGGCGGTGGCGGTGCTGGCAGGTCTGGCGATTCGGGGGTTAAAAACAAAAGCCGCGTCGTCGTAATAAACTTTCATCAGAACAAGCCTGTCATCCTGAGCGAAGCAAGAATTTCGCATCGCGAAATTTTGCGCAGTCGAAGGACCCCTATAGCGCCGATGCAGTGGAAGTGCTAGGGGTCCTTCGACTCCGCCGTTACTTCGCGATGCGAAGTAACGACTCCGCTCAGGATGACAGAGAAGAATTGATGACAGAGAAGAATTGATGGCAGAGAAGAATTAATCGAGAGAACTCACCGCATGGTCTCTTCAACTTCTGAAATCCAGTCGGGGCGCTTCAGGACTTCGCGGGGTTTGGGACCGTCCGCGGCGCCGACGATTCCGTCGCGTTCCATCAGATCGATCAGGTGGGCTGCGCGGCCATAGCCGATACGCAGGCGGCGCTGCAGCAATGAAGTGGAGGCTTTGCCAAACTCAATGACCAGCCGCACCGCATCGTTGTAGAGAGGATCGTTTTCTTCTTCTCCATCTTCGCCCGCCGCTCCCGCTTCGCCGGATGCACGTTCTTCTTTCGGGGCTTGCAGGAATTTTTCTTCGTAGTCGGCAGGTCCTTGCGCCTTCCAGAACTCGACCACTGCAGCGATTTCTTTTTCAGTGACAAAAGGAGCATGCAGGCGGTGCAAACGCGACGATCCCGACGGCAGGTAAAGCATGTCGCCGCGTCCCAGCAGGGCTTCGGCGCCGTTGGCATCGAGAATGGTGCGCGAGTCGACTTTGGTGGCCACCCGGAAAGAAATTCGGGCAGGGAAGTTGGCCTTGATCAGCCCGGTGATCACATCGACCGATGGCCGCTGCGTCGCCAGCACCAGATGAATGCCTACGGCGCGCGCCATCTGGGCCAGGCGGGTCACCGATTCTTCTACGTTGCCCGAATCCAGCATCATCAGGTCAGCCAACTCGTCGATGATGATGACGATGTAAGGCAGCGGCCGGTCTTCGGAATCTTCTCCAAACAGGCTGCGCGTGCTTTCGTCGTCGAACAATTTGTTGTACTGCTCCATGTTGCGCACGCCTTTTTCGGCCAGCAGTTTCAGGCGGCGTTCCATCTCGCGTACAGCATTGCGCAGGGCATTGGCTGCCAGCTTGGGCTCGGTGATGATGGGGGTAAACAGATGCGGTACGCCCTCGTAGTTACCCAAGTTCAAGCCGCTTCGGATCGACCAGGATCAGCCGCACCTGATCCGGCGTGGCCTTGTACAAAATGGACATGATCATGGCGTTGATGGCCACGCTCTTGCCCGCGCCGGTCGAGCCCGCAATCAACAGGTGAGGCATGCCGGCGAGATCGGCGGTGACGATGCGCCCGTTGATGTCTTTGCCCAGCGCCAGGGTTAATTTGGATTTCGTCCCGATGAATTCCGGAGACTCGATGTTTTCGCGCAGCCAGATAATTTCGCGCTCGCGGTTCGGGACTTGGATTCCGACCGTCGACTTGCCGGCCATGCGCTCGATCAGAATGCTTTCTGCTTTGAGCGCGAGGCATAGATCGTCGGTGAGGTTGGTGATGCGGCTGTACTTGATGCCGGCCTCGGGCTTGTATTCGAACGTCGTAACCACCGGTCCGGGATTAATCTGCGTTACCTGTCCGTGGACGTCGAACTCGCTGTATTTTTCCGTCAGCACCTGGGCCAGCAGCTTCAGTTCATCGGCGTCGATTGCCTGCTGTCCTTCCGCCCGATGCAGCAGGCTGCTGGGCGGCAGCTTGAATCCCCCGGCGGCAATTCGCGGCAACGTTGTCTTCGGCTTGGCTCCAGTGTCGGCCCGCTCGGTGACTTCAACCTCCGGAATAAACGCTTCCGGAATGTGGCGAGCTGCCGAACAGGCTCAATCTCCTCGCCGCGGCTCGCGGAGGTCATGCGGTCAATGCCGGTCGCGCGTACTGGTTCGGGTGCCTGAACCGGTGCCGAAGCAGGTCGGCGCGCGGAACCAGTTGAGCTGTAATGGTTGGCCGGGTTGCGCGCCGCTTTTCCAACTCCTTCTGCATTTTCTTTTTCGCGCGGTTCGTCCTGCCAGTCTTTGTAACGATTCCAAAGCGCCACCACGAAAGCGAAACGGGTGGGAGCCCAGAGCCGCAGGGAAGCGAAAGAAAACGCTGTTGTCAGATACAGCGCAACCGCCAAAACCGTGGCGCATACGATATATGCGCCCGCCAGATTCAAGTAGTGGATGAGGACGTCGCCCACGATGCGGCCGGCCAGGCCTTCCATCGGAATCACGCTCATCCAGCGCACGTGTCCGGGCATAAGAGCAAGCAACGCGGGGACAAAGATCATCAGCCAGGCCGCGCCCAGAGACTTGGCGATGGGCGAAGTAATTTTGCGTGAACGAAACCAGCGCGAACCCATGGCGGTCAGAAAGACCGGCAGCAGAAACGCGCCGATGCCAAACGCCTGCAGCACCAGATCGGCAACGACGGCGCCGACCAGTCCGACCCAGTTGCGCGCCGACTGCGAACCGGTGAGTACAGAAGCGCTGTTAAAAGAAGGATCAAGCGGAGAATAGGAGGCCAGCGCCAGGAACAAAAGCAGTCCGGAGACGCACAGCACGAAGCCGATCAACTCGTTGAGCCGGCGGTTGTTCGTGGGAGCGAATATTTGAGAAAAACTTCATGAGCCAGTTGGGCGAGTCCAGAGCCCGACAATTATGACAAGAAGCAGTCAGCCCCACAATGGCGGAATCGGGCAAGAGTATCGAGTTAGTTGCGCCGCTTGGTAGTGTCGGCCTCCCAGCCACCCCAATAGGCAGGCAGAATACCGGCAGGGTTCAAAATGCCACTACTGATCGCTCGACTCCGATGTCCTTTTCCTACCCAGCCAGTCTCGCCGCAAATGCCAGCACCAGAATTCCCACAATAATCCGGTAAACCGCGAACGGCGCAAACCCGTGCTTCCGTACCCAGGCCATGAACCAGGCTACGGCCGCGTAAGCCACCAGGAACGAGACGACGAAGCCGATCCCCAGAACCATCCATCCGTGAGCATCGATCTGCGAAACCCCGATCGGATTTGCGACTCCCTTTCCCCGCAGCGATTTCAACAGGTCGTAACACGTGGCCACAACCATCGTCGGAATCGAAAGAAAGAATGAAAATTCCAGCGCCGACGCCCGCGACATCCCGGCCAGTTGTCCAGCCGCGATTGTGGACATGGAGCGCGACGTGCCGGGAAAGACTGCCGACAAAATCTGGCAGGCGCCAATCCAGATTGCCTGCCCCAGGTTCATGGCTTCCATTGTCCAGGTATGGATGCGGCTTCCGGGAGCTCCGGGTCCGGCCGCCTCCGCCCGCGCATTCATGGCATCAACGATCCACATCGCGATTCCGCCGATCAGCAGCGCCGCGCCCATGATGTGCAGGTTCTCCAGATGCTTGCCGATAATTTTGGTCAACAGAAACGCGGGAATCGCAGTGGTAACAAAGGCGACTGTGGTCAAGCCCAGCGGATGCGTCAGGAAATTGCGGTCGCCACTTTCTCCCCGGGGAAAAGTAGACAGAAATTTCGCAATGCGTTCGCGGAAGTAGACCGGCAGGCAAAGAATCGCCCCCAGTTGAATGACAATGGTGTACATCTTCCAGTAGCCGTCGGACAAACTGATATGGAAGAGCGCCTCCGCGATGCGCAGATGGGCGGTGGAGCTGACCGGAAGAAATTCCGTGAGCCCCTCGATAATTCCCAGGACCACGGATAGCAAATAGTCGTTCAAGCTTCCTCCATAGATGAAGAAAGTATCACAGAAAAAATTGCATTCGTGAATTGAAGAGAATGTTCGCCAGTTGGGATGCCACATACCGCGGCCTGAAGAGTGGCGCTGCGCCCGCGGAGCCAGAAGTTGTTCTGAACGTCAATTCATTCATGGGACGTCATGCTGAGCTTGCGAAGCATCTGGCGTGAAGCGGATCTCCTGCGAACGTGACAGCACACGCAAGATCATTCAAGACTACGTCTCTCAGGATGACGTCAGGGAGATCGACGCCGCGTTTGTAGAGCCTTCGGTCGCTTAAAAGACTGCTGTGGCCTTCGCGGAAATTCTTTGCCTGATTTGCGTTAAGCGTCGCGGTCTGCCAAAAATCACAATCGTTACCGCCAAGAGCGCGAAGGCTTCCGCGGAGTACGCAAACTAATCTTTACTGCGTCACATTTCCGTAAGTCGGTATGCCTTGCTCCATCAGGTAGAGCAGTCGCTGGGCGCGGGCCGACCAGTCTTCCGAGTTGGTCTGCGAGGCGGCTTTCTGGGCCAGCGCGACCGCCCGGTTTCGCGCTTCCTCGGATTTTTTGGGTTCTTCTTCCGTCTTGTAAATCTCTATGAGCGCCGACCAGCGCCACGCGGCATCGTACAACGCTTCCGCTAACGCCGGAGACTGCGGATGTTCGTTGGCGTACTTTTCGTAAATCTCCGATTCCTTCACCGGACATTTCGAACTGCCTTGCCAATCCCCGCACAGCTTGTTGTCAATCAGGTGAAAAGCGGCGAGGTCGGCCCACTTGGAGCCGGGAAATTTCTTGATGACTTCTTTCATGTACTTTTCTTCCATACCTTCGCGCATGAAAGCTTCTCGCTCCCGTGACGAAGGCCGCGAAGAGACATCCGCTTTCTCGAGCTGCCAGCGGATATCGGCGGAGCGGTACATAGCCTGGCCGGCCAGGGGCGACGTAGGAAAGTAGTCGGCGACGCAGTAGTAGAGGCGCATGGCATCCTGCGCGGCGCCGTTACGCCCGTGCCGCCGGCTGGCTTGATCTTCGGAGTCGACCGCCTCGCCAAACAATATCTTGTCACCATTCGGAGTGGATGCCCGCACCACACCCTTGTCCAGCACCCAGCCTGTGACCGTCCGTTCTTCGGTGAGATTGGCTTCAACGTGGGCCCATTCGCGGCTGGTTTCGAGAATGATAATTTCACGTCCCCGATCCATCTCCGCGAGTTTCGCCGAAGTTGTATCCGGAGAGAGATAAATCTGGGCAGTGCGCACCACAGCTCCGCGCTGGTAATTGGCGGCGTATGACGGCGTCACCGATATGAGGATCAGCAAACAGATGATGGTATAAAGCAGGACCTTTTTATTGTCATCCTGAGCGAAGCCGCGCATTCGCTCGCGAATGGGTGGCGCAGTCGAAGGACCCCAATTCTCCCTCATGATCCTGGCACCAGGGGTCCTTCGACTCCGCAAGCGCTTCGCGTTGCAAAGTGCTTGCGGCGCTCAGGATGGCCAGCCGAAGATTGGGTGATCATGCTTTGTCCTCGCTAAGATCCGCCATCAGCTTGGCTTCAATGTTCCCGCCGCTGATCACTGCCACGTTATAGGTTGTCCTAGGCAATTGATCCCGGTGAAACAAAAACGCCGCCACCGCCACCGCCCCGCTGGGCTCAGCCAGCGTTTTAGGATCGCCCGCCAGACGCTGCATGGCGTTTCGGATATCGTCCTCACTCACGGTCACAATGTCGTCCACATAACGACGTATATGTTCAAAGTTCATCGGGCCGATGCTCTGGGTACGCAGCCCGTCGGCCAACGTACGCGTCGCATCCTCGGCCGAAGACTGCACGATTTTCCCCGATCGCAAGCTGGCTTGCGCGTCGGCAGCAAGTTCCGGTTCTGCTCCGATCACCTTCACCTCGGGCTTACTCAACTTGACGGCGGCCGCGATCCCGCTCAGCATCCCGCCTCCGCCAACCGGCGCGATCACGGTTTCCACTTCCGGCAAGTCTTCCAGAATTTCCAGTCCCATGGTGCCTTGGCCGGCGATGATCATTTCGTCGTTGTAAGGGGGAACGATCACGTATCCGTGCTGCGCGGCAAGTTCCTCGGCCTTAGCCTGCCGTTCGGCGCTTGCCGGACCAACCAGTATGATCTCCGCCCCCAGTGCAAGGGTTGCCTCGCGCTTGACCGCTGGAGCATTTCGAGGCATAACGATCACAGCTTTTATTCCCAGAGCACGTGCCGCGTAAGCTACTCCCTGTGCGTGGTTGCCGCTGGAATAAGTAATGACGCCGCGTTTGAGCTCTTCGGGTGATAGTGACGCCACTTTGTTGTAAGCGCCCCGCAGCTTGAACGATCCGATGGGCTGCTGATTTTCCGGCTTGAAGAAGAGCCGGCGATGGTCCTGGGGTTCGGTGATGTGATAGGGAATCAGTTGGGTGCGTGCGGCAACGCCGCGCAGGCGAGCTTGCGCGGCGCGAATGTCGGTAAGGGTAACGATGGGAATGTCTCCGAATTCAACACTTGTCATCCTGAGCGGAGTACGAAGTTCGCAACTCGAAGTTTATGCGGAGTCGAAGGACCTCTATTACCGAATTCAGTGCCGCGAGTCCTTCGACTGCGTAACGGCTTCGCATCGCGAAGCTGTTACTTCGCTCAGGATGACAACCTTAAATTTCCAGAATCACCGGCATGATCAGTGGACGCTTCTGCGTCTGTTTGGAGATGTAGCGTTTCAGGTCGGCGCGAATCTTTTCTTTAATCACGCCATAATCCGCTTTTTCTTCCGCGCTCGAAGCGTCCAACGTCTGCATCACGATTTGCCGTGCTCCATCCACAAAACCATCTTCCCCAGGCGAAAATCCCCGAGTAACGATTTCCGGCGACGGTTCAACTTTGCCCGTGAGTTTGTGGATGGCTACGATAGGCAGCACAATTCCATCCTCGCTCAGATGCCGTCGATCTTTTACGATCAGATCTTCAACTACGTCGGTCCGCGATCCGGAATCGATACAAACCCTGCCCACATTGACCCGGCCCGCCTTGCGCGCTCCCAGTTCGTCGAACTCGAGCACGTCGCCACTTTCGATCAACATGACGTTGCCGACTGAGCCGCGCATCGCAGCCGCCATCTCCGCATGCAGTTTCAATTGCCGGTATTCGCCATGCACCGGGATGAAATATTTCGGTTTCACCAGGTTGATGATTAGCTTCAATTCTTCCTGGCTGGCGTGTCCGCTGACGTGCACCGGCGGGGAGGACCCGTCGTCGTAGATCACGTGCGCCTCACGCCGAAACAGGTGATCGATCATGCGATAGATGGCTTTTTCGTTGCCGGGAATGATCCGCGACGACAGCATGACGGTGTCGCCCTTTTCGATTTTGGCATGTTTGTGATTGTCGACTGCAGCGCGGGAAAGCGCGGACATGGGCTCGCCCTGGGTGCCGCTGATCAGCACACAGACTTTTTCCGGGGGAAAATTCTTCATCTCGCCGGGATGAATCAGCAGACCTTCAGGAATCTCGATATAGCCGAGATCTTCCGCGATCTCCGCGGAATTATTCATTGACCGGCCCGCGAACGCAACCTTGCGTCCATGTTGATAGGCCAGCTCTACCGCCAACTTGATGCGATGGATGGACGAGGAGAAACACGAGATAAACAATCGCCGCTTGGTGTGGGCGAAGACCTCGTCAAATTTTCGCCGTACCGCGCGTTCGCTCGGGGTATAGCCTTTGCGCTCGACGTTGGTCGAATCCTGGAACAGCGCCAGCACTCCGGTTTTGCCGTACTCGGCGAAGGCGTGCAGGTCGAACAGCCGGTTGTCGGTTGGCGTGGGATCGACTTTAAAGTCGCCGGTGTGAATGATTACGCCCAGCGGAGTATGCACCGCCAGCGCCACGCAATCCACCAGGCTATGCGTCACCTGAATGGGATGAATAGTGAAGGGCCCGATCTTGAAACCCTCGCCCGGCCGGATCTCGCGCAAGTCGGCGTTATCCAGCAAGCCGTGCTCGTCGAGTTTGTCTTCCACGTAGGCCAGGGTGAATTCCGTGCCCCAGACCGGGACATTCAATTCACTGAGCACCCACGGCAGCGCGCCGATGTGGTCCTCGTGGCCGTGGGTGAGAATGATGCCCTTTACGCGCTGGCGATTCTCAGTCAGGTAGGAAATATCGGGAACCACAATATCGACGCCGAGAAGCTCGGCTTCGGGGAACATCAGGCCCGCGTCGATGACGATGATGTCGTCGTTCCAGCGGATGGCCATGCAGTTCATTCCGAACTCGCCCAGCCCCCCGAGGGGAACGACGTGTAATTTTCCAGTTGGCATGCGGTGTAATGATCGTAGCACACGAGCGCTGCGCGGCTTGCGGGCGCCAGCTTCCGTCCAGTGTGGGCGCCCCATTTCCGGACGCCAGTCGAATCTCGAATCGATCCGGGCGGGCGTAATCTTTCCATCAGCGTCGAATCTGCGATAAGGTTTAAACCTATGGTTGGAGCCGAAAAGAAATCATGGTTGCGACGCCGGATTGAAGATGGACTACGCCGCGGCTTTCAGCACGCATATGAGACCGTCAAGGTGGATCCGGACAAATTCCTGCTGCAGGTCCGGGCGGCTCACGGTCTTCCCATCACCAGCTTTCGAGGCGTTTACTCACTGGAAGTCGGCGAACTGGATGCGCTGGCGCACCGTGTGATTCACAGTGGAATGAAAGTTGCCGCTGCGGAAGGCGCGGGATTTGGCCTGGGCGGTCTGATCACCATAATCCCGGATATGGGAATTTTGTCCGGCATCACGTTGCGCACCATCCAGAAGCTGAGCCTGGTATACGGTTTCGAATTCAATACCGAAGAGGAAACCGCCGAGCTATGGATTGCGGCTGCCAGCGCTGCCGGTGTTGACATCAGCCGCGAACTGCTGGAAAAAGAAGTGGTAAGCCGCTTCGTGCCTCGAGTCATCCAGCGCATCGCAGCCCAAGCCAGCAGAGAAGTAGTAGAAAAGTGGGCGGGTCGCATTATTCCACTGGCCAGCTCCATGATCGGCGCGGCGCTGAATTACTACTTCTTACGCGCCTGGGGAGAACGGGCGCGCTCCCATTTCCGCCAGCGCCACATGGAGATTCGCAGCCGGATGGCAGCCCAAAGTCTGGACGCTGCAGTTGAGCCGCAGAAAGCCCTGCCATTGTGAGCCGCGACTTTTATGGCAAACGGTGCCGTAGAATTTCAGACGAACCTGGTGACCGACAAACACGAATAAAGTTCACTCACTTGCCATGACAAAATTCAGCTGTGCTGCCATTCTTTTCGACCTCGACGGAGTTCTTGTAGACTCCACCGGCTCCGTCAGCCGTCAGTGGCGGCGATGGGCGGTTGAACGTAATCTCGACCCCGAAAAGGTTCTCGAGATTGCTCACGGCGTGCGCACCATCGAAATCGTAAGAAGAATGGCTCCGGATATCGACGCCGAAGCCGAAGTCATCCGCCTGGAGAAACGGGAAGCAGACGATCACGAAGGAGTGGCTGTCATGCCTGGCGCCGCCGATTTGCTGCGGTCCATCCCTGACGGACGTTGGTGCGTAGTGACGTCGGGCACGAGCTACCTGGCGGCTGCCCGGCTGAAGCTTGGAAATCTGCCCACTCCGAAAGTGTTGGTTTCGGCGGACCATGTGACCAAGGGCAAGCCCGATCCGGAACCCTATTTGATGGGAGCGAAGTTACTGGGGATGAATCCCGCGGAATGCCTGGTCATCGAGGACGCGCCCGCCGGCATTCGCGCCGCCCACGCTGGCGGAATGAAAGCCATTGGAATTACCAGCACCTATCCCGAGCCGGCATTGCATGAAGCCGATGCGGTAATTCAGAAGCTGGCGCAGATCAAGGTTACCAGTGTTGAAGGCCGCAGTATTCTGGCGGTCAGCATCGAATAGTTAGTCACGGCGACCCTGATTTCATCGTAGCCACTCTTCCAACTCAATTCCCCGATCCGTTTTTTCGTCGCGATACTTCACGATGACCGGAGTGTAAAGCGACAAGTTCCACTCGGCGGCATGTCCTTTTTTCACGGCTCGCGATCCCGGCACGACCACGGCATTTTCCGGAACCTCCAGCGGCTTTTCCTCGGTCGCTTTGTAAACCTCGCCGCGTACGATGTCATAAAGCGGAGTTGAGCGGGTCAGAATGGTTCCTGCACCCAATACTGCCCGTGCACGCACCAGCGTTCCTTCATAGACGCCGCAATTGCCGCCCACCAGCACGTCGTCTTCGATGATCACCGGAGCGGCATTCACCGGTTCAAGCACGCCGCCAATCTGCGCCGCCGCGCTCAAGTGCACCCGTTTTCCAATTTGCGCGCAGGAACCTACCAGCGCGTGCGAATCGACCATAGTGCCTTCATCGACGTAAGCGCCGACGTTGATAAACATCGGTGGCATGCAAATGACCGATCGTGCCACGTAGGCCCCCTCCCGCACCGATGATCCGCCGGGAACAATCCGCACCCTGTTCTCTACCTCGAACTGGCGCGCGGGAAAGGTGTCTTTATCGACGAACGAAAGCGACGCGTCTCCCATCTTGCTGAGTTCGCCCAGGCGAAAACCCAGCAGGATGCCCTGTTTCACCCAGGCATTTGTCTGCCACTGTCCATCGACGTTGTTGGCGGCACGAATTTTGCCCTGAGTCAGTTGTTCGCGGAACTCCAGAAAAATCTTGCGAGCGTCGGGGTTCCCTTCTATTTCGCCCAAGGTTACAAGACGCTCAATGGCAGATTGCAGCGAGGACATGAGAAGGGAAGTATAGAAGAAAGAATTTTAGATTGCAGTTTTTAGACTGCAAAACCTAATCGCTCCGGCCATTGATCTCCAATTCGAAATCTTCAATCTGAAATCATCAATTTAAGAATTTGCCTCACACGCACTTGCATTCACTTCGTATCAGTACGTCCGGGATGTGCTGCGAAGCTTCGCGCGCCTCGGTTAACGTCTGATAAGGCCCATGCCAGCGAGCATGGTTGGCATCATGCCCCGCCGGCCGCCCCTTGCCGTGATTACACTGGCCGCAACTGGAGCGGTGCAGGACGATCTTGTGCGGTCCCGCCATCCAATTTTCATAAACGAAATAGTCGGCCGTTTCGTGGACGACCGCGGGCGGCTTGCTGATCAATTCGACATCGGCCGCGATTTTTTGCACTCTCGATCGGGCGTCACGACGCATCGGCAGCATGGGCAGGCGGTAGACTTCCTCGATCTTGCCCATCATCGCCAGAACAGCCTTGACCGGCAGCGGATTGGATTCGATAAAGTTAGCCTGCATCAGCGGCAGATACTTGCGATGGATGCGGCGCGCTGTCTCCCAGTCGTTACTCAGTGCGGCGCGAGTCATTTCTGCCATCTCTCGCGGAATTTCGTTTGAGGCCACCGAAATTATTCCGACGCCACCCAACGCGATAAGCGGCAGGGTAATCGCATCATCGCCTGACAAGACCGCAAAAGTTTCGGGAACCGCGTTGCATATCTCCGCCATCTGGCTGATATTGCCGCTGGCTTCCTTGACTCCGGCGATATTCGGAACTTCAGCCAGTCGCGCCAGCGTGCCTGGTTCGATATTCGCCCCCGTGCGCCCAGGAACGTTGTAGAGAATAATCGGCTTGTCGACGGCTTCGGCGATGGCACGAAAATGACGGTACTGTCCTTCCTGCGTGGGCTTGTTGTAGTAGGGTGATGCCGTGAGAATGCCGTCCACACCGGGCCGGCTCGCAACCTCTTTGGCTTTGCTGACTGCATCCTGGGTCGAGTTCGAAGTCGCTCCCGCCACCACCGGACAACGGCCGGCTACCACTTCGACCGTGATATCGATGATCTGCAACCATTCGTCGTGCGAGAGTGTCGGAGTTTCACCCGTGGTGCCGCAGGGAACCAGAAAATCGATTCCGGATTCGACCTGCCACGCAACCAGGTTGCGCAGGGCAACTTCGTCGATGGAAGTATCCTGCCGAAAAGGAGTGACTAAAGCCGTACCGCAGCCGCGGAATTGCATAAGACAAAGATAACGCTAATTGGGCTGTGTGCGAAACCACTGACCAATGTGGGCGCACCGCTCGTGCGGCAGTTCTCGAGTGCCGGCTGCACAGCAGGACGTCAGCGCGGCGGATTCCGACTGCTGGCCGGACGAGCGCGGACGCTCGCGCCCACATCGAGCCTACGTCTCCCGCCACATATCTCTGAAGTCAAAAAAACCTTTTTTGCCGGCCAACCATTCGCCGGCCCGCACTGCTCCTTCGGCAAATTCCCGGCGGGACTTGGAATCGTGACAGAGGTAAATGGTGTCGTTCAATGAATTAAGGACAATTTCATGCATGCCTACGACGTCGCCTTCGCGAAATGAAGTAATCTCCAATTCCTTGCTCGACACTTCGCGGATGATGTTTTGCAAAGTGACTGCAGTCCCAGACGGTGCATCTTTTTTCTGGGCATGATGGCGTTCGAAGATTTGACCGGAATATTGATGTTGCAGTATCCCCGCTGCCGTCCTCGCAGCCTCAAACAGCAGATTGATGCCGATGGAAAAGTTAGCCGCGTACAAGAAACCGGTACCTTTTTTTTCCACCCAATGGCGCACCTTGTCCAACTCGGAATACCAACCGGTGGTCCCGACCACCATATTCTTGCCTGCGCTGATGCAGGCCTCAATATTTACCAGCACTGCCTCGGGGGTAGTGAAATCAATCACTACATCGGTGCTTTGCAGTTTCTCCGCGGAAAGGGCTTTACCGCCGGCGTTATCGGCCGAGCGCAACAGCGTGATCTCATGTCCTCGCTCCCGCGCGACCTCCGCCACCAGCGAGCCGGTTTTACCGCGTCCCAGGATCAGCAGGTTCACAAATAATCCTATCGCCCTACGCGAAGACTTCCGCATCGAGATCTGAAAAGAAAGTCTTATGCAGTCTTTGGACAACGTCAGGCACAACATCCTCTTCGATCACAAATGTAAGATTAATTTCCGAGGCGCCTTGCGAGATCATTCGTATCTTTACGTCCGCCAGCTCGCCAAATACTCGAGCGGCGATTCCCGGCGTGTCCCGTAGATTCTCGCCTACCAGGCAAACGATAGCTTTCCGTCCTTCGTATTTTACGTCGGCCAACTTTGCCAGATCGGCCGCCAGCGCCGGAATCGATTCGTTCGAATCCACTGTGAGAGAAACGCTGACCTCGGATGTTGAAACTACGTCCACGGCCACGCGGTGCCGGTCGAAAGCGGAAAAAATCGAGCTTAAAAAACCGTGGGCCAGCTGCATCCGCGGAGCGGCCACGTCCACGATGGTGATTCGTTTTTTGACTGCGATCGCCTTGAAAGAATTCCGGCAACGAGGAGCACGAGCGGTGATCCGTGTGCCTTCGCACTCGGGATTGCCCGAGTTCAGAATGTACACAGGAATATTCTTCTGCACCGCCGGCAGGACCGTCGCGGGATGCAAAACTTTGGCGCCGAAGTAGGCCAACTCAGCGGCTTCATCGAAGCTGATCACTTTGATTCGACGGGCATCCGCGCACAGCCGCGGGTCGGTCGTCATCATACCGTCGACGTCGGTCCATATTTCGATGCGCTCCGCGCTCAGCCCTGCGCCGGCAATGGCGGCAGAATAATCTGATCCGCCGCGTCCGATTGTGGTGGTGATACCGGCCTTCGATGCTCCGATGAAACCTCCCATGACGGGAACTTTGTCGGCAGCGATCAGGGGCGCGACTTTCGACTGCAGTCGCTGGTTGGTTTCCTCGAATAGCGGGGCCGCGCGCATGTGAGCGCTGTCGGTGACCAGCCAGTCGCGAGAGTCGACCAGCGTCGAGCGCATGCCCAGTGCGGAGAACGCAGCCGCCACAATTTTGCTGGAGAGTATTTCTCCGAACGCGGAGACGTAATCGGTGGTTCGAGGAGTAAGCTCACCCACCGCCGCGATACCTCGCAACAACTCTTCCAGAGTTTCGAAATCCGCGCCCAGGTCGCTGTGGAACTGTGTAAAAAGCGCGGTCCCCAGCAGTTCGCCGGCGGTGTTGTAGTGCCGTTCCTGTAATGCGCGGCAAAGCTTCAGTGCGGTCTTGCGATCACCCGCTCCGGCGGCGCGTGCCATCGCCAGCAACTGGTCGGTCACCTTGGCCATGGCGCTGACCACGACCACTGGCTTTTGTTCGATCCGCCCTTTTACGATCGCCCCGGCCCGCTCGATCGCCTTGGCATCCTGCACCGAGGTGCCACCAAACTTCATGACGATCATCGCAGTAAATTCCTCTGGCACCTGAAAGAGGGAACCATCCGGGGCGTGTTGTGCAAGAGCGTCATCGATTTCTATGAGCGTAAACCACGAAAAAACTAAGGCGCCCGAAGGAAAACTTCAGTCGTGTAGAGACAGGAAATGCCTGTTAATCCAGATAGCCCTGAACCTTCAGTAACTCCGCGTTGAGCAGCGCCGCGCCGGCGGCGCCGCGAATTGTGTTGTGCGAAAGCACGGTAAACTTCCAGTCCAGAACGCCACAATGACGCAGTCTGCCGACAGTGGTGGTCATTCCGTTTCCGTTGTCCACATCGAAGCGAGGCTGCGGACGATCACCCGATGTCATATATTGAACCGGTTGCTCGGGTGCGCTGGGCAGCTTCATCTCTTGTGGAAGGCTGCGAAACTCTTTCCACACCGCAATAATCTCTTCCGCCTTAGCCTTTTTGGTCAGCTTGACCGAAACCGATTCGGTGTGGCCATCTTCAACTGCTACTCGGTTACATTGCGCACTCATCCTGAACGATCCCATCGTAATTTCGGAGCCGTTGAGTTTTCCCAGCAGCTTGCGGGTTTCTTCTTCCATCTTTTCTTCTTCGTTGGAAATGTAGGGGATCACATTGCCCAGAATATCGAGCGAAGCCACGCCAGGGTAGCCGGCGCCGCTCACCGCTTGCATGGTGACCGCCATGACGGTTTCGAGGCCGAAAGCGTGTTGCAGCGGAGCCAGCGCAATGACCAATCCAATCGCCGAGCAGTTTGGATTTGTAACCACGAATCCGCCGGACTTCTTCCGCCACGCCTGGCATTCCAGCAACTTCACGTGATCATGATTGACTTCGGGAATCACAAGCGGAACATCGCTTTTCATCCGCAGCGCGCTGGAATTGGTGATCACGGCGCAGCCGGCCTCGGCAAAACGCGGTTCCATTTCAGCGGCAATCGAGGAATCAAGCGCGGCGAAAATAACTCTCGGGGCGCCTTGCGGAGTTGCTGCAGCCACTCGCATCGCCGCTACCCGGGCCGGGATCGCTGTCTTCAACTTCCAGCGCGCAGCTTCGCCGTACGGACGGCCTTCAGACCGGTCGGAAGCGGCAAGCCACGCCACTTCGAACCACGGGTGATGCTCCAGCATTTGCACGAAGCGTTGTCCGACAATGCCGGTCGCTCCCAGTATTCCTACAGGAATCTTTGCGTTCATAAAGGTTGCTTGAGATTTTACAACAGAGGCAGGTGGCACCCGTTGTCGCCAGGACAGGAATGTTGCCTGACCAGTGACGGCGTCAATTCGGTTTCTATTTGTTGGGAGCGATTTCGGCGCCGAAAGAATATTCGTTCAAAGGCCCGAAGCGTTTCTTCTCCGCATAGAGCCGCCAGCGTCGCCACACAATCCGCAGACTTGCCATGATCGGAATGGAAAGATAAATACCCAGCACGCCCGCGATTTCACCGCCCGCCAGTACTCCGAAGATGGCCGCCAGCGGATGCAGTTCCATGCTCTGTCCCATTACTCGCGGTGAAATGATGTAATCCTGCACCAGGCGCCAGACGCCGAGGAAAATCAGAAGAACCAGCCAGTGCGGGTAACTCATCAGCATGGCCACGCCGAAAATGAGAACGGCGGCGACCAGCGGCCCTACCACCGGAATGAATTCCATCATTCCGCCTGCGGTTCCAAGCACCAGCGCGTAGGGAACCCGGGTCAGTTCCATGAAGGCGATGTAAACCACGAACGAAAAAGCTGCAAGCGTCAGCTGAGCCCGAATGAACTGGGCCAGCATCTGATTCAAATCGCCCAGCACACCTTCGAGAAATTCCCGTTGCGGCCGGGAATGGACGAATGAGAGCAGCACTTCGCCAAACGACCTTCCATCCTTGAGAAAGAATGCTGCCAGAATCGGAACTACGATCAGCAACCAGGCCTGCTTGGCCACGTCGGCCACACGCAATCCTGCGCGCTGGGCCAGTTCGAGAAGATCATCGCGATGGCTCGCCAGAAGCGTGGATACTTGCAGCCGGGTATGTACGCTCCAACCTTGCTCCTTGCCGATTTGTTCGGCAATCTGCCCGGAGCTGACGGTTTCGAGCAGCTTGGGCAAAGATTCGCTCAGCCGCTGTCCCTGGCGGCCAATCTGCGGCCCCACAAAGAAGAAGAAGGTAATGAGTAAGGCCACCAGCAGCAGGTAAATCAGGGCGATCGCTCGTCCGCGCCCGTGGACCAGTTTCTCCACCCGGGAGACGGCCGGATCTACCAGGTAGGCAAAAAAAACCGCGAAGAGAAAAGCCATTAACGTTCGACGCGCAATGTATAAAAATCCGAACGCCAGCGCGAATAACAACACTGTGAATAGAACTCGTGAGGTGCGTGCATCAATCAGGGACATGGAAAAGTTTGAACCCGTTAGTCCCGCAACACTTCGGTGTTGTCACCGGGTACCAGAATCCGCTGCAGCTTGAACTGATCGTCGAGCCATAGCGACCAGTCGCCGGCATCGCTCTTCAGCAGAAAATGATTCAGTTCCACCTCCACGCCCTTCACCGGAACTTTCTCTTTGCCGGTGAAAGCCAGACTGACCAGCATGGAAGTGCGCTGATGCGGATTGATGGCGCCGAACTTTACCTGCTGGCTCTGCGGACAGGAAACCTGTCCCTTGTCCTGGCGACAGCCCGTGGCCAGATATTTCCACACAAGAATTTCACGGTGCACAAAGAAGTAATCATCCAGGACGCTGGTCGAGGTCGGCAGCAGGAAAGGGTGTTCTTCTTCCTTCTCGCCCGGTTTCGTGGTCGAGCGTTCGATCAGCAGAGTGTCGTTGGGCGTGACCACTAACTGTGCTTTTCCGGGAATGATCTCTTTCCACTCATACTTTCGCAGCTCGCCGCTGGAGGCGAGTTGTAATTCGGAGGACTGGGCGGCTGGATCGACGCCCGGATCGGTCCTGAATTCCGATGTCGCTACGCTTCCCGCAGTATTCTGCTGAATGGAAAATTTTTCGGTAGCTACTCTGTGTCCGTTCATGAAAACGCCAAACGATCCCGCATCCACCATCTGGCCGGCAGGTTCTTTGTCTTTGGCGGGCCCCGCTGCCGCGGCCGAAAGCAGCAAGAGCAACGAAATTCCGACGATGGCCAGCGCTCTGCACTTCACTGTTTTCGCTCCTTCAATCTCTCTCTAACGTAGGTAGCGCGGAAGTCTACCCGCAATTATCCAATCCGCAGATTGGCGATTGCTTCCGCGGCTACATCTTCAACGTCTTTGCCTGCAGTTTCGATTCGCAGGCCAGCCTCCATATAGCGAGGGCGCCGGCTCTCGTACAATTTGCGAAACTCTTGGAGACTGCCGCGTAACGGGCGATCCAGATCTCGCTGCTCCCGGCACCGGCGGAATAACTCCTCCACCGGGGCGTCCAGAAAAACGGTCGCGAACCCAGACCGGTCCAGCAGCGCGACATTTTCCGCTTGGGCGAAAGCACCGCCGCCCAGTGCGACAATCCGTGTAGATGTCGATGCACCCATCTCTTCCACCAGGGAACGTAAAGCCGCGTGCTCTACCTGGCGGAAAACGGCTTCGCCGGACTGCCGGAAAATTTCCTCGATGGAACGTTTTTCCCGAGTCTGGATGCGCTGGTCAAGATCTTCGAAAGGCCAACCCAGCCTGCGGCTCAGGGCCGCGCCCACGCTGCTTTTTCCGGCGCCCATGAAACCCACCAGAATGATGGCTCTCACCCGTGCCGCCGGAACCGACTTCGAGGTCATGTCACCGGGCAGAGCAGTCATGTAAAGCGGCGATCACCGAACTCGCGGTGTCCAGTATTGACGTTGACTAGAAGCTCTTGTCTTAGCGCTTCTTGAGGTGGATTTTACCACTGAAGGAAAACAATCGGACCGAAGATGCGGCCTTGTTCATGGTACCTGCGAAGGCACTCCCCGCCTTGACGATGAAAGGAGTGTGTTTAGGCTCGAGCAGAAAGTCG
The DNA here is from genome assembly GCA_963733545.1 of Terriglobia bacterium. Lineage (GTDB taxonomy): Bacteria > Acidobacteriota > Terriglobia > Terriglobales > Acidobacteriaceae > JAIQFF01. Next base: position 104,279 of record CAVTDQ010000003.1, read on the forward strand.
TTCTCTACCTGCCCCCGCACCGAGCGGGCGGTCACATCGATGGAGGCGTCGTTAGGAGCGCTGGCTTCGATGTCGCCACTATGACTGGTCAAACTATAGTCGCCGCTGTTGCCAAAGTCGCCTTCGTAACGGATCTTCCCGCTGGTTGAGTTGACCTGCACCAGCGGACCATCCACCGAATTCAGCACCACGTCGCCGCTGATCGAGGTCACTTCGACGTGTCCGTTGCGAATATGATTCAGCGTCACCGAACCGTTCAGGGTTCTCACATGCACGTGAGCATCGCTGATGTCGGAGACTTCCACATTCGCCTGGCTGCCTTCGAGGCTGACGTCGCCGTGCAGACCTTCAGCATGCAGCAACCCGGTCGAGGATCGCAAGGAAACGCTGGCATCGGCGGGTACCGATACTTCGTATTCCACACGGCCGTTGTCCGCGGTCGCTTCCGAAAGAAAGTGGGTGAGAATATCGACCCGCCCGCCACTCTGGGTGTGATCGATCTCCACTTGATCGGAATGAAGAATGGCGGAGACGATGACCTGGCTGCCTATACCCGGCTTGACCGAGATCGGTCCATATTGATTGGTTATCGAGATGACAGCCTTCGGGCCAACCGTGAAACGGAATTCCTTCCGGCTTTCGGCTGAAGCACAAATGGCAACTCCCAGAATTACCATCGAAACCAGTTGTGCGCGCTGCGCTCTCGCCATAATTTCCTCTCTCACCAGCCGCCTGCGACTGTGAGTTCTGGCATCGCCAAAGTGTAGGTCCATTACGGCAGCGAACGATCCAGAGCCATTTCGTAGACCGCTGCCCGTTGCTCGTAAGCGTCCATCACAATTTGCTGCGCCTGCTCGTCGTTGGGATCGGACTCGGCCGACTGTTCCGCGTCCTCGATGTACGAGTTCACGTTCTGCAGGTTCGAGGCATACTGAGCCTGCATGGCTGGGGAGCGCGAAGCCACGGCGGCCAGCAACTGCTGGTCTTCGTCTCTGTCTCTGCTGTTGTTTACCACGGCTTTGCTTTTACCAGGCTGCGGATTGAGCCGGGTGACAGCAGGCGTGGGGCGCGCGTCGGCTGTGGTTTGAGACCGCCCTGCAATTCTTTGGTGCCCGAAGATTCCAAAACCAATCAGCAGCACTGCGGCTGCAGGCGCCAGCCAGGCCAGCGTATTCCAGCGGCGAGGAACCGGAGGCAACAGCACGGGCCCTGAAGAAGCCTCGCGTATGATGCCTTCATTCCGTAATGCTATTTCGATGGACGCCCATACTCGCGGGTTGGGCTCGGCTGTTTCCCGTAAATGACGGGCCTCGCGGGCAATAAGATCCAGTTCCGAAACCAGATCTGAGCACGTGGGACAGGTTTTTAAATGCGAATCCTGCTCCGCTGTTTTATTACTTTCGAGCAGCTCCGGCAGAACTTCTTGAAACTGTGCACAGTTCATACTTCATCTCCCCAAAAATGCCTCTATCGCTCATCACGGCTTGGTGGCCTTTTCGGCTCTGCTCGTTTTGAGAGATTCGCGCAACTTCATGCGCGCTTTATGTAACTGAGATTTGCTGTTGCCGATGGAACACCCCACCATGGCAGCAATCTCGTTGTGTTCGTATCCTTCTACGTCATGCAGTACAAAAATTCTTCTGTACCCGGGGGGCAGAGCCTCGACCGCACGCTGCAGTCGTAGCCGGTCGATTGAGCCCGACAGCACCGGATCCTGCTCGCCCAGCTCCTTCTTCGGAGCTTCATCCTCGCCTTCGACCGTATCCTCCAACGGAACCACGGGAAGGCTCTTCTTGCGTAGTTGCATCAGGACAACATTGACCGCCATCCTGTGTAACCAAGTCGAAAAGGCTGACTCACCGCGAAAAGTCGAGATCTTGCGAAACAACTGCAGAAAAGCTTCCTGAGTAAGATCCTCAGCTTCGGCGGTGTTGGCCGTCATGCGAAGGCAAAGAGAGTAAACGCGCCTTTTATGGAGGCCATACAGAAACTGGAAAGCCTCTGCGTCCCCCTGTTTGGCGCGATCAATCGCTTCCGCCTCGGAAAGCTTGTCGCCCTGTAGTTTTTTCGCGTCCGTCAAGTCGCCTTTTCCGGCCGCACTTATTCAGATGCGGCGTAACTGTCTTTTCGTTGTACTGGTTGCAGGGGATACCAATGGTCTATTTCCGATCGGACCTGGAATTCTCGCCCTCGCAGGCTGCCCTTTCGTTCGCTGATGACCTTGGTAATCCTAGCAGCCCATGGCTCGCGGGCAAAATATCCTGGATTTGGATCATCCTTACCGTGATCGTGGGAGGGCTTATTGGCGCCGCCCGGTCATTCGAACCCAAATACACCTCACGACAAGTTTATCTACTCATTAACTAGTTCACGCATTATAGGGGGCCTCAATAGGGCGATTTGTAATTTGTTGTAAAAGTAGGCCTGTCAATCTCTTACGTCAACCTCCGAAACCCAACTCAAGCTTACTTCCCGGCATCTTAACCATTAACTTACCTACCTGCACCGCTCCTGCAGACGTGTTCTCCGGACTTTATCCCACGGGCAGAGGTGCGTAAGTAATCGAAGTCAATCTGGGAGGATTTCAAGCAATGAAGCGTCTTATTCTTATGCTGGTATTAAGTGGCGGTCTGGTTGTGCCTTCTTTGGTCAAGGCTCAGAACTCTGACCATGTTGAAGTAGGGGTCTTTGCGGACTATATGAATTTTAGCGCTACGGACCCGCATATCAATTTTGTGGGCGTCGGTGGCCGAGCTGCTTTCAATGTTCACCCCAACGTACAACTGGAAGCCGAAATGTCGTATGACTTCAAGCGGAACTTCACCAGCGCCTTTTCAGATGGCGTAACCACGCAGTTCGTCAATACGAATCTGCGCCCACTCACGGCCTTGTTCGGACCCAAATTCCAGACCAGTTCGGGACCGTTTCGCGCCTATCTGACCGGCAAACTGGGCTTGATTAATTTCAGCGTAACCGATCAGAACGCGCCGCAGGGATTCGTCGGCGCCCTGGGCGGAATTCAGACCGGAGATACCCGTTTCGCCATGTATCCGGGTGGCGGCGTAGAAGGTTTCTGGGGACCGTTCGGTTTGCGCGCTGAAGTCGGCGATGAGATCTATTTTGACAACGGCACCCACAACAACCTGAAAGTAACCTTCGGCCCCGCATTCCGTTTCTGAATGCTGATTTTTGGGCCAGTGGCAGCCTTCATCAGGCTGCCATTTTTTTGGTATCAACCGTTCTAGCGTCCCGATACTGCCACCGCATAAAAGTGGAGGACGGGCGTCCTCGCCCGTCTGTTTTTTGCAGCGATGGGCGCGGACGCCGATCCTCCATTGTTTGTCTGAAATCGTTCGAATGCGATTTCCAGGTCCGGTGGCGCGGTTCGAAAATCCTCAACGATTGACACTGGGAAGCGCGCCATTTTCGCCGGTAAAGCTGGCTCGGAATGACAAGGGTTGAAATGTCTCGCTTCCAACCACATCACCCAAAAATGCCGCCGACCTGGAAACGGGATCAGATTACGTGTTAGAGTGTTGCACTTTATTGCTGCATCAGGGGATTCCGGGCGGGTCGAGAAAGGAGCGGTTCAATGTCATCGGTTTACGATCTGGTCAAGGATCGCCGGGTCTATTCGATCGACGCCGATAAATCGGTGCTCGAGGGCGCGCGTTTCATGATGGAAAACCGCATCGGCGCTTTGCCTGTGCTCCGCAACGGCGAACTGGTCGGTATCTTTTCCGAGCGCGACATCATGAACCGGGTAGTGGCGGCCGGACGTTTGCCTGGCAGCACCAAGATTTCTGAAGTCATGACTGCCAATCCCAAGGCGGTCAGTGTGGACGAGACCGTGGAGAACTGTCTGTACCTCATGCGCGAGTTCGGCTTCCGGCATTTGCCTATCGTCGATGGTAAACACGTGAAGGGATTGGTCTCTTCCCGCGACATCCTTTTGACTTACATTTCCAAACAAGAGGCGGCGCAACAGCGCAAGGCAGTGTAAGGAATCTTCAACGATTTAGGACTTCGGCCACGCCCACGTACTTGTCCGCGGCGCCGTAATAAAACAAATATTTTTTCTCCCGCCTGGTCATTCCCTCCACGAAAACTACATTTGGAACCTGGCCCACGTGCTCCCACTGCATCTCGGGACCGAACAATGGCCGATCCGATCTGCGAATCAGTTTGCGCGGATCTTTAGGGTCAAACACCGCCACTGCCGTGCGATAGACGAGCTTGTCATCGGCTGCGTTATAAATCAGGGCTATGCCCTCGCTGGTGATGATCGGCGAAGGGCCAGGCTCGACGACGCGGGAATCGAACTTGCCTGGGCGGGTAGGAAGAACCGGCGCCTCCGTAGCCTCGGTCCAATGCTTGAGGTCGGTGGAGTAAGCCAGTCCGGTCTGATCGGTTTTTTCAGGGCCCGTTCCCAGAAAATACATCCAGTACTTGCCCTTGATTTTTTCCGGCACAATGGCCCCGGACTTCGTCCACCCGACATTCCACCCGCCTTTGTACGCAGGCATGATCACACCCTGGCGTTCCCAGTGCCGCAGATCTTTCGAGGTGGCCAGGCACAGTTGCGCGTCTTTCTTGTTGTAGCCGGTGTAGGTGAGGTAATAGGTGTCGCCGAACTTTACCAGCCTGGGATCCTCGACACCGCCATCTTTTTCGTAGTCAGCTTCGGGAGAGAAGACCGGCTCGGGGAAACGTTCGAAGTGAATGCCGTCGTTACTTTCCGCATATCCGAGTCGCGAGGTGCCATTTCGGTCTTGCGCCCGATACAGCATTACGACCTTTCCTTCGTGGACAATTACTGCCGGGTTAAACGTTCCCGCCGATTCCCAGCCGTCGCCTTTCGGCGAAATGATGGGATCGTTCGACAGCCGGCTCCATGAATCAAGGGCAGGGCGGTCTTTGCCCGCAAGCAACAACGTGGCGAACAAAACGATCAAGCCGAACGGGCGAGTGCGTTTGCGTAGCATGCGCACAGCATACAAGATCACCCGAAACGTTTTGATACTTCTGATCTGGAGAAGGCCTGAGGCGCAGCCGCGGTTGCCCGATGAGGGCGATGCGGGCGACGGTCAGGTTCATTCGTTAGCGAAGGAGAACTAGCGTATCCTGTAACTATGTATACCGCCGATGTATTAAAAAATGTTGTTGCCCTTCGGAGTGAAATCGCCAACCTGCGCGACATGAACGAACGTTACGCCGCCCAGGAAGATCCGGCGCCGGTGGCGTCCCGAGCCAACCAGGAGCGCCGCTCACGCCTGCAGGAAATCGTGCGCGAACTGGCTGCCCTGGCCAAAGATCAGCGCCCCTGAACCGATCGTTCGGTTGCAAGCCGATTGTCAAAAGTTTTTATGCGCTGCGCCCGAGCAGAAGATTGTGCTGCAGCCCGGCACAGTGCATACCAATTGTCATCCTGAGCGGAGAGATTGCTTCGCGAAGCGAGGCAATCTTGCAGTCGAAGGACCCCTACCCTTCCACATACCAGATTTTCGTACGCGCTAATCTGGACGATCCTCACTGCTTTGACACTGTCGATGCGGAGCGAGGGATCCTTCGACTCCGCCAGCCGATTCGCACAGCGAATCGGCTAACTCCGCTCAGGATGACAAAACTTACGCAGTCGAAGGACCCCTACTCTTCCACATACCAGGTTTCGTACGCTCCAAGCTGAACGATACTCAACGCTTTGACACTGTCGATGCGGAGCTAGGGATCCTTCGACTCCGCCAGCCGATTCGCACAGCGAATCGGCTAACTCCGCTCGGGATGACAAAACTATTTCGTTTTTGGTGAAGCGCTGGCAGGGAACTGCATGGTCCGCACAATCCCTCCACCTTCTTTTACGAAGATCAGTTGGTTGGGCTTGACGTCTTTCAGCGTGTCGACCATTCCGCTAGGCCAGCGAATCTCGAGCAGTTGCACTTTTTCCGCCCTGCCCAGACCAAAATGGATACGCAGGTCGTTCTGCGAAAAGTAGCTGCCGCCGCTGCGGACCTCATCGATCTGGGAGTGCGGTTTCGCATCTCCAGCGGCTTGGCTTACGCATCGCAGTCGCGTGCCAATCCCGCTGCGGTTTGATTTGCTGCCGATCGTGCGCACTTTGATCCAGTTGTTTCCAGGGTTGAGATCGCAGCGTAGAAGCTGCGGAAAATCGTTCACCGGGTTGATCACCAGATCGATGTCGCCATCGTTATCGAAGTCGCCGAAGGCGCACCCTCGCGATGCTACCGGCACCGAAATCCCGGGCCCGGCTCGCATGGAGACATCCTCAAATCTGCCATTGCGCAAATTGCGATAGAGCAGCTTGCGCTGCGGATAGCCCGCCTCGGTTTTCAATTGCTCCACTTCCGGATAGACATGGCCGTTGCAGATCAGAATGTCGGGCCAGCCGTCGTTATCCATGTCAAAGAACCCGCAACCCCATCCCAGATACTGGGTATGAGCGCCCAGACCTGCGGCGAAGGTGGTGTCCTCGAAATTGCTATCGCCCAGGTTGTGATAAAGCGACGGTGTATCACCGGCGAAGTTCGTTTTCACGATGTCGAGATTGCCGTCCATGTCATAGTCAGCAGCGGAAATCCCCATGCCGGCCTGTGGCTTTCCATCCGGACTGAGGGCGCATCCTGCTTCCATTGCGATGTCCACGAACTTTCCGTTTTTCTTGTTCTGGTAAAGGGCGCTGGCGGTGGAATCGTTGGCCACGTAAATGTCGGGCCATCCGTCATTGTCGAAATCAGCGGTGAGCACTCCGAGCCCGAAGGTGCCGTTGGCCTGCAGGATGCCCGCCGCCTCGGAGACATCGCTGAAGGTTCCGTCTCCGTTGTTGTGATAAAGAATATTCTTCCCGCCCTTGAGACCCGGTGGTCCGCAAGCCACCATGACGCTCTTGTACAGGCAAGGCCCTGATTCCGGCACCGGGGCAGTGGCTAGATCGAGATCAATGTAATTAGCGACGAAGAGATCGAGTTTGCCATCGCGGTCGTAGTCTACGAATGCGCAGCCGGTATTCCAGCGTTTGCCGTTTCCGGCCACTCCGGCCTTTTCGCTTACGTCGGAAAACGTCCCATCTCCGTTGTTGTGATACAGAACATTTTTGCCGAAATATGTGATGAACAGATCCTCAAAACCGTCATTGTCGTAGTCGCCGATGCAAACGCCCTGTCCCCAACCGGAATGGGCGACGCCGGCTTTGGCAGTGACGTCGGTGAAAGTGCCGTCACGATTATTTTTGAACAAATGGGATGCAGGTTCCTGGCCGGAGGGAAAACCTTCCAGCCTCCATCCGTTTACCAGAAAAATATCCAGCCATCCATCGTTGTCGTAGTCGTAGAAAGCGACTCCGCATCCCGTCGTCTCCAGGAGATATTTATTTTTATGCTCGCCACCGTAGATGGTTTTTGCGTTGAGCCCGGACTCGCGGGCGACATTGATAAAACTCAATCCCAGATCCGCGCCTAATTTTGGCTGGTCAGGCGCCACCTGTGAAAATGCCAAAGGCCTCAGAGGACGCGACAGGTCGAGAATTTTGTCCAGCGAAAGCACCGCGGCGGATTTGCCGATGCGTTGGAGAAATGATCGGCGTGAAGAAGACAAAGAGCGATACCTTCCTGGGCGGGCCGGGCTGCGATTCGATCCTAACTTTATTGAGTGCATTGTCACTTTGCAAGTTGGCCTCAAAGCGGTTAGCGGTGCAATCCAGTTTATGGAGGACGGGCGTCACGCCCGTCGCTCACCAGCCATTCCCGGACGGGCGAAGACGCCCGTCCCTCCATTGCAGCGGCCTGATTACGCCTCATGTCGCTTCCCCTCGTCCTAGTGACAAAAATTCAGCTCGTCCGTCTATAGCTGCGATCTGCTCACGATCTGCTCTTGTCAGGAGATTCTCAGAATGCCGATGGCGCCGGGATGGGCCTACCGTCCTTCGATTCTTGCCGTTGTTGTCGCGATTTGCATAGGAAGTTCAGTTCATCCGGCCTGCGCACAATCCCGAGGTCAATCCGACGAAGCTAAGGCTCCGTCCTACCGGATAAAAGAGAGTGTTACAGAGCCGCGCATTTTCCAGGAAGGCATCATCTCGACCGTGGATGACGAGATCGGCGGTGCTTTCAGTCCGGATGGCAATGATTTCTACTTCACCCGGTTGGTTCCTTATACGACTTTTCCGCGCCTTGGGCTGATGTGCGTTTCTCATTTTCGCGACGGCCGCTGGAGCGCTCCCGAAGCGCTGCCATTTTCCGGTCGATATCTGGACTATCCGCCCAAGTTCGATCCTGACGGCAAACGGATGCTATTTGCTTCGAGCCGCCCTTTACCGGACGGGACCCGTGGCGGCATTCGCATCTGGGAGGCGGACCGCAATGCGAGCGGTTGGGGCGAGCCGCAGCCGCTTCCGCCGCCGGTGAATGCGGCCGGCTCTTCCTGGAACGCCGATCCCGCCGTGGATGCGGCCGGCAACCTGTATTTCAGCTCTGACCGTGGCGGATCCCAAATCCTCCATCTCTACGTCTCACACCTGATGGACGGCAAATACACCGAACCCGAGAAGCTGGGTCCCGAGATCAATTCTGACGTCAACGACTATCAGCCCTTTATTTCGCCCGACGGCAAAATTCTGATTTTCAGTTCTTCTGGATTCGGCGCACCCCCTTATCCGCACCGGCCGCAGGATTTGAACACTGGAGGCAAGCCTTACCCACGCGCCGACCTCTACATCAGCGTCAATCGGAGCGGAAAATGGAGCCCGGCGCGTCATCTGGAACATGGCATCAACTCAGTGGCTGAGGAAGAGTTTCCTTTTCTGACACCCGACGGGCAATACCTTTTTTTCAGCAGCGAACGCAGTCCCTTCACCGTGCCTACGGCACAGCGGCTGAGCTACGACGATTTCGAGAACCACGTCCATTCCATCTTCAACGGCCATGGCAATATCTTTTTCATCGAGCGAAAAGCTCTGGAGTTGCCGCAATGACACCTCTCGTTAAATGCCTGGCCGGAGCGGTATGCATCTTGCTTTCTGCTTTGACATTGCTGCGGGTTGCAGCGCAGTTGCCAACCCCAGCTGACGCTCCTCAACCGGAGATGATAGGGGAAGGGGTAATCTCAACTCCCGATGATGAGTTCGGGGGAGCGTTATCGAACGATGGCAAGACCATCTACTTTGATGTCACGGTTCCACCACACTATCTGTACGTTATCTGCGAATCTCATCTGGTTGATGGGAAGTGGCAGAAGCCTGAAGTCTTGCCCTTTTCCGGCCTTTACCGGGACAGTGATCCAGTGCTCTCTCCTGACGGAAATACACTGTTGTTCGCTTCCGACCGACCGCGCAACGGAAAAGATAGTGACAGCTTTTACATCTGGTCCTCAACTCGAACCGGCAACGGATGGAGCCAGCCACGTGCGCTTGACGGTCCCGTGAATAGCCAGGGCAGCCAGGTCTTCGCGTCCATGGCGAAGAATGGAAACCTGTACTTTACTTCTGACAGAAATAGCGGACGGTTTGATATCTACCGTTCACGCTTGGCAGACGGAAAATATCAGGAGGCGGAAGATTTGGGCCCAACCATCAACGGGGAGGGAATTTTCAGCCTCGAAGCGCTCATCGATCCGGATGAACACTACTTGTTGATTGGAAGTTTTGGCCGCCAGCCCGGCCTGGGGAATTCCGATCTGTTCATTAGCTACCGTCAGAACGGCGTCTGGACGCAACCCAAAAATCTCGGGCCGATCGTCAATTCTGCGGCGCGCGAGTACAGCCCGCGAATCAGTCCTGACGGGAAGTGGTTTATCTTTTCCAGTGAACGGGGCATGCAAACCGAGAAGCGCGATAAGCCCTTTACCGCGGAAGAATTCAGCCTGAAGAGCCGCGGCATCTTCAATGGCCTGGGAAATATTTATCGCATTCCGATGGATTACGTCTTACGCACCGCCAAACCTTAACCCGTCCGGAATGAAACCAGCGGCACACGTGGGGCTACGCCACCCGGGACATGTCATTGCACCAATCGCAAACTGCAAGGGATAAGTTCCAGGATTTTTCGGTCCCGAATAGATTGCAGGTGAAGTCCGCCGGCCGCATGACCGCGCCACATTCCGTACAAGTCTGCTGGTCCGGGGAGTGCTGAGACAATTGGCGCAAAAAAATTTCAACGGCGGCGCCAACATCGTCGGATGGGGAAACGGGGAGAGCGGTCGGCGACTGGTATTTCATGACAACTCCTTTGGGCGAAAATGCCTGATTCGCAAGGAACCGTCACCTGTGTCGGCGGCGCGAGTGCGCGAGACCTTTAGCCAGAATACTCTCTTTTCATCCAGCAGTTGCTTGGCGATAGTGCGCTGGCGTACAGTATCAGCGGTATGGTCAAGTTAACGCTAACGCTAATAAAGTGTGGAAAGCAATCATGAGATCTTTTGAATGGCGAAGATTCTGCTGGCAGACGACAGTCCGACCATTCGACGGTCGCTGCGCTCCCTGATTACCACCCAGACAGATTGGGAAATTTGTGGCGAAGCTGAAAACGGGAAGATGGCCGTTGAGATGGCTCGCAGTCTTTCCCCGGACGTGATTATTCTGGATTTGTCGATGCCGATCATGACCGGACTGGATGCTGCCCGCGAAATCAGGAAGTTCTCGCCCAAAGCTCACGTTCTGCTGTTCACCATGCACGCCTCTCCACAATTACAGAAAGCCGCAGAGGCGGTTGGAATCGACGAAACTATTCCAAAATCCGGCGACCCAATTCGATTGCTGGAAGCGGTCCGATCGCGACTGGAAACCTAGTTATTTCCCTTCGACTGTCGCCAGAAAGTTACATCTGAACGAAGCGCTCTTCAGCCGGTCCAAAGCATCGACTATAGCCTGGTTTTCTTCTGGCGTGCCGCCATGGTCGAGAGCGAATTCCTGCAGCCGGCCCGAGATCGCGGATTCTGCTGCCTGGATGCGGGATTCTATTTGTGTCCAGTTAGTCTCAAGTACAGCAGCGTTATAGAGCTCATGCCACTTATATGTTTTCATGAGAAGCTCCGAGCGATGACCGTGCTATCCCCGAAACGTCCGATCTCTGGCTAACTTACTCTTTGGTCGTTTTCCAGACGTAGAAATGTTTTTCATCCGCAAGTGTCTCGATCGACAGCCCCTGCGATGTGGACGCCCGGTGCACCGCTGAACGCAGGTTGGGTAGCCCAATGCCTCCTACCTCCGATAGCGGGATCTCGAGCGCCGATCCCGGGGCGAGCATCTCAAGTTCACTCAGGATTCCCTGAACCAGTTCGTGGTGTTTTCCCCTTCTGCCCTTATCGAGACTGGCGACTTCGACTCGTTGGTATTTCAAAGCTGGCTCCGGAAGTTTTTGTTTGTTCTCTTTGGCCACGGAAGACCTCCCAACTGTGGTTACGATAGCGCATGCGCGAAAATATGTCAACTATAATTTAACGATAGTTTAAGGATATTTATGTTATTTTCGTAACTGTCATCGGTATTGCGGCTCGTGTGGCATTGCAGAGTCTCGCTTCTAAGTATCAGTTGTTCTTCAAGTTACGTTTAATATGGCGTCGATAATCGAACCCAATATTGTCACCTTTTTTTAACAGGGAGCGTATGGTCAGGGCAGTACAAGAAAGCGTGAATCGCATGTCAGACAAATCGAACCAATCAGTGGAGTGGCGAGATTTATATCAAACCGCCATGCTGGAGCTCGATGCGAGCCACTTGGAATCTCGAATCGATGTTGCCATCGCAACTATCCTGCTGCGCATGGAAGAGCTGGACCACAGCGACGGAAGTTTCGGGGACGAACGTCGAGCCATCGCCGATGCCATGACGAATCTGAAAACTCTGAAAAGAATCGAAAGCAGGTCTGCGCTCCGTTCGAATGCCAAATCTCATTCCAACGAGATGATCGAATCGATTCCTGTTGGCAACCCACCGCATTACGAGGGGGGACTATGAAACGGATTTGCCGCATCCATGTAACCTCGTCCCAGCGAAAGCGAGAGCTTCGCAGCGCAGAAATTCTGCGTCACGCACGGGTCATCACCGATCCGGCGAAGCTGGCTTACCTTTACGCCGAAGTCGAGAAACGCAATGCCCGTGAAAGAGCGGCTGCGAATCGATTCGGCGAACTAAATTCAGAGCGGTAGTTTTATTCGTGGCAAATCAGGCAGCGGCGTTTTCGCCGAGCAGACCACGTGCCACCCCCACCAGAACCTCCACGGGTTCACCTTTCGAGACCTGCGCCGCAATTCCAGAAGACTTCAGATCCTCTTCGGGGACGTCAATGTACGCAGTGAAAAGGATTACGGGGATGTCAGGCGCCAGGCGCTTTAATGCACGCCCCGTATCAAGGCCGTTCATGTCAGGCATGGACAGGTCGAGAACAATTACATCGGGCCCAGGCTTCAGCCATTGAAGCCGATCGATCGCCTGCTTCCCGTTCTCCGCTTCGCCACAAACGCGAAATTCTGGTAGCTCTTCAAACACGCCCCGGACAATGTCTCTCACGACAGGGTTGTCATCGACGATGAAGACGTTCCACGGCATCGTTCGCAATCGCAGATACGGCGAGTATCAGATGACATGGTTGGCCCGGGAAGATGTATGGATCGTGCTGCTGAATGATGAAATAGACAGGCAACCGTTTTCGCGAATGCTTGCGCACTGCTGCCGATGGGCCATTCCGGAAAAACATGAACCCGGAAGGACACGAAGGTCCAAAAAGGAAAGCCCAGAGACTGGATCCTGCCGCAGTTTATGGTCGTCTGAAAATGTGTTAGTTTGATGATGCAATCAAGGATTAACGATTTCGCTGCTCAATCGTTCCTAAGTGCAGGCAATCGAAATAGATGGGCGCGTAGCTCAGCTGGCAGAGCAATGCCCTTTTAAGGCATGGGTCGATGGTTCGAGTCCATCCGCGCTCACCATTTTTTAGTTTAGCTTCCGAATCACTCTGAGCCTCTTCAATCCTTTCAGGCGCCCGGTAGTTTCAAGGGGATGTAACAAAGTTTGTTATGATGGCGCGGTCTTTTTCGACAGTGGTGCAATTGCGCGCACACAAGTCTTGGGGACATCTGAAAAATTCTGGCTAAGGTGGCGAACGATGAAAAAAGTTATTTTGGGCCTGGGTTTCCTGGCCTTGCTTGCACTGCCTGCCGCTGCTCAAAAAAAGGAACGCGATCGGGTAGCGAATGCGGGAAACGTGATCAAAGAAATCATGAATATCCCGGATGATGTTCCGCAAGACGTGATCGATAAGGCCGATTGCGTTGTGGTTTTGCCTTCAGTCCTTAAATTCGCCATTGGAATCGGGGGCAGTTATGGCCGCGGCGTCATGACCTGCCGCAGCGGTAAGGATTTTCACGGCTCCTGGAGCGCCCCGACCATGATGGCGCTCGAAGGCGGCAGTTTTGGATTGCAACTGGGTGGGCAGGCGACGGATTTCGTTTTGCTGCTCATGAGTCCGAGATCCGCGGCCAGTATTCTGGAAAGCAAGGTGAAACTGGGTGGTGACGTTTCCGCCGCGGCGGGTCCGGTAGGACGCAATGCTTCCGCCGAAACCGACGTTACGCTTCGTGCTGAAATCCTGTCCTATTCCCGCGCTCGCGGACTTTTCGCGGGAATCTCGCTGGCCGGATCGACGCTTCGTCCCGATAACGACGCTAACAAGAGACTTTACGGAAAAGAAATTGCCGCCAAGGACATCGTATTCAACAAGGTTGTTCCTCCGCCGGCGTCGGCAAAATTGTTGCTGGCGACGCTCAACAAAAGGTCTCCCAAGAATCTGGCGAAGTAGGTTGCGGTCGTGCGGTTTTAGAAGACAGATCATGGCCTGAACGCTGAAGAACAATTTGTCCTGTCTTCAGGTTCAGGCCATCTCTTTGATGCAGCCAGAGAATACACATTCTTTTCTAACGAATTCCGTACAGACTAACCTTCGGGCGCCTTGACCATCGATCCTTGCCGTACCAAATATCCACACTCTGGATGACGCGGCGGTCGCCGGGAAGATCGATAGCGCGTGTCTTTCCACCGCTAGGAATACGGGCCCGGATGGGAATTTCTTCCTGGCTTCCATTTCCGTAGCGCACGATTACGCGGTCAAAATTAATCGCTCCGCCGCTGATGCGCAGTTGAATGGCTCGAAATGTACCGTCCGATCTGCCCACTCGAATGCTGTCGTGGTCGTTGTTTCCGTCCACGTGCGAGTCTCCGAGATAGGTCCAGCGTCCCCGTTGCGCCTGCATCGAAGTGCAGCAGGCCAGAAGGAGGACCAGGCTGAGGGCCCAGAAGCTGCGGTTCTTTGTCATTCTCATTGTTGTAGACCATTTCCTTTCCTGGTTTGCAAGTCTTAACGAAGTTGCGAAGTGTTGGGAGGTTGAATGCCGTAAGCTTCGGCCAACTGGCCCAACTCGACTCTAACCTTACTCCATGCCGAGTTGGTGCGATCGTCGAAAGCGACGTCGCGAAGCAATCGATCAATGTCATTTGAGGTACTGATCACCAGAGCCAGTTCGTCGTCTGCTTTCTTGTGATCTTTGAAGTGATCCAGCATCGCCTTGGTCTGGTCTTCGAAATGCTCCACCAGTTTCTTTGCGTCTTTTTCCCTGCTGGTGTGACGAATAGTGCTTTTCCCGACGGAATCATCAAATGCGGAGCGGAAGCGCCCGGCGTCGGACTTGAGATTGCTCATCATGGTTTCAACGTCTTTATCGTTTACCCGCGTCTGCGCCGGCGCGGAAAACGCCCCGAGTAAGATCAAGATTGGAGCGATCATTAAGAAACGGTTCATAAATCAATTCTCCCTTTCCAAAAATTGCGAACTTTCGCGGCATTTTATTCTGGCCATTTGGAGAGCTCAAGTATCTAAAGCGATAGCAGCTTTCCCACGATTGCCCGCGAAACCTTTACCAGGGACACGAGCATCACCAAGGCGGTGATTCCAGGCGTTCCTTCGTGACCCTTCGTATCCCTGTTGTTCATGCTTTTCGAAAGTGACCATTACCACGCCATACAGACGTCCCTTTGATGCTGGTTTTCCATGTTCGGAACGCACGGTGTTCCGCGAATCAAAACACCCGTCCCAGCTGAAAAAACCACTTGCGATGGCCGCTATCGCCAACACTTCCTCCAAGCACCAGCGGACCCACGGCAGTTTCAGCCAGGATGCCGGCGGCAAAATCGTTGGGAAAGCTGCTGGAGGCAGGGAAGCCGTACATCTTTCCGAATTCGTAAGCTGCGATGGCATAGACCTTTTTGCCGGCCAGCGGCGGGAGAGTCAAAAGATCGTGCAAATATCCGGCACGAAAGTAATAGAACTGGTCGCCGAAGAGTTCATTCGTCCCATACGCACTGAGGTGGTTCGAGCCCCCGAGAAAAAATTGCGGATACCCGTTGCTGGTGGCGCCGAAGGTGGTTCCGCCTTCGCTGATCACGAACAGCGAAGCGGGTTTGGTAATGGGCTGAAAATAGCCGACGCGCAAGTCCCAGACGGGATAGCGGTTAGTCTGTCCCGGGCTGGTATCGAACCAGTGAAAGTTTGATTCCCCGTTTACGCCCCGCCGCGGCACCACGGGATCGTCAGTGTGGTCGAGCAGCCAGCGCACCCGGAAGGCTCCGGTGCGGCCATCGAAAGAAGAAAATTCCTTCGTACCCAACCTCAGACGCGCGTCCACCGCGCCGATTTCGTATCCAAAGCGAATTTCATTGAAGCGGCTGAATCCATATCCGACATCCATACCAATGGACGATCGGCTGAACCTGTATTCGGCCAGCGGGTCGCTTTTGCGATAAATTTTCAGCGCGGAACTGCGGGCATCGGCGTGCGGTGCAAAGAACCATTTGCTGCCCGGCGAAAAAGGCCGGTAGAGTTCGCTGCCGATTCCATAGGTGTTGCCGAAAATAAAATCGGTGCGCCATTCCGACCGGTATCCGGCTACATCCAGCAAGGTCAGGCGCGAGGCCAGGGTGAAGTCGACGTCGTTAGGTTCCGATCCGTCCACCTCGAATCCGAGCTGCAGCGTAGGAGGCGCGTAAAGCTTTTCGTGCATGGTTACGAGCAAGCCGTCTTGCCCATTCCGGTTTATGACGCGATATCCAGCGCTGTCGTACCGGCCGATTCCCGTGAGCCGGGTAAGCAGATCCTCAAGTTTGTCCGGTTCTACCGGTTTTCCCGCCAGCGGCTGCAGGAATTTCTCGATACTTTCCTCGGCTTGCGGGTTCGCCCCTTCAACTTTTACAAATTGCGGCACTCCAATTGTTTCTTTCTGGTGTAACTTGCGGCGCTCCATGTACTGAGCCCAGGCTGCGCCATCGAGCGAGTAAGTTTCAAGCAAGCGTGATTTCTGGCCAGCTGCTTCGCTTCCTTTGGCGATAATCTCTTTCGCCTTGGTGTAGTCGAGCGACCCAAATTGCTGCAGGCCGATGCTTACCACCAGGTCGGCTCCGGCCAGTCCGCGAATTTCATTGCCTGCAACCACTACGTCGATGGAGCGGCCGAGAATGGCGAAAAGGGAATGAATTTTTTCTGCTTCAGCGGGCGAGGTCTCGAGATGAACTCCGATTACGATGTCCGCTCCCATATCCCGTACCACGTCGGTGGGCAGATTTCCTACGAGGCCGCCATCGACGTAAATGTGTTCGCCTTCGCGGATCGGAGTAAAGAGTCCCGGTATGGCCATGGTTGCGCGCAGTGCTTGAGAGAGCGGCCCTTCCTTGAATACGGCTTGTTTTCCCGTAACCAGATCGGTAGCCACGCAGCGAAACGGAATGGGCAAATCGTCAAAAGATTCGACGTTCGAATAGTTCAGGGTCTCCCGGTCGATAAGCAGGCTGATCTGTTGTCCGGCATTCAATCCTCCGGGCAGGGCCAGGCCATGACGCAGACCCAGCACAATCGAATTCGGATAAGCGACCTGATCTTCTTTTCTGCGGAAAGAGAGAGCTTCATAAGAAATTGCGCCGCCGAGAATGATGTCCCAATCCTGCTCCTGCACTAATGCCCGAAGCTGCTCCGGACTTTTTCCCGTGGCATAAAGACCTCCGACCAGACCGCCCATGCTGGTCCCGGCAAGGTAGTCGATGGGAATGTGATGGTCCTCAAACCACTGCAGCACGCCGATGTGCGCAAGTCCAAGGGCGCCACCGCCTTCGAGAGCAACGCCAATCTTCAGCCTGGGCTTTGAAGCCGGCCTGTTCTCCTGTGCCGAAGGAGCCGGCAGAGCCGGTTCCGGAGAGGTTTGCGCCCGCGAGGCGGAAAAAAATACCAACAGGCAAACGAAAAGGTGCAGGATACCGCGCATGAAAACTCCCTTCAGATCGCGAGCGCTCAGACAGGAGAGGACAGTTTCGCCCAGCTGGCAGATTCGCACAAGACTGAAGGGGCAGAGAGGTTGTTACGAAAAGAGGGAAGTACCAATGTGGCCCGGCCGCCTTCGCGGCGCTCACGCGGTCTGGTGTAAATTAGCTGGCGAAGATTTTATTTAAAGGACAAACCAAGGGACCGAGACGGCAGACAATGATGAAAACCATGCAAGGCCCGGCAATCTTTCTGGCGCAATTTGCGGGAGATGCAGCACCTTTTAACAATCTGCAAAATATCGCGCATTGGGCGAGCACCCTGGGCTACAAGGGCGTGCAAATTCCCACCTGGGACGCGCGCTTGTTCGATCTGAAGCTTGCGGCAGAAAGCAAAACTTATTGTGATGATCTGCTGGGCACGCTGGCTACCTACGGGGTGCATCTGACCGAACTCTCCACTCACCTGCAAGGCCAGCTGGTGGCAGTTCATCCTGCCTACGATCTGGTGTTCGATGGATTTGCCCCGGAAGGTTTTCGGGGAAACAGAAAAGCACGCCAGGAATGGGCGGTCGAACAACTTCTGTTTGCCGCCGTGGCTTCGTCGAATCTCGGGCTCAAGGCGCATGCGACGTTTTCCGGAGCCCTGGCGTGGCCTTACATTTATCCCTGGCCGCAGCGTCCCCAGGGGCTGGTTGAAACTGCTTTCAAGGAACTGGGTACGAGATGGCTGCCCATTCTCAATGCGTTCGAAGAAGTAGGAGTGGATTTATGTTTCGAAATTCATCCGGGTGAAGACCTGCACGACGGGATTACTTTTGAGATGTTTCTCGAGCAGGTAAAAAATCATCCGCGATGCAACATGCTGTTCGATCCGAGTCATTTCGTATTGCAGCAACTCGACTATTTGCAATTCATCGACCTCTATCACTCTCACATCAAGATGTTCCACGTGAAAGACGCGGAATTTAATTCTTCCGGAAAACAGGGGGTGTACGGAGGCTACCAACCCTGGATTGAAAGGGCAGGACGATTTCGCTCTCTGGGTGACGGCCAGGTCGATTTCGCCGGAATTTTTTCCAAGCTCACGCAGTATGGCTACGCCGGCTGGGCGGTGATGGAATGGGAATGCTGTATAAAGAGTAGCGCCCAGGGTGCAACAGAAGGCGCGCCGTTCATTGCCCGCCATATTATCCAGGCAGCCACGCACTCCTTCGATGACTTTGCCAGTTCTGGAGTTGATCAGGCAGCCAATCGTCGAATGCTGGGGTTGGAGTGAAGGGCGCTGCAGGAGGCCGGCGTCGAACTTGCGGACAATTAAAAAGGTGACAACTGGAAAGGATCACTTGTGAGTCTCGAAATCAAGAAAGAAGAGAAACAGGGTCGCCGTTTGCGACTGGGCATGGTAGGAGGCGGCCCCGGCGGATTTATCGGAGCGGTTCACCGCATGGCTGCCCGGCTGGATGATCGCTTTGAGCTGGTTGCGGCGGCTTTGTCTTCCGATCCCGCGCGCAGCCGCGCGGCTGCCCTGGACTTGCATATTCCCGCTGACCGGGCCTACGGCAGTTTTACGGAGATGGCCGCGGCTGAGGCGGCGAGACCCGATCGCATTGACGCTGTCGCCATCGTGACTCCGAATCATTTGCACTATGCTCCGGCAAAAGCGTTTCTCGAAGCCGGCATTCACGTGATCTGCGACAAACCGCTGACCACCACCGTTGAAGATGCCGAAGATCTGGCGCGGATTGTTCGCCGTACCGGCCTGCTGTTCGCCGTGACGCATAACTACACCGGCCATCCCCTGGTGCGGCAAGCCCGGCAAATGGTGGCGGATGGCGAACTGGGGCCGATCCGGGTGGTGCAGGTTGAATACGCTCAGGACTGGCTGGCCACGCCGCTGGAGAAAACGGGGCAAAAGCAGGCTGCCTGGCGAACCGATCCGGCGCAGAGCGGGCCCGCGGGATCGCTGGGTGATATTGGAACTCACGCTTTCAATCTGGCCAGCTTCGTCACCGGATTGAAGTGCCGCGAGCTGGCCGCGGAACTTACAACATTCGTCCCCGGCCGGCGCCTGGATGACAACGTCCAGATTATGCTCCGCTTCGCTGAAGGCGCGCGTGGTTTGCTTTGGGCGAGCCAGGTCGCGACTGGAAATCGTAACAATTTGCGCCTGCGGGTCTATGGGGAAAAGGCCGGCTTCGAATGGCGGCAGGAAGATCCGGACATCCTGTGGTACGTGCAGCTGGGAAAAACTCCAACTCCAATCTATCGCGGAGCGGCGGGCTCGAGCCCGGTGGCGGCGCACGCCAGTCGCGTCCCCGGCGGTCATACCGAAGGGTACCTTGAGGCCTTCGCGCAACTTTATGTCGACATCGCCGAACAGATCAGTGCCCGTCTGGAAAAGCGTTCGCCAGACCCGGCAGCTCTGCTGGTCCCGACAGTTGATGACGGAGTCGCGGGCATGCGATTCATCTCGACGGTTATTCAGTCGTCGAAAAATAACTCGGCGTGGACAGCTTTCCCCGAAGCAAAGGCCAAATGAAACACGCTGGAAATTTGGGTGACGCGTTCAAACGATTGCGTTTAACCAACATCGCCAGCCAGACAGATAGCTAATTGCCTAGTAAACATGTGAACAAGCGAGTAGTCTGAGCACGGTCTCTTAACGCATCTTCCCGCCGCGCCTCACGGTGACGGTTCCCTGCGAAATCAGACAGTAACTCTGTTCGCAAGGAGCCGCCATGGCTGACAAACCCACCCGTCCGCGTTTGAAGCTCGATGGTCAATCTCCGCCGGCGATTGATGCACAAGTTGTTGAAAATGAAATTCTGTTGAGTCTTCCACAGAAAGAGCGCGACCTGATTTTTCCTCAGTTAACATTTGTCGATCTAAGAACCCATGACGTATTGCACGAACCGGGAGAAGCGATCAAGTTCGGCTATTTTCCGAACAAAGGATTGGTTTCCATTCTCACGGTACTGGCCGAGGGCAAAAGCGTGGAAGTGGGTTTGACCGGCAAGGACGGATTTGTCGGCTTGCCGCTCATCGTTGGCTTCAGCAGCGGTCCGACTCAGGCGGTGGTTCAGATTGCGGGCAATGGGTTCCGCATCGCCGCAAGCGGGATTGCATCATTTCGCCAATGTCCCACTCTGGTGAATCGTCTGCAACGATACGTACAGATGTTGGCCATGCAAGGAACCCAGGTCGCGGCCTGCAACCGCCTCCACGAGGTCGAAGAACGGCTGGCGCGTTGGTTGCTTATGTGTCAGGACCGGATAGGGTCAACCTACGTGCCCCTTACACAGGAATTCCTGGCCCACATGCTGGGAACACGCCGCGCCAGCGTCACGGTTGCAGCCGGTCTGCTGCAAAAGGCCGGGCTGATAACCTATTCGCGCGGGCGAGTGAATATTGTTGACCGCGACCGGCTGGAAAGCGCGTGCTGCGAGTGCTACGAAATCATGCAGCAGCAAGACCAGCGTTGGCGAACCGAGTCAGCGTAAAGTCGCCTTCGGACATTTCCCATCGGCCGAACCGCAGCGCGGCGGCTGCGGTTCCCCGATGTCGATAATTTTCCTTCGTCCTCTACAAAATCACAGAACTTTGTCTAAAAGCGCAATCACAGAGGCACGCTCTCGCTTACAATATCCGGTGATGCAGACCAGTGGACCGACCGGGACCGTGATGCTCCGGGACTGGAAACAGTGGGAGGGCCAGATAGTGAATGGCACCTTCCCGCTCCGTCAACATCTGGGTGGTTCCGACCACAGCGCGGTGTTTCTTACCGAACGCCGTGGCCGGGAACCGCAAAGAGCCGTCATCAAACTGATTCCCGCGGATCCGGCGACCACAGCGGCGCAACTTGCCCGCTGGGAAGCGACGGCAAAGCTGTCTCATCCACATTTGCTTCGGCTTTTTGAGTCGGGAAGCTGTCAGTTGGATAAGGTTGTCCTTCTTTATGTAGTAATGGAATACGCAGAGGACAATCTGGCCCAGATATTGCCCCATCGCTCGCTGGCCACCGAAGAAGTCCGTGACCTGCTGGAGCCTACGCTCGACGCTCTCACTTTTATTCATGGCAAGGGTTTGGTGCACGGCCGGCTGAGGCCATCGAATGTGATGGCCGCGCAGGACCAACTCAAGCTCTCGAGCGACAGCGTGTTGCGAAGTGGGGAAGTCCCAGGCATGGTAAGTAGGCCGAGTCCTTATGACGCTCCTGAGCTGGCGAGCGGAAATATTTTGCCGGCTTCAGATTCGTGGTCGCTGGGCATGACGTTGATGGAGGCGTTGACTCAGCGTCTTCCGGCGATGGAAGGCCTGACCGAGCCACTGCCGGAGACCGTGCCTGCGCCATTCATGGGGATTGCTCATTGCTGTCTGCGGCGGGATCCGCAGCGTCGTTGCAACGTCGCCGATATCGCCACCCGCCTGCAAGCTTCTGCGCCGCAATCAGCGCCGGCTTCGACGGTTCGGATACCGGCTTCCTCCGCCAGGTGGCGTATTATTCTTCCCGTCGTGGCCGTGTTGGTAATCGGGGCCGCATTGCTGATCGGGCCTAAGTTTCTCAACCCGCATCCAGATGCTCCGCGATCGAGTACAGTTTCGCAGAACGTTCCGGTTGCGCCCGCCTCGGGCAGTGCTGCGCCTGCTCAGGATACGGCGTCGGTTCGGGCGGCGGTACCGCCTGCCGGTAACAACAAAGTTTCGGAGAAGGGAAGTCGCAGCGAAAATCAGAAGGCAGCGGCTGTCGTGGCCCTGCCATCCCCAGCTCCCAGCACGGCCACCGCCGTTCCCGCGGCGAGGGCAAACATTCCAGCAAACTCGGGCAGCGTTTTGCAGCAAGTGCCGCCGGTCGTCTCCAAGTCCGCGCAGAACACAGTTACAGGCACTCTTCGAGTACGGATAAAGGTTGCAGTCGATGCGGCAGGGAACGTGCAGAAAGCCAGTTTTGTTTCGCCCGGACCCAGTAAATATTTTGCCCGTCAGGCGATGGAAGCGGCGCAGCAATGGAAGTTTGCCCCGCCGCAAGTGAACGGGCAGCCAGTGCCGAGTGCGTGGATTTTGCATTTCGGCTTCAAGAAGTCGGGCACCGAAGTCGATCCCCAGCCCGCGAAACCCTAAATAAGCCGGACTTAGAGTTCTGGATTATTACTCCGCAACAGCCGCTTGGGTGCCCGGCGCATCCACGCGGTTCGCAGCGCGGACTTCAAAATGTCGGGTGGGACTTTTGCCAGGAATACGCGGGTTGCCCCCATACGGCCCCATCCCTTGGGTACCGGGGAAAAGATGTTGGGCTCGTCTTCGACCATCCCCGCCTGCTGTTCAGGTGTCAGCATCAGGACCCCGTAGCCCTCCGCCACCAGGGATAGCGTGGCGAAGATTTTTCCGCCCACCCGAAAGTCAGCCTGCCCGAAATGCGATCCTTCGACTGCTTCCGGAAGACTCAGGGCGGCTCGTCTGAAATCGTTGGCTGTCATGCAGTTACCCTCATAAAAAATGGCTCGAGCAACTTGCCGATTAACACTGAATGTTATGTTGATCAATTGCAAGTGCCAAACCTTGATTTGTTCGGCCGGCAAACTTTTTGATGCGTCGCATTCAAAGTTTTCATCCAATGAACCGAGAAGCAGATTGACAGATTCCGTCTGGCTCTCTAGCATTCATAGATTAAATGTCAGCTTCCCGCCTAATGCGCTGCCAGTGTTGTACCTGTTGTTGTATGCGTGTATCCACTGGCGCAAGGGGGATGCTGACCTAAGTATCATTTAGAAATCGGCAATTATACCCACCGCCAGTGCAATCCGCTGGCGGTGGGTTTTTTTTGTGGTCCAAAAATTTATGGCAAATGCGGTTACAGAAACGAAAGCACAGCGGGTGGAGCGACTCAAGCGGGAAAAGAACCCGTGGGAGGGCCTTGACGACATTCGCAAATTTGCGCGCGAAGGGTTCGACTCGATTACGCCGGAATGGCTGGGCACCTACTTTCGCTGGTGGGGCGTTTATACGCAGGGTGACGGAGTTGGCGTAATCGGAGGGAAAAACGGCGAAGGCAAGGCGCTTCCGTTTTTCATGGTGCGCATTCGCATCCCCAACGGACTGCTGCATTCTCATCAGCTCCGAACCATCGCTGACGTAACCGAAAAATATGCGCGCGGCACCGCCGACCTTACGGTGCGGCAAAACATTCAGCTGCACTGGGTGACGATCCAGGACCTTCCCGAGTTGCTCGACGGACTATGGCGCGCCGGCTTGACTACCATGGGTTCTTGCGGGGACGATACCCGGAACATTACCGGGTGCCCCCTCGCCGGCGTTGACGGCGATGAAATTTTTGACGCCTCCGCTTTGGCTCTCGAGGCCAACCGCTTCTTCGTGGGCAACGGGGATTTTTACAACCTGCCGCGCAAGTTCAAGATCTGCATCACGGGCTGCCGCGTCTGGTGTGCTTATCCCGAAATCAATGACGTCGGCCTGACCGCAGTCCGACGCGGCTCCGGAGATTCAGAGGTTGGGTTTTCCCTGCGCGTAGGCGGCGGTCTCTCGACCGATCCCCATCTGGCGGTACGACTGAATGCTTTCGTGCAGCGGCACCAGGTGCTGCCGGTGTTAAAGGGAGTCGCAGAGATTTTTCGTGAAAGCGAGAAGCTGCGCGAGAGCCGGGAACGCGCGCGCCTCAAATTCCTGTTTCTGAAACATGGCTGGACAGCGGAAAGCTTCCAGGAAGAACTCGAACGGCGGATAGGTTTCACTCTCGATCCCGCGGTTGAAGAAGAGCCGCCGGCGGATATTTATCGCGATCACGTCGGAATTCATCCCCAGAAACAGAACGGATATTCGTACGTCGGCGCGGCCGTATTACGAGGCCGTATCTCGGCGCAGCAAATGCGCGCCGCCGCGGACGCCGCCGATCGCTTCGGCGCCGGGGAATTGCGCACCACCAACATGCAGAATCTGCTGATCGTGAACGTTCCCAACCAAAACGCCCAAGCCCTGGCCGGCGAATTGGAAGCCAACAAAATGCCGGTCGGTGGTTCGCCTTTCTGGCGGGGCGTAGTGGCCTGCAGCGGTTCGGAATTTTGCAAGATCGCGATAACTGAAACCAAGAGTTTCTCGCGCTGGCTGGTTGAGGAGCTCGAGGATCGGATGCCCGGCTTCGAGCAACACCTGAAACTGCACGTCACCGGGTGCCCCAATAGTTGCGGTCAGCACTGGATTGCCGACATCGGCATCGAGGGCAAAAAGATCAAAGTCGATGGACGCCAGCAGGATGCCTACTACTTCTGCCTGGGTGGGGCGGTCGGACTTCATCAGTCGGTCGCCCGCCCCATCGGGTATCGCTGCCTGGCCAGTGATGTGCCGGACGCCATCGAACGCCTTCTCGGCCGCTACTTGAACGAAAAAAGTCCGGGCGAAAATTTGCGCAGCTATTTTGCCCGCCACAGCGATGAACAATTACGCGAATGCCTGGCCGGAGAATTTATGGCCGCGGTCGAGCGCGATCCTTCGCCGGGAAAGGTGCCACATGCGGTTGAAGGGTAACAGCATCACGAACAATGTCATCCTGAGCGCAAGCAGCCCATTCGCTTGCGAATGGGCTGGTGGAGTCGAAGGGCCTCTAGCAGCGTCACGGACCCTGCACGGGGAATTCGTATGAATTTCGATAGCAAAAGCGTGAGGGGGATAGGGGTCCTTCGGCTCCACGCTGTCTTCGCTGCGCGAAGCCAGCGCTCCGCTCAGGATGACAGCATTCAGGTTTTCAGACTGGGTCGGCCACCGGATCGAACGTTATGACCTTGTTCCCAATGTTCATGAAACTCGAAGGCCGTCCCTGCCTGGTGGTGGGCGCCGGCACTGTCGGAGAGCCCAAGATTGGCAGCCTGGTCGTGGCTGGAGCGTCCGTGCGCGTGGTTTCGCTTGGCGCCACGGCGGCGGTGCAGGCATGGGTGAAGGCTGGAGCGATCACATGGGAAGAGCGGGCCTTTGATGCCGACGACCTCAACGGTGTTTTTCTGGTAATCGCGGCCACCAATTCGCGCGAGGTGAACATTGGGATTTTTCGCGAAGCGCGGCAGCGAAATATTTTATGCAACGTAGTCGACGATCCGGAATATTGCGACTTTTACTATCCCGCGGTTGTGCGGCGAGGAGATTTTCAGCTTGCCATCTCGACCAACGGGCATAGCCCGGCGTTGGCGCAAAGAATCAGGCGCGAACTCGAAATCCAGTTTGGTCCCGAATACGGCGAGTGGCTGGAGGAATTGGGACGCATCCGCCAGCAATTGTTCGCCAGCAAAATCGATCCTGAGGAACGGCGGCATCTGCTGCACGAACTAGCCAGCCGCGAAGCGTTCAAGCAAGCGCAAGCAGCTCAATCTGGTTCCGATGCAGGCAGTCTGGAGAAAATGTCATGACCGGTAAAGTGTTTCTCGTGGGAGCAGGTCCGGGTGATCCCGAACTGCTCACCCTCAAAGCCCTCAAACTTTTGAAGTCAGCGGATGTGGTGTTGCATGACGACCTGATCTCCGCGGAGATTCTCGCGTTTGTTCCATCGACGACGCAGGTTCACAGCGTCGGCAAACGCTTCGGCCGCAAGAACATCAGCCAGTCCGAAATCAATAAGCTTTTGATTCAGAATGCGCTGCTGGGATTGCACGTGGTACGGCTGAAGAGCGGTGATCCGCTGATTTTCGGCCGCGCGGGAGAAGAGATGGAAGCCTTGCGCGCAGCCGGCATCGAGTTTGAAGTCGTTCCCGGCGTCACCGCGGCATTTGGCGCGGCCGCGAACGCGCAGATTCCTCTTACCCATCGCGAAGCGGCGTCGGCGTTGGTGTTGGTCACCGGCCATCACGCGGGTGCCGACGAATTTGCCAATTGGCCGGCCCGGATACCGAACGACGCGACGGTAGTCGTTTATATGCCCGGATACAACTACGGCAGTACGGCAGAACAACTGCTGCGAGCCGGAGTTGCAGGTACTACACCGTGTGCGATTATTTCGCAGGCTACATCGGCGAACGAACAGATCCACATCGCCACGGTGCAAGATCTGCACACATCTCCACGATTGCCATCGCCTACGCTGCTGGTTGTCGGCGAAGTGGTGCGTCTGGCGAAGCCCTCCGAATTGCCGCGGCAGGTTGGATGGCAGGAAAATTTCGTTGTAAGTGCGTCGGTGGCGCGGGTGAGTCAGGAGCGTGCGGAGTGATCGAACTCGAAGAGGGGATACCGGCTGGCGTGGAAACATGGCGGCCCGAAGACGTATTGCGTTGGGGGTTCACTGCTTACGGAAAAGACCTGGCCATCGCATCCGGATTTGGGGTCGAGGGAATGGTGTTGCTCGACTTGGCCTCGCGAGTGCAAAAAGATTTTCGTGTCTTCACTTTGGACACAGAATTCCTGTTCGCTGAAACCTACGATCTGATGGACCGCGTGGAAAAGCGCTACGGAATCAAAGTGGAGCGAGTTTACAGCCGCCTCACGCCGGAAGAACAGGAGGCCAGGCACGGTGCTGCGCTCTGGGCCCGGGATCCCGACAGTTGCTGCCGCCTACGCAAGGTTGAACCGCTCAAAACAAAGTTAGCCGGATTGCGTGCCTGGGTCACCGCGATTCGTCGCGATCAGACGTCGGCGCGCGCTTCCGCCCGCAAGGTGGAATGGGATGCCAAGTTTCAGTTGCTGAAGATCAACCCTATCGCTGACTGGACCTCGGCCATGGTGTGGAGCTACGCGCTCAAACACAACGTCCCCTACAATCCGCTGCACGACCAGAACTATCCAAGCATCGGATGCACGCACTGCACCCGCGCCGTCCTTCCTGGAGAGAGCGCACGCGCCGGACGCTGGGCTGGATCCGACAAAACCGAGTGCGGATTACATGCCCCAGCCGTGATTGCGCCGCTGGTAGATATCAAGGTCAAAAGCGCTGTGAACTACGAAGAGGGGTAAATTCTTTAACCAGTGCTCAATTCTTTAACCGCCAGGGACACGAAGGTCCACCAAGGAAAGCTTTTAGACTTAAGTTTCCTTCGTGAAACTTCGCGTCCTTCGTTGTTACTGCCTTGATCGTCTAATTTTGCAGCAGCCCGAAAAATCCATCCGGCCCATCGAAATTCTCGATTGTACTTCCCTCCTTGAATGACGATAAACAATCTAAAGATGAGTTCGAGTCACATACACGCAGACCACGACGCCTGCGGTGTCGGCCTGATTGCCAATATCAGTGGGGCAGCCTCGCGCGAGATCGTTGACCGGGCGTTGGAGGCGCTGGCCCGGCTGGCGCATCGCGGAGGCGTGGATGCCGACGGGTGCAGCGGTGATGGAGCCGGTTTGCTCACCCGCATCCCCGAGAAACTCATCCGCAAGCACGCGACTCAGACCGGGATCAGACTTCCGTCGCAGTTCGGACTTGGAATGGTTTTCCTGCCGCCGGGTGAGGAAGAAGAGGCGCGCGGTGCGATTGAATCTCACGCCTCGAAGAGTGGCCTGCAATTTCTGGGATGGCGTCTGGTCCCGATTGATGTCAGCGGCATCGGCCCGCGCGCTCATGAGGCCCTGCCCCTCATCGAGCAATGTTTTTTTGCTCCGCTATCGGCAACATCGAATCTGGAAAAACTTCTTTTCGCTTATCGCAAAGTAGTTGAGGCTGCAGCTCCCGCCGGTACTTATTTCTGTTCACTGTCGTGCCGGACCGTGGTCTACAAGGGGCTGCTGACGCCTTCACAGTTGCCCGCGTTTTACGCTGACTTGCGCGATCCGGATTTCGAAACTCCGTTTGCGATTTTTCATCAGCGCTACTCGACCAACACTCAACCCAGTTGGTCGATGGCGCAGCCCTTTCGCTTTGTTGCCCACAACGGTGAGATCAACACCATCAGCGGAAACCGGCGATGGCTCCGCGCCAAGGCCGCGGCGATCCGCCAGGAGATGGAACTTCCGGATCAGGTCCGTTTGCTGGAAGAAAAAGTAAGCGACTCGGCCAGTTTCGATAATGGCTTTGAAATTTTCCTGCGCCGTGATTTCACTCCAGCCGAGTCCATGCTTTCGATGGTTCCTCCCGCGTGGGAATGTTCACCGGAAGCTGCGCCCGAACTGCGGTCTTTCCTGGAAGAACAGGCGCGTGTGCAGGAGCCGTGGGATGGTCCGGCTGCGCTGGTTTTCACCGACGGACACACCGTAGGCGCCAAGCTCGACCGCAATGGGCTGCGTCCGCTGCGTTACACACTGACCGAAGATGGTCTGCTCGTAGTTGGCTCTGAAGTAGGAATTGCGGATCTGCGAGGAAAGGAAATCGCCGAACGACAACGGCTGGGGCCAGGCGAAGTTCTGCTGCTGAACTCGGAAACCGGCCAGTTCGTTCGCCCCAAAGATTCTCTTCGGCTGCGAGAAGGTATCCGCGAAGTTTCTTGTACTCCACCCGTGGCGGTGACTGCGACCGATAAAGCCATTCTCGCTGCAACGCCTGAACCCAAGCAGGCGATGGCGGCGCTGGGCTGGAGCGAAGATCAATTTCGCCTGCTCTTCCAGCCCCTCGTCGAACATGGACAGGAAGCAGTCTGGAGCATGGGCGATGATGCTCCTCCGGCATCAATGTCCAGCTTTCGCCGTCCCTTGTGGGATTACTGCAAACAGCGTTTCGCCCAAGTGACCAACCCTCCCATCGACTCTCTGCGCGAGAGCCATGTCATGTCGCTGAAGGTATTTCTCGGCGAGGTCGCGCTCGACTCTCCACTCCTGGATGGCGGTCAGTTGCAATCGCTCCGCAAAGAATTGGGATCGACGGAACGAATCCTACTAACCTTTTCCGCCGAGAAAGGTCTTGAGGAGGCGAAGACTGCTCTGGCCCGGTTGCAGGAAAAAATAAAGACAGCAGCGGTCAAAAATCCCGGCTTGATCTTGTTGAGCGACCGTGGCGTCGACCGGCACCGGGCGGCATTGCCCGCCTTGCTGGCAGTGGCAGCAGCCTGGAAGTCTATGGTCGAAGTGGGTGCGCATGCGGTTCCGCTGGTTATTGAAAGTGGACAAGTCATCGATACGCATCACGTGGCTCTGCTGGTGGCTGCGGGGGCGAGCGCGGTCTTTCCATATCTCGCGTTGGAGCAGGCTGCGCATTTGAAACCAGGGGGAGCGCTAGCCTATCGCGCCGCGGTCGAAAAAGGGCTACGTAAAGTCATTGCCCGGATGGGTATCTCGACTATCGCCAGCTATCACAATAGTCATCTTTTCGAGATCATTGGGCTCGATTCCGATGTCTGCGAGCAATTTTTCGAGGATGCCAGCCATTCTCTGGCGGGGAAATCTTTAGCCGAGCTTTTGCAGGATTCGATCGACCGGCACAATTCAGTATTTTCCATAACTTTCCCTTCGATGACCATGACTGCCGCGTTGCAGGATCAGGGTCTCTACCGTTTCCGTCATCAAGGAGAACAGCATGCCAGTTCTCCTGAGCTGGTGCGCCGATTGCACCGCTACATCAAGTTTCCTACCGAAGAAAACCATCGGGCTTTTGTCGAACTCGGGCAGCAGCGCGAGCCGGTTGCGGTTCGAGACCTGTTGGAGATTGTTCCCGCCGAGAAATTACCGCTCGATCGAGTTGAAAGCGAAGCCTCGGTTTTAAGCCGCTTCAGCACTCAGGCTATGTCGTTGGGAGCGATCTCGCCGGAGACTCATAGCACACTTGCGGTTGCTATGAACCGCCTGGGAGGCCGAAGCAATACCGGTGAAGGTGGAGAAGATTCCGAGGTCTACGGGAATGGAAGCGAGGCCAACAATCGGATCAAGCAGGTGGCCTCGGCCCGCTTTGGGGTCACTGCGCATTATCTTATCCACGCCGACGAATTGGAGATAAAGATTGCGCAAGGCGCAAAGCCGGGCGAAGGTGGCCAGCTTCCCGCCAGCAAAGTTTCGATCTACATCGCGCGCCTGCGGCACGCGGTTCCCGGGATGATGTTGATTTCGCCGCCTCCGCATCACGACATCTACAGCATCGAGGATTTGGCGCAGCTGATTTACGATTTGCGCGCGATCAATCCCAAGGCTCGCATTGGGGTGAAGCTGGTAGCCAGCGCCGGCGTGGGAATTATCGCCACGGGCGTGGCCAAGGCTGGTGCAGACGTGATCACCATCAGCGGCCACGATGGCGGTACCGGGGCTTCGCCGATTACTTCCATCAAGAATACCGGGCTACCCTGGGAAGTAGGCTTGCGGGACGCTCACGCGGCGCTGGTCAAATCCGGGATGCGCGGCCGGGTTCGTCTGCGCGTGGATGGTGGATTCAAATTCGCCAGTGACGTGATCATTGGCGCACTGCTGGGAGCGGAGGAGTTTGGTTTTGCGACCGTCGCTCTCCTGGCTCTGGGGTGCGTGATGGCGCGCCAGTGCCATCTGAATACTTGTCCAGTAGGAATTGCGACGCAGGATGAGAAATTGCGGACCCGCTACACCGGGAAACCGGAGATGGTCGAAGCTTATTTTCGCGCGGTTGCCGCCGACGTAAGAGAACTACTGGCCTCGCTGGGTGCGCATTCAATCGATGACATCGTCGGTCAGACCGACCGGCTGCGTCCTCGTTCTCTGCAGGCAGCGCGGGCACTGAGTACACTGCTGGATCCGATCGTCTCGCCGCGGCATCCGGCGGCCGCTCCGGAAGACCGCAGCATCCTCTACCGGGAATTGAACCGGACGGTTGAATTCACGAGCGGCAACTCAAACACTCGAGCCGCGCGCCGCCGCCGTTTTCGCATTTCCAATTCGGATCGGGCCATCGGCGCTCATTTGAGCGGAGAGATCCTGCGTCTGGCGCCCGGGACAGAAAACGCTTCCTATAAAGAAACTTCCGGCAAATATGAGTTCATCGGCACGGCGGGCCAAACCTTCGGAGGATTTCTGATCAAAGGGTTGAACTTCCGGCTGGTCGGCGAAGCTAATGACTACGTGGGAAAGAGTCTGTCTGGCGGGACCATTGCCATCACCGCCGGTGCAGCAGCTTCTCTGCGCGGCGACGTGCTCGGAGGAAACACAATTTTGTACGGCGCCACTAGTGGTGAGCTGTACGTGGCAGGCCGAGTGGGCGAACGATTTGCCGTGCGAAATAGCGGAGCGCTCGCGGTGGTGGAAGGTGTGGGCCAGCATGGCTGCGAATACATGACGGCCGGCGTCGCCGTTATCATGGGACCCGCGGGAATGAATTTTGGCGCGGGGATGACCGGTGGACTCGCATATCTGTTGCCCGATTCGATTGGGGGGCACGGATACAACCAGCAGTCGGTACGATTGTCTCCGATCGAAGTCCAGGAAGAAGTCTGGCTGCGACGGGTGTTGCGAAAACATTTACGCCTGACCGGCAGTCCACTTGCCGCCAGCTTGCTGGGTGCCGACACTCCTCTGCCGTTTCTGCGGGTTGAGCCTATAACCTTGCCTTGCTCGGTGGCAGAAACCTGGTCAGCGATTCTGAATCGCTTGAAGCGACAGTCTGCTTCAGTGGCGGCCGCGACCCTCTACGCTCCGCGCACCGCCGCTTCGCATGCAGTAGCCACCGCGTGAAGAGCGAGAAACTTTCTTCGGGTGACCATCTGCGATATTTCCTAACCGGTTAAGTTGTTCGCTATAATCTCCCCCTATCACAATGGACTTTGATCAGTTAGTAACGTTCATGGAAGTGGCCAAACTGGGCAGCTTCTCCCGCGCCGGGCAGAAAGTTTTCCGCTCGCAGTCGGCAGTCAGCGCTCAGATCCGCCAGCTTGAACAGGAATATGGCGACCGCTTGCTGGACCGTTCCGGCAAAGACGTAACCCTGACACCCGCGGGAAGAGTGCTGTTTGCCTATGCGGAACGTCTGCTGCAGATGCGGGATGAATCTCTTCTCGCGGTCGCCGACCAGGGTACCAGCCCCAGAGGAACGCTGGTGATCGGCGCGAATGAAGCCACCTGCCTGTATGTGCTGCCTGATGTCTTCGCCAAGTATTGTCACCTGTATCCGGGCGTGCAGATAAGCATCTATCGCAATTTCAGCTACAAGATTGTCGAGAAGCTGGAGAACGGCACCATCGATGTCGGCATTGTCACTCTGCCGGTGAAATCCGCCAGCCTGAAGACCCATTCCATTTTTCGCGATCAGCTCATGCTGATGGTCAGTCCACAGAACGCGCTGGCCAAACTCGAGGTAGTACCGGTCAGTGAGATTGCAAAACAACCGTTGTTGCTGCCTAAGACCGGTTACAGCCGGCGAGTGATGGACAAGCTCTTCCGTCCCTACGCCGCTCATCTTCAGGTGCGAATGGAACTGCCCAGCGTCGGAATGATCAAGAGTTTCGTGGCTGCCGGGCTGGGAGTTTCGCTGATCAGCTCCAGTTTTGCTAAAGATCAGGTTCTTGCGGGTCGAGTAAAATTGATTCCCATCCGCGACCAGGAACTTTGGCGTGAATTAGGCATCGCTTACCGGCGCGACCGTACTCACACCCGCGCGACCACTACCTTTATCAGCACCGTCCGGCAGCTGGCCTCCGCTTCAAAATAGCCTTTTTTTTGAGGCTCAAAGGGCGAATCGAATTTGTCGATGACTTCCATCGTAATTTCCCATTTCCATTTCCAGCCGGAGAGTTGCTAATCTTCGGCTGAAGCCTCAGAAGCTTTGATCGCGGTCTCCGCGATTATCGAAAATCACAGAAGTCCCAACTTGAACCCAGCTGAGGGGGTGCGCAATGCGAGAACTGGAAAGTGGATTGAACAAGATCCTGGAAGAACATCAGCATGAAAGCGGTCTCCACGTCATTGGAGGCAGGCGCCGACTGGTTGACCGGCTGATGCAATTCTTTGAAGAATTCAAACCCGAGAATCCGGACCCAAGATTGGGCCGGGAGCAACACAACTAGCAAAGGACGAAGCTCAGCAACCATGAAAGCAACTTCCCAGAAGCGTGTCGTCTGGGGGAGGGCGCCTGGTGGACTGAGAGACACAAAGCTTTAGCAGCTGACAAAGACCCACCTCCAGAGGCACTGGCCGGTGGGTTTTTTATTGTTCGATCATGCCGCATAGCCGGCAACCAAAGGGGGGAGTGCCATAGATGCTGCATGCACTCTCGGGCAGCGCCATGCCTGGCATTCACCCTGCGTTCCCAGGACGAAGGGCTCCTGGGAGTCGCTGGGCGCGGTTGTTCCAGCTTGTACACGCGGTTTTGAAAACCGCGGATCGGACAGGTATCTCACTTGGTACTCTTTCCTTTTCAATACTTTACACCCATCTAATGCTGCATTCCCCCGCTGGACCCCTGTTTTTCCCCTTTCGTTGACATGTACTCGTGCTTCCCTCATGCCTTCAATAAGATAAGGGTAGGCTAATCCATCAGGCGGAATCGCTAACCGGCGATCCCCTGGTGAAGGTCATAACATAGGCAGGGAATTCCGAGTTCAAATCGTGACTCCACGGTAGAACACGAAGCTGCTGCGACATCCCAGGAAACGAAAGCGAGAACGCATGCATAAGCCAGTGAAGTACGTAGAGAAAGCAGTCACAGTCGCCGCCAAAGGCGCGTGGGTAGTGTTCAACAGCCTGAATAAGATCAAGCAGAACCCCTCGCCGACGCCGAAATGGTCGGAGAAGCCGCTGCTCAAGTCCTACGAAAAGACCAAGCCGCCTTTGGGCTGGCCGCGTTCCACCGATTCGCTCTGTCCCAAATGCGTGCCTGAAATCCGCCAGCAAATTCTCGATGGCAAGCTGCCTTACGAAGTGCTGATGAACGAAAAAGTCGGAGAGATCAAGGCCGAAATCGTCGAGCGCGACGGCAAGATTCTGATGGTAAAAGACTGCGCCATCCACGGTCACTTCGAAGACGTGATGTCGATCGATACCGAATTCTCGAAGCACCTCGAGGATGTATTCCCGGGCCGCGACATCCTCGCCCACAATGACGAAAAGCTGCATCATCACGGTTCTTCGACCGTGAAGTACGGACGCGGTTCGGTGCTCACCATCGATCTCACCAACCGATGCAACATGATGTGCGATCCCTGCTTCATGGACGCCAACCAGGTTGGCTTCGTCCACGAATTGAGCTGGGAAGACATCAAGACCATGCTGGACAACGCCATCACCATCAAGCCGCGCCGCCAGATGTCGGTGCAGTTCTCCGGTGGCGAGCCTACGCTTTCACCGTACTTCCTGGATGCAGTTCGCTATGCCCGCAAGGTTGGATACAACTCGGTGCAGGCTGCGACCAACGGAATCGAATTTGCCAAGAGTTTTGAATTCGCACAACAGGCCGCGGAAGCCGGCATGCGCTATGCCTATCTTCAGTTTGACGGAATCGGCAACGCCGCCAACGCTCACCGCAAGGTCGGCAATCTGTTCGACGTGAAGCTGAAGGCAATCGAGAACATGCACAAGGCCGGCATCGAGATCGTTCCGGTCGTCACCATCGTCAATGGCATCAACAACGAGCAAGTTGGACGCATCATCAAGTTCGCGCTGGACAATCCCAAGACAATTGGATTCCTGTCGTTCCAGCCGGTGTCGTTTACCGGACGCGACGAGGCCGTCACCGACGATCGCCGCGAAGCGCAGCGCTACACGCTGTCCCATCTGGCGCACGACGTGAAAAACCAGACTGGCCTCGGCGAGCCCGCGCGCGACTGGTTCCCCATTTCATTTATGGGAACTTTCTCCGACTGGGCAGATCTGATGCACGTCAATGACGTCAGCAACGATTGGGGCCAATTGAGCTGTGGCTGCCATCCGAATTGCGGAACCGGCATGGCGTTGATGATCGACAAAGAAACCAAGGAAGCGGTTCCGGTCACAGCGTTCCTGAAGGGCGATCAGCTCGCCAAAGACATTGCCAAGGTCAACGATGCCGCTCGCGGCAAGTTCCTGACAGTCGTCGGCATGGCGCTTTGCTTGATGAAGAACTACGATCCGTTCCAGTCGCCGACGCACTTCAAGATGATGGACCTGTTGAAGAAGTTCGATAAGAACTTTAACGCTACCGGCAAGAACTACGGTAAGGTCGGTCCGGACCGCACCATTGATGACGTCATGAAGCGCCGTCAGGATCGCTGGAACTTCCTGTTCATCGCCGGAATGTGGTTCCAGGATCTGTTCAACTACGACTTCCGCCGCACCGAGCAGTGCATCATTCCTTACGCTACGCAGGAAGGCGAAATTTCCTTCTGCGCCTACAACACGGGCGTAGGCTGGCGCAACATTATCGAGAAGATGCACATGACGGCCACGCTCACCAAGTGGTACGACGAGCATGGACGCCACGAAATCTTCGCCGGTGGCAAGAACGTAAAGATGGATTCGGTCGAGCATGCGCTGGTTCTGAAGGAAGAACTGGTCACCAACGAAGAGCAGCACGACCTCGACAAACTCGGTATCGCCAAGAACTCACGCGAAGAAAAGATGCGTGCCCGCGATGCCAAGCAGAAGGTCGATCCGGCATACAACGCCCGCATGGCCTCGCTTTATCGCGAAGTCGTGTTGAAAGAGAAGCCGGTAGTGGCAGAGAACGGCTTTATCCCGCTGGGCGCTCTGACGAATCCAGCGAACGGTGGCATCGCTCCGGCCCCGACGAAGTCGGAAGCCGAGCCGGTGCTGGGAGACTAAGAGACAGGTTTCTGGCTTTCAATTTCCTGTTTCAAAGGCCGTCCACCAGGGGCGGCCTTTTTATTTGATGGAGGACGGGCGTCTCGCCCGTCTTTGTATGCGTCGATTCAGACCTAACGGGACACCTCGGTTGTAACCTGTCTGACAGTCGTCCCTTGACTTGTGTACGGCATCGGACTAATCTGCGCCGACTACCGTTTGTCCTTTTGATTGCGTAAGTTAGGCCCCTTCCAAAATCTAATTGAAACCTATTGCGACCGAGGAGGTCAGCGTCCATGAACAAAACCACAGGATTGCTGTTGAGTTGTTGTGTGTTATTTGCAGGTGCGAGCATGCTGGCGGCCCAGGAGACGACCCCGCCACCCAAGGTGCTTTCCATTACCCGAGAGTATTTGAAACCGGGCAAAGGCGGTGCGGCCCATGAAAGAGCGGAGGGTGCCTTCATTCAGGCCATGACCCGGGCAAAATGGCCGACACACTACTTCGCATTGACGGCGGTTACGGGCAGGCCACGAGTGTTGTTCCTGACCGGCTACGAATCCTTCGAGGCATGGGAGAAAGATGTTCTGGGTGAGCAGAAGAATTCGGCGCTTTCTTCCGCGCTGGACCGCGCCTCCGTGGCCGATGGCGAACTGCTGAGCGACTACGATAGCACCGCGCTGGTCTATAGCGAAGACTACAGCCTCCGCGGGCCCGTCGATATCGCGCACATGCGCTATTTCGAAATCTCGCTTTATCGCGTGCGTCCCGGGCACGATGCGGACTGGGGCAATATCGTCAAGATGGTCAAGGCTGCCTACGAAAAAGTTCCGGAAGCTCATTGGGCTGCCTATCACGCCGAGTATGGCCAGGAGGGCAATACCTACGTCATCTTTACTCCGCTGAAATCAGCCTCAGAGATCGACCAGAGCTTTGCTCAGGACAAACAATTTATGACCAACATGGGCGAAGACGGAATGAAGAAGTTCGGCGAACTGATGTCCAGTTCGATCGAGTTCAGTCAGCACAACCTGTTTGTCATCAATCCCAGCATGAGCTATCCCCCGGAAAAATGGATTCAGACCGATCCGGATTTCTGGAAGCCGAAAGCCAGCGCGATGGCAAAAAAGCCGGCGCAGTAAAGGCGCCTCTTGTACAGGAGGCCGGGTGTTCTGCCCGTCCTCCTTTTTCTTTATGGTTTATTTATGGATGGATTGCAGATTTTCAACAGTCCTGTGACAAATTTACTTTCCCGGTCAGGTTATAGTGACTCAGGAGAATTTATGGCTGATGTTCATGTTGCCCTGTGGGTTCGTTTAGACGCTAAACCAGGTAAGGAGAAGGAAGTCGCCGACTTTCTGCGTAGCGGCCTTGCCATTGTGCAGCAGGAGCCGGCGACCATCGCATGGTTTGCCATACAGATGGGCCCTTCGAGTTTTGGAATTTTTGACGCATTTCCGGATGAAGCCGGCCGCCAGGCCCATCTGACCGGCAAGGTGGCTGCCGCGCTGATGGCGAAGGCCGGAGATCTGCTGGCAAAGCCGCCGGCCATAGAGAAGATCGACTTGCTGGCCGCCAAACTCCCCGGGTAACTTTCGACGCGCAGCCTTTGAACCGGCAAATCGACGCGTAGATCAGAAACACTTAACCCCGAGGCCAGCCATTTGGGAGATAATCACCTAAGCACTTAAGGCATTTTGTCGTGCGTCAAGTTGGACGATCGTGCATCTAACCCACTATGGACAACAATGCGATATTCGACGAGAAGTACAGAGTTATCGCCATTGACGAGCAGAACCTCATTCTCCGGGGAGTCCGCAGCGGAGAGGTCCTAACTATCAAGAATGCGGATCCGGAAAACCCGCTTACCGCGAAAGATTATCCGCCCGGGAAGCTAATCGCCCTGAACGATCCCTCAACCAACACCAACAGTTAATTGGACGGGATTCGAAACTGAAAAAGTGGAAACGGCGCAGACTGCCGTCTCCACTTTTTCTTTTTAGATGCCTACTTGTCGGCGGGACAATCGCCCAGGCGGCGCCCTTTGAACTGGGCAGTGTGTTCTTCGGTTCCATCCTTGGTGATCACGGTTGTATCGTAGGTATCCCCGCTATATTCCGTTTTGCTTTCCGTCGACCCCGCCGGGCAGGCATACAGGAAAGAAACGTTGTTTTTCTCCAACTTGAAGTCCTGGAGCGTGCAGTGCATGGTGA
Organism: Terriglobia bacterium; assembly: GCA_963733545.1. GTDB lineage: Bacteria > Acidobacteriota > Terriglobia > Terriglobales > Acidobacteriaceae > JAIQFF01. The sequence continues at coordinate 142,370 of CAVTDQ010000003.1, forward strand.
CCGCGCTTTTTTCCAGCGAAGCGCGAATTTCTTCGGGGCTTCCATTGGCGATCTTCGCCTGTTCCTGGGAAACGCAATGTGTGTTTTTCGCGGACCTTCCGCCACCGGAGACAGTCACCTCCCATTGACCGCTCTTCATCCGGTCGGTTGCCTGTAGCGATGATGTGGACAAAATCGCAAAAATCAACATAGACAGAAGTGCGAGCAGATTTCTAGTCTTCAAAGATTCTCCTTTTACGAATGAACCGAAAACGACATTGAGAACGGCGCGCCTTTAGACTTTACGCAGACTTAAGGTGATTGGCGCTACGCTTGAACTTTTGGGGATCTCTTTAAAATCAGTCAGCAGGGCTTAGGCCAAAATACGGTCGGTTCGTCCATACTACGCTTGTAGGCGAAGGAGGGTGAGGAAGGGCATTGTTTCCAGCCAGGCGTGGGCTGGGGGCTTCGGCGCGTGCAGCCTGCGGCTTCATTTGCCCATGAGAGCGTGCTGGAGTTGGCTGACTTATCGCCTTACAATACATCGGCGACTTGTTTGCGGATGTGCTGGGGAACATCGGAGGGTCCGAGGATGGGTTCTAATCGCATTCTGGTGATCATATTTGCACTGTTTTGTTTGCTGCTGCGGGCGTCCGCGCAAAATGCGACTGCGGCCAAGGAAGTTACGTTCAATCGGGATGTGGCGCCGATTATTTACAAGAACTGCACGGTTTGCCACCGGCCCAATGACATCGCCCCCATGTCGCTGATGACCTACAAGGACGTTTTTCCCTGGGCCAGGCTCATCCGCGGGGAAGTGGCGGAACGCAAGATGCCACCCTGGCATGCCGACCCAAAAGTCGGAGAATACCTCAACGACAACCGTCTGAGTGATGCCGATATTGCCACCATCAGCGACTGGGTGAGGACCGGCGCAAAAGAAGGCGACCCGAAAGACCTGCCGCCCGCGCCAGTTTATGCACAAGGCTGGCATATCAAGCCCGATGTGGTGCTGACGATTCCCGAGTTTGAGGTCACGACCGCCACCCAGGACGACTACGAATACATTTACGTGCCCACAAATTTTACCGAGGACAAGTGGGTGCAGGCGGCGGAAGTGATGCCGGGTGACCGGCGAGTGGTGCATCATGCGACCGTGTCTGTAATTCCTGCCAGCGAAATCGCCAAGAAGCAGGCAGAGACTTCTAAGTCCGATGCCGGAGTGGACAAGTTTCATTTCCGTACCGGAAAGGTGCTGCATCTGCGCTACGATGCGCCCGTGCTTGACGACGGCTGCGCATCTCCCGATGGCGGCGGTATTCCGGGCGAGCCCTCCGGCTCTTTGAATATCGTGCCCGGTATCTACCTGCCTGGACATTTGGCCGAGACCCGGCCGCCAGGCTACGCGCTGCGAGTGCCCGCCGGATCGTACCTGCAGTTTCAGGTTCACTACAGCAACCGCACCGGTGAAACTGTAAAAGATCACACCAGCATTGCCCTGGTATTCGCACGCGAGCCGGTCAAGCACGAGATTGCTCAGTACGAAATCTGGAACAATCTTTTCCAGATCCCGCCGAATGCCGACAATCACCGCGTGACTTCATGCTTCACACTGCCGAAAGATGTGACGGTTCTGGCCTACACCGCGCATATGCATTTTCGCGGCAAGAGCATGACTACCGAAGCCATCTATCCGGATGGACATCACGAAGTGATCTTTAACGTCCCGAAATACGATTTCCGCTGGCAGGAAACATACTTTTTGAAACACCAGTTCCTGCTGCCCAAGGGAACCGAGCTGGTGACCACTGCCTATTTCGATAACTCGCTGAACAACCCGCAGAATCCCAATCCGGCGAAAACGATCCGCTGGGGCGAGCCCAGCGACGAAGAGATGATGGGTTTCTGGCTGCAGTTTGCAGATCCCAAGCCGGTAGATGCGAAAGCGGCGGTTGCACAGAAGTAAAGCTGAAGAAATGGACGTCATCCTGAGGGGACGTCAGTCCCGAAGGATCTGGCGAGTAGAGTAACCACTGAGCAAGATCAGTTGGATTGCGCTCCACGCCAGAGCCCTGGGAGTTAAAAAGCTCCTTCGGATGACGCCGGTCCAGAAAATAATTCGGAGGGTCTCGCCATGAACTTCACTCGCCGCAGTTTCCTTGCCACGGCTGGCGCCGCAGCTATGGCCCCGGTATTTCTGCGGGCAACGGATAAGGCCGGCAGCAAGCTTCCCGTCCTGGGCGATGGCGAACACAAGTACGAAGCCATACACGACTGGGGCGAACTTCCGGGCAACATCCGTTATGGAAATACCCACGGCGTCGGCGAAGATTCGCAGGGGAATATTTATGTGCACCATACCGTCAATGCTGCCAGCGAGAGCGCGGACACCCTGGTCGTCTTCGACCAGAAGGGCAAGTTTGTCCGCTCCTGGGGCAAGCAGTTCAAGGGCGGAGCGCATGGCCTGACCGTCCGCAAAGAGGGAAGCGAAGAATTTCTTTACCTGTGCGATTACCAGCACGGGATTGTTACCAAGCGGACCGTCAAGGGCGAAGAAGTTTTTACGCTCGGCTATCCGGAAGAATCGGCAGCCTACAAAGCGAAGAGCGACGGATCAGCCATCGCATACCGGCCGACGAATGTGGCCATCGCACCCAACGGTGACATTTACATCGGCGACGGGTACGGATCGAGTTTCATCAATCAGTACAACCAGAATGCCGAATACATTCGCACCTTTGGAGGACTGGGCAAGGGCGACGATCAGGTCGACTGTCCTCACGGCCTGTGGATTGACACCCGTTCATCGACCCCGATGCTGGTGGTCACGGATCGCGGTAACAGCCGCTTGCAGCGGTTCACATTGGACGGAAAACACATCGACTCTATCGCTGGTACTTCAAAGATGCCCTGCTTCCTTGACGAGCGCAACGGTGATGTCGTGATCGCGGACTTGCTGAGCAAAGTCACAATTCTGGATCGGCAAAACAAAGTTGTCGCCAGTCTGGGCGAAGGCGAATATTCGAAACAGGATTGGGCCACGGTCCGGAATCAGGCTCCGGGGAAATTTGCACCCGGACGTTTTGTTTGTCCCCACGGCGCCTGTTTCGATCACGAAGGAAATATCTTTGTAGTGGAGTGGGTCGAAACCGGACGAGTGACGAAACTGCGCAAGCTGGCGTAGCACAATCCAGTGGAGGACGGGCGTCCTCGCCCATCGGTTTTTTGCGGCGACGGGCGGAGACGCACGTCCTCCATTGGTCAAAATCATATGGGTTGGTGCGTCTTGGTCGTAGTTGTGATGGGTGTAACCGGCTCCGGCAAGACGACCATCGGGCTCCTGCTGGCCAAACGACTGGGATGGGAATTCGCGGACGCCGATAAGTTTCACTCGGCGGAAAACGTCGAAAAAATGCGGTTGGGAATTCCATTGAACGACGCCGACCGCGCGCCCTGGCTTAAATCCTTGCACCAGGCCATGCAAGCCTGGATTGCGGCGCACAAGAGTGTTGTGCTGGCATGTTCGGCGCTCAAGAGGAGTTATCGAAATGAGCTTTATGCCGGGCCCGAAACCAAATTCGTTTACTTGAAGGGCAGCTATGAGCTGATAGCTGCGCGGCTGCGCCAGCGTCACGGACACTTCGCCTCGGAATCCATCCTGGCCAGCCAGTTCGCGGCGCTCGAAGAACCTGACGACGCGATTTCTGTGGACATTGATCGTTCCGAAGACGAGATTGTTTCCGACATCATGCGACGACTCAGGGTGAATGGAGAGGTTAAGCAGCCATAGTTCTTTGACCTGAGACTTTTTCATCCGACCAGCACATCCTCTATGCAATCGCCGACCGGCTTTGATCTGGACGCCCAAGTTGTCGCCAAGCTGACCCGGCGTTTGCTTCCGTTTCTTTTTCTGCTCTACATCGTCGCCTATCTGGACCGCATCAATGTCGGGTTTGCCGCCCTTCAGATGAAAGGCCAGTTTGGATTCAGCGATGAGGTTTACGGTCTCGGCGCCGGCATCTTCTTTGCCGGGTACTTTTTCTTTCAAGTGCCCAGCAATCTCGCGCTGGCGCGATTTGGCGCACGCAAATGGGTTGCGGTCATCATGGTGGTTTGGGGCATCATTTCTGCTTCGATGGTTTTCGTAGCCACGCCGCGCGGCTTTTACCTGCTGCGTTTTCTCCTCGGCGCTGCCGAAGCCGGATTCTTTCCCGGCATGATCCTCTATTTGCGGCGGTGGTTTCCCTCAGCTGCAAGAGCTCGCGCGGTAGCGCTGTTCATGACTGCTGGTCCGCTGGCCGGTGTAATAGGCGGCCCGGTTTCCGGTCTGCTGCTGGGAGTGCACTGGGGACATCTTGCGGGATGGCAGTGGCTGTTTTTACTGGAAGGAATGCCGGCAGTGCTTCTGGGTGGCGTGGTGCTGGCATATCTCACCGATCGTCCGGAGATTGCGCCGTGGCTGACGGACCCGGAACGGGCGTGGCTGGTGCGGCAATTGGCGCAGGAGGAAAAACCGAATCCAGGAATGTCAGGTGAAGTGTTTGCCGCTTTCTCGCAGTTGCGGGTTTGGCTTCTGGTGGTGGTCTATCTGGGAGTGACGACTTCGGTCTACGGAGTTGGTCTGTGGTTGCCCACGCTGCTGCGTAGTGTTTCCAGCACCAGCAATCTGGGAATTGGATTTCTTTCCTCGATCCCGTACATCCTGACCGCGGTGGCGATGGTGGTGGTTGCGGCGCATTCCGATCGCACCCAGGAGAGGAAATGGCATCTCGCCGTTGCCGCCTTCACCTGTGCGGTTGGTTTGTTTTGCGCCGCTTATTCCCGTTCGACAGCAGCAACGATTATGTTTCTCAGCATGACGCTGATGGCGTCCTTCTCCATGAATGGGCCGTTCTGGGCTACAACCACCGAGTTGTTGAGCGAAACTTCCGCCGCAGCCGGCATAGCTTTGATTAATTCCGTGGCAAACCTGGGAGGATTTCTTGGCCCCTATACGATCGGGCGAATACGAACCGCGACTGGCAGCTTCAGAGGAGGTTTATTGGCGGTTGCCGCCCTGTTGATTGTAAGCGGACTGCTGGCTCTGCTGGTCTATGCCCGGCGGAGCGATGAGGTAACCGCGTCGGGTACACCGTAACCATGCGGGATATGCCGGCCGACCTTGCTTCGCCCTTTGGGCGTGATTGTTTACAATAGGCTGCGACCCTGACGACCCTGGGGACGGGTCCCGTAGTAGCAGGACGAAACCATTTGGAATTACCCAAACACAATCCAAATTCCGCCGCTCCGATTTATTGGCGGGTTGAAGGAAGCCTTGCGGACCTGACTACCGTTCGCCCGGTCGCCTTCTTCACCTGGAATGCTCAGACCTTTTTAGAGCGTTGGGTCCGTCGCGGGCTGGTCCTGATGATGGCGTTGCTGCGGCCATTTCTTTATGCCGCAAACCGGGTTTTCGCTACGCGGGTGGTGCACACGGTTCTGAGAGGAATCAGCCGCGACCGTCTTGATCTTCTGGGCGAAGAGTACTTCAAGTATAAGTTGCTGCCATACCTTAAAGTTGATGGAATGGAACAACTTAGTCGTCGTATCCAGGCGGGCGATGAAATCGTGCTGGTGAGCCAGGGGCTGGAGCATGTGATGCGTCCTTTGGCTCAGCATCTGGGGGTGAAATGGATCATCGCCAACCGCCTGGAGTTTCGTGACGGAATTGCTACTGGGCGGCTGCTCGAACCGGTGCTTCGTCCACGCGGGCTTTTTGCCGGCCTCAATGGTTCAGGTCCGGATGGAAGACGTGCTCCTGAACGATTGGTTCGAGACCTGGGACTAACAAATGTTAAAGCCCTGGAAACTGCGGTAGTTTCTTCGTCACGTCAAGCCCCGGTCCCGGACCGGCCGATTGTTTATTTTGACGGCGTTCGCCACTCCGGCCCACTTTCGGTTCGCCGCGCGCTTTCCGGAAAACACATCCTGCTGATTGGTGTGACTGGCTTCATCGGCAAAGTATGGCTGGTGAATACCTTGATCGAGCTTCCAGAAGTCGGCCGTATTTACCTGCTTATCCGGCGGCAAAAATCTAACCCGGCGATCCGGCGCTTCGAAAAGCTGGTGGAGGACTCTCCGGTTTTCGATCCACTTTATGATCGATATGGTGCCGGGCTTTCTGACTTTCTGCGGGAACGGGTAGAAGTACTCGAGGGCGACGTGTGCGAGCGTGGGTTGGGTCTGGCCCCGGATGTTGCCCAACGTTTGCAGAAAAATCTCGACCTCATCATCAACAGCTCGGGGCTGACCGATTTCAATCCCGATTTGCGGGATGCGCTTTCGACCAATGTCGATGCCGGAATTAACGTCACTGAATTCGTTCGCCAATCAGATCACGCGGGGCTGCTGCACCTTTCCACTTGTTATGTAGCCGGCGCGCGCGATGGGCGCGTGAACGAGACCATGCGTCCCGATTACACACCGGCTGGCGTGGCTGGTTTCGATGCGGAAGAAGAGTGGCGCTCTTTGCACAGTTTCGTAAAGCAGGCCGAGCGACGCGCGGAGAGCACAGAGGTCACGGAAGAACTGCGCCGCCAGGCTTTGAGCAAGGAGCATGCGGCCAAGGATCTGGGCGGGGCTGCTCTAGAAAATCAAATTCGCAAGAATCGTTTTCGATGGCTGCGCGAGTATTTGACCGAGGCAGGTATGAAACGCGCCGCCGAGCTGGGATGGCCGAACACTTATACCCTGACCAAGAGTCTGGCTGAATCGCTGATCGCAAAACATGGTGCGGGCTTGCCGATCGCGATTGTGCGTCCCGCGATTGTGGAGACCTCGGTCAAAGAACCTTTTGTGGGATGGAATGAAGGCATCAACACATCCGCTTCGCTTTCGTATTTGCTGGGAACGTCCTTCCGCCAGCTCCCCACTAATGAGAAGAAGCGGCTCGACATCATTCCCGTGGATTCGGTTTGCCGAGGCATGACGCTGATCGCCGCCGCCATCGTGGAACGGCGTCACGAACCGGTCTATCAGCTGGCCACTTCCGTGACCAATCCCTGCGATATGCGGCGGTCGATTGAATTGACCTCGCTGGCACACCGCAGGCATTACCGGGCGCAGGAAGGCCTGGAATATTGGCTGCGGCTTCGCCTCGATGCGATTCCTGTTTCCAAGGAACGTTATGACCGGATGTCGGCGCCCGCGCAAAAAGCCATCGTCAAGTCGATTCAACGCATAATGTCACCGCTGCCGTTGAAAAAAACTCCGCTGGTGCGAGCCGAGCGCAATCTCGAAAAAGTGGAAAAGCTGATCAAATTGTTTGAACCATTCATTCTGCACAACGAACACGACTTCGCCGCGGACAATGTGGAACGGCTTTCCTACGCCCTGGTCGAAGATGAAAAAGCGGCGTTCGGATATGAGACCCGATCGATCGACTGGTGGGATTACTGGATCAACATCCACATTCCTGCTTTGCGTAAATGGACCTATCCTCTGATCGAAGGGCGCCCGCTGGAATCTCGTCCCTCGCGGACCTTGCAGCCTGTGGCAGCTGCGGAAAACGGGGAAGTGGTTAAAACCGGAACGAACGGAGCAACGTGGCGATATTCCTGACCGGCTCGACCGGATACATCGGCGCACATGTAGCCGCGAACTTGCTGGACCAGCATGGCGCTTCCTTGAATCTTTTGGTTCGCGCCCGCGATCCACAGGATGCCGCGGTGCGCCTCTGGCACGCCCTGCAATTGCATCTGGAATTTCCCAAGTTCTACGAGTACTTTCAGACTCGGATGCGAATCTTTTGCGGCGATCTTACTGCGCCGCATTTCGGTCTCTCCACCGACGATTACGACCGGCTGATCCATACCACAGATTCGGTCATTCATTGCGCGGCCTCGCTGAACCGCAAATCGGAAAAGGCCTGCCTGAACGTGAATCTTCGGGGAACACTTGAAGTTTTGCTGCTGGCGCAAAAGTCGAATTATTACCATGGGCTGCGCCGCTTCAGCCAGGTGAGCACGGTGGCGGTGGCGGGGAAGCGCCACGACGAGATTGTCACGGAGGACCGGTCCATTGAGTGGGACCGCTCGGATTACGATCCCTACGCCCGCACCAAGAAATTTACCGAGCACATGATGCGGCAGCTTCTACCCGATGTTCCCATCACCATTTTCAGGCCGAGCATCGTTCTCGGGGACAGCCGGCATCCGGAGACTACTCAGTTCGATATGGTCAAGGCATTCGTATTTCTGGCTGGCCTGCCGGTGCTGCCGTTTCGTGCCAAGGATAAGATTGACATCGTGAATGTGGATTTTGTCGCGGATGCAATTGCGACCCTGCATCAGAAGGAAAATCCGCTGCACGACACCTATCATCTGTCTTCCGGAGTGGATTCGCAGACTTTTCGCCAGCTGACCAGCGCCCTGTCCGCGGCGCAGAACAAGCGCGGGCCGGTCTTCATGCCATTTCTGGAAAAGCCTTTCGATTCGACCGTGAACATCTTATCGAAGCGGCCGGGCTCGCTGGGCTACGGGGCATCGCTGATGAAAGTGTTCATGCCCTACCTGGTCTGGAACACGGTTTTCGATAACACTCGCGTCACTCAGGAGCTTGGGCGAAAGCCAGTACCGTTTTCGCAGTACAGTTATCCGCTGCTCAAGTTCAGCCGCGATACTGACTTCTCCTTTCCCTACCGGGAATGGCCTTCGACCAAAGCCGGAGGATCTGCCGCATGATGGATCTGGTGCTTGAAGCCTGGGTCAGCAGCAGCATTGAAGCCGCCAAGCTGGGTTGGATGATGGGCAGAGGTAAAGCCTGGCAGCCCGGTGAAAAGCTGAAACTATTGTTTGCCGGTTACAACGGCACCCGCAACATGGGTTCCGACGTGAGAGTGTCAGAGATGTTGCGGCAAACGCGGCACATTCTCGGCGCTGAAAACACCGCCTTCAGCGTGATGACGCAAAACTTCAAATTTACCGAGGGATATTTTGAGGAAACCCGGCAGGTACATCTGCCGGATATTTTTCCTCCATTTCTTTCGGACGAAGTGCCGCGGCATCACGGGGTAGTGGCCTGTGAGGGCTCGATGTTCAAGAGCAAATTCGCCAATGCGCTCACCACCATGATGATCGGATCGCTGGGCATTGCGGCCGCCCAGAATAAATTGTCGGTTGGCTACGGCGCTGAAGCCGGGCATATGGATCCGATGGTGGCCAAGATGTGTGCCCGCTACTGCCAGAATTCCCTGGTGATCACACGCAATGAAGAGTCTCGTACGTTGCTTCGCGAGCTGGGCGTGCCCACCGAATTAGGCACCGACACCGCCTGGACATTTGACCCCGCCCCGGCTGAGTACGGGAAGGGAGTGCTTCGGCAAATCGGTTGGGACGGAAGCACGCCGGTGCTGGTGGTTTGTCCGATCAATCCGTTCGAGTGGCCGGTAAAAGCCTCAGTGGCCAAATTTGCGGCGCGTAGGCTGACCGGCGCATACAAAGATAGCCACTACCGTTCGGTTTACTTTCACAATTCGGGCCCGGCAGCCGATCGTGCACTTGAGCACTACCTGTCGTCCATCGCCAACGCAGTCGATGCATTCCGCAAACGACGGAAAGTGTTTGTGATTCTCGCCGCCACCGAACGCCTCGACGCCAAACCAGCGCGCCGTATCTCGGAAAAACTTGGGGGCGTGCCGGTACTGAGTTCCGAAGATTACAAGATGCACGAACTGGTAAGCATCCTGCGTGCCTGCCACATGATGGTTTCGTCACGCTACCACGGCATCGTGACATCGATGCCGGGGCTGGTTCCGTCAGCCGGCATCACCATGGACGAACGCATCCGCAACCTGATGCGCGAGCGCGGACAACCCGAACTGTTGATGAACGTGGACGATCCCGATCTCGAGCAAAGACTGATGGCTGCTCTGGATAAACTGGCGACACAGGGTGAAGCGATTTCGGTAGGAATTGGACAGACCGTGGTAAAAAATCTGAAAGTAATGGCTCGCATGGGCGTGTACTTCGAGGAAGAAGTGCAAAGGCGATATCCCGATTTCCCGACGCGCAAGGGCGAATGGAGTTGGGAAGACTATTTGCCGCCGATCAGCAAAAGCCTGAAGCAGCTGGTCGAGGCATTTGCCTAACATACGCCGCGCCGGCAAGAGGTCTTTCGCCGGCCTCATCCGCTGAGAATGAATTTTCTCGAAAACATTTTCGCCCAGCTTGAAGCTGCCAAAGACATCCCTTTACTGCACGAGCTGAGAGGTGGCGGCGGCGCCCCCATCACTGGCAGCCAGCTTGCAAGTATGGTCGGTCAGGCGCGGGCATTTCTTGCTTCGCGCGGCCTAACGCCTGGCGACCGCTGTGCTCTGCTCGCCCACAACGGCCTCAAATGGGTCGCGGTCGATCTCGCGATCATGGCGGAAGGGTTGATTGCGGTTCCACTCTATGCCCGGCAAGCGCCGGCGGAACTCGCAGCGATGATGAAAGACTGCTCGCCGGCACTGATCTGCTGCGGAGATGCCGCATTGCGCGACAGCATTCAGCAGGTCTGGCTGGAGGCACCTGCGCAATGTTTGTTTGATGAGATATTTTCCAACGCAGGAGCAAGCGTCAACGGGAACCCGCAACTCGCCGATTCCGATCCTGTGACTATCATCTATACGTCGGGAACATCCGGCGAGGCAAAGGGTGTAATCCTGACCGCCGGCAACGTCGCGCATATGCTGGGCTGCACCTCCGAACGCCTGGATTTGCTGATGGACAAAACTTCCTCGCAGGATCGTGTTTTTCACTACCTGCCATTCTGTTTCGCCGGATCATGGATCATGCTGCTGACTTGTCTTTTGCGGCGGAGCTTGCTGACGCTCAACACCGATCTGGGCAAGCTGGCAGGTGAGATGCGGGCCGCGTCGCCGGATTATTTCCTCAACGTTCCGGCGTTGCTGGAACGTATGCGCAAAGCAGTCGACGAACAACTCTGGAAGACCGGAGGCGTTGCGCTGACGATTTACAGACGCGCCAAGGCAGTATGGATTCGCCAGCGGGAAGGCCCGGCTCGGTTTTCCGATCAGGCATGGCTGAAACTGGCGAACGCAATGATATTTCCAACCATCCGCAAAAAAATGATTGGCGCCAATCTGAAGGCGCTGATCTGCGGTTCGGCGCCGTTGAACGTGGATACACAGCTTTATTTCAGTATGCTCGGCATCCCCGTCCTGCAGGTCTACGGGCTCACGGAGACCACCGCGATCTGTACCATGGACGATCCGAAAGAAGTCGTTGCCGGCCGCGTCGGACCGGCCATCCGCGGCGTCGAGATGAGGCTGGGAGAAAGCGATGAGATCATGGTACGCGGCCCTAACATTTTTGCCGGATACTGGAATCGCCCGCAGGAAACTGAGAAGGTCCTACGGGAGGGCTGGTTTCATTCTGGCGACCAGGGTGAGGTCGACGGAAAAGGGAACTGGCGGATTGTCGGCCGAATCAAAAATCTGATCATTCTGGGTTCGGGCCACAACATTGCTCCCGAACCAATCGAAGACGAGTTGCTGGCGATTCTCCCCGGTGCGCAGCAGGCGGTGCTGGCAGGCAATGGGCGGGGATATCTGTCGATGATTGTTACCGGAGAGATAAACCGGGAACAGGTACAGGCGGCAGTGGATGCGGTGAACCTGGAGCTTCCGCACTATAAGCAGATACGAGCGTTCTACATCCATTCCGAGCCGTTTTCGATCGAGAATGGATTGCTCACGGCAAACGGAAAACTGAAACGCGACCTGATTGCCCGCAACTTGCAAAAACAAATCGACGCAATGTATGCCGTTGAGCAGGCCTCATGAGAGTCGCTAATCTGAAAAGCAAGCAATGATCTGGCAAGCTTGGACATCAGCGAAAATACAAAACAGAAGATGAATCGATTTCAGGGTCAAACGCTCTCCTGGGAGCTTAAAGACGGCATTGTCGAGCTGGAGCTCCATCGCGAGCCCTGCAACGAGATTGGCTCGCTCACCCTCGAAGAGCTGGAGAAATTTGTTTCCGCCCTGACTGTCATGCAAAGCCAGGCTCACGCCCTCATTCTTTACAGCACTCTGAAATCCGGATTCTGCGCCGGAGCCGATTTGCGCGAGCTCTATCACGGCGCGCAACGAATGGAAAAGCGAGCGGCGTCAGAGAGTGTCCGGAATTTTCTGCAACGTATCCACAAGGTCATGAACGCCATCGACAGTTCGCCACTCACCACGATTGCCGCCCTTAACGGAGTGACTTTTGGCGGCGGTCTTGAACTGGCCCTGGTTTGCGATTTGATCATTGCCGACAAGATGGTGCGCTTTTGTTTTCCCGAACTGCGCCTGGGCTTGATCCCTGGATTCGGCGGTATTCCGCGACTGAAGCGCGATTTGGGGAATGCCGTGGTCCGCGACTTGTTGCTCACAGGGCGCAGCTTCAATGCAACCAAGGCTCAGCAGGTCGGCTTGGTAAGCCAGGTGGTTTCCGAAGGCGAGTCGCTGAAGGCTGCTCGAGGCACGGCCGCGCAACTGGGGAAATTTGATCGCCGCACCGCAAGCGCAGCGAAAAAATTCATCAAGCCGATTCCATACGAGGAACTGCAACAGGAAATTGAGATATTCTGCGAGCTCTTTGCCCAACCTGCGGTTGAAGCGGGATTGAAAAAGTTCGTGGAAAGCAAAGACGCGCAGCCGTATCTGCCCTGAGCGTTGGAATAGAATAGAGAAGAGACATGCCAGACACCGATCAGACACTAGAGGAAATTATCAGCCTCGCGGCTGCGCAGTTCAAAGTTCCCCGCGAGAAGCTCAATGCCGACGACGATTTTTTCAAGGTGTTGGGAATCGACAGCCTGCAGGCTCTGGATCTGCTCACCCGGCTCGAGCATCACTTCAAGGTTGAGCTTCCCGACTACGAGTTGCAGGGCGTCTCCGACTTCAGAACCCTGGCTGGCCGGATTCAGGCCAGGTTATGAAGCGTATTCATAGACGTTTTTCTCAACCGCATGAAGAACAATTTTGAGGATCACCAGTTGTCAGTTCACAGTTCCCAGTTTTTCGGTTTTCTAGGTTTGCGCTAATTCTTTAATGCTTAATCTCGACCAATACAATAGCCTGGGCGCGGCCTTGCGAGAGGCGCTTGACCGCTGGCCAAATGAAACCTGCCTGATCGAGTCGGATCGCGACAAGGAAAAAACCCGTCTTACTTACTCTGATTTCAAGGAAATGGCGCTGCCCCTGGCGCGCGGAATCGAAGACTCCGAGTTCGGTCCGGGCGATAGGGCCGCGATCATCATGAGCAACCAGTCCAAATGGTTGATCTCGGCCTATGCCATTTTTCACGGCGGTGGCGTGCTGGTGCCGCTTGATTACAAGCTCTCGGCCATTGAACAAGTGCAGCTGCTGGAGCACTGCAAAGCGAGATTGCTGGTCATTGAGTACTACTTGTGGCGCGCGATCATGCAGGCGCCAGGGTTCAAAGAACACAGGTTGAGGACGGTTCTGGTCACGGAAGCGCCGCCCGGCGCGGATCTTGCAGGCGCTTTTCGCTGGGAAGACTTTCGCCGCAAGGGAGAGCCGGTGTTTATCCCGCGCCAGCGCCAGGACGTGGCCTGCATCGTCTACTCCTCGGGCACCGGCGGAAATCCCAAGGGCTGCGTGCTTACCCATGAAAATTATCTGGAGCAATGTAAGGCACTGGTGTCGTTGTTTCCCTTCGCTCCCGGCGTGCGCTACCTGAGCATCCTGCCCACCAACCATGCCATCGATTTTATGGTTGGCTTCATCGGACCATTCATTTGCGGCGCGTGCGTGGTGCATTTGCGTACTCTGCGTCCCGAGTTCGTGCGCGATGCCTTCGTGCGGTACAAAATTACTTACGTCAGCCTGGTCCCCATGGTGCTAAAAAATCTGGAGCGCGGGCTGAAGGCAAAACTTGACGTGTTGTCTCGTCCGAAGCGTTTTATTCTTGAGCGTTCCGTAGCGTTGAACAAATTCTTTACCCGTTGGCGTCCCGACGTGCGTTTGAGCCGGATGCTGTTGCGACAAGTGCACCAAGCCTTTGGTGGCGAATTGCGCGCCATGTTCACCGGTGGCGCGTTTATGGAGCCCTCCACACTGCAGTTTTTCTATGACTTGGGCGTTCCCGTGGCCAACGGATATGGTCTGACCGAGGCCGGCACCGTGCTTACTCTCAACGATCTGAAGCCCTTCCGCGCGGACACGGTGGGCAAACCTTTGCCGGGCGTGGAATTGCGAGTCTTGAATCCGGACAGCGAAGGGGTTGGTGAAGTCGCTGCCACGGGAAAGACGGTAATGTCGCACTACCTGGACGATCCCGAACTGACCGCGGAAACAATTGTGGATGGTTGGCTTCTTACCGGCGACCTGGGACGGTTTGACGGCGACGGGCATCTGCAGCTCTTCGGACGCAAGAAGAACATGATCGTGACCGAAGGCGGGAAAAATATTTATCCCGAAGACATTGAAACCGCATTTGACGGTCTACCGGTGAAAGAGTATTGCGTGTTCGCCGCGAACTATATCTGGCCTGCCAAGTCCCTGGGACACGAAATGCTCGTTCTTGTGATTCGTCTGGAGGGCGGGCAGGACGGGCAGTCCATAGAGCTCAACCAGAACCTCAAAGACGAAATCATCGCCCGCAACCGCCAGCTCCCCGATTTCAAACGAGTGGGCGGATGCCTGGTGTGGGAAAAGGATTTTCCCCGCACCGCAGCCATGAAGATCAAACGTATCGCGCTATCCGAGGAAATTCGCAGAACGCTTGGCCCCGCCGCTGTGGTCCAAATCTAAACCTATGAGCTGCCAAGCGTGAACGATCCCGAAACGTTTCTCGCGGTGGTCAATCCAGCTGCGGGAGGCGGGCGCTGCCGAAAACTGGTGGGACCAGCGCTCCACCGTTTGAAGGCTGGCGGAATCAGGATGAAAGTGGTCGAAACCAGTGTACCCGGCGAAGCGAGCGCTGTTGACGCGCGATGCATACGCGCAAGGTTGGCGAAAATTTATCGCGGTTGGCGGAGATGGAACTTCTTACGAGATCGTAAATGGCCTATTTCCCTCGGACAGCTCAGCGCCCGCGACCCTCGCATTTCTTCCGCTGGGAACCGGAAATTCATTCTTGAGGGATTTCAGCGATCGCGGAGTTGAGTTCGCCATTGAAGCACTGCTTGCCCACCGCTCTACTCCTTGCGATGTCCTCCGCCTCTCCCATCAGACCGGAGTGTTGCACTACATAAATCTGCTCAGTATGGGATTCTCTGCCGACGTGGCTACGCTTCGCGCCCGCCGCTTCAGTGGATGGGGAGAGCTGGGCTATCAGTCTTCTATCTTCATCAGCCTGGCACGATTTAGACGGCGTCCCTTCCCAGTGCGAATCGATGAAGAGACGCAGGTCGACCGGCGGCCGTGTCTGTTCCTTACCTTCAGCAACAGCAAATTTACCGGCGGCACCATGATGATCGCTCCCAAAGCCGAAGTGAATGACGGTCTGATTGAGTACGTTCGCTGGGGACCGATCGGCCGCGTCGGCCTCATTCGAAATTTGCCTACACTCTACGACGGCACTCACATCCACCATCCACTGGCAGAACGGCGTCCGGCCAAACGCGTTGACTTCGAACTCGATGCGCCGGTCGACGTGATGGTCGATGGTGAAGTGCTTACCCTGCGTTGCCAAACTCTGGACGTGCTGCCGTCCGCGCTCAACGTCGTGGTATAAAAAGACTCCATGGCGAAAGACGGTAGAGATATCGCGCGCAAGGGTTCGGGCGGCTCTCTGCCGCTGCGCAAGATCCTTACGGTCGTGTTGATTATTGCCGCTTTTGCGGTTGTCATCTACCTGGGACTTCGCAAGCGCGGCACCCGTCTGGATGCCTTCGCCAAATGTATGACGGCCAAGCAGACAAAAATGTACGGTGCTTACTGGTGCCCTCATTGTGCGGAACAGAAGGAAATGTTCTCGTCATCCTTTCAATACGTTTCCTATGTCGAGTGTGGTGTGCCCGGATCGCGCGACGAATCTCAGGCTTGCAAGGATGCCGGAATAAAACATTTTCCGACCTGGCGATTCGGAGACGGGGAATCGCGAGAAGGTACGCAGACTTTACAGGCGCTTGGCGACAAGACTCAGTGCAGCCTGCCATGACGCAAATTGCGGGACCGCAACATAACCGACGCATCCTCTTATCGATCGCGCTTCTGGCGATCGCCGGCATCGTGGTCTCGTCAGTTTCTCTTTTCCATCACTACGGTACTTCCGCGACTACCTATTGCGATATCGGGGAAAATTTCAATTGCGATGTGGTGAATCGCAGCTCGTATTCATCAATCCTCGGCATTCCGGTGGCCTTGATCGGTCTGCTTGGATATTCGGCGCTGCTTTTTCTGGCCACGGTTTATCGTAGAAAATCCGAAACTCCGGCGATGCTGGCCGCTGCATCGCTTACGGGTCTGGCCTTCGCTCTTTATCTCACTTACATTGAAGGCTTTGTTCTGGGCGCGTGGTGTATTTTTTGCCTTTCGTCGCTGGTAATAATATTTGGCATCGCCGTCCTGTCATCGTTTTTATGGATCGCTCGGAAGCGCAGGTCTGACTGATCTCATGGAAGAAACCGCATCATCGCAAATGTCGGGTAATGACGAATCCCCGGACTTGGCCGGGGAGCTGCGGCTTCATGAATTTCACAGTCGAATTTTTCGTAACCAACGTATGCTGCGAGTGTGGCTTCCGCCGGGGTACAGCGCAGCTGAAAACCAGGCTCGCTTTTATCCAATTTTCTACCTCAATGACGGACAAAATCTGTTCGATCCGGCAACCGCGTTCATCGGGGTTGACTGGCAGGTTGACGAAACCGCCGATCGGCTGATTCGCGAGAGCAAGATTGCCCCGCTGATAATTGTGGGCATCGACAACGCTCAGAAAGACCGTCCCAAAGAATATCTGCCGTACCGGTCTTTCAATCCGGCCATCATGCGGCCACAGGGCAAGCGGTATCCAGATTTTCTGTTAAATGAAGTGATGCCGTTTATCTACCAGCATTACCGCATCGCGCGTGGTCCGGAAAACACCGGCCTTGGCGGTTCTTCTCTGGGAGCCATTATTTCTCTGCACACAGCCATAAATCTGCCGGGAATCTTCGGCCGGCTGCTGCTGGAAAGCCCTTCTCTGTTTGTCTCCAATCGCCGGCTTTTGCGGGCCAGTCGTGGCATTCGTCGATGGCCGGAGCGAATCTTCATCGGTGTCGGCACCAGGGAAGCGGGCGGTGAAGACCGCGATCGCCAAGTGGTTACAGATGTCCGAGACTTGGAGAAGAACATTCGCCGCGCCGGACTGGGAGAAGACCGGCTTCGAATCAAGATCGATGAGGGTGCAACGCACAGCGAAGGCGAGTGGGCAAAAAGATTTCCCGAAGCGCTGTCATTTTTATTTGGACCGTCTTCCTAGGCAAATGTGGTTGGGCTGGCGAAGCCACACGGCGGAGCTTAGTGTTCCAGCTTTGGCGGAGACTGATCGGCATTCAAGTGCCACACCTGACGGTCGTGGAAGTACTGAACAAGTTGCGAGTCTTGTTCGGAGGTCATTTCTCGCGCCCAGACGATTTTAGCGCCGTCGATATCAGCCCGGTTGTAAACCCATTCCGAATAAAGATCATGATCAGGACTGTAGCTCACAATCACCAGGTGGCGGCCGGGCATCGCCTGGAGTTGTCGAGTGATCGCCACCCGATCGAGGTTGCCTCGCGGCCAATCGGCCTCGATCGGGGTATGCGCCAGCACCGCTGCAACCCGCAGCAGGACCATGGTGCAGGCGATGATGGGGATCGCGCGCACCAGAGCGATGCCGACCGGTCGTCGGTGCCAGCGCCACAGCCGCAAGTGGCGCATGCACTGCATCAGGAGCAGGTAGAAGAGTCCGGTGGCGGGGGCCACATAGTGCGGCATGGTCCATGTTTCCACCGACAGTCCGAGAAGAAAAAAGCCGGCTGCCATGAGAGGGAAGCGCATCTTCCGATCCCGCACGATCCAGGGAAACGCGAGAAAAGGAATTACAAAAAGCGGACCGCAGTAATACTTCCACGATTCCACGAACTTGATCCAGGCCCGACGGAGTGCGCCGGTGAGAGTGCGGTTGTCTTCGAAGTCAGCGAGTTCCCGGCGATATAAGTCGCGCATTCCCGTGTAGTGGTAAATGGGTTCGGGTCGCGGAGATTCCCACAAAAAATATGGCGCCGTGGCATAGGTGTCGCGATTCACCTGATAAGGCATGCGAAACGGATTGCCCGTGACCCGGCGATTGTAATAAGCCATTGCCAGTCCCGCGACGGCGAGAACCAGAATGATCGGTAACCAGACCTGGCGGAAAGAAACAAGGTATGCCGGGCGTGGCTTGCGGAAAATCCAGATCGCCAGCGCTGCGGCTACCGGCAAGCTGAATATGAGCCCTTCATACGGCCTGCTGTTTGCCAAAATGACAAGGCCGACGGCCATGACCACGGCGTCCCTGACCCGCGCATATCTTGTGATGCGAGGCAAAGCTCCCAGCACCAGCGCTCCGCCGAGCGCAACGACAGAGCCGCTCCAGTAGCCATTCATCCAGTAGCTGAGGATTCCGAGACGCAGTACCGCCATCACGCCGCCGAACAGTGCCCACGCCGGAGGAAACCATCCCTGCAGCATCCAGGTCAGTGCCGAGCACATGAGCGCGGTCACCAGCAACTGGCCTATCCACGGATTCCCCAGTCGTTCCCCGGCCGCCAGGACCAGGCCTTCTGCAGGTGGGTACATCGACATATACGTCGGCTGCTGGATGATGTGAAAACTCTCAAAGTGTTGCCACATGGGGTGGGGAGGATTGGTCACGCGGCCGTGAGCATACGTATCCCCAGCGAGCAGATAACTGAATTCATCATGCCAGCGAGGCGCGGGAACTCCGAGGACCGGAATCAGCGCTACACGGACAGTGACAACCAGCAGGCCGACTACGACGCAGGAGAGAGTCTTTCTCCGGGCCAACCACCGAAAGCGATTTTCTACAAACTCGAAGCCTGTTCTCGGTCTGGTGGTTTCCGCATGGCGTAGAGAAAATGCAATCACTGCCAATGCGGTGATAACCAGAATCAGTTCGATAATCTGGGTAAGTGACGACGCGAGGCCGGTCATCTTCTTAGAGTCGGTTCGCAGACGCCAGGCCTCGTCCCGGAACCGGACAACACGGCTACCCGGCTTCGAGGTCCGATGTTCAGGGTCTGGCGCCGGTGCTACTTGGCCACTGCAACTTTGTCCGCGGTCAACTTGTCGAGTATCCCGGCCGCTACGTCGATTGTCTCCTGGTCAACGGTGCGATTTTTGGCAATCGCGTCCGCCAGTGGAACAGAAACGATTTTGTTTCCTCGCAGTGCTGCCATGCAGCCAAATTCGCCGCGATGGACCATGTCGATCGCGCCCAAACCGTAGCGGGTCGCGAGCATGCGGTCGAAGGCGCTGGGAGATCCGCCACGCTGCGTGTGCCCGAGAACCACGGTCCGGGTCTCGAAACCGGTGCGGCGCTCTATCTCGCGGGCGAGAATAGCGGCGATGCCCCCCAGCCGGGCGTGCCCGAACTCGTCTTTGCCCACATCGACGACCACATTTCCCTGTTTCGGATCCACATCAGTGGAGAATTTTGCGCCTTCGGCGACGACCACGATACTGAAGTAGCGGCCACGCGCGTGACGCACCCGAATGGTTTCCGCAACCTTGTCAACGTCGAAGGGTATTTCGGGAATGAGGATGACGTCGGCGCCACCGGCAATTCCGCTGTACATCGCAATCCACCCGGCATCACGCCCCATGACTTCCACCACCATCACGCGGTTATGGGCCTCGGCGGTCGTGTGTACCCGGTCAATCGCCTCGGTGGCGATGTTCACCGCGGTGTCGAATCCGAAAGTAAAATCGGTTCCGGCGAGATCGTTGTCGATCGTTTTCGGAACTCCCACGACCTTGACTCCCTTTTCGTGTAGTTTCTGGGCCACGGAAAGAGTGTCATCGCCGCCAATCGCAATCAGTGCCTCGATCTGGTGACGCTTCAGCGTGTTCACGCATTCTTCCAGTCCGTTCGGTTTCTTCCCCGGATTGGTTCGCGAAGTGCGCAGAATAGTACCTCCACGCGGAAGAATACCGCCGACGCTGGCCAGGTCCAGTGGCATGGTTTTGTCTTCGATAACTCCGCGCCAGCCTTCCAGAAAACCTACGAATTCATCTTCGTGATGGAAGACACCCTTGCGTACCACGGCGCGTATTACGGCATTCAAGCCCGGGCAGTCGCCTCCGCCGGTGAGTATGCCAACTTTCATTGCCTGCTCCTCATTGGGTGCAGATCATGCTCCAGTGTTGTCGCGGATCGATGACGCGCCAACCCTGAATACACTTCTGCTGTAGTCACTTGCAACGGAACATAGAGATTACCATTAAATGCCGCGAATTTGTGTGTGGGTGCGAGCGTCCACGCTCGTGTGCCAGCGCCAAACCGTCGTGTATTTTGCTGCCCACAGCTGCGCACTACCGCTCGCAAACCATCAACCACGAAGGCCACAAAGTAGCCGAAAGTTTCAGTGGGATTTCCTTCGTCTACCTTTGCGTCCTTCGTGGTTAAAGCTCTCGTTTTTGACCCCGCAGCTGCTGGAAAACACCAACACGACGGACACGAAGTACCACGAAGGTTTCATGGCTAACATCCATTGCGGGCGGGGTGTGAACGAGCTCTTTTTGCCGCTTCCGCGCCAGCGTGGACGCTCGCGCCTACATTGCCGATTGCGCCCGGGCGCGAGATTCGCCACAATATCCCCGATCATCATCAAACTTCATGACAAAAACATTTCAAATCGTAGTCTGGCTGGCAATCTCGGTTCTGGGCGCGCTGGCCGTGGCCACGGTCGCATTGCATCGAGGCGAGCAAATCAATGCGATGTGGCTCGTCATCGCGGCAATTTGCACCTACGCCGTGGGATACCGTTTCTACAGCAAGTTCATCGCCGCCAAAGTTCTGATTCTCGACCCTCTGCGGGCGACGCCGGCGGAGCGTCTCGACAACGGCCGCGATTTTGTTCCCACCAACAAATGGGTGGTCTTCGGCCATCACTTCGCCGCCATCGCCGGGCCGGGGCCGCTGGTCGGTCCTGTCCTCGCAGCCCAATTCGGATATCTGCCCGGAACCTTGTGGATTCTTGCCGGCGCAGTCTTCGGCGGCTGCGTACAGGACTTCGTGATTTTACTGTTCTCGGTTCGGCGCGACGGCAAGTCGCTGACCGAAATGGCCCGTGAAGAGATCGGCCGGGTTGGCGGGCTCGTGGCTTACGTTGCTGTCATCAGCATCATCGTAATTTTGCTGGCCGTGTGCGCGCTGGTGGTGGTGAACGCTCTTAAGGCCAGTCCGTGGGGCACATTCACCATCGCCATGACCATTCCTATCGCGCTGCTTATGGGCGTGTATCTGCGCACCCTGCGGCCGGGCAAAGTGCTGGAAACTTCGGCGCTGGGATTCATGCTGGTGATGCTGGCGATCTGGGGAGGACAGTGGGCGTCGCAAACTCGCATCTGTGGCAAAGTGGTTTACGTTTTCGGGTCCGGCGCTGGCAATTCTGATCATCATCTACGGATTCGCCGCCTCAGCCCTGCCGGTGTGGCTGTTGCTGGCTCCCCGCGATTACCTCAGCACCTTTGTGAAGCTGGGAACCATTTCGCTGCTGGCGTTGGGAATCGTAGCGCTGCGCCCGACGCTGCACATGCCGCCGCTGACGCGGTTTATCGATGGCTCCGGTCCGGTGTTTGCCGGCAATGTTTTCCCGTTCGCATTCATCACCATCGCGTGCGGAGCGATTAGTGGATTTCACTCGCTGATCTCAAGCGGCACCACACCCAAGCTGATCCGTCGCGAGACCGAAGCCCGCATGGTGGGCTACGGTGCCATGCTCGCCGAATCCATGGTCGCCATCATGGCGATGATCGCCGCCTGCGTACTTCAGCCGGGAATTTATTTTGCCATCAATAGTCCCGCGGGAATTGTTGGTCAGGCTCCCGAAGCGGCTGCCGCAACCATCAGCAACTGGGGATTTCCGATTACAGCCGCCGAGATGCATTCGCTGGCGCAGTCTGTCGGCGAAACACACCCTGTACAACCGCACTGGCGGCGCTCCAGCTTTCGCGGTCGGAATGGCTCATATTTTCTCCAACAGCCTGGGCGGACAGGCTCTGATGGCGATCTGGTACCACTTTGCCATTATGTTCGAGGCACTCTTTATTCTCACGGTCCTTGATGCCGGCACCCGCGTTGGCCGCTTCATGATTCAGGACGCCCTGGGACACATATGGAAGCCGCTGGGCCGCACCAGTTGGTATCCATCCATTCTCGTGACAAGTGGGCTGATCGTTGCCGCCTGGGGATATTTCCTTTGGCAAGGCGTCAAAGACCCGCTGGGAGGCATCAACTCTCTGTGGCCGCTATTCGGCATCGCCAATCAGCTTCTCGCCACCGTCGCTTTGTGCGTCGCTACGACTATCGTGATCAAGATGGGTAAAGCCCGTTATACCGCGGTAACCCTGGGGCCACTCCTCTGGCTGGTGGCTGTGACCTTCACTGCCTCCTGGCACAAAATTTTTGATGCCAATCCCCGCGTCGGATTTCTGTCGCATGCCACGCTGTTGGCTTCCGGCCCAGCCGCAAATGCGCGGCTCATCTTCAACGATCGCCTTGATGCCATCGTGACTGGATCCCTGATCGTGCTGGTGGCATTAATTCTGATCGAATCGGCCATCGAGTGGCTGAGAGTTGTATCGGGCCAGAAAGAAGCCAGAGTGAAAGAGTCGCCGTTCGTGCCTACTCGCTTTGCGGAGGAGCAGGGATGAAACAAGTACGATCTAACAAGCGAAACTGGGGCTGGGCACGGTTGCGGGCAGGTGCAAGTTTCACGTCATCACCTATGCCCTCGACACCTGTCATCCTGAGCGGAGTGAATGCTTCGCGAAGCGAAGCAGTCACGCAGTCGAAGGACCCCTATAGGCAAATCGAGGCCGAAGCTTGTGGGCAATCGTTCGCGGCAAATCCCGAGGATTCAGAATTTCGTTCCGCTGATAAGGGTCCTTCGACTGCGGCTGTTCATTCGCAAGCGAATGAACAGCCTCCGCTCAGGATGACAACTGGGAGCTACTGTGATGAAATTCACGCTCCTGATGTAGTTCGAAGCCTTCTAAAGGCTGTCGAGTCGTGCATGTCGGTTTTTACCGCTGTGCTTCGCGAGATTTTTGACGAGTCTGCCTACGCGCGCTTCTTGAATCAGAGACAACCTGCCATCTTCGCGCTCCGCTTACGCTGCGTTTCGTCAGGAGCATGAAATTTCGAAAGCGCGCCAGCCCAGGTGCTGCTAACTCGGACGGGCGAGGACGCCCGTCCTCCATATGCTCGCACTCGACAAGCTAACAACCGAGGCGAGAAACTGAGATAGACTTTCTCCCATGCGCGTCCTGGGCGTCGATTGCGGCACCGAGTACACCGGCTTCGGTGTGGTCGAGCTTGATCGCGACGAAAAGCTGGCCTGCCTTACTTGCGGAGCAGTCAAGCTGTCGCATAGGGATCCCATGGCACGGCGTTTAGCCATCATTTTCACTCGCCTCGCCGCCATCATTCAAGAGCACCGGCCTGACAATGTCGCGATCGAAGATGTGTTTTACGCGCTCAACGTAAAGTCCGCGCTTAAGCTGGGACAGGTGCGGGGTGTGGCGATGCTGGCCGCGTCCTCCGCTGGACTGGAAGTATCGGAGTACTCTCCACTTTCAATCAAATCTGCGGTAGTGGGATACGGCCGGGCGGAGAAGCCACAGGTTCAGCACATGGTCACGCGCCTACTCAATCTGAGTGAGATACCTGAGCCGCCAGATGCCGCCGATGCACTGGCCATTGCTATATGCCATCTTCATACGTCCGCTACTCTGGTACGCCAGCGTGCTGCGAGTGGATGAACATACGCTCATTTGGCATAATCTGTTCTGCATGAATTCCGCTAAATCAGAGCCGTTGACAACTGCGCACACGCGGGAAGGCTCCGGGCTGCTTCGGATTTTCTTTCTGCTCCTCCTGGTTTTCGCCGTGCATGCATCCGCGGCCGCTGAGGAAGGGTCCGTCGTCACATTTACTCTGGATTTTCCCGGATCAGAACCCTCCCACTATGCAATCGCCGTCTCGCCCAATGGGCGGTCATCCTACGATTCCGACGGCAAGCTCAGCCACGACTCTGAAGGTGAGCCCTTTCACCTCGATTTCTCCATGTCTCCCGACACCAGTAAGCGGGTCTTCGAACTGACCGAAAAAGCGCAGTATTTTCAAGGCAAAGTCGATTCCGGGAAAAAGAACCTGGCGTCTACCGGCGCGAAAACACTGGCCTACAAGGACTCAGGCAGGAACACCAGCGCCACCTACAATTACTCGCCCGTGCCGGCGGTGCAGCAGCTGACCCAGTTGTTTCAAAGTCTTTCGGCGACCCTGGAATATGGCCGCCGGCTGCAATATTTCCATCGCTACCAGAAGCTGGCTCTGGATGAGGAACTCAAACGCATGGAAGAAGCCGCCAACAACAAGACACTGGAAGAGATGGCCGCGGTAGTTCCGATTCTGCAGACCATCGCGACCGATCAGTCGGTCATCAACCCGGTTCGAGCGCGCGCGCAGAGGATGATCGAGCAAGCGGGGCCCCCGAAACGCTGAATCTGCCCCATTTTTATTGGCTCAGGCTCCGATTGTTGACAACCAAGCGTCACTAAAGGTGTTCTAATAGAGTAACGGGTGTCTCGGGAGGTCGTGTATGTCTTCTGGTCGATTGGCTGTTCTCTCCACTCTGCTGGTCGGTTTGGCCTGTTTGCCGCTCTCTTCCTTTGCAGATTCGCAAGCGCGCATCGTCCGGCTTAGTCAGATCGACGGGGACGTTCAAATCGATCGCGCTACCGGCCAGGGCTATGAGAAAGCCTTCATCAATCTGCCCATCACTCAAGGCACGAAATTGCGAACCGCAGCCGGCGGACGGGCTGAGGTTGAGTTCGAGGACGGCAGCACCCTGCGCCTTACCCCCGGTTCGGTTGTCGAATTTCCCGGGCTGGCCAGACGCGACTCCGGCGCCCGGGCGTCGAGCGTAAATTTGCGCCAGGGCACCGCCTACCTCAACTTTCAGGGAAGCAAAGGCGAAGAGTTCAATTTTGCTTTTGGACCGGAAACGCTTGCCCTGGCCAAGCCTGCCCACCTGCGGGTTGAACTGAAGGATGACAACGCCACCGTCGCCCTTTTTAAGGGGGAAACCGAGGTTGAAAGTGCATCGGGTAGAGTGAAAGTCGAGAAAAAGCACAGCGCGACTTTCGACTTGTCCGGCACCGCCCCGTATACGCTGGCCAACAACCTCGAGCCCGATCCCTACGACGATTGGGACAAGCAGCAGGAAAAATACCATCAGCAGTACAGCTTGAGTGCGTCGAACAGCTATTCGCCATATTCCTACGGCAGCAGCGACCTGAATTACTACGGCAGCTTTTACAATATGCCGGGCTACGGGATGATGTGGCAGCCTTACCTCGCGGGCGCCGGTTGGGACCCGTTCATGAACGGGGGCTGGAGCTGGTACCCGGGGGCTGGCTACACCTGGGTTTCGGCATACCCGTGGGGCTGGACGCCGTACCGTTACGGTTCATGGACCTTCCTTCCTACTTATGGCTGGTTCTGGCAGCCGGGTAGCACCTGGGCAGGGTGGAATACCGCGCCACGCATCGCTAATGCTCCGCAGAATTTCAACGTACCTAGGCCGCCTTCTGTGCCGGGACAAACCATGCTGGTGAGTCGAGGCGCTCCGGTGGGTCCGGTCCGCACTCAGAATGGTTTAGAACTGCGGGCTGGGTCCGCAGGTCTGGGAATTGCTCGGGGCAGTGTCCACAATCTGGGAAAAGTTTCGCAGCAGGTGCAACGGCCCGCATTCGCGCAGGGAGCCATGCACGCGCCTCCGCCTCAGTTTGCGGTGCGCGCGCCCGCCGGAAGTTCGCGAGCGTCTTCATCGCGCGGGGCGTCAGCACCCCGGAGCGTAGCCACAGCTCCTGCGTCGACTCCTCAAATGAGCGGCGGGTCGGGTTCGCGTAGCCCTTCTCATCGATAGACTCGGAGGTCAATGTTAAATACGGCCGCGAATGAGTATGCTCTAAAATCTTTTGCCATACTCCAGGGGAGGTAGGGAATGCGAAATGCGAAGAAATACTGGCTGCAACTGGGTCTTGTCGTCGTCGCATTTGTCATTTTCAGTCCGCGAAGTTCGGCTCAGGTCATTTCGTGTTCTTCAGACGATGGGCATCGCCATTATTGTCCCGCTGACACCAGGGGCGGGATCCGGCTGTTGAAGCAGCGCAGCGAGTCCGCATGTAATCAGGGTTACAGTTGGGGATTCGACCGCGGCGGCGTCTGGGTTGACCGTGGATGCCGTGCCGATTTCGCCGTCGATTCCTACCAGTATCGGGGGCCGGCGCCGGGAAGCACCGGCACTATTTCCTGTTCCTCCGACGATGGCCGGCGGCACTACTGTAACGCTGACGGCGGAGGGCGAGTTAGCCTGGTTCAACAGCGTAGCGAATCCCCTTGTCGCGAAGGCTATAGTTGGGGGTCCGATGGCAGAGGTGTTTGGGTCGATCACGGCTGCCGGGCTGATTTTGCAGTCGAAGGCGGTCGAGGCGGCGGTTGGGATCGGGATCGCGATCGCGATCGGGACCGCGATCGTGACTGGAACCGTGGCGGTGAATGGGGCAGGGACGATTACAGGGGTGGCGGAGGACAGATAGTTTCATGCTCCTCGGATGACATGCACCGGCACTATTGCCCAGCCGATACCCGCGGCGGGGTACAGCTGGTAAAACAACGCAGTGACTCCGCCTGCCGTCAAGGCTACAGCTGGGGCTACGACCGCCGGGGTATCTGGGTGGATCGCGGTTGCCGGGCCGATTTCCAGACCGGACGTTGAGTTCAGGGCACATTCACCAAAAGGCGACCTTCGGGTCGCCTTTTTGATTTCCTGACCGCTCGACAATTTGACAATCCCAAACACACAAATTCTTTCGCCACCAATTACTAGGGTTACTTGAGACACCGGCGAGCCGCACGTAGGCTATAGCCCTACCCAAAAAATACTTGGAGGCTTCATGGTAACCCCGGGCCGGGCGCCCATCCCCAACGCCGCTCCTCATCCAGTTCCGCCTACGCCGGCCTTGTTGCTGGCGATGTTGCAGGTTTCAACTCACGTCAGCGATCTGATTTTTTCCCCGGGATGCCTGCCTCACGTTGAAGTCAGCGGACAACTGATTCCAGTAAAAATGACCGGCCTTTCAGTGCTCAGCGCAGGCGATACCCAACGCATCGCGCAGGAACTGATCGGTGACAACAAACAGGCGATCGGAACACTGCAGAATCAGGGGTCTTGCGATATTTCCTACAGCTTGCCGGGCACGGCGCGTTTCCGGGTGAATATCTTTGTGCAGCGTGGCAGCCACGCCATCGTGATGCGCGTGATTCCAAAAAGCATCCCGACGCTTTGCAGAGCTGAAGCTGCCCGAAGAATTAGGTCTTATCGCAAACATCAAGAATGGAATCGTCCTGGTCACAGGTCCCACAGGTTCCGGAAAGTCCTCGACGCTGGCCGCGATTCTCGACCGCATTAACGAGACCAAGGCCTACCACATTCTGACCATCGAAGATCCGGTCGAATTCATGCACCGCCACAAGCGCTCTATCGTGCATCAGCGGGAGCTGCACAGCGATACTCCCAGTTTTGCTCTGGCTTTGCGGGCAGCCCTGCGGCAGGCGCCGAAAGTGATTCTGGTCGGCGAGATGCGCGACAAGGAAACCATTGAAATCGCCCTGGAGGCAGCCGAAACCGGTCACCTGGTTCTTTCCACCCTGCACACAACCGACGCTTCCAAAACCGTCGAACGCATCATCGGAGTCTTCCCGCTGGCCGAGCAGCAAACCATCCGCAATCGCTTTGCGAAAAGCTTCCGCTACATCGTTTCTCAAAGGCTTTTGCCGCGCATTGGCGGCGTCGGAAGAGTTGCGGCAATCGAAATCCTGAAATCAACCCTCCGCACCCGTGAGTATCTGGACAAGGGGGAAGTGGAAGGAAAGAGCTTGCTGGATGCCATGCGCGATGGCGATACCGAGGGCATGCAGCACTTCGACGGCGAAATCGAAAAGCTGATTCGCGCGGGAATGATTGATTACGACACGGCGATGGCTTATTCCACGAACCCAGGCAATCTGCGCCTGATCCTGGGTGATCTGGGATTGGAAACTGCACAG
Organism: Terriglobia bacterium; assembly: GCA_963733545.1. Classification (GTDB taxonomy): domain Bacteria; phylum Acidobacteriota; class Terriglobia; order Terriglobales; family Acidobacteriaceae; genus JAIQFF01. Next base: position 170,701 of record CAVTDQ010000003.1, read on the forward strand.
TCCGGCGCCATAGCGAAACCCGCTCCTGCGGGCAAAGCCAAACCGGAGTCCGAATTCGAGATCGAATAATTCTGCAGCGGGGCGGGCGGCGCAGAAGTATCCGTCCCGCATAGTCGTGCTCAGATAACTCACGAGACTAGCGCACGATCACGCCGGCGTATCCTACGACCCGGTCCCGCTCGCCTGAGATATCCCCCGACGTCGCATATTTCACCAACTCAGCATCGGAAGCTCCCATTCGCCGGGCGGCCGTCAGCATGGCAACAGTCGGTCCAAAGCCGCACATGCTGATATTTTCATCCATGACCACGTCAAATAACCCGCGCGCATCCATCACCAGGATGCGTTCGATGGCTTTGTGGTCCTTCACCCGGGTGATAGTGTCGCTCTCGTAGTGGTTCATGTCGCTGGAGGCAACTACGAGGACTCGCTCGCCGAGAGCCTGCACCGCTTCGGCAATCACAATTCCCATCGCCTGGAGCACTTCGTACCGGCTGGTGCCGAGCACGATCGGTACAAACTTGCACTCTGGATTCACGACTTGAAGGAACGGAAGTTGCACTTCGCCGGCATGTTCAGCGCGGTGCGCTTCGCTATCTTCACCGAGCAGCGGAAATCGCCGCTTCAAATCCTGCGCAAGCTCGGTATCGATGGCTGCGTCGCCGAGCGGTGTCTTCCATGCACCCTCGCTCATGATGGAGAGAGGATGCCCCATGCCGGTATGATTCGGGCACATCAGAATGCAGCGTTGCGGCACATCGAGCCGCGCATAAACCGCTCCTGCCACGTGTCCCGAGTAAATGTAGCCGGCGTGCGGCACCACACATCCCAAAGCACGAACAGTTTTCTCTGGAGGGGAGAGATAAGATTCAACATCTGCTCGCAGATCATCAGGATCGCCTGGATAAAAGCGTCCAGCCACAGCGGGATGGCGAATTAAAGAAGTCATTGCCGAGTTTTAAATTGTCATCCTGAGCGAAGCAATACGATTCGCTCGCGAATCGCATTGCGTAGTCGAAGGACCCCTATAAGCTGAAGCACAGCCGGCAGTTTGATTTTTCTCCTGCACCAGGAATGAAAAAGTAACTGCGCGCGGCAGAATTCGATCCTGCGCTCATCCACGAGGAATGTCTAACCCCGCCGTCATCCTGAGCGATGCAATACGAATCGCATTGCGCAGTCGAAGGATCCCTATAAGCTCACCCACAGCCGGCAAGTTTGATTTTTTCTCCTGCATCAAGAATGAAAGGCATTGCCAGTTATGGTCCTTCGACTCCGCTTCGCATTCGCGAGCGAATGCGAAGACTCCGCTCAGGATGACAACTCCTCAGGACCCGCCGCCGGAACCGGATAACGCGCGAAACAGGGCGGCGCTTTTTTCCAGGCTCAAAGCCTCGGCGCGCACCGTGGGCTTGACCCCGGCCTCGGCGAAAGCCGCACGCAAAACCTTGGGTGCGTATTGCGCTTTCAGATTATTCGATAGCGTCTTTCGCTTTTGTCCGAACGCCAGTTTCAGAAAATCGATGAAGCCGGTTTCCGCCACTCCCAGACTCTCCAGTCTCGGCTCCATGGTGAGCCGCACCACTGTCGAATCTACCTTCGGCGGCGGGGAAAACGCCTCTGGCCGTAATGTGAACAGATTTTCCACTCGCGAATAAAGCTGTGCCGTGGCCGAGAGTAATCCATATTCACTCCGCCCCGGGGTGGCCGCCAGCCGTTCCGCGACTTCGCGTTGCAACATCAGCACGATCACTTCAAAATACTGGCGGAACTCGAACAGCCGCAAAAGAATATCCGAAGTGATGAAGTAGGGGAGATTACCGACAACCCGAACCGCCCTGGGCTGGTGACTCATGCCCGGACGCGTGCTTCCTGGCTTGGGGCCGAATAGAGTTTGAAAATCAATCGCCAGAACGTCGCCTTCGATAATCTCCACGTTCGGCTCCTGCGAAAAATTCATGCGCAACTGCGCCGCCAGTACGCGGTCGATTTCAATGGCGATAACACGGCCTGCGCGCTTCGCCAAGGCCCAGGTGAGCGCGCCACGTCCCGGACCGATTTCGAACACTGTCTCATCGGAGACATCTCCCAGAGCTTCAACGATGCGCGTGGTGGCCGCGGAATCCACCAGAAAATGCTGGCCCAATTTGGGCCGGTTCTGTCGCTTTTCCGCTGCCGCGATTTTCGTCACGTTGTCCCGCTTTCCTGCCGGCGCGCCGGCGTTTAGACTGGCAAGTCGCTTATGCCGGTTGCTCAGGCAGCAGAGTATGCTGTAAGCAGTACCCTATGATAGCGTGTGCGCCGGACGCCGGACCGGCACTTTATAAGGAGTGGCTTCATGCACATCGTTTTCGCTGCTTCCGAGTGCGTGCCGTTTTCCAAAACGGGGGGACTGGCCGATGTTGTGGGTGCGCTGCCGCAGGCCCTGGTCGAAGCGGGCCATCAGGTCAGCGTTTATCTCCCTCGCTACCGGCAAACATTGCTGAAAGAAGCGCGCACCGTCGTCGACAGTATCACCATACCTTTTGATGACCGGTATCGTTTTTGCTCGGTGATCAGCGGCGGAGAGCGTTCGGGAGTGAAGTACTACTTTGTGGAATATCCTCCATTTTTCGATCGCGAATCGCTTTACGGGACTTCCACTGGAGATTATCCCGACAACGCCGAGCGCTTTGCCCTGTTTTGCCGGGCCGTTCTCGAGGCTTCCAAGATTCTGGGTGTGCCTGATGTTTTACACTGCCACGATTGGCAATGCGCCCTTATCCCGGTTTTGCTGCGCACGCAATATTCGGAAGATCCCGCCTTTCGCGACCTGGCCACCGTCTTCACCATCCACAACATGGGATATCAGGGCTTGTTCCCGCCTGACACTTTGCCTCTGCTGACATTGCCCTGGGACCTGTTCACAATTTCACGGATGGAGTTTTTCGGTAACGTCAATTTTCTGAAAGGCGCGCTGGTGAGCGCGGATTTCGTTACCACGGTCAGCCGGAAATACAGCCAGGAGATTCAGACCACTGAATTCGGGTTCGGCCTGGAAGGCGTGCTGCGCGCCCGCTCCTCGACTGTGACCGGCATCCTGAATGGCGTGGACTACAACGAATGGAGTCCGGAGAACGACAGGTTTATTATCAGCCGCTTCTCCCCCGGGGATCTTTCCGGCAAGGCCCGATGTAAGCAGGACTTGCTGGCTGCGTTTGGAATCACCAAAGCGGATCCGCGGCTGCCCGTGATCGGCATCGTCTCCCGGTTCGCAGCCCAAAAGGGTTTCGATCTCATCTCTCAGATCATGGAGCGCGTGGCCCGCGAGGAGATGATTATCGTCGCGTTGGGCAGTGGCGACAAAATCTACGAAGAACTTTTCCTCCGCCTGAGCAAACAGTTTCCGCAGAAAATTGCAGTCAAAATTGCATATGACAACACTATCGCGCACAAGATCGAAGCCGGCAGCGACATGTTTTTAATGCCATCCAGATACGAGCCTTGCGGCCTTAATCAGATATACAGCCTGAAATACGGCACGGTGCCGATCGTGCGAGCCACCGGCGGCCTCGACGACACCATTGAACACTGGGATCCACGAACCGGAAAGGGAACCGGCTTCAAATTTACCGACTACAACGGCGAGGCGCTTCTCCTGACCATCAAGGAGGCGTTGCGGGCTTACCGTGATCAAAATTCCTGGGAGCGGATCATGCGCAATGGCATGAATAAAGATTTTTCCTGGAATACCTCAGCCCGGGAGTATGTGCGCGTTTACGAGCGAGTGCGGCAGATTCGAACCGGCCACATAACCCCATCCCCTGGACGTTCTGAAGCCATCGATTTGGAACCGATCGGTCGCTAATATTTTCGGGACGCAACGATTGCCTTCGCCGCGGTAGCGCGAACCTCCTGGTGGAAGGCTCGAGGAAATCATCGGGCGGAAGAGTCTGCCGGCAGCTTCGATCCTTCCCGGGCGAAGTCTACGTCGATTACATCTCCGGCTTTAAGTTTAACTTCGCGGCCCTTTTGCAAAAGGAGAAATGTGGTGCTTGCTGCCAGTCCGTACCAGCGTGCGCTGCCCGCACTGGTCGCCAGCGCCTCCTCGGAGAGATCGTCAGCCAGCTTCGCCACCAGCGCCGTGCCGCCTAGTTGGATCGCCAACCGCTTTTTGCTCACGGTGGGATGGACGGTGCCTTCACTGTCGATCTTAGCCGAGTTGCTCTCGGTAGAAGAAAGCTCAAAGCGTGCAGGTTGAACAGTTCCATCGGGCAGTTTGATCCTGTCAAAGATCATGCGCAGGGCGCCTCGCCTCATGGGCCGGCGTGCTGGAACCGTCTCCACATGCCCCTCAACCAGCGCTCCTTTCGGCAGGAAAGGCTTGCCTTCCAACTGAACTGCATCTTCCAGCTTGGCGATGAATGAAGATCCGTTGGGTGATTTCGATGTAATTTGCGAAAGCAGTGCCAGGCGAATTTGCGGTTCCACTTGTGGCTGTGGTCTTGTTCTCGAAGCCGAGTCTGTTGATCCGGCTGCCGTGGCGCTGGGCATTTGCTGCTGAGGTCCGTCGGGTAACGCCGGAGCGATTTCCTGCGCCACGGAAGCTGCAGCAAACACCAGGAACGAGGCAAACAGGGAAGCAAGGAGCAATGAACGAAGCGGAATCATTCGAAATCCTCGGGTCGACAAGCAGACTAGAGTTCAATCTCACAATCCTGAGTGGACATCGTGGTGGTAAGAACGACCACGAAACTATAAATGTCCTGGCCCGCATCGTAAACGAGAACCCGGTCGAATTGATAAAATCGGTTGCAGTCTCAAGGCAGTTTCATGAGCGCTTTTCAAAGAACGATCTTCCACGTCGATATGGACGCGTTTTTCGTGTCAGTGGAGGAATTGTCGAATCCCGAACTCAAAGGGAAGGCGGTGGTCGTCGGCGGACAGCGCGACGAGCGCGGTGTGGTCTCTGCCGCGTCATACGAGGCGCGCAAATTTGGCGTTCACTCCGCAATGCCGCTGCGCACCGCCGCCAAGCTCTGTCCTCACGCCATTTTTGTGAACGGTCACCCTGACCGCTATCGCGAATGCTCAGAAAAAGCCCTTCGCGTACTGACTTCCTTTTCTCCCCAGGTAGAGATGGCTTCGATCGACGAAGCTTACCTCGATATGACCGGCACAGAGCGGCTGCACGGGCCACCTCTGCGCGCCGCGCACCTGCTTCATCAGAAGATGAAGACTGACACATTGCTGAATTGTTCGATCGGAATCGGCATCTCGCGCCTGATCGCGAAAGTTTCATCTGCCCAGGCCAAGCCCAACGGCGTGCTCTGGATCGTCCCCGGTCAGGAGGCGAAGTTTCTGGCTCCGTTAGAGGTGCGCGAGATTCCCGGCGTCGGAAAAGTAACCGAACAAAATCTGCACGGTCTGGGCATTCATAAAGTTGGAGATTTAAGCCGCTTCGATGACAGCTTCCTCGAGGAGAAGTTTGGAAAATGGGGGCTTGCTCTGGCGGGTAAAGCGCGGGGCGAAGATGCCGGCGGCTGGTTTGACAGCGAAGTCGGAGCCGACAGCGATCCCAAGTCGATCAGCCACGAACATACGTACAACGAAGACACCGCCAACATCGAACAAATCGAAGCTACATTAATGCGCTTGTCGGAAATGGTCGGGCGCCGTCTGCGCGAAGGCGGCCTGCATGCCCGCACCCTCCAGATGAAATTGCGCTACAAGGATTTCACCACCATCACCCGGGCGCACACGCTATCTTCACCAACCCAGCTGGACACGGAAATTTTCGAGCAGATCAGGCTGTTGTTCCGGAAAAACTGGCGACAGGGTGCACAGATTCGATTGTTGGGCGTCCAGGCTTCCTCGTTCGAGGCCGAGGCCAGCCAGGGAGATCTGCTGGAAGACGGACGCCGGCAGCGCTGGCAGAAGGCGCTCTCCGCCGCAGACCGCTTGCGCGACAAGTTCGGCGAGTCCAGCGTCTCGCTGGCCAGCGGAATGCGCGGCGGATTCCGCGAGCGCGCTCACGAAAACCCGGCTAGCCTGCCGGGAAAAGGGAAATCAAGGAGTTCCCGCGAAACTGCAGACGAAAAATAGACCGTCCCTGCGCTCTGGGCAAATCTTTGCCGGTGTTTGCTGGGTAAAGTCTGCCTTGCCGGGAAAAAGCGCTGGGCTACCATCCTGGCGGCGCTCCAACTTTTTGACTGACTTGTGTTTTTAAGCCGGACGGGCGCGGACGCCCGTCCTCCACTTTGTTTGTTTAATTGGTCGGAGTGGCGTTGGCGGTGGTAGGGGATCCCGGATTGGCTCCGCTTCCGTAACGGCTGAGCCGCGGGAAAAATGGCGTCACTTCAAACGGCATTTTGTCGCGAGCAGAAGTGATGGCGACCGGCGATGTTTTGATCAGTTCCACATGATCATCCCATGGGTTCAGTTTGACCCGGCCACCCAGCGGGAGCGCCGGAATCTGATCCAGCTTGTTGGCGTCCAAAGCAGGTGCGGAAGCCATCAGCGCGGACATCCGTTCGATGTTTCCTTTGCCGTCGGCCAGGCTGTTGCCCAGGTGCGGTGTCAGCAGCGCGGAAAGCGCGGGGCCTCTTGCCGCCAACTCTCTCAGGAACAGTCCGGCTGAATCCAGTTTCTGCGCGTAAGGGGAACTCTTCAGGAGATCGACAGCTTTCTTGTCAGCTGCTGCTTCTTCCTCCGGAATATGTCTGAATCCCAGATTCTGATAGGTCGATTCGTCGGAGAAGAGCATGCGGTCGTTGAAGGCATAGCGGCTGCCCAGATTGTGGCCCAGAACGATATGCGCCAGTTCATGCGAAAGCACCATGGCCAGGCTGGCTTCGTCGGGCAGCACGTCGATCAGGCCGCGGCTCACAATGATGGTATTGCCTACGCTGAAGGTTTCGAGAGGCGAAGTCAGCATCACTCGCGTGCGCACCGGACGCGGCAAGTCGATATTGTTGGTGACCTGCAAATTGGTCACGACTGTCATCAGAATCTTGTCCACTTCGCCTTGCGGCGCCAGCAATCCGGCGTTCTGCAGGCGTTCGACAACGTTGTCCTCGGCCTGCTGCTGCCATTCCCGTTGCGCTTGCAGCGGCGAAGCATCCTGCGCGGTCGGGCTCTCATCCTTCACGCTTGAATCCACCAGGACCTGGGTGAGCTCGTCTTCCTTGCCGTTCTTCTTCAAGTCGTAACCCCAGATCCGGGTTTGCGCCTTGAAGGCCATCTTGTCTTTCGAGCCGGAGCTGAAGTCTCCTTCTTCGCTGTAGATGTAGGCCGGAACCCAGTAGCCGGGAATAAGATTCAACCGCCAGCTATCCATGTGAAAAAACTGCGCATTGCGGGGGCGGGGCGCGTAGGTGCCGTTAAGTCTCACGACATTAAAATCCTGATCTTCCACCCAGATGCGTCCCAGAAAGCGGCCTTTGCCGGCGTTCTTTTTCGGGGTCACGTCGAACACGATGCAGCGCACATCGCCCTGAAACTCGCGGTGAACGTATTTGAAATCGTAGTGAGCGCGATCAAAATCGTCGCGATCGGCGAAGATCATCCAGGAAAAACCGATGGGCTGGTATTGAAACTTGAAGAGTTTCGTGACTCCGCCCAACAGGCTCTTCTGAAGACTCTGGTCGCCGGTCAGATAATCCTGACGGTCGACTGAATCGCCAAGATCCAGACGTCCGAAAAAGTAGTGGTCCTCGCGCGGCGCCGGGCCCATCTGCGGATCGAGTTGCAGATTCTGCAGATAAGTCTCTACCAGCGGGTTGCGGGTTTGCAGAAAGGTGATGAGTGCATGCTCGCGCTCGATGGCGCGGTCCACCACCTGGTCCATGGTGGTTGGCGAAGCAGAGACCGGAGCGGAGGGCGCCGGCTGCGGGGCATTCTGCAGCTGAGAAGGATTCGCTGATGACTGGGCCTGCGGTACGGCTGCACCGGATGACGCAGCCGGGGCCGTTGTCTGCTGGGCCATCACGCTGAATGCCGTGAGCAGCGATGCGGTGATCATCCATTTCCAAGTACGCATGACTCAAATCCTCTCTGTCGTGCTAGTACGCCAGCTGGAAGACGACATGTACAACCGCCGTCGAATCGATGGGCTGGTTGTAATGCTGGGCAGGCTTGAATCGCATCTTGTCGGCAGCGGAGACCGCAGCCTCGTCGAGGCCATGTCCCAGTCCCCGAACCACGCGGTTCACATGCAACTGCCCGTTCGCTCCGAAAAGTACTTCCAATAATACTTCACCCTGCAACCGCAGCTGCCGGGCTTCGTCAGTGTAAACGGGATTGGGTTTGGAGATGATTTCCACAGGCGTAGTGGCGGGTCCGGCATCAGCCTGCTGCGGTTTTGCCGGTCCCTGGCTGAACTGCTGCGAAAAATTGGTGGCCTGCACCGTCGCGCCGCGCCCATTGCTGCGGCCGTCACCCTGGCCTGCCTGCGCGATTCCGTTACCGAAACCGGCGCTGGCAATGGTCCCCTTAATGCCCTTGGCGCCGCCCGCTCCGTTACCGTTTCCGGCTCCTGGCGGAAGATCGAAGGCGCCGGTGCTGGCGGCTACCAGGTGCGCGTTGGGCTTGCCTTCCCCCGGAATGCCATTGGGGTCGCCAAATCCGCCGGTCTGAACTTTCTGGACCGGAGCATTCACCGTTGGAGTCGCGGAGCTGCCGAATTCGCCGGTATGGACGATCAACGTTGGCCGGGCTCCGCCTGTAACCTGTTTCACGATGTTGGGAGTGAGATTATTCACTTCAAGCTTCGGAGCTGCAATATCGGGCTGCGGCGGACGCGGCGTTCGAACCTCGCGCGGCACCGTCAGCTTGGGCGCGTCAAACACCGGAGCTTTGGGTAACAGCGCCGCTTTCACCACGGGCGGCGGAGTCTTCACTTTCAGCGGCTCAGGCTGCAGGCTGGGCATTGGAATCAATTCGGTCACGTGATACTGCCGCACGATATTCAACCGGTCCGGCCAGATCCAACCGATATTGATCATCACCATGACCAGCAGAACCAACAGGCCATAACTAGCCGCTAACGCGCGCTTGTCCAGCTTACGCTCCGGCAGGAGCCCTAATTGAAAATTTACAGGCGTAGCCATGCAGTGAACTCCGAAAATGGGACCCGAGCCTGGGGAGAGTTGCGCCGGGTGGAGCTTTTAACTTACGGGAGAAAACTACCGGGGTAAACGTGCCCTGCGGGGTTGTCCTTCAGTAACCGACGTAATGCCCAAACTGGAACTCGCTCTGAACTCCGGCACGATAGCGGTAAAACTTCAGGAAATAACCCTGCGCCGCCGGGCGAAAGCGTAAAAGACAGGGATTCCCGCCAGAATCGCCAGGCAACCCAGGGCGGAATTCCGCAAATTGTCGGTAAAGGTGTAGTACAGCAATACCGTGGAAGCCAAAACAAACAGAGCCGGAACCACTGGATATCCCCAGACCCGGTAGGGACGGCGGGCCTCAGGCTCACGCCTGCGAAAGACAAAGACCGTAGTACCGGCGACCATATAAAAGAGCCACTCGGCAAAAATTGCCAGCGAGAAAAACTGCCGGAAACTGCCGCCCAGCAGCAAAAGAATGATGGCCAGCACTGCCTGAACCACAATGGCGACTGAGGGGGTGTGAAAACGGGGATGCACTTCCGCCAGAGCGGAAAAGAAGTACCGGTCACGACTCAGGGCGTAGGGCACGCGCGCGCCGCTCATGATGGTGCCATTCATAGCGACCAGCATGGAGAGCGCGATCCCCGCCGAAACCAGCCCAGCCCCCACACTGCCCAAAATCAAAGCCATGGCATCGGAGGCGGGCCGCTGAGAGTTGGCAATGGCTGCCGCGGGCAGAACGTACTGCACTGCCGCATTCACCGACATATACAGGACACCAACCAGGGCCACGCCAAAGATTAATGCCCGAGGGATGTTGCGTTCCGGATCGCTGATCTCTCCCGAGACCATGTTCAGGTCGTTCCATCCGTCATAGGCCCACAGGGCGGCCACCAGGGCGGCCATGAACCCGGCCATGCCGCCCCGGGCGCCGGTAAACTCGCCCGCGAAATTCTGCCAGCTGCCCCCGCTGTAGCCGAAGCCGATCACGACGATGCTGAGGATGATGGCAACCTTCACGAACGTGAACACCAGTTGAAAGTCTCCGGCTCGCTTGATTCCGATGTAGTTGAGCACCGATATCAGGATGGCCGCGGCAACCGCGACCAGCTGGCCGTAGGTGATTGGGGCCGAGTTCGAGATATTGTCGTTGAAAAATTTCAGAGCTGGGAAGTTTCCCAGCACACGTACGAACCCGGTCGCGAGTGTAGCAATCGATGCCGGCTTGGCGATGAGAAACCAGGTCCAGGCATAAAGAAATCCGGCCAATGGACCATAACCGTCGCGGATGTAAACGTACTCGCCTCCAGCCTGCGGCTTCATGGCGCCCAGTTCGGCGTAGGTGAGCGCGCCAAAAAAAGACAGCAACCCGCCCACCAGCCAGGCCAGATAGACCAGCTTCGCCGATCCGGCAGCCTGCATCATCTCGGCCGGCACCAGGAAAATTCCGCTGCCAATGATGGTGCCCACCACAATTGCAGTGGCGTGACTTAGACGGAGATCGCGGGCTAGTTCAGGACGGGAAGAGACTGGTTCGGCAGGGCCGGGCATGTGGGGATGCAGTATACGTCAACGTGGCGGGACGGTCAGCCGACCAGTGCAACTTAGATCACGAGCCCAATCGGTTCGTGATAGTTGTTCACCATTCGCTTGATTCCATCTTTCAGGACTACAACATGAAAATTGATTATTAGCCCGACTGGAATCTTGAGCAGGCGGAGGTGAGAGAGCAATTGTGCTTCGTCGATCGGGTGGAGTGCGTCCTTGCATTTGGTTTCAATCACGACCCGGTTGTTCACTACCAGATCGGCTCGAAAGCCGCATTCGAGTTTCACATTTTCATAGACAAGCGGCACAGCTTTCTGTCGTTCAACCTGCATACCAAGTTCTTACAATTCGTAGGCAAGGCAGGCTTCGTAAGCGGATTCCAGCAGGTCCGGTCCCAGTTCGCGGTGAATCTTGATGGCGGCGCCAATTATCTCGCGAGTTAAGTCAGGGCTGAGCAAGATCAAAAGCTTACCGCAAAGTTCGCCAAGGCTCCGCGAAGAACGCGAAGAAAACCAGAACAAGCCCCAAATCGGGATTTAGAGATTTTCTTTGCGACCTTTGCGAAGCCTTTGCGTCCTTTGCGGTTAAAGCTCTTTCCCGCGAGTCAAACTAACTGTGTACCCAACCCCAAAGGTCACCACGGTCCCGATTGCCACGTACCACGTCCAGGGCACTTTCGTATAAAACAAAAGGTAGAGCTCAGTCACAAACCCAAACAGCATTCCAATCATGGCACCGGTTTGATTGGCTCGACGGGTCAGGACTCCGAGCAGAAATACTCCCAGCAACGCTCCGTATGCGACTGACGCTATCTGCAAACCTACTTCAATCACGCGGCCGACTTTATTCAGAGACAAAACCGCCAGACCAAACAAAAGCAACGCCCAAAACAAAGTTGCGATCCGTGACAGCCGAATCTTGCGGCGTTCATCGGTCGCAGGATATTTCTGAAGATAGAAATCGATGATTGACGTGGAAGACAGAGAGTTCAGCGCCGCGCTCAGGTTCGACATCGCCGCTGCCAGAATCGCCGCGATCAGCAATCCGGAAATGCCATGCGGCATCTGGCTGACAATGAAAGTGGGAAAGATTCTGTCCGCGCGCCCGAAGTGCGACGAGGGTACATGGTAGAAAGCGAACAGCATGACGCCGACAACGAGAAACAATGAAAACTGAAAAAGAATCGCCGCTCCACTCGACAGCAGAGCTGCGACCGACTGTCGCTCACTGCGGGCCGCGAGAAGGCGCTGCACGATCAGTTGATCAGTCCCGTGGCTGGCTGTCGTAAGAAAGGCCCCGCCGATCAGCCCTGCCCAGAACGTGTACGGCTTCCACAAGGTTGGAGTGAAATCAAAAACTTGCAGCTTGCCCGCGGCCTCTGCGACGTGATGGATCGCCGGCCATCCTCCGGGCACAAGATGCAAAATCGTGAACAGCCCCACCAGGGTTCCGCCGACGTAGATCACGGTCTGCACCACGTCCGTCCAGATTACCGCTGCCAGTCCGCCCTCGAAGGTATAAATCAGCGTGAGTCCGGTGATGATTGCAATCGAGGCGACTTCTCCCGTCCCCAGCGCGATTGCGACCACGATCGATACCGCGTAGACCCGGACTCCTTCGGCGGCCGCGCGGGTGACCAGAAAGAGGCCTGCGGTTAGCGAACGCAATTTTCGGCCGAAGCGGCGTTCGATCAACTCGTACGCAGTGTAGAGGTCGCCGCGAAAATACTGCGGAAGCAGAACAAAACTGATGACGAACCTGCCAACCACGTATCCCATCACCACCTGCAGGAACGTCAGATTGGTGTCATAAGCCAGACCTGGAATGCTGATGATAGTCAGGGTGCTGGTTTCCGCGGCTACGATCGAGAGCGCGATTGCCCACCAGGGAATGTTGCGGTCGGCTAGAAAATAGTCGCGCAACGTTCGTTGCTTGTTGCGAAAGCGCAGGCCGAACAGCGTGATTCCAGCCAGGTAGAGCGCGATGATGATGAGATCAAGCCTGTCCAGAACCATAAATCACGGGTAGCTATATGATCTCGTGGCCGCGGGCGACCCGTCCGCGAACCACAAAACTGTGGATCTTTCCGGTGAGCTACTTCAGAGTAGCGGTCTTTGCCGCCAACAAAACGTTGAAGTGATTTGAGGTACCAACCTCGTCAAGCTCATCTTCCTCTCGGGTTGTCTTCCGATGCAAGGCGTAGAGCCGAAGGGTATGAAGAAATGGAGAACGGGCGTCCCTGGCCGTCTTGGCCGATGGGACGGGCGGGGACGCCCGTCCTCCATTCGCGTTGTGAAAACTTTGGTACTCGGTCCCTCCGCAGCACGCGCAAATTCCTGTGATAGAAGTATGCTCGTGGGAATTTACCTGGGCATTGATGGTGGCGGCAGCAAGACTTCCTGCCTGATCGGCGACGACACAACAGTTCTGGGCACGGGGATCGCCGGGCCGAGTAACGTCGTCCGGGTAGGCGAAGCGCAAGCACGGGATTCGTTGCGAACCGCGATCCGGCAGGCTTGTGCCGTGGCTAAGATTGATTCCACGGAAATCACTGCAGCCTGCATCGGTCTGGCGGGGGCCGCCCGGCCTGAGATCAGCGAATTCGTCAGAAAAGAAATTTCGGCATTGATCGGCTGCGAGCTTCGCGTCGTTGGAGATACTGTCATCGCACTCGAGGCCGCCTTCGGCGACGGCCCGGGTGTGATGGTCATCGCCGGCACGGGTTCGGTCGCCTACGGACGCAGCCGGGAAGGCCGCATTTCCCGCGCCGGAGGTTGGGGCTTCGCCATCTCGGACGAAGGATCAGGACAGTGGATCGGGCGCGCTGCCGTCGCCGCCGCGATCGGCGCATGGGACGAGAACCCCGCGCAGGATGTGAGACTGATCGCCATCTTAAAGAAGCTCTGGCATGTGGAGACGGCCGAGCAACTGGTGCCTGCCGCTAATGCCACCCCCCCGCCCGATTTTTCAGCTTTATTTCCATCTGTTCTTTCTTCAGCCAGTTCCGGCGATCAAATCGCGCGCGATGTGCTGACTCAGGCCGGCGTCCACCTCGCTAATCTTGCGGATACCGTTCTAAGCCGTCTCTTCGATGATTCGAGCGACGTACCGGTGGCCATGTCCGGTGGTGTTTTTGCCAGCTCCGAAATCGTACGCGATGTTTTTTACAATAGTCTGCGTGCCAGGCACCCTGGCATCGTCGTGAATCTGGACGTGATCGATCCGGTAAGAGGCGCATTGGAGCTCGCCCGGAAGAGCACGGGCAGAGCGATTTGATTTGGCAGCACTTATGCCTCTCGACAAATCAGCCGAAGTCGAATCGGAAACCGCTCTCGCGGAATCCGTGCGCAGCGTTTCTGCTGAGGCGCTCGCAGCCTCCGCATCCGACCCAGATCTGTCGGAAGACCTGGCGCTGGTTCTTTTGAAGCACAACGATTTGCCCAGTCATGCACTCGACCGCCTGAGCCGGAACAGCGGCGTCATGAAAAGCAGGAAGGTGAAGCTGGCACTGGTGGAGCATCCGCGAACGCCGCGACATGTTTCCATTCCGATGGTGAAGCATCTGTTCACCTTCGACATGATGCAGGTGGCGCTCACCCCCGTGGTTCCCGCGGACATCAAAATGGCCGCCGAAGAATCTCTGATCAATCGCCTGGAAAGGCTTTCGCAAGGGGAACGGCTTACCCTCGCACGACGTGCATCCGGACGCGTTGCCGCCGCCCTGCTACTCGATGCCGAGTCGCGAGTAATTCACACCGCACTGGAAAATTCACGTTTGACGGAATCCGCAATCATTAAAGCTCTGATGCGGCAGGATGCGCCGGCCGCGTTTGTGAAGGCAGTCTGCCATCATTCCAAGTGGTCACCGCGCCGCGAGATTCGTATCGCCCTGCTGCGCAATGAAAAAACACCGCTAAGCTGCGCTCTGTTGTTCTCGCGGTCGCTGCCGCCAGTGCTGGTGATTGAGATACTGCAGGGATCGCACCTGCCTCCAGCCATCAAAAAATGTTTGTTGAAGGACGTTGCGGAGAGAAGAGGACTCTAGCGCGCGGCTTTAGCGCTGGCAGCCACAGCCGGATCGCTCTGGCGCGCATGCAGCAACTCCACCAGTGCCTGGTACAAACGTGTTTTGGTGGCGTGCCGTTCACCCGCGCGAGTGATGTAGCGGACATGCACTTCGATTCCGGAACTGGTTGGACGCAAGCTGACCGCCGGCGCGGCTGAAACCGACTGTGCCCGGTAGCGGCTCGTAGATCGCTCCCATTCTTGTTCGGCTGCAACCACATTGGCCTTGGTCTGTTCCGTGACCATCTTTTGAATTGAATCAATGATGGGGTAAGGATCCTGAGTTGCAGGGACCAGGATTTCAACATCATCCCAAAGCCATTGTCCGGTGGTCGAGAAGTTGAAGAAGTGGCCTTCGATTGCGTAGCTATTCACAAAGGCAACTTTGCGGCCGGTGGGATGTCCGCTTTCCGTCCAGTTGCCGGTCTCGAGCAGCACGGTTCGCAGCAACCCGATTTCAACCACCTCGCCTACCACGCCATCAATTTCTACCCAATCGCCCACTCTTAAACCGTTGCGTCCCATCAGCAGGAACCAGCCGATGAAGCCCATGATGAAATCTTTGCAGGCTACGGTGAGCCCGGCGCCGGCCAGGCCGAGTATGGTCGACATCTGGTTGGGCACGCCAAACAGGATGAGCAGTATGAGTGACAGACCGAGCGCCTGGACCGCGAAGCGAATTACTCCACGCAAGGTATGCAGCCGCGTCCGTTCCACCGCCAGGCCTACGAAGAAGTGATCGACCAGGCGATTGCCCAGGTAAACTCCGAAGACCACCAGCAGGATCAGCATCGCCGACTGCAACATTTCGTGGGCCACGGCGCGCTGCCGGACTTTGACCACATCAATCCAGTTGGTGTAGGCGGTGACCAGATCTTCCTGATCCTGAATGCGCTTGTCTAAATCGCTGAGATCTTTTTGATCGACGGAAATCTGGTGCAGGGAAGTAATTGCTTTAGCCGTACTGCTGGCCGAACTGGTGTCGGTGCCGGATGTGGCATCGATACTGCCCTTGGCTTGCTGGGTAATCGCGTCTTTATTGGAGACTTCCATCGCCACTTGACCCTGCATGGTGTCGTGGCTCTGGCGGATCTTGCCGGCGGCTTGCTTGGCTTCATCCAACGCCTGTTGTAATCGCGCGTTTTTGGCCCGCAGCGTGTTCCAGGCCGAGAATTCAACCAACGCAGAGGATGAGCCCGCCTGGGGGTTGTTTTGATTGTTATTGGCACCGCTGGTCTGCGAAGTGGAGGTCTCATACTCCTTCTGTGCGGCCTCGTGACGATTGAACTGGCGCTGAATCCGGCTGAGCCGGTCGGCTCCGGAGCGGATCAGGTCGGACTTAACATCTTCCAACTCATCCTGATCGAGCTCCAGTTGCGCTTTAGTCAGATCAATCTGTTGCTGCAGATTATCGTGGGTGCGCTCGTCTTTGGCGGTAGCCAATTGTTTGCCAAGTTGATCGATCCTGGCCTGATCCGCCCGGACCGCGGCATCGGACTGATTCTCCTGTGCAAAAAGCTTTTTGCTCTCCGGTGTGGGGGCAGCGGGATGCTCGGTGGCCTGGCGCATTTCGTAGCTGAATGCCACGTCAACCGAATGGTCTGCCAGCTTTAAAGCCTGCCGGGAATATCGTTGCTCCTCCCAATCGCCGGCCAGCGTGGTCATGGCACGCGCGGTAATCAGGGGCTGCTCATCTACGATCGGAGGTCTGCGGGTGAGCGGCGCGGTGTTTGGTTGCGCCGATTGCCGAGTCAAAATCAATCCGGCGGCAGCCGCCAACACCAGGGTCAGCAGACCCAGCGTCACAATCCATTGATGAGCTTTCATCCACATATTTGCTTCGGAAGGTTCCTGACTAACGAGATTATACGGCGCGAGCGTCTTTCTCGAAGCTACTCACTAGGGCATTCCTCGCTCCGAGGCAGCAGCACCGGCGTAACCTGTCTCGCGTAAGTTATCGCGGCTAAAATCCGTACAATGGGCGAGTATCTGCAGAGTTTATTTTCTCAGGACTGGCGGCCTACTTCCCGCTACAGCCTGGTGGCGTGGCTTGTCTTCTATATAGGATTTCTGATTTACGCCTTCGGCAAGCACGGCGAATTTCTGTTCATCGATCTGGCGAATCTGATGGTGCACGAAGGCGGACACCTGCTGTTCGGCTGGTTTGGTTCCACGCTGGGGCTTTGGGGAGGAACTATTCTGCAGTGGCTGGCGCCACTTCTGCTGGCCGGATATTTCTTCACTCAGCGGCAGACCAGCGCCTTCGCCTTCTGCACGTTCTTCTTTTTCGAAAACTGGCTCTACACCGCGACCTATATGGCTGATGCCCGCGCCATGCTTCTTCCGCTGGTCACCGCCGGAGACTCCGATTACATCGAACACGATTGGCATACGATTTTTTCCAGCCTGGGTGTGCTCTCCTACGACACGAAAATCGCCGCAGTGGTAAGTTTTCTGGGCTGGTGTGGAATGTTGGCGACGGTAGGGTGGCTGGTGAGGCAGAGCCTTAAGGACGTTTACGATGAGCGGTCGCGGGCGAACGCTTCGACGGTTTAGTCGCGCGGCGAAACTTCTGTGGGTTGCTGCACCGGCGCATCCTGCTTCCGGAAATGATCCAGGATGGCCTCAGCTTGTGAGCGCGTCACCACCGAGGACAGCGCCGCTGAGTCGGCATTCTTGATCGCCTGTACGCTGCCAAAATGCTGCAGCAACCGTCGCGTCGTATTTTCTCCCACGCCAGGAATTTCCCGCAGTTCGGTTGAACGATCGCGTATCTGGCGTCGTTTGCGATGGAAAGTCACCGCGAAGCGGTGCGCCTCATCCCGAATCAACTGCACCAGGTGGAGCACCGGCGAATGGTGGTCGAGCGCGATCGGTTCGTTCTCCTGGCCGCACACATAGATAACTTCTTCGCGCTTGGCGATTGCAGCCAGAGGCTGGTTGATGATCTCCAGCGCCTCCAGCGCATCCGCCGCGGAATGTAACTGGCCCAGTCCGCCGTCGACCAGCACCAGGCTGGGCATTTTCTTCTGCTCTTCCCGAATACGCTTGTAACGCCGCGTGACCACCTCGCGCATGGATGCGAAATCGTCCACGCCGGTGACGCCTCGAATGATGAACTTGCGGTAATCCGACTTCTTCATCTGGCCGTCTTCCCACACCACCATGGAAGCCACAGTCTCCGCACCCTGAATATGTGAAATATCGAAACACTCGATACGTCGCGGCAGTTCAGGTAGCCCGAGCGCGTCCTGCAGAGCTTCCTGGATGGCTTTTGCGTTCGGCTTCATGATGCGGAACCGCTGATCGTATGACTGCTTGGCATTGTTGCCGGCCAAATCGAGCAGCGCCCGCTTGTCACCGCGCTGTGGCACCAGAATGTTAACCCGCGCGGCACGAGGATTTTTTTCCGCCACTTGCTCGGCCAAGAGATCTTCCAGCGCCAGACGGTCTTCGAACTCCACCGGCACATAAATATTTCTGGGAACATATGGCTGGCCGATATAAAGCTGTTTGAGCAGCGCGGAAAAGAATTCTCCGGGATTGAAAAACTCGGTGGAGCCCCGGCCTTCTTCCGAAAAGTCTCCGGGTTGAGTTTGTTCTACCGGCGCCGCTGAAATTTGCTCCGGCCCGTTCCCGGCGCCGGAGGCTCCCGCCTGGACTATGGCAGCCTCGGGCAGGTCTTCCCAGAAAAACTCTCGCCGATCCAGGACCTTGCCGCCGCGCATGTGAAAGAGGTTGACGGCCAGCATCCCGTTTTCGAAGTGGTATCCGAACACGTCGGCATCGTCGCCCTCAACCGAAGCGATACGTTGTTTCTCTTGCAACTGGTCAACGGTGGAAATGAGATCGCGATATTTGGCTGCACGCTCATATTCTTCCGTTCCCGCCGCTTGTTCCATGCGCTGTCGCAGGGACTTCAGCAGGTCGGTGGGCCGGCCTTCGAGAAACAACTTCACGTCGCGCACCGCCTCCTGGTAGATCTCCGGTGACGTCAGCCCTTCGACGCATGGTCCCACACAGCGCTTGATGTAGTACTGGAGACAGGGGCGAGGATGAAACCGGGTCAGATCCACCTTGCACGACGGCACCATGAAGTGGCGGTGAATCAGATCGACGATGCGATAGGCCAGGTTCGCCGGAAAATAAGGACCGTAGTACGAGCTTCCGTCTTTACGCAGTTTTCGCGTGACATACACCCGGGGGAATCGTTCGCCCAGGGTGAGCTTTACGTACGGATAGGTCTTGTCATCACGGAGCAGGATGTTAAAACGGGGCTGTTTCTGTTTTATGAGGTGGTTCTCAAGCGCCAGCGCCTCTTTGGTATTGGCTACGACGATGTAGTCAACATCGACCGCCTCTCGCACCAGCGAATCGGTTTTCGCATCCTCCCACCGCCCTTCGCGGAAGTACGAAGACACCCGGCTGCGCAGGTTCTTGGCCTTACCGACATAAATGACCTCTCCTTCAGCGTTCTTATAAAGGTAAACGCCGGCGGTGACGGGCAGACTGCGGATTTTGGCCTGGAGGTCCATTCCGAACGACTATTCTATTTATTTTGGGATACAAGATTTAGATGAGTTTGGCTGGCGTCTGGGTGCTGCCGAATGGAGCCCATAAAAAAGATGTCATCTCAAATTTAATTCAACCACGCGTCTGAAATTCTTTAACCACAAAGGACACGAAGGTCCCCGACGGAAATCTTCAAAAGCCGAATCTTCCTTCGTGAGACTTCGTGTCCGCGGTTATGCCTTCATCCACGAAAGATGCACGATGATTCCAAGTTGAGCGCACAATTCTGCACCATATAAAATTTCCTCGGTTCATACCGCCTTTGCACGGATTCTCCAGCAGGCCATCTAGTCTGGCAGCAGTTTGGTTGATGTAAACCTATTGCAATCAGTGGTTTATGCGCGTATCGTGACGTTTTTTCCGTTGGCATCTTCCGTGCTCTTGTACAATGCGAGTCCAGGTGAACGCAAAGTCTGGTTTAGGAATCTAAGTGACTGTGTTCGCGAGATGAGTGAGGAAGGAGCCCTCCTACAATGAATCGCACTTCGTTAATTGTTCTAGTAGCGGCAAGCATGGCGGCTACGGTCGGATGCGCCAGCAAAAATTATGTCCGGCAAGAGACCACGCCACTGATTAACAAAACCAACGAGCTTGATGATTTGAATGCCAAGAACAGCAACGCCATCAAGGATGTGGATGCCCGGGCGCAAGCCGGCATTCAACAGGTGACGGCCCAGGCCGCCGCCGTCGATCAGAAGGCGCAAGCCGCCGCCGAGCAGGCCGGGCAGGCACAGACTCAGGCCGACAACGCCGTCCACCGGGTCGATTCTCTGCAGAACACCGTCGCCAACCTGGATAACTATCGCGTTGTCACCGAAACCGCCGTTCACTTCGGCTTCGATAAAGACAATCTGACCAAGACCGCGCAGGATGCGCTCGACCAGCTCGCGACCGATGTAGCCAGCGCCAAGGGCTATATCGTCACCGTTGAAGGTGGCACAGACTCGGTAGGAAATGCCGATTACAACTACTCTTTGAGCGAGCGCCGCGCCAATGCGGTCATTCAGTATCTGGCCGCGAAGCACAGCATCCCGGCCCACAAGATTTATCTCATCGGGCTGGGCAAAGATAAACCGGTGGATTCGAACAAAACTCGCGATGGACGTGCAAAGAACCGTCGCGTGGATGTTCGTTTGATGACGAACTCGGCTGACAGCTCGACGCCGGCGCAGCAGCCTGCGACGACGCCAGCTCCGCCTCCGCCGTCAATGTAGGGCTCTTTACCAGGATCGCGTAACTCACAGCTGCTCCACCTTCCCCCGGTGAAGCAGCTTTTTTCTGCCGGCGTTAGACCGCTGCCTTCGGACTTCGGAGGTCAGACCTCAGACATTACACGAACTGGTATTCCCCCGCTGCTCAAGCCGTGCTGCCGGAGTTACAATATTGACATGCGGCGAGTGATATTTCCGATCGTGATCGGCCTGGGGCTGGCGGTTGCAGCCTGGGCCCAGGATCAGGGCGGCGAAAGGGATGCAAATCGAAACCAGGCGCCTCCACGTTCAGAGCGAAGCAAGGAAGCCGGAGAGAGTTCCAGCCGCGACACTTTGATCGACCTGAGCGCACCGCCGGATGACAAGAAAGATCATCCTCACAGCTCGATCCCGATTGACGAAGCCGGAGACAATTCTTCCAGCGACGTCCAGGAGTTTCATCCCTTCGATCCGCATCGCGCGCTTAAAGATATTGAGGTTGGAGATTTTTATTTTAAGAAGAAAAATTACGGCGCCGCGCTGGAGCGCTACCGCGAGGCGCTTTTCTACAAACCGAATGACGCGCTCGCCAATCTCCGCATGGCTCAGGCCTACGACAAAATGGCCAAACTCGACGAAGCCGCTGAGCATTATCAGGAGTACCTGAAAATCATGCCCAACGGGCCCCAGGCGGAAGAAGCCAAAAAAGCGCTCGAGAAGATGAAAGCGAGCGCCCCTTCAGGAAAAGATCAGGCCAAACAGCCGCCTCAACCGTAAAATCCAGCCTATTTTTCGACCCGAATAAATTCCCCGGAGGAAGCATTTACCGCCACCCGCAGTTTGTAGTCGTCACGGCTGTTTCCGTAAATGACATGCCAGATCAGTTCATTGGTCGCGGCGCTCCAATCGACAACGTAAAGAACCGGGGTATCCGGAGTCTTGGCGAGCAGCTTTTCGCCGCCATGTTTTTGCGCCACTTCAAGCGCTTTGTCGGAATCTATCTTGAGAAAGGCAACGTCAAAAATGTGCGTGGAACTGTTGGTCGGACTGTAGGTGTCTTCGGTACCCGGGTTGATTCCGCGGTCAGATGAGACTTCTCCGGACCACGTATAGGCTTTCACGCCACGTTGTGCGGGCGAAGCGAAAGATGCGCGCCAGACTGCAGACTTTCCTTCTTTACCTTTGGAGTCGTCCGTGATCACCGATTCGATGCGAAAGGGTTGAGCGTCGCGCTCCCAGCCTCGCGCCGCGATGTATAGCTTCTGGAAGGCGGCCCGGCCTGTGAGAAAGTCCACCGTCTGGGGTTGCGGTTTCGCCACTTGCGCCGGCTTGGACGGCTCCGACGAGCACCCACTCATCATCAGCAGCAAGAGCACTGCAACCGGCAACTTCTTCATATCCACCTTCCTCGTCCTCGTGAAATTAGGCAACCGGAAAAGCCGGAGTTATTCTACTAGACAGATCAATCAGAGGGACCATGCATTCTTGCCTGAAACGTTTGCACGCGGAAATTGCCTCCGCCATCAAGGGCATGGGGGTCGAGGAGTTGACCCGCCAGCCCGAGAGCAAATGGAGTGTCGCGGAAATTCTGGAGCATCTTTACCTCAGCTATACCGGCACTTCGAAGGCTTTCGAACGCTGCATAAAAGCAGGCAAACCACTGATTGGTAGATCGACTTTTAAACAGAAAGTCGGGGTCTTACTGGTTACCAGATTCGGCTATTTTCCGCAGGGAGGGAAGTCTCCGGAGTCGGTTGCTCCCCGGGGCATGGCCGCTGAAAGAGTCGCGGCTGAGATCGGTCCCCAGATCGTCGCCATGGACCAGGTGATTGCGGAATGCGAAGCCCGCCTCGGCTCGTGGAGGAAACTGCTTGACCATCCCGTGCTCGGACCGCTGACCGCCCGCGAGTGGCGGGAATTTCACTGGATTCATGGAAGGCACCACGTGAAACAAATACTGGAGCGCAGAACAGAGTTTGCCTCCGGCAATCGTTGAGCACAAAAAAGCCTCCAGCACAGGCTGAAGGCTTTGGTGAATACAACTGCGAATCTACTGGCGCAACTTTGCCGGTACGCCGGCTTTGCGGGCCTGCTCCTTCAAATCGTCGAGAGCCTTTTTGGCGTCGTCGAGTGCCTTCTGCTTTTGGGCCACCTGTTGTTTGTACTGAGCGTCTTCCTTGTCCCACGAACCCTGGTTGCGCAGCCGGTTGCCGGCGTCCGCATAAAAGGCGGCGGCGCGCAAACGATATTCGCGCTGGGTCACATCCAGTTCACGCGACAGCAGGTCGACCTTGGATTGTTGATCGGAAATCTTTTTCTTCCACTCGTCGAATCCCTTCTGCGGGTCGACGGCTTCCGTCTTCTTTTCTGAATCCTGAGCCTGGGTCGCCGGAGTTACAACCGCGGCACCTTCCTGAGAAGCGCCAGCGTTTGTGTCCGGGGCGGGGTTCGCATCCTCCGCAGGGGTCGAATCCGTTGTATTTCCAACCACACTGATGTTGTCGGAAGTGGGCAGGTTGTCGTTGTCATATTTCTTGGCTGATGCAGGCTTGTCATCCTTACGGATGCTGCGGGCGTAATCGCCCAGCGGCTGAGATTGCGCTCCGGCGAGAGTGGCGAGCACGCCCATCAGTATGGTTTCGGCCAGAAAAACACATTTCATGCGCTTCATAGGACGCTCCGTTTCTATTTGTTCCGCCGGCTCCGATAATCCGAGGTCGGCATTGACGCAATCACTTCAAAACTCAAGTTTGTGAAGCAGCCTTTGCCGCCTTGGCGCCGGCGAGAAAGCCGCCGATGGTTCGGTCGAGATGCGCCGCTTCCGCGGAAATGTCTGCTGCCAGTTGACGGGCCAATTCCGGATCGCGGCTGCCGGCTAATTGCTGGGCGTAACCGGAAATCGTGTTCAGCGCGCTGCGCAATCCCAACGCCATCTCGGCTGACATCTCTCCGCGTAATTCCTGCTGGCGGCGAATCTCAGCCATTTCGGTACGATCGTTGATCAGGCAGGCTGCGCCCAGGACTTCGCTGTCCGGGGCATGCACCGAGCTGACCGTAATGTCGAGTTCGCGCTCCGCACCGGCCGGAGTTCGATAGCGCGCTTCCAGCCGTTGAAAACGGGTTTTCTCATGTAACGTGACTTTTATCGCGTCGGCCAGATTCCGGTAAGCGCCGCCGGAATCGGATATTAATTCGGCTTCGCGGAATATTTCCGCGGCGCTCATTCCTGCAGGCGATGCAAACCCGAGAATCTGTTTGGCGGAAACGTTGGCCTGCCGGACCAGCCCGTTCGCGGTAAAAAATAGTACTCCGCAGGAGAGATTCGAGAGCACTACCGCGCTGACATTTTCCGAGGTCCGGGCGCGGCGCCGTTCTACAAGCTGCAGGCTCTGCAGTTCATGTTTTTGCTGTTTCAGTTGCTGGATCACGGAATGATACATGTGCAGCGGAAAACTCTCCGATTCCCCGGCCGGCTCGACGAACGAGGCTTCATCACTGATGTCACGCCGCATGCGGCGTATTAAAACCAGTCCTACAACAAATCCAAAACCCGCGGCCACAAACATCAGGGCCATGCGCAGGACAATGGGACTGGAAAGAAGCTTCACAACAACCCCCAATACCACTGCAGGAAGCTGTTGCCGTAAAAGAGAGCGACCATGGCCATGCCACCGAGAAATACGCCAAACGGCATCTGATGGCGCCGCAATGCGATCGCGGCCGATTCCCACGCCCGTTTTCGGGCCAAGGCCACCGATTCATGGTTGCGACGGATGCGGCGGCGAGTACGCTTGATCCATACCGCCAGCACCGTCGAAACACCAAATAAAGATCCGGCAATCGATGCCGAAAATAGAGTGAAGACAGTCAGCTTGACGCCAAGAAATGCGCCGACCATGGCCATCAGCTTCACATCGCCGAAACCCATCCCCTCCACGCCTCGCGCCCGCAGATAGATGGCGCCCGCGCCGTAGATAAATGAAGCCCCCACGATCATGCCCAGCCCCGCATCAAGAAGAGACAGCAGCCGCCAGGAAACCTCAGAGCTTACCGGCAGCGAAAGCGTGCCAGACAACAGTTGCGATGCCAGATCGTTGACTGGAACTGCGAGGCTGAAGACCAAGCCGAGCGCCAGGCCAGTCAAGGTCATTTTGTCCGGCAACAGTTGAGTTTCGGCATCGGTGAAGATCAACCCCAGCAGCAGAAATCCGAAAACGCAGTGCTTCAACGTGGCCAGGCTTGAACCGAAATGCGCGTAACAGAGGAGAAAGATCGCGCCGGTCAGAACCTCGACGATCAGGTAGCGCGGTGAAATGCGAGTTTTGCAGTTGCGGCAGCGTCCACCCAGGGCCAGCCAACTTAAAACCGGAATATTGTCGTAGGCAGCGATTGGTTTATCGCAACCGGGGCAGGCAGATCTGGGATGGACAACGGATAAATCCCGCGGCAGGCGGTATATACACACGTTCAGGAAGCTGCCAAACGCCAGCCCTAGAACGAAAATCGCCGATGCCAAAACAGGGTCCACCCTTGTTGCCATCCTTTGCGCAGATTCCTGCTGAATTACAGAGATTATACGGAGATTCTGAAGCTCAGCCTGAGTACGAAGGTCACTGGCCGTGCGGACCCAGGTTCTGGGAGGGCCAATGTTTTTGACTGAAAAATCAAGGTTTAATGTGGGCGCGAGCGTCCCAGCGCGCGTGCTGCAGCGCCAGAGACGACTAGGCACGAGCGGGGCGCTCGCGCCCACATTAAGCTTACGGCGTATACGAAAACTTGCTGATGTACATGTAGCGGGTAGGTCCGATGGTGGCTGTACCGCCCCATGACGAATTGTTCGTACCCCACATATTGAACAGGAACGGGGCGGGAGCACTGGGAACCGCTTGTGTGTGATGAACGACCAGTTGGCCGTCCACATACCAGTCTACGAAACCGGGCTGCCAGACGATCTTGAAGTCGTGAGTATTTCCCTGATCGAAGCCGAAAACCTCGGTGTCCTGGAAATCCGATACTCCGTGCCAGTTGGTGCAGTCGACTGCGTCGGGCTTGTTGCCCACCTGCTCCATGTCGATTTCAGTGTCCGAGTTCCCGGTATAGAGGAAGCCGGATGAATCGGAGCCGGAGAGCACATTCACAACCCTGGAGGTGAATTCAAAGGTCCCGTAGCCGAAGGTTCGCTTGCTCATGACCTCCGAACCACTGGAGAGAATTTTGCTGCCGTCCTGAGTCTGGGTGAGCGACAAAACCAGCTCGGATCCCACGGTGACGTTCATGGGATCGAAAGTGCCAACGTTACCGTTCTTGTTGCCCACCGGCGGGGCCGTGCCGCTATCCGTCTGCCAGGTGTAGCCGGAGAAGTCGAAGGTGCTGGGCCCGGTCACGCCGGTCGGCGTTCCAGAACCCGAACCCGAACCGGAGCCAGAGCCCGAACCCGAACCGAAGAACCGCTGCCGGAGGAACCAGAGCCTGAAGAGCCAGAGCCGGAGGAGCCGGAGCCTGAACCGAACCGAACCGGAAGAGCCCGAACCGGAAGAGCCGGAACCGGAAGAGCCCGAACCGGAAGAGCCCGAACCGGAAGAACCGCTGAACCGGAAGAGCCCGAACCCGAAGAGCCCGAACCAGAAGAACCGCTGCCGGACGAACCCGACCCAGAAGAGCCGCTACCGGATGAACCCGAACCTGATGAACCTGAGCCGGACGAACCCGAGCCCGATGAACCCGATCCTGACGATCCTGATCCCGACGAGCTGATCCTGATGAACCCGAACCTGACGATCCCGATCCCGACGAGCTTGATCCTGATGAGCCCGAACCTGACGATCCTGATCCCGACGAGCCAGATCCCGATGACCCCGATCCCGACGAGCCATTCGATGTTCCGCTTCCGGATGATCCGCTTCCGGTGGCACCGCTGCCAGAGGATCCACTGCTCGAGGTTCCGGTGCCGCCGCCGTGTGGAGGTGTAAAGGGTATGCTGCCGCCGCCGCACCCAACCAGGAAAAGGCCGACGAGCGCGATAACGCTAATCCTCAACATGAAGTTTCCTTTGCTACGGGGATAGGGATTAACGGACGAATCCCTTGCGGCCAGAGAAACTGCGGGGCCCGAAGAACTTCAAATTTCAGATTGACGGAATTCTGAAATTACTCTCGCAGTCCCGGTCCAATCCCCAACACGCGGCCACAACAAGGAATCCCCTATGCGCGCGACGTTACTTCTTGACTCGAAAGTAACACCACACGCGCGATATTCCGCGTTACCTAAGGACGGCGTTGAACCTGGAACTCCCGGGATGAGACTGAACCCCGGAGTCTCGGGCCTCAATCCCGGAACTGGGAAGAAACCACGAGAGCTAAAGTTGTAGACGAAGAAGCGGCACGCATAGTGTAGCAGATACGCCACCTTAAGTTTTCCACAGATCGCCCAATATGGTGAATTTTAGATCCGCAATGCAATAGCCGGAGCAGTTCAAAGCAGCACGAGGATTGGCCCGCCTTTTTCCCCTGTCACAAGCTTAGTTTGTTGGCCGCAGCGTCCGGTTCTGGCTCGTGGACTGTTTCTGATTCGCCGGTGCTGAACCCTTCCGGTTCGAAGAGACTTTTGCTGGGACGTCCCAATTTTTGCCTGGGGGTCGTTGAGCGATCCACGGTTAGCTTTTCTTCAATGCCGACTTCGTTCGAAAACTGATCCCAAAAAGTCAATTTGAAGGGCACGGCTAAGACCCCTTGGGGAATTGGTTTCAATCCGGTTGCCAGAATAACGGCTTCCACCACAGAGCCGTGGACGAGTTTGAGCGGGAAGCGGTCATTCAGCACTTCGCATTTCTGATAACGGCACTGGCCGAGGTTACACTCCCGCCCTACAAGATCGAAGGATTCAAGTTCGATTTGATCATCGAACGTGGTTGCGACCTCGGTTCTCATTAATGTCAATCCGCTTCTGCTCGCAACCAAGTGCACCCGGATAGCGTATCCAGCCAGCCCTGAGGCCAAGTTGAAAATGAACGACTCCGGCCCTCCGATGATCGACATGGACAACGCCGAAGCAAGTATCTCCGTCTCGTCCCCAATGCTTATGTCAATGCCTTCATCACGCATTTCCACTAGGCGCTTGCGGTCTTCGATTTTCTCACTTCGGCTGAGTCGGGCTATAAAGGGTCTCATAAAATAGTCACAATGTTAATAAAGTTTAAAAAGTTTAATACTTATTCCAGTGCCATCGGATCCATCTTCTGGCAATGAGCGCAGCCTGACAGCTTCGGTAGTTGA
Organism: Terriglobia bacterium; assembly: GCA_963733545.1. Lineage (GTDB taxonomy): Bacteria > Acidobacteriota > Terriglobia > Terriglobales > Acidobacteriaceae > JAIQFF01. The sequence continues at coordinate 198,439 of CAVTDQ010000003.1, forward strand.
ATTCCGAACGTGACGGCCAACTCGTGGACTTGTCGCTGCACTTCTCCGGAGAACGACAGAACCTTACGCTTACCGTTGTGATGGCTCAAAAAACCCATACTTCTAAGTTTCCAGCCGATCTGTTTCGAGTTGTATCGAAACGTTTCACCGCGGTGGCCGAGCAGTGCATTCACTCGGTTTGTGATTTCTTTCGAACTGAATTCTCTTTCCGTGTGGGATGGGACCCAGATCGCTTCGATAATTGCAATATGAGGATTCCAGAGAAGGCCTTGCCTGCAACTCTCGCGCACGAGCTTCAATAAGTGGCGTGACCGCAGCCAGGATGTCGGGATTTTCTGCAATGCAAGGCGGGAGGTCTCCGCCCAATGCATTTCCGCCGAATTTGCGCTGCTGAGCGGAGGAGATGTTCTGGCGCATTGGTGACAAATGTCGAAGACGGAACATCAGAAGTTGCGGCTGATATTCTGCGGCAAGTTTATCTTCTTCCACGTTGGTCAGCAGGGGGAATTGCTGACTTGAGGGCGGTAGCGGCATGTGAACCGCTTCTGCACCCCACGCACGAGCGGCCGCTTCTGTTTCGCAAAAAATTATTTTTGTACACGCCATATTCCGAATTGTGCCGTGGAGACCAGTGATGACCGCACCGCGATAGTTCGATGCACGCCAAAAGTCTACGGCTTTTCCAGAAATCCCCGGAGCATTGATCAGTAAGGTCGGATGCAAAAAAAACGGCAAGTCCAGACTGAGTCGAGCCACCATCAATGAACGCCTGCAGAAGATATGGAGCAAGCGAAATAGACCCATAACCTGATCCATTTGCATTCCCGAAAGACACAGGGTGATCGGACGGGTGCAGCAATCGGGGAACCATGAGGCGAATACAACACGCACTAGGAACACGACGTGCTCCCGCGAAAATCCCGTGTAGCAACAAAAAAGATCGACGATCGCCCAGAAGGCCACCAGGATATCGCCATATTCGGCAGGGCAGGGTGCGAACCTCATCGCCCCAATCAGGCTAAAGTGCAGAAAAGGGGCCTGGTAAATGGTCGAACCATCCAGAAATTCAAGCCCAGTTTTATGGTTCCGTCCGTCCCATCGAATGAGTTCAACCCTGTCTCCCGTCGCAGGCTGCACAAGGTCGATGATCACGTCGTTCGGTAAGATCTCGTCACATGTCGCGCGCTGCCTGGGTACATTGTTAAAAATGCCGTTGTTGGTTTCCACGAAACGGTCTCCAGTGTCAACACGCTGAGGCCGCCCAGCGAAATTGGAGATCAAGTCTGCAATTTCGGTCAGGACACGCCAACTAGCGTGGTAGACAAATTTTTAGTTTTTTTGGAACTATGGAAACCGAATTTAAGCGATGACTACGAGCGAGCCGTCGGGAATACTGAGCGCCAAACTTTCATTTTAATAATACCAGCAAAGAACAGTCCCACAACAAAAATTTAAGGCGTCGATCCCGGCGCGGCGATCACTCAACTGCCCTACGGCCTGCGGGGCACACGATTCCAATCTTCTGGAAGCTCCTGGAGTGTCGAAGACGATGGGTCAGTGTTTGGCCCGGGTCCCGTTTTTAAAGTTTTCGTTGTAGCAGTAGGAGATCATGAACTGAACAGTGCCGAAAATTTTCTTGCAAGCGGTTCGTCGGTTGGTAGATCAGCCAAGGACGTTTGAATCACTGCAGTCCGAAAGTCTGCCCCGACGCTTCGTGCAAAGTTCTCGTCCGCGGCACTTAAATGCTTCGATTCTTCCCTCATAACCGCGACGGTAACCGAAAAGTCGCTTTGGACTGTTGCGCGATATTGCATACGCCTGCATCCTGGATCCTGAAACAATGTGGCCGGATCGAAGACATATGTCGTGTGCGACACCTCAACGCCGGCGATTCGTCCCGCGTACAATGGACAGGGAATCCAGCCAGAGCTGTAGTCCGCACGCTGTCCCAGCCATCTTCGATGGCATGCGAAAGAACGCTAAAGAGTCAGTTAATCCTGTTCTCGGCGCCATATTGGCTACTCCCATTAGCCCACGGCAAACTGCTCGATCGGCAAGGGCGCTTCTCGCAGTGCCGGCGCGGTAAGCGTCTCAGCTATACACGGAGATGATGGCAACTCTACCGTTACTTCGGCAGCAAAGTGGCCAGGCCTGATTCTCCCAGTTCTGAGAAACCCCAATTTAACGTTGGATCCGAAGGGACACTGCACGGAAGCCTTGCGATACATCGCTGTGACTCGCTATAAGAACAGGAAAACGCGGCGGTTCATAACTGCATCAAAGATTTCGATTTAAGGCCTTTAAGCACGAGCCGGCGGCGGCAGGTCCGTAGCAATCAGAGTCGACGATACGTTTAGGGAGGTCCAATAATGCGACGCGTACATCATTATCAAGTGCAGCTCTGCTAGGCCTGACACTCATCTCACCGATAGGAAGTCGGGCCAATCCGAATTTTCAGGAAGACCGGCGTCACGATGACGACGACGCTCGGCAACACAGGACCCGCCGTTATTATGATCGCGAACGCAAGGACTACCACGATTGGGATGACCGCGAAGATGCCAGATACCGGCGATGGCAGGAGGGCAGACATCAGCAGTATCGAGACTTCTACAGGCTCCATCATCGGGATCAGTCCGAATACTGGAGATGGCGGCATGGTCATCCTGAGGATGACGACAGGGATCGGGATCACAGATAGATGTGTACGCGACAAAAATGAATAACTAATACGCGTTCAGGTGCTAAATCAAATCGACGTGCGACGATAGACTAATCAGGGTAGAAAATAGCAGTTGTCTGAGATCCAGGGTAGTAATCGGTTTTTGATCCCAAATAGTGGGTTCCACAGAAAGGAGAATCCAGTGAGCCTCGAAACGATTTTGATTATCGCCTTGGTCGTGTTCTTGCTGGGCGGTGGCGGCTGGTACTATGGACGGCGTTAGCGAAATCCGCTAAAGGGCAGCAAATCTGCAGATGACGAGCTACGAAACGAGCGCGGATACCTACCGCACCGCCATCCGGCCTGGACATTCCCCAACATTTATGGCCATGAGGGTCGTGCTCAGGCGTTGTTCCGCAGCAGGCCTCCCAGCGTCATCCAAGATTCAATACTAGCTGGAACAATTTCCTAAAATTTAAACCGATCGTCAGATTCGCGCCGCCGGTGATACGGAGCGCAGCACGCGGATCCTGAATCTCCGAATACTTTCTAAAGTCGACAGGAATGATTCCCTTCATTTTGGCGAATTTTTCTTGGGCTCAACGAATAACTTACCGGTCAGCAGCCAATCTACAGACTTTCCAAATTCTCGGCTTATTGCCAAGAGCACTGCGGCGCCCGCTTCTTTTTCTCCTCGTTCGAGCGATGAAAGATGGCCTTGAGTCACACCGACACTACAAGCAAACTCGGCTTGAGTCATATCAAACCCACGCAGCTCTCTAAATTCTGCGTCCCACCGCCACCCAGTCAACTCCGGTTTTTAATCGCGATCGATTTGACTGTTTCATTGCTGTAGATATAAAATAATTCTGCAGAGATTCCTGATTGTCCCGACCAGGAGGGGCCATTGAAAAACCCTCGATACACTTTCACACGAGAAACTAGGTTCGCAAAGTCACTTTATGGAGACTCGTCCAAAGGCACAATGCGCGCCCTCAGGGAACTCATTCAAAAACATCACATTTTTGTAACAAATGGGGACGTTAAATATTTTGACGGTGGCTGGTACGTCACCCATTCTGGGTTGGTTCGGCTCGCCGAACGCCGTCATTGTGCCGGGATCCATTCCCATCCGATCTTGAAATCAAGCAACCCGGTGGCATCCCGCTGGGTGTTTTCAGCTACGGTCT
>CAVTDQ010000004.1:0-80884 GCA_963733545.1 Terriglobia bacterium
GATTTTTTCCGTGAGCGGTAGAGCACAGGAAGAAAATGCCCGGCGGCCGGAATCGCGGAACGCATCGACATCCGTGCACCCAGTTGAGCCTTCAGACCTGGCGAAAGATAATTTTGGACGCATGGCCGCATCCGCCAGCCAGCTGCAGGCGGTACTGGCAAAAGATGCGGGAATTCTGGTTGAGCTGAAGAGTTGGATGGCGAAAGAAGCAACTGACAATGGCCAGATTGTCGAAGATTCGGAGTTGACCGATCAGGCAGTTTTTGACCGGCTCGATCGCGATGTGGTCTTCCGCTCGGTGGCTACCCGACTGGTGCAACGTTACGGTTACCTTCTCCCCAGCGTAAATCCGGACTCAGATGTCGCGAAGCAGCAGGATCTTGTCTTGAAAGAGCGCGCCCATCTCATGGCGCAACGCCAGGACCACGATCAGGCTGCGGCGTTTGCTGCGATGGATCTGGCAAAGAAACAGGAGCAGGAAGCGAAGCTGCAACGGACCGACTGCGATTCTCAAAATCCAGGCAACTGCCGCCCGCCTGTGGCTACGGACCACGGTTCGAAAGGATCGATAAACGAAGACATCACTTTGCCGGATCAGATCATGCCGGTCCTGCCTGACCAGATGTCTCCGTCGAGTTCACAGCGGACCGTGCGCCGCTCCTCGGCTGACCAATCAGATTCAGTGGGCGGTTCGGGCGCTGACTCGGGCCTGACCCTGGCTTCAGACTCCAAACGTTCTTCACCGGGGATGAGCCCTGGAAGTTCGGGCGGCGCAGGCGGAATGAGCGGAGGCATGCCGGGAGCAGGAATGGACATGGACATGCTTCGACGCGGCAACATGGATGACTTGTCCGCGGCGGCAGCCTCCGGCAATCGTGGCGACGCCAGCACCATGGCCTCGTTGCGGGACGTGAACCGTACCGTCCGGCTTCCGGGTTCGCGCGGGACCTGGGGTGCGAACGAGAAAGAACTTCAAGATGTAGCCATGGTTCATAAAGTCAACCCTTACGCCGATATTCCCTCGCTCTACGACATGTACGTGCAGGCGGCGTCGCGCGACCGCGAGCCGGAACGCTTCGGTATGGAGATTTTTCGTAACGGCACCCGGGAGCTGGATGCCATCCCCATGGACCTGCCGGTCGGACCCGATTACGTAGTGGGACCGGGCGACGGCCTGGCCATCAATCTATGGGGCGGGGTGTCGCAAAGAATGGTGCGCATCGGTAGATCGCGAGGGCCGCATCTCGGTGCCGGAATCAGGTCCGATTCTGGTGAGCGGCCGAACTCTCGGTGAGGTGCAGGATTCCGTACAGCAAGTGTTGCGCACACAATTTCGCGATGTTTCGGCGGATGTCTCTCTGTCCCGGCTGAGAACCATTCGGGTGTACGTGGTGGGAGAAGTTGCTGAGCCAGGCGCCTACGACATCAGTTCACTTTCCACGCCCTTGAACGCGCTGTTTGCCGCAGGCGGCGTCACTCCGGCCGGATCTCTTCGCAAATTGAAACATTATCGGGGCAAGCAACTTATCGAAGAAGTCGACGCCTACGATTTGCTGCTTCGTGGAGTTGGGTCGGATCTCAAGCGCCTCGAGAATGGAGACTCTCTTCTCGTCCCGCCCCTGGGGGCACAAGTAACAGTCAGCGGCATGGTGCGCCGGCCGGCGGTCTACGAGTTGAAAGGTGAAAACACACTCACCGAGGTGCTCGATCTGGCCGGCGGAATTCTGCCCGCAGCCGCGCTGCGGCATATCGAAGTGCAGCGTCTGGACGCTCACGAAAAGCGCACCATGTTGAACCTGGATCTTTCACCCAACAGCAATCCAGATAGCGTGACCAGTCAACTCAGCGCCTTCACCGTCAAGGACGGCGACCAGATTCACATCTTCCCGATTGCTCCGTACAACGAACAGGCAATTTATCTGCAGGGCCATGTGCTGCGTCCCGGACGCTATTCCTATCGCGATGGCATGAAGCTGACCGACCTGGTCGGCTCCTATGGCGACCTGCTGCCTGAACCTGCGGGACGCTATGCGGAGATTGTGCGGCTGAATCCACCCGATTTCCGTCCCAGCGTTGAAAGTTTTGACTTGGCCGGCGGCGCTGGCGAACCCCGCCACCTCGCCCAAGCTGCAACCACTGGACACCGTCCGCATCTTTAGCCGATTTGATTTCGAACCGCCTCCGACTGTCTGGGTTGGTGGCGAGGTGCGCGCGCCGGGCAAATATCGTACCTCCGGGCAAGTGCGCCTGCGTGACGCGGTCTACCTTGCAGGCGGAGTCTCGTCCGACGCCGGTCTGGACTGCGCGCAGCTTTTCCGCACCCAACCGGATGGCACATTAAAGATTTTCAGCGTAAGCCTGGGCGGGGCGCTCTCGGGAAACGACAGCGATAACATTTTGCTGGAACCCCGCGACCGGGTGCTGGTTCATCGCAATTCGGCGAAAGTCGATCCCGCCAGCGTCTATGTGCGCGGTGAAGTAGCTAAACCCGGCCGCTATCCCTTGACCACGAACATGCACATAGAGGATTTGGTGAACGTATCGGGCGGACTTAAGAGAAGCGCGGATCCCGTGCAAGCGGATCTGACACGTTATGCTCTGGGCGCACAAACCGACACTAGCTATCAGAATGTTCCGGTTGAGCTTTCTGCCGCGTTGAAAGGCGGCAGCGATCAAAACCTTCAGCTGCGCGACGGAGATGTGCTGACCATCCGCCAGGCTCAAGGTTGGAACGACATCGCGGCATCCGCTTCGGTGCGCGGCGAGGTGCAGCATCCGGGAGCGTACGGTATTCGCCCGGGTGAGCGGCTGAGTTCGATCCTGGAACGCGCCGGAGGGTTCTCGCCCGAGGCCTATCCCTACGGCGCGGTGCTGATGCGCCGTGAAGTGCGTGACATCGAGATGAAGTCGCATATCGCCCTGGTGCAACGTATCAAGGCCGAGCAGATAAATCTTAAAGCCCTGCCTGACACCGACATGGACCAGAGAAATGCGAAGCTGACCGCGATCGCACAGACCGATACCACCCTCACTCAACTGCAGGCGACCGCGCCGGTCGGCCGGGTCGTCGTGCATGTCCAGCCGGAAATCGAGCGGTGGCGAAACACAGCGGCGGATCTGATTTTGCGCGACGGCGACGTGCTGCTGGTGCCCAAGAAAGCAAAACTACATCATGGTGTCGGGACAAGTATTCAACCAGACTGCAATCAGTTATCGGCCAGGACGGAGCGCCCACTGGTATCTGAGCCAGGCGGGTGGCCTGACCCAGATCGCTGACAAGGATGCGGTCTTCGTGATCCGCGCAGACGGATCGGTGATGGCGGCGAAAAATAACTCGGGATGGTGGGCTGGAAATCCGCTGAACGCTTCTTTGAAGCCCGGAGATTCGATCGTGGTGCCGGAGAAGGCACCCCGAATCGGAACTCGCAACTGGACTACGGCCTTGCAGGCGGCCCAGATCGCAACTTCTGTCGCCCTGACCATCGCCTACATCAAACCTTAAATGAGGACAAGTCCGGCGATATCGGCCAAGGCGGTCGTCGTGGCATGTGCGTTCGTGGTGGTGATTCTGCTGATGGAATCAGGGAGAAGCAGCGCGCAGACGCAATCGCCCGGAAATCAGGAAACGGGCGACGCGCACAATGCGGCTGATGGGCAAAATAAAAAAAGCGCGGCGCAGTCACAAAACTCGAGCAAGGTTGACGATGAACCGCCTGAAGGTTCGTATTTACGCATTTCAGATTTTGCAAAGGGCTTTTTGCCGGACCAAAAACAAATTTGGACAAGTCCCGCGCGGCTCAGATTTTCAGATACAGAGTGGCTTGTCCCTCTTGCGGGAATTACAGCGGGATTCATTGCCACCGACAGCGATGTCAGTTTGCATTTGTCTCACAATCCCAAAACGCTCAGCCACTACAACACCTTTTCGAATGCCGGGATCGCGGCCGTGGCGGGCGGAGCCGCCGGGATGTGGCTCTTGAGTTATCCGTCGCACAATGAACACTGGCGCGAGACTGGATTGCTGGCTGGAGCCGCTGCCCTTAACAGCCTCATTCCGGTTGAAGTATCCAAGTACGCGTTCGACCGCGAGCGTCCACAACAGGGCATGGGCGAGGGGCGTTTTTTTCAGGGAGGAAGTGGATTCCCTTCCGAGCACTCCACCGCCGCCTGGGCGGTTGCGGGCGTCATCGCGCATGAATATCCCGGCCCGCTGCCAAAGCTGTTCGCTTATGGCCTGGCTTCATTTGTCAGCTACTCGCGAATCCGGGCAGAGCAACATTTTCCGTCAGACGTATTCGTAGGCAGCATTCTGGGAAGCCTGATCGCGCAGCAGGTTTACAGCCGCCATCACGATCCCGAACTGGGTGGCAGTGAGTGGCGTTCGGTGAGTGAGTTGTTTCGCGAAGGACGCTCCGCCCCGGAAAATCATGGGTCGCCTTATGTGCCTATCGATAGCTGGGTCTATCCGGCTCTTGATCGTCTTGCGGCATTCGGGCTTATCGACAGCGCATTCGCCGGTGACCGGCCCTGGACACGGCGCGAGTGCGCCCGGTTGTTAAGCGAAGCCGAAGAAAAAGGCGCCGGCGATGACCACAACAGCAATACCGAGAGCCTGATCAACGAACTGGAACGCGAGTTTCGTCCGGAACTTCAACCCACCGATGAAAATGACGGCGGGGCATTTCGGCTGGAATCTTTGTATTCACGCACGGAATATATCTCAGGGTTACCAATTCGAGATGGCTTCCACTTTGCCCAGACACAAATTAATGATTTCGGACGGCCGTACGGTCAAGGCTGGAACTCGGTAAACGGTTTTTCCACATACTCCACCTGGGGACGCTGGACGGGCTATTTTCGCGGCGAGTGGCAGGCCTCCGCTGGACTGCCCGCTTACTCGCTGTCAACCCGGCAAACCATGGAGCAGGTGGATCATCTCATCGACTTGCCCCCGCCGCAGGCCAGCCGTCGGTCAGCCAGTTTCAGGTGCTGGATGCCTACGTCGGTCTGGCGTTTTCGAATTGGCAGGTTTCTTTCGGCCGTCAGAGCCTGTGGTGGGGGCCCGGCGAAGGCGGCCCGCTGATTTTCAGCGACAATGCCGCCCCGCTCAACATGTTCAGGGTCAATCGGGTCACGCCATTCAAGCTGCCCAGTGTTCTGGGCTGGCTGGGGCCGATGCGGCTGGAGTTGTTTTTGGGACAACTGGAAGCGGACAGCAATTCATCAATGGACCTATTCCTGGCCAGCCCAACGGAGTAGCGGCAAGCTTCTTTCACACCATCCATCCCCAACCATGATCCATGGCGAGCGTTTCACTTTCAAGCCAACTCCGGAATTTCGAGTTTGGCTTCTCGCGCACCGGTATCTTCGCCGGACAAGGCGTGCCTTTACCCTGCACAGTCTGGAAAAGAGCTTCTTCGGGCTGGGGAACGGCGCACCCGGGACTTCGGCAGATCCCGGCGATCGGCGATCGGGAATGGACTGGACTTACCGGGTCCCGAAACTTCGCGATTGGGTCACCTTCTATGGTGACGCCTTCGCCGACGACCAGATCTCGCCCATTGCCTACTGGGACCGGTCCGCAATCCGGGCGGTCTGTTCTTCTCCCATGTGCCCCGCATTCCGAAGCTCGATCTGCGCTTCGAGGGTGTTTATACCGACTTGCCGGCGGGGGGAGCCCTCAGTCACGGTTTTTTCTACTCGAACACCCGATATCTGAATGGCTACACCAGCCAGGGACAGCTGCTGGCCAGCTGGATTGGCCGTGAAGGCCAGGGTGCACAAGCATGGGCCAACTATTGGTTTAGCGCTCGAAATCGACTACAGTTTAACTATCGACATCAAAAAGTGAGTCAGCAGTTCATTCCCGGGGGCGGCACGCTGACCGACATTGGAGTGCGCAATGATTATTGGCTGCGCCCGAATCTTGGCCTCTCCGCATGGGTTCAATACGAGCGGTGGCTGTTCCCCGTGATTCAGCCTAACTCATCTCAGAATGTGACTGTGGGCGTAGAGGTGCAGTTTCAGCCTCAGAAGTTATTTCAACGGGCCGGAACAACATTTGCGGCAGGCGATCTGGCGGGACGACCATGAGGGAATTCGCGGATCTGCCCGGGCGCTGGCTGACGCGCGATTATCGAAGATTGCCTAAGTAGAACAAAGCGGCCGGCGGCAATTTGGTTGTGCAGCAATTGATCATTATGGATTTGTCCTCACTCATTCATGGGACTGAGAGGGCGAAGCTGCAGAAATTTGAAGTTTTTTCCGGGCTGGGAAATTTTAGCTCCGCTTCAGATTGAAGCGTCGGCGAGACTCACAAGTTGACGGATTTAAAGACAGGCAAGAGATAGAGACGATGCATTCCTCAGCAGAACTGGGCAAGATTACTGACCCAAAACCCGGCAAACAATCGACTCGAGAGATTATTGCCCCCAGCCCTCGTCACAAACGGACGAACGCGGCTCACTTCAGGCTAGCGATCATCGTGTGCGAGGTTACGGCCGACCTGCTGACCATTACGCTGGCCATTACCCTTGGCTATTTCACTTACGATTCGCTGCGGCTGGGCAAACACCTTTACTACCCAACCAGCACAGTTCTATTTTTAGCGTTCGCATTTGCGGTCGGCATGGCCTTCATGCTGGATCGGGTAGGAGCTTACCGGCGGGGAAACAGCCTGCTGCGGGTACGAGAGACCGAACAAGTGTTGCGGGTCTCCGCACAAGCCTTTCTCATCGCGCTCGCGGTCAGCTTTTTCACCAGCATCCTCTTCTCCAGGTGGCTGCTGGTTCTGTGTTTAGGGATGGTTCCCTTGCTCCTGTTCGCGCAGAAAAGCCTGATGTACGTGTTACTGCGATCGTTGCATGCGCGAGGTTATGGCAATGAAAGCGTTCTGATTTACGGCTCCGGCGCCACCGGTCGCAGAGTCTTTTCGGTGCTGCAGCGCTCTCCCAAGTTAGGATTGGAACCGGTGGCTTTCGTGGATGACGACCCGGTTAAAACCGGGAACATGATTTACGAAATGGCCTATGAGCGGCGGCGAGCGGCTCCCGTGGTTCGAGGGCCAGTTTCTCGCGAACTGGTTACGAAATACGAAGCCGACCTGGTAATCATTGCGATCCCATCTATCGGACGCGACCGGTTTGCTCGAACCCTGGAAGAAGCATTCGGGGCCAATGCCCGAATCGCATTCGTTCCCAGTCATCTTCTGGCCACCGATCCGTGGGTGGACTATCAGGACATTGACGGCGTGCTTCTGGCAAGTTTCGGACGGCACACCCGGCGCATCGGTTATGAAATCGTCAAACGGATCTGCGATGTCGCCGGATCACTCCTGCTTATGTTGCTGGGTCTCCCCATCTTTGTTCTGCTCGCCATCGCCATTAAACTGGATTCGAAGGGACCGGTGCTGTTTCGCCAGGAACGGGTTGGACTCAATGGCAAGCCGTTCAAGATGTTTAAATTCCGCACCATGCATGCCGGCTCGCCATCGTACGAATACTCGCCGCTGCGATCCAGCGATCCCCGAATCACCCGGTTGGGCAAGTTTCTCCGGCAGACAAGTCTGGATGAAATTCCACAACTGCTGAATGTTTTACAAGGATCGATGTCTCTGGTCGGTCCAAGGCCTGAAATGCCTTTCATCGTGGAGCAGTACACTGAAAGGCACCGGCAGCGGCTACAGGTACGGCCTGGGCTCACCGGCCTGTGGCAACTCAGTGGAGACCGGGCATTCCTGATTCACGAGAATGTGGAGTACGATTTGTACTACATTCAACACCGCAATTTTTTCATGGATGTAGCAATTCTGCTGCATACAATTATCTTTGCCGCACGCGGGATCTAATGCCGGTTCTTTGTACTAGTTGAGCGCGGTCAGGAAACAATGAGCTATAGCGCGACCTCAGATCCGGAGCTGGAGCGACTGTTAGAGCAGTCGCAGGAAACGACTGGGCCAAAGACGGAACCGGTTCGCGCCCAATTGGTCGTTGCCCGGCTGCTGTGGGACCAGCGTCCCTTCATACTGAAGTGGTGCGTACGCGGGCTTTTGATCGCAACCGTCATGGCAGTCCTGACTCCGAACCGCTACGAAGCTGTGACCCGGCTGATGCCGCCCGAAAGTTCAAGTGGTGGTGGCATGGCCATGATTTCTGCCCTGGTGGGAAAGTCCAGCGCGGCTCCCGGTTTGAGCAGCCTGGCGTCGGATCTCCTCGGCACGAAAACCTCGGGAGCGCTTTACATGGAGGCGTTGCGCAGCCGGACGGTCGAGGATCGCCTGGTGAATCGCTTTGACCTGAGGCGGGTTTACTGGGTCCGGTACATGGAAGACGCCCGCCAGTACCTGGAGGGAAATACCAGCATATCCGAGGATCATAAAAGTGGCGTGATCACGGTCAGCGTCAGTGACCGAAACCGGCAGCGCGCCACCGCACTGGCCCAGGCATATGTCGAAGAGTTAAACCGGTTGATGAGCGAGGTCAGCACCTCCTCGGCAAGGCGGGAGCGGGTCTTCATCGAGCAGCGGCTGATCACGGTAAAAGAGGATCTGCATCGGGCGGCTGAAGAGTTCAGTCAATTCGCCAGCCAAAACACCACCCTGGACGTCACCGCTCAAACCAAGGCGATGGTCGAGGCAGGCGCCGATCTGCAGGGCAGCCTGATGGCGGCGCAGTCGGAACTTGAAGGTTTGGAACAGATTTACACGCCCAACAATGTGCGGGTTCGCTCTTTACGCGCGCGGGTCGATGAATTGCGGCGTCAACTAGGGGAAATGGCGGGTTCACGACCGAGCGCCTCCTCGGCACCCGGGGCAGGCGGCAATGTGCCGCCAGTCCTTGGAGATCAATCGCCAGGCGGCGCGGCTTCATCCAGTAAACAGCCGTCGGACATGATTTATCCCTCGATCCGCAAGCTGCCACTGCTTGCCGTCCGGTGGGCGGAGTTGTACCAGCAGGCAAAAGTTCAGGAGACGGTATTTCAGCTTCTGACCCAGGAATACGAGCTGGCGAAGATTCAGGAAGCGAAAGAAATCCCAACCGCAAAAGTAATGGACCAGGCGATTCCCCCGGAGCGAAAATCTTTTCCTCCCCGAGTTTTGCTTATCATTCTCGGAGCGCTGCTGGGCGCTATCATCGGGTCGCTATGGGTATGCGGGTTTGTGTTTTGGGAAGCCATTGAACGTGACGATCCCGCAAAGGCATTCTTGCTGGAAGTTTCATCGGTGCAGAAGGCGTGGTGGCGGCGAACGCGGGGCCGGTTTCGCAAACATAATCCGGAGTTCTTAAGCAATGCTTCGGGCGGCCACGAAAGCGATCACTAGAATCAACAACTCTTGAAAATCCCCAAAATTCAACATCAATGAGCGGCGCAGAGAACAGCTTAAGACCGTCCCTGCTGGCGGCGGCCCGTTCGCAACCGGTGACAGAGCGGAAAACTGCGTTCCTGAAATTCAACCCCTGGTTGATTCCGATTTGCGTCGCCGGGGTCATCATTGTGGTTGCCGACGGCGCTACGCGAGCCCTGAACCTGGATATGGCGGAGGTGGCGGTTGAGCCGCTGACCTATGAGCCCTATCGCGGCGCTCTGGTCTTCGCTCTGGTGGTGCTGCCACTCATTCTGTTCTATGCCCGGAGTGCGCATACGTCGAAGAAGGAAGCGCTTCTGTTGTGGTTTGTGTTATGCACGGTGGCGTATACCAAAGATTTTTCCTACATCGGTGTTCCCGGCACCAAGCTTTTCGTAACTGAGATCGTTCTTGGGTTTTTGATGCTTTCGCAATTCGGCCTTTTGTTAAGAAGTCTGCCGGCTCTCGGCAAGTTTACGATGCTGGCATTGACCGGTTTTATCCTGGCGGGCGTGCTCGCGGCGGCTCGAGGAGTGCTCGCGGGTCAGGAAAAAATGCTGGTCGCTCGGGATTCTGTCATCGTTTTGTACGCCGCGTTTCTGCCCATCGGATTTCTCATGATTTCCTCGTGGGAACATGCGCGACGACTGTTTTTCTTTTTTGCTCTGGGCGGGATATTTGCCAGCCTGAATGCAATTGCCTGGTTCCTGGCGCAACCGGGTCAACGGCGCTACGTCGAATACGGTCCTTACCTTCTTATAGCGATCGTCGGAACTATAGTTCTGACCATCAACCGTCAGATTCGACCTTTCACCGGCTGGCTGCTTACCGGACTCATATTTGCCGGAATAATATTGGCGAATGCCCGCACCATCTATGCCACCCTGGGATTGGCACTGCTTCTGATCGTCGTCGTCAACCCGGCGGGGCGGATACGTCTCAGTACCCGGTTACTCAAACGGATGGCTGCCGTAAGTGTGGTTCTGGTTTGTGTCCTGTGGATCTTTTCCCGAACTAAAGTGGGTGGGGACTTCGTCGAGTCCGCCGCGGGAGAACTGGTGTCAGGCACGGTTAACTACTCCGACGATCCTAACGCACATTTTCGTTTTCTCGCCTGGCTGGAGGCGTTACAACGCTTTTCCGCGCAGCCGCACATCGGCGAAGGTTACGGCATTCCTTTCGAGTTCGAGCTCAGCAATATGGACCCCCGGCCCCACAATACTTATCTGACCGTGCTGTACAAGATGGGGTTGCTGGGTGCGGTTCCCTTGATCGCGGTTCTCGCATCCTTCCATTGGAAAGGTTGGAAGAGCCTGAGTATGCTTAAGGGAGAGGGTAAGGGCTTGCTCTTGTACATTTTTCTGGTAAGCCAGTTGGTAATGTGTGCTTACGGGTTTTTGAATTTACTGTTGGAAAGTCCGTTTCTGGCTTCGATTTATTGGTTGATGCTTGGTGCCGGTATGCGAATGGCGTTTTTGGCGCGATCTTCTGGCCAAGCCAGATATGAAGCTGCGGCCGCTTAGCAAACTATTCTATGCAATCATCGTTGACCAAGCTCTCGAATCTGTTTGGCATCATGTCGACGCGGCCGAAAGAATTTTACGGCCGGGTGGTTACCATGATTGAAGGGCGAATTGATCCCTATCTTCGCAAACCGCCGAGCTACGAGCCGGTGGAGTGGCCATCGCTGCTGGGCCGGCTTAGTCAATCGCTCGGTGTCGATGTGGAAGAAATTCTGAAAGAAGACGGACTCAAGCAGGTGGAAAATGAAGTCCTTCATGGTCTCAAGACCATGCCTGCGGATGCGCCATTTATTTCCGACCACAACGGCGACCTTCGGCTAGGCCATCTTTGCTACGCCATGGCGCGCATCAAACGGCCTTCAGCTGATCGTTGAGACCGGCGTCTGCTACGGGGTTACATCCGCTTTCCTGCTTAAAGCCATCCAAGTAAATGGCCGCGGCGTCCTGCACAGCATAGATCTGCCGCCTTTAGGTAAAGGTGCGGATGATTTCGTCGGGCGGTTGGTGCCCGCTGACCTTCGCCGGGAGTGGCGATTGCACCGCGGCCGCAGCCAGGATCTGCTTGCCGGGTTAGTGAGAGACCACGGCCCCGTCGACTTGTTCGTGCATGACAGTCTGCATACCTATCGCAACATGCGGATGGAGTTTGAAGTCATCACTCCACATCTCGCTTCCGATGCGCTGGTTTTGGCCGACGACGTGGAGGGGAATTCCGCTTTCGCGGAATGGGTATCGCACCTTAGGCCAGGGTATTCAGCCGTGGTTCGGGAACGGACCAAGCATAGTTTACTGGGAGTGGCTTTAATCAAGGGCACGGCGTTGAGAACTCGGGAGTTTGTCCTTGAGGGGCGGGAACTCGAGAACTAGTTCCAAGGGGCCGGGTTTGAGTTAATGTCTCAAAATATGCTCGGCGGTAGAGATCTGAGGAGGTTGTAGCGTGCAGATTTTTTTGGACTCGGCGGATTTAACAGAAATAGAGCACTGGCTCAGCCAGGGAGTTATTGATGGGGTGACTACCAATCCCACTGTGTTGCTGAAGGACAAAGTTTACGACGTGCAGAAGGGCATTCGTCGCATCGGCAGCTTGTTGGGCAATAGCCCCATCAGCGTCGAGGTCACGACCAACGATTTAAAAGAGATGATCGATCAGGCTCGGGAGTATTCAAAGTGGGGATCGAACATCGTGGTTAAAATTCCCGTGGTCAACGAAGTTGGCGACTCCTGTCTTTGGAGTTATCAATACGCTGGCCCGCGAACACATCGCGGTAAATGCGACCGCTCTTTTGTCATTCAACCAGGCAATGCTGGCCGCCAAAGCGGGCGCCACCTACGTCAGCATCTTCGCGGGGCGAGTAGCCGATGAGGGCAACGACCCTTTTGTGGTGGTGCGCAACGTGCGCAAATGGCTCGATGACTGGTCACATCCAGCACAGATCATTGTCGGCAGCATTCGCACTTTAATGGACATTCAGAACGCTGCCCTTTCCGGCGCGCAAATCGTTACCATCCCTCCGCAGTTCCTGCCCAAGATGGTGGATCACAAATACACTCGCGAAACGGTTCGGCAGTTCAATCGCGACGCCGCCAAGGCGATGGCCGAAATCAAAAAGGCTGCGGTGGCTTCCGGCGACTGAGATCGCGTTGCCCGGCGGTTGGACGAGGACGACACTGTCGCGGCGATCGCCCGATCGGCGCCGCCGGACAACAGCGGGCCAGCACTGAATTCGGAGAACTTATGAAAATACTGGTCACTGGAGGTGCGGGATTTATCGCCTCCCATGTGGTGGATGGATACCTGGCTTCCGGCCACGATGTCGCGGTGGTGGACGATCTTTCCCGCGGATCCAGGCGAAATCTCAACCCCAAAGCGCGCTTCTACGAAGTGGATGTCAGGGACGCTAAGGCATTGGGCGCGGTTTTCAGTAAAGAAAAGCCGGAGGCGGTGAATCATCACGCTGCCCAGATGGATGTGCGGCGCGGCGTCCGAGAGCCCGGCTTTGATGCCGATGTCAATATTCTCGGTTCAATTAACCTACTGGGCCTGGCGGTCGAACACCAGGTGAAGCGGATCGTCTACGTCTCCACCGCTGGCGCGGCCTACGGCGAACCGAAACATTTGCCGGTTCCGGAAGATGCTCCCATCAATCCCATTACTCCCTACGGCATCAGCAAGCATACGGTGGAGCATTATCTGTTTACCTACAACAGTCTCTACGGACTACCCTATGTAGTTTTGCGATACGGAAACGTCTATGGGCCGCGGCAAAGTTCGCAGGGCGAAGCTGGGGTCTTCGCGATTTTCGCGGAGCAGATGCTGGCGGGTGAACCGATCGTAATTTACGGGGACGGAAGCAAGACCCGTGATTACATTTATATCAGCGATGTAGTGGATGCCAACGTCGCCGCACTCACTCTGGGCACGAACGAAATCTTCAACATCGCCGCCGGGGTGCCTACCCGCGACGAAGAAATTTTTCAGCTGGTGCGAAATCTGCTGGGTAAAAAAGAGGTGCAGGCCAAATACGTGGCGGTTCGGCCGGGTGAGATTGAGCACATCATCCTGAACATCTCTAAAGCAAAAGGCATGTTGCGGTGGCAACCTAAAGTAGCCCTGGCCGACGGCGCCCGGCAGACCGTGCAATACTTTCAGAACCAGGCGCGAGAGAACGCAGTTACCGCCTAGTCTGAATCCGCCAAGTGCGAAAGGTCCTGTATTTTGCGCGTCATCATCGTTCACAATCATTACCAGCAGCCGGGCGGAGAAGACGTAGGAGTTCAGGATGAATTCGGAGTATTGACGAACCACGGACACCAGGTTCGCCTGCTCGAAGCGGACAACGATCACATCACCAACTTTGCTGCTCAAGTCCAGACCGCCTTCCGGGCGGTGTATTCATTTTCTTCGAAACGCCGGGTAGCGGCAGTACTCTCTGACTTCAAGCCCGACCTGGTGCATGTTCACAACTTCTTTCCTGTCTTTTCCCCTTCGATCTACTACGCCTGCGATGAAGCCGGCGTCGCTGTAGTTCAAACCCTGCACAATTACCGCCTGATCTGTCCCAGCGGAATCCTTTTTCGCGATGGCCACGTGTGTGAAGATTGCGTATCTAAGTCTTTTGCCTGGCCGGGCGCGCTTCATGGTTGTTACCGGAACAGCCGCTTCGGCACCACAGCCGTGGCCACCATGGCCTCGGTTCATCGAGGCCTGCACACCTACGAACGAAAAGTTCAGAAGCTGATCGCGCTGACGGAATTTTCTCGCCGAAAGTTCATCGAAGGCGGGCTCCCGGCAAACAAGCTGGTTGTGAAACCGCCATTCATTGACACCGACTTCGGAGTGGGCTCAGGAAAAGGCGGATATGTCCTGTTCGTGGGCAGGTTATCCGAAGAGAAGGGCATCGTCACATTGTTGGAGGCGTGGAAGTCGCTAGCTGGCCGAATCCCTTTGCGCCTGGCCGGCGGGGGGCCCTTAAAGGATTATGTTCTCGAGAAAGCCGCGGCGATTCCGGGCGTGCAATACCTTGGCTTCCAATCAAGACAACAGATCAATCAATTGATGCAGAACGCCTGCGCCCTGGTCTTCCCTTCCGAGTGGTACGAGGGTGTTCCCCGAACCATCCTCGAATCCTTCGCCGCCGGCACCCCTGTCATCGCATCGGGGATGGGAAACATGCAGAACCTAGTCGATGATCATCGTACCGGACTGCATTTCCAGCCGGGCAATTCCGCCGACCTGGCCGCAAAGGTCAATTGGATGTTGGACCACCCAAATGAGTGGTGGACGATCAGGCAGTCCGCGCGAAAAGAATATGAGGCGAAATACACCGCCGAACGAAACTACGAACTTCTGATGGAAATTTACGATGCGGCCTTGAGACGCAACTCGCAATCTACCCTGGAAGCGGAACCGGCTGTTCAAGTCTGACGATGATGGGTCCAACCGTAAGAGCATCAACCACAAGGCCCCGAGTACACGAGGGAAATCAAGCAGATCGTTCCTAGACTTTGTGTCATCCCTGGTAGAACGCTTTTAGCGGTTTCAAACTTACACACTGCCCAATTGCAGCAGTCAGTGACCTCCTGCGATATCATCTAAGAGCCGTTTAAACATGATAAGTCTATGATCATCACTCGCACCCCGTTTCGACTGACCCTCGGCGGTGGAGGCACCGACCTCCCGTCGTTTTACCGCGAACATGGCGGCTTCATTCTGGCCGTCACCATCGACAAATTCATGTTTCTTAATGTCAACACTCCCATCGTCGATGACTTCGTTCGGGTTCGTTA
This sequence comes from Terriglobia bacterium, assembly GCA_963733545.1. Classification (GTDB taxonomy): domain Bacteria; phylum Acidobacteriota; class Terriglobia; order Terriglobales; family Acidobacteriaceae; genus JAIQFF01. Next base: position 15,154 of record CAVTDQ010000004.1, read on the forward strand.
TAACAAAGCCGAAATGGTGGCCGATGTCGACCTTGTTGAACATACGCTGGCGCGTGAAGCTCTGCGCCAGTTCGGCATTCGCAGAGGCATCGAAATTGTTTCGATTGCGGACATTCCCGCGGGCACCGGCCTGGGATCATCGAGCTGCTATCTGGTTGGATTACTCCGCGCCTTGCACGCGCTTACCGAAAGTTCGGTGGGACCGCACGAGCTGGCGGAAGAGGCGTGCCATATCGAATTGGAGATTCTGAAAAAGTCTATCGGCAAGCAGGATCAATACATGGCAGCTTATGGCGGCCTCACCACTCTGGACATTCAGCGCGATGGTTCGGTGACGGCAAGCCGTCTAAGGGTCAGCTGGGAAATTCTCGAGGCGCTGGAAAACAACATCCTGCTCTTTTACACAGGAGAGATGCGCGATGCCACCACGATTCTGAGCCAGCAGGATAACGCCTCGAAACGGAAGGATGCCAAAGTGGTTGGCAGCCTGCAGGAAATTCTCGAGATCGGACGCGAAGTCTCAGGCTGCATCCAGAAGGGCAACCTGCACCGCTTCGGCGAACTGATGGATCAACACTGGCAATCGAAAAAACGCCTGGCGCAGGGAGTTAGCAATCCACGAATCGACGCCTGGTATGAACTGGCCAGGCGCAATGGCGCCCTGGGGGGAAAGATTTCCGGCGCCGGCGGCGGAGGTTTTCTCATGCTCTACTGCGAGCAGGACAAAGCTCCGCTACGTGAAGCCATGCGAAATGCCGGGTTGCGAGAGTTGAATTTTCGCTTTGAGTTTGAAGGCAGCAAGGTGGTTTTTGATGTTGTTTCACGAGATTGCCGGCTGGCTCATTTGTTCCGGCAGGAAGAACCCGAACCGGCACGCTTGTCCGGCGTGGCAGGAAGATAAAGTCGCTCGTGTGCCCGGAAGTCGCTGAGGTTTAGCGCGTTCTGTTCCCGCAGTGTCACTATTTAGGAGGGATTGAGTTTGGTTCGCAGACCGGTTTGCTCGTTACCCATTATTGGGCCTGTCTATAGCCGGGTTCGAGCCGGCCTTTCGATCATCAGGCGTCCGTCTTACTCCCCGGCCACAAACAAACAAGTCATACGCAGCGGAGACGCCATTCGATATTCAGCGATCGCAATGGCCCTTTATCGTCTCGACGAAGAGAAGATACAAGGGGCGATGGCCGAATGTGGAGTATGGCAAGGTCGGCTGAGTTCGTTTTTGCACGCCACCGCTCCAGCGAGAAAACTCTATGTCTTCGATACCTTCGCGGGGTTCCCCGAACAGAACCTGGAGGGCAAGGACAAACGCTTCACGGACACGAGTATCGAACTGGTCAAGAAAAATATTGGCGACATGACCAATGTCGAACTCCGCCCCGGGTATTTTCCCCAGACAACTGCTGGACTCGAGCAGGAGCGATTTGCTTTTATCATGCTGGACATGGATTTATATAAATCGACAATCGATGGTCTGGAGTTTTTTTATCCTCGCATGGCGCCTGGTGGATACATCTTCATGCATGACTTCAATAATCCCCTGGAGCCCGGGGTTAAAAAAGCTGTGGCTGAATTTTTCCCCAACAAGCCCGAACGGATCGTTGAGCTCCCTGATTGGGAGGATGTCTGATCGTGCGCAAGCACTAGCCAGCCACCAATGTCTAAAGCAGCCATCTTTCTCGACCGCGACGGAGTGATCAACCGCTATGTCTACAACGCCGAATTCGGCACCGTGGATTCCCCCGCTAACCCCGAGGAATTCACGCTCTTGCCCGGCGTGGTCGAAGCCATTGCGCAGTTCAACCAATTGGGACTGCTGGTGATCGTGGTTTCTAATCAGCCGGGGATCGCAAAGGGCAGGTTTTCCGAGGCCCTTTTGCAGTCCATGACTCGCAAGATGGAAGATACGGTGGCCGCAGGAGGCGCAAAGATCGACGGAGTCTATTACTGTCTTCACCATCCCCAGGCAACGGTCGCCGAATATCGCGCTTCGTGCAATTGCCGTAAGCCCGGCGCCGGCCTGCTTCTGCAAGCTGCCGCAGAACGGAATATCGACCTCACCAGGTCTTACATGGTGGGTGACGGAGTGGTCGATATTCTGGCCGGAGAGGCTGCGGTAACCACCACGATATTTATCTCTCCTCGTAAAACTTATGTCGCCGACGAATTGGAGCGCCACCATGCCGTACCGAAACACTGGGTGGATGGATTACCCGAGGCGGCGCGCTTGGTGCAAACGCTCGAGGCCGCGGATAAACGGAATAGAGGTTTACCCGGGGCGTGCGAGTGGGTGAGGCACGATGACCTACTCGGCGCAGTACGTCAGCGAAGCCATCGCGATTCTGCAGCAACTGGACGTGGACAGCATCGAGCGCACTGTGGATTTGCTTTTACGTGTACGTGAGCGCAACGGCTCGGCTGTTCCTTCTGGGCGTTGGCGGTGGCGCCGGCCACGCCTCGCATGCAGTATGTGATTTTCGCAAGATCTGCGGCATGGAAGCGTACGCTCCGAGCGACAATGTGTCGGAACTTACGGCTCGCATCAACGACGACGGCTGGGACACGGCTTACGCGAACTGGCTGCGTGGCAGCCGGCTCGGGCCTTCCGACGGCGTGTTCGTCTTCTCGGTCGGCGGCGGCGATGCTGAGCGCAATGTCAGCGCTAACCTGGTTCGGGCGCTTCAATACAGCAAACAGGTCGGAGCTTCGATCTGCGGGGTAGTGGGACGCGATGGCGGTTTCACAGCCCAGGTTGCCGACGCCTGCGTTCTTATCCGGGTATCGAATCCCCAAACAGTAACTCCGCACACCGAATCTTTCCAGGCGCTGGTGTGGCATTTGCTGGCTTCCCATCCCCGGCTGAAGACTTCAGAGATGAAGTGGGAGTCTTTGAAATGATCGCCGGCGAACAACGATCAAGTGAATGACCGCTGCCGCTGATCAACATTTTTCAATCGATCGGTTTCAATGACCTCGCCCCCACCCAGGAAAATTCGCAAGGCAGTGATCCCGGCCGCCGGCTTTGGCACCCGCATGCTTCCCGTAACCAAAGAGCTGCCCAAGGAAATGATGCCAATCTGTAATAAGCCGATCATTCAATATGCGGTCGAAGAAGCGGCGGCGAGCGGGATTGAAGAAGTGATTCTGATTACCCGCGCGGACAAATCCATGCTGGAAAGTTATTTTGCTCCCGCCGTCGAGCTTGAAGACTTCCTGGTACGGCAAAACAGGTTGCCCGAACTCACACTGGTTCGAGAGCTTCAATCTCTGGTGCGCATCACAACGGTCCGGCAAGCGCAGCCGCTGGGCCTCGGGGATGCCGTACGCTGCGCTCGAAGCGCGGTCGGTGATGAAACGTTTGCGGTAATTCTTCCTGATGCCGTCATCGATGCACCTCAGCCGGTGCTGGCCCAACTGGTTGCCGCCTACCAGCAACATCCCGGGTGCTTCGTCGCCACTCAACAAGTTGACCCAGCTGAGATGTCGCATTTCGGAACGCTGGCGATCACTCCGGTGCCGGATGATTCGTTTCCGGAAACTCTGTTTCAGGTCTCGGCCATGGTGGAAAAACCCAGACCGAGCGAATCTCCTTCGCCTTACGGAATCTTCGGTCGTTATCTTTTGCCACCTGAAATCTTTGACTTTTTGGATTCAGCCCATCCGGATGCCGGCGGAGAAATTCAATTGACGGATGCTCTGGCAAAATATTGCCGGCAGTCCACGTTGTACGCGCTATGTTTCGAAGGCACCCACTACAACGCAGGCGAAAAATCCGGTTATCTTCAGGCTGTGGTGCATTTCGCCCTGAAAGACCCCGAACTAGGGCCTGGTCTACGCCGGCAGCTTTCTGCACTGGTCGTTAATTAGAATGTCGCCAGACAGAAACAACGAGAAGAAGATCGAAAACACGATTGTGGAGCGGGACTTCAACGGCTGCCGTGATCGATAAAGGTGGCTCTTCATTCGTACCTCCCGGCCGAATTGGTTCTACATCCAGCCGCAAGGCTTTGGGCAACTCAGCGATTCTGGCGTCGTACTATGCCATCGACGCGGGAATGCTGTTTCTGCTCAATTTGATCCTGGCGCGTTATCTGGGACTGGCTGGCTTTGGCAAATTTTCTTTTGCGTTGTCCTATGGTCTGATCCTCTCAGCGCTCGATCCCGGCTTCCAACTGATCCTGACGAAATTCGTGGCGAGAAATCCTGTTCTATCGAATCCCTGGATCAGTGAAGGCCTTTCCATCCGCGTTTACATGACCGCCGGCCTGATGCTGCTGGGCTCAATTCCTCTTCTCTTTCAGGGATACCTCCGGTCGAACGCAGCGCTCATTCTCATGGTCGCCGGTTCCGAACTGCTGCGTTCGATCACGCTCTCCTATTGCTCGTTGTGGCGGGGCTTTCAGGTGATGGTGTGGGAACCGGTGATGATCGGAAGCGAGCGGCTGGTTCTACTGGTCAGTTGCTGGTTGCTTCTGCGCTCCGGGCATGGAGCGCTGGGAGTGGGCGCTGCCTTTCTGACGATTCGGGCGGCTGCGCTGAGTCTGGCGGTCTGGCTATTCTACGTCCGCATCGGGCCGGTTCATCGACATTTCGTCCGAAAATCGTGCGTGAACTGGTTCGCGAGTCGATGCCGCTGGCAGCTTTATCAGTTGCCGACCGGATCAAATTATATTTGCCCGCGATCGTACTCGCATACACAACGGGAGAAGCCGCAGTAGGACTCTTTCAGGCCGCCATCAAGATTATAATATTCCCTGTGTTGATTAATGGAGTGGTCGGAGCAGGCATCTTCCCCGCGATGAGCGCCGCAGCTGACGGCGATGGACAGGCTGAAAAGCTCTATCGGTACGGAGTCCGCATGCTTTGGCACGTGCTGCTGCCGTGCAGCCTGCTGACTCTCTTCTTTGCACGGCCCCTTATTCGGTTGATTTTCGGCGCTGCTTACGAGCCTGCTGGTTCCACGCTTCGCATTCTGACGCCATTCTTCCTGTTCAATGTCATTGTGACCATGAGCTACTACCTGATGACGGCACTGAACCGCCAGATGCTGGTCATGAAACTTGCCCTGCTGGCCACCGCGACTAACATCCTGGTGGGCATTGTGATGATGAGGGCTTTTGGGGCAAAGGGCGCCGCCATCACCCTGCTGATCACCGATGGAATCGTCGCACTATCTTACTGGCGGAGTGTGCATCGCCTGGGGATTCATATCTTTCGCACTCGCCAGGACGCTTACCAGTGGCTGGGATTTTTGGCTTCCGCGGCTCTTTGCAGCCTGCTCTACAAGTACGTTCCTGTCGAACACTGGGTGTCGCTGCTTGCCATGGGACTGCTGATCACCGTTGCCTACGGGGTCTTCCTGCTTTGCACCGACGGATTGCTGCCGGAAGAAATCAAGCTGCTTTCCAGTCTCAAGGCGAAGGTGCTGGGATGAGTACGTCACAGCAGGTCGAATATGAACTTACGGCGTTAACTTCTCCGACCAATCCTGCGCAGGAACTGCCGGAGACGAAAAATGAACGCCTGCTTGCGATTCTCGCCGAAGTTAAGGGGCCGGAAATTCTCCACGTTGGCTGCGTGAATCATAATCTGCCCAGGAATCCAGCCGAGGCGCGCCACTATCTGCACTACCAGCTCTGCCGCCGCTTCGCCGATTGCCATGTCGTAGGACTCGACATCCAGGCTGCAGCGGTTGAGCAATTGGGAAAGCTGGGATTTGATATGGTGCACGGCGATGCTCACGATCTGCCCTATCGGCAGGCATTCGACACCATCGTGGCCGGCGAGCTGCTGGAACATTTGCAGAACCCGGGATTGTTCCTTGCCGGATGCGCGCGGGCGCTGAAACCCGGCGGACGGCTGGTGCTGTCGACGCCCAACGTGTTTACGCCGATGCTGGGACTGATGTACCTCAAGAATGGCAACCGGGCATTCAATCCCGACCACGCCATGTGGTTTTGCCCGCAAACCGTAACCGAATTATTACGGCGCGCCGGGTTCCGGGTCGGCAAACTTTATTTTGTCGATGACATTCAAAAGGAGGTTGTCGCCTCCTACAACTACAAGACTTTTGTCAGTTTGTGGAAGGCGGCGCGCTGGCTGATGCCACGGCGCCTGCGAAATACCATGGTTGTTGTTTGCCAGCCCTCTTAAATGCGACTTGATCATGGAACGATTAGCTTGACTGGAGAATTCTGATGAGTGTGGCGATTGTGACCGGTAGTGCCGGGCTTGTGGATCGGAATCGGTCCGGTATTTTTCGGCGCAAGGTCTTCGGGTGGTGGGCATTGACAACAATATGCGCGCCCGATTTTTTGGCGAGGACGCCTCCACGGACTGGATGCGGCAACGCTTGCTGGAGGAAATTCCGTCGTACGATCATCACGATATTGACATACGCGACCAGGCAGCGGTCTTCCGCCTTTTTGAGGTGTATGGCAAAGACGTGGTTCTGACCATCCATGCCGCGGCGCAGCCGTCGCATGACTGGGCCGCGAGCAATCCATTTCTGGATTTTTCAGTGAATGCAAACGGCACCCAGGTAATGCTCGAAGCAACTCGCCGCTTCTGTCCCGAAGCTGCCTTCATTTTTACGTCCACGAACAAGGTTTACGGCGACCGGCCTAACTCTCTTCCCCTGGTTGAACTCGAAAAGCGATGGGAAATTGATGCCACCCATGCCTACGTGAATGGCATACCCGAAGATCTCGCCATCGATCAGTCTCTGCACAGCCTGTTCGGAGCGTCCAAGGTCGCAGCCGATGTGCTGGTGCAGGAATACGGCCGGTATTACGGAATGCGCACAGTATGCTTTCGCGGCGGCTGCCTCACCGGACCCAACCATTCAGGCGCACAACTTCACGGCTTCCTCGCATACCTGATGCGATGCGCGGCCAGCGGCACCGCCTACAAGGTGTTCGGCTACAAGGCCAAGCAGGTCCGCGACAATATTCATAGCGTGGACCTGGTGGAAGCCTTCGATCAGTTTTTTCGCAACCCGCGCAGCGGCGAGGTTTACAACATGGGCGGCGGCCGATTCAGCAATTGCTCAATGCTGAAGGCAATCGAACTCAGCGAGGAAATTACCGGCCGCAAACTCAACTGGGAGTACATTCCCGAGAGTCGCCGGGGAGACCATATCTGGTACATCAGCGATGTATCGCGATTTAAAGCACACTATCCCTCCTGGCGGATGAAGTATGACGTTCCCTCTATCTTGAATGAAATTTACGATGCCAATCGCGCAAACTGGCTCTCCGGGAGAAGTGCGGCGCGAGCATGATCCAGTTGGGAAAGAAAAATGTTATTGGTGTTCTGGTGGACGCGGTTGACTATGACGCCTCTATCCGTGCCGTAATCGAAGCGGCGCAACGAAGACAAGCGATGGCGGTATCCGCGCTTGCGGTGCACGGCGTCCTGACTGGCGTACTCGACTCGGAGCAGAAATACAGGCTCAACAGTTTTGACTTGCTGGTTCCAGACGGGCAACCGGTGCGCTGGGCACTGAACTGGCTGCATGGAACCAGGCTATCGGATCGGGTCTATGGCCCGGACCTCACCTTGAAATTATGCCGGGAAGCCGCGCGTCTCGGCCTCCCCGTCTATTTCTACGGCAGCACCCCGGAAATTCTAAGCGAACTGCAAAAGCGACTGAAAGCGGAATTCCCCTGTTTGGAAATTTGTGGGATGTCGCCCTCAAAGTTTCGCCGAACCTCCGAGCCGGAAAAACTGGAGATCATTTCAGACATCAAGCATTCAGGCGCTGCAATCGCCTTCGTGGGCCTGGGTTGTCCTCGTCAGGAAGTGTGGGCCTACGAATACAGAAAAGAACTTTCCATCCCCATCGTCAGCGTGGGAGCGGCATTTGCATTCCACGCCGGCGCCATGCCGCAGGCTCCGGAATGGATGCAACGAAAAGGCCTGGAGTGGTTGTTCCGGCTCTACCACGAACCTCGACGTCTGTGGCGGCGCTACCTGCTGTTAAATCCGCTTTATCTCACTCTGTTGTTTCTGCAGGCGTGTGGATACGAATTCACAACCAAGGGTTTGCCGCCGGCGCACGAGGTGCTCTTCGGATAGCCTGGTCCATCCGGCGGGAACCTTGCACATCGCGAGTGCTGGAGAATCAAAAGCAGGAAAAACACGATGTCGCCATGGGCAGCCCGCGACATTGCGAGCACCGGTCACGACTCTTAGCTGGCCTGGTGATGAATGGCCCCACAGCGAACTGAACCCGGCCCGCGGTGGGCGAAACACTTCAGGGCTGGACCGAATTCAAGCCCAGGTAGACTGCCCATCCCGCGATGATCAGGATCAATCCTCCCGAAGTCGCGCCGAGAATTTTCACCAGCGGAGTGATTTTGTTGACCTTGGCCATCAACTCCATCTGGTCTTTCGCCATTCCTGAATTTGAGTCGTCGAGGAAAAGTTGCTCGTCTTCCTGCATGGTCAGCGTGCTACGGTAAATCAGAAGGATGACGAGAATGACGGTGAGGGCGCCCCACACGATCAGAAGCCATAGCATTCCCGGATTCATAGACCACCTCGGTGCGGATATCGAGCCGGTCCCGAAGACTGTTGGGAAAATCTTGATTTGTGGCCCGCAACAGGCTTTCGGACAAGGGCCCCAACCGGGGATTATAGACCCGTTGGCAAGCGTGGGCGGCTATTTTTGCGCCTGAACCGAAGAGCCTGAAGCCGCATCCAATGTAACCAGGCGCCATACGGAAATCTGCTTCAGGCAACTTTGACAGCTGCTTTCCCACAATGGCTTTGCTATAATAAGGACGAGTCCTTTCAAGGAGATACCCATGGCTACGACAACGATCCCGGAAGTGAAGCCCGCTGAGACCAAAAAGGCACCCATTAGCCTCACTGCCAGCGCCATTGCCAAGGTCAAGGAGACCATGGCCCAACAGAACCCCGTCCCGACCGGGTTGCGGGTTGGCGTCGTTGGGGGCGGCTGTTCCGGTTTCTCCTACTCCATGCAGTTTGAAAATGGAGCCGGCATGATGGACAAAGTGTTCGACATGGACGGCCTTAAGGTCTACGTAGATGCGACCTCAGTGATGTATCTGAACGGCTGCGTCGTGGACTACGTCGAAACCCTCGAGGGCGCCGGATTCAAATTCGAGAATCCGAATGTGAAGAGCACCTGCGGCTGCGGATCAAGTTTCAGCGTGTAATCTTCTGCGATCTTTCCCTAAAAGCCCCGTCGCTTGCGGCGGGGCTTTTGCTTTGTAGCGCAGGCATCCCGCCGATTTGCCGCCTGGGCTTGGAAGCTTCCGCGGAGGGCGAGACGCCCTCCGGACAGCCGACGGGACGCCGGCGCTACGAAAAAGTGAGTTACGAAATTCTCATCAGGTGGCAGGAGTGGGTTTTCACCACTAACCACACTTCTTTTCCCGGCTGAAGCTGCAATGAATCACGCGCCGCCAGTGTGAGATGGACCTCCATCTCAATCCCGCAATCCACCTTGGCCACGACAATCACGTCACGCTGGGCCAACGAAACTATCCGGCCGGGAATAACGTTGCGGGCGCTCAAACCTTCCGGCCGCATCGAAGCCAGCAGAATATCGCCAGCGCGAATTCCTACCCGCAACGCTGAACCGACTTCTGTCCTGACCAGCGGCGTTTCCAGTTCAAGCGTGCTGCCCGACAACTGGCACACCATAGTGCCTCGGTCCGGATGTGCAGCGGTGACCGCGACGTCGAAAATGTTCTCGAAGCCGGCCAGCTGGGCTACGGTTTCCAGCTGTGGCGCGCTCATCACTTCATGCGGTGTCCCCCGGGCGATGGGGCGGCCATTTTCCAGCACGATCACCTGCTCACCCAGGGCAAAGACTTCTTCCCGGCTATGCGTGACATATACGATCGGAATCTGATGTTTTTCGTTCCATGCGCGCAGGTCATCTACGATCTTCGACTTGATGGGCGCATCCAGGGCGGCCAACGGCTCGTCCAGCAGGAGGATCACCGGGTCAATCACCAGGGCACGTGCCAGCGCGACCCGCTGACGCTCTCCGCCGGAAATCTGGGCTGGCCGGCGCGAGCGCAAATGCGCGATACGAAATGACTCCATCATGGTGGCGCTGCGGCGGTGACGGGTGCTGGCGTCGAGTCCTGAAAGACCGTATTCCACATTTGCCTCGACCGTCATGTGAGGAAATAATGCCAGGTCCTGAAACACGTAGCCGACCTTGCGATCGCGCGCAGGCACATTGTTGCCGAGCCCGCTGTCGAACAGGATCTTCTCGTGGGTCGCGATGCGGCCCTCATCGGGCTTAAGCAGTCCGGCAATGCAGTCCAGCAATGTTGTTTTTCCCGCTCCCGAAGGACCGAACAGGATTGTGATTCCAGAAGAGAAGCTGACGCTTATATTTAGTTCAAAATCTTTTTCCAGGCGCTTGCGAATTCGCACCGAGGCCGCATGGGGCTGCACAGCCATAGATTCTCGTGGTGTGTTCGAGGTTAGCGTTGTTTCCATGAACGGTGAGTCTCCGTGGCCGGAAGCGCTCATTGTAATCCGGCTGGAGGCAGTTGTACGCGACTAGACGGACTGCAGACATGCGCTCAAAATGGTAACCGTGAAACCATTTTTCCGCATTTCAAACCTCGTTCTTGTTCTGACCGTCACCTCTTTGGGTTCGTTGTCTCAAACCACCTCGGGCGCGGTTACGCTCACAATCGAACCTAAGGAAGCGTATATCGAGAGACATAACACCGAGCAGCTCATTAATTTCGACTTGCTGCTGCAAAACAACGGGGCCACGCCACTCCGCATAAATAAAATTCAGATATCGGTTTACGACTCAGCTGGAGCTCTGGCATTCAGAAGATATCTGGACGAAAACGGCAGGCCATCCGGCATTTCGACAGTTCCCGACCGCATCGTTCCCGCCGGCGGCAGGCTTGATGTGTTCAATCCCTTCTACTCGTTCCCAGCAGAGATGCCTCTGTTTCGACTGTACTACGAAATCTTTCTGGAGAAGACAGATGAAAAAGAACCAAACCTGCTCAACTTCCTAACCAAGGCGGAGGCGAACGTTTATCCGACTCCTTATGACAACAGAGTTCATTTGCATCTTCCCCTCAAAGGCCGCATTTACGTCTTCGACGGACATGACTTTTATGCGCATCACCGCAGGCAGACTGTATTTCGCGACGGCAGGTTTCATCCAAATGCTGTCCGATACGGCTATGATCTGATGATCACGAATGCGAGCGGCGAACTTTATCGGGGCGATCGCTTCGTGCCGGAGAATTGGTTCTCTTACGGCATGCCGGTGTACGCTCCGGCGTCGGGAACGGTGGTTGATGCCGCAAATGACATTCCGGACAATTCCTACAAAAATGGTGAACTGGTATCTGCGCCCCTGCCTGACGGCATAGATCCCGTCGGCCTTGGCAATCACGTGGTCATCGACCACGGCCATGGTGAATTCAGCATCTTGCTGCATATGAAGCCGAGGAGCGTACGTGTCAGGAAGGGCGATCAGGTGAAACAAGGCCAGGAGATCGGAGCAATAGGGTTTTCGGGCGACACCTTTCTTCCCCATCTCCATTACCAGATCATGGATGGTATCGACGAACGCACCAGCCAGGGCCTGCCTTCATACTTCAATGACTTCGAAAGGATTCTCGGATCGAAAACCGTCAAGGTAAATCACGGCCAGATCGATTCGGGGGACATCGTTCAAATCTCTACCGCAAAGTAAGTAGACAGTCTACTTCTGCTTCCACGTCCATACTCTCCGGTTCACCGCGTAGACAACAGACAGTGTTGCGAACGAAATTGTCAACAGGACCAGCGCGGTGGCATTCGCGCCGGCATAGTTGATCGCCTGAACCTTGTCGTAGATATCAATCGAAACGGTTCGGGTCACGCCAGGTATGTTTCCTCCCACCATCAGCACCACCCCAAATTCTCCCATGGTGTGGGCGAAGCTGAGAGCGATACCGGTTACCAGGCCGGAGAGAGATAAGGGAACGATTACCCGAAAAAATGTTTTGAGCCTGGAAGCACCCAGTGTCTGTGAGGCAGCTAAAAGGCGACGATCAACGGAGGAGAACGAAGCCGCGAAAGGCTGCACCGCGAACGGAAAACTGTAGAGGATTGAGCCGATCACCAGGCCTTCAAAAGTGAACGCCAGCGTGTGCCCGGTCAGCGCCTGCCAGCCGCGGCCCAGGGGGCTATGGGGACCCAGTGCCACCAGAACATAAAAACCTAAAACAGTCGGAGGCAGGACGATGGGCAATCCGAAAACCGCTTCGGCCAGGAATTTCCAGCGCCAGCGACTGTAGGTGATCCAATAAGCCACGGGAAGTCCCAGCGCCACGAGTATTGTCGCCACCAGCGCGGACAACCTGAAAGTGAGCCAGAACGCTTGCCAGTCCATTCAGCTTTCCTGTGGGTCTCTCGTGCGATTCAATCGAAATTCCGCGTTAACCGCTAAAACTCGTTGGCCCATCCAGGCGCCGACAGCTTCAGACAAATTTCATCTTCGTAAAGTCTTGTAAAATTTTAATCTCTCTCTCCCGGCTGCTCTCCAAGATGTACCATTCAGGATAGTTGTGCTTGGGTTCCACAATCGTTCGCCGGAGTTCCCTGCCGCAACCCTGAGCCCTGGTTTGGGGTTTTTATCAGTGGGGCCGTGCAACAATCGAACAACTTGGTTTTGGGCTCCTGAATTGAGGATAACTTCGTGAATATGCTTAAACGCCATTGGCTGATCGTAGGACTGGTGGTTGTGGCAATCGCCATTTTCGCCGCCTTCCGGTTCAAAGGCAGCGAGCAGCCGAAGTATTTCACAAGCAAAGTCGACCGGGGCGAAATTCGCCAGGTGGTGGAGGCCACGGGAACGATCAATGCGGTAACTACGGTGCAGGTGGGCTCTCAGGTTTCCGGAACGATTTCCCGGCTCAATGCGGATTTCAATTCGCGGGTAAAGAAAGGACAGATCGTCGCGCAAATCGATCCTTCGTTGTTCCAGGGCGCCTTGTTGCAGGCTAAAGGCGATTTGGCCAACGCCAAAGCCAACGTGATCGCCTCGCAGGCCAATCTGGAAAAGGCGCAAGCCAGCGCGCTGCAGGCGAGAACCGATTACGAACGAACTTCTGGCCTGGCCAAAGAAGGTGTGATGAGCCAGCAGCAGCTTGATCTGGCGAAGGCCACGGCCGACTCGGACGATGCAGCGGTCGCTGCCGCCAAGGCAACTATCACCCAGGCAACTGCGCAGGTCCAACAGAAACAGGCGGCCGTGACTGTGGCGCAAACCAATCTTGATTACACCACCATTCACGCGCCCATCGACGGCACCGTCATCGCCCGCAGCGTGGACGTCGGACAGACTGTCGCCGCATCCCTGCAAGCGCCCACTCTGTTCACCATCGCGCAGGATCTAACGAAAATGCAGGTTTACGCCAGCACCGATGAATCCGATGTCGGCATGATCCATACCGGCCAGGTTGTCACCTTCAAAGTAGACGCGTTTCCCAAAGATTCGTTCACCGGAAAAGTTTCACAGGTGCGATTGAATGCCACCACGGTGCAGAACGTGGTCACGTACAGCACCATCATCGACTTTGATAATCCGGATCTTAAACTTTTTCCCGGCATGACCGCGTACATCACGATTCCGGTGGCTGATGCGCCCAACGCCATACGCGTGCCTAATGGAGCCCTGCGCTACAAGCCGGATATGACCGCTGAACAGCTTCGAGCGCTGTACAAACAATATGGATTGATTTCGGGGCAGGGCGCAGGAAACCAGTCGGCAAGTTCACAGGGTTCAGGAGATACAGGCGCGGCCGGCAAACAGCGGCGCGCTCATGCCGAAGGCACCCAGGGTGGAGGAGGCGGGGACACCGCGACCACACAGCACACGCCTCGAGTAGATGTGGCAGTGGTTTGGAAGCTGCATCCGGACAAAAGCCTTGAGCCGGTCAGAATTCGTACCGGCATCACCGACCATACTGTCACTGAAGTCGCCAAAGTTTTAAACGGTCAGCTGAATGAAGGAGACGAATTGATCACCGGAGGTGTCGCAGCAAATCCCAGTTCCACACGGGCGCCGGGAATGAGCGGAAATACGCCCCGTATGCGATAGAGCGGGGGGGATGAATCTGGAATCACAAATGGCTACCGTCCCACAATCCGAATCAAGCGTTGCCGTCGAAACCGGTTCGCGCGGACTCATCCAGATCGACGATGTTCACAAATATTACGATCTCGGCGAGACCAAGGTTCACGCTTTGCGTGGAGTCAATGTTCGCATCGAGCGCGGTGAGTTTGTGGCCATCATGGGAGCCAGCGGCAGCGGCAAATCAACGTTCATGAATATTCTGGGCTGCCTGGACAAGCCCACCAGCGGCCGTTATCTGCTCGAGAACATCGCCGTATCCGACCTGAGCAAAAAAGAGCTGGCCACCATTCGCAACCGGAAAATTGGCTTTGTCTTTCAGGGATTCAACCTGCTTTCCCGAACCACCGCCCTGGAGAACGTCGAGCTGCCAACTCTCTACGCACAGATCAGCAAGGAAGAGGGCCAAAAGCGGGCGCGCGAGGCGCTGCAACTGGTGGGCCTGGGCGATCGCATGCAACACTTCCCTTCGCAGCTATCCGGTGGCCAGCAACAGCGCGTGGCTATTGCGCGCGGACTGGTCAACCGTCCAGCTATCCTGCTGGCGGATGAGCCCACCGGCAATCTGGACAGCCGGACCTCGGTTGAGATTCTGGAAGTATTTCAAAAACTGAATGAGGACGGATTGACCATCGTGCTGGTGACGCACGAGCCCGACATCGCTGAATTCGCCAAGCGCGGAATCAATTTTCGCGATGGCACCATCCGCCGAGACGAACTGGTTCGCAACCGGCCGGTTGCAGCTGAGGTTTTGAAAAACATGCCGGCGCTCGAGGATTGATCTATGGACCTGGTAGCCATTATTCGTATCGCGATGCGGGCTCTCGCCCGCAACAAGCTGCGGTCGATTCTCACCATGCTGGGCATCATCATCGGGGTGGGCGCGGTCATCGCCATGGTCAGCGTGGGCCAGGGAGCGCAACAGCAGGCGCAGCAGCAGATTGCAGCCATGGGATCTAACATGCTGTTCGTGCAGTCGGGCACGGTGAATCGCGGCGGAATGAGAATGGGTTGGGGAGCGACCAAGACCTTGGTCTACGACGACATGCTGGCCATCCTGCGCGAATGTCCCTCGGTGGTCGCGGCCGCACCCGGCAGCCAGGCTTCGGCGCAGGTGGTTTTCGGGAACGATAACTGGGCCACCAACGTCAACGGCAGCGAGCCCCAGTACTTTGACATCCGGAGCTGGCCCATGGCGGAAGGCAGCTCCTTCACCCAGGATGACGTCAACACCGCCGCCAACGTCGCCGTGATTGGGGAAACGGTGCGCAAGAATCTGTTCGGAGCCACCGATCCCATCGGCCAGACCGTCCGCATTAATAATTTGTCGTTCAAAGTTGTAGGGCTGCTGACGCCGAAAGGCTCTTCCGCCGCCATGGGCCAGGACCAGGACGACATTATCCTGGTGCCGATTACAACTCTGCAAAAGAAAATCACCGGGCAGGACTGGTTGCGCTGGATCATGGTTTCCGCGGCCTCGAAAGATGCGAGCTATGCCGCGCAACAGCAGATCACCGCCTTGCTGCGCGATCGCCACCGCATCCGCACCTCGCAGGACGACGATTTCTTCGTACGTAATCTAGCCGACATGGCGGACCTGGCCGATCAGAATGCCCGGCTCTTCACAATATTGCTGGCTTCGATTGCCAGCATTTCGCTGCTGGTCGGCGGCATTGGAATCATGAACATCATGCTGGTTTCGGTTACCGAGCGCACTCGCGAGATTGGAATCCGCATGGCCATTGGCGCCACCGAAGGGGATGTTCAACAGCAGTTTCTGATTGAAGCAGTGGTGCTCAGTGTAGTTGGTGGGGTGATTGGAATTCTCTCCGGCATGGGAGCTTCGTACCTGATTACGCAAACCCTGGGATGGCCGGTGCTGGTTTCTCCTACCGCAATTCTCGCCGCCGTGGTGTTTTCCATGGCAGTCGGTATTTTCTTCGGCTTCTATCCCGCGCGCAAAGCCGCCAGACTCGATCCCATCGAAGCGCTGAGATATGAGTAGAATTCCGCTCCTGAGAGCCAAACACTGGCAACTATCGACGATTTAATCCGGATAGCGATGCACATGGGCATGGCATCGGCTGCACAGTGTAATTAGACTCTCGTGGGAATCATGGCCACCCTGGCTGCGAAACTCTTTATGGTGCACCTCTAGATTCGATTTCGACCCACAATATTGACATCTCCAACCGTCACGCCGTCGCACTTCTTCACGCAATTCTTCGTAAAGTTCGGGGTTTAGCCGCGATCTTGAGGTTTTTGGGCGAATCGGATTCACAATCACAACCCATTGACTTCGTGCAGAAAAGCCTGCCGCTGTTCCCCGGGCAAGAATGTGAAAAAGCGAGAGATGGACTTCAGAAGTATTGTGGGGTCTCGATTGTCCAAATTCGCTCCCGCGAGGAAATCCGCGCAAATCATCTCCAGGCAGTAGCCGCGTGACTTGTCCGTTCCAAGCATCAATGCTGCCGTCTCGATGGCCTGCTCGACCACCGGAATCTGGGTTTTGTACAGCTTGAAGTAGATAATCTCCCACGGTTCCGATTCCTGCCCCGTCAGTTCCCTTTCGACCTCCCGCTTGAACTCATCCTTCGGCAGTGAGCGCGCTTTGTGCAGCCAGGTTGCACAATCGAATTCCTGTCCATCCCTCCTCGCAACCTTCGCAAGCTCCAATCCCCTCGTCCAACCCACTTCCTTTAGATCTTTTCTGGCCTGCGGCGGCAGGTGCTCATGGATCGACATGAGGTAATAGGCTTTCCGCCTGGACTCGGGGAACCGCCTCGCCAGAAATTCGTCAAACGACCTCAGTTTCTCCAATCGCCAGTACTGCCCTGCCCGCACTTCACACAAGTATCGCCCCAGTTCTACAAACCGGGTGTCTCGCTCCGCCTCAGATCTTCGCTCCCAGGCCAGGATCTCGTCGATCTTGGTCAGAACGAATAGAGCTCGTTTGTGATTGAGCTTGGGCAGCATGGGCGGAATTCTAGTACGTAAGCTCGTCAAACAAACCAAAGTCTTCTGCTCCTGGGCGCCGTACCACCGCCGCTTCGGTCAGATCCTGTCGGCCGAGACAGAGGCCGACATAGGGACAGCTGGTGCAGGGGTTCTGCGGAAAGCGAATGCCACTGTGTGGCAGGAATTCAGCCGCTTCGATCCGGCGAATGGAATCCACGACCAGATGGCCGAACTCTTCTCGCTGTTCGTTGCTGATAGTGGTTCGGAAATACTGAATCTCGACCAGCCGTTTCCGGACGAACACCACCTGGGCGACGTCTGCAATGCCTGTGACCCAGGAATAGCAGACCAGCTGGGGGTCGAGAGCCAGGAGTCCGACTGGTTCTTCCGGGTATCGGCTAGCGGTGGTCTTCCACTCCAGCAGACAACGCGTGCCGTCAAGTTCCCCGATGGCATCTACGTAAGCCACAAAGTCGTTCTGTCCCGCCAACGACTTCGTGAATTTAACTTGCTAGATTACGTCGAGGCTGGCTGATTCGAACCCGATCGTCCTGGGCGAAGCGATCAAGTAGCTGCACACCCGATTGCAACATTCGGTCCCAGCTGTCTCGCTCAGAATAGTGAAGGCCGCTGTCCCGGCGGGTGTCCCATTCCCGGTAGAGCGCCACAGCAGCATCCTGCCGATGGAAGTAGGCAGCTACCGCCCGCTCGAATGCTCGGCCAAACATCATGGCTGCCCGTGTGTCCTTTTCTTTCCAGCCATCGAGATAACGATGCTTATAGCGCCGCGGGCAGGACACGTACTGGCTGATCTGGGTATAGCTGTAGGTCATGAGGCCGCCTCCGACCCATGAGTGTCCTGATCGTTGAACACCGAGAGGTCGTCCCAACGTGCCGCCGGTGCGAAGCCGTCGAAATTGAGAACTGAAATGCCGTGTGTCGTGACTTCGCTGACCTTGACCACGCCCCAAAGATCGATGAGGGCCTTGTCGTCGATCTCGTTCTGTCCCAGCAATTCGGCGTCGTAACCGAAGTCGTGCAGGAACCAGCGCAACTTCCACATCGCCTTTGCTGTGCAGTAAATGGGGCCAGTGATAAAACAGCCGACCAGGTGCTTGGGTTTGAGGACGGCAAAACGGATCTCGTAATAAGGCTTCTGCTTGTGCCAGCGATACTGGGCCCGATCCACGCGGACCAGAAAGATCCCATCCGGAACCGAATGAATGGCCGACACATCCGCCGGGCGCAGCAACTCGAAGTATCGCCTCATGCTGCACCTTCTTCCTTCGTTCGAAGATAGCTGTTGAGCTGGCACAGCAGGGCGTTGCGATCTTTCGCCGCCCAGTCGGCCAAGTGCGCGACAAAACCTTCGACCTGTTCCCGGGTGGCCTCGCGGAGGCTTTTGGTACGGCAGAAATCGACGGCGTAGGACTTGACCAGGTTGGCATCGAGCTGGTGCTGGCGGATTAACTGGCAGAGGCGGTCGCGAACTTTGGGCCCACCGTAGTTTCCGTTGTTGCCATTTACGGTCTGAGGCGGAAGCTTCTTCGTCTCCCGGGAGGAAGGTGTCAGTTCGGCGAACGAGCCGATCTCTTCGACCGAGCAGATGCCGATGCCGTAGGCCTTGCGCAGGGCCCGGTTGACCGCCCGGGTTTCAGCCACTCGCATTTCGGCGCCGCGGACCAAGGGAGATACATTGGACGGATCAGCATCGCCGTAGCCGACGAAACCCCGGCACTTTGGCGACTTGAATACAGTTGCCTTGAAGGCCCATCGGGAACTGGCTGGATCCGAAAACTGTGTGACTGCTTCGACATGAATGCCTGCGCAGCGATTTCGCCCGGCCAGACGAATGAGACCGGAATGACTCACGTACCAGTGATCGTTAATCCAGATTAGATCCCCGGATTCGACAGAAAAACGATATCCCTTTGTCCATCGAGCAAGCCCGCTAGTGGGCCTATTTGTGTGAACCTTGGCAGGCTTCTTCGGCGTTGGATGCTTTTCCATCTCGCTGATCCTCCCGCCCAGTACCTGACTGGGCGATTACTTCGAGGCAACTTATCGGGTATAAAGATCCAATATCACTCTGAATAGGCGGCGACATTGATTCGTATAGGAATTATATATTCTTATGCGAATTTATGTCAATTTGACTTGGCGGCTCGGACAAAATACGAGATTGACTGGAAGGCCGTTGGGCGCCGCGTACGCGAGCTTCGCGGATTCGAAACGAATCAAGCGCAGTTTGCAATGGAACTTAGTGTCAGCCAAGGACAGCTTTCGAAATACGAGCAAGGGAGAGGCGAAATCGGTGCAGCGGTGCTGCTCCGACTTGCAGGCAAGTCGGGAAAAACAATCGAGTGGCTGTTGACCGGCAAGGATAGGGTCTAACGGAATACAGCCATATCGCCGATCGGTCCACCTCTTCCTGGCACGACGAACACCTCAGGCTGAATTGACATATTGCAAGCAGAACTGATCTGCGAGGCCTGCGGTCCGGACTTCCAGACAGCCATGATTCAAACTTCCGCTGGTGGATTGGCCTCCGACGAACCGTGGACGCGGGAATCAATCAGTTGATAAGGGAAATAGCCTGTTCAGTTGGCCAGTTTCGATTGGAGCATTTCGGCGGCCGGGAGTGCTGTCTGCTGGGGACTGGCTAATCGGTAGCCGCCACGTTGTTTATCGGCCCGCGCCGGCAGCGGCCGACGCTTGACGAAGCTGTGAGAGTCTGGTTCACTGGAGTCAGCTTCTCCTCTACGGTCCTCACAGTCCCACCGAACCTCATTTATAGTGGTTTGTGTTCAGCTCTGAATTTTAGGTAGATATCCTCCATACGTACCGGTCTCCACAGCAATAAAAAAAATCAAACAATTTAACTCCAGCGGGTGCGGCATCGGCCCATCCGAAGCGCGACTTTGAAGCCGTGTTTTTGGGTGCGCTTGCTCAATCTGCTGGCAGTGAGGAGATAGAGTGAAAAATCAGGACGAAAACAAAAAAGTCGGGGAACAGGAAAACAAAGAGCCAGGAAAACAAAATAAGAGCAAAAGCACCTCGCAGAAGAAGATCGAAGCAAACCAAAGAAATTCTTTGCGCTCGACGGGTCCGAAAACCAAAGATGGGAAGCTCTGGAGCCGAATAAACGCACTCAAACACGGGCTCTTCGCGAGCGCCTTGTATGTGAGCGGCCGAGAAAAGCCGGAATTCGATCTCCTGCACCAGGCACTCTATAACCAGTTGGTTCCGGACTCAATATTGCAGCAACTTGGGTTTGAACGGGTTGTCGTGGCTTCCTGGCGGTGGAAACTGGGGTTGCGCATTGAACAAAAAGCGTTTAAAGCGTGCCTGGAGGTTGAGGAAAATGGGCAGCATGTAAGCGATGTGACCATCGAAAATGTGCTCCCCATGAGATGGTATGGCACGAATCGTAAGGAAATTCGGCGGGGAGTGGCTTTTCTTTCATCCCTGCTCCGGGACGTCGAAGCTAATGGCCTGCTTCATGCCGGCGATTGGAAAGAACGAGTGATTAAGGCCTTCGGACTGGAATTCTACGATACGCTGACCTACTGGGAACCCATAAACGTCGCTGCTATCCAGATGGCTAAGGCTGTGATTGGGCACGCGGCAAATTACAACATGCCCTTGCCGTCGTCCCTGACGAGCGAGGTAAAGAATAGTCAAACTAGCGATTCTGGATCGAATTTGCAGATGGTTGTCAAAATTATCGATCTCATGCGACAACACCTCCAGGATCGTCTTCGTATGAGCGAATCGGAGCGGGACGGCCCCGACCAAGATCAGATCAGGTTGGATCTTGCGAGCCGCTATGTCAATGCCGCAACACGCGAACTGGAACGTGCGACCAACGCGTATGTGGAGCTAAAGACGCAGGGCATGTAGGTTGCACTGGGTCCGGTCCTTTGACCTCAATGAATGGCCAGTCATTGAGGTAGCGGGCGTCCTGGACCAAGTTGTCCCCACCGCGGCCTGACTGCGGAGGAGGACGGCATGCAAACAAAGCACGGGGTAGAGGATCGAAGACGGTGGGACGCCGGAGTTCTACCTGCCGCCAGTTCACAGGTTTCTTACTGGCGGGCACGGCAGCGCTGATGGGTTCCGCTTTTCCGGCCTGCATTCGGCGGAGAAAACCGATAGCGCTTCCATCACGGTTCGTGTCTTCAATTTCAGACAAGTCCCGGCTGAAGTACTGCTGAAGGCTGAGAAGGAGGCTGGCAGAGTTCGAAGAAGCCTGTGACCTGGCGAGATTGTCCGGGCTCAAGTGCGGATCGGATGCTGGACGATGCCCAAAACGAAACGTACCAGGACTTTGATTGAGTCCTGGGACGTTCGTTGAACAGCCCTCCCCCGAAGTCTGCTCACCGCAAGTTCTAGGGTTCATGCTGTCGGGTGAATATGGCCCGGATGGGCTACTCGGAAGCCCGACCACTCAGATCGGGAAAATCAAACAAGGGGGCACCGGAAGCAAGCTTCATGGTTGGAGAGGCAGAAAACTGCAAACCGGGAAATCTTGTCTAGTGAAACTGATGAAGCTAGGTTGCCAGAAAACTAAATGCTAGTGATTATTAGCGTGAGCCGCCTCGACTACCACCGCATTGAGATCGGCGTGGACCGTTTCGGTACCGGGTTCAGGAATCGCCACATCGACGGACGGGACCGCGCAGTCGAATTGGTCGAGCTTGTTTTGGGCATCGGCAACGTCAATCGCATCGGCTGTCCGTCCGCAACTCACACAGAAATGCTCTCGCCTCGCGGGATTCCACCTAACGTCGGAATGTTTCATATTGCCGACGAACGAGTTTAGGCCTGAGAATCGCCTGCCGGCAAGAATCAGAGTCGAAAAGCGAATGAGACAAAGAATGTTGTGAAACGCCCCATCGGGCGAAATGCCAAGTGCTCTTTTGCGCCCGGAGGGGCGAATGAACAGCCGTAAACCCTCGCCGAACAACGTGAATCGCGCCAGCCAGGACTAAAGTCAAAGTGCTACTATTCCAGCCATGAAACACCGAATCTTTCTATTTCTAGTAGTCACTACTGGGCATGGGCGCAATCGCCATTGCATTGCATGCTGCCAGCGACCAAAGCGCGAATTACACGACTCGAACCCTCGCCCTTCCCGACCACGGCAAGGGAAACATCACCATGGATTACATCGCCTATGATCCCAAAACAGGATATGTTTGGGTTCCCGCCATCAACGTTGGCTCGGTGGATGTGGTGGACACCAGCAACGGCTCCGTTCGTGAGATCTCGGGCTTTGCCACCAACGAAGTGGAACTCGGCGGCCGAAAGCGCGTTCAGGGACCCAGCGGAGTATCGATTGGGGACGGCGTGGTGTACATCGGCGACCGGGCCGACTCCAGCGTGTGCGCCATCGATGAAAAGACGCTTGCGCGCAAGACCTGCGGACACATCGATTCCACTCCCGATGGCGTAGTCTATGTGGCGCCCACGAAGGAAGTCTGGGTCACCGCGCCGCGCGACAATTCTGTGCGTATTCTGGATAGCCAGACCTTGAGTCAGAAAGAAAAACTGACCTTCGAAGGCCAGCCCGAAGGATATGCAGTCGATGCCAAGCGCGGGCGCTTCTACATGAATTACGAGGACAAGGACCTAACGACTGCCATCGATCTCAAGACGCATAAAACCGTGGCGAAGTGGCCGTCATCGTGTGGCGAGGACGGCCCGCACGGCATATCGGTAGATCAAAACGCTGGCTTCCTGTTCGTTGCCTGCAGCACGCAGGCGGAGGTTCTGGATGCAGGACACAATGGGGAGAAGTTATCATCCATCGATACCGGCGACGGTGTGGATGACCTCAACTACTCGCCTGCCACTCACACGCTGTATGTAGGCGCTGCCAAGGACGCGCGGCTCACGGTCGCCCGAGTTGACGCTGCCGGCAAGCTCAGCTTGATTGCACAAGTACCGACGCACGAGGGCGCTCGCAATGGAGTCGTCACGAAGGACGGCACGGTCTATCTCGCGCACTCGCAGCTGGGTCAGTTGGCGGGGTTGATCGTGGCATCGCCGAGGGGAAAATAGCCCGCAGTACCAATAAATTCAGGGATGCGACCTTTCCAACTAATTGGACGGCCTCGGCCGTTCCGTTCGCGGTGGTTACGGGTCCCGGAGAGCGTAAACGCGTCTCTCTCAGTCAAACCAACCTAAAGAATGTTCACAGCTCTCGCCGCCAGCAACGCAAGTACTGCCAGCGAAATGGTGGCCTGTATCATCATCAAAATCTTCGCCCACCGGGAGAGAGCCGGCGTATCTGCGGGTGATAGGGCCGTGCTCGTGTTGAAGGCCAAGAACAGGTAGTCAACAAAATTGGGTGACCAGCGAGGATCGAAGCCAGCCTCAAGATTCATCTGCGGAAACAGGAAGGCTCCCTTCTTGTGCCCCGAAGCCTTCTCGCGTTCGTGCGGACCGCCTGCGTCAAGCCGCCAGTACCACAGTGCAAAGACGAGAATGTTTGTCACCCAAAGCGCGACGGCTGATCGGAGCAAAATCTTTGGCTCGATCTCGTGCTTCGGAATGGCTGCCACCAGCAGGCCTAGAGACCAGATCATTGCCATGGTCAAAATCCCACTGGCAGCGTACCCAATCGTCTTGTCAGCCCTGTGATGGCCGACGCGATGTGAGATGATTGTGGAGACAATCAACGCGGCCAGGACGGCCAGGAGCAACCAATCAGGACCGACCGACAGACTGCTGGGCAGTGCCGCATATAGCAATCCGCTCGCAAGCATCGCTATTATCGCGAGCCAGCGGGGTTCTTTAGCGCTTTGCTCCTTCTTGTTGGTAGTGATCGCCACTGCCAGAGCATAACGTAGAGCGGTTTCGTGTTCCACTCGATCTGGAGCAGCCTCTACGGGCGAAGGTGCCCCAAGACTCAGACGTCGGAAGGACCTCTGCATCTTTCAACCCAGCCGCAAGTCGCCAGAACTCATGCGAACATGATTGCTTTGTGCTGGACGCCGCCGTGATTCGATCAACGAAGTTGTTTGCAACTCCACCCAGGATCCTGGCTGGGAGTCGATGTGCAGGAAAACACACGGCCGCATTGATCCCGAAAACCACGTTGACGCCAGGATGACCACAATACGCTACTGATTCGATAGTACATCTCACCCAGCAGAAGGCGAAGGCACCACCACGCACACTAACTTACGCGCCGTAGTAGGATGTAGGCTCGCTGCCGACAACGTGCGCTGCACTGTTTTTACCAGGGACGCTTTAGTCGGAACGGCTTCCCGCAGGCGCTGCAAAGGCGAGGGACGATTTCGTTTGCATTTTCTGCGATTCTGTACGGCATCATGAAGTTCTCACAGAGATCTGGAGATCTATTTCAATCATCGCCCTCGCCCCCTGGACTATCTCCGGTTTGTGCTTTCATGCGCGATCGTAACGCTTGCGCCACCAGAAGTACTCCGCGTGACAGGAGGACCGCGATATCGGTGAGAAAATTTAGGCGATCGCAGTATTCCCGTAATTCCCACAGGTATCCGTTGTTTGTAGGGTGCCATGTACTTCCTATTTCCTAGAACAGTGTTTTGGGCTTGCGCCCATCAGCGAATACCTAATAAACTCCTGCTAATTTTCTTATCTCGCGGTCAGTTCGACGAAGTAAATCAACAACAATTGGAGGATTCTTACGTGAGAAGTCTGTCTGTATCTGTTTGCCTCATTGTGGGTTCCTCCATCGGAGCATCGGCCGGCGTCAGTGTAAGCAGTCCAACTTACGGTTCGACTGTGGGGTCGCCGGTGAGTTTCGTTGCCACCGCAAATACGACTTGCGGCAGTGGAGTGGCCTCAATGGGCATCTACGTCAACAACCAGTTGATGTACGTGGTCAGCGGCAACACTCTGAGCAAGAACTTGTCGTTGAACCCTGGAACCTATGAAACCGTGGTAGAGGAGTGGGACCACTGTGGCGGCGCCACGTTTACTCCGGTCAGGATCAAAGTGGGTGGAACAAGTGGAACAACGCTCTCCAACATCCAAGCCAGCGGCGGATGGAAGGGTTGGGGAGAACTGGCGCCGGCTTATGCAATCTGTTCGTCGTGCAGTCCGCAGGTCACGTGGGGAATGAATCAGACCGGCGGCGCAACCAAGTTCGCTATCGGTGGCACCGTTCCCTACTCCGATGTTTTGTGGGCCAACCCGGTCATCGGCCAGGGCTCCACGCAAGGAGTTCCCGACAGCGATCACACCCTGGTTCCCAGACTTACCCACTTTACCTACGATGCCTGGTTCTTCTCCGACAATCTTCCCGCGTCTCAGATTCTGGAGTTTGACATTAGCGAGTATTTCGGGGGAAAGAGTTTCATATTTGGTCAGCAGTGCCGCATCGCTTATGGTCACGAGTGGGATATTTGGGACAACGTAAACAACAAATGGGTGGGCAGTGGCGTTCCTTGTAATCCGGTAAATAGCGCATGGAACCACGTTGTCATTCAGGTGCAGCGGACCTGGGACAACAAACTGTTCTACGATTCGATCACGCTGAACGGCGTTACCCGATCCGTAAACCGGTACTACGGCGCGAATTATGCGCCGTCAGGATGGCACGGCATTACGCTTAACTTCCAAATGGACGGGAACTACAAGCAGGCTCCCTATACCGTATATCTGGACAAACTAAACCTCACTTACTGGTAAAACGCCATCAGTCGGGCCGGCTAGCCGGAATCCCAACTGCCGTTCTATTCCTTCCCATACCCCTCTTGTGATCACCTGTCGGGCAGAATCCCGGCAGACCTTGGTGCACAGGCTGGGCAACGAGCCTTCGTGGGAACGGCTCTCGCTGACGTCGGAAGAGCTGCGGGTGTTGCCGACGAATTGGAAGACCGCTCTGAGACAGCGAGTACGCGGTTTCAGGCCATAGCGGAAACAAAAAGCTCAGGGAGCGGACGCCGAGCGACTTTCTTGTTCACGATTCCCCAGCGAACATCGCACGAAATGGAGCGTGGCGAAATTGGCCTACTGGAGTCAAGCTGGGAGGATCGCCTGCATACCCATGACTATGGTCTAAATGACAACTAACGGCATTTTTGCTTTGCCTTGACCAAAACAGAACGTCAGCAGCGGCAGTCCTGAAGGTCTCTCCACCCCGCTGCGCTTCGGTCGGGGTGACAGTTTTTCTGGACGTGCCTCAAAAGGTTTGGATGCGCACCTACTACTTCAATCCTTTCACCACATACGCCTCAGACAACGTCTGCTGATACACATAGACATAAGCGCTACCGTCGACGGAAAAACGCGGCCGAGCGGCGCCCGTCGCTCCCGCCGGCAGATTGGTGCCGAACGTTTTCCAGTAGTCCATTATTCCGGTGGCTGCATTTACGCGATAAACCTTCGCGGGCCCGGTACGCTGCTGGCTGGAGAATGCATATACCGATGCGCTATCCGGCGCCCAGTCTGACACGTAGTACTTCGAGTCAAGTCCCGGGATGGGCCGCAAACCACTTCCATCCAGCGGCCAGACACCCCATTTTCCGTCGGGTCCAGTCACTGCGACCTTGAGGCCGTCCGGCGACAGATGCGTACCCATAACACCCTCAGGCGTGATCGGCTTCGCGTTGCCGTTACTCACATCAATAAGATAGTCGCGGCCTCCATGCCCCGGCTCGATTCCCTCCGCCAGCAACTGTTTACCATCGGGCAGATAACGCATAAAGCCGTAGCTTATGTTGTCATGTGTTAAAACCCTGGCCCCACCGGCGCCTGTAGGCACCAGACTCAGCGCGCCGCCCCTCAGCGGTTTTGTGATAACCCATTTCCTATCCGGCGAAATCGCACGGCCCTCACCTTCACCGATCCGCACCGGCGGCGATCCATCCGTGTCACGCAGAAACACGGTGTAATTCGGCCCGCCCCCATCTGCTTCTTCCTCGAATAGCACCTTTTTGCCGTCGCGGCTTAGGTCTCGCAAGTACGACCAGCCGAGCCATCCCAGGTCACGCTCCTCGTTTCCACCCGGTGGCAGACCTCGGATCCCTATACGTATCTGGTTCGTGACCATTAGTGCCACCCCGGCGCGGATATCTTGCAGCCACATACCTCCTGGCACATTGGCGATAGTTCGCAGTTTGCCGGAAAGAGTGACTCCTCGCAGATTCTCTGCGCTGCCGCTATCAGAGGCGGTAAACCAGATCTCATCAACAGTAGGTGACCAAACGACTCCCTCTACTGACGACCAGCCCGACGAAAGGCTTTTCACATGGCCGTCAAGGTCGATCACACTCACACCACCCTGGTCGTCGCCACCAGGCTTTTCATGGTCCGCAAAAGCTATCTTTTTCCCATCCGGCGAAATTTTCGGATGGCTCATCCAGTTAATGCTGTCTAGCAAGCACTTTGCCCACTGGATACTCCAGTCGCCAGTGGCTGTTTTCCGGGACGAAACGGACTATTGCCATGTTCGCGCCATCCGATGCCCAGTCTGCGTCCTGCACATTGTCCAGAACCTCGCGCGGGGTTCCCCCGTTCTGTGGGACTCGGGCCAGCGTGCCCGCCCGCGCATAGCCGCCATGAAAAACTGTGTTCAGCCGGATCGCCAGTTCTCCATTCTTCGAGATCGAAAGTAGCTCCGCATCCTTCAGTCCCAATTCGCGCGAGCCGTTGTCATCCGTGCGGGCCAGATAGATCTGGGGCTGGCCGCCTTCCCATGAGGCGCTGTAAACAATGCTGCCGTCGGGAGTGAAGCGGGCATCGCCAATCGATCCGGTACGAAATGTGATTTGCTGGTACTCCGCTGGAGGCACGGCGCCATTGCCTCGGCCAAACCACCCGAGACCGATCATCGCCGCCGCCAGAGCGACTGCGGCTACTCCCCAAGCAACTTTGCGGCGCGACTCCGTGCCCTTGGCTTGTGCCATCGCCGCCTGTGCGCCCGACTTACTGCTCGTGGCGGAAATCTCGGTTAGCGCCTCCAAGTCAAACGCCAGGTCTCCCGCCGAGTGGAAACGCTGCGAAGAACTCTTCTCGAGGCAGTGACGCACAATTCGTTCGAGTCCTGCCGGAACATTGCGCGCAGTTTCGGAAAGCTCGGGCGTCTCCTCTTTCAGAATCGCACTCATGGTGTCGGCGGTGGTCTCGCCGTGAAAGGCACGCTTGCCCGAAATCATCTCGTAGAGAATTGCTCCAAAGGCAAAGATGTCGGATCGCGGATCGGCCGCTTGCCCGCGCACCTGCTCGGGCGACATATAACCAGCCGTGCCCATGATCAGGCCGGGTTCAGTTGCCGCGTGAAGGGTGGGCGCATCCGCTCCTGCGCTCGAGGTTTCCGGCAGAGTCAGCTTGGCCAGACCGAAATCCAGAATCTTCACTCGGCCATCGCTGGTGATGAACAGGTTTTCCGGCTTCAAGTCGCGATGCACGATTCCCTTCTCGTGCGCCGCCGCCAAACCTCGTGCCACTTGTACGCCGTAGTCAATTGCCTTCCGGCTGGAAAGCGCCCCACTTCTCAAACGGTCGCGCAGCGTTTCTCCTTCCAATAGTTCGGAGACCACGTAGGGCGAGCCATGCTCGTCTCCGATATCGAAGATCGAAAGAATGTTGGGATGATTGAGGGCGGCCGCCGCACGCGCTTCCTGTGCGAAGCGCTGCATCCGATCCTGATCCGCAGAAAAGGATGTTGGCAGGACTTTGATCGCTACAATTCGGGCGAGCCGCGCATCGCGTGCACGATACACTTCGCCCATACCGCCCGCACCGAGCAGAGACTGGATCTCGTAAGGCCCCAACTTCGTTCCTGAGGTGAATGCCATTAGTGGTCGGAATTATAACGTCAATTCAAGAATGTGTCGGCCCAGAACTCATCCTTCGAGGGCTCAATGCAGTGCCGCTGAATTTCCACCGCGAATTGCTATGTGGGCGATTGCGGGTGTTCTCGTAGCGGGCCACTGGGCACTTTATGCCTTTGCAACCATGCCAACGATGCTCTTTGCCAAACCCGAGATTATGATTCTCGTTCGGTTAACTTGCCCAATTGCGCTCCTTAGTCACTATCCGATAAGCCTTTCTTGGGTTCTTCTTTGCGAATGCTGCTACGTATGCGCAGGCACAACAATCTCACCCTCTGAAAAGACGCCGACCCCGACATCCCCTCCTGAGGGAAGCCAGGGCGGAGTACGCGAAGCTGCAGAAGGGGCGTAGGTCGTTCCCCACTGACCATCGTTCAGTTCGTCTGGCTCAGTAATTCTCAACTGTTGTAAACAGGCGATTACACCAACTACCTCGTGAGTGTAATCGATTTTGTGCCAGCAACCGCCAAGCAAGTGGCCTTGGCGCGTGCCGAAGCTTCGGCAGCAGTGCCGAATTGCTGGCAACACGTTACTCGATCAGCCTCCACTTTCGTCACAAGTCGTGTCTTGTCATCCCCATTGCACCACCCCGAGTGGCCCAGCAAGTGCATCAAGGAAAGCCACATATGGGACCAAACAAAACTGTGGACACCGAGCGCTTGGCAAGGCTGCAATCAGAACTGATTGCAATCGACGTGTGGGACATGGCCTGTTATCGATCGCAACTGCGCGACGACATCGATGAGATGTCTTACTGTCACCGGCAAGAAAGAAGGGTGAAGATCTTGGGGGAAATCAGAAGCATGATGGATATGATGCCCGATCTTTCCGATTGATCTTTCCCTGACTCCAGAAGGAAAAGATGTCCCTCCGATTGTGCCGACCTCGGAATCAGGTACCCTTTCTGAAAGGTACTGTTCGACATTCGGCCCCTTCTGCTTCGGAGGACCATATGCGAAACTCAACACCGCTCGTTCCTTCCTGCTCCATTCCGGCTGCGCAATACGTGAGAATGTCCACAGAAGACCAGCAATACTCGATTGCAAATCAGGAAGATGCCATTCGCGAATATTCACAGACCCACGGCTACGTTGTCGTATCGACCTACGCTGATGCAGGGAAAAGTGGCGTTGCGATCAGGACGCGAGGCGGCTTGAGACAACTTCTAAAAGACGTATTAGGCGGCAGGGCGTCGTTCAAAACCATCCTGGTCTATGACGTTAGTCGGTGGGGACGATTCCAGGATGCCGATGAAGCAGCGCACTACGAGTTTTTGTGTAAGTCCGCCGGAATACCGGTGCGCTATTGTACGGAACAGTTTGATAACGATAACAGCATCCCGAACTCGTTGATGAAGGCATTGAAACGGACAATGGCCGCTGAATACAGCCGCGAACTAGCAATTAAGGTGTCTGCGGGTCAGCGAAGGCTAGCCCAAAAAGGCTTCCGAGTGTGTGGAGAGGCTGGCTTCGGCCTACGTCGAATGATGATCTCTGCCGATGGCAGTCGCAGACTCGTTCTCCAAACTGGCGAGCACAAAGCCGTAAAAGTAGATCACACGATTCTTATTCCCGGACCAAAGCGGACATCGCGGTGACGGGCGATGCAGCCAACGATCCAGGGTTTACGGACATGGGCAGCTCCGTACGGTACTTGATGTGTTGCTTCTCGGTTACACTCAGCCGCCATTATCGGACGAAGGCACCGGCGCACATATTTTCCAGCTATCAATCTTCACGCTACTGCCCACTGGTATCCTCTTCCTTGCCACGGCGGATTGGGCGCAGCCCGTGCGAATCGTCCGGCGTTTGGCATTTTCAGCAGTCGTTGTGGTTCTTGCGTTTACAGCCCTCTACTACCTTGAGCACTACTTTACCCTGGACACTATCGATAAACCGTGGGTTTGGATGTTATGCGCCATTCCGACGGCCCTGTGTGAGGAGGATTCGAGCGAGGTTAAGACCTCTCTTGAGGGTGGTTTGTTTGACGAGGCACTGCTGCTCGAGGAGCTCACGCGTACGACATTATGGCGTGTACCGCAAAAACCAGGATTATATGGGATTTCATCGTTGCTCCATTGGGAAACTTCGCGGCGAAGAATGAGCTGGATCCGGACTAAGTTGGAGAGCAACCCGCACGAAACAAATCCCGTCTGAAGTCTCACATGAAGATGGGCGCCTAAGTCGACGACCCCATAGAGTAAGGAAATTGTTATGTTGCGCCTTATTGTTTTGTGCTTTGCCATCCTTACGACCGCCGCTTTTTCACAATCTGTCAGCTTTGGTCACAAGCGATATGCCAGTAAGGCATTCCCCACAGCTCAAGCGGACCTAAACGGAGACGGAGTGCTGGATCTAGTCACTGTCGGCGGCAATGCGACAGGCAAGACAGGCTTTTACGTCACACTGTCGAATCCCGATGGCAGCTATCAAGCGCCAGTTTTCTATACCTCTCCCTACGCAGGTGGGGCGGTCTCGATCGCTTTGGGCGATTTCAATCGTGACGGAAAAGTGGACGTCGCTGAAGTGGAAAGCACAAGCGCTTACTTCATTTTTCTCAACAGGGGCAATGGCACTCTGTCCCCCTCATGGAACTTTTCTATACCGGAATCCAGCAATTATTTGATCACAACGGCGGACTTTAACCGTGACGGGAAACTCGACTTGGTAATCAGCGACGGGGTTCACGGCGTGTTGCAACTTTTGTATGGCAGTGGGTATGGCACCTTCTCCACTCCGTTTAAGATTTCTAGCGACTTCTATGTCGATAATCTCTTGATCGGTGACTACGATTCGGATGGTAACGCCGATCTCGCCACGACATGGGCACATTGCGACCGCGGGGCTGGTTGCGCCACTCATATCCAGATATTTTATGGCGATGGGAAAGGAGGATTCTCCGCATCGACGTCAATTAACTACGCCAAGGATTACTACTTCAACTGGTCCGATGATGTGAACTCAGACCCATTCTCTGACCTTTATGGCTACTCGGGCCAATCGAGTAGCCTGCGGATTCTCTACGGGAACGCGAACCGTACATTCACGGTACGCGATGTCCCCCTCACGAACCCTGGCACTGCTCTTCAAGCGGTGGATCTAAATGGCGACGGCATCAAGGACCTTGCCGTGATCGAGACAGCGGCAAATCAAAGCAATGTCGTGGTACTACTCGGCAAGTCAGATGGAAGTTACCAGCCCGAGCAGATCATTTATTCGAATACCCGGCTGGCGGCGCTTCTCGCGGAACGCTACAATCGCGATACAAAACCTGACCTCATGGCGTGGCAATCATTGGATGCCAGCAACTACAACGGAAATTTTGAATTTCTCGATAATTCGACCTCGGGAGGGTTTCCATCCTGCAATCCGCCGAACGCCAGCGCGGGAATTGCCGTATGCGCCCCGCCGCGCGGCGGTAGCGTACTGGCTCCTGTTAAAATCGAGGTCGCCGCCGCATTCACCTCTCCGGTGCGCAAGACCGAAGTGTGGATAGATGGCGTTAAACTGAGGGAATCGTTTAACTCCTACGCCACGTATTCGTTCTTGGACGGCAGCTTCAATCTCGGTCCCGGTCCGCACCGGGCGGATGTTTTTTCTGCTGCCTACGACAATCGCCTGCAGCACAGCACCGTCTCCTTTAACATAGGGACAACTTCATCCGTGCAATATGACGTGTCGCTGTTTTCGTATTCAGGGCCGAGCACCACGCCGGTCGGCGAAGTAACCGTGAATGCTGCTGGAGTCACCACTGTTGAACTGACCAAAGGCGCGGCGAACGCTACGTATACCGTACAATTCTGCCCGGCGCCCGCGAACATCTATCCCACCTGTTCGACGGTCGGTTCAGTCTCGACCAATGCCAGGGGCGCTGTCATCAGTACTATCGCCTTCCCGTCTGGAAGCTGGGCCGGGGATTTTGAATTGCTGACTGGCAACACGATAGAGTTTGCAACTAGCGTGTACCAATCTAATCCCTCAACCTACTACGCCACCCTTCTGCCCGATATATCGGTCAACGGCAAAGGTACATGGACGCAGTTGCCTCCTGGGCCGCCTCAAGCACCGCTTCAATCGGGCTCTATCACCATGTCTGCGCCCGGAGTAATGACCATCGTTCTGAAAGGGACAATCCCCAACACCTCCTGGAGCGGTTCCCAATGTCCGCTTTATCAAGGTTCCGATTGTTACGCTATTCAGACTGGAAGCCAGAATCCAAGGTTCACCACCAATAGCAGCGGCAATGCAACCTATACAGCGGGGCTGATCAGTGGACTGGTCGAAGATATTTTTTACGTAAGCCCAAACGACAATAGCCATTCGGGATTTGTGGCTGGCTTCACAATTCCATAGGCTAATGTCCCAATCTCGCGAAAGGTTGCTTTTGCACGCTGGCGCCGACAACTCTTACTGGAAGTCGCTGATGAGAAAGAAGACCGGAGGCTAAGGAACCGCCGACTTGGTCCCACCGGCCTCACCATCTGAAGGTGCCAATGCGCCTCTTGTACCGACTCGCTTTTCTATCGCTTATTTCAGCTTGCGAATGACCTCGTCAAGCTTTTCTGTCAAAGTGTTCGTTGCCGCGTGAAGTTGGATTAACTCATTAGCTTGCAAGTCCACGTTGGTACTTGCCAAATCTTCCTGAATGGCTTGGCATAGTTGATAGACGGCACGCATTCTTTCGGCGGCTGCGAGCGAAATTATGTTCCCCGAGTCTTTGCCCGCGATTTTTGATTCAGCATACTGATAGGCTGCCCAGGCGCGGTTTCTTACCCTATTCACTGCAACTCGGAAATCGGCAAGGATGCGGTTCAATGAACTACTCTTCCATCGATGGGGAACCTCGTTTGTTTGCTTTCGATCTGTTGATGTCGGACGGCCAGGACTTGCGGACCGAGAAATTGACCAACCGCAAACAGGAACTGCGGCGGCTCTCGGCCGCACGCACAAAGGCAAATCTGGAACGGGTCCGAGATATCAAAACAGGAAACACGGGTCATGTTTTAGTCACCGTTGTGCAGGCGGATGGAGTGAGATTCAAAACACTCGTCAAAAACATCAAGATCGTTTAACGCGGGGATGAAGGGGATACTGCCAGAGACGGATAAATGGGTACAGCATTATCATCTCGCCGCGCTAAGAAACTGATCGCGCCAAAATGCCCGTCCGCATCATCGGTGAGCGGTGACTCTCCGCATGCCGCTAGCACTTATGAAGAACACGCAAACGATCCGGCTGCTGACGATTTCACGCATCCTTCAGCATTTGCAGTGACGTGGTTTTGAACCTTTGATCTCTCGGCATCGTAACCAGTCGCGGTGGATAGTGACTTTCGTTGCCAGAACGCTCCCTTTATGGTTCGTTGACACCTCAACCGTGACGAGATCCTGAACTTCTAGATCAGA
Source organism: Terriglobia bacterium (assembly GCA_963733545.1). Taxonomy (GTDB): domain Bacteria; phylum Acidobacteriota; class Terriglobia; order Terriglobales; family Acidobacteriaceae; genus JAIQFF01. The sequence continues at coordinate 49,487 of CAVTDQ010000004.1, forward strand.
GAGAGACAAAGATTGTTTCTTGCACCGGACTCTTGTATCGACTGCGGTATGGACGTGGATGCTGTAAAACCTCATTTGGAGTAGAAATCCGTCAGGTCTCATCTCAGCAATGTACCCATTGAGCCAAGCGTTTGCGTCGAGGTTGGGTGGATGGCAAACCGCTCCGACTATGATCACGAGCGGGCCAATCAATCGCCAAAAGCGAATATGGGGGCTAGTCGACATGCTCACCCTCCTCCAAGAAACCAATTTCAGGCGGTGGTAACTGATCGGTTGGCCGGGCCCAAAACACATAGAGCGTTGGTAGCAACACGAGGCTGACGAAGAATTCCACTATCAGTCCACCGACTATCACAATGGCAAACGGACGTTGTGAATCGGAACCAATGTCATGCGACATGGCTGCGGGCAGTAGTCCCACCGTTGCTACTAGAATTGTCATCATGATGGGCCGGAGTCGAAGGGCCGATCCTTGTTTGGCAGCCTCGCGGGGGCTCATGCCTCGGGTGCGGAGTTGATTGATGTACTCCACCATGATGACGCCGACCTCGACGGAAACGCCGATTAGTGCAAGAAAACCCAGTCCTGAGGAGACAGAAAAGTGTGTTCCAGTTGCCAAAAGACTGAGAAATCCACCCAGTGGAGCAAGCGCGACTACCGCGAGAATCAGCGCAACCCATTTCCACGAGTCAAAGGCGGAATAGAGAACGAAGGACATGAGCAGAAGGGTGATCGGTACGATGACTGCCAGGCGCCGGTTGGCGCGTTGCTGGCTTTCGTATTCGCCCGTCCAATCGAGGTGATAGCCCTCGGGCAGCTGTACCTTCTGATGAACTTCCCCAATTGCTTGGCGAACCGTGCTCCCGAGATCTCGACCGCGCACGCTGTACTTGATAGCGATGTAACGCGAGTTTCCCTCGCGGTAGATAGTGGAAGCGCCATCTTCCAGTCTGATTTGGCAGAGTTGTCCGAGAGAAACGCGCTCACCTGACGGTGCCAGGATTCTGACATCGGCAACGTCCTCTACTGTTTTGCGGAATGGTTGCTGGTAACGTACCGTCAGGTCGTAACGCTGCTCGCCTACCAAGACTTGGCTCACAGCTTTGCCGCCGACCGCGGTTTCGACCGCGTCCTGGACATCGCTGACATTGATCCCGAAACGGTCAGCCGCCGCGCGATCCACGACCAGATTCACGTTTGGCTGACCGCGAACTTGAAATGTTCCGAGATCAGCCACACCTGGAATCTTGAGCATTACCTTTTGGATTTCATTGGCTTTGGCTTCCAGGATCTTCAAGTCTGTGCCAAAGAGTTTGACTGCCAGCTCCCCTTTGACGCCACTGACGGCTTCTTCAACGTTGTCAGAGATCGGCTGAGAAAAATTCCAATTCACGCCCGGAAATCTGTTCAGCTCATTGTCCATGGCGGCGATTAGGTCGTCCTTCGTTTTGAACTCAGAGCGCCATTCCCCGCGGGGCAGCAAGTCAACAAAGAATTCCGTGTTGTAAAATCCGCTGGCATCACTGCCATCATCTGGACGCCCCACCTGACTCATTACCTGCTTGGCTTCGGGAAAGTCTGCCAACACGCGGCGTGCCCGGTTTGCGAGATCGATTCCCGCTGACGGACCAGTGCTGGGAACAAGGGTGCCGCGTACCCAAATAGCGCCTTCATCAAGGTGGGGAAGAAATTCTGAACCGATTACGCCACTGAAACCGATGAAAAGCATGAAGGCAAATGCTGCGAGGCCTAGTCCCAGCGTCACCTTCGAATGGTTGAAACACCAATCCAGTACCCTGCCGTAGTGTTCCCGCAGCCATTTAAGTACAGGATTCCGCCATTCTTTGATCTCGCCCTTAAAGAGGAGACTGCAGAGCACAGGCGCAATCAGGAGTGCGAATAAAAGAGCCCCCACTAGTGCAAACGCCACAGTCCACGCCATCGGTTGGAACAAACGGCCCTCCACCCGCTGCAGCGTGAAGATGGGCAGGTAGGAAACGATGATGATGATGCGGGCGAAGAACACCGGCTTTTGCACCTCGTGGGCCGCCGTGGCGATCATCTCTTCCAGCGTCTTTTTGCCTCGCCCATACTCGGCGTGGCGCAGGATGTTCTCAACCATCACAACCGAGCCGTCAACCACCATGCCGAAATCAAGTGCGCCTAGTGAGAGCAGGTTTGCGGGTATGTGGCTCAGGTCGAGCAGGATCGCTGCGAATAATAATGCGAACGGAATCGTGATGGTCACAATCAGCGCGCTGCGAACATTGCCTAGGAACAAAAACAAGACGAGAGTTACGAGCAGAACTCCGTCCGTCAAATTCCGCAGTACGGTATGGGTGGTGTAGTGAACGAGGTCGCTGCGGTCGAGATGAGGGACAAGCTTCACCCCCTTTGGCAGAATGCCTTCGTTCAGTTCTTTGATCTTGCGATGAAGGGCCTCAAGTGTTGCATCTGCCTCGGCACCCTTTCGGAGCAGGACGATGCCTTCGACGACATCGTCATCGTTGATGACGATTCCGCCCTCATGGCGGATTGTTTTCCCGAGTTGTCCCAATCGAACCTTTGGCGTCTGAACCACCGTGCCGAGGTCACGAACTCGCACCGGAGTGCCGTTCACGACCCTGACGACGGTGGCCCCAATGTCGTCAGTGTTCGTCATGAGGCCAACGGCGCGCACGTTCAACGCCTGCTCTCCTCTCTCGATGAAACCTCCACCGGCGTTGATATTGTTGTTGGTTAGCGCCTGTTCCACCTGATTGAGCGAGAGTCCGTAGGACACGATCTTTCCTGGATCAAGCTGGACTTGGTATTCGCGTGTCGGCCCACCAAAAATATTGACCTCGACCACGTTCGGGACGGACTTCAGTTGGTTGCGAACGAGCCAATCCTGAAGGGTTTTAAGTTCCATCACGTCGTATTTCGGATTGGTGCTGGACAGCGTGAAGAACATGATCTGCCCGGTTGGGCTGTAGTCGGGGCCCAGCCCCGGACTACAGCCTTGCGGCAGGGTCACCTGTTGCAACCGATCGATTACTTCCTGACGAGCATTCAGCGTCGTGACCTCGATCGTCGTAAATGATGTGTATTACCGATAGTCCCGCCAGAGATGTCGACCGCAGATGGGTCATATGCGCGATGCCATTCAGCTGCGACTTCTAGCGGGACTGTAATCTGTTGTTCCACTTCCTCGGCCGCATGGCCTGGCCATTGAGTGATGATTTGTGTGTAAGTGTCGGCGACGTCTGGATAGGCTTCGATCGGTAGGTTGTGGAAAGAGAACAATGCCCCAGACAAAAAAGCACCGCAGCCAAACTCAGCACCAAAATGCGATTGCGGAGAGCAAAGTCGATCAGATACCGGATCATTTGCCTTGCTCCGCGACAGCTCGACGAAAACTCCAGCGCGTTAGCGATCAGCTGCTTCGCCGGACTTTCACCCCAACCTGAATCTCCTGCATTCCATCGGCAGCCTGCTCCAAGTGTGTGCATTTCGACGCGCCGGAACTTGCTGGGTCCTTCTTTGCGAAACACCCAATCCTTATCCTGAAGCCGCATGATCGCGGTGCGAGGGACAACAACGCGCGGCTGCAATTTGCGCGAGCGGAAGGTGGCGACGGCGAACATTCCGGGACGTAAAGATCCGTCGCGATTGGGCAGCACAATGCGAACCTTCGCCGAGCGCGTTGTTCGGATCAAGCACGCGCGAGATATCTGCGACCTTGCCGTGATAGACAGTGTCGGGATAGGCGTTCAGGCGAAGATCGGCATGGTCTCCGACATGTACTTCGCCGAGATTATTCTCATAGACATCACAAAGCACCCAAACCTGCGAGAGATCGGCGATGGTGAACAGGTTAGGACTGTTGTCGAGACTCTTGATCCCCTCGAACCCCGAAACGTTCTGCTCAACAATAGTTCCGGAGAGTCGGAGCACGAATGTCAATCAGCGAACTGGGATGAGCTGGATCTCCACCCAGTAGTGCGAACATGTTGTTCAGCGTTCTGTACATCCACTATGCGCTTTCTCTTCCGTATCCTCGGCTTGTTGCAGGTCTTTTTCTGCGAGCGCACCATGCGAGTAGAGCAACTGTGCCCGGTCCAGCGGCTTTTTCGCTAAGCGTTCATCTGCGACCGCCTTCTGATAATCAGAGAACGCGGTCGCGAGATCGGCGCTGTAAATTGAAAGCAACACTTGGCCTTTCTTCACGTAGTCCCCGAGCCGAACTTTCAGATCGATAACGCGCCCCGAACCTTGCGAGGTCACGTGAATGGTGCGATTCACATCCGGGGTGACGTTTCCATTGGCAGTCAGCACCGTTGGCACGTCGTGGCTTTCTGCTTTCGACCAACTTGAACAACTCTGGGTGTTCCACAGTGTAGACATCAGGATCAACCGTCACTTCGGTCTTTGTGGGAGCCGCCTTCGTCTCGTTGGAGCAAGCAGCTCGCGATGCAAGGCAAAAGCCAGGACTCGCGCACAGAGCAGTCGAAAGTGTCTCACCTTGATGTTTCTCATGGCACCACCTCGCGGCCAACGGCCATGATTCAATTCGGCTGCGGCCGTCAAATAAGAGCCAACCAAATTCACGTAGTTCAATTGCACACCTGCGGTACTCGGCCTGTGCGTTCAGAAAATCCAGCAGTGAAGCTCCACCGTGTTGATAGGAAAAGGAAATCGTGTCGCGCACGCGGACAGACTGTTGCAGGTATTTCGCTTTGTACGGACGGAGCAAGAGTCAGATCGCTCTCAAGCGTGGCGTAGCGGAGTCGACGTCACTCAGCACCTGGGCTTCTGCAGCATCGCGCAGTCTCTCATTGCGCGTGATATCCAGTTGCGTGCGCAGCTTTTCTCCCTGATTGCGATCAAAAATGCGCAGAGGAATGCTCACGCTCGCGCCAAGCGTATTGATGGGCAAATGGATTGTTGGTGGACGAGTTGTGCGTATACCATGCGCTGAAAGTGGGATCGGTCGAGCCGTTCGCCACCGCCAGCTTGTGGTCGGTCTGTGCCTTGTCCATGGCTTCGACCGCCGCCTTGAGATCTGGCCGCGTGTCCAGCGCAATCTTCCGGAATTCGTCACGCGGCACAAATTGATCGATGAAATCGAATGGCCCGTTCACATCGAATTGTTCCACGGGGGTCCGATCATTCAGCAGCGTGAGCAACTGGATCTTCGCTGTGCGTAGATTGACTTCGGCAGCTTGCAGATCGGATTCATACTGCACCCGTTGCAATTCCAGCCGATCCAGATCGATTTGCGCGATGTCGCCAGCCTTGAGCCGATCTCTGCTGAACGTCGAGCACGTCATCGTAGTAAGCAAGGTTGTCCCTAGCCAACTGCACCACAGCTTCGGCTTGAGGGTTGACACAAAAGCGCCGCGTAAATTGAAAAGCATCGTTCTCTCAAGGTCGGCATGAGTTGCGATCGCAACGCCGGTTGCTTTCTGTGCGCTCTCCAGACGGAGTTCCCGTTTGCGCTGCCGCTCGTGGAGGTAGCTGACATTGGTGGTGAGCATGGTACCGGTCAGTGGCTGCCAAACTCCTTTGTAAGGAGCGATTTGGGTTCCATCTGTCAGCAAACTGAGATTCGGGTTGGGACGGAGATGGGCGGTAATCTCCTGAGCCTGGGATTCATCGATATTGAACCTGCCTGCCAGCAGGGTCGAGTTATTTTGCTCAAAACGTTCGCGCACCTGCTTCCAGGTCAAGGAGGCCTGCATCTGTGCTGAGAGGTAGGTGCTGCAAAACAGCAGCAGCGCACAGCTCGACCAAAGCATCTCGTACATCCATGCCTCCTTTCTTGGCACGACGGGCGGAACTCTCCCGGAACCTCGTACTGGGCAGAGGTTTATGTACCCTGAAACTCCAGTCCACGGGAGACACTCAAAAGGTTTTGGTCGGCAATATTTCGATTGCCGAAACCGGACACGATGAATCGCCGCAACCAAAGGGCTCATTGCGCAATGCAAAGGATTAATCTTTAGATTGCCGATGCTTGAACCGACGAAACCGTTTGATTGGGTTGGCGAACGGCTCCAAGTGATGAATAATCACCGATTCACCACGAGCTCTATGCTGAACTTGGAATGGATCTGGGAACAACGCCACCGGACGGCGGTTCTGCTCATCAGCGGCGGCATCGTCCTGGCGATCGCAGCCCTGGACTGGTGGACCAAGCCGTACATTTCACTTGGGTTTTTCTATTTGTTTCCCATGATGCTGGCTGCAGGTTTTCTGCCACGGTGGGCAATCGCGCTGATGGGGATCGCATGTGCGCTGCTCAGCGAGCGGTTCAGCAACTTGGCCCCAGCGGATGCTCCATCCGTTCCAGTTTCGAAGCGCTGGCACTTGTCGGCTCCGGATTGTTCATTTCTGAAGTCTTGCGCAACCGCCGATTGAGATTGGCGTCTCAGGAGCGAATACGCATTCTGGTGGAAACGAGTCCAGCAGCCATTGTCACAGTCGACGAATATGGCATTATCGAACTCGCTAACGACGCCGCCTCCATGCTCATGGCCCCGCGCGATGGAAATCTGATCGGCCACCCGATCGCCGCATTTCTGCCTGAACTCCATCACGCATTGCGCTGGGAAGATGGACCACAGTTTAAGGCATCGATGCAATGCCGAGGCCATCGAGGCAACGGGGAGTCGTTTTTGGCGGACGTGTGGTTTTCCAGTTATAAAGAAGGAGGTGTTCCGAAGGTAGCGGCAATCATCGCCGACGTCAGCGAAGAACCGGGCGGCATCGCAGAATCGACCGCTGCTGCGTCCAGTAACCAAGAGGGCCGCGCCCTGAAGAATCGCGAATTGGACGTACTCCGGCTCCTTGTTCAGGGCCTGACTAACAAAGAAATAGCGTCGCGTTTAGACGTCTCAGAGAGTGTAGTCAAGAACACCCTCCAGCAATTGTTCTCAAAAACTGCGGTACGCACGCGCAGCCAGCTAGTTCGTATCGCACTGGAGCAGTACAGAAATCAGCTTTGACCAGCCGTCTTTCTAGATCGCAACACTGCGGTACGAAGTATGTCGCAGGCGGTATGCATGTTTCGTCTTCAACGGTGCCAAGGGTTTGTGACGAATCTGTTTGCAAGGCTGGCGGGAGGGACGCTAAAAGACGGCAAGCTGTCTTTTCCTTCCGGATTGAAGGAACGATCGAGAACCCGAAATTCTTGAAGGGACGAATGACAATAGGGGAAGACGATTACAGCATTTGCACCCTGCAAAACTAGTGCAAAGTTACAATCGCAGGATGAAGCTCCCATAAGGTTGCTACAGGCCCACGATCGTGCTCAAAATCTTCGAATGCCATTCCTACAACATCCACCGGAATGGCCTGGGGAAGGTCCCCTCCATGCTGCGAGTCGAGGCGAAAGCCATGCTGCTTTAATTGCGCTTGCAGGTTTTGACGGGCACTACAATATTCACTATCAACCGGAGTTTCCACGATCATCCGTGGAGAACTCTTGTCCGCAGTCTGCGAAATCTCCATGACAACATCGCAGTCTACCGCATTGACACTTGCATTTTGCAAAAACGCGGTCGCAATATGAAAAACTTCAAGTTCGCGTCCAGTTCGGGGCGCGTCGGGAGGTATAACCGGGTCTTGTGACCAGGTAAGAATGATCTCGACCGAGACTTCTTGTGCAGCGACATTAGGGATTGGGACATGCTTAGCTAGATGCCGATAATCACCGATGTCCGGCTCAACGGGCAGACACTTGCAGAGGTCTTTGGGCGTCGGCTGCAAAAAACCGAAATCTTGCCCGTTACAACTCACGGTAGGTAAAGCTACGAGGATCGTCATCACGGTTAAACAAATCTGTTCAAGCCTTTTAATTTTGTGGCTCATCGATACCCTTAGATGCGAACGACGACCGCGCGGATTGGCTACGCGTATTTTTCACCACCTGGCTCCATTTCGACGATATGACTTGGGTTCCGAAAGACAAATAAAGCAGCGAACGCTCGTGATCATCACTTTTGCCGAGTCGGAAGAGATAACACACCAGAACGAATCTATGATGTTTTGGGCGCCATGGTGAAACGACAGGAGGTCACGGCTGCTTACGGCCATTAAAGCGTTTTGCGAACGATGGAAGATAATTTCGAGCTTGATCCAATTCACAAAGACTCAGGAGGCGGCGCTGCTTCTGTGATCACCGGCATCTGGAAGTAGTTTCGCGTCTGCTTTATGATTCGTTGCGATGAAATTATTGGTGGGTTTGTTGGGGAAGTTTAGCAACGTCATGTGGTCAAGGAATCTTCAACAGACTATATGTTGCTGGTGTTGGAGGATGTTCCAAATCGAATCTCGAAGACGATAACGAAGACTGGAAAAGCGATGCCGCATTAATTAAGTCCAGGAAAGCAATTGCAGGTTTGCGGAGAAACACTCGAAGGCAAAGTCAGACTCCAGGAATGGAGGATTGAAAAAGTTAATTAGACGTTTCGGGCAGGAATACAATTACTACAAATCAAATGTCCCAGGTTGCCTGGATCTTTCGAATAGCAGTTTTCTGAAGCCCACCCCGGTAGTCGCAGCGGCACCTCCAGGCTGGCCGTATTCAAATCTTGAACCGTCGTCGTGTTCAACGGAGAGCACGCTTCGGTCAACCGGCGATGTGGCAACCAATGTCGAATTCGTGAATGGAACTGAGGCGCCGATTAAAGTCTATTGGCTGGACAGCGATGGCACCCGTCAACTATTCACAAACCTCAACCCGTTTGAGGGTCACATTCAGGATGCCTTCGTTGGCGACTACTGGGTAATGGCCAATAGTTCGGGCCAGTGCCTCGAAATATACTCTGCGACTAAGACTATCGGACGCGCTATCCTTATGAAACAGGTTGGCTGTCTTTTTGACCTCGGTACCGTATCCCACCTTTTCGTGCAAGGAAGCAGCCCATTATCATTCCATCCGTCCAACTCTGACGGGACGGTGACAGCAAGTGAGGAAAGTTTCTCGCTGGTCCAGTGAATATGCACCCACCCAGGAAGACTGGTATCAGATGAGATAAAAGCCTAGTGCCTCCTATGTGCGTGTGAGACCGGCAATAACATACCGGGACGCAGGAAAGAGCGTTCTGTGATTAAAACAGATTTCTCTTAACCACAGGCAGCATCACTGGCAAACCTTTCGTGGGAGTGCGCGATGATAGACGATTCGACCTGTAGAAACCTGTTCCCCAACACTCTCTGCCGCCCTATGGTGGGCGGTTCTTAAACGACCCGTTACGCGTTAAAGAGCGTGCAAGAGCAAATGGTAGTCTGGAGAGAGTGCATGGCGGAATACCCTACGGCTAGCCGGTTAATTTCAGTCGCTGTGTGTGCAGCTTTTGCTGATCATCTTCAGCATGCGTACACGAAAATCGGCGGTTTCGGGTTTGGAGGCTTTCTTTTCCTTTTGCGTTTCTTCGACGGCTTCTTCCTTACTGTGAGGCAGAACGTACCCCTCTATCAAGACTTTTTGGCCGAGGTGTGCGTTCAGGTCAATCTTCCCACCTTCGAGGCCGTAGATTCTTCCATTCTTTTGCGCTAGCCAGACTTCGCCAGGCTCATCCCCTTTAACCAAGCAGCCCGTTACTAGCACTGACTTGGGGGGTTCTTTGGCGGATCGGGTTTGTGCAATTCCTGTACCCACGACAACCGCGGGCACGACCGTCAGCGTGACGAACACAGCTATCAGGTGACTTTTCATACTTCCCCAAGGGTAGGTGTCCCGTCCTGGATTCCGCTGTCACTGTTCCGCACGCAAGCCTCGCAGCAGGTCCAGGAAACAACCAGGACAGCAACTGCCTTTAACGAGACGCTCGGCGGAAAACAGCTGGTAGCTGAACGACGCAGGACTTGTTTGGCACTGTTGACACACAGCTTGTAATTCCGGTTCCGCGTCATCCAGCTCCGATAAGGCGCCTGCCTTCTCCACTTTTCCCTGCACTCCCATTGCATATCCCAGCAGCACTGTCTAGTTCTTAATCCGTTAAGACTCACTTGTCAAGGGCGGGTTAGGGCCCTTCTCCGCTTTGACAGTCACATCTTATGGTAGCAAGACCCAAGATTGAATTGCAGCCGTTTATCCTCGAAAACCCGTCCGGCTCACTTCGTTCGGACTCATCACCCAGCGGCTGCTTATCTCGGGTCATCTGTTTCTTCCCGAAGGGAGCCGGTTGCATGGTTCAGTTCTGCAAGTGCGGCCCGCTCACAAGCTAAACCGAAACGGACGCTTCGCATCGCGGTCCACCAAGTCGTCCCCTCGGGTGGAATTCAACAAGCTGTAGACGCGAGCCTGGTAGGTGTCTCGGTAGAGAAGCGCGAACATCTGACGCTGGATTCCGAAGGCGGGGCGCAGGTTACAACCCCCAAGGCCCGTTATTTGACCACCGCCATTTCTTTCGCGCTCGCCAGTTCGTCTATGGCAGACCATGACCGCGACGCGGAATTCACGGAGTAGCAGATGGTGGGGATATTGGCAAAGGGGCAGCCAATGGGGCCTCTGGATTCCGGTTCTTGGGTTCCATGATTAAGGCGTTTTCTCACTCGCGAGTCGTCGCCTCAGGATTTGGATTTTATGGAGCCGCATATCGATCTACTCTCATTTTCTTGCTCGGGGCCCTGACGTGGTTCATCCAAAAGATATGTCTATGACGATTGAAGAACTTGGAACCACTGAGAAGAAGTCGGCGGGCGGAGCCTCGCCATCAGCCCAGCTGCACGATGGCCTCTGAGACTCCTGACCTGGAATCAAGATAAGGACAACCATTTGCCCTTCTGGACGCATCCAGTTGACAGCTAGTCTTAGTTAATTAAGACTATGTAGCGAATGGTGCGTGCCAAGTAACCTACCCGGCCAATCGGAGCTGCCGCAAATGTGTGGAATTCTGGGGTATTCCCATTCTGCTGGTTCATTGCCCGCAGGACTTCTCGCCACGGCTCTCGAAGCTCTGGCGCACCGGGGCCCTGACCATCACGGTACTTTCTACTCGGAACGAATGTCCTTGGGTGCGACTCGCCTGCGCATTCTCGATCTCGATGCAGGTGACCAACCCATGTTCAGTTCAGACCGCGACGTGGTTGTTGTTTTTAACGGAGAGATTTTTAATTACCCGGAATTGCTTGCCGAGTTGGAACTCGAGGGATACAGGTTCGAAACCCGCTGCGACACCGAGGTCGTCCTCAACGCCTTCTTATGCTGGGGTGAATCGTGCTTCTCGCGGCTGCGTGGAATGTTCGCGATCGCGATCTGGGTGCGGTCCGAAGGTCGTCTCATTCTCGTCCGCGACCGCATGGGCATCAAGCCTCTTTACTACTGCCTTCAGGATGGCGACATATATTTCGGTTCGGAGCTTAAGTGCATTCTCCTCCATCCCGCAGTCAGACGCAACATCTCTCTCTCGGGTCTTAACTGCTTTCTCAGTCTCAACTACGTTCCTGGTCCTCTTACTCTGGTCGAGGGCGTGGTTAAGCTGATGCCGGGACATTCTCTCGAATGGCAGAGTGGACATTGCCGCATTCGCTCTTATGTCATTCCATCAGAAGTAAACAAGGCCCCGAACTCGAGCGGCACTGCCTGCGAGGAGCTCGACGGCCTGCTGAGTCAAGCTTTGCAAGAGCAGCTTGTTTCCGAGCTGCCCGTTGGTATCTGGCTCAGCGGCGGCCTGGACTCATCGACAATCCTGCATTACGCCGCGCAAGCGCATCAGGGCGCCTCTGCAAACCTATTCTGTCACTTTTCGGGGACGTTCATTCGACGAGAGTAAGTACATCAGGGAAGTCAGCCGCCGCTTTGGCACAAAGCATTCGGAGTTTGATCTCAGCGACAGCGCCGACCTCGTGGATGCTATCGACCGGATCGCCTACTACTCCGACGAACCCAGTGCGGATGCTGGAGCCTTGCCGCTTTGGTTTCTGGCCCAGATGACGCGCCGTGATGTCACAGTCGTCCTTACGGGCGAGGGCGCCGACGAACTGTTCGGAGGCTATCTGAGTTACCGAGCGGATCGCTACAATGCGCTGGCTCGCAAAGTCCCCCATCGACTGCGCAAGGCAGCTTTGTCTCTGGCCAACCTTCTTCCCGTGTCCGACGAAAAGATCAGTCTGGAATACAAGGTCAAGCGATTTCTCCAAGGCTCTCTGTTGTCGCCAGAATTGGCGCACGTGTTTTGGAACGGAACATTTTCGGAAGCAGAAAAACAGAGGCTATTCTTGTTTGCCGATCCTGGCCCACTGGAGTCCGTGCTGGACACGATGATTGCCGGCCGTGACCTACAACGCTATCTGGACTTCGATCAGCGCTATTACTTACCCGACGACATTCTGTACAAGGTCGACCGCATCAGCATGGCTCATTCGCTGGAAGTCCGTCCGCCCTTTCTCGATCAGCGAATCGTCGACTTCGCCGCTAGCTTACCGGAACGCCTCAAGCTGCGGGGATCTCAGTCAAAGTATGTACTCCGCCAATTGATGAAAAATAAGTTGCCCCAGACGGTTCTTCGACGGCCGAAAATCGGCTTCGACGTACCCATTCATGAGTGGCTGCGCGGAGTTCTGCGGCCGCTCATGCTGGACACGTTGTCGCAAGAAGCGGTGTTGGCAACTGGGCTATTTCACTGGCCTGCTGTAAAGCAACATATCAGGGCGCATCTGGAAAGAAGAGCGAATCTCGGGTATCACCTATGGGGCCTAATAGTTCTATTGATCTGGATGAAACGATGGAAGATCGAGCTAGCGTCGGAGGAGGCGAGACTCTTGATCCCGAGCGTCGAAGTCCTCGACCGGGCTGGATTGTCGTCTTAGTAGCCTCCCTCGTTTTTCTGGTAAATATCGTGAGCCCGCCTCGTCTCATGGACGACGTGGATGCAGTCCAGGCCCAGATCGCTCGTAACATGCTGGCAAGCGGCGATTGGGTTACGGCGCGTCTTGACGGCATTGCCTATCTCGAGAAAGCGCCCCTAACTTACTGGTTGATCGCACTGTCATACAAAACGTTCGGGGTCCGTGATTGGGCGGCGCGTCTGCCACTCGCCCTCGCCGCCGTTATTTTGTGTTGGGTCACCTATCGCTTTGCCCGCTGGGGGTTTGACGAGGAAGCAGGACTGTACGCCGGTATCGCTATCGCCACTTCGGTAGGACTGTTTCTGTTCACGCGGATCTTGATCCCTGATACCGCGCTTACTTTGACTATCACAGGCGCTGTATGGGCGTGGTTGTCTCTGCTTGAGCCGGAGCAAAATCTACCACTTCGATGGGCGGTAATGTTGGGTGCGTGTCTGGGAACCGGCTTGTTGCTCAAGGGCCTGATCGCCGTGGTCTTCCCGGTGCTGGCAGGTAGCGCCTACATGGCCCTAACTCAGCAACTGTTTTCCATCAAATCGTGGCGTCGATTGACTCTTGGCACTGCAATCAGTATCACTCTGGCCATCGCTGTGCCGTGGCATGTGCTCGCGACCCTGCGCAACCCGCCTTATTTTGTGTTTTCGATGCATAGCGCTCCAGGCGAATATCGGGGATTCTTCTGGTTTTATTTCATCAACGAACATCTCCTGCGTTTTCTGAACCTGCGATACCCGCGCGACTACAACACTGTGCCAAGGCTATTATTTTGGCTGTTGAACCTGGTGTGGATATTTCCTTGGACTGCGTTCCTGCTCGGCATTCCAAGGTTCTCATTGAATTCCGATTCCCGAGCTGATCGAACCAGATTGATGGCGGTTTGCTGGGTGGGCGTAGTGCTGCTGTTTTTTACCTTTTCAACCACTCAGGAGTATTACTCCCTGCCGATTTATCCTGCGTTGGCACTGTTGGTTGGATCGGCCATCAGCGCCGGAGGTCGTAGGATTCGGACGGCCACGTCCGTTCTCTTCACCATTTCCTCGATCGTGTGCTTAGTCCTCACCGTTCTGCTTATGCTGGTTTGGCATATGCCTGCACCCGGCAACATTTCAAGAGCTTTGATCCAACACCCGGAACTCTACACGCTGTCGATGGGACACATGCGGGACCTGACTCTGAATGCATTTGCCTACCTAAAACTACCTCTGTTTCTTGCTGCGCTTGCATTCGGAGGAATTGCTGTCGGCACCGCAAAATGGAGAAGGGAGTCCAGAAGGGTAGTTTTCGTCGTCGCCTTAGGCATGATCATCTTTTTTCAGGCAGCCCGGATTGCTCTCGTCCGCTTCGACACATATCTTGGGTCTTATCCGCTGGCGCAAACCCTGGAACAGAGCCCTCCTGGTCAGCTGATCGAGTCAAACTCTTACTACGCTTTCTCGTCCGTATTTTTCTATACGAACCGGAAAGCCTTGCTGCTGAATGGCCGCAACAACAATCTCGAGTATGGATCTTACGCGCCCCGAGCCCCTCGAACATTCATTGACGACCGCGATTTCGCGTCGCTATGGATGGGACCGGGCCGCTGCTATCTACTCGCCTATGGCACTGAAATGCGGCATCTGACGCAACTCGTCGGTGAGTCCAACTTGCGCATCGTAACTGAGAATTCCGGCAACTACCTACTGACAAACTATGCGCTTCCTTAATGCTAATAAGGGATCGATGGTCCACTGGGAGGAGAGCATTCGTTTTGCCGTGTGGGCTCTCGCAGTGGACAAGGTGAAGGCTTCTCTGACGATGCTGGGAGTTGTAATCGGCAGCGCCGCCATCGTGCTCGTGGTCACCATCGCCTCCACCGGCAAGATCTACATGATCTCTCAGATCGAAGGGATCGGCGCCAACCTGGCCTATGCCTCGCTTGACCGGGCTGGAACCACCACCGTGCCGGAGGAAGAGTTAACGCCCGGCGACTTCTCAGCCGCGCGTCAGGCTCTACCGGCTGTTCGAGGCCAAACGTTCCATCCTCGATTGGTCGGAGTTACTCAGGATTTCGAAAGTATCCGCAACCTGCAAATTATCTCCGGTAGAAATCGACTCGGCCGATTTTCTTTCCCGCTTCAAAGTCTGCTTGATTATCGATCGCATTGTTGGAGCCGCTTTTGGCCTGAATCCCGCGGTAGGCATTCTACGAATGAGCATGCAATTGTCGCGATGAAGGCCCCCACTCGGTTCGGAGGTAGGCAAGCTACCGAGTTTGCAATTGAGCGTGCACGCATTGCTGGTTATTTCGAGTCCTACCGCGGGTACTCCTCAGGCACCAGAGGTTCTTCCGAAGAAAACAACAGAGAGAATGGGACTTGGATGGCGCGTTTAGCGACCTCGCTTACGTGGTCCGTCTATATCGTCAGGATCGATCTGCCCAGTAGCCATTCCTATCGCACCTGTGATGGCGCCAATTGCAAGAGAGCGCCATTTCGGGGGATTGGCGAGCGGCATAGGCTTTTCGTCCCAGACATCCCGCCGACTCTGCAGTCCGACATTCTCTTTGACACGCTTCGACTCTATTGGGGAATCGTTGTCGCGCGCCGAAGAACTCAACGCAGGCAACGCTACCGGCGGCGTCTCTAAGAGCGCATTGATTTGTTCCTCTCCTCCAGGTCGCGAAGTAATTTGGAGTGCGTCGATTGTTAGTGTCTTTGGCGTGGAAAGATGCGTATGTTTGGTCTTTGCCCCTTTGTTTCGCGATGAGGACGAACGGGCATTTTCGGGTGACACTAGAAAGCTGGTCAGACGGATCGGTGAATACAAAGATAGTCCCAGACCTGGCAACAACAACACGACGACAGTTGCAAAACCAGAGACGAGGCCTGCACGGGCAGCTTCGCGAGACGGAGAGCAGACCGAGGGTTCGCTCAGAACCGCCCGAACTCTGACTTTGAGCAAGGATTCTGACGAAAAGAAGGTTATGCCCGGCGAAGACATTCTTCTTGCCATGAACCAGCTGGCTAGCTTGGTAAGACACTCTGCATATCGCAGGCGCGCCTCACTGGATTCCCTGACGACCGCATAATCGCAGGCCAACTCCCGATCCCAGCGCAGATGCCGATAGGCTAGCCACACTAAAGGATGAAAGAACACTACGCGGCAAGCCAATGCTGCTAGCCGATCCCACAAATAGTCGTGTTGTTTGACGTGGAAAAGTTCGTGCCTCAAAACATCTTCAAGCTCATCGCTATCAAGATCAGGCACAAGCTCCATGGGCAGCAAAACGTGACTGCGCCACCAGTAGCAGGTAGCCGGAGAACGCAGGTCGGTAGCCAGGCGCAATTCACATCGTGCGACATGCAATTCATGGCAGAGCCGTTCAAAACAAATCTGCAACTGGGGCGATGCCGGGCGAGTTCGTCGCAGAACAGATTTGAGTCTCCTTGACTCGACAAATAAATACAGCGCTGAGATCAATACAAAAGAGAAATAAAGGAGGGCGAAGAGTGGGGCGACTTTGGCGAAGTACGACACCCATGGCTCGGCCACCGGTGTTGCTATATGCAGTCCAGTGATTGGCGGCAACCGCAACGGATGAAGTGCCGCAAGAACTGTTCGAGTATTTTGCGCCGGTATCCACAACACAACCCAGGCCGCGATCGCCCAAAGCAGAAAACCGCCCCAGATTCGAACCCGGAGGCGAGCATTGTCTAAGAAAGCGCAAATTGACAGAGTCGTAAGGTAGGCGAGGACAACTTGAAGAAAATATGTGATCCCAAGGCCCAGGCTCGCAATTGATCGGTCGAACTGCATCATAGCGCCGTTCTTTTAACGACTGTTCTTGCGTTCAGTAAATCTTGCCTTTCGATAATTGCGGATCAAGCCTTCCAGTTCTTGCAACTCGGTGTTCGCGATCCGCTCGTCCTCGAGCAAGTTGACCAGTAGCTCAGTACGCGAACCGCGAAAATATCGTTTAAGTAAAGACCGCAACGAAATACGACTAACCTCGCGCCGCTTGATCCGCGGTCGGTACACAAAAGCACGACCGCGCATTGAGTGGCTGACAAATTTCTTATTTTCCATGATGCGCAAGACGGTTTGGACAGTCTTATAATTTAACTTGCTATCCTCAGCCGCGCGCAAGAGATCCTCGATCGTGCCTTCTTCGAGAACCCAGAGAACCTCAAGCAGACGAAATTCCCCGGCGGTAGGTATCACAATTGGTCGGGACAATTGCCCCCCGTAATGTGAAACGATATTTTGTATCGAGTCCCCATCGTAGGACTATTCATTCGGAAGCTTACCAGTTCACCCTAAGGCCATCAATAGTGTAACTTGCGTTGTCTGCCGAAGCGCCGCTAGGACCTACAGTCGTGCGGTGATGGCGTACCTACTCGGGGGGCTAGGTTGCTTCTGATGCTGATTTGCTGGTTTCGAGACGGGATGCTTTCTTTTGGCCGAAAATCATTAGCCCTTCGTTAGTCTTGGCGCGTGTATCTTCAGGCTTCGCCTGCACCGTGACTTCCACTTTGGCACCTTCTTTCAATTGGACATCTACGCCATTTTCGTCGGTAAGGTTGTTCTCAACACGCAGTTCCTTATAAAGATGATCCGCTCCTTCGACGGCGATCTGGGCTTTTTCGGGTTCATCGGGAAACGGGGACTTTATGATCTTCTCGACCGTTCCGGCCAGTGTGGTACTCGGTTTCTGAGTCATGGCTGCTTTAGGGTCTTCTGTAACGACTCTAAGAAATCTTATCATTTCGGTAGGCCGAAGTTTGTTCAAAAGTGCTCAATTTCCGACAGTTTAGATGGCTTCATTCCCAGCGCTGCTTGTTGCGAGTCCTGGTCGTCGGTATTCATGTTGTGCTTCTCGCGACCGTGACACGGGCTTCGGCGAACCGCGTGTTAAATGGTTGAAGCGTCGAGATAGTCTTCCGGCCAGTATCCGACTTTTCCGCCGAGACTCCAGCCGGCTGAATCGTTAGGAACGGACACCATATACATGGCCGAACCGTCCCGGTCTTTATAAGCTTCGATTATTTTGCCGTCTTCGTTCGTCTGAAGAGTTCTAACCAAATCACCAGGGCTAAACTTCATAAACGACTCCAGATTTATTAGATGCAAAGACTTCCGGATTGCAACTCATTTTCCTTTAGTCTACTCTTATTTCGCTAAGACCTCATCGAACTATGCTCAGCCGCGACCGACCAGTTTGGGTGAGCGGTCGAAAGGTTCGCGGTCTAATGATTGCATCGTCTTTTGACGAAATCGAGGTTTGGGGGCAATGGATGATCAGGAAAATGCGGTGCAAGCCCAAGAGCTTCGGCGCGAAATCGCCCAGCTAAGGCGAGCGATTCGGTCATACAGGAGGCAGGTCTTTCATACGGAACAGTACAACTCTAGGCACGACCAGATGGAGCGGCGACTTCAGGAACTCGTCGCGGAACTGAAGGCGCTGACGGCGCATCCTTCAAAGAAGACGAGGGGAGAAACGAACAGACTTGCCAGCTAAAGAAAATATGAGCATGGAGCCTGGCCAACCCGCATCACAATCGCCCATTCGGGCTCTGGTCTGACAGCGAACAGAGCCAATAGCCTTTGCTGGCGAGTCGGGCTACTGAACGTATCGATTATTAATGATTCAAGACAGACGCAGAACCTTCAGCAAAACACCTTGGCAAACTTCGTGAGTCGCGATTCGGTATTGTACTGTTGTAAAGATTGCATCAACCACTGCAGAACAACACGAAGAGTTGGCCGTTCAGGGTCTACGACGAGGTAATCCCAGCCGCCGTCGCCATCGAGCGGAACTCGGTCGTTGACCTTGTACTGTCGTGCCCCTACGTCAACCGATAATACCACCACAAAAAAGTCCAGCCAGCAGGAAAAGGCTACGCAGAAACGACCTCTCAATTCGAAAATCTGACCTCGTTGCTTCCGTTGGCGATCGCAAATCAGTCTTTGAACTCTTACTCAGGTAAGACTATTATAACCGGGAAGAACTTGAGGGCTGCCATCAGCCAATGAGAGGTCTAAATCCCAAAACGTTCGAAGTCGCCTTTTCAGCAATAATTACTTTCATTGTGGCTTTCGTTGTTTGGTTGCTTCTGTTTCGTTAGCCCGATCCAAAGCATATTGAATTTGACTTCATCTGCTTTGATGGCACGCCTTTATTCTTTAGTCAGTTTTATCGAGATAAGAGTGTATCGCTTTTCCTGCAAGCACAATGGACAGTTGTCTGCGGCGCTTTTGTTGTCAAATTGTTCGGCGGGCGCTCACGGGTGTGAGCATCTTGAGTTGAAGTGCTCGGCAGCCATTCAGTAGCGAGGGCCGTTGAATAAAAGATTTGCACCGTGGGAGCATTCATGTCGGTTCGACGAATTTTCTGTGTCGTTGTCTTTGCGTTGGGATGCTTAAGCTCGATTGAAGCTCAACAGGATTCTTTACCACGCCTATCCCCTGGCTCAGCGCGCATACCGGCACCGGGATCCAATCTCCCTGACAACCCTTGTTCGCCGCAGTCAATTAGGCTAGCGTTGCCTGTGGGCACACCTTTGCAGGTGGCGGTGAATCAAGAAATCCAAATAAAGCGAGTGGGTCAGCCGATTCAGGCGTTCACCACCGAACCGATTTATGCTTTTGACCACATCGTAATTCCGGTGCGGTCGCGCGTAATGGGTCGAATAACCAGAATTGGGAGGATTTCTAGCAGCAAACGCATGATGGCTGCGCTGAATGCTGAGTTCACCCCCGCGCGGGAGGTTGAAGTGAATTTCGATGAATTGGCGCTTCCAGATGGAAAACACATTCATCTGCAAACCACTGTAACTCCAGGGTCAGGGCAAGTGATCCAATTCGTCGCGGCGGCAGAGAGCAAAGAGAAGAAAAGCATCAAAAGCATGGCATCGCGAAAAACCAAAGAAGCAAAGGAACTCGCCAGGCAGGAGTGGAACACTGCCATGGGGCAGCTTAAGACACCGGGCCGTTTGCGTCGACTGCAGCGATATGTCGAGGCCCAGTTGCCGGTCCATCCCCACTACATTCCGACTGGAACCGTCTATTTCGTTGAGCTCAAAGCGCCCTTAGATTTCGGCACCGAAGTGATGACGACAGAGATGGCTTCATCGATCGGCAGTCCTTTGCCGCCGGGCAGCGTCGTACACGTGCGGCTGGTTACGGCTCTCACTTCCGCGACCTCGTCGAAAGACGAGGCGGTTGAAGCGGTCGTAACCCAGCCGTTGCTGGACGGCGATCACCATCTGATAGTTCCTCAAAGCAGCCGACTCAGGGGCACGGTCAGCCAGGTGCAACCTGCTCGCCATTTGAAGAAAAACGGACAGCTTCGCATCCGATTTCAGGAACTGATGCAGACAAATGGGATTCAAGAAAAGATAGAGGCGACATTGCAAGGCGTCGAGTCCAGCAAAGCCGCGAACGTTAAGCTCGACTCTGAAGGAGGCGCCGAGGCTACCACCCCGAAGATCAGATATCTCACGACAGCCTTGTCGCTAACTTTGGCCGCCGCCTCCGCGAGAACTGACACTGACGTTGATCACGGTGTTGCCCAGTCTGGAAGCGGGACGGGAGCCCGAATTGCTGGCGGTGCGAACGGATTCAGGCTGGTCGGAATGGTGCTCGGACTGACGGTGAAGTCGCGCGCTTTCGGTTACGGGATGGGCGCGTACGGTGCGGGAATATCGCTGTACTCGAACTTCATCGCCAGAGGACAAGAAGTGGTTTTCCCTAAGAATACAGCGATGCAGATTGGCATCGGCCAGCGATAGATGAACCACCGTCGACAGGTCTATATGCACGGGACCAAGACGCCGGGCTTGAGTTCGAGTCGTCTCATTCCTCGTGATCGAGAACTGCTCCATCGGGAGCCACCTGAACCTCTGATTTCTTACCGTTGGTCAGAACTTGAGCCTCATACGCCACAAGTTTGCCTTTTTTGATCAAGCTCTCGACTTTGACGAGCTTGCCATGCCCGGCTCTTCCTTGCAGTCCGGCCTGCACGGCGGGAGAGAGCGACTCCGGAGAGACTTCTTCTTCCACCTCGACGATGACACCGTTCCTGTCCAGGAGAACGTCTTTACTGAGACCGTCGACCGTTAGCTCGACCTCGTAGAAGGTCTGCCCCTTCTCTTTTTCTTGAGAAAAACCTCGAACGGTCGCGCCCTGGCTTTGTCCCGCGACAGCTTTCTCCACTTTGGGCGGCAGGTTGGAGCGAGTGATCTTCTTTTCCTGACCTTGCATCAACGTCAAAGCCAAAATAACAATAGCGCCTACACTGGCGACTCCGTAGCCGCGAGCAATTGTCATATTCCCAGACCCCAAAAACGAGCGTACACCGTTCCACATGAAGAAAACCTGAAAATATCGCACTTTTCTGCGGCTTCAATATCTAATGCACGCTATTTACGTGCCTCAGGTTCAAGGCGACATGTATACAGCGTTTTATCACCGATCTGCCTCTAAATCTTAAGATGATAAGAACTTAATTCTGGAGGCTACATGAAGCTTTGTTTCTCCGGCCGCCCTTTTTTGGGTAAAGCATTCTTTCTTTTGTTTTTCGCGGTTTTCAGTTTTGCGCAGAACACTGGAACGTCTGCAAGTGGGTCACGCCCTCCAAAACATTTTGATCACGTACTCGTTATCGTTTTGGAGAATCAAGACTTTGACTCCGCCATCACCAATGATCTCTTTAAAAGCCTTGCCCAAAAAGGGGCAGTCTTCACCAATTTTCGGAACCTTTACCACTACTCGTATCCAAATTATCTCGCAATGATAGCAGGCAGCGATTTTGGCATTCACCGGCCGCAAGTGTTAAGCGACAGACAGAGAACGTTTTCGGATGATGCCGAGCACAGGACGATCGCTGATTTGCTTAGCTGGAAAAATTACGCCGAAGACTACCCGGCTTCATCGACCGCTCAGGAGGCGTTTCTCGGTGATCGCAGAGGGCGATACGCACGCAAACATGTGCCCTTCCTGAGTTTCCGAGCGGTTCAGAAGAAAAGTTTTCAGAATGTGATCTCAGTGGACACTCACGCCCAAAACAACGCTTTTGTAACGGATATCGGCAGCTTTGTCGCGGATCCCCATGCCCATCCCTTACCCGAATATATGTTTTACAGTCCAAATCTCGACGACGATGGACACGATCCGACATCCAATCCCCAGCGTGGCCTCAAAAACTCCGCGGACTGGCTTCGCGTGTTTCTGACTACCTGGCTTCGTTTCGACGATAAAACATGGCTCCCGAAAGACGAGCAATTGAAACGCACTCTCGTAGTCATCACTTTTGACGAGTCGGAAGGGAACGCAAAGCCGGAAAGAATCTTCACTGTGTTTCTCGGGTCTATGGTGAAGCCCAAAGAGGTTACAGATGCCTATGACCATTTCAGCATTCTGCGAACGATCGAAGACAATTTCTGGCTAGAACCAATTCACAGATACTCGGGAGACGGGACCGCCGCTATCATCACGGGGATCTGGAAAGAATAGTTTTGGTGCTCTCAGCCGCACAGGGCATGGGGCAGCAATAACTGTTGTGCATCACCATTTCACAACAATCGTGGAAACCATCACGAGCGGAACTCCGTTGTGTCATCGCTGGCATCCATGAAAGGAAAAATTGCGCGAATGCGTAGTAAGGCGGTGCCTCATGCTCCGGTGATTATTTGCTCCTCGACTGTCTCGTAAACAAGCTGTCAGTCAGACCGGAACGCTTTCGAGAGTTGAAACAGATAGACTCTGCATTTCCTGCACATGGTCGTTAAGCCATCGCCTTTCAGCCAAGAGCGAAGTGGAAGTTCTCTTATTCTCGTGCCGGCCCTAACGAGTTCTCTCGGCACATTCGGATCGTGGCAAGGAGCTAGCACTACGCAGTCTGGGAGCAGATGTGGAACCGTTTGCCGACGATTTCCCGGAATATATCCAACCGCGTCGAGATACCGTGCCCTTCTTTTAGGCGCGTCCCCCGTCGTGTTGACGGGGATAGCTATAGAGGATGGGAAATCCAGCCTCCCGGAGCACAACGTCAACTAACTCTGAGTCCGTCCGACCAACATTTTCCTTATCGCATCAAAACTTGTACCGTACCCCGAGTTGCATGCGTCTGGGTGGTTGGGCCAGGACTGGGCGCCCAAAGAAGGGCGATGTGATAACGCCGACGTAGGTTACGTCGTTCTCGTGATTGAGAATGTTGAAGGAACTCAATGACACCGACAGTTTGGATGCTTCTTTTCGCGATTTGAACAGTACAAAATCGTGACTAACACTTAGATCCAGATTTATGAGACCGGGTCCATGCAGCAAGTTCCGCGGCACTCCAACCGGGCGATCGTTGTTGATGCCGTCATGATTATTGTCGCCGCCCGTGGTGATGTTAACCGGTTTTCCCGAATACCGAGAGAGCGCAGCGCCTAGAGTAAAAAACCTGGTGGGCTGCGCCGATCCCAGCATATCAAACTTGTGTCGGCGATCCGTGTCGGCGCGGGCCCAGTCTGCGCGAGGATCATAGCTGTCCCCGGGAAAATATGTAACTCCGCTGGTGTTGTTGTAGGTTTTGCTCAGCGTATATTGCAACTGCCCATCGAAGTACTTGCTGGCGCGACCTCGGTAGGTCAGTTCGAACGCGTTGCTCTTTTGATATCCCTGAGAATGGATGGACCGTTCCTGTCCGATATTCGGATTTGGACGAGCCGCGTATGAGGGTGGAGGCGGCGCATTCGTGTCGATCGAGCGAAAAAGATCAATGCCGCGGGAGCCGACATAGGTCGCACTAAAGGTGCTTTTCTGGGTGATCTGGCGCTCGACACCGAGACTGTACTGCACGGTATAGGGAATATGTGCGTTCGGATCCAGAACCACAAGGCTGGTAGGTATACCGATCAGGGAACTTTGCGCTACCGGAAATTCAGGATTCTCAACGATAAACCTCAGCAGATTGCTTCCATTGAGATGCAACAAATCCGCAATCGGCCTGGGGCCTGTACGGTCGTAGAACATACCCGCACCACCGCGGATCACGGTCTTGCCGTGATGGTCCGGGGCAAAAGCGAACCCGATTCGTGGCGCCAGATTATTGGGGTCGTCGTGAAAGTAATTCTGCCAGTAGTAACGCATGCCGATCGACAAGCTCAGGCCGGGTAGAACCCGGATGTTGTCCTCGATAAATCCCGATACGACCCTTTCAACAAAAACCAGGTGCCCTTGGCCGCGCTGCACCAGGTAAGTCGACGCCTGCCTGGCTTCGTAATCCGCCAGACTGCCGAAGGTGTATGTGCCGGCTCTATTAGTGAAATCGTCCATGCCCCTTCGGCTGATATCGGGCACGTCGATGCCGAATTTCAGACTGTGTTTTCCGCTGACATGCGAAACGACGTCAGTACCGTCAAAGTGGAATTCGGTACGCAGCGTATCCGCCTGGGCTCCGCCACCGGTGAACGCACCGGAAACAATGATTTGCGGATCGGCATTTAGGCTGGTGGTTGGAGTTTCGTTGTGGCCAACCAGAAATCTGAGCTGATTGAGCCATCTCGCCGAGAAAAGGTGAAGATAGTTGACATTGACTTCGTGCTCTTGAGTTTCAGTGTCGGTCCCGGCTTCGGCTAACACCGTGCCTCCGACGTTCTGATTCTTCATTGTTTGTTTTTCGTAGGAATATCCAATCCAAAACTGATCGCCGTTTTCCAAATTATGAAAAATTCGCCCCGAGCCAAAGAAATGGCGCATTGGAGCGGCGACATTTTCACTGATCAAGCCGTCCACACCTTCAGCCTGAACAATGGACTGACGGTCGTCCTCATCCCGATCGAGCGATAACAAAAAGGTTGTCTTCTTGCTCTTTCCAACCGGTCCCGTCAACGATCCTTCGTAATAGCGCCTTTGCTCTGGTGGTTTATTAGAAGCAAATGAATTCCGGGCATCGAAGAAAGCATCCCGAAACATGAAATTGAGCGAACCATGGAAAGTTGAAGTTCCCTCATTGGTCGTGATCTCAAGCCGAGCGCGCCCTGGCCGTGAAAAGAGCGCAGAGTAAGGGTTTTGGTTGATCCTTACTTCTTTAACTGCGGACGCGCTCACCCCCGGACCATTCGCCTCCACACCATTCACAACCAGGGTCACTCCATTCGTTCCGATCGAGCTATCGTCGAGGAAACGCGAGACCGTAGCGACGTAATCCTGGTCGAACACCGGCACCCGGTCGAGCGCCGAGCGGTCCACAGTGTTGCTGTTTTGATTCTGCGCCATCTCAAGGCCGACCTGGGGAACAGTTTCATTGCCTTGGACTGCGATTTCCTGATTGGCAACGGCAATCGGAAGAATGATACGCACGGGAAGGAAAAACTTCCCGGTTAGGCTCACATTAAGACCGACTTCGCGGAACCCCTCTTTTCGAACTGTCAGTCTGTATTCCCCAGCCGCCAGCTTATCCAGTCGGAAAGTTCCCCGGCCGTCAGTCATGATTTCAGCAGCAATCGTGCCGTCACCGGCCGCTACGGTCAATCGCGCACCGACGATCGCAGCGCCCGAGGGATCGCGTACATCTCCGCTTATCGCATTCGAGGCATGGTTTGCGGGCCCCTGCGAAAAGGCGCTGGCGGTGATAAGCAACAGAAGCGATAGATATCGGGTCATACGGGCGCGGCGTCGCTAAGGTCATAATTTTACCTTGGAGAACTTAAGGTTGGCTGAAAATAGAGGGGGGATTTCCCGGACAGATGTGCTGTTGAGGTTCGCCACAAATGTCGATTGAAGAATTCCTTCTGAACAACCTATCAGGTTGCTTTTCTAATCGCCGATCGTAATCGAGGCAACACTTCTTTCCCGTAAAAATCTACTACTCTTTCTCTGATCGCGTTGGCCAGAATGAAATGTGAACCCGGTTGCTCCGACCCTTGAACAGATCCGCGAGCGTCTTCACGTGAAGCTCAGGATCGGTACCCACCGGCCAGCCTTCCGTCACTTCTTCGAGCGGAACCTCGGGTTCGGCGCGGTTCTGAATGGTTTTCGGATCGCGAATATTGAAATAGGGTTTCCAAGCCTTGGGACCGAAACGCCAAAGTTTGGCCGCCTCACCAAGCTCGCTTTTGCCGCCCACCACAACGTACTGCTCAATAAAGACGGGCATTCGAGCGGGATCCTTACCCGCATCTGATGCTCCCTTCTAAAACTCGCCCTTGTGCTCTTTCCAGGTTTTGGGATCGGTAATGAGTCCGTCCGCATATTGCCCGCAGCGGCGCATTGCTTTCGGTCCATTGCCCGCCATCAATAGAGGAATGGCCTGAGCCGGCGGATCGTAGAGCCGGGCGTTGACCTTGTAATAGTTTCCCGAATGATCCACCTGAGCACCGCTCCATAGTTTGCGAATGATATCTGTGGCTTCCACCAGGCGTTCGGAACGCTCGGTCCACTTGGGCCACGAGCCCGTCGCTGCCTCTTCATTCAGCGCTTCGCCCGAACCAACCCCCAGAAAAATTCGACCGGGTGTCAAAAGGCTGAGCGACGCGAATGCCTCGGCCACCACTGCCGGGTTGTAGCGAAAAGTCGGGCAAGTGACAGTTGTCCCCATGCGAATGCGTCTAGTCTTTTGCCCGATTGCGCTCATGGTGATCCAGGCTTGTCCCTAATGTCCTTCATTTTCCTGCCACGGCTGAAAATGATCACTGACGGCAAGGAGATCAAACCCGGCTTGATCCGCGGCAATTCCGAGCTCCACCAACTCCGGAACCTTGAACTGCTCGTGTGCCAACTGGAAACCGATTTGTAACTGAAGCCACGAAGAGGCCGTTGATTCTGTTCGCCGCACGGTTCCCTGTCCCTCCTGTTTTGGAAGACCCATATTGAATGGTGCTAAAAAACTTCCACCGAAACGCGCAGACACGACTAAGGAAACGACGGACTTGAACCACCCTCGTCGGTCGAAAGAATCAGGGATTAGGCGAGTCGAAGTTTGTCGGGATATGGTCATCGTTCACAACATCGAAGGTAATCTTGGTGATGTCGAGGTTGGATGCAGCGACCTCGCGCCAGGATGTTCGACCCAATTGCGTGGTTCGAGCTGTCGGCTCCTCAAACTATCTCTTCTGAAATGACATTATCCGTTCCGAATTTCGATCAGCGGATTGGCCCCTCCGGTCGAGCAACGGCTCAGTAGCGGTCAATTCTAAGTTAGCACCTTCCGTGCCAACTTTTAAAGACGGCGCAGCATCACAGCGCCGTTAACGATTCAGGTAGTCGGCGGACTATGAAAGGAACCAACACAACGTCGTTTTCGATCCGCCAATGCCCGTCCGTCAATCCTTCATATTTGTCGTAATGTTGCACGCCTCCAGCTTTGTCCTGCCCAGCGCATTCGCTCAAACCGGCTCAATGCAACAGCCCGCGACTGAGAAAAACTATCAACCTCGTCCTACCAGGGCCCACTTGAAGCTGACGATGGGCAGTGGATTCGTCCTGCGAAAGATTACGCGAGCACCCGTTACAGCACGCTCAATCAGATCAATGCCAAAAACGCAAAAGACTTGAAGCTTGCTTTCACATTTTCCACGGGCATGACCCGCGGGCACGAGGCTGCACCTCTGGTCGTCAACAACACGATGTACATCGTGACGCCGTTTCCGAACAATCTATACGCTCTCGACCTCACCAAGCCGGGCGCTCCGATGAAGTGGGTATATGAGCCGCTGCCGACGCCAGCGTCGCAAGGGGTGGCATGCTGTGACGTTGTGAACCGAGGAGCCGCCTATGACGACGGCAAGATTTATTACAACACGCTGGACAACCAAACTGTCGCCGTAGATGCGAATACCGGCCGGGAAGTATGGAAGACCCGTGTGGGGGACATCAATAAGGGCGAGAGCATGACCATGGCTCCGCTCGTAGTCAAAGACAAAGTGCTGGTGGGCAACAGCGGCGGCGAATTCGGAGTTCGTGGCTGGCTGACTGCGCTCGATGGAAAGACGGGGAAAGATCGCGTGGAAAGCCTACACTGCGGGACCCGATAAAGACGTTCTGATCGGCCCCCGATTCAAGCCCTTCTACCCCCAAGATCGCGGCCAGGATCTGGGTGTTAAGACTTGGCCGCCCGACGCATGGAAAATCGGCGGTGGTGGAGTGTGGGGATGGATCTCGTATGATCCAGAAACTAAATCTTATCTACTACGGCACCGCGAATCCAGGGCCGTGGGACGCAGAAGCTCGCCCGGGCGATAACAAATTTACAGCCGGCATCTTCGCGCGCGATCCGGACACCGGAGAAGCTGTATGGTTTTACCAGTTCAGCCCCCACGATCTCTACGACTATGACGCGGTGAACGAAAACATCCTTCTCGACCTTCCTATCCAGGGGCAAACCCGGAAGGTTCTCGTACATCCGGATCGCAATGGCTATGTGTACGTCATGGATCGCACGACGGGAGAAGTCCTGTCTGCCAGCGTCTTTGCGCCTATTACGACAAGCCGCGGCGTTGATCTGAAGACGGGCCAGCTTCAATATGTCGAAGAGAAGAAGCCGATCACCGGAAAAGTAGTGCGCGGCTTGTGTCCCACGGCGCCCGGGGCCAAAGACTGGCAGCCCTCTGCTTTCTCTCCACGAACCGGACTGATTTACATCCCGCACAACCACCTATGCATGGATGAAGAGGATCTCACACCGAACTATATCGCCGGCACTCCATATGTTGGAGCCAATGTTCGTATGTACGACGCTCCCGGGGGATTCGGAGGAGAATTTACCGCTTGGGACCCGGTCGAAGGAAAAGTTGTATGGACGATTCCTGATCATTTCCCGGTTTGGAGCGGTGCGCTCGCGACCGCAGGAGACGTTGTGTTCTATGGGACGCTGGACGGATGGTTCAAAGCGGTCGACGCCCACAACGGGACACTCCTATGGCAATTCAAAACCGGCTCGGGAATTATCGGCCAGCCCACAACCTACAGGGGACCAGATGGCAAACAGTATGTTGCCATCTTGTCGGGCGTTGGGGGTTGGGCGGGAGCGATCGTGGCTGGCGGACTCGACGCTCGCGATGAATCCGCGGCATTAGGATTCGCGGGAGCTATGAAAGACCTCCCGCATTATACGAACAAGGGGGGAATGCTTTATGTGTTCGCCCTGCCTTAAGTTCATAGTCGGTTTATGGTTGCTCACGATCGCGATGGGGGTAAATGCGCAGACCCATGAGTTGCGCGTGTGTGCAGATCCCAGCAACATGCCTTTTTCCAGCCGCGACGAGACCGGCTTCGAGAACCGGATCGCGGCACTCGTAGCGCAGGATTTGGACGCTCATCTAACTTTCGTATGGCAAAGAATGGGACGAGGATTCGTTCGAGAGTTCCTGGACAGGGCCCAGTGTGATCTGCTGATTGGCATCCCCACGAACTATCGACCTGTTCTCGCAACCAGCCCTTACTATCGCTCGACCTACGTGTTTGTTTCCCGACAGGAGAAGCCTGTCCCATCACTCGATTCTCCCGCGCTTCACAGCTTGAAAATAGGAGTGCAGGTCCTAGAGGAGGAATACACCCCGCCCGGAGAGGCACTTGCACGGCGAGGGCTGCAAAGCGCGATCGTGGGCTTCGACACGATCGGAGACCGTGCAGACTCGATCGTTCGAGCCGTTGCTGATCGAAAGGTGGACATCGCCATCGTATGGGGACCGTCTCGCGGGATATTCGCCAAGAAGTTTGGCGACAACTCTTCGAGTCACGCCAGTAGAACCTGAAGTCGACCTACCCGGCCTGCCGTTCACCTTTTCAATTTCGATGGGAGTCCGAAAGGGCAACGTAGCCCTTCGAGATCAATTGGAGCAAATCCTGCTGAATCGGAGAGCCAATATTCGCGCCATTCTCGATGATTACGGAGTTCCGCAGTTGCCACTCGCCGCGTCATAAGGTGCATGGAGTTCTAAAGTAATGCATCGTACTCTCAACTCACGATTCTGCTGGGAGCAGCAACGATGCTCGCCGCGTGCAGTCGGGAGGATCGGATCTTGCGTCAACCTCCGTCTGCAAACCAAACGCTGAACACCATTCAGATTAGCGGCCTCAACCCCGGAGCAAACCTAGTCCCGCTCCACCCAGTTCGAACATGTATGAGGAAAGCGCCTACGCAGTGTCCGAGGGGCAAAAGCTCTACGAGTCATATAACTGCGTTGGGTGTCACGCGCACGGTGGCGGTGGTATCGGTCCTCCTCTGATGGACCGCAACTGGATCTATGGCAGCGAACCGGGAAATATTTTCGCGACCATCATGCAGGGAAGGCCGAACGGAATGCCCTCTTTCCGAAATCGCATCCCCGAATACCAGGCTTGGGAAATAGCTGCTTACGTCCGATCTATGGCCGGTCTGCTTCCCAAGGGCGTTTCGCCGAACCGGACTGATCAGATGAACATAAAACCCGCAGAGTCTTCCACGCCCGAACAAATCCCGACCGGAATTACGGGGGTTCCGGAGTGACCCCAGTGAACGCCGCACCAAATTTTGCTTCATATTTGCTGGCGCAACCCAGGCTCTCGATCCCGGTCGCCATCAATGTTGCACCCTGCCGCTTCGCAGGCCGGCCACATTGAATGGTTGTACTGGTTCACCTTCTGGATTCTTTTCGCGGTTTTTGTACTGGTGATTGGCGCTTTCACTGTCGGCCGGGGCGAAGACACAGATAGTTGCCGATCATCCGCTTCCCGTGATCGAACAAGATCAGGAAGGAGACCGCGGAGCGGGGTGGGCCGTCGGTGTCGCCATCGGCATCACGGTTATCACATTGTTCGTCGTTCTTGTAGTAAGCGTGATCACCGGCAAGCGTGTCGAAGGCCTCACATCCAAGAATCCTGTCACCATACAGGTCACCGGCCATCAGTGGTGGTGGGAGATCACTTATCCAAATACACAGGCGGACCAGACGCTCACGACGGCCAACGAGATTCACGTCCCGGTGGGAACTCCGGTCGTTGTTCTGACCAATTCAAAGGATGTAATCCATAGTTTTTGGGCGCCAAATATTACGGGCAAACGCGATTTGTTGCCCGGGTATTCGTCGGCGTTCTGGTTCGAGATAGATAAGGCCGGAATTTATCACGGCCAGTGCGCCGAGTTCTGCGGGTTGCAGCATGCGCACATGGGATTTTCGATCGTTGCAGAATCCGTCAACGAATTTCAGGCATGGCAGCAACAACAACTGAAGCCCGCGGCTCGAACCGTCGACCTCCGAAGCCATCCGCGGGCGCGAAGTTTTTCTCACTCATGCCTGTTTAATGTGCCACACGATTCGGGGCACGGATGCTGGTCGCGGGTGGGTCCCGACCTCACCCATGTGGCCAGCCGCAACATGATCGCCGCCGAGACGTTGCCGAACACGGCGGGCGCGCTGGCAGGGTGGGTAGTAGATCCCCAGCGCATCAAGCCGGGACTCAATGTCGCCGAATCCCCTGGCCCCAGATGATCTTCAGGCCGTGGTCGCTTATTTGCAGTCCCTTCATTGAGGAGCAGAGACTTGGCCGTTGCAGAACCTATCCTCGCGAATGATCAAGACACTGGGCAGTCGGAACTCGCCCGACGTCTCGCTCGGA
>CAVTDQ010000005.1:0-1007099 GCA_963733545.1 Terriglobia bacterium
TCATTCCCGAAAGTTGGAGAAGTTAGTTATTAGTGTGGATATTTCTCGCAATCGTGCGTGTTAAAGGCTTCCTTGATTTCGCTTGGCGGCTTATCAGAAGACGAGAATTGAGGGTTAGGCACAATCCAGGCGCAAGCCCCGCATCCCCATGCCGCAAATGAGCTATTCTCAAGCCACACCAGTTCGCGTGTCCTGCTCGGTTCGAATCTACGACTAGCCCAGCGCTCGTCCGTCACAGATTGTTCACACCCTCATCAACTAGACCTTCGACTTCCTATTTTCGCCCATCTCGCACGTTGTGCTGCTGCGCTTTCTTCCGAATTGACACTGGAATCATCCGCTTTGGTGTTGCGACTTTAGCGTTGTCCTTTATCTTTGCCCATCGCGCTCTTTGAGCGGCAGCAATCCTTTTTTTACCTGCCGCGCTAATCTGCCTCTTCCCGTTATTCCCGCTGTACACCAGCAAATGCCGTGAGTGCTGCATTCACACCTGACAACTGTTTAAGCACGCGATCTCGTTCCGTTTTCAACTGCTCCAGTAAAGACACCTTCGTCATCGTTTTGAGTCCCTTGGGAGGGATTGTATCAGGAAGAACTGAAAGACAGCGCTACCCGTCAGACGTTAAAAGCATGCTTAAAACAATTTGCATTGATTGAGTCCTCACCTTTATAAGGGAGCATGGTCATTTCTGATGAACGTGCTTGGCGAGAACTTTTCGAGGCCGCACTTTTAGAGCCGGACGGTATACGCCTGGTGGATAGAATTCAAGCGGCAAGGACAGCAATCCGCAACCGAAGCGAAAGCAGTCTCTTCAAAAAGCCTAGCGAAGAGATCGCAATGCGTGATGCTTTGGCAACCCTTGATTCTCTAGCCAGGAAAGCCAAGGTTGACCTTGAGAAACCTCCTCAGGACTAATTCAGAATATTTCTCCTGCTTCTTTCGCGGCGGATACACTCCCCAATCCGATAGCAAGATGGGTAACCTCTGTTTGAGAAGTACGCTTCACTCCGAATAGCCGCCGTCTCCCTCGTCGTCCACATCGTCATCTTTTTTGTCGTCGCCGTCGTCCTCTTCTTCTTCGTCCGGCTCTTCCCGCAGAAGAACATCCGGAGCTATCTCCCAATCAGAAGAGTTTGCCTCGGGGCGTTCTGGACGCAGGGTTTCCAAATCACACGGAAATCTCTTCGCCAGCGTGGACATCCCCGATCCCATCCCGGTGTACCACGAGTCTCCCCTACTCGCCTTCGGTTCCAGTTGCGTCCTGCGTCTTTTTCCCAGTGCGCTCACGGACTTTGTCGCCGAACTCCGAAACCTTGTCGGTGAGGTCAGCCCGGGTTTCATCTCCACTGGCAGGAGCGATCAGAATGCCGATCCCTACGCCGATGCCCACTCCGACGAGCAGCGCACCGACCGTCCCCCATACGTGCGAGTCTTCTTCCCCGCGAAGAGCGCTGGTTGCTCGACCAACGCGATCAGACGCGGTTCCATACGTGTCCCGGACCTTATCCTTTACGTCGTCCATATTGTCTGGAAGGCGTTCACGGAATGCGTCAAGCAGATGAAGACCAGTATCAAGCAAGATGCTAAGGAGGGGTTCTCGTCTTCTGAGTCTCATGAGGTGTCTCCGACGATAGTTTCGCCGATCTCAAAGATGCAAAATTGGCTGGAGACGTTGGTAGGAAATGTTGGTGGGCGTGATCATGCTAGACCACCTGGAAAGTTGGCAGTCTCCCTGGCCCCTGGTCTTTGCTGCTCGAAATATTGCCTTAACCGCGACCGCGCCAGTACCAGCCGCCGCCACCAAGCAAAAACACAATCAGCACGATAATCAAAATGGTTTCTAAACTCATTGAAGTTCTCCGACTATTAGCGGCAGGCTCAATTTAACGATTGACGAGCCGTCGTTGTGCATTCGCACTTCTTTCGTGGAATGCGACCTGCTTGAGCCATAGTCGAGGAAGATTCTGACAGGTCGGACCTCTACCAGTCTAGTCAATAAAGAGCGGCATCGTTGGTAGCACTTTGTTTCGTTCAACTCGCCAGGGTTCGCCACAAGAAGGCTTTAGGTCAGATCGCTCTCTTGAGCGGTCCGATTGCCGTTACCAATTCCTTTTCCGCCATGCCCAATCGGAAACTCCAACAGCGGTTTGACACTTGCGCTCAAAATTTGTTTCGTAGAGGCTCGAAGAAGTCCTAGGGACGCCTTGTTCGCAATGCTTGGTTTGCTTCGGCCTGAATGGGAGTGTTCCAGTCGGAGAATATGTATTCAACCTTCTCATACTTAATGCGTCGGGGCAGATGATCATCGAGACCGATACATATCTGCGCGTCATCGGGGGGCTGCGCCGGGGCGAAACGGCCAGGAATTACTGGAACTGTCGTCCATTCCTGGCATTTAAGACCCTGGACGGACTCAACTGCCCCCTTAACAATTTTGGTGTGCTTGATCAGGTGGTCATAGTCGGGCAGCGGGTAAAGAGATTCGCCGTGCAGCAGTTTTTCGCAAGGCGCCGTCACCTTGAGGACAGTGTCCGGCTTATTGGGTAGGTTTCCTGCAGGTTGAAGATTGAAATTTGGAACATTTTCGACCGATTCGGCCCTTGCACCATTCGCCGCGCCATCTTTCGAGTAGGTGGTCTGGCTTGGCCCGCGCTCACCGCCAAGACAAATAACTTCAGCTTGCTGATTAACCTGGATCCCGCTCGGGCTTCCTGCCGCCAACTGGTTACGTGGCGTAAAGCCTGTTGAGACTCCTTGAATTCACGCTCTCCCTCTCTGACGCGAAACATCAGCCAAAACGCGAAGGCGGCCATGACTACGATCAGTATTTTGTAGATCACAGACGAATGACCCCTGTGTTGGCTCGTATTCGAGAGTTCCGAAATTTTCATTAAACTGGGAGAACCGGGGACACTGGAGTTCAAAACTTCAATCCCACGATGATGTTCGATTCCTTGGTAGCCGCTTCGTAGTGCCAGCCTTTGACTGCTTTCAGTGCAGACTCCGCCAATACCGGGTGGCCTCCCACGTATTCCACCCGGCGCACCGTACCGTCCGGACTAATCCAGATCTTCAGTTTGACCGTACCGTGAAGATTCAGTTTCATCGCAAGTTCCGGATAATCCGGCTCTTCACGGTAAGTAATCTTCCGTTCCGTCTGGGCAGTCGCGCTCATTCCGCCCGCGAGGAGCGCTACGAGCAACACAATGTGTCTTAGTCTCGTCATTCTCATGCGGCTCAGAACGGCCGGCGCTAAAAAGCAAACCGCAACGCAACTTGAACCAGCCTCGGGTCTCTCGCCCGGTTTACCAGTCCGAAGGTTGATCCTCCTGTGATGTCTCCGTCGGGGTTAAAAAATTGGGTGTGATTAAACAGGTTGAAGAATTCGGTCCGAAATTCCAAGTTGCTGTGCTCGCCTAAGGCCACAGTCTTGTGGAAGGCGAAATCGAAGTTTATGATCCCGGGACCGCAGCACATGGTGCGCGGCGCGTTGCCGATCTGACCGAGAGGACCATCGACGAAAGATGTGGGATCAAAGTAGTAGCCGCCGGAGGTCCGGGGATCCAGGCGCCGGAATGGCGCGACCTGGTTAGGCTCGCCTGGGGCCTCGAAATCGAAGCTACCCATCAGTTCCTGATCACCGGAAGACGTAATGCGGACTGGAAACCCCGACTGCAACGTAGAGATGGTCGACACCGCCCACCCATTGATGATGTGTCTGCTCCAGTTCGACACCTTCCAGTCTCGAACCCGCCAGTAACCGCTCAGCACGAATCTGTGGCGCGCGTCGAACAAAGACAACGCGCGGGACCGGCTCGAGTCGATAGGATTAATGGAATTTTCAAAGCTGGAGGCGGTGTCGATCGACTTGCTCCACGTGTACGAAGCCAAGAGCTGCAATCCGTGAGAAAAACGCTTATTGAGTTGCGCCTGAAGCGAGTTGTAAGCCGAGTTCGCAATCGGCTCCATAGCGAACAGGCTGCTGAAAACCGGCACACCGTCGGGCGGGCAACCCGTCCCGGTGGTGGGCTGACACAGCGGAGACGAATACTTACGCAGCCCGACCAAAGTGATCGGATCTGCATTCGGACCTGTAACACTGGGAACCGAACCATACGGCAAGTGCAAGGTGACCCCTGGTGGAATGGCACCGGCCGGAATCGAGTACGCGGTGTCTTCACCGAACGGCCCGCACGACATCCCCGGAATCTGGTTCAGGTCAAGGCAGGTCTGGGCGTTGCCGAAATTCTGGTCCAGGCTGGCCAGCAACCGGTGACCTTGGCTGCCGACGTACCCGAGCTGCAGCATCATGTCTTGCGGAAGCTGGCGCTGAACTGTGACGTGATATTGCTCCGCGTATTGGCTGCGCAGCGTGTCGGGAAAGTTTCCAAACAAAAGAATGGGTCGGAAGAGCGCGAAATCTACCGCCGACCCCCGAGCTGGATTTGAATAACCGTTAAACGGATTCGGGGTCACGGTCCCGTTCTGGCCGAGAAACGGAGTATTGAAGAAGACATTGCTGATGAATGTGCTGCCGCCAAATGGAGGCTGGGCAGCAAAAGATGCCAGCATCAACTCTTCGTTACTGTCGTAGAAGATCCCCCAGCCCATTCGTACACTCGACTTCCCCGGGCCGCCCGAGAGCTTTGCTACCCAGCCGCCTGTCCAAGTCAGGCGACCAAGCCAGGCCGAATCTCGGCGCAAGGGACTTGAGATAGTTATTGGTTAGTCCCGCGGGCACACCTTTGTCCCCCGGCAGCACCAATCCGAGTGGGAAAACTGATGCGGCAGGTCCGGTTGGTGAGCAGTCGTTCGAAGCAAAAGTTGCTGTCAATGGGTCCGAGGCACTCAGCTCACAATGGTAGATGCTAGTGGCCTGGCCGGGACGAAACGCCTGAATTCGCTTGCCCGCATCCTCCTGCGGCGTGTTCAGCTCCCAGCGAAGCCCGTAATAGAGCGTGAGGTTGGGCTTCAGCTTCCACGCGTCTTGCGCGAATATCCCAAGCTGGGTGGTGCGAACATCCACAGCGTTCGCAGAACCTTGCGAGTAGGTGTCCGGAAGACCGAGAAGATAGTTAGGGACCAGGTCAGCGAAGCCCACATCGTTTGGACCGCCTCCTGAGAATTCAAAGTTCCCGTTGATGTTGTAGAAGTAGGTCTGGTGAAAACGCTGGTTGCGGACGTCCGCGCCAAATTTCAGTGAATGTCTGCCGATGATTTTGCTGAGGCTGTCGAACCCGTGATAAACGTTGCCGGTCTGGGCGAAACTCCCGTTGGCATTGTTGCCCAGTGCGAATCCACCCGCGAGAGAGACAAACGGCACGCCTTCGTGACTGGCTCCATATCCGGGAGTAATACCCAGGCGCGGGTTGGAAGGATCGGAGAAACACTGATCCGCTGATAGGGTGGCGCACGAATTTTGCACCAGGTTGGTGTGCTCGGGAGACAGGAACTGGCCCTGCGCGCCACGGTAAAACACAAAGCGGGCTTCATTGGTCGTCTTACCGTTGACCATCCAGTTGTGCGATAGATTGAGTTGCTGGAACCGGTCTCGGGTCAGGTTGCCGAATTCAGGAAGATTCGAACCCACCGCCTGGAATCGTGAGAACGGCTCACCGTCAAGCCCATCCGCTCCGTAGTAGTAAAGGCTGAGCTGCTGCTGGCTGGTAAGGTTGTGGTCCAAACGCAGCGTGATCTGATCCTGGCGAACTTTGGCCTGGGGCACTGAAAGAAACGTCTGAGCACCGACGTTTGGAAGCGGAACAAATTCGTTCATCAAGTCTGCTGACGTAGAGTCAAAGCACGGTGCTGGAATAACGTTCCTGGGGAAGATGCTGGCATACGGAGTACCGGTTGCGATGGCGGCCCCGCCATTCGCTGCGACCGCCGAGCTGCATCCCGGACGATTGCCAAGTTTGGTTGCGACCGCGTCGTCGCTCAGTACGCCCGAGAAAGCCGGCCCTGCTGAAAAGTCGCCTCCGCGCTCCAGTTGCGTGGGCACAGGCACAGCATCGGACGTGATTCCCTGGCGCACTCTGCGACCTTCATAGGAAGAGAAAAAGAAAGTCTTATCCCGCCGTATGGCCCCGCCGAGGACTCCGCCGAACTCGTTTTGCTTGAAATCGGGAGTCTCTGGATCAAAATATCCCCTGGCGTTCAGCACCTTGTTACGAAAATATTCGTAGAGGCTTCCATGAAGCGCGTTGCTGCCGGATTTTGTGATCACGTTGATCACCGATCCGGAATTTCGCCCAAGCTCGGCATCGTAATTGTGCGAAATAACGCGGAACTCGCTGATTGAATCGGGAGAAGGCTGGATGGAAGGGGCATTGATAAATTGATCCCCTGAATGTCCGCCGTTGACGTTGTAGTTGTTCGAGCGTGCCCGCCCGCCATCGACCGAAACCACACCCGGCTGATCGCCGCCAAAGAAGAGATCCGCGCCCAACGTACTTTGCACGCCCGGCTGCAACTGAAGCAACTCGAAGGTGTCGCGGGACTTGAGTGGAAGATTGGATACTTCCAGATCGCCCATCACCACGCCAAGTTGCGTATTCGATGTCTCGACCACGGATGTGCCCGTGGCATGAAGCTGCGAAGAGTGGACGTCATTGCTGCCGAGGACGATTTCACTCCGAATCACTTGTCCGATGCTTGCACGCAGCTCACTAATCTGGAAATTGGGAAAACCGTCAGCTTTTACTTCCAGGCTATAGGTGCCGACCGGCAGTGAAGTGAACTCGAAGTTGCCGAAGTCGTCGGTCGTAGCTGCCCGCAGTAATGAGGTATCGTGGCTACTGATGATCACAAACGCGCTTACCGCAGGATGTCCGGCAGGATCGACAACTCTGCCCTGTAGCTCGGCTGTGTTTTGCGCCCAGGCAGTAATCGAGAAAAGAAAAAAGAGTGTTAGAAGCGCGATCCGTCTACTCACCACGCGAGTCATAGAAGTCCAGCCCCAGTTCCCGTTTCTGGAATCGACGGTAGGCGAACCGAAGTGCCTGCGGCAAGTAACTGAAGTAATCGGCAGACCGGTCAAGTAACGCTCGCCAATAAGCCCACTAGGAATCGAAAGAGCCGTCGGTTAGGTTACGTAGGTGTATCCCTCGGCAACCTTTAGAGCTGTGTAAAGCTTCGGCGGGAGTATTTTGGCTAGAGAGCGTTAGGGGAGCTTTCGCATGGGCGAGCTTAAAAATATTTGATGGAGAATTCCTTCAACTCATGACGGAAACTTCTGCAAGAGTGCCCAAAAATCGCCAGTTCACTTTGGCAGGCTTCAAAGTCGATCCCAAGCTGCTGCTCGGCTTTGTGGACTCTTTCGAAAGGCTCAATGCCAGCATTCTCGCTGTGCACTTGCGAACTGGCCAAAGCGATGACCATCGCCATATCAACGCATGCGTGCTGCCTCTCGACGAAACCGCTGTCGCCGCACTGAAGAGATCCGCCTGGTTTTTGCCCCGCCGGACGGTGGTCTACGGAATCGGTGGCGCAAAAGAAGCCACGCGCTTCGTTGAATTGGGGATCAACGCCTTATTGCAAACCGCCAGTGATGCCAGTGTTCGAGCGGCTGTCGAGGCAACTCAGTCGCTGCTCTCCCGCGGTGTGGGGGCATGCGGCCGCGTACCGATTGCAACTTTAGTAAGGATTGATGCCGAGCGACGGACATTGACTGGCATCACCAAGAACGTCGGTTCCGGAGGCATGGCTGTACGCCTCCTCCGGAATGCCGACCTCCCCGAAGAGATGGGGCTTCATTTCGTCCTGCCGCACGCCGGCTCATTCTCCCTGACAGCATCTCCGCGGTGGTATTCGGGCCGTCTGGTGGGATTACGATTTCAGCCCTCCGCGGAGGAAGAAGCGCTTAAGCGGTGGGTCAAAGATTATTCGTTACTGGGCCATACCGACAGGCGATCCCTTCGGGCCAGGAGTACTTTTGCCTAGGCATTGGCACTCGGCAATGAACTTCTCGTCTCGTGTCTAAAGGAATTGGCTTTAGGCATGACCTTCGTCACTTTCTGCTCCCAGATCACTACGCTACGATTTAGTGCGGATTGTTAGTAGCAGCGAAATGTATAGCACCCCAGAATCATCATGGTTGATGGCGCACACTCATCGGGAGAACAACGACAGTCTGCCAGCCCGTCCGGTTACAGTCGGCCGCTGACGGGCGGCGCTGCGGCCGCTGCCGCCCCCGCACTTTATCCCGTCTCCGAACAAGACCAAGTTAACGAGTCAACGGGGCGTCCCTTCAATCCAGGTCCAAGTCAACAACAGCCTGAGATTATAAGCGCAGATCTGACCGCAACCCTTGTTCCTAAAAGCCTGGCTGTAATCATTGGCGCTGCAGCGAACACGCTCAAAAGAAGCTGGTTTTGGTATTCAATCGCCGCATCAATGTGCTGGACCGCGTGGGCATTTACTGCTCGGCTCGGTTCCAAAGAGATTCCCCCGACCACAATGCAGTTTGTCTCTGCTTTTGGCTTTCTGCTGGTCGGTTTGGTGATGGTGGCAGTACAGAA
Organism: Terriglobia bacterium; assembly: GCA_963733545.1. Classification (GTDB taxonomy): domain Bacteria; phylum Acidobacteriota; class Terriglobia; order Terriglobales; family Acidobacteriaceae; genus JAIQFF01. The sequence goes on from CAVTDQ010000005.1 coordinate 8,521, forward strand.
GCCTCAATTGAGGCAAAGTCTGCGCGGCAACTCTTACGCCCTCATAAGCGGTGTGCTACTGGGGCTAGGCGGCATCGCGCTATACGGCGCATATCGCGTCGGCGACAACGCTTCCGTCGTTACGGCAACGACTTCGCTATATCCGGTTGCTACCGTACTTCTCGCAGTAACATTCCTGCGGGAGGAAATCAATAGACTGCAACTGCTGGGAGTATTTTTTGCCGTGGCTGCGATTCTGCTGCTCTCTGTATAAAGGACCTCATGCTTCCGACGTGGTTATGGCTGTCCGCCTTGGTGCTGATGGCATGGGGTGCGCTTGGGCTGTTTCAAAAATTGGCCATGAATCACATTTCCGCGTCTGCCGCCCTGATGTGGGCAGCTGGCGGATTCATGCTTCTCCAGCCGTGGTTACTTCCTGGGCGTTTCATCTTTGAGTATTCCACGAGGAGCATCGGTTGGGCTCTGCTTAACGGAGTTTTCAATGCCCTAGGATTCTTGTGCCTAATGGCTGCAATGCGGGCGGGTGGAAAAGCCTCTGTTGTAGAACCTCTAACAGCCCTTTATCCCGTATTTGTCGTTTCGCTCGCTCCCATCCTGCTTCATGAGCGCATAACACCAATTCACGGCCTGGGTATCGCTTGCGCGGTAGTCGGCGGTATGCTGCTTTCTGCGGAAACGATTTCGGCCAACAAGAAAGTCTCGGCAGATCCAGTGAGGACATCTGTGTGAATTTCGCACACAGAGCTCGAATTGCTCCCAAGCGATTCCGCAGGCGAATAGATTATCATCAGAAATCGCATGTTATAGCCCTCCGACAATGAGCGGATTAACTCCTTGCCCAGGAAAAGCGGTGCCCGAGAATGTTGGAGACCAGTCAGGATTAAGCGGGACGATCATCGCCGACGAAGAGTACGGCTGCGTACTGTCTTCAAAACGATAGATCGGATCTACAAGTGACCTTGAAGCGAAGGACGATACATTGACATTTATGGCAGCACCGTTCCACGAGGGAAAAGAGCGATAATCGGCCGGCTACAAACTTTTGAGACCAAAATAGACTTTAAGAAGCACCCGCAGCCCTAACCTTCAAATGTCGGGACTGATTTAGACCCGAACGTTCTTCGGCAAAAGCTCTGATAATGTTCACCAGAGCGAGGTCCAGATTCGAGAGCGCTGTCTGCTGCGCACTGGGTAACAGTTGTCCACCATAAAGGCTATGTTCCTTAATGATGTGCTTAACATCGTCTAAGCGAGCAAGAAGTTGTCGCTGCAAGGCGGATAACTGAGCTTTGGGATTTTTCTCCATGCGACAGATCATATGACAACGGGCGGACGGATTGAAGATTACCGACGTGGGGTACCCTCAGGCGCTTCGATCAACACCTACGGCGCAACACCTCTATTTGCGAAGATAACTCGAAAGCTATATCCACCCACCACCTAAACCTTTGGCAGCAAGCCGAGCAGAGATTCGTCGCCGAAACGAAAGGGCGCCGATTGAGTAGAGTTGCATCACACCCACCCAGTAGGCCGGTCGAACATGCGCGGTGACTTATCGTAGCCGTCCTCGTCGTCACTCGTGTTCCTAACTCTCATTCTCAAGGATCTTGTCGACGAACGGGCGGTGGAAGCTCCTGATTTCGGCCGGAAATCCTGATCCCCGCATTCGAGACGGCATTCTGGACACACTCAAGGGTACCCCGCCGGAGTCGCATTGCTATAATGCGTGGTGACCCAAGTAACTTTTCTGTGACCAGTTGCCGGGAGGATAATCACCTTACTTATGCTTGACAAACGCCAGTTACGTCGAAGAAAGATGGTTCTGCCGGTCAAGATTTCGGTCGATGACTCAACGGGCCTGGCGCATACAGTTGATATCACGGAGACAGGAGCTGCCCTCGGCGGAGTCCGAATGCAATTGCAACCGGAAACCGTTGTCGAATTGCAACGTGGCTCCAAAAAAGCAAAATTCCGCATCGCATGGATTCAGGAACTCACCCCCACTGAATTGAGGGTTGGCGTCGAATGCTTAGAACAGCAAGGCAGTTTCTGGGGAGTCGATCTATCTGATAAAGAGAAGATAAAACAAGATCAGAAGGCATTCATGACATTTCTATCTGGCGGCTTAAAAGCTAAACAACTTTAACAGCGTCCGCGGCGCTAATGCATTCCTCGAATGCTGCTTCAGTCAAACACAGCTCCGCTGGTGCTTCTTCATCTTAGAGTTTGTGGCGTTCCAGTTGGACAGAAAAACTGTCGGATGGAGTCGGGGAGAGAGTCAAAGTATACAATGAGTAGTCCTGCACAGGAATCTACGATCTTGATTGCAGACGACTCACCCGTCTATCGTAAGCTCGTTGAACACGCTCTTTCAGACAAATACCCACTTTTGTTCGCACAAAACGGTCGGCAGGCTTTAGATCTTTTTGCACGGCGCCGGCCTAACCTCGTGATTACCGACTGGGAGATGCCGGACATAACTGGTATTCAACTTGTTGAGCATATTCGCGGCGGCTGCCGTAAATCGTATACCTACATCATCATCCTTACCAGCAGGAGAGACAAAGACAACATTGTGAGCGGGTTGACTGCCGGCGCCGACGACTACCTGACGAAGCCGTTTCACGCTGAGGAGCTCATAGCACGTGTGGGCGCTGGGCTCCGTGTCATCGATCTTCACCGCCAGATTGAGGCTAAGAACCGTCAACTAGAGCAACTGGCACTTACCGATGCGTTGACCGGTCTGCCTAATCGGCGTGCTATTCAAGAGTGGGCCGCTCGGGAATTGGACGGAGCCAGGAGGCATCGCTTTCCCTTTTGGATCGTGATGGCCGATCTCGATAATTTTAAAACCGTGAACGACGTTTACGGTCACGGCTCCGGGGACATCGTCCTCAAAAAATTTGCCGATATCTTAAAGGCGAATACACGAAGCTCGAACATTTGTGGCCGTATCGGAGGGGAAGAATTTCTGTTGATTTTGACCCACACCGAGCGGCAAAGCATCCAGATCGCTGTCGAACGTGTTCGTAAGCAGTTCGAGAATCACAGGTTCAAGTTTGAGAGGCGGATCGTCAGCGTGACCGCAAGTTTCGGAATTGCTGGTTCACAAGGGACAAATCTTCCATGTTTCGACTTGCTGATGAAGGAAGCCGATCTCGCTTTGTATTCAGCGAAACACAATGGGCGTAATCGCAGTGAAGTCCGGTGGACGGATCTTCATCGGCTGTCAAGCGAGGCTACAAATAAAGTATGACCCGCGCCGGCGGCAACGGACAGACATTCATGGTCTTGCTTACGCGAAATCGGAAAGGATCGCTGAGGCCGCTACTGTTCTGTACTGGCTGAATATTGTGAGCAGGCTGTCCGCCATCGGTGCGCTGCGTAATGCATTCCGCAACGTTTTGGGGAAAGGATATAGGGCTTAGGGTGCACCGAGCTTCAGGCGGATTGTCCGAACCCTGGTCGCCCCACGGACGCGGCCCTGGCTCTCAAGTGGCATTTCTGAATCGCCAACGCAGGGATCATTCCTTCCTGGTAGATCGACGACGGGTTTGCGACAACCGGCATCTCAGTGGGGCATAATTATGGTGAAACATGAAACACGAAATCAGCTGGAATGCGAGTACGAGGCATTGGTCTTGCACTAAATGCGGTCGAACCTCCGACCAAACAAGCGTTTTTGATGCGCAACGTGAGTTAGACATCAAAAGCTGCATCTTCATACCCAAACCCGCCCCCGGAACTGAGACGATGCGTCTCATGAGGGCATTGAAAAGCGAACGCAGCGGTGTCCGATTTTCCATTCGACCAGATGAGGGCAAGCCTTTTATCGAACTGAATCTATTTCATGAGACGGTGCCAAGTCTGAAGCTTCTATCTGTCAAGTTTGAAATGCTGGCAGGTGTGACACCAGACCAAGCGCGAGGACTGGTCGAAGCGATGAACGAAAGGATCGTCGGAATCGTCGTCACGCCAAAGTGAAACTGCCACGCTGTTGTGCAGAGGGTCCATAGTTGACAGACTTTTATGAAGGTTAATCGTCAACTCAGACACTGTAACGATGGAAGAATGGCAGAGACACTCCCGGCCCCGGCCTTTACCAGCAGCCAGTCCGATATTAGCCTCGCGCCCATCGAGAAGCGCTTTGCAATCCATTTAACGTTTAAAGAAAATGTACCTGATGCGCCGCCCACACTTGATGCCTCGATCTGCGAAGCATCAAAGCGAACAAACCCGTGGGTCTGGAATATCGCCGTCAGCAAGTTTCGATATGTTGCGGCTCGCCCAGTTTCTGGTCGATTACTGAAGGCTCAAAGCCTACAATGATCGCGTGAGTTGAAGGGAACGAGCTTTTTCCCATGGCCAACCGAGCGTTCGGCCAAGATTCACTCGTCGGTTTCGGACTCGGCCACTACCGGATTGTCGAGAAGGTTGGCGCCGGTGGCATGGGCGAAGTATATCGCGCGCACGACGAGCACCTAGACCGCGACGTAGCTATCAAAGTATTACCCCCCCATACCTTCTCCGACGACTCCGCGCGCAAGTATTTTCGCAAGGAAGCCCTGGCGTTATCGAAGCTGAACCATCCCAACATTGCCACCATCCACGATTTTGACACACAGCAGGGAATCGACTTTATCGTGATGGAGTACGTGCCCGGGGTGACGCTGAACGAGAGAATCGCAGATCATGCTCTGACCGAGAAAGAGGTAACGCATCTGGGGTTCCAACTGGTTGAGGGACTGGCCGCGGCGCACGACCAACACGTCATCCACCGCGATCTGAAGCCGAACAACCTGCGTCTAACCCCCGACGGACGACTGAAGATCCTCGACTTCGGGCTGGCGAAACTCGCTGAATCTCCTACGTCGGATGCAGAGACGGAGAGTCGAGGCCCGGCCGGAGTCGGAACGCTGCCCTACATGTCGCCGGAGCAATTACGGGGAGATAGAGTGGATGCGCGCTCCGATATCTGGGGCGCGGGGACCGTGCTCTACGAGATGGCGACCCAGCATACTGCTTTTCATGAAAAGACCAGCACGGCTACCACAGATGCCATTCTGCACAAGCCGCCGGCTCCCCCAGGGCGGCTCGCGTTCGAACTGTCACCAGGACTGGAATTCGTCATCATGAAATGCCTCGAGAAAGAGGCAGAGAACCGCTACCAGTCAGCGAAGGAACTGGCTGTGGATCTGCGGCGCCTGAATATTCCAAGCTCAGCCAATGCAATTACGGCCGCGGACCTAAGGCCACGGCGAAGGCTGGCTAAGACGGCCATAGAGGGCATAATTATGCTGATGATTGTGGTTGCTTTGCTGGTCGCGCTCAACACCGGCGGCTGGCGTGATCTGTTGCTGGGACGTGACCTGCAGCCGCAGATCGGCTCACTGGCAGTACTGCCTTTAACCAATCTCTCGCACGACCCCGAGCAGGACTATTTCGCCGATGGCATGACCGAGGCCCTGATTACCGATCTGGCCCGCACTACAAACCTCCGCGTGATTTCGCGGACGTCGGTGATGCACTACAAGGGAAACGATAAATCGCTGCCGGAGATTGCGCGCGAATTGCACGTGGATGCGGTGGTGGAAGGTTCGGTACAACGGTCAGGGAGCCGGGTCAGAATCACGGCGCAACTGATCCGGGCGACCACCGACCAGCACCTGTGGGCGGACAGTTACGAGCGTGACCTCCAGGACATTCTGGGCCTGCAGGATGAAGTGGCTGACGCCATCACCCGGAAAGTCGAGGGCAAGTTGAGTCAAAAGAAGGATGGACCTCTCCAGAGTTCACGGCTGGTCAATCCCGAAGCCTACGAAGCCTATCTCAAAGGCCGGTATTACTGGAACAAACGAGATCGCTCCTCTCTCGAAAAGAGCGTCGACTATTTCAACGAAGCTATCGCCAAGGAGCCGAACTACGCCCTGGCTTACGCGGGACTGGCCGATGTCTATGTTGTTCTCGGTTCGGATTGGGCCACGGTGCAAAAGGACGTCAATCAGAAAGCCAAGGCAGCCGCCCAGAAAGCATTGCAAATCGACGATAGCCTGGCAGAAGCGCATACGTCGCTGGGCAGCATTTATCATAACGAGTGGAACTGGCAAGCGGCGGAGCGCGAATTCAAACGCGCGATTGAATTGAATCCGAACTACGCGACCGCTCACCAGTGGTATTCGATCTACCTGGCTACCACCGGTCGGTTCGATGAAACCGTGAAGGAGGCAACGAAAGCGGCGGAGTTGGACCCGTTATCGCTGATAGTCAGTGCAAGCCTCGGGAACCGGTTCAACGAGGCGCGCCGCTACGAAGACGCCGCTAACCAATGCCGGAAGACCCTCGAAATGGATCCTAACTTCGGGCTAGCTTATGGTTGCCTCGGCATCTCGTCCGTAAATGAAGGCCACTTCCAGGAAGGCATTCCACAACTGAAGAAGGCGTTAGAACTGCTTCCGGGGAGTCCCTATTTTATGGCCCAGCTGGGCATGGCCTACGCCCTGTCAGGGGACCGCGCCCAGGCGCGCAAGATCCTGAGCCAGCTAAAAGACCCCTCCCATCCCCATCTACCAAACTACAATATTGCAATGGTTTATGCGGTTTTGGCCGACAAAGAACAGGCCATCTCCTGGCTCAAGAAGAGCTATGAGGAACGCAATGACGACCTGCTCGGTATGAAGATCGAGCAAGTATTCGATCCGGTCCGCCCTGACCCTCGCTTTCAGGAGTTGATCCGTCAAGTGGGCTTCCCATAGTAGGGTATTGAATCTATTTGACATCAAGGGTTTATGCGCTTATCGTCCACAACGCTCGAGATTACCGCCTTGATCTTAGAGGGGGAGGCTGGTCCATGGCTGCTCGACGGAAAAAAGACAAAAAGCGCGCTAAGTTGCAAAAAAAACTAGGAGTGATCAAAAAAGAAGCGAAGAAGCTTGTCGCTGACATTCAGGAGTTGAGCACTAAACTTGTCAAAGGCAACTTTCGCATCCTGTGAAGGGTTGGATACTCGATTCGTGAGGACGCGATGGTGCCACCTATGAGACGGCTGCGCCGCGCAACAAGTCTGGTGTCCTACTGGCGCGAAGGCCAGCTGATCTTTGAGAACTATTGCAGCGGCGACCTGATCTCGTCCGATCCCATCGTGACATCCCTTCTCCACCTGTTCAGCAAGTGGCAGAGCCCTGCCCAGGCCTGCTCGCGCCTGTTTGAGTTCACGCCTTCGAGTGTGCGGTCTACGTTGCGACAACTCAGCCCGGCAAGGCTTCTTGCTCCAGGAAGGCTCGGCCGCCGCGCGCGCTGACGCGAAGTTCCAGGAATCGTGGGCGCCATGGCTTCCGGCTGGAGCCCTGCTTCACTTCTCTACCAAGGATTTGCCCTACGTCTCCGATCTCGGCGAGTCCCGGCGTGCGCTTCTAGCTCACGCGCAACGTGAACCTTCGCCGCCTGAAGTGAAGCAATATCGACGCGCGCCGCGCGTGCAACTACCCAATCCAAATATAAAGGGCGAGTTTCCACAGGTCCTGCTCTCACGGCGCACTTGGCGCGAGTTCTCCGCACGGGCTCTCGATCTCGAAGACTTGAGCACATTGCTGTGGCTCACTTGTGGCGTGCAATATTGGGTGAACCTGCCGGGCTCGATCGGTCGCGTCGCGCTGAAGACATCTCCTTCGGCCGGGGCGCGGCATCCGTTAGAGGGGTATGTGGCCGCCCTTCGAGTGCGCGGTCTACCCAACGGCTTATATCACTACTCCCCCGACAAACATAGGCTCGAGCTGATAAGAAAAGGCTGCCGGCCGCGAGAGTTCGGGAGTTTTTTGGCCGGCCAGTCCTGGTATGGCTTAGCTGGCGCGCTGCTTTTCATGTCTGCCGTCTTCAAACGCAACCAGTGGAAGTATCCCGATTCGGCCGCCTATCGCACGATAATTCTCGACGCGGGACACATGTGCCAGACGTTTTGTCTTGCAGCGACCTGGCTGGGCCTGGCTCCGTTTTGCACCATGGCGCTCGCCGACTCCAAAGTGGAAAAAGCCCTCGGCTTGGACGGAATCTCCGAGTCAGTTGTCTACGCGGCTGGTGTTGGTACACGTCCCCCGGGAAAAAGATGGGCACCTTGGCCTGAGCCAGGCGTTCGACTCTCGAAGATGAGGAACGCTCCGGCTGGAAAGTGAAGGGTACATCCTACCTTTTTGATTCAGCGTGCAGGTCCCTCCCGAGTGCACAACTTTTAACATGTTAGATCAGACCAAGACGCCCTTTTGGTACGGTTCGATTCTCAGAGACTGCCACACAAACCCGGAGCTATCTCTTTCACTCGCCCTTCAGCAGGTGTCTTGGCAGGATTTCGACTCTGCTCGCGCGCAGACCAGTGGGGAATTACCTGAAAGCAACGATGTGTTGTCTACGGGAACTCCGCATCAAGGCGATATATTTCCTGCGTACTTCTATCCCGCATCAAGAGAGGTCTGTCATCTGGAGCCAGCCCTACCCATGATTCCCACGGATCGAAACCCCGAGGTACTGGCTTGAGACTGAAAAGATTTTCTATTTTCCGATCTGCGAGACTCACTCGAACGAAATCATCTCCCTTGTCCATGTAATTTTCGGCATACAAATACCTGCCGTCCGCTGACCAGTTCTCGAAGGCAAATAAGCCCTCGGCCAATTGGGACCATTTATTGGTTTTAAAATCGTAGAGCATGAGTTTCTTCGAATCCGCCGAAAATGCCGCGATATAACGACCGTCCCGCGAGCACCGAGGGCTGAACAGTCCCTCTGAACCAGTAATATTGGATACGGTGGAAGTCTGCAAGTCGAAGACTTTTATATTTGGTCCCCGTGAAACCCCATAATCCAACCAGGGCATGGCTCCGAAGACGACGGAATTTCCCTTGGGCATCCAGGTTGGATCACCCTGGTTATGGCCTTCTGCCGTTAATTCCTGTGGTATGCCTCCTTCGGCAGAGATTATAAAAATCTTCCACGGTTTTCCCGGTTGCAAACCCATGAACGCAATTCTTGTTCCATCGGGGGACCAACGCGGTAAGTGTGTTTCAAGAGGCGCGAAAGTGAGTTGAATGCGCATGCTTCCATCCAGCTTGCTACGCCAGAGCGTATGTTCCGGATGAGCAACGTAAGTAATCCACTCTCCATCGCGAGAGATCTCTGCCTCTCCCGCGGAAACTCCCGGAAGATAAGTTGAGAATTGTTGCGATTCTCCAGCATATCGGACCAGGTCAAATCGACGTTGCTCACCTATAACATATAGACTCTTATGATCTCCGCTAGTGGGGGTTCCAAAAGCCAGCGGCCCTGCGGTCAGCTGAATGGGTGTTGTATTGACCTTGCTCAAAACTGACTTGTGTTCACGAATCGTCCAGATGTCCTGACTGATACCGTGACCGGATTGAAAGACGAAATACCTCCCATCCAACGTCCAGGTCGGAGCGGATTCCATTGGGGGTTTGTTCCATTCCGGCAGTAAGGGACGAAGCCCACGTCCATCCGATGCAACTTCCCAGAGAGAGGAAGTGTGTTGACCCGGGTCTTCAACACTAAATCGCAAAATAGTACCATCTGGGGAAACCCGAAGCCCAAAGGGAACGCCTGCGACCGTCACCAGCTTGCGAGACTCAGTTCCTTCGACATTGCTTGAGTACAGAGTAGAACCGTTGCTGTAAAAAATATGGCGACCATCTGGCGCCCAAGTAGCGGCATGTGCCAATATGTTGCCCACTCGCCGGGGAGATCCTCCGGGAACCGGCATAACCCAAATTGCAGACTCCGTTTCTGCGGCTTTTTCCCCAGTTCGTACAAGAAGTTCAGAGCGGCTTGGCAGGATGTCGTAAATGTCTGCGCTTGGTAGAGGATTAGGAAGTGGGGCTGTGTCTCCCCCAGTGGTTGAGACTTGCATGAGCACCGAATGGCCACCCACATATTCTGAAAAATAAAGGCGAGAACCATCCGTGACTAGGGACCGTTTTGGCAAACCATCATTCGTAATTTGAACCGAGGCGATCAGCCTGGGAGGCGATATCGGCGATCGAACAGATCTAGCCATGGCTAGAATCGCAACGACCCCAGCAATCACTAGCACTCCCGAAATTGCAACTTTCCTTATTGCCGGCCATGAAGATTGGCTATGTACCCCTACCAACCTAGGGGCTGAAACCTTGCGCTCCTTCGAACCCACCGCTGAACTCCCGGTCGATTCGGCGACCAAGATTTGTTCTGATTCTATTACCCGGCGGAGGTACTGCAGATCGTTCCGCATATCTGCTGCGCTTGCATAACGGTGTGCTGGATCTTTTTCGAGAGCCTTAAAAACGATGCGCTCAAACTCGCTGGGAGTTGCGGGGTCACCTCGTAATGGCCACTCTGGTACACGATGAATCAAGGAGTCGAAAAACGCGGCCGTTGTTTGTCCCTGAAAAGGTAGTACTCCGACCGCCATCTCATACAGCACAATCCCGAAAGAGAACAAATCCGTGCGGTAGTCCAATGGGTGGCCCAGCGCCTGCTCCGGCGACATATAAGGTATGGTTCCCAGAGCGGAGCCTGGACGATTACGGTCGAGCCGCGACTGTGTCAGACCGCCGAAGGTATTGCCACTGATACTGGCTTCGTCACGCGCGGTGAGTTTCGCCAAACCGAAATCCAGAATTTTGGCATGGCCACGCTCGGTGACGAAAATATTTGCCGGCTTAATATCGCGATGAATGATGCCATGGGTGTGGGCAACGTCAAGCGCATCGGCAATCTCGATGCCCAGGTCTAACAAACGGGGCAAGGACATTGGGCCTTTGGCGATGCACTGGCGCAGAATCGTCCCATCGAGATACTCCATCGCGATGAATCGCCGACGCTGCGCCTCGCCGACCTCGTAGATTACGCAGATATTGGGATGATTCAGGGCGGAAGCCGCACGCGCTTCCCAACGGAACCGCTCCAAGACAACGGGGTTCTGGGCGATCAGCTCAGGCAGAAATTTGAGCGCCACCAACCGGCGCAACTCTAGGTCCTCAGCCTTGTATACGACCCCCATCCCGCCAACTCCTAATTCTTCGATAATGTGGTAATGCGAGATGGTTTGCCCGATCATGATACTGGGCCAATGTTAGGCGGGGCGTAAAGGCAAGTCAACGAAGACGAGGGCATCAGCGAAGAAGAAGATTCTGATTATCCTGTGGACGCCCCGTAGTAAGGCCCACCGTATTCGAAGGGCCTGACCAGTTGCACTGCGAACCACTGCGTGCAATCGCCTACACGATATTGAACATCCGCGACAAACTTGGAGCGTCTTCCTAATAAGCAAGGAAATGATACGCGAGAGAAGCCGTCTCGCATGTCACTTAAACACCTTACCTGATGAAAAGTAATCACGTACAGTTGACTGCTCCGCAACAGATGCTCTGCGCTTCTCAAAGCCGGGTCGTGACGAACTGCCGTCGCGCATTTGGCGACAGTATTATAGGTGAGTGAATGACGTGATAGTCATAGCAGAGTTCAGAAAGACTGGCGCATCTCCATGGCGTGAGCTCTACCGATGGGCTTTACCTTCCAACGCTTCCTGATACAATTCCAGACTTCGAAGGGGACTCAAAACAATGGCAAATGTGTCTTTCGTGGATCTGTTAAAGAAGGAACGGGATCGAATCGCTCAACAATTATCAGGTTTGAACGCAGCACTCACAGCGTTCGCTGGCAGCTACAACGGAAGCATTGGGAAAAGGCAGGTCAGCGCTGCGGGTAAGAAAAGGATCGCTGTCGCTCAAAAAGCACGATGGGCTAAGCTCAGGGGTGAGATTAAAGTAACGAAGCGCAAACGGACGATGAGCGCAGCCAGTCGCAAGAAAATCGCTTCTGCGCAGCGGGCGAGGTGGGCTGAAGTTAGGAAGGCGAAGAAAGCTGCATAAGTCCTCGAACATGCCGCAAACTAGGAACCGCCCCCCCCAAACGACGGTTCCCAGCCCCAAAGCGCAGTATAGAAGGGGGCTCATCAACTGCGCATGGACTTTCGACGGCGATCTATAACACAAACCTCTGGGAGATGCGAGGTATTATCTACCGCTACGTAGGCGTATCGTGAAAATCGTTCCGCTGCTCGTTTATGCTCTGCACGGTCTTTTTTAGGCTTGAGTCGTTACGTAGTAATCCCCGCATACTTCAGAGAACGACTGCCCGCAACACCACATACGACCCTCTGCGCAATCGCCGGAGAAGGCAACTGACAAGGCACGGATATTCTATTTTCTTTGTACGCTACCGCTCTCAACGCGCCGATTTGCGGTCTCCGCTGTGGCATATGAACGCAGACCCTCCATTCCTTGAAACGGGGAGTAATATCTGACATCAAAGTGCAATGCCGAGCAAGATTTTAATGGTCGATGACAGTCTACAGATCCGCAGATCGCTACGTTCAGCAAATCCAACAAATTAGGCAAGGGTTCCAGCGAATGCCCTCAATGGGCATCTAGCCAGCTCGAGGCTTTTTTTAATTCTTTCGAAGATTTCGCCACCACGCGGATACGGGCCGATGCCAACCCAAAGGGCAAACTTTTAAAACTCAGCCCATCTGAAGCATGGCTGCATTTCGTTCTAATAATTCTCGACAGAAGCGGGCGCCATGGCAAAGTCAAAAAAGAAGAATTTCGACCCCACCAACACTTAAAGCCTTTAGTCCCAAAGGACGCGGACATCGTGCACTGTGTCATCGAAACTCCCATGGGGAGCCGTAATAAGTTCAAATTTGACGAAGAAATCGGTTCTTATGCCCTATCAGGAGTCTTGCCTCAGGGCATGATGTTCCCGCATGCGTTCGGTTTTATACCAGGAACAAAGGCAGCGGACGGCGATCCGGAAGATGTCTTGGTAATTATGGACTTGCCCGTATTTACGGGATGTGTGGTCCCTAGCCGGCTGATTGGCGTAATCGAAGCGGAGCAAACAGAGGATGGCGAGACGGATCGCAACGACCGACTCCTTGCAGTGGCAGCTCATAGCAAGGATTATTCAGACGTGAATAGCCTTAAAGATTTGAACGGTACGATGCTGAAGGAAATCGAACAGTTTTTTGTTAACTACAACAAAGAGAAAGGGAAAGAAGTTCAGAGTTCTTGGCAGGAAAGGTCCGCAAGAAGCCATGAAACTGCTCAAAAAGAGCTTGAAGTGAGTTGGCGCATTGGCTGCTGTCGGACGAGGCTCTCCGACACGCTTAAAAATTCGGTTTGCGAAGTATTGGCTCTGATGAAAGACATCTTAACGCGGTTTCTAATCGGGGGAGCCGTGGTTTCTACGTTTGCGACAATGGGGGATCTGTTAAAGCCCAAGAGTTTCGCCGGGCTGTTTGGAGCCGCCCCGGCGGTTGCGCTAGCGACATTAACTTTAACTGTTGGCGCTGAGGGGCGATCTATGCTGCAACCGAATCCCGTTCGATGATTGCCGGGGCAGTCGGTTTTTTCGTTTATGCTTCTTGCGTCAGTTGGTTTCTGATGCGATACCACCGAAAAGTGCTTCTTGTGACTCTTGCTGCTATTCCAGTCTGGTTCGCCGTAGCATTTGGACTTTGGCAAGTTTGGCTACGATAAACTTTATGAGAATTCAGGTCGACCTCTCAGTTCTCGGCAAGACGAAATGGCACGAATACGCTATCCGGTTCGTGTTTGGCGGCCTGATTACGGCGATCGCAGGAGTCATAGCCAAACATTACGGTCCGTTGATTGGAGGGCTGTTTCTTGCATGCCCAGCCATATTCCCAGCCAGCGCCACACTCATCGAGAAGCACGAAGAGCAAAAAAAGGCACGCGTCGGGTTAAAAGGGACTATACGCGCTAGAGAGGCGGCGAGCATTGATGCCGCAGGGTCGGCAATCGGTAGCGTTGGACTACTTTGTTTCGGGGTTATAACTTGGAAGTTCCTAGCTCACAGCGTTTGGCTTGTTCTCTTGATTGCCACAATCGCTTGGCTAGCGGTGTCGGCATTGCTCTGGCAACTTCGGAAAAGAGATCAGATCCTCCCTTTTCAGGTGCTTTCGACGCTCCTGAAGTAAGAGCTGATAGTGCGCAGTTGAAATTTATCGGGTGTTAAAGCCGACTGGCAATTTTTATCTGCGCTGGATCCCCCGGCAAGTCCCTCTAAAGTTCCGATGACCCACTGGAATGCTATGGCCCTCTTATGGGGCCAGACGACCCACTCCATCAAATGCTTTGCCTAGACTACTCTCATCGCCGCGGCTTGCGAATGCCGGCCTCGTCCAGGCTGGTCGATGTGTGCTCAACCGTAGCACGTACGGAAAGTAAGTTTCCCTGACTTCGTCGGATGCCAAACCTGCACGATGATCTGCCGAATCTCTTGGATTTTCGATGCTTTCTCGTGTCGGGAAAATCGACCCAATCATATGCCTTGTACCGGGTGCGAAGGGACTCGACAGAAGAGGAAGTGCTACGAGGGAATGGTTCTGCACGCGGTCTGGCCGAACCTCAAACAACACAAGCGTCTTTGAGGCACAGTCAGCCCTGAACGTATAAGCGTCAGTGCCACCGATAAAGTTGAGCAATGCTACTTCACGGGCCAGCTTGTTTCTGCTGAAGTGGGAGTGGTTTCGCATCTACTTTGAATCCAGTGTGGGTTCTCACAGGTATCCGGCGGTTACACATCATTCAGTTGGCAGTCAATGGTGGGGGCAAGGCTTTAAAAAGTACGCAGTGCATTATCCCATCAGATAACTAGGTCGTAATTTGAGTGTATACAGTTTGTTGCTATACAGTTTCGCCGCCGTTCCAAATTAAACGTCAAACAGCTACCGAAGCTCACTTATTGTCGATCCGCACTCCATGTGCCCTTGCCGGTTTGCCCGGACCCCGCGCACGACCACGAACCCGAAGAGTGAGCGCTCTGCTGTGGGCCGCTTGACGAGCCGAAGGAACCGACAAACTTGCAGGTGACATTCGCCACCCGAGAGAACCGCTGAAAGTCGCCGAGCCGGAAGAATCCACGGTTCCCGCGCCCTGACCAGGATCTGTCACGGTAATGACTCCATTCGTCACGGAAAATGCGACGGATCCCGTCGCGGCGTCGCCCGCAAACGTACCATCGTACTTGCCCTGATACGAACCATCGTACTTGCTCTTGGCGGGCGTCTGACCAAAAACTGTCGACGCAACGATGACCATCGCTGCCATGTGAAAAAGTGGATGCGCTCGATGTCCCATGATCTTCCTCCGTTTGGTGAGTTCGGGCCGAAACGAGGGTATTGTAAAACACTTGGCAATAGTTGGGGTAACTTAGCTACTTAGTGGAAAGCAAGCATTCAACAGCACGGCCGCAATCCAGCGTTTAGTTTTCATGTCTCGTCCTCACGAAAGTCATCGACCGGTTTCAGACAACCATCTGCTGTGGCGGTAAAACTCCCCCGACTATCCACACCCGAACTAATCTGTAAGAATGGTGCATCGAGTGCCGGTTGGTTTTGTGCAGCAACCGACAGCGCGACAATTATGAGCCAAGAAGTATGGGCATATTATGTGAAAGTACCGTCAAAAAGTCTGCCATTTTGGATATATAGAAGGAGCCATCTCCATCCATAATTGGCCCTCTGGCGTTTTGTTACTCATGTTCCAAATCTTTTCCGCGCAGTGCTTTTGTGTATTCATAGGGACATTCCAAGGAAATCGCTTACATGCCAGGCGGGACTGAACCATTCCGCTTGTAAGAACGCATAGCTTCTTCAGGCGGGCACAGTGTTCGCATAAGAGCACACAGGCTTCGTTTGTGGCCTACTTCACGACTTTCGTTTGAGCCCATTTTATAGCTTCGCGATAAATTACCGTAATGCATCGCCCGGAAAACTTTTTTCATGCAGGTCCTGTGTGAACAACCAGGACATGCAATCAGGGCTCACCCCTCATCGGCGAGTCGATCGGGCTGGGTTGAGCCTTTGCCCCGTTTGACTTAATTGAACTTGGCTCATAACGTGGTTGCCGCCAACTAGAGAACGCTACAAGTCATCGGTCAGGCCACCTCGGGTTATCGATCCGGCGGCGTGGCCTAGCTTGCCTACAATCTTCGGCGACTTAAGCCGGTCTTCTATCCGGCCTCCGTTGTGGACTACACTCGGCCAGCGCCAACTCTCTAAGAGGTTAAGAATTCCATGTTTTGATCTCCTGAGGGCACGCGTAAAAACCAGAGCGTCGGTAATCGCCCGACGTGCCCACGGGCTGACGCCCCCGTTCCTCTTGGATGAGGTGTGGCGTGGGATGTGAATGAGGATGGCCAATTATGCACGGGGTCTGCAGCTCATCGTTAGTCGGCAACAGTGACGAAATGGGTTAGAATTCACGATTAATGAGGCGCAGGGGTCTAATGTTGCTTATTGTCGGGATGGTCCTCTGCCTCCTGGGCTCGAGTTGCAGGAAAGAGCCAAGAGCCCAATCTCCACGACCGCATCATGGCGGCCCATACTTCCCAATACTGCCGACCGCCCGATGCATGCTCCAATCCGCATGTGCTGGCAGTCGAGGGTGGCTACTATGTGACGACGTTTCTTGATTCCAAGCCGCAATATGCGCAGGTCGCAGCCAAGGACCTTGCTAAATATCTTCATGCGCTCCCGATGCAGGCTTGGCCGCGTGGTCCATCGATTGCCCTCAGCCCAACTGACGACGTCACTGACCAGAATGCGATCAACCAGAACTTGCTTACTGCCCAGCAACTTTGCCGCTCCCTGGGGCTTGAGGTGCAGGTCCTACGTGGCGGCTGAAGCTAATCGCCGCCACCACTCCGTACGGACGCCGGTTGGCTTGGAATTGTCCCGCAGCAATTAAATAAGCTTTAGATCGATCAGATCATCAGGACCGGGCTGCGCGAAGACCGCGATGGGGAGGCGTCATCGTCCTCAGGGAGTGTCTCCAGATATTCAAGCCTCCGTTGCACGATGTTATTAAATGTCAGAAAGAAACGCCAGCCAGCCCGAAATCAAGAAAATCTTGTCCCAGCGATAGACAAGCCATGCCGATTCGCCTGCGATCTTTATGCCTGGTCCATTCGGATCGTGGAGGATTTGTACATGAGAATTCCTCGCATAGCCATGGTTCAGCCAGTCGTAGACCGTATAAGGAGAGCTCGTGCTACGGGTGCGGACGGTCCCCCAGCAGGGCATGGAATCGTGTTCGTCCCCGTAGATTGTGCCCGTCTTGCATTGATCTGCCGACACGGCAAATTTCACTTCGTACTCCACCCAATACCTCGTGTGCTTTTCCGTGCTGGTTGACCCCGGAATCCCTTTTGAACTTTTCTGACTGGCTGAGATTACTTCTCCGTCCGCAACCGCCCAGGTATGACGCGCACGTAAGTCCGCGTACACATCCCAAATCAGACTCAGTGCCCCAAGCACGCCAACGGCAAGGAATATCCGGATAAACACTCGGAGAAACCGTGCCCTTCCACGGTTGGGCAGCAACTGAGCGAGGAAGCCATTGCGGTCAATGGGCTCGGGTGCTGAGACTTTGGACGTCGACATGGATCAACCTCAGCTCATCGTACGGTGCGGGTTATTTTCCGGGATGACTAGTAATGCGAGTTAGGAACGTGGTCCTGGGGTGACGGAGCTGGCTTTGATTTCTTCCTCCATCTGGGCATGGGCGGGGATTCTACATCAAATCAACGCGGAATCAGCATAGCTTAGCTGGCACAGAAAGGGCTCCAAATCTTCGCTTTATTCACCCCACAAAGGTTGACTCGGTGCATCAAGGCCGGGGAAGGTCAAATTCCCTGCCACATTGGAAACAGACCCGGTACGTTCGGCCTTTGATCGTAAACACGCGGCTCATCTCATGGTGACGACACTTGAAGACAGATCGAAAGATCGAAAATAGGGATTTCATGTGGGCTTCGGGCGAGAGGGCGAATAACGCCAAACGAAAACGTCCCAGACTGGTTGGCACGTTCGTTCGAGCAGCCCTCCCCCGAAGTTTCAGCTCGCAAGCAGCCTAGCTGTGAGGCAGAGCAATGTATATGGCCCGGATGGGCTACTCAGAAAGGATTCAACCGATGGAATAGGGATTCTGAGACGACACAGAAGGATAACGATGCATTTTTGCAACTTAGCATCGCGACGAATACAACGTTTATGCTCCGTCGATTCCCTAACGCGGGCCGGCTGTTTGCCGCGGAGCCACCGCCGGCGGATAATGATTGTCCATCCACGGCCTTCTGGAGTTATAGATGAGAAGAGTCTGCATTGTACTCGCAAGTATATTCTTGGGTGTCCTTTTATCGAGCGCGACCGGTCAGCAGGACTCAGATAGTCGTGCGATGGCCGAAGCAGCTATCCGAGCTGCCGACGCCGCCGGGCTGAGAGCTGCGCAGGCCAAGGATGTCGCCGGTGCCACGGCGAACTACGCGGACGATGCATCCTGGCTTCCGCCTCACGCGCCCATCGTACAAGGGAGAGCAGCGATTCGAAGCGCATGGGAACAACTTTTGGCCATCCCCGGGCTCAAGATAGATTGGCAGGTCACAAAAGTGGCCATTTCGCGGGCGGGTGATATGGCCTACACACTTTATAAATACGAGATGACAATGAGCGGTCCAGACGGTGTGCCGGTTACAGATAGGGGCAAGGACATGTCGGTCTGGGAAAAACAATCAGACGGCACGTGGAAGATGGTGGCCGACACCTTCAATTCGGACATGCCTCTCCCGTCGCCCACATCCAAGTGAGCATCAACGCAGAGATTCTCTCTTTTCGAATCGGTGGTGAATAAACGCCAAGATCAATGCATGTAATGACGAGGTTAAGCCAACAACTTTTTTGAGAAAGCCGCGAATTCCACGCCGTTCATCGACTTGCCGTTACATCCCGCCTACCATGCCTCGACTCAATGATCGGCCAGACCATCTCGTACTACCGCATGGTTGAGAAACTAGGCGGCGGCGGGATGGGTGTCGTCTACAAGGCCGAGGAATGAAATGGAGACGTATAGAGTTAGGCGCGCACTCTTTGCGGCTTCTTTTTCGCAACAGTTGCGGACTTTCGTGCAGGCTTCTTAGAGTTTTTAGCTTCAGTTCTTCCCGACTCAATCTGAGCCAAGCTCAACCGAATCTGTTCCATCAAATCAGGCGCACCTGCGATTTTTCTCGCCGGGGTTGGGGACATATCGATCCTATTGCTCACTTCCGCATCGATGATTTTGCGTATGCGTTCTTGGTATAAGTCTTTGAACTGCGTCGGGTCGAACTCTCCCGCGTAACCCTTCATCAACGCTGTTGCCATAGAAATTTCTTTATCGCTGAATTCGGGCGCCAACTCTAAGTCTGGTGCCGGTCGAATCTCATTGGCATAGAACATCGTATGCGCAACGAGGCAATCCTTCGTAGGCCGCAGAATTAGCATGTGCTCTCGCCGATGCATCCCAATGCGGGCAATTCCGAAGCATTCTTCTCGTCGCATAGCCTCAAGCAGCAACGCATAAACTTTTTCAGCACCAGAATCAGGCGCAACGTAATAGGAACGTTCGAAGTAGATCGGGTCGACATCTGCTCCGTTCACGAAATGAAATAGGTCGATCGTGTCGGAAGTTTCAACTTCTGCTGCTTTGAGTTCCTGAGGATTAATCGCGGCAAACTCGTTTCGCGCAAACTCGTAGCCCTTAACCAGTTCGCTTTGGCTAATTTCCTCGCCGGTCACTTCGGACTGGAGAACTTGGCGAACAGGCGCGTAGTCGTATTGGATCCCCCGAACGCTCGATTCACGATTGTGAGTGTCAACACCGGACTCACCCGCTCCATCAGAGTAGGAATCCTCATCCTCAAGGGTTTGTTTGCTCGAGGGAAGTTGCATTGGCGGCATGACATCATTGCTTGGTCTTCGGTAGAGCCGCCGAAACCTTGTGGTCTTTGGCCGAGCAGCTACCAACAGCCGGACGGGCATTACGACAAGCCCAAAATGAAGATGTCCACTCCAAACGGCAGATGGCATGTCAGCCCGCTCTTCGATGGCAATTATGAATTAAAGCCGTCGCTCCGAACCTGGGGACATCATTCGATGTGCTCTTTCGAACAATCGGTTGCACGATTCTCGGACTTAGAATCCGGGGAAACGTGCGCGCACCAGGCAAGAAAAACGAATGTCGGCTCTCGAACACCGAACAGAGATCTCAAGCCATTTGTGTGGCCGGCAGATGCACGTTGCCTTCGGCAATATTGTGAACGGCAAAGCTGCCTACAAGGACTTCCTCGCCATCTGGAAAGACGCGGACCCGACATCCCCATCTTGAAGGAAGCCAAGGCGGAGTATGCGAGGCTGCAGTAGCCTGTGCGCGGCGCGGACAGGTAGCTCAGAATCGAATCCAGGACCTTTGCCTCGCCGCCAATCCTCCCCAATTCTGCTGACATGTCGATTTCACCCGCTCTAAACCGCGTATTGGTGGAAGCAAGCGATCTGCAGCAGAAACTTCAAAGCAAGCAGGTGACAAACTTGCATCTATTGGCGGCAGTGTTGGCAGGATCGACGAAAGGCGTGCTCCCACTGCGGGACGCCGGAATCACCCAAGAAACGGTTGTCGATGCAATTCGAAGGGAAGACGGTTAGAGTCTCGGGCTGTTGTATGAAGGCAACCTACGCGAATCGAGAACAATGAATATTGCCGTCACCGAAGTTCGAGGTTGCGCTGGGGGAATTGAGCGGGTGATCTTCGCCTGCTTCGGTGCTGAGACCGCCGATATCTATCGTGGCCTCTTGACGATCTAGATCTTGGGGTCAGTCGTCGCAAAAGACTAGACCTCATAAAACGAAAACGTCCCCAGACTCGATTAAAGTCTGGAGACGCTCGTCGAACAGCCCTCCCCCGGTCTGCTCTGAAACAGAATAGCGTTAGCGGATCATTTCGTGTACATGGCACGGATTGGCTAGAGGTTTTAACCGATTGCTGTTCAGCTGCGACGAAGTTCCTTCCAAT
The DNA here is from genome assembly GCA_963733545.1 of Terriglobia bacterium. Lineage (GTDB taxonomy): Bacteria > Acidobacteriota > Terriglobia > Terriglobales > Acidobacteriaceae > JAIQFF01. The sequence continues at coordinate 29,469 of CAVTDQ010000005.1, forward strand.
GGATCAGCACCGCCGTTTGCAGATGAAATGGAAGGCTCCATCCGAAAAGGTCACTTACAGACCTTGCCATGGTCAGCATGTGCGCCTTTGGCTTTGGCCTCCGCCTCGGTCATATACGCACCAGCTTTCGTCTTGCCATACCACTTCGTGCCTTCACAGTGGTAAACATTCGTCGCGGTATTCACCCAGACTTGACCTGCTCCACCTCCCGGTGCTGGAGCAGCTGTATTGGCGGTTGTTTTCGCTGCAGGTGCCTGAGCTGGAGCCGCAGGAGCGGCGGGAGCACCGGCCGCTGCTGAAGTTTTTGCCGGGGATGCGGCTGTGTCTCCGTACCAGTCTTTCACGCCCTTGTGGCCTCGGCAGGCTCCTTTCTTGGTTGCCCCCGTGTAGTATGTGCCGTCCTTACACATCCCGGTGGCACCAGCAGGCGCCCCAGCAGGGGCCTGTGCCATGCCAAGCCCCGATGTGAGAATCGCAGTTATGAGTGCAATCGAACGAATCGCCGTCTTCATGGGTTCCTCCTAATTTTGAGTTCAAAGTATGCTTTCCCAAGAGGAGAATATGCCCAGAGCCGACTCTATTTCAAGCGATCTAGGACGGATGAAAACTGAGGCACAGAGATGCGACGCGCTAGACTGTGTATGAATGACATCGATTCGAGGACACCTCGGGAAGTCATTTTACGCTGCCCATCCTTTGGGACCTTATACACCATGGCGCCGTTTCGCGACGATGCCTTCGAGACCTTGTGCTTTGACCGAGCAGATCAATACGGGCAGAGGCGCCGTCAATTCGCCAGAGTAGCGGATCGGCTCCTGAAGGTTGGGTAAAACGCGATTCTCAAGTAAGGCGCGGCGATGGGTAAGCGGCTCCGACATGACTTCGTATCCTGCCAGGATGAGAAGGTCGAAAACGTAGAAAATATCTCTGGCCGGGACGAGCCGTAATTCTGCAGCGCGTTGAATGAAGGCTTGCCCGAGTGGTCAAGCGCCACAACTTCGCCATCGACGACTGTTTCATTCGGTAGTCCGGCAAGAGCCTTCACGATGCCTGGATAGCGCTGGGTGAAATCATTGTCGTTGCGCGAACGCAGCCCCACTTTGCCTTCGGTCTTGATGGCCATGCGCTCGATACCCGTCCCAGCTTGATCTCGTACATCCAATCTGCACCTTCGGGTAGACGCTCCCGCCGCTGCAACAGCATAGGTTCGATAAACCGTGCTTGAATTATCGCGAGACCCCCAGGCACTAGAACGCTTTCGCCGGGAGGCGCGGGCGGCGTCTGCTCTCAATCATCCAAATATCTGCACGATTCACGAAATCGGCAAAAACGGTGAGCAGACCTTCATTGCCATGGAGTTTCTGGACGGGGAGACACTGAAGAATCTAATCGCGGGAAGGCCATTAGAGAACGAAACTCTGTTCTCGCTTGCCATTCAGATGGCCGATGGCTTGGACGCCGCGCATTCGCAGGGTATCGTTCACCGCGACATCAAGCCGGCCAACATATTTGTCACCAAGCGCGGACAAGCCAAGATTCTGGACTTTGGACTGGCCAAGGTCGAGCCACCGGGAAGCATCCGTCCAACCTGAACGCGTTCCCTAACATGCAGACGCTGACGGTCGACGGAGCACCTTACCAGTCCAGGAACAACGCTTGGAACGGTTGCGTATATGTCGCCGGAGCAAGTGCGAGCCAAGGAATTGGACGCACGCACCGACTTGTTCTCCTTTGGTGCGGTGCTCTACGAGATGGCAACTGGCACGCTGCCGTTCCGTGGCGAAAGCTCAGGGGTCATCTTCAAAGCCATTCTGGACGGGACTTCAACATCCGTGGTGCGGCTGAATCCCGATGTTCCGGCCAAGCTGGAGGAAATCATCAACAAAGCGCTGGAGAAAGACCGCAATCTGCGATACCAGAGCGCCGCAGAAATGCGAGCGGATTTGCGGCGCGTGAAACGGGACAGTGATAGCGGCCGCACGTCCGTCCCGGACTCCGGGCCGATCGCTGTCCCAGACCTTCCCGCCACTCAGTCGACCGGTATCCGGTCAACGAAGATCTGGAAGATCGTCGTTCCCGTTATGCTGGTCGTCATTGCAATGATCGGCACGGGGCTTTACTACCGTTCGAAACAGGCAAAGCTTTTAACGGATAAAGACACCATTATTCTCGCTGACTTCGCGAACACGACCGGCGAACCCGTCTTCGACGGCGCACTCCGGCAAGGCCTCTCAGCGCAATTGGAGCAGTCACCTTTTCTAAGCCTGGTGTCAGACGATTGCGGCGACATTCTCAAGTCGAATTAGACCATTCAGGGCATCGGATGACGGCTTCCATCGAGATGAAATCCACAGCCGCTGAGATCGTTCTCGTAGCGGGTAGTCTGGAGCGCTTGTACCAAAAACGCCAGCAGCCTTTCGGGGTCCAAATGTTTAGGGCTCTCCACCTCAGAGCGGAGGAAGTTCAGCGGCGCATCAATCTCGTCGCCAGAGCGCAGACCCGAAGTGCCGCCGAGTCCGCGGCAAAGACTGGATGAGGGGATCGTTTCCTTGGTTGTCCAGTTCCAGGCTGCGTCGGGCGGATATGGAGCGGTCCGGTGTCCCGCGAGTGCATGGACGTGCTGCGAGCCAAAGCGATCCAAAGACTTGCTTCAAAGTGACCAGATTGCTTGCATGTGGGGGTGTGTCAGAACGGCGCACGCGTGTCATGGATTTTTGGGTCCTCGGATCGCGCAGCCTTAAGATCTTCGGAATTGCGTTAGGCGATATCTCGTTCATGAGCTTGCATCGTCCAGCCTCTCATGGCAAAAACTTCTCGCCAATAGCAGGTGTGCCGTTGGTGTCTGTTCTAATGGCCTCAACTTTCATCATTTTTGGTCTCTTCTTGTCTGGCACAGGTTCACCCAAGTGTGCACTCACCACTTGCTCCAACTGATTCATCAAAGATCGAAGAGCGCGATCGTTAGCGTCGAGTTTACTGCGGATTTCGGCGCTATTGGTCATAGCGGTCTGATATGCGTCTCGAGCTTCCGTCAAAAGATGTACATGATCCATGAATGATGTAGCCGCCTTCGTAAATCTGTTCATTGCATCGGTGTACGTCGCCATCGACGCTGTTGACTGGGTACTTATGGGTGACGCCTGGGTATTCACGATTTCCTTTTTCCACATTGGTTCACTCACCTCGTACCTCCTCTATCGCTTACCGCTGTAAAACTCTCTCGTGATCCTCGCGGCAAGGTCCCTGCGGCGAACGAAAGCCTTTCAATTGTAGAACAATAGAGACTCATCAATGTCATGGGGATTCGGCGCCGTACTCAGCAAAATAATTTCAGAGGCTTGCTTTAAGCAAGTTTTCAGTGTACGCCGATCGCGACTTTTTGTTTCGCAGCAAGACACCGTTGTCGCGCGGCAAGAGCGCTATCCACGGCGCCGGCAAAACCGAGAATTTCGGGTACATATGATCCGCCAACTGCCAAGGACTGCTATTGCGCGCTGCTTAGTATGGTAGAGGCCGCGGTTTGATGCGGTAGGGACCAGAAAGCAGCCAATATCACCGCTTATCCCGCGCTGTCCTGGCCGTCCTGATTGCCATAGAAATCGAAGGAGTTTTCATTTGATACCTCCGGTGACCGTGGAAAGGACAAAGTTACTGCGTTCGGAGCAAGGGCTGCCATGCTGCAGCATCGCCTGTTTTTATGACACGCAATACGCATAGTCAGCGGACTCGATCTGGGCCCCAAGCCGGGATGGTGATATTGAACCTACTTCCTTGACAACCATTACTGACTCTGGATAGATTAGCGCGCATCGGGCTCATCCCATCTAACGAGAACGTATAAGCATTACACAACCCGTCCGAACTTCGTACGTCGCAAGGAGAATAGGCCATGAAAACTCCACTTCCAAAACAGAAACGGCGAATAACACTGTCTCAGATCTGCTTGGTTGCGGTCATCCTGGTACCGCTGATCATGGTGATCAGTGTGCGCGCGCAGGAGGAGGCAGTCCAAGTGGACGTCACCACGGGCGACCGCGTAGCTGCGTCCTACGGTGTGTCGAACTTTGCCTATCACATTTTTCCGGCCAACACCCCTACGGGACGGGCGGCGCTTGCTGTTCATAGTCTGGGCACAGCAGGAAAAATCTCCTATGCCAGAACCGCGGCCGTTGCGGCAAGCGTCCCGGCCGTTCCCTCTCCGGGGTTCTACGGGGAAGACTTAGTGTATTTCGGCGGCAAGGTTCTAAAGACAACAACTGCGCATTCAGTTTATGTCAACATGAATACCTGCGGCACTGTCGCGACATGTTGGGGGAACCCCGAGGCATTTCTCTCAGATCTAAGTAACAGCGAGTTCATCCACCTAACCGACCAATATGTTAGTACGGCGGCTCAAAACCGCTATCCGGTAGGCAAGTCGTCAAAAGCCACTATACCGCTCTTCGTCTCCAACGTGGTGAGCCAGGCCGACATTTTCGCCGTTATCCACGCCGCAGCCAAAGTTCATGGCACTGGATATGGCCATATCTATCACGTGTTCTTAGCTAAAGGCGAGGATACGTGTTTCGACCTAACCTCTATTTGCTATTCTCCCGACAATCCGCAATCCTTTTTCTTTTGTGCGTACCACGGAAGTCTGGATTACACCGATATCGGACACGTGCTCATGTCCGTCGAGCCGTACCAGAAGGTGCCAGGTTGCGAGGAAGGACGTCCGAACCCAAATGGCATGCGGGCCGACTCAACCAACTCGACCCTCTCTCACGAGCAAATTGAATCGATTACGGATCCCGATCCCTTCGGGCCGGGAGATAACAGGACCGGATGGGTCTCGTTTAACAGCTCGATAGTCGCCGGCGCTGAGATCGGGGATTTATGCGTATCCTTGAGCAATGGTCCTCCGAACTTCGAGGGCCTCGATCCCACTGTGATCCTCAACGGCCACCCATATCAACTGCAAGGGGAATATTCGAACCATTACCACGCCTGTGCATTTACTCCATAGGATACCGGGTGTGGTCAGGCTGCCGAACGCCGCCCAATCAGGGCGGTAAACGGCAGCGAGGCGATTCTGTCCCTGACCCAAGGCGGGTAAGGATCGGGGCCTTGCCAAGGTTAAGATTGCCGTTACCACCGCGGAAAGCAGCAGCGATCTAAGCTACGAAGCTACGGCACGGCGATCTGATGGCTTGCGAGTGACGAGCAAGCTGGGAGTTTAGCGACGAGAGCGCGCAACTTCAGGATGCGGACCAACCGCTTACTGCTCCCCAATTCATACGTTGTGAGTGCATTTCGAGTTTCTCGACAGCAATCCGCGTCCTGGGATTATTACGATGCAGTGACCACATGTGCTGAGATAGGGGCGTCTTTCCCACCCCATAGCATGAGCGCCTCAGCAACGGCGTCAGCAGAGCGGTCAAGAGCTGATGGATCCCGTCTCTCGATCTCTGATCGGAATGGGGAGCCGAATACTAATCCTTGAGCAGCCTCACGCGCATTCACACGACTGGGCAAGTTAAGCGTCTCGACCTCGATGGCAGCGAAGCCGGCAGCAAGCAGATCGCCCTTGATCCGATCCGGATCGGCATAGGAGAGCGGGCCGCGTTGCATGTAGTCAAATGGAGGCTGGCCAAAGGGCGCATTGACGGCGTCTTCCGCAGCTTTCGCGATTGGGTTCAACTGAAGAACATTGAATGGACGTAGAACAATCGGCGCAAATCGCAGCTCCGCAATCCGCACATTCCGCGACAGCCAGATTGCTGCACTCCATACCTACATCGCTGTCACTGCGTACGTACTCAATTTGACAAAATTGATTCATGGCCTATGCTGCCTTGCTGATCAGCAAGTTCTTTGAACAACTCCCGTACGCGATCACGGGATTGTTCGTGTCGTTTAACTTCATCAGAAGTGTGATTGCGTTTTGCAAGGTACTCAGTCTGTAGCCCCAGCAGCTTGGTTAGTTCGACGCTGATCTCATGCGACCTGTTCCTCACAACCCATTTATCCATTTTCGACCTCCGCACACGCCAGTTCGCATGAATGCCATCCCGCGACTGGCTCTCGATGCCGTTCACGTTCGAACAATTCTTCGCGCCCTTTCATTTGTGAATAATTACGATTCTTGATCTTGAACCATGTCGTACGCTCAGTCGTGTACGGTGCAAGGCTGTATTTGGCCACAATGCCCTCAAGGTCCATTTTGCATACCCGTTCAAACAAAGCTGTACCTTGAGCGTGGATGTGATCTGCGTATCGCAGCCTCGAAGGTCGGAGCTTTCGAAATCAGCCGACGTAGTTCCTGTTTGCGGTCCGTTAATTTCTCCGTCCGCAAATCTTTGCCACCAGACATCAACAGATCGAAGGCAAAGAAGCACGGCTCACCCCGATGAAATAGCAGATCGCGGAATTGCGGCTTTCCGCGCTTGTCAAGGCAGACGATCTCACCATCCAGAACAGTCTTGCCCGCGTATGGCGACCTCACTTGTTTGCGCAGAGTCTCGAAGGATTTAAATGAATTGCCGTTGCGGGAGATCAGTTCAGTCCGACCATCGTGAATGACGGCCAGTGAGCGAAAGCCGTCGTATTTTAGTTCGAATAAAAATTCGGGATGATCGAACGGCGTAGGTTTGCGTAGTAACGGCATGGGCTGGAATGCCATGACAAAAGGTTACAAGACGAAATGGCGAAAGGTGGGCGAATAGCTATAGCTGTATATCGATTGTTGTGTCCTCAATGCCTGAAATTGCAACCATCTCGGGTTCAGAGAGTCTTGACACTGCACGCAGTTTCGCTCAGATCATTTTGGAAACCAGTGCGGGCACCCGCTAGTTTGCGCCTCGTGGCCGGATATCACCCCCAAGGGGGGTTCAGACCCCAAGTCCTTTTCTAGAAGAAGTACTAGTCCTATGAAGCAATTTCACTCAGAACGCCGTTGCCTGGTCTTCGCCGAAGATGAATGCCGAAGAACGATCGGCTCCGGCATGAATTTCCTGCGACGATTAGGTGAGCCGACGTCAGGGCGGAGCATCCGGATGCCTTGGATGTTGCGATCCTAAACAAAGCATCGGCCGAGTTCGCAAAGATGCGTAGCCCGTAAAATTGACATACCCGACCAAACGCCATAGCATTCCTCGCAAATGATCGGCCAAACCATCTCGCATTACCGCATCGTTGAGAAGCTGGGCGGCGGCGGCATGGGTGTGGTGTACAAGGCTGCGGACCTAAAGTTAGGACGCTTCGTCGCCCTAAAATTCCTGCCCGATGATGTTGCGAAAGATGCGCAGGCACTGAGTCGTTTTCGGCTCGAGGCAAAAGCTGCGTCGGCGCTGAATCATCCCAACATCTGTACCATCCACGAAATTGACGAGCTGAACGGGAATGCTTTCATCGTCATGGAGTACATGGAGGGGCAGACCCTGAAACACCTGGTCAGCGCTCGGCCCCTGGAGATGGAGCAGCTGCTGGAGATAGGGATCGAAGTTGCGGATGCGCTGGATGTAGCTCACGGCAAGGGCATCGTGCACCGCGACATAAAACCGGCAAATATTTTCGTTACCGAGCGTGGACACGCTAAGATTTTAGATTTCGGGCTGGCGAAGGTGACGCGGCGGAAATTCTTCGAGCCAGGTCGCGGTGGCGCAAAGTGCCGCCACCGTGGCGGAACAACATCTCACCAGCCCGGGTACGGCGCTGGGCACGGTGGCGTACATGTCGCCGGAACAAGCGCTAGGCAAGACGCTGGATCCCAGAACCGACCTGTTCTCTTTCGGAGCCGTACTCTACGAGATGGCCACCGGCACGGTCCCGTTCAAAGGCGATACCTCGGCGGCTATCTTTGAAGCGATCCTTCACAAAGCACCGGTTACACCGGTCCGGCTGAACACTGAGGTTCCGGTCAAGCTGGAGGAGATTATCAACAAGGCTCTGGAAAAAGACCGCAACCTGCGCTATCAGCACGCCTCGGACATGAGAACCGATCTGCAGCGGTTGAAGAGAGACACTTCCTCAAGCCAGAGCGCGGTCATGGCAGCTGCAGAACCTGGCATTCCTGTGAGTAGCGGTGGGCTGTCCGTCGCAGCAAATGTTCCAGCGACGTCAGCAAGTGGAATGGTTGCCGCTGGACCGTCGGCTTCCAGTGGGGCGCCGCCCAGGAAGCGATGGACCTTGATCGGGTTGGCTGTTGTGCTTGTGCTGGCGGCGATGGCAGCGGGCGGATATTACTTCCTCCACCGAACGCCGAGTGCGATTGATTCGGTGGCGGTACTGCCGCTGGCAAACGCTACTTCAAACTCAGATATGGATTATCTCGCGGACGGCATCACTGAAGGAGTAATCAACCATCTATCGCGGCTGCCTGGGCTGCGTGTAATGGCACGAAGCACGGTTTTCCGATACCGGCAAGCGCAGCAGGATCCAATACAGATCGGGCGCGACCTGAAGGTGGGAGCTGTTGTCGTGGGGCGGTTATCGCAACACGGGGACGCGCTCAATGTCGAAACCGAGATGGTGAACGTCAGCAATGGCTCGCAGATCTGGGGTGAGCAGTACCGGCGCAAGGCCTCCGACATCGCTACCGTGCAGGATGAGATCGCCTCCGACATTTCCGGCCAGTTGCGCCTGAAGCTGACAGGAGAGGAGAAGAAGGAGCTATCAGGGCATACAACCGAGAACAGTGAGGCTTACCAGCTTTATGTAAAGGGCCGTTTCTACATGGAGCAGCGCACGCGCGACGGCCTTTACAAAGCCTTAGATCAATTCAACCAGGCAGTGGCCAAAGATCCAAGTTACGCGCAGGCCTATACCGGGTTGGCGGAAGTCTACGTCCTTCTACTCGATCGCTCAATAGTTTCCCATGATGAAGCCGCGACCAAGATCCGTAATGCCGGACAACGGGCGATTGAACTCGATCCCACGCTCGCCGAGCCGCATGCTGCCCTGGCAGTCCTTAAGGAGATAGATTGGGACTGGGCGGGAGCGGAAGCCGAATATCGTACAGCGATTGGACTGAGCCCAAACGATGTCCTACCCCACCATTGGTATTCGAGTATGCTGCAAAACCTGGGCCGATTAAACGAGGCGCTCGCTGAGAATGAGAAGGCTCTGGCGCTCGATCCAGCATCTCCCCAGATAAACTCGAACCACGCGTCGATTTTGAGCAATTTGCACCGTTATGATGAGGCCATCGCCGAGCTAAACAGGCTTATCCTCATAAATCCGGAATTTCCGGTCTACTATGCAAGCCGCGGCATCACATTCTGGCGCATGGGAAATCAGGACGCGTTCGTGGCGGACTGGGTCATGGGTTTGAAGAAGTCGGGGCGCCCGGAAGATGGGGAGGCATTCGCTACTGGATACGGCAAGGCAAAACTGAAGGGGGCGTGCCTGGCTCTGATTGAGGTGCTGAAAAACAGGTCGCAAAACGAATACGTCTCCCCCTACGACATAGCGGTTTACTACGCGTTGATGGGAGACCGGGACCATACCTTCGAGTTGCTGGAAAAGGCCTACGCGGAGCGCTCGGGGCGGCTGGCATACCTAAAGGTTCAAGAAGAGTTTATACCCTATCACTCTGATCCACGTTACATCGACCTGCTCAAACGAATGGGCTTTCCGCAGTAAGTGCCTCTTCGAGAAAGACGCCGATACCGACATCCCAATCCTGAAAGAAGCCAAAGCGGAGTACTGCGAAGTTACAGTAGTCCTGTTCTGTGCTGAGCGTTGCAATTGACCTTTGGCAACATACGACCTAACATTCCCGGCAATGGGCACGCCTACCGAACTCATCGGCCAAACCGTATCGCATTACCGGATCGTCGAGAAACTGGGTGGTGGCGGGATGGGCGTGGTGTACAAGGCAGAGGACATAACTCTGCACCGATTTGTGGCCTTGAAATTCCTACCAGATGAAGTAGCCAAGGGCTCGCGATCGGTGGCTCGATTTCAGCGCGAGGCACAAGCGGCTTCTGCACTGAACCATCCCAATATCTGCACGATCTATGAAATCGGGCAGCAAAATGGTCAGCCCTTTATCGCCATGGAATTTCTGGAGGGTGTGACGCTGAGCCACCGGGTCGCCGGACGTCCCCTCGGATACGGATCTGCTTTTGTCCCTCTCGATCGAGATCGCTGACGCGCTAGATGCGGCGCATGCGGCGGGGATTATTCATCGCGATATAAAACCGGCGAACATATTTATCACAAGGCGGGGACACGCCAAGGTTCTTGATTTCGGGCTGGCGAAGACGCTATGCAGGACCGAGCCATCTCAAAGTGTTAAAACTCCTACGCGGCATCTTGTTTTGGGAAGCAAAGCGAGGGTTGTAGGTCCAGTTTGTCTACTGCAGGCTTCACATTGATGTGGAATGAGGCTCGGTCTCGTGCGAGCTTCGGGCCAAGCACACTGGTCAATCTCTCAACGGTGGTGCTCAAGTGTTTGGCATGCATCTGCTGCAATTCAATCGTAATTGTGATGTCGAACAGCCCACTTTCGCATTCTTGTTGTGCCCTATGCGCGAGCAAACTACCCCCGAGCATCCGAGCTAGGGTCACGAGCGAGCGGCTTTTGCATGCGGCACATTCGTCACCTCGACTGCTGCTGATGACCTCGCAATCCAGGCAGAAGACCGCATTCGAGAGAGGGAGAACTCCTGCGTCCAGATGGTTCCTTGTTGCGGCGAACATATACACCAACCTCTGTCCTGAGATGTGGGCAGCGATATTCAATACCAATACAGCAAATCGACCTTAAATGCGCAGTTCGGCTGCCAAAGCAAATGGCAATGGACTGGTTTATTCCTCATAGAGTTGCGGGAAAATCGTCAGTCGCGTTTGATAACTACGTGAAAAACTTTGCACGCACTCTCGCAAGGTGGAGAGGCATCCCGGCCCCATGAGGTCATTTCCCACGTTTTTTGGGCTTGTCCCAAAGGTAACTGTACCAGGCTTGTCACGCAAAGTAACGGTACAGTTGTTACATTCGTGTGTATTCCAGACATGTAATGGTATTTCGTTCCCCAAGGAGCAACCATGTTGATGATCATCTGTGTCTACCTTGTTCTGCCCGCTACCATCTGCGCGGCGGTCAGTGTGCGTAACATGATCTTTGGCGATGTCATCTAGGCTTTCACGCCCTGCGTATCGGGGAAACCTGTTGACGTAAAATCGCGATTTCACCAACAAACCCCGGGCCCGACCTCCGTCCAGCGCAAACGGGAGTGATTGTGGCTGGCGTTTATCCCTGATCGGATCGTTTTGCATCCGACAGATTCGGACACCGGGGATACAATGAGGCTGAGCTACAGGGCAGGCTCGGCGTTTTCCTGCTCTTCGCCGTCCGTAATCCATCGGCGCATCGTAGCGTGATCGCCTTTGCGGCATGGTCAAGCTTCGCCCCATGCCGTAGCGATGTCGATACTGGGACTCGAAATCTCCGAACCAACGCGTAGGATTTCTGGTCGCATCGGCTGTGCTTGTTGTTATCGGTGTAGCCCGATCCCCTCGACGAAACGGAGTACGGATGCAGTAAGCTACCTCGGGATTCATTGACTTACAAGGCCGCACGCCATAGCATCCTTGCGCATGACGGGGCAGGCGAGAGCGCACGAGAACCTATCGCGTATTTCTACGTCCCTTGGGGACAAGGGAGTAGCCTCCGATTTCGATTTCGCATCATACTAAGTACCTAAACAGCGGTGTTGCCGGAGAGCATGCGCTTTTTCTCTTCTTTACGTCGCCGAAGCCTTGAGCTAGACTCCTGCCGCGTCAATTCACGGAGGTGAATCGGTATGAAACAACCTATTCGGTTCGTGGTAGCTGCACTGTGTTTTTCCTTGATGCCGAAAACGTCGAGCAGTGAGTATCAGGAAGCCGCACACATCTGTGAGGGACATCCTCGAGGTAGGAATTACCTACCGATGGGTATTCTCGAGAGGCACCTTGAGTGACGGCCTGTCTGGCAATTCGGGAGTGGCGATAATTAGCGTCCGCGGCGGAGCATAAAAAAAACTAGGAATACAAGGATAAGGATGAAGCTGCCCGGCCAGATGTACAAACCCCGTCCCGGACTATACCCACCCGCGACAATGCAGCCAGGGAATGTTCCAGTAACGAGCAAGATCGCTGCGAGGCAATAGTTCTTTAGATATTTCACCGTTAAGAACCTTAAATCCATGTCAGCCCCACTAAGAGATTGATCAATTCGGTACTGATCTCATCATGTCTGTCGGTACTCATTTTGCGCTGTGAACGAAAATGAAGCCGCCAAAGATCGCCGCAATAATTGCTGCGAAAATACACCCATATCCACAGTAATGGAGCAACATCTTTTGGCTTTAGTCTTCAATCGGAGAATAAAGCCCCACCCTTTACAAGCGGCATGGTTTTCCATTTCTCACCAATCGTTAGAGGTCCGCGGAGCGGGTAAGAGTTGCCAATTTTTTATGGGGTTACGTTTTCCGACGACCTTCCGTCTGCACAAGACTTGACGCAGATCCGACATTCAATAGCGCTTCACCGTTACGCATGCTCAGACTTCAAGTTTCTCCCGTCATAAGGCCATAATGCCCACTGCTTTTCTCCCGATCTCGAAAAGCAGTGGTTTTCACAAACCTGTCCTCTCTGTCGCGATCAATATGCGGTCACATGTCGCTCGTTCGCTTTTGTCCCGTACCAGGTCATACCGGACTCCTGACGCAGTTCTGCAAGTGGGTAATCCAAAAATTGGACGCAGGCCCGATCCCCTCCCGTCGTACGACACGCTTCCTCTACTCGTTGTCCGTTTGAGTTGCATCCTGCGTTTTTTTCTCGGTGCGTTCACGGACTTTGTCGCCGAATTCCGAAACCTTGTCGGTGAGATCGGCCCGGGTTTCATCTCCACTCGCCGGGGCGATTAGAATGCCGATCCCCAAGCCGATGCCTACGCCGACGAGCAGCGCACCGACCGTCCCCCATATGTGCGAGTCTTCTTCCCCGCGAAGAGCGCTGGTTGCTCGGCCAACCCGCTCAGAGGCGGTGCCATACGTATCTCGCACCTTGTCCTTTACGTCATCCATATTGTCTGGGAGACGTTCACGGACCGCGTCAAGCAAAATGCTAAGGAGTGGTTCTCGTTTTCTAAGCCTCATGACGTATCTCCGACGAAGGTTTCGCCGATGTCAAAGATGCAAAATCGACCATAGACGTTGGTAGGGAAGGTGGCGGTGGGCGTGATCACGCATGTCGCGTATTGGCGAGCGCCCACAGTGACGGATGTAGAATCGACAACTAAAAAGGACGCCCGGAAACCTGACAGACAGCGGTATTGCTTTAGTCTATAGCCCCCTGAAAAGGAACCAGTCTCCCTGCGCCTTTTTGGCTAGTCAACCCTTGCTTAACCGCGACCGCGCCAGTACCAGACGTCGCCACCACGGTACAAGTGATTGAAAATATGGTGGAGCTAGTCCGGATCGAACCGACGACCTCATCGTAACGAACGATGCGATCTCCGAGCTGAGATCGCGTCTTTTCAACGGCCTAGCTTCTGGTTTCGTCACATTACGTCACAAAACTCAACCGTGCGGAAGTCAGCAGGTGAAATCGCCAACGACGTACACTGCCAACCTCGACAATCGAGCGAAACGGCTCTATAAACGAACGAGGAGCAGCTTATGAAGAGAATAATGATTTTTCTGTTGATCTTTGTTCTAGGCAGCATTACAGGTATCGTCACGCAATACGCAACATCCGGAGCGGGAAACCGTGCGCGGATAGCTGCGCTTGGGAGCGAGCTGAAATCTAGAAATGAAAAACTCGAGAGATGTACCGATGCGTTAATCAATGGCTTGCACACGAATGCTCCGCAAACGACTCCTCCCATTTCTGCAAGTCCAAAATGACAGTCGAATTATTGGAAGGCTTAAGAGTTTGACGGGCAACCCCGTTAAAACGGGAGCATCTAGACAGGTGAAGGAAATCTTATGAAACTCTCCATTTTTACCCCACTAGTCCTTGCTTTGTTATTCCTGAATCCTTTCGCGCAGTCCAAAGACTTTTCACTGACCGCGAGTCCAGCTGTCCCAGCAGCAAAGGGAAAAGTTGACGTCGATAAAGACCAGAATGGGAATCGCAAAGTAAAGCTAGAGGTCCAGCACCTTGCGAAGCCTACACCCTGACCCCAGCTCAAAATGGATACGTTGTTTGGATTCAGGCCAGAGGAAAGGATGCAGAAAATAAAGGACAGCTTCGAGTCAATGACAAGCTCGATGGCAAACTCGAAACAACGACCCCATACGAAGCATTCGATATTTTCGTTACGGGCGAAGAAAATCCAAGCGTAACCGCTCCGGCAGGACCCGAGGTGCTGCGGGCTACTGTCCAACCTTGAACAACGCTTGTTGAAGACTGCCTATCTCGGCCGTGATATTGACGTTCCTGTTCGCGTTACGGGAAACACGCAAACTCCGAATTTAAGCATTGGGGAAAGCCGCACGGCTGATGACCGGGCATTGTGGCCGATGTTCCAAAAAATTAGCCGCCCCGGCACTCGTTGAATGCACCCGCAGTGCGGGATCAGCCCGAATGCGGCCGGGCATCGCCATCGAAGGCGTGATTTTAGCCGAAGAGTTACTTCCAGAAGAACCATGAACAGTTTACGCCGATGGGACCAGTGGGCATAGCCATCCTGATACTCAGCCCTTCCGCTTTGACGCAGAAAAAGTGAATCAAACATTCTGAACTGCCCGCTGCGGTTAAGAAAACTGTGGCGGCGCAGACTCACACCCAGCTTGGTCGACGCTTGCCATCTCGATGGCCTAACTTAGCTTCAACCTGGATAACGCCATTTTCGCTGCATGATAGCCACACATTCCATGCACGCCGCCTCCCGGCGGAGTCGATGAGGAGCAGATGTAAATGTCTTTCGCCGAGGTGGCATAGTGCTTCCACGTGGGCCGGAACAGAAACTGGCGGAGGTCCATGACTCCGCCCGCGATGTCGCCACCAACGAGATTCGCATCCATGCTTTCGAGGTCGGCGGGAGAAAACACGCGCCGGGCCAAAACGCAGTCGCGGAATCCGGGTGCGAACCGCTCGATCTGGTTTTCGAGTCTTGCGAGCAGTCTACGTTCGATCCGTTCGGAACATGGCAATAGGCCCAGGCGGTGTGTTTGCCTTGCGGGGCGCGCGACGAATCGAACAGACTTGGCTGGGCCAGCAGAACAAATGGACGATCCGCGTGCTTGTCCAACTCGCACCGCCTGTTCGGAGGCAGCGATCTCGTCAAAGCTTCCGCCCAGATGACGGTTGCGCGCCCGCAAGCACTCGGAAGCCTTCCACGGAATCGGTGCGTGCAAAGCGTAGTCCACTTTGAATACGCCGGGTCCGTAGCGGAAGGCTGCAAGCGATGCTTGTAGTTTTCCGACAAGCCGCTGTCCCGCGATTTTGAGCAAGCTGTCGCGGCGTCACGTCACAAAGGATGACGTCATAGCCTGGCAGTGCGGACAGGGACTCGACTCGGCGAAGAAGTCTTACCTCAGTCTCCGAAGGTGGCCAGATATCGGCACAGCGCATCGGTGAGTGACTGGGATCCTCCGCGCGGAATCGGCCATCCGACGGCATGTGCGGGAACTCGCCATCAACATGCCAACCGCGGCACTCAACGGTTCATCCAGGCTCAGAAACGAATGAGCTGCCAAGCCGGCGAACAGCGCCCGAGTGCGCTCGTTACGAAACGGCGCGCAATAGCTCTTCGCGGAATGGACCGCGGCTCATCCCAAAACGCGCCATCAACCAAGGATGCTTGGGAAAGCAGGGAATGGACGTAGCACATCCGGCGCAAGTTCAGTCCCAGCGCTCGACAAACGGCTGCATCAGCTTTCCCCAAGCATCGCCATCCACCCCCAGGGAAGCCGTCGGTGTCTGACAGTTGCGTTCCAACATCACGGCGGTGCCGTCGTCTAGCGGATGAGCCAGTGGAGCCGGAGAGTAAATCCACTCCAGTCCATGGTCTCTCAAGGGAAGAGATGAAAAGAATGGCGACCCAGCCCCCAGCGGATACACCGCCGATCCAAAATCATGCAGAAACCAGGCAAGGTTAATTCCATCGTGCGCGCAGCCCCGCCGGGCTGTAGGTTCCGCTTCGAACACGTCGACCTGCAGTCCTGCCTGGGCCAGAACAATGGCCGCGGCTAGCCCATTCGGGCCCGCGCCGATAACGCATGCTTTACGCTTCATCACCAATGACCTTGGAGCGGCCAGCTCTCTTACGAATGAACTCGCAAGCTGGCAGGCTCCGACAAAGATCATCCTGCGAACGAATTGCGGGCCACTCAATCACCTTGATCGTCCCATCAGGTTCTCGCTCCAGGGTGGGCGCATACAGTCCCAACAATTTCCGCCGCCACCACATTCCAGTTTCGCGCTTTTCTGCCATGGTGGTGAACCAGTATTGCCAGAGTACCGCCCGGATCTGTCGTGGCGGCTCCTGCGAAAAAGGATTTCCGGCAAAAAGCGCCAGCACATCCTTATCATTCGAAAGCAGTCGCAGTTCGGTGTTCGGCACGATCGGATATTCGCGCCACGAACCCAGAGATGCGAACCACAAGTTCCAATCGAACCGCGGCTGGTAAGGCGCGTAGATCCCAGGCGGCTTATTCAAATCTTGTGGCTTGTAGCGAAACGGATAAGCCACCCAAGTTTTGCCCGTCCGGCGAACCCTGGAATTCGATCTCGTATCGGCCGCGCGTCATCACCGCGAACAGGCCATACTGATTGGCAATCCGGAAAGGTTCAAGCGCGGATACTGGCGAGGTTGGCAAGGGCAACCCGGACAAACATCCAGATCAATTCCGCCGTGGTCGCATAGAAGATCCAGATCAGGATCACGCAACTCGACAACGAGCTTCAGCGCAGACCATTGTTGGACGAAGGCGCTCCCTCCAGCCTTTGATTTGTGCACTCGGCGCGCTCGTTCCTCGCGGATCGCAGTCCGCGAGCTGACTCGTTCCTTCAAGTTGGGCCGGCAAGAAGCGCAGCACGAAGCGATCATCCAGCAGCAACACGCCCAGCACGAGAACGAGATAATTCAGAAACGTGTAGTTGGCAGTCAGGATTACGCCAATCTGCCATGGGGTCACAATGAAGAAGCACACAATGCGCCAGCGCCGCGGCAGAAACAGCATCCACACCAGGCCCAGCTCCAAAGCCAGCGTGGCATAGACCGTCGCGGCATGAAACCAGTGCGGCAAGTGCTGCACATACCAGCCAATCCAGGTGGGCAGCGGGCCGTTCTGGTAATACTCATCCATCGCGGTGAAATGCCGCCACTGAGGATCTCCGCTCAGAATCTTCACCACGCCGGATTCGAAGTAGATGCGAAACCACTCCCACTGCAGCAGGAACAGGCTGGCACGTGAAGGCGGATGTGCGCGACCCAGACCCGGTCGAAATCCTGGCGGCGCAAAGAAGAGCGCGATAACTCCAGCCTCAAGCAACATCCCATCGGACTGGTAGCCGGAAAAATCCTGCGCTGCACTGACAAAGGACAGGAAACACACGAAGCAGATCAGCAGCATGCCGCGCGGCCATAAATTCAGCACCAACAGTAGCGATGCCACGATGCCCACCCAGCACAACGTATTCAGCATGACCGATCCGCTTGAGAACCACAAGCACGCTGGGCGCATACCAAACCCGCATCCAGGCGGGAACGATCGCGCGACCGCTTGAAGATAGCTTTGCGCGGGTAGAATTCCTGCCGGACCGATGAGCCCTCGGATCTGAAATATCAGTGAAAAGAATGCAGAAAAATAGATGAGGCCGAGTGCGCGAAGGAACAGCCAGCGTGGAAATCAGATGGTTCGTTGTCCCGCCCTGTCCATCCAATAATCCGCCGGATCGCGGACGCGGAAACCCAGCCCATGACCGTGCGCATCGTTAGATAGAAGGAGGCGAATTGAGCGTTGCTCTCGGTCTCACGCAGAGGCTTTCGACCGGCCCAGCGCAGATTGCGGAGTTGCTTAATACCAGTTCTGACAGAGTCTTCACGGTCTGCGATTAATCCCTCAGAGCATGGTACCGACGGGATGGGCACTAAATCCTGCATGGGCGACAGCTGAACTTGGTAGGCATATTGCAGCCAGGGCTTCCAGTCTGAGGAAGTCCCGCTGTCAATATCAGTGCATGGATTCAGTCAGCCTAGCTTTCTGATGATGGCTCCTAGTTCCTCTGTGAGCGTCTTCGTGATCTCATAAAGTTGAACAAGGCTACCTGCCTGAAACTGGATGTCATTTTGCTTCAAATCGTCGCCGATAGCTCGGCAAAGTTGATACGCCACTCGCACACGTTCCCCAGCCAACGACAGCACGCTGCTCGAACCTTGGTCAGTTTCCTTGCGACCCACGTATTGTTGGGCTGCCCACGCTGTGTTGCGAACTCGATTCAGAGCATCGCGAAAGTCTTCCAGAATTCGCGAGTCTACCTCGCCAGAGAGCAATAACTCATGCAATACCTGAAGTTCAGAAATGACTTTTTCTAGTCGTGATGACGTATCAATTCCGCCAGTAGACTCGGGCATTATGCTGACCTCAGGGAGGGTTGCTCCCGCCTTAGTGAGCCGATCTGAACACCTGATCCGCGTCTTTGCGAGACTTTTTTCGCGCACGCTTTCGCGCCAAAGCTTGCTTCACCCGTCGCTTCTCGCCCGGCTTCAAATAGAAGGAGTGACGCTTCACTTCTTTAATGATGCCTTCGGTCTGAACCTTGCGCTTGAATCGGCGGAGAGCATTCTCCAGCGACTCGCCCTCTTGCAATCGAACTTCTGCCACAGCATCACCTCTTCAGACAACAACTATTCGCACATTTGAGCTTACCTCAATCGGTTTGCTTCACGGAACCGATGCACGCGATCCCAGCGTACAATGAGGTGGGTGGAACGCTATCGGACGGTAATGATAAGGAGATCGTTGGCTGCCCCCTACTGTGTTCTGAATGATCACCGGCGCCCTATGTTGCGGAAGCCGGAAGGTTAGTTTATGTGCCAGAAGTAGAACGACTCAGAAACGCGGCGTGATGATCTAGGAAAGCCGCTACAGGCGCGGATTGGGCAACCGCTTTCGCAATCGGGCGTCTGAGTGTCTGGAAAAGGCTTCTCCGGGAAGTGGCCGGCTCGGATCCTGAAGAACTTGATCGAGAAAGGGGCATCCCGCGTCCGTTCCGGACTCTCGGGAGAACAGGCCCTCGCTTTTCTAAAGAATTTTCGAAGATCTTTCGAACAAGAGAGAAATTCATTGCGAACATTGGCCCTGCCTCGTTGCGCGCATCAAGGGTACTTGCACTCCTGGCTCCGACGAGAAGGCATCGTTGTTCTCATCTCCGTCAAGCAGAGAATGCACGCTGATCGAGTGTTGGCCTTTCATTGCGATTCCGACTCCCCCGCTCGTCCGAAATGGTTGCAGTGTCTCAGCTTATAGCATGCAGGTAGGCTCATTTCTGCGCATTTTTTCTGGCCTGACTCATTCCGGCCACTAGTCCTTGTTTTACGCTACGTTTGTATCCCCCCTTATCCATTCTGGTTATCGTAGCTGCGGCGATGCCGCCGGGCGTGGCAGATTCCTTCAGTAGCGCGTTCAACGAAATTCCGGACTCGCGCCAGCACAGGATTCCGTCTGCCAACGCATGAGCGGCGGCAGTCAGCGCAGTTTTGCGATCGAGGCGGAGCTGCATTGCTGCTTCTGCCAGCGTGACGAGCGCGTGATAGCCATGACTGGAAGAGTAAGTTACGGTGAAGGCGTCAAATTTGCTTTCTGTAATTTCGAGAACAATGCCTACCCGCGAGAAGAAGCGTCGTATTTCATGACGCGCCACAACAGGTAGACCACGGTCAAAGATTATGGCAGTGAGGCCACGTCCGCTGCGCGCGACCGGGCTAGGCATAGCGCGCGCCCAGTGCACCGGACGCGACATCCATTCGCGCAAGTTTTTCAGTGGAATGCCGGCCGCCAAGCTCACCGCCGTTGTTGGTTGGATCGGCCCCAGTCTGCCTATCCGGACTAACAGCTCGCGGACTGAATCGGGCCTCACCGCAATGATCAGAATGTGGGCCTGTTCCACTGCGCGCTTAAGATCAGATTCCACTAACACGCCGTACTGGGTTCTGAGTTGGCGAAGCTTGTGAGTGTTGCGATCGTGCACTACGATCGGCCGGTCGTAGCTTTCCAGGCTCAACCCCGCGAGACGCAAACCCGCCAGCAGTGCACCTGTAATGCGTCCACCTCCGAGAAACACGACAGAATTCCTTCGCGTCGCGGACGTCATGCGAGGTCTGAGCAAGCCTGATCGGCGGCTTCGATTAGCGCCGCGATATCTCTTTCGGTGTGGGCAGTGGAGATGATCCAATGCAGCCCGTTGGAAGGAGTCATGTAAATTCCGTGTTCAAGCAAACGATGGACGAAACGGGAATAGAGATGAGTGTCCAAGTAAGTGCAGTAGTCGCGGTAGTCGTGAATAGCGTCTCGCCGAGTGAAGTAAATCTGGAACATGGGACCAAAACCTTGCACGATAGCGTTGACCTTGCGGCGGCGGAAAACCTCGCGCAGGCCTGATATGGCCGCATCGCCAATCGTGCAGTCTCTGATAGGTCCCATCCGATGCCAGCAGGTCGAGATTCGTCGCGACAACCTTCATGGTGAGCCGGTGTCCATTGAACGTGCCGTAATGGAGGACCATGTTTTCGCTCCAGCGCATCCGATCGAGGATGGCCCGCGGCCCCGCCACCGCACCCACCGGAAATCCTGCGCCCAAAGCCTTTCCGAAGGTACTGATGTCTGGCCGGACGCCGTAATACTCCTGACATCCCCCCGCAGCATAGCGGAAGCCGGTGACAACTTCGTCAAGGATCAGCAATGCGCCACAGTCTTGCGAGAGCTCGCGAAGCCGTTTGAGATATCCATCGCGCGGCAGGATGCAACCCATGTTGGCCATAATGGGTTCGGTGATCACGGCGGCGAGTTCGCGGCCATGCTCTTTCATGACTCGGTCGAGTGCAGCAACGTCATTCCAGGGCGCCAGTACAACATCGTCGAAGATTGCCGGCGGGATGCCTTCAGAGTCGGGAATGCGGGTAGGATTCTCGGGCGGCCCCAACTGTTCCGGGCGGATGACTGTGCACGTTCAAAAGATAGGGGTCGTACCAGCCGTGATAGTGACCTTCGAATTTCAGCAACTTTGCGCGGCGGGTATGGGCGCGGGCCAGGCGCAGAGCCAGCATGGTGGCCTCGGTGCCGGTGTTGGTAAATCGCACCACCTCAGCGGAAGGAAGCATCCGGCGCAAACGCTCTGCCGCTTCCACTTCGGCTGACGTCGCGGCGGCGAAATGCGAGCCTTCCGCCATGGTCTGCGAAACCACTTCAACCAATCTAGGATGAGCGTGCCCCTGGATGAGCGCGCCGAAAGACATCATGAAGTCGGTGTATTCGTTGCCATCCGCGTCCCACGCCTGCGAGCCTTGGCCGCGCTCCAGAAACACCGGTCCGGCTGAATAGACAGCAGCGCCCCGCGAAGGCGAGTTCACCCCTTCGACGAGCGACTGCTGCGAGCGCTCAAACCATTGCCGAGAATTTTTGCGACTTACTAGCATTACCTGATCCGTAATGATCCGTGAAAATCCTTGGCCCGCTTATCTTCAGTCTGCCGTGCCGCCGCCGTCTACTACCAGGGTCGCGCCCGTCATGAACGAAGAATCGTCCGAGGCCAGAAAGAGCGCTGCTTTGGCAATCTCGTCTGAAGTGCCGATCCGTCCAAGCGGGCGGTTGCTGCAACCCGCCAGATAGTCTTCCCATTTCTGACCGCGCATGCGAGCATCTTCCGGCAACATGGGAGTGTCCACATCTCCCGGACAGATGCAGTTTACGCGGATACCGTGGCGGCCATGATCTATGGCCATTGCTTTGGTCAGGAGCACGACGCCGCCCTTCGAAGCGCAGTAAGCGACTGCCGCATCTCCGCCTACGATCCCCCATCCCGAACTGTTGTTGATAATCACACCGTTCCGGCGCTCGATCATGCCGGGGAGCGCAAATTTAGACATCAGGAAAGTGCCTTTCAGGTTGATGTCAATCTGCAGATCCCATTCTTCCTCACTGCAATCTATCGTGGTATGCGTATAGAAAATGCCGGCGTTGTTGAACAGGATGTCGATGCACCCGAAAGCGGCTACCGTTTCATTCACCGCGCGTTTGCACTCGGCGGACCTGCGAACATCAGTTCGCAGGAAAATCGCCTTGCCGCCCTCTGCCAGTATCTGTTCGGTGACGGCGTGTCCCCGCTGCTCGTTGCGACCGGTGACCGCGATTTTGGCGCCTTCTTTAGCAAACAGGATGGCTGTAGCCTCGCCTATGCCGGAGGTGCCGCCGGTGATGAGAGCGACTTTGTTTTGCAGACGCATAGGGAAATCTTCCTGTAGCGGGTGGGTGGAGTAACCCACTGCGAAGTTTTGCTCCCCGGCCCACGCGAGGGTGGTGCTATCCCGTTCCTGCCAAACCTCCGCCATCCACGACTAGCGCGGTTCCGGTCACAAATGATGATGCGTCGCTAGCCAGATACAGAGCGGCCTGTGCGATCTCATCGGGCTTGCCGACTCGTCCCAGCGGGCGGCGCGCGGCTTGCGCCAGGAATTTGTCGTTGGGCTCTCCTAGTTGCTGGGCCTCATTGCGCAGCATAGCGGTATCGGTGTCCCCGGGGCAGATGCAGTTTACGCGAATATTCTGCGGCCCATGGTCTATGGCCATTGCCTTGGTCAGCAGGACCACCGCGCCCTTTGATGCACAGTACACCACCGCTCGAGGCCCGCCTGTGAGACCCCAACCCGAAGCAGTATTGATGATGGAACCTCCACCCGCAGAAGCCATCAGCGGGATGACCTGGCGGCACATCAGAAACATGCCTTTGACGTTCACGGCCATCACGCGGTCCCAGTCGGATTCATCCAGTTCAATAACCGACGCGCGGCGAATGATGCCGGCATTGTTGAACAGGACGTGAATGCCGCCAAAGTCTCGGACTGCGCGTTCAGTGACGCCCTGGCAGTTGGCGGCGTTCGTGACGTCAACTGGTTCGAAGACAGCCCGGCCGCCTTGGGATTTGATTTCGGTAGCAGCAGCGTGTCCGGCGGATTCGTTCAGATCGGTGAGGACAACGGATGCCCCTTCTTGGGCGAAGAGCAATGCAGTAGCTCGTCCGATGCCGGAGGCGGCGCCGGTAATGAGTGCGGTTTTACCGTGAAGCTGATTCCGATGAGGGATCATGTTCTCAAACGCTGATTGTTGCGGCCCTGTGAATATTACAAGACATCGCAATTTTGGGTTGGACAAATGCTGAAGAACGTGACTCCCAGCGCTTCCTTGACTGGGAACTGGCATTCATGGTGCCGACGGCCTCTTCACCTAACTGTGTTAGGGGAGCCAGCAGTATCAGAAACTCCACCGTGCTGGCAAATACGCTCGAAGCGATCAGCATATCGGGCGTTCATTCGCAAGGTGAACTGCCATGACTACTATTTGCGGTTCATTGGTAACATCCAGCGGGACAGTACGAACTGTCTCGGAGTACATGTCCTCAAGCTCGACAAGTTGCTCTGGATGGCGCGCTGCCGCGACCACGCGATCTCCTACCTCAAGCACCCCCATCACACTCTCGAGAAGAACTTCCCAGAGTTAAGTATTCGTCCGCAATCTAGGAATCATCACCTGCGTTCCGGTTTGCGCCAACCGCGCGATGCAATCTCATTCCTGGAACTTATATACTGATTCAGAACTAGCCTTACGAACAATCCCATCACGTGCCGGAAGGAGGAGAATCTGTGGTCACTACTACCGAAATTGCGCCCGAGATCTATCGTCTGGCGGTCTTCGTTCCCGACATCAATCTGGAGTTCAGTCATTTCCTAGTACGAGATGAGGAGCCGCTTCTTTTTCATGCCGGATTGCGAGGCATGTTTCCCCTCTTGCGCGAGGCAGTCTCGCGTCTGCTCGATATTTCCACGATCAAGCACATTGGATTCAGCCACTTCGAGTCCGATGAGTGTGGAGGATTAAACCACTGGCTTGACCTGGATCCCACAGCGCAACCGGTCTGCGGCTTGGTCGGAGCTATGGTGAGCGTGAATGATTTTTCGATTCGGCCTGCTCGCGCCTTGACGCGGGACGATGTCTTACCGACGGGTCGCTATCGTTTTCGTTTCCTTCCGACTCCTCATGTGCCGCATGGATGGGATGCCGGTGTTCTCTTTGAAGAGAACGAACGGACGCTCTTCTGCTCCGACCTGTTTCATCAATGGGGCCATCACGAACCAGCCACTGACAAAGACATTCTGGAACGATGTCAAGAAGCGCTTCGGCAAGCAGAAGCTGGTCCATTTGCGAACTACGTGCCCTATACGCATCACACCGGGCGCGTTCTGGAAAGTTTGGCGGAACAGGGACCGAAGACACTGGCAGTCATGCATGGCTCGAGTTATTACGGCAATGGGGAACAGGCGCTGCGAGACTTGGCTGTCGTCATGCGCCAAGTGCTCGGCCCCAAAGAACACGATGGACTCGTAACCCCGTCGGGCATGATCAAAACATAGAGCATTATGAACGAGCCGCGAACGATTTCTGATTCGGGTTGTCGGCGATCCGAAGTTTCGAAGCCGTTGCTCCTCGCAACCGCCAAGCCGTGTTAGATAGCGAATATCACCTACTGAGCTGCAGGCTTTAATGCTGTTACCAGCCGCTGCCCACCAGATAGTCATCTACATCTGCCATGGTTAAATCCAGTCCCCTTCCACAATCGTGCTCGTGCTTCTAATCCAGGCGACTGGATCGAATTTTGGCAACAACAAGCGTTTTCAGCTGTTTGAGCGCATCTCGGAATTCGATGTTTAGGTTGACAGCATTGGTCAGTTCGGGAGCAGGAACTCGCCGTTTGGGAAATTCCAAGCCTCAGAAATGACGTGAATCAGGCCTGGCGAGGTAATCGTCTACCTGGGCCAAACTCAGACCGCGGGCCGTTCGCACTGCAAAACTTGCAGTGACTCGCCGCCAGGCTTCTTCAGCAAAACCCTAGCCGAGCACCGTCAAATAAGCGTTTGGATGTGGTGCCTCAACAATTCCAAGTTTTCTTCAGAGACGTCAGTGAAGCGCATTCCAATTCCGACTCCCCGAGAAGCGCTCGCCACCTCTCAGTGAAACCTAACTTTGTTGGTTCCCAGCCACAACAGTACTTCTAGCTTAGATCCCACTTCTAAGGGGATCGGCATTTCGATGTAACAGCCGCCCAAGCTCAAATCGGAAACCTTTGCCCATACGACGGGTTGGCCTGTCGGGTGCAATTCCGCGGAGATAGAGCATTTCACACGAGGAAAGCGGCGCCGGTCTTTGCCCGCATAATGAAAACGATCTATTGCTCCGGGCGGCAATGAAAAATCCCAAAGGGGCTTTTCCGGAGTCAGATTGAGCAACCCAATTTGACCCTCCTTCAGCGTTCCAGGTTCGCCTACCCACTTTGTTCGGAAATGGACTCTGCTTGTTCCGTAGGTCACTCCAATAATTTCGTCTACTGCAATTCAAGCTTGGACACCACACAGTCTCAAGCCGTTCCGACTGACATCGACTGTGGTCACACTTTGCGAGAAAATCTTGCCACCGGCGTCAGTCCCAAAAATGCGGACCGAAACCTCCACAGCCTTTCGCGGTTCACGACGCTGACCCATGTAGCGGGGCCTTCGGCTGCATATAGTAGCGCAGAACCAGGTTGCATCAAACTAGCTAACTCGGTGCTAAGATAGCCAGTTTTGGGAAAGGAAAGGTCCCGTATTCTCGCTGTCCAATCCGCATTAGCGTGCTGAGTATTGCTGAGGCCGGTGGCTGCGGTCCTTCTGGTCATCGAACTCCTGTTGTTCGAGCTCAGTCGCGAAGCTTGGTTCCGGTTCGCGCCTTCCTTCAGCCAGACTTCTTCGCCGTCCTCATTAATCGATTCTCACTGATTAGCTAGAAACCACGCCCCTTCCACAGTGTCATTTTAGCTCTAAATGCATCCGGCGTTGACTTGGCAGTGTGTCCACCCTAAGATTCGTGCCGGGGAGTGAAGGTTTCGATTGATCGGTCAAACCATCTCGCATTACCGCATCGTTGAGAAGCTGGGGGGCGGCGGGATGGGCGTTGTCTACAAGGCTGAGGACATCAAGCTCCACCGCTTCGTAGCCTTGAAATTCCTGCCCGACGAAGTAGCCAAAGACCCCCAAGCGCTGGCCCGTTTCCAACGCGAAGCGCAGGCCGCATCAGCTCTCAACCATCCCAACATTTGCACGATTCACGAGATCGACGAACAGAACGGACAAGCGTTTATCGCCATGGAGTTTCTGGATGGTCTGACGCTGAAGCATCGCATCGCTGGAAAACCCGTCGAGATCGAGATTTTGCTGGGTTGGGGGATTGAAATCGCCGACGCACTCGATGCGGCCCATGCGGAAGGCATCATCCATCGCGACATCAAACCGGCCAACATCTTTATCACAAAGCGTGGACATGCAAAGATTCTCGATTTCGGGCTGGCGAAAGTGATGCGCACGGGCAACAGAGCTCTAGAGGCGCCGGCAACGATGTCGGAAGAAACGGCGATGAACGAGGCGCACCTAACCAGTCCCGGAGCAACTCTCGGCACGATTGCATATATGTCGCCAGAACAGGCGCGGGCCAAGGAGCTGGACAGCCGAACGGATCTGTTCTCCTTCGGAGCCGTCCTTTATGAGATGGCAACAGGCCAGTTGCCTTTCCGTGGGGACAGTACAGCAACGATTTTTGATGCAATCATGAACCGTTCGCCGGTTGCTCCGGTGCGTCTGAATCCTGATCTCCCGCCCGATCTGGAGCGGATCGTTAATCGGGCGCTGGAGAAAGATAGGGAACTTCGTTATCAACACGCGTCTGACATGCGCTCCGAGCTGAAGCGGTTGAAACGAGATACAGAAACAGGCCGAGCGGGGGTGGGGGTGGCCAGTTCGACGTCGGTGGTTGTGGCGCAGGATACCGGCTCTCCGGTTCTCGCCGAACCACCATCGTCGATCTCAGCGTCACATTTGTCCTCCACCGGTCTGCGACCGGATTCTCAACGACTCACGGTGGCGAACGAATCCGGAGGTTCGGTTGCGAGATCGCCGGCCGCAATCCCAGCAGCTTCCGCTCGTAAGTATTGGTTCGCGTTAGCAGCTGTCGTGTTCGCTGTGGCGGCTGGGATCTGGTATTGGCGTGCCAAGCCAGGGTCTTCGCAAATCGAATCGATAGCTGTAATTCCATTCGCAAACGTGGGCGGCAACGGAGATTCCGACCTCCTGAGCGATGGCCTGACCGAATCTTTGATCGCGAGCCTCGCCCACCTGCCCGAGCTGAAAGTGAAGTCGCGCAACTCGGTCTTCCATTACAAGGGCAAAGAGATTGACCTCCAAAAAGTCGGGAAAGAGTTGACTGTCGACGCCCTGCTCACCGGCCGGGTAGTTCAACGTGGAGACATGATTCAGGTTAGCGCCGATCTCACAAACGTTCAGGAGAACACGGAAATCTGGGGTGATCGATATGAGCGCAAATCCAGTGACATCATCTCCCTGCAACAGCAAATCGCGGGGGACATCGCTGCCAAGCTGCGCTCGAAATTGAGCGGAACCGAAAAACAGCAGGTTACCAAACAAGGCACAAAGGACCCAGAGGCCTATCAACTTTACGTGAAAGGCCGTTATTACTGGAATAAGCGCACGCCGGGCGACCTCAAGACGGCAATTTCGTATTTCGATCTAGCCATTGATAAAGATCCTGGCTATGCGCTGGCATATTCAGGACTCGCGGATGCTTATAGTGTGCTCACCAGTTATGGCGGCGATCCCGACGACGTCATCCCGAAGTCGAAAGCTGCCGCCCAAAAGGCGCTGGAACTCGATCCCACGCTCGCCCACCCGCACGCGGTCCTGGCCGGCAGCAAATTCGAACGCGATTGGGATTTTTCTGGCGGCGAGGCCGAGTTCAAAAAGGCTCTTGAACTTGACCCCAGCGACGCCACGGCCCATCAGTGGTTTTCTATGGATCTCTCCTACATCGGTGGCCGGGCGCAGGAGGCGATTGAGGAAGCCGACCGAGCTCATGAGTTCGATCCGCTATCGCCAATCGTAGACCTCGCACAAGTGTTGGCTTACCAATCGGACCGTCAATTTGATAAGGCAATCGAGATCACCCGAAAAATTATTGCCGACAATCCGACGTTCGGTAGGGCACACGCACCGCTAGCAATTTCGTATTGGGCTAAGCATAAATATCCAGAGGCTATTCAAGAATTTAAAATTGACGCTCAATTGGAGGGCGACAGGGATTTCGCCGAATACGCAGCCGCCCTGGATGCAGGCTTCCGCTCCGCCGGATGGCCAGGCGCCCTGCGTAAGGCAATTGAAGTTTCTCTCGCGCAACGACGAGCCAAGACCAGTTTCGTTTCTCCATATCAAATCGCGGGGTTATATTCCGAATTGGGCGAAAAGGATCACGCCTTCGAGTGGCTGAATACCGCTTATCAGGAACACGATACTGCGCTGATCGGAATTCGAACGGACTTCCAGATTGATTCCCTACGCTCCGATCCACGTTATGCCGAATTGGTGCGCAAAATCGGTTTACCGTAGTAGCGAAATGACCCGAACACTTCTTCGTCCTCTGAAAGACGCCGACCCCGACATCCCCATCCTGAAGGAAGCCAAGGCGGAGTACGCGAAGCTGAAGTAGCCATCTCCGAACTCGTTGACTTGCACTACAACACGCCATAGCATTCTTGCGAATGATCGGCCAAACCATCTCGCATTACCGCATCGTTGAGAAGCTCGGTGGTGGCGGCATGGGTGTGGTTTACAAGGCCGAGGACCTAACTCTACATCGATTCGTCGCGCTGAAGTTTCTGCCTGATGAAGTGGCCAAGGACCCGCAAGCACTGGACCGTTTCCAGCGAGAAGCCGAAGCTGCTTCTGCCCTGAACCATCCCAACATCTGCACCATCCATGAAATCGGCGAGCAAGATGGGCAGCCCATTCATCGCCATGGAGTTTCTGGATGGCGTGACGTTGAAGCATCGCATCGCCGGAAAATCCGTTGAAACCGATGTTTTGCTGGGTCTGGCGATCGAGATCGCGGACGCACTGGATGCCGCGCACGCGAAGGGCATCGTTCACCGCGACATCAAGCCCGCCAATATTTTCGTGACCAAGCGTGGCCACGCCAAGGTTCTGGACTTCGGTCTGGCGAAGGTTACAGTCCCGGCCAGTTCTTCGAGCAAGATTGCATCGGCGAATACGATGACAGGCACAATTGAGGAGGAGCATCTGACCAGTCCCGGTTCTACGCTTGGCACCGTCGCCTATATGTCGCCCGAGCAAGTGAGAGCGAAAGAACTGGATGCGCGTAGCGATTTGTTCTCCTTCGGCGCTGTGTTGTACGAGATGGCGACGGGCGCGTTGCCCTTTCGTGGGGAAAGCTCGGGGGTTATTTTCCATGAAATTCTGGATCGTGATCCGGTTCCCGCAATCCGCCTCAACCCGGAAGTTCCGGCCGAGCTGGAGCGAATCGTCAACAAGGCGCTGGAGAAGGATCGCAACTTACGGTATCAGCATGCGTCCGAGATGCGAGCCGACCTGCAACGGCTTAAGCGAGATACTGAAACAGGGCGCTCAGTTGTACTTCCCGCCGCATCTTCGCCTGATGTTGCTCAAGGGGGTATGTCCTCGTCGATGGCATCTGCGGGCACGATTCCGGTAGCAAGCGGAGAGGTAAGTTCCGATACTGTCGTTGGGCCGTTCGCACATCACAAGAAGGGTTTGTTGGCGCTCGCTGCGGCGGCGATACTGGTTTTGGCTGGCCTCGGCTACGGGGCGTACCGCTGGCTTTCGTCACATACGTCGATTCTCTTGCCGTGCTGCCTTTCACCAACGGGGGCGGAGATGCCAAACCGACTATCTCAGCGACGGCATCACCGAATCGTTGATCGCCAGCCTTGCCCATGTGCCCCAGCTGAAGGTGAAGTCGCGCAACTCGGTCTTCCGCTACAAAGGGAAGGATGTGGATGTGCAGAAGGTCGGCAACGAGTTGGGCGTGTCGGCGCTGGTGAGCGGGCGAGTGGTGCCACGGGGTGACAGCATCGAAGTGAGCGCCGAGCTTACCGATGTTCGGGACAACACCGAAATCTGGGGGCAGCACTACAGCGGCAAGAGCGCAGACATCATCTCGCTTGCAGCAGCAGATTGCGGGTGACATCGCGGAAAAGTTGCGTTCCAAGCTCAGCAGTTCAGAGAAAGCAGCAGGTCACTAAACAAGGCACGCAAAATCCAGAAGCCTATGAGTTGTATTTGAAGGGCCGTTACTACTGGAACAAACGAACCGCTTCAGACATTAACACCGCAATCTCCTATTTCAATCAAGCCATCGCCAAAGATCCCGGCTACGCTTTGGCATATTCGGGTCTGGCCGATGCCTATAGCGTATTGCCTAGCTACGGTGGCATTCCCAGCGAAAACTTTCCGAAGTCGAATGCCGCCGCCCGCAAGGCACTGGAGTTGGACGCGACCTTGGCTCATCCCCATGCCGTTCTGGGCAGCAACGAGATGCGAGTACGACTGGGATTTTGCCGGAGGAGAGGCTGAGTTCAAGAAGGCTTTCGAACTCGACCCCAACGATGCCACGGCACACCAATGGTACGCAGAGGATATTGGCATAGATTGGTGGCAGGGAGCAGGAAGCCATTGCTGAAATCAATCGTGCTCACCAGCTCGACCCGCTGTCGCCGATCATCAGCCAAGGTGTGGGCAGTCGTTTACATCTAGCGCGCGACAGTACGACGAGGCCATTGCCGTCTGCAAGAAGCTGGCAAATGAGAACCCAACATTCGCCCTGGCGCACTTTTGTTTAGCCGACGCGTATTGGGGAAAACGCATGTACCCGCAGGTCATTGAAGAACGGAAGGCCTATGGCCAGCTTTCCGGCGACCGAAACGAATCTGATTTCGCTTCTGCCCTGGAGCAAGGATTTCGTTCCGCGGGTTGGAAGGGCGCTCTCACCAAAGGCATTGAAGTCCGGCAAGCGCAACGCAAGACCGGCTACTATTCTGCGTACAGGATTGCTGACGCTCTATGCCGACTTGGGAGACAAAGATCAGGCTTTCCGGTGGCTCAACACTGCTTATCAGGAGCGCGATGTTGCTCTACCGGGTTTGAAGACTGACTTCTCACTCGATCCCATACGTTCCGACCCACGGTTTGCTGAACTGGTGCGGAAGGTGGGGCTGCCGCAGTAGCGAAGGCCATCGGAGTTTTTCGCATCCACTGGAAAATCGGTCTCAAGGATTTCGGCCGCAGCCAGGAATCGTAGAATGGAGGAGTCGCCTTTGTCCAGGCGACCGCTACGTTCCTCTGAGCCTCCGTAGGCTAGAACAGATGCGCTGGGGTACAACAATCCTGCACCTACCGTTGCCGCAGTCAGTCCACTCTTTACAAATGAACGCCGATCGACTGAAACATTCATGCTATCTCTTAGGTCTTTCATAAGGATCTCCTCAGCAAAGGAGATTGATCCCACTAAAACACATGAGTGTCACGGGAACGTAAAAGATTTGTCAATAGTTTCGATTTACTCGCACCACATCCAGAGCGACTAAAACGTTTTAGCCTGATTGAGTTTTTTCTTTCTAACGATCGGGGACGGTTTGATGGAAGCCGTTCTTGGCAAGGGCGAAGCAGGTTAGGGGACTCACGCGCGCATTTTGACGTCGGTCCTTGCCGACAAAATGGAAGTCATCCAGTGCTGCGGAGGGAAATGGAAAGCCCCAGAAGGGTTTGTCTGGAGTTAGATTCAGCAGTCCCATTTGATCATCCTTCAGCGAGGGGGTCGCCCGCCCACTTCACCCGAAAATGTATCCAGTTTTTTCCATAGGTGAGTCCGACAGTTTCGTCAACATAGACGCGCGCTCGGACGCCAGTGAGCTTCACGCCATGGTGACTGACATCAACGGTGGTCACATTCTGAGAGAATGTCTTTCCTGCGGCATCGGTGCCACATGCGGACCGACACCGCCACGGGCTCCCACGGTTCACGACGCTGGCCCATCTAATCAAACTGAAGTCATGAGCGCGGAAAGGCAGATTCACTTCCGCCTCGAATTCTCGGGCTGGTTCAGATTGGTGAGTGTCCCATCTGGCGAGTGTATACAGGTTCAGTGGCCATCACTTCTAGCTAACTTTTAGAATATCTTCCACTCAGTTTTTTCTTTCGGTCGTGTTAAAGCGGCGAAAACGTCACGGTGATCCTGGCCTCGAACTCGACCGGCTGATCATTGAGGCTTTGCGGGTTGAAACGCCACCGCCGGAGCGCGCCAGAAACAGCTTGCATCAATTTAGGGTCACCACTAATTGATTTGAAGGCTCGAACTGAGCCATCAGTTCCGATCGAAACGTTCATCACGATGGGATCCTGAATGTGCTGTTGCTTGGAATTGGACTCAACTGAGATCTGAGTAGACTCGGCAGAGAAATCACCTACATGTTCTGCAGATGTAGAAATTTCGCTGTTCGCCTCACTGACTGCTCTGTCCCAGCCCGCACGACCCATCATCCAGCCCAAAAGTAGGGACAGAGTAATGAGCGCCGCAATCAGACTCGCGGTCCGGTAATCGCGTCGGTGCAATCTAGAATCGTGCTTTACCGACGCAAGGCTCTTACGCTCCACAAGTGCTGGGTGTGCAGAATCGAGGATTTGATCTTTACTTGGCGCAGTCGGAGGGCCTTTCCAACCATGCTTTTCTGGCCTCGAGAATTCGATCGGACAAAACTTGCAAGCTAAACAAATCTGTTTGACCAAAAGCGTGCGCTCGTGAAGAAAAAATCTCAAAGACCCCAACCAGTTCGCCGGAATCCATGAGGGGCGAAGCCACTACCGATCTGACTCCTAAAAATCGACAATTTTCAACATCAACACGAGGATCTGTCTCCGTGTCACTACATTGTTGAAGCTGGCAAGTTCGTATGCAGCAACCCGTGAGTCCAGTACTAGCATTTAGGTCTGCACCGAGATCGGGAACATCAGGACCGGAGGTGCGAGGCAGACCATCTTGGCTCCCAGAGCCAGCGCGATCGCGGCTCCAGTCGCGCCCGTGGCGAGGCAGGCTTCTTCCAGAACCTCAGTAACGATTCTCCTACGAGTTCGAAACCGACAGGATCGCTTCCGACACCAATCGGCGTGGTGGCTAACTCTGCGGTAGCAAAGGGATGTGGCAATTCGGTCACATCCCATTTCGGCTTGGATCCGGTCTGGCTCTGGCAAGCATTGGTTCTCGACAATTGATACGTTGATAAGTTCATGTTGCGATGATCACTTCCTGCTCAAAGAAAATTTGCGAGGCGAGCAGGCTCCCCATTCGTCCCGTTTTCACGCCTTCCTCCGTGGGTGCGTTTTGCTAAGCAGAATGCCACACCCAAAAGAAAGTAGCTCTAAATGGGCATACGGAGCCGGTCGCAGATTCTGGCCGGGATCAGCTCCGGCTGCTAATGCGGCGAGGTATTCAGTCTTAGTTCCTGACCACTCCCGCCTTGCGAGGCGAACCATTCACCTAATTCAATGCCGAAATGATCACCCGTTTCCGACAGCGCGCTTGCTTGTAGTTGGTCTGATCCATCGTCACTTTTATTCTTCATTGGCGTTCTTGACTGTGATTGCAGGCTGGCGGATTGGCCAAAAAATCAACGAAAGATCGCCAAGTACACAGTCTATGGCCAATGCTTGAAGCGTGCCTCAACGCTCAAAGGAAGCGTTGCCACCGAGGCGACCTGCTTCTTGAGCGCATTTTCCTCAGCGCTGCTCAATGCCAAACGAAGCTCTTCGATCAGATCTTTGGGCAGTTCCTTGACATTTCTTACGAGTCTTTTGGCAGCGAGGAT
Source organism: Terriglobia bacterium (assembly GCA_963733545.1). Classification (GTDB taxonomy): domain Bacteria; phylum Acidobacteriota; class Terriglobia; order Terriglobales; family Acidobacteriaceae; genus JAIQFF01. The sequence continues at coordinate 63,427 of CAVTDQ010000005.1, forward strand.
GTTGGCAAAGCATTCCTTTACCTCCGGGTCGCTGATACTGGCAAGATCGTTTTCGGTCTTTTGAACTTCCAAAAGAGTCAGAAAACCGTCGCCTTGCTCTATGCTTTGCCCAATTGTGACAAGCGTCTTGTTCCTGGGGTCGAAATTCGTCCACCCTTTAACCTGAAAGCTATAGTATTTCTCCTTGTGTTCATCGGTCAGACTTCGGACATGACCAGTGTCTCCTTCTTATCGATCTTAGGGCCGTAAGATCGATGCAATAGTACACCCGATTGGCTTGTTTGGCGTCGTGACGCCCGACCATCAGGGAGTAGCCGGAATTGTTGATTTTGTACCCTTCAATGAGGCTTCCGCCCACCCAGGTTGAAGGCTAATGGCAGGCTAGGAGAGATACGCTGCGGTCTTGTGTTTCCTTCCGGGTCCATCTCGCGTTTGTAGAATGCGACATCGGTACAATTTTCAACGCATTTTCGGCACAGTCGCCACGTGGAGGTGAATCGACACCCCGAACCCAACTCGTTCCACTTGGTGTGGGGTCTGTGGAATCCCGCTCACGGGGGAAATGGACAGAGGCGAGCTGAAAGACTATGCGAACTAAGAACGCTGAGCCACCCTGCGCTCTTTCGCCTTCGTCTTCCCGCTATTCGGCTGCGTAGCCTCAGTGGATTCGCGAAAGTCAATTAGAAGCTCTTCAGCGTCGGCCAGACTCAGGACGCTGCCCCACTTAAGAGGGTCGGCAGGGAATTTGCGCAGCCACCACGTCTCGAGAAAACTCTCTCCGTCGGGGCTTTTGATCAACTTGGCGTCGACGGCTCCGCGAAACGCCTTTAGAAGCTCGAGCGCATGGGAAACCATGATCACGTCGTCACCTGTCGGGAGATTGGGCATAGAGAATTTCTGCGTCCACCAGTTCTCGACAAACGCTTTCTCTCCACTCACCGTTTTTCTCCTAGGCTTGAAGCGCCATCGCGGGGTTCACGAAGAACCTGCGGGCTAACGGGCTATTTTACTTTCCTTCTCGTCCAGGGTCAGTGCGCGATAGTAGTTCACCTGTCACTGCGTTCGTGAACGTGTTCTCGTCTACGTAATTGAGGTGAGTGCCATCCTGCAAGCGGGCCGTCTTCAGTCCCGGCATGGAACTAGGCTCGCCGTCCAGCTGGGACGTATCAAGGCGGAGGTGATAAATGTGGGCTTGATATCGGGCGCCGTCTTTTGCGTAAAGCCAAAAACCCTCTGTCAGGTCTGCCATGGCGACGCCTTTCTAAACTCGGGATTTCTTCTCTTTGGCCGGTGCTTCTGGGCTACGGTGATTAGTCAGGCAGCTCGACGCGCACATTTAGGTTTTACTGCGTGACTGTTTTGATTCACTTCTGGTGGTTTCTTCCATCAGTACCTTCTCGATGAGGTCGCGCGCGAGCCTGTCACATGACGCCAAGATTGGCGTCAACGCCCCATGTTCACGTCCCACTAGCACCTTCTCGTCGGAGGATGGATCAGGGGAGTCAGGTGACTTGATGCTCCCTAGGCCCAAGGCTAACTTCTTACTGGTGAAATCCGGGGAATGATTGTCTTTTGGACCTTAGCTGACTCCACTTGAGGAGATTCGTGATGCCCTTCCGGCGTTAGGCCCTCGTTTTATGCATTGAAAATCTCAGCGACCCCCCTTAAGGCGGGGCGAATACCAGGCGAATAGTCGCGTGTAGGTGGTCAAAACACTCCGTCTCAATCGGACTTGTCGGTGATCAAAATCTTAGCCTGGCCGTCGGGAATAAAACGATGCAGATATTTTGTCCCCTCTTTTTCGTACGAATGAATTCCGGCTCGAAGAAGTATCTCGCAAACTTGGGCCAAACTCCGGCCTTCCTTCCTCGCAATCCGTAACAGTGATTGCTTTGTTTCGGTCGGCAGTCTTATTCCTATCCGTTCGTCTTTGGTTGTCATGACTTCCGGCGATTCTAAGCCAGGCACCTATACGGGGGCAAAAATCTTTCCTTGACGGGGGAGGTAACCAATGTTTACAATTGTTCACCATTACCCACCATTGTTGCACATTACTATTTGTGAGGTATCCATGGAACCTGATTCCTTGAAAATAACTCGGTCTTTAGTTAGAGAGAATCTGCGAACAGCGAGACTCCTATATTCTGACGAACTGACGCGGTCGCAGGAATTCACCCTCCGCCACTTCACTCTTAATTTCAACTTGTCCCTCCGGCTTGGCGAGCTACAACTACTGAGCGGAGGCTGGTACGTCACCCACGTTGGCTTAGTTCGAATAGCCGCCCGTAATGCGTGTTTTGGAATAAGTGTTCAGCCAGTCCGAGAGTTCTGTAATGCGAGCAAGAACCGATGGATATTTCAAGCCATTGTCTATCGTGGTGAGGCATGTAAAGGCTTCGTCGGCTACGGCGACGCTGATCCGACCAATGTGTCTCCCCTGGTCCACGGCGCCGAGATGCGCGTGGCCGAAACTCGAGCGGTCAACCGGGCCCTGCGCAAGGCCTACGGCATCGGCATTTGCTCGGTCGAAGAGATCGGCTCGTTCGCGGAGCTGACACCTTCCTCCCGGGAGACGAAGAAGCTTCCGCCTCACACTGTCATTGGAAAGAATGGAAGTAACGAAAACTACGGCGGACCCAAAGTTCGCGACCGCCTCTGCCAGTTAATCCGCCAGCACCAGCTCGATGCCAACCTGGTCAAGTCCTACGCGGTCGATTTCTGCGGTACCAAAACCCTCCGCGAGGCCACCCGGGAACAGGTTGAAGGATTTGTGGCGCACCTGGCTGACTGGGCCGAGAAAGACCGTAACGCACTGCTGTGCCAGCTCAACAGCTATCCCAGAAACAAAGAAGGTGCGGCTTGAAGCGCTATTTCGAGTCGCTGCGCCCGGCGGATGTGTCGGCCATTCACTCGGTTCCGGACGGGATCTTCCTGGTCCGGGTGAATCGTGCCCAGTATCGATGGCACAAGCAGAAACCTTATTACGAGATCCGCTTCGCCGTCCTCAAACCCAAGCACCTGACCGGCTGTTTCATGACTGGCCGCTTGTATTGCACAGCAAAGGCGATGTGGAAGTTGAGTTGGTTCCTGCGGGACTTCGGGTATGACGCCGAGTTGCTGGGAAAGAATGAGATCGACGACAAGGCCCTGATTGATCTTTGGGGTGTCGTCAAGGTCAGCGAGGCCAGAATACACGGTATTTCGGTTCTCAACTTCGACGGCTTTGCGCCGGCAGCTCGGTGGGACGACCTCTCCGTCTTCACCGACGAGGACACTCGTGGGTCGGAGGCGGCCTCATGACGTACAGCTACACACAGATCAGTCAGTACTTATCCTGCCCGCGCCGCTACAAGCATCGTTATCTCGATGGCTGGAAAGAAAAAGACACGCGGGCAGCCATGATGTTTGGCCGGGCGTTCGAGCAGGCGGTAGCTGCCTACTTCCAGCGGCAGGATGCCGCTGTGGTGCTCTACCGGGAATGGGACACCTACCGGGACAGCGGGCTCCACTATTCCGAGCGGGACAGCTGGGATCGAATGTTGCAGTCGGGCGTGCAACTGCTTGATCGCTTTGCTCAGGACGATCGGGTTCGCATCCGCCAGCCTCGACGCAATTTGCAAGTAAAATTCACGAAGTCTTTGGCCGGACAAAACGACTTCGTAGCCTACGTTGATGCCATCGGAGAGCTTGACGGTACTCGCTGCCTGCTGGAGTGGAAGACCACCGCCAGCCGGTACCCGGAGGAACCAGCTGGACTGCTCGCTCTCGATCCTCAATTGGTTTGCTACTCCTGGGTCACCGGCATCACCGATGTCGCCCAGGTAGTGTTCGTCCGCAAACGGCTGGTCGAGGTTCAGTATTTCCGAACAGTCATCAGCGACGAGCAGCGAGAAGAATTCGGCCATCTGGTTGAGGACTCAATTCGGCGGATTGAAGCAGCCGAATTTCTGCCGCACAGCGGTATCCGCTTTCCGCAAAACCCCTGCACCAGCTGTCCCTATATCGGCCTCTGTCTGGGACGGACAGGATCTGACCGAAGCGGCACTGGTACGGCGCCCAGGAGCAGAGGACCTTGGTTGGCTTGACGAGCTTACGTACTAGGATTCCGCCGATGCTGCCGAAGCTCAATCGCAAACGAGCTCTGTTCGTTCTGACCAAGATCGACGAGATCCTGGCCTGGGAACGAAGGTCTGAAGCGGAGCGGGACACCCGGTTCGTAGAACTGGGGCGATATCTATGCGAAGTGCGGGCGGGGCAGTACTGGCGGCTGGAGAAACTGAAGTCCTTTGACGAATTTCTGTCGAGGCGGTTCCCGGAGTCGAGGCGGAAGGCGTACTACCTCATGTCGATCCATGAGCACCTGCCGCCGCAGGCCAGAAGGGAACTGAAGGAAGTGGGATGGACGAAGGGATTGGAGCTTGCGAAAGTTGCCAGGAGGGATGGGCAGGGGTTCGATTGTGCAACCTGGCTGCACAAAGCGCGCTCTCTGCCGAAGGATGAGTTCAAGCGGGAGGTCGAGAGGGAACTGACGGGGCGGGAATCGGAACCGTGGGAGATTATCTACTTCAAGCTGTATAAGACCCAGATTCCGGTGGTCGAGCAGGCAATCGAGACGGCAGCTTTGATGCTGGGAACAGACAAGTCGCGCGGATACTGCCTGGAGATGATCTGCGCGGATTTCCTCGCAGGAGCGAACCTCGAAAACGACGACCCAACTGTGCTGTTGCAGTCCATTTCGAGGTTCTTCAAGTTCCTGCCGGGCGAACAACGGCAGGCTTTTCTGCACGAAGTAGACCGAAAAGGCTTCGTGAACCGGATTCTTCCTAAGCAACCGCGCGTCCGGCTTGACCCCAAGCTCTACGACCAGCTCCGAAAACAAGTGCTGTGCCGCGATGATTGGAGATGCCAGGTCTGTGGTTCCAGACAAAACCTTCAGGTCCATCACAAGCAACTACGGAGCCAACAAGGCGATGATGATGACTCGAACCTGATTACCCTGTGCGCTGACTGTCACGAACGGAAGCATCGGTTGCCTTGAACAGTCGGCACGGCTTCTCGCCAAGTTGCGGAGTTATGTGGCGGCGCTGAACCGCTCGGTGGAGCCGATTTGACGGCGTTCGAGTTTCGAGGAAACTCTTGGCACCTTGCGCCCGGAGGGCGATATGGTAGCTGTCGTCTGTCGGAGCTACTTGAGTCTTTGGGAAGATGTCATCGTTCAGGCCAACCCTCTCGTCATTGACCCGGAACCGACCTTGGGGTCGCTCCCGCCCCGAAAAGGGAGTGGATCTTTGCGTGGACGTCAGAAGTGTCTCGGTTGAACTTCGGATGTAGCAAGTCCTGCGCGAGTACATGCAGAACGTCGTCCCGTCCTCAAAGTCGATTAGGGCAGAACCTTAAAGAGTGCTTGCATGCCGCCAACCAGGTGGTCGTTGACATGACAATGATAGAGCCAGATTCCTTCGTTATCGGGAACCATGTCAGCAATTGCCATATCCATCGGTCCCAGCGGAACCGTATCCGTCCGCATATGGTGGAAGATCACGTTTTGCCCGTGCCAGTGGACGGTATGCACGTCATCTTCGTTGCTGTTAGACAATAAATACCAGCGAACCCTTTCTCCACGTTTCATCGTCAGCAAAGGCAAGTTGCCTTCGATAAGACCATTGATCGAGTAAAGGACGTTCTGTTCCCGGAATACGCGATCAGTTATTTTTAACGAAAGCGTGCCACCCATTTTGTTGGGATCAGCAAAGTACCAGCTGTCGGTTTCGTCAAACAACGCAAACGCAGTGACAAACTCGCGGTCAACATCTTTGGGTGAACCATCCGGCCGTGCGGCTCCCCGAGCCGTGACGATAATAGGGCCCATCAATCCCGTGTTCATATCCTTCGATTCGACAAAATGTCCATGATACATCCATAAAATCGAGCTGCCATCTGCCGCAGCAGGGCCGGCACGGTCGGGAACGGTCCAGTGATAGGTGTAGTTGCCGCCGGCAGCAACCATGTCATCTTTCCTGGCTACTTCGGGGGTTCCGTCCTGATACATTGCGCCTTCGGAATCCTTGGAGTAGCGCAAACCGTGGGCGTGCATGCTGCAAGTAAGTTTGGTGTTGTTCTTGAAAACAACCTCGATCGTGTCTCCAACCTCGGCACGAATAAGGGGGCCGAGAATCCCGAGGTGCTCCCACTCGGGCGGTCTCGGCTTCAGGGTTCGGAAGGTCGCGTCGGTATACTCACGGAATATTGCTTTCAAGTAAGATCTGTGTCCTCGGCTCGACGAAGTTTCGTCATCTGAACCTTCTAGGTGCGGAAGGCCGGTCAGGTTCCTTCCCCTCGGGGTATAGTCCCATGTGATCTCGTCGGCTGCAATGAAGTAGGTGTGCAGCCGGCCGCCAGCAGCTTTTGTGTTTTGGCCAAGCAGACTAGTTGTCGCAAGCAGCAGAGTGAGAACCGACCACGAAGCGAAATAACGACTGGCGGGTTGAACCTGTTTATAATGCACTCCGCGCCATCCGCCGAACGATGTCCGCGATATCGGCAAACTTCCTGGCAGGCATCGCAAATTTGAGTCGCAGGTCGCAGCGAAAAACATATGGACGGTACACTCGTTGAACTGCGGTCAGGCGGATTTGTGGAGGGCCAGTTGGCCATCTCCGGACCACCTATTTTTTTATGATGATTGCACCTTTGTGCACTTGCGGAAAGTTACCAATGGCGTCACCATATTGCTCTTCACTGCGGCAATAAAGCCCTATGACCCAACCGAAGCATCCTGACCGCCCCCCGCAGGGGCGCCGGTATCGTCGATTCAGTCTGTGCTATCCGGTCACCGTGAAGGTCGATCTCGGTGGCGCCACTCCGGAGATTCAAGCGGTCAGTACCAATTTAAGTCTGGGTGGCATCCTCATCCACGCCGATTTAGCCCTCCCTCGCGATTCTCACGTGAACTTCGTTATGACGGTGCAGGACCACCAGATCATAGGCCCCACTAAAATCGCAGGTGAAGGCGAGGTTATCCGCGTGCATCCTCATCACTCAGGAAAGGGTTTTGCCATCGCGGTGCGATGCGAACACCCTTTGTCAGCCATGGAAGGCTTCTTGTCGTCAGGCGCGAATCTCGCTGGAAATGCCTGAACCCGGCGGTACAACCGGCAAGATATATTTCATCATCCTCTGGGCGCAAACCGTTCAGACTGTTTTGACGCAGTTCCGCCCCCGTCATTCCAAGGGATGGCCCATCTAAATTCACCAGCGGACAGGTTGTGCCAGAATTCAGCCGCGGGAAGTTCGATCCTCAGGTGAAACAGAATCGAGGTTGATTGATCGGCAACGGTAGGAAAAGCAAGAAAAATAGGATTAGGGAACGGCCGCAACTATTTGATCCGAGTAGACACTCTCAACTGCGTTGTTATCCACGGAGGTCGCGACATAGTAATATGTCGTTCCACCCAGCACCGTATTGTCAACCAGGCTGGTCGTGAGCCGGGGGGTTGGGGTCAGCTTTGCCGGATACGGCCCTCCAGGCGCAGTTCCACGATAAACGTTGTAGCCGATGACCTGGGAAGGGCTTGGGCTCCAGGAGAGGGAAACACTATGCATGTTCGCCGAAGCCGTGCCGGTGCCGGTCACCGCTTGGGATGTTGGAGAATTCGCAGCATTGCTGAGAAACGAAATGGTTCCCGAGAGAGTACCCGCGGCTTGCGGAGCAAACCTTGCTGTAAAAGAAATGCTGTGGCCAGCAGCGATGGTGACCGGATAGGTGATCCCGCTGAGCGAAAAGCCGTTGCCAGTGGCGCTTCCAGACGACACCGTGACGGCGGCGGAAGAGCCTGCGTTAAGCGTGCCGTTCCTGGTGCCACTGCTGCCGACCGTCACACTGCCAAAATCGGATGGCGACAAGGAAAGCGAAAGTTGACCGTTAGCGCTACCGCCGTTGCCTGCAGGAGCTGCGCCGGTGCCGGTTACCTCTTCAGAAGTTGGGGAATTTGATGCAGTGCTGACAAACGAGATACGGTCGGACACAGTGCCCGACGCCTGAGGGGCGAAAGTAAGCGTAAAAGGAAGAGTTTGTCCCGCCGCGAGAGTAACGGGGTAACTGATACCGCTGATGGCAAATCCGCTCGCGGCGCTTGCAGAAGATATGATGACAGACGAAGATCCAGCGGTGAGTGTACCCGTCCTTGAGCTGCTACTTCCGATTGCTACATTGCCGAAGTCTGACGAGGACAAGGAAACAGCAAGCTGGCCCGGAACTACCGTCCCTTTGCCAGGGGTGGAGCTTGACGCGATTGGGCCGCCTCCGCAACCTGTCAGGAGACTACTCGCGGCCAATAGTAATGGTAGCCAATATCGAGACATAAATCCACGTCATCCAAGTTGTATTCTCCCCTCAAATTATGAGCCTGCCTAGAGATCACTAATACATTGTCCGTTCAACAATGGGCCTTGTCCCTTGGTAACCGCGTTCGAAGAGGTAGCCGGGATTTTACTACCTCTGGTGACCTTCGTCATGCGCTTGACTGGAGCGGCGCAGCCCAGAACCTGCGACTTAGTCATGCAGACGGGTCTGTGGGGGATAGTGCGGGATCCGATCACGTCATCTTGTCGCAGATCTAAAATCGCTTAGCCAGTTGGAGAGAAGGGCCACGGCCGTGCCGATCACTATTCCCAGTATTGCCAGGAGGACAACGATTACCAGCGAACGTCGGGTGTGACGTCTCATTTGACACCTTACATAGGGGCCCGTTCGAATCGCGAAATTGAGACTGTTAAATCGTCAACAGTCGCTAAATATCCTCCAACGCACTGAAAGCGATGCCCGGGATCCTTTTCAGAAATAACGGGGGGATCGCTGAGATTCCAGTGAGATATTCAAATCTGGATCATTCCAGAGAATAGTCCGTTCCGACTCCGGGTGATAAAACTCGGTTGCTTTATACAGCACATGCGCACTTTTTGGAGAGAACTCTGAATCCATGGGCAAATCCTGGAGGGATCCAAAGCATGTGCCTGTTCGTACCGGACAAAGTCACTCCGTGCCACTTGCCCGAAAGTAGGAAAGACCCCTTCTAAAGTCGACTGCGACATCCAGAATTTCGCCTGCCAACAACCCGCACCAGCTTTCCCTGTGGGTGACGTCCCTGAAAATGCAGGCCGCGACTCACATTGCGGACGGAATAAGAATGATTGTCTTGAACGAACTCTCCTGGATGCTGGCTTCGCTCATTTCCCTTTCGTTGTAACTCTCCAGAAAAAATCCGCGCAAGTCTTCAAATACCCGAGGTTTCAGAATCAGCACATCTGGCAATGACGTTTCCTGCACTTCAAGGAAATAGACGCCAGCGTGGCGGTCATTAAAATATCCTGTCGTGGACCAATTGAAGAAGGTATGCACCGTAGTGGTTCTTGGTTGCTTCAGCCATCTCTTCCAGATGCGCTGCGGTAATGTAGCCATACCGGTATGCGATTTCCTCCGGACACGCCACCATCAGGCCCTGTCGCGTTTCAATCGTTTGAATGAACAGTGAGGCCTCCAGCATCGATTGGTGCGTTCCAGTGTCGAGCCATGCCAGGCCGCGGCCCATAACGACCACGTCCAATTGACCTCGCTCCAGGTATGCTTTGTTCACATCAGTGATTTCCAGTTCGCCTCGCGCCGACGGCTTCAAAGATTTGGCGATTTCTACGATCTGGTTGTCATAAAAATACAGACAGTAACCGCATATCTTGATTTTGGAGATTTCGGCTTCTCTTCCAGGCTGAGAGCTCGCCCGAGCGTCGTCAAATTCGACTACGCCATATCTTTCGGGATCCTGCACCGGGTAGGCAAAAACTCTGGCCCCCTGCTCTACCTCGCAAGCCTGGAGAAGAGTCTTCGCAAAATCGTGTCCGTAGAAAATGTTGTCACCTAAAACCAGCGCGCAACAGGCGGAGCTGATAAATTCGCTGGCTATCAAGAAATGCCTGCGCAATCCTTCCGGTCTGGCCTGGACTGCATAGTGAAGATTTATGCCCAAACGCCCCCGATCTCCCAGCGGGTTTTCGAATCGGGGAACATCCTGAGGGGTTGAAATAATCAGGATGTCTCTTATACCCGCTAACATCAAGCGTGGAGAGCGGGTAGTAGATCATTGGCTTGTCGTAGATCGGCAACAGGCTCTTGCAGACGCCGTGGGTTACCGGATAAAGGCGCGTACCCGAACCGCCCGCCAGAATGATGCCTTTATAAGCCAGACCGCCCATTGATTGCCATCAGAACAAGATCCTTGCTCGTCTGCACCTAGTCAGAGAGAGTATTGCTCGGCCATCCATTGGCGATAGCTTCCGCTCGTCACTGCTTCGACCCAGTCTCCGTTTTCCAGATACCACTCCAGGGTCTTACGAATTCCACTTTCAAATGTCTCCCGCGGTCGCCACCCCAGTTCTCTTTCGATCTTGCTGGCATCGATTGCGTAGCGCCGGTCATGGCCTGGTCGGTCTTTCACGAACGTGATGAGCCCAGCAGTGCGGCACAACCGGGTCATCTGGCCGGAATTCGTCGAGAATTGAACAAATTGCACGAACAATATCCATGTTGTTCTTCTCGCTTCGGCCACCGATATTGTAGGTCTCGCCAATTCGTCCTGCAGCTAACACTCTTCGGATCGCCTCGCAATGATCAGTGACGAAGAGCCAGTCCCGAATATTCTGGCCGTCACCGTACAGCGGTATTGGCTTTCCGCTTATGGCATGTAAGATTGCTAGAGGAATTAGTTTTTCAGGAAATTGGTACGGACCATAGTTATTTGAACAATTGGTGGTTAGAACTGGCAGGCCGTAAGTGTGATGATAGGCACGCACTAGATGATCGGAAGCCGCCTTCGACGCGGAGTACGGACTGTTAGGAGCGTACGCAGTTGTTTCAGAAAAAGGCTCGGGTCTCCGGGTCTGAGCGAGCCGTAGACTTCATCAGTGGAAACGTGAAGAAAGCGAAATCCGTGCTTTTGTTTTTCTGGCAGCTCACGCCAATACGCGCGGGTTTCCTCGAGCAGATTGAAAGTGCCGTTTACATTCGTACGAACAAAATCGTCTGGACTTTGAATTGACCGGTCAACGTGGCTTTCTGCGGCAAAATTGACTAACGCCCGCGGCTGAAACTTCTGAAACAAACTCGCCAACATTTGGCGATCCGTAATATCGCCTTGAACGAACTCGTGCCGCGGGTCTCGCCAAATGCCGTTCCAGACTCCCCCGATTCCCGGCATAAGTTAGCTTGTCGAGGTTAACTACAGACGTTCCCTCAACATCGATCCACTGGCTCACAAAATTAGAGCCGATAAAACCCGCTCCGCCAGTAACCAGTACGGGAGAATCCATCATTGAACCTCCAATGCAGACGATCAACATGAGCTAGAATGTCGAGCCGACTTCGTTGTTTCCTGTCACACAACAACATGCGGGCAGAGTGGCGAACTACTTAAACGTCGTCGATCACGATGTTCTCGCCGGGATCAATGCCCAACAAGCGGGCCGATAAAGTTGCTGCCTGCTCGGCGAGACTCCGGTTAGGATTCTCACCGCAAGGTATAGGCGACGCGCTCGCCGTCCCATGTTGCGTAAGCCAGGCACGCCCGCTCTTTCCCGGGTCCTTCGATACTCCATTGTCCATTGGACTTTAGCAGCTTCAATTGACTGCGCTCTCTCCACCATTGATTGATTTGCCGGGGCAGTGCAATCCACATGCTCCGCTCAGCCCGCAGGCTGGATAGGTGCTCAAGCAACTGGCTGTACACTGCCCGTGCCCGTTTCTCGATAATGTAGTCAGGATGAACGATAAAGCTCGCCAGGCCGTTTCCTTGCAGAATCATTTTAAGCTGGCGCTCCCACAATTCCATGGAGTAGCGGTTTTGAATATGAAACAGAGAGTAGTCCTGGGTGGTGGTTACCGGGACTTCCAGTATGCGCCCGATAAAATAGGGCATCACGGTGCAGCATCCGCCGGGTTGGGGGTCCATGTGGCCGACATTGGGAAACGACATGTCATAGGAAAAGTTGTAGGCGTCGTACCAATTGGGGTTGCGATACAACACGGCTGAACGAAACCCCTCCGCCCGATAATCAGTTGCCGCCCGGTTGATCTTCTCGGCCCTCTGCAGGAAAACCTGCCGGTCCGAGTACAGGTTTCCATCGTGGTTCCAGTCATGGACATTGATTTCAAAGTCGCGCTCGCGCATCTCGTCCAAGAGAGCGACCGGAGTGCCATATCGGTCTGCTGGCACAATCTGGAAGGATGACTTGATTCCATAGGAATCGTTCAGATCCATTAATTGGGAACAAAACGCCAGGCCCTCCGACGTTTCCACGTCATGGGTCATTGACGCACAACCGGAATGACCGTCTGGCCAGAACCAGATAAACGGGATGCGATCGACGCCCAAAGTTTTCATGGCAAGAACCATCAGTTTCTCGAAGGTCTGATCGACGGTTCGATCTACCGGCCACGACGGGAATGCTTTCTTTTCCGCACCTCTCAGCGAAAGGCGTTGCAGATGCTTTCGCACCCCGACGCCAAGCCAGGGGCGAACCGCGTAGTAAGCGCTGCGCACCAGGCCGCGAGACAGTCCGCTTTCAGCTTGAGAGTGGCCAACCATGTATTTTTCTTCCCTCAGACTGGTCACAACTTCGTCCGCGTCGAATGGCAGGTAGCACTTCGAATCCCTTATTTCCACTTCGCCAGAAATGTCCTTCACCAGGCTGGTGCGACCATACAACTTACTCTTCCCAAAGTGGAAATAGCCCGGCTTCTCCGCAAGACTCGCGGACACTTCGAAACAAGAGAACTCATCCGGGCAACGGTAATAGTCGAGGAAGGTGTTCATGATGGGTCGCCGGCTCTAGCCAATGTGCCGGTAAAGCAGCTTTCCAGCGGTTGTGAGGCAAAAATCCGGCATGACAGAAAAAGCCTTCAGAGCAGTCTCCATCTGCGGAGTAGCGGCAGTCTCTGACGATGTTGCCGGATAGCGATAATACACAAGTTCCCTTTTTGCTCCTCCCCAGTGGCCTTTGAACGCGATGAGCCCCTCGTTGTCCATTTCGGACCGGCCAAAGTCGAACTCCTCCGCTCCGCGACCCTTGGCATCTCGTATCGCTCGCCAGAACAGAAAAGGCATACCGCCGACATAATGCATTTCAGAATCCGAACAGCCGTACTTGTAGACAACTTTTTTTTTGTGATTCAAGGTAAGCATACTCGCGACCGGCTTCCCGTTTTTCAAAGCGATCCGGATCAGCAGATCGTCTCCAAAGGCCAGAATCAGGTTCCGAAACCACTGCAGGGGTTGCGGCGGCAACTGATGACGGCGGCGAGTGAGAAGCAGGAGACTGTAGAACATCTCCAACTCCGTCTCCGATCTTCCCTCCTGCAAAATAAGCTCCTCCCTGTCCGCACGCTGTATTTTTCTTTGCACGCAGCTCTTGTGAAACCCCTTGTAAAGCTTGTCTTCGCATGGCCGCAAATCCAGGGTATGGAAACAGAATCGCGAACTCTCGGTCAGCGCCATCTGCTCGCAAAGATCGGAACTTACGGGTTCCGCCGGCCTTAGCTCAGAGTATTTGGAGTTTTCCGAACTTACGTATTCGCGCAGGAATCCCACGAGCTCCGCCAGATCGGCAGTGCTACCGACTAGCGGCTGGCAATGATCTGAAAATGGCAAGGAAACTGCCCGCGACCCCGTCAGCCAACTCTTGACCCGGCAGAACGGCAGACCATTGGTCAGAGCCTGCCCTGGCTTGGACGTGGTCAGGGCACGAACTTCGTAACCATAGGTACGCGAAAGCGCTTCCAGCCAGGATCGGGTGTGGAAGACCGAAGACTCTTCGTGCTCTTGCAACAAAGCATTCCAGCGTGCATCTTTAAGCGGATCAACTTCGTAGACAGACATTCTTCAAACTACCTTTCATGAACCTGACTCAGAACCTTACAAGCCCGGTTGGTTACGTTGCCGCTTCGCTTACGTGGATGGAGAGGCGCAGACAGGCTCTCGAGAGGTGATGCCGGAACTTAAATTTACAACGCCGCTGAATACATTTGTCACCGTTTGCTCGACTTCCCTCATTTTCTCGACCAAATGGCCTCGAACCTCTGAACGTCGGTCGTAGCAGCGCTCTACGACATCCAGAAGCTGATACTCGGTGAGGCTTCTCGCATCGGCCACCAGCGACTCAATTCCAAGTGTTGCCATGACTCCGATGAACTTATCGCTGTAAGCGACGCTGACCGCGGGAACGCGCTGCGAGACCGCCGCGATGCAGGAGTGCATGCGCGAACCCACGAAGAAGTCACACTGGCCGATCACGTACTTCATCTCGTTCTGATCGTATTGGCGGCGAACCACGCCGATCCTTCGCCCGTAGGTTGATTTCAACTGCTCGTAAACCTCGTTACACGCGGTCAGATCGCTCTCCGAGTTGTTTCCGGCGCCGAAAACGTGGGGCACAAGCACCACGCTCGCTCCTTTTCCAATGAAGAAGGCAATGACCCGGCAGACGAACTCCCGGTAGTCGCCTCGCAGACCGAACATATTGTTTCGGGTGTATCCCCCCATGTAGAGCAGACCGCTGATGTTGAGTCCGACTAATGGGCTCATCCCTGCAAATACCAGGGGCGGTCCTTCGACCTCGATTCGGTCAGGGCGAGTCGCATCAAGCACAAAAGCAACGTCATAACAAAAAGAAGCCCGTTGCGAGGACAGGCTGGGGCCGATGAGAGCCGTGATTTCCTGCAGGCCCGCACGATCCCGCGAATAGATATGATCTGCCCTTCGCAGTATGTATCTGGCCACTGCCTTGGAGAAAGGTCGTTTGAAAGGTCCGATGGTTTGTGGCAGTAATACGAGCTGCTGGCCAAGCAACAACGCCATAATCTGGGGAAGAGAGGTGTACAACAGGCGCTCCACCCCATAAATATCACTGAAACTGTCACCACCCGCGATCGCAGCAACCACATCCGCCTGGTGAATTTGACGAATGCAGTCGTTCTTCCGAATTATCCATTCCCGCAGTTTTCGAGACGGTATGAGCTTCAGAAGGATGGCCAGCGCCAGTAGAATCGCAATGTTATTGCCGAGATACATTCTCCAGGAAAACCTCATATTTACGACTGGTATTCGTTTCACCTGGTCGCTTATGCGTACGGAATGAACAATCTCCGTCTTGCCGTAGTCGAGCAGCGATATCTCGGCCTGGGGATATTGCATGAGTATGCATTTGATCGCACCCACGGTCAGAGCTCCGACACCAAGGTTGTCGGTGCTAAAGCCGGCACCGAAAAGAATTACCCGCACTGGTTCACGCGTGATCATGAATGTTAACTGGGAACGCAAACGCCGGATTTTTCGATTGAGCTTTTCGGGAAACGAGAGGCTTGAGCAGAGGCCTTCACATATTCGCGGTAGTCGTCTGACACGAACAGAAAACCCCGGGTGACTAGGTCGTTCAGTTTCTCCAGTTTCACAGCGGTATGGTGCGCAATGCGATGATCGGGATTGTTTGCCATCAGGTCCATGAAGTCGGTATAGCCTTTGCTGTTACCTACAAATCCGTCTTTGTTTTGCAAGGCAATCTCCATGGCATTGCTGGTCAACTTGAAATGCAGCATCGCACAAGAGACATCAGCCAGGCTGGCATAGTTCACAAAATGCACGTGCGGAAACAGATCGATTCCTTTCCCGGGCACGAAAAGCGAATGCTTGGTCAGGAGGCAGTCGTTTCCGTATAACGTCTTGCGAATACCCCCAAAACAGAGAACAGTATCCGCGTTCGAAATTTTGTTGCCCTGGCCAAAGTCTTTCGCAAGATCCGATTCCCCGTATGGCACTTTAGTGATCTGAGAAATATCGTAAAGGCGGTAGACCTGCTTCAGATCTTCTTTTTCCTGCTTGGTAGCAAGGTGAGACAACGGCCGGTCCGAAAACATATCGAGAAGTTGCGTAACCACGGCCGTATAGCGATTGCGATTGAGATATTCGAGAAACTTGCCAAGCCCCATGACATCGGAAAATGGATAGTCGAAAAACTCATCAATGTCGGCGTCCAGGCACCATCCTCCCTTCACCGAACGATGGGCCATGACCTTCTTGAACAGGGCCTGGTGAGTTTCGATTGGAAGATTGGATTGGCAAACGCTTACATTGGCGTATTTCTTCGCTATCGGGATGGTCTGGTCGGCGGAGCCATTGTCCAGCAGAAAGATATGCCGAAAACCCATCTCGGAATAGTGGCGAATAAACGGCTCGAGGTAGAACTCTCCGTTCTTAACGACGCAGGTCAAAGCAGCTTCGCTGCTCGACAACTCAATACTTTTCCGGCCGTGGAGCTGAGTAATGCTCATCGAAACCAGGTGTTCCCTCATTTTGCGCCTAGAGCTTTCAGGCAACAGACGCTTTAATAAATATTTCGCGGAACCGATCATTACGCTTCCTTAAGTATTGTGCTCGACGAGTGACGGCTTGCAAAAGCACTAAGACATCCCCAAACGTTCATGCCTGGTCACATATCCTGATATGGAAATAGCTAGGGCCGTCATGTGTACTTCTGGTTGTTGACACCGCCCATAGGCCCAAGCGATCATGGTGTCAGTTAGTCCTCGCGCCGCGACACAGGGTTAGATCGTGTGCAGAGTTTAAAGCCTATTTCGATCAATCTTGCAGGACGGATGGTAAGAAAAATGTATAGAACCTCCCCTAAGTACCTCGCGGCGCTGATCATTCTGGTAGCAGTCCATGCCAATGCGTCGGTTTTTTTCGTGCGCTCCGGTGCATCTGGCGACGGATCGAGTTGGGCTAACGCATGGGGCAACTTGGGAAACATTAGCTGGTCCAGCCTCGGTGCTGGTTCGACCGTGTGTATCGCTGGCGGAACCTATTCCGAATCTCTGAACACGGGGGCCAGTGGCGCTTCCGGCAACCCTGTCGTCATCAAGCGTGCGGTCACTACCGATGCAACTTGCGGATCGAGCACCGCCGGCTGGAACCCAATCTATGACTCCCAGATCGTAATGAACGGGACGATTACTCTGCAAAACAACTTCGTCACAATCGATGGCGGAGTCTTCAACGGCATCAAGATCAACATGCAGAACCCCTCGGGAAATGACTACACAGGGATTGGCGTAGCCGCTGCTACCAACGGCGTTGTACTGCGTAATATCGAAGTTTCCGGACCTTGCCTCTCGAATTTCGGAAGCTGCACGCAAAACGGAGACCATCGCAGCGTCAACCTCAATCACTGGAATGGATCCGGCTACGATCTGCAGAACAATATGACCATGCAATATCTGAATCTGCATGGTTCCTGCACAATCCTGTGGAGCGCTCATTCTACGAACGGCGTCATCGAACATTCGCGCTTCGCGGACAGCTCCACGAACGGAACGGGAGCATGCCATCCCAATGTGATTGCGGAACAAGACTCCACCAACATGACATTCCGCTATAACGAGGTTACGAACTGGCAGGTCGAAGGAATCATGGCCTGTCCGAACGGAGGATGCTCTTCGAGCTGGCAAATTTACGGGAACTTGTGGCACGATCCCATGGCTGGCAGCTTCCCCCGAATTCTGGAAGCTCAGGGTAACTCGAACGGTCCTTATCTTTTCTACAACAACACCGTCGTGAACAACTATTACGAGTGTGCCGGAACCGCTAACGGCGGATCCTTCGCTGCAGGTACCAAGGGTTGGAATAACCTGTACTGGAACAGCGGCGACAACTGTAACTTGCCGTCCGAGGACTACGATTTCTCCAGTGGCTCGCTGAATGAAACCCACGGCCAGGGAAATGCGGCGAATCCTTTCGTAAGCCTAGCGGGCAACAACTATCATCTGGCCGCCCATACCAATCCGGGCACGAATCTGGGCATCCCCTACAATCTGGATTACGACGGGAACGTGCGCACGACCTGGGATCGCGGAGCCTATGAGTTCGGCTCTACGGCCCCCACCCGACCGGCCCCTCCAACCAATCTAACTGCTGTAGTCCATTAATGGAACGGTAGCGGAGATTGACGATTTATTCTCGTCAACCCCCGCAATCACTTTCCTTAATCGGGCGCCACGAACCTGAACCGTCCGCAACCTGCCGTGCGCCAAGGATGCGGTGATGATGATCCAGAGCATGTAGCCAGTCTGACCCCACGCATACATAGCCGCTCCCAACATCATGAAGTAGTAGCTACCCATCGTGATAAGCAAATACAAACTCATATAGCGATCTCGGTCCGAAGAACGTCGAAAATTTTTCCATGCTTTCCATGCGGGGCTGAACAACAGTGCGGCCGCGATGATTAACCCTACATATCCGGTCTCCACCAGAAGCTCCACCCAGGAACTATCGCAACTCAAAAACCTGAAAGGCTTTCCGTACAGGTTTCCCTGCAGACCCAGATAGTAAAAAGACTCCATTCCATAGCCCCACAACGCCCGGCCCAAATCTTTCGATACCGCTTTAACCGCTAACTCTCGAAGGACATAGCGATACTCGTACGATGATCCAAGTGGAGACGTAGGGTCGAATGTGGCATAATAGATGTTCCCAATAGTTTCCCAAACCCCCGGGCGAACTATTAACACCGTCATAGTCAAAATTCCAAGCACGATCAGATACTTGCGAACCCTGCCGCGTTCAAACAATAAGATAAGAGCGAGGGACATCATTAGACCGAGCCAGGGTCCCCGGCTGCTGGTCTTGTAAATGCCCAGGAACATCAGCAGCAGGCCACCCCACAAAAATATCTTGCTTTTCTTGTCGTTGGCGGTGCGCAACAGATATAGAGCCAGCACGATGGCTAGTGCTAGGCCTGCCCCGAATAATATGGGGTTGGCAAAAGTCGACACCACGCGTTGATCCCGGCCGCTCATTGGTCCAGTTGCACTCCATCCATCGAAGTGGTGGGCGACGGTGGGAAACCAGTCCATTACCGTCCAATCGTTGTAGGCTTCGATCACTCCAAATATGGAGCTGACGATGACAGCAGCGACAACACCGAACAAAATCCGGTCGATAGTACGGTTACTTCGTATTGATTTGAAAAACAGATAGTACAGGAGGTAATACTCAAAGGCCTCCGAAATCATCTTCTTCAAGCTCATTAGTGGGGCGATGGAATTGACAGTAGAGACAACACACCAGATGAGATGAAGTACGATGAGCCAAGCCAACGGCAGAACGAATCGAGACGATCCGGACTTCTTCGCAGGAAAAATAACATACAGCAGCGTCAACACCATCAAAACTAGTCTCTGCGTTGTCAGGTCGAACAGCCCTGGTAATGGAATCGCTGCGTCGCGGGGAACCAGCACCAGAATGAAGACTGCGAACGGCAACGCCTTCTCCACTCCCCGGCGCATCCCAATGGCGAATAGAGTTGCTACCGCGAAAATATCAATTAGATAAATTAACCACATGATATCGGGTGCCTAAAACAAGTGCTCGATGCTACTTCGAGGAAATACTCATTCTGGCTATGGGATGTCGCACAACCCGACGGCCCTGGGTGGGATTCATTTTTCTCCGGCGCGCGAATCGCGCTACCGCGGCCAATGCCAACAGGAACATCAGAGCGATTATGACCGGCATGTTCTTTTCAATCTTCAGCTCGAACGAGTCGAGTCCTCCATCGTAGTAGAAGGCAGTAAGCGCGCGTCCCCAGGGGTATTGTGACAGGGTCAAATCACGAAAATCGGAGGCTCGTCGCAGGAGAGCAACCCGGAAACCCTGTTTCGATGTGTCGATTGAGGCCACATTCCAGCTATTCGCGTATTCAATCCGGATGTCGCGGGTCTGTCCCGCACGAACGAATACTTTCATGCTGATGTATCCGTCTCCTTTCACAAACGGCTGTTGTTGACCATCGACCTTAACCGATGCTATCGCTGGAATGAAGTTTTCGGGCTTCATTATTAGAAAGAGGCGGTCCCGACTCTCGCGATTCTCCAAACTTACCTGACTGGAAAAGATCTCGGTATCGAGATTGCCGTCGTCGCGCCGCTTTACACGATAGAGATGCTGCGTTACACATCCCAGGCTGCACCACTGAGTCCCTGGTTGGATGTCGTTGACCGTGTCGGCAATCTTGTCGAAGGAGCGAATTCCGGAGTCGAAGAGTTTCTCGTGCCCATAAAACATCAACGGGTTCTCGAGAAATGCATTAATCGCTAGCTCCGCTCGAGCCACCGGCTTTTCCGCAAAATACCGTTTGAGCCCGGGAAAATTCGCGAACTCCAGATTGAATGTTCGCAGGTAGAACAGGGGATCACTGAGAACAGCAGCGCCCAACGGCAAATCAAGAGAGTATGCGGTTGCCAGAAATTCATACCGCTTGAGCTCGGTCAGCGTACCTTCCGGTGCCGTGGCATGAGGGAAAACCATAACGGGATCATAAGAAACTCCGGTGAGAGCGGAGAATCTGTCCATTCTCGCAAGCGCCTGCTGAATATTCGCCACTTGTTTGGCCAGCGGTACGGATCCGAAGTCGGCAAACTCACGATGGTCGTGATTGTTTCCGTGAACACAGACCGAAAGCCTGTTCTTGTGGATTTTAAAAATGGATATTGCATCTGCCTGGCTGCGATCGAAATTCCAGGGAATAAATGAAATGGTGGTGTGAAAGTTGTGGCGTTCCATCTCGTTCACGAGACTTGCATAGTTGAGGTGCCCATACGACTCAACCAGCCAGGCATCGTCGATCGAAAGATTAGCGTAGTGTCCGACGCTATGCCAGGCTCGGTCGCCGGCAGCGTGGCGGACAAACATCATCATGGGAGCGATCTCGGAGAAGATCCGGGCCAAACTCGGAGCTGCCGGTTGTTGTGATGCGGCGAGCCCCATATCCGCCAGATAGAAAGTAGTATCCGTGGAAGTGCGTACAAAGACCGGTGCAGAAACGTCGTGTGGGGACGAAAGGTGCACAGCAGAAATCAGAGGCTCGACGGTCCGATTCGCGCCGACAACAAAACTACAAGCGGCCTCGGTCGCAGCGGGGATACGCTCGCCAGCAAGCTGCCTGGTCACATCGTTGACCGCTCCAAACTCATAGGTGTTATCTAAACTGGCAACAGACAACGCCTGACAACCGGACAGATCACCATTTGACCACTCTGCGATCAGGCTCGGCTCCTGGCGCGGCGTAACGCCGAGGATGAGCAGCGGAATGCGTTGACCTTCCGAACGCCGCAACGCCGATATGACCTGGCTGCGCCGCAAGTCGGGGAGAGCTGTCGTCGTAATCGCCACTCCCATGGTGTCCTTGTTCGATATCCAGGAGATCGCAGTTGCGACGCCAGCTTTTGCCTGCAGCGTGATGGTCTGCATGTGCAGGCCATAAAACCGGCTTGAGAGTTCCAGACGCTGTTCCGCCATTGAACTCTCCCCCGCGCTGCGCACAAAGACGATCTGTGCGGTCGACGAGGACGGAAGAGCGAGGCACAATAACAGCACAGCCGCGAAAGTAACAGCACGAATCATGGTCAAATGGATTAGATGGGTCAGCCGGTTAGACGCCCGCGGCTTCAGGGCAAAATAGGCCTCTTCTGATTCGGCCTATGCGCTTCCAGGTCGTCGCCGCGATGGGTTGACGTTTCTGACGAATGAGGCGAGGCGCGAACACGCCTTCCTTGACCGCTGCCAACCACAGATCGGTCCAGCCGTAGCGCAGAGCGCGGATCCCTTCCATTCCAATTCGTGTGACCGCGAAGTAGAGTCCCTTGGAGAGTGGGAAATCCTTCCAGACCGTCCACAGCTTGTTGCGCAGAGTGAGATAGTTGATCTGATTGCGTACCACATGATGCCATCCACGGAGCCGTAGCTCGCCACACGTCAGATTAGGGCAATAAAGAATGTCGAAGCCCTTTTCCAGAAGCCGCAAAGCAAGATCCACGCATTCGAAACCGTGAAAAAGATCTTCGTCGTAGCCTTCGGTTGCATGAAGAGCTCTGGAACGGAAGAACGCAGCGCCCTCGGCGAACCAGTCCGTGTAGAAGAAGCGATCCTTCCCCGGGTGAAGCGCCACGGGATGCCACCAATGCTCGGCAAGAGGTTCGTCCGGCTGTTCGACGCTCCCGATCTTGAAAGCCAGCACGCCAATCTTCGGAAATCGCTCCAGAATCGCAGCTGCTTTTTGCAGAACCATCGGGTCGCTAAGCACAATATCGTTATCGAGAGACAAGATGTAGTCCCCCTCGGCCGCCCTGAATCCTTCGTTCCGGCCGGCAGTCGGTGAGTTGATCGCCCTGCGAATCAGGCGCACCTTGGCGCCAAACTGCTGGGCAATTCGATCAGGGGATCCATCGGTCGATGCGTTATCCACCACCAAGATTTCTACATCAGTCCAGGACAGAGCGAAGATCGCGTTCAGACAGCGAAGCAGGACCGCGCTGCCATTGTGATTGAGAATTACGATGGAGACTTTAGGCATCCTCATCACGCTACCTTCACAGTTACGGACTGGGCGGTCACCGAAGAAGCAATGTTCAATTCATCGACCCAGCCTTCGCGGCCCAGGCTCCAGCTCAGAATCCTCTTCCATTTGTTTTTGGTTGTCGACAGCTCATCTCGATCCACTCCCATCCAGGAAGACGGCAGGACCGTGAGCACCAGCAGCCGCATTACGGCCGCAACCGACATTGTCGCCCGATAGATGCGAGCATAAAACTGGCCGCGCGTCTTGGCGAGAAACAGCCGTGTAGTTTCGCGAGTGACGATATCGCCGAAAAAAGAGTCGTCCCGCTTCTTCGAACTTTGGCCCCCGTGATGAATGACCGTCGCGCTTGGCACGTACGCGATCTCCCGGCCAGTTCGCACTACCTTATGGCACAGGTCGACATCTTCGCTATACATGAAGTAATCCGTGCTGAACATACCGACCTCTTCGAAGACCCCCCTGTGGGTCATGAGACAGGCGCCTGAGACTACGTCAACTGGAACAGGGCCGGATGAGGTGCGAAACAATGCTGAAATCCCCCACATCCGAACGCCAGGCAGGCGAACCTTGAGCGCCTCCACATCGGTCAGTTGGTTCAGAATCGTAGGAAAGGCCTGAACACAGCTGGTCTGTAGGGATAGATCGGTATTGAGCAGCCTGCATCCGACAATTCCGTAGGTCGGCCGGGAGAGCAAAGCGTTATATATCTCGGAGATGGCCGAACCTTGAACACTGGTGTCAGGATTAAGAAACAACAACACATCGGCTAGAGACTGCTGACAGCCCAGGTTGTTGGCACGCGCAAACCCCAAGTTCGTGGTGGTAGCGATCAGGCGGATACCCGGTAGATCGCTCAACACCTCGACAGAGTTGTCGCTGGAGCAATTGTCGACGACGACGATCTCGTATTGCAGATTATGAGTCTGCGTTCGAATGCTTGAAACGCACGCTGCTGTGTAGGAAGCAGAGTTCCAGTTCACGATCACGATCGAAAGGTCTGGCCTGGAGGTCATTCTGGCCTCCGGTTTCGACCGCGGAACTTCTTCAGTGTCTTATACAAGTACTGGGGCGCGTGCAGCCAGTCGTACGCACCCTCCAACTTTGCCCGAAAGAGATTGAGATCGTCATATGAGTTCACTGGCACCCTGGGAAGCACGAAGCGGCTGTGCTCTCTACTTGCCGTACCAACAATAGTACAGACTCCGTTCTCGTAGCCGTTGCGTTCCAGTAAATGTTGGAGCATAACGGTGAATCTTTCGTCCTCCTCCGGAAACGCAGAAGGATAGGCAAAAGATCGGACCGGCCTACCCAGTTGGTCCTCAATGGTCAGCTTGGACAGCACCAGTTCACCTTCAACGTTTGGTTCTGTTAGGTTGTACAGCTTCGGATGATTCACGGTATGGGATCCAATCTCGATACCGTAATTGGCCACCTCCCGAACCTCTGCCCACGTCATGAATTCGCAGTCGTTGTGGCGAATTCTCTGGTCTCCTGTGCGCCCCGTAACGATGAACATGGTGGCTTGGTGTCCGTACTTTGAGAGGACATGGAAAGCATCGGTATAGAAATCACGATAGCCGTCATCAAAAGTGATGACTACATATCGCTTGCCTTTCTCGCCGACCTCCATCGCTTCGACAGCGCGATCCAGATGCACCGCCTTGAATCCGTTGTCCCAGAGGAACTGCATGTGCGCTTCGAAGAGGCTGGGGGACGTGTTGGTTTCAAAATAGGGGTGCTTCGTTCCTACACCATCGCGAATTCCGTGATACATGAGGATCGGAATACGCGCCTGATGTTCTCGATCGAGCGCACGCATTACGGGATGAATCAATCTCACGCTAACTGCCCGATCCAATCGGAAACTGCTCATTAAGCGTTCTTCCGATATCCAGAGGCACTGGCAATTGCGACCGGGTCCGCGAGTCTTGTGTCCTGGCAGAAATCGACTGACCCGTCGCCTAGAAGGCGGAAATAATCGGCTTGTTTGCTCTTCCAGCTATTCATGCGGACGAATTCAAGGGCGTTGGCCGCCAACTGTGCGCGCAGTTCGGGACTTTGCCACAGCAGCAGGATGGCTGCTGCCAGTTTGTCGACATTCTCGGACTGTACAAACTTCACCATGGAATCGTCGTGATAATAAGAATCGATCCTGGTGCGCGACACTATAACCGGAACTCCAAGTGCCATGAATTCCATAATCTTGGTGCTGGCTGCCTCGTTGCCGAAACTTGAACTGGCCCGTTTGGGCACGACCGCCAAGTCTGACGCAGCCATGATCTCCGCTATCTCCTGCGTCGGCAGAAAGTCATGAAAGAAAATGCGGCTCGACAGTCCCATACTCGAAGTCCACTGAATCAGGGCGTCCTTGGTTGGGCCTTCCCCGTAAATATGGAACTCAGCACCGGGCATGCAGTCTGTGACCTTGGCAAAGGCACGTAAGGCGATGTCCAGTCCTTGGTGCTGGTTGAGTGATCCTGGATATAGGATTTGAAAGGTGCCCGGCGCCGCCTCTCTTGCTCGCGGATAGAAAACGCCCGGATCGGGATAGTTAATGATCGCGGTGCATTTAGTTCGCGGCACCGACCGGGATAGCGTTTCGTACCAAAGATGGTTGGCCACAATGACGTGGTCAGCAAATCTGGTGCAGACTTTTTCCACGAACACCAACGCGCGAAAAAGAACTGAACCAGAGCTCAATCCGAACTTACTGGCATAAAATTCGGGCAGGATGTCGTGAATGTCGAGGATGACTCGCGCACCGGCAAGCTTAGGCACCAGGGCGGCAAATACCAGGAAGTCTGGAACGGAGTGGACATGAACCACATCGTAGGGCTTCGCCAAATGCTTTCTGGCCAGCAGGAAAGTTGAAATCAGGAGGAAGCGCAGAATCCGGAACAAGTAGGCCAGGCGTCCACCCTCGTTAACCCTTCGCGACTGGATGCGATAGACGCTCACATCATCCATGACTTCAAACGACGGACTGCCTTCTCTCCGCAACGCGAAGACGTCGACCCAGTCTCCACGCGCGGCCAGTGTCTTGGCATACTGCAAGACTCGGGTGTCGCTCTCGTAAAAGGCGTACACCAGCATGCAGATTCTTTTTGGAGAAGAGTTCATGACCAGGGTGGAAGGAGCCTATTCTACCGGGCGAACATTTATCGGGCAAACAATGGCCTGCGCCGCCACAGTCCCCGCATCATTGTCCTTCGGGCGGTCCCGAAGAATGTTCTTGCTTTCTCCAATAGCGGCAGGCGCATCCAATTGCGAAAGAGTGAGAATCCATGGAAACGCGGGACCGGGACCAGAACGAGTTTTAAGCCCAGAAGCCGCCCGAACAATTCTTTCCTTTTCTGAAGTAGGTTCGGTTGCGCTGCCAAAACATCTTCTTTAGTTGCGGGAGTGAGGTAAACGTAGTTTGCTGCAATGGCCCGGTGGAGAATTTCCTTGCCCCGGGGAGTGCGAACGATCACGATCGATTGTCCGGGATTGCCGTTTTTGTCAAAGCTTTCCCACGCATCTCCACACGAGATATCGGCAACTTGACCTAACCCGTCGGGGCAGAGGTGGCAGCGCAAAGGCCGGTAGTGGCTTAACTTTTTCCACGACTTATGGTACGACATTGAACTTTCTTGTTTGCCGCTATCGTGGAGGATTTTGAAAGTACCGGGCCATCCTTCCCCGCGGTAACGCAATCGTTCGACCGACTCTCGTCCGATGCCCATTTCTTTCAGCAGGTCCAGGGTTCCGGTGGTACTGGGAGTACCTGCGCAGAAGAACGTGAGCACCAGTCCGAGTTTGCGATCAAGTTCGGGCCGGGTCTGGCGCATCATAGCCACTGCCGCGGTATCACAGGGCTTACCAATAAACACGCACGGCTTGTCGCTTTCCTCCACGGCTCCCAAACCGTCGCAGGGAGAAGCCGGCGCATAGCGCGATCCGGCTCGCGAGAGAATCTCGGCTCGTGTGCGGCTTTGCACCGTCGTGTTCAGATATGGCCGGGTCTGGTCCATCGCCGAGTGCAACACGAAGCCCATATCCTCCTGCTCGAGGCAATAAACGGACAATGCGGATAGAACTCCACCAGACGACGCGGAGTGCCGAATCTCAGAATCGCTTGCGTGTCCTTCCCAGATCTCGAGGGCCGGGCCGAATTCCTCGTAGCGCTGCGCTCCCTCAGGAAGCGACTGCGTCGAGAGATTACCGTTTACCGTGTATCCAGGGCATATCGGGAGGCAAGCCGAACAAGACGCACAGGCGGCGTCAAATTTCGGACGAATGCCAACCGACTCAATATTCACCAAAGAAACTCCGCCTTCCTTGCAGGCGGAATAACAGGCACCGCATCCGGTACAAAGACCCCAGTCAACAACATCCTGCAGAGTTTTGATATCTCGTCCCAACAAATGTGCCCCCAAATTCCCTTTCAGCTATTCACTAATTGGTGATGGCCGATCTCCCGATGCCATTCGTCCGTTCATCCACTGAATGGTAACGACGGTCCGAACCTTGCGCTCACCTTGCGCAGAACACTTGATTTGATCTGGCCCAACTTTCTACGCACCTTGTAAGAGAGTAACCGGCCGTTTAACGACCCTAATGCATGTCTACGCTGCCACTTCAGGGGCAGGGTCTCGGCCCAACTGCCCTTGTTAACGGCACCGTCTTTAACATCGCCGTCAGGCTCTGCCTCTGCGTTCTCCGATTGGAGAGCCGCGAAGTCGCCACCGCGATACTTGGCTAACGATTCTGCAAACTGCGTTCGCCCACAAGCTTCCAGCAAAATACAAATCTGCTGAACCCAAGTTTCGGTGTACCACCCCGGAAGCTGATGGAGGCTGCGGCGATATCCTGGAGGACACGCCGGGATGGGAACTGTTGCGTCGGGCTTTTCCAACAGGAAAGCAAGCCAACGCGCCCGTTCCAGCTCGGGATGATGTAGCGCCGGAAATTGCCGGCTGCATTCCGCAGCACGGTTCAATCTGCCCAGACAAAGGAGCGAAATAATGTAGTAGGCCCATTCGACTGGGTCCGGATCGAACGCTTTGTATTCGTCAATAGAATATTGAATCGGCTCGAAGATCCATTCGTTTGCCTGCTTAGCATCACCTGCATATAGGGTGCTCAGCGCCAGCCTGAGCTTCGCCTCTGGAAGCCGGTTCATATGATTCAGGCATTTGAGATATAGAGTTTCGGCTTCCCTATACTTCCCCACCCTGAGGTTTTCGTCGCCTTGCCGGATAAGGTCAAAGTGCGCGCCGTTCGAAATCACGTAAGGCGTCATGGATGTCGGTAACTTCTCCTCCACTGCGAGAGGCTCAAACGGATTCCTCTGAACGATATGTTGATTGGCACCCAAATTTCGGGACAATCTGAACCACTGCAAAATCTGATCCCGATGCTTCAGGGTATGGCGGGAGTGAACCAACTGGTAACCAGCCTGGGTAATGCGCTGTAGCTCGTCAGGATTTTCGAAGAGGTAGGAAACCTTATCCAGGACCTCCTGCTCATCGGCGAACATGCAATTCTCCATGTCGACGAAGCCCGCCGCTTCGAGCCCTTGAGATCGCTCTGTGATCAGGCAGGACCCACAACCCGGAATCTCGAAATGTTTCCGCACCACCTCTTTGGCAATAGTTCCACACGTGGGCACGATGAACGACGCGTTTATCGTTCGGGCATACCGCTCTCCATACATCACCTGGGCAGCATGGGAACGAGATAAATAGCCGGCATGGGGACAAATCAGAGTGGGATAGCGCTCCGAAACCAGGGGATAGACAGCTCGCCGCCATGGATATTGCGGGCCCGTTGCGCCGGTCAACAATATCGGAATAAGTTTTGTTTCCCCATAATCGCGGTACAACTCCGGATCGATGAAATTCGGCACCACAAATAGCCGGTCGGCGATCGCTGGTGAGTGATCGGCAGCGGTGACAGAAATAGTGAAGAGAGTTTCAATCCCCCACCGGTCCATCTCGGAAAGGGTGCCTGACCGCGTCTCGCACCACGCGTCCGCGTTGATGAATCCAAGTCTTGGTATTTCCGGGCGACCCTGAATATTGGTTATTTCGGGCCGCTTGCAGGTCAGTATGTTCAGACCGGTCTCAAATAGCGCCAGGTCGGGTTGATACGTGTCGCAAATATGTTGAAAGTCGCCACCGTAATCGACCACCGTCACATCAAACGATTCCGCCAGACACCTTATATGTTCCTGATGATGAACCAGCAAAAAAGGAGGAAGGCCATCGTCGTACTTATAGGTGAAGAAAACTAGCCTGGGCTGAGCAGTCTTCGTGTCTGGCGTCTGAGTAGTATGCATTTGTGATTCGCTTTGCTTTTGAGATGCGACCTTTGGCCAGGCCGGACTTCTGCCGCTTACTGAGACCAGCCGAAGGGTCGGACAGCGCTATTGAACCGATCCTTTATCCGATAAAAGCGCCGTTGCACTGCGGGATCAAAGGCCGTGAGCCTGATCAGAGACCGTAGCGAGTAGACGCCACTCAGGATGGTAGCCAATGCGCCGATACTGGCAGCTGCGAAGAGAGGCAGCACATAGAAAGAAGTGAATACGACTGCGATCAAAGAAAGGAACAGGAGCCCCGTTTGCTTACTTGCTTTCGACCATCGAAACCCACTGAGTTGACGTACGATCGGATATATCAGAATGCCGTGGAATACGTACGATCCAAAGAAGGCAATGCCCGCGCCATTGAGACCGAATGACCTTACACAAATCCACGCCAGCCCAACCGCCACCACGGTCCATGCCAGTTCACTGAAGAAGAATACGGCCGACTTACCCTTGGCCAGGATGATAAAACCCATCGGCCAGGTAATGACTTGGAGAGTGGCTCCCAAACAAATCCATCTCAGAATTTCTACCGCCGCGCCGAATTTTACGGTGTAAAACAGCGCAATCACAAAGGGCGCAAATGTGAGGGTCGCGATAACGCCGGGCCCTGCCAACAATAAGCCGACCAGCGCCTGTTCGTTCACAAGGCGATTGCATTCCGCGTTCTTTTTTGCGCTGGCAGTCAGGCGTGGATAGAAATCTGCTCCCATGGCCTGCAGAATCAACCCAACGTAGAGGCCGCCCAGCGTCCAAGCCGATTGATAAAGGCCCGTAGCCTCCACGCCGACCTTGCGCATTACAGTGATCCGGACTGCGTAAGCTACCCCCATCGTCATCAGTCCGCTGGACATGAAGGCGAAGCCCAGTTTAAGTAGAGCTGCAGCTTCATGACCCACCTGCGCGGCCGTAACCAGGGGAGTCTGAACCTTCAACTTGCGGCTATACCACCATGAAGTGAGGACGGTCGTGGCGGCAACGACAATCAGATACGGAACCACGCCCTTCTCACGGAAGAAATAGACCACCGGGACACTTACCAGAGTTCCGAAGAATGCACCAAGAACTCCCATCTTGGCCAGGTCCGCGATCCGCCTCATTCCCTGGATCAGCGCCCCTTGTCCGGCCGACACCAAACGAAAGAACACGGCGATCGAAAGCAGAGATACCGCCGCAGCGTGCTGGTCGTTGCCGAAGGTAAGTGTCGAAACCTGCCGGGAAAACACTATTAGCAACGTCGCTCCGACCACGCCCAGGACGACCGATGTACGGCGCAAAACCGCGGTAGTCAGGGCGATTCTTTTGGCATCATCCGAGCCGACTGCTTCCGCAATCTGACGTACACCGCTGCTGTTAATACCCATGCCGGCGACACTCTGGGTAAGATCGGCAACCGAGCTGTAGAGCCCAGCCAAGCCAAATCCAGCAGGTCCCAGCAGCATCGCCATCAGTTTGGTGCGGACGATTCCAATGGCAATATTCAGGACCGAAGACCCGCCTACCAAGGCCGAGGATTTAAGAATCTGGCCATAGGTGTGCTTTTCCGCGGGCACGTGCAGGGTTACCGGAGCAACAGATTCCGGGGGAGGAGAAGGGAACGGCTTGTCACAAAGCCTCGATGCCATATTAAAGAGCTTCTGCCGGCGCGAGACACTGGTGTCGAAATCGCGCGGCCTGCGACTAAATCTCGAAGCTGGCAGAGCCCCTTCTCTTGTGACCAGAATTCGCATTGTTGGACTTCTTATCGGTTGGCGAAGTTAGGCGGCCGATAGAGCCAAGTCGAATCGCGCAGAAAGGAAATCCCGAATCTTATCGGCTACCCGCCGCTGCTGCTCCGGGGCAAGGTTGGGATACATTGGCAAAGACAGGATTTCTTTCGCCTGCTGCTCTGCGACCGGAAAGTCTCTTTCTTTGTATCCCAGGTGAGAGTAAGCCTTCTGCAGGTGCAACGGAACCGGGTAGTGAATTCCTGTACCGATGCCTTCGCCCGCTAGCGCCGCCATCAATGCTTCACGGTCTTGCACTCTGACCACGTAAAGATGGTAGACGGACCTTGCAAATGGAGCCTCGCCGCAAACTGTGAGTCCATCGCCCAACGTCGTTAACAAGGTGTCATAAAGGCGCGCCCCTTCCCGGCGTTGTTGATTCCACTGATCCAGATGCGTGAGCTTGGCTCCGAGAATTCCGGCCTGGATCGCATCCAGCCTTCCGTTGTAGCCCTCTATGTCGTGGTAATACTTTTGCGATTGACCGTGATCGCGCAACATTCGAATGGTGCGAGCCACCTGCTCGTCATTGGTGGTCACCGCACCCGCCTCTCCACACGCGCCCAGGTTCTTTCCGGGATAAAAGCTGAATGCCGCGGCACGCCCGATAGAACCGGCCTTTTCCAACAGCCTTTCTGCTTGGAGAAGTATTCCGCGCCGTGTGCCTGGCAGGCATCTTCGATAACCGTCAGGTGGTAACGCTCTGCCAGCTTGAGCATCGAATCCATGTCCGCCGGCTGCCCGAACAGGTGCACCGGAACGATGGCGGTGACCGGCCGTCTGCCGATTTTGGTAACGGGTTTCTCGCTGCCGGCGTCAATCTCGCACTTTGTTTCGAGAAATTCGCGCAGTTTCTCGGGGTCCATGTTGTGGGTGTGCTCGTCCACGTCAACGAACTCGGGCAAGGCTCCTGCCTGTGATATCGCTTCCGTGGTCGCGATGAACGTGTTTGGCACGGTTATTACCGCATCGCCAGGCTTAATACCGGCAGCGGTCAGGGCAAATCTGAGCGCGTCGGTTCCGCTGGCCACTCCAACGCAATACCGGGCATCGCAGTATTGAGCAAACGCCTTTTCAAAATCCTCCAGAATGGGGCCACCGATGAACTCTGCCTTGGACAAGGCATTCCTGAATATCAGAACCAATTCATCCTCGAGTTGCAGGTGAGGCGTGACCAGATCCAAAAAAGGAACTGCCTGGCTCCCGCCACTGGCACCGTTGTGGCCGTTACTTCCATGGTTAGCTGACACAGTTGAATCCTCTTTTCGTTGTGGATGAGACGTATGAACGTGTGAGTGAGGGACTGCTGTAGGAACATTCAGCGGCCCCGGGGGAGGGCCAACATTGCGGCAAACTGTCTCAAGGAGGGACTGCCATTAGCTAGTATGCGCCTTCGCCAATGATCACTGACCATGGTGTAAACAACAGAATTTTTATGTCTAACCAGATGGATGGCACCAGCGCGTAGCGTACGTCAAGACGAACCATTTCGTCGAACTTGACTCGACTGCGGCCGCTCACTTGCCAAAGTCCGGTAATTCCGGGCTTCGCTTCAAGCACCCGGCGTCGATGCCAAATCTGATAGGCCGCGACCTCATAAGGAATCGCCGGTCTTGGCCCGACCAGCGACATCTCTCCCTTTAGCACGTTCCACAATTGGGGCAACTCGTCGAAGCTCGTTCTTCTCAAAAACGCCCCCACTCTGGTCACCCGGGGATCGTTCGTTATCTTGTAAACCCCTTGCGCGTTGCCGTTCGATGAATGAGGCTCAGCCTTTCCCGCGATCAGCTGTTCGACATACTGGCGGTGAACCTGAGCGTCGTTGTCTATTTTCATCGACCTGAATTTTAGGAAGACGAACGGTGTCCCATAACGACCTATTCTCTGCTGGCGAAAGAACACCGGACCTTTCGACGTTAGGCGTATGGCTGCGGCAATCACGCCGAAGAGAGGAGCACAAAGAATCAAACCGATAATGCTACCTACGACATCGATTGTTCTCTTGATGATCGAGAACCCTTTTCTCGTCGTTTTCCCGTTGCGACACGTCCGGATAGAGGGTCGGGTGACTGGGACGTTGTTGCACGTCATGATCCCACTCTTCGGGAAAAATATAGTGCGAGATGGTGATGTGGTTGTATTCCTCGAAGCTCAACGTGCTGTAGAGAATTCCTTTCACTCTCCCCAGCATAGCTTCGACAGTGCCTTTCGGCGGGTCGGCGCCAATTTCAGTAAACAGAACACCTATGACGGTGTTGTTTTTGTACCATCCGTTAATATCAGTCTCTCTGATCGACGCCGAAATAGCAGATAAAATCCTGCTAGCCTTCTTACCGTGCTTATCATGGGCCGTAATGTTTTCGACATCCAGCAGCATTAGCAGGAATGGGTTTTTAGATCGTTCGGTTCGTTTTTTTCCAGGGAGATTACCGCATGAAAAAATTCCTCTTTCAAAGGACTCCGATCCGTCCCCAGGACTATGGGGAGGCTGCTGTTCGGGTTGGCGACCGACAATCGCACCTTCACTTCTCCGTCTTTCTGCTATGCTCCACCGTCTTTGCGACTTCGGTGGAGGCGTGGTCCTGCTGGGAACACGACTGTTGGAATAAGGGTTTAACGTTCCTCACTAAGGGGAGCTATGTGGGTTTTGAAGCCACGGCTGCCGATCACTTTTCAACGCTGGATCTGCGAGAAGGCTTTCCTGTAGGAGTGCTATAGCGCGAGTAATAGTTGTCGTGCTCGGTGTTTGTGGAGCCGTTCAGTACCACTCCCAGCAATTTAGAGCGGTCGAGCGACTGAAGTCCGCGCTGCAGCTGTCGCTTTTGCGTGGTGCCTTCCCGCGCCACCAGTAAGATACCGTCTGCCGAGCGCATCCAAACACTTGTATCGGCCAAAGGTACAACCGGAGGAGAATCGATGAGTATCCAATCGAACCGGCTAACCAGCTGATTCATGAGTTCCCCGAGCCGTTCCGGTTGTATCAGGTCGAGATTGTTCTCGGGCGGACCACCTGCGGGCAGAAAGCAGAACCCAACCTCCTCCAGTTGATAGATGTTGTTGATGGTCTGGCGACCGCTCTGAAGCCATTCGCTCAAACCTGGCAGTCGCTTGGGAAGGCCAAACCGCTCGCTCAACGAAGGGCGCCGAAGGTCTCCGTCTAGTAGGAGAATTTTCTGTTTTCTTTGGGCCAACGCAATCGCCAGATTGGCCGATACCATGCTCTTGCCTTCTTCCGGCATCGTGCTGGTAATCAGAAGAGTCTTGAGTTTGCGGCTCTGTTTCAACTGCCTCAGACGCACGCCCAGGAAACGGAATTTCTCGGCTCCCAAGCTGGCCTGGTCGGTCAGGCAAACCAGCCGACTTTC
Source organism: Terriglobia bacterium (assembly GCA_963733545.1). Taxonomy (GTDB): domain Bacteria; phylum Acidobacteriota; class Terriglobia; order Terriglobales; family Acidobacteriaceae; genus JAIQFF01. Next base: position 97,365 of record CAVTDQ010000005.1, read on the forward strand.
CGGCCTCAGTGATAGTGCCATCGGCGGAAAATGCGTGGCCTCGGTCGCGGCAGTATAGCGAGGCTGATTCTCCAGTATGCCGGTCAACTCATCCATTCGTGCGCCTTCGGCTGCCAACGACGAAATCAGCGGAAAATCACCGCCTGTCCCGTCCGATTTCGACTGTTGTAACGCATCGAATATCCGGCTCATGCTTCACTTACTCCCGTCGTGGTTGCCGAAGGTAATTCTTCTTCCCTCGACCTCAGCCCCTGTGAATAGTTGCGAAGTTTAATCAGGTTACCTCTGTCCGGCCAACCCTGACCGTCATCGGTGGTCGTGATCTTTTCGATACGTGGCTTGTGAGTTACGTTGAGGCGAAAGTCTTTCGCGACCTCATTGATGATCTCGACCGGGACACTCTTCAACTGCCTGGCATAAGCCGTAATCAAGGCATTGTCGCAAATGGTGTTGATCAACCGGGGAATGCCGCCCGAACAAATAAAGATCTCGGCGAGCGTTTCCTCCGGGAAAAGGCTGCTGACGGGGAAGGTCGCGCCTGCCATCTCCAGCCGACGGGCGACATAGCCACTGGTTTCCTGACGATCCAGCGTTTCGAGCCGGGCACGCAGGGCAATCCTTTGTTTGAGCTGACGCAGTTCGACCAGATCGAGTTTCTGATCCAATTCTGGCTGGCCGATGAGCAGAATCTGCAGCAATTTGCCTTGCGCCGTCTCCAGATTGGTTAGAAGACGGATTTCTTCTAACACTTCCGGAAGAAAGATGGTGGGCTTCGTCTACCACGACGACCGTCGTGAGGCCTTGCTGATGGCGACTGACGAGGTACTTGCCAAAGTCGAGCAGAAGATCGCTCTTAGTCTTGGCCGATGTGTCCAAACCAAGGTCTCCCATAATAAACTGCAAAAATTCCAGCGACGTTAACCGGCTGTTAAAGACGTAGGCGTAGGCAACGTTCGTACCTTCGAGCAATTGCAAGAGCCAACGAACCAACAACGTCTTTCCGGTACCGACTTCCCCGGTAAGGACCACAAATCCCTTATGTCGGCGGACACCGTAATAGAGCGCTGCCAGGGCCTCTTTGTGCCTGGTGGTAGGAAACAGAAACGTTGGGTCCGGAGTGATCTCGAACGGATTGCGATGCAGATTATAAAAGCTTTTATACATTGAGCTAGAACTATCCCCGGAGGTAACTGACTGTGAGCCCTGCAAGTATCAACGCAAACTCCAGGCCGGTGACCGCCCATCCCAGCCATGCCAACCTGTAGCGGCTCTTCTCTTCTGTTGGGGTCACGATGTCCGTAATTTCTGCGATCACATCGACCGGCAGCATCTCTTTCAGAACCTTCTCATCATAGAGACAGTCATCGACCATCTCGGCAACCGTGCTAACCGCTGCGCCCAGGACGATGCCGGCGACCAGTCCGAAGAGTCCGAACTTGAAGCGGTCCGGAGAGTGCGGTTTTACCGGCAAGCTCGGGGGATCGAGGATGCGGAAATGTTCGCCCTGTTGCCGGCGTTCCAGACTAGTCGCCAGTTCCGAATCGTTCCTCTTTTTCAGAAGTGAATCGTAGTTCGCTCTTGTTTGATCGTAATTGCGAGTCAAATCTGCTAGTTGCTGTTCCCGAACCGGCTCGCGATTTAGGCGCGCCTGATAATCGGCAATCTGCCCGGCCAGTGCTTGTAACGCTTGTTCCCGATTTGCGATCTCGATTCGATTGACCTTTAACTGGCTATCCAGTTCGGCCATCGGCGTCATTTCCCTAATTTCTGCGTCAGATCGAGGGCCGTTCACTGCCTCGGTGGTCGCCGGAGCCGCCGCCTTGGCCTTGAGCTCCTCGGTTATCTGCACTTTCATCTTTTCCGCTTTGGCGATCTGTTCCTTCACCTTGCGGACATCGGGATGTTGGTCGGTGTAGTGAGAGCTTAGCTCTGTGAGCTGAGCCTTCAGTCGATCCAACTCCAGTTCAAGCGCCGGCAGACCCATGGAAACACTATCGACTGACTTGGTTGATTTCTGAACCGATCGGTACTGACCCAGCAACGACTCCAGATAGACGTTTTGTTGCTTGGCTCGATTCAGCGCATCTTGCGCACCCGTCATCTGAGCCTGAAGCCCACCCAGGATCTGAAGATTGCTCTGCAGTTGTCCCGGCAGATCGCCAAGGTGCTGGTCTTTGAATTCTCGCAGCTTCTCTTCCTGCTCGGCCAAAGACTTCCTCGCCTCGTCAAGATGAGTTTCCAGAAATTCTGTTGTATTTTCGGACTGCTCCTGTCTTGCCTCCAGATTCTCGCTGATGAAAAGGTTGGTCAGCTCTCTGGTCACACTCTGCGCCACGCGAGGGTCGCGAGAGGAATAGTAGACGTTGAAGGCAGTCAACTGGTCCCGGTCATGGACCAGTTCAATCTCAATGTCCTTGCGCATTCGTTCAACGACTTCGTCCGGAGTGGCACGCTTGCGACTCTCGGCATAGAGATTTTGGTTTTCGATTATGCGAAGCAGTCGTGTCCGGCTCAAAATTTGCTGTGTGATGCTCTGTAGCCGTCCCTGCAGATTGTCGACTGCGATGTTCGGCACTACGTACTGCGACGGCACTGTCGGCTGTTCTATCAGTATCAGCGTCGAGGAGCGGTATATCGACGGCATGAACCAACTCATTCCCCACACCGCCAGCCAGCCGAAAAACAGAGGAATGAGAAAGTACCAACGCCTCCGGCGGGCAATAGCGAGGTACTGCTGGAAGTTAAGACCTTCCTCTGCTTTGTCTTCAAAATCTTCTGACATATTGCCTTTTATCTTCCCAGCGGTCGTTCGAATGAATAAGACAAAGAGACCGAAATGTTGTTCCGGTCAGGGGTGTTAGAGAGCGCCGAAACGTCGGTGTAGCTCTGGTGCAGCCGCGTATATCTCAATTGCACAATCAAGCGTTCTCCCAACGGATGTTGCACGTACGCCGTTCCGGCCCAGGTGTGGCCTCCGCTGCTGAACGGGAGCAAAGAATCCAGAACCTTGCTGGAGGAATAGCCCACTCCCATGCCTGAAGTGAATGTGCTGGCCATTTGCCAGCGCACCGCAGCGTCCGCGCTAGTGGAATTTACTGCACCAGACAAACCGCCGCCGTCGCTGATCCTTTTCACCCCGGTAAGAACAACGCTAGCCTTGCCGCCATGCCACCCGAAGCTCCCGCCCGCCGCCGGCGACCACTGGGCATTGGAGATCGCGGTTCCACCGCTGGTTTCTGAATGCTCTGGTCCCGCAAACAATGAAAAACTCAGGGCTGGCGGCAGGTAGAGGGTATAGAACCCAAAGGCGCTTTGGGTCTGCGTCTCCTGGCTGGGATGAGTCAGCAAACGCTGGAATTCATAGGTTGTGCCAATGTAGTGCCGTCTCGAAATCCGGCGGGTGTAGAAGCCTTGGCTAGATTCCGAAGTCGAGTCAAAGAGGCCTGGAAGATTAGCTCGATCCGGATACCACAATCCGGCCATGGTTCCTTTGGCGCCAATCATCGCATTTTCGCTGAACTGATAAGTCAGCTCTACATCGTTCAGCGTGGTGATCCTGGAGGTTGCTGTTGGCGGCACGATCGATCCGTTAGTTACAGGCACCACGGGTGAGGCCGACCCGGCCGTTTCCTGCCCGGACAGGCTCAATAGGTCTGATGTCTTCTGATAAGAAGACCGAAGACTCATCGTGACATTCGGGCTCAACCGATAGTCGAGTCCGATTGCCACATTCTGGTCTATCTCGTTGATAGATGAATGTTGTTGGTAAAACGTGAACCATGGGCTGTAGTCCACATTCCAACGAAGCCGCGCTCTGGACTGTTCCAGTGAAATACTGGGAATAATGGAATATCTAATATCACTGATGCCTGGACCGTTAGTCAGCAAAATGTTGTCGTCATAGGCCGTTCCCATATTCAATGCTCCGCGAAGATAATTGGTGCGAGGAGTTTCCGACACAAACGCCATCGAATAGCCCTCGTCATTTATCGACACGGGATTGACCATGGGAGCTTCAATGCCGGCCGGAGCCGCCCCGGAGGAGTCCATCTGCGCCCAGAGCGGAGCCGCGATGAGCACCAGGACAGCGATTAGATAGATTCGACGCAACATATGATTACGGCACTACGACGGTATCGTGGGGCTTCAGCTCGATGTTCTGCTCTGGATTTTTCCCTTTTAGAACGTCGACGTAGTTAAAAGAAAGGCGCGTCTGACCGCCGTCGGGAGTCCGCCGCAGCACATAAATCGATTTCTTCTTGGCGAAATCCCGGAACCCGCCAGCCAGCGCAATTGCGTCCAGAACCTTGGCTGAATTGGAGAGCAGATACGATCCTGGCTTCGCCACTTGACCCAGCACGTTGAAGCGCTGGCTCTTCACTTCCTGAACCATCACCGTAACTTCGGGCTGTGAAATGAAGTTTTGCAGCCTGGTAGCGATTTCCTTTTGAAGATGACTGGGGGTTTGTCCACCAGCCTGCAGTTCGCCTACGAGAGGTAGAGTTATTTTGCCGTCAGACCGCACCGGTACTGAACGTGAAATGTCGGGCTCCTTCCATACGTTGATGGCTAGCATATCGTCCGGACCTATGACAAAGGATTCGTCCGGGATCTTTTTTGCCGCCGCCGGGTCGGGATCAGTTGGGTCGCTGGAAACGGCCGTAGCAGCCTGCACCTGAACCGGTGCCGGTGTCTTTCCGGCCTCTTGCGCCCCGACCTGTCCAATACTCAACCCGCAGGCTAACAAGGAAACAAGGCATGCCCAGCGGCCGCTTTGCTTCGGACTCGAGTTTGAAGTTTTTAGATACACGTTTCACCACCTGATACGAACTATTCCCTCACTATCGGGCTGCCACGCATGAATCTGCTCAAAACAGTTCACAACATATTCCTGTTCTTCTTCAGTCATTTCGTAGAACAAGGGGAGGATGATGCACGTGGCGGTAACCAGGTCCGTCTCCGGCAGGCTCCCCTCAACAACGTGATTGTGATAAGGAAGCTCGTGGTGAATCGCCATGATGGCTCGGCGTGTGGAAACACCACGATCCAGCAAATCCTGCATCAACTGGTCGCGGCTGACCGGTGCGTCCTCCGTCAAACGAACCATATATGACTGGAAATTGTGCTGACAGTAGGACGGCTCATGCGGAGGTATCACCCAACCCAGATTGCCCAAACGAGAAGAATATCGCAGGGCGAATTCGCGCCGCCGCAACAGCATCTTGTCCATCCGCTGCAGCTGTACGAGGCCGATTGCGGCCTGCAGATCGGTCATCCGGTAGTTGTAGCCGACTTCGTCGTATTGCTCGATCACGACTTTGCTGGAGCTGTGCCGGGCCAGGTCAGAGATCGACATCGCATGTTGCCGCAGCCGCCGGATTCTTGCGGCCAGTTCTGCGTCGTTGGTGGTGATCATGCCGCCTTCGGCGGTGGTAAGAATCTTTCGGGGATGGAAGCTGAAGCAAGCCACGGCAGAATGCGGCTTCCCAATTCTCTCGCCTTGATATTCGGAACCGATTGCACAAGCCGCATCTTCTACCACCACTAGGTTGTGGCGGGAAGCGATCGCTTGAATTTCATCGATAGGAGAAGGCAGGCCAATCTGATGAACTACCAGGATGGCTTTGGTTCGAGGAGTAATCGACGCTTCAATGGAAGCCGGATCCAGGTTGTAAGTCGTTCTGTCGATGTCCGCAAATACCGGAGTTGCTCCCGCATAGACAATGGCATTGGCGGTGGCGATGAAGGAAAGGCTTGGACAGATGACCTCATCGCCCGGGTTTACCCCGGCCGCGACCAAGGCGAGATGCAAAGCGGTCGTGCACGATGAAACCGCAACCGCGTGCTCTGCGCCCACGTACTCAGCGAACTGACGTTCGAACTCCGCTACCCGCGGCCCCTGGCTCACCCATCCACTTCTGAGCACCTCGACTACGGCTTCTTCCTCAAGCCGCCCGAATGAAGGCCGCGCGATGGGAACACTCATTAAAACCGTAGAACTCATTACGCCACCTCCGCCATGGGTTGCCGCATTGCCTGTCTCCAATGAATCAATTGCTGCAATCCTTGTTCCAGCGAAACATTGGCCTCAAAACCTAACTCTCGTTTGATCTTCTCCACGGCTGCGCGCCGGGTTTGCACATTCGCGACCGCGCGGGCCTCCCGGTATTCGGGTTGCATTTTGGAATTGGTGAGTCGCAACAACAACTGGCACAACCCGTTGAGACTGGTTTGGATTCCCGTTCCCACGTTGAACACTTCGTCGGTGACATCGCGTTGTGCTGCCAGAAGATTGGCCCGGGCTACGTCCTCGACGAAAACGAAGTCCATGGATTGGCTTCCGTCGCCGAAAATGAGGGGTGGCTTGCCTGCTTCGATCGCGTCCAGCCAGCGCACCAACACCTCCGTGTACACGCCGGTAATGTCCATACGCGGCCCGTAAACATTGAAGTAACGAAATGCCACATAAGGCAGACCTGAAGTCGTGTAATAGGCCCGCAACATCTGTTCACCGGCAATCTTTCCCGCTCCATACATGGTCCGGTTATTGAAGGGGTGCGCTTCGTCGATGGGGAGGTAGGAAGGCTCTCCGTACACGGAAGCGGAAGACGCCGCAATAACCTTTTTGACTCCGTGACGAACCGCCGAGTCCAGCACGTTCAGGGTGCCGCCGATCAGGACCTGAACCGCTTCCCGGGGATCCTCCGCGCAACGGGTGATTCTGAGAGCTGCCTGGTGAAATACGTAGTCTGTGCCTTGGACCAACTTATCAACCACCGCCGGATCTCCGACATCGCCATCGGTGATGCTTACTCTGCCTTTCTCCAAAGCCTGCGACAAATTGCTGATATTGCCGCGAACAAAATTGTCCAGGACCCGCACCTCCGCCGCTCCCGCTTCGAGCAACTGATCCGTGATCGTACTGCCCACGAATCCGGCGCCACCTGTCACCAAACACTTTGCCCCTGCCAATCGATTCATTTTTTCTCCCCGGGAAGGACCTGCTTATGCCTTGTCTCTGAAATAGAGGACACGCGCCGGAACTCCAGCAACGACTGCGTAGTCCGGTACATCCTGTGTAACCACCGCGCCTGCGCCTACGATTGCCTGTTGACCAACCCGAACTCCTGGCAAAATTGAAGCATTCATTCCGATATCCGCGCCGAACCCGATGACCACAGGCTTAATGACCAGGCCGGTCTTGATGACCGGGACATCGCACGGCTGACCAGTATGAGTGGAGCCCAGAACTTTCGCTCCCGGACCCCAGCCGACATAATCCTCAAGCACCAGGTTGCGGGCATCGAAATAAGCCTGCGGCCCGATCCACACGTGATTTCCAATACGGCATGTTCCATCAAAGCGCCCCTGAATCATGGCTTGAGCGCCGATGAAGACACAGTCTCCGAAGTCCAGAGTCTCTGGATGTTTCAAGACCACATCTGGACCTATTTGCAGGCCGTCGCCTGCGCTTCTGCAGATGGCACGCAGCAGCACCCTTCGCATGAGAGCGCTCAGGCCGTCCTCCCCTGTGCGATAGGTGGCGAAGAGTTCGTGCAGGCGCTGAACAGTTTCCGTCGTCTTTCAACCAGCAGGAAAATCCTCTCTCCCAAAGCGGATCGGCGCTGACCTCTTTTGCGCCGAACGTCGGGAGCACTTCTCTTCCGGCTAGAAGCTGTTTCACAAGTGGATTGTTCAGCATGGGATTCGCAAGTGGCCAGATCAGGTTTGTGGGGTTCTTGTGGTGTTAAGCAGCGAGTTCCTTACGCAGAGCGCGAGCCGGGTTGCCGGCTACCACGGCATGGTTCGGGACGTCATGAGTTACCACGCTGCCGGCACCCACGATCGCGTTCTTGCCGATCGTGATTCCACACAGAATGGTAGCTCCTGTTCCAATCGACGCTCCACGCATGACCCGTGTGGGCACCACCTGCCAGTCCTCTTCCGACTGGGGCTGGCCGTTCTTGCTGACTGCGCTCGGATATTTGTCATTGATGAAGGACACGTTGTGGCCGATGAAACAGTCATCCTGAATCTCAACCCCCTCACAAACAAATGTATGGCTCGAAACCTTTACATTCCGGCCAATTGAGGCGTTCTTCTGGATTTCCACGAATGCGCCGACCCTGCTGTTGTCACCTATCGAACAACCATAAAGATTGACGAAGGCATGAATCGACACGTTCTCCCCGATTTTTACGTTCGGTGCAATACGGCAGAATTCCCGCATGTAGGTCTCCTGAAAGTTACGCGCTGATTTCCCTGATAGGCAGAACTGTCCTCTCGTACGGCATTGGGGGCATGCGTAGTTCGACGACCCGGCCGTCCCGTTCAAGGGACTGCTGCGCCGCCTCGAGCAACCGGACTACCCGATAACCGGATTGACCGTCGCTGAGAGGTTGCCGTTTCTCCGCAATCGCATTGACGAATTCCCGAGCCATGAGACGCAGCGCCTCGCCAGAATCTAGGTTCGGCGCCAGCATGTCCCCGTTTCTGTATCCCGCCAGCATTTTCTCCCGGCGCTCCGGGTCATAGTTCATGCTGATGCCCTTGTCGTAGACCTTGATCTTCTCCGTGGGTTCCATGTCATCGTAGACAATCATCTTCTTGCTCCCACCCACCAGTGCTCGGCGAACTTTTACTGGAGCCAGCCAGTTGAGATGGAAGTGGGCGATCATACTGCCTTCAAAATGAGCTGTAACGTAGGCGATATTTTCGAATGGGCAACCCAGGTGTTTCATACCGATGGCTGAAATCGCAACTGGTTTGGCGTCGCACAGGTAGTCCATGATGGCAAAATCGTGCGGCGCCAGATCCCAGATCACGTTAATGTCACTCTGCACCAGGCCCAGGCTGATTCGTACCGAGTCGAAGTAGAGGATGTTGCCGATTTCTCCCGAATCAACCAGCGCCTTCATGCGACGTACCGCCGCGGTGTAGAGAAAGGTATGGTCCACCATCAAGGTCCGGTTGTATCGTTCCGCCAGATCGATCAGATCGAGCGCGTGGGCGGTGCTGGTTGCCAAAGGTTTCTCTACGAGCACGTGCTTACGCGCCATGAGCGCTTGGCGAGCAAATGGATAATGGGTTGAAACCGGCGTCGCCAGTACCACAGCATCGATGTTGGGGTCGGATAGGATATCGTGGTAATTCAGCCGGAGTCCAACCATTGGATACCGGCGTTTGATCCGTGCCAGGGCGTTTAGGTTGAAGTCGGAAATCGCTGCGACTTCGACCTCTTCAAGTTCAGCAAAGTTGCGAATCAGGTTTTGTCCCCAATAACCGCAACCCACGATAGCAACCCTGAGTTTATTCATATCTGGAACTTCCCGTCCTTGAGACGAATTAAGATTTGAATTTTCTGGAACTAAAGAAAGTGAAAGTGAATCAGGCGGCTCGCTAGAATCCAATCCCCGAGAGCGTAACCTTCTGTGGGCTGCCCGCGGCGTTGGTGGTGACATTCAGAGTGGCACTCGGCGCCAGCGTGGTGGGTGTGAAAGTCACGCTGATCGTACAGCTGGCTCCGGCCGCCAACGTACTCCCGCAGGTGTTAGTCTGGGCGAAGTTGGTGGGATTGCTACCGGTGAACGAATAGGCACTGACGGTGAGTGCGGCGTTTCCCGAATTCGTTAAGGTCACAGTCTTAGGAGCGCTGGTCGTATTGCGACGCTGGATACCGAAATTCAGCGACGTCGGCGCCAAAGTTGCGACCGGTCCATTTCCCGTCCCGGTAACGAGCCACGGTTTGAGGGCTGCCTGCCGCATTGTCCGCAATTGCCAGCGATGCGCTGCGTGCGCCTGCCGCGGAGGGAGTAAAAGTCACGTTGATGGTGCAGCTTGCTCCCGCCGCCAGCGTAGTTTCCGCATGTATGTGTCTGTGCGAAGTCCGTGGGGTTGCTCCCGGTGAACGAATAGCCCGTGATGTTGAGCGTAGCGGCGCCCGTGTTCGTCAGCGTCACCGTCTTGGCGGCGCTGGCCACGTTCAGCGCCTGGGCAGCAAAAGACAGAGAGGTTGGAGCCAGGCTGACGGCAGGAGCTGGATTCGTACCAGTGCCAGTAAGAGTCACGGTTTGCGGGCTGCCTGCTCGCATTGTCGGCGATTGACAGGGAAGCGCTCCGGGTGCCCGTGGCGGAGGGCGTGAAAGTCACGCTGATGGTGCAATTGGCTCCAGCCGCCAGCGTCGCTCCACAAGTGTGAGTCTGAGCGAAGTCTGTGGGATTGTTTCCAGTGAACGAGTAGCTGGTGATCGTCAGGGAGGCAGTGCCAGTATTAGTCAGGGTAACCGTCCTGGCCGCGCTTACTGTGTTCAGTGTTTGATTTCCGAAGGCCAGCGACGTCGGAACCAGACTCACTGCCGGGGCTGGATTCGTTCCCGTACCCGTGAGTGTTATGGTCTGCGGGCTGCTCGCTGCATTGTCAGCAACCGACAGGGAAGCGCTGCGGGCCCCCGCTGCGATCGGTGCGAAAGTGACGCTGATGGTGCAGTTCGCGCCTATCGCTAGCAGTCGCTCCACAAGTGTGCGTCTGACTGAAGTCCGTCGGATTGGCCCCGGTGAACGAATAGCTGGTGATCGTCAGCGGAGAGTTCCCGTTATTGGTTAGGGTCACCGTCCTGGCCGCACTGGTGGTGTTCAGCGTCTGATTTCCAAAAGCCAATGAGGTCGGAGTGAGACTGGCTCCGGGGGCTGGGGCCGTGCCCGTTCCCGTTAGAGCTGCGGTGTGTGGGCTGCCAGCGGCGTTGTCTGCGATAGACAGTGAGGCCGAGAGAGCGCCGGTCGCCGCCGGGGTGAACGTCACATTGATAGTGCAGTTTGCCCCAGGCGCCACACTGGTGCCGCAGGTGCTGCTCTGAGCAAAACTGCTCGAATTTGCTCCGGTGATCGATATGCCGGTGATGGCGAGCGCCGCAGTTCCAGTGTTGGACAACGTGACAGACTTCGCGGCACTCGTTGTATTCACTACCTGACTGGCGAAAGTTAGCGATGTCGGGTTGAGTCCGGCCACCGGTGAGGCTCCAGCGCTTCCATACTTCGCCACGTATGAACCTGCGTTGGCCACGAAGAAGGCGTATTTCACTCCCTTTATGGTCTGCGTTGTGAAGGTGATGAGTGATCCGTTGAATGTAATTGCACCCAACACGCCGGAGGTAGAGTTCGCGGGCAACATGGCCTGCAAGTTCCGCGCCCCGGTGCCAACCGCAATCGTGAAATTGAGACTGGTTCCAGCCCACGACAGAGAACCGAAAGATGAACTATTGCGGCCGTCGAGCCAGGTCAACAGTTGCTGCGCGGATATGACCGGAACCCCGTGCGCCTGCGCGGATGAAATCACATCCGGGCCAATGCCGGGATAGCTCCCCTGGTCGTTGTGCGCCTGCACGACGAACGCACCGTAATAGCCTGTCGCACCCGTAGCATTGTCTAGGAGCGCGTCAATATTGTCGGGATAACTCTGACCCGATTCATCCGTCAACGGGGTCGGCGCCTGGTAGACGTCGATGAGATTGCCGTTGCGGTCGGTGAAACGCATCGGCATGCCCGAGCCGGTGAACAATCCGGGTACATCGTTTATCCAGGTGGACGGCCAATAATAATACGAAGTATCCAAGCGTATGCCATGACTTAGTTCGATCTGCGGCTGGCTATCGTAATCGCTCCATCCAATGCAGTGCATGCGATGCGTTTTTGGCGCCGGCACACTGGGGAATTGGGCCGAGAACGAACTGAGGATATTGATGTAGTCGTTGTCCAGATCGGCCGGGATCCAGTTGGAACAGGTTGGATCTGAATCGACGTGAACCGATAACTCGAACCCTTGAGCCACGAAAGCCGCGGCTTGGGCGTCTGTGATCGGGTTGTCCGCCACGATTTTCGGGAACATATACGAAGTGCCCCGCATGCATTGCCAATCCGCGACCGAGCATCCGGAGGGACTCGCCGCCACCAACTCGCCAAAGCGGTCTGTGGTGGCGCTGCCGCTGTAGAACGATCCGTGGTCGTCGCCGGTCATCACCACTGCAGCCTTATAGCCATTGGGGAAATACCAGAAGCGTGGTAAGGGCTTCTTGGCCGAGTTCATCTGCAAAATGAGGTTTGCCAGGAAACGCTGTTGTTCATCAGCTTGCGGGATGGCGACTTTATTCAAATCGATCCAGTCCGGTTGGTGATCAAAACTGGCCGCGCCGAAAAACAGGTCATCGGACCGGATTGGTCCGTCCTGCCCGTCGCGCGGCTGGCCCGACCATGCCGGATTGCCTTGTCGGGTGTAGACGATTGAACGCGCCAGATCGAAAGTAAATGCCGATGCCTGTCCTGCGCCGGCGTGAACCAGAGTCACGGCCGGCGAGTTGGTCGCGGTAGTCGGATTCGAATACAACGTCGCGAGACTCGCGGCCCCGTTCAGTGTGTAGCGATCCGCGGGACCGTGGAACTGTATGGTCTCTCCCGCAATACCGACTCCGGGTCCGGTTATGGTCTGCACCAGCAGGTAAGCATTTGAGAGTACGGATGAAGTCGCCGTCAGTCCGAGTAGGCCGGCCAGTTGCTTGTCCGGGTGCATCGCAATCAGTTGTCCGCCACCGTTTACCCAGGTTGAAAACATGCTCGCCTGCGCACTGGTCAACGCCAGGTCTCCGAGAATCACCACGTCGTAATTAGCCAGGGTTGTGGCCGTGACCGTAGAAATATCTGAAACCAAATACTCATTCATTCCTTCGGCGCTCAGAATTTCTCCATAGTACGTAGAGAAAGGATTTGAGGCGCCGGAGATTACCAGGATCGGACCGCCGGGTCCACTGTTGTTCGGCACTCCTGAAGTAGCGAATGACCAGGTAAAGTCCGCGGCCAATGGATTTCCGTTGAAGTCCTTGATGCCACTTGATCCGCTCTTCAGAGTCACGGTGTACGTATTTGCCGCCGACAGCACGCCGGTGGGCGTGAATGTTGCGGTTGAGGATGGTGCATCATACGTCACTGTGCCTGTCACCGGATTGTTTGCCGAATTCACCACCATGAAATTGGCCGTGTTGATTGTGGACGCGGTCATAGGCTCGCTAAAGGTAGCGGTGATAACCGAACTCAGGCTCACTCCCGTTGCATTATTAGTCGGCTTTATCGTGGTGACTGTCGGCGGTGTGGTACTGCCGGTCGGAACATAGACGATATCCACCCAGTAGTTAGTGGAGGAGAAGGTCGACGTTGGGAAAGCGCTGGTGCTGCCGTAGTTGAATACTCCGTTGGCGCCATCGAAGCCGTCTTGCAATGCGTGCAAAGGTGGATTGTCGATTGCGCTTACAAAGAAGTTGTTAGTGGCTGAGTAATGGCTGTTGGGAGCAAAATACGAGGCCACGTAAGTGGTGTTAGCTGCAATTGCTACCGGCGTGCCGAAGTTTACCTGCTGCCATCCCGAGCCCGATTCGCCGCTGAAGGTAACCGAGCCCAGCAGAGTTCCAGTGTTGCTCCAGATGTGTCCGGTGTGGGGGCCGACATTTTCCGCTGCCTTGTAGAATCGCATGCCGGTGATTGATCCGGCCACATCCGAGCGGAACCGGAAGCCCAGTTCAGCCGCATTGAAGTCGCCGCTGTCAACCGTTGCCGGGGTCGCTGAAGTTGCCCAGACGCTGCAAGGACAATTTCCCGGGAGGGGGAACCGCGATGCCGGTGGTAAACGTCGATGTGAAGTTCGCCGCCATCGCGTTCCCGGCCAGATCTTTCACCCCGTTCGCGCCACTATTGACCACTACCGTGTAAACAGTCGTGGAAGCCAGCCCCGCATTCGGTTGAAGAGTTGCTGTCTTGGACCCGCTCGAGTAAGTGACGGTCGAGGCTACCGGAGAATTTCCGGGTGCGAGCAACTGAACCGTAGTTACTGTGACCGTGGCCGGGTTGACGGCCTCACTGAACACTATGTTGACGGTGCCTGTGGTGGAAACCCCGGTTGCTCCCGAGGTTGGGCTGACCGAACTCACCGAAGGCGGAGTGGTATCGGCCAAGGTGGTAAATGTCCAGGTGAAGTCCGCAGCCATTGCATTGCCGCTCAGATCTTTCACGCCACTCGCCCCTCCCTTAAGAGTGGCTCTTGTAGGTCGTCGTTGAGGCCAGCTGAGCCGCCGGCGTGTATGTGGCGGTGGAGGAGTTGTAGGTGACCGCGCCGGGAACCGTATTGTTGGAAGAATCCGCCAGCAGGAAGGTTGTGGCGTTGACTGTAGCGGAATTGACCGGCTCACTGAAAACGGCGCTGACCACCGAAGTCAGACTCACTCCAGTACTGTTGCTCGCGGGCGAAACTGAAGTCACGCTCGGCGGGTTAGAGCTCGGGGTGGGAACAAATACCACGTCCACCCAGTAGTTGCCAGACTGGAACGTCGCGGTAGGGAAGATACTGGTTGCGCTGTATTGATAAACGCCGTCGGCGCCGTCCAGGCCATCCTTCAAAGCATGCAGCGGCGGACTATCGATCGTATTCACAAAATAATTGTTGTTGGACGAGTAGTGACCACTCGGCGCGAAGTACGAAGCCACATAGGTCGTGTTCGCGGTGACCGGGACCGGAGTACTGAAGTCAACTTGCTGCCAGCCTGAGCTGCCTTCGCCGGAAAATGCAGCCGTTGCCAGAAGCGTTCCTGTATTCGACCACAAGTGGGCGGTGTGGGGGCCAGTGTTTGCCGTGCTCTTGTAGAACCTCACACTGGTGATCGTTCCAGCCACTTCGGTTTGGAACCTGAAACCGTATTCGCCGGCAGTCGCATCCCTGCTATCGACTACATTTGGAATCGTCGTCGAAGGCCACACGGTACAAGGGCATTGTCCCGGAGTAGGTGGAGTGGCCGCGGTCGTGAACGACCAGGTGAAGTTCGAAGTCATGGCGTTGCCCGCGACATCTTTTACTCCGCCACTGCCTCCAGTCACTACAGCCGTGTAGGTAGTTGAGTAGGCCAGAGCTGCAGTAGGCGTTAGTGTCGCGGTTTGAGACCCAGCGGCATAAGTGACGGTTGCGGGAACTAAAGAATTCGACGGTCCAAATAACTGGAAGGTATTCCCGCTGATCGTCGCCGCATTCACTGGTTCACTGAAGACCGCGTTCACGGTAGCGGTCGTGGCCACCAACGTCGCCCCGGCGGATGGTGTTACCGATGCCACCACCGGTGGCGTAGTGTCTGGGCCGCTGCTGGTTCCGAAGACGACGTCTACCCAATAGTTGGTGGAGTGAAAGGAATTACTCGGGAAAATACTTCCGCTACCGTAAACGTAAATGCCGTCGCCGCCGTCAACCCCATCGGCAAGCGCATGCAAGGGTGCGTTATCGGTACCACTCGAAGCAAAGTAACTATCGTCCGCGGAGTAGTGACCCTGAGGAGCGTAATAAGAGGCCACGTAACCAGTGTTAGCGGTGATTGCAACCGGAGTGGAGAGAGTTAGCTTTTGCCATCCGGACGCGCTTTCACCACTGAAGGTTCCGGTCGCAAGCAGGTTTCCAGTATCACTCCAGAGGTGTCCGATGTGCGTTCCCTTGTTGGCAGCACTCTTGTAAAAACTGATTCCGTTGACGAAGCCGTTCGAATCGGCTCTGAACTTGACTCCTACCTCCACCGAGGCGGCGTCTCCGCTGTCGAGTGTGCCCGGAGTGGGACTGTTCCAGATGCTGCAGGGGCACGTGCGAGCAGCTAATGTGAGCGAAATTCCACCCGAAGGCGTTTCGATGTTACCGCTGTCATCGACCGCGCGACTTTGAATGGTGAACGTGCCTGCAGCGCCGGTGGGTGTCCAGTTGTATGTCCAACTCGCGCGACCAGTCGCGGGATGCCAGGTAGTACCACCGTCTGTCGAAACTTCGACGCCAGCTACAACACCGCCAATATCGGTCGCCGTACCCGTGATTGTGGTCTGGCTTCCCGCTTGTACCGTTCCTCCGGATACAGGCGAAGTAATAGTCGAGTTAGGCGGGGTTGTGTCGGTTGATTTTGAAGTTGCCACCAACCCAGCTTGTAACGTCGCAGGCTGAGCGCCCATGTCAGCGAACAGGTTAATCGTCGCCTGCTGCATGCTTAAATTGGCGGTTGTGGCGGTGCCGTCGTGGTTGGCGTCCAAACCCCAGGGCCACTGCACCGTTCCTGATCCGAATACCAATGCCCCGCTGGAGGCGCGATACATAGTCAGGTGATGAGTTGCCGTTCCGGAGCCATAGGTACTACCATTGTCAAGCAAAAGATTTCCGCCGGTGTCGTAGGTGGCGGTGGAGAGATAGAACAGACCGGCAGGCCGGAAGCCATTGTCCTGGTCCACATCCCACTCGTAACCGAGAGTGCCTGCGGGAAGAATCGCGGTTGCGCCCGCTGTTTGAGCTCCCACCGTAGTACCCCGCCAAAGCCTCATCTTGCCGTCCGCAGCCGGAACTTGAATGGATAGAGGAGGACTCTGGGGCCCGTTGACCATAAAAATCGTGCCGGTCAAAGCGTTCTCTGGCCGACCTCCATCTCCCGGAGGACTGAAGCGTGCATCGCGCCAGGTGCCGGTCCAGATCGGTGGATCCTGAGGATCCGTCACCCGATTCGAGTGCGTTTCCTTGAAGCAAACCATGGTTCGGCTGGCTGTGCTTGACCCGTCAATACTGGGCTCCCATCGGACTTTCCAAAATACTTCGTTCCCGCTGAAGAATGCCAGGTTCACACCTGCCCCCCGCGCCGCTTCGATATTGGCGCGTTCATTCCCCGACCAATACTCATCGTGGCCGACTGACAGGAGAGCCTTGTGTTGCAGAATCAGCGAGCCGAAACGATCCGCATCCAATGAGCTGAAGTAAGTAACATCGAATCCGTTGGCCTCCAGGAAACGGACCATCGGGTATTCAGCATTGAATATCCACGAGTAGAATTCGTAAACACGGGTATGGTACGGGCGGTTGTAGCTGACTTTGTAAGCCCCGTTTTGCGGGCCCGGACCGCCAGTGTAGAGATTCGCGCCGCCGTAGTCGTTGTAGGCCTGCCAGGTGGTGTCCGAAGTCTTGAAAAGTATGGCCGACGCACTCGAATCATTGCGCACTATGAACGGGATATGGCTATCCCCGCCTGTGTCGGCCCGAATCACGTGAGCGAAGTAGATGCCCGATGCAGCCGTGGATGGGACATTCCAGGTCGCCGACACAGCCCAATTTCCGCAGTCCATCAGCGCCGTTGCAACGTCGCTAATACAGGCTGGTTGAGATTGTGGCAGGTGCGCCGAAGGAAGAATGGTTGTCACCAGACGCGCACCGGCCCCGCCGTAATATCCCATGCGGTAAATCTCAAGTTTGTAGTTGGTGGCGTTGGTGTTGATTTTGAAAGAAACTGTTTGACCCTGGTTGACGCTGATATCGGTGGTGAAGCCCTGAATTGAAGCGTCTCCAGCTCCGCTTACGTCCCACTGGCTCTGTGGGTTGCCGGGCAAACAGTTCTCAGCCACGATTGCATTTGCTGGAGATGAGCATTGGGCAAACGACGGAGCAGCAATCCAGAGTGGACAGGCTAGCGCAAACAAGAGCCCATAATTTGTGAACTGTCTCATAACATTTTTTCTCAACAGGAATGTTCCCATCTTAAGTTGCTCAGCCGTCAGGACGCGGGGATTATGCGACTCCAGTTGGGGCCTGTAAGTGTGAACGGGCCTAACTTACTTGGCATGCATGCTCGAATTCATTTCGCCGTACCCAATCTGATTTGGAAGCGGACTTTGATCAACGGTTCGTAGTCGGCGGTGACTTAGACCTCCGGCCTCTAAGTCCCATTTTGGAAAAGTTCCATTCAGGGCTCGACCTGCGAAATTGACGCAGGTTCTTTGGATCGTGAGCTTTCGTCAGTTAAACTCCCGAAGCCGCCGTCCGGTTGGGGGGACCGGCCACACTTCGCGGTTGGGACGGCAAAGTTAACGCGGAGAGCTGAGTTGGGACAAGACTCAGTAAATCTCTGGGAAAAGTGGCCTACGCCGTCAGCGTGTCGGGCAGGAATTGATTCTTCGAAATGGAGTCCGAACGTCTCTGGGAAGGTTTGTCACCTGGCGGGAAGTGAAACGATGAAGTGTAAGTTGTTGCAGTATCGTGCAGTTCTGTTTCTAAGTGCCGGTAACTGGTTGCAACGTTGATCTTTTCGCTTGCTTGAGATTGTATCATCGCATAGGATGCATCTCGAACGCGGCTTACCGCAGTTCACTGAAGTTAAGGTTTAACCATGCTTTGCCCTAACGCACCGCCTGCAAAGGACAAAGTGACGGTATCGGTTTCAGACTCGACCGTCATGAATTGTCAGTTACTTTCTCAATCCATCCAGCGCCACTTTCGGGTAATCGGTCAAAGTACCACTGCGGCCGAAACAATTTCCGTTGTCCATAAATCGCAGCCTGATGTGGCGGTCATCAGTACGCGTCTGCAAGATGGGGCTTTTGCCGGCCTGTTGGCGTTGCGGGGACTGCGGCGGGTGCAGACTCGCTCGCGTATCGTTTTGCTGATCGACAGCGAAGAACCTGAATTGATTATCGAGGGCTTTCTAAATCAGGCCAGAGGCATCTTTTGTCGAACCGGTTCTTCCGCCGAATTGAACAAGTGCATACAAAGCGTGGTTGAGGGCGAGATCTGGGTAAACAATTTTCAATTAGAAGTCATCGTGCAAGCTTTAATGCAAACGCCGGCGCGTTCCGTACCCAGCGGAAGAGTGACGGCTATGTTAACGAAGAGGGAAGAAGAAGTCGCCCGGCTTGTCGCGGCGGGCATGTCGAATCATGATGTCTCAGCCAAACTGGGAATAAGTCAGCACACAGTGAAAAACAACCTTTCCCATATCTTCGAGAAGCTCGGAATTTCGACCCGCATTGAACTTGTACTCTACGTTTTAAGCCAGACAAATGTGATCAAAGCTGAAAGCAATCTTCCTTCTTCGTTCCGCCCCCAACTTTCCGCTTGAATGTTGCGATCTTTCTGCCGGCTTCGTATCTAGCTGGCCAAGTTGGAAGGCCCTCGATCTCGATCGTTTCGGCGTTGACTCATTCCGTAGATTACGACTTCAACCCGGCTGGAAACACCAAGCTTGTTGAAAATCCGGAATAGATAATTCTTAACAGTATTAGGACTGATCTTCAGTTCCCGAGCAATCTCACGATTGGTGAGGCCCGCCGCGAGACAACGGGTGACATCCTGTTCCCGGCTGGAAAGCAACTCGGCGCCCTGGGCGTTCACAAGACGAGTCGCAGGCGCCTCGTCGAGTGTTCCCAACAGATGCTCGATTTGTGAGCTGCTGATCCAAAGCTGACCTTCATGTACTCGATGAATACAGCGGCTGAGCATTGCAAGCGCATCGCTGCGACAGAAAATACCCCTTGCGCCTCGACGAAAAGCCTCAACGACCAGTTCCCGGTCGGGAGCGTCCAGCAACATGATTGCCCGGCTCCTAGGAACCGCGGCGCGAAGCTCGGTTAAGACTTCGAATCCTTTTCCTGGAGTGCCTTCCAGCGCTTCACTTAATATAATCACGTGCGGTTTCATGGATGATGCAGCCCTGACGACCGACTTGCCCTCGGTATCTGCAATCTCGAGCTTTCGATCGCTTCTCAGTGCCTCTGCGATCAAGCGACCAGTAAGCATCGTGCTGTCTGCAATTAAAACTCGCAGTTTCTGGTCGATAACCTCAGCGCTGCCAGCTCTCGTACGGGTCATGATGTTGGCTCCGTACGATGGTCCGGTCCCACCGGGCGAGAGAAAAATACTTTCACCAAACTAACCTCTTTTTCAATCAATAAGGAGAGGAATTGCCTCAAGGGGAGTAAGTAACAAGGGGAGTAAAACGGGGAGTAATTGTGTTTCGAAGCGCTACCCATACATACTAGCGAACAGAGCCACGAATACGTCATCTATGATAACCGGAGTACCACTCTATGGTCAACTGAATTCAGGCTTAGAGGGTTCCAAATGAACGGATGCGAACTGGCCTGCCACCGCAGTGTGATTGCATCTAACTACTTCGTTTTCTTAATGTTGTTATTTAGTGCGATGTTACTGCGAATCCCGCCGGGCATGGAATTTCCCCGCCGGGAATTTGGAACCGGAGGCGGAGCATTCATTGCCCGGCAGGACATTCGCCTCCGGGCCACATTCGTTTAGCTAATGCCCCAAGCCGCATGCCCTCGCTCACCACGCCCGCAATGAGTTCAATGTCCATCATGTCCTCAAGGGAGAACGAACGGGTCTCGCTGAACAGAAGTTCGAGAATACCGATGCATTTCGCATAGTGCATCATGGGCATGACGACGAGCGATCCGATGCCCCTCTGCCGGCAGTCGGGTCCCAGTAAAAAATGGTTTTGCGCGTCTCTGACTTGCAACGGTTCCCCTGCCTCGATAGGCGACTGGATCACTTCAGTCTGGAAATGCAATCCTGCAATGGGGTCTGCGATCCCGGTCTGAGCTACATAAATAAGCTTCTCGAGGTTTAGCACCCCAATGGCAACACCCCTGGACTGGGTCATCTCCTTTGTACGTTCGACCACCAATTGCATCGCCGACCTAAAATCAAGGGCCTGTTCCCGGATGATGACGCGCATTTCGCCGAATGCAACCAGCGCCTCTCCTGTATTCTGAAACACGTGGCCGTGTGAACTCACCGCGTTCGAGTACTTGCGATCTACGCGAATCTCGTCCAGATCTGATTTTGTGGTGGAACTTTGCTGCCAAGCTCTATCGGTTGCGGGTGGACTAGAAACATGCTGTACCGTCTTCTGATGATTTTCGAAGGGAGGAGTCAACGCCAGATCCGGGGAGAAAGAAAGTCTGCTCGGATGTGCCGCGACAAGACTAACTCGTTCTTCGGTTCGCCACGGGCTAAGCGTTATCATCCGGGGACGGACTGGACGCAATGAAACGTCTATGCCTAATGAGCGAAGCTCTTCTCTGTGCGATTCAAAGTAGATGTAACATGCGCTCGGTGATGCAGGGCCCGCCTCGTCGGCCCCGTCCGGTTTTAGAGCTGCCATCAATTCAGACGCTGTTCCGGACCATGCGACTGCACGTGAAGCAAACCACGAAGCCAGCTTTTGGTTGAAGCGGAGATTGCAACCTTCCGGTACTATCGCCGTAGCCGGTTCGGGCTCCATCACAATTGCAACTCCTCACACTCGCAAGCAAGAGTCATCGACGTTACTAATCTCTTGCCATGCTGGTCTCCACCGTGGAAGATTCCTGCGCTAGCGACTCCTGGCCCGCTGATAGTCAGCTTTAAGAGAACCCTTATGACGTCAACATATTACACCTATCTCGGCGAAAGCGCCGTCCAGTAAGGGATTGAGCCTGACGTACGGTGGCACTGTGCATAGTTTTGCATCTTGACTTTACGGCTGCGCAGGCACAAACTTTGCCCGGCTTCGCCGTTCACCTTCACCCGGGACCGTACGACATAAATGACTCGCCGTTCGTCACTTGCTTTGGTGTGTCAGCAGTTTGTCGTACCAGTCAAGCGACGTCCACCAAACTTCCGATGTTGTAGAGATGATCGCCGGGCGGCACAACACCAACAATGCACACATCTTCCATGATTAAAACCAAGAAGCTGTTTTCTTTGCACAAAGCTGTTTTGATGGCAGGACTATTTGTACTCATTGCTCTTACTCCCGCGATGTGCGCGATTGGCATTGATGTTACGGTCTCAGGTGACGGCACCGCTGCCAGCACGACGATCAGTACGCCGGTTTTCGTAACTAACTCGACGAACGAATTGTTGTTGGCGTTTGTCTCCACCGACTACCTGTCCGGAGCCAACACCACGGTGAGCAGCGTCAACGGCGGTGGCTTGACCTGGGTGCTGGTGAAGCGCAGTAACAGCCAAAGCGGTACGTCCGAGATCTGGCGAGCTTTCTCGAGCAGTCCATTTAACGCTTCCGTCACCGCCACGCTGTCCCAGAAAATCGTTGCATCAATTACGGCGGTGACGTTTACCGGCACCGATACATCCGGAAGCAACGGCTCCGCGGCGATTGGTGCGGTCGGAACAGGCAGTTCCAGCCGCGGTGCGCCGACTGCGAGTCTGGTCACAACCCGGAATAGTTCTTGGATATTTGGGGTCGGAAATGATTTCGATGGCGCACTTGATCGCACCCCCGGCGCCACTCAAAGTCTCGTTCATCAATACAAGCCGGCGGTTGGAGATACTTACTGGGTGCAGCGTCAGAGTTCCGCCACCCCCTTGAGCGGAACTATGGTCACGATGAATGACATTGCTCCGACAACTGACCGTTTCAATCTTGCGATTGTCGAAGTCCTGCCTGCCCCCGGCGGGGGCGGATTCAGTTTCAATATTTCTGGAACCATCTCGCCAGCAACTATGGGAAGCGGAGCGACCGTAACCTTATCCGGAGCATCCAACGCCTTCACTATCGCCGATGCCTCAGGGAAGTATCAATTCGGTAGTCTAGCTAACGGTTCTTACACCGTTACGCCGAGCAAAGCCGGAACCAATTTCACTCCAGCATCACAGGCCGTAACCATCAATGGAGCAGATGCAAGTGGAGTTAGTTTTGCAGCTACAGCGCAGACCTGGAGCGTTTCAGGGACCATCAGCCCATCGTCCGCCGGTAGCGGAGCGACAGTAACATTAAGCGGCACGACCAATGCGACTACTAGTGCCGATGCGTCGGGGAATTTTACTTTTTCGGGACTCGGAAACGGTGCGTACACCCTGGCTCCCGGCAAGACTGGATTCAACTTCAGCCCATCGTCACAAGCAGTGAACATCAACGGTGCAAGTGTCACCGGAGTGAATTTTGCGGCGGCCCCGCAGACCTGGAGCCTTTCGGGGACAATCAGCCCGGCATCTGCGGGTAACGGAGCTACGGTCACGCTGAGCGGCACCAGCAATGCGATCACCACGGCGAATGCGTCTGGCAACTTCACTTTTTCGGGGCTCGCGAACGGTCCATACACAGTAACCCCTAGCCAGACCGGGTTCAGTTTTACTCCTGCGTCGTCGAACGCGACCATCAGTGGCGCGAGTGTGACGGGAATCAGCTTCATCGCAACATCCACGATTCAAACCTGGAACCTTTCCGGAGTAATTTCACCAGTTGCCGCTGGCAGCGGTGCGGCGGTGGCGCTGACGGGAACCGCGACTGCCAGTGCGCTGGCGGATGGCTCAGGAAGTTTCACTTTTACAGGCTTGTCGAATGGTGCCTATACCGTAACTCCGAGTAAGGCTGGCTTCACCTTCAGTCCGTCTTCACAATCTGCGAATGTGAACAATGCCAATGTCTCCGGGATTAACTTCACCGGGGCGGTCCAAACCTGGAGTATTTCGGGAACCATCAGTCCTCCATCCGCGGCGATTGGAGCGACCGTTACGTTAAGCGGCACAGGCAGTGCGACGATAACACCCGATGCTTCGGGAAACTACACTTTCAATGGATTGGCAAACGGTTCCTACACTGTAACCCCCACCGAGGGCGGCTACACTTTCAGCCCGTCGTCCCAATCGACAACAGTCAACGGTGGCGCAGCCAGCAATCTGAATTTCATCGCGCAAACCGCTGGGACGTCAACCCTGGTGCTCGATGCGACATCATCGCGTGGCTTGACCACGAAAGCCACTACGGTAACCACTCCAGCGTTCTCTACGAACGCAGGTAATGAGTTGCTGCTGGCATTCGTCGCAGGCGATTACATATCAGGAGCGAACACCACAGTAAGCAGCGTCAGTGGCGCGGGCTTAACCTGGGCGCTTGTCAAGCGAACCAATGTGCAGAGTGGAACCTCTGAGATCTGGAGGGCGTTTGCTCCTTCCACCCTGTCCGGTGTCACGGTCACTGCCGCGCTCTCCCAGAGCGTTGTATCCTCCATCACGGTGATGACCTTTATGGGTGCCGATGCCACCGGTGCAAACGGTTCCGGCGCGATCGGTGCCTCAGCCGGTGCAAGCGCTGCCACCGGCGCCCCGTCAGTTTCGTTGAAAACTACCCGCAACAATTCTCTTGTGCTGGGCGTGGGAAATGACTTTGACAACGCGCTCACGAGAGTTGCAGGTTCCGCCCAAACCCTGGTGTACCAGATTCTGACCTCGACCGGAGATACATACTGGGTACAGAGACAGAACAACGCCACTCCGGTAAGTGGGACCACGGTGACGATCAACGACACTGCTCCCCCCGGCGATCGCTACAATCTCGCGCTCGTCGAAATCTTGCCGGGCGGCTCAGGAGGGGTTGCAACTCCTCCCAGCGTGAGCATCGTGGCGCCGGCCCAGAATGCGACGGTATCGGGGCAGACAACGGTGAGCGCAAACGCAACCGATCCCTACAACTCAATTTTGGGGGTGCAGTTTCAGCTCGATGGCAGCAACCTCGGAGCAGAAGTCATCTCCGCCCCCTATTCAATCACATGGGATACGTCAAGCCTGAACGGTACCCACGTTTTAACCGCGATCGCTTACAACTCCGCTGGATTGAACGCGACCTCAACTCCGATCACAGTTACGGTCAACAATTCAGGGAATAGCGCGGTGGTTGGCAGTTGGTCGTCGCCGGTCACTTTACCCACAGTGGCGGTTAATCTAATCCTTCTGAAGAACAACAAACTTCTCTTCTATGAAGATGGAAGTACCGTGACCTTATGGGACTACCTCAATGGGAGCTTTACCAGTTTTCCGATCAATGTGAACCTTTTTTGTTCGGGGCACGCGTTACTGGCCGATGGGCGGGTTTTAATTGTGGGCGGATATAGCGGATCGAGTAATCCTATCGGAATTGCCAATGCGGAGATTTTTGATCCCGGCAACAACACCTGGACTGTTGTTCCCAACATGGCATACCGGCGCTGGTACCCCACAGCCACGACTCTGTCCGACGGGCGCGTGCTGGTAACAGCGGGATGGCAGACCTCAAATCACAGCAACGCAGGGATTCCGGAAACATACAACCCTGCGACGAATTCCTGGACCCAACTCAACAGCGCCAATAATCCGTTCGAAACATATCCGTTCATCTACCAGCTACCCGATGGACGGCTCATCCACCTGGGCGGGTCGGAGTATGCGACCAGTACAGAAACGCTCGACCTGAGCACGCAATCATGGACGACGCTTGACCCGACGATCATAGATGGCGGCAGCTCGGTCATGTACCAGCCGGGAAAGATCATGAAAGCGGGCAGCGCAAGCGACAGCCAGAATTCGGGGGCTTCAGCTAAAACCACGTTCACACTCGACACCACGCAATCATCCCCGGCATGGGTGCAGACCCCTTCGATGTCGTACCCTCGCACCTTCTTCAACCTGGTCACGCTGCCCGACGATAGTGTTCTGGCGGTGGGTGGAGAAACCGACAAGAATGGCGGCAACATTGCGAATGCTGTTTATGCAGCTGAACTGTGGTCTCCTCAAACTCATGTATGGGCCACCATGGCCTCCATGCATACGCCGCGCGAGTATCATTCCACGGCTTTACTGCTGCCAGACGGGAGAGTCTTAGTCTCCGGCATGGGTGCCGATTTTGGGAATGTGCCTGATGAGAAGACCGCCGAATTCTTTTCTCCTCCATACCTGTTCAAGGGTCCCCGGCCGGTCATTACTCAGGCTCCCGCGCAAATCCAATATGGGACCAATTTCTTCGTCGCGACTCCGGATGGCGCGACCATCGCCAGCGCTACACTGATTCGCACCGGAGCGGTGACCCATTTCTTCGATCAGAACACGCGTTTCACACCAGTAACGTTCCAGCAGACGACGGGCGGGCTCACCCTCTCGGCCCCAGCGAATGCAATTCTGGCGCCCCCCGGCCACTACATGTTGTTCATCGTAAATAGCAATGGCGTGCCCTCAGTCGCGCCCATTGTGCAGGTGGGACCTTGATTCAGAGATGGTCGAAATAAGATTTGGCAGACGCTCTGGGTCGTTTTGGCCTGGCCAGACATTCAGTCGCGAAACCATCCCCAGGGGACGCGCCGGAGTTCACGATTGCCCAGGAAATGTACTACTGGTGAGGAGTTCGGCATGTCCTAACGAGTCTTATGGTGTACTTCCGTGATCTTCTGCTGACACTTGGCGCAGCGTTTAATGGTGGAGTTGACTTGCAGAAACCCTGCAGAGTCAGAAAGGCACCTCCCCCATGGCAGGCTTCCGAAAGGCCTATTTTCAGGCAAGTTCGTGGTGCGCCGTTCTGCTTGCCCTACTGATATCGTCCGCCACTGCCCAGCAGTCCCAGATTCTTCTTGGTGACACGAATGTCGAGAGGTCGACTGACAGCAACTCAGCCGGGACAGCCGAGGCATTTCCGGTTAAGGCGGTAGCTACGGGTCAGGTCAGTTCATTGTCGGTTTACCTCGATCGATCCAATGTCGCGACAACCATATCAGCAGGGATGTACGCAGATCGCAATGGTCATCCCGGAGCACTGCTGACCCAAGGAGCCGCCTCAAACGCCGTGTCCGGCGGATGGAACCCTATCAATGTTTCTCCAGTCCCGGTGACCAGCGGAACAACTTATTGGCTCGCCTTGGCGGGAGTAAATGGCGCAGTTCGATTCCGTGACCGTACCGGCAGCTGCCGCTCCGAGGTAAACAGCCAGACCAACCTGAACTCCCTGCCCGTGACTTGGTCAACGGGATCGGTATGGTCGACGTGTATTGCTTCAATGTTCGAATCCGGAGCGGTTGCGCCGGGTAGCAGCAATCCTGTACCCAGCACCGGACTTTTGGTCTCTCCCAGCGCCATTTCATTGCTTT
Source organism: Terriglobia bacterium (assembly GCA_963733545.1). Classification (GTDB taxonomy): domain Bacteria; phylum Acidobacteriota; class Terriglobia; order Terriglobales; family Acidobacteriaceae; genus JAIQFF01. Next base: position 124,080 of record CAVTDQ010000005.1, read on the forward strand.
CAGGTCACCAGCAACAGTTCACGGCAGCCCTGAACGGATCGAGCGATTCTGCGGTGACCTGGAGCACATCCGGTGGGACCATCAGCAGGACCGGTCTCTACACCGCGCCCTCGTCGGTTGGAAGCTATACCGTGACTGCGAGGGCCGTGAACTCGCGAAGGAGGGTGGCCACTGCGGTGGTGACTGTGACGTCATCCACTCCGACTCCGCCGCCGGTGGCAACGGCAATATCGATTTCTCCCTCTGTCAGCAATCTAAAAACGGGTACGACCCAGCAATTTACTGCCGTTGTGACGGGGGCGACGAATACAGCCGTGACCTGGTCCGCCTCGTCCGGGACAATCACCTCGAGCGGGCTATATACCGCACCCGCAAGTTCCGGAAGCTATACCATTACTGCGACCAGCCAAGCTGATTCTTCACAGCGTGCTTCGGCGGTAGTGGTTGTGAGCGCTGCAACCCAGACCGTGGCCGTTACCATCTCTCCCGCCAAGCCTTCCGTCCAGGCCAGCGGCCGCCTGCAACTCACAGCAACGGTCTCAGGGACCGCCAATACGAACGTGACCTGGGCGGTCACAAAAGGAAGTGGAGTTATTACGCAGTCAGGGCTGTACACGGCTCCGAAATCAGCGGAAAGTGACACCGTCACTGCGACCAGTCAGAGCGATACAACAAAGTCTGCCAACGTTTCGATTGCAGTTACCGCGACCCCGCCCGCGGTCTCGCATTCGGTTTCATTGCAATGGGACGCTTCAACCTCGAAGGTCGCTTACTACAAGGTTTACCGTGGAACGGTGAGCGGCGGGCCGTACAATCTGCTGAGCACGAATATTACCGGGACCAGTTACAGTGATTTCACCGTTCAGCCAGGAACTACTTACTACTACGTAACCACTGCGCTCGACTCTGCGGGAGTTGAGAGTGTGGTTTCGAATCAATTCTCCGCTGCCATTCCCTCGCCGTAAAGGGCAGGTTCTTTGGCAGATGCAGAGAACCAGTTACGGTATGAAGACCGCCACTTCGTTGGAAGGCACACTGTCCTGGCCGGTGGTGTCCACAGTCCTGACAACGTAGTAATAGTTTTGCCTGCGCCTCACGTTACGATCTCTGTAGTTCGGGCTAGTCGCACGGGAATTTATTTTCTGGTACGGGCCTCCCGGCCGCGTACCGCGATAAATATCGTAGGCGGCAGCCTTCGAGCCTGGCGTTGCTGGCGGCGGCGGATCCCATTTTAGATCGACGTAATGAGTTGTCTGATTGTCCCTTATTTTGAGAAAAATCGCTCCCGCGATTGCCGAAAGCACCAGCGCCACCACCAAACCTGTAAAAAACGATCTTCCCTTCAACAGTTCTCCTTTTCGTCGCTATCGATTCCCAAATAGTCTTTCTCGTGCCGCAGATGAAGGCTCACCCGCCACCCGAATCCGGCCTTTGAGCGCAACGGGGCCTCGATCCGGTTGCCTGGTCGAAATTATCCGTACAGTGGAGATGCAACTTTTCGGCCAAAGGAAGGCTTACGAGTTATTGCAGCGGAAGTACTTAAGCCTGTTCTAGCAAGCCAGGAGAGGCTTTCACGCAAAGTGTTGCACCAGATGGCAAGGGCTTTTTAGTTTCCGGAGTTGTTTGAGTCGTTGCATGGCTACCGAGAAACGCAGATTTGCAGGTATTTGGCCAGGTGCGACGATCGAACCACAAACAAACGCCAGATTATCGTTGACGTCCAAAGTGATAGCTGACCGGAATAGTCGCGCCCGATGGTTTACCTTCCACCAATTGAGGTTCAAATACAAACCGTTTCACAGGATCGACAACCACATTTATGAACCGGTCATCCCCTCCAACCACCTTGACACCTTGTACTCTTCCGTCCGCACCGACGGTCGCAGTCAGATATGCAGACCCCGACTCTCCCACCAGTTCCGGCGGCAATTGCGGTTCGCTGCCGGATATTTTATGAGGCCAAAGCACAAACGCTCCGCTTGCGATCGACACGGGTGTCCGAAACTCTGGTTGGTAAGGAATTGCAGACATGAATTCCACATGTCCTTTGGCAATCTCACCTTTTCTATTGAGTCCGAAATGAAATCCGATTTGGCTTTCGGCCCCGACGGATTTTCCATTGAGGCGATAGGGGCGAAACCGGAAATTACGAAGCGCATCCAAACTGGAAGCGACTAACAAAGGATCGCCTTTCACAGCTTCGCTAAGCACAGCTCTACCGCTTTCATCGATAACAATTTTCAAAATTATGTCACCCTGGACCCCGTTCGCTAAGGCTTCCTCAGGATATTCCGGCAACGCCCTGTGGATGAGCAAGCCCGCCAAAACTGTATACGAAATGCGAACCGTTCCAGGCGCGCTTATACCACGGGCTTGCGGATTCGCGTCAGTTCGCTGTTGTGCGACACCGGCCGTAGCCGAAAGCACAAGGAATGTGAGAAACGCTCCTCTAGTCGTCATGATTTCTCCAGTAGATTGAGCCAAGAATTTGAGCTTTTGGAATAAATTTGCTTTGCGCTGTTTTTGGGCACCTGTAACTATTTCCGGTCAGGGTGGTTGAGCCTGCTGGACTCTGCCTGAGTGTTCGTTAGTGGCTTAATGTCTTCGACGGTATTCTTCAAAAACTCCACCCAAAAGTTGAAGAAACTGTGAGTTCTTTCACAGTTTCTGGGCTGTTGGAAACCATGCGCCACAATTGCTATTTCTCGTCCCCGGGACTACCCTTAGCATGTCTTATCTTAATAGCTTGAATGGTTTCGGGGGTGATTCTATGACCCATGGAATGGAACGGCTGCTGGTTGCGTGGGGGATTGTGACCGGAATTTTTCTTATTCTGCTGTTCTATCGCAGTACTTTAACCAGGCAAGAGGACGACCAGCTTTTTATCGACGAATCATCAGCATCGAAAGCAATGGAACAAAGCCAACTGATTGCAAAAGTGAACAAGATCAATCCTCTCGTGAAACTTGCAGGCGGAATTTCGGGCGTCATGATCTTGATAATCGCTGGCTGGGCCGTCTATCTTGGACTGGGATCGGTACAACCATAATTCTTAGCGGTTCTCACTGCGAATAAAAAGGGACTATACCCATCAAAAACACGCACTCGGCGGTATGAACGTGCCCTGACTGTAACCACAGAACCGTCAAAGTGCTTTATCCCCTCCACAAGACGCGTCGGCGGCACCTTCGCGGCAGTGCTTTTCGCTTGCATCCTCGGTCAGAGCGCTTTTGTGAGCGGATGAGCAAGTCCTATGCTGATGTAAACTTGGCCTTGATTCACAGTTCGAATAGCGGTTACCAGTTCGCTAGGAGAGTCAGACTTTAGCAAGAAACCACGCGCGCCAGCTCGAAACGCCTGCTGCATAGCGGGGCCGTCGTGCTCGCTCAAAATCAAAATCTCCGCTAAAGGAGCGACCCATCTAATGCGGCGCGCAACTTCAAGACCGCTCATATCAGGCAAATTCAAGTCCAGCAGGACAACATCGGGCAGAGACTTCCTTGCTTTAGCGATCGCTTCCGATCCAGTAACGGCGTCACAGACAATTTCAAATTGCGATTCCGCTTCCAACAATCGGCATATTAAATCGGCCACCGTGGTGTGATCATCAACCACTAAAACTCGGAGTTTCGAATGACGTAAGTTCAGCTTCCCGTCGGACGCCATGGCCAACTCCTTGGTGTAAACAAACGTACCGACTCAATTTCGCCTTCATTATTCAGCTAGATCTATCCATCGACCGAGGGTGCAGAATGTCTTCCACCACCCGCCGCCATTTTACGACTATACGATCAGGTAGAGTGAAAATAAAAAGGTTCTACTCCCACTTGGTTTAGCTGGGGCTGAAATCGGTTAACGCTAAACGCGATGACTCTAATATCGTGAACTGGGAGGCTAGGCACGAACTATGCGGTGATTCCCCAACGTTAAGACTCGCTCACCCTACAGGGAGTGTGCCTTTTGTAATCTGGGATGTCGGGGGAGGCTTCGACTAAAGTCGGGGCAGCGGGGGTCTGATCATGAGAACAGTCTCTATTTTAGGCACTTCATTCGTTCTGTTATTCGGAGCGACAGCGCTGGCGCAGCACGGCCACCAGGAAGGCGATTCCCATGGTCACGAAGGCTATGTTCGCCATCAGGAACACGCACGCGAGGCTCCGGAACAACACGGCAATCATGATGCACGAGGACCCGAAGCAAGACACGAGTATCACGAATCATTTCATCGCGGAGAGGAGCACGCCGACCACAGGCCTGCGCAACTGCACGAGGTAAGAAGGTATGAGCCGGCACCGCGTTATGTCCGGCAGGATATATGGCAACGCCAGAGGGCCCACGACTGGCGAAGTGAGCATCGCTCCTGGCACGAACGGGGCGGCTACTATGGATACCGTATTCCAGAAGATCGGTTTCGCGCACATTTCGGTCGCGGACACTGGTTCCGAGTCCATGAAGTGCCGGTCATCGTGGTCGATCGCTCTCCGCGTTTTCAGTTCGGAGGCTACTGGTTCGGCGTGGTTGATCCGTGCCCAGAAACATGGTCCCCGGTTTGGTATCGAACGGATGATGTCTACGTGGACTACGTAAACGACGGATACTATCTGTACAACCGCCAACATCCTGGGATTGCAATCGCGGTCGACGTTACGTTGTAGCTTCAACGAGCGTGGTGCGAGAGCCGATGTTTGCCGGCTGGCGAGCGCAAAACTGACACACCACCGTTGAGCCTCTACGATGTCAGTGCAAAAGTGATTGTTATCTGGGCTTCGAACTCAACCGGCTGACCTTTATCGCTCTGTGGCCGGAAATTCCAATTCCGTATAGCCTCGCTGGCCGCTTGAGCCAACTGAGGATCCCCATCGATTGCTATAACGTCGCGGACCTTGCCATCAATTCCCACTAGCACTTTCATCGAAACCTTACCCTCGAGGTGTTGTCTCTGTGCATCTGCAGGATATTCTGGCTTGACTTGCTCTTCGGTCGCAGGGAGGGAGATCTCAGCTGGCATTACTGCAACAGTAACGGACGGCTGAAGCGTTTTAATCGACGTCTGGGAAAATGCTGCTGCTTCTGGTTTGTCCAATGCCGCTTGTTCAGCGAGAGGGCCGATTTCGCTCGCTGACGTGAGAGATTGGTTCTCGGCGCGAGCCACTGCCATCTTCCAGTCTGCATTACCGACCATCCAACCCAGCAGCACGCACAGAGCAACAATGGAGATGGTTCGAATTGCCATCCAGTAGCTGCTGTGATTGACCGCTGAACCACATAGCGTAGACGCGGCAACGATCTCGCGGACTGGAACTTCCGGCGGGATAGAATCTGCGGGACATTCTCTCCCGGGTTCAATCGCACTTAAACCACGCTGGCTAAAGTTGCTCTCGAGAATTCGACTGGTCAATTCTTTCAAGCTTTCCAAATCGCCTGGGCTAAAAGCGTCTGGTCGCGAAGAAAGAATTTCACAAATTCCCAGCAGCTCGTCCGACTTGGTCAGGGGCACAACCACGATCGACCTGACTTCTAACCGCCGACAAGCTTCAAGATTGACTCGGGGATCTCTCTCCGTATCGAGACTTTGCTGAAGTTCGCGGGTCCGCATGCAGCGCCCCGTGAGTCCATTGTCAGGATCGAGTTGTGTCCAGAGATCGGGGACGTTATCTCCGCTGGTCGCGCAGCAAACCATCTGGTCACCTCGCACCATTGCGATCGCTGCGCCGTTAGCCCCGGTGACTAGTCGAATTTCTTCCAGCGCCTTCGACAGGCGGCTCTCTTCCTCAGTCTCTTTGGAGAAGAAATCGCTTGGACAATCCGCGTAGTGGTTTGCATCAGCCCTTTCCGGACGCTGCGCATGAGGGTTGGCGGAACCCTGACTAGGACTGCCTGCGCAAGATGGATCGGTTGCTGAAATCATGAAGTCCGGCAAATCACCTTCCTGCTTCCGGCCAAGCTGTATGCGTTCCGCTTTGATTAACCAGCATGTTTTCAGCCAAGGGAGAACGCATACAAACCTCTGAAAGCAAGACGCTTGCGCTGACTTGCGGACAGGTTAGATCGGTCTGAATGCAAATGGTTGCATGTGGCGTCGAGAGTAGGAGAACCTGACCTGTCTGTCCGCATCAAGCGTTCGATTTCCGTCACCGCTCCATTCAATGGAGCGCAGCCTGAAGAGGTTATGTGGAGAATTGATCTACGTGAAATCGGTGAATTATCGGTGCACCCAAGAGAAAGCCCACCTTATCCGATTTATCAACAGACAGAAAATAGATCGACAATGAAACGCAACCTGAGATGCGGCGACTGCTCAGTCGCTCGAACACAATTTTTCTCTGATTGATGAGTGCGGCGGGCGCGAAGCTAGGACCCAAACATCTTTAAGGAGTTTACAAGTAGTACGACTACTACCCCAAGCAGTGCTCCCATGATGACCATAACGGCAGTCAGCCGGTACTGCTTTCTGCGATGATGCCAACCGTAGTGATAGTGGTAACTCATGTCTCGCTGCCGAAACAGTATTGGAGGCGATGCTTGACTAGCATCTCGATTGTGATGGTGACCGCAATGTCGGTTTATCCTGGTCGAAAGACGAAAGCGGTGACGCTTTCAAAAGTCGTCGCTCCTTGGCCTCGAGCATGCAATTGATCTCTAAAATGAGCGTAGCCAGATTTAGGGGATCTTGTTCATCGGCAGCGCGTGTACACAGCTCTATCCACTTCTCCCTGTTTTCTTGCATGGCCGTACCTCCAAGACATGCTTCCTGAGATCATTGCAAGAACTGTGCCATCGCGATTGGGATGCGTTTACTTAAAGATCGGAGCACGCCGGCGAGAAAATAGTACTGAGGCTACGAAAAGTTGTCGTACAGGAAATACCTTACTGGTCTCGGGCATCACTGTAAATTATCGCGTTGCTCATTGTTGAAAACTCGCACGGAGCGCGAAACAACCTCTTCAACGTACGGAGCGTCTGACCATTTGTGAAGGTGGGCTGCCGAAGGGGGGAGCCTGACGAAACCGCCCCACGACTCAACCGAGTCTGGGGCGTTTTCGTGTGCCAAGCAGAGCTGTGAGGACAGGAACCAATCGCAGAATTCCAGCTTCTAATCAAATTGTGTCCCGAATTGTGCTCCGATATGATGTGCTCGATATGTAGTGGTCGAGCAATACGTCGATGCAAAGGTAACCGCAGGAATATCACTAGACAGCAAGAGAGAGTTGTAGCGCTACGGCGGGAAGCGCCTGGGTAATCAACCGCGGTGGTGGAGGTGGCACTTGCGGCTTATAAAGATTTTCTGATGCTTGGGAAAGACGCCGATGCCGAAGCAGTTCTATCCCGCCCATGAATTCTGCTCGAGGCTCGGCGAAATCGACCTGCCGAATTGAGAGATGCCAAACTGGGTGTCTCTCTCTGTGACGTGGGCTGGGGATTTGAATTAGACAGCAGAAGAAGCACTGGGGGTATGACGCCGGGCAGTACCGCTTCAAGAGACTGCCTTCAACGAATGATTGACGGCGCTGGTGTGTACTGCAGCGTACATACGGTATTCACCCGATGGACTGCCTATCCGCCTCAGAGCTAGTGTTTCCTTACCAACGCTTCATGGTTGTTATCCTGGTCGTAACGACCTTTTAGGTCACTTCGAGTTCGACTTAATAGCGAGTCGGTGAGTTCCCTCTGGCCGGCTCGCTACCTTTCCACCCCGTCGTTACGAATAATGCGAACTTGAACAGTTATCCCACTCAAGCTCCACTTATCGTACTTCGATGGACAACGACACATTCAGAGCAATTTGTGCGCGGGTTTGTCTAAAGATTACCGAGGAGAAGAATCCGCGCAAAATAGAACTTCTCAAACAGCGGTTACGCATCTTGCTATCGGAAGAAACTCCAGAGGGTTCGCCTAATAAAAAGCAGGAAAGAGTATTCTGAATCAGGGTGCTCAAGTAGAGGTTCGTGGTGGTTTCTGGCTTTCCGCCCACACGGTTGCTTCCCTGCGTAAAATCACAAGAGCATTCATGGCATTTACGAGCGCCTCACGTTCTTCCGCCATGCCACCGTGGTCCTGAGATAGAATTAACCGTCTTTTGTGTATTTCAGCTTCGGCAGTTTGAATTCGCTCTTCCATTTTCGTCCAATCAGTTTCGAGCACAGCTGACTGGTAAGACTCTTGCCAACTATAATTTGTCATTCAGCTAGCCCTGGACTGATGACTACTTTGGTGTTCGGTCATCCGACGTAGAGCGTCCAGCGTGGACAGACCTTCCGCAATGCGCTCTGTTCGCCTTCCTGTGATTGTGTAAACCTATCTTCAATTCCGTTCAGGACTGCGTTTCTATCTTCAGCAACTCGTTCAAGGGTCTTACGGGGTCGAATTTTAGCAGCGCGGTTTGGCAAAGATTACGCTTCTAATATCGACCGCGCGTTTCATATTGCTCATGCATCGCTTATAGCAGGCATCCCGCTTAATATCTGTCCGCTACCGCTCTCTGTCCGACACGTTACCTTTATCACGCTACATCGACGTATCGAAAAAATCATTTCTCTGATCAAGTGTGCCCTGTGTACAGCTTTTTCAGACACTCGGTCGTTACATGGTTATCGCCGCAGATGTCAGAGAATGACTCCCCGCACCACCGGGTTCGACAATCTGAACAAATCGCTGCTCCGCAGTCAGCGCACTCCGCAACAGCACGATTCATAAATGGCGTACCTAGAAGGCAGTCCTGTATGCATTCTCGATTTGACGGTAGCCGTTCATCCTTTAGGGGATTGTTATCGCGTACGCTGACGTGCCGACTCTTCCGTCTAAATTTGCTAGGGTGTCATCATGCCCGCAGAATCCAGAGTGCATGAAGACACGTTTGAGAGCCTCCTTGATAGAGTCGGTATCCTCCGTGAGGAATTGATATCGGTCGAGCGATCTTTGGAGCGAATGAAGGCCGAGCGAGAAAACAACACAACGTCACCAAAGACTCCTCCAACTAAATCTTAGCCATAGCAAAAACGCCCGAGACTCGGTGAAACCTTGGGGCAGTTGTGTCCAGGCACACCCACCGAGAAGCCCTTTCCCATGCCAGCCTCGAGGGGCTATTTCAAGTCGAATGCAACGTCGTACTGTTGAATAGTGCCGTAGCACTCGCAAGCGGAGTGTTCTAAAGCACCGCGATTCACAACCGTCACCGCCCCGTGTGTGTATTTGATAATTTTCTTTCGCTGCAAATTGCCAGCAGCCAAGCTCACGCTCGATCTGTTTGTGCCCAACATGGTGGCTAGAAAATCATGAGTGATTTGCAAAACGCTAGAATTTACAGTGTCTTGTGCCATCAAAAGCCACCGTGAGAGACGCTGTTCGATATCGTGTAGGCGATTGCACCCGGCTGTTTGGGCAACCTGCATTCCCCGAAGCGCCGCATATCGATTCAACAGCAGCTGAAACCCGGGCCGATTTTCCAGGGTTTCTTGTAAAGCACTGACTTCTATCTGAAAACCATCGCCCGCGATTTGGACAACTGTTTGAAGCGGGCTTCTAAAGAGGCCGACTGCGGCCGCGATCCCTACAAATCCCTCTTTCCCAACAATGCCTGCTTCTGCTGTCTTTCCATCCTTCATCGTGACCACAAGAGAAATTAATCCGCGATTCGGAAAGTACCCGAATTTCAGTTTTTCACCGGCTTCGTGCAAGACTAAATGACTGGGAAGATCGATGTGCTTCAGGTGACAAGAAATCGCTTTATAATCGCTTTCGGAGATTGTTAACAACAATCTATTATTGACGGCAATCCCTTCAGCATTCGTCCTCGCGCCGGGCTCCACGATTTGGAAATTCTTGCTTTTCAATTGTGATCCTGACGAAGGTGTAGTTCTCCAGAAAGTTGGTTAGTCTGCCGTGATGCTTTTAGTCTGCCTCCGGCAGACTGTCCGACCGACGGCAGCGGCGGTTCTCTCCAAGGCGTCGCGCCTTATCGTCCAACAATTTCGTGATTTCTTTCACTAGCTCCATGAGTTTTTCAGGATTCTGCTCATTGGCTGCCTGTTCACACAGACGCATCCATCTCTCCCGATTTTCTTGCATTAACTTTACCCCTTAGAGAGCAAATGCTTATATCATGTGCCGCGACGTTTAATTTGTTCGATGCCAGACACTCCCTCAGCGCCACCAGCACCTCATTTTGCTAGTCTTGCCATGTCATGGAATCTAATGGCCGCAGCCTGTACGTGGTCAGCCAGTTGGGAAATGTGAGAGATTTCTCGAACAGCCGAGCTTCTGGCGTACTTCATTCACAAGCCAGGTGGCCAGGTCGTCCACCTTGGATTTGGATGTTCCGATATCGCCTGCGTCGAGGAAAAAGTGGCTGGTTGCATGAACGGTAAAGAGTGTGAGCCACAATGAACATGCCGATCAAAAAAAGTGTACCCCGAATTGTGCCCCCTAGTTGCCGTTACTGTGCCACACAGAGTGATATGAACTGTTTCGAGCGATTCGAGGTGGCGGCAGCAAGTGCAGGAAATAACGCGAGATAGCAGGAGAGAGTTGGTAGCGCTAACGGGAATCGAACCCGTGTTTGAAGATTGAGAATCTTCCGTCCTAACCCCTAGACGATAGCGCCGCGGAGAGCAGTCATTATAACAAAGCGAACTGCGGCCGGTGCCGGCGCGAAGTCTGGTTTGTGCATTCGCGCGTCTGGTTGATTGTTACTCGACGCGATTTGTTCGTGAACTTTCTTGCCAGGACTTCCTTAGCCAGGACTTCAGGTGATGGTGCAATTTGCGGCGAAACAGCCCACTGCTTGTCTTCTGAAACCAGCTGCTAAATGTGCTGGCTGCCCGCAGCATAACCCACAGATCCTCCGCAAAATGCCGCTTCGGAATGACCATCCCTCGAGGATTTTTTCAAACTGCCCCGGCCTTCATTCGTTCTTGACAAACTCTGCCGCCTGGAGCTAAATACCTTTAGCGAATAAAAAGCGAAAATGCAATTCGCAGCCCCGGCCAGCCGCCTCGGCGTTCCCTGAAATTGAATATAGAGGTCCCATATGTCTTTACTTTTTTCCGCCCCGGTGGGCGGAGCTTTTGTTTTTGCCCGGAAGGAACCGGCGGGGGTTTTGGAACGGCTGTCGGCATTGCCCAAGCTGGCAGGGGTGACAGCGGCCTCGCGGCTCGAGGTGCGGCCTGCGCCGGAGATGATTTCCACCGGAGTTCGCGAAATTGATGGACTTACCGGCGGCTTCCCGCGGGGGTGTTTAAGTGAAATTTGCGGGCCTTCTTCCTCCGGGCGTACCAGCGTATTGTTGTCGGCTTTGGCGGCAGCCACCCGGCGGCAGGAGATCTGCGCCCTGGTAGATACCACGGATGCTCTCGATGCCACATCGGCAGTTGCTGCCGGGGTTGAGTTGGAAAGATTGCTGTGGATACGGTGTGGGCGGGCGTCGGACTTCGGACCGCAGAACTCGAACGTCGATCCTCCGACATCAGCTTTCAGATCCCAGAGATCGGGAGTGAATCCTGCGGTTCGAGGTTCGCGATCTGATTTTCATCTTGAGCAGGCGCTGCGGGTTACCGATCTACTGCTGCAAAGCGGAGGCTTTGGGCTGGTGGCAATTGATCTTGGCGATGTGCCGGATGCAGCGGCACGGCGCATCCCTCTGGCTTCGTGGTTTCGTTTCCAGCGTTCCGTTGAACCCACGGCTACGGTGCTATTGGTGATTGCCCAGGCGCCCTGTGCCCAGACCTGCGCTTCCGTGCTGGTTCGGCTGCAGGCGGGAGAAAAGCTGTCCGCTGGCAGCGATCGGCTATCGGCGAAAAGCGGCGCCAGTCCGGCGCATGCGCAACTTCTGGATGGACTGCACATTGAAGGAGAACTTCTGCGCTCGCGGATGCAACGGAAGCCGGCACAATCCGTGTTGGCATTCGCGACTCAAGCAGTGCGAATTGCGTAGAAGGTCAGACCTCAGACCTCAGACCTCAGACGTCAGACGTCAGACCTCAGACGTCAGATTTTCGACGACAGGTTGTCGCTGAAGTCCGAGGTCCGACGCCTGAGGTCCGACGCTGAAGTCCGAAGTCCGAAGTCCGAAGTCCGAAGTCCGAAGTCCGAGGTCCGAATGAATGACTGCTTTTGCCTGCATCTTCGTTCCTGATTTTCCCGTAGAGGCCGTGCTGCGCGCAGAGCCTGAGCTGCGCTCGCAAGCCCTGGCGGTGCTCGAAGGCAAAGCGCCTTTACAAAAAATTTTTGCCTTGAACGAAAAGGCGCGCCGCGCCGGCGTTTCTGCCGGAATGTCAAAGCTTCAGGTGGAGGCGTGCAGCGATCTGGCATTGCGTCCGCGCTCCCTGTTGCAGGAGGCTGCCGCCCATGCCGTGCTGCTTGACTGCGCCCTCTCTTTTTCGCCGCGAGTAGAAGATGCGGCGGATGACACCGTTCTTTTGGATCTGGCCGGCATGCAGCCTCTTTTCGGGGCGTTGCCAAAAATTGCGCGCAATCTGGCGCGCCGCGCTTTTGATCTCGGCCTCGAAGTCAATGTCGCGGTAGCCTCGAATCCGGATACGGCCGTACTCGCCGCTCAAGGTATTTCCGGAGTGATCGTGATTCCTCCGGGCAAGGAAGCTGAACAGTTGGGCAATCTTCCACTGCGGGTGATGTTTGCCGGCGGTCATGACCTCCAAGACCTGGAAGTCTTCGAACGCTGGGGCATCCGGAATCTGCGCGCCCTGGCCGAATTGCCCGAGGTTGCTTTGAGCGAGCGCCTTGGCCAACGAGGGATCGGGCTGCAGCAACTGGCGCGTGGCTGCAGGATTCGATCGCTGGTTCCGGTCGATCCTCCGCTGGTTTTCGAAGAAACCATCGAACTGGAATATCCCCTGGTGCTGCTGGAGCCACTGGCATTTCTGCTGGCCCGGTTGCTGGATCAATTGTGTGCCCGCCTGAACGCACGCTCTCTATCCACCCAGGAATTGACCCTGACTCTGACTTTGGAATGCAACCGGGCAGACCATGCGGAAGAATGCTCCGTGGACTATGTGGGAATGAGCGCCTCTGCCAGCTCTGATCGAGCGCAATCCCGGCGGCACTTCAGCCGCACCCTGCGCCTGCCGGTGCCGTTGCTGGACCCTAAAATTTTCCTCAAGCTGCTGCAACTCGATTTGAATGCGAACCCACCCGGCGCTCCCATCGTGAAGATTCATTTGTCGGCGAAACCAGTGCGGCCGCGGGCCGCACAAAATGGATTATTTCTGCCTCCTTCTCCGGAACCGGAAAAGCTTGAACTTACCCTGGCGAGAATTGCGGGAATTGTCGGTCAAAACCGAGTGGGAGCGGTGCAGTTGCTGGATACGCACCGTCCAGAAGCATTTCGCATGCAGCATTTTGCTCCAGGACAAGCGCCGGAGCAGGCTAACCGGAAATCGAAAGCGCTCCGGAATGGCGAAGTCAGCGGATATCAGAAACCTGTTAAGCAAAATGAAGCCACGGTCACCGCGATGCGAATCTTCCGTCCACCCTTAGAAGCCACGGTCACTCTGCGGGAAGGCAAGCCGGCACACATTGCGTGCCGCAAACGCAGGGAAATATGCGGGGAAATTCTGTGGGCTGCCGGTCCCTGGCGTACCTCCGGAGACTGGTGGGAGCAGGAAGGGTGGGCCCGCGACGAGTGGGATATCGCGTTACAGCAAGCCGGCAGCATCACACTTTACCGCCTGGTACGGGATATGCTTAAGGGAGATTGGCTGCTGGAAGGAAATTACGACTGAAGCCGAAGCTAAGCGGGAAAGTACACGGTCTATCAGGTGTTCACTGTATATTCTGCCCTCAAAGCTGTGCAAAATCTGTGTAAACTGTGTTATCTGCTCACTTGGTTATTTCAGATTCACTGTCGTCTTGGCCGCGCTCCCCGATCGACAGAACCAGAAGCGGAAGACACAATCCGAAAGCCCACTTAAAGATTTTCATTACGTCCACATTATTAAGGCCAGATGGTTGGCCCTCATCTCATCGAAACATAAAAAGCGTTGTTGCCGGAACGCAGGTCTTTGCCGTAGGAGAAAACAACTCCGACTCCAAACACGCGGAACGTGGCCTGAGCTCCCACATCCCAAAGCCATTTCTGGGAACCCAATGCCGCCGACGAATTCCCAATTTTGCCCGTATCCACAAACGGACCCAGTTTTACGGTAAAGATTCCATTTCCATATACGTTCTTATCTACTTCCCAGTTGGACAGAAAATAATCTCCTCCTAACGGAGCGCTGCCTTTCCTGCCATCGCGGGTTCCGATGTGTCCGCGCATCTCAAGATCGTTGTCTCGTTCGAGACCCAGCATGAAAAGTTCATCAAATGGAACATCGCCAAAGGTTTTGCCGGCCCTGATCCGGTGCTGAATTTCATAGTCGTCGCCCTTAGACCGCGGAAGCCAGTGAAACCGTAATGAACCTTGCAGCTTCTCGAAAGAATGAGATGGCTCGGACCAGATTCGTCCCAGCTGCGAGGACGCGCCGGCATCGAGAGTCAATCTTCGTTCTGGAAATCGCCATAACGCGGTGTCCAGTTGGGTGGTCTGCTTCAGCTGGTAGCCTTTAGTAAGAAGGCTGGGACTCAGCGCGGTTCCCGGCACTACATCACGAAAGTCACGATGCGAAATTTCCGCTCCCGCCGACCAGTGCCATCGCCCACTTTCGAAAAAAGCCAGGTGCGCGCTCACCGCCTCGCGCCGCATGTTGAAACTTCCTAATACCGGTGCAGTGCCCGCAAATGATTTTCTGATGTTCCAGTTTTCGCCGCGCAAGTCGGCCATCAGTTCATAACGAACTTTGGGATTTTTTCTGAACGGACCTGACAGTTCACCACGAAGCCGGCGCTTTTCTGCGTCCCAGCGATACATTGACACGAAATTGATGGCTTCATGCCGAAGGTTATAGACCTCGGGCGTAATACTCTGAAATGGCAGTCCGCGAAAAAGCAGGAAGAGCTTCTCCAGCTTGCCCTGACCGAGGCCGTTGCGTTCGCGATTGCGGAAAAGAATGTCAAAGTTGCCGTCGGCGCGTGCCTGCAGATCAAATTGAAAACGCGGGAAAATTTTCAGGCCGCGAATTCTAAGCTCGGTTGTCAGGAAATCCTGCCCGCTTAGAGTGCCGGCGGGCGCGAAGGCCATGGCCCGGTCGAGCAGGACAGAGTCGACCAGCGGTGGTGGCTGGGCCTGGATCTCTGAAATACGCGGCTTATCGACCCGGTTCCAATATTTCAGCGCGGCCTCGAGATTTCCCTGCAGGAAATAAACGGTGCCCAGAAAATCGTTGCCGTAGCTGTCGTTGGGATCGAGACGTAACGCTCTTCGCAAATACCGCGCCGCAACCGGGTATCGTTTACGCTTGAAAGCGACGCCCGCCAGCTCCATCGGGAAGCGTTTGTCGGCGGGTCGAAGGCGGGCTCCGGCGGAAAACGCGTGTTCAGCCTCGTCCCAACGCGACAGCCGGGCCAACGCAGACCCGTAGTAGAACTCAAGATCGGCCGAAGGGTTCTGGACTGATTCAGCCAGAGTGACAAGTTCCTGCCAGCTTTGTTGGTCGGAAAGCTCTCTGGCTCGGACCAGCAGTGAGGTATCTGGCGTTTGCGCGACGGCCAGGTACGAAAAGCTGAAAAGAATTGTAAAAAAAACGGTGAGAGTCAGAAACTTGATGTTTGAGGTAGCGCCAGCAGCGTCCATTGTCCGGCCGCGCTCCATTCCCGTTCGAAGGCGGATCGATCCTGTTGAAGAAGCTTCCGCTGGGCCGG
Organism: Terriglobia bacterium; assembly: GCA_963733545.1. GTDB lineage: Bacteria > Acidobacteriota > Terriglobia > Terriglobales > Acidobacteriaceae > JAIQFF01. The sequence continues at coordinate 139,833 of CAVTDQ010000005.1, forward strand.
ATCGTTGATCATTACGGTATTTTCTGCCAGGCCGGCCACTACAACATAATGAATTGCGGCGCCGGAGGAGGGCTTCAGGGCGACGATCAAGGGCCGTCCTTTGTTGATGTGCTGTTCGAGGTCTTGCCACTGTCCGCGAATTGTAAACGTGCGGTAGCCATTCTCCTGAAAGTAGCGCTCCATATCGGAAGCGTAAATACCATGGGCTTTGGCGGAATAGAGTGTCTGCTGAATCTGGCCGGCATCGGAAGCGTCATTGGCCGGCTGGCCCGACTTTGCCTGCCAGTATTGCATCACCATGGCGATAGCGGCAGCGCCGCAGCCGTCTTTCTCCTGCTTTACGAAAGGCACATCCAGCCAGACGCCTCGGGGATCTGCGGCGCGTAAGACACCGCAGACCCCGAGCAAGACGACTGCAATGCTGAAAATCCGAAACACGTCAGGCCTAACGCACTGCCACGATGATCAGAATTAAAACTGCTACAGCGACGATGATGATAATCAGATCACGATCACTGAGAGAACCGCCGGCGAAATCAGTCTGAGCCTTATTGGCCCGCGCCGCCAGTTGCGCCAGCTCGGCATCGTCGAGGGTGGCTACCGCATTCTTCACCTGTTCGGGATTCATGTGGGCGGAGCGCAAGGCCTTTTCCGCCCGCTCCGAGGAAAGAAACTGTTTAACTTGTTCCGCGTTTTGCTGCCGGACGCTGGAAGCCTGCGCCGCCGCTTGTCGGAGGTCGGAAGGGCTCACGAGGTGCGCCGTGCCTTCGGCTGCCAGGTTCTGTGGAAGAGCGAAGACTGCGGCCAGAATGAAAGCCGTCGCCACTCGGGATAACTGGTTCATATCGAAATACATTTCTTTCAACCTCCTGAAATTTTTACCCTGGTTCGATAACGACAACGTTTCGTAACTGACCATGGTCCCGCAAGATCGATTCTGATCTCAAGCGGGTCAACGTGGAACCTAATTACCGCAAATAAGAGGAAGATAACTCCACGTTGTCACTCCGATGCGGGGTTACTGCAGCAGGTTTCTCGCGATGTAGTTAAAAGTATGGTTACTTGCTCAAATTTTCCACAGCTGCCTGCAACTGGGAAGCTATCGACTGTGGATCGCTGTCAGCAGGGAAGCGGACCGGCGCGCCGATGGCCACATGTATCGGGTTCGCCCCTGCGCCCCACGCGATCTTCTTCTTCCTCTTCTTCAATTCGAAGAGTCCTTCGATGCGCATGGGAACGATCGGGATCGCAAGGTTATTCGCCAGCAGCCCAACCCCCGCGCGAAAGGGGCCTAGCTTGCCGTTAGCGGTGTGGCGTCCCTCGGGGAACACGAGGATACTGAAGCCGCGGTCTACGGTTTCTCCTGCGAATGCGAAACTTTCCCGAAAACCCGCCTCGCGTGGCAAAGGGAACAGATTAAGCAAGGAGACTCCGAGGATCCACTTCAAGCGATCATAACTTCGGCCGAAAAACTTTCGCCATGGCGGCGGAGTGCGCAGCTTTTCCAGCGCCTCGCCTGCGGTCGCCGTTGCCAGGTGATGACGGAAGCGGAAAGGAAGCGCGGCCTGTACAAATCCGACATCGACATCATCGATGTGGTTGCAAACGACCAGCACCGGCGGAGCAAAGCCACGAAGATTTTCTCGACCGGTAACCCGCAGCCGTCCCAGCAAAAATACGGCCGGCCGCAGCAATACATAATGAGCTACCAGCCTGATCCAGGTTGTGGGCCAATGCTGCACCCATGCCGGGTAGTGATAATGGGCGGGTGGAGAAGGATTTCCGCGCAACATCGCTTCCAGATCGCCAACTGTATTCAGCGCCGCAAATCGAGTCTCACTAAAATCCTGCTGATAGCGTTCTTCCAGTGCACCCAGCAATTCGACGCGGTCGAGCGAACTCAGGTTCAAATCGGCATCAAGATTGGTCTCGGGATGCGAGTTTCGCGGAACTTCTCCTTTCACGCGGGCGATCAACTCCGCCAGTGAGCCTGGCCCGCTTGTCAGCGAGGCCTTCGAGTCTGGTTGTGCCAGCACCGCTTCCCTGATCGCTTGGGTACGCGGCTTCTGTGTCGAGGTGCGCGGAAAATCGTCGTCCGGCCAAACCATCCAACTCCGCATTTGCTGATACTCGGCCAACGTCTGATTCGCACGTCGGACCACGGGTTCAGGATTGGTCTGTTTGTCGCGAAGAATGATGACCGCGCAGGGTTCTGCGTTTCCCTCCCGCGGAAGCGCAATGACGACGCAATCTTTCACTTCCGGCTGGCGGCGCAGGGCCGCCTCCAGATCGTCGGGATAAATATTCATGCCGGCAGGGGTGACAATCACATCTTTCTTGCGCCCCTTGAAATACAAATTGCCGTCACGGTCGCGCTCGCCAATGTCGCCGGTGCCATACCAGCCTTCGGCGGCGGTGATCGACTGAAGTTCGCGCCCCGTCCAATATCCCGCGGCGACGCCTCCACCTCGCACCAGAATCTCGCCGTCATCCGCCAGCTTCACTTCGCGCCCCGCCAGAACTTTTCCAATCGAGCCTTTGCCCAGACGGAAAGGATGGTTCACGCTGACGATGGAGGTGGTCTCGGTGAGACCGTAACCCTGGATGGCGGCGTATCCGAGCCGTCCCCAGAATTCTTCGGTGGAATGGTCGAGCGCCGCGCCGCCGGAGATGAACGCCCAGAATTTCCATCCCAAGCGGCGATGGATGCGGCGGAAAATCCACCAGCGGCGAAGGAAGTGTTTACCTTCTGCGAATTTAAATTTGCGACGAAATTCGGTAAGCCTGCCTTCTCCGTCCAGATCGCGTTCGATTGTTTCCTTGAGCGACTGCAGGATGCGAGGCACCGCCACCAGCACAGACACCCGTTCGCGCCGGATGTTACGCATAACTTCGGCGGGATTCAGTGAGTCCTGAAAGATGACGCTTGCGCCCATCAACTGGGGCAGAAAAATTCCCAGGAACTGACCAAACACATGACTCAGAGGCAAGAGATTCAGAAAACGTACGGGGTGAACCAGGCGTTCATATTTCAGATATTTCTGAATTTCGTTTTCAAGAGGTGCGATATTGCCGAGCACGTTCCCGTGGGTGATGGCCACGCCCTTGGGTTCAGCGGTGGTGCCGGAAGTAAACACGATTTCCAGAACATCGTCTGGACCGATGGTCGACGCCTCGTAGGGCGACGACGAATGTACCGGCAGAATTTTCGGGAGGTCATCGAGGATTAATTTGAGGATCAAACCAGGCAGGGACGCGGTAGCGTGTTCGTGGGAGCAAACGAGCAGTTGCGCGGCTACATGCTCAGATATGCGCCCGACGAAATCGGGAGCGCTGGCCTCATCGATGGGTACGACGATCACGCCGCGCAGCGCACAACCGAAAAATACAGAGACCCATTCCGCTGAGTTCGGTCCCCAGAGGAGAACGCGTTCACCCTTTTCAATACCGCGTTTTTCCAGTTCACGTGCAAAGCGAAATGCAGTTTCGGCTACCTGACCATAGCTCCAGCGCACAGCGCGATAGCCGCGGCGCTGGACATAGGCACATTCCCGCCCTCGTGCGAGAAAGTTATCGAGATAGCTGACGACGGAGCGTCGCTCCATGCTAAGGATGGTATCGCTTAGAGCCGCCCGTTCACAGGACGAGAGGTCATGCGGTCATGCGACGCGCGTTTTTCGGACAAAAGTTGGAAAGCAAATCCAGAAACTCGGTAAGAAAGGGAGGCTCGGGTTGATTGCGTAACGTCACTGCGTACCACTGGCGGCGAAAGCCGCGACCACTTAAAGGGCGAATGACGACTTTCCCTGCTTCGGCGTAAGGTGCAACCGCCCAGCGGGCCAGAAATCCAATCCCGGTTCCAGCGCCGGCCATTTCCGCGATCGCTTCGGTTAAAGGAACTTCGATGATCCGGCCAGGTTCAACCCCTGCGGGCCTCAGCACTTTAAGAATTAAAGTGCTTTCCTCGCGGGGAGGGTAAATCAGCAAAGTCTCGCCTTCCAAATCCTTCGGCCGCACCTGGTTCGCGGCCGCCAACCGGTGTTTGGGTGACATCACCACCATCATTTCATCCTCGAACATCGGGGTGGCCCGCAAGGTCGCATTGCGCGGAGGCGTACTGATGATGGCGACGTCCAGTTTGCCTTCGAGCAACGCCGCAGCGGGGTCCGAAGTCGCGCTGGCGTCGATGTTGACTTCGACCTTGGAATATTTGCCGTGAAACTTCTGCAACACGGGCGGAAGCCAGTGATAGCAGGTATAGCATTCGGTGCTTAGACGTATGACGCCTCGAGAATTGCCGTTCAATCTCTCGATTTGCACTTCAGTATTTCGCAACTCGTCGAGCACGCGCCGGGCACAGGCGATGAGGCGATCTCCCGCGGGTGTCAGCACCATTTTTCTTCCCAGCCGCAAAAATAGCGCCGTGCCCAGCTTCTCTTCGGCATCGCGCAACTGATGACTCAGCGCCGACTGGGTTAGGTGCAGCCGCTTTCCCGCCTCGGTGACGCTCCCTTCCTCGGCAACCGTCACCAGCAACATCAGGTGGCGAACTTCCAGTTTCGGGCTCATTTCGTTCATGAGTGTAGTTCATCGATTGGATGAAAACAAACAATAAATCTCATACATGATGAGTCTCGTCCAACTCCGTATTGCAGCGAGTTGCCTTTGAGGGCAAGAAGCGGATAGCAGAGCGGAGCTATCGGCTGCAAAGTTCGGGAAGCGGCAAGCCGATCAATCGTCGAGCCGCCATAGACAAACATGGGGAGAGTGTTATGAAAACTTCGGTCGCAGGAATTGCAGGTTCTTTTTTGCTCAGTATCTTGATGCTTGGAATTAACGCCCAGGCGCAAACCGTCCAGCGCACCATTCAGGCAAACATCGCATTCAACTTCACGGTTGGAAAGCAGACGTTTCCTGCAGGAAGTTACCGGTTGGTCCGCAGGGAGCCCTGGCTGCTGGAGCTACGCGACTCTGAAGGCCACCTTCTAGCCAGTGCGCTCACTCAATCGGTGGTGGCATCAACCGGAGCTTTGGCACCCCGATTGCTTTTTACCCGCGTAGGCGGCCAACCAGTGCTGACGGAGGTCTGGCAGGAGGACGAATCCATCGGTCAGCAGCTTACCCAGACAAAGTCGACAGTGGATGCTGTCCGGAAGCACTCGAAACACGTCCAAACAGCTAAAGCAGGCACACCAGACATAGACATTCAACAATCGCAATCACAGAAGTGAGGGCTCATGAATACCAGCGTCAACGGAAGCGTTAACGGAACCAACGGCCAATCGCAGGCAGCCGATCTGCATGTTCAGGAAGTAATACGGTCAGCGGAGCGCGAGCTTCACGAACTGCTTGAACGCCGGGCAGACCTGATGAAGCGCATCGGCACCATCAAGCAGACTCTGGCAGGTCTGGCCAATATTTTTGGCGATGCCGTGCTTAGCGATCAGATGCTGAACTTTCTGGATCGTAAATCCTCCAGCCGGCAACCAGGTTTCACCCGGGCCTGCCGGGTCGTACTCATGGAAGCGAAAAAGCCTCTTGGCGCCCGGGCGGTTTGCCAGGTGTTGCAGCAAAGATTCCCCGAAGTTCTCGAGCGGCATAAGGATCCGCTGGCTTCGGTGACTACGGTGTTGAACCGACTGGCCGATTACGCGGAAGCAAAATGCTCGCTGGACTCAAACGGTCGCAGAGTGTGGCAGTGGATTGCGGAGGAGGAGGCTCGGGTTGAGGTGGCGGTTCCTGGAGAAGACAGATTGCTTACTTCGTTGGGAAAAAGGCAATAGAAACGCGAGCGGCAGAGTGCCATATGCTGCCGCACAAGCCAGCCTGAGCGAAGTCGAGGGCTCGCGCCCACATTAACCTACTCGCCTCCTGGGGCCTGTATCCCTGCTTTTACCGCTTTTAAATCCAGAGTGCGGATGAGGCGAAGCAGTGAGTTGGGATGCATGCCCAGAGTTTTGGCGGCGTCGATGTAGTTGCCGTTGGCCTGGTGTAGAGCCTGCAAAATCAGTTGCTTCTTGGTTTCCTTAATGCTGCCATGATATTTGGCAGTGGCTGAGCTGGTGGCGGGGCTGGCTTCGAGAACGGTTTCCGGCAAGTCGTCGGGAAGAATTGAATCCGTCGAGCCCATGACCAGCGCGCGTTCCAGGGCGTTTTCCAATTCGCGAACATTTCCCGGCCAATCGTATTGAGTAAGACAGGCCAGGGCATCGGGCGACACCGGCTTGATGCGGGTTCTGTTTTTGCGGCTGGCTTTGGCTACGAAATGCTCGGCCAGCTGCGAGATGTCTTCGCGGCGCTCGCGTAACGGTGGCATGATCAGTGTCACGACATTCAAACGGTAATAAAGATCGTTGCGAAAGCTTCCGGCTTTGACGGCTTCCGGAAGACTGCGGTTGGTGGCCGCGACCAGACGGATGTCGAGTTTGATCGGTTTCGTACCTCCAAGACGCTCAAACTCACGTTCCTGCAGGACCCGGAGCAGCTTGGCTTGTAAACCCGGAGCGAGTTCTCCAATTTCGTCAAGAAATAAAGTCCCGCCTTCGGCCACTTCGACTTTGCCTTTCTTCTGCCCGGCTGCGCCGGTGAAGGCGCCTTTTTCGTGGCCGAACAACTCGCTTTCGAGAAGGCTCTCGGCGATGGCGGCACAGTTGATAGCGACGAAAGCGCGGTCGGCGCGAGGGCTGTTGTGATGGAGCGCGCGCGCGATCAATTCTTTTCCGGTACCACTCTCACCCTGAATCAGGACGGTGGAATCGGTGGGCGCGACCCGGCGGATGAAATCGAATACCTTGCGCATGGCGGGACTGTCACCCACCATGTTGTGCTCCAGTTCAATCTCTGCCCGCAACTCCTGATTTTCTTCGCGCAGCTTTTTCCAGTGGCGCACGTTATCGAAGGCCAGACTGGCGATACCCGCAACCGCGGTCATGACCTGCAGGTGGTCCTCGTCGAACTGTGCAGTCGGGCTGGTGCTGTCGAGGTAAATGGCGCCCAGCACCCGGTCGGTCACCATCAACGGAACGCAGAGCAATGACGAAATACGTAACTCGGAAAGAGTTTTTACCTGGCGAAACGATTCATTGCCCAGAACATCGGTTGCCAGCACGCCTACGCGCTCTTTCAATACGCGCTGCACCACGGTGCGGCTGACCCGAACCGGATGGCCGGGCCCGCGCACCCGATCCCAGGCAGCGGTGGAAGTGAATTCTTCCGGATGATCGCACAGCAGAACCGAGCCGCGCTCGGCGGGCACGACGTCAAAAATAAAGCCCAAAAGCTGCCATTGCAGCGAATCCTGATCGCGAATGCCGCCGATCCCGGTAGCGATCTTCAATAACGAATTCAGGTCGCGGGCGCGACGAGCGGTTGGCGGCAATCCGGCAACTATTTTTTCCGGTTGCAGGTAGAGGGAGTCTTCCGCTTTGAGCAGTAACGGGGATCCCTCGAAGCCTGCAGTCTCCAGAAATTCAACGGGATTTCGATCGAAATGTTCGCCATCCTCTTTGAGCAGGAAGATCAGGACAGAATCGCCAACATAAATCTGGTCTCCATGGCGCATCTGCTGTTGCTGAACCGGCACGCCATTGACCAGGGTGCCGTTGCGGCTTTTGAGATCGCGAATCGAAAATTCTTCTTCATTCGCAACCACCACACAATGGCGTCGCGACAATGAGGGGTCCGCCGCCCACAAATGATTTGAAGAATCGCGGCCGATGGAGATTTCACCTTTCGGTCCCTTGGGCAGAGAGAACGCCGTGCCCTTCAAAGGCCCGCCAATGCCCACCAGCCTGGGATTTATATCCGCCATGTTTTCCTACGGCTTGCCTTTCCGGCTCCTGTTTGCTTTTAGCATAATCGGGCGCCGATAAGGGCGTCCCGCGAAAATTAACCCAAGTGATGGAAGCTGCTAACAGTTCGGTTAGCGAAGAGAGTGAATGCCGGCCCTGAAAAAATGGGGACGCAGGCGCAGGCCGAACGCAATCACAGGGCAATCAGTGACTTATGGACAAATTAAACGCAGAGAGCATTGCGCTCCGGTTTTGGCATGCCACCTGCAATTAGCAATTGCGCAACGGTATTAGAGCCATTGCAAAATCAGAGACGGCCGATGAGAGACACCGAGCACCGGCTTCACGGTCTCAACACGAGGAGAATTTATGAAAAACCAACTGTTTGCTTTAATCGGCCTGGGCCTCTTGCTGGCTACCGCATCTGCCTATGCTCAGACCGGAGTGGTGAAGGCGAATGTTCCGTTCAACTTCATCGTAGATAAATCAGAGCTGCCTGCCGGCCAATATACGTTGCAGGGCGTCGGGCTCACCGACTCCGCCATGGCAATCAGTAATGCGGACGGTACCGCGGGCAAGTTTACCCTGCCAACCACCTGCGAATCGCGAGAACCGCAGAGCAAGACCAAGCTGGTATTCCATCGCTACGGTTCGCAGTACTTCCTGTCGCAGATCTGGACGGAAGGCGAAGCGCGGGGCAAGGAACTGCGCAGAAGCAGCCGTGAGCGCGAAGTGGCAATGGACTACACGCCACAGAATGTTGTCGTAGTAGCAACGCTGCGCTAAGGACGTCCATCGGGGGATGACGTACTTCAGTGTGACGGGGCAATAAAAAAGGGACACATCCGGTGTCCCTTTTTTTATTGTCCCCAAGGTTGGAAAAACCCATACCGGCAACCAGGATGCAACTGGCGACCCGAGGCCGTGCCTGCTACCATCGCACAGGATGGCCGCTCCTAAAAAACGAAAGAAAAAAGTCACAATTGAAGCAAAGAAAGGCCGCCGCAAGGGCGACCGCGCGGCCATGGGTCCGCCCAGCGAACTGGTCATCATTACCGGCATGAGCGGATCGGGCAAGGCGTCCGTTCTCAAGGCATTTGAAGATCTTGGTTTCTACTGCGTCGACAATCTGCCGGTGGAATTGATTCCACGTTTTGCCGAGTTGGTGACCCAATCCTCGGAGATCAACCGTACCGCTCTTGTGGTCGATGTGCGTGAAGGCACACAACTGGGTTCGCTGCCTGCGATCGTGAACTCGGTAAAGCGGCTGCTTCCCACCAAAGTGATTTTCCTCGAGGCAGCGGAGTCTATTCTGTTGCGCCGTTTCAGCGAGACCCGCCGGCCTCACCCGCTGGGGACGGACACGCCGGTGAAGTCGTCCCTGGCTACCGAGCGCAAGCACCTGCGCTATATACGGGCGATGGCTGACCTGGTTATTGATACTTCGAGGTTCAATGTCCACGAGCTTCGCGCCTATATCACGCAACGCTTTCACAAGCGCGAATCAGGCAAAGACATTCTGGTGTCCTGCGTCAGCTTTGGATTCAAACACGGAGTGCCCGACGACACTGACTTGCTTTTCGATGTACGCTTTCTACCCAACCCGCATTTCGTTCCCGAATTCCGCCCTCTGACCGGGCGGGATCCGAGGGTAGCGAAATTTATCCGGTCATTCCCTCAGAGCCGGGAATTTATCCAAAGGATCTCGGAATTACTGGTGTACCTGCTGCCGCACTATATCGAAGAAGGCAAAAGTTATTTGACGATCTCGTTCGGATGTACCGGCGGGCAACATCGCTCGGTCATGATCTCGGAAGATGTAGCGCAACGGTTGCGCAAAGCCGGCTACCGGGTGAAGGTGGTGCACAGAGACAGTCCGAAATAGCTTTTGGTGGTTGGTCTTTGGTCGTTGGCCTTTGGTCTTTGGTCAAATCGAAATCGCCAAGTTAGATGGCGAACAAGGCAAGGCGAACGGGCAGAATGGATTGCTTTTTAACGTACTGGAAATTGTCAGGCGCATACTCCGAACGTCCATCGACCAACGACCAAGAGCCAACGACCAACGACTACAGTAAGATATATCCTATGTTGATCCGACCCGGCGCGGACCCCCGTTGGCTGCGCATCAAGAGCCCCAGATGCGGCAACTGACGCGTCTTTTACGGTATGTCGGTCCGTACTGGTGGCAGTTGCTGTCTTCGATAGTGCTGATGGCGGCGGTCGGCCTGCTTGACGCCTTCCGTGTATTGCTGATCGGACCCATCTTCGACCGTGTCCTCAATCCTGGTTCTCCTTCGCGGGAAATGCTGCTGTTCAAAGTCCCCTTCACCGGAAACACGATCTATCTGCAGCAGTTCGTACCGTCGCATTTCCGCAATCCCTGGACGGTGGTGGCCTTCGCGCTGGTGGCGGCGACCTTCCTGAAAGGAGTTTTTGATTATGCCGGCACCTACCTGGTGAACTACGCCGGGTTCGGCATGATCACGGACCTGCGAAACCAGCTCTACAACTCGCTTCTTCGCCGTTCGGCGGCCTTTTATTCGCGCCACACCACCGGCACACTGATTTCCACCATTGTGAATGATATTGAGCGAGTTCAATACGCGATGTCGAGTGTGCTGGCCGAGTTTCTGCAGCAATTGTTTACTTTGATTTTCACTGCGTTCGTGGTGGTCCTGTTGGGCGGCAAACTGGCCTGGGTGCTTTTGCTGTTTGTGCCTTTCATCGTTTATTCAGCGGGAAAAATCGGCCGTCGGGTGCGGCATACGACGCGCAAGGGCCAGGACAAGCTGGCCGATATCCAGAACATCCTTCACGAAACCATCACCGGAAACCGGATCGTAAAGGCGTTCAGCATGGAGTCGTGGGAGATTGCGCGCTTTGCCAAAGCTGCGCAGCGGCTCTTCCGGGCCAACCTGCGCTCGGTGGCGGCGGCGGCGATCAGTTCTCCGCTGATGGATATTTTCGGCGCTATCGCGATTGCACTGCTACTGCTGCTGGGCCGGGAGCAGATCAATCACCAGGTGTTTACCGCCGGCACATTTCTTGCGTTTATTGTCGCAGTGTTCAAGCTCTACGATCCGGTGCGAAAATTTGCGCTTTTCAACAACAACTTCCAACAGGCGCTGGGAGCCTCCTCGGAAATTTTCAAGTTCATGGACACTGAGGACGACGTCCGGGAAAAACCGGGAGCGCAACCGCTGCCGCCATTCGGAAAAAGCATTAATCTGGAAGGCGTTTGCTTCTCCTATGAAGCCGACGGAGACGAGTCACGCGAGATTCTGTGTAACATCAACCTGGAAGTCCATGCCGGAGAAGTGGTGGCAGTGGTTGGCTCCAGCGGAGCCGGAAAGAGCACACTGGTGCATTTGATTCCGCGCTTCTTCGACGTTACCGCAGGACGTTTGTTGATCGACGGTCGCGACGTTCGCGACATTACGCTGGCTTCGCTGCGTTCACAAATCGGAGTGGTCACCCAGGAGACGGTGTTATTCAACGACACCTTGCGCAACAATATTGCGTACGGGCAACCTTCGATTTCGCAAAAGCAGGTGGAAGCGGCGGCACGCGCAGCACTGGCGCATGAGTTCATCATGGAAATGCCATTCGGCTACGACACCGTCATCGGCGAACGCGGGGTACGGCTCTCCGGCGGCGAGCGCCAGCGTATTGCCATTGCGCGCGCCCTGCTGAAAAATGCTCCGATCCTGATTCTTGACGAAGCCACGTCGGCTCTGGATAGCGAGTCGGAGGCGCTGGTGCAATCTGCGTTGCAGAATCTGATGAGTGGGCGCACCGTGTTCGTGATTGCTCATCGCTTGTCCACGGTCCGGCGCGCCGACCGCATTGTGGTGCTGGAGAACGGAACCATTTCCGATATCGGTCCCCATGAAGAGCTCATGCAGAAACTGGGTACCTATCGGCGGTTGTATGATCTTCAATTCGCGGAAGGCGAGCCCCGGTTGAACGTGATCCCCCAGTAAGAAAAAGCCATGCCCATTCGCTCCATGACCGGGTTTGCACAGGTGAAAGGTCAAGTGCTCGATCCTCGCAATGACGCGGCCGGCAAAAGTCCAATGGGTTTTACTCTTTCCCTGAAAGCAGTGAACCATCGCTTCCTCGATGTGCACTTTCGCATGCCGTCGGACAGCGACTCATTGGAAATGAAGTTGCGCCGCCTGCTCAAAGAAAAAATGGCCAGGGGGCACGTGGAGCTGACACTGAATCTGGAGCGTGGAGGCAATGAAACTTTTGCCCTCAACCGGCAGATTGCGAGCGGCTACATTCAGGCATTCCGGGCGGCGGCTGCAGAATACGGATTGGCGGCTGAGCCGGATTTAAACGCAGTGCTGCGGCTACCCGGCGCTCTGGACACAGCCGCGCTTCCGGCCGATGGCGCGCTCGAAGCCTCGGTCCTCGCCAAGGTGGAAGAGTTGCTCGACCATCTCAACCAGATGCGCGAAGAAGAAGGCCGTGGCATTGAACGCGAACTACGGGAGCGCATGGCCATGCTGCAGAAAGCCGGCGACGGAGTCGAAGCCCATCGCAAGGCGGTGCAGCAGGTCTACGTCGAGAAACTCAAGACACGAATGCAGGAACTGATCGGAAGCCAGGTTGAGCCTGAGCGTCTTTTGCAGGAAGCTGCGCTTCTGGTCGATCGCAGCGACATCCAGGAAGAGTTGGTGCGCTTGAATACGCACGTTAAGCATTTTCTGGGATTGCTCGATCAGGGCGGGGAAGTGGGCAAGAAGCTGGACTTTCTGTTGCAGGAAATGAATCGCGAGGCCAACACGCTGCTTTCGAAGACTTCGGGTTTGGCGGGAGAGGCATTGAACATCACGGAAATGGGTCTGGCGATGAAAACGGAAATCGAAAAAGCACGGGAACAGGTGCAAAACATCGAATGAATGGCGTGTACATCATTTCTGCGCCGTCGGGTTCGGGCAAATCGTCCCTGGTGGACGGAGTGCGAAAAATTGTTCCGGGGCTGACGTTCTCGGTCTCTTACACGACGCGAGCTCCGCGCGGACACGAGCAAAACGGCCGCGAATACTTTTTCGTTTCCCGAACTGAATTCGAAGCGATGATCGCCAAGAACGAGTTTCTGGAGTATGCCGAAGTGTTTGGCAACTACTACGGAACCGCGCGCCGGTTTCTGCGTACCGCAGAACAGGACGGAACAGATCTGCTTCTGGATATTGACGTTCAGGGCGCGGCGCAGATCAAGAGTAAAATTCCAGGAGCGGTGAGCATCTTTATTCTGCCTCCAAACCGGCAGGAACTGGAGAAGCGGCTGCGGCTTCGTAGTCTGGATGCGGAATCCGTGATCCAGCGACGCTTGGTCACCGCCTCCCGTGAGATTGAGAATTACGACAAATACGACTATATTTTGGTTAACGACCGCCTGGATGAATCTATAGACGTGCTTCAGTCGATCCTGCTCGCGGAGCGATTGAAGCGATCAGGAGCCCAAGCACAGGGACAACAATCCGCTGACGACACCAACCTGATAGCCAAAGCAGAACGCTGCCGACTGAATCATGTGCGGGAGCGGCTGCAACCGATTTTGGCTTCTTTCGTGAACGCAGCGACGCCGGGCGGACGCTAGGGTTAAGGGAGAAGACGATGAAGTTGATGGATGGTTTTGACAGCAACTATCGGTACATCCTGGTGGCCGCGCGGCGAGCGCGACAATTGCAGGGTGGAGCGCCCCCGGTCATCGAAACGCCGTCCCGCAAACCTTGCCGGATCGCGCAGGATGAAATCAAGGCCGGCAAGGTGAAATGGGTAATCCCTGAAATGCCGCGCTCGGCGGCCGAGGTCGCCAGCGAAATGCTGGAGAAGGCAATCGCAAAAGACGTCTAAATTGTGGATTGCAGATTTTAGATTTATGCCCCCAGGTTCGGCCAATGGCTGCGCCGGAGAGGTCTGAAGTCTTTAACCTGGAATCTGCAAGTGCTACGGAACAACTCATGAAAGTCGCACTCGGAGTCAGCGGCGGGATCGCTGCCTACAAGGCAGCCGAAGTAGTGCGCATGCTGCAGGATCGTGGCATCCGGGTGCAGGTGGTGATGACGCAAGGGGCGCAGCAATTTGTCCGCCCGCTTACCTTTGCCGCACTCTCTGGCGAAAAAGTCATTACCGAAATGTTCGGCGCCGGCGCGAACGAAAACGCTCAGCCCAACATCGATTCAGCCATCGAGCATATTGCGGTGGCGCAATCGATTGATGCGCTTCTCGTGGTGCCCGCTACCGCGGATGTCCTGGCCAAATTCGCGCAGGGGATAGCGAACGATTTTCTCACCACGCTTTACCTGGCAACCACTGCCCCGGTCGTGGTTGCGCCGGCCATGAACGTGAACATGTGGAATCACCCGGCCACCCGGGCGAATTTGGAACTGCTACGGCAACGCGGTGTGCGAATTGTCGAACCCGGCGACGGTTATCTGGCTTGCGGCATGACCGGTCCCGGACGCCTGGCGGAGAACGAACTTATTATTGCGGCCACGATGGAAGCGTTGGGGAGTTCGCAGGAACTTGCAGGCGCAACCGTGCTGATTACTGCCGGTCCTACAAGGGAGAAGATCGATCCGGTCCGTTATCTAACCAATCGCTCCAGCGGGCGCATGGGATACGCACTGGCTGAAGCGGCATTGCGTCGCGGGGCAAGAGTGCTATTGGTGAGCGGACCTACGGATATATCGCCCCCAGGCGGCGCGGAGACTACGCGAGTCGAAACTGCCGAGCAAATGCGCGCGGCTGTACTCAACCTGTTGCCCGAAGCGACCATCGTGATCAAAACTGCGGCGGTCGCCGACTATCGTCCCAGAAACGTTGCCGAGCAAAAGATCAAGCGTAAAGGTGCGATGTCACTGGAACTGGAACCGACGGCCGATATTCTTGCGGACCTGGCACGAAACAAGAGCTCGCAAATCATCATAGGTTTTGCCGCGGAAACCGAAAATGTTCTGGAAAACGCACGTAAAAAGCTGATGTCGAAGGCGCTGGATGCGATCGTGGTAAACGATGTCTCGCGGGAGGGTGTGGGGTTCGACTCCGACCGCAACGCCGTTACCATCATTACCCACAGCGAAGTGATCGAAGTACCGGAAACCTCGAAGTGGGAAGTCGCTCAGCGAGTGCTCGACCAGGCCGTGCGTCTGAGAAAAGTGTCGCAAACCAGCTAGAAGCCTTCCGGTTTCAGATTTGTGATTTTAGATTTAAGATTGGACACCAGCCCCTCGTCATGAGGAAGTTCAATCTGAAATCATCAATCTGAAATCTGCAATTGCTGTGTGTACTCATGCCAACAACTTTAGATCCACAACTCAAGCGCGCGCTGGCCGATCGCGTCCGCTACTACAATGAGCTTGGCATTTACGATTTTTATCGTCGGGCGTCCGCGGCACCGGCGCAAATTCCTTCACAAGAGCGAGAGCCATTGCCCAGAGCTAAAACGGCAGCTGTAAATCCAAAAGATGGACTGATCGGAATCGCCATCGAACCCGGACTTCCCTCGACCGACCCGGCACAGGGACTGCGCGCGATCCGCGAGGATATTGGTGATTGCACGCGATGTCCGTTGCACAAGCAGGGACGGAAGCAGATCGTCTTCGGCGTGGGCAATCCGCGGGCAGAACTGATGTTCATCGGCGAAGCGCCCGGCGCCGACGAAGACTTGCAGGGCGAACCGTTTGTGGGCCGCTCAGGGCAATTGCTCACCAACATGATCAAAGCCATGGGCCTGCAACGCGAAGATATCTATATCGCGAACATCATCAAATGCCGGCCGCCGGGCAATCGCGCTCCGGAGCGTGACGAGTGCGAAACTTGTTCGCCTTTTCTGATGCGGCAGATCGACACCATCAAGCCGAAGGTGCTGGTGGCTCTGGGTGCGGTCGCCGCCAAGACATTGTTGGCGCTCAATGCGCCCATGTCGGAACTGCGAGGAAAGTGGTACGACTTCCGTGGAACCAAGCTCGCAGTGACTTATCATCCTGCATTCCTGCTGCGTGATCCCCGGCAGAAAAAAGAGGCGTGGAAAGATCTGCAGATGGTGATGAAAGATTTGGGGCTGGTGGCTCCGCCCAAAAGTCCGGAATAGTCTTCGACATTTCCTCGCTGCCGCCCCAGCGGGATGCTCGCGCCTGCATTAAACTCCATCATGTCCGAATTCTGTGACGTAGCCCTGCCGGTACCACTGGACATCGTGTTCACCTATGGTGTTCCCGAGGGAATGCAGCCAGTCGTGGGCGGGCGCGTGCTTGTGCCCTTCCGCCAGCGGCGGATGTCAGGCATCGTTACCGCGCTGCATGATCAGAAGCCGACAGTTAAAACGAAAAGCATTATCAGCGTGCTGGACTCTGTGCCAGTGCTGGATGAGCAACTGATTCGCCTGGGGCAATGGATTGCCGATTACTATCTGGCTCCGATCGGCGAAGTCTTTCGCACCATGCTGCCGCTGGGCGCCGAATTCAAGAAGGCGATCGGCTACCGAATTACCGACGAAGGGCATGCCGCACTGCACAAGGCAGGAACAACCGGATCGGCGGGACGCTCCCAGAAAACTCCTGAGGATCAATTGATTGAGTTCCGCGTCCTCGACTATCTTGCCGAGCGCGATATGACGCGGGACGAAAGTGTCCGGTCGGCCACCGGAGCGACTAAATTATTGCTCGCCGGAATGGTCCGGAAGAAGTGGATCGTTCGGGAGGACTTGTCCGAGGCACGGGAAGTGGCGCGGACCGTCAAATTCGCGACATTGAGGAATGTTGAAGGCAGGCTTAACTCCAACCAGCAGACCTTGGTTGATACACTTGCCGCCGCCGGAGGCAAGGTTCGCCTTGACGCGCTGCAATCGCTGGAGGTACCGCGAAGTACGCTGGGAACTCTGACAAAGCGCGGCTTGGTGGAAATTGTCGAAGAGGCAGCCGATTTCACTGTTTCCGTGCTGAAGGCCCGTCCCAGCCTTTTTGATTCGCAGTTCAATCCCGCACAGCAGGCCGCCCTCAAAGCAATCCAGCAATGCGTAAACTCGCAAGAGTTTTCTGGCATGCTGCTTCACGGGGTCACGGGATCGGGCAAGACCGCTATCTACCTCTCGGCGATGCGTGCGGTACTCGAGGCCGGACGCTCGGCCATTCTTCTGGTTCCCGAGATTGGATTAACTCCGGCGGTTGCAGCCGATCTCCATCAACTTTTCGGAGAAGAAGTTGCCATCCTGCATTCGGGGCTCTCCGACAGCGAGCGTGCCGAGCAGTGGCATCGCATCAAGCGCGGAGACGCGCGCATGGTGGTGGGCACACGATCGGCAGTATTCGCTCCCGTAACTGACTTGTCGCTGGTAATCGTCGATGAGGAGCAGGACCCATCTTACAAGCAGGAAGAAATGCCGCGTTACCACGCCCGTGATGTGGCGGTAATGCGGGCCAAGATGGCCAACGTGACGGTGGTGCTGGGATCGGCGACGCCGTCGCTGGAGTCATACTTCAACGCCAAGAAGGGAAAATATAAGTTACTCGAATTGCGTGACCGGGTCGAAGAACGGCCGCTGCCTGAAGTCGAGGTCATCGATATGCGCCAGGAGTTTCAGGAGACGGGAAGCGAACAGGTGATATCGCGCAAACTCGCGGAAGAGATCAAGGACCGGCTCGAACGCAAGGAACAGGTAATGGTGCTGCTGAACCGGCGAGGATATTCACCGGTGGTGTTGTGCCGCACCTGCGGCAAGACGCTCGAGTGCAAGAACTGCGCCATCGCGATGACGCATCACAAGCGATCGCGGCGAATGGAATGCCACTATTGCGGATACATGGCTGCGGTCCCGAAGGCATGCGCGCATTGCGGCAGCGAGTATGTTTATTTTCTGGGGACCGGGTCGGAGAAGCTGGAAGAGCTGTTGCACGGAATGTTCCCGTCAGCGCGCATTGGACGTCTGGATCGGGATACAGTTCGCGGTCGCGAAGATTTTGAACGCGCATTGAACGCCCTGGATGAAGGTGAACTCGATCTGCTGGTGGGTACTCAAATGATCGCCAAGGGACACGACATTCACGGGGTCACGCTGGTTGGCGTGGTGGGTGCAGACATGGCGCTTGGTTTTCCCGACTTTCGCGCCGCGGAGCGCACCTTTCAACTTTTAACTCAGGTGGAAGGCCGGGCGGGACGCGGGCAGACTCCGGGCAAAGTAGTCCTGCAAACTTATTTTCCCGATCATTATGCGGTGCAGTATGCGGCGCGCCACGACTTCGTGGGGTTCTACGAAAAAGAGCTGCGCTTTCGCAGCTGGATGCACTATCCGCCATACAGTGCGCTGGCCAACGTGCTGGTGCGTAGCGATAGCCTGGATGAGGCGCTGAATTGGTCGGGGGTGTTGGGAAAATGGTTTGAGAACACTCGCCACGAAGGGATTCGAGTTCTCGGTCCCGCGGCGGCGCCGATCCTGCGTTTGAAACGTGATTATAGGTATCACTTTGTGGTGAAGTCGGAGAGCCGCGAAAAATTGAACACGTTGCTTAGAACCATGCTGGCATACGCGGTCCAGCAGAAAATTCCGCGTTCTCAGGTAATCGTCGACGTGGATGCAGTGTGGTTAATGTAGGGAGGTTGGTGACATACGTAGTTGAAGTCTGGATTGCGGCAGAATGCGAATTCCCCTGGTTTCCCTTCGTGCACCTTCGTGGTTAAAGCTTTTGCCTGAGGAATTCTTTTACCACTTCTTTTACGTCACGGTGCTGGCCATCGACTGCGTAATTGAGGTGGCGCATATCGTCGGTAGAAATCTTTCCCGCCAGTTCCTCCAGCGCCCTTCCCACCTCGGGATGACGAGATAACATATCCTCCCGCATGATCGGCACTGCCTCGTATGGCGGAAAATAGTGCCGATCATCTTCCAGTACGAACAGGTCCAGCGCCGGAATCAACCCATCCGTCGCATTTCCGGCCGCGAGATCCACCTGTTTCTCCTTGAGCGCGCGAGCCAGCAACCCGAGGTCCATGATGCGCGGAGACTCGGCGAAGCGGAGACCGTAGGTGGCCGCCAGACCCTTGTATCCGTCGGGACGCTCCATGAATTCGTAGCCGAAGCCGGCTCGCCATTGCGGCGTGTGGGTTGCTGACTGCGAAAGAGTTTTTAAGTTGAGGCGGCGCGCATCTTCCCCGCGAATTTCGATGGCAAACGTATTGTTGAACCCGAAAGGCTTCCCGACCTGAGAGGTTGAATCGTTTTGCGTATTCGGTCTTGACCTGGTTGAAGACCCGCTCCGCGTCGCTGGACGGTTGTTCCTTCAGAATTGCAGTGAGGGCGGTGCCGGTGTATTCGGGATAAATATCGATCCGGCCGCCGATGATCGCCTGATGGCAAATGTAGCTTCCGGCAAGGTAGAAACGCCTTTCCACTGGAAGATGGGTTTTGTTTTCGATCTGTTGCGCGATGATTTCACCGAGCACGAGTTGTTCAGTGAAGTTTTTCGTGCCGACGGCGATGCGGCTGGCTCGTGGCGGACCGCAGGCGCAGAGAAAAAGAACGTACAAAAAGAGCAGCGATGAGAGTCGATGGCGCATAGTGGCGGAAAACTGAAACCTCAGTTTGTCGCGTTTCCTCTTCCGGCGAACTAAAGCCTGTTCGGACTGAGGCGATTTTCCAACCAGCCAAGACTGGCGTCCGCGAGAATAGCGAGCCCCGCAGCGGGGATTGCGCCCGCCAGAATCACCTGGTTGTTGACCATAGCCAATCCGCGGAAAATATATTCGCCGAGACCGCCGGCGCCGATCGCGGCCGCAATAGTCGCGACACCGATCGACAACACCGTAGCCACACGGACACCTGCAATAATCACACTGAGCGCCAGCGGAAATTCTACCTGCCAGAGTAGTTGACGATCGGTCATGCCCATTCCCCGTCCAGCTTCGACGACGGCGGGATCCACACCGCGAATGCCGGTATACGTATTACGAATGAGGGGAAGCAGTGCGTAAAGCGTCAGAGCGAATATTGCCAGACGGTCGGCACGAGCGCCGATCCATGGCGCGGGCAAAAGAAATCCGAAAAGCGCCAGACTGGGAATAGTCTGAACAATATTCGCGCCGCCCAGCACAGGTTTTTGAAAGACCGGCCAACGCGTGATCAGAATGCCGAGCGGAATTCCTATGACTACCGCCAGGGCGATAGAGGCGCCCACCAGCCAGAGATGTTCGCCGGTGAGCTCAAGAACTTCTGTCCGGTTCTGCAGCATGAATTGCAGCACATTCATAATTGACCTCGGAGACTATGACCCATGGTTAAATGTTTCGGCCATATTTTCTTCGATTTTGAGGGCAGGACGCTCTCGGGCCAGCCGGCGGGGACGCCGGCGTTACTTTGTTCGTTCATCGCGCTCTCCCTTTTTCCGGCGCCAGTTCAGTTTTAAATGCGTCCGTGTAGGCCGCTACCATGGGATCTTTGGAATGCAAGAATTCCTCGGGTGTCAGCGTAGCCACCAGTTGTCCTGATTCCATCAGTGCGATGCGCGTGCCCAGAACCAGCGCCTCACGCAGATCATGGGTAACAAAAACCACCGTTTTTTCCAGGCGCTGCTGCAAGGCATGAAATTCCCGCTGAAGCTCGGCGCGAGTGATCGGATCGAGTGCGCCGAAAGGCTCATCCATAAGAAGAAAAGACGGATCAGCTGCCAGCGCCCGCGCAACGCCGACTCTCTGTCGCTGTCCGCCGGACAGCTCGCGCGGATAGCGCGACGCGAGTTGGGGCTCCAGGCCAACCAGAGTCAGCATCTCAGCCACGCGCTTCTGAATGCGATCGGCGGGCCAGCCTTCGATTTGCGGCACCACTCCAATGTTGCGGGCAACGGTGAAATGGGGAAACAGCCCGACTTCCTGAATAACGTAGCCGATCATGCGACGCAGGTGAATCACGTCCCATTGATCCAATGAACGCCCGTCCACGTAGATGACGCCAGAACTTTGAACATGCAGACGATTGATCAGCTTCAGAGTCGTGGTTTTTCCCGAGCCACTTCGGCCGAGAAGCACGAGCGTCTCTCCGCGCTGTATTTCGAGATTGAGGTCGCGAAGCAGAACGTTTCCGTTGTCCAGACGATACGCGACATTTTTAAATTCGATGGCCGGACCGGATTGGGGAGAATCACTCATGCGGTTACTTTTCGAGATTTATTAATACTTCTTGCTGTGAGGGCAAGAAGCCCTTCGCGACGGCCGGTAGTACGCCGGCGCTACGCAACCGCAGACTGATGTTACGACGCTTCGTATGCTTTTTCAGGAAGACCGGTGATGCGAATGCCGGAGTGGCCTTTGTGGCGAATGTTCAGGCCAATCAAAAGCGCGGTGATTTGCTCCAGGATACGTGCGTTTTCGAGCTTGCCACCGTCGATGGCTCGCACGCCGGGAATTTTGGAAGCCAGGGTTCGGACCGTTTGCAGGGCCGCAGCGTCATCGCTGCATACAATCACGTCGCAGTCGACCGCATCTTCGCCGTTCAAAATATCCGCGGAGGTATTGTGGAACGCCGCCACTACCGAAACGCCCGGAGGCACGAGTTCCGCGGCCTGCTGAGCTGCGGAACCTTCCCAGATGCCGAGAGTGCGGGTAGCTCGTCCGCCAACGCTGGCCGCCAGCGGCACCGTGGTGTCGACCACAATACTGCCCGGGCGGATTGCCGACTTGACCTGTTTGAGTAAAGGACAGTGACCTTCGAAAGGGATGGTTAGAACTATGATTTCCGCGGTGGCACAGGCGGCCCGGTTTTCTTCACCCGAAACTTTTGCCTTGTCTCCAACTGTCGTCTGAAGTTTGACTGCGGCTTCGCGAGCGCGTGACGCGTCGCGTGATCCTATGATCACGGTTTCGCCGGCGCGCGCCCAGCGCAGCGCAAGTCCAAATCCTTCGGGCCCGGTGCCGCCAAGAACGGCGATGGTAGACATGGCTAGGCTGACTCCATCATGCAAACTCCGGTTCAAGCGCTTCTTCGATGGCGAGTTGGTCTAGTTGCAACTTGATGTGTATGCGGCTGTAGGTAGTATTCCGTTCTGCGGGAATGCGTCCAGTTTCAAGAATGAGCGACTGAAACTCCGCGCCGCTGGTGTACTGTCCCGCAGTGGCGCCGGCTTCACGCGAAATGTTTTCTTCCATCAACGTGCCGCCGTAGTCGTTGGCGCCAGCATGGAGGCAGAGTTGGGACAAGCGCCGATTCAACTTTACCCATGAGACCTGAATATTGTTGATCGCTCCCGCCAGCATCACCCGCGCCAAAGCATGAATCTTAAGATGCTCGGCCAAACTCGGACCGGGTCGTGCTATGCCCTGCTGAAACAGCAGCGTATTTTGATGAACGAATCCCAGAGGCACGAACTCCGTAAATCCACCGGTCTCTCGCTGAATATCGCGAAGAAGCTCGAGCTGGTTGACCCAATGGGTCGTCGTTTCTACGTGTCCATACATCAAAGTGGAGGTGCTGCGAATTCCGCACTGGTGGGCAGTGCGGATCACCGCCTTCCATTGTTCGGTGGAAAGCTTGTTGCGCGAGAGCACAAACCGCACTTCGTCGTCGAGAATCTCCGCGGCGGTCCCGGGAAGTGTGTCCAGACCGTTATCGCGCAACATCTGTAAGTATTCGGCAAGCGGCATGCCGGTGAGCTCAACCCCATAAACGATCTCCATGGGAGAAAAGGCGTGAACATGCATGTCGGGGACCGCGTTTTTTATCGCGCGGAGAATATCGCGGTAATAAAACGGCGGCAATCCGTGCGGCAGCCCACCTTGAATGCAGACTTCAGTCGCACCCAGTGCGCGCGCCTCGATGGTTTTCTGCGCCATGGTCTCCAGGCTGTGAAAGTAGCTGTCCTCTTCGCGTGGTCCGCGGCTGAAAGCGCAGAACTTGCATCCGACAAAACAAACATTGGTGAAATTAATATTGCGGTTGACCACATAAGTAACAAGGTTTCCCACCAGATCGCGCCGCAACATATCGGCGGCTACCAGCAGGCCGAGAAGATCGTCGCCTTCAGCATTGGCCAGAAGCAGAGACTGTTCACGAGAGAGAACGCCGCCATCCTGCGAAACGATAACTTTTTCGAGCGCATTGCGCGCTGCAGGGGACATGCTTTCAGCCACTGCCGGCCATTCCAGGGCGGGAAAACTTTCCAACTCAGAATCGGGCAAAAGTCGGATCATCGTTTCTCCTCCAAGACGTCGTCTCAACGAAACAGATCATTCGCGGCGGGACGAATCAGGTCGCGAGCGCTGCCTCGGCCCGGCCGATAACGAAACCCTCGAATGATGCATGCCGGCGTCCGCGCCAGCTTTCCGCAGACCAGCCCGGCAGCGCAAGCCAACTGGTCGGCGTCTGCCTCAATACTAGCCTGTAGCGTGTATCCATGCGAATCGGGGCGGCCACGATAGTCGTGAAGAGCCTGCATCCCGGCCACGCCAATAGCGACCTCGGTCAAGCCTTCCCGCCATGGCCTGCCGAAAGTATCCGTGACGATTACGGGAATTGAAAGATGCAAACGTCTTTTCAATTCGCGATGGATTTGCGCGGCGGAACCGTCGGGGTCTCGAGGCAGCAGCAGCGCGTGGCGGCCGCCGTCCACATTGGAAACATCCACTGCACTGTTAGCGCAGACCATACCGTGACGAGTCTCGGTAATCAGCACACCCCGCTTGCGGCGCACAATTCGCCGGCTCTCTCGGATCGCGAGCTCGATCACCCGAGCGTCGAGATGATAGCGCTGCGCCCAGCGCCGCGATGCGGCAGACGGCTTGATCTGATCGAGCGCCACCAGTTGGCCTTCCGCCTTGGAGACGATTTTATGTTTGATCACCAGAATGTCGCCTTGACGAAAAGTTTCTTTCGCGGCCTGCAGAAGAAGTGCGGTGATGGAATCGCCAGGCTTGACCTCCGCCGTCAAAGGTAGGGGGATCAGGTGAATCTCGGATCCAGTCTTTTCTTTGCGCCGATTGGCCGGTTTCGGCCTGCGTGAGATTCCTGTGTTTCGGTCTGGCGTCAACTGGTCGCTCCCTTGATCCGCCAGCTTTTGATTCTTTTCAGCAAACCTCAAATTGAATTTGATTTTCGAATTGGAAGTTTTGGCGCGCACGGTTATCGCAACAATTACTCGTTGGCTGCTGGAGCCAGGTCAGCCAGGTGCCATTGACGGACCAGTCGCTGGGAACGCGTTTCGCCGGCAGCGGCAGCGAGCGCCCGCAAATCTGAAGGAGTATCGACGTCGAGCGCAATGCCGGGCAGGGAAAGCACCACGCAGGGTTTTTTCGTGGCCTGGGCAGCGGCATAGTGAGGCTCGAAACTATCGTTGCCGAAGCGAGCGGGAAATAATCCGGCGGGACGGCGAAATATCGCATTGGTACCGCGTCCGTCGGCGGCGCGTACCAACACCGTGCCTTCCGCCGGTGCGGATTGCATAATTTGTTCGAGTTCCCGGCTTTCGACCAGAGGGATGTCTCCCGGAATTACCAGCGTGCTGTCGATCCCCTGCGACTCGCAAAACCGTGTTGCCGTTTCAATAGCGTCGGTCTCGCTCCGGTTGTTGTGATCGGGGATCACAGAAAAATTAAATTGTTGGGCGAGATGCAGCGCGAAAGGATCACTGGTGACAATGCCGACCTCGGGACGACCCCTCCAGCTGCCTATGCTCTCGAGCACATCGAACAGCATGGCTTGCGCCAGTTCGGTGCGGGTAGCCTGATCAAACAGAGACGCGAGGCGTTGTTTGGCGCCGGAAAGATTTTTGACTGGGATCAGTATCATGACGGGTCCGAGGCCGCGCGGGCGGCGCTCTGCGCTGACGGCGATGATTCGACCTGGGACAAGACCTGGCGAGCTAAATCGACTCTTTCGTCAGAAGTGCTCATGATGATATTGGCGCAGTGCACCCGCAAACCAGATTGCGTTAGTTGCGCGGCTGCGTTCGCATCGCGCCGGTCGACCACAAGAATGTCGAGAAAATCGTGATACGCCTGCGCCACCCCGGCAATCGAAACCGGCAGGCCTTGGGCCTCCATCAGAATTCCGGCCGGTCCCGAGACTGCGCTGTTTCCGATAATCGGACTGACCGCCACAACCGGTGCGCTGAGTTTGCTTAAGGGCGTCGACGATGCCAGGCACGGCCAGGATGGGGCCGATGCTGGTGACGGGATTGCTGGGGGCAATCAGTACGGCCGCAGCCGACATAATCGCGTCGACCACGCCGGGCGCGGGTTGCGCGGTTTCGATACCGGCGAAGCGGATTGAGTTGACCGGGTCCTGATACCAGCGTTGCACAAAGTATTCTTCGAAACTGAGCTCGCCGATCGGAGTGTCAACTCGCGTCTCCACGCGAGTATCGCTCATCGGCAAGATGCGCGCCTGCACTCCCATCTTCGTGGAAATTGCGGCGGCAACTTCAGATAGCGTCTTACCTTCTTTTAAAAGTTTGGTGCGCAGCAGGTGCACCGCAAGGTCACGATCTCCGGCATGAAACCAGATTGGTTCGCCCAGTTCGCCCATTGCTTGCAGACAAAAAAATGTGTCGCCTTTTACGCCCCAGCCGCGTTCTTTACTTAACAGGCCGGCCAGCACGTAGGTTATGGAATCGAGGTCGGGAGAAATATAAAGACCCCACCACTCCAGATCGTCGCCGGTATTGACGATGATGGTCAGATCTTTGGCGGAAACCACCTGGCGCAAGCCGTCCACAAACTTCGCGCCTCCCGTTCCCCCGGTGAGTACGACGATCATGCGGCGACGACCCTTTCCGCATAACCTTCGCGATCCGCAACGGCTTGAATTTTCTTCGACAAAAGCGCAGGCCGTGCTGTGAGCATGTTCAGGAATTCAGGATAAACCGGCAAGCGCTGGCGCAAAATGTATCCCCTGGATTCCGTACGTGCCTGGAGCTGATCCAGGTGCGGCCAGGGTTTTTCCGGATTGATAAAGTCCGGAGTCAACGGCGAAATTCCGCCCCAATCGTTGATGCCCGCGTCGAGCAGTTCGTCGTAATAAGGAGCGGAAAGATTCGGCGGCGCCTGCAGATTTACGTTGGGCATAAGCAATCGCGCCACCGCAACCGTGCGAAGCATCTCGCCGAGGGTGGGTTCCGGCTGCCCGTGCATTGGAATCTCGGGCTTGACTCTGAAATTCTGAACGATCACTTCCTGGATGTGACCGTACCGGCGATGCAGTTCGCGGATAGCCAGCAGCGTGTCGACCCGGTCCTCCAAACTCTCGCCAATCCCGATCAATAAGCCGGTGGTGAAGGGGACACCCTGCTTGCCCGCCTCTTCGATCGTGCGCAGGCGTTTAGCGGGAAGCTTGTCCGGGGCATTGTCGTGCGCGGCGCCGGGCGCGAGCAGGCTTGCGTTCGTGGTCTCGAGCATCAAGCCCATACTCGGCGACACCGCTGCCAGACGAGCAATCCATTCTGCGCTTAAGAGGCCAGGGTTGGGATGCGGCAACAATGAAGTCTCGCGCAGAACAAGTTCGCACATGGCCTCAAGATACTGGAGGGTTGAGTTGTAGCCGAGCTCCCGCAACCTCGCCCGCATTTCAGGAAAGATCAGTTCCGGCTTGTCCCCGAGACTGAAGAGAGCTTCCGTGCAACCCATTTTCTGGCCGGAACGTGCCACTTCCAGCACCTGGTCAGGCGTCATGGTGTGCGCACCCGGCTCGTCAGGATCGCGGCGAAATGTGCAATAACCGCAGTAGTCGCGGCACAAATTGGTAAGCGGTATAAATACTTTCCGCGAGTAAGTAATTACGCCGGGCTTGAACCGCTGCTTGAATTGGTGGGCGATCGCGAGCAGAAGTGGAAGATCATCGTCCGGGCAGCGAAGAAGCCGGCCAGCGTCTGCACGGGTGAGTGGCAGGCCATCGCGCAACTCCTCGAGCAAAGTAGCCAGCGAGTTCTCTTGTACTTGCATGCTTGCGTTACTCTGAATTGCCCGGGAAGCGGCATTATTGCTGAGCATCAGAATGATACATGAGAGCGAATCAGGGCGCGCGGCACGACTATTGCCGGCAGCCGAATTTTTCAAGGCTTTCAGTTTAGTGGTAAAACGTTAGGAGCGAGGGCGTCGATAACGGCCGCTCTCAACGCTCCGAACGATGAATTCCGGCGTTCCTATGTCTGTAACTCAAACAGAATTCCGCCAGGCGCTGGGCAGTTTTGCCACGGGAGTGACGGTAATAACAGTGGATTACGAAGGCGAAGTCAACGGTATGACCGCCAACGCCTTCAGTTCGGTCTCGCTCGATCCGCCGCTGGTTCTGGTTTGCGTCGATCATCGCGCCCGTACCCACGCACATCTGCACGCCAGGAAACGTTTTGGAGTGAATGTGCTGGCCGCCAACCAGCGCGCCATTTCTGAATATTATGCGCGGCCGGCGCAGGACCATCGCCATGCGGAGAAGGAGGCAGGAGCCCGATTCGATCGCACCGATCACGGCACTCCCGTTTTACAGGGAGCCTTGGCCTATCTCGAATGCCGTTTGCACACCGCCCAGGACGCGGGCGACCACACCATTTTCATCGCGGAAGTCGAGAAAGTTGTGGTGCGTGATGGCGATCCTCTGCTCTATCACCGCGGAGAGTACCGAACCATCGAGGGAAATATGTTGTCTGAAACCAAAACCCGGAGCGAGCCCGCCGGCCGCAGCCCTGGATCAAAGTGACCAGGTCCTTCACGGCAGTTGATGGATCGCCAGGCCAGGTGGCTTGACGCCGTAGGCTTCTTCCCAGGAAATTATCCGGTTGCGCAGAATTCCAATACTTTCTATTTCACACTCGACAACGTCACCGGCTTTAAGATATCGGCCCTTGCGGTCGCCAGTTCCTGCGGTTGAAACCGCCCCGAAGGAGAACACATCCCCCGCGCTGTAGTTCATCGCTGAATATTGGGCAAGTATTTGCGGGATCTCCATGGACGTTGTTGTGGCGCCAGAAGTTTGCCGGAGATGATCGTTCACTCGCAGCTTTATTGCGAGAGCTTGCGGATTCTGGATCTCGTCGGCAGTCACGATCCACGGTCCCAGCGGACAGAAAGTGTCGATCCCTTTGCAGAAACCCGAAATTCCTGACTTCGACTCCCGGCGCTGAATGTCGCGAGCGGTGATTTCGTTTGCGACAACGTAGCCGCCTATGTATTCCGCAGCATCCTCGGCTGCGAAGTTCTTGCCGCTTTTCTTGAGAACAACTGCGAGTTTGGCTTCGCAGTCCAGTTCCTGGGTGAGGTGCTCAGGATAAATTACCGGCTCCTCGTGACCGATGATGGCGTCGACGTTCAGAAAAAAGACGTTGGACGATATCGCAGCATTCGAAAATTCCGCGGCGGGCGTTTCATCGCGAAAATAGCTCACGCTGGCAAAAAACTTTTTCGGGATAATCGGGGCTTTTGGCGTGATCTCTTCGGCCGAATAGAATATGGAGCCGAAATCGCTTCCATGTGTCTCCTCAGCCTCAAGCACGTAGTCAAAAGCCTTGCGTGCAGTTTCCAGGCTGGTATCGCCGCCGGCGAACAGGTCCCGCATGTTGGCAGGCACCAGGGCGTCCGCCAGTCGCTGGAACGCGCCTTCAGTCTCGACGTTGCGCAAATACTGGGCACATGCGGAATTGAGGTCAACGATCCGTCCGTCGGGGGCGAGCCCGCCCACACGAGTTCGTCGTCCACTATCTTCGAAGGTGATAAGTCGCATCGGAACGCCGCGGAATCAACTGTGAAAGAGTATAAACCGGCACGGTTCCCAGCCAGGGCAGCCGGAGCGCGAGAATCTACGTTAAGATAGTTCGCTTTAATGCCGGCAAAGATCCGTGCCGGGCGGAGGTTCGATGGCGAATCGAAGGGAATTCATGCGCACGTTGTCTGGCGTGGCGGCGCTCACGGTTACAACTGACGTCAGCAGATTCGGCAGGATGCATTTTCTCAGGATGGCAACTGCAATTCCGGACACCGGCCAGCACGACCGGCTTGAACCGGACTGGTATCGCGCGAAGGTCGCTCAGGTTCAGCAGAAGATGAAAGAGCGCAAGCTGAACGCGCTGGTCTTACTGGACGCCACCAACATCATCTATACCGTCGGGTATTTCCACCTCTCGACCGAGCGGCCTCTGGCTGTTTTGATCCCGGAGTCGGGCGAGCCGGTTATGTTTGTGCCTGGGCTGGAAGTGGATCAGGTCAAAACCTGGTGGGTAAAAGATTACGAATCCTATTTTGATTTTCCCGGTCCGGTCAACCGGGTGCGGTGGATTTTCGAGCGCGTCGCCAGGCGCGGTTTCGACCGGGCCACCATCGGTGTGGAGGAGCCGAAACCCAGCCGAATGCATCAAATAAGTCTAGGCGCTCCGAACGCGAAAGTAATCGTTGCCGGGGATATTGTCGACGATCTGCGGCTGATTAAAGACGAAGACGAAGTCCGCATCATGCGCCGGGCCATGACCTATGCCGACTTCAAGGTGCAGGCGGGCCGCGAGTTCGTGCAACAGAAGGGCAATGTTACCGAAGACGAAATCCTGAAAGTCTCGGCCGACGCTGTGGCCGACCGGATGTCGAAAGAGCTGAACGATGTCGTCGGCGTGGGTATCGACCCACCGTTTGGCGGACTGGTACCCTTCGGCAAACGTTCGGCATTTCCGCACGCAGTGCCGAGCAAGGACCGGCTGAAGACCGGAGACGCGTTGATCCTGAGTTTTGGCGCCCAGCTGGGAGGCTACAACGTCGAATGCGAACGCTCATTCTGTGTTGGCAAGCCGACCGATTACGCCAAGCGACTGTTTGACGCCATGCTGGCAGCGCATGATGTCGGCGTCGAGAATCTGAAGCAAGGCGCCGTAGCCGAAGAGGTAGACAAAAAGTCCCTGGACATGATTCGCCAGGCAGGCTTCGAGAAATTTCTCAAGCATCGTACCGGACATGGCATCGGCCTCGAAGGCCACGAATCACCCTGGATCGCCGAAGGCGACAAAACCGTCTTGCAACCGGGCATGGTTTTCAGCTGCGAGCCCGGAGTCTACGATCCCGATTGGGGCGGGTTTCGGCACTCAGATACGGTGGTAGTGCGCAAAGACAAGGGCGAGGTATTAAACACATATCCCACGCGCCTCCAGGACATGATCATCGAGATTTGAGTAGTCACCCTGAGTAGAAGTGTCATCCTGAGCGGAGTGGCTGTTTCGCGAAGCGAAACAGCCGCGCAGTCGAAGGACCCCTATGAGCGGAACCGGCGCGGAGATCGCAATCCAGAACACACGAGGCAGTGTGGATTACAGGGCTCCTTCGACTCCGCGAACTCATTCGCAGCGAATGAACTGGCTGCGCTTAGGATGACACGGTGGTACGAATGCGTTTTAATTTGAAGAACTCAACAACCAGCAGAATTTGGAGAATGCAATGACAGAAAAAAATGTAGTGACCGAAAAGTCCGGGAAGAAAATCGAGAAGCCCGATGCCGAGTGGCAAAAGCAGCTGACGCCCGAACAATATCACGTGACGCGCAAGGCGGGCACCGAGCCGGCGTTCAGCGGCCAATATTGGAAAACTAAAGATGCCGGCACCTACAACTGCGTCTGTTGCGGACAACCGCTCTTCAGCTCGGATACCAAATTTGAGTCAGGCACCGGCTGGCCCAGCTTCTATAAGCCAGTGGACGAGACCGCGGTCGTGAACCACACCGACAAAACTTATGGCATGGTTCGCACCGAAACCCGGTGCGCCCGATGCGACGCTCACCTCGGTCACGTTTTTGAAGACGGCCCGGCGCCGACCGGGCTGCGCTACTGCATGAACTCGGCGGCGCTGAACTTAAGCAAGGAAGATTCAAAGACGGGCGACTGAAACCGAAGACTCTGAAGCGTTTAAAAAACGACGGGGGCTCGCACTGAAAGCGCGCCCCCGTTCGAGCTTCTGGAAACTTCTTAGGCGCCGGCGACCGCAGCGGCCGCTTTCGGCTGCTCGGTGACAGCAGGTTTCGGTTCCGCTTGTGCCTGCTGCTTCTGTGCCTGAGGTTGAGACTTGTCCTGCTTGTGATCGACCGCGCGCACCTGCACGCTGCCTTTCAGAATTGCGCCATCCTCAACGCTGATTCGCTGGGTGACCACATCTCCGGTCAGCGCACCTTCGCTGCGAATGTCCAGCCGGTCAGAGCACTGAATGTTGCCCTGCACCTTGCCCAGGATCACAACTTCGCGGGCGCTGATGTTGGCAGCGACGCTGCCGTTGCGTCCGATGGTGACCCGGTGCTCGGCAAAATTGACGTTGCCCTCAATTCGCCCGTCGATATAGAGCGATTCGTTTCCGCTGACTTCACCCTTGATGACCACAGAGCGTCCAATCGTGGCTTGTTCCACGGGCACGCTGACGGATTTGCTTGGGCTGAAGTTCGGGTTAGAGGGTAATTGCGATTTTTGTGAATCTGATGGCTGCAGCATCGGTTGCGGCGCTCCTTAGGTATTCCGCGCGGCGCGCACCAGCGGCGTTACCGCATGCGGCGAACTGCTGATCTCTATGGCCGATTGGCCAAGCTGAATATCGCATGGCGGCGAGGATTACAGCAGGTTACGGAAGAACGGAAAGCGGGCATGTACTGTCAGCCAGGAAATGCAGGCGCGAGCGTCCCGCACGTGCGGCAGCGTTCCATGCTCGAGCACGAGCGCGGCGCTCGCGCCTACATCTGCAGCGTTTGGCCCAACTCTTCCCACTCCGCCAGCCGCTCTTGCAATTTGGCCTTGCTGACTCCCAACTCCTGTGTAACCCGTTGGGTTTCCTCGGCGCTGACGAAGGTCTGCAAGGCGGCTTCGTACTCCGCGATCGCATCTTCCAGGCGATTGATCTCGGCTTCGAGTTGGTGAACGCGATCTTCCATTTGCTTGCGTTTGATGGGATTAAGGCGTTTGGCCGCGGAGTCATCGGTCTTTGCCGGTTGTCCGCTGGAATTCCCATTCATGGGATGGGAATTTGCCGGCGACGTCACCGCCTTCTGCAGCGCCGCCGCGCCACCCTCTTTTCGCCAGCGATAGTCCTCATAATTTCCCGGATAAACCTCGACTCGTCCATCTCCGACTTCGAGGACCCGGGTCGCCAGTTTGTCGATGAAATAGCGATCGTGCGAAACGAAGACCACGGTACCGTTGTAATCGGTTAACGCTTTTAACAGGACGTCTTTGGCGCGCATGTCGAGATGGTTCGTAGGCTCGTCCAGCAGCAGGAAGTTGGCCGGGTGCAGCAACATTCGCAGCAGAGCATAACGGTTGCGTTCGCCGCCGGAGAGAACTCCGATACGTTTGAATACGTCGTCCGCTGAGAACAGAAAACAACCAAGAAGGCTGCGCAACTCAGTCTGCGTGGACCGTGCAGAAATCTCGCCAAGATCGTCCAGGATGCGAGCGTCCGGATTGAGCTCTTTGTACTGGTCCTGCGCGAAATAATCCGGATCGACATTGTGTCCCAGCCGGTATTCGCCCTGGGTCAGCGCTTCGGTCTGGGCCAGCAACTTGATCAGCGTGGATTTTCCCGCGCCGTTCACGCCCACCAAAGCGATGCGGTCGCCCCGTTCGATCAGGAAGTTGACGTCGCGAAACACTTCCTTCACCCCATACGCCTTGGCCACCCCCACGAACTCGGCGACGATCCGCCCCGCCGGCTTGGGCTGCGGAAAGGAGAAGTGAATGGTCTTTTCTTCCTCCGGCAATTCGATGCGCTCGATCTTTTCCAGTTCCTTGATCCGGCTCTGCACCTGTTTGGCTTTGGTGGCCTGGTAGCGAAAGCGGTTGATAAACACTTCGAGTTGCTCGATGCGTTCGCGCTGGTTGCGATAGGCTGCCTCAAGCTGCTCCAGGCGTTCCGTCTTAGCATTCAAATATTTCGCGTAGTTCCCGTGGTAAAGATGAATCCGCTTGTTCCATATTTCGACAATTTTGGTGATGGTGACATCGAGAAAATAGCGGTCGTGCGAAATCAGCACAAACGCGTAAGGATAGTTGCTCAGATACTCTTCCAGCCAGTTACGCGCTTCGAGATCAAGGTGGTTGGTCGGTTCATCCAGCAGCAGAATGTTGGGCTGCTGCAGCAACAACTTGACCAGCGCAATACGCATCTGCCAGCCGCCAGAAAATTCCTCGGTCTGCCGGGTCCAATCTTCTTTTCGAAAACCCAACCCCGACAGAACTGTTCCGACTTGCGCCTCGATGGCGTATCCGTCGCGAGTTGTGAATTCATGCTCGATACGCTGGTAGCGTTCCGCGACCTGCGCATATTCCGGCGAGGAATGGTCGAGTTCTGACATGCGTCCGGTCAGCTCTTCCATCTCCTGCTCCATTTTTCGCAGGTGCGCGAACACCGACATGCATTCTGCGAAAACGGTGCGACCAGAGAGGGCCAGCCCGTCCTGCGGCAGGTAACCGGCGCTGATGCCCTTGGCCCGGCTGACCGAGCCATAATCCAGGCTTTCGGTTCCGGCGAGAATCTTCAACAGCGTGGATTTTCCGGTGCCGTTCGCTCCCACCAGTCCAACCCGGTCGCGAGGCGTAATCATCCAGTCCGCTCCCTCGAACAGGAGCTTGTGGCCATAGCGCTTGCCGGCTGCGGAGAGCTGGAGCATTCCTTCAATCGTCTCATGAGAGAGCCGATTTACAGAAGAGACGCCAATCGCTGGCGAAATGTCACGTTACCGCAGACGAACCACTTGTCATCCTGAGCGCAGCAGCAAGCCCGCGCGCGGGCTTCCTGCGGAGTCGAAGGACCCCTACCGCACAACCGCACTATCGGCGCATGGGAAATCGCCAGCGTTCGTAAGGATATAGGGGTGCTTCGACTTCCTCGAACAGGAGCTTATGGCCATAGCGCTTGCCGGCTGCGGAGAGCTGGAGTATTCCTTCAATCGCTGGCGAAATGTCACACCGCAGACGAACCACTTGTCATCCTGAGCGCAGCAGCAAGCCCGCGCGCGGGCTTCCTGCGGAGTCGAAGGACCCCTGCCGCACAACCGCACTATCGGCGCATGGGAAATCGCCAGCGTTCGTAAGGATATAGGGGTGCTTCGACTTCGTCCGCCCGGTCGCGAGTGACCGTCCGAACTCAGCTCAGCATGACAACGGGAAGGAGACTTCGGCGCTTCTTTCGCTATCGCGCCGTGGCGGCGTGGGCGGTACCGATCTTTTCCAGTGCGCGATCGACCACCGCCTGCAGTTCTCGCGCATACTTCACTTCGCGGCCTTTAGCCAAAATCTTTTTTGTCTCCTCGGCACTGAACCAGGTGGGGTTTCTGCTTCCTTCTTGCGGCTCCGACTGCCGCTCTACCTCGAGGAGAAATGCCTTGATCACGTATTCCCGCACCCCGGTAGGCTTCCAGAACACGCCTTTGGAATGGATGTAGAGACAGAAATGGCGAGCGTCGATAGTGCCGCGAACTCCGGCTTCTTCCCAGGCCTCACGCTCCGCTGCCTGACCATGGGAAAGCGAAGCTTCCGGATCGCCCTTGGGAAACGTCCACTTACTTCCACCGTTGGTATTCACCAGCAGAAACTCAACCGATGAGCCCCGCCGCCGGTAGCAGACCGCCGCGACCTGGAGGGGTAAAGCGTTTTGTGAAATCCGGGCCGATCCCATTGCTGAAATCTCCGCAGAGCTATTCTCTTTAGCAATACTAGTCCGAAGATATTTCAGCAATGTTAAAGTGCAACAAAAATGGTGCAATTCAATGTTACCAGGGAGTTACGAACGTATCGGGGTGGGCGGCAGGCAGGATTCCGGCTTGGCCACCGGCTGGCTTTCCAGCCGGTGAATACTGTCGAGGATCATGGAAATGACATTCTCATCCCCCACCGTAGTGTTGATCATCATGTGGTAGAGACAGCGGGTAGGCCAGTCGGCGCCGAAGTAATGCTTCACGAATTCGATGCGGTCGCGGTCCACGGTATCTACCAGTTCTTCCGCTTCTTTTTCGTTGTGGCCGATTTTCCGCAAGCGGCGGATTTTTTCTGAACGGGGAGCGTAGAGAAAAACGTGGAAAGCGTCTGGAAGTTCACGCAGAAAATACGGCGCACCCCGGCCCACGATCACGCACTTTCCCGCCGCCGCTGCCCGGCTCATGACTACTTGTCCGATGGAAACGAAGCGGTCGGCGTCGAATGGTTCTGCACCCCTGGTCGGGATGCTGCGTTCGTAGCTGCCGCGCCAGAAGGTTTTGGCCAGGCGGTGAAACTTACTGTCCAGCCTTTCGTCGCAATACATGACCGCGGAGCGGTCCACATTGGCTTCTCGGGCGATTTCTTCGGTCAGGGCCTGGTCCCAGAGCTTCCAGCCCAACCGGGTGGCAATTTCGCGGGCGATTTCGGCTGCGCCGCTGCCAAATTCCCGTTCGACCGTGATGACTCGAAACACAGGCGTCCTCGCTTAGTGAGCGGCCACAGGTCCGCCGGTGGGCGGGCGCTTCATCAGGAAAACCAACGGCACCATCACTAGAATAGCTACTCCCAACAGCCAGAAGTTGTCAATGTAGGCAAGCATGCTGGCCTGGCGGAATACGCTGCCCTGCAATAGTCCGTAGGCCTTGTGCATGGCTTCAGCCGGCGAAAATCCTCGGGCTTCGAAGCCGCGGCTCGTGCCCTGCAGCAGGGATTGCACTTGCGGACTTCCGGCCGAAAGGTGACTTCCCATTCGACTGAGATGAAATTGCTGCCGCCGGTCCAGCATCGTGGTCACAATCGAAATACCCACGCTGCCGCCGATATTGCGGGCCAGGTTCATCAGCCCGGAGGCGGCGTTGTTCTTGTCCTTGGGCAGAAAAGCATAGGCCGCGGTATTGATCGGAACGAACAAAAATGCCAGACCGGCGGTCTGAATCATTCGGGCGAACACCATGGTCCGGAAATCAACCTGCAGATCGAGGTTGGTCATGTGAAACAGAGAAAAGGAGAGAACGATGAGGCCGCCCATCATTAATTTGCGGGCATCGAAACGGCCCAGCATAAAACCCACCAGCGGCATCAGCAGCATCAGACAGACACCGCCCGGCAACAGAGCGAACCCTGCCTGTTGCGCGGTATAGCCCAGCATGGTCTGCATGAAAAGCGGCAGCAGCACGGTACTGCCGAGCAGGGCGAAGCCCAGCATGAACATGAGGAGATTGGAAGCCGCGAAGGTACGGTTGGTGAACAGGTGCAGATCGATCACCGGATCTTTCTGCCGCCACTCCCAGTAGATCAAAAACAGCAGCGAGCAGGCTGCGATGACCGACAGTACTACGATAAAGTGCGATTCGAACCAGTCGTCGCGCTGTCCCTTGTCGAGGACAACCTGCAGCGCACCCAGTCCCAGAGCCACCAGGCCCAGGCCGATGTAATCGATCTTGGTTTCAGAAAGTTTTTTGCGCTGCATTTGAGGCGGATCCTGGATGAGGCGCTGCGTCAATATCAGAGAAAGTATTCCCACTGGAATATTCAGCAGAAAAATCCAGCGCCAGGTGAAATTGTCGGTGATCCAGCCGCCCAATGTAGGACCGATGGCCGGAGCCAGCACCACCGCCAGACCGTAGACGGCGAAGGCCATCCCGCGCTTGGCGGGCTCAAACGTGTCAGCCAGAATTGCTTGTTCGCTGGGCTGCAGGCCGCCTCCTCCGGCGCCTTGCAATATGCGAAAGAAAATCAGCATTCCCAGGTTCGGCGCCAATCCGCATAGAAAAGAACTTACGGTGAAGATGGCGACGCAGGTCATGTAAAAACGTTTGCGCCCGATGATGGAAGAGATCCAGCCGCTCAGCGGCAGAACGATGGCGTTCGAAACCAGATAAGAAGTCAGTACCCACGTGCTCTCATCGGTGCCCGCCGAAAGGCTGCCGGCAATGTGGGGCAGGGCGACGTTGGCGATGCTGGTATCAAGCACCTCCATGAAGGTGGCCAGCGTGACCGTTATCGCGATGATCCAGGGATTGACCGCCGGACGCGGCATGGCAGAGCCGTCCATGGTCAGTGTGGCCGAACTCATCGAACCAGCCTCTTCGAAGGAACCTTACCCGGCCAGTTCATCTGACCCACACCTTGGGCTCGACTGACATACCGGGTCGCAGGATGTGTTCTTTGGTCTCTCCCCGATCGAAGGTGATTTTTACCGGGATGCGCTGCACCACTTTTACATAGTTACCGGTGGCATTTTCCGGGGGAAGCAAACTGAATAAAGCTCCGCTGGCGCCGGCGACACTCTCCACGTGTCCGTTATATTTCTTGCCGTACGCATCCACGCTGATGGTGGCTGCCTGCCCGGGCCGCATGCCTCGAAGCTGGCTTTCCTTGAAGTTGGCCGTCACCCAGATGTCGTCCAGGTTGATGATCTTCATCAATTCCTGTCCGATGGAAACGTTCTGTCCAACTTCCACCGTGCGGTTACTCACGATGCCGTTGACCGGCGCAACCAGGTGCGTGTACTGCAGATTCAGCATGGCCTGATCGAGTTCGGCTTTCTTTTGCTGGGCCTGGGCCTGGGCGGACTGTGCGCGCGCTCGGATAATGGATATTTGTTGCGGCGCAGTCTGGGCTGAGCGCAAATTCGCTTCGGCCTGCTCACGCTTGGCTTGGGCTTGAGCCACCCCCTGCTCCGCTGCCGCCGCGGAAGCCCGGGCTGCCGCGACGCCGGCGGCGCTCGATCGGGCCGCGGCTACCGCCTGGTCATACTGTTGGTGCGATATTTCCTGTTTGTCGACTAACTGCTTGTATCTTCCGACGTCGTTTTGCGCTTTGATGTCGTTGGCAATGGCTTGCTCCAGTTCGGCTCGCGCGGCTTCCAGTTGCTGCCGGGACATCGAAACTCCCGCCCTTCCGCTTTCCACTTCCGCCTGGGATGACGACAACTGGCTGTTGGTATTCACCGACGTGACCGGGACGTTAACCTGTATCGATTCAGCCGTCGCCAACGCATCCTGATAGGCGGCTCTGGCCCGGGCCACCGCCACTTGATAATCCCGGGGATCGATCTCGACCAGCGGCGTGCCGGCCTCCACATATTGATTGTCATTAACCAGCAGCTTCAACACGTGGCCGGAAACCCGGGTGCTGATGCCGTTCAAGTGGCCGTCGATCTGCGCGTCGTCGGTGGACTCGTAGCTGCCCAGGTAGCGCCACAGGAAAAAGCCGGCCACCACCAACACGATCGCCGCCACAATCAAGGCCACGCGGAAGCGCGGGTTACTCGAGGCGTGCTTCCAGCGCAGGTCTCTTTCCGAGGCCGGCAAGGGAGGATGTTCGCGGGTTTCTACCACAGGCGTATCGTGCACGGGTGCTGATGTGCTGGTTTCCATATCACTTAGTCTTCAAATATTGCTTTACACCCTGTTCAGCGTATCCCATGGCTCGTACCAACTCAATCTTGGCCAGGTTATGGGCATAAAGGCTGGAAATATAACTCTCATGGGCTGAAGCCACCGTCTGCTGTGCCTGGACGACCTCCAGGTTGTCGGTGACCCCGGCCGAGAATCGATCACGCGCCTGAGTGAGAGTCTGCTCGGCGAGATCGACTGAACTGCGCGCCACTTCCACCTGCTCCTCGGCAGCCGCTATATCCAGCAAAGCGGTGCGGACTTCGTACTCAATCTGGCCTCGCAGGTTGTCCAGTTGGGCGCGATTTTGTTTGAGCGCAGCGTCGGCTTCAAGGATATCGGAATGAATCTTCCCGCCTTGAAATATCGGAATGTTCAAACGCGCTGCAGCCGTAAAAGTGCCATGCGAATTGGCGAAGTTGGTCCCCAGATCGCCGTAGTCTCCCGCGAGATCGATGGTGGGATAGCGTTCCGCGCTCGCGCCTCTCCGATAATGCTCGGAGGCGCGAACCTGCTGCACCGCGGCCAGGTAATCGGATCGTGAAGAGTATGCCCGCTGCAGGCTTGCTTCAATTCCAGCCGTAGCCAGGTGATCGTACGGCGCCGTGTCGGTCAAGACGATCTCCTGACCGGTGGGCAGCCCGATGGCGCGCACCAGCGCCAACTTTTGTTTCGCGAAATCGTTGCGCGCGACGATCAGCTGCTGCCGCCGGTTCTGGAACTCAACCTGCGCCCGCAGCGTGTCGATGGCCGGGCTAAGACCTGCGTTCTGCTGATCGGAGGCTTTCGTGAAAAGCGCCTGCGCAGTTTCCATCTGCGCCTCCGATGTTTCCGTCCGGGCCGCGCCGGAAAGAGCCTGCAGGTAAGCATTGCCGGTGGCCAGGACCACCAGGTCGCGAGCATCTTTATAACTCAGCTGCGCTGCGCGCTCGTCTTCAGCGGCGCCGCGAACACGATTCAGTGCCTTGAGATTGAAAATTGATTGGGTGTAGTAGAGGCGTGCGTCAAGGTATCCGTATGGCCCAACGATGGTTGGGAATCCGGGAAAGCGCAGGCCTTCCGCCGCCAGGTTTTGTTCCGCCGCGTTCGCGCTGACACTCCCTCTCAGATTGGGTAGAAGCGCGCTGAGCTCTTTCCATTTTTCTCCGCGGGCGGAGATAGTGTTGTAACTCTGCAGCAATACTCCCAGATTGTTCTTGAGAGCCAGGTCAATCGCATCTTCAAAAGTAAGCGGGACCGCCTCGGGCTTTACTTTTCCCTGGGCCACGCTGCCGCTAAACGGGCTTTGATCGGTAGGGCTGGTGATCCGGACGGTGGGCGCCGGACTTGAATCCGAAGTTGTCCCTGAATATCCTCCGCCGCCCTGGGAGTTTAATTGCGCCGGGGCAGCCGGACACAACCAGAGCAGGCCGAGAACGAAGGCCATCGAACCGGCAATTTTTTTGTTGAGTAACCAACTTACAGCTTTGGAATATTCCATAACGGAACACGGACGGAGCGCAACCAATGCAATAAGTTATCTTGATTCCCGGTGCCGCATTATAGATGCAAACCATTACCCTTCGGGATGGAAGTTCGAAATCTACACTGCCGCCTCCAGCAGCCGGCGTTGACAAAACTTTTCACTCGCTTCCGGCCAGCTCATTGCATCTAAAGTGAATATCCCTCTGGAGGTCATTTTGAGAAAGTTTTATCTGCTTGCCGCGCTGGTTCTGCCATTCCTGATGCAAATACCCGTGCACGCCCAGGAGTTCGACGCTGCTTTTGGCGTCGGAACCTTGACCGCACCGTCAGCTTCGAGCGCCACTGGCGACCACCAGTCGGTGTCGCTGACAGGCGGCGCCTACCCGGTGGTCAGCGCCGACTTAATTCTGAAGCACCGGTTCGGCGTCAGCGGCGAGTTGGCCTGGAGAGCCAGCCGAAATCTCTACGCCGGATTCCAGCCCTACCGTCCCCTCTTTTACGATTTTAACGGCATCTACGCCCCCAAGCTGGGCAAGCGCGCTGCTGGCGAACTGGAAGCCGGTATCGGATGGGAAAGCCTGCGATTCTACGAGGGAACATTCACCTGCGGAGCCATCAGTTGCACCGACTTCGTCAGCAGCAATCACTTCATGGGGCATTTCGGCGCGGGCCTGCGCTATTACTTTCACGGCCACTTCTTTGTCCGCCCCGAGGCTGATCTTTACCTGGTGAAAAACAATCAGGAGTTCAGCTCTCCCCGGGCCACGCGATTTGGTGTCTCGCTGGGTTACACCTTCGCGCCCGGATTTTAGAGTTCAGGTGCTGAATTCAATGCCGCAGATTCGGCAGCCTTGATGGCTCCCGATTCCGCGGCATTTTCTTTTGCGGCGGGCGGCTTTCTAATCCTGCTAATTTCCCGGCAGGTGTTCGTCAAGTTCGCTGGCCAGCTGGCTGACATCGGTGGCATCGCTGAAACCGGCCAACTCGTGCTTTTCCATTTCAACCGCGATACCCAGGTGCTGGCAAATCTTGTGCTGCATCTGCAGCACAGCGGTCAGCTCCTGTTCCGCAAGCATTCCTACCTGCAGATCGAGATGCGATCGTTTATCCGCCTGCCGGGTCATGCGGTTTTGGCTGATGAGAACGAAAATAGTGAGTAAGACACTTTCCGACGAGATCACCAGCGCCAGAATGCCAAAGGGAAACGGATCGAAAGGTTTCACCCCGGGTATCACTTTCAGATTGATCGCACTCCAGGTGACCACAAGCAATACCTGTAGCAGAAGGAATCCGACGCTACCGATAAATTTTGCGATTTCGTCGCTGATACGTTCGGCGGCCGTGCGACGGTGCAGCGCCTCGTGCTCCATCTTTGCAATAGCTTCGACATTCAAGCTGGCGGGATGAGCGGTCTCATCGCGGGATGGAATATTCGTCATCGATCACCTCGTCGCGCAGGAGCTTTGAACAGTCTATCGGCATTGCCTGCGTTCAAATTAGTTAAGGTTGGTGCTGTCCAGGAAGGTGGCGGGTATTCAAATCGGCTAGACGATTTTTGCAGTTGAACTTGATGATTTACGAAATGAATCCGCTTTTTTCGCTGGCGACGATCTCCGGTCCAGCGATGGCCGGCTGTTCGTTTGCCATCGGTTTCAGCAGCGGCCACTCTTTGCGGAGCACGTAGTCCAGCCACGCGCCCGCTGCCTGGGAGGTAAGAACGGCGGACACCACCAGCGTCGTATAAAACTTCGGGCTGATAATTCCGGCGTCAAAGGCAACGCTGGCCAGCACGATGCCGGGCCCGCCACGGGCATTGGTGGTGATCGCGAGATTCACCAGATCAAGGCCGCGAAAGCCCGCGAAACGTCCCGCCGCAGATACCGTCAGAATCTTGACCACGCAGCTTCCCACCAGAAACGCCGTCAGCATCGCCAGCGACCAGCCTCGAACCAGGTCGAGTTTGAGACCCACGATCGCAAAGTAAACAGGAATAAAGAAGGCGAATGAAACTTTCCCGATGTTGTCGAGCGCCTCGGCGAATAATTTGCGTTTCTTGTGGACCACGGCAAATCCGGCAAGGAATGCAGCGAAGACCAGGCTGACGTTGAGCGCTCCGGCGACCACGCAATATCCCAGCAGGACTGCGATCGCA
This sequence comes from Terriglobia bacterium, assembly GCA_963733545.1. Lineage (GTDB taxonomy): Bacteria > Acidobacteriota > Terriglobia > Terriglobales > Acidobacteriaceae > JAIQFF01. The sequence continues at coordinate 181,540 of CAVTDQ010000005.1, forward strand.
TAGGCGATGGGCGAGTGGATGGCGATCACATTGAATCTGGATTTATTGATTCGCTTCACAATCCGGGGAACGATGGTCAACCCCAACCCGAAAAATGCGACCGTTATGATCAAGTGGTAGGCCATGTGGCGGGCATCAAAAGCGGTTCTTTCAGCCAGCGCGGTCGCCACTGCCAGGGCCATCCACAAAACGATATCTTCGAGCACCGCCACCCCCAGCACCAGCCGGGCAAAGCGTGTGTGAAGGATTTTGAGATCGGCAAAAATCTTCGAAACCACCGGCACCGACGTGACCGCGACCCCGACCGCAAGCACAATGATTAAAGAGATACGGTTGCCATTCGGACCTGCCAGCGCGGGCCGGATCAGCCACGGTCCCAAAATCACCGCCAGAATGAAAGGCACGCCCGTGCCCACGATCGCCAGCCATCCCACTTCGCGGCGCTCTTCCCGGCTGAACAGCTGGCGGGTCTCCGCGCCCGAAAGAAACATCAGAAGCAGCAGGCCCAGCCAGTACACGAAATTGATGATGTTTCCCTGACGCTGGGCGGCCTCGATCAGGCCGGAGACGAAAGGAATGCGCCCCAGCAGCGCGGGACCGAGCACGATACCGGCAAGAATTTCACCCACCACCTTCGGCTGCCGGATTTTGACGAACAGATACCCCAACAGCTGGGCCAGACCCACCAGCAGCAAAAGCATGCACAGAATTGAGGTTAAATCGGCGTTCGACAAGAGTACTGATCTCCGTGCCTTAGATGCCGGTTGGGAAGGGAGGGTTTTTGACCGCGAAGCCTGTGCTTAGTGCAACTTAGCGGCCCTGCTTCATAAAGTAAGGCTCATCGAGTGCTTGAAGTTCAACTCGCCTTTCCCTCGAAGGCCCTGCGGAGGAAGCGCCGTATGCCCAAATCATATGCGGCGGCGCCTAACAATCCTCCCGCCAGCGGCGCCACGACCGGCACCCACCATACCCGGCTGCCGTCGGTGATGCCATTGTTATGAAAGCCGGCCAGGACGGTGAACAACCGCGGCCCGAAATCCCGTGCCGGATTGATGGCATATCCGTGCATCGCCCCGAAACTCATACCGATCGCCACCACCACCAGGCCGACCATCAGTGGCGCCAGGTTGGATCCGGGAGGGATGTTGAATTCATCGGTGATGGCGAAAATAAGCAGCAGCAGTAAAGCCGTGCCGATCAATTGATCCAGAAATCCGGCTTGCGGCAGGTTGGGAAACGCGGGGAAGGTGGTAAATATGCCGGCAGTCTTCTCGAGATGAGGATCCAAATGCCGAAAGGCAGGCAGGTAGTTGAGGTAAACGAGTGCCGCGCCGAGGAACGCTCCGGCAACCTGCGCCATAGAGTAGGGCAAAACTTTGCGCCAGGGGAAACCTCGGAACACCGCCAGTGCCAGGGTCACCGCAGGATTCAGGTGCGCTCCGGAAATTTTCCCGGCCACATAAATCCCCATGGTCACCGCCAGTCCCCATCCCAGGGTGATGTTGGTATAGCCGCCATGAACCAGTTCTCCCGGCGTCTGTGAAGGAAACAGTACGACCATTGCAACCACGCCAGTCCCCAGCAGGATCAGTACGAAGGTTCCAAGGAACTCGGCAATCAACTCCGCCAGCAGGGGAAACCTGGAATTCATTCGCGCTCCTGTGACCGGTCCAGCGAAAACTCGCGACGTGGTTTAACCGCGACGTAGTCTAACAACCTTCGCCCGGAGATGCGCCGCAAAAAAATATGAATCGCTCGAGCATGCAATTTGTTTGCTTGCTCCACGGTCGGCATGGAATTCCCGGCGGCCATTCGGCAAAACTGGCTGGGACCGACGACGATGAAACTCCTGCTCTGGGTTTTCCGGGGCGCTGCAGGCTGAAGCAGTTTGGGGTGGGAGACGGGGATTGAACCCGCAACGTCCGGAGCCACAGTCCGGTGCTCTACCAATTGAGCTACTCCCACCGTTGGTTAAGCGATTATAGCAACTGGGGTGGGGGATGTCAGAGGGGCGGAGAAACGTTGAGCGATGACGAAGTCAGGCGTGTCTAGTGTCGGCCTACACCGAGGTATTCGAATCCCATGGCGCGGAGGCGGACGGAGTCCAGAAGGTTTTTGGTGTCGACGATCAAGGGCCGCTTGAGCAAGTGCTTGATGCGGTCGAAATCAAGGCCGCGAAACTCCGGCCAGCCGGTTCCTACGACCAGCGCGTCCATACCTTCGCAGGCGGCATAAGGGGTTTCGCAATAATGGACGGTACCATTCAGTTCCATGCGCGCCTCGGGGATGGCGACCGGATCGTAGGCTCGAACCCGAGCGCCCCGAGCGACAAGATTCTGGGCCAGACGCAGGGACGAAGAGCCCGCGACCGAATTTGTGTTGGGCTTAAATGCCAGGCCGAGAATTCCGACGTCTTTGTTCTGAACCGACTTCACCACACTCGAAATCTTGTCAACGATACGATCGGCGAGACTTAGATTTACCTCTCGCGCCGCGCTCAGGACTTTGAGGGAAACGCCCTGGGCACGGGCCAGCTCGGCCAGCGATTCCATGTCGGATTCGGCGAAAATTCCGCCCATGCCAGCGCCGGGCTGCAGGCATCTAGGCGCGATCTTTTTGTCGAGCCCCAGAGCCATCGCCAGGCTGACGGCATCGGCGTTGACTTTCTCGCACAGGCTCGACAGTTCGTTGATAAACGAAATCTTGGTGGCAACAAATGCAGTTGCCGATTCTCGCACCAGTTCCGCGGTTTCGTGATTGGTGACAATGACGGGAACGCCGCGCATCACCAGCGGGTGCAGGATTTGTTTGAGCGCCAGCACCGCATCGTTCGCCGCCGTACCCAGGATGATGCGGTCGGGCCAGTTGAAGTCTTCCACGGCGCAGCCGGGAGTAAGGAATACCGGTTGCGAAACGATTGTTGCCTTCAGGCCCGCGTCCTTCAAACGCTTTTCCACGCTGCTGGCGGTTCCGACTGAAACCGGCGTCATGATGGTAAGAATAGGAGGCTTGGGGGCAAGCCGCGCGATGCGGACCGCGAGGTCGGCCAGATGTTGCGGCGTATCTTCCGCGAGAAAAATTACCTGCGCCTTGCGGGCAAAAGACTCCATGTCGGTGGAGTAAGCCAGCCGCCCGGAACGTACGTTACGCCTGATTACTTCTGTCAGGTTCTTTTCGAAGAAAGGCACATTGCCCTGCGCCATCTCGACCATGCGAGAGCTGTCAGGGTGGCAGCAGGTAACCGGAGTGCCGAAGTCGGCAAGACAGGCTGAAACGACAGTGCCAAGGTAACCTGCCCCATAAACTCCTGTCTGCATAGGTCTCCTGGAGGTAACGTCTCGTAACCGGCGCGGGAAGCGGCTTTGCGCAGCATCCCAATGTCTTATGTACGCCCTGAAGGCAAGCTTGGCAACAACGGGAAGGCCATGTACCTCGGACGGCGGGCGGCGGGCTTTGGCCTGGTTAGCGACTTGTAATACTGAGGAATCCAATGAAGGACCTGTGCACTCACAGCGACTCAATCTTTGGTTGTTATCCGGGAGCAGAGCATTAGCGCGGAATTGCATAGGTCCTTCGCTGCGCTGAGGATGACAATCAATAGGCGGTCCGCGCTGGATCCTTCACGGCCTTGCGGCCGCTCAGGACGACGTCAAAAATACGATGGTGGCAACAGACTGGCGCCAGCGGGCCGGTCTGGGGCGCTGCCGCACGAGCGGGGCGCTCGCGTCTACATTTTCGCGCCTGCAATTTTCTGGCTACGAGACCAATTGAGTGCCCAGCGGGACCCCGGCGAGATCTACCCAGGAGTTCTGTTTGTCCTCGCGGACGAAAGTGAGCTCGCTGACCTGGATGTCGCGGTTGCCGTCAAAGTGGGCCCAGCGCTCGTGGGCTACGCGGTAGGCATCCTGAGCCTGGGATTCGAGGCTCATCTTCACGATGGTCAGGTGTGGCATATAGGGCCATTCTTCCTGAAAAGCCAGGGTTTTGGTGTTGAGCTGGTCGTGAAGCTCGCGCATGCGATACGACTCTCCCGCCACACGAATGAAAACGGTTGGAGTGCGAGGGCAGAAGGTATCGACATCGCCCAAGGTGACGGTAAAAGACGCGAACCGGCTGCAGACGTCTTCCAGAATTTCGCGGGCCGATTGTTCACTCCCGCGCAGCGGGCGCGGCGGAAGCACGGTCAGGTGGGCAGCCATGTGGGGAAGTTCGGGGTGGAGCTGGCGGCGGAGGCGTTCGACGAATTCCCCGACCGGATTTTTTACGTAGGCCACCAGGGCATAACGCGGGGTCTGCATGATCCAGTGGAAATTATACGCCGAGCGCGGGAACGCGGCTCGCCCGGATGGCCAGAAACGTGGTTCAAAGGGCGGAGTCGGTTGCCCGTGCGGCTTGATCAAATCTGCATTCAGCAGTTTTCACGCACTCCTCAACCATGAAATACCACGAAGGATTCGATTTCGGACTTGTGATCGGTCGATCCGAAAAATCATGACTTAGGCAGGGGGGTGGTCACCTTGCGTAAGCAGCGTAGCTGCCTTAGACTTTCAGTCAGGTCAAATCCAGCGTAAGTGATTGACAGTCGGGGCGTAGCGCAGCCTGGTAGCGCACCTGCCTTGGGCGCAGGGGGTCGTAGGTTCAAATCCTATCGCCCCGACCAAAGCTTTCTTACTGGCTCGTATTGTTCTTTGCGGTTTAGATTTCAGCGAAAGCTAGCTGCATTACCGCAAAGTGCGCCAAGAGGTTCCGCAAAGGACGCTAAGAAAATCGAGAAAGTGCGAAGTGAAGGGAAAGAGGGATAATTGCTAAGCGCACTGGTCATTTTGCTGATTCGCATTGTCGAAGTGATGTTCGTGGCTGGCGTCGCGGGCTCCTCTATCGTGGTCATTCTCACCTCGATTGAAGATTTCAAGATGTTGTTCGAAAAGGAGAAGTCATTCGGCGGGAAATAGGCGGTTCGGTTCACTAAACCACGCTTCCGAAGAGCGAGCGCCCCACTACTAGAATCCGCAAATCGAACTGTCAGCTCGCCGAGCTTTCTTTTCCCCCCCAACCTTTCCCCACGAACCTTTCCAACCAACCTTTTTCCACCAACGCCGTGATCTGAACACTACCGGTTTGCAGAATCAAGGCTCAGGTTCAGTTCGAGGACGTTGACCCTGGGCTCGCCCAGAAATCCCCATTGTCTGGCCTGGATGTGAGTGGCGATAAGGGCTCGCAGCGCCGGTTCGCTCATACCACGGGCTTTCGCGACTCTGGGGACCTGAAAATCGGCAGACGCGGGTGTGATATCAGGGTCGAGGCCGGAGGCGGAGGTTGTCACCAGATCAACCGGCACCGGCTTGCCGGGGTTTTCCGCCTGGGCGGCGGCGACGTCCGCGTTCACACGATCGATAAGCTTTTGATTGGTCGGGCCCAGGTTTGTGCCTCCGGAGTTTGCGGCATCGTAGCCGTTTCCCGCAGCTGAAGGCCGGGGATGGAAATAGCCGGGCCCGGCAAAAGGTTGGGCGATGATGCGCGAGGCGATAACCGTGCCGTTACGCTGGATTAATTGTCCATTAGCCTTGTCCCGGAATAGAAGCTGCGCCAGCGCCGTGACTACCAGGGGATAAACCAGGCCCAGAAGGACGGTGGTGGCGACGGTCATCAGTACGGAAATCAACAAATTCTTTTTCATAAGATTTCTTTCAAGCCATGCCAATGCTGGTGATGAGCAGGTCAATCAGCTTGATGCCGATGAAGGGCACGATGATCCCGCCCAAGCCGTAGACCAGAAGGTTGTTGCGCAGGAGAGCGGCCGCACCCATGGCGCGATACTTTACGCCGCGAAGCGCCAGCGGAATCAGCGCCACAATGATCAGGGCGTTGAAAATGACCGCCGACAATATTGCCGATCCCGGAGTTTTGAGGTGCATGATGTTGAGCGCGTTCAGAACCGGGAATGTGCCGGCAAACATTGCCGGAATGATGGCGAAATACTTGGCCACGTCGTTGGCAATGGAAAATGTGGTGAGCGCGCCCCGGGTCATCAGCAACTGCTTGCCGATTTCAACGATCTCGATGAGCTTGGTGGGATTTGAATCCAGATCAACCATGTTCCCGGCTTCTTTTGCGGCCTGGGTGCCGGTGTTCATGGCAACCCCGACATCGGCCTGGGCCAGCGCGGGAGCATCGTTGGTGCCATCGCCGGTCATGGCTACCAGTTTTCCCTCAGCCTGTTCGCGGCGGATCAGGTCCATCTTTTCGCGGGGCGTGGCCTGGGCGAGAAAGTCGTCAACCCCGGCTTCGCGGGCGATGGCGGCCGCGGTGAGCGGATTGTCGCCAGTGATCATGACGGTACGAATGCCCATGGCGCGGAGCTGGCTGAAGCGTTCGCGCATTCCGCCTTTCACGATGTCTTTCAAATAAATCACGCCCAAGGCGCGTTTGTTTTCTGAAACCACCAGCGGCGTGCCGCCGGAGCGGGCGATCTGCTCGACCGTCGCCTGCACTTCTTTAGGAAGGCCGTTGCCGCTGACTGCGTGGATGTACTGGGCAATTGCGTCGGAGGCGCCCTTGCGAATTTCGCGGCCGTCGAGATTGACGCCCGACATGCGGGTCTGCGCAGTGAAGGGCACGAAATGAGCTTCGTGGGAAGCCAGATCGCGTCCGCGTAGTCCATATCTTTCTTTGGCCAGAACTACTATGGATCGGCCTTCGGGAGTTTCATCCGGGAGCGATGAAAGCTGGGCGGCATCCGCAAGTTGCGCCTCGGTCACTCCGGGAGCGCAGACGAACTCGGCGGCCTGCCGATTTCCCAAAGTGATGGTGCCGGTTTTATCCAGCAGCAGAGTGTTTACATCTCCAGCAGCCTCGACGGCGCGACCCGACATGGCCAGCACGTTGTGTTGCACCAGGCGATCCATTCCGGCGATGCCGATGGCGGACAGCAGTCCGCCGATGGTAGTGGGAATCAGGCAAACCAGCAGCGAGACCAGAACGAATACGGTTTGCGGGGCTCCGGAATAAATGGCGAAGGGCTGCAGAGTGACCACCGCGAGCAGAAAGACAATGGTCAAACCGGCCAGCAGGATGTTGAGCGCAATTTCGTTAGGCGTCTTCTGCCGCTCTGCGCCTTCGACCAGCGCGATCATGCGATCGAGAAAAGTTTCGCCGGGATTGGAGGTGATTTTTATCTTGATGTAGTCGGACAACACCCGGGTGCCCCCGGTAACCGCCGAGCGGTCTCCGCCGGCCTCGCGAATGACGGGAGCCGATTCACCGGTGATCGCCGATTCATCGACCGAGGCGACGCCTTCCACGATCTCGCCATCGCCGGGGATAAATTCACCGGCGGCTACGGAGACCAGATCGCCGGAACGCAGTTTTGAGCTGGGGATCTTTTCGATTTGACCATCCTGCAGAACCCGGTTCGCCACGGTTTCGGAACGTGCCTTGCGCAAAGACTCGGCCTGGGCTTTTCCCCGGCCTTCGGCCATGGCTTCGGCGAAATTGGCGAACAAAACCGTGAACCAGAGCCAGAGTGTGATCTGCAGATTGAAAGCAAACTGCCCCTGATGGCGAAGCGCATCACGCAACAGCAGGATGGTGGTCAGGACGCTGCCGACTTCGACAACAAACATGACGGGGTTGCCCATCATCTTTCGCGGATGCAACTTGAGCAACGAATCCCAGATTGCGGGTCTCACGATCTTCAAATCCCAAAGCGCTCTACTCTTTTTTTCGGCCATAGCTGTCTATATTCCTTAGAACGTTTTTCCCGCGTTCATCAACAAGTGCTCAAGCACAGGTCCAAGGCTCAGTGCGGGAAAGAACGTCAACGCACCCACAATCACAATCACGCCCACCAGCAGAACGCTGAACAGAGGCGTTGTGACCGGAAATGTTCCCAACGATGGCGGCACATATTTTTTCTTTGCCAGATTTCCGGCAATGGCCAGCATGGGAAGGATCATGAAGAAACGGCCGATCAGCATGGTCATGGCGCCGGCGCTGTTGTACCAGAGGGTGTTGCCGCTCAGCCCGCCGAAGGCGGAGCCGTTGTTGCCGGCCATGGAGGTGAAGGCGTAAAGAATCTGGGTGAGGCCGTGGGGGCCGGCATTGCTGATGCTGGAAGTACCAAATCCTTTAACCGATGAAATTCCGGTCAGGATCAGAATGACGAGAGGGAAGACAAGCGTGACCAGCATGGCCATCTTCACGTCGTAAGCTTCAATCTTCTTGCCTAAATATTCGGGAGTGCGGCCCACCATCAGCCCGGCGATGAACACCGCGAGCACTACGTAAATAAGAATTCCATAGAGACCCGCACCTACTCCGCCGAATACGGTCTCGCTGAGCATGATGTTGGCCAGCGGAACCATTCCGCCCATGGGAGTGTAGGAATCGTGCCAACTGTTGATGGCGCCGCAGCTGGCGTCGGTGGTTACGGTGGCAAAAAGCGCAGAGCCGGCAATACCGAAGCGGACTTCTTTGCCTTCCATGTTTCCGCCGGGCTGCATCGCGCTGACCTGCTGGTCTGCTCCTCGAAGCAGCGGGTTACCTCTGGCTTCCGCCCAGTAAGCGGTGCTGATGCCGACGACGAACAGCATGGCCATGGCAGCCCAGACAGCCCATCCGTGGCGCTGCGATCCGGTCATCCGGCCCAGGGTGTAGGTCAGGCCGGCGGGAATCGCGAAGATGGAAATCATCTGCAGGTAATTGCTGAGCGGTGTGGGATTCTCAAAGGGATGCGCGCTGTTGGCGTTGAAGAAGCCGCCGCCGTTGGTGCCCAACATCTTGATCGCTTCCTGCGATGCCACCGGGCCTTGAGCGATTACCTGATCGGTTACGGTATCCATCACCGGCTTGCCGTCGGGGCCGGTGACGGATTTGCCATCGACTACTCTTTGCACTTGCTGAGGCTCGATGAGCTTCACGGTGTCATATGGTTTGAGGTTTTGCACTACTCCTTGGGAGACCAGCAGCAAGGCGTAGACGATGCATGCCGGCAGCAGTACCCAGAGGGTGGTCCGGGTCAGGTCGACCCAGAAGTTGCCGATTGTTTCTTTCTCCCGCCGCGAGATGCCGCGAATGAACGCAATCGCCAGCGATATTCCAACTGCGGCTGAGGTGAAATTGTGATAGGCCAGTCCTATCATCTGGGTGAAATAGCTCATGACAGCTTCGCCGCCGTAGTTCTGCCAGTTGGTGTTGGTAGCGAAGGATGCGGCGGTGTTGAAGGCAAGATCGGGAACCACCGCCGCCAGTTTCTGGGGGTTCCAGGGCAAGAAGTGCTGCAGCCGCAGAATCAGGTACAGCGCCAGCATGGAGACGCCGCTGAACAACAACATGGCGACGGCATATTCCGTCCAGCGCATCTCGTGTTGTTCGTCCACCAGGGTGATGCGGTATAGCAGGCGCTCGATCGGCCGGAGTACGGGATCGAGAAATGTGCGCTCCCGGTTGAACACACGCGCCAGGAATAAGCCGATTGGCTTGGTGATCGCCAGTATCACGCCGAGGAATACAACAATCTGTAGCCAGCCATTTGCAGTCATTTGTTTTTGGCTCCTCGCAACTAGAACCTTTCCGGTCGCAGAAGCGCGTACAGCAGATAGACCATGAGTCCAGCGCAAACCATAAGCATGATGATCGATTCAGCATTCATGGAATTTCACCTCAGCGAATGTGATCGCAGAACTTCACATAGGCGATTGAGAGCAGAAAGAAAAAGATTGTCAGAGCTACAAAAATCATGTCCTGCATGTTTGTGCCTCCCTCGTGACTCGCAACTTTCTCCCCGTGCAGCAATTTCGGACTCTCAACATCATTAGATGGATTCAAGCGTAATTTTTGTATAAGAAGTGCATAAAGAAGTTGTAAAGGTAGTCGCGGCGGGCGGAGATGAGTGAGTTGCAGCCGTTTTTAGTTGAGGTCGCAGGAATTCAAGAGTGGGGATCGGACAATTTAGAGAATCAGGCTTCGCCGGCAGGCTCGAAGCGATAACCGACCCAGGGCTCGGTGATGATGTAGTGCGGGGGATCTCCTGCGTCGATTTTCTTACGCAGCTGTCCGACAAGGACTCGCAGATGTTCAGGCTGCTCCAGGCTGTTGGGTCCCCAGATGGCAAGCAGCAGGGTGCGATGTGTTACCACGCGGCCGGCATGTCTGGCCAGGTAGAGCAGAAGTTCGAATTCTTTTGGCGTCAGCCGGACGTCGTTACCGTTGACGGACACGCGGAAGGCATCGGAATCAATTTTGAAGTCACCGATCGAGATGGTGCGCCTGGCCAAGTCTTCGGTGGGTTGGGTGCGGGCCAGGTTTCTGCGTACTCGCGCCAGAAGTTCGTCCATGCCGACGGGCTTGGTAACGTAGTCGTCGGCGCCGGCGTCGAGGGCTTCCACTTTGGTCTTTTCCTCGCCTTTGACAGACAACACGATGATCGGCAAGGTCGACTCCGACCGCAGTTCGCGGCACAGTTCTATGCCGGACATGTTGGGCATGGAGACGTCGGTAATTACCAGGTCCGGTTGCCACTCGCGTGCCGAGCGCAGGCCGCTGTGGCCGTCATCGGCGGTGCGGACCTCGTAGCCGCTGCCGGTGAGAGCGGTGCGCAGGACCCGCGTGATCTGCGGTTCATCGTCGACCACCAGTATGCGTTTCTTCTGCATGCAATTTACGAAGATTGGGTAACGATGTGCACATCGACCGGGGGAGCGTCCCTGAGAAATTTATGGATGGCGTTGAGGTACAAATATCTTTTCCAGCCTTTTACCGCGGAGTGTCCGAAGACCACTTGGGTGATGTGTTTTTCTCTCACAAACTCGGCCACGGCTTTGGCTACTGTGTTGGACTTTAATTTCACTACGTGAGCGCCCACCGCCTCGGCGAAGCGAACGTTCGATGCGAGAGACCGCTGGTTCGGTTCGTTATCGTCCACCCCGATGTCGACATAGACTACATACAATTCGCCATCGAGGCGTTTGGCCATGCGGGCAGCCCGGGCAATAAGCTGTTGCGCCGCGGGATTGGAACTGATCGCCACCGCGAATTTTTCCCGTATGCCCTGGTTGCGCTCGCCACCTTCTTTATCGAGATAGTTCTCCAGGCTGCGATCAACTTCCTGAGTTACCTCCTGCAAGGCCAGTTCGCGAAGAGCAATCAAATTTCCCGGACGAAAAAAATTTGACAGCGCCTTCTCTACCCGGTCCATGGGGTAGATGTCGCCGCGGCGCATGCGGGTCTGCAGCGCTTCAGGGGTGAGATCGGCCATGACCAACTCGCGCACCCGCTTCATAACCCAGTCCGGCACCGTTTCCCGTACCGCGATTCCGGTCACCCTTTGCACGCTGGGGGCGACGCTTTCCAGGTGTTGCACGTTCATGGTGGTCATGACGTCAATGTCGGCGTCGAGCAACTGCAGCACATCTTCGTAGCGCTTGTGATTTCTGCTGCCCTCGATGTTGGTGTGGGCCAACTCGTCGACCACAACCACGGCAGGTTTGCGGGCGAGGATCCGATCGAGATCCATTTCTTCGAAGATGGTGCCTTTGTATTCGATTTTCCTGCGAGGAACAGTTTCCAGTTTGCTGGAGAGTTCAACCACACCTTTACGGCCGTGAGTTTCGACGATGCCGATGACTACGTCTTCGCCCCGGCCCTTTCTGCGGATGGCTTCACTCAGCATGTTGAAGGTTTTTCCCACCCCGGGGGCGTATCCGAGAAACAGCTTGAGGGTGCCGCCTTTTTTTTCCGGCGCCGCCTGTTCAAGCCATTGCTCTGGGGTCTTTGCCATCGCCGCCTATTGTCGTAGACGGCGTTCAATTTGTCGACATCAGCTACAATCGCTGATCGTGAACCAGCCTTTTGGTCAGAACGTGACAAAAATGGCGTTTCGTTTTGCCGCGTGCGCTGCTGTGCTCTCGATTGTGGTGCTGGTCTACGTTTCAATCCTCAAGGTAAACCCGACCACGGTGGCGCTCACCTTTCTGGTCACAGTGTTGATCGTGTCCGCGTTGTGGGGCTTGCGTTACGCTCTTTTCACGGCCGTGGTTGCCGCGGCGGCATTCAATTACTTTTTTCTTCCGCCCACGCGAACCTTTACCATCGCGGACTCGCAAAACTGGGTGGCGCTGTTCGCGTTTCTTACGACTGCAGTGATCGCCAGTCAATTGTCTGACCGGGCACGAAAGCAGACGGACGAGGCGGTCAGCAGACGCCGTGAACTGGAACGTCTCTACAGCTTCAGCGAGCAGTTGCTGACGGCCGACAACGTCTTGCAGTTGCTGAACGCTGTTCCCCACCACGTGGTCGAGTCATTTGGCGTGTCCGCAGCCGCCGTCTACGTTCCGGATAAGGGGAATATCTATCGTTCGGGAGTGGATGAGCCTGGTCTGGATGTGGAGCAGCTTAAATCCATCATCGCACGAGGTGAGCCGGTGGTGGATGCTTCCCGCAATCTGAGTTTCACCCCGCTCAAGCTTGGAGTTCGAACGGTCGGGGCGATCGGGGTCGCGGGAAATTTGTCCCGGCAGACGCTGGCGGCGATCGGAGGCCTGATCGGCATCGCGGTGGAGCGAGCCAATGCGGTGGAGACTCTGGCCCGCTCCGAGGCGGCACGCGAAGGCGAGCGTCTACGTTCGGCAATTCTCGATTCCGTCACCCATGAGTTTCGTACCCCTCTGACTTCGATCAAAGCCTCGGTGACCAGTCTGCTGTCGACGTCCGGTTTGACTCCGGATGACCGCCACGATTTGATGACGGTGATCAACGAAGAAAGCGATCGCCTGAACCGGTTGGTGGGAGAGGCGGCCGAAGTCGCACAACTTGAGTCGCACGAATTCCAACTGGATCTTCAGGATGGCCGCGTACTCGATCTGGTGCAAGCGGCTGTGGGCGAGGTGAAAAAGATTTTGGGCAAACATCCAATCGAGATCAGGGTGCCGGAAGAAATTACCGTGCGCGCGGATGCCAGCCGGATCCGTCAGGTTCTGGTGCAACTACTGGAGAATGCGGCCAAATATTCCGCTCCCGAAGCTCCGATCCGGGTTACGGCTGAGTTGAAAGACGGCAACCTGGAGGTAAGTGTCGCCGATCAGGGCGCGGGGATCGATGACATGGAGCAGGGAATGATTTTCGACAAATTCTACCGCGGAAAAAATCAACGCTACCGGGTGCAGGGTACGGGCATGGGGCTGGCCATCGCGAGAGCAATTGTTGAAGCCCATGGGGGCAGGATCGGGGTTACCAGCCAACTGGGATGCGGCTCGGTGTTTCGTTTTATTTTGCCGTCGCACGCCTAGACGGACGTTTTCGGCCGGACGAGTTTGTCAAGGATTGGTAGCGCAGCAGCACCAGCGCAGTCACGTCATTGTGAGCCGGCGGCGCTTCCATGAACTGCTGCGCAGCCTGAAGGATCGCCAGGCACATATCCTGGGCGGTGAGAGCGGAAACCCGCTCCAGACTTTGCTTTGTACCTTCGAGACCAAACTCCTGGTCGTTGAACTCAGCCTCGATGATCCCGCGGGAAACCACCAAAAGCGCGGCTCCCGGCCGCAGCGCGCAGGTTGAAGCGCTGTGGGTGGCATGGGAAAAAATTCCCAGAGGCAGCCCGCTGGCTTCCAGTTCGGTGATTCCAGAAGTGTCGCGGAGCATCGCCGGAGTGTGGCCGGCATTGGTGTAGCAGACGGTGCCCAGGTCTTCGTTGTAGCAACCGATGAAAGCCGGGCAGCTGCGGATGCCGTCCGCGACCACCAGAATCGTACGGTTGATCTCGTGGCATAGCCCGACCATGGCTTCCGCTTCGTTGAAGTCTTTCCCGACAAAAAGTTTTCGGCCAACTGCGCGGAAGGTATTCTGAGCGGCGACCAGGATTGCGCGCGTGTCTTCTCTGCGTCCCGCCAGGTCAAACATGCCGAACAGAACGCGGGACGGGCCCACACGCATGAATTCGTAGAAATCACCTGCCACACGCTGGTTATGGTACACAGCCGCGATTTCCGCGTTCCGCAGGACGGGAACATCGGTGTGGCGAGGATTGGCGGGCGATAACTCGACCTGGCGGCGCTTGAACAGCGACCGCACAAAGCCGCCGTGGGGCAAACCGAACTCGCGGATAATTTCTGTCGGTGTCATAGCTCGCCCAGGCTCTGGCTGGTCTTGAGCAGGGACCAGGAGGAGCGTTTCTCTCTCCTGCGCCCGGAAGTTGCCTCGGACCCTTCATCGGCACTTGCCGGCAGAATCATTAGAACTGGCGCCCCACGATGGCGTTCACTTTGGCTCAATATACAGAACTCATTCAGCGGCACTCCGACTCATCGCATGCGTCGGTTAACCGACTCTAAACCTCATTTCCGCCATCGACTTGCATACGCTGACAGAATGGCTGCGCAGTCGTGGCTCGAGGCCCTACATGCAAGAAGCTGGGAGATGTGGGGCCTCAGCCGCGAACTTTAATGGGTGGATCTTTCCGCGTTCCGCATCCCGCTTTGTTTTTGCTTCTGCCGAACTATCGAACTTGGTGACGAACAGGTCATCGTCACTGCCGACGCACCTGATGCGAACGGCCAATCGGTGAAGGACGGGCGTCTCCGCCCGTTGGGCAAGGCTCGCCGCAAGACGGGCGGGGACGCCCGTCCTCCACAAGCAATCTCTGGCCCGGTGGTGCCGTCCGTCTGGCACTCGGGGGCCATTTACGATGTGCTTCGAAGCAACTAGGGTGGACGTGAGCAGTTCCAGGGGAGGGCTGTTCGACGAGCGTCCCTGAACCCAAACCTGGGTTCAGGGGCGTCTTCGTTTGTTCTCGCTCAGAGCTGCAAAAAATCCCTGTGTTTCTGCGAATTACCGCGACCGCCAGTCAGGCAGTGTCCCACTGGATGTGCAAATCCCGAAGCCTGTATAAATTGCGCCGAAACGACCAATTGTCTTCGGCTGGGCAATGGTCATCGTTGTAAGTGATTAAATACAGGCAGGTTGTTAAGATTTCAGCACATGTGGACGCGAACTCCAATTGTCAACAATCTTGTTCCGAATTGGGAACGGCTTTCGCTTCCACAAGCTTTCCACAGGATGTGGCAGAGGATTTGTTGTAACCAGCGCAGTCTGGAAACGCCTTCTTATTCTGATGAATCCATTCCGTCCTGAGCCATGGATTCGAAGCGAGTAGATCGCTTTACGAAGGCCAACTTGATCCGTCCGGTGGGGCCGTTGCGCTGCTTGGCGATAATGATTTCGGCAATGCCGTCCAGTTCGGGTTCGTCGGGCTTGTAAACCTCTTCGCGGAAGATGAAGGCAACGACATCCGCATCCTGTTCGATCGATCCCGATTCGCGGAGGTCGGCCAGTTGGGGCCGGTGATCGCCGCCCCGGCTTTCCGGCGCGCGACTCAGCTGAGAGAGGGCGACGACGGGAACTTTGAGTTCTTTAGCCAGACCCTTGAGTCCGCGGGAAATCGCGGACACTTCCTGAGTACGGTTTTCGTAGCGCCGGCCTCCGCCTGACATGAGCTGCAGGTAGTCCACAATAATCAGGTCGAGCTTGCCCTGCGACTGCTGCAACCGTCGCGCCTTGGCCCGCATTTCGCTAAGTGTGATTCCGGGAGTGTCGTCGATAAAGATGGGAGCGTGCGCAAGTTGCTCCATGGCGTGCACGACTTTGTCCATATCTTCGCGCCAGAGTGAGCCGGTGCGCATTTTGTGCGAGTCCACTCGCGCTTTCGAACAAAGCAGCCGAAGCAGCAGCGCCTCGCGTGACATTTCCAGCGAGAACATGCCCACCACCTTCTGGTCTTCGATGGAGGCATTCTCCGCGATGTTCATGGCGAAAGCAGTTTTCCCCATGGAGGGGCGGGCGGCGATGATGATCAAATCGGAGCGTTGAAATCCGCTGGTCATCTCGTCGAGATCGGTGTAGTGGGTAGCCAGTCCGGTAATGCGCTGGCCGCGTTGCAGCAGGGCGTCGACCGAACCGAAAGATTCTTTGACGATTTCCTGCACGCCCATGAAGCCGCGGCCGATGCGTTTTTCAGAGAGTTGGAGAATGGCGGCTTCGACGTCGTTGAGAACTTCTTCGGCGGGATCGCTTTGATCGGCGGCGCGGGCGATGGCGGAATTGGCGGTGTGGATCAATCCGCGCAAGAGCGCCTTGTCGCGAACAATCTTGATGTAGTGCTCGATACTGGGCCGGTCGGGGACGCCGTCGACCAGACCGGAGATGTAGCCGACATCGCCGATGGCCTCGAGTTCCTTGTGGCGATCGAACTCCTCGACGAGGGTGATCATGTCGATGGGCCGCGAGGATTCGGCCAGATCCATCATGCGGGTGTAAATGCGGCGATGCGAGTCGAGCGAAAAGTCTTCGGGCTTGAGATGCTCGGCGGCCTGGTTGTAAGAAAAATTGTCGAGCAGGATGGCGCCAAGGATGGAACGCTCGGCCTCAACATTGGCGGGCAAACTGTGCGCGAGATTGTAGTCGGTGGTGGCCACTGTGTTATCTGGAACCGGAATCAGTTTCTGAGTGCGAACGCGATACTAGCTCTGAAGGGCTTGTGGACATCGCGCGCCCCTTCGGAAAACCGGAAACAAACGGAATTTTTCCGGCTGCGTACGTGCTAGGCCAGTATAGGAGAAGAAAAAGCGAATTATCAAGAATCAATTCAGCAGCAACCTTTGTCGTGTGGGATAGCGAGATCAGGAACAGTTGGGAATCCGCGAAATTCGCGGCCCAGAGGTGCAAAATAAATGCGGCCCAGGCCAGCCACCCGGGCCGCATCGCTCGTGAGTGCCGCGTCTGCAGGTTCACCGCGTGCAGCGGCGAATGTGAATCAAGAAATCGCACTCGCCAGGAGCGCTCATTTCCCGATGCACCCTGCAAACGATCAATCTGCGACCCTAAGATCCACAGATATCGATCTGCTTCGACTGTGAAAGGGAGCGGTGTCAGTCCAGCTTTTTAGGAAGGACTCTCTGAGGAGGCCGCAACGCCCGAGTTTCGTAAAATGCGCCGAAGCGCATTTTTAAAACCCTCCCGATGGTTCACCCTCGAGAACCATCGTTCACCGCCAACTCTGCAACTGTCGCGAGCAGGCTCAATGCATCTCACGATTGCATGAATGCACTTTGCGGGAATATCGAATCACGCGCAATCGAAAATTGATGCCGGCTTGTGCGAAAACTGTGGAGGATGAGAATTGCTTGTGGAAAGGGAAGGAAAAGCAGGAGAGAATTCGTGGCCACGGATTTACGCGGATGAACACGGATAAATCTTTTTCATTTTGTCCCGCGACTCCGGGCTGTGTCAGTTCTTTTACTATGCAGAAAACAAAAGGCACGACCGGAGTCGTGCCTTAAATTCGCGTGATTCGTGGCTAATTGTCAGTCCCGCACGCCATCCAAAAACGCGCGCAACTTTCGCGAACGCGATGGATGCCGCAGCTTCCGCAATGCCTTCGCCTCGATCTGGCGAATGCGTTCGCGAGTTACGGCAAACGACTGGCCTACTTCTTCCAGCGTGTGTTCCGAGCCATCTTCCAGGCCAAAGCGCATCTTGATGACTTTTTCCTCGCGCGGCGTGAGCGTGCGTAGCACCTGCGAAGTCTGGTCTTTCAAGTTGACGTTGATCACGGCCTCGGCCGGGGAAACGACGGCGCGGTCTTCGATGAAGTCGCCCAGATGGGAATCTTCCTCTTCGCCGATCGGGGTTTCGAGAGAGATAGGCTCCTGTGCGATCTTCAGCACCTTGCGCACCTTGGCTACGGGAATATCCATGCGCTTGGCGATTTCTTCTGACGTTGGTTCGCGTCCCAGTTCCTGCACCAGTTGCCGCGAGGTGCGGATCAGCTTGTTGATGGTTTCGATCATGTGCACCGGGATACGAATGGTGCGGGCCTGATCGGCGATGGCACGGGTGATGGCCTGGCGAATCCACCACGTGGCGTAGGTGGAGAACTTGTAGCCACGGCGGTATTCGAACTTGTCGACGGCTTTCATCAAACCGATGTTGCCTTCCTGGATCAAGTCCAGGAACTGCAGACCGCGGTTGGTGTACTTCTTCGCGATGGAAACCACCAGTCGGAGGTTGGCCTCGATCAGCTCTCGCTTGGCCTGCTCCGCATCCATGTCCCCCTGAATGATTTCCCGTTGAGTGCGCTTGAGTTCCTGAAAGGAGACGCCGGCTTCGCCCTCCAGTTTTTCCAGTTCAGAGCGGACGGAACGCGATTGCTTTCGATATTCCTTCTTCTGGTCGTCGCTGCGGGTGGCTTCCGCTTTGCGTTCCAGGTTCTGGGATTGCCGGTCGAGCGAGCGCATGGTGTCGACCGTCTTGTTGACCCGGTCGATCAGACGCTTGCGCTCGGCGTTGGTGAATCCCAGTTTACGGACGCATAGAGAAACGGCCACCACCGCCCGCGCCAGATTCATGCGAGCACGGCGATAGTCCTTGGGACGCTTCTTCTGCGAAACGGCAGCAAACTTCTCGATCAGGCCGCCGGCCTTCTTGTAGGCCTTGGCCAGGTCGTCGATCTTGCCGGTGAACTCCTTCAGACGGTTCTGGAGGATCTCGTCGGTGATCTCTTCCTCGTCGAAGGTGACCACTTCCTTGATGGAGCGGACACCCTTTTTGAGGTCCTCGCCCATCGCCAGCAGTTCGTTGATGACGATCGGCGAGCGGGAAAGGGCTTTCAATACCCGGAGTTGGCCGCGCTCGATACGCTTGGCGATTTCAACTTCGCCTTCGCGCGTGAGCAGGGGCACTGTACCCATCTCGCGCAGATACATGCGGACGGGGTCGTTGGTTTTTTCGAGAGCGCCCGGGGTGAGGTCGAGTTCGACGTCCTCGCCGGCTTCGCCTTCTTCTTCGAACTTCTTATCGAGCGCGGAGGAGGGAAGTTTGGGTCCTTCCAGCACATCGATTCCCTGCGTACCAATGGTGGTCAGCAGATCGTCCAGGTCCTCGGGAGAATGCACGTCGTGCGGGATAAGGTCGTTGACCTGGTCATAGGTCAGATATCCCTTCTCTTTACCTGTGTCGATCAGCTTTTTAATATCGTCGTACTTGTCGTCAAGAGCCAAGACGGATTACCTTCTTTTTTCGTCCTACGGAAAGGACAAGGAACGTTTTTTTAGCGGTGGGAACCTGAAGCGGCGGAGCTGCTCGCCTGGCACAAACCTTCGAATTATAGCATCGGATGGGTTTAGCGGACAGCGATGCGGCCTCGTTTTTGACGCACTCCGTCCATGCTCCCGTCAACTAAAGATTTAGATGTCGGTGAACCCGATTAAGTTTCATCCTCTTTTCGACCGATCACGCGGGCCGGGCGCTGGGTCCGTCATCGGCCAGACTGGGATCCATAAGCGCGCGTTTCAGCCGCATTTTCTCCTCCAAAAGTGCCTGAACCTGGCCTGACCCCTGCCCACGGGTGACCTGGAGTTCGCGCTGAACCCGCTCCAGCTTGCGCCTGAGCTGAATACGGCGCAAAGCCCGCACCGCGCCCTCCAGCCGTTCGGCAGAAAGTTCCTCATGGTCCTTCATCAGAATAGACGCCAGCAGACTGCGATCGGAATCGGGCAGGGGGAGCTCGGTGACGTGAACAGCCTCCGATGTGAGCAGGACCTCGATGAGCGACTCAGCCGCCACGCCGTGATGCAGAAGCTCACTTTTGAGTACGAACTGGGCCTGCCGCGCGGGGTCAAACTCCTCTTCCGCGCCATCCCGGGCAGAGATGTGTTCTTCCATGGTCTGCATTTCGGTGGCAGAGACCAGCGCTCGGATCAAAATCCGCTCGGCGTCAGTGACCTGGAGTTCCGCGGGCGCCTTCAGTCTGACTGCCGAGCGGGTGGTGGCAGCGTGCTTCAACTCCTGGCGCAGGACAGCGGAATCGATGCCCAGCTTCTGCGCCATCTCCCGAGCCAGTTCGTCGCGAACGATGCGGCTGGGCACTCGCTGAATGTGGGGGAGAAGATAGTTCACCGCTTTGACCTTGCCCTCGGGACTGCGAACTGGAAACTGCGCCCGCGCGCGCTCGATCAGATAGTCGAAGTACTTCTGGCAACTCTTCAGCGCCTCGGCATAAGCGTTTTTACCCTTACGCCGGATGAACAGGTCAGGGTCGAATCCGGACTCCAGGGTCAGAACCTTGACTTGAAATTCTTCCTCCACCAGCAGCCCTAGAGTTCGTTCCGCAGCCTTGGCGCCGGCGGTATCGGGATCGAAGTTGACGACAACATTTTTCGTAAAGCGTCCCAAAAGCCGCGCCTGGAGCTCGGTAAAGGCTGTGCCTGAGCTAGCAAGCACGTTGTGGAATCCTGCGGCAAAGACCGAGATGCAATCCATCTGACCTTCAACCAGGATGGCGTAGTCGAGTTTGCGGATGGCTTCTTTCGATTGGTCGAGATTGAAAAGCTGGCGCGATTTCGAGTAAATCGCGGTTTCCGGCGAATTCAGATATTTGGGGCCGGCTTTCTCGTCGGCGGAGAGGGTTCGTCCGGTGAAGGCGATCACCCGACCGGCTTCGTTGGTGATAGGGAACATGACGCGGTTGCGGAACTTGGAGTAGAAGACCGGACCTCGGCCGTCGGACGTCGGCCCTCGGCTTTCTGTACTGGTCGGCTGAGGGCTGACTTCTGAGGTCTGAGGCCTGTCTTGCTGAGGTCTCAGCTCAGACGTCTGACGTCCGGCTTCCGCCTTCCACGAAAATACTCCGCTTTCCCGCAGCACTTCTTCATCAAACTCGCCTTTCAAACGGTCGCGCAGAATAAAGCCCGAATCTGGCGCAAAGCCGATGCGAAAGGTTTTGATGACTTCCTCGTTCAGCCCGCGCCCGGCAAGATATTCCCGTGCATGAGCTCCTTCGGGTCGCCGTAAATATTCCTGAAACAAAGTGCATGCGCGTTCGTGAACATCAAGAAGCACGGTGCGTAGCCTGGCTTCCTTAGCTTCGGCGGGACTCGAATAGGTGATCTTTGGCAGAGTGATGCCCAACTTCTGGGCAACAGTTCGGACCGCTTCAGGGAAAGTGATATTTTCGACTTTTTGGACAAAACTGAAGACATCGCCGGACACTCCGCAGCCGAAGCAGTGATAAAACTGCCGCGTGGCATGCACCGAGAACGATGGCGTTTTTTCGTTGTGAAAAGGACAAAGTCCCGAGTAATTCTGTGCCCCCGCCTTCTTGAGCTTGACGTAATCGCCCACGATGCGAACGATGTCCGCCTGCTGCTTAACGGTTTCCTTGAAGTCGTTTGAATCGGTCATGGTGGAGGCGCAGCTGTCCGCAGGAATTGTGAGGCTGGGAGCCGCTGATTGGAATATACCGGAAGCAGATTGTTGTGGAGAAGCTGTGGAAGGGGGCGTTATTTGGTTGAGGGGGGAGGAAAACCAGTTATTTCTTTGTCATGCTGAGCCGCAGTCCCTGCGTTCTTCGCCCAACCCACGCGATCGTCGAGTGCACATTCGGGTATAGGGGTCCTTCGACTGCGTAATTGCTTCGCGAAGCGAAGCAATTACTTCGCTCAGGATGACAGACTAGCGGAGGGTGAACGAGATTGGTGTGACGGCCGTCACAAACGTTCTAATCTTATTTTAATTGGAAACCCCGTCATGCTGAGCGGAGGAAGAGCGGGCGCTTGCGACCGATCTTCCGTAGTCGAAGCACCCCTACCCTCTTCACAATCTTTCATCCATGGGTACCACTCTTTGCTTAAATCCAGCCATTGCGGGTTCATGGATACGATAAGTGCGATTTTCTTTTCTCGCAGCCAGCCCTTCAGCTGTTTCTCGCGCCCAATTGCTTTGTGAACGTCATCGTAAGATTCCCAGTAGAGAAGGCGCTCGACATCGTATTTATCGGTAAAGCCGTCAACGCGGTGGAACTTATGTTCGAATGCTCGCTTGTTCAGATTACCGGTCATGCCAATGTAGAGTGTGCCGGAGATGCTGCCCACGATGTAAACGCAATACGATCGTCGAGTGCGCATGCGGGTATAGGGGTCCTTCGACTGCGTGAAAAGTTCGCGTTGCGAACTTTGCACTACGCTCAGGATGACAGCCTACGGAGGACTGAGGAGTTTTGATGTGACGGCCGTCACAAACCTGCGAATCTTTCCAGAATTAGAAGAACTGTCATGCTGAGCGGAGGAAGAGCGGGCGCTTGCGACCGATCTTCCGTAGTCGAAGCACCCCTATCACCACCGCGAACCTAAACCCGCAGCTCCACTACCGTCGCCCCGCCGCCACCTTCATTCTGCCCGGGCTCGGTTACTGATTCGACGTGCGGATGTTTTTGCAGATACTGTCGCAGGGCTTTTCGCAAGATACCCATACCGCTGCCGTGTACTACGCGGACTCGGGGCAATCCGGCCAGAAATGCGCGGTCTACGAATTTCTCCACTTCGCGGGTGGCGTCGTCCACGGTGCGGCCAATGACGTTGATTTCGGACGGCACACTCTCATCCTCTTTTGTAAGTGACACTGAGATCCCGCGGGCACGAGCGGCTTTGACCGGCGAGTCGGCCGCCCTGGCGATGACTTCGGCGATATCCTCCCGCGCGATCTTCATCTTCATCGAGCCGATTTCGACTTCGAAATGATTCTCGTCGACGCGCCGGCTGACCACGGCAGCCCGTCCCACGGATTTGAGTTTGACGGTGTCGCCTTCGGCGACGTGCTTTACGACTTGCGGTTGTGCGTTGGGATCGCCTCTGTCGGCTCCCGTGGTGTGCGCCACTACACTCGAATCGAACTGCTCACTGAATTCGCGGCGCAATTTTGAGATGCGCCGTTCGGCGTCTTTCGACAGCTTTTGCGACACGGCGCGGTCCTGGATGGCGTTGACCATTTCCCGGGCCTGGTACTCAAAGTCCCGCAGCAGGGTTTCGAGTTTTTTCTCCATCTCTTTTATTTTGGTCTGTTGTTCTTTCCGGCCCTCGGTGGCCAGGCTGGCTTTTTCGCGTTCCAGTTCTTTCTCCCGGGCCCTAAGGAGCAGACGTTCCGCCTCGGCTTCACGCAAATTCTCATGCAGGCTGTCGAGAAACTGGCCCACATCGCGCGCCTGCGTCCCCAGTTTCGATCGTGCAGCCACGATGATCGATGGGTTCAGTCCCAGGCGCTGCGCGATGTTGATGCCGGCTGAGGCTCCGGGCACGCCAATTCTCAGTTCGTACGTTGGTTGCAACGTGGCTTCATCGAATCCGACCGAAGAGTTCACCACGCCCGGCGTATTGGCGCCGAAGACTTTCAGCGACGTATGGTGGGTGGAGATCACGGTGATGCATTCAATCAGCCGGAAGTGTTCGGCGATGGCGACTGCCAGCGCGGCGCCTTCCTCGGGATCGGTGGCCGAGCCCAGTTCGTCCAGCAGCACCAGCGAGTTTGCTGTCGCCGTGCGCGAAATAAAATCAATATTGGTGACGTGAGCGGAGAACGTCGAAAGGTTCTGTTCGATGGATTGGTAGTCGCCGATGTCGGCCAGCACGGCATCGAACACCGGTATCTCGGCCCGGTCCGCAGGCACCGGAATGCCGGATTGTGCCATCAGAGCCAGCAGTCCAACCGTCTTCAGCGTAACCGTCTTTCCGCCGGTGTTTGGACCGGTGATCACCAACTCCCGCCGTTCGCCTTCGAGTTCGATGCTGATGGGAACGACGCTTCCGCCTTTTGCTTTCAAGTTCCGTTCGAGTAGGGGATGGCGAGCGTTGACCAAAATCAGTCGGGCCGAATCCGGTTTCGACAGCGCCGGCCGGCCATCGCCAGGATTTTCTGGTGGGCTCATCAGAACCGGGACGCAACTGTAATCTTCCGCGAACCTCGCTTTGGCGAATTGGAGCTCCAGTTCAGCCATTACTTCCAGCGAATTCAGGATGAGCGTGGCACTCTCACCGATGCGGCGCGTCATTTCCATCAGGATGCGGTGAATCTCGGCCTGCTCTTCGTCCAGCAACCGCACCAACTCGTTGTTCTGGTCGATTGTCTCCAGAGGTTCGACGAATACCGTTTGTCCGCTCGAGCTGGCTCCATGGATCACTCCCTGCACCCGGCGTTTTTGTTCGATTTTTATTGGGATCACGAAGCGCTCGCCGCGAATGGTGATCAGCTCGTCCTGAACCGCGCCGCCTTCGGCCAACCGGCGCAAGTATCCGCGCAGCGACTCCTGGATGGTCTTCCGCTGCCGTTCCATCTCGCGCCGGATTCGCGCAAGCTCGGGCGAGGCGCGATCTTCGAGAGTACCGTCGGGCTGAATTTTATTGCGGAAGCTGCGGAGAAATTCCGTGAAGTCGACGATGGCGGATGAAAGCTGTTTCACCGCAGCCCATTCCGCTTTCATGGCCGCGGGCGGGCTAAGCGCAATTTGCCGCCATTCGGCTGCGCGGTCTACGACTAATATTACGTCGCGAATCTCGGCGGTTTCGAGAACCGAGCCGTAAATGCGCGCCTTCTCCACCGCTTCTGAAACGTCAAGCAACCCGGAAAATTCGAACCGCCCCCCAAACCGGCGAAACTCCCGAATCTCGGTGGTAAGTTGATGCTGGTCTTCAATCCAGTTGCGATCGACCGACGGAGAGAGCGCCGCTATTTTCTTTTGCCCCAATGGGGACGAGGCATATCCGCGGACCAGCGCACGCAACGATTCGAATTCAAGGACACCGGCGCTGCTGTTAGTGAGGGAGGCGGACATCGATTCATGTTACAACCTGAACCAGGTTGGCCGCAGCGCGATCAGTTTCTCCTGCTGGTTATTGCAGACCCAGAGGATGTGACAATCTCTTGCTCGATGGCGACGATGCGTTTTGCTCCACGCCAGATCCTTCACCCGGCTGAAGCCGGGCTCAGGATGACGTCAAATTCTATAATTGTTCAGCAGCAAAGTTCTTACAGGAAAATTCATACTGCAGTGTTGACTCTATGCAGGAGCGGTTTCCGCGAGTTTCGCCGCCGATTGTTTTGCCACGGGGAAGCGGAGGATGAAGATGGCGCCGCCCTCCGGCCGGTTTTCCGAAGTGATCTGTCCCTGGTGGTCCTGGACGACTCCGTAAGTGACGCTCAAACCCAGTCCCATACCCTTGCCGACTGCTTTCGTGGTGTAAAAAGGATCGAAGATGCGCTGGGGGTCGCGAATGCCTGGGCCGGAATCTGAAAATTCCATGACCAACTCGTCACCTTCCTGCAAAACACTTGCTGAGAAAACTCCGCCGCCGACTTCGTCCAGCGCGTCGGTGGCATTTCCGATAATCTCAACGCAACACTGAAACATCTGGTTGACGTTGCCCCAGATCTGCGGAAGGTCGGCCGCGATCCGGCTCTCCAGACGGATGTTCTTGTTTTCGCTGCGCAGCATTTTCATCTGCAGCGCCCGCTGCAGGATCGACCCCATATCGAGAAGGGTTTTTTCTCCGGGCGACTGCTGGGCGAAACTGAGCAAGCTCGAAACCAGTTCGCGGGTGCGCCGGGCCTGCTGTCCGATCTTGCGGGCCATGCTCGCCTGGTTTGACTCGAGGTTCGACTGCGCCGCCAGCAACTCCGAGTATCCAAGAATCGCGGCCAGCGGGTTGTTGATTTCGTGGGCCGCGCCTGACACTAGTTGGGCGAGCGATGCCAGCTTTTCCCGCTGCACCAGTTCGGTTTGCAATCGCTTCATGTTTTCCAGACTTGAGCGCGATTCTTCCAGCAGCCGTACCAATTCCCGGTCCATCAAAAATTGGCGAATGAATATAAACAGTCCCAGCACCAGCATGGCCGCCAATGTCACTACCAGGCGGAACTGGCGCAGGTTTGGCGGGGACGAGTCCCGAAACCAGGCCCAATATCCCATCAACGGGAGCGAAAGTATTGCCAACATTGCCAGCCGGGGAGCCAGCATTTGCCATGCCGAGAGTTTCGACGGCGCCGGTTCCGATGGCGGTTTTAATTCACGCGCCAGCAGGGCGGCCCAGATCATCCAGCAAACGGAAGCGATCAAAGGGATGTCATAGAGGCTGCCGGTGTAGTACTGCCCGCGGGCGATGGCACTGTTCAGAGCCAGTGAACTCACGGAATATAAGGCCGAAGCGACAAACAGATTTCGATAAACCGCCTTCCACGCGCCCCGCGAATTCCAGGTCAGCACCCCAAGCCCGACCAGGAACGCGATGTTTTCGACAAGATAGAGCAGATCGTAATGCGGGCTATATACGGCAACGTTGAGGACCACGTACTCGTCCGGAAACACGATGAAGGCGTACAGGAAAACCCACCACACCAGCAGCACCAGAAAGTTCAAAGTACTGAAGTGGAGTTTTTTTTCGTGCGAGAGGTGCGGACGTAACGCAACCGCAGCCATGAAGGGCACAACGTGAATAAAGAGAACCACGTCTCCGACGAAGGGATCAGGAAGGGTACGGCGCAGGATCACTTCGTAGAGAGTCCACAAAGCCAGGTTGCACGACCACAAGAGGCAACCCACCGCCATCAATCCCCAGAACAGGCGAATCTGGCCGCGAGTGGAAAACGCATTTGCCAGCATTGCCACAAAGGCAAGAAAGAGAATGGCCGTTTGCGCGATGTCGCCAAAAGCAAGCAAGCCGAAGCCCTTGGGAATAATTAACGACACGAGGGCGTACAGCAGGGCTAAACCGGCCAGAGAAACGATTCGCCATTGGCGTCCAGAGGGCATTGCTATTCCGCATTCTAGTGGCAGAGTTTGTGGACGTTCGATTTCAGGATAAACAAAGCATTACTTTAGTGCCAAAGTAACCGATGACTACCTAAGCCGGAGAAGCGGGGAGGCAAGTCTGGCTGAAGTTTCAAGTGCTGCCGAGGCCGAATCGGCTGCAAAAGCTCTGCTAGAATCAAGCCCATGACCTTCCCGGTCACACGTCTTCGCCGCCTGCGCCGGAGCGACCCGATGCGGTCCCTGGTGCGGGAAACACGCCTTACTCCGGAGGCTTTCGTCTATCCATTATTTGTGTGTCCGGGCGCGGGGGTGCGCAAGGAAGTCAAGTCCATGCCGGGGGTCTTCAATCTTTCCGTTGATGAGGCGGTTAAAGAGGCGCGGGAGGTCTGGTCGCTGGGTGTCCGTGGCGTGATCCTTTTTGGCCTGCCCGAGAGTAAAGATGAGGTTGCGACCGGGGCCTGGGCCGACGACGGGATGGTGCAGCAGGCGGCCCGGGCCATCAAGCGCGAGGTTCCGGATCTAATCGTCATGGGCGATGTTTGCCTTTGCGAATACATGTCTCACGGGCACTGCGGCGTGGTTCGAACCTCCCAGGCTCCGCAATCGCTGGGTGCAGCGGCGGTCGCCGTGAAGCCCCAGGACAGGGTGAAGGCGATCGACGCGCTGCCGGCGACAGTCACGGGTTCGGGCGCCCTGGAGTACGAGATTCTCAACGACGCCACGCTGGAGCTGCTGGCCCGCACTTCCGTCTCGCTGGCAAATTCCGGGGTGGACATCATCGCTCCTTCCGACATGATGGATGGCCGTGTCGCCGCCATCCGCAAAGCGCTCGACCAGGCCGGACTTTCGAATACGCCTATCCTTTCTTATGCGGCCAAGTTCGCTTCCGGTTTCTACGGCCCCTTCCGCGAAGCCGCAGACTCGACGCCCCAGTTCGGCGACCGCCGGTCTTATCAAATGGATGGGGCGAACAGGCGCGAGGCCATGCGCGAAATTGAGGCTGACATCGAGGAAGGCGCCGACATGATCATGGTCAAGCCGGCGATGCCTTATCTGGATGTGATCGCGGCTGCCCGCGAGCGCTTCGATTTGCCGCTGGCGGCTTACCAGGTATCCGGCGAGTACGCGATGATTGAAGCCGCAGCCCGCAATAACTGGATTGATCGCGAGCGGGTGATGATGGAATCCCTGGTTTCCATCCGGCGCGCCGGAGCCAGCATCATCGTGACTTACTATGCGAAGGAAGCAGCCCGGCTGCTGGCCTAATAACGCTGAGGATTCTGCACCACGTAGACGACGCGCTCGCTTTTGCAGGCCCAGATCAACGCTACGACCCATCCGATCAAAGTCCACCCCAAAAGGAAATTAAGGAGGAAGATGGAAATTTTGTCGTGTCTTTCCCGTATCAGCGCGACAATCGCGGGGAGGAAATAAAAGAAAAACCCAAATCCAAAGAACGGGAAAATGAACAGTCCGAAAACGTGCATATAACCTCCTGCACATAATGTTACGTCGAAACGGGGATCAAAGTTCCTTAGAGTGCCAGGCCTCAGCGGGAAGCCGCGGTGCTGCTATCGCAAGTTGCCTGTTCCTGTTCTAGAATCAAACATTTGCCATCACGCATCTCTTGATAGTGAGGACCACATCTTTGCCTGAAACTATTTATGACATTGCCATCATTGGCAGCGGTCCGGCCGGCTACACAGCCGCAATCCGCGCCGGCCAGTACGGGCTGAAAACCGCTCTCATCGAAAAAGACAGCGTGCTCGGCGGGACCTGTCTGCATGTAGGCTGCATTCCCACCAAAGCGCTGCTGTTCAACGCCGAACTTTGGGACCACCTCAAAGAGGCGAAAGAGTTTGGGATCGATGGCGTCGATGCCCGCAAGTTGAACTGGACCGCCATTCAGGATCGCAAATCCAAAATCGTGGCCAAGCATACCAAGGGCCTCGATTTTCTGATGAAGAAGAACAAGGTAGAGACGATTCGAGGCTACGGCAAGCTGACAGGCCCGGCACAGAGTGGAGTGCTGACAGTTGAAGTAACGGCCGACAGCAAAGCCAGTCACATTAAAGCGAAAAATGTGATTTTGTGTTCCGGCTCAGAAGCCCGGATGCTGCCCGGCCTCGAGCCCGGTGACCGGATACTCTCCAACATCGAAATTCTTGCGCTCAAGGAGATTCCAAAATCGCTGGTGATCGTCGGCGCAGGCGCGGTCGGAGTCGAATTTGCGTCTATCTTTCGTTCCTTCGGTTCGGAAGTCACCATTATTGAAATGCTGCCGCGACTGGTCCCGGTAGAGGACGAAGAAGTTTCCAAGGAACTGGCGCGAGTTTACCGCAAGCGGGGGATTAATTTTCATACCGGCGCCAAAGTCGACAAGATCGAAAAAAGCAAAACCGGAATCACGGTAAATTTCAGCGTCAACGGCAAGGCGGAGAAAATCGAGACCGAGAGAATCCTGATCGCGGTCGGCCGCAAACCTCGCACTGAAAATCTCGGTCTGGAAAAAACAAAAATAAAGCCGGACCGCGGTTTCATTAAAACCGACAGCTGGATGCAGACTGCCGAGCCCGGTGTTTATGCGATCGGCGATATCGTGCTTGGAACCCCGCAACTGGCCCACGTAGGTGCGATGGAGGGGATCGTCGCGGTCACGAAGATTGCCGGGAAAAAAGGCAAACCGATCAATCCCGAACACATTCCTAACGCAACCTACTGCCATCCCGAAATTGGCAGCGTCGGTTTGACTGAGGCCAAAGCCGAAGAGGCCGGATACAACGTGAAGGTTGGCAAATTTCCTTTCACGGCCAATTCCCGCGCTTCGATCGTTGGCCAGCACGATGGTTTTATCAAAATTGTCTCCGATGCCGACTACGGAGAAATTCTCGGGGTGCACATCATCGGCCCGCAAGCCACGGAACTGATCGCCGAAGCGGTGACCGCGATCGAACTCGAAGCAACGGTAGAAGATTTGATGTGGACCATCCATGCCCATCCCACGCTGGCGGAGGCGATGCTTGATGCATCCAACAGCGTGTATGGGATGGCGATCAACGCCTGAGGGCAGCGCGACGATGGCGAGCAACACCGAAAGGCAGCCACGGATTACACGGATCTGATGGATATTTATCTTGTTGTTATCCGTGTTGATCCGCGAAATCCGTGGCAACCAAGTTTGTGATCTCTGTCTTACAACTCGGAACTGTGGACTACGCCACCGGGCGTCGCCTGCAACAGCGTCTCGTCGAATTGCGCAAAGATAATCGCATTGGCGATGTCCTGCTAATGCTCGAACATACTCCAGTCATCACTCTTGGCCGCAATGCAAAAACAACCAACATTGTGGCGTCGCCGGAGTTGCTTGCTGCGGAGGGGGTCGAGGTTTTCGAGAGTGATCGTGGCGGCGACGTCACCTTCCACGGTCCGGGCCAACTTGTCGGCTATCCAATCTTCGACCTGCGCGGAATTGCAACGCCCGATGGCAAGCGCAGGACTCTGGGTGCAATCGAGTATGTTCGACGTCTTGAAGAGGTTCTGGTCCGAACCTGCGCCGATTTTGGCATTCCAACCGCGCGGATTTGCGGTCTCACCGGTGTTTGGACAACTCTCCCAGCAGAATCGGAAGAGGGTGCATTATCGTCGCAAGCAAAGATTGCCGCCATCGGCGTTCACATCTCCAGTGCCGTTACTTCACACGGCTTCGCACTCAACGTGAACATCGATCTCGATTATTTCAATCTGATCGTGCCTTGTGGCATCACGACGAAGCCGGTGACATCGATGGCAAAAGAATTGAGCCGGCAGCTTTCGTTGCAGGAAATCGCTCACGCAGTCTCGCGAAACTTTGGCGTAGTTTTCGAAAGCCAGATGCTGTGGCTGGAGAGTCTTGATGCCCTTCTAGGCAATCCCGTGGGAGTTCCGCTCAAAGTGCCGACGGAATTGCAGCAGTTGCACAATAAAGAAAAGAACTTCCAGGCGTAAAACCTGGCGCAGGCAGGCGACAGAACCGAACTCTCCGCGTTAGCATGGATGACGTCGATCCGCACATGGCTAACAAGCACACAAAAACCGCCGGTAAATCAACGCCCAAAATCCCTCGTCAGGACCAGCGCACCTACACTATCCCTGATCATCGTCTCGAAAGGCCTGACTTCATTGTCCGCCGGGTGCGGAAAAACGGCAAAGTCATCTACGAAGTAAGCGGGGACATGAGTGCTGCGGTGCCGCCGATCCGTGAATCAAAATACCTTAACAAAAAACAAAGTATCGAGATTTACCGCTGGATGGTACTCAACCGAAAAATGGAGGTTGCGCTTGAAAATCTCTACAAACAAGGCAAGGTGGTCGGAGGCGTCTATTTCGGATTAGGTCAAGAGGCATGCTCTTGCGCTTCAGCTTACGCCCTACGTAAAGAGGACTGGATTGGACCGCTGATCCGGAACCAGGGCTCGATCCTTGTGCGCGGATTCTCTCCGCGCGACATCATGATGCAGTACATGGCCAAAGCCGGGTCTCCGACTCGGGGCCGCGATGCCTCCTCGCATTTCGGAGACATAAAAGATCGCAACGTGGTTGCTCCTATTTCGACTCTGGGCGACGTTATTCCGGTTCTGGCCGGCGTGGCTCTGGGTGCGCGACTTCAGGGACGAAATATTGCGGTCATGACCTATATCGGCGATGGCGGGCAATCGACCGGAGCCACCTACGAAGGCCTGAACTTCGCCGCCGTCCAGGATCTTGGCCTGGTGCTCGTCGTCGAAAATAATCTTTGGGCATATTCGACGCCGGCCGACTTGCAATTCCGGGTGAAGGATCTGGCGGAGCGGGCAATTGGTTATGGAATTCCCGGAGTGATTGTCGACGGCACCGACGTCTGCCAGGTCTATGATGCTGCCCACGAAGCCTGCGAGCGAGCACGCCGCGCCCAGGGTCCAACTCTGATCGAAGCCAAGATGATGCGTATGAAGGGCCACGCCATTCATGACGCCGCTGACTATGTTCCGAAAACTCTTTTCGAATACTGGCGCAAGCGAGACCCCATCGCTCGCTTCGAAAATTATTTATTGAATGTTAAAAAATGGCTCACGCCCAACGAAAATAAAGAATTGATCGCCCAAGTGGACCAGCAACTTGAAGCGGACCGCGATTTCGCGGTTGCCAGCCCGATGCCCGAACCAGAATCCGCGGCGGGTGGTGTGTACTGCGAAAACGGCTGTCACGAAATTAAACCAAAGTATGCGGTTCCAAAAGTCATGAAGGGATCTGCCACAGCGTCGAGAGCTGTGGAAGCCGCAGTGCACTTGAAGTAGGCCATCACGTTCACGGAGAGCAGCGCAGCAATGCCGCAACTGACTTATCTCGAGGCGATTCGCCAGGGAATCTGGGAGGAGATGGAACGTGACCCCTCCGTCTTCTGCCTGGGAGAAGATATTGGAATTTACGGCGGCGCTTTCAAAGTAACGGAAGGTTTCGTCGACCGTTTCGGCGCCGAGCGAGTCATCGATACTCCGATTGCAGAATCCGCGATCGTGGGGGCGGCCTTCGGCGCTTCGCTGACCGGCATGCGTCCGGTTGCCGAGTTTCAGTTTATGGATTTCATCGGCTGCGCTTTCAACCAGATTGTAAACATGGTGGCCAAGGCGCATTACCGGTGGGGAGCGCCGGCGCCGTTGGTGATCCGCGGACCCAGTGGCGGCAACGTTCATGGAGGTCCTTTTCACTCGCAGAATCCCGAGGTGTGGTTCGTGCACGCGCCGGGCCTGAAGGTAGTTTGCCCGGCCAGCGCTTATGACGCCAAAGGTCTCATCAAAGCCGCCATCCGCGACAACAATCCAGTCATCTTCTTTGAACACAAATACCTGTATCGCCGAATCAAAGAAGAAGTGCCGGACGATGACTACATTGTTCCGCTGGGCAAGGCGCGTATCGCGCGTTCGGGTAGCGACCTGAGCATCATTACTTATGCAGCCATGGTTCACACTGCATTAGAGGCTGCCGAAACGTTGAGCCGCGAAGGGATTGAAGTTGAGATTGTGGATTTGCGCACCGTGTCTCCACTTGATCGTGAAGCTATAGCCGAGACCGTTCGCAAAACCAGCAAGGTCATAATATTGCACGAGCATTCCCGCACCGGTGGTTTGGCCGGCGAAATTGCAGCCATCATCAACGAAGAGGCGTTCGATGATCTCGATGGCCCCATCGTGCGTATCGCTGCGCAGGATTCGCCGGTGCCGTTCTCACCTCCGCAGGAGGAATTCTTTCTGCCAAAGGTCAGCGATGTGTTGAGAGAAGTGCGACGACTCAAAGCTTATTAACATGATGATGGAGGGCGGGCGTGCTCGCCCGTCGGGCAGTGTCGATGCATGACGGGAGGGGACGCCCGTCCTCCATGGCTCAAAGGAGAGCTGCTGACCTGCTCGGGTGCACTATGTACGAAAGCCTTATCACTGTCGCGGTGTTTCACAGTCAGCCCGAATTCCTGCTGGCTCGCACCCGTCTGGAGTCCGCTGACATTGAATGCTTCGCGTATGATGAAAACATGCTTCGCATCGGCGGCTGGCATTCGCATATATTCGGTGGTATCAAGCTGCAGGTGAGAGAATCCGATGCCCAGGACGCCAGCGCCATCCTGAGGCAGATTCCGTCGCCCGAAAATCCGCAGGCGCCGATTTAAAGCAATTGCGTGCGATCCAGGCTTATTCAAGGAGGCAAGAATGCGCAATTTTATCCTCGGCGTTGTCATCACTTTGCTTGTCCTCCTTTTAGGGGGCCTGGCCATAGCCACGCTCGGCTTCCTGCCTACAAATGCCGATACCGAACCGCCGAAGATGGAACGCCACATTGCCATGTCTGCGATGGATGCCTCGATGGAGCGGCATGCTCCTCGTGTCACCAGCCCGGTCCCACCGACCGATGAAAACCTGATCGACGGGATGAAAATCTACACCACGAATTGCGCCCTCTGTCATGGCGGGCTCGATCACAAGCCCAGCGCTCTGGAAAAATCTTTTTATCCGCCGCCGCCGCAAATGATCATTTATCCCATGGACGATCCGGAGTGGCACATTTACTACGCGGTCCGCACCGGTATCCGCTACACCGGCATGCCGGCATGGAACAAGGCGCTGAGCGATCAGGACATGTGGAAGGTCACAGCTTTCCTGACCCGAATCGAAAAACTTCCGCCCGCGGTTCAGGATTACTGGAAGAAATCCACGGGAGTCGCGCCGCCGGCCGTCGATCCTCAGGGCGAAGGGCACGGGCACCACGATTAAGGCCAGCTTCGGGTCGAAGAATCCCCGCCGATCTATATAATAGAGGGTTGCCCGTCCACCAATTGGCCCGCCAGAGAAGGGAATTATGCCGACTGATATCGTGATGCCCCAAATGGGGGAATCTATCTTTGAAGGAACCATCACCAAATGGCTGAAGAAGCCGGGTGATAAGGTACAGCGCGACGAACCGCTGTTTGAAATCTCTACCGATAAGGTGGACGCTGAAATCCCCGCACCCGCGTCGGGGGTTCTGCAGGACATTAAGGTGGCCGAAGGCGCAACGGTTCAGGTCAATACCGTCGTCGGCACGATCTCGGTAGATGGCGAAGGCGGGGCCAAAGCCGCGAGCTCAACCCCGGCCGCCCCGGCAAAAAAGGATTCAGCTCCGGCGAACACATCGATCCCGGTTGCCGAACCTAAAGCAGCCGCTCAACCCTCGCAACCTCCCGCTCCCCCCGCGCACTCGTCGCCAGTTGAGGATTCACATCAGGAAGAGGATCATGCCCGGTCGTCGCCCTTAGTCCGAAAAATTGCGCGAGAGCACAACATCAATCTGGCGCAAGTGCCCGGAAGCGGGCTCGGCGGACGCATCACCAAGCAGGACATTACTGCGTTTCTGGAGCAGCCAGGTGCAGCGTCGACAAACGCTGTCTCGGCAACGCCTTCGTCCGCGCCAGCGAGGAAACCGGAGGCTGCAGCGTCGGCCCCAGCAGCCATTCCCGGCGACCTGGTGCCCATGAGCCAGATGCGCAAGATCATTGCCCACCGTATGGTTGAGTCGCGGCGCACCAGTGCGCACGTTCATGCCATGTTCGAAGTGGACCTGACACGCATCGTGCAACTGCGTAACAAGAACAAATCCGCTTTCGAAAAACGTAATGGCGCGCGGCTTACATTCATGCCGTTCTTCACTCGAGCCGCCATACTGACTCTGCAGCAATTTCCCATCGTGAACGCTTCCATCGAAGGCGACGGCATTCGTTATCATCGCCACGTCAATGTCGGGATCGCGGTGGCGCTCGATTGGGGTTTGATCGTCCCAGTATTAAAAAACGCTGACGAGTTGAACTTTCTCGGGCTGCAGCGCGGCATCAGCGACCTGGGTGAACGTGCCCGCAGTAAGAAACTTAAGCCGGAAGAAGTTGAAGGTTCGACATTCACCATCACCAATCCCGGCCAGTTTGGTGCGGTGTTTGGATTGCCGATCATCAACCAGCCCAACTCTGCGATTATGGGAGTGGGTGGAATTACGAAAGCGCCAGTGGTGGTCACCGACGAGGATGGCAACGACTCCATCGCGATCCGGTCACTCGTGCATCTGACTCTTGGCTATGATCACCGGATCATCGATGGCGCCGTTGCCGATCAGTTCATGGCCCAGGTCAAAAAGACGCTCGAAAACTGGGCTGAAGAAATCGGTTGATTACTGTTGCGTTGGCTTGGACCAGGTGGAGGCGTTAAGACACATGACCGTTCCGTCTATCACAGAGCTCAGGCCGGCTTTGAATTTGTCCGCATCGATGACGTGACGGGAAGTGACCGCATCGGTTAATTGCAGCGCCGCGGACACAAATGACATGGCGGCATTCTTCTTTTCAGCCCCCGAACGGCCGGCAAATAAATTTTCGATTCCGTTCACAATAGTGGGCACAAAGGCAATTCCCTGCAGCATCTTGGACAGAAAGTCCATGGCATTTCTCCTTTAATTTTAACTGGAAAAACAGAACTGAGAACCAAAGAGTTAGATCAGGCTTTAAAGCCGGCACAAATTACTTAAATCCCCAACGATCGTGCATCGCGATAGCGGCGCTGATGGCCGCCGTGATCGCCGCATTCAGGATGCGATCGTAAACTCCGCGACGAATTTCACTTTTTTCGCCCGGCAACTGCAGCGGCCCAGTCATCGAATCTCCGGCTTTGCTTACAAACAGTCCGCTGCCCGAAGTCGTAACCGCCGAACCTGCTGAACCTGGCGTGATCCGCACCGCCGCCACCGTGCTGGGAGAAGTCGAAGTCACAGCCCAAAATTCGGTCTTTACCGTGCCGTCGTCCAGTTGATAGACCACGGAATAAAAGGTTCCCGCCGGGGTTGCACTGACAGTTGGAACCAGAGATACCGACAGCGCCCCAGCCGGACCCAGAGTGACGCTCTTTCTCCCCGCCGCCACTGATTGCCCGCTGGCGGTCGTGAATGTAGGCCACGAGATCAATAACACCCCCCCGGCCAACCCGCCGTCGCCACGAAAAATCGTGTCGCTGATGGTAGTCGTCGGCGGTGATTGCGGCCACGCAGTACTTATTCCCACCGTCAAAAAAGCCAGCAAGCAGAAAAGCCGCCCCAGCGGGCGGCGGTGCTCGTCGAACATGCTTCCTCCTTGCTGCCATTGAGGCGAACCTCTCCCTTGAAGGAAAGACGCCTCAACAAAAAATTGTGAGTTGGAAGAAAAACTGAGAACAGAGAACTAAGAACTGGGAACTAGAAATAAAAACCAAGAACAACAGACCCAGAAGTAGTCTTACTTTTCCGCCTTCATCTGCTGATCCAAAAATCTTTCTACACTCCGCAAGTACACGTCCGCAAAGTCAACCACCGGACGTTCTTTCTCGATCAAATTCTGCGCCGCTTCCTGTGTCCAGCCTTGGTGGCACAATACTGCCAGCGCCATCATCGGCGCCCGGTGTACTCCGGCAGCGCAATGAATGAACAGTTTCGCCTGCTCCAGGTCGAGTGCCTCGGTTGCAAATTCAACTCCACGCTGAAATACTTCAACAGGTTTGGGCTGAAAGTCGTCGTCGATAGGATTCCACAAAACTTCAATGCCGTGTGGCTTCGCCAGGTCGGTGTCGTCAAATTCGATTTGCATGTCGATGATATGGGTCACGCCCAGGCCGGCCACGACAGCCATGTTCTCATCTGTCCAGATTCCGCCGCCGACCGCAATCCGGTCGGTCACCCATGTCATGTCCATCCTTAAGAGCCTCGAATTGAGAGTGAAGCAGAGGTGCGGCGAACAAATCGCTCGCGGCCATCACACAACTGCTGACTTTCATTCTAAGCCATCCCCTGTTGTCCTCGTCTTCAGATCGGAATCCTTGGTAACTTTCTCGCCCGTCTTGGGTGTGTCCGCAAGACCCAGCCGCTGCAGCAGAATCGCAGCCATGGATTCTTGCGGTAACGATTCATCGGCCGCCTCGGCCGGATACAGCCCGATCATTTCAAACAGATACTTCATCCCCAGATAATGTCCCTTGCCAACTTCGTCGATCGTGGTTTCAACCATCCCTAAGGCGCGGTGCTCCACCAAATGCCTGATCTGGTGCCGGATCTCGGTCAGATCCACCAGCCCACAATCGGCTGCCTTTGCCGCAGGAACACCTTTCGGCTTCGCGGACTCACGCCGTGACCTCACTGCTGTCAAAGTTTTTGCCGGTTTCTTGTGCATGTTCTCGCCAAAACAAAGAGCGCGCTCGCGGCGCGCCCTGAATAGAATCGTTTCTCGACCTCTGAATCTAGAATAGCAAACCAGGTACGGTGAATGGGACATGCGCGCGAAAAATTTATTCCCTCTGTACACAGGCACTTGCGGGAAGTTCGACGACTTTTCCCTCTTGACAGTTTTCCGCGCGGGCCACATCCGTGTCCGGCAAACGAATCAAAAGTCCGGCTTCCAGAAAAATATCCGTCAATCGGTCCAGCGCTTCGGGGAAACGCCGTCCCACGGTGCGTCGCCAGCACCCCAGCACACGCGCGGTTTCGTGTTGCGTATAGTCCTGGAGGGCGATCTTCGCGATCAACTTATATTCAAATCCGCCCAGTTGTTCCAGTCCGCGCGCTACATCATGCACGAAGATCACCGAGTCTTCGAATGTACCCGCGTGGTAAGACGTCACCCGGGTACGAAAAAACTCGCGGCCCAAAAGCGAGGGCAACCTTCCCACCTCAACGGATAGCCGCTGATAGCGCCTCAGTATGCCCATGGTTCGCTCGCGATAGAGCCACAAATCGGGATCGTGTCTGCGGATGCGAAATTCCTCACTCGGCAATCGCTGTGCCAGTTTCCGCTTTACCGAATCTGAATGCTTCGCGCTCCTGACGACATCCGTAATCCCGGCAGCGTGGCCTGACAAAGGGAGGGGTATCAGGCTCATGCTGTGCCACCTTTCCCGCCGAATACTACTCGGTGTTCACCGCGCGTCCTCATTTCAAGTTTATGATTTCCCGGCAGTCGCGGCTTGCTTGGCAGGCGGCGTGGCGAAGGCAGGTCCAACATTTCCAGATCGCATGGAGCACAATAAATTTCTTGCGTTCCGCGCAGCCGCAACCACAGTGCCCCACAGCGTTCGCAATACTTGAGTTCCAGTTGAACTACTTCCGGATCGTTGCTTTTCATGAATCCTCCATGGCTTCGTTCACAGTTGCCCCTTCCAGTGCGGAAAGGCCATGCTGAGATCTCCGGCCGGTGTCATCCGCTACTTGCGGCAAAAGAAAAAGCCCTGCGCCGATTTCTCGGTCACAGGGCTCGTTTGTCTTACGATGACCTGTTGGGATTATTTAGTTATGAGTGCTTGTAATGTTGCGATGGGGAACTATCGCCGGTGCGGACCTATGAAACAGGCCGGCGGAAATAGCCCTCCTCATAGCCGGACTTCAGCACGCGGCCGTTTTGCACCACGACGCTGAGCCGTCCCGTAAACTGGAGCTCTCGCAATAGCCGCTCCATGGCGGAGGAGAGCATTTCCGCGGCTCGCACCTTGCGGCGAAACTCCACGAAACTGTTCCCTTCGTCCTCGAATTGTGAATTGCTTAACATGACCTTGTCACTTTCAGGGATGAATAGACTGCAAAGAAAGTAGCTATATAAGGCGCTCATCGTATAGCTCAGTATTTACTGAAGTCAAGGGAATAGTTTCTCAATGATGTGCGAAGCTGACTACACAATAGCAAGAAGCTATACCACGATGCTACGATCGCGCGATGAAATTCCGTGCGTTGCAGGAAAATCTGCGTAAGGCTCTTTGCGAGCGCATCGAAGAGGGGGAGTTGACCGGATTACGATTGGCCAGGGAAACCGGCTTCAAGCAGGCTCATATTTCCAATTTCCTGAACCGCAAGCGCGGTTTGAGCGTGCAAGGTATGGACAAAGTGTTGAACGTTCAACATCTTTCCGTTCTCGACCTGCTCGACCCCCGCGAGATCAACAAGCGCGCCAGCATCACCCTACCCAGCGAAGACGAGTTTGAAAACATTCTTCTGGTGGATGGATCGGTGGCGGCTGGCCAGCCCCTGATCACCAGCATGAGGGTTAAAGAAATCCTGAAGCTAAAAAAAAGCTTCCTGCGAAAGTTGCGTTCGGAGACGGAAGGCGAACGCGAAGGCTGGGAACGCTTCGTTGTCATCCGCGCCGACGGCCGCGAAGGGATGAGCATGTATCCGCGCCTGCTTCCTGGCGCTACTCTCCTTATCGATCGCCACTACAACTCCCTGAAACCTTATCGCAAGGGTGAATCGAATATGTATGCGGTGGCCCGCGCCGGCGATTGCACAGTGAAATATGTCGAGGTTGCCGGCCATCACCTCGTTCTTCGTCCCCACAATCAGGCTTACCCCATCGAAGTAATGCCGATGGATACAGGCAAAAAACCGCATGACTATTTGATCGGACGCATCTGCTACGTAGGAATTGAGACCTGATCGACGAAATGAGCGTAACGTAGGGGCGGCCGCCCTGGCTCGTGCGGCGGCGGCAACTTGTTAGTCACTGAAGTCAATTGTTGGATGGGATTCGTTTGTCGCTCGGCGCACATCAAAAACTGAGTACGACCCCAGCGAAATTCGCACACAACCAGGCCAGCATACTTTCCAGGTTTTCACGGTAGAGCAACGTCTAGGCTAATGCCGCCTTATATAAAGCCACCAGCTTCTCCCAGGCACGTTCTGCGTCGGCCTTGTTATATACAGGCACACCGTCGTGAGCAGGCATATCCGGCACGCACCAGCCATGTTGGGATGCATACACTTCGATTTCAGCCGGAACTTTGGCCGCCGCGAAGGCTTCCTTCAGCTTGTCTTTCGCATCCGGCTGCTTCGCGTCGTCGTTCGACGCGATCCCGAAATACATCCGAGCCTTGATCTTTGGCGCCAGCAGATGCGGGCTCTCCGGTTTGTCGGTTACCAGGCCACCGCCGTGAAACGACGCGCCCGCACCTACACGATCGGGCAAGGCAGCGGCGGTTCTCACCACCAGGGCGCCGCCCATGCAATAACCCTGGGTTCCAACCTTCTTCGCTTTGTTCACCCCTTTTTGTGAATCCAGAAAGGCGACGTAAGCGGCGGCATCTTTCTCGGCGTTCCCCGCTTCATTCACCGACGCCATGAGAGTTTTAAGCTTCGCCATGTCGTCCGGGTTCTGAAAATTAAAGGTCGATGCATCCGTGAATGGGGCCTTGGAGACGCGATAAAAAGGATTGGGCACAAGCACGGAGTACCCGTCAGCGGCAATACGCCTGCCAATTCCTCGCATCGAGGGCCGTAAGCCGAGTGCGTCGGGCCAGACCAACACCGCGGGATGCGAACCCCTCTTTGGACGAATGAAAGCGGCATCGCAGGTTCCGTCCGGGGTCTTGATCTCGACGTCGCTCTCCAGCAGTTCGAGTTCCGCAGCCATCGCCGGATATACCGTCGCCGCCAACCCTGCGCCTACCAGAATGGTTGTGAAGTCTCGCCGCGTGAGATTTTCGGGATTCTTATCAGTCGATTGTTTTTTTATTTCATCTGGCATGAATCACTCTCGATGAACAGGAAACTGGAAGTTTATTTCGCAAAGTAACCTGCGTCAACAGCAGCATAGCATCGGTGACGGCATTTTGATTGTCATCCTGAGCGGAGTGAATGCTTCGCGAAGCGAAGCAGTTCACGCAGTCGAAGGACCCTTATAACCCAATCGAGGATGAAGCTTGTGGGCAATCGTTCGCAGCAAATCCCAGGAATTCAGAATTAAATTCTGCTGATAGGGGTCCTTCGACTCCGGCTCTTCATTCGCAAGCGAATGCATAGTCTCCGCTCAGGAGGACAAGTTTGCGGGAAGCGAAGGATCTGCGCAAGCCGCGCGAAGTGTCGCGTTCCTGGCGACGCAATCGTCGTGCGTTCGGGTTCTTTTCGAATTAAGCACCCTACACTGCGTCCAGCAAGACGTCGCTGTGCAGGACGCATGCGCCACCCTCTAACCGCTTTCGTCCGCCAAAATCCCGAAACCGGTTTAGGGAGACGGCACAGATTGCATCTCACGGCTGACCTTCTCGGCCGCAGCCAGCACTCGCAGCGTATTTTCTCCCAGGATTTTGCGGACGTCCGCCTCCGAGTATCCCTTCTTCAGCAGTGCATCGGTGATCTGCGGAATGTGGGTAACGTCTTCCATTCCCTCCGGCATGTTGGCCCCATCGAAGTCAGAGCCGAGACCGACATGATCGGCGCCCACAAGTTTGACCGCGTGATCGATGTGATCGACAATTCTTTCCCAGGAAACGTGCGGTAATTTACCTTCGGCGGTAGCTTTTTTCTCTTCCTCGCCCATCTTCTTTCCGATGCAGGCCTCGTCGTCGCCACACTCTTTCTTAAGTTGATCCATCGCCGCTACCACGCCCCCCGACACTTTGTCGGCGGCATCTTTGTAAGCCTGATCGATGAAGCTCTTCTCATAATTGATCTGGATCACGCCACCCTTCGCCGCCAGCGCCTTGATCATGTCATCGCTCATGTCCCGAGGATGATTGACCAGCGCGCGACAAGAGGAGTGCGAAGCAATGAGCGGAGCCTTGCTGATGGCCAGCGCATCGTAAAAGGTCTTGTCGGAAACATGAGAAATGTCGACCAGCATTCCCTGGCGGTTCATCTCCGTAACAATCTGCTTGCCGTAATCGGTAAGGCCGTTATGCGCGGGCTTGTCGGTTGAAGAATCGGCCCACTCGTCGTTGTAGAAGTGGGAAAGGGTCATATAGCGCACGCCGAGATCGCTGTAAATGCGCACCATGCGGATGTCGTTGCCCAGCATGTGTCCGCCTTCGATGCCCATCAGAACCG
Source organism: Terriglobia bacterium (assembly GCA_963733545.1). Lineage (GTDB taxonomy): Bacteria > Acidobacteriota > Terriglobia > Terriglobales > Acidobacteriaceae > JAIQFF01. Next base: position 223,514 of record CAVTDQ010000005.1, read on the forward strand.
CAATCCTCCCTTGTTCGTGAGCCCGGCGAACGTCATCTGCAGTGCGCGCAAATGCCAGGTCCTTGGAGTATTTGCGCACGTTTTGTTGTACCGCATCGATTTGATCGAGGGCCTTCTGGATCGCCGGCGCACCCATGGTTCGGCCGTCGATCCATATGGAGAAGAAGATGGCGCTCAGCCCACCTTCGCGCATGCGTGGAATGTCGATATGGCCAGAAGCATTGCGCTGTCCGAGATCGAAATCGTTGGAGAACAAGCGCTGCGTAGTGTCGTCATGAGTGTCGACCACGATCGAGGAGAAGTGGAGTCGTCGCGCCTGGTCCGAAATCGAATCAGACGGAGTGAAAGCAAGAAGACTGATGGCGCCTAAAACACACACCGGCAAAAGAGTCAGCGAGCGAATCATCAAGCCCCCAGAAGAGACATATAAAACGCGTCGCTAGAGTAGCAGACTTGAGCCCGCTGATGACCCAGAACCAATATAGGGTCGAGCGCCCTGCTCGTGCGGCAGCGCCAGGAACGAAGTGCCTAAGCCTGGAACGACGTGCGGCAGCGTGGGGGAAGAAGTGCGTGGCTGGAAAAATGAGCCACCGGGCGGTGACTATTCGTAGGTGAAATTTAAGTTATCGAGAAAGACGGTATACGGAGTCTGCTTGTAATCCCCGTCCATCTGGAAGTTGAGCGTAATGCCGTACCACCCGGACGGGGCAGTGGCGGGGTTGTAATGCCGGTTGAGAACACTCGTGACCCCGTTTAGCGTAATCGACTGGTAAATCAATTGGTCGTCTGCAGTTCGCTGGACCTGAAGACTTACGTGGTTCCAAGCGTTATTCGTCGGGTTGCAGGGAATGCCAGTGCCAATCCAGTCTTTGTTGGTATTGTCCCAAATGTCCCACTCGTGTCCGCCGGCGATGCGGCACTGATGTCCCCACAATAAACTCTTGCCGTCTAAGAACAAATTGATGTCGAACTCCAGCACCTGTGATGCGGGTAGGTTGCTGGAGAAAAAGTCAGCATCATAGGTAAAGTTCTTGATCACAGGGACCAGCGTGCGATCGGTGTCCGGGAGTCCTTGCGTGGAACCCTGCCCGATAATCGGATTGTTCCAGAGCACATCCGAGTAGGGGACGGTGCCGCCGATGTCGAACTGGGCCGCGCCGCTGGTCTGCTTCATGCTGTAAGTGACCTTGGGACTGCAGGTCGTGCAGATTGCGTAGGCCGGCGCCAGCTCCCCGTAGCCTTTCCATCCGTCACTGCCTTGCACGTCGGAAAGGGTTTCTCCCGTCGTCGCCTTTCCCGTCCCTGAAGGCGTGATGCTCGCGGGTGCGCCCGCGGCTTTGCTCGCTCCTCCACCACATGAACTGAAAAAAAGTGCGACGATGCCCAAGCCGCTCACAGCCAATGTTCGCATAACGCGTTTGCCGGCAATCTGCCCCAGGCCGACCCAAGGCGTCAGCACCGAAGCAATCACCGGCACGCGCTGGGAGAGTCTGTTTCTCAAATAAGTACCTGTAAGAATTCTGCTCAATTTGTGACCATAGGTGTGCTTGAAGGAGCTTAGCCATTAACTAGGGTTAAAGCACGGTTACTGAGGATGGTGACCAAAAACCAGAAATGGGCCGGACCCGCTAGTTACCAATCCCCGCAAAGCCCCTGTGGGCGGCCGGTTCAGCCGACTGGCAGCCGGGAGTTAGTTCTTTCTTCAGAAGACCACATCCAACGACGCAGCTATAAAAACTGTCAACCTGAGCACCATCTAATAAACCAACGTAGGCGCGAGCTCCCTTCTGGTTCGGCAGCGGCAAAAAAAGTCCACCGTACTTTCCTCAGACCAAACAAACGAAGGGGCGATTACACCCCACCCCCGTTTACCGCTCGCGGGTGCCGCGTCCAAGCTCCGCTTGGGCGGATTTTATGGAAAACATCACTGTCATCGCGAGCGGTCAGAGTAACCCACCGTCGTCATTTCAAAGAGTGCAAAGCCAGTCGCGAATCCCAAAGTCATCTTAAAGTTCGCCCATCGTAACTACCTGAAAAAACGCCAGATAGCAACTAAAGAAACGTAGTCGTTATAACGACCATCTTATTAGCTGGAGGATTACTTATGAGCGCAATTGCCACCCCTGCGGTAAACGGCGTCACCACATGGATTGTCGATCCGGTGCACTCGAGCGCCGAGTTCAAAGTCAAGCACCTGATGATTTCGAACGTAAAAGGCGAGTTCAAAGGAATCATTGGCACTTTGAAACTCGACAACGCCGACCTGACCAAGTCAGTTATCGATGTTTCGATCGACGCTGCAACAATCAATACCCGCGACGCGCAACGTGATCAGCACCTGAAGAGCCCGGACTTTTTCGATGTTGAGAAATTTCCAACCCTGACATTCAAATCAAATCGTGCTGCCAGAGACAAGAATGGCGTGCTCATCGTCTCAGGCGATTTGACCATCCACGGCGTGACCCGGCTGGTGGAGTTTGAAGTCGAAGGGCCAAGCCGCCCGACGAAGGATCCATGGGGCGGAACCCGGCTGGGCGCTTCCGCCACAACCCGCATCAATCGAAAGGACTTTAATCTGACTTGGAACACGGTCTTGGAGGCGGGCGGAGTGGTAATTGGTGAGGATGTGATCATCACCCTCGAAATTGAATTCATCCAGAGTTAAGTGACAAGATTAGCCTGCCGGAAGCATCCCAATCGCGGCGCCTCAGACGGCGCCGCATCCCTCTCAATTTAATCGCTGGCCGGCTGGCCCTCCGGCATCGATTGGTATCGCGGATCGACGGGCATGGTAAGGCGGCCGGTCCGCCGCATCGTCGCGCAATCGTAGGAATAGACCGCGCCACAGAGAAGACAGGCCTGGTAGGCGCTGCCGTGAACACCAGCATGCGGCCAGGTAAATTCGTGGCGGCAGCACATTTCGATGAGGCGTTGCAGGAGAGAATTTGTCATGGCCCTTTTTGTTTCCTCGGAGAGAGATGCTGTTGCTCCTTGAACCTTACTCTGAGATGCGTTGGAAGGGCGTCAGTTTGTTGGCCATCGGCCGTGGGAATTCGGACACTGTCCGGTCTCATTACTCCCTTACCTAAGGATGTGTAACGTAACTGCCCTGCGGCGCGTCGTGGGAGGACCTACAGGAATTCCTTGGATCGCCGGGGTTGCGTTACCGTAGAAGTGCAGAAGTTTGAGCCTGTCCGCAAATCGAGCGGAACGCTCGCAGCGAAACCCACCCGGAAAAAGCGGAGACACCATGAAAGAGGGACAACATGCATAGTGCGAATGTGCCCGACACAATACGGCGCAGTTCGAGAGTGCCGATCACCCTTCCCATCGCCGTCACCAGCCTAGAGCCCAGCGCGCCTTTTTCTGAAATATGCGAGACGCTGGTGGTGAGCGCGCATGGTTGTGCCATCTTTTCACCGGCCAGATTGGAAGCCGGCATTCCGGTGCAGTTTCGCCGTAAGGGGGGTGGAGCCGCCAAAGCGCACGTAGTCGATTGCAGGCCCATGGGATCGGGTCAGCAGGGCTGGCAGGTGGCAGTGCGGCTCGACCGGCCGGAAAATTTCTGGGGACTGGAAAGTTGTCCCGAAGATTGGGGCCGGCTGATGGAAGTCCACTCGGACGATCCTCAACCTGCATTCAAGATGCCGGTGAGAAGTGAGAAATTGCAGCCGTCCATGCCCGCCTTGAAGATCGTTTCTGAAAAGAGCCAGCACGGAACCGAATACGATTTGCGTGCCATCGTCGCCGAATTTGTCCAACCCTTGCACGCCGAACTGCAAGCGCTCAAGGCAAAAACCGAACAGGGAGAAGGAAAGCGCAGCCGCTTCGATATCTCGTTGTCGCACATTCCCCCCGAAGTTGAAGAAAAACTCTGGGTACGTCTGCGCGAAGATCTGGGAACACAGGTTCTCAAGCAGACCAAAGAACAATCCGCGCAATTGCTGGATTCAGCCAAAACCACGCTCGACCAGAAGATCACCCAGACGCTGGAAGGGTTTAGATTGCAGATCACACAGCAACTGCAAACAGTCGAACAGAGTGCGCGAAACCTGTCGGAAGAGATGGCCGAAGCGGTTGGCCAGCACTTCAACTCCGGTGCAGAGAAATTCCAGCAGCAGGTGATTCAGGCCGGAGCCAGGTCAGAGCAGCAGAATCAGGAGCACTTTCGGGTTTTGCAGCAACGGCTGGGCGAGGAGCACGATCGCTATCGCCAGGAAATGCAGAAAATGCAGGGGACGGTTTCCAGTGAAGTGTCGCGGCTGTTGTCGCAAGCCAACTCGCTTGGCGGCCGCATCGCACAACTGGACGAAACTGCCTGCAGGCTTGAATCGGGCATGGACAGCCGGCTCTCGCAGATGGCCAGCGACCAGATATCTGCCGCTCGAATTCAGTTGGAGAGCGCGGTCGATGTGGTGCTCAAAGAGTTGGGCACGCGTAATGCGAAAGAACTCGATCATCAACTGGACGATGCCCGCGCCAAATTGAAGACGGTGCAGAAGGGAATCGAGACTTCGGTCACCGACCTGGTCAAGACGGAGGTTGCGGCCAGCCTGCTTTCCTTCGGACAGACCATGGAAGAGCTGGCGCAGGATTCCGTGGGACGGTGGCGCACTGCGTTGAGCAAAGACTTGACTTCCGTAGCGAAAATTCTTGGCGGCGGATTTCAGATGGAATCAACAAACCGCGCGGATCAGGAGTCTCCGGAAGACTGACTCCCGGCTGAAGAACCGGGGCTTCGGTTGCGAGAGGCGGTTCACGGCTTGCCCTGAGACTTAAGAATTCTTGCGATTGAACCGGCACAGGGCCTGGGTAGCGCGGATTTTGCCGCAGGATAGTGCCATGGTTTCAAAGGCCCGTTCGTAGCGGAATTCCGGCTTGCTATATGGCTTCCGCGCGGCGTTGGGACGGTCGCTCGCAAGCTTCTGCTCGTTCGCGTTTTTCTCCGTCATAACTCTTCCTGACTTTGGTTGGGCGAACCAGGCTGTCCGCCTGAGTTTGCAAAGCTTTCCCAAAACAGATTACCACCGTTTTAGAACAACTTTGTTGTCTCTTGTGATGACTTCTGTGGACCGTTTCAGGCCGCTCGCCGCAGCGGTCGAAAGAAATCAGCGATATCGCGAGCCAAAAGTTCAGGCTCTTCCGCAGCCGCGAAATGGGCCCCGCGCTGAATCTCTGTCCAGTGCTGGACGTTATATCCACGTTCGATCCAGATCCGGGGTGGGAACGGCGCCTCTTTAGGAAAATGTGCAATGCCGCAAGGCACCTCCACTTTCTCACCGAACTTGAACTGAAGCGGAGCCAGCTTCGATTCATAGTAGAGGCGGCAGGAGGAATAGATGGTTTCGGTCATCCAGTACAGGGTCACGTTGCTGAGTAGTTCGTCTTTGCTGAAACGCCGCTCCAGGTCGCCATCGCAATCCGACCAGTCGCGGAATTTTTCCACGATCCATGCTGCCAGCGCCGCCGGCGAATCGTTCAGCCCGTATGCAGCGGTCAGCGGAGTGTTGCGCTGCAGGTGAGCATAAGCGCCGAAATCAACGTACCAGCGGTCGGTATCCTCCAGAGAGCGCCGCTCCACCTGGGTGAGTTCCTCCCCGGGCCCAAGATACGGCCGGTAAGATCCAGGAATGTAGTTGAGGTGAATTCCGATCGCGCGCTGGGGATGACGCAATCCAACAATTGTGCTCACGGATGTACCGAAGTCCCCACCCTGCGCGCCAAAGCGCTCATAACCCAATTCCGTCATGAGCCCGGCCCACAGGTCAGCAATGCGCCAGGTGTTCATGCCCGGCTTTACTGGCCGGTCAGAAAATCCAAATCCCGGAAGAGACGGTACCACCACATCGAAGGAATCCGCCGGATCGCCTCCATAACTCGAAGGGTGAGTCAGCATCGGAATAATGCGCAGCATTTCGAAAAACGAGCCAGGCCATCCGTGAGTCAGAACGATCGGCATCGGAGATGCGCCTCGACCGCGCTCATGAATGAAGTGAATGCCGACGCCATCCACCACCGCGCGGTAATGCTGCAATGCAGAGAGTTTCTCGAGCTGCGCCTTCCAGTCAAATTGATCTTTCCAGTAGCTGCAGAGTTCCCGCATGTAGCCGAGGTCGATGCCGTACTGCCATGTCGATCCCTGCATTTCGTCGGGCCAGCGGATGCGGGCAAGGCGGGACCGCAGATCATCGACTGCAATCTGTGAGTAGGGCAGCGAGAAAGAATCAATGGTCATGCGACCCAACCTCTTAAAATTTGCTTGAACAGATTACACGCCTGCGGCTGCAAAACTGACGCCAAAACGTAATGCCTACTCTGGCGTCAGCTTCGCCCTTTCATTGATTTAGCATGAGTGCGTGACCGCGACCGATAAACTTCGCCGGGTTGGTTTGGCGCGTGCCCTTTCCAAGCTGGGATATTGCTCGCGATCGGAAGCCGCGGAGCTTATTCGTCGGGGGCGGGTGCGTTTAAACGGAGCGATGCAACGCGATCCCGAGCAGCCTGTTCGAGTGGACAGAGATCGAATTGAAGTCGATGGCCGGCCAATCGCCAGTGCCGGCAAGCTCTATCTCATGCTCAACAAACCACGCGGAGCGGTAACCACTGCTGCCGACGAGAAGAATCGGAAAACCGTGTACACCTTTCTCGATTCGAGTCTTCCCTGGGTCGCGCCGGTTGGCCGTTTGGACAAGGCCAGCGAGGGTCTGCTGTTGTTAACCAACGATTCGGAATGGGCCGCGCAAGTGCTCTCTCCCGCATCGCGCTTGGAGAAAATCTATCACGTGCAGATTGGAAAAGTTGCTGACTCTCCCTTGCTTGCGGCGATTGTCAAAGGTGTTCGCACCGGTGACGGAGATTTCCTAAGGGTTTCCAGCGCTCACATTCTGCGGGTTGGCCAGCGCAATTCATGGCTTGAGATTGTTCTGGAAGAGGGCAGGAACCGCCACATTCGCCGGATGCTCGAGTCGCTGGACGTAGCAGTACTACGGCTGGTGCGGGTCGCCATCGGCCCGCTGCCGCTCGGCCAACTCGGCAAAGGAGAGGTTCGTCCCCTGACCAGAGAAGAGAAAGACGCGATCGACCACGCCGTCGACCTAAAAGCAGCCGGCGTCAAACCGTAACGATTACGGCGCTACACCGATTTTTACCGATACGGCGATAGGTATGCCGGACCGCCGAGTCAAAATAAATGGCGTCTCCTTCATCGATCATGTGCAGGTCCGAGCCGATGTTCAACTCCAGTTTGCCGCTTATCAGGTACAACAGCTCCACGCCGGCGTGTTGGTGCGGGCGCACTTTGTCCGCTGGCACCGCTTCAAATTCGGCATAGAACGCGCTGAGTTTTCTTTCGCTGGCTTTGAAATCCAGACTTTCAAAGTTGTACGCCACAGCGCCTGACCCCGAATTTTCTGGAAACTTGATCCGCTCTTGTTTACGGACGATCGAAACCACATGCCGTTTGCGGTGATCGGTAAAGAAAAAATCCAGCCCGACGCCAAACACCATCGCGATTCGCAGCAGGGTAGGTAAAGTTGGAAATAATTTTCCGCGCTCCAGCTTCGACAGCATGGCCGGAGACAAGCCGGTGTGACGTCCCAGTTCGACCAGGCCCATGCTTTTCTTGAGCCGCAGGGTGCGAAGCTTTTCCCCTACCGCGTATGGTTTCAGGCCCTCTTCGATGGTTTTATTGATCACGCAAGGACTCTTTCTCCCGGGAGGAAATAAAACCCGATTGCTTTGACCGTAGAGCAAATCATTCGCGTTCACCCTCCAGTTTGTCACCACAAGATAATTAATGTGCTCTACAGTTAATACATCGCCACGGCGATTTTAAGCAATAGCAAAGAAAAAATCGAAAAGTTCTGTTGGAGGAAAAAATGAGAGCTCTGGACATAGCTGCTGCAGTGCTTCTGGTAGTGGGAGGATTGAACTGGGGTTTGGTTGGCGCCGCCCACTTCGATTTGGTCGCGGCCATCTTTGGCCTGCGATTCGGCGAGACTTCTATGCTGACCTCGGCAGTCTATTGCCTGGTCGGCCTGTCGGCTCTGTATCAGGCAGTATCTTTCAAAGCCATTCAGCGACGCTGGGGCCATGATCCGGTGCTGGCTCGTTAGTCCGGGCGATCAGCGGTCGAAAACTCAAACCATCAGGCAACGGGAAGATGTTCTACCGAATCTTCCCGTTTGTCGCGCGCATACACAAATTGAACAATGACGATCATTGAAAACGTTAAGCCACGACCCGCGAGTCACAGTGCGCAGATCCGGCGCTCTGGATCCGGAAGGCAACTGTGTCGTCTATTGGATGCAGCGTGCGCAGCGCGGCAGCGACAACCCAGCGCTGAACGTCGCTATCGGCGTCGCCAATGAATTAAAGCGGCCGCTCGTGGTTTTTCTTGCGCCGGTACCGTTCTATCCCCGTGCCAATCTTCGCCACTACTTGTTTCTGGCTGACGGCATTCCGGACATTGCGGCACAATTGGCGGCCCGGAATGTTGGATTCATCTTGCGAACGTATCCTGATCACAGCCTGGTGAAATTTTGCCAGCAAGTTCGGCCGGCAATCGTGATTGGCGATGAGAACCCCATGCGCGAACCGGAGCAATGGCGCGTAACCGCCGCCGACCGGCTGCGAGCCCCACTGTGGACGGTGGACGCGGACGTTGTGGTGCCTGCGAAATTATTGCAAAAAGAACAGTTCGCCGCGCGTACCATCCGCCCTCGCATTCACGCCTTGCTGCCCCAATTCCTGCTGCCGCAGGCTGAACCCGCGGCTCAAGTCCGATGGGTTGCGCCGCCTGGACTCCATTCGCTTCCAGCGACCCACGACATAACCGCGGGATGGAATCTGGACCGCTCGGTCTCCGCTGCTCCCGGCTGGCGTGCCGGCAGTAAGCAGGCGTTGCGGGTCCTGGAAGATTTCGTGAGCAACCGTCTCGCCGGTTATCCCGAGACTCGCAATCATCCCGAGCAGGACGGTACCAGCCGTCTTTCTCCCTACCTGCACTTTGGACACATCGGTCCACTCACCGTCGCGCTCGCGGTTCAGCGCAGCCACGCACCGGCCAAAGCGAAGGACGCGTTCCTTGAACAGGTGATCGTGCGGCGCGAACTTTCGATTAACTTCGTGCGCTTCAATCCCGCCTACGACTCCATGGAATGTCTCGAACCGTGGGCGCAACGTTCGTTGTCCGAGCATGCGCAGGATCCGCGCAGCATCGTTTACAGCGAGGAACAGTTGGATCAGGCTGCAACTCACGATCCGCTCTGGAATGCGGCTCAGAAGCAGATGGTATTGACCGGGTGGATGCACAATTATCTGCGCATGTATTGGGCGAAAAAAATTCTGGAGTGGAGCCCTTCCGTGGCCTCCGCTTTCCAGCGGGCAGTCAATCTGAACGACCGTTACCTGCTGGATGGACGCGATCCCAACGGCTATGCCGGCATTGCCTGGGCTATTGTCGGTAAACATGACCGGGCCTGGTCTGAACGTCCCGTGTACGGAAAGATTCGGTACATGTCATTAGCCAGCACGGGACGAAAATTCGATTCGAAACGCTACATCGAACAGATCGCGCAGCTGGAGGCGCAGCCCGGTGTCTAGCAATCCCTGGCTTACCTTAGCGCTCTTCATCGGAATCTGCTCATCGGTTGCGGTAGTTGGATCGGTGTGGACATCAACCTCGGTCAAGACATGGTATGTGCGTTTGCGAAAACCATCGTTCAATCCCCCGGCCTGGCTGTTTGCCCCAGTCTGGTCATTGCTGTATCTCATGATGGCCACCAGCGCGTGGTTGGTGTGGCGGAACGCGGGTTGGAGCGTGCCCCGGCCGGCGTTCATTCTTTTCTTTGTTCAGCTCGGTTTTAACCTGGCGTGGTCGGGTCTATTTTTTGGTTTACATCGCCCCGGTCTGGCCTTCTTTGACATTCTGCTGCTGCTGGCGGCGATCGTGGCGACGGCTATCACATTCCGTCTCTTTTCAGAGCTTGCGTTCTGGCTTCTGATTCCCTACGCTGCCTGGGTGGCTTTCGCCAGCCTGCTGAATTTTGAAATCTGGAGACTGAATCCCAGCCCCACCCGTAACAAATCCACCGCTTAACCTTTTCCGCAAAGTCCGAGAATTCGTTTCTGCGCCCACTGGTTTCCGTATAATTCGGTGCGTGCGGGCTTCATGCCAGGTCGCACGCAAAAGACCTATGTCAACCCCGAACATGGAATCTGGTATCGACGAATACCTTCGCCGGCGGCTGATGCCGGTTGAAGGGGTAATTCCGCACCTCGACGGAATCGACATGTACGGCAACTCGATTCCCGCGGAGGTGGTCGGCGGCGATCTTTTCGAATACATCAATTTTCAACAGCGTTACAACATCGATGCGCGCATCGCCCGCGCGCTCAAACTATCTCGCACTTACCTTGAACCTCTTCCCCAGGGGCAGACTCCGCGAAATTCCGTGGACACACACGTGCAGTGGCTGAAAAACCGGCCTGGCTACACCCCGGCGGTGGCGGCCGAGTACAGAAGGGCGAAGAGTTCGGAACAAATCAGAATCGCTGAAAATCTGCAGGAACTCTACACCACGGCTGGGGTGCTCCTGGTGGATGCGCAGGGACACGGAATCATCTCCGCGAAGATTGCTTCTACCGTTCACGACACGTTTCACGCATTCATGTTGTCTGAACTTGATCGCAACGGAAAAACTACGCCGAACTTATTCGAGGACATCAATCTCAGGCTGGCGCAATCGGTGACCGCGCGAAATGCGCTGGGACGCGATCCCAACGACAATTCGCGTGAGATTGCGACCATGGTGTACGGGGAGATTCGTCCCGGTGGACATTTTCGCTTTGTAAATTTCGGCCACCCGCCCCCTCTGGTCTTTTCCGCCGAGTTCGATAAGTTCGCCACCATGGACCAGGCTCACATGGTGCAATTCCTGGCCCTGGGTCTCGAGATTCCCGAAGATCATCCTGATCGGAATCGATATCTTTCAATGGCGCTCAGGGAACGAAAGATGACTGCGTCAGATATAACCGAGATCACCCTCATGAGCCCGGGCGACCTGCTTTTTCTTTACACGGACGGGGTGTATGACGGCAGTGACGATCAGGATCGATTGCTGGTCGAAAAGGTAATCCGCGAACACAAAGATGAGCCGGCAAAAGAAATCTGTAATGCCATCCTGCAACATGCAGTCGAGCAGGACGGCCTGCTTCAGCAAAATCAAGAAGACGACCGCATCGACGACAAGACTGTGTTCATCATCAAGCGAAGATAAGAAGCAGGCGAAGGCAGCAAATTATTTTGTAGAAGCAGAAGCTCCAACCACCCAGCTATTTCTTCACCTGAATTCCCAGATCTTTCAACTGAGCATCACTGACCGGAGTGGGCGCGTCCACCATGAGATCAACCGCGCGCGCCGTCTTGGGAAACGGAATCACCTCGCGCAAACTGTCTGCGCCGGCCAGGATCATCACAATCCGGTCCAGTCCCAGCGCGATACCGCCGTGTGGAGGGGTTCCGTACTCCAGCGCTTCCAGAAAGAATCCGAACCGAGACCGCGCTTCTTCCTCGGTCATGCCCAGCGCGCGGAAAATCTTGCTTTGAATATCCTGGCGATGAATACGAATTGAGCCCGAACCCAACTCGGTGCCATTCAAAACCACGTCATAAGCCAGCGCCCGAATTTCTCCCAGCGGAGATTTAGGATCGCCGGTGGTGTCGTAACTGGTCTCGAGTTTGGCCATGTCTTCATCGTGCAACGAGGTAAAAGGATGATGGGCCGCGTTCCAGCGCTTCGACTCCTGGTCCCACTCAAACATCGGAAAATCGGTGACCCATAAAAACCGGTAATCTTTCGCCGGATCGCCGGTCCTGGCAAAAATCCCATGCTTGCCCGCATATTTCTGCGCCAGATCGAGACGCAGCTGGCCGCAGGTCTGGAAAAACTGGTTTGTGTTCTGCCTGGATTCCGCCTTGCGCACGGCAAGAACCCACAAGTCCCCCGGTTCAACCTGTGCAGCTTTCAGAATCGGCTCGAGCGAATTCGGATAATCCCGCGCAAAACGATTGGGATCGCTCATCAAACTCACGGATGCCGTTCCTTGCGCGTGCGCGAACGCCCCGTAAGTTCCAATCGTTCGCCGCTCGGTTCCGGATATGTCTCCGGCCTTCGGAATTCGAATCAGCCGGCAAGTAAAGTCAGAATTGACTTTGAAGGCGGCAGCAAACTTTTCCAATTCTTCAGGCGTAAACGCCGGACGCGCGTCCACCATCGCCGGCAGTCGCATATCCGGCTTGTCGCTGCCGTAGAGGCGCATGGCTTCGTCATAGCTCATGCGCGGAAACGGCGTCTTGATCTCGTGTCCGGCAGCGCTGAAGGCGGCGGTGAGAAATCCCTCCACCACTTCCCACACCCGCTCCGGCTGCGGATATGACATCTCCAGATCGATCTGGGTGAATTCCGGCTGGCGGTCGGCGCGCAGATCTTCGTCGCGAAAGCAGCGGACAATCTGAAAATAGCGGTCGAACCCCGAAATCATCAGAATCTGTTTAAACAGTTGCGGAGACTGCGGCAAAGCATAAAAGCTGCCCGGCTGTACTCTGCTTGGGACCAGGTAGTCACGCGCGCCTTCAGGCGTCGACCGCGTCATGAATGGAGTTTCAATCTCGAAGAATCCCTGCGCCGAAAGATAGTTGCGAATCGCCAGCGCGACCTTGTGCCGCAGCTCGATGTTGTATTGCATGACGTCGCGGCGCAGATCGATGTAGCGGTATTTGAGTCGCATCTCCTCATTCGGGAGGACGGTTTCGCTGGGCAGAAATGGCGGCTGCTTCGACTCATTGAGGATGCGCAGCTCCTCCGCGATCAATTCCACCTCGCCTGTGGCAATATTTTTATTTACCGTATCCGGAACCCGCTGCTTCGCGGTCCCGGACACTGCAATCACGTACTCATTTCGCAGCGATTCCGCTTTCTGATGAATTGCCGGGTCGCGCTCCTTGTTGAATACCACCTGGGTCACGCCGCTGCGGTCGCGAATATCGATAAAAATCAGATTGCCAAGATCGCGCCGCCGGTTAACCCATCCCATGAGGACAGCTTTTTTGCCGGAATCGGCAACACGCAGCCCGCCGCACATATGTGTACGTCGTAAATCGCCAAGAAAATCGAGCAAGTTGTCCCTTCAGTGAAAAGTTGGAGTGACGAACCGAATGAAAGATTATAAATGTAGGCGCGAACGCCCCGCTCGTGCGGCGGTGCCAGAAATGTTTCCCTGGAACGCGATCAATCCACCGGACGCGCCGCCGTCGCCTGCTGAAATTTCAGCCGCCACTGGTCGTCCTGCTTTACCCACAGATCGGAAAATCGCTGGTAGCGGGGCGCCATCCCCGGAGCTTCCCCTTCCGGCATATGCACAACACAATCGTAGGTCACAATCGCCGCCGTATCGTTGACCGGCAGCACTCGGGGATTGTAGATGTAATAATCTTTAAGCTCGCCTCCGCGGGCGCTCTCCAGCATTTCTTCCTTCTCGTGGAGCTTGCCTTCGCTGCCCACAAAGACAAAATCATCGGTCAACGTACGTTTGAGGAAGTCTGCGTTCTTGTTCTTCTGGGCTTCGGGCACGGCATTGCTGTTGGCAATCAGTGTTTGCTCAAGCGTGCTGAGCGGCTTCGAGTTCCCCGAGGCTTGCGCAAATCCGGCCAGAGAAAAGCAGAGCAGACAGGCAAATACGCGTAGGCCTTTCATGATCCTCCCGTCAGCAGATGAAGTTCAGTTTCGACACCCTTTCGATTAATCCCGTTCCAACATTGGCGATCTCGCGCGTGTCCACTGCTCCGGCCCGGCGGCATCGGCGCTCCACGCCCGATGCTTCGCAAGCTCAGCATGACGCCGGTTTATGGTAACAAGCCTCAAATGGCCCGAATCTTCCCCGCCAGTTCCGCGCGCGCCACCGCCACCTGTTCACCGCTGTCAAGATTCTTAAGAGCGAACGACCCGGATTTCACCTCGTTTTCTCCGGCAATTAGAACGAATCGTGCTCCCAGCCTGCTGGCCGTCTCAAACGATTTCTTCAGACGGAAATTCTCGTCGCCCAATTCGACGATCAGATTGTGGCGGCGTAGCTCTCTCGCCAGCCGGGCAGCTTCCTGATCCATTCCCGCGCCAAGGGGGGCAACATAAACGTCAGGCTTGGCCTGGACTGCCGCAGCCGATTCCTGTAAAGCCAGAATTAGGCGATCTTCGCCCATAGCGAATCCGATCCCGGGAGCGCTCGGGCCACCCAGCGATTCCGAAAGTCCGTCGTAGCGCCCGCCTCCAAGGATTGCATTCTGTGCACCCAGAGCCCCGTGAGTAAATTCGAACGCGGTGCGGGTGTAATAGTCCAGCCCGCGTACCAGCCGGTCATTCAGCGTGAAAGGCACGCCGACCGCTTTCACGATTTCCTGCACTTGCTCAAAATGCTTGCGGCAAGGCTCGTCAAGAAACGCGCTGATGCGCGGAAGCGTGTCGATGATCGGCTGATCCTCGGGAACCTTGCAGTCGAAAACTCGCAACGGATTGGTGACGGCGCGGCGCTGGCAATCCTCGCACATGCTTCCCACCACTGGCTCCAGCGCTTTGCGCAAGGCTTCGTTGTAAGCCTTACGATCATTGGCGCAACCCACCGAATTCAGCTGTAGTGTCCAATCGCGAATCCCAAGGCGGTCAAGCAGTGTCGCCAAAAGTTCGAGAACTTCCGCATCACGCGCCGGAGATTCGCTGCCCGCGCTGGCGGGCCCAATGACCTCAGCACCAATTTGATAGAACTGGCGATAACGTCCTTTCTGCGGCCGCTCCCGCCGGAACTGCGGGCCGATGTAATACAGTTTGTTCAGCCCACGATCCCAAAGTTTGTGCTCAATATATGCCCGCACCACGCTGGCCGTGTTTTCCGGACGCAGAGTCAACGACTGGCCTTTGTCACTCTGTGCCCGGCCGCGATCTTCCCAGGTATACATCTCTTTCGCCACCACATCGGTTTCTTCGCCGACGCCGCGGGCAAAAAGTTCAGTCGACTCAAATATCGGCGTGCGTATCTCGTGAAAGTTGTAAGCCCGGAACACGTCACGCACCGCGGCCTCGACAAAATTCCACAACTCTGTCTCCGGCGGCAAAAGGTCTCGTGTTCCCCGAACGGCTTTGATCATTAAATCGCTTCTAGCTGGTGGCGGCTAGCTCCTGGCTAATCTCAAAGTTTTGCCATCCTTCGCGGAGCGAAGGACCTCTGCATTTCTTCCCCGCTACAGAAGCCGGACAAGCAGAATAAAGGAAAGATTTTTAAGCAGCAAAGTCATCATCACCCGGAACCGCCATCGGCGGAGGTACCCGGTCAGTCACTTCGGCGAGCGCTGCAAGTTTCTCTGCAAGCGCCGGCTGCAAAGATCCATGTTCATAGCGCCACTGAAAATTTCCGTTAGAAACACTGGGAGTGTTGAGCCGGGCTTCGCTTCCCAGTCCCAATACATCCTGCAGCGGCACCACTGCCAGGCTGGCGACCGAAGTCTGAGCCAGACGAATGAATGCCCAGTGAATTCCGTCTTCGCAGTTCCCGACATAACTCTGAATCGTGCGCCGTTCCTTCTCCGAGATGCCTGATTTCCACCATCCCAGGGTGGTGTCGTTGTCGTGCGTGCCAGTGTAAACAACGCGATCGGCAGAAAGGCGATGCGGCAGATAAACGTGGGCCCCGGCATCGGCAAAGCCAAACTGCAGCACCGCGAGTCCGGGGATCTGATGGCGTTCACGCAGCGCGTGCACTTCCGGCGTGATATAACCCAGGTCTTCCGCGAAAAACGGCAGCCCGCCTAATGCCTCGCGTAACTTATCGAACAACTCGTCCTTGGGACCGTCCACCCATCTCCCGTTAATGGCGGTCGTCTCGCTGGCCGGAATCTCCCAGAACTGCTCGAATCCACGAAAGTGATCCAGTCGAATATAGTCGCAAGTCTGGGTTGCCCAACGCAGGCGGTCGATCCACCAGTCATACCCTCGCGCTCTGACCTCGCCCCAGTTGTAAAGCGGACTGCCCCAGCGCTGGCCGGTTGCACTGTAAGCGTCAGGCGGGACGCCGGAGACGGCTTCCGGTTCGAGATCAGGTTTCAGCCGGAAGAGATTGCTATGCGCCCAAACATCGGCACTATCGTAGGCCACGAAAATCGCGATATCACCCACGACCCGAATCGAGCGTTGCGCACAGTAGCGCCGCAGCGCATGCCACTGCTGGTAGAAAAAGAACTGAATCACCCTCCGGACGTCCATCCCGGATGAGAACTCCTTCCGAGCAGAAGCCAAAGCCGCTTCGTCGCGGCGCGCCAGTTCTGGCGGCCACTCTTTCCAGCATCGCCTGTCGTTACGCTCCCGCAAGGCGTCGAACAGGACAAAATCTTCGAGCCACCATGCGTTCTCGGCGCAGAATCGGTCAAAGCGGTTACGCGCGTTTCCCTTCGCCTTCTTGAGAAATCCTTCAGCTGCCTCAACGATCAGCGGTAGCTTGTGCTGAAACACTGTTTCGTAGTCAACCGGCCCGGCGTCGCGGGGCAACGCTCCTAATCGTGACGAATCAATCCACCCATGCTGGGCAAGACGCTCGAGACTGATAAGTAGAGGATTTCCCGCGAATGCAGAGGTGGATGAGTAGGGAGAATTTCCTGTCGCCGGCGGACCCAGCGGCAGCACCTGCCACAGACCCTGGCGACTTGACGCCAGAAAATCGGCGAATTCATACGCCGCAGGACCGAAATCGCCAATTCCACCGTGCGATGGGAACGAGGTCGGGTGTAACAGGATACCGGTGGCACGGGGGAATGACATCATCTGAACTAATCGATGCTACCAGTAAATTACGGAAGCCGTAGGTCGCCCGCGCTTTACTCTCCCTGTTCCCCGGGCACAGCCTTGGTCAGCCCCTTCATTTCTTCGGCATTGATTTGTATTTTTCCCGCCTTTTCCATCTGGGTGCGCAGGTTGGTGACGAACAGATTGAACATCTCCAGCTGCTTTTGTTGGACCAGAGCGTCCCGCACCTGATCCCTCTTGGCGTCGAAATCCTGAGGCGGTGGTTGTTGCCTGTCCAAAACCGACAAAACAACGCCGGTGGTCCCATTGGTGATGGGGCCGCTGATCTCGCCCGGCTTCAAAGTGAACGCCACCGAAGCCCCGCCGGACATGGAACCGATGTCCGGAACTTGCCCATCGGGCAGCACCAGATCGCTGGTCTTCACCGTCGCTCCCGCTTCCTTGGCCGCTTTTTTCAGGTCATGATCCGCCTTCGCGCGATCGGCCAATTCCTGTGTTTTTTGTCCCAGCAGCGCCGCAACTCGCTCGTTCTTGAATTCGTCTTGAACCCGGCTGCGAATCTCCTCGAATGTAGGTGTCGTAGCCGGCTTCACCGCCAGCACCTCAAAGACCGCATAACCCGGTTCAACCTGTACCTGGTCAGCCGGAGCCTTATCCGCTGCTCCAAAAACCGCACTCATAAATTGCGGCGAAGTTCCGATGCCGGGCAGGTTGTCAGTGCGGCTGACAAAGTCGGTGTTGATAACGTTCAATCCCTTGGCTGCGGCCGCCTTGTCTAATCCGCCGCTGCGCGCCTGAGCCAGCATTGCATTCACCTGGTTGGTGGCGGCCTGCGCGGCTTTCTGCTGCTTGATACTGCCTTCGATTTGATCTTTCACTTCGTCCAGCGTTTTCAGGTGCGCACTTTGCTTATCATCGAGACGAATGATGTGGAATCCATAGCTGCTTTGCACCAGGCCGCTGGTGGCGCCTTTGGCCAGGGAAAATGCAGCCTGTTCGAACTCCGGCACGGTCCGCCCTTTGCCGATCCAACCCAGAGAGCCGCCGTTTTTGCCGCTGCCGGGATCTTCGGAATATTTCTTCGCGAGTTCAGCGAAGTTTCCTCCCGCCTTCAGCTGCTTCAGAACGTCTTCTGCCTTCTTGCGCGCCTCTTCCGTGCCCTTGGGATCAACCTTCCCGTCCGAACCGGGCAAAGGAGTCTTGATCAGGATATGACTTACGTTCACCTGCTCCGGAACTCGATAATCTTCGCGGTGCTGGTCGTAGAAGGACTGAAGGTCTTCGCGCGAAACCGTGATTCCAGACTCGATTTTCGAATTTTCCAGCACCACATAACGCACCTTGCGCTTTTCAGGGTTTGCGTTGTTGTAGTTGGCCTTGTTGCGGTCATAAAAAGCCTTCAACTCGGCGTCGCTGGGCTTGATCTGTTTCAGCAGATCATCTTTACGCAATACCGCATACTCGAATTTGACCTTGGTGTTTTGCTTATCGAACTCGCGGCGTACATCGCCGTCCGAAACCAGGGCGCTGCCGGTGATCAGATTGCGCAGCTTGTCCAGCAGGATTTGATCTTTCAGGCCCTGCTCGAACATGGGCACTGTCAGGTCGGCGCCGCGCAAAATATTTTCGTATTGCTGCTGGCCCACGAATTTCCCGCCGGGAAAGAAGGTCGCCGCGTACTGGCCGTGCTGTAATTCGTCGCCGGCCTCCTCATTCGTGACCCGCAAACCCATACGCTGAGCCTCCGCGACCAGTGCCTTGCGGCTGATCAGAGTCTGGGCGGCGCGCTCGGCAAAATAGGGCAGCAGCATGTCGGTTTGAGCACCGCCACGCGGAAATTGCTGGCGCAGCATTTGCCGGGCCTCTTGCTGCACTGCCACTGCGGTCACGGGTTCGCCGGCGACCTTGGCTACCACGCCCTGACCAGGCCCACCCAGGCCGATGCTGTCTCCGATGCCGCCCGGAACCAGCGTAATCACCATGGCGGCGCAGATGATAAGCAAAAGGCCACCCAGAACAATTTTCTTGGTCGGACCAGGAGTCTGCAAAAATCGAATCATTTCTAGTCACTCCAGAGTTGTAAGCGGAAGCATTAATTATAGACTAACCAATGTAGGCGCGAGCGCCCCGCTCGTGCTGCAGCGCCACAGCTAATGCCAAACGACGCAGTTGCACAGGCCAATAATTCAGCCATTGAAACGTATTAATACGACGTGATATTAAGCTACAGTCGTAACCGGCAGTAGTCTTGACCAGTTTCGAAAGAAGGATCCCTTGATGAAGATCAACCGGAGCACCCCGTTGTGGATATTCGTGCTGTGTTTTTCCGGCCTGCTTTTTGCCCAGGAACCTTCCCACAACGCCTCCGAGCCCGGACTCTCTCTCAAAGATGGTTGGACGCTCCAGTCTTCCGGAAAGGTTGATGACAAGGGCGAAGTTATTTCCACTCCGGCCTTTCGGCCCAAAGACTGGTACGAGGTCAGCGTTCCCACCACCGTGGTTGCGGCGCTGGTGAAACATAAAGTCTATCCCGACCCCGGGTTCGGAATGAATCTGCGTTCCTTTCCCGGCGTGACTTATCCCATTGGGGCAAATTTCTCCAGTATCCCGATGCAGCCCGATAGCCCATTCATCGTGCCCTGGTGGTACCGCAAAGAATTTGTTGTACCTGCCGGTTTCAAGGGTAAGACCATCTGGCTGGATTTCGGCGGGATCAACTATCGCGCCAACATTTTTCTGAATGGAAAACAATTGGCCAAGTCCGAGGACGTCGCCGGAGCCTGGCGGACTTATGAATTCAACATCACCGATGCTGCTCAGCTGGGAAAAACCAACGTTCTTGCCCTGCAGGTTTTCTCCCCCACGGATACCGACCTGGCCATCACTTTCGTCGACTGGAATCCCGCGCCCCCCGACAAGAATATGGGATTGTTCCGCGACGTCAATATCGTAACCAGCGGTCCGGTGGCAGTGCGCTATCCGGCAGTAGCATCGACCGTGGATTCGCCGGCCAATGAGAAAGCCCACCTGACGGTTTCCGCGCTGGTAAAAAACGCAGAAAATCACCCGGTGAAGGGAACCCTGAAAGGCCAGATCGAAAAGGTCGAGTTCTCGCAGGATGTCGAGCTCGGACCGGGAGAGTCGAAAGACATCACGTTTACTCCGGAGAAATTCCCTCAACTTAATTTCGATCATCCACGGCTGTGGTGGCCGGCGCAGATGGGCAAGCCCGAACGCTACACCCTTAGCCTGGAATTCAATCTCGATGGCAAAATTTCCAGCCAAACTAAAACCAGGTTTGGCATTCGCGAGGTAAAGTCCCAGGTGCTCGCTGCCAACCGCCGCCTGTTTTCAATCAACGGCAAGAACATTTTGATCCGCGGCGGCGGGTGGTCGCCCGACATGATGCTGCGCGAGGATTCGCAACGTTTGCGCGACCAGTTCGCTTATGTCCAGGACATGGGACTGAACACCATTCGCCTCGAAGGCAAACTCGAATCGAAAGAGTTTTTCGATCTTGCCGACGAGCGCGGGATTCTGCTCATGGCCGGGTGGTGCTGTTGCGATCACTGGGAGCATTGGCAGAACTGGAAGCCGCAGGACTTCACCATCGCCGAACAGTCCTTGAGAGATCAGATGTATCGCTTGCGCGGCCATCCCAGCCTCTTCGCCTGGCTCAATGGCAGCGACAATCCGCCTCCCCCCGATGTGGAGCAAACTTATCTGAAAGTAGAAAAGGAGCTGCTCTGGCCCAATCCGGTAGTCTCATCCGCCACCGCGAAACTGGCGGCATTCTCGGGCGAGAGCGGTGTGAAGATGTCTGGGCCATACGAATATGTGGCCCCGTCCTACTGGCAGACCGACAAAGTCGATTCCACCCATCCCCAGCAGTGCAATCAGGGCGGCTGTGGCGGGGCCTACGGCTTCAACTCCGAAACCAGCATGGGGCCGGCAGTGCCGCCGATTGAGAGCATTCGTGCCATGGTTGGCAAAGACCACACCTGGCCGATTGATGACGTATGGAATTACCACGCGGGTGGCGGAGCCTTCAAAGATCTTCACGTTTTCACCGACGCCCTGAACGCCCGTTTCGGTCCCGCCGCCAACGCCGAGGACTACGCGGTGAAAGCCCAGTTGCAAACCTACGAGGGCGTGCGCGCGATGTATGAGGCCTACAGTCGGAACAAGTACACTTCGACCGGCGTGATTCAGTGGATGCTGAACAACGCCTGGCCATCCATGATCTGGCACCTCTATGACTTTTACCTGCGCCCCGCCGGCGGATATTTCGGCGCAAAAAAAGCGATGGAAGCGCTTCATCCTATCTATGGATACGACGACCGCTCGGTGTGGGTGGTCAGCAGCCAGTACTCGGACGTCAAAGGATTGAAGCTGACCGCGCAAACCTTCAATCTCGATATGACCGAAAAGAACTCGCAGGAAGCATCGCTCGATGCCGCCGCCGACAGCACCAGCAAAGTCCTGACTCTGCCTGAAGTAGACGGTCTCAGTCCAACTTATTTCCTGATGCTCAAGTTGCGCGACTCTTCCGGCAAACTCGTAGGCTCGAATTTCTACTGGCTTTCCACCAGGCCGGAGACACTCGACTGGGAGAAATCGAACTGGTACACCACACCAACCACTTCATACGCCGACTACACGGCTTTGTCGCAGTTGCCCAAGGTGAAGCTGAAAGTCGCAGACCACACCGAACGCAAAGAGGAAGACGCAATCACTCACGTGACGCTGGAAAACCCCAGCAAGAGCCTCGCATTCTTCGTCCGTCTGAAAGTGAATCGCGGCAAAAATGGAGAGGAAATTCTGCCGGTGCTCTGGCAGGACAACTACATTTCTCTTCTTCCCGGTGAAAAACGCGAAGTGACGGCTACGTATCGGGCGAAGGAATTGGGGGCGTCGCAGCCGGCAGTAGAAGTCAGCGGATGGAACGTGGAGTAATTGACGGATCGAATAATTGCCGGATTGTCGAATTTAAAATCAAAAGTGGTTGAGTTCAATTCGACAATCCGTCAATCCTGAAATCCGACAATCCAAAATCGCGAGCCTGCTCTTACGCAGTCCCTAACTGGCTACTCCTCCGGGGGCACATCAAAGTTCACCAGATCGCTCTGGAAGCCTCTCGTCTTCCACGCCCCGTACGCGATGCCTGCGATCATCCAGATCGAGCCCGCGATCAGCGCAAGATTCGACAAATGAATCCAGATGAACAGACAAATGATGAATCCCAGCACCGGGGGAATCAATTGTCCGAGAGTTCGATCCTCGCCGCGAATGTAGTAATGCGTCAGCGCCGCCAGATTGACGCCCATAAAAGCGATCAGCGCGCCGAAGTTGAGCAGTTGCGCTCCATTGTCGTAGCTGATGAGAAAAGCACCCAGCAACGCTATTACGCCGACAAAAATTACATTGTTCGCAGGAATTCGGGTTCTGGGATGGATCGCTCCAAAAAACTTTCTCGGAATAGCGTCGCTCCGTCCCATTCCATAAAGCAGCCGGGCGGCCCCGAGCTGCGATCCCATTCCCGAACCCACGGTGGCAATCAGCAGGGTCACGCTGATCGCTTTAGTGAGCAGCGGTCCCCCAGCGATGGCGGCCACGTGGCTGAATGCATTTTCCACTTCATCGGCCGAGAACAGGTATTGCGAGCTCAACAACTGGGCGCCGTAAACTTCGGCGGCAGCCAGAAATCCGGTGACCACACAAACCAGAACCGTGGCCAGGAAAATATTCCGCCTGGGGTTGTCCACCTCTTCCGACAGAGTTGAGATACCGTCAAAGCCGATGTAAGTGAGCACCGCGACCGATGTCCCATGAAACACGCCATTGATGGTAAAAGTCTGCGGGTTGTAAAAGGGACGCAGAAAATAAGCTTCAGGATATTGCGGCAAGTGGAAGATGTAGCGAATCGTGTACCAGAAGAAAGCCAGAATCACCGCTCCCATGATGGCGCACAGGGTTTGATTGATGCGTGCCGAAGTCTTTACCCCGCGCAGGTTCAGCACGGTGAACAACCCGGCAAAAATGATCGGCCACAGCAGTCCGGGATAAGGAATTTGGTAACGGGTTCCGGTAAGCAAATCGGCCATAGCCTTGGAACACCAGATGGTGCAGATCAATGGATTCAGGATGTAGTCCATGGTCATGCTCCAGCCGGTTACGTAGCCCAGCGAAGGATGCAGCGCGCGACCCACATAGGTGTAGGCCGAGCCTGCGCTGGGATATACCCGTGCCATCCGCCCATAACTCATGGCGGTGAACACCATGGCCACCATGGCGATCAGAATGGAAGTCACGACGTGTCCCTGGCCGGCGTTGCTGAATACGCCATAAGCGGGCATCGGCGCCGTAGGCTGGATCACGATGATTCCGTAAAGGATGAGGTCCCAAAGCGTGAGCGTTCGGCGAAGCCGCAGGTTTGGAGAAGAGGAATTTGCAGACGGAGTGGTTGCCATTCCCGCGTATTGGATTATGCCGGGGCGGTTAGTGTCAACGATTAAAACGATTTCGTATCATGTTGGCATGCAAGCGGCTCAAGCCTAAAGCGTTTCTGTCATCCTGAGCGCAGACAGTTCATTCGCTTGGCGAATGAACTGACGGCGTCGAAGGACCCCTATAAGCGGCACAGTCTCGCACATCCTGGATTGTGTTTTCCGTCCCGCTGGTAGGATCGTTCGACTGCGTGGCTGCTTCGCGAAGCTTCACTCCGCTCAGGATGACAACTAACGAGGATAGTTGAAGCTGTATGCACCAGTCTCGTTCCCCGACAAATGGCGCGTGTTGTACTCCAGCAGGTAGTTAACATGCGCGTCGTCCAGCGGGAATGATTTGCCTTTCGGATATGGATAAACGCCCATGTTGCGGAAGGGAAGCGGCTGTACCGTGCTGGCCTCGGCGGCGTAAAAATCCATGTCTTTTTCGTAACCGTTGGCTACGAAGAAATAGTCTCGCACCCACCCTTCAGGCAACGCCGGAAGCGTGGCCGGATCGAAATCGAGAACCACTTCGTCGCCCGACCCAAAGACAGCCAGCCGATCGTCGTAGCCGGCGAGCAAGGGGCGCACGTCGCCGTAGCGCGTGTAAGCGCCAGCGGGCCGCGTGTATGGGCCGGTTGGGCTGCTCTTGTCATAAACGTACAACACGTTCCCAGGTGGCCGGTTTTCGATCTTCAGAGGGAAGCCGTGAAAGCGCAGGTCAGCGCGTGCCAGCGGCACCGGCGTAAGACTGGCGTCGCCGGTTTGTGCGGCGCGATTGATCAGAATATTGTCCCAATAAACCTGCAGGTTGGTAGTGATTCGGATGCGCTGCGTTCCGCGCGGCAGTCTGTCCGTGAGATCGGCGGTCATGGTTCGCGGCCCCCCTGCGGGGAAGCCCAGGTCATCAACCACCCGGACCCATTTTCCGTTGGCGTCCTGCGCTTCGAGGAAGGGCGCCTGCGGCTCGATTCCGGACTGGTGCGCGGCAAACATACTGGTCGCGCTGAAGTATTCAATTTCGCCGTGCATCAGCAGCCACAGCGGTCCGCCGCGATAAGCTTCGCCGAGATCAAGTTCGAGGCTGTGCGGCTTGGTGAAGCCCTGAAACTTCGTTACATCGAAATCGCCAACGTAACGATGCGCGAGCAGATCGGGCAGGACATCGTGGCCGTGTTCATCCCGAGCAGCCACCGGCGGTCGGGCATCACGGCTATACACAATCTTGAATGGCGCATGCGGCGGATTGCTGGCGAAGTATTCGTTTGGAAATACATCCGCCGTGCCAGGATGATCCACCGCCAGCAATTTCACCTGATCGAGGTAGACCGCTTCTTCCAGGGGTTCCATAAAACGGAAACTAAGCTTGCCGTCTTTTTCACGTACCGAATCACGAGGGACCTTGATGTATTCCGTCGGCCGGGGAATGTCGCGCTGGTTTGGGCCGATCCAGTGTCCGACCACGCCTGCGCCCAGCATGTCTCCGACCAGTTCATAGCGGGTTCCGTCCCAGACGAATAACGTGGGGCACGAACTGCCGCGGCGGTCCATCTCCAGAAAGCTGTGATCTTTCATTCCGGCAATCTGGATTTCATCCTGCAGCACACCCGAGGGCCACAGCATGCGCACCACGTCAGCTTCTTTGGCTTGACCCAACCCGACGACGAAGTCGGTGGAGTTCTGCCCCAGATATCCGGACGATCCTGCAATCTCAAATTTCTGGCGGTTGCCACCCGCGAAGACTTCAACCTTGGTGCCAATCGCGCTCTTGTTGTCGGCCAGGCCTTTGAACGAGACTCGCAGCCAGTTGTTCTTGTTGCCGCCTTCGTTGCGCAATAAAACCGCCGGGCCGTGATTCTGCGTGATCAGCAAATCGGTGGCGCCATCGCCGTCATAATCGGCAGTGACGATCGCCCGCGGAGCTTTGAGTTGAATCTTGTCGAGCCCGGCGTCGGCAGTGACGTCTTTAAATCCGCCGGGACCAAGATTGCGGAAGAGGCGGATTTCACCCTTGCCTTCTTTGGTTTCTCCCACGGCAACCAGATCAACCCAGCCGTCGTTGTCGTAGTCGAATGCGGCCACGCCGAAGGCCTGCTCCCAATCTGTGCTAGGCAGAGATACGGCTTCGAATTTTTTACCGTGATCATTTCGCCAGAGCGTCAATCCCGGCGAACCGGATTGGGTGAAAGCCAGATCCATCCAGCCATCGTGATTGAAATCGAGGACGGCGATGCCCGTCGTGCCTGGCATCTGCGGCGGCCACACCTCGGGCTGCTCGAACTTACCCTCACGAGGATTCGCGAACATTGTCGGAGGGGAGGTCCTGATGTTTACCACCAAATCAATGGCCCGGTCGTTGTTGTAGTCGATCCCAACAGCGCCAAGGCTTACGCTTGCGAGCCCAGTATCACTGGTAACGTCGGTAAAGCTGCCATTTCCATTGTTCCGCCACATGGTGCTGTAAGTGCCGGCCATGCTTGCACCTATTCCTCCGGCAACTGCTTTACGCGACTCGAATTCTGCGACAGGCCTGAATTTCGCGTCAGCTCTGAAATTGCTGACATATAGATCGAGATCGCCGTCGTGGTCGTAGTCAATGAAAGTAAGCCCGGCGTTGAAGGCGGGAAAGTCATCACCTAGCGGGCTTTTAATGCCGGCGGATTCGGTCACATCCTTGAAGGTTCCGTTTTTCTCGTTGTGCAGGAGCAGTAAACGCTTGGCGGAACCCACGGCGAGATCAGTCGCGCCGTCGTTGTCGTAGTCGCCGGCAGTGCATGCAATCGCATGAACGGACGGGTCCAGGCCCGCTTTCCTGGTTACGTCTTCAAACTTGCCGTTGCCCAGGTTGTGATAGAGCGCCATGCCGCCATCGGGCCCATTGTCGGGCAGAAAGAGATCAGGCTTGCCATCTCCGTCGTAATCAAGAAAACATGCGCCGGGACCGAGGAACGTCGCGAAATCCGTGGGTGATCCAGACGACGGCTTCGACACCAGGCCAGCGTTCTGCGACACTGCCACAAAGCGCACGGGTATTGGCGGTAATGCCTTCTCGGCCGCTCCCACCGCCTCTTCCACAAGCGAATACTTTCCTTGATCTCCGTAAGCCAGCCCGATCGGTGAGCCCAGCTTGCTTTGTGTAATGTGCTGGAAGCGCACCAGGTGCTCGCGGGCCTTCGCCGCATCGCCCGATTGCTGATAGGCGCGCGCCAGCCCGAACTCGGCGGACGCGTGCAGCGGATTCAACTTCAGCGCATGCTGGAACGCGTCGATCGCCGCGGGATGTTGCTTGAGTTGCGCCAGGGCAGCCCCCAGAAAATACCAGCTGTCGGAATCGTTGGCGTCAATCTCGGTGACGCGACGGAAGGCTTGCACCGCTCCCTGTGGATTGTCGGAATTTTTGTAGAGCAACCCCAGATTGAACCAGGCATGGGGATCGTTGGGATAGTCCTTGGAGGCGGCTTCCAGAAATGTTTTCGCCGGATCGATACGCGTCAGGTTCAACAACGCAATACCCTGATTCAACGCCGCTATCTTCAGCCCGGCATCCAGGGCACTAGCCTCCTGAAAAGCCTTGAGACCCTTCTCAAAAAGCTGCTGATTCATGTATGCCGCGCCCAGATTATTCCTACGCGCAGCCTCGGTGGCAGGGGCCGCTTTCGACGATGAATCTTCGGGCGCCGCCGCAAAAATTCCCGCCGCTGCGATGGCGATGCAAATACACAACAATAAACTTCGCTTAGTCATCCCAGAATTAAGTAGACCACAAAAGGGATTGCGTAGGGCCGGCGCCCTTGCAAGCTTTGTAGCGCCGGCGTCCCGCCGGCTGTCCGGCGGGCGTCTCGCCCGCCCATCGGGCCGGCCGGAGGCCGGCGCTACTCTATTGCCGGATGCCCAGCCACCCCTATTTGCTCTTCCAGCGCCGCGGCCACCGAAATCACCAGCTCTTCCTGCCACGGACGCGCAACAATCTGCACCCCAATTGGCAATCCTTCTGGTGATCTTCCCACCGGCAGCGAGAGCGCAGGCGTGCCCAGCAGGTTGAACCATTCGGTATAGCTCCACGCATCCAGATATTGAACTGTTTTTCCTTCCACCTGCCAACTGCGTTCGCCATGGCGAAACGCTGGAATCGAAGCCACCGGACAAAGCAGCACCGGATAGTCCCGCATCTGCGCCAGCATTTGTATTCGTACGCGGTCGCTATCCATCCAGGTTTCGAGTAGCGACTGTTCGGTATGCGCCGGTTCGTTCGCCGCCCAGCCTAAAAATTCCCTCAGTATCGGACTCAACTCTGACTCACGTCCCCGAGTGAACGGACGCAGCACCATTCCGCCGGCGATACCGAACAGTTTCCACCAGAGCTGGCGGATAGGTTCAAGGCCTTCCGGACGAAAAGGTTCGACCTGAAAGCCGCATCGCCTCAGAGCCTCGGCCGCAGTGCGCACAGCCGCCCGCGTTTCCGGCGTGACCGGCGTGCGGTCGTCATCTTCGAAATAGCCAATGCGAATATTTTTCAAATCGCGCTTCGATGGCCAGCGGAGGGTCACCGGAGCAGCCGAGGGATCACCATCGTCCGGGCCCCGCATGATTTCGAACAAAACTTTCAGGTCGGCAATGTTGCGGGCCATCGGCCCGACTACTCCCAGCAAAGCGAACGGCCCTTCGCAGGCGGGAAAATGACCGGTGCCAGGAATGCGGCCGGGCGTGGGTTTCAACCCACAGATTCCGCTGAAGTGTGCCGGCTGTCGAATCGAGCCACCCGCGTCACTACCCACTCCGCCCGCCGACATGCCGGAGGCAATAGCCGCAGCCTCGCCGCCACTCGAGCCGCCGGCGGTGCGGGTTACGTCCCAGGGATTGTTGGTTCGTCCATAAAGAAGATTGTCAGTCTCCCAGGCCATCAGCAGTTCCGGCGCGTTCGTCGTCCCAAGGATGATGGCACCGGCCTCTCGCAAGCGAGTCACGATTGGTGCGTCACGTTCAGCCACTATGCCGGCGCGGAGTTTCGTTCCCGCTTCCCAGCGCATTCCCGCGACCGCGATCGAACTCTTGATGCTCAGCGGAACCCCGTGCAACGGCCTCAGCTCTGACCTCGAACGTTTCGCAGCCTCGGCCAAACGAGCCTGCTGTCGTGCACCTCCGGCATCCACCTGCACAAAGGCGTTCAGTTTCGGATTTATCTCTTCAATGCGCGCAAGATGAGCCTCCACGAGCTCAACCGGAGACAACTCTTTCCGGCGAATTTTTTCAGCCATGGATAAAGCAGAGAGGAACGTCAGATCACGCATGCAATCTCAGTGTCGAAAGATGCCTGAGTCTAGCATGCGGTTGAAAGCTCGCGGCAAGAGAGGGAATCGTCAGTAGCTCATCTTGATTGGCATACTGAGTGAGCGGATTGAGCGGGAGGCTATAAAGACTTAGCGAGAGCCGGCGGCCGCGCGTCGAACTTTTTCGGCTCGAACTTTTTCCGCTCGAATCGCAGGAGTCGCAACCGCCTTTTTCTTACCTCTTTGCTTTACGAACCACTGTTTTAGATATTTTCGCGACGCCGGCGTGAGGCGTGAAAACAACAGGCCAGCACGTCCGCCATCGTCCGCCCAGACCACCTCACCCATGCCCTCCACCATTTGACTAGTGCCCGGCAGGACGAAGCGCAGCGGAATTTGTTGCACCGGCGGCAAGGGCTCGGGAGCCTGCAGTGCCAAACCGTCGTGGTTCAAGTCGAGAACCATGGCCGGGAGCGCCGCGATACCGAACTGAAGATAAACCAGCGATTCCAGGTTCTGCCGCGGCGACGTGCGCCGGTCCGGTCGCATGAATCCCCGCCCCGCCCGCAGACAACGCACAATCTGATCGACGCTAAGCGGCTTGTAAAAGATGAAATTGGCGCCCGCTTGAAAGGTTTCCGATATCTCGGTGAGCTTTCCAATGATTCCAAAAATTACCGGCCGGCGCCGCGACGGTGCCAGCCGCGCCATTCGAGCTACGGTGGCCGCGCCCGGCATGTCGAAATCGAGTATGAGGGCCGAATAGTGCCGCTGTACAGTCAGATCAAGCGCTTCCGGGGCCGACAGACAAACCTCCTGATCCATCGCCACCTCGTCGAGCGCCTTGCCCAGGATTCGCAGGTGCTTTTCTTCGCGGCACATCAACAGCGCATTGAACGCCATAAGGCCGCAGCTTACGGGGGCAACCGCCCCGGGTAAAGTGACCGCGGTAATCTACCGGTGCTTACCCGCGAACCGGCCGTTCCGCGCCAAATGGCCATGCCGGTATCGGGAAAAAGTCATCCGAAAGTCGGCGCGGGAAAAAGGTCGCAAGCTTTCGTAATCTGCCCGGCGTCCCTCGGCAATGGCATAGTGAGAGGTCGAATGCCGCAAACCAGGAATTCCGGCGAGGCGCGACGCGCTCCACGGGTGAAATTGTCTGGAACCGTGCTGGCTCTTGTTCGCCTCCAGAATGGACGCCAGATCAGAGCCAGCCTGCATCAGCTTTCCTTTACCGGGGGCTTGCTGCTTCTCGAATCTCCGTTGGACGAAGGAATCCAGGCTGAGCTGATGTTTCACGTCGGCGGCAGCACCATCCGCGGAACGGTTGCCATGCGCTTCCCCATGTGGGCGACGCAGGGCTGCCTGCAACCCTTCGAATTCAACGAGCTCAGCGAGAGTGATCGGCTGAAACTCAAGGCCGATCTGGAAAAATTTCTCAGCGCTCCCTCCTCAGGATCTGCCCTCGAAGACCAGGCGTCTTCTGCCGCTGCCGGCGAATAGCTGGATCGCGTATTCCGGTCGCATCCTGATTCGGTCCGCGTCGCTCCGACAGATTTCAACGTCGGCAAAGACTTTCGCTAAACTATCCCTGACGGCTTAATTTCTGCCCCAGGGGGGCCCGATGGCGCACCAGCATTCTGATCGCTTTCTGCAAATTGTGGAGGACGCCAAAAAACGCGTTCGTGAAGTTTCCGTTCACGATGTGAAAACCCGGCTCGACCGCGTCGAAAAATTTCTTCTGATCGACGTCCGTGAAGAAAGCGAGTACGCGAAAGACCATTTGCCGGGCGCGGTCCACCTGGGCAAAGGCATCATCGAGCGCGATATCGAAGCCCGGGTGCCCGACTTGAACTCGCCGCTCGTTCTTTACTGTGGCGGCGGATATCGTTCAGCCCTGGCCGCCGACAACCTGCAGAAAATGGGTTATTCCAACGTCTTTTCCATGGATGGCGGGATTCGAGGCTGGCGCGAGAACAATTTCCCCCTGACCACCAAATAATTCAGGCCTCCCTACCCGTCAACCACCAACCTTCCCAAAGGCTTCCAAGTTGGCCTGTACTGGTGAACCTTCGTTTTCTTCGTGGTTCAAGCTTTTATCTTAGCCATCCCCAAAAAGTACCTCGGTAACTTGAACCTTGCACCATATAGCGTCAGCATGGGGTTGCACGAAGATTCCCGTATTGGATGGTCCATGCCACGAGATAACCAAAGTTCGGGTCACAACGCCTCTGGCGCCGCAGCCGCTCCCGCGCTGGATCGGGTCGCGTTGGAAAAAAAGCTGGCCCAGGCCGGCACTCCCGAACAATGCTGCGTTCAACTGGCCAAGCTTTTCGGGGTTCGTGCCAACGAAGTGGCGTTGTTGCGTCTGGAGAATGGACTGCTGAAATTTCTTTCGCCCGTCGAACTCAGCACCGCGGGGTCGATTCCGATTTCCAGTTCAAGTGCCGTCGCCGCTCACACCGCCGTCACAAAAAAGATCGAGCTGTTCAACAATTTCACCCGGGTAAAGCATGCCGCCATCTTCGAGAGCATCAAGCCCGCCGGGGATGACCACGAAGATCTGGCTCCCGCTACCATCCACAAATTAATGACAGCGCCTATTCTCGACAAGGCGGAACAGGTTCTGGGCGTTATTCAGGTCTCGCACAAAGGTTTTGATCTGGCATCGGCTGGACCCGATTTCACTCTCGACGACCTTCAGCAGTTGGAACTGGTCGCAAAAGTCCTCAGCAAGAGCGCCTTCATGGTGGCTGGTTCCTGAACGCCACCTCCCACGGCAAACTGCAGCTAAGTCGATCTCAGCGAAATACCAACCAGCAAATTACTTGGACGCGGCGCCTTTGCGGAAACTGCGCAGAATGATTACCCCGCTTACTCCGAAGCAGGCCACCGCGCCCAGGGCGAGCGCTTCCGTAATTGGTGGCGTGAAGTGCAGCAGGTCGCTGAAGAATGCGGCCAGAGCAAAAACAATACCGACAATATTCAGCCACGCAGGCGAACTCGAAGATGGCAGCTGATCCCGAGTCTGCAAGCGAAGCTGGAGCAGAACTGCCGCAAACCCGACAGCGCCCATCACCACCACCGCCAGCGGACTGAAAAATGCTCCACGATTGGTGAACAGGACAACGAAAGCCAGCGCTCCGCAAAGCAGTCCAGAAGCGATTACCGTCCAACGGCGTGAACGCGAGTCCAGGTTCAATTTGTCCTCAGGGGATGAACAACCATTGTAGACAGAGACAGTCTCGATGCAAACACGATTCCCACCTCTGAGGACTTTCAACACTACCTCTACCGGTTCCCCCGCCGGTCGATAAAGGACTACAATCCCGGAGGATAGAGTGCAGGTAGGGCGGGCGACCTCTCTTCAGGACCCGTCCGAAGTGCTGTCACAGGTTGTTGTTCTCAGCTGGAACGCAAGCCTGCGCGAATCCGCAATTCAGGAGGCAATCATGGCAACCGTACTTTCCAGCGTTCAAATGAACGACAAGGTAACAAGCTACGTCTCGAAAAATCGCAAAATGCTGATTAACGGGCAGTGGGTGGAGGCGGCCTCGGGTAAAACTTTTGAAACATACAACCCCGCCACCGGCGAAGTTCTCGCTCGCGTCGCCGAGGGAGATCGTGAAGATATCGATCGCGCGGTCAAGGCCGCTCGCACCGCATTCGAAACCGGGCCATGGTCGAAAATGACGCCGTCCGAGCGTGGACGCCTGATCTGGAAGCTGGGCGATCTGCTGGAGCAAAATCTGGACGAGTTCGCTGAACTGGAAATGCTCGACAACGGAAAGCCCCTGAAAATAGCCAAGGCGGCGGACGTCCCACTGGCGGTTGATCTGTTCCGCTACATGGCGGGATGGGCCACCAAAATCGAAGGCAATACCATTCCGATTTCGGCGGGCAACAAATTCTTCGCCTACACCTTGCGGCAGCCGGTTGGAGTGGTCGGTCAGATTATCCCCTGGAATTTTCCCTTGCTGATGGCCGCGTGGAAATTGGGACCTGCTCTGGCAACGGGATGCTGCGTGGTGCTCAAACCTGCGGAACAAACGCCGCTCTCCTGCCTGCGTCTTGGCGAACTGATTCAGCAGGCCGGATTTCCGGACGGCGTGGTCAACATCGTTCCGGGCTTTGGCGAAACCGCGGGTGCTGCCCTGGCTGCGCATCCGGACGTCGACAAAGTCGCATTCACCGGTTCCACTGAAGTCGGCAAACTGATTCTGCAAGCCGCTGCCGGCAATCTCAAAAAGGTGTCGCTCGAGCTGGGAGGAAAATCTCCCAACGTCGTGTTTGGCGACGGCGACTTGAAGTCGGCCATCGCCGGCTCGGCCAGCGCGATCTTCTTTAACCAGGGCCAAACCTGCTGTGCCGGATCCCGGCTCTATGTCGAGAAGAGCATCTTCGACGAAGTGGTCGAAGGCGTATCGGCAAAAGCGAAAAAAATCAACGTCGGGCCGGGATGGGAAGCCGGCAAGCGACATGGGACCACTGGTCTCCGAAGAGCAGCTGAACCGTGTCTGCGGTTATCTCGAGTCCGGACGATCCGAAGGAGCGAAAGCTGTTGCCGGCGGGCATCGCCACGGTGAAAAAGGGTATTTCGTCGAGCCCACCGTGCTCGTCGACACGACCGAAAATATGAAAGTGGTGCGCGAGGAGATCTTTGGCCCCGTCGTCACCGCAACTCCTTTCACCGATTACGACGACGTGCTCAAACACTCTAACAACACCGTCTACGGGCTGGCGGCTGGAATCTGGACGCGCGATATCAGCAAGGCGCATCGCATGGCCGCGCAACTCCGCGCAGGCACCGTCTGGATCAACTGCTTCAACGTCTTCGACGCCGCCCTGCCTTTTGGCGGATACAAACAATCCGGCTGGGGCCGCGAGATGGGCCACGAAGCCCTGGATCTATACACCCAGGTAAAGTCAGTCTGCACCGCTCTGTAGCACCGGTCCGAGACGCGAGCTGCCCCGTCCAAGCTCCGCTTGGGCGGGGTTTTGCATTGTGGTTGGCTGCTGCTTTTCTCTCGGGCGGTCGTCAATCGAAATAACAAAATATCTTTTACACGGTGCGAGCTATTTCACTGCCACGTGACTTAACGCCGCCTTGATCCCTCCAGCCACGGAGTCAGGACTGCCCACAGCCCAGAAATGCATAAAGAAGAGACGAGGCTGTTCCGTCAGCATGTGGCTATGCAGTGCGGTGACTTGGATTTGATGTTCTTCAAGCGCCGAGATGACGGCGTTCACTTCCTCCGCCGTCAGCACAAAGTCTCCAGTTGTTGCCACCTTGCCGGAACCGGCGTCCTGGAAATTAATGGACTCGGCCACTCCTTGTGCTCCAGTGAGCGTCATTCCATGATCGGTGATCGCATTTGAGCGCGGGATGCCGAAGGACAACACTCCACCTGCGAACCGGCCTTTGGCACCCACGCCATCCTCGACAGTCTTGACGAATGCTGGCGGTTCGCCTGCCGCAGTCGGAGGAGCCGGTTTATCGAGTGGCGTCTTGGATTCCGCCAATGCAGCCCGCAGGGACTGAGCGATGTCAGCAGCCTTGCCGTGCCCCATGTAATGCATGTAAAGAATGGAAGGTGTCGCTTTCATGAGGTGATTGTGTACAGCCGTGATTTCGAATCCAGCGCTTCGCAACTTCCTCATAACCGGATTCACTTCATCTTCCAAAAGGACGAGGTCACCCATCACAGAGGCATCACTATCGCTCCCGGCGAAAGCGGCCCATGAACCTAGTGCCAGCCCGGGCTTTATCTCGAAGCCATCGACCGAGACATGAAGATCGGTGCGAGGGAATCCGACACGATAGACATCCCCGGATTTCTGCCCGGAGCGGCCCAATACGTCGTCGATCTTTGCCGTGTCCAAGCCTTGTGCAGCGGCAAGCACCGGCCACGATAAAAGTAGTAATGCTGAAGCTACGATTCGTGTTTTCATCGTCTCTCCCCTTCCTTGATCCATGTTGCGTTATTAGTTTAAAGAGATTGATAAATGCCATCGCCCAGTTGCATGCCACGATCCATAAGCTCCTGATCGCTGACACCTTGGCGCGCCCATCCCTTCATGACTTCGTCGATTCCAAAGCCTTCCTTGCGACCGAATTTCTCATCGAATAAATCAGCATCGTGCACGATTTGGCCCATCGCTCCTGCTTTTCTATCGCGGATGTGAAATGCCTTCAGAAGCGTTTCGAACGTGCAGTCTTCGCCTCTATGCCCGAAGCCGCCCTCGTACATGTCAAAAGGCACCGCATCCGATGGCTTCTGGCCTTCGACGGCGAAAACAAATTTCGCTTTAGGATCAATGAACCGTCGAATCAGCCAGGCTGAACACACGCGATCTATGCCGGGTCGAGGTCGGGTGACCCATAGCCGGTTTCGGTACGCGGTAGGAGAAACCTTGCCTGTGTCCGGAATATCGATCTTAGGTTTGGAGTTTTGTAATTCGTTCAATGCACTCTCGATCTGCTTGCGGACAGGGCTGCCGAAGAAATCGATCGCGGCGATTTCCTGAAAGCGCTGCCGCAACCGGGTCGTCGTGGACATTGAGTTCTTTAATCTGGCGACCCGTCGCAAATCCTTAAGCAAATCTTGATAGTCACGGGTGCGGGCATCCGTAAAGCGTTTGATCAATTGCGGACGCGAACAGTTATCGATCGACCGAACCTCGACGATGGATGCCTCCCCCTGTTGGCCGCGGATCGCCGTCGCCAGCCATTCAAATCGCTCGCGGTTCTCGGCACTATTGGGAATCAGATACCCGGAGTTGCCCAGCGGGAGGGACCCATTTCGTTGAAGCTTTCTCCAGATGGTCACTCGCAGGCTCGCAGACTTTCTGGTCAAGCTGAACACAAGTAAGAGCCAAGGAGATTCGCGCTTGCTCTCCTTCGTAAGATTCATTACGAGCGTTATACATCTAACACCGTGTCGAGCACAAGTTGATGATCGGGGCGATTGAGTGTCTTGTATCTCCAAAGGAAAGTCGGCGGGAGAGCCCGCTGATTCGTTTCTTCCGACGAGTCAGTGAGGTCGTCGCCGCGGTGCTGGATGTGTTGATGTAACGGGATTGTCACCCAAGCCAACTACTGGTCCGAGGCGGGGGTTTTTGATGATTCACAAAGCTGTAGACTGCCGATCTCCCAACAAATTCACTCAGTAAATAAAGGGTGCTCCATTTCTCGCGCTCTTTGTGAGAAGTGGGGGCCCGGATGCCGCATCCCCAACCGAGCAATCGGTATCCCAATTGCTATAGGTTCGATGACACGGACGGGATTATAGTGACCAGTTGTCACCACCGTTCTCATGAAAAAACTGTGTCTTATTTTAATATTGTGTCTGGTTGGTTGCGGGCCCAAAAAGAAGCCGGTTGCAGCCACGCCGCCACCGACCGTGCCCGCTCCTGCTCCCGCTCCTGCTCCCGCGCCAGTGCGCAGCCAGTTGCCCCCGGCGACTGCGGAAGTCATTGAGCACTGTGTTGTGACCAAGCAGGAAAACGCCAATACGGTTTCCTGCCGCTGCGAGCCGGTCACCACTCGAATCGATTCCAAGACCGGCCACACCGTCATCGTCTGCAAGAAAATGCCCGAAGTCAGATAACCATCAGATTCAGGCTCCCGCTCCCGCCACCCACTCGGCCTGACGAGATCCGCCGTGACTCAACGCGTACAGCACCAATTCCACCCGGCTGGAAATGCCCAGTTTGTCGAAGATGCGAAACAGATATTTCTTGACCGTATGCTCGCTGAGGCAAAGTTCCCGCGCCACCTCGCGATTGCTGAGCCCATCCGCGACCAGGGCCACCACTTGTTCTTCACGCGGAGTCAGCAGGCGCAAGCCCAGCGAGTTCACCATGTGCAGCGAAGGCACCTGGCTCAGGGCCTCGATGACGAATTGAAGCTGTTCACTGTTTGCCCACACCTGTCCCTGGTGCACACTCTGAATGCACTTGGAAAGCAACCTGACGCTGTATTGAGAAAAGCAAAACAAGCCGCGGGCCCCGGAGCGAAAAGCATTCACGACAATCTCCCGATCGTATGTGTTCAGCAGGATTATCTTGGCCACTTCCGGATACGCCAGATGCAGACGGCGGATCACTGTCATATCGGGAGAACCGTCTCTGGGATTATCCGTGTTCAGGATCGCCACCTCTATGTGAAACGACCCGATTGCATGAGCAATGACCTCTGCGTCAAGCACGCATGCAGTGACTTGAAATTCGGGTCGCCGCCGGCGCAGCGCTCCCGCCAGTAGCTGGCTCTGCATCTGATTCGAGTCCGCCAGCAACACCCCAATCGGATCGGAAGCCGGAACCGCGATTGTCTCCACAAGTCCTTTCAGTGACGAACACAGAAATCCGCATTCAACCATCGTCAGCCGTCTCACAGTACCTGACGGCGGGCAGACCGTTCTGTGACATCTTTACATCGCGTTTGGTTGGATGAACTATGCATTGTGCACTCAGATAGCGAGCCATCACCTGGCAGGTGGTTCCTGGCTGGCATCATCTGTATGCGCGACAGAAGATAGCGGTTCGTCCTGATCCCGCAAACCTGATTGGGGCCGGCCCATCCAGGTTTTTCGGTCCCCGCCGGAAGTACCTACAAAAGAGGACGCCACCCCATCGCCGCACCTCGTGCCTGAAAAAATTTGCCGGTGCCGCCTGGCAGATAGCCAAAGTCGCAGCTGCCCCCGCCGTAAACCACCTTTCGCATTTTCAGCCAACCTGCCTGTCGACTGAAACCAGGCATTTTCCTGCGCGGGCATCGGGATTTTGTCTACCTACCAAAGTGGACGGAACTTCCCAAGTCTTGCTGCTTGTGGTCCAGCGGGATACTTTGCAGACATTGGTAGAGGCCGCCGGAGAGGCGGCGAATAAGAGAGAAGATGAAACAACTTCTGATCTGCGCGGTGACGATGTTCTGCTGCTTCATCGCGCAGGCAGGTTCGGTGGCGGCCGTGGCTCAGGAACTGACGAAGGCGTCGAATTCCAGCCGAGGGGTTACGGAAGCCGCGAAGCCCGGAATAGCGGACGGTGCATCGAGTCCAGACGAGATGGGGAACCGCCGTCCGCTTTACCGGTTACGTAAAAGTGACGTGATCGAGATCAAATTTAATTTCGCGTCAGAGTTCGACCAGACGCTGACCGTGCAGCCGGACGGGTTCATCACCCTTCGCGGGGTCGACCAGTTGTACGCGGAAGGCCTGACGGTCGCTGCGTTGCGCAACAGCATTCATGATGCGTACGCCGCCACACTGCAGGATCCGGAGGTCGCCATCGCCCTCAAAGACTTTGAGAAGCCGTATTTCATTGCGACCGGATCGGTGGCGCATCCGGGGAAGTACGAATTGCGCGGCGACGCCACAGTCACTGAAGGTGTGGCGTTGGCCGGAGGATTTACCGAACAGGCCAAGCACTCCGAAGTAGTACTGTTCCGCCGCATTTCCGGAGAGCGGATCGAAGCCCGGGTCCTGAACATAAAACAAATGCTGAATTCGCACAACCTGACCGAGGATTTTTGCCTGCGCGCGGGAGATTTGCTGTACATCCCGCAAAACAAAATTTCGAAGATTCGACGTTATTTGCCAACCTCCAGTCTGAGCACATACGTGAACCCAACCCAGTTTTGAGGAGAGCGCCGGCGTAAGTTCTAAAAATCGAGTGAGATAAGCCTTTCGGGCTTACCGTGCCCTCAAGCGGATCCAGTCGCTGCCCGAACAACTTGAACGTTCTTGAGCAAGCCATCTGGCAAGGGGAAGTCCGCATGGGGGAAGAACTCACTATCATTCGCAAGCCCGCACCCGAAACCTCTCCCACCTTGCGCGACATCCTGGCGGTCGTGTTCCGGCAACGCCGTTTAGGTCTTACATCCTTTGTTGTTGTCTTTGTCGCTGTTCTCGGTTATGGCCTCCTCGCACCTTCCTACCAGGCGCACATGAACGTGCTGGTGCGCCGAGGGCGGGTCGATCCGCTGGTTACCCCCGCGCCCACGCCCTCGCCGATGTTTCAAAAAGACGAAATCACGGAAGAAGAATTGAACTCGCAGGTCGAACTCCTGCGCGACGAAGAAATCCTGCGGACGGTGGTGCAAACCGGCCTGACATCCGCCCCTTGGTACGAACATTTTCTGGGCGGAAGCGACGAGGTCAGGCAGGCTCGGGCTATACGGCGAACCGCGGATCGCCTGACCGTCGAGCCCATTCGAAAAACCAATCTGATCAAGGTTGCGTATTCCTCGGCCGACCCGGCGCGGGCGGCCGCCGTCCTGCACTCCCTAGCGCATGCCTATCTTGAACGCCAGCAGCGGGTGCGGCGTCCTTCAGGGGAATTCGAGTTTTTCGAACAGCAAGTCGCGCAATCCCGGCGAGGGCTGCTTGACGTGCAATTTCGACTGATGGATTTCAGCAGCAACCAGGGTGTCGTGTCGGCGGCCCAGGAGCGTGACATGGCGTTGCAGAAACTCGGCGATGCGGAGGCCAATGGTCGCCAGACCGAGGTTTCAATTGCCGAGATCAGGCAGCGTATCCGGGGCTTGCAGTCCAAACTGCAGTCTTTGCCGGAAAGAACATTGACTCTGATTCGGAACGCCGACAATCCGCAACTTACCGAGAAGATGAAATCGAAACTGCTGGAGCTGCAACTGAAGCGCACCGAATTGCTGACCAGGTTTCAGCCTTCTTACCGCCTGGTGCAGGAGGTCGATGCGCAAATCGCGGAGACGAAAACCACGATCGCAGGCGAGCAGCACTCTCCTTTACGGGATGAAACCACGAACCAGGAACCCAATCACGAGTGGGCAAAGTCCGAACTGATCAAGGCACAAGTTGAGCTGGGGACACTCGAAGCTCACGGGCTAGCCACCCGCGCCCAGGTGGCGGGATATAAGGAAGTCTCGCAACGCCTTGGTGGGAACGCGCTTCGCCAAGGCGAATTGCTGGGCGAGTTGAAAGCCGCAGAGGACAAATATTTGCTCTACATGAACAAGCGCGAAGAGGCGAGGATCGAGGATGCCTTGGATCGAGGTGGCATTCTGAACGTGATTATTGCTGAGGAGCCCAGGGTGCCGGCACTACCGGCGCGGGCGAAATGGGTCTTTGGTCTAATCGGTATCTTTCTCGGCGGGACGTTGAGCACCACCCTCGCCTTCGCCGTGGACTACCTCAACCCCGGCTTCCGGACGCCGGAAGAAGTCATCGCCTATCTGGGTACGCCGGTTCTTGCGTCTTTGCCCTAAAGAATGCGCGGACATTTCATCCGCCACGGAGATTTATGAGTACACGTCCGGACTTACTTGAGCAGGCGCTGGCCGGAGATATTTTCGAACCCGAGATCAGGGAACAACGAATCTCCGCGGTTCGCGAGGCGATCGCGTGGGATCCAGAGCGCTTTGGCCAGGAGCAAATTCGTGGTCTGGTAAGACAACTCTTTCTCCCCGGCTGGCCCAAGCCTGCACGGCAGGTGGTTTTTTGTGCGGTCGAGGACGGGGATGTCGCCGGTATCTGTCTGCGAGTGGGTCAAACCCTGGCGGCGCAAATTTCCGGGAACGTCGCTTTGGTGGAATCGCATCTTGATTCGCCGGAGGAAGAGCAGGACTTCTTTTCTCCGGCTCCTGCATATCGCCCCTCGGGTTTCAGTCCTTTGAAAAACTCGGCTCGCCGAATTTCCAGCCACCTTTGGTGTGTGCCTCGAGAGACCTTCATGCGCGAAAACGAGGCCGGCCTGTCGGTGGAATGGCTACCCGGCAGGCTGAGAGAGTTGCGCCTCGAATTTGACTACACGATATTGCATGGTCCCCCGGCCGCGCTGTGCAGCGACGCGACTCTGCTCGGCTATCTCAGTGACGGAGTTGTCCTGGTGCTTGAAGCCAACTCGACGCGTCGCGCCGCCGCGCAGAGAGCGGTCCAGATGCTGCAAGCGGCGAATGCAAAATTATTAGGCTCGGTTCTGAGCAAACGAACATTTCCCATCCCCGAGAGAATTTACCGCAAGCTGTAGGGATTATTTTTTACAGTTCTTATTGCAGCGCTTTTGTGCATAACAGGCAGCAAAACCGAATGGGACTCAAGTAGCAGAGCTTCGTCCGCCCTAACTCAAGTCCCATGACAACTCACGTCCACAAATTGATACCGGAAGTACTGCCGTCTGATTTCTCTGCGACTTTGCCCACCTTTATTCGGCCTTTATGGGAAGACTCGTCGTCCGGACCCTGGTACGCGCTACAAACCCGGTATCGCTTCGAAATCAGGGTCGCCACTCAGTTGGAAGGAAAAGGTGTGGAGACATTTCTTCCTGCCCTGAACGAAAGCCACCGCTGGACGGACCGGCAAAAGACAGTCTCTCTTCCACTCTTTGCCGGATACGTTTTCGTGCGGCTGAGTTTGACATCTCCCGCCCGTACAGAAGTCTTGAGGACAGAAGGTGTCGTAGGGTTCGTGAAAGCCAGCCGCGAGGTTAGCCCGATTCCCGCAAGACAGATTGACGATTTACGGCGTCTGCTGGCACAAAAATTGCCTTGCGCTTTACGCGCGTTTCTCCAGGTTGGGCAGCGAGTGCGGATTCGTGGTGGATGTCTCGATGGCCTGGAAGGAATTCTGGCCGAGAGCCGCCAAAAGACCCTGGTCATTTCCATTGAATGCATTCAGCGATCCATCGCCGTCACTATCGAAGGATATGAACTGGAGCTCGTCTAGAATGTCCGTACCTTCATTTAGGCCCGAAGGCTTCACCCGCCCGTCTCTGCGCAAAGCCCCGCCAAAGAAACTTCAGTCGCTTGCCCTGGATTCGGTGGCGCAAACGTTTCCCGTCAGCTTCAACCTGAGCAGCTGGCAGTCGCGTGCCGCGACTCGGCGCATTGAGCGCGGCCGGGGATGCAATGTCCTTATCGTTGGCGCCGGACCGCTGGGGCGCAAAATGGCGGACACCCTTAAACGGCAGCAGATTGATGGACGCGTGGTCGTAGGTTTTCTGGATGAAACTGAAAACCTCACCGGCGACGTTCTCGGCCGGGTGGAAAACCTGGCTCAGGTTGCGCGTGCGGAATTTGTTGACGAAATCATTCTCGCCATACCGGAACAGCGCGACCTCGCCACCCAGGCAATACGCGAAGCCCGCCGCAACCGGCTGAATATCCGCGTCATCCCCGATCTTTTTAACTGCGAGTGGGAAGAACAGAGCCGTGCCTCACGCCGCTTAGGGCTCGAATATTTCGGCGATCTGCCAGTCCTCACCTTGCACCAGGAGAAAGCTCCGACCTCACGACTGTTCTGGAAACGTGTGCTCGACGTCATGGTTTCCGGGCTGGCGCTGTTTGTGGCTGCTCCGGTCATGGCCATGATCGCTCTTGCCATCAAGTTGGCGTCGCCGGGCAAGGTGCTATACCAGGCCAAGCGGGTCGGACTCAAGGGCAGAAGATTTGCCTGCTACAAATTTCGCACCATGGTGGCTGACGCCGACCGGTTGAAAGACAGCCTGCGCCCGGCCAATGAACGCAACGGACCCTGTTTCAAGATCGCTGCCGATCCTCGCATCACTCCGGTAGGCCGATTTCTGCGCCGTTACAGTCTGGACGAGCTGCCGCAGTTGTGGAATGTGCTGCGCGGCGAAATGAGTATGGTTGGCCCCAGGCCGCATCCCCTCGATGACTTCGAACACTATCGTCTCGATCATCTGCGACGCCTTGACGTAACTCCCGGCATCACCGGCCTGTGGCAAGTGACGGCCCGGCGCGATCCTTCGTTTCAGCGCAACATGGCTCTCGATCTCGAATACATCGAGCAATGGAGCCTGGCCATGGACTTGAGAATTTTGTGGAAAACAGTGTTCGTGGTCCTTCATGGTAGCGGTGCCTGATGGCGGCGAGCGGACAAACTACGTTGCGGAATTCGGCGCCCACTCTGACCTCCTGGAGCGTGGTCACTGCGTCTCGCTGTCTCCATTCTCTGATCGCAGCGCCCTCGATTTTGTTCATCGCGACCCTTACCGCCATGCTTTTTCGTCCGCCGGATATGCAGTTTTACTGGCTCGATCGAATCGCCTTTCTACTACTGTTGCTGGTGATGGCGTTGCGCATGATGGTCCAGCGCCGGCAGGTAGCGATCATGCGGCCGGCCATGTGGCCGATGGCAGCTCTGCTGGCGATGGGATTATGCAGCCTGCTGACCCAACCTTTCGACGCGCAGAGTTGGAGTGTGTTCGCCGCAAAGTGGGTCGTGCCCCTGGTTCTTTTTCACCTGGCAGGCTCCGCTTTTGCGGATGCTGCTTCCATCCGTCGCTTTGAAACTTTTTCGCTGGTAGTGCTTGCCTACTTGTGCCTGATCGCCATCCTGTTTTTGGTCGGCGCCACCGACCTGATTTTTCCTCGCTACATTCTCGACGAAAGTCTGGGTATCCACGCCGATCGGGCGCGGGGACCGTTTCTGCAGGCAGTGGCTAACGGTGTGACCCTCAACATGCTCGGGCTGATTGCGCTCAATTCTTTTCGCCGCCGACGATTGAAAGGCATGCTCGCGCTGTCATTGATGGTGGCGCTTCCCCTCGCAATTCTGGCCACCCAGACTCGTGCGGTCTGGCTGTCGTTTGCCGGCAGCATTCCGGCGGCGATGTTTCTTACCTCCAGCAAGCGGGTGCGCCGCGCTTGCCTGTTGTTGATAGTGGTCGGCGGGGTTGCGCTGCTGACAGCTCTCAGTTTCGACGATACCAACCATTCTTTCTTCTCACGACTCGAAGAACGCAGCCCGCTCGAATTTCGCGTGGTCATGTACCAGACCGGTCTGGAAATGTTTCTGGAAAAACCCTTCCTGGGATGGGGCCTCGGCGATCTCCAACCAGAACTGGCGAAGCGTGTGACTGACTTTCATCAGTCGGCATTCTTTTTCCACAACACCTACCTGGAGATCGCGGTACAGCATGGATTGCTGGGACTGATTTTGTATCTCTGGTTGATCGTGACCCTGTTTCGACTAGGACGGAGACAGC
Source organism: Terriglobia bacterium (assembly GCA_963733545.1). GTDB lineage: Bacteria > Acidobacteriota > Terriglobia > Terriglobales > Acidobacteriaceae > JAIQFF01. The sequence continues at coordinate 267,098 of CAVTDQ010000005.1, forward strand.
AGCAGCGGCACACCGCTTCCGTCGAAAATACATTTCTGGATGCAGATTTCCGTTCCCTGTGGCCGGTGCTGGTGGCCGTCTACGTGTTCAACGGCTCCTTCGTAGTAATGAACTACCAGTTCGTGAACGGACTACTGTTCACGATTGCGGGTATGCTGGCGGCGCAAAATCGGCAGCCCGACGAACACTCGACCATTCTTGCCTGAAGTGCCCACACTCGCATATCTCGCTAACCGATTTCCCTGTTCCGTCGAGCCTTATGTGTTCGAGGAAATCGCCGAACTGCGTCACCGCGGTGTACAAGTCGTACCGACCAGCGCCCGCCGCGCTGACAAGAGCACACAAGAACCGGAGTTAAGGTCGTTTGCGGCTGAAACTGTCTATCTGGAGCCGCTGAATCTCTTCCTTCTCATGCAGGCTGCGTGGCTGTGCCTGCGCCAGCTTCCAACCATAGGTGATTTTTTGATAAGGCTTCTGGCGCAAGGCAACGAATCTTTTGTCCGTCGCGTGTACGGCCTTCTGCATACATTCCTCGGAGCTTGTTACGCGCTGCGGCTGAAAGGGCGTGGGGTACAACACATCCATGTGCATCACGGGTATTTTTCCGCCTGGATCGCGATGGTGGCTGCGCGATTGTTAGGAATCGGCTACAGCCTCACCCTGCACGGGTCAGATCTGCTGTTGCACCCGGCCTATCTGGACATGAAGCTGAAGCACTGCGATTTCTGTCTGACTATTTCGCAATTCAACCGGAACTTTATCCTCGACCGCTATACCGGAATTCCGCAGGAGAAGATCATCGTTCAACGGATGGGAGTCAATCCGGCGGAAGTCGAGCCTTCACCGACAGCCCCGGAAAATACGCGCCTCTTGATGCTTATGGTGGGCAGGCTCCATCCCGTGAAGGATCACGCCATTCTCTTTCTTGGCCGTTTTTCGCCAGAAAAAAACTGCGACTTGCTGATTCGAGCCTACGAACAAATGGATACTCCGGTAAAACTCTGTATTTGCCCGGTTCGAGATCCCAGTCTCGAAGACGCTCGCCTTTGCGACGTTGTCGCAGCGTGGTTCCGTTCGGAACGTACACGGGTTCGGCTCCGTAGTGCGCCCGGTAGTATTCCTGCAGCGTTCGTGAGACCACCATTGTCTGGTCAGGCAGCCTGATGGAGGCGCGCTCGCCCAGTTGCAGAATGGCCGATGCGAGGCGTCCCCATTTTCGCCGTTGCCAGTCCAACCCTTGCACGGTAACCACGGTCTTTTTACCGAACCATCGGGGAATGAATGAAAATAGCGCCGGCCCCAGGCATTGATAGTGCACGATTTCGGAATCGCCAAAGGCAGCGTGGATGGTACTCAAAAGCGTGTGCACAAGGGTTTCAAGATGTTTTGACCGGATGGTGGGGAGCCTTACCAGGCGCATCCCGTTATAGGCGGCCTGAGGAGGGCTGAAGTATGTTCTGCAGTACACAGTTACCTCGTGCCCCATCTCGGCGAGCCGGGCGCCAATTTCTTCGTAATAGGTTTCGATTCCGCTGTATTTTGAAATCACTCCCCGCCCGCCAATGAATGCGACGCGCAATCCGGGAGTCGAAAGTTTCCTGCTTTCGTGGCCACTGGTTTTTCTCGGCGCCGGCGCCAGTTGCTCGTACAGTTTTATCAGTTCGGAGTAGTGGGTCGCAGGGGAGTGGTGGTTGGCGACAAGAGTTCGTCCGGCCAAACCCATCGCAGCCGCGAGGCTCGGGCGCTCGGCTAGAAATGAGATCGCGCCCGCAAGTTCGTCTGCCCGGCCTGGCGGGAACAGGATTCCAGTTTTTCCTTCGTGTATCAGTTCCCTTCTCGAGCCCAGATCCGAAGCCACGACTGCCCGGCCGCGCGCGTAGGACTCAAGGATAGTCTTGCCCAGAGTTTCGTACGCCAACGAAGGCATGACGGTGAAACGGGACGACGAAATGGCCTGATCGAGTTGCTGGCCTGAGAGTTGGCCAACGAATTCGACATTGCGCAACTCCAGGTCATTACTCAAAGCCTCCAGGTCATTGCGTTGCGGTCCTTCGCCTGCAATCTGCAAGCTGATCGCAGGAAGCTTTTGCATGGCGCGCAAGAGATCTGTGAGACCCTTTTCCTCCGACAACCGGCCAAAATAAAGGATCGGAGCATCGCCCGCGGGCTCGGGGATCGCATCGGATGACAGGTTCTGAAAATGAGGAAGCACGGAGATTTTTCCTGCGTCCCAACCGTTTTCGACTAATTTCTGTTTCACGAAGCGACTGGGGGCGATGAAGCGGTCAACGCAGGTTTCATAACTCCGCAACCACTTGTGCAGATAGGCCTCTGCCGCGAGTGCGAGCGTGGCACCTGGAGGTCCCGAATAACAGCCTTCCGTAATCACGTGGCGGAATTTTCCTCCATGGCATCGCTCACAAGCGCGGCCATGTGAAACCATGTTGTAGCTAGGGCAGAGAAGCTTGAAATCGTTCAGGTGATACACGACAGGAACGCCCTGGGCTTTGAGCTCCCAGAGAATCGAGGGTGAAAGATGATGGTAGATGTTACGGACGTGGGCGACGTCCGGGCGAAACTCTTCAATCATGTCGCGCGCTTTCTGGCGAGCTTGCCGCGAGTAAAGCGCGTTCAGTCCGAGACGCGCCGATCTGAAGAGGCCCGGGTTCGCGCTCTTGAAATTGATGGCTGGAACCAGATGCTGGTCATAGCCGGCAGGCTGACCACGCGGGTTTGCCATTGAAAACAGGGCGGTGTGGTGGCCGTAAGAGCGCATCAGGTCCATCAATTCGAATAGATAGACCTCGGTTCCACTAAAGGCGAAGTTATATTTGTTGCAGTACAGGATTCTCATGTGTGTCAGCCTTTTCATGCCGCGTAATACGGGAAATCAGCAGGTCAGCGAGAGCAGAGAGATTTTTTTCGCGGTCGAAGTGCTGAAGCACGTGGAGCCTGGCGGCACGACGTACCTGGGGAAGCGATTGTGAGGTGCGAATGAGTTCGAGCCTGGCTATAAAGTCGTCCAGGGAGCCCGGGCGATAGAGGAATCCGGTTTCGCCATCTTTCACAAGCTCGGGAATTCCGGTAATGGCGGGCGCGAGAACCGTTTTGCCGTGCGCCATTGCTTCCATCAGGACCAGCGGAATGCCCTCGCTCCGACTGGTCAGCACGACGACATCACACAGGGCGTAGCAGGCGTCGAGGTCGAAGCGGGAAAGATGGCCGAGGAGTTTGACCTGGTTTTCGAGTTTAAAATTTCGAATCAGGTGTTCGATCCAGGGCCGCTGTGGACCTTCGCCTGCGATCAGGCATAAGAAATCTGTGCCGCGAACCTTCAGTTCATAGCAAGCGTGTATGGTGCTCGCCGGCGGTTCCAGCCACTCTGACCGCTACGCCAAGAAAATGCTCGCCCACCAGAGCGAAAACATTCGAATTCTGGACTGGGTGTCGGGTGAAGCCCTGGACGAACTGCTTACTAACGCCATGCTCTTCGTCTTGCCCTCGGATATGGAAGGCCTTTCACTGGCTTTGCTTGATGCCATGGGCGCCGGCGTCTGTGTGCTGGCCAGCGACGTCCCTGAGAATCGTGAACTGGTGGACGATGGCTCTGGATTTACCTTTCGTCATGGTGACCAAAATGACCTGGAGCGCATGTTACGGCTGCTGATATCCGAGCCTCAAGTGAGGCAAGCGGCTGCCGCCAAGGCTCGCGAAAGAGTGTGGCAACACTATTTATGGGGTCGTGTGGCGCGCGAGATAGAGGGCGTGTATCTGACGCTGGCCGCGCGCAACAACGTTCCAAAACCGGCGGCGCCCGGCCACTTGCCTGGCTACGGGCATAACGCTGCGTAGGCCGTTGTCTGGCCTTTCGCAATCGGTTGTCCTTACCCAAACTGTTTGCGACCCGTAATCCTCTTTTCCTCGATTAGAATCGAAGTGCGCCACCGGTTGGCCGCAACCCCAATCGGACGCGCTTTGCCAAAATGGAAAAGACAATCCTGGTGACTGGGGGCTCGGGATTCATCGGCTCAAATTTCATCCTGCAGTGGTTCGAGCAGGAAGGAACGCCGGTAGTGAATCTCGACAAGCTGACGTACGCTGGCAATCCGCGTAACTTGCTGCGGGTTTCTTCCGATCCGCGTTACTGCTTTACCCGGGGTGACATCTGCGATCGTGAATTCTTGCGCGGATTAATCAGCCGGCACCAACCCCGGGCGGTCGTCCACTTCGCTGCTGAAAGCCATGTCGATCGTTCGATTCGCGGGCCTGATGATTTTATCCGCACCAACCTTCATGGAACATTTTGCCTCCTCGAAGAGGTGCGCAATTACTATCAGGAACTGGACGAAGAAGGCCGCAACAAATTCCGGCTTCTGCATGTCTCCACCGACGAGGTATACGGTTCCCTCGGTCCCGCCGAACCGCCCTTTTCCGAGACCACTGCGTATGCACCGAACAGCCCGTATTCGGCTTCGAAGGCCGGTGCGGACCACCTGGTTCGCGCCTATCATCACACTTATGGCATTCCCACTCTCACCACAAACTGCTCTAACAATTACGGACCCTATCAATTTCCGGAAAAGCTGATTCCGCTGATGATTTTGAATGCCCGCGCGGGTAAGTCGCTTCCGGTTTATGGCGACGGACAGAACGTGCGCGACTGGATTTTCGTCGCAGACCATTGCGATGCGGTGCGTGCGGTTCTGGCCAGGGGCAAACCGGGAGAAACTTATAATATCGGGGGGCGAAGCGAGAAGCCTAACCTGGAAATCGTCGACAGCGTCTGCGCTCTGCTTGACGAAGCCTGCCCCGACGATCCCGTCGTGCCTCACAAAAAGCTGATCACGTTTGTGAAGGACCGCCCCGGTCATGACCGCCGCTATGCTATCGATGGGCGTAAGATCGAGCGCGAACTGCAATGGGCGCCGCGGGAGACTTTCGAGAGCGGCATTCGGAAAACCGTGCAATGGTACCTTCAGAATGACGAATGGGTGAAAGAAGTCGCCAGCGGTGACTACCTGAAGTGGATTGCCGCTCACTACTCCTAGCGTGTTTTCGAAAACAATTGGTCGCAGAGCGTGCCTCCGCGAAGCAAAGACTGACCAATGCGAATTGCGATCTTCGGTGCCACCGGACTTCTCGGAAAGGCGTTGATGTATACCCCGAACGAAGATGAGCTCACCGGCTTCGGTTCATCCGACGGCGATATTCGGGATGAAAAACAGGTTGAGGAGTTAGTTAAGCGTGCGCGTCCCGAATGGATCGTCCTGGCCGCCGCCTACACCGATGTCGACGGCTGCGAAACCAATCCTGATTTAGCTTTCAACGTAAACACTCGCGGCGCGCTCCATGTCGCGCGGGCAGCCAAACAACACAACGCCCGCCTGCTCTTCCTCAGCACGGATTACGTTTTCGATGGCGCCAAAACTGCCCCCTATGCGATCGACGATCCCCGTAATCCCCGAAGCGTTTATGGGCAATCGAAAGCTCAAGCAGAAGTGCAAATCGCTGAGCTTTTGCCTGACGCCTGCATTGCCCGCACTTCCTGGCTCTATGGCGCCGGTGGAAAGTGCTTCCCCGACACAATTTTGAAGTTGGCGGCGACCCGGCCGGCGTTGGATGTAGTCGGCGACCAGCGTGGCTCGCCTACTTATGTCGTTGACCTTGCCCGCGTACTGATCGAACTCTGCCGGCGTGGCGCAACCGGCATCGTGCACGCCACTAACCGTGGCGACTGCTCGTGGTACGAGTTTGCCCGGGAAATTATCGCTGGCGCGGAACTGCCAACGATTGTGCGCGAAACCACCAGCGACAAGTTTGTGCGTCCGGCTGAGCGGCCCAAATATTCCGTGCTGTCGCCGGCAAGCTTGGAGAAATATGCCCTTGCCATGCCGGATTGGCGCGATGGGTTGCGCCGGTATCTTGCTTTGCGCGCAGCGCCTCAAACTTAGAATTGTCGGGAACTTACGTTCGAAACAGATTACATTTGCCCCAGAAGGGCCTTCCGCATTCTTTCCTGATGCCTGGCGTCCAGCTTGGCTCCGGCGCAGGTCACGTGGAATACGTCCGATGCGGTTTGACCCTGGGTGTCGATGATCGCCACCTCGATGTTGCATCCCAGTTCCGCCATGGTCGAACTTATGTCGTAAAGAAGTCCAGGCCGGTCCTGGGCTACGATTTCGATGAGAGTGCTGTGCTGCGAGCAGGTGTTGTCGGTCAGCACGCTGGTTTCGATTTTTACTTTCGGGTTTTGCACTCCCGGCTTGAACTTCGTTTCCATCAGTTCAACTACATTGATTTCACCCGACACCGCCTGCGCCAGTTTTAATTTCAGCCGGTTTATTTCAGATGGATTCAATTCGAGCGTTCGAAAGCGATCGGAAAACCGGAATGTGTCCAGCACCACGCCGGCTTTATTGGCGAAGGCTTCAGCTTTCAGAATGTTCATTCCCCATGACGATAGAGTACCCACCACATGAGAAAAAAGTCCCGGGCAATCGAGCGTCAGGAGAATCAGCTCGAAGTAGCCGTCGCGGCGAAGTATTTCGACCTGCGGTTCTTCATCTTTTGCCTTTAAGCGATCGTACATCGAACAGTGCGAAACGATCTCGCTGGGCGTGTGCATCAGAAGATAGCGTTTCGGAAAACCCTCGAGAAACGAAGTGATGTGTTTTGCGTCGGGTTCGCCCGACGCGGACACTACCTCCCTGATCCGCTCGCTGTTGGCGGCACTCGCGGTCAGGCGCTGATCATCCACGGTCCGGCTCAGGTGGTTAAATGCCGCCGCATACAGCTGCCACATCATCTCGGCCTTCCACGGGGTCAGGGCCTCCGGATTGACAGACTTAACATCCGCATACGTAAGTAATGCCAGCATCTTCAATTGTTCGGTGGTGGCGGCAGCTTCACCGAACTCGGCTACCACCTTGGGATCGAAAATATCCTGCCGCATGGTGGTGGCCGACATGCGCAAGTGGTTGCCGATCAGAAAAAGCACCACGTCGCGGTCGGCCGGGTCGAGCCGAAGTCTTGCCAACACTGTGCCTGCGGCCTGCAGGCTGCCGGCCACGTGATCCTCGTCCGGCATGCCCTTGCCGACATCGTGAAATAACAACGCCAGAAAAAGTAGATCGGGACGCTCCAGCCCCTCGAGAATCTCCCGAAAGCGACGCTCCAGTTCGGTGTCCGGCGTTCGCAGCGCGTGAATGTTCTCGATCGCCACCAGCGAATGCTCGTCGACCGTGTAGCGATGGTAATAGTCTCGGATGACAAGCGAATCGACAGCCTGGAATTCGGGGAAGAGCAGGACCAGCAGTCCTAACCGGTGCATCGCCCGCAAAGCGTCGCCGGCATGTGGCGATACCAGAATCTTCTGGAAGTAAGACCACACTTCCGTAGAATCTCGCGCCCATATTCGCAGGGCGGGAAGCGCTGTTTCCACGCAACGCTCGGTCTCCGCCGTTAGCTTCAGGCCGTGACATCCAACAAACTCGAACAGACCGAGGAGTAACGCGGAGTCTCTGACCGAGGAAAATTGGCGAAGAGAAACCCGCCCCTCGACCACCGAAAAATCGGCGTTCGACAAGCGCGACTTGCGATTGTCGAACAGACGATTCAGGCTCGAGCGTTCGGGCGGCACTTCGTCGAACAGCACGGTAAGCCGGTAAATTGCTCGCACGTGGCGGAAGTAAATTCGCATCCACGCCGGTGGCGCAACCGGGGTCCCGTCGGGCAATCCAATTCCAGCAGCGGCTGCATCGGACTGCAGCTCGTAAGTCAGATTGTTCAAATCCCGACCCTGCCGGTAGTGCAGGAAGCATCTGACGGCGGAGAGAAAGTTCAACGCCGCGTTACACTCGGCGCGAAGCGCAGCCGGCAATAAACTCTCCGGCTCGGGCCAAGCTCCTTTCTTTTCCACTTCCGAGATCAGGCTGAGCCATGACGCCACCTGATAGTCGCGCAACCCGCCCGGGCAATCTTTAATATTTGGCTCCAGATGGAAAATAGTGTGCGCGTATTTGTTGTGCCGCCCGGAAGTCAGATCGATCAGCCGCTGCTGCAACTCCAGCGCCTCCCGCGCCACCATTCGCGGAATGATCTGGGAACGCAGCTCCTCGAATAATCCCTCATCTCCACTGACATAGCGACAATCGAGCAGCGAGATGTTCAGCTCGAGATTGTCTCTGTGCAGTTTGCCGCACTCCGCCAGCGAACGAGTGGTCGGTCCCAGCCGAAGGTGCACATCCCAGAGGGCCTGCGTAATTTGTGGAATGACTCTTTTCCGTGCGTCTTCGCTGAGGGTTGAGTCATGGAGAAAAAGCAGGTCAACATCGGAAAACGGAAACAGGGCACGGCGGCCATAGCCACCCAGGGCGACGACGCTGACCTTGTCAGGCAAACCCGCGGAAAACTGGCTCCACAAATCTCTGATCAGTGAATCGATCAGATTCGAGCGTTCGCGCACCGCTGCAAATCCGTCGCGTGTCTGCTCAAATCTTTTGCGTATTCCGTCCGACTCAGCTAGATACAAGTCCCGCGAAGGCACGCTATTCGCCAGTACCGGCATCGAACTCCATTTCTCCGACAAGAAAGATGTCAGACGTTTCCTGGTCAGCCCCGTGAAGGCAAAATACCCGCTTCGCATCGCGACTGAGGATTTGAGTCGAGGACTTCAAATTAGCGTTCAGGAAAAAAGCTCATCCGGGTGGCCATTATGCGGTTTCCTGCTTTGGTTGGCTAATCCATAGTTTTTATACGGCTGATTCGGAACTGTTATGTATGGAAGAATACTTCGTATCGACAGAAGGCGAAAACATGGCGAAAGAGCGCTGCGATGTAAATGAGCGTTGAAAAGACTTTGCTGATGTTCACACCGCAATCGCTCCCCGCTCCTGGTTGCGAATACGAATGACTTCATCCACCTTGGAGAGAAAGATTTTTCCGTCCCCGATCTTCCCCGTAGAGGCAGCCTGCAGAATGGCATCGACGGCAGCAGTGACCTGCGCGTCATCCAGCACCAATTCAACTTTCACTTTGGGCAGAAGATCGACGGAATACTCGCGGCCACGATAAGTTTCCGTATGGCCCTTCTGACGGCCGTGCCCCCGCACCTCGGAAATAGTCATGCCGGTGACGCCGGCGTCGGTCAGGGCTTCCTTCACCGCTTCAAATCTTTCCGGCCGGATGATGGCTTCGACTTTGGTCATCGCTGCTCCTCTAAGAGTTGCTGATCAGGGATCCTGAGGCGGAGAGATGTTTCTCTGCCGCGGCAACCGATCATAGTACCCGCCAGCTAACTGGCAACACCAGATGCGTGTTTGGTACCGGACATCACGCTTCTGACGCCCCCCGGCGGAAGCTCCTGATTCATTCCTGCCGGAGCCCCCAGGGCTGAAATTACATATTCGGGATAGGCGGAAATTCCATGCTCGTGAAGATCCAGTCCATAGTTCTCTCCCTCTTCCGTGACTCGTAAAAGGCCCACGGCATTAACCGCCAGCATGACCGCCATGGCAACTGAGAAAGTGATGACCGTGATGGAAACGCTTCCGATTGCCTGCGCCACCAGCACCTGGGTGCCACCGCCATAAAACAAACCTCTCAAAGCCGAAGTGTTGTCCGGAGCGATCGGTCCCGTCGCTCCATATTTCCCGCAGGCGAACAGGCCCAGCGAAAGCGTTCCCCAAATCCCGCAGCAGCCATGAACCGGCACCGCACCGATGGGATCGTCAATCCGCAGCCATTCCAGCAATTCGACACCGAGAACCACCAATACTCCTGCAACTCCTCCCAGTAAAATCGCTCCCACCGGGCTCACCCAGTAGCAGGGACACGTGATCGCCACGAGTCCGGCCAAAAAACCGTTTGTGGTAAAGCCCGCGTCCCATTTCTTACTCGATTTATAAGCCCAGAACATCGCCGTCAGTCCGGCGGCGCATGCCGCCAGCGTCGTGTTAGCCGCCACTCGGCCGACGCCCTCGTAATCCATTGCGGAGAGCGTGCTGCCGGGATTGAAACCGTACCAGCCAAACCAAAGGAGAAGCCCGCCGCTGACTGCGATAGTCAAATCATGAGGCAGCATGGGCGCCCCGCCATCCCGCTTGAACTTACGGCCCAGGCGCGGACCAAGAACCAGAGAGCCCGCCAAAGCTACGAACCCGCCGATGGTATGAACCACCGTAGACCCGGCGAAGTCGTGAAAACCCATCCCCAAAGAAGCGAAGGCGTGCCCTTCGCTGCCCATCGTGGCCAGCCAGCCATCCGGTCCCCAGGCCCAGTGCCCAAGAATGGGATAAATAAATCCGGAAACGGCGAAGCTATAAATCAAATCTCCCACGAACGCTGTACGACCGATCATCGCGCCCGATGTGATGGTGGAACAGGTGTCGGCAAAAGCGAATTGAAAAAGCCAGAAAGCCAGGAACGCCACTCCCGACGACTCGTAAGTTGCCGGAGCGTCTTGCAGAAAGAACCAGTGATATCCGATGAATCCGTTGCCGTGGCTGAACATGAAAGCAAAACCAAAGGCGAAGAAGATCAGCCCGCACAAACAGGTGTCCACCACACATTCCATGAGCACGTTCACGGTCTCGCGGGACCGGCAAAAACCAGCCTCCAGCATGGTGAATCCAACTTGCATGCCGAAAACCAGAAAGGCTGCGATAAGAGTCCACAGTGTGTTTAAAGGATTGATGACGTCCGCGGCTTTCACCTCGGCGTTGGCCGCCAGCGCGTGGCTGAAGAACAAACCCGAAACGACGGTAATGATGAGCAAGACCAATGCCACGCCCGTCGCTTTACCGGCGACCAGCAATTTGCCGTAGCGGCGCCATTCCGGATCTCGCAATCGAACCGCAAGCCGGTTGAGCTTTTGGGCGAAAGATAATCGCAAGCCCGCTCGTACATCAACAGTCATCGTTGTCGCTCCAATAACTTATTTTTTTGACGTCAGGCATGTGAAATTTGCTGTGAGGTGGATGCACCATCCCAATACTGTGGACACACCTCGGACACAGGCATCAAGAGTGCACGATGCACACTACCGCCCACTCCCAGTCTGAGTCCAATGGATAATTTTTTTCCTGCATATCACAAATACTTTTTAGCAAATCGCTTTCTCAAGCGCTTCCGGTGATGGCGCTTGTGAGCCCCCTATCATTCCGAAGCCGGTCTTACCGGCGAGGAATCTGCTGGCCGCGGGCAGGCGCCGCAGCAGATTCCTCGCGCAAAAGCCATGCCTCGGAATGACAGTGCCTTTGGCACATTTGCGCCGAAAGCCCGTTTTTCGTAGAGCAAAGCATATGTACCATGGTACATTGGTACACATGAGCGCTGGCACCGAGTTCCTGGTCGAACGGGTTCAAACCGGGGTACGCATCGAAAAGCGTTTGCTGAAAGTCCTCAAGGCATTTGCCGAGTATCACGACCTGACCCTGGGCGATCTGCTGGAGGGAATCGTATTGCACGCCTTTGACGGAAAACTGCCATTCCGGCAAAGTTCACTCGACCAGATCAAGGAATTAAAAAAATTCTACGGCCTCGATCTGGATTCAAGCGCCAGTCATCGTCTCACCGAAACGAAACATAAACGAGCGGCAAACAAGTCTTGAGGACAGCTCCCATCCATGACAGACCGTGAACTGATGGAACAATTCGAGACCGGTGTCCTGCCCAGGGAACAGTTTCACCATTGCGACCACGTGCGCATGGCATTTCTCTATTTGCACCAGTATCCGGCCCTTGAAGCTTTGCAAGCCTTCTCCAGCGCGTTGCGAAGATTCGCGCAGGCCCAGGGAAAGCCTCAGCTCTATCATGAGACGGTGACTTGGGCCTACCTGTTTCTTATTCAGGAACGGATCGCGCGGGCAGGAAAAAAGCAGGGCTGGGAGGAATTCTCGTCCGGCAATCCGGACTTGCTGACCTGGAAAAACGGCATTCTGTCCCGATACTATCGCGCAGAAACACTGGCCTCGGACCTGGCTCGCGCGGTCTTCCTCTTTCCCGATCTGCCGGGCCAAACCTTATAATCCTCAACAGTCGGGCCAAAGACTGATTCCATACCAGCCGTTTCGCTGGTTCCCCAGCTCGGAATCCGTCATGGTCACAGGATCGCGATTGCCCCACAATCATTATCACGCAGGGCAGATTTGCGCCTGATCCCGACCACTGGAGAGGTGTTCATGACACAGGAAGAGACCCGGCTCGCCGAATCCGACGCCCGCAAAAAGCATTGGAAGCGCTGGGGTCCCTATCTCAGCGAGCGCGCCTGGGGAACGGTCCGGGAAGATTACAGCCCCTACGGTACCGCATGGGAGTATCTGCCGCACGACCACGCTCGCTCTCGCGCCTATCGCTGGAACGAAGACGGCCTGGCAGGAATCAGCGACCGCAAGCAAAGCGTTTGCTTTGCCATTGCCCTGTGGAACGAACACGATCCCATCTTGAAAGAACGCATCTTCGGACTTACCGGCCACGAGGGGAACCACGGAGAGGACGTAAAGGAATACTACTTCTACCTCGACAGCACACCGACGCACTCCTACATGAAATATCTGTACAAATATCCGCAGTCTGAATTTCCCTACGCAAAACTGGTGGCAGAGAACCGGCAACGTGGGAGGGACCAGCCGGAATTTGAACTCATGGACACCGGCGTGTTCCAGGATGATCGTTATTTTGACGTCTGCGTGGAGTATGCGAAAGCGGATGTAGAAGACATTCTGATCAAGATTACAGTCTCAAATCGCGGGCCCGAGACCGCGAACCTTCGGTTGTTACCGACGATCTGGTTCCGGAATACATGGTCATGGGGCGAAGGCAATGCCGAGCCTCAATTGAAACAGGCAAGCGAACCACTCGACCCGGCAATCGTTCTGGAGCACCCTGAAACCGGCAAGCGCTGGCTACATTGCGAGGGCTCGCCGGAATTGCTTTTCACCGGGAACGAAACCAACTTGCGGCGTTTGTTTGAGGTCGAAAACCGCGTACCGTTTGTTAAAGACGGGATCAACGACTACATCGTGCATGGCGCCGAAGAAGCGGTGAATTCCCAGGGATGCGGCACCAAGGCCTCTGCACATTACAAACTGGCTGTAGGCGCCGGCGAAAGTGTCGTGACCCGCCTGCGGCTCACCACGAACGGGCTTAAGGCCAATGCAGCATTCGAAGGTTTCGAGCGCATTTTCTCGCTTCGCAAGACCGAGGCGGACGAGTTCTACGCGACCGTCATTCCCGCTGAACTGACCGCGGACGCAAAGAATGTCATGCGTCAGGGGTTCGCGGGCATGCTCTGGTCCAAACAGTTTTATCACTATGTGGTGAAACAATGGCTGGATGGCGATCCCGGCAATCCGCCGCCTCCCCGGGAACGGCGCGGCGGCCGCAATCACGAATGGCCGCACCTTTACAACGCCGACGTGGTTTCCATGCCCGATAAGTGGGAATATCCGTGGTACGCCGCCTGGGACCTGGCATTTCACTGTATTCCACTGGCGCTGGTGGATTCGGAGTTCGCAAAAGATCAACTCGTTCTCATGCTCCGCGAGTGGTACATGCATCCCAACGGACAGATCCCCGCGTATGAGTGGGCACTGGGAGATGTGAATCCTCCGGTCCACGCCTGGGCGGCATGGCGCGTCTACAAGATCGATAAAAAGCGTAACGGAAAAGGCGATCGCTCATTTCTCCAAAGAGTTTTTCTTAAACTAATGTTGAATTTCACCTGGTGGGTGAACCGCAAAGACGCGGATGGTATGAACATCTTCCAGGGCGGATTTCTGGGACTGGATAACATCGGAGTCTTTGATCGCAGTGCCCCGCTGCCCACCGGCGGCTACCTCGAGCAGTCCGACGGGACCAGCTGGATGGCGATGTACACGCTGGATCTGCTGGCCATCGCTCTCGAACTCGCTCAGGAAGATCCGGCTTATGAAGATGTAGCCAGCAAATTTTGGGAACACTTTATCTATATTGCTCGCGCTATGAGCCACCGCGGCCACGACGGAATCGGCCTGTGGCACGAAGAGGATGGGTTTTACTACGATGTGCTGCGGTTGCCCGACGGCTCGAAGTTCCCCATGAAGATCCGATCCATGGTCGGGTTGATCCCTTTGTTTGCGGTAGGAACTTTGGAACAGGAAGTTCTTGACCGTTACCCAGGGTTTCAACGCAGAATGAATTGGTTCGTGGAAAATCGACCCGACCTCACCGACAACGTCGCCTGCATGATGACCGGAGGCAGAGGCGACCGGCGTCTGCTGGCGATCGTCGATCCCGATCAGCTTCGCGAAATTCTCAAATACATGCTGGACGAGCGCGAATTCCTTTCTCCCTACGGGATTCGCGCGCTTTCGCAATTCCATCGCGACCATCCCTATACCCTCAATGTCAAGGGTATGGAACATCGCGTGGATTACGAGCCCGGAGAGTCATCCACCGGAGTGTTTGGCGGAAATTCCAACTGGCGCGGTCCCATCTGGTTCCCGGTAAATTTTCTTCTGGTTGAGTCGCTGCAAAAATTTCATTACTACCTGGGCGAGGATTTTAAAGTCGAATTTCCTACCGGTTCCGGAAAGATGATGACCCTGTGGGACGTCGCCGGTGAATTATCGCGACGCCTGACCAATATTTTCTTGCGTGACGAAAAAGGCCGACGTCCGGTCTTCGGTGGCATCGATAAATTTCAGACCGATCCGCACTGGCGTGACCTGATTCTCTTTCACGAATACTTTCACGGAGACTCAGGTGCGGGAGCCGGCGCCAGCCATCAGACCGGCTGGACTGGGGTGGTGACCAAATTGATGCAGCAAAGTGGTGAATCCCACGACCGCAAAAAGCCCAGGACCGACAAAAAGTAAGAAGTCTCTACGGATTGGATATCAACGAAAACCGAAGGTAACATCAACGCGGCGAATTATGACCAGGCGTCACGCGTAAAGTAATGATTTTGCAAGGCCAATTTCTTCTGGTGGATTTGCACGGCACTAAAGTGCGATTGCCAGCGTGCCGATAAGTATGTAGTGTTAGCCGGACGGGAGCTTCCGTGGACAAAGGTAACCGACGTCAAAAACGGATTAAAATGGTCTTGCCGGTGCGCATCTCGGGCAAAGACTCAGCCAATAATCCGGTGTCTGAACTGGCGCACACTCTGGACATTACACCGAACGGGGCGCGTCTGGGTGCGATTCATCATGCCTTGAAGAAGGGCGAGAAAATTACCTTGCAATACCGCCAGCGCCGGCTGCAGTTCCGCGTGGTATGGGTGAAACCGATGGAAGGTACCCGTGAATACCAGGTGGGACTCGAAGGCATCGGTTCGGTTGGCGAAAATTGGGGTCTTGAACTTCCGGAAGCCGATCCGGTCGATGACTTCAAGAAATCGGCCGCGGCGCAAAACTCTTCGAAGACAGTTCGTACCTAGCGAAAATCCCGTTAGCTCAATCCAAAAGTTCAGGCTGCTGTGTAAAGTTGGCGTAGTGACTGGGCATTCGCGGCCGGTTTTTCGTGCAGCAGCAACTCGGTAGCCTGCACCCGGGCATCGCTGTGGAACCAGCGCTGGACCACGCTATCGTGCAGAAAGTTTGCCATCGCCAGCAGGCTCATGCCCTGATGATGGGCCATCCAGCAACGAACCAGTTCAGGACGGTGGCGCCAGGAACGGCGTCCGGAAGTGGCGCTGTAATCCCCCGCTTCGTAAAATCCGTAAGCGCCCAGCCAGTCGTGGCTCTCCATATCGCGAAGATTGCGCAGCGCCGCCGCCGGATCGACATTCAGCGCCAGGAACGTTGAATAAGGCGAGATCACCAGCGACTCTTCCTCGCTGTTACTCAAAGCCAGGCCCGGTAAACCAAAAGCCTTGTACTGGTAAATTCCGGCGTCGTCACGCTTGGCGTAGGCGGACTCCGAAATTCCCCAGGGAGCGCCCTTCTCGCTGGCATAAAGTTGCTGCAGTTGCACCGCACCCTTGCGTGAATTGTCCAGCAGCGTATGCGGATAAGTGCGCATCCACAAGATCGGCATTAAATACTCGAACATGGTTCCGGTCCAGGACAGCAACACCGGAATTCCGTGCTCGCGGGTATGCGATCTTCCCAGCAAAAACCATACGTCCTGCGGAATATCTTCCTTGGCGATGGCGGCAAATACGGCAATGCGTGCCTCGGAGGCCAGCAGATCGTAACAGGCAGCCGCCAGTTTTCCCGCTTCTGCGTCATAACCGAGCGACAGTAGTTTGCGCCGCGGGTCGAGCATGAAACGAAAATCCATATCGTCCGCGAGTTTGCCCGCTGCGCCTGCGATTTGTTTCACATCCTTGATCAAGTCCAGCGCCTTTGATCGCGCTTCCGGCAACATGGCCTGCAGACGTTGATATAAAACTGGCCGATCACCCGAGGAGTTGCCACGCTCGATCGCTTGCTGCAGTTTGGAGTTCAGAGTGTCCACCACCTGAGGCAATTTTTCGAGAATCAGGCTCTGCGAGTCGAATTTAAAATTAAGCGTCGAGTCATTCCACAGCGGAACGAATTCCGGCAGCATCCAGGGAGCGTAAACCTGCACCGCCTTGCGAAGGTTTCTGATCCGGGAAAGAGACTCCGTGGCAAACCAGCGCACCTCTGACTGGTGTTTCGAGTTCTCGCTCGAAGAATCCATCTCCAGCAACCCTTCCTCGGAGGGAGCCAGCAAACGTTGCAACCAGTTTTTCTTCTTCATCTGGGTGAGGAAGACACGCAGGCGCTTTTGCGGAAAAGCATGCCGGTCCACCAGAACCTGGAAATGATCTGCCAAACCGTCTGCCAGCTGCCGCTCCAGCAGCGGACGATTCAGGAGATCGAGACATCCCTGCCGCAAGGTCCAGAGCGACGCCACCAGATTTCCGCTATCCACCGCCGATGCGAACCGGGGCCGGAGCGGCTCCAGCGTGATCGTGTCATACCAGTTGAAAAGATGTCCGCGAAAACGCGGCAGCTTGTCCACCGTGGCCAGGGTGCGTAGAGTCTGCTCGGCGAATTCGGGCACGGTCAGGTAGCCAAATTCGCACGCCACCTGGCGCGCGTTCAGAAGAAATCCGAGGTTGGTCGGTGAAATCCTGGCGGCTACGGATGCAGGTTCTTCCTGGACGTTGTCCGGGATTAGCCAGTGATGCTCGGCGGTGCTGAATTCGGCGAAATATCGCCAGGTGCGCAACGCGGCGCCGCCCAAAAACAACTCGTCCTTGTCCGAAGTTTCGCTGATCGCCTGCGGCGGCAAATTCAACCACATCGAAATCCATTTGCTGCAGCCCCACAGCAGCAAAATCGGTAACGCCGCATAAAACGCGTGACGACGTGTGAAGAAGACGAGAATTCCTAAAGCCGCCGCCAGGACCGGAATCCACTCCAGATAAATATCTACCGGAGTTCGCTTGCGGGTGCTTAGTTCGGTCTCCGCCGCGGTCTCCCACTCCAGCAGGCGTCGGCGTGTCACCATCCTGCGGATCAGTGTTCGCACCACGGCGTCAAGCGACAGCAACATCTGGTGCGGCAGAAACGAGAGCGTAAAGAATATGCCGATGTTGGAGGTGACCAGAGCCGATCGGGCATCCTTGATGATTTCCGGTTTGCGCTGTGCCGCGGCTTTCACCAGGGTGAACACGAACTGAAACCAGACCGGAGCGAACAGAATTGCGATCGTGGCCAGCGTCCAGTAAAGCGGATTTCCCGGAAGGATCAACCAGCCGAACACCAGCAGCAGAAAAGTGGCGGGCTCAACCAAGCTGCGGCGCAGGTTATCCAGAATTTTCCATTGCGAAACCAGGGAAATAGGATTACGAACCTTGCGTCCGGCTTCATTCCAAACCCGTGACCGGAGCCATCCCGTGATCTGCCAATCGCCCCGCAGCCAGCGATGCTTGCGGCGGTTGTAAGCGCTGTAGTGGGAGGGATAGTCTTCGATAATTTCTATGTCAGTGGCCAGCCCGGCTCGCGCGTATGCGCCTTCGATCAGATCGTGGCTGAGCAGCGCATTACGCGGAAACCGATGTTCCAGCACCTGCTGCACCGTGTCCACTTCATAGATTCCTTTGCCGGCAAAAATGCCCTCGCCGTAAAGGTCCTGGTACACATCAGAAATGGCGCGGGTATAAATATCGAAGCCAGTTTCTCCCGAATACAGGCTGGCCAGTCGCGAACGGGATGCGCTCTGCACGCTCACTCCCACCCTCGGTTGCAGAATTCCGTAACCCGCAACCACGATGTTTTTTTCCGGGTCCGGATCGATGATCGCCTGGTTCAGAGGATGCGCCATGGCTCCGATCATGCGATCCGCCGACCCGCGCGGAAGTTCTGTGTCTGAATCCAGGGTGATCACGAATCGAATCTGCGGCAGGATTGAAAGATCGCCCAATTTCACCGGGAAGCTGTCATGTTCGTTGCGCAGCAGCTTGTTCAAATCCATCAGCTTGCCACGCTTCCGCTCCCAACCCATCCACACTCTTTCGCGCGGATTGTAAACCCGGTGACGATGGAAGAGCATGAACGATCCCGAGGCCTGGCTGGCATACTTCTCATTCAGCCCCCGCACTAATGTTGCACAGTACTCGATCAGCGGGTCATCTTCGGCTGCGGGGACTGGGGAATCCGGCAAATCCGTCAGCAAGGCAAAATGAATATTGGGATCGTGGTTGCCCAGAAAGCGTACTTCCAGGTCGTCCACCAGGCGGCGGACCTGTTCCTGGTTGAACAGCAAACTGGGAATGGCTACCAGCGTAGTGCAGTTGTAAGGAACGCCTGTCGAAAAGTCGAGTTTGGGAAGAATCTGCGGTTCCAGCAGCGACGTGACCAGATAATTCACCAGCGTGATCGCGCTCTGCGAACTGGGCAGCAGCAGCATGATCATGGAAAAAAGGATCAGCAGCGGCGAAGTGTAAGTATTGGTGAGCAGTAGCACGATGGCCGACA
Source organism: Terriglobia bacterium (assembly GCA_963733545.1). Taxonomy (GTDB): domain Bacteria; phylum Acidobacteriota; class Terriglobia; order Terriglobales; family Acidobacteriaceae; genus JAIQFF01. The sequence continues at coordinate 286,030 of CAVTDQ010000005.1, forward strand.
TGATCGCCAGCGTCAGTATTTCAGTGCCCGGCAGATAAAATTCGCTGGGATTCCGTCGCAGGAAAGAGGCAATACGCCGTCCCAACGGAGGCTGCATTCCGACAATTTGTTCGAGTGCCGGCGTTCCGTCGCTGACAATGTAATAGCCGACATGTCCTAACCGGGCTTCAAGCCGGGGATTGGCGTGTTCTTCCTGCTTTGCCGCCCGCGCCATTGAAATTGCCTGCGTCGCAATTTCCATCTCGCTGAAATCCGAGTGCTCGGCGATCTCGGCTAACTCACTCCGGTACCAGTCCCGGCTCTCAAAATCCATCCGCGGATACGCGCCGGCAGGGTCTTCGCGCAACACCCGGTCAAAGAGGATGAACGGCTCCAGAACTTCTTTCCAGCTGACCTCGGCAATGTCCCGCAGGCTGCGAACACAAACGCCGACGCCGAAATCGCCGGCCGGGTCTGCGATCACCTTCGATCCGCGCGCCGCCACCTCTTCCAGCAGGACCGTCTTTAAGGCTGGTACCAGTGCCCAGAGTTCGTGCAGCCTGAGTGCGGAGCTCTGCTGAAATGCCTGCACATAGGCATGCAGCGCTTTCTCATTAAACTCGTAGCCGACCGTGGAAAGAAATCCGGCCGCAAGCGCCAGCACTCGCGGTGTGGTGCCGCCGTCAGGAGTACGAACATGAGGCAGCTTGCGTGCCCGCTTGAAGCCTTCCTTCACCCCGCGCAGGTCGGAATATAAAAGGCGAAGATTGTCGTAGAGCCAGCGAAAATCGTCTCCCGTTGTTTTTTTCGGCAAGGGCCCGCGAAACACCGTAAGGATGGGTGTGAGACTGTCTCGCAGCGCACGATATCGTTCAGAAAAATGACGGGGCGAATACGGTCCCGGCAGCCACACCAGCCTGCGCGAAAGGTCCGAAGCGGCCGCTGTCAAAGCTTCCGCGTTGGGGACCACTTCCTTGGCGGCTTCCGGCTCACGCTCAGCGTCGGCGCTCAGTGTGTCGATATTGGTGTCTGGTGGCATTGCTTGTAGAAAACGAATGGCTCGCGAACCTAACGATAGCTGGCAGCCTGCAACTCAAACATTTCCTTATATCGGCCGCCCAGCAAAGCTAATTGGTCGTGAGTTCCTTCTTCGGCGATCTTTCCTTTTTCAAGGACTACGATGCGGTCAGCCATGCGTACGGTTGAAAAGCGGTGCGAAATAAACAACGCCATTTTTCCGGTGGTGAGTTCGGCAAAGCGCTGGAAAACCTCGAACTCACTGCGGGCATCAAGCGCCGCGGTTGGCTCGTCCAGAATCAGCAGTTGCGCATCCCGCAGGTAGGCTCGCGCCAGCGCCACTTTCTGCCATTCGCCGCCGGAGAGATCGACGCCGGTCTCGAAGCGCCTTCCCAGCATCTGGTCATAACCGCCAATCTTGGCGATGACCGCGTCCGCCAGACTTTTTCTCGCCGCGCCTTCAAGCATCTTCTGATCGTGAATCTCCTCGATGCGCCCCACTGCAATATTTTCCCGCGCCGTCATCTCGTACCGCATGAAGTCCTGAAAGATAACCCCAATTTCGCGGTAAAGATCTTCGAGACGATACTCTTTCAGGTCCACTCCGTCGAGCAGCACCTGGCCCTCGGTGGGATCGTAAAGTCGCGTGATCAACTTCACGATCGTGGTCTTGCCCTCACCATTCTCTCCGATCAGCGCAACTCTCTCGCCGGGATGAAGATGGAAGTTGAGGCCGTCCAACACCATCCGCGAACTCCCCGGATAGCGAAACGAAACATTTCGGAACTCGAATCCGCGAACAATCGGCCGAGGCGCGGGCAGAGCATTGGGCTTCGACTGGATTGTCGGCTGCATGTCAAAGAACGCCAGCAGGTCGGTCAGGAACAACGCCTGGTCCGCGATGCCCGAAACTGTCGAGAAAATCTGCTGAATGTTGGCGCTGGCCTGCAAAATGGCGCCGGACAGCAGGTACCACTGTCCAATTGTGTAAGCGCCCGTGACCGTACGCCAGATTACGAACACGTAGGCTGCGTAGTAGCCCATGAATGCAACGATTGACAAAAAAGCGCCTGCAATCAGTTTGCGCTTTGATAAAGCGACATTTTCTTCGTAGATCCCATCTGAAAGTTTGGTAAAGCGGTCAGTGAGAAACTTGCTCAGTCCAAATAGCTTGAGTTCTTTTGCCGCTTCCTTGCTGCCGCCCACCTGCCGCAGATAATCCAACTGGCGCCGCACAGGGGTCTGCCGGAAATTCTTCGCGTAACCCAAAAATGCGAAGTGACTTTCGCCCAGAAACGCCGGGAGCACGCCCGCTACCAGCAGCAGCATCAGCCACGGCGAATAAACAATGATAGTGACCGACAGAGTAATGGTCGTGATCACTAACTGGATCAACCGCCCGATCTGCTGAATCATGCCCAGCCGATCAGTTGCCTGCACCCGGGCTCGCTCCAGCCGGTCGTAGAATACCGGGTCTTCATAGGCGATCAGGTCGAGTTCGGCCGCGTGCTTCATCACCTGAACGCTGACATAGCGGGTGTATTTGTCTGCCAGTAGCGAATCTGAATAGTCGATGGCGCGGGCCAGAATTCCGCCCAGAACTGCCAGCCCGAATTCCGCTGCAACCAGCCACCAAAGCCGGGGAGAGACAGGTTGCTGCGAAACTCTGGCATGGACGATCGCATCAACAATCAGCTTGGGAATCCAAAGGAGTGCCAGCGGCAATAACGCGGCAAACAGGCGGGCTACCAGGCCGAAGATCACAACTCCGGGCCCGGATTGCCACACGATCTTCAGGACTGGCGGGGTGTTGCGAAGCGCGGTCAGACGCTCCTGCCAACTACTTAAAAAACTTTGCTTCTCCGCCATGCATGGATCCTAACCAAGTTCTCTGGTTTGTTGAAGCTATACCCAAAAATTAGGGATGATCGCCTGCGCCGGAGGAATGGTCATGCAGCTGCCACGGCGATTGCACCGTGATAGATGCGCCCAAGGGCCCTAAGGTTCGATGGGCCATAGAGTTAAGCCTTTACCCGAAAGTCTCTCGTCCCGCCGGAGCCGCTCTAAGCTATTTGATTCCGATCACGGCTAAGCCATTTGCCGGAAGCGACAAACTGATTTCGCCATTGCGGATCTCACGTATTTCGGGCGCGCCGCTGGCTACGGCTTCCCGCAGCGTTTGCAACTGCGGTTGCGTGGGATACACCGGCGAGCCCATTTTTTCGTAGGCCGGATGGGGATCTCCATGCTCCCGATCAACTCGGGAAATGAAGGCGCGCTTTCCCGCTGGCAGGTTCTTGAATCGCAGCACCACCGTCCTGGGGTTGCCAGTCTGTTCGGGCGCAACCAGGTTCCAGACTGCCAGAACCAGAGAACCGTCTTCTTTTCGGGTCACCAGCGCGGACTCGGAATCGAGCGCCAGCCGTTCATGGCCAAGCTGGTGCAGAAGCTTGAAGGCAGAAAACGACGGCTTTGGAATGCTTCCGGCGGCAATCAGGCCATAGCCACCGTAAAAAGGCTTCTTGACCACGCCCTGCTCTTCGAAAACATCGGAAAACGACCAGTAAGACATTTCATCCACCAGCCCGTCGCACTGCCGAATGGTATCGGCCATCCACGGCCCCATATAAATGGAGTCCGTAACCTCGGGCTCGTTCTTGTAGCTGGCGTTGAACTCGCTCCATATCAGTGGGAGCTGTGGAAGGGCTGATGCTTTGATCTGGTCGTGGACCTTTTTTACCGACCGGCAAACCATGCGATCGCGCGGGATATTTTCGTTGGTGCCAAATACATCCTGGGACCCGTCATTGCCATAGACGTGGGTCGAAACGAAATCAACGGGAATATGCTTGTCGGTACAGTGCCGGATAAAAGCGTCAGCCCACGCTGCTTGAGCCGTTGCCGGACCGCCCACCCGAAATCGTGAGTTCACCCTCTTTACCGCTGCCACAGAATGATCGTAAAGCTCCCAGTAAGTGGCTTGCTTTGGCTCGCCAACCCAGAAATCGATATTCGGTTCATTCCAGACTTCGAAATACCACTTGGCTACTTCTTCTACCCCGTAGCGATCCACCAGATGCTTCGTAAATTGGTAAACCAGATCATCCCACTTGGCCCAGTCTTTCGGAGGCGAGACGTTTTGCTTGTACCAGAAGGCATGCAGAGCGTCCTTGTTGGAAGCCAGTTTTCTCGGCATGAAACTCAGCTCCACAAAAGGACGGACGCCGTTCTGCAACAGGCCGTCATACGACTGGTCAACGTAAGAGAAGTTATAGATCGGGCGGCCGGCGCTGTCTTCGTCGTAAACCCCCATGTCGTCGAGAAAAATGGCGTGGAAGCGAACGTACTCTAACTCTGTAATCTGTTTTACCTGCCGCAAATCCTGGCGGTAGCTGTCTCGAAGGCTTAGGCTTGCCCGCCCCGATCCGAACATGTGCTCCCAGAAGTGGGGAAAGGGATGCGCGGGCGCCGAACTATCGATCACCAGGACTTCCGGCTGGGTCGAAGAAGTCTGCCCTCCCGCGCGACCCGCTGACACCAGCAGGATCGACAAAATCAGCAACCGGAAACTGCGGTCCCGCCACACCGTATTCATCCTCATAAGCTCGCTCCCGAAATTCCACCGGCCAGATGTTGATCTGTCGGATGTTGATTTGCGCGTAGTCGGGTCCGACCAACGACCAATTCCTCCTGAGTTATACCAGACCGGGAGGCGACTACTGCCCCGATCGCCCCCTCAGAGGTTCCATTGAGAACACGGGGCCCAAAAATGGATTGTGACCAAAGTTACGCCTGAGACGTAACGGTGGAGGGAGCCCAATCGTAAACTAGTCGCTTGATGTTCCAGCAGTTACACTACTGAGATACGGATTGCGGCCCACCACGCCTTCGATCCAGCAGTGAATCCAAACGACGAGACAACTTAAAACATGAGTCAACCTGCACCTGCGCATGACGATAAAGACGTCCTGACCATGGAAGAAATTGGCAACCTGGCAGCGGCGGGAGGCAAATCGGCCGAGACTTTGATGAATGTTGTTGCCTTGATCGCCAAACGCTTTCAGACCGAAGTGTGTTCCGCTTATCTGTTGGAGCCTGACCGGGCCAATCTGGTGCTGGCTGCTACCGTCGGACTTCGGCCTCAGTGCATTGGCACCCTGCGAATGAGCCTGCACGAGGGTCTGGCCGGCCTGGTGGCGGAGCGGGTGGGGCCAGTGGCGGTCGAACAGGTAAAGAACCATCCTCGTTTCAAATACTTCAGCGAAGCCGGCGAGGAGGCTTACCAGTCGTTTTTGGGCGTGCCCCTGATCGATCGCGGGGTTTTACAGGGAGTTTTGGTGGTTCAGACCATCGCTCCCCGGGTTTTTCGCGAGGACGAAGTCCGTATGTTGACCGAGGCGGCTACACAAGTCGGGCCGGTGGTCAACGAAGCTCGCACTCTGGACCGCTTTATCGCTCCCGCCCGGGAGCGCTTGTGGGCGCTTGCCCGCAACTTGTGGTGGTGCTGGGACCACGATACCAGCAGTCTTTTTCGCGACTTCGACCCCAGTCGCTGGCGGCAGCTTAATCACAATCCCGTAGCGTTGCTCTCCGAAATTCCGCTTGAAGTCATGGAGCGTCGCGCCCGCGAACTCGTCCTCCACAGCCGCATCAACTATGCCTACCGCCGCCAACGGGAATATCTGGACGCTGACCGGACATGGGGAGCCCGTTATGCCGGCATTCTCCGGCCTCGCCCCGTGGCTTATTTTTCCGCAGAATTTGGCTTGCACGTTTCCATCCCGGAATATTCCGGCGGCCTGGGAATTCTCGCCGGTGATCACATAAAGAGCGCCTCCGACCTGGGCATCCCTCTCGTCGGCGTCGGATTGTTTTATGGCCAGGGATATTTCCGCCAGCGCCTCGACCGCACCGGCTGGCAACAGGAAGAGTACATTCAAACCGATATCAGCCGGCTGCCCATGGAAGCCGCGATCGGTCCAAGTGGAGAACCGGTCACCGTTCAGGTCGAAACCCGAGGCGCAGCTCTTCGCGCAAAAGTGTGGCGGATGAGAGTGGGACGCTGCGACTTGCTGCTGCTCGATTCCAATATCGACGGCAATCATCCCGAAGATCGCGAACTGACTTCCCGGCTGTATGGCGGAGATTCTCGTATCCGTATCCGCCAGGAACTGCTGCTCGGTATCGGTGGGTTCCGCGCGCTCCGCGCCATGGGCATCACCCCCGGCGTTTTGCATTTGAACGAAGGTCATAGCGGTTTCGCCGTTCTCGAAGCCATCCGCGACCGGATGCAGACTGAAGGTCTCAGCTTCGATCACGCTGTCCGTCGTGTGTCCCGTGAAACCGTCTTTACCACTCACACCCCGGTACCCGCCGGTCACGATCGTTTTCACTCCGAACTGATGGAAGAACATCTTGGCCCCATGCGCGAAGGGCTGGGAATTTCCCAGGACAAACTAATGGACCTGGGACGCGAGAACGCGGGCAATGCCAGCGAGGATTTTTGCATGACCGTGCTGGGCTTGCGGCTGGCTCGCCGCGCCAACGCCGTATCCGCTCTGCATGGAGAAGTCTCACGTCACATGTGGATTGGTCTCTATCCCGGCAAGTCGGAAGACGAAGTCCCCATCGGCCATATCACCAACGGTGTGCACGTGCCTTCCTGGCTGGCTCCGCAAATGTTCCGCCTCTACGACCGTCACCTTGGTACTGGCTGGCAGGAGAACAATGCCGACCCCGCCATCTGGGAAGGGATTGAAGATGTCGACGATGCGGAACTCTGGGAAACTCATCTTCACCTTAAATCCCGGTTGCTGGATTTTGTCCGCCATCGCGTAGTCGAGCAGGCGGCGCGTCGCGACGAGTCAGCCGAAACCCTGGCGCGCCTTGGCCGGGTGCTCAGTCCCGATGCCCTCACCATCGGTTTCGCCCGCCGCTTTGCCACCTACAAACGAGCCGACCTGATTCTGGCGGACATTCAGAAGCTGGCATCGATGGTCAATGATCCCAAGCGCCCGGTGCAGTTTATTTTTGCCGGCAAGGCCCATCCCCGCGATGAACCCGGCAAGAAGATGCTGCAGCAGATCGCCAAGCTGATGCGGAACACTGAGTTCTGCGACAAGTTCGTCTTCGTCGAAGATTACGACATCAACGTGGGACGTCATTTCGTGCAGGGCGTCGACGTCTGGCTGAACAATCCCCGCCGTCCGCTCGAAGCATCAGGCACGAGCGGTCAAAAAGTGGTTTTGAACGGCGGACTGAACCTGTCCGTTCTTGACGGGTGGTGGGCGGAAGCCTATGACGGCTTGAACGGGTTTGCCATCGGCACAGGCAGAACTCACTCCGACATGAGCATTCACGATAATCGTGACGGCGAGGACTTGTATCGGGTGCTGCGCGAAGAAGTCATCCCTCTTTATTATGAGCGTGACCGTGATGGCTTGCCGCGCGGCTGGATCCGGCGCATGAAACGCACCATCCGCACCCTGGGTTGGAGATTTAACGCCAATCGCATGGTGATGGATTACGCCTCGAAATGTTATGTGCCGGCCGCCGGAGGAATGTCGAGCGACCTCAGCAAAAAGTTATAAGCCGAATTAATCCGCGGCGAATATCTCTTTGGAAGCTTTCCGTTCCGAACGCGGCAGGCTGGCCCGGACCTGGGTGCCGTGACTGTCCGATTCCATCTCCAGGTTGCCGCCGAGTTCGTGAATCCGCTCCCGCATCCCCGCCAGTCCCACCCCGCCGTGGGCGCGGTGATGGCGGAAGCGTTCCAGAACATCAGACGGGATGCCCCCGCCGTAATCCCTTACCCGAAGCGAAACCTCGTTCTTGGTCAGTTGCACGGAAACGTCGGCCTTCGTGCTTTTGGAGTGGCGATGCACATTAGTCAGACACTCCTGTAGAACGCGAAAAAGGGCAAGCTCCAGCGAACTGGGCAGGCGCCCAAAATCGTCGGGAATTTCCAGGCTGGTTTGAATCCCGCTGCGCTTGGCAAAGCCCTCCACATACCACTTCGCCGCCGACCCCAGCCCGGTCTCGTCCAGCAGCGGTGGATGCAACAAATGCGATATGGTACGGGTTTCAGTCAGAGCCTGGTCCAGCAGTTTGAGCGATTCGCCGATCAGCGCATTGTCTGGCAGCGAGTTGCCCAACATTGTGAGGTTCATTTTCACCCCCACCAGATACTGTCCCAGGCTGTCATGAAGGTCACGCGAAAATTTGCGGCGTTCCTGATCTTGTAGTTCAAGCAGACGCACGCTCAGCGTGCGCAAAGAAGTTTCCGCCAGTTCCCTGGCGTCCAGTTCAGCATTAAGCATGCGATAATGCAGGAAAAACAGCAGAAGGGCCACCACGAATGTGGCGCACAGAATGTAAACCGTGATATGGAACAGTCGCTCCGACTGGTCTCTCCGGGATTCCAGCAGTCCTTGCTCCTGGGCCTGCATCTTTTGCATCAAGGTGTCGGATTCTGCCGAGACATCGATGATCTGTTGCCGCAAAAGCGCTTGCCCGGCGACGTCCTTCGATCCGCTCCGCTTCAACTCCACCGATTTGTTCAGCAGATCGATTCTTCGCCGGGTAATGCCGGTGAGGTTCCTGGCAAAATCGTGTTGATCGGGATTGTCTGCGGTCAGGCGTTGTACCAGTTTCAGTTTGCCCGGAATCTCGCCCGCGGCTGATTGGTAATCGTCAAAGAAGGCGTCATCGCCGGAATCAACATAACGGGTACGTGCTCTCCCGGCTCGTGTAGCTGTACTGTCCAGATCGGCCAATGCGGCTTGAACATCGTGAGTATGCCCAACCCAGCGTTGCGCCGTGCGCAACCGGACCACAGTGAGGTATGCGGCAATTCCACTGAGGAGAAGTAGAATCACCGCCGTCCCGAATGCCAGTTGGGTTCGCGTCCGTTGCGACAATAATCTCGTCACAGATCTTGCCTTTGGCCCTCGATGCAGGGGAACGCTCATTCAACCGGCGGTCGGAAAGGAATTCTAAATCCGCCGCAGAAAAGATTTTATACCAGCGAGAGCTTCGCACAGTAGCGCCGGCGTCCCCGCCGGCCCCACGGGCCGGCCGGAGGCCGGCATTCTCTTTGTGCCGAAATTTTTCTTGATGTCTGCTTTGCAAAGTAGCGCCGGCGTCTCGCCGGCTGTCCGGCCGGCGTCCCGCCCGCCCCTCGGGTCGGCCGGAGGCCGGCGCTACTTTCGAGGACAAGGGAAACACAACCCGCCTACCGTAAACACTGTAGAGATTTGTAAATTAAATTTTCTTTCCCTGCTCCATCGCATAACGAGCGAGACGCCATATCAATACATAACAGTCGATGACTGATGATCTGTTGGCGCTGCTATCCGTACGAGAACTCATATCAAAAAATTTCCTGATGTTCAGTTTTCAATATTTGTTTCGCACTTGAATTGACAAGTGCAGGCGAACACGACAGTTTCCCCGACCCCATGTTTTGGAATGCGAGTTGCTTATGATGTGCTGCGACTGTTTTGTGATTTCAACGAAACGCGCGACCACAGCGTGTTTTAACACGATCAACAAAATGTTTCGTTATCGTCATCTCAAATTTGTTGTTTGGAGTGTTTGCATGAAACGACGTATTTCAATCTCGAAAGTTTTGACCTTCGGGTTGGTGCTGGCTTTTTTCATGACCGCCTCAGGCCGCGTCTACGGCCAGGCCATCAGCGGCAATCTGGTAGGAACAGTGACTGATTCTTCTTCCGCGGTTGTGCCCAACGCCACCGTCGAAGCCACCAAGATCGACACCGGTGCCGTATCAACTTCAGTCACAGGAAGCACTGGCGCTTACCGCTTCGAAAATCTCCCTGTAGGTACTTACAGAATCGTGGTAAAAAACGGCGGCTTCAAAACCGCTGTGCAGCAGGTCGACATCGTGCTTAACCAGACCGGCACACTGAACGTCACCCTGACTCTGGGCGCCACCAGCGAAACTATCGAAGTCTCGGGCGTGGCTGCGACCATCGACACGACTTCGGCCCAACTGCAATCCACCTATGACGAAAATTTCTCCAAGGACCTCGGCATCACCTCCGCCGGCGGAATCGGAGCCGGCGTGTTGAATCTGTCCTTGTTGAGTCCCGGAGTCGGCCAGGCGAGTTCGCTGGGACTCGGTGCCGGACCTTCGGTTGGCGGTCAGCGTCCTTATAACAACAACTTCACCGTCGAAGGCGTGGACAACAACAACAAAGCCGTCACCGGAAATCTGATTACGGTTCCGAACGACGCGGTCGAAAACTTCACCCTGCTCGCGAATCAGTACAACACCGAGTTCGGCCATTCTTCAGGCGGCCAGTTCAACACCACCATCAAGAGCGGAACCAACAGCTTTCACGGTTCGCTTTATGAATATTTCAGGAATCGGAATCTGAACGCGGTCGACAACGCTTTCGTGCTCCAGGGACTCACCTCGAACCCGCGTTATGACAGCAACCGCTACGGCGCCACATTCGGCGGCCCCATCATCAAGAACAAGCTTTTCTTCTTCAGCAATTTCGAGCGCCAGGGAATTTCTCTCACCGCAACCTCGGGCGGCCAGGTGCTGACGCCGACCGCGGACGGGCTGGCGGCGATCGCGGCTGATCCCAACCTCAGCGCAAACAATTTCGGTGTCTTCAAGCAATACGTTCCAGTCGCTGCTGCAGGGAGCGACTGTCTGCCGTATTCGACCGCTCCCGCAACCGGCGCCTGCGCCGCAGGTTCAGTTCCGATCGGCGCGGTCACCATCGCCTCGCCGGCATTCCAGAATTTCGAGAACTATGTTCAAAGTGTCGACTACAACATCTCGTCCAAAGATCAGATCCGCGGGCGTTACATCTACAACAAGGTAGATAAGGTCGATCAGAGCGCGAATCTATCCGCGTTTTATACAATCGAACCTTTTCGTTTCCATCTTTTCACTCTGAGCGAATATCACACCTTCACTCCAGCGGTTATCAATGAATTCCGTGTGGGCTTCAACCGGTATTTCAACACTTTGCCCGATGGCGGTTTCAAATATCCTGGGTTGGATGCATTCCCCAATCTCATTCTTTTTGACCTGGGCGGCAACGGCCTGCAAATTGGACCAGACTCTCAGGCTCCTCAGTTCACCGTGCAGAATCTCTACCAGGGCGTTGACAACCTGAGCTGGACCAAGGGCAACCACACCTTCAAGTTCGGCGGAGAATACCGCTGGTACATTTCTCCCCAGAGCTTTACCCAACGTCAGCGCGGGGATTACAACTACAACTCCACCCAGCTCTTTCTCGAAGACTTTTCGCCCGACAACTTTGGCGAACGCAGCGCCGGTTCAGTGACCTACTACGGCAACCAGAAAGCTGTCTACTGGTATGCGAACGACAGCTGGAAAGTGAATCCACATCTGACTCTGGATCTCGGAATTCGTTACGAGTACACAACCATTTCCACCAGCGAATCCCAACAGGCCCTGAACACCATCTCGAATACCCCCAGCATTATTGTGCCGGGCGCGGTCAATCAGCCCCTCACCTTCGAGGCGCCGCGTGCTCCTAAAAACAACTGGGCTCCGCGCGTCGGTTTCGCCTTCTCGCCGGGAAGCACCGGTACAACTTCAATTCGCGGCGGCTTTGGTTTGGCGTACGACGTTCTGTACGACAACATCGGCATTCTTGCCGTGCCTCCGCAGATCGGTGCCACCCATGACGTCCCTGATCTGAATACTCAGACACCCAATTTTCTGGGTAGCGGCGGTTTGCCAGGAGGCGGAACCGGAATACAGCGTTTTGCCCGATCGGAGCCAACGGTGCGCGCGCTCACACCTCCAACTGGATTCCGCCCGACGTCAAGTATCCTTATTCCATTAACTGGAATTTCGGTATTCAGCATTCCTTTGCCAAGGATTTCACCGCCGAGATTCGCTACGTGGGAACTCGAGGCGTACACCTTGACGTTCAAAATCGAATCAATCGTAGATCGTTGGTAACTCCCGATGAATTCTTGCCGACTTTCTTCAACCAGCCGTCACAAGCTGAATTGGATGGTTTGACGACAACTCTGGCTGAGCTTAAGGCTCCTGGGTCGTTCCTCCCCCAGTTCGCTAACGCTGGCTTCGGCAATAACGTCACCGGGAAGGGCAGCAACATCGTGGCCGATTCGCCCAACGGATCGTCGATCTATCATGGCCTGCAAACCCAGCTCAACCGTCGCTTCAGCAACGGGCTGACTTTCCAGGCTGCCTACACCTACAGCCGCACCATCGACAACAGCACGGCGGATTTCTTCTCTACCAGTCTCACGCCCCGCCGTCCGCAAGACTTCCAGAACTGGGATGCCGAGCGATCGGTATCACCGCTTTCCCGCACTCACCGTTTCACGCTGGCTGCGGTTTACGACCTGCCTTTCTTCAAGAACGGCAACTGGTTCATGAAGAACGTCGTTGGTAACTGGGGCTTCAGTCCCATCTACACCTACGAGTCTCCGCAGTGGGCCACCGTTCAATCGGCAACCGATTCAAACTTGAACGGAGATTCTGCCGGCGATCGCGCCATCGTTAATCCCAATGGAGTCCGGGGGACGGGAAGCGGAGTTACTCCGTTGCTCAATACCGCCGGGGACACTGTCGGCTACCTGGCCAACAATCCAAATGCTCAGTACATCGTTGCCGGACCGGGCGCACTGGCCACTGCCGGCCGCAATACCCTTGCCACCGCTCCCACCAACGATTTCTCACTCTCCACTTACAAGGACTTCAACATCACCGAGCGCTTCAAGTTCCGCTTCGGGGCGCAATTCGCCAACGTGCTCAATCACCCGCAGTACATTCCGGGAAGCAATCCGGGTCAGGGATTGGGCGTAAACGACGTCACTTCATTTACCACTGGACCGAACAGTTCGAGCTACCTCAACTACCTCACTCCGGGGAATGCCACTTTCAATAACCCGAAGGCGGTATTTGCCAGCAACGCTCGCAGCATCGCTTTAGTGGCAAAGTTCACTTTCTAGCCGCAGCCGGCGGGAAAGCTGATTGCTTAAGGGCCCTCTCACGGGGGCCCCTTTTTTTGCCCCCGCAACCGCTTCCTTCCCGATGCGCGAGGCTGCGTGATCGTGGTCTAATGCGAATTATTGCTATCGTCGCTTTGCGGAGGAAAGATGAAGGCCACTCACCGTCGAACAAAATCATTCGTCATTGCATTGGCAATCGTCGCATTGGCAATCGTCGCCCTGTTCACACCCGCTGCCCGGGCGCGCGATCCGCAGTTGACCGCTCGCGAAGTGGTGGCGCGAATTCAGCAGCAAGTCGGAGTGCCATGGCAAAGCGATACCGTGGACACTTTCAAGGCCGGCAATCCCGACACCCCGGTGACTGGAATCGCCGTCACCATGATGGCCACGCTTGATGTTTTGCAGCGGGCCGCCGCCGCCGGCGACAATCTGGTCATTACCCACGAGCCCACTTTTTTTGATCACCTCGACAAAGCGGACGACCTGCCGGAAAAAGAAGATGATCCCGTGCTGGCGGCGAAGCGGCAGTTCATTGAGCGGCACGGCCTGGTCGTGTGGCGGTTTCACGACCACTGGCATGCCCGCCATCCTGACGGGATCGAAGCCGGCATGGTTCACGCCCTGGGATGGGAAAAATTTCAGGATCCGGGGAACCAGTATCTGTTCAACATCCCCGAGACCTCGCTCAACGCCCTCGCATCCGAGATCAAGCGCAAGCTGCAAATCCACGTCGTGCGCGTGGTCGGGAATCCCGAGCAGCGCATAACCAGACTGGCCATGGCTCCCGGCGCCGCCGGTTTCGCCCATCACGCCAAAGCCCTGGAGATGCCCGGAGTGCAATCTCTGGTTATCGGCGAAGCGCAGGAATGGGAGACCGTCGAATACGTAGCCGACGCCGTGAGCGAGGGTAAACAGGAATCACTGATTATCCTGAGCCACATTCCTTCGGAGCAGGCCGGCATGGAAGAGTGCACGCGCTGGCTGAAAACTTTCGTGACCGAAGTCCCCATCCAGTTCGTGGCCGCGCGCGAACCCTTCTGGAGCGCAAAACCTTAAAACCATAACTGAGTGGTCGGTGTGGTCTGAGTAGTCATGCGGCCTGAGTGGTCTGATTAGTCTGTGTGGTCTGAGTAGTCTGACGCGTCGTGTGATCGCGGGCGGCCCGCCCGCAGATTTTGCCGCAAAACTTTCAGACGCCAGAATTCCCGTAGTGCTAATCACACATAGGTGAGAAAAGCAGCAGCTTACGGGCGGATACGCCACGGCCTATTCAGTTTCGTCTGCCTCCGCAGCCTTCTGAATTCTGGCGACGTGGATGACTGCGACACGAATACCGAGTGCGTTTCTCAGCTTGCGGCCCCTGGTTGTCTTGCACGCCACATTCGGAGCTGCCGAACAGAACGGGCAACGGATCGTCTTGGGGACGGTCGGAATAGTTGAAAGACGAGCCATGCTTCCTTGTAGGCGCTGGCCGCACTATTGTCTGTCCGATAGCGTACGCACAACCAGAGACCATGATCTTGCGCTGAGATTTCCGGACTACCACAAAAAAATGGGGCGACGCGGTCAGCAGGGGAAAAAAATAAGTAGCGTCGCCCCTAATGCATTTATGAATTGCATCCATGCTAGGGAACAACCACTCCCCGGCGTATCGGGGTATTAGGGTAGATCAAAAACAATCAATCTGTAGAGTCCGCGATGGGTGCGCTGCCGTGCCGACACCTCGCAAGCCGGTTGGTAGTTTCAAGCCAGGATGACTAGCCCCCGGATGATTCACAAAAAAGATGCACTGGAAGTCCTGCTCGATAAAATCTCTCTCATGCGCGAGGGATTGCTGATCATGCAACGGGCCCTGGATCGCCTGCAAGACGAGGCCCTCGAGCTGGCACGGGTAAAAGCCTCAGCCAGCGCAGCATCGGTTTCGCAGCAGAATTCCATCAACCGCTAGCCGCTCCGCGCAAATTTATTCTAATCGCCCTGTTGCCCCACCAGAGGCGGGCCAAATGTGGGCGCGAGCGTCCCCGCTCGTGCGGCAGCGCCACGCAATCCGCGTCCGCAGCCAATTACCATCTGGCGGCGCACCTATCCGAAACCATCGAATGAAAGCCAACGCATGGTTACCCACACGCGAGGCTGCGGCTCACTTGCGTGTATAGACGCGGATATTCGGATCACCAAGAAATATTTACGGTTGATGCGGTGACCGATGAAATGTCCTTGGCGTATCGAAAAGAAGTCGCTTGCCCCAACCGCAGGGAAGCCAAGCTAAGCATTTTGTTTGGCGGAAGCGTGTGCGAGTCGAACGCACCGGCGACGGTTGCCCGCCGCCCGTCGGTTTTGAAGACCGAGCCAGTCACCGGACTAGATGCGCTTCCGTGAAATCGACGACCTGACCCGCTCCTGATGGCCTCATCAATTGGTTATTCGAAGAGGCCGAGAAAATTACCAGCGCATCGCTCGAGCCGTGGAGTGGCTAAGTCATTATGGCATTAGCCCCGCAATCCATTGATGCAGGAGCTTAGTTTGCCGTCGATACCCAATCTGTCTTTCCCCAGTTGCTGACTCAGAAACCTCTCGAGAGAAACCTAAAAAGTACTTGCATTCAGTTTAGTGTTATAGTTAACTATAACACTAGAGAACAGGCTAAAGCGGTACGTCCCAGGAGTCTGTTCCCGAGCTTCATTCACCCCCGAGGAGAACATATGAAACGCCTTCGCTTTACCCTTTATGCGATCTTGATTTCACTCTCTGCCGGTGCCTTCGCGCAGTCCGAGGCACAGAAGTCCTTCGACCAGCTGAAAACTTTGGCTGGAGACTGGCAAGGCCAGGTAACCACCGATCCGCAGCAACCCACCATGGATGGCAAGCTGATGCACGTTTCCCTGCGTTCAACTTCCATGGGTAACGCGCTCATCCATGAGATGACCGCCACTGGCCGGCCCGACGATCCCATCACCATGTTGTATCTGGATGGCGATCGCCTGCTGCTCACCCACTATTGCGATGCCGGCAACCGCCCCCGCATGGTGGGCAAGATCGCCGCCGACGGCAAGACCGTGGAATTCGATTTTCTCGATGTCGCCGGCAGCACTCAATACGGGCACATGCACCACGCGGTGTTCACTAGCATTGACGCCAACCATCACACCGAAGACTGGATTTACATGGAACCAGGTGACAAGCCGGTGCATGCGCATTTCGACCTGCAACGGGCAAAATGACGAGAGCGTATTCTCTGCTAGGGGATTTTGGAAAACCGGATGGACCGTGAGTGGAATGACAGTCAGCCGATTTATCGCCAGCTTCGCGACCGCGTGGTCGCGATGATACTCGACGGCGTGCTCAAGGAAGGCGATCCGCTGCCTTCTGTGCGCACCGTCGCCGCCGAATACCGGGTCAATCCGCTTACGGTTCTAAAGGGCTATCAGCAACTGGTCGACGAAGGACTGGTCGAGACCCGGCGAGGTTTGGGTATGTTCATCAATAGCGGCGCTCGCAATTTGCTGCTGCAGGGCGAGCGCCAGAAGTTTCTCGGCGAAGAGTGGCCCCGGATTTTCGCAACCATCCAACGCCTCGGGCTGAAGCCGGAAGAGTTGCTCAATTCCGGCAGTCCTCGCTCGTCCCCGGATTCTGAACCCTCGGTGTCAAAGCCGGGCAAAACGAAAACCAAAAGTGAGGAGCGCTGAAATGGCATGCATCGAAGCCCGCAGCCTGCGCAAGACCTTTGGCCCAACCGTCGCGCTCGACGGAATCAATTTGCGGGTTGAAAAGGGCCGCATTCTCGGACTCATCGGCCCCAACGGGGCAGGGAAGACCACTGCGCTCAATGCCATCCTCGGCCTCACCCCGTATCAGGGAGAGCTGAACGTGCTCGGCCGCGATCCCTGGAGCCAGCGCGATCAGCTTATGCGCGACGTCTGCTTCATCTCCGATGTCGCCGTGCTCCCACGCTGGATAAAGGTTTCGCAGGCTCTGGATTATGTCGCCGGCGTGCATCCGCGATTCGACCGCGCGAAAGCCGAAAGCTTTCTCGCCAAAACAACCATCAAGCTCTCCAGCAAAGTCAGGGAATTGTCGAAGGGCATGGTCACTCAACTGCATCTCGCGCTGGTCATGGCCATCGATGCGCGCTTGCTGGTGCTGGACGAGCCCACGCTGGGCCTCGACATCCTCTATCGCAAACAGTTCTACGACTCGCTGCTCAACGACTATTTCGATCGCAGCCGCACCATTGTTGTGACCACACACCAGGTAGAAGAAATTCAACATGTCGTCACCGATGTAATGTTCATCGATCGCGGCCGCATCGTCCTCGATAGCAGTATGGAAGAACTGGAGTCGCGTTACCTGGAAGTCGCGGTGCATCCCGAAAAAATCGCTGCGGCACGCGCCCTCAAGCCGCTGCAGGACCGCCAGATGCTCGGCCGCAGCATCCTTATTTTCGACTTAAAGCGCGAAGCTATCGCGCGAAACCAGCTGACAGACCTTGGTGAAGCGCACACACCCAACATTGCCGACCTGTTCGTTGCCGTAGTCGGCAGCCAGGCCAGCCACTCGCAAGGAGGCGTCAGGTGACTGCTCAGTCGAACGCCATTCCCGGGTCTTCCCACAATTCCGAAATACGTGAATCACAGGTTGCCGAACCGGTTCACAATTCCGCGCCGCAGCCGCTGTACTGGTCGGTCCGCCGCGAGGTTTGGGAAAACCGGTCCCTATATCTCGCGCCCCTGATCGTCGCCGCTCTCATCCTGTTCGGCTTCCTGATCAGCCTGATTCATCTGCCCCAAAAAATGCGCGCCGCCTCCACCCTCGACCCCATGCAGCAGCTTGAGTTAATGCAGAAGCCCTACGACATGGCCGCGCTCTTGCTCATGGGCACCACATTCATTGTCGCCATCTTTTACTGTCTCGATGCACTGCATGGCGAGCGCCGCGACCGCAGCATCCTTTTCTGGAAGTCGCTGCCGGTTTCCGATCTCAACGTCGTGCTGTCAAAGATTTCCATCCCGCTCCTGGTTCTTCCCCTGCTGACCGTTGCCGTCACCCTGGCCACGCAGTGGATCATGCTCTTGCTTAACAGCGCAGTGCTGCTGGCCAGCGGTCTTAGTGCCGCGAAGCTCTGGACACAGCTTCCATGGCTGCAAATGTCGCTGATGCTGCTTTATCATCTGCTGGCGATTCACGCGCTCTGGTATGCGCCCATCTATGCCTGGCTGCTGCTGGTCTCGGGATGGGCGCGGCGCCTGACATTCCTCTGGGCGGGCTTACCTGTTCTCGCGATCGCGGTGGTCGAGAAAATCGCCTTCAACCGTGCGTCATTTCTCGAACTGCTGGGCCAACGCCTGGCGGGCGGCCCCAGTGCCGGCGCGAGCGCCCCAGGTGGCGGCATGATGGATCCGGTGACATTTCTGACGGTGATGAATTATTTGAGCAGCCCGGGACTATGGGTCGGCTTCGCCATTGCCGCGATTTTTCTTGCCGCTGCCGTCCGGCTGCGCCGCTACCAGGGACCAATCTGAATGTAAAAAAAATGGAGGACGGGCGTCCTCGCCCGTCATGCACAGACGGGTGCGAGGCGGGCAAGGACGCCCGTCCTCCACGAACCAATCATATATCGAAGGCAGATGACCGGATTACCGGCTCACGGGAAGATGCATTTGCATCCAAAACTAGATCGACTTGCTTGGCTGTTTGACGATTGTGGATTCTACATCCGCGGCAATGGTGACGTTAACCTGCGCGCCAGGTTTAAGCGCTACTTGCCGGCCATCACCATCCTCCAGGGTGTTCTCGACGCGAACCTCACGATATAAATCGTCCGCGCCTTCAATACCGATTTGTGCTTTCTCCGGTTGGCCCGGATGCATTGGAGGTATGATTTTTTCTACAGTTCCCGGAAGGGTCACCGACGGTTTTTCAGCCTCTGAACTATTGGTAAAAGCTTGTTTGCTCAAGGCAGTAATTCCCCAGGGCGAAGGCCCGAAGTAGTGTATCACGGTGATACAAGAAGATAAGCAGGTTGACGAGTCCTCTTCCTATACCAGTTCCCGCACCTTGTCGGAGATAGCCGTCCAGGCGATTTTCTTCCGGTTGGGCTCACCGCGCGCCAGCGACTCGGCAAATTTGATGGCCTGGTCGGCCGTGATTTTCGCCGGCATCGGTGGCTCGTACGGGTCCACCACCGCCTGCAAAACGGCTGGTCCGGCAGTATTCAGAAACTCGTCCATGACCCGCCCACAATCGGCTGGGTCTTCCACGCTGAATCCCGCGCCGCCACAGGCCCGGGCCACCGCCGCAAAATCAATCGGCTGCAAATCCACCGCGTACTCAGGATTCCCCAGGAAAACGATCTGCTCCCATTTTATTTGGCCCAGGGTTCCATTCTTGATGATCACAATCTTGATGGGAAGTTTGTACTTCACCGCCGTGACAAACTCGGCCATCAACATGGAGAAGCCGCCATCCCCGACAAAGCCTATGCACTGGCGGTCGGGGTAAGCGATTTGCGCGGCGATCGTGTACGGCAGTCCACATGCCATGGTCGCCAGATTGCCGGAGACGGTGTGCATCTGCCCGGCCTTTACCGGAATGTGCCTTGCCCACCACGTAGTGATGGTTCCACTGTCGGCGCTGACGATTGCGTCACTGCCAAGACGTTTGCCTAATTCGTGAGCCACCACCTGCGGCTTCATCGGTTTTTCGCTGCGAGTGCCCTGCTTGTCCATCAACTCGCGCCACGCTTTCACTTCTTTCTGCGCTTTTTCCAGAAAGCTGGTTTCTTTTTGGGTCAACCGGGGCAGCATTTCCTGCAGGACCCGGCGGCTGTCTCCGACCAGCCCCACTTCCACCGGAAAACGCAGGCCGATGCGCTTCGGGTCCAGTTCGATTTGCACTCCCTTTGCATCTTTCGGTTTGGGAAGAAACTCGATGTAGGGGAACGATGTCCCAACCATCAGCAGCGTGTCACAACCCTCCATGACATCCTGGGACGGCTTGGTGCCCAACAGACCGATGCCGCCGGTGGTGTAGGGACTATCGTCGGCAACCACCGCCTTGCCCAGCAGCGCCTTGACGATCGGTGCTCCCAGCCGGGCAGCTGTTTGTTCCAGCTCCGCCGCCGCGCCCAGCGCGCCCCGCCCGGCGAGGATTGCCACTTTCTTGCCTTCATTCAGAATTTTCGCCGCGGCATCGAGATCGGCGTCGTTTGCCAGTAGCGCGCCTCGAGCTGCAGCATGGGAAGTGTGGTGTGGAATATTCCTCTTTGACCGCTGGCGATCCTTGGCTTCGAGCTCCTGAAGGTCGACGGGGAAGGTAATGTGAGAAACGGTCCGGTAAGCCAGGGCCGTCCTGCATGCCAGGTCAACCACATTCTCTACGTGGGCGGGGCCCATGATGCGCTCGTTGTAAGCCGCGACGTCCATAAAAAGTTTGTCCAGCGCGACATCCTGCTGAGTAAAGGTTCCCACCAGATCGTGAAACTGCAGGCCGGTGAGAGCGAGTACAGGCTGGCCGTCGAGCTTGGCATCATAAAGTCCGTTCAAAAGATGAATGCCTCCCGGCCCCGACGTGGCCAGGCACACACCCAGCTTTCCAGTGAACTTGGCATAAGCACATGCCATGAAGGCCGCGGATTCTTCGTGACGGCATTGAATGAAGCGAATTTTGTCTTGTCGAATTCGTAAAGCCTCCATGATCCCGTTGATGCCGTCCCCAGGCAGACCGAAGATGACATCAACGTCCCAATCGATCAGGGTTTCGACCAGCACATCCGCAGCAGTTGTTGCCATTCGCAGGCCATCTTTCCAGGGTCAGAAGCCGGCGCCGCTGTCGCGGCCCGGCCTTGATGAAGTCTTAGAACGTTGTTCGGAATGCGAGCTCAGGAAAACCGCTATGTACTCGCGGATTACTCGGCGCAGGCCGGATGTCCACAATCGCAGGAAATTTCGGTTTCGTCCGAGCCTGCGTCTTTACAGAATTGACTGCAATACTTCTCACCCTTCGGAGCGATACAGAGACAGGGCTGGTGCGCGCACTTTTCAGATTTTTCGGCTGCCATGAAAATCTCCTTGACTGAATAGACTTGGTGAAATAAAGCCCGCCCCCGGAGTGCCGGCGGCGGGCCGGTTTTGCAGGTATTTCTTATGGGTTACGCGACTCGTTTCACTCGCTTCCTGTTCGGCGCCGCTTCCGGTTTGGATTCCGACTCTGACTCTTCGGTGTCCTCTGCGTTGTACGCTTCCTGGTTAACGGTTCCCGCCAGTTCGGTCAGTTTTTCGTCGGTTTCTTTTTCTTCGTTCAGGGTTTCCTCGAGCAGCGAAGCCTGCTCCTCTTCGCCCAGCAGCTCTGCCATGGCGTGCACTGTGCCATAAGCAGCGATCTCATAGTGCTCGACCCTTTGTGCCGCTCCGATTAAAGCAGAGTCCATCACGCTGCCTTCGAAATCCTCGTCCATCACTTCCGAGCCTTCGCTGATCAGGCCTTCCATACCCATGCATTTCTTGCCCTTCGGACTTTCATCCAGCATTTCGAAGATTTGCTCGAGCCGCTGAACGTGTCCCTTGGTCTGCTCCAAATGCTCTTCAAAGCCCGAACGCAACTCATCCGATGAGCTGGCTTTGGCCATCTTGGGAAGCGCTTTTACCAACTGGTTTTCTGCGTTGTAAAGATCCTTCAATTCGTCGATATAGAGTTCTTTAAAGCCCTTGTCTGCCATGATCGCTCCACAAGTAAAAATTTAAATCCGAGCGTTGGATGCCTTCGCTCCCTAAGGTTGTAGCTCATTGCAAAAAAAAGTTTATGCAAGACTAGCGGGGAGAAATTCGCAGTCGTTCAGCGCACACAAAGACTGCCTCCGCCTTTCGATTGGGCCTCAAGTAGGCCCAATCGTCCGGTGTGCGTTGCGGATGCGCGATCTTTTGGAGTGCTTGAATAATTCAGGAGGAATAAACGCTAAACATGAGACCAGCCAGACGCCGGGTGATACGCGGAACATAAAATTCGGGCCGGTGCGGCTTTTCGTCTCCGCGATCTTCTGATCGCTGTTGCCTCTTAGCCGAAGGGTAATTCTGGTTGATCCGGTCAATGACTTCCTGCAAAGTCAGATGAGGCATAAGACAACTCCGTATCAGGATTTGGTCCGATTTTGGCCGCTTCAGCTGATGATCGCAATACAGTAAATTCCTGAGTGCTCCGTAGGCAACGGGGTTACGCTGGTGAGTAGGATTTGCCCACCGCGAAAAGATTTCTCAATAGACTTCACGAAAATAGGCGGATCCCTACATCTCTTCCCCTACATACTTAGCGACCCGACCCCCGGCCGCCAAAGAGGTCTTTTTTTCGATCTTGCCAAGTTTGTGAGAACGCAGTTGATTCTCGTTCTGGCGGCCGGGGGTTGTGAAAAACCTGCGTGCTTGGCACCCAGGATGCTTACCACTGACCAGAACAAAATCTCTCCCGGAGAATTTAAATGATCAAAAACTCACGAACCCTATGTTCACTCGGACTTTTAGTTGGTCTCGGTATTTCCGGAGCTGCGGTCAACGCGCAACAGGACTCGCAAGCGCCTAACCCGCCCTCGCAGCCGCCAGCACAGCAACAAACGGCCCCCGATTCACCAAGTCAATCGCCCTCGACGCAGGCTCAGACCTTTGCTGGCACAATCATGAAATCCGGCGACAAGTACGTATTGCAGGATGCTGCCGGAACCTCCTACGACATCGATCGCCAGGATCTGGTCAAACCTCACGAGGGCAAGAAGGTCCGAATAAACGGTGTGCTGGACGCGGACGGGAAAACTATCCACATAAAGTGAACCAGATGTAAGCGAGCGTCACGCTAGACCAAAGCCGCGAATACAGCAAAAAAGGCCGATCACGCCGATCGGC
This sequence comes from Terriglobia bacterium, assembly GCA_963733545.1. GTDB lineage: Bacteria > Acidobacteriota > Terriglobia > Terriglobales > Acidobacteriaceae > JAIQFF01. The sequence goes on from CAVTDQ010000005.1 coordinate 308,904, forward strand.
CTTTTTCCTTTGATTCGATGCTATTGAATTGACAGTTGGGTGGAAAGAACGATCAGGCAGCGGCAACAAAACGACGAACCGCGTGAAGCAGGTCCGGTCCAGCCGAGCCGGCCTTAGAGACGACGTCGGCGATACCAACCTTTCGCGCCTCGTCCAGCAACTGGGGATGGGTATGCAGCGTAAGCATCAGGATATGTGTCAATGGGGCGATGGCTTTGATCTGCCGTGCCGCCTCCAGGCCGTTCATTACCGGCATGGATAAATCAAGAATCACCACGTCCGGCTTCAACTCCAATACCCGATCAATCGCGGCTCGGCCGTTTTCCGCCTCACCGCAGATCTCCCAATTGGCTTCTTGTTCAATGAAATAGCGAAGCGAGCGCCGGATTGCAGGCATGTCATCGACGACCAGAATTCTTGTGGGCGCTTTCATCACACCTCTAGCCTACTGAATCCACAAACTCCCGCAATACATCGGATACTGTAAAGAAACGTACGGACCTCTCAAGTAAAGTCAGGATTGCCCGTGAACTTCAGGCTTTTCCAGTTGAATTCTTTTGATGACTCGCTAGGCACCTCCGTGCACCCAAAGTCTCCGGTTTTTAGTAAAGTCATACAAGTCATACAAATGAGGAGGGAAACCGACGACGATCGGGTACCACCTCGGCCGCTGCCGAAGTTGTCTTTTTTTACGAAGGGCTAACTGCTTTATACCGCAACTAATTTGTTTTGAATGGCTTGGGTGATCTGCACATGGAGGGACGACCCTGACGCAAGATTTTTTTCGGTTTTCCCCGGTCCCTGGTCAGATTTGGACCTCGAAAACGCCGGATTTTGATCGATCTGCAAGCATCTCTTGCCTGCATTTGACATCTAAACTCGGCATTCGGACGTCTCGAATGCAATTTAGGCCACGCGCTCCACATCAGGAAGGGAAACATGAACAGTCTTGCTCGTGTGTCGGAGATCCCGGAAACTGGGACCTCGGGCGCACCGCCACCGGGCCGACCATTGGGCTTAAGTCCTCACGCTAACGGGAATAACGGTTCCTCTCCTGCCAAGGAAAGGCTGAACCGCCTGCTCCGAAAGCTGCGGGAGAGCGATCTTTTCCTGAAAATGCTGGTAGGAAGTTTCCGAACTCTGCAACGTGTGGGCATCACGGTTACCCCAAATCATTTTTACTGGCCGGTGCCGGACATGCACGATCTGGAATCTCGTGCCTGGCCGGATGATTCAATTCCGGTTGGCTTCGATCTGAATCTTGGCAACCAGGTGCAATGGGCGCGAGATCTCTCGGCGCAGTACCGGTCGGAATGGACCTTCCCTGAGACCTCCGGCGATCCTTCCGAATACCACTATCACAACGGCCTCTTCGAGACTGTCGACGCCGAAATCACCTACTCGTTTGTCCGCCACTTCAAGCCTTCCCGCATCATCGAAGTGGGCGGCGGCTTCAGCACCCGCATCATGGCAGCGGCGCTTCAGGCCGAACCGAGTCAAGGACGAAAAAGAGGGCGAACTCATCACCGTAGAACCCTTTCCCAGCCCGGCTTTGCAGAAAATTACCCGCCTCATTCCTCAGCGTATTCAGGATGTCGATCTCGATTTATTCCTCTCGCTGCAGGACGGCGACATTCTTTTCTTGGACTCAAGTCACGTGGTCAGCGTGGGCAGCGACGTGGTTCGCGAGTATCTGGAAATACTGCCGCGCCTTCAGCCCGGTGTCATCGTCCACATTCACGACATTTTTCTGCCCTCAGACTACCCGCGCGAAGCGGTGCTCTCGAACCTTTGTTTCTGGTCCGAACAATACCTGCTGCAGGCCTTTCTCACCTTCAACCCTCATTTCGAGATTCTGTGGGGAAGCAGCGCCATGCAACAGGCTCATCCCGAAGTCTTGCTCGAGGCCTTTCCGCGCTGGGACCACAGCTATCGCCAGATGCGTAAAGAGGTTCGCCAATTCCTGCCGACGCGCGATCAGGACCGGGTCTGGCCTTCCAGCTTCTGGATGAGACGAGTCACCTAGTCTCCCGATCAATGTAGAGGCGAGCGCCCAGGCTCGTGCAGCAGCGCCGCCATCCCTGCCGGCGCCAAGGCATCAGGCTATTCAAAATAAATTGTTAATAGTTTGCGAATCGGCGAGCCCTAATTTCCGGCCTGGCGATTAAGGTTTACTCGGCTGAACCGCATTAGACACAATCGACTTCGCAGTGTACTGCACTCCATCGAACGTAGTAGTGACAGTCACATCGCCGCCTTCACGGAGACGATCTTCGATTCCAGCCATCGCCGGATTGAAATGAATGTCGTAACTCTTCGAGTCCCGGGGATCGACCAGCACCAGCAATCCGGTATGAAGATCGAGATGTGAAACCCGGCCCGCAAACACAAACGACGCTCCCGGCTCCGCCAATATCGAAATTTCACGGACCAATCCCGGACCCTTCGGGGAGGCACCGAACTTCAAACTGATCAGTGAACCCGGCTGAAGATCACCGCTTGCCGCAGTTTTCCCATCACGCAGAATCTTCGCATTCTGATCCACCTGGAATTTCGAGGACTCCGCTACCAGCGAATCTCGAAGCACCAGCATTCCGCTTGCGGCATCGTAGCTCTCGATTTGACCGCTGCTCTGTCCATTGGTGCTCTGGCTCAAAATGCGTATACTTCGTGCGAATATGCTCGACCCCGCCATGGCCGTGTCCACGTAGACGCGCGAACCATTTTGAAGGTCGCGGGCCGATCCCGCGGCCCCGTCCCGAAAGAAATGAGTGCGATCGTCAAAAAGCACCACAAAATCGCGACCGCCGAAAGCCCGGATGGTGATCTGGTCGCGCACATGGTCCAGGGCGCGAACCGTCCCCCCAATCAGAGTCGTTTGCCCCCGCATCTGCGGCAACAGATCAAGCCACAGACGGTCGCTATCCGTAACCGCTTTAGAAGCCGAAACGTCCTGGTTCGAGCCTATAACTGCCATCGAGGGGGCGCTCGAAGGTCCCTGTGCGAAGGCTAAACCGCTGACAAATAAAAACAGTAAGGATCGTTTCATAACACGCTTGAGCCGGGCTCTCCCAAGCTCTATTTGGATGCTACACCCAGCCCTGGGGTAGCTCGAAAAGGCAGATTTTGACCACACTTAAACAACACTTTAGGCCCAGCCGCATCTAAGTTTTCGGCGTATGCCGTGCATCGGGAGCTTCGTGGACTCAAAAGCTACAATGTCGTGGAAAACGTCTCTGCTTTTCGGCTGCATCCTTGCCATCGGCGGAGCTCAAGCCGCCCGCGCTGGTGATCTAAAACTCTACATACCCCGACGCAGCAAGCTGACTCCGGTCCAGCGCTTGAACCGCGACGGCGTGGAAGCTGTCCGCAAACACAATCTCGATAAGGCCAAATCGCTCTTCTATAAAGCTTACCTGATCGACCCCGACGATCCTTTTACCCTGAACAACATGGGCTATCTGTCTGAGCTGGAGGGCAGGGCGGTGGATGCCCAGCGCTTCTACTCGCTGGCCGGGCATTTGGGAACCGATGCGGTGGTCGATCGGGCCAGTTCGGAAAACGTCAAGGGACAATCGTTTTTGACCGCAGTGAATGTCGCCCACGATGTTCCCATGGAGATCAACCAGGCAAACGTAACTGCCGTCCGGCTGCTGTCGGAAGATCGTGCCGCAGAGGCCGAGGTTGTTCTGCAGCACGCCCTGACCCTCGATCCGCGCAATCCCTTCACCCTGAATAATATGGGCGTCGTTAAGGAAGCCGAGGGAGACTTCAGCGGGGCCTTAAAGTATTACACCGACGCTGCCAACCTGCACTCCAGTGAGGAAGTGGTGGTATCGGAAAACGGAGCCTATCGAGGCAGGCCGGTCAGTGACATGGCCGCGGAAACCGCCAAAAAACTGAGCCAGAGGATGCAGACTTCCCGGGGTCCGGAAGAGCAGGCGGCATTACTGAATCTGCGCGGAGTCGCGGCCCTGAATCGTAACGACAAGGATACGGCGAACAAGGCTTTCCAGCAGGCGTATGCCCTTGATCCGGAAAACGGTTTTTCGCTGAACAATCTCGGCTACATCGCGGAGATGAACGGAGACCTCGAAACCGCGCAGGTATTTTACGAAAAAGCGCGAGCAGCAGAGCAAGCCAATGTCAAAGTGGGCTTGGCCACACGCCAGTCGGCGGAGGGAATGAAACTGTTCGAGGTTGCCGAAGACAGTAACCAGAACGTAGGCGTCAAAATCGGCGAGCAGAGCGAAGCCCGCCGCCGCCAGACGGGCCCAATCGAACTGAAGCGGCGTGACGGTAAACCAATCGACGAGCCCACTCAGACCCCCGAGCCCCAGCAGGACGCGCCGCCACCGCCACCGAAATAAAATCAGCTGAAAGCATTTGCCAACAAATCGTTGGAAAATCGTGCCATTACACTGCCTGAGTGTAATCGCCTGTTTTCGTCAATCGTCTGTGGTCACTTCATCTTCTTCCAGCTAATGCTGTAGCTTACGAAACCAGGTGTTGCGTCTTTGTCTGAAAAGGTGAGCTTCTCAGCATCGAACTTGTACGGGCGCGACTGCTTCGTCCCTATGGTGTTTGGATCCAAGGCAACCTCTGGGTAGTGATAGATCACATGATTGATTGCATCGATCTCATAGCGCCCGCAATAGCCGAAAAAACCCTCCATCGCACGAAGTTTTTCCTCCTTGCTCGGATTGTTCACGTCCAGCCATGCTGGGCGGTCAGGATTCATACCCGCAGCACACATGTGCCCATCTGCTGTGTATACGAGGTAACCTTTGCCGTGGGCCCCGACGTCCGAGTATGGTCGTTTTGATCCATCAGTCATGCGTTCTTCGGTTGAAACTAGCTCCCAAGCCCCGACAATTCGTGCGCGAACGCCACTCTGACTATCATTTTGTCGAACTTGTGCCGCCAGACACATTACGGTCAAAACAAAACCGGCAGACACCACAGAGGCTTGACGAATCATGTTTGCTCCCTTGGTATTCGGAAAAGCAAGTCTACCCTGAGTCCGCACGCGCGTTTGGAAGCGTCTCAACATTTGCCGTAAACATCGCAGTTTTACCAACTACGCCGCCAGCCCGCTCCTCCGGGCCAATGAGTGTAATTGCCTGATTACGCCATTAGGCGAGGACGTCTGAAAGGATTTCTGTAAACTCTTGCATATGGGCGGCTATCGGAGGCTATGATGCATCGAGAGGACCAGTTCATCCCCGAATTGATCGTGCGTAACGGACCCGCTGCCCTCGATTTCTACAAGAGCGTATTTGGCGCCGAAGAAGTACACCGAATGATGAAACCGGGCAGCCAGAAGCTCATGCACGGCGAATTGACTTTAGACGGACACAAGTTCTTTGTCTGCGACGAGTTCCCGCCAAGCGAAGGTGGAACCTGCAAGTCACCCGAGATGCTTGGGGGAACGGGTGTGCGCATTACTCTACTGGTTGACGATGCGGACGGGGTTGTCGAGCGTGCGGTGGCTGCCGGTGCGCGGGTGAACATGCCCGTGCAGGACATGTTCTGGGGAGGACGTTACGGAAAGATCGTCGATCCTTTTGGCCACGAGTGGGGAATCAACCAACAGGTCAAAGACCAGAGTCACGAAGAGACTCAGATCGCAGCCAACGAATTCTTTGCGAAACAAAAATAATCACACCTTCCTAAGTCCGGCGAGGGCACCGGACAGCTGTTGTAATATCGCGATTACACTTAAACTCCCGTGGCAAACCGGAACAGATCGCCGCCCTACGTCAATCATCCGTCGCTTGATTGCTCACACAACCACGGTGTCTCAGAGTGAGTGCAGGCGATTTTTTTGACGGGTCAAGCTCCATCTATTCATCTTGATCTTCGACCGGTGGCCGGCCGTCAAGGTCACGGGTAACCGGCGAACTTTCGAACTCATGGTTACCGTCTCCGCCTAAGCCATCATTTGCCAACCCGGCGGAATTCAGTGACCAGCTCCAGGAGGATTCCGAAGACTGATGTGCAATCATCGACCGCCGCGAGAAGCGATGTTTGGATTGGAATAAGGGAAACCTGACAAACCCGCTCATGGTCTCCTTGTGGCGGGACAGCTCAAACCAGCGCAGGTAATGCCGGACCACACTGGGCATGGTCATCCGCATCGCTGCCGAGAAATTGTGATGCGACAGTTGCCGCTGTAGCTCGGGAGACTTCAATATTTCGATCAGCTTTTCCGCCAGATCAGCCGGATTGCCTGCCTCATAAAAACTGATTGCCATATCTTCATCGCTTGCCATTCTTCGAAAATCGGCGATGTCCGCGCACACCACCGGAATCCCGTATTCGCAAGCCTGGTGCGCCGGGCCGCTCGAACCGGTTGCCGAATCGTAGGGCATGACCACGATGCTGGTAGTGCGGAATAGTTCGGGAATATCGTCCTCGGCTACGTAGCCGCGAAACTCGATGCGCGAGTTTTCCCGTTGCGCTTCTCGTATCGATTCCCAGTATCCCGGCTTGGTGTGATGGTTAGCGCCGGCCACGACCAGGCGGGCATTGGGTATCTGACGCTGCACCAGTGGAAACGCCTCCATCAGCGTCTCCAGGCGTTTGTAGGTGCCCCAATGGCCGATGGCCAGAATGCGCTGGTCCGGATTGCAGCGTAATGAGAAGTCGGGCGGCGTCGGGCGCGGTGCGAAAACCCCGTGCGTCCCCAGAAGAACATTTTGCGCTGCGTACTTTTCAACCAGCGTGCGTTGATAGCCGGAAAGTAGCACGGATACCGAGTGCGCCTTCAGCAGAATTCGCGTGGCAATGTCGCTGCCGAAGCGGAATAGTTTCTCCTGCCGCACACCGGCACTGGCGAAATCCACATGTTCGATGATGTGATGAAGGGTCACGTGAGTGCGGTAACCCATGGCCCGGGTCAAAGCCGGAGCCCACAGCCCGGCGAAGGCAGCCACGGGATGTTCCTGGGTGGCAAAGGTAGAGAACACCAGGTTGAACCAGACCACGTCGGGTTTCATTTTCCGGATGGTCCTCAGCAGACGTACCGGAGTTGCCAGATCGTTGAATTTCCAGCAGCGGATTACGTTGAATCCGGGAAGCTCGGCCTGCGGCCCGGAACTGAGCGGCTTTCCGTTTTCGTCGGTGGCGAATTGATAGTCGGCAAGCTCATCCGCCAGGATGGTGAGATTGATCATGGGATTGCGCTGCAATTCACGCGCAATGTGAAACGCATACTCGTTGAGCTGGCGGCCACTCGGGGGAAAGGTTGCGACTAGACAGATTCTCATGGCGATCTCAAAAAATCATTCACTTCAAAATAGACTGAGTCGAATAAAAGGCCTGAACTGCTGATTCTGTCCAGCCGTGAAACTGAAAAAACTTTCCTGCTGCAAGCCAAACGAAAATCGAATCGGATAGCGAAGCATCAACTCGTCGCTGCCGTCCTTGAAGGATCGCCCGAAAGGCATCGCGTAAGAAACCGCGAATGAGCTTTGCACCGCGTCGTAAACGTGAAATCCCATGTTGCGCGAGTATGCGACGGTACCCTCGAGGCTCCAGTTGCGAGTCGGGGCGTAGGAGACGCTGGCTGCCGGACGAAGCGCCTGCGCGATGGCAAACGTCCTGTTCTGAACTTCCCAGGCCCGCAGGTGCTCCGCCACCACCCTTAAATTGAGAGTGTCCGAGATTTTCCGTTCCACGCCGACGTAGGTTGAGGTGAAAAAGTATTCGCGGATGGCGGGCGAGTATTGCAGGTCGCGCGCTCCGTATCCGGTCAGCAACGCGGTCCGGCCCCAGGGCCGCCCCACCCGAAAATTCAACTGGGCGCTGACGTCCCGGGAACTCAAGTTACTCAGGGTGAAAGGTCCGGCTTCACGAATGGCATAGCCGTTTACCGATACCAGATTGAAAAACGAACTGGTGGACATGAAAACAAATTGCCGGAAAAGATTCTGATCCATGTCCGTCGGATCTTCGGAATCGCGGCGCACCGTTTCCTGTATGCCGGTGTTAAAGGTGAAAACGTTGTTGCCCAGATGGAACACCGGATTCAATCCGATGTTGAAGGAATAATCCGTGGTATTGCGGTTCACAATCTCGTTGACGCTGGGCAATGAAATCGCGCCGCGGCTGTTTCGCACCTGAAAGAATCCAGTCGCATCCGGCAGATTATTCAGGTGCAACCGGTACGCGCCCGTCCACTGGGTCTCGAGTGACGACCGCGGCAGTGGCAGCAACGCTGCGTTGCCGGTGGCGTTGGTCGCGCCCAGTTTCGAGTCCAGCTGGTAGACCGTGGTGTCTTCAAAGATAGGAGCCACGGAAAAATTCGATTGAAAGCTTACCCGGGGCGTAATTCTCAGCCCTTCGGTTCCGCCAACTTCGAGCATTTCGTTCTGCGCCACTTCGTCGTCCCCGGACGCGGCCGCGGCTTGCGCGAATGCGGTAAGCGCCTGGGTATCATGGTGCTGCTGGCGGTAAACGTTGGCCCGGGCGAGCAGATAGTCGTACGACTGCTCGTCGATGCCGCTGTTGCCCTTGGCATGGCTGATCAGTGAAAGCTGGCCCTCCGCGCGAGGCGTGTCACCGCGCGCCAGGTAGGTGTTGGCCAGACCGATTCTTACAGCGGTCTCGGGCGCTCCCGCGGCCAGCGCCCGCTGAAAAAACGTCTGAGCTAACTCGAAATCGTGCATCGACAGAAAAACATCTGCCGCCTGCAACCATTGTTTTCCCGTGGGCGCAGGAGCCTGGCCTCCACGAACTTCCATCAACCCCAAAGCGATCTGTCGCCGCGCATCGTCCCATTCGCCCACCCCAGCCATCTGTTTCGCAATCGTGAGCCGCACGTTCAGCCGGTTGCTGTCGCTGGCTGCCAGGGCTCGCTCGAAACGCTGCATGGCGGCATCGTGGTCGCCGAGTGTGTCGAGAGCGTCCGCGGTTGAAACAAAAACATCTCCTTGACCCGATTGTTCCGCCAGCCCCACATACTTGAGGGTCGAATCGCGATCGCCGATGTGAGCATACGAACGCGCCAGCAACGCATAAGTGGCGCTGTTGCCGGGAGACAATTTTTCTGCGGTCTGCAATTCTGCAATCGCCTCCTGGTAGCGGTGCAACCCGTACAGGTTGTCGGCCAGCGCCAGATGAAGCGCAAGGTCGTTGGGTGCAAGTTTCAATGCGGTCTGATATTCGCTGACCGCATGATTCAGCAATCCCATGTCGCCGTAGGCGGTAGCCCGAATCAGGTGTACGGGAAGTGAATCTCCCAGCTGATCTTCCGCCAGCTGCACCTGCCGCAAAGCTATCTGCGGGCGGTGCAGATCGAGGTTGGCGTAAGCCAGTCCCAGATGGGCCTCGCCGTTCTTCGGTTCCAGCCGCAGCGCGGTCTCAAAATCCGTTGCCGCACCTTGGGGATTGTGGAGTTCCTTGCGTACGTATCCGCGATTGACGAACGCCGTGGTTGCGCTGGGATCGCGATCGACCGCTAACGTGAAATCCTGTTGCGCCTGTTCGAGTTCTCCGGAATGCTTGTGAACATAACCCGCCAGCAAGGGAATATCCGGTTCCTTGGGCAACACATCCTGATACTTAGAAGTCAGCTGCGCCAGTTCGTCGTACAACTCGAGATGAAGCAGGTCGTAGCCCAGGTAAACCACCACATCGCGATCGTTGGGAAGTTTTTTTATTGCTTCACGCCCGACTTCGGCGGATTGTTGGTATTCGCCAATCGAGCGCAGGTAGCGTTCCCTTTCCCGCATGACCTGCGCATCCTGCTGCATCTCGGGCGATGCTCGCTTCAGCCAGTCTGCCGCAACCGGATACTCGTGGGCTTCAATGGCCGCATTCATCCCGCCGGCGACGATCAAGGGGTTCCCGGGAGCAAGCTCGTAAGCCTTGGCGTAATTGGTTTCTGCTTTGCTGAAATTCCGCCGCGAGGTGTACATGTCGCCCAGCGCCAGATAAGGCACATACAGGTGCGGGTATGCGGCCGCCAGTTTCTGAAAATATTTCTCCGCGTCCTGGTCATGTCCCATTTCCCGCGACATGAAGCCGAGAGAGGTCAGAGCCACCCGGTTCACCGGATCGAGGTTAAGAATCTTGCGATAGGCCGCGATGGCTTCATCCCGTTGGCCCAGCTTCGCCAGCAAATCTCCATCAAGCTGCAGGGTATTTATGTCTTTGCTGTCGATCGCCAGCGCCTCCTTGATGTCCTGGCCCGCGCCATCAAGGTCACCGGAGTTCATTCGGATCAACGCCCGCAGCCGCAGGAATTCGGGACGGGCCGGCCCCTGTTCGTCCATGCTGTTGATTTGTGATTTCGCGATTTCCAGGTGACGCTGGGAGTTGGCGTCATCATGCAGACTCTTGTAAAGCTCCATCAGGTTTATGTGCAGCTGAATGCCGTAGCGCGGTCCCTCGGCCGGAGTTTGCGGCAGCCGGTCGAGCGCGGCATTATATTCACGCACGGATTCGGGAATGTTTTCCTGAAGCCTCGCCATCTCTCCACGGATAGCGTGCACGCGGTAATGATCCGGCTCGATCGTGGACGCCCGCTTAAGAAATTTGTCAGCCGCATCCAGCGCACCTACGCTAATTTCCGATTGGGCGGCGGACAGCTGCAAAGCCAGATCTTTCGGAGCCGAGTCGGCAGCCTGGGCATAAAGCTTCGCCGCTTCGTCTCGCTTGCCGAAAAGTTGATAGGTGTAGGCCAGCTCCGCTTTGAGCGCCGGGCTCCTGTTGGCAATCGGCTTGAGCGCCGCGATCGCCGCCGCATAGTTTCCGGTGTCGCGGTAGTATCCGGCGAGCGATCGCTGCACCTCGGGATCGTTCGGGGCCCGGTGCTTCGCCATCTCCAGGTACCGGCCGGCTTCGTCGGGCTGGTTCAAGCGCCGATAACAAAGCGCCAGCAGCAACTCCAGCCGCGCCATCGGATGCGATTGTTCGGCCCGGCGCAGATTGCTTAGAGCTTCAGTGTATTTTCCGTTCTGTATCAGCAACTCGCCCAGAATGATCAGATCACCGGTGCGTCCGGGATCGGCGGCCAGCACTTCACTCAGAATGCGTTGCGCTTCGTCCGTTCGACCGGCTTGGCCATAAGCCTGGGCCAGCCCCGAGCGTCCATCTAGCGAAGATGGATTCAGCTTCAGGCCGTGTTCGTAGGAATCGACCGAGAGCTGTACTTTTCCCGCCAGCCGCGCCGCGTAGCCCAGCAGGAACCACAACTGGGGATCGGTGGGCGCGCCTTGGGTGGCCCGTTGGGCGAAATCCATGGCAGCGCTGTATTTGCCGTCTTTCAATGCCAGTTCGGCGGCCCGGGCAAGACGCGCATTCTGAATATTCGAACCCCACCCTAACGATTTCTGAGGTTGCGCCGCCGGACTTTTCTCACTTTGCGACTGAGGCTGGCCGTCCGGCGAAACTTTATAGGTCTGGGTTTGAGCCTGCAGGCTGGGGCTCAAGCAGGCGACGAGCAGGCAGACAAAGAGCCAGCCGCAGCCGTCCTTGGGGATGCATCTCATCCTGTGCTGGCCCGCCCTGAGGAAGCCCATCCGCGAACTCAAAATCCACCACCCCGTCGATAACTTGCGAAGGACGTTTTCCGAAGCGACTTCTGTCCCGGCTTTGATTCCCGCGAGGGCGCAAATGTTGGCTGGAATTACTGTAAGACTTGCATCAAGGCTTAATACCTAAGCCCTTGCTTATAAGCAACCCTGGCCGCTATAAAGGAATCGAAACCGCGTTCGGAGGAAAATGTGGACAGGCCTGCTTCTGTGGTAGCGTCGCCGCGGCCCATACCGATCAGTTTCATCTTCCTGGCGGCCTTCGCTATCCATGCCCCGCTTCTTCTGATGAAATTGCCGTTGCAGTCGTACGACACCAATTTTCACATATTTTTTGCCTCCCATTATGTGCACCATTGGTTCGAGCCCTGGAACCCCAAGTGGTACGCCGGCTTTTCGCAGACCACCTATCCGCCACTGGCCCAGCAATGGCTGGCCTTGATTTCAAATCTCATCGGCCTCGACATGGCCTACATGGTGGTCCAGTTCGTGGCCATCCTGCTGCTGGCCCTCGGGGTCTATCGCTTCGCCCGGCTTTGGGTCGATCCCCGGGCCGCCTCTCTGGCCGCACTGGCCAGTGTTTTTCTCGGCTCCGAATCTTTTCTGGTTTACTCCGCCGGACAGCTTTCGACCACCTTCGCCGCCCCGCTCTACCTGAACTCGTTGCCATTTCTTTACCAGTGGGTTCGCCGCGGAAGCTGGCGCTCGTTCGCAAAAGGGTCCGTTCTTTCGATCGCCGCCGCCGCCGCTCACCACGCCACCCTGCTGTTTGGATCGCTGCTCTTCGCCCTGCCCGTCCTCGCCCTCGCCTATCGCGATCGCGAAGAAGGAGAGCGGGTATCGACTTCCGCGTTCACCATCCGGACGATCCTGGCAGTGCTATTCATAGGCGCAGCCATCGCCCTGGTTCTCCTGCCCTTCTGGACCGCGCTGATCAAGTATCCCGTAACTCAGACTCCAATCCCGCATGCCAGCCGGGCCAACTACATTTTGAGTCCCGAATGGGGTTTGAATTATTTCGTGGTCCCATACGGAGCCCTCCTCCTGGTTCTGCCTTTCATCGTGATGCGAGGCTCGACGACTCCCAGGCTCCGACCCCTGCTGCTGGGATTCTGGCTGGCCTTCCTCATGGGACTGGGCGGCACCACCCCGGTTGGCCGGGTTCTGCTGGGTCGCGCTTTCGAAGTCATCACCATGGAACGCTTCAGCTATTGGGCGACTTTGCTGGCGCTGCCCTTTGTAGGACTGCTGGCCAAAGAATTGATCGACCGCTTCCGCATGCGCGCGGTCGTCGGTCTCGCCTTGGCTGCAGCCGCAAGTTGTGCGCTGGCGGTTGCCTGGTCGAGTTTCAAGCCTGCAGACGCTTCCGATATGCGAGTGGACAGCGTGGCCGCGTGGCTCAATCGCGATGGTCACGACAACTACCGCTACGTCACCCTGGGATTCGGCAACAAGATTTCGCGGCTGGCAGTACTGACCAACGCCAGCAGCGTCGATGGCGAATGGAACTCCGGCCGCTTGCTGCCTGAACTAACCGAGCACGGCGCTGCCGCACTCACCAGCTCCAAATATTTCGGCACCGCCGGCCTCGACGCCCTCACCGCCATGCTTCACCACGCCGACCGCTATGGACTGAAGTGGGTTTTCGTGCGCGACACTTACTACGAACCGCTGCTCGCTTTTGCCGGCTGGCGCAAAGTCGACAGTCTCAACGATCGCACCATCGCGGTGTGGAGCAAGGACGACGTCCCCCCCGCCACCCCCATCAACTCGCCGCAGATGCCTACTCACATGCAAGGACTGCTATGGGGAATTTTGCCCATCGGCAGCAGCATTCTGGCGTTGTTGCTCCTGCTCATCCCCGGCGAACGCATTCGGGATGACTTTCAGGCTCCGGTAGAAGTGACTCGTCAACCTGCGGCGCCCGAGGAGTTCGTGCTGGGGAGGACATTCTCTTGAAACCCGGAACCTCTCTGGCGTTCATCATCGTCGCCCTTACCGCAGCCTTGATCGCAATAGGCACGCTGTGGCCGATTCAGTCGGCCCGCGCCATGGCCAATACCAGCGACCGCTCGATCAGCGGATATTCATCGCCCCAGGCGGCGGCGCAGAGCCTGTTGCAGCAGATCACCCGGCGAAACTTTGACGCCGCTTACGCCTCGCTTGCCAACAAAAGCGAATTCCCCGAAATCGAGTTCATACGCGACCTGACCGGCAGCTACATCAGCCTGCGCAGCTACGCCAGCCTGGAGGGATTCGAACTCAACCCCCTGCACGCAACCCCGGACGAAGCCCAGTTTCGCGCCAGTCTCAACTGGTCGAGCGTGGTGGGAGCATTTCAGGACGTGCGTAATCTACGCGTCATCCGCGCCGGCGATCACTGGCAGCCGGTATGGCCCATCAATCGCGATCCAAAAATTCCGCCCCAGGTTATTCCGGTCAACTATCTCCGCTGGGACGTGATCTACCGCGGCGGGGAAGACGATTGGGGCACGCAGGATGTAGAGTCTCCGCACGTTCGCATCGTCGACATGCATCCCGTCGACCGTGGTTCGGGTGTCGTCATCCTCGGCGAATTGCTCAACGAAGATGTTGTTCCTTCGTTCGTCACTGTCAAAGCCGACTTGCTGGCGAAAGACGGATCAACCATCGCTTCGGAAGATAGTTTTGAAAAGATTTCTCACGTGCTGCTGCCCAAGCAAGTCACGCCCTTCCGCATCGATTTTCACAAGATACGGCTGGCCCAGGTGGATAACGTTCGCATCGCGCCATTTTCCACCCTGGTGGCCACTTCTGCCGATCCCGTCATAGGAGTCGAATCGCAAAAGCTGAATCCCATGCCCGAGCCCTCGCTGACCGGGCAGCTGGTGAATCAGAGCGGACAAGTCGTAAACATCACCCACATTCTTGGCACTTTCTACGACAGCCGCGGCCAGATCATCTGGGTCTCGGATCAATACTCCGACCACGCTCTGCTGCCCCAGACTCCGGTGGCTTTTTCTCTTCCTTATCCCGCCGACCTCGCCGACAAGATCAACAATTACCGGGTCACGACCAGCACCTTCAGCGTGGGTAGATTCCAATGAGACGCAGCTTTTCCACTGCGCTGACTGCAGCGATTCTCGTTACCACGGCAGTAACTGTCTCTTTGTGTCTGGCCGCGGCAGACAGTTCAGGATTGCGTGTACCGAAAAAAGTTGAGGCAGGCGCCGCGTTTTCAATTCCGACCAGCGCCAGCGGGAATGCGGTTCTGTATATCGTCAGCCCGGCCCAGGTCCTGCGCCGCACCGTTGCTCCGGGTGAAACCGTCGCCATCGCCGCCGGGGAACTTCACAACGCCGGCCACTACCTGGCGCTGCTGGTCGGCTCGTCATCAACCGCGAAGGCGGAGTTCGATGTCGTGGCGGCCGCTCAACCGGTTACCGTCAGTTTCTTTGCCAAGCCTTCCCGCCTCCCTGTAAACCTGCCCGACGCGGTAAGCGGCGTGGCCTATATCTACGATGTCTTTCGCAACCTGGTCTTAACTCCGTCCCAGGTTTCATTCCAGCTGGCCGACAGTGCCGGCGGCACCCAGACTCGCACCGTCGCCACCAGTGGCGGAGTCGCCTGGACCCGCATGAACTCCGCGCCTAAAGCAGGCCCGGCGCAGTTCGAAGTCAGCGCCGGCAGGGTTAAGGACAAGCGCGTGGTTCACCAGGTTCCCAGCGATCCCTGCAATCTGAGAATGACCGCCCGCAGATCCGGCCCGCGCATGATCCTCGAAACCGCACCGGTGCGCGACTGTAGTGGTAACGCCGTCTCCGATGGAACCATTGTCACTTTCACTCAAACCTATAACGGTCGTAGCGTAGACACAGTGGACGTTCCCCTGAAACGCGATATTGCCCGCACCGAAATACCGGCCCGCGAGGGCTCGGTCATATCGGTTGCCACCGGCGTGGTCATGGGCAATGAAATCCGGCTGGGAGAATCCCGGTGAAACCATTACAGCAAACATTCGCCGGAAAGATAGCCAAGACAAAGCTTTTAGCTGGAGCGCTGGTTGCGGTATTATTGCTCTCAGCTTTTGAACAGCCTACCGTTCGGATAGACGCCGCTGCCGTGGGGCCACGGCCCCTCGAGGCACAAACCAGGGCTGCCGTGGTCCGCGATTATTTGCAGGCCTGGCAAAGCCTGGACGCATCGCTGCAGGAAAACCGGGTCGATCTTCTGGATGCGTCTTTTGTTGGCATCGCCCGCGAGAAATTGGCAGACACAGTACGCGAACAGCAGGACCTGGGGACGAAAACTCGCTATCGCGATATCTCACACGATATCAAGATCGTTTTCTTTTCTCCCGAGGGTTTGTCGATTCAATTGCAGGACACGGTTGAATACGACGTGCAGATTGTCGACCACGATCGGACCCTGGCGGTTCAACACGTCCATTCGCGTTACGTTGCAGTCTTGACTCCGACCGAAGTCCGTTGGAAGGTACGTATATTACAGGCACAGCCGGAATAGGCGTTTTCGCATCTAAGTTGGGCGCAAGTGAGCACCAGATTTGATCCACGCAGTCAGGGCCTAAGGAGCTGATTCATGATCTCGCTGGTTGTCCCCATCTACAACGAAGAAGAAATCATCTCTCTGCTTCATGATGCAGTTGCCCGAGCCATGGCCGAGGTGCACGAACCCTGGGAGGTCGTGTACGTGAACGATGGTTCGAGGGATTCCTCGCTTGAACTGCTGCGTACCCTGCAGCTCACCGACAAGCACGTTGTAGTTGTGGATCTTTCCCGCAACTGGGGACATATGGGTGCCATCTCCGCCGGCCTGCAGACCGCTCGCGGCGATGCCGTGGTGTTGATGGACGGCGATATGCAGGATCCCCCCGAAGTTGTTCCGGAGTTGGTCGACGCATGGCGCCGCGGCGCCCAGGTGGTCACCGCCGTACGCCGTAGCCGCCAGGAGAAACGTAAGGCACTGGCCCTGCTGTTCCCCATGTTCTATCGCGTTCTGGGAGCGCTTTCGGATTTTCCCATCCCCTTGAATGCGGGAATTTTCGGGTTGTTGGACCGCCAGGCCGTCGATTCGATCAATGCCCTGCAGGAACGAAACCGCTACCTCCCCGGATTGCGTGCCTGGGTCGGATATCGCACTGCCGTCGTCTACTACGATCGCCAGGATCGGATAGGTGGCGAAGGCAAGCTTTCCTTCGTCAGCCGCATCAAGTACGCGATGGATGCGATCACCAGCTTCAGTTACAAGCCCTTGCGTTTCAGCTTCGTGCTCTCCGCCTTTGCCGCCTCCATGGCGCTCATCCTGGCCCTCTGCGCCATCGTTTTCCGCGGCACCACCGGGCCTGTCGCTTTAGCACTGAGTGCTTCCGTCTTTTTCATGGGAAGCCTGCTGCTGATGTCCGTGGGCATCATGGGAGAGTACATTGGACGGGTCTACGACGAAGTCAGGCGGCGTCCACTTTCGCTCATCGGAAACGTGTACGAAGCCGAAGCCGCATATCGAGTCATGCCCGGACGGGCCACAGTCAACGCCAACGGCCAGAATGGCGAGATGGAACGCGGCGAAATGGAAAGAATCTACCCCGCGGTATAGTTGCCCGGAGACAATTTTTAGGTAATGGAGGACGGGCGTCCCGCCCGTCAGGCTGGCAGAACAGGCCTATGGCTCACATTTAGCCAGCCCGCGTTCTATCGGCGTACCTTCCTCGTAGTGGTTCCGGGTGGCAATCAATAAAAACGGCAGGGTGGAGGACGGGGCGTCCCCGCCCGTCAGGCGAAAGTGCTGCCAGGACCTAAGGCTGGCCTGGCGCCGTCCCGGCGTGACTGGCTTCACATTTAGCTAGCCCGCGTTCAATCGCCGTCCCTTCCTCGTAGTCGTTCCAGGTGGCAATCAATAAAAACGGCAGCGAAGCGTACTCCCGCGAGATTTTCAAGGTGTCGGAAAACGTCTGGCCGCAGCGCTGCGAGATGTGGCGGTTGAGCCCCCAGGAAGCCTTGCTGTCGTCAAAACCAGCCCACGCCGTGCCCACCGCTATCTTGTCCGGATATTTGGACTGCATGCGCTGGTAAAAACCCCGCAGGTAGTCCTCTCCCCAGTTGCTGCCGTCGGGCGAGAAGCCTTTAGTTCCCGGATTCACCCAGGCGTAGAAGCCGTCAAAAATGCCGGCAAATTCGGTGGAACGGTCCTCGTAAATGAGCAAAGGTGCCGGATTCCAACTGTTGGTGACCTCGCGGACCCGATTCCAGTCAGTTTCCGTGCTCTTGGGAAAGATAAAAATCATGGGACGGCCGTTGTATGTAAGATAGGCGTCGCGGCCGGGCGCGTTGGGCGCCAGATACGCCTGATGAAACTTTTCGAATGCGGCCAGCGTGTCATCGGTGGCCTGGCCATTTTTTAGCTGGGTTTCGTCGTACATCATGGCCACTTTGAACTGCTTCTCGCCGGCAATCGATTGAATCAAAGCGTAAGCACGATCCAGATAAGGCTCACGATCACCGTACCAATCCACCACAAAACCCGAAATACCCAGGGTTTTGGCCTGGTCAATCTGCTTTCGGATCACCAGAGGGTCCTGCGACGAATAGCCCACCGAAATGTGGCTGGGATGGCCAAACCAGGGTTCGTATACCGCCAAAACCTTCCGCTCGCCGCCGGCGGCCGGGATGTCGTGACTCAGATTTCCCTGTATACCCGTGTGTGTGCAACCTTGGAGCAGCAGCAGGAAAAAGATCGCGCAAGTGACTCTATAAGGATGATTTGCCATCGCTTGATTTACCATGTGTTAGAAGGGATAGTGGCGGCTGAGGTTGTGTCCCTGGGACCGCTGATTTCGAAGCCTCTCGGGACAGCCTGAATGGGGCTTTCGGCATCTGATGTGTCGCGTAGGGAAGCTGTTCGGAACGGCTGGTGGGGACCAGCGAAATGACCCGGATTGAAGCAACCGCAACAGGGGGCCTCACCCTCGTTAGTCGCTCGGAGCCCATTTGATCAACCGTCTGATGTCCACGCCGGATCCTGAAACGAAAACGCTCCGGGCCAAAGTACTTTCCGGCAGTTTCATGTTGCTTGCGGGCTCCGCCTCGGTGACCGTAATCAACTTTTTGTACAACATTGCAGTCGCCCGGTTCCTGGGCCCCAGCGGATTCGGTCACGTCAGCGCCGTCTGCACCCTCCTCATCCTGATTTCGGCAATTACGCTTTCCTTTCAGATTGTCTCTGCCAAGATCGTTGCCCAACAGGAAACCCTGCAGGCGAAGAGGACTGCATATCGCGGCTTTCACCGCCGCGCCTGGGTCTGCGGAATTCTGGCGGGCTTGTTTCTGCTGGTGTTTCGGCATTTCATTGCGACCTATCTAAACCTGCCCGATCCCGTTCCTGTTGCCTTGATGGCTATTGGAGCTGCCTTCTACGTTCCACTGGGAAGCCGGCGAGGTTATCTCCAGGGCGCTTATAACTTTCGTCTTCTGGCGATCAACGTTGTCGCCGAAGGAATTGTGCGGCTGGGCGGATCATTGCTGGCCGTTAGCCTGGGCTACGGAGCCACCGGCGTCATCGCCGCCAACGCTGCCGCGATTGTGATGGCTTACCTGCTGGCCGTTCCCACTCCCCGGGTGACGGTTGGTTACCAGTCTGAGCCCATCTCGGCGGCATTTCGGGAAGGCTTGCAGGCTATCGCATTCTTTGTCGGAGCAGTCATCATTAATAACTTCGACATCGTCCTGGTGAAGCACTTTTTCGCTCCCGCGCAGGCCGGCCTGTATGCCGCCGTGGCCCTGGTGGGACGTGTGATCTACGTATTGTCCTGGTCGGTGGTGAGTGGCATGTTCCCCATCGCCGCTGGATCTCGCGGCCAGACCACCCGCGACCATGGAGTGCTCGCGACCTCACTGCTGCTGGTGCTTGGCATCGGAGGCTCGATCACCGTCGGTCTGTGGCTGGCGCCTTCGTGGATCTGGACCATGCTCTTCGGAACTCAGTTCGGGATCGCCGGTGATCTGCCTTATCTGCTTGCGCTCTACGCCGCCACCACCAGCGTGTATTCGCTGAGCATCGTATTCATCGCTTACGAAATGTCGCATAAGATCGCCAACACGGCCTGGGTCCAGCTGGCTTTCAGCGTAATTCTTATCGGCAGCATCTACAAATTTCATTCTTCTCTCGAACAGGTCATCCGGGTCCAACTCGCAATGATGGTAGTTCTGTTGATCATCGTAGCCGTACCCTTCGTCTTGAACCTGCTGGCCGGTTCGGATGCAATGCAACGCAACTTCGTCTCCGAAATCAAAACCATCCGCCGTGTTTCCGAATACGAAGTGATGTCGGAATTTCTGAAGACGGATTTCCACAAACCCGAATTCAACAAGTACCGCGAAAGTCTGGGACGAGTCGTGACGACGCCGAATCTCAGTGATGTGGTCGAGAATGCGGTGCGCCGGGCGCTGCTGTTCGTCCGCCACGGCGCGTTGTGGAGAGAGTTGCCCGCCGGCACCCAGTGGTTTGAAGTGGAGATCGAGCGCCAGGATTTAGAACGAATACGGGTATTTCCCCGCGCCCAGTGGCGGAAATTGGCTCGGGGTAATTTCGCGCTCACCGAAGTTTCGGAGCGGATCGCTGCCGGCGAATGCGAAGGCATCGCCGATGAAGCTTTCCTGCTCAAGATCCAGCAGCTGCGCAAGCGCTTGGAGCAGGGATGGGAAGCGGGCGCAATACTACTGATCGGCCTCAACCAGCGCGGTACATTTACTCTGCTGGATGGCAATCATCGAATGGTGGCGGCAATGCTCGCCACCCCGGAAACCTGGACCCGTTTCCGCTTCTACTGCGGGCTGTCTCCCCAGATGAATGAATGTTGCTGGTATGAAACCAACGTGACTACCCTGGCGCGCTATGGAACCAACCTGGTCCGCCACCTGGTGAGTGATCCGCAGGAAGAACTCGAGCGGTTACTGCAAGGATTTTAAAGCTCCCTCTGACTGCCTACCACACTCCCTTATCATTCCCGGTCATGTAATACGCCAGAAATGCTGACACCGCCAGTGGCGGTAACAGGGGTAATCGCAGCATGGCGCGAAAATCCGCATTTCTGCCCGCACTGATCAGCTGCGATCCATAAAGACCTGCAGCAGGCGCCTTGGGGACGCGCAGAAATTTTCCTCCCAAATGCACGCGAAGGTTGGCGGTCGGGATCGCCGCCAGGACATCAGACGGAATTTTCACCCCATACCCGTAAGGATTTACATAGTCGGCAATCAATTGCAAGAAAGTTGCCACACCCGGCCAAATCCCGCCCACGGTCGCCGCTTTTTCCAGCTCGGAAAAATTTACCTCGCCTTGTTTCAGCAGATTTGCAAAATCCGCCATATCGCATAGCCGGAAATAGAGATGACGGTACATACGCTGCAAGGTTGAAATGATGATGCGCTCTTCGGGCGCCGGCACCCGGAATGTCTGCCCGGCAACCGTTTTGCTCACGCTGCGCTCCAGCACTCGCCTCGCTAATGCTTTTTGTTCTCCGGTCTGCCCAAGATAGCGCACGTGTATTTCGATCAGCTCTGGCAAATCAGGCAATTTGAAATTCCATTTGTTAGCCAGGCGGTCTCCCCAGCTTCTGGGCTCGCGAATCGCCTTAAACTCCCCAGTCATGACTCGAATCACGGTCGCCTCGTCCCCATTGGTGTACAGGTCGAGATCCGACCCCAGGTCAGGCCAGTGGTCAAGCGACTTGATTACCGCTACCTCGGCCCCGGCTGCCTGCAGGGCAGAACATACGGGTACAAGCTTCTCTACCGCAGCCGCAATTCGGGAGCGCTCACGGCTCAGCGAAGTTTGGCACCAGGCTTGCAATTGATCGTAGCCTGAAAGGGAAGCTGCAGAATTCTGCAACCCCTGCAAGGCTCGTACTGTCACATGATGAGCATCGGCAAGACTCAAAAATACCCCGAGGTCAATCTGATTCAGTTGGGATACGCGCATCAAATCAGGCTGGACAGCGGTCGGATCCGCTGGTTCGGCTTGGTTCTCAGAAATTCTCGCCCGGAACACCAAGCTGGAAAGTATGTCAACGAATTGGGCTATGCGGGGGTCATCTGACATAAAACTTGTCAAAAGCGGGAATCTAGGATGTATTAAATGTGACTAAGGGTTGGCTGTAAAAGGCGCGCCCCGCGCTGATTTTGAGGTCCTCCAACCAACATATTCGTCAGGGCTGTCATCAAAAGGTTCACATTAGGGGGACTCTTGCCGGTAAGCGCTATTCTGGTTGTGGGGGCTCAGTCAATTCTGAGCGCATCAGGCGACCAATCTGTTCCGCGGGCCAATAATGAGGCGCTCGCCAGTTCCATAGCTTCACTCGAAGTCATGGGACAGTCTATTGTCGAACGAACACTCGTTCTGCTCCATTTAGCCGGACTGCATGCTGTTTCCGTGGTCAGCGAAGCCTCGATTTTAAGCAAAGACGGGCAAAATTTTGTTCCCCAGGTCTTGGTTAAAGAGGCCCAAAAAGGGTTTGCCACGGTAGTGTTTGTCAGGTTAGGCGCCTACGCCGAAGTTGACTACACGGAGTTGATCAACTTCCACGCTGATAAAGGCGCGGCCGTGACTCGCGTCTGTGACGACTACGGACCGTTGGATATATGGGTCCTCGACACTGATCACGAAGAGCAAAGCGCCTCGTATCTCGAAGCGCCTTCGTGCGCTGTCACCGCCAACTATCTCACCAAAGGTTACGTCAACCGCTTGTCTGATGCGCGTGATGTTCGGCGACTGGCAGTCGATGCTTTCATGGGCCGCTGTTCCATCCGCCCCGCCGGGCGCCAGGTCAGGCCCGGGGTCTGGATCGACGACGGCGCACGGGTTCACAAATCTGCCCGTATCGTGGCTCCGGCTTACATCGGGCGTGGCGCACGGGTTCGCGCCTCTGCTCTGGTCACTCGCTGCAGTAACGTGGAGCGCCGCTGCATGGTCGATTACGGAACTGCGATCGAAGACACTTCCATGCTGCCTCACACTTACGTGGGTCGGGGACTGGATGTGGCGCACGCCGTAATCGATGGCAACCGCCTAGCCAACCTCTCACGAAACGTAACCATGACCATCGACGATGCCACCATTCTCGGCCGGACGCTCTCGCCTCGCCGCTGGTTTGCCACCACCAAAAAGAAGGTTGAAATTGTCGAACACGCCGCCGAAACCTTCACCCTCGAGCCGCCGGCACCCACGCCCGCGCGCCAGCGCCCTGCCCTGCGAGTACTGTCAAAAGGCGAAATATGAAAGCTATGAAAAGAGTGGCATGAGATTCGTGGATCACGTGGCACGCCTGATTGGCAGTTTGCTGATTTTGGCGGTGCTGATTTCAGGTTCGGCTGAAGCTCTGCCTCTTCCGCAGGAGCCGGGATCACCGCAGGAGCGCCAGGATCAGCCCCCTTCCAATTCGCAGCAAACCCAGGTTGCTCCCCAAAACCAGCCTGCGCCTCAACCAGACTCTGCCCCCTTGCCCGACAGTCCCGGACAGTCGCAGGCCCCCAACCTGAACAACGACCAAATTAAAGCCCAGGATCAGGGTAAAGATAAAGACACAGACAAAGACACAGACAAAGACAAAGGCCAGGTCGAAGCTCAACCCCAAACCCCGCCACCCTCCGCGCCGCCTCAGCCGGGTCAATATCAGAAGCCGGTCGGCACTGCCGCCGCCGAAAGTTCGACGACAACCGGTTACGCAGCTTCGAAGCCGGCCGGAGAAGCTTTAGCACCGGGCAAGCAAAAGCGTACCCGCACTATCCTGATCAGCGTGGGCGCTGTGGTTGCAGCGGCGGTGGTGTTAGGAATCGTTGTAGGGCTCTCCAAAGGAACACCCAGCAAGCCTCCCGGCGCCCAGTAAAGTTCAGGATGCGCATCCATCGCCAACCGGCATAAACTGCTCCTTGACCATGTCTGCCGGGATCACGCCTGCCGCGACCACGCCTGACCGCTCAATTGTTCAGCCTTCGCGAGACAGACATCCCATACTCGTCAGTTTTTCTGGCATCGATGGTTCCGGCAAAAGCACGCAAATCAAAAATCTTCATAGTCGTTTGACCAATGCCGGTCTACGCGTCTCTTTGCTGGAGTTTTGGGACGATATCGCTGTGCTCCGTCAATTTCGTGAGTTCTCCCGAAGCGCATTATTGAAAGGAGACGCCGGCATCGGAACCCCGGACAAGCCCGTCAATCGCCGCGACAAGAATGTTCAAACCTGGTACATGAACGGCTTCCGATTTCTTCTCTACACGCTCGACGCCGTTTGGCTCAGCATCGTGGTCAGGAAAAAGGCGCGAAGCCAGTCTGACGTCGTCATCTTCGACCGCTACCTCTACGACGAACTTGCGAACCTGCCGCTGCACGGCGCAATTACCAGGTTCTATATCCACCTGCTCTCGAATTTTGTTCCGCGTCCGCATATTTCTTATTTGCTCGATGCCGATCCGGTTCAGGCCCGCGCCCGCAAACCTGAATATCCGCTTGAGTTCGTAATCAGCAATCGCGCCGCCTACCTGGCGCTTAGCGAACTGATGGGTGGGATCACGGTTATTCCTGCACGAACAACCACCGAGGTCGCAGGCGACGTCATGCGTCACTTGCTGGAAAAGTTATCTTCGCAACAGGGTGAGGCGATCTCGGCTGCGCAGGGCGGCGCAGCGCCGGAGAACAATGGCGACCGCATCGAGAATCCAAATCGACCCAACCGATTGCCGCAGCGCTCAGGCATCAACGAATCGTAATATTGGCGGTGGTTGAAGTTCGAACCGTTCCGGCGTCGGCATTAACCATGATGGTATAAGCGCCCGGAACCACCGGGGCTGTAACTGCCGATTCAACCTCAGGCCGCACTGGATTGATCATTCCTCCGCAGGATGACAACATAATTCCCCCGGCAACCAGGCTGCCCAGCATCAATCCTCGCAGGATGTGTTTCCGCTCAACCGTGCCCAGCATCACGATTCCCATGAAGCCGAACGCGAACCCGAAAATCAGGCCCTTCGGAGATTTGTGGGGAGGACGTCCCGAATTATTGGTTGCGCGGGAAACTGAAATCTTGAGAGTCGAGGTTGATCCGGAACTGATTACAGATGGTGAGAAAGCACACGACATTCCCACCGGAAGATGTGAACAGGAAAGCCGGATGGAAGCTGACGGCCCCGATTGGGCGGTGATCGAAATGTTGGGACTGCCCAATTGTCCGCCCGCGATCGTCACTGAAGATGGTGAAGCGCTCACAGCAAAAGCTGGTGCTGCCGGTGGCGCGGGTGGCAGCGGCTTTGGCGGAGCTGGAGCCGGAGGTGTCCCCGGTTTCGCCGGCGTTGTTGATGCCGAAGAAGTCGATGATGACGAAGATGCCGACGAACTCGATGAGGACGTAGTTGACGGAGACGAAGACGACGGAGGCGCATTCGACGAAGACGAAGTTGACGGAGCGGAAGACGATGGAGACGAAGGCGATGATGACGCGGTGGATGCCGGCGGCGGCTCCGGACTGCTGCAATGTGGCGTGTATCGCGCCGCTCCTGACATCTGGTTGGTCAACATCGGTTTCCCGACAGCCTGCACGAATAATGTGTAATCTCCGGCCGCCAGCGAGTAACTGCACATGTCAAGCGAGTGTGAGCTGGTTACTCTTTCCGCGAGCGGCATCAGATTTCGGCCGTCGCTGCTGATGTAAACCGTGTAATGGTCGACAGTCTCGTCGTTGCCGGTAACTTTCCATTGCAGAGAGTTGGACGAGAGTGCGGCCGCGACCGTCACGCAATTGTCGATCCCGGACTCAATCTCCGTGCCTTCTTCATAGTCATTCCAGGTCACCAGCTGCATGGCTTCCAGTTGATTGGTCGAGTTGAATGTGCTGTTGATTTTCGAAAAGGTCTGGAGCCAGGTCTGGCCGCATTGCTGTCCCATGAAGCGGTTCAGTCCCCAGGAAGCCAGCTTGTCGTTAAATCCCTTGTAAGCGGCTCCCCAGGTTTGTTTGCCCGGCAATCCCATGCCGGTGCCGTAGAATTTCGTCAGATAATTCATTCCGTAATCTGTGGTAGCGCTGTCCCAGGAATAAGCTCCGTCGCTCACTTCATGGCTGAAACCGCTGCCGTTCTGAAAAAGAAATAACGGATCGCTGGCCATGGCGGCTTTAGCCGCGCGCCAGTCCACCTTGTAGTAGAGATCGATATCGAAATTCGTGACCACCGGCCTCCCATTCACTCGCAGGTATGCGGGAGAAGGAAAGTAAGTCTGCTCGACATATTGCAGATCGTCGATCAGGGTGTCCTGCGAATCGCAACTGTGGCAGGCGTTCCAGCGGATCGCCCCGTTGTCCAGCATGATTGCGAAAGTGAATCCGGGATGAAGCTCAGCCTCGTGCATCACCAGTTGGGCGGCGCGGTCGATTCCGTTATGAGGTCCGTACCAGACCATGACCACGCCATCGAGGCCGCGGCTGATCATGTCCGAGATTTGCCGCCGCACCTGCTCGGGATCGGTTGAACTGTAGCCGACGTCCATGTGGTCGTGCTGGCCGAACCACAGCATGAGATGAGCGAAGACTTTGGTTTCCGAGGCCGGGTACAGCAGCGCATGAACGTCGAGCTTGCTGACGTTGGCGCCGCCAAGATTCCCGTTTGGTTGAGAACCGAAACTGTCGGCGGCACTGGTATTCTCCCGCGTCTGAACCGACAAGGTGGTGGTGGGCACGATGGTTAGATTGCCGGCCCAACCGGCAACCGCAGTCATCAGGACCACTGCTAAAATCGACGAAAGAGAGCGGCGCGTTACCTTCAACATGGCGAGGCCGAATTACCGCACGACCTAAAGTGTTACTTGAAGGGATAGTAGCCGCAGCTTGGTTAGAAAACACGATTACAAAGGGGAATGTCCATAAGCTGAAAGTTGCACACAACCGCATGGTTACTGCTTCAAATGAGGTCGTGCCGTTTCGGGAAGGGAAGTTTTCTTGCCGGCGGCTTGAGAATAAAAAAGCGAAGCTACCAAGCTTCGGTAGCCCCGCTTTTTTCTTCAGACCGCGCGTTCGTTTCTACCAGTAAGTGAATTGCAGCTTGTCGAGATAGACGGTGTAAGGAGCTTGCTTGTAGTTTCCGTCCAGCTGGAAGTTCAGCGTGATGCCGTGCCATCCTGACGGCGCATAGTTCGCCCCGTAATAGCGGTTAACCGATTGAGTAAACCCGTTCAGAGTTATCGAGTCGTAGAACAGTTTGTTGTCCCAGGTTTTCTGCACTTGAATGACGACGTGGTTCCAGGTTTTATTCAAAGGATTGCAGGGAACACCACTGCCCACCCATTTGTTGTTTACGTTGTCCCAGATATCCCACGAGCTCCCATCCGCGATGCGGCACTGGTTACCGAATATGAAGCTCTTTCCCCCGAAGTACTCACTGATGTCAAACTCCAGGATTTGAGACGATGGGAGATTGTCGGAGTAGAACCAGGCATCGTAGGTGAAGTGGGTAAGGTTGGGAACCAGGGTGTGATCGTTATCGGGAAGTCCCTGGGTTGAACCCTGGCCGATGATCGGGTTGGTCCACAAAACATCGGAGTAGGGAACGATGCCGCCGATATCAAACTTGCTCGCCCCGCCGGTCTGAGTCATGGCCCACGTAACCTGCGGGCTGCACGATGAGCAGATTGCGTAGGCCGGGGCCAGTTCTCCCCAACCCTTCCATCCAGCGCTCGCCTGGATGTTGCTCAGTACCGATCCCGGCACATTGAAAGTGACCGGCGTAAAGGTCGCCCCGCCGCAATAGTCCCACTCTTCAACTACTGTGTTGTAATTTCCCGGAGTGAATGGCAGCGCCACATTCAGGGAGTTGCCCTTTGATGAGTAGATGAGTTTGCCGGAGCTGTAAACTCCCATTGTCGACACGCCCATGGCACATGATGAACTGGCGGTGGCGGTGAACTTCACGGGAGAACCTATTGTGTTGTTGTTTACCGGTGAAGTCACCCAAACCCCGGATTGAGCGGAAATCGTGACCGGCATGATTTTGAAGGTTGACCCGCCGCAATAATCCCACTCCTGGATCACCGTCTTGTGGTTCCCTGGTGTCAGGCTCAGGCTGGTCGAAAGACTTGTCCCATTCACGACATAGACCCGCTGGTCATCGATGTAGACACCCATCGAGGCAACGCCTCTCGAGCAGGTTGTCGTACTCGCGGTCCCGGCGAAAGTCACCGGCGAACTGAGTGTGGCTCCGCTCGCTGGACTGCTTACACTGACGTCCGCCACCGCAGCGGTTACACACGCCGCAATCAGACACACGTATACACAAAGGCTCTTCATGCCAATTCGACTCCCCAGATTGTTTGATTTACTTCCGCGAAGCGAGCACGAAAACTGCGTTAACTTAACGCAAATTCTAGTGACGCATCAGTGGCGGTGCAAGGCCCGAAGGTACATCAGGGCGCGATGGCCGAAGGCAAATGACTCTTTGTCTGAAGTGTTTTTAATTTGAGACGTGCGGGGCTCGGTGTCCGACGGTGCTGGTCCTTTCGCGTTCCGTTCGAAAGGAAGCTTCGGAATGATGTGGGCGCGAGCGCCCTCGCTCGTGCTGCAGCGCCACAAATGCCGCCGCACGAAGGCCGTCTCTGTTCGGCGTAGGAAGAGTTCAAAAGTACTGCTCGTCCGCGGTCCGTTCCTTCGTGGTTAAAGAGTTACCGTCTAAATTTGATGACGCCAGACCTTGACGTCGTCCTGAGCCCGGCGTCAGCCGTGGGAAGGATCTCGCGTGAAGCGGGACGGATGTGATTCTGCTTGTGTAATCGCGCCAGCTCTTCAATCGAATGGCCGCTCCCGACGGCGTCAGATCCTTTGTGCTTCACCCTTTCCCTAATCCTCCTGGGAAGTGTCACCCTGGGCCGGCGGCAAAACAATCAAATCAGGATGCTCTTTTTCGCGCCAATATACCTGGAAGCACTCGCCATGTTGCTTCGGCTCCCAGGTAGTGCCGTCCTCGAACAGAATCTTTCGCGGAAACAGCGCCCACCCCTGAATTTTTTCGCCGCCCTGAATATAAGCATCCTTTTGCACGGTTTGCTCCCCCCCGGTGGTAATAGGCCCGGCGACCGGCCAGTTCGCGTCAAAAGGATGATGCAGATACTGCGGGGCCAGAAAATGCTCTGATTCCAGCATCAACTGTTTAATCGGTTTCCCACTGCTGTTTTTCACCGTTACCGAATATTTGCCGGTCGTGTTCCAGAAGTTCCCCGATTCCAGCCGCACCGGACAAGACCGCGCCGGCGGATCATAAATGGTAAAAGTGCTCATCATCCCCGCCTCCATGTGGTCCGCCACATGGCAGTGATACATCCATACCCCGGGATTATCAGCCAGCATATCGACCGTGTTTGTCGAAGCCGGAAGCAGCTCCACCACGTCCATATGCCGGGATGCGTCCATCACCGTCTTCCCGTGCCAGTGTGGAGTATGCATGTCTTTTTCATTCCCCATGCCCATCAGATGCCAGCGGACTTTTTCTCCTTTTTTCATCACCAGTCCGGGCAAATTTCCAAAAACGTACCCGTTGATGGCGTGAAACATTCCCGGATCCTTCCCGCGAAGTTCGTCGAAGATCTGGAACGAAGTTACGAATTCACGGTCCACATCTTTCGGACTACCATCAGGTTTCGCTTTCCCCTTCGCCGTAATAATGATCGGCCCCATCAGTCCGGCATTGATTTCCATCGGTCCGGCCGAGTGCGGGTGGTACCACCACACCACTGAACTGAGCTGCCCCGGCCCCGGACCGCTGCCCGCATCCGCGAACCAGTGATAGGTAAAACGCCCATTGGTTGGAACCAGCGATCCACGTCCCGCCGGCACGTAATACGCGCCTTCGCTGTCCTTGTCGTAGCGAACCCCATGCGGATGAATACTGTGCGTGCTGCGGCTGCGGTTCAGAAATTCGACGATGATCTCATCGCCCACTTCAGCCCGAATGATGGGCCCCAGGATTCCCAGCCATTCCGGCTGCGGCTTGCGCACCTTGAAGGTGGAATCCGTGTACTCAAAGTAACGGGTCTTCTGCCACTTGGTCTGCGCCGCCCAGGGTGCCGGAATCGGCCGCCCCTCGGTCAGATTGAGCCCGCTGGGCGCGAAGTCCCAGGTAACGTCCTCGGCTGAGATGTAGTAATGGCGGGTGGCAGCCCGAGCAGGTGCAAGAAAAGACAAAAAAAGAACCAGGGACGCCCACCAGATAGTCCTCATGGCTCCATTATCCCCGAATTCCGTCTCTCCTCAGTGACCAACTAGGGCAGATGGTCCATATAGCAGGGCATGGTGTCGGGTTGGACGGGTATCTGGGAATCCGGCGGCGGAGTCAACCAGGGCGCTGAGAAGTCGAAGAACTCCATGTCCATGTCAAGCTGCGCCGCATCGCGCGCGGTAAGTGCACTGACGTTGAAACGCTTCTCGATCAGCTTCAGGATAGCCGTGTAATCAGTCGGAGCATGCGATAGATAGTTCTTCTTCGAGTACGGAGAAATAACCATCATGGGTACACGATACCCGGTGTATTTCAACTCGCAGATCGGGCCGCCCTGGCCGGGATTGGTGCAAACGTCGCCGGGCAGCAGGTCAATACTCATGCTGGGATTGATGCCGTCAGGATTCGGCATCAGTTGCGGAGGAACGTAATCGTAAAATCCGCCACCCTCGTCCCAGGTCAGAACGAACACCGAATCCTTCCAGTAAGGACTCTTCATCAGTGCATTGATCAGGCTGGAAACGTATGCCGCTCCCGTCTGCACCCTTCCCGCTGGGACTGACGGATCGGTGCCCGGATGTTCATCCGTCGCTTTAGAGAATCCCGGATCGATCTCCACCACCGATGGCAGATTCCCGGTGTTCAGGTCAGTCAGGAATTGCGAAGCTGGAGCAAAATGGTCAAGATGCGAGTTGGCGAAAGTAAACATCCCCAGCTCGGTCCCATTCCCCAGCGGAATATTCTGATCGTCCGTTACGTACACTCGCCACGAGACATTTTTGTTTTGCAGCGACTCAAATATCGTCTTGTTCGGCAGCTGGGTCATGGTCGACGGCAACGGGTAAACTCGACCCGCCGAAGTCGCGGCCATCATATACAGCCGGTTGGGCTGAGTTCGGGATATAGCCGGCGAAAACCACATGTCCGAAGTGGCAAAACTGGATGCCATGAAATAGTAGTAAGGCAGGTCGGTCCCGTCGTAATACCCCATCGCCCGCGTCCCGCTGATGTCGCTGAATAGAGGCGTCCCCGACCTCGCATCCCCACCCGCGGTCTTGACCCATCCGTCCATGGTCGGGGTTGCGGCCGCCGGATCGCTTGCGTTCCAGTCAACATGCGATTCATTCCACGAAGGACTGGGATTTTCGATGCACTGCGAAATCATGTGAAACGACGTGATCGCTGGGCTGGCCGGTCCAATCTTGCAGTCGGTCGCCGTAGACAGGTTGGGATCACATCCAAGATTGCTGGGAGCAGGCTCCGCGGGAGTGTTGAATTGAGGAAGCCCTTTAAAGTCCGGATGATCGGGAAATCCGTTGGCCGCCCAATACTCGCGCAAGGCACCGAAATAATGAGTGAATCCGCGGTTTTCCTGCAACATGAAGATGACGTGATTAATCGATTGCAGGGTTCCGCTGAAGTTGGCTGTCGCCGTGGTTGCGGAATTCACTGAAACCGTGCAGGCGCCGGGCCCGCTGCAAGCCCCGCTCCAACCGGAGAATTCGAAACTTGTTCCCGGAGTGGCAGTAAGTGTTACCTGGGTTCCCGCGGCAAACTTGGCGGTGCATGTGGTGGGGCAATTGATTCCAGCCGGACTGCTGGTTATGGTTCCGGAACCGGGGCCAGTCGACGTCACCGTCAGTTGCGTCGCTGCTCCGCCCCCTCCGGCAGCTTCAGTGGCCAGCCCGCGGCAACCGCTCATCACTACCCCACAGAGAACAATGGCTGCCCCCATGAGCAGCTTACGCGAAGTTGCCATGCACCAATACTCCTTCAAGTGGCGGTTGGATGAGAAATCAGCGAGATGGGTTGCAGCCATGAAAGGCACACTTTAAGGTGTCATCGCCCGCCTGGCAAGCGATTTGGGGGGAAACAACAATTTAACCCGGTAAGTGCAAATGTTTACAACTCGCCTTGGCCCCAAAAATCAGGCCATTTGCGCCGAAGGTACCGCGAAGCCATAGAAGCTGTCGACTGCCTCGGATACGGTATCGAATACCTCGAATAGCCGGTCCACCCGGGTCAATTCCAGGATGACCGCCGACGACGGTGGGACGGCAGCCAGTTTCAGATCTCCGTTCCGTTTCATGGCCTGTTCCATGCAGTGCAACAGCATATCTACCCCGGCGCTGTCCATCTGCACCACCTGCGAGAAATCGAACACGATGCAGGGCCGCTCCCCGGTGATAAGCGGGGTCATCTCTTGGAGAAAATCTTGGACCTGGCCCAACTTCAACAGAGCCGGCAATTGCTTCACGATTACAGATCGTTGGTTTGTCATATGCTCGAGGGTGATTGGTGATGGCTAAGATGCTGGTTCGATGATAACCGCTGCTCCGAATTCTCGGCTGACGAATTCATCAAACGGCGGTTTACGACGTTTTTTATCGCTTTTCGGTACAGCGAACTGGCAAAAGCCCCGTCATCCGGCACCGACTCCAGGTTGGCGAAAGCTTCCAGGAAGACAAGGCGAGTCAGATCTTCCGCAGCGGCCACAGAGTCCGCTGCTTTCAGGCTCCACGAGTGGATGCCCCGGCCATGCATCTCATACAGCCCCAAAAAAGCCTGTTCATCGCCCAATTTTGCCCGTTGCACGAGCCCGGGACCGGCCGCAACCCCGGCCTCGAACAGGTTTGCCACTGGTGCCGCAACAGTGCTCACGTTAAATCTCCCCAAGGCTGGTCACAAAGCTTACAGATCTTAGGCGGGGCGGACCTTTTGGTCTATCGGGTGGTCTCTGTAGGCGATCCTGAGTCTTGCTGTATTTAAAGGTAAAAAGAATGGAAGTGTACGGCGTGGATGCCCTGTTTGCGGGCGGGGTGGCCGGTCCAAGCTTCGTCTGGACGGGGAGATATTGTTAAGGCCGGCGGAATCGCTGGATTCTATCCGCCGGCCTGTAAAACTCGGTCTTGATCTAACGGCTAACATCGATCTGGTTCAAAACCTGGCGAACGTTCGGAGTTGCCTGGGCCAGTTCCTCAGCGGCGCTGCGCGACGAAGGATTTTTTACCCTGCCCTTCAGTGTGAGCACCCCGTTTCTGGCGTCAAACCGTATGTGTTCTTTGTCCAGGCCCTTTGCCAGCAGGGCGGCTTTGTAATTCTTTTCAATGGCGCCATCCAGGTCAGATGCGATGTCTTTCGACGCGGATTCGGCGCCCACGGGCTGAACGCTGATCTCGTTAGCGATGATTCGGCCGCCGGCGGCGGTTTTTGCCACCTGCTCAGCCTGCATCCGCGCGTTCTCGGAGTGGACCTTGCCTCCCAGCGTGATCGTGTTTCTGTCTTGATTTTCATCCACGCTGACGTCCTGCAGTTCAGCCTGCTGGAGTGCCTGCTTGATCCCGTCCTTATAGGAATTGGTGTCCGGATTCGCCGTCTGGGCCGCACGCTGGCTTGAGCACGCCATGCCGACCAATAACGCCGGTAACAAACCGTTACTGCTTTCAAAATGTTCGAACGCATGAGATTGCCTCCCGGGAGATAGGATCCACGATCGGGCCCGTTATTTACGCTGCATTACATTACGCATGTGCCGGCGGGGGTTCGATCAGCATCATGCTGTAGCTGGAGGGAAAAGAGACGGTACAGTGCGGCGCGTACCTTGATTCTGTTTGCCGTTCTTCGTGGGCCTTAGTGGTTTTCGTGGTTAATTTTTCTTGGGCTGCTTCAACGTACAGTTCTCCGACACCATTTCCATCTTGGTTACCTCAAAATTGCTTCCTTCTCTGGCGGAAGTTTTCCCCTCAGCAGCCGGAGCGCTGCCATTCGGCGAATCGGAATTGTTCACGAACTTTCCATACACCACCACGCTGTGCCCGGCGTGCGGCGCGAAATCCTCCGCCCCCGAAAGCCAGACTTTCTTGTGCTGTTTGCTCTCCAGCGAAAACTTACCGTTGTCCGCCCGGATACAGCCCGTGATTTTCTGCTCGCCTTTATTCAAAGAGTGCGCCAGCGAGGCCGGCTGCGAATCCTGCTGCATGGGGGGAGAAGACTTATCCGGAGCCGTCGGCGCCGAACTCTGCGCCATGCCTGCGGACGCGAACGTCAGGCAAACAGCCAGCACGGTAATTTTCATTTCGGATCTCCTTAACACTACACTTCGAAAATTCTAAACACCGCCGGTGGATCCTGACTTTGAAGAATACTCAAAGCGACATTGTGGACTGGTACTCCTGCGGTAGTCTTGCCATCCGGAAACCCATGATGAGCGTGGCCATGAAAGACAATGTCGGCGCCATGCCGGTCGATGACCTCGGCCAGCCGCGAACTCCCTAAATAGGGAAAGATTTCAGGCGCCTCGCCGCGAATCGTATCGCCAATCGGAGCATAGTGAAGCACCACCACCCGTTTTGAAGCGCGGAGCTGCGACATGGCTCGCTCCAGTTTCAAAGCTTCGTCGATCGCCGCCTGAACGAATGTCTTTACTTCGGGCTCTCCGAACGCAGTCAGAGCCCCTCGGCCAAACCCTCCCAGAAACCCCTTTGTGCCCGCGAAACCTACACCGTCCCGCTCATAGGCGGTGCCGTCCAGCACCTTGATTCCCGCCTCGGTCATCATTCGAATCAACTCAACCTGGCACCCGCTTTCGTAATCATGATTTCCCAGCACGGCCACAATCGGGATGCGCAGCCGGACCAGTGAATTTAACAGTGGTTCCATTTCCTCCGGCTTGCCGTAGTTCGTCATGTCACCGGCAATTACGAGAAGATCTGCCTGGTCCCGCACCTGGGCGAGCTGCTCCTGGATCGCCGCGAAGCGCGGTGCGAAAAAGTGCAGGTCAGCCGTGGCGCCGATTCTCATGAGAGTCCTTTTTTCTGCCAGGGGTTATGCGCTTGCCACTCGCGCCCTTGCCATTCCGCGTCGCATCTTTGGCTTCAGTTCTGCGCGCCAGAAGAATGTCTTCCATTCCCCATTCTGCCACGTCGATGGCGAACATCTTGTCATCCACCAGGCTGCCCCTGAATTCCGCCGCCGGATCAGGGTTAGTCAATTCGCCGGAGAAGCGGACCAGCAATCGCTGCCATACCCACCTGGGCACATAATGGCTGTACGCGGGATAGACGTAGCGGTAGAGCACCAGCGCGAACAGCAGGATTTCCCAATGCTCATTCACCAGCGATAGAATCCGGTTCCAGTCAAGTTTTCCCTGGCTGCCATAAATGACGTGGGCGATGTCGGCACCATCGAAACGCTCGCGGCGAACCACGAACAGCTTCGACACCAGCAGTTCTTCAGCCGCCAGCACCCGGGCGCGTACATCCAGGACGATGGTCGGTTTCGCGTTTTCAATCCACGAACGGTCGACGCGAAACACCGCATTGCTCATGCCGGTGATCAGGTCGATAAAAAATCCGTGGCGGTGTGCCTTATGCAGCCAAACCTCGTCTTTCACCTCGCAGCGGAATCCGTTTTTCTTGAGACAGCGCACCGCCGCGCCGACGTCTTCGGGAGTGAGAAATAAATCCAGGTCCTTGGTGGCTCGCCAGATTCCGGTGTGGACCTGAAGCGCAAAAGCCCCGGACACCACATAAGGCACCCGGCTGCGATTCAGCGCCATCAAAGTATCCCGAAACATCGCTTCCTGTTTCGCCGGGAACCTGGGGCACTGCGAAGAACTCACCGGAAGTTTGACAGGCTTAGCCACGAACAGCCTTGGATGTCAAAGCAAAGAGCAGCGTTGCGTTGCAGCCAGGAAGTAGTGCCGGCCCCCGCCCACCTGGCATGTCATCCTGAGCGGAGCGATTGCTTCGCTTAATAAGCGCCAGGAAGTAGCGCCGGCGTCCCGCCCACTCAACATGTCATCCTGTGCGCAGTCAAAGGACCCCTATAAGTGACACAACTGTGTCAATCTGGATTTTGGAAATCAGAATGCGAACGGACTGGCTTTCTAAAAGAAGTCCTTCGACTGCGAACAGCTCTTCACAAATGAGAGCTGTTCTCCACCCACCGCCTGAGCGGAGCGATTGCTTCGCTTAATAAGCGCGAAGTAGCGCCGGCGTCCCGCCCACTCAACATGTCATCCTGAGCGGAGTGATTGCTTCGCTTCGCGAAGCAACCGCGCAGTCGAAGGACCCCTATCAGTGGCACAACTGTGTCAATCTGGATTCTGGAAATCAGAATGCGAACGGACTGGCTTTCTAAAAGAGAGTCCTTCGATTGCGAACAGCTCTTCACAAGTGAAAGCTGTTCTCCACCCACCAAAAAAACTCTGCCTACGTAGTAATAACTTCCACTTCCCCACGCTTGTCGAGAATCTGCAGCCGAACCAGATCGGCTCTGCGCTCGAGAAAAAGATCCACCACCGCGCTGCCTACTCTCAAATCTCTGATCCAGATCTCTGGAATCGATTCCGGAAGATAAGGCC
This sequence comes from Terriglobia bacterium, assembly GCA_963733545.1. Taxonomy (GTDB): domain Bacteria; phylum Acidobacteriota; class Terriglobia; order Terriglobales; family Acidobacteriaceae; genus JAIQFF01. Next base: position 345,044 of record CAVTDQ010000005.1, read on the forward strand.
CATCCAGGCGAATTTGTTTTTTGTCAGCATTCAGCGATAGTCCCAGGCACGACTGCAACAACAGGAATACAGCCCCCGCCGCCCAGGCCTGCGGCGCGCATGCCACCGGATACAACGTCGGACCCTCGCGCGTGCGCCGTTCCAGGCCGCAAAAAAGTTCAGGAAGCCGGTTCAAATCGACGAACGAGCTGACTGCAAGGAAAGCTGACAGAATTTCGCCGGCCATATCTTTAAATCCATAGCGAGCCAGCCCTGAAGCAATCAACGCATTGTCATGCGGCCACACCGAGCCGTTGTGATAGGAAAGCGGGTTGTAGCGGGCCTCGCCAATCGCCACCGTGCGGATGCCCCATCCGGAATACGACTCGCGGCTCAAAAGCGAATGGGCCACCTGGTAGGCATGATCGGCGGTGGCGATTCCTGTATAGAGGCAGTGGCCGGCATTCGAGCTTCGAATGCGGCAAGGCTGCTTTTTTCCGTCGAGCGCGATCGCATAAGTGCCGATATCGTCGCACCAGAAAGCGGCGTCAAAACGATCCCGCAAGGTGGAGGCCTGGGATTCCAGTTGGGCCGCCCGTTCCGCATTCCCCAACAGCGAGGCCAGTTGGGCCGCGCCTCGCTTGGCGGCGTAGACGTAGCCCTGCACTTCGCACAGCGCGATCGGACCCACCGCCAGATTGCCGTCGGCGTGGAAGACTGAATCGTTCGAATCCTTCCATCCCTGCTGGACCAGCCCGTCTTTTGACTGCCGCGAATATTCGACAAAGCCGTCTCCGTCGCAGTCGCCCAGAGTATCGATCCATTGCAGTGCCCGCTCGAGGTTGGGCCAGATCTTCTTTATGAATTCGAGATCTCCACTGCGCGCGTAATAGGCGCTGGCCAGCATGACAAAAAGGGGAGTGGCGTCGACCGTGCCGTAATAGCAGGCGAAAGGCACTTCTCCCAGTGCGGCCATCTCGCCTCGGCGCATTTCGTGCAGAATTTTTCCCGGCTCAGCCTCGTTAGTGCGGTTGAGTTCGCGGGCCTGCGTCGAAGCCAGAAAATCCAGAACACCATGGGCGATCGCCGGATTTACCCACAGACACTCCAGGGCCGTAATGATGCCGTCCCGTCCAAAAACCGTGCTGAACCAGGGGACGCCGGCGTAGGGATAGTTCGATTCCGGATTTCCTACAATCATCATTTCGACATCGGATTCAGAACGCGAGATCCAGCGGTTGAATTCGTCGCTCGAAGAATGGACCTTGCTGGGTACCCGCCTGAGGTCGCCGATCTCAGTCTGGGCGGCGCTCCACGCGCTTTCGTAGGACTGCGGCAGTCCGTCGGAATTCGGCGAAATCTCGCATGAAATCGATAAATTGAAAGTGACCCGCGCTCGCGGTTCGAGCAAAGCGTCAAAATGGATTTCTGAAGCGGAAATGCTTCGCGGAATCGGTGTGCAATCCAGGCGAGTACGCCGGATCACCCCATCAAGACCTTGGTATGAGAGCACCACCGAATCTTCGTTCACCACATCTTCGAGGCGCTGGCCTTTGTGCTCCCGTTTTACTCCGCGCACTTCGAAAATATCCGCGAAGTCGGCCGCGAAACAGATTCGAAAGGGGATGTCTACCCGATCGCTTCCGTAGTTGACCACCTGGAACTGTTCGTAACAAACATTGCGCCACAGAAATTTCGTTCGCAGCACATGCAGTGTGCCCCGGGGAATCACGACCTCGCCGTTGAGAAAAATATCGACATTCGCCAGGTCGGCCGCGAACAGCGAGTTGTCCGCCTTGACCGTCGAACTCAAAAGCAGGGGCCGGGCCCGCGCCAGATGCAATTCGAGGTTGGAAAGGAAGCGCGTGCCTTCGCAGAACATCCCCTGTTCATTAAGGCCGACGCCGGCAATGTCACCGTGGCGGTCGAAAACCGCGAAGGTCGCGCCGTATTTTAGTACGCGGGTACGATCATCCGCCGGCGATGATTCGGTTACGATGTAGTAATGCTGGGTTACGCTGCTCTCGTCCAATTACAACCCCGTCGGATTCGTATAGCGCGAGAGCATCCGAGCCCCGCTCATCACCTGCTCGTCGCTGGTCAACTCTGCTGCCAGCCCGTCCTCCGCGCCCACCAGTCGTCTGTATACCGACAGATAATCTTCGCACATTCGCGAGGCGCTGAACCGACGCTCAAAATATTCGCGGCATCCCTGCCGGCTAAGCGCAGGCACCGCCTTCGCCGCCTCCGCGGCCTGCTGCACATTATTCACGATAAACCCACTCACCCCGTCTTCGACAATCTCCGGAACTGAGCCTCGAGGATAGGCAATCACCGGTGTCCCACACGCCATCGCTTCGATCATGACCAGTCCGAACGGCTCCGGCCAGCGAATCGGGCACAGCAGCGCCATCGCCCCGCCCAGAAATTCACTCTTCTCCGAATGCCCGATCTCACCCACGAATTCTATTCCCGGATCCGTCAGCAAAGGTTTGATCACGCTCTCGAAATAACTTTTATCCACCCGATCAATCTTAGCCGCAATTTTTAACTTGATGCCCGCCTTCCGGGCAATCGCGATCGCCTCATCCAATCCCTTCTCCGGAGAAGTCCGCCCCAGAAAAGCCAGATACTTTCCCGGCGCCGCCTGAAACTCAAGATTCTCCAGCGGCAGCCCGTGATAAACAGTCTGCTGCCAGTTCAGCCACGGCAAGGGCTCGCGTTGCGAATCGGAAATCGAAACCACCGGCATGTCTCGAAATCTCTGGTAAAGCGGCACCAGATCCGGAATATCCAGCCGCCCATGCAAAGTGGTCAAAGTCGGCACATCTTCGGTCCGGCAGCGCGCATAGTGCAGATAGTCAATATGAAAGTGAATGAGGTCGAAATTTTCCTTCTCCGCCAGCACCCGCTCCACCAGCAGAACATGATGCGGCAATGGATCAATGCAATCTGCTGCCAGCCGAAGCGATTCCTTGGTACACGGCACCAGCCGCGCCTCAGTCAGCGAATCGCCGCTGGCGAATAACGTCACCTCATGTCCCTGACGCACCAGTTCCTCGGTCAGATAAGATACGACCCGCTCGGTTCCGCCGTAAAGCTTGGGAGGAACGCTCTCGTAAAGCGGCGCAACCTGTGCGATTCGCATGTCGACTAGACTCCTTTGCCTAAGCCTGGGGAATTCAGCAATGACGAACACACATAGAACTGTGCCCTCGCCCTCATGAACGCTGAATAAGTAATTATTAATGAAGACTGTAGACGCATCCATCGGGCCTTCCCTGTAGGCAGGCCACGGAGATTGCGTAGACAATTCTTTCCCTGACCGTGATATGTGGTTCTCAACCTCTACACTCTCAATGAACCGAATCTACCCATTAAACCGGATAGCGCGTTTTCTCTTCTCTCACTAATCTCTCGCCATGCTTTTGATACCCACTCTATTTTCTCCCCGCAAGGCAGGCACGTAACCCGCATGGCACGCTGCCTGCCTCTCGCCTTTTTAAGGAGAATCGCACCAGCAAGTGAGCAATTGAATACAGAACCAGATCGAGATTGTTTTTACCCTCGCTGGATACACTTCCAGATCGGGAAGGCCACGTAAGAAATCGTTGTTATCTCAGGAGGCTTTATGCTTAACGCACGGGTTACAGTTCAATTCGTTCTGGTAGCGCTCGCGCTAGTTGTCTTCAGCTCGCGCAGCTCGGCTGAAACTGTTTCATGTTCCTCTGACGACGGCCACCGCCACTACTGCAACGCGGATACCCGCGGCGGCGTACGTATGGTGAAGCAGAACAGCGAGTCCGCATGTCAGCAGGGCAGCACTTGGGGTTACGACCGGCAAGGAATCTGGGTGGACCGCGGCTGCCGCGCCGAATTCGCCACCGACGAGGGCCGGGGCGAATACCGTGAGGGCGACCGCTATGACCATGATCGGGATCGCGATCGTGATCATGATCGTGGAGGTCAGGTGATCAGTTGCTCATCCGATGACATGCACCGCCACTACTGTGCGGCCGACACTCGTGGCGGCGTGCGCATGGTCAAGCAGAACAGCGACTCAGCCTGCCAGGAAGGCAGCAGCTGGGGATACGACCGTCGCGGAATCTGGGTCGACCGCGGTTGTCGCGCTGATTTCGAAGTCGGCCGCTAAAGCAAACCAAAAGCCGGAAGCGTGCCCCGTCCAAGCTCAGCTTGGGCGGGGTTTTTGACTTTGGCCGGGGTTTGACGCTTAGCATTTGCCAGCAGTTCCACTACCCGAGGCAACGGCTGGCGCCCCGCTGCCGTCATACGGCTCGCGCTTGGGAGCCGCATCCGCTTGATACCCTCACCACCAGAAACCGAGCCTCAGCCGTCAGATCTCGTGTCTCAGCAAATCGTGGCGCAACCGGCTTCCGACGTTCAGACGTCCGACGCCGCGGAGGACGCTGATGTACTGCAAGCCTCCATCAAAGCCGGCTCAGTTGCGCAAATAGTGGTTGCGGTGATCGCCGTGATCGGGCTGATCTATTTGCTGAAGCTTGTTCTCATCACCACTCTGGGGTCTCTGCTTCTGGCGTTTGTTCTTGAACCCTTCGTGGCTGGATTGGAGCGAATCCGCGTCCCCCGGGTCGCCGGAGCCCTGTTGGCGGTGCTCCTATTGGTGGCATTGGCTGCCGGCCTTACTTCTTTTTTTTACGGCCGCGCGGTGGATTTCGCTACCCAGTTGCCTAAATACTCGGGCAAGATTCGCTCCACCGTGGCGGAGCTTCGCGAGCAGACCAGGCAGATCGAAGAGAGTACCCGCGCGGTCATTTCCTCTCCGCGGAACGGTAAGGCGCCGCTCGCAGTCGAAGTACAGGAAGCTCCGGCTCTCTCTCGCTTCATTTCGCAAGGCAGCGGGACCCTGGGCGAAGCTTTTCTGGCCATCACCTTCGTTCCATTCCTCGTTTACTTCATGCTCACCTGGAAAGCTCACGCGCACGCCGCAACCGTAAGCCTTTTTCCCCGGGAACATCGAATGGTTGCCCACCGCACCGTGGCACGCATATCCAACATGATCCGTAGTTTTATCGCGGGCAATTTTCTGGTTGGACTCATTACCGCCGTGATCAGCATGCTTGTGTTCTGGCGGCTGGGCATTCCTTACTTCTACTTTCTGGGCGTGATCAGCGGATTTGCCAGCCTGGTCCCATACCTGGGAATCTTTCTGGCGCTGCTTCCGCCCCTGGCTGCCGGGGTAGGGATCTTGAACAAAAGCGGAGTATTCATAATTCTGCTCACCGTATCCGGCCTGCATCTTCTCATCATGAACGTCTTGTATCCCAAGATCGTGGGCAAACGCCTGCGGTTAAACCCTCTAGCCATTACCCTGGCGCTGCTTTTCTGGGCCTGGATTTGGGGAGCAATGGGGTTAATTCTGGCTGTGCCGCTGGTAGGAGCTACCAAGATCGTCTGCGACTTTATCGACCCGTTGCGTGGCTTGGGCGCCTGGCTAGGAGATTGACGTCTTAATTGCCACCGACATCAACTGAGAACTGGGAACCAGCAACCGGGAACTGGTTTTAATAAAAACACAAATTAAAATCACTGCATCGCCGAAACCGGCTCTGGTCAGAACTGAATACTACTAAGGTATTCCACCGGGGTAAACGTGATGGTTTTTCAACAGTGAAGAGTTTTAAGTGTCAGCTTCCGTCAAAGAATCCCGCAACCTTGCGGCTGCGGGGTTCTCGAAGCAAGCTATGCGGTCCGTGCTCCCATGACGAAGTGCAGGATCAGAGAGATAACCGCGAACACCAGCAATAGGTGAATCATGCCACCGGCAACGTGGAATACAGTGAATCCGCCAATCCATGCCACCAGCAAAACTACGAACAATATTGTCCAGATGCTCATAAATCCTCCAGGCGTGGCGTTCGTGTGCTCACGACTTCGGCTGAGATGGCACTAAGGTGATGGCAGTTGCTTCTGTGACTATCCCCTTCATGCTCACGAGTTGATCCGTATTCCGATCTCATCGAGATGGTTGAGCATGTCTCCGGGGTCCTGGTATACGCGATAGGCGCCCGCGTCCATCAATTCTTCTTCGCCGAAGCCTCCCGAAAGCAGACCGATGCCGAGAGCTTTTGCGCGGCGCGCGGCCAGCAGGTCCCAGACGCTGTCGCCCACCACCACACAGTCTTCCAGATTGGCGTTGAGCTTTTTGGCGGCTGCCAGAAACAAGTCCGGGTCTGGTTTTGCGGCATGAACATCATCTTTCGTGACCAGAGAAATATCCGAACCCAGACGCAACAGCTTCAATGCTTTCCTGGCATCTTGCTGGCTTCCGCTGGTGGCGATAGCCCAGCGCACCTGCAGACGCGAGAGCGTCTTCAGAAGTTCTCGAGCCCCCGGCAGCGGACGAACCTGGGCCCAACCCTTCTTGAAAGCCTGGCTCTGCAAGTTTTCCAGCTGCTCGATGACCTTCTCGTCACTCCTGCGGCCGCCGTCGCGAAGCAGCGCGCCTGCCAGCAGGCCGCCGCTCATCCCGATCCGGCGATGTATGAGCCACATGGGGACGGTTATGGATTTCTTCTCGAACGCCTCACGCCAGGCCAACGTGTGCTCGTACACGCTATCGATTAAAGTCCCGTCCATGTCGAACAGGAATGCGGGTTGAGCGCCAACCGGCGCCGTAGAGGATTTGTTTTTCGATCGGACAGACTTCTTCACCCAGCCTTGGATGCCGGGAAGGTGTGCTCCGGTAAGTTGAGACTTGCGATTCCGCGGCGCTAAAAAAATGGAGGACGGGCGTCCTCGCCCGTCATGCACCGGCCGGTGCGAACGGGCAAGGACGCACGTCCTCCACAGGTTTTTGCGGCTATTTAGGTTGAGCCACTATGCGCAAATACGGCTTGGGGGATTTCCAGCCTCCCGGATACTTCTGCTGCGCTTCATCATTCGAGACCGAGGGCAGGATGATCACATCGTCGCCCTGTTTCCAGTTCACCGGCGTGGCCACTTTGTGTTTCGCGGTCAGCTGCATTGAATCGAGTACGCGCAACACTTCGTCGAAGTTTCGACCGGTGCTCATCGGATAGCTGAGCTGCAGCTTGATTTTCTTGTCCGGACCCACTACGAACACGGTTCGCACCGTGGCATTGTCGGCTGCGGTTCGGCCTTCGGAAGTTTGGCCGCTCTCGGCCGGGAGCATGCCGTAGAGCTTTGCGATCTTGAGTTCAGGATCGCCGATCATCGGGTAGTTGACCTTGTGGCCCTGAGTTTCCTCGATGTCCGCTGCCCATTTGCCATGGCTGGTCACCGGATCGACGCTGAGCCCGATAATCTTGGTATTGCGCTTGGCGAATTCGGGTTGCAGTCCGGCCATGTAACCAAGCTCGGTGGTACACACCGGGGTAAAGTCTTTGGGGTGGGAAAAAAGAATTGCCCACCCGTCGCCGATCCAGTCGTGAAAGTGAATCGTGCCTTGCGTGGTTTCGGCGGTGAAGTCAGGCGCCACATCATTGATTCGGGGAATGCTGGTCGGCGGTGCGGTCGCAGTGTCAGTGCTCATGATTTTTCTCCTCAGTCGCTAATTTGATAACCGGTTGCCCGTAACCGTCTCCAGCGGGTAAGAATCGAGGGCCAAAAAGAAACCCACCCGTTGAGCCGGGTGGGTGTCGAAAACCTTGCTGCGCTACCCACACTCCGGCATCGGTCTACAACAACAAACGCATGGAGTGGAGCGCATCACCATCTGCTGTCAGAATACGCGGCCCCCGAAATCCAGTCAAACTCCAGCCAGCGCCCGCTCGTTAAAGCTCTTCCCGCTCCCTCGGCAGTTTTCGATAGATGACAACAGAATTTGACGTCATCCTGAGCCCGGCGTCAGCCGGGGGAAGGATCTCGCGCGGAGCGTAACAACTGCAGAGTTCGTAAGGGCAACGCTGTTTACTCGCGCGCCGCTTCGTGCTGGATCTTCGCGGGAACAATCGCGGGCAACCTGGGTTTCACGCCCCAAGACATTCGTTGCAGCTGTTATTAAATCCCGCTCTTTCAACAGCTTTTTTACCAGCTAAACTCAATACAAATCCGGATTCGCAGCTACAATAAAAATCCTCATGAACCCGGCGCCACGCAATTTCCCCTTCGTGCAGTTCGACGTTTTTACCTCGCGCCCTTTCGAAGGCAATTCTCTCGCAGTCTTTTCCGACGGACGCGGACTAAGCGATCAGGAGATGCAGATCATCGCCCGCGAGATGAATCTCTCCGAGACCACTTTCATTCTCCCTCGCGATCCCGCCACTGAACGCGAACGCGGCGTGAGGGTTCGTATCTTCACCACCCAGGAAGAATTGCCTTTTGCCGGCCATCCCACGCTCGGTACCGCATTCGCCCTGCGAGGAGCCAGCGGCGCACCCGCCGTGGCTCTCGAACTCAACGTCGGCAAAGTACCGGTGCGCTTCGAAGAAATATCAGGGCAACCCGTATTCGGAGAGATGACACAAGTTGAGCCCAAATTCGGCTTGATTCACGATCGCGAAACCGTGGTGCGGGCCACCAGCCTGCGCGACGGAGATGTCGACCCTTCGTTGCCCATCCAGACCGTCTCAACCGGCGTGCCTTTTACCATCGTTCCGCTTCGCGGACTGGAATCGATGCGCCGCCTGCAGGTGGACCTGAAACGCTCCACCGAATATCTGCGGCAGTCGAATGGAGGCATGTTTTTTTATTTCGTGACTCGCGAGACTGTCGATCCCCACGCGCGCTTGCATGCCCGCATGATGTTCTACGGAGGCGAAGATCCGGCCACCGGCTCCGCCGCCGGTTGCGCGACTGCGTGGATGGTGGCTCACGGCGTTGCCCAGCCCGACGAACGTGTTCTCATCGAACAGGGAGTCGAAATGCTCCGCCCCAGCCGCATTTTTGTCCGCGCCTCCCGCCTGGATGACAGAGTGGTTAACGTACGCGTCGGAGGAAATGCTGTGCAAGTTTTGCGCGGCGAAGTTTTTTTCTGAGCCGGCAAAACCGTTTTGCCTTAATAAATCGAGCAATGCACATGCGCGAAAATTTTTCAATGGGGCGAATCGACCATTAGCATCGACGGCACTTTACAGCCGCCTGTTCTGCCTTTAGGATTTTGTCTCGCTCTGGGTTCTCCAACAAACAAAAAAAGTTTTCATCCTCTGGCGCCTGCTTTACGTTCGGGCTGCCATCTCGGAAGCAGGGACCAAGCCGGAATGAAGCCGAAACGAACCATTCTTTGCGTCGACGATAACGAGCAGTCACTCTCCATCCGCAAGGTCATGCTTGAAACTCGCGGCTATCGTGTCATCACCTGCCGGGGAGGTGATGAAGCTCTGGAAATTTTCAAAAACGGCGGCATCGATCTGGTGCTTACCGATCTGGCCATGCCCGGCGTCGATGGCAATAAATTGATCGACGCCATCAAGACCCGCTCTCCGCAGACTCCGGCAATTCTGCTCTCCGGCAAGGCGAAAATCTTCGAACGCGATACTCGCGCCGACGTCTTCCTGCCCAAGGGTATGTATGCTCCGGCGGAACTGCTCGAGCGTATCCGCATGTTGCTGGTTCGCCGGCGCGGTCCCAAGTCCGCGCAATCCCAGGCGCAGACCTCCAGCCGTGCCGGAGTTGCCTGAAGCCTTCGCACTCGCTGCAGCCCAGCGTACTGCTTTTTGAGTTTCTCTTCGGGTTGCAGTTCGAAGCCATCCGGATCGCGCCGCGCAACTTGGCCTTCGTGTAATATCGATAGGCTGGATGCCTGCCTTCATCGAAGCCGTGGAGTTGCGCAAGACCTATCGCGTGGGCAAAATTGACGTTCCCGCCCTCCGCGGTATTTCCTTCAATGTGCAAAAGGGAGAGTTTGTCAGTGTCGTGGGCCCGTCGGGCAGCGGCAAGTCGACGCTCTTTTATTTATTGGGAGGACTGACCCGCGCCGACTCTGGTCACGTGGTCATCGATGGCGATGATTTTGCCCAGCTCTCTGACGCCGAACGTACCCGGCTGCGCAAGCGGAAGATTGGCTTTGTCTTCCAGAAATTCAATCTGTTGCCCACCCTGGATGCGCAATCCAATATCGACATTGCCCTGGATATCGCCGGCACCAACGGGAGCCGCGACGCCGGCTACTTTACTAAAATTGTTGGCCTGTTAGGGCTGGACAAGCGTCTGCGGCATCGCCCTTCCGAACTCTCGGGCGGCGAGCAGCAGCGGGTGGCGCTGGCCCGCGCCTTGATCAACAAACCCGCCATTGTGCTGGCTGACGAGCCCACTGGCAACCTGGATTCCAAAAACTCGGAGATCGTTCTCGCCATGCTCCGGCATTCCAACCGCGAACTCGGCCAGACCGTGCTCATGATCACTCATAACCCGGAAGCGGCCGCCTACGGCGATCGCATCATTCACATGCGCGACGGCGAGATTGTCGCACCGGAAAATGATCCGCAGTGGAGCGCCCATCCGTCGTAGCGGTGGACGTTGCGTTGTGATCTTTGCTGTCCTCGTGGTTAAACCGAGTTTGAATCCGCTATGCATGACCTTCGAAAACCTATTCTCCCTGGCAAGGGCGCATCGGACTACGAGCGCTACCTGCGCACCGACGAGTTGCTCTTGCTGCAAAAACGTCCGGAGGACTTCCTTCATCCCGACGAGATGACTTTTCAGGTCGTGCACCAGGCCTCGGAGCTGTTGCTGAAGGGTGTTGCCTGGGAACTTGAACGCGCCCGTGGCCTGATCGCGGACGGAGACTTTTTCAACTCCGCGCAACTGCTGCGCCGCGGCAACCATATGCTGGAGTATCCCATCTCCATGCTGCACGAGTTGGAGACCATTACTCCCTACGACTACCATCTCATCCGCGCAGGTTTAGGACACGGCAGCGGCCTCGACTCTCCCGGTTTTCTGGGATTGCTTCATATCGGTCCGCGGCTGGGAGAAGCCTTTCAATCCCAGTTGAACAAAATTAATTTGAGCGTGGACGAACTGTATCGTCGCCATGCGGAGTTTTTCGGCTTGCACGACGTCGCTGAACGCCTGCTCGATTTTGACGAACGCGTCCACCTCTTTCGTTTTCATCACCTCAAACTGGCTCAGCGCATCATCGGCGGCGGAGTCGTCGGTACCATGGGAACCCCGGTCGAGGTCCTGCATCAGCGCATGGAGCACCTCTTCTACAAAGAACTATGGGACGTCCGCAACCGCATCACCGCCCAGTCCATGCAAGGTTAAAAATGTGGGCGTGCCGTTCACATTGCTGCAATCCCCCGCACCTGTTTATAATCAAACTCGCCAGCGGGAGTAGCTCAGTGGTAGAGCGCGACCTTGCCAAGGTCGATGTCGCGGGTTCGACCCCCGTCTCCCGCTCCAGATTTTTTTGGATTGGAGTCCCGCCGCCGGGCGTGGGTCAGGTGGACAATTCCTTGCGATGGCGCTAAGTTAGGCATCAGGGCGCGGTACCCAAGTGGTAAGGGAGAGGTCTGCAAAACCTTTATACGTCGGTTCGATTCCGACCCGCGCCTCCAGCCTTGGTTTTCTTCTTTCCTCTTATTTATATTCCGGGTGGGTTAGTCGAGGGAGCGGATTGCGACCTTGAAGACGAGAAGAATGGCTCCGAACACAATTCTGGTGCCGAATCGCTTGAGCTTGCATAACGGATCAGAAAGGTTTGTCCGCGCCATGCGTACCTGTGCGGACGAGGACAGTTTGCCTGCAACCTAAGTCGGCGCAGGGATAGAGGGTGCTCCTCTGCCGCGTTAGGTTGGTTTTAGGCTTGTCGGAGCGGCTTGTCTGCCCGCCAGCGTACCTGGACGGAAAAATCTGCTACCGCGAAGGCCTCCGGCGGTTGCGTCGGCTACATCCTGGCGATCTTGATCGCATGACCTTGATGGCTTGGAGGCTGATCACTCTTCTGATCGCGAGACTCCTGATCACGCCACTCCTATCACTCTTTAATCATCGTCGTAGGGCATAGGTTCACCGACAATATTGTAGTAAACCTCTTTTGTCTTTTTCGGCTTTGCTGGCTGGACGATGGGGGTTGCCGGTGGCTTAGTTGCTGCAACCGGAGCTGCCGGTTCCGCAGGAGGGGTGGGCACGGGCCTGGCTGTGACTACTGGCGGAGTCACATTGGCGGGTGCGACGGGAGCTGCGGGCTCGGGCTTCGGAACCGCGGACAGAGGAATAACGGGGCTCGCGGGCCGGGGAGCGTCCGGCGGGCGAGCTGAGCGGCTCGTGGCGACGGGCGGCGGCGGCACCGGACTCGGCGGGACCAGGGTTGGCGGGACCAGGGTTGGCGGGACCAGGGTTGGCGGCGTGGAGCTCTTCATTTGCCGAAGCTGCCTCGGAGCTCTGGCGGCTCTGGGGCGTTGGATGAAGTAGTTGAGGATGGCCGCTACCAGCCCCGCGATACAAGCCTCCAGAACTGAAACAAACAGGTCGGGGTAGTTATAGGGACGCTGGGTGAACGATGTCGGCAGTCCTGAAGACTGGCCCATGACATCGCCCAGCCATGGCACCACTAGGTTGTTCATGACTGAGACGACCAGTCCCCAGATCGCTTCGCCGAGAATCACGGCGATGATGACGCCGCCAACCCATCGGCGCCGGTCGAGATAATCTGAGCTGAAAGTCTGTACGGGTGCGTCCATAATTCCTGTCCCAGGGAAGATTGTTACATAGCGGCGATTCCCGCGAAAGCGTGTTCGGGGATGGTTGGGAAAACCAAAAGCTTAGCCACGGATTTTCACGGATCATCACGGATAAACCTTCTTTTTTGTTTTATCCGTGACGAATCTGTTGAATCCGTGGCTGATTCTTCTAGTCTTTGCGCGAATGGCTGGTGAAAAACCAAAAAGCTTAGCCACGGATTTTCACGGATCATCACGGATAAACCCTTTTTTTGTTTTGTCCGTGACGAATCTGTTGAATCCGTGGCTGATTCTTCTAGTCTCTGCGCGACTGGCTGGTGAAAACCAAAAAGCTTAGCCACGGATTTCACGGATCATCACGGATAAACGCTTTTTTGTTTTATCCGTGACGAATCCGTTGAATCCGTGGCCGATTCTTCGTCTCTGCGCGAAGCCGCTTTTAGTCTTCGGCGGTTACCAGGGGCATGTTGACCAGGTGTTCGCTGAGAAACCACACCTGCAATTCGTTGGTGCGGAGGACGTCGCTGACGGCCAGGTCGTTGGTGCCGTCATCGCCCAACTTGTCAGCCCGTTCGGCCAGTTCGCGGCACTCGCCGATAATGATTTTGTGGGCAGCGAGCAAGCGTGAAAGTTGAACCGGCACTTCTTCACGGCCGCGTGGAGGACGCTCGATCCGGGTGGTTTCTGCAATGTCGGGAGCCATTGCCAGACTGACACCTCCCAGCAGTTGAATGCGCTCGGCGATGGTATCGACCAACTCCAACTGTTCGTCGTAGTGTTTGTCGAAAAGAAGGTGAAGCTGGTAAAAAGTTGGTCCTGCGACCTGCCAGTGCGATTTCTTGTAGAGATCGCGCAGGGTCATGGTGTCGGCCAGCAACTGGTTAAGGTGTTCGGTCATTTCCAGCCGGACCGGCTCTTCAAGTTCGAGCGGCAGGGCGTGATTCACGGTGCCATACTTCTGAATTTCACGGGCGCGTTGATCAAAATGAGGCTGGGCAGTGATGCCGCCGTTATGTCCCACGGTTTTCTTCGCCATCGGAATTTCTCCTCTTCAGATTTCCTGGGTGCTGATGTTTGAGATGGAAGGTTTCGGATCTGCGTTGTTGCTAAGTTTAATAATTCAGAGCGAAGCGAAACCCCATTATAGTCCTCTAAAGTCCCCTCAACTTGGCCCCCCGCTTCATAGAGGCCGGTTTCATTCGGTGACGAAGGCTGCCGTTCAGCAAAATTCCGCACAATTGTCTATCATGGAGGGTTCGGCATTCATCGTTCGGCATTCATTGACGGAGAAAACCAGACGTGGCTGAGATCCAAACCAACGGTGTGGAAGTTCTTGAGACTCGGGAGTGGCTGGATTCGCTCGACTATGTCTTATCGCAGGGCGGCCCGGAGCGCGCCGGCCGGTTGCTGCAGCAACTTTCGCTGCATGCCCGTCGCGCGGCCGGGGTAAACCTTCCATTTACCGCGACTACTCCTTATCAGAACACCATCGCGTCGCGGCAGCAGCCACCGTTTCCCGGGAGCCAGGAGATGGAACGCCGCATCAAGAGCCTGGTCCGATGGAACGCGCTGGCGATGGTGGTGCGGGCCAACAAGATCGAGAGCGGGATCGGCGGGCATATTTCGACTTTCGCCTCCGCTGCCACGCTGTACGAAGTTGCCTTCAATCATTTCCTGCAAGCCCGAACCGAATCGGGCGATCGCGACCTGGTTTACTTTCAAGGCCACGCCGCGCCCGGCATGTACGCCCGGGCTTATCTGGAAGGCCGAATTCCCAAAGAAAAGCTGCAGAACTTCCGCCGCGAACTGAAAGAAGGCGGCGGGCTTTGTTCATATCCGCATCCCTGGCTGATGCCTGAGTTCTGGGAGTTTCCAACTGTTTCGATGGGACTGGGGCCGATTCAGGCTATCTACCAGGCGCGGTTCATTCGCTATCTGGAAAATCGAGGATTGAAGCAATCGACGGGCGGCAGAGTGTGGGCGTTTATGGGCGACGGCGAGATGGACGAGCCGGAATCCCTGGGCTCGATCACGCTGGCTTCGCGCGAGCGGCTGGACAATCTGATTTTTGTGGTCAACTGCAATTTGCAGCGACTGGATGGGCCGGTCCGCGGCAACGGCAAAATCATTCAGGAACTGGAAGCGATTTTCCGCGGCGCCGGCTGGAACGTTATCAAGGTGCTCTGGGGCAGCGATTGGGACAGCCTGATCAGCAATGACCGCGATGGAATTCTGGTCAGGCGCATGGGAGAAATCACCGACGGCCAGTACCAGAAATATTTTGTCGAGAGCGGCGCTTACTTCCGCCACAACCTTTTCGGCAGCGATCCGCGACTGTTGAAGATGGTGGAACACCTTTCCGACGAACAGCTTTCACGCATGCGGCTGGGCGGGCACGATCCCATCAAGGTGCATGCCGCGTTCAAGGCTGCCACTGAGCATGAGGGAGCGCCGACCGTCATTCTGGCCAAGACCATTAAAGGCTACGGGTTGGGCGAGGCGGGTGAAGGCAAGAACATTACTCACCAGCAGAAGAAGCTGAACGAAGACGAGTTGCGAATTTTCCGTTCGCGCTTCGGAATTCCTATTCCCGATGAAGAATTGCAGGACGCTCCTTTCTACCGTCCGGCGGAAGACAGTCCCGAGATTCGCTATATGCAGGAACGCCGCAAACATCTGGGCGGATACCTGCCGGAGCGCAAGGTGCGGTCGCAGCCGATAGCCCCAGTGGCGGACACGCACTTCGAGGAATTTTACAAAGGCACGGACGGCCGTGAAGTTTCGACCACCATGGTTTTCGTGCGACTGCTCTCGAAACTGTTGCGCGATCCCGAAATCGGCAAGCTCATCGTTCCCATTATTCCGGATGAAGCTCGCACCTTCGGCATGGAAGCGCTCTTCCGCCAGGTCGGAATTTATTCGAGCGTGGGCCAGCTCTACGAGCCGGTGGATATGGATACGCTTCTTTATTACAAGGAAGCGAAAGACGGCCAGATTCTGGAAGAGGGCATCACCGAGGCGGGATCGATTTGCTCGTTTATCGCAGCCGGGACGGCGTACGCCAATCACGGCATCAATACCATCCCGTTTTTTATTTATTACTCGATGTTCGGATTCCAGCGAATCGGCGACCTGATATGGGCGGCTGCCGATTTACGGACACGCGGCTTCCTGATCGGCGGCACCGCTGGGCGAACCACGCTGGCGGGCGAGGGCCTGCAGCATCAGGATGGTCACAGTCATGTGCTGGCACTGCCGGTACCGAATCTTCTGGCTTATGATCCGGCGTTCGCCTACGAGATCGGCGTCATTATTCAGGACGGCATCAAGCGCATGTACGTGGACCAGGAATCCATCTTTTATTATTTGACGGTGGGCAACGAACCCTTGCCGATGCCGGCAATGCCGGAAGGAAAAGATGTAAAGGACGGCATCCTGAAAGGGCTGTATCGCTTTCGCGCCTCGACCAGGAAGGATTCCAAGTTGCGGGCGCAGTTATTCGGAAGCGGCTCGATCATGTACGAGGTGCTGAAGGCGCAGCAAATTCTGGAAGAAAAATATGGCGTCGCAGCGGATGTATGGAGCGTAACCAGCTACAAGCAACTTTATCGGGACGGCAACGATTGTGATCGTTGGAACATGCTGCATCCCGGGGCGACACCAAGGGTGCCGTTTGTCACGCAGGCGCTGAAAGAGGCACCGGGAGTTTTGGTGGCGGCCTCCGATTATATGAAGGTGCTGCCTGAATCAATTGCGCAGTGGATGCCGCGGCCGCTGGTGGCTTTGGGTACGGACGGTTTCGGGCGCAGCGAGAGCCGGGTGGCTTTGCGTGATTTCTTCGAGGTTGACGCCAAGCATATTGTGCTGGCGACACTGACCGCGCTGGTGCGCGATAAGCAGATCAAACTTGAAGTGCTGCAGAAGGCGGTTAAAGAGTTGGGGATTAATCCGGAGAAAGCGAATCCGGCGAATACGTAATAGAGGCGCAGAGTGGCCGAGGGCAGGATGCCCTCGGGACAGCCGGCGGGACGCCGGCGCTACGAAGAATGTGGCGCTCGCGACTTGGCTGGGTTGGTGGCGCTGGCGCACGAGCGAAGGCGCTCGCGCCCACATTAAACATTAAAGGCGGCGACATTAAAGTTGCGGCTACTTGGACCCTTGGAGATTTTCAGTGACTGAATTTACGCTTCCGGAACTCGGGGAAAATATAGACCAGGGTGATTTGGTACGGCTGATGGTTTCTCTGGGGGAGGTGGTCAGCGAAGGCCAGCCGGTTATGGAGTTGGAAACCGATAAGGCGGTGGTCGAGGTTCCTTCGTCGGTTGCGGGTACGGTCAAAGAAATTCGAGTCAAGGAAGGCCAGAAAGTAAAAGTCGGCCAGGTAATTTTCACTGTAGAAAATGGAACCGGGGCCAAAGCTGTGAGTCCCCAGGCTGCAAGTGCCACGGCTGCGGGCGCCAAAGCTCCGGCCGACAAAGCTGCGAGCGGGAAAGCTCCAGCTGCAGCGGCGAAACCCTCTGCGCCGAAACCTGCGCCGGCGGTTGCGGAGAAACCGGCGACGGCGGCGAAAGCTGCAGCAGCGGCTGCTACCCAGAGTTCATCCGCACCGGTCACGGCTTCGAGCTCCGCCACTTCGTCCGGCCCGTCTGAGTTTCGCCTGCCTGAGCTGGGAGAAAACATTGAACAGGGTGATCTGGTCAGGTTGATGATTTCTCCGGGAGGGAAAGTTTCCGAAGGCCAGCCGGTCATGGAATTGGAGACGGACAAGGCGGTGGTGGAAGTCCCATCGTCGGTGACGGGAACGGTGAAAGAGATCCAGGTCAAGGAAGGACAGAAGATCAAGGTTGGCCAGTTGATTTTCACGCTGGAGGGCGGAGCGGCGGCCCAGCCGGAGAAAGTAAAGCACGTGCCGGTCGAACATCTTTCCGAGCAGCACGAGGCCCGGGTGTCGATGCAGGCGGCCATGCAGGCGGAAGGAAAAACGGCGGCGCAAGTTTTCCCGCCCGACCAGCCTGCGTCGCATGCGCCAAAAACTTTTGCCATGCCCGAGCAATTGGGCAAAGTTGCGGGAACCGAGCACCGGGCTCCTGCTCCTGCGGCGCCCCATGTGCGCAGGCTGGCTCGTGAAGTTGGCGTAGACATTCATGAGGTCAAGGGCGGCGGTCCCGGTGGACGCATCAGTGAAGATGACGTGAAGGCGCATGCCAAGTCGTTGCTGACCTCGGCTGCTGCGTCGCCAGCCACACAGGGACGACAATTCGCGCAACCGCAGCTTCCCGATTTCACCCGGTTTGGAAAAGTCGAGCGCGTTTCGATGCGCGGAGTGCGGCGCAAGACTGCGCAACATTTGTGGGAGGCCTGGACTACGATTCCGCACGTCACCCAGCAGGATAAAGCCGACATCACGGAACTTGAACAGCTGCGCGCGCGTTTCGCACCCAAGGCGCAGGAAGCCGGCGGCAAGATGACGGTGACTGCGATTGCATTGAAGGTGTGTGCCTCCGCGCTCAAAGTTTTTCCCCAGTTCAACGCCAGCATCGACATCGTTAAAGAAGAGATCGTCTACAAGCAGTACATCAATATCGGGGTTGCGGTGGACACGGAACGCGGCCTGTTGGTGCCGGTGCTCAAGGATGTGGACAAGAAAAACATTGTCGATCTGGCTGTGGGTTTGACTCAGCTGTCGCAGAAAGCTCGCGACAAAAAACTCACGCCCGAAGAAATGGAAGGCGGGACATTTACGATTACGAATCTGGGAGGCGTCGGGGGCACCGGATTTTCGCCAATCGTGAATTTTCCTGAAGTTGCGATTCTGGGACTGTCGCGCTCCAGCATCGAGCCGGTGTGGATGAATGGAAAATTTGAGCCGCGGCAAGTTTTACCGCTTTCGCTTTCCTATGATCATCGATTGATCGACGGCGCCGATGCGGCACGGTTCCTGCGCTGGATTGCGGAAGCGTTTGAGCAGCCGTTCCTACTTTCGGTGCAGGGTTAGACTTCCAAAAACTTTTACCACGAAGGATACGAAGGTTCACGAAGGAAGACCACAGGAAATTCTTCTTCGATTTGGTCCTCCTCTTTCTGACTGAATGACTGAAACCTCAAATTTGCATATCGCAGTTGTGGGGGGCGGCCCGGGCGGCTATGCCGCGGCATTTCTGGCGGCTGACCTCGGACTCAAAGTAACGCTGATCGATCCGGAAGCGAATCCTGGCGGAGTTTGTCTCTACCGCGGATGCATTCCTTCGAAAGCCCTGCTGCACGTGGCTAAGCTGATTGACGAATCGCGCCACGCAAAAAACTGGGGCATCGAGTACGCCGATCCCAGGATCGATCTGCCGCGCCTGCGTTCCTGGAAAGAGGGTGTCGTCAAAAAGCTTACTGGCGGCCTGGGGCTGCTTTCGAAGCAGCGCAAGGTGGAGTACGTGCAGGGACGCGCGGCGTTTGAGAATTCAAACACGCTGCGAGTATCGAAATCGGGCGGCGGCGAGCAGACGTTGAGCTTCGACCGCATCATCCTTGCGACTGGTTCGCGTCCGGCGATTGTTCCCAGCCTTAAGCTGGATACGCCACGGGTGATGGATTCGACCTCCGCGCTCGACTTGAGCGAAGTGCCGGGAACGTTGCTGGTGGTGGGTGGCGGTTATATCGGACTGGAGTTGGGAACGGTGTACGCAGCGCTGGGTTCGAAGGTGTCGGTGGTGGAGATGCTTGGGGGATTGTTGCCGGGAGCCGATCGCGATCTGGTTCTGCCTCTGCACAAGCGGCTGGAAAAAAATTTCGCTTCGATACTGCTGAACACCACGGTTGCCGCGGTTAAAGAGGAGGCGAACGGGATTCGGGTGACTTTCGAGGGAGCCGAGGTCAAGGAGCGTGAGCAGGTTTTTGACAAAGTCTTGGTATCGGTCGGACGGAAGCCGAATTCAGAGATTACAGGTCTGGAAAAGACTCAGGTTCAAGTGGGCGCGCGCGGATTCATTCAAGTCAACAAGCAGTTGCAAACCAGCGATCCGTTGATTTACGCCATTGGAGATGTCGTCGGGGAACCGATGCTGGCGCACAAGGCTTCGCATGAGGGGCGCACCGCGGTGGAGGCTATTGCCGGCCACAAAGTCGCTTTCGAACCTGCGGCTATTCCGGCGGTGGTCTTCACCGATCCTGAGATCGCATGGTGCGGGTTGACGGAGACGCAGGCGCAGAAAGAAAATCGCGAAATTACGGTAGCGAAATTTCCCTGGGCGGCTTCGGGGCGCGCCACGACCCTGGATCGCACGGAAGGCATGACCAAGCTCATCCTCGATCCGAAGACCGAGCGCGTGCTGGGGGTGGGGATTGTGGGCGCGGGGGCGGGAGAGCTTATTGCCGAGGGCGTGCTGGCGGTGGAGATGGCCGCTCTGGCCAAAGACGTCGCGATGACGATTCATCCGCATCCGACGCTTTCGGAGACGGTGATGGAAGCGGCTGAGGTTTTCTTCGGTACCAGCACCGACATCTACCGGCCGCGGAAGAGCTAGCTTCCAAGTTGGCCGATCGTTCGCTCCGGGGGCGTTTGGGGCGCTGCTGCACGAGCGGGGCGCTGGCGGCTACATTACAATCCCAGTTGAGAAAACTCATGTTTTTTAAACGCACGCTGTGGCTGGTGGTCTGCCTGCTCGCCGTTTTTCCGGCGCTGGCTTATCAACTTTTGCCGGGGCAACCGGGCAAGAGCGGAAATGGAAGCGGCAACGCATCCGCGGCGGATCCTCTGGGGCGGGATACGCCGAGCGGCACGTTGTACGGATTCTTGCAGGCGGCGGAGGCAAAAAATTATTCGACTGCAGCGCAGTACCTGCAGATGTCTCCGGCGCGGAGGCTGACTCAGGGAGAAGATGTCGCCGCCAAACTGAAGGTGGTCATCGATCGTTCATTCTCCGGCGACTTGCGGCGAATCAGCAATCAGCCGGAGGGCACGCCGCAGGAAGGCATGCCGCTGGACAAGCAACGGGTGGGTAGCCTGGTGGCGGGAGACGTCGCGGTTGATCTGGTGCTGGCGCGGGTTTCCGACAGCGGAACCGGGCGCATCTGGCTGATCTCATCCGACACCCTGGCGCGGCTTCCCGAGCTTTACGACCAGTCGGCGGTGCACCAGGTAGAAACTCATCTGCCGCATGTGCTGGTGAGCAATCAATTTTTAGGCTTGGTCCTGTGGCAGTGGCTGGCCATGTTGATCGCGATTCCCGTGGCCGCGGCTCTGGGATGGCTGGCGGTCCAGGTTCTTCGGTTGCCCTGGTATTTCTGGGCACGTTATCGCAAGCACGCGATAGCGTCCGCCTGGGATTCTTTCGTGCGGCCGCTATGGTTGCTGCTGGCTACGCTCGCCCACGGGGTTCTGGTTTCCTACCTGCGTATCCCCATCCTGCAGCGACACCGTTACCAGCAGATCGAAGGAGTGGTGGCGGTGATCGCGTTCAACTGGCTGCTGTGGCGAATCCTGCGCGAAGTCCTGAAGAACGTCAGGCAACGGGCAGTGCTGGCCGGACGCCGGGGCACGGGGTCGCTGATGATACTGGGCGAGCGCGTGCTCAAAGTAGCGATCATCGTGCTGGCCCTGTTTCTGGTCATGGGCACGCTCGGGTTCAATCTGAGCGCACCGCTGGCGGGACTGGGAATCGGCGGTATCGCCATTGCCTTCGCGGCGCAGAAAACTCTGGAGAATCTTTTCGGAGGAGTTTCGATTCTGGGCGACGAGGTGATCCGAATTGGAGACACCTGCCGCTTCGGCGACCGGGTGGGAACGGTCGAGGACATCAGCCTGCGCTCTACCCGCATCCGCACCCCGGAGAGAACTGAACTCTATATTCCCAACGGCGCACTGGCCACGATGAACGTGGAGAACTTCAGCGGCCGCGACAAAATTCTGTTTACCTGCACGCTGGGATTGCGTTATGAAACGTCGTCGGACCAGTTGCGTTATGTTCTGGCGGAGATTCGCCGGTTGCTGTACCAACATCCCAAGGTGGAAACCGATGGCGCCCGGGTGCGGCTGATCGCCTTCGACAGCAATACCATCAGTCTGGAAATATTCAGTTACATTCTCACGCGGGACTGGAATGAGTTTCTCGCGATTCGGGAAGACCTTCTGTTGAGAATTATGGACCTGGTGGCCGGAGCGGGAACCGGCTTTGGCTTGCCACCGGCTTTGAGTGTGGGCAGAGAGCCAGGAATCGACAAGGAAAAGGCGGCGAACGCCGCGCAGCAGGTGCAAAAATGGCGAGAGAGCAACCGCCTGCCGTTTCCCGATCACGCCGCGGCTGACATTTCCGAGATCAGCAACTCGCTGCCGTATCCTCCCCCCGGCTCCGCGCTCGTAAACAAATCTCGAGAGTCGCGATGAAACCAACTTTCAGGATTGCAGCCATGCAATGTCGTCCCACAATATTCGCAGTGTTGCTATTTGCATTCTTCGTTCTTGCATCACCGCTAAGTTCTCAGGAGACTCCGATGCCGAGTTCCGCCAGCTCCGCTCCCGCTATCTCGCCCCCGTGGGCAAAGGAATCGTCAGCGAAGATGGTGAGGGAACTGGCGGCCAAGTATGGCGATTCGCAGCGCGAGCGGATAGAGCGGGGGTTGCGGCAGGTGTCCGAGTTCTGGCGCTCAGAAGACGGCGATGCCAAGACTTTCGAGAATTTTGTAAGCATTCATTTCGCCGGCGATCAGGCTACGCTCGACACGATGTTCAACCGCCTTGAGCATCTGCTGGAGCAATTGGGTGGACATATGCACGAGATCAACCGGGAATTCCGCCAGCAGTCCGATCTCGATCTAGGGCCGGTGCTTCCGTTTGACGAAATCTTTGGCGGTTATGATCCCTCCGCGCATGTGGTTGACGATTTCTTTCAGAACAAACTTGCTTTCGTGGTGCTGCTGAATTTTCCTTTAACCACGCTTGACCAGCGTTTGCAGGAAGGGCCTTCATGGTCCCGCCGCCAGTGGGCGGAGGCGCGACTGGCAGAGGGGTTTTCCAAACGAATCCCCGCAGACGTGAACCTCGGCATTGCGCAGGCGGAGGCACAGTCCGGACAGTACATCGCGGAATACAACATCTGGATGCACCACCTGCTCGATGCCCAGGGACAGCGCCTGTTTCCGCCGAAAATGCGATTGCTCAGCCACTGGAACCTGCGCGACGAAATCAAGGCTGACTACGCGGACTCATCGAGCGGCGTGGCCAAACAGCGCATGATTCAGAAGGTGATGGAGCGCATCGTCACGCAAACCATTCCGCAAGCGGTGGTCAATAATCCCGCACTCGATTGGAATCCGCTCAGCAATAAGGTGAGCCCGGCCACGGTGCATGACTCGGACGGAGCCTCCAGCCCGCCCGCCAAACTCAGCGACGAGCGCGAACCGGACACGCGTTACGCCATGCTGCAGAAAACATTTTTAGCTTCGAAGAAGGCTGATGCCTACTCGCCGACCGAGCCCACGCTCATCGCGCGGCGCTTTGACGAAGATCGCGAGATACCTGAAGCTCGGGTGCGGGCGATGCTGGAGCAGGTTTTAAAGTCGCCGCTGGTTCCTGAAGTGGCGAAGCTGATTGAGACTCGCCTCAAGCGGCCGCTGGAGCCATTTGATGTCTGGTATAGCGGCTTCCGTCCCGGCAGCCAGTACACCGAGGCGCAACTGGATGAGATGGTGGCCAAGAAATATCCGACCGCCGCGGCTTACCAGCAGGACATTCCTAACCTGCTGATGAAGCTGGGATTTGCGCCCGAGCGCGCACAATACGTTGCCGGCAACATCATTGTCGATCCGGCGCGAGGCTCCGGGCACGCCATGGGCGCGGAGATGCGGGCGGAAAAAGCGCATCTGCGAACCCGCGTGGAAAAAGAAGGCATGAACTACAAAGCCTTCAACATTGCCGTCCACGAAATGGGACACAATGTCGAACAAACGTTCTCTCTTAACGACATTGACCACACCCTGCTGAAAGGCGTTCCCAACACGGCTTTCACCGAGGCGCTGGCGTTCGTGTTCCAGGGCCACGACCTCGAGCTGCTTGGACTGCCGGCCCCGGACGCCAGGAGCCAGGCGGAAAAGACGCTGAACGATTTCTGGGGCACATACGAAATTGCAGGCGTCGCTTTAGTCGATATGGCGGTCTGGCACTGGATGTACGCTCATCCCACGGCTACGGCGAAAGAGCTGAATGACGCAACCGTGCAAATCGCGAAAGACATCTGGAACCATTACTACGCTCCGTTCTTTCATCAGAAAGATGTCGTGCTGCTGGGAATTTATTCGCACATGATCGATTCGTTTCTCTACTTGCCTGACTATCCCATCGGTCACTTGATTGCGTTCCAGATCGAAGAGCAGATGAAGAAGACGGGATCGATTGGACCGGAGTTTGAGCGCATGACGAAAATGGGCGATGTCACTCCCGATCTCTGGATGGAGCATGCAACCGGCCGCCCTGTCGGCCCAGAAGCTTTGCTGCAGGCGACTCAAAGCGCATTGACGGCGGTTGGCGCTACCTCTGTTGGGAAACGATAGTCCGAAGACTTTTGAATACGAGGAATTTTTGGCGAAGGCTTTACAAAATCTTGAACCACGAAAGACACGAAGAGACACTAAGGAGATCCCGCAAACGAAGGCTTGGTGTTCTTAGTGCTCCTGAGCTGACGGTTTTAATTCCGTAACGAGCGCTACCTCGTGAAACTCCCAGTAACCGATAGTAACTTGGAGAGAGTCATCCACGCTTTTACCATGAGGAAGTGTAGGTAAAAGTCGAAGTGGATGACTTTTCTTTCTCTAACGGTGATGGTCGGGCAATGATGCAGGACAGCCATTGCGTTGGCAACCCGCGCCCGTGACAAATTGCAGGGGTAACGCAAATCGGTGATAAGGCAACCATAACCAGTTCCAAAAGAGCGCGGCAGTGTTCATCTTGTGATGGCCGATGCAATGTTCAAATCTGCTAAAGCCGTCCTGAAATAAATGTGGGTTAGATGAAATCCCGTATTGCTTCGCTGGATGGAATTCGAGCATTGTCGATTGCCCTCGTCTGTATGGCTCATTTTTCGTACAGCGTTGGATTTCCGCTTCCGACCATGCAAAAAATGTGGTGGGTGAACGACTACGCCCGTTACGGCGTAGGGATCTTCCTGGTGATTTCTGGATTTCTGATTACCACACTACTGCAGAAGGAACTAATAAAGACGGGAGCAATCAATCTCAAGCAGTTCTACATTCGACGAGCGTACCGCATTTTGCCGGTGGCGTATTTGTACATGGCGGTCGTGACTATCCTGTTTTACAAATCCATTCAGTTCAAATATTTGCTGGCCGCGTATACGTACCTCAGTTGCTACACCATGTGGTCGCCTTGGGTGCTGGTGCATCTATGGTCGTTGTCGGTGGAAGAGCAGTTTTATTTGCTGTGGCCAGCGACGATGGTTCTCGGTCTGGTCGTGGCGCGACGTTTCGCTGCAGGCGCGATGATTGTCGCTCCAGTGCTCCGCTATGTCATGAGCTTGAGCATTATTGGGCTGTCATGGAGGACATCTCATCGGCTGATGCTGAGTTCGTTTCCCACGGTGGCTGATTCCCTGGCGGCAGGATGTTTACTCGCGCTGTACCAGCCAGAACTCGGCAGGTGGGCGAGGTTCTTCGAATGGCGGGGCTTTCCTTTGATCTGGGCAGCAATCCTGGCTATTCCCATCGCTAATCACTACGAGCAGCCTGGGCACATTGGTGGACTCATTCACATGTCTCTGCCGACTGTGTTCAACATCGGGATCGCTCTGTGCTTGCAGAACGCTGTCCTGGTGAAGCCGTGGGTGTTTAACATCAAACCAGTTATTTGGATCGGGCAGCTGAGCTACGGACTATATCTGTGGCAGATGTTGTTTACCAATCCCGATACTCACTCTTGGATGGCGACCTTCCCGCAGAACATTGGATTCTTTCTAGTGACGGTGGTGGCTTCGTACTACCTGTTCGAGCAGCCGATCCTTCGATTGCGAGACACTCCGAAGACTGGTGGGACTCCGCCTGGACGATGTGAATCTGGCATGCACAAACGCGTTCGGACCGCACCTTGACCGTGGATTGATTGCGGCGGGGAAGGCAGGCCCGGAAATTACCCTCCTTCGAGATCACGCTTGGCTATTTGACTAGAGTGTCACCAAAGGGTCCACGCCTGGCGGTCTGTTTGCTTGGGGTCTTGGACACACCTTCCTCAATGCGATCAAGGGTCGTTCCTCGACGCTGAATCTGTGCTTGAACGCGCCTACAAGAGGCGTCAGCCGTTTCCATAGATTGTTTTTTCTGTAAGTTACCGTAGTCACATTACCCCACCTCGTCCCAGCGTAACTTGCCGCTCCCGACTACCCTACCTACCATTAAGCTCTATGAGTTACCAAGCGCTCTTATTCTGTCCAGATGAAAAAACGGCCCGCGTTGTCAGCCAGGTGTTGAGCGAGCTCGAGTTTACGGTCGAGCCCTGCCACGAGCCTTTTGCCGCCGTCAAAAAATTGATGGCCCAGCATTTCGACGCCATCGTCGTGGACTGCGACAACGAACAGAATGCGGCTCTGCTGTTCAAGAGCGCGCGCAATTCAGGATCGAACCAGGCATCACTGGCGGTCGCGGTGGTTGAAGGACAGACTGGCGTGGCCAAGGCATTCCGGCTGGGCGCAAATCTGGTCCTCACCAAGCCCATTCATGTCGAACAATCCAAGGGCACGTTGCGCGTAGCTCGCGGTCTGTTGCGCAAGGGGCAGACGGGCAAGCCGGCGGCAACGTCACCGGCTCTGAATCTGACTCCGCAAGCAACGCTTCCGCAGCAGTTCATGCCGGCCCCCGTACCGCAGATGCCGATGATGGCTCCGCCGACGGCCAGCGCCGCCGCTTTTGAGCTGGATGCGGACCCATCTCCACAACCTGATCTGGTGGATGCAGCTTTACTCGAATACATGCCGGACTCTCCGACCTCCGGCGCAGAAATTGGGTTAGACACTGCATCCGAGTCCGATTCTTCGAAGCAGTATCCATGGCAGCCGCGCAAACCGCTGGCCGAGCCCATGGCATCCGCTATGCGAAAGGCGGCGGAAGCTGCGGGGAAATCTGAGTTGGACGCAGCCGCTGCACGGTCCGCAGCCGCGCCGCAAGCCGGCTTGTCGCAAACCGGCGTATCGCAAACCGGGGCATCGCAAACTCGTTCTGTACATCCTGGTATTGCGCAAACCTCTGGCGGCGCGGCCGCCGCTCCGGCTCGCGCCCGGGAAATTCCGTCTTCGAGCGCGAAAACACTTGGTCTGGAGCCGACAGCGAGCGCAATAGCGGTCCCCGCGAAAGAAGAGATCGCAGAAGTCAAAAAGATTGAAGATCCATCGGCGAGTGACGGCTGGAATTCGCGTCCGGCTCCGCGGGAAGTGGAAGCGAGCTTCTCTACACTCGAGGGCGACGCGCAAGCTGCCAATGCCGGTGGAAGCAAGAAGACTCTGGTGATCGCAGCGGTGGTTGCAGGCCTCGCGATCGCAGGCTATTTCGGCTGGAGCAGCATGCAGGCTTCTCATTCACAGCCCGCGCCGCAACAATCGGCAGCGCCTGAAACAACGGGGACAGGTACACTGCCTCCTCAGCCCACTGCCGCAGTTCCTGAAGCTTCGGGAGTGCAGGGAGCTGGCGCGAGTCAGAACAGCGGTATGGTTTCGCCATTGAAGCCTTCCGCAGCGGTGATTGCCGAAAGTTCTTCCGCCCAGGCAGCCGGCAAGAGCGGATTCGAGAGTGACGCGACACAAGTTAAAGCTCCGGCAGCAAACAAGGGCGAAGCGGGTAAAACCTTACTGGTGCAGAATGGCAGTTCACTCCAGGCCAAAGCGGAGCCGGCAGCGCAGGAAGCAGAGGCGGCACCGGAGGCGAGCAGCATCGCCACCGGAAGCGGCAGCAGCGCATTATCGGGGCTGGTAAATACGAATGCGATCAATGCACAGAAAGCAGCGCCGCAGGAGACGTTGAGAATTTCACAAGGCGTTTCGGAAGGCATGATTCTCAAGCGGGTACAGCCGGTTTATTCGCAGACGGCACGGCAGATGCGGCTCGAGGGTAGAGTCGAACTGCAGGCGAATATTTCGCCGAGCGGCAGCATCACCGGTGTCAAACAGTTAAGCGGCGACCAGATTCTGGGGCGTTCGGCTATCGATGCAGTGAAGCAGTGGAAGTACAAACCCTATTATCTGAATGGTACGCCAATTGAGATTCAGACTCAGATCACGGTTAATTTCAAGCTTCCGTAGAGATGGATAGGTTTTTTGACGGCGCCGGGATTTGCTTCCCGGCGTTTTTTTTTGGAACGAGGAGTCCGTGCCGGAGGCTGCGCGGGCGAGCCGCCCGCGACCACACGAGCATTGCAAACAGGCATTTCAGAAATTGGTCAGGTGACGCTTACTTCAGTGTAGGTTCCGTAGACCTGGCGGAGGGCTTCGCAGATTTCCCCGACGGTGGCGTAGGCTCGGACTGCGTCGACGAGATACGGCATGGTGTTCGCGGGGGAGATTTCTCCGCTGGTGGACGGGCGCGGCTCTTGTGAGGCTGCTTTTTTTAAAGCTTCGAGCCGGCGTTGTACTTCTTCGTTGGAGCGTCGCGCGCGCAGTGCCTTGAGTTTTGCCGATTGCTGGCGGGCTACGCTTTCGTCGATGTACAAGGTATGCGGCGGCTCTTCCTCAATCACAAACTCGTTCGCGCCCACAATGATCTTTTCCTTGGCCTCGGCGGCGCGCTGATACTGGTAGGAGGCTTCAGCAACTTCTTTCTGCGGATATCCACGCTCGATGGCTTTGACCATTCCGCCCATGGCATCCAGCTTGCCGAAATATTCGAAAGCGCCGGTTTCCATCTGCAGAGTCAGGTTCTCAAGAAAATATGATCCGCCCAGCGGATCGATGGTCTGGGTGACACCGGATTCGTAGGCGATGATCTGCTGGGTGCGGAGTGCGATGCGTGCCGCCTCTTCGGTGGGCAGAGCCAGTGCTTCGTCGTAGGAATCGGTGTGCAGGGATTGCGTGCCGCCCAGCACCGCCGCCATCGCCTGCAACGCTACGCGGGCGATGTTGTTCATGGGCTGCTGCGCGGGCAGCGAGACTCCGGCAGTCTGGGTATGGAAGCGAAGCAGCCAGCTGCGCTGATTCCTGGCGTGAAAGCGATCTTTCATCACCTGGTACCAGATCTTTCGCGCTGCCCGGTACTTGGCGATCTCTTCGAAGAAGTCGTTGTGCGCGTTGAAGAAAAAACTGAGGCGGGGACCGAAGTCATCGACCTCGAGGCCGCGCCGTTGCGCCCACTCCACGTACTCGACGCCGTCGTAGAGCGTAAACGCCAACTCTTGCAGGGCAGTCGAGCCGGCCTCACGGATGTGGTATCCGCTGATTGAAATGGTATTGAATCTGGGGGTGAATTTTGATCCGAATTCGAAGGTATCGACCACCAGGCGCATCGAAGGCGCCGGCGGATAAATGTATTCCTTCTGGGCGATGTATTCCTTCAGAATGTCGTTCTGCAGCGTGCCGGAGATTTTCTTCCAGTCCGCACCCTGTTTTTCGGCGACCACGAGATACATGGCCCAGAGGACGGATGCGGGCGAGTTGATGGTCATCGAGACCGTGGTTTTTTCCAGATCGATGCCGCCGAAGAGAATTTCCATATCCTCGAGCGAATCGATGGCGACGCCGCACTTGCCAACTTCTCCCTCACTGGCGGCGTGGTCAGAGTCGTAGCCCATCAGGGTGGGAAGATCGAAAGCCACGGACAATCCGCTGCCGCCACTCTGCAGCAAATATTTGTAGCGCTGGTTGGTCTCTTCCGGGGAAGCGAAGCCGGAAAACTGGCGCATGGTGAAAAGCTTGCCACGGTATCCGCTGGCATGAATGCCGCGGGTGAAGGGCGGCTGCCCGGGATAGCCCAGATATTTTTCCTCGCTCCAGTCTTCGGGGAGATCGGCGGGGGTGTAGAGGCGGCGCACTGGAGTTCCGGAAATGGTGGTGAAGCGGGCGTGTCCTTGAGAGTCGAGGTTGACGCCGCTGGCGGCGCCGATGGGTTTTTCGGGAGCTTTTTCCAGACTCGGGAGAAGCGTTTTTTCGGCCCAGTCTTTTTCGTTCTGAGAGGGATGCCGGTGGTCGAACACATCGGCTATCGGACTATCCGCGGTTGGAGCCTTCTTATCGGGCATACGCACTCTACGTCGATGATAGAAGAGGCGACGCCGGGGGGCAAGGTACCTTGAGCGGATGGGCAGTGGACGCGTAGCTAAGCCAGAGATCGTGATGGTAGTAAGGGTCCTTCGACTGCGTAACTGCTTCGCCAAGCGAAGCAGTTACTCCGCTCAGGATGACATCACGGAGTTGACAGGGGCCGAGCGGGGCGCTCGTGTCTACATCAGGTGCCATCATCTTTTTCTTCTTTATCGACTACCTGGCCGGGGGGAATTACGTTGGCTTTGGTCAGACCTCCGTCGTCGCCCAAGGCTCTAGTTGTGACGGTGGCGCCCGACGACCGGCGCAGTTCGCGGAGAATGTCCTGGCGGTCGTGGCCGGAGTATTCGCGGGCAAAACGGGTCAGAGCTTCGGTCAGGATGTCGTGATGATGCAAGGCTTCGAGTCCGGGCTCGCGGGTGATATTAAGCCACAAGCGGTGGACAAGATGCACATCTTCCGTCTTCAGCGACGGGGTGTGAGGGCCGATGTGGAAGGTGTCCACTTTCTGATCGGGATAGACCACCTGAAAGATGAACTGGCGCTTGGGCTCAGGCATGGCTTCCCAGGCGTGTCCCAGATAGAAAGCCTGCTCCTGCGCGGACATCTTGCTGGAGATTCCTGATACGACGGCCGAGCTTTCGAGGTTATTCGCGGTCTGAACGATCGCCGACCAGGGATCGCGGGCGGGCACTACCAGAAGCGAAACGTGTTTTCCGAAATTTTCAGCCACCGATACGGCGCGGGTAAACAGCTGTTGCTCGTAGTCGCTGAAAATCTGCTCGGTGGATAGATCGTAGGCGGCAGTGCCGAACTGGCTTACGCGCGCCGACATCACTACGATGTCCTGCTCCTTGGTGTCGATGCGCTCGAGCGCCCACTTCAGATGATTGAGGGTGTTGTAGTCGCGGACGGTCACCATGACGTTGCCCGCGCGAATGCCCAGCCCGGAGCGTTCCACGGTGTCTCTTTGCAGCAACTGAAAGTGTTCTTTCATGTGCTGTTCGGCGAGTGCGTGTTTGCTGCGGTTGACCCGTTCGGAAATGGTGAAGATCACGAAGAACGTCACCGAAAAACCGAGTCCGGCCACGGTGGCGATTGACTTGGTGAACAGGTTGACGATGGCGGTACAGAGCAGTACGAGGAAGACGGAGAAGAGTCCGATCGGCAGTTCGTGGCCTGCGATCCTAATGTTAGGAGGAACTTTCCAGCCCCGCTCTCC
Organism: Terriglobia bacterium; assembly: GCA_963733545.1. Taxonomy (GTDB): domain Bacteria; phylum Acidobacteriota; class Terriglobia; order Terriglobales; family Acidobacteriaceae; genus JAIQFF01. The sequence continues at coordinate 376,102 of CAVTDQ010000005.1, forward strand.
CTTGTATTTGATGCGGAGCACCAGCATGGCCAGGCTGTTGAAGGTGAAGCTCCAGATGACGCCGAAGGCGTAAGCCTCGCCCAGCAGGTAGACGTTTCCGTGGCTGACCAGGATGGTGAATATCTGGAGAATCACCACCAGGTTGACGATCCGGTAGGTGGTGCCGAAGCGTGGATGGGGCTGGCGGAACCAGTCGGTAAGAACCCCGTCTTCGGAAATGCGGTTGAGCACGCCGTTGGAGCCGATGATGGCGGTGTTGACCGCTCCGGACAGAATCAGGAAGCCCACGACTACGACGAAGGCGCGGAATGCCAGCCGCAGCAACAGTGGACCCCACTGGTACATGGCGAGTCCGGCGATCAGGTTGTCTTTATAAACCGGCACCCGGACTGCGTCGGGAATGATCATTACGAACAGCAGCGCGGTGAGCCCGGTAAAAACAAAACTGTAGACCGCGATGATGATCGCGGCGCGCTTCAGGTTCTTCAGTTTTGGGTGGGCCAGTTCGCGGTTTACCTGGGCCAGCGATTCCTCGCCGCTCATGGCCAGCACGGAGTGCCCGAAGGCGATCAGGATTCCGAGGATGGCGAACTTGGAAGCCAGCCCGTGCGCCAGGTCGGTGTGCTTCAAAAATCCCATGGCTTCGGCGCTGAACTTCAGGCTGTCGGCGGTGGGCAGAGGAACCGACTGGTATCCCTGTTTCAGCAGCGTAAGCGCCGACCATCCCAGAAGAATTACCACCATCACAGTGGTGATCTGCATTACCCGCAAGGCCTTTTCGCTCGACTCCTGGATCCCCTTGGTGTTTTGCCACCAGAAGTAAACGGTCACGATCAGGGCAAACACCACGGAGGTCCAATTGACATCAACGTGGGGCGTGCCATGAAACATGCTGTGCAGGGCGCGCGGTATCCAGCCGTGCGCTTCGGCGGTGGCGAAGGTGTCGTTGATCAGTCCAGCAATATACTGACCGGCCGAAACCCCCGAGATCGGTCCGGTCAGAATGTAGTCGAACATCAGCGCGGAGACACTGATCTTGGCCAGGGTCCCGCCCAGCGCTTCCTTGACTACCCGGTAAACGCCCCCGCGGACGAACATGGAACAGCTCTCCACGTAAACCGCGCGCACGGCGAAGGAAAAGAGCATTACTGCGACGATGAACCAGGGGGCAGACTTTCCGATGGCCTGCTCGGCGATGCCGGCAGCGTAGAAGGCGGACGAGCCCAGATCGTTCAGGACAATGGCGGCGGCCCGCCAATATGAAATGAACGTCAGCATGACCGACGTTGCCACCACGATGCGAACGCGGCTTGCGGTAGATCCTTCGGGTTGTAACGGAGATGGCATTGCGAGGAAGGCTAGCTTATCGGCAACCTGGCCTGGTCATGGTGCAGCGGCGTTTTATCGTGCTGAACTGGAATGATTGCCGTGCCGAACGCTCCCTTGGCATATGAACTGTAGCAGAAGTGTTCTATCTCTGAGGAGAGGCTCATGGCTGCCCGTCATGTTAGCCCATGCAGTATGTTGAGGATAGATTGAAAAAGCGAATATGACCAATCGGGGGGACATTGGGTGGCGGGCGTCGGGCGTCCGACCTCGGACCTCGGACTTCGGACCTCGGACTTCGGACCTCGGACTTTGGACTTAGATGACAGTAACCTTCTTAGCCAAACCGACAGGCGTGCTTTCTTGCTGAAGCTAATTCCGTGCGGGACCTTTGGCTTTATCACTGCGTTTGCAAACACAAGGTCTTTCGACTACGCGAACGGACGCGCGAGCGCGTCTATTCGCTGCGCTCAAGATGACAGTGCGGGGAGGTGTGCGCGGCCGAAGCCTGCTGTCCGAAAGGTCTGCCGCCTGACGTCCGAGGTCTGACGTCCGAGGTCTGACGTCCGCGGTCCGGGATCCGACCCCGCGTTTGTTATGCTTGGCGGGTGGGGCGGATTCATAGAAGTGCGTGGTTGCTGGTGCTGCTGTCGGCAGTTCTGCAGATGCTGGTATTTCCCCTGCCCAATTTATATGTTCTGGGGTGGGTGGCTGTGGCGCCGCTGCTCATTGCTTTGTTGCGGACGCGGGAGCCCGACACTTTACAGCTTCGCGCTGGAACCAGGCTGCTGCCGGCGACCCCACTGCAGGGATTTTTTCTTGGCTACGGCTGCGGTGTCCTCTGGTATGCGATCACCTGCTACTGGATTTTTAACACCATGCGGCAATACGGGGGCGTGGGTACGGTTGCCGCTTTCGGGCTGCTTTTTCTCTTCTGTCTTTACCTCGGGATCTACCATGGGATTTTCGGGCTGCTGATCAGCCTTTTGGCAAATCGGGGTCAGCCTGCGGGGATTAATCCATTCAGCCGGCGGGTTTTGCTGCTGGCTCCTTTCGCGTGGGTGGCCGTCGAACTGGCCCGTACCCGGATTACGGGATTCCCCTGGGACCTTCTCGGTATAAGCCAGGTGGACAATATTCCGCTGTCCCACATTGCCACCATCACCGGGGTCTACGGGCTGTCCTTCGAAATCATGGTGGTGAACACAGCGCTTGCCGCTGCCTTCGTGATTCGCTCGGAGCGAGGCCAGCGCAGCAAACGGAAGCCGCTGCTGCTGGCGACGGCGGCTGCGATCATGGTGCTGCAGGCCGGCCGGTTGATCAGTCCACCGGCTTTGCCTACCGATCACACCGCTCGCCTGGTGCAGCAGAATGTTCCGGTGCTGCAGGGCAGCGATTGGACGAAGGAATATTTCGAAGGGACACTGCGCGATTTGACCCAGATCAGCCTGAACCCTGCCGCCAGGGACCAGTATCAGGCCAGTCCGGCGGCTCTGTCGGCGCCGCCGGACCTGATTGTCTGGCCGGAGTCTCCGGCGCCTTTCTATAATACGGATCCTTCATTCCGGGAAACCGTCAGCAACATTGCCCGCCAAGGACGGACATGGGTGCTTGCCGGCGGCCTGGGCGTCCGCAATGCCAGTGAAACTCCCGATCATGTTACCCAGTTGTTCAACTCTGGGAATCTGGTGAATCCCGCCGGGATTTGGCTGGGACGTTACGACAAGATGCACCTGGTTCCATTCGGCGAGTACGTTCCCTTCAAGCGCGTCTTTGGATTTGCCGGCGGCCTGACGAAAGAGGTCGGCGCTTTTTCGCCGGGGACTTCGCGAGCGCCATTGCAGGCGGGCAGCAAGCTCGGCGTCTTTATCTGCTATGAATCCATTTTTCCGGATGAGATCCGCCAGCTTGCCGCAAACGGGGCCGAGGTTTTGGTCAATATTTCAAACGACGGATGGTACGGGGACAGCGGAGCCTATGCCCAACACCTCAAGCAGGCGCGCATGCGTGCGGTCGAGAACAATCGCTGGCTGCTGCGGGATACCAATACCGGGGTGACCGCGGCGATCGATCCTTACGGACGAGTTGTGTCGACCATTCCACGCAAGATTCGCGCCGCGCTCGATGCCAGCTACGCCCTCACCAACGTAACTACTTTCTACACCCGTCACGGCGACTGGTTCGCTTACCTGTGTGCGATAATTTCTGTAGCGGGCCTGTTCAATTTCGGTTCCCGCACCAGGACAGAAACTAAATCATGAATGAAGAGATCGAGCAGGAATACGCCGGCCTGAAAGACCAGGTCCGTGATCTCCGGGAGTACCTTTGACGCCGGCAAGCTGCGTGAGCAATTAGCCGAAGTCGATAAGCAGGCTGCCGACCCGGCGCTGTGGACGAATTCCCAGAAGTCGCAGCAGGTCATGCGGCAAAAAAAGCGCCTGGAAAATGTTTTGGCCACCGAGGCCGACCTGGTACGGCGGGGCGACGACATCTCCGCTTACTTCGACCTGGGACGCGAAGGCGAGAATGTCGAGGCCGATCTTCGCCGGGAGATCGACGGTTTACGGAATTTGGTGGACCGGCTGGAAACCGAGAGCCTGCTCTCTGGTGAAAACGACGCCCGCAATGCGATTGTAACGATCCATCCCGGAGCAGGCGGAACCGAATCGCAGGACTGGGCCGACATGCTGCTCAGAATGTATCTTCGCTGGGCTGAGCGCCGCGGCTTCCAGACCGTTCTATACGATTACCAGCCGGGTGAAGAAGCAGGACTCAAGTCGGCTACCTTCGCGGTCAATGGGGAGTATGGCTTCGGTCTGCTGACCAGCGAAATCGGCGTCCATCGCCTGGTGCGCATTTCTCCCTTCGACCAGGCCAAGCGCCGGCATACTTCATTCGCCAGCGTTTACGTCTCGCCGGAAATTGACGACAGCATTGAGATCGTGATCAAGCCGGAAGAATTGCGGGTGGACACATACCGTTCCAGCGGCAAGGGCGGCCAGCACGTGAATACCACCGACTCCGCGGTGCGCATCACTCACCTTCCCACCGGCCTGGTGGCCAGCTGCCAGAACGAGCGATCGCAGCATAAGAACCGGGAACGGGCTATGAGTATGCTGAAATCGAAGCTGTACGAATTCGAACTGGAAAAGAAGCGCGAAGTCACGCGCAAGATTGAAGATTCCAAACTTGATATCGACTTCGGCTCGCAGATCCGTTCTTATGTTCTTCAACCCTACCGCATGATCAAGGACCACCGGACAAAGCTGGAGGTGGGCGACGTGGATCGGGTGCTCGATGGAGATATCGATCCTTTCATCCGTGCTTATTTGCGAATGCGTCGTGGGGAAAAACAAACGGACGGAAAAAACGGGAACAGTCAAAACGGCGACCGGCAAAATTAGAGTGACGACCGGCCGCAGAGAAATCACGAGAAGGTAATCTCAGGAGAAGCCCGGCGTTATGTCTCGCATGATCGATCTTATCCGCGCGTCGGCGGTGCCATCGAACCTGATGCAGTCCGCCGCCAAGGGATCGCTCTCCATGCCTGCGGGCGAGATGATTGAGATTCTGGTTTACCTCGCGGTCCACAACAAGGTATTCGGCGAGCAGGCGCAATTAACTCTGGCAGGCTGGGACGAGACGGCATCGAAAGCCGCAGCCGCAGATTTCAACACTCCGAAAGAGGTTCTGGATTATTTCGTTTCTCCAGCGAACCTGCGCCCGGTCCTTCTGCCCGCCTTGCTGGCGAATCCGTCGGTGGCGGAAGAATCGCTGGTCGAACTGGTGCCGAGCGTAGGGCGGGAGCAGGTTGAGCTGCTGCTAAAGAGCGACCGCGTGAACAGTTCGCCCAAAATTCTGACCGCCCTGCTGGAAAATCCAAACCTCACAGGCATTCAATCGGAAACCGTCCGCAGCAAACTTGAGCCGGCTGCGACGGCGGATGAAAATTCTCCAGCGCAAGCCGGAGATGCGGGATCGGAAGAAGATGCCGCGATCAATGAGGGCCTGACGGCCTATCTCGCGGAGCATGCGAACGAGATCACGGCTGAAGCGGACCGTCCTTTCCAGCCGATTGGCGGAATCCACGAAGAGATGGTGGAAGGCGATCTGCCTCTGGCAGAACCTGAAATCAAGACACCCGCGGCCGTCGGCCAAGCGAGCGGAGCGGCAACGAAAACCGCACCGGCGAAGAAGGTGCAGCCGGCTCCCACAGAGCAGCGCGGCAGTGCGCTGCAGAAAATTTCCAAACTCGATATCAAAGGGCGCATTCAGCTGGCCATGAAAGGTTCGAAGGAGGAGCGATCGCTGCTCATCCGCGACGGCACCAAGATTGTCGCTTTGGCGGTGCTGGATTCGCCAAAAATCAGCGACGGTGAAGTGGAAAGATTTGCCACGCAGAAGAACGTGCTCGAGGCTGTGCTTCGCGGCATTCCCATGAAGCGGCGCTTCGCCAAAAATTATGTCGTGATTCGCAACCTGGTCTTCAACCCGCGCACTCCCCTGGATCTTTCCCTGGGGCTGATGAAAAACATACTGGTTGGCGATCTTAGAAATCTTTCCAACAATAAAGAGGTCTCTGACACGGTTCGCAAACTGGCCACGAAGATGTTCAAACAGAAGATGGACACCAACAACAAGCGTTGACCGCTTGTTCTGCCGCTGCGATTGGCTTACGGCCAGCCCACCCACTACAATCCTCGAATGGCCACGTTGCCTGAGTCGGATCCTATCGCTGATTTGCTCAAGCGCTCGCGCACCATTGCGGTGGTTGGACTTTCCAACAGTCCGATCCGTCCCAGCCATGGTGTCTCTGCTTACATGCAGACGCATGGATACCGCATCATTCCGGTCAATCCCGAGATCAAAGGATCGCTGGGAGAGAAGGCCTACCCGGCATTGCCCGAGGTGAAGGAAAAAATAGATATCGTAAACATTTTTCGCCGGCCCGAATTTGTGGAAGAGATCGTGGATCAGGCGATCGATTTAAAAGTTCCTGCGATCTGGATGCAGGAAGGCGTGATCAATGAGAAGGCTGCGAAGAAGGCGCGTGACGCGGGGATTTTCGTCGTGATGGATCGTTGCATCCTGAAAGAGCACCGCGCGCGGGTGAGGTAGCGCAGATCCGGCCACGGATTTTGCGGATTCACACGGATAAATCCAATTCTTGTTTTTATCTTCCTTGCTTGATCTTCTTTTTTGATCCGTGTTCATCGGTGAAATCCGTGGCCGATTTTATGCGGTGACGAAAATCACAGTGGCGTCGTCGTGCAGGCCCTCGCCGTTGGCGAAGGTGCGGACATCGGCAAGAATGCTTTCCGCCGAGGAACCGGATTGCAACACGTGGTCGCGCATGCGTTCAGCGCCATACTCTTCGTCGGACTGGCCGGTGGCTTCAGTTATTCCATCGCTGTAGAAAACCAGGCGCGAGCCTTTGGATAAGAACACCCGGCCTTCGGAAAATTCTCCAGTTCCCAGGCCGAGAGGCATTCCCCGTTCGCTGTCGAGAAAACGCGCTCCCGATTCGTCGATCAGCAGAGGGCGCAGATGTCCGGCACTCGAGTAGGTCAACTCGCGGGTGGTGGGATTCAGCACCGCCAGCAACATAGTGACAAATTTGCCGGAGGGAAAATCTTCCACCAGCAGGCGATTCAAGCGGGTGAGAACCTGCCCAGGGCCGCTGCAAGTTTGCGCCAGCGAGCGCAGCATGCCGCGCGTTGCCGACATCAACAGTGCGGCGGCGGTTCCTTTGCCGGAGACGTCGGCCAGGACCAGTCCCCAACATCCGTCATCGAAGGAGATGAAGTCGTACCAGTCTCCTCCAACCGCGCCCGCAGGAATTGATAAGCCGGAAACCGTGAAGCCGGGAATGTAAGGCGAACTTTTGGGCAGCAGCGCTTGCTGGATGGCGCGCGCTTCGTGTTCCTCTTTGCTCATGCGCTGACGTTCATGGCGCTCGTGCTGGAAGCGGCGCGCGTTGTGCACTGCGACGGCGACGTGTTCACACAGGCCCTGCAGCCAGCGCAGGTGCTCGCGAGTGAAAGCATCGAGCTCGTGATGCGACGCAGAGAACACTCCTACCAGGCGTCCATCGACCAGCAGCGGGATGGCCACTTCGGAGAGCGTGGAATCTTCGCACCCGATGTAGTACGGGTCGAGGCGAACATCGGGCGCGTAGTGCATCTGTCCGCTGGAGGCGACGAAGCCGACCATGCCCTCCTTGCCGACTTTCAGGCGCGATCCTTTGCCACGCAGGGTGCAGCCGTTAACGCTGGCCATTTCCAGCTCTCCGCGCACTTCATCGTGGAGATAGATGGCTGCTTCAACGCAGCGGAAGGCCGCGGCCACGTCATCGACAATCCTGGTGATGAGTTCGTCCAGATCGAGAATGGAAGTAATTTTCTGCGACCACTTCTGGAGTTTGAGCAGATGCTGGACCTGATCGAGTTGGACGGGACGGACGGCGGCTGAGTCCGGGACGAAAGGTTCTGTGGTTGCAGCCATGGATCCAGCCTCCTTGAGGGATTTGTGAGAGAAAAAAGGGAACTGCCTACACTAGGATCAGATGCCCGGAGCTAGGTGCCGGATTCTGTTTTCGGGGGCTTCGAAGAGCGGCGCCGTTTGATCTCTGCCAGGCGCTCTCCGATACGCTTTTCCGCCCCTTCGCTGGTGGGCTCATAGTAGACGCGATCACGCAGATTGTCGGGGAGACACTGCATGTCAGCGACTTTGTCTTCGAGGTCGTGAGCGTATTGATAACCCTGCCCGTAACCCAGACCTTTCATCAATCCGGTTGGGGCGTTGCGCAAGTGGAGGGGAACCGGTTCGGCGGCGGTGCGTTCGACGTCGCTTAGAATCTCTCCGTAGGCGGTGTAAAGCGCGTTCGATTTTGGAGCCAGGGAGAGATAAACCACGGCCTGTGCCAGGGCCAGGTTGCCTTCCGGCATGCCCAGGAAATCGACGGCATCGCGCGCGGCCATGCATTGTGAGAGCGCGTTGGGATCGGCGAGGCCGATGTCTTCGACGGACATTCTGACCACGCGGCGGGCGATGTAGAGCGGATCTTCGCCGGCTTCCAGCATTCGTCCCAGCCAGTACAACGCGGCGTCGGGATCGCTGTTGCGCACCGATTTGTGCAGCGCGGAAATGAGGTTGTAATGCTCCTCGCCGGCTTTGTCGTAACGCAGCACGCGTTTCTGGAGCGCGTCCTGCACCAGATCATCGGAAATTTCCGCGCCGTCGGGTTGGGTGCCGGTGCCGAGAGCCAGAGAGGCGGCGACTTCAAGGACGTTGTAGGCGCTGCGGGCATCGCCGCTGGAATAAGCCGCGATTTTTGCCAGCACATTTTCTGAAGCGCGCACTTTCAGCGTTCCCAGACCGCGTTGGTTATCGTTCAGCGCGCGTTTGAGCAGTTCGACGATCTGCGCTTCCGTCAGAGGCTTGAGCACGTACACCCGGCTGCGGGAGAGCAGGGCGGAGATGATTTCGAATGAGGGATTTTCGGTGGTGGCACCGATCAGGCGAATGTTGCCCTTTTCTACGTGCGGCAGAAAGGCATCCTGCTGGGCTTTGTTGAAGCGATGAATTTCGTCGATGAAGACGATCGTCCGGGTGCCGTATTGTTTGGCGCGCTCGGCTTCCGCCATGACCTGCTTGATTTCCTTGATGCCGGTAAGGACTGCCGAGAATTCAACAAACTCGGCTTTGGTGATGCGGGCGATGATCTGGGCCAGGGTGGTTTTGCCGGTGCCGGGCGGTCCCCAGAAGATGAGGGAGCCAATGTCGTCGCGCTCGATCTGGGTGCGGAGAGCTTTGCCGGGACCGACGAGATGCTCCTGGCCAATGAATTCGTCCAGGGTGCGCGGACGCATGCGGTCGGCCAGAGGACGGGTGCGGTCGCCGGGGTTATCGCTGCCCGGGATGGTTTGGAACAGGCTCATGATTTCTTGAGAGCTTTAACCAGGAAGGACACCAAGGTTCACTAGGGAATCCCAAGAGTACTTAAGCTTCCTGGTATTCCTTCGTGTACCTTCGTTTCCTTCGTGGTTAACGCTTCTGTCTTGCGACCTCGTATAACACAATACTCGCCGCCATTCCGGCATTCAGCGACTCGACCTGCGCCGCTTGTGGGATAGACACGATCTCGTCCATTTCTTTGATGAGGTCGCGTGACAATCCGGCACCTTCGCTTCCGATAAAGATTGCCAGCGGTCCAGAAAGTCTGGCCTGGTTGATGGGGGTGCCTTTGTGCGACGCAGTCGCCACCAGTCGAAGACCGGCCGCTTTCATCTGGCCAAGAGCGTCAGACAAGTTTGTTTTTGCTATAGGAAGCCTGAACACCGATCCCGCGGAGGCGCGCACAACCTTGGAGTTGAATGGACTGACCGTGCCCTCTCCGAGCAGAATGCCGGCGGCGCCAAACGCCTCGGCTGAACGCAGGATGGTTCCCAGGTTTCCCGGATCCTGGACTGCCGCGATGGCGAGCACCGGCCCCTGCGACGACTTAGCCAGTACATCTTCTAGGGTAAATTCCTTCCAGCGCGCCAGCGCGGCCGCGCCCTGGGGGCCGGCACTAGGTACGGCGGCGGCAAACAGCCTGTCCGGAAGCAAGAGGATTTCGACGTGGTGGCCCAGCTGGGAGATCAGTTTTTCGGCACGCGCCGAACCGGACTCGCTGAAAAAGACAGCGCGGAGTTTCACGCCGCTGCGAATGGCTTCTTCCAGAATGAGAAATCCTTCGATGGCGGAATCGCCGGCGGAGGTGAGTTCTGCTTTTGAAAAGGCCTGGCGGAGTTCTTTTACCAGCGGGTTATGGCGCCCTTCAATGCGGCGCAGGCGGGGATTCGCATTACCTGCGTTGGTGGTGGTTTTCATGATGGCGCGGATCGCTCAGAATCATACATGCTTCTGGCAATAGGGCAGGCGTCCCCGCCGGGCCACCGGTTACTGCCTGACGGGCGAGGACGCCCGTCCTCCATTGCTACTGGCGGGCGTTGCCCGCCCATCGGGCCGCCGGGACGCCGGCGCTACGCTGCCGGGACGCCGCCGCGACGCTGCTGAGCGCTGGCGTTCCGCCGGCGATGCGCAATGCTCGGCTTTCGGCGCTTCCCCATGTTATGTTAGCTGTCGCTATTCCGAGACCTGGGTGAGAAGGGACCTTGTAGTGCGTGTAGAAATCGTCAAGATTAATTCGGACAATCCGGAGGCGTCGCTCATACGCTATGCTGCGGACCAGATTCGCGCCGGGGAAGTACTGGGCATGCCCACGGACACGTTTTATGGTTTGGCGGCCGATCCTTTCAACCTGCGCGCCGTCGATCGGGTGTATGACATCAAGTCCCGCTCCCGCCACAAACCGCTGTCGCTTTTGATTGCGGACGTGGACCAGGCCGAACAGCTGGCGCAGGCTTTGTCGGAGGAGTTTTATGCCCTGGCCCGGCGCTTCTGGCCGGGACCACTTACCATCATCGTGAAAGCATCTTCTCGTCTTCCCCTCAAAGTTACTGCCAACACCGGCAACGTAGCGCTGCGTGTGCCCAAAGCACCGATCCCGCTGGCGGTGGTGCAGGCAGCGCAGATTCCGATTACGGCTACCTCGGCCAACCTGAGTGGCGAGTCGGAATGCACCTCGGCGCTGGCGGTCCGCGATCAGCTTCAGGATCGCATCTCGATCATTGTGGATGGCGGTACTTCGCCTCGTGAAGTGGCTTCGACCATCATCGACCTCACCGACGAGGAAGCGCGCTGGCGCATCATGCGCGAAGGCGCGATCCCTGCTCAGGAGATCTCCGAGTTTTTCGCACAAGGATGATCGTGGCATCGAACCGGAACCGGCAAAGCCCCTGGCCCTTGTGGGTGGTGACGCTGGCCGCGGCCGGGCTCGCGATTTTCATGACCTTCGTCAGCATCCGCATCCTGCACGATGCGGGACTGCAGAATTTCCATACCGCCGACGCGATCGTTGTCTTCGGGGCAGCGGAATATTCAGGACACCCTTCTCCCGTGTTCCGCGCGCGGCTGGACCACGCCTACGATTTATTCCAGCAGGGCGCTGCACCGGTAGTCATCACCACTGGAGGTTCGGCGGCTGATCCGGATTTCAGCGAAGGTGGTGTGGGCCACGACTACCTGATGCGCCGCGGCATTCCGGAATCCAGACTGATCGCCGAAACCCAGGGTTCAGACACCGCGTCCTCGGCGGAGCGAGTTGCCGTGATCATGCGCACCAACGGGATGCGCAGTTGCGTGGCGGTCAGCGACGCCTACCACCTGTTTCGCATCCGCAAATTGCTGGAGCACGAAGCGGTTCAGGTGTTCGTATCGCCGCGTCCGGAATCTCGTCCGCACTCGACGTGGCAGCGGGGATGGGCGGTGCTGCGGGAAGCCGCAAGCTATACGGCGTGGAAACTGCATCTTTCCTAGATCAGGAAAACCAGCCACGGATTTTGCGGATAAAAAGTTCGAAATCGGCCACGGATTTTACGGATTCCGACGGATAAACAAAAAAAGGTTTATTCGTGAAGATCTGTGGAATCCGTAGCTCAGATTCTCTCCGTGGTGATTCGTGAGATCCGTGGCAGGCTTTTAGGTTTCACCAGCCCATTCGTTTTCGTAATTCGGTGATGTGGGCGACGTGATGGCGGCCGTGCCAGGCGTAGATGCCAAGAGTTTTTTCGAGGGCCACGACGCCCATTTCAGGATGGTTGAAGGTCCGCTTCCAGTCCTCGCTTTTCAGGGAGCGCAGAAGACGTACCCACCGGTTGTGCAGAGAGTCAAGCAGTGACAGCGAAACTTCCAGTGGAGTTGATTCTACGTCCGCCAGGTTTGACCAGCGGTCTTCCTTGTAAGTCTTGATGGTCGGTGTATCTTCCGTCAATGCCAGCTTGAAGCGAACGTAGGCGTTGATGTGGCTGTCGGGAACATGGTGCGCCACCTGGCGGACATTCCATCCGCCATCGCGATAGGGAGTTTCGATTTGCTGCGGGGAAAGGCCCTTCAGCGCGGCCCGCAATGCAGCCGGGGTCTGCTCGATGTCTGCGATTAACTTCTTTCGCTGTTCTTCCGTAAGGGGACCGTCGAATGCAAATTTTCCGATGGGATAACGCGGGTCGCTCATCTTCTCTCCTGGATCTGGCTTTTAAAAGCTCGCGGGCGAGCCGCCCGCGGCTACACAACCACCACAACCATCACACGATTACTTTGCGTGATTGGAGGGAAGGGCGCAACTGGGAATTGCGATCGGTTAGAAGATTTGGAGACAGATGGTGTTTTGTAATGTTTCGCCGAATAGCTGCTATCGAACCAGCGCGAGAATGCGAGCCGGAGCGGTCGACTCGCCTGCCACTTTCACAGGAGCGACCATGGCGACGGCGCCATTGGCCGGCATGCGGTCGAGGTTAGCCACGTTGGTCAGCAAATAAAGTCCGTGCTCCAGAGCGTACCGGCCTGCAGCCAGGATGGTGGCGGAGCCGCGGTCAAGATTAGCGGTGTCGATGCCCAGTCCGAGGGCGTTACGTCCTTCAGCCAGAAAGCGGGCTGCGTCTTCGGAGTATCCGGGGAAGTGCATGCTGCCTTTGGGATCGGCGTTGCGATAGCTTCGGGCTGAATCCCAGCGCGATCCCCAGCCGGTGCGCGCCATTACGATTGCGCCCAGCGGAATCTGTCCGTTGGTCTGCTCCCAGCGTGCGATGTCCTGGACGGAAAGCTCGTACTCGGGATTATTTTTCGCATTGGCGCTGACGTCGAGAACTACGAGAGGGCCGATCAAACGCCCCGCCGGTATCTGATCCACCGCCCACTGTCCACGGCCGAGACTCGAAGGAGCATCAATGCGGGTAGCAAATTGTTCGGCGGACGATCGCGCCGAGCTGTAAGTCTTTCCCGCAAGCGATACGGTTTCAAACTGGTAAGGAGACTTATGGGATGTTGGCACAGCCGGTGTCGACAAAGAATGCGTGAGATCGACGACTTCGCGGAATCCCGAGGCCTGAGTCGCAGTGGGACGCTGCTGAGCGAACAGCAGCAGGGCCAGCGCCATCACGTATCCGATAACGAACTTCTGAACCTTCATGAACGTCCAACGTCTTTCATTGCTTGTTGTGGCGCTTGAAAACATCCTAAGAAGTCTGATGCAAGCAAACTTTAGTCAAGATGCTCTTATAATTTTCGCGCGCCGGGTAACCGGCAGCAAGGCCCATCAGTACATGACCGGGCGGGTAAAACACGGAGTCTGAGAGTGAAGTCAGGCCAGCCAGTAGGCGATAGCGGCGGCGAGAAGGGTTCCAAAGAAGTTAACCGAATCGTTATTAAACAGATGGGGTCTCTCCAGCCAGGCACCCATAAAACTATCCGCCAGCATGCCTGTAACTGCTGCTCCGGCGCAAATTATCAATGCTGGCAAGGGCAGCCGGCCGCCCAGCACGCAGATTGTGCTCACCAGCACGGCTGCCGCGATTCCGGATAAAGTTCCCACCAGGCTGACAGCACCATTGGTTCCCGGTTCGACCTTGCGCCAGGTTGTGATGAGGCGAGGCTTCTGTCCGAAGGCCTGGCCGATTTCGCTGGAGACCGTATCAGCGGCCGCTTCGGAGAGGGCAGCAGCCAGAGCCAGAAACAAGGCGGCCCTGCCGTGAGTGACTGCGTAAAGGGCCGCGCAGAGGGTGGCGACTCCCAGGTTGGCGAGGACCTGCGACGCCTTGCGCCCTTCTTTGGGTTCGGCTGTGCCCAGCCTCAGTTTGCGCTGATATCCAAGTCGGGTGCTGACCCATGCCAGTCCGAAGACCGCGATCAGGGCGGCAAAAGCGCCCGAGCCACCGGCGGTGTAAAGAACGAAACAGCAGAGGGCACCGGCAATCGCGCCCAGGTTCGTAACTCCCCGCATTTTTCGGGCGAGGAGGGTGAATACGGCGGTGAGTACAAACCCAATCAGCAAATTCTGGGCGAGAGTTAGGCCGTTAAACCACGGCAAATCAAATACATAAATTGCGGATAGTGCGGATACCAGCTGGCTGGATTGACTTATCGAAGGCCTCAATGCGGTGCGCCTACCAGATGTTGCGTGAGTTCGGTCTTCCGGTCTAGGTGTGGTGCTTGTACTTCAGGTTACACGCTAGAACGGGCTGCATCAAAGCTCAAACGTAGTCTAAACTGCACTACGCTTGGGCGTTTTCTACCTTGAGGGGGATCTATGGCAGCGTCGGTTTGGTCTGGGTATCTTACATTCGGCTTGATCTCCATGCCGGTACGTCTCTTCTCCGGCGCGCGCAGCAGCGGGATTTCGTTCAACATGCTTCATCGTGACGATTTGCAACGGGTGAAGCAGCAATATTACTGTCCCGCCGACGATCGGGTGGTGGAGCGGAGTGAAATCGTAAAGGGTTACGAATTCCGCAAAGGCGAATACATCGTGATCGAACCCGAAGAGATCAAAAAGATTGAGCCCCAGACCGCGAAGACGATGGAAATTCTCGAATTCGTGAAGGCGAAAGAAGTCGATCCGGTCTTTTTTGAGTCGTCCTATTACATGATGCCCGAAGAGGCGGGTCGCAGGCCTTACGCTTTGCTGACCAAGGCTCTCGAGGAAAGCGAATTTGTCGCCATCGCCAAACTGACGATGCACAACCGGGAGTACACCGTTTTTCTCCGTCCGCACGAAGGCGGAATGATGCTGCATACGATGTACTACGAAGAAGAGGTTCGGAAGGTGGAGGGTTTTGGCGCTCCCGATGTGGAATTGAAGGATGCGGAAGTTAAAGTCGCTCACCAGTTGATCGAAGCGCTATCCGCCGAGTGGGACCCGGAAAAGTATCACGACACCTTTCAGGACAATGTGAAAAAGCTGATTGAGACCAAACTGTCGGGCGGCAAGATCACCGAGGTGGAGAAACCGAAGAAGTTGGCCCCGGTTGTGGACCTGATGGCTGCGTTAAAGCAGAGCCTGGCCGACATGGAAGGGAAAAAGAAGCCGGCGGCGCGGGCCCGCGAATCGACTGGAGGAAAGCGGTCGAAGGGCAAAGCCTGAAAATGTGGCGCGAGGGTCCACGCTCGTGCTTGGGGATAAAGCTGCGAGACAAGTATCGGTTGTGGTTTTAGTTGCGAGAGCAGGGTTGCCAGAATTATGGCGTAAGAACGCTTTTTCCTGCGGGAGCATCCTGGCTGAGCACGGAGCGAGGCGCTCGCGCCTACATCATTCCTCGCGCCTACATTATTCGAAGACCTTTGAGCAACCAATCTGCTACGGGAACGAATCAACCCGTGAAAAGCGCGGATTCGGGTGTCCATTGCGCATAGGCCTGCTGGCGCATATTCCAACCAGCTATTAAAATAGGAGCCTTCTCGACCTTTGAAGGTTGTGGGACAGTTCTGCTGGAGAGCGGATGAATTTTTGGCGTGCGGCCCGAATGCTGGGCGTTTCGATGGTTAGCCTGATTTGCGTTGGCTGCGGAGATCAGTATCGTCCCGTGGCGATTCCTATTATCCCGCCTCCACCCGATCCTCAGGCTTTTCACTTTGTTGTGGTGCTCAGCGATAACGGCGCCACAGATCCCGGAAGCGGCAGCCGGCTTGACGTTTCAGGCGATACCAATCTGGGCGTCGCTCAACTTGGTCTAGGACCGTCGCACGCGACCCTTATCCCGAACAATGCTCGAATCTATGCGGTAAACACACGCGAAGATACGGTCTCTTCGTTTTCCACTTCGACGGCGGCGACCGCCGCTGTGGTGACGACGACGTCCCTCCCTGCGGGTTCGCAGCCGGTTTTTGTACACACCACGGAAAACGGTAACGTCTACGTAGCCAACTTTGGATTTGGAACCGTGTCGGCGATCTCGACCACTTCGAACGGAGTGATTGCGACCATTCCAATGGATCCGGCGGCGCCGGTGAGCGTACCGAACCCGGTACCACAGCCGGTGGCGCTTGCGGAAACGCCTGACTCGAAGAAACTGTACGCGGTCAACCAGGGCAACGGCACCGTGACTGCGATCAGTGTTGTCGATCAGAGCGTTACCCAGACGATTGCTACGGGCACAACGCCAGTGTGGGCAGTTGCGCGTGCGGATAGTGCCAGAGTGTATGTGCTCAACAGCGGCAGCGGCACGGTATCCGCGATCGATACCACCAGCGACATTCTGCTGGCTTCGGTGCCGGTGGGTGCGGGCGCAAATTACATGGTGTATGACAAGAAGCTGAATCGCCTGTATGTCACGAATCCAACCGCGAATACAGTGACCGCTTTGAGCGTGGCGTCGGACCCGCCGATTGCGCTGTTTACAGTGCCGGTGCCCGCGAACCCGGTTACGTTGGCGGTTTTGCCGGATGGCAGCAGAGTGTATGTTGTGAGCTCTGCGAAAGTTCCGCCCTGCACTTCGAATCCCGCCGACACACAGCTTTGCATGACCTCTCAAGTCAGCGTGATTAATGCGGGTGATGGCAGTGTGAGAAAGACAATCCCGCTGCAGGCAACGATAAATATCACGGCGGCTACGCAGAGCGGTTCAAGCACGACCTACAGCTATACGGTGACGTCGGGGCCCGCGCTTCGTCCCGGCATAGAGGTCGTGATTACGGGAATGTCCGACCCGGCAAATAACGGAACGTTTACGCTGACTGGGGCAAGCACGGGACAGTTTTCGGTGGCCAACTCTGCCGGTGTGACTGCCAGCGGGCAAAGTGGAGTCGGAGCCAGCGTCGCGGAAATCGCTGCCCTGCCTCCAACCGGTTGCGACACGCCCGGTCTGGGACTGCCGGCCGGCGTGCTTGGCGGTGTGCGTTTCCGCTTCTCCTCCGCGGCTTCAGCCGATAGCGCAAAAGTATTTGTAGGGAAGTGCGATTCCGGCAGCACAGTAGTGATCCGAACTTCTGACGACACACCAGTTATCGACATGCCCTCACCTTCAGGCAGCGTGACCCCGCTCGGGGGTGGAAATGCGCTGCCGCAGAATCCGGTTTTTGTTTTCGCGGGACCGTAGGGCGGACTTCGGACTTCGGACCTCGGACTTCGGACCTCGGACTTCGGACCTCGGACTTCGGACCTCAGACCTCGGACTTCAGACGTCGGACTTCGGACCTCGGACTTCAGACCGTGGACCTCGGCGTGGGACTTCGGGGAAACTATGGAATTTAACATTGGGAGCTGAGATTGGAGTTGCGGTCCGCGGCGAGGTCCGAGGTGTGAAGTCCGAGGTCTGAGGTCAGCCGTCCGAGGTCCGGGGTCCGGGGTCCGAATTTACTTGCCGGCGGCTGCCGCCTTCTCGGGTAGACCGGCGTTGTAGCGCAGCACGATGTTCATGAAGACGCTGCCGCGCGCGGTTTCACAACATACGACCAGCGCTTCGGTATCTTCACTACTGGTGGGGGCAACCTCGGAAGTGTGTACGACGGGGGGATGTACACGGAAATTAAAACCCTGATCGTTCAAGGCGGTGACTGCGTTTCCGGTCACCTGGTTGGCCAACTCGCAAACGGTTTCGCGCACCAGGTCGTCGGACTCGGGCAGTTCTGCGCCGGCAAAGTGACTGGCGACGCGCAACGCGGTTTCGGGATCGAGATCGAACACAATCCGGCCTTCGATGTCGCCGGTGATAGCCACCAGCGCAGCTACACCCTTACGCCGGTAAGCTTCCTGCTCCATGCTCAGGTTCCCGATCGACATGGGAGACTGTAAGCCCTGGGCCAGGACGGCGTCCGCCGCATTGATGAACGGCTGGATGAGTTCCATCTTCATAAAGTCAGGCTCCCGCGCCAGCGGCATTGGCGACCGTGCCATCTTCGCCGAGCACGTATTTGATCACTTCATACAAAACTTCCGGCTTCACCGGCTTCTGCACAAAATGACGGGCTCCACGTTGCAGCGCGGCGACGATATTTTCCTGATAGCCGACGGAAGAAACCATGACGATGCGCGCTTCGGGATGCTGGCCTACGATTTTTTCCGCGGCTTCGATCCCTTCCATCTGCGGCATGGTGATGTCCATGAGCACGATATCGGGAGTGATGCGTTCGTACTCGGTGATCGCGGTCATGCCATCACCGGCTTCGCCGGCCACCTGGCCGCCAAAGGTTTCCACGATTCGAGCCAGGTTCTTACGGGCGAACACGGAGTCATCCACCACCAGGTAGCGAACCGGTTGACCGTCCTTGCTGCGTTTTAACGATGCAAACTGCTCCATAACTCCTCCTGCCTATTTGCAAAAATCGAACTTGAAATCGTCAATAACAAACATCTTTTTTCGACACGGCTTATTCTCGTCCCGCACCCGCAGCCTTGCCTTCCCCTTCGTCCCCGCTAAATATGCTTTTGCGATCCGCCATTGCCTGGGCTTGCAGGGTATTGGCCAGCACATCCAGTCCGACCACGCGGACGGCGAAACCGCGCTCGATGGCGGCCTTGGGCATGCCGTAGACTACGCAGGATTCCTCGCTCTGGGCGATGGTCATTCCTCCCGCGGCTTTAATTGCACCCAGGCCCTGAGCGCCGTCGTCCCCCATGCCGGTCATTAAAACTCCGACGCCTTTGGCGCCGAATTCCTCGGCCAGACTTTTGAATAACACGTCGGCGGAGGGACGATGACCGTTGACCCGCGGCTCATCACTCAAGACCGCGACATCGCCCAGCGGCAGACGCTTGACCTTGAGGTGCCGGCTTCCTGGGCAAATCAGGACTCTTCCCGCCAGCAACACATCTCCGGACTGTGCTTCCTTGACTCCGATGGCACACATTTCATCGAGTCGCCGGGCGAACATCTCGGTGAAACCTTCGGGCATATGCTGGACCACGGCAATGGCGGCGGGGAAATCCGCGGGCAATTGCGAGAAAATATACTGCAAGGCCTGCGGTCCGCCAGTAGAAACGCCGATAGCAATTACCTTGGTCGGTTTTTTCCTGGCATTGAGTGCAACTTTTTCTCCCGCGCGCAGAGTCGAGCCCAACGGCCGAATGACGACGCCCCGGCTCTGGGCTGCGGCTTTAATTTTGCCAATCAGCTCCGCGGCAATTTGCGGCATGCGTGCGGACACATCGTTCGGCTTGGCGACAAAATCAAACGCTCCCAGCGCCAATGCCTGCAGCGTCACCGAAGCTCCCTCGGTGCTGTGAGAGCTTACGACGATGACCGGCAGCCGGTGGCGGCGCATAATTTCCTTGAGCATCTCAAGGCCGCCCATGCCGGGCATTTCCAGATCGAGAGTGATGACCTGCGGCTTCAGTTCGTCGATTTTCCGGAGCCCGAAGTTACCGTCCATGGCGGTGCCGACGACTTCGATGGAGCTGTCAGTTTGCAGGATCTGGGGAATCAGTTTCCGCATCAGCGCGGAGTCGTCCACCACCAGTACGCGTACCGGGGTCATAGCCGCGCCTCCGTTTTGTTGTCCGCGAGGTTGATGCGATCGGTGTGTGAAAGCAGGATGCCGGAGACGATGCCTTCGCCTGCTGAAGGACGGATTTTGCTGTGTCGATCCACGATGGCGGGAATGTTGATGATGAGCACAACCCGCCCATCGCCCAGGATGGAGGCCCCGCTGATCAGGTCGGTGGCCACGGTCTGATCATCGAGTGCTTTGATCACCAGTTCTTCCTCGCCCTCAAGGCTGTCAACGATTAGACCGAGTTTGCGCTCGCCCATGGCAATGACCAGCACAAAAAGTTTTCTCGAGCCGGCTTGTTCACCCACGGCAGGAGCGCGTCCCAGGCGGACCAGGGGAAGAACGCGATCGCGCAGCTGCAAGACTTCATAACTGTGCACCTGGTGGACGTCCGCTTCGCGCGCGCGAGCAATCTCCGCCACTGCATTGAGAGGAACTGCGTACAGCCGCTGTTCCACCCGAAAGAGCAAGGCCTTGATGATAGCGAGCGTGAGAGGCAGCTTGAGGCGGAAAGTCGTACGCTGTCCCGGCCGGGTCTCGATTTCAACTGAACCCTTCAGGCGGTGCAACACCGTCTGTACTACATCCAGGCCAACTCCGCGACCTGAGATCTCGGTGATCTCATCGGCGGTGCTGAAGCCCGGCCGAAATACCAGCGCGAGAAGTTCAGTTTCACCCATCCGGTCCGCTTCTTCGGCAGTAATAAGGCCTTTTTCGATGGCCTTTGATTTAACTTTTTGCACATCGATGCCGGCGCCATCGTCGGTTATTTCCACGATAACCTGATTGCCGTGATGATACGAAGTGAGATGGATGGTTCCGCGCGGCGGCTTTCCGTTCCGCACTCTTACTTCGGCGCTTTCTATCCCGTGGCTGACCGCATTGCGCACCAGATGGGTCATCGGTTCGGCGATGACGTCGAGCAAACTTTTGTCGAGATCGGTTTCTTGCCCGCTCATCACTAATCCGACGTCCTTGCCGCACTGTTTGGCGACATCGCGCACCATCCGCGGAAATCGCCGGAACAATTGCTCAACCGGGACCATGCGGATTTTCATGACCGAGCGCTGCAGATCGCTCAGCACGCGCGACTGAAAAGCCATGGCGTCACTGAAGCGGCCGCGCAACGCTTCTTTAGGAGCGTGCCGCGCGAATTCGCTGAAGGCCTGCTGCAGCATGGACCGGCCGATTATCAATTCGCCTACCAGGTTGAGGACGTTGTCGATGCGCTCGGCGTCCACACGCAAAATGTTTTCCGCCAGCACCGGTCCATGGCTGAATCGGGGGTGCTCTTCGTTTGATTCCGGCGGCGGAGCGGGCTGAACCGGCGCCATATTCACAGCGGTTTCAGGCGGCAGAAGCTTTTGGGCCTTGACTTCGCCAGCCTTGACGAGCTCAACCACCACGCTTGAAATCACAGTGGGAATCCGGCATTGCGAAGACAGGTGCTCCGCTGTCTGGTCGCTGGCGATGAGCAATTCAAGGCGCTGAGCGCTGGCCGGGGAACCAGCTTCAGGCCGCGCGCCCAGAACTTCCGCGGAGCGTTTCAGGGCGTTGAGAACCAGTTGGCGGGCGGCGATAGGCATGGCGCAGTTGGGATCGATGGCCGCAGTCATCTGGTAAACATTCTTGCCCTGCGAGACCGCGCTCTCGATAGCCAGTTTTTCGTATTCAGTCCAGGCCGCGGGCGCGACCGTTGTCCTGGCCGCTTTCTTCGATCGCTTCGTTCCTTTTGCTTTGGGCGCGTTCCCCAGTTCGCGAATCATTTTCGTCAAGGAAGCGGATGAAGGCGGCTTGGCTTTGCGACGATAGGCGGACAGCATGGAAGCAAAAGCATCGGCGGCCGCGAAAGCGACTTCGGCCAGGCTGCCATGAGAAGAAACCGACTCGAGGGCCAGCGCGTCCTCGAGTTCGTGCGCAGTATTGCTGAGCTCGCGAAATCCGCAGGCGGCGGCGTCACCCTTGAGAGTGTGAACCACGCGGCGGATGCTGCGCACCAGTTCGACGTCCCCCGGATTTTTTTCCAGTTTCAAAGCATCTTCGTTGAGCGCCTGCAGCAGTTCCTGCGCGGTCTCAAAGAAAAGCTCTCTCAGTTCGGCGGCGCGCTCATCGGGCAACTGGCTCATGAAGTCACCTCGATTTTCTGGTATGCAGTGCCGCTGTTGCGATGAACCATGCCAAATTTGTCGGTGAGCGCCAGCAAACTTTCCGCGTGGCCCACGAACAGATATCCGTGGAGATTCAGACAGCGGGCAAATTTTTCCAGCAGGCGCTTTTGTTCAGGCTCATCGAAATACATCATCACGTTGCGGCAAAAAATAACGTCGTTGCGTTGCGGCAGGTATTCGGTTTTCAGGTTGTGAAAGTCGAAGTGAATCATCTCCTTCAATGCCTTCTTCACCGAGTAGCGGTCGCCGGTTTTGTCAAAGTAGCGGAGCCGATAGCTGTAATCCACGGTCGCCATCTGAGTCTCGGAGTAAATGCCTTCCTGGGCGGCGCGCAGAACGGAATAACTGATGTCGCTGGCGATGATTTCAACCTTCCACGGCGCCGGAATCAAGGGTTTGGGCGAAGGCATCACAGCGGCCTGGGGATTGCGCAAATAGTAGTAAGCCAGGCTGTCGGCCACCAGCATGGCCAGGGTGTAAGGCTCCTGGCCGGTGGAGCAGCCGGCGCTCCAGATGCGCAGAGAGTAATCCCGCTGGGCCTGCTTGCGGCGAATCAATTCGTCGAGGATGTACTTATGAAATAAATCCAGCTGAGCCTTGTTGCGGAAGAAGCTGGTCTCGTTGACGGTAAGATTTTCCAGCAAGCGGGCGAGTTCCTGCTTGCCCTCCTTGCTGATGAGCAGGCGATAGTAACTGTAGAAAGAGTCGAGATTGCACTCCCGCAAACGGCGTTGCAGGCGGTCTTGCAGGAAGTGGGTCCTGCGCTCGTCAAAGTGCATGCCGCACTCCTGGTAGACGAGCACCTGCAACAGCTTCAACTCGGCTTCGGTGAACTGCGCAGGTATGCTGGTTGTGCCCATGATTTCCGGTTGGTGAAAGTTTTCTTCGCGGCCGGCTATCTGGCCGCTGCAGCGCCGCGAACCGCATTGTTCGCCTGCTCTGCCTCCTCTTTCCGGACGGCACTGCTATCCAGCAGTTTGGCCATGTCCAGCAATACGATCAGCCGGCCGCGATATTTGCCGATGCCGGTGACACAGTTCAGTCCGCCCTCCTGCAAAGTTGCGGGAGAAGGTTCGACCTCGGCGGCAGGAATCTTGATGACCTCGGAGGCGGAATCCACAATCAAGCCCGATAGCCGCCCGCCATGCTCCACCACCAGAATTCGGTTGCGGCGATTGAGCGCGGTCCTGGCCTCTCCAAATCGTTTGCGCAGGTCAATGACGGAAACAATTTTTCCCCGCAGATTGATCACTCCTTCCATGTAGTCGGGAGCGTCAGGGACGGCGGTAATCTCGGGCACGCGCACGATCTCATGCAGGGAGGTGATAGGGACGCCATAGGTTTCGCGTCCCACCCGGAAGCCGACGATGTGAAAGTCAGGGTTCATGAGAACTCTGGTCAGGCCCGGGCGCCGGCGGCCGCGCGGCGCGCGCTGGCAACTGCCGCCTGCTCTTCGTAGCGGGTCGGAACCCGTTCCGGCTGTTCCAGGGCAAAGCGGTGCATGGCGTCCAGCAATTCGCGCGACATCTTGGACATCTGTTCGGCGGACGCAGCCAACTCGGTCGAACC
Source organism: Terriglobia bacterium (assembly GCA_963733545.1). Lineage (GTDB taxonomy): Bacteria > Acidobacteriota > Terriglobia > Terriglobales > Acidobacteriaceae > JAIQFF01. The sequence continues at coordinate 399,528 of CAVTDQ010000005.1, forward strand.
CGAGGTCGTTTGCTGCACCAGTTCGCGCATGCGTTCCATGGCCTTTACGACGGCCTGGGCGCCGGAAGCCTGTTCTTCCACCGCGGAATTGATTTCGTGCGTGATTTCGTTCAACCGGGTTGTAGCCCGTGCGATTTGCGAAGAACCGTGTGACTGTTCGTTGGTGGCGGCGCCGATCTCCTGAGCAAATTTGTAGACTTCGGTGACTACGTTGGAGATCTTGCGCAGCGCGGCATTCAGTTCCTGGCCCAGGCCGAGGCCGTCGTTCACAATGCCGGTACTGCGGTCCATGTTCTCGACCGCTTTCCGGGCTTCCTTCTGAATGCTCTGGATGAGCTCGGAAATTTCCTTGGTCGATTGCGCGGATTTTTCCGCCAGCTTGCGGACTTCGTCGGCCACTACCGCGAATCCCAAACCATGTTCGCCGGCTCGGGCCGCTTCGATGGCGGCATTCAAGGCCAGCAGATTGGTCTGCTCCGCCAGGTCATCGATGACTTCGATAATCTTGCCGATATCGTCGGCGCGCTGTCCCAGCACGTCGATGATCTCGCCGGAAGAACGGATGGTGGTATTGATCTTGTTCAATCCGTCGGTGGCTTTCTCCATGGTGTTGATACCGCTGTGCACTTCTTCGCGTGAACGGTTGGAGATGTCGAGCAGGACTTTTGCGGTATCGGCGACCCGCTGAATCGAAGCCACCATCTGGTCGATGGAGGCGGAGGTCTCGCTTACGCTCGATGCCTGGGTCTGGGTGTTCTTGACCATGTTCTGCACGTTGACGCTCATCTCGTGCATGGTGCTGGTGACTTCGTCGATGGCGGAGGCGGTTTGCAGGCTGACTTTAGCGGAGTCATCGGAAGCGCCGGCCACCTGGCTGGAAGCACTTGCTACCTGTGAAGCGGCGTCGCGTACATTGCGCACCAGGTTTCTCAGGCCGTCCACCATGCGAACGAAGGCGTTGCCCAAGGTGTCATCCTTGGAGCGAGGTTTGACGTCGACAGAAAGATTGCCGCCGGCGATGGCTTCGGACACTGCCGCCATTTCTCGCAGGTAGCCCACCATGCTGTTAAAAGTTCTTCCCAGTTCGCCGATTTCATCTTCGCGCTGAATGTCGATTTCGTGGTCGAGATCGCCGGCGGTCCCAATCTGCTTGGTGACTTTCATCAGTTCAGCCAGCGGTTCGGTAATCGATTTCGCGGTGCGAATGGCAATGCCACTGCCCAGAATCAGCGCGGCCAGCGTGCCCAGCAGGGCAATACCGACGGTCCAGTTGCTGGCGGAATCGTCGCTCTGCCGCCGTTCTTCCAGCACCCGCTTGCTTTCCTGATCGGCCTGGTCGAGGTATTCCGTGGAATTTTTTACCCAGGAGCTGGCATCTTTCTGTAAGTAGAAGATCTGCAGTTCGGCTACCGTGGAGTTTCCCTGGTCCACTTCTTTACGCTTCAGCATGAGTGGTTCAGCGAATTCCTTGGCCCAGTTCTGTTCGATTTGCTGGACCTTAGCCAGGGCGGTGCGCTGCTGCTCGGAGGAGGCGATGGCGATGGTCACTTGCATGCGATCCACCAGAGTACGAACTCCGTCGGTTACGTGATCGGCTTCGCGGCTGTCTCCACTCAGCAGGTAGTTGGTGAGATAGAGGCGGTTCTGCATCATCTGAAATCTGATCCGGTCGGTGGCATCGGCGAGTTGGAGGGCCTGCGATGCGGAGGACTTGGCGCTATGTTCGCGATAGACCGCCGCCAGGTTCACGGCGAACAACACCACGACCATGGCGAGCACCGCTCCGAAGCTTACATAAAGTTTTTTGCCGATCGTCACGCTGTTCCTCCGCTCTCTGCCGCGCCGCTGCCGCGGGGCAACCGTTCCCGGTTGGTTTTTACTCCTGAGGCTGAAACTTAAATTCAACAATGCCGCTACTTTCGGTCGGAGAGGTTTCGAATTTCCATTGCCGCATGGCGTCCATGGCGGCATTCACCAGAACCGGATGGCCCCCGACCGCCTTCGAACTTTTTACCGTCCCGTTGGGCGACACTACGACCGCCAGTTTGACGGTTCCGATGATGCTCATGCGGCGAGCCATCTCGGGATAAAGGGGCATCACTTTGGTCTTGGGTTTTCGCGCCAGTTCATCGGACTTTACTTCCTGCTGCGCCAAGGCCGCCGTCGGATCGATGCAGACCGTCGTGGCGGCGAGCAGGGAAGCTGCCAAAACTGCCCCCGATGCGGACCGCCGAATCGTCGAAAAATGCACAGGCCTCTCCTGAAATGAGGGAAATTCTCTTTGACCTCAAGTGCAATGCCAATGCCAGCCTGAAAAATCCCGGAGTCTGGCTTCGACACTAAGGTTTAAATGGTTGAAAGTAATCGATGTAGCGGTTGCTTATGCACCGCGGAAGGCAGGCGAACATGAGGGCAAATTCGTCTCAAGCGATGCCTGGCTTCTCAGTATGAGACATGAGTTTCCCGTTTTCCGCTATTTCACCATCTAGACACCCGTCTGCTTATTCCCTTGACTCAAATTGAGAATGCAAGCTAATTTGCTGTATATAAACTACTTGTAGTGTCAGACGAGACAGGCGGCGGCCACTTTTGAGCATGTCAGCTGAAGATGGGATAGCGGCGGCGCAGCGCGGCAATCCCCGCGCGGACGAGGCTTTTCAGCGACTGCTGCTCCAACTGTCGGAGGCGGCAGCGCAAGGCACGCCCGGCGAGGCATTGATCCGCTTCTTCTGCGAATCGACTCGCAAACTCTTTAAAGTGGACGGCGCTTACTTCTGGCAACGAGTTTCCACCGACGAATTGCTGGGAGTCGAAGCCGATGGGGTAATGGCCGACCACTTTCGCGGGACGAGAGTCAAAGTCAGCCAGAGTTCCGTCGCCATCGCACTCGAAGCCATCCGCCAGCGGAAGACGGTCTACGAAAACCGGCTCGACCCTGCCCGGTACCAGATGGCCACCGAATACAGCGCGCGATCGATCATGGCGGCGCCTCTGGTGGTCAGCAATGAATCGATCGGAGCGGTAGTTTTCCTGCATTGTTCCGATCCCGATTTCTTCAATCCGGACCTGGCCGACAAAGCCACGATCCTGGCGGGCCAGCTGGGCAACCTGATGCAGGCAAACCGCCTGAGCCAGGCCTCGCGCGAGGAGCACCGGCGCACCAAGATACTGGCTGAAGTAGCGCAAGCGGTCCGCTCCGCTCCTGAATCTGCAGCGGTTGTCGAAGCCGTCGCCGATCGACTGCGAGTTCTGTTGCGCACCCGTCTGGTGTGCATGCTGTTGCGGGAAGGCACGGCTTACAGCCTGAGAGCAGTGGCCGCCGAATCGTCGCAACTGGCCGAATCGGTGCGTGCCCGGCACGACCGGCGGGGAATGCAGTTTGCCGCCGATCTGGCCAGCCGGGCCGTGGCCGCCGGTGAGCCCATCAGCGTAGCCATTGATCCCGCGACCCACGCTCTGGGAGAACTGGTGCCGCCCGGAATGTTGATTGCGGCTCCGTTCCGTACTTCGCTCACTCAGGGCGCAGTGCTGGTATACCCGCGCCCTGAAGGCATCTTCAGCGCGGAAGAGAAGTCGCTGATCAGCGTGGTCACGGGATTCGCGGCGGTGGCGATTGCGAACGTCGAGTTGTACAGCACCGCCCGCGCACGAGCTTACGAACTTCATCAGCTGCTCGACATCTCAGCGGAGCTAGGTTCGATCGGAAAGCTGGACGAGTTTCTGATTCAGTTCGCTTTGCGTGCCGCCGATTTCCTCGGCTTCGGACGCGGTTTTATCGGGCTGCTGGAAAATGGCGCTTTCCACGTGCGCTGGGCGGCCGAGAACGGGCAGACAAAGCAAGTCGATTTCCTGCTTCCGGTTGGTCCTGCCAGCAAGGCACTGCTCAACAAAGAAGTTTACTGGTCGGACGATCCCAGAAAAGAAGCTGGAGCCAATCTGGAAATTCTGGGTAAGTTCGATGTGCGGCAGCTACTGACTGTCCCTCTGCTCGATACGAATGGCGAAGTGCTGGGTATGTTCGGCGTCATTGACCGGCTCGATCATGCCGGCATTACCCAGGAAGAAATTCGCCGGGCTCGCGCTCTGGCGGCGCAGGTTGCGGTGGCGCTCGAAGTAACCCGCAATCTTCATCAATCAGAACAACATCGTAAACGTGCCGAATCGCTGATGGGTCTGGCGCTCGAACTCAATGGCCACCTGAGGCTTCCTGAGTTCGCCAGAAGCTTCGTGGGGCGGGCCGCCGGCATTCTGGGGACCAACCAGGCGGCGCTGGTGGTCAAACAGGAAGCGGGCATGGAAACACTTGTTCTTCAGGCTGCCGACGGCCGGGAGATTGTGGATCCAGCGTTGTTGCGGCGTTTCAGTCACGCCGTCGAAGAAGTTCTGGCGCGAAGCACGAGCGGCATTGTTTCCTCCACCGCCAGCGATCTGTACGGTCCAGGGCTGGCTTCGGAACTCGGAGAAAGTTACGGCACGCTGGTGCGTCTGCAAGGTGCGTCGGGAGAGCTGATCGGGGTGCTGTACCTGGGCAATCCCGAACAGCGGTTGGGCGATGAAGATAAGCAAGTCTTGCAAGCGATTGCCGGACACGCTGCCGTAGCCCTGGAAAATGCCCGTCTATTCACTCGAATGGATCAGGCCAACCGCCACTGGGTGGAAATTTTCGATGCCATCAGCGACTTCATCGTGGCCCACGATCAGGCGGGAAATGTTTTGCGGGTGAACCGGTCCCTGGCCGAATTCATCGGAGTGCAACCCCACGCCTTGATCGGGGTCAACATGTCCGCCCTCCTGGCCCTGAGTGAGAACGCCCCGCCTTTACCATCATGCCCCTTCTGCCGCAGCACCAGTGAGGGCGACGATGAGTATGTGCATCCCGTCCTGGAACGAACCTACCTGGTTTCTACATCCCGGGTGCATGGCGCGAACAACGAAGGAATGCAGACCATCCATGTGCTGAAAGACATCAGCGACCGGCTCGAAGTCGAGCAGCGTTACCGCGAACTCTTCGACAATATTCAGGAAGGACTGTTTTTTTCCACGCCGGACGGGCGCTTTATCGAAGTCAACGACGCGCTGGTGCGGATGCTGGGCTACGCCAGCCGCGACGAGTTGCTGCAGGCTGATGTCCGTACACAGATTTATTTCTCGCCCGAGCGCCACCAGGAGCTTGCCCGTGAAATGCAGGCCAAGGGCGTGGTGCGAAACCATGAGGAGACGCTGCGTCGCCGGGACGGCTCGGTTGTGCATGTGCTGATCAATGCTTTCGCGGTGCGGGATGCTCACGGCAACGTCATGCAGTTCCGCGGGCTCATGCTCGACATCAGCGGTCTGAAAACCTTTCAGGCAGAGTTGCAGCGAGAGCGGGATTTCTCGGGCAAGATTCTCAACAACACGCAGAGCCTGATTCTGGTCGCGGATACCGCCGGCCTGATCAGCTATGCCAACCGCCGCTGGCAGGATATGGGCTATGAACAAAAACAGTTGCTGGGACGCCCGATGGAAGATCTGGTCGCCCCGGCCCGCAGAACAATTCTCACCGAAGCCCTGAGCAACACTTTGGCGGGCCGCCAGGTAGACAATCTCGAGTTGCAGATTCTGCGCGGGGACGGAAGAATCGGCCACTTCTCCGTCAATCTGAGCCCAATGCGCGACGAACAGTCGCAGGTGATCAGCCTGGTTGTGGTGATGACCGATGTGACCGACGCGGCCAGCCTGCAATCGAAACTGATGCACGCGGAAAAAATGGCAGCGGTGGGCCAGTTAGTTTCCGGAGTCGCGCACGAGGTCAACAATCCGCTGACGGCGATTCTGGGATTTGCCGATCTGCTGATGGAAAATCCGGAGCTGCCGGAAAGCGCCCGCAAGGATATGCGCGTCATTCTGCAGGAGGCGCAGCGCACCAAGCAGATTGTGCAGAACCTGCTCAGTTTTGCCCGGCAGATGCCGCCGCAAAGGAAGGCACTGCAGCTGAATCCGATTCTGCGCCGGACCGTACAACTGCGCTCTTACGATTTCCAAAGTCATGGAGTGGAAGTGATCGAGCGTTTCGATCAGGAATTGCCCAACGTAATTGGAGATTCCCACCAGTTGCAGCAGGTGTTTCTGAATATCCTGAACAACGCCTACGATGCGGTGGGTGACAGCGGCCGGGCTGCGCGGATTGAGATTACGACCACGCAGAAGGGTAATTCGGTTGAGATTTTATTCCGCGACAACGGGCCTGGAATTTCGCATCCCGATCGTATTTTCGATCCTTTCTTTACCACCAAGGAGGTGGGAAAGGGGACCGGTTTGGGCTTGAGCATCTGCTACGGGATTGTCCACGAGCACGGTGGCGAAATTCTTTGTCAAAACAACACGGGCGGGCCGGGCGCCACCTTCGTGGTGCGTCTTCCCTCAACCCCAGAGACGGCCTCGGTTGGGGCCGCTGCCGGAGTCAAACAACGATGACTACACAATCTGTGACGAAGTCTTCAACCTTGCCGGTATTGCTCATCGAGGATGAGCCAGCCGTCATGGCCTACGTGCGCGCCACTTTGGAGCGCAACGGCTACGCCGTGGTCTGCAGCGAATCCGGCGCGGATGGCTTGCGGCTGCTGGAATCGGGAGAATTTCTCGGCGTGGTTTCCGATATGCGCACTCCCGGCGGCGTAAATGGGGCTGACGTCCATGCCTGGGTGGCGCAATACCGTCCGGAACTCGCGGCCCGGATCGTCTTTATCACCGGCGATATTGCCAACGAGGAAACCGTGGCCACGCTGCGCGAAACCGGCGCTCCCTGCGTGGAGAAACCTTTTCGCGTCCAGCAATTTATTTCGGTAGTCGAAAAGACTATGGGGAAGGCATCGTGAGCGAAGACCTGAGAATCCGGCTCCTTATTGTCGACGATGAGCAGAGTATCCGCCAATTGTGCATGACCGTGGGCGAGGGCCTGGGTTTCATCTGCATGGAAGCGGACGGCGGCGAATCCGCTCTGGCGTTGCTCGAAGAACAACCGGCGCATGTCATCCTCACCGACCTGGTGATGCCCAACATGTCGGGTCTGACGTTTCTCGAGAAGGTAAAGAAGATGTTGCCGCATACCGAAGTTGCAGTGATGACGGGGCATGGCTCGGTGGAAACCGCGGTGCAGGCGATGAAGCTGGGAGCCTACGACTACATCAGCAAACCCTTCTCGCCGCTGGAGGAATTACGGCTGTTCCTGCGCCGCATGGCGGAGAAAGTTCGCCTGGTGGAGGAGAACGAGTTCCTGCGGGCGCGAATGGATACCGAAACCGAGCTGCATGGAATCGTCGGCGCCTCGGCGAAAATCCAGGATGTCCTGCGCATGATTTCGCGCCTGAAAGATACCCACACGCCGGTGCTGATTACGGGCGAGAGCGGCACCGGCAAAGAACTGGTGGCGCGCGCCATCCACTTCCGCGGCAACCTGGCGAAACGTCCATTCGTCGCCGTGGATTGCGGCTCGCTGGTTCCGACGTTGATCGAGAGCGAATTGTTTGGTTACGAGAAGGGCGCTTTTACCGGCGCGGTCAAGGCGCGCACCGGGTTGTTTCAGTCGGCCAACGGCGGCACCATTTTTCTGGACGAGATTGGCGAACTGCCCCAGGAGATGCAAGCCAAGCTGCTGCGTGTGCTGCAGGAAAAAGAGGTGCGGCCGGTGGGCAGCAATCAGAAAATAAAGGTGGACGTTCGCGTGATCGCCGCTACCAACCGCGATCTGGAGGCGGAATATCGCAATGGCACGTTCCGCAAAGACCTCTACTTCCGGCTCAACGTGGTGACTGTACATCTGCCGTCGCTTCGCGAACGCCGCTCCGATATCCCCATGCTGGCGCACTGGTTCTTGGAACGTTACGCCCGTGGCGAGTCGGTGCAGGTCACTACCGCGGCCATGAAGTCGTTACTGCAGTACGACTGGCCGGGGAACGTGCGCGAGCTCGAGAATTGCGTGGAACGCGCCGTGGCTCTTGGAGACAGGCGCACCATCGACTTTAACGACCTGCCACCGGCGATCACGTCCGCGATTCCGGCGGAGGCAGGCGGTGAAGCTTCGTCGGGTCTGACCACAACCGATCTTGAAGATATCGAACGCGCAACTATTGAGCGCGTTTTCGAGCAGGTGAAGGGCGACAAGGCTCTCGCCGGGCGAATGCTTGGCATCAGCCGGGCTACGCTTTACCGCAAGCTAAAACGCTACAACATTGGTGGCAGGGAAGTGGCGACGCCGATGCAGGCGTTGCAGTAATTCCTTGTCATCTTGTCATCCCGAGCGAAGTCGAGGGAGCTTGAGTTGCCTGGCGCCGGCCAGCACAAGGTCTTTCGACTTAGCGGCGCTCAGTGAGCGGCTCGAATTTGTAGCGCCGGCCTCTGGCCGGCCCGAGGGGCGGGGGCGGGACGCCCGCCGCACAGCCGTCGGGACGCCGGCGCTACTTGCGACGGTTGAGAAAGACGTTTCATTCTGAGACGAACATCCTTCGCTTCTTCCGAGTGATATCTATCACGCTTATTTATTATCAAGCACTTAGTGAACTCTTTCCTTAACGCGACTTTGGTTGCGAGAGTGCTTCTCTTCTTCCCGATGCGGTCCGGGTGCCCACGCCCATGCTAACCGGCAGGCTCGGGGACCCAGGCCGCGTCGAACCCTGGAGATCCGAGGTGTAGCAGTGTCCACTCAGGCCACGGGCCGAGCGCGTGTGCGGCACGAAAGCTGCACCGCCAAGCTGGCTAAATTCTTTCCCGAAGCCAGTCCGGTACGAATTCCTGTGCGTCTGACTCAGGTGATCGAGGATGGCAAGGACCGCACCGAGAGCACGGTAATTGAATTTGGCACGACTCGCGAAGTCCTGTTTTCTTCTACGCTGCCCCTCGAATTCGCGGACAGGCTGAAGCTGCAAAACTCAGACGGCACCCTGGATGCCGAAGCTTCGGTGGTCGCGCTGCAATATACCAGCGGACGCACTGCGGTCGCTGCCCGCTTTAGCCAGGAAGTTTCCAACTGGATCGTGAAACCATGACTCTAAAACCGAAATTGCAGGATCCGTCTGCGGAGTGGCGTGAAGCACGCCTGCTCCACACTTTGTATAGTGCCCTGGGGCGCGAGTTCGTAATCGAGCAGCCCTCTTGCCCCGAGCTGGAATCCGGAGTGGAAGATCCGCCGCAGGAATCCGTCGAGCGAGCCCGCCAGTGGTTTCTGCAGATGGACCAGAAGATTCAGGTCCATCAATTACGCCAGTTTTTGCAGACCACTTCGCTGACCAGCGAGGACGCGCTGAAAAGTTTGCTGCAGCACCATCTCAACCGTGCGAGCCGGATCGATTCGGATCGCGACAAGATCGATTTTCTGTTGGTACAGTTCTTTTCGCATTGCGCGCCTTCACGCCTTGAAGATGCGGATGTGGACCTGGGTTACGTGGCCCAGACGCTGGACCCGGTTTTGGGAAACATCGATCTGACCCTGCCATCGTGGCTGGATCCTATCGATGATTTCATTCAGTCGGCGAACCGGTGCCACAGCCTGAACGAGCTTCTGACCAGCGGCATTCTGGAAAAAGGCAGAAAACTCAAGATTTCTGCGGGCGACGATTACTTTGAACCCATCGCCATGGTGGCTTTCACCCGTTTCAGCTTTCTGATGCGGCGAGTTTTCTTCCGCTTGATGCATCTCGATCTCAACACAATTCTGGACGGACTGCGTGAGCTTGAAGCCCGCGGGGTTGCCACCCTGGATTGCCGCTCCGCGCAATTTTCAGCGGACGAGCCGGTGAGCCGTCTGCGCATGATCTGCCAGTCGTGGAAGGTGATGTTCCACGCTGAATACTCTTCTGGAAGTCCGCTGCGCATGCTGGTGGATTTGCGCAACGTGGTGGATGCCGCCCTGGCACGAAATGTCAAGAAAGTGGTTAAGCCGGCGGCGGAACAGACGGTAGTAAACGTTCGCGCCAAAGCGGCCGCCGCGGGAGCGCAGTTTGCCACGTCGAATTCGGGGATCGCGGAGTTCGAGGTGACAGCCGCTCCGGAATGGGACCAGGAATCGGCCGAGACTGATCACGAGCCGTCCAACGACGACACCGTCTAACCAAAAACGAATCACCTGCGAAACTGTAAGGCTGCGAATTATTGCCGCGAGAGTTCGCTTCTCAAAAGCGTCGCGTCACAAGACCAGGAACGGAGAGCACTTGAACCAGGCCACGGTTTTGATAGTTTCGGATGATGCCGATTTTTCCCGCGTTGTGATGGACCGCTGGCAGAGCGAACGAAACGCCCCGGCGTTCACCCTGGTGAGCAGTGACCTGTGCCGCGATCCGGACGCCGACGGTTTTGACCTGGCCATCGTGGGTGCGGTAAGTCCTGAGATTCTTCCGTTGGTATTCAAATCTCTCAATCCGGTTGGCAATCCTGTGCTGTTCGTGGGTGAGGATCGGCAGACGCAGGGAAAATCGCGTCAGACGCATCCAGGGGTCAGTGTTTTGCGGCAGCAGGAAGGCTGGCTGGATTCGCTGGTCATGCTGTCCCAGGAAATCTTGCGACACCGTGAGACTCTGGCGCGAGCCCATCGTGCCGAGGATGCCGGCAAGACCCTGGAACGCCAGGCCGCTCTTGGCCGCTACATGCTGGACGTGCGTCACACTTTGAACAACGCTCTGACTTCAGTGATGGGAAACTCGGAACTGCTGCTGCTGGAGCCCGAGTCTTTTTCGCCAAGCGTGCATTCGCAGATTGAAACAATCCGGAACATGGCGGTGCGCATGCATGAGATCCTGCAACGCTTTTCCTCGATTGAAAAAGAATTGAACGCGGTGGAACAGCAAGCTGAAAACGAAGCCCGTACCCGGGTGCGGACGGCCGCAGCAGGCAATTGAGCGATTAGTACACTACATCCAGCTAAACAAACAAAAACTCTTTCGTCCTCAATTCCTTGATCGCGTCTCGAAGCTTGGCGGCTTTTTCGAATTCGAAGCGCTTGGCAGCTTCGCGCATGTCACTTTCCAGTTTCGCTATGTACGCATTTAGTTCTTCCTGCGACTTGAAATCGGGCAACCCTTCAGCTTCGATGTCGGTGAGATCGGCGTAGTCGGCTTCGATGATTCTGGCCAGCGACATATCCAGCGGACGCACGATCGACTCGGGTGTGATTCCGTTAGCCTCGTTGTAGGCAACCTGGATGGCGCGGCGCCGGTCGGTCTCGTTGAGAGCTTTTTTCATCGAATCGGTCATGCGATCCGCATAGAGGATGGCCCGGCCATTGAGATTGCGAGCGCAGCGGCCGATGGTCTGGATCAGCGATCCAGCGGAGCGCAGAAAGCCTTCCTTGTCGGCGTCCAGAATCGCAACCAACGAAACTTCGGGCAAATCAAGCCCTTCGCGCAGCAAATTGATGCCGATCAGCACATCGAACTCGCCTTTGCGCAGATCGCGCAGAATTTTCACGCGCTCGAGCGTTTCAATTTCGGAATGCATATAACGGCACTTCACGCCGACTTCGCTGTAATACTCCGCCAGATCTTCCGACATGCGCTTGGTAAGTGTGGTCACCAGTACGCGCTCGCCGCGCGCGACGCGCTCGCGAATCTCGTGCAGCAGATCGTCGATCTGTCCTTTTACCGGACGAATCTCCACGGGCGGATCGACCAGGCCAGTGGGACGGATGATCTGTTCCACGACTACGCCAGCGGATTTGGTCAGTTCGTAGGGTCCAGGGGTCGCGGAAACGTAGATGATCTGGTTCATCCGCTGCTCGAACTCGGGGAAGGTCAGGGGACGGTTATCGAGCGCTGAAGGCAACCGAAAGCCATACTCCACCAGAGTTTCCTTGCGCGAGCGGTCGCCGTGATACATGCCGTGCAGCTGGGGCACGGTCTGGTGCGATTCGTCGATGAACATCAGATAGTCGCGGGGAAAATAATCCAGCAAAGTCGGCGGCGGTTCGCCCGGCAACCTTCCGGTGAAATGGCGCGAGTAGTTTTCGATGCCGTGGCAGTAACCCATGGCCTTGATCATTTCCAGGTCATACATCGTGCGCTGGTGAACTCGCTGCGCTTCCACCAGATGACCCTGTTTTTCCTGTTCCGCCTCCCACCACGCCAGCTCCTCACGAATCGATTGCACGGCCGAATTACGCGTCTCCGGCTTCATCACGTAGTGCGTCTTGGGATAAATAGGCAGACGCATATATTTCTGCTTGACGGTTCCGAACAACGGATCGATCTGGGAAAGTGATTCGACATCGTCTCCCCACAATTCAATCCGGTAGGCCATGTCGTCATAAGTAGGAAAAATTTCGATCACGTCGCCGCGTACCCGGAAGGTGCCGCGCCGGAAATCTCCGTCGGTGCGTTCGTAGAGAATTTCGACCAGCTTGCGGGTGATGTCCTCGCGTTTGATCTTTTGGCCTTTCTCGAGAAACAGCATCATGCCGTAATAAGCTTCGGGCGAACCCAGGCCATAGATGCAACTTACCGAGGCGACAATCAGGCAATCACGTCGCTCAAATAACGAGCGGGTGGCGGACAGCCGCAGCTTGTCCAGTTCATCGTTGATGGTGGCTTCTTTTTCGATGTAGAGATCGGCGGCGGGAACGTAGGCTTCGGGCTGGTAATAGTCGTAGTAGGAAACGAAATATTCCACGGCGTTATGCGGGAAAAAGCTTTTGAACTCGTGATAAAGCTGAGCCGCCAAAGTCTTATTGTGCGCCATTACGATTGCGGGACGGTTGGACTGCTCAATCACCTTGGCCATGGTGAAAGTCTTTCCCGACCCGGTAACGCCCAGCAGCACCTGATGCTGCTCACGATCGAAAACACCGCGAACCAGGGCCTCCAGAGCGGTGGCCTGGTCTCCGCGCGGCTTGTAGTCGCTGACCAGCTTGAAATCCATAAAAAAACGTTTCCCGCCCCTTACAGATGCGAATTTCGTCGAATGGGAATCTCTTGATTATAACGCGTCAGAGAAAGACGATTCAGGCGGGAAAGCGGCGGGTGGTGGTGCAGTTTGCAGGAAACAAATTATTTGATCTCGCGTGGAGCGGAACGGCTGCAGGTAGACGAACGTGGCGCAGGCTTTGATCGGATATGCCGAGGCAGTCCGCGCCAGATCCTTCACGGCCTGACGGCCGCTCAGGATGACGTCAAAATATGATGGCCGCTAAGGAGGACGTCAAAATATGATGGTGGTTGATGAAAGCTCGTGCCCCGCGGGTTCGGTGTCATCTTACGCTTGCGGGGGCCGCGCACAGCAGATTCCTCGCGCGAAATGCCTCGCTCCGGAATGACAATTTCTTGAGGATTTTTGAATGGGCATTTTCGAACAGCACACGACGACGGGCGAAGCAGACACGGGCTTACTTGCCCCGCTGACGGTGCAGCGTGCCATCCACCTGCTGGGCCATGGCTTCGGTGTTCAAAGGCATTTCTAAAAACTTTGCGATGTTTTCCGCCGTCTCTTTGGGTGCGCGCAATGCGGAGTGGTACGGCACCCGGATTACTTTCACATTGGGCTTTCCGTTCAGCCATCCGTAGACGTCAGACAGGTGGTCCTGAAACGCCCGTACCACCACTGAATTGTCTTCGCCGGGATCGAAATTTCCCCGGCGTCGCAGCATTTCGTCCTGCGATGCCATCACTTCCGGCAAGGGACGCTGCATAAAGATGACCCGATATTGGTGTTGCGGGGGCAGCGACAGCAAAAGCTGAGAGATCACCTTCACCGCCTTACCTTCGGCTTCGGCGATACCGGCGGGATTCTTGGGAAGTTGCTTGATACGTTCCCACTCCAGATAGCCGCGAGGATTATCGATGTCGGCCTGACGTTCTCCATCCGAGAGGATGGGCATTCCCCCAGCAGAAAGCATCTGCATCATCAGCGAAGTGCCGGAGCGCGGTAAGCCGGAAACAATTGTGATCATGATCGCCTTTGAAATTGACAGGACGTTGACGCCCCTGTGTAAAGCTTCTCGAGTTAAGCACAAACCTGCACGCGAATCCAGCTTGCGTCCGGCTCTGGTAGACTATGCGCCTTGTCAACTAATACGCGAAGACGCTTCCTTCAGCAGTGTGGCACCGCCGCGGTTGGCGTGTGGGCGAGTTCCGGTCTGAGCTATGCCAGTGCGGCGCCAGATATGCAGTTTCCATCGGCACCACGCGAGCGCATCGCCATCGCTTCCTATCCTTTTCGGGAATTCATTGCCGGCCCGGAGAGTAAGAGCGCAAAACCCATCGACTTGAAAGATTTTGCTGCTCACGTCATCGAGAAATTCCAGGTCAACAAGATCGAACCCTGGACCGGACATTTTCCGGCGACCGATGCGACGTATCTGGCTCAGTTTCGCGCCGCGGTGGAGAAGGCCGGAGGGAAGATTGCGAATATCGCGGTGGACGGCAAACACAGCCCTTATGCATTGGAGCGTTCGGAGCGAGATCAAGCCATCGCTTTCAGCAAAAGCTGGGTGGACAATGCTGTAATTCTTGGAGCACCCAGCATCCGCACTAATATTCCTCAGGCAAAAGACACCAAGGCGGACCTGGCTCGCACCGCCGAGAGCCTGGCCCGGGTGGCAGACTACGCATCGACTAAAAATATTGTGATCAGTCTGGAGAACGATAATGCGGAAAGTGAAGACCCATTTTTCCTGGTCGCTGTGATTGAGAAAGTGAAAAGCCCGTGGCTGCACGCGCTGCCGGATTTCGGAAACACTTTCATGAGTTCTGACGCCGACTATGCCTATCGTGGTCTCGAGGCCATGTTTCGTCACGCTTACTGCATCTCTCATGTAAAGTCGTCCGAGTCGAACGGCCATGGCAAGACCGTGCGCGTGGATATGGTAAAGGCATTTGGCATGTTGAAGCAGAGCGGATACAAAGGTTACTGCTCGATGGAATTTGACGATGCCGGCGATCCATATCAGGGGACTTCCGAGTTGATTCGCCAGACCGTGCAATATCTTTCCTGATTTCCAGTCACCTGATTTCAGGACTTAATTCTCAGATTCCCCTGCTGCGATCCTCTTGCAGCACTTTCGCGACAAAATATTGCCATGCGCAAAGCCATCAATCATCTTAAAAAAGCCGATCCCATACTCGCTGCCATCATCGAGCAGGTCGGGCCTTGCCGCATGGAATTTGGCCTGCCGGAATTTCACAGTCTGGCCGAGGCGATTGTGTACCAGCAGTTAAATGGCAAAGCAGCATCGACGATTTTCAAACGTTTTGCGACTTTGGCGGGAGAACCCCTGAGACCGGAAAAAATTCTCAAGCTTACCGACGCGCAGATGCGCTCGGTAGGATTATCGAAACAGAAATCGTCTTACCTGAAAGACATGGCTGCGCGCGCATCCCGGAGAGAACTCGACTTCACGCGTCTGCATGAGATGACGGACGAAGAAGTCATTAAGCACTTGACCCAGGTCAAGGGGGTTGGCGTGTGGACCGCGCATATGTTTCTCATGTTCATGCTGCGGCGTCCTAACATTCTGCCGACGGGCGATTACGGCATTCAGATGGCCATCAAGAAACACTACAAAAAGCGCAAGATTCCCGGGCCTGAAGCGATGGCGAAAATCGCAAAAGCGTGGGAGCCATATCGCTCGGTGGCGTGCTGGTACCTTTGGCGGAGCCTGGACGTGAAGACGGTATAGGTAGGATGTCGGATTGAGGACTGATTGATTTCAGATTTTCAGATTAAATCGATTTCAGATCGGAGATTTCAGATTTAAAAGCGTGCTTGAGCTGAGATCTAGGTTTTCAATCTGAAATCCACAATCTGAAAATCTGCAATCCCTGGGTCTCGGGCAGGCCTCTGTGGTTAAATGGACGGGATGGCTGATGTGAAGATCCGCGTGCTGGTGGCGAAGCCCGGCCTCGACGGGCATGATCGCGGAGCCAAAGTCATCGCTCGCGCTTTACGCGACGCCGGCATGGAGGTCATTTACACCGGCCTGCGGCAAACTCCCGAGATGATCGTGAATGCCGCGCTTCAGGAAGACGTCCACGTCATTGGCCTTTCGATACTTTCCGGCGCGCACAATGCCATCGTTCCGCGCGTAATGGATCTGCTCAAGCAGAATAAGATGGATGACCTGCTGGTCGTGGTCGGCGGCATCATTCCCAATCAGGACATGGAAAATCTGAAAAAGATCGGCGTGGCCGCTATTTTTCAGCCCGGCACATCGATGGATGACATTGTCCAGTTCATTCGCGCCAATGTTAAGCCTCGCGGCGTTACCACGGTCCCGTGAAATTGATGGCCGAAATCAGCACTTCCCGTTTAAAGGATATTCTGCAACGTACAGTCGGTCCCACCCCGTGGTACTGGCGGACGTTTCCCGCTTTTCATTCCGCCTCTGGACAACGATTCACATGGACTCACCATGGCAGTGAGGGGCCGCTCGGCTATCTGGTGACTCTGGCTGCGGAAGGCGAACCCGACAAACCGCGCCTGGCGCTGAATACTTATTGCCGGCCTTTTCTCGTCCCGCCGGCACGGTTGGGTATCTGGTGCCCGGAAGGAAGAAGCATACGCATCACCTGCTTCGATCCTTCGGAACTTGAGGCGTTCGATCTGGCGGAAATCGCTGGATGGTTTAAACCTTCGACCGAGCGCATCTATGCAATTACCGCTCCGCTAGCGGAGTTTGAAATACCTCTTGCTCTCGGGACCGGCATGAACAAGATTGAGGTTCCGCCGGAACTGCAAACAGTTGACGAACTGATTGTCCCGACCAGCTATCCAGCCTTGAGCTCGGACGATCCAGCCTTCGCGCTTTATGTCGTTTATCCGAACGCAGGCCTGGTTGAAGTGCTGCCGCAGAAGTGGTTCACCGCCAGTCAATACGAGGTAGGGAAGCAATGGATCACGCGGGCCGCGCGCGATCCGGAGTCTCACCGCATTTTCGGCGAATGCTTCGGGCCGGGCAGCTTTCTGCTGGAGGAAGATGGATGCCGCCTGGAAAGATGGCTGGAGAAAAGCGGTTAAATCACGATTACAGCATCCGACGCTTTGTTCTTAAATCTGAAATCAACAATCTGAAATCTGAAACTCCCTATTCCGGTTGTGAAATCACCCGTTTGCGCCGTCGTGCTCCGCTGTTATAAGTTCATTCAAGCTCTTCGCTCATGAACGAACGCATCGATCCCGGAACCCCCGCCAACTCGACTATCCTGGAGTCGCACATCGATCCGACTACCGCCCGCTTTGAAGCCAATATGCGCTTTCTGGCTGACCTGGTGTCGCAGGTGCGGAACGAGGAAGAAAAAATCCGCGAAGGCGGCGGTCAAAAGGCAATTGAAAGCCAACATAAAAAGGGCCGGCTCACCGCACGCGAGCGCATTAATCTTCTGGTCGATGCGGGGTCATTTTTCGAATTGAGCGTGTATGCGGCGCACGGCATGTACGAGGAATGGGGCGGCGCGGCCGCCGCCGGCGTCATCACCGGACTAGCTCGTATTCAGACGCGCCTGGTGATGATCATCGCCAATGACGCCACGGTCAAGGCGGGTGCATTCTTCCCCATGACCGCGAAAAAAGTGATACGCGCGCAGAACATCGCAATTGAAAACCACGTGCCCACGGTTTATCTGGTGGATTCGGCTGGAGTTTTTCTCCCACTGCAGGAAGATGTTTTTCCCGACACTGACGATTTCGGGCGGGTATTTCGCAACAATGCGGTGATGTCGGCGATGGGCATTTCGCAGGTCGCCGCCATCATGGGAATGTGTGTCGCCGGCGGCGGCTACCTGCCGGTGATGTGTGACCACGTGCTCATGACCGACGGCAGCGGGCTTTTCCTGGCTGGCCCCGCACTGGTGCAAGCGGCGATTGGACAGAAAGTTTCCGCCGAGGAACTTGGCGGCGCCGCCATGCACTCGGCCATCAGTGGGACCGTGGATTTCCACGAAGCCAATGACGAAGCGTGCCTCACTCGCATTCGCGCTGTCATTGATAAATGGGGTTACCGGCGACAGTCGCCGTGGGATCGGCGGAAGCCACAGCCGCCCGCGCATGCCGCCGAGGAAATCTACGGCATATATGATTCTTCGCCCGCGCGCCCCTACGATACCAAGGAGATTCTGGCTCGCATTGTGGACGGCAGCTGCTTCGACGAGTACAAAGCCGAGTACGGGAAGACTATTATCTGCGGATACGCACGTATCGGCGGCTTTGCAGTTGGAATTGTCGCCAACCAGAAACTGCACGCCCAGCAGACCGACCATGAAGGCCGAAAGCGAATCGAGTTTGGCGGGGTGATCTACACTGAGTCGGCGGAAAAGGCGGCCCGCTTCATCATGGACTGCAATCAGAACCTGATTCCTCTGGTTTTTTTCCACGACGTAAACGGATTCATGGTGGGGCGCGATGCGGAATGGAGCGGCATCATCAAAGCGGGAGCGAAACTGGTGAACGCGGTTTCGAACTCAGTCGTTCCCAAGATCACGGTGATTGTCGGAGGTTCTTTCGGCGCTGGACACTATGCAATGTGCGGCAAAGCTTACGATCCGCGCTTCGTGTTTGCCTGGCCGACCGCACGCTATGCGGTGATGAGCGGAGATTCCGCGGCCAGCACGCTGGTCGAGATCAAGATCAAGCAACTTGAACGTAGCGGAAAAAAGTTGAGTGACGAAGAGCGCAAAGAACTTTTCGAGTCGGTAAAGAAAACTTACGACGAACAGACGGACCCGCGTTACGGCGCCGCGAGGTTATGGATCGACAAGATCATCGACCCGGTGGAGACCCGCGATGCCATCACGCAGGCGCTCGAGGCTGCCGCATTGAACCCGGATGTGCCGGAGTTCAAGGTCGGGGTGCTGCAGACATGAAGGCAAGGCGCCACGGATTTTGCGGATCTTCACGGATCAAAACAAGAAGAATTATCCGTTTGAATCCGCAAAATCCGTGGCCGATTTTCCTATGTCGAAACCAGTAAAACTTGTCGAGTGTCCGCGGGATGGATGGCAGGGGCTGCAAGGGCAGATCCCTGCTTACATCAAGACTGACTACCTGAAGGCATTGATAACCGCTGGATTCAAGCACATCGACGCGGCTTCGTTTGTGTCGCCAAAGGCTGTCCCACAGATGGCCGACTCGGAAGAAGTTTTGAAAGAGCTCGACCCGCCGGACGACGTTGAAATTATCGGCATCGTGGTTAATGAAAAAGGCGCCGATAGGGCAATTGCGACCGGAGCGATACGGACTCTGGGCTTTCCGTATTCGGTTTCGCCCACATTCCTGCAAAATAATCAGCGCCAAACGCTGGAAGATGCGATTGACGAGTTGGAAAAGGTCACGAACAAAGGCGAATCGGCAGGGCTCGAAACTGTGGTCTACATCTCGATGGCCTTCGGCAACCCCTATGGCGATCCCTGGAATGTTGGAGAGGTGGTGGATGCGGTCGATCTGCTTGAGTCCCTGGGCGTCCGCACCATCTCTCTGGCTGACACCGTCGGACTTGCCGGCCCGGCGCAGATTGGCGAGCTATTTTCGGCGGTGAATTCAAAGTTCGACTATCTCGAAATTGGTGTGCACCTGCACAGCCGTCCCGAACAGGCTGCGGAAAAAGTACTGGCGGCGTACGATGCGGGCTGTCGCCGCTTCGACTCGGTTTTGGGCGGCCTGGGCGGATGCCCTTTTGCGCAAGATGCGCTGGTGGGTAATATCGCAACGGAAAAAGTTTTGGAAGCGCTGCAACAAAAGGGAGCGGAATTGCCTGCGCTGAAATCGCTGGACGTGCTGCTGCGCATCTCTGCGGAACTGGGCGCCCGCTATTCAGCTTCCGCCGCGGCTGATTAATTCGATCCCATGGAATACAAAACCATTCAGCTCGGGTTCGATGCCGGCGTCGCTACCGTCACTTTGAACCGGCCGGAAAAGCGGAATGCCATCAGCCTCCTGCTGGTGGATGAATTACTCAGCGGCTTGGACGAAGTTGAGAGGTCTTCCGCTCAAGTTCTGATTCTGACCGGCGCCGGCAAAGCGTTTTGTGCGGGGATGGACCTCGACGAACTCAAGGCTCTGTTGGGGAAGACGCATGAGGAAAATGTGCAGGATTCTTCGCGCATGGCTCACATCTTCCGTCGTATTTACGACTTTGCTGCTGCCTACCATTGCTGCAGTTAACGGGGCTGCCATCGCCGGGGGCATGGGCTTTGCTACCATGTGCGATTTTACGTTAGCGGTTCCGGAAGCAAAATTCGGATACACCGAGGTCCGCATCGGATTTGTTCCCGCCATCGTTTCCTCCATGCTGGTCTGGCAGGTCGGACATAAGATCGCCCGCGATTTGCTGCTCACCGGCCGACTGATTGATGCCACGGAGGCCCACAGGCTTGGACTGGTCAATGAAGTTGTTGACGCTTCGCGTCTGACGGGGCGCGCGCATGAACTGGCGGCGCAGCTCATGGAAAATAGTCCTTCATCGGTGCAGGCGACAAAAAGATTGATAAACGGATTTATCGCTGAACAGCTCGATCAGCAGATCGCTCGTGCGGTTGAAGATAACGCGCGCATTCGGACCACTGCCGATTTTCGAGAAGGCATCACGTCATTTCTCGAAAAGCGAAAACCGCGCTGGAGTACGAGGTGAGCCCGGACGGCGCTCAACAAGCTGTTATCTCTGAAAGCCGGCTGCGAGTCCGCTACGCGGAGACCGATCAGATGGGAGTGGTCTATCATGCGAATCATTTCATCTGGTTTGAGATCGGGCGCGTGGACCTGATGCGCCAGTTGGGTTTCACCTATCGCGATCTGGAACGCGAGCACGGATGCTACATTCCGGTGGTGGATGCGCGCTGCCGCTACAAGGCCCCGGCCCGATACGACGACGAGCTCATCGTTCGCACCCATTTGCGCAGTGTTCGCAGTTCAGTCATAAGCTTTGGATACGAGTTGTTGCGCGCGGATGACGGCCAGGTATTGGCTGAAGGCGAAACCACGCACATGATTCTTGACTCAAAAATGAAGCCTGCGGCGCTGCCGGAAAATTACCTCAAGGCATTTCGAGCCGCGATAGGGAAGTGATGAATTTGAAACCAGAAACAAGAAATCGGAAACTTTCTTTGTGAACGCTTTACACATAAATGGCAAAGACCTGAGCCTCGAAGCGGTCCGGGAAGTTGCGGTCGGCCGTCGCCCGGTGCTGCTGCTGGCGGAGGCTCGGGAAGCCGTCGATCGCGCACGCGCCGTGGTGGATGCGCTGGTTGCGAGAAATCAGATTTCCTATGCCATCACCACTGGCGTGGGAAAACTGGCTGACGTCCGCATTGCCGGCGACCAGATTCGGGAGTTGCAGCTCAACCTGGTACGTTCCCACGCCGTCGGAATGGGTGAGCCGCTGTCGGTCGCCGAAACTCGGGCCATGATGTTGCTGCGTGCCAATTCACTTTCCAAGGGGCACTCCGGGGTACGCGCAGTTGTGATCGACACGATTTGCGAGATGCTGAATCGCGGCGTAACGCCGATGGTGCCATCGCAAGGCAGCGTCGGAGCCAGCGGCGACCTGGCCCCGCTGGCGCATCTGGCGCTGGCGTTGATTGGGGAAGGCGAGTGTCTGGACGACAAAGGCGCGCGCGTAGCCGCTTCAGATATCATGCGTGCCGCGCAGATCAAGCCGCTGGTGCTCGAGGCCAAGGAAGCGGTATCACTGATCAATGGTACCCAGGCGATGCTGGCGGTCGGAACTTTGGCGCTGCTGGCGGCCGAAATACTGGCGGATAGCGCGGACGTGATCGGGGCGCTCTCGCTCGACGCCTTGCGCGGTACCGATGTTGCCTTCGACGCACGCATTCATCAGGCGCGTCCCCATCCCGGCCAGTTGAAGACGGCTGAGAATTTGCGCAAGATGCTTGAAGGCAGTTCGCTGCGCCAATCGCATGTCAACTGCGAGCGGGTGCAGGATGCATATTCTCTACGCTGCATGCCGCAGGTGCATGGCGCGGTCCGCGACACTCTAGCCCATTGCCGTGAAGTTATGGAGATTGAAATCAATTCGGCGGTGGACAATCCTCTGGTCTTCCTGAATAAAGACGGCTGAAGCGGATGTCATCTCCGGTGGAAATTTTCATGGACAGCCATTGGCTTTTGTTCTGGATTTCCTCGGCATCGGATTGAGCGCTTTGGCAGGTATCTCCGAACGCAGGCTGGAGCGGCTGGTGAATCCGGCCCTGAACGAAGGGCTGCCGCCGTTTTTAGCTTCCGGCGCAGGTCTCAATTCCGGATTCATGATGGCTCAGGTCACCGCCGCATCACTGGTCAGTGAAAATAAAGGGCTGTCGCATCCTGCCTCGGTCGATTCGATTACGACCTCCGGCAACAAGGAAGATTATGTTTCCATGGGGATGACCGCGGCGATAAAGCTGAAACGAATTGTGGAAAATTCTCGCAATGCGATGGCGATTGAAGCCATGGCTGCGGCCCAGGCTCTGGATTTTCTGGCTCCGCTCAAGACATCGAAGCGCGGACAGGCTGCGCATGCGGCGATTCGCTCGGTGTGCGCAACCATGGAAAAAGATCGGGTGATGTATCAGGATTTCGCCCGAATCGCCGAATTGATTGCCAGCGGGAAGGTGGCGGAGGCGTTGCGATAATTGATACGCGGTGTTTGTAAAAATTTGTGATGACCTTCGCAGGAGCGGGCGCTCGCGACTACATTTTTCCTTCTAACCCCAGCTTGTCTGCGATTGCTTTCAGCGCCTCGATGCAGAATGCGATGTGTTCTTCCAGATCGACGCCTAGATCTGCTGCGCCGTTTATGACGTCTTCCCGCTTTACGCCGCGGGCGAAGGCTTTGTCTTTCATTTTTCTTCGCACCGATTTCGCGTCAACTTCCGCCAGGGACTTTCCCGGTTTCACCAGCGCGCAGGCGGTGATGAATCCCGCCAGCTCGTCGCAGGCGAAGAGCGTCTTTTCCATCTGAGAATCGCGGGTCACACCGGAATACTCCGCATGCGACATGATGGCGCGTCGGATTTCGTCCGAATAGCCGCGCTCTTTCAAGATTTCGTTGCCCTTGTAAGGATGGTCGTCGAGGCTGGGATACTTTTCGTAGTCGAAGTCATGCAGCAGGCCTACGACACCCCACAACTCTTCTTCAGAACCCGAGCCGGGGTGAAATTTGCGGGCATAAGCACGCATGCAGGCCTCAACCGCGAGCCCATGCCGACGCAAACTTTCTGACTGGGTGAACTCAGTTAGTAAACACCACGCCTGTTCGCGCTCAATCATGTTTTCGTACCTGTTTTCTCCGGTTTTTCTCCGGTTAGTTTTGCTTTTTCTGCGACATGTCTCGAGTTTGACCCCGAATTGTTCTTGACATCCACAGGTGTTGTACCTCAGATTACGCTGCAGGTTGGAACGAAGAATTTTTGTACATTATTTTTTCGTTCCGGAGAAGCCCCGCTCTGGCCCTCCCACACCTAGATGGCCACTACCCTTGCACCCGTAGATTCAAGGGAAGTAGTTCGTTGCGATCACTGCCTGCTGGTCCAATTCCGTACAACCAATGATCTTTGCCGGCGCTGCCACGCCTCGTTAGACGAGGACGAGCCGGAGATTGTCATGGCACCGCCACCGCCGCAGATGATGCCGGCGAATGGCAACGGCCGTGGACATCTGAACCTGGCGACTTCGATCCGGTCACTCCGGCTGCGGAGCGGACTGAGCCAGCGTCAACTGGCTGCGCGCATGTCCGTGCCTCGGACCTACGTGTCGAAGATTGAAAATGAAAAGGCGACCCCGACCCTTTCCTCACTGGAACGGCTAGCCCGCGCGCTTGAAGTCACGGTGCCCGATCTTCTTTCCGGCGGCGAACGCAACCGTCAGGAAGAAATCAGCGAACTGATGAAAGATTCGTTTGTTGCGGATCTGATGCCGTTCGTGTCCCAGCTCAACGGGATGCAACTGTCGAGTGTCCTGGCCCAGGTTCGCGATCTGACGCTGCGTCCGCGCCGCACCGCTTAGTAGAGTCCGGCGCGAGCGTGGGCTCGTGGTGCGGCGTTCGTGACGCTGCTGCACGAGCGGGGACGCTCGCGCCTACATTAAACAAATTTATCCGGGCGACCACCAACTGACGCCGGGGCTGCGAGGCCCCGGCATTTTTTCGTTCCGCAATAGCCAAACAACTTTGGAGTCATCCAGAGGAGAGTGGCTGCATCCCGAAGCGAAGCAGTTGCGCAGTCGGAGGACCCTTATGAGCTTGGCGGCATTCGGTCTACAGTGGCCTAGTAAAGCAAATGCTGATTCCCAAGGCGCAATCTTTCGTTGCAATCCATAGGGGTCCTTCGACTCCACAGAACGAATCGCATTCGCGAATCGTTCTGTTGCGCTCAGGATGACAATTGTTTGTTACCGAGCCATCGCCGAAATTCCGCGCCTACACTTCCCGCAGGTACGAGTCTTTGTATTCCAGATAATTTCGGGCGTAGCGCATGATAGTTTCCTGATCTTTTTCGTCCAGCTTGCGGCGGAACTTTCCTGGAGATCCCATCCACAGTGAGCCTGGCTCGACGATCGTCTTTTCCGGAATTAAGGTTCCGGCGGCGATGATCGAACCCGCGCCGATGCGCGCCCCATTGAGGATGATCGAGCCCATGCCGATCAGGCAGCGGTCTTCGATGTTGCAGCCGTGCAGCGTAACGGTGTGGCCGACTGTCACGTACTCACCGAGAAAAACACCGTACTGCTCTTTCATCCCGTGCAGGACGCTGCAATCCTGCACGTTGGAATGGGCCCCCACGCGAATGGAGTGAACGTCGCCGCGCAGCACGGCATTCATCCAGACACTGGCGTGCTCACCCAGAACCACATCGCCGATGATCTGCGCAGACTCGTCCACGTAACAGGATTGGGGAATCGTTGGCGATTTACCTTTGTAGGAACGAATCATGATTTCAGAAACATAACATGTGGAGGCCGGGCGTCCCCGCCCGGCTCGAGCCGGGCGGGACGCCCGGCCTCCAA
The DNA here is from genome assembly GCA_963733545.1 of Terriglobia bacterium. Taxonomy (GTDB): domain Bacteria; phylum Acidobacteriota; class Terriglobia; order Terriglobales; family Acidobacteriaceae; genus JAIQFF01. The sequence continues at coordinate 424,473 of CAVTDQ010000005.1, forward strand.
TTTGCGAGTGAGTTAGTTTTCTGTTGGCACCGGGACTTTGGGCGTTGCCGGCGTATGCGGTGGTTTGGGCGGCATCGGCGCCTCGGCTACTGTTGAGCCCTTGCGCAGTTCGATTCCGCCGTGCTCGTTGTTGATCACCAGGTGCGGCCCGCCGCTGCCGATGGTGCCGCTGGCAGTTGCCTGGTCATCGCCGTTATCGATTTTAAGGGTGTTGAAGTCCGATTCGATTTCTCCGCCGCGAGAGTGGGCATCGAGCTGGAACCCGGCCTTGTCTGGAACATAGATCTGGACGTCGCTGTTGCGGTTGCTTAACTGCATATTGCCCAGCTTGTTCATGTGGATCTCGATCGCGCCGTTTTCATTCTCCAGCCGCACATCGCCGTTGACTCCGTTCAGCCGGATGTCCTTCGACCGGGTGAGCAGACGAAGAGGGCCGACAAGATCGCTGGCCTGCATGTCACCCGAATCCATATCAAGGTCGCCATTCAGGTGGGAAAATTCCATGTCGGTGCGGGCAGATTTAAAACTTACTGCGCCGGCGATCTTCGAGAGTTTGAGATTGTCAAACTCGCCATTCAGCCGCGCCGCTCCTTTAATGTCCACAAGCGAAACGTCGTCTGCCCGTCCCTGCACCGCGACATTGCCAGAAATGTTCGAAATCCGGGCCGAGCTGCCGGATAAATTGAGGTTAAGGTTGCCATGGATGTCGGAGGCGCTGATGTCGCCATGCTGGCCGGAGATGTCGACATCTGCGTCGCGGCCTACCACGCTGACATCGCCATGGCGTGAAACGACTACCACCTGCGCTTTTCGGGGCAAACTGATATCAAGATCGGTGGTGACCGAATGCTCGCCGGCGCCCTGGGTGTTGCCGTTCAGTGTGACTACATTGCCACTGACGCTGATCTGGGGCTTGGTAGCGGGATTAAACTTGTCGGCGTCCTGCTGGTTGTCGGCGTTGATTCGTTTGTGGGCGGCGACGTGAATCTGGTTGTCGTTCGACTCGGTGAGGTTAACGGTTCCGCGATCGTTCACCACCCGAAGGCTGCTGCCCGGGGGAAAGTCCTGCTGCAGTTGGTCGTCGTAATTGTAGTTGTGTCCAAAGAGCGTGATATCGTTGTCGCCCAGGTCAATGTGATTGCGAATCTCGTCCCAGTTGAAGCGCGAAGCTTGTGTCGCCGACAATCCGAAGAGGATTAGAAAAATCAGCAGTACTACGCCTCCAGCGCCGATGCCGGTGGGCCGCAAACCCTCTCTTTGAGCGCGCTGATACTCGAGCAGTTTGATGACTCCCCAGAGAATGATCAGTGCCGGCCAGTAGGTGCCGAACCAGCGCAGCAAGGGCTGCGGCTGCAGCACATGCATGGTGGTCAGCAGCAGAACTACACCCAGCAGAATCATCACGACGGGGCCGGCTACGGAGCGGCGCTGCCGGCGCGGCTCCAGCGGTTGGATGGGAGGCGGGGCCTGCATGGGGCTAACCATTTTTCACCTCCGGCTTGACCTCGTTATATGGGGGCGGCACTTCGCCAGCGGTGTATCCGGAAGGCGGAGTTTGTCCGGGCGTCGATGGCGGAGGGCCGGGGAGAGGTCCGGGGCCAGTACTCTGGAAAATCTTCACCAGTCCAATTACAACCAGGAGAACGGGCAAAGTGCGGCCGAAGCGGACCACGCCCATGCTGTCGAGCAAGAATTGAACTCCAAGGGTTAGCAGGATTACCGGTCCCATCAAGCCACGCCGGTAACTGCGAGCGCGATCAAATCCGGGTGGAACCTCGCCTATCAAACCCAGGCGGCGGAAGAGCAGAAAGGCTCCGAGGCCGATGAGAATTAGCGGCCAGATGCGGTGAGCGCTGAAATCCCATATATCGAGCGTGTGCAGCAGAAAGAGTATGCCCAGGCCGATGAGCACCATGGCGCCAACCGGCGCTTTGCTGACGTCGAGACGTTCGCCGCCGCTGAAAGTGCTTCCGAGTCCAAACGGGTCAGGAGCCGGCTGTCCCAATTGGAGGGCTCGCGCCGTACGGACGGAATCGATGATCTGATAGAAGTAGAAGCCAGCGATCGCCAGCCCGAAAATTGTGCCCATGGTTTCGCTTCCGGTGCTGGCGCCCAGAACCAACAGGGTGAAAATTACCAGATGCGCGAGACCCTTGGCATATTGTCCGGTGTAAACCGCGCCCACGCCAAAAGGGAAGAAGCCAGCCAGAACCCCGGCCAGAGCAGGATTCGGACCAGCGCCGGGGACGGGAACGAGGACCGGGGCAAATCCGGCGACCGGCTGGGCGACGTTCGGCTGCACGCCTTCCAATCGCGCCGCCAGACAATTCTCGCAATAAATGACTCCCTGCACCGAACGGGTGCAGCTGGCGCACAGCGGTTTCCCGCAAGTGCGGCAAAATGCCACCTTCTCTACATCGGGATGGTTGGCACAGTTCATGAAAGCCTCCTGTAAGTGGTCACGATCACTACAGGCGGATCATTCGGGATGGCAGCCAGCACTGGCTGGTTCTCTCCCTGGCTGTAGTTGCGTTCTTGCCTCGGCTCGGGTTGTCCACTGGTGTTGTTATCCTTCTTTTCCTGCTTTTGCTCTTTGGGGCTCGACTCGGCGGGTGCAGCCACTTTCTTGAATTCCCGCACCCGTGATTCGATCTCGTACACCAGGCGAATATTTTCGTAATACTTCACTGCCCGGCCCGAAGTTTCGTAGTAAGTACGCTTGATGGCACTGGGCCGCAGGTCAACGTGGCGCACATCACTGAGTTTCACTCCGGCCAGGCTGAGCGATATCGATAATGAGAAGAACGCCATTCCGAATGACATGGCGAATCGCGGCTGCCGGCTTGCGGCAACGATCGGAGCGTATATCGGCCGCAACCATCCCTTGAGCGAATCTGCCCACGAATCTTTGACCTTGCCACTGGCGACAGCGCGGGTATTTTCCTGGCCGATGGTGGCAACGAGAATGTTGTGAACCAGATTGGCAGGCGGTTCTTGCTCTACCAGCGATTTCAGCCAGCGCCGTCCCGCATCGGCTTCCGCGAACAGCGGACCGCAGACCGCGCAGATCCGGGCGTGGGCCTGGAAGGCTTCGAGCCTTTTGCCAGTGAGGCTGTCGTCGAGAGCCTCATTGAGCAGAGCATCGAACTCCGTGCACTGCATACCGTTTTTGGTTTCGCCTGCCATCACATCACCTGCTTATATGTACGTTGCAGGAGCCTGGCAAGTTCCGCCCGCCCCCGGTTGATCCTCGATTTCACCGTGCCTTCCGGTACCTTTAGTACCGTGGCAATGTCTTTGTAGTCCATATCCTGCAGGTCTCGCAGGATGACTGCTTCGCGCAGCTCGGGTGAGAGTTTTTGCAGGGCGTTGTGGACCAGTTCGCGGGTTTCGCGGCCCTGGACCGTCATGTCGGCGGGAGGGGCCTGGTCCTCGATCTTCTCGCTCAGCGGCATCGCGTCCTCGTGTTCTGACGGCGTGGTATCCAGCGATTCCGTCAGCCGGTCCTGCTTGCTCTTGCGGAAATGGTCTACCAGCAAGTTACGAGTGATGGTCGTCACCCAGGTCATGAACGCTCCTCGCTCGGCGTCGTAGGAGCTCAGGGTGCGAAACATCTTGATGAAGACTTCCTGGGTGAGGTCCTGAGCGTCTTCGCCCGATCCTGCGAAGCGGTAGCAGATGTTGTAGATACGCCGATTGTAGCGTTGAACAATTTCCTCCCATGCCGCTACGTCGCCGGCAATGCAGCGACGGACCAGCAAGGCAACGACTTGGGCGTCTTCCAACCCGCACTCCCCGGAACTCCTGGCCATTCACCCGGAACGCACTCCGGCTGTAACACTACAAATGAGATACGTATTTGTGAGTCCAAAAGTTCTTTACTTCTGCGAAGCAAGGCATTGTAGCAGGGGGAGAAAACCCGGCCCGAACAAAAGGCGAAAATGAGGGATGGCCTATTTTGTTAGTGAAACCAGTTCTGAGTTTTCAGTTCTCAGTTCTCAGCGCAAACGGGCCGGCGGGCTCTCCCGGCTAGTGAAAACAGGTGCAAAGCGGGTGAATAAGCTATTCGCTGGTGAAGTAGTCGACCGTCACCGGGTTCTCGAACAGGGAATAGTCGCGGGTCACAACTGTGATGCCACTTTCGGTCACAAAGTAGCGCTGGCGATCGGCTTCGAGGTCGTATCCGATGGTGGTACCTTCCGGAATGTGCACATCGCGATCGATGATTGCCTTGCGGATACGGCAATGGCGTCCCACATTTACGTGGGAGAAAAGAATACTGCTTTCAACTTCGCTGTAAGAATTTACGCGGACATCGGGCGAAACCACGCTGCCCTTGACCATGCTGCCGGAGACGATGCAGCCGGCGGAAACGATAGAATCCACCGCGCTTCCCGTTCGTCCGGATTCGGCGAAGACGAACTTCGCCGGTGGATACTGCCGCTGATGAGTGCGAATCGGCCAGTCTGAATCGTAGAGGTTGAACACCGGAGAAACCGCCACGATGTCCATGTTGGCTTCGTAATACGCTTCCAGTGTCCCCACATCGCGCCAGTACAACGCTTCTTTCTTGTTCTCGTCGACGAAATCGTAGGCATACACCCGGTATTCGTCGGCCATCTTGGGCAGAATATCTTTTCCGAAATCGTGGCTTGAGGCCGGGTCTTCGGCGTCTTTCAAAAGCACCGGGATGAGCACATCCGTATTGAAGAGATAGATGCCCATGGAGGCGGAAACCTTGTCGGGATTCGACGGCGAGCGCAATTTGGTGGTCTTCGGTTTCTCTTCGAACCCCAGCACCCGGTGATCGCGGTCCACATCGACGACGCCGAAACGAGATACCTCGCCGGGATCAATCTGGATGGTGGCCAGAGTCACGTCGGCGCCGGAGTCGTTGTGGCGCTCGAGCATCAGACCATAATTCATCTTGTAAATGTGATCGCCGGAGAGAATCAGCACGTGTTTGGGCTGTTCCGAGCCGATCGAATAAATGTTCTGATAAACCGCGTCGGCCGTGCCCTGGTACCACTGATCACTCACCCGTTTCATGGGCGGCAGCACTTCGATGAACTCGCCCATCTCGCTGCCCATGATGTTCCAGCCCTCGCGAACATGCCGGTTCAGGGAAAGCGCTTTGTACTGGGTGAGAATGTAGACCCGGCGCAAATCGGAGTTCACGCAGTTAGAAAGCGTGACGTCGATGATGCGGTAGATTCCACCGAATGTGACGGCAGGTTTGGCCCGGTCGCGGGTGAGCGGATAAAGCCGCTCGCCCGCCCCTCCAGCCAGCAAGACTCCCAATGTATCTCTCATAGCGCTTGGCTTCGATGCAGCTTACGGGCCCGGGGACGCCTCGCATCCCCGGTACCGAGGCTGCGGAACGCGCCAGTGTAACAGATAGCGATAGCCTCTTCGCATCCGAGGCGGAAGAACAATCCGTGGACCGCACCGCCCAAGTATTGGTTGAGGACGGAACAGGCTTTATGCTGCGCAGACTGAATGAGCGCGCCGCGACATCGCGTGTTCGTAACCGGTGGGACGGGATACGTCGGCCGTCCTGTGATCGAGCTTTTACTTGCAGGCGGGCATGAGGTCCGGGCGTTGGTGCGTCCGGGCTCAGAAAAAAAACTGCCGGGAGGATGCAAGGCCGTTCTGGGTGACGCGCTCGATGGCAATTCCTACGCCTCGAAGATCGCGCCTGCGGATACATTCCTTCAACTTGCAGGTGTTTCGCATCCCAGTCCGGCGAAGGCAGCGCAGTTCCGCAGTGTTGATCTGGTGGCGGGCCAATCTGCGATTGACGCAGCAAAAAACGCCGGGGTTGAACACTTCATTTACATCAGCGTCGCCCACCCCGCGCCCATGATGAAGGCATACATCGAAGTCCGATCGCAGTGCGAGTACTTGATCAAACAGAGCGGAATGAATGCCACGATTCTGCGTCCGTGGTATGTGCTGGGGCCCGGCCACCGGTGGCCGTATTTTCTTATTCCGATCTATAAGCTGATGGAACTGGTGCCTGCCACTCGCGGTGGCGCCAACCGCCTGGGACTGGTCACCTTGAAACAGATGGTGGAGTCGCTGGTGCACACCGTTGAAACGCCGGTGACAGGAGTTCGCGTCGTTGAAGTGCCTGAAATCCGGCGGTCTGCGTAGCGCTACGCAACATCTGATACTGGTGCAACGCCAAAAGGCGCTGGGGACGCCAGCTTTGGCCACTTGACACTTTTCCCGAGACCAAAGTAACAGCGTGAATTACGAAAGCGCATGCCCGTGGGACATCTGTTCGCTGTCAGGTGTGAATGAGATGGTGTCTTGACGCCGAAAGAAGCCGGGGCCCATGGGAAGCGAAAACTACCTCGAAGAAATACAGATCCGCATTCTGCGTGTGACCGAAGACCTGCGCGCGATTCAACGCCAGCTTAACTGCGCCGCCATGGAAGCGCCCAGCGATCCGGAACTCATGGAAGCCCTCAGCCAGTTGCCCGAGATGGACGCGCTGCAGATGCTGAAATCGTCGGTCGATCAGATGCGTCACTTCCTGTGGTTCTATATGCAGGTGATGACCAACGAGTCCGAGTCCGGCGAAAGATTGCGGCAGAGCATTCGACAAAAAGTTTCCGCCGACTCCCTGGTAACCCCTGAAGCGACTTTCCTGGAAAAATTCAAGAACGCATCGGACACCGCTCTGCTGCGTTACCTGTCCGACGAGAAGCACCGGAAGCCGAATTAGGCAGACTTCGAACTTCGGATCTCGGGCGTCGGACCTCGGGCTTCAGACCTCGGACTTCAGACCTCGGACTTCAGACTTAAGCAGCGCGGATTGCCTCGGACGTGCGCGCAAAACGCCTCACGCTTACCCGAAAACCTACGTTCCGCTCCAAGCCAGATCTTCGCCCGGCCGAAGCCGGGTTCAGGATGATGTCAACTTCGGTGGTGCCTCGGGAGGACGCATTCTGCTTTACGGAGGTCCAAGCTCCGAAGTCCGAAGTCCGAAGTCCGACAGTCCGAGGTCCGAGGTCCGACGCCCGACGCCCGCTACTCCAGCGTCACTGACTTCACCAGATTCCGCGGCCGATCCACGTCCAGGCCTTTCTTCACTGTCATGTAATAGGCGAATAGCTGCAGCGGCATAATTTCCAGCAGCGGCAGCAGCAACTCGGTTGCTTGCGGAACAAAGATGGTGTGGTCCGCGATGCGGGGAAGTTCTTCATCGCCTTCGGAAGCGATCGCGATGACCCGCGCCGACTGTTGTTTGAATCCCTTAATGTTGGCCAGATTCTTTTCGTAGCGCAGCACCGATCCCGAATCTTCGCGGTCACAGGTGGCGATGATTACGACCGGAAGGTTTTCGTCGATCATCGCATTCGGGCCATGCTTGGTTTCTCCGGTGGGATAACCTTCGGCGTGAATGTAAGACACTTCCTTGAGTTTCAGCGCGCCGTCCATCGCGATGGGATAGTGAATGGCGCGGCCCATGAACAAAAAGTCCTGAACTTTGTAATATTTGTCGGCGAGCTTTTCGCAAACCGCCGGGACGGACTTCAGCAGGGCTTCCATCTTGCCCGGCAAATCCAGCAACTCCTTGATGTAATGGCGCCGCCGTTCTTTGGCAAACTTGCCACGTACCTGTCCCAGATAAAGCGCGAACAGATATAGGACGGCCATCTGGGCGGTGAACGCTTTGGTTGACGCAATGCTGATTTCCGGGCCGGCGTGGGTGTAGATAACGCCGTCGGCTTCGCGGGCGATGGTCGAATCGACGACGTTCGAGATGGCGATGGTGCGCGAGCCCTTGGCCTTGGCTTCCCGTTGGGCGGCGGTGGTATCCGCGGTTTCCCCTGACTGCGTGATCACGATGGTGAGTTCGCCCGGCCCGATCAGGGGATTGCGATATTCGAACTCACTGGCGTAGTCCACATCCACGGGAATGTTGACCAGGTCCTGGATCATGTATTGCCCGGCCATGCCGGCGTGGCGGCTGGTGCCGGATGCCACGATGTTGATTCGCCGCAGCGATCGAAGTTCGTCGGTACTGATGCGCACTTCATCGAGGCGCACTACGCCGTCCTCCAGCGATACCCGGGGCTCGACCGTATCGCGCAGTCCCTGGGGCTGCTCGAAGATTTCCTTGAGCATGTAATGGGGGAAGCCCGCTTTGTCAGCCATTCGTTTCTCCTGAGAGTTTTGCTGAACGATCAAATTCCCGCTCCGCCGATGATGGTCTTTCTAAGCTCGCCGTTCGGACTTAGAACCACCAGATCAGCGACGGCGCCTGAGTGCAATGAACCGGCGTTTTTCATTTTCATCACTCGTGCCGGATTCAAAGTGGCGAGACGCAGCGCCGATTGCAGATCCCACTGCGCGAACCGCATGACATTGCGTACTGCCAGGTCCATGGTCAGGACGCTGCCCGCCAACGAATCTCCCACCATGCACCTGCCGTCTTTGACTTCCACTTCGAGTGCACCCAGATGATAGCGGCCATCGGGCATGCCGGTGGCGGCGGTAGCGTCCGTGATCAGGACTGCGCCCTCCGCTCCTTTCGCCTTCAGAAAAAGTTGCACAATTGCCGGATCCAGGTGAATACCATCGGCGATGATGTCGGCGGTAAGCCGCGAATCGGTCAGCACCTCGCCCAGAATTCCAGGATCGCGATGCGCAAGCGGACGCATGGCGTTAAAAGTATGAGTTGCGTGCCGGGCGCCGGCGGTAAATCCTGCGCGAGCCGTCTCCAGGTCGGCATTGGAGTGGCCCAGGCTGACACAAACTCCCCGTCCGGCCGCCTCTGCGATGACTTCGAGAGCTCCCGGCAATTCCGGAGCAATCGTAATTACACGAATATGTCCACGGGCAGCGTCCCAGAAGCGGTTGAACGCGGCCAGAGACGGCTCCAGCAGATTTTCAGGGGGATGCACGCCTCTGCGGCTGTGGCTGATGAACGGACCTTCTAGATGAACTCCAACCGGCCGGGCGCGCAGGTCTGTAGTGGCTGAACGCTTCGCGGCTGCGTCTTGATCCGCAGCTTCGATCGCATCCGCCAGCCGCGACAGAGCGGACAAGGTTGCATCGAGCGGGGCAGTCACAGTCGTCGGATAGTAGCGGCTGACACCGTGGGACGCCAGCAGCCGCTCCACCGGCGGCAATGCGCCGGCAGCGGGTTCCATCACATCGTGACCGGCTCCGCCGTGAATATGTATATCGATATATCCGGGCGCGAGTATGGCGTCGCCAAAATCGACCGAGCGGGAATTTTGGGGCAGCTCTTTCCTAAGCTGAGAGGTCAACTCAATGATGACGCCGTCTTCGACCAGCAGCAACGGCTTGTCGATCCGCTCCAGCGGAGTAAACAGAGTCGTGGCTGTAAGTGCGAGCATACGAGGGATCAGGCTGTCGGCGAAGCATCATTCTATAGGAAAAATCACGGGCGGCATTTGGCTCACGGATGGGGCGTGCACGAAGGGCGGAATTTGGATTATCTTCCGGGAGTGAACGACTGCCGAAAGTTGGCGCTTATACTATTGTTACGACGTCGATCAAGTTGCGGCAGCAGCGGCCGCAGCGTAAACTGTTGTTCTTCAGGGACTAACCAACAGTCGGGGCGTGGCTCAGCCTGGTAGAGCACCTGGTTCGGGACCAGGGGGTCGGAGGTTCAAATCCTCTCGCCCCGACCAATTAAAGCAACCGCTAAACTGCTGCTGCTCTATCCTGAACAAACACCTTCGTGTTTTAAATGGAAAGCTTTGCCCTGAGAGTTGAGTGTTCTCTGTCTTAGCGATAAACCCCAACTACACGAACCCCAACTACACGAACCCCAACTACACGAACCCCAACTTTTTCTTCTTGATGAGTTGCAGACCCGTCCACGCATTCAATAAATCGTGCCGTTCATCTTGCTTTTCCTTTGCTGTCCGGAATCGCTGAATGCGGGTAAGAACAGCGGCTTCCGCGACTTCCACGCGCTTGAAAAGCTTCATCTGGTTGGTTTCAAGCAATGCGGCCCGATAGTGGCTTTGCCAAGTGGGCCAGTTTGCATTCATTTCCCCTTGGGTTAATCGATCGGCTAGATCAAAAACCTGCTTCAGCTCGATTTTTGTAGCTGAATCGTGTTCTTTTCCTAATACCACCGTCAAGCCCGCCGGCACCATGATCGAGGAGTGGGCGCCGCAAATCAGGTTGTAATCGGAATTTTCCTGATAACAATCGAAGGTTCCGGTGGAGTAGCCGCAACCTACCGAGGCTAAATGCGGAATGGACAAAGTGTTGACCGCCCGCTCCCAGCGCACGACCTCCTTGTGAGCTCCCCGCGCGCAGGCCACAGCAACCCCTTCGCCAAAGAGGGAAATAGTGCTGCTCCTGGGCCCAATCGCACTCCTGGCTTTCCTGATTTCCCGGCCGAACAATTCGGAGAAATGGAGGGGCTCGAACCTTCCTTCCGGCATGACCGCCGATACAACTTTGTCAGCATCCAGCGGAATATAGCGTGCTTGCTCGATGGGTATGGTCATGTCGTGTCCACGCAGCTCGAAGAGTTTGGCCAGACCAGCAGCGTGCGTCCTGGTCAAAACACAGATGAAAGCGTTGCCCGCTTTCACTGCACGGGTGATGGAGTTTTCCAGCGGGTCGAGCAGGGAGGCATCGTCGGAATAAAACTGAAGCGTATGTCCAGGATCAAGCTGCGCCGGAGTTGGCCCGCCCGACGTCATGTCATTCACTTTAAGAGTCGTTTCTACCATCCCACTGTGTCTCCGTCAATCGCCCTTGAGTCAGCCCCATGGCCGGCGTTGCGGCGGCAATTTGGCCGCCCCGTTATAATGAAGGAGGCGTACTACGACTGGAGCGAACGGAGCGCAGACGAACTCCGTGGCCCGTTCGGGCCCCGCTCGCTCGTTGTTTGCGAGAGTTTTGGCGTGTCCTCCTGCCGGTCACGAATGCAAAAACTGGGGATGAACGCCGGGTAGACGTCTGGGGATAAATGACTACAAGTCACAAACATCCGCTGGAGAAGATACTGGAGAGCCGGATCGCCATCATTGATGGCGCGATGGGTACGACCATCCGTACCTATGGCATGAGCGAAGCCGACATCCGGGCGGACCGGTTCAAGGATTCGAAGAAGGACTTGCTGAACAATGGGGACCTTTTTTCCCTGACTCAGCCCGCCATGATCTGCGACATCCATCGCCGCTTTCTCGAAGCTGGAGCGGACATCATCGAGACCAATACCTTCGGGGCCACCAGCATCACTCAGAGTGAGTTTTTCGTGGACGATCCGCGGGAGCACGGTGGGCGGAAGGACCCCGAGTTCTACCAAAAGATCATCGACGATCCGTTTCTTGGCAGTCTGGCTTCAGAGATCAACGAGAAGTCGGCGCAGCAATGCCGTGAATGGGCTGACCGTGTCAGCAACGAAACTTCGCGGCAGCGTTTCGTGGCCGGAGCGATCGGTCCGCTGACCGTATCACTCTCGAACTCACCGGATGCCGACGATGCGGGTTTTAGGGTAGTAACTTTCGACCAGGTCAAAACCTCCTACGCTCAGCAAGTGCGTGGTCTCATCGCCGGAGGCGCGGACCTGCTGCTGGTTGAAACCATTTTCGACTCGTTGAACGCCAAGGCGGCACTGGTAGCCATCCGCGAGGTGTTCGATCAGGATGGCAAAACCTTGCCGGTAATGATCTCGGCGGCGGTGGGACGCGGCGGAGAGACCATGATCTCGGCGCAAACCACCGAGGCGTTCTGGAACGCAGTATCGCATGTAAAACCGCTCTCGGTGGGACTGAACTGTTCGCTGGGGCCTGATCTCATGTATCCGTTCCTGAGCGATCTTTCGGAAAAAGCGAACGTGGCGATTTCGTGCTATCCGAATGCGGGTCTGCCCAATCCGCTCTCGGCCACGGGTTTTGATCTGAAGCCGGACGACATGGCGCGCTACCTGGGCGAGTTCGCGCGCGGAGGATTGATCAACCTGGCCGGCGGTTGCTGCGGCAATACGCCCGAGCACATTGCGGCGATCGCCAAAGCGCTCGACGGTCTGCCTCCGCGGGAACTGGGGGCGACGCAGTGAAACAGGAAGCAGTCCCGAGCGGGGCCGATGCCGGGGCCGGATCAAAGGCCGAGGACACGCGACCTCTCCGTCTATCGGGATCGCAGCCGTTCACCCAACAGGCCGGTGTCTACATCATGATCGGCGAGCGAACCAACGTTGCCGGTTCGCCCAAGTTCGCCAAGCTCATCAAGCAAGGAAAATACGAAGAGGCGGTAAGCATCGCCCGCCAACAGGTCGAGAACGGCGCCAACGTTCTCGATATCTGCATGGACGAGGGCATGATCGACGGAGTCGCGGCCATGACGCGCTTCCTGCAGTTGCTGGCGAGCGAACCGGAAGTCGCCAAGGTTCCCTTCATGGTGGACTCTTCAAAGTGGGAGGTCATCGAGGCCGGACTCAAATGCCTGCAGGGCAAGGGCATTGTCAATTCGATTTCTCTCAAGGAAGGCGAAGAGAAGTTTCGCCGGAACGCCGCGGCTGTACATAAGTATGGCGCGGCCGTGGTGGTGATGGCTTTCGATGAGCAAGGCCAGGCCGCGACCTACGAAGAGAAGATTCGCATTTGTGAACGCGCCTATCGCATCCTGGTGGACGAAGTCGGCTTCCCGCCCGAAGACATTATTTTCGATCCCAACATCCTCACCGTGGCCACGGGCATGGAGGAGCACAACAACTACGCGGTCGATTACATCAATGCCACGCGCTGGATCAAGGCCAACCTTCCACATGCGAAAGTCAGCGGAGGTGTTTCGAACATTTCCTTCAGCTTTCGCGGCAACAATAAGGTTCGTGAGGCCATGCACTCCGCGTTTCTTTATCACGCCATCGCAGCCGGCATGGACATGGGTATCGTCAATGCCGGAATGCTTGAAGTTTACGAGGAGATTGAGCCCGAACTGAAAGAGCTGGTCGAGGACGTGCTGCTCAATCGCCGTCCTGACGCCACCGAGCGGCTGGTTGAGCACGGTGAGACTCTGAAAGGCGCAGGCTCTGTAGTCAGTGAGAAAAAAGCCGAGGAATGGCGGAATGGAACCGTCGAAGAGCGCCTTTCTCATGCGCTGGTGAAGGGCATTGACACTTACATCGAGATCGACGCTGAAGAAGCCCGGGTAAAACTCGGCCGCCCTCTGCTGGTGATCGAAGGTCCGCTGATGGCCGGAATGAGTGTAGTGGGCGATCTGTTCGGGGCCGGCAAAATGTTTCTGCCCCAGGTGGTGAAGTCCGCGCGGGTCATGAAAAAGGCAGTGGCGCACCTCACGCCTTACATGGAAGCCGAAAAGGCTTCAATGGTCGCGGCCGGCGAAGTGGTTAAAGCTCAGGGAAAAATTCTGCTGGCGACGGTGAAGGGTGATGTCCACGATATCGGCAAGAACATCGTCGGCGTGGTTCTCGCCTGCAACAACTACGACGTGATCGATCTCGGGGTGATGGTTTCCTGTGAAAAGATTCTTGAACGCGCCCGGACCGAGAAAGTGGACGTGATCGGCCTTAGCGGCCTGATCACTCCATCGCTTGACGAAATGGTGCATGTGGCCAGAGAGATGGAGCGCCAGAATTTCAAACTTCCGCTGCTCATCGGGGGGGCCACCACCAGCCGCGCCCATACCGCGGTCAAGATTGCTCCGCACTACAGCGAACCGGTAGTGCATGTGCTGGATGCCAGTCGCGCGGTGCCGGTTACCTCCAGCCTTTTGAGTGACGACGGCAAGGAGGCGTTCGTCGCCCAGCATCGCGCTGACTACGAAAAGGTCCGCAAGGCCCACGCAGCGCCGCGCCAAAAAGGTGTGTCCCTGGAAGCGGCTCGCGCCCGCAGAACTCCGATCGAATGGCGCGCCGAAGACCTGCCCGTACCCTCGTTCACCGGCGTACGTGTGTTAGACAATTTTCCTCTGGCCACGCTGCGGGAATTCATCGACTGGTCGCCTTTCTTTCACACCTGGGGGATGAAAGGCGTCTACCCGCGCATTCTTGAAAACGAGGGTCAAGGCGCGCAGGCGCGACAAATATTTACGGAAGCCAATGTCTTGTTGGACAACATCATTGAGAAAAACTCGATCATCGCGCGAGGCGTGTACGGTCTGTTTCCAGCAAATGCTGTAGGCGACGATGTCGAACTGTACACCGACTGTAAACGCGAAAAAATACTGCAGCAGTTCCACTTTCTGCGACAGCAGGCAAATCGGGAAGGCAGCGAGCCTTGCCGGTCTCTGGTCGATTTCATTGCTCCGAAGGAAACCGGAATGCGCGATCACATTGGCGGTTTCGCGGTGACCACAGGTATTGGGTTGAAGGAATTGTGCGACCGGTTCAGAGCGGAGAATGACGACTACAATGCAATCATGGCCGAGGCCATCGCGGACCGCCTGGCCGAAGCTTTCGCGGAATGCCTGCACAAACGAGTGCGCGAGGAGTGGGATTACGGGCGCGATGAAGGATTGAGTAATGCGGAACTCATCCAGGAAAAATATCGCGGCATACGGCCGGCGGCAGGGTATCCGGCATGCCCGGACCACACCGAGAAGGGCCCGCTATGGAAACTGCTCGATGTGCAGAAAAATACCGGAATGCTGATCACCGAATCATTTGCCATGTGGCCGGGGTCAAGCGTGAGCGGGCTTTACTTCGCCCATCCGCAATCACGCTATTTTGACCTGGGTAAGATCGAGCGCGATCAGGTTGTTGATTACCACGTACGCAAAGGCATGAGCGTAGTAGAAGTGGAACGATGGCTCAGCCCGAACCTCAATTACGATCCTGCCGAATAGTCCCCGATGCCGGCCCTTTGCCCCCGGCATCGACAATCCTCATCCGTTAGTTGCTGTTCTGTGCGTTCAGCAAAATCGTGAGCGGCGCGACATGTTCCGGTTTCACGTAGCGATTTACCAGAAACTTTTTTCCATCGGCGGCAACGTCGTAGGTAAAGATGTCGGTGCTGGAGATCGGCGCCCGGCCATGAATCTGGAACAGCGAAGCAGGAGTGCCGGTGGCGAAAGTAGCTTCACCGTTGACCGGAACCGCCATCAACATGCCGCTGGGCGCGACATAGAAGATTTCCTTGCCATCTCCACGCCAGCGCGGCTCCGCGCCGCCGCCTCGCGATACCTGCCATTTGCCCGCCGCGTCTGGAAACGAGGTGACATAGATCTCCCAATTGCCGGACTCATCGGAGGCATAGGCCATCCAGCGTCCGTCCGGTGAAATCTGTCCGTTGGTTTCGCTGCCCTTGCTGGTCAGAACCCGGGTTGGTTCCCCTCCAGCAGTGGGCAGCAGAACCAGATAGTCGCCAGACGAAGCCTGGCGCGTACACAGAATCTGGGTATCATCCAAAGACCAGGAATTCGGGACCAGGTCGTCCATGGTAGACGGTGGGATCGTGAATCTCTTCCTTTCACGCTCCCGGCCTGACGTTGGTTTCAAGTACACACTCGTGCCTTCGGATGTGGCAATGCGGTAGGCCATCGTCTTTCCATCTCGCGACCATACTCCAGCCACTTCCTCCGACGGATCAAAAGTAAAGCGGGAATTACCGGCGCCAGTTGTGCTCTCGATCCAGATGTCGACGTTATTTGCTTTCTGGTCACTTATATCCACCGCTACGCGAGTTCCGTCGAGGGAAAGTGTTGGGTTGGCGATGGTGGCGGGCTCGCCGATGCGGGAAAGTTCCTTCCCCGAACGATCGATCCAGGTAAGCGCGGATTCACCTGCTCCGATGCTCTCGTTGTAGATCAACATCCCGTTCGGGGCCACAGTGAACGCCGACCAATAAGTGGAGGGTTGGTAGCCGACGGTGGTCGCAACTACCGTCGTGCCACCCGAGACCGAGCCATTGGATCGGTTAAAAGGAACGCTCACTAATTGTCTTTGCTCGTCCGCAAAATACAGGTTGTGCGCGTCATAGCCAAAGCTCGAATGGCATAGAACGACAAGTTTCCTTTCCTTGCCGTCAAGAGAACTGACATAGATGCCGCTGAAACGGTCGTCTTTCAGATTTGCGAAGTTACCCGCCCAGAACAAGAAATGATTTCCATCGGGCAGAAATAAAGGCCAGCGATGAGATTGATCATGATCGACCCGTATATTCTGTGTGACCATCGCCATACCCGAGCCATCGGCGTTGATTCGCCGGATTGAACTTTGGGCGTCCTCGGAGTAGATGATCACGCCGTTTTTCCCCCAACTGGCGCCGCGTCCAGACAATGCGCTGGCCAGCACCTGCGGCGCGCCCCCTGCAATCGATATTTTCTGCAACTTGCCATTGGCGAAAAATCCTACGTAGGCGCCATCCGGCGACCAGAAGGGATAACTCGCTCCCTGGGTACCCGGCATCATGGTGATGTTAGGCGAGCCTACCCGCTGCAGAAAGAGCATGGGCAGCGCGGAACTTTCTTCTGGAGATACGAACACCAGCATGGTGCCGTCATCCGAGAGCGCCATGTGACTGATGCTCATTTCATCGGGAACTGCCAGACTGAACTGCATACGGGTGGTCGGCACAGGATGTCGCGCGATGAAAAAGGTCACAACCGCGACCGCGACCAACGCCAATGCCGTCGAAAGCCAGAGTAAAACGGGGAACCGTCGCGGAACGGTTGCCGATGTGGCGCGTACCGCGCTGCTGGTTTCGCTTCCCGAGAAAGCACTCAGGGCGAAAGAAAGGTCCCGCGCCGACTGAAAGCGTTGTTCCGGATTCTTCTCCAGGCAGCGACGCACGATGCGCTCGAGTGTCGGGGAAACCAGGCGCCCGGTGTTGGACAACTCCGCCGGGTCTTCTTTCAGCACCGCGGTCATGGTCTCCGCTCCCGTATCGCGGCGGAAAGCGCGCACTCCTGAGAGCATTTCGTAGAGAACGGTGCCGAAAGCGAAGATGTCGGTTCGTGGATCTATGGCATCGCCGCGCACCTGCTCCGGCGCCATGTAGCTCGCGGTTCCCATGACCACGCCGGCGGCGGTGTGCGAACTGGTGAGAGTGATTTCCTCGGCATCAATACTCGGGCTTTGGGTAAGTTTTGCCAGTCCGAAATCGAGAATCTTGATCCGGCCGTCGCGGGTGATAAAAACGTTCTCGGGTTTCAGATCGCGGTGGACGATTCCTTTTTCGTGCGCCGCGGCGAGTCCGTGCGCGATCTGCACTCCATGGTCGATGGTCTTGCGCTGGGCCACAGGTCCGCGATCCAGCACCGCGCGCAAACTTTCTCCCTCCAATAGCTCGGAAACCAGAAAGGGCGCGCCATTGTGCTGGCCGATATCATGAATAGCAAGGATGTTGGGGTGGTTGAGGGCGGCCACCGCTCGCGCTTCCTGCTCGAAACGGCGTAAACGGTCGGGCTCCCGAGTGAAGGATTCAGGAAGAATTTTCAGAGCGACGTCACGTTCGAGGCGAGTATCTCTTGCGCGATAAACTTCCCCCATACCGCCGGCACCCAGCGGCGAGATGATTTCGTAGGGGCCAAGTTTTGTGCCAGGACTGAGCGACATGCGTCCGCAATTATAGCCTTCCCGGCAAGGTCGCGCCGCAATCGGTTGCGCGGAGAAATTCGTGTGAATGATCAGCGACCGTAATGCGCGACGAAGAACGCCTTTCCCATCAGATGTTCTTTGGCCTTCAGCGAACAAGCCCAGGCTCACGGAGATTTAACCTGATCTGCACGGATGAACACAAAAAGGGTTAACTCGTGAAAACCCGTTAAATCCGTGGCGAATTTCCCCTCAGACTTAAGGCATACCTACTTCAACCGCGGTCGCATGAAACGGTTTGGCTACTCGTTTGGCGTCGGCGGGACCGAATAGAACGTCCAGCTGACCTTCAAGAACGTAACCGGTCGTGCCTACAACCGCCACCGACACGGCTCCGTCGGGAAAGCCTTCCTTGATCGCGGTAACCTTTCCTGAATTGCCATCGATTCTGATGCGCGACAGCTGGCCTTTTCCGCCGCCTTCGACGATCAGCACGCTGTCTTTTCCGAAGCTGCGCATGCCATCGGGATTATTGATGGCGCGATCAAGCTTCAGCTCGGTGATCGGACCGGCTTTACCGTCGGTTTCGATGGGAACCGCGAAAAGCTTGTTCGTTTCCAGCGTATTCACGAACAAACGGTTTCCCAGCACGGAGATTCCATCGAGTACACCGCCCTTGGGGCCGAATCCGCCATGACCAGCCCACAGCTGAAGTTCGCGACCTCCGCTGGGCAGGCGGTCTACTTCCATATTCTCGGTGTCCGAGATGTAGGCGGTGCCGTCCAAGCCGACCGCAATGTCATTGCAAAATGCTTTTGCGGTTGGCAATTGATACCGGCCTTTGAGCGCGGCGGTTTGCAGATCGAACGCCTTCAGCGCCGAGGGTGCCTGCGCGGAAGTGGGCGGCCCCGGTATCGAAGACGAAAAACATGCCCACAAGGTGTTGGCTTTCTCGTCGGCGAAGACGCCATAAACTCCGAGCGTTGCCTCGTTGTCGGGCTGAATCCAGGGCTCGGCGGTGGATGTGCCGGGCTTCACCAGATAGATGGTCCTGGCACTGATGCTTCCGATAAAGATTCTTCCATCCGATGTGGACGTGATGCTCTCCGGATAAATTTTCTCGCCGGGAATTTTGATTTCTGCAGGTGACGCGTTGCTCGAGCCTGTAGTCGCCTGATGACTGAGGGCCCACACGTAAGCCGCGACTGCAGAAACCTGGGTGTCGGAGAGTTGTGCCCCGCCCATGGGAGGCATTGCACTGCGATATTTTTTCGGTTGAGGAACTCCGCTGGTGATTACTTTCAGAATTCCAGCGAAGCTGCCGTCGCTCCAAAGCCAGTTATTTTTCGTGAGGTCGGGTCCAAGCGGTGAGCCGGTAGCATTGGCCCCGTGACAGCCGGCGCAAGCCGCTCCGCCCACTTCTCCATGGAAGACGCGATCGCCCAGCAACACCATGTCGTGGCTTGATCCTTCCGGAACCGGAAGATTCGCGGAGTCGGTGTTGCCCTCTGGCGGTTTGGCTGGAGCTTCAACCACGTCCCCGACCGGAGCCGAAGCACTCGGACAAGGAGTTCCCGGCGCGCCTTTGTCGGCTGAACCTCCCTGATAGATGATGCGGTAAATTCGTCCGCGAATATCATCGCTGACGTAGAGTGAGCCATCGGGCGCGCTGGCGAGGCCAGTGGGCCGATGAGTAGCGCCTTCGGGACTCTTTACGGCACCAGCAAACCCGTCAGCGAAGATTTCGCAGGAGCCGGATGAACGCTCGCCCGCCAGCGGCTGAAACACCACGTTGTATCCGCCCTGCGCGTAAGGCGCCCGATTCCACGAACCATGAAAAGCGATGAAGACTCCGTCGCGATAGCGGGCAGGAAACTGTTTTCCATCATAACGCGTCATTCCATTGGGACCCCAGTGCGCGGGAAATGCGGCGACCGGTGGAGTTTTCTGCGCGCATACACCAACCGCTTTGCCGCCATCGCCGCCATATTCCGGAGCAAGGACGAGCTTCTTCTGCATCCCGTCGTAATAGCATTCGGGCCAGCCGTAGTCGCCGCCGGATTTTAGGAGCAGCAACTCTTCCGCCGGCAACGCGGCTTCGGCGGAGGCGGGATAAAGGTCAGGCCAATTGGTATGCAGCTGGTCGCGGCCGTGCTGGGTCACGAACACGCGTCCGGTGGAATCAATGGCGAAGCCTTCGGCGTTGCGGATGCCGGTTGCGTAGCGCGCCTGAGGTGAGAACTTCTGGTCGGTTTTATTCGCGTCAAAACGCCACACGCCGCCACGAGTTTCCAACTCCGTGCAAGGATTGTCGCCGGGTACCTTGGGCTGCCGGTTCTTGGCCTGGCACGAATTTGTCGCGGTGGCGACATCCACGTACATGGATCCATCGGGAGCGATGATAAACGGATGCATGGGATGGTCGCCGCCCAGCGGCAGTCCGGAAACGATGGTTTGCGCAGGATCCTTCGGCACGATGGCGCCGGCGGGAAGGGAATAGCGCACGATGCGATCGTTAATCTCCGCGTAAATCGATCCTTTGTACAAGGCGATGCCTACGCCGCCAGCTCCGCCTGTCTGAACGGTTTCACCAAAGCGCTCGATGACGTCGGCTTTTCCGGCGCCGGTTTTATCCTGCAGCGCAACCAGAAATCCGCCTTCGTGGGTTTTGTCGAAGTTGTAATAGTCTCCCGACCAGGTGTTGACGTAGACCACACCGTTCGGCGCGACTACCATGTGGCGAGCATGACCGATGCCGTCGGCAAATACGGTCGCACAAAAACCGGCGGGTAGGGTGAGCCCGCTGTCGTCGTTCGCGCACGATGTTTTCTTCATTCCGGTGCCGGCATCGGCTTGAGCCCAGGCCGAGCAAATAAAGATGCAGGATGAAATGACCACCGCAATGCAGGTCAACAGAAGTTCATGAATTCGAGTTAATTTCATGGGGCCCTCGGAGAGTGGCTAGAAATTGTTCGGGTGATTTTATTACAAATGGGCCGGTGTCATGCAGATTGCTTAGTATCTGCCCACCGTAAGCATGTATCCCCCAGCCTGTAACCACGAAGGACACGCACGTCCGAGAAGGAATTCCTTCGGGTACTTTGTGTCCTTGGTGGTTGAGGGTTTGATCGAGATCGAATGCTTGACCGGGTGAGCGGATTACTCTCAGTTGCAAAAGCGCCAGGAAATGGGTAAATAACAGAAGCAGGACGCGAGCCTGTACCTGAACCTGAAACGAAGTCTCTCAGTCCCGCATTCGAAGGAGCAAAGCAGATGACCCCCGAACAAGTTGCAGACCTTGAGATCAATCGATTCGCCACCGCGGTGAGGCTTTCGCAGACTCAGAAAGCACAGCTGATTCAGTTTCTGAATACCGAGTACTGTGAGCTGTTGAAATTCATGCGAAAAAACACGGGCATCTCGCGAGACGACCTGCTTCAGAGGCTGGACATTATTCTCAACACCTGCCGCAGCCGAGTCACCGAGGTCCTGAGCCAGGATCAGCTCGCGGCTTGGGATAATGAGATGGAAAGATCAAAGCAAGTGTTGGGCGACGAACTGGCTGCGTGAGAACAGGCGGCGTTTCTACGCAATCCTAACCTCCCGCCTTTGCCTTTTTCACTTCTTCAATGAGCGGCGGGACGATGTCGAAAAGATTTCCTACCACGGCATAGTCGGCAATTTCAAAAATGGGAGCTTCCGAATCTTTGTTAATGGCGACGATGGTGCGAGCTCCCTTCATGCCGACGATGTGCTGAATGGCGCCGCTGATGCCCAGTGCGAGATACAGTTTGGGCGCGACGGTTTGTCCCGAAGATCCGATTTGCCGGTCCATAGGCAGCCAGCCGGAGTCGCAAATCGGCCGCGAGGCCGCCAGTTCTCCACCCAGCGCTTCGGCCAATTGTTTGGCTAGTTCGATATTTTTCTGTTCTTTGATTCCGCGGCCTACCGAAACAATGATTTCGGCCTGCGTCAGATCCACCGCTTGCTTGGCTTCCTTAAAAACTTCTTGCGGCCGGTTGCGGATGACGCCATCCGCGATCTCGACGTTGACGGTTTCGATAGGCGCCGCAGCGGTTCCGGCTTCAACTTTGTCGCCACGAAACGCTCCGTTCTGGAAGGTAACAAACCAGGGCGCTTCGCAGGCAAAGGTTACGTCGGCGGCCAGTTTGCCCTGAAACATCTGGCGGGTGAAATGTAATTTGTCGCCATCTTTCTTGTAACCAACGCAGTCGCTGATCGCGGTGCGTTCCATCGCCGTAGCCAGCTTGGGAACGAAATCCCGCACCTGATACGTATGCGGCATCAATACCAGCCGGGGCTGGTTTGAGGCGATGAATTGCTTAAGCGCTGCCGCAAAAGCATCAGGAGTGTACGGCTCGAGTTTCGGAGACTCCAGAGCGTAGACCTTTGCGACCTTCTTCCCCGCGATTTCACCAGCGATGTTTGAGACTCCGTTTCCGATTACGGCAGCCTCAAGCGACCAACCGGTTTCCGAAGCCAGCGCTTGACCGGCGGTGAGGGTTTCCCAGGAAACACGGTTTAATTTTCCTTCGCGTTGTTCGACGATGACTAAAATTGAATCGGGCATGATTGACTTCTCTCGGATTCCCGCTGAAAAAATAAAGTATTAAAAACCAGTTCTCGGATCTCAGTTCCCGGTTCTCAGTTACAGGACGCGCACTTCGTTTCGTAATTTTTCTACTAATTTTTTGGCTACTTCCGACGGAGGACCTTCCAGGAACTCGGTGTTCTTGGTTTTTTCGGGGATGTAGAGGCGTTCGATTTTCTGCAGGTTGGCGCCGATCGCCGGCTGCACTTCGGCAAGCATCACTTTACGTAACGGTTTGTTTTTCGCCTGTTTGATGCCGATCAGGGTGGCGTAGCGCAATTTGTTGATGCCGGACTGAATAGTAAGTACAGCGGGCAGTGGCATGTCGACGAACTGAAAATAACCGGCTTCTAGTTCGCGCTTGACCTTGATTCCGCCTTCCGTTTTTTCGATTTGCATGATGATGGTGGCGTGAGGCCAGCCCAGCAATTCGGCCAATACCACCCCGGTTTGAGCGTAGCCGTAGTCGTCGGATTGTAGTCCGGTGAATATGAGATCGAATTTCTCATCTTTGATGGCTGCGGCGAATGCGCGGGCGGTGTTCAATGCGTCGAGTCCGACGAAAGCGTTGTCTTCGAGGTGAATGGCGCGGTCAGCCCCCTTGGCCAGCGCTTCGCGCAACACCTGCTGGGCGCGCGCCGGACCGGCCGTGATAACCACGACTTCTCCGCTGTGTTTTTCTTTTTGGCGAAGTGCCTCCTCGAGCGCGAAGGCGTCCGGCTCATTGACTTCGTACGAGACCTCTTCGCGGATCCATGTGCCTGCCGCATTCAGTTTGAGCGGTGCATCTTTCTGCGGCACTTGTTTCATGCAGACCAAAATCTTCATGCGGTCACCTGAGCAAACATTTGAGTATAAACGAGCCTGTGGCTTTGAGTTTCACATCGGAGACTCAAGCCAGGAAAACCAATTACCACAAAGGACACGAAGGAAACCCGCAATCGCAGGCATGTGATATGTGTCCTTAGTGGTTGACGGTTCGGCGGGGCGGCTTAGTCGGTAAACACAACCGACTGCACGCCGGAGATTTCGAAGCGTTTGCGGCAACGCATGTTTTTGCAGCCCATCAGGTCGTCTTTGCGCAGCATATAGGAGCGGGCTTTGGCGAAGCGGGCGCGGTCGCGTTCGTCGCCGCGTCCGGGCAATTGACGCTTTTTGGTGCGAACGATCCAGGTGACTTCATATTCCGCGGGCTGATGGCAGTGCGGGCAATTGAGCGTCGCCATCTTCTTTTCTGAACGCTCGTCGAAAAAATCTCTTTCTTCCATGGTCGGTTGGCCGGGGGCGACTAAAACAATTCGCCTTCCTGAGACAATTATTACAGTTTTGTCAGCCGCAAGCTATGGCAAGATGTGGGCGATGGCGAAGAAGAAGCGCAAGCCGAAGAAATTCAGCGCGGTCGATGAAGTGAAAGCCAGGGCCAGGGCGCAAATTGGCACGCCCCCCGCTGGACGTGTGGTTCCTGACCGCCGCGATCAAAAAACCGATAAGCACAAGCCGACACTGGGCAAGCTGCTGGAGCAGGAATAGAGCCGGTCACGGCGATAGCTTTCTGTAACTTCCGGCATTTGTGCACATCTTTGCTAAAGGCGCGATAATTAATACGCGCCGGATCGGCCTCAAATGGTTAAAGTTTTGCTCTTACTGCTCACAGGAATGGTTTTAACTGGAATTTCTCTCGCCGCGTCGGATGCTCCGGCGCGCGACACTGCTACTCCGGTTTTGGTGGAGTTATTTACCTCCGAAGGATGTTCCAGTTGCCCTCCAGCCGACGCTCTTCTGCAGGAACTCGATCACAATCAGCCAGCCGAGCGAGCTCATCTCATCGTGCTTAGTGAACATGTGGACTACTGGAACCAGGTCGGTTGGATCGATCCTTATTCGTCACGATTTTTCAGCGATCGCCAGAACGCCTACTCCGAACGATTCGGTTTGCGAAGTGTTTACACCCCGCAAATGGTGGTGGATGGAAGCACTGAATTTGTTGGCAACGATTCACGTCTGGCCAGCCAGGCGGTGCAGAAGGCCCTGGCGCAGCAAAAGGTCGAGGTCCGACTCTCGGCCATTTCCGTGGAGGGTTCGAAAAGTCTTCTGGCCCACGTCGATGCCGAAGCCCTGCCGGAAAACTCAGTCATCCGCAAAGCCGATGTCTATCTGGTGGTGGCGCTAAACCATGCCGAATCGCAGGTGCTGCACG
The DNA here is from genome assembly GCA_963733545.1 of Terriglobia bacterium. GTDB lineage: Bacteria > Acidobacteriota > Terriglobia > Terriglobales > Acidobacteriaceae > JAIQFF01. The sequence goes on from CAVTDQ010000005.1 coordinate 448,785, forward strand.
GCGAGAACGGCGGCCGCCGCCTGAGTCATGTCAATGTAGTGCAGAGTCTTACGAAGGTGGGAACCATTGCTGCCGGGACACCGTTTTCGCAGGACGCCCGGGTCAAGCTCGATCCCAAAACTGATTTATCCAATCTGCGCGTAATCTGTTTCGTTCAGCAGTCGGGCCAGCGCCAGGTGTTGGGAGCTACACAGCAACGAGTCGAGAAATAGTTGAAGAAGTGGGAAAAATGACTACGGCGGGATAGCCGTTGGTCGCGGACCGCAACCTGAAGGCTAGCGCTTTCGAGGTTTGGTGGCTTCCTGCATCTGGCGTTCTTCGGCCACCACTGCTACGTACAGCAGGCCGAACGCCAGAACCACCATCATGAGTACGAGTGCCATGGGCTGAATGTAACCGCAAAGGTTACGATTCGCCAAGGTCACTGCGGTACCCTCGGGGTAATACCACCGACGTGCCATGCCGGGCGGACACACTGTAATGACGTGTTGGGGGCGCGGCGACCGTCGCAAGCAACTGGGATTTGGCCGATAGCGCCCGACCACGGTGGCCGCTTCTGCTACATTAATTTTCATCATGAAGCCCGCCCGCAGTTTCGCCAGCGACAACAACGCCGGAGTTCATCCCGAGATTTTGAGGGCGGTTGCCGAGGCGAATCGCGGCCACACGGTGGGTTATGGCGACGATCCCTACACCGCGACGGTGGTGAAGCAATTCAAGCAGCAGTTCGGATCCGATATCGAAGTCTTTTTCGTTTTCAACGGAACCGCCGCCAATTGCTTGAGCCTGAAGGCTCTGACTAACTCCTATCACGCCGTGATCTGCGGCGAGGCTTCGCATATCTACACCGACGAATGCGGGGCGCCGGAGAAATTCACCGGTTGTAAGCTGCTTCCGGTTCCGGTCACGAATGGCAAACTGACAATCGATGCCGTCAGCCAGGCTTACCACGGCATCGGCGATCCCCATCATGTGCAGCCTCGAGTCATTTCCATTACCCAGTCCACCGAAGTCGGAACTGTATACAAGCCGGATGAAATCAGGGCTCTCGCGCGTTTCGCGCACGGACGAAACATGTTTCTGCATATGGACGGCGCCCGCATCGCCAATGCCGCGGCCGGCCTTGGCCAGACTCTTCGCCAGGCCACGCGAGATCTCGGAGTGGACGTGCTCTCATTCGGAGGAACCAAAAACGGAGCTCTGGGAGCTGAAGCGGTAGTTTTTTTCGACCAGAAAGCCGCTGGCGATTTTTTGTACCTGCGCAAGCAGGGCATGCAGCTGGCTTCGAAAATGCGTTTTATTTCGGCGCAGTTCGGCGCCCTCTTCGCCGGTGATCTGTGGCGGAAAAGTGCGCAGCATGCCAATCGGATGGCGCGCTTGCTGGAAAAGGAACTGCGCCCGATTCCAGGGTTGAAGATCGTATACAAAGTCGAAGCCAATGGGGTTTTCGTGAAGCTTCCGCGGAATGCCATTGCCAAGATAAAAAAACGCTATTTCTTTTACGTGTGGAACGAGCACGAATCGGTAGTGCGCTGGATGTGCTCATTCGATACTACCGAGCAGGATGTAAAAGACTTTGCCCGCTTTGTAGCGAAGATCGTAGGAAGTTAGAAGTTCGTACACGGGATTGCGAAGATTGCGTAACTTTTTTTGGTTCCGGAAATCCAAGTCATGAGGCTGTGCCGGTAGGCTGGTCAGAGCAATCATGGAAAACCGAATCGATTCTCGCAAGTTCAGGAAACTCAACCGTCGTGAGCTGCTGAAACTGGCGCCGGTACTGGCGGTTGGGGCCTTCGCCATTCCGCCTCTGCAGAAGCCTCTGCTTAAGGCCGGGCTCGGTTTCAGTGACTGGGCTTCCGCCCGGCTATTCCGTTCAGGACATCTGGCTGACACTTTCACCGATTCGGCGGTGGTACCATTCGAGAAATTTCCTATCAACGGTTACGACGTGGAAGATCCGGGAGTCGATCTGGAAAAGTGGACTCTGAGTGTTGCCGGATCCGTGCACAAGCCAGGCGACTACACCCTAGCGCAAATTCAGTCGCTTCCCCGGGTGCGGCAGAACACCCGCCACATCTGCGTTGAAGGTTGGGATGTGATTGGCCGCTTTGGCGGAACCCGCCTCTCGGATTTCCTCACAATGGTCGGCGCGGACACCAGCGCACGTTTCATTTATGTCGAATGCGCCGATGACTACTACGAGTCGCTGGATATGGCCACTGCCCTGCATCCGCAAACCCTGCTTTGCTACGAGATGTATGACCAGCCGCTGACCCGGGAGCATGGAGCGCCCTTGCGGCTGAATATTCCCACGAAAATCGGATACAAGCAGGCCAAATATTTGACCAGCTTTAAAGTCACCAATGTATTGCAGAAAGTCGGCTACTGGGAAGATCAGGGATACTCATGGTTTTACGGACTTTAATCTTTCAAGACGAAAACGTTCTCCATGCATGAAGCAGTAATTGAAATTGAGTCACCGAAAACCGGAGTGGTGCAAACCGCCGTTTACGAGCATCCATGGGCGGTGCGATTTTGTCACTGGCTGAACTCCGTCGCGCTGCTGGTGATGGTGGGCAGTGGCTTTCAGATCTTTCGCGCTTTCCCCAGCTTCGGCGCGAAAATTCCGCAGAAAGATTTACTGAACTGGCCCAAATCTCTTGCCCTGGGGGGATGGCTGGGAGGCGCGCTGCAGTGGCACCTTACCTTCATGTGGATTTACATCGCCACCGGTCTGGTTTACCTGGGCTATCAAATGTTCAGCGGTAATTATCGCCAGGTGCTGTTCATGCCGCGAGATATTCGCGGCGTCTGGCCGATGGTTCATTTTTACTTTTTCTTTGGTCCCAAGCCGATTACTCGCGAGGTTTACAATCCCCTGCAGAAGCTGGCCTACACCTCCGCACTGGGGCTGGGCGCGCTTTCGGTGATAACCGGATTGGCGGTATGGAAGCCGGCTCAATTTTCCTGGCTGGCCTGGATGATGGGCGGTTTTCACTGGGCCCGCATCTGGCATTTTGCGGTGATGTGGGCGATTCTGTTTTTTCTCGCCGGCCACCTGGTCATGGTCGTTCTGCACGGATGGAATAATTTCGCGTCCATGCTTACAGGGTGGAAGAAAAATCCAGAATATATCGAACGTCAGTAATCCCGTACGGAACCACGCTACCGAACCGGATGCCGCGACCATGACCACTGCCGAAAAACCGGCCGCTCCAAGCGATCTCAGCGAAGCAGCGTTAATAAACCGCATCCGCAACGGTGAAACCGCTCTGTTTGCCGAACTGGTCAAACCCTACGAGCGCCGGGCGTATGTGACTGCCCTGGCACTGCTGCGAAACGATGCGGACGCACAGGACGTAGCGCAGGAAGCCATCCTTAAGGCGTTTGCAAATCTGCGCCAGTTTCGCGGCGAAGCGCGCTTCAGCACCTGGCTCATTCAGATTACGGTCAACGAGGCGCGCATGCGCAAACGCCGGCAACACGCGGAATTGTTCGAGCCCATTGTCGATGCCAAAGAAGAAGAAGGCGTTTATACGCCGCGCGATTTCGCCGACTGGCGTGAAATTCCCTCGGAGGCGCTGGAGCGAAGCGAAGTCCGTTCCTTGCTCAGACAAGCTCTCTCCAGCTTGACCCAGAAGTACCGCGAAGTCTTTCTTCTGCGCGACGTCGAGCACCTGAGCATTGAAGAAACCGCAAGAGTCCTGAGTATTTCGATTGCCAGCGTGAAAACTCGCCTGCTCAGAGCCAGGTTGATGCTGCGAGACATTCTGGCACCCGCGCTGGCGGACGGCTGGTTCAGCCGTGCCCCCTTCGGGAAAGGAAACAAGCCATGGTAGTCAGTTGCGAACATGTGTGGCGGGAAATCTCGAACTATCTTGACGACCAGATCGATCCCGAACTACGGGCTGCAATCGAAGCCCATCTGCGCGGCTGCCGGCACTGCACCGCAGTGCTTGACGGCACCCGGAACATAGTTCATTTGTATGCGGACGATCGGGTTGTGGAATTGCCTGCCGGCTTCGGCGCGCGCTGGCAAAGAAGACTGGCCGAGTCGGTTTCCATGCCTCGGGGAACAACCTACGGATGGCTGATCGCGGTGGCTGCGCTGGCCCTGGTTTCAGGCAGTTTCGCGGTGGCCAGACTGGCATCGCCCGCTCGAACCACAGAACGTTCGCACCTGGCTGAGCCAGGGGCTGGGATCCCGGCGCAAATGATGGTTGAGATCGCGAGTGACGGCAAGACCTTTCATATCCCCGGATGCAAATATCTCCACCAGCACGACCATGGTGCAGACACGAAAGGCGAAGTCCGGTTGGTGGCGGCGTCCGAAGCGATTCGTGAAGGTTACGTACCCTGCGTGCGTTGCCTGCGGCAATATTTAAATCCCTGATTGCTTTCCCGCTATTTCTCTCCTGAAAACTTCCAAATATTAGAAGCTGCCGGAGGGTGTGTCCCTTACACACTTCCGGTTCGCCGACTCGGGGAATCCCTCTGGCTACTAGCCCCAGGGCGCGAATAGAATCATGCTTAGAATGGATTCATAGTCTGTATTTGGAGGCCGAAATGTCTAGTCGTAGAGGTCTATTTGCAATCCTGGCGATGGTTGCTTTGGCCGGTCTGGTACATGCCGAGGACCGGGTTCAATCGGAACTGAAATTTGAGGCTCACAACAAAGCCGACAAGACCGCGGGCGTGTGGATTGACGGACAGTATGTGGGATTCGTGAAAGAGTTGAATGGAGACAAGAAAATCGTGCTGCTGCCCGGCAAGCACGAAGTGCTGGTGCGTCAGGCCTGGTACAAAGACTACAACGAAGAAGTCATTCTCGAACCGGGAAAAACCAGTGTGGTGAACGTCGCGCTGGAGAGGTCTGCCCGACCGGCCGCCCATGAGGCCACTGGGGAGTTAAAAATCTCGGCTACCCCTACCCGTGCGGCAGTTTTCGTGGACAACCAGTTCGCGGGTCATGTGGACGAATTCAACGGCGTCGGACAGGCGATGTTGCTGACCCCCGGCCGCCACAGCGTTCGGATCGCTCTGCCGGGCTACTTGCCGTTTGACACGGTGGTTGACTTACGTCCTCATCAGAAATTGAAGATTGAGACTGAACTGGTGAAGGGCAGCATCACTGAAGCCGGTTCGCTGGTAAATCACCAGTAGAATAATCCGATTGAAGAGAGCACTGCGCTTGCCGGTGGCGATTCTGACAATCCTGTTTTTAGGGATCGTCTGCGCCGTGCTCTTCAGGGTGACTGCTGACGAAAAGCCCCACTCTGTGCTTTTGAAGTGGAACCCTCCTGTCAATAAGCCCGGTGTGAGTGTCACCGGCTACAAGGTCTATCGCAGCGGTCCCGACGGAATCTACACATCGATCGCCGCCACCGTCGTGCCGACTTTCACGGATACCAAGGTTGTGCACGGAACCTATTATTATTACGTGAAAGCGGTGAATGCCGGCGGTGAAGAGAGCCCGGCATCGAACAACGCCGCCGTCGAAGTTCCTTGAGAGCTCTCGCTGGAATAAAAAACATTGCCGCAGCGTTCGCAAGCATTTCCGCAAAGAGCGCAAAGAAAAGCCAACATCATTTTCGCTTCGAGATGGTCCCCAGAATTTTTGTTCCGCCGATCAGGATATTCAGACGCGCTCTCATGAAATTTTTTTGTGGTGCCGCGCTTTTGCCGAAAATCATGGTTTCGTCCTGTCCGATCCTGTCATTGCGCCATGCCGGAGCGCCGGCGACTGAGGGTTTGCCGCTGCGGGCGAACTCGAACCAGTAGCCGCTCACCAGACGCGCATATTCGCGATCTTCGTCGCTCATAGTCGCTTTGATTCGAGGGTTCATATCTACGGTGTCGAAGGCGTAAATGATGTCGCTGCCATGGGGTACGCCATTGGGGAACCTGCTACGTTCGCCGACAGCCGTGTAGTCGAAATAGTAGCGCCATGAAGGCGCCAGTTTGGCGTGCCGGTCAGCAATCCACCGGGCGGGCATGGTGAAGATGAGATCGCGTGTCGCCTGGCGGCCGAGTTCGGCATCGTCCTTGATTCCAGGATAGAGAAGCTTGACGAAGATTCGAGCCGAGCGCAGTTGGGCAATCACTTTCGCGGGATCGACGCCGAAAGCGCTGACCACACTGGTGTCGTCGCTGGTGTTTCCCAGGATGAGCGGTAGTCTCGCCTCTTTGCCCGCCGCGAACGTGTCCTGAATAGACTGAGGCAGCACTTCGTCGCCGGCGACAGGCACGGGGGCCAGAGAAAACTCCTGACCTTTGAGTTCGCCGAATTTTTCCGCAGGTACGGCTCGAAGGTCGGCAGCAGTTGCTTCAGCGCCCTTTAATCCAACCGCCTCCGCCACCCGGGAACCAACTTCATTCGCCCTGGCGCGAGTGGCGTCGAGCAGGGCATACGAGCTCATGGCGATGCCTTTTTGAAACAGACCGCGCGCCAGCGGAGAAGCAAACAAAGCCAGGACGCTCTTAGCTCCCGCCGATTGACCGAAGATAGTCACGTTTTCGGGATCGCCGCCGAACCTGACGATGTTTTGCTGAACCCATTTGAGCGCGGCAATCTGATCCAGAAGTCCGAAGTTGACGGGGCCGCCAGGGCGCTCCCTTTCCAGCGCGGGATGCGAAAAGAATCCCAGTTGTGCGAGGCGATAATTCAGACTGACCACGACCGCGCCCCTGGCCGCCAGCGGCGCGCCATCGTAAATGTCGAGGCCTCCGGCGCCGAAGATGAAGGCGCCGCCGTGAATCCAGACTATGACAGGAAGCCTGGCGGAGGGATCGGCCAGCGGCGTCCAGACATTGAGGTAGAGGCAGTCCTCGCTGAATGTTCCGGGATCGCCTCCGTTGGCAATCGATAATCCTGGAATTTGTATGCAGGCATTTCCGAAAGCGTCGGCCTTGCGCACGCCCTGCCATGGAGTCGCAGGTTGAGGTTCACGCCAGCGCAGGTCGCCAACCGGCGGCTTCGCATACGGAACACCCTTGAATACGAGGATATTGCTTTCTACCGCTCCCTGAATATCTCCACTGTTCGTGTTGACTACCGGCGCGCTCTGAAGTTGAGGGCCGGGAGTGCCGGTGAGCGATACTTTTCTCAGCTCTTTAACCGCGGACGCATCTTTCTGCAATTCCGTTTGAGTTGGCGGCCGTGAGCACGCGACAAGCAATGCTCCAATCCCCAGGGGGATGAGTACGGCTCGAAATCTCGTCGTTCGTCTCATCTCACCAGGGAAGGTTTAATCACGGGGTGTTGGCAGACAGTGTGATTGCGACTATTAGTAACGATCTCAACAGAAATGCTGGTTTTACTGAGTGAGTTCTAAGCATGCGCGAAATTTTCACGAAAAAGCCTGCCACTTGTCGATCTCTGCGCCGGTTATTCGACGTCTAACCAGAGACGGAATTCCGACTCAAATATAACTTCATGAGGATATGACAATGCGATTCATGGTGATAGTGAAAGCCGACAAAAATAGCGAAGCCGGCATCATGCCCAGCAAACAGCTTTTGACTGATATGGGGAAGTTCAACGAACAACTGGTGAAGGCAGGAGTGATGCTCGCCGGCGAAGGGCTTCAACCCAGCTCTAAGGGCAAACGGGTCAGATTCTCCGGCGGGAAACACACCGTCATCGACGGGCCATTTACCGAGACTAAAGAGCTGGTCGCAGGATTCTGGATATGGAAGGTCAAGTCCATGGAAGAGGCGGTCGAGTGGATCAAGCGCAGTCCCTTCGATGGCGGAGCGGAAATTGAGATTCGCCAGATATTTGAAGCCGAAGACTTTGGCGCCGAGTTTACACCCGAGCTACGGGCGCAGGAAGAACGGCTGCGCGAACAAATAGCCGGGCAAAAATAATCGGCTGTCTCGAACCCGGATGAACAAGCGGCCCCACCTTTTGCAGCAAAAGGTAAAGGGTGGGGCGCTTACTCGTCCTATTCTGATTTGCTGCTGGAAATTGCGGACAAAGACTTCTGTCCTGAATCTTCCCGAGCCAGTTGTGAAATTCCCGACCAATCGACAGCATCGCCGCCATGCGCGAGTAAAGTAAGAAACCGGTTGTAGATCAGGCTGGCAATCGGCAGGGGCACGCGCAAGGTTTCGGCCGCGGCTAAAACCAGGCGATTGTCCTTAAATCCCAGTACGGCGGCAAAACCCGCGGGCTCAAACTTCTTATCGGCGATCAACCCGCCATAAGTTTTATAAACGGGCGCGTTGAACAGTGTCGAAGTCAGGAAATCGACATATTGATGTTCATCCAGGCCTGCCTTGGCCACCAGCGCGATGGCTTCTGCCAGCGACTCGATCACGGAGGAGATCAGGAAATTGCCGCTGAGCTTGACCAGATTGGCATCGGAAGGTTTCTCGCCGAAGCGAAAAGTTTTCTGCCCGATGGCCTCGAGAAGCGGCATGCAGGTATCTACCGCATCCGGCGCCCCGGCGACAGCGACGAAGAGTTTCGCGGCGGCAGCAGCTTCAGGACGGCCAAAAACCGGTGCCGAAACGAAGTGCTGTCCATGCTGATGGTGCGCGTCGGTCATCTTTTCAGAAAGTGCCACGCTGATGGTGCTTGATGAAATATGAATTCCACCCTTACGTAAGTTATTAACCACACCCGCCTCGCCGAAGACGAGACCTTCGACGGCTGCGTCATCCGCCAGCATCGTAATCACCACATCGCCCTGGCAGGCGTCCGCAACCTGTGTGGCCAGGTGTGCGCCATGCGCAACCAGCGGTTGAGCTTTGCTGGCGGACCGGTTGTAGACGGTGACCTCATGTCCGGCCTTCAACAAATTCGCAGCCATGCCCGAACCCATCTTTCCCAGTCCTACAAATCCGATCTTCACACGTCACCTCGTCATTTCTCACCGCGCAATTGAACGCGAGTTCAAGTGCTGTCGATTCCAGTTTACGCGGTGGTGGTAGCGTGCCCTGTCAACCGCACCTGTGCAAAAAAAGCGCTTGCGACCTGTCGCTTTATCCCCTGGTCGTTCGACATACCAGTGAAGGCAGGAACGCACCAAATCAGGAGTGAGTTATGGCGCTACAGTACGGATTTTCGGAGCGATTCAGATCTATCGCCGGCGGGGCCCTGGTTGGAATAGGGCTTCATCTGATATTCGGCAATCTGGACCATGCCGCTGTCCAGTTCAGGCACGTTCTCGGCACCAGCGCAGGAGAATCGTTGGGAATGATTCCTTCGATTGTCCTCGAGACTTCTCAGGCGGTGCAGGCGTACGGGGTGGATCGTCACGGGTTTGTTCTGAGCGTGCTGCAGATGCTGGTCTCACTGTGGCCGGCGATCTTCGTCATTGCCGGAACCGTGTTTCTGCGGGACGTGGTCACCGAAAAAGTCAAGGCTTTTCCCGCACCAGTCAAATATTTGAAAAAACCTGCCGAATATTTAAAGAATGCAGAATATCTGAAAAAGAAAGATGCTGGATGTCGATTTCCGTGCCCTTCGTTCGACATCTAGATGTAGAGAACAGGTTTGCCGGCTATTCAGGCGCTCAGATTTCGATTCGACATTTAAAAAAAGGAGATGTGAAAATGCGATACATGATGATGGTTAAGCACGCCGAGAAACAGGGACCGCCGCCGCAGGCACTAATGGACGCAATCGCGAAGCTGACCGAGGAGGCCACCCAGGCCGGCACGATGCTGGGTAACGGTGGATTGGGACCGACTGGACTGGGCGCCCGGGTGCGGCTCTCCGGAGGCAAAGTGTCCGTCATCGACGGACCCTTTACTGAAACCAAGGAAGTGGTCGGCGGCTACGCTCAGTTCGAGTTGACTTCGAAGCAAGAGGCGATCGATGGAGCGGTGCGCTTCATGGAGCTTCATAAAAAACACTGGCCGGGATGGGAAGGGGAAACCGAAATCCGCCAGATGTACGGGCCGGATGACTTCCCTTGCAAACCGGAGTGACGGCTCAGAACTTTTGTCGCGGTCGGGGGGGAACAACAAACGCTGTGGGAAAGCTTTCACCAGTGATCCCTGGCTTTGCTCGGGAACTTCCTGACAGCTCTGCGTCTAAGGTTTCGAGGGATCGCTATTGGGAACGTTGGGAGTGAGTTTGCGGATCAGGAATTCCTGAATCAGATTGGCGGCCCCGGTTGCGCCGATCCCGATAGCGCCGCCTTCGAAGGTCAGTCCCACGCCATCGCGATCTTTCGCCGGATAGTAAAGATTGGAAATTGCGCCCGCAGCCAGATTTCCCAGGATGCTGGAATAATTTGGCTGCCAATTTCCATTGTCGCCTTTACACATCACTGAACTGGCCAGGGCGTAGAGAATACGGGACCGCTTGCTGCCGGTTCCTTTGTAAAAATAACGTGGATCCTGTTTCAGGACCGATGGCAGAATCGCGCTTCCGATAAACGTGCCGGAAACGAAATTGGCGTAGGACGCGCCGTAACGTTTCCCGTAGCCGGCGGCGCCCTGCCCGTAGCCGCTGAAATCGTTTTGCGACTGCTGTATTCCCGCGATGACCGCGATCAATCCAAAGCTGACCGGATCCACGGATGTCTTCCAGGCCAACGCAAATTTTTGCTTCGAACTTAAGGGCTCAGGATGAGGAGCGTAGCTTACGTAGAAATTAGGGATGAAGCCGAGAACACGCTGCTTCTCTTCGTCCTGTACCTGCTCCTGCGCAACCTCGGTCTGAGAAAGGCCGACCTGTACCTCGGTGAGAGCGGTGGCAACGGTCAGAGCGATCGACGGCACGATGTAAGTTTCGCCGGAATGCAAAATTCCGGAAGCCGCTTGGGTCGCGAATCCCGCGGATGTGACGGTGAGCTGGAATGCCCCCGGCGCGATGTTAACGAATGTAAATTGTCCATCACTGCCTGACAGCGCTTCCGCCGCTAATGCTCGATCTTCCCGTGTGATCCGCACGCGGGCTCCAGCCACGACCGCGCCAGTTCGATCGACCACTGTCCCGCGGATAGTTCCCGGCAGTCGCTGTTCAGGTGACTGCTCACTTAATACTGTCGTTTGCGCGGCGGCGGCGGGCCCGGATTGGGCCGCAAGCGGGTGAACGAAAAACAGAGAAAGAAAAACGGTTAGTAAAACCAGCAACCTCGTATTAACGAAAGAACTACCGGTCTTTCTGCTCAAGAAAATCCTGCATGGGCCTTTTTTCGAATACATCACGACTATTCCGAGTGTCCGAGGAATCGCATTATGATCGACAGTATCATTAAGTACATTGTGCAAAAAGGTTACTCTGGTCAGCCAGTTTTGATCCAGCTTCGCGCGCAAGTTGTTTCCGCCGAATCGGTACAGATTCTAACCCTGTGCCATCGCATCTTTCGAAAATGGGGCGAGGTGAAGATCGACGCGGCCCGTACAACCTTGGCTGATTGTGTTTCATCGTTAGTCCTTCAAGATTGACCTGGTCGTACTGAGTTCATGATTTCAAATTCAACCGCGCATGTCGTGAGACAATCTGCCTCGGGCCTGGCGAAATTTAAAATCGAGAATATCGTTCCGCCCCGAGGATTGACTGCCAGATGCTAGTTTTTCGCAAACCTCTTACCGGCATTGAGCGTCCGCAGATGCCTGCCGATATTGTTATCGTCGGCGGTGGTCCCGCCGGGATGGCTTGCGCCCTGCGGCTGTCCCAGCTTATTGATCAGCACAATGCGACTAATCCTGATTCGCAGTTCAGCAAAGAGAATATTTACGTTCTGGAAAAGGCCCGTGAAATAGGCCAGCATTGCCTTTCCGGCGCGCTGCTCGATCCTCGCTCCATGCGTGAACTTCTGCCTGGATTTGAAAAGGAAGCTCCAATCGAAGCTGAAGTTTCGAAGGAGGCCGTCTATTTCCTCACGCAGAAGAGCAAATTCAAGTTTCCCATCACCCCGCCCCCGCTGCGTGATCACGGAAATTACGTGATCTCCCTGAACCGGTTTGTGAAGTGGCTGGGCGGCAAAGTAGAAGAAACCGGCATTACGGTTTTCACCGGTTTCGCTGGATCCGAGTTATTGCTGGATGGCGATCGCGTCACCGGTGTCCGTACTGACGATAAAGGTGTGGACAAACAGAACCAGCCGAAATCGAATTTCGAACCCGGCTACGACCTGCAGGCGAAGGTGGTCATCCTCGCCGAGGGCACTCGTGGTTCTCTGACCAAGCAACTGATTGCACGCTTCGCTTTAGATCGCGACCGCAACCCACAAACCTACGGGCAGGGAATAAAAGAGTTGTGGGAAGTTCCCTCAGGCCGCATCGCGCCCGGCGAAGTTATTTACACCATGGGCTGGCCGTTGACCACGAAGGAATACGGCGGCGCCTGGATTTACGGCGGAAGAAATAACGTTGTTTCTCTGGGATTCGTCGTGGGCCTCGACTATCCCGACCCGCGTGTCGATCCGCAGCACGTTTTGCAGGAGTTCAAGAAGCATCCCATGGTGGCCAAGCTGCTTGAAGGCGGCAAGATGATCCGCTACGGCGCGAAGTCTCTGCCTTACGGCGGCTGGTGGTCGATTCCTCCGGTTGCCGGCAATGGATGGATGATTCTGGGAGACTCTGCCGGGTTCCTGAATTCGCAGCGACTGAAGGGAATTCATCTCGCCATCAAGAGCGGTATGCTGGCTGCGGAAACGGCCTTCGAGGCGCTACAGAAAAACGATTTCTCCGCCCAGACTCTCAATGGCTTTCAACGCCGGGTGGAATCAAGCTGGATCAAGGACGAACTCTGGAAGGTCAGAAACTTTCATCAGGGCTTCGAGCATGGCTTCTGGACCGGCATGCTGAACGCCGGTCTGCAGCAGGTCACCGGCGGCCGAGGTCTGCGCGATCGCTCTCCCTCCGTTGCCGGGTACCAGCACTTCAAGAAACTGGCAGATCTGCCGGCAGACGGCGGCGGCGAAGCTCACCTGATCGGTCCAGCGAGAGGCGATGGCAAGCTCACGTTCGACAAACTCACCGATCTCTACCACTCCGGCACGCGGCACGAAGAAGACCAGCCCGCGCATCTGGTGATTCACGACACCGACGTTTGCAACACTCGCTGCATTAAGGAATTCGGCAATCCCTGTCAGAATTTCTGCCCAGCCAACGTCTACGAGATGGTCGACGATGCCTCGCAGCCGAACGGAAAGCGCATCAGTCTGAATCCGTCGAACTGCGTTCACTGCAAGGCTTGCGACATCGCGGACCCATATCAGATCATCACCTGGGTCCCGCCTGAGGGCGGCGGTGGGCCGAACTATGACGGCATGTAGGTTCTTTGTGAAATTGGCTACCAAAACGAATTTCCGGGAAGCCAGACTTGTTTTTTATGTTGCCCAATTTTGTAGCTTCAACCCGCGTACCCGGCGGAATTCTTTCTCGTTGTTCGTGACCAGCGTCAGTCCTGCCGCCATAGCATGTGCGGCAATCCAAAGATCGTTGTTTCCGATCATTTCGCCCTTGGCGGCCAGTTCTGCGCGCATGGCGCCATAAGCTGCCGCAGCGGTTTCCGGTAAGGGAAGTGCCGGCAACCATTGCAGAAGTTCCTGCAACTGGTCGCGTGCCAACTCCCGGCGCGAACTTTTCTCAGCTCCGTAAAAGAGTTCTCCATAGGTGATCACGGAAAGGGCCGCTTCGCCGGGACGCAGCCGCCGAAACCGCCGTAAGACCATCTCTGGTCGTTCCTGGCGTATATAGATACAAATATTTGTGTCCAGGAGAAAGCGAGGGTCCATCAGAGTCCCTTGCGCTTCTGCGGGCGATCGTTTCTGCGCTCGATCTCGAGATCGTCGGGCAAACCTGCCAGCAGATCGAATGCGCGCGCCATAGTTCCATCTTTTTCACGCAGAACAATTTCCTTACCTCGACGGAAAATTTCGACTTCCTTGCACTTGAGGCGGAATTGCTTTGGCAGCCGAACCGCCTGGCTGTTCCCCGACCGGAAGACTCGAGCTGTACCCATAGACACTCCTGGAAAGTATATACACCAAGTATACACATTAAATGCAAGGTCTGGTAGCATAACGGGACGGAAGCAAGATTCTCTTAAGCTTGCGCTATCCTGTCTTTCCGAGGAACTCATGAAAAGAATTTGTCTGATTCCCCAGTTCGTTCTCGCCGCGTTCCTTGGGCTCTCCGCTTTCGCCCAGCAACCCGCGATTCCCTCCACCGGACACCCCGGGCTCGATCAATACCGGTCTTCGCGCATCGCTGTTTTTACCGACGACTTCGGACAGCTCGCCCGCTACCGGGACGCCAACGCTGCTCTCAGTCCTTCCGCGTCCGGGGAAAATCGCGTGGTCTTTTTCGGCGATTCCATCACCGATAACTGGAAACTTGAAGATTATTTCCCGGGCAAGCCCTACATTAACCGCGGCATCGGCGGGCAGACGACTCCACAAATGCTGGTCCGCTTTCGCCAGGACGCAATCAATCTTCACCCTAAAGTGATTTTGATTCTGGCGGGCACCAATGACATTGCCGGAAATAGCGGTCCCATGCGCCTCGAAGATATCGAGGCCAACTATGCCTCGATGGCGGAACTGGCGCTCGCGAATCACATCGTGGTTGTGTTTTCTTCCGTGCTCCCGGTAAGCAATTACACGCCCAAGTCGCAGGAATTATTTGCCGAGCGTCCGCCGGAAAAAATACTGGCGCTGAATCGCTGGTTGCAGGACTACTCCGCCGCTAACGGCCTCGTCTATCTCGACTATTTCGCTGCAACCGTTGACGATAAGGGTTTGTTGAAGCGAGAACTCGCGGAAGACGGCCTCCATCCGAATGCTGCCGGCTACAAAATCATGGCACCGCTGGCCGATGCGGCGATCGCTAAAGCTCTGGGCGCCAAACCTTAATTCAACGAATTTACCCGCTATCGCATCTATACTTAGTGTGAGCTTCTGACTGCTTCCTGCGTGCTGCGAATCTTCACCAGAAAACCGTGACTCTTACCGACAATTTCGGACGCGCCATCACCGATCTTCGCATCTCGATCACGGACCGTTGCAATTACAAATGTGTCTACTGCCGCACGGGAAACGAAGGAGCGTTGTATGGCGATCTGCCCTTCGCCGACTACCTGCGAATGGCGCGCGTGCTCACCGGTCTGGGAATTAACAAGGTCCGTATCACCGGCGGGGAGCCGCTTCTGCGTAGAGGCGTCGTGGATTTCGTTCGCGAGTTGTCTGAACTGCGGACTGTCGATGGGGCCAGTCTGGATATTGCGATTACTACCAATGGTCATCTTCTGGCCGAGATGGCGCAACCGCTCAAGGATGCAGGCTTGTCCCGCGTAACCGTCAGTATGGACGCAGTCGATCCTGAATGCTTTGCCCGCATCACCCGCGTTCCGGATGGGTACGACAACGTGCTTGCCGGCATTCGTGCCTCCCGCAAGGCAGGCCTGTGGCCGGTGAAAGTCAACTGCGTGCTGATGCGCGGCTTCAACGAAGACCAGATTATCCCCTTCGGCAGATTCGCGCGGGAGGAAGGTGTAACTGTCCGCTTCATCGAGTTCATGCCGCTCGAAGAAGATCGGGTTTGGGCGCCAGACACAGTGGTCAGGCTGGATGAGATTGTGCAACGCATGGCTGGGTATCGTCCGCTGGTCGAAATTCCGCACGGGCCCAGCGAGACGGCGCGCCGTTACCGCTTCGATGACGGCATCGGAGAAATCGGCATCATCGCCCCGGTGTCCCATCCTTTTTGCGGACACTGCAGCCGCATCCGGATTACTTCCGACGGCAAGATTCGCACTTGCCTGTTTTCCCTCTGGGATCACGATTTGCACGGCCTGATGCGCAAGGGCGCGTCCGACCGCGAATTATCACGCTTCATTCTTGACGTGGTGCAAAAGAAAGAAGAGCGCCATCACATCGGCGAGCCGGATTTCGTGCCAGCCTCCCGCACCATGGTGCATATCGGCGGGTAGCTGGCGACTCCGATCCAGACATGAAGCGAGTTGCTCACGTCGCCCTCATCGCACTCTTGCTGAGTTTGATATTTACTTCAGGCCACACTCCCCTGCAGGCCCAGACTTCGGTAGCACCTTCTGCCTACCTGGGCTTTGATCGCAACGACTATCCGGGAGATGAAAATCTTCAGCAACTGCATCGGACTTTTTCCTACGCTGGGTTCTGGCTCAACCAGCCTCCCGGCGAGAAGATCAATTCGTGGGCAGGGAAGCGCCGGGTTTTGCAGTCCTCGGGTTTCGGGTTCCTCGTTCTCTTTAACGGCAGGCTCTTTCCGGCTTTGAAGACAGTTGCAAATGCGAGAAGTCTGGGCAAGTCGGATGCGGACGCGGCGGCTGCCTCCGCGCGTCGCGAGGGGTTCCCCGCAGGAACGATAATTTTTCTCGACCAGGAAGAAGGCGGCCGGATGCTGCCGGAGCAGAAAGCTTACATTTACGCTTGGGTGGATGAGATTGCCGCGACCGGCTTTCGCGCCGGTATTTATTGCTCCGGCATCGCCGCACAGGAAGAGAAAAATGTGAGCGTCATCACCGCGAAGGATATTCGCGAGAATTCGGCCGGTAGGAAGATTGTGTACTGGGTCGCCAACGATGCCTGCCCGCCTTCACCGGGATGCACTTTCCCAGGGCGGGCACCCGTTCCCGACGCGAGCGGCGTCGATTTTGCCGACGTATGGCAGTTCGCTCAATCTCCCATGCGCGCGGATTTTGCGGCTGGCTGCAAAGCCACCTACGACCGCGACGGAAGTTGTTACCCGCCGGGCATCGACCGCTCTCAGCGCTTGCATCTGGATTTGAATACTGCAAGCAGCGTCGATCCTTCTCACGGCCGCATCCCGTAACCCCCGCCGAAATTCAGCCAGCATCCTAATTCTTAACTTTACGGATCAGCAGAATGACTTCATGGCGGGAAGGATCGTAGGTCATGGCAAGAGTCACGTTTGTGACTCTTCCTGGAAATTTGAATAAAAACTGCATTTCATCGCGGTCCGCCTTTTGGCCTGCGATCATCTCTCGAACCCGGCCCTCGAACTCCTTTACGCACGTACAAGGAGCCACCGAGCGGAAAAAGTTCCTGCCCAGCACGCCCTCGCGGGGCAGGCCAGACAGGGCGGACTCAGTGGTGTTGTACTCAAGCACTATCCCGTCTTCATCCAGGCGGATGAAGCCGTACGGCAAGAGATCGGCGACCTCGCGATTCAAAATCCCAACGTTTTCGATGGCGTAAGTGAAGTTGTCGCCCAGACAAGTCAGGCAAATTCCATATGAAATTTTGCCGCTGCCGCCTTCGCTTATCTGCCTTTCGCACCAGGCGCAGATAACGGAATCGCTATTTCCCGAATAAGCTTGCAAAGCCTTGGCCAGCCCGTGAACCGCCCTCGTTTCGATTTTACTCCGAAGAAGATGGGGATAGCTGAGAGCCGGTTGAGGCCGATGCTTGGCAATCTCACCATTTGCGTACCCATCTGTAGAGGCTATCCCTGGGATGTCGTGGGGAAAGTTGGTGCGCAGCCGATGCGTTAGAATAGACACACATCCCTATGGCCAACCGTAGTTTTACCCTGGAAGAAGCTCAAAGTTTATTGTCCGTCCTTGAATCGCTTCTGCGCACTGCCATCGATGGAAAAAAGCTGATCGAGGCTGTCGACAACGAATTGCAGGAACTCGCGCACCGGGTCTTTCTCAGCGGAGGCTTGCTGGTTAACATCGTGCAAGTGGCGCGGCGCAAAGCTGAGCGGGAAAAGACCATACAGCGCGTCAAAGATGCGCTGGCCGAAATTGATTCTACCGGCGTCCAGGTAAAAGATCTCGACGCTGGCCTTCTCGACTTCCCCTGCGAGGTCGAGGGTCGCATCGTTCTGCTCTGCTGGAAGCTGGGAGAAAAGGGAATCACTCACTGGCATGACACCAGCGAAGGCTTTGCCGGACGCAAGCCCATTGACGAAAGAATCGCAAAAGCGAAGAGAACGAATTAGAAAAGCAGCTGTCAGCTTTCAGCCCTCAGCTAATCCAAGCGTTCGAGGTCGGGGACGATTTCCCAAACACTTTTTCGTTCCGTTCGCTGTCAACTGCGGTGATACTGGCTGAGAGCTAAGAGCTGAAAGCTGACAGCTGTCGTCAAGGTTTCCCTCCCTCATTCCACTGCGGCGCAAACGACGAATTCACCAGCCAGTTGATCGGACCCAGCAGCGATCCGATGGCGGCGTTCATGTGTTTGAAATCGATGTGGGCGACGTCATCGCTGGGCTGGTGATAGTCCTTGTGCAATCCGTAGCTTGAGACGGTCTGCGCGACCACGCCTTTTTTGGCCAGGACGAAATTGTCCGAACGTTCGAAGAAATTCTGCTCGGGGTGCGGATCTCCGACCAGCCTGGCTCCCCGGGCTGCCAGCCTGGGCCCAAGATTCGAACGCTCCCAGCCGCTCAGCCACACCACGTCCGACTTAACCAGCGGATCGGCGCGTCCCAGCATTTCGAACTCGATGTTGGCGGCAATCTGTTTCAGCGGAACGGGAGGGTGTTGCAAAAAATACGTCGAACCCTGTCCTCCGGTTTCTTCACTGCCGAAGAGGGCGAAGACCACGGTTCGTCTCGGCCTGGGTCCGCGGCCAAGAAAACGGGCTAGTTCGAGAACGGCGGTTGTTCCTGAAGCGTCGTCGTCAGCCCCGTTATAAATGTTGTCGCCTTTCACCGCCTGGCCGATTCCCAGGTGATCCAGGTGGGCGGAAAGCAACACCGCCGTTTGCCGCAGGCCCGGATCGGCGCCGCGCAGGATCCCAATCGCATTCCACGTGTATTTCTTTTCCTCAGTGGCGGCTCCGATGAAAGTCACAATCGTGCCTGGGGACACACCTTCGAGGGTTTTCACGGCTTCAGTAGTAGCCTCGATGAAATTAAAATCGGGCGCGAGGGCGGAAAGATCCTGACCGGCGATTTTCGACGGCAGGATTGGCAACTCGTTGCCTAGTTGCGCGAAACGTCCCGCCCGTTCCGGACCGGCCGCGATAATCGCAGCTTTTATTCCTTTTCCGGCCATCCCCCTTGCCTTGGCTCGAATCTTTTCCGCATCGCTTCCCAGAATTAGTACCACGACTCCGGGAGTTTGCGGATCGTCTTCATCCAGTGTGATCACGCGCAGCGGCCCGGAGAATTGAGCGTCACTGAGGTAAGGTGTGACGAAGTCCTTGCCGTAGGCCCAGGAAACCGTCTCTCCGCCGGCGCCGGATTTAGCGAACGATAGTTGCGGTGGCGCGGTGAACTTTGCCTGCAGCAGCGGCGCTCGTTGCAGGTAGCCGCCTTCGTCTCCGGCCGGAGCAATGCCGTATTGCCGCAGTTGCGAGGCCACGTAGGTGGCGGCGACCAGTTCGTCAGCGGTGGCGCTGCCGCGGCCACGCAGGGCGTCCGAAGCCAAAAATTCCATGTGCGCCCGAATGCAGGCGTCGCAACCTCGAGGAGCGAACGCGCCGGAGTTCGCCTGTGGCGGCGTTGTTTTATTGCCGGGGGCAACGAGGGCGGTCTGGCTGACGGCCTGCCCGGAAAGGCAGATCGACAGCAGAGGAACCAGCACAAAATTAAATTTCTTCATCGGTATCTGTTCTCAATGCGGAAGCAGATTATCAGGGGTACCCTGCATACCTTAGTGCGCACAGAAGTACACCACCGTGATTCCACCTAAAACTCGGTCTGCTACAATTCTTCGTAGCCACTCACAATCAGACAGTGCCAGAAAAAGTACATTCTTTCGACATGTCGCATTTTCAACGGAAACTCCGTTTTTTGGCTAGTTTTGCCGCCCTGTCCCTGCTTGCCCTGACGGCGGGATGTCACGGATTTTTTGTGAATCCAACTTTGACCGCTTTGGCTGTCGTGCCCACGTCGGCCTCCCTGATACAAGGGAAAACCCAGCAGATCACGGCTACAGGCACCTACGACGATGGCAGCACCAAGGATTTGACGGGCAGCGCTAACTGGACGACTTCCGACGCAACCGTGGCAACCGTCAGCAAAGGCGGGCTGGTTACGGCTGCCTCCAGTATCGCAACCCCTCCGGGCAGCGCCACCATTACCGCTACCTCCGGAACCCTGACCGCCACTTCTGCTATCACCGTCAATACCGGACCCCTGTTGTCAATTGTCATCAGCACCACCACGCCCACCCCGGCCGCAGGTCAGACGGTTGTCTTCACCGCCAAGGGGACTTTCTCGGGCAGTTCGACCCAGCAGGACATTACCAGCCAGGTGAGTTGGACCAGCAACAATACGGCAGTCATCTCCACTATCACTGGCGGCAGCGGAGCCGTTTCTTCGACGGCTACTTCGGGCGCAACCACGGTGGTCACGGCTACGCTCAACGGCATTACCAGCGGACCCTTGACCATTACCGTGCAATGACGGGACTCCGCGCAGCCGGGATTTGTCCCTGCGACATTCCGGGACGCAGCGCTGGAATTGGATCACGGCTAATCTCACAATCTTGGAATGCGAATGGAAAGCCATCGGCATTCCGTCAGGAAAGCCCACGGCACCAATGCGAGCGGAACCCTCCCGCGTGAGCCGATTGGTCAATATTTTTGAAACATTGACGTCGGGAATGGCGGGAGGCTATCCGGTTTCAGCGGGCCTACTTAAACTCTGGCTTTGAAAAACTTCCACCCAACCTTCGGATTCCGCCTGCTGTCGCTGCTGCTGACAGGACTGGTTGTGCTGTCCGCCTGCTCGCGCGACAAAAGTGGCAGCAAGGAAGTGGCGTACGTTTCCGCTCCGCAGGCGTTTCTGCGCGACCAGGTGGCTGCCGTTTACAACAAGACCGGAACGGTAAAAAACGGCGAGGCCGTACAGATACTGGGACGCGACCGCCGCTTTGCCAGGGTGCGCACGGCGGGTGGGGCCGAGGGCTGGCTGGAACAGCGTTATCTGGTGACCAAGGAAACCTACGACGCGTTCGAGAAACTGACTGCACAATTGCAGAACGAACCGGTTCAGGCGACCGGGGTGGCCCACAACCAAACCAACATCCACCTGGAACCGCAACGGGACGCGGAACATTTATATCAGTTGGAACAGGGCGAAAAAGTTTCGGTAATGAAGCGCGCCAGCAGCGAGAAACCGGGCACGCCCGGACAGGCGAAAGCAACGGCCACGGGAAAAACAACCGCAACGAAGACCGGGAAAGAATCAGAGGCGGCTCCGCCTCCAGCTGTAATGGAAGACTGGTGGCTCATCCGCGACCAATCAGGTCACGCCGGCTGGGTGCTGGCGCGCATGGTCGACGTGGATATTCCGATCGAAATTGCCCAGTACGCCGAAGGACAACGCACCGTTGCCGCGTTCGTCCTGGATCAGGTCAGCGACGGTGACAAAAAAGTACCGCAATACCTGGTGCTCTTCAGCGAAAACAAAGATGGCATGCCCTTCGATTACAACCAGATCAGGGTATTCACCTGGAACGTCCGCCGCCACCGTTACGAGACCGCGTACCGCGAGCACAATCTTAATGGGGTGCTGCCGGTCACAATCTCACATGAAAGCTTCGATAAGGAAGGCGATCTTCCGGTCTTTGTAGTGCGGGTCAAGGACGATACCGGCGGAGTGAGTGAGCGCAAGTACAAGCTCAACACTCCGATGGTGCGGCGGGTGCTGGCTCCGGGTGAACAGAAAAAGGACCAACCGGTCAGCCACCACCACACTGGGGGACGAAAGGCAAAGAAAAGGAAACGCGGGTAGGGTCCAGTTTGAAAGTCCTCAGGCACTTGTCATTCCGAAGCGCGGCCTTTTCGTGAGGAATCTGCTGTTACGCTGCCGGCGGCCAGCAGATTCCTCGCCGGTAAAACCGGCTTCGGAATGACAAGGGGTGGATTGGGTAAGCTGCGCCACCACCGAAACTCTGACAGACCGTCTCCGGAGTTATGGCATCGAGACGATTTTTGGCAGCGCAGGCACCTGGGTATCTTCATCCAGAGCGCGCTGCCACTCCGCAATCTCTTTCAGCAATCCCGCCGAATCAATGCCGCCGAAGCCTTCCGGATAGAGCGAAATATTTCTGAAAGCGCGTCTCAGCACTGAACGGGCTCCAGCGGAATTCCCTTTTCCGAAGTGGTGCAAAGCCACCGCCACCTGAATCAATCCCTGCAAGAACTTCTTATCCTCCAGGGGAGCGGCTCGCCAGACGTCTTCCAGGGCTTCGTGCGCGTCAAAAAATTCGGCGTCGTTGAAAAGCTTGAGGCCCTTTCGGTATTGCTCAATTTTCATGTGGACAGTGTCTCAGTCTGGAAGGACAGACTTGGCGCGAATAATACATATTTTTGTAGATTGATGGTTATCACAATCTGTTTTTTTGAATAGAACTTAGTCGGTTGCCGTCAACTTACTGAAAAGGCTGCACGTTACTAAAGTTCCGTTTGGACTGACAGTTGCTGTGAACAAGGTTTGTATATAGGTCCTGTCTTAACCAGCCACTGTCACATTGTGCTGTCCACGTTGACAGATGGATGCAAGGCGTAAATTTCGTTTGAGGAGAAAGATATATGCATCGAGCCTTCGTGGCCCGTTTCCGACGTTCCGGCGGCGTGCGATTTATCGCCGTGCTGGCGGTGACCTTGTTACTTCCCGCCGCGTTGTTGGTAGCGCAGACAACCGTTGGCACTGGTAGCATCGTCGGGACGGTAACTGACCCGCAAGGCGCGGTCATTCCTGGCGCCAATGTTAAGATCACGAATCTTGGGACAGGGCAAGCAATTGAACTCACAACCAATTCGACAGCTGCCTACAACTCTGGTGCTTTGACTCCCGGCAACTATCGAGTGCAGGTTTCATCGAGGGGATTTAAGTCCAGCAGCATTCCGGTCACTGTACAGGTGGGAAACACTTCCACCGCCAACGCAAAGCTCGAGGTTGGTCAGGAAAGCCAGATAGTAGAAGTCTCGGCCTCCCAGGTGCAGGTAAATACTTCACAGGCCACTGTGCAAGGTGTGGTAACTGCCGAGCAAATAGATAACCTGCCAATCAATGGACGGAACTTCCTTGATCTTGCCCAGCTTGAACCCGGTGTGCAGATCCAGGATGGTCAGAATTTTGATCCGACTAAAGCGGGTTTCTCCTCCATTTCCTTCGGCGGGCGCTTTGGCCGTACGGCGCGCATCAATGTGGATGGTGTCGATATCAGTGATGAGACCGTCGGCACGACAACCTCGAACATTCCGGCAAGCGCAATTGCCGAGTTCCAACTCAGTCAGTCGTCCTTGGACTTGTCGCAGGACTTGACTTCCTCTGGCGCGGTAAACGTGACCACCCGCTCCGGGACCAATTCGGTGCATGGTGAAGCCTTTGGGCTATTTCGCGACGCGAGTGTGGGCGGCGCCTCTTCACCGGGCGGAGCTGATCTTCCGACCCAGCGTTCGCAATTCGGAGGACGAGTGGGCGGTCCGATTATCAAAGATAAGTTTTTCTTCCTCCTCGACGGCGAGCGCACCAAGCAGGATTCTCTTGCTCCAGTACTCTTTACGGCGCCATTTGATTCTCTGAATGGCGGCTTCAGCCAGGCATTTCGTGAGAGTAATCTGCTGGCCAAGGCGGACTACAATCTCGGCCACAATGCTCATGCCTTTTATCGCTATACCTACTTTGCGAACTTTCTGCCGGCCAGCTTTGGCTTTGGCTACTCTGTCTATGGCAACAAAGACTACACACGGGTTCACGCAGTCGGGCTCGATTTCAATACCGGCAGCTTTACTCACAGTGTTCGTTTCTCTTACCTGAAGTTCCAGAACCAGATCGCGGATATTACTACCGGAAGTGCTTTGCCTTTTGCGAACACAGGTGTAGAAATCAACGGAACCGGTAGCGGCTTATATGTTGGCCCCAATCTCCTCGCGCCTCAAAGCACTCCGCAATCTAACCGTCAGATAAAGTACGATGGCAGTAAGTCCGTCCATAACCATATTTTGCGTTATGGCGTTTCGTACAATCGTATCCAAGGCGGTGGTTTCGCCAGTTTCTTTGGAGTGGCGCCGCGTGTTTCCTTCCAGGTCACTCCGGCCAACATTGCTTTTGCTGACGGCGGCCCGTTCGCGGGAGGGTCTGCGAATCCGCTTAACTATCCGACCTCGAGGGTACGGTACGGCAATGGATTGGGTTTCAGCACCGAGATACCCGCCCTCGGTTTTCCTGCGGGCGGGTTGGGGCCCGATAATCGGCTGGGCATATACTTCGGCGACACTTGGAGGGTTAAACCCAACTTCACTCTGAGTCTTGGCCTTCGATACGATCGCGACACCGGCCGCACGGACAGCGACCTTCCCGCAATTCCGGAAATCAATGCTGCGTTTCCCGGATGGGGTGATCGGGTCAAAAATCCAGACACAAATCTTGCTCCGCAATTTGGTTTCGCGTGGGATCCGACTGGTAAGGGCACTACGGTTATCCGTGGCGGGGCCGGATTGTTCTACGAGAACATCATCTATAACAATGTCTTGTTTGATCGCCCACTGCGCCTGCAAACCGGAGCCTTCCTGCAGGACCCATACGCATGCGGGTCGGGGGGTTATACTGGCACTCCGGCGGCCGTACCCGTCGAAGGTGGCACCATCACTCCGGACGCAACTTCTTGTGGCAACACTTTGCGTATTGGAGATGCTATTCCCAATATTCTCGCATTCTCCAGCCAGTTCAAAGCTGGCAATCCCGTCGATCTGAAAGCTCATAATCCTAACTACATTGGCGATAATCTCGCTGCCGGTTTGGGTGTTGGGCTCGGCATGATCGGCCCGAACTATAAGACGCCGGTTTCGGTCCAGATGAACATCGGTATCCAACGTGAAATTCGCCAGGGTATGGTGTTGAGCGTTGATTACCTGAGAAACGTCGAGACCCGGTCGCTGCTCGGTATCGATATCAACCATGTAGGTGACGCCAGCCACATCGATCTGGCTGCGGCGAACGCGGCCATCACAGCCACCAACGGGTCATTCGGGTGCCCTCCGGGTTCGGCTGGGGTGCAGTGCGCGATTGCGGCCGGAGCAGCCATGTCTGACTACGCCGATAACGGTCTGACGTCGGATGGCGATTTCGGGCAAGCCTGCGTTCAGGCCCTGGGCGTACCGTGCGCCTTTGGCGGCAGGAACCCAAGTCAGGCTTCGGCGTTCTTTCTGCAGCCCATTGGACGTTCGGAATACAACGCTCTGCAAGTAAAGCTGGTAGAAAATATTGCTCATCCGATACCAGGTGTGAAGGCTTTAAATTGGCAGGCATCCTATAGCTTGTCCCGGTTCGAGAATTCCGGTGGCGCCCAGGCAGCCGGTACGGCTGCTGACAACGACCAGGACTTTGTTCTGCAGTCCGCCGACAACAATGTTCCGAACCGGTACTTTGGACCGGCGTTGCTGGATCGTACCAATCAAGTCTCGTTCGGTGGCTATGTCGATGTGCCTGCCGGTTTCCGGATTGGTTTGACCACCCATTTCGGCAGCCCCCAGTCTTCAGCTTTGGTAGTCCCGAATTCTGGCTTGGGAGACGGCGAAATTTTCCGTAGCGACTTCACCGGTGACGGAACCATTGGTGATCCGGTTCCGGGCACCCATCTGGGTAACTTCGATCGCGGCATAAACGCCGGCAACATCAACCAGGTGATCAACAACTACAACGGTAAAGTTGCTGGGCAGGCCACGCCTGCAGGCCAGACACTCATCAGCAAAGGCTTGATGACCCTGGAGCAACTACAGGCCCTTGGAGGCGTCGCACAGCCAATACTGCCTGCGCCCGCCAATCAGGTCGACTTCAGTTGGCTGAAGGCTTTGGATATGAGGGTGGCGTGGAGGCACACCTTCAGGGAGAGATTCACTGTCGAGCCGAGTGTAGGTGTGTTCAACCTGTTTAACTTCGCTAACTTCAACTTGCCGCCGACGACTATGTCCGGATTGCTCACCGGCAGCCCGGGTGCATTGAATGGCACAACGCCAGCCGACAACAACGCAGGCTTCCGGGTCGGCAACGGCACGGGTGTATACGCCGTCGGCGCTCCGCGGCAGATTGAGTGGGGCGTGCGGATCACTTTCTGATCCCATGTCCGACATTTCCCTGGGCCACCAATTGGTTGGTGGCCCATATATTTTGCCAAACGGCGTAGATTGCTATCTCAATGAACCAAAGTTGACATGCATCTCTGATCTGCACAAACGTTGTGGCATGTCTTCGGAGTCACCGAGTCTATGACAATTTGTATCCGGTT
Organism: Terriglobia bacterium; assembly: GCA_963733545.1. Classification (GTDB taxonomy): domain Bacteria; phylum Acidobacteriota; class Terriglobia; order Terriglobales; family Acidobacteriaceae; genus JAIQFF01. The sequence continues at coordinate 474,943 of CAVTDQ010000005.1, forward strand.
ATCTGCTTCTTCGTAGGAATGACCGAAGTACCCTGCAATCGTTCGTGAGAGAAAATCTCTGTGGCGTCCCATACACTCCAAACGCCATGTCGTCTTAGACTTTTCTTTCGACCCCTTGCAGAGTAGCATTCGCTTGATTGACCCGATGGCTGTCCGACTCCGCCGCAGCGGAAGAGCCGTAACGAGCTTCGAGCAACTCCAGGAGTTTGGCTTTGGCGCTCGTAACTGCTCCCATGCTTGGTCCGCATACTTTGGGCGGCGAGTTCATCGCACTAGACCTTCATGTGCTGAGGACCGCGAAGCCGTTCAGCTTCCTCAGCCGTGGATTCGACTTCTCGTAAAGCGGCCTTTCATCTTTGCCGCAAATTTCCATGATTGCCGAGCCGGCGCCAATGCCTTGCACCATCAAGTCGAGAAAATCCGCAGCGGTTGGACCGACTAAATTCACGATAGGGAATTCCTTGGCCCATGTACGAACCTGCTCGGCTCCGATAGAGGGTCTTACCAAAACCGCGGCCCGTCATCACCAGCCAGTTGACCCAATTGCTTGTATGCATGGGCAAGTCCGCGGCCAACTACTCAGCCGTCTCGTCTAGCACAGTTCGTCCAGCATGGTATAGCTCGTCGCACTGAACTACGTCGCCAGGGTCAGATCAAACGTTTATAGCTCGAATTATGTTGCGCTTCGATGACATTGACCGCAGAGTGTAATCAGATTTCCCTCGCAATCGTCACCTCCCCGACTTCGAAACTCCACATGATGAACTTCCAGATTTGATCTCGTCCACAATATTGGCATCTCCAGCCGTCGCGCTGCAGCACTTGCTTTCGAAGTTGCTCGTACAACTTCGGATCAAGTCGAAGTCGGGGTTGCTTGGGCAGAATCCGGTTCACGAAGCTTTCTCGGTCACTTCGTGCAGAAAAGCCTGCCGTTGTTCGCCGGGAAGAAATTTGAAAAATCGTGATATGGACTGCAGGAGGACCGCTGGATCCTCATTCTCCAGGTTCGCTCCAGCCAGAAAGTCCGCGCAAATCATTTCCAGACAGTAGCCACGTGACTTATCTGTACCCAGCATCAAAGCCGCGGTCTCGATCGCCTGCTCGACCACCGGAATCTGAGTCTTGTACAGCTTGAAGTAGATAATCTCCCACGGTTCCGTCTCCCGCCCTGTTAGTTCCTTTTCCACTTCCCGCTTAAACTCTTCTTTTGGCAGGGAGCGCGCTTTGTGCAGCCAGGTTGCACAATCGAACTCCTGCCCATCCCTCCTGGCGACTTTCGCCAACTCCAGCCCCTTCGTCCATCCCACTTCCTTCAATTCCTTTCTCGCCTGCGGTGGCAAGTGCTCATGGATCGACATGAGGTAGTACGCCTTCCGCCTGGATTCCGGGAACCGCCTCGCCAGAAACTCATCAAAGGATTTCAGTTTCTCCAGCCGCCAGTACTGACCCGCCCGTACTTCACACAGGTACCGACCCAGTTCAACGAACCGGGTGTCCCGTTCCGATTCAGACCGTCGCTCCCAAGCCAGGATTTCGTCAATCTTGGCTAGCACGAAAAGAGCCCGCTTCGGATTGAGCTTGGGCAGCATGGGCGGGATCCTAGTACGTAAGCTCGTCAAACAAACCAAAGTCTTCTGCTCCTGGACGCCGTACCAGCGCCGCTTCGGTCAAATCCGGCTGCCCCAGGCAGAGTCCGATGTAGGGACAGCTGGTACAGGGATTTTGCGGAAAGCGTATGCCGCTATGAGGTAGAAACTCTGCCGCTTCGATCCTTTGAATCGAGTCCTGGACGAGATGACCAAATTCTTCGCGCTGTTCGTCGGTGATAGATGTGCGGAAGTACTGAATCTCGACCAGCCGTTTTCGGACGAATACCACCTGGGCCACCTCTGCGATGCCGGTGATCCAGGAATAGCAGACCAGCTGCGGGTCGAGAGCCAGGAGTCCGGCTGGCTCTTCCGGGTAGCGGCTAGCCGTGGTCTTCCACTCGAGCAGGCAGTGCGTACCGTCCAACTCCCCGATCGCATCCACGTAAGCCACGAAATCGTTCTGGCCGGCCAAGGGCTTGGTGAACTTGATCTGCGAGTTGCGCCGAGGCTGAGGAATACGAATCCGATCGTCCTGGGCAAAACGATCGAGCAGCTGCACGCCCGACTGCAGCATGCGGTCCCAGTTGTCACGTTCGGAATAGTGAAGACCGCTGTCCCGATGAGCTGCCCACTCCCGGTAAAGCACGGCGGCGGCATCCTGTCGCTCGAAGTAGGCCGCTACCGCCTGCTCAAATGCCCGGCCAAACATCATCGCCGCTCGAGTGTCTTTTTCCTTCCAGCCATCCAGATAGCGATGCTTGTAGCGACGCGGACAGGACAGATACTGGCTGATCTGGGTGTAGCTGTAGGTCATGACGCTACCTCAGACCCGCGAGGATCATTGTCGGTAAAGACCGAAAGATCGTCCCATCGCGCGGCCGGCGCAAAACCGTCGAAGTTGAGGACGGAGATGCCGTGCATAGTGAATTCACTGACCTTCACCACCCCCCAAAGATCGATCAGGGCCTTATCATCGATTTCGTTTTTGCCCAGCAGTTCGGCGTCGTAGCCAAAGTCGCGCAGAAACCAACTCAGCTTCCACATTGCCTTGGGTGTGCAGTAGAGGCGTCCAGTCATGAAGCAGCCAGTCAGATGTTTGGGTTTGAGAACGGCAAACCGGATCTCGTAATAGGGTTTCTGCTTGTGCCAGCGATATTGGGCCCGATCCACTCGCACCAGGAATATCCCATCAGGAACCGAGTGAACTGCAGACACGTCCGCAGGGCGGAGAGACTCGAAATAACGCCTCATGCTGCACCTTCCTTGGTCACGGGGTAGCTGTTCAGCTGGCAGAGCAGGGCATTGCGGTCTTTCTCGGCCCAGTCGGCCAGGTGAGCGACGAAGTTTTCGACCTGCTCGCGGGTGGCTTCGCGAAGGCTTTTGGTGCCACAGAAATCGACGGCGTAGGACTTGACCAGGTTGGCGTCGAGTTGGTGCTGGCGGATCAGCTGGCATAGGCGATCCCGGACTTTGGGTCCACCGTAGTTTCCGTTCTTGCCCTTGACTGGCTGGGGCGGGAGATTCTTCGACTCCCGAGACGACGGAGCGGGTTCAGCGAACGAACCGAGTTCCTCAACCGAACAGATGCCGATGCCGTAGGCTTTGCGCAGAGCCCGGTTAACCGCCCGAGTCTCGGCCACCCGCATCTCAGCGCCACGGACCAGAGGAGAAACATTGGACGGATCGGCGTCGCCGTAACCAACAAAGCCGCGGCATTTTGCAGACTTAAAAACAGTAGCCCGAAATGCCCAACGGCAGGCGGTTGTAAGGGAAAATTCGGCTACCGGTTTTACATCGATGCCCGCACAGCACTCTCGTCGAGCCAGTCGTATTAAGCCTGTGTGGGTGACATACCAGCCATTATCCAAAAGAGTGAGATCGCCAGCGGTGATAGAAAACCGAATTCATGAGAATAGGTTCTGAGGTTTTGAACGGACTCGGGCTTAAGGGCCCCCACGTTTTTTTGCTAGCCTCAGGTTTACGGCAGGTGAGCGGATTGGCGTGAACGAGATCATCTATGGAGTACTGGCCGGCCGTCTTGGTTCGCTTCTCCATTTAACGAGATCCCTTACGTGAAGATTGTTAAACATACGTTAACATCGGCATCCCAACTTGTCAACGGTTGTTTAACAAATGCATCTTTATTTTTCGGATATATTTAGGCGATGGCCAAAAGTGCATTCCTCGGCATCCGGATTAGTCCAGAGCTAAGAAAACACCTCGAACAAATTGCGCAAAGAGAGGAACGGAGTATTCCGCAGGTTTGCGAAGTACTACTAAGAGGAGGGGTAGCGGCATACCAAAAAGAAGGTGCCAAATACCTTCAGCGCCTTCTTTCCGGACGCAAAAGCGAAATGGAGCAGTAGCAAAACCTCGTTGCGCAGCTAACGGTCATTGCGAAAAGAAGGACATTGGCCAGACTCCCCACCGCTTGTCTCAAATGGTCAGGTCACCGGGACTCCTGAATTGCAATTCACCCTGTCGTGACCGCCCTATCAGAGTCGCGGCGGTAATCCTGTGAATCAATTCACGAGCAAACGGGTCGGAACTGACTCAGCTTCTCGCAACTCCAACTGTAACGCCGGCGATCATTGGCCTGAAAAAAGCGACATCTCGAATTTCGGTTCAACTGCTGCCTTGATCCGTTTGAAGAAATGTAATCATAAGCAATCTTGCCGCTCCTTCGCATTACCTCGGTGATCTATTTTCTTTAAGGGCTAAGGTGCGAAAATCAGAAGGGCGGCCACAGCACGCAGGTGGGTAGGCGGGAGGTATGAACTCCCTAAGCTGGAATCCAGATCCCTCTAGAGCAGACGCCTTTAAGGGGCGCACAAATACTTCGCAAGAACCAAAGACCGTCCAGTTTGACGAGTTGGCAGGTGCAGCAGCTGAAACGGGTTACTCAAACTCTACGCAAACTTAACCGCGAGGCACGTTGCGAGTTACGACCATCGGGCATACGGGCCGAACCCGTCCACAATACCGTGAAGTGGGCGCGCTGTTTGGAACGATAGCGACACGAATGATCAGTGCGCTGCGATTTCGCGATGAGATCTTAAAAGCTAAGCAGCCACAGCAACAATTCAGGCTGAATGTGCGCTTTATCACACCCTGTGTTCACTATGTCCACCGTTCCGAAAGCAGGCAGCTCGCAGGGCAGGATGATGATGAAGCTCAGCGCGAAGCCCTGACACATGCACCCGGCACATCGGGCAGAGGTCGCATCTTGCTGGAGTTGACAAACTCGATCGATGAGCACGTATCGAGGCGCTCCATGTTACGTGGTGCGCCCGTAAATGAATTTTTCCGAGGGATCAATGGTTTGAGGTTGGCTGTGCTGAAACAGCAGCAGTACCTGCTGGCCACAGCTCCCCAGCTATTGCCGCTGCTCAAGCTCCATGTCGCCGACGGCCCTGATATTTGTACTGACTGCGTCAAAGCGAATGAGATCGACGGCATGATGGAGGGTGCAACAGAAAAGTCTGACTGAGCCTTACGGAAGGATCGCCACTAAACTCAAAAAAGAGCCGCTCGATGAAAAAAGATAATCTAGATGTCAGTCCTCGTCAGAAAAAATTCCAGGCCCCAGATTCATCTGTCGGGCGGATCGTCTGGAAACAATGGACACGAGAAGAAAGAACGGTCCAGAGTGTGCAATGAAGACGAAAGCTGAAGTGAGTGGGAAACCCACCGTCTCGCTGCGAAAAATCGAGTCGAACCGGCGGAATTCCCAAAAGTCCACTGGACCAAAAACAGCGACAGGGAAGAAGAGAGTTTCGAGAAATGCTATCCGGCACGGGTTCTTCTCGAAATTCTTGCTGATTCATCACCCAGATGGAAAGGAGAGCCAGGGTGAATACGATGATTTCTACGGGCGATCGCAAACATTATCAGCCAGTTGGGTGGCTCGAGGAAGCCTGGATGGAAAAGATCGCCGTGTGGTCCTGGCGCCTTCGCCGGCTCATACGTTGTGAGGCCGGTCAGATTGATCGAGCTCTTGCGGGGCACAGTTACGAGCTCCAGCAATCAAAAGCCGATGATCTGGCCGACCCGGATTCTGCCTCATCGAGGGACCCGGAATCGGATGCGTTGACGGATCATCTCTTCTTGCCGGAGAAAGAGGATCTCGACAGTCGTTGCGAGATGAAGCCATGATCAATCGGCAACTCAACCATGCGATCGCCGAGCTGGAGAGGTGCAGGCCCGGAGGAAGGGAGAAACTACAAAACAAAGCCAAGAAGCCCTTTGATGTCAGTAGCCGAGGTCGCTGATCTGCGCGAAACAGCGCGAATTTTGTACATTAGGCACCGGCTCTGAGCGCATAACCTCACTCACCGACTTCCAAAAGCCCCAGATAAGTTTTCCCGAGCAATGCCCGGAGACGGTCATTGCCGTGAAGCTCCATATTCTGACAGTCAACGTAGGTGGTCGGGGCCTGGAATTTTCGGGCCCCTTTTTTACGCCGAGTGGAGAGGCGATCTGGTAGAGTCTTAGCCTCGGAATTTCGAGCGAATCCAGAACACCACAACAGGTTGCTCTCCGCGACCTCCTGAAGTCCTATGCCTTTTTACTATGGAATTTGGTAGACCCTCTATTTATAACTCCGTAGAATGACCGAAGTACCGGTGTATCTGCAGGTTCGCCCCAAGAGTAAGCCTTGTCGAATAAGTTACTTCACATAGACAATTGAACTGGCCGCCCAATTGCCATTACCTTTTGACAACCGCCTGTTATATAGTCGCCGGTCTTGGGACAACTTTAGCGCCAAAACCTGGTGTTCAAGAGTTGCCGTTTCGGCCACTGCGTCAAATTGAGCTTAGAGGAAAAAACATGCAGAGATTGAGGATTCTTTGGGCAGCATTTTTCTGATCCTGGTCGCCTCGTTGGCGATGGCGCGACAGGTTCGATCTCCGGAGAGGTCAACGCTCTCAGGCGCGGTGGTCAGCGGCGCCGCCGTTCTGGTCACAAATTCAGAAACCGGCGCCACCAACAAATTTGAGACCAACACTTCGGGAAACTATACCGTTTCCAACTGCCGGTCGGAACTTACACCGTCAGCTTTGAAAAGGCGGGCTTCAAAACTTCTGAAGTTCGACAACGTCAATGTATCCGTTGCCTTAGTTCTTCCTCTGGACGCGCATTTTGAGTTGGGCAATGCGAAGGAAACCGTAAGTGTCAGCGTTGAAAACGAAGCGCCGGTAGAAACCGAGAGTTCGCAGGTCAGCAATCTGGTGGACGATACCCGGATGAAAGCCCTGCCCTTGATTACTCGTAACCCGTACGAACTCGTGCTGCTTTCCCCAGGGACAGCGCAGAGTACGGGCAGCGGCGATCGTGGTCAACGGTTCGCGCGACCGCAATAATAATTTTCTGCTTGACGGTGTCGACAACAATGACACCTCGGTGCCCGGAGCTGCGGGTGGCGTGCTGGCCGCGAGTCCTGAAAATTCTGAAGAATTCCGCATCATCACCGACAACTTCAATGCCGAGTATGGCCGGAACACCGGTGCCATCATCGACGTGGTAACCAAGAGCGGGACGAATTCGTTTCACGGGAACGCCTACTGGTTCGGCCGCTACAATAATATCGGCGGAGCGCGCGACTGGTTCAATCCGAAGAGTGGCGGACCACCCAACCCGTATGTCCGCAATCAGTTTGGTTACTCGATTGGCGGACCGATCTGGAAGAACAAGACTTTCTGCTTTTTCAATCAGGAATTTCAGCGATTCCCCACATCGAACACTGTTTCCGCGACGGTACCTACTCAGGCTTTCGATAGTGGAGTTTTCACCTATCACGGAGTCGACCAGTCGAACGGAAACGCCGTAGATGTTCCGATCGACCTGACGCCTGGCTCGATCCAGAACCAGACCTTCGCTTCGCAATTTGGAGCTTATGCGACCGCCCCGCCGGACCCACCACCCAAAAGATTTTCGCCAAGTTCCCGACGCCCCAGGTTCTTAATGCAGATGGCTTCAGCGGGTTGGCTTTCTTTCCGGATGCTTCAAATCTGCGAGCCTATCAGGCCACGGCCAAGATCGATCACCACATCACTGAAACCGAAATTGTCAGTCTGCGTTATGGATACGATCCGGGCAGGGACCCCAGCCCGTTTGGAGATGCCACGCTGCCCAACAATGTGGGCGCGACGTCCTCCAGTTTCATCAGTCAGGGCGTTTCGGCGAATTTGACTTCGACCCTCAGTACAACCATGGTCAATAACTTTGTATTTGGCTGGAACCATGTAGCGGTGGACTTCGCCTGCACTGGGTTGAGCGATCTTAATAGCGTCTACCCTGTGGACCAGTTCGGCCACGGCTCGGAATTCAACATAAGTCCGTTTAGTAGCTTCGCATGCGCGAATGACACCCTTCTCTCGGACGGTCAGGGACGGCGTACCAGCACTACCAGTTATGGCGACAACCTCACCTGGGTGAGAGGTCCTCATACTCTGAAGTTTGGTGGGGAGTTTCGCAATGTTCACGAGTCCGGCAGCAGTAACTTCGGTCAGCGGCGTCAGATTTCAACGAACGCAGGCACGTCGGTGTGCCGGACTTAATTGGCGTTAGCTTCCGCCGACCGTGGATACAACTACGTTGGACGATGCGGTCGCGGCCTGGTTCGGATTATCAGTGGGCGATAACCAGTCGCAATTCTTCGACAAGGCCGGAAACCGTAAGGGTGATGACGACAAGTTCTACATCCAGCACGAGTATGGCTTCTACGCACAGGACACTTGGAAGTTGCGGCGCAACTTCACCCTCAATTTGGGGCTGCGCTATCAATTGTATGGAGTTCCTTACGAGAAAAACGGCAACCAATCCAATCTCTACACCGATCCTCGGTCTTTCCCGGTGGTTTTCCAGGTAAATCGCCAACTCTTCAATGACGATTACACGAATTTCGAACCCCGGGTTGGATTCTCCTGGATCCGAAGTCCGATGGAAAAATGGTGGTGCGCGCCGGATTCGGGATTTTCCACGACCGGATCTTCGGCAATCTCTTTGGCAATGCCCGCGGCAATCCGCCCTTACAAGCGACCTACAACGCCCAACTCTTTCAAACTATCAACAATGCGTTTCCCGGGCAGGGCAATGCTGAGTTTCCGTTGCAGCCTCCGACCCAACCCTTCGACCCCTCAATTCCGGACGGTGCTTTAGCCGGCCCGACAATTTTCCCTTCACACTTCCCAAGTTCTACTTTGAACAGCTGGTTTTTTGGAATCCAGCGTGAGCTGCCCGGTCAGATGGTGATGGACCTCAGCTACGTGGGTAACACTGGAGTCCACATCTTCCGAGTGCTGGATGCCAATCCGCCGAACCCAGCCGGGTGGCGGACTTGTGACTTCCTGCAGTGATCCCAATCATTGGGGCTGTACCCCTGACGATGTACAGGGTCCGATCCTTTATTTCGGGGCGGGAACTCAGCCTTTTCCCGGAAAATGGCGTGGCCCACAACGCCATCGGCCGCGGCAGCTTTGCGGCTGCTCTGAACCAGGCCGAAGGAACTGCAAACTACAACTCATTGCAGCTTAAAGTGACAAAGCGTATGTCGCATGGCTTGCAACTTCAAGGGGCTTACACATGGTCCCATTCAATCGATAACTCCAACGATCCGATCGTTCCCGGACTCGGCGGCGTCTCATTCTCGCGAAATCCAGTGGACCCCGATCAGGATCGCGGCAACTCTGATCACGACATCCGTCACGTTGCGGTCATCAGCTACATATGGGATATGCCGTTCGGCCGAGGCAAGTCATTTGCAAATAGCGGGATTCTGGGTCGCGTGCTCGAAGGCTTTGAGCTTTCAGGTATCGTGACCTTACAGTCCGGTCGCGCGTTTGACATCTTCAGTACGCTTGATCCTCAGCGAGTGGCCGAGTGGGCCGGCCGGATCTCGTGGGTGACCCGTTCGCAGGGAATCTGGTAATCCCGGGTTCGAAGGTGTTCTTTACCAACCCGAATGCCTTTGTTACCGGGCCTTCGGACGCGCCGGAAGTGTGGGCCGGAACCAGTTCCATGGCCCGAATTTCGCCAACGCAGATATTACTCTGGCCAAGCAGATGAAGATTTTCGAGAGATTGACTCTCGAAACTCGCGTCGAAGTCTACAACCTTCTCAACCATCCAAACTTTGCTCCGCCGGGCACTTTCGCGGCTGAGAACACAATCAACTCTGGATTTTTAGGGACTATGAATTCACAAATCGGCCGTCCCGATGGAACCACAGGCGCTCGTCAATTCCAGTTGGCAGCCAAGCTGGTTTTTTAATCGAACGGATCCAGAAATCACCCGCCGCCTGCGGAGACACCGCAGGCGGTTTTTTGTGGTCCGCTAGGGGTTGAAAGGTGCGGACTTGAAGCCCTAGAGTCATGATACTTTTCTGGACTCAGGAGGGCACGCCCGTGAAGCTTAGAAAGTTGAAGACCCTGCCAAGCCACATCGTCGTGGTCGCGGTGTTCCTTTGTGCTGTTTCTTCACTGATGAGCGGCGCGGACCTAAAAGCAGAAGACGTCGTTGCCCGTCACTTGCTTTCCATTGGCCCTGCCGATGCGAGAGCTGCTGCGAAATCGCGGATCGTACAGGGAACATCGCGCTTCAAGATCCTGTTAGGCAGCGGCGGTGAACTGCAGGGCACAAGCGCTCTGGTTTCTGAAGGGCGAAGAGCAGTCATCATGATCAAACTCGCAAACGGAGACTACCGCGGCGAGCAGTTTGTCACCGATGGAGACAAGGTCTCGGAGGCGTCCACCACCAGCGCTCACCGGCGCTCTGCCCTGGGTGAGTTTGTTCACACTCAGGACCAGATCGTCCGCGAAGGGTTAATAGGGGGCACTCTTACCACCGCATGGGCTCTTAGGGCACCTCGACGAAAACAAGCCCAGGCTCAGCTTCGACGGTGAAAAAAAATTGGATGGGCGGCCAGTCTATCAATTGACCTATCATTCACGGAAGAAAGACGATCTGACCGTACACCTCTACTTCGACGCGGAAACCTATCGGCACGTCCAAACGACGTATGAAATAACGCTGGCATCAGGATTGGCCCCAAACGCGGGAGCGGCGCAGCCGATGTCACTCAGAGCTCTAAGCAAAGAGATACTCGCCACATGATTGAAGAGCGCTTCAGTGACTTTCAGACGAGCGAAGGTCTGACATTGCCGTCGAAGTATGTCATCCACTACACCCAGGAACTGCAGAACGGCACAACCGAGGTGTTTGAGTGGGATATCGCGGCAGAAAAATTCGCCACTAACGTGGCGTTGGATTCCAAGAATTTTGAAGTGAAGTAGTACGTGTTGTAGTTAAAGGAATCTCCTGCTCCCACCGGTTCAAGTTGATAGCCCGCAGCCGCAGAACGGCTCAACGAACGTTTTTGAGTGGGACGTCAAGGCTGACGAAGTATCCAACAATCGGCCACTCGACCCCAAAAATTTCCTGGTCAAATAATTTTGCGCTGCGGCCTAAGAGGGGCGTATCACCTCGTCGAACTGAAACACTCTCGTTACATCGTATGAACCTAGTCAGCTAGCGAAATTACTTCCCCAACAACGTGTAGTGCGAGCTGGCGGCCATGAAAAAAATCATGGGGACGGACAGGAAGAAATTCGTCCGTGAAGCCAGGAATGCCTGGCGGGCCAGCACTGCTGCATTCGCGGGAGGAGTACCCGCCAACGTTCCGCGGATGATCATCTTGTTATTGCGCCAGATAATTCCCCAGACGTTGAACAACATAATGAACCCCAGCCCGCCGCCGATTCCGATCGACAGCACGTGGTTATCGTCCTGTCCCACGGGCGTGTAATTAACGAAAAGCCAGCCTGCGGCGCAAACCAGGACGGTTGTGATCGCGCCCAGAACGTATCCGCTTGGGGTCTTCGAAATTACGAAGTACAAAATCATTGAGACTGCAATCCAGATCAGAAGAAAAAGCCCAATGGTGCTGCCGGGGCTGACTCCCATGCGGCGCGCGTCGGCGGCGACGTAGATTTGCGCCCAGTACCAGAAACCCATGAAAACCGTCAGCATTGCGCTCCAGCGAAACAGTTGCAGCGCCGGCATGATCAGATACTGGAATATTTTCGGTTTGCTGGCGGCATCCACTTGCTTCATGAAAGGCACATTGACCAGGTTGAAAAAATACAGCAACCCCACCCAGGTAATGCCTGCCAGCAAGTGAATCCAGCGGAGGATGAAGGCCAGCGCTTCCGTCCCGGTGTGCGTTGGCATAACGAAAAATGCGAATTCATGTGGCATCGATGACTCCTGAAGTTCACCGGTGGCAGGAAGCGGTTCGAGCAGCCCGCGACCACACGACCACCTTCGATCGCTTCAATCTCGAGCGAGATGGTTGCATTTCGCGAAGATGATGTCAATCGAACCCGATCGTCTGTTGTTGATGTTTAGTCTGCAAGCGAGCATTGCCGGTCTTGCCGACGCCGGAAATCCGACGATTCGGTCGCGAAAAATTCGCCGATTGCCGTCCCAACCGGAGAGCGAACCTCCGTCACTATTTCTATAACTTGAAATGCCGCAGGCAACGCCGTATCGTACGTGTACCGCCAGCGACGGGTGTTGTGCGCCAGCGTACTGAGTGCCCAAGCCGGAAGCTGGCGTTCATTATCAGGATTATGTTGCGGCGAAATCCAGGCCGCAAGGGAATGGGGCACCGACCTGACGGAACACGACTTTGCGTCAGGACCAAGGAGATCGGCAATGGAAAATAAGCCGGCGCAGAATATCCAGGATACCTTCCTCAACACCGCCCGTAAGGAGCGAACTAACATCACCATCTACCTGCTGAGCGGAGTAAAGCTCACGGGGCGCATCCGCTCCTTCGATAAATATTCTGTCGTGCTCGATACCAACAACCAGGAACAGCTGATCTTCAAACACGCCATCTCCACGGTCGCGATGGGAAAATCGAGCCACGCTCACGGGGACAAACCAACCGTGGTGCCGGCCCCGGCACCGGCCCCGGTGTCGGCTCAAGAGGTGACTGCGAAGTCCATCGCCTCGGGCACCGAGGGATAAGAATTATCGTCAGTGCAGCGTAACCCCAACATCCAACCGGGTTCGTCGGTGTTGCGCCGAATCGAAAAGCCCCGATCATTTTTTTTCTGCCGGCGCAACGCGAGCAGGCGGGTTTTGAGAACCCAGCAAATTGAAAACTTCAAACCCCAGTACTTTCGACCAGAAATCTGGCGATAAAAGTAAGACCGCTGTTAAGCGCGCATCCTCTTCGGGCGGGAACCTTCCGCCGAAAGAGCGCGCCTTTCTCGTAGGTCTAGATATTCGTACCCGCGCTCGCCGGCCGGTTTCTTCCCGATCGAGAAACGGCCCGTTGACCGCCGCCGCCCAGGCTGCGCGCGATTCTTCCACCCGCCCGGTGGCAACGAAAGCGCCCGACATTCCGGAGTTCAGCGCGGAAGAATCTTTGGCTGAACTCAAGTCTCTGGCCAGCAGCGCCGGCGCGGAAATTGTCGGGGAATTCTTGCAGCATCGCGATCGTCCCGATCCAGCCACTCTGGTTGGAAGCGGCAAGCTGGAAGAAATTGCCGGCGCCAGCGCGTCAGTCTCCGCCGACCTGCTGTTGTTCGACCACGATCTCACTGCCTCGCAGCAACGCAACATCGAGAAGCTGGTCAACACCCGGGTGATCGACCGCACCCAGCTTATTCTGGATATCTTCGCCAAGCACGCACGAACCCGCGAGGGACAGTTGCAAGTGGAGCTAGCGCAGCTGGAGTACATGCTGCCTCGTCTGGGCGGTCGCGGAATCGAGATGTCGCAGCTCGGCGGCGGTATCGGTACAAGAGGACCTGGTGAAACTCAACTGGAGACCGACCGTAGAAAGATTCACCGTCGCATCCGGCATGTAAAAGAGCAAATTGAAAATGTGCGGCGGGTACGGGCGCAGCAGCGGGCCCGCAGGGAAGCGGTTCCGGTTGAGACCGTCGCACTGGTGGGATACACCAACGCAGGAAAATCCACGCTGTTCAATGCGCTGACTCATGCCGCGGTGCTCGAATCGCCACGCATGTTTGCCACGCTCGATCCGACAATCCGGTCGGTCGCCTTGCCTTCCCGAAGGAAGGTTTTGCTTTCAGACACCGTGGGATTTATTCGCAGCCTTCCGCACACCCTGGTTTCAGCGTTTCGCGCCACCCTGGAAGAAGTGCAGCGGGCATCGCTGGTCCTGCACGTTTCCGATGCCAGCAGCCCGTTGTCGGAGGAGCAGGACGCGCAAGTAGAGAAGGTCCTGAAGGAGTTGGAAGTGGACGGCAAACCGCGTCTTCGGGTGATGAATAAAATCGACCTGCTGCCTCCCAAACAACGCGAGTCGCTGCTGGACGGCGCCAGCCGCGTGCATGTTTCTGCTGCAAAGGGAACTGGTCTGACCACGCTGCTCGAGCGGATTGACGAAATGTTGTCTGAAGATCCAATCAGCCGGGTCCGGCTTCGCATGCCTCAGCAGGAAGGAAAGTTGCTGGCGTTGCTGGAGGCGCGTTCGCGAATTTTTTCGCGCAAATACGTGGGCGGTTCAGTGGATCTGGAAGTAGAAGCGCCTGAGTCGGTTGTCAGGAAAGTGAAAAGCTTTATCGTTCGTGATTAGCCCTCTCCAACCAGATATCAAAGCCAGAAAATCAAACAGGAATTAAGAATCGCTCGCGTTAAACGTAACCCCGACCCAGGCGCGGTGGGTGCGGGAGTTCTGGTGGGCTCAATCTGAAATTTAAATGGGCCGGCAACCAAGAAGCGGTGACATTCCTTGGCTAACGGCCCATTCGATCCGGATTGGATCGGAGGTGATGTATCTATGCTAGACCCCTAAAACGTTATGTCAAGCAACTTTCGCCGAATTCAAAAAAAAAGAGGCGGTTTTTCAATCCGGAAACAGGCTCTGCCGCGTTGACACTCAGTCCGTAACATGTTACTTTCAATGGTCTTAGCAGCCTCCTTTAGCTCTAGACCCTGTTCAACACACAATGGACGAGTTGGGAAAACAACTAGGCGAATTACTGCTCGGGTCGGTTCCGACAATCGTCTTTGTCGTGCTGCTCTACGGCATCTACACCACGCTGGTGCACAAGCCACTGGTAAAAGTTCTATCGGACCGGCATGACCGGACCGAAGGCGCCATCGAAAAAGCGCGCGCCGACATCGCCCGAGCCGAAGCCCGCACCGCGGAGTATGAGCAGCGGCTCCGTGAGGCGCGGATGGCAGTGTTCAAAAGTCTGGAAGCCCGCCGGCAGCAAGCTTTGCAGGTCCGGTCCGCAGCCGTTGCCGAGGCGCGAGCCCGTGCACAAGCCCAGGTGGAAAAGGCGAAAGACGCAATCGCGAAGGACAAAGTCGCCGCACAAGCCGGCCTAGAAGCGGAAAGCGGAACCCTGGCCGCCGCAATCATTCACAGCGTTCTGCAACCCGCGAGCCAAACTTCCGGGGGTGGCGATTGATGCGACCAGGAAGTCGCGCCCGGCTCATCCGTTCAATTCAGCTTTTCCTGTTTCTGGCGACGCTTTTGATTGGCCTGAGCGCAGGAGCTCGAGCCCAGGCAACTTCTCCCGCTCGCACGCAAGAGCCGGTTGCCGGCGAACCGGCGAAAGAATCAAAGAAAGCCGAGAGTGAGGACGAGCAGGCGCAGTTCAAACATTCGTGGATGGTGCAATGGGTGGCAAAGGTCACCGGCCTGAGCGTGGACAACGCCTACTGGCTCTGCGTGGTGCTCAACTTTGCGGTGGTGGCCGCGGCTGTGTTCTATCTCTCTAAAAAGAATTTGCCGGGAATGTTCCGGAATCGCTCAGCTTCCATTCAGCAGGCAATGCAGGAGGCGCAACAGGCCAGCCAGGATGCCAACCGCCGCCTGTCTGAAATCGAAGACCGGCTTACCCGGCTCGATTCTGAAATTGGGGGACTTCGCGCCAACGCGGAAAAGGAAGCGGTCGCGGAAGAGGCACGGATCAAAGCTGCAGCGGAAGAAGACGCGCGTAAGATCGTCGAATCCGCCGAGCAGGAAATTGCGGCAGCTGCGAAGTTGGCCCGCCGTGAGCTGACCAATTTTGCTGCCGACCTGGCAGTCTCTCTGGCGGCCCGGCAGATCAAAGTGGACCAGTCCACCGACCAGTCACTGGTACGGCATTTCGCTCAGGATTTGGCTGCGCAAAATCCAAACGGCGGCGATCTGAAGACCGGACAGGATAATAATTAAACTATGGCTTCGGTGACCAGTACTTACGCGCGGGCGTTTGCGGACGTGGTTTTCGATAAGCATCTCGATCCCGAGAAGACGCTGCAAGAGGCCCAGGCTGTGGTTCAGCTAGTCGCCAGCAGCCTGGAGTTGCGCGAGGTGTGGGAAGCGCCGTCGATTCCTGCGGAACAGAAGCGGGCTCTGCTGGATGCTATCGTCGCCCGCGAAGGTCTTTCGCGGCCGGTGCGCAATTTTGTGGCGGTGTTGATGGACCATCGGCGCATCAAGTTTCTCGAGCCGATCGTGAAGGAATTCGAGCGCGAACTTGACCGCCGCATGGGATTCGTGGAAGCCGAAATCACCAGTGCCCGGGAGTTGGGCGATCCCGAAAGAAATGCTCTGGAGGGTCAGGTCGCCAAGCTGACCGGACACAAAGTGCGTGCGCGTTACTCGATGGATGATTCGATTCTAGGCGGCGCCATTGTGAGAGTCGGCAGTACGATCTACGACGGCTCGGTCAAGGGACAGCTGGAGAGAATAAGAGAAGCTCTCAGCTCTTAGCCTTTAGCTTTTTAGCCTGTACCGGGTTCGAGTCGATTTGGAGTTCGCGGGTGCAAGACTTTTACCGCAGAGATCGCAAAGGAAATTTGTAAAGTACGCAGGAAAAGCTAGAAGCCAGGAGCTAGAAGCTAAGAGCTGAATATGGCACAAATTAAAGCAGACGAGATCACACAGCTGATCCGGCAACAAATCGAGAACTACGAATCCAAGATCGCCGTCGACGAAGTGGGCACAGTCATCACCCTGGGCGACGGCATCGCACGCGTTCATGGTCTCGATAAAGTCATGGCCGGCGAGTTGCTCGAGTTTCCGCACAACGTTGCCGGCATCGCCATGAATTTGGAAGAAGATCAAGTGGGCGTCGTGCTGCTGGGCGATTACACGGAGATCAGCGAGGGCGACGAGGTCAAACGCACCGGCCGCATCATGAGTGTGCCGGTGGGCGACGCCTTGATCGGACGAGTGGTGAACTCGCTGGGACAGCCGATCGACGATAAGGGTCCAATCGCTACCGATCAATTCATCGCCGTGGAGCGGCTGGCGCCGGGTGTGATTGACCGCCAGCCGGTGCGTGAGCCCATGGCGACAGGATTGAAGGCCATCGACAGCATGATTCCCATCGGCCGCGGCCAGCGCGAGCTGATCATCGGTGACCGCCAGACGGGAAAGACTGCAGTCGCACTTGACACCATCATCAACAGCAAGGGCAATAACCTGATCTGTATCTACAACGCGATCGGGCAAAAGCGCTCATCCATCGCTCAGGTGGTAAAAATTCTCAGCGATGCCGGCGCCATGGACTACACCATCGTGGTTGCCGCTTCCGCCTCTGAGCCGGCTCCCATGCAGTACATCTCGCCCTATGCGGCCTGCGCCATGGGCGAATATTTTCGTGACACCAAACGTCACGCGCTTGTGATCTATGACGATCTTTCGAAACACGCAGCTTCATATCGCGAAATCTCGCTGCTGCTGCGGCGTCCGCCGGGGCGCGAGGCTTATCCCGGAGACGTTTTTTATCTTCACTCGCGATTACTCGAGCGCGCCTCCAAACTGAGCGACAAAATGGGCGGCGGTTCTCTCACCGCGCTGCCCATTATCGAAACCCAGGCGGGCGACGTTTCCGCCTATATTCCGACTAACGTTATTTCAATTACCGACGGGCAAATCTTCCTGGAAACCGATTTGTTCAACAGCGGCGTGCGGCCGGCTGTGAACGTCGGCATCTCGGTGAGCCGCGTCGGTGGCAGCGCGCAGATCAAAGCCATGCGGCAGGTCGCCGGAAGCATGAAGCTTGAGTTGGCGCAGTATCGCGAGCTGGCGGCTTTCGCTCAATTCGGCAGCGATCTGGACAAGGCTACCCAGGCGCAGCTGAATCGCGGCCAGCGTCTGGTCGAAGTGCTCAAGCAAAAACAGTTTTCGCCGCTGCCTTTTTCCAAGCAGATTCTCATTATCTTTGCCGGCACCAACGGATTTTTCGACGATCTGCCGGTTGATCAGGTACGCGAGTTTGAAGCCGAACTCTACAAATACGTTGACGCCACCAATCCCGGCCTGCTGCAAACCATCATGGAGAAAAAAGTTCTGGACGATCCGCTGAAAGCGGAGATGAGCAAAATAATCAAACAAAGCAAAGAAGCGTTTGTGGCGGAGCGCAAGCCAGTGACGAAATAGCAGGGTGAGCTTCTAGCTTTTAGCTCTTAGCCTCTAGCTGAAGCCAAAGGCCAACGACGAATGACCAACGACTAACGACCAGTTCATGCCTAACATTCTCGACATTCGACGCCGTATTCGCAGCGTAACCAATACGCGGCAGATCACCAAAGCCATGAAAATGGTTTCGGCGGCCAAGTTGCGCCGGGCCCAGGAGCGTGCTTTGGCCGCCCGTCCTTACGCGCAGATGCTCGCCAATGTCCTGAAATCGCTGGTATCGCGGGCAGAAATATACGACCCCGAAACCGGCGAACCCCGGCATCCGTTGCTTGCAAAACGTCCCGAGCAGAATGTTTTGCTGGTCGTCGTCACCGGGGACAAGGGACTTGCCGGAGCTTTCAATACCAATATTTTGAAGGCGGCGGCGCGCTTCATCGAAACCAAGAAGGACAAGAATTTAGAGATTGAGACCATTGGCCGCAAGGGCCGCGATTTTCTGCGCCGCCGTTTCCGTACCGCCGAGCCGAGAAAGGCCGATGCGCAGCATTCGTCCGAAACCACCATTATCGGTGAGCAGGTTGGTGTATTGAACAAGATCGAGTACGCCATGGCCTCCGAACTCGCGGATCGCATCATCGACCGTTACAGCCATGAAGAAATTGATTCCGTGTACCTGGTGTTTAACGAGTTCAAATCGGTGATCGCGCAACGCCTGGTTGTCGAACAGATCCTGCCTATAGAAAAGATTGGCGCTGCCGAGGTAAAGCAGGCTGAGGGGATGAGCCTGGAAGAAAAAGAGCGGGCTGCGGAGGCGGCAAGAGAAGCAGGCGTGGGCATTCGTCCGGCGGATACGCGCGACATTGATGCGGCTGCGGCAAAATTTGCCACCGCTCCGGTCGACTACATTTACGAGCAGTCGCCGGAAGAGCTGTTTCGGTCGCTTTTGCCGAAGTATGTGGCCATTCAGATTTTTCGTGGTTTGCAGGAATCGGTCGCGGCCGAGCATGCAGCCCGGATGACCGCCATGGATGCGGCCACCAACAACGCCACGGACATGATTGATTCGCTGACCTTGGCCATGAACCGGGCGCGGCAAGCCAAGATCACGAAAGAAATTATCGAAATTGTGAGCGGAGCGGCAGCACAGTAGAGCAGCTTCTAGCTTCTGGATTCTAGCCAGTTGCCAATGGCTGTCGGTTCGCGAACAAGGGTCGGCTTTTGGAATCAAGCCAGAAGCTAGTAGCCAGTAGCCAGAAGCTATTTGCAAGCTGAGGTCTTATGCCAGAGAGAATTGGACGCGTAATTCAGATTTCCGGTCCCGCCGTGGACGTGCAGTTTGTCGAAGGCTCCATGCCTCCGATCTATGAAGCGTTAAGAGTGGTGAGTGACGGATTTACTGTCCCTAACCCGGTCAACGTGGTTCTGGAAGTGCAGCAGCACCTGGGCGAAGGGCGCGTGCGCTGCGTTGCCATGGAGGCTACCGAGGGCATGGTGCGCGGGATGAAGGCGATCGACGAGGGCGGCCCCATCTCTGTCCCCGTGGGCCGTGGCACCTTGGGCCGCGTGATGAATGTGATCGGTCAGCCGGTCGACCAACTGGGACCGATCCAGCACACCAAGACCATGCCGATCCATCGCCCGGCGCCGCTGTTTGACGAGCAGGCGACAACCGCCGAGATGTTCGAAACCGGCGTCAAAGTTGTCGATCTCATCCAACCTTTCCTCAAAGGCGGCAAGATCGGATTGTTCGGCGGCGCTGGCGTCGGCAAGACAGTTTTCATTCAGGAGCTGATCAACAACGTCGCCAAACAGCATGGCGGATATTCAGTATTCGCAGGGGTTGGCGAACGAACCCGCGAGGGCAACGATCTTTGGCTGGAGATGACTGAGTCCGGCGTGATCAAGCCCGGCGATCCGGAAAAATCCAAAGCCGCTCTGATCTACGGGCAGATGACTGAGCCCCCAGGCGCCCGCCTTCGGGTGGCGTTGACCGGTCTGACGGTCGCGGAATTTTTCCGTGACGAAGAAGGCGCAGACACGCTGTTGTTCATTGACAACATTTTCCGCTTCACTCAGGCTGGGTCGGAAGTCTCCGCGCTGCTTGGCCGCATGCCCAGCGCCGTCGGCTATCAACCCAACCTGGCCACGGAAATGGGCGAGTTGCAGGAACGCATCACCTCCACGAAAAAAGGTTCGGTCACGTCGGTGCAGGCGATCTATGTGCCTGCCGACGATCTTACCGATCCCGCGCCGGCCACCACTTTCGCTCACCTCGACGCTACCACCGTGCTCTCGCGTGCCTTGACCGAGATCGGAATTTATCCCGCGGTGGACCCGCTGGCGTCGACCTCGCGAATTCTCGATCCCCGAATCGTCGGCCAGGATCATTACGACGTGGCGCAAGGGGTAAAGAAGACGCTGCAGACATACAAAGATTTGCAGGACATCATCGCCATCCTGGGTATCGATGAACTGAGCGAAGACCAGAAGGTCAGCGTGGCGCGCGCCAGAAAAATTCAACGCTTCCTGTCACAGCCGTTCCACGTTGCCGAACAATTTACGGGCTCGCCGGGACGTTACGTAAAGGTCGCCGACACCGTTAAGGGCTTCAAGGAAATCAACGAAGGCAAGTACGACGACATTCCCGAACAGGCTTTTTATATGAAGGGAACGATCGACGAAGTGCTGGAAGCAGCCGAGAAATTGAAAGCAGCGTAAGAACCGGTCGTTGGTCTTTGGCCCTTGGTCTTTGGCCAAGACCAACGACTAACGACTAACGACCAACGACTGAATGGCAGAAACTTTCCAACTCGAAATCGTCACCCCGGAAAAAATGGTGGTGAAAGATGTTGCCGAGGAGATGCAGATTCCCGGCAAGAACGGATATCTCGGAATTCTGCCGGGCCATGCTCCGCTGATTACCGAGTTGGCGGTGGGCGAAATCAGTTATCGCAAGGGCGGGCAGACATATTATTTATCCGTGGCCTGGGGCTTTGCCGAAGTGCTGCAGGACAAAGTCACCATCCTCGCGGAAACGGCCGAGAAGCCGCAGGAAATCAACGTGAAGCGCGCCCAGGAGTCGAAGCAGAAAGCCGAGGAAGCTTTAAAGACGGGCAAGACTGAAGATGATTTCACTCGTGCAGAAGACGCTCTCAAACGCGCGGAGACGCGATTAGAAGTAGCTGAGAAGAAGTAGTTGATGTTGTGAAATGTTCTCTGCGATTGTCATCCTGAGCGGCCATCAGGCCGCGAAGGACCCATGCACCGGGTTTCCGAACCCCGCGTTCAATGCGGCTCCTGGGTTTCTCCCGCCGGCACAATCTTCGTATCCGTACGAAACTTCTTGTAATCCCGATAAGTCATATCCGCTTCGACATTGAAGTTTTTCAGTAGCGCAACCCGCACGTCCACTTTGATGGCCACATGTCGTGGAAGCCAGACCTCGTCGTTGATGCGGGTCTGATCAAGCAGAAGCCGCGATCCTTTGTGAATGCGCGCCAGGAACCACCCCAGGGACACGGTATCGATGCATTGCACATCCAGTTTGACCCATTGCGATTCGGCTTTGTCGATCCAGGCTCGAAAGCGAAACTTGGGCAGGATCTTCGCTTCTTTCAGACGAGGCTGATAATCCGGGCGAGGGTCGGCGTCGATCACATAGGTCTCGCGTCCCTCCAGGCTTTCCGTCCCGATGAAACGAAAGTTGTAAGCGTCCGCGATTTCGCTGACAAACTTGCGGCTATCTTCGCGATCTTTTTCTTCTTCCGCCAGACGCTTCTTGCGCTGCTCTTCGCTTTCGTTCTTGCGTTTGTCTGTTAACTTCTGGATTCGCTCTTCTTCTTTGGCAGCATCTTTTTCTGATAGCGGCTTGTCGTCTTTTGCGATCAGGCGTTGGACTTGCTCCCCGTACAGCACCATGATCTCGTGAGTTTTCGAATCACTGGATTTCACCTGCCCATTGCCGTCGAGCCGGTGCTCCTCCTCACGCTGGACGTATGTATACTCGCGCTGTTTCTTGTCATTCTCAATATCTTTGTCGGAAGCCTGCCGGATGAGGGCGCGAATCTGCTCCTGCGAAAGCTGTGGCGCGGCGTCGGCGTTTATGTTCGCGTTCGCCGGGCTGTCTTGCGCGAATGCAAAACAGGATGCGGCCAGTAAAACCAGGATATTAATCAGCACGTGCTTCATAGGATATTCAAGCGGTTCAGAGCCGCTCGGTTCGGCTGGAGATGCACCAAATCACTTGTCTTTCACTGAAAGCTTAAATTGGACTGCAATGAATCGCACCGGATCGGAGGTTGCGTTCAGATATGTAATCTTCCGTCCCGCCGCGATCCACACCGCATCGCCTGACGGTTTGCGTATGCGCTCGTACTCGCCGGCTTTCAGGTCAAGGTCGGTGATTGGGATGAGCAGCTCCGGGCCGGGCTCTTCCGGCGGGGGAAAGGGATCGCGGGAAAGCAGTTGAACGTCGCTGGCGGTGGCGGCATCCAGCGAGATCGAGCTCCTGAAGCCGGAATGAGGGTCGACCGGCGGAGCGATGGCAGCCGGCCCAAATTCCCAGGTGCCGACCCTGGCCTGATAACCGTAGGTGGTCACCTTGGGATCGAGAAATTCGACAGTCACGCTGCGATAATCCCTGGTGCTGTCGTTACGAATACCGATGGCGCGCCCGCCAAAATAAAAACGCACGTCGCCTTGGTTGAAGCGAAAATTCTGAATGTCGGATTGCCCTTCCGGCCACATCACCGCTTCGCAATCCTGAAGCGCCACCACCATGAAGTTGTTCTCATGCCGGGCCATGGTCCGCTGCAGCGGTCTGAGCGTG
The DNA here is from genome assembly GCA_963733545.1 of Terriglobia bacterium. Lineage (GTDB taxonomy): Bacteria > Acidobacteriota > Terriglobia > Terriglobales > Acidobacteriaceae > JAIQFF01. Next base: position 497,761 of record CAVTDQ010000005.1, read on the forward strand.
ACCGCAAACACCCGCACCTGATCGTTCGCCAGCAGTTGCCGGTAGTATGGCGCCGAAGCCATGTCTGGCGCGCTTTGCGCCGCGGCGGCGGACGCCAGAATCAGAATCATCAGAGAAGAAAGCTTCATCACCCGAATTGTAGTCTGGAAAAGAGTTTCCTTCGTAAACCTTCGTGTCCTTCGTGGTTCAGGTTCTTAAGCCGGTCTCTGGCGGATGATTCGTATTGTCAAATTGTGGTCGAAGCAGCGCTGCAAGCATTTGTTGCAAGCACTCGACTAGCGTATAAGTTTCTGGGAATCACGGAGAGTTCATGCTCAACAACTGGCAAAATCTGATCATCGTCGTTCTGGCCGTAATCGCTTCCTTGCTCTTCATGTGGGGGCTGAACCGGGTCTGGCCATGGGAGCGGCGTCACGCTCACAACGACCTCATCGGATGGCAGCTGAGTATTCTGGGCACGACCTACGCCGTCATTCTCGGATTCATGCTGTACACCGTCTGGACCAATTTCGGCACCGCTGAATTGAATGCCGAGGATGAGGCCAACGCTCTGGGAAATTTATATCGCCTCGCGGCCGGACTGCCGGAGCAGCAACGCGGGCAGATCGAAACCCTGGCGCGTTCCTACGCCGAGATCGTCATCAATGACGATTGGCCGCAAATGCAGGCCGGCCGCATGCCGGAATCGAGCCACAAAGAAAATCAGCAGATGTGGCGAACCCTGATGTCGATCCAGACCCACTCGCCGGCGGAAATTACCGCCGAAGACCATGCCATCTCCGAATTGAGCGCGCTCACCGAACATCGCCGCATCCGCTTGCTGCAGAATGCCTCGCGCCTCCCCGAAGTGCTCTGGTTCCTGCTCATCATCGGCGGAGCCGTGACCATTGCTTCGTCCTCCATGTTCGGATCGGCAAATACCGCTTTGCACGGTCTGCAGGTTTTTGTGTTCTCACTCCTGATTGCGCTGGCGCTGGTGGCGGTGGCAGACATTGACCGTCCTTTTCAGGGATCGGTTCACGTCAGCGACTACGCTTTCCGTCGCGCACGTATAGGGATGAATGATTGAAGTTTTGTGTTTGCCGATCGTTCGTGATTCTTTTGCCAAAGGTCCCAACTAGTTTCTGATCTTCAATACAATCGAGATTGCTGGACCCCACCCTGCGTAGAACAGCCAGCGAAGGTGCTCTCGAGAAATGCACAACTTTCATTACTTATTTGTGGCCCATATCGCATCGAGTAGGATCATCTTTTCCTGGTCTAAATCTGTGCTGAGTTCGATGCCAAAAAAATACTGATATCGCTCCCTCAACGTCATCAATAATGTATCTTTTCGCTTCAGCTTCAGCGATAAGGTCTTGGTGGGATTCCACCCACTTTCTCTCGCCGACGTGATGACCTGTTAGTTGCGTTGGGCCTCCGACTCCGTCAGCCTTCTCTTTCATCACAGAAGTTATGAAAACGGCGACTTGTTCGCCTTCACCTACCGACAAATATTTTCTATAAATGCTATCGAGTAGAAAGCGGCCGAGTGATGTGTCCATACCGGCACAGGCAAAACATTCCTCAACCGAAAGACAGTGACTCGTCTCTTTCACGGAGTACAGTCGGAGGTCATGCTTGTCGTCTCGCGATATTCCCCAGAAAGCGACTACCAAAGAAAGACGGTCGTTCGGATAATCTTCTCGGATCTTCTTCACCAGCGTCTCAAGCAAGTCTTCCAGCCTGTAGCGGTCATATATCGCGCCTTCTCGCCCAAGGAGATCCAACATGCGCTTATCGTTGAGCCCAGATGCTTCTGAATCACCGGACTGTCTCCGGCGCAACCCCATGCGATACCCCAGTTAGCCATTTGCCTCGTCGAACCTGTACATGCTTCTTTACATTGCTCTTACTGTATCCATCCCCCTCAAGGGAATCTGAACCTCATGACGATCCCATTTCTTCACACAACATTCCCAATATAAAATGTCATTCGAACCTTCTATTTTCCTTTAGGCTTGACTCTCAACAAATTGCGTTCTATCCTGAAGGTGTAGCTCGGACAAGGATAAATCACGGTATTAGAGCCTCGAGCGCGAACGAACTTTGGGGATTTTGTTCGCGAAGCTTAACCTCTATGTCCTTGACGTCACACATTTTAGCTTCCTAGTCGGCGTGCTGTGCCCCGCAGCATAGCTCACGACGAACAACGACTAACACCGTCGCCCTCACGGCTTCACCCCCAACTGCCAAAACAGAAACGAATAAACATCCGTCCCGTCTTCAATCTGCTTGGTAATCGGCTTGCCTTGGCCGTGGCCGGCTTTGCTGTCGATGCGCAGCAGTATCGGACGCTCCTTGCTCTTCCCGTTGGCGGCTTCGGCTTGCATCAGCGCGGCCATTTTTTTCGCGTGCATGGGATCGACGCGGCTGTCGCTGTCCGCGGTCATGAACATGATTGCCGGATATTCCGCGCCCGGCTTCACGTGATGGTAGGGCGAGTAGGCGTAGAGCCAGTCGAACTGCGTGGCGTCTTCAGCCGAGCCGTACTCCGGCACCCAGAATTTCGCGATCAGGAAATTCTGGTAGCGCAGCATGTCGAGCAGCGGGACCTGGCACACCACCGCGCGAAACAGGTCAGGACGCTGCGTGATCATCGCGCCCATGAGCAGGCCGCCATTCGATCCGCCCTGGATGGCGAGGTGATCTTTGTCTGTGATTTTGTCCGAGATCAGAAATTCGCCGGCGGCGATGAAGTCGTCGAACACATTTTGCTTCTTGTCGAGCATGCCGGCGCGATGCCAGTCTTCGCCAAACTCCGATCCGCCGCGCAGATTGGCGACGGCAAAGACGCCTCCGTGCTCCAGCCACAGATAGCGCGCCCCGGAAAAAGTTGGCGTCATACTCACGTTGAAGCCGCCGTATCCGGTGAGCACAGTCGGATTTTTGCCATTCAGCACCAGGCCTTTTTTGTGGAAGACGAACATCGGAACCTTGGTGCCGTCTTTCGACTGTGTACCAGACCTGTGCTACTTCGTACCCCGAGGGATCGACGCCGGGAGTGGCTACCTTGTCCCACAGCGAAGCTTTGCGCGAGGCTAGATCTACCTGATAAACCGACGGCGGCACCGTAAACGACTGGAATCCGAAGAAGGCTTCCTTGCGGTCATAGCGTCCGCCCAGGCCTTCGATCGAGCCGATCCCCGGCAGTTCAATGTCGCCCAGGGCTTTGCCCTCGAGATCGAACAGCTTCAGTTGCGAGCTGGCGTTGTGCTCGTACTCCGCCAGTATTTTTCCGTCGATGATGGCGGTGCCTTTCAGAATGCCGTCCGCTTCCGGAATAATTTCCTTCCAGTTGGCGCGAGCGGGATTAGCCGCGTCCACCGCGAACAGATGGAAGTGCGGCGCCCCTTCATTGGTCGTGATGTAAATCTTGCCGCGGAAGATTTCGCCGGTGTAGTGAAAGTCCTTGCCGCTGGTGATTTCTAGCGGAGGCGTTTTGGCTTTCAGGTCCTGCAGAAAAAGTTCGTTCCGTGCCGGCGGAGCCCTGGTAGGCGGTCAGCAGCAGCCAGCGATCATCGTCGTCGGGCAACTGCGAAACCAGAATCTCTTCCTTCTTGCGCCCCTCGCCCCAGATCAGGGGATCTCTGTCAGGATCGGAGCCCAGCGCGTGATAAAAAATGTGCAGATAGTAGACGTCGTCGCCCTCGGGCACGGTACCCTTTTTTGGGATTGCGTCCGTAAAAGAAACCGGAATTGTCTTTCTTCCACGCCACCTGCGCGATGCGTGCCCGGTCAATCTTGTCGGGCAACAGCTTTCCGGTTGCAGTCTCGATTAAATAAAGCGTGCTGTTTTCCGAGCCGCTGGCCGAAGTGCCATAAGCAACATACTTGCCATCATCAGACGGGAACCACCAGTCCAGCGCGACCGTTCCATCGGCCGACATCTGGTTGGCATCCACCAGCGTCCGGTCTTTCCCATGCAGCCCTTCCCGCACCAGAAGCACCGGCTGGTTCTGATTGCCTTCGCGCCGGGTATAAAAATAGTAAGGCCCAGCCACCTGCGGCGTGCCAATTGTCCCGATAGACAGCAACTGCGCCAGCCGATCATGGATGCGATCCCGCCCCGGCAGCGGATCGAGGAGGCTGCGCGTGTAGGCCATCTCGTCCCGCACATAGGCCTGTGAGTCTGCGCTGGACGCGTCTTCGAGCCAGCGGTAGGGATCGGCAATCTTGTGGCCATGCAACGTGTCTTCGACGGCTTCCACTTTGGCCTTTGGCGGCCCGCCAGCCGAGCCCGTGCCCGAAGCCGAATCATCCGCTGCCCAGGCCATCGTAACCAGCAAAGCCATTCCTATTAAAATCCAGAGCAAACGTGATCCTCCAGGCATGAGCCACCTCGCCACCCGATCCCAGCCGATTAAAGTAAAGGTTATCAAAATTGATTGCCTTAGGTTTTGATCATCCCCAGTCGGATGCTAATATAAATACCGATAGCTCAGGCGGCGTGCCTCTCGGCGCGTCCCTTACACTCCTCAGTAGCTCAATGGCAGAGCACCCGGCTGTTAACCGGGGGGTTGTAGGTTCGAGTCCTACCTGAGGAGCCATTCTTTTTCAGCCTGGATGCCGTTTTGGCACAGAGTCATTTTCTCCTTCCCACCGACTTCGTTTTGAATACGTAACTACTGTCTATAGGCCGATTCTCGCGCCATTCCTTTTCCGGAATGCAGACGCCTTTGCTTATCGGAAGAAGCAGCTCGCGCCTCGCTACGACCGTCCGATGATTTACCGCTAACAGGGAAGACTGAAACAGTGGGGTCGTCGTCGAGACTCGTCAATCGTGAAGACCAATCACCTTCGCGAGACGCTCGCAAGAGGACACACTCATATGCCGCCCTGCTTTGCCGCTTCACGCCGGTCTGGTTCAGCCGGTTCGATTGCAGTCCTCGCCGTTCTGATATTTCTCGCCGCCACCTGCCCCCTCAGCGCCGGGACACCCGTAGCAACCACGGTGACAACCTTGAGCGTTTCATCCCCAGAGGTTACGGCAGGCACGGCGGTGACGCTGACTGCGACCGTAACCAGCAGCGGGTCGCCGTTTGTACGCGGGGTGGTGCTATTTTGCGATGCCACGGCTACACGCTGCGCAGACTCAGCCATCCTGGGACGCGCATCGCTGACGACGGCCGGGACCGCAACCATCAAGCTCACTCTCGGGGCCGGCACATACAGCATTGTGGCGGCTTTTCAAGCCTTGCGGTTTACTCAGCCAAGCGCGTCGGCGCCGCTGGCATTGACGGTAAATGCCAACGCCAGCTACCTCTCATTTTCGCTAATCGGGTCGAGCGGCGCCCCCGGCAATTACACGCTGACTGGAGCGGTGGCCGCTTTCGGAAAGCGCTTGCCGGCGGGCACGGTTTCATTTCTCGATAGCGACAGCGCCAACGCGCTGGTGGGAACGGCTGCGCTCGATCCCGCCACTCTCGGATTCGTTTTGCTGCCGGCGCCCAGTTCACCCGCGACCGTGGGCTCGCGTCCTGAAAATACGGTTCTGGGTGATTTCAACAACGACGGAATTCTTGACCTGGCAGTGACCAATTTCGGCGCCAATACGATCAGTGTCCTCCTGGGAAATGGTAACGGAAGCTTTCAGCTCCAGACCACTTATGCGACCGGCGCATCCCCCATCGCGATTGCCAGTGGCGATTTCAACCGCGACGGCAAGCTTGACCTGGTGGTGGGCAACGCGGGCGACGCCACGATCAGCGTTTTTCTTGGGAACGGCGACGGCACTTTTCTGCCGCAGCAAACCTACGTGGTCGGAAATGGGCCGCAGTCGATTGCCGTGGTTGACGTTGACGGCAACGGGTTTCTCGATCTGGCGGTGCTCGACAGAAACGATCGCAACGTCACTATTCTGCTTGGCCAAGGTGACGGCACATTTCAGGTGGAACTGAACCTCTGTGAGGATCCGCTCACTTTCGCGGTGGGCGAAGGTGGGCAGCAGCTCGTGATCGCAGACTTCAACGGAGACGGAAAAGCTGACATGGCGGTGACCAACGCGCAGGACAGCCAGGTGAGCATTCTGCTGGGTCTGGGCAATGGAACTTTTCAGACCCAGGTGACCTATGGTGTGGGCTTTAACCCCGTTGGCGTTGCGACGGCTGATTTCAATGAGGACGGATTTCCCGACCTCGCGGTGGCGAATGCGGAGAACAATTCAATAAGCGTGCTTTTGGGATTGGGAGATGGCACGTTTCAAACCCCGGTGCAATATGGCACCAGCAACGCACCGGAGGGAGTTTCGGTCGGCGACTTCAACGGCGATGGACACATGGACGTGGTGGTCTCGAATAATGGCAGCGGCACCGTGGGAGTTTTGCTGGGCAAAGGAGATGGCACTTTCAAAACCCAGCAGTCTTTTCTCGTAGGCAACCGGCCCTTCGGGATCGGCGTAGGTGATCTGAACGGAGACGGGCTTCCCGACGTAGTGGTGGCAAATTCGAACCAGACCACTGCCTCCGTCCTGCTATCGGCGCAGACCGAGACCGCTACCGCGACCGGCCGGGCGGTATATGGCGTCGGCAGTCATGAGGTTCTGGCCAGCTACGCCGGCGACGCGGACCGGGCGGCGAGCCAATCCAACACTGTATTGCTTAGCGCAATCCCTCAGACTGTGACCGCGACCACGCTCACGGTTACGCCTAACCCTGCTTCCGCCGGGCAAGCGGTCACGTTGACCGCTACCGTACTCCCCGCTCCCTCCGGCACGCCTGGCGGTACGGTGAGCTTTTTCAACGGAAGCACCCTATTGGGCACTGGGGTAGTGAACTCTTCCGGCGTGGCCAGCTTCACCGGCAGCGGCCTTCCAGCCGGAACGTTAAGTCTCACGGCTGTCTATTCCGGCAATTACAGAAATGCGGGATCGACTTCGTTGGCTCAGAATCTGACCATCAACCCCCAAACCGCCACCACAACCGCCCTGCAGGCCGCGCCGAATCCATCCACCGGGGGAGAGGCGGTTACTCTGACCGCGACGGTCACGCCGGCGCCCACCGGCACCCCGGCGGGAACAGTCAGCTTCTTCAGCGGCAGCACGCTGCTGGGCACGGCAAGCCTGAATTCTTCGGGAGTGGCGACCTTTATCTCGTCCACGCTCCCCGCCGGAACCAACACGATCACCGCCCAGTATTCGGGTACGGCGGGGTCTGCCGCTTCCACTTCACTCGGAGTGGAGGTGACGGTAGCGGCGGTGGCCTCGACCTTTGCCGTTACTGCGCCGCAGTCTCCATTCACGGTAAACGCGGGCGGATCGGTGGATATCAACGTCACGGTTCCCCCGATTGGCGGCGACTTTAACAGCGTGGTCATCATGTCAGCGTCGGGGTTGCCGGCGGGCGCGGTTGCCACCTTCAATCCTGCAACCGTGATTCCGGGCGCGTCGGGTGCAAACACGGTGCTGCACATTCAGACTGCTACGCGAACCGGTGCCTTGCCTAACCCGCAGAAGCAATTCCCATTTTTGCCGCTCAGTTTGGCGGCTGGTTTGTGCGTGATGGCCGGCCAACGAAAGCGTATGGCCAGGTCCGGGCGCTTGCTTGTGCTGACCGCGATGCTGGCGGGGGGAACGTTGCTGCTGACGGCTTGCAACGGCGGGTTCGCTGGCACCAGCCAGAGCTTCCCCGTGACCATCACCGGTACCAGCGGATCGCAGCATGTGTCGACCACGGTGATCCTGATCATGAAGTAAAGGTGGGCTGTCGCCCCTGATCTTCAAAGGCAAACGCTGACCCGCAAATGCGAAAGAAAAATGGCGGACAAGGACAAATGAAGATGCGAAACTTAATTCGGGGAACGGCAATTCGATGGATCACCCGGCTGGGTCTGGGTCTGGGATGCGCTTCGCTTTCCCTGGTGATGGGCTTTGCCCAGCGCATGCCCGCGGCCGAAATAGGCGCGGACTACAACTATGTTCGAGCCAACGCGCCTCCGGACGCATGCGGATGTTTTTCCATGCATGGCGGCAGCGCCTGGTTCGCTTACAGTTTCACCCGATCCTTCGCCGTGGTGGCGGAAGCCGGCAGCCAGCGAGCCTCCGACATCCACGGGTCGGGCGAAGAGCTTACCCTCACTTCTTACCTGTTTGGTCCGCGCTACAGTTGGCGCAGGTTGGAACATTTCGCGCCCTTTGGCCAGGTCTTGTTGGGCGGAGTTCACGCCGGAGGAAGTCTGGCCTCGGACAGTTCCGGATTCGCCGGCTCATCCAACGCCTTCGGCCTGATCGCGGGCGGTGGACTCGATGTCGGAATTACCCGGCACTTCGCCATACGCGTCTTGGAAGCGGATTACTACCGCACTCAGTTCAGCAATGGTTTAAACCACCGGCAGAATAATCTGCGGCTGGGCGCGGGTCTTATCTTCCGCTTCGGCGGAAGATGATGTTTTAATGTAGGCGCGAGCGCCCCGCTCGTGCTTCTTCTTTTCTGCAGTTCGGTTGTATTCCGGGTTTTAGGCGCTAGCGCACGAGCGCTAGCGCTCGCGCCTGCATGCGGAAAACTGTGGTGCCCAGCGAAACTTTCCTGCATCTATAGACCATCCAGGTCTTCAGCAGTCTAAAATTACTCATCATTAACCTTTGAGATCGAACTATGGCGAAACCGATTTTGCTGAGTGTGGATGACGATGTCGATGTTCTGCGCTCCATCGAGCGCGACTTGCGTTCGAAATACGGGGCCGACTACCGGGTGATTGGCAGCGATTCTCCCGAGGGTGCACTGGATCTGCTGAAGCAGCTGAAGGTGCGGAATGACAGCGTGGCCCTGATGCTGGCCGACCAGCGCATGCCGCGTATGGATGGCGTGGAGTTTCTGCAGCAGGGGATGAAGGTTTTTCCCAAGGCCAAACGTGCGCTGCTGACCGCATACGCCGATATGAGCGCCGCCATCAGCGCCATCAACCAGGCCAACATCAATTACTTTTTCCTTAAGCCTTGGGACCCGCCGGTCGAGCACCTATATCCCCAGCTCGATGACATGCTGGATGACTGGCAAGCCTCGTATCATCCGGCCTTTGAGGGCATACGCGTGCTGGGAACGCGCTGGTCGCCGAAGTCGTACGATTTGCGCGATTTTCTGGCGCGAAATCACGTTCCTTACCAGTGGATCGATGTGGAGAGTTCGGCGAACGATCCTGACACCAAGCGGTTGATGGAGGCGCTCGGTCCGGAAGCGGCCAGCCTCCCGGTTGTGCTTTTCCCGGATGGAACCAGGCTTTTGGAAAGCCTGCCCGCGGATGTGGCCAAGAAAGTGGGATTGCGGACACAGGCCCAGACCAACTTTTACGATCTGGCGATTGTGGGCGGAGGTCCGGCGGGACTAGCAGCGGCGGTATATGGCGCTTCAGAGGGCTTAAAGACGGTGATGATCGAACGCGAGGCGCCCGGCGGTCAGGCGGGGATGAGTTCGCGCATCGAAAATTATCTGGGATTTCCGCAGGGTCTCAGCGGCAGCGATCTGGCGCGGCGCGCGGTGGTCCAGGCGCAGCGTTTTGGCGTGGAAATACTTTCTCCGGTAGAAGTGGTCGGCGTGCGTACCGAAGGCTCTTACAGAATCATAAAACTGGCTGACGGACATGAAATTTCATGCCATGCCCTGATGATTTCGACCGGAGTGCAGTGGCGCAAGCTGGAGGCGACCGGCATCGACCGGCTGCAGGGCGCGGGAGTCTATTATGGCGGCGGCTCCACCGAAGCCATGTCCTGCAAAGGAGAAATCGTTTACGTAGTGGGCGGCGCGAATTCGGCGGGGCAGGCGGCGATGAACTTCGCCAAGTACGCGGACCGCGTCGTCATTCTGGTGCGCGGCGATTCTCTGGCCGCCACCATGTCGCAATATCTCATCGATCAGATCAAAGAGACGAAAAACATTCAGATCTGGGCGCATGCCAGCATGGTCGAAGCTCACGGCGAGACCCATCTCGAAGAGATTTCGGTGCTTTGCTCGGACACGGGCAAGATCGAGCGGGTTCCGGCCTCATCCATGTTCATCTTCATTGGGGCCTTGCCGCGAACCGACTGGCTGGACGGTCTGGTGGAGCGCGACGAACGCGGCTTCATTCTCACCGGACCTGACCTTATCCGTGACGGACAACATCCGAAGGGCTGGAATCTGGAGCGCGACCCTTTTCTGCTGGAGACCAATGTGCCCGGCATTTTCGCCGTTGGCGATGTGCGTCACGGTTCGGTAAAGCGGGTGGCCTCCGGCGTGGGTGAAGGATCGGTGGCGGTACAGTTCATTCATCAGTATCTAAGCAAAGTGTAGAAGTCAGATTGCAGAGGTCTGATTCAAAAACCAATGATAGACAGAGCCGAGTTATTGAAAGTTAAGGCGTTTGAAGGTTTGCCCGACGATCAACTGGATTGGTTCATCAGCCAGTGTGAGGACATTTTTCTCAAGGCCGGGGACACGTTCATGCAGCAGGGCGCTCCCGCCGATGCGATGTTCGTGATACTCGAGGGGCAACTCCAGATGCGCGGCGCATTGGGTGGCGAAGCCATCACCATTCCGATTGAGGCAGGAACGGTGACCGGGCTATTGCCATTTTCGCGCATGAAAGTTGCGGTGATGTCCGGCCGGGCTATCACCGGCGCCCACATCCTGAAATTTCCTTCCGCGAAATTCCCCGAGCTGGTGCAGAAAATGTGGGAGCTGGCGCAGCGGCTGGTGGGCCAGATGTCCGACCGGATCCGCGAGACTACGCGCTGGGAACAGCAGGTGGACCGTCTGGCGAGTCTGGGAAAACTTTCCGCGGGGCTGGCCCACGAACTGAATAATCCGGCATCGGCGGCCAAGCGCGCCACCAGCCTCCTGCGAGATACCTTGTATCGAATCAAAGATGCGGCCCAGGAATTGGGACGGCACAACCTTACGCCGGTGCAGCGGCAGGAAATCGAAAGGCTGGAAGCAACATTCGTGCAGCCCGACGGAACTCCGCTGGACACGCTGGCCATCAGCGACCTGGAAGATCAGATCGATTCTTTGCTGCGCAGCCACGGGCAGAACGATTTGTGGCAACTGGCTGCCGACCTGGCTCGCAGGGGAGTGAAGCCGCAGGCACTGGAATCGCTGTTTGCCACCATGGACGCCGATGTGGCGCGAGCGGCCTTGGTGCGAATCGCAGCTTCAGTCGACATTGCCAACCTGCTGGGCGAGATCGAGAGCAGCACATCGCGAATTTCGGAACTGGTTCGCGCGGTCAAGGAATACACCTACATGGACCAGACCACCGCGCAAAATGTAGACATCGTCAAAGGTCTGGAAAACACGTTGATCATCCTGAACCACAAACTCAAGCGCGGCATTACCGTGCATCGCGAGTACGAGAAAATTCCTCTGCTGGTGAATTCGTACGGCAGCGAACTGAACCAGGTGTGGACCAACATCATCGACAATGCCATTGACGCAATGGGCACGCAAGGTGAACTGCGAGTGCGAACCTATCGCGAAGAAGATTGCGTGGTGATAGAAATCGGCGACAGCGGCCCGGGAATTCCTCCCGAGGTCGAGGCGCACATGTTCGAGCCGTTCTTCACCACCAAGGGAGTTGGCGAGGGTACCGGCCTGGGACTCGATACCGCGCTGCGAATCGTGAAGAAACACAAAGGCAGAATTCAGGTCGAATCGAAACCGGGAGACACACGCTTTCAAGTGTATCTTCCGTTAGTGGAGAGTAAGGGTTAGCAATTCCGCAATCGGCCTACAAAAAATCGGTCCGCCTTTTATTCCACATGGGTTGACCCCAGCTCGCGCAGGTCGAGTTCGTGCTCGAGTTGGCGGAGGGTTTCGTCGTTGATGCGGCCTTCGTTGCGCAAGCGGACCGCACACCTCCGCTCCAACTGAATCAGTTCCTTGGAAACGCGCGTCAGGCGGTCGTGGTGTTGGGGGCTGATGTCGTTTTCGGCATTGTCTTCTCCCAGTACATCGGTAAGACGGTGGCGATAGTGGCCGGTCAGGTCTTCGTAAATTTCGGTAAATTCGCTGGCATCATTTTTGCGTTCGTTTTCCAGGAATGACAGAGCGGTTTCGAGAATTTCCCGTCGCGCGTTTTCCTCTTCGATGTTTCGCCCGCCCTGATCGGCAACGCCAAGAATGCGAACCAGCCAGGGCAGGGTCAGGCCCTGCAGAACCAAAGTCACGAAAATAACGCAGAAGGCAAGAAAGACGATCAGGTTACGATCCGGAAACGGAGTGCCGTCGGCCAGGGTTTGCGGCAGCGCGATGGCAGCAGCCAGCGCGATCACGCCGCGCATGCCGGTCCAGCCCAGGACCAGCATGCCGCCAACAGTCGGCATGGGCACTTTCTGGTGCAGTACCCGGGTGCGGATACGGTTTGCCAGAAATGCGCCGGGAAATATCCAGATGATTCGCAACGCGATTACCAGCGCGCTGAATAACGCACCGTAAAGAAGCAGTGTTTGATGACTGTAGTCGTGAATGCCCGCCATTACGTATGGCAGTTGCAGTCCGATGAGCACAAACACCAGACCGTTGAGCGTGAAATCCAGGGCTTCCCATACTGCCCAGGCTTGCACTCGCACCCCCGGCGAGAAAAATCCCGAGCTGCGACGGCTAAGATAAAGACCGCAAGCCACCACGGCCAGCACGCCCGAGGCGCGTATTTTGTCGGCGGTGAGATACGCCGCGTAGGGAACCAGGATGCTGAGGGCAATTTCGATGGGCCCGTCGTCAATGTGGCGCTCGATCCGGTCCACAATCCAACCCACGACCAAACCTACTGCCAGTCCGGCAAAAGTCAGATACGCCAGCCGCGTTGCGCCTCCGATGATGGTGGGGGTTTCGTGGCGAAACAGGATGGCGATGCCGAATTCCAGGGCCAGCAGGCCGCTGGCATCGTTGACCAGGCTTTCGCCTTCGATTACGTCCACGATCCTTTTGGGAATGCCAACCCGTTCCGCGATGGAACCGGCAGCGATGGCGTCGGTGGGGGCGATGACGGCTCCTAAAACCAGTCCGAGTTTCCAGTCAAAGCCATGGAACAGCCAGGGGGCGCCGTAGGCGACGGCGATGACAGTGAAGGTGACGAGACCAAAAGCTAAAAGCAGAATACTGACCAGGTTGAAGGAAAATTCACGCCATGAGGTTACCCAGGCCGCGGAATAGAGCAACGGAGGCAGGATAACGAAGAACACGAGGTCTGGATTGAGTGGGACGCGCGGAATTCCGGGAACGAAGCCAAGCAAACCCCCGGCGATCACGAGGACTATGGGATAGGCGACCTTGAGCTTTTTGGCTAATGCTCCAAAGGCGACCACGAACAGCAGAAGCAATAAGAAGACCAGTTCAACCGCCTGTACGTTGCTAGTCACGCCCGGGATCTCCGTCAGCGGGCTTGTTGCCCGGAATCCAGCCGCCAAGTATAAGGCAGGAGGAAAACCGGCGGGGGCCGCCGGCCGTCTGCTGATGACAGCTTGGGAGTTCAAAAATCGACCGCACTCTTCTCTGGCTTTCCTCACCCCGCCCATCGCCCGATTTGAGCGTCCTGGCCCACACCGCAGGACATGACCGCCGGGGTTCGACCTAAGGTAATCAACTGTGCCAACGGCAGTTATGCTTGTGATAGTCTCGGAAATACCCCATATTCTTAGGGTTTGACTAGTGCCCGGTGGCCTTTGTGTCTTCAAGTAGCAAACCTGGAATCCATGTAGCCTGGAAGACAGTCACCTACCGTAGCGTGGCGCTGGCAGTGCTGTTTGCGGTGGTGCTGCTGCTGGTGGCGATGAATTTCGCCTTTCCCCAGTTCACGCAAAGGGGACTGAAGTCATTCAGCAGCCTGGGCGGCAGCCTGCTGGAATCGATCGCAGGGGCGGGCGGTAAGGCCAAGGGCGGCAGCGCGAACTCGCAGCAGGCGCACATCACTGCCCTGGATGGGACCGTGCGAGTAAAGAAGGCCAGCAGCAACAGCTGGTTGACCGCCGATTACAACGTGCCACTGGAGAAGGGCGATGTGGTGCAAACCGGCTCCGAGGGGATGGCCAAGATCGTCTTCAGTGATGGCACCAACTACACGGTGAAGCAGGATTCGTTGATCGTGATTGAAGAAAATTCCGCCAACGACCAGCAGCAGACCAACGTGTCGGTCGCGGTCAGCACCGGAACCGTCGACCTCACTACCGCCGCTTTCGTCCAGGGATCGAAGTCGCAGGTGATTGTGGCCGGAGCCACGGCATCTCTGGCGCCCGACAGTTCGGCCATGGTGCACAACGATCCCAAGGGCGACCAGCACGAAATTCTGTTGAAAAAAGGTTCGGGAGAGATCAGCCGTAACGGAGAAGTGGTTCATCTGGCGGAGTGGGAGAAAGTCGGCTTCCAGTCGCAATCTCCGCGCATGGCCAAGTTGAAAGAGATTGGGCCGCCGACTCCGATTTCGCCGGCCAACATGATGCCGATTTTTACCACCGGCAACGCCTCGAAGCCGGTGGAGTTTTCCTGGACGGCGATGGCCAATGCGGCAGGATACCGGCTGCGGATTTCGCATAATCCCTACTTTTCCTCGACGATTGTAGATCGCAAGGTAAACACCGCCGATGTGATCGTTTCGGGGCTGGGGGAAGGCGCGTACTACTGGCTGGTCCAGTCTTACGACCTGGCTGACAAGGAATCGGTGGAGAGCCAGAAAAACCGGTTCACCATTATTCCCAAAGGTCATAACACAGTCGCCATCGATCTCGACCTGGATCCGTTCATGCAGCACGGTCACGTGATTGAGTTGACCGGGCGCACCGAGGTGGGCGCACGAGTGATGGTGAACGGCAGAGAAGTGCCTGTGGTTGGCGCGGATGGCAGCTTTCATTATTTTATGCCGCCACTCCCGCCAGGCCAAAGTCTGGTCACGATCACGGCGCAGAATGCCAAGGGCGGAGTGAATACGGTCCAGAAAAAGATTGTGATTCAGTAGTTCAAGTTTCTTTAAGTAAAGTTTCTTTGCGCTCTTTGCGGCATTGCTTAGCGAAATTTGCGGTTAAAGATTTTTCTTATAACAAGATCAAAATTCTAACCGCAATGTTCGCAAAGCAATACCGCAAAGGACGCAGAGAATTTTCGGAATTAGCCGGTAAAAAGCTGGGTTTGGCGAGGATTACCCGAAGTGCCGGGACTTTGGTTCGAGGGTGAAGCGGGGTTTTTCCCATAGAATTAATTGACGGCCCCCCATCCGCAAAGAAACAACCGGGTACGCCCGGCAATGACAGCGGTCTGAGAGAGCTAAATCGCGTATGTCATCTAACGGATTCCATTCTTCAACGCGCCTGCATAACCTGCGATCGCTGTTCAGCATTTTTTCCAGCGATCTTGCCATCGACCTGGGGACGGCCAACACGCTGGTGTACGCGCGGGGCAAGGGCATCGTGGTCAACGAGCCTTCCATCGTGGCCATCAACAAGAACACCGGTGAAGTCGAAGCCGTGGGCAAGGAAGCCAAAGAGATGCTGGGGCGCACGCCCGGCAACATCGTGGCCATCAAGCCCATGAAAGATGGCGTCATCGCCGACTTCAAAGTGACCGAAAAAATGCTCAACTACTTCATCCAGAAGGCGCACAACCGCAAGATGCTGGTGCATCCGCGGATCGTGATCGGCGTGCCCTCTGAAATCACTCAGGTGGAAAAGCGCGCGGTCATGGATTCCGCCTATCGCGCCAAAGCCAGCGAAGTGTATCTGGTCGAGCAGGCCATGGTGGCCGCCATCGGCGCCGGGCTTCCCATCACCGAACCCAGCGGCAACATGGTCGTGGATATCGGCGGCGGTACAACTGACATCGCAGTCATCTCTCTCAGCGGCATCGTTTATTCCCGTTCCGTGCGTATGGCCGGCAACCAGATGGACGAAGCGGTGATGAACTATCTCAAACGTAAATACAACCTGCTGGTGGGAGAACGAACCGCCGAGCAGATCAAGATGGAGATTGGTTCGGCGTATCCACTGGACAAGCCGCTGACCATGGAGATCAAAGGCCGCAACCTGATCGAAGGCGTGCCCAAGACTATTACCGTGGACGACAGCGAAATCCGCGAATCATTGAGCGAATGCGTTTCGACCATCATGAACGCGGTTCGCGTTGCTTTGGAGCGCACGCCGCCCGAGCTTTCCGCCGACATCAGCGACCGCGGCATTGTGCTGACCGGCGGGGGCGCGCTGTTGAAGAACCTCGACAAACGTATTCGTGAAGAAACCGGCTTGCCGGTTTCAATTGCCGACGATCCGCTGTGCAGCGTAGTGCTGGGCACGGGAAAAATGCTCAGCGATTTCAAGCTGCTGCGAAAAATTTCAATAGAGTAGTTTTAAAACAGTTTCTAGTTTCCGGTTTCTGGTTTCCCGTTTTCAATGGAGGACGGGCGTCCTCGCCCGTCTCTGCGACCATCCACGGCTCCGCCGGTTTTTGAAACTAGAAACCAGAAACTAGAAACCCTAAACTGTTTTAAACCCGAGCCTGTTTTCCATGGAAAATCTGATCAGCCGCTACCGCAATGTCACCATCCTGGTGGCGATCCTGTTTGCACAGGTGATGGGTCTGGCCATCCAGGTCAAGCGTTCGGGATCCACTGAATCGACGCGAATCATTCGCCTGTGGACGGTGAGCGCGGTCAGCCCTCTGGAAAAAGCCATCGTGTGGTGTCAGAACGGCCTCGGCGGTATCTGGAGCAACTACGTTTATTTGCGCGGGGTTCGCCAGGAAAATCGCGATCTGAAGTTCGAAATCGAACGGCTCCGGCTAGAAGAGGTGCGATTATCGGACGACGCTCAGCAAGCGCGGCGGCTGCAGGCCTTGCTTGGATTCAAGGAAACCTATATCGCCAAGACCGTAGCGGCGCAGGTGATCGGCTCGAGCGGCAGCGAGCAATCGCGATCCATCTATATCGACAAAGGCACGTCCGCGGGAGTGGAAAAGGACATGGCGGTGATTACCGCCGACGGGTTAGTGGGCAGAGTGTTGCGTTCGTACGGCTCGACCTCTCAAGTGCTCCTGATCAACGATCAGAGCAGCGGGGTAGGCGTGATCCTCGACAAACTGCGTTTGCAGGGAGTGATCAAAGGGACGGCGGCGGGCGAAGTGATTCTGGAAAAAGTGATGACCGACGAGCAGGTCGCGCCCGGCGACCGGATTATCACCAGCGGCGGCGACCAGATATTCCCCAAGGGAATTACGGTGGGGACGGTGATGAAGGTATCGCCGGGAGCCGATCTATTTCTCAACATCCGGGTAAAGCCTTCGGCGAATCTGAGCCGTTTGGAAGAAGTTTTGGTGATCACGAAGAAAGAAGACCGGGCGCCGTCGGTGGCCGAGAACAATTCAGTACGCGCTGTCGACATTCTCACGCAGCGGCTGCCTTCAGTTCCGGACAAGCCGGCAGCCGCTGCCAATCCGGCGGCGGCAACTGCGAGTGCGGGGACGACAAAGCCTGGGACCGCCGCGCCGGGTACAACGACAGCCGGAACAACGACAGCCGAAGCAACGACAGCCGGAGCAACGACAGGTGCTGCGAAGACAACTAGTGCAACCGCAGCGAACGCAAATGCCGGGACGCCCGCCAAACCGGCTGGCGCAACCGTGAAAAAAGAATTGCCACCGGCCAGACCGGCGAATGGCGCTCCGGCGCGATCCGGAGCGACCCCATCGGCGAAGCCTGGCACTTCGGAGGATCAACCGCACTAGCGTGCCGATTACCTACACATCCCAGGAGCAGGTAGAGGTTTACCGCTTCAGCCCGGTGGTGGCGATTGCCATCCCGCTGGTTGCGCTCTTTCTACAGGCCTTTCTGCCTTTGCGGATGCATTTCTTTGTTCTCTTCGACCTGCCGCTGCTGGTGGTGATTTTCTTTGCGGTGGCGCGGCGCAGCCAGGTGGCTGGATTGTTGACCGGCGCGGTGATCGGCTTGTTGCAGGATTCGCTGACTCACCAGCCCATCGGTATTTACGGGATCGCGAAGACGGTGGTCGGTTTCGGCGCTTCGTCGCTCGGAGCCAAGCTGGATGTCGATAATGTGGGTGCGCGTTTCATGGTCACGCTGTTTTTTTATGCGGTCCACGAAGTGGTGTACTTTACGGTGGCGCGCGGGCTGGTGAAACTAACCCTGCAGTGGAATTGGGGACACGAAATTGCCGGCGCGCTGATCAATGCAGCCACCGCGGCCGTGTTATTCACGCTGTTGGACAGATTTAAACAGAGAGCGTGAGGCCGTCGTTGGTCGTTGGTCTTTGGTCGTTGGCAAATCCCCACTCGCTTGTTCATCCAACCGGTGATGTCCCTCCGTCACCGTGCATGACAACAAAACCGGTTCCCCGCCGGTCTACAATAAAACTAATTTAATTGGCCAACGACCAAGGGCCAACGACCAACGACCAGCACCAGACTATTAAAGCTAAAGCTGACTTAATCCATGTTTGGCCGCGACGAAAAAGTATCGAGTGGGCGCCTGACGGCGGTGCAGTACATCATCCTGGTGGTGTTTCTGGTGCTCGCTTACGGCTTGTGGCGGCTGCAGGTGGTGCAGAGCGAGTTTTACGCGGCGTTGGCGGAAAAAAACAAGACTCGCGAAGTCCCCATTCTTGCGCCTCGTGGCAGGATTCTTGACCGCGAAGGACGGGTCATTG
The DNA here is from genome assembly GCA_963733545.1 of Terriglobia bacterium. Classification (GTDB taxonomy): domain Bacteria; phylum Acidobacteriota; class Terriglobia; order Terriglobales; family Acidobacteriaceae; genus JAIQFF01. The sequence goes on from CAVTDQ010000005.1 coordinate 516,407, forward strand.
TTGATAACTATCCTTCGTTCACCGCGTTGCTGCTGCGCGATTCTACGCGCGATCTTTCCGGCGACGCGGACATGATCGCTCAAGGCCTGCATCTTGACGCGAAAGAAGTTCGCGAACGCCTGCGCAAGTTCGCCGGAACTCCGCAGTACCAGCCGATTTATCTCAAGGAAGACATCACGCCCGACGAGTTGGCTTTCATCGAATCTCATCACAATGAACTGCCCGAACTCGATACCATCATGGCGCATCGCCGGCTTTATCCGAAGAACGGCTTTATGGCGCACCTGGTGGGCTACGTGGGCGAGGTCAGCGAGCAGATGCTCAACCAGCCGCTTTGGGAGCTTTACAACCCTGGAGATGTGGTGGGCCGGTCCGGAGTGGAGCTGGAATATAACGCGATGCTCATGGGCAAGAACGGTTCTCGCCAGGTACTGGTGAACAGCAAAGGCAAAGAAGTCGGAGAACTCGATCAAAAGCCGGCCGTGCCGGGGAAGCAGCTTAAGCTCACGATCGATATCGACTTGCAGATCGCCGCCGAGCAAGCTCTGAACGGCCGGAATGGAGCGATTGTGGCCATGGACCCCAGAAGCGGAGAAATTCTGGCCATGGTCAGCCGTCCGACATACGATCCCAACCATTTTGCGGTGCGCATCTCAAATGACGAGTGGATGAAGCTGATCAATGATTCAGATCATCCCCTGCTCAACAAAGCGATTCAGGCGCAGCTGGCTCCGGGTTCTGTGTTCAAGATCATCATGGCGACAGCGGGCCTGCAGGAAGGCATCGCGCAGAACATGAAGGTCAATTGCAGTGGAGGAGCTTCGTTTTACGGTCGTTATTTCAAGTGTTGGGTGGTGGCCGAACACCGTACGCACGGCATTACCGACCTCAGTAAGGCGATTTACCAGTCTTGCGACGTTTTCTTCTACACCCTGGCGGAAAAGCTGGGCATCGAGCGTATCGCTAAATATGCGATGTCGTTCGGCTTGGGACAAAAAACCGGAGTCGATCTGCCGCAGGAAGTCAGCGGGGTAATGCCGTCGGAGGAATGGAAGATCCGCAATTTCAAACAAAAATGGTATGCGGGCGAAACTATCTCGGTGGGAATCGGCCAGGGGGCGGTGGCGGCGACGCCGATCCAGTTGGCTCGCGCGATTGGGGCCATTGCCAGTGGTGGCCTACTGGTCCGGCCGCATGTGACCGAGCCACGGGACTTGCCTCCGGGCATTGTGCCAGCGTCGAATGTGCCGGATGAGACTCGGGTGCCGATCGATCCCGCCAACTGGCAAATGATTACCGATGCCATGGCTGGGGTTGTGAATCCGGGCGGCACGGCGGCGCTGTCGCACTTACAGGGCATCGACTTCGCGGGGAAAACGGGCAGCGCACAAACCATCAGTAATGCTCTGAAAGCGAAGATGGGTGCGGCTGGCAAGGCTAACTTCAAGGACAACGGATGGTTTGCCGGCGTCGAACCCCGGCGCAATCCGGAAATCGTGGTGTGTACGCTTTTGGAGGAAGGTGAGCACGGGTACCTGGCGGCTCGAACTGCGGCCCAGGTGATCAAGGCTTACGTGGAGAAGAAGAACCGTCAGCCGGTCAAAGTGGCAAACAAACCGGCAGGCAGTGTGGAAATCGGCGGAGTTTGGAGCATGCCGGACCAGGCCCTGCAAGGTGGACGGTTCGTGCTCGATGTGGCGCCGGCGCATGTGCCCCTGGCCGCCGCTGCGCCGGGCATGCAGTAGTGCGGGATGTTGCCGGTTTTTCGAAGGCCTTTAGTTGGTGAGGAAAAAATGACGGCTGGCTGCCGTGAAGGGAATAGGGGTCTTTCGACTCCGCATGAGCGCTCGCCAGCGAGCGCCCATGCTCCGCTCAAGATGACAGGGAATCAAAATACGAAGCGAGCCTAAACGCCAGAGAACAACGACCAAGGACTAACGATTAAGGACTAACGACGAAGGACTAACGACCAACGACTAACGACCAAAACCAATGTCCCGCTATATCTCATTTCGTGATTTTGACTGGGTGCTGTTGACCTTCGTGCTGATCATTTGTGGTCTGGGCGTGATGGAGATTCACAGCGCTACCGCTGCATACCAAGTTTGCGGGGGCGCACATCCGGCAGATTTACTGGATCGTGGGCGGCGTGGCGGGCATGTTCCTGGTCAGCCTGGTGAACTACCAGAAGCTGCTGGACCGGGTGCATTGGCTTTATATCGCTGCCATCGTTTCGCTGATGAGCGTTATGTTGTTTGGGCAAGAAGTATCTGGGCGCCCGGCGCTGGATCAAGATGCCGGGCGGAGCCCATTTTCAGCCATCCGAGTGGGTGAAGCTGATTCTGATTCTGGCGGTGGCCAAGTATTTCGCCGACCTGCACCAGCGAGAGCTTTCCTGGCCGGACTTCATGAAAGCCGGCGCCATCGTGCTGGTGTCCCATGCTGATGGTGCTGCGCGCAGCCCGACTTGGGACCAGCCTGACCTACCTGCCGATCGCGATCATCGGCCTGTTTCTGGGCGGGGTACGCTTCAAGCAGGCAGCGATTGTCACTGATAGCGGCTGGCACTGCTGCTGCCGCTGGCGTGGCATGCCTTAAAGCCCTACCAGCGGGATCGTCTTACCAGCTTTATGCATCCGGAGGCGGATAGCCAGGGTTCGGGCTATCAGGTGAACCAGTCGCTGATTGCCGTCGGTTCCGGCGGTATTTGGGGGAATTCGGAGGGTTCCCAGACCCATTTGGCGTTTCTTCCCGTCCCGCAAACCGACTTCATCTTTGCCGCCTTTGCCGAGGAACATGGTTTTGTAGGAGCCCTGGCGGTAATGCTGCTATACTTTATAGTGCTGATGCGATTGACCCAGAACGCGCAAACGGCGCCCGACCGCGCTGGCACGTTCGTAGTAATGGGTGTGGTGGCGGTGCTTAGCTTCCACATTCTGGTCAATGTCGGCATGGTGGTCGGCTTTATGCCGGTCACCGGAATACCCCTGCCGCTGATGAGTTATGGCGGGTCTTCTGTCCTGTTCATGTTTCTGGCGCTGGGCATTGTAATGAATGTCCGCATGCGCCGTTTCGTGAACTGAAAACAGGTGGAAGAAGGGCAGGGGCAGTAGCCGCGCTTGCCATCCGCGGCAGAATAACAAGATTAATTACGATCGCCCTCGCGTAAAGAGGGCACACACCGGCTAGAAAAGCAGTTGGAGCCGGGCAGGAATCAAGCAAAGGCGCTGCCAGGCCGGTAACGGCCCCCTCAGAGTTGAGAGAGCGGTCACAAACCTGGCGAAGCGCAAAGCGATAAGTGCAAAAGATTCCTAAGCTTACGCAACGGATTCGGTCACGGAGAAAACTCCGGGGCCAGGGCTGTCCCTTGTTCAGGGCGGCCATCGCAGCGCTTGATCCTCCCGGTCTTTTCCTGCCTTCCATCCGGTGATCCCGCGGCCGCCTGACGGCCCCGGACCGGAGTACGAATGACTAAAGAATTGTTTGTCTCTTCCACGCCCCACGAAACCAAAGTGGGCATGGTCGAAGACGATCTGCTGGCGGAAATCTACCTGGAGCGCGAAAACGAATACACCCTTGCCGGATCCATCTATAAAGGACGCGTAACTCGCGTGCTTCCCGGAATGCAATCCGCTTTTGTTGACATTGGCCTGGAACGCGACGCGTTCCTTTATGTCTCCGACTTTATGGAGTTGGAGGATTCCGAGGACCTGGACGATGTTCCCACGAACCGTCCGGTTCCGGAGCGATACCCATCCGAACCGCAGTCGCAAGCCACAGACGCCAGCGTTCGCTCCGGCGTTCGAAGCGACGGAGTCCGCCGGCGCAAGCGGAAGCAGTTCACCCGAAACGGAGCATCTGCGGTGACCGACGAGTCCCGCGAAAATCGGGGAGGCACTGCGTGGACGCCGCCGCCGCCGCGGACGCCGTGGCGAGCGCATGCCGGAGTCGAAGTTCGCCAGTCCCGCGACGGAAGCCACGCCCGAGGCCCCCGTACGGAACGCGCCGACCGTCCTGAACGAACTGAACGTCCGGAACGGAGTGAACGTCCCGAACGATCTGAAAGAAGCGAGCAGCGGCCGGAGCGAAACGACCGGTCGGGTCGAAGCGAGCGTCCAGAACGCCAGAGCAGAACGGATCGGAGCGAGCGCTCGGAATACGGACCGCCGCCCGGATATCAGCCCATTATTTTGCCGGGAGAGTCGATCTCGAAATATCAAGCGTTGGCACAGACCCGCCCGCCTGCCGCACCAGCGCGTCACGAAAATGCGGCGCAGGATGCGCCGACACAGCTCTCGCAAATTTTTTCCGACGACGAACCTATCTTTGCTGCGAATTCGGCTACGAATCGGCTGCAGTTCGGACTCTGCTTCAGCTCCAACTTCAGAGGACACGGCTGAGTTGAAAGCCCAACTTAAGGAAGAGAGTGTCGCCCAGGAACATGCGGAACCGACCGAAGAGGCATCCAGCATTTGGGATCGCGAGCAGAAACGTCTGCACCAGATGAATGTGGCTGCGGTATTCGGCGGCGAAGTGGCCGACGTCGATGGCAACAGGGAACACGGCCCGAAAGAAAAAGCGCCAACCCATGTCGCATTCTCCGAGCCGGTACCGACCGTAGCCGCCTCAGGCACGGTTGAGGAAGAAGTCATCGAAGAGGAAGAAGCCGATCTGGCTCACTACGTCGAGGAGCTCGAAGAGGACGCTGCTTTCGAGGAGCTCGAAGAAGAGACCCACGAGGCGGGCGAGGACGAGTCTGGCGAACATGAGTTTGTTCATCGTCAACCTGTGGATCACGAACAACCCACGCAGGAGATCGCCGCTTCCGCCGATCAGACGGTGTCCGACCCATTTTTGCCGGCGCCGATTTCCTCCTTGGGAATCGCTGATGTAACCTCGGCCGAAGAAGGCGACGAAGAAGACGAAGCCGACGCAGAACTCGATCAGGCGCAGGCCGAGGCGGAGGCGGTTCTGGCCGCGGAAGCCGGCGGCGGTGGCATGACCGAAGCTCGCGCCGAAGTCCGCGCGCCCGCGGGAACGGCTGGCTATACCCAGCGCGCGCCGCGTCCCGGATACGATCGCCGGCCCCAGCGCGGCGGACGCCGTGGCGGCGGTGGTGGACGCGGCCGCGTCTCGCAGCAACGAGCAGCGCAACATTCCGCTGATCACCGATCTGCTGAAGGAAGGGCAGGAAATTCTGGTCCAGATTGCAAAGGAGCCGATCGGCAAGAAGGGCGCGCGAATCACCAGTCACATCGCTTTGCCCGGACGTTTCCTGGTGTACATGCCGACGGTGAATCACACCGGCGTATCGCGCAAGATCGCTTCTGAAGAAGAGCGCCAGCGTTTGAAACGCATTATTCAAAGCGAGCGCGAAAACGGGCATGGTGGATTTATCGTGCGTACCGCCGCAATGAACGCGGCGGAAGAGGAACTGAGGGCTGACATCCGTTTTCTGAAGGGATTGTGGGCGGAGATCAAGACTCGCGCCGAGGCCGGCAAAGGCCCGACCCTGATCTATCACGACCTGAACGTGGTCGAGCGGGTGCTGCGCGATCAGGTCACCTCCGACTTCTCCGCCATCTGGGTGGATAGCGACGAGGAGTACGAACGCATTCTGCGTTTCGCCAATCGTTTTCAACCCGCGCTGGTAAAGCGGGTCAAGCTTTACACCAAGGAGACGCCGCTTTACGAGCAATTCGGACTGAGCGAAGAGATCAACAAGGCACTCAAGTCGAAAGTGTGGCTGAAGAGTGGCGGCTATATCGTCATCAATCAGACGGAAGCGCTGGTCGCGATCGATGTGAATACCGGCAAATACGTGGGCAAGACTACGCGTCTTGAAGACACCATCGTCAAGACCAACGTGGACGCTATCAAGGAGATCGTGCGCCAGATAAGACTGCGCGATCTGGGCGGCATCATCATCATCGACTTCATCGACATGGACGAGCGCCGCAACCGCCAGAAAGTGATGCAGGCTCTGGAAGAAGCGCTGCGGGCTGATCGCGCGCCGTCGAAGGTCTTACAATTTAACGATTTCGGGCTGGTGGCGATCACACGCAAGCGGGTGAAACAATCTCTTGAGCGGACCATCGGCTCGCCCTGCCCATATTGCCAGTCCACCGGCTTCGTGAAATCGGTGACCACGGTATGCAACGAGATCTATCTCGAAATGCGCAAGATCGCCAAACACCTGGAGCATGCCGACGTGATGCTGCGGGTGAATCCGGACGTCGCCAAGGCGCTCAAAGGCAACAACGGCAAGGCGCTGATCGAAATGGAAGAGATGACGAAGAAGACCGTAATCGTTAAAAGCGATCCAGCGCTGCATCAGGAGCAGTTTGATATTAATTAGAGCGGCTTCCAGCTACTAGCCAATCCCTCAACCTGAACAGTGGAGAACGGGCGTCCTCGCCCGTTTTTTCATGCCGAAAATCGTTTTACCGAGACTCAATCCCTGTCATCCTGAGCGTAGTACGGTCGCTCGCTTGCGAGCGACTCTACGGAGTCGAAGGACCCCTACAAATCTGCAATTGTGCCGCCTATAGGGGTCCTTCGACTGCGGCGAACGTTTCGCAAGCGAAACGTTCGTCTCCGCTCAGGATGACATTAAGTTCTAATGACAGGATGCTCAGGATGACAAGAAGTTCTAGATGACAGGACGCTCAGGATAACAAGTTCCGATAACCCGGTTCGAGAACTGCGGTTGCCGTACCGCAGCCTCTCGTTGCACAATGGCCATCCGCTTTTCCGGAGAAATCGTGAACAAACGAATCCAGCTCATTCTTGTCATTGGTTTTTGTTTCGTATTCGCGCTCTTGATACCGTCCGCTTCGGCCCAAATTCCATCGAACTCTTTGAAAACGCGCAACGTTGTTCTAGTCGTCAGCGATGGATTGCGCTGGCAGGAAATCTTTACCGGCGCAGATCCAGCTTTATTGGACAGTGAACACGGCGGTATCTGGGCTGATGCCGGCGAACTCAAACAAAAGTTCTGGCGTGAGGATGTGTCCTCGCGACGACAGGCGCTGTTTCCATTTCTATGGAACACGATCGCAAAGCAGGGACAAATCTTCGGCAATCAGACCAAGGGCAGCGTTGCCCATGTCACCAACGGGATGGCATTTTCCTATCCCGGCTACAACGAAATGCTCACCGGCTACCCCAATCCAAAAATTGATCGCAACGAGTTCGGACCGAATCCCAATGCGACCGTGTTCGAATGGTTGAATCACATGCCGGAATTCCGCGGTAAGGTTGCGGTGTATGGGACCTGGAACGTGTTCAAGGATATTTTTAACGAGAAGCGCAGCGAACTGGTGATGCAGGCAGGGTGGGATGCGCCGGAGACGGGAAAGATGACACCCCGGCAGGAACTTCTCAACCAGCTTTACCGGACGACCACCAAATTCGATGGCGACGATACTTTCAATTCATTTGTGCAGATTCCGCTGCTCGATTACGTGAAGGCGGGGCATCCGCAGGTGTTGTTCGTCGGCTATGGTGAGACCGACAACTGGGCGCACCAGGGGCGCTACGATCTGGTGCTGGAAAGCGCTCACGGCTTCGATTCATTTGTGCAACAGCTTTGGGAGACGATGCAGTCGATGCCGGAGTATCGAGACAAGACAACTTTCATCCTCACCACCGACCACGGACGCGGCAGCGGGCTGGTGGAATGGAAAGAACACGGGGTGGACGAAAAAGGATCGGAAAATATATGGATTGCGATTATGGGTCCGGACACTCCGTCGCAGGGTGAACGTGAAAATATCGCTCCAGTGACTCAGTCACAGATTGCCGCTACCGTGGCCGCCTTTTTGGGCAAAGACTATCGCGCCGAAGTGCCGGCAGCGGCGAAGCCACTGCCGGATGTGTGCGGAACGATTGCTGAACATGGGCAACTGGTTCCGAAGCGGTAACTGTTACCAGTATGGGACCAGGCGGACGTCGATTTATGCCACAGGCAACTTGAAAGCCTGCTTTTCAATCAAAATAAAGCGTTCTACATTCGGATTGGAGGGCTGCATGAATTTACTTCGGCTCAAGAAAATTGCAGTAACAGCGATCATGACTACGGCTTTGGGAATGGCCACACTGGTGAGCGTGCCCAATGCCTATGCGGAAGATCATGCCAAGTGCCAGCGCCAGATTGAGCGCGCGGAAGTGAAACTTGAGCAGGCGGTTCGAAAACACGGCGAGCGCAGCCATCAGGCTGACCAACGGCGTCGCGATTTGAACGCGGAGCGGGAGCGTTGCTGGAATACCTACCATGGCTGGTGGAACGGCCGTGATCATCAATGGCACACCGACCGTGACTGGGAAGATCGTCACTAAAAATCATTATTAAAAAGATAATTGAGATGCAGCCCCCGACTTCAGATCGGGGGCTTTTGTTTCTGATTACGATTCTGTTTGCGGCGCCGATAATCGGCGTCGAACTCGGTCTCCCAGGTCTTGCCGGCATCCCTTGAGATTTGGATCACTTGATGCACCCGTCCTTCAGACAACGGAGTGAGTGTGGTCCGATCGAGATGCGATGTGCCATCCCGATGAGCTATTTCGCCCTGGAAGCGGACGCCTCCATCTTTCATTTCCTCAACCAGACGCTTCTCTTTGATCGGCCCGGCGTCAGTGACCCACACTTGTTTCCACTGTCTGGTGGCTTTCTGGTAATAGAAAAGACTCTTGCCTTCACCACTGCCGTCGGCTTCCCGCCAGTTCTCGACGATGGCGCATCCGTGCAGGATCTTCTCAACCACGTCAGTGCCGTTGAGGGTGCCATCCTGGTTGTCGTAGACATCCCATGTTCCCACCCAGAAGTTGAGTTTGCTGTAGTCGATATCCGTTTCGCAGGGATGAGCAGGTAATGCCGACGTGCTAGCGGAAGTTTGTGAGTAGATTGAATTCAACGCGAGTAGAAGAAAAAGTAGAAGAGCCCTCGCGCCTCGATAGTCCATGCCGCCTCCTGTCTGGAATCACAGACGACTGAGGCGGCAAAATGTCATCGCGCGTCGATTAGCTTTTGCCCCGGCCGGCGATCATGAGACCGGCGCCTACCACGAGAATGACAGCGCTGATCGCAGGTGAAATCTTCTGGCTGTCGTGAGTCTGAATCCCGACGCTGACGTCGCCTGCTTTGATGCCGTGGTTTTCGGTGTGTGGTAATGCCACGAAAAACGACAGGATCCCCAGAACCGCAACCGCAAGACCAACGATGAATAAACCCTTCATTTCAATAGCCCCCTTTTCGAGAGTTAAAGCTTCGAGAGTTAAAGCCAGGACCCGAGCGTCCACAGGTTGGCCTAAGATGCCATTGCGAACGTCCGGGATGCTTCGTCTTCAGGAGCCGATGAAACTGGTCGAAAAGCTATTTGCCGAAATTGCAGGCAAACTCCACCAGGCTGCGAAGCGCGATCCCGGACGGACCCTTCGCGATCCAGGGCTTGGACTCCTCCGTCCAGGCAGTGCCGGCGATATCGAGATGCAGCCAGGGCGTATCCTCGGCAAATTCCTTGAGAAACATGGCGGCGGTGATGGCGCCGCCGTAGCGCCCTCCGGAGTTGATGATGTCGGCGATGTTGGAGCGGATGATCTCCTTGTATTCCTCGTCCAGCGGCAAGCGCCACATTTTCTCTCCGGCGTTGTCGAGAGCCGTATTGAAACGGTTGTACATGGAATCATCGTTGGCAAAGATGCCGGCATTGATCGATCCCAATGCGACCACCACCGCGCCGGTGAGCGTGGCGGCGTCGATCAGATGGGTGCAACCCAGTTGCCGGGCGTAGAACAAACCGTCGGCCAGCACCAGGCGGCCTTCGGCGTCCGTGTTGATGATCTCAATTGATTTTCCCGACATGGCGATCTGCACGTCGCCGGGCTTTTGCGCCTTGCCCGAAGGCATGTTCTCGGTGGCCAGAATGATGGCCGTGATTTTTATTTTTGGCTTGAGCAGTGCGATCGCGCGCATGGCGCCGATCATGGTGGCGCCGCCCGCCATGTCGTATTTCATTTTTTCCATGCCGTCCGCAGGCTTGATGGAAATACCGCCAGTGTCGAACGTGATGCCTTTGCCGATCAGTCCCAGCACCGGTTTGTCCGGCGCCCCCGCGGGCTCATAGTGCAGCATAATTAATGCGGGCGGCTCGTCCGAACCCTGGGCTACGCTCCAGAATGCGCCCATCTTCAATTCCTTGATCTTGTCGGCGCCGTGGACTTCGCACCTGAGACCAACTTCCGCCGCCATTTTTTTTGCGCGATCGGCGAGGATCGTCGGGGTCATGCGGTTCGATGGTTCGTTGACCAGATCGCGGGTGAAGTTTTGCGACTCACCGACAATGCTCGCTTCATCGACAACCTGTTGCAGTCTGGTTTGGTCACCGCGGGCGACGACGGTGAGCACCTCGATCAGTTGGATCTTGCGATTGCTTTTGTAGTAGTCAGGATCGAAGTTGCCAACGAACGCTCCTTCGACGACGGCCTTCACGGAAACTTCGGTCTTGAGTCCGGCTTCGGGCGCGACGAAAGCGAAGCTGTGCAGACCTTTTGCTTTGAGAGTGCGCACTGCGGCGCCGGCCAGCCGGCGCAAATCAAATGCCGAAAAAGTTTTCGCCTTGCCTCCGCCGATAAGCAACAGTCGTTTGGCTTTCAGTTTCGCCGGCCTATGGATCAGCGTCATTTCGAATGCCTTGCCGGCCACCTCGCCTCCGGCGATGACGTCAGCGGCAGCGTCTTTCACCGCTGCGTCGGAGCTTTCAATCGACAGTTGCGGCTTATCTTTTTCGGAGGGTTCTTTTGTTGATTTGTCGAGCTCCGATTTGTCGAGCACAATGGCGACCAGGCATTCGGTTTCCACTTCTGCGGGATTGGAGAGGGAAAGATTAGTTTTCATGTTTGTGTAATTCCAGTATCGTCGGCGGGCAGGGAATTAGGCAAGAGGCGCGGCCGCTTTTGGCATCTCTGACTTCTCCACCTTTGTTGAGGTCATCCTGAGACACGAAGTCTCGAAGGATCCGGCGTGTGCCGTCACGGACCGTACGGTGTTGTCGCTGCGCGCTGGATGCTTCGCAAGCTCAGCATGACGTCTCTCAGTAGTGGCGGGAATGTCAGAGCACAACGATCGTGATCCCCAGGTTTCGCTTGCCCAGGTCCGGGTCTTGTTTCAGTTCAGGGTGGGTTTTCATGAGAGCCCAGGCCTGCTCGTCAGATTTGGACCAGTTCTCTCCGAAGATGCAGGCCCGAATCTCGCCTCGGGCGGCCATCCCGGTGAGCTGTCTTTGTACCGCGATGCGAATTTCGCCGCCCTCGCCGCTTGATCCGTAACCGTGGATCAGCTTGATCGCCTTGGATCCCTGGCGGCAACGGGCGAGCTCGCGATCCAAATGCTGCAAAGCTTCGGCCACGGTGGGCATCTCGCTCTTGAGGTTGATGGTTTTGATGACGGAACCTGGGCTACTCTCGGCATCATAGCCGTACTTTCCCAGCTTGTCGCCGAGTGAAGATCTGAGTGTTTCCAGCCACAATGTGTTGTGCAGGCCACAGCCGCCTGAAGCGTTGGCTGAGCAACTAGCAGCCGTTTCAGCGTTTTCCATCTGGTTCTCCGCGTGCGATCTGTGCTGGCGGGCAGTGACCCAGGAGGAAATTTATGACGCAACTCAATTTGTCCGGAAGGCAGCCAGGCAGCCAGCAGCAGGCGAAAGCGGAACCCGACGAAGAAACAATCAAGAACCAAACTGTGGGGGCGCTGGGAGCGCTGGCCATGTTTGCGGCGGTGATCGTCGTTGCCAGTTGCTCTCGCAGCAACAAACCGGTGGCGCGGCAATCGATGCAACCGGCCGTGCCAGTGTCGGCGCCCGCGCCAGTCGCGCCGGCAACGGTCCAGGCCCCGGCAGTGGTGAACGCGAAAGCAAAGCCGGCGAAAAAACGACGGGCCGCGACTCTCTCTTACGTCAACACCAGATACGGAGTTTCGTTCAACTTCCCGCGAACCTATGAACTGAAAACCGGCAGAGATCTGGAGGTCACGTCCGGCGTGCTAGAACCTTCCACGAATTTTGTCTTTCCCGGAGGAGAGACTCTTGCCGCCTTGCAGTTGCCCGCTAATTCTTATCCCGGAACCGATTTCAAATCCGCGCTGGTTAGCCTTAGCGTGAATCCCAACCTGACCGCCGAAACCTGTTCGCAGTTTGCCTATCCTCAATCAGGCGTGGAATCGGCCGCATCAACACCAGCGAAAGTTGAACGGGTGAAAGTTGGCAAGCTCGAGTTTCAGGAAGTCGAGAACAACGGAGCGGCCAGGATGAATCCGGCAAAGTACTACCACGCGTTCAGCAATGGTATGTGCTACGAGTTTGCCCTGGGGATTGGAATCGATGAAAACCACGGTGCGGAAGAAATCACGCCCGTAGATCGGACGGCGGTTTTTGCCAAGCTGGAGACAATTCTGGCCAGCGTGAAACTGGCTCCGGTCGTGACTCCAGAGACTGCGGCGCCGGCTGCCGACGTAGCTGCCGCGACTCCCGGGAATGCCTCAAACACGCTGCCATCCACCCAGCAGAATGGAGCAACGCCACCCAACTTCTAGGTTTCGATGTAAATGAACCTGGATGGCCGGTAGGTCCACGGCTATCCAGGTTTTGTATTTACCGGAGGCTGGTAGTAACTCTTGAAGCCGGCGCGCTGCATGCCGCGAATGGCTTCGGGATTTTTCATGAAGGTATCCCAGATGAATCCGGTGCGGGCATTCTCCGCCATCAACATCGTGATACCGCTGTCGATCGCGACCACATCGGTGTCGTACCAGTTTTTCAGGGGATTGAAAGCGTTCACAAATCCGTAGGTGCACCAGGCTTCCGGATAGCGATTCCTGATATTTCGAAGAACCCGCATGACCGGCTGCGGCAGAAACGGCAGCGAGCCTGCGGAAGCGCTGGGTACGACGCTGCCATCCACAGGCCCCATGAGCGGCGGACCGCCCCAGACAACGTATCCCTGCTGCGAATCGGAGGCGGTGATGCCCCACAGATCGTCACTGTAGTCGGGGAACTCCTTTCCCAGCTCGATACAAAAGCGGCGATGAACGTCGGTGGCGATGGAAGAGTTCTGGAAGTAGTCGGCGTAGCGGTCGCGCTTTCCGCGGAAGTCGAACCAGGCCTGCGAATACTGGTGCACGAACAACGGAGCGAAGGAACCGATATAACGCAGCCCATCGTATTCAAACACGTTGCGCTTCCAGGCATCCCAGGTTTCGGCTTTGAGCGGATGCGAGGAAGAGCCCATGCCCAGCAGGTACATCATCATCAGTTCGCTGTAATAATCCCAGCGGTAGGGCAGGAATCCGACTTCCGGCAACCAGCCGTGCGGCAGCAGAGTAGTGTCTTCGGAAAGCCATGTCCAATCTACGCGGTCGAAGATGTCGCGGCAGAGACTGTGAATCTCGGAATTTTCAAAGTGCTGGCGGCAGCACAAAATGCCGCACAGCAGAATGGCGGTGTCCACGGAAGAGATTTCCGAATCCCACAAGCGCTCGCCGGTATTGACGTTGGCGAAATGGTAGAAGAATCCGCGATGATGAGGCAGGACCTTCCACAGAAAGTGCAATGCGTTGAGGACGCGGGTACGGGCCTCGGCCAGCGGAATGAAGCCGCGTTTCTCTCCGATACAAATCGCCGAAAGGCCAAAGCCGGTGGCGGCGATGCTGGCTACAATCGAATTGTCGGTTGAGGCTTTGCGCGCGTTGCACCGGTCCTTGACCAAACCCGTGTACGGATTGGCCTGCTCCCAGAAATAGCAAAGCGTGGTTCGCTCCACATCTTCGAGGAATTGATCGTCATCCGCGGACAGGGAAGTCTTCACCGGAGGTAGCGCGGGCCGGGCGTGCTGCTGCGGGGAGGGAGAAAAGGCGAATCCCAGGTCCGCGCAGGGCAAGCACAAACCCAGGCCAGCCATTTGCCTGAGAAACTGGCGGCGGGAACGGGTTAAGGGGCCCAACTTCCGGTCATCCACGCAGTCATTCACCTTAACAAATCTAAACGATCCGCTTCTGAGGAACGATGGAAGAGAAGAAACTAGGGTAACAGGAATGGTTACACCAGCTGAGTCTAAAGATCTTGACGAAAGGTGGTGAGCGACTAAAAATCTGCTGTGGCGAACCAGCGTCGTAGAATATCCACATGAAGGAATCGGCATGACCAGAAAACGGCGAATCGTCATGTGGACGGCAACATTGGTCACCGCGGCATTGATTGCCGCCGGCATCGCGCTCTCTCGCCCCCGTACCCGGCCCTTGATGTTGCGGGGAGCGGTCATCCGCCAGGATTCCGATCCCACCAAGGAATTGCCCTTGGCCGAAGTTGAAGTGTCAGCGCTTTCGAACGGGACCGTGATTGGCGAAGCGAAGTCAGACGCTTCCGGTGCTTTCACCGTGGTGTTGCGCAACCGGCTCTGGATCGGACGTCCGGTTTTGCTGCGCTTCCGGCATAGCGCCTACACGCCGCTCGACCTGAAAGAGTTCATCGGAGACAAGCTGTATGTCGCTCACATGGTTCCCGTGCCGCACGAAGCCAAGCCATCAAATCGTCCCGATGTCGTAGTGGCGAACGTGCTGGTGCGTTATTCCATCAAGACCACCAATACCGCCAACGTGGGCAGCGCGGTGAAAACCTTTGAAGTGCCAAACGCGGGGAATGTGCCCTGCAAAAAACAACCTCCGTGCTCGCCCGACGGAAAATGGAAAGCATCGATGGGCTCGGCATCACTCGATGCCGGGGAGGGAAACGAATTTCGCAACGCCCGTACCTCGTGCATCGCTGGACCATGTCCGTTTACTAAGATCGACGCGGAGGACTTTCTTCAGGGAGGGCGCGAAGTGAAGGTTTCGGCGCGGAACTGGTCGGATACGACTACGTTCCTGCTGGAAGCTGAAGTATTCAGTCGCATGGTGGCCGACATGGTGCGAACGTCGCATCCGGTGATTTTCGGCCAGGCGCTGAACTTTACCGTACCCGGATTGGCGGAGGGAATCAGTATTCAGGCCGAAATCAGCGGAGAGACCATAACTTTCCCCTTCGGACCCGACTTCTATTTAAGCTGGGCGGATTGCAACGCCCGAGTCAACCGGGATCAGACCAAAGTTTATCGCTGCGTATTGAAGCCGGGATACAGGTTTCCCTAAGACGGGCGAATTCCTCTAGCTTTTGCGCGAGCGAGCGACGGCCTCTCTGGCCTCTTTGTCGGCGGTGCGGCGGCGTTCGGTTTCGCGCTTATCCCACAATTGTTTGCCTTTTGCCAGCGCCAGTTCGACCTTGACCCTGCCGTTTTTGAAGTACAGGCGTGTAGGAATCAGGGTCAGTCCTTTTTGCTGGGTCTTGCCGATCAGCTTGCGGATCTCCTCTTTATGCACCAGCAGTTTGCGGGTCCGCAACGGCGCATGATTGAAAATGTTGCCGTGGTCATAGGGGCCGATGTGGCAGTTGAGCAGCCAGAGTTCGCCGTCCTTAAGTAAACCGTAGGAGTCTTTGAGGTTGGCGCGCCCGTCACGAACCGATTTGACTTCAGTGCCGGTCAAGGCAACGCCGGTCTCGAACTTTTCCAGCAGGAAATAGTTATGCGAGGCCACCCGGTTGACGGCGGCATCGCGCTGGCCGGCGGCGGTGGGATCGCGCCGGGGGTTTTTCTCGGGATTCGCCTTGGTCTGGTGTGATGGTGAACGGGCCATGACCCTCATAGGTTATCTCATCCAGCCCCAATGTGGGCGCGAGCGTTCTCGCTCATGCTGAAGCGAATAGATTCTCGACGCATTGCGGGCATCTAGCTAACTAGCGTCCAATGGTTCAACCGGATGGCGCCGGCGCGGACCGCGACTGCCGGCATTTGGGTAACGCCGTTGGGACTAAGCCCTATGAGTAACTGCTACCATCGCAGTCACTTCTACGGCAGAAGTGCGATGCTATAATCAGCCAGCAAACTTCTCAATCAGCGCATAATCAGCGGCCTAGCCCGGGGTTCTTGGCCGATCCCGAGGGAGACTGCCTGCGAGGGAACAGTGAAGACACGCCTGATTCGCCCGGCAGCAATCGTGTTGCTCGTAGTGGCGGTGACCCTGCCAATCGGAGCTGCCGACAGCGCCAAATCGCTTTATAACAAAGGCAAAGACGCGGAAGCCCGGCAGAATTATGAAGCCGCTTTCGATTTCTACAAGCAGGCTTACGAGCAGAAGCCACGAGACTTAGCCTTTCGCGCCTCCTACGAGCGGACCCGTTTTCTGGCTGCCGCCTCGCACGTTCATCGCGGACAGCTGTTACGCGACGCCGGCAAGCTGCAAGAGGCTGTGGTCGAGTTCCAGAAGGCAGCAGACATTGATTCGTCGAGTTTCATCGCCCAACAAGAGCTGCGGCGTACCCAAAAGCTGATTAATGATGCGGGCAAGGCTGCTCCATCATCGGCGGTGATACCCCCGACCGGCCTGCAAAAGCGGGTGCAGGAAGCCCAGGGCCCGGTCGATCTGGCCGGTATCTCGAACGTTCCCATCACCCTCAAGCTCACCGAAGACACCAAAGTTATTTACGAGACGGTTGGCAAGCTGGCAGGGATCAACGTCCTGTTCGATCCGGACTACACCTCGCGGCGAATCAAGATTGAGTTGAATGGGGTCACCCTGCAGGAAGCGCTGGAGATTATCGCGCTGGAGTCGAAGACATTCTGGCGTCCGGTCACGCCGAATACGATCTTTGTTGCCGCCGACAATCCCGCCAAGCGTAAGGAAGTTGAACAGAGCGTTATCAAGACCTTTTATCTCGCTAACCTGTCCCAGCCCACCGAATTGCAGGATGTGGTGAATGCGTTGCGGCAGATACTGGAAATCTCCCGCATTCAGCCCTTGCCTTCGCAGGGCGCTCTGGTGGTGCGGGGAACACCCGACCAGATTGCGCTGGCGGAAAAATTAGTGGGTGATCTGGATAAGGCGCGGCCGGAAGTCATCGTCGAAGTGGCCATCATGCAGGTCAGCCGCGACAAGACGCGCAACCTGGGAATCAGCCCGCCCACCAGCGCCACAGTGGCACTGCAGAACAACATCAATACCACCCCGAGCAGCAGTAACAACGGCACTGACAACTCGAACAGCAACAGCACCTCGGGCACGGCCAACCAGATCAACCTCAACCGGTTGGGGAACCTGAATGCCACCGACTTTACCGTGACCATTCCACCGGCTTCGGCAACCGCGTTGTTCAGCGACGCCAGCACCAAGCTGATTCAGAACCCGCAGATTCGCGCCGTGGATGGACAGAAAGCTTCACTCAAGATCGGCGACCGGGTACCGGTGGCGACGGGATCATTCCAACCCGGCATCGGTGGTGTGGGCATCAACCCTCTGGTTAACACGCAGTTTCAATATCTGGACGTCGGCGTCAACATCGACATCACGCCTAAAGTTCACGCCGGCCGCGAAGTCACTTTGAAAATCTCGATGGACATTTCATCGGTCACCAGTCAATCGAACATCGGCGGCATCAGCCAGCCAGTGATCGGGCAACGCAAGATCGAACACGAAATTCGATTGAAAGAAGGCGAAGTAAATATCCTGGGCGGAATTCTGGAAGATCAGGACATCAAATCTCTCACCGGATTCCCTGGGCTGTCGCAGATTCCGATTCTGAAATATCTGTTCTCGCAGACCAACGTCGAGCATAAGGAAAACGAGATCGTATTCGCGCTGATTCCGCACATTATCCGGTCGCGCGACGTGACCGACATGAACGAGAAAGCGCTTGAGGTGGGAACCGCCTCGGCCATCATGTTGCGGCGCGCCAGCCAGACTCCGCCTCCGGTGCCGGGAAATGAAGCGCCTTCATCTGCGCCGCAGGCTCCGGCTGCTGTGCAGCCGCAAGCTCAGCCCCAGGCACAGGCGCCGGCGGGTGCGGCCAGCTTTGTTTTCGATCCACCGGCAGTGACCCAGGCGCCGGGTTCCACGTTCGCCATCAACGTATTGCTCCGGGGCGCGCAGAATGTTTATTCGGTGCCGCTGCAGGTGAGCTACGACCCCAAGGTTTTGCAAGTGGTAAACGTGTCAAACGGAGGCTTGCTGTCGCAGGATGGCCAGCCGGTCGCGCTCGTGCATCGTGACGACGACACCACCGGCGCGCTGCAGATTACCGCAACCCGTCCACCCGGCTCCGCGGGTATTTCGGGTCAAGGTTCGGTGGTTACATTGACCTTTATGGCCAAAGCCGCCGGACAATCGACTCTGGCGATATCAAAAGGTGGTGCGCGTGATCCGGCCATGCAAGCGGTGCCGGTGGCCGGGGCGGTTGCCACGGTGACCGTACAGTAGTGCATCCGGTATGGGTTGCGACAGAAGGCCCGACCTTAAACTCGTCACGCAAAGCTGCAAAGAACGTGAAAACTGCCGCAATACGACGCGCTGCCACTCCCGAAAACTTAAAGTTCTGGCCATTTTCGACGATAATAGCCTATGAAGTCCGCCTACTCGAAACTCGCCTCGGCACGCGGGTTCACGCTCATTGAACTGATCGTGGCCACCGCCATTCTGGTGATTTTGACCGGTCTGGCGGTGCCGCTGGCGCGAGTGGCAATCAAGCGGGAAAAAGAACGTGAGTTGCGAACCGATCTATGGGAGTTACGCGACGCCATCGATCGCTACAAAGATGCCGCCGACCGCGGTGCCTTCCAGATCAAGGTGGGTAGCGAAGGTTATCCGCCGGACCTTGATACGCTGGTAAAGGGCGTGGACGTAGGCGGCAAGAAAGTACGCTTCCTGCGCAAGATTCCCCAGGATCCGCTCACCAACAGCACGGAATGGGGGATGCGCTCGATGCAGGACGATCCTGATTCCGATTCCTGGGGCGGCCAGAACGTTTTCGACGTATTCACCAAAGCTCAGGGAACCGGACTGGACGGCACGGAGTACAAGACCTGGTAATGGCGAACTCATTCCATAGTCGACAGCGGGGCTTTACCTTGATCGAGCTGATGATCGTCATCAGCATGATTCTCATCCTGGTCTCGATTTCGGTGCCCGCCTACAACCAATCCATCACCCGGGCAAAAGAATCAGTACTCCGGCAGGACCTGTTTCAGCTGCGCTCACTCATTTCTCAATACACTCTGGATAAACAGAAAGCTCCGCAGGGTCTGGAAGACCTGGTTTCCAGCGGATACATAAAACAGATTCCGATTGATCCCATGACCGGCAGCAACGGCAGTTGGACGGTGGAACAGGAAGATTCACTGATGTCGGTCGACCAGCAGGATCCCGGCATCAGCGACGTGCACAGCGGCGCCGAAGGTACCTCGAGCGATGGCACAGCTTACAGCAGCTGGTGAGCAAGAAAGTTCGTGCGGTCGCGGGCGACCCGCCCGCGGGTTTTTCGGGTTGAGGCTATTGCGGGCAAGTCGCCCGCGACCACATAATCCGGCCCACAATCCCCACGCACAATCCCTTTGAACACTTTCCTCGCAGGCACTAACATCTAGGTATGCCGGTCGAAACCGAAATCACTCCTTCCACCTACACTCCAATTCGCGCGCCTCGGGGAAACGAAATCACTTGCAAAGGTTGGCAGCAGGAAGCCGCGATGCGGATGCTGATGAACAATCTTGACGAAGAAGTCGCGGAGCGTCCGAAAGATCTGGTGGTGTACGGCGGCACCGGCCGGGCAGCGCGGAGTTGGGAAGCCTATCACGCGATTGTGGCGTCGTTGAAGAATCTGGAAAACGACGAAACTCTTCTGGTCCAGTCGGGCAAGCCGGTGGGAATTTTTAAGACGCATGATTACGCGCCGCGAGTGCTGATCGCAAATTCGAACCTGGTGGGACATTGGTCCAACTGGGAAAAATTCAACCAGCTTGAACGCGCCGGCCTGATGATGTATGGCCAGATGACTGCCGGCTCGTGGATTTATATCGGCTCGCAGGGAATTGTGCAGGGAACATTTGAGACCTTTTCCGCGGCGGGAGAGAAGCATTTCGGCGGAGATCTCGCCGGCAAATTAATCGTGAGCGGCGGAATGGGCGGGATGGGAGGCGCGCAACCGTTGGCCGCGACCATGACCGGGGCGGCATTCCTGGGAATCGATGTTGACGCCGAACGTATAAAGAAGAGATTGAAAACCGGCTACTGCGATTTCATGGCCACGACTCTGGACGAGGCGCTGCGCATCCTGAAAAGCGCGATGCAGAAAAAAGAGAATGTGTCCGTCGGGCTGGTGGGCAATTGTGCGGATGTCATTCCCGAACTCGCCGAACGTGGGGTGGTGCCGGACATTTTAACCGACCAGACTTCGGCGCACGATCCGCTGAATGGTTATGTCCCCAGCGGGATGACTTTGCCCGAAGCGCTCGATCTGCGGCAGAGCGATCCCAAATCCTATCAGCAGCGCTCGCTGGATTCGATGGCACGTCATGTCGAAGGAATGTTACGCCTGCAGAAGATGGGTGCAGTGACGTTCGATTATGGAAACAACATTCGAACCTTCGCCTTCCAGCATGGAGTGAAAGATGCATACGATTTTCCCGGCTTCGTGCCCGCCTATATCCGTCCGCTTTTCTGCGAAGGCCGGGGCCCGTTTCGATGGGTTGCGCTTTCGGGCGATCCCGCGGACATTGCGGTGACCGACGATCTGGTTCTGGAACTTTTTCCGGAGAATAAAATTCTGCGCCGCTGGATTGATCTGGCGCGTAAACGCATCAAGTTTCAGGGACTGCCGGCCCGCATCTGCTGGCTCGGTTACGGCGAGCGCGCTCGCTTCGGTCTGGCCATCAACGATCTGGTGAAAAAAGGAAGGCTGAAAGCGCCGGTTGTGATTGGCCGCGATCATCTGGATTGCGGATCGGTGGCTTCGCCTTTCCGCGAAACCGAGAGCATGAAAGATGGCAGCGATGCGGTAGCCGACTGGCCTTTGCTCAATGCTATGCTCAACACCGCCGCCGGAGCCTCATGGGTTTCCATTCACAACGGTGGTGGTGTCGGCATCGGATACTCGCTCCACGCGGGCCAGGTCACGGTCGCTGATGGCACTGAGATGATGGCCAAACGAATCGAGCGGGTGTTGACCACGGACCCCGGCATCGGCGTAAGCCGGCATGTGGATGCGGGTTACGACGAGGCCACCAGCTTTGCCGAAAAAAATGACGTGAAAGTGCCGATGCGAAAATAGTGCGTAGCCAACGTTGCGGCCCTGCACGCATCTCGAAAGCAGTAGTTTGTAAGGCGGGCCGTTCGCGCTGTTAAACTATCAACCCTTGACTCCTCTCAAGAAAAGCGAAGCGTCAACCTTCAGCTCCCCAGACCGTGGATTGTTGCTGGTGAACATCGGCCAGCTGCTGACATTGCGATCGGTTTCCGGTAAGCCGGGCCCACGCCGCGGCCCGGAACTTCAACAACTCTCCATCATTAAAGATGCTGCTGTCCTATGCTCCGGCGGAAAAATTGTCTCCGCATGTAAAACCAAAGACGCGCTGCGCGATCCCTGGGTGAAGAAGTATCGCAAGAAAATTGTTGAGATCGATTGCGCCGGGCAGGTTGTGTTGCCGGGATTCGTGGACTCCCATACACATCCCGCGTTCGTCAGTCCACGGCTTGTGGACTTTGAGAAGCGCATTGCTGGCGGCACTTACGAACAGATCGCTGAAGCCGGCGGAGGAATTCGTTCGAGCGTCGAGGGCGTGCGCAAGGCGGGCAAAAAGTTACTTGCAGATAAAGTGCTCAGCGCGCTGCACGAAATGGAAGAACTGGGCACAACCACCGTCGAAGCCAAATCAGGGTATGGCCTCAGCGTAGATTCGGAAATCAAGTCTCTGGAAGCGATTCGCGGTGCGGCAGCGCGATGGCCGGGCACCGTGATCTCGACGCTACTCGGCGCTCATGTGGTGCCGGCGGAATTCCGTGGGCGAAATCAGGAGTATGTCGAAGCAGTATGCAAACAAATGATCCCGCAGGTGGCGCAGCGTAAGTTGGCGCAATTTGTAGATGTGTTCACCGATCGCGGTGCTTTTACCGTCGCCGAGACAGAACAAATCTTCGACGCTGCAAAAAAATATGGCCTGGGAGTGCGTGCGCACGTCTGTCAATTGAGCGAGACTGCATTGCGATCACTATTGACCTTCAACGTTGCCTCGTTCGATCACATCGACTACATCAGTGATGCCGACATCAAACAGATTGCCAAGAGCGAAACCGTCGGCACGCTGGTGCCGGGCGCGAACTATTTTCTGGGCCTGGAAAAATATCCTGCGGCGCGCAAACTGATCGACGCCGGTGTAGCCATTGCGCTGGCCACGGATTACAATCCCGGCTCATCCCCCACTTGCAGCATGCCGTTCATTTTGTCGCTGGCCTGCACCCATCTGAAAATGTCTCCCGCGGAGGCAATTGCGGCGGCAACCATCAACGGCGCATGGGCGCTCCGACTGCACCTGCGCAAAGGTTCGATCGAACCCGGCAAAGACGCCGACCTCGCGGTTTTCGATGTCGAAGACTATCGCGAGATCGCCTACTGGGTGGCATCGCGCCGCTGCGCATTCGCAGTCCTCAACGGTGCGATGGCAAATAGCCGCGAAACCAGCGGGCCCACGCCGGGCACGATTTGAGCGAACCCAGCTCCATTGCTATAATCGTGCCTGTTCCAAGTGCCTACAGCATTCTGACTGTCTGAATTGGCTGGCAGTTCCGTCCAAGTCCCCGCGTGCCTGACAACCCGCCCGGTGCCGGCAGACAAGCTGTGAGCTCAACGTGGCCAGGTAGCTCAGGTGGTAGAGCGCAGCCCTGAAAAGGCTGGCGTCGGCGGTTCAACTCCGTCCCTGGCCACCACAATTTCAAAGCACTTATTCGCAACCCTTCGATTTTTGCTAGCCCTCAATATGCCCACAGAACGAGGGTATGCGCTAAACGGCGAAGCTAGTTGCCGGCTTCTTTCCGTTTGATCCTTTGAGCAGTTCGGTCACGGCGTTTCGCCGCGCCGGTTCAAGAGGTAAGTCGCGAGAACCCGTATGCCTTCGGAACAGAACGCTCGAACCCTTTGACTTGGGTTTGCCGAATTTCCGTCAACGCAGGCTCGAGCAACGTGAAGCCCTTATTTCGACGTCGATATCCGCCAACCGCAGAGCGAGAATTCGGAGATCAGGAGAGCAGTTGCTGCGCAGGCGTGTGTAACAGATATTAGAACAGCAACTTTTAGAAGTACGGCCAACTTTTTGGCCTTCATTGACTCGGGCATGCTTCCGCCATAGCATGCTTGCGACCCATGATCGGCCGGACAATTTCGCACTACCGCATTGTCGAGAAACTCGGCGGGGGCGGTATGGGTGTGGTTTTTAAAGCTGAGGATGTGTCACTTCATCGCTTTGCGGCACTGAAATTTCTCCCGGACGAGTTAGCCAGAGATCCCCAAGCCTTGGCCCGTTTCCAGCGTGAGGCCCAGGCCGCGTCTGCCCTAAACCATCCTAATATCTGCACCATCTATGAAATTGGGCAACAAGACGGGCAAACATTTATCGCCATGGAGTACCTGGAAGGAATGACTCTGAAGCATCGGATCGCGGGGCCAGTGTTGGAGCTGGATTCCATGCTTCCGCTCGCCATCGAAGTCGCGGACGCGCTCGACGCCGCGCACGCCGAGGGGATCGTTCACCGTGACATCAAACCGGCAAATATCTTTATCACCAAGCGCGGCCACGCCAAGATTCTCGACTTTGGCTTGGCGAAAGTGATGCCTGCTAGTACGTCTTCGAGCAAGATTGCAGCTCTTAACACCCAGACATATTCAGTAGACGGAGATCATCTGACGAGTCCGGGCACAATGGTAGGCACGGTGGCCTACATGTCGCCGGAACAAGTGCGAGCCAAAGACCTTGATGCCCGCACGGATCTATTTTCGTTTGGTGCTGTTCTCTACGAGATGGCGACCGGTAAATTGCCCTTCCGGGGTGAGAGTACGGGCCTCATATTTAAATCGATACTTGACTCCGTTCCAACACCGCCGATTCGATTCAACCCCGAGATCCCGGCCAAATTAGAAGAAATCATCAACAAGGCTCTGGAAAAGGATCGCGAGCTACGCTACCAGACGGCGAGCGAGTTTCGCACTGACTTAAAACGCCTGAAGCGAGACACGGAATCCGGGAAGATTGTTGTGGCTAGCGCGCAGGTTGCGGCGGAACCAGCTGCTGCGCGCCGACCGCTCCGACTCGCCCTTACTGTTGGCGCCGCTGCGTTAGTGCTCGTGGTCCTCGCAGTTGCGATTTTCAATCTTCGCGGTCCATTGCCGCCACCCAAGATAATTGGTTCGACTCAGCTAACTTCAGACGGGGTTTTCAAGAGTGGCTTAGTTACGGACGGCAGCAGGCTGTACTTTTCCGAATTTTCCGGCGATCACTTCATCGTTTCGCAAGTATCCATTGCAGGCGGAGAAAATGCTGCCATTGCCACCTCGCTTCCAAGTCCCATGATGCTGGATATCGCCCCTGATTCCTCCAAGCTTCTACTGTTGGAGGGTAATTTCAACCAACTGGAGGGTCATTTTTGGCTCCAGCCGCTCCCCGCAGGCTCGTCGCGACGGATGGAAGCGATGGGGCATGACGGCACATGGTTACCCGACGGAAAGCTGATGTTCTCGAGGGGGCCTGACATATTTCGCGCCCAAGATGACGGCAGAGACGAGCGCAAAATCCTAACCGCTGCTGGTAACGCCAGAGGGATGAGCCTTTCTCCAGACGGGTCCCGCATTCGCTTCACGGTCGCGCACGATACAGGGGCGCTGAATGCAGGCGGGCCAATTGGAGGCGGTGTCTCTTCGCTGTGGGAAGCACGTTCCGACGGAACGAACCCACATCCGCTTCTGTCTTCCGGCTGGAACATTCCTCCGCAAGAGTGTTGCGGCAAGTGGACCACTGACGGAAGGTACTTCGTATTCCAAAGTACTCGTAATGGACTAACCAGCATTTGGGCTTTGGCTGATCAAAGCACCTCCTGGCGCAAGAGGAACGTGGAGCCCGTGCAACTGACGACCGGACCTTTGGACTTCAGCAGTCCTGTCCCCAGCCGCGACGGCAAGAGGCTATTCGTGCAAGGCTGGCAGAATCGCGCTGAGATGGTGCGTTACGACGCCAAATCCGCCGCCTTCTTACCTTTCTTCGCCGACACAGCCGCAGCTCAGGTGGACTTCTCGCGTGATGGGAAGCGGGCGGTCTACGTTAGCTACAAAGATGGAACAATATGGCGAAGCAATGAAGATGGAAGTAATAGGGTGCAGTTAACCTACCCTCCTTTTCAGGCCACGGTACCCCGTTGGTCGCCAGACGCAACGCGCATCAGCTTTAGCGGGGCGAAACCGGGGGAGCCCTATAGGATTTACATGATCTCCGCTGACGGTGGTAATCCGGAACAGCTTACGGCAGGAACAGGCGACCTCGACCCAAGCTGGTCGAAAGACGGGAACGCGATAATGTTCGGCGTATTTCCAGCACCGGACAAGCCCGAGTCGGCGAAGATTATGGTGTTGGATCTAAAAACACGCACCCTGAATCAAGTTGCGGGGTCGCAGGGAATTTGCTGCCCACGTTGGTCACCGGATGGCCGTTACATAGCTGCAATCAGCGGCGACAATCAGAAATTGTTGCTTTTGGATTCGACCACGCAAGAATGGCGCCAACTGTGGTCGGACAAAACGGGAACTATTGGATACGTGACGTGGTCGCCGGACAGCAAGTATTTAGGTTTCGACACCTCGTTCACTGCTGATCCCGGATTCTTTCGGGTGCGGGTGGGTGATGGACAAATTGAGCGCGTCGTAAGCCTGACGAAAATCCGCCGGTTTCTCTCCCAGTGGGGCGAATGGAGTGGCATGACGCCAGATGGTTCGCCCGTAGTCGTCCGCGACATCAGTAGCCAGGAGATTTACGCGCTGGACTGGCAATTGCCGTAAAATCTTCCAAGGTCTGGTTTCCCCACCGGCATTCTTAAAGAACCCAATGCAGAGTATGAACTGCAGTAGCGCGGACTGAAAGGGCTCTTAACCCTCGTGCAGTTCAACCGCGCTAGAGCAAATCCTGGGTAGCCTTTCACCGCGCCCGCCAAATGTCTGCGCTAGAGGCATCTGCGTTCTCTTCAGATTAAGATCAATTACCCGGGGGCAACTGGAGGACAGATGACCAAAGGGCGTTTAGAAGCATTCAGCGATGGCGTGATCGCGATCATCATCACCATCATGGTGCTGGAGATGAAGGTACCGCATGGCAGCCAACTGAAAGATCTGGCGCCACTGGTTCCGGTGTTTCTCAGCTATATCCTGAGTTTCGTTTACGTCGGGATTTATTGGAACAACCACCATCACATGCTGCATACGTGCAATACAGTGACGGGTTCAATACTCTGGGCCAATCTGCACTGGTTGTTCTGGCTATCTTTATTTCCATTCAGCACGGGGTGGGTGGGGGAAAATCACTTCACCGCGGTACCGACCGCGTTCTACGGAGTGGTGCTCCTGATGGCTGCGTGCGCCTATTACCTGCTTCAGCAGATGATCATCCGCGCGCAAGGGCCTGACTCAATTCTGAAGCAAGCGATCGGGCGCGACTGGAAGGGCAAGCTGTCACCGGTGCTGTACGTCGTAGCGATCGTTGCCAGTCTGCGTTCCTCGTGGATCGCTCAGGCGATTTTTGTGATCGCTGCGCTGATCTGGCTGATTCCCGACCGGCGGATCGAGAAACGTCTTACCGTCTCCGCAGAATAATCGAAGGAATTGCATAAATGCAGATGCGCTGGCGTCGCGTCGTCTCTTTTGGTATTGCCTGTGCTGGGGGATTGGCGAGTAGGTCCCGACCATTCAATGGGCACGCGTGAGATCGCGCATGATTTGGACCTCTCGCTCGCGATAAGGCTTGCCGTCTTCACGGAAGACCTCGTGGAACCACACCGGAGGGTCGTTGTCCAGGTAGGGTTTTTGCCATGAGTCCCAGGGCAGATAAGTCTGGGTCTTTCCCGCAACCAGTCCCCAGTTAATGGCGGCGACATTGAGCCTTTTTGCCACCGGCAAGATCGAATCAAACGTGCTTCCCATGGGCCGCGCCATAAATTCGGTGCACAAAATGGGCCGGTGATAGCGCTGTAACCACTCTACTTTTTTCTCGAAGTCTTCCGGCCAACTGTAATTATGAAAAGAAATCACGTCCGATTGTTCCAATTGAATGTGCTGCATGGGAGAAAGCTTTTGCGATGACGACCAGTCTCCCTCCCAGACTCCACTGGTGAGCGGCTGCGATGGATTTGCCGAACGTGCCCAATCGAACACTTGCGGCAAAAGAGCCAGAACCAGCTCCGGCTTGTTCTTTAGTTCTACCGATCCGTAAGCGTCATGATTCGTGTTGTTGGGCTCGTTCCACAAATCCCACGCGAGTACGCGTGGATCGTTGGCGAACGCTCCGATCACGCCCACGACATATTGTTTCAGCCGCGGATATTGGGCCGGATCCTGCAAAGCATTTGCACCTGGACTCTGTACCCAACCCGAATTGTGCACCCCGCGCTTGGGCGCACGCTGTGCACCGAGTTTAGGGAACGGATCCCAGCAGGAATCGAACAAAACGAAAATCGGACGAATTTTGTGTTTCGCCGAGATGGTCAGGAAAGTGTCGATGCGTTGCCTGAAGCCAGGCGCATCCTGCTGCCACAGCAGATCGTGCAGAAAGACACGCATGGTGTTCATTCCCACACTCTGAGCCCAGCCCAATTCTTTATCGATTTCGTTCTGATCGAACGTGGCCGCCTGCCACATTTCAAGCTGGTTGATGGCATCGGACGGCGTGAAATTGCTGCCAATCAACCAAGGCTGCTGACCATACCAGTGGTTGGCTTTTGCTTCGGACCAACGCTGCGTGTCAGCAAACACGCTGCTGCAGATGGAAAGGACAAGAATCTGAACGGCAACCCATCGCATCAAAGTCTCTCCTTAAGAACTCGCAAGCCCAAGATTATTCACGAAGGTAGAGTTCTCGCCAAGCTCCTTTTGAATTTGGTGCAGTTTGCACGGAAGTACCCACAAATTGTCATTCTTTGAAGCCGGTTTTACCTGCAAGGGATCGGCCGAGCTATGAGGCTTTCGTTGACTTGCCCCTCTTGCCGCCCTAAGATTGGTCGCCACGACGCGTCCTTCTTTAATGATCGGCCGAATCATCTCGCATTACCGTGTCGTCGATAAGCTCGGTGGCGGCGGCATGGGGGTGGTGTATAAGGCTGAGGACACCTCGCTCCACCGTTTTGCCGCCCTGAAATTCCTTCCGGACGAACTAGCCGGCGATCCCCAGGCTCTTGCCCGTTTCCGGCGTGAGGCCCAGGCCGCGTCTGCGCTGAACCATCCAAATATCTGCACGATCTATGAAATCGGGCAGCAAGATGGCCAGGCATTTATTGCGATGGAGCATCTGGATGGGGTGACGTTAAAACATCGGATCGCGGGACGTCCGCTGGACCTGGACCTCATGCTTGCTCTCGCCATCGAGATCGCGGATGCCCTGGAGGCAGCGCACTCGGAGGGGATCGTTCACCGTGACATCAAGCCGGCAAATATTTTCATCACGAAGCGTGGACATGCCAAGATTCTCGACTTCGGGATTGCGAAGATTATTCGTCCTGTAAGTACCACCACTCAGGCCGAGGAAAGAACCGAGTCTTTCTCTGGCGCAGGCGACGAACCGCTCACGGGCCCGGGTGCGGCGATTGGCACCATCATTTATATGTCGCCGGAGCAGGTGCGCGGCAAGGACCTGGACTCTCGCACCGACCTCTTCTCCTTTGGAGTGGTGCTTTATGAGATGGCGACCGGTTCTTTGCCCTACCGAGGCGAGACGGCGGGTCTTATTTTTAATGCCATTCTGGAGCGCGAGCCAATTCCTGCTTCCAGCTTAAACCCCGATCTTCCAATCAGGTTGCAGGACATCATTAACAAGGCCCTGGATAAAGACCGCGACCTCCGCTATCAGAGCGCTGCTGATATGCGCACGGATCTGGCACGGTTGAGGCGCGATAGCGAATCGGGGCGAATCAGCGCAGCAAGTGAAGCCGAACAAACTCCCAGGATCGTGCAACCAACCGGGGGCGGCGGTTCGTCCGCGAACGTTCCTGTGGCTTCGTCATCAAGTTCTACCCGGACGCTGGAGATCGCCCATGTGCTGTTCCTCGACATCGTCGCCTACTCGCGATTGACCATGGACGAGCAGGAGAGCGTTCTGCGTCAGTTGCAGGATACGGTGCGGCAGACAGCAGAATTCACGCGAGCCCAGACGAGCCAGCAGCTGATCAGTTTGCCCACCGGCGACGGTATGGCGTTGGTGTTCTTTGGCGATCCCGAAGCTTCGGTACGCTGTGCCTCGGAATTGAGCCGCGCCTTGCGAGGGCAAACCGGCTTTCAATTACGTATGGGCATCCATACCGGCCCGGTTTATCGCGTGGCCGACATCAACGCGAACCGCAATGTTGCCGGAGGCGGAATCAACATTGCCCAGCGAGTCATGGACTGCGGCGACGCGGGTCACATCCTGCTTTCGTCGGCCGCCGCTGATGTGCTGAGGCAGGTGAATGCGGGATGGGACAACTCCATACACGATCTGGGAGAAGCCGAGGTCAAGCATGGCGTCCGAGTGCATCTTTACAACCTGTACACCGAGGAAGTGGGAAATCGGGAAGTGCCGCAGAAGCTGCGGACGGCGCGGAAGACAGTCGTCACAAAAAAGCGGAAGAAGATTTCGATCGGCGTCATTGCGGTGATGTTAGCGGTGGCAGTGGCGGCCGGTGGATTTTTCTACTCGTACTCTCATCGGGGCCATGCGCTAACGGACAAGGACACCATTGTGCTCGCCGACTTTGCCAACTCAACCGGCGACACGGTCTTCGACGACACGCTCAAGCAAGGACTCTCCGTGTCGCTTTCCCAATCTCCCTTCCTGAATCTTCTGCCCGAGGAGAAAGTGAGCGACACCCTGAAATTGATGGGCCGTCGTCCCGGAGACAGGGTCACCCAGGCGTTGGCGCGAGAGATTTGCTTGCGCACTAACAGCAAGGCCTCGCTGGCGGGTTCAATCTCAAACCTGGGAAGCCACTTCGTGATCGGCCTGAAGGCCTTGAACTGCAAGGGTGGAGATGTAGTGGCGTTGGAACAGGTTGAAGCAGAGTCTAAGGAACAAGTTTTGAATGCGCTGGGTAAGGCAGCCACCAGCCTGCGAACGAAGCTCGGAGAATCATTGGTTACCGTGCAGAAGTACGACGCCCCTTTAGAGGAAGCTTCCACGCCGTCTCTGGAAGCGCTGCAGGCTTACAGTAGGGGTTTGAAGGCTTTAACGCAAGCGGGGGACACAACAGCTATTCCCGATGTTCAAAACGGCCATCGCGCTTGATCCAAATTTCGCCATGGCATATGGCTGGCTCGGGGCTTCATACTTGAATCTTAGTGAGTTGGGATTAGCGAAACGAGAACTTGCGAAAGGCATTTGACCTACGAGAACGTACGAGCGAGAAGGAAAAATTCAATATTTCCAGTCTTTATTACTCCTCCGTAACAGGTGAGTTGGACAAAGTTAATCAGATCAGTGAACAGTGGGCGGCTGACTACCCTAGAGATTTTTTTCCTCTGCAGTATCTGGCGATAAGTTACATATCTGTCGGACAGTATGAGAAAGCCTTGCCAAGACTCACGGAAGGACTGCGTTTAAATCCTGAGCGATTTAGTTATCAGAATCTGTATGTTGACTCATGTTGCGTTAGGTCGTCTTGACGAAGCCAAGTCCCTTTATGCATCTCGCACTGGCACGTAAGCTCGATAGTGCCGGAATCCACGCATCACGATATGGTGTGGCATTTGTGGAAGGAGACGCCGTTGAAATGGGACGCCAGCTTGACTGGGCAACAGGCAAACCGGAAGCGGAAGATCAGCTATTGTCTTCGCAATCGGATACAGAGGCTTTCGCGGGACACGCAATGAAAGCGAGAGAACTTTCTAACAAGGCCGTAGATGTCGCAAAGCGCAATGGCCAGAAAGAAACTGGAGCAGTGTGGCTGTTGGACGCAGCTCTTCGGGACGCAGAACTCAAAAACTCAGCCCAGGCAAGACAGCAGGCCACTTCGGCGATAGCACTTTCCTCTAACCGCGATTCCCAAATCCTGCAAGCTCTGGTCTTGGCCCGTACAGGGGACACAGATCGGGCACAGAGGATGGCTGATGACATCGCCAAGCGTTCCCCCTTAAATACCGTGCTAAATCGTTACTGGCTGCCAACAATCTTGGCTGCTGTCGAACTGAACCGCGGTCACCCTCAAGGAGCTATCAGTCTATTAGAAGCGGCTTCTGAGTACGAACTGGGTAGCCCCTCGCCCGGGCCCGGCGCCATAGCGACTCTCTATCCTGTATATGTACGCGGCGAAGCCTACATGAAAGCGGGCCAGGGGGCGCAAGCCGCCGCTGAGTTTCAGAAAATCATCGACCATCGGAACCTCGTGCAAAATTTTGTACTCGGCGCACTTGCGCATCTTGCAACTGGGTCGGGCCAAGCTCATGAGTGGCGACAAAGAAGGTGCGCGCAAGGCCTACCAGGATTTTCTCACCCTCTGGAAAGACGCCGACCCCGACATCCCCATCCTGAAGGAAGCCAAGGCGGAGTATGCGAAGTTGCAGTAACTGCCTCGTCCTTGGACAATTGCTTGTCAGTGAAGGAAGGTGCTGTTAGGAGAAATTGTGGGCTCAATTCAGTATGGAATGAATTGAGCCCTACCCCTAGTGCGATATTTAGTCAACCGCTTGGGCGGAATGGAGGAACGTACTAACTGTTAAATTAATGATCTCCTCAACGAGCTTACCTGCTTGGCACTTTCAATAATCTTTCGAGCCGGCGAACCGTATCCGTGGTCTTGCCTGGCAACGCTTTTTCGACTGACTTCTGCAGCATCAGGTGAACGACGGCTGCGTTGTCTCCGGGCGTGCCCTTGCCGCTTAGCGTTTCCAGGCTCCACGAGGATCCTCCGGTGTCTGGCACGGACACGCTGGTGCCGAGCACCGTGCCTTGCGCGGCGACTGCACCTTGCGAGGTCGCATCGCTGGAATCCAGCGTGACGCGGTAGTTTTCCCGCTTGAAATCCTCAAAGTTGAGGGTCTCGATGGTTCCTCGTTTCTTGACCCAGGTCAGCGAAATCGGTCCGCCGGTTCCAGGCGAAGTTCCATCCACGCAGCCGCCAAACTCGTCGGGCCCTCCGTTGCAAATCAGATTCTCAAAGCCTGCGATAGTCGATGTGTCGGCAACCAGCGTCAGCACGTCCGCCCGATGAACGTCAGTGGTGAGTTTTCCTTTGAAGTCCTGGTTGGGAATCAGCCCGCTGCCCTCAAGACACGAGGCTGCCGTGGTCTGCACGCAGAAGGAGTAACTTAGATTGGTTGTGGTCACGTTTGTGGTGGGATCGGTGGCACGGGTAACGTAGACGAAGCCAACGTTGCCGTTTGCGTCGGTGAAGTAAGTGAAAGTCTGGGTGTGGACGGTGACAGCTGCGGCCGAAGTGATCAGAACAAATAGCGCGACCATGGCCGGTGCGACTTTGAGTATGGATTTCATTCCTGAACCTCTCAATTTGCGGGGGAGTAAGCAGCAGTTCTTTCGACCGGCTCCGCGTTGCGCCAGTCGGTTGCAGGTTTTTGGCGATAGTATCGGCTCGGTATGGGTCCGTCAAGATTGTGTGTGGTTCGGCTGTGGTGGGTGCACGATAAGCCGTCGGAAAACCGTCAACCACGAAGGCCACGATTTCCCGAAGGCTTCAACTGAGTTTACCGCTGCGTCCTCGAGGGAAAATGGCTGGGCGGCTACGGCTTCGATTTTGCAGAGTCGCTCCAGATTGCCGTGGTGATGGAAACTGCAGGCAGTTTCACGCGCAGCATCTGGTTGCGGTAACGCACGCTGGTTTCGACGTCTTCGTTTTTGCTGTTCATCAATTCGGCCACGATGTCACCGGTGGGTTTCTTGAAGGCCAGCACCCGCACTCCGTCTGATGATTTGCCAGACTCGATGCGTACGTCTCCGGGGCGTACAAATTTGCTGAAATGAGCGAGGTAATAATAAAGACCGGTATACGTCACTTTTTTTGATTGCCGGTCGATGATCACGACTGGATGCTGGACGTTGGGGTCGGGGTTCCCGTGGACTTCCGATACCGACCAGGGCCCGCCTTTTTCATCCAGGATCATGTTCCAGTAGATCCAGGCGGAAGTGCCCACTTCGAGATCGTTGAAAATCTGGTTGCCCCAATAATCGCCATCCTCAAAGTCGAAGCGTGGCAGCGGCATGGACTTAGGCGTGCCCGCGTCGTAGGCGTAGCAAACCTCGGTCATCCATAAGGGAAGGTCTGGATATTTGCTGTGCAGGGCCTGAATTTTGTCCCAATCCTTATTGTCATACCCGTGATAAGGCGCTACCGCAACATACCGTCGAGAAGTGGGATCGTCCAGCACCAGGGGATAGTTGCGAGCTGCATCCTCACGGTTCGGGGCTTCGCTCAACATGATGCGGGTGCGAATATTTTCTTTTTTCAGAAGCGGACCTACGTGGTCTCGCAGCAAAAGGTTAATCTCGTTGTAGGGAATCTTGGTGTAGATGTCAGGCTCATTGAAGAGGCTGAGATAGTCGACAAATACGCCGTTCTTCTCGTATTCCTGCAAGTAGCGCAGATAGTAGCGGGCCAGCGCGTCGTAATATTTGGGATTCACGTCCTGGTTGGTGTTGACGTCAAGCAACATCCAGTCAGGCGGATAGTCCATCGGCGCCTGCAAGACAAATTTGCCGTAACGCCGGGCCAGTTTGATAAATGGAATCAGGCCATTGGGGCCGAGATCGCGCGCGATGGAAAAGTGTTCCATGTTGACGTCGCCGGCCACGTCGTCATAGCTGTAAAAAGGTCCTGCTGACATAAAGTCGGTAGATGCGATTACCGTCTTCATGGCGGAGAAGCCCGCACCCTGCTCAGGATCAAAGAGCGCGCGCAGGACGGATTCGCGTTCTGCTGGGGGAAGGCTGTTGAGGCAAATCAGACCGGCTTCCAGAAATGAGGCGCCGAAGCCGTCCATGCGCTGATAAATGGTGGCATCGTCGATGGTGACTGAAACCGGAGAGGAGTTACGGTAGGGCTCGAAGCGAAGGACGGGTTTTCGACTGAGACGGTCTCCGGCCTTCGAAGATACGAAGGTCTGGACATCTTGTGCAGTGGTTGGGACGCTCGACGCTAAAAAGAGGAGGGCGAGAATCAGAGCTATAGATCCGCCGTTCTTTGCCCTGGCGTTCAACCTTTGCATTCAGAGACCCCTTTAAGATGGAGTAGCTAAAGATCCTACGGGTAGTGACTCAATTCGAAAAGGAAGCGAGCCAAACGCGCGACTATGGTGTCGCCAGGAAGGCGACACATCGCGCGGCTCGCCCAGATCCTTCGCTTCGCAAAAGACGCTCACTCAGGATGACAATCAATTTAAGCGACTACTTTCGCACGGCTCGGCAAGACAGGCAAACAATAATAATGATGAGAATCGTCTGATCTCGCCAGGGATGGCTTGGACTTTACTGAACCGAGAGCAGGTGAGACTGGAATCCCGAACCATAAGTGCTAGTCGGATCGAAAGCGTCACTTTTTATCAGCGAGGGTCCGGAAGTGCAGCCGAAAGGATTCCATGACCAGGCCCAATAGCCGATTTCCGGCGTTTGAGCGTCAGCCCAGTTCATTAACTGATTAATCTTTGTGGATGTGCATGAACCCTGAAATCCCATCTCATCGACAATGACCGGATGCCCGGCGGCCTGAATAGGCGCGAACACGCTGCTCCAGCACGAGGCGGTTTCGCAGTCGAGGCCGTCGAAATACACGTGCACGCCGGCGATAATCTTGTGAGAAGAGTCGGTGGGAATGTAGGTCAACCAGTTGTTGAGCTGGTTCGAGTAATCCAGTCCGGCGACGATAATCGGATTGGTGGCGCCGGTGTTGCGAATCGTGTTCACGATGGATTGGGTGCCAACGACCGTCCAGGTGCCGACTTTTTTCACGGTCGGCGTCGTGCAGCCTCCGTCGCGATAACACGGCCAGGAGGTGATGTAGGGTTCGTTGATCAGGTTGAAGATTACCGAGGCATTGGTTTTGAATGTGTTCGCTACCGACTGCCAAAATGTAGGTGCGTAGGTCACGTCGAGTCCCGGGTAGGCGTCGGTCTTCGCCAGGCTGGCGGTGCCGGAGCCGAAGTGGAGATCTACCTCGACGATGAAGCCTGAGGCATTCGCCAGATTCACGAAGGTCTTCATCGCATTCTGGTAGTTAACCCCGCTATAGGTCGGGTTGAGTCCGGCTTTGGTTCCGATCCAGCAATCCTCGTTCAACGGCAAGCGGATGACATTTGCGTGCCATGCCAACATGCCGTTGATCGTGTTTTGATTGCCCGGGGGATCGTCAAAAAAAGAATTCTGCGAATCACACGCGTATTCGGAACCGGAGAGGTTTATTCCACGCAGAACCACGGGAACGTTGGCCCCCACACTTTGGACCCCGAGTGTTCCGGCAGTGGTGGTTAACAACTGATTGCCAACGACGGTGATTCCGGGGGCCGCCCCCGCGAAGGCCAATGTGCCGGTGCAGGCGAGAACTCCGAGTGCGGTGCTCAAAACCCAGAACGATGCCCAGGTAATGAGATGTTTGCTTTCGGCTGTGCTCATCGACGTCCTCCCTGTGCACTGTAAGTCGATTGGCTAAAAGTGGTCTTCGAGGGCAAAACCTCTTGTATTAATTTATAAATAAATTAATATGAGGTAATACGCCCATTAAATACGCTAATTAATTCATTCGTGTCAAGAAGTATTTTGGGAGGAGGACAATGAAAACTCCGCATGCGGACGCAACCAGGTTGAAAAATGGTTCCGAGAACGGATTGCGAACAAAATCAGTCAGCAAAGAATTGAATGTGTTGCAGCTTATTCACGCTAGGCGGAACGTTTCACGAATCGAGTTGGCAAAGCGAACTGGATTAAGCGCGGCCTCGATCACGGCGATCGTTCAGCGACTGATCGACAAAGGCCTGGTTGTAGAGTCAGGGCACAACTCGAGCGGGCTCGGCAGAAAACCTGTTTCCCTCGCTGTCCGCGATGATGCTGGATTTCTGGTTGGGGTAGATCTGGGCTCGTTCTATACCCGAGTCGTAGTCACGGACATTCGGGGAACTTTGATTTTCAAACGAGAGTCAGAAACTGGAATAGCGGATGGCCGCGACCTGGTATTGTCCCGAACTCTGCAGGCGATTCACAAGGCGATCGATGATTCGCGAATCCCGCCAAGCGCCTTTCGAGGAATTGGAATTGCACACTCCGGCGTGATCGATGTGAGTAAAGGGCTGGTGTTGTCCTATCCTCGCCCGGGCCAGATGGCGGAATGGAAGAACGTTCCACTGAGAGAAATCATGCAACGGGAGTTCGGGGTGCCTTGCCTTCTTGAGGACAGCGTGCGGGCAATCGCGACCGCGGAAAAATACTTCGGACAGGGAACCGGTCTGGACGATTTTATCTACGTGGATGCGGGGATGGGCATAGGAGCTGCGATTTTTCTCGATGGAAAAATTTACCGCGGCGCCGGCGGAAGCGCAGGCGAATTTGGCCACATGACGGTCGATGAAGACGGCCCCTTGTGTTGCTGCGGCAATTACGGATGCCTGGAGACACTGGCTTCGTGCGGAGCGATTATTCAATCGGTCAGAAGCGCCATCGAAAAAGGGGTCGATTCGCAGGTGCGGGAGTTAAGCGGTGGAGATCTCAATCGGATCAGCATCGAGATCATCGGACAAGCGGCTATGCAAAATGACAGCCTGTCGTTTCGCGTGATGCACGAGGCGATTAGTCACATTGCGGTGGCTCTGGCGGATGTGGTCAATCTACTGAACCCGCACGTGCTCATTTTCGGGGGCGCGCTCTTCCGGTCCGCGCCTGAACTATTCCTCGAACCCCTGAAGCGGATAATCAGACAACGCGCGCTGGAAAAATCTGCAAATGAAGTGCAACTCAAGATCTCAAAGTTGGGCGGCGAAGCGGCAGCCCTCGGCGCCGGAAGACTAATTTCCGAAACCGTAGTGACAGAGCTGTACCAGGAGGCGTAGGGGCAAACTGGCCGCTTTTCATTTTGTTGAAGAAGTCATCCGAACGATATTGGAATATGCGGATTCTCCATCCCCGTTGACGGCGCGAACTCGATAAGACACGTGCTGCCCGTTCTTACCCGGATCGCTGTATTCCTGAGCGCCCTGCGGCAAGGTCGCTAATCTCTTCCACGGACCTCGCGAATCTTTCCCGTCGTCAGTCCGACGCTCGATGATGATGCCGCTCGGATTTCCGCCGTGTCCCTGCCAGGTCAACTTCATGGTGCCGGCAACTGAACTGACATTGAGCGAACTGGGAGCTTCCGGAAGGACTGGCCAATCAAAATAGTTTTCGTCGGTGACTACCATGATGCTGTCTTTCAGAGGCAGAGCTTCGAGCGTGTCGGTTGTGCCCTTCTTCCACGAAACCGGTTTGATTTCTCCGCTGACGAGATCAACCAACACGGGATGGGTGATACCCGTATTTTTCAACGACAAGGTTGTGAACAGAGGGGGAAAGGAATTGCCGGGAAGGCTGTGCGCGGCCAGCCAGTAAGCGACGACGGCTTTGCCTTTGCTCGAACGAAAACCATACGACATGAAAGGAAATCCGGTTTGCCGCCGCAACGCGGGCAAGTCGGCGCCAGAGATTTCGATGGATGAGTCGAATCTGGTATCTGCGAACAGCGCATTCGTGTTTTGCAATGCAAGGAAGACGGGCCGCGGCGTGAAATCAGTGGAGTGATTTGTAATTCCGTGGATGATGCCGAAGTCGTCATACTCGTTTCCGTCCGCCCCCGCAGCCAACAGCCAGACGAAGGTCTTCACTCCTGCAGCATGGTTGTAGATCAGTCCTCTGGGAACGTATTTGGCCTGCACCGACTCATCCGAACCGATCCAGGAAGGAATTGAATTGAATTCGTCATCGAAGAATGGAATGCCGGATTTTATCTCGGGGTAATGCGTGACCAGGTCACGCAGTGCGCGCGGCGATTCGGTGAGATAAGCGCCGTAGTCCATGGCTTCGGGATTCAGATTCTGTCCGTAACCGGGATAAGTGTGATACGCGTAGACGTCGATGCCCGCGGCACACTTGCAGGTATCCAGCGCCTTCTGCGTAAAGTCGCGCGATGGGTCAGCCTGTCCGCCGTAAATTACTTTGGCGCCTGGATCAGCCTGGTGCACTGTGGGGACGAAAGACGCCAGGAGCTTTCCATATTGTTCAGGATTGCCCCATGGATTCCAGTAGCCGATGTCCTGCTCATTCCACAATGCCCAGTAGTGGATGCGGTCGTGGAAGCGATTCACCATCCAGGCAACGTAACGATTGAAACCGGCAGTCTGCTCCGGCGTGGTGGGCGGCCAGAAGACGGAGTACAGGCTGCGATCGTCGTTATGAAACGAGCCAGGTTCGGGGGTGCCGACATCGGGTAACTTTCCCGAAGGCGATGTGTACATCACATTCCCGTACATGAGTTGCACCTGGATATTCACTCCGTTGTCGACCAATGAATCTACGTAGTCGTCAAGCTCGGGCACGGTTGCCATCACGCCGCGTTTCTGTTCAACCCAATCCCAGCTGGTGTAGTCCGAACTGTTTTCGTACTGCCCGATGCGAATCCATTTGAATCCAGCGTCGAACATCCTCGTCCACCACCAGCGGTTCCAGGGCAGATACGGATCGCGAGGCATGTCGGAGTTGATACCGAAGCCGTCTTGTATCTGCGACGAGCGCTTGGGCGGAACGTGGTCGGGCACATGCCGCTGTTCCTGACTATGGGAGCGAATAGTCAATCCGAACACCAGCGCCACCAGCGAGCACACAAGTAACCGCCTGCGAGGACTGCGCGAAGCATGATTCAACATGTTCTTTCCTCCGTGTCAGACAACCGGGTTATCGCAACTCAAAAAGTATGCCCAGGCACAAATTCACAATCTGCGATTGCGGACAGACGATCAAGAGCTTCACAATCCGGAAGCAAGATGACTTATCTGGTTGCGGACCCAGGCATCGTCATCGCCTTCGGGTACGCCTCGAAAGAGCGTCCAGCTTTCAGTGTGGCGAGTGCTTTCGCCGGGTTGCAGCCGGACGATTGGTCCAAGGGTTTCGAGCTCGAGGAAGTCCGGATTTGTGAACACCTCGAAATTGCATCCGTAGTCGGGATAAGCGGCGCCGGTAATTACAGGCGCGGTTTTCACAAACAATGTTCCGAGGGAAAAGTACGCGCCCCAACCGGCGGGATTGTAGATGCCGGTCATTTGTTCCCGAAAGCGCCCCGTAGGCTTTTGTTGCTGGCGCAGTTGTATGAAATCGGTGCCCAGTGTCCATCGTGAGTCTGCGAAATCGGTGAATGACCACAGAGTCAATGGTGCCACCGACTGAAAGTGATCTTGGTCCATCGCCGCGCGCGGCGGTAGAGGAAGTATTGCGCGGCCACCAGCTCTCATCATGGTGGGAGCCCATGGTGCCAGGTCGGTGGGGCGGCTATCCCGGTTTGTGACGACATGCTCGATCTTCGCCCGCGTCCCGTTCTCATCCAACGTGATCTTGAGTTCTTTCTGAAGATTGCTACCCGGAGAAGCGGTTTCAGGAGGAGGGATGAAACGAACCAGGCTGTCATCTTGAGAAACTGCCACCGGGGAATTGTCGGGATAGTAGGTGCGGTCGACTTCTGGCGATATCCAGAGACGGTGGCCACCGTATAACCTGAACTCGCTGCCACCGGTAAGGCCAGTGTCCTCTGGAACCTCGTGAAGGATATTTTCGCCACCTACGAAACGGTACGAGATAACACGGGGGCCGACATCAGCCAGAACAAGAAGTTCTACCGTAGCATTCGAGATGCGATACACATTGTTCCATCCCCGATAACTGATTTGCTCCACCATAACTGGTTTGCCGGCGTTCAACCCCGAGCCGGCACTGCGGCGGGGGTGTCATGAGCAGCAAGTTCTTTTGCGTTTGCCTGAATTTTCCGGATCGCGGCAACGATCTCGTTCATGTCAGTTTCGTCTCCCAGCAACGCCGGCTGCGGAATCCAAACCGCTTCCCAAGCGGCGCTTTGCGTGTGCGGGAACGACTGCTTTAAGAATGCATGTTCGGCGGTAGCCTGGGGCCCGCTGAGCCGCTTGCGATACTCGCCGTTACGAAACATATCCAGATCGTGAACCGGCGGGTAGCTGGCTTGATTCGGAATTCCTTCCGCATTCATAGCCGCGATAAAGGTTTCGGTGGAGATGCCGGCGAACTGTTTGGCGTCGACGTGAAAGATGTACGCATACTGGCCGTTGCGAGTGCAGCGCTCGTCCAGTTTCTGCGGCGTGATGCCGGGAATCTGGCTTAGTTCGCGATCCAGCCAGCGAGCATTCTTATGTCGCTTGCGGGTTTGCTCATCCAGACGTGCGAGTTGCGCGGTGAGGATCACACCCTGCCATTCGCTGAGACGATAATTCGATCCGTAATTGAAATGGCTGTAGAACCATTCTCCCGGAAGGCGTCCGCAGTCGTGAACGGAACGAACCTCGCGCTCGAACCCGTCATCGTTGGAGATGACAATGCCGCCTTCGCCGGCCGTCATCAGTTTGCTGGCCTGAAAACTAAACGTACCGCCGATGCCGACAGTGCCTACGCGCTTTCCCCGCCATTCGCTGGCGTGGGCATGAGCGCAGTCCTCGACCAACGCGATTCCTTTGCGATCGGCGAGAGCTTTCAGAGCATCCAGGTCGGCCGGGTGGCCGCCCATGTGAACGGCGATGATCGCCTTGGTGTGCGGAGTGATGGCAGCCTCGGTGAGTTCTGGATCGAGGCAGTAAGTATCAGGCAGAACGTCAACCAGGACGGGCAGGGCATTGGCAAACAGCACCGCACTGGCGGTGGCGACGAAAGTGAAATCAGGCACGATCACTTCATCGCCGGGTTGCAGTCGAAGCGCCGCCATGGCCACTTCAAGAGCAGCGGTTCCGTTGGTGACCGCAACGCCGTGACGGGCGCCGTGGAAGCGCGCAAATGCGCCTTCAAATTCCAGCGTCTTGGTGCCGGGAGTGCGCCACCAGACGCCACTCTCCAGAACTTCATTCAAACCACGCCGCTCGGTGTCGTCGAACTGCGGCCAGGTTGGGAAGGGTTTGCTTTTGGATTTCTTGCCGCCGAGCAGTGCGAGGTTCGACATATTTCATCTCCTGAATATTGTGATCAGTAATTGTTGAATTCCGTGGCATGACGAAATGCTTCCACGTAATGCCCGTCTTTTTTAGGTTGTTCTTTGCGCATCTCATCCTTGGCTTTTTGCAGATCCTCTGGAGTCCAATCGGGCCGGTACTTGTTGACCGCCGGTTCGAACTGACTTACCTGCTTCGCGGCCGATTCAAACTTTAGTTCTGCCACGCCTTCGATGTTGACGAAATAATTTGCTTCCTGCGGCGAAGGGTAGAAGAAATACATTTCAGGAACTTTGTAAGGCTCCAACCCTTGTTGTAAACGCTGATTGGGAAAATACAACCAGAATTCCGCAGCGCGTACCGCGTCGATGGTGTTGAAAGCGGCCATCCGATGATCGGTCTTGTGCCAGCGCTCGTACCATTCGCCGGGATCAACGCTCAGTAAAACGTCAGGACGAATCCGGCGAATGATGGCGGTTGCTTCTTCGGTAAGCTTGGGCTGCGGAGCGTATTCGAGCATGCCGTCGTCGTAACCCATCCACATGATGTTTTCTTTGGGAGTGCCCAGCAGGCCTTCCGATACTTCCTGCTCGGCACGGCGAATGCGGGCGAGACGCTGCGAAGTCATGTCGGGATCGTACGAACCCTTGTCGTCGTTGGTGTAAACAACGATCAACACCTTGTTGTGATTGTGATTCAGCAAGGCAATGGTGCCACCGGCGCCGAACACGTCGTCATCAGGATGAGGGGTAAATACCAGAATGGTTTTATTGTGCAGGTCTTCAAGACGGGTTTGCTGTGCCTGCGCGGATGTAAGAGCGAGACACAGCGAACAGAAAAGCGCGATTAACA
This sequence comes from Terriglobia bacterium, assembly GCA_963733545.1. GTDB lineage: Bacteria > Acidobacteriota > Terriglobia > Terriglobales > Acidobacteriaceae > JAIQFF01. Next base: position 558,556 of record CAVTDQ010000005.1, read on the forward strand.
AATTCCGCATGCTGAGATTCTCCTACCTGACAGTCCGATCTACGGCAATACCATAGCTCAAAGATTTAGATTCGTCGAACCAGTCAATAGCAAGCGCCTCCCATCTGCGCGGATAAAATTGGAAGAGATCGCTGCAAAAAAGTCTCGCGACGCAGCCTTAACTCGACGGCTCGCCGCTAAAAATCTCATCAAAACGGATTTTTTAATTAGCCTGATCTGATCAGGGTTACTCTCGACATAGTCTTGACAGGCCGGATAAGGTGATGTAACAGTTGCGCACCACGGGAAGAATTCTTCGAACCGTGCAGATATTCAGGAGGCCCTATGCGCCGCAGCCTGCTGTGGTCGTTAGTATTTCCTCTGTTACTTTCCGGTTTTTTCCTGATCGACACCAACATGGTACTCGCGCAAGTTGACCGCGGCAGCATCATAGGGTTGGTTACGGACCCAGCAGGGGCGCGGGTTTCGGCCGCACAAGTTACGGTAACGAATCTCGATGCAAATCAACCCATAAGCCTGACCACGGACGAGAACGGTCAATACACAGCAAATCTTCTGCGCATCGGACGTTATTCGGTGACGGTTGAAAAACCGGGATTTCAAAAAGCGGTGCAAGCAAGCGTTGACGTCGGTGTGAACCAGACCGCGCGGGTCGATATCGCTTTGCAGATTGGATCGGCGACTGAATCGGTGCAAGTAACGACGGCAGCTCCTCTCTTACAGACTGAAGCGTCATCGTTGGGGACGATTGAAACTGAACGCCGCATCTCCGAGCTTCCTTTGAACGGAAGAAACTTCATACAGCTCGCCTACCTGGGGCCGGGTGCAAACGCGGGCCAGACGGGTACCAACGTTGCCGGCGGTGTATTTGAAAACGAGCGGGCTGATGAAGCCATCTCGGTCAATGGCCTTCGTGTTTCCAATAATAACTTTCTGTTAAACGGCGTGGACAACAACGAATTTGGACTGGGAGGGGTCGTGGTGCTGCCGCCGCCGGACGCCATCCAGGAATTTCGCACGGAAGAAAATTCAATGAGCGCTGAATTCGGACGTGGCGGGGCCGCGGTGAACGTCGTGCTCAAATCCGGCACCAACCAGATTCACGGTGGCGTGTATGAATTTATTCGTAACGACAAGCTGGATGCCGTCAATTATTTCAACCAGGGTCAACAACCCTTCAAGCGGAATCAGTTTGGCGCATTTGTGGGCGGCCCTATCAAGAAGAATCGCACTTTCATCTTTGGCGACTACCAGGGATCCCGGCTGCGCGAAAGCAATCCGTTTATTTCTACTGTGCCTACAGACATAGAACGGACGGGGGATTTCACCGGCCGGTTGACTGGCGAAACATTTTCTCCGTGTGCCACCCCGTCCGCGGCCGATACCTTTGACACGGGGACAATTTTCGATCCCTTCAGCACTCATGATTACACTTGCGCCGACGGGGGGACGGTGTCGTTGCGTAACCCCATTTCAAGCGGGGGCCAGATCAACGTACTTCCGGCTGGTTCTATCAATGCAATCGGACAGAACGTCGCGAATTTCTATCCCAAAGCCAACTTGCCTGGGCTCACCAACAACTATCTGGCGAATCAGAACCACGTGAACAATCAGGATTCATTCGATGTCAGAGTTGATCACCGGCTTGGCGAAGCCGATCAACTTTTCGCATCGTACAGTTTCGGAGACGTGCGCAGTCAGCGTCCCGGACCGCTCGGTCCCTTGTGGGGCGGCTCCGATTGCTGTCCCAGCGTGAGCAATTCGCGGGCACAACATTTCGGATTGGGCTACACTCATACTTTTTCTCCGCAGCTGCTGAACGATCTTCATGGTGGGTACTTCCGCTATGCCATCAACGCCCTGCCATTTAATTTCGGATCATCGCTCTCCTCGGATCAGCTGGGAATACCGAATGCAAACCGGAGCACCGATCCCAACTCAACAGGATTGACCAATATCGATATTGCCGGCTTCACGCCTCTGGGGGACTCTGAATTTCTTCCGGAGCACGCCTTCGAAAATATCGTTCAGGTTGCGGACACGGTGACCTGGATCCGTGGCAAGCACTCTCTCAAATTCGGCGCTGATTTCCGCCGCCAGCAGCGGAATTTCTATCAGGTCACAGCGCCCCGCGGATTTTTCGACTTCGGCGGCGTTTACACCAACGACCTCAGCACCGCAAACGGCGGCAACGGTCTGGCCGACCTGCTGCTCGGAATTCCAGATGCTAATGAACAGGATTTTCTTGCAGGTCTTTATCCCACACGCTACTGGGATTTCGGCGGATTCGTGCAGGATGACATCAGGGTCCGCCCGAATCTGACTGTCAACCTGGGCATTCGTTACAACATTACTTCGCCAGCCAACGGACGTGTCGGCAACTTCGATCTCAATCGTGCCATCGTGGTTACCTCTTACGGCCCGAATGCTGTCTCGCATGGAGGCGTGGAATTTGATAAGAACGATTGGGCGCCTCGCATTGGGTTTTCCTGGTCGGTGCAGCGAAACACTGTTGTGCGCAGCGCCTTCGGCGTTTTTTATGCAGCGGAAGCGAACGTCTTCGACGATCTCGGTTTGAATCCCCCACAACTGAGTTTTTTGGCAAATAACTTCAACTCCGGCACAGTGCCGACGAATGCGCAGCTGATCTCGACTGGATTTCCGGCCGCGCTGCCGGTGGGAGACGCGATCAATATCAGTGGACCGGTGAAGACCACGGGACCCAAGCGCACAATTCCCCGGATCATGGAATGGAATCTGACTGTGCAGCACCAGTTCGGAGACAATTTTCTGGCTCAGATCGGATACGTCGGCACCCGGGCCTATCATTTGTGGAATCACGAAGCCAGCGATCTCAACCAGCCATTCCAGAATCTGGACACGAACTTCTGCGGTCCTGACCCGAACAACTGCATTCCTAACTTTGGCCGCCGTTACTTTAACCAGCAGCCGAACATGACTGCCGTGTTACCCCTCGACTTTCCGCAACTGCAGATGTTTTACAACTCGTTCCAGGCCTCTTTGAATAAACGTTTCTCAAATGGCTTTAACTTTCTGGCGGCCTACACATTTGCCAAGAACCTGGGGAACGCGGATGGAAACGTCGGAGGATTCATTCAAAACTCGTATCGCGCCGACCTCGAGCACGGCCCGGTTGTCCCGGATCTACGGCACCGGTTTACGCTCAGCTATCTGTATGAACTTCCGTTCGGTCACGGGAGAAAGTTCATGGGCGACATGAAGGGCATTCCTGAAGGGATCTTCGGAGGATGGCAAGTGGCCGGGATCACCTCGGTGCAAAGCGGCGAGGCGGTCACTGGAGTCCTATCTTCCGATCTCAGCAATACCGGAAGTTTCAGCTACCGGCCCGACCAGATTGCCAATCCCAATGACTTCTCTTTTAATACTGGTTCGCAAGGAACGGATTTCGGCTGCACCAACCCCGGCCATCAAACTCTGGACTGCTGGTACAACCAGGCTGCCTTTGCGGTGCCCGCCTTAGCCCCTGGACAGCAATCGGCACACAGCTTTGGAAATTCCCGCATCGGAAACATTCGGGGACCTGATCTGGTTGACTTCGATTTTGTGCTGCAGAAAAATTTCAAGATCCGAGAATCGCAGCAGATAGAGTTTCGAGCTGAAATCTTTAACCTTTTCAACCACCCTAACTTCGGCTTGCCTGGTGGAGGTTCAGCCATCGCCGTCGATGTGCCGGGCGGCGCCAGCATCACCAACACTGCAACGGACAATCGTCAGATTGAGTTTGCGTTAAAGTACACATTTTAGTGTGTTCACGATTCGGGGGATTCAATCCACCCGGGCTGGTGGATCAGCATTGGTGTATTCGTAGCGGTTGCCCTTCGCCAGGTAGGAGCAGCTTACGTCGACGGTTTGCGTAGCCACGACTTCAACTCCAATGGCGTGGCTCACTTCCTGTTTGTCAAAAAAAAGCCCCGAGTTGAATCGGGGCGAGGGTTTTGCCATGACTGTGAATGGTAAAACTACTTGGTGATGGATCTCAACGGGCCGTGGGTGTTGCCAAAGTGGCGCGTGCTCATGGCCTGTATGCCGGCGTTATGTTCGCCGTTGAATGGAGTTACGGTGTTGGGGCATCCGGCCGCCGCGGCCGTCTCTGGCGAACCAAACCACAATCCGACGTGATAGGTGTGGATCGGTCCGGTGGGTGGGTTCTGGTCTTCGTCGAAGATGGGTTGTTGGTGCACAACCGGAGCGGGACCGGTTCCCGGCGCCACAATGAATGTTTCAATACTGAAGCGCCCAATGAAATCGGCAACGCCCTTACCGTTTTCGTCGGTCGTGAGATCGCCCTGGTACCACGACAGGCCGAAAGGGGCATTGGGCAGTTGGATCACGAAGGCATCAAATTCTGCCTTCGGTGGAAGCCCGGCTACTTCCACATGCATAACTTCAACATTGCCAAGCGAATTGACGGTGACGTGGCCGCTGGCGTTCGACAAGCAGTGCGCCCCTGCCGCCGCCGCTGAACGCACCAGTTCGAAGCTGGTGTTCTGGGCCGATGCTGTGAGACTCGCCAGACTGAGCGCGAGACCGATTACAACCGAGAGACTTCTTTTCTTCATTTTAATGTTTTTCCTTTTCCTGGTTTTAGTTTTGTTCCTTCCCCGTGGAGCTTTCCTTTTCTCGCAATAGCACTGGAGCGGGCTGCGATTGTCTCGGACGTAACAGAATGGGTATCACCCCGGTTTCAACCTTCGTTGCCAACTGTTGCTTCCGATAGCGAGACGAGCCTGTGAGAACTTCTTGCTCGCGCCGGACGATTGCACTAAAATCCGACCATCCCACGAAGGAATGTTTGCCCGCCGTACGTCAAATTAGCCGGGGTGTCCGCTGGGGTCTTTAAGGGGGCGGAAAAAATTCGCAAAAATTCTCCAAATTATTTCCAAAGACGCTATGGGGTTGACAGCGCAGGTCTTATACGAATTCGACAAGTTTCGCCTGGACCCAGCCGAACAGTTGTTGCTGTGCGATGGCAAGCCAGTTCCGCTCACTCCGAAGGCGTTTCAAATTCTATGTGTCCTGATACGAAGTAAGGGACGACTGCTGGACAAGGATGATCTGATCAAGAGAGTTTGGCCCAACAGTTTTGTGGAAGAGGCCAATCTGTCAGTCAATATTTCGGCGCTGCGCAAGGCACTTGGGGATACGCCAAACGGGCAAAAGTTCATTGGGACGGTTCCAAAGCGTGGCTATCGATTCCTGATGCCGGTCCATGAAATCAGCGAGAGTTCTCAGACTGAGACCAAGGCAGCGAGTTTGATTGAAATTTCTGAGCCGACCGTTCAGGTCCCAGAAATAACTGAACCCAGGATTTCCGCAGGTGGCGGGACTGGCGAGCCACCTGAGGTCATCACGCCTTCGGAGAGCAAGCCGCTTGCTTCGCGAGTAATCCGCATCGTACTTCCAGTAGCAGTTGTAATTGCCTTCCTTATTTACTTCGTAAATCGGCATCAGCCTCTTCAAAATAAAGGCGCCAGCGAAATACGACGGCTGGCCATTCTCCCCTTTCAGAATTTGAACCACGATCCTAACAACGATTTTCTCGGATTCTCACTGGCCGATGCGGTTATCACGAAACTAGGTTACGTGAGGACCTTGACGGTCCGGCCTTCTTCCACCATCCAGAAATACCGCGATCAGGGGATCGATGTCGGCCGGGTCGCAGCTGAACTCAACGTCGACACGTTATTGGCCAGCACTTTCATACGCGAGGGCGACGATTTGCGGGTTACATCTCAACTTATCGACGTGAAGACCCAGGAGATTCTCTGGAGAGATGCCTTCGATCTGAAATATGACAGGCTGCGAAGTGTTCAGGACACGGTGGCGCAGGAAATCGTAAAAGGATTGGAGCTGAACTTGACGGCATCCGAGGCTGAGCATCTGCGGCCCGACGCCACGGTTAATCCCGCTGCGTACGAATACTATTTGCGGGGGGTTGACCTTTATGCACGAGGTGAGTTTGTATCGGCGATAAAGATGCTGGAGGCTTCCACGCAGATTGATCCCAACTACGCGCTGACCTGGGCTCATCTTGGTCGATCGTACAATGCAACCGCTTCTTTCCAACTCGGTGGGCGGGACCGCTATCACAAGGCGCAAGCTGCTTTTGAAAAAGCGCTCTCGCTTCAGCCGAAGCAAATCGAGACCCAGATTTATATGGCCAATCTGCTGACTGACACAGGCAGGGTCGAACAGGCAGTACCTCTGTTGCGGGATGCTTTGCGAACCAACCCGAATCATGCCGACGCCCATTGGGAACTGGGCTATGCCTATCGATTCGCCGGCATGATCGAGCAATCCATTGCTGAATGTGAGAAAGCACGCACTCTAGACCCCGGCGTCAAACTTAATACGTCAGCGCTGAATGGCTATCTTTACCTGGGACAGTACGACAAATTTCTGGAAAGCATTCCCAAAGACAGCAGCGCCGCTTTTAATGTTTTCTATCGTGGCTTTGGCGAGTACTACAAGAGCGATTTTCAGGAAGCAACCCTGGATTTCGATCGTGCCTTCGAACTTGAACCTTCGCTTTTCCAGGCGCAAATCGGTAAAGCTCTCAGCGACGGCACCAGACGTGAATATGCCAGAGGAGTGGAAATATTGCGGGAGACGGAAAGAAAGATTCAAGATCGCGGTGTGGGTGATCCGGAAGCCAGCTACAAGCTGGCTCAAGCCTATGCCGTGTTGGGGGATAAGCCGTCAGCTCTTCGAGTTCTGGAGCGCAGCATTGCCAGCGGATTTTTCGCCTATCCCTATTTTATTGCGGACCCGCTGCTGAACAGCTTACGGAAAGAACCGCAATTCGCGAACCTTTTGCAGGCAGCGCGCCAGCGCCACGAAGCGTTTCAGCGCACTTTTTTCTAGCGACTGAAGAAGATCAAGCAGGACGGGAGGGGAAGCCCAGCCTCCATCATTCTTGCAAAATCTTAGGAATCCCGCCTGAAGCTAAGCAAGATTTCTCGCGCAGCGCGATGTCCGCTGGCAATCGCTCCATGGACGGTGCCGTTGTGACCGGACACGTCAGTGGCTTCGCCGGCAAAAAATAATGTGTTCTCGACCGGAGTCCCTAGAGACTTGTGTGCCCCGTCCGCTCCGACTCCGCCATAGCTGTAAGCTCCACGCGAGAACGGGTCGTTTTGCCAGTCGTGAAAATAGGCAGCCTCCAACAGTTTTTCCAGATGCCGAACCTGGACCCTGAGCAGCTTGCTAAGAGTTCGCAGACCGCGCTCCACAACAAAATTACGGCTTTTGCCGGATAGCCGCTCGGCACAGTGGAACGGAGCCCAACCAGTGATGACCGGCGATCGCTCAGGCATCGCGGTCCACCAGGTCGGAAACCATTCATCGTCAGAGAATAGAAAGCTCATTTTCGAGAGGGTCTTGTGATCCTTGGTGGAACCGGCAATGTTGTCCCAGAACTGTTCCCTGAATCGAAAGGTCACACGCATGACTTTGCCCATTTCCAACTTGCTGAGAGCATCCAACTTTTTGCTGGGCAGGGAAGGCGTGAAGCGAACAATCCCGCTCTCGTTTTGATCGGGGTTTCTCACGAAGGCCTGGAGCAAAGCCAGCGGGAGGGTGATAAGAATTCGGCTGCTGACAAAATTGGCTCTTCCTCGCGATCCGTGGACGGCAGTTTCAACATGGCCGCGTTTCCAGGTTATTGAATCCACGACGGTCTCGGTTTGAATATGAACTCCTGCCTGGGATAGCTCGCTACTGAAGATGGTTATCAATGCCTGGTATCCATCGTGCGCGCGAAAAGCGCGATCTCCCTGAATCTTCTCGTCCGCCTGCATCTCGTGCACCAGCCAATTGACTCCGACGAGATTCGGGTCTGCGGCATTGAATCCGGTAACGTAAGCCAGAGCGTCTTTTTTGGCTTTGGAACTGCTTGATCCCCGGCAACAACGGTCCAGGAAACTCTGAAAGGATTCGTCGGTGGAGCGCAGCTTCATCCGTTCCAGGATGTCCTCGACCTGGGAGAAGAAATCACACTCCGACAATCCGCCTCCTCGGCGGCACCATTGATCGCCGACCACTTCGGTCACTCTGACGCTGTGCTTCTGAAGCGGCTTCCATATTTCATCTGGCAGCCCGTGAATGAATTCTGCGCCAAGCTCGATAGGAACCTGACAATTGGGGTCGAGCTGGGTGAACATCCGTCCACCGATCCGGTCGCGCGCCTCGAGAACGAGGACCGACAAACCGGCGCAGCTGAGTTCAGCGGCAGCGGCTAACCCCGACGCTCCTGCACCGATCACGATGATATCCGGGGCTTTCGACATATCGGTCCAGGCACGATGAAGCTCTGGCACAAGAGACCTAAGCTAAATCCTGGTCAGGGCTTGCACCTTCTTCTTCCACTCCGGGGCTGCGCCGGTCGTCTTGCAGGTCGCCCTGGTATTCCTGCTCACTACCTGGGGCACGACGTTGAGCCTCGTCCCCATGTTTCTCTTGTTCACTGAACGGATTATTCTGCTTCTCGGTCGATGGCGGCTGCTCTTCCGATTGCCGCGTGGGATAACGTTCGTCAATCATCATTGACTCCTTCTTATGAACGACCGTGAGATGAATGACCGTAGGTGCGAGTTGTCCCCCGCTAACATCGGCCACTCCACCGGCGGCGGCGAGGTGACACGCTATGTGGCTCGCCACGGCAAGGGCCGGGTCGCCAAAGCGGTTCTCATCAGCTCCGTTCCTGACCGGTTCTGCTGAAGGGAGAGAAGAATCCCGACGGCGACAGCAGCAGTCTCTTTGAAGAACGCCAGAGCGATTCCCGGCCTTCATATGGCGAAGACCGGGATTTTTTATTTCGAGAGATTCAAGGAGTTGCGTGGATGTCGCGCGAGTCTGCGGTGTGTCGCACCGGATTATTCGGTGGTGAAGTCAAACATGGCGGTGATGCCCGCTACTTCAATCACGTCGCCAGGCTTCATTTCCTGCTGCGCTTCTTTCATTTCAACGCCGTTTATTTTTATCTTTGTTTTTCGTCCAGCGGCGGCCACGAAATAGCCATCCTCGCGTTGATGGATCGATGCGGCGGTTCTGGGAGCGAACCAGCGTTTCAGGCGAATGGTGGCCATTTGGGATTTCCCAATCACAGTGAGCTTGCTTAAAAGCAGATAACGTTCCCGATCCGCACGTCCTCCGAGTATGGTTAGCGTGCCTATTTTTCGTTCCCGGGTGCGAACAGGCCTTGTCGCGTGGAGGCCCAGGGTCTGGACGGCGGCCGGTGTGGCAACTTGCAAACCTTTTTTGCCGAGCATTTCTCGAACTCTTTTTGTATCCAACACCATGGTGTGATCAAGCTGCGGAGGCTGACTCTCTTCCACCAGGTGCAGCCACTGCACAGCACGGTCGTCGATTTTGGACCATGATGAGGGGATAGTCTCGTTTACGTCGACGCTAAAATGGATAGTGTGTTTGCCGATGAGGACCACGTCGCCGTCACAGAGCGTTTTTTTCTCAACGCGCCGATTATTTACGTAGGTCCCGTTAAAGCTTTCAATGTCTTCGACTACGTAACCGTCTGCTTCCCAATAGATTTTGGCGTGATGTCCGGAAACAGCCGGATTGTCGATGCAAAGAACATTGTCGGGCTGACGGCCAATCGTGATTACACCGCCAGTTGGAACGATGTCGCGCAGGACGCGATCCTGAAACTTGAGAATTAATTTTGCCATTACCGGCTCCTACCCGAGCGCAGGCCGCGAAGATAAGTTTGATACCAGGGGGAGTCGACAAAGCGGACGAGAAGGCACGTAATGTTATCTCGTCCACCGGCTAACTTGGCTGCCTGGACGAGATTTTCGCAAGCTTGCCCCAAGGTAGCGGCAGAATTAACTGTCCGCATAATCTCCTCATCGCTTAGCGCTCCGGTCAGGCCGTCGCTGGCCAGCAACAGAACGTCGTCTGAAACAGCCACCAGGTCATCCACATCCGGCGCAATCGTGTTTTCCGATCCCAGGGCCTGTGTAATTACGTTTTGCAGAGCTGACTTTTTGGCATCTTCCGGGGAAATCAAGCCCAGTTTCGTTTGACGCGCAACCAGCGAATGATCCTGGGTCAATTGCTGAATCCCATCTTCACGAATTAAGTACGCCCGGCTGTCTCCGACGTGGCCCACGGAAAAAACGTCCTGCTCGACCAACGCACAGACGATCGTGGATCCCATGCCGGCGTGTTTTTCATGTTCACCCGCTGCTTTACAAATCACCATGTTGGCTACCTGAATCGCTTCTTCCAGCACTAATGCGCGATCAGAAAGAACCGCCGTGATACCGTTTTCATCGGCGCGAGAGGCGGGATCGTGAGGACTCTGACGAAAGTAGGTCAGCAAAGTTTCTACCGCCATTTTGCTGGCAACTTCTCCCGAAGCGTGTCCTCCCATTCCGTCGCAGACGACGAAGATTCCCCGGTCCAGATCGTAGCCGAAGCTATCTTCATTGCTGACACGAACGCAGCCAACGTCGGTTTTGCCTGCCACCTCAATTGAAAGAGACAATCGCACTCCTCCCTCTCGGTTGCTACTCCAATTTCAGCTCGATGTGTCCCGATTTCTTTCCGCAGCTTATACGAAGAATGCTGTCACTCACTCCGATGTTGGCGTCAGCCATGGTAGAGGTTTGATCATAAGAATCGGAGGGAGACTCAATCCGCACGCGGACCGTATGTTTCCCGGTGGGCACGCTCACTGCATCGAGCTGATAGCCTTCGACCTTGCGAAAAACGACATTTTTGCGCTTCGAATCTCCGTGCAGTAAGTGTTCGTAAACCAGTTTGTTGTCGACCCAGACGGAAGCATGGCCCTCGGTAAAATCATGCGCGATCTCGATGCGCATGGTTCCCGAAGTAGCCACCGCCGGTACTGGGATGACAGCCGCTGCCAGTTGAACCTTGGGTACGATTGGAGGCGCTTTAGGCTTGGCTGGCGGAGTTTTCCGCCGCGGTTTCGGGGCGGCAACAGTTTTTATCTCCGGTTCACTGGCATCGTTGATCTCGATATTCTTGACCGGTGGTGAAACTGCAGTCTGCATAACCGGGGTTGGAACTTGTCCAGGCCTGGTGCGAAGCAGAGCCCAGGAGGCGCCGACTGCCATTGCGACTGCCAAAATCGCGGACGCTACGAACGGATTCCATTTGGCTTTCTTTGGCGGAGCCAATTTTTGTGTCGCGGTCAAAACCGGCATGGACATGGCTGAAGAGCCGCTCACATACCGTGGAATCGCATCCTGCTTCAGGCTGGTCGTTGTCCATTCCGATGTCCGTTTTGCGAATCCGCTGCTCTCCCGCAAGCGCTCGATGTCAGAGGCCATCGCCATGCCGGTCTGATAACGTTGCTCCGGATCTTTTGCCATCGCCCGCAGGACGATACTGTCGAGCTCAGGCGATAGTTTGGGCTGAAATGACGACACCGGTAGCGGATCGTGATTGACCAATTTGAAGCACACAGTTGTCGTACTGTTGCCCTGAAAAGGGCGATGGCCGGTGAGCATGTAATAAAAGATGACTCCCAGAGAAAACAGGTCAGAGCGGCCATCCACGCTGCCTTCGCTCAACTGTTCGGGCGCCATGTATGCCGGGCTGCCCAAAATCTGACCGTGCATGGTCATGCTGCTCTGGTTCAATTTCGCGATGCCGAAGTCGGCAATTTTTGCATTACCGTTTTCGTCGACCAGAATATTTGCCGGTTTGATATCGCGATGCACCACGCCCTGAGCGTGAGCATAGTGCAGGGCTTCTGCAATCTCCTGCACCAGTTTGAGCGTGGTGCTCAGCGGCAAAGTGCGATTCTCGCGGCTGACCAGCGCTTCCAGGGATTGGCCCTTCACGTACTCCATCACCAGGAATGGCTCCGGCTCTTCCTCCCTGACGTCAAACATGGTGACGATTCCGGGATGGGAAAGGCGGCCGGCGGCCTGGGCTTCAACTACAAAACGTTTGCGATATTCCTGCTCCGCCTCAACTTCCAGTCCGGCGAGAGAAATTGTCTTTATCGCGACCGTGCGGTCAAGTTTCGGATCGCGCGCACGATAGACCACACCCATGGCGCCGCGTCCCAGTTCGGCGTCGATCTCGTATCGATCTATGGATGTTCCTACGCGAGTAGCCATGTCGATTAGTGAATTGCGCTACCGACGCTGGCGAAGACATTCCCCGCCTGAACGCCGATTGCCCGGATGGTGGCCACGGCGATAGCCAGGATGACGGCGAGCATTACCGCGTACTCAGCCACATCCTGTGCTTCGTCGCTCTGCCACAACTCAAAAAGAAAACGAGTAATGTATGCCACTGATTCGCCCCGTTACCACAAATGAACTGTCCTAGAATGAGCCCAGTGAGGCATGACGGCAATGGCCCGTCGGTGTTGTCAGCCCTACCGGAGTAACAAAATCCTGGTAACGAAAGTCATAGAACGTCTGGAATAGAAACTCGCGACGACCGCGATCCCGTTAATGCCGTAAGGCTGCGGCAAATGAATATATTGAAATCTGCGATACTTATTTCATGTGCGGGCGTTATCGACTCTCGCGAAGAAAACAAATTATCGAGCAGTATTTCGCGGCGGTTTCAGGTGATGACGAGTGGACCCCGCGTTACAACATCGCGCCGACCCAGGCGGTCCCGGTCGTCCGCCAGGATCCCGCGGAGCCGGTCCGCAGATTGTCGCTGATGCGTTGGGGCTTGATTCCGTCCTGGGCAAGTGACGCATCGGCCGGAGCCCGCATGATTAACGCGAGATCGGAAACCTTGCAAACCAAGCCGGCATTTCGCGATTCGCTGAAGGCGCGCAGGTGCGTTATTCCCGCCGACGGGTTTTATGAGTGGAAGAAGGCCGGAAAAGAAAAGCAGCCATATTGTTTTGAAGTCAATTGCGGGGAGTTGTTCGCGTTCGCGGGACTATGGGATGTTTGGAAAGATGCATCCGGCAAGCAGATCGAAAGCTGCTCGATTCTGACTACGACTCCGAACCCAGTGACGGCGACGATTCATGACCGAATGCCGGTCATTCTCGATCCGTCGGCTTACGATCTCTGGCTCGACCCAGGAATGAAAAAAGTCGATGCGATCTCTGAGATCTTGCAGCCTTATGATGCCGGACTGATGCGCTGCTATCCCGTGAGCAGGCGCCTGAACTCAGCCGCAAATGACGATGAAGAGTGTTCCAGCGCTATCGAAATCTCACAGATCCAGGGCGCTCTTTTTTCCTAGCATCAAGTGAGTGGGATCGAGATTCAGCGGCGGCCCGAAAAAGCCCCGCGCCCATCCGCAGGTGGTGACGGCTGGATTCTCGCTCACACCCAGAATTATCAATTCTGTTTGAGGATCATTTGCGTAGGCCGCGGTTCTTGCTTCATCCATGTTCTGTGCGGTGACGATCTTGCGGGAAAGCTTGGTGGCTGCGTTCATGTTGGCGAGAATATCTTGCGAGTTGGGGGGAGATCAGGTTACCAAAGTGAAGTCGGACGAATGGCTGATTTCCCGCCCTTTCCGGGAGGCCGTCGTTCTATTCTGAATGCGGTCCCTATTATCTATCGGCCGGCAGAGGCAGGGTTTCCAAGAGGTGCAAGGGTGCGATCAGGGTCTTTGACGGGTGGCAGCGGCGGACTGAACGCCGTAACGGACTACGGTATCGGCGGCGATCATGTCGGTGCCGACGCCGAACGTCAAACGAACGCCCGGTTGTGGGGGGACTTTGACCACCTGCGCGGGCTGCCCTGACCGCTCAGGCCTACGTCGGTAGTCGACTATGAAGTCTCGGGCAGTCATTCCGGGGTTGCGGTGTTGGCTTGGTCGCAAAGTCGCGAGAGGTTGCTGCTGTGACACAAGCTTTACCTCTTGAGTTTCGCCGCCCGTCGATCTTCTTCCCGCCAACACGGAACGCAATGATGGATCACTCCCAAAAGGTGAGACTCGCCGGATGGACAGAACAATCATCAGGCAGAAAACGATCGCAACAGCGAAGGCCTCGGAGGCGCGCCACAGCATCGGCTTCGATGGTTGTTGCAGCGCCAGTCTAAACCTAGCCGACAATCCGGACGGCTGTCTGAGGGAAGGAGTTCGTTTCTGGAGTGGCGCGACTGGCACCACAAGCCCAAGTTCTGTTCGGACAACTGGCGCAGTGGAGTTATCTAGTGAATATCTAGCGAAACGGGTTTCTACGCGACTGGATAGATTTTGTGACTGCAAGATAAAAGCGGCTGCGAGGAGGCGCTGGAAGCCTTCGGCATCCAAAATTGGCCTATCGTTATCTCCGGTTACGTCGCTCACGCCCAACCTGTGCTGCGACAACTACTGCAGGTAGTGCGTTTGATGCAGTTGAAGGTCAAACGGATTGATTTGTTTAAATGCAGCTCCACGCCTAGGTGGTGGAAGCGCAGTACTGTGCAATTAATTGCAGCTTTGCATCCCTCGCATCACTTGGGTGTGACGACGACGCCGACGATACGTTCGTTCATGGCCTCAACGATTTTCCTGGCCTCGGCCAGGGTCACTCCGCGCAACATTTCAAATCCAATCGTCAGCGCTTTAAGGCTCGGTGCGTCGTGAAAGAGTTCCAGCTTGATTTCCGGACCGTAGTCGGTTTCTGTAGCTGTGAATCGGCAACCACTTCTCTCGATTTTAGGGGTCATTTGGGTTAATTTCTGGGTTTCCGACGAAGGCCAGCCGCTTAAGGAAAGCCTTATTCATGTTAAGTCATTATGCTCGGCACATAAGCAACTAGAGTCGAATCGATCAATATCGATTAGCGCGCCTACAGAAAATACTGTATTGATCGAGCCGGCGCTTTTTCTAGAATAGATCTAACCCCCGATGTGTTCTCCAGCCCGCCCCACCGGCGGGCTCTCTTTTTGCCACGGTAATCAACGATTAATTCTAAGTGACGGTCCAGCCTGGCTCGGAAGTTCAACCGGTCCTCCTCAGTTCGAAAAAGAGACGGCATAGGCAATCCGCTGAAAGTGGTCACGAGTTCTCCGCCAGATCGAGGACCGCTAGCGGGTAGTAAAGACGAGCAATCAGGAACACCATCGGTAGAGCCACCCCTAGAACAAGCAGCAGGTTTCGACCGCAACGTGACCGGAACATCCCGATTCAGCGCATCGCGACGATAACATTCCATGGCGTGGTCGGCTCAGGGCGCTCCACGCGCACGTCGGTAAAGCCTGCTCTGGTCAGCGCGGTGATCACACTCTCGGGAGTTCGCGAGGTGAAGATGTCGATTGGCATGCCCAGGCGGTCCATTCGCTCCTTGGGAAGGAATCCGACAACCACACGGCCACCGGGCGAGAGCACGCGATGGATCTCCGAGAAGCCGGCGTCGAGCGAACTCCAGAAATAGACCGTATTAACTGTGCATACTTTTCCGAAGGAGGACACCTCGAAGGGCAGCGCCTCCACTCTGCCTTGACGAAACTCTGCGCGACCGGAAGAGACAGCATCTGAAAAGATCGCTTTGGCTCGTTTGACCATGTCTGGGGATCGGTCGACACCGCCCACGAACCCGGCCCGCTTGATCAGGACCGGGAGGGTAACGCCGCCGCCGAACCCGATTTCCAAAACACGATCTGACGAGGTGAGGTTGAGCTGCTGAACGGCGAACGCGTTCAGCCTGGCGTTGTGCCGATTCATCAGCCGCCCCATAATTCGCCCAACGAACCCAGTTGGGTGCGAGAGCTGTTGAGCAATGAATCGAGGCGGCATCGTCAACGAAAACTTTAGCGAATGCTGGGTGTCGGTGGCAAGGAGCCGATTGCTGTTGTAGACAGGCGATTACACTCAAAGACCGGGACCCGTCTCAGGAGTGTAATGGCGATGTATCGCCAATATGCGACCACGATGGAAATTCCGAATGGAATTTCCAACTGCAAGAACATTTCTAGCGAAGTGTGGGGGACTTCGATTCCCGCCGTTTCGCAGTCCGATCTGTAGGCCAGGAATACGTCTACGTTTGCGGCTTTCTTGAGTTGGAGCAGATAGTGCTTATGCGGCTTAACGAGCTCCCACAATGTGTCATGTGTTTTCCGAGCGGTTCAGACTTCCCGAGAGGTGGGGTGAAAGACCACATGTCGTGAGGAAACGACGAGCTATCCTCGTTGTTGTTGCCTTTCCTATGCGTGTGAGTGGGCTGAAGCCTGAGCGCGGTAGAAATCTCATCGAGTTCAGTAAGTCGCCAAAAATGCGCAGGGTTGCTGAGTACGCGAAATAGTAGCCCTCCTCATTCGAGTCTAGGCTATCGCGAAGAGGTGACGATGTGTCCATTCCTCTTGACCTTACGCCGATTCGCATTCCCCCGCCAAGGGCAGCTGGCGTTATCAGGCAATTACACTCATTGACCCGGACAGGGCTGCCTCTCCCTCAATGAGTGTAATGCCGATGTTACGCCAACTATCCTTTGAGGTGTTGCCAACCCCACGCTATCATTGACCGTCCCATCGTCCCCGCCTAACATGTCTACGCAGTGTCCACTCCCTCTCAACTGCGGGGCAGACATTTCCCATTACCGCATCCTCAGCAGGATCGACGGCGGGGGAATGGGTGTGGTTACGAGGCGAAGATTTGAAGCTTGGTCGTCACGTTGCACTGAAGTTCCTGCCCGACGACCTCGCCAACGACGCACAGGCTCTCAGCCGTTTCAGCGGGAGGCTAAGGCTGCGTCCTCCCTAAACCACCCGAACATCTGCACCATCTACGAGATTGACGAGTCTGACGGAAGAACCTTCATCGCCATGGAACTTCTGGAAGGTCAGACGCTCCGGCACCGGATTGCGGGCAAGCCGATGGAGATCGAGGCGGTGCTCGATTTTGGCATCCAGATTGCCGACGGACTGGATGCGGCACATTCGAAGGGCATCGTCCATCGGGATATCAAGCCAGCAAACATCTTCGTCACGAATAGAGGTCAGGCGAAGATTCTCGATTTCGGGTTCGCCAAGGTGTCGCTGAAGCCGGAGAGCATTGCCCTGAGTGCCGCAACTATTGAGTCCGAGGAACATCTGACAAGTCCCGGCAGTGCGCTGGGGACCGTTGCCTATATGTCGCCGGAGCAGGTTCGAGGGAAGGAACTTGATGCTCGCACCGACCTGTTCTCGTTTGGCGCGGTGCTGTACGAGATGTGCACCGGGACGCTGGCATTCCGGGGCGACACTTCGGCGTTGATCTTCAACGCCATTCTGGATAAGCACACCAACGTCGGCGGTGCGGCTGAATCCTGACTTGCCAGCTGAACTGGAACAAAGCATCAATAAGTGTCTAGAGAAGGACCGGAACCTGCGTTACCAACACGCTTCTGACATTCGTACTGATTTGCAACGACTAAAACGGGACACGGATTCGGGACGGATACTCACGACGACAGCCAAAGCGCTTTCACCCGTTGGCCGTTTGACACCTCGCCGCTGGATGCCAGTAGGGATCGTTGCGGCACTCGGGGTTGTGATCGCTCTCGTAAGTGCGGGCTTTCTGCTCCGCTCTCCGCGTCTTGTTCCAAGCATTGTGGGTACCACCCAGATCACCTCAGACGGGCTCGCGAAAGGAAATCTCGTCACAGATGGTAACCGAATATACTTCAGCGAAATCGCCGGAGATCGGAGCGTCTTGTCGCAGGTTTCTGCGAAAGGAGGCGATACGGGGAACATTGCCACGGCTGTTCCTGATCCTCTCATTGCAGATATTTCGCCAGACAATTCGGAACTCCTCGTAACCACATTTCGCCTTGGCCCGCCGAGTGACTTTTGGGTGGTTCCGATACCTGCAGGCCCTCCACGGCGGCTGAACTTCGCCAAGGGAAACAATGGGGCGTGGACACCGAATGGGAAATTCGTGTTTGCTATCGGTCGGGATTTGTACGAAGCCGCGGCAGACGGTTCCGCAGGTCGGAAATTGCTTACTGCTGCCGGGGTTATCTCATTCATCCGGTTTTCCCCTGACGGAAGGCGGATGCGCTTTACGCTTGGTGATCCTTTCACCCCGACCTCATCGTTGTGGGAAGCTCGGAATGATGGCAGTGATTTACATCCACTGCTGAGGGACTGGAACAACCCGCCTCAGGAGTGCTGTGGCAATTGGACGCCGGATGGACGGTACTTTGTATTTCAAAGCACTCGGTCAGGGACTTCCAACATCTGGGTACTGCCCGAGCACTCCTCATTCTGGAGAAGAACGCCAAGCGTCCCAATACAACTCACGACGGGGCCACGAAACTTCATCGATCCTGTCCCCAGTCGGGACGGTAGAAGGCTGTACGTCGAGGGTTATCAACCTCGTGCGGAACTCGGCAGGGTTGACTTAAAAAGTGGCGAATTTCTGCCGTACCTCGGAGCGATGTCTGCTGGCGATTTAGATTTTTCTCGTGATGGAAGATGGGTGATCTATGTTAGCTATGCCGATGGAAGCCTTTGGCGCAGCAATGTGGATGGCAGTGAGCGGATACACCTCACCTACCCTCCAATGCGTGTCGCTCAACCGCATTGGTCGCCAGACGCGAAACGGATTGTGTTCTCCGGGAACATTCCCGGGCAGGCATGGAATTTGTTTCAGGTCTCTGCTGAAGGTGGCAGCCCGGAACAGTTAACACGCACACCCTCTTTTGATTTAGATCCCAGTTATTCGCCAGACGGTCAGACACTGGTATTTGGTCGAGGTCAGCGTTCGATCCAGCTTCTCAATATTCCGACGCAAGAACTGCGATCGCTCCCGGGGTCAGAGCGAGTTTGCTGCCCCCGGTGGTCACCCGACGGCCATTACATCGTTGCCCTCGGGGAGGGTGGCACCAAACTGATGCTTTTTGATGTCACCAGCCAGAAGTGGCGCGAGTGGGCAACAAATGTTGGAACTGTGGGCTACATGACATGGTCGCGGGACAGCAAGTATCTAGGATTTGATAATTTGCTTACCGATGATGACGGATATTGGCGGATATGGGTTGCTGATGGAAAGCTCGAGCGAATTGCGAGCTTCAAGACCATTCGGAGGTTCTTTTTCACTTGGGGGCCTTGGACGGGGCTGGCTCCAGACGGGTCACCGCTTGTGGTGCGTGATATCAGCAATCAGGAAATATACGCACTCGATTTGCAACTTCCCTAGAACATAGGCAAGCGACCCGCTGCGTCGGATCAGGCTGCCGCAGTAACTACTCCCGACATCTCCAATCCTGAAGCGACCCAAGGCGGAGTATGCGAAGTTGCACTAACTGGCGGTACTACACCCTAACTGTCGTTAACAGGCGATTACACTCATTGACCCGGACAGGGCTACCTCTCCCTCAATGAGTGTAATGGCGATACTTCAACAGCAACTCATAAATGTTTTATGCAGGCTGCTCAAGCGTTTCGAAAGCCCAAGGGTCAAAGGGTAATGAGCAAGTCTTGGCGAAGCCTTTCTACGGGTTCTCTGTAACCATGCTTCCAATCTTTGAATGCCGACCAGAAGCGGAACACTCTCGCAAGACGAAATGGCCGAAACAACACAACGAGGGGGTTAAACCCATAGCGACCTCCGAAATGGCGCAACACGGCAACCCCTAGCGACCATCTCTCCCACTTCTTTCGCTCCGACCAGTTGAGGACGACGGCACGCTCGTGTACGAGTGGCAATACCTCCGACGTCATGTAGTCACGCCAGATGGGGCTGTCGGAATACACCAATAAGATATCCTTTCCTCTCGGCAGCCAAAGAGTCCAGACGAGGAGGTAGAGGATAATCCTGTATAGCAGATGAAGGGCAACCGCGAGCAACGTAAGCGGCAGGACGAAGGGGAGAAACAGGATGATAAGTACAGCGTTCTTAAGCCTTCGCGGAAGGGGTTGCTTTTGTCGATTCATTTTTGCGCTCCCGACGAGAAGAGTGCCGATAGCAAATAATACTGACAATGAAGGGCAAAAGCACAACTGTTGTTATCAGGCGATTACACTCAAAACCCCTCCCAATGGGTCAATGAGTGTAAAGGCGATTTTTCGCCAATTGAGACCAGGAAACGACGGCGTTTGCCATTCACGACTCAGTTCTGACTGCAAATGAGGATGTTGAATTTCTATTGATTTGTTATCACACCACAAGCGATGCGGTCCCCAGAGTCCCCGGCAGGATCGGTTTTCATGTCATCAGCCTTGGCATGGATAACCAGCGCCGTTCCGCCATTGCTGAAAATGGAGTGGCTGTTGGTTCCCCAATTCAGGTCTCTGTTTACCAAATCCGTTTTTGCTTTTCCGTCACCGTCCACCCTGAAATTTTGGATGTCGCCCGCGTGGTGCCCTTCAGGATTCTTAAGCCCGTGCTCCTTGTTGTCAGGATTGAAATGGGGACCGGCTGACTTGAAATCCGGCGCATCACACCTTGGATTTTGGTGGATGTGGATGGCGTGCTCTCCCGGAGGCAAGTCATGCAGGTTGAGCTGAATAACCATGCCATCGCTCTCAAACATAAGCGCTGAGCCTACGCTCTTGCCTTGGGCGTCCTTCAGTTCGACATGCACCTTAGCGACGCTGGACAACGAGAGGAGCAATACGATCAGAACCCGCATCGCCACGAATGAGGTGTAAATTTTCATAGCAGCATTATAGTGCGCAGAATAGTTGATATAACCAGGCGTTTACACCAACTACGATCCCGGAATTAGGCGCACGGAACCGTCAGACCAGGTGGTGAGTGTAATGATTCCATGAACAATGTCGGCTCCCAGGCCCGAGTAGACTTTGGAAGCGCAAACCAACCAAAGGGCTCGGAGGAAAGGAGCCGAACATGTTGATTATAGGTTGTGACTATCATCCGAGCAGCCAGCAAATTGCTTATGTGGACACAGAGAGCGGTGAGCTGGGCGAACGACGATTGCTTCATCGCGAAGAAGCCGAGCAGTTCTACCGGCGAACTGCAAAGAGGCGTGAAGCGTGCGAGTGGGCATGGAAGCTAGCGGGCACTCGCGTTGGTTTGAGCGTTTGCTGCAGCGAGTTGCAGTTCGAGTTGTGGATCGGAGATGCAGCGGAGATTCGCACCAAGCGAGTGCGAAAGCAGAAGACCGATCGGCAGGATGCGCAGCTGTTATTGCAACTGATGATGGAGAACCGGTTTCCGCGGATCTGGGTGCCAGATGCCGCCAATCGGGATCTGCGGCAACTTCTGTGGCATCGCCATCGTTTGGTGCAGATGCGAACGCGGGTGATGAATCAGTTGCATGTGGTGGCACTGAACGAAGGTCTGCGCCGCAAGAAGGCCTTGTGGCGGCCGGCCGGCCGCAAGGAACTGGAGTCGATCGCGTTGGCTCCTTGGGCATCCGACGACGCCAGGACTTGCTCGACTTACTCGACCAACTGACGCCGAAGATCCAGGAACTGACGCGAGCGCTGGAAGAGGAAGTGGAGAAGCGACCGGTGGCGCGGCGGCTGATGACGCATCCGGGAGTCGGGTCCGCTGACGGCACTGGCATTCGAGTTGGTGATCGGAACTCCAGAACGCTTTCACTGCGGGAAACAGATCGCCAGCTATGTGGGTCTGGTTCCGTCGGAAGAATCTAGCGGCGATCGACGACGACTGGGGCACATCAGCAAGCAAGGCAACGTGCTGCTGCGCTTTCTGCTGGTGGAAGCGGCGCAGGTCACGGTGCGCAGCCAACCGCGAGTGGCGGAGCAAGTTCTTCCACCTGGCCATGCGGCGAGGACGGAAGATCGCGAAGGTAGCGATGGCACGGAAGCTGGCGGTGCATCTGTACTGGATGTGGCGTCAGGGCTGCGACTACGGCCAGTTGCAAAAGCTCGGTTCGCACGCGGGAGAGCCCGGAAATCGCGATGGTGTGCAGTAAATCACCGATGTAATGATTGGGCATCCCGCTCCCCTTAACAGGGGAGTTCGAAGAGGTAATCATGATCGCAGTTGGTGATCGAAGAGATGGCTGGGTCGGACTGAGTTCCTGACCCTAACGATTAGAAGCGAGCCCAGGTTGGAAAGCGCAAACCATCTACGAGAGCGAAATGGCGCTCTTCTACGAGTGCATGCAGAAGTGTGCTCAAAAAGTGCTTGACACCGCCGACATTGTTAGAGATGGCGATTTCTCGCCAAACATGCAGACTTCAATATCACATGGGCGTGCTGAAGCGCCTGTTCAGAGCAGAAAGAGTCTCAGATTCTTGAACAATAACTTCAAGGCGTTCATCGACTTGACGCCGAACATGATTGCCACCATCTAGGCGGGGCTCGGCGACAAAGAAAAGGCCTTTCGCTTCTCTGGAGAGAGCGTACCAGGAGAGGTCTCCGGATATCCCTTACTTCCTCAAGGCCGACCTGAGGCTTGACCCGATCCGCTCCGATCCGCGTTTTCAAGACCTCTTGCGCCGGGTCGGCCTGCTGTAATCCCCGGCATCGGTGACACAATGCGGCGCGAGATCAAGACAGTGGTTTCCACGCTTCATATTATTGTAGTACTATTCAGCCCAACTTAGGAGGTTCCTCCGTGTTGCGGCGTCTTGCGATCCTTCTTTTACTGCTCGTTCAGATGGGAACTCCCGCGTATTCGCAGTTCGTTCATGCGCGCGGGACAGAAATTGTAGACGCCTCCGGCAAGCCGCTTCAAATTCGTGGGATCAGCATCGGGAACTGGTTCGTACTTGAAGGCTATTTCTGGCGTTTCGGCGGACTCAGCCAGGCGCAATCGGAACTTGAGTTAGTGTTCACCGATTTGCTCGGGCCGACACATGCCCAGGAATTTCTCTACAACTGGCGGCAGAACTTTATGTCCCAAGCGGACGTTCATCGCATCAAGCAGGACGGCTTCAACACTATTCGAATTCCGCTGCACACCAAATACTTCAAGACCGACGACGATGAAGGCTTCAAACTAATCGATCAACTGCTCAAGTGGTGCCAGCAGGAACATCTCTACGTAATCCTGATGCTGGAATCGGGGGTTGGCGGTTTCACCGGCGAAGCCAGCGATGATGGTCCCGGATATCCGTGGCTGCTGAAGGATGCCGGCATGCAGCAATACGTGTCAGAGGCTTGGCAGCGAATTGCCAACCACTACAAAGACGATCCCACGGTCCTGGGCTACGACCTGCTGAACGAACCGCTGCTGTGGAACGGATATCTCGATATGGAAAATCTTATCGAGCCGGTGTACCGGCAGTTGACGACTGCCATTCGCAAAGTTGATACGCATCACATCCTCATTCTGCAACCGCCGCTGGGACGCTTTACCGCGTTCGGCCAGCCATTCGACAGCAACACTGTTTACAGCTTTCACAGTTACAGCGCCACGCCGCGTCCGGAGTTCCTGCAGCCTTACCTGGATTTCAGCACGAAGTATCATGTGCCGGTTTTTTTCTCCGAGATTTATGCGGAGAGAACGCCGGAGTGGTTGATTGCTCACGTGAATCTCGCGGAGAAGTACAACCTCGGCTGGATGATCTGGCCTTACAAAAAGATGGCCGGCGACACCGCCGGGCCCTACACATTTCCCTCTCCCGCGGATTGGCCGAAGATCATTCTCTTCGCCCACCAGCCTCGCGACGACCGGGCAGTCAGGGACAGAAACGCGTTGCGCCCGCCCCAGAAAGACACCGATGCGATGTTTGCCGAGATTCTTGAGAACGAAAAGAACGAGCACGTCACCGTGCATCCCGAGTTTCTTCAGCTTCCCGGCATCACAGCGCACAGAAGAAACTCTGGATGTGAATAGATAGTGGAGGCCGCCTTGAGCATAGCCAGCAAGAGAAGAACGTTCTCGACATTGATTACGATTGCACTGGCATTCATATCCGTAGGCGTGCCTGCCTTTGCTCAAACTCCGGCGGCGCCGGCGGCGGCGCCGGGACCGTCCCACGCCCCGCACATCGGAGGCAACAGTTTCGAAGCGCCGAAAGATGTGGTTTACCTCCCGACTCGTCCGGCTGAAGATACGCTGCTCAATATGTATTTCGGCGACTGGCGCAATTCACAGCCGCGAGTCCTGTTCGGTTCGTTGGTGGTGCGCGACATTCTTACGCCGGGCGACAATTTCAGTCCTCGCGTTCCCGGCGCAGTGCTCGAGCATGCCAAGTTTCTTTCTTACGCCAAGCTCGAGGCCGGAGCACGAACGGTCCCATCCACGTTGCAGGGCCTGCAGATTTTTTTCTATGTGATGGAAGGCCAGGGTGAATTCTCGGCCGGCGGCAAAACAGAAGCTGTTCACAAGGGTAACGCCATCCTCATGCCGGAAGGTCTTGAGTTCACCTTGCACAACACCGGGGAAAGTGAGTTCGCGGCGTACATTGTTGGCGATCCTACGTTTCCGGGATTCAAGCCGCTGACTTCTTTCGTGGTCAAAGACGAAAGTAAACTTCCGCAAAGCAAGCCCGAGGCTCCATCGCCTTTCACCAACCCGGGAGCGGGCGGTCACTGGGCCCACATCACCCATGGCTTTTTCAACAACCGGAATGGCTTAGCCACGATCGGAGGCATCATCACGGTTGAAATTCTTCCACTGCAATTGGGCGAGCCGCACCCGCACTTTCCTGGCCATGAAGAAATCTGGTGCGAGATTGAAGGCAAGAGCGTTGCTTTTGTCGGCTCCCAGGTGCGTATGCAGCATCCGGGAGAGGCGTACATGTTGCGACCGGATAATCTGACCACGCACTCCAATATCAACTTCGGAGAGCCGGGAAGCAAACCAATCGAATTCCTGTGGTTCAGCACCAGCAAGAAAGTTTCGACAACGCCGCACTGATCACCGGCGGGACAACGCAGTCTTTCATCGCCGCGGTTTCGGTTTGCTCACTTACCCTCAGTGCTGACCAGCAGAAACTTGACCTGGCTATCTTCCGAATAATTTACGTTTGAGGTGGGAGCGAGATTGTCGGGTGGATGCTCGTAGGCCATGCCGGGAGTCTGGCGCCGGAGATACGGTCCGATGAAGGCGATGCTGGTGCCGGAAAGTTCCATCCAAAGATGCTCGGTATTCGGCTGGGTTCCTGTGAAAGGGCGTGTGATCGTTAAATCATCGAGTGTGACCGTTTCCACGCTGGAAATTGTGGCCAGCCCATCGCTAGTACTAAAGAGGGGCCTGACGATACGCGACCATTCCTCGGCCGCGGTGCTGATTGGGGTGGAGGGCTCGTCCTTGACGACAAACCTGGATTGAGGGTGAAAGCCGCTGGGGGTGGGTTCAGTAATGACGTAAGCCGCAAGAGGATCTTTTCCGTTGTTCTTGATTGTGAACGCCAGATTGGCTGGTACCAACACTGCCGTGTTGATCCCTACCGGTGCAGAATCGCCGCCGGCTGAAATGACACCGCTGCCGGCGGTGAAGTAGTACACGCGTTGCTTTCCTGAGAGAGTGATTGAGGGCGAGGAAGCGCCGGGGGCCAGCGTCGAGAAAACATAGGAATCCACGTAGCGCAGAATTGCGCCTTTCGTGGTGGGCTTCATCGGGTCGCCGCTGGTGAAGACGGCATGGTCCGTCACCGGTCCCGCAGTTTCAGCCCTGGATGAATGCCAGTCCGCAAAGTACATATCGACATACGCATTGCTGCCGACCTGCAGCTCCTGAGCAACCGACATAGAGGAAAGCGTGGTCGCAGCGAGTAGAACGGCGGCAATCACTCTGCAAATCGTCATTGTGCGAGCGCTGATTTTGCGAATCATGGAGTCTCCTTGTAAATGCTTCATGATCTTGTCACGACAACTGGAACGATCTATTTCGAGGGAAGCGCGAAGGCGAGAATCGCATCGCCAACTGTTTTGTCGAAGAAGCCGCCTCCGCTATCCACGATCACGACGTATTGCTTTCCATCTTTACCCATGAAGGTCGAAGGCGTGACGTATGCGCCGGTATCCATTTTTATGTCCCACAAGATTTTGCCGGTGCCGGCTTCATAGGCGCGAAAATGTTGATCGTTCGACGCCGCAATGAACAGCAATCCGCCTCCGGTAGAGATCGATCCTCCGTAGTTCAGCGATCCGGTGTTGTGAACGCCTTTCGCGTCAAGCTCGGGGACAGTTCCAAACGGAATCTTCCAGGCGACGTCTCCGGTGTTAACGTTGATCGCCCACAACTCACCCCACGGCGGCTGCTGGCAAGGCCAGAATTTGTCCTTGTCCCAGAAGTCCGCATACATTCCCCACGGGCTGGTGCGTTCGAAGGGAGGTTCTTTGCCGGGTTCATTGGGCGTGATTTTGCCGATGCTGCCCAGCGCATTTGTGTTGACGAACAGATATCCAAGGCTGGGGTTGTAAGACATGCCGTGCCAATTGACCACGCCCACGGTACCTGGAAAGACGATGGTCAATTTCGGTCCGTAAGGTGTGAACATCGTGCCGCCCTGCATGCCACCCTCAGTCGCGATTATGTTCTGGCAAAACGCATGATGCTCGGGCGTCACCGTGGAAATATCCGCGGAGTTGAAGCTGCTGCGGCCTAACTGAACCGGCTTAAGCGGAAAGGGTTGTGTCGGGGAAGAGTGCTCGCCCGAGACTGTGCTCTGGGGGACGGGACGCTCTTCAACTCCATAAATGGGTTTGCCGTCACGCCGGTCGAGGATGAACATAAGCCCGCTCTTGCTGGTAAAGGCAACTGCCGGAATGTCCATACCGTCGCGATGCACATCAATCATTACCGGCGCGGACTCGAGATCGTAGTCGTTAATGTCGTGATGAACTGCTTGAAAATACCAGGCGAGCTTGCCGGTGTCGGCGTGCAGTGCGACCAGGGTGTTGCCGAACAAATCGTTACCGGCGCGATCGCCTCCCCAGAAATCGGATGTTGGCGAGCCGAAGGGCAGGAACACCAGGCCGCGTTCGCTGTCGACCGAAGAAAATCCCCAAACATTGGTTCCGGAACGGCCTTTCCACGCTTCCGCGGGCCAGGTGTCGTTACCGATTTCACCCGGTCGCGGAACGGAGTGGAAGCGCCACACCAACTTTCCGGTATGAACATCCCACGCCCGTATATCACCGGCTGGCCCTTTCGCAGGATCTTCCTGCACCTGGGCGCCGGTGATAATAAGGTTTTTATAGATGGACGCTGCGGATGTCATGGAGTAGCGGCCATCTTTATTCGGATCCTCGATCATTCCGGTTTTGAGGTTGATGAATCCGTTCTCGCCAAACTGGGCGACGGCTTCACCCGTCAGCGCATTCAACGAGATCAGGCGGCCGTCGGCGGTGCCGAAGAAGAGGGAAGCGGGCATCGTTTTGTCACCCGGCCAGTAGGTGAGAGAACGTCCCTGGACGCGGGAGCTTGCCAACCTATAAGTCCAGATCAGTTGTCCAGTTTCCGGCTTAAGGGCAATCACTGAGCTGAACGGGGTAGCCACGTACATCATTCCGTTCGCGATGAGCGGGGTGCAGGGTGTGGAGAGACGCCGTTTGCTGCCGCCGTTCGGCGTGGAGGCCGATCCTTCAGGAACTTGTCCTGTGGAACTCATGTGATAAACCCAAGCCTGGGTCAGCTTATCGACGTTACGGGTGTTGATCTGGTCGAGTGGAGAATATTTGGTTTGACCAGAATCGTGGCCGTAGGATGTCCAGTCAGACTGTGCGACAAGTGGGAGAGCGAGGAAAAAGGAGACAATCGCGGCGCAAGCCAGGCGAACTTTCAAAAAGTTTGTTCCTCTGCCGCGAAGTAGGAAACACGACTTCAGAAACCCGTTACACCGTCGGCTTACAGCCGGTCGAACCGAAGATGATATTATCATACATTATATCATCTTTAAATGTTGTGCAGGGACCGGATCCCCTCCCCTCTGGGTGAGACCTATGCTATATGAGCGAGGACGCCCATCGTCCGTCCCGGGTTCAGACTACTTCATCTGGCGCCGGCACATGTGGACGTGGCGACGGCGGCCACCGCCCGATGATTTGCGGAGAATCGATTCCGTCCCCGTGAAATATACCCTGACGAGACGGGCAGCGGTTGCCGCCCCATGTTGGTTTTTGGAGTGGAAAGAGCCCCGAGAGTGCCGACCGGTTGGCGGGCGTGAAGCCATTTCGCACTATTTCGCTTGGTTGATTGTTAATATTGTCGTATAAGTGCCCGACCGAAGCATCTTGGGGGAGGCTTTCAATGTCACTTCGCCGTTACCACTATTTTTGTCTTTGTCTAGTCGTGCTGCTGGGCACGGCGCAGCTGTGGGCCGATGTTACCGGTTCCATTCTCGGTTACGTTCGTGACAAATCCGGCGCCGTGCTTCCGAATGCGACCGTCACTGCCACTCTCACCGCAACCGGCTATTCCCGCACCGTAACGACTGACAGCTCCGGCCAGTACAGCATTCTGGCTTTGCCTCCCGGACGCTACCGTTTGACTGCTTCTGTGCAAAGTTTCCAGCAGGGTGTCATCGACAAAGTAGATCTCAACGTTAACGACGCGCTGCACTTTGACTTCGATCTTCAGGTCGGCAGCGTCAGCGAGTCGGTTTCAGTCGACGCGAACGCGTTGCAGGTCCAAACCGTGGCGACATCGACCGGCACCACCATCGAGTCTCCGCAGATTCTGGCCATGCCGCTCAACGGCCGTTCATACCTGGATCTGCTTTCGCTCCAGGCCGGTGTTTCCCCCGCAAATACGAACACGAACTATGCCGATCGCGGACCCGCATCTGGTTTGTACTCGTCGACCGGTAACGTCTCCACCGACGGTCAACCGGAATGGGCCAATGCTTTTCTGGTCAACGGCGCCGAGGTCAACGAGACCAAGAATATGGGCGCCGGGCTGATTCCGAACGCCGATTCGATCGCGGAGTTCCGCCTCCTGACCAACAGCTTCAGCGCTGAATACGGAAAGTTCACCGGCGCGGTCATGAACACCGTGACCAAGTCCGGAACCAACCGCTTTCACGGAACTCTGTTCGAGTTTTATCGTAACCAGGGGTTGGATGCGACCAATTACTTCGACCCCACGAAAGCCGCGCTGAAGCAGCATCAGTTTGGTGGCGTTCTTGGTGGCCCGGTTATCAAAGACAAGCTCTTCTTCTTTACCGACGTTCAGCAAACTCGCCGGACAGCCGGAGTCAGTACGGGAGTTGTGTCGATTCTGAGTAATGACCAGCGCAACGGCATTTTCCCGGACGACGTACTCAACAGCGCTGTCCAGGGAGATGCCTGGGCCCAAACTTTGATGAGCCGCGGCGGCGGCACGATCGTTGCCGGAACGACCAAGTACAACGAACTCGGCACACCTGTGACGACCACTGAAGTCGATCCTGTCAGCGGCAGCGTGGTGAGCGTGCCTGGCCACGACATTTCCGCCTACATCGACCCCGTCTCGAAATTGACCTTGCCGCTTGTTCCAGCGGCAAATGCGGGCGGCTTTAGTTTTTCCGACTCAAGCCATGTGGGAACGCTCATTGATACGAACCTGGCACAGCGGATCGACTTCGTTAACAAGATGACCGGTGACTGGTCGTTCTACTATCACTATGACGACGCGACTGCGGTACAGCCGGTCTACGGTGACAACGGGCTGCAGACCTTGCCGGGCTATCCGGTGACGGTGCCGTCCCGCAACCAGCTGTTCTCGATGAGCAATACGAAGACCTTCGGTACCACCTTGGTCAACGTCGCCCGCTTCCAGTTTTTCCGGGTGGCCATCCGAACCGCGCAGCCGGCTGCCAGTTCGTCGATTTCCGGCTACGACATCTACGGTTTCAATACCGACCCTGCGAACGGTGGCCTGATCAATACTGGATCGCCGGGATACCCTTCTTCACTGCCAACCCTGTTTTTCGACAATAGCGGTTTCGCAATCGGCACTAACTGGCTAAACCTCTACCAGCCCGACACAACATTCGGGGTAAGCGACACGGTCAGCAAGACGAAAGGGAATCACTCGCTCAGCTTCGGCGGTGAATACAAGTACTACCAGCTGAATGCTCGCAACGAGTGTGGACCGAACGGGTATTACGACTTTACGGGTAACGAGACGGGTTCGGATCTTTCCGATTTCTACGTCGGCGCTCCTGGGGACTTTGTGCAATGCTCGATCCAGCTGCTAGACAACCGTACCCGTTACCTGGGGCTCTTCGGCCAGGATACCTGGAAGGTGAGGCCTAATCTGACTCTTAACCTGGGCCTGCGTTGGGATGTTGCCCGGCCGTGGAGCGACGTTTTTGGTCGTGTGACCACGCCAGTTCCGGGAGTGCAGTCCACGAAATTCCCCAATTCTCCCACCGGCAACCTGGTTCCGGGAGATCCGGGAATTCCCAGCACCGTTTCGCCCACGCGGTATAACAATTTCGGACCTCGCATCGGTATCGCCTATGCGCCTTCGGGCGGCATCTGGGGTGAGAACAAGACCAGCATTCGAGCCGCTTGGGGTATGTACTACCTGGGTGCCGCGGATAACGGGAACTTCGGTATTTTGGGGGATGCGCCCTGGGGTCTCTACTGGGCATCGCCGCAACCGACGGAGTTTGCCAGCCCTTACATCACTCGCGCCAACGGAATCACACAGGGACAGCACTTCCCCTTTGTCTTCCCTCAAGGCAACGGACCGTTTCCGGACTTCAAGTTCGATGCGACCTTGCCGCTTTACGTGCCCGGCTATTACTACAAGAACAAGACGCAGATGGCTGAGCACTACAACGTGTCGATCCAACGGCAGCTCGACAAGTCGACGGTCTTGACTGTGGGATACGTGGGAACCCAGGGACACCACATTCAGCATGGCGAAGATTTAATCTATGGCGATGCGGCGCTTTGCCAATCGCTTGCAAGTGCCGGTTGCGGTCCGGGTGGCGAGGGTGGTGTATACACGCAGGGTGGGCAGACTTTCTTCGGCACTTTCAAGGGCCAGATCGATGTCCAGAACATCAGCCAGGCATACCACAACTCCGCCGGCGGTCCGGTGGTCGCCTTCGCTCAGGCGACATATCTGCAGAACTCGGCAAACTCGAACTACAACTCGCTGCAGGTTTCAGCGGAGCGTCGCGCTCGTGACCTGACCTTCCTGGTCAGCTATACGTACGCCCACTCGCTGGACAGCTATTCCGCGAAATGGGATCCTCGCGATCCGCGCCGTGCTTACGGACCTTCGGGGTTCGATATGCGGCATAACCTGGTGATGAGCTACAACTGGGATCTTCCCTTCGATCGCCTGTTTGGCTCACGCCGGATCACCACAGGGTGGCACATCACGGGCATCAGCCGCTTTAACACTGGCGTTCCAATCAGTCTAAAAAGCGGTGGAGACATTGCTCTAACCAATGTGGGCCTCGACTATCCTACCCAGATCGGCTCCGTCCAGCATCTGAATCCGCGGGAAGAGGCACATGCACAATATTTCAATCCGTCAGCCTTCAACTTCGGCTTCCTGAACTGTGGTGGCAAACTCAGTTACGAAGCTTGCGGCGTGACCGGCAGCGCGAAGCAGTACAGCTTTAACGGGCCGGGAGCGATCAACACGGATCTGGGTCTGGAGAAAGACACGAAGCTCACCGAGTCCACGGCATTCAACGTGCGATTCGAAATGTTCAACGTCTTTAACCATGCCAATTTCCAGAACGTAGTCGGCAATGCCAACAGTGGCCAGTTCGGCCAGGCCACCAACACTGCGCCGGCTCGTATCGGTCAGGTCAGCGCGAAGTTCATTTTTTAATAAATCCGCGGCGAGCAATCGCTTCGATTAACCTTTCAGGGGATGCGAGCAATCGCATCCCCTGTTTGCTATCCGGCAACTCTAAAGAGTCCATTGATGAAGCCATGGCGATTTTATTAACTCGCGACGATGCACGATTCAACACTCTGAAACGGGCCAGGAACGGCCGTTGGCCGGCAGATCCCGCAGATGGCGTCAGCAGTGTATCCCTTTGCCTCAACGCCGAAGACACGGCTGACGTCCTGCAGCGAGTGGTTAGTGCAGGGCAGCGGCCGACGATTCGTTCCGGCGGCCATTGCTACGAAGATTTTTACGCCAACAATCCGAACGGTACTTTGATTGACATGTCCATGATGAACCACGTAGGCAGGTTGCCGGATGATACCTGCTATCACGTGAGCGCGGGAGCGACGCTAGGCAAGGCCTATCAGGACCTTTACAAGCTTTACAACGTCACGCTGCCGGGCGGCACTTGCGATTCGGTGGGCGCGGGTGGACACATCACGGGCGGCGGCTACGGGTTCGTTTCCCGCCTGCATGGGACCACCGCGGACTGGGTCACTGGAGTGGACATTTTAACCGTTGACTCGAAAGGCAAGGTGGCGCTTCGCCGGTGTACTGCAAACGAAGATAGCGATCTGCTGCGCGCATGCCGTGGCGCTGGCGGGGGAAACTTTGGAGTGATCGTTGACTACGCCTTCGACAAGCTGCCGCCCGCGCCGCAAGAAGTGATGGTCGCAAATCTGAATTTCCCCTGGGCTGAGATGACAGAGGAAAAGTTCGCGAAAATTCTGGATACGTTCGGAAGCTACTTCGCGGGCCGAGGACAGGAACCTGATACGTGGGGATTGTTCGCGGTCATCGAGGCTAATCACAAAGCCAGCGGCTTTATGAAAGTCTCTGCCCAGTTTTGCAATCCGGACGGCACTTGCAAGAACACAAGAGTGTTCGACGAGTTCCTGACACTGTTCGACCCCTGCAAACCTTCAACCGCAATGCCCGCGATGGCGATGAGCAACCGTCCTCCGCAGGGTTTCGGCCCACATATGATGACGCGGGTTTTGTGGGCCGACACTGGGGCGGCCGGAGGAAGACGTCAAGGTTCGACGCGGGCCAAGTACAAGTCCACGTGCATGAAAAAGAATTTCACGGCGCGCGAAATCAGTGTCTTTTATAAGCACCTGACGCGAATGATCGAGGGCGTCGACTTTTCTCACACGGTAGTAGAAGTTGATTCTTACGGTGGCGCCATCAATCGAAAAGAGATGCTGGAACAGACGGTGGCTTACCAGCGGTCGAGCATCATGAAACTGCAATTCCAGACCTACTGGATTGATTCTGGGGAAGACGAAGGACACAACACCTGGATGAGGGATTTCTACAAAGAACTGTATTCCGGTCCTGAAGTCGATGCTGCTCACCGGGAAACACCATATCCGGGTGAGAACTATCAGGGATGCTACATCAACTATCCCGACAAGGACATGCTCGAGTATTCGTACTGGCCCGAGCTTTATTACGGACCTAACTATTCGTTTTTACAGCAGGTGAAGAAGAAGTACGATCCGAATAACATTTTTCATCATGCGATGTCGGTGCGGCCATAAAATCCCCAGCAGTTTAGCGGGACGGATATGAAGCTAGGCATCAAACTCGATCGCCGGCGATTCGTACAGATGGTTGGCGGCGTCTCGTTATTGGGCGCGGCAAGCCGCAAATTAGCTTGGGCGGGAGCTCCAGTTATGGCGATGCGCGCCGCGCGGTTCGCGTACGTCGGTGGAGAGAATGCAATCCACGTGTACGCAATCGCGGACAAGCGTTTCATAAAAAAGCAGACTGTTGTCAGCGCGCTTCCTGTAGCGATGACGATCAACGCGGGAAATTTGTACGTCGGCAACGGTGTATCCGAATATGGCGGCCTTCCATGCGGGAGTGTGGAGGCGTACGCGATTGACGAAATAACTGGTCGTCTGGAATTCAGAAACCGGGCGCCGCTTTCGCTTTCAGGTATCGAGCCAAGAGACCTGGCGGTTGCTCCCGACAGACGCAGCATTGTGGTCGCCGTGCATGGCGGCGGGGCGTACAACCTGCTTTCACTTGATGAAGACGGTGGATTAGGAAAAGTAACTGCGATTCTGAAAGAAACTGGTTCGGGGCCGCATGCCTTGCAGTCGTGCGCACATCCTTCGGCCGTAATGTTTGATCGCGAAGGGCGGCTGTTGACGGCGGATCAGGGCAGCGATCTGCTGAGCGTGCTTTCGCTTAGTAACAGCAGCCTTAAAGCGACTGGCCGCTGCGAAGTCGCTGCTGGCAGTGGACCCAGCAGCATGGTGCTGGAACCGGAAGGCGAACGGCTCTACATTGCGCATGCGCTGAACGGCTCGTTGTCGGGCTTCGTTTATGACGCGATGTTGGGCAGAATTATGGATTGTGTGCAGACAGTCAGCGCGCCGGCTGCGGGTGAGATGGCAACCCTGGTAATGCATCCTTCGGGGAGGATGTTATTCAGTTCACATGGCACTGGCATCCAGTGCTGGAAAATTTCCAGGAGCAGGTCGTTGCAGTCTGCACCTGGAATCGAGGGCATGCGGGTAAAAGTTCTGCACCTAACACCGGACGGAGAGATCTTGCTGGCGTTGAGCAGCGACGGGGTGATGGGAATGAAGATCGATGCGGCTTCCTGCACGTTGAATGCGCCGGTAGAGCTGGTTTCTCTTGCCGCACCCTTATGTGTAGCTACGCTGTAGTTGCCGTGCGGTGATCAGGGTTTTGGCGGCTGCGTCATTTCTATCGCCCATATCGCAGCTGGCCGCATATACATCGATGCCCGAAAATTGCCGGTTACGTCCCAGGCCTCGGGAGTTCGAAACCAGTATCCTTTGGTCTCGTAGATCACGTGATAAAGGCCGCGTGCGCTGCGGTATGCCTCGTCTTTCATTCCCGCATTCAGCATGAGCGCAGCAACCCCGTAGGTGGTGCCGGCCCAAACCTCTTTGCCCTGTTCGTTATCCATGATCGAACCGTCGGGGTTCATGCCGTTGGCGGCGCCCATTTCCCCGTTTCCGAATCTCATGACGTTGTAGGCGAAGATTTTCTTGAGCGCCGATACCTGCATCTTGCGCGGCACCAGGTCACCTAAACCGAGCATGTTGGCATACCACTGTCCGGCAAGCTGGTCTGCCTGAATGCCGTCACCGATGTCTTTTTCAGTGTCGTATCGGAAGTATTCGCCGTTCCACAATTTACTGACGTAGGTTTTCTGGGCCTTTAAGAACAGCTGGTGATATTCCTCGGCTGTGCCGTTGTCGCCGAGTATGCGAGCTGTCTCTTCTCCCGCTCGCAGGGCGCCCAGCCACAGACCGCCGGAATATGCGCTCACGCCGCGCACCACCCACGAGTCGTAAGTCTGGTCGGGATAGCCGCCGTTCTCGGGTATCCCGCCGCCGTGGTCGAACTGCCGCAAATAGGCGATAGCATCTTTTACCGCCGGCCAGGTCTTTTCGAGAAATGCTTTGTCGTGTCGCCCAGTAAAAATGTAGTCGCGATAAATCATCAAAACGAATTTTGAATTGAGATCTTTCCAGTCGTTTGTGTCCTGCCATCCAGGCTGATTGACGGCGATGAATGGATCGCCCTCGGGCACTCCCAGGTCGTGTGGGACGGCTCCTTTCTTCTTGCGCTTATGGAGAACGGGTTCTCCAGCCTGCTGGGTCTTCCAAACCCACAGGCCTTTTTCCGGCCATTCATGGGGAACGGTTTCCGCAAACTGTTTCAGCTCTTGCTTATCCAGCTCCGGCCAGAATTTGAGCAGAGGCAGCGAAGCGTAAAAGCGAACATCCAGAGTGGAGTAGTAGGCGTAGTCAAAACATTCGAGCAGCGCGAATGACGAAGGTGTTTTGTTGTCTGACCCCACCTGCCGCCCCCAAAAGGTTCCTCCGTCGGTGAGTGTGTAAAGTTCATTGAAGAGCATGCCGCGGTACCAGAGTGGTTTGCTCTCATCGTTAACGTAGGGAGACTGCCAGGCACTGATCGCGTCGCTCCAGGTGGTGGCGTTGATCAGACCGTCGCGGGCAATCTTCCACGCATTTTCGCCAGAGGTGCCGTAGAAGTTTGTGTATTGGCGAAACCACTTGCGACCTTGTCCGAACTCGACGACAGGAAAATCCCACGAGATCACCATGGGCACGATCTTCTTTTCACCGGGCTGCAAGGTGAAACGAACGGCGATGGCGCCGCCCAGTTTTTCGCTGTCGCTTACCCAGGAAGTGTCGCTGTTGGCAAGACGTCCGTCTTTTGCGAACGGCGCCCACACCGCTTTTCCGTCGCCTTCTGTCTGAAACGTTGTCTGGTAGGTGACTTCGATGCCTGGAGTTTCCAGAGCAGCAATGGCAAACTGTCCATCCCATTCGTTCAACGATGCGCCATCTCGTCCGCGATCAAAAACGATCCCTTTCATGGTTCCAGCAGACCCAGCCGGGTCGCTTACGAAGTTGTTGAAGTTTCCCTGATTCGGTGTGCCCTTGAAATCACGGGTAAAGGTTCGAAACCAGCCCGCCATGTTTGTCCACGAGAGCAGCACCGAGACTGTAACGGGATGGTTGGTGGGATTGTTCGCGTGCCAGCGATAGACTGCGACTGGATAGCTGGACTCTTTGTAGTTGTTGGGAAGAACTGGGGAAAATTGCTCGAGCACAACATGTGCCGGGAATTTGTCCCACTTGTAATCGTTCCAGGCTTTGGGATACAACGCCGCGTACTCGCCGGCGCCCGTCGGGTAATCCCAATCCCAGCTCGACAAATTTCCGCCCTGCGGATGCCCCGTCATTAAGACTCGTGCCGTTGCTTTAGGATCGCCATCTGACTGCTGAAACATGGCAAACTGATTCGCAAAGACAGTTTCGTATTTGTGAACACCAGCTTTCATGTGCCAGCGCGCAAAGTCTCCACGATAGGTGCGGGAAAATGTTCCTGAGCCGAAGCCACCTACCGGAGCGCCTTGCCAATATCCATCGTCAATATCACCGGCAACCCGCGTAACTCCGGGATTTTCGAGGGGAAGGCCTATCGGCCTTCTCCACGCGGCTTTTGGGATTTCATCCTGGGCGTGAGTTCTCGCGGCTGACGAAAACAAGAATAAGCATGCCAGCACCGGCAAGAACCATTGTTTTTTCAAACATCCTCCGAAGGGCTGCGAGAACTTCATTTTGAGGCGGCAGCCGGTTGGCCGCTGGCTGCGGGCGCCGGGTGCGATGACACGTCGGCATTCTCCAAACCCATGGCCCACTTGATTGCTTCCACATACATTTTCTGGAGTCGCGGATCGTCCCAGTTCTCTTCAGGATGCCCGAGAGTGGAATAGTAAACTCGACCCTTGCCATACATTTTTGCCCAGGTAACCGCGAAGTCGCGATCGGCACGATGCACCTTGGGATTGGCCAGATCGAGTTTGCTTGCGTCCAGACTCATCAGCACATGCAGCTTGTCGCGGGAATACGCCTTCATCTGATAAATCTCATCTTTGAGTACGAAGGCGCGGGGCCATTGCTGCATTCCGGGAAAGTTTGGGTCTTCGACGATGATGGGGGCGTCAAAAGTTTTCCAGGGATGCTCGTCAAACGTGCCGCCTACCATCTCAACAAATTCGGGCCAGCTTGGGAATGTGATGGCTGCGCTGTGTACGCCGACAAAGCCTTTTCCATCATCGTGAACGAAAGAAAGCAGGTCAGCCCTCTGTTGCGCATCCAGTTCCAGTTCCCAGCCTGTATAGAAGAGCACAGCATCAAAATCGTTAAGATTCTTGGCGTTGAATTCGAGCTTCTTTTTGGTGAGGACTTCGGTGTCAGTACGGATTGTCGTATCCCATAGGCCGTTCTCTTTTCCCAAACGCTCAATCGTGGCCATCGCATGCGATACCGCCTCGTGCCGGTATCCTTTTTCTTCCCCAAGGACGAGCAGATGTTTTTTGTGAGTTTCCCCAGACTGCGCCAGGCAAGTACTACACATCAGAGCAGCAAGTATGATCAGCGTGCAACGACTCATCTTCATAGAGAATCCCCTTCGTGCCTTGGGCACGCCTACTCATTACTTGTTGGCTGACGACAGAAGATAAATGAACGGTTGTGGCTGAACTTCGAATTAAGATGTTGCCAAAATGAAAATCGCGCAATGGCGGTGATGCGAGTTCCGACTTCCTAATGCTTCCTTACTATTTTAGATGATAGTATCGGGGGCGCAATACATTTTTCCGCAGGTCCTTCACGATTTATTGTCCGTGTGGCGGTGATGAAAAGTGCCCAAAGATCCCATCCTGATTGGCCGGCCATCCCTATTGCGCCGGACCAATGCCACCAACATACTTAAACTCCTGCGTGAAACTGGTCCATGCTCGCGGGCCGATCTGGTGCGTGCTTCAGGCCTGAGTGCCCCCAGCGTGACCAATGTGGTGGCTCACCTGGCGGCGGCAGGTTTGATCGAGCCCATCGGCGAAGGCGAATCGAGTGGTGGCCGGCCGCCAGACATGCTGCGGTTTAAGGCGGACCGCGGGTGTCTTGCAGGGGTGGACATCAGCGCCGGACGCATCCGCTTCCTGCTGACCGATCTGAATGGGCAGCATCTGGGCAGCGTGGATACATCTTTGCCGCGGCAGTCTGCAACACCTCGTGCAGTCTGCGCCCATATCGGCGAGACGATACGCAGTTTACTGAGAAAGCACAAACAAAAGCCGGAGCAGTTGCTGGCGGTGGTTGCCGGGGTGCCTGCCATTACCAACGTGGAAGAAGGCATCGTTCTGGCGATCAGTACTCTGAAAGGCTGGCGCAGTGTTCCTCTACGAACTCTGCTGGAAAAGGAATTTGCCTGTCCGGTACTTATTGAAAACGACACCAATCTTGCCGCCCAAGGAGAACGTTACTGCGGGGCGGCACGAGGTGAGGACAATTTTGTTTTCATTTCTATCGGTGAGGGCGAGGGTGTTGGCTCCGGGATTGTGCTGAACGGGAAGATTTATCACGGCTCGCAATGGTCCGCGGGAGAAATCGGTTATCTGCGTGTCCCCGATGTTTCTCCGGGACCGCCCACCATTCACGATTTTGGCCGGCTGGAGAAGATCCTGGGCGGCCGGGGCATTTTAAAAAGCTGGCAGTCGAGCGAAAAACGAAAAGCGGCACACCAGCGAGTTACCAGCGGAGCGGACGTTCTCAACCTCGCGGCAGAAGGAAATGCCTACGCCAGGCAGATTCTTATGCAAAGAACCCGAATGCTCAGCGATGTGATTCTGAATCTTTCTCTGATCCTAAACCCCGGACTCATTCTTCTGGGAGGAGAGATCGGCACGCACC
The DNA here is from genome assembly GCA_963733545.1 of Terriglobia bacterium. Taxonomy (GTDB): domain Bacteria; phylum Acidobacteriota; class Terriglobia; order Terriglobales; family Acidobacteriaceae; genus JAIQFF01. Next base: position 597,493 of record CAVTDQ010000005.1, read on the forward strand.
CCGCGCTGCTTCCAGAAGTCGAAGAGATTGCTGACCGACAGTGAGTTCGCAGTCACCCGGGTAGACCTGGGATCGCTGGGTCAAAAGGCTGTGCTATGGGGCGCCATTTCCATCGCGCTGGAGTCCACGGCGGTTACGCTGATACAGCAATAACTTTTCTACTACTTCAGGCCTAGCTTTAAAAATCGAGTTAGTTACTGACGATTATTAAGTAACAGAGTTTCCAGCTGCCGGCATCTTGCCGGCTGTTGAGGCGTGCCCGGCGCCTCAGTTAATGCGAGACAACGCGGATCTACTGTATTTTGGCGGAGGGCGGGACGCCCGCGCTACGGTTATTCGCTAGCTAATAAGAGTGCATCAGTTCGACGCTGACGCCGCCGATTGCGTCGGTATCCATGTAGGCGTACCGGCCTGAATCTTTTTTGCCGACCTCTCCCCAGGCTCCCGATTGCCACACGTGATAGCCGAGAGCTTCGTAATCAGCGATCGCTTTTTTCAGGTCATCCACGGGCATACCCAGATGCTGAATGCCTTCGTGATGGGATTTAAGGAAGTCGGCGTAAATGTTTGGCGGGGTCAGTGGCGGAATGATCCACTCGTAGCTGAACTGGTCATAGTGTTGGTAGCCTGCCTCGAACGCCAGCTGCAACGGCTTGCCGCGATATTCGGAATCGTTGCGAGGAGTTGCATGTTCCATGCGCAAAGCGGGAAAACCGAGCTTTTGCCAGAATGCTGAAACCGGTTGGGCTTCGATGACCACGGGGGCGATGTGGGAGATCTTTCCCGGCGCTCCGGTTGCAGGGGCGCCGCCGGGCCAGTAAACCAGGCCGAGAACGAATTTGCCCTGCGGCTCGGTGTCAAAATACGTGAAGGTGATGTGCTTGCCCTGGCGGTCCATACTCATCTGTTGCAGAACGCCGACTCCGAGTTTACTCATCCGCTTGATTTCGGTTTGCGCGTCTTTCTGATTCGCTACCTCGTGGACGATGGAGAAAATTCCGTCGCCATGCTTATCGAGGAAATCGGTCAGGGCGTTCTGCTGACCTTCCGCCGGCTGAACCATGTCTACCGTCAAGTCGCCCAGATGCCCTGTGACCTCCCAGGCCCAGATGGTGACCGGCTTCCCCCGGTATGTGCCGGTGAACTTTATGTTGGCAAATTCCTGAACATCAGTCAGGCCGAGCGCGACCCAAGCCGGCTTTGCGTGGTCGATGTTCTGGACCAGCCAGGTCACACGGCTTACAGTCTTGTAAAAGGTAGGAAGTTCGGCGAGGGAGCTACCCGCCATGGCGAAAATCACAGCCAGGTATCCTAGAAGTCTCATTAAACTTCCATTTCCGAGCGGAGCAGTTTGAGATGAAATTTCAGGCCGAAAGATGGCAAAAAAAGATTGCCTGAACCCCGAAGTTCGGCCATACTTGAGCGGACATACTAATGAAACTTTCTTAAGTAGTCAACGCATTACAACCGGCGCGGAGTTATCGACGTAAGACCACAACCGGCACAGGGAAACCAGGACGATGAAACCGAAATCAGCGATACTCATCCTGCAATTATTCGTGGGCGCACATGCCTTGGCGCAGATGCCGGGCATGGCAAATCATTCGAGCCCGCCAGCGGACACCTCCACCGCGACCACCACCGCAGCCAACCCGTCTAATGTGACCTTCACGAAGGATGTGGCGCCGATTGTGCAACAGAATTGCCAGACCTGTCATCGTCCCGGAGAAGGCGCACCTTTTTCTCTGTTGAGTTATGAGGACGCAAGGCCATGGGCGAAAGAGATGAAGCGGATGGTGCAACAGCGGCAGATGCCTCCGTGGTTCGAGGACGGGCACACTGAAGTGTTTGCAAACAACCGGTCGCTGACCCAAGCTCAGATCGATACTATCGTGGCCTGGGCAAATGCAGGCGCACCGAAGGGGGATCCAAAGGACCTTCCGCCGGCGCGCGAATTCGTCCAGGGATGGACGATTCCAAAGCCTGATGTCACCTTCCAATTGCCCAAGGCGTTCTCGATTCCAGATAGCGGGATTCTCGAATATCAATATGTGATTGTGCCTACGGGTTTCACGAAAGACACATGGGTGCAGGATGTAGAGGCTGCTCCCTCGGATCGTTCCGTGGTGCATCACATTGTTGCCTACGTTCGCCGGCCGGGATCGAACTACTTCAAGGACCAACCCAAAAACGTATTTTTCGAGGCTCCGCCTTCCAAGGTGGACAAAAAAGCTCCGACGGACGACGTGCCCAGCGATTGGCTGGTAGGCTACGCGCCCGGACAGCCGCCGGACATTTTCGAACGCGGACAGGCCAAGCTCATCCCGGCCGGTTCGGATATTGTGCTGGAAGTCCACTACATGCCCGAGGGCAAAGCCACCACAGACCAGTCGTCGGTCGGCCTGGTGCTCGCGAAAGAGACTCCTAAAGAACGGGTCATGACCTTGATGGCAGGCAATGAGACGTTCAAGATTCCGCCGGGTGACCCCAACTACCGCGTGGATTCTTCTTTTACCGTGCGCCACGACATGACGCTGCTCGGTGTGCACCCGCACATGCACACTCGCGGCAAGGACATGACGTACCGTTTGGTGTTTCCCAACGGGGAAACGCGAACCATCCTGAACGTGCCGCACTATAACTGGCACTGGCAGCTTTGGTACAACCTGGCGAAACCGATCGAACTGCCCAAGGGGACAAAAATCGAGTGCACGGCGCACTTTGACAATTCAGCGAATAACCCAGAAAATCCGGACCCGACCAAGACTGTGATATGGGGACAGCAGAGCTTTGATGAAATGATGGTGTGTTTTTTCAACGTAGCGTTTCCGGCTGAACTATCGGCGAAAGAGATCCTGCCGCTTCCCAAGCCTAAAGACGATGCTGACGTGGCTCAGAAGGGTCAGAAGTAGCGCCCTGCCTGGCTAGCCAACCTGCATCGGTCCCGGATAATTTGCTTTTGCGAATGATTCGCAGCGTAATGGACCTGATCTTACGAGTGGATAACAAAACGGGAGGCCCATCGGCGACGCCCGCGAGCGGGCCATGGTTCATTGGGAAGCTTCAGTGCCGCGCTAAACGTTCTCTTGGACGCGCATTGATTTTGATACTCGCCCTTTTCCTCCATGGAATTCTTACGCCAGCGATCGCAAGAGCACAGACAGCGATTGCGACCGTAGCCGTGGGCGACACGCCATTTGCCATCGCTGTGAATCCAGTGACCAACAAAGTTTACGTAGTCAATCGGGCGGGAAACTCCGTAACCGTCATTGATGGAGCGACCCGCAATACGGTCACGATCCCAGTTGGGGTGCGGCCTGAGGGCGTTGCCGTGAATACGGTGACCAACAAAATTTATGTGGCTAACGCCGCCGATGGCACGCTTTCCGTGATCGACGGAGCTGCCAATGCCGTGTCCGACACCTTGAAAATGGGAAGCAACTCGCAGTCGATCGCTATTAATCCGACTACTAACAAGATTTATGTGGCCAACAATTTCGGTCACACTGTAACCATCGTAGACGGAGCCACCAATGCCACCACTACGGTGCGGGTGGGGCAAGGCGCCCGCGGCATCGCCCTGAATCCCATGACCGACAAAGTTTATACGGTGAATTACGGGAGCCAGAATTCGACAGTCATCGACGGAGCCACGGCTTCCATCATGAACGTAGAGGCGGAAAAACATCCGTGGGTGATCGCGGTTGATCCGGTGATGAACAAAGTATTCGTGGTGAATGAAGACAGTGCCAGTGTGACGGTGATCGATGGAAAGACGAACGCTGCCTCTACGGTGCACGTCGGTGAAATTCCCTTTGCAGTGGATGTAAATCCTGTGACGAAAAAAGTCTACGTCTTGAACTACGGGAATGACACCATGTCTGTGATTGACGAAACAACGAATCAAGTAAGTTCGACCGTGAAGCTGGGAACACACCCTCAGGCCATCGCTGTGGACCGGCAGACCAACACGATTTACGTCGCGAACCAGAGAGCATCCACAGTGACCGTACTGGACGGCAAGAAAAATTCCGTGAGGGCGACGGTGAAAGCCGGAACTATACCTTATGTGTTTGCCATCAATCCCGCGACCCATGCGGTTTACGTTGCTAACTTCGGAAGTAACGATGTGACCGTGATTGACGGGAGAACGTCCCGGTAAACATTAGGGGCGGTTTTCACTTACTCATGTTGTGGCTAGCCGTTTTTTGCCATTGTACTTCGTACGTTTGAATAATCTAAAAGAGGAAGGGTGAATGTCGATCGCGAAGACTTTTCGTGCCTTGACGCGGCCTTTGCTGCTTGTGCTTCTACTGGCGGGGTTGGCGGTCCTCGCGGCGCATGCAGCCGATGCGCAGGACGCTAAAGTAAAGTTCAGAGTTGTGGCCATAGCCGAACCGGGTAAGGGACAGCATCAGGAGTTTGTGGAAGCGGCGAAGATCGTACTGCAGCAGATGGCTGTCGAAAATAACTTCGCGATTGACTATATCTCGAACACCGATCCAATCAATGATGCTTTTTTAGCGAAGTATCGGCTCTTCATCCAACTCAACTATCCTCCTTACCGATGGACTCCGGTGGCAAAACAGGCTTTCATCCGCTACATCACCCGCGGGACGGGTGGCTGGATGGGATTTCATCATGCCGGACTGATTGGCGACTTTGACGGGTATCCCATGTGGCCCTGGTATTCGAAATTTATGGGGGACATCAGATACACCAGCTACATTCCCCAATTCGCGACCGCGACGGTGAAGGTGGAGGATTCGGCCCATCCCGTGATGAAGGGGCTTCCATCGTCTTTCAAGATCGAAAACGAAGAGTGGTATACGTGGAGCCAGTCTCCGCGTCCCAATGTTCATGTTCTGGCCAGCGTGGAAGAGTCCAGCTACGATCCTAAAAGTGTGATCGTGATGGGTGGCGACCATCCCGTGATTTGGACAAATCAGCACGTCAAAGCCAGGAATGTTTATGTTTTCATGGGACATCGACCGGAATTATTTCAAAGTAAGGACTTCACCCAGATTTTCAAGAACGCGGTTCTGTGGGGTGCCGGGCAGTGACCCACTATCTTCTCGCACTGGCGTTGAGCATGGGGGCGTTGTTCTCACCCGTTTCGGCAAGCGCCCAGGAAACAGCGCCAAAGGATCCGCGTCCCAGAATTCTTGTTCTGTACTCGCTGAGCGTGGAAAACGATCACGCGCTCTTTGCTCTGGACGCGTTGAAATTCTTCGCCCGGCTGGCGGAGAACAATAATTTCGTCATGGACTCGAGCAGCAAGTGGGAAGAATTAAACGACGCCTCGTTGAAGTCTTACAATCTGGTCGTATGGCTCAACCAGTTTCCACACAATCAGTCGCAACGCGAAGCATTCGAAAAGTATATGACCGGCGGAGGGGCGTGGCTTGGCTTTCATGTCTCCGCCTATAACGACAAAAATACAAAATGGCCGTGGTTTCTGGACTTCATTGGTGGCGGCGTGTTTGACATGAACAACTGGCCGCCGCTGCCCGCTAAACTTGTGGTCAACGACCGGACAAGTCCTGTGACCCGAAATTTGCCGGAAACGTTTGAATCGCCCACGAACGAATGGTATCGGTGGAAGCCGAGCCCTCGAGAAGGCAAAAATATTCATGTGCTGGTCACGATCGATCCGGCGAACTACCCGCTGGGGATAAGAAATCTGCTGACGTACGGAGACATCCCGGTGGTCTGGACCAACACAAACTACAAGATGCTTTACATGAACATGGGGCACGGTGACAAGATATTCGCGAGCCCGGTTCAGAACACGCTGGTCGAAAATGCGACGCTATGGCTCCTGGGCAAAAACTAACCGAGGGTGACTCGCGGATGAGGTCTTAATGTCGAGCAGGCAAATCGGCATTATCATGCACGGCGTCACCGGACGCATGGGGTACAACCAGCATCTGGTGCGCTCGATATTGGCGATCCGGGATCAGGGCGGCGTGTCGCTGGCGAACGGCGATCGGGTCATTCCGAACCCCATTCTGGTCGGGCGCAATTCGGAAAAGGTTGGGGATCTGGCCAAGCGCCACGGCATCACCCGGGTCGCAAAAGATGTTGAGGCCGCGCTCAAGAATCCGGACGACGCAATATTTTTCGATGCCGGATCAACCCAGATGCGCGCTGAATTGCTGACAAAGGCGATCAACGCGGGAAAACATATTTATTGCGAAAAGCCGCTGGCGGAAAATCTTCAGAACGCACTCTCGCTGGCCCGGCTGGCGCGTTCGCGCGGGGTGAAGAGCGGGGTGGTACAAGACAAGCTTTATTTGCCCGGCCTGCGCAAAATACGCATGCTTAAAGATGCCGGTTTCTTTGGGCGAATTCTTTCAGTGCGTGGAGAGTTCGGTTACTGGGTGTTTGAAGGCGACCTGCAAGCGCCGCAGCGTCCGTCATGGAACTATCGCAAGAAGGATGGTGGCGGCATTATTCTCGATATGCTTCCGCACTGGCGTTACGTTCTGGACAATCTGTTCGGCCAGGTCCGGGCAGTAAGTTGCCTCGGGGCCAATCACATCCAACAACGGATGGATGAAAACGGGCAAGCTTACCCGGCCGATGCCGACGATGCCGCCTACGCAACCTTTCACTTGCAGGGTGGCGTGATCGCTCACATCAATTCTTCGTGGGCGGTGCGGGTAAAGCGCGACGACCTGGCCACATTTCAAGTGGACGGCACGCATGGCTCGGCAGTGGCCGGCCTTAGCCGTTGTTACACTCAGCATCGGGTTAATACTCCGCGGCCGGTGTGGAACCCCGACCAGCCACAGACGATGAAGTTCGAAGAACAGTGGCAGGAAGTTCCGGACAGTCAGGTTTATGAGAACGGTTTCAAACTGCAGTGGGAGAAATTCATCCGGCATGTGGCAACGGACGAGCCTTGTGGATTTGACCTGCTGGAAGGCGCCAAGGGTGTGCAACTGGCGGAACTGGGGTTGAGAAGTTGGGCGGAACGGCGTTGGATCGATGTCCCGCCGTTATCGCTCGACGGCGAAGGGTCCTCGGTCTAGAGCACAATGTTGCCGACCCTCAATTTGCCGACCGCAGATGGAACTCTCAAGTCCTATACCGTCAAGAATGATCCTTTAATAGTGCCCCACGTTAGCGGGCCGGGCCAGTTTAATCGGATCGCTTATTCTGCCGCTCATGTGGTTGCAAATGCCTTGGCTGACAACGATCCATGGTGCGATCACAGCATCGACTGGGAGCGCACCATTGCGTTTCGCAATCATCTATGGGACTTAGGCCTCGGGGTCGCTGAGGCGATGGACACCGCTCAGCGGGGAATGGGTTTGAACTGGAGCGGAGCGCAAGAACTCATTCGTCATTCTCTCGAAGCGGCGCGAACGCGGTCCGATGCCCTGATTGCTTGCGGCGTGGGTACTGACCAATTGCCGCCGAGCGGAGACGTCACTGTCGACGATGTAATCCGCGCTTATGAAGAGCAGGTGGAGTTCGTAGAGAAACTAGGCGGCCGGATCATTCTCATGGCAAGCCGCGCCCTGGTGGCGGCGGCGAAATCTCCGGAAGACTACCGGCGCGTCTATAGCCGAATCCTTGAACAGACGAAACAGCCGGTGATCCTGCATTGGCTTGGCGAAATGTTCGATCCGGCGCTGGCGGGATATTGGGGCTCGGTAGAACACTCGGCCGCGATGGAAGTTTGCATCGACATCATTAACGATCACGCTGAAAAGGTAGATGGAATAAAGATTTCCCTGTTATCAGCGGAAAAAGAAATCGAGATGCGTCGCCGCCTGCCATCGGGCGTACGCATGTATACCGGCGACGACTTTAATTATCCAGCACTGATCGCGGGAGACGAGAACGGTCATTCCGATGCGCTGCTCGGCATTTTTGACGCCATCGCTCCGGCCGCGTCGGCGGCTCTTACCCAACTTGGCGCAGGCGACGAGACGGGTTTTCATCAAGTTCTTGCACCCACCGTGCCTCTGTCCCGGCATATCTTCAAGACGCCCACGCGTTTTTATAAAACCGGTGTTGTCTTTCTCGCTTATCTCAATGGCATGCAAGATCACTTCGTGATGGTCGGAGGTCAGCAGAGCTGCCGTTCGCTGGTGCACCTCGCGGAATTATTTCGTCTGGCAGATGCCGCCCGGGTCTTGCGCGATCCAGAACTTGCCGCCGAACGCATGCGGCGGGTGCTTGCGGTGGGCGGTATCGTGTGAACCTCAGCGGACTCTCCATCAATCTAGCCACGGTACGCGCGCAGTACACTTTCGCGCAGGCGGTGGAAGCATGTCTGGCGCACGGAATTACGTCCATCGCTCCCTGGCGCGATCAAGTTCAAGCGGCTGGGCTCAAAGAGGCGGCCTCGATTGTGCGCTCGAACCAAATGCGCGTTACCGGGCTTTGCCGCGGTGGCATGTTTCCGGCCGCGGACAAAACCGCACGGCTTGCCGCTATCGACGATAACAAGCGTGCCATCGACGAAGCTGCAGCGCTTCAATCGGATTGCCTGATTCTGGTGGTGGGAGGATTACCGGCGGGGTCCAGGGACCTTACCGCCGCACGCGAAATGGTGGCTGAGGGTATTGCGGCTATTCTTCCGCATGCACGAGAAAATCGAATGCCGCTTGCTATCGAACCACTGAATCCGGTGTATGCAGCCGATCGAGCCTGCATCAATACGCTGGAGCAGGCGCTTGATGTGTGCGACCTGCTGGGTGATGGAGTCGGCGTCGCAATCGATGTCTATCATGTCTGGTGGGACCCAAAGCTTTACGCACAGATAGCGCGTGCCGGCAGCGGTGGACGTATCCTTTCTCATCACATTTGCGATTGGCTGGTTCCGACCCGTGATCTGCTGCTCGATCGCGGCATGATGGGGGATGGGATCATCGACCTGAAATCGATTCGCGCCGCGATCGAAGCCGCCGGATATCAGGGTCCGCAAGAAGTTGAAATATTTTCGTCCGAGAACTGGTGGAAACGTCCGGGTGACGAAGTACTCGCTACTTGCATTGAGCGCTTCCACACTTTGTGTTCACCAGCAGAAAAAACCGCCATAGGAGATTAAGGCAATGTCTTTCGAGTCGATCAATCCCAGTTCCGGCGAAAAGCTCGGCACATATTCCGAACACGACGCAACAGAAGTCGAGCAACGACTGCAACGAGCCTGGGATGGGTGGCTACGCTGGTCTCGGACACCTCTTTCCGAGAGAAGCGCATTCCTGCTTCGCTTGGCCGATTTGCTGGAACAGCGGGTTGAGGAATATGCGCGGCTGATTACTCTGGAAATGGGAAAGCCGATCAGTGAAGCCCGAGGCGAAGTGAAGAAGGCTGCCATGGGGGCGCGACACTTTGCCAACGAAGGCGCAGCCTATATTCAGACTGAGCCGATCAACGGTACGCCCGCCCGCGTGGTCTACGAATCGCTCGGCCCCATTTTCGCGGTGATGCCGTGGAATCTGCCGTTCTGGCAGGTTTTGCGGTTCTTCATTCCATCTGCTCTGGTTGGAAATACCGTAATTGTGAAACATGCGGAGAGCGTGCAGGGTTGTGCGCTGGCGATTGAGAAATTGACGCAGGACGCTGGAGCGCCGGAAGGTTTGTATGTCAATCTGTCGGTTCAGCGGGGAGCGGTGCCGGCGATCATTGCCGATCCTCGGGTTCGCGCGGTGACCGTAACCGGCAGTGTGCAGGCGGGACGATCGGTGGCGCAACTGGCGGGACAGCACGGCAAGAAAGCGGTGCTGGAACTAGGCGGATCAGATCCATTTATCGTGCTCGAAGACGCCGACATTGCCAGGGCGGTACAGGCAGGCGTGACCTCGCGCTATTCCAACAACGCGCAGAGTTGCATTGCGGCAAAACGCTTCTTGGTCGCTGAACCCATAGCAGACGAATTTATAAAAGCCTTTGTGGAGCAGGCCTCTGCATTAAAAGTGGGCGATCCGCTGCTGTCGGATACGAAATTGGGCCCTCTGGCGCGCCGCGATCTGCGCGACACAACCGAGCGTCAGATCAAACAATCCGTATCAGCCGGAGCCAAGGTGCTTTCCGGCGGCAAGTCATTGCCGGGACCGGGAAATTTCTTTCCGCCGACGGTGCTCACCGATCTGCCGCATGATTCTGCAATCGCGCGGGAAGAATTTTTTGGGCCGGTTGCGCTGGTATTCACTTTTAAGACCGAAGATGAAGCAATCCGGCTGGCGAATGACAGCGATTTTGGGCTGGGTGCAGCAGTGTGGAGCAAGAATCCTGAGCGCGCCAATGCGGTTGCCGCACGCATCGAGGCGGGTGCGGTGTTCATTAACGACTTTGTACGGTCGGATCCTCGTGCACCGTTTGGAGGAGTCAAGGGTTCTGGTTTCGGCCGCGAGCTTGGAGGCCAAGGCGCTCGCGAATTGACGAATGCCAAACTCATTTGGGAAGCGGCGTCGTAGTTCAATCCTAAAAGCTTTAACCCACGAACGACACGAAGATTCACAAAGGAATTCCTCCAGTCCAACGGTGTTTGCCTTTTGTTCGCTATGATAATATTTGTTGATTCGCGAACCTCTAAGGAACCGACACTGGAATGAACGCGAGCTGGCTACGTCTCGAGTTGAGCGAACGCGCCCAGCGATATGCTCATGCGCGTGACTTGCCCTACTGCCAGAGCTACGGCCAGACCCCTACGGTGTGTTTTCCGTGCCACGATGATCGCTCACAGCACGGCAATTTCCTGCCAGCGACTTACAAAGCGATATTGAAGAAACCTGAGTGGCGGCGACGGCTGCAAAAAGTTCATACATTGGGCCGCAAGTCCTTCCCGCGAAGCGAACACGGGAACTGGCGAGAACTGGATGCCTGCACCAGTTCCGACGCGCTGCTGATGAATATATTCTGCTATCCGGGAGTATTGCGGCGGATTCAGCTTTTAACGACGCTTGGCACCGAACCGGACGTCCATCCTTGTTTTGGGGTAAAGGCCAGCGTTCCGCTCTCAAACGACAAATTTGATCGGACCGAAGTTGACATGCAATTGGGAGATGTTCTGTTTGAAGCGAAGCTCACCGAAAGCGATTTCCAGAGCGCTGAGAAGAGGGTGTTACTGGCGTATCGCGATTTCGCCGACGTATTCGAATGTGAGGAGTTGCCCCAGACCGAAAGCCATTATCTTTCGTATCAACTTTTAAGGTATGTCCTCGCAGCCAGCGCGACCGATTGCTCGTGTTGCGTACTGCTCGATGCCAGAAGGCCGGATTTGATTGAGGCGTGGTATACGGTCATTAAATGCGTGAAGAGATCTGAACTGCGAGCGGCATGCAAGGTTTTGACCTGGCAAGAACTGGCCGAAGTTTTACCAACCAAGCTGCAGGTTTTCCTGGCAGAAAAATACGGAATCAGCGGAAAAGCAGCGTCTCGGGAGGCGCTGGGCTAAGTAGAGCGGCCGCCAGGTTGGTACACTTCGGGTTACATGGTACCCATCGCCAAGTGAACGTTTCCCATAAGACCGTGCTGCGGATGATTGCCGCATTCAAACTGGTGAAGGCTGCTCTGCTCATCGCAGTCGCTTTGGGCAGCCTAAAATTAATTCACAGTGACGTCGGCGATGCGGTAAGCCGCTGGGCTCAAGCCGTGGGACTGGACGCAAGCAACCAATACGTGAACAAGGTAGTGGAGAAAGCGTCGTCGCTGACCCCGGCCAAGATCAAAGCACTTTCGTTCGGCAGTTTGCTTTACGCTGCTCTGTTCCTGACCGAAGGGATCGGCTTGGCTCTGCTGAAAAGCTGGGCGGAATGGCTCACCATCATCATCACCTGTTCGTTCTTGCCGCTGGAGATTTACGAGATCGTCCGCCATCCGACCTGGTTGCGAACGTTGGTTTTTGCGATCAATATCGGTATCGCGGCGTACCTTATCTACAACCTGCGGACAAAACGCGCGAAGTGAGGCAAAGGCGGTATTGCAATCGCCTCTATCTTGCGGAGAATTACCTCCGCGCAGTTTCAGCGGCCTACCAGTAGGTGAGACTCAATTTGTCCAGATATACCGAATAGCCCGACTGCTTGTAGTTCCCGTCCATCTGAAAATTCAGGGTGATGCCATGCCATCCCGACGGTGCAGAATTCTGGCCGTAGTACCGGTGCACGGATTTGGTAACGTCGTTCAACGTGATCGAATCGTAATATAGTTTGTTGTCCCAGGTTCGTTGCACCTGGATGACGACGTGGTTCCATGCATTGTTCACCGGGTTACAGGGAACGCCGCTGGGAACCCATTTGTTGTTCACGTTGTCCCAGATATCCCAGGAGCGACCATCTGCGATACGGCACTGCTGGCCAAAAATGAAGCTTTTTCCCTGGTAGAACTCGCTGATGTCAAACTCCAGAATTTGAGACGCCGGAAGATTATCGGAGAAGAACCAGGCATCATAGGTGAAATGGGTAAGGCTGGGCACCAGGGTGTGACTGTTGTCGGGAATGCCTTGCGTGGAACCCTGGCCGATGACTGCGTTGGACCACAGCACGTCGGAATAGGGAACGGTGCCGCCGATAGCAAATTTGGTCGCGCCGCCGGTCTGGTTCATTGCCCACAGGACTTTTCCACCACACGACGAGCAGATTTCGTAGGCGGGAGCCAGTTCGCCCCAACCCTTCCAGCCGTCGCTGGCCTGGATGTTGGAGAGCGTTTTTCCGCCCACTTTGATCTTGACCGGCGTGAAGGTCGCGCCACCGCAATGGTCCCATTCCTCCACCACGGTTTCATAAGTGCCGGCGCTCAGCGACAAACTCTTGCTTAGAGTATTGCCGTTGACCACGTACATCAACTTATTGTTAACGTAGATGCCCATTGAGGCCACTCCGCTGCCGCAGCTGGTGGTGGCGGAAGCAACATAATTCACCGGCGATCCTACGGTTGCACCGTAAGTCGGGCTACTTACACTGACTCCGGCCGATGCTAGGGCGGCGAAGCCCAGGATAAGGCAAAGGGAAACACACAGACTTCTCACCTAAAACTCCAATTGTTGTTGATTTACCTGGGCGAAGAGGGCGCTGAGAAAAAAGCTTGTATGCAGTTTATTCCGTATTTGCGAATGGGCGCAAGCGATCGACCGAGATTAGAAAATGAGAAGTACATGTCAGGTCAAGCCGGATCCGATGGATCCAGGATCAGGCCAGCGGCGGCGGGTAGAAGTGGATTTTGAGGTCGTCCTGAGCACTTAAATCCGAATACGGTGGCCCTGCGTAGTTCGAGCTGTCCGACCAAGGCTGATCGTACCCGAGGACCCTGCCCGGGGACCCTGCCCGGCAACCCTGCCCGGCAACCCTACATGTCGCCCCTACCCGTCGCCCCAGCCCGGCAACGTCTAACAACGGTCTGCCATCTCAAGCCCACAACAAGAAAGTGAAAGGTATTGCCATGAGACGCCGCGACTTTTTCAAGGCTGCTGCCATTTGTGGCGCTGCCAGCACCCTACCTACGGCCCTGAGCCAGGAAACGCCCACCACAAAAAAGGAGAATGGTTCCATGAATCAAATACCGCTGACCTCTTCTGCAGGAACGCTCACGGGCGAAATGCTCTACCGAACCCTGGGACGCACCGGAGAGCGCGTCTCTGCCATTGGCATGGGTGGCTACCACATCGCGAAGCACGGGCTGTCTGACGACGAGAGTGTTCGCATGGTACGCGCTGCCATCGATCGCGGCATTACGTTCATGGACAACAGCTGGGACTACAACGAAGGCCAGAGCGAGATCTTGATGGGAAAGGCCTTGAAGGACGGGTACAGGCAGAGAGTCTTTCTGATGACTAAAATCGATGGCCGCACCAAAGAAGTTGCGGCCCAGCAGATTGAAACATGTCTGAAAAGACTGCAGACCGACCACATCGATTTAGTGCAGCATCACGAAGTAATTCGCTTCGATGATCCTGATCGCATCTTTGCCGAAGGCGGAGCCATGGAGGCAACCCTGGAAGCGAAGAAAGCGGGCAAAATTCGCTACATCGGGTTCACCGGCCACAAAGATCCCCACATTCATCTCTATACGCTGAAGGTGGCCGCTGATCATGGCTTCCATTTCGACGCAGTGCAAATGCCGCTGAATGTGATGGACGCGCATTTTCGAAGCTTTGGTCAGATGGTTTTACCCGAGCTCGTCAAGCAGGGAATTGGAGTGCTGGGCATGAAATCGATGGGTGATGGCGTAATCCTGAAAAGCAAGACAGTCTCCCCAATCGAGTGTCTGCACTACGCACTGAGCCTGCCGACTTCGGTAGTGATCACGGGGATCGACAAGCCGGAAATTCTTGATCAGGCGTTCGACGCCATAAAATCCTTTAAGCCGATGAGTACGGAACAGGTGGCTGCTTTGCTGGCGAAGACGAAAGAAGTTGCGATGGCGGGAAAATACGAACTATTCAAAACCTCTTCACATTTCGATTCGACGGCTACGCACCCGGATTGGCTGGGCGGGGATGTGCCCGAAGTGCAAGCACTCGCTCCACCGAGCGCCTAGCGGTTCAGGCGGAGCGTTTCGACCGCTCAACCGAGGTCGATGCCGCGGGCTTGGCGTGGGGCTTGTTTAAATGGCGCTGCAGGCAATTGCTGCAGAAAGTCGCGTCACAGAGTTCGCAAACGTCGGCGTGCAAATCACACAGTGCAGTACCGCAATCGACGCACTGCTCCACAGACGAGAGAGCGCAAGCGTACGGAGCTGACGAGCTCAGCATAATCGCGCACTTGTGGTTCATTGCACCGGGGATGCGGGACCAGTCAGCCATAGCCTGATGATGTGATGATTACAGACAGCTGCCGGTTGCTAGCAATCTACGCTGGGATTAACCCCATAATTTTTCGAATCTTCTAGCTCACCCGCCGCAGCCATGACCGTCCGACCGTGATAGTTTCTCCACCCCAGAGCACGCCCACGGTGTGAACCTCGGCGCTTTGCACCTTGCACAAGATGCCCGTGGGTCTTCCGCACATATCCAGAACCTCGACTCTTTCTCCGGGACGCAGTTGTGTCCTCGAAGTGGATTGCCGGGTTTCCTGCAAACCTTCAAACACGCGATCGACAGCAGAAGTGGATCTTGACTCCAGCATATTGGTCTCCTGAGCGAATGAAATTGACTGGCTGAAAGAAAAGTAACGGGGTAACCGCAGTACTTGCAATACGGATGATTCTTGATTACTAAAGTTCTAGTACGCGCGGACATACGGAGGCAGCCAGAAACATGCGGCCGCATTCGATAGGCCTCAGAGAAAGGTTTTTGGTGCGCAAAGCTCCGCGAACAGACGGCGAAGGGCAGCGATGTTCTGTGGGTAGAGGTTACAAAAACGACGCCTATTCCGATGCGGGTACGTAAACGCGGTCTGCCGCTACCAGTTCGGCATTTGGCACTTCGGTTCGGAGTTTGACTCCCTGCATTCCGGCTTTCTTGACTGGTTTGGCTGAAAAGGTCAGCAGGTATTGATGCAGCAACCTGCGGCTCAAGTCATCAAGATACGGAGAAAAAGCCACAGGAGGCTCTAAACCTAAATAGAAAGACTCGCCGCCAGTCTGGTCCGAAAGCTGGGACAAATAATTCTGGCCCCAGTTGATGCGCCAGAAAGTGTGGCCAAAATGGCCGACACCGGGGTTGTAAATGGTAAATATAACGATGCCCGCCCGCTGCGCCTGTTCGACCGCCTGATCGACATAAGGATCGGAGGCTCCGCCCGGGCCGTACCGATCGATTCCGTCCGAAATCATCAGAATTTCACGACGCACGGGTGCTTCCGGCCATCGCTTGATCAGATCCGTGACCGAAAAATAAGGGCTGGCATTTACACCCGCGAGCCCCATCGGCAAACGAAGACTTTTGGCCGCGGCGTTGTGATCGTCGGTAAGATTCTGGACCATGTCCACGGTACCGTCGCGCATGTAGCCCACGCCGATTCTGGTGGTGGCGGGTTGTGCGGCGATGAATTTTCGAAGATCTCCCAGCTGGGAACCCAGGTTCGTGCCGGAGGCATCATCCAGCAGGATGAAAAGTTCAAGCCCGGCATGTTCTCCTTGCAGAGGTAACCAATCCGTGGTCGGGACGCGATCGCGCCCCTGGTAAACCATCACGTCTTCGCGCTGGAGAGTGGGGACGTCATTGCCATGACGAGCTTCGGCGGTCACTACCATGTGCACCGCGGTTCCAGGGGTTGTAGCCACCTGAGCCCCAAGCGAAGCCGATGCGATCATGATGACGACTACGATTAATGACAGATTCATCTTCCAGCTTCTAATCATAAAAGCCTCTGGGCTGCTAACGACGGAAAGTTGCATTGAACGGCTTAGATCCTGGCGCTCGCAGCACATTCAACGGTACGCCCTGGGAGAATTATATGTCGAGGTCAGGACGGCCACACGTCTGCTTTCCAGTAACTGATGGATTTTTCGGTGCCGTCGAAGCTTTTCCGCCGATTCTTTCACTCCCCATACAAAGCGATGAATGGAGGAGAAGTCTGCGATCGAGGCGATTTCTTGATCATTCCATCCCGGGCTTTATTTAGATCCTCCGGAAGAGCTTTTACGGGGGAAATCCTTGAGCCTGGTTCTCGCCTGCCGGGAAACGGCATCCAAGAATTTCACGGTGACGAGGAGGGTTCAACGAACATCCGAAGTTAAGCCGATGATTGACAAGAAACGAGGAAGCTGCCTAATCTCACCTGCCGGCTTGGTTTGCAGGCTGCAGTATGCCGATTCGCAGTGCATCTTAAATTCTCAAAGATAAGGTAATCCAAATGGGTTTTCAGCCAATAGAGAATCACGGCGTCATCGGCAATATGCGATCGATCGCGCTGGTCGGGATGAACGGTTCTATAGATTTCATGTGTTATCCGGAATTTGATTCTCCGACCATATTTGCCGCTCTTCTTGACGATGACAATGGTGGAAGGTTTCAAATTCAGCCACGGCTCGAGAATTTACGGGTACGGCAACTTTATCTGCCCGATACCAATATTCTTGTCACCCGATTCTTGTCCAACAACGGGGTCGCGGAATTGACCGACTTCATGCCAATCGGGATCAAGTCGGAGCAGCCTAACGAGATTGTCCGCAAAGTCTCGGTGATTCGAGGGAAGATTCCTTTCACCATGTGTTGCGACCCCCGGTTTGACTACGCAAGATGTAGACACACCGTTGAAACAACGAAAGACTTTGCGATTTTCACGCCGGAAAATCAGCGGTGTCCTCCAGTTGCGCTGTACTCGACGATCGCTTTGCAGCAAGAATCCGGCAAGGTGATCTCGCATTTCACCTTGAACGCGGGTGAGGAGGCGACTTTCGTATTCGGCGAGGTTCATCCCCGTGAAGAACCGCCGGAAATGGAATTCATCGACCGGCGCTTTCGCCAGACTTCTCGCTTCTGGAAAAGCTGGATTGCTAAATCCAATTACAAGGGACGCTGGCGCGAGGTCATCAACCGCTCCGCCCTGGTGCTGAAGTTGCTGATCAGCCGCAAGCACGGATCGTTGATCGCCGCGCCTACATTTTCACTTCCCGAACTTATCGGAGGAGTACGCAACTGGGATTATCGTTACACCTGGTTGCGCGATGCCACCTTCACCCTGTATGCGCTCATTCGCCTCGGATTTGTGGAAGAGGCCGAAGCATTCATTGACTGGTTGAAAGACCGGCTGGTCGACGATGCGCAGAGAGGGCCATTGCAGACCATGTATGGCATTGACGGCAGGCAGAAACTTGATGAAATCACACTCGACAATTTCAAAGGATATGAGAATTCCACGCCTGTGCGCATCGGGAATGCAGCGTACGAGCAGCTTCAGCTCGATATCTACGGCGAAA
This sequence comes from Terriglobia bacterium, assembly GCA_963733545.1. Lineage (GTDB taxonomy): Bacteria > Acidobacteriota > Terriglobia > Terriglobales > Acidobacteriaceae > JAIQFF01. Next base: position 615,313 of record CAVTDQ010000005.1, read on the forward strand.
TGATGGACTCAATTTATCTGGCAAATAAATATGGCACATCCATTTCTTACGCCGGATGGGAAGGGGTCAAGCGCATGCTGGCGTGGCTGGAAAAAAACTGGCAGCGGCCCGACGCCGGCATATGGGAGGTGCGTGGAGGCACGCGAGAGTTTTTGCATTCACGTTTAATGTGCTGGGTGGCGTTCGATCGAGGCTTGCGACTGGCCCAGAAAAAGTCTTTATCGGCTCCACTAGCCTCGTGGCTCGAAACCCGCGATACCATCCAGTCAGATATTTTTACGAATTTTTGGGACGCTGATCTGCACTCATTCGTGCAATCGAAGGGCACCAAGGATTTGGACGCATCGATATTGCTGATGCCCTTGATGCGGTTTATCAGTCCGGTCGATCCGATGTGGCTTTCGACCATGAAGGCCATCGAGGAACGATTGGTGGAAGACACTCTGGTTTACCGCTACGAAGCGGAACGGACCCACGTGGACGGCCTGCCCGGGGGCGAAGGCAGTTTTACTCCGTGTTCGTTCTGGTATGTGGAATGTCTGGCGCGCGGCGGTCAGCTGGAAAAAGCGCAACTGCTATTCGAAAAATTGCTGGGATACGCCAACCACCTGGGGCTGTATTCGGAGGAGCTCGGTGAAGACGGCAGGCACCTGGGGAATTTTCCGCAAGCCTTTACCCACCTTGCCCTGATCAGCGCCGCAACCTATCTCGACAGAGCGCTTTCAGGCATGGGCGATCAGGTTTGGCGCTAGCGTCAATCCGGTCGAAACTGTAGCGAGAAAGTATTCATTCATCTCGATTCCAGGTCTTGTCTGACTGCTCGGTACGCTTGCGTACTACCCCCATGGCGTGACTTGACTCGTCACATTGACTTGACAATAATTTATTAGGACGATCTGCCGAAATACCGGCGGGGGTACTCTATGATTTTCGAAAGCGAGTGGCAAAAACTTTACCATGCTGCTGTTCTCGAAACGGATTGGACGCAAATGCCGCAGCGCATTGCCGCTGCTGAAGCCGCTATAAAGGCGAAATTGGAGGAATTCTCTAAAAATCACGGCGGGTCAGTGACGGAGAATCAAGCGATTGAGTCGGCTCTGACCAGCCTTAAGGCTGTGCGAAAGGATTATGAGGCGTGGGAGAAGTCGGACCGCTCGGCTGCAAGGGCCGGTCGCAGAGAGGAAAACTCCAAAACATTAAAGTAAAGGATTCACCCGATAGACTGCCGACGTTAGCGATCCGTATCGTGTAGCTGGCGCCACTGTTTTATGAAAGCTAAGCGCGAACACCGAATCCGCATTCTTGTAGCGGACGATCACTCGGTTGTCAGAAGGATGGTTCGCTCCACCCTGCAACAACAGAAACACTTTGAACTTTGCGGTGAGGCGGAGAATGGGGCTGAGGCCGTAGAAGAAGCTAAAAAGATCAAGCCTGACGTGGTGGTCCTCAATGTCACTATGCCGATTCTCAACGGGTTCGAAGCAGCCCGGGAGATTCGGAAGCATGTGCCCGAGTCGGCGATCATAATCTTATCGACTCATGCGGATAAATATTTCATCGAAGAGGCGAGAAAAATCGGCGTTCGAGTGTATGTTTCAAAGTCGAAGATCGGCGACTCACTGGTCAAGGCCGTAGAGGCTGCGGTCGAAGGCGAAGACTTCATTGTCCTGGAATAAATCGCTGGCTACTTCCAGGTTGCAAAAACGCCCACGCACACAATCAGCATCACTGCGGTTGCGGTCCATCCGACGGTCTTCAAGGTTCCCGAAATTGCGAACCGTCCCATCACCTTGTGGCTGCTGGCCATAACCATGATCAGCGCCATCAAGGGCGCGGCGACCAGCCCATTGATCACCGCCGCCCAATAGAGGGCTTTGATTGGGTCAATTTTAAGCAGGCTCAGCAGCAGACCCAGGGTTGTGGCTGCGGCGATGACCGCGTAAAAGCGTACTGCCTGTTTTGGTTTCCGTTCCAGACTGACCACCCAGTGACAAGCCTCCCCCACCCCGTAAGCAGCCGAACCAGCTAGTACCGGCACCGCCAGCAAGCCCGTCCCCACAATGCCGCCGGCGAAAAGGAGAAACGCGAACCGTCCCGCCAATGGTTGCAGGGCTATAGCCGCATCCGTCGCAGACGATATTTCAGAAATGCCATGGGCGTGCAAGGTCGCCGCCGCTGTCAGAATGATGAAGAAAGCCACCACGTTCGAAACTGCCATGCCTATATAGGTGTCCATTCGAATTCGCCGAAGCTGAGTACGGGCCTGGCCTGGTGCGCGCTTCAAGGGCCTGGCTTCGCGATCGCAATTGACCTCTTCGACTTCCTGCGAAGCTTGCCAGAAAAACAAATAGGGACTGATGGTCGTCCCCAGCACCGCGATCAGAGCGGTGAGATAGTCTCGGCTGATCTGCAGATGGGGCCAGAAAGCCGACTTCATGACTGCAGGCCAGGAGACGTGGACAAAGAATGCGGCTGCAATGTAGGCGAAGAGGCAAAGGGTCAGCCATTTCAGATACTTTGCATAACGTGTGTACGGAATACATAATTCCGCCACAAGGCTGATCACGCCGAACAGCAAGATGTACGCAGCGACCGGACCCGGGAAAAGCAATTTTGCCGCGGCACCCATGGCGCCGATGTCCGCACCCAGGTTAAACACATTCGCAATTGAAACCAGGGCCACTGCCGGGTAAAGGATCGCTCGCGGGAAATGTTTTCTAAGGTTGGCGGCGATGCCGCATCCGGTTACCCGGCCAATTCGGGCACTGATCTCCTGGATGGCAGACATCAGGGGATACGAGAAAAATATGGTCCACAACAATCCATAACCAAACTGAGCTCCCACCTGGGAGTAGGTCGCAATGCCACTGGGGTCGTCGTCGGAGGCGCCCGTTACCAGACCGGGGCCAAGTTGTGCCAGAACGTATTTGAAAGACAGGGACGGCGCGGCTTGTGTTTCATCAGAACCGTAAGTTCCAGGGCCGGTTTCAACGCCTGCGGAAACAGACGATGATTTTTCGCTCGCGAGTTCATGGGAAGGAAGACTCATACACGAGCAGGCGCGCTTTGGGCGGGAGGGCGGCCAGCTCCATCGGCGCGAGTCCGGGTGATGCGAGCCGTCGTCCCGCTTTCTCTTAGTTGCTGAGGCAGGCTATGCGGTTGTTCCGAGGGACCACGCCTGGACGCATCCATACATGCATTTTTCTGCCGGGCTCCACGACAATCCTTATTTTCCAGCGCGGCCTCGCAGGATAGGTTAGACAGTTCGGCAACCTTGCGGGCTTGGTATCGTCGGTAAGGATTGTCAGAGGCTTCTTGAAGAAGACGAGCAAATCGAAAGCCAGGAATGACGATCTCCACGGGAACGTGCCCGATTTTTCGCCGACCGCTCTCCTGCTGGTCGACGTCATCAATGATTTGAACTTTCCCGGCAATGCCGAGCTGTTGGAAGCGGCTTCTGAGCTTGCGAACAATATTGCCCGACTGAAAGCCCGTTGTCGGAAGGCGGGAATTCCTGCGATCTACGTTAATGACAACCGTGATAAATGGCGTTCTGATTTTCGCCACGTCTTAAAACATTGTCTGCTGCGAAGTTCGCCTGGACGAGCCTTTGTGCGGAAATTGGCTCCGCTTTCGGACGATTACATAATCTTGAAGCCCAAACACTCTGCTTTTTATGCGAGCCCGCTGGAAGCAATACTCAAATATCTGGGGGCACGCAAAATAATATTAGTCGGCTTGACCACCAACGCCTGCATCCTGGGGACCGCCATCGAACTCTACGTGCGTGACTATGAAATCGTCGTGCCCTCGGATTGCGTGCGCGCCTTGACTCGGACTGACCATCAAAAGGCGCTGGAACAGATGCGAAAAAGCTTTGGAGTTCACCTCGCCACCTCAGACGAGTTGAAGATCGATTGAAAAAGCGTTTCTAAAACACTTCACCATTGCTTGCGGAACTTGGTCTCGAAGGCGAAGCCGCCGTTCTGGTCGCGCACAGCGCTGAATGACGTTCTACGGTTCACCTGATATTCCAGCTGGATCACTTCCCGTTCCGTCGAAGTGACGTCGGTGGCAAAGGTTACGAAAATCTTACTGGTCACTCGTTGCTGGATGGCCACCCGCGCTCCGGGACTCTGCTGGCTGCTTCCGAGAACGGGATCGATGGACAACTGGGAAATGCCGGCTAGCTTCTCGACTCGGTTGGTGATCTGGCTGCTGACCTGAGATGCAATCAGAGACTGTGCTCCCAGCGAACCCGGAGGCGTTGGTTCCGCGGCGGCGGCCTCTGAAGTTTTGCCGAAAGCGATCAAGTTGATGATGTCGGATGGCGGCAACGAAGGGTCCGAGGCGTAGTTGGTATGAAGATGGTCGGCGGGTCCCCAGAAGTGCATCTGGATCTCGTACTGGTTGATGTTGGTATTAACCGCCATGTCGACCACCGGCTCGGTGCGCGAGCGATTGGTAAAGTCGATCGTCCCACCTTGCAGCTTGTAGCGGTTGCCGGAAAATATCAGGTCTCCAGAACTTAGATTCATGCGGCCCAGCAACACCGGCTCGGCGGCAGTGCCGCGAACTCTGAGATTTGCCGTGCCGGCAAGACTCAGAGTGCGACTGGTCAGATTGAGGCCGCCCGGCGTCTGAACGCCTACGTCGAGATTGAGATTCTGGCTGAAACCCTGCGTGGGTGGCGGCATGGCGTCGCCGCCAAATTGGCTCATGAGATCAGAGATATCGAAATCGGAGGTGAAAGAGAGCTGATCGACGTTGATCTGTCCGCCCAATTGCGCAGTGTCTACATTACCTGTCAGGGCCAGATTCGAATCCAGCGTGGTTCGAATACTCTGTTCGTAGAGCACCCGCACTCCCTTGGCCGCCATCGCGAGATCGAACTGCAATTGAGGCCGGTAGACTACGCCACCGCTGGCGGTAACCGTACCTCCGCCGACGTTGCCTTGAAACTGGGTGACGTCGAGACGGTTCCGGGTGAGAGTGAGAATTCCGTTTCCGTTCTGCAAACCCAGAGGCGCGCCCGCGGAAGCGAAGCTTGCATTCTCAATTCGAATTTGTCCTTGCACGTTCGGATCCGAGCGGCGGCCGTTGGAGTCAATATCGAAACGCAGCTGGCCACCACTGGTAATGTCGGCACTGATCAACTGTGCCAGCCTTAGATCGACGCTGCCTTGTACCAGCATGGAGGCGGGTGCATCTTTCGCAGCCGGCACATTGGCCTGAAATGTCAGCTCAGTTCCGGTTCCGCGAATAGTGGAGCGCTGCAGGTTGAGGATCCCGTTGGTGTAGTCCGCGCGAATTGGCGCTTCCGCAGCAAGCTGAATACTGTCTTTGTATTTGAGCGAAAGTTGGGGAACCAGGAGATGCGCTTCCAGCCGTGTCTTGTCCTTTAGCGGGCCATGAATGGAAGCGTGCAGCTCTGTTTGCCCGGTCAAATTACCCGCCTGCGATGGAACGTATAAAGCTACCAATGGAGCGAGAGAGATCGCCTTGGTGTCGAAAGTTGCGTCGGCGAGGTATTCACCATTCAGATGGATGGTTCCGTGTCCTCCGGCATGAGTATCAAGCACGTCGGAGTCGAGATTAAAGTTTGCCACGTGGTCGGCGACGTTGGTTTGCAGCTTCAGATTCTTGATGACCTGATCGCGGATCTGCAGCTGGGGTATCTCAATCACAGCCTGCATTTGCGGATTTCCCACTGTCCCGCGGCCGCTCGCGTTCACGTCCAGAACCCCGCGGAGCTCAAGGTTTTTCGCTTTAACAGTTTCCAGTTGATCAAGTTTGATTCCGGGCGCATGGACATCGAGTTCGTAGGCCTGAGTCGCAGGTTCATACGTGACGGTGGAGTTTGCCGAACCGGCGGCGGGAAGATCAACTTTTAGCGTAGCTTTAATCTGGGTGCCGGTTCCCTCGAAGCGCATATCGATCGATCGAATTGGTTCGTCCGAGATGCGGGCTGCGGTGAGCGATATTGTGCCGTGTCCTGCCGGCGCAAGCTGGGTGCCGTTGGCGACGATATCGGCTGAGAGAGTGCCGGTTACCGGTGCGGTCGAACCTGCGGCTTTCATTAATTCGGCGGCGTTGAGTTGGGAAGCGGACACCTGCAACCGGAACGGACTCGATGGAGTGGGCGCCCACTGTTGCAGGCCGCTGGACAGTGAAAAGGTGACATGGCCTCGGGTGGCTGAATCAAGCTGCCCGTTTTGCGCACGAAGCTCGGTCGGACTGGCGGTGAAATTGGTGCGCAGAAGTTTCCACTCGGTGCCTCGCACCTTAAGATTGTCGGCCGTCAGTTGCCCGGACATCTGAGGAGCCCGGGTCGATCCGGTAACGGTGGCCTGAACAGATGCGTGGCCATAAAGCCCCAGCGGCTCAGAGCCGGCGGGACGAAACGCAGAGGCAATCGTTTCCAGTTCGTGCAAATCGTTGCTGACTATGCTGGCCTGCAAAGCGGCCTTGTCGCTGATGGTTCCATTGAGAGTGACAGTGGTCTGCGGGGTTCGAAGATTGCTGTCTGTCAATGAGAGTTGTCCACCGCGTGCGGCATACCGGGCGTGGATGGCGCCGTTAATCGGGGTGGTGGTGCCACCTTTAGCCGGCCGCGCGCCGGCCTGCAGAGTCGCGTCGGCACGGGCCAACAGGTCCTCCATGGTTTTTCCCCACGTCGCATCGGCATTGGCATTGAGCGAGCCGCCGAGAGCAATTTGATTTGCCACTCCGGACGACGGCGGTTGCGCCGCGCTCTGCAGCTGGGCGATTGAGACTCCTCGCAACGATGCTGATAAATGGGACCTGGTCGGTCCTGCAAGATCGTGCATCGACAACGTGCCGTTCAGGCTTCCTCCTAGTACTTGCGCGTGTATTCCGCTGACTGCGGCGTCGCCCTTCGAAACTGAGTAGCGTGCGCCGATGTCCGTAATTTTTACCGGTCGATTGTTGCCGGCAACCAGCAGGCCGGCGCTTCGAACGTCGCCATTTGCGACCAGGACTTCCAGGAAAGAGGTTTTAGCGGAGTTTGGAGTGGCGTAGTCAAGCGTGCCGGAAGACTCTATTGTTCCGGCCGGGAGCGAAGGGTTATTGAGTGCGCGGCGAAGCTCGGTTCCGTCGATCACCGCTTTATAAGTTGCGTGCACCTTAGGTTGTGAGTAGTCATGCGCGCTGGCCACCACCGAAAGGTGTGAATTGGCGATCGTGAGATCGGCGTTCTCGATTCGGAATTCCTGCGAAGTGGCGACGAATCGTGCCTCAAAGTTGTGGTCGACGGTGTTTGCGTCCGGCATTTTCAGGTGCCCGTTTCGATACGAAAGAGTTCCGGAATACGCGCGAGTCAGCAGATCGAAGCTGGATTGCAGGGACAGATCATGCAGGTCTGCGCTAAGTTCGCTTTTGCGATTGTTGTAGTAAAGCTCGCCTCGCTCCAGCAGCAAGTGGCGAATACCGAGATCGAAAATATTTACGCTGCCCTGATTGTCGGAGTTTTGGTTTGGCGGAGTGGGCAGGTTAGTACGGCCATTGCTGTCCGCAAAAATACGCACAACTGGATGCTCGATGCGGAGGTCGCCGATATACCAGGCCCGGTGCAGCAGGGAAGTGACGGTGGCTCCAAGGTGTAACGCATCGGCTTGCAGCAGTGGCGGCTCGGAATAAGGCGCGGCGCCGCTGACCACAACTCCGTAAACGTCTACCGTCGGGCTTAATCCCGACCAGTGAATCGCGAACTCCTGTATGGTCACCTGGTTTCCCAACGCGGCGGTGATTTTCTGCTGAGCGGTGCGCAACAGATAGGCATGAAACCGGGGGCTGTGCAGCAATGCGGCGATTGCAATCACGACGAAAACAATCAGAAGGCCGGCGCCGGCTCCGATCCATGCGGCAAGCCGTTTCCAGCTTCGCCGTGATTTTAAGCGAGTTTCGGAAACAGGTCGGGGTGAATTCTGATTTGATAGCGGTGGTTGCGGTAAAGCGTTCAAAATGCCTGCCCCAGCGTGATAAAGATTTGGGTGGATTTGATTCCAGCCAGCGCATTGAAGTTGTGCCCCAGATCGATGCGCACCGGGCCAATCGGCGTAGCGTAACGCAGGCCGATTCCCAGAGTATTGGTGTAGGAAGAAAAGTCGCTAAATCCGACGTGCTGGAATACGTTTCCACCGTCGTAGAAAGCGACCACTCCCAGACCTTTCTTGACCGGGACCGGGATACGAAACTCGGAGTTGACAATGAACAATTCGCGTCCGCCGGTGGGCACTCTGATCAAGGCGCAGGTTGCAGGATCGGCGGGATTGCCGCATACGGTGACCGAGCGCTGCGGCCCTGCGCCATTCAACGGAAAGCCGCGCAGCGTACTGCCGCCGCCGGAAAAGAATAATTCGCTGAGGGGAACGCGGCTGCCGGCGAATTCCTGTTCCAGTCCAATTCTCAGACTGTTGGCCCAGACAATCTTTTTTCCAATGTCCTTGTAGTAAGCCTGTTGCGCCTGCAATTTGGCGAAGTTAACGCTGGAACCCAGAGCGCTTGGATTGATGCCCAGTTCCATGGTCTGATACATACCCTTGTGGGCGTCGAGCGCCTGATCGCGAGTATCGCGGATGTAGGTTCCGGAGAAAGTCGAAAGCCGGACCCGGCGATCTTCGGGAGAGACCAGATCGGCGACCAGCAAATTTGAGAGCGCTGTCTGGCGGTAATCATAGCGAACGGTGAATGTCTTGGTGGCCGCGGCATTCAGAGCCCGTTCAAGTTGATAACTGAAATCGCCCATGCGAGAGGTGAAAATAGGGTTCTCACTATTGCGCTCGCCGGACAAAGTTAGATTTGAGGCCCAGTTGCTTCCCAAAAAAAATGGGTTAACGTAGGAGGCGGAACCTCTCTGCACCAGCCGCGCACCCAGAGCCGAAAAAGTCAGAGTCTCGCCCAAGCCGCGGAAGTTGTGACGAATGTATTGAAATGACGCCCGGGGTCCCCAGAAAGTTTTCTGACTGGTCTCGAAGTTAGAAGGCAAACCCACCGGCGGCAGGCCGGGCAACGCGATAGTTCCGCTGGGAATGCTGCCGCCACGATTGACCACTTCGAAGCCGAATCCATAACGGATATCGTTCTGCCGCGATTCGTGCAGCTTCACCAGAACATCTTCCTCGGTCTGAGTTGTGATCTGCCGTCGCGGATCAACCTCTGCCCAATCGAAAATTCCGAGGGTATAAAGCCGACTCTCCGCCGCCAGCAGGTCATCTTCCTGCATCGGCTTTTCTGACTTGAGCTGAATGGTTTTGTCGATCAGCGACTGTCGGGTAATTTTGGCACCCAGCGTGATCACTCCGTCGACCATCACCTTTGGCCCTTCGGAAATGGTGTAGGTCACTTCGAGGCGGTGAGGGTCTTTGCCAATCGGATGAGCGGTGGCGCGAAAAGTTGAATTCAAATATCCCATGCGCAGGTATTGGGCGCCGATCTGACTGCGATCTTCATCCACTTTTTTGGTGGAATAGGGCTGGCCTTCAGAGACTTTCAACCCTTGCGGAGCGAGCTTGGAAACCGGCACAGTGTCGTTGCCTACTACATTCAACGCTGCAACAACGTCCTGCGGCCCTTCTTCGACCCGGAAAACCACGGAAATATTTCCACTCTCTCGCTTGACCTCAGGCGTCACCTTGGCGGTACTAAAGCCCTCAGCCTGATAGATGCGCTGTAAATTGTCGGAGCTGGTTTTGATCAGGCGATTGCTGAAGGAGCCGTGGGAAAAGAATCTTCCCCGCTGCACTTTCAAATGGCCTTTCAGTTGATCATCTGAGAGTTGTTGATTTCCGGCGATGGCGACTCCCGTGACTTTGTGGCGCTCGCCTTTGATGATGCGAAAAAGAATGGTTTGGCCCTCAGGTGCGGGCTGTACATCGGATTGCACGGCGGCGTCAAAATAGCCTTTTGCCTGGAAGTGCGAAATAAGATTTTCCCGGCTTTCCTGAATCAGTTCGGGATCGAGGCCGGCGATCTGGTAGATCGGCAGTAATTTTCGCTTAGTCCTTCCCCACAGGTGAGCGCCTTCCACAGTTACACGAGCCCGGGCTCCAGGGGTGACGTCAAAGCGAACGTCAGCCCGATGGGTGGAGGGATCGTACTCGGCGCCGGCCATCTGCACTCTGCTGCCCAGGTAGTCATGAGCGATCAGCTGCGCTTCCAGGTACTGAGTGGCATTTTGTATCTGCCGAAGCGAATAACTGGTTTTCTCCCGAATCGCCGAGCCACGCAGCCGGGCTTTATAGGATTTCAGCGCACTCTGCAGGCGCTGTTCCTCTTGCGGGGGCGCACCGTTGAGAATTACTTTTCCAAATTTGGCGTGGCGGTTCAGGGTTACGTGGAAGAGAACATTTACCAGTCCATGGGCGGTATCGTTCTGCAGTTCCGGCTTGACCTCAGCTTCAAAATATCCGTTGCTCTGGAAAAACTTCTGCAAGGCGCTTTGCGCATTTTGCACGTCCACCGGAGAATAAGCGCCGCGTGGGGGATAATCGGCAACCTGCAGCAATCGCGAGTACGCGTAGCGTGAGGCCCCGGGAAATTCAAAGATGCCGAAATAAACTGCGGGCTGGCAGATCAGAAGGACACGAATACCATCTGCTTGGGGGCGGATCTCGATTTGAACTTCCTTGACCTGGCCTTCACTCTTCAACCCCGCCACTGACTGGTCAATCAGTTCCTGAGAAAACGGCTGGCCTTCATGTTGACGCAAAAGCGGACGCAGCTTGTCCTGATCGAGGTCGGTGCGCCCGGCGATCTCAACCGAAATGACTTTCTGCCCTTCATAGGACGGCAGAACTCCCTGAACCTGTGGGGCCGTACCTGGAATTTGCTTCTGCGCGTTGACCGGAGCGGTGGCAATGCAGACAGCGCCACTGATCAAAATTCCAAAACAGGCAGTTCTTAAAACATAGGTTTTCGAGATCGCCATGAGCCGAAATATCTCCGCTTTCGTCCGACGCCCGGTTCCGGGCACCAAGACGGCGGCCGATAAAGGTCGGATTATCTTTTGCTTTAGATGACCGGGAGGGCTCGCGCTTTGCATCCAGGATCAGAAAAGACAGTCATTGCCGATCCCTGGCGACCGGTTGCAACGAAACGGCATCCAACGGCTTCGTGAAGATTAGACAGTTCAAATCAGCGCTGGTTCGCACCTACTACGACCTCCAGTCTAATCGCACTCTGCAAATGGCGGCCGCGCTTTCGTATTACTTCGTCATGGCGCTGTTTCCCGCGCTCATCTTTCTCTCCGCGGTCGTTGCCTTTCTGCCGGTGGCCGGTCTTTTTGACCAGTTCCTCGACCTGATGGGCAGATTCATTCCGCCTGACGGGATGAGCATTGTGCGCAAAGTCCTGGCTGACGCTGTTACCCCAAACCGCGGGGCCTTTTTGTCCCTGGGATTTCTGGGTACGTTGTGGAGCGCGTCGGGTGGATTCGCGGCGGCAATCGAGGCTTTGAATGTCGCTTACGATGTGGAAGAGAACCGTCCCTTCTGGAAGACCAGACTTCTGGCCATGGCTCTTTCGCTGGTCATAGGCTTGCTGCTGCTAGTGGCGCTGGCCACCATGATTCTCGGCCCGCATTTCGGCCAATGGCTCGCTGACCGCATGCACTTGTCCGCGGTGTGGCTGTGGGTCTGGCCCTATATTCACTGGCTGATTTCTGTCGGATTCACGGTCCTGGCGGTGGAAACGCTATATTTTCTCGGGCCCAACGTAAAGCAACGCTTTTTCGCTACGTTGCCGGGAGCCATTCTTTCCGTGGGCTTTTGGATTGGGCTCTCTTTCGTCCTAGGAATTTACTTTCGAACTTTCGCGAACTTTAACAAGACGTACGGAACCCTGGGCGCGGGTATCGCCCTGATGGTGTGGTTGTACTGGACGGGATTTGCCATGTTGACCGGAGCAGAATTAAACGCTGAACTCGCCAAACGTACGAAAGAAGGCCCCATCGAACAGAAAGAGGATCCTCCGGCGCAGGAGAAGCTTATCGCCTGATTGCGGCAGGGCCACTCCAGGCTCGTCAACAAGTTTATCCCGTGTTTGCCTGATTGCGGGGATGAAAGGCCTCTGTTGGAAGAGGGCCGGGCTCGATCGCGGAAATAAAATCCGGCCTTACAAGTCCATCCCTCTTTGAATATCAGATTGTCGACGCTATCTATCCCCCCAAGCAATGGTCATTCTAGACATATTGCCGCCATCGTCGGTTCGTTCCGGATTGGTCCGAAGTGCGGCCTGAATTGTCGGGGGAGCCGATGCCGACACTTCGTCTGCCTGAGGCAGCAGGGGCATCTCAACTTTCAAAAGGGTTCCTTGATTCGCCCTGGATTCAATGTCTAAATTTCCGTGAAACTCGCTCACACGCTCGCGCATGCCCGCCAGCCCCACTCCGGTTCCTGTGCTGTGCCGGAAGTCGTCGAGCAAGGGTTCAGGGATCCCTTTGCCCTGGTCTTCCACTTCCATCGTCACTTTGCCCCCCATGAAAAATAGTCGAACTTCGGCCGTTGTGGAACCCGCGTGGCGATGAATGTTGGTTAGCGATTCCTGCAAAACGCGAAAGAGGACGAGTTCGACCTCCTTCGTCATTGAACCCAGCTCGGCCGGCGCCGTGAACTTCACCTCGATTTTGCTGCGTTCTGAAAAGCCTCTGATAAACCAGTCGGCGGCCGCGCGAAAACCAATCTCATCCAGGAGCGGGGGATGCAACAGGTGCGAAAGGGTTCGTGCCTCGGCGACGCCTTGCTCCAGTAGTTGGGATGCTTCTGTCAGCGCCATTTTCTGCGCTTCGGACAGCATGCCGTCGTTGAGGACCGAATCCAGCGTCATTTTTGAAGACGCAAAATATTGTCCAATTCCGTCGTGCAGTTCTCGTGCGATCTTCCGGCGCTCCATATCCTGGAGTTGAAGAATTCGCCCACTCAGCCGGCGAACAGCCGCTTCAGCCCGAGTGCGGTTCAAGAGTTCAACCAGCAGGCGTCCGAAATTCACCATCAGAAAAACAACGACTGCTGCCAGGGCGATGGCCAAAACCAGCCGCATGCGCTTATAGGTATCGGCGGAAACCACCACCCTCTTCGCCAGAAGGGCATCTTCCTCGCTGACCATCTGGGAGAGGATTGAACTCATTTGCCGGGTCAGGGCTTCATTACTCCTGGTTAATTCCGCTTGCTTTGGCAACTCCGTGCTGCCGGACTTTCTCAAGTCAATCGACTCTTGAGCCAGTGAGAGTTTGCGTTGAATAATGGGCTCAAGTTCGTCCAGATTGGCCTGCTGCCTGGGGTTGTCGACGGTCAAATGGCGCAACTGTTTGGTCAGAAGGGGAACCTGCTCCCGCACTGCGTTATAGCTTTCGAGGCCATAGCCGTCACCAGCCAGCAAGTAACCCTTGCGGGAATCTTGCGTCACGTACATATCGGCCCGCAGGTTCTCAATCACCGCGCGCACCTCTTGCGTGTGAGACACCCAGTGTTCACTCTCGGCAAATGATGCGGTGGAGCGTTCAGCCATCAATCCGATGCCCAAAAGAAGAAAGATCGGGACGGCAAAGAACAACCACATTGCCCGATTGGACGCCAGATGAAACATTTGTTTGAGCTCCTGGAGGGATGGAATCAACGAGTCCATTGCGTACCTTAGGTTAAGAGTCTGAGCCGGACAATTTCCCCGCGCCAGTCATTCTAATTCGAAACCGCATACAAGAGTTCAGCCTCTAATTCTTAGTGGCCGGCCGGTTTTGATCGGGAAAACCTTTTAGTGGATGAACAATGACGGCTCCTCGTTGTCTGTTTGGCAGCCCTCAAGCTGGCTTCTACACCTGCAACTCGGCGTAGCAGGTATGCATCCCACCCGCCATTTGAGGAGAATCCCATCATGAAGATCACAGAACTGTTGTTGGCAGAACTGGATCGCGAGGCCAAAGGAATCCGGAAGACTCTGGAACGAGTTCCCGAAGGAAAGAACAACTGGAAACCGCATGAAAAGTCCATGCCCCTGGGCAATCTTGCGACGATTGTCGCTACCATTCCGGCCTGGCTGGATATGGTGGTGAACATGGACGAACTGGACATCAATCCTGCGGGAGGCCCGAAATTCAAGCCGCCGGAGTGGAAGACTCGCCACGACTTGCTGGACCAGTTTGAGGCCAGCCTTAAAAAGGGGCGCGAAGTGCTGCAGTCAACCACGGATGATCGCCTGCTGAACACAAAATGGCGAATGCTATCTGCGGGCAAACTGATGAGCGAACAGTCGCGCTATGTGGCAATTCGTGACGGCGTGCTCAACCATATGGCTCACCATCGCGGACAGCTAACTGTATATCTGCGACTGAATGAGGAGAAGGTTCCCGCGATTTATGGACCCTCCGGCGATGAAGGCAAAGCCTAATCGGCGATTACCTCACGTTGATGGTGCCGGATGGACCGCCGACTCCGACAAACGCCGGCTTCATCGTCAGCCATCCTTACGGTAAAGCAGGTCGCGGATAGCCTGTCTTCTAGCTTGGTTGGCTTCACGGTCACCCTTGAACTGATCGGTCTCCGTGCTTCGCTCCTTGTCTGATTCGGTAATGCTGCACTCGGGGCAGCGATTGGCGAAGCCGGGCTTATCCGGCTTGAGCTCGAATTCCTCCGAGCAGATGGCGCAGACTTTTATTGGGAAAGCCATACAAGCTCCGTGAAAACGGGGATAATTGTCACCCTCATCTAACCGTGTGAAATTCGTTCTGGACCTCGTGTTGCCTGGGCGAACTTGCACTGCCGCTTCACGTCGGTTCCCGACGCGTAAAGGCCGTGAAAGATCACATCTCCTTTATTTCACCATAATTATAAGATGACGCTTATCGGCTGAAAGTAAACCGGCAAAAGCGCACAGCCAAGCCAGACTTCGCCGATACCAAGTTGTTGTATAAGATCGGCTGCGGAGATTCCCACCGTATGAATGTTTATCTGATTGACGGAACCTATGAATTGTTCCGTTATTTTTTTGCGGTGCCGTCAGCGCTGAATTCGGAAGGACAAGAAATCGGCGCCGTGCGCGGCGTCCTGGGTTCTGTTTTGTCGATGATCGAGCAAGGGGCAACTCATCTTGGGGTGGCGACTGACCACGTCGTCGAATCGTTTCGCAACGATCTGTATCCCGGATACAAGACCAGCGAGGGCGTGCCTCCGGAATTGCTTTCGCAATTCCCCATTCTCGAGGAAGCGCTGGACGCAATGGGAGTGGTGGTTTGGGCGATGGTGTACTACGAGGCGGACGATGCGTTGGCCTCGGCGGCTGCGAAAGCGAGCCAGGACAGCAGTGTAGATCAGGTTTTTATTTGTACGCCAGACAAAGATCTCGCCCAGTGCGTCGTGGGTACGCGAGTTGTGCAACTCGATCGCCGCCGTAACATCCTGCGGGACGCCGCCGGTGTCTCTGCCAAGTTCGCGGTGATGCCGCATTCAATTCCAGACTACCTGGCGCTGGTTGGGGACAGTGCTGACGGATTTCCGGGCCTCCGTGGATGGGGAGCGAAGGCGGCATCACAGACGTTGTCGCAGTATCCCCATATTGAAGATATCCCGAAAGATTGGCATGCGTGGCACCCGTCTATCGGCAAGGCGCGTCCACTATCCGAATCGCTGTTCAGTGGCTGGGACGATGCAGTTTTGTTTCGCACCCTCGCGACTTTGCGCCTGGACGTGCCGGTTTTCGAGACGGTCGACGATCTCCGCTGGAAAGGGCCGCGTGCGAATTTCGAGGCTCACTGTTGCCTGTTGAAGTCGCCGGTCCTGCTGCAACGGGCTATTGCCGCCGCGAAGACCGTGAATAGTCAACGATCTTGAACGATCGCGATAACCGCCATAGATGATAGCTCGCACCACCGGATCGAGAAAGAACATCCCGCAGATTCAGCGGTGACTGTTTCGAACTAGGCTGCGGTGGCATTGCGGGAGCCCAATCCCGAAAGAATCGCGTTCGCGGTCTGTTCCGGAGAAACCTCATAGGTACCTTCCCGAAGGGCGGCCGCAATCGCGTTTATTTTTTCCTGAAAGACATCGGGCAGTTGGTTTACTTTCGCCGCGAGTGCGGCGGCCCGTGCGTAGGTTGCCGACGCCTCCGCCCGATCCTGCCGGTGTCTGCTTCGTCGGGCCTTCTCGGAGTTGTTGCAGCCGACAGTTCCAGCGCAATTGTTCGCCGCTACTGTCATTCGATTTCGCTCACCTTCCATGCTTTGATCTCCTTCGAAGAAATCATCTTGCAATTTAAGTATCGAAGGCCGATTAGAAATCAGTAATGCAACGGGAACAGCAGCCGCAACGTCCTAAAGTAATATTCGGTCTCTACGCCAGTATGTCTTGTCGCCCCGGAGGGTTCGTTGCGTTCACTTCGGTCTCCGCGCCTCATTGCCGACCTCCGGCAGTGACGGAAGCTGGTTGATTACCATCCAGTAGAGTCCCAAAGTTCTCATTTTCTGGCGAAAGATCTCGGAGTCGATCGGCTTCTGAATAACACTGTTTGCTCCCAGATCGTAGCTGAGAAACAGCTCGTGCTCTTCACTCGAGGAAGTCATCACGACTACGGGAATGGTTTTGGTTCGTGAATCATTTTTCACCTGCCTGAGTACTTCAATACCATCCACCCGGGGCAGCTTCAGGTCCAGCAGCACCAGCTTGGGCGGGCAGGCGAAAGAGCGATCGATGAAAAGGCCGCGACAGAACAGAAAGTCCAGGGCTTCCTCGCCGTCTTTGGCGATGTGAATATGGTGTTCGCGCCGCAAATCGTGGATTGTCAGGTCGGCGTGGTTCGGGCTTTCTTCCACCAATAGGATGTCGGTCTCAACTAGGTTCATGGCTTGCTCTCGCAGTTTCGGTTTAGTCATAACGGGTTTGCTAGTGCCTTTTATCCTGCAACTTCGACGATGTCCATTTTTCCCGCAGAAAAATGAGTGACAGTTAACAGTGCATGTTGAATTCATCGGCCTTTCATGTTTTGGCTTTATTGAGAAGACATTGCGAGGTAGTCGAAGGGCATACAGCTTCAGGCCGAGACCTCAAATACTGGTAGGTTAAGAGACTTCTTATCTCGCCTCTGCAGCTTGCGGCAAGGCTCTAGCTACAAGGCTGTAGCTAGTTGTCCGGCTCGAATCGGTTTGCCCTGTGATTCATCTAAGTAAACATGAGTAATGGTCTGGCAGTTTCAGTCCTCGACTTGGTCGGGATGCAAGCCGGGGAACCCGCAGGCACCGCGATTGCTCGCTCGGTCGAGTTGGCGCAACACGTGGAGCGCCTCGGATTCAAGCGCTATTGGCTGGCCGAGCATCACTCAATTCACGGATTGGCATGCTCGGCCACAGCTGTGCTGATCGAGCATGTCGCGGCGGCCACCAAATCCATTCGGGTAGGCAGCGGTGGAATTATGTTGCCAAACCACGCGCCGCTGGTGGTGGCGGAGGCTTTCGGCACCCTGGAGGCGCTGCATCCCGGGCGCATCGATCTCGGGCTGGGACGCGCGCCTGGCGGCGACGGTGCCACCATGCGCGCTTTGCGCAGGGATTTACGACAGGGCGGCGAAGATTTTCCGGCCCTGCTGCGGGAGTTGCAAACATATCTGGGCCCCGAGGAATCCGGGCAACTGGTCAAGGCGATCCCGGGGCAAGGAAGCAGTGTGCCCATCACTTTGCTGGGGTCAAGCGATTTCAGTGCCCGTTTGGCGGCGGCTCAGGGACTGCCGTTTGCCTTCGCGGCGCACTTTGCTCCTGAATATCTCAGTGCGGCTGCAAGACTCTATCGCGCGCAATTCCGGCCCAGCGAAACCCTGACAAAGCCGCACTTGATGGTAGCGGTCCAGGTGATCGCTGCAGCCACGGATGCGGCCGCCCAGCGTCTGTTCACGACTCCTCAACAGCGTTTTCTGCGATTGATCCGGAACCAACCGGTTGAATTGCTGCCACCGGTAGATTCCATGGAACCGCTATGGCAGGATTGGGAGCGCGCGGCGGTCGAGAGCAGACTCAGTTCAGCGATTGTGGGGTCCGATGCAACCGTGAAAGCCGGCTTGCAGAAGTTGGTAACCAACACGAACGCGGACGAGATAATCGTTGTAACCGATACCTACGAGCATGCAGACCGGCTGCAATCGTACGAACGCGTTGCCGCCGTGGCGAAGACGATTGATGTGCACCCCGCGGTCGCAGTTTCGTAAAACAAGAACTCAGTGACCGCCGACGCGAAGTTCGGCCTCCCCGGCAACGTCCGGGATTGTGATGTGAAGGGCATGGGCGTTCGCGTCGTAAGACGTTGTCAGATTTGCTGAACTCTTCGAGAGGACGGCACTGGCTTGATTAGAGGGCCAGTCGTAAATCACCACCTCGACGTTTTTCCACCACGGCGCATAACTTCCCTGGCGTGCCCCGAAATTAATCCGCACGGAATTACCCTCGGCCTGGCAGGTGAAAGTCTGACGAAGAAATTCTCCATGTTGATAACGGAATGTGTGTCCGTCGTCGAGATACAGTGAACCGTTACACTGCTCGCCGGGATAGACGCGGAGTTCGAGCGGACCGCCGGGAATTTCGTCGGTGCTCTGTATTACAGGTTGCAGCGGCAGAATGCTTCCGCCGCGTACGTACACTGGAAGCGTATCGAGCACCGGGTGAATTTTCGGCGGACCCGGGAAAACTGCTCCGGGGCCGGCTTTGGCGATTTCGACAATCGTGGGCTCAGGTGGAGGCGGTGGCACTTTCAGACCGGTCCAAAAATCGAACCAGCCGCCCTTCGGAAAATAGACCACGTAGTCGTCGAGAGTTTCTCCAAAAGGTTGAGGAGCCACGAGCAGGCTTGCGCCCAGCAGAAACTCACTATCCATATTCCCGAATCCGTTTGACGGTGGGGTGAAGACCTCCGGAAACTCCAGGAATATCGGACGCACCATGGGAAGACCGGTGCGGGATGATTCGTCCGCCAGCGTATAAATGTAGGGCAACAGCCGGTAGCGGGTTTCGACGTAGCGCCGCCGGATGGCTTCCTGTTCAGGGCCGTGTACCCAGAGTTCCTGCGGCAGCGAGCCTTTTGTGGAATGGTCGCGATAAAGTGGATTGAAAGCACCGACTTCGACCCAACGGGTCAGTAGATCGGGTGGAGGTGAAGCGTTGAAGCCCCCGATATCGTCGCCAACGTAAGAGATTCCGCTGAGTCCGAGATTGAGAAGCTGTTGTGTGGCCAGGCGAATGTGATTCCAGGTAGAGGAATTGTCTCCTGTCCAGGTAAACCCGTAGCGTTGGCCTCCGGCAAATGTAGCGCGGGTCAAAACAAAAGGACGCTCGTCCGGACGAAGTTTGAGCAGACCCTCGTATGTAGCGCGCGCATTCTCCAGCCCCACCACGTTGTGAATCTCAGCGTGAGTCGCAGTGCGGGTGGCGAACCCGGGGTCCTCGATGCGGTGCACATTGTCGAGAGGCATGGTTTTGCCAGGGCCATCGAAGACGGCGGGCTCATTCATATCGTTCCAGAATCCGGCCACGCCATCCTGCACGAATTCTTTGTACAGGCCGCCCCACCAGTCGCGAGTCTGCGCGCGGGTGAAATCGGGAAAAACCGATGGGCCGGGCCACACGATGCCGACAAACTCGCTGCCGTCGGCTTTCTTCACGAAGTGGTTTCCCGCTTCTCCGCTGTCATAAGGCGCGTAGACTTGACTCGGTGCGTGGGCGATGTGCAGATCGGTGATGGTCACCAAATGGAAGTGTTGTTTGCGAAGATCAGAGACCAGGCCCGGAAAATTGGAATAGCTCACGGGATTGACTGTGAACGGCCGATTCCTGTCCTGATAATCGATGTCCAGGTAGAGAACGTCAGAAGGAATTTTGTCCGCGCGCAAACGATCCGCGACCGCTCGTAATTCCGACTGCGGTGTGTAGCTATAGCGGCACTGTTGAAATCCGAATGCCCACAACGGCGCCAGCGGATGGGTGCCGGTTAAATAGGCATACCCTTGGAGCACCTGTTTCGGAGCAGGACCATAGATAAGGTAGTAATTGAGCGGCCCCCCTTCGGCACCGAAAGAATAGGCATCTCGAAACTGTTTGCCAAAATCGAACCAGCTGCGCCAGTTATTGTCCAGGAAGATTCCGTAACTATGGCCCTCGCCAATCCCGAGAAAGAAAGGGATGCTTTTGTAGATCGGATCAATCGATTCCTGGGTGCCGACGTCGGTATTCCATAGCGTGTAAGCCTGGTTTCTGCGATCAAACGTGCCGGCTTTGTCGCCCAGGCCGAAATAGTGTTCGTTGGTCGGCATGGTTTTGTGAACGGAAAAGCCACTCAGATTGAATTTGGTGGGGCGGCCTACCGCGTCGGCGGAAATGATGTTGCCGGCGAGGTCGCGAACCACCAGGCGCAACGGATTGCGCTCGACGCGAACATCGAGCGCGGCGGTACGAAAACCTGCGTAAGCGGCGTCCTGCGCCGGCTGTACCGCGACGGAACTGGTGCGCGGCCCGGGAAGAACCGCCCAGGAGGCGTCCTCGGGAAAGGCAGTACCGGCGGCAATGCGCACGCGAATGATGTCGTCCCGGACCGCGGTTATGCGCATGCTGGACGCGCCCGCGCGGATATCGATCCCATCATGCCGCGGTTCGAAACCTGTCACGGTTTCGAGCGTGGCAGAGGATTGTGATCCGGTGTTTTGTGTTGCGCTGTCTTGTGATGCGGCGCGTTGGGAACGAGCGAAACTGGTCACCGTACTTGCAATTGCAAAGAGAAAAACGAAGACAACAAAAAAGTATTTGCAGGACGAGTGCATGATGCTCTCCGCATGGACTGGCGTTCGCACCTCGACGCTAGTGCGTCTTGCCTGTGAAATGAATGACGATTCTCTCACGAGAGTAAGCCTGGGACCTGCCGGCAGGAATCGCAATGTTGAGCTTCGCATCGTCTCCATCTGTCCTGACAAGTTCGGCGCCGTCAACGCTCGCGACCTCTGCCGGATTCCAAATTCCTGCTTCATACTGGCGTCCCGAAACTCCGGCAACCTCAAGGGTAAGAACATCGCGTTCAGGGGACCACTCCTGGGACAGCACACGCAGACCCTGGCTCGTACTTCCCAGCGCAGGCAGCACCGGCGAAAGACTGATTCCGAAATCGTCCTTGACGCGAATGTGCAACACATTCTTGCCGCCCGCGACCTTGAATTGCACGGTCACATGTTGATCCACGTCGCTCTTCTTTATCTGGAACTGCATTCGTTTGCCGTCGAGTTCAACTCCAGCCACCTGCGCGCGCGGGCTGAGCGCTGGGGAAAATTCCAGGAGGCAGTCGCCGCTGCCGGCAGTACGAGTGACGGTAAGCGAAATTTCGCTTACCGTTTTGGTATACGCGAGCCGCAACGATGCTGAGCCCACCCGCACATTGTCCACCGTGAACCAGGTCCAGTCGGATGGAACATGGGGTGTGAACTTCACCGAGCGCTGAACCGCATCGCTCTGCAGGCCGAACAATCCGCGCAGCACTGGACTGATTACCATGGCAGTGGACCAGATCTGGTGTGGGGAACTGGTCGAAAGCGGCTGATAGTAGTCGCCCGATAGAACTTCGGTGACATGCCCCAACGCCCCATCCAATGCCAACTCCGAATTGGCTTTGAGATTAGAGAAGCCGGGCAGCGCACGGTGGTAGCGGTACTCTCCGACCGACGCCCATCCGGTAAACAGCGGCCAGACCGATCCGAAGTGGTAGCCGCCTGCGCTGTACTTCGCGGCGCTGTTCGAGATTATGCGCATACCCCAGTCGGCCTGGTGGTCGGGCGCGGCAAGTTGCTCGATCATGGCGCCGGCTTTCTCATCGTCGAGCAAGCCAAACCACATGGGAACCGTAGCCAGCACGCTGGGTTCGTCCACCTGCCGCAGTTCCTGATCGAGCGCGAAAGCATAGCGATTTTTTTCCGGCGACCAGAAAGTTGTATTCAATAAAGGTTGCTGTCGCGCGAAATCGGCGCCCAGTTTCCGGCTGAGATCTTCTTTGCCGGTCAGGTGCGCCAGATTGGAGAGCGCACGCAAGGCCTCAGCCCCCAGGGCACTTTGATAAAGCTCAGTGTGGACGGGCAGCAGCGGACCGCCTTCAACCCATCCATGCCCGACACCAAAATTTTGTGGAAGTCCCTGCACGTCGTAGGTCGAGAGCAGGAATTGGTACGCCTTCCACAAGCTGTCCCATTTTTGTTGAACAAATCCCACGTCGCCGCTCGACACTACATAGTCGTTCATGGCGATCAGGTAGAGCGGCGTGGCGTCGGCAGAGGCGTAAGGGTACGGATAATCGGTAAACCAGGGAACGAAACTCGCGCCCTGGGAAATCTCGTGCGGCATTTTGCCGTCGGCGCGCTGATATTTGCTTACAAAATCCAGAGCGACCCGCGTGCTTGCAAAGTCGCCTTCGGCGTCGAGCGCGAGTGACGTCCAAAGCGCGTCCCGGCCGAAGAACCAGGCGAAGCCTGGACGCTGGCTGCCCCCCGATGTGCGATATCCGGCAATCAGGCCGGTGCCGAGAAAAGGATTTGTCGCCAGTCCCTGCAGCACGCTGACGCGCGCCCAATCGTAAGCTTGCTGCAATTGACGATCGGGCAAGTCGATGCCGACGGTGTTTCCCAGATAGGCACGATAATAATCCGCCGACTCCTTCATCAGCGCCACGTAATCGCCAGCGAGATGATGATAGGTGGCCTCGGCTTCTGCCTGGCCGTTCATCGAAGCCGCAATCACAACAATTCTGGTTGATTTTCCCTTGCTCGTAGCGCCGAGATGAAAGGAGCTTTCCTTCGCGCTCGAATAATTCGTGTCATATTCCTGCTGAATTTCGGAGGCACTCGGCGAACCTACGAACGCGGAAAACTTTTTCTGTTCCTCGCCGAAATAGAACGCGCTCATTTTCGGGTCCCAGTAAGCGTAGGTTCCGCCCAGGCCGGCCGGCCATTCCAGCTGAAAGTCACGCTCGAACTCCACTTGCACGTCGAGCGGATCCGCAGTTTCTACTTCGAAAATAATTACCGCTCCGGATTGATGCACCGGCACAAAAAAAGTTTCGCGCACCGAAAATGTGTCGCCAGTGTAGAGAATCGTGCTCGATTCCGGCCGCACGGTAAAAGTCCGAGCCAGGGTTTCCGCGGGTATGGCATGGCCTTCCACCAGAAAACGAAGATGAAAGTCGCGTAGAATTTTCAGCGGGTAGACCCAGGCTTCAATCTTTCCTGTTTCGTTGCCAAGCAGACCGGCGCGTTCGCCTACCGCCGACAGAAATTCCCAGGGACGGTCGGGACGCGAGAGTTCGATGGGGCGTGGCAGTTCCACAGCCCTTGCCCCTGAGCCGAGACACAATAGCAAAGATGCGATGAAAAGCAGTCGAGCGTTGCTTGCACGATGCGAATGAGAAATTGAGCGTTTCATGTATGTGAATGGCCAGATGCCGGCATGGAACCTGATGCGCAGGATCTGAGGCTAAAAATAACGACCATGCCTGAGTGAAGCAGGGACGGATTTTAACACGCTGGTTATCCAGAATTTGGCCCGACCACGGAATGCCGTAACCGGGATCCGGTGCGTCTGGATCGGACACTCCGGAACGGGGGTAGTTTAGAAATTCTGGATCATCCACACATTCGAGTTGGCGCTGGTTGCGATAGAGCGAGATAGCGTCCATAAGGCGAAGGAATGGCCCAACTGCATCAGCCAGACTGTTGAGGCGCCTCTGAGAAATGCGATTATGGAGCCATCAGCCGACTCCGCGCCTTCGCCGCCCTGGTCCGGAGGATTTAAATGAAGAAAACTAGCTCGCCGGCTTTGCCGCGGCGGGGACCGGCGATCCCGAACCTTCTTTCACGATTTGAATTGAATCAGCGGAGATATTTTCGAAACGCTCGTTGACTCCGCTGGGCCAGCGAATCTGGACCCAGTCGATTTTTGTGGCTGCTCCCAAGCCGAAGTGAATGCGAATGTCATTGTTCGAATCGTAACTGGAGCCGCTGCGAACTTCGTCAACCAGGGTTCGCGCCCCCACTTTAACTGTGATCCGTGCCCCGATTCCATCGCGATTTGATTTCGTGCCCATCGCTTTAAGTCCGACCCAGTGATTGGGATAGCGCACCTGGTTTACCAGAAGGCTTGGAGGCGCGTTCATATTGCTGATGACCGCGGACATTCGCCCATCGTTCCACAGATCGCCCATGGCCAGTCCGCGCCCGGCATGAACCGTCGTAATCCCTGGTCCTGCTTGTGCAGAGACGTCGCTGAAAGTTTTGTTGCCGTTGTTGTGATACAAGATGCGCGGCTCTTCGTAGCTGCTGCCTAAATTCTGCTTGTCCACTTCGGGATAGACGTGACCATTAATAAGGAGAAGATCGGGCCAGCTGTCATTGTCGAAATCAACAAACATGGTGCCCCAGCCCAGGTACCGGGTGTAGAGGCCGAGGCCCGCGGCAAACGTCACATCATCGAAGGTGCCATTGCCGTTATTGTGGTAGAGAGTCGAAGTGTCATCGGAAAAATTGGTCTTGAAAATATCCAGCCGCCCGTCGCCATCATAATCGGCGATGGTGGTTCCCATCCCTGCCTGTTCCCGGCCGTCTTCGTTGTAGGCGGCTCCGGCCACCACCGCCACGTCGGTGAAGGTTCCATCGTGATTGTTGTGATAGAGAATGCTGGGCGTGCTGTCACAGGCTACATAAATGTCGGGCCAACCGTCGTCATCGAAATCAAGAGTGGAAACGCTGAATGCATAGTGCCCGCTGGTCTGGTCGATTTTGGCTTTCGCGGTAACGTTCTCAAATTTCCCATTGCCCTGATTGTGGTAAAGAATATTTTTGGAGCCCGGAAGACCGCGCGGGCCGCACATCACCGGAACTCCCTTCCATACACATGACGCTCGTTCACCCGGCGCGGGAGCGTTAGAGACATCGAAGTCGACATAGTTCGCGACCATCAGATCGAGCAGACCGTCGCGGTCGTAGTCAACGAATGCGCACCCCGTGCCCCACGCTTTCCCGGTCCCAGCCACGCCGGATTGATCGCCAATCTCGGTGAACACTCCGTTCTGATTGTGGTAAAGACGGTTTTTTCCGTAGTAGGTGACGTAAAGATCTTCCCAGCCATCGTTGTCGTAGTCGCCGGCGCAGACACCCTGGCCCCATCCATTTGCGGTCAGGCCAGCCTTGGTCGTGACATCCGTAAAGGTTCCGTCATGATTGTTGCGGTACAGATGATTGCTGCTGGCCTGTCCGCCGGCGAAGCCTTCCAGGGTTGTGCCGTTGACCAGAAAAATATCCGGCCAGCCATCGTTGTCGTAGTCAAAAATTGCCACCCCCGTGCCCGTGGTCTCGATGATGTATTTCTTGGTTTCTTTTCCGCCAAAAACGTTAGACACGGTCAGACCGGCTTTGTCCGCGACGTCGACAAAGTTGGCAATGGAAGCAGTTTTGTCCGGCTCGGCAGCGGAAGCGGCGATGGCGAGCACGCCAATAAAGCCAATAATAAGGAGCGCGGCCCGTCTAACAGCGGCTGAAAGGACGCGAGACGGCAGCAGAGGAACTAAATTCATGGCCCAGTCGAATACTAGGGTGCAAGAGACGAGAGGGTCAAGCGGCCGGGGAAGGCCATTTTAAACAATCGGCGTAGTACTATTTTTTTGTGGCCTTCAATAGGGATCAGGCGGCTGGCTTCGACTGTTGTCGCTTAGCCAATCCTGCCTCAGAAGTCATTACCGTTCTGCGATCAGGTGCGCGCAGTTTTCTTGCGCTGCTCGCGATGTGGGCGACTTTTGCGCTCGCCGCCGGCGGGCAAACACCGCCAAGTCCTAAAACGGCCGAATCACTGTACCGCCAGGGCGTTGCGGCAGTACAAAGCGGAAATCTGGCACAAGCCCGAACCGCCTTCGAACAATTGGTCAAGCTGGCGCCGGCAAACGCCGAAGCGCACAACCTGTTGGGATGGGTGCTTCTGGCTCAGGGACAGAGCGGAGAGGCAATCACACAGCTGAGAAGCGCAGTGCGCCTGAAACCAGGCCTTGCCAAGGCGCATATTAATCTAGCTAGCGCACTGGCGACGAACGGGGCATTGCCGGAAGCTGAAACCGAAGCGCGAACAGCCGTCCGCCTGGCTTCCGGGGATGCCGAAGCACATCGCATGCTGGGAAGAATCGCCAGCTTCCGCTCTGACCGCGAAACCGCAGCTGCGGAATTGCAGAAGGCGGTGGATTTGCAACCGAAGCGACCGGACCTGCGCGACGAACTTGGATCGCTGCTGGCGCAGAATTCACAGTCTGAACAGGCGGCCTCGCAGTTTTCTGAAGCTCTACGTCTCAGTCCGGATTATCTGCCATCCATTCTGCATCTCGGAGTTGTGCGATGGCGGCAGAAACAGTTTGACGAGGCGGTCAGCCTGCTGCAACGCGCGGCCGGGGCATCTCCTCAAAATGTTCAGGCGCACTATTACCTGGGGCACGCCCTGGAAGACACTGGCCAGCGTGACAAGGCGATTGAAGAAATCCGGACCACAGTCAAACTGCAGCCCGATATGGTCGAGGCCCAAACCGAGTTGGGTAAACTGCTGCAGCGCGCAGGGGAGGTCGACGACGCCATCGCCGCTTTTCGCCAGGTCGTGCGTCTCAGTCCAAACGATGCGGATGCGCACAATAATCTTGGCCTGGCGATGATCCAGGCGGGCGATGCCAGCGGATCGATCCCGGAATTCGAGGCCGCGCTGAGAATTAGTCCCGACGACATCGGGTATCGCACCAACCTGGGCACCGCATATTTGCAGAAGACTGATTTTGACGCTGCGATTGCGCAGTTTCAAACTGGCTTGAAGTCGGCGCCCCGGGATGCGACTCTGCACTACGATTTAGGTTTGGCCCTAAAGTTGAAGGATCAGCTGCCAGAGGCGATTGTTGAACTGCAAAAGGCAGAAGAACTGGATCCGCAGCAACCCGACATTCGCTTTACCCTGGGCGTAACTCTGTGGCAGCAGGGAAACTTCGACCAGGCAGCCAGCGAACTGCGTGCCGCCATCCAGGCGAAACCCGATTACGCTGAAGCTCACTACACGCTAGGTACCGTGCTGAAGCAGCAGGGAAAATTGCCCGAAGCTGCCGCCGCCTTGCGCGAAGCGATTCGCCTGCAACCTGATTTTGCCGGCGCCCACACCACTCTTTCCACCGTGCTGCGCCAGTTGGGCGATGAGGAAGGTTCCGCACGGGAGCGCCTGCTGGGGGCGCAGATCGGTAAAGACAAGACCAACCTTCAGGCTGCGACTTTCAACACCAACTCCGGCGTGCGACTGCTGAACCTCGGCGATCTCGAAGGCGCCATCTCGCAGTTTCGCGCCGCGGTGGGTCTCATGCCCGCTTATGCGCCGGCGCATTTTCATCTGGCGGAGGCGCTTCAGAGAACGGGACAGATTGCGGAGGCGCAACAGGAATTTCAACGGGCTGGCGAACTTGATCCGCAGTTGAAGCCGCGTCTGCCCTGAGCGGGCAGATTGGTCTACGGTTTGCCGCTACGCACGGCGACGATCTCCGACTCGACGGGGACACCGCGCGTTACTTTGACTCGCAGCACCGCTTCGAAGGGCAGCAATTCTCCATCAGCGGAAGTTTTAAGTCGAGGCAGCAACCCCTCCAGCGAATTCTGCTGACATACAAATTCGACCGCCGCCTGGGTGCCGATGGTAGTTGTGCCGGCAAGAATGAGCACCCGCTTGGCGGGATTCAAGCCGCGTTCCAGAGCAATGACCGAATAATCCTCGGTCAATGCGGCGTGGCTGGGAGAGGCCATCCAGCTTGAGGCTTCACCCGGTTGAGGGTGGATATTAAATATTGCAAGATCGCCTTTACGCGGACCAGAGTCGAGGACCCGGAAAATGAAATCCTGAGAGTTAGGAATCTCACGCAGAGTGAGATTTTCTACGGGTGAACCAACGAAGATCATATCGTTGTTCTTTACATCATCCAGCGAGAGCAGGCTACCGCGTTTTACCCGGAGCTGGCGATGCAGCAGTCCGAAGGTCCGGTCAAGCGCGTGCACCCCGAGGACCTCGCCGACACCGGTGTAATGATCCAGAATCGTTTCCCGGGAATCATGGGCGGCGTTAAAGTAGCGCATACCCGTTTCGGGCCGCCCGACAAATGCTCCATTGCTGAAAATGACCCAAGGCTCTTCCGGCCCCGTGACATACCCTTTCCAGAATGCCGAGAACGCTGCCGGAGCGGCTTCGATTGAATTCGCCTGGCGCGCTTTTGAGCCATAAGCGGAAAAGAGGAGGTATACGATCGCTCCGACCGCTAAAGCCAGCGCCAAAGCCAGGCTTGCCGGCAAAAGCCTCGATGGCCGCGGTTGTGGGATCGCGGCGGGTCGACTGTCGGCCAGCGACAAATTTGCGGAAGCGGTCCGCGCGGTGACAGCTGCGCGCTCGTGGAAGGACACGAGGTAGCTTCCTTTGGGTATTTCGACCACCAGAGAATCGTTGGCGCCGTCGTGGCTGTAGTATTCCGCCAGTTTCAGGCGAAGGCGTCCGGCCTGAACGCGAATGGTGGAATCGTGTTGCGGATCGAAATCAGAAGGCCGGCCGAAAACTTCGGTCGCGATTTGATATTCCTTCAGAGACGATCCTGGATGATCGATGGCGTGCTCGGCTAAGTATCGAAGCAGCTTGCACAGTGATTCTGACCCGCGAAGCACGTCACTGCTGACCAATCTATCAATTTGCCCAAGGTATCGTTCCCGCCCCGCATTTTGTAAGCGTGTAACAGGCATTTAACGTAGGGTAACAAGTGTTCGCATAATGCGGCAAGCACGGGAGATGCAATTGGGGTCACCGTATCAAACCTCATGAAACACTCCAAAACCCGAATTTCCCGCCGAGTCGCGACTTTCCCGAAAACGGTTCTAATTGTAGCGACTCTCACGCCAGAAGCGACCTTTCCAGAATTGCTGCAAGGACCGGTATAAGCAATTGCTTATAAAAGACTTACAAGACTAAGGATGATTTTCTAAAGTGGCAAAACGGATTCGTTTGATTATTTTTTTTCATATGGTCTCTGCCGCTAACTTCCAAAAGTCATAACCTTAATTTGGCGATCGTGATGGTTTCTGAACGGTATCAACAATCTACAACTGAAAAACGTTGGGAAGACGAACTGCTTGGAGCTTCTACAACTAATGCATTTGCACTACGAGGGTCATCTGCAATCCAAATTCTCAGGCAGGTCCAATCCGAAGCGCGAGCAAATGATGCGCACGCGTTTTTCTTATTGTTCTTTATGGCTATACCGTTTGCCAAAAAAAGTGACGAGGGTGGGAGGCAACAAATGAAGAAGTTCTCAATCATTATCTGCGCTCTGGCGCTGTTCGCATTCAGCCTTGCGGTTTGCGCACCGCAAGCGTCCGCTCAAGCGGTCTACGGCAGTATCTTTGGGACCATTACAGATCCTTCAGGCGCCGCAGTTCCGGGAGCGAAGGTAGTTGTGACGTCGGCCTCAAAGGGTACGAGCGTCGAAGCAACTACGAACACCGATGGCAACTACAGTGTCACTCACCTTGTTCCCGATAGTTACAACGTGAAGGCCAGCGGCGCGGGATTCAAGTCTTTCGAGACTGCGAATGTCGTGGTATCCGCCGATGCCGCCGCCCGCGTTGACGGACAGTTCCAGGTTGGAGGCGCAACTGAGACGGTCGAAGTCGCTGCTGAAGCTCCGCAGTTGAAAACCGACCGCGCCGACGTTGCCACCATATTTAATGAGAAGGCAGTAGAAGACCTGCCGCTTTTCAATCGTAATTTCACGGCACTCGTACTGGCGTCGCCGGGCGCGCAGCAACTGGGATGGTCGCATGCATCCAGCGAAAATCCACAGGGCAGCTTGCAAACCAGAGTGAACGGTCAGACTTTTGCCGGTACCGGATTTCAATTGGATGGAACCGATAACCGCGATCCGATTCTTGGCATCATCGTCATCAACCCCACACTGGAGTCTGTGACCGAAGCCAAGATGACCAGCCAGAATTACGACGCGGAATTTGGCCAAGCCATCGCCGGTGTTGTCGCCAGCCAGACTAAGTCGGGCAGCAATTCGCTGCACGGCAGCGCTTTTGGATTCCGTCGCAGCGATGCCACCCAGGCGCGCGACCCCTTCAGCCAAAGCCCCTCCAAGGCCAACCCGGTGACCGGACGGACCATTCCGCCCACGCTTTACGGTCAGTACGGCGGATCGATCGGCGGGCCAGTAATTAAAGACAAGCTGTTCTTCTTCGGTGACTATCAGGCAACCCGTTCGAAAGTTGGATCCTCATTCCTCCAGTCAATACCTTCGAGCCTGGTCCGCTCCACTTGCGGCGTTGCCGGAGTGGCCAATTGCGACCTGAGTGAATATGCGAATAAGATTTACGACCCAACCACTGGGGCGGCGGACGGAACGGGCAGAACGCCTTTTGTCGGAAATCTCATCCCGAACAGCCGGCTTTCTCCCCAGGCGGTTACTTTGCTGCAGCAATTCCCCAACCCGACCAGCAGCGGGCTGATTAATAACTTTTCGGCCGGCGGTAACGGCATTTTCAACAACGATCAGTTCAACGTGCGAGTCGACGATCAAACTACATCGAAGCTGCACACCTTCGGGCGCTACAGCTTTGCTAATTACACCCTGACCGGTGCTGCCGCTTTTGGAGACCTGGGTGGCAACGGCTTCGGTACCGGCGGATTTGCCGGCGCATCCAAGAGCCGTGACCAGAGCATTGCTTCAGGATTCGACTATGCTTTCCGGCCCAGTGTCCTGACGGACTTCCGTTTCGGGTATGTGCGCTATCACGTGAATGTGGTTCCGAATGGTGTTGGAACAACTCCGGCCAGTGATGCTGGCATTCCCGGACTGAACACAGGAACCGACTTTACCTCCGGCCAACCTTCTTACTTTGTCGGCAAGTCGGGCGGAGACGGTACCGGCACCGGTGACATCGCTCTCACCGGCGGTCTGAGTAACTTTGGATACGGTTTGGGCGTGAACCGCTGCAACTGCCCGCTGGTTGAACAGGAAGATCAGTTTCAACTAGTTAATAACTGGACGAAGATTACCGGCAATCATCAAATTAAGTTCGGTGGGGACATTCGTTACGCGCGCAATTTGCGAGTACCGAGCGACAACCATCGCGCCGGAGAGTTGACCTTCGCCAAAGAGCGGACCTCCGACGCCACTCTGGGCGGAGGCGTGGCCCTGGCTACATTCCTGCTTGGTGACGCGACCACCTTCAAACGGTATGTCAGTACCTCGACGGACGCCGCCGAGCGTCAGAAGCGTTTCTACTTTTATGGCCAGGATACCTGGCGCGCAACTTCCAAGTTAACCATTGCATTTGGTCTGCGCTGGGACATCATTAATCCTGAGTACGTCAATGCAGACTCTAACGGCGGACTTCTTGACCTGAATACCGGGCTGATCCGGGTCGCCGGAGTCGGCGGAATTGGCCGCAATTTCAATATCGAGCGGAACTGGAAGAACCTGGGACCGCGCCTCGGTATCGCCTACCAGGTGACACCTTCAACCGTGCTGCGCATGGGTTATGGACGCAGTTATGACATTGGTGTGTTCGGTTCTATATTTGGACACGCTGTCACTCAGAACCTCCCCGTGCTGGCCGTGCAGAACGATAATGCCACCCGGCAGACCGACGCTGTCTTTAATCTCGCAACCGGACCTGGTGCGCCAGTGTTCCCGGCCGTTCCATCCAACGGCCTGCTGAAGCTGCCGGTGGGCATTTTCGCCCGTTCCCGCCCCGACCGTATGCGCCTGGCCCGGCTGGACGCTTACAACCTCACACTCCAGCACCAGCTCAGCAACAGCGTTTCCATGGAAATCGCGTTTGTGGGCAACGATGGGCACGGTTTCTATGCGAATAATCCCGACGTCAATGTGAACCAGCCGTCCCTTGTCGGCTTCACCTCGGGACTGACGCAGGCCCAGCGCCGGCCCTTCTTTGCCAAATATGGTTGGACGCAGGATATTTCCTTCTTCGGAAATGACGCACCCAGCTATTACGACGCGCTCCAGGCCAAGATTGACAAGCGCTTCACCAACGGTCTTCAGTTCGTTGCTCATTACACCTGGGCCAAAAACCTTACTCACGATGGCGCTTACGCTAATATCGATCCTCAGGTGAACTACGGGCCTGATGATTTCAATCGCAGGCACGTTTTCTCTATCAGCACGGTTTACGAGCTGCCCTTTGGACGGGGCAAGCGCTTCATGGGCAACGCCGGCAGGGCTTTGAACCTGATTGTCGGCGGGTTCCAGTTGAATACGATCACCAACTGGAGCAGCGGTCTGCCGTTCAGCGCTTCTTACAACGAATGCAATCAGGATGAAGACGTAAACATCTGCCGGCCGATTCTGGTTGGCAGACCTGCACACTTCAGTAGGCCATTTCAATCCGGTTGCTGGCAATGTGCCGTTCTATCGCCCCCATCGCACCGTTGGTAAACCCAGGAGACGGCCGGACAGGAGCTTTCTTACGTCCGCAGAACGGAACAGCTAGGCAGCGGGCGCAACGCATTTACCGGCCCAGGCTTCTTCAACTCCGATTTCTCCCTGTTCAAGAACTTTGCCACTCACCGAACGCGTGGGAGCACAGTTCCGGTTTGAAGCGTTCAACGTCTTCAATCACGTGAACCTCAACAATCCATAGTAACTGTATTGACTGCGCGGTTTCCTCGGGCAGCTGGTCATGATCACCAGCCTCGCTCCTAACGCGCAGATGCGGCAGCTGAATTTCGGATTGAGAGTCAACTTCTAAAGCTGTTACTCGACGCTTACTCACGGGGGAGCCGTTTGCGGCTCCCTTTTTTTTGTGGTCCGGCTTTCCTGGAAAGCAGACCTTCTTCCGCGAAACATTCCGGTCTACATATGATCTGAATGAATCGCATCGGACTGCCCTCGGGCAGCCTTCGTGAGTCGCGAATGGCGCGGATTGGATGGCATCGCGGCTTTGGTGGCGGGCAGCTGCAGCTCGTGCATGGAGTCAATCAGGTCATATGCCTGAAGCGGCTCCGGCGGTCCGGGCTATCGGCGAGGTCAAGCAAGGACCCGACACCGCGGAACGGGATGGCTACGCGGCGACGAAGGAATGCGCAGGCTGCGCATGATGCCGCCTCAATCAACCGATCCTACGCCCGCACCCCGATGGCCCGCGCCAGCGGTCCGGCAATCGAAAACATCATTCCCGCCGATTTTGTGCATGGCGCGTCGGCTGTCCACTATCGCATTTATTCCGAAGACAACCGGGTCTGGCTGAGTTTCGACCGGCCAGGCGACGCGTCGGTAAGCGGAAAGCGAGAGCTGCTCTACTACATCGGTTCGGGACGTCGCGGGTTGAGCTACCTGTTCGCACAGGACGGCTTCCTGTTCGAATCCCCGGTGAACTGGTACAGCCACGAACGCCGCTGGGACATGGCGCCTGCTTATCAGGACGCAAAAGAGATTCCTCTCAATCTTCCCGCCGTCACCAGTTGTCTGCGCTGCCACGTCAGCGGCATGCAGGCGCCGGTCGACGGAACTGAGAATCTTTATCGCATGCCGGTCTTCCTGCATGGAGGCGTGAGCTGCGAACGCTGCCACGGGCCCGGCTCGGCCCACGCGGCTGGGGTTGCCGGCGCAATCGTGAACCCCGCGAAGCTTTCTCCGGAGCGGCGAGACGCGGTTTGCATGCAGTGCCATATGGAAGGGAAAGTTGCGATTGAGAGGGCTGGCCGGCACGTTTATGAATTCCAGGCGGGCGAATCTCTTTCCGACTACATCCGCTACTACGTTCCCGCGGCTACGCAGGGCGGGGAACTGGGCGGGGTCAGCCAGGTCGAAGCCATGGCACAAAGTGTTTGCAAGAAAAATGCCGGCGACGCCATGTCATGCATCAGTTGTCATGATCCGCACCACGAACCGTCGGCCAGTGAACGGGTTGGTTTCTACCGGCAAAAGTGCCTGGCGTGTCATGGAACTGCGTTTGGCGAGAAACATCATATCGAGCAGCCGGACTGCACTTCGTGCCACATGCCGGCCTCGGCCAGTACCGATGTCGCGCATACCGAGGTCACGGATCACCGCATCCCGCGCCGTCCTTCTTCGCCGGCCGGAATCAGGACGGAAGCCAATCCTCCAGCTCCGACACTTGTTCCGTTTCCCAAGTCAGCCGAGGCGGAGCATGATATTCGCGACCTGGGACTGGCATGGCAGGTGTTGGCCAACGCTGGAGTTCCGACGGCAGAGGCTCACGCGGAAAACTCTGCTTCGTACCACTGCGGCGAAATCGCCTGACCCTCAGGTACTGTCCGCGCTGGCGTACATTGAACAGAGAAAAGGATTGATTCCGGAAGCTCGCGAGCTGTACCGGCGGGCCTTGATCCTCGATCCTGACTTGATAGACGCCGCCGATAATCTGGGCGTGATCGAGGCACAAAGCGGACAGGTGCGGACAGCGATGGAATTGTGGCGGGGAGCATTCAAGCGCGCACCGGGCCGCAGCGAGCTGGGGTTGAACCTGGTGCGATCGTTTTGCGCGATAGGGAATTTCGACGACGCCCGGTCCTATACTCTCCGCGTTTTACAGTTCAACCCGGATCTCGACGCGGCCAAGAAGCTTTTGCGGTCGTTGAATCACATACCCCCAGGTTGTGTAGAGTGACGGAGTCGTGTTCTAGCCAAACTGTCGACAGCAAGAAGGGGTCTTTGTCGCTCTGTTTTAAGAAATAATTTTTTTCCAGATTTCTGGGATGTCGTTTCACAGGTTGCCATTTTTATATGAAGGTTGAAACACACAGAATTTTGAAGCGATGGTCGAAGGGGATGGCCTGCCTGCTCCTGGTCAACAGTTTTACATGTTTGTCCCAGGCGCCATCGCCATCGCAGAATAAAGCCGCCGGCCAACCCGGGTTGGCAGCGCCTGATCCGGAGGTCGCTGCCGCTCGAATCCTCCTGCAACAGGGTAAGTACGATGAGGCGATTTCGCGACTCTCTGAACTTGCCGCCAAGCAACCCAGATTGAAGGGATTGTCGGCGGAACTGGGTACGGCATATTACAAAAAAGGCGATTACATCAAGGCCATCGGTTCATTCAAGCAGGCGCTGGTCGAAGATCCTAACAATAGAGAGGCAACCCAGCTTTTCGGTCTTTCCTATTATTTGTCGGGCCGGCCCAGCGAAGCGATTCCGCTGCTGGAAAAGGTCCAAGGCTGGTACCCGCGCGCCAACGTGGATGCGACCTATATTTTGGGTCTGTGTTACATCCAGGCGAAAGACTATCCGCAGGCACGGAAGGCATTTGCCGGCATGTTCGATGTACCGCCCGACTCTGCCGCCAGTTACCTGTTTACCGCACGCATGCTGCTGCGCCAGGAATTTGATCCGGTCGCGGAAGAGTACGCTCGCAAAGCGATTGCTCTCGATCCCAAACTACCGCTTGTCCATTTCTTTTTGGGAGAGCTTCATCTCTACAAATCGAGAATTCCCGAAGCCGTGAGCGAATTTCAGCAGGAGTTGGCGATCAATCCCGCCCACGCTCCCACCTACTACAAACTGGCTGATGCCTATTCGCGTTTGCAGAAGTTCGACGACGCGGAAAGACTATTGCAGCGCTCCATCTGGCTGGATGCCACCTCGACCGGCCCCTACATCCTGATGGGAAAAATACTGCAGAAAAAAGGCGAGGCCGATCTCGCCGTGCGGGCATTGCAGCATGCGTTGAATATGGATCCCAATAATTCCGTTGCTCATCACCTGATGGGCCAAACTTATCGCGATATGGGGCGGAATGAGGACGCGGAGCGCGAACTTAAGATTGCCCAGCAGCTGCAGGAAAGCGGGAGCGATCGCTAGCGGTTTTGCGAAAGAGCCTTGCTAGCGCGCGACCGCCCCGGGAGAACTTTGCTGCTCTTTGGCCAGACGCTCTACAAAATCCTTTGGGAGCTCCTTCAGAAAAACCAGAAAAGCGGCGTTGGTCCATCCGAATCCGATCACGTTCTGCTGATATCCCGCGTGCACGCCCGACTCCGAAGAACGATTTACGACATTGTATTTTTCCCGGATGGTGCCATCCCGGCGAAAGTTTTCCGCGATGGTACTCAGAAAATTGTATGAAACCCGGTTGGCGTCGTCGTTGAATCCATAACGCCGCAACCCTTCGATGGCGACAATCTCTGTCGGGGCCCATCCGTAGGGAAAATCCCACTGCACTTCTGCATCAGTAGCGCTCATGGCCAGCCCGCCAGGTTGTTCGAAGATGCCTAGATTGTGCACCAGATCCTTGGCTTGTTCCGGCGTAACCACTCCTGCCCACAAAGGATAAAAAGTCGTTATGTATTCGTACGAAGAGCGTACTCCAGTGTAAAAGTTGTAATCGAAAAACAGCCGTCGCCCGGGATCCCAAAGGTATTTCTGGATACGCTCTTTTCTTTCCTCGGCCCTCCTCTGAAACCTTTGCGCTTCATCGGCGTGTCCGAGGAGTCTGCTCATTTCCTCGAGGTCTTTCTCTGTTTTGTACAACAGGCTGTTCAGGCAGATAGGCGCAAAGTGGTGGGTGGCGGCTCCGTAAGGTCCGAAGCGGAAAGAAATATCAAATCCCGATTCGCGCATGGAACGGTCGCCTTTGTAATAGTCCGGGCTGAGGGAAACATCCCTGGGGTCCTCACATTCGGCTTTGGCCATGGTTTTGGCGGAATCGCACAGGTGGACGGAAAACTGAAATCCCTCGGTCGGAGTTGAGCCTGGCTTCTTCTCAACCAGATAACCGCGGCCGGCATCGGGGTGAAGCAGGAAATAATTGGCGACTTTGCGATGAACGCCTGCTTCGTCCTTAAGACTTTCCGGCGCCGGACCATTTCCAAAATCGAAATAACGCGAAAGACCAGTGGATCCGGCCACGTGCGGATCGCGGTTCCAGGTTTCGTAGTCCTTGCTGGCGAAGCCGTAAGCCCTTTCAAGCCAAGCGCGATTTTCGTGCCCTGCGGCTTTGTCCGCTTCGTACACCGCCATAATCATCGAAGTGAAGAACGGCGGCTGCGAACGCGTGAGGTAGTAAGCGCGATTCGCATTCAGAATGGTGCCGTAGTGCTCGATTTCAAAAAAGAAGTTTTCGACCATTCCACGGGCCAGATCGATGCGTCCTGAACTCAACAGACCCAGAATGATGAAATAGCTGTCCCAACCATACATCTCGTTGAAGCGTCCACCGGGCACTACATACTTGTTTTCGAGATAAAGCAGTCCCGGCGACAGCTTTGATGGATCTACTTGTCCGGGTGCGGTGATGACCGCCGGAAGTTTTTCAACTTTAAGCTTGCATCGCTTCTCCAGATCCTGGACCGCCGGCGGCTTGGAGAAATCTGCCGGCAGGTAGAGCACCGAAGACTCAACCAACTTGGGATCGACCACCGTCTGACAATCTGTCATCGAGCGGGTAAGCGTGTCCCACCCCGACGAAATGTAGTTGAGAATCGGAGTGAGGCCGGTTGGCGGTGGCGGTGCGCTGGGTTCGGCGGCGAGTGCGTTGTGGGAGGCCAGGGATAGCAGCCAGCCAAGACTGATACGAAGGAAAAGCTGGCGGCACCGCCGGAAATTCCGGCCTTGGTCTGACAAATTCATCGGCTTGCCCTCCGGGTCACTTGCCGGCGCGATCGATGTACTTCGCAGACAGGGAACTGTAACAAACACTCGCGGGCCGGCTGACCTTCCTCAACGATATGCATGACGCGCTATATCTTACTGGCAAAACCTGCCGGTAAACGTTTAATTCTTAACGTGTTGAGGCATGTTCCCGGCTGGAGCGGCGTGTCAAATACGATCCAATTTCGGTCGAAGGAAGGGCGCGGCCAGTTCACAAAACGAAAGCACCGGTCAATCGGGTTTCTGACATGTTGTGCGAGTCATTTCTTCAGTCGGTTGGTCAAAAGTGACCATCTTGCACACCAACAAAGCCGCATGATGGAAACATGCAAGCCGTAAGTGTAATGAAAGATTCGCTGGCGAAACGCTGTCCCATTTGTGGGGCCCGGCCCAGGGAAAAATGTGAGCTCAGCACTGGCCAGCCTCGCACCGAATCTCATCGCGAGCGGCGTCTGAAGGCGGCGGGAAGGAAGCCCGTGAGCTCAACCCATCTTCTGGTATCAGGCAAAGCCAAAGCAAATTGCTTGAAATCGTATTATTGATGATAGAAGACTTCCTTCCCGTGCCGTCCCCAATCCCGCGAAGCGGGATGAAGGCAAGCGAAGGACCTAAGAATTCCTCGGCGCGATACATGCAGTGTCGTCACAGGCGCGCCAAATTGCATCGCGAGACCGGCGAGGTTGGTGCTACCTTCGTCCGCAATGCGAGGTCCTGCGTCTAGAGTTTTCGCCGTGCCAGGACTCCGCTTCCTCAGAATGACACGGTATTGACAGCCAAGGCGGTCCCGCTGCCGGTTCTCTGCTTCCCCTCGCCGTGCCGAATCCGTAACGACCTGGTCTGATCCAGCGCGATTTAACTGAAAATCCCAATCTCTAGGCCTACAATCGTACACAGTGAAGTCCGCTACCGTACCGAGCAGTAAAAAAATTCGCGAGTTCGATCCCAACACCTTTCTGGTGACAATCGGCGAGGGTAGGAAGAATCTCGCGATACTGAAGAAGCAAATCATTTTCGCGCAAGGCGATGCCGCCGATGCGGTGTTTTACATCCAGAAGGGCAAGGTAAAACTCACGGTTGTATCCACGGTGGGCCGCGAGGCGACCATAGGTCTGTTGGGCGAGAAAAATTTCTTTGGCGAAGGCGCACTGGCCGGACAGTCGCAGCGCATGGGATCCGCGTCGGCAATGACCGATTGCGAGGTTCTGCGGATTGAGAAAAAAGCCATGATGGAAGCGCTGCACCGCGAACATACTTTTTCTGACATGTTCGTCGCTTATCTGCTGGCGCGTAATATTCGATACGAAGAAGACCTGGTCGATCAGCTTTTCAATTCAAGCGAGAAAAGGCTGGCTCGCGTTCTTCTTCTGCTGGCGCATTTTGGCAAAGAAGGCACACCCGAGACTGTGGTGCCCAAGATCAGTCAGGAGACGTTGGCAGAAATGGTCGGCACCACCCGTTCGCGAGTCAGCTTCTTCATGAACCGCTTCAGGAAACTGGGCTTTATTCACTACGCGGGTGGAACTGAGGGCGGGTTACAGGTCCACAGCTCTCTGCTGAACGTTGTCCTGCACGATTAATGTAGGGGCGCTCGCGCCTGCATACCGTCACCTATCTGTTACCCGCGACCCTTTCGGTAGCGCCGACTGGCGCGGCGTCAGTAATCTGATAATTAAGATAATCAATCGTGAAGTTTGCCTGGCCTCCCAGCCGGATCGCACTGGTGCTGCGATTGGAAGCAGGAAGCCAGAAGTCGCCGACTTTGGTGTAAACCTGTTCGATCCTGGTTTCCTTTGTCCAAAACGAGGGATTTTTGGCCGGAGCCGCTTCGATGCGCGATACCGCAAAATCCCGGCTATCCACCCAGATTCGTCCCCGGTACAACAGTTTGTTGTTGGTGCGCGGCTCGACGGCAAGAACGTAGGCTGAGCCGGCCGGCGTGCTCTCATAACCCGCCAGCGAAAAATTGTAGTTGTCGCGATTGAGTGCGATCTGGCTCTGGTTCTGTTCGGTCACCGACTCTTTTTCGCTCTGCAGCATGCGCTTGAAGACCCGGTCGATGATCAGTTGCGAGCCCTTTTCGGACTTCACGCTGAATTCTTTAGTTCCCGGTGCGCGGTACTTTACATCCACAATCATTTCGGCGCTTCTCGAGCCGGGGAAGCCGCGATACTCAAGCCGATAAATTCGAGTCCCCTGGTAGGCGCTCAAGGCGTGCGCCCGTTCCAGGTTTCTTTTGACCAGCTGATCCACGACCTGTTCAGCGTTCAGGGTGCCATGAGGAGGTTCAGGAGGTGGGTCCGCGGGCTGTGCGTTTGCGGCTTGCAGGACTCCGAACCCGATGACCAACGGCAGGGTAACTAGAGGGAAACGGCTGAGCAGTTTCATCGGCGAAACTCCGTTGCTTCAAGATAACCCACGGACTTCTGCAATATGTGTTATTTCGAACAATTTTTTCCCGAACTGGCGCGGCAAGTTCATGGTCCGACTAACTCTATGAGGAGGCTGAGCCGGAGGCCGGTTGGCTCTCTCAGATGTAAAGATGGTCCGATTAAGCCGGTTTCAGTGACTTGCCACACTCCAGACAGCTGGTTTGGTGACGCGGCGTAATCAGCCCGCAGAAGGGGCACATGCGCTGTGAGGCGAAATCGCCGTCGTGCGGCGCCATTCCCGACGACTTTCTAAACCACGCTGCCAGGAAGGCACGCATGCTGCGAACTCTGCTAACGAACGGATTGGAGAAGGGGGTCATGGTTACACTGGGGTCTCTTGCGCGACCTTATCTGGCGGGGACCGATGCAGTGCGCGACGAAGCGAATCCACCCAAAGTAAGCTTGACACATGCCCGGGAGGACATTCTGTGCAAGATTGCTCGGTTTGGGGACCGCCTCGCCCTGTAGCGAGATCCAGTCCGATGATGGTTCACTGAGCAATTCAGACCATCATTTGCTCACGGTTTAGATCATCATGGTGGCAGAGACGAGCACGTCTTCTCTTTCAGGTCTTCTGAACTAAGTCAGCCTATCTGAAGCTCTCTTCTCTTAGTTCATCGCTCTCTCCGAGGAAACCATTCATGAAGAAAATAATGACAGTGTTTTTGATCGGGTTGTTCGGCACCTTGGCCTGGGGCACCGCCCGGCGAGACTCGGTTGATCGCCTGCAGTCGTCAGTTGAAGTCTTGAACGCCATCATGGGAGCACCCGACAAAGGAATTCCTGAAGAGGTCCTGAACGGTGCGAAATGCATTTTGGTAGTGCCCCATCTGATCAAGGGTGGATTTATCTTCGGCGGCAAGCATGGCCGCGGGGTGGCATCGTGCCGCACCTCTGATGGCTGGAGCGCGCCGGCTTTTGTTTCGATCGGCGGCGGAAGTTGGGGATTGCAAATCGGAGTTGAAGGCGTGGATCTGGTCATGCTGGTCATGAACGATCAGGGTTTCCAGCACCTGCTTTCCAGCAAGTTTGCGCTCTCAGGGGAAGGATCGGTTGCAGCAGGCCCAGTGGGCCGTCATGCATCCGCCGGCACCGATTGGAAGATGAACACCGAGATGTTGACGTACTCCCGTTCCAAGGGCGTTTTTGCCGGGCTTACTCTTGAAGGCGCCGTCATCGAACAGGATGACGATTCCACCCGCGCCATCTATGGTAAACAGATGACGTTCCGCAATATTCTTTCCGGCAAAGCGGCAACTCCGAAGAGTGCGAACGCGTTCATGCGAGCCATCTCGGGCGCTGGCCACCAGGCACGCATCGCCGAAGCGGATGACAAGAAATAGTTGCCGCTGCAGAAACTCCGACCGGCATGGATTGATGCATCCGGTCGGCGCGGCATAAAAAGATCGACCGAATTTTGGACGTCACCGACTTTGGTATGGCAGAATTCGGGCCATGCCTGAGTCAGAAGTTTTTGCAAAGCAGGTTGGATCTTTTCTCAACTGTTGCTGGCACTGCCAGTCACGCCTGGCGAATGCATGTCGACACCTGGTTGTTATTCTTGCGCTGCTGACCCCGGCGCTGGTGCCAGCGCAACCCCCGCCGGCTGCAGGATGGCCTAGCTACGGGAGTGATCCGGGTGGGTCGCGATATTCCACAGCGAGTCAGATCGACCGCGGAAACGTCTCCCAGCTGCGCTTAATCTGGACCTACCGAACCGGTGCCCTCGATCAGCAAACCGAACTGGTCCACAAAGCTGCCTTCGAAGCCACGCCAATCCTGTTCGACAACAAGCTGTTCCTCAGCACGCCCTATAGCCATGTAATCGCACTCGATCCGCAAACCGGAACCAGGCTTTGGGAGTACGACGCGCAGGTCAATCTTGCCCAAAACTATTCCGAAGTGACTTCGAGAGGCGTTTCTGTCTGGAAGGACTCGAAACTGAAGCCCGGCCAGGCATGCCAGCTTCGTGTTTTCCTGGGGGCGCTGGATGGACGCCTTCTCGCCCTCGATGGCGACACCGGCAAACCTTGCGCCGATTTCGGAACAAAAGGAGCGGTTGATCTTACGCAGGAGGTTGCATTGCCGCCAGAATGGCGAGGCGGTTACGAGCTGACTTCTCCTCCGGCTATTTACAAAGATCTGGCGATCGTCGGCTCCTCTATCGCGGACAACTGGAAGGTCGATACCGAGCGGGGAATCGTGCGGGCATATGACGTACGAACGGGTGGTCTGAAATGGACATGGAATCCGACTCCCTGGGCGGATCATACCAAGCCTCGAACCGGAGCGGCCAACGCATGGTCCACGCTATCGGTTGATCCCGAGCAAGATCTGGTTTTCGTTCCGACCGGCAGCTCCGCTCCGGATTATTACGGAGACCTTCGTAAGGGCGACGGCAAATGGGCAGACTCCGTGGTAGCGTTACGCGCGTCCACCGGCGAATTTGTCTGGGGGTTCCAGGTTGTTCACCACGATTTGTGGGACTACGACGTGGCCTCGCAACCCCTGTTGTTCACCTGGAAAGACGGGACACCGGCTGTTGCCATCAACACCAAGATGGGCCACGTATTCGTGCTCAATCGTCTGACCGGAGCGCCATTGCTGCCGGTGGAGGAGCGCGCAGTTCCTCAGACGGATATTCCGGGTGAGCAAAGTTCACCGACCCAACCTTTTTCCACCATCTCGCTGGTGCCGGAAGGACTGTCCCTGTCTGAGATCTGGGGCGCAACTCCCGAGGACGCGAAATGGTGCCGGGAGAAGATTCAGGCGTCGCGGAATGAAGGGATCTTTACTCCGCCCAGTCTCCAAGGCACGATTGTGTATCCAGGAAATGTGGGTGGTGTTAACTGGGGTAGCGCAGCGTACGATCCCCAGCATCATGTTATGTTCGCCAACACCAACCGATTGATTGCCTGGGTCAAGCTGATTCCTCGGGCGACTTATGAAGCCGAGACGAAAAGGCAACAGGACAACCGTATCTACGGCGAGTTCGGTGATCAGAAGGGATCAGCCTACGGGCTTTATCGTACTTTCTTATTCTCGCCCTCAAAATTGCCGTGCAACGTTCCTCCATGGGGTACCACTGAGGCGGTTGACCTCTTTTCCGGAAAAAAGATTTGGGGCGTACCTCTGGGAACGATGGTTGCCGGAAAGCAAACCGGATCAATCAA
This sequence comes from Terriglobia bacterium, assembly GCA_963733545.1. Lineage (GTDB taxonomy): Bacteria > Acidobacteriota > Terriglobia > Terriglobales > Acidobacteriaceae > JAIQFF01. The sequence continues at coordinate 658,585 of CAVTDQ010000005.1, forward strand.
TCTTGGCGGGCCGATTGTCACTGCCGGTGGTTTAGTCTTCACGGCGGCCTCAATGGATCTTTATCTGCGTGCGTTCGATAGCGAAAGTGGAAAAGAGCTTTGGAAGTATGCGCTGCCGGCGGGCGGTCAGGCGACCCCGATGACTTACAGTTTAAATGGCAGGCAGTACGTTGTTATCGCGGCGGGCGGACATGGCAAGTTGGGTACAAAACAAGGAGACTATGTTCTGGCATTTGCTCTGCCGTAGTTTGGAGTGCTGCAGCCTGGACGATTTGAGCCGGAAGGCATGGCCGCACCGTAGAGAGTGCGGCCAAACGAAGGTTGTCTACTCTACAGAGTGATGTTGATCGCAATTCCCGAAGAAGGATACCTGCGGTTGTAGAGGTAATAGCCGTTGTCGACGTAATTCACGTAGACATCGTCGTTGTCATACCAGTTGTCGCCCCAGGCCTGCGGCCACGGGTCCACCGCGCTGATCCAATAGCCCTGGTACTGAAACCGCGGATACCCGCCAACCACCAGGAAGGGAAGAGTGTTGATGCGGAACTGGTGGCGCGGCCCAAAGTATCCCCGATAACGGGCTTCTGGAATGCGGTAGCCGCGGTAGCCGCCGCGCTGCCGCCAGGTACGATGGTCCGACTCCCAGTTTTGTGAGCGGTGCTGCTGCCAGGCACTCTGCCGCACCGCCTGCTGCCGGTTGCGCTGTTGCATATTGTTCTGCGCCTGATGCTGAGGGTATGGCTGCTGGCGTCGTTGTGCCTGCTGCTGGTTGCGTTGCGCCTGCTGGTCCTGAACCCGTTCTTGCTGGTTGTGTTGCGCCTGCTGGTCCTGATTGCGTTGCTGATTCTGCTGCGCCTGCTGCGGCGCTTGACGATCGTGAGACTGCTGCTCACGCTGCTGTCGCTGGGCGTGTTCAGATTGCCCTTGGGGCTGGCTTCGCTGTTGTTCCGGCCGATTTTGCTCATCTCCGCCCGGCTGCGATTCACGACGGTCCTGCCGATCGCCGTGGTCATCGTGCTGAGCGAAGACAAGACCGGACATGCCAAGCACCAGGGAAAGAACCGCCGCGCTGCTGACTCCAATTCGCTTCATCATGGGTTACCTCCGTTGCCGGCTGCTGCCTGCTTATCGCAAACTACCGGTTTGCGGGTTGACGGGGTTGCCGATGGCATCTCCGGATACAAGTAGTTCCACTCTACGGTTCTGCTGCCGTCCAGCGGCGCTGTCATTCGATGCGACGGCCAGGGTGTTGCCAAATCCTCTAGCGGTGACCGAACCCGTCGCTACCCCTTGCTGTACCAGGTAGTCGCGAACTGAACCGGCACGATGTTCCGACAAAGTTTGATTCATTGAGTCGCCGCCTACGTTATCGGTGTAGCCGCCCACTTCAATATTGAGACCGGGATAGGCAAGAAGAATTCCGGCTACTTTTGCCAGCTTTTCCCTTGCGCCGGGTTTCAACGAGTATTTGCCGGTATCAAAGAGAACGTCGGACATGCTGACGATGAGACCACGAGCGCTGTCGCGGGTTTGCAGGATCTTGTTCAATTGTTCGGACAGTCGCGCGCGCATGGCCGCCTTCTCGGCTTCCGCCTGCTGGGCGCTGGACTGTGCCTGCTGCGCTGCGAGACGGGACTGATCGGCATCGGCCTGGGCGGCGGACAAAGCATTGGCTGATGCTGCCTGGCTGTTGGCCATGTCGGCTCTGGCTTTGTCGGCTGCGGCTTGTGCGTCGGCGGCGTCGTTACGGGCGCGGGCGGTGTCGGATTCGGCACGCGCTCGTTCGCGCTCGGCTCGGGCCTGATCGGATTGAGCCTGCTCCTTCAGCCGGGTGGCATCGTCCGCCTGGGCCTGGCTCTGGTTTTGCGCGTCGGCAGCCGCCTGGCGCTCATTGGCCAGACGCTCTTCGTCGATCTTCTTTACGGTGATGGCGCGGGCATCTTCCGCAGTCTGCACCACTTCACGCGCGACTCCGACCATTGCTTTTCGATCGCTGTGTTTGTTGATAGCGTCGGCATCGACCTGGTCCATCAGGTGGGAAGCATGCTGATAGCTGTCTTTGGCGTAGGTATTGGCGCCTTCAGACTCCGCGATGCGCAAGGCATTGCGGGCCTCGAAAAACTCCAGCGGCAACTTCGTATTCATCACCACGGGATCGAATTTGTAGCCGGTCGGAATGTAACCACCCCGTTCCAGAAGCTCGTATTTGGTATGCATCGCTTCGGTGGTGCCCTTGGTGTCGCCGCGCACGATGTTTTCGAGAACGACGAGATTGCTGGGTTGCCGAACCGCGTAGTAAGGTTCCGCGGTGACGATCAATGCGAAGGCCTGCAAGTCGGTGGTTACATCCACCTTGCTGCGATGGTTATCGCCAACCAGGATTTCCCCCAGGTTCACCGCCCGTCCCTCGGGCGAGATCGCCCACAGAATGTAGGTGAGGTATTCGTTGCCGAAGGTCGTGGGATTTTGCAGGTTGCCAAATTCTACTTCGATTTCGATGTAGCCCTTTTTGCTTTCCACTTTGGCCTGGCCGTTGGCCTGAGGCATCAGGTCGGTGCCGGCGAAATCAACCTTGGTGGCGCCGCCGCGGTGTTTGTAGTTCACCGCCTGTACGCTTCTGCTGACCACGGTGACCCGGAAAGTCGGGGTATGAGCCATGGGCTCGACGGCGGTTCGTTGCGAATCGTTCTGCGCCAGAGCGCTCAGGCTGAGGGTGATTCCGAGTGCCAGAAAAAATTTTGTCTTCAAGTAATTCTCCTTGAGGCAGATGGCTGCCGGTGTTGCCTGGTCCACTTTCGTCTCGCTGGACCGCTATCGCGAAAACCCAAAACTGGTTAACCCTCGTCCGAGTGAATACGGAAAGGGAATGAAGCATTCAAAGTTCAGACCGCCACAAAACCACTACCTTGGATCCGGCATGAGCAAGCGCTCGATGACCTGAGGAGTCTTCTCATTTGCCACATCCGCTTTCTAAGGATCGAAAACATGTTGCCGCAGGGTCGGCGACACACACGGGCGAAGGATGTTCAGCGGTTGAATGCGTCACTTCGGCTTGAATTAGTCCGGCTCGCTTGCTGGGGACTAACCGGACATAGCCGCGAATTAGGGAGCGCAGCCTGGTCCGCACACTCAACAGGGCTAAGGATGACAGTCGGAGACCCGAATGTCTGAGCAAGATAGCTCACATCGGGGGGTTGGGAATGGGAATCAGTAACCGGGGCTTGCCCCTTTGTGGGGGATGCGAAGCAGCAGTATCAGGGCTGAATGATGATCTTTACCGCTGCACCATTCTTAAGGCTTACTTCCTCGGGAGGCGCGTTTGAAGTCGCTTTGGTGGTCAAAGTGTTTTCAATGCGAATGCTTCGGTCTAGTTCATTATTATTGTGAATAGCAATCTGGGCCTGGTCTTTTTCGCCGGGAAGCAACGCTTTGATGATCTTCTCTACGGTGCCAGACAGCACCACTGCAGTCACTGCCGGTTTCGTTGTTTGAGTCATGCGATCTTCCTCCAGACGGATGCACAGAAGCTTGCGACGGTAACCACATTGTCGATGCCAGATTCGGGTTGCACTCTGGACTTGCAAATTTGAGCAGGTGAAGCGGCAGAGCTCAAACCACTGCCGGTTCGGAGCGTTCAAATTCTTTTCCGCACCGGAAGCACACCTGGTAAGTTCTGCCCTTGATCGTGAATATCCGGCTCAGCTGCCGGTGCCGGCAGCGAAAGACGAATTCGAAAACCCAAAGCACCGCGTTCATGCTTCCGGCGCTTTTCTGCGATCATAAGTGCCGTTGGCATCCAGCCATTCCAGCATCGATCGCACGCTAGCTCGAGCCAAGGCGATCGAGCAATCGGCGGCGCCGTAATAAATATTCACGGTATCGCCATCGGCATTCATGGTGTATCCGCAAGGGAAGACCACATCGTTGACGTCGCCATGGCGCTCGTAGTCCGCTTCCGGGCCAAAGATCCACGAGTCTCCTCGCAGCAGACATTTTTCCGGATTTTCCAAATCGAACAGCGCCAGGCCCAGACGGTACAGGCAGCCGGAAGGCGTGTGGCGGACGCCGTGGTAAAGAACCAGCCAGCCTCGATCGGTCTCGATGGGCGGCGGCGAAAGGCCAATCTTGTTAGCGTCCCACCACGCGCCCCGGCGGGCTTCGAGAATCGGGCGATGCCGGCCCCAATGGCGCAAGTCGGGCGAGTAGGAAATCCACATGTGCGCTCCGAGTGGCGTCATCGGCCGGTGAATCAGCGCCCAGTAGCCATTGATGCGTCGCGGCAAAAGTGCGGAGTCCTTGTCATCCGGTGTCATGATGACGCCGTAACGCTCGAAGCTGTGAAAGTCCCTGGTCAGGGCCAGGGAGACGCCGGGACCGCCGCGCGAGTACGAGGTGTAGGTGACTGCATACTGCTGCAACTCCGGTACGAAGGTGATGCGCGGATCTTCGATGCCCCAGACCTCCTCGGGAAAATCCTTCGGGCTGGGAAGCAAAGTCGGTTGCGGATCGATCTGCCAGTTGTCGACTCCATTGAGAGAGCGGGCGGCGCACAGGTGGGACAATCCGCGCCGGTCTTCTATACGGCACAGCAGCAGCGTGGTCCCATCTTGCAGCAGGGTGGCGCCCGCGTTGAACACGCTATTGATGGAATAGGGCCAGTGCTGGCGGGTCAGAATCGGATTGCCGGGATGGCGCAGCAGAAGCGGGGGATACTGATTGCTGGCGGCGTTTATCAGAGTTGGTTCAGGCGCGTTCATGACCGATCTTTCAAATCTTGAGATTTTTGCAGCCAGCGCATTTCGAGTAATGCCATCAGGAAAGACAACGCCGACTCCGCTCCCTGATTCTGGTTGGCGCGGTCGGGATGCAGACCGTCCCTGCAACCGCCGGTTTCAGAATCATAGAGTGGAAGCTGGAGATCGTTTTCTCCCAGGAACCAGTTAAAGGCCGACCAGGCGGCGACACACCAGTGATCATCGCCAGTAACCCGGTAGGCTTCCAGACAAGCCGACACAGCTCCGGCGGCTTCGACCGGCTGCTGATCGAAACGCGCGGGCTCGCCTCCCTGGCGGTAGAACCCTTGCGAACCAACCGGGGCGAAATGTCCCTTAGCGGGGCAGCGCTGGGTTTCCATCAGCCATTCGAGCGAATCAAGTCCGGCGGAAAGCATGCGCTCGTTCCCGGTTGCCGAACCCACCTGCAGCAGGGCCTGGGGCAGCCTGGCGTTGCCGTAGGCCACCACACCTTCAAACCACTTCCAGTCGGGACGGTGAATCGATTCGTACATATCCAGAAGTCTTTGCGCTAAGGTGGAGCGAACACGCTGGGCGTCGCGGTCGCCCGGGAAAGAACGCAGATATTCCTGGATTCCGAGTATGGCGTAGGCGCAGGCGCGGGGACTATGGAACTCGAGCACCGGAGGAACGGAGAACTCAAACAGCCGCCCCGCAGCTCCTCGCAATCCTGAATTCGCCGATCGGCCCAACACGGTTCCCAGCGCCCATAAAGCGCGGCCGTGAGAGTCCTCTGATCCCTGCTCTTCCAGCCAACGGCGGTCGTAACCGAGGAAATTCCTGAATCTCTTTTTCTTCGAATTGAACGCATGCTCCAGAAATGCCATGTAACGGATGGGCCAATCCGGATTGGCTGACTGGACTTTTCCGCTGGAATCAATTTCGCTGTCGCTTTCGGTATGAGGGCCGTTCAGTTGATCCAGTAAGACGCTAAAGATCAGGGCGCGGGCATTGTCATCCGTCGTGTACCCCTCCGAGCGATTGGGAGTGGTAAAGATGGCGTGCTGGAACATACCCGTGTCATCGGTCAGAGTCTCGATGTGATCGAGCTTCAACGGCGGCAAAACATTCAGAGATCTAATAGCGGTGCGTGCCGAAAATTGTACTCTTGGACTCTCCATGCGATCGCCGCGAACCTGCGCGAAACTTTTCATATAGCCCTGTGCTACTCGCTTCCACACCATCTCGCGGGCGAACAGGTAGGCGCGTTTCCGCATAGCGTGGCGCACCGCGGGCGTCGCCAGCAACTCTATCGTCTTCTGCGCGATCGCGTCCGGGTCCTGAAATGGAACCAGTGCGCCCCGGCGATCGTCAAGCAACTCAATGGCATGCCAGTAGGGCGTGGAGATAATCGCTTTACCCGCTCCCAGTGCATAGGCGAGGGTGCCTGAAACCACCTGGGCTTCGTGGCGGTAGGGAGTGATGTAGATATCGGCGGCGCCGATGAACTCGGCCATTTCCTCCGGACTGGCAAAACGGTCATGAAAGATTACCTGCGCTTCGACTCCAACCTTTTTAGCCAGAGCCTGCAGGCTGGCCCGGTATTTGTCGCCTTCTCGCCGCAGAATGTGCGGATGGGTCGCGCCCGCAACCAGGTACACCACATTTTCATGCTTGGTCAGGATTTGCGGCATGGCCTCAATTACGTTTTCAATTCCCTTGTTCGGGGAAAGCAGTCCGAAGGTCAGTAGCACGGCTTTGCCTTCGACTCCGAAGCGGTCCTTGAAGAAATTGGGATCGAGGAAGGGCAGGTCGGGGACGCCGTGCGGCACCATGTCGATCTTGCTGCCGGGAACTCTGAAAATTTCCTGCAAGAACTGTGAGGAGAGTTGGCTCATGACAATCAGCCGGTCGGAAAGCTCCGCAATCTCTTTCATGACCGCAAGCTGATCGGGACTGGGCTCACGCAGAACCGTGTGCAGAGTGGTCACAACCGGCATTTTCAGGTTGTGCAGCAGATGCAGAATATGACTGCCGGCGGGGCCGCCGAAGATTCCATACTCGTGTTGCAGGCAGACCATGTCGATATTGTGAAAATTCAGGAATTCCGCTGCTTCCCGGTAAGAGTTTGCATCATCCTGGGCGAGCGACCACTTCACTCGCGACGGATAGTCATAGCCTGCCTCGGTGTCGTTCACCGGCAGCGCCAGTAAGCGGACACTTCCGTATTCCGCGGAGATGGCGTCGCACAGGTCAGTGGTAAAAGTGGCAATCCCACAATGCCGGGGAAGATAGTTGCCGATCACGGCGATACGACTGGGCAAAGACGGTTTGACCAGGGGGCGCACATGTGCGATCCCCGGATGGGACGGGGCACGAGGGACCACGACTTCCAACGTTCCTCGCGGAAGTTCTATCTTAGGCAGTCGCATGCACTTTAGCCTTGCTTGAGAACGGTTGGCTGGCGCCTTCGGGGAAATTTCGGATTGCAGGATTGTCGAATTGACGATTTCAGATTCGTCAATTCGTAAGCCGTACAACACGGATCACAACTCGGCCGCTGGTAGAATTCGACTGGTCACAGTATCGAATATTTGCAGGTTCCAGAACTGGTCAAAATTGATCAGATATGTGGTGCGATCACGAATAGTGGAGGCCAGCATGTCAATTCGACCCGTTAAGAGACTAGTAAAAGCCAAGCCGACTCTGGAGGGCGCGGGCGTGCATCTACGACGCGCATTCGGATTTGGTAATACCTCCGACTTCGATCCTTTCCTGTTGCTCGACGACTTCCGCAACGACGTTCCCGAGGATTACCTGGCAGGTTTTCCCTGGCATCCCCACCGTGGCATTGAAACCATCACCTACGTCCTGGCCGGAACGGTGGAGCATGGCGACAGCATGGGAAACCGCGGCGCGATTGCTTCGGGCGAGGTGCAGTGGATGACCGCCGGCAGCGGGATCATCCACCAGGAGATGCCCAAGGGCGACCAGGCCGGGCGCATGCACGGCTTCCAGCTCTGGGCGAATCTTCCCGCTTCGAAAAAAATGACCGCCCCGCGTTACCAGGAAATAAAGGCCCCCGAAATCCCGGAGATTAAAGATGACGACGGCACACATGTGCGCGTGGTGTGCGGGACCTTCTGGGGAAAGACCGGCCCGGTAGAGGGAATTGCCACGGATCCGACTTACATCGATGTGTCGGTTTCTGCGGGCAGAAGGAAGACGCTGCCGGTTGAGGTCACTCGCCACGCTTTCGCTTATGTGTTCGCGGGCTCCGGGAAATTCTGCAACGCTTCCGGTCCTTTGACGGTGCCGACTGAATCCGTGAAGTGGTCGGACACCACTCCGCCAGTTGAGGCAGACAACCGCTCGCTCGTGCTTTTCGACCGCGGCGATGAGGTTACGGTGCAAGCCGGAGAGGACGGGATCCGCTTTCTTCTGGTCTCAGGAAAACCGCTGGAGGAGCCGGTGGCGTGGTACGGCCCTATTGTGATGAACACGCAGGAGCAACTGCGCCAGGCATTTCAGGAACTTGAGCAAGGCAAGTTCCTGAAACAGCTGGGAGCGAAGTAAGGATTGAGGCACGCCCACCGGCTTCGCCAGTTCCCGACGCTAATTCGAAACCGGCTCCAGCAGGCCGCGGTGCTTAAGCATCGGCTCGATACTGGGCTCTGCGCCCCGCCACTTTTTGTACAAATTGCCAAGCTCTTCAGTATTGCCGCGCGAGAGAATCATGCGGCGAAACCGTTCTCCATTGGCCCGGGTTAAGCCGCCATTCTCCTCGAACCAGTGGAAGGCATCGTGGTCCAGCATCTCGGCCCACAGATATGCATAGTATCCGGCGCCGTAATCTCCACCCCAGATATGCGCGAAATAGGTAGAACGGTAGCGCGGCGGCACTGGACCGATGCTGAGGCCGGTCTTTTTCAGCGCCGCAGTTTCGAACGCATCCGGCTTCTGCAATGGCGTGTCGGCTGGCAGTGTGTGCCACTGCATGTCCAGTTCAGCCGCCGCCAGGACTTCGGTAAGCGCGTAGCCCTGGTTGAAGGTCGCGGAATTCTTGATTTTGTCCGCAAGCTCCTGAGACATGGGCGTTCCCGTCTTGTAGTGCTTCGCATAGTTTCGGAAGACTGACGGGTAAGTGGCCCAATGCTCAAAGAACTGAGACGGAAGCTCAACGAAGTCGCGAGGCACAGCCGTGCCAGACAGACTCGGGTATTGAGTGTCAGAGAGCAGGCTGTGCAGCGCATGTCCGAATTCGTGAAAAATTGTGGTGACATCGCGGTAACTGATGAGTGCAGGTTCGCCCGGCGCGGGTTTGCTGAAGTTACAGACGTTATAGACCACGGGCCGCGTGTTTAACAACCGCGACTGATCTACGAAGTTACTCATCCACGCGCCGCCGTTTTTGTTGTCGCGCTTGAAGAAGTCCACGTAGAAAAGCGCCATCGGCTTGCCGTCTTCTTCGCGGACCTCAAAGACCTGGACGTCAGGATGATAGACCGGAATATCGTTGCGCTCTTTAAATGTGATTCCGAAGAGCTGGGTTGCGGCGTAGAACACTCCGTTCTGCAGCACGCTGTTGAGTTCAAAAAAAGGCCTGATTTCGGCTTCGTCCATGTCGTATTTTGCTTTGCGAACCTGTTCGGCGTAGAAATTCCAGTCCCATGGCTCCAGCTTGAATCCCTTATTCTGCGCGGCTTCTGTCGCCCCACCGTTTTTTGGTGAGTTGAGATTGTGGGGATTGGCTTTTTGCCGTTCATCGCCTGATGCATTGCCGCTCTGAGAGTCGATGACAGCCTGAATGTCCGCGGCTTCGCTTAAGGCACGCGCGGTTGCACCCGGCACCAACGCATCCATGAATTTGAGAGCTGCGGCCGGCGTCTTGGCCATCTGATCTTCCAGCTTCCAGGCGGCAAAATTAGGAAAGCCCAACAGTCTGGCTTTTTGCGCGCGCAGCTGAGCCAGGCGTGCGACGATCTCTCGCGTATCGTTCTCACCGCCGCGTTCGGCGCGATTCCAGGAGAGATCGAAGAGTTCACGGCGAGTTGAGCGCCGGCTCAGTGAATCCATGTCGGGCTGCTGAGTGGTGTTGTGCAAGGGGAGGAGAAACCCCTCCAGCTTGCGATCCTTGGCGGCCAGCGCTGCGGCGGTGATCTCAGCGTCGGTTAATCCCGCAAGCGCATCTTTGTCGGTGGTAACGTAAGCCCCAGCCTTGGCGGCGGCCAGCAATTTGGTGGTGAAGGCATTGTTCAGCGTCGATTCTTCTTCGTTCAGCTTCGTCAGTTCGGCCTTGTCGGAATCGGAGAGGTTGGCCCCGGAATGGACAAATCTCTTGTAGTAATAGTCAACCAGGCGCAAGGACTCGGAATCAAGGTTCAATGATTCGCGGTTTTTGTAAACAGCCGCCACCCGCTGGAACAATTTCGAGTCGAGAAAAATCGCGTCATGATGAGCTGCCAGCTTTGGGGCCAGGATGTCCTGAATCTTCTGCAGTTCGGGATTACGGTTGGCCCCGGTAACTCCGCTAAAAGCCGACATGGCGCGGCTGAACAGCAGGCCGGACTTCTCCATTGGCACAAAAGTATTCTCGAAGGTGGGCGTGGACGGATTGTCCGCGATCGCCCGCATTTCCTGGCGTTGCTCGGCCATGCCGGCTTCTATGGCCGGGCGGTAGTCGCTGTCGCTAATTTTGTCGAACGGCGGAGCCTCAAAGGGCAGGGTGCTCGGCGCGTAGAAGGGATTGTTTGGCCCAAAGTCCATAGTTTTTATCCAAGACGGCGGTACTGAGATCCTAAAATTGTAAACGACAATCCAATTTCGTGAGCCTTTGCCAGCTTTGCGGGATTTCTTGGCGCCTTTGCGGTAACGGTTTACCTAGGGCCAGTCTGAACCGCAAAGTGTGGAAAGACTCCGCAAACGTCACGAAGAAGCGCCAAGCCTCCCGTTTCCACTGACTCTCTAACAATAAGGAACACTGATGGTCACAAAGAATTCCTCGCGGACCTTTGTGGCGTTCGTCGTTAAGGCTGTCCGCCGCAAAACCCGACGCCGAAACCGGCCTGTCCACGCCATTTACAAGCCTTTGTCCCTTCCGGGAGCTGGGACTGACAAATTAACAAAAAAGGGGTTGGAATCATTCGCCGGATGATCTATCTTGGCAGGCACAAAATCTAGGCTCCGGGGGCGGCATAGAAGATATTGCGGGCTTAGTTCGATGGCGACGCGGTGGCGCTCGATCCTGGTCAAATTCTGAGCTCACAGGCCTCGTGAATTCCTGCCCGTCCTGGCAACCTTGATAGTTGGTATCGAGTCATAGCTCCGAAAGAAGGGCCAGCCGTGAGATTTCCTCGTGTCCTGCTGAGAGTTGTTTTCTCTGTCTTTTTGTTCCTTTCTGCCAGTGTTTACAGCGCCGCATCTGACTCTCCATCCAGCGGATCATCCGATACGCCGAACAGCGCTCAAAGCCCTGATGTTCGCCCGTCTGCGCCGAATTCGGGAGCCACGGTCGCCATTCCGGGACCACTGCGCTCGTTTTTGCGCATGGCCGGCATAAGTCAGAAAATCTCGGCGGAGGAAGTTCTTCCGCTGCTCTCGCGCAATATTGCCATTGAAGGCTATCAGGGACGCAAGGACCGGACCGGCAGGCCAACCGAATTCCTGATTCTGGTGAAACGGTATGTGGGCCAGGCGCGGGAACTGGTGAATCTGGCCGGTCCTGAACATGTAATCCGTGTCTCCGCCTGCGATCAGGCCACCCCGCTGCTGGGTATTCTTGGCTACCGGCTACGGCAAGGCTGCTCGAAAGATGTCGCGCTCGAAACCGCCGACCCGGAGCGGGCTTTCCTGACCATCGATTCAGGGTTTCCGCTCGCCGAACTCGAGCAGACTCTGCAGGGAGGTAAGCCGTTCAACTATCCGTTTGCACCTTCTCCAGTCCCATTGCTGTTTTCTGCCGGCGATTGGGCGCCGGCTACCCCCAACGATCCCAACACCGTCCTGGATGCATTGCTGGACGACGCCACGCTGGCCAGACTGTACTGGGCGATGGCGCGCATGGATACAGAGACCAGCAACAGCCTGCGCCAGTCTGAGGGAATACAGAAGTTACTACCGTTTTCGCCGGTTCTCGACTTTTACAGCAGCCACATTTCCATTCGGAATGGGCGCGTGGTGGTGCCTGGAGGGCGGTCGGCGGAGGCTGCATGGCAGCAACTGGCCGGAGCCAGTCCGGAATCCCCGAAAGACTTCGTGGCCCGGCTGCTGGCCAAAGATGACGGCTGGTTCGCCGCCTATTTCGACACACTTTCCCGCGTGACCCCGGCGCAGCAGGCTTATTTTACGGATGCTCATCGATTGCCGCGCTTTTATGAAGCACTGCGGGGACGGGAAACCGCGCCGGGTCCGGCTCGTCCCGTCTTCCGCCCCGATCCCGAGCTGCTGTTACTGGCTACCCGGCTGGAACTCGATTCTTCAGGCCACGCGATAGTTCCGGGGAATCTGCAGGTGTGGGAAGACATTCTTCGTGAGAAGAGCAGTTCCAGGCTGGTGCGGCAGTGGGCGAAACATGCCAGCCACTGGAAGGACCCCGACCAGCTGGTGGAAGCCTTGTTCGCCTTCTCGCGGCAAAGTGCCGACGACGGGCCGCTCGAGATTTACCTGATGCTCAATGCCATCGACAGCGCCCGGCCTGACGGGCAACGGTTGAGTCCGCAAACCGTCAAGCTGCTGGCCCAGAAATTCACACGCTACGGCAACCAATATCTGATCTTTTCAGAGTTCAGGGGCTTGAGCGACGACTCCATTACACGCTTTGTGGGCGCGGCGGACGCGATTGACCGGGTTTCAAACATCACCCTGCGTGCCAACACGCTGGGCATTTTTCAAGCCAACGTCGGACTCTGGCAGATACTGGCCCGCCAGAGGCAGATTCCAGCCGCAAAACTGAACGAATCCTGGCAGGCGGTGATCGGTCCTTTCGCAAACGGAATCCCTTCGTCCGCGCAGCTCTACGACGCCGCCCGAGTTTCGGTGCGGGAGCTGTGGCGGTTCGCCGCGGGCAGATCCGACCTATCCCAGGATGAAGTCATTGCCTTGCTGGCCGGGCCAAGCCAGTCGCGGCCCGCCGATCAGAAAGTTCGTCAGGAGCTGGCAGCCAGGATTCACTCGGTCCTGGACGGCCAGCGTCTAGTGTCTCTCGATACTTTGCTTGCCCTGGGAGATGGGCTAAACGAAATGGCTCAGGGCAAGAATGTGGCCGATAACCTGATTCCGTTGGCCGGCCAGCTCAAGGAATTCGAGATGCCTCGCCCGATGTTTACCAGCAGCGAGCGCAGTGAGTGGGCAGCCGGCTTCTATAACACCCGGCACAGTTCCTTGCAGATCAAGACCGACCTGATGAAAATCATCAAGTCGCCGAATTCCAAGAAGGATCTGGTTGACGCCCGCGGCCTGGTAGTCCCGTTCATGCGTGACACCCTGGTGGGCCTGAATTATGCCTACTACGAGCCACCGGGTGCACAGATTCTCCTGAACAACCCTCTGTTCGTACGTTCTCACGACTTTTCCGGAGAGATGGCGACGGGTGGCGGACAGTCCTGGCATACTCCTCACGTCTTTGGCTCCGGCTTGCCCGCCGGCGGAGGCGCTCATCTGGCTGGTTCTCTGGCGGACCTGCCGTTTGTCCTGGCCGAAGCCGAACAGGATTTCATCGTTCCGGAAAATGTTCAGGCCTTGATCTGGCATGAGCTGGTCCCAGGCTTAGTCAGCAGCTCGACTTTGCCCCGCTGGTGGGGCGTGAGCCCCAATGAGTTGCATGCCGTGACTCTTTATCAGCGGACCGGAGAAGAACTTCTAGCTGCATCCGTCAAAGACGAAACCCTGCGGCAAAACGTTTTGACCATCCTCTCGGCGCGCATGGCGCCACAACGCTCGGAACGAATTGAGAAAGCGCTTCGAACCGGAGACGTGGACTCCGCTTTGTCCCGGGTGATGCCGGGTGAGACTTTCTACCTCGCGGCCGAATACCGGACGAAATTCCCCGAGGAAAAAGGCCATTGGGGTGCGGCCGGCAACGAACTGCAGAATTTGTCAGTCCAGTATCCGGAAGAAGTCAGCTGGAAGCGGCTTTCCGAGGACTTCGGGGTTCCGCATCCTGCCTTGGCGCAAAGCTATTCCCGGGAACTATTGAGCGTCAAACCGTTTCCCGCCTTTATGGGTTATTCCAGCCGCCTGTTGGCCGAGTCATGGGATTCGAATAATTTGTACTGGGCCCGTCTGGCGGATGAACAGGGTTACTCACCAGCCATGTTGAATCGGCTGGTTCCGGAGTTGACATATCGGATGGTGGAGAAAATTTTTGCCACTGACTTCGAGGATTGGCCGGCGATGCTGCGAGCTATGCGCGAGACCGGCGATGAATTCCAGCATGGCAAGATTACCTCGTTGCCGAAAGTGGCGTTGACCACGCCGGTGCAATAGAATTTTTTTGATGTTCAAACTATCAGGACCCCGGGACCGATAAAAAGTACCCGGGGCAGGTGAAGAGGCACATGGTTAAGAAAATTTCTTTTTCTCTCTTGATTGTTATCGCCGCCCTCGCTGCTTTCATAAATCGAGTGGCCGCGCAGGAGACAGATTCCGAAACTAAAATTCGGGTCGAAGTCAACATGGTGCAGTTGAACGTCGCGGTGATGGACAGCAAGGGAAACTACGTGACCGGACTCAAGCCTTCCGATTTTGTGGTGACGGAAGATGGCTTGCCGCAAAAAGTCGCAACCTTCGGTGAAGGCAATGAAGCCACGCGAAGAGTGGCCAGCGGCGAAGGGGACAAACCGGGCGAACTACGCATACGTCCGCAGGACGGCTCCAGCGAATCATCGACCGAGTTGGGCTCTGAACTTGGGACCATGATGGCGGGAGCTAACGTCTACATCCTGTTCGATACCAGCAACTATATGTACCGGGGCTTCGTCTTTGCCCAGGACGCGATCGCCGAATTCGTCCGCTCGCTCGACGGTCCCGACCGGGTTGCGTTTTATTCCTACAGTCGTGACTTGTCTCGCGCCACCACTCTGACCCCGGACCGCTCCCAGGTACTGCGCGGGGTTCGCACGACGGTTGCCGGCGACGATGCCGCCCTTTACAACGCCCTGCTCATGACCATTCGCGACGCGGGGCAGAACACCGGCCGAAAGGTCATTGTGGTGTTCTCCAACGGGCCGGACAACTACAGCATGGTGCCGCCTGAGGATGTGGCCGAACTGGCGCAATCGAAAGGCATTCCGATCTACATGATCAGCACGCGCGAGGCCAAAATCGAACCGATTTCGAGCACCGTGTTCAAACGCATGAGCGCCGCCACCGGAGGGGAAGCATATTTCGCCAAGACCTGGAAGCAGCAGCAGAAAGCTTTTGCTTCGATCCGCAACGATCTGGCGCACCTGTATTCGCTGAGCTATTACCCGCAATCGAATCCCAACCGCGGGTGGCGCGCCATTACGGTAAAACTGGTGGGCGAACGGGCGAAAGGCTGCCGCGTGCGGACCAGGAACGGCTACCGGCCGCAATCCACCCATGTATCTGCCGAATCTGTCGTCCCCCAATCAGGGGCCGCAGCAGGGGAGCAAGCTTCTTCAAACTGAACCCATGGTTGCATTCGAGGGACGGCTGTGTCTGGCCGTCCCGAACATCGAACCAGTTTCAACACATCAGTCTCAGAGACCGGTCTCACCGAACCACCCAATTTTCAGGATGAAAATCGCGTACGGAATCTGTCAACGGCATGTTATCGTTCGAGGCCTTGACGATGGAGTTGCGAGCTTTAGTGCGGACTTGTGAGTGCACCGCGCTAAGCACGCAACGTGAAGGGAGATAAATGAAGCCAGCGATGGCGATGTTTGCGGCAACCCAACTCGTGCATTTATCTGCGGTGGATGTCGTAATCATCGCTTTCTATTTTGTCCTGGTCCTGGCAATCGGATTCTATTTGCGCGGACGGGCCAACACCGGCGAAGACTTCTTCATGGCGGGACGGGAGATGACGGCCTGGGTAGCCGGGCTCAGCTTCCTCTCCGCGAATCTGGGCGCACTCGAACTGATGGGCTGGGCGGGATCGGCGTATCAGTACGGCATTCTGGCCACCCACTGGTATTGGATCGGCGCAATTCCGGCGATGCTGTTTCTCGCCCTGGTGATGATGCCGTTCTATTACATTTCGAAAACCCATTCGGTGCCGGGTTATCTGAAACTGCGTTTTGGAGAGTCCAGTCGCGCGCTATCCGCCGTTTCTTTCGCCTTCATGACCGTGCTGATGAGCGGTGTGAACATGTTTGCCATGGCCAAGGTCATGCAAATCGTGTTGGGATGGGACATCAACTTCAGCATCTGGGTATCCTCTGTCACCGTGGCAATTTATGTTTCGCTGGGCGGACTGCGCTCGGCGATTTTTAACGAAGTGCTGCAGTTTTTTCTTATCTGGGCGGGAGCGTTGTTGATTCCGATTCTTGGTTTGTACGAGGCCGGCGGCTGGACGAATCTCAAAATACAGATTGCACAGAGGACATCGGAACAATATGTCCATCTCTGGTCTGGCCTGGGGTCTTTCACAACAAATCCCATGGGAATCAACTGGACGGGAATCGTCTTTGGACTCGGCGCAGTGATCTCAATGGGTTACTGGACCACCGATTTTCTGGTGGTGCAGCGCATTCTTGCCGCCAAGGACATTCGCAGCGCTGAGATGGCGCCGATTATCGGCGCAGGCTTCAAGATGATGGTGCCGCTTATCGTCATTCTGCCAGGACTCCTGGGTCTTGCAGTTCTTCCCATGAAGCTGCTTCCGGAATCGGTGGCGGCCGCCACCGGGGGACACAGCTACAACGATGTACTGCCTTTGATGCTGGCGCGTTACTGCGGTCCCGGCTTGCTCGGATTAGGAATCACGGCGTTGATCGCTGGTTTCATGTCAGGCATGGCTGGCAACGTGAGCGCGTTCACGACGGTCTGGACGTATGACATCTACCGTCCGCTGATCAACAGCAAAGGCAGCGATCATCACTACGTGAACATGGGCCGCGTAACTACCGTTGCCGGCGTACTGATCAGTATCGGCACGGCTTACCTGGTCATGCAATTCGCCAGCATCATGGATTACGTGCAGGCCCTCTTCAGTTTTTTCATAGCACCACTATTTGGCACGGTCATCCTGGGGATGCTGTGGAAGCGGGCCACCGGCCCTGCAGGTTTCTGGGGACTGCTGTGCGGGACCGCCTCGTCGATCGGGATGTGGGCCTGGGTGAAAATCGATCCCACCGCCCTGCGTTACGTGGCGCTTTCTCCCCATGCCAAAGCGCTGGCGCAGGATATGTATCAGGCGCTTTGGTCTTTTCTGGTGTGCGTGGCAGTCACAATTGCGGTCAGCATGGTGACCCAACCCAAAACCGATGCGGAATTGACTGGCCTGGTGTATGGATTGACCGAGGTTCCGTCGGTGGGCAACATTCCCATTTATCAGAAGCCTCTCTTCTGGGCAGGTGTGGTCACGGTTGTGTTTTTCGTGCTTAACATCATTTTCTGGTAGCGAGGTCAGCAATGATTTCCATTTGGTTTTTTATCGGTGTTTCGCTGGCGGTAAATGGCGCGTTGATTCTGGCCGCCGGAATCTACCAGTTGATAAATCCTCCGGCGCATCCGGATATCGTGTTATTCAACCTGCACGCTGGTGTGTGGTGGGGCGCCGTTCTCCTCGGAGTCGGATTGACCTACTGCATAAAGTTTTCCCCGAAGCGGAGAGCTTAGAAAACTAAAAGATTAACCGCAGAGTTCGCCAAGAAATTCCGCAAAGAACGCAAAGAACATCAAAGACGGCTAGATCATGAATGGGCCTGGATAGGTCGATTCGACTCATCTACTACTAGCGCCCCCGAAACACAGTAATCCAAAGTGCAGTCTCCCCCGCGAGGCGGGATGAAAGCAAGCGAGGGCCTGTGTATTCCATGCCGCTGCCAGTTGCTACCCACGCCATCAACGCGAAGAGCATCACCGGATCGCGCCAGGTTCTTGCCCGCAATACGTAGGTCCTTCGTCGGGAGCATTTCGCTTTGCGAAAGGCTCCTCTTCCTGAGGATGCCAGGTATGCAGTTCAAAATGCCTCGCTGCCCTTAAAATGGCATTCTTGCCTTCTGCTCTTAAACTCGACCGCCTGCGGGTGGTGTTGGTGTCATCGCGCAATCCACTCAACATCGGCGCCGCCGCTCGTGCTATGAGCAATTTCGGGTTTTCGCATTTGCGAGTGGTGAATCCCTACGAAAAAGCCTTTCGGACCGCGGTTTCCGCGGTGGGAGCCGAGGATCTGCTGGCCAGCGCGGAAGAATATACGGATCTCGGCGATGCCGTGGCCGATTGCACACTGGTGGTTGGCACGACAGCGGTCCGGCACCGGGAAGTGCAGCATCCGTTGCGACGTCTTGAGTATGGCGGACGCCTGATTCGCAAACACATGGCCTCCGGCCAGGTCGCACTTCTGTTCGGTTCGGAAAGATTCGGGCTCTCGAAAGAAGATCTGAGCCATTGTCATTGGCTGCTTCGCATTCCAACCCGCGAGCAACACATTTCGATGAACCTCGGCCAGGCAGTCGCGATCTGCCTGTACGAGCTGATTCGTGACAGCCGCGCCACCGGAACCTCAGACAAGCAACTCCTTGCCAGTGGAGGCGAAGTCGAGCGCATCACCGCTTTGCTCGCCGATGTGCTCAGCACCAGCAGCTACATGCTTCCGCAACGGGCCGCGGAAACCGAGCAACGGATTCGCCGCATGCTGCGACGTCTCAAGCTCTCCAGCCCAGACGTTGAGGCATGGCTTGGCATTCTTCGACATATCCAATGGGAACTGCGGACGAGGAAAAAGATGACCGAATAACCTGACCTTTCGGGGGATTTTCCTCATCGCCATATCATTTACACTGAGTCAAATGTCTGACCGGATCGTGTGTTCCTGCATAACTTGTCCTAAGTGCGGCACCTGGGTGGTGGTGGAACGGGAAATGACTCGTGAAACCAATAAAGACAAGGTGAACACCACTTGTCCCGGGCCGGAGTGCGGAAAGCAGTTCGTCTTTGCTCCCGGTGACACCAAAGTGTTTGAATTATCCATGAGCCTGTTCGAACGCCGCCATTTTTACCGCTCCGAGTTGACCTAGCCGTTCCCGCCATTGTCAATTGTGAGGCCCTGCGTTTCGCGTAAACTGAGTCGGAGTGCCGTCCACACCGAAGATGATTGAGTCTTCTCCCTCCGGCTTCGATCCCCGTCCGCGGGCTGGATCTTTTTTCCTGCTTGCGATCTGGTTTGGAATCATTGCTGGAATGGTGGAAGGTGCAGGATTGTTGCTCTTCCAGCGAATCAATTGGGCAAGATGGGGTCCGACCCTGCATGTTTCCGAACAAATTATCTGGATTTCGCCCATCGTCGATGTCATTTTGTTTGTCGTTCTTACGCTAATCCTGTGGGCAGCGGTCTCGCTGCTGGGGAAACTCTTCCCGAAGATTCGCGCGATGCAAGCGGCCTTGGCGCTGCTGACCGCGCTGACTTTATACGACTGGCTCACGGTCACAGCCCGTCTTACTCACCTAAGCTGCTTCCTGCTTGCGGCAGGCGTTGGGATAGCATTCAGCCGATGGGCAATTCGGCACGAAGTTGAGATTCTGAGGTTTGTGCAGCGAACATTTCCCACGGTCGCTGCAGGGGGATTATTCGCGCTGGCCGCGATTCAGGGCGGACGGTGGCTGCTCGAAGAGCGGGCAGTCGCGAAACTTCCGCCGGCAGCCGCGGATGCGCCGAACGTGCTGGTCATCGTCGTGGACACACTCCGCGCCGATCACCTTTCCTCTGCTGGGTACGCCCGTCCCACAAGTCCAAATATCGATCGCATGGCTGCGCAGGGGGCGCGATTCCAGAATGCGATCGCAACCTCGTCCTGGACTTTTCCTTCACATGCTTCGCTTTTAACCGGTCGATATCAGTATGAACATGGGATGGACAAGATTACCCGGATGTCGGTGGCCGGGGAGCAGGCGCTCAGCGCCAATGGCTTGCCCACGCTCGGAGAAGCCTTGATGCGCAAGGGATATCGCACCGGCGCGTTTTCCGCCAACCGGACATTCTTTACACATGATCTGGGATTCGGCCGTGGCTTTATTCACTTCGAGGATTATTTCCATTCCTGTAGTGACATGTTCATCCGCACTCTCTACGGCCGGGAATTTGCCCGCGGCTACCTGAAACGCAGCGACGGGAGTCTGGTCAAACGGATACTGCGCAAGTTTGGATTCACCGAACTACTGGATCAGGGCGCGGA
Source organism: Terriglobia bacterium (assembly GCA_963733545.1). GTDB lineage: Bacteria > Acidobacteriota > Terriglobia > Terriglobales > Acidobacteriaceae > JAIQFF01. The sequence continues at coordinate 678,674 of CAVTDQ010000005.1, forward strand.
AGGCTCCGGCAGCTATGGAGGCGCCTTCGGAATCAGAAAACGCGCCGACGTAATCAACCGCGAAATCTTGGACTGGGTGGACCGTGACCGCCAGCGACGTCCTTTTTTCGCGTTCGTTAACTATTTCGATGTACACGATCCTTATGGCGGCCCGCAAAGCTATCCGAAGCCGCCATGGCCGCAGCAAACCAGCGTCGACCAGTATGACGACGGAGTGAAATACGTCGACGATTACATCGGGCGGTTGATGGAAGAGCTTGACCGGCGTGGTTTGAGCAAAAATACGCTGGTGGTCATAACCGGAGATCACGGCGAATCGCTGGGACAGCACCACCTTCGCACTCATGGCCGGGCACTCTACTGGGAGCTTATTCATGTGCCGCTGGTGATGCGGTATCCGGGGCATGTTCCAGCCGGGGTTCAGTTTGATGTGCCGGTCACGAACTCAAGTATTCCCGCGACCGTCATGGAGCTGCTGGGAGAAAATGCACCAGCGATTTTTCCGGGTCCAACCCTAAGCGATGTTTGGAAAAAAGAGCCGGCACGTCAATCACCCTGGCCGGATGCGCTTTCGGAAGTGGCAAAACACAACATTGTCACCAACGACAGCAAAGCAGTCGGCGAACTGGTAGCAACCACCGCTGATGGCCCGATGAAATCGGTGGTGACTACGCGCTGGCATCTGATTGTGCACAAACAGCTGGGAAATCAGCTCTACGATTGGGTCCACGATCCGGCCGAATCCAACAACCTCATCAACACCAATGAGGGTCGCGAGGTGGTGCGGGGATTGAGTACGCGGCTGGAAGGGCTGCTGGCGCGATCCAACGAGACGGGCAGAGCGCCGACTACGATTGCGTTACGTGACGGACGCTTTGACGCTCAGGAAAACGAGGCACAAGACGGATCGGTGAAATCGGTTGACTACTATCGCGTGAGCGCGAGGGGAGGATCGACGGTCGCGGTCGAGGTTCGCGCCCGCGCACTGACTTCGGTGGTCCAACCGGATCCGGTGATTTCAATTGTTGATGACAAAGGCGAGCCTTACCAGACCTGCCGCAATCCGGGCGACGATTACACTCCGGCGCCGGGAATCGCCGATGCCACGCCGGATGCCTTCGACGATATCTGCATCAACGATGACATCAACCCGGGCGTGAATACCGACGCCAGGCTGGAGATTTTGGTGCCCGGAGGGGCAAAGTCTCAAGTAGAATTAAACATACGCGTATCCGACTGGAACGGCGAAGTTGGAGTTCAGCAGCCTTACCAGATGCAAGTGCAGGAAGGTACCGCGCGGTCGGAAGCAGTCAAGTCGGCGGGTCAATAGACTGCGAGTTTTACCGGCGCATCCGGCGACGTCACGACAACGCATCTAGTCCAGATCGGTCAGAGGAGCTTCATGAGATTTGAAATGCTGGCGCTTTACGGCGGTCCCGACCAGGTGATGACCGTGACTTCCGGGTTGGCCAGCGTAATCGGCCTCTTACTGATCTTCTGGAATAAAGTCGTGGGAATTTTTTTCAGGATAGTGCGGAAGTTCAGCCACTCCGATGCACCTGCTCCAGTTGTTGCTCCCAAAGACAGTCCTAAAGGCACTCCGTAATTCCGGATCCGTTTCTTGCGCAGAAAAGTGATTGTCATCGGTCTGGACGGCCTGGAGCCCGGCATTGTGGAAGCGATGCTGGAACGCGGAGACCTTCCTAACCTCGCCCGCATACGGGCATCCGGCAGTTATTCCCGCCTGAAAACGACCTACCCTGCGCAGACGCCGGTGGCATGGTCGTCATTTGTGACCGGCGCCAATCCCGGTGCTCATGGAATTTTCGATTTCATCTGTCGCGATCCTGAAACGTATTTACCCGACGTCGCACTGACCCGTTTCGAACGCCCCAAAAGCATGCTGGCCCAGGCTCGCGTGGTCAACCGGCGAATGGGCGTGCCGCTTTGGAAAACTCTTTCCGAAGCCGGCATTCCCAGTACGGTTTTGCGTTGTCCCTGCACCTTTCCTCCGGAAAATATTCAGGGCCGAATGCTGGCGGGTGTAGGCGTTCCCGACCTGCGCGGCAGTCAGAGCAAAGGCACCTTTTACACCCAGGACCGGACGGCAATCGCGGCTGAGAGCGAGCAACTAATTTTTCTGGACGCAGGGGCTGACATTGCGACGCGAGTCATCGGCCCGCGCAACACCAAAGCGTCCCCAGGGGCAGACACTTTTTGTGAAGTCCGCGTGCAAGTGGACAAAGCCGGACGCAAGCTGACGATTCAAACCGGAGGCGCGCCGGCAAAAATCGAAGTTGGCGAAAACTGCTGGAGCGAATGGGTACGCTTCAAATTCAAGCTCTCGATGCTGCAATCGGTCAGCGGAATCGCTCGTTTTTATGTACGGCAGCTTGAACCGCATCTCGAATTTTATCTTTCCGCGGTCAACTTCGACCCCGCGGCACCGATGTTTCCGGTTTCTGCGCCAGCTGATTACGCCAGAGATTTGTCGGAGCAGATCGGCCTGTTTTCCACCCTGGGCATGGCCGAGGATCACAATGGCTTGAACAACGGACGCCTGGACGAAGAAGCCTACCTGCAGCATTGCGAGCTGGTGCTGGGCGAGCGCGAAAAGCTGATGCGTTTCGAGTTGGGGCGTTTCAGCGAGGGATTTTTCTTTATGCTCTTTGATACGCCCGATCGGGTGCAGCACATGCTTTGGCGGTTCCGCGATCGCGAGCATCCCGGTTTCGAGCCGGATCTTTCTCCTGAACTGGCCACACGCATCGAGGAACACTACCGGCGATGTGACGCATTGCTCGCCGCGGTGCTGGAAAAGGTGGACGAGAACACGCTGCTGATTGCATTGTCTGACCATGGCTTCGGAACCTTCCGCCGCTCGTTCGATACCAACACCTGGTTGTGGCAGAACGGCTTGCTCACTCTCAAAGAAAGTCGCAAACCGGGCGATGAACTGAACCAGGGATTTGCCGCGGTCGACTGGTCGAAGACCTATGCCTATGCCATCGGGCTGGGAGGTATTTATCTGAATCGCCGGGGGCGGGAAAGCGCCGGCATTCTGGAAGAGGGAAGCGAGATGGAGCGGGTACAACGCGCCATTCAGACAGGCCTCGCGGATTTTCCCGATCCTCAGGCACAGCGCCCGGCGATTCGCAGTGTGTCGCGGCGGGAAGAGTTATACTCGGGAGCGTTTGTCGGGAGTTCGCCGGACCTGCTGGTCAATTTTCATCGCGGCTTCCGCGTTTCCTGGCAGAGCGCGGTGGGTGGTTTCTCACAGTCGGTATTAGAAGATAACTTGCGGCGCTGGAGCGGAGATCACATTGTTGATCCAGAATCGGTACCCGGTATCCTATTCGTGAATCGAGCGCTGCGAAATAACAATCATGCGCGAATTATCGATCTGGCGCCCACCATCCTCGGCTACCTCGGAGTCGCGGCTCCGCTATCAATGGAAGGCGCGTCGTTGCTGTGAACGTCATTCCCCTGAACAACTGACAGTGACCCCATGAAAATCTGCGTGCTCGGATTGGATTCCGCCGTGCCTGACATCATCTTCGGCGATGAGCGGCTGGTCAATCTGCGCCGCCTGATGGACCTGGGCATTTACGGGCGCCTGGATGGCATTGTTCCTCCTGGCCCGATTCCCGCCGCAATGTGCATGAGCACAAGCCAGGATCCCGGGTCTCTGGGAATCTACGGACCCGGCAACCGTGCGGATCACTCTTACGGCAAGCCTGTGCCAGTGAATTCCAATTCCACGGAAGCTGTCACGATATGGGATCAGCTGGAGCGGGAAGGCAAGAAGTCGATCCTCGTCGGAGTGCCGCCAAATTCTCCACCCCGGCGGGTGAACGGCCTCAGTATCGGATGGTCTTCGACGCCGGACTACGACTTTACCTGGCCCGCTGAGTTCAAGGGCAAGATTCAGGATTTGATCGGGGAATATCCGGGCGAGGTGGAAAATTTAGAGATAAAAGATTACGCCCTTCACAAGCGCGAAATCTTCGACATGAGTGGCAAGCAGTGGAGCGTGGCGCGTTGGCTTCTCACTGGCCAGGAGTGGGATTACTTTCAGTTTGTGGACAGCGGTCTCGATCGCATCCAGCGGAGATTCTGGAAATATTTCGATCCCCAGCACGTAGAGTTCAAAGACGGGAATCCTTATCAGGATGTGATTCCGGAATATTATCTCTGGCTGGACGAGCAGATTGGCAGCGTCCTCGAGTTGCTGGACGACGACACTCTACTGTTGGCGGTTTCAGATCATGGAACCCAGCGCCTGGATGGCGGTTTCGCAATCAACGAATGGCTGATTCGCGAAGGGCTTCTGGTCCTCAAGGAGTATCCGGCAGAGATTACGCCGTTTGAAAAACTTGATGTGGACTGGAGCCGGACAAAAGTATGGAGCGAAGGTGGGCACTACGCTCGCATTTACTTCAACGTTCAGGGACGTGAACCACAGGGAATCATCGCAAAAGCCGATGGCGAAGCCTTGCAGACTGAGGTGAAGGCCCGGCTGGAGGCACTGCCTGGCGTAGACGGCCATCGCCTGAAATCGCTTGTATTCAAGCCCCAGGAAATTTACCGCAATCTGCGGAATGTGGCCCCCGATTTGATTGTTTATCCGGGAGAGCTTCACTGGAGTTCAATTGGAAGCGTCGGGCATGCAAAATTGCACATCCAGCAAAGCGACGGCGATTCGGACAGCTGCAATTACTCGCAGCAGGGAATGTTTATTTTGACGGCGCCGAATCTCGCCTTGAATGGAGAATACGAAGGGGCGGGTTTGCTGGATATTGCGCCGACGCTACTGGACCTGGCGGGTTACCAAATCCCGGAAAGTATGCAGGGATGTTCCCTGGTTTCAGGAACGGACAAGAAAAGGTCAGGAACTGGTTCGAACGCGGAGTCGGCCCGAATCGTTCATGACCGTCTGGCGGGCTTGGGTTACGTTTAAGAGTCGTTTCATCGAACAGTTTTGGAGGATTGCTTGAAAAAGTTACGCGTGTTCCTGGTGATCACCCTCTTGTTGCCGGCTTTGGCTCAAGAAAGCCAGCCCGGGTTTGGCGGGGAAACTTTTGACGGAAAAAGCTGGTGGGAGCACATAAAAGTCTTGGCGGCTGACAACATGGAAGGCCGCGACACCGGAAGTGCTGGACTGAAAAGGGCGGAAAAATACGTCGTCGATCAGTTGAAGGCCGCAGGCCTGCAGCCTGCCGGCGTAAAAGGCTTTTACCAACCGGTAAAATTTGAGTCGCGGCAATTAGTGGAATCAGAATCGAGCGCTGCCGTGGTTCGCGACGGCAAAGCAGAGCCGTTGACTTTGGGCGAGGAAGCGATTTTGAGTCCGGATGTCGATCCGGGCCCTGAAGTAGAAGCCCCAATGGTATTCACCGGCTATGGCCTGAGCATCCCGGAAAGCGACTTCGACGATCTCGCTGGACAGGATCTGAAAGGCAAGATCGCGGTATACATCAGCGGATCCCCGTCGCAGATTTCATCCTCGGTTGCAGCCCATCATCAAACCGGCTCGGAGCGATGGAAGGCGATGCGCGCGGCCGGAGTCGTGGGCGTGGTCAGTATTCCCAATCCCGCGTCCATGGATGTGCCGTGGGCCCGCAGAACTTTGAACCGCCTTCATCCGAGTATGGAGTTGGCGGGTGCGGAGTTCGACGAATCGGCGGGGAAGAAAGTAGCGCTCTCCATCAATCCCGCGCACGCCGACAAGCTGTTTTCGGGCTCAGGTCATAGCTTCGAAGAGCTGGCGCGGTTAGCCAAAGATCGCAAGCCCTTGCCGCGTTTCCCGCTGGCTGGATCCCTGCACGCCAAAATTAAAGTCAAAACGAAGGCGGTGCAGTCTTCGAACCTGGTCGCCAGGCTTGCAGGAAATGATCCGCAACTCAAGAATCAATATGTGGTGCTGTCGGCGCATATCGATCACGTGGGCATCGGGGAGCCGGTCCACGGTGACCGCATTTACAACGGTGCGATGGACAATGCATCAGGCGTAGCGGTGCTGCTCGATGTTGCCGCCTCTCTCAAACGGCATCCTGAGAATCTAAAGCGCTCGCTCCTGTTTGTATTTGTGACGGGCGAAGAGAAGGGATTGCTGGGATCGAAATACTTTGCCACCCATCCCACCGTGGACCCAAAATCGATGGTGGCGAACATTAACATCGACATGTTCCGGCCGCTGGTGCCGCTGAAACTGCTCACTGTCCTGGGACTGGCGGAATCCGATCTGGGCGACACGGCGCGGCAGGTTGCGGAAGCGGCGGGCGTAACTGTGCAGGCTGATCCGCAACCGTTGAGAAATGTTTTTATCCGCAGTGATCAATACAGCTTTATTCGTCGCGGCATTCCGGCGCTGGCCATGGACATTGCGCCATCCACTGATGAACAAAAGCAGCTCTACCAGGACTGGCTGACCAACCGGTATCACGCGCCCTCGGACGATCTGGATCAACCAGTAGACCTCGGATCGGCAGGAAAGTATGAAGACATCATCCGGCTGCTCATGATCAGAGTGGCGAACAATCCGGAGCGGCCGCAATGGAAGCCGGACAGTTTTTTCCGGCGCTACGCCGAAGCGGCCAAAAACTAGCGATGCCAGAAGTTCCAAGGTTTGGTTTAGCGCGCTATTGTAAAATTTCCGATCACTGAAGGATGTCTATGCTCAAGCGGTTGGCTGCGACTCTCTACATGGTGGGCTGTATCGCTGGATTGCTGACAGGTGCGTCCGCGGCCTCCCGAAAAATAGGTGCGTCATCGGTCTGGCAGGTGCCGGATCAGTTCATGGCCAATGCCCATATGGCCTGCGACAAATCGGCGTCTGCCGGCTTTGCGCAATGCGTGATCGAGCAGATGTCGAAGGCCGGCGCTTCCGCCGATGCGGTCAGCTTTACCCGCGAGCTGTACAAGCAGAGTCAGGGCGAGGTCGGAATTATGACCGGCTTTCAGCCGATTGGTCCCGTTGATTTCGCCTGGATTACCTATCCGCTGCGCGCGAATACCAACTATGGCCTTCTGCTTGTAAATGGACAGCCGGAAATCGTAAACGTGGAAAATCTGAAAATGCTCGACCATAAGAGCATGGAGCAGGATCCTCAGTTCCAGAATACGAAATATCAGTTCCCCAAGGTGGATGTATGGCCGGGTGATCGCGACGGGAAAACTTGGCCCAATTCACAAACCGGACCGAAGGGTGGAAAACAATTTGTGGTGGGCTATCCGCTAATTAACGGATGCCATGCCTGCGAGCGTGCCGGCTCCGCCATGTTCACCTGGAATTTCACGGCGCAGGGAAAATTTACCGGGACCACGTTCGTGGGCATGACGCCTCCGCCACTGCCGTAAAGGAAATCTTCGGCGGACATACTTCCTCGGGCCTCTTGTCGCGGTGGTGGTGCTATTCTGTTGCACCCAATGGGAAGCGCCTCTCTTGTCGCCAAATACTTTGCGCTGGCCTTCAGCGCCCTGCTGCCGCTGATCAATCCCCTGGGTTCGGCATTGGTCCTGCTCGGATTGGTCGGCGATGCGCCGCCGCCGGTTTACCGTGGCTTGGCGCGCAAGATCGCGATCAGCACGACGCTGTTCCTCGGCGCGATTGAGTTGGTGGGAACCGCCCTCCTGGAATTCTTCGGCATCTCGCTCCCCGTGGTTCAGGTTGCCGGCGGACTGGTGCTCGCATCAATGGGATGGAATTTGCTGAATCAACACGAAATCAAACCTGACCCCGACCGCACCAAGGTTGCCGAGACCAGCTTTGAATCCGTGGAACAACAGATTTTTTACCCCCTGACTTTTCCCGTGACCGCTGGGCCGGGTTGCATCGTGGTGATGCTTACGTTAAGCGCGCATGCATCGGTGAAGGGTGTGCTCAGCGATGTCCTGGCCCACGTCGGAGTTTTCCTGGCCGTGGTAGCGCTAAGCTTGCTGGTGTTCGTGTGCTATGCCTATGCTCCCAAGATTACCGCGAGTGTTTCGCCACAGACCGCGCACGGCGTGCTGCGTGTCATCGCATTCGTATTGTTGTGTATCGGCGTGCAGATTACTTGGAATGGCGTGGAAACGCTGCTGAAGACAGTGTTGAAATCCTGATAGTTAGTTGAGCGCAGGCTGAATTCTTTGATCACGAAGGACACGAAGGTCCACGAAGGAAAACCCTTCAATCTTGGGTCTTCCTTTGTGAAACTTCGCGACCTTCGTGGTCAGTGCTCTATTGCGGTGAACAAAAATCTTACGAGCGGCTCGAGTTTGCCGGAAGATACTCGCTGATAAGTGAGAGCAATGGGTCTCGCAGGAAGGGACCGCCGGCGAGCAATCCGGAGAGCAGAGGGGATTTGCGATTGCAGCGCAGGTCGGAATTCTCAAGCGTGCTTATGAAACCTCCGGCGCTGGTCACCAGAGCCGCCCCGCCCGCAATATCCCAATCGTGTTTAGGGGTCAGGGTGAAGGTAATGTCAGCCAGCCCAACCGCCACCAGAGCCAGTTTGTAGGCCACGGAACCCATAGGCCGAACTTGAACTGAAGTATTCTCGAACCGCTTCCATTCGCCACGCTTAGTCTCGCTCCGGCTGGCGAGAATTATTGCGCCATCGAGGCTGGTTCGCTGACTGGCGCGGGCCGGCTTTCCGTTGTAAGTCACTCCCGCATCGAGCGAGCCGAGAAAGATTTCATTGGTGGCTGGGTTGCAAATTCCGCCCGCCACCGGAACTCCGTCTTCTACCATCGCTACGGAAACGCAGAATTCGGGAATGCCGGCGACAAATTCGCGAGTTCCATCGAGCGGATCGACGATCCAGACACGGCTTTTCTCCAGGCGGGAAGAGTCGTCGGCGCTTTCTTCGGAAAGCCAGCCCTCGCCTTCGCGCAGCAGTTCCCGTCGTAGAACAGCGTCCACTGCCCAGTCAGCTTCAGTCACGGGATCGTGGCCGGCTTTGTATTCTGCCTGGATCGCGCCCGGAGTGAATCGCGAGAAAACCTGACGCGCGGACTGCAGCGCTGACTCTATTCTTCGTAATGTTTCGGCGTGTGAAGAGTCCATCATGAAATCCCTTGAGCGTGCCGCTGAACAGCCTCTGCGTTCTTTGCGATTTAGCTTGGCGAACTTTGCGGTACGGTTTAGGTCTCCGCAAAATCAAAAGCTTGACCGCAAAAGAACGCAAAGGACTGCGCAAAGATCGCAGAGAGACCGGACGGGGGGCTATCCGCGTGCTTCTAGTGCGCCGAAAAATCCCTCGCGTTCGAGGTGCAAAATAATTTCCTGGGCGGCTTCCTCCGGTGTCAGGTCGGCTGTGTTGATTGCGACCTCGGCATCTTCCGGTTCTTCGTACGGATCTGAAATGCCGGTGAATTCCTTGAGAATCCCAGCCCGGGCTTTGGCGTACAGACCTTTACGATCGCGTTGTTCGCATACTTCCACCGTGGTCGAAATATGCACCAGGATGAACCCGCCCACCGGTTCGATCAATCCCCGCACGTATTTGCGGGTGGCGTCATAAGGGGCGATGGGGGCGCAAATGGCAATGCCTCCATTTTTGGTGATTTCAGAAGCCACATAGCCGATGCGACGGATGTTAATGTCGCGGTGTTCCTTGGAAAAGCCCAGCTCGGAAGACAGGTTTTTTCGCACCAGGTCGCCGTCCAGCAAGGTGACCGGACGTCCGCCGGTTTCAAGAAACTTGGTCAGCAGCACATTGGCGATGGTTGATTTGCCGGAGCCCGATAGTCCCGTGAAAAAAATGGTCACGCCCTGCTTGTGACGCGGCGGATAGCTGCGCCGCAATTCCTGGACAACCTCGGGATAGGTAAACCAGCCTGGAATATCGCGGCCTTCGTTGAGCCGTTGCCGTAGCTCCGTGCCTGAGATGTCCAGCACGCGCGCCCCTTTGGGTACCTCGTCGGTAGGGAAATATTTGTCCTGGTCTTCCAGGTAGACCATCATGTTGAATGGCACCATCGTGACCCCAATATCCGACTCATGTTTTTTGAATAGCTCTTGCGCCTCGTAAGGGCCGTAAAAAGGCTTACCGTCCGTGTCCTTACCTGGACCGGCGTGGTCGCGTCCGACAATGAAGTGGCTGCAGCCGTAATTCTTGCGGATCAATGCATGCCAGATGGCTTCGCGAGGACCGCCCATTCGCATGGCCAGCGGCAGCAAAGAAAGCTTCACCGTTCCCGGGGGATACTTCGAGGTCAGCAACTGGTAGCAGCGCACCCGGGTGAAATAATCCACATCTCCAGGCTTGGTCATTCCCACCACCGGGTGAATCAGCAGGCTGGCTTCAACCTGTTTCGCAGCCCGGAAGGTAAGTTCCTGATGCGCGCGGTGCATGGGATTGCGGGTCTGGAAGGCCACGATCTTTCGCCATCCCAGCCGAGCGAACTCGGCACGCAGCTCGGACGGAGTCAGCCGCAGCGAACGAAAATCATAGTGCGCGGGAATCTGGGTGCCTTCGGTTCGACCGCCCACGTACCAGGGGTTGGCCTTGTTCATCACGTAGTCGGCGCCGGGATGGGCCTTGCTGGTGCTGTTAAAAACCGCTTTAGCTTCCGCTTGGCGATCGGCCTGCCAGACATCCTCCACGTGGAGTACGGCCAGCATCACGCCCTCGGGATCGCGCAGCGCGACTTTGCTGCTGCCGGGGGTCAGAGATTTGGCAAAGTCTTCGCTGACATCGAGCGTGATTGGCATGGGCCAGAGCAGTCCGCTGGCCAGCTTCATATCGCTACAGACGCCTTCGTAGTCGGCGCGATTCATGAACCCGCGCAGGGGGGAAAAGCCGCCGCCGAGCAGCAACTCCAGATCACAAAGCTGGCGAGCGCTGAGGTCCCATGACGGCCAATCCTTAGAGCGGCCTTTCAGGTCATTGACGGTTTCCGGTTGGGCGATCAGATTGACAAGTTCTCCACCGTGCGGCGGGGTAAGGTGACTGCTTGAAGGGCTCAAACTCGTTGGCCTCCTGGACCTTTGGGAATTTTGCTTTCGATACTTATGGATCGTTCCGACAGAAGCGGAAATAACCTTGTCACTGTTTGATGTCGGAAGGCTGCGCCGGTTGAACTATTTCGCGTTCGCTCCGAAGCAGCTTTGAAACAAGGCAGCGAAATCGCGGTTCACGAAACTACCAGCACAATCAGGGAACAGAAATTCCTTGCGCTGACAGCTGCGAATTCCTAATCGGGAAGCACTGTGCAGTTTAAAACAAAACTGGGTAGCGACTGTTGCAGGTTCGTTAAATAAAGAATAAAGAATACGCAAGTTTTACGAATATGCGCGGGCCCTTGCTGCCGCACAACTCTCGCGCGAGGGCCGCGCAAATCAACGTGACCGAGGGTTTATTATCTTGTTACTCGGGTAAACGATGTAATTACTTCCAATCTTCCCTTAGGGGAAGGAATTTTTTTCCCGGCTGCGGGCCCACATGCGATGAAAATTAAGCACTTACCCTAAACTCACTATTCTCGCGACTATGCCGAAAGGTCGGCGGAGTCGGCAGAAAATAGGCGAAATCGAAGATTCTGGCCATAAAATTTCGTCGCCCTATTCTACTTTTCTGGCAATCCCAAATTCTATATTGGGTAGGCGGAACGCGAACTGCGGCCGATTACTGTAGCTGTGTCACTATGATACAGCAAACAAATAACTTATCCTGTATTGGATTTCACCCGGCCCTTGTACCTTTTGGGGAATGACTTGGTGAAAAAATCTCATACTTTACATTCAACTGTGAAATTCACCGCGACCTTGGCAGTGTGCATGCTATGGATTTTGGGAGAACCCACAATATTTGGAGTAAAGCTTGTCCCGGATGCCTTGGTAAGGGGACCGAGGGCAAGCTACTTCTATTGAAAACCGCCCGAACCGGGCCTTAAACATTGAACCAGGGGGAAGCCGAAATGAATGATAGCTCCATTCGGCTGGGTCCACGTGAACAGCAAATTGCTGAATTGCTCCTTCAGGGGTGCGACAATTCGGAAATTGCCCGACAGCTTAAAATGGCCCGGCGCACCGTAAAAGCACACTTTAATCGTCTTTTTTTACGCTTTGGAATCACCGGCGGCATAAAGCGAGTAAAACTCGCAACCATTCTTTATCGGAGGCAATTATGTTCGGAGAGCAACGTTACGGGAACCGGACTCCAAGCGAGCGAGAGCACCAGGTCATCGAACTCGTCGCCCAAGGACTCAAAAATCGAGAAGTCGCAGACGCCATCGGCACCACCGAGCACGTCGTCAAAAACTACTTACGAATCATCTATGACAAGCTCGGACTCTGGAACCGGGTCGAACTGGCACTCTGGTACGAAGCCCGTCGCCAGCAAATCCCGGCGCACGCCTGAGCTGTTAGAGACCTGGGAGCAGAATATTCTCAATCTCCACAATTCAAGCTCTCGCCGCAATCATCTTCATCGCTAGACCGCATGAGCACAAAATAAAAGACCCTCGCAATTTGCGAGGGTCTTTTTGCATCTGGGATAGTCTGCTCTTTTTCAGTGACAACCCTGCGATTCCAGAATTTGCAACTGTTGAGCAGCCTGCGGGGTTCCGCGCCTGGCTGCGGCGGTCAGCAAAAGCCTGGCCTGGTCGCAGCTCCGCGGAACGCCGTCACCTCGCAGGTAGAGTCCAGAGAGCAACAGCGCGGCAGTGGTGTTTTGCTGGCGCACTGCTTTCCACAGCAGCTTCGCGGCTTCGGAAGGATCCCGCACGCCCATACTTCCTCCCAGGTAGCGCTGCGCCAGCCGCAGCTCGGAGAGGCCGCCCTCGGTGCTGGCCAGGCTTTGTTGGGACAGGCCGAGTACCGAAGATTTCTGTGATGCTGCCTGTACTCCGGATGACGTCGCTGCGCGATCGCTCACCTCCCGCGCCGGAGCAATCGTTCGAGATGCGGGTTTGGATTTTGCTGCGACCGCAAGCGGTTTTGTTTCAGTTGGCAGAGAATTTTGTGGCGTCACCGGGACGGAAGGCGCGAACGATGCCGGGGCCGCTGCGCCATTGCTCCGATGCGCGTTCCATTGCATATAAGCGAAACCGGCCAGCCCGATTACTGCGACGACCAGCAGATATTTCCACCCCCGGGTTTGCGGTACTTCGTACTCATATGAACCGCTGAACGCCTGATCACGGAGCCACTGCACGTCGTGATCAGCACGCGGAGAAGGTGTCTCGGGAACAGGATTTGCAGGCATTGAAATTTCGTTTGCAGCGGCAGCGGCCGTAAGGGATTCTCCGCAGCGGCTGCAGTACCTGTGGCCGGGAGGATTTTGCCGCTGGCAGGCTGAGCAGACAACGCCTCGCAAGCTGGGATCGCGCGAAATTGCTGCCCGAATCGGCGCGGGAGGCACGGTTACGCCTGCTTCCCGCCGAATTTGTGTCAGAAGATTATTGACCGCGCGTTCGCGATTTGCAGGCGGGTTGCTGAAATAAACCTTGGCCCAGCGGCCCAGGTTTCGTTCGAGGTCGGGATTGGTGAGCGGATTTAGTTCGTACGGAGGTGACGCTTCTGATGACTCTGCGTCCCGGAGATTAGGCAATGTGGTCCTCCAGCGGACAGTCATATTAGACATCAAATCTGACTTTTAGGTTGTCAGTTTGGTGTGGAAAACTATGACCCGATGCCGCTACGGGCAAGCCTTGCGGTTGGCCGGCTGAAACTGGTCTTGCTGGGCATCCCGCTGAGAGGTGAATTTACCGTCTGCGGTCTTGCCGTACAGCTCGGTTCCGGGACAGTAGTAGAGCGCGGTATGAACATCGATCCAGACCTGAGTATCCGGGTTTCCCATATAGACGGGAGCGGGCGGCGGCTCTGCCAGTCCGAGACTAACCATAAGACTTTCAAACATCGTCAGTTCTGGCTTGGGCTGCGCCTGGGGCTGATGGTTTGCCGGCGGCGTGGAATTGCCAGCGGCGCTGGTTCCGGCGGGCCTTATCCCCCAGCCTGAGATCACCAGAAGCAGGATTACGATAGCTAACACGATATAGATGTTCGCTCTTCGCGTCTGCCACTGCCGGGCTAACCATTCGGCCCGCGGCCCGCGGGTCGTCTTTACGGTTTCGAGCCACTGCTGAGTCTTCCTGGCAGAGCTCCATGTCGCTGGTTCGATCCTGGTGTCCGGAGCCGCCAGATCGGCCGAAACCATTTCAACCGGGAACGGGTCTGCGGGCACGATGCGAAGCGCCTCAGCCACTGGAGGCTCGGCGGTCTGCAATAAAGGCACCTGAGAGTTTTCCACTGTACTGGCATCAGCCGGAGTAGCTATGGCTGGCAATTGCTCATCGACCGGCGGCGGCATTTCGATCACATTCGGATTAGCAGCGACCACGCCCATCGCGGGCAATTCGGGAAGCACTATTCCGGAGGTGGATGCCGGTAAAGTTTCGCTTTCAGAGCTTTCAACCTTGAGAGGCTTGATAACCGAATTGCCATTCGAAGGTTTTTCCTGCTCGTACGGGGTCAGCCAGGGTTCATAAGGCTTGGCTGGAGAATCCTCGTTCGAAGCATCTACTTCGGGAAGCATAGGACGCGCACTGCCGCAGATGCCGCAGAAGGACTCGCTGTCATCAAAAAAATCGCTGCCACAGGAAGAACAGGTGGGGGCGCTGCGAGCAACCGGAACCTCGGGTTGTGGTGCTACCACAGGCGCTGTAAACGAAACCGGCTTGGCAGGCGCCAGTTTCTCAACCGACATCGTATCGCTGCCCAAACGCTCGATTTGCGGTTTGATTCGCTCCAGCGCTTCCAGCATGCTCTGCCGCTCGGAAGCGAGAGCCTCTTTCCACTTCATGCGCGAGGCGGTGACCATGGCTTCACTCAACAAGCCCGCCATAAGCTCCGCTGCCCGCAGGTCCGATTCGCGGAAAGAGTTGGTGCGAGCGAAACGCAACTCGAGCACACCTGCCACTTGTCCAGAGTGGTAAACCGGCACCGCGATGAAAGCTTTGACTCCGCGTTGACGGAAAAGATCCGCGCTCACATGCAAATTCGGAGTTACGTCAGGATAGTTCAGCGCCGTTCCCCTGGTGAGACAGCCCGCGGAGAGTGCCGCCGATGGGGCAACGTAAGTGCCTGCGTCGATCGTGGCTATGCCCGTGGCAGCGCGATAAAGCAGCTGACCTTTTTCCAGAATTCCAATCGCTGTTCCGGCTGCACCGGTGATCTTTTGAATTCGCTCGGCCACCAGTTCAGCTGCCGCAGCCAGATCCAGTTGCAAAGTTTGAATCAGTTTTTGTGTTTCAACGATTGCAGTGAGGTTTTCGGCGAAAGATGCCTGAAATCCTTTTGCGCGCAAACGATCGTTATGCTCCTGAAGCACAAACGCAGCCGAGAGCAGCTGTTGAAATGAAGCCTCGTCCAGCAAGGGCTTACGTTGCGGGCTGGTAGCAGTTTGGGTCACGAGAGCAAATCCGCCAGCCGGTCGGGGGCGTCCGGAACTCTATTGTAATGCAATCTACAAACCAAACTTACCCGCCGGCGAGCACACCGAAGTACCTTCCGGATTGGATGTCGAGACGCTTCATACCGTTCGCACATGCATGCAACTGGTTGCAATTCAGGCTTTTATGAGACCGTCGGTCTTTAAGTCACTCCGCCCAATACCGGTAGTTTTGATTTTTGAGCTAACCAGTGTGCAAAGTTATGCGCTTTTATCCAACAAGTAATCGCTGTTTTGACGGTAATCACAAACCCCTTACGGCTGAACAAATTATCACGCGCTGCGCAAAATTCAGATCCGATCAGCGCGATAAATGCACCGCCGGGTTGATGACCACTAGAGCGAGATCGAGATGATGTTATCAATCTTTGAGATGTGCTTCACCGACTGGAAAGAGAGGAAATCAGAATCACCGGCGATCCAGCTTAAAGCAGAACTAGAAAACGACAGAGACAGCGGTGAAACTTAAGACTCGAGGACGGGAAGATTCACTGTCATGCGAGTGCCGCTGCCGGGAATGCTTTCAGCCGCTATCGTGCCGCCGTACGCTTCGACCAAAGCCTTTACGATCGCGAGACCCAGACCGAAACCACCGGTGGCACGGGTGCGAGAACGATCTCCACGATAAAAACGGTCGAATACCCGAGGCAGATCCGATTGCGAAATGCCGATTCCCTGGTCGGCAAAGATAATCCTGGCATGGCCTGCAACCCGAGCGACCGACACATCCACGGACGATCCTTCGGGACTGTAGCGCACCGCATTCTCCAGCAGGTTGGTCCATACCAATTGCAAATCTTCGGGATCGGCGCGGAGCGGCACCGGGCCATTCGTGGTTAGCTGAATGGAAGTATTGCGCGATTGCGCGAGCGGACGAATTCTTTCGACTGCTTCTTCGCAGGTGGAATTGATGTCGATGACATCGAACTCACGGGCCTGCGCACTTTGTGCCCATTGCTCGGCTCGCGCCAGTCGAAGCATACGCAGCAGCAGATCTTCCAGGCGGTCAAGGTCCTGCAGAGAATCGCGCACCCCGGCGCGATACTCGTCCGGATTTCGGGGACGCTGCAGCAGCGACTGGAGTGTGGATTTCAGGACCGCCACCGGCGTCTTCAATTCGTGAGCGGCATTTCCCACGAATTCACGCTGCTGCTTGAACGAATGCTCAAGCCGGGCCAGCATCTGAGTCATCGATTCGGTGAGCGGGCGCAGTTCGTCGAGATTCTCGGCTTCTTGCGGCGGCTGTAGTTTCCAGCGCTGGGTCGAAACCAGAGCTGCCTGACGGGCCAGACTCTGCAGCGGCGAAAGGCCTTGCCGGATTCTCCACGAAGCCAGCCAGGTGGTTGCGCCCAGCAGGAGCAGGCTGGCAAGAGCGATAAAAATTCCCGCTACTTTCACCTGCTGGCGTATCCGCAAGGTGGGCGAGGCGTAGACCACGGTCAGGGTCTGCGGCGGGAACGACATGCGTTCTTCCCGGTCCAGTATCGGAACGTGGGTCATGCGGATGGCGTGGTAGGGAACTCCGGCCCAGCTGAAATTCCAGTGCTGGCTGGGTCCGGGCTCGAATTGGAGGCCCTCAGGCCAGTCTTCCGAACGAGTAAGGAATCCGGTGCGATCCGCCCAGAGCATGAACTGGTCGGGGTGATTGGGATCAATCGATTCCGGCAGCAGACTGTTGTCAAAATAAACATGCCCGCTGGAGTCATCCGTGTACCGCACCAGAACGGCCACGCTGGTAGCATGCGCCTGCATGCTGGTGTCGAGGGTAGAGAGCAGCCGGGTGTAGGTAACGACGACACCGACGATGACCAGGCCCGCGGTCAAAATAATCTGGGACAGCAATACGGAAGCGGTGACCCGGCGTTGAATGGAGTCGCGGCGCATGTCCAGTTTTAATCTTCCAGTATGTAACCCTGACCGCGCAGGGTACGAATCAGCTGTTTCGATGAGCCTTGATTCAATTTGCGGCGCAGGCCGGAAATATAAACTTCGATCACGTTGCTGAATTTTTCCCAGTTGTAATCGTACAGATGTTCCAGCAGTTCGGTTTTAGAGACCACGGCGCGCGGCCGATGCACCAGGTATTCGAGAACTCGATACTCCATCGCGGTCAGGGTGATCGCTTTTCCTCCCCGCTGCACGGTGCGATTGACCGTATTCAGTTCAAGGTCGCCAATAGTGACAACCGGCGAAGGCTGGCCTTTGCCGCGCCGGATTAAAGCCTTGGTGCGGGCCAGCAATTCCCCCAGATCGAAAGGCTTTGTCAGATAGTCGTCAGCCCCCGCATTGAGCAGGGCCACGACCGATTCCTTATCGTCACGGGCGGTGAGCACCAGCACGGGTGTGTGTTGGCCGGACTGCCGGATTCTGCCCAGCAACTCCATACCGTCGAGCTTGGGCAGCATGAGATCGAGCAGAACGGCGTCGTAGGCGTTCGATTCCGCCAGAAACAAACCCTCCTGACCGTCGGCGGCGACGTCGACAGCGTAGCCTGCGCTTTCACGCAAACTGCGGGCTACGTTCTCGGCCAGCCGGACTTCGTCTTCAACCACCAGCACGCGCATGCTGCCTCCCCAAGCCACTATCAGCGATTGGCTGGCTCTACCTTAAACCGATTCGAGCCGGCAATAAAACTCCAGTCCAAGCGAAAGACAAATTTCGCCGACCCACCAGCGCGCTCCGGCGAACCTAGTGGCTGATTTCCGTTTCAGAACAACCTGTCCCGAATTGGAGCGGGGAGCAGGCTACGGACATTTGGCGATAGACCAAAATGCGGCATTCACAAGGCTTTACCCCTTCGTGCTTCAGGGCGAAACTTTGGCGAATAAGTTGCTTCTTAGTATTCCGATCGCGGCCATATTAAAAGCCACTGAGCCAGCGATCAGCCAAGAGGCGCCATGTTAAATCTGAGCCAGGTAAAAATCACTCCTCGCGATGAACAGGTTTTGATGCTGCTGATGCAGGGCTGCAGCAACAAGGAAATCGCGAAGCAACTAGGCATCAGTCCGAGAACCGTGAAACAACACCTTCGGACCTTGTTCCTGCGGGCGGGAATTCGAGACGGAAGAAAACGAGTCAAACTGGCGACTGCCATGTTCTCAAAGGAGCAGATGAAATCATGCAACCCCGTGAACGCTTAACCCAAAAGGAAATGCAGGTCGCGGCGCTGGTCTGGGAAGGCCAGACCAACCGCGAGATCGCCAAGGCGGTCGGCACCACCGAGCAGGTGGTAAAGAACTACCTGCGCAACACTTTCGACAAGCTGGGCGTCTGGAGCCGTCTGGAACTGGCTATCTACGTGGCTCGTCACGGTGGTCAGAAATGGCGGGACGAATGCGCCTTGCAGCCGATTGATGTGCTGGCGGAAACGATTGCTTCCTGATCCGGACCTGGGTCGCCGATTGTCCACGACGCCCCACAGATCAGTATGGGTAACCAAGCAGCCCGAATTCCTAGGAGTGGAAAGTAAAAGGCTGCAAAAGCTTGCATTTTACCCATGAGGCTTCCCGGTCGAAACCACACAAGTAACTGAGGATTAAGCACCTATGTCCGTTTGGCAGACAATTCAATCCCGGCAATTCAATTGCAATCCTCTGACTGAGGCGTGGTTCCTAAGGACATCCGGCGCTTTCCCCTAAGCCAGCCTAATCCGACCCCTCGAGGCATGAATGGCGTACAAGGAAACGTTTTGGATGGCTTGCGATTCCACCGAACAACTGCGGGCTGAGTATGGTCCTTTTCATACCCGCGCCGAGGCAGAGCAGGAAGCCAGAAAATTGGCTTTCGGCTATCTGCTGCGCTACGAACACATCATCGGCGACAACGAAGATATCCAGGAAGTGCGTTGCATCTTCTTGGAGCTGCCTCCTGGCCCGGTTGCGGTTCCACCGCGCCTGCCACGAAAACTTCACACCCGTTGCGCGACTTGTGGTGAAACCGACGTCCACGACGAAGGCTGGCAGGCCGAAGTCTGGGCCGACATCCACGAATTTGAGCACACCCGCCATCGCGTGCGCCTTTTCGAGCAGACTCGGGCAGACGGACTGAAAGAGATCGCCGATTGGCGCGATACCTGCGCCTGAACTGGGGCGTACCTATCTCCGAGGTGAACGGGCCGCGTTTTTTTGCTAATCTGTTGGCCGTGACTTCGGCTGCCGACTTACACCTCCGGAAAAAATCATGATGCTAATCGTCTCAGTGCTTTTGGCACTGGTTCCACTACTGGGCGTTGCCTGGATCGTAATGAACGGAGCCATCACTTCGGTGGACGGATTATTCATGTCGCTGATCCTGCTGGCCATGTCAGGCATTGTGGGCTTGAACATTCTGATCGAGCTACGCAAAGGACGCGCAGCCAAACCCACCTACACAGCCGCGACCTCGACCGCCGCCGGCATCCGGCAGCGCGGGAAAGTGGAGAGCGTTCAGTTTTACGAATCCGGCGTCGGCCAACCCAATAAATCCGTAGTGACGTTTTTCAACAACGGCGGAGCTTCAAATCTTCTTGTCCTCGAAGGCGACATGCGAAATGCTCTGCCCGTCGGCCAGAAAGTAGAAGTCACTTTTCGTAAAGAGAGTGGACACAACGTGCTGGTCGATGTCGACTACGCCTGATCGGATACCCTTACCCCATTACCAAGGTAATCGTCGAAAACCTTTTCCCTGCGATCTTTCTGTGTCAATTGCAGTACAAATTCTAAGGACGACTGTTGTCGCAGCTGGGAAGACTGTTTCTGGAGAAGGAGAGGGATGCCACAGTCCAGTGAAGATAGCGCCAACCAGCCCGCCGTACTGGCGCGCGCGGACGAGATCCAGCAGCAGATTCAGCAACTCTCCGGACGCGATCTTCAGCTCTGGTCCATCGGCATTCTGGTCATCCTGGTCCTGACCTCCGGCCTGCTGGCTGTAGTTCTTCCCAATCTGGTTTGGTCGCAGCGATTCATCCACGTTGAACACTTCTATCTTCCGCAACTGTTCTTCGGACTGATTTGTCTGATTTTGTTGTTCAACATCTATCTGTTGTCACAGAAGCGCAATCTGAACAGCACCCGCCTTGCCCTGATTCGCGAACTGGTCTTGAACGAACGCCTGGAAAGCCTGTCTCTGGTTGATCCCCTCACTCAACTCTTGAACCGGCGAGCACTGACCGAACTGGTGCCGCGTGAAGTAGCCCGGGCCAACCGCATGGGGAATGGCCTGACCTTCATGGCGATTGACCTCAACGGTTTCAGCGCCATCAGCTCCAAGTTTGGGGCACTCGAAGGAGACAAGGTACTGGTCGAATTTTCCAAGATATTAAGAACCGTGTTTCGCGGCGCAGACCTGGTCTTCCGCCAGGGTGGGGAACAGTTCCTGATCCTGATGCCGGACACCACTGAAGAGCAAG
Source organism: Terriglobia bacterium (assembly GCA_963733545.1). Classification (GTDB taxonomy): domain Bacteria; phylum Acidobacteriota; class Terriglobia; order Terriglobales; family Acidobacteriaceae; genus JAIQFF01. Next base: position 699,497 of record CAVTDQ010000005.1, read on the forward strand.
CCGAAAATCCGGTCCAGAGAATCCTTCGCGAGGTTGACCAGTGGAACCTGGCCAGCAAAAAGGGATACGAAGTCTCTTTCAGCTGGGCGCTGGCGCCTTACATCACCGGTTCTGACGCAGAGGACGTATTGCGGGCGGTTGATCGGAAAATGTATTCGAAGAAGCACAATCTGGTTCCGGTCTTTTAGGGTTCCCTCATAACAAGCTGGATCGATGGTTGAACGGAACTAGCCTCCCTGAGAGTCGGGCACCTTAGCGGCGCGCGACTTTCAATCGACGTCCAGTAAGTTTTAGCGTTGGAAAGACCCTCGCGTTCGCGTCATCACCGGCAACCGGGGCGGAGCGCTGAAATAAAGAAGGAAACTGCTCGAGTCTTCTCAGAAATCCGCTTTTTACGTAACCCGCTGCGAAAGTCTGCTGGCCGCAGGCACATCCACCAGCCAAATCAATCTTCCGTTTGTCGGTATGATTTTTTGCGACGGCAGGTCTGCTGCGGGATTCTCTAAAACCTCTCGCAGAATTGCGGCTTTATCGGGTCCGCTAGCCAGGAAAAGGACACAAGCGGCAGCATTCAAAACTGGATACGTGAAGGTGATGCGGTGGGTATTGAATTTTGTCACCCAGTTGGCGACGACCAGTCGCTGAGTTTCGTTCAATGCAGACGTGCCAGGAAAAAGGGACGCTGCGTGTCCGTCAGGACCAACGCCTAAGAGCACCAGATCAAAGCGGGGAAACTTGCCCGGCGAAAGCTGAAAAAACTCTTTGACAGTCTGCTCGTATTGGGCTGCGGCAGCAGCGGCGTCTTTTTTTTCGGCATAAACCCGAAAAATGTTCTCCGGGCGAACTGGGACTTTCGAAAGCAATGCTTCGTATGCCATGCGGTAATTGCTTTCCGGGTTGTCAGGAGGAACGTGGCGCTCATCACCCCAGAAGAAACAGATCTTCTCCCACGGGATGCCGGATTTGGTGGCCAGCAGCGAGTACAAAGCTTTGGGGGTCGAGCCGCCGGAAAGCGCGACCGTAAATCTGCCACGGGTGTTTACGGCCTGGGCGGCCTGGTTCGCGAACTCCGACGCTGCCGCTTCGAACAAGTCCGCGGCCGTCTTCAGAACGCGAATTTCAGGAATTCGAATTTCAGGTTGAGCAGCCATTTTGAAACTCTACGCCGCGTTTTTGACCATCGCGCAACGAGCGGCACCAAGCAGCGCTATGCGATCATTGGTGATCACGCTGACCGGCATTGCTTCCAGCAATGCCTGCATTCTGCCTTTGCTGATAAAAGCTTGCATGAACAACGGGCCCGCCAGCTTTGGCAACATCTTTGGAGCAATTCCGCCGCCCAGATAAATCCCGCCCGTAGACAGAATTTTTAGCGCGAGATTGCCCGCCTCGGCCCCGTACACCGAGACAAATAGATCCACCGCCTGCTCGCACAAGCCGCATTTGCTTTCCAGCCCAGCCGCGGAAATTGCCGCTGCCGGATCGGAGTGGGTCATTTCGTCGGTCAGCCACTGCGGAGGCGTGCCGCGCCCCGTGTCTCGCAAAAAGCTGAACACGTTAACCAGTCCGGGGCCGGAAAGTATGCGCTCATAACTGACGTGCCCAAAACGAACATGAAGATAATTGAAGAGTTCGACTTCCAGCTGAGTTCTCGGGGCAAAATCCCCGTGGCCACCTTCGCATGCGAAGACATGATGCTTGACGCCGTCCCAATACATGCCGGCTTCGCCCAGCCCGGTTCCAGCCGCAATGACTGCTTGGTTGCCCACCGGCTTTCCCTTGACCCGGTTGAGCGTGACCACATCCTTCTCGTCGAGAGCAGGGATGCCCCAGGCGTTGGCTTCAAGATCGTTGATCAAAAAGGCCTTTTTGATCTTGAGCTCGTCCGCCAGTCGTTTGGATTCGATGATCCATGGCAAGTTGGAGGCTTCCACCCGGCCATTCCGCACCGGTCCGGCAATACCAAAGCAGGCAGTGTCGGGGTGCATGTTCGAGGTATCCACAAATTTGGCTACGATTTCATCCAGGCCGGAGTACTCGCGGCTGGGAAAGATCGATGCGGAGACCAGACTGAAGTGGCCGTCCACGGCATCGAAGAATGCCAGTCGGGCGTGCGTACCTCCAATATCGCCTGCCAAGATCATTTCTCGGAATTCCTCCAATGCCGCCCATCGCGTTCAAGCAAATCTTCCGCTTCCTTGGGACCCCAGGTCCCGGCGGCATAGTTGGGAAAGTTACGCGGCGGCAGGGCCTTCCAGACGTCCAGCACCGGGCTGACCACGCACCATCCCGCTTCGACCATGTCGGCGCGCTGGAAAAGAGTAGCATCGCCGATCATGCAATCGTGCAGCAGCCGCTCGTAACCGGTGCTGGGTATCGTCCCGAAATAATCGGAATATTCAAAATTCATGTTCACCGCGCCCAGACGCATGGCCGGTCCCGGAACCTTGGCGGCGAAGCGGAGAGAGATGCCTTCTTCCGGTTGGATGTGAAGCACCAACTGGTTGGGCATCAGGTTCTCCACCGGGGTGTCGCGGAAGAGAACAAAGGGCGCGCGCCGGAACTGGATCACGATGCTGGTGCTGCGGCTGGGCAGACGTTTACCCGTGCGGAGATAAAAAGGAACGTCCGCCCATCGCCAGTTGTCGATCAATAATTTCATGGCGACGAAGGTTTCATTTTTGGAATCGGGAGGGACGCCGGCCTCACTGCGATAGGCCGGGGCTCGTTCGCCGTCGACCATTCCTTCCCCGTATTGCCCGCGCACCGTGCGGGTCAGCACGTCTTCCGAACTCAGAGGCTGGAGGGCCTGCAAAATCTTGCCTTGTTCGTCGCGGACGGCATCGGCGCGGAACGAAACCGGAGGCTCCATGGCGGTCAGGCTGATGAGCTGCATGATGTGGTTGGGCACCATATCGCGCAGAGCACCGGCTTTATCATAGTAGCCGCCACGCTTTTCCACGCCCACAGTTTCCGCCACCGAAATCTGCACGTGATCGATATAGCGGCGATTCCAGATGGGCTCAAAAATTCCGTTGGCGAAGCGCAGCGCCAGGATGTTCTGCACCGTTTCCTTGCCCAGATAGTGGTCAATGCGATAAATCTGACTCTCGCTTGCCACCCGCCGCAGTTGCTTGTTCAGCAACCGGGCCGACTCGAGATCATGTCCGAACGGTTTCTCGATGACCACCCGGCGCCAGTGCTGATTGTCTTCCTGCATCAGGCCGACGGCGGCAAGCTGTTCTACCCCAGGCCCAAAAAAATCGGCAGCCGTGGCCAGGTAATACATGTGATTGCCGTGGGTCGAGTGATCCTTGTCGATCTTCTCCAGCAAATCCTTCAGCTCGACATAAGTTTTCTGCTCGCTCATGTCGCCGCTGAGGTAGTAGACGCCTTGAATGAACGACTCCCAGATTTTGGGATCCACGTTGTCGGTGGCAAACTGCTTTATATCTTCCGAAACTTTTTTCCGATACTCCTCGGAGGTCATGGGGGAACGGGCGACACCGATCACGGCGAAGTTGCGTGACAGCAATTTATTTTTCGCCAGATTGTAGAGCGCCGGAATGAGCTTGCGGCGGGTAAGGTCGCCACTGGCGCCGAATATCACCATGGCACAGGGATCGGCGGGCTTGCCGATCCGCTGCTGCTCGATTACGGGCGTGATCTCGGTATCTGCCATATTATTTCTTGAGGGTTCCGGGTTCGATGTGACCGCCAAACTGCTGCCGCATTGCCGAGAGCATCTTCTCCGCAAACGTATGTTCCTGCCGCGAACGGAAGCGGGTGTAAAGCGCAGCCGAAAGGACCTCTACCGGGACCGCTTCGTCGATCGCGGCCTGAATGGTCCAGCGTCCTTCGCCGGAATCCTGAACGAAGCCGGTGTACTCGGCAAGCGTAGGATTTTCCGCCAGTGCGATAGCGGTCAAGTCGAGCAGCCATGAACTCACTACGCTTCCCCGCCGCCAGACTTCGGCGATGTCCGGCAGGTTCAAATCGAAGCGATGCTCTTCCGGAACCTCTTTACTGGTTGCGTTTCGGAAAATATCGAAACCCTCGGCGTAGGCCTGCATGATTCCGTACTCAATGCCGTTGTGCACCATTTTGACGAAGTGACCTGCGCCGGAGGGACCGCAATGAATATATCCGTCTTCGGCAGTGCCCCCCATCTTCTCCCGGCCGGGAGTGCGGGGAATATCGCCGCGTCCGGGAGCCAGCGTTTTAAAGATTGGATCGAGTTGCTGCACCACTTCCTTGGGTCCGCCAATCATCATGCAATAGCCGCGTTCGAGACCCCAGACACCGCCGCTGGTGCCTACGTCGACATAGTGAATTCCTTTTTGTTTGAGCTTGGCGGCGCGGCGAACGTCATCTTTAAAATAGGAATTTCCGCCGTCGATCAGAATGTCTCCAGCCTGCATTTGTGCCGCCAGTGCATCCACTGTCTGTTCAGTCGGCGCTCCTGCGGGCACCATCAGCCACGCGATTTTGGGCTTGCCTAATTTACTGACGAAGTCATTGAGTGACGCCGATGACACCGCGCCTTCTCCGGCGATCTTCTTGACGTTATCCGCGCTCAGATCGGTGACGACCAGTTCGTGCCCGCCGCGCATCAGGCGGCGCGTCATGTTGGCGCCCATCTTTCCCAGACCGACCATTCCCAGACGCATAGATCCGCTCCTCATTCGATATTAAATCGTTTATTTAGTCGCCGGCCAGTGCCTAACCCGGTTGGTGAGATTTGAAGTTTACTGCATCGCGCGGCAATTCAAACTAGTCTCTACCAAGGATTTCGCAGAGTTCGCAAAGCTTCCTGAAACCAGGCGGTGCTCGGCAGCTATAGTAAACCAGTCCCGGGTGCCGGTACGAAAATCAGGTTAGAGCTTGTTGAAATGGCTGCCGCGAATCGGGCGAGCCCGCGGCAGCCATTTCGCCTCGTCGGAGCCGGTTCACAGGGAAGCGCTGTGCTTCCACGGCCGGCGAACGCTATCGCCGGAGCGCCAGTCTTCGATATTGGTCTGGACCGAGGCGGCCAGCGCCTGCGTAACCTTGGAAGTGCGCAGGCTGACTTTCGGACTCACTTTGCTTGCGTGTTCTTTTCAACTGCCTGAATCAGTTTGTCAAAGGCTTCGGAGAATAGACGAACGCCGTCGTCTGTCAATTTGTCAGTCACTTCCTTCATCGATATGCCGACATGTTCCGCAGTCTCCATGGTCTTGTGGGCGGCATCGAGATTTTCAGTCAGACTCTGCCGCGGTTTGCCATGCTCGCGGAAGGCATCGAAGGTCGCCGGGGGAATCGTGTCAACCGTGTCCGGTCCGATCAACTCTTCCACATACAACACGTCGCGATAATCGGGATTTTTGGTGCTGGTGCTGGCCCACAGAACGCGTTGGGTCTGTGCTCCCTTGGCCGCCAGGGCTTTCCAGCGACTGGTACTGAAAATTGCCTGGTATTTTTCGTAAGTCTGCTTGCCGTTCGCAATCGCAACTTTTCCCTTGATGCTTTTGAGCCGCTCCTGCTCGCCTGCATCTTTCGAAGCTTTAAGTTTCGCGTCGATGATGCCATCCACCGCGGAGTCGATCCGGCTGATGAAAAAGCTGGCCACACTCGCTATCCTGCTGACATCCCCGCCGCCCGCGGCAAATTTCTCCAGGCCGGCAATGTAAGCCTCCGCCACCCGAACGTAGACATCCTGAGCAAACAGCAAGGTGACGTTGACATTAATGCCTTCGCTGATCGCCTGCTGGAATGCAGGGATGCCCTCGGCGGTGCCGGGTATCTTGATCATGACGTTTTCACGTCCTACTGCTTTCCACAGCCGCCGGGCCTCGTCGAGCGTCCCCTGAGTGTTCCGGGCGAGATAGGGCGAGACCTCGAGGCTGACATAGCCATCACGCCGTTTTGAACTCTCGTACACCGGGCGGAAGACATCGGCAGCTTCCTGGATGTCACGGATGGCAAGGAGTTCATAGCGTCCCGTGGCATCGAGGTCGGTGCGCGACTTGAGCGAGTTCAGCAAATCGTCGTACAAGGTGCCGCCGGTGATTGCCTTTTCAAAGATCGTGGGATTGGAAGTCATTCCCCGAAGGCCGTCCTCGGTGATCAGGCGCTTCAGTTCGCCGCTGGTCAAGAGGTCGCGACGAATGTAATCCAGCCAAACCGATTGACCGAATTTCAGCAGTTCCTTGAGGGGGTTGGTGGCTTTGGCGGTGTCGAGAACTCCTACTGGCTGCATGAATATCTCTTTTCCTGGTCGTTGATCGCCGATCGTCATAGACCTGAATAAATTTTGTATTCCACTATTAGAGACTGATGGCCGGGAACGGACGACTCTTTATTTATTTTCCCAATGTTTTTCGGGCCATGGCGACGACGTTCTCGGTGGTAAACCCGAATTTCTTCTGCAAATCCTTGATCGGTCCCGAAGCCCCAAAGCGTCGCATTCCGATTACGACGCCGCTCGGACCCACATATTGAGACCAGCCAAAGGTGGCGGCCTGTTCGACTGCAACCCGCGCCTTCACGTCGGGCGGCAGAACCTTGGCCTTGTACTCATCACTCTGACTCTCAAAGAGGTTCCACGAGGGCATACTGACCACCCGGGCTTTTATGCCTGCTTTTGTCAGTTCTTCGTAGGCGCTCACACAGAGTGACACTTCAGTTCCGGTTCCCATCAAAATTACTTCCGGCTTGCCGTCGGGAGCATCGGCCAGGATGTACGCTCCCTGGGCAACTCCGGATGCGGATGCGTACTTCGAACGGTCGAAAGTTGGAACCGCCTGCCGGCTCAGGACCAAAACCGCAGGTTCATGCTTCAGAGGCATGATCACTTTCCAGGCTTCAACCACTTCGTTAGCGTCCGCCGGCCGAAGCAACATAAGCCCGGGCATCGCACGCAGCGACGCCAACTGTTCAATAGGTTGATGTGTCGGCCCGTCTTCGCCCAGGCCGATGGAATCATGAGTGAAGACGTAAATGGTCGGGATCTCCATTAACGCCGCCAGGCGTATTGCCGGTCGCATGTAGTCGCTGAAGTTAAAGAATGTGCCGCAGAAAGGCCTTATTTTGGAAACCGCCATTCCATTCAGTGCCGATGCCATGCCGTGCTCGCGAACTCCAAAGTGGAGGTTGCGCCCACCGTAGCTGCCCGCCTGGAAGTCGCCTGCGCCATCGAACTTCAACCGGGTGCGGTCAGAGCCAGCCAGGTCGGCCGAACCGCCCACCAGCCAGGGCACGCCTTGAGCCACTGCGTTTAAGACTGTTCCAGAGCTCTCGCGAGTAGCGAGGCCTTTAGCGTCCGCGGGAAATGTCGGCAGCTTTTTGTCCCACCCGTCAGGCAGTTCGCGGTGCAGCATACGTTTGATCTCTTCCGCCAAGGCAGGGAACTTTTTTGCGTAGTCGGCAAACATCGTCTCCCATTTTTGGTGCAGATCGCCGCCGCGCTTGCCGATTCCGTTTTTGAAATTGTCCAGCACGCCGTCTGGGACCAGGAATTTCGCATCTTCGGGCCAGCCGTAAAACTTTTTTACCAGCCGGACTTCTTCTTCTCCCAGTGGTTCGCCGTGGGCGGCGCTGGTGTCCTGTTTGTGTGGTGATCCGTATCCGATGTGGCTGTTCACCCTGATCAAGGTCGGGCGATCGGTAGACTTGAGGAAGCCGTTATAGGCATTGGCCAGCATCTGCAAATCATTGGCGTCGGTGACATGCAGAACATTCCAGCCGTAACCTTCAAAGCGTTTGCCCACCTCCTCGGTGAAGGAAACGTCCGCCATTCCGTCGAGGGTGACGTGATTCTCATCGTAGATCCAGCACAGATTGGAGAGTTGCAGATGTCCGGCCAGGGAAGCCGCTTCGCTGGCTACGCCTTCCATCATGTCGCCATCACCGCAGATGGCATAAACGCGATAGTCAAAGACTTCATAGCCGGGCTGGTTGTAGTGCGCGCCCAGCCATTTACCGGCGATTGCAACCCCGACACTGTTGCCGACGCCCTGACCCAACGGGCCGGTGGTGGTTTCTACGCCGGCAGTCCACCGGAACTCCGGATGTCCCGGCGTCTTGCTGTCGATCTGGCGAAATTTCTTGAGATCATCCAGCGTAACCGCGTACTCGCCCTTTTGTTCGTATTCGAGATTTGTCCCGCGCACCTGGGCCAGATAGAGCATGGCGTATAGCAGCATCGAAGCATGGCCGTTAGACAGAATGAAGCGATCACGATTCGGCCAGACGGGATCAGCCGGGTCGTAGCGCAAAAATTGCTGCCACAGACTGTAGGCTACGGGCGCCAGCGCCATGGGCGCTCCCGGATGTCCGGAGTTCGCTTGTTGTACCCCGTCGATCGCCAGGGTGCGGATGGTGTTGATGCACAACATGTCCAATTGCTTGCCGGTGGCCAAAGTCTGTTCAGTCGCTACCATGAAAACTCTCTCTCTGGAGGGTATGTCGCCGTTGAAAATAGAAGAATAAAGAAGTCAAAATCCTGCTGCGTCTTTTCCAGTCTATCAATTTCTTTTAGGCCTTGCCGCCAGGCCGGGTGAAGGATTTGCTGACAGGCCGCACCGACGACTTTAGAACGATCGATATTAGGTCGTCCGGGCTCTTTGGTGAAGTGAAATTTCTGGGAATTTTGCGACAATTATCAAGGACTCGCTCGCCCAAGGGAAGGCGCGCGAGCGACCGTCCTACGAGTTGCGTTTTAGATGGAGGAATCGGAAACGGGAAATGACGGAAGAGAGTATTAGTAAATTATTTATAATCAAAGATATACAACGGTAGTATGATCTATCGTTTTAACTGAGCCAGGTAGCCGTTCGCGTCTTTGTACCCCTTGGTTGTGCTTTCCACAAACTTCAGGAAGTGACGCAGATTTTCACGTTCCGTAGGCTCGAGCTCCGAGAATTTAATGCGCACTCCGAACGATGGACTGCTCTTGATGACGATGCCTGTCAGGATTAGCCCTTTGATCCATATCTTTCCGTTAGCCAACCAGAGTCCGATTTCCACAGAAACTCCGGAGGGCACCGGAGTGGCAGTTTCGACGAAGCATCCGCCAATACTCGTGTTGGATAAATTGCCCCAGATGGGCACCGCTGAATTTCCCAGCCGCAGTTCCACGGCGACAAAGCATCGCATACGCGCGTGCCGGCGCCGGTCCTCTCCCCAGGTTGGAGTAAAAATATCCGGTTCAAATGGCGGGCTGGCAGCAGGGCTGGTCGTCACCGGTGGAATGGGCGCTGGCGCGGCCGCGACGGCAGCAGGTTCCGGTTCGGCGGCATAGGCTTTCGTGGCCTCGGGAATTTTGGGGAAGCCACCCTTGATATTTCGCATGGCCTCAAGCAGGGCCTGATCGCGCTGATCGGCCGGGGCCTCGCGATAAACCTGCAACAGCTCGCCCAGATGGCTCACCAGAGCCGGATCCGTAAGCAGCTGCGTCCAATCCGCACCCGTGCCGGAATACTTAGGTTCGCTCATATGGATACGAACATTCCCCGCAAACTTTAGTTTCGCCTCAACTAGATTGAAGCACGATGCGGTTCAGGACAAGATGACGATGGTCACTAGTCCCGGTGATCAAAGATCATGCGTGAACGCTCTGCGCCAATCTGAGGTATCCGCCTCTCCACTCAGCAAGTGCAATTGTCCCAATTTCCGGCTGAAGCCAACGTGAACGGAAGTGTGCGCAGGAAATAATCGTCCGAGACAGGTTTTCCACAAGTTTTCATTTCGGACGCTTGGTCAGAACAGGATTCAATTGGATACTCGGCAGAGGGTTGAGAGGTGCAGAACGCGTGGACTGGTTAAAGAGCTTAAACTGTAGGTTGCCGGAAAGCGCCTCAACCCAATCGTCTTTTTACAGTTAAATCACAAACCACGAACTGGTTAACCGTTAGCATTTGGAGAGTCTATGGCTCGCACAACTGAGACATCGCAGACGCTCGCGCCGGATGAATTGAGGAAGATCGATGCCTACTGGCGGGCATGCAACTATCTATCCGTAGGCATGATTTACCTGCGCGCGAACCCGCTGCTGCGCGAACCGTTGCAGCCGGAGCACATTAAAAATCGGCTTCTGGGACATTGGGGTTCAGACCCTGGCCAGTCGTTGGTTTGGGTGCACCTGAACCGGCTGATCCGGAAGTACGATTTAAATGTCATCTACGTTTCGGGTCCCGGGCACGGAGCGCCGGCGACGCTTGCTAATTGCTATCTCGAAGGACACTACTCAGAGATCTATCCTGATAAAAGTTGTGATGAAGCCGGTATGCTCAAATTCTTCCGTCAATTCTCCTTCCCCGGAGGAATCGGTTCTCATTGCACGCCGGAAACACCGGGCTCCATCCACGAAGGTGGAGAACTTGGATATTCGATCTCGCATGCGTACGGTGCGGCGTTCGACAATCCCAGTTTGATCGTGACCGTGATGGTAGGAGATGGAGAGGCCGAAACTGGTCCGCTCGCGACCTCGTGGCACTCCAATAAGTTTCTCAACCCGGTCCGCGATGGCGCGGTGCTTCCCGTGCTACATCTGAATGGTTACAAGATCGCGAATCCGACCATCCTGGCGCGCATCCCGCATGAAGAACTGGAATCGTTGCTGATCGGATACGGACACAAACCGTACTTCGTCGAAGGCGACGATCCCGCGGCCATGCATCAACTAATGGCTTCCACGCTGGAGCAATGCATTACCGAAATTCGTTCTCTGCAGCAGCAAGCCCGCTCGACCGGGAAGGCATCGCGTCCGCGCTGGCCCATGATTGTGCTCCGTTCACCGAAGGGGTGGACCGGGCCCAAAGAAGTAGACGGCCATAAGGTCGAAGGTTACTGGCGGGCGCACCAGGTTCCGGTGCTCGATCCCATCACCAGCAAGAAGAGCCTCAAGATTGTCGAAGACTGGATGCGGAGCTACAAACCAGAGGAACTGTTCGACGCCAACGGAACTCTGATCGCCGAATTGCAGGAACTTGTCCCCTCCGGCGCGCGCCGCATCTCGGCCAACCCGCACGCGAATGGAGGCCTGTTGCGCAAGGAACTCGATTCGCCCGACTTCCGCGAATACGCTTTTGACGTGAAGTCTCCAGGAGCCAGCTACGCTCCGCCCACCGATATTCTGGCGCACTTTCTGGCTGAGGTCATGCGCCGCAACATGAGTTCTTTCCGGGTCTTCGGCCCGGACGAAACCGCTTCCAACCGTCTCACCGCGATCTACTCGGCGTCGAAAAAAACCTGGCTGGCGGAATACAAGCCCGAGGACGCCGACGGCGGCGAACTCGACGTTGCCGGGCGAGTCATGGAAATGCTGAGCGAGCACACCCTGGAAGGCTGGTTCGAAGGCTACGTTCTTACCGGACGGCACGGGCTGTTCTCGACTTACGAGGCCTTCGTCCACGTCATCGACTCGATGTTCAACCAGCATGCCAAATGGCTGGAGAAAGCCAAGAACGAACTCGACTGGCGTGCCCCCATACCTTCGTTAAACATTCTGATCACATCGTTGGTCTGGCGGCAGGATCACAATGGCTTTACCCATCAGGACCCGGGCTTTCTTGATGTGGTCACCAACAAAAGCGCTGACGTGGTTCGAATTTATTTGCCGCCCGACGCGAATTGTCTGCTCAGTGTGACCGATCATTGCCTGCGCTCGCGCGATTACGTTAACGTCATCGTGGCCGACAAGCAGGATCACCTTCAGTACCTCACCATGGACGAGGCCGTGAAACATTGCACCAAAGGCATCGGAATATGGGATTGGGCCTCTACCGACAATTGCGAAGAGCCCGATGTAGTCATGGCCTGTGCCGGTGACATCGCCACCATGGAGGCACTGGCTGCGGTTGCCATTTTGAAGAAGGAATTTTCGGACTTGAAGATTCGCTTCGTCAACGTTGTCGATCTCTTCCGGCTGATGCCCGAAAGCGAACATCCGCATGGATTGTCCGATCGTGATTTTGATTCTTTGTTTACCAGCGACAAGCCGGTTATCTTCAATTTCCATTCCTATCCGTCATTGATCCATAAGCTGAGCTATCGTCGCAAAAATCATGAAAACATTCATGTTCGCGGGTACAAGGAAAAGGGAAATATCAATACACCGCTCGAACTTACAATCATCAATCAGGTTGATCGTTTCAATCTTGCCATTGACGTGATCGACCGCGTTCCCCGTCTTCAGACTGTCGGCGCTCATGTAAAGGAATGGCTCAAAAACCAGATCATCGACAGCATCCAGTACGCCCACGCCGAGGGCATCGACAGGAAAGAGATTCGCGAGTGGAAATGGCCGGGATAGCAAGCGAGCAAGATCATTCCCGGAAAGATGATCTGGTGCTGGTGCTCAACAGCGGCTCTTCTTCTCTGAAATTTGGAGTTTACCGGCGCGGCCAGCATGACGAAGAGGCCCTGCTCAGCGGCAACGCCGACGGCATAGGACGCAGTAACGGCGGGCTCCATATTCGATCAGCCAGCGGTGAGCCATTACTCGACCGTGAAAACACTTTGGAGACGCAAACCGAAGCTCTCGCCGCCGCTGAAAAAGTGATTCATGAACATGTTCAGGGTACGCCGGTCGCGGTGGGGCATCGTGTTGTTCACGGCGGACCCAAACTCCTCACCCATCAACTCATCACATCCCAGGTACTGGACGAGCTCCGCGCAGCTTCGCATTTCGCGCCGCTGCACGTCCCCCAGGCGCTTGCACTGATTGCCTCCGCAAAAGCTATCTTCCGTTCGGCCGATCATTTCGCCTGTTTTGATGACGCATTCCATCGAAGCATGCCGGAGGTGGCTTCACATTTACCCCTGCCGCAGCGTTATTTCGACGCCGGCATCCGGCGCTACGGATTTCACGGCCTGTCTTACGAATCGCTGGTGCATCACTTCGGAACCCGGCTGCCGGAGCGAGCGATTCTCGCGCATCTGGGCAACGGCGCCAGCCTTTGCGCCCTGCGTCAAGGCAAATCTGTCGATACCACCATGGGCTTGACACCGACCGGCGGGATTCCCATGGGCACCCGTTCCGGCGATCTTGACCCTGGGGTTCTGCTCTATCTTCTACGCAATGAGAAGCTCAGCGCCGACAAACTCGAAGATCTGGTCAATCATCAGAGCGGACTCTACGCGCTGTCTTCGGGCGAAAGCGACGTGAAGACATTGGAAGAACGGGCTCGGTCTTCCGATCCGCGCGCCATTCTTGCGCTGGAGATCTTTACCGTTTCTATCCGCAAGATGATCGGCGCATACATCGCCCTTCTCGGCGGAGTCGACCTTCTGGTGTTCACCGGCGGCATTGGAGAGCACAGCGAACGGGTTCGACGAGAATCCACCAAGGGACTGGAATCACTCGGCCTTACCCCGGACAAAATTCAAGTGGTTCCCACCCAGGAGGATGTGCAGATTGCGCGTCATTGCCGGACCTTGATGGCTCGGGGAGCGAATGAAACGCCTTCTACAACTTAACTTGCGGCAGATCGAAAGCTGGGGGATATCGGGGGCCAGTAGCGACCAGGTTTTCAATATCCTGTAATGATTGAATTCCGCCCCGGGCTCCCGGCGCCGTGCAGTTCAGGGCCGCGGCTGCGCAGGCGAAATCCAACTGATCGGGCAGCGCCCAGCCCTGCAAACGTCCATAAATAAATCCGGCGTGAAAAATATCGCCTGCGCCAGTCGTATCAACCGGAATCACTTTGAATGCCGCAGCGTAATGAAATTGATTCCCATCCCAGGCTAAAACGCCTTCCTCGCCCAGGGTGGCAGCGGTCAGGCGCGAGCTATACTTCTTGTGGACAGCCGGCAATGACTTAAGCAGATTCTCCTCACCAGTGAGTCGGGCGGGAATGTCACGGCTGGTAATCAGATAGTCGATTTTTGACAGCAGCGCCTCCACGCCTGGATAGAGATCGTCCAGATCAGCGATTACAGGGATGCCTGCTGCCCGCGCCCACTCCGCAGCTACCACTGCGGCGGCGGTGTCGTGTCCGTCGACATGCAACGCGCGGGCTTGCGTGATCCACTCGCGCCTGAGTTCCTCCGGCTTCAGAGTCAGGCCGTCGTCGCGCTTCCACAACACCGTGCGTTCCCCAGCGTCGTTAACCAGAATCACCGCTTGCTGGCTGTCACAGCCTGCGGCGCAAATTAGATGGGATTCGACCCCGAGGCGCTCGAATTCTGCGCGGTGAATGGCGGCTGCATTATCGTCGCCTACTTTGCCTACATAGCGGGTCCGCAGCCCCCATTGCTGGCAGGCCGCGACAGCGCTTGCAACCTGGCCACCCGGCAGCATCTCGGCGGAGCGGAATTCTACCTTGGATCCCAGCGCCGGATAGTGGGGAAGCCGGATCAGCATATCGGTTGCATTCAACCCAACCCCGACGAGATCAACTTTGGATGTTTGATTCACTATGGGTTAGTTAAATCGAGTCGTACGCCAGAGTGTCAGGCCGCAGGCCACCAGCAGCGTCAGGGTAGCCCCGATCAACAATGCGGCCGGACCCCAATGAAATGAGATTCGCGGAGCGCGGGCCATGGTCGCAAAAAATACGAAAATTGAGGTGGCGATGGCCACCAGCAGCCAGTCCCAGACCGTGCGGCCCGGTCGTATTTCTCCCGCGGTCTGCATGCCCTGCATCCGGGCCTGAACGTAATCTTCCGCGATGTTGTACCGCCTGGATTCGCGCCGCGAAGCTTCCTGCCATTGAGCCTGCTCTTTCCTGGCGGCGGATGAAAACGCAATCGCGCCCACCCCGACCATCATCAGGAGCGAGCCGCCGATCACTTGCAGATAAGTTGATGCACCGCTACCTCGCAATTCGCCAAAGACGAAAATTCCCCATAACAGTCCCCAAAGTTGGTTGGAATTCGATAGTGGGATGCCTCGGCTGATGCCCACGTATTTCGCAGCGTATTGCTGGAATACATCTCCGATCACCCAGATGAAACCGCCCAGCATCAGCCAGAAGAGCACCTCGCGGGCGCTGGTCAGTTCGCGCCATAGCGGCCCCAGACCAAGGTAGCCGATGGCAAGGGCACACATCATTCCCAGTTCTCCAAAGGTGAAAAACGTCACGAACGAAAGCGGATTCATCCCGGAAAGATACGCTTTGCGATATGGGATATACATCGTTCCCCAGAGGACGCCCGCGCCCAGAGCGGCCCAAACGCCACGCATCGAATGAGCTGCCGGAGCCTGAGTTGATGAGGCAATCGCCAGCAGAGTAGCGCCGACGCACATGACGAGCGCTCCGCCCAAAACGCCGGTCCAGCGACGCCAGCCCGCTTGGCGCAATTCGTTGAAAAAAATGTAGCCCCAGAGAATTCCCAGAAGACTGTTCGAATTCCACAGCGGAAAGGCGATGCTCAAGCCGATGTCTCGAATGGCGAAGATGGTCATGGTGTTGGCCACCGCCCAAAGGCATCCGGCAAGAAGAGCCCAGATAATAAGATGCGGTGCGCGGCGAAGGTCGGCGCGAACGGACGATGTGCCCAGAATAAGCGCCGGCACACTCCATCGAGCCAGAAAAACGCCGGACACCATGATGAGAGAAATCACAATCGGGGAAACGCCGGCGGAAACTAGCTTGGTCGGCGCTTCCGCGGCGCCCAGCCATGCCCCTGCGGTGAATCCGCAGAGAATTCCCAAAGCTTGCAGTTTTCGCGAGCGCGAGACATCTTCCGCTGCGGATTTAGTCGCCGACGCGACAATGGATTGCATATTCACTCAATCGTGCTCGAGAAAGATGTTTTCAGTGAACGAACTGGAGAAGAAACAAACCACCGATCAGAACAGCTACCGGAACCCAAAAATGTACGTCGGTCAGAATATTCGTCAGCCATTGACGGTCTTGGCGATTGTGGGCGGGCTGCATGCCTTGATAATGACTTCAACGAGCCGTTCGATTATAGCGGTAGTGTCAAAAGCCGCAATGTTAGGGCATGGCCGCTTGTGTGGTTTGGGTAGTGTAGTTCAGGTAGTGTGGCCGCGGGCGACTCGCCCGCGAATCTCGTCACCATGCAATGATCCGGCAAAACTGTCACGAAAAATATCCCCTCAATCCCAATAGGTGTAGAGTGAGCCGACGTCCGCGCGGGCGAGTCGCCCGCGACCTGGCGTCCTTACTCTCCGGAAATGAACTTCGAGACCTTTGGCTACGTATCTTGTCGAGGCGGGCAAGCCCTGGCCGAGACCGCGTTCGTGTGCGAAGGAGAAGCGATGATTTTGCCCGCAAAGAAGGAGCGCTGGCTTACGTAAACCTGAACCAGCCGTCCAAGCAACGGAGGCTTGGCCCTTGAACATCCGGGAAGTCTTGCGACAAACCGTTGCTTCCATCGCCACGCACAAGCTGCGCAGCTTCCTGACCATGTTTGGAATTATCTGGGGCATCACTTCGGTGATTTTGCTGGTGGGCCTGGGCAAAGGTTTCAGCCGCGATCAGAAAGAACGTCTTAAAACCATCGGCGTCGATCTGGCGATCATCTGGGGAGGACGTACCAGCGAACAGGCGGGCGGTTATGCCGCCGGGCGGCCAGTCCGGCTGTCGATTCACGATGCATACGTCATTAAGGAAGAAGCGTATCTCATCAAGACCGTGAGTCCCGAACTGCGGCGCAGCGTCGCCGAGGTCAGCCGCTACAACTCTGCTTCACGTCCAGTCCGCGGCGTTTGGCCGGACTACCAGCGTTTTCGTTCCCTGAAAGTTCAGGAAGGCCGTTTGATGACTGATGACGACGAAAAGGACGGCCGTCGCGTGGTGGTGCTCGGGGTGGAATCCCGTGATCAATTGTTTCCGGGCAAGCCCGCAATCGGCGAGACGCTCACTATGGACGGGTCGCCTTATACCGTTATTGGCGTGCTTGAAAAGAAAAAGCAGAACGGGAGTTACGGGAGCGGCCCTGACAATACGCAGCTCTTCGTGCCCTATGCTGCGATGGCTCGCGATTTCCCGCCACCTGAGGAGCCCGGTATTTACAAAGGATTCATCAACAACCTGGTCGTCGAAGTCGCCGATCCTGAAGAGCACGAAAAGGCAATGCAGCAGCTTTACCAGATTCTCGGACGCGAACATCGTTTCGGTGCCAAAGACAAAGACGCTCTCTTTATATGGGACACGCTGGACGGCTCGAAACTGGTGGAGAGAATTTTCAATATTATGACCATCTTCTTCGGTGCGGTTGCCTTGATGACGCTCTCGCTCGGCGGCATCGGTGTCATGAATATTATGCTGGTCAGCGTCACCGAACGCACCCGCGAGATTGGCGTGCGCAAATCTCTGGGCGCGACGGCCCGCGATATCCGCAATCAGTTCTTCGCCGAGTCGGCGGCGCTCATGATTATCAGCGGGGCCGTCGGTCTGAGCATCGGCGTTGGAATTTGCCTTCTGGTCGGCAATCTCCACTTGCCCGACATCGTGCCCCATCCGGTAATCTCGCCGCTCGCCATCGTTGAGTCCTTATTCACATTGGGACTAATTACGCTGGGGGCCGGGATGTATCCGGCACAGCGGGCGGCGGCGCTGAGCCCGATAGAATGTTTGCGTCAGGAATAAGAGTGGTCGTTTTATGCGCATCAAAGAATTAATTCTGCAAAGCTGGGAAGCGCTTTCGCGCCACCGCCTGCGCTCCATCCTGACCATGATGGGAATTGTCTGGGGACTGGCGACGGTCGTGCTCCTGCTCGGCTATGGCGAAAGTGTAAGCCAGGGCGTTCTGGCTGCGTTTCTGGGAATCGGCAACAACGTAATCATGATCTGGCAAGGCCAGACCAGCTTACAGGCGGGTGGCCAGCGGGCCGGCAAGCCTATTCATTTCAAGTATGAGGATATCCAGGCGATTCGTGATGAGGCGCCCCTGGTGCGGTTGGTCAGCGCCGAATGGGACGATCCCCTTGCCTTCAAATATGGCAACAAAGTGATTTCCGTTTCCTCGAAGGCAGTGCAATACCCGTACCGTGAGATGCGTAAGCTGAACATCGCCGAGGGCCGGTACTTCGAAGAGAGCGATTTTTCCGAACATCGCCACGTTCTGATCTTCGGCCCCAATGCAGCCAAGAAGGTATTTGGCAGTCGTGACCCGGTCGGCGATCACGTCACTATCAATGGACAGACCTGGGACGTGATCGGGCTGCTGCAACTGAAAATTCAGGACGCTGCCAACAACGGTCCCGACAATGAAAATGTGTTTCTTCCGTTCGAGAGTCTGAGCGACATCAATGACCGTCGTGATCCCCGCATGATTGTGTTCCAGCCGGTCACCGCGCTTCTGCATAAAGAGGCGCTGGGACAGGTAAGGGAAGTGCTGGCCCGGCGCCACAATTTCGATCCCAAGGACGACAAATCCAGTCCCGAGTGGGATACGGTCGACGATGCGAAGGAGATCGAACAATTTGGCATCGCCCTGCGCCTGATCCTCGGATTCGTTGGAGCCTTGACCCTGGCAGTGGGTGGCATAGGAGTGATGAACATCATGCTGGTCAGCGTCACCGAACGTACCCGGGAAGTAGGGCTGCGTAAGGCGCTGGGCGCGCGTAATCGCGATATCGCGCTGCAATTTCTGGTGGAAGCGCTGGTGCTGACGTTCGCGGCCGGCATGGTGGGAATGCTGGTCTCAATTCTGCTGGCGCACGCTATTCCGCCCATGCCGCTGTACTCCGAGATGTACAAGACGGCCAATCATGAGGGCGATATAGTTTTGAAGACTTCCGGCGGCGTCATGCTCACGGCGTTTGTCATTCTTGCCGTCGTCGGAGTTACCGCCGGCATGTGGCCCGCGCTCAAAGCCGCTCACATGCAGCCGGTTGAAGCCCTGCGCTGCGAATAAGGTTTCGTCTGGTTCGTAAGCTCTGACTTTAGTATTCCATGCGAGATAAACCGGAACTCTGTCGCCCCCGGATAGATTCGAACTCCCGACCTATTGCTCCGGCGGCAATCCGAACAGCGTCCCGTTTCGCGGTTAAATTTAGAGCCTTCACTCGGTGGTCCAGGTAATCGGTAGCTGCGGCTTTCTGATTTTGGTCATCAACCGGTGCCCGCGTGAAGTCGCCATTTAAACCAAACCGCATCAACCGGTTGTGCATCCTGCAGTAGCGGCGATACCAGGTGAGGCCTTAATACGATTTAAGGTTGGCTTCAGGTTGGTGAGTTTCCGGACAAATTTGGAGCGGCGTGTTTTGTGAAGGAGCAAACAAAAACCCCGGGCCGGTTAGCTCGGGGCTTTCATAGACAGTTGGTTAAGACACTGGATAATGTTAATTGCAAGATTCGCTGACCATCTTTACATCCGTGATGGTCATGTGCCCGTGTTCTGCGTCGCTCTTTTTCATGCCGCTATCCTTGGCAGCGTCCTTGGCATCTTCTTTCATGTTGTGCATTTTTGCGTTTGACACAGCGCCAGTGGCTGTTACTTTGTGCCCCACATGATCAGCCAGAGCCACCTTGTCGCTTCGTACTTCCCAAGTGCTGCCATCATCGCCGGTCAGCATGAACTCTTTCGCGCTGTCGCCTTTTGAAAGACATCCGGTGACTTCTCGTGCGTTGTCCTTTGATTTTGCCACTGCTGCCGTGCCCGCCACTAGAATCAGGCAAAGCAGGATGCTACCGCTCAGTTTTTTCATAACGCCTCCCGAGAGTTGGTTCACATTCCCCCATCATCTGCTTCGATGCAAGATTGTGTGTGAAGTCTGTACAACCCTTCAACTATTTCTGACGACATTGAGAAGGCTGTTTCCACCGTTCGCGGCTATTGCCTTATTTCTGACAGGGAACTTCAATTTTATGCTGGCCGTGACCGTTGGACGCCCCAATTACTGCTGGGAGACCGCGGCATGCAGGTGACAATTACGCTCAGGTGCATGCACCTCCGCGCGCTACTTCCCGGACATCAATTAAACTCCAGATGACTGAGTTGCCATACTTTACTTTTCGCCCGGGATACAAAAGCGGAACCCGGTTTGTATACGGCCTCCTGCAAGATCCGTTTTCGAGCACATCCTCATGTTGAGGATAAGCATCGAATAACCAGTCTGCCGACCGGCAAGAGGCGGAACAATGCGAACTTGCTTTCACGCGCCTGCGAGCACTGGTGACGGGATATATGCGTGCGTCATTCTTCTGCTTGCAGCCATGACGGGATGCGGCGGTTCGTCTATCGGCAGCCCGAGGCCGACGCAGCCCCCTCCGTCCTCATCTGGATCGGTTCCCCAATTTGGCCACGTCGTGATGGTGTTAGAAGAAAATCACGATTATTCCGAAGTCATCGGAAACTCCGCCATGCCTTATTTAAACAGTTTGGTTTCGCAATACGGCTTAGCTACGCAGTACTACGCTAACGCGCACCCCTCTATTGGAAACTACTTTATGCTCACGACTGGGCAATTGATCACGACTGACGATTCTTTCGCAGGCCAGGTGGACGCGGACAACATCGTTCGCCATCTCACCGCCGCAGGTAAAACCTGGAAGTCCTATGCGGAAAGCATTCCTGCAAAAGGTTATATCGGAGGCGATTCGTATCCGTACGCGAAACGCCACAATCCGTTTGCCTACTTGAAGGACGTTACAAACAGCAGCATACAAGTCAACAATCTCGTATCCCTGTCTCAATTTCAATCCGATCTCGCCAACGACCAGTTGCCAGATTTTTCCTACCTCGTGCCGAATCTTTTGGATGACGCCCACGACGGACCGCTCCAGGTAGCCGATCTTTGGCTGCAACAAAATCTCGCACCTTTGATTTCGAGCGCAACCTTCCAGAAAGATGGTTTGCTGATCATTGTGTTCGATGAAGCAGAGACAACTGATTCAACTCACGGCGGAGGTCGCGTGGCTGCCGTGATCGTCAGTCCGAAAGCCAAGCAAGGTTTTCAATCAACAACTCTGTACCAGCACGAGAACACTCTGCGGTTAATTCTTCAAGGACTGGGGATCATGAACTATCCGGCCGCCGCGAACAGTGCCGCAGACATGGGTGAATTCTTCTAGTCTGTGCCTTTCTCAGTGCGGTTATATGACGCCGCATTTAACCGAAAATTAATAATTTTCTTCAGACGAATGTAACATTCGACGCTTCTACTCACTGATTGGTCTTGAATTCATTTAGTGGGGAGAGTCTGTAATGCGAAGAACTCTGTTAATTTGCCTGGTGCTGCTGGGGTCGATGTTTGCAGTTGCGAAAGATAGTCCAAAAATTCGACATGTCCTGCTAATCAGCGTGGACGGCCTGCATGCGCTTGACGTCACGAACTTTATTAACGCCCACCAAAACTCAGCCATGGCCGAACTTGCGAGTCACGGCGTTACCTACACCAATGCTCGTACGCCGGCAAATTCCGATTCGTTTCCTGGCCTGCTGGCGCTGGTGACAGGAGGTTCGCCCCTCAGCCACGGTCTGTTCTATGACGTGAGCTACGACCGCACGATTTTTGACCCTACCAACACGTCCTGCTCAGGCTCGCCGGGCAACATCATGGTATTTGACGAAAGCATTGATGTTTATAACGCTGCCAATGTCTCGCAAAATGTTATTGATCCGGCCAAGTTGCCCCGGCGCCTCGATTCGAACGGACGTTGCGTACCGATGTTTCCCCACGACGCGATGCGCTCCAACACCATTTTCGAAGTGATCAAATCCGACGGCGGGCGAACCGCCTGGGCGGACAAACATCCCGCCTACGACCTTGTAAACGGTCCATCTGGCAAAGGTGTCGACGATCTTTACACACCGGAAATTACCAACGTCGGCGGACTGGATAACACCGTAAGTGTGGTCTGCACGGTTGAAAATGATCAGAAAAAAGTACAAGCGATTGTGAACGAAATTCATGGCCTCAAACATGACGGAACGCCGGGACCGGGAGTGCCCACTGTGTTCGGAATGAATTTCCAGGCTGTTAGCGTGGGGCAAAAACTCGCCAAGGACAATTTCGACGGCAGTTGCACCGACGACTCAGGAAATTTAAACGGACTGCCCGGCGGATACAAGGATGGTTCGGGAACTCCTACCGACGTTCTTGCCTATGCTCTGCAAAAAACTGACGACGCTCTGGCCCAAATGATTCAGGCGTTAAAGAGTCAAGGCATCTACGACTCGACACTCTTTATAGTGACTGCCAAGCATGGCCAGTCCCCGATTAACCCTGTAAAGGTCAACAAGCCTGGTCATTTCGCTGACCTGGTCGCAGCGTTGAAAGATTCGACCACCAATCCAGGAGGGGTCGCTATCGCCGTCGCTGCAGCATGCACAACTGGTTCATGCGGTTTGGTTCAGGATGACGACATAGCGCTGATCTGGTTAAAGGACCAGAGTCAAAAAGCCGCAGCCGCCGCTTATCTGAACCGACATGCCCAGGAACTATTTATTGAGGATGTGCTCTCAGGAGCCGAACTCAATCTTAAGTTCAATGATCCCAGGGCTGACAGCCGCACTCCAGACATTATCGTGCAACCTGAATATGGCACGATTTACACTTCGTCCACGAAGAAAAATGAGGAGCATGGCGGTTTTAGTTTCGGGGACACCAACGTTGGCTTGATCGTTTCCAATCCCAACTTCCAAGCGGCCAAAGTGAAGTCTCCGGTTGCGACTTCACAGGTTGCGCCGACCATCCTGCAAGAATTGGGAATCAATCCCAATGCTCTGAGATCGGTTCGCGTGGAACTAACACCAGTACTGCCTGGCATTCCTCAATAAGGTAATTTGCGGGATGGGTCAACCAACACGGGCTGCGCCGAGCAGCCCTTTTTGCGTTATGTTCTACGCGCAACAACCGAGTCTTCGACACCTTGAATAGGGAGTTTCACCAAAAAACTGGATCCCTGCCCTGGTGCGCTTTGAACCGTGACCTGACCGCGATGCTGAGCGACAATCCACTCGGCGATGGCCAGTCCCAGCCCGGCGCCGCCAAGTTCGCGGCTCCTCGCTTTATCCGCACGATAGAAACGCTCGAAGATACGAGGCCGGTCTTCATCGCTAATACCAATTCCGCTGTCACGAACTGTAATCATTGCGAATTCGTCTTTCGCTTCTAATATCAGCTCGATGGTGCCCGACGAAGGAGTGTACTTAACTGCGTTGTCGAGAAGGATATTCAAAAGTCGAGATATCGCCCTGCTATCTCCTGAGACGTTGATATTGTGGACAGGCACATTACTGGTAAATCGCAGATGGTGGGATGCCATGGCATGTTGCCAATTAACCGCAATCTGCCTCACTGTGTCGCCGAGATCCACAGGCCGGATGTCCAGCGACTCTCGGCCCGCATCGGCGCGGGCCAACGACAAGAGCTCTTCGACCAGCGACGATGTTCTTTCCGCCTCGTGGAGAATGTGACGAAGAGATTCCTGATACTCATCTTCGTTGCGCGATTTTCGCAAGGCAATTTCTGCTTCAGTGCGAATGAGTGAGATTGGAGTGCGTAGTTCATGGGAAGCATCTGCTGTGAATTGCGACACCCGGAGAAATGCGCCCTCGATTCGGGCGAGCATTTCGTTCAAAGTATCGGAGAGTCTCTGCAGCTCATCGCCCGTATTCAACCGCTGCAACCGGCTGCTCAGGTTTGTTCCAGATATGTTTCGGGCGGTTCGGGTCAGGGCATCCACCGGCGCAAGGGCTCTGCGGCTCAGCCAGTATCCGACCGCCGAAGCTGCCAGCAACATGAGCGCGGCAAATATCAAGAGGTAACGCTTGAATGAACCCAGAGTTCTCAAGATGTCGTTTTCAGGAACTCCTGTCTGTATTACAAAAGTCCGTCCATACACCTGAATAGCGGCGCTCAAAAACCGGAAAGGCCGGTTGCCGATCCGGCGGTCCTCGTAGGAAGGTGTTTTTAACTCATCGGCACTCACGACCGGTAGATTGTGCTGCTGCAGGAATGAGGAACGGTAAATCCAGTCACCCTGCTCGTCGTGAATCTGAAGATAGTCGCCAGAGTGTTCCAGGACGTAGGTTTCGTTGACTTCTTCTTGCAGCTTTGAGACTGAAGCGTCATGACGTTGTGCCTCGAGAAAATGGCGCGCGTCATCGATCTGGCCTTCAAGGGTATCGTCGGCTATATCGTAGAGGTTGTGACGCAGAATGAACCACATCCCGAGGCCGAACAAACATTGGGCTACTGCAAAAATGAGCAAATACGAAAGCGTCAGGCGCAGACCTATCGACAAACTTTTCGTCATTGCGGCTCCACGCGAATGACGTATCCTACCCCCCGCACTGTGTGAATCAGCTTCTGGCGTCGGTTGCCATCTACTTTGGCTCGCAGCAATCGTACAAACACATCCAGTGTGTTGTCTTCAATCTCCCGCTCGAATCCCCATACGGACTCAATTAAGAGACGGCGAGGAACGACCTTTCCAGCCCGTCCCATAAGGCGCTCCAATAGGCTGTATTCAGTGCGGGTAAGCGAAAGCCTTACTCCGCCTCGCGAAACCTCTCTCGTGGCAGGGTCGAGTGATAGGTCATCGACCTTGTAAATTATTGCCTGAGGCTCGAGAGCTCGCCGCTTTACTGCTCGCAAACGTGCGAGAAGTTCGTCAAACGAAAAAGGTTTCGTGAGATAGTCATCGGCGCCGAGATCTAGGCCCATGACGATGTCCTGTACAGAGTCTTTAGCAGTCAGCATCAGAATCGGAGTAGCGAGTTTTTCCGCCCGCAGCTTCTTCGCAACTCCATATCCATCGAGCCTGGGCATCATGACGTCGAGGATGATCATGTCGAAGCTGTAACTCCTCGACATCTCCAGCCCTTCGATTCCGTCCGAAGCACAGACAACCGCATGGCCTTCCTCTTCCAGGCCCTTGCGGAGGAGCTCCGCCATGCGCTTTTCATCTTCGACGATTAGTAGATTCATGAACTAGCGGCAGGCACCGAGGAACACACTCCCAGTAGCATAGTCCAACAGAATGAAGATTTGATGAATTCGCCACTCGTACCGCCGCCGCAATCTGAAAAAATTTTAATAGCCAATTCACAGTCGATTCACACTTTGTGATTAAAGTCGCCACACAGATTCAGTTCAACCGTCAAAGCAGGTCAGCTACAAAAACCTGGGAAGCGGGCGACAGCTCATGCAGCTAAATTTATCGAATCGGCCAACCTATCTTTCGGGCCGCCGATTGATTTTGTCAGCAGTTATCTTGTTGACGATTGCGGCTATTCCACTGTCTGCCCAGGTTGATCGCGCGGTGCTTGAGGGGACGGTAAGCGACCCCTCAGGGGCGGCCATTGTGGGAACCCTGTTAAAAACTCGGGATGTTGACACTGGGATCGAGCAGCAGCAACGCACAAATGCGAATGGTTATTACCGCATTTCTGGCCTCGCTCCCGGCCGGTACTCGGTTACCGCAGTGAAAGACGGATTCAAGACCAGGGTCATCGATCAAGTATTGTTGGAGGTCGGCCAGACTCGAACTCTGGATACTCGTCTTGAAGTTGGGATTGTATCGGAAAAGGTCGAGGTCGAAGCTTCCACGGATCCTTCGAATCGAACTACGGCAGAGGCGGCCGCGGTCATCGATGACAAACAAATTGAGAATCTTCCCAACAATGGGCGCGACTGGGCCAGCTTAACGTTACTGGCTCCTTTTGCACAAGACGACGGCGGTGGTGATCAACGTACTATCCGATTTGCAGGCCGCGCCCGTGACGATAACAATTTCAGTTTCGACGGCGTCGATGCGGGTGGCATTCAGGAGCAGGCGCAAAAATCACAGACCCGGCTGCAGATTTCTCAGGATGCGATTCAGGAATACCGTGTTAACAGCGCCCTTTACGATGCGGAGTACGGTACTCAGTCCGGCGGGCAAATTGACGTGGTTACCAAATCGGGCACGAACGACTTTCACGGTTCGGTGTTCGGCTATCTGAGGAATTCGGTATTCGATGCCCGGAATTTCAATGACTTCGACCTTAATGGAAAACCAGCTGTTCCCCCGTTTCGCATGGGTCAATATGGATTGGCCATTGGCGGCCCGATAAAGAAAAACAAGACATTTTTCTTTCTTAGTTATGAAGGCCTTCGGCAGTTTCAATCAATCACCCAGCAATTCACGGTGCCCTCAGGTTTGTGTTGTGGAGACCTAGGTTCGGGACCTCTGGCGTCTGGATTCCAGCAGCAAGTGCTGAATACCTCTCCGCAGATGTGCACGATCATGCAGGCGTACCCCTGGCGTGCATCGGTGGGTACGATTAACGGCTGCAGCCCCCGATTTGTCTATCCCGATGCGGCATTCCAGAGTACCGCCGATCCAAATGCCGACCTGGTCACTGCCGCGACGCCCACAACCATTCATGAGGACACGTGGCTCGCTCGCATTGATCACAAGTTCAACGAGAACACGCTTTTATACGGACGTGCGCAGCGGGATATCAGCCTGGTGGATGCTCCGAACGGAAGCAGCCTACCGCCCGATAAGCTCCAGACTATCAACCATCCGGCCAACTATCTGGTGGCACTGCAACACACGTTCACTCCGAATCTGCTGAATGAAACCAAGGTTTACGTCAATCGCTCGCCTTTCCACAATCCTCAGTCCAGCGCACTTCCTTTTGCGGTAAGCACGGCCGACTTTGTCGGCCTGAACGACAACACTGCCGACATCGAAATTGGCACCACATTCGGAGTAGTCGATAATTTGACCTGGACTCACGGCCGCCACGCCTTCAAGGCAGGGCTGGAGATTCGCCGAGTCCGGCTCAATCAGGGGCAGACTGAGGACAACGTACTCAGCTTCGCGGACGAAACTGACATGACAACCGCGACCCTCTCGAACATCACCTTCATCGCCCCATGGTGCTGTCACGGGTTGCGCCGCACGTTTTACATGCCCTACTTCCAGGATGAATGGAAGGTCACACCGACGTTCACGGTGACGGCCGGACTTCGCTGGGAATATTACGGGGTCGCTCACGAGGCAACGAATCGGACCACGGTGTTCGACCAAAATCAATTTCATGGAGTCTGTCTTGGCTCCGGTTCATTCAATACATTGCCGGTGCCGGCGAGCGCAGGTCCGGTCAACACCGCACCCTGTCCGAAAGATCCGTCGCTGTACGAGCCGAATTACAAAAACGTCGACCCTCGAATTAGTTTTGCGTGGGCACCTTCCGTACTGCGCGGGAAAACCGTTGTTCGCGCGGGCTTTGGCATCTATCACGGCGCGGCCCAGAACGATGATCTGAACGCCGGTCTCGAGAGCGATACTTTCCGGGTCAAGGTGAACCAATCTATTCCTCTAAGCCCTGCTTTTGAACAGACCACCCCTGATCTTTCCAGTGTGACGGTTCAGAAACAGGCGTCTCATCCGCGCGCGCTTCAACGGCAAGATCGGCGGGATTTATATGTCCAAACCTGGGGCCTGACAATCGATCACGAGTTGCCTGCCGGATTTCTGTTCTCCGCGCAGTATCTTGGCAGCCGTGGAGTGCGGCTGTTCTCCAGGGGTGGAGAAAACCTGTGTACGATTCCCGTCACATTCAATTCGGCCGACGGAGATTGTGTGCGGCCGCTCGATAAATTCTATCCCGATCCGAACAACCCTGATCCGTTTGGTTCCATCGACATCAAGCGAGACGTAGGCTCCAGCACATATCATGCGCTCGGCCTTTCATTGGAGCGCCGTTTCGGCAAAGGTCTATCCTTTCAATCGCGCTACACCTGGTCGCATTCGATCAATGACGGATCGGTCGGAGGTGGCGAATCCAGCGGACCGGAGAATGTAAGCTGCCTGGAATGCGATAAGGGGCCGAGTGTTTTCGATGTTCGGCACAATATTGCCGTCAACGCAGTTTATGAACTTCCGTTCGGGCCCGGAAAAACTTTCCTCAATGATTCCGGGCCGCTGGGCAAGGTTGTTGGGGGCTGGACTTTGAGTAGTGTTGGCCTGTGGCACACAGGGCATCCCTTGACCGTAAAAATGGACCTTGGAGGAAACATCGTCGGAGGAGATTTTGACAGTCTGCCCTTTACGTATTTGCTTCCCGACGGCAATGACGTAACCGATCAGCGGCCGGACGTTGTTCCCGGCGTGGCCCTCACTCTGCCAGGAGACGGTCGCAATAGCATGCCGCTGATCAACGCCGCAGCGTTCCAGGCTCCACCTGTGGATGCAAATGGAAATTTCACGCGCTTTGGGAATGCCAGCAACGGCCTCATCCGGGCCATCAACTCCTGGCAGATAGACTTCGCCCTTACCAAAGAAACAAAACTTACCGAACGGGTCTCGATGGAGATTGGGGTACAAGCTTTCAACATTTTCAACCACGTGCAACTTGGCGATCCGGGTAATCTGACTCTGGTTTACGACCCTACCGTTGCCGGGACGAGCTTGCAGGTGCCAGGCAGTTTCGGCATCGTCAGTTCAACCGTAAACTTCAACAACAACAACGACAACGACGCGTCTCCGAATACGGGTACCGGCCTGCCTCGGCAGATACAGTTCATGCTTCGCCTCCGCTTCTAATTTCGGCAAGGCGCTGCTGATTCACGAGATTTTCAGTTTCGTTCGCTACACTTAGCCCAAGTGACCACAAACGCACACATCGTTATTTTGGTCTTCGTATTTCTGGGCTTTGTTGGCACTGCGGTCGTGAATGCGCAGAAATCCCAATCTACCGCAATTCTTACTAAATCGGATGACCCGGTCCTGGTTGGAGCTGGAGACGTTGCCAGTTGCGATGATCTTGCCGGCGCATACGCCACCGCGAAATTGATTGAGAAGATACCGGGTACGGTGTTTGTTGCCGGCGACCTTGCCTATCCGAATGGCTCGGATGAAGACTTCGCCAAGTGCTACCAGCCTACATGGGGCCGGTTCAAGGACAGAACTCGACCTGCTCCGGGAAATCACGAATACCACAGCGACGGCGCTTCGGGATACAACCGCTACTTTGGAGCAGCGGCAGCAGATCCGACCAAGGGCTATTACAGCTACGATCTCGGCGCCTGGCACATCCTGGCTCTTAACAGCGAGTGCAACGAGGTCGGCGGTTGCGATGCTGCATCTCCTCAAGGGAAGTGGCTCGCACAAGATTTAGCGCAACGCCCTGCCGGTTGTACCCTCGCATATTTTCACAAGCCTCTGTTCAGTTCGGGCGGTGCTCACGGAAACACCCCGCAAATGAAACCCTTGTGGGACATTCTCTTTCACGCCGGAGCCGACATTGTCGTCAACGGGCATGACCACAACTACGAACGGTTCGCGCCTCAAGATCCCGATGGGAAACTGGACACGGTCCACGGTATTCGCGAATTTGTAGTCGGGAGTGGAGGCAAAAATTCTCACCGCGCCGTCGGTCCGGCCAAGCCCAATAGTGAGGTGCGCAACGGCGACACATTTGGCGTATTGAAAGTTACGCTTCATGCGAACAGCTACGACTGGGAGTTCGTGCCCGAAGAGGGTAAGACCTTCACAGATTCTGGAACTGGACTTTGCCACTGATCGCAGCGTTCTGCTAGTGAAAGGACACATGACATCCGACCGGTATGCCATCTCCAAAGCAAGCCTGAGCTTTCTTGCATTCTGTGTGCTTCTGTTTACAGTCCTCGCCTTTGGTGAAGGGGCGTTTCACATCATCAAAAGGATTCCTGTCGAAGGACAAGGTGGATGGGATTACCTCATCGTCGATGAAGCAGCCCGTCGACTCTACGTCTCTCATGGAACTGAGGTCGAGGTGCTGGACGTGGATTCGGGCGCGATTGTCGGAAAAATACCCAACACTCTTGGGGTCCACGGTATTGCGCTAGCGCCGGAACTCGGCCGCGGCTTCGTCAGCAATGGGCAGACGTCCACTGTCACCGTTTTTGACTTGAAGACGCTTAAGACGATCGGCGAGGTACCGACAGGCAAGAAGCCGGATGGAATCATTTATGACCCGGCTACCTCTCAGGTCTTTGCCTTTAACGGGGGAAGCGATAGCGCCACTGTTATCTCCGCAGCGGACGGTAAGGTGGCAGGCACGATTGATCTGGGCGGCGGACCTGAGTTCGCGGTGGCCGACGGCAAGGGATACATTTTTAATAACCTGGAAGACAAAAGCCAACTCGTGAAAATTAATTCCCGAACGCTTGCGGTCGAGCAACGTTGGCCTCTTGTCCCCTGCGATGCCCCCTCGAGTATCGCGATGGATCGTCCGAACCGGCGGCTTTTCATTGGTTGCCGCAGCAAGGTGATGGCAGTAGTGGACGCAGAGTCAGGAAAAGTCATTGCCACGATCCCGATCGGCGACCATGTGGACGCCACGGCATTCGATCCTGAATCGCGTCTCGTTTTCAATTCAAACGGCGAGGGTACGATCACAGTCGTTCGCCAGGACACAGTGGACAAATATTCTGTTGTTGAAACTGTCAAGACCGTGCCTAAAGCGAAGACCATGGCGTTCGATTCCAAAACACATCAGTTGTTTCTATCCACCGCCGAAAACGGGCAATTCGAGATTCTCGTTGTTGGAAAATAGGAGGCAAGAAGGGTTTCTCGGGCTTTTTCTCACCCGCCTCGAGCGAATATGGGTTCCAAAACTTTCCGCATTGCGGTTTTAAAGGCGTGAGTTGTTCCAGATGGCTCTTGATCGGTTTGAGGATACCGTGCGAATCGATTTTTTCGGGGATGACGTTGTAGGCGCCGTGCAACTGCGCAGTCGCACCGGGAACACCAAATGAAAGGTTAGCCAATAGTGAACAGATTCAGCTTCGAAGAAGCAGGATGTCCGTCCATCCTGCGCTCGGTTTCACAAAGGACCCTTGCCCGAATGCTGGATGGAGCGATATCAGTATTTCGAAGCGAAATGTCCAACCATTCGGATGATGTCGCCCTGCCGGCTTTGCCTCGATTGCCGATACCCGAGACGAAAAAGTTGACCCAATAGGATTTGACGAGAACACTTACCCGTACAGCCGAGCCAGTCAATCCAGGGACAGATTGCAAATAATTGAAATCTGGTGCGCCCGGAGAGATTCGAACTCCCGACCTATTGCTCCGGAGGCAATCGCTCTATCCATCTGAGCTACGGGCGCGCGCTTACAGTTTACATCCCGGGGGAGTGACCATCAATCGGAGCAATTCTCGGCGTCGACGCACAGCTCGGTCTTTACGC
The DNA here is from genome assembly GCA_963733545.1 of Terriglobia bacterium. Classification (GTDB taxonomy): domain Bacteria; phylum Acidobacteriota; class Terriglobia; order Terriglobales; family Acidobacteriaceae; genus JAIQFF01. Next base: position 730,568 of record CAVTDQ010000005.1, read on the forward strand.
ACAAATCGGGCGATACAGTTTTGACGCTATAAACTTGGCGACGCCTGATCAGCGTCCGCAACTAGTAACGATTGCGGCCACCGCCGCCACCACCGCCGCGACCGCCGCGATCCCTGCCGCCACCGCCACCACCACCGCCGCCGCCGCGCTCCACCTTGGGACGGGCTTCGTTGACGTTCAGGGTGCGGCCACCTACCTGAGTTCCGTTCAGGGCGGCGATCGCTTTGTCTCCCTCTTCCCCGTTCGTCATCTCCACGAAACCAAAGCCGCGAGAGCGGCCGGTGTCGCGATCGGTCATGATGCTGACGCGGTCAACCTGTCCGTGCGCCTCGAACATCTGTCGCAGTTCTTCCTCGGACGTATTGAAGTCAAGGTTCCCAACGAAAATATTCTTCAAGCAAGTCGCCTCTAAGTGAGCTATCTGAGAGTGCTGACTTCGGCGGAAAAGCAGGGGCTGGTTGGCCGTCTTACAGCCGGAGCAGTTGAACAGTCAAATGCGGGGGAAGTATAGCAGGTATCCGCGGGGCGGGAATTTATTGCGTCAAACGTTAAAGAGACGCTTTTCAATGTTGGGCGGCCGACCTCTCTACTTCTTCGCTCCGGTTACATTTCCTAATTCCATCCTCAAATGATCGGACGCTGCCCGCGTCTCCGGTGTATGAATGAGATTGTCAGACTCGGCCGGATCGCGAACCCAGTCATATAGCTGGTCGCCCATATTGTCGTGGGTGATAAATTGCCATTGCGGCGTGAACAAAGATTTCATAGAGCCGGTGATCGCGGTTGGCACAACTTTCGCGGCAGCTCTGTCTTCTTTGTCTGCAATATCGTTGCGCGCCAGTTCGGATAACGGGTTGGGCCAACGCTGAAGGCCACCTGCATGCATCAACCCGACTAAGGAAGACGCCGGGAAGTTGTTTTGCCTATCCGCACCCAGCAGTTCGAGAATCGTTGCGGGAATCGCGGCGTTTGTCACCGGCGTCGCTATCTTTCCTCCCGCATTCACGTGGCCGGGATACCAGATCAGCAGCGGGACGTGAATCAGCTCGCGATAAAGCGCCTGCCCGTGATAAGTCAGCCCATGCTGCCCCAAAGATTCGCCGTGATCTGAGGTGATGATCACCAGGGTCTTCTGCAAAAGTCCCCGCTGGTCGAGCCCTTGCATGAGGCGTCCAAGAGCCTCATCGGCGTACTTGACGCTGGCGTCGTATTCATCGATCCGCACCCCGCTATCCCACGCCGGTTTTGGGTATGTCGGCGGCCCGCCGTAGGGATAGTGCACGTCGAAGTAATTCAGAAATGCAAAAAAGGGACGGCGCGCGCTTTGACCGGCAATTCTTTCGGGTGAGTTTTCTTTGTCGATCCAGCGGAACACTTCATTGTTAACCACGTCAGCGCGTTTGCGAACTCCCTGAGCGCCCCCGTAATTTCCCGAACCCTCCGAATCTTTGTCCAGCATAGAATTCATTCCCAGGAAACGCAGCGCTCGCTTGACCTTGCTCTTGTCGGTACGGTTCAGATAGATTCTCGCGAACTCTCTACCATAAAGCGTGCGCACAAACATGTCCGCGGGAGAGTGAAAGTAATCTTCGAAATGCTGGAAGCCGCGGCCAAAGCCGAGGCTGGTGGTGAAGTAAGTTCGGTTCGCCGAAAAAGCTCCAGTGCGATATCCCTTTTGTTGCAATGTCTCGCCCAGCGTGGGAAAGCCGCCCAGACTCTCGCGCCCCCATCCCAGCCAGGGTGCGGGACGGACGTTCTCAATTCCGTGTTGGAACTGGTAGCGACCCGTCAGCAGCGAAACGTGCGAAGGCAGGCTCCATGATGTCGTCGAAATCGCGTTATCAAATAAAGTACCCTCCTGCGCCAGGCGGTCAAACGTTGGACTGGTCGGCCGGGAATATCCGTAAGCAGAAAGATGGTCGGCACGCAGGGTGTCCACCACAACGATAAGAATGTTCGCAGCGCCTGGCGCCGCTGCAGGTAGCTCGCCGACCGCCCTTTGCTCCCGCCACCAACCGCCGCCTTGAATTAAAGCAAAGGCCAGCATCCACGCGGCAAATATCCAGAGAGCGCTCGACTTCCAGAACTGGAGGTAAGTTCTGTCCTGTCGTTTACACCAACGGGCAAGAGCAGCGGCCACACCCAATGCCAGCAAAAGACAGGCCCGATGGTAAAGCCGCCCAGTCAGGGTGAGCCAGTCATAGACGCTCAAAAATGTCAGCAGGAATGCGAACATCTGGACAACCGGAAGGCGAGGGGCGAGCCGGAAAGCAGCGCCGCACAACAGCGCCGCCAACAGAAAAAGAAGTGCGTCGACAATTGGGGAAATCCAGATGATCTCAGCGGAAACGTGAATCATCGGACCCCAGCGCGCCCAATTAAGTCTCTGGAAAAACAGAAGTCCAAATCCTTCAAACAGACCTGTTGCGATTCCCGAAGCCAGACCCACCACCAGAAACGAGCCGACGTTCAAGAGATCGGCGGAAGGCTTCTCGACCTGTTCCGTGCTCAACATGTTTCGCGGGTCCAGTCTAGCAGTCGCTGATGTTGGAACTTTCGAGCAGGCTGACGTAAAGTGAACTCCCGCGCATGCAGCGGGATCGAAGATGACCCGCTCGCACCCCGTAACGACGGCTTCAACTGAGGCGCCAATAAACTCCAGACCCGTGAGAATGCAGTGGCTGCTGCCCGTGCTTCTTGTCGTTCTCTACATCGCGCAATGTACGTGGTTTATCCGGACTCAATCTCTCACCTACGACGAACCTGTACATATCGCCGAAGGACTGGACGCCTGGCGCAACGGCCGCTTCGAACAATATAACGACCATCCTCCGTTGGCCCGGTTGTGGTGCGCGCTGCCGCTGCTCGATCAGAAATGGCAGGTCGATATAGAAAAGCTGCCGGAATCTTTTCGCGTTAGTCGTATTACTCCGGATCCGATATCGCTGGCGTGGCGGGCGCGGGCCATGAACGTGCTGCTCGGTTTTTTATTGGCCGGGCTGGTCTGGCGGGTCGCGGATCGCCTGTTCTCCCGGGTGGCTGCGAATTTTGCCTTGGCACTGTTTGTGTTTTCGCCGTCGATGGTCGCCCATTTTTCGATCGCCACCACGGACGGCGCTGCCACCTTGTTGATTTTTGCCACGGCTTGGGCTTTGGCGTGCTGGCGGCGTGATCCCGGCTGGAAGAACACAGTAGGCCTCGCATTGTCGTCGGGCCTGATGCTGCTCGCCAAGTTTTCGACTGCTCCTATGTTCGTACTCGGGTTGCTCTGGATGGTCGCAGTGGTTTCAATCAAGCAGACTCCCCACAGAATCCGGCTCGGCTTGCAGAAAACCGCAACCGTTCTAGTGCTGACATTCTTGATTGTCTGGGCAGGATACTTCTTTCACGTCTCACGTCTCACTGTGCGGGACGGTACCCTGACCGCTACTTTTCCCAACTGGAGTGCCCCCATCGTCAAGCCGGCGCATGGAAGAAACTACAGCGTGCTCGTTCCCGCGGGAGAATACGTCGAAGGATTTCGCGAACTGGTTCGCCATAACCGGCAGGGCCAACCCGCATTCTTTCTGGGCCAGGTGTCCAGTCATGGCGGGTGGAAACTTTATTATCCGATCGCAGTTCTGTTGAAGTGGCCGACCACGGTGTTGGTTTTGGCCTTGATCGGATTGGCACTGGCGGCGAGAAGAATTGCCAGAGAAATTCCGGCGCCGCGGGATCTCTGGATTATGGCTTCATTCCCAGCGCTCTACATGGCGATGGCGATTTTCGCCCACTTCAATCTTGGGGAGCGTCACGTTTTGCCTCTATATCCGTTCGCTATTCTGTTCGCGGCGGCGGTCTGGGAGTGGGGGGCAATTAGAAGATTTGCCAAGTTGCTGCTCATCGTTCTCGCATTGCTTAACACCGCCGACGCGTTACGCTTTGCTCCCGGATACCTCTCGTACTTCACGCCCTTTGTACGCCCGTCGAACAGCTATCGTCTTCTGACCGACAGCAATCTCGATTGGGGACAAGGATTGCTGGCTCTGAAGGAGTATCAAGACGAACATCCTGATGAGCACATTGCGTTATCGTATTTCGGCAGCGTCGATCCGAAGGAGTATGGAATTCAAGCCTCCGCTTTCGATGGGAACAAAAATATTTCCGGCACAGTGGTTGTGAGTGCCACCAATCTTTCAGGGCAGTACCTGCCCGATCCGGAAAAATACCGCTGGCTGCTGCAACAAAAGCCGGTCGCAATTCTCGATCACTCACTCTACATTTTTAAAGTTGGTGGAAACGAACAGTGATGGTTCAAGGGAAAGCACGAACCACGAAGGGCCCGAAGGTACACGAGGAAATCCCGAAATCGAAGCCTTCGTGGTACTTCCTGTCCTTCGTAGTTAAGTTTTTGCGGGCTTATTGGCCGGCGCGTAGAGGCGAAATCAACAACCTGCCGGCGGACTTCTTAGAGGAGTCGCTTTTCTCGTCCCGATAGGATAAGTCAAGCGAGCCTTCGGTGGTCGGCGAAGCCTGGGCCAGCGCCGCCGCCAGTGAACGGAAAGAACGCCCGATGTCCGTGTTTTCCTGAAAGGCAACCGGAGATCCCTTATCGATCGAAGGCGCAATCGACTGGTAGTTGTTGGGAACCTTCCACAGCAGCTTGGAGTTTGTGGCTTTCTCTACATCCTGATCGCTGAAGCCGGGAATCTTCTTGTAGCGATTGAGAACGATTCGCACCCGGTCGCGGGCGCCACCCTCTTCCATGAAAGCGCGAATCCGGCTGGCGCTCCACAGCGAAACGACGTCCGCCTGCGCGACCAGCAGAACCGCGTTGGAGTGATCGCACAACAAGCGTGCGGTCTGGTCCATACGTCCGGAGCAATCCACGACTACGTAGCGGAAGTGCGCCACCAGTAAATCAAATAACCGGGCGAGCTCTGCCGCTGTTGGTGCCAAACCTTGCGGCAGTTGCGGACCTGCCAGCAACTGCAATCCGCCCTTGCACTGGGTCATTAAACCTTCGAGCAGAGAAGCATCGAGGCGGTGAAGATTTTGCAGCGCGTCCACTACCCCGAACGTAGGGCGAACGTTGAGATGCAGAGCGCAATGCCCCAACGGAGCGAAATCAACCAGCAAAACTCCGCCCTGCGTTTCCTGCAGAGCGATGGCGGTGTTGACGGCAACGGTAGTCGCGCCCGCTCCGCCTTTGGAATTCATTACGGTAAAGATTCGAGCCCGGCCGGAAGCCGCCCGGCCTTTACCGCGGGAGGCCGCGAAGCGGGTCAACGCCTCGATCAGAGCCTCGGAGGAAGCGTTGCGTTCCAGAAATTCGCCAGCCCCGGCCCGCATTGCAGCCACGATCGTGGTCGGTTGGTTCATTTCGCCGGAAGCAAAAATAGCAATGTCAGTGGTATTCGAGTTGATCAGCTCGATGGCGGCGACGGCGCGCTGGGCACTCTGCGAGTCGATATCAACGATGACCACTTCTGACTGGACATCTTGCAGTTGCCGAAGAATCGGATCGGTGGGACTCGTGGGAAAGCCGACGTGGCTGAAGACGTTGCGCCCCATGCCGGTCCCCTCCAACCGATGTTGGAGCACCGAGAGCCGTTCCCTGTCCTCAGTCAGAAGAGTTACAGCAACACCCTGCATGGCTTCACTCTTTTTATACAGTCAGTATGTTATTGAGCTATAAGGGCTACGCCAAGTGACTTACGTAACTCGGTTCGCTGCCAAAAAATCACAATCAAAGCGGACAGACACGTGCAGCAAGTGCTCAAAAATCTCTGGGGGATAATTACAGCAAGGAGGAACACAAACCGTCTTCTCCGTCCGCTAACCTATCTTATGCAAAAAACGTAGAATTGGGAAGGCGCGAAGACGTGGAAAACCGCACCCAGTCGCCCTTTTGCCCTGAATATACACGCTGCGAAATTTTTCATTCTTAAATTTATCCTTCCACGACAATGGGAGACGCCGAAACTGGGGAGCCCTTTTGCGGGCTATTCTGCGCTGGCGTCACCTTAGGGAAACTCGCGGAAGCATGAGCCGCATTATCACTTTCGGACAAGTACTCGTAGCCTTCGAGATGGACCGCCACTCCGTACTTGCTCTCGATTGCCTGAACCCGCGTGACCCGGCCGCTACAACGCACCCGCATGTTTTCGGTCAGCGTGATCTCTGAGGGCATGACGAAGGTCAACTCCACGGCATCGCCCTCGGCAACCTTAAAGTCGGTGTAGAAGAACGCTCCGCGTCCACTCAGGTCCTGGGTGAAGCCGCATCCCTGGTTATCGGTACCCGTTAAGCGCACCGCAATGGGCAGCTGAAATTCAAAGCGTTGCGAAGCTCGACGCTCAAAATTAGTTTGATCAGTGCTCATGATTTCTCCGAGATTCGACTTGTCATCATGTGGCTGGACTGTTGGAGACGCGTTGCAGGAGTTTCCGGAACGGACCGCGGAATTCCAGAGTCAGCGTTGGCTCAGCCTTTATACTAGCCAACATGCCGGAAACCCCCGGACAGCCCGACGTCGAACACCGACTACTCTACCTTAGGACTGGACAACGCGAAAGCTGGAACTTTTTGCGCTTACGATATTTTCGCCGCCCGTTGTCGAAAGCGGAAAGCAGTCTCAGAATCGTCGTCAACGATACGAAAACAAACCCTTCAAAAACGAACTTCTCAATCCTTTTCCCCGAATCCAACGGCTGATTTCCCGTGAACGACCGACCCATGGCGGAGAAAACAGACTGGTTACCGGTTACCCTGCGTGCCTTGCGCCACCGCAACTTCCAGCTCTTTTTCAGCGGACAACTTATCTCCGTGACCGGCAGCTGGATGCAAAACATTGCAGAGTCATGGCTGGTCTATCGCCTGACCGGGTCTGCGCTGCTGTTAGGCGCGGCCGGCTTCGCCAGCCAGATCCCGGTGTTCCTGGTGGCGCCGCTAGGCGGCATCGTCGCGGATCGGTTCAATCGCCAGCGGATTGTGATCGGCACTCAAATCGCTTCGATGATCCTGGCGCTGATACTCGCCATCCTCACTCTGACTAATCTCATCCACGTGTGGCACATCTTCGTGCTTGCCGTGTTGCTGGGAATCGTGAACGCCTTTGATATTCCCGCTCGGCAATCTTTTCTGGTGGACATGGTGGGTAAGGAAGATTTGATGAACGCCATTGCCTTGAATTCATCCATGTTCAACGGCGCGCGCATCATTGGACCGGCGGTGGCTGGGATACTGGTGGCAAAGATCGGTGAAGGCTGGTGTTTTTTCGCAAACGGTATCAGCTACGTTGCGGTGATCGCGGGTCTATGGATGATGCGTGTATCGCGGCCTGCGCAGCTGGCCGCCCACGGGCCCGCCCTGGCTCACCTGATCGAAGGCTACCGTTTCGTTCGCCACACAGGACCGATCTGGGCACTGCTGCTTTTGTTGGGATTGGTGAGCCTGGTGGCTATGCCTTATACCGTCCTCATGCCAGTGTTTGCCGACCAGATATTGCACGGCGGAGCTCGCGGCCTGGGAATTCTGATGGGCGCCACTGGGGTTGGCGCACTTTTCGGCGCGCTCACCCTGGCTACACGCACGGGCGTGCTGGGACTGGGTCGCTGGATCGCGTTTTCGTGTGGCGGCTTCGGTCTGAGCCTGGTTTTATTTTCCCTGTCGCGTCATTTCTGGTTGTCGGTGGTTCTGCTATTTCCTGTGGGATTTTGCATGATGCTGCAAATGGCGGCGTCGAATACGCTGATTCAAGCCATGGTGCCCGACCAGCTGCGCGGTCGCGTGATGGCCATGTACACCATGATGTTCATGGGGATGGCTCCCTTCGGTTCGCTCTTTTCCGGCGCTCTGGCCGAACACCTGGGCGCGACGTTTACGGTTTCAGTCGGCGCAGTGGCCTGCATTGCCGCCGCCTTTGTATTCTTCTTTCACTTACCGAAGATTCGGGTGGAAGCTCGCCGCTTGATTGTTGCCCAGGAAGTTGCGGGTGGCGAACCGTCGGTGGAGATGACGGCACGAGTAGTAGAAGATTAAAGTAGCGCTGGCATCCTGCCAGCCCGATGGTGCGGGCGGGATGCCCGCACTGCAGCCAGACGCCGGCGCTACGAAATCTATTGCCCGCGTATTGCATGCACAACCTGACGCAGGGAACTGTGCGCGAAAGGCGCCGGCGTCAAGGTCACAACCATCATCCCCAAAGCCAAAACAGCAAGTGCACGACGGCCCGGCGTCACTCCTGGCCATTCCTCCACCATGGGATGCCGCATACCGCTTATGCGAAGAAGGATTGCCCAGAGCAGCCAGCCAGCCCAGAAATAAAACGCCATTGGAATCAACGCCAGAATCGTCAACCTTGAAACCGTTCGATGAGCTCGCGGATTAAGTGCGAACACGATGTGTCCGCCATCCAGTTGTCCACCGGGTAAAAGATTCAATGCGGTGGCGAACATCCCAACCCAGGCCGCAATCGCGGTGGGGTGAAAATAAATATCCTGCAAGCCCGATGATCCTCCGTGCACGTCAGCCAGCGGCAGTACGGTCCACAGTAAACGGAAGATCAGCGGGTACCCCATTTCGACATCCGAATTTGCCATTACACCAGGCATCACACGGGAATGGGTCATCGCAATCACGAGCACGACCAGCGCCACTGCAAAACCTGCGATTGGCCCGGCGATGCCGATATCAAACAAGGCGCAGCGCGATCGTATCGGGGAGCGGATGCGTATTACCGCACCAAGAGTCCCGATCAGAGTAGGCGCGGGGATGAAGAAGGGAAGCGTAGCGTAAACGCCGTAGTAGCGGCAATAAAGATAATGTCCCATCTCGTGGGCCAGAAGAATCAGCAGCAGCGTCGCCGAGAAGGGAATTCCGAGCAGCAAGCGTGAAGGTTCATGCAGTGCCCAGCCCACGGGAAACAGAGGCAAAGTCTCGTCACCGTGAACGAATGGCGGCAGGTTGTTCAGGAAATCAAACTCCATTTTCGCGCCCACCACCAGCGTGGTGAAAATGGTCGCCGCGAACAGGAGAATGTGCAGCCAGTATCGAGGCTTGGGGGGCCGCACAAAATACACTTCGGCCGGCAGATACTCAGGCGGAGGAGCGGGAAACGAGGGATCGAGGCTGGACATGAAAATCTGAACCGCGAGGTTGCGTGGAAACGAAGGTCAAAGTGGTCCGGTATGGCGCAACCGCGCGGGCCGGGACGAGATCAGGAACCGGCAGATCAGTCGATCGACTGCAATTCTTTGCCGGGCTTGAATCGAACCGCTTTGCCGGGTGGTATCGAAACTTCGGCGCCGGTGCGCGGGTTGCGTCCAATGCCGGTCTTGCGCGGCCGAACGTTGAACACTCCAAAGCCCCGCAATTCAATGCGATCGCCCTTGGTGAGCGAGCGCCGCATGCTCTCGAATACGGTTTCAACTGCCAACTCGGCTTTTGTCTTGGTGATGCCGGTTTTATTCACGACTTCGTTGATAATGTCGAGCTTGATCACTGGCGGCTCCCGTCGTCGGGCTGAGAATAACCTACCAAGTCATTGATGCTAAGGGACATATGCGAGATTGTCAACGGCGGCTAGTCTCCCGTAGACTCACAGTCGTACTCTAGCCGTCAGTCTTCGATCGTCAGCTTTCGGGAAATGCCAAATCTTCTGAATCGGGAAATTTTTTCTGACGATCGAAAACAGACGACTAACCCCTGATTTCAAGGAGTTGCATGCTCAAGAGCGACCGCTGGATTCGCAAGATGGCGATAGAGAAGGACATGATCAACCCATTTTCCGAGAAGCAGGTGCGGGAGGGCGTGATCTCGTACGGATTATCTTCGTATGGCTACGACTTGCGCGTAGCCGACGAGTTCAAGATTTTTACCAACGTTAACAGCACCGTGGTCGACCCCAAGAATTTTGATGAACGATCGTTCGTAACTGTAAGTTCCGATTGTGCCATCGTCCCACCCAATTCGTTTGCCCTGGCACGTTCGGTCGAATACTTCAAAATTCCCCGCGAAGTGCTGACCGTCTGCGTCGGCAAGTCGACTTATGCCCGCTGCGGAATCATCGTTAACGTCACCCCGTTCGAGCCGGAGTGGGAAGGCTTTGTGACACTGGAGATTTCCAACACCACTCCTCTGCCGGCAAAAATCTACGCCAACGAAGGACTATGCCAGATTCTCTTCTTCACCGGCGATGAGGTTTGCGAAGTGAGCTACGCCGACCGCAAAGGCAAGTACCAGTCGCAAAAGGGAATTGTGCTGCCGAAGCTCTGACGTCGGACCTTGGGCGTCAGACCTCGGGCGTCGGACATCTGACCTAGACTGGGATTCGAAGTTTAACTTTCAATCTGTAATTAGGCGATGGAAAGTGCCGAAAGAAAACGGCGCGGATACGCCGATGTCCGAAGTCTGACGCCCGACGTCTATTTCTTGTTCTCGCCCTCTTTAAACATGTACTTGATGGCAGGCTTGTAGATCAGCAGATTGGTCTGGCCGTTGCGGCCGACCTTGATGCAGCTCTTGTCGTACCACTCGATCATGCCGCGAATTTCTTCGCCGTCTCGAAGCACGATCACCATCGGCGTCTTTGACTGCATCTGCTTCTGGTAGTAAAAGTTCTCCGCGTTGGTTTGTTCGGGAGGGGCGGTTTTTCTGCCTCCGCTGGGTCGATCTCCGCGTTCAGGACGATCCGGCCGTTCCGTACGCTCTCTATGCTCGCCCATGGGTGCCTGCGGATGACTGTGATCGGCCCGGTTCAGCGAAGGACGAATCAGCTTGCGATTGGCAAAGCCCTCTGCTTCCGCAGAACGATCGGCTGGAAGTGAATCTACTGCGTCTTTCATGGCGCCACCCGTTAGACACGCTTTTTGCGGGCCACAACACACACGCTGCTGTGATGTGGGTGAAGGCGTGAATTGTTGATAACGTAGCACAGCCACGACTGATCTGACAATGCTCAAGTCGTGGGGGTAAAAGCACTTAGCATGACGGAATCCGTAGCGCCGGCGTCCCGCCGGCTGTCGCGAAGGGGGCGCCCCCCCGTCCCACCAAACCAGCAGGATGCCGGAGCTACTGATGTCCTGGCGCTAACAACGCGCTAGGCGGTTTTTTCCAGAGCCGTCGCAAACGCATCCAGCGACAGAGAGCGCAACAGGTTACGTCGCATTCCCCGTTCCACGTCATTAAGGCGGTCCGCAGCGAAAGCGATCCACTCGAAGTCAGTGGTTTCGGACAATTTTTTCAACTCGCCCTGTATGTCGGTATTGCGGACCAGTTCCGGCGTGCCTGAGTTGAGAAAAGTCAAATCTTGGAGCAGGCTGTAGAGCGTGCGTAGCAGTTTTTCCAGCTTGTGACGTCCATCGGCGCCGGCGCGGTAAGTTTCCGTCATTTTGAAGAGTTCGGAATGTTCGGTGCCGCGCAGGGCGGTGTTGAGGATCGTCAAGGCCTGGGTTCGGGCTGCAGTGTAGCCAGCGAGATCAAAACTGCGCGCCGCCCCGATGGCTCCATTTGCCAGTCGAGCCGCCAATGCGCGCTGCTTGGGTGTCCACTCTGGACGATGCTTGGCCAGATCGTTTTCAATTTCGTCCGCCGGCAGGGCTGCCAGCGTGATGATCATCGCGCGGGATCGGATAGTCGGCAGCAACTCGCCCGGGTTTTCGGTCAGCAAAAAGATCGTCGCAAATTCCGGCGGCTCCTCCAATACCTTCAACAGCGAGTTGGCCGCCTCCTTCATAAAGGAGGACTCGGTGAAGATATAGATGCGCTCCCGGGCCTCGCCCGGCCGATAGTAGATGGTTTCGATCACCCGCCGCACCTGGTCGACCTTGATCATCATCTGCGGCGGATCGGGCGGGATGACCAGCACATCAGGATGGGTTTGAACGAACAGCCGCGTTTCTTTCTTGTCGGTCTCGCGCAAATTTTCACGGACTTCGATTGCCTCCGCAAAGCGCGCATCAAGATCCTCCGACTGTGCTATGCGAACGCAGTTCGAACACTTGCCGCAGAAGTCGGGCAAGCCGTCAGTGATTGTCGGCGTAAGACAATTGAGTGCCTTGGCCAGCATCAGCGCAAGCGTGTACTTCCCTGAGCCGGATGGACCTGCCAATACCACCGCCTGGGGAAAGTGATCGCGTGCCAGCATCTCGCGCAGGCGCTGGATAACGTCGGAGTTGCCTTGGAAATCAGTGAAAGCCATATTTACCACGGAGCCACGGAGGCACAGAGAACCATAAAACTGCGAACCCAATCTGATTCACGATAGCACTTTGCGGAGGACAACCTCGGAGACACACCCGGCTCTTCTTTTACTCAAAAGAATGCAATAATTTTCTCAGTGCCTCATGGAAGATTCATGCCGTTCTCGCCGCTAACTTAATTTTTCTTCTGACAATTTCCACAATCCGCGCGTGGGTTTGAGCCGCCGGACCGCGTGCATCCACCAACACCACTCTCTGCGGTTCGCGAGCAGCGATCGCCAGATACGCAGTGCGAACTCTACCGAAAAAGGCACGACTCTCCTGCTCAAAACGATTCTCGTTATGCTTGCCTCGGCCGTTTTTTTCTGAATCCGCTTTGTTGCGGCGGCGGGCGCGTTCAACGCTTGCGGTCACGTCGGAATCCATCAGGATGGTGAGATCCGGTTGTAATCCTCCACAGAGGATGCGATGGAGTGCCAGGACCGCCTCGCTGCCCAGCTTCCGGCCGCCGCCCTGATAGGCTTCAGTGGAATCAGTAAAACGATCGCAGAGTACGATGCTGCCGTCGGCCAAGCCCGGCTGGATTACTTCAGCAATGTGCTGTGCGCGCGAGGCAAACATCAGGGCGAGTTCGGCCATGGGCGAGAGCCCCGCGGTAGAGGTATCGAGCAGCAAGCGCCGGATCTTTTCTCCGGTCGCGGTTCCCCCGGGCTCGCGGGTGACCACCACCGCCGAGCCTTGGGCCCTCAGTACGGTGGCCAGCTTTTCCAATTGAGTGCTCTTGCCGCAACCGTCGAGCCCTTCGAAGGTGATAAAGCGGCCGCGGTGAGCATGGTTAGGCACAGCGGAAATCATAAATCAGCACTTCACATTTGGATATAAGACCAACCAGGTGCCGGCGCCCTCGCCCACACACGCGCTCAGGAGGCTGATATATTCATCTGTCCTAAAACAGCTCCGCCCGAGCGCGAGGGGTGCATTTCTTGAACAATCTTTCCTACAGGATCTTCCGCCATCTGTTTTTGCTGGTCACATTCGTCTCTCCCCTGTTCGCCGCAGGTGCTACCGCTCCCCAAATCAGTATTTCGGTGGATGCCTCCGAGGCCCCGCGGAAGATCTTTCATGCCCGCATGACCATTCCCGCCAAGCCCGGCACCCTCACTCTCTACTATCCCAAGTGGCTGCCGGGCGAACACGGACCCACTGGTCCGATTCAGGATCTTGCCGGACTGAAGTTCACTGCCAGTGGAAAAACTCTTACCTGGCGCCGCGATCTTCTGGATGGCTGGACGTTCCACGTGGAGGTTCCCGCCGGGGTCTCGAGCGTCGATGCTTCCCTGGATTTCATTTCCCCTGCCGCTGCCGAAGGGATTTACACCGGCGGACCCACCGCCACCGAACGTTTGGCTGTGATTCCCTGGAACGCGGTATTGCTTTATCCGGAAGGTTGGACTTCGGACGAACTGACCTACACTGCCAGCCTGCGTCTGCCGCCGCAGTGGAAGTTCGGCACCTCTCTGGCGGTGACCTCGCAGTCCGGACAAGAAATCAAATTCGCTCCGGTATCGCTGACCATGCTGGTCGATGGCCCCGTCATCACCGGAGAATTTCTCAAGGTCGTACCGCTTAATCCGGGAAAAACGCCGGCCGTCGAATTGGATGTCGCCGCCGACAGTTCAGCAGCGCTCGACGCTCCCCCCGAAATCTGGGAACACTACAAGAATCTGGTGACGCAAACCAATGTACTATTCGGCGCCCAGCACTACCGCGACTACCATTTCCTGTACAGCTTGAGCGACCACGTAGCCCACTTCGGCCTCGAGCATCATGAGTCCAACGACAGCCGGCTGTGGGAACGTGCCATGGTCGATGCGCAACGACGTCTTCTCGGTGCGGGATTGCTTTCTCACGAATTCGTGCACTCCTGGAACGGAAAGTACCGGCGCCCCGTCGGCCTGGCCACACCCGACTACGAGAAGCCCATGCAGACCGATCTGCTCTGGGTCTACGAGGGCCTGACCCAATACCTGGGAGAAATACTGACCGGACGCATGCAAGAGCGAACCCCGGAGGAATTCCGCGACTCACTCGCGTATACCGCTGCCAATCTGGATCACACGCCGGGACGCGCCTGGCGCGATCTGCAGGACACCGCCGACGGCGTACCGACGATGCAGGGCGCGCCTTCGGAGTGGGAATCGTGGAGACGGTCTCTCGACTACTACGAAGAAGATGAACTCAATTGGCTTTGGGCAGACACAATCATTCGCCAGCAGACTCACGATCAGAAATCATTGGACGACTTTTGCCGGGCCTTTCACGGACCGCCCAGCGGCCCTCCGCAGGTAAAGACTTATACCTTCGACGACATAGTCAGCACCCTGAACCAGATTGCTCCCTATGACTGGCGCGGATTCTGGAGGGAACGCCTCACCAATCACGGGCCGGGTGCTCCCTTGGGCGGCATCGAGGGAAGTGGTTGGAAGTTGGTTTACGACGAAACCCGCTCCCCACTGATTCGAGCCCATGAGGACATCCACGGCGTGGTGAACGCGGCTTATTCGATCGGCCTTTGGCTCAAGGATGATGGATCGATTACTGACACGGTCGAAGGCATGCCCGCTGCCCTGGCCGGAGCCGGACCCGGCATGCAGGTGATCGCCGTCAATGGAAAAAAATTCTCGGCCGACGTGTTGCGTGACGTATTGCGGCAAAATATGCACAACTCAGCAGCTCTCGAACTGCTCGTACAAAACGGGGAGTACTACAAGACGCTGAAGATTGATTATCACGGTGGAGAGAAATATCCGCACCTGGTGAGGGACGAATCGAAGCCCGACTTGTTGACTGAAATAATCAAGCCACACTAATGACCAGCATGCCCTTACTCTAGCGTTCTTTGCGCACTTTGCGGTTACGAGCTTTTAGGGTCGAGTGTAACGAATCCGGCCGTAGGCAACTGCCGAGGAAAGCTTTTTACTGCAAAGGACGCAAAGTTGGCCCCGAAGATCGCAGAGAAATTCGGTTAAGAGTTTGTTTCAGGTATTCCAGCGAATAAATCGGTTTCCTGCACCAGGATTCCGGGCTTCTCGGTTGCTGCCAGGTGAAACAACTCCTGCGGGCCACGTTTTTTCACATGCTCTTCGAATACCGGCCACAACGGTTGTTGAGTGGTGTGGGCTCGAAATGCTTCGAGTTTTGTCTCCAGGTGAGCCTCAATCTCGATCGTCGCGGTCGCTGGCGGGAGACTTACCGGCTGGCGCCCGGGCAGACAAAAGTCAGCGGTGGCGTAGTACAGCTTCTGGACCTGGTGAGGCGGGACCGGGCCGCTTAGCTGATCCTGAAAACGATTGCTGCGCGCCGCCCAATGGAAGGCAAGCGTCGCGAAGATCGACGCCATACTGTGATCGGTGTGTCCTGTAACTCCGCCCGCCGGATCGAAGGTCAGCAGAACATCTGGGCGAAATTCCCGAATGCGTTGCGTGAGGTCGGCAACCACCCGCTGCATTTCCAGGCGGTGAAGCTGGCCGTCCGGGTAATCCAGAACGATTGCGCGGGTGACTTGTAATATTCTGCACGCCGCCGCGAATTCTGCGCGACGCAGTGCGATCAATTCCTGATCGGTCCGTGCTGTTCCCCGATAGCTTGCCGCCTGCCCCGCGGTGAGGCAAATCACACAAGTTTCCACGCCCCGCTCACGATACAGAAGCAGCGCTCCGCCGAAGCTGCTGGCTTCGTCATCCGGATGTGCGGTGATTACCATCATGCGTCGCATGATGGGATTGTACATTTCGCAACCGGCTACGGCTGCAGGACGGCGGTACCCAACTCCTCGTTTTCGAGAATGATTGCCAGCACGTCCTGCGGCACCGGGGCATTCCAGACCGGTGCGAACGACTGGCGATGTAGTGGCGAAGGTCCGTGCTCGCGCAGCGCTGCGAGGTGACGAGGCGTGCTGTAGCCTTTATTCGAGGCCAGTCCGTATACCGGGAAGACCGGATCCCATTCGACAATCATGCGGTCGCGCGCCACTTTTGCCAAAATCGATGCCGCTGCGATCGATGCCGACAACGCATCTCCGTGAATGATGGGTTGCTGAGGCAGCGGAGAGTCGAGGCGCAACGCATCGACCAGCAAATGGTCGGCCCCGGGATGAAGGCTTATAACCGCTTCCCTCATTGCCAGGCGCGAAGCCTGATAGATGTTGATCTGGTCGATGCGAGCGGCATCCACCGCCGCCACCGCCCAGGCCAACGAATGCTCGCGAATTCGCTCCGCCAGGATTTCCCGCCGTTCCGCGGGCAATAACTTCGAATCGCGCAAACCTCGTATGCGATAGGCCGGATCGAGGATAACGGCGGCTGCCACCACCGGTCCAAACAGCGAGCCACGTCCTACTTCGTCAACCCCGGCGACGAAACGCGCGCCCGCTTGCCACACTCGCTTCTCGAATTTCAGTGTGCAGTGCAGTCTCTTCAGCAGGCGCAGCTTGGCTGCGGCCGCAGAAAGCGGTTTCCCGCGCGCAGATGTGCTCTTTGGCGACACAGAGAAAGAAAGATCATCTTCGCGCAATCCCAGGGTGTGCTGCAATGTGGAAAAGCGACTGCTTCGTCGGGACCGCCCCTACCGTCTTACTAACGTAAGAAGCAGCGAAGTCCATCGCGCCCGATATCCCGAGGTGTCCTCGCAAGTGCGGAACTGCCGTGGATTCAATCTCCCGGTGGTAATCATCCGGTGCTGTTACCTGGGTAAATTGACCACCAGTGTGCCGGTTGTTAGTTTCTTTTAGAAAAGTTTTCACTCGGTGGCCTTACATTTGACGGAAAAGAACTCCAAATCAGCGCCGGAGCGCAACAAAAAGCGTCTGCACGTCGCGCTTCCCATTCGTGTTACCTACTGGGACGACGCTCAAAAACCCTGCCTGGCGATGGCTTGCACTTACGATATTTCTGAGCAGGGTGCGCGCGTTACTGGCCTGCGTTCGGTAAAGGAAGCGGGAGAAATCATCGCCATCGAGCGGGGCCGAAACAAGGCATTTTGCCGGGTGGTCTGGGTGGGTGATCCCACCTCGGAATTGCAGGGGCAGATCGGTCTTCAGTGCGTGGAATCGGACAAGATTTTGTGGGAAGCCGAACTGCGCGACATGGTTGAGGTTTATGAACCGTTGCTGGAGGAAAACTCAAACCGGCCTCGCACCTTCGCATCGCACGAACGCCGTCGCCGTCGGGAGCGCTTTAGTCTTGAAGGAACCGCGGAGGTTGCGGAGAAGGGTGCGAAGCACTTCAAGGGCAAAGTCGTTCTGAAGAATATGTCAGAGATCGGATGCCTGGTCGAAACCAACAAGGTATTGGCGGCGGGTACGGAATTGAATCTGACCGTCCATGTGGACGATCAGACGTTGACCCTCAGAGGGCAGGTCAAACACGCGGAGCCCGAGGTAGGATTGGGAATCGAGTTCCGGGAAATCCGCAAGGGCGAACGCCAGATCCTGCGATTCCTGATTCGCAAGCTATCCGAAAAGCACTTCGAAGACACACTGCGTTTCGAAATCCACAAATAAATGTGGGCGCGAGCGCCCCGCTCGTGCGCCAGCGTCAACCCACTGCATTTAAAAACCCACAGATAAAATATTAGCGGAGTGCCCGCCCTTGCGGTACGCCGGCCGTGCGGCGATGGTCACACTGCCACACCAGCGAGGCGCTCGCGGCCACATAATTTAGGTGGTCGCTGCTTCGGCTACAACCTTTTCGCGATCTACATCTTTCAGCCGAGCTGCCTTGCCCTTCAAACCTCGCAGGTAGTAAAGCTTGGCACGGCGAACCTTGGAAGAGCGCAGCAGTTCCACCCGGTCGACCACTTTTGAATGCAGCGGGAAGATGCGCTCTACCCCGTGTCCGAAGCTGATCTTGCGGACGGTGAAGCTGGCCTGTGGCCCACGGCTGCGGGCGATCACAACGCCCTCAAATGCCTGCAGGCGTTCCTTGTCGCCTTCCTTGATCTTTACGTGGACGCGAATGCTGTCCCCCGGTACGAATGCAGGGAGGTCGGTGCGCTTGGTCTTGGCCAGAAGTTTTTCAATTATCAGGTTAGTCACAATCTTTTCTCCCAGTGGCACGAAATCGTAAGTTTGGTCAGTTCGAGTTGCCCTGAAGATGGGCCAGTACTTTTTTATCTTCGTCGCCGAGCGCCGCACCTTGCAACAGGTCAGGACGGTTGCGCAGCGTTTTCTCTAAAGCAGTGCGCCGGCGCCAGCGGCGTATTTCTTCGTGATTGCCCGAAACCAGGACTTCAGGTACCTGCAATCCGCGAAAATCTGCCGGCCGGGTGTAATGCGGATAGTCCAGCAACCCACCCGACGCGCACGTCGAATCCATTCCGTTTACTTCCACATTCGGCGCAGTCGTGAACGATTCCTGCCGGGTCGACGCCTCGTTTCCCACTGCGCCGGGAATCAAGCGCGTAACCGCATCCAGAATCACCGCCGCCCCTAACTCCCCACCACTCAGAACGTAGTCGCCGATCGAAAGTTCACGATCAGCCAGATGCTGCCCTACCCGTTCGTCCACACCTTCGTAGCGGCCGCAAATCAGGACCAGCCGGTCCAGGGCTGCGATCTCTCCCGCCAGCCGCTGGTCGAAAGGCCGGCCTTGTGCTGACAGCAGAACCACGCTTTGCTTCGATCCGTCAGCGAGTCGTCCGGCTCGATCTTGGATCTTCAAACCCTCAATGCACTCGAAGATTGGTTCCGGCTTCAGAACCATGCCTTCGCCGCCGCCGAACGGACGATCATCCACCGTCCGGTGCCGGTCGTGCGCGAACGCACGCAAGTCGTGAATCTGAATCTCTGCCAGCCCAGCTTCTCGAGCTCGGCGAACGATGCCGTAATCCAGAGGGCCGCGAAAAAAATCAGGAAAGATCGTTAAGATGTCGATCTTCATCGCGGAACCCTTAAATTTACTTCGCTAAGCCGCCACACCGCTCAGGATGAAAGTTTTTTATTCTTTCTTTGCTGCTCTTCTTTCTCTTCCGCCGACAAAGGAGCACCCAATTCCAGCATGCCCTCCGGCAACAACATGTAAATCTTTTTGTGCCCCAGGTCTGTGCTTGTTAAATATGCTTCCGCGAAAGGGATCTCATACTGCTTCGATCCCGACTTCACGACCAGCAGCGGAGCTTCACCCGCCCCAAACTGTACGTCCGCAACCACACCGATCTCGCGATCTGCGTCAAAGATGGCGCATCCGACCAGGTCGCTTACGTAAGTCCAACCCGGCTCCAGCTGCGAGCGTTCGCCGGAAGGCACCTGAAGTTCACAACCCAGCAGCGTCTCTGCCTCCGAAATCGAATCGACACCTTCGAACTTCAGAACCAGATACGTTTTGTGCGGCCAGAATCCTTCAATTTTCAACTCTCGCCGGGTGCTGCTATCTTTCGGCAAGGCCCACAATCTCATGCGTGGGCTGAAACCGGTCCGGAACATCGCTGTGCAGTTCGGCGGCAACTTCGCCCCGACGGCCCTGAGTCTTGAGAACGCGTGCCAGCGTGATGAACTCGTCGCCTATTCCAGGATCTCCAGGGCAAAACGCCTGTTCAACTTCGAACCTGATGCGCTCAACAGATTGCGCATGGCGCGGGCGGTGCGTCCCTGCTTGCCGATTACCCGGCCCAGATCGTTGGGGCCAACGGTCAGCTCAAGGACGGTCTCGCCGTCTTCTTCGAGCTGATTGACCGAGACCTGGGCAGGATCATCGACCAACGCTTTTGCAATCTGCTCGATCAGGGCTCGTGCGTCGCCAGTTACTTCGCTCATTGGGGACCAAACATTCCGATTTCCATGCTCGCACTCTGCAGCCCGGTAACAGCAAGTTCTTTAGAACCGGACTGCGGTCATCTGATGGGATTTGCGTGAGGCGTCGAAGAAATCAGGCAACCGAAGCAGCAGCGGCCGGGGCGGGCTTGGACAAAATCTTGGTAACCCGATCCGACAGTTTGGCGCCCTTTGATACCCAATAGTCGATGCGCTCGCGCTTGAGTTCAATGCTGGCAGGGCTGGTGCGAGGATTGTAAGTTCCCACTACCTCGACCGGACGGCCGTTGCGCGCGCGTTCCTTCTCGATGACCACCACACGATACTGCGGTTGCTTGCGCGCACCCGTGCGCGACAGACGAATCATTAACACAGAGCTTAGATTCCTTTCCTAATTGCTTCAGGCAGGCTGAGACAAACCATTATTTTTGCAGAATATAGCCGGATTAGCAAGTATGGCTTGTGAGACGGCGGGACGCCTGCGCTCCATCACATCTCAAAATTTTTACCCATACCCCGCATTCTTGTTAATATAACCAGTTCAGTACGACTCGGCATACCAGGGAGACCGAAACAATGACATACGTGATCGCAGAACCGTGCATCGGAACCAAGGACACCGCCTGCGTGGATGCTTGCCCGGTGGACTGCATTCATCCCAAGAAGGATTCTCCCGCGCACGCGGAAGAAGAGATGTTGTACATCGATCCAGTAGAGTGCATTGATTGCGGAGCCTGCGTACCTGTTTGTCCGGTGTCAGCTATTTTCGCTCTCGACGATCTCCCCGAGAAATGGGCCTCATTCACCGAACGTAACGCAAAGTATTTCGGACGATAAAAATAAGCTTTTAGCTCTTGGCCTTTAGCTTTTGGCTCGAACCCTCTTGATGTCGCTGTTGGGTTGCGGAGGACGATTTGAGCGCTAATGGCTAAAAGCTAAGAGCTAAAGGCTGCTTCACTTTCCATCTCCCCGTTACTCCATTACAATCGAACGTTAAACCTGCTGGGCTTCCATGGCACTGAAGGAGTCGGAAGCGATCGTGCTGCGCACGTATCCTTTGCGCGAGGCCGATCTGCTGGTCACGCTATTTACGCGCGCGGAAGGGAAAGTTCGTGGCGTGGCTCGCTCGGCCAAGAAATCAAAACGCCGGTTTGGCGGGGCTCTCGAACCGCTTACTTACGTCCGGGCCTATTACGAGGATCGCGAACGCCAGGAACTTGCCCGACTGGATTCCTGCGAAGTGCTGGAATCGCCGCTCGCCACCGAGGTAAGTTATTCGCGGGCCGTGGCATTGGCCCATGTCGCTGAATTGCTCGACGAACTGCTTCCGGACCGCGAAGTGAACGATGCAGCTTTCCGCCTGGCTCTTTCGGTGATCGCGGGATTGCGGGGGACTGAGGTCTGGATGCCGGTCACGTATTTTGAACTGTGGATGACTCGATTGATGGGATATCTGCCCGATCTGGGCGAGTGCATGGTTTGCGGACGCTCGCTGAACGGCAGCCGGGCCTTCTATCACGCATTGACTGACGGCCTGATGTGCGTCGACGACAAGCGGCTGGCGTCGTCGGAGATATCGCCGGAATCGCGATCTCTGGCAGGGCAAATGTTCCGTGCCCCATTGGAACATTTCGCCGGAGTCGCCTGGCCCAAGATGCAGGCGCGTGATCTAAGAAAATTTCTGATCCAGATTCTGCAACGTCATATCGAGAAGAAGCTGATCACCGCAGGCATGCTGGAAAAAATCAGCGCCTAAATCTCAAGCGAGAACTGAGAACCAGGAACTGAGACCTAACAACAAAACTTTGAACACACTTCAGTGTGGGTAGCAACAAACCTTAATGCCGGTATCCAAGCCAAATCCGCTCACGTTCCAGGAACTTATCCTGCGCTTGCAGAGCTTCTGGGCGGAGCGTGGCTGCGTGCTGCAACAGCCTTACGATGTCGAAGTCGGAGCCGGAACCATGGCGCCGGAGACTTTTTTGCGCGTGCTGGGACCGCAACCTTTTAAGGTCGCTTACGTACAGCCGTCGCGCCGGCCTGCCGATGGCCGCTACGGAGAAAATCCCAACCGGCTATTCAAGCACATGCAGCTGCAAGTCATTCTGAAACCGCCGCCGGAAAATGTGCAGGAACTTTATCTCGAATCTCTGGGAGCGATGGGTATTGATCTCAGGCAGCACGACATCAAGTTTGAAGAGGACAACTGGGAATCGCCAACCCTGGGGGCCTGGGGAATTGGTTGGCAGGTCATGCTCGACGGCCTGGAGATCACCCAGTTCACTTATTTTCAGCAATGTGGCGGTGTGGATCTGGATCCAATTTCCGCCGAACTCACGTACGGACTGGAACGCATCGCCGCTTTCCTGCAAGATGTAAATTCGATTTACGACATTGTCTGGGCGCGCGATCCGGAATCAGGCCAAGTAACAACCTACGGCGATGTGCGCCTGGCGGATGAATTGCAGTTTTCCGTCTACAACTTCGAATTTGCCGACGTGGAAAAAGCGTGGAAGCATTTTGATCTGTGCGAGAGCGAAGCCAAATCATTGCTCGAGAAATACGCTGGCCTCGACGAAAAAAGAGACAAGGATAATAACAATAAGGACGCTGCGATTCAGCGCGAAAAACAGCGTTTCCCGTTACTGGCGGCTTACGATCTCTGTCTCAAGTGCTCACATCTTTTTAACATTCTGGATGCGCGGGGTGCGATCTCGGTGACTGAGCGGGTCGGGGTGATCGCGCGGGTCCGGACACTGGCGGTCGGAATTGCGAAAGCCTTCGTTGATCAGCAGCGCGGAGAATTGCCAGCGGAACCAGCTCAAGAGCAAGTGTCCGAACAGAAAGCAAAGAAGAAAGAAGCAGTGCCGACAACAGCGTAAAAATTGTCATCCTGAGCCACGCAGTCGAAGGGCCCCTATAGCGGCACCATTGCAGATTTCTGGGGGTCCTTCGACTCCGTAAATCGCTCGCAGGCGAGCGAACTTACTCCGCTCAGGATGACAAGGATTAAGTTTAATGCCAGATTTTCTACTTGAGATCGGTTGCGAAGAAATCCCGGCCCGCATGATCGATGCTGCGTCGCTGGAGTTGCGCGAGCGCGTGCATAAGTTGCTTGACCACGAGCGCCTCTCGCCTGCTGACCCACTGATCTCTCTCGACACTCCCCGACGTCTGGCCGTCCTGGCAGCGAACATCCCGGCCGCCCAGCCGGATCTGACCGAGCAAGTCACGGGTCCATCCGTTAGCGTGGCTTTCAAAGATGGCCAGCCCACGCCTGCGGCTCATGCCTTCGCAAAAAAAGCCGGTGTCGATGTTTCCCAATTGCAACGTACTGCAACGGCGAAGGGCGAGTACCTGGCGGCTAAAATCACAAAAAGCGGGCGATCGGCCTTCGAGATTCTGGCCCAGGCATTGCCGAAAGAGATCGCTTCCATCTACTGGCCCAAGAATATGTACTGGCGCAAACCCAGTGAGCGCTTTGTGCGTCCGGTGCGCTGGCTGGTGGCCATGCTCGACTCGGAAGTCATTCCCGTCCAGTTCGCTGGTGTATCCGCGGGCAACCAGTCGCGCGGACATCGACTTCTAGCCGACGGACCAGTCGCGATTCCTCGCGCCGGCACGGCCTATATCCAAGCGCTGGAAAAAGCCAAGGTGCTCAGCCGCGAGCAAAGAGAAAAGCAAATTCGCAAGATTCTCGATTCGGCGACTCGCACCATTTCCGGCGCGCGCTGGCGCGAGGATAAATCGCTGCTCGATGCGGTAGTCAACCTGACTGAATGGCCCACGGCAATTCTTGGCGCCTTCGACCCGGAGTTCCTGGAGCTGCCCGAAGAGATTCTGGTCACGGTCATGCGCGACCATCAAAAGTATTTTGCGGTTGAAGACTCTCGGGGCAGTCTTTCGCCACATTTTTTGGCGGTGTTGAATACTGACGGCGATCCCTCGGGCATCATCCGCCACGGACACGAGCGGGTGCTGCGCGCGCGCTTTAACGACGCCCGTTTCTTCTGGCAAACCGACCAGAAGCATCCGCTGCGCGAGCGCGTCGGATGGTTGAAAAATGTAACTTTCCAGAAAGATCTGGGCAGCTATTACGACAAAGTGTTACGCGTACAGCGCGTCGCCAGTTGGATGTGCGAAATCATTCGCCATCACGGCATGGCGGTCCGTCCCGGGGTGGTACACAAAGCGGCTTGTCTCTCGAAAGCGGATTTGACCACGGAACTGGTGAAAGAGTTTACCGAACTGCAGGGCATCGTGGGCGGATTGTATGCAAGAGTTCAGGAACTCGATCCTGATATGAAAGCCGATGCGCGTGAAGCGGTCGCGACCGCAATTTACGATCACTATAAGCCCGAATCCATGGAAGATTCGGTTCCGCGTACCGTCGAGGGCGCGGTTGTCTCCATCGCTGATAAGGCCGACAGCATTGCCGGCATGTTTGCCCTGGGAATGCAGCCGACCGGTTCCAAAGATCCGTTTGCTCTGCGACGCCAGGCCAACGGAATCGTAAAGACGATTGCAGAACACAAACTGCCCCTCAGTCTCGGCCAGTTGTTTCAGGACGCTCGCGGAGCCTACCGTGTCTCAACCGCGGAGACGAAGCTTACTCCGCATATTGAGTACAGCATCTCAGTCAAAAACTTCCTCCATGAACGCCTGGAATTCTATTTACGCGATGCGCTCGGTTACAACTATGACGTTGTAAAAGCCGTGTTGGCGGCGGATGCAGATGATGTGGTGGACGCGGTGGCCAGGGCACAAGCGGTAAAAAGCGTATTGCACATGCCGGAATTTCAAGCCATCGCTGCCGCGTGCAAACGCATGCGGAACATATTGAGGCAGGCGAAAGAAGCTGGGAGTGAGCCTGAAACGAAATTCGCAACGTTACCGAATTCTTCCGCCGAAGAAAAAACCCTTGCGGCGTACGTGGAATCGCACGCTCCACAGGTCGAGGCGCACCGCCGGAAAAAAGAGTATCGCCAGGCTCTGCTTGAGCTGTCGACCGCGAGAGAGCCCGTGGACGCATTTTTTGACAAGGTCATGGTCATGGCCGAAGACGAGCGAATCCGCGCCAATCGACTGGCTCTGCTGCAAACTTTGCTGAAAGAATTTTCCACCATCGCCGATTTCTCGGAAATCGTGACCGAAGGCAAGGAATTCAAAGAATCTCCGAAACAATAAAGGACGAACTTTCATTATGGCGACGCAAACTCTCCCCGAAACTACGGTCGGCACCACCGAAAAGAAGTCGGCCACCAAATATGTTTTCTCCTTTGGCGGTGGCAAGGCCGACGGCAATGGCAAGATGAAGGACGACCTTGGCGGCAAAGGTGCCGGCCTCGCCGAGATGACGAATGCCGGACTTCCCGTGCCTCCCGGCTTCACCATCCAGACTGAAGCCTGCCGGGAGTACATGCGCAGCAACGGCGTGTCCGCTGAAGTCGAACGCCAGATGGACGCCGCACTGAAAAAGTTGGAAGAGTTGCAGGGCCAGAAACTTGGCCAGGGTGAAAACCCTTTGCTGGTGAGCGTTCGCTCCGGCGCGAAGTTCTCCATGCCCGGCATGATGGACACCATTCTCAATCTTGGCCTCAACGATCGCAGCGTCGATGCGCTGGCGAAGCGCAGCAACAGTCCACGCTTCGCCGCCGATTCCTATCGCCGCCTGATCCAGATGTTCGGCAGCGTCGTGCTTGAAATTCCCAAGCATGCCTTTGATGAAGTGTTCGATGCCAAGAAAAAGCAGAAAAAAGCCAGACTCGATACCGATCTGGATGCCAAAGCGTTAAAGGAAGTGATCGAGGAATATAAGAAGGTCGTCAAGAAGCACACCAAACGCGACTTTCCGCAGGACCCGCATGAGCAGCTGGCGATGGCACGTGATGCAGTGTTCCGGTCGTGGCAGAACGATCGCGCCAAGACGTATCGCCGGCTCAACAACATCGACGACATGCTGGGTACGGCCGTCAATGTTCAGGCCATGGTCTTCGGAAATCTCGGAGACACCAGCGGAACCGGAGTTGGCTTCACACGAAATCCTTCCACCGGCGCCAAGGAATTCTACGGAGAGTTCCTGCTGAACGCCCAGGGCGAAGATGTGGTTTCAGGAGTACGCACTCCGGTCCCGATCCTTGAACTTGAAAAGGTCATGCCCGATGTCTTCAAGCAGCTCCGCGATATCACTACGCGGCTGGAGAATCACTACAAAGACATGCAGGATTTCGAGTTCACCATCCAGGACCGCAAACTGTACATGTTGCAAACTCGAAATGGTAAACGCGCCGGCCTGGCAGCAGTGCGGATCGCCATCGAAATGGTGGATGAAGGATTAATCTCGAAAGAGGAAGCAATCTTCCGTCCGGAACCTGACCAGCTGGTCTATTTCGTGGTTCCTCGGTTGGATGAAAAAGACGTGAAACTGGAGAATGTTTTGGCCAAGGGACTGCCCGCCTCTCCGGGTGGCGCAGTCGGGCAAATCGCTTTTACTGCTGAGGATGCGGTGAAAATGGCAGGCCACGGCAGCGAGAAAAATCCTGTCATCCTGGTGCGCGCGGAAACTTCCCCGGAAGATATCGAGGGCATGGTTTCGGCGGTTGGCATTTTGACCTCCCGCGGCGGCATGACCAGCCATGCCGCCGTGGTTACGCGCGGTATGGGTAAATCCTGCGTTGCGGGCGCGCAGGAAATCGATGTGGACGAAAAGAAACGCGAGATTCGCGTGAAAGGCCAGGTGTTCAGAGAAGGAGACTGGATTTCACTCGACGGGTCCACCGGGCGCGTGATCAAAGGCAAGGTCAAAACCGTTCCCCCCGATCCCAAAGACCTTACTCTGCTGGATAAATTCATGGGCTGGGCGGAACTTTTCCGGACCATGAAGGTTCGGGCCAACGCCGATGTCCCACGCGATGCGATCAATGCGAGGAAATACGGCGCGGAAGGAATTGGTCTTTGCCGCACCGAGCACATGTTTTTTGGCGAGGAGAAAATCTCCCACATGCGGGCCATGATTCTCGCCGAGAACGAAGAACAACGTCGCGCCGCTCTCAAGAAGTTGCTTCCCATGCAGCGCAAGGATTTTGACGGAGTCTTCCGTGCCATGGACGGATTTCCGGTCACCATCCGCACTCTCGATCCGCCACTGCACGAATTCCTTCCGCCTCGCGAAGAGCTCATGGTAAACATCGCCACCCTCTCGTACATGGACGCGAAGCAGAAAAAGTCGC
Source organism: Terriglobia bacterium (assembly GCA_963733545.1). Lineage (GTDB taxonomy): Bacteria > Acidobacteriota > Terriglobia > Terriglobales > Acidobacteriaceae > JAIQFF01. The sequence continues at coordinate 757,786 of CAVTDQ010000005.1, forward strand.
TGGTGGCCAAATATCGCGACTACGGAGTAAACGGCGCAGGGGATCTAAAGAAGGTACTGCCTGAACTTCTCAAGCGAGTGGAACAGTTGCATGAGGTCAATCCGATGCTGGGCCACCGCGGTTGCCGGTTGGGAATTACCTATCCTGAAATCACTGAAATGCAGGCGCGCGCGATTTTCGAAGCGGCGGTCGCAGTGGCGAAAGCTGGAGTGAAAGTTTTTCCGGAGGTAATGATCCCGTTGACCGCCACGGTAAACGAAATGGCGGACCAGGCGGCGATCGTGAATCGCGTAGCGAAAGAAGTCTTCAAAGAGAAAGGGCGCACCGTGGAATATCTGGTCGGTACCATGATCGAGCTGCCGCGGGCCGCGCTCATCGCTGGCGAAATCGCCAAAGAGGCAGAGTTCTTTTCCTTCGGCACTAACGACCTCACCCAGACCACGTGGGGGTTCTCGCGCGATGACGTCAACAAAATCTTGCCCACCTACCTGGAGAAAGGGATTATCAAGCAGGATCCGTTTGCCGTGCTCGACCGCGAAGGCGTCGGTCAACTGGTCAAGCTGGCCACCGAGCGAGGAAGAAAAACCCGGCACGATCTCAAAGTAGGCATCTGCGGTGAGCACGGGGGCGAGCCATCGTCAGTCGAGTTCTGCCATCAGACCGGATTGAATTATGTGTCGTGCTCACCGTTCCGTGTGCTCACTGCACGTCTGGCGGCAGCACAAGCGGCGGCGACGGATAAGCTGAAAATCGAGGGTGGAAGAACGAAATAAGTGTCGCCAGTCTCGGGAGGGACAGCGAACAACGAGAACTGTCCTTCCCGATTCTCCCGCATAAAGCTTATACAGGTGAAGACGTCATCCTGAACGGCAAAAAGACGGGGAAGGATCCAGCGTGAAGCGGATCAGAACTCCCCAGCAGATAGGCATCTCCGCGGCCGCTACTGCACTTTCTGCAAGCGCGCGATCAACTTCTGCGCAAGAGTCTCTTCTGATTCTGACCACAGCAGCCGGGCATTGGCGCCCGAGTTCTTTTCCGCCTTGCTGGTAAACTCCACCAGCTTTTGCACATTGGCACGCACCCGGTCGGCGGCCTCGTCGGTCAGCGTCACGCTTTCCTGCAGGAACGGCGCGTCCAGTCCCAGATCCACCTGCACATGACCTTCCTGCTGGAAAACGCCTTCATCAAATTCTGGGCCGTGGACGAGAAACTTTACCAGCGATGGTCGTAGAGTCCACTCGCCTTTTTCATCAAGCTCCCAGAGATCCCAGTGCGCTTCAAACAGGTAGGCGTAATCTTCATGCAGCAGGTCGGAAGCGATCAGCACCGCCTCTTCCGGCGGAACTCCGGGCCTGAAGCGCCTTTCCAGAATAGTGGGCACATTCCAGGAAACAGGATGCAGTGCCAAATAGCTGATTCCGGGTTGTGCCGCGGAAAACGGAAATTGCCGCATCACCGCTAAAACATGCGGCAACATATCATCGGCTTCGAAAGCGGAAAACCAAAGACTGAGATAAAGAGGATCGGGCATGAGAAATTCGGAACAACTACTGGTGTTTATTCTAAATCCCGGAGCCCGATTCCGTCTTCAGCTCACATGAATGATTGGGCGGCGTGATTCGTCCTCGATAGCCCGGCGCAGTACCTCATGCGCCAGCGGAGCGGTGTCACCTTCTCCGAAAAACAAAAATGCCAGGAAGTTCGAGATCGGGTTGCCATCTTTCCATCTGAAATAAGCATGCGGCACTCGGCCGGTTGTTTTTTCCAGTTCGATCAGGAGTGCGGCGAAGGCATTGGCGACCACGGGGCTTTTCGCGCGCAGGATTCGATGCCTTCCTATTCGCTCCCCGGTAACGTACAGATGTTCCTGGAAATCCGAGGCATCGCCCCGTTCCACCTCAAAGAAGAATAAACATTCGTCCGGATTCAGCGAGTGGCAGTCGCGTATTTCACGGTCCGCGAGATCAAGGTCTTCCGCGCTTTCCACTCTAGACTTGCGCGCGATCAACCGAACCACGCGATCATCGTCGTCTTCGAGCAACTCGCGGGCTTGATCGTCAAGCTCAATCCCGGTGAGGCGAAGTTCAGTCGAACGGAGCGCGCGCGAAATCAGGGACATGGCCAGCATGGCAAAAATGAAAAATGACGCAATCTTGATTCCTTCCGGACGCTCTGCGATGTTCAGAAACGTCGTATAAAGAAATATCAGCGACATCAGCAGGTAAGGCCATCGCAAGGGGCGCTGCCAGACGGAAATAGTAACCGCGATCGCGGCCGAAGTGATGAGCACGAGCACTCCGGTGGCATAGGCACCTCCTTGCGCATCAACATCTGCGTGGAAAAGATACGTCACCACGAAAGCGATGGCCATGAAGATGAGTACCAACGGGCGTGACGCGCGAGCCCACTCTGGCACCATGCCGAAACGGGGGAGATAGCGCGGAATCAGGTGTAGCAGTCCGGCCATCGCCGATGCTCCGGCGAAAGCGAGAATCAGGATTGTGCTGATGTCATAAAGCGATCCGAATGCATTGCCGAGATATTGATGTGCCAGGTAAGCCAGGGCGCGGCCATTTGCCGCGCCGCCCGGCTGGAACGCATCCGGCGGTATGAGTAGAGTTGTGACCATGCTCGTCGCCATCAGGAAGACGCTCATGATGATGGCTGCGGAAGCCAGCAGCTTTTGCGTATTTCGGATGCGTGCCTTGAGGTCTTCGCCGTCGATGAGCGGCATGACCGCCACCCCAGTTTCAAATCCTGATAGACCCAGGGCAAGTTTGGGAAACAGAATCAGGGAGACGCCCAGCATCGCGAGAAAATTGTGATGCTGTGCGTAGAGGGCATTCTTCCAATTTACGAAGAGATGGGGATGGGCGACAACATGCGAAAGCGCAACCGCGGTGATAACTGTGCTCAGAGCGAGATATACGCCGACCAGCAACACCGCAATATTGATCGCATCCTTGAAGCCCTTCAGGAATACCGCGCCAAGTGCTGCCAGCAGAATCAAAGTGACAGTCATTTGGCTGCTCATCCACGGAGGCGTGAACGGGTTGTGGGTAAAGTGAGCCGCGGCATCGGCAGCGGAAAGGGTCATGGTGATAAGGAAATCTGTGGTTGCAAAGCCCAGCAAAACCAGAACGAAAACTTTCCCCTTCCATTGCGGAAAGAGTTTTTCCAGCATGGCGATGCTGCCCTGGCCATCCGGACTGGCCTGGGCCACGCGCCGGTAGACTGGGAGCGCTGCAAAAAGTGTGACTACGACCAGAATCAGGGTAGCGATCGGCGAAAGTGCACCGGCGGCGAGGAATGCGATGCCTGGCTGATATCCCAGTGTGGAAAAGTAGTCCACCCCGGTAAGGCACATCACGCGCCACCAGGGATGCTTCGCTTCGGCTTTCACCCGAATGCCTTTCGGCAGCCAAAGGTCAGCCAGCAACCAGTCTCTAAAACTCATTTTGTCGAGCGGCCCTCAAAATTAGATGGACCAACAGTTTTGAGACTACACCCGGCCGATATCGGTTGGATAATCCGTAAGAAAAAGGCGATGTGGGAAGTGAACATGATAATGTTCCAGAAATTCCGTGTCGTTCATAGTCGGGCCGGCGACTGCTTCAGAATGATCGCAGCTCTATCTGTATGGAGGATTCGCTTTGAGGATCGGGTTCGGCATTTATTTTCTTCTTCTTCATGTTTCGATATTCGGCAATCCCGTCCAGGCGAGTGACGCCTCGGCTAGTCTCGAAGCGCAAGCCAGGGCTTCAGTCTCGGTGATTCAGGGGAAAATAAAAGTTACCGGGCTGCGGAAACCCGTGAACGTGATTCGGGATCATTGGGGGGTGGCGCACATCTACGCCCAAAGCCAGCATGATTTGTTTTTTGCGCAGGGTTACGTTGTCGCTCAAGACCGTTTGTTCCAAATGGAGTTGTGGAAACGCTCCGGCCAGGGACGTCTCGCGGAAATTCTCGGACGTGAAGCCTTGCCGCGTGACCTCAATGCCCGCCGCTTGCATTATCGCGGGAATATGGATGCCGAGTACAAAAGCTACGCGGATGATACACAAGAAATTCTTGAAGCCTTTACCGGGGGCATAAACGCTTTCATCGCCGAACGGCTAAGGGCGGGCGGGCCCGGATTGCCTGTTGAATTTCGCGTGGCTGGATTCAAGCCGGAGAACTGGAAGCCTGAAGATTGCCTCAACCGCATGGCAGCGTTCTCCATGACCGGAAACTCGTTTCAGGAACTACAACACGCGCAGCTGGTTGCGCTCATCGGCGCGGAGGCCGCTGCGAAACTCCTCGATCTCGATCCGGTGGTTGCGCTCGATCCCGACAAGTCCGTGGATTTTACTGGGCTGTCGTCCGAGCTCCTGGGCGGGTTGATTGGGAGCGACCGCCGGATCGAATTTCCGGCGAAAGCGCTGGCGGAAAGTAATAACTGGACAATTTCCGGCGCGCTGACCGAAAGCGGCAAGCCGCTGCTGGCGAATGATCCGCACCGGGTGGTTGCGGTTCCTTCGCTTCGCTACATGGTTCATCTGGTGGCGCCGGGCTGGGACGTGATTGGTGCCGGCGAGCCAGGGCTGCCGGGAGTGGCCCTCGGGCACAACCAGGATATTGCGTGGGGCTTCACCATCTTTGGACTGGACCAGCAGGACCTTTACCTGGAAGAGCTCAATCCCGCCAACCCGCTCCAGTACAAGAGCGCGAACGGGTGGGAGTCGATGAAAGTTGAGACGGAAACATTTGCCATTCGGGGAAAACCTGCAGTCACCGAAACGCTTAAATTCACAAAACACGGACCGGTCATGTGGGAAGACGGAAAGCGTGCTTTGGCCATGCGCTGGGTAGGAGCAGAGCCCGGGACTGCTGGGTACCTAGGTTCACTCAGCGTGGACCGGGCTCGCAACTGGAATGAGTTCGAGGCCGCAATGAACAGATGGAGAGTCCCTTCAGAGAATATTGTCTATGCGGACCGCGCGGGAAACATCGGTGAGCATTCAATCGGACTGGCGCCGCTACGGACCTGGACCGGCCTGCTCCCGGTTCCCGGCAACGGTTCCTACGAGTGGACGGGATTCTTGCCGCCTGACAAGCTGCCGCATTATTTCAACCCGGCGGCGGGATTCCTGGCCACCGCCAATAATCGAATGACGCCGGACGGATATCCTTATAAGGTGGGTTTCCAGTGGTACTCGGTTTACCGAGCGGCCAGAATCAAGGAAGTACTGGAACAGGCTAAGGCATCGGCAACCAAGCTGACGGTTGCCGACATGGAAAGGTTGCAGAACGATGTGCTCTCGATTCCCGCGCGCGAGTTACTAAACCTGCTCCGGCAGGCCGTTGAAGGCGCGTCCAATACCTCAGCCCAACTTCTGCTGTCGTGGGATGCGAAGGTCACTAGGGAATCCGCTGCCGCTGTGCTGTATGAGTTGTGGATGCTGGATCTGAACACCGCAGTGCTCCACCGCGCCGCGCCAGAAAATACCTGGACGATTTTGCAAGAACTGGCCCCCAATCAGGTGATCAAAATTCTGACAGAGGCAAGCCCGAGCGTATTCGGCGCAAATCCAGTGCCTGCCCGCAATCAGGTCTTGATGGACTGCCTGAAATCTGCGACCGAGCGGCTCACGAAACTCGAAGGGCCGGATCCAGGCAAGTGGTCGTGGGAGCAGCTTCACGTGATTCGTTTCCGCCATCCCCTGGATGGGGTGAAAGACACGGCTTTTATGAATCTGGGTCCGCTGGCTAGACCGGGAGATGGCGAAACCGTCAATTCCACTGAATTCGATGCATCTTTCGCGCAGACTTCCGGGGCCAGCTATCGGGAAGTTCTGGATACCAGCGATTGGGATAAGTCAGTCGCAGTCAATGTCCCCGGCCAGAGCGGGCAGCCCGGCAGCATTCACTATTCGGACTTGTTGCCATTATGGGCCGAGGGAAAGTACTTTCCTATGTCCTACTCGAAGGCCGCAGTGGAAAAAAATGCTGCGGACAGGCTGATTCTTGAACCTTAGCCGTTTGAAATCTGATCTCACGCAACCCTCATACTACAGTCAAAGCTGAAAATCGCATCCAAAGCGAATCTGTCAGGAGCAAGAGTTTGAGCGTACCCATATGGATGAAAAAATAGTAGAGCAGATCATCGATGAGTTGTTTTCCTCTTTTGAGAAGTCGGAAACCCAGAGCGCGGCGTTGCTGTTATTTCTGAAAGATCAGAAAATCGCTACCGAGGAAAAGCTCGCTCCCTACTTTGAGCAAGCAGGAAGAATTAGCGAAGTGAGATGGCGGGCCGCGCGGGTGAGGATGAACGCATTGATCGTATCGGCGATAAAGTCTGCAGAACCCCAACCGGAGAAGCAAAAGCCGGCTGCAGAACAAGAAAAACCTGACCCGCAAAAGAAAGGGTCTACCGAAGAAAAGAAGGACGAAGACGATAAAGGCAAACAGCCTGGATCGGAAAAGAAGGTTCGGGGCGATGACAGCCAGCCATCTGGAGAAAAACCCAAAGCTGAGGATGAAAAGGCGCCAGAATCAGAGGCGGATGCTGCTACAACCGCGGCAAAATCTGGAACGCCGAAACCAGAGCAAGGCGCAGACCAGGAATCCAAGGCTTCGGCAAATCCGAAAAAAGATGGCGAACCCAACCCTGCCCAACCCGAGCCTGCTCAAACTGCAAGCGCCAAACCGGGAGATGAAGATAAGGGATCCAGGCCAAAGGGTGCGAAATAGTTCTTCCGCAGCTGCAGAAAAAATCCAGAAATTCCGCCAGATTGGGTCGGCCCTAACCAACTTCCTGCCGCAGTTGCCTCGAACCAATTTTCCGCACCAACTTTTGAATCGTCAATCCTTTGATGTGAAGACCCACACCCAAACCGGAAAATTGATTCTTGCCGGACTTCCATTGCCTGCCAAAGCCCCTGGGCTTTACCTACTTTTTATGGATTCTTTATGCAAATCTTACGAGGAGTAACGTCAAATGAAACAGGAGTGCGGGTCTCCCAGAAGTTGCGGCATGACTTGCATTTGAACATTTATGAAAACGAAATACACGAACAGACTACAAGTGTGTGCTGTCATCATCTTAATTGCGATGTTCATCGCGGCTCCATCCACCCTGGTTGCCCAGAATGCCGGCACCGCAAGTTCCAACTCAGCTTCGGATTCATCCACCAACGCTGCGAATGCTGAAATCCTTCAAGAGCTGGCGCGGATGAAATCCAGAATTCAGGAACTTGAAAATCAGCTCAAACTGAAGGAGACCGAGCCTGCGACTGCCGTGGAATCGAGCTCCCGACCCGGCGTGGAGCAGAACTCAACCAGTCCATCCTCTACAGCGCTGCTGACTCAACCTACCCCGCCTGCCGAGGAAGCGAAGCCAGCGGAAAAACCCGCCAAGGCGGCGCCGTTTGCCTTTGCCGATTGGAGCTGGCTGAATGGCAATCCGCGAACCAAGCAAGCTGCTTTCGATTCGAAATTCTTTACTCCAGAAGTAAGGGCCGACGTTGATTACGTTTTCGATTTCAATCATCCGCAAGATGACACCATTGGCGGATCCAGCGAAGTATTTCGTTCCGACGAAGTTCACGTCACCCAGTTGGGCGTCGGCGGCGACTTTCACTTCGATAACGTGCGTGCGCGAGTGATGACGCAATTCGGGCTCTATTCGCAAACCACGCCTCGCAATGATGCCAGTCCGTCCCGTGGGCAATGGAATCTCGACAATGCCTATCGCTATCTCTCCGAGGCTTACGGGGGCTATCACTTCAACGCGCTGCACGGCATTAACGTCGACGCCGGAATCTTCATGTCTTACATCGGCCTGTTCAGTTTTTACAATTTTGACAACTGGGCTTACCAACCTTCATACGTTTCATCGAATACACCCTGGTACTTTAATGGGGTGCGAGTGCAAATCTTTCCTACAGAAAAACTGAAAATCGAGCCCTGGTTTATCAACGGATGGCAATCCTACGGCCGATTCAACGGCCGGCCGGGAGTGGGTGGGCAAATCAACTGGCGTCCCAACGGATCGATTTCCATCATCTCGAATAATTATGGCGTCGGCGCGGACGTGCTGGGAAATCCGAACCGCACTCGTTTACACACGGATGACAGTATCGAGGTCAAATACTACGATCACCCGGAAAAATTTCTGCACCGCATGGCGTTTTCGCTGACCGGTGACGCCGGATGCGAAACCGGCGGCGGTGCGAGTTGTCTGGGCGACCATGGCACCGACAAAAAGCAAAGTTTTCTGGGATACATGTTCTACAACCGCTTCTGGTTCGCGAAGGATCGCTATGGTTTGACGTTTGGCGGTGGCAGGATAAACAATCCCGGCCGCTACCTGGTTCTGTTGCCGCCCATTAACGGGGCCACCGCCGCTTCGGGAACTCCGTACTTCACCGAAAACCCGGGCGACCCTTTCACCGCGTGGGACGCGTCTGCTACCTTTGATTACATGCCCAGCCAGTACATCACCTTCCGCTGGGAGTTCGATCATCGGGCGGCGAGTGTGCCGTACTTCACTGGACCTGGAGGCATTACGCCAATAGGTGGCAATCAGGGCACGCCGGGATCGACGGTTGCGGGTTTCCAACCCGATCTGCGTAAAATCGAGAATCGTCTGGATCTGTCATTATTGGTAAAGTTCTAGTTGCCTGAAATGTAGGCGCGAGCGTCCTCGCTCGTGCCATCTAAAACGACGATGTCGCTGGGACCCTGGGTCATGCCGCTGGAGCACGCGCTGGCGCTCGCGCCGGCATAATCCATAGCGGGTCGACACGCGACATTTTGTCTCGCGTGCGAGCTCATAAAATACGGAGGGATTGAGTGAACGAAAAGAAGGTTTCAGCGGGCACGGCCGGCAAAGTGTCTTTGGGAGATGAGATTTCCGTCAATCGTCTCGGTTTCGGAGCCATGCGCCTGACCGGAGACGGAATCTGGGGGCCGCCCAAAGACCGCAAAGCTGCGATTGCCGTTCTCCGTCGCGCCGTCGAACTCGATGTTGAGTTCATCGATACCGCCGATTCCTACGGTCCGCACGTCAACGAAGAATTGATCGCGGAGGCATTGTTTCCTTATCGCAAAAACCTTGTGATTGCGACCAAGGGAGGATGGAAGCGTCCCGGCCCGAACCTGTGGACGCACGACGCAACCGTTGCCAACCTGCGCAACGCAGTCGAAGGCAGCCTTAAAAGATTGCGGGTGGAACGCATTGATGTCTACCAGCTGCACATCCCCGACCCCGTGGTTTCGTTCGAGGCTTCGATGGAAACGCTGGCCCAGTTGCGTAAAGAAGGGAAATTGCGGCTGATCGCATTGTCAAACGTTACTCAGGAGCACATCGAACGCGCGCGCAAAATTGTACCGATCGTTTCGGTGCAAAATCGCTACAGCTTCGCCGACCGCGAATGGGATTACGTGGTGACCTATTGCGAACGTAACGGAATTGCTTTCATTCCTTGGTTTCCACTGGGAGCGGGAAAAGTTGCGGGCGGAGTGCTTGACCGCATCGCGCGAGCCCATCAGGCGAGTCCCATGCAGGTTGCACTGGCATGGCTGCTCCGCCGTTCTCCTCACATGCTGGCGATTCCCGGAACATCTTCTGTGGAGCACCTGGAAGAAAACATAGCAGCGGCCGGATTGAGGATTAGCCAGGAAGAGTATGAAGAGCTGTACGGGGTTCCACAGCTGGTTGCATCGCGCTGAGCGATGGCCTGAACGAGACGCCGGAAAAAAATTGTAAGCGAAGAATCATGACAAACCCAAAAACGGCGGCCGGACCCGGTACAGTTGTTACGGAATCTCGTCCACCTTCACCGCCCTTCACTTTTGAAAGCGCGGTGCAGAAAGTGCGTATGGCGGAAGACGGCTGGAATTCTCGCGATCCGGAAAAAGTGGCTCTCGCCTATACTCTGGACTCGCGCTGGAGAAATCGCTCTGAGTTCATAACCGGCAGGCAGGAGATTGTTGCGTTCTTACAACGCAAGTGGGCGAAGGAGCTCGATTACCGTTTGATCAAAGAAATCTGGGCCTTCGGGACGAACCGCATCGCGGTGCGTTTTGCGTATGAATGGCACGACGACTCGGGTAACTGGTTTCGTTCATACGGCAATGAGAATTGGGAATTCAACGAACACGGTTTGATGCGGCTGCGCTTGGCTTGTATCAATGATCTTCCCATCCCGGAATCGGAACGCAAATATCATTGGCCGCTGGGCCGGCGGCCGGACGATCACCCGGGTCTAACTGCTCTCGGCTTCTAGCTTCGAGCCAATGACTCTGTTTCGCCTCCACAAAGTGTTGCTGTGTTACCTTAATCCGACAATGCGGACGCGAATCTTCGTTTTCCTGCTCATCTCCACGTTCAGCTGCCTGATGGCAGCTCAGGACTACCCCAAGGCCCAGATCTCGAATGGATTGATTCATGCCGAGCTCATGCTTCCGGACGCTCAGAACGGATCTTATCGGGGTACGCGGTTCGACTGGTCCGGGGTCATCTCCAGCCTGCAATTCGACGGGCACGAATACGTTGGACGCTGGTACGAACATCACGACCCCAAGATTCATGACGCGCTTACCGGGCCGGTCGAAGCGTTTCAGACCAACGACAAAGGGCTGGGCTATGACGAGGCTAAAGCCGGCGGAACATTTGTACGAATCGGCATTGGCACGCTACGCAAGCCCGAAGAAAAAGACTACCGCCCATACGACACCTACGAGATTGTCGATCCCGGAAAGTGGACGATCCACAAGCGCAAGGACCGCATTGAGTTCACTCAGCAGCTAAGGTCAGACCAGGGCTACGCCTACGTCTACCGCAAGACAGTTCGGCTGGTGAAGGGTAAACCGCAGCTTCTGCTGGAGCACTCGTTAAAAAACACAGGGCAAAAGGTAATTGAGACCAACCAGTACAACCACAATTTTTTCGTGATCGATCATGAAGTCGTAGGCCCTGACATTGTGGTGAAATTCGTATTCACACCCAACCCGCTGCGGGGATTCAAAGAGCGCGCTGAAGTGCGCGATCATGAAATTGTCTTCCCTCATGAGTTGCAGGGAAAGAACGGAGTCTTTACTGAACTGGGAGGAACCGGCACCAGTGTCAAGGATTACGATTTCAGAATCGAAAATCTGAAAACCGGAGCCGGAGTTCGGTTCACTAGCGACCAGCCGTTACAGAAAGTAAATTTTTGGGCGATCAGCACCGTAGCAGTCGCGGAGCCGTATATCGAACTGAAGATCGATCCCGGCAAGGAAGCGCGCTGGACTGTCCGCTACGACTTCTACACGATGCCGGCATTGGCCAAACCGTAAAGTGCCGGTGCACGGCTATTATTTCTTGGCAGGGACGCGAACTCCCCCGATCCAAACTGAATCAATAGCACGGGTATTTTTGATATCGTCGAGTGGATTCGCGGTCAGTACGACGAAATCAGCCCGCTTGCCTTTTTCCAACGTGCCCACTTCCTTGCTGATGTCGATCGCTTCGGCTGCGCCGCTGGTGGCGGATACCAGAGCCTGCATCGGCGTAAGTCCTGCCTTGGTTTCATATTCCAGTTCCAGGTGTTCGAAGTAACCCTGGAAACGCCCAGGGCCTCCGCCACTGTCGGTTCCCATCGCGATGTTGATCCCCGCATCCGAAAGCGTTTTCAGATTGCGCATGGCTATGGGCAGATGTTCTTTGTACCACTGCGCTGCAGCATCGGAGCGCACCGTCTGCTGGTGCTTTGGGTCGCTCATTTGCGCAATCTCAGCCGGATCGGCCTCTTTCAGAAAAAAGGGGTCACTGAAAAATGCCGGCGTTTCCGAATAAGTGAAAACGGCCACCTCACGCGTAAGTGTGGGCGAGTAAGAAACGTGGCGTTTCTTCATGAGGGCAATAAATTCCGGATCGACTTCCTGGTCGCGAACGCTGTGCGCAATGTAATCCACACCCGCGCGCAGCACTCCCTTGGCATCTTCCAGGAAAACGATGTGCGCGGCCGTGCGAAATCCATTCTTGTGGGCTTCGTCGATGGCCGCTCCATAGACTTCAGGGCTCATCTTCGGACGAGCTCCGCGAAAATCGTCTATTCGCACCTTGATGATGTCGGGTTTGTCGCGAATCAGGTCGTCAACACTCTTGCGCGCCTCTTCCGGCGTTTTCACCACGACGGCGCCAGGGATCGCGGAAGAATCGCGAATAGGGCCGGCGACGTACAATCGCGGCACTGTTCCCGGCGCAGCCTTGCCGCAATAATCTCTTAAAGCAAATTCCTTGTCTCCGCCCAGACTAAGAATAGTGGTGATTCCATCGCGCAGATAGACACCCAGGCGATCCTCGCTATTGAGATGTCCGTGCGCGTTGATCAGTCCGGGAATAATTGTTTTTCCGGTGGCGTCGATCTTCTCCGCGTCTCGCGGAACTTTGACCCGCGTTCCGACCGCTTCAACATGTCCGTTCCGCACCAGCAGGGTAGCGTTCTCGATGGCAGGTTTTCCCGTTCCATCAATGATGCGTGCCCCCACCCAAGCCTGCGCTTTCGAGTTTGGGTTGTCGTCGGCGAAGAGACCGGCGGACAAACTGATCACACAAAAAAAGAAGGCGAAGGTGACGGAGAGAACCTGCAAAGTTCGCTTTTTCGAAGGGGCCATGTGTCCTCAACAGATATTATTATAAGACCATATCGAAGAGATGCGTATATTATCCTTTGTCCTAAGGAGATCCAATGAAAATTGTTTCTTTGTTTCTCGTGCTTCTCGTCTCGTCGACCTTCCTTTTCGCAGCCGACCCCGAAGGCTTTGGCCTTTGGAAGGGCGAGGCCGTGAAGAAATACGGGGAAGAGCTTGCGGGGAAAATCGACGACCAGAAATTCTCCTACCAGTCGCTCGCTACCTACGACAACCATCTGATCGGAATTTCCCATCGGGAGGGAGACGGCAGCGCCGAGCTCCACGAAATCCAGACCGATATTCTGATCGTAAACACAGGGGATGCAACTCTGATTGTTGGAGGGACGATGGTCGGGCCGAAAACGGTCAAACCTCACGAAGTGCGAGGCTCATCGATTAACGGCGGCGAGACCAAGCAGATTGGTCCGGGTGACATCATTCACATTCCAGCCAAAGTCCCTCACCAATTGAAAATAAAATCTGGGACGAAATTCACCTACACAGTTGTAAAAGTGGATTTGAAATGAAGTAGCGGTGCGAGAGCCATCAAGAAAACAGGTTTGATGGTAGGGCCGCTAGACTGATTCTTCGTTTTTGGCGGCTGCGGACGAAACCACCAGAGGCGGCGTCGAAACCGGCTGATCGGGAGCCTGCAGGCTGTGCGCGTTTCGCTCCGCTGCCTGAAGGTGCTGTTTCATTGCGTGGCGAGCTTTTTCCGGATTATTTTCGCGAATGGCACGGTAGATCGCCCAGTGCTGGCGCAGACCTGCCTCGGGAACTCCGGGCATTTCGTTGGTGCGCCGGCTGACTTCAATGAGCGGTTCGGAAATCGCCTGCAGGACCATGATCGCCAGCGGATTTCTAGTGGCCTCAGCCACCGCTTTGTGAAACTGAATATTGGCCTTGCCGATGGCCTCATGAAAAAGTAAGTCAGCATGTGGAGTGCTCCGGTCCATACGGAGCGCCGCTTCCTGTTCGGCAAGAACTTGCCGCATGGCTGCCCAATCAGCTTCCGTGGATTTTTCCGCGGCCAGCGCCACCAAACCCAACTCCAGAACTTTGCGAAACTCAATCAGCGAATCCGCCTGCTGCATGAAGGCAGAAGTTGAAAGATATTCGGCGTTAATAAGAGCGATTGGGGAAGGTTCAAGAACGATGGCCCCGATCTTAGGGCGCACGCTGATCAATTGGAGAGATTCGAGAGACTTAATCGCCTCGCGCACGCAGGTTCTGCTGACGGCAAGCTCTTCCGTGAGCTGCTTTTCAGTCGGCAGCCTTTCGCCCGGCTTCACGTGACCCTTGCGAATCAGGTCGAGAATGTAGGTGATTACTTGAGCCGTAATCGTCTGTCTGCGAATCAGGCAATACCCCCAAAATAGGACGTCGTCAAGGCGGCGTCTTGTGCATACTATAGCATTATTGGGCTTTTCGTCGGTCCGCTACCGATAGAAGTACGGGAACCGATGTTACTCAAAAGGAAGGACTAATCAGAGTGTGGGCTGGTTTCAAGTCGTAGGGCTGAGTTCTTCCCGTAGAGCGCCGGGACCTTGCTTCGCGAAGTGAAGTAAGGTGTCTTCGAGGTGCTTGCTTTCGGAGGCAAATCACTGCTTCGACGCCATGATGGCGTCAAGGGGACTCCCGGTTAGGCGCCCGTGAACCTCGCGAAATCCGGCCTCTTCCAACAGTTGGCGGTATTCTTCGAGACTTCGTTCCTTGCCTTCGGTACAAACCAGCATATTTAAAGATTGCAACTGCGCCGATTCCGGTCCCGCCCTATCCTCTCGAAGAAGTTTCTCCGCTAGAAGGATGGCGCCGCCCACGGGCAGGCGCTGGTAGATCTTAGAAAGCAGCGGCCGGATTTTTTCTTCAGACCAGTCGTGGACAATGCGGCTCATCGCAAAGAGATCAGCTTCCGGGATTTCATCGCGGAAAAAGTCTCCGGCAACAATTTCTATACGCGCGCGAACGATGTCTGATTTGCTTACCTGCGTGCGCGCACTCTCCACTACCTGGGGCAGATCGAACACAACGGCATGCAGCTGGGGATAACGTTCACATGCAGCGATTGCAAGATGTCCGGTGGCGCCGCCCAGATCCACCATTCGGGAGAATCCGGAGAGGTCGAAAGCTTCCACAACTTTAGGCGAGCTCAGCAGTCCGAGTCCGTGCATACCTTGAATAAAAGTCTGCTTGGCTTCTTCGGTACGGAAAAAGTGCTCGAAGATTCCTCCCTCAATGCCGAAGGTCTGTTGCCAACGCGGGGCGCCATCCCGCACTGCATCTTCAAGATGTGACCACAAATTGTAGAGGACATCGTTGGAATAGAGGATGTATCCCGTGAGTGCGCTCGCACTGGTACGGCATAAATAGGTGCTGGCCACCCGCTCGTTCTTATAGAGCATGCTCTCACGCTGCAGGAGTTTCAAACCCACACAGGCGTCGAGCAATCTTTCGAGCGGCTCAGATTTAAGGTTCAGTTTGGCTGCAATCACAGGCAGGGGTGCGGGCGCGCTTTCCAGCAGATCGAAGATGCCGAGTGAGACCGCGGCGAACATGGCCTTCGAACGCCTGAACGCCTCGATCAGATCAATCACTGGCGCAGGATCAGCAAGGGTAGAAGGTTTGACCGGGTCCATTATTCTTGCCGCTCCAAAGCAATTTTCTTGTCCGCGTTAATTCCCAAAGTCAGCGCTGCGCCCGCTACACACAAAAATGCGCAAATCAGGAATGGTACATTCCATCCATACATTCCCACCAGATACGCCAGCAGTACCGGGGAGAGCGCGCTTCCCAGGTTGCCAAAAGTATTCATGACGGAAGCAATTGAACCTGCGTAGTCGCCTCCGATGTCGAGGGGAATTGCCCAGGAAACACCAACCGTTACTTCCAGGCCAAATACGGCAACACAGGAATATAAGACCGAAGCTGTCGAGTGTGTGGTGAGGGTTGCCGGCAGGATAAAAATAGCAGCGAGCAGAAAGCCCGCGAGCCCCACCGCGCGACGCGCGACTTTCAGATTTCCAAAATGCTGGGCAAACCGGTCTGAGATGGTTCCACCCAGCAGATCTCCCGCCGCGCCCGCCAGCAAAGGAAGGCTGGCGTAGAAACCCATCTGCTTCAGATCGAAGCCTCGGTGTTCGTTTAAATACTTGGGGAACCAGTCGAGGTAGACGTCAATACTGTATCCGTAGCAGAAATACATCAAAGACAGCGTCCACAGCGATGGGCTTTTCAGGATGCGCCGCCAAGGGACTGAATGAGTGCCCCTGGAAGGAAGACCCACCGCGTCCTGGATTAAATGCAATTCGGCGGAGCGGATGCGGGGATGTTCAGCGGGCGTGTCTCTGTAGTACCAGTACCAGACCGCCGACCATGCCAGCCCGATGAAACCGAAGAAAAAAAACGGGGCCCGCCATCCATATCGCAACATCATGATTACAACCAATGCGGGGGTTAAAGCGGCGCCAACTCGGGACGCGGCGTGAGTAAGACCCTGGGCAAATCCTCGCTCGGTCGGCAGCATCCATCGCGAAAGCGATCGTGTCGCAATGGGGAAAGCGCCGGCTTCGCCCATTCCAAAAAAGAAACGGCACACTCCCATCGACAGAGCATTCCAGGAAAAGGCGGTCAGCGAGGTAAAAATCGACCACCATACGACCACGAAGGAGAGTGCGCGCCGTCCCCCGATGCGATCTCCGAGCCATCCTCCGGGAATTTGAAAAAGAGCATAGCCCCAGCGGAACGAAGCGAAGATCCATCCCACGGTGACCATCGAAAAGCCTAGTTCTTTCTGGATTACCGGCACCGCAGAGGCGATATTCACGCGGTCCATGTAGGTGATCATGTAGGCGCCCACGATCAGGGCGAGGACAACGTGGCGGGTGTGGCCGGGACGAACCGAAGCGGCAGTATCAGTCATTTGGTCGGAAGTCTGCGCCGAGCAAAAATGTCGTTCGGATTCCGCCCGTCCCGGCGGGGATTCTATCAACCGTCACAGCAACGGGGGCGGATCACCTTCGGCGAATCTTGATTACGCGATCAGAATCCGAGGTGGTGGTCACCGGTCTGTCTGAATCCGGCGCCTGGAGTCTTCGCTGCAGGATGACCGTGATTCTTGCCGCCGGCCGGGGCCTTGGTTGTGCCGAAGTTTTTCGCCAGATAGTCCACGACGACCTCGACTTCATCGTCGTTGAGATCGGCGCCCCGGGAAATCATCTGGTCGACCAGGGCGGACCACTGTTCTTTCGACGCTCTTTTTGCAGTCACCACCTTGAGCGCATGGCACGAAACACAACTGCGCTGGACAATTTCCTTTCCCTGACCGGGAGGGAGGGTTTTGGCAGCGGGGGCGGAGGACAGAAACAGAAAAAGTGTTGTTAATAACATGGCCGAAAGAATCCTATCACTATGCCGAACATTATCAGGTCATCGAAAATACAGATCGGCGGGTTTCTGTACACCGCTCGACCGAAACTTACTGCGCTGCACAAGAAATCCTTTCAGTAGGTGCTCGGCCGGCTACACAAGCCAAGCATGGCGCGAGCTTCAGCCGGGGTTGCAACCGGCCGATTTAATTCATGCGCAATGCGGACGGTCCTTGTGACCATCTCCGCATTGCTGACGGCTTTTCTTCCTCGAGAATAATAAACGTTGTCTTCAAGACCGACCCGAACGTGGCCGCCCATCAAGGTGGCGAGTGTAGTCAGCGGCAATTGAAACGCGCCAATTGCGGAACACAGCCACAACGCTCCTTCAGGAAATTCCTTCAACATCTGGAGAACATTCTCAACTGTCGGAAAACTCCCGGTCTGATAGCCCATCACGGTTTGAATCCAGTAAGGCTTTTCCAGGAGATTGTTCTCAATCAGGTAGTCAACCACCCAGGCGCAGCCCGGGTGGTAGACCTCAAGCTCGGGTTTGATCCCCCTCTTTTTCATCTCGCCGGCGAACTGGTGAATCTGCCCGTAAGTGTAAGGAGTGCATTCGTCGATTTCGACGGCGGGACGGGGAAAAAGCAGAGGCGCCCGGCGTTCTTTCAATTTGAACTTGCTCATATCGGGTGCAAGATTCAGGGAAGCCAATTCCGGCCCGGCAGCCAGGGAAGAAGCCCGTTCCTCCATGCTCATGGCGGGGCTAGCGCCGGTGGTCGCATTGATGATAATTTCCGGACACTTGTTTCGAACCTTGCGCAGCACATCTCGCCAGATCGAGCTCTCTCGCGCCGCCTGGGTCAAGTCTTTCGGATCGCGGGCATGGATGTGAACCATGCTTGCGCCCGCTTCATATGCAGCCTGAACTGATTCTGCTATCTCATCCCCGGTCTCGGGGATAAACTCGTTGGCTTCTTTCCCCTGAATTCCGCCATTGCACGCCACGCAAATAATAAGGGGTGGCATGCCGGTGCGTACCCTTTCCATGAATTCGTGACTATTGGTGTAGTTGAATGTCGCAGACTGCTGCGATGACTTCGAGCCTTCTGGTTCAGGCACTGAACTCCTCTTTCGCTCAATGAGACGGGTCGTTCGATTAGCGCATCTGGTTTGATGACTGCAGTTTGCAGGACACGATGGCCGCCTGCAAACACTACATTCAAACAAGGCTTTCGCGGGGCAACAAGCGAAATAGTGCGAAAACCACTAGCCGGACTTTGGGTAGAGTCAATTGCGACAACTTCCTTTTTCGATCAGAACAAATTATCTGAGTAGCAAAGGGAAGAACTTGCAAGCCTACGGCGCGTCAGTGTAGGCTTCGTCCGACGGGCGGCAGTGGTGCACGAAGTTTGATGGGTTTGTTCTTCGTCGCCTGATGTTGTTCGAGGTTGTTAGCGGGCGTTGCGGTGGATCTGAGTAGTGCGCCCGCTCCACCGGCGATGGCAAAGTCGCCGGGTTGAGCCCCGATATTCATGATCAACAAGTTGACGCCTAAAGGGTTGCATTCTCCAGCTTCCGAAGAGTTGTGGGCCGGTACCGATCACCTGGATTCATGGAAGGCGATCGCCAGTTACCTGCGACGAGAGGTGCGGACGGTCCAGTTGTGGGAGAAGAGAGAAGGTCTGCCGGTCCATCGCCATTTTCACAGGCAGCTGGGCAGCGTCTACGCTCTTCGTTCCGAGCTTGAGCAATGGAAGCTCCAAGTCTCGCGTGGCAACCGCGACTTGGCCGCGGAGGTTCCAGAATCTCCGCAACCTGCTAAAAATCGGACAACGATTCTCGTCTCTCCTTTAATCGACAACATAGCCAGCGCCGAGAGCCGGGAACTTTGCGACATCATGGTCGACCAGACCATCGCAGCCCTTGCCCAGTTGAATCCGCAACAGCTCCAGCTTGTCATTCCAAAAGTGTCTTCGCAGAGCGGGCCCGACGAATGCTCGGACCAGGCTCCTGCACTAAAAACAGCCGACTACGTCTTGCACTGGACTCTTCGGAAAGACCAGGACGGTGTGCAAGTAGATGCGTCTCTCCTGCTGGGCGAAACTTCAGCTGCGGCCTGGTCCCATACTTTCGAATGCTCGCCGGGCGAAGCCGGGAAATTGCCCACACTTGTCGCTGAGCAAATCACCCAGTGTGTTTGGCTGAAACTCTTGACGTCGTCACCCCTTCAATCGGCAATACTGCGCCGCGAGAAGAGAGGCGCTCGTGAAGCTTATCTTCGGGGAAGATATTTCTGGAACCTGCGCGATGAAGAAGGTTTGCGAAAAGCCATTCATTGTTTCGAGTCTTCCATACAGGAAGATCCCCAATTTGCGCTGCCCTACTCAGGTCTGGCCGACTCGCTGACGCTGCTGTCGTTTTACGAAATCGTCTCCCCATCGGAAGCCATGCCGTCGGCGCGCAAGGCTGCTCTTAAAGCCATCGAACTGGATCCGAATCTGGCGGAAGCGCATGCTTCGCTGGCGGATGTTTTGCTGCACTTCGACCGGGACTGGCAGGGCGCCGACCGCGAGTATCGCGCTTCCATCGAATGTAACCCCGGATACGCCCTTGGCTACCACTGGTACGCCAACCTGCTCGCCGCCCGGGGACAGCACGAAGCGGCCCACATCGCCATCATGCACGCTCTTGAAATCGACCCGGTTTCGATCATTACTCTGGTTTGGGCAGGCGTCACCTCGCATCTTGCACATCATTTCGATGAAGCGATCAGACACTATCAGAGTGCACTGGAACTCGATCCGCATTTCGTTTGGGCGCATATGTACATGGCGCAAGCCCTGGAACAGCAGGGAAACTTGAAAGGTGCGGTGCGGGAATTCAATACCACCATTCAGTTGTCGGGCGGCAGCAACTGCGTCAAGGCGATGAAGGCGCACGCGCATGCGGCCGCGGGCGAAAAATCGTCTGCCCGGGAATTACTCAATGAAATCAAGCGTACGCGCTCGCGCAAATGTATGCCCTCGTATGATATTGCCGCCACCCATGCCGCTCTCGGCGAGTCCGATCAGGCGGTGCTTTGGCTGAATCGCGCCTGCGACGAACGAAACATGAAGTTATTTACTCTGGCCCAGGATCCGCGCTTCGATCCCCTTCGCCATGGATCCGCATTCAGACAGATCGTCGATCACATGGGACTGCAGCAATTTAGTCCGATCACTGATCCAGCCCGCCAACACCTGTCCTAGATCCCGTTTCAACCCGCGTCCTTTCTTACGGCGTAGGCACACAAATCGCTGGACTAGCACGTCCTGATTGGAGGAGCGGGCCGCGAAAAACAATGCCGTGATACATTCATCAATCTTCCAAGTGGTGGACACAGAGTTTTACATCGAGGATGGTGGTTTCTCTTGAGCAAATCTGGTGAAGACGCGATAGCGAGTTCCAAAGTGGAAGAGGTTCAAATTCCAGGCCGGCGCGTACTCAATCGGAGTCTGGGCCTGTTTGACTCGACCATGATCGTGGCCGGCTCCATGATTGGCTCGGGAATCTTCATCGTTGCCGGAGAAATGGCCCGGGAGGTTGGAAGCACCGGCTGGCTGTTGCTGGCGTGGGTGATTGCGGGTGTCCTCACATTGGCCGCCGCGCTTTCTTACGGAGAACTGGCGGCCATGATGCCGCGTGCCGGTGGTCAGTACGTTTACCTCCGGGAAGCCTATTCGCCGCTGTGGGGATTTCTTGTACGGCTGGACTTTGTTTCTGGTAATTCAGACCGGAACCATCGCGGCTTCGTCCGTCGGATTTTCCCGATATCTGGGCGTTCTGTGGCCGCAGATCGCGGAGAACAACTACATCATCCGGCCGATCCACATTCTGCCCAGTTATGCGCTTTCGCTTTCGACCGCGCAACTGGTTGCTCTAGCTGGTTATTTCGTTTCTTACCTGGGCGAACATGAAGGGTCTGAAGTACGGCAAGGGCGTGCAGAACGTTTTTACGACGATGAAAATCGGGTCGTTGGTGGGAGTGATTGCGATCGGCATGTTTGTGGGGTGGAATGCGATCGTGGTGAAAGCCAACTTCAGTCAAGCCTGGACGCCGCACGGATTCACGATGCCGGCCCCCGGGCTTTCTCCGGTGACCGCATTCGGAATGTTTGTCGCGCATCTGCACGGCACAGATTGGAGCTCTGTACGCTGCGGATGCGTGGAACAACATCACCTTCACCGCCGGCGAAGTCCGGAATCCGACTCGCAATGTTCCGCTCTCGCTCGCCCTGGGGACGCTCATCGTAATCGGACTTTACTGCTTCGCCAATTTCGCCTACGTCGTCGTCCTGCCCTTCAGTGAAATACAGCACGCGCCATCCGATCGAGTGGCGGCGACCATGCTGCAGGCCATTTTCCCCAGGGTCGGGCCGGTACTCATCGCTGTGGCCATTATGGTTGCGGCCTTTGGCTGCATGAACGCCTTGATTCTGTCCGGAGCGCGCGCTTATTACGCCATGGCGCTCGATGGTGTGTTTTTCAAAAAGGCTTCCGCACTGAATCGCGCAAATGTTCCCAGCGTGGCGCTGGTCATGCAGGGGATTTGGGCAGCGGTTTTATTGCTCGTCCGCACTTATCAACCGGCCACCGGGACCTACGGCAACCTCTACAGCAATTTGCTGGATTACATCATTTCGGCGGCGCTGATCTTTTACATCCTGACAATTGCCGCGCTGTTTCGATTGCGTCAGACCAGACCGAATGCGGATCGTCCTTACCGCGCCTTCGGTTATCCCGTGGTGCCCGCCCTCTACCTGATCAGCGCTCTCGTGATACTCCTGGTTTTGTTTGCCTACCGGCCCGCTACGACCATCCCCGGCGTCGTGATCGTTCTGCTTGGGGTTCCGGTTTATTTCCTGTTCAAGAACGAAGCTGCGCGAGAGCGAAACCGGAGCGGGAAATCGGCTTGATTCAGTCCGAGTAGGCTGTGAAAACTGTTCGTTAGTGGCTCATGCCAACCGGGTAGCGAAGGCGTGCCTTGTCTCCCAATATGCTTTGTAGATCGAGGGCAAGACTATCCAGCCCTGCCTGAGGTGAAGACCGGCCGCTGACAATTTCGGAAAGGCGGCGCTTCATGGCTTCTATCATTGCAGATGATTCGGGTATGGTCGGTTTTGCTTTCGCGATGGGAATGCTTGCCACAAACGTCGAGGTATAGGGAAGTGCAGCCACCGCGGGATTGTCGTAAGTCGATTTGCGAATGGATGAGCTGCCGTGCAACACCTGCTGGTCTTGCACCTGGGCAGACATCACCCATTCAAGAAATTTGTAAGCCTCACGCGGGTGGGCCGACTCTGCCGGGATCAAATAAGTCAGGCCCTCCAGTTGGCTGAACGGTTCTCCTGTGTTCGAAGGGATAAGTGTGTAACCGATCTTGCCGGCAACTTTCGAAACCGTGGGATCTTCAAGAAAAGGCGCCTGATCATTCCACAAGAGTCCCATGAACACGCGTCCCTGCTGCAGCGAGGATTGCGCTTCGCCCCAGCCATATTTCAGCGTATCGGGCGGGCTGAAGGCAATCAGCTTGACATACTGTTGAGTGGCGGCGACATTTTCGGGAGCGTTGATCACAATCTCCCCATACTCCGAGCCGTGATCGGTGGCAAGAATATTTCCGCCGAATGAGTAAATCAGGTTCAGCCATTCATACCAGAGCGCCAAACCTTGCTTGCCCTGAATGTAGGTGCCGTAGAAGTGCTCGCCGGGGCGATTGAAAAATTGCGCCAGTTCCGAATATTCCTGCCAGCTGCTGGGTGGCTTGAGGTCGTGATGATAGCGGGCTTTGTAGGCGCGCTGGTTAGCAGGGTCGTTCAGAAGATCTTTGCGATAGCAAAGAAACGTCGTCAAACCCGTATAGGGATAGCCATAGATCTTGCCGTCGTATGAGCTCAGCTCATTCCACCAGTTTGGAAACAGGTCGTTTCGTGGGTTAAAGCCGGCATCATGGAGTGCGGGGTCAGCAAGAAAAGAATCGATCGCTTGGACCTGATGTTTCTGCACCAGGGAGCCTAGCAAACGGTGCCGCACAGCGATTATGTCGAGGGTATCGCCTCTACCCGCCCCACGATCGAGGTCACGCATGATCGCGCCGTCGTTTTGGTGCAGGACCTCGACGTGAATCCCGTACTTCTTTTCAAACTCGTCGATCAGTCGAGTCTTGGTTAGCGACACCAGAAACCATTCGTCTCCTGCCATACGAATCGTCACTACTGGTTTTTGCCCGTGACTGGGTCGCACAGTGGCAAGCAACAGGAGGAAGAGAAGCAGGGCGGCCTTCACGCTTCTTAGGAAATTGCAGAGCATGGAAGATTCGCTCCAGGCTGAATCTGGATCACTTTGCTGCGCGACTTCGCGCCGTCGCTACTATTTCTTGATCGAAGAACCTGAGAACCACAGAAACTTGACCGGCGTGTCCCCGGAATTGATGTTGGAGTGCGTCATGGAGTGGTCGGGCCTGATCATGTAGGCCATCCCTGGTTTTTGGACCCGCAACTCGGAACCGATGAAGGCCAAACTGTTGCCGTCGATTGCGGCCCATATCTCTTCCTGACCCGGATTGTGCGGATGCGGCTCGCCCATGGTCAACGGAGCGACCGTGACCGTAATGATGTCTCCGATCGTCGCCAACCCGTCCGTCTTCGAGAAAAGGTCTCTCACGATGTGCGCCCAGTGTCCCGATGCGCCTTGAATCGTGTATGGAGAAGCAGCCATCGGAGTCCGCACCGGAACCTGTCGTTCGTCGGTCACCAGCATTTCTTTGCCCGGCACGAAATTCTGCGGTGTGGGCTCGCTCACCACATACATCGTGAGATCTTCGTTGCCTGTATTCTTCATTACGAACTCGACGTTAGCGGGTACGAAAATGGCCACATCTCTGTGCAGCGCAGCAGTCTTGCTGCCCGCCGTTACCTCTCCCGTCCCGCCGACCACGTAGCAGACAATTTGTTCGTGATCCAGCCGGGAGGGAATCGTGGAATCCATGGGCTGGAGACGGCCGTAGGCAAGATAATTGGCGGCTTCGAGTAATGCGCCGGGTTGCGGCGGAGCGAAATTATCTCCGTGCGTCAAAATATCTCGCAGCACCAGCGAACCGAAAACGTGGCGGGGCATGGAATCCCGCCAGTCCCCGATAAACATATCGATTCGTCTCTGTTGCGCGTCGCGGTCCGCCTGGTAGCGCACATCTCCCGGCCCGTCGAAGCTGTTTCCACCTGTGCTGGGGGTGCTCACCGGCGGTTTGGCGATTACTTGCGCCGCCGCAGCCACAGCGAAAAAAGACAACGTCAGGCAGACCACAGTTTTTCCGCACAGCGCTTTCATTTCCTTCATTCTTTATCCTCGCTTCAAGGGCTCGGTGGTACGGCGGGCGCTCTTCTACTTTGCAATCGCCAGCGCAAGTCCATCTGCGCCCGGGCCGGCGTCAATGATCTTCCTTACGGTCCAGTCCGAAATATTGATGACCGCAACTTTTCCGCTCTGATCGCAGGAGACGTATGCCACCTGATTATCGGGCGATACCAGGACCTCCTGCGGCCGCGCCGGAACCTCGATGGTGTGAGCTACTTTCATCGTGCTCAGATCCACTACGCCGACCTGATGGACCAGCGGCAGAGCGATCACCAGATACTTTCCGTCAGGCGTCGGCGCCGATCCGTAACCCAGCCCGGGCAAAGGAATCCATGTCTTGAATTTGTTTGTCGCAGTGTCGATTACGGCCAGTTGCGGTTTGGTTACATCGGACGTAAAGGCCATACGGTCATCGACCGAAAGCGAAATGCGCTGAATTTGTCCGGCCACCGGAATAACAGCGATCGTCTTGTGACCATCAAGATCCAGCACCGAAACTGTGCCCGGTCCAACATTCGCCGTGTAAGCGCGGCGTCCATCACGAGTGATGGCGAACATGTGCGATTGATCTTGATCGGTCGAAACCGAACCCACAATTTTCATGGTGGCGGGATCGATAATGCTGATCGAACGGTTCAATTCGGTGGAGACATAGAGGAGTCCATTTTTCGGGCCGATCGCCGGAAGATGCGGCCGTACCCCTTTGCCGAAATCTACATTGCCGATCACCTTGCGCGAAGCCAAATCGATGACCACGAGGTTAGTGCCATCCGTACCCGGCTGGCCAACGCCAGAATTTCCGTAGATGGGGACGTAAGCTAATTTTCCGTCGGGAGATGCTGTGACTTCGTGCCCGGTGATACCGCCCTCGGGCACCTCTGCGATCTGCTTTCCTGCCACGGGATCGATAATGCCGAGGCTGTTGTCTCCTTTATTAGCGACCAGCAGGAGTTCTTTCGGCGCTGCGTTCTGGGAAGACATAACGAGCGAAAACATCATTACAACAAAACAGCCGGAGATTGGAATAAAACGTCGCATGCTTTGAACTCCGTTCTTGCTCAGTAGCGATTAAACGCGTACCCGGGGTCAAGCGACAATGGGCAGCCATGGCGAAAAAACGATCAGAAACTGAGAACTAAGAACAAAGAACTAAAAACTGGTTTTTGAAGCGACCTACCGATAAGTGCTCTCAATGAGCTGCAAGGCAATCATATTATCATATGGGTTCAGTGCCGTTGCCTTCAGTATTCGCCGCTGACTACATTCAGAAGCGGCTCGCCGCGAGCATAGCGCTTCACTTGTTCTGCCACCAAATCGAAAGCGCGGGCCATAAATTTCTCGCTGTCTCCACCCACATGTGGCGTGATCAACAGGTTTGGTGCTTTCCACAAAGGATGTCCTGGCGGAAGCGGTTCTGGATCGGTGACGTCAATGGCCGCGCGGATCCGCCGTTCATTCAATGCTTTTACCAGTGCGTCGGTGTCAACCAGCCGGCCGCGAGATGAATTCACCAGCAGCGCATCCGGCTTCATTAGCGCAAGCTTTTTGGCGTCGATCAGATGAACGGTTTCAGAAGTTAAAGGCAGGGTCAGCACAACGATGTCTGCTTTTCCTATGAACTGATCAAGCTCGCTTACCGGATGAACGCCCTCGCGTGCAGCGCGCGCCACTCGCAGAAACTTCATACCAAAAGGCGCCAGCCGAACTTCAACCGCCTGGCCTATGGAGCCGTAGCCTACGATTAGTACGGTAGAGTCTGCTAAATCCTCAATGGGGGCGGGTGTGCTTTTGATTTTTAATGGCGAATCATGCTTCGGCGTGAAGTTTGAAGTCGACAGGCGCGTCGCTTTGCTGCGCCTGCTGGGCCACAGCCCACTTTCCTGCGCGCTGCATATCGATGAAGAATGGCAGGAATTTCTTTACGGCGAGGATGGCCGCGATCGTCCATTCCGCGGTAGGAATCTCATGTACTCCGCGGGCGTCGCACAGTATGACTTCGCGCGGGAACAATCCCAACAGCGCATCAACTCCCGCCCACGGTGCCTGAATTACTTTGACGCCCTGCAAATGCGGCCACTGCTTTTTCAATATTCTCGGTGGTAGCGCCGCCACCCAAAAATCGACATCAATCGTGCCTTCTGGTTCTTCGGGGACTGTGACTAACTGCGCTTCTTTGGGGAGGCTTTGGAGAAATGCTTTATCAACCGACTCATCGACTCCGACCCGAACGTTCATTTATTCTCTCGTCCTCTACGAAGGCTGGTCCAGCGTCCGATAAAAGCACCAAGGGTGCGCTAAAGTTGTTGACAATGGAATCAATCGTATTATGATATCAGCCATGAAAATCAGGCTGACTGTTGTGGCTCTGGTCTTGATGGCTTTTCCCGTAATCCTCACCGCTGCTGATATGGACGTTGGCGGTTTCGCCGGAACCTGGTCGGCGGACTTCGCCAAATCAAAGTTTCCCGGGCCGCCCCCCAAGGTTGATATGTGCACCATCACACCCGACGGCACAGTCACGATCAACGAAACCAATTCGGAAGGCAAGAGTACCACCTGGAGTTACAAGCCGGTAGAGGGACAGCCAGTCTCAATCAACGGCAGGGACAATGTGACAGTGACCGTCAAAAAGGTCAACGATCACACCATCGAGCATACCTGGAGCTTTGATGGCAAGCCGGGCAAGAGCAAGTCGGTTCTATCGAAAGATGGAAAGACCACGACGTTCACGATGGATGGTACGGGCAAAGACGGCAAGCCCTTCCACGAAGTGGTTGTTTACAACAAGCAGTAGCGGGATTGATGTCGCGCGGCGGCCGGAGCCATTCCGGCCGCGGATGTTTTTTCTCGGCTTCGACCTTTCTGTTTTTCGAACGATTTTCTTTAACTTCCGGCCTCTCTTGAATCCAGAAGCTATTAATTGACATCGGTGTCTTTATTGCAAACTTGTGGATGCAGTTGGGTACTGCGCGGGCAGGATGGCCGCCCGACGGCCGGCGGGACGCCGGCGCTACGAACTGCTCCCGGTTCTATCGCCCCTAGGGGAGGGCGAAGGCGATGACAGAGTCGCCGGCGGTGGTATCGTAAAAGCTTCCGCCGCTGGCAATCAGGACAACGTATTGCTTGCCGTTTTTCCCTTGGTAGGTCATAGGAACGACGTAGGAACCGGTTTCCAGCTTGGTCTCCCACAAAATTTTTCCGGTCGCCGCTTCAAAAGCGTGGAAGCGTTGATCGTAGGTCGCGGCAATGAACAGGAGTCCGCCCGCGGTGGCGATCGAGCCCCCAAAATTCAGGCTGCCTGTGCCATGAATCCCTTTTGCATCCAGTTCTTCAATAGTTCCGAACGGCACTTTCCACGCTACGTCTCCGGTGCTTGCATTGATCGCCCAAAGTTCTCCCCAGGGTGGTTGCTGGCAGGGCCAGAATTTATCGTTGTTCCAGAAGCGCGCATACATGCCCCAGGGACTGGTGCGTTCGTAGGCAGGGTCGGAGGCGTCTGGATTCTTCACGACTTTTCCGACGTCGGCGATATTCACGGTGTTTACGAACAGGTATCCCAGGTCGGGGTTATAAGACATGCCCGGCCAGTTGGTAGTGCCCAGCGTTCCGGGAAAGACGATGGTCAATTTGGAACCGTACGGCGTGTAAGGTCCACCGCTTTTCATTCCGCCTTCGGTGGCCATCAGATCGGTGCAGAATTTTTTCTGCTCGGGAGTTACATCGGCGATTTCGTCGGGGTTAAAGCTGTGCCGTCCTATCGGCGCCGGTTTCAGAGGAAACGGTTGAGTCGCCCATTCGGTCTCGCCCGGTACATCGCTGACGGGAGTTGGACGCTCTTCAACTCCAAAAATCGGGGTGCCGTCGCGACGGTCGAGGATAAACATTAATCCGGCTTTTCCGATGATGGCCACCGCCGGAATCTTTTCGCCTTTTCGGGTAACGTCCATCAACACGGGCGCAGATTCAAGATCATAGTCCCAGGTATCGTGATGCACTGTCTGAAAGTGCCAGGCGAGTTTTCCAGTATCGGCATGGAGCGCGACCAGCGAATTTCCGAAAAGATCTTTGCCTTTTCTGTCGGCCCCGTAAAAATCCGAACTGGGTGAGCCGAAGGGTAGAAGTACAAGACCTCTCTCCATGTCGACGCTCATCAGGCCCCATACATTCGTACCGGAGCGATTTTTCCAGCTCGTGCCCGGCCAGGTATCGTTGCCGACTTCTCCCGGGTGCGGAACCGAGTGGAACCGCCAGACTTGTTTTCCGGTGTGAACATCCCACGCCCGGGGATCGCCGGAGGCTCCGGGTCCCGGAGCTTCCTGCAACTGGCCGCCGGTGATTGCCAGATCTTTATAGATAGTGACGGGCGAGCTGACATCGAATTGGGCGTGGGGAAACCCGTTGAGTACGTCTGTTTTAATATCCACGGCGCCGTTCACGCCAAAACCTGCTGTCGGCTTCCCCGTATCTGCGTTCAGAGAAATCAGGCGGCCATCGCTGGTGCCGAAAAGAATTGAAGCCGGGGTTTGCGCATCGCCGCCCCAATAAGCGACACCCCGTCCGGCGGGACGTCCGTGATCGAGTTTGTAAGACCACAGCTCGTTCCCGGTCTCCGGCTCGAGCGCGATCACCGTGCTGTAAGGAGTCGGCATGTACAGTTTGCCGTTGACCATGATCGGCGTGGCTTCGGAGGTGTGCCTTCCCCCGCCTCGTGTGGGCGCCGAAGCCGACGTTGGGTGAGGACCTTCCTTCTTCATGTGATAGGTCCAGGCTCGCGTCAGGTTCTGAACGTTCTGAGTGTTGATCTGATTGATCGGCGAATAGCGAGTGCTGGAGTAATCATGGCTGTACATGGGCCAATCGGATTGGGACCATGCCAGCGTGGAAAATAATAGCCAGGACAAAAGACAGCTCAAAGTCCGATTTATTTTCATTCCTGTGCTTTACGAGCATCTTCGAGAATGCGCCGGGCTCGTGCCGGATTGAATACGCCACAGGAGCAGAATCGGGCCATGTAAGTGACCGCCTGAGCGGGAGTGCGGCGGCCTTCTTTGACCCAATCGACCATTTTTTTAGCCATGCTGGTTGAAACCATTCCATGGCCGCACATGGTGGTGAGCTTCAGCAATTGTGCATCGGGTAGCTTTTCAGTGGCGCCTTCAAAGCCCAGCGAATAACCAACACTGTGCCGGGTGATGCCGGCAAAATTGCAACACTCTCTTGCGCCTTCGATCGAAGCGGACATGTTGACTGACAGGCCAAGGTCGGCTTCGGCGGCGACTTTGAGAAACTGTTCGGCCGCCAGCTGGTTGTCGAAGATCGCAACTACAGAGGCGGGCGCATCGATTCCGTCGATGACGGCGCGAAAATCCGGCGTCATGTCACGCTTCCAGTTGGACGCCGTGCTCAGTCCGCGCGCCGGCCGTAAAGTCCCGCCATGAATCGGGTCCCCGACGCTGACCGGTTTGAAGGGAAGAGCCATCTCAAGAAATTTTTTAAGCTTGGGAACGCTATCGACATCATTCCGATCAGTGCTGGGCGTGGCGAACACGATGTAGTCGTCGCTGAAGCTTTCAGAATCACCGTAGCGATGCAGAGTATTGGTCATCGAGTTTCGCTGGAAACCGCGTTGGGCTGTTCTTCCATTTGCTTCGATTCCTGGTTTTTCCCCGGGTTCGTAATTCTGCCCAACCCCATGTTGGTCTTGGCGCGTTCGAGTTTGTAGCCCAGGCGTTCCAGGATGGGCGCCACCAGCATTTCTTCTCCGTTTTCGTCGCAACGAGTCCCAACCCCGAGAGCAACCACGGTATCGATATCTCTTTCAACCTCGCGCACCAGTTCTATGATCTGTTCGGTCTGTTCCACTTTGACTTTGATCTCCACGATCGCCGAAAGGACTTTTTCGTTGAGCACATCGTCGCGCAGGGTGCCGGTGGTCACGTCGCTCATCAGCAGCGTGAAAGGATTTTTCTTTTCGAATGCCACCCCGGCCCTGGCCAGCGCCCAGGTCATCTTCTGAATATCGCGCAGCCACACCCCGATGCCGGGCCGGCCAAATTCGATGGTGAACCCTACTTCGCCCCATTGCACCCGACCGGTGACGTCGTTCGTCTTTACCTCTTCAGTTCCACGGCCCTGAACGCCGGTAGATTCATGGGTGGCCCGAGGATCGGAAAAAGCGCGGCGAATGACCCTTGGCCACTGCAGATCGTCAGGTTCAAAGGCGGCGGTGGGGCAGACGTCCGGCTCAGGGTCGAAGCGCAACCGGCCTAGATGGAATATCTTCCGAATCAAACGCACGATCGGCGGATTCAGGTTTTCCGTGCTCAACCCGTAGTAGCAGGCATAGCATTCAACACATTCGTCGCGGTTTATGGTGGCGCGATTGATCGCCGGATCCACATAAATAGCACCCATGGGGCAGACGTAGGTGCAGTTTCCGCAAGCTACGCACTTATTAGGATTGATCTTCATCGCTCAGTGGTTCGACTCGCAGATCATGCTGAGGGCCGTTGGTGCGGCAAACTTTGCATATCATATCACAATTGACCTAGGCTGATGCTGCCGACTCATCCGCGCGACTGGGAGGCTGCAATCCAGCTGCATTGATTCTGGCGCTGATTTTCTCCGACGCGCAGGTCATTTTCCGGTATAGACAACACGCCAGATTGTGCCGGATCCGTCGTCGCTGACCAGCAGTGAACCATCGGGAGCTACGGCGACGCCAACCGGGCGTCCCCAGACGCTGTCGTCGTCGACCACGAAGCCGGTCAGAAAATCCTCATACTCACCGGTCGAATGCCCGGTCTGATGAAGCGGCACGCGGATGACTTCGTATCCGGCGCGCGGCGATCGGTTCCAGGAGCCATGCTCGGCGGCGAATATGTCGCCTGAATATTCCTCGGGAAACTGTTTACCCAGGTAAAAAGTCATTTGCAGCGAGGCATTATGGGGCTGCAGGATCACGTCGGGGACAATGACCTTATCTTTCAACTCGGGATGTTTTCCAGGAAAACGGGGATCCTGGTTGCCGCCGATGTACCACCACGGCCAGCCATAAAAACCGCCCTCCTGCACGTGAGTGATGTAATCGGGAACCAGGTCATTGCCCAATCCGTCGCGTTCATTCACTGAACACCATAGTTCGCCGTTTTTCGGATTGAAGGCGATGCCCACCGCATTGCGAATGCCTGAAGCATAGACTCGCATGCCTGAGCCATCGGGATTGTATTCGAGAATGTCGGCGCGATTTTGCTCTTCAGGTCCATCGCTGACATTTTCATGAGACCCGACTGAGACAAACATTTTGCTTCCGTCGGGTGAGAACTGGACGTCGCGGGAACGGTGATGACCTCCGCTGGGTAAATCGAAAAGACGTTCAGCCGGCCCACTGGCTTTGAGATCCCCATTGTGATAAGGGAAGCGCACAACCGAATCCATGTTTGCAACGTAGACCCACTTCGGATCGTTTCCAGGGGGATAAAACGCGATACCAAACGGTATGTTCAGGCCGGTGGCAAAAACCTGCACCTGTTCGGGCTTGCCCTGCTGGTTGATTCCGCGAAAGACCTTGATGTCGCCCCCGTTGGTTTCAGCCAGGAAAAAATCTCCATTGGGAGCGATGCGAATGATTCGCGGATTATTCAAACCTGTTACGTACTGCTCGACTTTGAATCCTTCAGGCGCCTGTGGCCAGGCGTTTTCAGGGCGGGCAACCAGCTTGGGGCCGGCGGTTGCTGAATCAGTAGCGTAGGGCGCAGGGAGATCGTGCGCGGTAATGTGGTGAACTGTTCCCGGTTTCTCATAACGGTAATCGGTAAACGGGGCGCGAGGCGGCGGCAAGTTGGATTTCGACGCAGTCGGGGCTGTTTGGGCCGCAGCCGGACTGGCTGCTTCAGAATGGGCGTCGTTAAGTGTCTTGAGATAGGAAACCACTTCCCAGCGTTGCTTTTCCGGCAGGGCCGCCCACGAGGGCATGCCGTTGGCGGGATCTCCCTGAGTGACGTACCAGAAAATTGCTCCATCTGCTGTTTTCTGTACGACGCCATGCGCCAGGGCCGGGACGTTGCCGGCACCCTGTCCGGAGTTCCCGTGGCAGGCCCCGCAGTTGTGCATATAGATTTCTTTACCGGCTCGGACCGCTTGCGCTTGTCCCACATAAGGATTCTTGATTTCCTGCGCGGATGCCGGTGCATTGTGAAACGAAGGATTCTGAGCCTGTAAGTTTTGGGCCGTTGTCAGCAAGGGCGCGATCGACAGAAGAAAGATTGCGATTCGTTCGAGAGATTGGGCAAAGCAGATTCTTTTCATTTCGAACCTGTAAAGATTGAAATATTGCAAAGCCGCCAGCATCCTTCGCTGTATTGACTAATTCGAGCCTTATCTACCGACAGGAATGAATTTAAGGCAAACTGGCGTGTCCACCATAACTTCATTGCCGGTTTTGGAAAGCTTGCCGGTAGAGTGATCGATGGCAAAAACCACGACGTTGTTTGAAATCTGATTGCCTGCCAACAGAAAATTGCCGGTCGGATCCAGAGCGAAACTGCGTGGCATCACTCCGCCCGTCAGAGATTGCTCCACCGGCGACAGCGTGCCTTTCGCAGCATCGATTGAAAATACTCCGATGGTGTCAGGAGCTCGCTCGGTCTCGCTCAGCGTGCGCCGGTTTGACTCGTAAAGAAATTTTCCGTTGGGATGTATTTCAATCTCGGCGCTGTGATTGCTGCCAAAAAAATCGTGGGGCATAGTCTGAGCGCGCTGCAACGTGGTGAAAGTTCCGGTCGACGAATCCCACGACATCACCTCGATGACTCCGCTCATCTCGTTGAGCTGGTAGCCAAATTTGCCGGCAGGGTCGAAGGTGAAATGGCGCGGGCCTCCGCCGGGATAAACGCTGACCGACGGAGGATTAGGCGGCGACAGCATACCCGTGGCCGCATCGAAGCGAAAGATCTGCACCTTGTCCATACCGAGGTCGGAGACGATGGCGTAGCGATTGTCGGGCGATACCACAATGGAATGCGGATGCGGCTCGTTTTGGATCGCATGCTCGACGCTGTGTCCCACATTCTGAATAAAAGAGACCAACTCGCCCAGCGAGCCATCATCTTTGGTGCGCACCACTGAAACGCTGCCACTGCCGAAATTCGCCATCAGCACGAATTTTCCGGTGTTGTCCATCGAGATGAAACAGGTGCTGGTGCCTCCGGTGGGAACTGAATTCAGCAACCGAAGTTTGCCGGTTGCCAAATCTATTGCGAAGGCACTCACGTAGGAAGAATGATCAAGCGGCGGACCCACGGAAAGAGGATCCTCGCTTACAGCGTAGAGAAAACGATGGTCCGGAGAGATGGTGAGAAATGAAGGATTAACAATTTCAGCCGCCAGCGCCGGCTGGTCCAGCTTACCGGTCGCAGCATGAAAGCGGCTGACATAGATTCCTTTACTGTGACTTTCTCCCCGGCCATAAGGCTTGCTGTGATGAACGTATTTGAAGCCGGTGTACGTGCCCACGTACATGAAGAAGTCATCGTTCCGAGCGGCCGTGCTCTGAGCGACCCTTTCCTGAGGGCGCGTATCTTGAGCGAGCGCAGCCGAAGTTCCAACCAGGGCGCAGCCAAGAGCAAAGATCAAAATCTGCCTGTGTCGAATTTGTTTCATGACGAGTTTGCTCTCCCTACCTGAATACAAAAAGGCGCGGCACAAAAGGGGAATGGGGTTCTAATGCACGGGAACAAACACAATTGACACCGGCACATCGATCTTTAACTCCGTCTTGGTAGGCGACAGCCGGCCAGTGCTCGCATCCACGCGAAAGAGAACGACGTTGCCGGTCAGTTGGTTCGCTGCAAACAGATATTTGCCGGTTGGATCGATGGCGAACTGCCGCGGCATTGTGCCGAGCGGCGCTACCTGTTCGACTTCCGTCAACGTCCCTTTGACCGGGTCAATGGCGAATACGCCAATCGAGTCAGGTCCCCACAGATTGCCTCCCCGAGAGCGGCGGTTGGACTCATAAAGAAATTTGCCGTTGGGATGAATCGCAATTTCGGCGCTGTCATTCGAGCCGATGAAATCGGGTGCGAGGGTCTTGACGTCTTGAACTTTGGTGAAGGTTCCGCTGGCCGCATTCCACGCCATCACGGTCACGAAGCCGCTCATCTCGTGGAGCGCGTAACCGAACTTCCCGGCGGCGTCGAAAACAAAATGACGGGGTCCGCCTCCTGCTTCCGCTTCGACAAACGGTGGAGAATCGGGAGAGAGGGAACCGGTATTGGCGTCGAAGCGATAGACGAAAACTTTGTCCACTCCAAGATCAGAAACGATCGCGAACCGGTTGTCGGGAGAAACGTCGATCGAATGCGGATGCGCCTGCGACTGAAACGACGGGTCGCGACCATGCCCGACGTGCTTCATGAACGCTGTCTCCTCACCCAGCGAACCGTCAGAATTGATCTTGAGCACGGTGACGCTGCTGCTGCCGAAATTTGCCATCAGCAGATACCGCCCGGTTTTGTCGATAGAGATGTAACAGGTGCTTGTGCCTCCGGCCGGCATGGTATTTAGCAGGTGCAGCTTGCCGGTCCCCTGATCAATAGAGAATGCGCTGATGTAAGAGGCGTGATCGAAGTCAGGGCCAAGCGATTCCGGATCTTCAGTCGCAACATAAAGAAATTTTTGATTGGGATGGACAGCGAGAAATGCGGGATTGACAATCTCGGCGGCGACCTCGGGAGGACTGATCTCCCCGGTCGTGGGATTGAACCGGCTCATGTAAATTCCCTTGCTGTGGCTTGCGCCGGCAGGCAAGCCCTCATTCATATAGGTGAAACCGGTATACGTCCCAAAATAAACAAAGTAATCGCCGGTTGGAGCAGGCGAAGCTGATGCGGGCGAAATCGCGAACCCGATCGACAAGACCAGCCAGGCAAGACCAGGGATCATTTTCATGAATTGTTTCTCCCGGACTGAAGCGTCCGGCTGAACCGAGCCAGAAAAAGTTTTACTTGCGCAAGGGAACGACAGCATGAGTGTAGTTATCACCCTCCGGGAATCGCGCAAAATACAGAAACTTCACCGGCTGGTCGCCGGCGTTGATGTTGGAGTGGATGGTAGTCGAATCCGGCGGCAGCATGTAAGCCATCCCTGGCTGTTGGACGCGCAGCTCCGTTCCCAGCAGCATGAGACTGGTGCCGTCGATCGCAGCCCATACTTCTTCTTGTCCGGGGCGGTGCGGATGCGGTTCGCCCATGGTCAGAGGATTGACCGTAACAGTGATGACGCTCTGCTCGCTAGCCAGCCCATCCGCCGGAGAGAACAGTTCCTTCACGATGTGCGCCCAGTGTCCGGAGGCTCCGCCGACAATATATGGATCGCCGCCCGCGGGAGTTCGCTGGCGTGCTGCCGCCTCATCCTTCACCGCCATCTTTTCTTTCGGATGAAAATTTTCCGGCGTCGGTTCGTTCACCACATACATGGTGAGCGGATCTGTCCCGGTGGACTTCATCACAAATTCGAGTCCCGCGGGCATCAGCACCGCAACATTCTTTCGAAGCTTAGCCGTGTCGCCGCCAGCCCCGATCTCTCCCTCTCCGCCCAGTATGTAGTAAACCTCCTGCGAGTGCTCGAGCTTCGATGGCACCGTCGATGCGCCCGCGGCCAGACGCCCGTAGGCAAAAAAGTTGGCGGCATGCAGCACTGCGCCTTTTTCTGAAGGAGCGAAATTATCGCCGCGCGTGAGGATGTCGCGCAGAATCAGGGAGCCGTGTTCGCAGCGCGGCATCGATCCCTGCCAATCGCCGATGAACAGGTCAATTCTGCGGTCATGTGGCGCGCGCTCCGCCGCATATTTAACGAACTCCGGTCCCGGATATGAATTGATTCCGTTGATGGCGTTTTTAGTTCCGCTGGAGGGTGGAGGTGTCTGCGCGGGCACGATCGATGTAAACAGAAGTGAGGCGAAAATTATTGAGGCGAAGACCCTGGCGCGAGTCAAAACGGCAAGCCTGGTGCTCAGCATGATGCGGTCTCCTTTAGTTCTCCCGGCGTGTATATTTGTGCCCGCTTACTTTCGAGCGTCGTGCGGATGGTAGCGCGCGAAATAGAGGAACTTGACCTGAGCATCTTCGTTTTGATTGATGTTGGTGTGCGGCGTCTTGTTATCGGGGATGTGGTAGAACGCCATACCGGGCGTTTGCCGGCGCAGCTCGTTGCTGACGAATGCCAGGCTGGTGCCGTCCAGCGCGGTCCATACTTCTTCGATGTCGTCATGATCGACGATGTGCGGCTTGCCGATGGTGAGCGGATCGAGCGTGACCGTCATCACGCTCTGCAGCGTGCCCAGGCCGTCCTGCGCCAGGAAAAGCGTCTTCACGATGTGCGCCCAGTGTCCATCGCTTGAGCTGATGGGGAGCTTGTTCTCGTCCCTGACCAGCATGGTCGAGTTGGGACGGAAGCCGGGAGGCGTCGGCTCATTGATCACATACATTGTCAGGGGCTCTTCGCCGGTGTTCTTTAAGGTAAACTCCAGATTCGCCGGCATCAGCACCGCGATGTTCTTGAACAAATCGACGGTTTGCCCGCCGGCGACCGCCGATCCGCGTCCGGATTCGACAAAATAAATTTCCTGCTGCCCATCCAGACGCGTTGCCTTGGTGGACGCATGCGGAGCCAGGGTGGCGTAGGTGTGCGAGTTAAGAAAGCGGAGAACAGCGCCCTTTTTTTCAGGATTCTGAGGATTGCCTTTGGTGAAAATATCGCGCTCTTGCAGGGAACCGACAGTGGTGCGCGGTGTGGCGTTGTGCCAGTCGGCAAAATAAAGATCGATGCGGTCCCCGGTGGCTTGCGCCAGAGTGAGCGAAGACAACGCGGCGCATAAACCTAATGACGCAAGAAACTTGCTTATCATCGGATCCTTCTCCTGTTTTGCTTTTGCTTGATTCTGGCGCGGACAAATAAGTTAGTATTATACCTATATATGATAATTGCGCCAGCGCAGACACCCGCGCCGGAATTTAGAGGAAATATCCAACTGAGGGAAGGAAATTTAAGAGGCTTATGAAACTGATTCGCTTTGGCGAGGCGGGAAAAGAAAAACCGGGTCTGCTTCTGAAAGATGGCAGTCGACTGGATGCGTCCGGCCTGGGCGCCGATTTCGGCGAAGAGTTCTTTGCCCGGGACGGTCTGACAGAATTGGCATCCTGGCTTCAGAAGAATGCTTCTACGGCTCCCAAGGTAGCGCAATCGGTGAGACTTGGTCCGCCGGTGCGCCGGCCCAGCAAAATTATCTGCATTGGATTGAACTATCGCGATCACGCCGCCGAAACCAAAGCCGAGCCGCCGAAAGAACCAGTGCTATTTTTCAAGGCGACCACGTCGCTGGTGGGGCCGAACGATGATTTGGTCAGACCGCGCAATTCGACCAAGGTGGATTGGGAAGTTGAACTGGCCGTGGTTATCGGAAAAAAAGCTTCGTACGTAGCCCGGGAAAATGCACTCGACTTTGTCGCCGGTTATGCTTTGCATAATGATTATTCCGAGCGCACTTTTCAACTGGAGCGCGGCGGACAGTGGGTCAAAGGCAAGAGCGCGGACACTTTCGCGCCCTTGGGTCCGTTTTTAGCCACACCGGACGAGATACCGGACGTGAACAATCTGAAGATGTGG
Organism: Terriglobia bacterium; assembly: GCA_963733545.1. Lineage (GTDB taxonomy): Bacteria > Acidobacteriota > Terriglobia > Terriglobales > Acidobacteriaceae > JAIQFF01. The sequence continues at coordinate 795,873 of CAVTDQ010000005.1, forward strand.
CTGAAAGTGAACGGGACCCAGCGGCAAAACGGTTCCACCAGCAACATGATTTTTGATGTGGCGACGCTGGTTTCATACGTCAGCCAGTTCATGACCTTGCTGCCCGGCGACGTGATCAGTACGGGGACGCCGGCCGGCGTCGGAATGGGTATGCATCCGCCGGTTTTTCTGCAGGCGGGCGATGTCGTCGAGCTGGGAATCGAGGGTCTGGGTGAATCCCGCCAGCAGGTGACGGACTATAAATAGCCTGCGATGGTTGAGTTACGATTGCGCTTTTTTCAGACTGTCGCAATCCGGTCTGTGATTATCAGTCATCTTTACAGAAATTTGCGCCGGGCGCTTCGTAATTAATTCCTCTCGAAGCGCTGGCGTGGAACAACATCTCGTATCGCGATCTCCGTCCCTTGGAGAAATTTTGCTATCCTCACTTTTTCCTTATCCGAATACGAGCGTGCCATGTCAAACAAGCTTCGTCTCCTCGCAACGACTGCGTTTCTAATCTCCGTTACTCCGCTGCTGGCGGCCCAGATCGGACATACCGAGATCGCCAAATGGCAGGATGGCAAGAGCGGCGCCGTCTCTTTGACTTACGATGACGGCAGCATCAATCAATTCCGTGTGGCGGTGCCCATCATGGACAGCTTGGGCCTTCCCGCCACGTTCTTCATCATCACCGGCGAAATGCCGGGTGCGCAGTACCATGGCACCTTCATTGGCCGTCCGACAAATGCAATCATCCAGGAAACCGCCACTGTACCGACCAACAAGGACAATTTTTTTGAGCGCGCATCCGCAATCCGGTTTCTCGGGGACCGGGAAACCCGCGAAGCTCAAAGCCAGGCCGGAGAACTATATGACGAGGGTAAGAAACTTGACGAAGCCTACAAAGTAATCGACGAAGCTTATGCCAAGGTGCGCCGGGGCGGTTTCAAAGTGGTGACTCAGAATGAAGGCTCAGACGATCGCGGCCACGTGACCTGGGACGAACTGAAGGCGATGGCAGCGCGAGGGCACGAGGTCGCCAGTCATACTGTGACGCATCCGCGTTTAGCTGTGCTGGACGATGCCAACGTGGTTTACGAATTGGAAAAAAGCCGGCAGGAAATCCTCGATCACCTCGGATTCAAACATACGTTTTCGGTGGAGTGTCCTTACGGTACCGAGAACGATCGCGCGGTGCAGGCGGCGCTGCTGCGTTACCCGGCCGCACGGAACTTCATGCCGGACAGCTTTGTGGAAGACATCGAGCGTGGAAGCGATACGGATCCGGCGGCATCCCGCAAAGAGTATGTCCGCTGGCAGCGTGGGGCGTTGACGAAAACGTCGATGCAGGAGCTGAAGTCGTGGATCGATACTACGGCAGCGCACGGCAATATATGGCTGGCGCTGGTGTTTCACGGGGTGGACGGCATCGGATGGGAGCCGACTACCGGAGCCGAACTCAGAGAATATTTCGGTTACATAAAATCGCAGAAACACAAGCTGTGGGTGGCCACCTTTCAGGATGTTGCCAAGTACATGCGCGAGCGCATGCACGGAACCGTCACCTCCTACCAGCAGGACAGTGTAATTTCAGTCGTACTGCGCGACGATCTTACCGACATCAGCTATGACCTTCCCCTGACCCTGAAGACCGAAGTTCCGTCGGGATGGCAAACGGTTCAAATACGGCAGGGAGCAAGGAGAACGCAGGCGAAAATCGCGCGTGAAAATGGAAAAAGTTACGTTCTGTATCACGCTATCCCCAATGGCGAGGTTGTGACCGTCTCAGCGGAGTCGCAATAGCACGTTTTCCCTCTGCAGCACCCGCTCAGAACTCGGTTTCTTTACGCGTATCGTCGTCGCGAGCCCGTTCTGCAGCCTGCGCATCATTACTGGCTTCCTGCTGGCTGCGCTTGTTGAATTCATTCAGCATGGCTTCTGATTTCTCTTTTTCGCCAAGGTGCGCATAGACGCGAGACAGTTGATAGTAGGCGGCGGTAAAAGTGGGGTCCAGAGTGACGGTCTGCGTGAACTCGGCTGCGGCGGGCTCCCATTTCCCGGAGTGGACCAGTAGTGTCCCCAGTTCGTGGTGCGATAACGCATAGCCCGGCATCAGCTCAATCGACTTTCTGAAAGACTCTTCAGCTTCCGCATATTTATTCTCGCGCATCAGCAAAATGCCAAGGTGGCAGCGGAAGCGGGCATTGCCGGGTTGCAGCGCGATCGCGTGCCGAAAGTTTTGTTCCGCCGCGTCTCGTTTGTCCTGGCTGACCATAGCGATGGCTTCCAGGAATAAAGCTCGAGCCGACTGCGGGTTGAGTTCGGCCGCCTTGGCCAGGTTTTGTTCCGCCTCGGGGTAGTGACGCAGGTAGTAAAGGCTGATGCCAGCCAGGTAGTACGGCTGGTCCCAGGTGGGTGCCAGCGCAATTGCTTTCTTTGCTACTTCGAGGGCTTCGGTTTGCTCTCCGGCGCGTTGCAGGATGCGCGTGCGCAGCGCGAGTATTTGCGGGTTGTCCGGCGCCAGGGTCAGTGCCCGCGCTGAATCCTGATCAGCTTCCGTAAAGTGGTGATCGAGATAGTAGGCGCTGGCACGAAGGAAGTAATCGTCGGCAGTTTTCGGCTCACCAATCGTGCTTATGACTTTGTCAATCTGTTGAGATTCCAGATATATCAGCGCCAGCTGGTGGCGAACGTCAATGTCGTCGGGACGAACCAGATTCGCGGCCTGGAAATACACGGCTGCATCTTTCGGCTGCGCGCTCTTCAGAAAGAGTTGGCCGACCGCCGCATTCCACTGGAAATCCGAACTCAGATGTTTGGCCGCGGCCTGAGCTTCGCTTCGTGCTTCGGCGATCTTTCCGGCTTCTAGTTCTGCGCGGACGATATTGAAGGCGGCATCCGGACGGCCCGGATTTATTTTTCTCGCGCGCATCAAGTGCGGCAACGCTTCCGCCGGATGGCCGAGTTCGAGCAGGACCATGCCGAGGTCGTACGCCGCGTCAGCCTGGTTTGGACCCAGTTTTACCGCCAGGGCGAGTTGCGCGCGGCCTTCTTCAAGGCGGTGCTCACGCAGGTAGGCCAGCGCGAGATTGTAGTGGCCGGAATAGGAACTGGGCCTTAACTTCAGCCCTTGCTGATAGTGTTCGATGGCTGCAGCGGTGTCTCCATGCTGGAATTCGGCGAAACCCAGCATGAGGTAAGCCTCGGGGAACTTCGGATCGGCCTGGATCGCTTGCTGTAATTTCTGAATGGCGGAAGAGAAATCTGCTGCGGCGAGCGCCTTGCGGGCGGCCAAAAAATAGCCCTGTGCTGGCGACGGAGCCGGTTTTTTCTGCTGCGCCGCAGCAGGCCAAGGTGCGATAAGCGCCATCAGAATACATCCGGATACCAGCAAACGGATTACTGATGAGGCTCCGCCGTGGCGTGATCGATTCGTTCCTTTGCGGAAAATGCCCGAAATCACTCAGTAGCCTCAAATTGCTTAATTAAATCGATAAAATGACGGTAATTATTGCTTGACTACGTATATAGCACTTCTGTAGGTTGGGTGCGTTCCACCCAAAGACTTCGCACTTCAAACCCGCTCGTTGGAGGTGCTTGTGCGTTTATCAAGCAAAGTTATCACTGGTATTGCGGCTGTGCTCTTTCTGAGCTCGGTTCTGCTGGCGGAAGTCACCGGCGGAATTCAAGGTACCGTAACCGACCCGAGCGGCGCCACCGTTCCCAACGCGTCGGTTTCGCTGAAAAATCCCGACACTGGTTTCGACCGCAAAGTGCAGACTGACTCGTCTGGTAAATATCAGTTTCTCAGCGTCCCAGTCGGCGATCAATATGTTGTCCAGGTCGAAGCCCAGGGATTTCGAACCTCGGTACAAAACGCAATCAAGCTTCTGCTTAACCAGAACTACCGGGCCGACTTCGTGCTGGTGGTCGGCGCGGTCAGCCAGACCGTGGACGTTTCGACGTCCTCGGCTCAGGTAGACACCAGCAGCACTCAGCTTGGCGACGTCATCGAAAACAAGAAGTTGACCGGCATACCCCTCAATGGCCGAAGCTATATTGACTTGCTGGGCCTGCAGGCAGGCGTCATCCCGGTTTCGTCGTCCGGACCGGACGATCATAACCGGTTCGTATCTGGCAATGGGAATTCCGGCCAGGTGTCGGTCAACGGACAACGCGAGAGCGCGAACTCGTTCATGGTGAATGGCGGCGATGTCGAAGAGAGCGTGCAAAACGGCGCTTCCATCGTTCCCACTCTTGATTCCATCGAGGAATTCCGGCTGTTGACGAACTCGTTCAATGCCGAGTATGGCCGCTTCTCCGGCGCGATTGTGAACGTTGTCACCAAAAGCGGCACCAACGAGATTCACGGGTCGGCGTACGAATTTCTTCGCAACGATAAACTCGACTCGAAAAATTATTTTGACCAAGAGCGCGGCGCATTCAAGCGTAACCAGTTCGGCGGCACCATCGGCGCCCCGATCGTGAAGAATAAAGTTTTCTTTTTCGGCGATTATCAGGGCACCCGCGAAGTACGAGGAATTTCCTCGGGCTTGATCAGCGTTCCGTCATTGCTCGAAAGAACCGGCGACTTCTCCGATCTCTCGACCACCAATTACGCGCCCTTTACCGGCACCGTCCGCGGCGATGCCAGTCCGACTAATTTCGCCGCTACTTTGACCAACCGCCTGGGCTATGCGGTGTCACCGGGCGAGCAGTACTGGTTCGACGGATGTGTGACCACGGCGGATTGCGTATTTCCCGGAGCGGCAGGTCCGGTGATTCCCCAGGCGGCATGGTCTCCGGTTGCCGTGAAAACACTAAAGTTTGTCCCCACTCCAAATGGAAACACCGGGGGAGCTCCTGATTTCTCCACCACTGCCGAGAACACCAACGTCAAAGACGATAAATTTGCGATCAAGATTGACGTGAACAAGTTCGGCAGCTGGTCGTTTTACTGGCACTTCGATGACTCGGCCTTTCTGAATCCCTATCCCGCGTTCACCTCGAACGTTCCGGGATTTTCCGCCATCACCGATTCGCGCGGCCAGTTGCTCGGGTTGAGCCATACCACGGTCATCAATCCCAGCACGGTCAACGAGCTGCACGTTAATTACACGCGGTTCGCATTTTTGAAGAACAAACCGGTCGGAGGACTTGGTCCGATCACCGACTTTGGGTACGTGCAGGGAGGATTGGGGATCAATCCGGTCAATCCCGACACCGAGGGTGTTGCGCCGATTTCGTTTGGCCAGCTGGGTATGTCATTCGGTTTACCGGATGGCACCACCGGGCAGTACAACGATACCTATCAGGTCACCGACAGTTTCTCCAAGGTGATGGGGAAACATACACTCAAGTTCGGCGGCGACATCCGCTACATCCAGGTCAACGAGCGCAACACCTACACCTCCAACGGATGGTTTGAGTTTGACGGAGGCGAGACGGGCAACGACTTCGCCGATTATCTTTTGGGCGCTCCTGACCTTTTCAACCAGACCAGCCACCAGTTGCTGGATTCCCGCACCAAATATTTTGCCCTGTACGCGCAGGACGCTTACAAGGTCAGGTCTGACCTCACCATTAACTACGGTCTGCGCTGGGACGTCAGCCAGCCTTTCTACGATACCCAGAACAGAATCCAGACCTTCGTGCCTGGCGTGCAGTCGAAGATTTATCCCGATTCTCCCCGCGGCTTTGTCTTCCCGGGCGACCCCGGCATACCCAGCACGCTGGCGCCGACTCAATACAACCGCTTCGCTCCGCGGTTGGGCTTCGCCTATTCGCCTTCGGCGACCGACGGAATAGCAGGCAAGATCTTCGGCGGTCCGGGAAAGACCAGCATCCGCATGGGCGGCGGGCTTTACTACACCGCCATCCAGGACCAGAGTCTGTTCGTAGAAGTGGGCGACGCGCCCTTCGGCCTGTTCTACGTCAGCCCGGTGCCGGTTTACCTCGAAGAGCCTTACAAGAACCGCACCACGCCGCCAAGTCCGGTAGGGAACCGCTTCCCCTTCACGATTCCACCCGCGGGAGCGACAGGAATCTGGCCGATCTATCTGCCAGTCTCCGGTTCCCCTACATACAAGCCCAGCAACAAGCTTCCATATGCTGAGCATTTCAATTTCACCATCCAACGCGAACTGGGTCGAAGCGCTGTCTTCTCAATTGGCTATGTGGCATCCTGGGGACGTCATTTGTTCTCTCAGATAGAGGCGAATCCAGGAAACGCGTCAAAGTGTCTGTCGGTCGCACCACCGCTCATTCCATCTGGCTCAGAATGCGGTCCGTTCGGAGAAGACCAGATTTATAACCTGACCAACGGAACGCAGGTCAATGGCACGCGCCCGTATTCCGTGACCTCTGGCCGCGAGTTGGCCAATGGCCAGCTTGATTTCTCCAGCAACTCGTGGGAAGCCACGGTCGCCAATTCCAACTACAACTCACTGCAGGCCAGCCTCGAAAAAAAGGTTGGAGACTTCCGCTTCCTGGGCGCATACACCTGGTCCAAGTCGATGGATAACTCTTCCGGTTTCAGTGACCCGATTAATCCGTTCAATCCAAACAACAGCCGTGCGCTTTCGCAGTTCGACATCACCCATAACTTCGTTTTCAGCTACAGTTATGAGTTTCCATTCTTCAGGAACGGCCATGGCTTCAAGGCAAAAGCGCTGGGCGGGTGGAGCCTTTCGGGGATCACACGTTTTGCCACCGGCTTCCCGATCACGCTCACCGAGAGCGATGACAACTCGCTGTGCGGCTGCAATGGCGCGGATGTACCCAACTATAACGGACAAGGTATCCATTATCTGGACCCGCGCGCACCCGGAAATCAGCTGTTTGACGTCTCCTCGTTCAGTCCTGAAACGGTCGGTGTCATCGGCAATTCGAACCGGCGCTTCTTCCATGGCCCCGGTTTCAACAACTGGGACATGGCCCTGCGCAAGAACACTCTCATCGGCGAACGAGTGGCGGTCGAGTTTCGAGCTGAGTTCTTCAATATCTTCAACCATGCTCAGTTCGAAAATCCCAGTGGTGACGTTGTAGGAAGCAATTTCGGACAGATCACCAGCGCTCGCGATCCCCGCATCGGACAGGTGGCCCTGAAGTTTTCGTTCTAATTCGGGCAGCCGCCCTCAGCTCAGGAGCATGGGTTGAGGGCGGCTTGTCATTTCCGGACTGCGAACCCTCAGAACGATCCCACTCTTAAGTTCAAATAATCGACTTGCAAGCCTGGAATCAACGGAAACGTTGCCCGGTGGTAAACTGCGTTTATGGCTACAAAAAAGAAAACGAAAAAGAAGCAGTCAAAGCCGGCTAAGAACTCGTCGAAGAAAAAAATCGCTCGCGAAGCCGGAAGACAGGCGACGGTAGCCTCCAGGAAGATATCAGCCCGGAAAAGGGTCGCTCCCGGGAAGAATAAGTCCGCTTCCAAAAAAGCCGCGCCTAAAAAGGCCGGCGCCAAGAAAACGGCCCCAGGCAAAAAACCCGCAGCCCGAGTGACAACTTCCAGCAAGCGTGCTCCCGGCAAGATTCAAAACCTGCGCACCATCTCGGCCTCAAGGCAGGAGGCAAGAGCGCGGTCTGGTGGCCAGTCCGGAGATTTGCAAGGTCTGAACATCAGGGAAGATGTGGATTCGGAAAGCGTAAGTGAGTTGATCGAAGAAGGGAACGCCTTCGAAGCCGACGTGGTCAAGGGAGTGGAAGACGCCGACAACGCTGACGAAAGCGAAGTCCATACTCATGAAGTACCGGAAGACGATGTTCCGGAAGAATATTTAGACAAAGATTAGCGGCGCGAACTGGGAAGCCGAAAAGACTCGGACTTCGACCTCAGGCTTTGGACCTCGGACTTCAGCTACAACCTGCCGGCGGCCCCGGTGTAGGCCGCGCCCTCTGTAACGTCTTCAGCGTTCAAAATTTTCGCGCGAAACAAACCTCTGATTTTTTCCCGAACATTAATCCTGCTGTAACACTCGCGCCGTATAGTGGCCGCCATCCTCGAACCGAATTCCTGGGAGAGGATCAAAGGAGACCATTGATGGCGACTGCACCCGTAGCTCCACCGGTAGCGCGTCCCGGCCCAGTAGCGGTTCACTCGCTCGACGCGAAGCTCGGCAAGGGCCCGGGAAAAATCGGCGTTCTCGCATTTGTCGCGGTGCTGATCGTCGGCGTGGTCTACGCCGGTTCCAGCCTGGCACGCGACCTTAATGGAGTGCATAACAATTCGATCCTGCCTTATGTTTTGCTGGGAATCGCGTTGCTGGTGGCTCTGGGATTCGAGTTTGTCAACGGTTTTCATGACACCGCCAATGCGGTGGCCACCGTCATTTACACTCACTCGCTTGAGCCTCACGTTGCAGTGGTGTGGTCGGGTTTGTGGAATTTTCTTGGGGTTGTGAGTTCCTCCGGATTGGTCGCCTTCGGAATTATTTCCCTGCTGCCCGTCGAACTGATTTTGCAGGTGGGAAGCAAAGCCGGCTTCGCCATGGTGTTCGCGCTTCTGGTCGCAGCCATCATCTGGAACCTGAGCACATGGTATTTCGGATTGCCCGCTTCCAGTTCTCATACCTTGATCGGTTCCATCATCGGCGTCGGCATTGCCAACCAGTTGATGTCGGCGAGAACCGGTACCAGCGGCGTTGATTGGGCGCAGGCAGCCAATATTGGAAAATCACTGTTGCTCTCCCCCCTGGTTGGTTTCGCGGCAGCGTTTCTGCTGCTTTCCCTGATGAAGGCGGTGGTCAAGAACCGGAAACTCTACGAGGCTCCGGAAGGAACGCAGCCTCCGCCTTTCTGGATTCGCGCACTTCTGTTGTTAACTTGCACCGGAGTCAGCTTCGCCCACGGATCGAACGACGGACAAAAAGGCATGGGGCTGATCATGCTCATCCTCATCGGAACCGTGCCCACCGCATACGCGCTGAATCATGCGATCACGCGCAGCCAGTCGAATGACTTTATCGCGGTATCGCAGCAGGCTGCCAACACACTGAACAACTATGTCAGCCCGAACGCGGTCATTGCAGATTCACGGGAAGAAGTCACCACCTACGTACGGACGAAAGAGTTCACGCCCAACACCATGTTGGCCTTGCGCCAGTTGGTCAGCGATATCGGGAACGAAACCGTTCTGTTCGGCGAGCTGGGTAAGGTACCCACCGACCGGGTGCGCAACTTCCGCAATGACATGTATTTGGTAAGCGAGTCTCTGCGCCTGATGCAGAAGGCGCATCAGCCGGCGATTGCGGCCGGCGACTGGTCGGTCTTGAGCAACTACAAAAAGCATATCGACAATGCCACCAAGTTCATTCCGCTGTGGGTGAAAGTTGCAGTCGCCATGGCTTTGGGCTTGGGCACCATGGTGGGATGGAAGCGAATCGTGGTAACGGTCGGAGAAAAAATCGGCAAAGACCACCTGACCTATGGACAGGGTGCGGCCGCGGAAATCACCGCGATGGTGACGATTGGAGCGGCCGATTGGTTCGGGTTACCCGTCAGCACCACCCATGTGCTTTCGTCCGGTATTGCCGGTACGATGGCGGCAAATCACACTGGCCTGCAGTGGGGCACGGTTAGAAATTTGCTCATGGCCTGGGTGTTGACGCTGCCGGCTTCGATGATTCTGGCCGGCTTTCTGTTTTGGGGGTTCCGTTACATCTTCTAGATTTCGTAATCTTCTGAAGGTTCGACCTCGCAAGTCTCAACAGGCTTGCGGGGTCTTTCTGTTCTGACGTGCAAGCCGTTTAACCTTTACGGGGCGAACCGGCTCTGCCTCCTCCGGTCGCGAATACGGATCTGCTTTTTCACTTCATCCATGCCTCCCGGCAAGCTCTCGCAGGCCGCAGTCGCAATTCTCGTAATTTGAATATTGGTCCAGTCCGTTGTTTTGGGTGTCGGCTGTCCCGTCTGCACTTGGCCCTTCGGGCACCAGCTCGTGCCGGGAATGTATGATCGATAGAATCTGATCATGAAAATCGCGGAGCTGTGGCGATATCCGGTGAAGTCGATGGCCGGCGAAAAACTAACCTGTGCCACCCTGAACGCTCTGGGAATCGCAGGGGATCGGGTTGTGCACGTGGAGGATTCGCGGAGCCATGTGGTGACTTCGCGAACTCATCCTCAACTGCTCGGCCATCACGCTGTGCTCGACGCTTCTGGCGAACCCGCCGTCGACGGCGTGCCATGGACTGATCCGCAAGTCCTGGAGAAGATCGTCAACATTGCCGGTCCCGGAAGCCGCATGGTTCGCGACGATTCCGCTGCCCGTTTCGACGTGCTGCCCTTATTGGTCGCCACCGATGGCGCGATTCAGGCTTTCGGTCATGATGGCCGGCGGCTGCGTCCAAACATTGTGATCGGTGACGTGGATGGTCTGGCGGAGCGCGGGTGGGAAGGGGACTGTTTGCGCATTGGGAACGCAGTCATCGGCATCGAGAACCTTCGCATGCGTTGCGTAATGACCACATTCGATCCCGATACTCAAATACAGGACAGAGACGTTTTAAAGGAAATCGTCCGCAGGTTTGCCGGCAAGCTCGCCTTGAACTGCTACGTGATCCAGGGAGGCAAAATCTGTGTCGGTGACAAAGTTGAACTGGTCAAAAACTGCGATCACGAGAGTGTCGCTTCAAGCAGGTCCTGATGAGCTGGCGCGCGAGCGTCTGCGAAAACGATACCGTCCGAATCGGGTGCGGCTACTTTTTGTCGGGGAATCGCCTCCGGCTTCGGGCCGATTCTTTTACCAGGCGGATTCTGGACTGTATCGCGCGGTTCGAGAGGCTTTCGTCAAGGTGTTTCCGGCGGTCGCCGAGCCTGATTTCTTAGTCTCGTTTCGCGACCTGGGCTGCTACCTGGTCGACCTGTGCGGCGCGCCGGTGGATCGCATGGCGAGGCGACAACGCCAGCAGATCTGCCGCGACAGTGAGGTTCGACTGAGCAGACTCATCAAGGACTTTCAGCCGGAAGCGGTGATCACTGTAGTCCGCTCAATTGCTCTCAATGTTACTCGCGCCCAACAGCTCGCCAGGTGGTCCGGTTCGCATCTGGTCTTACCCTATCCGGGGCGGTGGCACCATCATCGCATCGCATTCCTGCGAACTCTTTCGCCGGTGCTTGCCGAAATCCTTGTGAGAAGCTCGGATGGCGTGGCGCCTGGCGTTCGCGGCCGAGCCTTTTCCGCGGACTAAAATCGCCGGTTCGTGGCTGCCGGCATGTGTTTTTGCATCCACGCGATGCCCGCGCCGACCAAGGGCGCGTGGCCGGACAGAGATGAAACTTTCAGGGCCATGCCAACGTCCCCCAGCACTTCTCGAGTGGAAGGCAGGAAGAGCGCGGCGGCACGTGAAATCCCTCCTCCCAGTACGATTTTTTCCGGGCGAAACTCCAGCCCGACATGGCGCAAAACCGTGCCCAGCTCGTTGCCGAAACGAACGAAAGTGTCGCGGGCTTTGGGGTCATGCCCAGCCCGGGTAGCTATTTCGTGCACTTGAAGCCTGTGACCAGAGCTTTCTTCATAGAGCCGCTGTATTGCGCGGGTCGAGATAACGTCCTCGACGATGCTGTCGCGATAGGGCAAATTCCATATTTCGCCGCCGGGAGGAACACCGCCGCCCTCCACTGCAATCTTGCCTTCGATCGCGAACGCCGAGCCCACCCCCGTCCCTAAAGTGATTCCGATAGCGCGATCGACCCCGATGAGTGCGCCCTGCTGGAGTTCTCCGGTCAAAAAAGCGGCGGCATCGTTCAGAAATAGGATGGAAGCCGGATCAATATCGAGACGGTTACCCAGGCCTTGACGCAGATCGCTGCCGTAGAGCTGCTCATATTTATGGCGCATGAAACTGATTCCACGGTCGTAATCGAAGGGATTGGGCATGGCTATGGCCACTCCGGCGGCCGCAGTGGAGTTTCGAAGCGTCGACCTGGACAGACTTTCGAAAGCGGCTAAAAATTCCGCGGGAGTATTACTGCCCGCCATCCTGATTTCGGCGGGCGCGCTGAGAACCATATCCTCAGGTTGAAACAAGCCGCAGGCGATGTGGCTTCCGCCGACATCGAACACCAGAATTCCATCCGATTGGTTCACCGACAAGCTGCCCTCGCCTCGTCCCATACTATAACGTTAACGTTTACCCTAGGCATTGTAAGTGGTTCATCTATCAAGTCAGACTGCAATCTGCAGGGGTTGGCTGAAAGCGTTCTTCTTTCGACACTCCTCCTCAATTTTGCCCGATTCATGAGATTTTCACCTTTTTGTAACCATCCCGTAACACTGCGGAAGTAGAAGTGACGGTACTCAAGATTTACGGGCCGGTCGACAAGTTAGATCCTAGCTGAGAGTCCAGGTGCGTTTGGCGCGGCGTAAGACATGTATGGCCGAAGACGCCCGTATACCTGCCGTACAACTCGATTCTGTGGAACCTCTGCGAGGCCAGAGGCAAAAGGAGAAATGATGAAGTCCGTTTTCCGGTGGTGCGTAGTTCCGCTGTTAGCTGGAACGCTGGTGGCGCAGACTGCGGCCAAACCCAAGCCCAGGAGAGTGGTGAAGGCCTCTCCCCCTGCGGTGACTCTTCAGGATATTCAGTCCCTGAAAGATGCACTTGCCGCTCAGCAGCAACAGATCGAGCAGCTCAAGCAGGAAGTTCAACAGAAAGACCAGGCATGGCAGCAGGCTCAGCAGCAACTGCAGCAGGCGCAGAGTACCGCCAGCGACGCTCAGAGCAAGGCAACATCCGCTGAAGCTGAGGCCAGCAGCTCGAAAGAAAGCGTCGTCAAGCTGGATAGCCAGATGGCGGATGTTCAGACCACGTTGACCAACACGGCTGTTGGCACCCAGGAAGAGCAGAAGCGCATGTCGGCTCTTGAAGGCTTGGTCGGCCGCTTCCGGTTCACTGGAGACGTCCGGGTTCGCGGGGAGAGCTTCTTCCAGGACCTGCCGGCCTTCCAGAACCGCAACCGTGCCCGCGTTCGGGTGCGCTTTGGCTTTGAGGGCCGTTTGAGCGATGATTTCGTCGGAGGAATCGCGCTGGCTACCGGCTCGTTCGGAGACCCTACTACCACGAACGAGACTTTCACCAACTTCTTCGATCGCAAGACCATTGGTTTGGATCGTGGCTACATTACCTATAATCCGGTTGCCCACAAGTGGCTCTCGCTGACTGGAGGTAAGTTCGCCTATACCTGGCAGCGCACTTCGGTGACCTTCGATCCCGACCTTAATCCCGAGGGTTTCAATCAGAAGCTTTCATTCGACCTGAAGACCCCGGTGGTCAAGAACTTCACGGTCCAGGGAATCGAACTGTTGTACAACGAAGTCTCCGCCGGGCAGGATTCTTACGCTATTGGCGGACAGGTTTCCGCGAAGCTGCAGTTCGGACGGTGGACTGCGACTCCATCTTTCTTGAGCATAAAGTGGAACCGGCCGGACGCGATTCTATCGGCCAGCGCCTTCGCAGTGGGGGCGACCACAACCGGAGCGGGCGGAGCGACCCCAGCGGGTCCATTCCCGGTTCCGGGTGAAGGTCCGGGTTGCTCGGTCGCAAATGGGTCCAGCAAATTTCCCAGTTGCATATTTGCCCCTAACGGCATGACCAACGCTGTGACTCTGGATGCGAAGGGTGTGGCTCACTTCCGTTCGGAATTCAACTATGCGGATTTCATCCTGAACAACACCATCAAGACCGGGCGCGATCGCTGGCCGATCAACGTCCTGCTTGAATTTGAAGACAACCTGGGTGCGGCCGACCATCCACTCAGTTCGTCAGGAGCTGTGCTCACCGGTCTTGGGAAGCAAAATCACGCCTACCTGGCCGACGCCAGCATCGGTCAGCAGAAAGCCAAGGGCGATCTTCAGGTCGGTTACGCCTGGGGCCGCCAGGAGCAGGAATCTGTGATTGCATCGTTCAACGAAAGCGATCAGCGGGCTCCTACCAACATCCTGCAGCATCGCATCTATGCGCTGTACAGGCTGCGCACCAACACCACCGCCGGCTTCACATTGTGGCACGGCCGTACCCTGAACTCAGCTCTGCTGGATTCGGCGCGAGGACCGGGAGTAGCCGCAGGCGCGGTGGAACCGTACTTGAACCGCTACCAGTTCGACCTGATTTACTCGTTCTAGCCGCAACCAAGCGAAAGGCGCCGCGTAAATAGCGGCGCCTTTTTATTTCCATTGAATGATTTCGGCTTCGCGGCAAGCCTCGAGATAATCACTGACCAGGTCAGTAGACAGGGGGCCAAATTCAGCTGAAACCGCGTCGCGGATCTCTCCAACGCTGCGTTTGCCGTCGACAAAATTGACGATCTCGTAAGCCTGAAGATCTGATTTATCCTGCTCATTGAGCAGGGGAGTGGATTCGCTGTCCAGAAGCTTGATCTTCATGAAGCGGTCCGGCGCAAGACGGGCCTTTAATACATTGTCGTTCTGGTAAGTCAGTGGCCCGAAGTCCCCGATGCGGACGGGAATCTTCTGCGCCGCCGGCGAACCGGTCCAGGGAGCTTTCGGCTCCGATCCCTGCGCGCCGCGTGCCTTGGCCTGGCTATCGATCCAGGAATTAGAATTTGCAATCTGATCCGCCATATTCTTTTCATAATCCGCGTCAGGAAAATTGGCGCCGGCAAATCTCAACAGAGAAGCTAGAGTTGCGACTTCGCGGAGTGCTCCCTGCCGCATCAGGTTTCTTGCTTCATACCAGGCCACGTCAGGCTGCAGCGTGGAGTCTTCTACTAGTCTCAGTGCCTGCTGGGACAGTTGCGCCAGCCTGACTTCAGACTGGGCCGTGTAAAAAGGAACCAGGCGGATCGCGCTCCGGGCATCGATGCTGGCATAGACGTATCCTGATGCGGCACCGAGAAGCGCTACTCGACGCAGTTTAGTGGGATCGATTTGCTGAAGTGTGTCGTGATCGGTGTGGATGTAAATATCCGGCCAGTCGCGCAGGTAGAGCGACGGCACCGCAACGGTCGATGAATCGTAATCATCGTGATCACTGCCTTCGGAATAGGGAGTGACGTCGGCCAGGAACTGGTTGCGCGTGCCTAGTTCGCCTGCCCGTGTCTCGATCACGGCTGCGTCCGGCGCGGTCCCGGTGCCTGCATAATTGTCCGCGCCGGCTCGGATGAGATCCGTAAAAGCAGCTCCGACGTCGGTGACAAAACTGGGCAGCGACCAGGGGGTTTCGGTGACATGGAGAATGGATTTGTTCTTGAATGGATCGCCGCCGACCATGTCCATGTGAATGTCAGCACGCAGCCTTGCCCGAATATCGGGATGCCGGCTCAGATACGCCATGGTGCCTTCGATTTCAGGACCCCACACGAAGCGCAGGGTTCGCTTGGGACGAGGCAGCGCTCCACTGCCGATCAATCGCGCCAGCACGCGCGCCGATTCCAGAATGGTCACGCAGCCGCTGCCGTTGTCGTTCGCGCCCGGGCGCTCGTGATCCAGATGACAGCTGTAGACTATTTCTCCGGCGGCAGGGTCGGTGCCTTGGATCACTCCGCTCACAACCGTCCAATGGCCGGGCCCGACTTCAGCCTTTACTTTTGCGTTGAGAACAATTTGCTCTCCAGCACGCAGGCGAGCCCGCAGCGACTCGGCGGTATCTCGCGATACCATGAACGCAAATCCCGAAGGCTGCCGCGCATCCAGATGGCCCCAGCGTACGATTGAGCGGTCGAGGCCTGACCATGCAGTAATCTGGTTTTGCATATCGCTCACGATGCCGGCGGCCCCGAACCTGGCGACAGCCAAGGCTTGCACTCGCGCCAGCACGCCATCGGCCAGGACAATCTTCCCGCGTACATCCTTGCCGCCGTAGTCGGATTCGTGAGACCCGTCGCCGACATCAACCAAAGCGGTTTCGACATCAGCTGTGTGGCTGTAATCTGCGAGGCGGATGGGATCGGTTGCCCAATCCCCAATCAGCAGGTGTTGCGGTTTTACCTCCCACAACTGTCCGAATTCGACAGACCAGCCCAGATAGGCGCGCATCAAGCCGTATTGGGTTTTCCCGTCGGCTGGAAATTGTTCGCTGTGTACGTCGGACAATCCGTATTCGCGGGCCCGTTGCAAAACGAACTGGGCCGCCTGATCGAATTCGGCGGTAGCTGGTACACGATGCAGGCGAGTCAGATAGCGCAGGTTCTCATAAGGGGATGCGCCGCTGGCTTCATCTCGCAGCTTGACCCACTGATCGGACGGAAGGAATGGTTGCTGTCCCTGCGCGGCATTCAAACCTGAGAGCAAAACCAGTGCAGCAAGAAAAGGTCGAATCATGGTGGGGAAGCATACCTTTGGCTGATCCCGCGGCGCAAGATTGGCACTAGAGACCAACGCTGGGTGAACGCGTAGAAGTTAACGGCAAAAGTTTACGCCAGCAAGAAAAGCATAAACTCCGACGAACACCAAGGTTCACAAACGAAAGCCCAAGATCTGAGCCTTCGCGGTACTTCGTGTCCTTCGCGGTAGAAGGTTTTCGCTGACTCCCGCTAGCAAAGTCTAAGCGCTGAGCGCAGTTTGCTCAGATTGCTCGAAGGGATGGCAATTCAACATCTCCGCATGCCGGGAGCAGTGGCGGTCATACACTCGATTTGCGAGATTCAGAACGCTTTCGAAGCCATCATTCTGCGGCAGAATTACGCTGGCAAGCTCGCGAATGTATTGATTGCGGCGGTTCAATCCGTCCAACAATTTTGCAAACCTGGGATCTTCAATATTCCTGATCAGGGGCATGGCGCCGACTCCTGAATTTATTTACTACAGGTATAGATGATCAACTCAGATCGGGAGCGCCGCAATCCGGAAGATACGGGATTACTTAAGTATTAGGCCCAGTTCGGCGGCAGTACAGCCGGGCTATTGGCCGGTCGCGGTCTGGGTGGGCGAATCAAGTTTGACGGTGGGCAAATTGGCGGAATTCCAGCCTCCGCCCAAAGCTTTGATCAGGGAAACGCTGGCGCTCATACGACGTCGCAAGATGTCTACCGCTGCGCGTTCGTCGGCCAGGGCAGTACTTTGCGCGGTGGTCACTTCCAGATAACTCACCACCCCGCCTTTATAACGATTGGTGGATAGTTCCAGGGAATGTTCGGCGGCTGCCACTGCGGCCTGCTGTGCCCGGGCTTCGTTCTCCAGAATACGCAAGGCGGCCAGGCTGTCTTCCACTTCCTGAAACGCAGTCAGGACGGATTGGCGATAATTTGCCACCGACTCGTCGTAAGCCGCGCGAGTCTGCTCGGAAACCGCACGGCGACGGCCTCCGTCGAAGACGGTGATAGCAGCGGCAGCTCCGGCGGTGAGGACCCCACTCGGACCCTGGATCAACGTAGTGATCGCGGTGCTCTCAAAGCCTCCTGAGCCCGTTATTGTGAATATGGGAAAATATGCGGCTCTGGCCACTCCCACCTGGGCATTAGCAGCCGACACTCGGCGCTCCGCGGCTGCTATATCCGGCCGGCGTTCCAACAACTCTGATGGAAGGCCCGGAGGAATCTGCGGTGGCGGCGAGTTCCAGGCCTCGACGGGAATGGAAAAGCCGGAGGCGGGCTGTCCGATCAGGGCAGCGATGGCATGTTCGTTCTGCGCCCTCTGGACCAGCACGTCGATCGCCTGGGCTCGAGTATTTTCAAGTTGAGTCTGGGCCTGTGCAACATCCACTGCCGAAGATACGCCGCCCTTGTACCGGCTCTGGGTGAGATCCATAGCTCGTTCAAAAGCGGTGACGTTCGACAACAGCAGCTGCTCTTCGGCATCCAGTGTCCGCATCTGGAAATAGTCGAGCGCGAGTTCGGCATGCAGACTGAGGCGCACCGATTCAAGATCGGCGGCGCTGGCCTGAGCATTCGAACGAGCGGCTTCCACCGTATGCCGGATACGACCGAAAACATCAGCTTCGTACGAAACATCGATGGGAATGGCGAAGTCGGTTGCGTTGGTTGAAGTGACTGTCGAGACCAGCGGACGATGCGACGAGACCCGTTCGCGGTCGACCGAAGCACCGGCGCTGATCGTGGGATAGTAAGCAGCGCGGTTGAACCGTACCAATGCGCGGGCCTGGCGAAACCGGGCTTCCGCAGATTTCAGATTCTCATTCGAAACATTAACTTGTTCTTCCAGAGAATTAAGTTGCGCGTCCTGGAAGATTTCCCACCACTTGCCTCGCGCGATCTGGTCGCTGGGTTGCGCGGCTTTCCAGTCCGCGGGCACTTCTTTGTAAGCGGGTGGGGGAGGGAGGGTCGGCTTGCTATAGCGCGGGCCGACTGAACAACCCGAAAGCGCGAACAGCAAAATGCCGAGGGCGGATGTCTGAGGTAATAAGCCCCACTTTCCGCGGCCCTTATCTGCTCTCACCGTGCCCCCTGGGCAGGCGATTGCACCGGCTGCGCCAGTCGCACGGTTTCACCGTCCGTAAGTGAGTCGGGAGGATTGATGATCACGTTTTCACTTCCGTTCAAGCCGGCAACGATTTCAACTTCGCTGCCGAAGTCGTGGCCGATGGTGATCTGCCTTAGCTGTACCCGCTGGTCTTGAGCTAACACGGCGACACGCAGACCTTCCGAGCGGAAGAGCAACGTATTTACCGGCAGGATAAATGACGACTCTGGAGTCGGTAGCTTGAAGTGGACCTCGGCATACGAACCGGTGAAAAGTTGTCCGGTGGGGTTATCGACGGCGATCTCGACTAGGAGGGTTCGGGACACTGGATCGATTGCATTGGCGGTGCGGACCAGCTTTCCCTGGAAGCGGCGGCTGGGAAACTCGGCAAGGGTCAGATCGGCGGTGATTCCGGGCTTCGCGACCTGCGAATAAATCTGGGGCACGCTGACATAAACCCGCAGCTTGTCGGGCTGCGCAATGTGAAAAAGCTCGTTTCCATTGCCGCCGCTGCTGCCGGAATTGATCAAGGCGCCCACGTCGGTATTTCGCGCGGTGATGACTCCGGCGAAGGGCGCGTAGATTTTCTGAAACGATTGCAACTCTTCCAGCCGTTTTACGTTGGCCTGGGAGGATTGCAAGGCTGCCTGCTTGGCTTCGAAGTCGCCGGCGGCGTTATCCGATTCCTGCTTGGAAACCGAATCTGTCTTGAGCAAGCCGGCATAGCGGTCGGCGGTGATTTTAGAAAGATTCAGATTCGCCTGTGACGTGGCCAACTCCGCGCGCGACTGACGCAATTGCTGGGTCACTTCCGGAGTGTCGATCTCAGCCAGTAGCTGGCCGGCCTTCACCCGGCCTCCAATGTCTACATACCAGCGTTTAAGATAACCATTGGTGCGAGCGTAAATCGGGGCATCGGAGAAAGCCTGCACATTGGCGGGAAGAACGATTTCCTGTGCGGGAGCGGAACGTTTGGCCTGTACCACCGCCACCGCCGGCACGGCCAGGCGCGTGGTTTCCTGGCGCAGCGCAGTGCGCGCCTGAATGCGCGGCAGAATGCCGAAGACCACCAGCAGAACCGCAGCGACGAGGATGACCAGCACCGGGATCCACCAACGCGTTTTGGCGGGCTGATGCGATATTTGTGAAGATAACGCAGTCGACTCGCGCTGGCTCAACACGGGGGTTTCGTTTTCAACCTTCATTGTCAACCTTCATTCGCGCTCCAACCTCATGAAAATACTGATGATTTTACCTACGCGCGGGATTCATTCTTAAACTGCTCGCCCGGCTTGTCGCCTCGATGCAGCAAGCTGAAAAAGACCGGCACGAAGAACAGAGTGGCGGTGGTGGCGAAAATCAAGCCGCCGATCACAGCCCGCCCCAGCGGTGCGTTCTGTTCGCCGCCCTCGCCCAAACCGATCGCCATAGGCACCATACCTATGATCATGGCCATGGCGGTCATCAGAACCGGGCGGAAGCGCGTAAATCCGGCATCCAGGGCAGCGGTCAGCGCGTCCTTGCCGGCTTCCATCTGCTCCTTGGCGAAACTGACCACCAGGATGCTGTTCGCGGTGGCCACCCCCATGCACATGATAGAGCCGGTCAGAGCGGGAACGCTGACGTTGGTTTTAGTGATGAACAGAAACCACACGATTCCAGCCAATGCCGCCGGCAGAGCCGCGATGATGATGAACGGGTCCAGCCAGGATTGAAAGTTCACCACGATCAGCAGATAGACCAGCAGAATAGCGAACGCCAGTCCGGAAATAAGTCCCGAATAAGAAGTCTTCATGGTCTGCACTTGTCCGCGAATCACAATCTCCGATCCGCGCGGCAGTTCCTTGCGGCTCTCGTCAACAATTTTCTGGATGTCGTTCGAAACCGAACCCAGATCACGTCCCTGGACCGACCCGTAGATATCGATGACAGGCTGAATGTCGTAGTGCGAAACCAATGCCATGCCCGTGCCACGTTCAATGGAGGCGAGCGAACCCAGAATCGCCGGACGCACACCCGAACTGGTGACCGGAATGTTCTGCAGCGCCTGCAGCGAATCGACCCGATACTGCGGGGTTTGCGTGGCGATCGAATAACTGACACCGTTCTTTGGATTGAGCCAATAAGTGGGCGACGTTTGAAAGCTGCCGCTCAGCGAGATCAGCAAATTCGTAGCCACGTCGCGCTGGGTAAATCCGGCAAGTTGCGCCTTGGTCCTGTCCACATCGATGTGCAAATGGGGCTCGTCGAACGGCTGCTGAATGCGCAAGTCGGCGGTCCCTGAGACCATGCGTATTTTGCGCAGAAGTTTATTGGCGAACTGCCGGTTTTCGGCCAAGCCGTATCCCGTCACCTGAATGTCGATCGGGGATGGCAACCCAAAGTTAAGAATCTGGCTTACGATGTCGGCCGGCAGAAACGAAAAATCGACGCCGGGGAACTGGTCGCGAAGCCGTACTCGTAAGTTGTGAACGTACTCTTCAGTCGGACGATGATGCTTGTTTAAAGTCACCAGCACATCGGCGTCCGCCGGACCGGTAGGAGCTGAGTTGCTGTAGGAGAGATTGATACTGCTGTAAGGCAGCCCGATGTTGTCGATGATGCTGGATATATCCTGCGCCGGGATCTGCTCGCGAATAAAGCTCTCGATCTGGTCGCAAAGATTCGCAGTCTCCTCGATGCGCGTGCCGGCGCGTCCGCGCACGTGCAATTTGAACGAACCGGCATCGACGGCGGGGAAGAAATCACGTCCCAGCCAGGGCACGATCAGCACGAATGACCCGACGCAGACCAGGGCAAAGCCCCACAGGAATGCGCTCCGGTGCTGAAGGCAGCGCTCCAGCACTCGATGATAACGATCCCTGAATCGTTCAAATCCCTGTTCGAACGCGACCTGCATGCGTACCAGCGGATTGCGGCTCGAAGTATTGAGGTGGCCGGCTTCCTGTTCATGCCCGCGCAACAGGTATTTGGCCATGGTCGGAACCAGGGTGCGCGAGAGCAGGTAAGAGGCGAGCATGGCGAATACCACCGCTTCCGCCAGGGGGACGAATAAATAGCGGGCTACGCCGGTGAGGAAGAACATGGGAAGAAACACGATGCAAATCGCGAGCGTAGAAACGAAAGCGGGAACGGCGATCTGCTGGGCGCCATCCAGAATCGCTTTTTGAATTTCCTTGCCTTCGGCGATGTTGCGATTGATGTTTTCAATTTCCACGGTGGCATCGTCCACCAGAATGCCGACGGCGAGCGCCAGACCGCCCAGGGTCATGATGTTAATGGTCTCGCCCAGCGCGCTCATGGCGATGATCGAACTGAGAATCGAAAGCGGAATCGAAATCGCGATGATGACCGTGCTCCGCCAGCTTCCCAGGAAAATCAGAATCATGATGCCGGTCAGGCAGGCTGCGATCAGACCTTCACGCAACACTCCATTGATCGAGGCGCGCACGAACAGCGACTGGTCCGACAGCGGTTTGATCTGCAGCTCCGGCGGGACTTGGGCTTGAATTCGCGGCAGCAGCGCCTTGATTCCGGCAATGATGTCGAGAGTGGAAGCGTTTCCGGTTTTTTGGATGGTGAGCAGCGATGCCCGCTGTCCGTCCACACGCACAATGTTGGTTTGCGGCGGAAAACCGTCACGCACGAAAGCCACATCGCGAATGTAAATCGTAGTGCTGCCCACTTTCCTGATGGGCAGGTCATTCAATTCAGCCACTGTCTGCGGGCTGCCGTTAAGGTCGACGTCGTATTCGAACTGCCCAATCTTAGAAGTTCCGGAAGGCAGAATCAGGTTTTGCGCGCTGATCGCGTTGACCACGTCCGTAGGCGACAGTCCTTTGGCCTGGAGCGCATTGGTATCGAGGTCCACCTGCACCTGACGCTGCTTGCCGCCGTAGGGAAACGGGATGGCGGCGCCGGGAACGGTCACCAGCCGGGTGCGGATAAAATTCACGCCGTAATCGAACAGTTGCTGTTCCGAAAGTTTTTGTCCCGACAAAGCCAGCTGCAGGATGGGTACGGTTGAAGCGTTGTAGGTGATGACCAGCGGCGGCGTGGTCCCAGGCGGCAACTGCCGCAGCTGAGTCTGCGAGATGGCGGTAATCTGCGCGATCGCTCTTTCAATGTTGGCGTGAGGCTGGAAAAACACTTTCACCACCGCAATCCCGTTCAGAGACTGCGATTCGATGTGCTCGATGTTGTCTACGGTAGTAGTGAGCGTGCGCTCAGTCAGCGTAACAATGCGGTTTGACATGTCCTGCGAATTCAGCCCGCTGTAGTTCCACAGAATGCTGACCACCGGAATGTTGATGTTGGGGAAAATATCGGTGGGCGTGCGGTAGATGACGATCGGCCCCAGAATCAGCAGCAGCAGTGCGACGACGACAAATGTATACGGCCGGCGCAGTGCCAGCGCAACAATCCACATTGAGGCCTCTTTGGATTAATTCGTGGAACTTTATTTTGATGAGGTCAGAAGGGGTTTGGTCGTTAATTTTGCCGATTGGAAAAAAATAAAAGGCCGGCAGCGAGCCGGCCCTTATTTACGAAACCCTGAATAAACTCTACAAAACTTTACTGGTTGGGATCGGGCGAATTCGAGTCCGGTTGACTCGAGTCCGGAGAGCCGTTGTCCGACCTGTGCAGTACCGGCCGGTTGGGATCAGACCGGTTCGAATCGGAGCGGCCTGGATCGAGATGGTGCCGCCCTTCGTTCGGTCCTCTGCTGGTGGCGGTGACCGTCAAGGGAGCCTGCAAGGTAAAGTTCAAAACGGTTTCAGAAGGCAGTCTGATCTGTTGACCCTTGGTAGCTGCCTGAACCCCGCCGCCCAGACCGCCGCCTGCTGCCGCGCCGATCGCAGCGCCTTTGCCTCCACCGGCAATCGCGCCAATAATGGCTCCAATACCCGCGCCCGCTCCAACCTTGGTGGCGGTGTTCTTTCCGCGAGAAGAGCCCTGCCGCCGGTACTGGTCGGTCTGCAGGCTGTAATACTTGCCGCCGGCCGAGATGCGGTCCAGCTGCAACGCTACTACCGACTGCCCGGCGAACTTGCCGGCACTCTTAACTTCCACAAGGTGGCCTTCAACGTCATAACCGGAGGGAATGGCTACTTCGCCCTCGACCGCCAGCGGAGAATCCAGGGTGGCGTGGAATGTCTGGCCTTGCTGGCTGGTTTCCGAATCAATCGTATCCACCAGTCGAATGGCCAAGGTTGTTCCAGAGGGGATTGTGACCTTCTTCGGAGGTGGCGGTGGCGGCGGCACAGAAGGGGCCGGAGCCGAAACTACCGGAGGCGGCGTCATGGCTGCCACCGGCGCAGAATTCGAGTTATCGGGAGAAGACGGCAGACTGCGGGTGCGTGGTTCGTGGCGCCTCGGTCTTGGTGCTGGCGACGGCTTGGTTTCTTCGACCGGAGGTGGCGTGGTCTGTGCCGTTTCAGGCGGAGGCGGAGCCGCCACCTGCAGGTTGTTGATCACCTGCTTGACCCCAGCTTCGGTCGAAGCGTACCGTGCCGCCGCCTCGCGCTGGGTCTCGTTGTCCACAGTTCCGTTCAGGGTTACGGTTCCGTTCTCAACTTTCACCCCCAGCTGCTTTCCGGCAAGTCCGGAATCGGAAGCCAGCCGGTTCTGGACGTCACTCGCCAGTTGAGCGTCATTTGGCGCTTTGGTGCATCCCACTCCCACCGTGAGAATGGCCAGCAGCAACACCGCGGTGCAGAGAGAAAGTCTCGCCTTCATAAGCAATGCTCCTGAGTAAGCTAGAACGTATTACCTAGTTTAGATGCAGAAAGCCCCGCGGTCTCGCTCAAAATTGCGGCTGGAAAGACAGCTGGCACCGTTGGCATAACCGGTTCGCGGAGACGCCACTTCGGAGTGCGATCGGCAGAAAACGAGCCGAGGAAATTTCGGCCAGTGCTCCATTAAGAGCGTCAGTTCAAGAGTCGACGCTTTTTGAGAGCCCACCCGCACTAACAGATCATTGGCGCAGAAATTTGTAGTCGAGAATTGAGGCCGCCAAACCGATCGACTCCGGATTGCGGAGATCTTTGCGACGAATGATTCTGCCCTGACACAGCACGGTGCTGTTTTTCTGGCCGGAAATCTCCTCCGGCATTTCGAACACCATTTCCACCAGAGTATTCTCGGGCAATTGCTGCGGCCCTACCAGCAAGACTCCCGATTGGCTGAGGTTTTCAACGGTGCCTTCGTGCCAGGTGCCCAGCCCTTTCGGCCGGTAGCGGACTGGTGTCTGTAACGAAAGTCGACGGGCGCGCGGCACCCAGGTCGGCTTCTTGGTGATTTTGCCGCGCTGGGGCTCGCTGGCCGTCTCGGAACCGGTCTCCAGGCGCTTGATGCGCTTCATCGACTTCCAGTCGTATTTATACTCCGCCGCGCATAACAGGCAGACCTGGTAATAGTGACCATCGTCAGCGCGTCGAGGCCAGGAAAATTCGTGGGAGCAGCGGCCAAGCATGAGGACATCCATCAACTTCTGTGGCATGGTCGTTTCTTCCGGGGCGATACCGGCAAGAAACATCATCCAACATGGGTTGGCGGTCGGGCTAGGTTACTTTCGTCTCACGAAATCATTGTCCCGCAAGCTGCTGGAAATGTTAGGAATTCTGTGATTCAGGCCACAAAGGGCTGGGGCCAATTTAGCCTTTCCAGGCAAAATTCCGGAATTTCACCCACAGGTTCCCGGCGCTCCGGCCAGGTGGGGTCCGTGTATCATCACGGCGTGGAGGTCATAACTGGATTTGTCCTGGCGGGAGGCAAAAGCTCAAGAATGGGTCAGGACAAGGCCTTTTTGCGATTGGACGAACAAACTCTTTTGGTACGGGCGCTGGAACTAGTGCGGAGCGCGACCGGAAGCGCGTTCATCGTGGGTGGCGCGAAGAAATTCGCCGACTTTGGTCCGGTAATCGAAGACATTTTTCCCGGGCAAGGGCCGCTGGCTGGAATTCAGGCCGCACTCGCCGGCTCCAGCACTGAATTGAATCTCGTACTGGCCGTCGATATGCCATTTGTTGAAGCACGATTCCTGACTTATTTGATCGCGCAGGCGCGTGAGAATATGGAAATTGTGGTGGCGCCAATGGCGGGAGGACGATTGCAGCCTCTGTGCGCGATCTACCGGAAAGACTTCGCGGCAATTGCCGAGAAGTCATTACGCATCGGCAGGAACAGAATTGATCCCCTGTTTGCCGCAATCAAGACACGGGTGATTGAATCCGTTGAACTGGAACGTGCGGGTTTTGATCAGGCTATGTTTAGCAACTTGAACACCGAACAAGACTGGAAGGAAGCGGAGAATTCTGCGTTGAATAGAATTTAAGATCAAAAGCTTTAACCGCAAAGAACGCAAAGCTGTCGCAAAGAACGCACAGATTAAAGACGAACGGACCAAAAGACCAAAGACGAACGACTAACGACTAACGACCACATCGATGACCATCAACATACCTCCGATAACCGACGCGCAACCGGCGCCCGCCGACGCTCCCTCGGGGCCTTATATCGAGTTCAAAGATGTCTCCAAGGCTTTTGGCGACAATCATGTGCTCGTTCATGTCAGTTTTCGTGTGATGCCCGGCGAGACCGTTTGCATTCTCGGCCGCAGCGGCGTGGGCAAGTCGGTATCGCTGATGAACATCATGGGATTTCTCAAGCCGGATTCGGGCCGCGTGATCGTGGCGCACGAAGACATCACCGATTTCGGCGAGAAAGATCTGGAACGCATCCACAAAAAAGTAACCATGGTTTTCCAGAACGGGGCGCTCTTCGACTCTCTGACCGTGGGCGAGAATGTCGCCTTTCCGCTGCGCGAACGCCGTCAACTTTCGGAAGAGCAGATCTACCAGATCGTTGATGGCTTGCTGGATATGGTCGGAGTCAAGGAGATGCGCGATCAGCTGCCCTCTGATTTATCCACCGGAATGAAACGTTCGGTGGCGATCGCACGCGCCCTCGCAGCCCAACCCGAATGCGTTTTGTATGACGAGCCGACGACTATGGTCGATCCACTCATGGCCCAATTGCTGGGCGACCTGATCAAGCGGCTGAAGATTCAATTGCACCTGACCAGCGTGGTGGTCACTCACGATATGCGCCTGGCTAAGAAACTGGCCGACCAGATCGTATTTCTCCACGAGGGCAAAGCTATTTTCGTGGGATCTTACGAAGAGATGGAAAAATGTGAAGAGCCCATCGTGCAGGAATTCCTGACTCTGGATGAACCGGGTATAGAGGCTTCAATCGAAGTCAACGGTTCCTCCAGCAATGAGCCGACTGAAACTCGTCCGACGTAGTAGCGCTATCGCGGCGCCGCATTGCAGACCGGCACGAAGATTAACTTCAGCTGTCCCCCAGGAGCTAAAAGCCCTCGCCCACCAACCGCTCCACCGTAAGCGATGACGCTGCAGATTCGCCCCTCAGCATCTTTTCCACATATTTCGCCAGCACGTCCACCTCAAGGTTGACCGGATCGCCGGGCTTAAGTGACTTGAGATTCGTCATCTTCACCGTGTGAGGAATGATAGCCGCCGTAACCTTTGTGCCTTCAATTTTGGCGACCGTCAGGCTGATGCCTTCGATACAAAGTGAGCCCTTGAAAATCACGTAGCGAGCTAGCTCCGGTGGTATTTCGATCCGCAGCCAGTAGTCGTCGGCAGCGCGCACCCGATCCAGTGACAGCACTCTGCCGGTGCCGTCGACGTGGCCCTGAACGATGTGGCCGCCAAAGCGTCCGTCGGCGCGCATGGGCAACTCCAGATTCACCAGCGCGCCCCTCTTGATGCGTGAGAAGGAAGTTCGCTCCCAGGTTTCGGCGGCCAGGTCGGCAGCGAATGACTCGCCGGTAATTTCAACCGCCGTAAGGCAGACGCCGCTGACCGCGATGCTGTCGCCCTCATGAAGTTCACGATTGAGCCGGGTGGCAGCCACGGTGAGACGGCGATTGCCGTTCTCTTCGGTAACTTCCTTCACGCGCCCAACCTCTTCAATGATGCCGGTAAACATTCTTAATATCCCTGTTTAACTGTCGCCGTACGGGTCTTGCAAATAACCTTCGACGGCAAAATCCTCGCCGAAACGGTGCAGGCGGATCGATTTTACATAGGCGGCTTCGCTCATGTGGGCAAAGCCGGGACCGGTGGCAAAAGGCACCGAACCGGTGCCGGCGAGAATTTTGGGAGCATAGTACAGAAATACCTTGTCGACGATCCCCGAGGCCAACGCCGCCCCATTAATCATGGCCCCGCCCTCGACCAGCAGGCTGGTGATTTCCATCGTCGCCCAGGCGGCGGGCGATTTGCACCATGTCCGGACGACCGTCACCGACGCCCACAGGCACTTGCTCGACCCTTATGCCTTGGTCCAGTAACTCCCGTTTTCTTTTTTCTTCCGCGAAGGAGCAGAGGACCAGCACATCGTCCTGCGCGGTCTTGACCACGCGCGACTCAGGAGGGAGCCGCAGCCGGGAGTCTACGATCACGCGCAGTAGCCGCCGCCGCCGCGGAAGTCCACTGCGATCGGTCAGCAGAGGATCGTCCGCGATAATCGTACCCACGCCCACCATGATGGCGTCATTGGCGTGACGCAACTCTTGAACGTGGCTGCGCGCCACCTCGCTGGTGATCCATCCCCCGGAAGCGCTGCTGCCGCCAAGAGCTGCGGGGTGGAGTTCGCCCGGGGGAGGGGCGATTTTTCCATCCAGCGTCATTGCCGACTTCAGCGTTACCAACGGTCTTTTGTGGCGGATATACTTGGCAAAACCCTCATTTAACACTTTTGCTTCTTCTTCCAGAATTCCCGACGCTACAGAGATGCCGGAATTACGCAGTCGTTCAAATCCTTTACCGGCGACCAGCGGATTGGGATCCTGCATGCATGCCACAACCCGACGCAGACCCGCCGCAATGATCGCGTCCGCGCATGCCCCGCTGCGGCCCTGGTGCGAACAAGGTTCCAGGCTTACATAAATGGTTCCACCGCGAGCCCGCTGGCCCGCCTTCTCCAACGCGAGCACCTCGGCGTGCTTGACCCCAGCGAAGGTGTGTGAGCCTTCACCGATCACTTGCCCCTCAGGATCGACAACCACCGCTCCCACGCAGGGGTTGGGAGAAGTTAAACCAGTACCTTGTCTTGCCAGCTCAAGTGCCCGATATAAAAGGCGTTCATCGGATTCGCGGCTGGAAAAACTGGATGGCAAGTTGGCGGATTCTCCCGATTTTTCCTGACCTTCGCGTTTGCTGTTCTTCCTGGGTTTCATGGACAGTTCAGGGCCAAGCAGGTTGGATGCGGCGGTTACGCGAAAAGCGATTCCACGAAATCTTTAGGATCGAACGGCAGCAAGTCTCCAGCTTTTTCTCCTACCCCGACGTAGCGCACCGGCAGTCCCAATTCGCGCGAAATTGCTACCACTACGCCACCCTTGGCGGTTCCGTCCAGCTTGGTTAGAACGATGCCGGTCACGCCCGCCGATTGCGTGAACTGCCGGGCCTGTTGCAAACCGTTCTGGCCGGTGGTGGCGTCCATGACCAGCAGGGTTTCGTGAGGCGCGCCCGGAATAATGCGTTGCGCCGTGCGCCGCATCTTTTCCAGCTCCGCCATCAGGTTAGTCTTCGTATGCAAACGTCCGGCGGTGTCGACGATCACATAGTCGGTATGGCGGGCGGAAGCAGCCTGCAGCGCGTCGAACAGCACCGCCGAGGGGTCTCCGCCGGCTTTGGTGCGGATGACTTCCGTGCCGGTGCGCTGCCCCCATATTTCCAACTGCTCAATGGCAGCCGCACGGAAGGTGTCGGCGGCACAAAGAAGGACAGTTTTGCCGTCCGATCGAAGCACCTGGGCCAACTTGCCGATGGTTGTTGTTTTGCCCGTACCGTTCACGCCCACTACAAGAATCACTTCCGGCGTCCCGCTCACCCGGGCTACCGGCTGAGAACCGGTGCTGGTCAGAATGGTTAGAATCTCGGTTTTCAGCAGACGCTTCAGTTCGTTCACATCTCCGATTTGCTTGCGGTCTGCCTTCTCGCGGAGTTTTGCCAGCACCTCATCGGTCGTGGTGGTGCCCAGATCGGCTGCGAGTAGCGTGCCCTCAAGGTCATCCAGCGTGGATCGGTCGATCTCTTTGCCGAATGAAACGACCTCTTCAATGCGCTCGCTCAGAGTCTCCCGCGTACGGGTCACTGCTTCCTTCATGCGATCAAGGAAGCTGGGTTTCTGTTCTTCGTCGAGGCTGCCGAAAAGGGTCTGAATCATGAGTGTGGGGTGCTGAAATCAATTATAGCGGGAGTGAAGAATGGAGGAAGCGCGTGAGCTTAGAGCATCGAAAATTCCGCAGCTCTAGCGAACCGAGGCTTCGGCCGCCGCTACAGCGGCACGTACTTCAGGAGCGGAGGAAGGCGTCACCGAAACCTGAGGAACCGTCTTGGCCACGGGCGCAACCGGGACCGATACGTTCGGTTGCTGTATTTGAATTTCGCCTCGCTCGTAAATTGCGGCCAGGGCGGCGACCGCAACCGGATCGAGCCGCTTGCCCGAAAGATTCTTGATGATCCGCAGAGCAGACTCGGGATCGTGTGCCTGCTGGTAGGGACGATTCGTGGTCAGCGCATCGAAAGTATCGGCTACCGCGATGATGCGCGGCAATAACGGAATGTCGGCATCATGCAGGCCTCGAGGATAGCCGCGTCCGTCGAGCGATTCATGGTGCAGTTCGATGCCCGGAATCATATCTTTCAATTGCGCCACCGGCCGCAGAATGTTCGCGCCCTTGGTGGTGTGAGTTTTCATGATTTCAAATTCTTCCGGAGTCAAGGCTCCCGGCTTTTTGAGAATGCCATCCTCAATTCCGATCTTGCCTACATCGTGCAGCTGCGCCGAAACCCGCACGATTTCCAGAAATTCTTCGGGATGGCCCATCTCGCGCGCAATCAGCATGGAATAGCGAGTCACACGATCGGAGTGGCCGCGAGTGTATGGATCCTTTTCGTCGACCGCGCCAGCCAGCATCTGGATAGAGCTCATGAACAGTTCGCGATTCTCCGCGGCCGCGCGTTTGAGGTCGAGCACAAAATGCTCGAGCTCTTCGGACATCGTGTTAAATGTTGCGGCTAGTTCGCCGATCTCGGTCCGGCTTTTCAGAGTGACCCGCTGTGAAAAGTCTCCGCGTGCGATCGCGCGGCTCGACGCGGTCAGCACTTCGAGCGGGTTGGTGATGACGCGAGCGGCGAAAATACTTATACCCACGCTCAAAAGAATCGCCATCAGCGCCAGCAGTCGGGCGCGGCGCTGCATCTCAAAGACCCCGCGATAAGCCTCGTCGCGCGGTTTCTGCACGATGACTGCCCAGTCCAGATTGCCTACCGGACTGTAGGTTCCCAGCATCTTCGTGCTTTTCTTGCCCTCGGTGACGCTGAACTCGCGGGTGGCGGCAACCAGTTGAGCCTGGCCGCCCTGCTCCAGAAAGTTGCGCACAATTTCGGAGTTGGTCAGGTCCTGCCCGGTGGCGTAGTCGGGCGTCGCGCCGGCAACCAGGCGTCCTTCGCTGTCGACGACATACGGCGTCAGCCCGCCCCGGTTTACCTCCTGCAGTCGGCGGATCAGGAACTGCAAATCCTCGATCGCGCCAATCATTCCCAGAAAACGTCCGCCATACATCACCGGTGTACTGACCAGCATGACGGTGCGGGCAGCTTTTCCGCTTCCCACCACCAAGGGCTGGCCGCTGTAGGCCCGGCCTTCCCTGGCAGCGTCATAGGCGCGGACAAGGTCGCGCTGCAGAAACGCGTCAGGAGCGATGCGTCCCGCGGAAATTCCCTTGGATTCAGAATTCACCAGCGTGGCGTAAGCCAGATCGCCGGAGGAGGACACGAAATGTTCCAGCAGGGCACGCAACTCGGGAGCTTCCACGTGTTCGGAGGTGATGTCGCCACCGCTGGCTACTTGTAGTGCTGATGACAAATTTGCCAGCATCATGCGCAGCGATTCCTGATGCTGCGAAATGTCGTCGGCCAATGACCGGGTCACCGCGTTTTGCAGCAGACGTTCATTGGTGATCAGGCGCTCCCGATTGATCGCTTCCACCTGCTCCGAATAAAAGTACATCGGCACCACGCTGATGAGCGCGAGCACACTCAGGATGACGTACAAAATGGGAATTCGAGATGGAAGCGGTAATTTCAAGACAAAGTGGCCCGACCCGCCTGGTCCTAGTTTTGGCGGCTTTTAATTCGTTCTAATTTTAATCGGGGGGCAGGCTGGCGCGCCCGCCCCGAAGGCCATGTCTATTACGAAAGTTCCGAAATTCTGGTTACTTCTGTTGGAGTTTTCAACGTGGTATTTAGTTATGTTGAAGAAAAAGCGGGAGGGAACCTTGAAACGTCGACAGGTGATCGCTGAAGCTAAGCATTCAGCCCCGTCTCGCTCTTGACACTTCGGGTCATCAGATCATGGATCGCCTCGGCCGGAGGCTTGGCACGATGGAGAATGGCGTCCATCTGTTCGGTGATCGGCATTTCGACCCGCGCGCGCGGGCTAATCCGACTGCCGCCTGAGTCGTGAAAACACCTTCCGCGACTGCGCCACGCATGCCCGCAATAATATCCTGCAACTTGCGGCCACGCCCTAGCTCAACTCCAACACTACGGTTTCTCGAAAGTCCGCCCGTGCAGGTGAGGACCAGGTCGCCCAGACCCGCGAGACCTGCCATGGTTTCCTGGCGACCGCCGCAGGCCACGGCGAGTCTTGTAATCTCAGCCAGGCCGCGGGTAATGAGGGCGGCAATCGAATTGTGACCCAGTCCGAGGCCATCGCACACGCCCGCGGCGATGGCGATTATGTTCTTCAGCGCGCCACCGAGTTCGACGCCAACCACATCGTCATTGGTATAAACGCGAAATCGGGGGTCGCTGAATTCGCGTTGTACGATTTCCGCCAGCCCGGAGTCCTGCGAGGCTACGGTTATCGCGGTGGGATCGCCGCGCGCAACCTCCCGGGCAAACGACGGTCCACTTAGCGCTCCCACGCGCGGCGCGAAACCGCGCGAGGAAATAACCTGTGCGGCTACCTCGGTCATGCGCAGGAGCGTCGATTCCTCAAGTCCCTTGGTCGCGCTGACGAAGAGCATCGTCGGCTTAACGTGAGGCAGCATTTCCTGAAACAGGCTGCGGCAATGTTGGGAAGGCATGACGCTGACTACGATGTCAGCTCCGTCCAAAGCTTCGCCAAGATCGCCGGTAGGTATCACCGGCACGGGTATGAGTTGTCCGGGAAGAAACGACTCGTTTATTCGGCTGCCGGAAATAGAATCGCGTACCTGCTGCTCGTGGGCCCACAATCGAACTTCATGGTTGCCGCCCCGACCCAGCACCACGGCGAGGCCGGTTCCCCACGCCCCCGCTCCGATGACCGCGATCCGGCTCACGCCCTCCTCCAGTTGAAGCGAGGTTCCGTACCGGCCAGGAGCCGGCCAATGTTCTGGTGATGTTTAATAACAATCAGAATCGAGGAAAATGTCATCAGCAGAAGCACCTGAGGCGAATCGCCGTAGTCGTGCAATACCCAGGCAAAAAGAGGGAAGAGAGCGACCGCGAGAATCGAAGCCAGGCTTACACGACGAAACAGCAAAATGATGGCAATGAAAATTGCCAGAGTCACGAATAGGGCTCGGGGTGCGATGATCGCAAACGATCCCAAGCGCCGTCGCGACACCTTTGCCTCCGCGAAATTTCAGCCAGGCGGGGAATATGTGCCCCACGATTGCAAAAAATGCCGCTAGGCTGGCCAGCAAATTTTCTCCGGGAAACAAAAACCGTGCCAACTCCACCGCCAGCACTCCCTTGCAGGCATCGAGAACGAGAGTAAGCACCCCCAGGAGCGGCGATGAACGGGCGACGTTAGTGGCCCCGATGTTGCCGCTGCCAGTCGTCCGGACATCCTGCCCGCGAAAAATGCGCAGCAGAATCAAGCCAAAGGGAATCGATCCCAGCAGGTAACTGAAAGCGGCGGTGAGGAAGATATTCATACAACTGTTATGCAGCAGCGGTTGTGTGATCGCGGGCGACTCGCCCGCGAATTGCGAAGTCAGGCGCTGCTAACCGCAAAGGTAAAAACCAAAGTCAAAAGCCGCGGGCGGGTCGCCCGCGACCACACAAACCACACAATCAGCAAAGACTAAAGCTACTCCAGCGGGAAGCTTGCGATCTTTGTGTATTGCGAGCCGCCCGGCCTCGTCTCACTCTGGTAGAGAAAGAACTCGCGGGCCGTCATCGTACCAAAATCAAGCGGCGACATCGCAGACAATTTCTCCTGCAGGCGCTTGAATACGTGGTTGGAACGGTCACTTTTATCTCTCCGCGGTGCGCCTGAGCCGCCGCGGCGCGCCAACGTCAGGTGAGGACTGAACGGATGCGCCTCCTCTGGTACGCCGAGCGAAAAAGTGGCCTGATCGATGGACTTCGCCAGAGTGCCCAGTTCAGCACCGGCCGCAATGCCAATCCAGAAGACACGAGGCGCTTGAGCGGTCGGAAAGAATCCGTACTCACGAAATGAAATCGCAATTCTATCCGCGCTGACCTCGCCTAAAGCTTGCTTTATTTCTTCAACCGCCTCCAGAGACTTTTCTCCGATAAATTTCAAGGTCACGTGCATAGACTCAGGACGCACCCAGCGTGCCTCTGACGCAAATCCGCTGACGCCCTCGAGAAACAGTTTCAGACGAGCACGGATGGCGTCATCAATATCCAAGGGCGACGAAAATTCTCATAGAAAGCCGTCAATCTTGTTTGCTTGCCAAGGGCTAACGACCAACGACCAGCGACCAGCGACCAGAGACCAATGACCGCCTCACATAAGTTTCCGCCGCACCATATCCAGCGCCAGTTGAGTGGCGAAAAAACGGACGCGCTTGCGATCGCCGGGAAAATTTCTTTCCACCACTTCGGTTCCTTTTTCGCCCGCCAGCGCGAGAAAGACGAGCCCCACGGGTTTCTCCAGCGTTCCTCCGGCTGGGCCGGCCACGCCGGTCACTCCGATTCCCATGGTCGCGCCACAGCGTTCGCGAATTCCTTCAGCCAGAGCCACCGCCACCTGGCTGCTGACCGCGCCGTGCTTTTCGATCATCTCCGCGGGAACACCGGCGAAGTCAGTTTTTAATTGATTCGAATAAACCACGGCGCCGCCGAGGAAATAACGCGAGCTGCCGCTGACCGAAGTGATGCGCTCGGCCAGCAATCCTCCGGTGCAGGACTCCGCCACCGCGAGCGTGGCGTCGCGCATCTGCATGTAGTAGCCGACAATTTGCTCCAGGGAATCTCCGTTGTCAGAGAAAACGTTGTCATCCAGCTCTTCTTCAATCTCCTCCGCCAACTGATCTACCCGCTGCTGCGCCGCTTCAAGCGATGCGCCGCGAGTCTTCAAATGCAGCTGGATCTCGCCGGCGCCCGCCAGGATGGTGGTCTGCACGTCGGTATAACGCTTGTAGATGGGTGCGACTCGCGCGTCACATTGAGATTCGGCCATCATGGCAATTTTCAGAACCCGAGTGGCCATGAATTGAGGCGGCAACTTCGCTCGGAGCCGTTCCATACATTGCTCGTCAAACAATGCTTTCAACTCATGCGGCGGGCCCGGCAACAGGATTATGATTTTTTCTTCACCTTCGTATTTGCCGGTGATCCACTGTCCGGGAGCGCTGCCATTGGCGTTGGTCAGGACCACCGCGCCGGCAATAACGTCTGCCTGCTTGAGATTGTTGGGAGACATGTTCTTCCAGCCGCGCGCGGCAAACCGCTGCTCCAGGCTGGTGACAATTTCAGGATCGCGCCGCATGCCAAGACCCAACGCGTCGGCTACGGATTCGCGAGTGAGATCGTCCTCAGTCGGCCCCAGTCCGCCCATGAAAATCACGATCTGGGCGCGAGACAATGCGAGACTCGCCGCCCCTGTGAGATGCTCACGGCTATCTCCTACGATGGTCTTGAAGATCACTTCGACGCCCAGCAGATTCAGTTTTTCGGTGAGATAGAGAGAGTTCGTATCCTGACGGAAGGGGGTCAGCAGCTCGGAGCCGATGGCAACAATCTCAGCATTCACGGATAAGAGTGTAAACGAGCTTTCAGCGATTGGCGCATGGCTCGTGGTCTGCGTTTCAGCGTTCGGTTTTCGGCCACGCCGTTTATCGGCCGACTTTCATTAGACGGCTCTGTGTCCTTTGTAATTGAGCTAAACGCTAAGAGCTAAGAGCTGACGTTATCCCGCCAACTCCGGAACCAGTGGCGCTCCCTGGACGCCCCAAGAAAGATGATGGACCGCGCCTGTAGTCGCCAGAACTGCCGACCGGCCGGGCGCAAACGCCAGACCAACCAGTCCCGGGCCGGCTATTTCCAGTGAAGCTTTCGCGTCGGGCGTGATCCTCACGATGCCGCGCTTGCCGGAGAGCGATGCCGCCACGTAGAGATTGCCTTCGACATCGAATGCCAGACCTTGGGGACGTCCGAGGCCGCGGTAAAAGGTTGAGACGCTTCCATGAGAGTCGATCTTGTATACGGAATCGAAACTGGAGGTCGTGGGTCCGGCGACGAATAAATCTCCGCCCGGCCCGAACGCCATGTGATAGGCGGAGACGCTGGGCTCGAGGGTGGCAAAAACAAATATCTGGCGATCCTTGCCGATTTTGAAAACGGTTCCGCTGCGATCGCCGACGTACAAATTTTCGTTAGGATCGAAGGCGATTCCAGTGGCTACGCCCATGCCTTCAGCGTATGTGGACATGGTGCCATTCGGCGCTACGCGGTACACATTGCCATCGAATCGCGATGACACGTACATCTGGCCTACGCGATCGAAAGCAATGGCCGTGGCGTTGGTCATCTCTGCGAGAAACGGTTTGACGTTGTAGTTGGTGTCGATCTTGAAGATGGCAACCGGAACCTTCTGGCCGCGTGATCCGGAAAACGTAACGTAGATATTGCCCTCGGCATCGAGCGCCGGATTCGTCACGGGATGAAGGTTTTCCGCAATGGGCGCGGCCACCTTGATCTGATGGGGATTGCTGGTTGCGCCGTCGGCCGAGACGATGATCGGTCCGGAGGAGGCGCCGGGGGGCACCCGGGCTATCAGAAAATCGTCAGAGCTGATAACCACGGCGCCGTCGAGGTCGCCAAAACGAACTTCTGGACGGCGCAGTTCGTGCGGTCGCAGGCTCTTGCCGGTGATGCGTACTTCTCCGCCGGGCAAGGCAGCGCCCGGGTGAACCGCTTCGATGTGCGGGTGGCCATTGACGTTCTTTTTGCCCAACAGACGGTCGGAAATTCCCATGATGCTGTTCCTGAAGGCGTATCCAGCGCCGACTATCGTGGCAAAAGGCCAAAATGTAACACGATCTGCATCACCACGAGGGCATAGAACCCTGCCCCCACATCGTCCACCACGATTCCCAGGCCCTCGGGCAGCTGTTCGAGACGGCGTACCGGCGGCGGTTTCACGATGTCGAACGCTCTGAAAAGTATAAAGCCCAGCAGCAGAGATTGCCATGCGACCGGCGCCCCAATCAAAGCGATCAGTTGGCCGGCAACTTCGTCGATCACGACAAACTGGGGATCTTTGCGGCCGCTGGTCCGGGCCACGCGAGTAGCCGCCGGAATTCCAGCCAGAACCGCGGCCAAGGCAAGCAGGCCTGCGGCCCAAGGCCGGCCATTGACCGGGACCCAGCGCGAAACAAGCCACCATAGAAGGACGGTCGTGGCCGATCCCCAGGTGCCCGGCCCGGGATGAAGATAGCCTACGCCAAAAAATGTAGCGATGGCGGTAGCCCAGAGTGGACCGCGCGGGCGGGACGCCCCCGCGACAGCCGGCGGGACGCCGGCGCTACGCTTGGCCGCGGGGTCATTGTCTATCGTCAAGTCGGGCTTCCCGGTTTTCGTAGCGCCGGCGTCTCGCCGGCTGTCGGGTGGGCGCCCCGCCCCCCCACCCAAACCCAGCGCCAACTCTTGAACCCGGCCTTTTCGGGATTTTCAGCCACGTAGCGAACGGCTCGATCAAACTCGATTTCGTCTCTGACGAGATGATCGTAATATTCCCTTTGCCAGAAACTTCCACTGCAATGCAGCAGATCATTCGCTCGCGTTGCGCTAAACGATTTCCAGGAATGAATAATCTCCGCCAGTGTATGACCCGGGAATATGTGCACTAACACATGAACATGATTCGGAATGATGCACCAGGCAAAAAGGCGATAGCGCTGATCATCAAAGTGGCGCAGCGTGTCCGCCACCATTCCAGCTATTGCAGGATGTCTGAGATGACACGCCCCGGCGCCGTCATCCAGATATCGCTCGATCGTTTTTGTCGAAAGCTGTTGAATTTTTTTCCGCTCGTCCGGGCTGACTTCGCGGTCGGGTTGTCTGGCTGTTCTGAGTATGCTGTCCCGTTCGGAATCGATGCGTTCCAGAATCGACTTGGGAAGGGAATCGTGCAGCCTGAAAGTGATGAAGTATGTCGCACTTTCTTTTACCCAGTGAGGCAGCCGGCCACGATCGTGGATTATGACTTCGCCATAGCGCGGGCGGGACGCCCCCGCGACAGCCGGCGGGGCGCCGGCGCTACGCTGTCGTGGCTCATGCTTCGGCGTAGCGCGGTCGCTAATTTTCATCGGAGTCCGGGGAGAGATCGTCGATGTCGTCGCCCTCTTGTAGGGGAGACGAAATCACGTATCCTCCACTTGCCCATTTGCCCAGATCAATCAGGCGGCAGCGGTCGCTGCAGAAGGGGAAATCCGAAGTCTTGCTGTTAACGGATTTCTTGCAAATGGGGCACTTCAGCTTGAGGTTAGGTGTGCGAGCCATTTTGGCTTCCTACAGGATCTTGGCGATCAGATCGTAGTCGTGAGCTTCTGTGATCTGGCAGCGATAGAATTCGCCAGTCTTCGGCTCAATCCCTTCGGGAACATCGTTGACGAAAACTTTGCCATCTATTTCCGGAGCGTGCATCGGCGTTCTGCCTTCCAACAAGAGATCGGTTTCTTCCGAAATGCCCTCGAGCACCAGATCGAACTCCCGGCCTACCAGCGCCTTCTTCTTGCGCTTGCTGATCTTGCGCTGGATGCCCATGAGGTGCTTGCGGCGGCTCTCAATTTCGCGCTCCGGCAACTTGTTTTCCCCGGAGAACGCGCCGGCACCTTCCTGATCGGAATAGCCGAACGCGCCCATCCAGTCGAATTCAGAGTCGCGAACGAACTGGCAAAGTTCTTCAAACTCTTTTTCAGTCTCGCCGGGAAATCCGACGATGAACGATGTTCGCAACGTGACCCCGGGAATGGTTCGCCGCATCTTCTCGATCGAGCGCAGGAAGAGGTCACCGCCGGCGCCTCGTTTCATCCGCTTCAAAACCCCGGGTGACGCGTGTTGCAATGGCACATCGATGTAGGAACAGATCTTTTCGTGGGCAGCAATAGTTTCCAGCAGGCGCCCGGTGATTTTGTTGGGATAGGCGTAAAGAAAACGCACCCAGCGCAGGTTGTCGATTTCAGCCAGTTTCTCGAGGAGGAGCGCCAGGCCATCGTGGAGGCCAAAATCTTCGCCGTAACAGGTTGTGTCCTGCCCGATTAGCGTGATTTCACGGACGCCGCCAAGCGCCAGCCGCTCGGCTTCGGCAATGACGGACTCAAAACGCCGCGAACGAAACTGACCCCGCAATTGAGGAATGATGCAGAAGCTGCAGGGATGATCGCAGCCTTCGGCTATTTTGATATACGCAGTGTGGTGCGGCGTGGCCAGCACACGCGGCGTGGCTTCGTCGTACAGATAGTTGGGCAAGTCGGCGATGGCGCCGTCCCAGGTCTCGCGCGAAAAGCGGCCTTGCGCGGCGCGGGCGTCGCCTTCCGGACGGGATTGCAGAATTTTGAATGGAGAGTTCTCCGGCGGCGCTGCAGCGATTCCGGCGGCGGCGAGTATGGATTCCAGTTCACCCGTGCCTACGACCGCATCAACCTCCGGAATGTTTTGTCGGATGTCGTTGCGAAAACGTTCGACCAGGCAGCCTGCGACCACCAATTTCCGGGCCCGCCCGTTGGTTTTGTGCTTCGCCATTTCCAGGATGGTGTTGACCGATTCCTGCTGCGCACTGGCGATAAAGGAGCAGGTGTTGACCACAATTACGTCGGCATCGTCGGCTCCGGAGACGAGTTCAGCGCCGGCACGTTGCAGCAGACCCATCATGACCTCGCTGTCCACCAGGTTTTTCGGGCAGCCCAGGCTGACGAAACCTACTCGGGTGGGAGCGATAACCGTCGGAGAAACAGGTTCCGGGGCGTCCTGGATCATCACAGATGGGGTCTTTACAGGCATGCAATCTATCGATTTTAACACTCTTGGCCAGGGTTACATGCTTTTGGGCGGCGGGTCGTCCTGGGAGGGACCGCAAAAAACCATTTCGGATTTGCATCGCCCTAACGAGCGTCCGTCTCCGAAAAAAGCTGGATATCCCATGCTAACCTTGACCCAATCAAAGACTGGCAGATGTCGCGCGGGGGAACGAATGAGGACGACACCTTTCGGGTACGCGGTCGTGTGTTCGCTGCTGGCACTGATTCCGGTTGCCACAGCGCAGGAAAGAAATGAGCTGACCGGACTTCTGGGCCGCACCTTCGTCAGCGACCACGCCGCCGTCGATACCAGCACTCCTGGCGCGCTCCTGACTTCGGGAGCGGGTTTCAGCCTTGAAGGCAATTATGGACGTCGCTTCCTGGATCTTGGCCTGCTAGGACTGACGGGCGAAGTGCCGTTCGTGGTCAATGTCAGTGAGAATCCCCACTTCAATCTGAATCTCGTCCCCAAAGATTACAAATCATTTTTCGTGACTCCGTCGCTGCGGGCAAATCTTTTTCCTGACCATGGACTTTCGCCCTGGGTAAGCCTGGGTGGAGGCTTCGGCTACTTCAAGGAAAGTTCCACGCTACAGAATGGAGGAGCGAATCCCGGGAAAACCGGAACCACCAGCGGCATTCTTCAAGCCGGGGCTGGCCTGGACGTCAGATTATTTACCCGCTTCAGCCTGAGGGGAGAAATACGAGATTTTTATACCGGGGTGCCGCAACTGAACGTCGATATCG
Source organism: Terriglobia bacterium (assembly GCA_963733545.1). Classification (GTDB taxonomy): domain Bacteria; phylum Acidobacteriota; class Terriglobia; order Terriglobales; family Acidobacteriaceae; genus JAIQFF01. Next base: position 836,342 of record CAVTDQ010000005.1, read on the forward strand.
GGAAAAGCCGCCAGCACAATTTTTTCGTGGGCGGCGGAGTTATCTTTCATTTCTGACGTGAAATTGGGATCAAAAGCTTGACCGCAAAGTACGCGAAGGAACTTCATCGAGAGACTTTTAGCGGCGGCCAGCCAAAATCTCTTCGTACAACTCAGGCAAGCGCTTGACGTCTTCGACGGAATCGTCGAATCGGGCGCTTTCATAGTGATGGGTGAATTTTGCCACCCGCTCGCGCACCTGTTCATCTCGAATTCCGGACACGAACTCGCTGGGAGTCTGCGCCGGCAGTTTGCGCAAACCGCGCCGGCCCAGTTTGTTAACCATGCGTTCGTACCAGATAGTGGCTGCTCTTCGTGGAGACCGTTCAGGTCGTGACGCCAGCCTCAGGTTTGACACGACTTGCACTAGCCTGGGCGCATTGATTCCGATAAGAAGTATCGATCCGATCAAAATTCCCGCCAGGCTCCAACCCACCGGCGCGCCTGAGAAAGCGTGCCCGCCGTGCCGGGCAATGGCCATGAGGCCGGTGTAGTGGTAGCGCCACCAGTGCCGCAACTTCCAAAATAGTTCTCGGCTGCGCCCGCTTGCGCTTATGGCCAGCGATCGTTGATGGCTGGCATCGTAATCCACGATCCATTCCCGCCAGAAAGACGACATCGCGTCCACGTAAAGTGAAACCCGGCTCCAACCGGTGCGCGTCGGGATAGAAGATCCCGGCGTAGGGTCGAATGCTGCCCAGCCATAATTTGGGAAGTAGGCTTCCACCCAGGAATGGGCGTTGCTCGCTCGCACCACATACTGTGACGTCACGTCGTTAAATTCGCCGGTGCGAAATCCGTTCACCACTCGCGACGGAATCCCCAGGGCGCGCAGCATGACTGCCATGGACGATGCGAAGTATTCGCAGTGTCCCTGTTTGCGTTCGAATAAGAAAGTAGCCAGCGGATCCTGCGGAACCGTTCGTGGCAGCTGCAGCGTATAAACAAAATGAGTTCGAAGATAAGCTTCCAAAGCCACCGCTTTGTCGTAGTTATTGTCGGCGGCTGCTGTGACCTGCTGTGCAAGTTGCGGAATGCGATGGTCCAACACGGGCAGGGCGAGATATGTGGATCTGACGTAGGGTGGATAGATTGTTTCTGCGCGCCGCAGTGCCGCAGCTTCACTTGGCGGCAGGTTGGAAGTGGCCTCGTAGCGGCTGACTGGACGCCCTGAATCAAGATTGATTACTGCTCCGCCGTCGTCCATGGCGAGATGTCGATAGTCTCCTTCCAGACTTACCGGTGTGCTGGCTAGAAAAAAAACATTCATTCCCACTGGCTCCATCAGCACCCGGTAGTGAATGGAGCGGCCAGCGCGCTGTTGCGTCCCATCGCCGGGGAAAAACAATCCGTAATGACCCTCGGGTTCAGGGAAGAGCACGTGCATGTTGCGGCTATTGGACCAGGTCCGGCCGTCGAACCTGCTCAGTGATACCCCGCGCCACTTCAGATCGAAGCTGCCTCTCTCGTCTCCATCGATTTGAATGTGCATGACCACGGCGCCGGATTGCTGGATCTCGCCGATGCGTCCAAGTTCGACGGAATCGCTGAATCCGGTGGTTATTTCGCCGGCCGGAGCGTAGGCACCCAGATAACCGCCGGAGGCTCGGGGCAAGAGAAAGAAGATTCCAGCCGCGCCCAGCAGAATGCAGACCACAAGAACCGGAGAAGCTACCGCCAGAGACAGCATCATGGGCGGGCGTTTACTGTCGTTTTCAGCAAACCCGCGCGACTGCGCATGTGTCCTGGACGAGACATGGCGCATTTCCATCAGGATGAAGCTGAGCACGGCCATAAGCATGAAAACAGCGAAGGCCAGCAGAAAAACGCTGTCCACAGTAAGCAGCGCGGACGAAAGCACCATCAGAAATGCGATGACGGAGAGGAAATAGAAATCGCGATCGCGTTGGGCCGAGAATAGCCGCACCACCATCACAAATAGAACCAGATGAACGGTGGCATTCAGAAAACCGCGGGAGATGAGAAAGAAATCCAGCAAGTAAAACGCCACATAACCCAGAGTGAGAAGCGCGGTCCATTGTTCCCGGATCACCCAGGAATTCTGGCGCAAGAGCAGGTATCCTCGGGCGAACAGCGCGGCACTCACCAGCACGATCGTGATCCCGCCCAGTCCGCCACTGAAGGCCAAGGTGCCGAAGCCAGTCAGCACCATGAAGAAGATTGAGACTTCAAAGTAACGGTGCAGCACGGCGGGCGGAAGCGTAATCGAAGCGCGCAATGGACCGGCGGCAGCCATGGCTCCTTCTATTGTTCGCTATGTCGGCACGTAAGGAAAGAGTACCGAGGGCACGTGAGTGGTCAGGAAATTAACGCCGTGAAAATTCTGGCTGGAGAAACTACGGAGGCAAACGAGACAAACGGCCGGCGACCGGCTATAGCCATCACAACCGGATGTTAGAATCAAAAACGGTCAGGCATCGGTCCCGCGCGATGCGTTCCCGCCAACCCCGCCAGGTCCGGAAGGAAGCAACGGTAACGGGCTCTTGCGTGTGCAGCGGGTCGCCGGTGCCTGGCTTTTTCTCTGCCTGGTCTCTCACCGGCTTTGTTTTCGCTATCCTAAAAAGTTCACCAACTGATTCGAGAAATTCGGCAAATTGGGAAAGATTGTGGGCAAGTCTGCCGTAGGCACTCCAAACCAGCTGGCCAGGCTTCCCGCATACTGGTCGAGCGAAGTGGTCGGAATCCAGCGGCCTTCGCTGGTGGCGTCGTCCGGACCGCCGAGAGCCAGGGTGGGGAAGGTACCGTAGAAGTCGCCACCCTTAACCGCTCCTCCCATGACCATGTGATGACCGCCCCAGGCATGGTCCGTGCCGGAGGTGCTATCCGGCGAATAGGTCCTGCTGAAATCCGACAACGTGAATGTCGTCACCTGCGAAGCCGCGCCGATTTCGGCGGTTGCCTGGTAGAAGGCGTTCATGGACTGGCTGAGCTGGGTGTAAAGGTTGTTGTGAGCGTTGAGTTGATCGCTGTGGGTATCGAAACCACCGATCGAAACGAAGAAAATCTGCCGCTGCAGACCGAGCGCCGACCGAACCGAAATAATCTGCGCTACCTGTTTGAGCTGGTTTGCCAATCCGTTGTTGGGAAATACCGTTGTCATGGCCGGTTTCGCCGCCAGGGCATCCGCCAGCGATTTGCTGTCCTGCAGGGAGTTGGTGGTGGTGTTGCTGGCCGCTTGAATCAGGGAGACGCCGGTATCGAAAGTCAGCAGGTTCTGCAGCGCCGACATGCGGCTCTGAGACTCGGACGAACTGCTGAAGCCAGCGAGCAATTTGGTGGGATCGCCGCTGGACTGGATGGCCCGCGCCGACAATCCTTCGCAAAAGATGTTGGTCCCGGCCAGCGAAATGATGATGGGAAAATTCGCGCCATAGATGGACTGAATCTTGTCGGCAGTTCTTCCCGCCCAACCGGTCTGACCGTTGTTGTTGTCGAGAGTTGCCGTCTGCATCTGGGCCTGCTGGTCTTCATGCGAGAAAAGATTCTGGGGAAGGTTTACCTGCCGCTGCTGAAACTGAGCCCGGGTAGTTGGCCGGACCAGTGTGCCCACGTTGGCCATGACGGCCAGATGTTTCTGGTTGAACAGTCCCTGCAACTCGGTGAATTTGGGATGGAAACCGAAGGATCCGGCGCTCGGCGCATTGATGGGCAGCAAACCGCCCTGCGGTAAAGCCAGCACTGAACGGATCTGCTGGTACGAGGTGTATCCGGCGCCGCTCATGGGCACGATCATGTTGTTGCTATCGTTGCCGCCGAACAGGAAGACACAGACCAGGGCTTTATAATCCTGGGCGCTCTGGGCCAGCGCGTTAACCATGCCGAACCGGTTGAAGCTGGCGGCGGCAAAGCCGGCGGCCGCGGTACAGCAAGTTCTCTTCAGAAAATCCCGTCTTGAAAATGCCATGGCTGTTCTCCCTTTTTAGTGTTCAACCTGGAACTGCGATGAGCTCCCAATCAGATAGAAGGCTGCTTTCGTACGCCGGGTGGGGTCTGAAATTCCCGACAGCGTAGTAACGAGGGTGCCGCGAGTGCTGTCCGACACCTGGCCGTGCAACATGATGGCGGCCACCGTCGTGACCAGTTGATCGGGGTTGGCCGACAGCGGAACGTACCCGGAAAGATCCACAGTGGTGGTACCGCTTACAGACCCGTAGACCACCGTGTTCACAAAATTGATCCGGGAAATATCGGTGCTGGTGTTGAAAATCTCGAACTCGGGACCGACCAGTGTAGTGCCGTCGATCACGTGGTCAGGATGGTAGAAGTTGAAAACAGTGGGGGAGAAAAAGGGCGGCTGCTTCATGTCCGAAGCCCGGTCCGACAGCGATGCGCCGTCAGATACGCCGTTCATGGCACGCAACAGGTTGGTGATGAAGAGGACGGGTTCCTTGAGTTTTCCATCGCTGGCCACTGCCTGCGCCGCATCGTCGCCTCGCCGCGCTTCAGTGTCCATCAGGATCGCGGTGACCACTGCTTTCAAGTCGCCGCGCACGCCACTGCCGTTGTCATTGAATACCGCGGCAACGCGTCCTACATATTCAGGGGAGGGATTGCTGCTGACCAGACGTTCGATCAGTTGCTTGCTGATGAAGGGACCGACATTGGGATGATTAAAGACGTTTTGCAGAGCCGCGGTCAGATCTCCCTGGGTAGTTCCTCCCGCAGGCAGAGTCATGCCGTTCAGCAAAACCTTCGCGCCAGTGTCGTGGTGGCTGTCGAACGGGATCATGGGTCCGCCATAAAATTCAGGATTGCGGAATTTGGCGGTCGCTCCAGATTTTGTCGGATAAGTCCAGCCGGTAAAGACATGGGCGAATCCTTCTATCGTGCTCTGATCGTAGGAGGGGATGGGATTTCCCGAACCGTCCTTCTGCACCGTCCCGTCCGGATTCAGCTGGGATAAACCGATGGAGAACAGCTGAAGAATTTCGCGGGCGTAGTTTTCGTTGGGAGTAACCCCGTTGTTGGGCTTGTCGTTATTCACCATGTCCAGATAGTTGCCCATCACCGGGCTCAAAGTGACGTCGGTCAGCAGAGTGGAGAAGTTGCCGAAGGCGTCGTTCTGGAACATGTTTTGCCAGAGCACGAAGGCGCTGGGATTATTGATCTTGACCGCGGAAGCGACCATGATCTGTGAAAGTCCCCAGGCCACGCGCTGGCGTAGCTGGTCCTGGCCGGTCAGAGCATTGACGAAAAGTTGTTTTTGCACGAAGGACATGTCGTCCTGCGCTCCGGGTGCGGGGAAGTTCGAGATCGGGGCGGCAAATTGTTCGTTGAGATAAGCCTGCGCTCCGACAGACTGCACGTGAGTCAGAGACTGCGGATTGACCCCCCACGAGGATTGCTCCAGCAGGCGGGCAGAGGCTGACGCGTTCAGAGTATTGGATGGAGTTCCAACCTGCAGCGCAAAGGTGTTCGAAGTCTGCGAACCGGGATCGGGATTGATCACCGTGACCTGAACGGTTCCAGCCTGTGCGGCGGTTCCGGTTGCCGTCAGTTCGGTCGCGGAGACGAACGCGGTAGTCAGGAATGTTCCACCGAACGAGATCACGGCCCCGTTCGCAAAGCCCGTACCGCTGACGACCAGGCTGAAATTACCCACCGGAATTGTCGTGGGCAACACAGCATTCACAACCGGAGCTGGATTGATGAGCGTGGCCATGCCGGTTGCCGTAGCGGTAGTATCGGCCAGGCTGGTTGCAGTGATCTGAATCGTATTGGGGTTGGGCAATATGGCGGGCGCTTTGTATATTCCGCCCGCGCTGATGGTGCCGACGGTTGAGTTGCCGTTCGGTATGCCATTGACCGCCCATTTCACCGCGGTGTTGCCGGTGGTGCCGTCAACCGACGCCCGGTATTGAAAAGTCGCTCCCGCGGCGATCTTGTTGGTGGGGGGCACAACTTGCACCGAAACTTTGCCGGCGCTTCCCACTTGTACGTTTAACGATGCGGGGGAAGAGACTTTGCCGGGATCCGGATTCTGGACCGTCACCTTGATCGTTCCCGTTTGCGCGGCGGTGCTGGTTCCGGTTGCCGTCAACTGGCTGGCAGACACATACGTAGTGGGGAGAGCGGTGCCACCGAACAACACTTTGGCTCCGTTAACGAAATTGGAGCCGCCGACTGTCAGGGTAAAGTTTCCAACCGGAAGAAGACTGGGACTTACCGACTGGGCGGTGGGAATCGGATTATCCAGAATCAGGGGAGCGGAAGCGGAAAGAGTTTTGTCGGCCACGCTTACAGCCTTGATGGTCACTGAATTCGGCTTGGGCAGAGTGAGCGGCGCTTTGTACTTTCCCGTCGAGTCGATGGTGCCGACTGTGGCATTTCCAGAGGCAACGCCATTCACCGACCAGGTCACAGTCTGATTTTTGCTGCCGGTGACCTTGGCGGTGAACTGGGTCGTGGCTCCGGCTCGCAGAGCGGCATCCGTCGGTGTAAGTGATATGCCATTCGAGGTCGAGCTCGATCCCGAACCGGCGACGTTCATGGTGCCGCCGCATCCCGACCATACCAACGTGAAAAGTGAGAGAACGATTACGCCGGCAATCCTCACGGCAGAAAGCTTGTGTGTTCCGATCATCTCTGATCCCCTTTCCTGAAGATCCGAGTACAGAGGCTGCATTTGTGGGCGCGTCGCGAAGGGCGCGTCTGAAGCTTTCGACTGGCAGATGCAGAGTAGTCAAACCTTGTCCGCAAGCGAAGGTCTCCATGGTTCCATTTCAGGAATGTGCCAATTCCGGAATGCGAGCTTATTTTCGGAAGCACTACCGGACACGGCTGGTCGCGCACTCTGGCTCTTCCGGTACATGTACGGGGGTAACGAAAGCCGCTATGGGCGCGGCTTTCAGACGATCACCGGAAACTCGCTAACTCGATCAGAAAGCACGCGGTTGGACATTGCCGCATGGCTGCGTCAAAATAACCGGTTCGCCTTCCGAACCTGGAGACTGATCGAGTGACCCAACTGGTGCGCGCAAAAATTACTGCTCTCGGCGCCTATGTTCCGCCCCGCCTGCTGACCAACGACGATCTGGAAAAACTGGTGGAGACATCCAACGACTGGATCGTGGAGCGCACCGGAATACACGAGCGTCACATTGCGGAGAAAGGTATCGCCACCAGCGATCTGGCCGCTGAAGCTGCCCGCCGGGCGCTGGCACAGCGCGGAATCGAGGCATCCGAACTGGATGCCATCATTGTGGCCACGGTGACGCCGGATATGTTTTTCCCCTCCACCGCGTGCCTGGTACAAAACAAACTGGGCGCCAAAAATGTTTGGGGATTTGATCTCTCGGCGGCGTGTTCTGCATTTGTCTACGCGCTTCAGACCGGAGCGCAATTTGTTTCCACCGGCGTCCATAAAAAAGTCATGGTGATCGGGGCCGACGTCATGTCTTCGATCATCGATTACACCGATCGTGCGACCTGTGTGATTTTCGGCGACGGCGCCGGCGCGGTGATACTGGAACCGGCCGAAGATGAATCAGAGGGATTGATCGACTTTATTCACGAAGTCGATGGTTCAGGAGGGTGTTTCCTTTACATGCCTGGCGGTGGGAGTTTGAATCCCGCTACTCAGGAAACCGTGGAAAAGCGGATGCACTACGTTCACCAGGATGGCCAGGCGGTATTCAAGTTCGCCGTTCGTAAACAAGCCGAGCTCTGTGAAAAGCTTCTCACCCGGAATAATCTGAAAGGCACCGACATCGATACTTTCATTCCTCATCAGGCCAACCGGCGAATCATCACCGCCACCGCGGAGCGGTTGGGAATCCGGGCAGAGAGCATCGTGATCAATATTGATCGCTATGGCAACACCACTGCCGGAACGATTCCCCTGGCTATGGATACGGCGCGCCAGGAAGGAAAGTTGAAGAAAGGCAATCTGGTCATGCTGGCGTCGGTGGGAGCAGGCTTCACGGTGGGCGCAACATTACTGCGATGGGCGTTCTAATCCTCCGGTTCAAACTGCTTAAAAATGAGTCGCTGCGGTCTTAGAACTCTATGGATGAACTGATCAGGAATCAGGTGCGCTACATCTTCGACACTGCCAATTTTGTCCGCGAATTGGGGATGAAACTGACGTTGATCGAAGATGAATACTGCGAGACCACGCTGGTCCCCGGGGAACGTCACCGCCAGCAGCATGGATTGATCCATGCCGGGGTGATGGCCACCATGGCCGATCACACTTCAGGTTGCGCCGCCCGCGGCGCGGTCGGGCTGGACCACGATGTGGTTAGCGTTGAGTTCAAGATAAATTTTCTGCGTCCGGCGGTGGCGGACCGCTTGCGCTGCCGTGGCCGTGTCCTGCGTGCAGGGAAGATGCTGGTCATCTGCGAGTCTGAGATTTTCGCGGAAAAAGATTCAGAGGAAAAGCTGGTATCGAAAGCCATGGTCACTCTGGCGGTAAAGCGTCTGCCGTAATGCAGGCGCGAGCGCCCTGCATTATGACTAGCCGTTCTTTTGTTGCTCGAACGCTTTTTGCAGATATTTGCGGGCTTCGTCCAGCGCGCCTTGGGTGTTGTCGTTGGTCTGCAGGGCCTGGCGATATTCATTGGTGGCGCGTTCGCGCTGTCCGGTAACGTCGAAAATCTTTCCCAGCTGGATGTGGCTCCAGACCTCGGTCCATCGCGGCTCGCCGTCGCCGTTCAGACAATCGCGGTACGCATTCGCGGCAGCCTGAAAATTCCTTTGCAGGAAAAACACTTCCGCGATGCGATAGTGGGCCAGTGAGCTGTTCTTGCTGACCTCGAGCGCTTTGTTAAACTCGAGCAGCGCTCCAGCCAGGTCTCCTTGCTGGGTCAGGCCTTGTCCGCGCTGAATGGAAGCTCTCAACCTGACATCGGAAGAATTTTTCAGCACCCGGTCATCGGGATCGACCACAATGCGCCGCGGCTTCCCGTAGGTTTCAACGTTGAAGGCCGAATTTGTGCCTACAACCTCAACCCGTTTTTCTTCGGTCTTGCCGTCGGTATCGATCTTCAAATCGACCGGCATGCGGAACAGGTCAAGATCCTGAGAGATCTGGCCAACCACCCGAAAACCCTTATTGCTGCCCAGCCGGTAGATGGTGTACTTGGTTTTGAACTCGGGAGCGCCCGTAGAATCGAGCCACTGGGAGAAAAACCAGGTCAACTGCTGGCCGTAATTTTGTTCGGCTAAAGCGCGGAAATCATCGAGCGACGCCGATTTGCCCGCATATTTTGAAGCAAAAGTGCGCATGGTCTGATCGTACTTCTGATCGCCCAGCACCCAGCGCAACATGTGCAGGATCATGGCGCCTTTGTCGGTGACCAGCGATTGGAACTCCGGCGAGAAGACATCCAGCTTGCCGGCACTGGAGAGCGGAACCGTGTCGTAGGCCAGCGCGCCCACCGACATATCTTTCACGGTTTCTTCCAGTCCCGCCGGTCCAGCCGCCTGTTCCACGTAACGGGCTTCCGAGTAACGAGCGAAGCCATCGCTCAGCCACCAGTCATCACGAGAAGCGGGGCTGACTGAGACGCCCCACCATTGATGCGAGATGGTGTTGGCCAGCAACCGGTAGTTCACTTTCTCAGTGACGGCCCGGCTGGATATGGCGGCGATTTCGGGAGCCCAGGCCGCGGGTACAGTGTCGTCCGGAATCTCCACAACTTTCAGAGTCGTGGATGGCGCACTGCCGTACAGAGTTACGTAGTAAGTAAATTCCTTGACGGCGGTGGTCGCGTAACTGGCACCCTGGTTGCGATGCGCGGGTTTGAAAAATACGTGGAGATCAAGCCCGGCTTCGTCGCTTTTAAATTCCTGAAAAATTCCGGCGACGATGGTGCCGGGAAAACTGGGCTTGTCCCAGGCAAAGACGAAAGTTTTAGTCGGAAGCGCTCCGGCAGGGCGTTTTGCCGATGATGCGCCGCCGGTGCTTTCCTTTCCACTGCCGATGACTATCATGTGCGCGGGCACGGTGATGTTCATGGTGGCGGTGAAGCGGTTGATGCCATAGGCATTCACCGGAAACCAGCGCCCGGCGTAGAGCAAGTAGGAAGTGTCGTCGCCGATGTAGGCCAGTTTGAGTCCTTGCACCGGGCTTTCATCGGCGGAATCAAGCACGCCCTCGTACTCAAAGGTGAGGGTGCTGGAAGTGTCTTTGGCCACGGGGGTGGTGAGCGCAACCCGAACCGTTGAGTCTTGAGTGGAACGCTCGGCGCTCAACGGCTTCCCGGCGGCATCGAGCACTTTTGTGACGCGCAACGCATTATGCAGCTCGAAAACTGCGATGTTGAGGTCTTCCATCGCGGTGAACCGGACTTTGGCTCGGGCTGCTATCTTGTGGGTGTGCGGAATCAGCTCTGCATCAATCTGATAGTCATCAACCCGCAGGTGCAATTTGTCAGCTGCCCACGACGGTAACGACATCAAAAAGAATGAGAAAGCAAAGCAGAGTACGAACCCCGATCGCCACCGACCAAGTTGGAAGAAGCTCAAAAGCAGTCTCCTGAAACAAGTACGATAATGGCTAAGATGAAGATTGTGGCGCAAAAGATGCTGGTGGGACAAGGTTTAGCCGGTTTTATACCCTGGTCGGTGACCCAATAGGCTCAGGACCTCCTGGGCAGCCCGCTTTGGAGGTGGCTCGGCTTGCGCGCCCGACCCTCTGAGGCGGGCTTTGACCTCGCTTAGTCCAGCAACCATAGCTTCTCGAGCAGGACCATCATCGATGATTTGGCGGAGCTTGGCTAAGACCTTTTCAGCAGTGAAGTCCTGTTGTATCAGTTCCGGAACGATCTCTCTTTCAGCAATCAGGTTCACCATCGCAAAGTACGGCACCTTTACCCGGGAACGACCCAAGGCATAGGTCAACGGCGAAACCCGGTACACCATGACGAAAGGGGTTCCCATCATTGCCGCCTCGACCGTGGCGGTTCCGCTGGCAACAATTCCGGCCCGTGAAAGGGACAAAGCCGGCAGTGCTTCGGGAACCAAATGAATGAAGGGAGAATTCGCGGTCAAACTCTGCAAAAAACTGCGGTCCAGAGTTGGAGCCACAGGCAGCAGACATTCATACTCTGGGGCCAGTTTCGCTGCCGATTCAAGAATCACCGGCAGATTCATCCGCACTTCCTTTACCCGGCTGCCGGGCATCACCGTGATCCAGCGCTTGTTTGCATTCAGATTATGCTGGAGTGCGTAACTTGCACGATCGATTTCCTGCCGCGGACTCTCGGCAAGGGGATGGCCGACGAAAGTAGCGTCTACTCCACGGTCGCGGTAAAACTTTTCCTCAAACGGAAAAATCACCAGAGCCTTGTCGACATATTTCCGCAACAGGCGCACTCGTCCCTGGCGCCAGGCCCAGAACTGCGGGCAAACGTAATAGACCACTGGAATGCCGCGCTTGCGCATCTGGCGGGCCACGCGCCAGTTGAAGGCAGGTGAGTCGATGACAATCGCCAGATCCGGCTTACGCGTGTCCGCTTCCGCGATCAACTTATGAAACAGGCTCCAGATTTTGGGTAGATGGCCTAGAATTTCAGAGATACCAACCACCGCCAGATCCCTGGCATCGACGACGGTGTCGCAGCCTGCGGCCCGCATACGATCCCCGCCGACCCCAAAAAACTCCAGACCATTTAGTGTGGGCGCTGGCGACCCGCCCGCGAGACGCTGCAAAGCTTCGATCAGCAGCGCGCCGTACATTTCGCCGGAAGCCTCACCGGCGGAGATCAAGATTCGCACGGAGGCCATTGTAACCAACCGCGTGCGAACACATTCTTTGTAGGTCGCAACCTGGTAGCGCCGGCATCCTGCCGGCTGTCGAGGCGGCGTCTCGCCGCCTCAGCGGGTGGAACAAACGCGGCTTAGTTTGTGGGTTGCTCCCGCGAAACGCGGAGGGCGGGACGCCCTCCGGAAAGCCGGCGAGACGCCGGCGCTACCAGAACCTTAGTCGTCGGCGCCGGCGGTGACTTGGGTATCGCTTCCTACCGGAATTTCCTGGTCTTTGTATTGCAGCTGGTAGAGTTTGTAGTAAATTCCGCGCTGGGCGAGCAATTGCTGGTGCGTGCCGATTTCCCGCACGTGGCCTTTGTGCATCACGATGATTTTGTCGGCTCGCTGGATGGTCGAGAGTCGATGCGCGATGACCACCGACGTACGCCCTTCCACCATGCGGTTGAGGGCGTCGCGGACTCGCAGCTCGGTCTCTGTGTCCACGCTCGAGGTGGCTTCGTCCAGTATCAGGATCTTGGGGTCGTGTGCCAGCGCCCGGGCAAACGAGATCAGCTGTTTCTGTCCGGTCGAAAGAGTTGAACCACGCTCGCGAACCTCCTCGTTGAATCCTTGAGGCAGGGCGCGGATGAACTCGGCAAGATTCACATCTTCGGCGGCCTTCTCGATGTCGGCGTCGGTAATCCCGCTGGTTCCCAGTCGTATGTTGCTCGCCACCGTGCCGGTAAACAAAAACGGATCCTGCAGAACTACGCCGTAGCGGCGGCGCAAAGCCGCTAAATCCATTTCTTTCACGTCAACCCCATCGATCCTGACCGCGCCTTTCTGAACGTCGTAAAAGCGCATCAACAGGGAAATGATGGTGGTCTTGCCGGCCCCGGTGTGACCGACAATCGCCACCGTTTCTCCCGGCTCGATGGTGAAAGAAACGTCGCGCAGAATCCAGTCCGGTTCGCCGAGCGCATCGGCATGTGTGGAGTGGGCGCCCGCGCCCGCTTTTGGGCCAACTTCTTTGTCTTTTCCAGGCGAATCAGCCGGCACTGTCCGGTACGCAAACCAGACATGATCGAACTCGATGCGTCCCGGACCGGTGGGCATCTTGGTAATGGCGGGCGATGTAATCTCGGCCGGCGTATCCAGTAACTTGAAGACTCTTTCGCTGGCTGCCATCGCCGACTGCAGGATGTTGTATTTTTCGCTGAAATCCTGGATTGGCCGGAAAAAGCGTTGCGCATACTGGATGAATGCCGCCAGAACACCAATCGTGGTCGCGCCGCGGATCACATCGTTGCCGCCGTACCAGATGACGCAGGCGATCGCGGTCGCCGAAAGAATTTCCACGATCGGGTAATAAACCGCGTGGGCCATGATCGCGTCTTTGAAGGCGTCCATGTGAAGCGCATTCACCTCGGAGAACTGGTCGAAAGACCGCTTTTCACGATTGAAAAGCTGCAGCACCACCATGCCACTGACGTGTTCCTGCATGTAGGAGTTGATGCGGGCGATGGCGGTGCGAATACGACGGTAGGAATCACGCACCTTATCTCGAAAAATCTTGGTGGCAAATCCGATCAGCGGCAGAACCGCGAAGGTGATAAGCGCAAGGTTGCGGTCCATCCGCAGCATGAACCAAACGATTCCGGCCAGGACGAAAACATCCTCAAAGATCGAAACCACGCCGGAAGTAAACATCTCGTTCAACGCGTCCACGTCCGAAGTAGTGCGGGTTACCAGGCGCCCGACTGGATTCTTGTCGTAAAAGCCGATGTGCATGCGCTGCAGGTGGCGGAAGATCTGGCGGCGGAGATCGAACATCACCATCTGGCCCGCCCACTGCATGTAATAGATCTGAAGGTAATCCAGAAGGAAACTGAGAATCAGCAGGCCCACCCCGATGGCGGCGACCTCTGCGATGCCGGTCAAAGGCTTGACGCTGAGAAAGGGGTCCATGAACGTATGCCCGCCTGGAACGGGCGCCAGATAACGATCGATGACCACCTTGGTGAGATACGGTCCCAGGACATCGGCACCGACTTTAAGAAGAATGGATGCAAGTGCAACCGTGGTTTGCCATTTATAAGGACGCAGATACTGGAGCAGCCGCTTCATCAGGCGGCTGTCATATGCTTTTCCTAATACCTCTTCTTCTTGGGCCATCGGCTATAGCTCAAAGATACCCCATTTAGATTAGGAAAGAAGCCGAAGGGATGGAAAAGGTTTGGATTGGGCGCCAAACAGGTCCACGGTCAGATGCGAGACTTATTTCTACTCCAATTGCCGTGGACAGCAGCGTCTGCGCGGTTTGCTAGGCGACTCTTTTGAGCAGAAGCGCCGAGTTTTTCGACCCGAAACCTACGCAGTTGCAAATTGCGTGCTCGATTTCGGCTTTGCGGCCGGCGTCGGGAACATAGTCGAGATCGCACTCGGGGTCCGGGGCCTCCAGATTGATCGTCGGCGGAAGTTTGCCGTGCTCCATCGCGATCAGGGTAGCCGCCAGGCTGGCCGAGCCGCAGGCGCCCTGGGCGTGTCCGATCTGCGACTTCAATCCTGACATGGGGATTTTTCGGGCATGTGCGCCGAGCGCCAGCTTCAATGCCAGAGTTTCCACCCGATCATTCATTTCCGTCGAAGTGCCGTGAAGATTGACGTATTGGATGTCTTCCGGCGCCAGGTTCGCTTCCTGCAGCGCCAGGGTGATGGCTCTGGCTGGCTCTTCAGGAGAATCACTCATTCGAACTCGATGGAAGGCTTCGCAGGTTGAGCCGTATCCGGCGATTTCGGCGTAGATGTGAGCTCCGCGGGCGGTGGCATGATCGTAATCTTCGAGAATGAACATCCACGAGCCTTCGGCGATGACGAACCCATCCCGATCGGCGGAGAACGGCCGAGATGCGCTTTCGGGAGCATGGTTCCAGGACTGCGTGAGCGCGTGCAGCAATGAGTAGCCTTTGATGATTCCCGGGGTGATGGGAGAATCCACGCCACCGACCAGGAACATCGGCAAGACGCCCGCCTGAATGTGCTGGTATGCGTAACCGATGGCGTCGGTCGAAGAGGTGCAGCCCGCCGTGACCACGTGACTGTAGCCGCGGAATCCGAAGCGCATGCTGATTTCGCTGGGCAGCGTACCCATTGTGCCGCTGGGAATGCAGAAGAGGCTGACCTGCTTGACGTGTCCGCTGTGCCAGAGCCGGTATTGTTCTTCGGAAAATTCCTGGGCGCCGCCGCCCGTGCCAACGATCACGCCGATCTCGCGTTTTTCTTCCATCGACATCGCGCTGGGATCGAGCCCGGCATCCTTGATTGCCTCGGTCGAAGCCGCGACCGCGAGTGGAACCACGCGTGAGACGTGTTTGCGCTCGCGCGCGTCTACCCAGGCCAGTTCGTCAAACTCCGGTATTTCACCGGCGATCTGTACCGGAAGAGAAGAGGGATCGAAGCGGGAGATGCGTTTGACGCCCGATTTTCCGGCGAGAAGCGAGAGGCAAAAAGCTTCTTTGCCTATACCGTTGGGACTGACGACACCGAGGCCGGTGATGACGACTCGAGGAGCCATAGTTTTCAGGTCATCCGGAGCGGGTCTTATGAAACGTTAACTGCGCCACTCGGGATGACGGTGTTTTGATCTATCTATTTCCGCGCTGCGTTCGCGCCAAGCAATTTCGCCACGTCCAAGGTACGCGAAGTGGGATAATTAGTCACGATGTCAGTTGGCCTCTACGTCTCGGTGCCTTTCTGCCGCACCAAGTGCACCTATTGCAACTTTGCCTCAGACGTTTTTTCCCGGGCTGTGTTTGAGCGTTATGTCTCACGGGTATGTTCGGACATCGAACACGCTGCCGAAATGGCGTCACAGCTCAACGCCGCGCTGGAAAGCTCAGTCGATAGCCTGTATCTCGGCGGCGGCACTCCTACGATACTCGATATAAAGCAGCTGGAACGCCTGTTTGTCACAATTTCGCAAAATTTTTCGTTCGCCCGCGACGCCGAGATCACCGTCGAATGCGCGCCTGGAACATTGAACGATTTGATGATCGAGTCGTTGGTGAGCTGTGGCGTGAACCGCGTCAGCCTGGGAGTGCAATCATTCGTGGATAAGGAGGCAGCGTCGGTGGCGCGACTGCATAAACGGGCCACGGTGCTGGATGACATTTTCCACTTACGCGCCGCCGGGATCGAAAACATCAACATTGATCTGATCGCCGGGCTGCCTCACCAAACCCCCGAGAGTTGGGAATTTTCCGTCAGCGAGGCCATTGCCACCGATGTTCCTCACATCAGCGTTTACATGCTGGAAGTGGATGACGATTCGCGCCTGGGCCGCGAGTTGATGGCGGGCGGAACAAAATATCACGCCCACTTCGTCCCCGACGACGATCGCACCGCAGATTTTTACGAAACCGCCTGCCGGCGGTTTGAGGACGCTGGCGTGTCGCAGTACGAAATCTCGAACTTTGCACGTAGCGGACGGAAGTCACGCCACAATTTGAAGTATTGGAACCGACATCCTTACATGGGTTTTGGAGTTGATGCCCATTCGATGCTCTTAAGTTCTACGAAGCCGGGCGAGGCCGTGAGGTTCGCCTCTTCAGATTCGCTCGAAGAATATGTGACTGGAACTTCGCACAAGACAACACCAGTTTCGGCGCAGAGCGCACTCGAGGAAACCTTTTTTCTGGGATTACGCCTCAATCATGGAGTTGATCTGGAGTCGGCCCGAGTTGAGTTCGGGGATTCCGCCATTGACGCCCTCAGCGAGACCATTCGGGAGTGCGTTGATTTGGGATTGCTGAAGCGTGTGGACAACGTGATCCGTCTGACATCTCGAGGCAGACTGCTGTCAAACGACGTATTCGAGAGATTCGTAGCCGCCGAGACTGTCGGTAGTCCTCGTTAGGCAAAGTCCAGAATTCAAATAGCGCGAGAGAATGGATTCCTTCGTGAACCTTAATGTCCTTCGTGGTTAAGGTTTCCCGAACTAGAGGTAACTTTGACCAAAGAAATCACTGTGTTCTAATCCAAAGTTCCGGCTTATAGCTGTCGAGGAGAGGCATTGTGGATTTTCAGCTCAACGATGAACAACTTCAACTGAAGAAAAGCGTTCGTGAATTCGCCGAGCGTGAGATTGCGCCCCACGTCATGGAGTGGGACGAAGCCGGCGACTTTCCCCTGGCGACGGTCAAGGAACTGGGCAAACTTGGCCTGCTTGGCATCGTCTTTCCTCCCGAATACGGCGGCGCTGGGATGGGATACGTCGAATACGTTACCGCGATTGAAGAACTGTCGCGAGTGGACGGTTCGGTGGGAATTATCCTGGCCGCCCATACTTCACTCTGCACCAATCACATTTTTCTTGCCGGCAATGAAGCTCAGAAAAAAAAGTATGTGACGCCGTTAGCTTCGGGCGAAGCCATCGGAGCCTGGGGCTTGACCGAACCCTCATCCGGATCGGACGCGGGCAGCGCACGAATGACCGCCGCCCGCAAGGGTAACAACTGGGTACTGAACGGGACCAAGACCTTCTGTACCAATGGTCATTATGCCGACTATCTGGTGGTGATCGCTGTGACTGATCGTGCAGCGCATACCCACGGCCTTTCCGCATTTATCGTAGAGAAGGGAACCAAGGGCTTTCGTCCCGGCAAAAAAGAAAACAAGCTGGGCTTGCGCGCCAGCGATACCGCGGAATTGATCTTCGAGGATTGCGTTATTCCCGCTGAAAATCTTTGCGGCAAGGAAGGCGACGGATTTATCGACGCCATGCGGGTGCTCGACGGAGGCCGCATCTCCATCGCGGCGCTGTCGTTAGGCATGGCAGAAGGCGCCTACGACGCGGCCTTGAAATACTCCAAGCAGCGTAAGCAGTTTGGCAAAGCCATCAGTGATTTTCAGGCGATTCAGTGGAAGCTGGCGGATATGGCCACGGAAATCGAAGCAGCCAAGCTGCTTACACTGCGGGCCGCGGCCATGAAAGATGCCGGCATGAAAACAACTTTGGAATCATCGATGGCAAAACTCTATGCCAGCGAAGTGGCGGTGCGCTGCGCCAACGAAGGCGTGCAGATTCACGGCGGGTACGGTTTTATCAAAGACTATCCCGCGGAAAAGTTTTATCGTGACGTGAAGCTGTGCACCATCGGTGAGGGCACCAGCGAAATCCAGCGTCTCGTAATCGCCCGCCAGCTCCTGAAAGACTGACATCGAGGGTGCCCCGTCCAAGCTTCGCTTGGGCGGGCGTATTGAACCACCAGAGACTTCGTCGCTCGGCGTTGCGTCAGGCGATCGCGACTTTCTCGGGTGAGATTGCAGTATTCGAAGCACCCGCCCAAGCGGAGCTTTGACGGGACACCTCGAGGTACACCAAGGAAACCCTGCGTGCATGGCCGAAGCATCGCAGTTCGATTCAATCCAACCAATCCAGATAGCGCCAAATCTGGTTGCGCCTACTCTTGACGAACGCACCATGGCGATTCTGGCCCATGTGTTGCAGATTGTCGGCTTATGGATCGCTCCACTGATCATTTTCGTGATCAGAAGGGAATCGAGATACGTTTCGTTCCATGCGTTGCAGGCTCTTCTGCTGCAAGTCTTGTATTTGTTTCTGATGGTGGTAGGCGCGTTCTTTTTCTTCGCCGCCGTGATATTCGCGGCGGCTGCCTCTCATGCCAGTGGCGGTGCACCTCCGCCACCACTTTTTCTGCTTATGCCAATGCTTTGGCTGGACTGGTTAGGGCTGTGGGCCGCCATGGTAGTGGCGGCCATTGTCTATGGAGTCAAAGCCGGGCGCGGCGAGTGGGCGGAATATCCCTATCTGGGACGGCTGGCTCGCAAAATTCTAAAGATGGGACCGGATGGAGCTCCGCTATAGCGCTTCCGTCCAACACTCCTGTTTCTTTCTCTGCTGCTTTACACTGAACAGGTGCACCAGAACATCCACACCGTGGTCGATCAACTTCGCAGCGGTGATGCGCGCACTCTCGCGCGTGCCATCAGCACCGTCGAGAATCGTTCTCCGGGGTGGACCGACCTGCTCAAGGAGCTTTTCCCCCACAGCGGACACTCTCGCATCCTGGGCTTGACCGGTCCGCCGGGCGCGGGTAAGAGCACGCTTGTAGACCAGTTGGCTCGTCACTATCGCAAGGAAGGCCGAACGGTCGGAATTATCGCGGTTGATCCCACCAGCCCCTATACCGGCGGCGCGATTCTGGGCGATCGCATTCGCATGCAGGAACATTTCTCCGACCCTGGAATCTATATTCGCAGCATGGCGACGCGAGGTTCGCTGGGCGGGCTGGCGCGCACCACCGCCGATGTGGCGACCGTGCTCGATGCCTCCGGACGAGACGTAATCATGATTGAGACAGTCGGAGTCGGGCAGGATGAGGTCGATATCGTCCGCCTGGCCGAAGTCACGATCGTCATTCTGGTTCCCGGCATGGGCGACGATGTGCAGACCATCAAAGCCGGAATCATGGAAATTGCTGACATTTTCGTGATCAATAAGAGCGATCGGGATGGCGCTGATCGGGTGGAAAGAGAAATTCGCGCACTGCAATCGCTCGCCG
Source organism: Terriglobia bacterium (assembly GCA_963733545.1). Lineage (GTDB taxonomy): Bacteria > Acidobacteriota > Terriglobia > Terriglobales > Acidobacteriaceae > JAIQFF01. The sequence goes on from CAVTDQ010000005.1 coordinate 855,675, forward strand.
TTCGCGGCGACAACTGGACTCCGCCCATCGTGAAAACCGTGGCCAGCGAAGGCGCCGGGATCGGCGAACTCGCCAGTGCGATTCGCGAATATGAAAGTTATCTTCAGAAGGCGGATCTGATCCTGCAGAAGAAAGCCCAGAACTGGCAGGATCGCCTGATTGAAATGCTGCGCGATGCACTGCTCGAAAAAGCTCGCAGCCACTTCGCAAATGGCTCAGTCGCGGGATATGCGGCCGAGGTAGCGGAACACAAGCGCGATCCCTACTCGCTGATAGAAGAAATCATGAGCACCATGGTAAGCGGTAAAAAAGACGTCTGATGGAGGACGGGCGTCCGCGCCCGTCGTAAACGAAAGCAAGAGCAGGGCTCGCGCGCCAGTGCCATTATTGATGCGCTTTTCTTGAGACGGAGAATCTTTGATGCTCAGCATCGACCACATCGGTATTGCGGTAAAGTCGCTCGCGACCGCGAAAGGCATTTACGAAAAACTCGGAGTGAATCTTTCTGCCGAAGAAGTTGTAGAGGCAGAACAAGTGCGAGTGGTGATGGTGCCGCTGGGAGATAGCCGTATCGAGCTGCTCGAGCCTACTGCGGAGACTTCAGCCATTGCGAAATTTATTGCCAAGCGCGGCGAGGGCTTGCATCACGTGTCCTTGCGCGTCGCTGATCTTGCAGCTGCGGTCGAGCGCCTCAAAAAAGATGGGGTGCGCCTGGTTTCGGATGAAATCAAAGTGGGAGCAGGCGGGCATCGCTACGTGTTTGTGCACCCGCAGAGCGCGGGCGGGGTGCTGCTGGAGTTAGTGGAATCGGCAAGCTGAGTTGATTGTGTGGTCGCGGGTGAATCGCCCGCGAAGACCAACATAAAATTAAAAGGCTGGGGGCGGCGCGCAGCCGAAACATCAAAAGCCGCGGGCGAGGTCGCCCCCGACCACATGAGCAAAAAATGCTTCTTCTTGCCGCCGACACTTCGGGCAAACACGGCAGCATCGCATTGGCGCGATGCGGTCCCGGTATGGCTTGTGGCGTTATCGATGTAGTGGCGCTCGAAGGCGGAACTTTCTCCGCGCAGTTCGTTCCGCAGATTGCTGCACTTCTTTCCAAACATGCGTTCAGCAAAAACGATATCGAAGGTTTCGCGGTAGTTTCTGGACCGGGATCTTTTACCGGAGTGCGGGTCGGACTGGCGGCAATTAAAGCGCTGGCGGAAGTCTTGCAGAAGCCGATCGCATCGGTATCGCTGCTGGAGGCCATCGCAGCGGCGGCGGGCACAGAAGGCAAAACCATAGCCATTCTGGATGCCGGTCGGGGCGAAGTTTATTCGGGCGAGTATGAAATTCACGGCGATAATGTTCACCGGTTAAACGAACAATTACTGACTCGCGCGGAGCTGATCGAGGCAGCAGAAAGATCGACCGTCGTGACCGCCGATCGGAGCCTGGCAGAAATATGTCTTCAGGCGGGCCTGGTCGCGAGACAGGTTGAAATGCCGCGAAGCGACGCCATCGCCCTCCTGGGATGGCGAAAGATAATGGCGGAGACAATAACTTCTGCGGAAGACCTGGACGCGAACTACATACGAAGGCCTGTACCTGAAAAAAGCAGCTCTTAGCTTTTGACTCCTAGCTAACCCGAAAAATTAGTCGGAAACCTTACCGTGAGTACTTCCATACGTCGCGCCGCACCGTCCGATCTACCGGCGATCATGGCTCTGGAAAAGCGCGCGGCTAGCGCGGCGCATTGGTCTATCGAACAATACAACTTGCTGTTCTCCGCTGCCGCATCGAAGCGAATCGCGCTTGTCATCGCAGGGCATTCCGGAAATGAAGAGCGATTCGAAAATGAAGAAGCATTCGGGCATTCGCAAAGAAGCTCTGATCTGCAGGGATTTGTGATTGTCAGAACGTTGGACGAGGAATGGGAGATCGAGAATATTGCGATCAACGATTCGGCCCGGCGTCGGGGATTGGGATCGCGCCTGCTTGGCGCGCTGCTGGAAATGGCGCGGACACAAGGGGCCCGGAGAGTTTTTTTGGAGGTGCGCGAATCCAACCCGGCGGCGCGCGCTCTTTACCGGAAGTGTGGGTTGGTAGAAAGCGGGCGGCGTCCGCGATACTACAGAAATCCAGAAGAGACGGCGGTGTTGTATCGCATTGATTTTGCCTAACCACACGGGTTTACGAATTGCACATAAAACGATGCATGGCTCTGCGGATGAAAACTATTTAATTCGTGGAAAATGGGATTGAAGCGGTCTATTGGGTGTGTTACGTTAAGTCCGTACAAACGCTCAGGAGGGTCTACTGGATGACTCCAAAGGACCAACTCCTGGTCAGCAACGATGAGTTCCGCAAGCTGGCTCAGGAGCATACACAGTACGCCGAACGTCTCGAATCACTCACCCAAAAGCGCTACCTGACAGAAGACGAAAAGCTGGAAGAAGTTCGTCTGAAAAAGCTAAAGCTGCGGCTCAAGGACCAAATGGAATCTATTGAGCGGCAATTTCGAGTAGTGGTGCAGCAGGGCCAGGTAGCCTGATTGATTTTTGGAATATCTCCGCAGAAACCCTGCGGACCGGCTTAATACGGCTCGGATAAGGCGCTGACCAGCGCCTTTTTTGTTATCAACTGGCTTCGCCAGCGACCTCCTCGCCCCGCCTACACTATAATTAGGGTCTCTCGCGATGGTATCTGACGGTTACTATTACGCGCTCGCCCTGGCTGTGGCCGCTATTCTTGTGGGCTGGCTGGCATCACCGGTGTGGGCCCTCCCGGCGTGCCTTTTGGCTCTTTTCTTTTTGTGGTTTTTTCGCGATCCCGAGAGAATTATTCCAGAGGCCAGCGGAGCGGTGGTCTCGCCTGGCGATGGTAAAGTTACCGACGTCTCTTCGGTTTCAATTGGCGGCCTCCCGCGCACGCGGATCAGCATTTTTCTCAGCGTATTCGATGTGCATGTCAACCGTTCTCCGGTAACAGGAGTGATCCGCGAGGCGCGTTATCAAAAGGGAAAGTTCCTCAACGCCATGAACCCGGCCTCGGCCGAACACAACGAACAGAACACGGTGAGTGTCGAGGGCGACGGACACACTGTAATCTTCAAACAAATCGCCGGGCTGCTGGCGCGCCGCATCGTTTTCACTAAAAAGGTCGGCGATTCTGTACGGCGCGGAGAGCGGGTGGGGCTGATCAAGTTTGGATCGCGAGTTGATGTTCTGCTCGATGCCTCCGCTCGTGTGGAGATCAAGGTGGGAGACCGGGTCAAGGGCGGGTCAAGCGTTCTGGCATATTTGAACCCGCTTGCTGAATCGCTGACCTCGGTGAGTGCAGAATCGAGTCGTCAAGGAGCTCGGTGATGAATACCGAAGGCCAGGAAATCCCAAGACGACGGGTGGGGGAAACACCGCCACGACGAATGCGCAAAGGCATGTACATTCTGCCTTCGCTGTTTACCACCGCCAATATCGCCTTCGGATACTATGCGATTCTGCAAATCACGCACGCCACCGCGGCCGATGGATGGCACTTCGACAATTCTGCTAAAGCGATTGGCTTTGCAGTGTTGTTTGACGGCCTCGACGGCCGCATCGCGCGCATGACCGGCACCAGCAGCGATTTCGGACGCGAGCTGGATTCGCTGGCGGACGTTATCACCTTCGGTGTGGCTCCTGCATTGCTGGCGTGGACCTGGGGATTCAGACAACTGCCCACAAATGCGGGCGAGCTGTATACAAAGTTGCTGCAATTCGGCGCGATTGCCAGCTTTCTGTTTCTGATGGCGGGCGCCAGCCGGCTGGCTCGCTTCAACATCAGCGCGAATCCGCAGCCTTCGAATCCAGGCCGTCCGGGCAAGAAATATTTTGTCGGGATGCCGATTCCGGCGGGAGCGGGTGTGATTGCCGCGGTCGTGCATTTTTCCAGCGGCGATCCCATTGCCTCGTGGTGGACCGCGCTGACCTGGATGCTGATGGTGGTCGCCATCGGCTATCTGATGGTCAGTACCTGGCGTTTTTACAGCTTCAAGGACATTGATTTTCGCTCACGGCAGCCGTTTCAACTGATCATCTTGTTTGGCGCGCTGTTTGCGGCAATCCGTTTCTATTCGCAATGGGTGCTCTTCCTGATCGCGATCCTCTACGTATTTTCGGGTGTGTTCTGGCGCTTGAAATGGATTTTCCGGCGCAAGCAAAATCCGCCGCCACCGCCGGCTTACACTGAAGCGCAACAGATTTCATGAACGCGAATTTCAAATCCGCCCCCGTTGCTCATCCCGACCCGGCACGCGCCGGCAATCTTTACCGGCTGGCTATCGTGGGCGCGGGGACCCTCAAGGGAAAAGAAGTCGGCGAAGTTCTGGGCGACCGCAATTTCCCTTCAATCGACATCAAACTGCTCGATGACAATGAGTCTCTGGGTAAGCTGGAGGCGGTAGGCGACGAAGTCTCTTTCATCCAAAGCGTGCGAACCGAAGAGTTCGAAAAGGTTGACTTCACTTTTTTTGCCTGCGATCAGGAGTGCACGCGGCAAAACTGGAAAAAAGCGCAGGCAGCGGGCAGCGCCATCGTCGATCTCTCTTATGCGCTTGAGGATGAACCGGACGCGGATGTGAAATCGCCCTGGATCCAGCGTCAGCTGGGGCAGACTCTGACGCCTGAGTTACAACCGGGACCGGCGGTTGTGGCTCATCCCGCCGCGATTGTGCTGGCGTTAATACTTTTGCGGATGCAGAAAGCGGGCACCGTGAAACGGGTGGTGGCGACGGTGTTCGAACCAGCGTCGGAACACGGACAGAAGGGAATGGACGAACTGCACGAGCAGACAGTAAATCTGCTCTCCTTTCAGCCGCTGCCCAAAAAAGTATTCGACACGCAGGTGGCTTTCAATATGGTTGGCCGTTACGGGGAACAATCCACTCCGGCTCTGGCATCGATTGAACGGCGAGTGCTCAAGCACTATCAACGGATCGCAGGTAAGGACGCGACGCCGATCTCGCTGCTGATGGTGCAGGCGCCCATCTTCCATGGGCACGCCTTCTCCCTGCATATCGAAATGGAAAAACCGGTTGAAATCGATTCCATCTCCAAAGCCCTGGCCGGGGAACATGTGAACGTTACCGGGCTGGCGGAAGAATCACCCAGCAACGTCAACGCCGCCGGGCAGGCGGATGTACTGGTATCAATTCAACCCGACCCCAATGCGTCCAACGCGGTGTGGTTGTGGGCCGCTTCGGACAATCTTAGGATCGCCGCCACCACCGCGGTCGAATGCGCGGAAAACATGGCGGCCAGCCGTCCCAAGGGAAAGATTCAGTGAGCCTCTTGGATGGTGCCTTGGGCAAAAGTCAAGGCAGCCTGAGCATCGTTTTACTGCGCGCCCTGACGCTGATCTTTTTCTTCGCCACCGGCTGCGGCTACCACACCGCCGGGCACGCCGTCACCATTCCCGCTAACGTTCAGACGATTGCCATTCCGGCGTTCGTTAACCGGACACAGACTTACAAGATCGAGCAAAGGCTGACCTCCGCGGTGGTCAGCGAAATGGTGACCCGCACCCACTACCACGTACTGAATGAAGCCAGCGACTCTGCTGACGCAACTTTGCGCGGCACCGTGATCAGCACTTCCACATCGCCGCTGACCTACGATTCGCAGACGGGGCGAGCATCGAGCGCACTGGTGGTGGTAACGGCCAAGGTGACGCTGACCGACCGGCAAGGCAAAGTTCTCTACGAAAACCCGGCATACCTGTTTCGCGAGGAGTATCAGGTATCTCGCGAACTCTCCAGTTTTTTTGAAGAGGATTCTCCTGCGCTGTCGCGGCTGTCGCGCGAGTTTGCCCGAACCCTGGTGAGCAATGTTCTGGAGGGTTTCTGAGTAAGGAGGCTTTCTGATGCGGGCATTCGCGCAAGCCGACCGCTTCGTCTCGGAAGTCGAAGCCGGCAAATTGCGTCCCGTATATGTTTTCGTGGGCGACGAAGTCTTTTTCCGCAAGCGTTGCCGCGAAGCTCTGTTGAAGCACCTGGTTCCGGCAGATCTCCGCGATTTCAGCCTGTTTGACTTCGATTTGTCCGAAACCGATCTGGCGGAAGTACTGGATCGCGCCCGCACTCCTTCGCTGATGGCGCCATTTCAGGTCTTCTTCATCCGCGGAGTGAAGACTCTATTCGGACGCGGATCGAATGAAGAAAAGATGGCCGCTATAGAAGCCTACAGCAAAGACCCTAACCCGGACGCGGTGCTCGTTTTCGTGGCTGACCACATTAGTATTCCCGCCGACGCCCGGCGCATGGAGATGACTGACAGAGAGCGTTACGAGCGTATCCGGGAGACCATGGGCGGCTTCTCCGCCATCGTGGAATTGGCTCGTGTGGAAGAGAGCGAGGCGGTCCGCTGGATTGCCGACTACGCAGTCACCCGGGATGTGAAGATCGATGCCGATGCGGCTCGCGAACTGGTGGACGCTCTCGGCGGCGACATGATGATGGTCTCTAACGAACTGGAAAAGCTGATCCTCTACGTTGGTGAGAAAAAGCGGGTCACGCTGGGCGACGTCGAAACCATGGTGCTGGCGGCGAAGCAGCGGTCGTTATACGAGCTGACCGACGCCATTTCTTCGAAAGACCGGGTACGGGCGCTGCAAATTCTTGACGCAATCCTCAGCACCGGCGATGGCGACGACGCTGCCATCGGGCACCTTTACATGCTGGCCAAAACCTTTCGCCAGATGCTGGTTATTCTGGAGCGCAATGTGCGGGACCAGCGCATGTTGTGGGCCGCCCTGTGGCAGGGATTTCGCGTTCCCCCGTTCGCCGCCGACGACATTATCAAGCAGGCTCGCCGTTACAAATCGAAGCGTGAACTTACGCGCGCCATTCGGCTGGTAGCGAAAACTGATCTGGCTTTGCGATCCAATCCTCCCACCAAGCGTTTCGTGCTGGAAAAATTAATTCTGGATTTAACTGCCGAAGTCAAACCTGAAGTTCCCGGATGGTCTCAGGAAGAGCTGCCGGTCTGAGGAGTGCTGATTGGCTGAATACGACGCTCTCCCACTGCTGGTGGAGGCTCCATGGGCTGTATTTCTGGTCTACTGGATTTTAGGTGCGCTCAAGACTCGCGCCACCCGCGAAAAAGAATCCTTCGTCTCCCGATATTCCGTTTTGGCGCTCGAGATCGTTGGATATGCCCTGGTATTTATCGGTGCGATCAAAATAAACGTCCTCAAAGGTCATTTTTTGCCGCGCTCTCTGGAGCTTGCAATCGTCGGCGTAGTTTTGACCTGGGTGGGAATTGGTTTAGCCGTTTGGGCACGCTATCACCTGGCGGAGTATTGGAGCGCCAGAATAACCATCAAAGAGGACCATCAACTGATCCGTACCGGGCCTTACGCCCGTTTGCGTCACCCCATCTATACCGGGCTCATCACCGCGACGGTCGGTTCCGCTGTGGTGATCGACAGGTGGCGATGTGTTTTGGGTGTTTGCCTGGTGGTGCTTGGCTATTGTTTAAAAGCCGGCAGGGAAGAGGCCATGCTCAGTCAGAAGTTCGGAGAGGCTTTTCGCGAGCACAAAAAGCATACCGGCTTCCTGATCCCACGCCTCCGCTAAACGCCTGCCCCGGCGGCTTCCCACATGCATTGGTCACGGGAATTGCCGAGAGCTGACAGCTGAAAACTGAAAACTATTTCAGCGCACTCACGCGCGCGTTCAAGCGGGACTTGTAGCGCGACGCAGTGTTCTCGTGAATCACGCCCTTCTGGATGGCCTTGTCCAGGGCGGAAACCGTCCGCCTGAAAACTACTTCTGCCGCAGGTTTGTCGCCTTTGGCCAGGGCTTCTCGCAGTTCCCGCAGAGCGCCCCGAAGCCGGGAGGTGTTGGCGCGGTTGCGTACAGTTCGTGTCTCGGTTTGACGGGCGCGCTTCAGCGCCGAAAAATGATTTGCCATGTCTGCTTGGTTACCTTCGTTTCTTAGAGAGGCGTTCTGATTACTCTGGAATACGTTATTTTACGGGAGTAAGTCGCAGCTGGTCAAACGATAGCTGGTAAAACCCTTATGCCGGATGCTCTCGAGCGCCTGAAGATACTGCTCAGCTCTTCCACTCCGATCGTAGTGCTGGAAACCGTGGAGGAGATGCGGGCGGTGCGGCTGGTGAGGGCAGCATGCGCTTCTCTGAACCTTGCCACCTTCGAATGGAGCATTGCCAGCGGGTTGGTGCGTTGCGGCAGCGACGTTGGCGAGCTGATTCCAGAATCACCTCACGCTTCTGCAAGCGCATACGCAACCCACGGTACCGGAAATGATCCTAACGACGCTGGGGCTCAAGCGCTCTACAACAGCAAGGAACCAGCGCAGGCGCTCGGCAATCTGGAAGCGATGTCAATCGAAGCTGCCTTCGTACTTAAAGACTTTCATCGCCACATGGACGACCCGGTTGTGGTTCGCCGGTTGCGAGATGTTGGACAGAGATTTTCCGCCAATCGCCGCACCGTCGTGATCACCGCCCCCTCGATCACCATCCCTCCGGAACTGGCCAGCCTGGTCGAATTTCTCGAACTCCCCCTGCCCGGCAAGCAGCGATTGCGCCAGATCATCGATGAAATGACCGTGAGGGTAGGCAAGACCAGAACCTTGAAGCGAAACTTGGATGCTCCCGGCCTGGATGCCATGGCGAATAATTTACTGGGATTGACCGAAGAAGAGGCGGAACGCGCCGCATCGCAGGCGATTGTGGCTCGGTATGGGGTGACGCCGGAAACGGTCACCGATGTGCTGCAGGCCAAGAAAGAGCTGCTGCGTCATTCGGGCATGCTCGAGTTCATTGATGCCTCCGAAAATCTGTCCAGCGTGGGCGGTCTGGAAAATCTGAAGCGCTGGCTGGCGCAGCGGCGTGGCACCTGGGAAGACGCAGCCCGCGACTTCGGCCTGGAGCCTCCGCGCGGAGCGATTATTCTCGGAGTACAGGGCTGCGGAAAGAGCATGTGCGCCCGAGCCATTGCTGGAGAGTGGAAGCTTCCGCTGGTGAAGTTCGATTCAGCCGCCATTTATGACAAATACATTGGCGAAACTGAAAAAAGAATTCAGAAAGTGTTTCGGGTAGCCGAAGGCCTGGCGCCCTGTGTCTTCTGGATTGACGAACTGGAAAAGATCTTCGCCGGCAGCGGCGCGGATTCTGCGTCGGTCGATGCCGGCGTCTCATCGCGAATCCTGGCGGCTTTTCTTTCCTGGATGCAGGATCGTAAAGCACCCGTGTTCGTCGCAGCCACGTGCAATAACGTTTCCGTGTTGCCTCCCGAGTTGATACGAAAGGGCCGCTTCGACGAATTATTTTTCGTCGATTTGCCGAATCAAGCCGAGCGCAAGCAGATCTTTGCTCTCCATCTGGCGAAACGGAAGCGCAACCCCGCCGACTTTGACCTCGATCGGATCGCTCTCGCAGCCAAAGGGCATTCGGGCGCCGAGATTGAAGCGGCATTGCAAACATCTCTTTACTCGGCATATGCGAGCAAACAAGCAGTCAACACGCAAAGCCTGCTGGATGCGCTCAAGGCGACGGTACCGCTTTCGATTACCCGGTCGGAGGAAATCCAGGAGCTGAGGTCATGGGCAGCGCTGCGGGCGGTGCCGGCCTCGGTGGCGGATGCAAAAAGTACGGGCGCCTAACTGTCATCCTGAGCACAGTAGCTGCTTCGCTTCGCGAAGCAGCCGCGAAGTCGAAGGACACCTATGATCGGCAGTGGCGCGTCTAGCTGTTCTTCGAAAACTCAATCGCACGGTTCGTTTCGCTTACAGGGGTCCTTCGACGTCGTGTGCGCTTTCGCAAGCGAAAGCACACACTCCGCTCAGGATGACACTGGTTACTTCAAGAGATCGCGCAACAGCGCGACCTCGGCCTCAATCCCAGTGTGCAGCGCGGGGTCCGCATCTGGAGCAAACAAGGACGAATGATTTGATGGTAGGTTCGCGCCGGCCGTCTTCGCCTCCGCGTATTTGGCGGGATCGGCGCCGCCCAGACTGAAATAAAACGACGGAACGCCCTGAGCGGTGAAGAAAGAGAAGTCCTCTGAAGCCATTCCCGGGTCTTCGACCACGACATTATCTTTTCCCAGTGCAGATTCGAGTACGTGCTGCATTCGCGGAGCGAGCGCAGGGTCGTTGTACACGGCGTCCGTGGCTTCATAGTGTTCGATTCTGGGCTCGCGGGGCGCGCCGGCCGCGTTAGCTTCGGCCTTTACCATCCGTTCGATGGATGCCAGCATAAGCTTCCGAACTTCCGGCTTGTAGCTGCGCACGGTGAGCCCAATCTCGGCCTGGTCCGGAATAATGTTGTTTTTTGTTCCCGCCTGAATATATCCAACTGTGACCACCGCAACTTCCCCGGGCTTAACTTCGCGGGAGACGATTGACTGCAGGGTGACGATGATGCGGGAAGCGATCAGGATCGGGTCAATGGTGGTGTTGGGCATAGAGCCGTGACCGCCTTTGCCATAAACCGTGATGCGCAGGGAATCGGCGTTGGAAAACCGGTAGCCGGGCCCGACTCCAATTTTCCCGGCGGGCAGCTGATTGCCTACATGCAATGCCAGGGCGAAATCGGGCTTGGGAAAACGGGTCATCACACCGTCCTCGATCATTTTTTTCGCGCCGGAGATGGTCTCTTCGGCGGGCTGGCCGATCAGGACGAGAGTCCCGTGCCAGCTGTTCTTGTCGCGCGCCATGAGGGCGGCGGTTCCGAAGAGGGATGCCATGTGAACATCGTGTCCACAGGCGTGCATAACGGCGACATCGCGACCGGAGTCGTCCTTGGTACGAACTTTGCTGGCGTAGGGCAGCCCCGTCTTTTCCTCCACCGGAAGCGCGTCAAGTTCGGTGCGAAGCATCACGGTTGGTCCGGGTCCGTTCTTAAGGACCGCCACTACGCCGGTACCGCCTACGTGTTCCGTAACCGTATAGCCAAGACTGCGCAGATGGGTTGCCAGCTTCTCCGCAGTCTGAGTTTCGTGAGATGACAGCTCCGGATTCTGGTGAAGATCGAGATACAGGGTGTGGGCGTCCGGGTAGACGCTTTGCACTTCCTGAGTCAGCGTTGACGTCTGGGCAGAGGCGAAGGCGGCGAATAACACAAACAAAAAAGCAGATGTCTGTCTCATGGTGGCCTGCATAATACTGCGAGTGTGGACAGCCGGCAATTAATCTCGTGCTGATGAACGTGCTAAAGCCATGAACCCCTTAGGACACGAATGCAATATCCCAGGTTTCTTGCGGACCTCGCCTGCGACTATTTTGAGCAATAAAATTTCAAATCTGCTGCATTGACTCTTGTCATCGGGCGGCGGTACCCTTTAGCTCAATGGCAGTTGCTTGCACTTCGGGGCGAGCATCCTCGGCTGGTTCCACCTCCAGACATGAGAGTCGTTTGTACGCGCCTGGGCCTATTTCTGCCGGTTCTATCGAGGCGCTACATGCGAAGCACTGTGTATGAGCAACTCAGCATCTAAGGCCAGCGGGGGAAACTCCAAACACTGAATGAAAAAAAGCATCGAAATCAGTCCCCAGATAGAGACCCTGTTCGGCACGCGCGACGAAAATGTGCGCCTGCTGGAAGACGGCCTGAATATCAATATTGATCTGCGATCCAATTCCATTGAACTGGAAGGGGCGGCGCGAGATGTTGCCCGCGCCGAACAGGTCTTTGCCGACTACGATCATCTCCAGCGTTCCGGGTACACCTTCAACAATGGCGACCTGGGAAGCATGCTGCGAGTCGTTCTTGCCGATCCCAAGGTTACGTTGCGCAGCCTGGCCGAAGCCGGACGTCAGCGCTCGTTCGGACGCCGCACGGTGCAGCCGAAGAGTGTCAACCAACGGCGTTATCTTGAGGCAATCGAGAATCACGACATGGTGTTCGGCATCGGGCCGGCGGGAACCGGCAAGACTTACCTCGCCGTGGCCATGGCAATCTCAGCTTTGCTGACCAAGCGGGTGAACCGGATTATTCTGGCGCGTCCGGCGGTCGAGGCGGGTGAGCGTCTGGGATTTCTGCCGGGAACCTTGCAGGACAAGATCGATCCGTACCTGCGACCTTTGTACGACGCGCTTTACGACCTGCTTGAACCGGAGAAGGTCGATCGCTATCTGGAGAAAAACGTAATCGAGATCGCTCCCATTGCGTTCATGCGCGGACGGACTCTAAACGATTCCTTCGTGATTCTCGACGAGGCGCAGAACACGACCTCTGAGCAGATGAAAATGTTTGTCACCCGTCTGGGCTTCAACTCCAAAGCGGTGATCACCGGAGACGTGACCCAGATTGATTTGCCCAACGCCCGCCGCAGTGGATTACTGGAGGCTGCGGAGGTGCTCAAAAATGTAGAAGGCCTGACCTTCGCTTATTTCGACGATACCGATGTGGTACGGCATCAACTGGTGCAGCGCATCATCCGTGCCTATGATGAGCATAAACACAAGCAAGCTGAGGGGCTTCCCGAATCTAAGAGCAACGGCAAGGCCAATGGAACAGATTTGAATCGCGGCGGAGAGGAGAATCTATCCTCGTCGGAAGTAGAAAGCAGAGAGTAGAGCAGGTAAGATTGGACGGGAGGGCGCTTGCCAGTGCCCTCCCGTTTGTTTTTCGGGCGAGAATCCCGCAAAGTGAGCGAGGCGAAAATTTTGGTGATTCTGCGCAAACCGGTTGCCGGATTGAGCGAAAACTCTCTTGAAAAGTTTGTCCTGCGGGCCAATCGCGCCAGCAAACTTGAAGGTGCAGTCAATGTGCTGGTGACCGGCAGTTCAGAACTGCGTTCGCTAAATCGACGTTTTCGCGGCAAGGACGAAGCGACTGACGTTCTATCGTTTCCGCCTGGGCCGGTTTTTGTTAAAGGTTTGGCGGGCGACATAGCGATTTCCGCCGACATAGCCACGCGCAATGCCGGCCGGCTGGGTCACTCCGCGGCCCAGGAAATCAAGATACTGGTCCTTCATGGCGTGCTTCATCTGGCGGGCTACGACCACGAACGCGATCGCGGTAAGATGGCGAACGAAGAAGTGGAACTCCGGCGTGCATTGGGACTTCCCATGGGCTTAATTGAGAGAACCGGAACGGTGAAAGGAACTGCACAAAAGATGCGGCCGAAGGGAGCGGGCAAGAACGGTGTTACTCGAGCCGCGCGATCTCGATGACCTACGCCATTGCAGCCGCGCTGCTTCTGCTGTTGTGCCTGCTGACGCTGGTCTCCTATGCCGACCGCGTGTACACCGAGATCGGCAGATTCCTTTCGCGGGAGTTCCAGCAAAACATCGCTACCTTCGAGCAGGATGTCGAACCCCGGCTCGGAGTAAGCCGGTCCCGCGCCGCGCTCTCGATGGCGGTATTGACCCAGATCTTTACAGCCGCGATTGCCTTGTTGGTGGGTTTCGCGGTTTTCCGTGAACGCGGTTGGGGTATTTACGAAATCCTCCAGGCCACACTCAGCCTGGTCCTCATCATCATCCTGTTCAACCGCTTTTTACCGTTCGTCTTTTTTTCCAGGACACGAGGCGAATGGTTAGTCCGCTGTACCCTGATCTTACGAATCGCGATTTATATGGTGCTGCCGGTGACGCTGGTGCTGGGGTTTTTGCAATCTGTGACTGCCTTGACCAAAGAGCATTCCGACGAAACCCCGGAAACTCACACCGAAGCTGTGGATGCGCTGATCGAAGCGGGGCAAGAAGAGGGCATCCTGGATGAGAGCAATCGCGACCTGATCCAGTCGGTGGTCGAGTTCAGCGAGAAGACGGTGCGCGAGGCCATGAAGCCCCGGCCGGAAATTGTGGCGGTACCGACCAACACCACGGTTGAGAAGTTTATTGACCTGCTGCGCACTAAGCCTTTCTCCCGGGTGCCGGTTTTTGAAGGCACCATTCATAACATCGTGGGAGTCGTTTTTGCCCAGGATGTACTGCAGGTTCCGGACACCGAAGCTCACTATCGCACCGTGGACACGATCATGCGTCGCGACCCGTATTACGTGCCGGAGAGCAAACTGGTCAGCGATCTGCTGCGCGAGATGCAGCAAAACAACATTCGCATGGCGATTGTGGTGGACGAGTACGGCGGCGTCGCCGGTCTGGTAACTATCGAAGACCTGGTCGAAGAAATCGTCGGTGAGATCAGGGACGAGCACGAGAAGCTGGAAGTGATTCGCGAAAATGAGCATTCCTACATCGTCCCCGGCAACATGGACGTCGATCGTCTGGTGGATATGTTTGGGATAAAGTTTGAAGGCAAAGAGTCAGCCACGGTGGCGGGGTTGGTGAGCGAACTTGCGGGCCGCATCCCGCATCGGGGGGAAGTCGTCGAAGAAGATGGCCTCCGCTTCGAAGTTCTGGATTCCACCGAGCGACGCGTCGAACGGGTCAGAATCTCCGTCGCTAAACCGACGCAACAGATGAAGCTGATATAGTCAGGTTGCGTGGAGGACGGGGCGTCACGCCCGTTCAGCCAGCGCCTTTGCACGACGGGCGGGACGCCCGTCCTCATTGAGGGCAGGATGCCAGCGTCACAATATCCTTATGGCCTTTCACTCCGGATTCGTTTGCATTCTGGGCCGTCCCAATGCCGGTAAATCCACGCTCCTCAACGCTCTCGTCGGAGAAAAGCTGGCCATAATCAGTCCCAAACCGCAGACCACCCGCAACCGGATATTGGGAGTCATTCACGTACCCGAGAACAAGAAACTGAGCGGTCAGGTAGTGCTGATCGATACTCCGGGCGTTCACCGGCCAGACACCTCCCTCGGTCGGAAAATGATGACCGAGGTGCGGGAAGCAATGGTCGGCTGCGAATTAGTACTGCTGATCGTGGACGTTACCCGCCGCTTCACCAAGGAAGATAACTTCGTGCTCGAGATGGCGAAAAAGTCGGGCACGCCTGTGTTTCTTCTGCTGAACAAGATCGATCTCCTTCGAGGAACAAAAGAAAAACTTCTGCCGATCATGGACGACTATCGCAAACTCCATGATTTCCGCGAGGTCATTCCACTCTCGGCCCGAAAACACGAAGGCCTGGAAACGCTGCTGGAGAAAGTGCTGCGATTCCTGCCTAAAGGGCCGCATTATTTTCCTGAGGATCAGGTCACCGATCAGCCGATCCGTTTCATGGTGGCTGAAACCATACGCGAACAGGTGCTGGTGGGGACGGAAGAAGAAGTGCCGTACGCGACCACCGTGGTGATCGAGCAATTTGAGGAAGGGGCCAGGGTGACACGCATCGCGGCCATTATTTACTGCGAGCGTGATGGACAGAAAGGAATTCTGGTGGGCAAAGGCGGCCAGATGCTTAAGAAAATCGGCACAGCTGCCCGCCTGCAGATTGAAAAAATGCTGTCCAGACGCGTGTTTCTCGAGCTCTTCGTCAAAGTCCGTGAGAATTGGCGCGAGTCGCACGAGTTCGTTGAAGAGCTCGACTGGCGGCGGCAGGTGGAGCGTCTCGCCGTGGGTGGAAAGCCCTGAGCCTAAGTCACTTTGCCCGAATCCGGCCGTCCTGTAGAATCCCCGAACACGGGGCGCATCTAATAGTTAGTCATCCATCCTCCAACATGAAAGCAGGTTATGAGCGATAACTCCGAGATTCACAAGTTCGAAGGCGGCACTCTGAAGTTGAAGGTGACTCTTGCCGCTGACCGGAATGCCGTGGATCCGGTGGTCCAGAGCGTGATGGATGTGGTCCGGCAGGTACATTGTGACGCCGAGAAGTACGATGCCATCGAACTTGCGTTAACCGAGGCGCTGGCCAACGCAGTAGTTCATGGGGCCAAGGCCGACCCATCGAAAATTGTCGAGTGTGATGTGGTGTGCAACGAAGACCAGAGCATGCTGATTGTGGTGCGCGATCCGGGCACCGGCTTTAATCCGGGGGAGATACCCAATCCTCTTCGCGGAGAGAGCGTCTACTCCGATCACGGGCGTGGAATATTTCTCATCAATCAACTTATGGACGAGGTGAAGTTTCTCAAAAACGGCACCGAAATCCACATGATCAAGAAGTAAAGCCTTCAACTTCGATTGATCAGGCTACATTCGCTGCTTTTACCTGAAGTAAAACCAACTCCCAACCGGTGTTAAACTTCAGGGTCTTTGACTCGAGCCTTCCATTGATCAAGGGTGACGATGATGGGAAATCAACCTGACGACCCTGACAAAATAACCCCGGATTTGCGTCCCGATTTTCTTGTGAGCCGGCGTGACTTGCTGGCTGGTGGCGCGGCCACGATCGCATTCGCATTTGTTCCCGCGGCTTCTCTCAGGCTGGCCCAAACATCGCCTCTCAAAGAGATTCTGACTTCGACTGAGCGACAGTCGCTCGCGGCGATAGTTTCCCGCATCATCCCCGCGGGGGCCGATGGGCCTGGAGCACTCGAAGCAGGTTGCGAAAAATACATCGAGGCCGCGTTGGCAGGTGCCTATCAGTCTCTCAGGCAGGCGTACAGCGCAGGCCTCGCAGCACTTGAGTCTTATGCGAAGTCAACCATGGAGAATTCTTTCGCCTCTTTAGACGAGACGAAACAGGACAAGATTTTGTCCGACTTCGAAAAAAATATTAAAGTCGCCGATTTCGGCGACAGTGCGGCTTTTTTTGAAATGGTCCGGCGACATACGCTTGAAGGTATGTTTGGCGACCCTTCGTATGGCGGTAATGCCAACTTCGCCGGCTGGGAACTGATCGGTTATCCCGGGCCCAGAATGTATGTCGGGCCACAGATGCAAAAGATGGACGCCACGATTTCTCCTTCGCGGGTATCGGCCAAAGAACTGGTGCATGGCTCCCATTAAGCTACGTAAAACAGATGTCGTGGTAATCGGTTTAGGCGCGGCCGGCGGTCTGGCCGTTCTGCCGCTGGCGCGAGCGGGATTGAAAATTGTTGGACTCGAGGCCGGAGGTTGGTTCAAGCCCGGCGATCATCTACCTGACGAGATTCGAAACAATGTGCGGCACTGGCCGCATGCAGTCCAAAAAGTTAACCATGAAATCCCCACTTCCCGAGTGGGACGGGATGGGCCCGCTCTACCGCGGCCGGCTTATCATCCAATGATGAATGGCGTCGGCGGCACCTCGCTCCATTATTGGGGGCAGAGCTGGCGGTTAACCGAATGGGATTTCAAGATGCGAAGCGAAACCATTCGCCGCTACGGTGTCTCAGCAATTCCTCAAGGCTCAACTCTCGAAGACTGGCCCGTTTCTTACCATGAGCTGGAACCCTACTACGACAAAGTGGAATACACGATCGGCGTTTCCGGCAAGGCAGGAAATATTCGCGGCACGATGGACAAGGCGGGTAATATTTTTGAAAGCCCGCGGCAAAGAGAATATCCAATGCCGGCACTGCGTGGCGCGGGTTTTGCCGAGCACATGGCCGGGGCTGCGAAACGCCTGGGTTGGCACAGTTATCGTCCACCTGCGGCAATCAATTCTGTCCCGTTCGACAACAGACCGGCTTGCTTCTATCACGGGTTTTGCGGCAGCGGCGGGTGCCCAATCAACGCCAAGAACTCGACCGCAATAACCACGATTCCCAAAGCGGTTGCGACAGGAAAGCTGAAAGTCGTTCCCTACGCTCATGTAATTGCGATCGATTCCGGTGGCGACGGGCGTGTAAGCGGAGTCCGTTACCTGAAGGACAAGCAGGAATATTTTCAGCCGGCATCCGCTGTTTTGCTGGCAGGTTATACCTACGAAAATTCCCGGCTGCTTCTGCTTTCTAAGTCGAAGGTGTGCCCCGGCGGTCTCGCTAATAACCACGGACAGGTGGGCCTTCACTATATGTCTCACACCAGAAATGGAGTGATGGGCCTTTTTCCCTTCGAGTTAAATCGCTGGTATGGAACGCCGGCGCAAGGCACCTCAGTGGACAACTGGTCGGATGACAATTTCGATCACACCGGACTTGGTTTTATCGGCGGGGGCAATCTGCTGGTTCCGATGGAAGCGAAACCGATCGAGGCCGCCAGCATGCCAACTTTCGGCAAGGCGCCCAGGTGGGGATCACGCTGGAAGGCATTCGTGAAAGAGAATGCGGGACGCTGGAGCCCGGTCTGGGCGCAGATCTCCACTATTCCTTTCGATGATCATTTTCTTGACCTCGATCCGGAGGTGAAGGACCCACTGGGATATCCGGTTTGCCGGCTTACTGTTGGGCTGAAAGATAGTGAGAAGCACGCGATTCTGTTCATGCAGGAGAAGGCCGACCAGTGGTTGCGTGAAGCGGGTGCCATTGCCACCGACAAATTGCCCTCAGGTCCGATCGCACTGAGCACTCACGCCTATGGAGGTACACGCATGGGCGACAATCCGGAAACCAGTGTCGTCAACCGCTGGGGCTTTTCTCACGAGGTTCCAAACCTCGGAATTCTGGGCGCTTCGGTGATGGGAACGACCGGCGCGAGAAATCCAACCCTGACCGTCCAGGCTCTGGCGTGGCGTACCGCCGATCACCTTATCCGGGAATGGAAATCGATAACACGCTAGAGCTGACGCGCTTCACTCTTTTACTGCAATCCCCAGAGTCTTCATCTTGCGATAGAGATGGCTGCGTTCCAGTCCCAGCACCTCAGCGGTGCGGCTGATGTTGCCGTGGTTGTCGTCCAATTTCTTCAAGATATAGTCGCGCTCGTAGGCGGCCCGCGCCTGATGCAGCGTGGAGAATTCCGCACCGATCGAGCGCCGGGTTCCGTCCCGGTGGACCAGCGGGGGCAGATGCTTGCGATCGAAACGTGTAGTCGTCGGATTCATGATGACAATGCGTTCGATAACGTTGCGCAGCTCGCGAACGTTGCCGGGCCATGAATATCGCATCAAGGTGTCAACCGCGTCATCGGAGAGTTCCCGCGGGCGGCGTCCGTACGTCGCGGAAAATTCTTTCAGGAAGTGACGGGCCAGTAGTGGAATGTCTTCCTGGCGTTCGCGGAGCGGCGGAACCGAGAAGGGGATTACGTTCAGCCGGTAGAACAAGTCTTCGCGAAAGTTGCCGCGCGAAATTTCTTCGTCAAGGTCTTTGTTGGTGGAAGCGATCAACCGCGCATCGACGGTAACGGGCTCATCGCTGCCCACGGGGGTGAAACGCTGCTCATCCAGGGTGCGTAACACCTTCGACTGGGTCTTCAGGCTCATATCGCCAATCTCGTCGAGGAAGAGCGTTCCCCCGTGGGCACGGTGAAATTTGCCCTCCTTGTCGGTGGTAGCGGCGGGAAACGAACCTTTGCGATGGCCGAACAATTCGCTTTCGATCAGATCCTCGGGGATGGCGGCGCAGTTCAGTTCGACGAACATCTCGCCTTTGCGCAGGCTTTGAGCGTGGATGGCGTGGGCCACCAGTTCCTTTCCCGTGCCTGACTCGCCGTAAATCAAGACGCGCCCGTTGGTGGGAGCCATCAGCTGAATCTGCTGCCGCAACGCCTTCATGGGCACGCTTTCGCCCTCGATTACGCTGCGCGGGGCCAGCTGCTTTTTAAGTTCTCGGTTCTCCTGCTTTAAATGCCGGGCGTCGATTGCGTGCTTGATCAGCGTGAGTGTTTTATCGATCGACAGCGGCTTTTCCAGAAAGTCGTAAGCGCCGAGTTTTGTGGCCCGCACCGCGGTTTCGATGGTCCCGTGGCCGGAGATCATGATGACTTCCGGGCCATTGTGATCGAACTCGCGAATCTTTTGCAGAGTCTCCAGCCCATCCATTCCGGGCAGCCAGACATCGAGCAGCACCACGTCGAAGGACCGCTTCCGCAGAGTATCCAGGCAGGCTTCACCACTGTCGGCTGCGGAGGCTTTGTAGCCTTCGTCCTCGAGCACGCCCTTTAGCGACTGGCGGATGCCGGATTCGTCATCCACGATGAGAATGTTATGCATGCGATCGGATAGGCAACGCGTGAACCAGCTCAATAGCCAGTGGAAGTTCTACAACGAACCTGGTGCCGACTGGTTTGTTTTCCTCGACCCGAATAGAGCCGCGGTGGTCTTCAATGATACGGCTGACGATGGCCAGACCCAGACCCGTACCTCGTTTCTTGGTCGAAAAATAGGGCAGGAAGAGTCTCTCCTTCAGTTCCTGGGTTACCCCGTGGCCCAGGTCGGCGACCGTTATTTCAACCGCATCCCGGCTGGCCACGAGTGCGGTGGAGATTTGAATCTCCCGCACCAGCGCTCCCTGCATGGCTTCGGCGGCATTGTCCACCAGATTGGCGAGAGCGCGCTTGATGGCTTCACCATCCGCCAGAACTTTGGGTAGGTCGGCCGCTAAGAATGTTTGCACATGAATTCCGTCGAGCCGGCCGTTGAACATCGCCAGTGTATTTTCCACAATGGAATTGACGTTGGCCGGGGCAGGCTGGGCGGTAGGGAAGCGGGCCAGCGTGGAAAATTCGTCGACCAGGGTGCGTAGAGTCTCGACTGCTCCGCCGATAGTTTCGGCACAACTGTGCAGGACCTCGAGCGAGGTCTCATCCGGTGGAGAGCCGCGCTTCAGGTGGCGGCGGATTCTTTCCGCCGAAAGCGCAATCGGCGTCAATGGATTCTTGATTTCATGAGCCACCCGTCGCGCCACCTCCCGCCATGCCGTCTGCTTCTGGGCCTTGAGCAGGTCGGATAAGTCTTCGAAGACCAGCACATATCCCAGTCCCTGGCCCGCATGTTGCAGCGTAGCCACGGTCACCGCCGCGTTGAAGCGCGAACGGTGCAGCTCGACTTCGAGTTGTGTGGTGGTCGTCCCCATGCGATCGGCCCGCCTTAACAACGGTTCCAGGTCTTCGAGAATTTCCTGGGGAAAGACTTCGCGCAGAACCGCGCCGATCAGGATCAGGTTCCCAGCATCCCCGCCGGTCGGATTGAACATGCGAATCAGAGCCTGGTTGACGTGAGTGATCCGGCGATTGGCGTCGAGTGAAAGCACTCCGGTCGGGATGCTTTCGAGAATGGTCTCAATGTGCTGGCGGCGTTGTTCGAGGGCGACATTCGCGGCACCAAGATCGTGGCTTGAGGCCTCGATCTGACGGCGGCTGGTTTCAAGCTCCTCCGCCATGCGGTTAAAAGATCGCACCAGATCCCCGATTTCATCGGCCGCGCTGACTTCAACGCGATAGTCCAAACGGCCTCGCGAGATTTCCTGGGTGGCCTCGGCCAGGGCCACTACGGGGCGAGTTACAAGTTTTGCGAGGTAGAGCGCCAGCCAGGTGGTGGAAAATAAGACCAGTACGGTGAGCAGCAGAAGCAGTTCCATGTAGGTGCTGCGGACCAGACGGCGTTGACTCCTGAGTTCCAGGTAGCGGTGCTGGCTGGCGTCGAGCTGCCTTACCGTCTCGGAAAACTTTTGCGGCAAGGGCATGCCCACCACGATCAACCCCTTATCGGACACCGGCGCCCCGCCGAGAATATAGTCGGTGTTTTCCCACTTGAAAGGGACGACGGCATCGGAACCGAAGCGGTCCAGTGGGATTTTGCCTTTCAGTAGCGGCCAGGCCGCGGGAGCATTGATGCTGGCTTCCGCGTTGCCCTGCTCCAAAGCCAGAGCAAAGCCCCCCTGCAGGGTCCTTTCGTGCCGGTGAAATTCATTAATCACCGCCGAGAAACTGTGACCGGCGAAAGCCCGTTGCGTCTCCGGCGCAGCCGCGATCGACTCAGCTTCGGCGCGGGCATTCTGCGCCGCGTACTTTTTGACCAGGGATGCCACGGCTGCGGTGTCCTCGCGCACTTCTTCCACCGGCCGCGAGAACCACCGTTCAAGAGAATTATTCATCAGCCCGTAGGCGAACCAGAACATCATGATGACGGGTAAGAATGAAAGCAATAGCCCGCCAACCACCAGGCGAGTTCGGAACTTCGAACCCAGCACGCCCAGCCGCCGTTCGGCGAAGAGCTTGAGAAGATTGCGGGCCAGAACGAAGGTCAGAGCGACGAACAGCAGAAAGATGAGAATGGTAAGAGCAGCGAAAAATAGAAGGGGGAACTTCTCCTGTGTATTAGCGTTAAGAAACGGGATATCGAAGGAAGACTGAGAAAGCAGGATTCCAAACGAGATGGCGGTGCCGATGGCCAGCAAGATAATGACTTTCTTGCGGCTGGTCTTCTCCAGATTTCGGTTTGGGCTGGTGGACGGCACTTTATTGAGAGTCCGATACAAAGCACAGCTAGAGGTGACAGGACTTAAGTGTTTCATTATAAGCCTCGGCGTCGCTCTGAGGCTCTGCTGCATAGTGTCATGACTCCGCCGTGCTCGCTGCACAAACCCGTAGACATGGCGCGGATAAATTTTCTTCCCGCGACCGCATACCCCTTCACCCGCAAAAGAATGCAGTTCCAACCCTATGGATTTGCAGGCAGCAGCCTGCGATGTTGGGTTGTACCTAATTGACCGACATCCACTTTTGCTGCGCAGGGTGCAGCAAAACCCGTTAATCACAATGCACTCATATCCAAAGGAGTTTGAAAAATGCAAACCGGAGTAGAACAAGGAGAGCGGCGGGAAGACTGGATCACCGGCGCTATCGAGGAACAGACCTCGCGGGCCCCATCCAGCTTATTCCTCGGTCTCGCGCTCGGCTCGATGGTGACTTCCGCCGCTTTGAAGATAGCCGGAAAAGATACCTGGGCGCTTTTCGTCGGACAGTGGGCAGCGCCATTTTTGATCATGGGCAACTACAACAAGATGGTCAAGCAGCACGGTTCGGACGGGTATAGCAAGGTTGCTTAGTCGCAAGTCTTCTTCGATGCATCCACGCTCATTCATTTTGAAAGGAGATCTATGTATCACCATATTAAAAAATTGATGTACACCGTCAACGTCGGCACTCCAGATCCGAAATTCGGCAACATGCTGCTGGAGCAATTCGGCGGGGCCAACGGTGAACTGGCCGCGGCCATGCAGTATTCGATCCAAGGTCTTAACTGTGACGATCCTGAACGCAAAGATTTGCTGATGGATATCGGCACTGAAGAACTCAGTCACCTCGAAGTGGTTGGGACACTGGCTCGCATGCACCTTAAACCGATGAAAAAAGACCGGGAAGCTGCCGAGATCGATCCGCTGGTTTCTATCGCCGGCGGCGGGGGTGTGTGCCTGTTCAACTCCATGGGTGATGCCTGGACTGCGGATTATCTGAAAATCACGGGCGAACTCGACGTGGACCTTCGCAGCAATATCGCAGCCGAAGCTCGCGCCAAAATCGTTTACGAACGACTGATTGATTTCTGCGACGATCCTGGATCGAAAGATGCGCTTCAATTTCTCATGACCCGCGAGATCACGCACATGAAGGCTTTCACAGCGGCTCTTGAGAGCATGGGCAAGGATCCTTTCTCGATTGGCAGCATTCCTCCCACGCCGGTTCTGGTCAATCAGTACTTCAACGATTCGACCGGGGTTGGCGACGAAGGGGAAACCGATGCTCGCGGACCCTGGAACGAGGGCGGCGACTGGGAAGTCGTAGAGGCGCCGCAACTCGAACAGGGAGTTGAAAACTTCGAGGCTGCAAATGGCAATGACTCGAAGAGCGAAAAGCGAAAAACGTCTCCAAAGGAACTAATCAAGCCGCGCAAGAAGGCTAGCTAAAGCAAGAAAGTGGGGCCTCCACAATCTGAGGTGGAGGCCCAACTTTCCCTACAGTTCAATTCCCGCAAAGAAGTTTAATTCCTTCTATTCTCTCTTTCTGCATTCGCCTACCTGGAACTGAACCCGTTACCAAGGTCACTCGAAATGAGCTGATCGGTGTTGTTCAATTGCCACATCGAAGCGGCGCCAATTCGCTGTATTGGAGCGCTTTTCAGAAGACTTGTGGCCGTCACCTTAACCCGGTGCACAGAGGTCTCACATACTAAAGTTACTGGTGCCGTAACCCGGTTACGTTGACAATTTGTGTCAACGCGATAGGCTGCAGTTTCTCCCCACGAAAAGCAGCTCCGTTCGCGCCGCATTCGCAGACCAGATAATTTTGACGCAGAGATAGGAGATCGAGGTATGTCTCAACGGCTGGGTGATCTTCTTGTCAAAGAGAAGGTCATTACCACAGAGCAGTTGGATCAGGCGAGCAAGGTCCAGAAAGAGACCAACTGTCGTCTGGGCTCGGCTTTGGTCAAGCTGGGTTTCTTGACTGATGAAGACGTCACCAACTTTCTCTCCCGGCAGTACGGTGTTCCGGCCATCAATCTCTCTTACTTTGAAATTGACCCTTCCGTCGTAAAACTGATTCCTTTCGAAACCGCCAAGCGTTATCAGATTCTTCCGCTCAGCCGCGTGGGCGCGTCGCTCACCATCGCCATGGTGGATCCGACCAACGTCTTTGCCATGGACGATATCAAGTTCATGACCGGTTTCAACATCGAGCCGGTGGTCGCATCCGAGAGTTCCATTCTCGAAGGCATCGAGAAGGCATACGGCACTACCCAGCAGGAAGACCTCGAACAGGTCATGCAGTCGATGACCGAGGTCAATGAAGCCGACGTCGAACTGCAGTCGGAAGAAGCGGAGATGGAACTGGCCGACCTGGAGCGGGCGGCCGACGAAGCTCCTATTGTGAAGCTGGTCAACCTGGTCCTGACCGACGCAGTGAAACGCGGAGCCAGCGACATTCACATGGAACCGTACGAGAAAGAATTTCGCGTGCGCTTCCGTATTGACGGTGTGCTGCAGAGCATCATGTCGCCGCCGCTGAAATTGAAAGACGCCATCACCTCGCGCGTAAAGATCATGGCCAAGCTCGACATCAGCGAAAAGCGTTTGCCGCAGGACGGCCGCATCATGCTGAAGATGAGCCTGGGCGGGCGCAAAAAGCAGCTCGACTTCCGCGTCAGCACGCTGCCTACGCTCTGGGGCGAAAAAATCGTAATGCGGTTGCTGGATAAAGAAAACCTCCGGCTGGACATGACCAAGCTCGGTTTCGAGCAGGAATCGCTCACCAAGTTCGAAAAAGCCATCCTGAAGCCCTACGGCATGGTTCTGGTCACCGGTCCCACGGGATCGGGCAAGACCAACACTCTGTACTCATCGATCGCGCGCCTGAATACGCCGGACACCAACATCATGACCGCTGAAGATCCGGTCGAATTTCAGTTGGCCGGAGTCAACCAGGTGCAGATGAAAGAACAGATCGGGTTGAATTTCGCGGCGGCGCTGCGCGCTTTCCTGCGGCAGGATCCCAACATCATTCTGGTCGGCGAAATACGAGACTTTGAAACTGCCGAAATCGCTATCAAAGCCGCGCTCACCGGTCACCTGGTGCTTTCGACCCTCCACACCAACGGCGCGCCGGAAACGATTACCCGCTTGATGAACATGGGTATTGAACCATTCCTGGTGGCAACCTCGGTTCACCTGATTTGCGCGCAGAGACTGGTTCGGCGGATATGCGGTGAGTGCGCGGAAGTCATCGATATGCCGGTGCAGGCGCTGATCGAAGAAGGTTACACGCCCGAAGAGGCCAAGACGGTAAAGATCAAAAAAGGCAAAGGTTGCGGGGTGTGCAACAACACCGGCTATAAGGGCCGAACAGGTCTGTATGAAGTGATGGAAGTGGATGACGAGATCAAGGAACTGGTTCTGGTAGGAGCTTCGGCTCTGGAATTAAAGAAGAAAGCAATTCAGCGGGGCATGATTACGTTGCGTCGCAGCGGGCTGATCAAAGTCGCCGCCGGACAAACTACGCTGGAAGAAGTGGCGCGCGAGACCATTCACTAGAGTTCAGGAAGGAAAGGGAGAAACTATGTCGCTTTCGTTAAGTGATCTGTTAAAGAGGCTGCTGGAGATGGGGGGAAGCGACCTCCACATCACGACCAACTCACCGCCACAGATTCGCGTCCATGGACACCTGGTGCCGCTCGATCTGCCACAGATGACGCCGGCTGAAACCAAGCAGCTGGCCTACAGTGTCATGACCGACTCGCAGAAGCACCGCTTCGAAGAAAACCTCGAACTCGACTTCTCTTTCGGTCTGAAGGGTCTGGCCCGTTTCCGCGCCAACACTTTCAACCAGCGCGGCGCGACTTCGGCCGTCTTCCGTCTGATTCCGTTCGAGATCAAGTCATTCAACCAGCTGGGACTGCCCGCGATCGTAACCAAGCTGTGCGACAAGCCGCGCGGACTGGTGCTGGTAACCGGACCCACCGGATCGGGCAAGTCGACCACTCTGGCCGCCATGATCGACAAGATCAACAGCGAGCGCCACGAGCACATCCTCACCATCGAGGACCCGATCGAATTCGTTCACATGAACAAGAACTGCGTGGTCAACCAGCGCGAGTTGCACGCGGATACCAAGAGCTTTTCCGATGCTTTGCGAGCCGCCCTCCGCGAAGACCCGGATGTGGTGCTGATCGGCGAAATGCGCGATCTGGAAACCATCGAGTCCGCGCTGCGTATCGCTGAAACCGGCCACCTTACGTTCGGTACCCTGCACACCAACTCGGCATCCTCGACCATCAACCGAATCATCGACGTGTTCCCGGCTCACCAGCAGCCCCAGATCCGGGCACAACTCTCGCTGGTTCTGGAAGGCATCATGTGCCAAAGCCTGCTGCCAACGGCGGACGGTAAAGGCCGGGCGATGTGCATGGAAATCATGGTTCCGAATGCAGCGATCCGCAACCTGATCCGCGAGGACAAGATCCACCAGATTTACTCCTCCATGCAGTCCGGTCAGGACAAATTCGGAATGCAGACCTTTAACCAGGCGCTGGCGACGGCATATTTCCAGAAGAAGATCACTCTGGAAGTTGCCATGGCCCGCTCCAGCAATACCGACGAGTTGCAGGAAATGATCAATCGTGGCGCAGGCTTGAATCGTAACCAGCCTGCTCCTTTAGCGAAGGGCGCCGCACCCGGCAAGCGCTAGGCGGCGTAATCAGACTCAGAGGCGAACGCTTCAGCCGCAGTAATGCGACAGAAGCGACCGCAGAAAATAGGCGACGCCGGACGCCAGCGGGATGAAGACCGGAACAAGCGAATTGCAGCCAGGAGACGTTAACCATGCCAGTTTTCACATTTTCAGGGAAGAATGAGTCCGGCCAGAAAGTCAGCGGCGAGCGGACCGCGCCCAACAAACAATCGCTGACCAGCCAGCTGCGTAAAGAACGCATTACGCCGGGCCCCATACGGGAAAAAGGCAAAGAGTTTGTCATGCCGACTTTCGGCAGCGGCAAAGTCAAGACCAAGGACATCGCCATCTTCTTCCGGCAATTCTCGGTCATGATCGATGCCGGACTGCCCCTGGTGCAGTGCCTGGAAATTCTGGCGGCCAACCAGGAGAACCCGGCATTCCAGAAGACGCTGACCGGTGTGCGCACCACGGTAGAAGGCGGCGCCACGCTGGCCAATGCGATGAAGCTGTATCCCAAAATTTTTGACGACCTCACCACCAACATGATCGAGGCCGGCGAAACCGGCGGTATTCTGGACATCATTCTTCAACGTCTCGCGATCTACATCGAAAAAGCAGTCAAGTTGCGGGCCGCCGTCAAGTCAGCTTTGATCTACCCGGTGTCCGTCGTCAGCTTGGCCTTCCTGATTGTGGGTGCGCTGCTGAAGTGGGTGGTGCCGATCTTCTCCAACTTGTTCGTCGGTCTGGGCGTAGCCCTGCCGCTGCCTACCCGAATCGTCATGGGGCTGAGCGCATTCGTGGGTCAGTTCTGGTGGTTTTTCATCGTTGGAATTGTCGGCCTGGTTTTTGGAATGAAGCAGATTCGAAAGAATCCCACGGGCCGCTACTACTTCGATTACACCCTGCTCAAGTTGCCCATCCTGGGAGTGTTGCTGCGCAAGATTGCGGTTGCACGTTTTACCCGAACACTGGGTACCCTGATCACCTCGGGCGTTCCTATTCTCGAAGGTTTAAGCATCACCGCCAAGACCTCAGGCAACGCCGTGCTGGAAGAAGCTCTGATGAAGGTGCGCAAAGCTATCGAAGAAGGCCGCACCATCGTCGACCCGCTCCGCGAATCGGGCGTGTTCCCCAACATGGTGACGCAGATGATCGGCGTCGGCGAAGCCACGGGCGCTATGGACGCGATGCTGCAGAAGATTGCCGACTTCTACGAAGACGAAGTCGATTCTGCTACTAAAGACATGTTGGCCATGCTGGAACCGGTCATCATTGGTCTGTTGGGCATCATGATCGGTGGCATTGTCATTTCTCTGTACATGCCGCTGTTCTCGATGATCGCCAAGCTGGCAGGTTAAGCGCGTTATCGTTCGCCGGGCAGCCGCGGTTTAAATCTCAAACCGCGGCCTTCCCGGTTTCGCAGTGTACTTTGCTCCGCCCCACAGTTTGAGCGCGGCTCGAAGCTCCGGCGGAAGCACTACTCGGGGATCTGGTCTCGCATGCAATCGATTTTTGATGAGCGGCTTTGGCTGGCCTGGCTGGTCAAGGTCCGGCTCATTATTCTCACCTTGCTGTTTGGAATCGAACTGGCCATTGCCCGGCTGACCCCAAATCCATTCCCCCTGCGACTGTTCATCAATGCTGTTCTGCTCTGGTACACGATTTCGATTTTTTATCTGTTACTGCTTTCCTTCTGGGAAGAACGCCGTATTCAGGCGCTGCTCCAGGTTCTCACCGACCTGCTCATGGTCACGCTGGTGGTTTATGCGACTGGCGGTGTGGATAGTTCGCTGAACTTTTTATACCCGCTGGTCATCATTGTGGCCTGCATCCTGTTGCCTCGGGTTTGGGCTTACCTGACCGGCGCGCTGGCTTTCATTCTGTACGTTGCTGTCCTCGAGCTGACGTTTCTCGAAATCATTCCGTCCTATTCCACGAGTCATCCTGGCCTGGGCGCGTTGCAGGCCATCATCTTCGTCAACCTCTTTGGATATCTTGCGGTAGCTTATCTGGCGGGACTATTAGCGGCGAAGTTGCGGCAGGTCGACGTAAACCTGAAATTTACCCGCGGGGCCCTGGAAGATCTTCAGGCGCTGCACGAAAACATTGTGCAATCCATCAGTGGCGGTCTGATCACGACCGGCCTCGATGGTTACGTGACCCTGGCCAATCCGGCCGCGCAAAAATTGTTCGAACGCGCGGAACGCGATCTGTTGGAACAACCTCTGGGTCAGCTTTTTCTTGACCCCTTGCCAGTCGTGGATTCGGAACGCGCTCACGGGGAGGTACGCTTCGTCGCCTCGAATGGGTTTTGCCACACCTTCCGGGTCAGAGCGACCGCGCTCGCGGTTCCCGGACGGAAGCCCATCGGCTACGTTTATACCTTTGACGATTTGACCGAGATCCGGCGCCTGGAGCGGGATTTGCGCATTCAGGACCGGCTGGCCGCTGTAGGACGGCTGGCGGCTGCAATCGCTCACGAGATCCGCAACCCGCTGACTTCGATTGCCGGGTCGGTCAGCATGCTTTCCGGTATCGCTGATCTGAGCGACGAGCATCGCCAGCTTCTACAGATCGTTACCCGCGAGTCGGAAAGATTGAACGGGATCATTACCGACTTTCTGGCCTACTCAAGAGGCAAGCAATATCAATTCGCCTCAGTCGACCTCTTGCAACTGCTCGAAGACACGCTGACCCTGCTCGAGAATCGCCTGGTGACCGAGAACACCGGCATCCGGATCGAACGGCACTACAACTTCAAACAGGCCATAGCCTTTGCAGATGGCAACAAGATCAAACAGGTCTTCTGGAATTTCTGCGAAAACGCCGTGCGGGCGATGAAATCGGGGGGAATACTTAGCGTTTCCCTCGAGCAGGTGGGCGACGACTGGCAAATCAATTTCGCCGATACCGGCGCCGGCATGAGCCGTCAGGTGGTGGAAAAGATTTTCGAGCCATTCCAGTCGCAGTTCGAAGGCGGTACTGGGTTGGGTCTGGCCATCGTGTATCAAATCGTTCAGGCGCATGAGGGCAAAGTTTGGGCGCGCTCCAGAATTGGTGAGGGCAGCGTCTTCGTTCTGCGTTTGCGCCGGGCGTCGGTGGTCGAGGAAATCGGAACAAAACGCAGCGAAACCAAGCTGCAGCTCCTTCCCCAAGCTCCGGAGTCCGCGGAATCCGCGGCGGCCGGTAAGGGAGGTCGAGCCCGTGGGTAATATTCTGGTCTGCGACGACGAACGCTCCATCTGTGAAATGCTCGACATCGCCCTGCGCCGCGATGGTCATAAAGTCGAGACCGTCAAGTCCGGAGATGACGCCAAGAAGAAACTCGACAGCGCCCTCTACGACGTGGTGGTCACCGACATCAAGATGCCGAATACAGACGGCATTGAAGTGCTTCGGTACGCGCATCAGGTCTCCCCGGACTCCGCCGTGATCCTCATCACCGCGGTCGATGACTACGAGGCTGCCGTTCAGGCAGTAAAGGCCGGCGGAGCCACCGATTACATTCGCAAATCGCCAGGTCTGGTGGACGAAATCAAGCTCGCCATCAACCGCGCGCTGGAAAAGATGAACCTGAGCCGGCAGAACTTTGCCTTCAAGAGAGACGCGGCCACGCGTAACTCGCTGGGCAACATCGTGGGTGCAAGTCCTGCCATGGAGAAACTGAAGCAAACCATTCGCACCGTCGCCTCCACGCAAAGCACCATCCTGATCTACGGGGAAAGCGGCACTGGAAAAGAGCTGGTAGCGCGTGCGGTACACGTGTGCTCGCCTCGGGCCAGCGAACCATTCGTTTCCATCAACTGCGGGGCCTTTCCCGAAACTCTGCTCGAAAGTGAACTGTTCGGGTACGTCAAAGGCGCTTTCACGGGCGCGAACCAGAACAAGCGTGGACTGTTTGAAGTCGCCGACCAGGGCACCATCTTTCTCGACGAAATCAGCGAAATGACCCTGACCATGCAGGTGAAGCTGTTGCGCGTTCTGCAGGAACGCAGCGTGCGGCCAGTTGGGGGTACGACAGAAATACCGATCGATGTACGTGTCATCGCAGCCACCAACCGGGACCTCGACCGGCAAGTAGCGGAGAATACTTTTCGTGAAGACCTCTATTACCGGTTGAGTGTCATTCCTGTGTCAGTACCGCCGCTGCGCGAGCGTCGCGAAGACATTCCGCTGCTGGTTAATCATTTCCTTAAGAAGTACGCTCCGGCCGCCGGCAAGGCCATCGTGAGAGTGAATCCGCAGTCGCTGGGCGCACTGTGCGGATACGAATGGCCCGGCAATGTACGTCAACTGGAAAACACGATCGAGCGGGCAGTGGCGCTGGAAATGGGAGAAGAACTCAACGTTGAGCTTCCTGCAGAGCGCTCAAAAGCCCGGGCGGCTGCCGCGGGTGTGGGCGGACCGGTCTCGGCAAACTCCAGTTCCGTGCTGCCGGAAGGTGTGGACATGGAAAAATATGTCGCGGACATAGAACGCTCCCTGTTGCTGGGAGCATTGGCGCAATCGAATGGGGTGCAGACGCGAGCCGCGGAAGTGCTGAAAATCTCCTATCGCTCTTTCCGGCATCTGGCGAAGAAGTACGAACTCTAGTCGTTGGTCGATAGTCGTTGGCCTTCGCTTGAAACGGCTGTCGCAGACGACACGGCCAACGAATATCGACCAAAGACTAGAGACCAATGACCAACGACTAAGGACCGCTTTTCTTCAGTTGTTGCTTCCAGCCCATGATTCTCGCCTTGTTGGCTTCGGCTTCGGCCTCCGGAATCATTCCTTTTTTCTGGTAGAGGACGGACAGGCTGGTATAAGCCAGCACGTCATCGGGATCGAGTTCGGCGATGCGCTTGGCCACGGCAATGGCTTCGTCCAGACGGTTCAGGTCCTGGAGCGTGCGAGCCATCCCGTGCATGGCTTCAGTAAAGACAGGGTCGGCGCTCAATGACTGCTGGTATTCGACCAGGGCGCGCTCCTGTTCGCCCTCCGCCACCAGGTCGAGGGCCGCGTAGTAGTGATCTTCAGCCTTCTGGCGCACATCATCGGACATGAGAAGAAATTTTAGCAGGTCAAAGGGAAGAGGTCAGTCGCCGGTGTCTACTGTCAGTTTCAGAGGTTAGCCGTGAAGCGAATCTTTGCATTCTTCGCGGAATTTCTTTGCACCTTTTGCGGTTAAAGATTTTGACCGCAAAGATCGCAAAGGACTCCGCAAAGGTCGCCAAGGTTCGGCCAACCACCAAAGACCAACGGCCAAAGACCAAGGACCAACGACCCAACACGAGCTATACTCGGCAACAGCATGCGCTACATGCTTCGATTTCTCTGGAACGCAACACGCGGACATCGCCTGACTCCGTGGCGCAGCCCGTATTTACTGTGGCGGGTTGAAACTTATTGCGGAGTCAAGATGCAGCAAATTGGTTTTCTGGAATTTTGGGAATTTATGTGGCGGGAGCGCAGCAATTTATGGCGCTTTTTGAAGTGGACCGGAGAGATCGAACGCTACGTGCATCCCGGACCTAAACGACCTTAAGTTCTTGATCGTGTGGTCGCGGGCGACCCCGCCCGCGGCTTTTGACTTTCCACCGCGGCTTTTGACGACTCACCCCGCGGCTTTTGACGACTCACCCCGCGGCTTTTGACTTTCGAACCCTGCGGCCGAGTCGCCTGCGCCCACACTAAACCGAAAAACCTTTAGCTTCCGTTGCTCACGGCCGCAGCGCCGCCTTCAAACGATATTGTGACTTCACTGCCCTTGCCGGTTCCTACGATCTTGGCGGCGGAGCCGCGGTTGGTTGAGATTTCCAGATAGCCCATGCTGCCCAGGATACCAAATACCTGTCCGGGCTCGCCTTCCGAATAAGTAGGGAGAATTTCCGTGATTTCGTGCTTGCCCACGGCGATTTTGAAGGGACCGCCATCGGCCAGAAAAAGCGTCGGGGCTTCCTTCGGGGTAATATTTGTGACCAGATTGCCGAAACGGTCCACTTTTAAGACGACGCCGCGCAGGGTATTGCCGTTGATTGATTTCGGCGTAGGCGGATTGAAGCGGACGAAATCCGTGATCTCCTCCCCGAATTTGTCTGAGTCGACGCCCTTAGCCAGCCAGGCGGCGATAGGCGCGAAAATATCGCGAGCATGAAAGGTCTTGCTGACCGGCTGCAGGGAATAGTGCTCCGCGGTCACGTGGCGAATGTGAAGCCGCTCTTCCCGGGCGTAGACCAGAGAGAGCACGCCGTTGTCCGGCGCAACAAAGTGGTGCCGGTCGCTGGTCACCAGAATCGGTCTCCGCGCTGTTCCCACTCCTGGATCCACGACTACAAGGTGCACGGTGCCCGAAGGGAAATATGAATAGGACTGGGCGATTGTCAGCGCACCATCCAGGACGTCGAAAGCCTGCACGGAATGGCTGATATCGACAATCTGGATATCAGGATCGATCGCAAGAATGACGCCTTTGATGGTGCCGACGAAGTGATCGTTGATACCAAAGTCGGTGGTTAGCGTGATAATCGGGCGACGCGGCAAATTTCCTCACTCTAAAACGGAGTTTTCCCCAGGAATTCCGAAAGTAACTGGAAAGCAGGAGTGAGTCAAGGAACGGAGGTAACGGGGAATTGGGCTTTGGTTGGAAGCACGCTGCCCATGGAGGACGGGCGTCCTCGCCCGTCAGGAAATGGCCTGTGCGCGACGGGTGGGAACGCCCGTCCTCCACTAAAGCTGTTTTACCGGACCTGAATCTCTCTCGATCCGGTCTCCACGTCGACTAATACGCCGCGCCACTGATGTGAACTCTGCAGAAGAGCTTCGCTAATGGAGAACGGGCGTCCTCGCCCGTCAGGAAATGGCCTGTGCGCGACGGGCGGGGACGCCCGTCCTCCACTAAAAACTGTTTTACCGAATCTGGATGTCGCCCGATCCGGTCTCTACTTCGACTGGAACGCCGCCGCCACCGACGCGCCCGCGTACTTCCTTGCGCCCGACGGAGCCTTGCACTGTGTGCGGATCGTTCACCGAGATTGAGCCGGAACTGGTATGAGCGTCGAGATCGAAAGCGGCGTTCGACGGCAGCTTCAAATCCACTCCCCCCGAACCGGTGTGGACGGTCCAGGCGCCGGTCGGGCTGCCCTCGGCCTCAATGTCGCCGCTCCCCGCCTTGGCTTCGAGCGAACCCTGCACTCCGTGCAATTCCATGCCTCCGGAACCTGTATCCACGTGCACCGAACCGGGGGCGGTCTGCCTCAACGTAATCCTGCCGCTGCCGCTGTCCGCCTCGAAGGCGCCTGCGACATCGCTTGCGTCAATCGATCCGCTGCCGGTTTTCGCCTGCACATTGCCTTTCACCTTGGTGATATCGATGTCGCCCGAACCCGTTTCCGCGTGCACCCGGTCGCTGATTGCAGAAATCTTGAGTTCGCCGGAACCGGCGTTAACTTCGAGGGGGCCTCGAATGCCGTTCACCCTTTGATTTCCCGATCCACTCTGGACCCGCAAATCAGTCTCCGCCGGGACCACGACTTCGTAGCTGATCGAAATATTGCGTCCCAGGTCGGGATCGTCCAGGTGTCCGATGCGAATATCATTGCCATTCTGTTTAATCGGTGGATTCGCCTCGATCCGTTTGATCCTCTCTTCGGCATTGCCTCCAAACCACTGCGAGGCCCGAATGTGCCCTCTGATCTCCACCTGGCTGGCATTGCCGGTATGTACCTCGACGTCCCCCGAACCGGTGCTCAGTTCCAAATGGACGGGGCCGGTCACCGATAGAGACTGATGGAAGGAACCTTCCGAGGCAGCTTTGGCCGGCAGGGCCCGGACACAAAGCAGGAACGCCGTGAGATGCAGCGCAATACTCCAGAGAGAAGGTAGCGAGGCCGGCTTAAGGCGTTTCATGTTTTCTCCACAAGGTTTCTTCAAAGATCCGAACCTGCTTTTACCCAGGAAAAGGCCTTATATTTCGAACTTATTGCAGGACCACTTCGTCGCCTTCTTTCAGGCCGCTCAGCAACTCGGTTTTGGCCCCGTTTGAGATACCAATATTGACGGCGACTTTCTTTTTGCCGTCCTTGGCGCTCGTATCCGGAACTTCAACTGAAGCCTTCTTGTCCTTGTCGTAAATTATCGAGCCTTCGGGAATCTGCAGCACGTTCTTGTGCTCTTCCAGAATGATTTCAGCGTTGGCGGTCATCTCGGCCTTCAGTTCACCGCCCGGATTATTAATGGAGACGCGAACTTCGAAAGTGGTTACGTTGTCTTTTTCGACGCCCATCGGAGAGATTTTTGTCACCACACCGTTGAAGGTCTTGTCCTTGAACGATTCCACTTTGATTCGTGCCGGTTGGCCTAAATAAACCTTCCCGATATCGCTTTCGTCGACCTTTCCCTTTACGTAAACCGAACTGATATCTCCGAGGGTCATGACCAGCGTAGCCGACGAACCCAACACCAGGATCGAACTAACCGCGTCACCCATCTCAACATCGCGCGAGAGCACAACCCCGTCTATCGGCGATTGAACGTCGGTATAACTCAGCTGTTCTTCGAGCTGCTTCAGATTGGCGCGATCTTGTCCCAACTGTCCACGGGACTGGGCGATCTTCGCCTTTAGTACTGTCGCTTGCGCCTTCGACACGTTCTGCTTGTTCAGGGCCAATTCGTAGTTCTTCTGGGCGTCTTCCAGCGCCGAGGTCGAAACCACTCCTTCTTTTGCCATTCCAGTGGCCCGCTCGTACGCTCGCTTAAGCAGAGGAACGTCAGGTCCCTCGGCATCTACTTTGGCCCGTTCGTAATCGGCTTCAGAGCTGGTCAGACTGGCCTCGGCTGAATCCACAGCTGCCCGCGACTGTTCGACCTGGGCTTCAATTTCTACTTTATCTAATTGAGCTAATAGTTGGCCCTTCTTGACCTTGTCGCCAGCCTCCACCAGGAGCTTTTTGACGATACCACTGGCCTTGGACTTCACTTCGACCTTGGTGATGGGCGTGACTTTGCCGGTGGCAACCACGCTCTTGGCGAGGTCGCCCTTTTCTACCTTCTGAAGTTTTGAGGGTTCAATCTTGGTGCCGCCATGGGTGGCCGCGATCAGTCCTCCGGCAATCAGGAGAACGAGTCCCAGTCCTATGCCGCCGTAAATCAGCCGTTTTTTTCGCTTTTTGCTGCTGCCATTCCCGTTCACATCTGCCTCCTGAGCGATCCACCGCCACCGTCAATGATGGTTACGAACGATATAAGAGCTTTGTTCCCTTGGATTCGCGCTATTGCAAATCAAGATATTTCGCCCAACAAAACAGCGTCCACATGATTAGACCCGCAAAACGTTGAAACGGAAGCAGAGAACTGCAGGATTCATAGAACCGTGGGTGAGTGTGAACCTGATTTTACAAGACGTTAACCTTGGAAGTCATGCCCTAGTTCTTTGGAATGTTAGAATTAGCCCTTCATGATTGCTTACGTGCTGCTGCGGGTGTTCCTGATCCTGCTCCTGGTAGCGGCCAATGCTTTCTTTGCGGCTGCGGAATTTTCCCTGGTCAGCGTGCGCGATACACGCATCCAGCAGTTGATTGCGGCCCGGCGCATCGGTGCGAGGATCGTGCAGAAGCTGCACCGGAACCTCGATGAAGTAGTCAACGGGGTTCAGCTGGGAGTCACGATCGTCAGCCTGACCCTGGGATGGGTGGGCGAGCCTCTGCTGGCCCAAATGATGCTTGGGCCCGTCCAGGATGTTCCTCATGCCTCGGTCTATGCTCACGGCATCGCAATTTTTATCGCATTTGTCCTTATTACCTGCCTGCACGTCATTCTAGGCGAATTAGTTCCCAAGTCACTGGCCCTGCAGCGGGCTGAGCAGGTCGCTCTCGCCGTCGCTGCCCCTATGGACGTCTTCCTGACTCTGACCCGCCCCTTGCTGTTCGTGATGAGCCGGGCGGCGGGGTGGGTACTTCGGGCGTTAGGATCACGCCGCATCCGCCAGGGCCCAGTGCATTCGCCCGATGAACTCAAGCTGATCGTTACCGCCAGCCGGCAGTTCGGCGAGATACCCGAATTCCAGGAAGAGATGATTCACCATGCCCTGGAGCTGGACAACATCACGGTCCGCGAAGTCATGGTGCCGCGCCCGGCGATTTTTTCTTTACCCGGCGATCTGACCATTGCCGATGCACTGACCCGGGTGGTTGAAGAGCAACACTCGCGGGTTCCGGTTTACGATCCGCAGCGCGGCCCCGAGCACATCGTTGGCGTGCTCTATGCCAAGGACCTGATGCGCTGGACCCGCCTCCGGCTGGCTGACCAGCCCGCTGCTGCCCGGGTATCGAGCATGAAAATCAGCCAGATTATGCACGATGTGCTGGTCGTACCCGAGACCAAGGTGCTTACCGAGTTGCTGGAAGAATTCAAGGATCGCAAGCGCCACCTGGCGGTGGTAGTTGACGAGTTTGGATCGACTGCCGGAGTGGTCACGGTAGAAGACGTTCTGGAGCAGATCGTAGGAGAAATCGAAGACGAGTTTGACGTGGCGCCTCCGCAGCAAGCCCTGGTGGAAGGGGAAGTGGCGGTCGTTCTTGAAGGCTCGGTGAGCATTCGCGATCTGGAATCGCAGTATCAGCTTTCGTTACCGCGCGACTCCGGTTTCGAAACGCTGGCCGGCTTCATCCTCGCCCGGGTGCAGAGGATTCCGCGACAAGGCGAAAGCTTCGATTATGAAGATCATCGCTACACGGTTCAGGAAGTCGAGGGCCACCGCATCGCAAAAGTAAAAATCGAAAAAATGGAGCATAAACCCGTCCCTCACCCAGCAGACTGAGAACCAGGAACCAGGAACTGAGAACCGATTTTCAAATCAGTACTTGATGCGGTTAAGAAAGTTGAAATTGCAAATCTAATGCTCAGCAAATATATCGGGGCGAATAATTTTTAAATCCATCAACGCCGAGAGCGGACCCAAGAAATCGAAATGACCAAACACTAACCAGCGAATGGCCCGATACCTCTTTCTTCGCGTGCTTTACACGCTGCCTGTGATCTGGCTCGTGGTCTCCCTGGTTTTTCTTCTCATCCATCTGGTGCCGGGCGATCCGATTCTCCAGATGCTGGGAGAGGGCGCGCCTGTTACCGATGTGCAGGCTGCTCGCCATGCTTACGGTCTGGACCAGTCGCTGGGCCGGCAGTATCTGAATTACTGGGAAGGCGTGCTGCGCGGAGACCTGGGACCATCACTCCGTTTCAACCAGAGTGTCACCCGTCTGATCGCCCAGCGTTATCCCTATACGCTGCAGTTAACTCTGGCGGCGTTGCTGGTGGCGGTGTTGCTCTCGGTTCCTGCAGGGGTGCGCTCTGCCCAGCGTCGCAATCAATGGGACGACCGAGTGCTCAGCGTGGTCAGCCTGTTTGGGTTGTCTTTTCCTAACTTCGCCCTCGGACCCATCCTGATTTTGATCTTCGCCATAAAACTTGGATGGCTTCCGGTCTCGGGGTCGGGTAGCCTGGCTCACTTCGTTCTTCCCGCAATCACTATGGGCGGCGCGCTGGCCGCCATTCTCACCCGCATGGTGCGAACCTCCATGTTGGAAGAGTTGGGACAAGACTATATTCGCACCGCGCGCTCCAAGGGATTGTCTGAACGCAGCGTGATTTACGGTCACGCGCTCCGCAATGCCATGATTCCCGTGATCACCGTACTGGGACTGCAATTTGGAGCGTTGCTGGCCGGTGCCATCGTAACCGAAACGATTTTCTCCGGGCCCGGCGTGGGACGGTTAACCATCCAGGCCATTTCGAATCGCGATTATTACCTGGTACAGGGATGCATTCTTGCAATCGGGTTAACTTATGTGGCGGTTAACTTTCTGACCGATTTGCTGTACACGTCGCTGAATCCGAGAATCCGCCAGTGAAGTCGCAAATAATCTAAAGCAACGCATGTCCACGCTTTCCATCTCGATGCCTCGCGCCGCCCGCCGCAACCCTCTGGCGGCTATCGGCGCAGCGTTGGTCATCGGCTGTGTGATTTGCGCGCTGTTCGCGCCCTGGATCGCGCCTCAGGATCCGGCATACATCGATCTGCCTGCGCGACTCTCGCCGCCATCGTCCGGCCACTGGTGCGGAACCGATGAACTGGGTCGCGATATTTTCTCCCGCCTGATTTACGGCGCTCGTATTTCTATGTTGGTCGGTAGTTCCGTGGTTGCGCTGTCGCTGGCAATCGGCTTGATCGTGGGATCAGTCGCCGGATACTACGGAGGAAACATCGATCGCTTCTTCAACATCGTGGTGATGAATGCGTTTCTTTCTTTTCCGGGTATTCTGCTCGCCATTGCGTTCGTCGCTTTTCGGGGCCCCGGAATTTTCAATCTCGTACTGGCTCTATCGCTCGGTGGTTGGGTGGGCTATGCTCGCCTGGTTCGCGGACAGGTTCTCGCCGCTCGTGAACGTGAGTTTGTGGAAGCGGCGCGGGCGCTGGGCGCGAGCGATCTGCGCGTGATTGTCCGCCACATTCTTCCCAACATTATTCAACCTGTAATCGTGCAGGCCGCGATCGGCATGGCTGGAGCGATTCTGGCCGAAGCCACGATGAGCTTTCTTGGACTCGGGGTTGCGCCGCCCACTGCCAGCTGGGGGGCCATGTTAAATGACGGGCGCGCCCACCTGTTCGATGCTCCCCACCTTGTTCTTTTTCCTGCGGGTGCTGTCATGCTGGCGGTGCTGTCATTTAATTTCATCGGTGACGCACTTCGTGATTTTCTCGATCCCCGCTCGCGTCTCGAAGCCGGGCTTTAGTCTTCCGCAAACTTCAACTTCGCAACCGTACAGCGACTTTAGTAACCCCATGCAAAGCTTTGCATCCTTGTTCTGACCAGTGATTCAGCGCAACATTTGTGGGTAACCTGTGTTTAGAAATGTGACCCGAAAAAACGGGCGAAAGCAGTCGAATCAGGGAGCCAGGAGAAAAACATGAATTTAAAGAACAAAGGCTATATTTTGAGTGCCGTCATGGCGGGCCTCATCATACCGGCGGCTGCGCAGACTACCAGCGCTCCTGCAACCGCGCCGGCCACCGTTAACCAGCGTAAGGAAAATCAGCAGGACAGAATCGGCAATGGCGTGCAGAGTGGAGAGCTGACCGCGGGCGAAGCCGGCCGTTTGGAGAAGAAGGAATCGGAAGTAAATCAGGAAGAACGCGATATGCGCAAGCTCGACAATGGTCATCTGACCTCTGCCGATCGCGCCACCCTGAACCAGCAGCAGAACAAACTTTCCAGCGACATCTACAAACAGAAACATGATGCCCAGGTGCAGAACGTTAATCCCAAGAGCGAAGTTGGAGAGCGGCAGCGACTGCAGCAGGAACGCATTGGCCAAGGCATCAAGAGTGGACAGATGACGGCTGGTGAAGCTGCGAACGTTGAGCATCGCGAATCCGCGATCAATCACGAAGTCCACAACGAGCGCGCCGCCAACGGTGGCAGGCTTACCGGGGCCGAGCGCCGGCAAGTCAACCGGCAGCAAAACCGGACCTCGAATGCAATCTATCGGAAGAAGCACAACAATCGGGTTCAGTAACAGTGGACTTAGCACGAACTGAAACGCCTCCGGAAACGGAGGCGTTTTCGTTTTGGCTTCTCAACAGAATCGATTTGAAGCGGCAGTGCCAGCAACGAAACAGGAACATCTAGGCGCTGGCTTTATCGATCAGGGGTAACGTCGGCTCTTCATCACTCTTTGCGGTCGCTGCGTCCAGTTCCAATTGCTCTTGTCCGCTGAGCGCGGTGACCCGGCCACGATATGTCTTCAAGTGGCGCTGGGCGGTATCAAACGCTTCCTGGGCCTTGTTCAAATTCTTGCCGACATTTTCGAACTGGTTCTGGAAGTGGTCGAACGACTTTTGCGCTTTGGCCAGTTCAAGCCGGCTCTTCTCGAAGCGGCTGGCAACTTCGTACCACTTGTGGACCAGAGCGATCGTCTGCAGAGTCATGAGCAGCGTGTTCGGAGAAACCGGAAAAACGTGCTGAGCATTAAGCCAGTCCGCCAAGTCGCGGTTGCGAACCGTTTCCATGTAAAGAGTTTCGCTGGGAAGATACATCAAAGCGATATCGGTGGTGCCATGTTCCGGCTGAATGTAAGCCTTGATTCGGCGGGCCTCTATTTTCATCACGCGTACAAATTCATGCCGGGCCTCGGCGATTTCAGATTCAACATTGCTTTCGAATAGCGCCAGGACCTGTTCACGGGGAAACTTGGCGTCGATAGGCAACCGGCGATCAGGGAATTGTATGACCGCGTCGGCGCGTCCGTTGCCGTCGCCGGCGGATGACTGGATCTCGAACATGTGTGCGGGAAGAAAGTCCGATAACAACCGCTCCAGGCTGGCCTCTCCGAACCGGCCGCGCAAATGCGGCAGTTTGAGCATGTTGTTCAAATCGTTGATGGAATGTCCCAGCGCTCCCACTTCACGTAATTGTTCTTCTGCCGCCTTGAGGTGCTGCTGCACCTTTTCGAAGTGAGCAAAGCCTTCCTTAATGTTCTGATCGAGTTTCTGCTGCACCTGGTCGGTGATGGCGAGCAACTTGGCATCTACGCGGTCGCGAATGGAATCGAGGCTCTGCGCCGTTTTTTGATTCAGGCTTTCAAATTCAACTTTTAACTGCGAAGTGGTCAACGCCAAAGCGGTGGTGAGTTCAGTACGGGCCTCGCGCAGGTCGTGTGTCTGTTCTCGTCGTCCGCCGGTCAGTTGGCCTTCCACCGAGTTCCGTATTTCGTTGAAGCCCATGGTCAGACGATCAGTCACTCCCTGGCGGAGATCTCCCTTGGTGCTCTCCAGCCGGGTCGCCATATCCAGCGTAGCTTCGCTGAATTTCTGACAGAGAGTTTCGTGCAGAAACGCATTTTGACGCGAAAGCTCTGTGATCTCAGTGTTTTGCGCCGAACCCCAGCCACGGCGCAGAAAA
Organism: Terriglobia bacterium; assembly: GCA_963733545.1. Classification (GTDB taxonomy): domain Bacteria; phylum Acidobacteriota; class Terriglobia; order Terriglobales; family Acidobacteriaceae; genus JAIQFF01. Next base: position 897,427 of record CAVTDQ010000005.1, read on the forward strand.
GCAGCCAGCAGCCCCAGAAGTACTACATTCACAACGATTAACGTGCCCAGCAGAAATGTCCCCATCGTAAGGTGCTCAGAATGATTCTAGGGGCTAGGGTGAGGGTAAGCAAAGTGCAACTTTGATTTCGCATCCACTATTTGGTTTCGCATCCAATAAATGGGATCGCAACTCGCATGATTCGTACTCTGGCAGCTTCTCTGGTGATCGCGCTCGCGACCTGCAGTTCAACTTTTCAGATCTCGCCCGTGCAGGCAGCCGAGCCCACAGCGTTGACTTCGGATTCGCAGCCCTACCAGCAGCATTCCCTGTACAGCGACGCCGAAGCCGGCCGCAGGCTTCTGGAATTGGCGAATCAGGACCGAGCTAAGGCCGGCCTGCCTCCTTTGAAAATGGATGACGGACTTGCGAAGGCCGCGCTCGCGCATGCGGCCGCCATGGCGGCACAACGAAAACTTTCCCACCAACTTTCCGGAGAACCCGACGTCGAGCATCGGCTGGCAGCCAATACCAACGTCCATCTTGACCAGCTAGGTGAAAACGTGGCTTTCGCGGAAACGATCGAGGGGGCGGAGAACAGTCTCATGCATTCCCCTCCGCACCGCGCGAATCTGCTCAATGCCGGATACAACGTTGCCGGTTTCAGCGTGGTGCGCAGTGGATCGCTGCTTTTTGTAGCCCAGGATTTTGGACATAGCTTGCCCAGCTATTCATCGCGCGAGGCGGAAGGTCTGGTGGCTGATAGCGTCGATCGCCTGCGCGCGCAACATCATCTGCCCCAATTGCAACTTCTCAGCGGCTCCTCAGCTCACGCCCAGGCTTGCGATATGGGGAAGGCTGGGTCGTTGCGCTCCGCGCCGCTTGCGGGCCGGGTGATTCTACGCTACACCACTTCCGAGCCCCAGACGGTTCCCGAAAATATAGCCAGAGCCACCGACAATCCCTCCATCCGCGCCTTCGCAGTCGGTTCCTGCTACGCCCGTTCCAACAGTTATCCCACAGGCGTGTACTGGGTAGTTCTAGCTTTCAACTGACCGCAGAACCATGTCCGCAGCAGCTTTCAGGACAAATCGGTGCGTGTGCTAGTCTGCTGGCATCTAATTCAGGGAAATTATTTTGGATCAATCGTCGCAAATACGCATTGGCACGGCTGGCTGGTCCTACAAGGACTGGGAGGGAATTTTTTATCCTTCCGGAATGCACCACCGTAAACAGCATCCGTTGGACATCCTGGCCCGCTGTTTTGACATGGTGGAGATCAACACTTCTTTTTACGGACATATCAAGCCGCATCTGGCCAAGCTCTGGGTGAAGCGAGCGCAGGCGGTAAATCCAAATTTCACTTTCACCGCAAAATTACATCGCTCCTTCACGCACAATCCCATGGCGGTAATGGAGCCCACGTCAGCCGCATCCATCAGGCCCAACGATGAAGACGAAGCTCTGGCGCGCGAGGGATTAGAGGCGCTGGCCGGAGAAGGGAAGCTGGGGGCGCTGCTTATACAGTTTCCGGTCTCATTCAAAAATACATCGTTGAACCGCGAGTACGTTGAGCGACTGATCCGGCAGTTCATCGAATACCCACGCGTGATCGAAGTGCGCCACGATAGCTGGGAGAATGCCGAGACTATCCGCTACTTCACTGAAAAGAATGTCGCGTTTTGTAACATCGATCAGCCCCAGATTGGCCGATCCCTCGAACCTACCGAGCACGTGACTTCACCGGTCGGCTATGTGCGACTGCACGGACGAAACTACGATCAGTGGTTTGACGCCGATACTGCCGCTGACCGCTACAACTATCTCTATAGCGGAACTGAGCTGGCGGGATGGAAAGAGAAAATAGGCCGCATCGCCGCCAAAGCGGAAGTGATCTATGTCGTGGCCAATAACCACTTCGAAGCCAAAGCCGGAGTCAACGCGCTACAGCTGAAAAACATGATCACAGGAAAACGTGTGAAGGCCCCAGAGCCGTTGTTGAAGCATTATCCTGAACTAGCTTCCATCGCAGATCCAATCTACGACGACTCTGCGAATCCAGAGCTGCCGCTGCTGGCGTAATGTAGGCGCGAGCGTCCTCGCTCGTGCGGCAGCAGGTAGACCCGAAATTTGTGTCGGATCGCAACTGTGGGGATTGTGGCACCCGCTTCTGGCGCTGCCGCACAAGCGAAGGCGCTTGCGCCTTCATTTACTTTGCGGCTAATTCTTCTTTGGCGGCGTAGTGCGATTCCACGTAGTCATCCAAAATCTGGATAAACTCGGCAACGATTTTGTCGCCTTTGAGCGTGGTGAACAGGCGGCCGTCAACATACACCGGCGCCTTTGGTTCCTCGAACGTTCCCGGCAGCGAAATGCCAAGGCTGGCATGCTTCGATTCCCCGGGGCCGTTCACGACGCAGCCCATCACTGCAACTTTCATCTCTTCGACGCCGGTGTAGCTGCCTTTCCATACCGGCATCTGGTCGCGAAGGTACGTCTGAATCTGCTGCGCCATTTCCTGGAAAAAAGTGCTGGTAGTGCGGCCGCATCCGGGACAGGCAGTGACCTGGGGGGTAAAACTCCGAATTCCCAAAGATTGCAAAATCTGCTGCCCCACACGAACTTCTTCGGTGCGATCTCCGCCGGGAGCGGGGGTCAGCGAAACGCGAATGGTATCGCCGATGCCTTCCTGTAGCAGCACGCCCATAGCCGCGCTGGACGCGACAATTCCTTTAGCGCCCATGCCGGCTTCGGTCAATCCCAGATGCAGGGGATAACTGCAACGTGCGGCCAACGAGCGATACACATCGATCAGGTCCTGAACGCCACTGACTTTGGCGCTCAGAATAATCTGGTCCGGTCGCAGCCCGCACTTCTCGGCCAAAGTGGCGGAATTCAGCGCGCTCACCACCATGGCTTCCATGGTAACTTCACGCGCATCTTTGGGCTCGGGAAGCAGCGAGTTCTCATCCATCATTTTCGTGAGCAACGCCTGATCCAGCGATCCCCAATTGACGCCAATGCGGACGGGCTTCTGATTTTCGACTGCGACTTCAATCATGGTGCGGAAGTTATTGTCGTCCTTACGACCGATGCCGACGTTCCCGGGATTGATCCGGTATTTCGCCAGAGCGCGCGCGCATTCAGGATACTTTTTGAGCAGGATGTGACCGTTGTAGTGAAAGTCGCCGATGATGGGGACGCGTATACCTTGCGCCTCGAGTTGATCGACGATAGGTGCCACCGCGGCCGCCGCTTCTTCGTTGTTCACCGTGACCCGCACCAATTCGGATCCGGCTTTGGCGAGCGCGGCCACTTGCTTGACGGTGGATGGAATATCGGCGGTATCGGTGTTGGTCATCGATTGCACCACTACCGGTGCATCGCTGCCGATTCTGACTCCGCCGATCGAACCGGTAACCGATTTCCTGCGATGAATGTCTGCCATGGGGAACTGTTATTTTAACATGCAAAGAGTGGGTTATCGGTCATCCGGTATTAACTTTCAGTGATTAACAATCGCAGAATGAAGAGTTTAGCCTGAGTGGCTCATGTTATGCCGGTGGCAGTGTTAGACCTAAGCGCAAGGTCCCTACACTGCGCTCGCTGCGCTTCGCTCCGGTCGGGATAACAAGGCTTTTAAGCTGATAGCTGATAGCTGACAGCTGTTTTACGGCGTTCTCTGCATGATGCTGGGCAACATCTTCAGGACGTCGTTGTAGATCACCATCACCGCGAACAGAACCAGGAATACGAAGGCTGCCTGGTAGATGCGTTCTTTAATTCTTAAGCTGATGTCTCTGCGGATGATGCTCTCGACGAACAGCAGTAGAATTACGCCGCCGTCCATGATGGGGATGGGCAGCAGATTGAAAATTCCCAGGTTGAGACTGATTCCGGCAGTCAATTCCAGAAGTGGGGTCCAACCCTTTTTGCTGGCAGCTTGTCCGGCCGCTCGCCCGATGCCGATCGGTCCCTCGACCGAGCGGATCGAGATCTTGCCCTGAATCATCTTCTGTACCAGTTCCAGAATTAAGAGTGATCCCTGTTTGTTTTGCTCGACCGAGCGCTTGAATGCGGCTGCGAAGGGCAGTGAAGTCACTGTCATGGGAGCGCTCGCAATCCCTACACGGTAGCGTGAATCGCCGCGGATGTCCGACAAGACTGGAAGTACAGTGAAGTTGAGAGGCTGGCCGTCGCGCTTGACCGTAATTTGTATCGGTTTAGCCTGGGTACGCTTCAGGCTCTCGATCATGGCCTCGAGGCCGGCGATGGGCTGCCCGTCAACGCTCAAAATCTCATCGCCCAGTTTCATGCCAGCTTTTTCGGCGGGCATTCCAGGTTCCAGGTCGGTAATCGGAAAGCTCGGTTCTTTCGGAGTCCATCCCGCCGAGCCCATCTGATTGGGACCGTAGGCTTCAGGCACGATGGTCTTAGTAAGAATCTGGCTGCCTCGGGCAATGCTGACTTCGAGCGACTGGTTTGGGTTCAAGGCTTCCCGTGGAATGACCTCTTCCCAGGTGGGATTCTGGATCCCGTCAATACGAACAATGCGGTCGCCGGGAAGAATCCCTGCTTTAGCTGCGGGAGTGTCCTGCAAAACCCATCCGATCACAGCTGGTTCCTTCAAGACTGCCGGATACTCGTAATGCACCATGTAAACGAAGGTGAGCAGGAAGACCGCGAACAAAATGTTCATCGCCGGACCGGCAATGGCGATGATGAATCTGTGCCAGCGGGGATGCGACATGAACTCGCCCGGATCGTTGGTGCGGGCATCCATGGGATTTTCACCGCTCATCTTGACGTAGCCGCCGAGCGGGATGGCAGCGATGCGATAATCGGTTTCACCACGGCGGAAACCAAAAAGCCGTTTACCGAAACCAATGGAAAATACTTCGACGCGCACTCCCAGCAGCTTGGCGCTGGCGTAGTGGCCAAACTCGTGAATCAGGATCATGAATCCTAAAATCACGCCGACGGACAGCACTGCGGTTAAGAATCCAGACATATATGAATTTTGTCCTACTCTACTCGAATTGCCGCCGGAACCGGCTTCCGGCCTTCCGCCCTTAACCCCAACCGCTCGACGCAGTCGCGAGCCACGTCTCGCGCCGTAGCGTCTGCCTGTAATACCTCTTCTATAGATTCCAACTTCCCCGATTCCGTTGCAGAGAGAACTTCACGGATGACTTCCGGAATATGGGCAAAGCCGATGCGTTCCTGCAAGAAAGCCGCCACGGCGACTTCATCGGCGGCATTGAGGGCTACGGTCCTGGCGCCCCCCGCCTCGGCCGCCTCGTAGGCAAGTCCCAGGCAAGGGAATTTTTCCATATCCGGAGGCAGGAACTCCAGATGTCGTAAGTCCATGACCGGGAAATGCATATCTGACGGAATCCGATCCGGATAAGTGAGGGCGTAAAGAATCGGCAACCGCATATCGGTGACCGAGAATTGAGCAAGTATGCTGCCATCGACAAATTCAACCATGGAGTGAATGGTCGATTGCGGATGCACCATCACCTGCACCCGATCGGGAGGCAAGTTGAACAAACGGCAAGCCTCAATCACCTCGAATCCCTTGTTCATCAAAGTGGCTGAGTCGATCGTAATTCGCTGTCCCATCTTCCAGGTGGGATGGTTCAGCGCCTGGTCCACGGTGATCGAAGAAAATTGCGACTTCGGTGTGTAAAGAAACGGACCGCCGGAGGCTGTCAGCCAGATCCGCTCGACCTCTTCCATCCGGCCTCCGCGAAGGCATTGATGGACAGCGTTATGTTCGCTGTCGATCGGCAGCAGTGGTTTGCCCTGGCGGCGTGCTTCGGCGGTGATCAACTCTCCAGCCGCGACCAGGCACTCCTTGTTGGCCAATCCGACAATCTTTCCCGCGCGTACCGCCTCATAGGTAGCTTTGAGGCCCGCCACGCCGACGATCGCACTGACCACAAAATCGACATCGGGGTGGGTAGATACATGAATGCTTCCAGCCGTACCATGCACGACATCGATATCTTTGGTTCCTGAGGTTTGCAGGCGGGAGCGGAGAATTTCCGCATCGACTGCAGTGGCCATCGAAATCAATTTTGGCTTCCAGCGTCGCGCCTGCTCGAACGCGGTATCTACGTTCTGTCCGGCAGCCAGAGCGACAATCTGAAAGCGCTCGGGATAGGTTTCAACCACGCTCAACGTGCTACGGCCAATCGAGCCGGTTGATCCTAGAATGGCGATGCGTTTCATGAGCGAAAAGTCGGGTGGGGCGCAGCCAAGGGGGGTAGGCCTACTGCATCACGCGCCAAGCGGCATAGTACCACAGCAAGGGAGCGGCAAAGAGCAGTGCATCAACTCTGTCAAGCATGCCGCCGTGGCCGGGAAGAATGGTTCCGGAATCCTTCACTCCAGCGCCGCGCTTGATCAGCGATTCCACCAGGTCGCCCAGCTGGGCCGCGATGTTGAGCGCAGCCGACAAGAGAACGATCGGCAAAAGCGCCGGTTTCTCCAGCGCAAATAAGCCGTCTTTCCTTGCGATCAGGTTTGCATTCAGCAGGGCGGTGCTTATGGGCAATGCATAGTTGTAGAGCAACAAGCCGACGCCCACGCTGGCGATCATCGAGGCTAATGCTCCTTCCCAGGTTTTTTTCGGACTGATGCGCGGTGACATCAGATGACGGCCGAGGGAGCGGCCCACGAAGTAGGCGAAAATGTCACCCGCCCATACCAGCAGAAGCAGATAAAGCAGGAGAAATGCGCCCGCCGCCTGCTCCCGAATCTGGACCAGGCATCCCAGCGGCAGGGCAATGTAGGCGAAGGCAAAGGCCGAAGTCATAGCTGCCGGAAATGCAGTGCTAAGGTCTACTCGTCGCATCCCGATCGCCAGAAAAACAAAGGTGGCAATGGCGCCGACAAAAGCCGCGCTGCCGGCAAAAACTGAGGTTGAGAGCAGTGGCGTGTCATGTCCAAGATTCACTGCCAGGAACAAAAAAAACAGGCCGACAAAAATGTAAGTTGCCCAGTGAAACGGCCTGATTTTGTACGCCTCCGAAATTTTGAGAAATTCCTGCACCGCCAGCAGCGCCACCAGCGCAGCGATCAGCGCCAGCACCGGGACCGGCGCCCGCAGAATCAGCACCAGGACAATCGGAATCAGGAGAACTGCGGTGAGGATTCTCTTCAGTAGTTGCAAGCCGTTTTAGCTCCGGCCGGTCTTGGCAGCGTGCTGAGAATGGTCGTTGTGCGCTGCATCAGCCAATCCACCGTATCGCCGCTCTCGTTTCTGGTACTCGGCGATACCTTCCAGCAGATGCACTCCCCGAAACTCCGGCCATAGAGTGGGGGTCACATAGATTTCCGCGTAAGCCAATTGCCACAGAAGAAAGTTACTGAGCCGCATCTCACCGCTGGTGCGAACCACCAGGTCGGGATCAGGCAGATGCCGGGTGTAAAGATTCTGCGAGACCGCATCTTCATCGATCGACAAATGGGCGAGACCGCCATTTTGCGCGGCGGCGTCCACAATTGAGCGGAAAGCGTCAACCAGTTCGGTCCGCGCACTATAATTTAGCGCCAAGGTCAACACCATGCCGGTGTTTCCCGCGGTCGCGTCCCGGGCCCATGCCATCTTTTCCTGCACTGAAGAGGGAAGCTCGTGCTGCCGCCCAATGTATTCCAGCCGGATATTGTTCTTGTTGAGCGTGGGCACCTCCGCCTTCAGATAGCGGCATAACAGACCCATCAGAAAATCGACTTCGCCGCGCGGACGCTTCTTCCAATTTTCCTCAGAAAAAGCGTAGAGCGTCAGCCAGGGAATTCCGATGCGAGCCGCGGTCTCGACGGTCGAACGGACGGATGTAACTCCGGCGCGGTGTCCGGCCATGCGCGGAAGGTGCCGGCGGCGCGCCCAGCGACCGTTGCCGTCCATGATGATGGCGATGTGTTTCGGGAGCCGTTCCGGGTGAAGCTGTCTGTAAACTTCCGCTTCCTTGCGATCCAGCCCGGCAGGAATCGTCGATTGCAAGCTAACCTCTGCTGTTTCAAGACGCTAACATAGGGGGACCGAGGTTGCAATGATACTACGGAGAGGATCGTGTCCGGCGTATTCAAACAAGCAGCTGCTAGAATTTTGTCTCGTCTTTCCGAGCCGGCTGTCATTCCGAACCGGCTTCATCAGGTGGGGAATGCGCTGTGGCCGGCACCGCCAGCCCGCCTTTACATCCCGTACTCCTTCCGATTATCCTCCCCGCCATGAATCGACGCCGATTTCTGCAAGCTACCGCCGCCAGCGCTGCATCTCTTGCTTTGTCCCACAACGCGTTTGCCGACTCTTCCAATCCTGACCTGGCCGTCATCCAGAAAGAAATCGAAAAGCGCCACGACGAATCTGTGCAGCGCCTGCAGCAGTGGATCCGGCAGCCTTCGATTGCCGCCGAACATCGCGGCATGGACGAAGGTTGCGAATTGACCATGCGCATGTTGCGCGAGGCCGGATTTGCCGAAGTCACCAAAATTCCCACCGACGGCCAGCCCGGAATCTTCGCCACCCTCGATGCCGGCGCGCCGCGCACCGTCGGCCTCTATTTCATGTATGACGTCAAGCAGGTGGACCCGTCAGAATGGTCGTCGCCGCCTTTCGACGCTGCCCTGGTGGACAAACCGGAGCTGGGGAAAGTCTTGATCGGACGAGGCGCAGTGAATCAAAAGGGTCCGGAAGCTTCATTCCTGGCCGCGTTGCACGCGATTCGTGGCGCTGGCCGGAAACTGCCGGTAAATTTTGTCTTTGTCGCCGAGGGCGAAGAGGAAATCGGCTCGCCGCACTTTCCGCAGGTGGTGCATCGTCCTGAAGTCCTGGCCGCGCTTCGCAAATGCAGCGGCGTTTATATGCCTTCGGCGGAGCAGGAGGTCGACGGCAAAGTTACGATGACGCTTGGAGCCAAGGGCGTGATCGAACTCGAACTGGTTTCGAGCGGCGAAAAGTGGGGACGAGGTCCGCGAAAAGATGTGCACTCCAGCCTGAAGGCGATGATTGACAGTCCGGCCTGGCGTCTGGTGGAGGCTCTGAACACGCTGGTTTCGCCCGACGGAAATACACCCGCAATCGATGGATTCGCTGACAAGGCCCGTCCGCTGTCAGCCGCCGAAAAGACAATGATCGCCGACGCTTCGCGCCGCCTCGACGAGAAGCTCGCAAAAAAGCAGTTCAGCGTAGATCACTGGATCCACGACGTCAGCTATCAGGAAGCGCTCGAGTTGCTGCAATCCCGGCCGACGGTGAACATCGAGGGTCTGGTGGGCGGCTACACCGGTCCGGGTGGAAAGACCATTCTTCCCCATCGGGCGGTGGCCAAAATGGATCTTCGGCTGGTGCCGGACATGAAGGCCGACGAAGCTGTCGCTGCGCTGAAAGCCCACCTGGCCAAGCGCGGATACGGCGATATCGAAGTCAACATGACTGGGGGCTATGACCCTAACAGTACCTCAGCCGACGCCCCGCTCATCCGCGCGCAGATGGCTGTTTATCGCAGCAAGGGAATTGAACCGATTGTTCTGCCGCGCAGTGCCGGATCGTGGCCGGGGTACGTTTTCACCGGAGATCCACTGCATCTACCGGCCGGCCATTTTGGTATGGGACACGGCAGCGGCGCGCACGCGCCCGATGAGTACTACGTGATCGAATCGAAAAATCCGAATGTGCAGGGGATGGATGGCGCGGTGCTTTCGCACGTCGAATATCTCTATCAACTGGCGAAGTAGACTACTTCGAATCTTCGTTGTCGATGAGGGTTATGTGGTTGTGTGGTCGCGGCTGGCCCGCGAGACTATTCATTCGGCAAGAACAATCAGATTTGCAAAGGCCAAATTTCTCAGCTGCCGGAGAAGTGAAGCTGGCTTTGCCCAACGGTAAAGAACGCAGGTTCACACCATCCTCCGTTACGACCGGCACAGGCCGGCAAATCATCCCGCGGAGTGGAGAATTTCGGATGGCAAGAAACATCTCATTGGCACAACGTTGATAAGGCTCTAGGGTCCTTCGACTTCGCCAGGCGGTTCGCAAGCGAATCGCCTGGCTACGCTCAGGATGACAACAAAAGCATGCGAGCTTCGACCACCTGTGCTCTCTAGTTCGCCGATTCTTCCGGAACTACTTTCAGCTCCAGCTTTTCTGTCCAGCGCATTACGGTCAGGACGCTGCTGACGCCGACTCGCGCGTCAGTCAGTAATCGATGCAGGTCGTCCACGCCGGCGATTGCTTTGCCATCCAGCGAAACAATCACGTCGCCCTCGCGCAAGCCTGCTTTCTGGCCCGGACTGCCCTCCGTCACGGAGATTACAACTACGCCGCTCTCCTGGGGCAAATTGTAGAAACGTACCAACCGCCGGTGCAGCGGTGTAGTCTGCGCCTCGACGCCGATATAGCTCCGCCGAATTCTGCCTTCCTGCAGCAGACGTGCTGCCACGAACTTGGCTGTGTTAATCCCGATAGCGAAGCACAATCCTTGCGCACCCATGATGGTTGCGGTATTCACGCCAATCACCTGGCCATCGGAGGTGACCAGCGGTCCTCCTGAATTGCCGGGATTGAGCGAAGCATCAGTCTGAATCACGTCGTCGATCATTCTTCCTGAATACGATCGCAGGGAGCGGCCCAGGGCGCTGACTACGCCGGCAGTCACGGTATATTGAAAGCCGTAAGGATTGCCGATGGCAATCGCCACCTGACCCACGCGTAACTTTTGCGAATCACCCAGAGGCGCCGCCACAAAACTGAGAGCGTCATTGTTTGGAACATCGACGCGCACTACCGCCAGATCTGTCGCCGGATCGTCCCCGATCGTACGGGCTGGCAGGCGTCTGCCATCGGCAAACGAAACTTGAATTCGGGTGGCTTCATGCACTACGTGGCTGTTGGTCAGAATCAGACCGTCGGGGGTAAACACGAAACCCGAACCGCCGCCTTGCCGCTCCTGGGGCCGGCCTGACCGGTTTTTTCCCGCCTGTGAAACGTCGATCTTGACCACGGAAGGGCTGAGTTTTTCCGCCGCACTCACAACTGCCTGAGAATAAGCATCGAGCAAGCCGAGATCATTTGAAATTGCGCCGCCATTGGCCTGGACTACCGGCTCGTTGTAGCTCGGGGATGAAAACGAAATTGGTTCGTGATTCATGTTTGCTAGATGAAGAAAGCTGCGGTTCGGATTCAGGGGCTCTCAGCGGAGTACTGTTTGTTCGACGGGTAAAAATCCGAAGGGTCCGGGGAACAGTAGGGGGCCTTCGACTTCGTCGTCCGATTAGTCCCGAATCGGAAGGCTCCGCTCAGGATGACAGAGTGTGAAGGCCGATTGAGATCAACGCTACTGCTTGGGGCGCAGCCGTGTGGCTGCCGTGGGCAGGACGCACGCGTTCGAGGCATCCGCGAGGGAATGCTGCAGGGCGCTGCCTACAAGGGACAGTTCCCCTGGACTCATCAGGCGTTGCATGCCCTCGAACAATTCGCGCTCTTCCTTGCGAATGTGGGAAGCAAGTTTTTCGACCAACACCTGCAATCCGGGCGCGTGCAACTTGCGGGCAGCGGCTCGAGAAAAGAAGTCGCGCAACAAGATGTGGCCGGTGAGCAACTCCTGGACCAGGGGCTGCAGTTCGGCAAACCGCGCAGCCACAGGGAACAATTCTTTCTCCTCGGCGGCAAAATGAAAAGAAATTTCCTGCTCAAAGAGCTGCTGAATTTCCGACTTGCCATGCCTCCAGATCGATCTCGCCCGCCTGGATCGCCCGATCCAGGCGCACACACAGCGCCAGACAATGCTGGTGCTGGTGAGATAGCGGAATCAAATTTTTGTCGCGAAGCATGTTTATCTATTTTCCTCGTGGCTTAACCCGCAACGCAACCCTGGTCAGGCCACGAACGGTGACCCAAGTCACTCGAGCCAACCATTATCTTTTGTGTCTTATGTTATTGATGAGGCAAACCGGGCAGTAGATTCAAGCAGACGCCGAAACGGTTTGGGACGCATCTCTCTGGGACACTTCTTTCGCTGCCGGGCGCAGCGTGAGCCAGTCCGTGCGCACGCTGTCCCATTCCTGGATCAAAATTCCGTAAGATTCGAAAAACTGCCGAATCCGGGCTCGCTCCCAGCCCACGGTTTCCTCCAGTATCGGTCCCAGTACCGCCAGAGCATTGGTGCTCAGCACGGTTCTGCGTGCCACTTGGGAAATGTGTTTGGCCTCAGACACGGCAATGGTAAAGCCGTCCCGCATTTTGACATGCAGCATCACATTGATGTCGGAGCTTCCGTCACCGGTGTAAATGATGTGATCGGGGCCAATCTGCAACTCCGCCTGCAGCCGGTCAAGGGCGGCGACTTTTCCGTAGCCAGCGGTGGCCCGCACCAGCGTTTCGATTTCACCATTGGGGCTATAAATGAATTCCGTTCCATAAATGTGGTCCTCGGGAACAATCCCCTCCAGCGCGGACTGAATCACTTCCACGGGAGATGCGGAGAGCACATAGAAATCGAAGTGGTAGCCATCGACTCCGTTCTTAAGCACCTGGTAGAGCAGTTCAATATTCTCTTTCAGGCGGATGGTCTTTCCTACTTTGTACAAATGCTGCTTGCGCACCTTCTTCCGAAACTCCGGATCGTGCAGCAGAAGATAAGAAAGCTCCGCTCCTTGCTGGACCAGATTCAGTTTGGCCATTCCCTGCGCCTTACGCTCAAATTCCGCGGTGGGGATGCCCACCATCTCGCTCAACACGTACCCGGAATCGTCAAAGGTCAGGGTTTGATCGAAATCGCTGGCAAAAAGATAACGCTTCAAAGGTTTGTCGCTCATACCGGATTAGATTCACCAGAGGTGGCTGTTGGCCCATTAATAACATCGATGGTAAGCATTACCAAAGTGATGCCGGTTGAAGGCCGTTAATACTTGCTTTCGCGACCTAATGAACCCCAGGTGTTGCCTGAATAAGGGCTTAGGTGCCTCTCGTGACTTTACTAATCGGTTCGGAGCATTGAGAATAGGTAAATCGCCCTTACGATCAGAAAACGAGAGCAGGTGCGAGCGTATGCGCTCGTGCTTGGGGCACGGTTGAGCGGTGGCCCCAAAGCCACATCGTTGCAGAACGGGCAATAGGAGCTTTATCAACTATGGCAGCTACCGGGGAACTCATCCGTCTTATCAATTACGTAGACGACATCAACACCACGCTCCGCCGCATCAGCGCGTCCATTCCTCTGATGGAAGCGGATGAACGTAAACGTCTGGCGGAAAATATCCGATCGGCCAGCACCAATCTGACCGCTGTGCTGGGGCAACTGGAAAAGGGACAGTAGTGTCTGAGGTCCGGACCATCGCCGTCATCGGCGCTGGCCAACTGGGCCGAGGCATTGCGCAGATGGCCGCTCTGGCTGGTTATGCAACTATTCTTGAAGACCTGTTGCCTAACGCTCTGCGCCGAGCCGAAAGCGAAATACGACTTCAGTTTGACCGGGCGGTAGACTTCGCTCGGATTACCCATGCCGACGCGGAGAGTGCGTTCTCCCGTTTGCAATTTGCAGGGAGTGTCGAAGACGCCGCCCGGCGGGCCGAGCTGGTGATCGAAGTGGGCCCCGAAGAACTGGAATCGAAGATAGAAATCTTCACCCTACTGGACAAAATCTGCCGTCCCGCGACCATTCTGGCCTCGCATCTTTTTTCTCTCAGTATCACCGAGATTTCCCGAGTCACTTACCGTGCCCGTAACTGTGCCGGCTTACGATTTGCCATGCCTCTGGAAACCGAGAGTGGGCTGAAGATAATCCGCAGTCCTGAAACTGGGGACGATACAGTGGCAGCTCTTGTGAATCTCGGCAGGTTGATGAGCAAAGATGTCACTGTCGTCGCAGACACCGATTCAGGATCGCAGTGACATTTATCGAGCTGCCAAGTGGCATTAAATATTTGACAATGTGGCAGTACCATCTTAACCTTAAGCGTATGGTGCAACTTAAATTAGCCCGACCGGACGGGCACACCAGTCCGGGATCTTCACGCCGCACCCGCCGGACCTTTCGCTTGCGTGGCAGCAGTCTGGGCTTGGCCCCGGCCAGTTCCGCTGAGCTGATTAGTCAGTTAGAACGCGGCTTTTCGTTTAAGACATTGCTGGCGCTCGAATCCCGCAGCGGGCTGGCTTTGCCGCGGCTGGGCGCGATCGTCGGAATTCCGGAGCGAACGCTGGCCCGCCGCAGGGTTTCCCGGCGCCTGACGCCGGACGAATCCGAGCGTCTGCTTCGCATCTCCGCCGTATTCGAAGACGCAGTGAATTTGTTTGAAGGCGACGTAGCCGGTGCCGTCACCTGGCTGACCACGTCACGAAAAGCGCTTGGGGATCGGTCTCCCCTGGAATACGCCCGCACCGAAACTGGAGCCCGTGAAGTTGAAAGCCTTATTGGACGGTTGGAGCACGGAATCTTTTCCTGATGATTACGGCTTGGCGAATCACCAAGCGCAAGCACGCGAGAAATGCCTTCTCCGGGGAAGGGGCGCGGGAATTTGGCGGTCGCTGGAATAGTCAGGGAGTTGCAATCGTCTACACCGCGCAATCACAATCTCTGGCCGTCCTGGAGATGCTGGTCCACCTCGACTCATCCGATCTGCTTCAAAAATACGTGCTCATTGCAGCGGAGTTCGAACCATCGCTCATCAGCCATATCTCGCCTTCGGCACTTCCCAAGCACTGGAGATCGGACAGTGCACTCGACGATCTAAGGGCCATCGGGGATGAATGGGTTCGGTCTGGAAGGTCAGCGGTGTTGCAGATTCCAAGCGTACTGGTGCCGGAAGAGCACAATTTTCTGCTGAACCCTGAACATCGGGATTTTGCCAGGTTGCGCTTCGGCAAACCGCAGCCCTTCCGTTTCGACCCGCGCTTGACCGGCCACAGATGAATGATCTGGGAATGAGCCGTCAACTCATCTAAAGTTAACGGCTCAGATTGCGGTCTACTTGTTGATGTCCTGCTTTGCCTCCAGGCGTTTGGCAAATGCCTGTAACGGCTGCTTCTGCCCGTCGGGTGCGCTGGCAGCCGCAACGTTCATCTCTTTGGCTGCATTGGTGAAGTCGCCCTGCGCCGAGTACATGCGTGAGAGACCGACGTGAACCACCCACTGGTCGGGGTTTTTCTTCGCATTGTCGCGAAACACTGCAAAGGCTTCATTCTGTTTTCCAGCCATCTGCAACTGACGGCCGTAAGTGTGAAGCTGAACCGCATTGGCCATGGTCAGCGCCTTGTTCCGCGCCGTGGAGGCTTCGTCTTTCCGGCCAAGGGCGTCGAGGATTTGCGACTTGGTCATGAAATTGTCGTAGCGTGCCTCGTTCTGAATCGACTTGTCGCTATATTTCAGCGCCTCGTCCAGGCCCACCTTTTCCTGTAACAGATAGTTGGCAGCGTCGTCCCAACCTTCCCATGAATACTGAGACAGCCCACGAAGCTGGCGGTGCAGGTTCTGCGCGACAATTTCCTTGGTGTTGACGTCGACCTTGAAGGGTACCGCTAGTTTTTCCCAGCGTAATGTGACCAGCGAAGAAGACGGGCTCACATCGTCAAAGTCGTAGGTGAGAGCCTCATGAAAGTCGGTGGTCTGGGGTGTCACCGTTACCCTGAGCTCATCTTCGGATTGTTGGTAAGTGAAACTGCCCCACGATGTTGAGTTTTTGGAGAAAATCACGGTCCACTGCTTTTCTCCCGGAATCATGTGCAGACCGTAGGTTCCCTTGTCCAGCGGCTTGCCCTCAACCGTCACCGGGTCGCTGAATTGGATGGTCGTATTCTCATTGGCACCGGCGCGCCAGACCTGGTCGTAAGGAACTATGCCGCCCCAGATCGTGCGCTTGTTTACCAGCGGGCGATGATAGTTGATGGTGACATCGGTGATTCCGATTCGTTGGGTAACGACTGCATGCTGGCTGGGCCGGGGCAAATCCAGGACGAACGACTGTGCCAGCGCCATCGACCCCAGCAGCAGCAATCCTTCCATCGCTAACAGAACACGCAAGAGCAGCTTGGCCACGGTGAGCCTCCTCAATTTCAAGTTGTTTTGTAAAACTCGTTTTGCAAAACTCCGGGAGATTGGAACGGTCTCTTAGACGCCAGCGCCGGAGGCTGGTTAGCATCGCGATACCAGCGAGTGAAGTGCCGGTTCAGGCTGATGGCTACGAACCACCGTTGGCCTACAAACTGGCTATCTTTTGCAGGTGAAAACACGTCTAAACAAAAGGATTCGGGCAGAATGGTGGAACCTGCTTCCGTCCGACCACGTAAAATAACCTGTTGGGGTATGCTGCGCTCGTGAGCTGTCCGAAAAATCTATGAACGTGCTTTTTGACATCGTTCGCCAGTCCCTGGCTACCCTCTGGGCTCATAAGCTGCGCTCATTTCTGACTATGTTTGGGATAGCCTGGGGCGTGGGGTCGCTACTTCTTCTGGTGGGACTGGGAGAGGGCTTTCGCAGCGGCCAGGTGCGGAATCTGGCGACCCTGGGCCAGGATATTATGTTCATCTTTCCCGGCAGGATTCCGGCGGTCGCGGGCAGCATGCAGTCCGGGCAGAGATATCACTTCACCTACGAAGATTACCTCGCAATCCGTTCTGAGGCGCGTACCTTGCGCTACGTATCTCCCGTGATCAACCGGGAGGACATCCGTGCGGTCAGTGACTACGGATCAACCAACGGACAGGTCTTCGGGGTTACTCCCGAATATAACCAGATTCGAAATGTGCCGATCGGGACCGGGCGCTGGTTGAATGATGACGACAATATGGAACGGCGCCGGGTTGCGGTGGTGGGATGGGAGTTGCTGAAAAATGTCTTTCCCGGCCGCCCGGCTGTCGGCGCAACCATGCTGCTCAACGGAGTTCGCTTCGATGTGATTGGAGTACTGGCCAAGGTCGGAAAAGACGGCAACAACGGCACCAACGCCCGCATATTCGTTCCCGTCGAAACCATGCGCAGCCTGTTTCCTTTGAAGGAACAGAATGCGGAAAGTTCGCTCTCATTCATCAATTACCGGCCGCTGGACAAAGCGGAGCATCTGCGCTCGAAAGAGGAAGTTCACCAGATTATCGCCCGGCGGCATGGCTTCGATCCTGCTTTGGAAGACGCTTTCGAAGACTGGGACACGATTGAGAATTCGCAGCGCGTGGGCAAGATATTCGACGCCATGGATTACTTCCTCGGTGTCGTTGGATTCGTTACGCTGGCGCTGGGCGCGATTGGTATCGTCAACATCATGCTGGTCTCGGTGGCCGAGCGCACCCGCGAAATCGGATTGCGCAAAGCCCTGGGCGCCACTTATCGAAATATTCTGACCCAGTTTTTCATCGAAGGCGCATTTCTTACTGTGTTCAGCGGCGGCATCGGACTGCTGATTTCGACTGCCTTCGTGACCGCTTTAGCGCAACTGCCGGCGCCCCAGGGATTTGATACGCCGCGCATCGTGCCCATGTCCGCTGTGACCGCGATCCTGGCCCTGGCGATCGCCGGCGTTGTTGCCGGGATTTACCCCGCCCGGAAAGCTGCTCTGCTGGCCCCGGTTGAAGCCATGAGGCAGGAGTAGCCGTGCTTCGCGAGCTTGGAACCCAGGCCTATAGCGCCTTGCGGCATAACAAGCGCCGCAGCATTCTTACTATGCTGGGCATGGCCTGGGGCATCGCCACAGTGGTTTTATTGCTGGCTTACGGCTCGGGCTTCGAGCGCGGCCTCTGGATGGCCTTCCGCTCCTTCGGAACCAACCTGGTATTTATCTTTCCCGGGCGCACCTCGCAACAGGCTGGCGGCACCAAAGCCGGAGTTCAGGTGCGTCTTTCGGTGAAGGATCTGGATTACATTCGCGACGAAGTGCCTCTGCTCAAGCGAATCTCTCCTGAAGTGTTCAAGCAATGCTCCGTCGCTTGGGGCACACGCAGCGCCAGTTACGCGGTCAGCGGCGTGTATGCCAACTACGCCCGGATGCGCCGTATGGAATTCGCGGAAGGAGCGCCCTTTGGCGAGGCCGAAGATTTTACTCATGCCCGGGTCGCCTTCATCGGAGCGGACGCGAAGAAAAAACTCTTTTCCGGTCAGAATGCCATTGGCGAGAGTCTTCGCATCGACGGCATCTCGTATCAGATCGTCGGCATACTGAAACACGTCATCAACAACAGTGACGACAACCTGAACGAGCACATCTACGTGCCCTTCAGCGCCATGAGCGATCTGAAAGACACCTACTATCTGAACTCGATTGTCATGGAGTACGAGGGCGACAACGCTAAAGTGGTCAAGGCGCTGCGTAATTCAATGGCCTTCCACCACAATTTCGATCCCAAGGACGAACGCGCTGTCTTTGTATTCGACGTATTTTCCGATCTTCTCGATCTGCGCGTCATCACCACCGGAATCAAGGTGTTGCTCGGATTTATCGGCCTGCTGACCTTGGGCATTGGTGGTGTGGGCCTGATGAACATCATGCTGGTTTCCGTGACCCAACGGACTCGCGAAATCGGAGTGGAAAAAGCGCTGGGCGCTCATCGTTGGCACATCCTGTTCCAGTTTCTGGCGGAAGCCATGGTCATTACCCTGCTGGGAGGCCTGCTGGGCGTGGCCTTTGCGTACCTGGTGTCTTGGTCCGTGCCTTCATTGACTTTGTGGAGCGCATTCCAGGAAGGCGCCGATGAAGGTGACATTCATTTGACCATCGACTTCGCCACGCTTATCTGGTCCACGGGAATCCTTAGTTTCGTCGGTATCGTAAGCGGCATGCTGCCGGCCATCAAGGCGGCGAAGCTAGACCCCATTGAAGCTTTGAGATACGAGTAATACGTCATCGGTCGTTGGTCTTTGGTCGTTGGCGAACCTAAACCAGCCCCGCGTTCGAAGAGAAACTGTACGAAAATGGGCTAAACGACCAACGACCAACGACTAATGACTAAGCCGACCGACGACTCTAACCAGCGCCTCGAACGGGTTCTCGCCCAACTGAAACTCTATGAGCATCCGCTGCTCGATTTTTCCGCCCGCGCCAAGGGGGACGCCGTCGAAGTTATCATTGACTTCAGGAATTCACCGGTCCCGGTGCATACGTACTACTTCGAAATTCACGCCCGCGATCTCGACCATCCGCAATTCGAATGGGGTTTTCAGCGGCAGCTTTATGACTGCCTGCATGACTACATGGTGGAAATGTTCATCCGCACGCCCCAGGACCGTGCAGACCGTCAACGGAAAGGCCTGTGAGTCTGCGCCCTATCATCGAAGCGGAGATCGTCCGGCATGGTCCCATACCGTTCTCACGCTACATGGAATTGTGTCTGTACCATCCCGAGCTGGGCTACTACTCGCGCAACGCCGAACAGTTCGGGAAGTCTGGAGATTTTTACACCTCGAGCGACGTGCACGCTGTCTTCGGGCGGCTGCTGGCGCGCCAGTTCGAGGAAATGTGGCGGGCTTTTGGCTCCCCGGCGAAAATTGAGATTCTTGAACTCGGTCCCGGGCGCGGACTATTCGCCCAGGATGTGCTGGACGGGTCGCAGAACAAATTTCCCCGGTTCTTTGAGGCGCTGCACTATTCGCTGCTCGAAGCTTCGCCTCAGCTGCGGCAAAGGTTGCAATCAGTTCTTAGTCGCTATTTCGAACTCGGCAAGGTTTCGCTGCGCAGCGACGATCTTCTGCTTGACTCGACGACTGAACTGAAACTTTCAAAACCAGAAATTCCCGTAATAATTTTCGCCAACGAATTCTTTGATGCGCTTCCGGTGGAAATCCTTAGTAGCAAGGGAAAGCTTCTCGTTTTGGTCGAAGGAGGGCGTTTCGTCGAACAATGGGTACAGCCATCGCCGGAAGAAACTGATTTTATCGATCGCTACGGCGTGCATCCCGAGCCGGGAGAGCGAATCGAAGTGCCCCTGCGCGCCTCCCGTTGTTTGTCGAAGCTGGCGGCAACCATGCGACGCGGCGCCATTATCGCGATCGACTACGGCTACACTCGCCAGCAGCAGCTTGCAGGCCGCCATCGCGGGACGTTGATGACCTACCGCCAGCACTCCGCGACTTCGAATCCCTACACCGCGCCCGGCGAACAGGATATTACCGCGCATGTGAATTTCACCGCCCTCTCCGCAGCCGCGGAGCAAAACGGGCTCCAGGTGCAGCCACTTTTGACCCAATCACAATTCCTGATGGGAATCGGAGAGGCGAATCAATTCGCCGATGCCTTCGAAAACTGCCGTTTGCCTCAAGAGCATGCCAAGGTAGCCCTCCAGTTGAAACACCTGGTGACCCCCGCCGGTATGGGTGAGAGCTTCCACGTCCTGGTAGCAACCAGAGATCTCGATTCCGCACTGATATCAGAGTTAAGTGGATTGTCCTTTGCCAGAAGCAGACTCTGATTACGGCATGAGCCGAAATTCTCTGGTGTATAAGAAACTTTCATAGCACTCGCGATTCGATAAGCCCTCACAGAACATCTACTAAGACACGCTTATCAGGGATAAGAGAGAATCGCATCAGATTCGGAGGAGGTGTAATGGAAGCCGAGACGCGACCACCTTCATGGAAAATCCTGTTTGCATTTTCCATGATCTATTTCGTCTGGGGATCGACCTTTCTGGCGATTCGCGTGGGCGTCCACGAAGTTCCTCCGTTTGTTCTGGCGGCTGTTCGCTTTTTCACAGCGGGGCTGGTGATGTACGCGTGGTTGCGAGTAAAGGGAACCCCCGCACCCAGCCGGCGTGAATGGATTTCCGCCTCCGGCCTGGGTGCGCTCATCTTCCTGCTCGATTACGGCTGCCTGTTCTGGGCCGAGCAGCGCATCCCGTCGGGGGTGACAGCGGTCATCCTGGCCACGATTCCGGTATGCATCGCGCTTTTGGAAATCATTTTCCTACGTACCCAAAAGCTTACCTTGAGGTTGGGCATGGCCCTGGCAATTGGAGTCTTCGGCGTGGCCGTGCTGGTAAATCGTTCGTTCTCGTTCGGAGAAGCGCCAATCGATCGCACCGGCGCGATTGCTCTGCTTTTTGCCTCCGCCACCTGGTCGATAGCGACAATCCTCACCCGCCGCGTTCCACTTCCTGAATCGAAAGCGATGAGTGCTGCTGCACAAATGCTGACCGGCGGAGCGCTTCTGTTCGTGCTGGCGGCGGTCACCGGCGAGTTCAGGGGCTTCAAGCCACAGGCGGTTTCCGGCAATGCCTGGTTCGCGCTGATTTATCTGATCATCGCGGGATCGATTATTGGATTCACCGCCTACGTATGGTTGCTGCACTACGAGTCGCCTACCAAGGTAGGAACCTACGCGTATGTGAATCCCGTGGTTGCAGTTGCCTTGGGATACTTTTTCGGCGGGGAAGCGGTAGGTCCGCGGACGCTTCTGGGGACATTGCTGGTTCTGGTGAGCGTGGTCACCATCACAACCATGAAAAAGCGGCAGGAAAAAGTTTCAATTCCCAAGCCGCAATTGCTGGAAAATGAAGTCAAGCAAACCGTATGAGAGTGGTCAAAAGAAACTGCCTTTATGGGTGCGTCATCTTTTCCGGCTTCATCAGTTGATCGAATTCTTCGCCGGTGAGATGCCCTAATTTTAACGCTGCCTCTCGCAGGCTGCTGTGATCCACGTGCGCGGTGTGCGCGATCTTCGCTGCCTTGTCGTATCCGATCTTCGGGGTAAGCGCGGTCACCAGCATCAGTGAATTAGTCAAGTGCGCGCGGACTTTGGCGCGATCCACTTCAATCCCCTTGAGCATGTATTCAACGTAGCCGTGACAGGCGTCCGTGATCAGAGTCACGGAATGAAGAAAGTTGTAAATCAGAACAGGCTTGTAGACGTTCAGCTGAAAGTTGCCTTGAGAGCCCGCGAATCCGACTGCAGCGGTAGCGCCGTGAACCTGCACGCAAACCATGGACATGGCTTCGCACTGCGTCGGATTCACTTTGCCCGGCATGATTGAAGACCCTGGCTCGTTCTCGGGGATGATCAATTCGCCGAGCCCAGATCTCGGGCCGGAAGCAAGCCACCGGATATCATTGGAAATTTTCATCAGTGACGCGGCCAATGTCTCCAGCGCGCCCTGGGCAAAGACGATTTCATCGTGCGCGGAAAGCGCAGCGAATTTGTTGGGATGGGAACGGAAAGGAAGTCCTGAAAGTTCCGCGATCTTCTTCGCGGCGCGTTCAGCGAATTCCGGATGCGCGTTCAGGCCGGTGCCCACCGCCGTGCCGCCGATGGCGAGATCGTAAAGCCCGTCCAGAGCCTGTTTCAGCCGGGTAATGTCGCGCTCCAGCAGGCTGGCCCAGCCACCAAATTCCTGCCCGAACGTCAGGGGCACCGCGTCCTGCAGGTGAGTGCGCCCGATCTTGACGATGTCGCCGAACTCCGCGGCTTTGGCAGCGATCGCGTCGTGTACCGTCTGGATGGCGGGAATCAGCGCGTTCTTCATCCGGTCCGCGGCGGCGATGTGCATCGCCGTGGGAAAAGTATCGTTCGACGATTGCGACATGTTGACGTCATCATTGGGATGAATTGGCTTCTTCGATCCCAGTTGACCACCCGCCAGTTCGATGGCGCGGTTGGCGATGACCTCATTCACGTTCATGTTGGTTTGGGTGCCGCTGCCGGTCTGCCAGATGCGCAAGGGGAACTGGTCGTCGAGTTTGCCTGAGATCACTTCGTCGGAGGCCTGCACGATGAGCTTGGCTTTGTCGGCGGCAAGTTTCCCCAGGTCCTGGTTGACCAGCGCGCAAGCCTTCTTCAGGACCCCGAAAGCGTGGATCAGCTCCGGCGGCATCGTGTCGCGGCCGATATCGAAATGCAAAAGCGAGCGCTGTGTCTGAGCGCCCCAATACACGTTGGACGGGACTTCGATTTGTCCCATGCTGTCGGATTCAGTACGAGTCTTGGACATCGTCGGCGCTGCCATGTGGGTCCCGGTAACTCCGCGCAGATTGAAGCAACCGGGAATTATAACGCGTACACGTAGCCGATACTGCAGGCCGCGTTTGCTTTGCGTTCTTGCGACGGCCTTGGCGCCCTTTGCGGTCAAGAGCTTTAATCGCAGGAACCGCAAAGTACTCCGCAAAATTCGCAAAGGAAACCAATTTCGTTTACTTGGCAAGGCAGCTCGATCGAAATTCGCCGCATGCTAGAATCGTTATCTTCTACAGGGCCTGCGTATCGTCGCAGCGCGCCTGGTGTGCTTCAAGATTTCCTTCAACCGAGACAAAGATTTGGTGACCAAACAGCTTTCCAGCCCGACCACCGAACAGATACCCGAGGCCCTCCCACGGCCCAAGCTGAAGAGCGAGCCGGAAACCTCAGCCGACGTGGTCGTGATCGGCGCCGGTCCTACCGGATTGGCCTGCGCGATCGAGGCCCAGCGCGCCGGACTCAAGACCATGGCGATCGACAAGGGATGCCTGGTCAATTCTCTCTACAACTATCCCGCGAACATGTCGTTCTTCACTACTCCCGAACTGCTGGAGATCGGCGACATTCCCTTCAGCACCGCCCGCCAGAAACCGACCCGGGAAGAGGCCCTCGAATACTACCGTAAGGTCACCGAACACTATCATCTGGATGTTCGCCAATACCAGTGGGTGAAGGCGGTCACCGGAAGCGACAATAATTTTCAAATCGCCGCCAGCGACGGGCTTGGCCGTGTCTTCGACTATCGCACCCGCAAGTTGATTGTCTCGACCGGATACTACGATTTATCCAACCCCTTGAACATTCCCGGCGAGGACCTGTCCAAGGTCTTTCACTACTATCGCGAGCCCCACCCATTCTTCGATATGGATGTGGTGGTCATCGGCGGCAAAAACTCCGCGGCGATTTCCGCGCTCGACTTGTGGCGGCACGGGGCACGCGTCACCCTGGTGCACCGCGGTGCGAAGTTACACAACCACGTCAAATACTGGATTCTGCCCGACATCGAAAACCGGATTAAAAATGGCGAAATTACCGCCTATTTCGGCAGTACGGTAACAGAAATTGGCACCGATTACGTGAATCTCGAGACCTCGGACGGTCCGGTTCAACTGAAGAATGATTTTGTTTTTGCCATGACCGGCTATCATCCCGATTACGATTTCCTGCGATCGATGGGTATCGAACTCTCTGCCGAACAGTGCCGTCCAGTCTGCGATCCGCTGACCCTGGAAAGCAATGTGCCTGGCATTTATGTCGCAGGAGTGATCGTGGCGGGTTCCAGAACCAATGAGATCTTCATTGAAAATGGAAGGTTTCACGGAAAACAGATTGCCGATCATTTGAAACAAAAGATGTCCAACAAATAAGCTCAGGCCAGGTTGACCGCGTCTTCTCCCAATTGCTGGTTGATCAACCGTGCTACCAGTGTTTTAAGTTTCTCTCCAGTTTTGGCGAAGACGAAGTCCTCTTCAGCTTCCGACCAATCAAGTTTGAAACTGGTGGCCAGCGCGGAAATCCAGATCTGACGCACCGGTGCATTTGGTGAAATGATGAACTTGCTGCGGTCGTCGAACGAAATGTGCAAAGCGCCGGACTGGTCTTCCACTTCGATTTCAGATGACTCTTCGGCCTCAATGAGCGCATTCTTCAGTGATTCAAGCGCAACATCGGCGCGATTGCGGAAATCCTTTTCATCGAGCATGTGTAGATTATAGTCGTTGGCCGCTTGTCGTTGGCCGTCGGTCTTTGCCTCTGACCCCAAGCATCCGTTGTTTACGACTCTTTTTCATCAGCTGCCGAACCAGGGACTAAGGACCACCGGCTAAAGACGAACGACGAGCGACGAAATGGATCCTCAACCCGAGCGCGCATCCACTTCCATCTCACTCTCCGCTTATCTCCGGCTGGTGCGCGTCAACCGCAACTTCCGCAAGCTGTGGATGGCCCAGATCGTCAGCGAACTTGGGGACTGGTTTTACACGCTCGCAATCTACAGCCTGCTCCTGCAGTTGACTGGACGCGCCAGCTCCGTGGCGCTGGCCCTGGTGCTGCAGGTGCTTCCCCAGACATTTATCGGTCCCGCAGCTGGCGTTATCAATGACCGGGTTCGCCGCAAACGCGTCATGATCACCGCCGACCTGGTGCGAATGGTGGTTGTCTTTGCCATGTTGCTGGTGCGATCCCGCTCCACGGTTTGGCTGGTGTATCCGTTACTCCTGCTGGAAACTTTCATGGCCGCTTTCTTCGAACCGGCTCGCACCTCGGTGATTCCGAATATTACCGCGCGGGAAGATGTACTCGTAGCCAATACGCTTTCATCGGCTACCTGGTCGGTGAATTTATTGATCGGCGCCTCCGTCGGTGGACTTGTAGCTGCGTTATTCGGGCGCGATGCCGTGTTCATTCTCAATGCCCTCTCTTTTCTGGTGTCGGCGATGCTCATCCGCGGAATGAGTTTTGAAGAGCCGCATGCTAAAGCAGCGGCGCCGCTGCGCGCCCGCGACGCCATCGATCTTTCGCCGGTCATCGAGGGAATGCGCTACGTTCGCAAAGACCGTCGCTTGCTGGCTGCGGTCTTCGCCAAGGCCGGCGAACTCATGATCGGTCCCAGTTGGGTGCTGTTTACCGTCATGGGGAACGGTTATTTTCATGTGCACATTCGGGGCATCGATCCGCAACGTACGGCGATGCTGGGTATGAGCCTGCTTCTGGGCGCGCGTGGAATCGGCGCCATTGTAGGCCCGCTGTTTTCGGCTCGTTGGGCAGGCCAATCCGAACGTCGCCTTCAGCTGGGAATTCTGCTTGGATATCTATTAATAGGAATAGGCTATTTCGGACTTGGGGTGGCACCGAATATATGGGTGGCTTGTCTGTGCATCGTCCTCGCACATTGCGGAGGATCGACTGTCTGGGTTTTCTCTACGACCATTTTGCAACTCAACACCGATGACCGTTTTCGCGGACGCGTCTTTTCCGCCGATCTGGGCTTCTCCATGCTGACCATCGCTATCGGCGCTTATATCTGCGGATTCTTTCTTGATCGTGGAGTCTCGGCGCGCATGGTCGCATCCGTAACCGGGCTTTCTATGATCCTGCCTGCGATATTGTGGGCTTTGGCAACCAGGCGTGGAAAGCCGATGGCTACGTCGATAAACCAATCCAGCTGATGTTGAGATGCGTTTTCTACGCTGGGGAAATCTGATCGATCTTGGCAGCCATGATGAAGTCGCTCTGGGTCAAGCCATCGATCTTGTGCGTCCACAGTGTGATTTCAACCTTGCCCCAGGCGAGCAGAATGTCAGGATGATGCCCTTGCTGTTCCGCAATTTCTCCAACTCGATTCACAAATTCGAGCGCCTGCTTGAAGTCGGAAAAGGTGAAGGTACGAGTGATGTGATGCTCACCAACCGCTTTCCACCGCGGCACCTGTTGCTGAATTTGTTTCAGTTCACTTTGCTTGATGGCCGGGGTGCCGCCGCGGCAGGGAACGCAGCTCTGGCTGGCGAGATCTTCTGGCATGCTGAAACCTTCTATTGCGGTGGCCGCATGTCCACCTGATTTACCGGACACTCGCGCACACTCTGAGTGCAGCTTTGGTACTGCAGATTCTTGTCCACGCACACTTCCAAACTGACCAACTCCCCAGCGTGGCAAGACACACGAAAAGCTTCCGGCGGGGCGTGATTTGCCTCCGCAAACGTCTTTTCCAGATCGTGCACGCTGAGCTGCTGTTCGTGATTCAGTTTCGGATACTCGTCAGGCACATGCAAGTTCTTGTAAGCGTGTTCGGCTTGGCCAAAGTAGTCCTGGGCGGAGAGACCGCTGCAGGTGCCGTGTTCCTGCCATTCATGCTGGATCAGTCCGCGGCTGGGCATGAAGTTGAGCATGTGATCCACAGTTTCAGTCGCGACTGGACTGGCATTCGAGCACGACATCGGAGGCCTTCCGGCGTTTGATTGCGGCCATAGCCCATGAAGGACGAAAGCGGTATGGCCGCCGGTTCTGCACTCGCTGGAGTGGTCAGTGGGGTGGCCGGCACAATAGTTCGGCGCCCAAGAGAGCGCCAGCAAATAGTAATCGAACTTGCCCGTTTCCGCCGGGGAGTCGTCGCGGCGATGATGATGTTTTGCAAAAGCTGCAGGTGTAAGAAACGCGACCAGCAGCGCCGTTGTGAATAGGAATTTCATACGCATAATCGGAAGAAAATGTTTTTAGTGCCTCTGTCCGAGGCGCCCACCTTTGCGCAAAAAACGCGCAAAGATGGGGCACACACTGAGAGGTGAAAGCTGAGAGCTGTAAGCTGCCTCTAGAACGGAATATCTTCGTCGCTGATCGGCGATGACGCGCCCGCGGGTTCCGGTTCCGGCATGCGCTGGTCGAAGTTGTTTCCGCCCGCGGCGGCAGCGCCGCGTGAACTTCCGGCGAAATCTCCACCGCCCTCGCCACGCCCGCCCAGCAAAATCAGATCGCTGGCTACCACTTCGGTCATATATTTTTTCTGGTTGGTTTGCTTGTCGTCCCATGAGCGCGTCTGCAGGCGGCCTTCGATGTACACTTTGCCGCCCTTCTTAAGATACTCGCCGGCGATTTCCGCCAGACGTTGCCAGAGCACAACGTTGTGCCACTCCGTGCGATCCTGCCACTCGCCGTTTTTGTCCTTGAAACGCTCATTGGTGGCGAGGGCGATCTTCGCCACCGGAGTGCCGCTGGGGGTGAACTTTACCTCTGGATCTTTACCCAGATTGCCGATTAGTGTGACCCGGTTGAGACTTTTTCCTGCCATAAGTGCCGCTCCTTCCGCCCCGTTTCGCCTGGATTTTACCCTGAGTATTGAACCGGAGCCGGGAAATAAAACAGATTTCGATGGGCTGGAACGTCACTATACCAGAACGGCGGCAGAGCGATGTGACGGATGAACATGGGGCATGGGACGAAGGTCCAAAGTCTGAAGCCCGATGCCTATCTTTGAGATATAATTCTGCCGATGCCTGAAGAACCGCTCAGGGGTATCGTCGGCATGGTGCCCGACGAGTTCAAACACGAACCCAGGTCCAAGGGTCTGCTGACCGCGCGCAAGAAAAAGCCCAAAGAACTGGCCGTTATCACTGAATGCTGCACCGGTTGCGCCGGTTCTCCTGCTTGCGTGGAATATTGTCCGGTTGAAGACTGCATGTTCTGGGTCCCAGACGAAGACAACTCCCCGTTCGGACGCATTCAGGTCGATCCCATTCTCTGCATCGGCTGTAACAAGTGCACCAGCAAAGGCCCCGACGGCTCTTTCCTCGACGGCTGTCCCTGGGACGCGATTGTGATGGTAGACACGGCTGAGATCGAAAAAGAAGTCGGAGTAATGCCCTTCTAGTCCAACTGAGAACCGAGAACTCGGAACTATCAACTAAGAGATTACGAAACTCCCAAAAGAGCTTCGTGTGCAAGTTCAGAAATTATCTGGGAATAAACCGGGCGCCTACTTCGCGCGCTGCAGGATGGCTTGCTCCGCAGCCACAGCCTGCTGCCGCACGTGGTCGGAAATTTCTGGAAGCTCCCGTTCATAAGGCCGTATCGCAGGAATGTCTTCGGGCTGACCTACAAGGTATAGTGCGCGAAGAGCTTCCCATACCTGATCCGCTCCCGGATCAAGCGCTGCGATCGGATCGCCGGCAGACACTGTTTGTCCCGTTTGGGCCGATAACTCTCGCAACCGTCCGCTGATTGGCGAACGGACCTCCGCCATTTGTTCGCCCGACTGAATCTTGGCCACGATCCCGCCTTGATGGATGGGCGTTCCCACCGCGCTGGCGTCGACGATCTTTCCCGACTGCGGCGCGACAACTCTTGCCGGTTGCAACAGTGCCACGATATACGGCCGTCCCGAACTGTCGCCGAAGCGAACCAGCGATAACGCCGCATTGCCCCGCACCATGAGCGATGAATCTCCCAACATTTTCACCAGGGTCGAGTGAAACCCCGCGCTCAAAGCCGCCGGGCTGGCGACGTCCTGGCCCATGACCCAGGCGTCGGTGTTGCGCACTTCTTCAATGGGATAACTCGCCAGTCGAACCACGTCTGGATACCAGCGGGTCACATTCGGATCGTGACGGGTTAATCTCTCGCCAATCTGTACCAGCGCGTGTTGAATATGACGGGGCTTTTTGTCGTCCTGCAAATACTCGGCGAGCTGTTTGTCTGAAAGCTGCCGTCCGAACCAGGTGTTCCACCAGAACAAAAAAGGCATCAGGACGATGAGCCAGCCGGTGGCGAAAAACAGCAGACGGTTGCGGCCAGACATGCGCGGCTTGGCCGGCTTGCTAGCTGCCTCGGTGTCCTGCGGCGCAGTGGTTTGAGGCGAATCGGGAAGAGCAGACATGCGGACCAGCCAATGACTATACCAGAAGAAAGATGGGGCCCGGCGCGACGTTCATAAGTTGCATGAACGTCGCCGAGCCCCTTTTGAATGACGCTTCGTCGGCTGAACCCCTTACGGCCGGGCTTCGAGCACGATGTTGAAGGGCGTCTCTGCCGCCCGCCGCACCTTCGTGAATCCCGCCGACTTCAAGACTTTTGACAGCCGGCCTTCTCCTGCCTGGGCCCCCAAAGCCAATCCAACCTCCTGCGAGAGCGAAGCCGGGGTGCATAGCATCGTCGAAGCTGCGTAATACACCCGTCCGATGGGATTCAAGTTGTCCTCCAGCTTATCTCCGGCGAACGGCTCGACGATCATCCATGCGCCATCGGGAGCGAGCGATTGCAGCACATGTCGCGCGGCTCCTTCAGGATCACCCATGTCGTGCAGACAATCGAAGAACGCAACCAGCTGAAATCCTGTGCCGGGAAAATCCTTCGCCTTGGCCACTTCGAACTTTACCCGCGCAGTAACTCCGGCTTTCGCCGCCGCTTCGCGGGCCAATTCGATCGAACGCGGATGATAGTCATATCCCACAAACGTCGACTTCGGATAAGCCTGCGCCATGAGAATGGTCGAGGTTCCCAGACCGCAGCCAACATCAGCGACGTTCGCGCCAGCTTTCAATTTTGCTTCGGTATCGCCCAGAGCAGGGATCCATTCTTTGATCAGGTGGGCCCGGTAGTTTGGACGGAAGAAACGCTCGGTTCCAGTAAACAGGCAGGCATCGTGCTCGTGCCAGCCAACGCCCTTTCCGCTGCGGAAAGCGTCAGTGATTTTGGGGACGTCACGCACCGAAGCTTCCACGATTTCAAAAAAACCGGGCAGAAATACCGGGCTATTTTCATCGGCCAGAGCCATCGCCTGTTCGGGCGGCAGCGTGTAGCGTTGCGTGGCCGCGTCGTACGTGACAAAACCGCCCGCAGACTGGGCCGCCAGCCATTCCCGAACGTAGCGTTCATGGGTACCGGTTGCTTTTGCGACTTCCGCCGAAGTCATGGGTTCGGATCCGGCCATGGCCTTGTAGAGCCCAAGCCGATCGCCTATGACGATAAGGGCTGCGTTCATAGCCGCGCCCATTTCCCCGACGGCTTTCATCACGAAGTCGTGCAGCTTGTTCTGGTCCGGAGACACGGGTACTGATGTAGTTGCCATTG
The DNA here is from genome assembly GCA_963733545.1 of Terriglobia bacterium. Classification (GTDB taxonomy): domain Bacteria; phylum Acidobacteriota; class Terriglobia; order Terriglobales; family Acidobacteriaceae; genus JAIQFF01. Next base: position 927,895 of record CAVTDQ010000005.1, read on the forward strand.
AATCCTCCTGGAAAGTTTTCGGGGGTTAATCTAAAGATAATCGCGGGGCTGAACTTCGTCAACCGTGCGGGAGCGGCCTTGAGTAATCCTGGGGGACGGCTTACTCCACCACGTCAGCGTCCAGCACGCGTTCCTGCTCCAGGTAATGCGAAACCGCATATTGCGCCAGCAATGGTGTCTCCAAGCGAATCTCAGCGCCAACCCATTCACCTTTAGGATGGGGCAGCTTGATGTCATGTTTGCAGGCGCCGCTTGAGCCGAATTTTGGCCCGAATGCCGCGCCCTGAATTTCGTCGAACTGGCGCAAATTGCGCCAAGCCTCGTCTCCAATGGTGCCGGAGACGTCGATTTTGAGTCTTACGATCGTCATAGAGTCATTTCACCACGGAGGCACCGCGACACGGAGACGAACAAAATATTTTCTCCGTGTCTCCGCGCCCCCGTAGTACTCGAAAATCTTAAGCAGCAAATAAGTGGTACAGCATGAAGTAAATCACCACGCCTGTAACCGATACATAGAGCCACAGCGGAAACGTCCAGCGTGCAATCTGGCGATGTTTGTCGAAACGCTCTCGCAGCGCTCGGCTCAGCGTAATTATGACCAGAGGCACGATGGCGACTGCCAGTATGGTGTGTGAAATCAGGATACTGAAATAAACCGGTCGCGACCAACCTTTTCCCTGAAAGTGCACCGAACCTACATGCCAGTGATAGTACAGATAAGAAGTCAGGAACAGCGCCGAGGAGATTAGCGCGGTGATCATGACGGCTCGATGCGCAGCTATGCGTCCGTGTTTGATAAAACTGCGTCCCACCAAGAGCAGAACCGCGCTGGTGCCGTTGAGCACGGCATCAATCACCGGATAAATAGCGTATTGTGCTGCGACTTGCATCACGCCGCGGGCTTGGTGGTGCGGCGATTCACCATGATGAACGAAAGGCCGAACATGAGAGCGGAGAACAGCACCAGCGTAGCCAGCGATGAAGCCAGCGGGAATGCTTCAGAGCCGCCCGGATACAGCAAATCACGAAGCGCTTCGACTCCGTAGGTCAGCGGATTAATGCGTATCAAAAACCGGATCCATCCGGAGGCGCCGGCCAAAGGAAACAAAGCGCCAGACAGCAGCCAGAGAGGAATGAGAAACAGATTGATGATGGCGTGAAAGGCCTGAGTTGAATCCATCGACCAGGCGATGGTGAATCCCAAGGCGGTGAGCGCAAAGGAAACCAGAAACACAGTCAGCACTACAAGCAGAAAACTGGTCAGGCCAAGATGTATTCCGACCAGCGGGGCGAAGGCAAGAAAGATCAAACCCTGAATCGTGGACAAGGTGGTTCCACCCAGAACCTTACCCAAAACAATCGCCGAGCGGGGAACCGGAGCAACCATCACTGACAGCAGAAATCCCTCTTTGCGATCTTCGATCACGGACATCATGGTGAAGATTGAAGTAAACAGCACGATCATGATGAGGGCGCCGGGGTAAAAATAGTCGAGATAGTGCTGCTGTCCCGAGGCCTCGCCCGATCGGAAAGAACTGCCGAAGCCGGAGCCGATGACGATCCAAAAGAGCAGCGGGGAAGCGATAACCCCCACCACTCGGGCACGCTGGCGATAGAAGCGCACTAGTTCGCGCCACCATAGCGTAAAGGCGGGCAGCATGACGCCGGTGTCGGGAGCGCTGCGTGCCGTTAGTGTTGCCGTTTGCGTAGCCACGTCAGCTCGATTTCCGCATCGCCTGCGCCTTCTTTGGGCCCAGTTTCTTGCGCGCTTCCATAAACACGTTGAGGAAAAGTATGCCGGAGAGCGCCAACATGATAATGCTCATAAAAAGACCGTCCACGGTGGTGATCATTCCGTTCTGAAATGTCCAGGCAATCCCCGCCAGTGGAATCAGTCCAAGCACAACCGAAAGCACAAGCATCATAGATTTACTCCTGGTAGCGCCGGTGTCTCGCCGGCTGTCCCGGGCGCGTCCCGCCCGCCGTTTAACGAACTCCCTGTGACCGAGAGCGCAACTGAAGCTTACTCATCTGAGTCGACAAGACGCCGCTTCGACAGCGCGCGAAACGCCGCTACGCCGGCCGTTCGTTCTCTTCGGTCCAGAACTTGTGACCGGTGCGATGGATGAAAACGTCCTCCAGCGCCGGCTTGCTCACGGACACAGATTCGATTTCACCCGGAAACGCCTCGATCACATCGGTAATAAAGCGGTGACCGTTTTCGCGCTCCAAACGAACCTGGCCCGCCATCACCTTGGCATCCACGTTGAAACGTTCCCGAATTCTCTCCGCCATCGATTCCGCGTCCCTGGCATCGAACAGGATCACGTCGCCGCCAATCTCGCGTTTTAATTCGGCGGGAGTGCCCAGCGCAACCAGTCTTCCTGAATTGAGGATGGCAAGACGGTCGCAACGCTCGGCTTCTTCCATGAGGTGCGTAGTCACAATCACGGTGACTCTTTCTTCGTCGCGCAAAATCTGAAGATATTGCCAGAGGTCGCGGCGCGCACCCGGATCGAGTCCGGTCGTAGGTTCATCCAGTAACAGCACCGCGGGTCGGTGCAGCAAACCCTTGGCCAGTTCAAGCCGGCGCTGCATGCCGCCGGAAAAAGTTTCCGCCTTTTCGCGCGCCCGATCCAACAGGCCGACTCTAGAGAGCATTTCTGCGATTCGAGATTTCAGCGCCGGACCGCGCAGTCCGTAGAGATGACCCTGGTGCCAAAGATTCTCGCTGGCGGTCAACTTCAAATCTATGCTCTGTGCCTGGAACACTACCCCGATCTGACGGCGCAGTTTATTGGGCTCCCGCGAGGCATCAAATCCCATGATCACGGCACGCCCGCCGCTTGCAACCATAAGCGTCGAAAGGATGCGGAACATTGTGGTTTTGCCGCTGCCGTTAGGACCGAGCAGTCCAAACAATTCGGCGTGGCGAACCTCGAATGAAACGCCGTTCAAGGCGATCCGATCGCCGTAGCGGTGGACGAGGCCCTCGACCGAGATCACCGAGGGATTCGTGAGCACGCCGTTATTCTGGGGTTCGAGCGCGACGAAATCGGGGGCTTTGGAAACCACAGGGTATTTTAACTGGAACTGCCGGACTACGCTTGAATCGCGGGCATCTCGCTCCCGCTGAAGGCTGACTTTCAATTAGTGTTGAGCATCATCAGGGCAAACAGCAATGGCAGGTAGAAGACCGTGGCCTGCAACAGTTGACGGGCTCGCTGCTTGGAGCGTCCTGTGTTGGCAGCCACGTTTAACGCGGCCAGGCGCCAGCCGAAATACAGCAGAGCGATTCCAAACACCAGGGCGCCGGCAAAGTAAAGTCTGCCTGACATACCAAGAAAAGTGGGTAGCAGGCTGATGGGAATCAGCGCCACCGAGTACAACAGAATCTGACGTCCGGTGGACTTGCCGTCCGGTTCGACGACTGGCAACATGCGAATGCCGCCGTCCTCGTAGTCCTGACGATAGAGCCATGCGATCGAATAGAAGTGTGGGAACTGCCAAAAGAATACGATGGCAAACATCACCAGTGCTCCCCACTCCAGATGACCCCGAGCCGCAGTCCAGCCCAGCACGCCCGGCATGGCACCGGGGAAAGCACCCACGAACGTGCACACCGGATGAATCTTTTTCAGCGGCGTATAAGCTCCTAGATAAACTGCCGAGGTAGCCAGCGCCAGCCATGCGGTAAGGGGATTGAGGGCCAGCCCCAGGTATAGAGCACCGCCGAGCGTCATCACAACGCCGACCGCCGTAGCGTGCACAAATCCCATCCGTCCCGCCGGAATGGGTCGCTGCGCGGTCCGGCGCATATTGCTGTCGGTCTTCCATTCCATGACTTCGTTCAAGGCGGCGGTTCCGCCGGAAACCATGCCCACGCCCAGCAGGGTGTGAAGCAACGACCAGGAAAGGGAAGAGACACCGGACTTCAGTGCGCCAAAGTAATATCCGCACCACGCGGTCATGATGATCAGCGTGGTTACGCGCAGCTTGGCCAGTTCCATGTAGTCGCGCGCCAGGGCGAGCGCGGCGCTTCGGGGAACCACCAGAGGCTGTGTCGCCGTGCTCATGCCGCCACCGGCTTCCGTCCTCGATTTGTAACAGGCTCTTCGATCGCCACGGGAATATTCCGCCAGACTTGTACAGCCAGAACCACCGTCGTCGCCAGCAGCAATGCTCCCACCGCAACGTGAGCCACGGTCGAAACCACCATGGGCAACTCCGGCTGCACCGCGTCATGACCCCAAGCTACCCGGGTCAGGAATGCGACGAAGCCGAGGCAGAGTTGAGTGATCATCAGTGCGAGCATAGTTATAGCAGGCCGCCGCACCGAATCGACAGAGGAATATCGAGAAAGCGCTCGAATCGACGTCCAGGAAAGAAGAATAGCGACAGCGGCTGCGTTCAGCACGTGAGGCCACCAACTCAAACCATGATGACGGAACATCGCTCCCAGAATCAACTGGACATACAGTACAAGAACCGACAGCGCGGCCAGCGTGACAAGACTGGGTTGGCTCTCGTCGGGTACAGTTCGTTGAACCTGTTGGATCCATTCTTCACTGGTAAACAGCGCGATCAGGACCAGCACACAGAAAAATGTCTGCGCCAGCGCAGCGTGCGCCGATGAGATGGCTGGGGGTAGAAAGAAGAGCACAGTCAGGCCGCCCAGAATGCCCTGCGCGATTACCAAACCCAGCGCGCTGGCGCCCAGGTATTTCATCCAGCGCCGAGGGTCGGCGCGCCACGTCCACACCGCGATCACAATGCTCAACAATCCCACAAACTGCGCAATCATTCTATGGGTGTGCTCGAATTTAACCCCACCCACCAGATGCGGAATTTTGTAGAGCGAACCAAATGATGTTGGCCAGTCGGGAACCGACAAGCCGGCATCGTTGCTGGTCACCAGCGCTCCGGCAATGATCAGAAAAAAAGTCACCGACGCCGCGAAGACCGCGAACCGGTGAAGCGCCTGGTTAAACGGGATGGCAACGGCCTTCAGAAGTGCTCCTAAAGAGGTTGTGTAGCGCCGGCATCCTGCCGGCGCTACATTTTTGCGCGGCAGCTACTGAGCTTTGAAGCCCTGGTCTACGGTTTTGCTGTCCTTTGCGGCCAGCGTTACTTTCTGAGTTTGCTCGCCCAGCTTTTCCTGCACGAACGCCAGCGTGTAATCACCCGGCGGCAGACCTTTGATTTCGTATTTGCCGTCGGAGCCCGTGACTGCGAAGAACGGAGTCTTCACCACATTCACGTACATCTTCATCCAGGGATGCTGGTTGCACTTTACCGGCAGCATGATTTCTTCTCGGGCGAAAGTCTTTTCGATGGCTGCGGCCTTCGGAGGCTGCGATTCGTTCCACTCGCGATTGTCTTTGGGTGTGGGATGAATGTTGTGAGTGGTGTCATCGTCGTTGCGAATTTCGATGTTCTGGCCGGTCATGACGGCCAACACATGCGGATGATACTGGCAGCCCTTCTGATCGATGGTGGTCGAATCCTTGGGTGCATCGAAGGTGCGATTGCCCAAGCCGTCTTTCACATAGACAAAAACATTCGCGAGTTTGCCGTCGTTGGCCACAATCGTTTCAGCCATGTTGTTACCTTTGCAGGCTGCGTCCTGGCTCATGTCGATTTTCTGCCCTTTAGGAGCTGTCCCGGCGAAAGTCACAACTCCGCTTACGCTGGCTGCGGTTGAGGCATCGATCGGCGCCGAAGCTGGGGCTGGCTTTACGTCGGAACTCGGCGAGGTGCCTTGTTCTTCGTTGGTATTTTCTTTCTTGCTGCAAGCCGCCAGCAACCCAAGCAGGCAGATCAGGAACATTGCCGCCCATATTTTTCTATTCATTATTATGTCGCCCTTTCGTGGAGGTATTTTGAAAACGTTACTGGTCGTTGGCCATTGGTCGTTAGTCGTTGGCGAAAATCATCGTCTCGGGCGGGAGGCCGACGACCAAAGGCCAACGACCAGGGACGCATTTCTGAAAACACAACATTCTACCGCGAACCGCCACTGCTCGCTGCGCCAGTCTGGTTGGCGACTTGCTTCTGCTTTGCCGGCTGACCATGAGGTCGCACCGAAGCCTGCTTCCGGCCCATGGAGGATGCTACCCGCCGCTGCTCCTCGGGCGACAGCTGCATGATGTAATCGATCAGCAGCTTGCTGTGGTCCTGATCGTAACCCTGGAACGAAGGCGGCGTCGGTCCTGAAAACACCCAGTGATTGTTCTCCCGCTTGAATAGTCCCGATGGCATTGACGTTCCTGGACTGATCGCCTGCGGATCCAGAATCCATCGTTCCGCCCAGTCCGGCTTCAGACGCTCTTTGGCCAGCAGGAAGTTGGGTGCGGTGGCGATCTTGTCATGCTGAGGATCGCCGGTGGCATGGCATTTCAGACAGGGCGCTGCCGTACTCGAGAACAAGCTTCGCGCCATGTCATTTTCTTTAGTGCTCAGCGTCGGCACTTGCTCCGGAATGTAAGGCATGGGCTGCTGCGACATTGCCTGGAAGAAGCGCACCAGTTTGCGCAGCTCATTGTCAGAGAACGAGAACGTAGGCATGCGTACCTGCAGATAAGGACGCACACCGTTGCGGTTCGTGTCGCTCGTACTCAGCGATGGATTCGAAAGGAACTTCCGCAGCCACTCGGGATCGACCCGCGCCCCTTCCGTCAGCAGCTTCGGCGGCAACTGTTCCTGAATATCCTGATAGTGCTTCATGCCCATCAGAATCGTGCTTTGTTCGGGTGTGAACTGGTGGCAACCTACGCAGTTGTACTTCCTGACGATCCACCAGCCTTCCTGAATGTCACGCCGGGCGTCTCCAGGCTTGTACTGATATCCCGGTGGCAGGGAACTCTCTTCGCTGCCCATCAGGAACGTAGTGAGGTCCTGAATCTCCAGCTTCGAAAGATGAACATTCGGCATGCGGAGCACTTCCGTCTCCGACTTGACTTTGCCTTTGTCGTAGACGTTGGGCTCTGCCAGTTTGTGCTCGAAGAAACCCTTGTGGTCGTACCACGGCTCCCTGGCCGGCCCTTCGGGCAGGCGCGCCAGGTCTTCCGGATCGGTGATTGGTTCGGATTTCTTGCCGCCACGCTGCGAAATTTCCGTGAACAAGGCGAAATCCAGGCGCTCGATGGGCTTGCTGCCTTCGTAGGTGAGCTCAGTACCGATGCGGCCTTCATCCTCAAAGCCCGAGATTTCGTGGCAGCCCGCGCATCCGAAGTGCCGTATCCACTTCTTGCCTTCGTCCTTCAACTGCGGATCTTCCATATAGGAAGCCTGGGCATAGGCTGAAGGCTCTTGCTTCTTCTGGCCCATGAGATAGGTCGCGATGTCCTGCGCATCTTCAGGAGTCAGGCGAAGGCTGGGCATGACGGTCATGTTCTGCACCTGCAGTTCATGTCCGTCGTTCGGGCACTGGCTGTGCTGCAAATCAAATTGATAAGGCAGACCCTTCTTGGCGTAGTCCTCGGGACCAATGTCTTTCTTCTCGTAAGGACAGTAAGGCCGGGTGCGCTCGCGCGCGTTGTGAATCCAGCGGACCAGATAATCGTAGTTATCTTTTTCGCCTACGCGGGTCAGATTGGCCGAGAATGTTCCGCCTTGCAGTGCATCGCCTTCTCCAACGGAGTGGCAGGCCAGGCATCCACGAGTTTCAAGCAGTTGCTGGCCGTGCTCGGCGTTACCCGCTTTTTGCTTCGGCAAATTGTCGGTAAAGCCGGTCTGCCACAGATATGCCGAGATGGTTTGAATCTGATGATCGGTCAACCGGAAATTCGGCATCTTGGTGGTGGGCCGGAAATCGGTGGGCTTCTTCAGCCAGACTGGAATCCAGTCGCGGTTTAGCTTGAGCCGGACGTCTTTAAGGTTCGGCCCGATCTTTTTCATGTCCTGCATCAGGCTGTGTGTTTGAAAATCCAACTGCTGGATGCTGCCGTCAATCTTGCTGTTTGAAACCCGAAGCGCTACGGCCTGCTGATTGAACCGGTTCGCTTCTTCGTTGTTCGAAGCGGAGTCGGCCTGTTTCATCAGGTCCGCCGACGTTTTCGCGTTGTCGATCTTTTGTTGCTCGAACAACTTCATCTGCTGAGCAATCGAAGTCAGATCTTCAGGTTCCTTGTCGTAGCCTTCGTAACGATGGCAGCCCATGCAGCCGCGCTGCCGGAAAAGAAATTTGCCGTTCGAGATATGTGCGCCTACGTCTCCGACCGCGAGTTGCATGTCGGCGGCGTGGCAGGTCTGGCACCCTGCTTCAGCATTCTGCTTGGGAAACAGCGGCCACAGCCAGTGCTCGTAGTTGCCATGCGCCTTCTCGATGCTGGTAGTCGCGCGGCCATTGCCCTGGTGGCAGGGAGAGCAGCCAAACTTGTCGGGATCATGCGTCTTCAGCAATTCCGGTTCGGGATGGCTGGTAAACGCGCGCGCGTATTCGTCCGGCTTCTTGTCACCCTTGGGTGTCATGACCGCGGAGGTAATGCGCAGCGGTTCGCGGGCGTTCATGTGGCAGGACTCGCAGCGGTCTACAACATTCGCTTCCGCCACATTGATCTGAACAATCTTCGGATCCCACTCTTCCGTCTTCTTCTTTAATCCGTCAATCTGGGTGGGAGTGAGATCGACCATGTGGTCGGAGACGAATGTCGACATCTTGTTGCCGGCTTCGGTGACCGGCTTCAATACATCGCCCAACTCGGCGCTTACCTTGGTGCGCTGGTCCTTGAGCGAGTTGTAGGTTTCTTCCAGTTCATGGAAGTCGTATTGCTGCTTGTGGCCGTCGGGGAATTCGACGGTAGCCTTCTTCTTTTTGTAGTCGTCGATATCCTCTTGCTTGCTCTTCTTCGCGGAAGCGCTGGTGCTGGTTTCAAGCTGGTAGGTAAGCGCATTCACGTAAGCGCGGCGGTCGGTAAAAACATTTTGTACCGCCAGAATCTTCGCGCTCAGATCGGTGATTTGCTTTTGGAGTTCGTCCCGGCGAGCCTTGGCGGTCTCAGAAGCGTCCTTATAATTCTGTTCCAGTTGCTGGTACTGCGGATTTTGCTGAACTTCTTTTACTGACTGTGACGACCTCGATTTCGTGCTGTTCAGGAAGGTGGTGTAGCGGCTCTTCCACTCGTGTTGCAATGCCTTCCACGGACGCTGTCCGAAAGACTCGTCCCAAAGGGCCCAGAACAGCGTCACCATGAGGATCAACATGGCGACGACGTAGTACGCCGCGTAAGACTTGCTTACAATCGGGTCCTTCTCGGGGACAGGTGGCACTCAGATCCTCCAAACCGTCGTTGGTCCTTGGCCTTTGGCGCGAGCAAACGCGTTTGATGTTGGCCGACCAAAGGCCAACGACCAACGACCGCTTCTAAACGTTAAACCACGGTGTGATCCACACATACTTGATATTGAACGCCAGACGCAGAAGCATTTTTGCCGGCAGAGCTACCATGCTGAGTACGAAAAACAGCATGATCGAATACTGCATCAAGCTCATGCGCTTGTAATCTTTCGGGTTGTAACGGCGGAAGAAGGCGTGCATGCCCAACCCACCCACTACATAAAAGCCGACTACCACAATGCCGCCGAAAATCGCCTTCGCCAGGTTCGACGTAATTCCAAACAAATCCGGCAAGTCGCGGTTCACTTCATAAATAAGACGATTGTGGTCCCATGTTTGTCCCGGCCAGAACCACTGCCATCCGGGTCCGCGGATGAACGTTCCAATGATGATCATCGCGATCCAGAGAATGATGAAGCCAAACAGAAATGTGCTGATGGAAAATTTTCGCTGCTTCCAGGTGTAATAGCCGCTGCCCAGGGGATTCGTGTCGATGTAGGGAATGACCATCAGACCGACAATGATCAGCGTGGGCATGACCACGCCAGCGATCCATGGATCGAAGTACACCAGCATTTCCTGCAGGCCGAGAAAATACCACGGAGCCTTGGCCGGATTCATGGTCAGGTTCGGATTCGCCGGCTCTTCCAGCGGCGCGCTTAATGTGATCGACCACACCATCAGAATGATGGTGACGATCATGGCGGCAAGAAATTCTATGCGCAGAAGAAAAGGCCAGACATGGATTTCCTTCTGCCAGCCCGGCCGGAAGGGCCAGCTCTTGCGATGATGAGTTTTGGCCATGGCGGGATTGGTTTCCAGTTCGCCAATGAGCTCATCGTTGGCCTTGGCCTGCTTCCATGCCAGATACATGTAAAAGATGAGCAGCGGAATCAGCCCCACGATGGGCACATTGTCAGGCGCCGAACATATCTCCCAAAGCTGTCGCCAATCCATAGTCGCTCCAAATTTGTAGCGCCGCCGTCCCGGCGGCTGTCCGGTGGGCATTCCGCCCAGCGTCGGGGGCGAGACGCCCTCGGAGCCAGCCGGCAAGATTCCGGCGCCACAAGAACCTTATTTCTTCGGCTCTTTTACTTCCGACGCTAGCATCACGGCCGCAGGTCCCGAAATTCCGCCATCCTTGCGTACCCGCCAGAAGTGCACAATCATCAGCACCGAAGCCACAATCGGAATTCCGATGCAATGCCAGATATATGACCGCAAAAGCGCATTAGCGTCCACGATCGAACCACCCAGCAGTCCGAAACGAACGTCGTTATACGGCGTCATCCCCAGCATGTGTCCAAAAGGACCTTCGTTGCCCAGCCCCGGCGTGGCGCGTGCCATGTTGGTCCCTACTGTGACCGCCCAGAATCCGAGCTGATCGTCCGGCAACAGGTAACCGGTGAACGAAAGCAACAACGTGAATACCAGCAGCAACACGCCGATGTTCCAGTTGAACTCGCGGGGCTTTTTATAAGAGCCGGTTAGAAAAACGCGGAACATATGTAGCCAGACCGCGATGACCATCAAGTGAGCAGCCCAGCGATGCATGTTGCGCAAGAGCTTGCCGAAGGGCACGTCGTGTTCGAGATACAGGACGTCGCGAAATGCCTGGACCTTGCTGGGATGGTAATAAAACATCAGCATCACCCCGGTCAGAGTCAGCACGATAAACAAATAGAACGTAATACCGCCCATACCCCAGGTGTAGCTATAGCGCACCGCATCACGGTTGATCTTCGCCGGGTGCAGATGCAGAAACACATTGGATAGGACACCCAGGGCCCGGTTGCGGGGCGTGTCATCGTGCTTGTGGCGGAAGATCGAAGTGTAGACCTGGGTCTTGGTTGGATCTTTGAGGCCCTCGATCTGCTCCTTGGCCTTCGCCGGCATGTCGGTCTTCAGCGACTGCACGTCTTCCTTGACGCCAGCCTTTACCCGCTCCAGCAAACCGACTCGCTTGCCGTTGTTGCCGTTTCCGTTCTCTTCAGGCATTGAAACCTCGTCTCATCTCTTGTCGGGTCCGGTCTTTGAGCATCCAGACCGATCGCAGCTCAACAAATTTCTAAGTCGGCAAAAACGCTCCCGGATCATTGAACGCGCTGGGTTGTCCCTTGGGCCACTGGTAAAGCTTCGAGACATCGACCAGAATTTGCCCGTCGGGCGCGATCGAAACGTTGGCTCGATCCATCGGCCGCGGCGCCGGCCCTTCGAAGTTCACGCCTTCGCTGTCGTATCCACTGCCATGGCAGGGGCATTTGAATTTGTTCTCAGCCGGCTTCCAGTCGGGAGTGCAGCCGAGATGAGTACAGCGCGCGTAGATCACGAAAATTCGGTCCGGCGTGCGATCCACCCAGATGCGGAACTTTTGCTGGAACTTTGTATCCACGCCCAAACCGAAGTCGGCGGGGTAACCGATCTTGAACGACGTGGCCGGCTCGAAAAGCGTGCGCGGCAGAAAGAAACGGAAGAAGGCGATAAACCATGCGGTCATGAACGCCGCGAATGCAGCCCAGGCAAATCGCCGGCGACCCTGGCTGATCTCACTGTCGTCGGGTCCGACTGAAGCCACACCCGCCGAAGCAGCTGCTCTTGAAGTCCCCACTGCTGGGGTGCCAACGTAAGTGTTTGACCCTTCGCCGCGTCCCACGGTCGCCGCAGCTGATGGCGGACCTGCCGCTGGCCGAGCCGCCGCCGCGGCTGGTCTGGCCACCGCCGCAGCCACCGGGGCGGCAGCAGGTGCCTCCGCGGCCGCCGGTTCACCGAGAAGAGCGGCAACTTCTGAATCCGTCAGCGCCGGCAAACTTTTGCGTCCGCGTCGTGCCTGCTCGGCGGCGATCGTCGACTTGCTCCACTTTTTTCCTTCAGCCACCCATTTGGCGACTTCCGCGCTGATCGGACCGCTCGTCTTCGCCGGCGGTGCAGCCGTCACCGGCGCTGCCGTTGGCGCTGTTGCAGCAGGCGCGCTCGCTTCGACCGGTTCACCAAGCAGAGCCGACATCTCAGCGTTGTTCAGGGGTGGCAGGCCTTTGCGACCGCGCCGCGCCTGTTCGGCCGCGATCGTGGACTTGCTCCATTTGTTTCCTTGCGCAACCCACTTGGCGACTTCTTCGCTGATGCCCCCGGCCGCAGCGGAGGGAGCAGCGCTCGGTGCCGCCGGGGTCGCCACGGGAGCAACGGGAGCGCTAGGAGGAGCAGCAGTTGGGGCCGACGCTTCCGACACGCCGCTGCCGCCTTCTTCCCACGGCATGGGCTGACCCGCTCTCAGCGCCTCAATTTCGGCGTCGGTGAGCAAGGTCAATCCTTTTCGTTGACGATAGGCCTGCTCCATCCCGATGACGGAGTTGTTGAGGGCTGGTCGAGGCAAGGGCGGTAAGCGCCCGAGGATTCCGGCTTTGGACTCGTCTGCCATCCGTTCCTGCACTCCTTGATGATCACGACCGGGTGATCACAAACCTGCTGAAGCTGAACTCGATGACTGTGAACTCAATTTATATAAGCTGCGATATCACTTGGTTCAATCCGCCGCAACCAAAGTTTCCGCGTCCCCCGCCCGATCCAGTCCACCGACGCCGGCCGCGTTTAAGACCAGGTCGGCAAGCGCTGCAATGAACGTAGGTGAATCATTCAGACCGCGACTCATCTCAAACTGTTGTATTCCCAGCGCGGCAGCTTCCTCGCGCGCCTCGTGATCGATCTCTCCCAAAGTCTCCACATGGTCGGATACAAAGGCAATCGGCACGACGCAGACTTCACGAATCTTTTCCTCGGCGAGATCGCGGATGGCACGGTGCAGAGACGGCTGCAGCCATTTGCTGGCCCCGACCTTGCTCTGGTAACAAAGCCGATGGCGGTTACGCCATCCACCACGTTCCATCACCAACTCGACAGTTTCTCGAATGTGACGCTGGTAGGGATCGCCCTTGTCGATGACCGCCACGGGCACGCTGTGAGCGCTGAACACGATTTCGGGGCAACCCGATGCTGGGAATCTCGAAAGCGCTTCATCCACTTTCTCAACTACCGCGTCCAAATATAAAGGATGACGGTAGAACGTCTCGACCGTGCGAACCGGAAGGGCATCGTGATAAAAACGGCGCCATTCGTTGAGGCTGCTCCCGGTCGTCGTACTGGAATACTGCGGATAAAGAGGCAGGAGCACGACCTCGTCGCAACTCGCTGCCCGCAACTTCTCTACTGCCTCGGCTGTGAACGGATGCCAGTAGCGCATGGCCACGAAGCATTGCGCATCCACACCTTCGATTCGCAACCTCTCCTGAAGCGCATCCGCCTGCCGCTCAGTGAATCGCCGGATGGGTGAGGCCCCGCCGATCGCCGAATAATGGTGCTGAACTTTTTTGGCTCGAGTCGTCGAAATCAGTTTGGCCAGAGGCTTGCGTCCAATACGGGCAAAAGGGAAGTCGATAATGTCGGGATCGCAAAAAAGATTAAAAAGAAAGGGTTCAATCGCCTGGGGCGTGTCGGGGCCGCCGAGCTGAAAGAGAACCACTCCTACTCGCCGTGTTGGGTTTGCCATCCCCCGGGGTTCCTTGAAGAAGGAGGATGTTACTCAAAATCTGTGGGCCGCGTCAACGAAGAGTTGCAACCATCGCGCTATTTCGTGGTTCGATGGACTTCTATCTTGTCGCCGATGTCGATGCTCATCAGATCTTCGCCCACCTCCAAGGGTCCGGAATAAGTTCTTCTGGTGTGAGCCAACAGATCTGGAGCGTTAAAGGGGACGATATGAGAATAGACGGCCAGCTTGGGTTTCACCTGGCTGAAAATCTTTCCCGCCTGTTCCGGAGTTGTGTGATGGTTGACCACCTTCTGCTTTTGCTCCGGGTTGAAGAACTGGTCGCTGGCAAAATAGGCTTCCGGATCCAGCACCTCGTGGATCAGCAAGTCCGCACTCTGAGAGAACTGAATCAGATTCTCGCTGTACCTGGTATCGCCGGAAAGCACCACGGAGTGTCCCGCGTAATCGACGCGGTACCCGAAAGCTGGTTTGACGGGAGAGTGGTCTACATTAAAAGCTGTGACTTTCAACTCGCCATTTTGGTAGACAACCCCTTGCTCGACATCTTTGGCGATGACGATTGCGCCCTGCGGGGGAAGTTTCTCATCCACGTCGCGCCGGATATGAATATCGAACTGGTAAGCCTCCTGCAGATGCGACATCATGTCGGCGGTACCCGCCGGGCCCCAGACCCGAAGAGGCGTATCTCTCCTCATAATCCAGCCGGTTAAATACAAGTCGGGAATTCCGACGATGTGATCGGAATGAAGGTGAGTCAGAAACAGGGAAGTGACGTCTCCGAAAGGCACTTTTAGCTGAAAAAGACGCTGGGTCGCGCCCCGGCCGCAGTCAAACAGCAATTTTTCTTTTCCCGCTTCAACCAGGATGCTGGGGCCAAAGCGGTCCATCGTCGGGCGAGGAGCGCCTGTGCCCAGCAGAGTGACCTTGAGATTCTGCGCGTGACCCGACAGTCCAACGCTGAGCGTTGCGAGTAGCAACAGCAGCCGTCCCGCTCGGCGCGAGCGTGAAGCTGTTGCCTCGCTATTAGGCGTGCGAAGATTCGGCCTGGGTGGGAACGTCAGTGCTGGTTTCCATGAACTGAATAATGGCATCGGCAAACTCCGAGGTTCCGGCTTTACCCCCCACGTCGCGCGTGAGCTTGTCCTTGGTCCGATAAACCTTCTCCAGTCCGTCGTGAATTTTGTCGGCGGCATGGTGTTCGCCCAGATGACGGAGCATTAGCTGCGCGGAACGGATGACCGCAGTCGGATTGGCCATGTCCTTGCCAGCGATGTCGGGCGCGGACCCGTGCACTGCCTCGAAAATCGCGCAACTGTCGCCCAGGTTGGCGCTGGGCACGAATCCCAGGCCGCCGACGAAGGCGGCGCACAGGTCGGAAATAATGTCTCCGTAGAGATTTTCCATCACCAGCACATCGTACTGATACGGATTCATCACCAGTTGCATGCAGGTGTTGTCCACGATGTGCTCGCCGTAGGTGATTTCCGGATAGCCTTTCGCGATATCGCGGCAGCAACGAAGGAACAGGCCATCCGACAGCTTCATGATGTTGGCTTTGTGGATGGCATGAATTTTTTTGCGCTGGTTTTTACGGGAATATTCAAAAGCAAAGCGCGCGATGCGCGTAGATGCCTTCTCGGTAATGATCTTCAGGCTCTCAACCACTCCCGGCACTACTTCGTGCTCGATTCCAGAATACAGACTCTCTGTATTCTCCCGCACGATAATCAAATCCACCCCCGGATACCGGGTGGGAATGTGCGGCAGATTCCGTATGGGGCGGAAGTTGGCGTAGAGCTCAAATTTCTTGCGCAAGGCGACGTTGATGCTGGAAAACCCCTCGCCCACGGGGGTAGTTACGGGTCCCTTGAGACCAACCCGGGTGCGCTCGATTGATTCGACCAGTTCTTTGGGAATGTATTCGTGGTACTTGGCGAAGGCTTCGGCGCCCGCCTGAAAAATTTCCCAATCGAACTTCACCCCGGTAGCTTCCAGAATCCGCACTGTAGCCTGGGTAACTTCAGGTCCGATGCCATCGCCGGGAATGAGTGTGATCTTGTAAGCCATATCGATTTCGTAGCGCCCGCGTCTCGAGGGCCTGCTTGTGCGGTCGCGGGCCCGCCCGCGAGGCAGTCGAGGTCAAAGTCAAATGCCGCGGGCGAGTCGCCCGCGACCACACAACCACTCAACCAACGAACCAAACAGACCTTTAATTTTTTACTGCACCCTTGCTGCGAACGTCAGGCAGTTCCTTGGTCTTCAACAAGTCTTTTAACTCGGCCATGAACTCCTGTACGTCTTTGAAGTCCAAATAGACCGAGGCAAAGCGCACGTACGCCACTTTGTCGTAGCGGCGCAGCCGGTTCATGATCAACTCTCCAACTTCGCTGGTCTTGCGCTCGCGCTCCGCCGACTCGATGACGAAGCCTTCTGCCTCATTCACAATCTGTTCCAGACGGCTGATGGGCACGGGGCGCTTTTCGCACGCCCGCAACAAGCCGTTTAGTACCTTCTGCCGGTCAAATTTCTCGCGGCGGCCGTCCTTCTTGACCACCATGTACGGAATTTCGTCAATTCGCTCGTAGGTGGTGAAGCGCTTGCCGCACTTCAGACATTCGCGCCGGCGGCGTATGGAATCGGCTTCCTTACTCTCGCGCGAATCCACCACTTTGTCATTTTCAAAGCCACAGAAAGGACACTTCATGTCAGACGGGAGTTTTCGTTTTCATTGTAACAGGGGGCGGACGTCGGACTTCAGACCTCGGGCGTCAGACCTCGGACCCCGGACTTCGACTTCGGCGCCGGTTGAAGTCCTTTTTGAAGTATTGACCAGCTTCGGCAAGAAAACATGGAGTCAGGAGAGAAGCTCGAGGTCTGACTCCCGAACTCCGACGTCCGACGCCCGAGGTCATCATCCTGCTGGAGGCGTTACCACTTCGGCTTTTTCTTTTTGATGGCTCTCTTCTGAGAGCGCGCGCAGCGAAAGCCGCTCTTGGTGGGCGAGCAGCAGGCCGGTCGGGATCACCGCCACAAACGTGACCAGCCATAGCATGATGCCGCAACTCGCAGCGAGCTCTTTGGGTACATCGAAGATGTGTTCCAGCGCCGCGATCGTGGCAAGTTGCGATCCCCCGCCAACCCCGGGAAGCTGGATGACCGAACCCACCATGCTGGATCCCATCAAGAGTAGAACCTGGCTTTGCGGAATCTCCAACTCCTCCGCGTGATAGGAGTGCGTCACTTCCTTGTACGCGACCGCGATGGTCGCCCACATCACGATGGAAACCACAATCAGCATCACAAAAGACCAAGCATCGTGGATTGTGTTGAGGCCGCCACGAAACTCGCGAATACGGGTAGCCACGCGCAGGCCCAGATTCGACGCCACATGCGCGAACCGCTTTTCGACCCAGTTGGCCAGCTTCTCACCCACCCTGCTGACCACAATCGCGCCGATGGTCAAGCCCGCCGACAACGCCAGAAAAACTAACCCGGCTTCCTGGAAACTTCGGTGATACGCCAATCTCTTGGGTGCCGTCGCCAGAAACGCAGCCAACACCAACAGGATTGTGAAAGCTCCAATGTCGAAGATGCGCTCCACCGCCCACACCGCCAGTTGTGAAGAAAACGTAAGGTTCTCACGGCGGGCGATCAGGTATGGCCGGATCAGTTCTCCGGGACGTCCGAGCAGGGCCAGACCGGTAAAACCCACCAGGGTCGGCGAGATAAGGCTCCACGCGGAAGCCTTGGGACGCACGGGTCGTAGAAAAATCTTCCACCGCAAGGCGCGCATGGCATATGCGATGTAGATGAGGGCCACCGCGTGCAACAGATGGTAGATATGGGGAGGTTTGCCCAGGTTCCTGCTTTCGCTCCAGAAGGTTTCCCAATCGAAGTTTCGCCAGGTTCGGAATTGCATGTAAACCAGCAGCGCAAAAACAGCCAGCGCCAACCCGTATAAGAGAATACGTTTTCTGTTCATTTTGGAGTGAAAATCTGAACGCAGGCACGGCGCCGAGCACAGCAACACCCGGAGAGCTAACGATCCGGGCTGACCCCTATTAACTGCTGCAAAGGTAAATGACAGATGGACGCTGGTCAACGCAGCATCCCGCGCGGCTGGGTGCGAAATACTATCCAGTGATCGGTGAATTAGCGGGAAACTTGGGAAGGACTGGCAGGAAGTGCCGCTGTTTGTTTCGCCACTGCGGTTGGAGATGAAGCTTTCTTTTTGGAAGTCCCAGTATTTTTAGCCGCTATGGCTGCCGCTTTCTGTTGCGCGAGTTTTTTGCGGTTGTAGTCGCGAACGATGCGAGCGACATAAGTGCGAGTCTCGTAATAAGGAGGAACACCGCCATACTGCTGAACCCGCTGCGGTCCCGCGTTGTACGCGGCAAGCGCTTTAGCCACATCGTAGTTGTAGCGCTGCAGCAATTCGCTCAGATAACGCGTGCCGCCTTCGACATTGGATTGTGGGTCAAAAGAATTGGAAACACCTAGTTTTGACGCCGTTCCCGGCATCAGCTGCATCAGTCCCCGGGCGCCCTTCGGAGAAACAGCGCGCGGATTGAATCCACTCTCCGCATGAATCACGCTGCTGACGAAGTCCGGGTCGAGATGGTGGCGGTCGCTGATCGCGTTGATCACTTCGTTGATGTTCTGGGATTTAGTCTCTACCGTGCTGTGACCCTGTGGCTTTGCCACTAATGCCGGCGCGATTGTCCCGGCGACGCTGGGGACAACGGCCGGCGATAAATCCTTTTCAAATCGTTCGATCTGGCTGGTAGCGATGTCAACAAACCCCTTATCGGATCCCAGATACAAACGGGTCACCGATCCCACGGTTTCCCGCCGTTCATGCGGTATGGAAAATCCGTTATGCAGGATGGCCAGATCGGTGGCCAGCGCGGGCAGGGCAAAGGCCATCAGCCCAAACCAGATCCCAATCTTTTTAAGTGAGCCCATGCAGTCGTCCGCTACGCGCTAAAAACTCTATCCCAACACTTGTTTGATGGCGGCGGCTACACCGCTTTGATCGTTCGGCAAGGTGATCGTCCAGCCGTCACGATGCAAATCTTCAGCCGCATTTCCCATGATAAATGGCACTCCCGCGAAGGCAAGCATTTCTATGTCGTTATGGTTGTCACCAATGGCCATGACCTCTTCGCGAGGGATGCCCCGGTAACCGGCCCATCGTTCCAGCGCGTGCCCCTTGGAACAACCCTGAGTCAGCACATCCACGATGGAGAGGTCGCGGACTTCGTACTCGGTCCGCAAGACGGTGATGTCCTTTTCCACCGGGCTGGCTGCGAGGGCGGTCAGGGCTTTCTGCATAAGGGATATCGGGCCGCAAAACATGGCTTGAACCGGGTCGCTGGTCAGCGAATTTTCGATTGGAATCACGAAATCGATGTACTGCAGGTTTTTTTCCAGCCAGCGCTGGATGCTTGAATTCAACTCGTTCATATGCTCCAGCACGATCGCGCCTTTGGTTTCGGTGTCAAAGGTCAGGACGGTGTTGCCGCGAAATTTCAGCATGTGAGAGCAGAGCCTGAGACAGGTGGCAGCGGGCATCAAATCACGATGAAAGGTCTCGCCGGCGAGAGAACGGGTGATTGCGCCGTTTGAGCTGATGATCCAGGCGTCGAATCCGAGCTGCTGAACGATCGGCAGCGCAAACGCATGCCGCCGGCCGGTTACCACTATGACCTCTACGCCCTCCGAATGGGCGCGACGCAGGGCGGCCATATCAGCCGAAGAAATCTGAAATTCAGGATTCAGGAGAGTGCCGTCAATATCGACACCGATCAGACGGACGGGGGGCTTCACTGAACCGATTTTACCATCCACCGGCTCCCCTGGGACGCCGTATATACTGCTGCCCTACGCATGGGATCGCTACTCTTTTTCGCGTTTTCGTGGTGGGGCATCCTGTTGCAGGCGTTCGCGATTATTCACTTCATCCGGCGTCGTCCGGATACCTTTTGGCTATGGATCATCCTGATTGGCGGCTGGCTTGGCGCTTTGGTGTATATCGCGGTAGAAGCCATTCCGGATGCCGGGTTGTTGCGGCAGTCTTTTAAAACATTCCCTCGACGCAAGCGCATCCGCGACCTTGAGGCTGCGGTCATCGACAATCCCTCAGCGGGAAACTACGAGGAACTGGGCGAGCTTTACCTAGAAGAAGAGCACTTCGCAAAAGCGAGACAGGCCTACGACAAAGCGATTTCATCGCGCACGGACTCTCCCGACCCGTTTTACCGGCGCGGCGTGGCCGCCATCCAGATGAGCGATTTTGAAGCGGCGCTGCCTGATCTGCAACGGGTGGTCGAAGGCGATCCGGGATACGACTTCCATCGTGCCGCAGGTCTTTTGGCGCACGCCTACGCCAACCTCGGTCAACCTCAGAAAGCCGAGGCGATGTTTCAGCAAGTGACCAAGATTTCGACTTCGTCAGAAACTTACTACAACTACGCCAGCTTCCTGGCCTCACAGCAGCGCAACGTTGAAGCTCGGGCATGGGCCAATCAGATCCTGGCCAAAAGGCCGTCCATGCCTGGATATTTGCGTCGCCGCGAACGCCCCTGGTTCCGCAAAGCCAACATCTTGCTCAAGCGCATCCCCGCCTGACTGAGAACCGCGAACTAAGAACTAAGAACTGGTTTTTAAAACACAAGCTTTTGAAATCTCCAATCTCGAAAAGTCCACAGTGCTAAACTTCAAAAAGTGTTTTCCATCTCCTATCTAGAGTGCACCAAATGTGGTGCACAAATTGGCGCTGACCAACCTCAATCAATATGCCCCGATGACGGTGGCGTGCTCTATGTTCGGTATGACCTGCAAAACTTAAAGCAAAACTTCAACCGCGATGCCTTAAAAGGCCGGGAAGCTTCGCTATGGCGATACGCCGAGGTGCTACCGCAGGCCCCTCCGGTCACCTTGGGTGAAGGCTTTACGCCTATGCTGCGAAGCCGGGAGTTTGCCACCGCTTTCATCAAAGACGAAGGCCTGAACCCGACGGGTTCGTTCAAAGCGCGGGGCATGTCGGTCGCTGTCACCATGGCGAAGGCCTACGGACTTAAGAAGCTGGCGGCTCCGTCCGCAGGAAACGCGGCCAGCGCCCTGGCTGCTTATGCCGCCGCTGCGGGATTGGAGGCCAACATCTTCATGCCCAGAGATGTTCCCCTGGCGAACCGTGTCGAGTGCGAAAGCTACGGCGCCCACGTCACTCTGGTGGAGGGGTTGATCAGCGACTGTGCCCGCATGGTCGCGGAGGGCAGGGAGAAAGAAGGATGGTTCGACGTTTCCACGCTCAAGGAGCCTTTTCGTGTGGAAGGAAAAAAGACCATGGGCTACGAAGTGGCTGAGCAGTTGGGCTGGACCCTGCCCCAGGGGATCATTTATCCCACCGGCGGAGGGGTAGGCCTGCTCGGCATGTGGAAGGCTTTTGACGAAATGGAAACCTTGGGCTGGATTGGGTCGGAGCGCCCGAAGATGGTGGCTGTCCAATCCGATGGTTGCGCTCCAATTGTTAAAGCCTGGGATGAGGGTAAAACTTCAACCGAGTTCTGGCCCAACGCATCTACTTTAGCGGCTGGACTTCGTGTTCCTAAAGCCTACGGCGACTATCTGATTCTTGAAATTTTGAGAAAGAGCCAGGGGATCGCCTTGGCCGTATCCGATGGCGAAATAATGGATGCCTTCCGGCACTGGGCGCGAACCGAGGGAGTCTTTGCCGCCCCCGAAGGTGCCGCCTCGCTCGCGGCGTACCGCAAATTGCGAGTGAGCGGATTCTTTACCGCCGAAGACAATGTGGTGCTTTTCAACACCGGATCCGGTTTGAAATATCTGGACGTCATCGAAGCTCGGAAAAAAATCGCGAAGCCGCCGGCATCGCGGCAAATCGGAGGAATCATCGGTCCGTATTGAGGCCAGAATCATCCTGTTCCGGCCAGCCGTCATCCCCAACTTCGGCTCCGCTTCGCCAAGGAAAGGGGAGCCGAGGACCCCATTACCTCAGTCCTCCCGCAAAGCCAATTCGTTGTTGCCGTGCTACATTTCCCTCAGCCGGGTTCTTGAAACCATGGAACAGCGCCTCATCCTCATCAACCTGCTTATCAAGGTGGGCGTAGCTGCCTCCGCCGCCAGCATTCTGGGGCGCTCGGTTGAATTCAAATCTTTGTTGTTCCGCGATGAGCGCAACTGGAAGCAGAGAATTTACCTGGTGCTGTGGATCGGATTTCCTCTCGCTCTGGGAGTGTGGATTCGCTTCAGTGCCAAGAGCTTTCTTGCCGGCGATTTGTCTTTTGAAACCACCATGCTTCTGGGCGTGATTGGCGGGCGGCTGACTGGGGTATTGGGCGGAGTTCTTCTGGCGCTCCCTGCTTTCTGGCACGGGCAGTGGGCGACGCTGCCATTCAACGTGCTCTGCGGTTTTGTAGCCGGCCAGTTGCGCAATTTCGCTCCCAATCGCGAAGATATCTGGTCGTTTTCTCCCGGAGTGGATCTGAGTATCTATCGCTGGATCCGGCGCAATCTCCCAAAACCTCACCCCTTCGAATGGCAGACCATGTTTTTCGTCACCATCGTGGGATTGCGATTTGTCCAGACTGAGCTCTCCCGGATGGTGCCGCGTGCCACCTTCAGTCTGGAAAGCCCGACCTGGTGGGTTGAACTTCTGATCTATGCGTCGTCGGTCATCGTGATCGGAACCGAACTGAAAATATGGAACAGCGTTCGTATCCAGATCAAGCTGGAGGAGCAGGAACGCCTGCTGCTGCACTCTCGCATGGAGGCGCTGCAAAATCAGATCAATCCTCATTTTCTTTTTAATACGCTCAATTCCGTGTCCTCGTTGGTGCGCTTCGATCCCGATACTGCACGCCAGTTGATTATCAAACTTGCCAATATTCTGCGCCGCCTGCTCAACACCACCGACGCATTTGTCCCGTTGAGCGAAGAGCTGGAATTTATTGACAACTATCTCGATATTGAAGTCGTCCGCTTTGGCCGGGACAAACTGCGAGTGGTGAAGGAACTCGAAACTTCGTCGCTCGACACCATGGTCCCCAGCATGTTGTTGCAGCCTCTGGTGGAGAACTCAATCAAACATGGTTTATCGTCGAAGATCGAAGGCGGCAGCATTTACCTTCGCAGCCGGCTTACCGACTCGCATTTGATCATCGAAGTCGAAGATGACGGGGTGGGAATGGCATCGGTTACATCGACAGAGCGAGCTGATGGGGCCACTGGAAACGGAATTGGAATGGCCAACGTTGCGGAACGGCTGAAAGTTCTCTATGGCGACACTGCGCGCATGAGCATTGACAGCCGTGAAGGGAAGGGAACCCTGGTCAGACTGCGGTTACCGGTTCTCCAGGGATCGGGCGCGATTCCCGAAGCATTCTACGAAGCTCGTTCGAGCACCCGCCGGTAAAACTCTTCGTATTGCGGAATGATGCGGCTGGCGCAGAAACGGGTTTGCGCAACCGCCCGGCTGGCTTTAGCCATTTCCCGCAATGCTGATTCATTGCCGAGCAATTCGATGGCGTGCCGGGCCATGGACTCCACATCGCCAACTTCAGCCAGGTAACCGCTCTTGCCATGCTCGATCAACTCCGGAATGCCGCCGACGCGAGTCGCGATCGGCACCACCTCGCAAGCCATGCCTTCGAGTGCCGCCAACCCGAACGACTCCAGTTCGCTGGGCAACAGCAGAATGTCACACAATGTCAGCTTTTCCTGCACCTGCTCCTGCTTGCCCAAAAAAATAACGTCATTGTGGATGCCTTTCTGCACCGCCAGCCATTCCGCGCGGGAGCGATCCGGACCATCGCCGATCATGAGCAGCTTTGAAGGCATCTGTTTGTGTACCCGGTCAAAAACTTCGATGCAATCCGTGATCCGCTTCACCGGGCGAAAATTGGACAAGTGCACCAGCAGGCGCTCGCCATTCGGTGCGTATTCCTGCCTGGCCTCGGAGATGTCTGCATTCCGGCAATACACGTCGCAATTTACGAAGTTGTAAATCACCTCAATCTCGTTGCGAATATCAAACTCTCGAAGCGTGCGTTCCCGCAGATATTGTGAGATGGCGGTCACACCGTCGCTCTGCTCGATGGAAAATCGGGTGATCGGCAAATAGGAGCGGTCCAGCCCGACCAGAGTGATGTCAGTGCCGTGCAGCGTGGTGACGAACGGAAGCTTGCGACCCCGCGGTTTGGCGGCCATCATCTGGCGCGCCAACAGCGCGCTCACCGAATGTGGAATCGCGTAATGAACATGCAGAAGGTCCAGATCGTAAAGCTCGGCAACCTCTGCCATGCGCGAAGCCAAGGCCAGGTCATAGGGTGGATATTCGAACAGCGGGTAACGAGAAACTTCAACCTCGTGATAGTGAATGTTGGGATGAGGGCCGCTCAGCCGGATGGGCTGGGCATAAGTAATGAAGTGAACTTCGTGGTCCCGTTCCGCCAACTCGAGACCTAATTCGGTTGCGACCACCCCGCTGCCTCCGTAGGTCGGATAGCAAGTGATGCCGATTTTCATGCCTGTCCCTTCCGGATCAGCGCTCGGACTCTGCACATTCGATGGTATCCGCAAAGCCCGGATTCATATTTTGGATGCGAGTTGACAAAAGGGTGGGAAACGACTGACCGGATTACTTCGTCGGTGTCTTGTGAAGGCCGGACTCAGCCGCCATGCCTTCGATGTGCTGCTGCAGCCGTTCCTGCGTGGAATGGTCCAGGCCGCTGAACTCTATGCCCATGCCCACTCCGCCATCCGACGATCTCACCACCGCCGTGGTATTGATTTTTTCGGAATCCAGCCAGAAGGTGATATTCAACTTTTTGCCTACAGGCAGAGGCATCATGGTCTCAACGTAGCAGCCATGTCCGCTGATGTCTGCCGATCTTGTATTCATGAACGAGCCGACTGCATCCTTATCACGGATTTCGATTGGAAAAGGAACCCGGTGGCGGGGAAACTTTCTCTGATTGTCGCTGCAAGGTTCGGTTGGACCAGGAGCTTCCGGAACTCCAGATGTCGCTTGCATCTCCTTTTCCCAGGGACAGGGCTGGCCTTCGACCAGATTCACTCCCACAGCGATCTTGTTCGCCGGACCGGCGTCAACCACCCATATCACCGTGCAGCGCGCTTTCCGGTCTCCAAACTGAACTCCGACCACATCTCCGGGCCGCAAGTGGGTTTCCAGGCCGGACAATTTGGCGCCGTGATGACTGATGTTCCGGGCCAATGCCTGGTTTGAGAATGGCCGTTTGTCAGCACCCATGCCGAATACCCGTATGGGCAACTCTACGTCGAGGCGTGGTTCTGGTTTCAGTCCCATGTTGGTTTATCTGACATCTCGGAACCCGAGCGTTCCGGGTAAACAAACCGCTAGCATTTAATCATAAATCGGCGCCGGATGAGTCCTGCCGTTACCAAGGTGTGCATCGTTCGAGATTCTGACCATCCGGCGAAACATCAGGCAGGTGTTAAATCGCGGAACGAAACAATCTCGACGCCGTTGGCCGCCAGCAAATCCCGCGTGGCCTGCGAGGTCAGAATTCGCAACTCCTGTTCCCGCGATTCCCGAAGCCGGGTATTAATATTCTGCAAATCGGCGTCGTTGTAGCCGGGATGACAAACCAGTTCCCAGGTTCCCTGGGGAAGCTTCTTGATCATGAGTTCGAGCAAGCGCTGGTTGAGCGCTCCGGTGGCGACGATAGCGAGAGTTCCGTCAGGAGTCGAAATGCCGGACTCTCGTACAGCATCGCGAAACTGTCTGGCCATGCCGCGCAGAATGCTCACTTCCGTCCAGCGCTTCCATAAGCTCGGGGACGAGGCCAGTTGCGATCCCTGAATTCGTTCGAACGGGTTGCGAATCGCCTTTACGTCGCAACGTTTCGCCGCTTTCAACAGCGGGCGCAGTACCCGCGGGAAAAGGTGAGTGTGTTTATGCGAGTCAAGATGAGTGACGGCGATGCCGGCGGCTTGCAGCTTGCGTATCTGCGCCGTGGCTTCCGCTTCAATCTCGTCTTCCGCCAGGCGTCCCAGCAGAGCGTGCGCGCCGAACTTGCCCATGCCTTGGCGAAAGAGAGGTTGACCGGAGTGAACGCCGCCGGGATCAAGCAAGCTTTGCACCTGGTTGCTGTCAACCAGCGGGGTGCCATCCACCAGAACAATGTGACAGCCCACCCCCAGAGTGGGAGTGGTATGCGCCAGATCCGCCGCTTCCTGAAAAGCGCCGCCGTTGGCCATGAGCGTGGCCGACGAAACCACGCCACACTCGTGCCCCTGAATAATGGCGCGGTTCACGCCTGAAGTAAGTCCAAAATCGTCCGCGTTAACGATCAGGCGACGCACCGCGCCAGTCTAGCAGGCCATTCTTAAGGATTGCAGAAAGACGAATCCAACTTTTGCAGACCGCAAAAGCAGACGCCTATTTCTTGGCCGCTCTAACTCTTGCCCAGCGCGCTTTTTGAGCGCGACGGATTGCGGCGCGGCCTTTGGCGCTCATGGGACGGCGTGTACTTCTCGCCGCCGGTGCGCGGTTAGTTCGATTGTTGTTGGTGTAAACTCCGGCAAATGCGGCGAGCGCCGCATTCAATCCTGACAACTGCTGCTGTAAGCGATCCCGCTCTTCCTTCAACTGCCCGACAATCGTAGACAAGTCTGCCATTTGTTTAGGGCCCCCTGAAACAATTGTACCAGCGCACTGGTTTGGGCCGCCCGCCAAGCCAACTGAGAATTCAGACCCGACAAATAACAACTGATTAAAACTAACGTCCCGGATTACTTATCTGCGTATTTCTCAGCGCCAAGAAAGTGCAGCGACACGTAGGGCACATTCCCCACCACCCAACTATCGTGACCGGGCGGTCCGGGTGGAATGTAAAAGAGCGTGCCTTCACGCAGTTCGTGAATAGTTCCATCCTCCATCGCAGCCGTGGCACAGCCGGAGAGCACCATCCCGACGTGCTCGACGTTGCAGCGTGCAGCGCCCACACTGGGCCCGACATGAAGCGACCACTTCCAACCAGGTTCGTAGGTGGCGCGGCCGATGGTCATACCTCCGATACGAACAAGTTCGAATTTTCCTTTTTCGAAGGTTCGTATCTCGTCCGGCTCTGCAAAACGTTTAAGAACTGTTTCCAGCATTTCCATATTTACCTCGCGATTCGAATCGTGCGGCGATCTCCACTCAATGGATACAAAGAAAACTGTGTTTACAATTTATAAAGCAGTCCTTATAAAAATATCGCGACCGGAACCTTTATCGGCCTCGTGATCACCGGAAGAAAGATCGGCCGAAAGCGACGGCGGTGACACCGTCCACATCTTGCCGATCGAAGCAGCAAGATGCAAGACAGGTTCTGCCAGATAGTCGCTGACGAGAGGCCATAAATCTCGGCACAATCACAATAAGGACAATTCCTGAGGCAGGTTCTTCGCATGGACTCGCACTAGCGGTGGCGCTTTCTGTTTGGATGCGCCTCACCACAATCGATTCCGAACCTAAAAGCAACGATCTGTGGAAATTTGGAGAGACCGAAACGGCTTCGACAGAGCAAGCCATTTGATACACTGAAGCACCTACTCAAGCGGAAAAAACTCGCCACATCCGCTGCCACGCGGGCGGTTAGCTCAGCTGGTTAGAGCGCCTGCCTTACAAGCAGGAGGTCGCAGGTTCGAACCCTGCACTGCCCACCATTCATTTTCATCAACTTAATTAACCTTCGCATCTGGGGATTCGCTCATGCCCGGTGGATGTACCGGGGACCCCTGGTCAATTTTGCCTTCCGATGATCTGCTAATGGTCTCAACCGCACGGCGCAGATCCTCCCGGCCGAAGTGCCTATCACGAGCACTCATGCGGACCATCGTGGCCGCGACCATCCAATGATCTTAGCTATCTTAGCAATGGATACTCTTCGACCGAAATCTTGCGACCGATGCTCCCATGTTCTGGCAGTTAGATCAAACGGTTACCTGGGGTAATTTGCATGCGCTGGTTTCCTCGTGTGGACCCTAGGCCCCACCCGCATACTTTGGTAATGGCATGTGTGCAGAAGTTAACAATAGTTAAGAGAAGCGTGGCCGTAGGCTAATTAGCGTGTGCCGCAAATGAAGTTTTCGATCGCTAAGTCAACAAACCATTCATTTCACCTCGATATCGCATTGCCTCGAAAGCCGTTCGCCGTATGTGCAGCAGGGTCATGGCCGGGCGTCCCTTGCTCAGGAATCACGCCTGCCAAAAAAACCTTGTGGTCGCGCCCTTTGGAATTGAGGTACCGCCACGGCCAAACTCTTAGGAGAACTTCTTTGGGCAGACGGATCGGCGTCATCAGTCCACATGGCAAATCTGAACCACCCTCGAACCAAGGGCGGCGCGTCAATACGGGTGTCCTGCTCACTCAGTTAGCAATGCTCCTCCTTTTGTCTTTTCCGGCGTGGCCGCAGGCAACGCCTGCGGATTTAACCAGCCTAAGCCTCGAAGACCTCATGGATACCAAGGTGAGCTCGGTATCCAGGACGGAAAAGAACTTGTCGCGGACGGCCGCTGCGGTATTTGTTATCACCGCGGCGGACGTTGCGCGTTCTGGGGCCACCAACATTCCTGACCTTCTTCGCATGGTGCCGGGGGTTGACGTGGCGCAGATCAACGCCAACACCTGGGCCATCAGTGCCCGCGGCCTTAACGGACGATTCAGCAACGAACTTTTAGTCATGGTTGACGGCCGGAATGTGTACACGCCAACCTTCGGTGGGGTCTTGTGGGACACCTTGGACCTGCCGCTAGAGGACATAGAACGAATTGAAGTGATCCGCGGTCCGGGGGCTACAGTTTGGGGAACCAACGCGGTCAACGGAGTAATCAACATCATCACCAAGAAAGCAGCGCAGACCAAAGGGGGAATGCTGGTCGCGGGCGCAGGCAATCTGGATCGGGGATTCGGGACGGCGCAGTATGGAGGCGGGTTGGGCAAAAACACCGAGTACAGGGTTTTTACCAAATATCTCAACCAGTACCATCTGCCGGGAGCTGGTGGCGCGGTCGGATTTGATGGCTGGCACTTACTGCGTGGCGGTTTTCGGATGGATAGTCAACTGTCGGGAAAAGACGACCTCACGGTCGAGGGCGATTTGTACACCGGGCAGGAGAACTCTCCGGCAACATTTCTTCCTTCGGTTATATCGCCCGCGCTTCAGAATACTAACGTTCAGGTTCCTCTCTCGGGCGGTTTTCTGAGTTCCACCTGGGAGCACGCCACCTCCGCTCGATCCGACACACGGCTGCAGATTTCCTTCGATCGTTACAAGCGCGACGACATTCTCACGGAGACGCGAAACACCGTCGCCGTTGAGTTTCAGCATCACTTTCTTTGGGGCGACCGCCAAGACATTGTCTGGGGAGGCGGTTACCGTTATACCGCTTCCGCTACGCTCGGAAACCTCACGGCATCTTTTATCCCTCCCGACCTCAATATGCAGATCTTCAGCGCGTTCGTGCAGGACGAGGTTGCTTTGGTGCCAGACCGGTTGTACGTCACATTCGGCACCAAGCTGGAACACAACCTATACACCGGCGTCAACCTGCTGCCGAGCGCACGCGTATCCTGGACACCCAGTACACATCAAATGTTTTGGGCGGCAATCTCCCGAGCGGAACGAACACCCGCAGAAAGCGATACTGCAATACGGGCCAATGTCGGCGGATTCCCAGGACCCGGCGGCACTCCTGTCTTATTGGCCTTCGTAGGCAATCCTAACTTCCGGGATGAAGGAGCGACCGCTTACGAGGCGGGCTCCCGCATTGCGATACGCCGCGATCTTTCGCTTGACGTAGCCGCGTTTTACACGACCTACGACCACCAGCAAACCACCGAACCCGCCGCTGCTTTCTTCGAGAACTTACCCGCTCCTGGGCACACGGTTTTGCCAGTTACCTTCCAGAACCTTATGCACGGCGAAGCGCACGGGTTCGAGATTGCCGCGAACTGGAAGGTTATGGATCGGTGGACACTCAGCCCAGGGTATGCCTTCGAGAAGATTCACTTGCAGCTCGACGCTCCAAGTCAGGATACAAGCGGCGTCTTCGATGACGAAGGCACCAGCCCGGTACATAGTGCGCAGTTACGATCGCACGTCAATCTAAGGCATGGCGTTTCGTGGGATGCTTCCGCGTATTTTGTTGACCGCCTGAAGAGTGCAGCAGCCCCCGCTTACACGCGGTTTGATACAGGGCTTACCTGGCGATGGACGGAGGCGCTTTCCATGACCGTGGTAGGCCAGAATCTATGGAAGGACCGCCACCTGGAGTTTCTGGACGACTCTGGCGGCGTGCGATCGACTCTGATGAAGCGGAGTATTTACGGCAAGCTTACCTGGCAATTCTGAAGGAGCTGGAAAATTGGGTCGACTCAACAAAGCCGTGAATATCTCGAGGAAGCGATTTTCTGCCTTAATCCGGCCGAGCCGTGGATCGCATTGGAAATGCCTCGCGATGAGGGTGGTTGTATGCTGCCTGGCGGTGGTTACTCAGGCACAATCGGCCACCGAATATCAGGTTAAGGCAGCGTTTCTCTTCAATTTCGCCAAGTTTGTGGAATGGCCCGCCGACGCGTTTCCCGGAGTTGATGCTCCTTTGCAAATTTGTTTGCTCGGGCAGGATCCCTTCGGCCATGAATTTGAGGAGGTTATTGGAGACAAGAGCGTAAACGGCCACAGGATCGAGGTCATTCACCCGTCCGGTGTGCCACAGGCAAGGGGCTGCCAAATTATATTCGTGTCTTCTTCGGAAAAGAGACAAGGGCAAGAAATCCTCCGCGGTCTGCGCGGGGCCAGTGTTCTGACCGTGGGAGATACCGCCGGTTTCGCCGGAATGGGCGGGATCATCAATTTTGTCCTGGACGATGGACGGGTACGCTTTGAAATCAATACGAAGGCGGCGGAACGGGCACATCTGAAGATAAGCGCCCGGTTGTTGACCGTGGCCAAATTCCTTGTAACCGACAACGCCCCCACGGAAACCAAATGAGTGTCCTCCGCGACATGTCCATCGGACGAAAGCTGACGGTGATCATTTTGTCGATCACTACTGTCTCGCTGCTGCTGGCCTGCGCGATGCTGGTCGGCTACGACCTCGTCATGTACCGGCGGGCCATGCTAAGGGATGTGTCCACACTCGCCGACATGGTTACGGACAACAGTACCGCCGCCCTAACCTTCCACGACGAACAAGCTGCCAAGGACGTTCTGCGGTCGTTGCGCACGCAACCTAACATCACCGCGGCTTGCCTCTACACCCCGGACGGAGAGGTTTTTGCTGTATACGTTCGTAACGGGAAGGACTCAGTCTTTGTTCCGCCACCTCCCCGCCCGAGCGGGAGCTTCTTTGAAAACGGCCATCTGCTCCATTTCAGTCCGGTTCGTCTTGGCAAGGATTCGATCGGCACGGTTTACCTCGAATCGGATTTCTCTGAAATGAGCACCAGACTGCGGACCTATCCGGTGGCGATGGCAATGACGTTATTGATTTCTTCCGTCGCTGCCTTCCTGCTGGCGGCGCGTATGCAGAAACTGGTGTCGCAGCCCATTCTGCAGCTGGTGCAGACCACCAAGAGAGTTTCTGACGAAAAAAACTACGCAATCCGTTGCGGGGCTATCAGTCGGGATGAAATCGGCCTGTTAGTCGGCGGCTTCAACGAAATGCTGGCGCAAATCGAACACCGTGACCAGGAACTGCAGCGTCACCGCCACAACCTGGAAGAAGAAGTGACGCGTCGTACCGCGGAACTGCAGGCGACGAATGTCAATCTGGCTGCAGCCAGAGATACCGCCGAGGCCGCCAGCCGTGCCAAGGGCGAGTTTCTCGCGAACATGAGTCACGAGATTCGCACTCCCATCAATGGGATTCTGGGTATGACCGAGCTTACCCTGGACACGGAATTGACCAAAGAGCAACGGGACAACCTGCTCATGGTCAGATCCTCCGGAGAATCATTATTGAGCGTCATCAACGACGTTTTGGATTTCTCCAAAATCGAATCAGGAAAGCTGGAACTGGAGAAAATCGGGTTCAGTCTCTACGATTGCGTGGGCGCAACTATCAAGACCCTGGCCCAGCGGGCACATGCAAAAGGCCTGGAATTGGCCTGTGACGTGAGCCCTGAGGTGCCTGCGCACTTGATTGGCGATCCGGGACGACTGCGCCAGATTCTCTTGAATCTGGCCGGCAACGCGATCAAGTTCACCGAAAAGGGAGAAGTCCTGATCGAAGTGGCCATGCAGTCGCAACGTGACGGATTTGTGCAACTGCATTTCAAGGTCGTCGACACCGGCATCGGAATCCCCCCCGAGAAACACCAACTCCTCTTCCACGCTTTTACCCAGGCGGACACCAGCACGACGCGAAAATATGGAGGGACGGGGCTGGGTTTGGCAATATCCGCACGTTTGGTCGAATTGATGGGAGGGAAAATTTGGCTGGAGAGCGAAGAAGGCAAGGGCAGTACGTTTCATTTCACGGTCAGTTACGCCGAGCAGCAGACACCGGCCGAGGTTTCCGCTCCCGGGCCAGTTCCCAACCTGAAAGATGTATCAGTGTTGGTGGTTGACGACAATGAAACCAATCGCCGGATTCTGTACGAGATGACGAGCCGTTGGGAAATGAAGCCGTTGGCGGTTGACGGTGGACCGGCCGCGCTGGCTGCCCTGGAGGAAGCCGGTCACAGAGGAGATTTCTTTCGTGTGATCTTGATGGATGCGCACATGCCCGGGATGGATGGGTTCCAGTTGTCCAAAGAGATCAAGGAACGGTCATGGAACGGAGAAACGAGCATTCTGATGCTTACCTCAGGCGGACAGGTAGGTGAGGCTGAACGCTGCCGGAAAGTAGGGATTTCCGCATATCTGCTCAAGCCGGTCATGAAAGGCGAGCTGCGGAATGCCATCCTCACTGTATTGGCCCACGGGCAGTCCGACAACATTGCTGCTCGGCCGCTCGTCACTCGGCACACGCTTCGTGAGTCCTCGCACAAACTTCATATACTGGTGGCCGAAGACAACGCCGTGAATCAGGCGGTAATTCTCCGCGTGTTAAAAAAAATGGGGCATTCTTCGGTGCTGGCGCGTACCGGCAAAGAGGCTCTTGCGCTTGCCTTCAGCCAAAAGTTCGATCTGGCTTTCATGGATGTCCAGATGCCTGAGATGGACGGTTTGGCCGCCACTGAAGCTATCCGCCAGCGCGAGAAAAGCAGCGGTACCCACTTGCCTATCTTTGCCATGACCGCTCACGCCATGAAGGGCGACCGCGAACGTTGTCTGCAGGCAGGAATGGATGGATACCTTACCAAACCCATCCGTTTTAGCGATATTGAGAAAACGCTGTCCAGTTTCTCAAGTGCACAGTCCGTTTCCACTCCCAGCCCTTCCGAGAAAATAGTGTGGGGCAGAGCCGGGGCATTGGAGCGTTTGGGTGGGGATGAGGATCTTCTGCGGGAGGTATGCCGGATTTTCTTGCATGAATCGCCCAACATGGTGCGGAAGCTGCAAGAGGCTATCGTTGACATCGATGCGGAGGCGGTGATGCGTGCGGCCCACAATCTGAAAGGGGAACTGGGCTACCTGGGCGCCCCGGAGGCGGCACAAGCCGCCCGGGGGCTTGAGGATATGGGCCATGAGAAAAATCTGTCTCGAGCTCCAGAACTGTTCAGGTTGTTGGAGCGGGAATTGGCGACGCTGCGTCTGGCGTTGAAAGATCCGGCCTCAGCGATGTTATAAAGCGCGAGGGACCTCCTGCGTTTCCGAGTTCGATCCGGTAGCGTTCAAATGCGCTCACCTCGCGACCGAATCGACCTCGGACGGCATCGAAGTCCATCGTTGAGATAGTGGTATCGGAACTCAAATCGATAATAAGCGATGAAAAAACGAACGATATCGTTGCAGCGCGACTCGTAAATCCTCGGTGGATACGTTGTCACCCCTATCCCATTGCTTTTCGAGGCGGCCTCGTTCTTCCGCAAACACCTCGGCCAGTCGCTTCATCGCTGCGGCAACCAGGCCATCTGCTTGTTCCACGGCGCGACGGGGTTCGTCAACAAAAGCTGTTTGTACGGTGTTCCATTTACCACGTAAATCGTCAAGTTCCGAATTGGGGATCAATGGTGTTGTATCACCCACGGCTTGACTGTTTACCGGGGACGTCTCAGGATGCTCTGCTTCAACAGGCTCAGCGGGCACTGGTCTCGGCCGCATTTCTGTAGCAACGGCAGGACGCTTGCTCTGGGCCAAGTCGGCTGTAGTCAGCTCCTCTTCTAGATTGCTTTTTTTCAATGGCACGGTCATCCTCGTGCCTCCTTTCTATCTGGAAGCGCAGTTTCAAGTAGTTCGTCGAACAACGATCGATAATGGACCATGGCCCGGCGCAGATCTTCGGTGCTGGCTTGCCCGCGATCATGGCGTAGAGCGATTTCGTGAGCAGCGCGATAGTTGTCAACCACGACCGGATGATCAACCGAGATGTCGGCTGCGCGCTGATCGAATTCACCTACCGGATAACCTCTGGCTTGCATTAATTCGCTCACAAGCGAATCTGCCTGGGAAACGGCGCCTTTAGGATCGTCTACAAATTGCGATTGAACTGAAGTCCAACGCATCGCGAAATCAGAGCGAGTGGAGGGAGAGATAGGTTTCAGTTCGAACTTTTCTCTGCGTTCCTTCCGAAACGCGAGAACGGATTCGGCGCGATGCACATCGCCTTCTTTTTTCACGACCCGATCGTACTCAGGACCAAAGCGATCACGCAGTAGTTGAGTCCGCCTTTTTCGCGTCAGCAGGAAGCCGATGACGCCTAATACAGCCAACACCCCAATGGCGGCTACAATCACTGTGACTTGGTGCTGGTTCATCTGAATGGCCTCCTTGTACGATTTCTCTGATTCTGTCGCTTTCAAAACTGTTGCCCTACAGCAAAAAACAATTTGTCCGCGACGAAGTTCCGACAAATGTCGCCTTCCGGTACCGAAGGCTTAGCTGAGCCGGGGCCGCGGCTTTTTCTGTCGAACAGGTTTTTTCCTGATTTGATGGAGGGGAGGACGCATGCTAGAACGAAAAGTCTTTTAAGGAATAACAATTAGACGACTACTGCCTCAAGCAATCTTCCGTTAATTACGATAAGGGTAGTCAGGCGATAGTGCCTTCGGCGATGATGCCATCCGCAGTGATGTAATACTCTCTCAAATAAAAAGTGTACGGAGGTGTTGCTTCCCTAGAATCTCGATAGTGACGGTGACCGCAATGTCGAGTTATCTTGGACGGACGGCCAGAGTTTTGCCACTGCTAAAAGTCGTCGCTCCTTGGCCTCGAGCATGCAGTTGATCTCTGAGATCAGCGTAGCCAGCTTTCGGGGATCCTGTTCATCGGCAGCGCGTTTACACAGTTCTATCCACTTCTCTCTGTCTTCTTGCATGGCCGGTACCTCCTGGAGATGTTTCAGACTTGTGTATGAAGGAGTGATTGCACGAACGGGTCCATGACGTTTGTGAGCGTTTACTTGATGATCGGAGCACTCCAGCGGGAAAATAGTACTGGGCCGTGAAAAGTCGTCGTACAGGAAATACCCTACTGGCCTCAAAATCTAATTTTAAATTATGGCGTTGCTCCTGTTGGAAACCCGCACGAGCGCGGAACAACCTCTTCCACGAACGACGCGTCTGACAATGTGTGAAGCTGGGCTGCCGAAGCGGGAGCCTAACGAATCCGCCCCACGACTTAACCGAGTCTGGGGCGTTTTCGTGTCCGGACAGTTAGTGCGGGCCAGCAACCATCGAAGGATTTCCGGTTCTAATCTAGGCGACTCTGATGCTGGCCATTGCGATAAGGCCTCGCATCTCGGTCGCATTAGATGGGGCTTCGTTTGAGAATATAATCAAGACCGCCCACGCGAAACCATCGATACCCGTAGGGCTCCAGCAGCAGACAATGTTTGCCAGACTTGTCCGCATTGCTGTTCTCGCCTGAAAGTAGGTTTTCTAAACGGGCGTCATCTTTGATGCCAACTTCTAGCCAGATCTCGCGAGGAACGGCACTCAGATTATGTACCACCAGGACTGAATTGTTTCGCCAATCGTAGCGAATGGCTAACACTTCCTGGGTCTGTGTCTCAAGAACGACGAACTCACCCCAGCCGATCTCCGGAGCTTCTTTTCGCATACGAATCATGCGTTCAATCCAGTTCATGAACGAATTGGGATCGCGTCTCTGTTGTGCAACGTTGACATGTTCGAAACCGTAGGCGCCGCCAGAAACGACCGGCAAAATCGGTTTCTGACTTTTAGTAAAGCCGCCTTGCGGTTCAGTTGACCATTGCATGGGTGTGCGAGCGCAATTGCGTTCAGGAAGCTGAAGATTATCTCCCATGCCGATCTCATCGCCGTAGCGCAACACTGGCGTACCTGGCAGTGCCATCATCAAACTGTAAGCCAGTTCGAGACGGCGGCGGTCCCCTTGCAGCATGGGGGCAAGCCGGCGGCGAATTCCTCTTCCATACAACTGCATCTCGGCTTCAGGGGCAAACTCCGCAAAAACTGCCTGGCGTTGTTTCTCAGTTAGCCGACCCAGATCCAGTTCATCGTGATTGCGCAGAAATTGTCCCCATTGTGCCGTTGTTTCGGAAGTTTTTGTGACTCTCAGCGCATGCGTTAACGGTCGGCTATCGCCGGTTGCAAGTGCATAGAAAAGATGTTGATTTACTTCAAAGTTGAACATCATTTGTAATCGTTCGCCGGAAGTTCCAAAGTATTCCAGGTCAGTTTTTGGCAGGACATTGGCTTCTGCAAGAACGATTGCGTCACCCTGGCGCCAGGAGAGAAACTCCCGAAAGGTGCGCAGCATCTCGTATTGTTCGGTTGGCCGCTTGATGTCAGCTCCCTTCTTCGAGATGATGAAGGGCACCGCATCCATTCGGAAACCTGATACACCGAGCTGAATCCAGAAACCCATGATCTTCAGGATCTCTGCCTGCACGTTAGGATTAGAGGTGTTCAGGTCGGGCTGGAAGTCATAGAACCGGTGGAAATACCAGGCACGGGCGACTTTGTCATAGTTCCATGTGGATTTCTGAACCCCGGGAAACACAACTCCGTCATCGGCATGTTTCGGCTTCTTCTTTGACCACACATACCAGTCCCGATACTTGGATTTCGGATCGGAACGCGCCTCCTGGAACCACGAATGTTTATCGGAAGTATGATTGACAACCAGATCGATCAGCACGCGGATCCCACGCTGTTTGCAGCCATGGGTAAATTCCACAAAGTCGCCCAGCGTGCCATAACGAGGATCGACACCGTAGTAATTCGCTACATCATAGCCATCATCACGAAAGGGGGAAGGCTGAAATGGCATGAGCCAGATCGCCGTCACACCGAGCCCCTGCAAATAATCCAGCCGGTTCATGAGACCGCGAAAGTCTCCGACTCCGTCACCATCTGCGTCCATAAAAGTAGAGACGGAGAGGCAATAAATGACTGCGTTCTTGTACCAGAGATCGTTGATCATTTCTGTGCGTAAACTCCCGCGAACGTGAACGAAGATCAAAAATGCCGTGATTTAAGATGCCGATAACAACCTGGTGGCACCGCTGAATTCTCGCGCATTGACGTAGTTGGCATCTCGGCAGTTCCAGCCGGATACCCAAACATCCTACTTGCATAACTCGGTAGGCAGGTAATGCCCGCCATTCAGTCTTCTCAATCGTCGCAGTTCGAACAGCCGAGCAGAGCCAGCGAGCGTTGGTAGATGCCTTCTTCAGCGCGCAGTACGTACCCACGGAGGTTTTCGGTATCAATTTCAAAGAGGAAGGGATCCGCGGAATTCTCGATCCGGAATATGAAGATGTCGAAGCAACTGTTGCTCACGTTTCAGCCATCAATGCGCTTCGGGGTGCCGACACATGCGGTCGAAACTTTACTTCCTTGCGTTGTTGGTTGCAATAATCCTCGCCCGTCACGCCGGAGCCCAGAATATTACCTTTGACCAGGCCGATCGCCTGAATCCCTTTTTTCCCTTCAACATGACCAAAGCCGATCTGAACAAGGACGGCTACCCAGACCTCATGTTCAGTCTTCCATCGTCGCGGAATATCTACACTCTGATGTCAAACAAAAGCGGAGACTACGTGAACTGGACAATTCCCACGTCGTACTGCCCGTCTGCTCCGATTGGCGTGGGCGACTTCCAGCGAGACGGAAGCCAGAACATCCTGGTCGGCTACCCCACTCTTTTAACCGGACCGTGCGGTGGAACCACGTCGCAGGGCGCCACTTTTGCCGAGTACTCGAATAACGGGTCCGCCATCTTTAACAAATACACGACTCTTCAGGGAGAATCAGTCGCCGCTGTAGTGGCAGACTTCAATGGAGATGGGAAGCTGGACATCGTGGCCTACAACGGGAATATCGGCCTCTATTATGGAAGCGGATACGGCCACTTCTCTCCGATGTACAAGATCGCCGCCATTGCGGCGAACGTGAACGTGCCCTCCATAGGCTTTCCCCTGGTGGCCGGCGACTTCGACGGGAACGGATGTCCGGACGTGGCGTGGTTGGAGCAGACGGGCGGAAATCCCACTCCGCTGAGAACCGCTCTGAAGGTGGCTTACGGCAATTGCAAGGGGAATTTCACTGTAGTTACCCAGTTCACCGGCAGCGTGCTTATGAACATCTTGCACGCTTCCGACCTGAACCGTGACAGCGTAAGCGATCTCGTGGCCACGTTTGCCAACTTTGACGCAGCCGGAGCCGGCATTCAGATCTTCTATGGCCGGAAGGATCGCACTTTTACCAGAAAGGTGATCACCGACAACGAGGCGTCGGACCCGCTCGAAATCGTCGATCTGAACGGAGACGGCTATCCCGAGCTCGCCTACTTCGATTACGTCAACGACTTCTCTGTCCCGCCCACTTCAACAACCCTGGTGATCCGGAATGGCGATGCGACCCAGGCATTCGCCGGCGAGACCTTCTACCCCTTCGGACAAAACAGCGTCGACCAGATGCTCGCCGGAGACTTCAATCGCGATGGCAAACAGGACCTGGCGGTGTTATACGGCAGTCCCACCATTCCTTCGACCGACAAAGCATTCTCATTCCTGTTCAACACCACCAGCTATCCCAAAGGTGCGTGCGTTGTGCCTGCCGGCCCGGGAATTAACATCTGCAGCCCTGGCGCGACATCCACGTCCGCAGTGAACGTGCTGGCCGCAGCCAACGTTGACAATCCCGCCGTGTACATTGAGCTTTGGGTGGACGGGAAGAGAGTAATCGGCTTCGGCAGTACCAACGAGCTGCGCACAAGCTTGACGCTTACATCGGGCAAACACAACCTGGGTTTCGTGGCCATCGATGCAGCAGGCATCAAAATCACGAAGTCAAAACTCGTGACGGTGCAATGAGGTGTATCTGAAACGTTGGACCTGCGAGTAACTCCAGACTGCCAGTCTGACTCAAGGGAGCTGCCCACGTATTATGAGCTCGCCAGTTTTCAGCGCATTGAGCATCGGATCGAACAGCTCAACCATTTGGTATGAGAGTAGGAAAAAGAACGGATAGAACGTTGCCGGGTCGGTATCCAGCCAATGCAGCGCCCAGGAAGTTATGGATTTACGGACAAGTGGAAGATTCGCAAGCCATACCATGGAGATTCCAACAAAAGCGCCTGCAATAATGTCAGTTGAATAGTGCTCCGCGAGAAAAATCCGAGGCAGGCAAATCACTATCGAAACATATACGAAGGCAAACCATCCCGTTCGTCGGGAGGCGGTGAAGATTCCGGCCGCTAAGGCAAAAAACAGCACAGCGTGATCGCTCGGAAATGAGCTAGGCCCGACCCATTTCGCCGTCTCCCCGTAGGGAATGCGAAATAAATAACGTTTTTCGACCAAGGGCCTGGGGCGAGAAACTAACCAGGACAAAACCCGGGCGATGGCGAGAGCTGGAAAACTGGCAATCATGGCTGCCAACAACGCTTCGCGCGTCCTTCGACTGCTTTTATCCCGGAACCATAGCCACCACACAATCCCGATGATTACTCCGCCCTTAAGGAGGTTGTAATCGCTGAGCCAGGAAACAAACTCATCAAATCTGATTGATCGATGGGCAAAACCGTTAATGAAGGATGAAATAGACAGATCGAAGCTATTCATTCGCTAATGTTCCGCTCACTCATCTCTGCTTACCTGTCCCTTCTTACATTTCCTGCGTCGTCCAGTTCTGAGAGATCAGATGGGGACCACGAATAACTTTTTGTACTGGCTTTGACAAGGCTCAACCGTGCTTTTGGGTTGAGGTTCGTTTCTCGGACTTTTTCTCACCCGCGCCGCCCAAGTCAAGCCCGAATATGGGATGTTCATAGGTTCCCGTAATCTTGACCGGCATTGCGTACCCTGCATGTTTTTTCTTGAAGAATGGTTCCAAAACTTTCAGCATTGCAGTTTTAAAGCCGTGAGTTGTTCCAGATGGCTCTTCATCGGTTTTGAGGGTACCGTGCAAATCGATTTTTTCGCTGATCACGTTGTAGGTGCCGTGCAGCAGCGCAGTCGCACCGGGAACACCAAATGAAAGATTAGCGAATCGAGCGGTGCCGTTTTTAAGGAGAACGTGTCCTCTTAAATTCGACAGCACGGTTTCCGGTTCAACTTCGTCTTTTTTTTCAGCCTCTCGAGGTTTTTTTTCGCCACGTGCTCCAGCGCTAATGTCGTTCACTTCATGCTGAGTGTCGGGCTTGGTGAAGCTGCCGTCCTCGATTCCGAAGTCCCCTTGAAGCTGCACTTTCTCCAGGAACCGCCGCTGTTCCGCAGGAATCGAAACCTGGACCTTAAAGCTTACGTTTCCCGACATGGGAGCTCGTCGCGACGTAGCGAAAAGCAGCAAGAGGTCTTGTATGCGTCCGTCTCTCGTGGTGAATTGAAGGGATGCAGTCTTGCCTGATGTGCCAGGGTGTGTCGCGATGCTGCCTTCGGACGAAATTGATGTCTTTCCCAGCGTCGCTGCCACTTTTTGTAGATATGTATCGCCATTCTCGCCATTCACGACAGCATGGAACTGAGTGCGCAACGGCACCTGGTTGGAACCCGAGGTGACTGCAAAATCCGGAGTCTCGGTGTCACCCTGTACCTCGATGTGTTCGAGTATGCCTGCAAATTTTCCCGCGGAAGACAGGAGTCCCGAAATGCCGCGGAACATTCCGAGGTCCGCATGCCGGAAAGTGTAGTCCCCTCCCACTTTGGTTTTGCCTACCTCGTCAGCATTCCAGGGACCGAAGTGACCGGTGGTGGTTATCTCGCCGGGCGGCTCGGGGTTTGAAAAGTCGGCTTTGAACGACGCCGGCCCTTTACCGCCCACATCGCTGAGGCTGAAGCCCCGGAAAATAAACGTCAGTGGTGGATCGTTGCGGTCGCTTCGGAGGACTTCGAGGACAGCGCCGTTCGCTGTTAGCTCTTCTATGACAAAAGAGGATCTCTGCGGGGTCTCGAAGTGCTCATCGGTTCTGCGGGGAGGAATTAGAATATGCAACCCTTCGGCGCGAACGCGTTTAACGTGTTGGTTAAACAGACCGATAAAGCTGCTCTCAATTCTTATGCTTTCAACGGTAACTAATGGTGCAGCGCCCGCTTTGAGATTGTGACGGAAGGTCACATGTTGGAGGAGACAGCCGGGACGTGGAAAATATGTGGCGTGAAATGAGCCCACATCAACTTTGCTCAAGCTTGTCTCTTCCAAAGCTTTAACGACTGCGGCTCGCGAGAAGGGCCAGAACACTACCAGAAGCGTGATTCCTGCAACAAGTAATCCGCCGGCTACCAACATGGCAGGCATGATCAGCTGTCGGTGACGGGACAGTTCAAGCGTAGAAGCTTGTGGCATAAGTTTACCGAAAAGCCACGATGATCTCCGGTGGGCTTGCCGTTAGTATTCCCGGCGCAACAGCGGCAGCGCCGACGGGCGCGCCGCCATTGACCGCTCGGTCTAGACCGTCCGCCGCCCCATCACAAAGTGCAGGATGAGTGAAATCACAGCAAACACAAGCAGCAAGTGAATCAATCCGCCCGCCGCATGAAATACGGTAAATCCGCCAAGCCAAGCTATCAGCAAAACTACGAACAAAATTGTCCAAATACTCATGGTCGTTCCTCCAGGATCGAACAAAATGACTTGTTTACTTGTCCAAGCAGCTGCGTTATCGCAGCTGCTTGGGTTTGAAAGCTACACAAACGTGACTTCTTGAGCTAGCCAGCGCGCCGAGTTGGGGCAGCGGTCTGATCCCCACTGGCCTCACCGGTAGACGAAACATCCTGCGCGCCGGTGCGCTCCAGTATTTCCTTCGCTTTTTTTGTCTCCTCGGAACTGTTCGAGTGCACCGAAAGTAGAATTCCACCATCCTTCACTCGACCTTCGTAGCGCTTGGCCTCGTATTCAGGTATACCCATGCCGATTAAGGCGCCGGTGAGACCGCCTACCGCGCCACCGACACCAGCGCCTGCCAGCGCTGCCATAATCGGGCCGGCAGCGATGAAAGGCCCGAGGCCAGGTATTGCAAGTGCGCCGATACCCGCCAGCCACCCCAGTCCGCCGCCGAGTAGTGCTCCTGTTCCTGCGCCTGTTGTGGCACCTTCGGGCGCTTTGGTATTTTTCTCGTGAGCGAAATCCTTTGTACCCTGGTTTTCTGGAAACAGGACAGAGACGTCACTATTGGAGAATCCAGCCGCCTTCAGAGCTTCCACTGCGGTCTCCACGCTGGAGCGTCCGGTGTAAATGCCAAATACGGCTGTGTTTTTACCTGCCATTGTTGATCTCCTTTATGCTATTCGTTCCCGTACTACTGCTTGGGTTTAACTTCTAATTGACTGGAGACTTTATCTTTGCCAGCGACCTCGGCGGCTTTAGCTTCGACCGTTGTCTTTTCCTCGTCTGACCGAACCGGCCCTTTCAGCGTCACCATGCCATCTTGGGAAATGACCTTCACGTTATGGGCATAGCTGGACAGTGATTTGTCCTGAACAATCGATCGTCGAATCTGTCGTGCCATTTCGCGATCAGACTGATTTTCTCTTTGTTGATCGGCCGTAGGTTCGGTTCTGCTTTTGTCTCGTTGATTGGTTTTTGTGTTGTCAGGAGCAGGTGCTGAAGCATTCTGCCCAACAGCTGGCGGTGAGGCGATAGTCAGCCAGCACGCAACCACGCACGCGCTCAACATCACCTTTAAGACTTCTTTCATGTCATCGACTCCTTTCATCGTTCTTGCACACCACGGTACCGAGCAAACGTACGTTAAAAGAGGTCAAGCGTCACTCACGTAAAGACCGTAGCTCGTCGGAAATGATCACGTACCGGTCACAGAAATGTCCCTGACTCGCTTCAATTCGGTTCCTTACTTTGAGAAACTTTGCAGTCGATGCTAAGCGACTAGGCCGGGAAGCTTGCGCAGCAGGTCTGCTCCGCGCCCCGAAGGAGCAAATAAAGATGCGATGCAGATGCTGCATATTGCCCGCATCGCAAACGGCGAAGATTGAAGAGCAAGTTCGAGCTGCCGAATCCGAAATTCACAAGCTACGGCGGATGCTATCTCACGAACACAGCGGAGCCGTGGAAGGACGGAGGCTGCTGTCAAAGCGTTAAGCGCGCTTAGCGCTCTGCGCATGAAAAACTGAGGTATGGCTAGAAAAGAGTGTAATAGAAGACGGGTTCGAACCCTGCCCCCCGCATTTATGACTGGTATGTCCCTTATTTCGGTAGCAGTTTCACCAACTCGTTTTCGAAAACTGAAATATCAGTCGCACCAACGTGCTTCGCGAGAATCCTCCCGTCACGTCCAATGACAAAGGCAATCGGTAGTCCGAGAATCCCCCCATAGAGTTCGCCGATTTTGGCGTTGCCCATCACGATCGGATAATTCATCCTGAAGCGCTCCTGATAGTCGCGCACCGGTTCGGGACTATCGTCCATGGAAACGCCGACGATCTGCAACCCTTGCGTCCCATACTTGTTTTGTAACGCCACAAATCCGGGTATCTCTTCCCGGCAGGGATCACACCACGTAGCCCAGAAATCCAGGAGAACTATTTTCCCGCGATTGCCGGAGAGCCTGAATTGTCCACCTGTCAGGTCCGGCAGCGAGAAATCGGGAGCGGTGGAATCAAGTTCGACCTTCGCAGCCGGATGACCGGGTGCAAAAGCATCGCGAAGAAAATAGATTCCCAGCCCAACCGCCGCAGCGGCTACCACACCGATGAGAAGACTCTTTTTCACGCGAAATTTCGGAATTAATCGCCCTTGGCCACTGGATAGCCCTTATCGACCCAGTCCGAACCGAAATTATTGGCGATGTAAAGAACTCTTACGTTGGAAAAGCCCAGCGCCTGCAATGTATCGTCGGCCGGTTTGACGTTGGGACAATGACTCCACGGACAACAGCCACAATAGATGACAATGAATCTGTTTCGAGGCTCGGCCTCGACGCGCTTCCGCAGTCGCTGCATCCCGTCCTCGGCGGCAGCTGGGCCGATGTACTCCGAGCCTGGAACATGGGCTTGTGAAAAAAGCACATGCGAGCC
Source organism: Terriglobia bacterium (assembly GCA_963733545.1). Taxonomy (GTDB): domain Bacteria; phylum Acidobacteriota; class Terriglobia; order Terriglobales; family Acidobacteriaceae; genus JAIQFF01. The sequence goes on from CAVTDQ010000005.1 coordinate 972,394, forward strand.
CACCTGAATGACCAGGGGCTTGTCGGACTTGGCGGACTGCAGAACTTTGACCAGTTCCTCAGGGCTGATCAACCGCGAACTGGGAATTGAGCTTGCCTGGTAAGCGTAGGCGACAGCGCACCACAGAACTGAGAGCACCAAAATGGGGAGAACCAGCCGTTGATTTTTGAAAGGGCGACTCATTTTGATTTGGTGACGGTTTTTTTATCCTGATCAGGTCCAAGAACGCGAGCCAAATTCTATCAGCAACGGAGGCGACAATCGCCCTTGAGAATGACACTTTTGCCTCCCCGGGAAATCTGGTATAGCATCCAGGGCGTTACGAGGTTCCGCGGAATATGAATGCAACCCCACTATCTGATGAAGTGTCCGCAGCTGCGTACCAACCTGGAGCGGGCAACGGACTGGCAATCGCACGAGTGACGATCGGCGCAATGTTCCTCTGGGTCTTCTTCGAGAATTTGGGGAAGGGCCTGTACACGCCCGCCGGCTACGCTGGTCTGATCAACTACTACATCGAGAAAAGTCATTCACCGGCAGTGTGGAAGTCGGTTATGGGGCTGGCCGCAAGCCACGCATCCATGGCGGCTCCGCTGCAGGGCTTGACGGAGATCTCGCTCGGAGTTCTGTTAATCATCGGACTTTTCACTCGCCCAGTCGCGTTTGTGGCTTTTCTGTTTCTCGGTAGCCTCTGGGTTTCTGAGTTTGGCACATCCTGGATATGGGAACTGCTGGTGCCGGTGCTCACCTGTCTTGGGCTTGCCATCGGACGCGCGGGCCGAACCTGGGGCATCGACGCCTGGTTGGCGCACCGGCGGCCATCCTCACCTTGGTGGTGATTGGGCCTGGTGAAACCATCGCGTGCGAGTGTCCGTCATCATTCCTACTTACAACGAAGCGCAGTCGATCGCGCTCGTCCTAAAAGATATTCCTTCCGATCTCACCACGGAAGTGATCGTTGTCGACAGCAACTCCAGTGACGGGACACGCGAGATCGCGGCCAGCATGGGAGCCCGCGTCGTTCAGGAACCACGCCGCGGATACGGGCGTGCCTGCCTCACGGGTCTGGCCGTGGCAGATTCTCCTGACGTAGTTGTGTTTCTTGATGGTGATTACAGCGATCGGCCCTCCGAACTACCAACTCTTTTAGCACCGATCATCGAGGGGCGTGCGGACATCACTCTCGGTTCCCGTCTTGATGGGCAACATTCTGCGGGAGCCATGCCTTGGCACCAGGCGTTCGGCAACCGTCTCGCTGCCGGCCTGATCAGGCTTCTGTATGGACTGAAAGTCACTGATCTCGGGCCCTTTCGCGCTGGACGCGCCGACGTACTGCGCTCGCTCGCGCTCGAAGAGACTACTTATGGCTGGGCGGTGGAGATGATCCTGAAAGGCGCGATGGCTGGATCCCGAGTCGTTGAAGTACCGGTAAGTTACTACCCGCGCATCGGAAAATCGAAGATCAGCGGCACGCTGAAAGGCACGATCGGCGCCGGCTGGTTCATTCTCAGCTTGATCGTGCGCTATCGCTTCCGGCGTCGGAAATAGCCAAGGCGCCAGCGTAGCTCAGGAACTGTTTTGTCATCCTGAGCGGAGTAGCTGCTTCGCTTCGCGAAGCACCTGAGAAGTCGAAGAACCGCTATAGCTAAACTGGAAGATGGCAGCCTGTTCGCCAAAAATATCGAACGCAATCGTCATTGTCGTTCGAGTTTGGTTTTGAAAAACGAAACTCAACGCTGAGCTCAGGATGGCAGAATGAAAATGTTAAACCACTCAAGCCAGAAACGGGATTGAGTGGGCCACCAGTCCTGATGTTTTCCACAAGGCTGCGGGTTGACACGACTTTCTATCGTTTTATAATGATTCTTATCCGATAATCATGCGTGCTTCCCACGAACAATTCCGCGAGCTGGCTGCTAAACACGGTTTGGCGGTCACGCACCAGCGCCAGGTTGTCTATGAAGCCGTCATCGCTGCCCACGGACACTACTCCCCGGAAGACATTTACGCCGCGGTCCGGCGTCGCATTCCGTCAGTTTCTCTGGCCACCGTCTACAACAATCTGCGTCTGTTCATTGAATGTGGCTTGCTGCGAGAGGTCACTCCACATGCGGCCACGTTGCGCGTGGACGGCAATCTCGAACCCCATCACCACCTGGTTTGCTCCCGCTGTAAATCGGTGCAGGACATCGAAGGAGAGTTCATCGATTTCAAAAAGCTATCCCGGCATGTGCCGGCGGGCTTTGATCTGACGCAGCCGCTGGTTGAGGTCTTTGGCCTCTGCCGCCGCTGCAGCGCCAGGAAATAATTTTTTCCACTCGGTACTCATTCAGAATTCGAAGGACGGAAAATATGGAAAATACAATCGCAAGTTCCTCGGGCAGCGTTTCCCCCGAGACTCAGGACAAGAGCACCAAACCCGAATCCAAGTGCCCCTTCAACCACGGAGCCTCCGCTCCCACGAACCGGGACTGGTGGCCGAAGCAGGTGAGCCTGCAGGTTCTGCACCAGCATTCCGGGCTGTCCGATCCGATGGGCAAGGAGTTCAATTACGCGGAAGCGTTCAAGACTCTCGACCTGAATGCAGTCATCAAAGATCTGCATGCCTTGATGACGGACTCGCAGGATTGGTGGCCGGCTGACTTCGGGCACTACGGAGGGCTGTTCATCCGCATGGCATGGCACAGTGCTGGGACCTACCGCATCGGCGATGGCCGCGGCGGCGCCGGCGCCGGGCAGCAGAGGTTTGCCCCGCTGAATAGCTGGCCTGACAACGTGAACCTCGACAAGGCGCGCCGGCTGCTATGGCCGATCAAGCAAAAGTACGGCCGCAAAATATCGTGGGCTGACCTGATGATCCTTGCCGGGAACGTTGCTCTTGAAGATATGGGGTTCAAAACATTTGGTTTCGGCGGTGGTCGAGCGGATGTGTGGGAACCAGAAGAGCTGAACTGGGGGCCGGAAGGCACATGGCTGGCGGATGAGCGCTACAGTGGAGATCGTGATCTGCAGAGTCCTCTCGCGGCTGTGCAAATGGGGCTGATCTACGTAAACCCGGAAGGGCCGAATGGGAAGCCCGATCCGATTGCGGCAGCCAGGGACATTCGCGAAACCTTCAAGCGTATGGCCATGAACGACGAAGAAACTGTCGCGCTGATTGCCGGCGGACATACTTTCGGAAAAACTCACGGCGCTGCCATCCCGGCGGACTACGTGGGCGCTGAACCAGAAGGCGCCGACATCCATGACCAGGGCTTCGGATGGAAGAATAAATACGGCAAGGGCTTCGGTGCTGACACCATCGGCAGCGGTCTCGAAGTCACCTGGACCACGACGCCGACAAAATGGAGCAACAACTTCTTCGAAAATCTTTTCAATTATGAGTGGGAATTGACCAAGAGCCCGGCGGGTGCGAATCAATGGACCCCGAAGAATGGTGCAGGCAACGGCACCGTGCCGGATGCGCACGATCCGTCAAAGTCTCACGCACCCTCCATGCTGACCACGGACCTGGCCTTGCGGTTCGATCCGGCTTACGAAAAGATTTCGCGGCGCTTCTTCGAGCATCCCGACCAGTTCGCAGATGCGTTCGCCCGGGCGTGGTTCAAGCTGACCCACCGGGACATGGGACCGATCGTGCGTTATCTCGGCCCGCTGGTTCCGAAGGAGACGCTGCCCTGGCAGGATCCGATCCCCACGGTAAATCATCCACTGATCAGTGAGCAGGACGCTGCTGCTTTGAAGGCAACCATCCTCGCCTCCGGCTTGTCCGTTTCCCAGTTGGTTTCGACCGCCTGGGCTTCGGCGTCAACCTTTCGCGGCTCGGACAAGCGCGGCGGGGCAAACGGGGCGCGGGTTCGCCTGGTGCCGCAAAGATTCTGGGAGGTTAACCAGTCAAACGAATTGGAGAAAGTGTTGCAGAAGCTGGAAGCAATCCAGAACGACTTCAACGCGTCTGCATCCGGCGGGAAGAAAGTTTCGCTGGCGGACCTGATCGTTCTCGGCGGGGACGCCGCGATTGAAAAAGCCTCCAAAGACGCCGGCACAGATGTGACGATCCCTTTCAAGCCGGGACGCATGGATGCGTCGCAGGAGCAAACTGATGTCGAATCCTTCGCGCCGCTCGAACCCCGAGCAGATGGATTCCGCAACTACCTGCGCGGCAAGCAGCGTTTGTCTCCAGAGGAGATGCTGGTCGACAAGGCGCAGTTACTGAAACTGACGGCGCCGGAGATGACGGTCCTGGTTGGTGGCTTGCGAGTTCTCGGCGCCAACAGCGGCAACTCGAAACACGGCGTCTTCACCCGGAAGCCCGGCACCCTGACCAACGACTTCTTCGTAAACCTGCTCGACATGAGCACGCAATGGCAGCCATCCAATCAGTCGAACGGCTCGGGGGAGATTTACGAGGGACGCGACCGGAAAACTAATGAGGTCAAGTGGACCGCCACGCGCGTCGATCTTGTCTTCGGCTCGCACTCCCAGCTGCGTGCTTTGGCAGAAGTCTATGCGTCTAGCGACTCAAAAGAATCGTTTGTGAAAGACTTCGCGGCTGCGTGGAGCAAAGTGATGAACAGCGATCGCTACGAGGTCGCGTAGAACCATTGGAGTCGAACACCCCCACTCAAGCCCAAAAGCGGGCTTGAGTGGGGCACCCCGCCTACCACATAAATTCTGAACATCTTCCACCCGAGTCAAAATCCGGCTTGAGAAGGCCACCCGTCTGCACCCGTCGTATATTATTGCCCCCGACAAACTATGAGATTTTCAGGGGAGCCACGGATGCACTCGCCAGGCAGCGATCGCGTGCTGGTAATCATGGCCAAAGCACCGAGGCCGGGCGCGGTCAAGACTCGCTTGGCTCAGAGTCTTTCACTTGAGGCGGTCACGGCATTCTATTGCTGTCTGCTAGACGACACGGTAGCGCTGGCGCGGTCATTGGGCGACGTGGAAGTTGCCATCATGTGCCCGGCCTCGGACGTGAACCAACTCGCACAGATGGCGGGCAATCATGTCAGCGTGGTTGCGCAGAAAGGTGAAGGCCTGGCTGCAGGGCTCACATCGGTGTTTGCGCACTTCGCCCCAGACAGCCCAGGCCAGGATCGTCAACCACGGACCATTGCCTTCAATAGCGATAGTCCGCACCTGCCTCGTGCCGTCCTCGAAGACGCGTTCGAAACGCTTGCGGCGCATGACCTGGTGGTCGGTCCAACTCATGACGGCGGATATTATCTCGTCGGGGCAAAATCTTCTCATCCCACTCTTTTCGCCTCCGACGGAATGGGCACCACCAGCGCGCTGGAGAGACTTCTTTCACACACGCGCGCGCTCAGGCTTTCCGTGGGTTTCGCACCTCCTTTTTACGATATCGACTTAGTGGACGACCTGACCCGGCTGGCCGATGAGTTGCGTCTGGAGCCGGCGAGAGCGCCCCGCACAGCTGCGTGGCTTAAACAGTGGGAGCTTGCCGGACCAGACTTGCGGGCGGGCACGGGAGAATTCCAAACGTGAAGATGACTCCCGCGCCGCGAGTCTACATACTCGGAGTCACGTTGTTCGTGGCGCTAACTATCTGCTCGCGCAACTTTCTCGATAGAGGCGGACCGTACTTCATGGCCTCTCTTACGGTTGCGGGTATCGCCTACCTTCTGGCGATTCGTGAGTTCTTTTCTAACCCGAAATTTTCCCGGAAAGTTCTGGTAATTGGACTCGTCCTTGCTGCCGCATGGCACCTGGAATTTCTTCGAATGCCTTCCGGCCCCGATGATGACATCCATCGCTATGTTTGGGATGGCCGCCTGCAGCGGCTGGGCTACAACCCGTACCTGGTTATCCCCAGCGATCCTGCCGTGCAAGTCCTGCACACGGGCGAAACCCGCGGCTTGAACAACCCCGATCTACCCAGTCCATATCCCGCAGGAGCGCAGCTTTTTTTTCGCGCTGTGACCGCAATCCACGAGTCCACATTTGCACTGAAAGTAGCTTTCGTAATCTGCGAATTCGCGATTGTTTTCGTGTTGCTGGATGTCTTGCGTCTCGCTGGGAAGGGAACCCATCTGGTTCTGGCGTTCGCCTGGAACCCATTGTTGGCGATTGAGGTGGCAGGAAGCGGTCACATAGACATTGTTGGCGCGCTTTTACTTGTGTTGTCCGCCGCCGCCCTCCTGCGCCGATGGCGGGCGACCGCCGCGGTCGCGCTGGGGCTGGCAGTCGCCGTGAAATTTCTGCCGCTGGTTCTTTTGCCTCTCTACTGGAAGCGGATTCGCATTCGCGATGCGGCGCTGGCGGCAGCCGTGGTCGCTGCGCTGTACGTACCGTTTCTCACTCGTTCATTTTTTTTCCGCGGCGGCGTACCAATCGGTTCGCTGGGAACGTATGTGCGGGATTTTCGCTTCAATGGCCCGGTGTTTGCGGCCCTGCATCAGGTGGCGCCTTCTCCATGGCTGGCTAGCCTGGCAGTGCTGGTCGGATTGGTGACTTCAACTCTTTGCAGAATGAGAAACGCCGCCCTAGGGTGGGCTCCGGGCCAATTTGCCTGGCCAATGGCGGCATCTCTATTGTGTGCGCCCGTGGTCTTCCCCTGGTACCTTCTCTGGCTGCTGCCATTTCTGACGTCGGTATCGACGCTGCTGATCATCGTCTGGACTGTGAGCATCATCCCCGTTTACGTGCAGTGGCACTTGCGCGCACTCGGGCGCCCCTGGGGGACGCTTCCTGGCTGGGTGATGTTGCTGGAATACGGGTGCCTAGCAGCAGCCGGTACCACTATTTGGTTACGCGGGATGAGACGAGCCTGAGTTCGGCGGGGTAAAATCCGGGCAGCCGACCTTTCGCGGGGTTAACAACCCGATGCAAAATCCTGACCGGGTGAGGACCGTGGAATCCCACCTTTGCGCAAAGAGCGCGCAAAGATGGGGCACCCCGGCACGGTTCGTTGCTGCCCAGGACAGCCGAGCCGGCTCTCCCTTCGTGGTCTTTGCATAGCCCCGCATGAGCGAGGACGCTCGCACCCACATTTTTTGGTTACACTGTCATTTGACGCAGCATTCGTTCAATTCACCGAGGAGTGAAGTTTATGAGAAATGTCCGCCGTCTGATCACGATAAGTCTTGTGCTTTGCGGAGTGCTGGCCATAACTCAGAATTCCTGGGCGCAGTCGCGTGCGCCACTTCTTGATCAAGTCGCCAAAACCTTCGGAGTTGATTCGTGGGATCAAGTTGATGCTGTCCGCTACACCTGGAACGGGGAAATTACAGGACTTTTCAAAGCGGCTCACAAGTGGGAGTGGGAGCCTAAGACCGGAAAGGTGACCTATGAAGGCGTGGACAAAGATGGCAAGCCGGTGAAGGTTTCCTACGTACGCACCGACCCAAAAAGCCAATCCGACGCGGTCAAAAATGAAGTCGACCCAAGCTTCATCAACGACAACTATTGGACGCTGTTTCCGTTCCACGCTTATTGGGACAAGGCTGCCAGCGCGATTGACCAGGGCAAGTTCAATCTGCCAATCGGCCCGGGCACGGCTGAACTGCTTCCCATAAAGTATCCCGCAGATGGCGGCTACACCCCCGGCGACACCTGGGATCTTTACGTGGGTAAAGACAATCGCGTCGTTTACTTTGTCTATATCCGCGGCGGGGCCAAGCCACCGAGCCGCGTCCTCGCAACCTGGGCAGGCTACAAAAAGGCGGGTCCGATCCTCTTCTCGACCGAGCATCGTGGCTTCGCTGACGGCAAACCTCTGCACATCTTTATTACGGATGTGTCGGTAAGGTTGTCGGGGTCAGATAAATGGGTGGACGCAAAGTAAACGCTTCACTTACTTTTCAATCTTGGGAAGCCCAGATTGCGAGGTCTCGAAATGTGGGTGCCAGCCCAAGCCACGGGCCTCACCCTCGAGTGACGCGGTTATTCTTCATGCGTTGCAAATCTTGTAGTGACGAACGAACCCACTTCCCGCGAACCCGGCGAGAAGTGGGGCGCCCCTCCTCCGCGATGGGCATTACCTGGCAATCACCACGGTGGTGCAGGAACTCTTCAACTTGGGCAGATCGCGATTTGCAGCCATTTGGATTTCAAGCTTCTGGCGCTCGCCCCGAATGATCGGACAATAAGAGTCAGGCTCACGTAATGCGCCTTGCAGGCGCCGCCGCCCAGCACATCCGCCGTGGCACGAGTCGCGAAACTCGCACGGCTCACACATTTCAGGAAGCGTCCGTGCCTGCTCGAATGGTGTCGAACTCAAAATGTCGGCTCCCGCAGACATCAGATCTGAGAACGGCTCTCCTGCTCCTGGCCAATAAACGCAGGGTTGGGTCGTGGCTCGCGGGGTCACTCGTACGGTGCTCACTCCGCAGCCGCCCCGGAGTGGCGGCAACCCCGCCATTGCACGGACCAGGGGCTCGCCAATCGCGATGACATCGGTTTCTTCAAACAGACGCCGGAACCCTTCCCAATACTCCGCGTAGCTCAAAGCATAGATGTCCGAGCGCACGGCCTGGTAGACATTCACTCGCAGGGGAGCGTCAAACTGTTTAGCTACCCGCGCCACATCTGCCAGGCGCAAGTAATTCGACTTCATCATGACCGCGATGATGGTCACGGGAATGCGCAGCCTGCGACACCGTTCTGATTGCTGCTGGATGAGTTCCCAATTGCCGGGCCCGCGTTGTGCATCCTGTTCGGCTTGGGTGGCGTAGTCGAGTGAGAACTCAATGTCGTGGAAAGCGCGGAGCTCGTCGTCTTCCAGAACAGCAACGCTATGACCGTTTGAAGTGATGGTCAGTTTGACCGGTTGCGTTCGCAGGTAAGCCAGTATTGCTCTGAAGTCCGGATGCATACCGTTCTCGCCAGTGCCCAGATTCACGGAAGTCACGGGCAAGGTCTCCATCACGGCCTTGACCTGATCCAGGGAAAGGCGATCGGTGCGCGCGGGATCGCGATAGCAGAATGCGCAGGCAAGATTGCATTCGTTGGTAAGGCCGAGCCCGAGCGAAATGCCGAGATCGGGCGCGGTCACGCCAGGTGCTGACCCTGAGGCTTTGGCTGCCATGTTATTCATGCACCGTCCTTCATGACTGGACCTGCGAGGCCGGGCCTGCGCGGCGTGCCAGGAGGTGGGTGTACCTGGCCACGGCTGCAAATTCCGGTCGTCTGCCTAGTTTGCGCTCCAGGGCAAGAATCTGCTGATACTTGGCGGTGCGAGAAACTTCAGGCGGCAAATAATCCGACATGACCCGTACCCCACGCTCGGCAATTACCGCCAGTGCCGCCGCTCTCAGGCTGGCGTGAAGGCTGTCGGTTGCGAACAGGCGGACAATTCCTCCATAGAGAGACTCATGTGCATGCTCCGCACAGAGGTTGTGCTCCGCCGCAGCCAAATCGCCGTCCTTGATAGCGGCCTTTAACACCTCACCTGCGCGGTTGCGTATCAGAACGGACAATATGCCCGACGAATCCCGCAACCCACCAGCCGCCGCCAGCAACACGCCAGCCGGATCGTCGACATATTCCAACAGGTTATGGCAAAGAATCAGATCAAATGATCCGGCGGGAAACATGTTTGCCAACTGAGCCACATCGCCGTATTTAAGTGCAATATTTTCCGTAACCCCTGCTTGCAGAGCGGCGTTCTTTGCAAAATCGAGCATCTCCAGAGAAGAATCCAGTAATGTGACGTGAATACCAAGCCGCGCCAGGGCTATCGCAGCCACGCCGGTGCCACCTCCAAGATCCAGCGCGCGCACGGATGTTTGCTGTTGCTGCAAAGGAAGAAATTCCTGCAGGTTTGCAAAGGTAAGTTCGAAGCGCAGTCTGCCTTCGGGCGTCTCCAGGTAGGCGGCGTATTTCTCGGCACCACTCCGGAAGCGTTCACTGTCGGCGGCGGCGACTATCTTATTCATGCGACACATACGCACAAAAGCGTATATCGAGGGATCAGGAACGACAAGCCGGCTTTCCTGCCGGATGCGTCAGCCACCGTTTGAATACGGCCTAGGCGTGCTGCCTGTGCCACAAATTTGAGATAAAGGACGCGGGGATCTTTGAAGGAAGGCGAACTTAGAAAAAGAGAGAAAAATTGTCCTAATGCCGTTAACACGACTGCACTGAATAGAAGTGTGCTGAAGAAAGGGGCCCGGCGCAATTTGCTTTGGAGAATTACGCTTATCCCTTCCCCTTCCTTCAGCTGAACGCCGGTCGCTTCGGCCTACGAGACGGCAAGTTAACTATAAGGAGTACGTGGCCCGATGGTTTTTGGATTGCGTGCGAAATATTATTGTGCGGGTACAACCGGCAAGACTAAACTCGCACCACAAGCGCAAAACCAGTCCCATCCCTTCTGGTTTCTCCGACAACTGCAAGCCATGTCCGGCTTGCTCTTTTGACCGCTTTGGGCGGATCGTTCCGGGGGCGGAACGGTCGGCATACGATCCCCCGTGGAGATTTTCGATGCCAGATCTGTTGGAGAATATCGTTGATAAATCTTTCGATCGCCGCAAATTTGTAAAACGCGTTGGGGTTACCGGTTTGGGTATTGCCGCTGCCACGATGGTGGGTGGAAGCCTGGGCAAGTTGCAGGCAGCTGCGGCCATAACCGATGCCGATATCGTCAACTTCGCGTTGAACCTGGAATATCTTGAAGCCGAGTTCTATTCTGTGGCATGTACTGGAGCAACCCTGGTGCAGCGCGGCATCATACCTTCGTCGGCAGTCGGAGCACCCACTACAGGCGGCCACAAGGTGCCCAATTTTGCCCAGTCCGAAGTTGCCTTCGTAGCTTCGGCGTTGCGAGATGACGAAGCTGATCACGTCGTCTTCCTGCGCAAAGCACTGGGATCGGCCGCGGTACAAAAGCCGGCAATCGACCTCGATGCCCTGGGCTTCGGCTTCAACGACGTTGGCGAGTTCCTGATGCTGGCCCGAGCATTCGAAGATGTTGGCGTCAGCGCGTACCTGGGGGCAGCTCCGCTCATCCAGAGCAAGACCTACCTGGACGCGGCGGCCCGCATTTTGGCGACCGAAGCTCAACACGCGGGAGCCATTCGGACCTTCTCCATCATCAAGGGCGTGATGGGTAAGCCAGTCGATGGAATGGATATTCCGCCGGCGCCGCACAAGCTGTTCGATGTAGACAGCTCAGCTCTGTCGATTCCACGGACGACTTCGCAGGTTTTGAAAATCGTCTATGGCGGCGGCAGTTCCTCTGGCGGGTTCTACCCGAACGGTCTGAACGGGACCATCAAGTCTGCGTGATTTGCTACGGGGCTGGTGGAAGGGTTTCTTTCGCCAGCCTCAATTTAAACAAATTTTATTGTTTACCGGAGGAACTATGTTCGAAGGATTGTTTCAACCCATGCACCTGCTGGTCATCTTTGGCATTGCGTTGTTGGTTTTTGGTCCGAAGAAACTACCTGAGCTGGGAAAAGGTCTCGGAGACGGTATGCGTGGCTTCAAAGCGGCGATGAGTGGCGATGACAAGCCGGTTAAGAGTGAGATTCCCGAAGAATCGACCAAAGTTTAAGACGCAATTGCTGTAAGCCCCATCCTGTTCTCGCGCTCTTCGCGAAATGGGATGGGAAAGTTTAGTCATTCCATCGCCAACGCCGATGAACCGTTCCGTACCGGTACGGCCCTCCGATAGTCCGGCATTCTTTCGTCTGATCTACAATTCCAGCCTGCAATGTCCAAGGTCACGGTGCATGCGGCTGGTGAGGTCCATCCGGACGCGTCCGGCATCCGCTTCTATCGTCCCGAACTCGATTGTCTGCGTTTTCTCGCCTTCATGGCGGTCTTCGTCTTTCACACTTTCCCCTTCGACCGGGGATGGTACTCAGCTCGCCATATTCCGTATAGCGGCTTGCTGGCCAGCGTCTCCGTTGCCGGGAGTTTTGGCGTCGATCTGTTTTTCCTGCTCAGCGCCTTTCTCATTACTGAACTTCTGCTGCGGGAGAAAGAACGCTTCGGCCGAATTCATCTGAAGTGGTTTTATATCCGCCGCATACTGCGAATCTGGCCGCTCTACTTCTTTGCCATCGCGATCGGAGTGCTGTTGTCACTGCTCGATCCGCGCCAACATTTCTCCTTGCGCTACGTGGTTGCTTTTGTCCTGCTGGCAGGGAACTGGCTGACATCGTTCGCGGGTTATCCCGGTTCAGTGATGAACCCGCTCTGGAGCATCAGTTTCGAAGAGCAGTTTTACCTGGCCTGGCCGGCTGTCCTGGGAAACGCTCGTCCTCGGAAATTGCTTTGGGTAAGCCTGGGACTCTTCGTGGTGGCGCAGATCGCGAGGCTGCTGCTGCTGAGGTATGCGCGACATCCCGAGGTTGCGGTAGCCACCAACACTCTGGCTCGTCTCGATCCGTTAGCAGTGGGCGCCGCTACGGCAGTTCTGGTTCGCAAGTTTAAATTCGAAACGACGGTCTTACAGCGTTGCGGATTCGGCTTGGCAGGTACCGCCCTGTGGCTTGCGGCCGGACACTACTATGCTTTGACCGCGCTCTTCATGATCCTGGGCTTTCCAACCATTGCTCTGGGAGCGTGGTTTATTTTTGCTGCCGTCTTTCAATCCGATTTCGCCCCGCGATGGTTAAGGTACCTGGGTAAAATATCCTATGGCCTGTACGTTTTCCATCTCTTGTGTCTTTACATTTCCGCCCGTCTGCTGGGCGGCTACCCGGGGAATCCAAAGCAATTCGTTCTGTTCTGGTGCCTCGGATTGGCCCTCACCATCGTCTTGGCCTCGCTTTCCTACAAATTTCTAGAATCGCCGTTCCTGAAGCTGAAGCAGCGCTTTGCCTACATCGATAGTCGTCCCGTTTAATGAATACATAGAACGTGCTGACCAGCCATCAGAAATGCGAAGGATCTGGAGTACGGATGTTTGCGCGGATCGGGTGTGGAGCTTACGATTGCGTGCCTGGACATCCCGATCACTTCTGGGGCGCTATGAAAACCGTTGTACTCATGCTCGTTACCTTGACTGCTTTCATGTGTTCTGCGATGGAACAAAAAAGCTCGGACTCTGAACCGTCAACTGGCGCCCCTGCGGCAGGGAACAGTGCCAACAACGATAGAAAGTGGTGGAAGGAAGCCGTCGTATACCAGGTCTATCCCCGGTCTTTCAAAGACTCGAACGGCGACGGCGTAGGCGACCTCAAGGGCATCATTTCCAAACTCGATTACCTGCAGAGCCTGGGGGTCGATGTCATCTGGCTTAATCCGATTTACGGTTCGCCGAACGATGACAACGGCTACGACATCAGCGACTATCGCAGCATCATGAAAGAGTTCGGCACCATGCAGGACTTTGATGACTTGCTCAAGGGAATGCATGCGCGCGGCTTGAAGCTGGTGATGGATCTGGTGGTGAACCATAGCAGCGACGAACATGCGTGGTTCAGGCAGTCACGCAGTTCACGCGACAATCCCTACCGCGACTACTATCACTGGTGGCCCGCCGAAAAAGGGAAGCCTGCCCACCGCTGGAGCTTCTTCGACGTTAACGGAGAAGCCTGGAAATTCGACGAGAAAACCAACAGCTACTACCTGCACTATTTTTCGCAGAAGCAGCCGGACTTGAATTGGGAGAACCCCAAGCTGCGCGAGGAAATCTTTTCCATGATGCGCTTCTGGTTCGACAAGGGGGTCGACGGTTTCCGCATGGACGTGATTCCGTTCATCTCGAAAGACACTACCTTTCCGCCGCTTCCGGCGGAATATCACGGCGACTTTGTTCGTTACTATGCCAATGGTCCGCACACCCACGAGTATCTGCAGGCCATGAATAAGGATGTGCTCAGCCGATATGACGTCATGTCCGTGGCGGAAGGTATTGGGGTTACCACCGGGGACGCGCTCAACTATGTGGACGCCGATCGCCACGAACTCAATATGGCGTACCACTTCGAAGGCGTCGCTCTCGGAATCCTGCCCAATTCGCACAAAATCCCAGATCCTAACGGATATAGCCTGATCGCTTTCAAAAACGTGTACAGCAAGTGGGACGCGGTCTTCGCTGACAAAGGCTGGGGGACGATTTATCTGGGTAATCACGATCAACCGCGCATGACCACCCGTTGGGGAAACGACTCACCGCAATGGCGGGAGCTGTCTTCCAAAATGCTGACGACATTCCTGCTAACCATGCGGGCGACGCCCTATTACTATGCCGGCGACGAACTCGGCATGACCAACATCAGGTTCGACAAGATAGACGATTATCGTGACATCGAATCTCTCAACTGGTACAAGCTGGAAAAAAATTCCGGAGGGGATCTACAGAAATTTCTTGATGCCCAGAAAATTACCGCCCGGGACAACGGCCGCACTCCCTTCCAGTGGGACGCCACCGCCCAGGCGGGTTTTACCGCCGGCACGCCCTGGCTGAAGGTCAATCCGAACTACACGGTGGTCAATGTCGCAGCCGAAGAAAATGATCCAGGCAGTTGTCTGAACTACTTCCGAAGGCTCGTGAAGTTGCGGAAGGGCAATCCTGTCCTTATTTACGGCAAATATACTTTGCTGGACAAAGATAATCCGAATGTTTACGCCTACAGCAGGGAATTAGACGGGAAGAAGATTCTGGTACTTCTGAATTTCAAGGACAGGCCGGCGTCCTTCGCGACCGGCCTCGACTTTGCCAAAGCGAAGATCGTGGCTGGCAACTACCCGTCACCTCCTTCGGGAAATTCTGAATTAAGGCCCTACGAAGCCGTCGTCTACGAGTGGTAGGAAGCTTTGAGGGCTACGAACCTGCATTCTGGACCGGTCGGGTCGCTTACACCTCGGTCACTTTGCGTATCTGGAACATTAGAATACGCTCAGATTATGGGGCTGAGCTGCCTACTGCTGACCAGCGATTCGAAGCTTTTGGAGGTCATGAGAGTAGGCTTTGACTCCGCGGGCGTGGATCTCGAACTGCGTACGGATGTCCCCAGCGCTCTTGAACTTACCTCTCGCCGTCACATTGACAGCTTTGTCATTGATTGCGATGACGTTCCGGGAGCCAGGAACATGGTTGAGCAGATTCGCAACAGCCGCTCCAACCACTTCTCGGTCATTTTCGCGGTCGTAAATGCCACAACCACCCCCACCGAAGCGGCGAAATCCGGAGCGAATTTTGTGCTGAACAAACCAGTTACGGACGGGTTGCTGCGAGGCTTTCTTGAGATCGCCACTGCCAGAATGGAGCGCGAGCATCGAAGATATTTTCGCCACGAGGCTGCAAATCTGCCCATTAAAATATCCTGCGAAACCGGTGAGACCTTCGCAGGCAAGATCAAAAACTTAAGCGAAGGTGGACTCGCCATCAGCCTTTTTGGCCGTTCTTCAGTAAAGGGCGTGGTGACTGTGGATTTCGAGCTTCCCAGCGCAGAGCCGCAACCCTTTAAGGCGCATGCAGAGATTGTCTGGAAAGATAACTATGCAATGGGATTACGTTTTATCCGAATCGAACGGCAGTGCCGCTCGAACTTTACCGCTTGGCTTGACTCGCTGGAAGCAAGATTGAATTTTCACCAGTCACAAAACGTCTAAGACACAATCAATCGACGCAAATGCTTCTCCGGGCTGCCTCATTTCAGGCGATCCGAACAAGTTGAACGAATCTATTTCGACTCGTTTGGAGCTGGGACCAAGTCCGAAGGTGCACCCGCCATCCTCCATGCGAACATCAGAAATGACGGAGCAGTGAGATCAAGCGCCGGTTCTATGGTGGAATAGAAGGCAACGTTATCTCTGAATATGGCGTTGTTCCCGTCGAATTGCGCGAATAAATCGATTCCATTCGCCGGGCAAGCCTTCGCTTCCCGTGGAGTACCGGATTCGGCTTTTTCTATCGGGCCCTCTACCGCAGCTCCTGCCAGGATTGGTGTTGGCGGATGACCAGAGCCCACAAGGTTGGCGACCTGATGATGGATGCAACGCGGGAAAACGCTTCCGTCGCCGACGATAAGCGAAAGTCCCCAGGCATTCGCACCCAGGACGTTCGCCATCCACCCGCGAGTGTAGGCGTCAAATTCGCTCGACTTGGCCATGTAACCGTACTCGCTCGCCATCAGCGCAAGAGAAGCGCCATGGGTGGTTGTGTCACCCGCGCCCCAGGGAGCGCCAAATCGAAATGGATCTCTGCCGGCGATTGCAACTGCCTTCTCCAGCTTTTTTTTCATGTCTTCGACAAGATCGACAGTCGACGCCCCCAGTCCGTCTGGATTTCCAGCCAATGCCAGCACACGATAGAGTTCGAAATGTGCCAGCGCACTCAAGTCCGAAAGACCCAGAATCTCGCCAGAGTCTTTCTCGGTATGGATATAAGCCGAAGCCCACTGTGCCGCTGCTTTTAAATAAATTGCCGGGTCACGATGAGGCAATCCTTCGGGCAGGCCTTGATTTCGGGTTGCGAGGTAAAGTTCGGTGGCGCCAAGTTCCATGTCGTCGCGCCACTCCGATTCGCCATAGAAATCGTGGGGAGAAGTTGTCAGCAACTCCGTGCCCGGTGACGTATCCGCCAGATCAAAAATGTGTTCTGCTGCCAGCAGACATCGGCGCGCATAAGCTGGGTCGCTGGTGCGAAACAGCGTGAAGCCCAGGGCGAAGTCCGCAGCCAGCCTGCCCGCGAGATTCGGACTGATCTTCGACCCTGCCGCTCCGGCGATCAGAACTGGGCGATTTCGGATATAACGGTATTTGCTGTCCTTACCGCCCAGCGTATCGTCGGCCTGCGGCAGCCGCCAGATGCTGTGATCATTTTCAAAACCGTTGATGCCGCTGCCGATGCCCACCTGGTAGTAGAGAGTTGACGAGTCGTCGTTCCACATTCGATGCAGCCAGTCGAGACCAAACTTAACCTCCTTCACAAAACTCGAAGCCGTTGACTCGCTTCCCATCTGACGGGGAAAATCGCGTACTCCTATCAACATCAGTGCTTCGGTGTAGCTGGTTGTCTGAACGAACTTGAGATAGTCGCCTGCGTCCCACCAGCCACCAGATGCATCGATCACAACGCCGGTCGGCGCCAGGTCGCCCTTGATGCGGCCCGAGCGTGAAAACTCTGGAGATTGGTAAACGTTAGCCCGCCGATCGTTCAGATGTGCAGCGGCGGTTCGCAACGGAGATGGCACATAATCACTTCCGTCTCGCTGATTCTGATAGAACTGAAGCGCGTTGTTCAGGGGAACAGAATAAAGCTGCGCAGCAGTATCCACTCGAAAAGCCGGCGACGACGTACGGATTGGTTCCGATACGCTAAGCGTATAAGTCCCCGCGGTGCTCACGGTGAAATCCAGAGGATAGATTGTGTACTGGCCCCAAAGCCCGGTGGAAGATGCACTCGCGCCGGAAAATACCGTTCTTCCCTCGGAATCCTGCACCGTAAACTTGATTCCAGTTCGACCTGGATCTGCCATCAGATACCCGCGCGCCGACTGCGCGCTCTCGTATCCCACCTGGTTCACTCGTATGTAAGCAGCGGTGGCGTCCGCCGATCGCGCACACCCCGCGGACATCAAGATCAGGAGAGAAAATACGGCTCGAAGTAGGGCTGACTTGAACCTCATTGAATTCCGATCGATGGATTAGTTGTCCAGAAAGTCTGCAAGCCTCGGTGACCACTCCTTAAGGACCGTCGTAATTCCCATCATTCGACATCTGCTATTCGTGCCGCAAAGCCTCGATCGGACTCAACCGCGATGCGCGAAAGGCTGGGATCATGCCGCTGATCAATCCCACCGCAGCGAGAATGAGTGTGGAGGCGATCAGCGTTCCCGGTGCAATGATCAGGCGGATGTCACCGGCTTCTCCGTTCTTGGCAAAGGCACTGTACAACGTAAGCCTGCCTACGGAAAGCGCGACCGCATAGGCCAGTACGATTCCCAGCACTCCTCCAATGAAGGTAATGGTCAGGGCTTCTGCCAGAAACTGCATCAGAATGTGGCGCCGTCGCGCACCCAGGGCTTTTTGCACTCCGATCTCTCGCGTGCGCTGCGTGACCGCGACCAGCATAATATTCATCAGGCCCACACCGCCTATGCCGAGTGTAAGCGTGCCGATGAATCCCATCAGAATCTTCAATCCCAGCGTGATGATTTCGAATTGATGCACCTGCGTCATGATATTGAACACCTCAACCGCCTGGTGATCGGTCTGGTTGAATTTGTGTTGCGTTGCCATGATGGAACGCACCGATTGCTCGAGGCTCTCGTACTCAGGAGTTTGATAGGTAAACCAGATTGAGTCCAGGTAATGGGTGTTTTTCAAGTCGCCCACGGAGCTGAAGGGAATGTAAATGACGCGGTTTATGTCGTCGTTTCCCTCCTGCATTTTCGCTTTCAGGACGCCGATGACTTCGAAACTGAGGCCGTCAAGCCGGATGTGTTCACCCAGTGCGTTGCGTCCCGAGAATAATTTTTCCCTGGCTTCAGAACCGATCACCGCCACCCGCGCGCGCTGGATTTCGTCCTGCATATTGTAGAAACGTCCCTGGCCCAGCTTGAGCGAGCGGACATCGATCACATTCGGATCGTTTCCGCTGACCGCGAAGGTGAAAACACGGGTGTCGTACTGGACGCTGGACTGCTTGCTGACTTCGGCGGTGATGCGAGTGATCTGCGGCAAGTTGGTGGTGAGGGCATCGACGTCCTCCTGGGTGAAGCGGACGACTACGCCGGCTTTCTGACCGCCGGCTTGCATGGCGGTGCGGCCCGGAACGACGATGACCAGCTTGTTACCGAAGTTGGCAAAAATGTTGGTGCAGGCCTGACCAAATCCATCACCATACGCAAGCAGCATGACCACGGTTGCAATGCCCCAGGCCATACCCAGGATGGTCAGCGCGGTACGGCGTCGATTGTGGCGCATTGCTGCGTAGGCTTCCCGCAGCAGATCACGGAACATACTCATGTACCTCTGTTACTCTGCCGTGTATCACTCCTGCCGAAGAGCTTCCACTGGCTGCAGCATGGCCGCTTTGCGCGCGGGATAGAGACCTGCAAGCACTCCGGCAAGGGTCAAGCTGGCAATCGCCAGTAACGCCGACATCGGAACCAATTTAGGAGGATCAAACCCGCCCGGACCATGAATGCCTCCCAGTGTCGCCATCAGCGCCCAGGCTATACCCATCCCGGCCAGGCCGCTGCCCAGGGTGAGCAGCAGACCTTCCAGAAAGAAATGCAACAGGATGCTGCGGTTGGTGGCGCCCAGAGCTTTGCGTAGTCCAATCTCGCGGGTACGTTCGCTGACGGCGACCAGCATGATGTTGACGACTCCAATGGCACCCAGCGCCAGCGTAACCATGCCTACCGTACCCAGGAACATATTCATCACGTTAAATATTGTTCCCACCATTTTCGATTCCTGAATCGAATCCCACTCGTCATAAGCGTTTTGATCGCTGACATCGAAGTCGTGATTGTGGGCGACGATTTTGTGGACATCCTCTTTCGCCAGCAGGTGCTCAGCGGTGGTGCTCGGCTGATACTCGATAAAGGAGATGGAGTTCTGGTGATTTTCTCCCTTAAGAGGAAAGTTTGTGGCCATTACCTGAAACGGAATGTAGCCACGCATATTGAGCCAGGTATTGTCGCCACGACCTAGATGGGGCAGGCTGCCCACCACGTCGAAGCGGATGCCGTTTAGCAGGACCACTCCGCCCAGAGCTGGCCGGCCGGGAAACAAAGTCTTCAACAACTCGTTGCCCAACACGATCACGTTTCGCCTCTCCTCGTTGTCTTTTTCATTCAACCAGCGTCCTTCCTTGAGAGGTAAGAAACTTATCTCGCTCAGTTGAGGCTCGACGCCCAGAATTTCAACCCCCGCACTGGCGAATTCGCTAACCTGTTTTATGTTGGAGCGGGATAGCATCGGGGAAGCATTTCGCACGTGAGCAGCTTTGGTTCGGACATCCAGGTAGTCCTGGTAGGTGAGCAAATAAGGACGGGCGGAGTTCATGCTGCCCTTTACCGCCGGGGCCCGTCCAGGATATAGAAACATGATGTCTTTGCCATACTCGGCCATCTCGCGCTTGTTGCCGGATCGGAAGCCTTCGCCCACCCCTACCAGCAGCAGCAAAGATCCCACGCCCCACGCAATCCCGAACATGGTAAGGAACGAGCGCAGCTTGTGCGCCCAGAGGTTGCGGAAGATCTGTGCGAAGATGTCGAGCACTGTCCGCATAATCGAGAGACATTGTACCTTTTCAAATACGAGAACCCCACAACAGATGTTCCGTTTTCTGCCGAATGATCCTATGCGATTGCGGAGCCGGCATCCGCCTCCAGGCTAGGGTTGCGGTAGGTGGGCCCATTGTGGAGTGTTGACCGGGGCCGCGCCTTTGTTTCAGGAATGGATGATTTAAGCTTTCGAGAGTTCGTCCTCGCCATCACTTCATGGTTGCCCGTGACTCGGGGGTAGCTGGTTTGCTAAGGTCGTCATGATGCCCGAGCCTGTCATGTCAGAGTGGGTCAAGCTCCCGCTTTCCTCGGATCAGATACCTGATCAGATACGCGAATTGCTCGACAGCCTTTATCGCGTGGAGTCGGGACGAATCCTGGCAACTCTGATCCGCTTGCTCGGCGATTTTGACCTTGCCGAAGAAGCAATGCACGAAGCCTTCGCGGCTGCGCTCAGCCTGTGGCCGAGGAGCGGAGTTCCGGGCAACCCGCGACCATGGTTGATTTCGACCGCCCGATTCAAAGCCATTGATACTCTGCGTCGGCGGGCAAGATTTGATGCATCGCAAGACGAGCTCGCGCGATATCTCGAAACGCAATCCAGTTCGGCGGAATGGTCCAGCGATGATGATGATATCTTTGACGACGACCGGCTGCGCCTGATTTTTACCTGCTGTCATCCCTCTCTGGCGCCGGAAGCGCGCGTCGCCCTCACCTTGCGTGAGGTGTGCGGGCTGACCACCGAGGAGATAGCAAAAGCCTTCCTCACCACTCCGCGTACGCTGGCGCAGCGCATTGTGCGCGCCAAGGCAAAGATTCGCGAGACGCCGATTCCGTACGAGGTGCCGACGCCGCAGGAATTACCGCAGCGGCTTGGCGCGGTGCTTCACGTCATCTATCTCGTCTTCAACGAGGGTTATTCGGCTGCGGCCGGAGCGGAGGTATCACGAGCCGAGCTGACCGGCGAGGCGATTAGACTCGGCCGGTTGCTGACCGAACTAAGGCCGGAGCCGGAAAGCGGCGCTGCGGAAGTCATCGCTCCGGAAGCCCCAGGCTCGGAAACCACATTTCCGGAAATCATGTTTCCGGAAATATGGGGGCTGCTTTCCCTGATGCTGCTGCACGAATCCCGTCGCGCCGCGAGAACCTCTCCCACGGGAGAACTGATTCTGCTGGAAAATCAAGACCGCACGCTCTGGAACAAAGAGCAGATCGCCGAAGGATTGGCATTGCTGAAGAAAGCCCTGAAGTCCCGCCACTTCGGCGCTTACACGCTGCAGGCTGCGATTGCGGCCGTTCACGCCGAGGCGGAATCGGTCGCTGCGACCGACTGGCGGCAGATTGTCGCGCTTTACGATCGATTGCTACGAATTCAGCCTTCGCCAGTTGTACAGCTGAATCGTGCCGTGGCCATTGCCATGTGTGATGGTCCGGCGGCCGGTCTCGCGCACATCGACACGATATTGGAACATGGCGAACTGACGAATTATTACCTGGCCCATTCCGCTCGCGCCGACATGTACCGCCGGCTAGGCAGGACAGCGGAAGCCCGGGCTTCATATGAGAAGGCGCTGGCCCTGACCCAACAGGAACCCGAGCGGCAGTTCCTGCAAGAGCGAATTAAGCAGCTGAAATAAACCCAAGGTGGAAAGGGAACAAGCAAAATTTCTTAGAACGATGTGTCGAATTCTGGTTTTCCGTTCGACCATATCGTGAAGGCAGGGAAAACAGCCCGCCCCAAACCGTATAGGAAGAAGACCGTTACAGGATAAGGAGAAATCATGGCGCAATTTTTGGTTGCGATTCACCACCCCGACAACTTCGACCCGTCCAAAGAAACCGAAGCGACTATCGAGGAGATCCACGCCCTCAACCGCGAGATGGTGGCTGCCGGTGTCAGGGTTTTCGTTGGCGGCCTCGCCCCGGCTCCCCGCGCGAAGTCACTGCGGGCGCAGCCCGATGGCAAAGTGCTCATCACAGACGGGCCATACCTCGAGACCAAGGAGCACATAGGCGGTTTTTGGGTGCTGGAAGTCACCGACCTCGACGAGGCACTGGCGTGGGGACGCAAGGCTGCCCTCGCTTGCCGGGCGCCGGTCGAGGTGCGAGCCGTCTTTCAAAAACCCGCGCCACCCGAGGATTAAATCCGACAGGACCCGTTCAACTGATAGAGGACCAAACCAGTGGCAGTGCTCCGGGGGAAGGGCATCAGTTTTACTGGTGCCGGCACGACCGTTAACGAAACGCCGTAAGCCCCTGGGTGATCCACCACTCGCGTCGTCTAAAAAACGAACTGCACCTCAACAGGAAACGAGGAGGAATGGATGAAGTACATCTGTTTGGGATACTACGATAAAGACAAATTCGATGGCATGAAGGAAGGCGAGCAACAAGCGATGTTCGACACTTGCTTTGAATACGACGACCATCTTCGCGCCAACGGGCATTTTGCTGGTGGAGAAGCGCTGCAGCCTGCGGAAACCGCTTTGACCCTGTATTGGAAGAACGGCAAAGTCGCAACCACAGATGGTCCTTATGTGGAAACCAAGGAACAACTCGGCGGCATTCTCGTGCTTGAGGCGCGGGACATGAATCAAGCGATCCAGCTCATGGCACAGCATCCGAGCCTGAAGTACGGCAGCATCTTCGAGATTCGTCCAGCTGCGGACATGAACGAAATGATCAAGGCGAGCCAGCAGCGACGTCGAAAAGATACCTCGGGATGAGGTCGGCCACCCGAAAAAACGACACCGGTCGCATCGGGTGTGCGCTTAATGTGCAAAAGTGCCTAAACCTTATAAATGAATGGCGGGGACGACGGGACTCGAACCCGCGACCTCTGCCGTGACAGCGCTGCGTGAATAGGTTTTACAACAACTTACAAGACACGCGGGGACTGCCGAACGCAGCGCAAGTCATATAAGACGTATCAAATTGTGGGTTGGGTTGTGGGTTGAGTTTTTCTGATTCGGACTGGCGGAGCTTAGGTCGCGCCGCCTTGTCTGTGCGCCGCTAAATGTTCGTCGGCTTTGCGGGCAATTAGGCCGAAGCCTTTAGAGCCAGCCAACTTCTGCAGGCCATACAATTCCACTTGGGCCCGCGTCTCGTGTTTTGTTTTATTCGCAAGTTCGCCAAGAGCAAGTTTGCCTGCGAACTCAAGGCCGACAAATCCATAGTGGCGAGCATCATTGGCCACATGCTCAAATAAGGGGCGTGACGCGTCTGGATGTTCCGAGGCCAGAGCGACGCGCCCTGCAGCTAGTTCGAACTGTAAATGGAGAAAACGGCTCTGCGTCGCATTTCCGAGCTGTTGAGCTGCTCCCATTTCTTTGTGGGCTTCATCTTGTTTACCTTGTGCGAGTAACGCATTGATCAGCGCAATGCTGGCACTGAGCTCATCGTCGGCTTGTTGCTCTCTGTGAAATTGTTCTTTGCAATCACGCACGGATGTTTCCGCATCCGAGGAGTGACCCTCTTCTATAGCAAGCGCCGCCAAAGACACGCGGCTCTCAGCGGCACTTTGTTTTTCTCCGGCTTGATTCCTAAGCGTAAGAGCTTCTTCGTATCGCTTGCGGGACAAGGGAAGATCACCGCGATCCAACGCTACATCGCCCATTCCGCTGAGCACATAGGCAATTGCATTTTTGTCCCCGATTTTCCGCGCAATTACTTCAGCCTGCCGGTAGGACTTGTCCGCTTTGTCGAGTTCGCCCTTTTGTCTCCAAATGTCTCCCAAACTGTCGAGATTGAGGACTACGCCCTCCTTGTCATCAACGGCTTGATACTCCGGGATGGATTCCTCCAACAGCTTCTTCGCTTGCATTAGGTCGCCTTGAGAGAGGCGAGCGTCAGCAAAATTGCTGAGGGCGGTCGCGACGCCATCCCGGTTGCCAACTTGTCTAAACTTCTTCACCGCCTGTTGGAGCATCTCCGCAGATTTTGTCAGATCGCCCCGCAGATAATAGAGGTCCGCGAGATCGGTCCGCATCATGGCTTCGCCGTTAGGGTCTTTCGCGGCAATTGAGCCTTCTAGGGCATTTCGGCAGATATCGATGGCTTCGGTGGACGCGTCAATCGCGGGCTCTTGCTGACAAATAATGCCGTATGTTCGACCGACAATGACCGGCGAGCCTTGTGCTGTCGCCTTTTCGATCGCTAGTTTCGCGGCGGCCCGTGCTTTGTTAAAGTCCCGATTAATCCATGCCGAAGCCTCTGTCATATCGATTCGCGCGTCGTTTCCCAGAGGCGGCGGGAGCTGCCGTAGGAGTGCTAACGTCTGCAGTGAGTCCTCGGGACTCATATGCATCTGCACCGATGCAAATAGAAGTCCATAGTCCAGACTATCCGGGAAACGGCGAAAGAGAGAACGATAAGTTTCAACAGCCTTGGGCCATTCTTGCCCCATCCTTTGAGATTGTCCTTGGACCAGGAATCGCTGCTCTTCCGAAAGGTGGTCGGAGAGTTCCACGGCTCGTTGAGCTTCCGTACGAGCGTTGGCGTCATAACCCATATGCGACCACACATCAGACAGAGCCGCATGCGCGAGCGGAAAATTAGGATCCGCCGTGATTGCTTTGCTCAGCAATTCGCGCGCTGCCAAGTAATCGAATGCCCACGATCTTGCTCGTCCCTCGGCGTAGAGGCGGGCTGCCCTTTCGTTGGATGGAAGAGCTGCCCTTGTGGCAATTTCGATTCCTTCGGAGGGTGCAGCCACACCGAGACTTCGCCGTAGCTTGCCGCCCAAATCGGAGACCAGATCGAAGAGTTCATTCTCGGCACCTGAAACCGATTCTTCGGCGATTGTTTCCCCGCCGGCGGTGTCTTGAAGACGAACGTCAAGTCGAATCTTAGGTTCGGGGTCAGCCGGAATCATCGTGTACGAACCTACTACGACCAGGTCCGCGCCGGGGTTGGTTCGCAAGCGTTGCAAGGTGGATTTGCCTAGCGAGTCTTCGTCGCTGAGTGGCAATTCGCTCTTGGCCCGAGCCACATCTTCTCCGGGGACCATTCGGAGATCTCCGCCAGCCGCCAGTTCTGTGTTCAACATTTCGCAGAAAGCAGACGAAAGCCAATCGTCCTCTTTCCGACCTGGCAAATTGCGGAAGCCGAGCACGGCGACCGAACGACGGATGCGTATTTGAGGAAGGGAGGATGCGGCTTGTGCTGTGGAACGCGAAGCCAAGTGCCTTGCGTGAAAAACATAGAGCGCCGTGCCAACCAACATTACGAGGCTGGCGATGAGCAACCCGTGCTTTATCGGAGAAAGCGTGAAGCGAGACGAGGACGCTGCTGAAGGGATAGTGGTGCGGAGATCAGCAACCCTTGCGATCTGGACCTTAACAGGTGCGATGAACCGATAACCCCGCCGAGGGATCGTCTCAATGAATCTGGGATTACTCGCGTCGTCCCCAAGAGCTTCGCGAACCTTCAGGACCGCCACGCCCAAGCTCTTGTCGAATTCAACGAAGGTATTCTGAGGCCAAAGTCGGTTCCGAATTTCTTCCCGCGTAACAATCTGTCCGGCGCGTTCTACAAGCAATAGCAACAGCCGGAAAGGCTGTTCCTGGACACGCACTCGCGCTGAATCGCGCGTCAGTGTGGCATTGGCCGGGTCAAGGAGATAAAGCCCAAAACTGTAGCTGATTTCCCCGTCGGCGGACCTATCTGTAGCTGATCCCTTCATACGGGCGACGCTTTGCGGGTCGAGTTTAACACGAAACCATCCCAAAACGAGTTAGCTGATCCCTGTAACCCCAAAGCAAACAAGAGGTTAGCGGTTAACGCATAGTTTGCCTACAGTTGGTTTGCGAATTCTTTCGCTACCAGGCAAATTCCCATTGTTTCAATCGGTCGAGTTCAACCACGGAGGAACCGGATGAGCGCTTGCCAATCCTGTGGCGCCGTTTTGGCCAAAGACACACGGTTCTGCCAGTCCTGTGGAGTGCGGACACTGCCCGATGCGGATGCCTTGTTATCGGCAGCTGCTAGTTCGACCGCAGTCGCAGTTATGCCAGCACCGGTGGAGGCCGGACCGAAAGCAATGGATACGAACGTCGTGGGAGCGCTCACCTACATGGCCGGCTTCGTCACTGGAATTTTGTTTCTCGTACTTGATCCCTACAAGTCGAACTCTTTCGTTCGATTTCACGCATTCCAGTCAATTTTCTTCAACGTCGCATGCATCGCGTTTTGGATTGTATGGATGATTCTTTCGGCTGTCCTGACACCACTGACGGCAGGAATTTTTGGCTTAATTGCAGTCCCGATGATGTCGATTTTCACTATCGCCGTCTTCGGAATCTGGATTTTCTTGATGTACGAGGCTTATCAGCAAGAACTCTTCAAATTGCCGTTAGTGGGTAAGTTCGCCGCCGAACAGGCGGGGGTAAGGCTGTAATGTCTCGGAGTAACTGTCAGATGGAAGCAGAATCAGTGTCGATTAAGGAGCCATTCATGTTTCGCAATCATGTTTTCAATTTTTGCATTCTTTCACTACTCGTGATGGGCCGAACCGCAACAGCACACTCGGCTGACTCCTGTCAGCCTGTATTTGACGCCTTGAAGAGAGTCGCGACGACGCCGAACCATAGCTATACGACCCATACCGCCGTTAACGGTGGCAAGGTCGAAGCCGAGACGATATTCGTAAGCGGCCAGAAGTACATTCGGGCGCACGAAAAATGGATGCGCATTCCGGTGACCTCGCAGGATGTTCTGGAACAGGAGAAGGAAAAAGAAGAAAAAGGCAAATCAACTTGTCAACTCCTTAGACCCGAATCTGTGAACGGTGAAGCGGCAATACTCTACTCCATGCACCGAGAGTACGAAGACGTTAAAGAAGACGCGCAGATGTGGATCTCCACGAGCACCGGTCTGCTTCTACGTGTCGAAGAAGACGTAGACAACAGAGGCAATCAGAAAAAGGAGCATCAATCTACGCGCTTTGAATATGGCAACGTTCGACCGCCGATGTAGATGGAGTAGCGCTTCGATCCTCGATTGCCCTCGGAACTAAGGAGAAACCAGTGGGTCGGTTGGGAACATTCACGATTGAGATGTCGGTTGTCTCTTGTTTGACAGCAGCAGCAACGAGGTCAACAACATGAGCGAAGCACACTCTGTTTCTCTTTCAGAACTCACGGTTAGACGGGAGAGGCATTTGTTTGCTTGGTTGGCTGTATCGATTGCAATTTTGGTTTTTGGCGGATTCGCCCGCACTTATTATCTTCAATCCTTATTTAAGACTCCCAAGCTCTCGACCTTTCTCCACGTGCACGGGGCTGTGATGACGGGCTGGGTCGTTCTTTTCGCGGTGCAAACGTTGCTCATCACTTCGCGCCACATACGGATGCACAGAATCCTAGGGGCATTCGGGGCCGGATACGCTGTTGTGGTAGTCGTTATGGGTTGCACAGCAACTGTGCTTGCAGCGCGTCGCGAAGTGCTGGCTCAGTCGCAGTTCGTTTCGGGCTTCCTCACCGTGCTGGCGCTTGAACTGACGCAGATGTTTCTATTTGCTTTTCTTGTCGCATCAGGCATCTGGCTGAGAAATCGTGGCGGTTATCACAAGCGCCTGATGGTGCTGGCCACCTTCTGCATACTTCCGAACCCCATCGTTCGCGTCTTCATGTGGGCGGGATTCGGAAACAACATTGTGATCCTAAGTGTTTGGAGCTTGCTGATTGTGACGGTTGTAGCGCTGGATTCCATGCGGAATCGCAAGTTCCATCCAGCATTTGCATTTGCGGCGCCGACAACAATTGGTTGCTTAACATTCGCGTACTTCGCCAGCCTCAGTTCAGTATGGCAACACTTTGCCGCGGACGCTGTCCGGCTGGGTACGTAAGTATTTGTCTTCGTCGCACAAGATCAACTGAAGCGCTGGGTGAGTAGACGCGGAAAGTAGTGACCCGAAAAAGTTACAGGCTACACAGTTCAACTATGGAGGAACTTCCGATGAAGAGGGTGTCCTTATGTACCGCAGTATTCGCACTCATGCTGGCGAGTGGCGCAGGTCAAGGGAAGGTACTCACGACCGATCCGCTGACTGATCTTCCGCTCATTCCCGCCACCGTTTTATTTAAGAACGTGGGCAACGAGCCCGACAAAATGCCGGATGGTCAGGTTTGCAAGAGCAAAATGCAGGGAGAATTCTATTCTCTTTCTACCGTGATGAACCCATCGAGCACGATCAAGATGGACGCTGCGGCAGCATGGTATGCGGCGCATCTTTCCGGGTATAAGAAGGTCCAAGGCTATGAATCTGGACGCTCGCAAATTGCCTTTTATAAGCCTGATGGAACAATTGTGATTTTCTTGACCGGGCAGAAAGGCACACCAGGCGAGAATGCTGACGCCTATTCTGTCGCCTATCAACGTTACCAGCCCGGCCTTTCCGAGAAGACAATCACTGGCCTGACCCAGGGCAAGATCGCCTGCAACTGATTGGATAGCTTTAAGAGTTCCATTTCGTGAGGAAACTTATGAGGAAACAATTGCGAAGCGTATTAGTTTCATTCGGTCTTTTGGGTGTTTGGGGGCTAGCCGGATTTGGCGCAAGCGCATACGGCCAGTCGCTTACGTCTGCACCGCAGCCTTCCACCGAACTTCAGGCTCTGACCAAAGCGCTCTCTGGCGAATGGTCCCTCACCGTGAAGTTTGAACCAGACGCCACATCGCCGAATGGTTCGGTGAAAACCGGCGAAGAGACGTGGCGACCTGGTCCCGGAGGCTTCACGTTGCTCGAAGAAGAGCACTTGCCTGCCCCCGACGGCGATGTTTTTCTTCTCGGCATCATCTGGTGGAACACCGCCGATAAGAGCTTCCATGGAATGGAATGCCAAAATCTTCTGCCATACACATGCGACGTTAAAGGTGCGCAGAATGACATCACCATGAGCTGGGATGGCAAGCAGTTCGTCATCGATGAAATGGAAACCGCCAAAAGCGGCAAGAAATCTGTGTGGCATGAGGTCTGGTCAGACATCACTTCCGATTCGTTCACGCAGATCGGAGAATATGGCGAGCCGGGCGGGCCACGCAAGCGCTTGTTCACGATTCACGGTACGCGAGTCACGAGAAACCAGACCAAGAGCGATCCACCACAGTCCAAAGACAGTGAACCAGCACCAGAAATGCAGAGTCTTGCAAAGGCCCTCAAAGGCAACTGGTCAACGACCTATGAATTCGCTCCTGGTGGAATATCTCCGATCGGAGGGACTGGGTCAGGTGAAGAGAATTGGCGAACCGGCCCCGGCGGATACGTGTTGATGGAAGAGGAGCATGTGCGTACTCCTTCTCAAGAAATGTTTCTCATTGCATTTCATTGGTGGGACAAGACCACCAACAGCTTGCGTGGAATGCTTTGCAACAATTCCGGTCCAGCAACATGTGATTTCAGCACCTACTCCAATAGTTCACTGAAGTGGGATGGAAAGCAACTTGTGATCGACCTGCAATTCCCGCAGAAGGACAAGAAGATGACATGGCACGAAATTTGGTCTGACGTAACGCCAACCTCGTTCACGCAAACCGCGGATATGGGTGAAGTCAGCGGCCCGCTCAAGAGAGCCGTAACGATTCACGGGTCCAAGGCCGCAGACTAAAGTTGAGGAACTCACGTGGCTACATACGATTACTTCAATCGCGTCGGCATAAATCCCCGAACCCATGAACGGGCGGAGAACAGGTTCTTCACGGCTATGTCGCTGATTCTGCTTGTTACTGTCCTGGTAGGATTTGCGCGATCGTATTTTCTCGCGGGTGTGGTGCGCGCTCACCTCCCGAACGTCTTGATTCACATTCATGCTGCCCTCTTCACAGCGTGGATTGTCTTGCTCGTGACCCAGGCAATGCTTATCTCCGGCCAACGGCCTGACCTTCATCGCAAACTGGGATTGTTTGGATTTGTTCTTGCTTGCCTCATGGTTATTGTCGGCGTGATGGCGGCGACGGATTCGATGACGCGGATTCAAAAGGTCGGTCAGTACGACATGCGAACTTTCTATGCCGTGCCGATCTTCGACATTGTCGTTTTTGCAGTGCTGATTTTCTTCGCCTATCGATGGAGGCACGATCCCGCCGCCCACAAACGGCTAATCTTGATCGCTTCCATTACCCTGGTGGATGCTGCGACCGGTCGTTATCCGCTGACGAAAATCACCGAACTGCCTTACCTGAATAACGTGTTTACGCAGTTTTATACTGTCCTCATAGCCGCATTCGATTTCTGGTATTTGAAACGAATTCATCGGGTGACATTCATCGCGGGAACTTTTTCAATCGTGATGCTGCTGGTTGCCATTCCCCTGGGAGGCACGGGGCCGTGGATGGCGTTTGCCAGCTGGATGCTGGGACAAGCAAAAGCGATCAAACGATAGGATTTCGAGACTCTCGTCAATGACCAAAGCTGTCGCCGCTCCAATAACTCGCAAACACCTCCCGGACGCATGCAAGACCGACCAGGACATGTTTTCCCTGTTTGCGGTCGTCGCGTTTGCAGTTGTTTTCGGAGGCTTTGCGCGAACGTTTTTCTTGCGATTCCTATTTGCTTCCAGCAGGATGCCTTTCTATCTATACGTGCATGGATTGCTTTTCTCAAGCTGGTACGTTCTTTTCTATGTTCAGACGCGCCTGATCGCGTCCCACCGCGTTGATTTGCATCGCCGTGTTGGCATCCTCGCCGCCGGACTTGCAGGATTGGCAGCACCCGTTGCGCTTGGTGTCGCGATCCATGCGGGAAAGCGAGTATATGAAACGCAGTCAAAACCGTTTTCGATGGAAGCTCCGCCATTAGCGCTGGACTTGGGGGCCTGCTTTGCATTTACCGTTTTTGTCGGCCTTGCACTTTACTTTCGCCGACGGGGGGACATTCACAAGCGACTGATGCTTCTGGGTTCATGTAGCATCCTTCTACCCGCAATTGGGCGAATCCCAACTCTCTTCAGCGTACGCGGTCTTTGGGGATTGGTCGCTTTCGCTGAAGTCATGCCCGTGGTCTTCATCGTTTACGACACAGTCCGCTCCAGGCGGTTACATCCAACGTTTGCGTGGGGTGGTTTAGGAATCTTGCTGTCGTGGCCCGCGTTTCTGCTAATCGGAAGCTCACAATACTGGCTCAAGTTCACCGAGTGGTTGGTGCGGATGTAGCTTCACCGACTCGGCACTTTGCGCGCCTGGATGTCGCCCGTTAACCTTCCTTGGTACGCGCGTTAAGGGACTCATGCGGCTGCGGTCCGCAGCGCGTACGCGATTGTGAACCAGTCTGGCGGCGGGGCCCCACTCATTGAGTAGCCCGGTCTGGCCACCCGCATATACAAACGCGGTTGCCCGAACGATCAGAGAGAGTCCAGTGGGAAGGCGCGTGGGAGTCGTCGACGATGCGTCCCCCCGCAGCGAGCGCGGCTTCAAGTCGCGCCTTGACGTGCTCATGCGCGACAGACACGTCGACGTCCATCGCATGTCGCAATGTCTTGACTTCGTCGATCTCCTGCATCCAGATCGTAGATCCGTGCCCAAGAGGATCGATCGCATTGTCGTCTGCCATGGCGGCGTAACCGAGCGCAGCGCGCCAGAAGTTGACCTCAATCGCGTCGTGCTTTGCTGCGATCGCCAGTTGCACTTCTTGGACGGCTGCTCGATCAGGGATCGCTTCATGTCCGCGCGCAATCGCTGAAATGGCCCGTGCAAGGTGAACTTGTTGGTTGGTCTACTTCATTCCAGGTCTGGTAGGCGGTTGTTGTGCAGTTGTCGCCGTCACGAAAATCGTCCGCCGTTATGGTGGTTGAAGTTAACAGGCGATTACGCCAACTAGGGCCCCGTGGCCGCCCTGGTCGGAGTTCTGAGTGTAATGGCGATGTTACAACAGTTACCCAAAAGTCATATTCGATGGAAGTGTTCAGCGCTACTATCAAGTGAGAATTATCCGTTCGAATGCAGGTTATTTACGCACTGCCGTTCGTACTGCTTTCTATGCTTGGGTTCTTAGTGTGTTTCGCCGTTCCGCGATGGCGGCGATACAGGTTTCAGGCGCTAGTTGCTCCCGTCGCCTTTGGGATTTGCTCAATAGTCGCCGTGGGAGCGATTGTTCTTACATCCGACCACTTCAGTCTGGGTCTGTTCACGAAGCAGTGGTCAGGTCCACGAGATGGTGTGCCGTTCTTGTTGGTCTACTTCATTCCAGGTCTGGTAGGCGGTTGGTGTGCAGTTGTAGCCGTCACGAAAATCGTCCGCCGTTATGGTGGTTGAAGTTAACAGGCGATTACACTCAAAATCCCCGCCAAGGGTCAATGAGTGTAATGGCGATGTTTCAACAGTAACCAGCAAAGCATCACTTATCTCCTTCAAAGCGGCGATCTCAAAAACGCCCATTGAGCGAACGGGACCGCGTTAAACCTCCGCTCTAACGCTTTGAAAAGCCGAGTCTTGTCAGTTAAAGCAGAGTTAACGATCAGTTTCATTGACGGTGCCACGATTTTGATTCAGATTCGCATGCGATGAGGAACGCATAAGAAGCCTGGAAAGGATCGTAGGTGTCGCATGATCCAAGGCAAAGAGCCTGATAAGGTCGAACCGCAGGCTCAACATGAGCGCACTCACAGGAGAATCTCGATGTCTCAACCACATACGTTCTCGGCTTCAAATCGACCCGTTCTTCGTTGCATGTTTCTGACATTCGTCCTGCTTTCGACCGTTTCAATGGGCGCGCAGGACGGCCCTGCCGACGCGGCAATGGCCTCGATTCGGGCGGAGGCGATTCGTGCAGATATGCGTTTTCTGGCGGACGACTTGCTGGAGGGTCGCGGCACGGCCACCCGCGGTTTCGATATTGCAGCGAAATTCATGGCGACGCAGTTCGAAGGCATGGGCCTACAGCCAGCCGGCGATAAGGGCACTTACTTCCAGAACGTTCCGCTGCGCCTGCTTAAGGCCGATCCCGCGAAGTCCACTCTAGTCCTCAGGCGTGGCGACAAAGAAGAAGACCTCGTTTTCGGCAAGGACTACCTCTCGGGCGTCGACCCGGTGCGTGCCGAGCGCTCGATCGAAGCCCCGGTGGTATTCGTCGGATACGGTGTTACCGCACCCGAGCAAGGCTATGACGACTACAAGGGAATCGATGCGAGGGGCAAGATTGTGGCTCTCATCTTTGGCGCACCCGACTTTCCTTCATCGATTCGAGCGTATTACTCATCCCCAGCGGTTAAAGCCGGGAATGTTGTCGCGCACGGTGCTGTCGGAGTCATCATTCTCAATGATCCTGGATTCGAGCAGATGTATCCGTTCTCTAAGCGTGTTAGAGATTTGATCGTCCCCGAATTCCGCTGGCTCGATAAGCAAGGATGGCCCAACCCCTATTTCCCGCAGATTAAGGGCGTCGCCATCTTAAGCATGGATGCAACCCGGCATCTGTTCGAGGGCAGTTCACGCACTGCGGACGAGGTTTTCGCAGCCGCCAAAGCTGGAAAACTTGCGCCCTTCGCACTTCCGATCAGGGCCACGATACGCAATGGGACCCAGTCGCAGGATACACATAGCTCCAACGTTGTCGCCCGACTGGAGGGAAGTGATCGGGCATCGAATGAGGCTCTTGTCTATAGCGCGCACCTCGATCACCTTGGCATCGGAGAACCGGTCGAAGGCGACAACATCTATAACGGCGCACTCGACAACGCGTCGGGTTCGGCCACCATACTCGAGGTGGCGCGCGCCTTTAGCAGAATGGCATCGAGGCCGCGGCGGTCAATTCTGTTTGTGGCGTTCACCGGCGAAGAAGCCGGTCTGATCGGCTCCGATTATTTCGTTCACAGCCCAACCCTTGCCCAGGGGTCGATCGTGGCCGACCTCAACGTCGACCAGGTTCCCATGTTCTGGCCGGTTCAGGACATCGTAGCCTTTGGAGCCGAACATTCCAGCTTGGATACGGTTGTCCGTAGAGCAGCTGAGCACATGCACCTGGCGGTAACACCTGACCCGATGCCGGAAGAGGTAGTTTTCATCCGGAGTGATCAGTACTCTTTCGTGCAGCAGGGTATTCCCGCCGTCATGCCCTCTCCAGGCATCCAGTCGTCCGATCCAAAGATCAAGCCCGCGGACATCTTCATGAATTGGCTGGCCACACGTCAGCACCAGCCGAACGACGACATGCAGCAACCGGGTCTGGATTTTGAAGCTGCAGCGACGTTTGCCCGTTATGTGTTTCTTTGCGGTTCCATGATCGCCGACGACTCACAAAAGCCTGGCTGGAACAAAGGGGATTTCTTCGCCCAGCATTTTGCGCGGAGTTCTGAATGAGATGTGGATTTAATTCGGGATTATTCGGCTTAGCAGCACACCAAGATCATGCATCGTCAGATCAACTGTTGTTAACAGGCGATTACACTCAAAACTCCCTTGCCGGGCTGGGTCAATGAGTGTAATTGCGGTTTCACCAACAACCTTTTCGTAGCGGCCACAACTCCACGGCTTTCATTGACTTGGCCGCCCATTCTGCTTAACATTACCCGACTCCATGATGGGCTGGAGCGTCTCGCTACCGTACCGATCTAT
>CAVTDQ010000006.1:0-1037753 GCA_963733545.1 Terriglobia bacterium
AAAGGGTCATGGTTAATGTCTCGTCAAGAGCGGAATATTTTTTAGGATCTCAAACTCAAATAAAGACGCACCGAATTTCGTGCAATGTGCTATTTATCGTGGCGGGCGGTATTCAGGCATTGGCCTCTAAGCGCCTGGTTCCCATTCGTTCCACTCTCGTCGGGTCGATATCGAATCGCAAAGGAGACCTGAATGCAGACCTCAATCCGCGGCCTGATTCGGCACACATTGCAAGGTGACTTTGCTAAGCCTTGGCGGCATGCCTACTACGTTCGCCTGCTTCGCCATCTTGTGCCCGAGCGAGATGCTCTGGTGGCCCAGCAATACGTTTCTCCCGGTGACGTAGTACTCGATCTCGGCGCCAACGTTGGTCTTTACACCAAAGTGCTGTCCGACAAAGTGGGGCCAAGCGGTCAGGTTCACGCCGTGGAACCTATTCCATCCACCTTTGCTTGCCTGTTAAACAGCGTGCAGAAATTAGGCTTGGGAAACGTGTTCTGCTACAACGTCGCTGCTTCGAACAAAACAGGCTTGGGGCACGCGACGGTTCCTGAATACAGAGATGGCGGAGCTAATTTCTACCAGGCGCGATTGTCGAACGAAGGCATCAATGTCAGAACGTACAGTGTGGATGATCTCTTTCCCGATCTGAATCCCGCGTTCGTCAAATGCGATGTCGAAGATCGGGAACTCGATGTGATTATGGGGGCCAGGAACATGATCGAGCGCTGCCAGCCGGTGTGGCACATGGAGGTCTGCCTGGCAACCGAGAAGGAGGTCTTGAAAATAATGGACGCACACGGATACACCAGCCAAAAGCTCCAGCACAATTGGCTTTTTGTCCCCCGTCACCCGAGGGAGGTGCAGTAACGGGACCGCAGCCCAGATATTTTCAAGTGCAATCACTCACCGGCTTGACACTGCGCCAGGTGTAGAAAGCCCGCCGGCCCAAGTGCCCTGCAGTACCGGAACGCGCAATGATATGCTCTCGGATCAAAGTGGCGGCTCCGGGGTTATGAAAATATGAAGAAGGTACTGAAGGGCGTTGCGCAAGGTGTCAGCCTGGTCTGCGCATTTCCGTTCGCTCTTCTCTCGCTTTTCGGCCGGATAGAACCAGTGTTTCAAATCGGCGCCGAAAGCTTCTCGCTGCTGCCGGGACTTCCCGGCGATTATTTGCGGGTCGCCTACTATCGTTTGACGCTCGAAAAATGCGCCCTCGAAAGCCGGATACAGTTCGGCTCATTCTTTGCGCATTCCAGAGCTAAAGTGGAGCCTGACGTCTACATCGGTAATTATTGCGTTTTGGGATGCACATCGATTGGTGCTCGGACCCACCTGGCTTCGAGTGTGCAGATCTTGAGCGGTCGGAATCAACACGGTCGTGATAGCTCCGGCAATCTTCTGAGCTCCGACGAAAGCGCGTTTGAAACGGTAGTCATTGGATCGGATTGCTGGATTGGGGCCGGCGCAATCGTGATGGCGGATGTGGGATCGGGCACCACGATCGGCGCAGGAGCGATAGTCGTAAAGCCGATACCGCCGGGCACGGTGGCGGTAGGTAATCCGGCGCGGGTGATCAAAACCATCGGCGAACCGGTTCACTGATCTTTTTAAGGTTAGAAGTTGCGAAGAATGTCAGATTGCTCTCGGGAATCGTGTGAAGACTAAAAACTCTGCTAATCCACAGCCAAGCCTCGTCGACTCCGGAAATTCAAAATTGCTCTTTCCATTCCTCGACCTCCAGGCCGAATACTCGACCATGAAGGCGGAAGTGCAAATCGCCGTAGACCGGGTCCTCGAGAGCCAACAATTCATCATGGGTCCCGAGGTCGGGCAACTGGAGGCTGAAATCGCGGCCTTCGTTGGTTCCGAATTTGCTCTGGGCTGTGCCTCCGGGTCGGATGCGCTGCTACTTCCGTTGATGGCACTGGGGGTCGATCGCGGAGACGAAATCATTACCCCGCCTTTCACCTTTGTCGCTACCGCAGGCAGCATTTCGCGGCTCCGAGCTAAACCCGTGTTCGTGGATATTGATCGCCAAACCTACAACATGGACCCAGCCCGGCTGGAATCCGCAATTACCAAGCGAACCAAAGCCATCATGCCGGTACATCTGTTTGGCTTGGCGGCGGAGATGGAGGAAATTAACCGGATCGCCAGCGCCCACGGTCTACCTGTCATCGAGGACGCTGCGCAATCGATTGGCGCGCGCTACCACGATAAGTATGTCGGCGACATAGGGTCTTGCGGCTGCTTCAGCTTCTTCCCTTCGAAGAATCTAGGCGGAGCAGGGGACGGAGGGATGATCACCACCAACGATGCGGAGTTGGCGGAAAAAATCTCAGTCCTGCGGAACCACGGCAGCCGCACGAAATATCGATACGACTTACTGGGAATGAACAGCAGGTTGGACAGTTTGCAAGCCGCCATTCTGCTGGTCAAGTTCAAACATCTGGCGGAGTTTACCGAGGCTCGCCGGCGCAACGCCGCGAGATATTGCCGCCTGTTTAAAGATGCTGGACTGGATAAGCTGATCCGCTTGCCCTCGGTACCAGACGGATCGTTTCACGTGTACAACCAATTCGTTATTCGGGCGCCGGAGCGTGATCTGCTGAAAGAACATTTGCGCAATCACGGTATCCCGACCGAGATTTACTATCCTTCTCCGCTTCACCTTCAGCCGGCTTTCGCCGGTCTGGGCTACCGCGCGGGCGACTTTCCCCAGTCGGAAGAAGCCAGCCGCCAGGTCCTGGCACTTGCCTATCTTTCCCCAAATCACCGACGCCCAACAGAAACTTGTTGTAGACGGAATCGCAGATTTCTTTTCAGGAAAATCTGGAGGGTCAGACCGAGTAGTCTCAGCCACGCTGAACTAATTTTCCGTCCGGGGACTTGGCTTCTCCTGCGCGGCAATTGGGGATGGTAGTTCGTAATTCATGTCTGGGCGGCTGTGCGACCGGCCGATCTCTAATCGAGTACTTCAGCAAACACCAAAGACAGCGCACTCCATCTTTCCAGCCGATCTTCTTTCCCTCCTGATAGGTACGACCCCAGTAGCTGATTCCCACTTCGTAGATCCGCAATCGCCGTTTTGCGATTTTTACCGTAATTTCCGGTTCGAATCCAAACCGGTTTTCTTCGATGGGAATCGCCTGGACAATTTCTCTGCGGAAGACTTTGTAGCAGGTTTCCATATCGGTCAGGTTGATGTTGGTGAGGCAATTCGAAAGTAAAGTCAGCAGTCGGTTTCCCACGGAATGCCAGAAGTAAAGAACACGGTGGGGCCGGCTCCCCAGGAACCGCGAGCCGTACACTACGTCGGCTTGACCGCGGATCAAAGGGTCGAGCAAAGTCGGATAGTCCGACGGATCGTATTCGAGGTCCGCGTCCTGAATCAGTACATAATCCCCGATGGCTTCCTGAATACCCCGGCGCAGAGCGGCGCCCTTTCCCATGTTCCTGGGTTGAAGAAAAACTCGCAGATTGGAGTGTTCCAGTTGCAACTCCGACAGAATTTCCCTGGACCCATCTCCCGAGCCGTCGTCCACGCATACAAGATCCAACTCGAGTGGGACTGCAAGAACCCGTTCTATGACCGCCCGCAGAGTGTTGCGCTCGTTATAGACGGGCATAATGACCGATACTTTCATGGGTAGACCATTTAGATGCTGTGGTTTCAGGGGTGTCTTCGAGACAAATCGCCCGGGTAGGGAATGGGCGGAGGCCCCCGGTAAAATGGTGTTACAAGGGCGATACTACGTTAATTTCATACGCCGCACCAGCTTCTACTTCGGTAACTTGCAGGTGGGCGCTTCAGCATTGTAAAGTCCGACGACCATGGCTTTGGCTGAAAACCCGACTACTCACTTGCGCTCACTATTGTTTTCCCGAAATCCCGAACTGATCACTATGGTCGGGGAAGAGCTGAAAACACTGAACATCGATGTGTTGCAGTGTGGTGTCGCGCAAGACGCGGTGGAGCAGGTTACGGGCACGAAGTTCGACGCAATTATCGTGGACAACGCCGACGCGCCGGGAGCGATTGCGCTTTTATCTGCTGCCAAGACCCTTCCGTCTTGTGAGAACTCCATCGGAATCGTGCTGGCGGCTTCACAGAACAGCATTGGGCTTGCAGAAGGCGCCCGTAGTCACATGGTGCTCTACCGCCCACTATCGGTTGGCGGCCTGCGCAACGGAATCAAGTCCGCGCTTGGACTCAGAACCGAAGGCGAGGATGCTCGAACCTCGGAACGCGCTTCCGTCAAAATTCCCGTAACTCTGCGCGGCGCGGGTCTAGATGAGACTCTGGCATTCATCACCAATCTCAGCGCCGGCGGCGCTGCCTTGCTGGTGGGATTGTCTGTTCCGTCCGCCTCCATACACACCGTTGAGTTTTCTTTGCCTCACTCCAAGTCAAACCTCAGCAGCACCGTGGAACTGGTCTGGCGCGACGTAAAAGGACGCATGGGGGTTCGCTTCACCAGCATGACCACGGAGTTCACCGAGGAACTTCAGAAATGGTTGTCGGCCCAGGCTTCTGCCGCGGCCGCTTCTGCAACCCAGTAAGCACAACTCCGACCCGCAGCTTTGACCCCGTAAACTGTTTTCCTTCGTGCGCTACACGATCGGTTCGCCTCGACCTACACTTTGCATTCTTCGTCCGAAAGAACGCTTCTTTCTGAAAGCAAATAGGCACGATTCACCTGGGCGCAGCTTGGAGTGTGGAAGAAGTTTTCCTCTTTGTGCCCAAGCTGTTTCTTCTTCCCAGCGCCGGTCCGGTTACTTTGGTAATAGTTTTCGGTAACTCGGACTCGCGCGAGCCATCGCTCAGATCGCTTGCTGCTCGCGGCTTTCCGTCCATCACATTTTCGCTAACTGCCGCCAGGGATGGCGGTTCCAGCCGGTCGAGCCTACGCAGTCGAGGACTGCCTGGCGGTCAAAGCGGTCCTGCAAGGCCGTTGGCATCGCGGTTGCATTGTCTATGCATGAAAGTTCCCTAAAAGAGTTATGACACTATTTGTCCATTCAATCCTGATCGGAAGTTTGCTGGCGGGGTGCTGCTCCGCGCAGACTTCTACGTTCAAGGTTCTGCCCTGGAATGGTCATGTCGCCGCTCTCTCTCTCACCTTTGACGACTCGCGTGCGGTGCATCTGGATGTCGTCGTTCCCGAACTTAACAAGCGCCATCTGCGGGCAACATTCTTCTTGATTGTTTCGAAGACCACCCGCATTGACGACTGGCGGAAGGTTCAATCGCAAGGCCACGAAATCGGCAATCATTCCGTAACTCACGAGCATGCCGCGGATCTGACCAAGTCCGGCGAAGAGCTACAGGTTGAAGATGCGAAGAACTTTCTGGACAGCAATTTCAAAACGAATATCGGCACCTTCGCCTATCCATACACCGAGGTTTCGCCAGGCCTACTGTACTGGGTGAAGCGTTATGACTTTGCCGCACGCGGCGGTCGTGGCGATGGCAGCCAGGTCTACATCAAGTCCGACATTCAGCCGGACTGGTACAACCTGCCCAGCCAGCCCAGCTATACCAAGTATGACGCGACCACTTACAGAGGCTGGGTTGATCAGGACATCGCGCTGAAAGCCTGGACCATTCTTCAGATTCACGGCATCGGCGATCCTTCGACCGGATTCGAACCCATCCCCGGCAACACTTTCACTGATCTTCTGGATTATTCAAAATCGGCCGAAGCCCGGGGATTGTGGGTGGCGCCATTCGGTGAAGTCGCGGCTTACTATCGCGCGCAAACAATTCTGGCTGCAAGCCTGCCCCAGGTGGTCAACGGTGAACGCAGATTCACCTGGCAAGTCCCGACACCTTTCCCCTCGGGAGTGACGCTAAAGATTTCGCTCAACAATCCCGCCCATGCGCACGTGTTTCAGGCCGGGCACGAACTGCACAGCAACAAGGATGGAGTTTACTCAGTCTCTTTTGATGCCAAGGAAATGGTCATGAAAGGTGAACTGTGAAACGGCTCTGCGTATTGCTGCCGGCGAAGGACGAAGCCGTGGGCATAGCCAAAACGCTGAAGAGCATTCTGCGGGCCGGCATCATGCCCGCTGATGTGTACGTCATTGACGACGGCTCCAGCGACGGTACCGGCGAAATCGCCCGCGCCTTCGACGTCAACGTAGTGCGGAACGATAAGAATATCGGCAAAGCCCACAGCCTGGCGCGCCTGGCTACGGTTTCCCAACTGGTGCGGCGATATGACTACATCTGCCTCATGGATGCCGATACCCAGGTTTCCCCGGATTACTTCCAGGCGGTGCGCAAGAGCTTTGCCCGGCCGGATGTGGTGGTGGTCTGCGGACGCGCCAAAAGCACGCCGCACAACTGGCTTACCGCTTATCGCTGTCTGGCATATTGGATCTCGCATGCGATCTACAAGGACGCGCAAAGCAATATGGGCGTGATCACCGTCACCCCAGGCTGCGCCGCAGCTTTCCGCGTGGATGCGTTTGCTCAACTCGACTGGAACAGCGACACCATCGTCGAAGACATGGACTGCACCATCCAGGTTCATCGCAAGAAGCTGGGCAAGATCGTCTATCAGAAAAACGCCGTGGTTTCTACGCAGGACCCGAGAACATTACGCGACTACATCAAGCAGATGTACCGCTGGCATACCGGCGCCTGGCAGGTTGGGATGAAGTACGGAATGCTCAGAGGCATGTCAAAAATTGATCTGGAATACAAGCTGTTGATGGGAGAAGGCGTAGTCTTCGCCGCTTTGTTTCTGCTGCTGCCGGTCTGGCTGGTGGTTTATCCCAAAGTCGCTTTCTACTGCATCGGCATGGACATGATTGTTCTCATCTTCCTCTCGATGATCTGCGGATTTTGCGACCGGCGAATCGATGTCTTTCTGTTGTCGCCTTTGTACCCGCTGTTGCGCTTCGTCGATTGCTCGGTCTTTCTCTACAGCTTCTGGAAAGTAGTGGTGCAGAAGAAACAGGTACGCGGTTGGTTTGCAGTTAAACGGTACTAACTAGGAAAAGTGGGGTTATGAAATTCAAGTCACGTTTGGCGATGTGCGCGGTTCTGCTGCTGACGACATTCGCTGTCGCTCAGGAAGGCGCAGTGTCCGCGCTGCAGGGCAGCCTGGTCGATTCCGTCGGATTGCCGGGGCAGGGCTGGACATCGGTCGGCAATCTGAGTCCGATCGAGCACAACAACTTTTACGTTCAATCCTATATTGAGCAGAGCGCTGCGATCTTCTCTACCTACTCGGGTTCAGTCACTGTAACTCCATTCGTCGGAATGGGCCTGGTGCTGGATACCAAGGGCTACGACTGGAACAACAAAGTTCAGCCCCGGCTCGGCATGAAGGTAAATAAATTCTTTCGCAAGGGTGTGGTCAGCCTGGGCTCGGCTTATTCCTACGAACAAAGATTCAAGGGCGTCGACAGCAGCGGCCTGATTCTTTACGCCCAGGATTGGTTCGGCTGGCAGCCGGTGGCCGAAAAGTCGAGCCGTTTCCCCGGGTCCACCTGGATGGAAATCGGCAACCTGTCGCCGGTCGAAAAGGGAAACATTCTCGGCATGGGCTACATCACTCAGGGCGTCGTAGCCAAACGCTTCAATCGCGCCACCGTGGTGCCATATCTCGAAGCCACTATCTTCCACGATAGCAAAGGTTTCGATTGGGACAACAAAGCTACGATCGGCGGCGGAGTGAAAGCGATCTTGCCGCGGACGGATGTATACACCGAAATCGGTATCGCGTATCTGCACGAGAACCGTTTCCAGTCCGGTCAAATGGCTGGCGGGGTCTCGGTATTCACGAATTTCTCCTTCAGCTGGAATCTTTTGGGTCGAAAGGTGGGCCGGTAACATGCCGTTTCCTGGAATCGGAAGTATCTCAGCAATTATCCACATGCTAGCCAAGGGTCAGGGTGTGGCGAGGTCAAAATTTCCCATGCGCATACTTGGAACCATCATTTTAGCCCTGCTTGCGAGCATGGGCCTGGTCACGTCCGTCTCCGCTCAGGATGCGCCGGTGCTTCTTTCATCGATCAATCTGAGCTCGGCCAGCGTAACCGAAGGCCGCTCGGTGGAAGCAACCGTCACTCTCAACATGGCCGCTACCGGCAGTGGAGCAAAAGTTTCCCTGGCAGCCGATCCAGCCGGCGCTGCCATGCTGCCCTCCAGCGTGATCGTCCCGGCCGGTGCAACCAGTGCCACCTTCCCGGTCAAAGTCGCCACCGCCAGCACCGTCACCATCTACGGAAATTATGGCGTCACCAGGAGCGAGTCGTTGTCGGTGATACCCCGCATCTCGCTTGATGAAGTAATGACCCGCGTGGTCGAGCGCGAGCGCGGCTTCGTCACCCAGATGAAGCACCTGCATCCGCTGGCCGAGACTTACATTCAGAACCTGAAGACCGGCAAAGACTCTGTGGTTGCGCCTAGCAGCGATCAATATTTTCTGGGCCGCCTCGACCTGAGCGACCGTGTGGAAGACCGGATGTTCGAAAAAGAGGCTGGCCTGAGCCTCAAATCGTTCAACCCGTTTCCCGGCTTGTTTTCCCGCAAGTTCATGCCGCTGGGCTTCGCGCAGATGGTAATGATCGACCGCGACTTCCAGAAAAAGAACTATGACTTCAAATTCGTGCGCCAGGAATTTCTTGGAGAAGTACGCTGCATCGTGATCGACGTTCAACCCAAGGGCAACGCCGGCGGACAGTTTCTCGGCCGCATCTGGGTGGAAGATCGCGACTACAATATCGTTCGCTTCAACGGAACCTATTCACCCCATTCCCGCTACAGCTACTACCTGCACTTTGACAGCTGGCGCTTGAACATGCAGGCGGGTTCGTGGCTGCCGTCCTACGTATTCGTCGAAGAATCGAATTTGAAAAGTGCCGGTCCTCTTTTGCCGGGGCTGCATTTCAAGGCACAGACCCGGCTCTGGAGCTACGATCCGGAACCGCTCAAACACGAAGGCGAGTTCGCTGAAATCCAGATTGATACCGTGCAGGACCAGACTGACTCCGCCAAGGATGCCGGTCCGGTTGAAGCTCAGCGCATGTGGGAACGTTCCGCTGAAGACAATGCGCTGGACCATCTGCAGAAAGTCGGACTCATTGCGCCCCAGGGCGATGTCGACAAGATTCTGCAAACCGTAGTCAACAACCTGATCATCACCAATAACCTTCAAATCATTCCCGACGTCCGCTGCCGCGTGCTGCTGACTTCGCCGCTGGAGTCTTTCACCGTCGGCCACACTATCGTCATCAGCCGTGGCTTGCTCGACGTTCTTCCCGATGAAGCATCGCTGGCGATGACGCTGGCGCACGAGCTCAGCCACATCGCGCTGGGTCACCGCATCGATACCCGCTTCGCTTTCAACGACCGCTTCTTCTTTCCCGATCAGAACACCTTCGAGCGTCTGGACTTTGCCCGAAACCCGGCTGAGGAAGAAGCGGCTGACAGCAAAGCCATGGAATTGCTGGCGAACTCTCCTTACAAAGACAAGCTGGCCAATGCGGGATTGTTCCTGAAAGCGCTTCAGGCTCGCGCTCCCGAACTCACCAGCCTGATCAGGCCGCACCTGGGTAACCGCATGCAGACCAAGAGCAGCATTCGGATGGCGGCACTCATGAGCAACGCTCCGCAGCTCGAAGCGAAAAGCATCGACCAGATCGCTGCTCTGCCCATGGGTGGCCGGGTAAAGCTGGACCCCTGGAGCAACCAGGTGGCGATGATGAAGACCAAGGCTGTCGTCCTGCTCTCGCCGCAGGAAAAGATGCCCTTCGAAGTTACTCCGT
Organism: Terriglobia bacterium; assembly: GCA_963733545.1. Taxonomy (GTDB): domain Bacteria; phylum Acidobacteriota; class Terriglobia; order Terriglobales; family Acidobacteriaceae; genus JAIQFF01. The sequence goes on from CAVTDQ010000006.1 coordinate 9,790, forward strand.
TCTTTCCTTACCTGACCCGCATTAGCGTTCCCGCGGTGCAGACGGCAGGCGCGGAATGAGCACGCATTCATCGGCAACTGAACAGATCGTCAAAACGCAATTCGCAACCAGTATGAAAAGTTTGGAGAATCTGAAAGACATGAGCACGAATAGAACGGTTTCGATGTTGGTCCTGATCGCCCTGCTGTCGTTCATACTCACCGGATGCGGAGGTGGAGGAGCGACATCTTCATCTTCGTCAACCACGCCTCCGCCGGCTCCTCCTCATACTGCTACCGGTCATCCCACCGGCATGTGGAAAACGCTGCCTGGCTCGATGCCGATCAACCCGGTCCATGCGGCGCTTCTGCATACCGGAAAGATTCTGGTGGTTTCGGGCTCAGGCAACTGTCCTCCCACCCTGGGCGGATGCCCTCCGCAGGCGCAGTACACGGCAGGTGCGGCTCTGATGGATCTGTCCACCGGTTCCATCACACCCATGTCGGTAGGTTGGGACATGTTCTGTAACGGCATGTCGATCATGCAGGACGGCCGAGTACTGATTAACGGCGGTACCAAGGGATATGGTTCGCTGGCGGTGGTAGGCGTGAATGGAGAGACCCCGTTTACCGGACTGCCCAATACTTCAATCTTCGATCCCGGAACCGAATCCTTCGTCGACGTTGCTCCCACCGCCCACGGACGCTGGTATCCCACGGTGACCGAATTGAATGATGGCCGCATGATGACCACATCCGGTCTCAACGACACCGACGGCACCAACAACAACACCAGCGAAATCTGGGATGGCGAAAAGTGGGGCGCGGAGATCCCCGGCACTCCACACATCACGGACTTTCCCTCATTCCAATTTCCGCTCTATCCAAGAATGCATCTGTTACCGACCGGACACGTCTTCTACTCATCACCATCTTCGGCCACCCTCGACTTTGATCCCTCCACGCAGAATTGGACGCTGGTGGCCTGGACAATTTATCCGGGTGACGATCCCAATGGAGAGCGAACCTACGGCACCTCTGTGCTGTTGCCGCTCACGCCGCAGAACAATTACAGCCCGAAAGTGATGATCATGGGCGGCGATAATCCCGCCACCGATACTACGGAACTCATTGACCTGAGCCCGGCCGGCGCGCAGATATCCGACAAGTGCCAATCCTATGCCCCGTGCTGGGTCGAAGGTCCCAAAATGGCGCAGGCGCGAGTTGAGATGGAAGCGACAATCCTGCCCAACGGCAAAATACTGGTCGACGGCGGGTCCGCGAAAGATGAAGAAGCGACGACCGCCAGCCTGAAGGCTGAAATCTACGATCCCGCAACCAACGCGTTTTCGTCCGCCGGTTCGAACACGTTTCCCAGGCTCTATCACAACGTGCAGTTGCTTTTGCCAGATGCTACGGTCGCTCTGACGGGCGGTAATCCTGAGCAGGGGGTGTTCGAGAACCATGTTGAGATCTACCAGCCGTCCTATCTCTTCAACGCGGACGGAAGCCTGGCCACCCGGCCTGTAATCGGGGCTGGTGTGCCGTCATCAATCAGCTACGGCGGCGCCTTCTCTGTGCCGACCCCGGATGCCGCTAACATCGCCTCTGTGGTGCTCATGAAAGCAGGTTCAGTCACGCATTCATTCGATATGGACCAGCGCTATGTCGGGTTGTCGTTTACGGTCGATGCTGGAAGCTTAAAAGTTACGGGACCGCCAATGTCGAACATTGCTCCTCCCGGATACTACATGCTCTTTCTGGTAAACCAGGCCGGCACTCCTTCGCTGGCCAGCTGGGTCCAGGTCCAAGGTGCCACCGCTGCTGTCGCGAGAGTTGAAATGCATCCCGAACGAGTTCCTACTCCGCGCTATATCGTTCAACGGCGGCAAGTGACCGAATCCAGACTGCCTATGCGCAGCAAAGAAATGCACATGCACTAAAAACAGCCCGCGGCAACGTCCAGGCCTCTTCACCCCACAAAAGGAAAGAGGCCTGTGGCTTGTCAGAGGTCGATCGATGGCTCAGCCTGAAAAGCATTAACCACAAAGGACACGAAGGTACACAAGGAAAGCAAGAGATCGAAACCTTCGTGATACTTCGTGTCTTTCGTGGTTAACGTATTGGGCAAACTGATCACGAAATATCAAGCTGGAATGTTTTCAGTTGTTCGAAGCAAAGATCACACAACACGATCCTGTATGATGGAGATTCTATGGCGACTTACCTCGTAACCGGCGTTGCCGGTTTTATTGGATCCACCCTGGCCCGGGAGCTTCTGGCGCAAGGGCATAAAGTGCGTGGACTGGACAATTTCTCTACCGGCAAGCGGGAAAACGTCGCCGAGGTGCTGGATCAGATCGAACTCTTTGAAGCTGACCTGCTCGATCTTGACGCTCTACACTCGGCTTGCCGCGGAGTAGATTATGTCTTGCACGAAGCCGCAATCCCGTCGGTTCCCCGATCGGTGAAGGATCCCATTGGCAACAATCGAGCCAATGTGGATGGAACCCTGAACGTTCTGGTCGCGGCCCGGGACGAAAAGGTGAAACGGGTCATTTACGCCGCTTCATCCTCCGCCTACGGGGACACGCCTACGCTGCCCAAGCACGAGGCGATGCTGCCCAATCCGATCTCACCGTACGCGACCGCCAAATTAGCGGGTGAGTATTACATGACTTCGTTCTATCGCTGCTACGGGCTGGAAACCGTTTGTCTGCGCTACTTCAATGTCTTTGGCCCACGCCAGGATCCATTTTCTCCCTACTCAGGAGTGCTGGCCAAGTTCATCACTCTGATGTTGAAAGGCGAGCAGCCAACCATCCATGGCGATGGAAGCCAGAGCCGGGATTTCACCTTTGTGGACAACGTGGTTGCGGCAAACCTGCTGGCTTGCAAAGCCGACGGGGGAGAGGTGGCGGGAAAAGTTTTTAATGTGGCCACCGGAAAGCGCACGGATTTGAATCAGACTTTCGAGATACTTAAAAAACTGACCGGATATTCCGGTGACGTGAAGTACGGTCCGGCCCGGGCCGGTGATGTAACGCATTCTCTCGCCGACATCTCCTGCGCCCAAAAGCATTTCGGATATCAGCCGCGCGGAGATTTTGAGCAGGGTTTAAGGCGAACCATCCAATGGTACCGCCAGCCTGCCATGGAGCCTCAGTCTGCCGAGAACGTCCCTGGCTAATTCTGGTGGGTCACGCACAGCCCGATATCATCAGATAAGATACGACCCACGCTGAGTTGTTTCGCGTTCTTCGGGGACGTCGGCAAGATTTCCAATACTCGATTCGCTCGAAAAAATATCCCAAAGACATTCAGGAGATCCAAACCAGTTGTCATCGTTTCCGACACGGCGAAAAGTTTTGCAAATGGGAATAGCCGGGGTCGCACTCGGTGGCGCTGTCCTGGGCGATGGGCTGATCTTCGAACCGAACCACCCAAAACTGGTTTCAATCGATGTTGTCCTTAACCGCCTGCCCCAGTCATGGGATGGATTCCGGATCGCGCAGCTGAGCGACTTCCACTACGACGATTATTTTTCCGTCACACCTCTACGAAAGGCGATCGCCATCGTCAATGGCCTGCAGCCGGACCTGATCGTTCTGACCGGCGACTTTGTCACCGGTCCATTGGGAATGCATCCGGGGCGCCTGTCAAGGCAGGAACGAAGCAGGAAGGTGCAGCCGATCGAGCCCTGTTCGCAGCTCCTGGCTTCACTCCATGCCCCATCCGGTGTTTTCGCAATTCTCGGAAACCATGACATTGCTACCGACGCGCCATACATCACTAATGCTTTGCAATCCCGCGGTATTCCGGTGCTGAAGAATCGATCGACTCCGCTGGAACGCGAGGGCAGCAGGCTCTGGCTCTCGGGGGTGGATGACGTTCTAGAAGGGAAGCCGAATCTCGAAGTGGCGATTAATAGAATTCCGCCGGCTGAACCCGTCATCCTGCTGGCGCATGAACCGGACTGGGCCGACTACGTCGCCAGCCACACGGTCGACCTGCAAATCTCCGGGCACTCCCATGGTGGCCAGGTTCGAATTCCGCTTATCGGCGCGCCCTACCTTCCGGAGATGGGGCAAAAATATCCCTGGGGTCTGCGGCGAATCGGGCCTCTGACTCTCTACACCAACGCAGGGATTGGCACGATTCGAATTCCGGTACGTTTCGATTGCCCGCCCGAGGTCACGCTGTTCACCTTGCGCGCTCCCCGAGTGGGTTGAAGTTCTCTGGAAGGGCCGCTATCTCGAAGGCTCGGTGAAACCAGGCTTGTAGTAATTGCCTTTTTCTGTTTGTAGCTTTCGCCCTTTAGGATCGAATATGCGCAAATGAGCCAAGCCCATTCTTTGCAGCGTAAATTGCATCGTTGTTACGAGCACTCCCAATCCGTAAGTCACGCTGCGACGGAAATTGATTGACGAGGCCTCTTTGAAGTATTTTGTCGGGCAGGATACCTCTCCAATGCGAAAGCCAAATTTTGCGCATTGCGCGAGCATCTGGTTGTCGAATACAAAGTCGTCCGAATTTTCCAGCAAGGGTAACTCCACCAGGACTTTGCGGTTAAACGCTCGATAACCGGTGTGGTATTCGGATAACTTGATCCCTAAGAATAAATTTTCGAAGGCGGTGAGTAACCGGTTAGCCATATATTTGTAGAGCGGCATCCCGCCGTGTAATGCCTGTCCGCCGAGAATCCGCGAACCTAGCACCACGTCATAGACGTCATAAGCCACCATGCTCGCCATTGCGGTCACCAACAGTGGTGTGTACTGATAGTCGGGATGAACCATGATCACGACGTCAGCGCCGGCGATCAAAGCTTCGCGGTAGCAGGTCTGCTGGTTGCGTCCGTATCCGTAGTTGCGATCGTGGGTAAAAGATTGCAGGCCTAATCGATGCGCGACTTCGAGCGTGCGGTCGGAACTGTGGTCGTCCACGACAATGCGTATATCGACCAGTTCGGGTAACTCCGCGACCGTCACTTCTAAAGTTTTTTCTGCGTTGTAGGCAGGCAATACCACCGCGATTCGCTTTCCGTTAATCATTGTGGGCTTTTTCCATTCGCTTCCGCCGGTCCATCTGCTGGTGTTAGAAGCTCATTATTACCCCAAACCGAGTCGTTTTGCTGGGCTGGCTAGGACGGTGAACATCGGTAGCCACCTGCATACCCGATCCGCCGCATTCACTATTTCATCCGAAATGGCCTTTTTTCGATGGCACACTGTTGACGTTCGCGGACATAAGCGGGACCGTGGTTCCATCGCCGCAAATCCCGGTGGAGGGTGGCGCTTACTGCAAGGCCGCAAACCAAAGCTGGACGCGGGAATTGGACCGCCGACACCTCGGGGCGAGCGTCTGCTGCCCACCGGTGATGAAGTGGTGGCGAATCACATCGGATTCCAATGGGGCAAGGAATGGTGGCGGGACCAGTTGTTGCATCACCCGCGAACGCTGCTGCGGATCACGGCGCGGAAGATTTATATGTTCTGGCAAACCGACGAAGATGTGATCGGCGACGGCACTGGATACCGCCACACAAAATTCTGGTCGGCCCAATTGATCTGAATAGCTCTGCTCTTACTCACCGCGTGATCGATTTACCGTGAGTGGCGAATCTCAACCTTTGGCTGCTATTGTTGCCCGTCGCATTATTAGGTACCGTCCATGCTGTCTTTGAAAGCCAGCAGCTTTATCACATACCGGCAATCCCATTTCTGATCATCGTGGCGGCAATAGGATTGTTATCCGGGTAAAGAAATCATTAAGTACTCCGCTGGAAAATTCCGCCGATCGTGACCTTGCAGCCTGACCTGGTAACGTTACTTTTGTAACCATAATGTGCTGTCAAATCTTTAGTTTACCGCTACCCCTTTCGTGCCATTCCGAGAACGGGGGCCAGCCCTTACAATCTTACAACTCGGGGAGAACAAATTTCAAAGCGTCCCATGATCAGAAATCATGGGCGGGGCCCGCGATGGATTAGAGGGCGTGAGAATACTCACACAATCGTTTTACCTGGTGCTGCGTCGCCTGTTCTTAATAGCACCTCTCGCCATTTCCGCACTATTGTTGCCCAACGCTGCCGCACAAGTAAGCGTTCAGGGCCAATGGAGCACTGCGTCTTACCAGATTCCAATCAATCCAATCCATTCCGCCCTTCTGAACAACGGCAAGATATTGGTTGTAGCCGGTTCGGGAAATTGCATACCCACAGTATCCGGCTGCCCTCAGAGCGCGCCTTACGGCCCGGCCAATGGTGCGGGAGCGGTTCTGGTTGATCCGAGCACCGGTAACATCACGCACTTCACTGTGTCGTGGGACATGTTCTGCAACGGCATGCTGGTGCTGCCGGACGGACGCGTCTTCATCAACGGAGGCACCCAGGACTGGAATCCCAACTTTACCGGCTCTGTCCGATCTTCATTGTTCGACCCCAATACCAACACCTTTACCGACGTTCAGGACATGGCGCATGGGCGCTGGTACCCGACCGTGCTCAACCTGCCGGACGGCCGGGTCATGACTTTTTCCGGAATCGACGAGAACAACGTCACCAATTCGACGGTAGAAATTTTTACTCCAGGCACCGGATGGAGTCCACAATATGGCGCGGGCTTTACGCCGCCTCTCTATCCGCGTCTGCATCTTCTGCCCAGCGGCAAAGTATTCTTCAGCGGCTCCGACATCACCACGCTTTTGTTTAATCCCGCGGATCAGACCTGGACGACGGTCGGCGATCGGGTTTGGAACGGCCAGCGCGTCTACGGCTCGTCCGTGATGCTGCCTCTGACTCCGGCCAATAACTACGATCCCCAGATCATCACCATGGGCGGGAATATGTACAGCCCCACCGCGACCACGGAAATCATTGATATGGGAGCGGCGAATCCGGCGTGGCAACTGGGACCCAATATGTCGCAGCCACGCGTGGAAATGAACGCAGTGATTCTTCCCAACCAGAAAGTACTGGTGCTGGGAGGCTCGTCGCAGGACGAGGTGGCCAACACCGCGAGTTTGAATGCCGATCTTTACGATCCGGCAAGCAACTCGTTCTCGTCTGCGGGAAATAACACCATTCCGCGGCTGTACCACTCGATGGCCATGCTGCTTCCCGACGCCACGGTTTGGGTGGCCGGCAGCAATCCTGATTACAACGTGTACGAGCCTCGGGTAGAAATTTATAAGCCGGCATATTTGTTCAATTCGAATGGCACGGCGGCTACGCAACCAACTCTGAGCAGCATACCCGGCAACATCGCATGGGGTGCGGGTTTCACGGTCTCCACGCCGGACGCGGCAAGTATTTCTTCGGTGTTGCTGATTCGGCCGGGCGCTCCCACACATGCGTTCGATACCGAGCAGCGAGTGGTGGGAATGTCGTTCACCAAGGGCAGCGGCACGCTGACCGTGACTGCGCCTCCTAATGCAAACATCGCGCCGCCCGGCTACTACATGCTGTTTCTGGTCAACAGCAGCGGGGTGCCGTCAGTGGCGAAGTTTACCAAGCTGGGATCCACGACCGGCAACCCGGCGCCGACTCTTAACTCGATCAGTCCGACATCAGGGAGCGCCAACGGCGGAACTCCGGTAACCATCACCGGTACCGGCTTCGCATCGGGAGCCACGGTAAGTTTGGGTGGAACAGCAGCCACCGGAGTGACGGTGGTGAGCAGCACCACCATCACCGCCACGACGGCAGCACACGCGGCCGGAGCAGTGAACGTTGTCGTTACCAACCCGGACGCTCAGAGCGATACCCTGACGAACGGCTACACCTATACAGCAGTCAATCCGGCACCGACGGTCAGTTCGATCAGTCCGGCTGCCGGCACCGTGAATGGCGGGACGCCCATTTCTATAGTGGGCACAGGATTCATCGCCGGGGCCACTGCAACTCTGGGAGGAAGCGCGGCGACAGGAATCACGGTAGTGAGCAGCACCTTGATCACTGCAACTTCTCCCGCACACTCGGCCGGAGCGGTCGCCGTCGTTGTGACCAATCCTGACACTCAGAGCGGCAGCAAGCTCAATGGCTTCACTTATACGGCACCGAGTCCGGCGCCCACGGTTAGCGCGATCAATCCAATCTCGGGCAGCAGCACGGGCGGGACCTCTGTCATCATCACCGGCACAGGCTTCCTTACCGGCGCCACTGTATCCCTGGGTGGAACCGCCGCGACTGGCTCGACCGTAAACAGCAGCACTTCGCTCACGGCCGTCACCGCCGCACACGCAGCAGGTGTAGTCAACGTGGTGGTAACCAACAGCGATAGCCAGAGCGGTTCGCTGACCTCCGGCTATACCTACACCTCAGTTTCTTCAAGCCTGGGACTTAGCGTGCCTGCGGGAGATTCGTCGTCCGCGACCGTGGTTGCAGGACAAGCAGCCGCTTACACTTTGTCGATCGGCGGAGCTGGAATGAGTGGCACTGCCACCCTGACTTGCAGCGGAGCGCCAAGTCAGGCGAATTGCTCGGTACCGGCAACCGAGGCGTTCAGTTCGACAACTCCCGTAACATTCAATATCAGCGTAACCACCACTGCGCGCACCGCCGGCGCAATGCGTCCACCGACTTTTGCCCCGGTAACCTGGTCATGGGCTTTTGCCATGATTGGGATCGTGGTTCTGCCGGGAATTTCCGTCCGCAAACGAAGCCTGTTGCGAAGTTTCAGGCTTTTGCCCCTGGCTTTCTTGCTGCTGTTGATTTCCTGCGGAGGCGGCGGCACCGGCACGCAGCCGGCAAATCCCAACCCCAGCCCTAATCCGAACGGAACTCCAGCGGGAACCTACACTCTTACCGTGCAGGCTACCTCTGGAACTTCCACGCAGACGGTCCCTCTGACACTCACCGTCGCAATAAATCGATTTCAAGTTCTTGAAAGACTCTCGCGCGTCAAGCAAATCAAACTACTGAGATCTGCGCAAATTAATGAGGCGCAGGCATCTGCTCCGTGGGCTGAGCTTGCGGAAGAAGTTTGACCACAGTGATTTCGCCGAATCCCTTCACGTCGTGTTCCGGTCCGCTCGAAAGCCATGCAGACAGAGGAGGCTCTTTCCATGCCACCGAGGCTACCCACAACGGGTCAGCGGGCGGCAGACCTAGCGATTTTGCCGACTTCAAAACCTGTTCAATTGACTCTTTGGGACGAATTGCAAAATCCAGTCGACGCTAGTCTGGGATCGTTGACGATCGACGCAGTTGAGGAGACGACCGCGACAATTGTGCGATAACCGCCCAGCGGCTCTTCGAGGTCAGCTTCGGAGCGCAACTTGTCCAGGTCTTGTCGTTCGCCCCCATGTAGTACTCGAATATTTCGCGAGTGTCGGTGTCGACGAACAGCGGTCCTCCGCGGGGCACCATTCGCCTGATGTATTGGAGGGCGGCCGTCATATCGCTTTTTGGCATGATCCGCGGATCGTTATCGGCGAGGCGATCGTTTGATCCAGACTGGTGCAATGACTACTCCCAGAAGTAACAGTGACACCGGCCATCTCTCCGGCAGGCAGGCGACGACAGCGGCGATGGCGGCCGCTACAAACGGCAGCAGATAAGTCTGGTGCCGAGTGCCTGCAAACGGGAACACCTGCAAGCGCGGCTGCCACAAATCCCATGACGAAATGGAGAAACAATCAGGAGCGCCGTAATCCTTGGGGCGTTTGTTTTACCCGCAATGATTAAGCGCCAGTCCAGCGAAAAGTATCAGCACCAGCAGAATAGCTAAGGCATGACTGCCCGCCATGTACGAGAAAGTTCCGTAAATACATCTCCAGACGAATCCGAACCGGGATCTCAAGCGCTGAGTTGTAATAGTAATGCTGGAGATAATTCATGCTCGCTCCGGAACCAAAAGGGATGGAGCGGCGAACGTGGCAAAAATACAGGCACGACGAGTGTGATTGCGAGAACCAGTTGCGATGCACAAAAGGTGATCAGGACACGGATCGGAAAACGATCCAATACCAGGCGAAGCAAAACATAGACTCCAAGAGAAACCAAAATCAGGACAATGATGTAATGCGTAAGCAGAGCGCCGAGCAGGAAAAGTCCCTGGATCACTACCCATCTGCTTGATCGTGTGGCGAATATTCGTTCGGTTGCGTAAAGAGCGCCACAAACAAAAAAGAGCATCAGGCCATACTGGCGTATTTCAGTCGCGGCTGAGATAGCCTCCGGAGACAGAGCCATGAAAGTCAGTCCCGCCAGTCCGGGAATAGCGCCAAAGGAGCGTCGTAGCCATTCGAATGTGAACCAGAGTGCTGCAGTTCCAGCCAAGCAGGCTCGGAAGCCGGAGAATCAGTTCACTTCGACCGAAAACCATGAAGCCGTGAAGCACCAGAATGAAAAGCGGAGGATGCGTTATCCTGAGCGACGACTTGAACGCTTCCACCCAGGTGGCGGGGCGAGCCGTATCGAAATGCAATGCTTCATCGGGATTGATGTAGGAGGCGTTGGCGTAGTAGAGGCGGATGACAAAGGCCACGGCGAAAATTGCCAGAGCCACCACGGTTGAATTTTCTACGATCCAGGCTTCCAGGCGTCCAGCTTCTGCGTTCCGTCGAGTCGGCAACGTGCCACTCCCCCGAGTGACAGACTAGGTTTGAAAAAATCAGCATGATCACAATTCGCCGACGCTTTCTGTCTGTCTTCGAAATGGCAGAAATTCTACACTAGATCATCTGTGCGCCGATCATCTATCCCCCGCTGGTCGATTAGCGGCTTCATCGACCAGCGGGCCATCTTCGGAGATCAGGGGACTATCGCGGCTACCTGGCCCGAATATTTGCTTTCCTGCCCATCGCTGTCGACCGCGGTGAGTACGTAGTAGTAGCTGCTTCCCGCCAGCACCGACTCATCCGCATATGTGCCCCCGCCGATCGCGCTTGCCATCAGAGCGTAAGACGATCCGGAAACACTCGAGCGGTACACGCTGTAGCTCACCACCTGCGTGCTCGTACTCGCCTTCCACGACAAGACCACTGAATGCTGGACCGCCGGCGAGGTCACCTGTAAGGTGACGGTCACAATTTTGGTTGTGCCGCCACCTGACAGCGAAACATGGCCGGTATAGTTGCCCGCCTTAAGCCCGCTCATGGCGGGGCCAACCTGCAAGGTCGCCGGTGTGGTTCCTGACGCGGCCGAGAGCTTCAGCCAGGACTGATCGCTTGTCCCGGTAAAAGTCAGCGCTCCGGTTCCACCGTTACTGATATTGAGACTGGCCGGCGTGAGGCTGGAGGTGCTGGTCTCTCCAGCGAAGGTAAGGCTTGCCGGGCTAACCGTAAAGGCTGCAGCCGCTGCATTCACGGTCAGCGTTGCCGACGCGGTTTTAGTAGGATCGGCCTGACTGCTGGCTTTCACGAGAATGGAGGTTTGAACGGAAACCTGGGGAGCGGTGAACAAACCCGCGGCGCTGATCGTTCCCGCAGTCGCCGACCATGTCACCGTCCGGTTCGAGCTGTTGCTGACCAGCGCCGTAAACTGCTGCGTGGCCCCCGAAGTGATGGTCGCGCTCAGGGGAGAAGCGGAAATACTTACCGGCAAAGTCGCGACTGGCGGTGCCATGGTTTGATCGCTGCCGACTGCCGACACTTTATCTGCATCGCTCGAGTGGACACGAAAGTGGTAAAGCGTTCCCGCCGACAAACCGGAGAGTGCCACTGTATGCGCCGTGGTGAGTGCCGGAGCCAGAGTGGTGCTGGTTCCGTAGGCGCTGCTCGATCCGTATTCCACTTGCGAATCCGAAGGCACCGCCGTACTCCAGATCACGCTGGCCGTGCTTCCAGCCATGCTCGCGCTGGTTCCACTGATGAAAGTCGTCGATATGCTTGAAGGGGAGAAGACCACATCCACCCAGTAGTTTGTCGCCATCCAAACGAGTGTGGGGTAGGAAGTGGTTTGCGCAGGATAGGCGGAAACACCACCGTTAATCGGAATGTGCAGCGGCGCAATGTCCTTCTGCACCGTGAAAATGTTCCGATCATAAGAAAAGTGACCAGTCGAAGTGTAGTACCCGCATATGAAAGTTTGCTTCGCGGAAACAGTTACCGGAGCTGAAAACAGGAGCGTCTGTTTGCCGGAGGCTGTCTCTGTTGTCGTTGTTTGCGAGGCCAGGATCTTTCCCGCCGAATCCCACAAACTGACCACGTGCGGTCCCGCATTCTCCGGCGCTTTATAAAAGCTGCAGCCCAGAACCTTTCCCGGAACGTCGGAAAACATCTTTACGCCCAGCACGACCGGCGGCTGCGCTCCACTGTCAGCAATGCCAGGTGTTCCCGCATCGAGAAGTTTCATCGAGCTTTGCGCGAAGGAAGGGACGGCGCAGAGTACGAAAATACCGAGGAGAAGCCACATCCCGGCAAATCGAGGCATGCCTCGCCAGTCAGGACATCGCATGCCGTGCGGGATCGTGCAATCCTCCTGCGGTGCCGGTTGCCGCTGAAGCAACTGTTCGCTACCCGCATCGGGAGGTACCGTCAGGGCGAGTTCGCCGGACTGTTCTATGAAAAGTTGAAAACAAAGTTGATTGTGGTGAATTGACTGCACGCATACTCCTGCCATCGTCAAGCACCCCTCGGTTACTTGAGAAGAAGCGGTGCGATTCACGAACGGAAGGCCAGCAACCACCCGCGAAAAAACTCTTCAATGGCCCGCACTGGACGGTGCACTTCTTACGCATTCACAAGTTGTTGTAAGAGGGCGATCGTGCTTCAAAAACGACGAAGGAGGTATGGAAAAAATCGCCGTTCAAACACATTTGCGATGCCGGTCACTTCAGTCCCGGGAACACGAGACGTCGTGTATCATGCCTGCGATGAAGTCCGGTGGCATTGAGAACGAAAGGAGATCGATCATGAAGAGATTTATGCTTTTTCTTTGCGGCAGCATTCTCCTGCTAGGTGCAATTTCAAGTGTGCAAGCGGACGGCGGGCCCGGTCCGCAATGTCCTCCGCACACCATCTGCAAGCCCTGAAGTTGCCAGCAAATGGGGTTGGGTCGGGGAGCGGACGCCGAAGCCCGAACAGTTATCCGAGCTGGTGGCACGACTGAGTGGCGCCCCTCCCGGCCGCTTCGGGGAGTCCTTTTAGAGGATGCGAATCGGAGACAGAATTAATGAATTGCCAAAAGGCAACGGCCTTGCCGATACTGGGCAAGGCCGTAGCTGTTCAGTACTGCGATTGTTAGTTTACGACGACGCTGACCGGCACTGTGTGAACCGTCGTTCCCGATGTCGCGGTCACTGTAACGGTATAGGTTCCGGCAGGCGTGCCCGCGTGACCTCCTCCGCCACCACCACCGCTGGATGATGATCCGCCGCAAGCCGCCATGAAGATCAGGCCGGCAAACAGCATGCAACCCAGCATGAAGCCGAGCAGTTTTTTCCTGCTGGCGCGGATGCCGGTACCCAGCAGTGCCAGCCCGCCGATCGGGAACAGCATTGCGAAGGTAAGGCCGGTTGTGTGCGGACTGAGCGACGCCGTGGTGGCCGCCGTGGTAGAGACGGTCAAGGTGGAAGTTCCGGTGCCGTTGGTCACCGAGGCCGGATTGAATGCGCAGGTCGGCTGCCGGGTCGCGGCCGGAGTAACTGCGCAGGTCAGGTTCACGGTGCCAGTAAAGCCGTTTACCGGAGCGATGGTGATGGTTGACGTGGCCGCTCCACCCGGAGTGACGGTAGCTGGTGTGGGCGTCGAAGCCACGACGGTGAAATCTGGTACCGGCGCTGCGGTGACGGTGAAGGTTAAGACCTTGGTGTGATTAACCGATCCAGCGCCAGCCACGGTTACCGTATAAAGCCCAGTCGCTGTAGACGCAGTAGTGTGGACCGTCAGGGTTGAGCTTCCGGTGCCACCGGTGATGGACGTGGGAGCAAAAGTACAGGTAGGTGGCGAAGCCAGCACCGGAGTGATGGTGCTGCATGACAAAGCCACAGTGCCGGTGAATCCGTTCAGCGGAGCCACCGAGATGGTGGAAGTGGCGGTCGCGCCAGCCGTCACCGAAGCCGGAGCGAGAGCAGTTCCATTAAAGGTGTAATCCGGAGCTGCGGTCACCGTGAGGCCGACGGTGGTGTTATGGGTCAGCGATCCGGATGTTCCCGTGACCGTGATCGTGCTGGTCGCAACCGGGGTAGACGTCGAGGTTGTGACAGTGAGCGCTGAGGTTGCCGCGGTCACACTCGGCGTGACTGAAGCAGGACTGAACGAGCAGCTCGCTCCTGCGGGCAAAGATACGGAAGCGCAGGTCAGCGCGACCGCGCTGTTGAAGCCATTCACAGCGGTTACGGTTACGGTGTAAGAAGCAGGTAAGCCGGCGGCCACCGTCCGGCTTGCGGGGGCAGCTGAGATGGTGAAATCCGGAACTGGTGCAGGAGCAGCCTTGAAAGCCACCGCCTGCATCACCCAATGACCAGTGGTAAGTGGGGCGGTAGCCTCGCAGCTACCCGCAACAGACGTAATCTGATGCTCCGAGTTGTCACCGTTCGGGGTGGTGATGTTCAGCAGACTGAAGCCGGCGCCGGCGCCGGTAACGCCGGTTTCGACGGTTGCAGCTCCAATAATCACATCCACCGGAGAAACGGTGGTGCAGGCTCCGCTGTCCGCAAGGGTGCCGTTACCCGAACCGCTGACGGCAGCTGCGTCCAGAGGGCTGGTTTGGTCCAGGCCGCTGTATTCCAGAATCTGCACATCTGGAGCTACCGCTGCCTGGTTGAAGGTGACGGTGACCGTGTTGGGGGTGACGCCGTCGCCGACAATATTCTTGGCATACCAAATAACCTGCCGGAGACCGGTGCCGCTTACTGCAGGAAGAGCAGCCACATAAGTGTTGCCTTCCGTATCAGTCACACCGTTGACGGTGGCTGCGACGTCGCTCCAGCCGATGATGACTACGTTAGCGTGGTGCGCCAGTTGCGGGCTGGGCATGGCCGCGACGACGGTTGCGGTGGTGCTGGCCGTACCGACTCCGCCGCGCTGGATGTAGTTGATGGGCCCGGTGCCAAGGGCGTAGGTGAAGCCGCCAGTCTTGGTGGCAGTGCCGCCGCCGGTATTGTTTACCGTGACATCGGCAGCGCCGACTGGTTCGCCCGGAGTGTTAGCGGTAATGGTTGCCAGATCCTGCACCACGACTCCCTGAGCCGGCAAACCACCTATGAGCACCTGGGCTCCGACCTGGAAGTTGCCGCCAGCGATAGTGATGGGCGTGCCGCCATTCGTCGGACCAGTCAAAGGAGTGACGGTGCTGATGGTCGGCGTAACATTCTGGAACGTATAGGCGGCTGCCGAGGACCCTGTTTGTCCATCAACGTTGATCACGGTGACGTCGACCGCGCCATCAGCATGCGACGGCGTCTGGCATGAAATCGTGGTCCCGCCTGATTCAGTACAGTTCAAGGCGGACACGCCGCCCGGGGCGGTGCCGAATAAGACCACCGCACCCGCCTGAAAGCCGGTACCCGTGATGGTCAGACGTGGTTCCACCGGTGTCGGAGCCTACATTGGGGGTCACGCTGGTGACGGCCGGAGCGCTCCCGAATGTCACCGCACTGGTGCTGAAGCTCACTCCCTGCATGACCCAGGTGCCGTTGGCCAGCGCTGCCGTCGCACTGTAAGTGCCGGCGGCCCCGTTAAGGTCTTCAACAATGTCGCCGAAGCCGGTGGTGATAATTCTCGAGGTAAAACCAACCCCAGGGGCGGTAAAAGTATTCCCGGTCGTGCCCGCGCCTATTACAAGTCCAGCGCTCGGGGTATCGAAGGGGCCGCTATCGGCCGCAATCGACGAGCCGGTCGTGCCGGTCAGGTTGCTCAAGGGAGCAGTCGTGCTCAGCCCGCTGTACTCAAGAACTCGAACATCGGGAGTGGCCGCCGTGGTGTTAAAGGTTACAGTCACAGTCGGCGTGGTATGCGGAGTGATCGAGATATTCTTGGCGTAGTAGATCGCCTGAGACACGCCATGACCGGCAGTGGTGCCGGCGAGCGCATAGGTATTGGTATTGTCGTCCACTACCGAGATCACCGAGGACGACGTATCACTCCAGCCCACCACCACCACATTCAGATGTCCAACAGTTTCCGCTGCGGTGTAAGTCACGCTTACGGTATTGGTGTTGGTGGGAACTGTGTTGCTGTTTACCTGAACGAAGGCTTGGCCCATTGCCAGGGCGGGCACGAGGAGCAGACCGGCCAGTGATATGCGCCGAAGACTATCGGCAAAGATTGCGTGGAGCTTTAACCGCAAGGAAGAGAAATTGAAATCGATAATGCGCATGAATCCCCCGAATGCTTTCGAATACCAGAATAAGACCATTTCGCGTCGCGCCATCGAAACGAACGTCGCTGGACTTTCGTCCTCGGGAAAATACCTTACGCCGCGACAGGGTTCGAATCGTCAAACCTGATTCGTTAATATGCGCGATTGTTGTTGTGGCGCAATCGCGATCTTACAGCCCGCGTGGTGGTTTCCCAACGGGGAGGTCTATCGATGATTACTAGCTTCGATTGCTACCTTATTACTTGCGTTCTGCGCGGGAAAGTAGCGATAGGACGTAGATTAGGATTTGAGGAGTGTTGAGGTGCACAAGTGAAGATGAGTGATAGCTCACTGCGTGCCACCGGCGGCGGGAGTAAAGAGTGCGAGCGCTGCGGACACGTTGTGTCCGGTGAGGAAGAGTCACGCGCCTGCAACCGTAAAATTGCTCCGTTTCCAAACAATCTCTTCAATCTGCAGGAATATCCACAGGACATCAGGACAAGAAGGCGGCAACCCTCCGGATTCCGAGGAAGGTTGCCGCACGTGGTTTCGTTTACGGATGCGCTTTGAACGTGGCCATTTGCATGACCCAGTTGCTGGACCGCTTGAGTGGGGCGGTAGCGCTGTTGCTGCCCGCGGCGGCTACTACTTTATCTTCCGCGATGTCCCCATCCTGCGTGGTGATGATCGCGCGAGGTGAAGCCGGCGCCGCCCGAGGCGTAACCATCTCCGGTCATGCCCGCTCCGAAGATGAGTTCGTTGGCAGCGGTTGTGGTTGCTGCGCCGCTGCTGGGACTGATGCTGCTGCCGGCGGCCCCGGCAGTCACATCCAGCGGATTGGTCGTATCCGCGCCGCTGTATTCGACGATCCGCACGTCCACAAACGCTGCCAACTGGTTGAAGGAGACGGTTACCGTGTTGCTCCCGGCTGCGATGTTTTTGGCGTAGAAAATCGCCTGGCGCAATCCGGAACCGGTCACGGTCGTTCCAGCTTGCGCATAAGTATTGCCACGGCTGTCAGTGACCGCTGTCACCGTGGAAGTGGTGTCATTCCATCCCACCGCCACGACATTCAGGTTGCCTGCCGTTTGCGCCGCCAGGAACGCCACCGGAACCGATGAGCTGCCGCTCTGCGGGGTCGCTGAAGTCACCTGCACGAAAGCGATCGATCCGCCGGTCGCGGACCGTATAGGTGTAACCGTTCGCTAATGTTCCGCTCTGGGCATCGGGATTGGTCACAACCACGTTAACCGCTCCGGCTGCATGTGCTGCCGTCGAGGCGGTGATGGTAGTGCTATTGACCACGGTCGCGCCGCTGGCTGGCGCTCCTCCCAGACTGACGGTTGCCCCCGCCTGGAAACCGGTGCCGGTGATGGTAACCGGTGTTCCGCCGTTGGCGCTCCCGGAGTTCGGATTCACTGAACTGACCGTGGGCGCCGGGTTTCCGCCACCCTGCCCGCTGGCGCGGAAGGTCGCCATCTGCATGATCCAGGTGCTGGATTTTTTCAGCGGCGCCGAGGCGCTGTTGCTGCCCGTGCTGCTGACGATCATATCTTCAGCGATGTCACCGTCCTGCGTAGTAATAATGCGGGAGGTAAATCCCGTGCCTGCGCCGGCGTACCCGTCGCCGGTCATGCCCGCTCCGAAGATCAACTCGTTGGCTGAGGTAGTTGTTGCCGCGCCGCTGCTGGCGCTGATGCTGGTGCCGGCGGCGCCCGCAGTTGCATCCAGCGGGTTGGTCGTGTCCAGGCCACTGTATTCAGCGATGCGGACATCGACCGCGGCCGCAGCCTGATTAAAGTTCGCGGTAACGGTATTGCTGCCACCTGCAATATTTTTGGCGAAGTAGATGGCCTGGCGTAAGCCGCTGCCGGTGATTGTCGTACCCGCCTGGAGGTAGGTGTTGCCGCGGGTGTCAGTCACCGACGTAACGGACGAACTGGTGTCATTCCAGCCTATGGCCACTACGTTGAGGTTTCCCGCAGCCTGCGCCCCCGGGAAACTTACTGGCACCGAAGCGCTGGCCGCTTGCGGAGTGGCTGCGTTCACCTGCACGAATGCGATTGATCCTCCCCCCGTGCTGGTGGTGTAGGTGTAGCCGTTTGCCAGAGTGGCGGATCTGGGCATCAGTGTTGGTAACGACTACGTTGACGGCGCCGGCCGCATGCGCCGCGGTGGTAGCGCTAATCGTCGTACTGTTCACCACGGTGACACCGGTTGCCGGCGTTCCTCCCAGACTGACTGTCGCTCCTGCCAGGAAGCCGGTGCCGGTAATGGTCACGGGCGTTCCGCCAGTGGCGGTTCCTGAGACCGGATTGATTGAGCTCACCGTCGGCGCCGGATTGCCCGCCGTGTAGGTATAGCCATTCGCTTTGCTGCCGCTCTGACATCCGAATTCGTCACGGCCACGGTGACCGCACCGGCGGCGTGAGCGGCCGTGGTGGCCGTGATCGAAGTGCTGCTGGCTACGGTCACGCCGGTGGCCGCCGTTCCCCCCAGTGTGACAGTTGCGCCTGACAGAAAACCTGTGCCTGTGATGGTGACTGCGGTTCCGCCATTGGCGGTGCCGGACGTCGGGTTGATCGAAGTGACCGTCGGCGCCGGATTTCCGCCGCCTTGTCCAGCGGCGCGGAATGCCGCCATCTGCATAATCCAGGTAGCGGATCTTTTCAGCGGCGCCGCGGCGCTATAACTTCCAGCAGTGGTGACCACGCCGTCTTCGGCAAGGTCTCCATCCTGGGCAGTAATGATTCGCGCGGTGAAACCTGTGCCGGCCGACGCATAACCATCGCCCGTCATGCCTGCGCCGAAGATCAATTCGTTCGCTGCGTTGGTGGTGGCCGCGCCGCTGTTCGGGCTGATGCTGGTGCCCGATGCCCCGGCGGTTACATCCAGAGGAATGTTCGTGTCCAGGCCGCTGTACTCGAGAATCCGAAGGTCTACAAAGGCCGCCGCTTGATTAAAGCTCACCGTCACTGTGTTTGTGCCGGCAGCAATATTCTTGGCGTAAAAAATCGCCTGCCGCAGACCGCTCCCTGTAATCGTGCTTCCCGCCTGAGTGTAGGTGTTGCCACGAGTGTCGGTGACTGAAGTGACGGTCGATGTCGTGTCATTCCAACCCACCGCCAGAACGTTCAGGTTGCCTGCGCTCTGCGCCGCCAGATATCCAAGAATGACGGACCCGCTCGTAGTCTGCGGTGTAACCGAGTTCACCTGCACGAAGCCGGGTGTTCCTCCGCCCGTGCCGGATGTGAAGGAGTAGCCATTCGCGAGTGTGCCGGACTGAGCATCGCTGTTGGTCACAACGACGCTGGCCGCACCCGCGGCGTGCGCCGGAGTTGTTGCCGTGATTGATGTGCTGCCGACCACTGTGACGCTAGTTGCCGCAGTGCCACCGATTTTCACCGTCGCACCCGCCAGGAAGCCGGTGCCGGTGATGCTCACGTTCGTTCCGCCTGCCGTGGTCCCAGATGTGGGGTTGATCGCAGTCACGTTTGGCGCCGGATTCGCTGCGGAGTAGGTGTAGCCGTTGGTGAGGGTTCCACTCTGGGCGTCCGTATTTGTAACTACCACGTTTACCGCGCCGGCTGCGTGAGCCGGGGTGGTCGCTGTGATGGTCGTGCTGTTGACCACCGTCACTCCGGTCGCGGATGTCGTCCCCAGTTTTACGGTGGCGCCAGTCACAAAGTTGGCACCAGTGACGGTGACAGAAGTCCCGCCATTCACCGTGCCACTATTCGGCGTGATCGATGAAATCGTCGGCGCCGGCGCTGCGCCCAGTTTGGAGAACTTTGCTACCGACGGAACGCCCGCGCTATTCACGAGGAACAGCATGTAGTATCCGGGCGGCGCGATGTTGCCGTTCGGGGGCGCGGTTACGTTGAGCGTGCCGCTGCCTTTTGTGAATGACATAACCACCATGCGCTGGTCCATATCAAAGGCGTGCGTAGGCGCGCCCGGACGGATCAGCACCACGGAAGAAATGTTCGCGGCATCCGGAGTCGTAACCGAAAATGCTTGATTCCAGGAAATCGTAGAAGGAAGATTGGTGATGGACGGCCGTGTGGCAAGGGCTCCGCCGGCGGTGAACAAATATGCGGGCTGATAAATCTCGATATGCTGCTCGTAGGTGCCGCGGGTCGGATTTCCGCCGGTGACGGCCACGGTCGCATCCGGAAGCAGCATCGCGTTCGAATGGTAGAGCCGGGCAAAAGCGTTAACCCCGGCAGAAGTTACTGACGGCACCGTAGGATCGAATAAATCCGCATTCAGGCTCTTGGTAGTAGCGTCCTCGTCTTTGGTGGATCCACCGACGGCCAGGATATTGCCCGTGGGCAGCAACACCGCATTCATTTCGGTACGTCCCTGCGTCATGTTGGGACCGGATTGCCATGCTGGAGTGGCGGCGCCGAGATCAATAATTTCGGTGGTGGCGGTTGCGGTTGCGCCTCCGGCGCCACCCAGAATCATTACTTTCGGATCGTAACCGTTCGCGGGAGTCAACGGCAGCAGCACCGACGAACCATACGTTCTTGTGCCGCTGTAGATGGTGGTCGCGACCGTCGTCCATGTATGCGCGGCCGGATCGAACAGCATTGAGGTGGTGCCGGAACCGGAGTAGAAGACCTTTCCATTCGGCAGAAGGTGCATGCGGGGATAAAGCGGCGGGGTCCAGGGCGCGACAAATTGCGCGCTCCATCCCGTGCCCGCCGTGTAAATTTCCACCGCCTTGTTGGTGGCGCCGTTTTCATCTGCGCCGGAGAACGTCATAACCCTGCCGTCGCCAAGGGTGGTTACAGTGGGATACCAGCGGCCGTGGGCCATGGTCTGGACGTCGGTAAACAGATTGGTGACTGGATCGAATACCGCCGATTTGGTCTGGCCGTGAAACGGATCGTATTGCTGGGTGCCGCCATTGATGAACGGCCGGCCGTCGGGCAGCACCACCATACCGTTGCAAAACATGTCCCAGGCGAGAGTCTGCGTGTTGAAGGTGCCTGCAACCGGATCCCAGACTGTGGCTCGAAGATTCGTGTTCGAGGGATCGTTTCCCGATCCTGAAACCACCAGTACTTTCCCGTTGTTCATCAACGCCTCATGCACCGGGTTGATGGGCATGAGGTAGGGAAGAGTCGTCCATTTTCCCTGCACATTCACCTGTGCGGCGGCGTTCGGCGTGTTTGCGGACGCCAACAGGAACATCAACACGAACATCACAAGGGAGTAAGGGACGCACTTCAGGACGCGATGATTCACTGGTGACCTCGGTGTCATAGGCACGAAAATGCCGGGGGAATTAAAGTCGCTGTTGAACTGGAAAACCGGGGGAGAGGCTGTGCGCCGGGCACGGTCGGCCGCAAAAACCAAAGACACACGAATGTGCTCGAGCGACGCACACTCTATCGCATCCCGGACGGTTGTCAAGATGCAAGACTTTGCGCCTTCAAGCAGGTTGCAACTGCCGCGTTCTCAATGTGCCGGGAAAAGTTTTGCGCGATCGCAATTCGCGAAGCAACGCTGCGCGATAGGCGCCTCGCTTTTAAGGGAATTGTGAAACGGGTGGGATCGCCTTACTGCAGCGGCTTTGCGGCTGTCTTGAAACCCGAAGCGTTTTTCTGCTGAGTAAATTTCAGCCCAGCGGGTCGGTACCGATTGCAGTGCTCGATGTCCTGGACTTGGCTTCGCTGCGGGTATCGTTTGCCTGCGCCGGCTTGAGGTCTCTCGATCCGGATGCTGACGGATGGGCGTAACGAACCTCGCGCTCGTCAGGCTTTCCAGCCGGGCGCGGCCGCGAAACCTGGGCCATCGACTGAGCAGCGCCGGCCTGAGTCAAAGTCATGAATAGAAGTTCGAGACGGCTCGAAACACCCAGTTTGTCATAAACCCGAAACAGATAATTCTTGATGGTGTGCTGGCTCAGTCCCAGGCGCTCGCCGATTTCGCGGTTGGTGAGGCCCTCGGCCAGGCTGCGAACCACATCCATTTCTCGCTTGGAAAGCAAACTCAATGCGGTTCCGTCACCACCGTGCAGCATGGGAGAAGCCGCCAGTGCGTCCACCGCGAATGATATCTGTTCACTGTTGGCCCAGACCTGGCCCCCATAAACGGTTTTTATACACTTGGCGAGGCTGTCCACGGAATCGTAGCGGCTGAAAATTCCCCGAGCGCCGGCGCGAAACGCCTGCAGGATGCTGTCGCGCTTGGAAGACTCCAGCAACACCACCGCGACAATCTGAGGATCGGATTCGCGCAACTGGCGCAATATCTCGAAGCCGCGCAAGGCCTCCTCATCCAGCTTGGAGCTAATGACTACCACATTGATGCGCTGACGTTTTACCGTTTCGATCAGATCGGTGGTGCGTAACGGAGGATCGAAGACTTCCAGTTGCGCATCGCGGCGCAACGCGTCCGCCAGAAGCTGGGTATGAATCTGGGTGTCGTCGGCGACCAACACCCGGATCGTTTCACCCTTCGAGCCTTGAGCAGATTGCATTGTGCCTCCCTGCGGGACTTTAACGAAGCGACTAATGTTGAATCGCTCTAAAACATCTAGAGAACAACTACCCTAAAAAAGGGAACTGGCTCTCGGGTAAGCGGTTATTGGGCATTGTCAGTGGGGAGGTGGCTGAAAACGCTGGAGCCCGACATTATCGCAATTTTAACGTAAGGCCATGGCACGAATCAATGTTATGGGGTTGAAGCAGTTTGCAACGTTATCGTTCCTGGTTCCTGCTCGGTATTCGGCGAACCCAGTGAACACTTTCTGCCTTCCGGTTCCGAAGAGGCATGGCGAGGCAATCTAAATTACCGGCAGTCTGGTAAGACTCGCATTTTCAGAGATATCGGTCCGGATACCGTATTTAACCGGCTGCGACTAATTACTTTATATCGTGAGGATGATAGAGACATTTATCTCTGTCCAAAAGTACTAAACCATAAGTACGTGAGTACTTATAGAAAGTATACAAACAGCACTAGGCTGAGGTACCTCTTGCAGCGCTTTGCATCCGCCTATACTCTGACTCTGGTTAAGTTGTTCAACTCTCCCCCCTGTGTTCCCCCGCATCGAACAATTGTACAAGAACTTGGGTCACGTGTCTGTGACTCAGAGGGCGAAGCTATCAATACCTTCAGCCAAATCGAATCATCTTCGACTCCGGCATCCATGACGACGCAGGAAACGGCTCATTGGTACGCAGTCCAAACGCGGGCACGCAATGAAAAGATGATTGCCAAGCGACTTCAGGAACAGGGTTTGACCACTTTCTTGCCCCTGGTCTCTGAGATTCGGCGCTGGAGTGATCGCAAGAAAAAGGTAGAGCTGCCGCTGTTCAGCTGCTACGTGTTTGTCAAACTGGCGGCGGGCAATCACGACCAGCGGCTGCGGGTTTATCGCACCAACGGAGTGTTTCGCATCGTCAGCATGCATGGCGAAATGGTGCCCATTCCCGAGGAGCAGATTGATGCTCTCCGGACCGTGGTTACGCGAGAGATTCCCTGGGTGGAGCATCCCTTCCTGAAGATCGGACAGAAAGTTCGCATTCGCGGCGGCTCGATGGACGGCGTCGAAGGCGTGCTGCTTTCCCGCAATGGCGATCGCACGCTGATTATCTCGATCGACGCCATTCAACGTTCGTTATCGGTGCGGGTCGAAGGCTACGACGTCGAACCTCTGTGAAAGCTGGAGCGCAGTAATTACCCACTCGGTCAGGTTTCATCCTCATGCTTGAAACTTCAATGAAGCTCGCACAAATTCTGCTGGTGTCGAAAGAAGGCACGGCCCTGGATCTGCCCTGGCTCAGCAGCGAAGACTGCGGTTGCCAGTTGGAGACGGTGGCCAGCGGATGGCAGGCGCTGGAGAGAATTCAATCGCCGCGCAGAGTGGACCTGATTCTTTTCGAGCTGGCCTCGGGCGACTGTGATGGCTTGCACATCCTGCGCTGGCTGCGCCGGGTTCGTCCTGAGGTTCCAATTCTGGTTCTGGGGAATGCTGAGGATGCCAACCAAAAGCTCGAAGCCATTCGCCTGGGTGCGCAGGAATTTTTAACTCGTCCCTGGCAGATTGAAGCTGTGATTCGCCGACTTCTGTTTCACAGCGTCGACAACTTCGAGAGTGGAATGGTTGCGGATGAAATCGAACAGATTGGGGACGACATGTTTTTCGTCGCCGCCAGCCCCACGATGCGCCGGCTGCGGGCCCAGGCGGAATTACTGGCACAGCTGAGCGACCCGGTATTCATTCTGGGGGAAAACGGCAGTGGCAAGGAACTGGCCGCGTTTCTCATTCACGAGCTTTCAGTCCGCTCCGGTTTCCGCTTCCTGAAACTGAATTGTGCATCGCTTCCGGGCGACGTACTCGAAAGCGAACTGTTCGGCGGGGTAGGGCCGAACGGGCAGAACAAACCGGGCAAGCTGGAACTATGCCAGCGCGGCACCCTGTTTATTGATGACATCACCGAGATGCCAATCAATCTGCAGGCCAAGCTGTTGCATGTCCTGCGTGAAGGATATTTCGTCAATCTGGGCGGCGATGGCCGCATCGAATTGGATGTACGAATTCTGGCCGCCACCCAGGTCAATCTGGAACAGGCGATTGCCGATCACAAGCTGCGCGAGGATCTTTATTACCGGCTCAGCGCCTTCACCGTACACGTGCCGTCGTTGCGGCAGCGCAAAGAGGAAATCCCGCTTCTGCTGGGCCATTTCATGAACCGCCTGGCGCGACGCTACAACCTGCCCACACGAATCTTCTCGGCGGCGGCGCTGGAGGCGTGTCAACGCCATTCCTGGCCGGGGAACCTGAAGGAACTGGAAAGGTTCGTCAAACGCTATCTGGTGATGGGAGACGGCGAGACCGGAGCAGGTGCGCTTTACGCGGACAAGGATGCGGCTCTCTGGAATTCGTATCAGGCCGATATCCCAGACAACGGGGGATCGTCCTTCGAGCCTGAGCAACCAGTGGGAAATTCGAACTTCAAGTCGTCAGGATTGAAGTCGTTGATACAGAGCGTAAAGGGAGAAGCCGAGCGCAGTGCCATCGCCGAGGCGCTGGAGCAGGCCCGCTGGAACCGGAAAGCGGCCGCGCGTCTGCTGAAAGTCAGTTACCGGACCTTACTTTATAAGATTGAGCACTATCACATGTCGCCGCCGGACGCGCATCTTTCTTCGACCTACAGCCATACCAGCAACGGGTTTCGCGAAAGAAACGTCAATAAGGGATAAAGATTTTGAGCGGCGTTCATGATTGTCAGAGCATCGACGAAATAAAAAAGAAGAATTAAGCACAACTGGAAACTAAGAAATTCATTACGGGTTTTCAGCAGAGACCAGAGGTCACCATGCGGCAGCCTTTCACAATCCGAGGATTCGGCTTCACTTCAACACTGTTAGCGCTTCTGGCGCTGACTGCGATGGTTCCGGCTTGGTCGCAAACCACGCCGGTTCCGGCAACCTCGGCGAACGCCTCGGTTCCGCCAGCTGAACCGGGTAAGGTTTCATCCACTGCGCCGAACATGTCGGCCATGGTCATCGGCAGCGGCGATCTGCTGAAGATTGGAGTCTTCGGCGCGCCGGAGTCGGACCAGGAAGTCAGGGTCGATCCTGACGGCAACGTCTCCTTGAACTTCATCGGAGCGGTTCACGTCGCGGGCCTTTCAAGCAACGCCGCTCAGGACTTGATCGCGAAGAAAATGCAGGAAGGCGGTTTCTACACTCATCCTCAGGTCACGGTGTTCACCAAGGAATACGCCACTCAGGGAGTTTCAGTTTTAGGTGAGGTCCTGAAGCCGGGTGTCTACCCTTTGCTGGGATCGCGCCGCCTATTTGACGTGTTGTCGATAGCCGGTGGGACCAGTCCCAAGGCGGGCAAGGTGGTAAGCATCACCCACCGCGATCATCCGGAAACGCCGATAAGCGTTTCGTTATCGAACGACGCCAACGAGTCGGTAAAAAGCAACATTGAAGTGTTTCCCGGAGACACCGTCCTCGTATCCCGCGCAGGTGTGGTCTATGTCGTAGGCGATGTGCATAAGCCGAGCGGCGTGGTCATGGACAACGGTTCCGATATGACGGTCTTACAGGCGATCGCGATGGCGGAAGGTCCCAACCCGACGGCCTCGTTGAACAAGGCGAAGTTGATCCGGCGAACTCCAACCGGCCCTCAGGAATTCCCGCTGGCGCTGCAGGAGATGCTTTCCTCGAAGAAGCCGGACATGCACCTGCAGGCCGAAGACATTATTTTTGTTCCCAACAGTGTGGCCAAGACTGCGACCCGGCGCACTCTGGATGCAATCATTCAAACGGCAACCGGACTGGCGGTTTACGGAGTTCGTTAGAAGCGTGGCGAGTGTGGGCTGCAGCGGTCTAAAGATTCAGAGGGCGAAATTTTACGGAGGCATGGCGTGAGCAGAAACTTCGAATTGATGCGGCAGGCTGGCAAGGGAATCGGATCGCGGAAACCCGGCCAGATCGCAGTGCGGACGGAACAGAATTCCGGAGCAGAGCTGGCAACGGGCGCTCAGGTAATCGAGGAAAGCCGGCCATCGGAATGGCTGCACGCCATCGAAATTCTGCAGAAACACTGGAAGCTCTCCTTACTCTTTGCCTCGGTGGTCATGATCACGACTATGCTGGTGACGGCTCTTACCAAGCCTGTCTACCAGTCGACGGCTCGGGTCGAAGTGGATCCTTCGGGAGAAAAATTCTCTCTGGAAAATGGCGGAGGCGGGACCAGCGACGCTGAATATCTGGAAACCCAGGCGCAGGTGCTGCAGGGCGACAGTCTGGCCATCATCGTGGTGCGGAAACTGCATCTCGACCAGAACCCTGTAATGATGAATGTTCCGGCCGCCGAACTTACCACCGGACCCACCCACACCTCGGACATTGTGCAATTGACGCCGCAGGAGAATGTGGCTCTGGGGAATCTCAAGAAGGGTTTGAAGGTTAAGCGCGACGTTGCCAGCCGTTTGATTCTGGTCAGCTATGAAAGCCCGGATCCTGAACTGGCGGCCAAAATACCCAACGCCCTGGTTGAGACGTTTATCGATCAGAGTTTTCAGAGCCGTCATGACGCCATCATGAAGTCGTCGGAATGGCTCTCCCGCCAGCTCGATGACCTGCGCAAGAAAATGGAAGACTCGAGCGAGGCGCTCTCGCAGATGCAGCATGCCATGGGCGTGACCGACATCGACGCCAACAAGAGCACCTACACCGAACACATCGGAGAGCTCAGCCGGCAACAGACGCTGGCGCAGTCCGAGAGAATTCAACTTCAGTCCCTGCTGAAAAATGGTGATCCGGAATCGATCCCGGAAGTACGCAGCAATCCGGTGGTACAGCAGTTAAGCCAGAAGCTGGCGGAGTTGAAAGGCAGTCTGGCCCAGGCCATGGTGGTCTACGGGGCCAATCACCCCAGTGTGAAAAAGCTGCAAAGCGAAGTAGACGAACTGCAGAGCCAGGTCGAGATCCAGAAAAAAGCAATTGTGAATTCTTTGCGGGCGAGTTATGCCGCAGCCACAACCCGCGAAGGCCTGATGTCGGCTGAAATGAAAGGCACCAGCAAGGAACTGGACAAGATGGCCCAGTACACCACCCTCAAAAAGGAAGTGGAGGCCAACGTCGCGCTGTACAACTCGCTTTATGCACGTATCAAAGAGGCGGGAATTTCGGCGGCCTCGAAATCTGTGGACATTCAAGTCGTCGATCCCGCCCGGGTGCCTGACGATCCCATCCGTCCGCGCCGGATACTTAACCTGGCGGTTGGTCTTCTGGCGGCCCTGCTGGGCGGCGTAGGTTTGGCGTTCATCTGCGAAGAATTCGACAACAAGTTGCGCTCTCCGGAAGACATCCGAAGGTGGATTGGAAACTCCAGCGTCTCCATCATTCCGATGATCCGCGAAACCGGGGTGGCAGAGAAGAGCCTGAGCTGGTCCAAGCGTATTGCCGGGGTTCTGCCTCCGGTGGCCGAAACCGAACGCAACAACATGTTCTTTCTCGAGCGGCCCAATTCACCCGAGGGTGAAGCGGTGCAGGCTTTGTATGCCTCGATCATGCTTTCCTGGCCGAACAATCCTCCGCAAACTCTGCTGATAGTTTCCGCCGCTCCGGGAGAAGGTAAAACCACGGTTGCCCTGAATCTTTCCTATGCGCTGGCCCAGCACGCCAACACCTGTCTGGTGGATGCCGACCTGCGCAAGGGCAGAGTGGCCAATGCTTTCAGTCTGCCTACCGGCCAGGGGCTGGGCGACGTGCTCAGTTCGGAGGCGACGCTTGAGAGTTCGCTGATCGAGGTGCCTGGGGTAGGCAACCTTTCCATCCTTCCGGCGGGCCGGTCCAAGGGCAATTTTGGCCAGCTTATCTGCTCCGAAAAGATGGAAGAAACCCTCAGCGTGCTGCGCGAGCGTTTCCGCTTTGTGGTCATTGATTCGGCGCCGATTCTTCCCTTTGTGGATGGGCGGGCGCTTTCAACCCTGGCGGATGCGGTCGTCCTGGTTGGACGTGCTGGAGTTACCACCCGTCAGGCCATGCGGCGCAGCGTCGAACTGATCTCCGAAGTTCATGGCGCTCCCATCCTCCAGGTCGTTCTGAATGGAGCCGATCGTAATAGTGCCGATTACAAGTACTACGGCTATGGTTATGCCTATGGTGAGCCGGCTTCGAAATAGTTGGTAAACCGGGGACGGTTTTCAGGTACACTGTTGCTCCCCCCGAAAATCCCCCTTTTGCCAATAAGCCTAACTGGGAGTTGAAAGTGATAGTCCAGGAGAAGGCGGAACCGTTGACGAAAGAAGGTACATCTATGTCCGCCGGGACGATGGAGAATATCGGTAGCGCTTTGAACATTCAGCCAAAGAGGGGTAGTTTTCTGAGATACCGTGCGGTCCTTATTTTCGTCTCGCAGATGGTGCTGATTGCATTGACCTACTACGCCAGCTTTTTGCTGCGCCTGGACTCGAACCTGGATAGCGCCGATCTGTCGATTTTCTGGAAGACGCTTCCCTTCGTCCTGCTGATCAAGCTGGTGCTCTCGTACCAGTGCGGCCTGATGCATGGCTGGTGGCGCTATGTGGGTGTGAGTGATCTGGTGGACATCAGCAAGGCATCATTGCTGAGCTCGGTTCTTATTTTCTGTGTGGTCCAGGGACTCTACCGGCTTCCGGGATATCCGCGCTCCGTGGTTCTTATCGATCTGTTCCTGACCATCATGGCCCTGGGTGGGGCGCGTTTCGCGGTTCGCGCCTACACCGAGCGGGCTCGCACTGACGGCACCCGTTGCGACACGTTGGTGATCGGCGCCGGCGATGCCGGCAGCGCCATCGTACGCGAGTTGAAACAGAATTCCGCCCTCAAGTACAACCCGGTTGGGTTTGTGGATGATGACCAGAGCAAGAAGGGCGTCAAGATTCACGGGGTAAAAGTTTTAGGCGACACCGACGCGCTGCATGAGCTGATTATTCGCCATCGAGTGGGTTGTGTGATGATTGCAATTCCCCGCGCCAACGGAAAGCTGGTCGAACGGATCATCGCGAAATGCCGAGAGTGCAAGGTGGATTTCAAGATTCTGCCTCCCATCGGCGAACTGATCAACAAGTCAGCATCGGTCAGCCAGGTACGCAAACTGCGAGTTGAAGATTTGCTGGAACGCGAACCCGTCGCTCTCGATTTCGACCGGATCCGCGGCCGCATCGCCGGCAAAGTAATTCTCATCACCGGAGCCGGCGGCTCCATCGGTTCCGAGCTGGTACGGCAGGCGGCTGCGCTGGGCGCACGCCAGCTGGTTCTGCTCGATCGTTCCGAGAATGACCTGTTCAAGCTGGGACACGAATTGTCGCGGAAGTTTCCGCAGCTGGATTACGTTCCGGTGGTGGGCGACATTCAGGACGTTACCCTGCTGAAAGAAGTTTTTTCGACTTATCGTCCGCAGTCAGTCTTTCATGCCGCCGCCTACAAGCATGTGCCCATGATGGAGCGAAACTGCTTCCAGGCCATCACCAATAATATTTTCGGCACCTACAACGTCGCCTTGCTGGCTCGGCAGTATCGGGTGGCTGATTTTGTTCTGATCTCGACGGACAAGGCGGTCAACCCGACCAACATTATGGGTGTGACCAAGCGTGTCGCCGAACTGATCATGCAGGGGCTTACAGGATCAAGGGCACACGCTTTATGGCGGTCCGGTTCGGCAACGTTCTCGGCAGCAACGGCAGTGCGCTGCCGCTGTTCGAGCAACAGATCGCCGCGGGTGGCCCGGTAACGGTTACACATCCCGATGTGCTGCGTTACTTCATGACCATTCCGGAAGCGGTGCAGTTAGTGTTGCAGGCTGCCAGCATGGGTCAAGGTGGAGAAATCTTTGTTCTCGATATGGGGCAGCCGGTACGCATTCTGGACCTGGTGCGTAATCTGATCCGTCTATCCGGCCTCGAGCCGGACCGGGACATCAAGATCGAATTCGTGGGTCTGCGCCCCGGCGAGAAGATGTTCGAAGAATTAAAGCTCGAAGGCGAAGATATTCGGCCTACTGCGCACGAGAAGGTTCGCCTGCTGACTGGAAGCAAGATGACCTTCGAACAAATGGCAACCGCACTCGATCAGCTTTCGGTGCTGGTGGGAGCGAAAAACGTGCACGGCTTGGTCAGCAAGCTGGTGGAGATTGTGCCCGAATACTGGCCCAGCCCTGAAATCATTTCGCTGAGCGCCGTCGATCGTCACGATCAGGCTCTGAACTACAGGCTGGCGCACGCCAGCCTGGCCACGCAGGAATCTGCTGAGTCCGCCGCTTAAACAACGAAAACCCCTCCCCGCGCTGAATTAAAACTGTTAATCAAGGCTGGGAACCCAAAGATGAGCGATAACTCCTATATTCCATTTCATCATCCTTCCATCGGTCAGGAAGAGATGGACGCGGTGCACAAAGTGCTGGCCTCGGGCTGGCTGACCACGGGTCCGGTAGCTCTGCAGTTCGAGAAAGAGTTTGCCGCTTACATAGGGTGCAAGTGGGCGCTGGCAGTAAATTCGGGAACTTCCGCCTTGCAGCTTGCGCTTGATGCGATCGGATTGCGCCCTGGCGATGAAGTGCTGGTGCCTTCGTACACCTTTACCGCGACTGCCGAGGTGGTTACGTATTTCGGCGCGCGCCCGGTGTTGTGCGACAGCGTGCGTGGAGGTTTCAATATCGACGCTGCCGACGTTGAACGTCGCGTGACATCGCGAACCCGGGCCATTATCCCCGTCCACATCGCCGGTGAGCCAGCCGATCTCGATGCCGTGCACGCCGTGGCTCGAAGGCACAATCTGCACGTCATCGAAGACGCCGCGCACTCCCTGCCCGCCTCAAGCAAGGGGCGGCGAATCGGAACAATTTCCGAGATGACCGCTTTCAGCTTTTACGCGACCAAAACCATGACCACCGGGGAAGGCGGTATGCTCACCACCAATGACGACGCCTACGCTGCGCGAGCGCGCACGATGCGGCTGCACGGAATCGGCGGCGACGCCTGGAAACGATACTCGAAGGCGGGAAGCTGGTTCTATGAAGTTCATCATGCCGGCTACAAGCTGAATCTGCCGGATATTCTGGCCGCGTTGGGCGTGGCTCAGCTGGCCAAGTGCGATCGCTTCTGGCAGGAGCGTAAGCAGGTCGCGGATTACTATCTGAAACAGTTTTCGCAGATGGAAGAAGTTGAGTTGCCGCCCGCCGGGGTTGGCCCTTCGGATCATTCCTGGCACCTGTTTATTCTCCGCCTGCGCGAAGGCGTTCTGGATATCAATCGTGACCAGTTCATCGAAGAGTTGAAGGAATTGGGCATTGGTACCAGCGTGCACTTCATTCCTTTGCACCGCCATCCCTATTACGTGAAAGAGTACGGATACAAGAACAGCGACTTTCCCAACGCCGATGGCAGCTACGTGCGGGCTTTCTCACTGCCCATTTATCCCGGGCTTCAAGAAGCGCAAATGCGTCAGGTGGTCGAGAGCGTGGAACGCGTGATTGTGAAAAATCGGAAAAAAGTAATGGTGGCACTGAGCTAGATGCCGGCAAATCTGACAACTGAAGCGTTTTCGGCGATGGACGAAAACGTATCTTCTTCACCCGCAGAGGCCGGCTTCGCCGCGAAGACCAGCGCCTGGAGCCATTCTCGCGGGAAGCGAGTGCTGGATTTTTTCGTTGCCGGATCAGTGCTCCTGATCTGTCTGCCGGTGATGGCGTTAGTCGCAGCGATCGTGGCTCTCACTTCCACCGGCCCGGTGCTGTTTCGCCAGTTCAGGTCGGGCGAAGGCGGCCGAAAATTCGAATTGCTGAAATTCCGCACCATGACTCAGCAGCAGAGCGGGTCGGCTCCCGGGGTGACCCGGCAGGGAGACGCGAGAATCACACCGGTGGGACGAGTGTTGCGTAACTTCAAGCTGGACGAGCTTCCCCAGTTAGTGAATGTGTTGCGCGGGGACATGAGCCTGGTGGGACCGCGGCCGGACCTGCCCCATTTTCTTGAGGCTCTGGCCCCGGAGTATCGGGAGTTGCTGACGCTCAAGCCGGGACTCACCGGGGCCGCAACCGTCGAATTCCGTCACGAAGAACAGTTACTGGCGGCGGTTCCACAGGACCAGCTTTTGAACTATTACACACATACTGTTCTGCCACAGAAAGCGCGACTTGATTTAGCCTATGCCGGGCAATCTACGTTTTCGAGTGACCTGCAAATTCTTTGGCGCACCGCGCGCGCACTTTTTGAATGATTTCTGGCGACGTCTGCCTGCTCGAATACAATCCACCGATTGCTATAAGCCTGGCGTTTCCGCTGAAGACCCAACTAAATAACCCAACTAAATAAAAGTCATGCTCCAGCACACACTGCGCAGAAATATCCCGCTTGAACACTGGGTCCTGCCCATGGCCATTGCCGCTGCCGGCGTTGTGGTTGGGATCACCGCGGGCAAGGGGACGTGGCTTTTTCTGGGAGCTCTGGCCCTGCTGCCGCTCTTGTTTTACTGGCCGGTGGAGTTGGGTATCGGCGCCATCGCCATGCTGCTGCCGTTCGAGAACCTCACCCGTATCGGTGATGAGCGTGGCTTCATGTCGATAGCTTTTGTTCTCGGTCTCTTTCTTCTCCTTGCGGTCGGAGTTATGCGGAATCGAATGCAATGGCCTTCGCCTCCGGTCCTGTGGTGGGGAATATTTTTAGTGTGGAGCGCCACATCGATTCTGTGGGCGGTCGATCCCAATGTCTCACTGGAGCATTTGCCCACCGCGGTGGCGATGTTTCTTTTCTATTTCGCTGCCAGCGCTTACCGGATTTCGGAAAAAGAATTCAAAGTCATTGTGTTCCTCACCGTCCTGGGCGGAGTGGCGGCGGGCTTGGTCAGTGTGCAGCAATTTATGACTGGGGGCGGAGCCACTTTCTCCGCTCACGAAGTCCGAGCCACGATAACCGCCGGCGCGGCCGAGATGAATCCCAACCGTTTCGGAGTCCGGCTGCTGATTCCTCTAACCTTCGCCATCGGGCTATGGTTGTCGACCAAGAGCAAGCTGGCAAAGCTGGGAGCTTTGGCTGCGGTGGGCATCACAGCTGCAGCACTGATTATGACTATGTCGCGCGGCTCAATCGTTGCCGCCACCATCATGATTGGTGTGTTTTTGTACAGGCTGAGAGCGTTGAAGATCGAGTCTGTCAAACCAATGGTGCGGCGGCTGGCCACCCTGGTCACGGTATTGGTGGTGATCGTCGGTTTAGCCGCGCCGGCAGCGCTCTTAATGCGTTTTCAGAACTCCACCCAGGATCGGGGTGCGGGAAGATTCGATATCTGGTCGGTGGGCTGGGTGATGGTACAGCATTACCCGATTGCGGGCGCGGGATTCAGTAACTTTCCGGTTGTCTACAACATGTTCGCGGGATCGGGCACCCACTTGTACTTCAAGAAAGACAACAACGACGCGCATAACATCTATCTGGCGATTACGGTGGAGGAAGGATTTCTGGGGTTACTTTTATTTTTTCTAGCGCTGAGGAAGGTATTTGAGATTTCTTCCAAATGCCGGAAAGATGTTCTGAAAACTCCGGAGTGGCTGGTTGCTTCCGAAGCCGCGTTTGGCAGTATCCTGGTCGCGAGTTTTTTTGGCAATTTAATGTGGGACAAAACCTTTTGGCTGGCATCAGCTTACCTAGCGTTCGCGGTGACGCTGCAGAAAAAGCAGGCTGGGATGATAGCCCATCCTCGCACTCCAACGGCTGAGGCAATTTAATGCGTACTGTACTGCTGGTGACCTATTCCTATCCTCCGGTTGAGCGCAGCGGCGCGCGGCGGCCGGCGGCCCTGGCCAAGTACCTGCCGCAATTCGGCTGGAAGCCTCTGGTGCTCACTCCCCGGGTGGAGGGCGGGGTGGCACGCACGGACGAAGACGTCATCGAAACTGGTTACCAGGACGTCCTGGCAGACTGGAAGGCCAGGCTGCATCTGGATGGCCGACGTGGCGTGCACGAGCAGTTTGGGCTTTCATTGTCTAAACAGCCGGGCGTAGACAAGCCTCACACTCTCGCCATCACCGTGCTCAAGAATATTCTTACCTATCCCGACCTGACCAAGGGATGGGTTCCGCATGCCCTGAGCGCGGTAAAGGAGATACGCCGCCGCCAGCTTCCGGTCGAGGCGGTTATTTCAACTTTCCCGCAGGCGTCAAGTCACCTCATTGGAAAAGAGGCGAAGAAAATTTTTGGCTGTCCCTGGATCGCCGATTTTCGCGACCTTTGGACTCAGGACATCACCACAGTACGGCCGAGAGACCTTCAATTCCTGCAGGTTCCCCTGGAAAAGCGGACCTTAAAAACCGCGGACCTGCTGATTGCCGTCTCCGAGCCATGGTCGGACCGGCTGAGAGGGCGTTATCGTTCCCACGAAGTGATCACCATCCCCAACGGTTTCGATCCTGACGACTTTGCGCCGCGACCGGAATTAACCCGGAAGTTCACCATCACCTATGCCGGGGTGCTGTATCAGGGGCAACGCGATCCTACGGTTCTGTTTGAAGCGCTGAGCGAGTTAATCCGGCAGAAGACCATTTCCGCCGAGGATGTGCGCGTGCGGTTTTACGCTCCGCCCGAAGCCTGGCTGAAGCCATTAATCCAGCACTATGGACTGGAGCAGGTAGTTGAACTGAATGGCATGATTCGACGCAACGAGGTTTTGCAGCGCGAAATGGAGACCCAGATACTGCTATTGCTGAGCTGGACAAATCCAAAAGACAACGGTTTGCATACCGGAAAGCTGTTCGAATATCTGGGAGCCCGGCGGCCCATTCTGGCGATTGGAGGCAACCGCGGAGCCATGACCCAGGTCATTGAAGAAACCCAGGCCGGAGTGCACCTTTCCACCAAAGAGCAAGTACGAGACTACCTGCTGAATGCCTACGCCGAATACAAACGCAATGGGGAAGTTACTTATCGCGGACAAGATGTTCCGACTGCGCGTTACAGCCACGTCGAGATGTCGCGTAGTTTCGCCTCTGCACTTGACCGGCTTACCGGCCCGCCAAAGCCTATGGCGCGTGAGACCGAGCAGCAAGAGCTAGTGCGGCGATAGCAGATGAGTCCTACCCTGAAAGAGTCGGTCTTGTGGGTCGGTGCCGGGGTGGCGTCGAGTGTCGGGTTGCCGCGATTCCTGCACTCGCGACTTTATCGAAACCAGCTCTCGATTCTGACCTATCACGCGGTAGTGCGGAAAAAGCTGCAAGTGCCGGACTGGTGTTTTCTCGAAGAGCCGATGTTTCGCAGGCAGATTGAATACGTGAAACGGCACTTCCAGGTGGTTCCGCTCAGCCAGGCGGTCACCATGCTAAAGTCGGGAACTTTAGAAAATCCGACGGTAGCTATCACCTTCGACGATGGCTATCAGAATAACTTCGACGTCGCCTTCCCCATCCTGGCCCGGTACGAATGCCCGGCAACAATTTTCTTAAGCACGAAATACATGGATTCCGACCAGTTGCCCTGGTTTTGCCGGTTAAACCTGGCCTTGACGCTTTCCAAGAAGCGATCGTTTTCCTGGGCCGGTAGCGATTTCGACATTTCGACTCCAGCGAAGAAATCGCGCGCCAGCGTGGCCATCCACAAGACATTGAAGAAGTACCATCCCTACGCCATCGACGGACTAGTTGAAGAAATCTGCCGGGCTCTCGACGTCGATACCGAGCAAAAGTTCGCTGCCGGATCGCAATATCACATGTTGAGAACTTCCTCGATTCGCACCATGATCGATTCTGGATTGATCACTTTCGGGGCGCATACTCACAGCCATGTCATTCTCAGCCAGTTATTGGCTGAAGAGCGGAAAGCGGAGATTGTGGGGTCAATTCGGGAAGTAGAGCGCCTGACCGGAGATGTTTGCAGATTCTTTGCCTATCCCAACGGCTCAGCGAAAGATTACGATCGCGCCAGCATGGAACTATTACAGCGCGAGGGGGTACAGGCTGCGGTCTCGACCATTGCCGGACCCAATGTTGTGAAGACGCCAGTGCTGGAATTGCGAAGGTACGGGATCGGATCGGAATTAAATTTTTCCGGATTCAAGTCGCTGGTTCATCACGTGACTTATCGGATGAAGCAAATCAGTTCTCGGCGGCGACCCGTACACGCTTAGCACGGAAATACGGATTGATCGATTCCGGTCCAAGCGCCGTCCGCCTGTTGTGGACCGCTACTCTCTTTCGCCCAGGGTCTGGCGTAACCGCCAAACAAATGCCCGCCCATCTCGACAAATCGCAAACCGGGAACGGCAACGCTGCCGCTGCGGAATCGTTGCCGTCGCGCGAACTCAATCGCAGGGAAAATCAGGGCGGGGCGTTGGAGAACGAGGAGATCCGGATTCGAGAAGTTTACGCGGAACGCAAACGTGCGATTCCGGCGGAAAGATATTCTTCGCAAAATCCTGGCAATCAGTGCATCCGGCGCGAACTCGAACGCCACTTGCTGGCTAACCTGTCCAGATTTCAATGCCAGCCATTATCGTCCAGGAAAATTTTGGATGTGGGCTGCGGCCCCGGCGTCTGGTTGCAGAAGTTTCTGGAATGGGGTGCCAGCCCGGAAAAGCTCTTCGGTGTCGACCTCATGGAAGACCGGATTGCCAGAGCCAGGCAAGATCTGCCGCAAGGCGTGACTCTGAATCTGGGAAGCGCTTCCCAGTTAAATTTTCCGGATGAGAATTTCGATCTGGTCACCCAGTACGTGGTATTCAGCTCGGTGCTGCATGCTCCCACTCGGAACGAAATTGCCAAAGAGATGCTGCGGGTGCTCAAGCCCGGAGGTCACATCATCTGGTACGATTTTTTCCGGAATAACCCTTGGAATAGCGATGTGCGGGGAGTAAAGAAGAACGAAATCAGAGAACTCTTTCCGCAATGCCAGTTTCATTTTGAGCAGCTCACGGTGGCTCCGCCGCTGACCCGCAAGATGAGTGCGCTGGCGCCCGCGCTTTATCCCGCTATGGCGAGCCTGAAAGTATTTTCCACGCACTACCTCGCATTCATCACTAAATAGCGGCTCTCAAGCGGCCCTTGGCTGTTCAAGTAACCCGAATTTCGCACTGCGCATGATCAAATCGTCTACTCACGAGTTATCAGAGCAAGGCATTGAGTTGCCGGAACGGGCTGCATCCGCGGGCATGACTGCCGTGGTGGTTGATGCTTCCTGCTTCTCGTTGCCTTACGACTATTCGCTCTGCAACGCGTTAGGCCGGGAGGGCTGCCGGGTAATTCTTGCGCGCAGTGAATTTCGGGTTTCGAAATGGAAACAGCCCGCCTCGGCGTTTGAAGTATGGAATCACTTCTACCGGCGAAGTCACCAGGCCAAGCCGGGAGTCTTTTCGAAAGCGCCCTTGAAGCTGATGAAGGCGGCGGAACATTTAAAGGACATGCGCAGATTCATCAAACGGCTGCGCGAACTTCAACCCGACATCATTCACTTCCAGTGGCTGCCCGCTCCGCTCCTGGACAGTCCGTTCTTGAAAGAACTAAGCGAAATCGCGCCGCTGGTGTTGACTGTGCACAATACCGATCCCCACGGCTCGGCCATGCAACGCTTCCATCAAAAGTTGCGATGGGCTTCGGTCTTCCGCCACTTTAACGCGGTTGTCGTTCACTCCGGGTTCAGCAAAAAGAAGATCGTGGAGAAGAAGTGGGCTCCGGCGGAGAAGATTCACGTGATTCCCCACGGCGTACTCGACTGCTACGTTAGCCTGGGTGCCGCAGAACCGGCGCCGGCAACCTCTAAACAGACCATCATGATGTTTGGCAATATCGAGGCTTACAAAGGCCTCGACGTGCTGGTCCGCGCCTTCGCCTTAATACCGGCGGATATCCGCTCGCGAGCGCAACTTCTGATCGTGGGTACGCCCAACATCGACCTCGAACCCGTGCAGAAGCTCGCGCGGGAACTGGGCATCGATTCACAAATTGTCTGGAAGCTTGGATTCGTTGAAGACGAAGCCGTGCCTGCATTGTTTCGTTCCGCCAGCATGGTGGTGCTGCCCTACCGCAGCATCGACCAGAGCGGAGTCTTGATGACTGCAGTGGCCTTCGGTAAGGCAGTTGTCGCCAGCCGGATCGGCGGCATTCCCGATGTCATCAGCAACGGGGTGAACGGAATTCTGGTCAAGCCAGGCGATCCCCAGGATCTGGCCTCAGCTTTGCAGGATCTTTTAACCAATCCTGAACGCCGGCATGCGATGGAGCAGGCCAACACTCAGCTGGCTTCAACCAAACTTTCATGGTCAAGCAGCGCGCGCCAGACCATAGACGTTTACCGGCACCTGATGGTGGCCGCAGATAGTTCGCGCATCGTACGAGGCCTGCGGGCAGAATGAAGACTTCGGCCGAACTCGAAAAGCCTGCCGCCTTTGCCGATGTGGCGGAAAATTCCGCCGACCACGAAGCCAGACGGCCGAGAATACGGATTCTGGCGCTGTTTGAAACCGCAACCATCTCTGGACCGGCCAAGAATTTTTTTCAGTTTTGCAGGTCGGCGCGCAAGCTCAGCACCGGGCCGATTGTCGAGTTCGACCTCGTGACTTTCGCGCGCTCAGTTGAGCCCACTCAAAAAAGTGACTTTGTCGACGCCGCTCGAGAGCTGGAAATTCCGCTGCATTGCATCCCGGAAAGCTTTCGCTTCGATGTTCGCGTTCTCTCGCACCTGCGCCGGCTGCAAAAAAGTCGCAAGGCCGGCCTGATTGAAACCCACGCGGTAAAGTCTCACGCGCTGGTGCGGGCTTCGGGTATCTGGCGGGAAACTCCGTGGGTGGCTTTTCATCACGGATACACCAATACCTCATTGCAGTCACCGATATACAACGGCCTGGACCGTTGGTCGCTGCGCCCGGCTTCCCAGGTGGTCACCATGAATTCAGCTTTTCAAAATCATCTGGTGCAGCGCGGGGTGGATGCACAGCGGATCACAGTTTTACATAACGCCGTGCCTGCTCCCAGTCAGCCTCGCTTCCAACTGGACGATGCCGCTCTCGCGCACAAGAAAGAACTTTTAGGCTTGTCGGGCGAGGACAGAGTGATCCTGTGCGTTGGCCGGCTCTCGCGCGAAAAAGCTCATATCGACATGGTGGCGGCGCTGCAGCACTTGCGCCAGAGCCGGCCGGACCGCGAGATTCGTCTGCTGATCGTGGGAGAAGGTCCGGAGAAACAGCCGGTCACGGAAGCGATTCGTTCCGCCGGGCTGGACAAGAATGTGATCTTCGCCGGAC
This sequence comes from Terriglobia bacterium, assembly GCA_963733545.1. GTDB lineage: Bacteria > Acidobacteriota > Terriglobia > Terriglobales > Acidobacteriaceae > JAIQFF01. Next base: position 49,753 of record CAVTDQ010000006.1, read on the forward strand.
AACAGAAAAATGTCGCTCCCTACTATGAGGCGGCGGACGTGGTCGCCATCCCTTCTCTCAGCGAGGGCTCGCCTAACGTTTTGCTCGAGGCCATGGCTTACGGAGTTCCCGTGGTGGCAACCACGGTCGGCGGTATTCCGGAGATCGTTACCAACGGTCAGACGGCGTGGCTGGTTCCGCCGAGAAATCCTGAATTGATGGCGAAAGCCATCGACCAGGTATTTTCAAATCCGGGCAGCGCCAGAGAGCTGGCCCGGCGGGCTAGAGAAAAAGTTGAACACGACTACTCTCCTGAGTCGCGGGCGAAGGCGCTGATCAATATTTACGCCCAGGCATTCAGCCCTGCCGGCCACTGAACGCCGCAGTTGATCCTCCCCTCCGGTTCACAGTTTCTCCTTAGTGTTCCCCCACTCTTTGGGTCTTGAGCAAAACGCCAATCGGCGTATCTAATCGATAGGAAGGTTATTTCTAATGAAAGTACTGGTTTCAGGACACGGTGGTTATATTGGGACCGTTCTGGTCCCTATGTTTCTCGAGGCGGGACACGAAGTCGTGGGGCTGGACACGCATCTTTACCGCTCCTGCACCTTCGGTTCTGAGCCGGTGGCGGTTCCCGAAATCGTCAAAGACCTGCGCGACGTCGAAGCCTCGGACCTGAAAGGATTTGACGCCGTGGTCCATCTGGCCGCGTTGTCCAACGATCCGCTGGGTAATCTCGATCCGCAGCTGACCTTTGACATCAATCATTTGGGTTCCGTGCGGCTGGCCCGCAAGGCCAAAGAAGCGGGCGTTCCGCGCTTTCTGTTCTCTTCCTCCTGCAGCACCTACGGCTCGGCCGGTGACGATATGCTGGACGAAGGCAGCAGCTTTAACCCGGTCACTCCTTACGGACAATCAAAGGTGCTGGTCGAACGCGACCTTTCGGCACTGGCCGACGCTGCCTTCTGCCCGGTATACCTAAGAAATGCCACGGCTTACGGGGTTTCCCCAAAGCTGCGCTTCGACCTGGTGCTGAATAACCTGGTGGCCTTTGCCATGACCACCGGGCAAGTGTTGATGAAGAGCGACGGAACTCCGTGGCGTCCGATCGTGCACATTGAGGATATTTCCCGGGCCTTTCTGGCATTGATGACGGCGCCGAAAGACGTGGTCTGCAATCAGGCTTTCAACGTTGGCATTAACGAGGAGAACTATCGCATCCACGAACTGGCAGACATGGTGAAAGAGGTTGTGCCCAACTGCAAGATTGAATTTGCTCCTGGCGCCGGCCCTGACAAGCGTTGCTACCGGGTGGATTGCAGCAAGATCAAGCGTTTGGTGCCGGAGTTCAAGCCGCAGTGGAATGCTCGTAAAGGCGTGCGGCAGTTGTACGACGCGTATCGTGCCGTGAACCTCAGTCTGGATGATTTTCAGAGCACACGGTACTCGCGCATTGACTACATCAAGGGTTTGCTGAAGAGCAAGCAGCTGGATGGTGGACTGCGCTGGACCGGGAAAGAGTCGAACGAGATTGCGGCCACACCGGCGGGCGTTCGTTAACGCCTGCCGTCACCGAAATCGAAACCAGGAATCGAAGCTGAATAAGGGGAACGGAAGCAAATGATTTTTACCGAAACTAAATTAAAGGGCGCGTTCATCATCGACATTGAGCGCCGTGAGGACTCGCGTGGCTTCTTCGCCCGCGCTTTCTGCCAGCACGAGTTTGAGGATCACGGATTGAAGCCGGTGATTGCCCAAGCCAACCTGGCTTTCAATCACAAGAAGGGAACACTGCGTGGAATGCACTTCCAGTTTCCGCCCGCACCCGAAACCAAACTGGTGCGAGCGACGCGCGGTGCAATTCTTGACATCATCGTCGATCTTCGGCCGGAAAGTCCCACTTACATGCAGCACATCTCGGTTGAACTGAGCGAGGACAACAGCCGCGCGCTTTACGTTCCCGAACGTTTCGCGCACGGCTACCAGGTGCTGCGAGACAAAACTGAAACCAGTTATCAGGTGGGCGAGTTTTACACTCCCGGCTCTGAGGGCGGCCTGATGTACAACGACCCTGAACTGGGATTGCAGTGGCCTTTGCCGGTATCGGTGATTTCAGACAAAGACGCCGTCTGGAAGCCGCTGTCTGAACAGGGCGCCGAAGTGAAGCGCCGCATGGCGCAGGGACAACGTGAGCCGGCCACCGTCGGTTCGGGCAAAAACGGAAAGTAGCTTTGCGCTGACTACTTCAAGGAATTAGCCATGATTATTGTAGATAACGCACTGAAGAAGCGGGAACAGGAAGGCCGTCCAATTCGCGTGGCCCTCATCGGGGCCGGCTTTATGTCCCGGGGGTTGGGCAATCACATCGTCAACACCACCACGGGAATGCGCATGGTGGCGGTTTATAACCGCAAAGCGCAGCGCGCCTTCGATCTCTGCGAATACTGCGGAGTGAAAGATGTGGCCGCGCCGCAGCGGCAGGACGAATTAAACCTCGCCATTCGTGAAGGAAAGACGGTCGTCACTGAAGACGCTTTCCTGCTGGCCCGGTCCACGGAAGTGGATGTGCTGGTGGATGTCACCGGTTCGGTCGAGTTCGGTGCGCGTCTCGCGTTCGAAGCCTTCAAGCATGGCAAGGACGTAATTCTTTTGAATGCCGAGATCGACGCCACCATCGGGCCGATCCTGCAGGTCTACGCGGAAAAACACGGCGTAGTTTTCTCCGCCTGTGACGGCGACGAGCCCGGCTTGCAGATGAATCTTTACCGCTGGGTCAAGAGCCTTGGGCTGATTCCGCGAGTGGTGTGCAACATAAAGGGATTACAGGACCCGTATCGCAATCCCACTACGCAAAAAGGCTTCGCGGAAAAGTGGAACCAGAACCCGGCCATGGTTACAAGCTTTGCCGATGGTTCCAAGATCAGCTTTGAACAGGCCATCGTGGCCAACGCCACCGGCTTCAAGGTGCAGTCGCGCGGAATGTCGCGCGGCAAGGAGTACAAGGACGACGTCATGAAGGCGGGCAAGCTTTATGACATCGATCAGGTACGCAAGCTCGGCGGGGTGGTGGATTATGTTGTCGGCACCCCGCTGACAAAGTATTTCGTGCTGGCCGAGCATCCAGATCCCAAGCAGCAGCACTATCTCAGCCTGTACAAAATGGGTGAAGGACCGCTGTATTCGTTCTTTGAACCGTATCACCTGGTTCATTTCGACGTCCCCAACACCATTGGACGCGTGGTCCTGTTCCGCGATTCCGTGGCCAAGCCGCTGGGCGGCCCCATGGTCGAAGTTTGCGCGGTAGCCAAACGCGATCTCAAGGCCGGCGAAGTGCTCGACGACTACGGCATGTACATGACCTACGGCGAGGCCGTGAACGCCGACGAAATGTGCTCGAAGCATTATCTGCCTGAAGGATTGGTCGAAGACTGCGTCCTGACCAGGGACATCGCCAAAGACGCTGTCATTACCTACGAAGACGTAACCCTGCCGCCGAACCGGCTGGGCGACCAGCTGCGGGCGGAACAGTATCGTCACTTCCGCAATGAGACCTGGCTGGAAGAGCTGGTTGGCGCTCCAACCATGATGGCGACGCGGTAAAGGGAAAGCGAGGCGGGAGAATTCATGAAGGTAGTTCTTTTTTGCGGTGGGCAGGGAATGCGGATTCGCGATGCCGAAGATATGCCCAAGCCCATGGTGCATATTGGCTACCGGCCGATCCTGTGGCACGTGATGAAGTATTACGCCCACTTCGGGCACAAGGACTTCATCCTGTGCCTTGGACATCGCGCGGATGCGATCAAGAATTATTTCCTGAACTACAACGAATGTGCCTCCAACGATTTTATTTTGTCGGGAGGTCCCAAAAATCTGGAACTGCTGCACAGCGATATTCACGACTGGCGCATCACCTTCGCCGACACCGGAGTCAATTCCAACATCGGCCAAAGACTGAAAGCGGTGGAGAAGTACCTGGACGGTGAAGAAGAGTTTCTGGCCAATTACAGTGACGGCCTCACCGACCTGCGCTCTGCCGCAGCAACTGGATCACTTTCACCAGCAGGGAAAGATTGCCAGCTTTCTCTGTGTCCGGCCGAATCTCAGCTATCACATGGTTTCGCTGGAGCAGGGTAATGGCAGCCTGGTGTCGGGGATCCATGCCATCGATAACGGAAGCGTGCGCATCAACGGCGGATTCTTCATCTTGAAAAAAGAAATTTTCAAGTACATGCGCGACAAAGAAGAGCTGGTGATTGAACCCTTTCATCGCTTGCTGGCGGAAAAGCAACTCATCGGTTACGCCTACGACGGTTTCTGGGCCAGCATGGACACGTTTAAGGACAAACAACAACTTGAAGGGCTTTATGCGACCGGCTCCGCGCCCTGGGAAGTTTGGAAGAAGAATGGCACGAAGTAGCCCACGCACCTTCAAACTACGCGGCACTCGTGGCGGATCGACATGCGGCCGCTGAACTTCGCCGCCAATTCAGGTTCGCCGACTGCAGATTCTGTGCCTTGGGGCCCACTCCGACGATATCGAGATCGGCTGCGGAGGCACGATTCTGCAATTGCTTTCCACAAACTCCAATGTCGAAGTGTTCTGGGTGGTTTTCAGCTCCGGCGCCGAACGCGAACGGGAAGCCCGGGACAGCGCTGACCTTTTTCTCAAGCAGGCCGGGCGCAGCAAAGTCATTGTCAAAACTTTTCGCGACGGATTTTTCCCCTACGATGGCGCCAAAATCAAGGAATTCTTTGAAGAGCTCAAGAAACAGACTAATCCAGACGTGGTTTTTACTCACTACCGGCAAGACCGGCATCAGGACCATCGCACCATCAGCGATCTGACCTGGAACACCTGGCGCCAGCATCTGGTGCTGGAGTATGAAATTCCCAAGTACGACGGCGACCTGGGTTCGCCTAACTGTTTTGTTGCGCTTCCTAAAGATATTTGCCAGCGCAAAATCAAACATATCTGCGACGTGTTCCAGACCCAAAGCAACAAAGCCTGGCTGACCGAAGACACGTTTCTAGCCATGCTGCGGTTGCGGGGCGTCGAATGCGCCGCGCCGGAGAAATATGCGGAAGCCTTCTACTGCCGCAAATTTTTCCTGGGAACGGAAATGCCGGAGCGAAAAGCCGGCGCCGCACCCGCCAAGCCCGGAAAACGAGGAAAGAATGAGTAGTAAGAGACCACGAGTGAGCATCGCCGTGCCGGTTTACAACGGCGACAATTACGTGGCCGAGGCGATTGAATCCGCCCTCGCCCAGACCTTTCAGGATTTTGAACTGATCATTGCGGACAACGCCTCCACCGACCGCACGTGAATCGATTTGCCGCGCGTTTGTGCAGCGTGATTCGCGGGTGCAATACCATCCCAGTGAAGTCAATCGCGGCGTGTACTGGAACTTCCGCCGCTCTCTGGCATTGGCCCGCGGAGAATATTTCATGTGGCTGGCGCACGACGACAAACTTGCTCCGGAATTTCTGGAGAAGTGCGTGGCGGCGCTCGATCAGGATCCCGGCGCGGTGCTGTCTTATCCCAAGGCCATCGACATCGACGAACACAGCCAGCCGGTCGAATACAAAGAGCAGAAGTGGACTGCCGGCACTTCGACGCCGCATGAACGCTTTCGCGAGATGATTCGCATGGACCACAACTGCGAAGCGATCTTCGGGCTGATGCGCTCCAGTGTGCTTGAACGGGTTCCGGTCTTCGGACGCTTTGCCGATGCCGATCGCGTGCTGCTGGCGGAACTGGCGCTGCATGGCAGCTACGCCCAGGTGCAGGAGTTTCTTTTCCTCCATCGCGAACATACGCAGCGCGCCACCAATGTTTATCCGTCCTCCCGCTTCCAGCGCACTGCCATCCTGATTCCTGAAAAAGCAGGGAAGATCGTGTTCCCGCATTTCCGACAGTTCGGCGAATATCTGCTCTCCATCCGGCGCTCGCCGCTGACCCTGCGTGAACGTTTCCTGTGCTACCGCGAGATGGTCCGCTGGCTGCGCGAAAACGGACGACGCATGGTCCGCGACGTGAAAGACGTGATGGTGCATCTCTGGCAGCGCTGCAGACAAATTCTGGCCGGCCACCCACCCGCCGCCGATCGCTACAAAGCGTAATTGGTTTCCTGACCCAAATCTCAAGGCACTGATTTTCATGCCACGCGCCAAACGCATCGCCCAAAACGTGTTGTCAAACTGGACCGCCCTCGCCGTCACTACCGGCGTCGGCTTCTTCCTGTCGCCGTTCGTGGTGCACCATCTGGGAAACCTGGGCTATGGCGTTTGGGTGATCATCGGCTCGCTGGTTTCTTACATGGGCCTGCTCGATCTGGGGCTTCGTGGCGCAGTCACCCGTTTTGTTTCGAAGGGCACAGCTAAGGACGATCACGACGAATCCAGCCGGGCGGTTTCCGGGGCGCTCTGGATCCGGTTGTGGATCAGCCTGGCTATCATCGTAACCGGGCTGCTGCTTTCCTTTACGATTCATCGCATTTTCGTAATTCCGCCGGAGCTGCAGCAGGTTGCCCGTCTGGCCATTCTGGTGACCGCGGTCACCGTCGGCATCAATTTGTGGTGCGGCGTCTTTGGCGGAGTTCTCGTAGCCCTTCATCGCTACGACCTGACCAGCGGCATAGAGATTGCGCGAACCGCGGCGCGGGCTGCCGGCATCGTTTATCTGCTGCGCTCGGGCCACGGCATCCTGGGGCTGGCGTTGTGGGACCTGTGCACGTCGATGGCAGCCAACGCGGCTCTGATCTTTTTTTGCTTCAGGATTTATCCCCGGCTCAAAATCATCTTCGGCCGTCCGGACAGGGCTACCCTCAGCAAGCTCTGGAACTACAGTTTTTATGCCTTTCTGATCAACGTTGCCATTCAGGTGACGTACTACACCGACAATCTGGTGGTGGGCGCGTTTCTCTCGCCCACCGCAGTTACGCTGTACGCGATCGGCGGTCTTCTGATCGGTTACGCGCGCCAGATTGTGTCATCCATGACTACCACCTTCACGCCCTCTGGCCAGCACCTTCGAGGCGGAAGGCAGTTTCGACAATTTGCGGCGGCTGGTCATACACGGTACCCGCGCAGCCCTGATTGTTTCTCTTCCCATTGAGATAGCCCTGTTCTTTCGCGGACACACCTTCATTCGTCTGTGGATGGGCGAACAGTACGCACAGACCTCCGGGAATGTGCTGCAGATCCTCCTGTTGTCGGTACTTTTTGCTTCCGCCAATACCACCAGCGGCGGGATCGTCTATGGCATGGAGAAGCACAAGCGGATCGCCTATTGGGCGATCGGCGAAGCCATCGCCAATTTTGTTTTAAGCATCGTATTGGTGCGCCGGATCGGTATTTACGGCGTGGCCTGGGGTACGACAATCCCCAGCGTGATCATCGAATTGCTGCTTTGGCCCAGGTTCATTTGCAAATTGGTCGAAATACCCGTGCGCACCTACCTGTGGCAGACCTGGTTCAGGACGGCCTTGGGCGCCCTCCCCTTTGCGATAGCTTGCGTTTTGGCCGAGCGTTATTGGCCGGCGCGCAATCTGGTGTACTTCTTTCTTCAAATTGCGGCGTTACTTCCTTTGTTTCCTTTAACCTTGGCTTTAATATTCCAGAGAGAGGTTAGCGGCAAAGTGCGCGAGTGGAGGAAGCGTCGCAACGCGCCTGCTCCACTGAAAAATGAATATGAACCCTCAACCACCACAGTGGGATAAGGTCGGAGTGATTGCCCTGGTGCCGGACCAGTGGAGTTCGGTATGGATGGACCGGCATCACGTGCTTACCCGGCTGGCCAAATATTTCCACGTCGTCTGGATGCACCAGCCGGGATGGCGGCAGTGCGTCTCGATGATGGGTCGGCCCGGCGCTACCAACGGCGGAGCAAAGCCGGAAAAGATGCTGGTCTACGAACCCTCGCCCTGGTTCCCCAGGCTTGGCCGTCCCCAGTGGCTGGGACGGTTTACCGCAAAGCGAAGGTTTAAACAGGTGTACAACCAGCTGCAAGCTTTGGGCTGCACCAAGATCGTGCTCTACCTCTGGGGACTGGAATTCGCCGACGCTCTCGATCAGATTCCCCACGAGCTGAGCATCTACAACGTCAGCGACGAATATTCCTTCTCTTCGACTGAGGTCGCGGTTTCCCGGCAAGAGCGCAACCTGCTTGAATCGGTCGGGCAAGTCTTTATCATTTCTCCCGCGCTGATGGAAAAGAAGGGACACTTCAATCCCAACACCAACTCTTTGCCCGCCGGTGTGGATTACTGGCGTTACGCAACCCCGGTGCCCGAACCCGAGGACATGAAATCGATACCTCATCCGCGAATCGGCTATGTCGGCCACTTGAAGCGCAGGCTGGACTGGGAACTTCTTCTCGAATTGAGCCGGAAACATCCGCAATGGTCGTTCGTATTCGTCGGCCCCAAGAGTCCGCATCACGAGATCGACGATTCGCTGAAGCAAATGTCGAGCCTGGCCAATGTACATTTCCTGGGAGGACGGCCGGCGGAACGGCTGGGCGAATATATTCAGCACTTCGACGTGTGCACCATGCCTTACGTCGTCGATGACTACACCAAGTATATTTATCCGGGCAAGATGCACGAGTATCTGGCCAGCGGGAATCCCGTCATTTCAGCTCCCGTGCGATCCGTGCAGGAATTCAAGGATGTAATCGACATTGCGGACAATTCGCAGGAGTGGTCCGCGGCGATCGAGCGTGCGCTTACGACCGAAGAAAACAGTCCAGAACGCCGGGCCGCCCGGCAGCGAGTCGCACTGCAATACGATTGGCAGGGACTGGTGGATAAAGTTGCACACCTGATTGCGCGCCGTCTCGACCTTCCGAGCAGTGATGACGGTACCGAATCAAGGCATGATCGCGCCGTCTCTGTACCTCTCTGATTCGCCTCTGAACCTCTCCGAATTATTGGCTGAGAAGGCGTACCGCAAATAAATGCACATCAGACCCCGAGCGGCCAACCGTTAGATGACGCAAGGGTTAGCCGCGTTGCAAGCTTAATTTTCAGTGGTCGCCCTGACCATTTGAGCGCGTAATTTTCCTAAAATATTTTTGCCAAGCAGCCCTTCCTGCAATAAAATACCTCTAACGCAGTAGTCCCAGTTTCCTTCCCCCGACGCATTCGTATTCCCAAGGTCCCCGATGAGGTGGGTAATGTTTGATCGTCTCTCTCCCGCAGTGCGTACCGCCTTCATATTTCTGCTTTTGCTTGGAATCTCCTGGACCGCGGCAATGGCGCAGGTCGGAGTGCAGGGCCAATGGAGCACGGCTTCCTATCAGATCCCGATTAATCCCATCCATTCTGCGCTGATGAACAATGGGAAGATTCTGGTAGTGGCTGGTTCGGGAAACTGCATACCCTCAGTGTCGGGATGTCCCCAAGGGCCGCCTTTCGGGCCGGCCAATCATTCCGGAGCAGTTTTGCTTGACCCGTAACCGGGGCGATCACCCAGTTCACGGTTCAGTGGGACATGTTCTGCAACGGAATGGTGGTGCTTCAGGACGGACGCCCGTTTATCAATGGCGGGACTCTGGACGAAGACCCGAATTTCACCGGAACCCAGCAGTCAGCGGTGTTCGATCCCAACACCAACACTTTTACTGACGTCCAGAATATGGCGCACGGGCGCTGGTACCCGACTGTGGTCATGCTTGGCGATGGCCGGGTCATGACTTTTTCCGGAACGGATGAGAACAACCTCACCAATACGACGGTGGAATTCTTCACTCCCGGCACGGGATGGAGTCCGCAATACAGCGCGGGTTTCACTCCGCCGCTCTATCCGCGCTTGCATCTTCTGCCCAGCGGCAAAGTTTTCTACAGCGGCTCCGACATCACCACGCGTTTGTTCACTCCTTCGACTCATACCTGGACGACGGTCGGTAACCGGGCCTGGAATGGTCAACGTGTATACGGCGCATCGGTTTTGCTGCCTCTGACTCCGGCCAATGGCTACGATCCCAAGATCATCACCATGGGTGGGAATATGTACAGTCCCACCTCGACCACGGAAATTATCGATATGGGAGCGGCGACGCCGGCCTGGCATCTGGGACCCAACATGTCGCAGCCGCGCGTCGAACTGAATGCAGTACTTCTGCCCAGCCAGAAAGTTCTGGTGCTGGGAGGTTCGTCGCAGGATGAAGTGGCCAGCACCGCCAGCCTGAATGCCGATCTTTATGATCCGGCAACCAACTCGTTCTCGTCGGCCGGAAACAATGCCATACCGCGGCTCTATCACTCGATGGCAATGCTGCTTCCCGACGCCACGGTTTGGGTGGCAGGCAGCAACCCGGACTACAACGTGTACGAGCCTCGAGTCGAAATTTATAAACCGGCATATTTGTTCAATTCGAATGGCACCGCGGCTACACGGCCAACCATCAGCAGCCTGGCCAGCACGGTCGCGTGGGGCGCCGGTTTCACTGTTTCCACTCCCGACGCAGCCAATATCTCATCGGTTGTATTGGCCCGTCCGGGCGCGCCGACGCATGCGTTCGATACCGAGCAACGAATAGTAGGAATGTCGTTCACCAAGGGCAGCGGCACGCTGACCGTGACTGCGCCCCCCAATGGAAACATCGCGCCGCCGGGATACTACATGCTGTTTCTGGTCAACAGCAGCGGCGTGCCGTCGGTGGCAAAGTTCATCAAGTTGGGATCTACGGGAGGTAACCCGGCGCCGACCGTGAGCTCGATCAATCCGACATCGGGAACCGCCAACGGCGGAACCCCGGTAACCATCACCGGTACCGGCTTCGCATCCGGGGCCACGGTAAGTCTGGGCGGGGCTGCAGCCAGCGGCGTCACGGTGGTGAGTAGCACTACCATTACCGCCACCACAGCCGCGCACGCGGCCGGAGCGGTAAACGTTGTCGTCACCAACACCGACGCGCAAAGCGGCACCCTTACGAACGGCTACACCTACACCGGAACCAATCCAGCGCCGACCGTCGGTTCGATCTCGCCCAACACTGGCCCATCCAACGGGGGAACTCCGGTAACGATCTCGGGTACGGGCTTCCTGGCCGGAGCTTCGGTAAGCCTGGGCGGAACCGCCGCTTCCGGCGTGACCGTGCTCAGCAGCACTTCAATCTCAGCAGTCACTCCGGCGCACACGGTGGGCGCCGTCAATGTGGTTGTGACTAATTCCGATGGCCAAAGCGGCACCTTGACCAACGGCTACACCTATACCACCAGCACGGGAGGGTCGGGAACGTTTATCCAGGTCAACTCTGCGACTCCGCAAACTCCCAGTGGCGCCGTGGCGCTTAGTTACCTGGCAGCGCAAACCGCGGGAAACCTGAACATCGTGGTGGTGGGCTGGAATGACACCTCCTCCTCCGTGACGTCGGTGAGCGACAGCCGTGGCAATACCTATGCCCAGGCTGGAACCACGATCACCGGTACCGGACTGCGGCAAGCCATTTACTTTGCCAAGAATATTGCCGCAGGCAGCAACACGGTTACGGTCGGATTTAATCAGGCTGCGGCCTTCGTCGATGTGCGAATTCTTGAGTACAGTGGTCTGGACACCGCCAATCCTCTGGATGTAACTGCAGGAGCCGCCGGCACCAGCATCAGCCCGAGCAGTGGGGCAGCGACCACCACATCCACCAATGAGCTGATCTTCGGCGCGGGCATTACCGGGGATGGTTTTGCGTCGGCGGGCACCGGATTTGCTTCCCGCATCATCACTCCGGATGGAGACATCGCGGAAGATAAAGTTGTGACCAGCACGGGCAGCAACAGCGCCGTTGCTCCGTTGAAAAAATCCAGCGTTTGGGTCATGCAGATGGCGACCTTCCGCGCCAGCGGACAGGGTGGAGGAAACCCGGCGCCTACGGTCGCATCGATCAATCCAACCTCTGGCACCGCTAATGGCGGAACTCCCGTGACCATCACTGGTACAGGGTTCCTGGCGGGCGCGACGGTCAGCCTGGGCGGCGCGGCTGCCACAGGGGTCACGGTTGTGAGCAGTACTTCAATCACTGCCACCACGGCGGCGCACGCAGCCGGCGCGGTGAATGTGGTTGTCACCAATACCGATGCTCAAAGCGGGACCAAAACCAACGGCTTTACCTACACCGCAACCAATCCGGCGCCGACAGTCGGCTCGATAAATCCGACGTCGGGAACTACCGGCGGCGGTACACCTGTGACCATCACGGGCACCGGCTTCCTGGCGGGAGCCAGTGTGGCTGTTGGTGGAACGGCGGCCACGGGCGTGACCGTAGTGAGCAGCACGACCATTACTGCCACCACGCCAGCGCACACTGCGGGTGCGGTGAATGTTGTCGTCACCAACACCGATGGCCAGAGCGGAACCCTGACCGGCGGCTACACCTACACCACCAGCACGGGGGGAGGGTCAATCGCATTCGTGCAGGTAAACTCAGCCACGCCGCAGACTGCCACCGCCTCCGTACCGGTCACATATCCTGCCGCCCAGACTGCGGGAAACCTGAACGTGGTGGCCGTGGGCTGGAATGACACTACTTCTTCGGTGACCTCGGTGACCGACAGTCGCGGCAACACCTACGCCCAGGCGGGAACCACCATCACCGGCACTGGATTGCGCCAGGCAATCTACTTTGCCAAAAATATCGGCGCAGGCAGCAACACCGTCACGGTTGGGTTCAGCCAGGCGGCGGCCTTTGTCGACGTTCGCATTTTTGAATACAGCGGTGCGGACACCAGCACTCCACTGGACGTGACTGCCGGGGCGGCCGGCACCAGCATCAGTCCAAGCAGCGGCGCAGCCACCACCACCGCCGCCAACGAGCTGATCTTTGGCGCCGGCATGACCGGAGATGGTTTTGCCGGGGCAGGTACAGGATTTACCTCCCGCATCATCACCCCTGATGGCGACATCGCGGAAGACCAAACCGTAATCAATACCGGCAGCAACAGCGCCACTGCTCCTCTGAAGCGGTCCAGCAACTGGGTAATGCAGATGGCGACCTTCCGAGCCAGTGGGCAGGGCGGTGGCGGAAACCCGGCACCCACGGTCGCCTCCATCAACCCGACGTCCGGATCTGCCAACGGCGGAACTCCGGTGACCATAACCGGTACCGGCTTTGTGGCGGGTGCGACGGTGAAACTGGGCGGCACCGCAGCGACGGGAGTGACGGTGCAAAGCAGCACTTCGATTGCAGCCGTGACCCCGGCGCATGCAGCCGGCGCGGTCAGCGTGGTGGTAACCAATCCTGATGCTCAAACCGGAACATTGCCCAACGGTTACACCTACACTGCCAGTACCAGCGGACCGATCACCTTTGTTCAGTTAAACTCCGCAACTCCGCAGACGCCAGCGACTTCAGTTCCGGTCGGATTCCCAGCGGCACAGACGGCGGGAAATCTGAACGTTGTGGTGGCGGGCTGGAGCGACACTACGGCATCGGTAACTTCGGTGACTGACAGCCGTGGGAATGCCTACGCTCAGGCGGGAACCACGATTACAGGCACCGGGCTGCGTCAGGCGATTTTCTATGCCAAAAATATCGCCGCCGGCAGCAACACGGTCACTGTAGCGTTCAGCCAGGCGGCAACGTTTGTCGACGTTCGCATCCTCGAATACAGCGGTGCGGATACAACCAGTCCGCTGGACGTGACCGCGGGAGCGGCCGGCACCAGCATCAGCCCGAGCAGCGGCGCCGCCACTACAACTTTCGCTAATGAGCTGATCTTCGGAGCGGGCACGACCGGTGACGGTTTTGCGGCGGCAGGCACAGGATTTACCTCCCGCATCATAACCACCCAGGACGGAGATATTGCGGAAGATAAAGTTGTCACCAGCACGGGCAGCAACGCAGCCACGGCTTCGCTGAACAGGTCCGCGGTATGGGTCATGCAGATGGCTACGTTCAAGGCCAAACCTTAACCCAGGCCGACTCTGCTGCGAATACGTGATTAATTCGGCGTGAGCCCGATTAGCGCCGGCTAGTCCCGAGGGCAGGTGTAACTGACTCGATCCGCTCGGTTGCCGAGTGGAGTTATTCCGCTATTCGGGAACTGGCCGCTGCGTCTGCCGCAGCTTCGGCACCTGAGTCTTCGGGCCCTGGCTTGAGCTCCTTCAGCCAGCGTTGCACGATGGCGGCCCAGCTGTATTCGTTTTCCACCAGGGTTCTGCCCGCCAGCCCCATCCGCCGCCGTCGTTCCGGATCTGCCGCCAAATCCGAGATCGCTTGTGCCAGTTGACCGGCATCTTCAGGTTCGGTGGCAATCCCGCATTTCGTCGCCTGCAGCAGGTCCGCGGCTTCGCCCATGCCGGCGTATATGACCGGGACTTCGCAGCTCAGGGAAGGGAAGATTTTCGACAGACGCATCTGCTTGGCAACATCGATTTTCCGAAGAGTCGCCATCGAGGCGTATGCGATGGAATAAAGCTGGTCCATCTCATCATAGGGAGAGTCGCCGAAAACGACATTTGTCAGCTTGCGGTCGGCTGCCATCTGCTTGATGCGCCCGCGCTCCGGACCATCGCCGACCATGAGGAAGGCAATGTCGTCTTTCGAGCGCAATGCGTCAGCCGCCTCAATAATTACATCCAGGCCGTGGTAGAAGGCGTGGGTGCCCACGTACAGGAAGACTTTTTTTCCCCGGAGGTTCCACCGATCCAAAAGGGCCTCACTGGGGGCGCGCGGTCTGAGAAAATCCGTGTCGGCGCCATTGGGAAGGAATGTGATCTTATCGCGGGGCAGCCCGCGACTTTCGAAATGGTCGATGAAGTGGTGCGTAACGGTTGAGATCTTCCACGCTTGTCTTAGAAAGAAGTTTTCCGTCTTCAGCATCCAGTCCAGCAGGGTGGGACTTTTTAGAAACCCCAATTGCCGGGCTACATCGACCTGTAAATCCGGAATATTGTAAATATAGGGGACGCCGCGCAGCCAGCGCATCAGGACCGCCACCAGACCCAGCGTCAGAGGCTGCGACTCCACGAACATTACATCCGGGCGAGGCCCCAGCATCGCCGAAAACAGGGCGGTGAAGGTAAAACTCAAATAGTTCGACAGTCGGACCCGCGCGGATTTTCCGGTAGCGGCATAAACCCACGTACGCCTTATCGGAACGCCGTCGATTTGCTCCTTCATCCGCCACTTTCCCGCGTACGCGGGAAATACCTCACCCGCAGGATAGTTCGGCATGGCGGTAAGCACTTCCACATCCACGCCAGACCGCTGCAAATGACGCGCCAGCGCCCGCAGGCGAATCTGGGGTGCGCCAATTTCCGGAGAGTAATACTGGGTCAGAATTAGCCAATGTGGCTGAGGCTTCACCGATCAATACTCGCGATCATGCCCTGATGGAAGGGCTAAGGTAGGTGGGAGGGCTGTTTCTTTCGCCGAACTCAATCATGGGATTGGATGATGACGACGTCTCTACCATGGCTAAGTGTGTGATTTATCGACCGCAACGAAGTATAGCATGCGGTTCGGTGGAGGCCACGAAGGGGGAAGTTACTTCTCGTGGCCTCAACCTCGAAGCAGAACGGCGAGTCTGAATGCTCTCGCCTGATTTAGTGCGAGCCGCCCGTTTTTCTACTGTACGGTTGCAACCAGTCCAGTCGGAGCCAGGGGGATGGTCACGGTAGCGCCGATGGCTTCGTAAGTTCCGACCGACGGCGGGGTGGCACGGGCCAGCCCGTCAAAGTCGATCGAAATCAGACAGCTTCCGCCGTTGACGCAATTCGTGGTTCCGTTGCTGACCGCGATGCTGCTTGATTTCAGGTGGAAATCGTCTCTGCTGTTTCCCTGATAATTCACGAAAGTCGCGCTGGGCGCTTCCGTCAGCTGGTTCACCGGGGTTGAGCAGGAAGACGTGCCACCGTAGGGGGCGTTGCGATTGCCGCTGGTTATGTTGCTCGAGATCAGAATGGGATGGCTTGAGTCGCATTCCCCGCCACTACCGGTTCCTATCTGCACCCCCCAACGGCCGTTGTCATCGAGGATGTTGTTGGTGACTGAGACTGTGCCCCCCGAGCAATCTCCGCCGGCGATTTGAATCCCGTTGGTGCCTGCACGCACAATCGTGTTGTTCGAAATCACCGCATTGCAGGGTGCGCTGTAAAGCTGAATGCCGTTGGAGACGGTGTCCAGAATTACGTTGTTCTGGATGATGTTATTGGCGCTGGCATAGATTCCGTGAGCCCAGGTGCAGCTGCCGCCATTTCTCGGAGCAATCCCGGTGTTTCCATAATTCGAAATGCGGTTGCCGATGACCTGAACACCAGTGACGTTTTGCTGGCGATCGTGACCGATGAAGATCGCGCCGTTAGCCGGGCAGCCCGGTCCGTGGCCGGCGCCATCATCGGCGGTTTGCGCGATGTCGTGGATGTAGTTGTTTTTGATCAAGACGTTATTGCCGGTAGCGCAGGAGCCGCTGCCGACTTTTGGATAGCAGCCGTCGATGACGCCCTGAGTAGAGTTGCCGTTACTGCCATAGTCAAAGCCAATTACGTTCACGTTGTTGGCGATGACCGCAATGCCGGTATCGGTATGGCCGCGCAGCACGCAGCCTGATCCCGACGGAACGCTCCATTGTCCCTCGCACTGCAGGGTAAGGCGAGCGGAAGAAGACGCCCCGCTTTTGCTGATACAGACGATGGGATTATTACCCTGGCAGCTGGCGGGAGAATTGTTGGTGTAGCTGCCACTGGCGACATGTATGACGGTTCCACTTGGCCCGGCGCTGAAAGAATCGACTGCATGCTGGATCGTGGCCCAGGGCCGGCCTTGCGAGCCGTCGTTCGAATCACTGCCGCTGTTGGCCACATAAAAGTCACGTACCTGGGCCGATGCCTTCGAAGAAAATGCGGATGCGATGAATAGAAACAGGATGATGAAAAAGGCCCGTTTAAAATTGAGGGAGTTTAGACATTTCACGAGTAACCTCGGGTTTGCCGCATCAGAGAAACGGCGGGGATTTTTACCGCAACACGGCGATCCGGCTGATTCTCAGTCCAAATCCCATTGCATCGCAGTGACAGTATTTTGCCCTTGAGAAGGGCATCGTAATAGATGTCGAAAGTACACCACTCACAAGTACATGAGCCCGGCTGAGCCCAGGGACTGACGGGTAAAAGGGCACAAAGTCGAATTGGTTTAAAACCCGGATGGTAGGATCAAAATAACGCCTGCAATTTCATCGTCGACGGAGGGTCATCGCAGATATTCTCTCAAACGGTAATTCCAGGGTGCCAAGCGATCATGATCGTCGTCGCTCACGTACTCGGTGTCTGGCCGATTCGATCTCACCGCGAGGTCCTGCTTCCATGGCATGCCTTTTTCCAGGGCACGATCCCGCAGAAACTGGTTCAAAGTCTCTGCCGACTTGAAACACGAGATGTGATCCAAAGCCCAACGTCTGGGCTGTAGGCGGGCATTCATTAATTTCGAGATTGCGGATTCCAGCTCTGACTCCCGAGCGAATATGCCTGTTTCCGGAACTACGTTTTTGGCGATGCCGCCCACATGATTGGATAGAACAACCACTGGCACATTGCAGAACATACTTTCCGCCATCGCCCTATTGCTGCCTTCTTTAAGGCTCAACAGCACCGCTACTTTGGCTCTGCAGGTAATGTCCATCACCTTTTCATACGAGATGTTGTCGAAAATCGTAAGCTGATTCCGCACTCCGTAGTGTATGGCGAGCTGTTCGATGTCCGTCACGCTTCTGCCACCCCAGCTCCCGCCGATAAGCGCGATCTTGTAGAGCTGCTTGGAACGCTTGAGCATCCTGAAAAGGACGTGGTGACGCTTCCAGTGCCCCCAGTTTGAATTCATTACAATGTCAAACTCTTTGGCATTCTCGAGGTATGGCTCTGCCACTCTTGGATCAACCCAGTCGCACGGGCCCAAATCGATGGGAATCAGATTTGAATTAAGGCGTTTCAAAAAGTTGAAGTCGTCTTTCTGAGCGGACAGCACGAAGATGTCGTCGTCAAATTGGGTAAGCCGCAGGAAGTCTTCCTGACAGTAACCAGACCACGAAGGTTCAATCACGATAGAGTAGTCCGCGAGAAGCCTTTTCATGTCCATCTCGGCCGGCAGGATTTTCAGCAACTCCGTGAACATTACAAACAGCACGCCCTTTTCGCCACTGGGAGCAGGAGCTTTCAGGACCGCTACCCGGTTGCCAAAAAATTTTGTGATCTTGCCTTTGCCTTTAATCGAAGGAATGTTATGAGTGACGTCCAGATGAGCAAGTATGTAAGGCTCCACCATTTTTCGCAGCAAAGGCACTCTGCTAATCCGGTGCACTCCGGACAAGACCGAAACGGCTTTGCTACTGTCCTTCAGCATCGCGTGCGCATAGCCGCGAAACATTACTGATACCAGGCCAGCGTGTACGATGGTTTGATTTTCAAGAACCCGTTGATGTACGACGGACTGCAAAACTCGCATATATTTATACTCAGAACCAGCCTTAAACATTAGCCTTGTGCAAAATTTCCCGGGAAACGACTCGCTTGAGTCCCCACCAATTGCGAGTGACGTAACGCGCCAACAGGCATTCGATAAAGGTAACCGAAGAAAGCTTGCGATTGATGAACAGGGTATCGCCATAGGCGCCACGCCAAATCTTGATAGGAAAGAAGCCTAGGCTCCGCAACCTTCGCACCGAGCGTTCGACGGCCGGACGCGGCGTCAGTCCACAAAAATCGTGAAATTCGATAGTTAGTTGCGGCACTTTGCTAAGCAACTCGTCAGAACAGCTCTCCAACACCTCTATTTCGGCTCCTTCGATGTCCATTTTAATCAAGTCCACCTGATCAATCCCGGCGAGGCGAAACAGTTCATCTAAGGATACCGCCTGCACCTCCGTCTTTCCAACTGTGCGGCGGCCTCCCGTCAGAATCGACGACGCATCGCAGCTGGCTGAAAGATATAAGGTGATCGGCCCAGATCTCCCTGCCACGGCCAAATTGTGTACCTCGATCCGGGGATTAGGCTTGATTTTTTGGCACAGCGCCGGATTGGCTTCTATAGCGCAGCAGCGGCATCCATATTGTTTCACTATTGCGCTCGAGAAATCGCCTAGATTTGCGCCCAGATCGAGGACGACAGATGTTGACGTCAGATCCTTGGCAAAGAATGTGTGAGAAGAAATTTGGGATAGAAACATTGAGCGGACTCGAAAGCACGTAAGTCTAGCATTGCAGGCAAAATACAGCCAGGATTCTTCGCCTGACACGAATCTCAGGCGAGTATGCATTTGTGTCAAAGCGTCCCGCAGTTTCAATCGGAATACTGCTCAAAGATCTTGGTTTTCGGTACTTCAGTCACCTCCAATCGGCGAGCTGATGTCCACACATCGCGATGGTCGAGTATGCTCAAGGTTATTCTCGATGAGGAACCTAGGTTTGAATTTCCGCAAGGTCGATCGATTGGAGTTTTTGGCAGACGTCGCGACTGCAAAGTCGGCTCCCATAGATGGCCTAGGAATTGCGATGGATCCTTGTCGCCCCTGACGGCAAGATTTCGAGATGTTTCTGCGTGACTTGGAGAAACCAACGAGGAGTGTAGAATAATGAAGATTATTGTTTGGGGATTGGGCTACGTAGGTACGGTTTCAGCCGCTTGTCTGGCCCAGTTGGGGCATGACGTGGTAGGGGTTGAACCTCACAAAGCGAAAGTGGACGCCATCAATTCCGGGCGCAGCCCGATTCGAGAACCCGATCTGGATCAACTGGTAAGCGACGGTGTCTCGAGCGGACGTTTGCGGGCCACGCAGGATGGTGTCGCGGATGTATCCCAGGCGGACGTTTCGCTTATTTGCGTCGGCACTCCTTCGGCGGCAGACGGCGGCCAGAACCTGAGCTACCTGCACAATGTTGCCGGGCAGATTGGGGAGGGTCTGAAGAAGGCCGCCGGCTACCATGTGGTGGTGGTGCGCAGCACCCTTTTTCCCGGCACAACTCGCAACACCCTGCTGCCTCTTCTGGAAAAGTCTTCCGGCCGGCGCGCAGGAGCGGACTTTGGTCTGGCCAGCAATCCCGAGTTCATGCGGGAAGTCAGCGCGATCAACGATTTTTTCAAACCGCCGTACACTGTCATCGGCGAACTGGATGTTCGGTCAGGAGATACGGTCCGCAAGGTCTATCAAGGTCTGGATGCCCGCATTTTCCGCGTGGCTCTTGAAGAAGCCGAAGTCCTGAAGATGACCAACAACGCCTTCCATGCGGTGAAAGTTGGGTTCGCCAATGAAATCGGCCGCGTATGCGCCCGCCTGGGAATCGACAGCCACGTAGTCATGGGCATGGTCTGCGCTGATACGAAACTCAACATTTCCCCCGCCTACCTGAAGCCCGGATTCGCCATCGGCGGATCGTGTCTTCCCAAAGATTTGCGCTCTTTGACCCTGACCGCCCGCAGGCTGGGAGTTGAACTGCCGATTCTCGAAGGCATTTTGCCCAGCAATCGCCTGCAAATCGAGGAAGCACGCATCAAGGTGCACGAACTGAATGTGAAGCGCGTGGGCGTACTGGGTCTAAGTTTTAAAGCCGGTACTGATGACTTGCGCGAGAGCCCTATCGTTGATCTGATCCGCTCTTTGTGGCAGGACGGCATCGATACATTAGTTTGCGATCCTGACATTAATCTTGACACCATGCTGGGTAGCAACCGCGAGTATCTGGAGCGCCAGTTACCCCAAATCAAGGATATTTTGCGAACCGATATCGCAGCCACGGTACAACAGTCTCAGGCGGTGGTAGTCAACCAGAATCGGCCTGAGTTCCGCACGGTGCTGGATAAAATGGATGGAAGTATTGCTGTCGTCGACCTGGTCCGTATGGACGAGAAACGATCGCTCTCCGGAATAACAACTTATCGCGGCTTATCCTGGTGACAAACAAAGCAGAAAATTGATGCTATGCTGCGCTGATTATTTGGGGCGGTATCCATGAACGTGAATCGGAGTTCTTAGCCTCGTGCTTTGGCTCCGGCGCACGTACAACAGGTTTTGGGGCGATTTATGCGTCTTACAGCCTCGGATGCGGCAGGCATTACGGAAGTTCCGCCGGGTCATCCCCCGTTAGTGCCAGTCCGGGTTTTTGTATGCCGTGGTAGACTTTTGAAGTTCAAGCGACACTTCCCCCGGCGTACCCTGACTATCCTAAAAACACCTGCAGGTGGTGCATTCCGAGTATGAATATCCTTGCCGATGTAGCGCGGTGGGCGAAATGGCGGGTAACAGATACTCGCTACAAGTACGGAATTTCCTCCGCCGCCCGGGCAGAGATGAAACGCGAGGCGCGGCCGGAATCCTGGAAGGATATTCCAATCGATTCGGCTCTCAGCGAGGCTCTGGCCTGGATAGGTAGAGCGCAGGACAATTCAGCCTCGGCTGATGGCGGAGTGGCAAGGCACTTCTGCCTGCTCACCGGATGGGGAAGGTCATATCCCGAGACTACCGGTTACATCGTCCCCACGCTCATCCGCGAAGGACACATTCAGGACCGGCGTGAGTTGTTGAGCCGGGCGCGCAAAATGCTCGACTGGCTGGTAAGCATCCAGCTGCCGAGCGGAGCGTTCCTGGGAAGCACAGTCGGCAATGCCGTGGTGGCTCCGGTAACGTTTAACACGGGTCAAATCCTGATAGGACTTGCCGCCGGGGTGACCGAATTTGGTCCGGCCTACAGGCCAGCCATGCTGGCAGCGGCCGACTGGCTGACCAAAACTCAGGACAGTGACGGTTGCTGGCGGAAACATCCCACACCCTTCGCCAGGCCGGGAGTCAAAACTTACGATACTCATGCCGCCTGGGGCCTGTTTGAAGCCGCCCGGCTGGAGCCGAACGCAGGATATGACGAGGCTGCGATGCGGAACCTGCGCTGGGCGCTCGCGCACCAGGACGAAAATGGCTGGTTTGACGAATGCTGCCTGTCTGATCCTACGCAGCCGCTCACGCACACGCTGGGTTATGTGCTGCGCGGCCTGATTGCAGGCTACGAATTCACCGGCGACCGGAAAATGCTCGGCAAAGCATGCCAAACCGCCGAAGGGGCGTTGGGGGCGATGCATCCCAACGGCTTTTTATCCGGCCGGCTGGATAGTCGATGGCGTGGAACGGTGCCATGGTCATGTCTTACCGGTACCGCGCAAATTGCAGCCTGCTGGCTCCTGCTCTACCGTGCGACTCGCGACGTGCGATATCGCGACGCGGCCATCACCGCCAATCGTTATGTACGCTCCACGGTAAGAATTGATGGACCGCTGGAGACTCGCGGCGCGGTAAAAGGAAGTTTCCCGGTTTCGGGTGAATATGCAAAGTTCCAATATCCGAACTGGGCTTGCAAGTTTTTCATCGACGCCAACCGCTTGGAAAAAGCAGTTCATGAGGAGGAGGGTGAATCTCCAGTTCAAGTCCGTGGTCGCTCCGCCTGCGTCACTGATTAGCCAACTGGCGGCCTCCGATCCCGATAATCCCTTCTGCACCTCAGAATACGCAGCGGCAAGCGAATCCCTGGGGGGTAAGGCTTGCTTTCTTGGCTTGTGCAGCGGAAATGAAGTCGTCGCGGGTTGTATCGGTATGCTGTTCGGCTCATTTATGCGGCGCAGCCTTCTGATTCATTCGCTGCCCTCGCTTCCGTCCGCGGACGTTTTCTGGCGCGGCCTTCTGAAACAATGCAGAGGATTGAAAATCTGGCATCTGCAGGTAGATACGTTCGCCTCGCGGTGTGGCGAAATTCCACAACTGCCGGGGGAACTGACGAGAAGAAATCGTTGGGAGTATGTGCTCGATATCGCCGGCGACAATTACTTTGATGGTGTAAGAAGGACTCACCGCGGCAATATCAATAAGGGAGTAAAGGCCGGGCTGGTGATCCGGCGTACGCGAGAGGAAGCCGCCTGTGCTCAGCACATGGAGCTGATCGGAGCTTCGATGGAACGGCGCGCCCATCGCGGAGAAGAGGTCAACGTTAGCCAGAGCGAGGAGCGGCCCCTGGCGCTGCTGAACAGCGGGCTGGGTGAACTATTTCAAGCTGTAAAGGACGACACGGTATTTTCCTCCATGCTGATTTTGCGATCGAGCGCGGGAGCTTACTGGCAATCAGCCGGGACCCGGCCCGAGGGAATGAAAATCGGGGCATCGCCATTTTTGTTATCCCGGGTAGCGGCTACACTCAAGCAGGAAGGTGCACGCGTCTTTAATTTAGGCGGGGCGACCGAAGACAACCCCGGCCTGCGTGATTTCAAAGCCGGGTTTGGGACGCGCGAGATCGCACTTCAAGCGGCGTCGTTTTGTCCGAGATCGAGCGTGGAACGCGGGATCCATACTACGTTACGCACAGGTTGGAGCTTGATCAGACGCTAACCAGTCAGCGGCACGGGAAGTATGATTGTATTACGCGGTCGGGGTTAGTGGTTTCGAGTTTCAGGTTTGAGTTATGGAATACGGGCCCTCATGGAAACGGTTTGAGATGCAGGAGAATGCTCGATTGCGCCTGGCTGCTTTTCGATTTGCGGTCGGCCCAAGGTGCGGGAGTCTGCCATGTTCCTGAACTTTTTTGGGCTCAACGAGCAGCCGTTCGGGGTCACCCCGGACCCCCGTTTCCTTTATCTGAGCGAGGCTCACAAGGAAGCGCTAGCTTCTCTCTACTACGGCATCGAGGCCAATCGAGGGTTTATCGGCTTGATTGCCCAGCCCGGCATGGGCAAGACCACCATGCTGTTTCATCTGCTGGAAACCTTTCGCACTTCCGCCCACATCGCCTTTCTCTTTCAGACCCACTGCAATTCGCGCGAGTTCATGCGATTGCTGCTGGCCGAACTGGGCTGTGAGGAAGACACCCAGGACCTGGTCCGGATGTACGACGAGTTCAATAAGCGGCTGTTGAAGATCGCTTCCGAAGGCAACCGTCTGATCGTCGTGGTGGATGAAGCACAAAACCTCGAGCCGGACGTACTGGAGACGCTGCGCCTGCTTTCCAATTTTGAAACCTCGCAAGCCAAATTGATGCACATCATTCTGGCGGGGCAGCCGGCGCTGGCGCAAAAACTGGCGAGCCCGCGACTGACTCAATTGCGTCAGCGGGTATCAATCGTCCAGGGGCTGGCGCCGTTGCCCGCCTGGGAGGTCAAAAACTACGTAGAACACCGTTTGCGAATCGCAGGCCATCGAGGTCCGCCGCTTTTCGCCGCGGACGCTTACGACGCCATTACCGCTTCGACTCAGGGCATTCCGCGCAATGTAAACAATCTCTGCTTCAATGCGCTTTCGCTGGCCTGCGCGATGCGCAAGAAGACGGTTGACGTGGAAGTCATCAACGAAGTCCTTTCCGATCTCGATCTCCAGAAGCTTACGTGGGGCTTACCGTCCGATGAGGAAGCCGGCGAAACCAGCTTCAGGCCTAATCCGGTGGTAAACGAAGCTGTCGGCGAGCCGGAGAATTACAAGGAAATAGTCAGCGCCGCCGAAGCCGCGGCTTATATGCAACAAGTCGCCTTGAAATTGCGCACCTGGCGGGAATCTCTGGAGAAGACCGCTGCGGGCGAGCGCAATTCACGCACCACGATCACTCGTAAATGAGGATGCGCCGGCGTCGCGTGTTCCTCCTTCGTCCAAAAGAGAATTTCAAACCTCTTCTGCAGGCAATGCACTTCTAAAATTAACGGATTGCTGTTACCAAGGGTAATTGACTGGAAGCTCAGCAGCGGCGACACTCCGCTTCAGGACCTTGCATGCATATTCTTCACGTAGTGGGCGCGCGGCCGAATCTGATGAAGGTTGCGCCCGTATTGGGTGCGCTCCGGAACCATTCCGGGGTAAAGCAGACCCTGATTCATACCGGCCAACATTACGACACCAACATGTCGGACGTGTTTTTCCAGCAGCTGGAAATTCCCGCTCCCGACGTTAACCTCGGAGTTGGTTCGGGAAGCCACGCGCTGCAGACTGCCGAGATCATGAGCCGCTTCGAGCCCATCGTGATCGAACGCAAGCCTGACATGGTCCTGGTGTACGGTGATGTGAACTCGACCGTGGCAGCGGCACTGGTTTGCTCCAAATTGCTGATCCCCGTAGGTCACGTTGAAGCCGGGCTTCGTTCCCGCGACCGCACCATGCCGGAAGAGATCAACCGCCTGGTCACCGACCAGCTTGCCGACATTTTGTTCACGCCGTCCGTCGATGGAGATGAGAATCTTGAGCGTGAAGGAATTGCTCGCGACAAGATTCATTTTGTCGGCAATGTGATGATCGATTCGCTGGTGCGCCTTTTGCCTGCCGCGGCGGCGCTGAAAATGAATGGCCTGCCCGACCGGTACGTTCTGGTCACGCTGCATCGCGCGGCCAACGTCGACGACGACAAAACATTAAAAGGAATTCTGGGGGCGTTGCTGGAATTGAACAGCCAGTTGAAGGTAGTTTTTCCGGTGCATCCTCGCACCCGCAAACGAATTGCTGATTTTGGCTTTGAAGTAAGCCAGTTGGATCTGCGAGAGCCGCTGCCGTATATCGAATTTCTTGCGCTGCAACGCCGGGCCACTCTGGTGCTCACGGATTCCGGCGGCATTCAGGAAGAAACCACGTATCTCAAAGTTCCGTGCCTCACCCTGCGCAACAATACCGAGCGCCCGGTGACGGTGACCATGGGAACCAACACCCTGGTCGGACAGGACGGAACCACTCTGCGAGCGGAATTAGCCAAGATCATGGCAGGGAAGCAAAAGCACGGTTCAGTGCCTCCGCTCTGGGACGGCCGCGCCGGCGAACGAATCGCAGACATCCTGACCAAAATCTAGCCGTTGCTTTCTTCGAAAGTCGCGCCACCAATCGTTTCGTAAGCTTTTCGAACACAGCCGCCGATATGCCGATCTCTGTATCGGCGGCTGTTTAATTGGTAGCCGGACTTCCGGCCCAGAAAGTTAGCGGATGCCGCCGGTTGCGAGCAATTGTTCTCCGGTCAGCCAGGCGGAATCGTCGGACGCCAGGAAGACGGCAATGGGAGCGATGTCGCCCACCTGACCACTGCGGCCAAGCGGAGTCTGGGCGACCAGACTTTTCTCCAGATCGGAACCGATGATGCCGGCCGAGTTCGTGCCTTCGGTCTCGACGACGCCGGGATTGATGGTATTGACGCGAATCTTTCGCGGCCCCAGCTCCCGGGCGAGCACTCCGGTAATAGCGTCGAGCGCCCCCTTGGTGCCGGTATAAACGCTGGAGAATGCAGGCGTGATCCGGCTTACGCCGGAGCCGATGTTGATGATGCTGCCGCCGTCTCCGAGGTGCTTCACTGCCGCCTGGGTGGTCAGCAGCGCACCCAGCACATTGATGTTGAACATCTTGTGAAACTGCTCCACGGTGAGAGCCTCAATCGGCGAAAACTCGTACACACCGGAGTTGTTGACCAGAATGTCGAGGCGACCGAAGTTCTTGATGGCGGCATCGATGATGCCCTGGGCATCGGCGGGCTGGGAAACATCACCGTGGACAGCCACAGCCTTACCACCTGCTTTGGCGATGGCCGCGACCACCGTATCAGCTCCGGCCTTGCTGGAGGCATAGTTAACTACAACCGACGCGCCTTCCGCAGCCAGCGCCTTGGCGATGGCAGCTCCGATGCCCTTGGATGCTCCCGTAACTACGGCGACTTTACTCTTCAGTTTGTTCAATTGAGTTCTCCTTAAAACCAGCTTCGTTGGAAGTTAATCTGCTGCTGTGGCTTGGATGAGGCGGCTTGTCGTGTAAGATTCAATAGTAGTGAATTAATGAACTATTGAACAATGTACCAATTGCCGCTATGATGGGAGTTCATGAGACCTCTTTTTCACCCGTCGGTCAAAGATGTGACCGTCGAAGCCATACTGCATGCGCTCTCCGATCCGGTGCGGGTCGCCATCTTTGCCGAAATTGTGGGTTCGGATTGCTCCCAGAATTGTTCCAGCTTTCTGCAGGTGAGAGAAAAGAACATACCCAAATCGACGCTGTCCCAGCATTTTAAAGCGCTTCGGGAGGCGGGCTTAATTCGCGGAGAACGCCGGGGCGTGGAAATGCACAACACTTCCCGTTGCGCGGAAATCGACCAGCGCTTTCCGGGACTGATCATGGCCATCGTCAAAGCGCATAACATTCAGTCCGAGGACAAATTGCGTTCAGAGCCGGCGCGTAAAAGAAAAACCCCTCAACGAGGCGGAAGACGATAGTCCGGCGCTTTTGCCCGGCACAGTCGGAAGTGAATTTCTACAAAATCTGATTGTTGCTTTCAGCAGCCTGCTCGTTCAAAGTCGTAATCCACGACGGCGAAACCTCCGAAAAACTCTGGCTCCCCACTTTGGCGTGGGTGCCTGATACCGGAGAGGGCAACCATCGATTCGCCAAGCCTAAAATATCCGCGGTGATCGACGGAAAAACTCCGTGCATCTTGACCGCGAGTTTCGCCGGCAGGGAAAGCACGATCTCGGCATCGCCGCGAATACAGGCGTTTACGATGCAACGTGCGGCGCGGGTTGCGTCCATGGAAAGAAGCGGAAGCGCGTCGCTGATACTGAACCATGCATACTCGGCTTTGTTTTGCCCTTTGAAAAACGCATTTCTGGGACTTCCGGTGCGCATCAGTCCGGGACAAACCGTGGTCACGTAGACGTTGTCCTTTTATCGCCTCCGTCCGAAGACCCTCGGAGAAGCCGGTGAGCGCAAATTTACCCACACTGTAAGGTAGAAGATGCGGGACACTGATCTTGCCGCCGATGGAGGAAATGTTCACGATCCTTCCTTGTTTGCGGCGCTGCATTTCCGGCAAAACAGCCATGGTTGCGAAGTAGGGTCCCCAGAAGTGGGTATTGATCGAATTGCGGTAATCGTCAATGGCCATGTCTTCCATCGGCCCCACGCAAATCGTGCCGGCATTGTTCACCAGAATATCGATGCTTCCCAATTTGCTGCGAACCTGCTCGACCGCCGCCTCGGCTTCTTCCCGCATGCTGATATCGGTTTCGATGGCGAGAGCTTCAACTCCTGCATTGCTGAGATTGGCCACCGCCCGTTGCAGCGCGTCGGTGTCCCGGGCAGAAATGGCGATTTTGGCCCCGCGACGGCCAAATTCATGGGCAATTAGCAGGCCTAGCCCGCGGGACCCGCCGCTGATGAACACAACTTTACCGGTCAGGCGGTAGCGAGAAGTTCGCAGTGATCGAGTGATCGCGAGGCCCGCCAGCGCACCAATGCCGATCGCAGTTTGGAATCCAAGTCCCAATCCCGAGCGGGTTCTCGACCTTCGCGCCATTTATTTGTGCCTCCTCGCCCAGTTTCCAATTGGATTGTTCAAGACTTATCCCTCCGAACTAGTTCGCGCAATCAAGGAACATCTGTAGAGACGATGGAATGATTCTGTAATTGTCATCGTGAGCTAAATCGAAGAACCGCTACCAGCGCCACAGGTCCATCTGCTTCGGGGAAGATCCAAGGGCTGGCAGTCGAGAAGGCAATAGGGGTCCTTCGACTCCGCTTCTCCATTCGCAAGCGAATGGAGAAGCTTCGCGCAGGATGGCGCGGATAAGACGTTGATGAAGACGAGTTTATAAACAGGTATCTCCCCGACGCGCAGCATTTTAATTTTTATTTCGGCGATACAGCGCCGAGTACTGCCACGCATCTCAGGTTTCAAATCACTTTGGTTCGAGGAGGACGAAGATGAGTAGGCCTGTTGCACTGGTTACCGGCGCGTCAAGCGGAATTGGATACTCGCTGGCTAAAGAGTTGGCGAATCGTGGATATGATCTGGTGGTTTGTTCGGCGGGTGATCGTCTTACCGCCGCTGCTGAAGAATTTAGAAGTCTGGGGGCATCAGTTGTCGATGTCAACGCCGATCTGGCAACCAAAGAGGGTGTGGATGATCTGTGGGAGAAGACTGAGCAGGTCGGTACGTCGGCTGGACGTCGCCTGCCTGAATGCAGGGGTGGGCGTGGGTGGACAGTTTAAGGACACCGATCTCGAAGAAGAGCTCAGGATGGTTTCGCTGAACTGCACGGGAACGGTACAGCTGGCGAAGTACGTGGTGCGGCATATGGTGGGACAAAATGCCGGCAAGATCCTTTTTACCGCTTCCATCGCCGGAGAGATGGTCGCGCCGAGAGAAGCGGTCTACGCCGCGACCAAAGCATTCGACCTGTCCTTCGCCCACAGTCTGCGCTACGAACTGCGGGACACTGGAGTGACGGTGACGGCGCTGCAACCTGGTCCGACCGACACCGATTTCTTCCACCGCGCGGGCATGGACAACACTCAGGTCGGCTCAGAAGGAAAGTCGGAGAGCCAGCCGGACGATGTAGCGCGGCAAGGCCTGGAAGCACTGTTCGCGGGAAAAGATCATGTGTATGCCGCTTCCGTGAAAACCAAGGTGGAAGGCATGCTGGCAAATGTTACGCCCGGCGCGGCTAAGGGAGCGATGCATGAGAAGATGGCGCGGCCCAAGACCGGTACGTAGAGTTTTCAGTCAACGAGATACCTGAGCTTCAACCGAATATTGAACAAGGATTTAGGAGGATATATATGCCAATCGAACAACGCGAGAAGAAGACGGAAACTGAATTCGGGAGCGCTGGCACCATGCTCAACGGTCGCTACATGGCGCCTCCGCAGGATGGCGACGGCAAAGTCTGGGTCAGGACCAGCGCGCTGGTGCAGGGTTCTGCCCAGGACCTCTACAGCCTATGGCGCGACATCGAGTCAGTTCCGCAGTGGCAGGAGGCTATAACCAAAGTGGTCCGCACCGGAACTACGACTTCGCATTGGGTCATGCAGAATGGCGACCAGAAAATCGAATGGGATTCGGAAATCCTGGCTGACGAACCGGGGAAAAGAATCGCATGGCGTTCGACTGGCGGCGATTCGGATAACGCGGGTGAAGTAATCTTCGATGAATCGCCGGGCGGGCGCGGAACCATGGTGACCGTCCTCCAGGAATTTCGCATGAGCAAAGTGGCGAAAGCCTGGGAAAGCCTGACCGGGCGTAATCCTAAACAGCAGGTAGTCGAGAACCTGCGGCATTTCAAGGCACTGGCTGAAACCGGAGAGATTCCCCGCACCCACGGCCAGCCGCATGGCACGCGAGGAATGATCGCCGGGGTCAAACAGTCGATCTACGGAGAGAAAATCGGTACACCGCCTGAGAAGGATAAACAACTCAAGGCCAGCTGACCGGCGCATCGCGTCAGGAGAAGCTCGCAACTAACCGGAATGAATGGAGGAAAAATGAAAGCCGTATGCTGGATGGGAACCGGAAAAATTGAAACCCAGAACGTACCCGACCCGACTCTGCTGAATCCTCACGATGCAATTATAAAAATCACACGGACCGCAATCTGCGGGTCCGATCTGCACTTGTACGATGGTTTTATTCCCACCATGGAAGAGGGAGATATTCTCGGCCACGAATTCATGGGCGTGGTCGAAGAAACCGGTCCGGGAGTGACGAATCTGCGGCGCGGCGACCGGGTGGTAGTGCCGTTCACGATCGCGTGCGGCCAATGCTTCTTCTGCCAGAATAAAGTCTGGTCGGCGTGCGACAACACTAATCCGAACGCGCACCTGATGGAGGCCGCGTACGGATATTCAGGGTCAGGTCTCTTCGGATATTCCCACATGATGGGTGGCTACGCTGGAGGGCAGGCGCAGTACGTCCGGGTACCGTTCGCCAATGTCGGGCCGTTAAAGATCGAAAATGATCTCCCCGATGAGAAAGTCCTGTTTCTGTCAGACATTTTCCCCACGGGCTACATGGCGGCAGAGAACGCGCAAATAAAGGACGGCGACACCGTCGCGGTCTGGGGATGCGGCCCGGTGGGCCAGTTCGCCATCGCCAGCGCGTTCCTGTTGGGAGCAGCGCGAGTGATTGCGATTGACCGCCTGCCCGAACGCCTGGAGCTGGCTCGGTCGCTGGGCGCGATTACCGTCGATTACTCGGAAGAAGATGTGAGCGTGCTGGTAGCCCTCAAAGACCTCACCGGTGGCACCGGTCCGGACTCTTGCATCGACGCAGTGGGGCTTGAAGCGCATTCAACCGAATTGCAGGGCATCTATGACGTGGTGAAGACCAAACTCATGCTCGAAACTGATCGGCCCAGCGTGCTGCGCCAAGCCATCCAGGCTGTGCGAAAGGGAGGGACCCTTTCCATCCCCGGGGTCTATGGCGGGCTGCTGGACAAGGTTCCATTCGGCGCAGCCTTCGGCAAGGGCATCACCATGAAAATGGGCCAGACAAACATGCACAACTACATGAAGCCGCTTCTGGAGCGGATCGAAAAAGGCCAGATTGATCCCAGCTCAATTATTTCTCATCGCATTACGCTGGAGGAGGCTCCTGCAATGTACAAGGTGTGGAGAGACAAAAAAGAGGCGGTAACGAAAATTGTCATTGATCCCTGGGCGGACTAAGGCTCGGGGCTCTGACCGCGACATCGGCCCAGATGTAACCGGCGGTGCATCTGGGTCGACACAAAAATTATTCAGGATAATAAGAGGAGACGCTAACTACGCGGCCGTCTGTTCCGAGGCGCGCATTTCTGCTTCTTTCATCTTTTTCTGCAGCCGGATACGTAGTTGCGCCAATTGCAGATCTTCAGAGCGACGCTCCTGCAGGATTAAGGCCGCTTTAACTTCGTAAGGTGTCCAGTTCTTAATATGAGTGGCTGGGTTCACAGGAAACTCCTTCATCCCTTTGAATTGACGCTCAGTATACGAGGGCGAACCGGTTTCGTACAAGCTAGAGCCGGCTTGACAAACCCGGTTGATGCTATTTCGAACTGCGCCCGTAAGGCACTAGTCGTCACGAGCTCATTTCGTCTTGGCTTGCCAAAGTCCCAGAACCTGGCCGGTGGGGTCCTGGATAAAGCTGAGCCAGCCCATGCCGGGCACTTCGGTGACATCCTTCATCACTTTTGCACCTAGCGACTGCGCAGTTTTTGTCGCGGAGCGAATGTCATCCACTCCTACATAAGCCAGCCATCCTGCGGGGCCGCCGGGCATTTGTTTCATAATTCCCCCGCCCGTGCCTTGTCCTACATCGACCATCGTGTAAGTGCCGCCAGGTGCTCCGGGGTTTGGTACATCTTCCAGCTTCCATCCAAATAGCTTCGAATAGAATGCCTTCGCTTTTTCCGGATCGGGCGTATTTAGTTCTACGTGAACGAATGGGTTTGCCATAATTTCTTCTCCTTGAATGAATGGCACAAAATGAGGATGAGTACGAGGATATCTTATCTGGCATGCTTCATGGCTTGTGCAAATTGTTCGGTTGGCAGGGCGTTTAATACGTCGTCCTTGGTGAGCCATGCGCGGCGAGCCTGCAAAATTCCAAAGCGAATTTTTTCCATGTGCGACGTGTGATGAGAATCGGTGTTGATCACAATCTTCACTCCGTGCTGTTTTGCCAGCCGGAGATGACGGTCGCTTAGATCAAGACGATCAGGGTATGCATTCAGTTCCATTGCGACTTTGTTTTTGGCCGCCATCTTCATTACTGCGTCGATAT
The DNA here is from genome assembly GCA_963733545.1 of Terriglobia bacterium. Classification (GTDB taxonomy): domain Bacteria; phylum Acidobacteriota; class Terriglobia; order Terriglobales; family Acidobacteriaceae; genus JAIQFF01. Next base: position 82,232 of record CAVTDQ010000006.1, read on the forward strand.
CAAAAGCATAAGCGTCGCGCCGCAATAGCAACCTGCCAGTGGGATGGCCGAGCAACGAAATATTGGGATTCTCAACCGCCTTGAGCAGCCGGTCCGTCATTTCGGCTGGAGCCTGATTGAAATGGGAGTGCACGCTCGCGATGACGATGTCCATTTGCTCAAGCACGGAGTCGGAGAGATCGAGAGTACCGTCGGCCAGGATGTCTACTTCAATGCCGGCGAAAATTCTGATCTTGCCGAGCTGGTCGCTCACCGCGCGTATGCGCTTGATATGTTCGATTGCCCGTTTGTCGTCGAGGCCGTTAGCGAACGCCAGGTTTTTGGAGTGATCGGTAATGGCCATGTACTTGTAGCCATGTTCGATGGCTGCCCCGGCCATCTCCTCGATGGTATTGCGGCCATCGGTCTCGACGGTGTGCATGTGGACGTCGCCCTGCAGATCGGTTTGAGCGATCAGCGCAGGCAGAGTGTGGGCTTCGGCGGCGTCGATTTCTCCGAGATTTTCCCGCAGCTCGGGAGGGATGTAATCCAAGTTCAACCTGGCATAAATTTCTTCTTCAGTCTTTCCCGCCACGGGCTCGTTCGTGTCTAACCTGGCCAGACTGTATTCGCTGAGCGTGAATCCCATTTTCAGGGCGCGCTGGCGCAAGGCCACATTGTGCGCCTTGGAGCCGGTGAAATACTGCATAGCCGCGCCGAAGGAATCCGGAGGCAGAAGCCGGACATCAACCTGCATCCCTCCGCGCAGACGAAAGCTGACTTTGTTCTCACCCCGAGCGATGATTTCCATCAGACCGGGAAGTTTAATGATGTGCTCGATAAGTTTTTCGCGCGCGGCATCGTCGCAACAGGCTTTGCCGGTGACCAGAATGTCGAGGTCGCCGACGGTTTCCCGTCCGCGTCGCAAGGAGCCGGCAGGCGTTACTTTCTCCACGTCAGGATAAGCGTTCAAGTGATCGATGATTTTTCGCGCTTCGCGCTCGCCGACATCGAGTAAAAAGCGCCCGGCAATACGACGATAATCTTCGATAGCCTTGAGTAACTTTTGTTCTTGCTTCTCGCCCATGCGAGGCAGTTCGCGAATCTTCCCCTCTTTGGCCAGCTTCTCTACGCCTTCCAGATCGCTGACCTGGTAGGAACTCCAGATAAGCGCAATCGTCTTTGGGCCCAGACCCTGAATCTTCAGCAGATCCAGCATCGAGGGGCGATATTTAGTGAGCAACTCCGCATGCAGCGACAATTTGCCCTCTTTAAACATCTGCTGCAGGTTTACCAGCATGCCCTTGCCAATGCCGGGAATGGCCAGCACTTTCTTGGGCTCGCCGATGAGATCTGCAATCTGCTGGGTCTGGGCTTCTACAGCCTCGGCGGCATTGCGGTAAGAGCGAATGCGAAAAGAATCGGCGCCGTCGATTTCCAGCAGGTCGGCGGTCTCGTAGAGAATGCCGGCGATGGCTTTGTTGTCCATTGCATTCAAGATTAAACAACTTGAGGCGGGAGTGGAAGGTGGGTGGGTTCCTGGTGATGGTGAAAAACATGAACCACGAAGGACACGAAGGAAAGCCTGAGATCGAGGCCTTCGTGATACTTCGTGTCCTTGGTGGTTAAGATTTTGCGGCTGTATGTGGATAAGACAGGGCACATCCTTGCGACAGTTGCGGGAAACTGGCGCCGGAGGATTCAGATTGGATTAAACGCCGGACGGGCCGCGGACAACGGTAGTAATCCGAGCTCGTCCGGCTTGACGTAGAAAAACTAGGAAGCCTTGGTAACGTTCGCTGCTTGTGGGCCTTTCTGTCCTTGGGTGACCTCGAACTCTACCTGATCTCCTTCCTGGAGACTCTTGTAGCCTTCCGAGGAAATTGCGCTGTAATGCACGAATACGTCAGGGCTGCCATCGTCCCGACCGATAAAACCGTAGCCCTTGGCGTTGTTGAACCACTTGACCGTACCTTTCAAACGTTCCACGTCCGCCCCCAAGGGCGCGTTCCCTAGAATGCAAGATCGCACCCTAATATTTTGGCAATTGTGCTGCTACGGAAGGGTGCTGTCAAGCAATAGTGGAACATCAAAGCCTTTATCGATGCGGCTTTGCGGATTTCTGAGACTGGCTTAGCCAGAGGATGCCGGAGATGGTTTTTGCGTCCTTGATGGTTCCGCGCATCACCATGCGCACCGCCGCCGAAAGCGGGGTCATGCGGACCTGGATGACTTCATCGTCCTCGGGTTGAGCCTGGCCCGGGCGCAGGCCCTTTGCAAGATACAGGTTCATGGTTTCGGCCAAAAAGCCGGGGCTGGCGTAGAAACGAAGGATGCACCGCCAGCGTGAAGCGGTGAAGCCGGTCTCCTCCAGAAGTTCGCGTTTGGCCGCCGCCAATTCATTTTCGCCGTCGTCAATGCGTCCGGCGGGCAGCTCCCATAGAAGCTGGCCGGCGGCATGACGGTACTGGCGCTCCAGCAGAATACGCGGCTCGCGCCCGGTCTCCTCGACCGCGAGGATCACGACCGACCCCGAATGATGCACGATGTCGCGCCGCGTCCGCACCCCGCTCGGTTCGAGCACTTCGTCCGCCGTGACCCGGAAGGCTGGTCCGTGGTAGACCTCGCGAGAGGAGAGAACACGCGCTTTACCTGCATTGGCTTTCTTACGAGAAGATTTCGGCATGTAAATAATATAAAGCAGGCGGCCGCGCCGGCGCGGACATGAGGTTGGGCTAATTCGTGAAGATCCGTGATGCTATGCTGCGGCCATGGCCCTAAAGTCACGCATCGCCATTATCGGGAACGGAAGGTTGGGCACTGCTCTGGCTTTGGAACTCGCACGTGCGGGTTACCGCATCAGTCAGATCGCGCCAGGCCGTAGCAGGTCCTCCCGGCGGAACGCTGGTGCGCTCGCGAGGAAATTGAATTCTCATGTCATCGCAAATGACGCGCGCCTGAATGCCGACCTGGTCTGGTTTTGCGTTCCCGACGGCGAGATTGCCAAGGCTGCGAGGCAATATTCGAAAGCAATCGACTGGAAGAGCAAAGTTGCATTTCATTCCAGCGGCGCGCTCTCCAGCGACGAATTGAAATCGCTGCGGAATCGCGGAGCCGCTGTGGCATCGGTGCATCCGTTGATGACTTTTGTTGATGGATCTGTTCCATCCCTCAAAGGCGTAACGTTCGCGCTGGAGGGCGATCCATCAGCTCTGCGAACCGCGCGGTCGATTGTCCGGAATTTGGGAGCTGAGTCGGTTTCTCTTTCCAAGAAGAACAAATTGGCCTATCACGCATGGGGCACGTTGGCATCGCCGCTGTTGATTGCACTGTTGGTGACGGGAGAGCAAGTGGCACGCGCCGCCGGTATCTCGAGCGTGGAAGCGCGCCGAAGGATGTTGCCGATTGTGCGGCAAACCCTCAATAATTACGCGAAGCTGGGCCCGGCGGGAGCTTCCAGCGGTCCTATCGTGCGCGGTGACGCGCAGATTGTCAGGCAGCACTTGGCGGCTTTGAGAAAGATTCCGGAAGCGAAAGCGGTGTACTCGGCGCTGGCTCGGGCGGCTTTGCGATATTTGCCTGCGAAAGATTCCGAGCAGTTAAAGAAGTTACTGGATAAACCCCAGCCCTGAGCGGCTGATTGCAGGCGTGGGCTAACTTACCATCACTCTTTCTATCTTTCGGGCGCGGCCGGTCGATTCATCGCAGTCAATTACTACGGCACAGAGTCGAACATCCCCGGTGGCGGCCTCGAAGCGGGCAGGCATATTGTTCAGAAATCGGGCGATGATCAGTTCTTTCTGCACTCCGATGACGCTGTCATAAGGTCCGGTCATGCCGACGTCGGTAATATAAGCGGTGCCGGCGGGCATCACCCGTTCGTCGGCGGTGGGAATGTGAGTGTGTGTGCCTACAAGCGCGGTGACGCGGCCATCCAGATACCATCCCATGGCAAGTTTTTCTGATGTTGTCTCGGCATGCAGGTCGACGAAGATCACATTTGCCTTGATCTCTTTCAGCAATTTGTCAGCGACGCGAAACGGGTCGTCGTTGGCGGCCATGAACACGCGCCCCTGCAGATTGATCACCGCGTACTGAACATCGTTCTTCCGGCCCTCATACACCCCCCATCCCGGCATGTCAGCGGCATAGTTCGCCGGGCGTAAGAGGCGGCGCGCCGGGCTGTGCGGATTCCCGTCAGCAGTTTGAAAGTAGTCGATGATCTCGCGCTTGTCCCAGATGTGATTGCCGGTGGTAATGACATCAATTCCCAGTTCAAACAAATCTTCAGCCAGGGCGCCGGTAATGCCGAAGCCACCCGCGGAGTTTTCTCCGTTGGCGATGACAAGATCGATGGCATGGTTTTTGACCAGTCCGGACAATCGGTCTTTGACAATGTTGCGCCCCGGACGTCCGAAAATGTCGCCGATAAAGAGAATGTGCATGGAGAAGAAGGTGTATTTCGATGGTAACACGGGGGAAAAGGTCGTCGGTCCTTGGTCGTTGGTCGTTTGCCTTTGGTCGTTTTCCTTTGATCGTTGGCCATCGCGAAGGCAAGCAACCAACGACCATGACCAATGACTAGCGACTAACGACCAATGACTAGCGGCTATCGACTAGCTCCGCTGTTTTCAGAAAATCGTAATTTCCGGAGGGATTCAAAGTCAGATTGTGGACTCGTTTGGAATGGACCAGGATGTTGTCGAAGTACCAGAGGTTGATGTATGGCAACTCGTCGGCCAGGGTTCGTTGGATTTCCGCGTAGAGCTGCTTGCGGGTGTTCTGGTCGAGTTCGTGGCGGGCTTGATCGACCAGGGCATCAATCCGTGGATCGGCAAACTGTCCTCGATTGGCTCCGTTGGGGGGAAACTTGGAAGAGTGGAAAATATATTCGAAAATATCCGGATCCTCGTTGCCACCGATCCAGCGCAGTGAATAGAGCTGGAACAGGCCGTGGGTGACGTCGGCAAAGAAGGTTGCGAATTCGAAGGTACGAATATCGAGGGCAATCCCCACCTGGCGCAATTGCTGTTGCAGTACCGCGGCCATCAGGCGCGTGCTTTCCTCGGTGGAGGTTTTCATGGTGAGGTGAAAACGAACACCGTTAACCGCGGGATACCCGGCTTGCTCCAGCAAATGGCGTGCGCGAGCGGGATCGTGATCATACGCGGGCACGTCCCCGTTGTAGGCCCAACTTTCGGGTGGGAGGACGCTGTTCGCCGGTCGTGCAAAACCGCGTTGCAGGTATTCAAGAAAGGGACGCCGATCGATCGCGTAAGCGAGCGCCTGGCGCACGCGTTCGTCTTTGAGAATGGGATCGCGCAGGTTGAACGCCAGATAAGCGAGAACCGTGCCGGGTGCGTGCAGCACGGCGAGGTTGGGATCGTGCTCCAGGGTCAAGACCATGTCTGCGGTCAGCGCATTGATGGCGATGTCGGCGCTGCCTTTGCGCAATTCCAGCGCGCGCGTGGTGGTATCCGGTACCACGATGAAGCGAACATTTTGTAAACGCGCTTTTTCTCCCCAGTATTCATTGTTGGAACTCAGAATCACTTCCTTGTCGGGTTCCGCGCTGACAAAGCGAAACGGCCCCGAACCGATGGGCTTGCGGCTCATTTCATCCCCGCTGCCGTAGGGAACGATCCCGATGGCGCCGTCGGAAAGATTCCACAGCAGGGTCGCGAAAGGCTCTTTGAGGTGGAAGACGACGGTGTAATCGTCGGTGGTCTCGATGTTATCGACGAAGCGGTACACCGCTGATTTGGTGCTGCGAATTTTTCCCTGCAGCAGGGAATCGAAGGTCCACTTCACGTCACGTGAGGTCAGCGGCCGGCCGTCGTGAAACTTGACCCCATGATGGAGCCGGAAAACGTAGGTAAGAGGATCGCGAACCTCCCACTTTTCGGCGAGGCCGGGAGCGACATTAAGGTGCGCGTCACGAGTGAGAAGATCGTCGAAGATGAGGTCGTCGATGCGCTCGGATTGCGCATCCAGACCGACGCGGGGATCGAGATTAGTGGGGCTGCTCTCGATGATCATCACCAGCGTATTGGGAGCGGGTTTGCCGGCGCAGGAAAGGGTGAGGGCTAGAAGAATTGCCAGTACGGTGTAGGTAAAGGTTTTGACGAAGTTCACAGGCAAACATAAGGTCCCTCGACTCGCTTCGGCGCACGAGCGCGCCCTCATCTTCGCTCGGGATGACATTGCCGGGTCAGACATACGAAATCTTTCCCAGAATCGCTGGACGCTTGGCTCCCGTGGCGGAGGGAATATTCGACGGTCGATGGTTCCACGTCTCGTAAGCCATAAGCGCGAAGGCGGCGGCCTCTTTGGCGGCGGAGGGCAGTCCAAATTCGTCGGAGGCGCGAAGGGAAAGTTCCAGCGACCGAAGTTCGTTCGCCAGCATGGCCAGCAAGGTCGGATTATTGGCGCCGCCGCCGGAGACCACGAACTCCCGAAAATTGCCGCGGCGCGAAATCACGAACCTGCGCAATGCATTCGCGATTGAGCGCGCCGTCAGGGCTGTGGCAGTGGCAACGATGTCAGCTTTGCCTGCCCGTCCACAGCGCCCCAGGAATTGTTGGGCGTACTCGCGTCCAAATTCTTCGCGGCCTGCGGTCTTCGGCGGCTTACGGCCAAAGAACGGCAGGCGCAGCATTTCTGATAGCACCGGCTCAATTACTGTGCCCGTGGCTGCAATGCGTCCATCGCGATCGTAAGGTTGGCGAAAGAGACGTTCGGTGACGGCGTCGATCAGCATGTTGCCGGGCCCGGTATCGAAAGCGATGACTTGTTGCGGTGAGGCGCCGGCGGGAATGGCGGTGAGATTGGCGATCCCGCCAATGTTTTGCACGATGCGGCCAATCTTCTGATCGCGATAAAGCAGGTAATCGAGGAAGGGAACCAGGGGCGCGCCCTTGCCTCCGGCGGCCATGTCCGCGGGCCGAAAATCGGACACCACTGGTATCCCTAGCCGCGCCGCGATGACTGCGCCTTCGCCGGTTTGCCACGTAACTGCCAGCTCGCGGCCCAGGTATTTCGCGGGCTCGCCCTGGTGATAAATAGTCTGGCCATGGCAGCCGATCAACTGAGCTTTGAGCCGGAACCGCCGTTGGGTGGAGAGCACGGCTTCGGCATACAGTTCTGCCAGCAAAAAATTCAGACGTGCCAGATCACCCACGCTGGCCTGCTTGGCGTTCATGGCCTTGAGCACAGCTTCGCGCACGTTTTTCGGATAGGGATATTCCGCCTGGGCCAGAAATTTGAATGACAGCCGCGATCTGGCGGCCTGCCCCGATTTAACTTTGATCAGGGCGACGTTAATGCCGTCAGCCGAGGTGCCGCTCATTAAACCGGCGACGATCATGAATTCAGGGCTCGCAGTTTTGACAGCCCGACTTCCTCACTCAGTTCCCACACCTGGCGGGAAATCTTTTCAAGCCTGGTTTGCGTGGGCGCTGGCGGGCGGCGTTTGAAAGCGGAAGATTTCTTCTTGAATGCCAACACCCGGCCGGCAGATTCCCGAACCCGTCGGGCAAATTTCGAATCGCTCTCCGCTTCCTTAATTAACGTTTCGTAGGATCGAGTGACGTACTCCTCGATGTGACAGATGAGGCAGAGGTCGCCTCCGGCGCGAATGTGTTCAACGGCTGCCCGCTCAATCGGTGCAGCTTTCAACACGCCTCCCATTTCCAGGTCATCGGAAACGACCAGTCCGCGATATCCAATCTTCTTGCGGAGTACGTCGGTTATCCATTTTCTGGAGAGCGACGCGGGAAGCGCGTCCCGCGTGATCCTTGGATAGTTTGCATGGCCGATCAAAATCATTGGCAGTCTTCGACGGAGAATGCGGTAGGGATATAGATCCTCCGCCCAGAGCTTTTTCCACGACTTTTCAATCGAAGGCAGTTCATGATGGGTATCGAGTTTGCCCTCGCCCAGGCCAGGAAAATGTTTAGCCGAACCAACGACGTTGGCAGCGCGCAGTCCTTCGAGAAATTCGCGAGTGTAGAGAACGGCTTGCCTGGGGTCCGCGGAGACCGAGCGGGAACTCATGACGGTCCTTGAGGCCTCAAACGCCAGGTCGACCACCGGCGCAAAGTCGGTGTTGAAACCCAATGTCCGGCAGGAATCTCCGATCACTTTGCCGTGTTTGCGAAAAAGCCGGCGGTCACCCGTGGCGAAGACGTCACCGGCAGACGGGCTCGGACCGGTAACCTTGCGGAAGCGGTCCACGCGCCCCCCCTCCAAATCCACGCAAGTAAACAGCGGGGTCGAGACGCAGGATTGGCAGTCTTTCAAAAGCTGGTAGGTTTGCTCTCCGCCAATGATATTGCGGGCGAAGAGGATGACCCCCGCGGGTTGAATGCGCTTCAAGAGCGTGGCCAGACCGGGAGACATTGTGGTGCCATCGAATCCGATGATCAGCAGTTGGCCAACGCTGGCCAGCAGGTCTGAAGAAATTCCGGTTCTCTTCATTTTGAATCGTTATTCACTGCAAGATGAAATGGTCGAGATCGCCAACGGAGTTGCCCGAGAGAATCTTCACTCGACTTGCTTTTTCAGTTGTGCCAGCAAGTTTAGCGCCTCCAGCGGCGTCAATGAATTCAAGTCGACTTCCCGCAGCTTGTCCAGCACAGGTTGAGAGAGTGGAGTAAAGATAGTCAACTGCGCCGCAGGCGGGGTGGTGCCGGGGGAAAGATGCCCCATCAACTGGCGCTCCGCATTTTCGTGTTCGGCCAATACTTCCCGCGCCCTCACGATCACTTCGTGCGGAAGTCCGGCGAGTTTGGCGACTTCGATGCCGTAGCTGCGGTCGGCCGCACCCGGCACGACTTTTCTCAGGAAAACGATTCCGCCCCCGGTTTCCTTTACGGTCACGTGATAGTTCTTGACCCCGGAAAGTTGCTCGGCCAGTTCGGTCAGTTCGAAGTAGTGGGTTGCGAAAAGTGTCTTGGCCCGAGTGCGGCGATGAATGTACTCGACGGCCGCCCAGGCGATGGCCAGCCCGTCATAAGTTGCTGTCCCCCGGCCAACTTCATCGAGCAGGATCAGCGAGCGCGGGGTTGCGGTGTGCAGGATGGCGGCGGTCTCCGTCATCTCGATCATGAAGGTCGAACGCCCGCGAGCCAGATTATCGCTGGCGCCGATGCGGGTGAAGACGCGATCAACCAACCCGAGCCGGGCGCTGCGTGCGGGCACGAACGATCCTGTCTGGGCCATGATCACAGTGAGCGCAGCCTGCCGCAGGTAAGTCGACTTTCCGCCCATGTTTGGACCGGTCAACATCATGATGGCGTTGGTGGTCGAATTCAGAAAAAGATCGTTGGGGACGAACCGGTCTCCGCTGCCCAGTTCCAGTTGCTCGATGACGGGATGGCGGCCGGCGACGATTTCGAGGTCGGCGGAATCATCCAGCGTCGGGCGACAGTAATTTCGCAACGCCGCGATTTGAGCCAGTGCAGACAGCACATCGATTTCAGCCAGGGCCAGCGCAGTCTGCCGGATGCGGCGGGCTTCGCCGGCAATCGCCGACCGCAGTTCCGCGAACAGCCGGCGTTCAATGTCTACGATTTTCTCCTGAGCGTCGAGGATCTTTGATTCGTACTCTTTCAATTCAGGAGTGGTGAAGCGCTCGGCATTCACCAGCGTCTGTTTACGTTCGTAGTCGGGGGGCGCCAGGTGAGCATTCACTTTCGAGATTTCGAGGTAGTAGCCGAAGATCGAATTGAACTTTATTTTCAGCGAGGTAATGCCGGTGCGCTGGCGTTCGCGCTGCTCAATCTGTGCCAGAAATTGTTTGCTGTTGCGGCTTAAGTCGCGGAGGAGATCGAGTTCGGGATCGATCCCCACCTGAATCACCCCGCCATCACTGAGTGAAATTGGTGGTTCCGGAATGATGGTGGTATCGATGCGCTGGGTAAGATCCGTCAGTTCGTCGACGGAGGTGTGCAGCGTGCTCAGGCGATCCGGAAAGCTTTTGTCCGCCTGGGCGGTTGGCTCGGTGTGCGATGCAGAGCTGGCCGCGACTACACGTGCCAATGCCTGGCGGACCGCCGGGAGTTTTGCCAGAGAAACGGCCAGGGCGAGAACGTCTCGAGGGTTCGCGGTTTCGAGCGTGACCCGGCTGAGTAGCCGTTCAAGATCGAGAATGCCATCCAGCGCACGGCGGAGTTCTTCACGGGCGATGGTTTGTTTCACCTGTGCTTCGACTGCGTCTAGACGAGCGTTGATTTCGGCGGCGTCAATCGAAGGACGCAGCAGCCACGAGCGCAGTAGCCTCTTGCCCATGGGCGTGACCGTGGCGTCAATCGCTCGAAACAACGTAAGGCCGGCATCGGCGCCGGCAAAAAGCGGTTCAATTAATTCCAGGTTGCGGACGGTAACTGCATCCAGCACCAGGCAGGTTTGGCGTTCATAAAAGCCGATGCGATCCACGTGGCTTAAAGTTCCGCGCTGGGTGGAGCGAACGTAATACAGAATGGCGCCGGCCGCCGCCGCTGCTGCGGGTTTTCCGGAAAGGCCGAAGCCCTCCAGAGACAGCACGCCAAAATGGTTTTCCAGCAGAGGGATAGAGTGATCGGGAGCGAAAATCCAATCGTCCAGAGGGGTCTCGGCGTAGCCCGAAACAGTGGAAACTTTCGCGGGCGAGCCGCCCGCCACCACATTAGAGCCCTCGAACAGCGGCGCCGACGAGGCGTACAGGACTTCTTTCGGACGCAGTTGCTGAATCTCTTCCTGAATCCGCTTGGCGGCGTCCTCTCCTTGAAATTCAGTGGCGCGGAACTCGCCGGTCGAAAGGTCGAGAGCGGCAAAGCCGACCCGTTCACCGGTTTCGGCAATCGCGGCCAGAAAATTATTCTCTTCAGAATTAAGTGAGGAATCCGCCGCGGTGCCGGGGGTTACAACCCGTGTGACTTCTCGTCTCACCAGTTTCTTTGCCACACGCGGATCCTCGACCTGCTCGCAGATTGCGACTTTGAAGCCCTTGCGGATCAACTTTGATATGTAATTTTCCGCGGCATGGTGAGGCACGCCGCACATGGGGACGGCAATCCCTTTTTCTTTATTGCGCGAGGTGAGAGTGATTTGCAGTTCTTTGGCTGCCAGAACGGCGTCCTCGAAGAAGAGTTCGTAGAAATCTCCCAGGCGAAAGAACAGCAGGGCGCTGGGATGCTCCTTCTTGATGGCGGCATACTGCCGCATCAACGGCGTGGACGGCTCGATCATTTCAGCGGGCTTCGTGCGCGGATTATAACAAAGCAGGATCGTCGGAGTCGGTGCCGACGTCACAACAAACTTTCGGCGTCCTTTGTGGTCGGGCATATTAAAGTCTGAACCGCAAAATTCGCCAAGGTCTCGCAAAGGTCGCAAAGAAAATCGTGTCGCCCTAGTTCTGAGTTGACGCCGCATCTGTGCCGATGGTTTCCTTAGTGCCATGGAATTGCGTAAGGACCCGATCACACGCTCCTGGGTGATTACCGGCGACGATGTTCCTCAGAGTCTTCCGCGTGCGGAATCGGTATGCCGCTTTTGTCCCGACTCGCCGGTAGCGGTGCAGCAGGTTTCAAATATGCCAGGAGTCGGCGGCAGCCCCTGGTCGGCGCGTGCGGTGGTGCATCCGGCGCCGCTGTATCGGATCGAAGGAGAGCCGAACCGGCGCGGCGACGGCATCTACGATCGCATGTCACCCGTCGGCGCGCACGAAGTTTTGGTGGAGAATCCGCGCCACGATCGCCAGTTATGGAATGCGAGCGACGCGGAAATCGAGCAGTTTTTATTGCTGGCAGCTCATCGTATTCAGGACCTGAAACGCGATGCCCGCTTCAAATATGTCAGCATTTTCAAGAATTATGGAGCCGCTGCCGGTCAGGAATTCGAACATCCCGTCTCGCAGCTTACTGCGACCACCTTCGTGCCTCGCCGGGTGCTTTACGAACTGCGCGCCGGCCGCGACTATTTCAAGGCTAAGGAGCGTTGCGTTTTTTGCGATATCATTGCCCAGGAATTGCAGCAGAGCCAGCGCGTGATCGAAGTACGGGGCGACTTTATCGCTCTCGGGCCTTACGCTCCGCGGGCGCCCTACGAGACCTGGATTATCCCACGCACACACGAAGCCGCCTTCGAACGTTTCGGTCTGGCCGGGTCCGCCGGGATGCTCGATGTCGCCAGCTTACTGCGCCGTACGCTGCAGCGAATTCGAACCATTACCAACGAGTTTCATCTGGTGGTCCACACTTCGCCGAATACACTGTTCCGCTCGAAGAGCCTGGATTATTGGAAGACAATCGATGACGACTACCATTGGCACATCGAGATATTGCCGGTCATTGGAGGCAAGGCGAAGTCGTATACCTTTAAAGAAGTTTATTATTCGCCGGTGAGTTCGGAGACAGCGGCCAAGCGTCTGCGGGAAGCCAAGATCGAAGGGTAGCCAGGGCTCAGACCTCGGATCTTAGACTTCAGACCTCGGCTTTAGCTGGTTTGTTTACTTTGGCTGCCCCTCGGAGGGTGTTCGGTTGATGCGATTCATTGCCTGGATACTCGTTCTGCTTGCAACGCTGTCGCCAGTCTTTGCTCAGAGTGCCGGCAACACCGCCGCTGCCAAGCAGGAAGTTCTCTGGCTAAAGCTGGAATCGAGCATCAACGATGTCGATCGCAGCCTGGACGGCGTACTCGGGGTTGCAATTCTGGATTTGAATAGCGGAAAAAAGTTGCTGCGGCACGGCGACGATGTGTTTCCTCAGGCCAGTTCCATCAAGATCGCGGTTCTGGCGGAACTCTATCGTCAGGCTCAGACCGGCAAACTAAAACTCACTGACTTGTACACCGTCCAGGCATCTGACCTGGTTCCCGATAGTGACATCATGAGTGGGCTCACGCCCGGAGTCACCCGCATCACTCTGCGCGACCTGGCGACCATGATGGTCGCGGTGAGCGATAACAGCGCTACCAATGTTTTGATCGATCGCGTGGGCATGGACAATGTGAACGGACTCATGGACTCTCTCGGGCTCGCGCATACCCGCTTGCGCCGCAAGATGATGGACCTCAAGGCTGCCGGCGAAGGCCGCGAGAATGTTTCCACTCCTGGCGAGATGATGGCCTTGCTGGAATCTTTGTATCGGGGAAAAGTTCTCAACAAGGAAATGACAGCCGATTTCTTCACCATGCTTAGCACCCATAAGGAAAGCTTCATCCCGCGCGACCTGCCCCCGGACCTGAAAATCGCCAACAAGCCGGGCGAATTAGAAGGCGTCCGGAACGACTCGGGTGTAATTTTTGTCGAAAATCGTCCGTATGTAATTTGCGTGATGACTACTTATTTACGGCGCGAACGGGACGGCGAGGAAGCCATCGGCACGATTTCCGGGGTGGCTTATCGAATGTTTGATCGGCTATCCCGGGCCAGTGAGTACGGGCGCGTGGTCTCGCCGGGGAATGGCACGCGCTAGCGAGTGGTTGGTGCGATGCATCGGTCTTCGATCGTTGTCATCCTACGCCGTCGAAGGACCCCTAAAACCAACTGATGGCCGAAGATTTGCTTTTGTTCGGAAAAGCCCGAGGAATTAAGTATCGTGGAATTGCTAGGGGTCCTTCGACTGCGCCAGTTCGTTCGCAAGCGAACGAACTGTCTCCGCTCAGGATGACACGGCAACATTGATTTTTTCTGACCGTCATCACATGACTCTCCGTCGCATGAAAACGTATACCGGTGGCCAGGGATACGTATACCAATATTATTTTGTCGGCAAGCGCGTGGCATTGGCCGATGCTCCGGAGGCTCCGGCGAGCGAATACGTTTTTGACGTTACCTCAGATCGCAAGACTACCTTTGCCGTAAGCGTCTTCCTGCCGGATGAATCGTTGCGTGCGTGGTCAGTTCGGCATGGACGAGCACTGACCGAAGCCGAGCAGTACGGCGCGGTCAAAATGAGGCTGTTCAAGGCGTTTGACGAGATCGATAACATGATGGCGAAGGGGCGGCGGTTGGTTGTCGATGTTGATGGACTGGAAATCGCGCTGGACGGGCTGGGAGTGCAATAGCACCTGCCTTGGGAATGCCGCGCCGGCATTGATGCTGCCAGCTCGGTTACTGCTTGAACCTCTGATTTGTCTGCCTCTCCGGTGGTGCAGACTATAATAATTCTGACAGGCTGGTAATCGCCAACCTGGATCGTGCCCGTCGAACCTGTCCGGTTTCTTAGTTGCCTATGCCAATACTATGGCTGCGCGTGGCCCTGGGTTGTTACGCCGTTGGGTTGCTTTATGCCCTCCTGGCTCTTACTCGCACCAGTTCATTGTTGAACCGTGTGGCCTTGCCGGCCATGACCCTGGGAATGGTGTTTCAGTTCGTATCGCTGAGCGAAGCAGTCTTGCTTTCGGGACAACTCACGCTCACTTCTGTACACAACTCGGAGTCGCTGTTGGCGCTGCTGGTGATGGCGGCGTTCATGATTGTCTATTTCGTGTATCGCACGACATCGCCCGGAATTGTGGTATTTCCCTTGGTTTTCGTTTTGACTTTTGTCGCCGCGACCACCCAGCAGCCATTTCTGCTTATCTCGCCGGGAATGCGCCGCGGTTGGCTGTTCGTTCACATTGCAATGATTTTTATCGGCTACGCTGCATTGTTTCTTAGCTTCGCCGCCAGCCTGCTCTATCTCCTACAGGAACGGAGTCTGAAATCGAAAAAGCCTGCAGCCATCGTGCTGCGGTTGCCGGCGCTTGAAGTGATAGATCAGATAGGGTATCGCTCATTGTTGCTCGGCTTTCCCTTCATGACGTTCGGTCTGATTGCGGGAAGCATCGTCGCCCAGGCGACTTACGGCCGCTTGGACCTGCTCGATCCCAAAATTTTTCTATCGTTCCTGATGTGGGCCGTCTACATGGTGATGGTGTTCACCCGCTGGAATGCGGGCTGGCGCGGCCGCCGGGCCGCATATCTGGCGACCGGCGCGGTGGTGGCAGCAGTCATTGCCTGGTCGGCAAATTATTACAGCACCATTCACGGGTTCGTCCAGTCATGAAGTTTCAGCTCATCGGGGTAAATCACAAGACCGCGCCGGTGGAGGTGCGGGAACGGCTTGCGATCCCGGAATCGCAACTGCCCGATGCCTTAAGGCGTCTGGCCGGACATCCCGGAGTTGAGGAAGGAATTATTTTGTCCACCTGCAACCGGGTGGAGTTGTTGACTCAGACCAAAAATGGAGCAGTCGATCTGCGCGGCTTCCTGCGCGACTATTTTCAACTTAATCCCGCTGACTATGAGCCGCACCTCTATGAATATCGCGAGAGTGAAGCGGTCCGTCACCTGTTTCGTGTCACTTCGAGTTTGGATTCGATGGTGGTAGGCGAGCCCCAGATTCTGGGGCAGGTCAAAGAAGCGTATGCGACCGCCCGAACGGTTGGCGTCCTGCACTCGCAGCTCGATTTGTTGGTGACCCGGGCATTTGCAGTCGCAAAGCGGGTGCGGACGGAGACCGCGGTGGGCTCGTCCGCGGTCTCGGTTGCGTCGGTCGCGGTGGAATTGGCCAAGAAGATTTTCGGCTCACTGCAAGGCAAGCATGTATATCTGGTGGGCGCTGGAAAGATGAGCGAGCTGGCGGCACGCCACCTGCTGGCCCACGGCGCAGAATCTATTTTTGTCGCCAATCGCACCTACGATCGTGCCCAGCAGCTGGCTGCCCGGTTCGATGGGCAGGCAATTCTGTTTGAGCAGCTCTACGAGACTTGTGACCGCGCCGACATCGTCATTACCTCTACCGGAGCTCCGCACGCTATTTTCCGGCGCGAACACGGCGAGCTGTTTTTGGCCAGGCGTAAAAATCGTCCCATGTTTTTCATCGATATCGCGGTACCACGCGATGTCGATCCGGAGATGAACCGCTTGGATGGTATTTTTGTTTACGACATTGACGATTTGCAGCAGGCAGTTACTTCGCACGTGGCCGACCGCAGGAAAGAAGCGGATCGGGCCGAAGCCATCATTTCCGGTGAAGTGGAACGGTTTCAGACGCGCTTGCAGACTCTGGATGTCGTGCCTACCATCGTCTCGCTGCAGGACCATCTGGAAACCATTCGCCAGGCTGAGATCGAGCGGGTGCGGGGCCGGCTGGGCCCGCTTTCGCTCGAACAGCAGATGGCGGTGGAGGCTCTGACCCGGGGCATCATCAGCAAAATCATGCACACTCCGATCAGCACTTTGAAAACGGCAGTAAAGGATTCCGAAGCCACTACCGTGGTCGATGTCGTGCGCCGTCTGTTCGATCTGCACGACAAAGATCTTCAGGGTAAAAACAGAGAAGACAAGAAATTGGAAAAATCCTCGACTGAAAAGCCCGGAGCAAAAAATTAGTGTCACGGCTGCGCATCGGCTCCCGGGGATCGCAACTCGCGCTATGGCAAGCCAACCACATCAAAACCCTGCTGGAGCAGCAGGGAAATCAGGTCTCAATTGAAATTATCAAGACTACCGGCGACCGCATCATCGACGTCGCTCTTGCCCTCGTCGGTACCAAGGGCATGTTCACGAAAGAAATCGAAGAGGCGCTGCTCGACAATCGAGTGGATCTCGCGGTCCACAGTCTGAAAGACCTGCCCACTGAAATTCCGGCTGAGTTCGAAATTGCAGCCATCCCGAAGCGTGAGGATGCGCGCGATGTTTTTTGTTCACGCAATTACAACAGCATCGATGAACTGCCGGCACACGCCAAAGTGGGCACCAGCAGTCTTCGTCGTCAGGCCCAGCTTAAGGCCCAGCGCCCCGACCTTGAAATCGTTGCCCTGCGAGGCAATGTAGATACCCGGCTGCGTAAGCTCGATGCCGGCGACTACGATGCCGTAATACTGGCTGCAGCCGGGCTGAATCGCCTGGGGAAACAAGAGAGTATCAAGCAGGTGCTGGCCCCGGCGATCATGTGTCCGGCGGCAGGACAAGGTGCTCTGGCGATCGAAATTCGAAAGGGCGATGCCGGCGTGCTGCGCGACGTGGCATTTTTGAATGACAAGAAGGCATGGAACACAACTACATGCGAACGGTCATTGCTGAACAAAATGGGCGGCGGCTGCCAGGTGCCTATCGGCGCGTTGGCGGAAGAAATTGACGGCCGGATTTACCTCGAAGCGATGGTCGCGCATCCCGATGGATCGCGCGTTCTCCGCGAGTCGGGCGGGGGGAAAGAACCTATCCAGTTGGGAGAAAAGTTGGGCGCGATCCTTTTGAGTCGGGGCGGTGACGAAATTCTGCGCCAGGTATATGGCAAACCAGCGGCGACGCCGCAACAGCCGTGAGTCTCTTGCAATGGACGTGGGCTGATCGACTGCATGGTTGTAATTTCGAACACGCTGCCGTATGAAATCAAAGCTAAAATCCACGCCGTCGGGGCGATTGTCCGGAGTTAGAGTGCTGGTGGGCAGGGCGCGCCACCAGGCGAGCGCTCTGTCCGCCGGCCTGCGCCAGTTAGGCGCAGAAGTTCTGGAAATTCCCTTTATCGAAATTCATAAGCCCCAGTCTTACCAAGCGCTGGATGCAGCCTTAAAAAATCTTTCTCAGTACGACTGGCTTATCCTGACCAGCGTGAATGGGGTCGAAGCCGTTTGGGAAAGATTGCAAAAATTAGGTCTTGGCAAACGGGGGCTAGATCATCTGAAAATCGCTGCCATCGGTCCGGCTACCCGCAAGGCAATCGAAATCCAGGGTGCAGAGGTAAGCGTCGTACCGAAAGAATATGTCGCGGAATCTGTAGTGGCCAGCCTGCGGCGTAGAGTAAAAGGGAAGCGTGTTCTGCTGGCTCGCGCCAAAGTCGCCCGCGACGTTATTCCCCGAGAGTTGCGCAAACTGGGTGCGACCGTCGAGGTGGTGGAAGCCTACGAGACCGTCGTTCCCCAGTCTTCCCGTAACCGGGTGCGTTCGGCGCTTCAATCCTCCCGGCGTTGTCCGGATGTAATCACCTTTACCAGCTCTTCCACGGTGCGCAACTTCGCTGAACTGTTGAATGAAAGGGGACACGACACAGCCGCGAGTCTCAGGCGAAGTCCGACGCCCGATCTTCAGGAAAAATTTAAAAGGATCCGCTTTGCTTCCATTGGGCCGATTACTTCGTCTACTCTTCGGGAGTTGGGCCTTCCGGTGGATATCGAGGCGAAGGTCTTTACGATTCCCGGCCTCGTTGAAGCCATTGCCGAAAGTGGCTTATCGCCAGCTGAGTAATTCATAGGAGGTATTTTGCAACTGAAGCGCATTCTTGCCCACCTCGGCCTGCTTCTCATGGTCTCTTCCGTATTCGGCCAAAACTCCTCCTCCGATTTTCCCCCTGACGAATTGTTGCAGCGGATTACCGCCGCCGGACTGCGATCACATATGGCGTTTCTGGCCGACGATCTGCTCGAAGGACGAAACACCGGCACACGTGGCTACCTGCTGGCTGCCAACTACGTGCGAGCGCAATTCGAGGAGATGGGGCTGAAGCCTGCGGGGGTGAACGGATCTTATTTTCAAAACGTGCACTTCCGGAAAATTGAACTGTCGCAGGACAAAAGTTCTTTCTCCATCACCCACAAAGGGTCCACTCGGAAGCTGACCATCGAAAAAGATTACGTGATGGCAGGAAATCCAGTCTCTGCCGATTCCACGGCTGAGGGCAATGTAGTTTTCGTCGGCTACGGGGTAAGCGCGCCTGAATTTAATTATGACGACTACGCCGGAATCGATGTCCACGGAAAGATCGTCGCCGTGCTTTACGGAGCTCCTGCCCGCCTTCCTTCGGCTCCCGGCGCTCATTTTTCGTCGTCGGAGGAGAAACTTCGGGTGGCTGCCGAACATGGGGCTATCGGCTATATTTCCATCTGGGCCGGGCCGACCGAAAAGCGCACTCCTTTTTCGGAATACATCCGCTTCACGCGAGGTCCGTCGCTGCGCTGGCTGGATGAAAAGGGAAACCCGAATGATGCCCAGCCCAGTATTAAGGGATCCGTCCGAATAAGTTCGAGCACGGCCGCAGCCTTATTTGAAGGCGCTTCAAAATCCTGGAAGGAAGCGCTGCAAACCGCCGAAAACAGCCAACCCCAGGCTTTCCCCCTGGCGACAACCGTGAACATTCACGTGGTCAGCCACTACTCTGAAGTGGAAAGTCCAAACATCGCGGCAATTCTTCCCGGCTCCGATTCTCAGCTCAAGAATGAATATGTTGTCTTCACTGCGCACTTGGACCACCTGGGAATTGGCGACGCCGTGAAAGGCGACAATATTTACAACGGCGCTGCCGACAACGCCTCGGGCACATCTGCGTTAATTGAAATGGCGCGGGCATTTTCCAGTCTGCATCCAGCCCCGCGGCGTTCGCTGCTTTTTATCGCAGTCACCGCGGAAGAAGAGGGTTTGCTGGGATCTGACTATTACGCCAACAACCCCACGGTCCCTATCAAGCAGATCGTGGCCAACGTCAATATGGACGAGGTTTCTTTCCTCTACGACTTCAAGGACATCGTGCCATTGGGCGCCGAGCATTCCAGCCTGGGCGCCGTTGCGGACGACGTTGCCCGCCACATGGGACTGACTGTCAGCCCCGACCCCTTGCCGGAAGAAGTCTTTTTCGTTCGCAGTGACCAGTATTCGTTCGTCCGGCAAGGCGTGCCGTCCCTTTACGTTGGAGAGGGATTTCAAACCGTCAATCCCAACCTTGATGGCAAGAAAATGCAGTACGACTGGGAAACGCAACGTTATCATCTGCCAAGCGACGATATGTCCCAGCCTCTGGATTTCAACGCTACGGTGAAATGCACGCGTGTGGATTTGGCAATCGGTTA
The DNA here is from genome assembly GCA_963733545.1 of Terriglobia bacterium. GTDB lineage: Bacteria > Acidobacteriota > Terriglobia > Terriglobales > Acidobacteriaceae > JAIQFF01. Next base: position 102,017 of record CAVTDQ010000006.1, read on the forward strand.
TGAAGTAGCGCAGCAGACCGCGCGCCCGCACTGGAACTCGGGAGACTTTTTCGGCAAGTTCGCCAAAAACTAATGTAGGCGCGGCGTCCCCGCTGGTGCGCACGTGTCATGAACGCTTCAGCGGCGTCCGGGAGGCTGCCGCACCAGCGAGGGCGCTCGCGCCTACATTGTCATTGAGTGAGAGAGCATCCGCAGTCGGCTGGTGGAACCCGGGACTTCAGAAACTGGGAGACCCGCTGATAGGCGTCAATCTGGTTTTCCACCCGGGCGAAGCCATGGCCTTCGTTTTCGTACACTTTGTACTCCGCCACGCCTCCACGTTTTTTTACCGCGTCCACTACTTGCTGAGCTTCTTCCTTGGGACAGCGCGGATCGTTGCCGCCGGCCAGCAACAGCAGCGGCGCTTTGATCTGGTCTACGAAGAAAATCGGGGAGCGGTCGTGGAACAGGTCTTTATTTTTCTCGGGATCACCCATCGTGGCAAGATCGGACTGCTGCAGCACCGGGTCCTCGTTGGCAATTTCCGTGAACCAGTTTACGAAGGGCACGATGGGAACGCCCGCAGCCCAGACGTCAGGCGCCTTGGTGACCCCCATCATAGTCATATAGCCACCGTAACTTCCGCCCATCAGAATCAGTTTTTTGGCATCCAGATAGCCGGTCTGCTTGATGAAGTCGGCCGCGGCGAGAACGTCCTGCAGGTCGCCTCCACCCATGTCAAACAAGTTGGCTTGCTGGAATTCTTTACCGAAGCCGGTTGATCCGCGATAATTCGGCGCGATCACCATATATCCCTGATTGACCATGTGTTGAATGATGCGGCTGAACGAGTTCACGCTCTGCGATGTCGGCCCGCCATGAACATAAACCACGGCCGCGTTCTGGCCGCTGCGCGACATGTTGTACGGCACATAGACGAATGCCGAGATCGTCCACTTGCCGTCGCGGCTGGGATAGTGCACCAGAAAAGGCTCGACCATATCTTCCGGGCGAACCCCAGCGACCAGAGAGTGAGTAATCTGTTGCGATTTTCCATCCGCCAGTGAATAAGTCCAAACGTCGTTGGGGGAGGTGGGGCCGTTGTGGTAGTAAAGCAGGCGCGATCCATCCCGGGTGAAAGCGGAAGCCGCGCCCCCCGGATGGTTCACCCCTTTGGGCAGCGGCAGTGCAGTGGTTTTTCCGGCGCCCAGATCGTGCAGAAATATATCGGTGTTGCCATCCAGGTTGGCGGTCCAGGTCACGGATTTGCCGTCGGGAGAAAAATTTCCGGCCGCGATTTCCCATTTCTCCTGGGTAAGCCAGTCGATTTTCTTTGTGGCGATGTCGAGCAATCCCACATTGTCATATCCGTTCCCGGCATTTGAAGTAATGAGCAGAGACTTGCCGTCCACAGAAAAGTCGTACGCCGAATAAGTGGCCTCGCCTTGATGCGGGGTGAGGAGAGTGCTCTTCCCGCTGGCCACGTCAGCGATGAAAACGTTGGAGTCCGTGCCTTTGGCCTGCTGCTGGGTATAGGCGATCCTCTTGCTGTCGGAGGACCAGACCGGATTGAAGTTCATCTTGTCTTTAGGGGTGCCGGCAGTCAGATGTTTGGTGTCGCGCATCAGCGTGTCGAATATGTTGATTTCGAAAACCGATGACGTCTTCGGCTTCACGATGTACGCCAGGTAGCGCCCGTTGGGCGACCAGGTCGGATCTTCCTCCGATATTTCCCGCGTATTAGTAATGTTCAGGACCTGCCCGGTTTGTGGCGACACGAAGAAAATATCCCATTGCTCATCGCCGTCGTAGTCGGAGATGTAAGCGATCCATTTGCCGTCGGGCGACCATGCCGGTGAGGTTTGCCGCTGATCGCTGACCGTCAATTGCGTTGGCCAGCCGCCCTCAGCGGGGACCATCCAGAGATTATTGCGGCCGCTGATATTGGAGACGAACGCCACACTTTTTCCGTCGGGCGACCAGGTCGTCGCTCCCACTGAGCGCGTCATATAGAGCCGTTCGATGGAAAGGCTCTGCTGGTTCTGCTCAACGTTCGCATTGGGTTTGCTGGTGATCTGTTTAGGATCGGTAATTGCCTGCGGTGCAGGCAAGTTTTGGGGCAGAACGGGAGTACTCATCGAGATGACCATGGCAAACAGAATCAGGGAGCGCATCGGAGTTAGGCAAAGTGTAGCAGAGCGAGTTGTCATCCTTGGGAAGTCCAAGAACCGCTATGCCACTTCACAAACGCTGTGGTTTCTCGCATGGCACAACCTTGCTAGCGCCGTGGTGACGCTAGGGGTCCTTCGACTGCGCAGGCGGCTTCGCAAAGCGGAGCCGCTACTCCGCTCAGGATGACACGGCGTTCTTATGCATCTCAACCGTGCTCCAGGTCTTGTCGGCGGCGTGGCAGATATTCTCCAGCAGACAGTCCGCGCACTTGGGACGGCGGGCAATGCATAGTTTGCGCCCGTGCCAGATGATCTGGTGAGAGAACAATGTCCATTTTTCGCGGGGGATGATTTTGATCAGATCCTGTTCAATCTTCTTCGGGTCGTCGTTTCGGGTGAGTTCGAGGCGGCGAGAAACTCTATGGACGTGCGTGTCCACTACCACGCCTTCGTTTTGCTTGAACCATGTCCCCAACACTACGTTGGCGGTCTTGCGGGCGACGCCGGGCAGCGTGAGGAGCTGATCCATCTGTTCCGGGACCTGGCCACCGAAGTCACTGACAATCTTTTTTGCCGCTCCCACCACTGACTTTGACTTGTTGCGAAAAAAACCGGTGGACCGGACGTCGGGCTCGAGTTGTTCCGGCTTGAGCCGCGCAAAATCCTGCACCGTCGGATACTTTTTGAAGAGCTCAGCTGTCACCATATTTACGCGAACATCGGTAGATTGAGCGGAAAGAATGGTCGCGACCAGCAACTCCCACGCGTTCTCGTGCTGCAAAGCGCAGGTCACGTCTGCGTAGAGGACATCGAGTCTTTTAAGAATTTCCCCGACGCGCGCAGGAGCGGTAGGGTTGTAGCCTTTGGTGGAACTTTTGCTGACGCCGCCACGAACTGTGTGGGGACGGGCGCCTGATTTTTTGCCGGGAGCGGCCTTGCGTTTGCCTTCCTGGCGGCCAGTCTTTGCGGGTTGGCGCGTGCTAGTTCCGCGAGGCATTCGATGCTCCTTGAAATTCGGTTGCTAATCTTAGCAAATTGATTGAAAGGGAAGAGCAGACACAAAACTAGCACTCCCGCGGACGCTTTGGACGGGCGAGGGCGCCCTTCCCCACATAGTCCCGCCGCACGGACTTTGGTAACGCCTTTGAACCACAGGCCTAATTGACGCACTCTGCTTGTCCCGGTAGTCTGAATAAGCTTTCCGACGAAAATTCAGGAGCGTTAAGTGGCGGTCAAGTCCATTCAACTTGGGCAGGTCTGGCGGAACGATACTGACGGCCAGGACTACCTTGTCACCAAGATGTACAACGAAGTGTTCACCCAGTACGCTGTTCTGCGTCCGGCTGGTCTGTCGGCGCCCGATGTTCCTACCGTCAAGGTAAAAGTGAGCAAGAGCCCGAGCGGCGCTACTTTGCCCGGCTACACTTTTACACAGGAAGGCGCGTTTTAGTTTTTTGCGCGTCCTGAATACTGGAATCGTCGTTCCCGTCGCGTGCCAATCCATCCTGAGGAAGATTCCTGTAACATATTTTCCGCATGACTGAAAAAATTCTCGCCATCGTGTTTCTGTTCATCAAGACCGTGGTGGCCGCCACGGGCTACGGTGGAGTTGCGCTGCTGATGGCGATCGAGTCGGCATGCATTCCGTTGCCTTCCGAGCTGATCATGCCGTTCGCCGGCTATCTGGTGTACGAAGGATCGATGAAACTTTTGTGGGTGGCCACCGCTGGCGCACTGGGTTGCAATCTGGGATCGCTCGTGGCCTACGAAATTGGCAGTTATGGTGGCCGTCCGCTGGTCGAAAAATACGGTCGCTGGATTCTGATGGGCCGCCGCGAACTGGATTGGGCCGACCGGTTTTTTCTGCGCTGGGGAAGCGCGGCGGTGTTGATCGGCCGCCTTTTACCTGTGATCCGGACCTTCATTGCACTGCCCGCGGGAATCGCACGCATGCCGCGCGGCCGCTTTCACCTCTACACTTTTCTGGGATCGTGGCCGTGGTGTTTCGGACTGGCCTGGCTGGGCATGAAACTTGGTGAAAATTGGCGAGAGCTGGGCAAATACTTCCACAAATTTGACCTGGTCATTGGAGTGGTTCTGGCCGCCGGCATCATCTGGTTCGTCTGGTCGCACTGGCAAAACCGTCTGCAGACAGAGTAACGCTCACCAGTAAAATTTCAGATTGTAGATTTCAGATTGCAGATTTTGACGCGTCGGTAATCTAAAATCAGGAATCTGAAATCCTTAGCCGAGGAGATCCCGTGAAACGCTTTCTACTTGGACTTGTGTTGTCGACGATCGCCGTTGCCGCCAGTACAGCGCAAACTCCCGTCACCGGACCGGGGCAGCCGTATGTGATCGAGTATTACTACAAAACCAAGTGGGGGCATGCAGACGAATTCCTGAAGCTGTTCAAAAAGAATCACTATCCGTTGCTCAAGAAGGAAGTCGAAATGGGCCGGATGCTCAAAGTGTGGATGGATCAGCCTCGCTATCACACCACCGAGGACGGGCGCTGGGACTATCGGGTCACCATAGTGTTCAAAAACCCAACCGTCGCCAACGAGCCCTTCGAAGAAGACGCGCTGAAAAAGCAGCTATGGCCCGATCAGGCTGCGTACGAGCGTGAGGAACAGCGGCGATTTGAAATTCTGGATTCGCACTGGGACCTGCCAGTGAAGACCCTGGACCTGGAGAAGTAGTTGCGAAAGTAGCGGCGGCGTTGCGCCGGGTGTTTAGTGGGCCTCCCGGCCACCCATCGGGCGGGTCCGAGGCTGGCGCTACGTGCCATTCACCTGCCTCGCGCAGCCGTTCGCTGCTCCTGCGGTTGCAAATGCGGACTCGATACGAGAACATAGCAGTTCGCCTACATTTCCACAGAACATTAAGGAAGCAGCTTAAATATGCCGACGCGGCCGAAGAACGGAAAAATGAAGGACGCAGGAAAGACCAAAGTAAAAATAACCGATTCAAAGCCGTCCAGCAGCGAGATCCAACCCGCCAAAGGAAAATTGGGAATCATGATCCCGGGCATGGGCGCCGTGGCTACAACGTTTGTCGCCGGCGTGGAGGCGGTGCGCAAGGGCATCGCCAAGCCGATTGGTTCCTTGACTCAGATGGGAACAATTCGCCTGGGCAAGCGAACTGATGCGCTCTCTCCCAAGATCAAGGAATTTGTTCCGCTGGCGTCGCTCAACGATCTGGTTTTTACCGGCTGGGACATCTTTGAAGACAATATGTACGCGGCCGCTTCCAAAGCGGGCGTGCTGGAGCGCGACCTGCTCGACCAGGTCAAGCCATTCCTGACGTCGATCAAGCCGCGCAAGGCGGTTTTTGACCACAATTACGTTAAAAAGCTGGATGGCCCTAACGTCAAAAAGGGCAAAAACAAAATGGACCTGGCCGAACAGGTTCGAGCCGACATGCGCGAATTCAAAAAGAGTTCCGGCGCTTCGCGGCTGGTGACCATCTGGTGCGGCTCGACGGAAACATTCATCGAACCAACCGCCGCCCACCAATCGGTGAAGGCATTCGAGAAAGCGCTTTTGCAAAACGACGAATTGGTTGCGCCTTCGATGATCTATGCCTACGCGTCATTGATGGAAGGCGTGCCCTTCGCCAACGGAGCTCCCAATCTGACCGTGGATTTGCCGGTCATGCAGGAGTTGTCGCGGCAGAATTCGGCGCCGATTTGCGGCAAGGACTACAAAACCGGACAGACTCTGATCAAGACCATTCTCGCCCCCGGCTTCAAGGCGCGAATGATCGGGCTGGACGGATGGTTCTCTACCAACATCTTGGGCAATCGCGACGGCGAGGTGCTTGAGGATCCGGGCTCTTTCAAGACCAAAGAAGAATCCAAGCTGTCGGTGCTGGAGCATATTCTGCAGCCCGAACTTTATCCCGACTTGTATGGCAAATTCACTCACAAGGTGAGAATCAATTACTATCCGCCGCGGGGAGACAACAAGGAAGGTTGGGACAACATTGATATCTTCGGATGGCTGGGCTATCCGATGCAAATCAAGGTTGATTTCCTTTGCCGAGATTCGATCCTGGCCGCCCCGCTGGTGCTGGATCTGGTGCTGTTCCTCGACCTGGCGCAGCGCAGCACGGAATTGCGCGACCTCGGAATCCAGGAGTGGCTCAGCTTTTACTTCAAGTCACCGATGAGCGCACCCGGTCTTTATCCCGAGCATGATCTGTTCATTCAGCTCATGAAGCTGAAAAACACTCTGCGACACTTGAAGGGCGAAGAGTTAATCACTCACCTGGGATTGGAATACTACTGAGCGGCAATAGAAGACTTAACGGCAAGACTCAAGGAGATCGGTAAATGGCAATCAAGATTGCAAAGACGGCAGATCGCAAGAAGGAAATGGACACCACCAAAAGCACTGACTGTCCCAAATGCGGTAAGCCAACGCGTATTGCGAAACGGGTGAAGGACCGGGAGCGCGGCATCCCCGGAGGAATTTTCATTTCCTGTTCTGCCTGCGAGTTCTACGAGAAGCTCTAACCCACAAGAAGAACGTCAGCTAAGCGCTGACCTTAGAGCTCATCTGCTCCAGAATCGATCTGGCTGCGGCGGCTGGGTCGTGAGCGCCGGTGATCGGTCGGCCGACTACGATGTAGCTGGCGCCGGCGGCGATGGCTTCAGCCGGAGTTACCACCCGGCTTTGATCGCCGTGCTCGTTGCCTGCGGGACGAACCCCCGGGGTCACAATCAGAAAATGCTTTCCTAACTTTGATCGCAGCTCGGAAGCCTCGAGCGCTGACGCGACCACGCCCTGGCAGCCCTCTGAGATGGCGAGTGTTGCCAGACGCACAACCTGGTCCACAACCGCTCCCTGAACCCCGACCTTGGCCAGATCCTGCTCGTCCATGCTGGTCAGAACGGTGACGCCCAGCAGCATCAGTGCAGGGTTGGCATGCCGGGCCGCTGCGACTGCTGCGCGCAGCATTTTGCCTCCGCCACCCGCGTGCAGGGTCAGCATGCTGACGCCGAGCGCGGCGGCCTCTTGGACGGCGGCCGACACGGTTGTTGGGATATCGTGGTATTTCAGGTCGAGAAACACCCTCCGCCCGGAGGCCACCAGATCCCGCACCACTCCTGGCCCCTCCGCGGTATAGAGCTGCATTCCGACCTTATAGGTAAAGGCGGAGTCGCCCACCGCCGCCACGATCTTCTGGGCGGCGGCGGCGCTTGAAACGTCCAAGGCAACGATCAGATTCTGTCTCGGATCGTACATCCTTGAAGTGTAAGGGATTTCAAGCGGCGGGACTAGTAGCGGAGCGCTGCCAGAACAGCTGGCTGAGTTTGACTGTTGCTTTTGGACTTGACGACATCCAGACGGACCCTCTGCAGGCCCTGGGACTGGAAGTGGAGCACTCTGGCGGTGTTATAGGACAGGTCAATGATCCGGCCCGGGACTACCGGTCCGCGGTCGTTTATACGAACCACCACCGCCCTGCCGTTATTCAGGTTAGTAACACGTACCCAGCTGCCCAAAGGCAGAGTAGGGTGAGCTGCGGTCAGATCGTACATATCATATGGTTCGCCGCTGGCCGTGGTTCGTCCCTGAAAGTACTCTCCATACCACGATGCTGTCCCAATTTGATACGGTTTACCGTGGGCCTTTGCCCTAGGTATGGCATTTGAAGCGCTATTGCCGTCACTTATGGACTCTGAGCTGGTCGGTCGCTGAGCCGCCCCTAAGCTGACGACCAGCATAACTGTCGCCAGTAAATGAGCTATATGTTCTCGCAAGGTCACCTCTCATCTCTTAGTCGTGCGCCGTACTCGTTCCTCCCACCGTTCACCTAGGATTCAATAAGGCTATCGGTGGCCCTGGAGACTGTCAACCCGGATAAACCCTCAGCAAGATGATTATCTAGTAATAGATATCGCACGTAACATACTGCCGATGATGAGGTGCAGTACCCATATCGCTGTATTGAATGATGTTAAGTGTTTATCAAAAAGTAACTATGGCAAAAAGTTTGCGCAGAGAAAGAATTACCCGGTTTTGGTTATCAACAGCTTGCAGACATTACCTCGGTTTCGCGAAGGTAATCATTAGCCGGGTTTTGATCCACTCAACGCTGCGGCAGATTAGGGGGGATAGACGGTAGATGTAGCATTTGGACCGTGCGCCCCTTTCCGTTACATTGCATCTATGGCCGTCTGTCCTCCCGTGGTGCTTACCGTCGCCGGCTTTGATCCTTCTTCCGGCGCAGGGGTGACGGCTGACGTCAAAACCATTGCCGCCCACGGCTGCTACGGTGTCAGTTGCATTACCGCATTAACGGTTCAGTCAACGATGGGCGTCAAGCGGATAGAAGCCGTAAAGCCCGACCTGATGACGGAAACGCTGGAGGAACTTGTTTCGGATGTTGAAATCGCGGCCGTGCATGTAGGCATGCTGGGTGCCGCAAAGGTTGGCCGCGCTCTCTGCGACTTTCTGGAAAAAAGCCGCATACCCAATATTGTTCTTGATCCAGTCATCAAATCCTCGTCGGGAGCTGACCTGACGGGAGGCAGCGGGTTGCAACTGCTAATCGACCGTCTGATGCCTCTGGCCACAGTCATGACGCCTAACATCGAGGAGGCTGCGGTGCTCACCGGGCTTGAGGTCACAAATCTGGAACAGATGCGTCTGGCGGCGACCAGACTTCACGCCATGGGCGCTGCCAGCGTAGTCATCACCGGCGGCCATCTGGAACAGGCGATCGATCTCCTAAGTTTTGCCGGCTCGACCGGGCCGCAGCAGGAAGTTTTTAAGTCTCCCCGGCATCAATCCAACTCGACGCACGGCACCGGTTGCGCGTTCGCCACCGCTATGGCTTGTCACCTGGCGCGCGGCCGGGGGCTTCCGGAAGCAGTGCTGCTGTCTAAAGCTTATGTGGCCGCGGCCATCGCCAATGCTCATCCGCTAGGCCGTGGGATCGGACCGGTCCATCACCTCTACCGCATGCATCAGCAGCGGCGGGTGGTGATCAATGATCCTGAGCCCGCCGCAAAATAGCCCGCCGCAAATTGTCAGAATTTTCAGATTGCGAGGCTCAAGCCCACACGAAGTTTTGCCGCTGGGTAATCCTGGATCTCCGGGAAGCGCCAGGAACGGTCGGGCGACGAAGGTTAATACTGATCCGAACGATTGGCTATGGCTTGATCTCGGGCGATTTTCTCAGCAGCATACCAGCGGCGAAAGCCGCGATCGCGCCCAGCAGCCACTGCATCCGGTACCACTGCACCGCCTGGAAATCGTTGAAGGTCTGGACACTGTAAATGATCCCCACGGCTATGCCCGCCATGATCAGGCACGCAATTCCGGCTACGAACGCGATCAGCGAAGCGGTAGGCAGACCGAGCGCGCGTTTGATGTTGTGAAACTGGAGGTAAAGGGTCCAGTGCGCTGCCAATGTGGCTTGGGTTTCCCGGGCTGCTCCGCAGGTATGGCAATAAAGCGACCCGACCATGAACTCCGAAGAACACCCGCCGCAGACTTCCACCATGCCCGGACGGACGGTCTCAACTGCAGCTACGGGAGGTCGCCAGAACTCTTGTTGCCCTTCGCGGACCACTTCAGACATAACAATGCCTCGCTTTCTGCATCGCAAGCCAGTGACCAAAAGTTCAATAGCGATAAGTCATTGAAACGCCGCATTCGCGAGCGGCCGAAGTTGAGGCTGGCGTCTCAAACTGCGCAAGAATTACCGTTTGCACTAGGAAAGATGCGCCAGTTTGATTAGAAAAAATTAATTCCTACGCTGATTATAGGCACAGTTTTCGTTCGTCATCACCGCTGTGGCTTGACCTTTTTGGTTCGCGTTGGGTGCTGCGGCGAGGTCAGATAAACTAAATCTCAACCTTTCACTGGAGGGCATCGCCCTTGCCGCTTTCACGCCGCGTAACCCGGCTTGTCGTCAGCATCCTCATCGTTGCTGCAACGATGGCGTCCTTCGGGGAAACCGGCTCCGAATCGCTCGCCTATCGTCCTCGGGATCCGTTGAACCAAACCGCTTTCAATCACTTTTACAATCTCGATTTCGACCGGGCGGTGCAGGAGTTCCAGGTGGTTCTGGATCGCCATCCCGACGATGCTTTTGCGCTCAACCACCTGCTGAGCGCCACACTTTTTCGCGAACTGTATCGCATGGGAGTCTTGAACACCGGCGAGTATGCGAATGACACTTTTATTTCCGCGCCGCACCGGACCGCGGATACGGAAATTACCCAGCGAATCAAAAATCTGGCCGAGCGGGCATTCAAGCTGGAGGAGAAGCGCCTGGCCGCAAATCCTGACGATGTCGAAGCTTTGTATGCACGGGGTGTGACCCGAGGGCAGTTCGCTACCTATACAGCCTTGATCGAACGAGCCTGGTTTTCAGCGTTGAGGAGTGCCGTGGGGGCCCGGCGCGATCATGAACGAGTTCTTGACCTCTCACCTTCGACGGTCGAGGCCAAGCTGATTGTAGGAACCCACAATTATGTAATAGGAAATCTGCCTTGGGGGATGAAGGCCGCGGCTTCCATGATGGGTTTGGGAGGCAACAAGGCCAAGGGTCTCGAGTACCTGAAAGAATGTGCTCAGGGCACGGGCGAAACCAGCATCGACGCCCAGATCTTGCTGGCTGTTTTTCTGCGCCGCGAACATCGCTACGATGAAGCTTTGACGATTGTCCGATCGCTGACCCCGCGTTTTCCTCAGGACGTGCTGCTGGCGCTCGAGGAAGGCCATCTGTTGCGCGCTTCGGGGCGGAATCCGGAGGCGGCGGACGTCTATCGCCGTGTGTGGCAGGCGGGAAAAGACGGACATTATCCCGGATTGCACTATGAAATCGCCGCACTCAGCTTGGGAGATTTGTTGCGTAACCAAAAAGACTATAACGGTGCTGCTCTTGCGTATGAACTGGTGAAGCAGGCTCCGCATTCGGATCCCGACGCATCCCAAAAAGCCGATTTGGGGGCTGGTGAAATGTACGATCTGTTGCATCACCGGGACCTGGCAATAGCGAAATATCAGGCGGTGGTGGCCGACAATGCCAGCAGCGGTGCGGCTGAGATTGCGCGCAAACGAATGAAAGACGCCTACAAGGCGGATTGAGCCGGAACCTTTCCAGCGTCGCAGTCGTATCTCTTAACAGCAAGGAGATGCTATGTACTGCAACTACTGCGGTAAAGTGATTCAGGATGATGCCAGTCATTGCGCCTACTGCGGCAAACGAATCGGAAGTGCGATCGCTCGCAGGCGCCTGGTACGGCCGCGCGCCGACCGCAAGATCGCGGGGGTTTGCGCCGGCTTCGCCGAATACTTCGATCTGGACGTGACCCTGGTCCGCCTGGTATGGCTGATCACCGCCGTGATGACTGGCGTGGGCCTGCTTTCTTACCCGATCGCCTGGGTGGTGATGCCGGAAGAGCCAATCAGAGTTGAGGCGCCCGAAGGACATCCGGTTACGACAGTCTGATTTGGTGGTTGGTCGTTGGCCTCCGCGGCGAGTAGGTTTGGCTAACGACCAAAGACCAACGACCAAAGACGAAATTGAAAGTCATCACTAGTGGCGACGCTGAGATTTCGTACGAAGTCATGGGCAGCGGCTCGCCCGTTGTCCTGCTTCACCCATTTCCCGTCAATCACGAATTCTGGATGCCGGCGAGCCAGTTTCTGGTCTCGCGCTACCAACTGATTCTTCCTGACCTTCGCGGACATGGCGACTCTACGGTTGGCGAGGGGCCGGCAACCATGCAGAAACAGGCCACCGATATCGCCCGCATTCTCGATCAGGAAGAAATTGGACGCGTGCCGATGGTCGGAGTTTCGATCGGCGGCTACACCCTTTTTGAATTCTGGCGCAGATATCGAGGACGGGTTGCCGCCCTGGTTCTGTCCAATACAAAAGCTTCGGCCGACAGCCCCGAAGCGAGGAGTACACGTCTGCAGGCCGCAGCCGACGTGCTCGAACGCGGCACCGAGCCATTCTTTGAGAGCATGATTCCGAAGTTACTGGGCAAGACGACCCGCGACAGCCGTCCGGATTTGGTGGCCGGCGCGTTGCGCATGATGCGAAAGATGTCAGCGGAAAACGTTGCCCAGGTACAGCGCGGCATGGCGGAGCGCCCAGACTCGGTGCCGGACCTGAAATCAATCAACGTGCCCACCCTGGTGGTAACGGGAGAAGAGGACCTTCTTACCGGCTCGTCCGAGGCCGACCTGATGCGGCGGAATATTGCCGGCAGCGAGATGAAAGTCATTCGTCATGCCGGACACTACGCCGCCTGGGAGCAGCCCGCGGAAGTCGGTAAATTGTTGCGCCAGTTTCTCGACCAGATCCACGGAGCTTGATGAGTTCTCTGCGTTTGCTACAATTCTCTCGCCATGGCCTCTAACCCGATCAATAGCCTTCACAGCTTTTTGGTTCCTGAGAAAACCGTCGTCACCGCCAAAGGCGACGGTCCGGCGCTGGAAGTGAGCGGGGCCGCGAGCCGGGTTTTCCTGCTCACTTTGGAGATCACAAATATCATCGAGCAGGAAGCACTGGACGTGAGTATTTACGCTTCAGCGGATGGTTCGACGTGGGCGGTCAAGCCGGTGATTCAGTTTCCCCAGAAATTCTATCGCGGCCAGCATCCCATGCTGCTTGATCTAACCGCACATCCAGAGGCCAAGTTGATTCGTGCCCACTGGGAAGTCAACCGCTGGGGCCGGGGCACTGAAACTCCGATGTTTGAATTTCAGCTGGCGATACGCGAAGTTCCGCCGGACATTCTGAAAGACGCCGTGGCCGAGGCTAAAGCGCTGGCCTGAGCCCAAGCGGTTCATCGATTTAACACCATACTTCAGCAAAGCATATTGTTGGTACGCGTCCGCCGTGCTGTCGTGAACCATTCTTCATCAGGACTACCGTGAGCTCTGCAACGATCGTTCGCCCCGCAAGAAATATTTCGGGATCTTTGCGATTGCCCGGAGACAAGTCTGTCTCCCATCGCTATGCCATGCTGGCGGCCATCGCGGAGGGCGACTCTCGCCTGGAAAATTTTTCAACCGGGGCCGATTGCGCCAGCACTCTCGGCTGCGTGCGTGCGCTCGGGGTTGAGGTCGAGCGCAATCAAGACACCATTGTGATTCACGGCCGCGGTGCTGAATTGCGGCCGCCATCATCACCCTTGGACTGCGGCAACTCCGGTTCTACCATGCGCATGCTGAGCGGAATTCTGGCGGGACAGAAGTTCGCCAGCGAGCTGATGGGTGACGAATCGCTTTCGCGCCGTCCCATGGCTCGCATCATCGCCCCGCTGGAAATGATGGGCGCAGGCATCAAGGCCCAGGCCGGGGGCAGGCCGCCGCTTCACATCACTGGCAACGAACTGAACGCAATCAGTTACCAAATGCCGGTGGCCAGTGCCCAGGTGAAATCATGCGTCCTGTTTGCCGGCCTTTTCGCGAATGGAGAAACTTCTGTCCAGGAACCGGTCCACACCCGGGATCACAGCGAGCTGGCTCTCCGCGCTTTCGGCGCCGAAATAACCCCAACCGATAACGGAGCACGCATCAAGGGCGGACAAAAATTGCGAGGCATCGATGCCGTCATTCCCGGCGATATTTCGACTGCCGCATTTTTTCTCTGCGCCGCGGGACTTTTCCCGGGAGCGCAACTGACAATTTCGAATTTGCTGCTCAATCCCACCCGGGCGCGTCTTTTGGACGTTCTGATTTTGATGGGACTCAGCATCAGCGTCACTGACCTGGAAGAACAGCATGGAGAATTGCTCGGTACCGTGCAGGTGGTTGGACGGGAGCTGAAAGGCATCACCATCGAAGGCGGCGACGCAGCCGCCCTGATCGATGAGATTCCGGTGCTGGCCGCGATTGCGCCTTACACATCAGGCGGAGTCGAAATTCGCGATGCACGCGAACTGCGAGTCAAAGAATCCGACCGCATTGCCGCGATCGCATCCAGCCTGCGTTCGATGGGGGCTCAGGTGGATGAACGCGAGGACGGTCTAAAAATTCCCGGTCGCCAGAAACTGCTCGGTGCGGAGATCGATTCGTTCGGCGATCATCGGATCGCCATGGCCTTCGCAGTGGCCGCGCTCAAGGCCGAAGGCGAGACCCGGATTCGCGGCGCGGAAGCCGCGGTTATTTCCTATCCGGCTTTCTTCGAGGCGCTGGAAAGTGTTGTCCAGCGTTGAAGGCCGAGCGCCGCATCCGCCTCAGCTTCTAGTCCAGGTGTGCCAGTTTGCCCGCGTACTTGACCGTCCCGTTGGTGCCGTTGACCTGGCTGACGTCCGGATTGGTGTACGTCCGCGTAGCTTTGCGACCAGGTTTAGTCATAAGCTGAGCGGCGCCGATACTGCTCTCAAAGGTGGCAGCACCGGAATTGAAAGCTGCGGCTGGCGTCGCTGACCCTGCGGCGAAATTATTTTTCGCCTCCGAAGCCGGCGAGACACCGAGCGGAGATTCATAATCCTGCGCGCTGATCTGGACTCCTGGTTCGTACCATAAGGGCTGGTTGACATATGCACCCGATGCGGTAGCGTTCATGGTCGCGCTTGCCCCGACCGCAAGAGCCGGCGTATCCAGGGTCAGAGTAGGGGTAACCAGCGCGTCGGGCGAAGCCGATGGAGTGGAAATGCGAGGCGCAAAGGGCTGCGCGAAGGTGCCCGGAGTAGCTGGGCTATTCTGGCCGGAAGCCAGCCCGCAAAGGGCAAACATAATACCGACCGCAAAGAGTTGGCGCATAACTCATCCTCCCAAAACTGTCGCAAGCTGAGATTCGGCTACGGGCGCGGGGGATGCTTGATCCAGTCCAGGTTCAGTCCATTTAGTTTCCGATGTATCTGGCGTACAGGCTGCGAGCGACCGCAGTATCGGTCGTGCCTTTAATAATGGCCCGGCCATCGGGAAACAGGGTCAATTCGTAGGGTTCAGGCCAGAATTTCAATACGAAATCGTTGTGCCGCACCGGTCCGTGCGGCCGGAGCCGGGCACTGACCTCGGTGAAATCAATGGGCCGATGGCGTTCATGGATCTGGACCGAGTTGCGTCCACAGAGCGTGATATGCGGCCGGCCTTCACCCGCAAGATGAATAAAATCCCTTTGGCTGCAGGCCCGGCATCCCGGGCGCGGATTTCCGGCGGCGACTTCGGCGCGCTGGTTGCTCCAGAGGTCAAACGAAAGCAGAGTCTTACGGAGTTGGGTCCTCGCCCCTACCAGGAGTTTGATAGCTTCGG
This sequence comes from Terriglobia bacterium, assembly GCA_963733545.1. GTDB lineage: Bacteria > Acidobacteriota > Terriglobia > Terriglobales > Acidobacteriaceae > JAIQFF01. Next base: position 117,405 of record CAVTDQ010000006.1, read on the forward strand.
TGGCTGCGATTGACGCTGCCAGGTTGACTGCAGAGTTCAGAATCCCGGCAGTCTCGCAGGTCTCAAAAGCTCCGCGGGGCTGATCGGGAAACAGGCAGGCAAGACACGCGGTCTTTCCCGGCATCACATTCAGCGTAATCCCGTAGCTGCCCACCGCGGCCGTGTAAATCCAGGGACAGCAAGTTTTCACTGCGAAATCGTTGATCAGATAACGGGTTTCGAAATTATCGCTGCCGTCGAGTACCAACTGCATCCCATTCAACAGAGCTTCGATGTTCCCGGGTACGAGGTCGGCGACCACCGGCTCAATTACAATCTGGGAGTTAAAGGCGGCAATTTTGCGGGCGGCGGCAATGGATTTGGGAAGTGACTGCGCTGCGTCGGATTCGTCGAACAGGGATTGGCGTTGCAGATTACTGGGCTCGACGTAGTCCCGGTCGATAATACGAATGCTGCCGACGCCGGCACGAGCCAGCAGGGAGGTCAGGGCCGAGCCGGTGGCGCCGCATCCCACCACCGCCAGGCTGGCCGCCGCCAGCTTTTGCTGTCCTTCGCGGCCGATGCCGGAGAACAGCACCTGCCGCGAATATCTTTCTTCCAGGTCCAAACAGGTCACCAGTTAAACGGCTACAAACCTTTATTATAGGTGCCGCGCTGGTTCCCAGGCGGATGCAACACTGCCTGATACCTGTTCATCGAACTTTTTATAGCCTGCAGTGCGTGAGGAGCCGGTTTGGGTTTAGCTGGAGTTGTTGGGAGAACTCTGACAGGACTTGCGCTCGCGGCCTTGCTTTGTCAAAAGGCAACGGCCCAATCGCCTCCCGCACAAGCGGCCCCGGGACAGTCTTCCGCTCCTTCCGGGCAGGATACGAACCTGCCCGTTCCCACCGTGGGAGGAATGGCTTCTTACGAGGGCTTGATCGTCCAGAAAATCGATTTTCCCAACCTGCCTTCGGCAAACGTCAAGCATCTGCTGGACCTGCTCCCACAAAAAGTCGGAGTGCCGCTGCAGCGTGAACAGGTGCGGCACAGTATTCAGTTGCTGCACGGCACCGGCCGCTTTGCCGATATACAAGTGGAGGCGCAACGTACCCCGTCCGGACAGGCTGAGCTGATCTTCGCGATGCGGCCAAACTACTTTGTCGGCGAAATTTTTGCCGACGGAGCAACCAATCCTCCCGCGCCCAATCAAATCGTGAACGCGTCGAAACTTGAATTGGGAGAACTCTACACCCGTGAAAAGCTCGATCGTGGACTGGCCAGCATCAAGCAGTTGATGGAACAGAACGGTTATTTCAAGTCGGCCGTGGTTGCCGAGGAGAAGCCGCAAAATGCAACCCAGCAGATGAACATCCTGCTCCACGTCGCGGCTGGACCCCATGCCAGAGTTGGCCAGGTGGCGGTGACCGGATCGTCGGGCTTTTCAGTGGGACAAATTCAGGACATTGCCAAGATGCACACCGGCGACTACGTAACGGTGCAGCGTGTGAGCCGGGCGCTCGAACGCTTGCGCAAAAAATATCAAAAGCAGAACCGGCTGCTTTCCCAGGTTACGATCACCAATCGTAACTATCTGCCCGCAAGTAATACCGTGGACTACGCCTTCGACATTCAGCCCGGCCCCAGAGTCGAGATCACGGTCGAAGGTTTCAAAATCAGCCGATCTCAATTACGGAAGAATGTCCCGGTGTACGAAGAGAATGCGCTAGATGATGACCTGCTCAACGAAGGCCGGCGTAACTTGCTCAACTACATGCAGGGCCGCGGTTACTTCGATGCCAAAGTCACTGTGCACAAAAACCCCGCATCGGCCGATGAAATGCGTGTGACCTATGACATTGACGCCGGAGGAACCCACAAACTTGCCAGGTTGGTGCTTACGGGAAACCAGGCGTTCAGCGAAGATCAGCTGCGATCGCGGATGCAGATTCAACCGGCCGCTCGCTTTCTGGCCCACGGCCGTTACAGCCAGGCGCTGTTGAATGCCGACATTCGCAACCTGATCGGCAACCCGTATCATGCCAACGGCTACCTGGACGCGAAGATCACTCCCAAAGTCGAAGATAACTATCAAGGCAAGCAAAATGATCTCGCCATTACTTTAACCATCGAAGAGGGTCCTCAGACCCGGGTGGGAGCGCTGCAAATCGTCGGCAGCGAAACCAAACTCGCCAGCCCATTTCCCGATCTCAACATCGCACCGGGACAGGGATTTGGCTATTCGAAGGTGAATGAGGACCGCGAAATCGTTCTCAACTATTACTTTAACAACGGGTTTCCCAACGCCACTTTCGAAGCGACGGCGCGGCCCGCACCGGGCAACGATCTGCTCAGGGACGTTACCTATACCATCCGTGAAGGCGATCAGGTCATCGTCGACCAGGTGTTCACCGCCGGACTCGATCACACCCACCCTTTCATTGTGCAGCGTGAAATCCAGATCAAGCAGGGAGATCCTCTGAGCCAGGTGGACATGCTGCAGACCCAGCAGCGGCTCTACGACTTGGGCATCTTCAGCCAGGTTGACACGGCGGTGCAAAACCCGGAGAGCAACGAACGCGAAAAGAATGTCCTGGTGAACGTCCAGGAGGCCAGGCGCTACACCTTCAACTATGGCCTGGGCCTGGAATTTCAAACCGGACAGCCGACCACCAGCGGCAACCAACCGTTGGGAGAAACCGGAGTCAGCCCGCGAGTCTCGTTTGGGTTGACGCGCCTCAACTTCCGTGGCCGGAACCAAACCATCACGCTCAAAGCCAATGTAGGAGGTTTGCAGCAGCGCGGCCTGATTGCCTTTGATGCTCCGCGTCTGTTCAACAATCCCAAGTGGCGCTTCACCTTTACCGCCTTCTATGACAACACGGTTGACGTCACCACTTTTACGTCCCAGAGGTTAGAGGGATCGGTCCAGGCAGAGCAGACGATACACAAGGCCAGCATTATGACCTACCGCTTCACTTACAGGCGGGTGCAGGCCAGCGAAATCAACAATACGGTAAGCCCGGACCAGATCCCACTCTTGTCTCAACCTACCCGGGTTGGTATTCCCAACTTCAGTTATTTGCGCAACAAACGCGACAACGATCTCGAAACCACCAAGGGCAACTACACCACGGTGGATGGAGGCGTTGCCGACAGCCATTTTGGTTCGGAGGCCGATTTCGGCCGGTTCCTGCTACAGAATTCCACTTACTACTCGATCGGTCGAAAGCGCAACTCGGATCAAAAGTTCGTGCTGGCGCGTTCGACTCGAATCGGTTTTGAACTCCCTTACGGGAATACCATCATGCCCGCTCCGGGAGCCGGTTGTGCCGAGCCCCAGGTATGCCTTCCCCTGGCCGAGCGCTTTTTTGCCGGAGGGGGAAACTCGCACCGCGGATTCGGGTTGAATCAGGCTGGACCGCGAGATCCCAACACCGGATTTCCTTTAGGCGGCACGGCAGTGTTCGTGAACAATATCGAATTACGCATGCCTCCACCGACGCTGCCGTTTTTTCAGGACAACGTCAGCTTCGCCATTTTTCACGACGCCGGGAACGTCTTTACCAATACCCACGACCTGTTTCACAACCTCTTGCGCTGGGGTCAGAAAGATCCGGAGTTGTGCCTGCACCTGGCCACCTCGGCGCAATGCGATTACAGCTATATTTCACACGCCATCGGAGTGGGGGTGCGTTATAAGACTCCGATTGGGCCGGTGCGCTTCGATTTCGGCTACAATTTGAATCCACCGGCATTTCCGCGTTGCGACAAGGTTCTCACGGGAAACCAGACCTGCGATCCTGCTAATTTCGCTCCGCAGCATGTTGGACATTTCAACGTTTACTTCAGTATTGGGCAGACTTTCTAATGAAGCGTATTTTACTCATCGTCTGCACCCTCGCATGCCTGCTGCTGATTTTCGCTCCTCGCAGCCAGGCGGAAATCGTCGACCGGATCGTGGCCACGGTGAATGGTCAGATCATCCTGTTGAGCGACTGGGAAGATGCGCTGCGTTACGAAGCTTTCAGCAACATGCGTTCGCTGGACGGTTTGAGCGCCGCCGATCGCAAGTCGGTTCTCGACCGCCTGATCGACCAGGAATTGCTCCGCGAACAACTCCGCGCCGGGGACGCCGAGCCCGCCTCGCAGGAAGACGTCGAGAAACGAGTAGCGGAAATTCGCAAACAATATCCGGAGGCCGAAACCGAATTGGGCTGGCGGGCGCTGCTCGACCGCTACCGGCTGAATGAGGAGAGCATCAGGAATCGTGTAGGTGTGGAACTGGAACTGATGCGGCTGGTAGATGCGCGCCTGCGGCCCTCGGTTTCCGTGGATTCGAAGAGCATCGAAAGCTATTACAACCAGGAACTGCTGCCTCAGCTTCGTCAATCCGGCGAAAGGAATGTTCCGCTGGCGCAGGTGACCGCGAAGATCAAGGAACTCCTCACTCAGAAAAAAATCAATCAACTGTTGACCGCCTGGCTGCATGACTTGCGCGCCGGTAGTGAAATTCGGGCTGAAGGGCAGGCGGTCCAGCTCGAAGGGCGCGATTAATGTCTGAAACCGGCGCCAAGCCGGGCCCTGCCAAGACAAAAATCTGGAAATGGTTTCTGGCCCTCATGCTGCTCGGCATCGTCGTGATGGCCGGCCTGGGCTGGTACAGCACCACAGATTCTTTCCGTGCGCTGGTGAACCGGCGCTTGATTGCCACTCTGGAACGCATCACCGGGGGCCGGGTTGAGCTGGGCAGTATCCACGTTGTCCCTTTTCATTTTCAGGTAGAAGTGCGCAACCTGACGATTCATGGTCGCGAGGCCGCCGGTGAAATTCCCTACGCGCATGCCAATAGCCTGATGGCGCAAATCAAGCTCTGGTCATTTTTGCGCACCAGCGACATCGGCCTTAACTATCTGGTCCTCGACCATCCCGTCATCCACATCATTCTCTATCGCGACGGCACCACCAACCAGCCTCAGCCCAAGGTGCAGAGCGCATCGCATGACAAGACCATGGCACAGCTTTTCGCGCTCTCCATCAGCCGCCTCGACGTGCGTCGCGGAGAACTGATCTGGGGCGACCAGAAGATGGCTCTCGATTTTGCGTTGCGAGACGTCTCTGCCGACCTCAGCTACTCGCTGTTTCACAGCCGCTATGACGGGAACCTTTTGTTGGGCAAGGCGGACACCGCGTTTCTAGACTTCCGGCCCTTTGCCTGGACTTCCGAGGCGCACTTCAGTCTGAGCCAGAATCAGGTTCAGATTCATTCCCTGAAAGCAACCTCGGGGCGCTCCCATCTTCAGGCCAGCGGACAGATCGACAATTTCAGCCAACCTAAGATCGACGCGAATTACGACGTCAGTCTCGACCTTGCCGAAGCATCAGCCATGGCCAGGCGGCCGGAATTTCGGCGAGGCACACTCCGTTTAACCGGTCATGGCGCCTGGTCGAGCAGCGACTTTTCATCCATCGGAAAGATTCTGCTATCGAATCTCGACTGGAGAAATCCGACGGTTGGATTCCGCGATGCCAATCTCACCTCGCAATATAAGGTTGACCGGAAACAGCTGAAGCTCTCTCAGATCGAAGGCCGCATCCTGGGAGGAAGCGTCTCCGGGGATGCCGAGGTTGCGAACTGGCTTGCCCCGCCGGCGACCCGCAAAAACACGAAAGAAACCGCAGCCGGCCAACAGTCCGGTGTTTTGCGTATCCGCTACAAGGACTTGTCGGCGGAGGACATCGCAGCCGCTTTGTCAACGGCGTCGCGTCCATTTGAGCGCATCAGGCCAGCCGGCTTGGTCAGCGGCAACATAGAAGCTAAATGGAAAGATACAATTCGCAACACGGAGGCCCAGTTCGTGACCGACGTGGTGCCTCCTGCGCATGCGCCCAATACGCGATTTCCGCTGACCGCACACGTTAAAGGGGTTCATCGCTTCGGGCCGGGCGAGCTCGAACTCGAAGAGCTCACAGCTTCAACTCGCGCGACCCAGGTCCATGCTTCCGGCACACTGTCGTCGAACGCAGCGCTCAAGGTCACAGTTACGACAACCGATCTGAGCGAGTGGCAGCCGGTATTCACCGCCGCCGGATATCCCGGAGAAATCCCCGTGACCCTGCGCGGCCACGCTTCATTCATCGGTACCGCCACTGGAAGACTCTCCCAGATTGCAATTGCGGGCAATTTGCAGTCGCAGGATTTTGAAACCTTGATACCCGCTACAGCGTATACGCCCGAGAAAATGGTGAACTGGAATTCACTGCGGGCCGACGTGCAGCTCTCGCCATCACTTTTCGCGGTGCGCAACGGAACCCTCAGCCGCGATCCGGACTCGTTGAAGTTTGATTTCCATATTCAACTCAACCAGCGCCAATTTACGGACAACAGTCCCATTGAAGTCCATCTCGATTCGCAGAATGCGGACCTCTCCGGAATTCTCGCGCTGGCCGGGCTGTCTTATCCCATCACAGGAAACGTCGATCTCCACCTGCAGCTAGCCGGAACGAAGTCAAATCCGAACGGAACCGGTCGAGTCCTTTTGCGCGATGGCAGTGTTTACGGTGAGCCTGTGGAACGATTCAGCTCTGATCTGAGTTTTCAGGGAGAACAAGCTGAACTCAGCCACATGCAAATGACACACTACGAATCGACCGTCGGTGGTGGCGGCACCTACAATCTCTCCACTCACGCATATCGATTCAATCTGACCGGAAACAACTTTGATCTCAAGCGCATCTCCACTTTGCAAAGCGCCCGCATCGCCGTCACTGGCCGCGCGGACTTTGTCGCCGATGGCTCCGGCACCCTCGAAGAACCCAAGCTGAATGCGGCGATCCACCTGCACGATCTTACTTTCGACCAGGAGCGCGCCGGCGACTGCACCATTAATGCCGTATCCGTGGGAGCGGACCTGCGAATTACAGGACAATCGCAGTTCCAGCAAGCGGATTTGAAAATCGATGGCGGGGTGCACCTGCGCGGCGACTGGCCGGCGGATGTTTACCTGCGCTTCCACCAACTCGATCTGGACTCAATCTTTCGAACTTACCTGCAAGGTGCGGTCAACGGACATTCGCGAGCGGACGGAGAAGTTCACATGGTCGGCCCCTTGCGCCGGCCCCGCGAATTACAATTCACAGCCAAACTCGACAAGCTGGATTCCGATGTAGAAGAGGTCAAGATCACCAATCAGGGGCCTATCCTTTTTTCGGTCGCGAACCAGGCTCTGAAGATTGATCAGTTCCACCTGGTCGGCGAAGACACAGATATTTCGGCGAACGGCAGCGTGCAATTGAATGGAGACCGTGAACTGGATTTGCGGGCCCAGGGCCGCGTAAACCTGAAGCTGATTGAAAGTTTCAACAGCGACTTCAGCTCTTCCGGCGTGGTGTCGGTCGATGGTTCGGTGGCCGGCACGTTTGCCAAGCCCTCCTTCCAGGGCAGATTGCGCATTGAGAATGGTGCGGTCGCCTATATCGATTTGCCCAGCGCCTTGAGCGACGTCAATGGCTCCCTGGTTTTTAATCAGGACCGTCTGCAAATCGAGAGCCTGACCGCGCACACCGGCGGCGGACTGGTAACCTTTGGCGGCTACGCCACCGCCTATAACAACAAACTCAATTTCGACCTGACTGTGCATGGCCAGGATGTTCGCCTCCGCTATCCACCCGGAGTCAGCGCCACCGCGAATGCCGACCTACATTTTGTGGGAACGTCGTCGGCTTCGCTGCTCAATGGCGAAATCATTGTCACCAAACTTGCAATGACTCCGGGCTTCGACTTCGGATCTTACCTGGAACACTCCCAGGGTTCGGCGTTACCGACAACCAACCGGTTGCTGAACCGGATTCGCCTGGATGTCCACATAGCAACCACTCCGGAATTGCAGATGCAAACCGCCAGCGTTCGGCTCTCGGGCGACGCAGACCTGCATCTGCGAGGCACGGCGGGCAAGCCTGCAGTGCTGGGACGCGCCGACATCATTGAAGGCGAAGTGCAGTTCAACGGGACCAAGTATCGTCTGGAGCGCGGCGACATTACGTTTATCAATCCGGTCACCACCACGCCGGTGCTCGATCTCCAGGCCACCACCCGGGTTCGCGACTACGACGTCACCCTCAACTTGAACGGTCCGGTTGACCGGCCCAATGTCACGTATCGCTCCGAACCGCCGCTGCCGACCGCGGATATCATCGGATTGCTCGCGTTCGGCCAGGCTTCCGAAGAATCGGCCCAGCTTAATCAATCGCAGTCCGCATTCAGTTCCGAAACTTCCAGCGCCATTCTCAGCGCCGCTTTGAACGCGACGGTCAGCAATCGGGTGCAAAAGCTATTCGGCGTAAGCCGCATCAAGATCGACCCACAAGGTCTGAACACCGAAACTTCATCGACCCAAACCGGCCCCGCGGTTACCATCGAACAGCAAGTCAAAAACAATCTCACGCTCACCTACACCACCAACGTCGCGCAGGCGTCGCAGCAAATCATTCAGGTCGAATATAACGTGACGCGAAACGTTTCCATTGTTGCGGTCCGTGACCAGAATGGCGTGGTCAGCTTCGATGTACGCGTGCGCCAGCGCAAGAAGTGAGAGTAAGTTGACAGGATGATGTTTCAACTGACACGGTAAAAAGCATTAGAAGATCGACGAAGGTTGACCAAGGAATTTTTTCGTAGATTTTCTTTGATCGTGGTTAATGCTTTTCTTCCGGCTTCGATTTGCCCATGTTCGCTATCTTGAAGTCGAAGCAGCTTGCCCTCGAACGCCACAGGATGGTCGAGACCCAGCTCCGCGCCCGCGGGATTCGGGACCGGGCTCTGCTCACCGCGATGGCGAATCTCCCGCGCCACGAATTTGTGGAGGCACGTTATCAGCAGCAGGCGTATGAAGACCATCCCCTACCCATTTCGTCGGGGCAGACGATTTCGCAGCCCTATATCGTCGCGCTGATGCTGGAACTTCTACAGTTGACGCCATTCTCGAGAGTGCTCGAGATCGGTACTGGTTCCGGATATCAGACAGCGGTTCTCACCCAGTTATGTGCGCACGTGTACTCCATCGAACGCCACGCCGAACTGTCCGCCCAGGCCGCAAACATCCTTGCCCGGCTGGGACTGAGCAACGTGACTGTAATGACTGGCGACGGCAGCTGTGGCCTGGCGGAGTACGCCCCATTCGATGCCATCGTAGTGTCGGCTGCCACTTCGCAGATTCCTCCTGCTTTATTCGATCAGCTACGCGAAGGCGGGCGCATGATCATTCCGGTGGGTTCTCCGGAGGAGCAAGAGCTACAACTGGTGCGCAAACAAGAGGGAAAGGCGATCATCACCTTACGCGAGGGTTGCCGGTTCGTGCCATTGATCAGCGGTCCGGATGATTTGCTCAAAGTCTAGCCGGCCCGCGAACGGTGCCTTCTGTTTTACAATTCTTGAGTGCTGCTGCGAAATCTGCGTCTGACCCTGGAAATGATCAAATGGGAGCATTCAATTTTTGCTCTCCCGTTTGCGTTGTGCGGGGCGATGCTGGCGGCGAATGGCTTGCCGGGGTTAGCTCAAGTGCTGTGGATCGTGGTCGCGATGGTTGCAGCACGCTCCGCTGCCATGGCTTTCAATCGGCTGGCGGATGCTTCGATTGATGCCGCCAACCCGCGTACCCAAACCCGCGCCTTACCCGCGGGCACATTGACGCCCGGGTTCGTCGCGACATTCGTGATTGTCTCCTGCGGGCTATTTGTGTTGGCAGCTTCACGCTTGACCCATCTTGCGTTGCTGCTCTCTCCGGTCGCTCTGGCGGTGGTGTTGCTTTATTCCTACACCAAGCGTTTCACCCGGTGGTCGCATCTGGTTTTAGGATTCGCTCTCGGTATCGCCCCAACTGCAGCCTGGATTGCGGTACGCGGTTCATTCGATTCACGCATCTTGCTGCTCACCGCTGCAGTCACCTTTTGGGTGGCCGGTTTCGACGTGCTTTACGCGTGTCAGGACTACGAGTTTGATCGCGAAGCTGGCCTGCATTCGATCCCGCGCTACTTCGGAATCGGCAGAGCCCTCTGGATCGCGCGGTGCTTTCACATCCTTATGCTGGTTTTGCTGCTGGGAGTCGTGGCCGCCTTCGGGCTCGGCAAGCTGGCTGTGGCAGGCATCGTGGTGGTGGCCTTGTTGCTGGCATATGAGCACACTCTGGTATCGCCCACTAATCTCTCCCGGCTCAATGCTGCGTTTTTTACCATGAACGGCGTGATCTCGGTTGTGTTCTTCGTATTCGTGGCTGGAGATCTGCTGTGGAAGAGATGAATAGCAGCGCTAGTTCGCCGGAGACTGAAGACTTTTAGCGTCTGAGCAGGCCGGTGTCGTTTTTGAGGATACCGACTGTCGTTTCCGCCGTTGGCTGCGGTATCATCATAAGTGATGTCTACCGCGCACTCGTTTCAAACTGACGACGCTCGCCTGCAACCGGTTCAGAAGAAGGTTCTGGCGGGCGAACGATTGAATATTGAAGATGGCCTCGCCCTTTATCGTTCGGGCGACATTCTCGCCGTGGGTTGGATGGCGAATTACGTTCGCGAGCGTTTGCACGGCAACAAGACTTACTTCAACGTCAATCGTCATTTGAATCCCACCAACGTTTGTGTGGCGGCTTGCCGGTTGTGCGCCTTCGGACGCAAGAAAGACACGCCCGGTGCCTATACCATGGCGCTGGAAGAGGCGTTTGAAACCGCGGCCTCCGGCTATACCGAGGCGGTAACGGAATTTCACATCGTGGGCGGACTTCATCCAGATCTTCCTTTCCAATATTTTCTCGACCTGATTTCAGGACTGAAACAGCGTTTTCCGCAGGTACACCTTAAGGCTTTCACCATGGTCGAGGTGGCGTATTTGTCGAAGCGGGCAAAACTCTCGATCCGCGAAACACTGGAGCAACTGAAGGCTGCGGGCGTTGACTCATTGCCGGGCGGTGGTGCGGAAATCTTTGCCGACCGGGTGCGGCATATTATTTGCGATCACAAAATTGACGGAGATCAGTGGCTGGATACGGCGAAGCTGGCACATCAGATTGGATTGAAATCGAACGCCACGATGTTGTATGGCCATGTGGAAAATGACGAAGATCGGGTAGATCATCTGCTCAAGCTTCGTGCCCTCCAGGATGAGACCCATGGGTTCCAGACTTTTATTCCGCTGGCTTTCCATCCCGACAATACTCCCTTGCAGCATTTGCCCAGGACCAGCGGAATGCTGGATATCAAGCAGATCGCTGTTGGCCGCTTGATGCTGGACAATTTCCCCCACATTAAAGCTTACTGGCAGATGATGACGCCGAAAATTGCGCAGATTGCTTTGCGATTCGGTGCCGACGACATTGATGGGACGGTCATCGAAGAAAAAATCTATCACGATGCCGGCGCGACCACGCCGCAAGGCATGCGCCGGCATGACCTGGTCCGCTTGATTAACGAAGCGGGCAGGGAAGCGGTCGAACGCGACACACTCTACCGGCCAGTCACGCGGACCGAAACCTCGGTCACTGTAGCGGTCTAGCCAGCCATCGAAAATAAGAATCGTAAAAATTTGAAATTAATGTTCCCACCTTTTTGTTGAGGTGTAGAATCCACCCAGTAGGACGATAAAGCTTCACGGGATCCGCTACCCGTGTTCTGAGGCTTGGCATGAATGTCCACATCAGTTACCGACTGCGCAAAACCCCCGACCTTGAAAGAGAAATCAATCACCTGGTTGAAAAACTGGGCAAGCGCGTGCAGGTTTTTCGTCCCGAACTGCTGCACTTGAAAGGTGTGGTCGAGCAAAGCTCTCCGCGTGAAGGCACGACGGTCTCGCTGAATCTGCGGCTGCCGTCGGGGCAGCTGGCGGCGGAACGCTCGGCGCATACTCCGATAGGAGCTGTCAAAGCAGCATTTGACGATCTTTTGCAACAGACGACCCGCCACAAAGACTTGCTTCGCAGATCTCACAAGTGGGCGCGGCGGCGTTCAAGCCGGTCACGCAGTGAATCGCAAGTCCCGTTTGAGCAAACCCTGGCATCGATCCAGCCATCAACCATTTCGGCGGAGGACATTCGCTGTTATGTCAACGCGAATCTCTCTCGTCTGGAACGTTTCGTGGAACGCGAACTCTATTTTCGCGAGGCCGCCGATCAGATGAGTGCCGATGCCGTGACCAAAGATGAGGTGATCGACGAGGTCATCGCCGGCGCTCTTGGGGAGAGCGGCGACAAGCCTGAGAAAATGGCCTTGGAGCCGTGGCTCTATCGGCTGGCCATTCATGCCATCGGCGATCTTCTGGCCCGTAACTCCGATAATGTGATGTCGATTCGCCTGGAAGAATCCGCGCAGGTTGCCAACGTCCGGGCCAGCGACGAGGCCGAGCTTCAATTCCATCAGCCCGATGAATCCCTGACCCGGGAGAGCCTGATCGCCGACCAAAGAGTGGCGACTCCGGAGGACATTGCCTCCTCGGACGAGATCAACAAGCTGGTGGAATTTGCTCTCGCCGCAGCCCAACCAAAGGACCGCGAGGTTTTTATTCTTCACACCATGGAAGGGTTTACCGTCGCGGAGATCGCCGCCATCACGGATCGTAAGCCGGAATCGATCCATGCTTCAATCCTTGCCGCCCGAGAGCACCTGCGGCGGTCATTGCCTATTGCAAGCCGTGTTAGGAATCCCGTGCTGCGGAGAACCGGGACCGACTGATGACAAGACCTTCGAGAGAGGATGCAATGATTACTCGCGACGATTTTCGTGAACTGGCCGAGTTCCAGAGCAACGACGAGGATTGTGCGATCAGTTTCTATTTTCAACCGGGCCGTCCCACCAACAAATCGCATCGCGAGGAGGCAATCCTCGCTAAGGATCTGGTTCGCGGGGCCCTGCGCGAGGCGGAAAAGAATGGCCGGAACGGCTGCGCTCGCGCTGATCTGCAAAAAATACTTGAGCTCGTCGGCGAGTGGCAGGGAAGCCGGGCGCGTGCCAGGGCAATCTTTGCTTGCAGTGATCAAAACGTTTGGCACGAATTCGACCTTCCTTCCGGCTTGGAGCGCACTCAAATTTTCGTCAATCGCCGGTTTCACCTGAAGGAGTTGGCTCGGGCGTTGAGCGCGCAGCCGCGCTTGTGGATAGCGGTCATCGATCGCCACCGCTCCCGCTTCTTTGATCTGCAACTGGATGAAGTCAAGGAGGGTGAAGCACTTTTTCACGCCCTTTCGCGCCGTGGTCGCGGCGACGGCTTTGCCGGGTACGATGCCGGCCACGCCGAACGCAGCGTCAACGACGAAATCCTGCATCACCTCAAGAACGTGGCCGAGTACTTGAAAATGGCGTCGGAAAAGGGAGCGTTTGAGCGCCTCATTGTAGGTTGTCAGGAGATCCACTGGCACGAGCTTGAATCTCAACTTCATCCCTATGTCCTAAAAAAAGTAGTAGGGCGATTCGCAGCTGAAGTCGGGAAAGTTACGACCAGCCAGGTTCGAGCCCAGGCGGAGCGCATCCTGGGAGAATCACTGGCCGAACACAAACAACATCAGGTCCGCGAGGTTCTTGCTCAGGCCCGGAGCAATGGACGCGGTGTGACCGGCTTGCGGCGGGTTCTGCGTTCTCTGGAAATGGGTGAAGTGCAGACCTTGCTGATGTCGGAAAACTACACGGCCCACGCGGTTGAGTGTGAAAAATGCGGTCATCTCGACGCGCACATGGTGCGCTACTGTCCGGTTTGCGGTCACGCTACCCGGGAATTGGAAGATGTCTGCGAAGCGGTTGTCCCGGCTGCCATTCGTCGCGATGTTGAGCTGTTGTATGTAAAGGAAGATCCTGCCTTCGACCATGTAGGCAGCATTGCAGCGCTGTTAAGATTTCGTCCCACGCAGAAAAAGCGCGAAGCTGGGGCCTCCTGAGCTTCGACTGCGCAAGCATGCAAGCGCGAGATCCCTTCCTCTATTCGTGCTATTCTTTTCCGTTTTTACCGCGCCGTTGAAAGTTATGGAGGATCAGGAATGGCATTTTCTCGACGAGATTTTCTGTCCAGCGCCGTAGTTGGCGCGCTGGCCGTGCGGTTGGACGGGGAAGAGAACAAGAAGCCTGATTCGGGCAAAACAACCGGCAAGCGTCCGATCATCGTGTGCGCGGGCAACGGTTATGACTATCTCGACGAGGCCTTTGCCTTCCTGAAGAATGGCGGCGATACCCTGGATGCGGCGCTGAAAGTGGTGAAGGGACCCGAAGACGATCCGAACGAGGATAGCGTTGGCCTGGGCGGACTGCCAAACGAAGAAGGTGTGGTCGAGCTCGATTCCTGCTGCATGCACGGTCCCACGCGACGCGCCGGTTCGGTAGGGGGAGTACGGAACATCAAAAACGTGTCGCTGGTGGCGAAGGCGGTGATGGAGCACACCGGTCACGTCATGCTGGTGGGTGAAGGCGCCGAACGATTCGCAGTCGCCCAGGGGTTTCCCCGCGAAAATTTGCTTACCGAACATTCGCGCAAGATCTGGCTGCTCTGGAAAGAAATCCATTCTGACTGGTGGGGACCGGGGCTCGCGAGTCCGGAGTGGAAAAAGCGTGTCGCGGCGTCACCCCATGCGGACGAGTTTCAGCGCCGCATTGATCGCATGACAGAAGTTGCCGCCGATATCGGCATCGAACCCGAGCAGCGGGTGGCTGCCATCCGCAAAGTTCTGTTTCCACCCACCGGCACCATTCACTGTTCAGCTCTCAACGAAAAGGGAGAGATTTCGGGCATTACCACCACCAGCGGGTTGGCCTGGAAGCTGCCTGGCCGTTGCGGCGATTCGCCAGTAATCGGGGCCGGCTGTTATACCGACCAGGATGTAGGCTCGGCCGGAGCCACCGGCAGCGGAGAAGAAAATATTAAGGTGGCCGGAGCCCACACGATCGTGGAAAACATGCGCCACGGAATGTCGCCGCTCGATGCTGGCATGGACGCGTCTGAAACGCATCGTGCGCAACTACAACGGCGACATGGATCGCCTTCGTTTTACAGACATGACTTACTACGTTCTGCGCAAAGACGGCGCCTACGCGGGCGTCTCCTTATGGGATGGCTACGAAGCAGGCAAGCCTCACAAGATTGCCGTGCATGACGGTACCAGACGAGCGGAAAAAACGGTCAGCTTGTTCTCAGGCGTGTCACAGGAATGGCCGCCTACGCCACAGTAGGCTTATTCGGTTAAGGGTTGCGTCTACACTGAAATAGTGTACACTAGATACGTATGAAAAATATTACGCTCAGCGCGGAAGAAGGCCTGATTGAGCAAGCGCGATTGGTAGCGCGCGCGCAGCATAAGACATTGAACGCTGCCTTTCGAGAGTGGCTGGAACAATATGCAGCTCAAGCCGGAGGGGGCGCCGCTGTGGATGCGCTCATGCGTCGGCTTCGACATGTGCGTTCCTCTGGGCCTTACAGCCGGGACGAAATGAATGTCCGTTAGGTTTTTCCTCGACACAAATATTTTCGTATACACCTTTGACGCGAAATCTTCTGCTAAAGCGAAGCGCTCCGCTCTGCTTATTCGTGAAGCGGTCGACACTGGTAACGGAGTGATCAGTTATCAGGTGGTGCAGGAGTTCTTCAATATCGCTTTTCGCCGCTTCCTTACACCGATGAGTGTGGCGGAAGCTGAACAATATCTCATCACCGTATTCCGCCCTCTTTTGGCCGTGCATTCCTCGCCGGCTCTCTATGTGGAAGCGATGCGAATCTCAGGAAAATATCGCTTTTCGTGGTACGACAGCATCATCGTAGCCGCCGCCTTGCAGAGCCAGTGTCAAATCCTTTACAGCGAAGACCTGCAGCACAAACAGGAAATCGAAAGCGTGCTTGTCGAAAATCCATTTTCCTGAGTCTTTGTGAATACCTATACGAACCGCACCTTCACATCCGGCCCCTTCTCCAGGTGAATGCTGTCGATGAAGCGGACCTTGCCAGTGCGCAACGTGAGGATCACCGATGATGTTCGCGTGCCTTCACCAAAGAACCGTACTCCCTTCATCAACGATCCGTCGGTAACGCCGGTGGCGGCGAAGATGAGCTGTTTGCCGGGAGCCAGATCTTCTGCTTCGTAAACTTTGTTCTTGTCCTTGATGCCCATGCGGGCGACGCGCTCCTCAAGTTCCGGCCGGTCGATCACCAGCCGCCCCAACATATATCCATTAAGGCATCGGATAGCAGCGGCTGTAATAACACCTTCCGGAGCGCCCCCCGATCCCATGACGGCGTGAACCCCGGTGCCGATAACGGCAGCTGCGATGCCGGCCGACAAATCTCCATCGCCGATCAGCCTGATTCTGGCCCCCGCCTTCCGAATCTCGGCGATGAGCTTTTCGTGCCGCGGCCGGTCGAGAACAATGATCACCAAATCTTCAACATCGCGATGCATGCGCTTGGCAATATTCTTTAGGTTGTCGATTACCGGGGCGTCAATATCGACCGCGCCCTTGCAGGAGGGCCCGACCACAATTTTCTCCATGTAGCAATCGGGCGCGTTCAGCAGACCTCCACTTTCGGAGGCTGCCAGCACCGTAATGGCGCCCGGCGCGCCAGTGGCGCAAAGATTCGTTCCTTCGAGCGGATCGACAGCAATATCAACCTCCGGCACTTCGGTCCCATCAGGGAATTCTGCTCCGACTTTTTCCCCTATGTAGAGCATGGGCGCCTCGTCGCGTTCGCCTTCGCCGATAACGATAGTGCCGCGCATGGGAATCGAATCCATGGTCTTGCGCATGGCTTCAGTCGCCACTTGGTCGGAGAGCTTGCGCTCGCCCTGACCCATGGTGTGGGCTGAAGCGATGGCGGCCGTCTCCACTACCCGGAGAAATCTTGAAGCCAGGTCGCTTTCAATGTTGCGGCCAAATGTCCTTGCTTTTGCGGCTTCGGACTTGATCGCTGTAGTCATGGATGCCCCCCAAGTCGATAGAAGTTAGGAACCAAGCGCGGTCAACGACTATATCGCCAATGGACTGTGCAGGGAAAGTTACGACCGAGTTGCGATGCCGGATCATGTGGGGCGGGCGTCCCCGCGCCACACGGACTAACTAGAAGGCATCAATCCCGGTCACACTTTGCCCGATGATCAGCGCGTGAATGTCGTGGGTGCCTTCGTAGGTCTTTACTGATTCCAGATTTGCCATGTGCCGGAAGATCGGGTACTCATCGGCGATGCCGTTCGCTCCCAGTATGTCGCGCGCCATGCGCGCGCACTCCAGTGCCATCCAGACATTGTTCCGCTTGGACATGGAAATATGTTGCGGCTGAGCTTTGTCCTTATCTTTCAAACGTCCGACTTGCAGTGCCAGCAGCTGTGCTTTGGTGATCTCAGAAATCATCCAGGCAAGTTTTTCCTGTACCAGTTGGTGGGAAGCGATGGGTTGATCGCGAAATTGTTTGCGGAACAAAGAATATTGCAGCGCGCAATCATAGCAAGCCATGGCGGCGCCGACCGCGCCCCATCCAATTCCGTAGCGTGCCTGGCTGAGGCACATCAGCGGAGACTTCAAGCCTCCTGTTTTAGGCAGCAGGTTTGACTCCGGGATGTGCACATCCTGCATTGACAGGCTGGACGTTACCGATGCGCGCAACGACCATTTGCCGTGAATGTCTTCGGCTCGGAAGCCGGGACGATCGGTTTCAACCAGGAAGCCGCGGATCTTGTTGTCTTCGTCCTCCACTTTGGCCCAGATGATTGCAACATCGGCGATGGAGCCCGAGGTGATCCACATCTTTTCGCCGTTGAGAACATATTCCTTGCCGGACCTTTTGGCCCGGGTACGCATGCCACCCGGATTCGAGCCAAAGTCGGGCTCGGTCAAACCAAAGCAACCGATTTTTTCGCCCTTCTGCATGACCGGAAGCCATGTGTCCTTTTGCTCGTCGCTGCCGAACGCGTAGATCGGGTACATGGCCAGGGAGGAGTGCACGCTGACGAAAGAACGCAGTCCGCTGTCGCCGCGCTCCAGTTCCTGCATCACCAGACCGTATTCGACGTTCGACATTCCCGCGCAACCGTACCCCTTAAGGCTGGCGCCATAAAGGCCCAGTTCTGCCATGGGTTTGACCAGCTCCTTGGGAAAACGGCCGGCGCGGTTGCACTCTTCAATAATGGGGATCAGATTGTCTTCAATGAATTTGCGCGTGGTGTCGCGGACCAGGCGTTCGTCATCCGTCAGCAGGGAGTCGAATTCGAGGAAATCAACTCCCCGGAACTTGATGGCCATGAGTTTCTCGTTTCTGTTTCGTCGCCGGCAACAAGGGCAGACACTCGGTAGGAGTGGAAACTCTTGAAGGTAACAAAGGCCTTGAGGGTAGTCAAACGGGACGGCGCAAGCTGCGAAGCATGACCACGAGGGACACAGAGCTACACGAAGAAAACCCGAAATTGAAGCCTTTGTGATACTTCGTGTCATTCGTGGTTCACGGTTTGAAGTGGCCTGACAGAGCTCGAAAGCCTTTACCGCAAGGGCCGCAAAGAAACTGCGGCCCGAGGCCACTTTGGAATGTCCCGCGAAGTGCCGTTTTGACAAACTTTTTGCAATTCGCTTGCGTGCCTTCTGGCGCAAGGCATCTAAGCTAAAAGTAAGTTGCGTGGGCCACTGGAACCAAGGCAAAATACAGCGGTTCGGCGGAATATCGATGAATCTTCGTGAGCGACCGGTTCGGTGTTCCATTCTCTATGTGGTAACCTTCGCCATTTTGGCCCTTCCTCTGCTGGCCGCCGACCTGCCTCCAACCCGCACCTCTTTGGATCAGGGCTTCCGGCTGCTTTATAACCTCGATTTCGACCAGGCTCACCAGGTCTTTCTTTCCTGGCAAAAAGAGCATCCGCAGGACCCGGTCGGACCGACAGCGGAGGCGGCAGGAATACTCTTCTCGGAATTCCACCGGATGGGAGTCCTGGAAGCCCAGTTTTACGAAAACGACAAAACATTTCTGAACCGGGAAAAGCCCGCCGCGGACAGCGGTGCTCGCGATCGTTTCAACGCGGCCCTGGCCCATGCGCAAACCACCGCCACCGCACGCCTGGCGGTTGCTCCCAAAGATCCCGACGCTCTGTTCGCCATGACCCTGACTTCGGGGCTGCAGGCTGACTATGCCGCGCTGATTGAAAAACGAAATATGTCGTCTCTGCATTACACCCGCGATGCCAACGAGTGGGCGGATAAGCTGCTGGCGGTCGATCCCAAATGCTACGACGCACACGTCGCTACCGGTTTCAGCAAATACATTATCGGAAGCATGGCCGCGCCGTTACGCTGGATGTTGCGCCTGGGTGGAGTTTCGGGTGACAAGCAACAGGGACTTATCGAATTGCAGATGACCGCAGACCACGGACGCTATCTCGGGCCGTTCGCTCGGATACTGTTGGCCATCGCCTATGTTCGCGACAAGGACAACGCGCGGGCTCGCGGAGTTCTGGCTGCACTCCGTGACGAGTTTCCCAGAAATCCCTTGTTCTCGCGCGAGATTGCGCGCCTGGATTCCGGCCACTGACGTCCCAAGACGCTAACCAGCATCCCCTCGAATCTCTAGGCGATTCTCGTGCGGGGGGGTTCACCGGATATTCACCCTTCTGTAACACTCCTGTAACATTCACAGCGTAGAACTGCCCCATCAAACTAATAAGGAGGAACCATCGCGTGATTCGCCGCATTGCGCTTTTGTGTGTTGTTCTGGCTGTGCCTGCGTTCGGTCAGACGACCTTGAATGGGGCAGGCGCTACTTTCCCTAATCCGATGTACCAGAAGTGGTTCAGCGAGTATCACAAGGTTCATCCGGATGTTCAGTTTAACTATCAGTCGATTGGAAGCGGCGGCGGCATTCGGCAGGTTCTGGCGCAAACCGTGGATTTTGGCGCCAGCGACGGTCCCATGACGGATGAGCAGCTTTCGCAGGCCAAGACCAAGATCCTGCACATTCCCACCGTGATGGGCGCGGTGGTTCCAGCCTACAACGTTCCCGGCGTCTCCGGCGAGCTGAAGTTCACTCCGGAAGCACTCTCCGGAATTTTCCTGGGCAAGATCACAACCTGGAATGATCCCGCGATTGCCAAGGCGAACCCCGGCGTCAATCTGCCGGCGCAGAACATCATCGTGATCCATCGATCCGACGGCAGCGGCACCACCTATATCTTCACCGACTATCTGGCCAAGGTAAATTCCGACTGGCAGAATGGTCCCGGCAAGGGCACCTCGGTAAAGTGGCCCGTAGGATTGGGCGGTAAGGGCAACGAAGGCGTTGCCGGCATGATTCGCCAGATGCAGGGCGGGATCGGTTATATCGAGCTGATTTACGCGGTGCAGAACAAAATCGACTACGGCAGCGTGAAAAATTCCTCTGGAGCGTTCGTCAAAGCTTCGCTGGATAGCGTCACTGCGGCCGCGGCCTCCGCGAAATCCATGCCAGCGGATTTCCGCGTATCCATCACTAACGCTCCGGGAAAAGATTCGTACCCAATCTCCAGCTTTACCTGGCTGTTGATACCGGAAAAGTCCAAGGAAGCGGGCAAAGGTAAAATTCTCGCTGACTTCCTTACCTGGATGGTGGACGACGGCCAGAAGATGACTGCCGACCTGACCTACGCTCCGCTGCCGCCAAACGTGGCCGCTAAAGTGAAGGGCGCAATCAAATCAGTGCAGTAGATCACGGCTCGACACATCAACAGCGACAAGGACGGGACTTAAACCCGTCCTTGTTTTGTTTAAAGCGACGTTCAGACTGCTGCGCATGCTGCCGGCGTGCCAGTGTTCTATACTGACATTTCATGAAGGGGATCACGATAAACCTGCTGTTGCTGGTCGCTGTATTTTCGGCCTCAGGTTCATACGGCGCGGCGAAACAGTACGAAAAAGGGCGCATTATTACCGTGGAAAAGAAATTCCACGAACGGGTTCTGTACTATCTTGTAAATACCCCTGTGACTCAGGACGATCCCTATTTTGAGGTCTCGTTATTGCAGGGGAGCACTGTCCTGCAGACTGAATTCACTCCCCGCCATGCCGCCGACACATTGCCCGAGGGATGGCAGGATGACGCTGAAGTGGAAATGAAGATCACCGATAAACATCACGTCCTGGTGCGACAACAGGGTGGAACCGAATTGCAGTTGGTGATTGTGAAGCGCACTCCTGGAGCCGAGCAGTCGACGGATCCCAAACCTGCGTCCCCTAAAAACTGACCTGGAAGCTTTCCAGCGTCATCGCGTAACGATATCTTCTCTAACCATGGCTCGGCTTGCGCTCGACAACCCGGCTTTCTACATCAATCGGGAAGCTTCCTGGCTGGCTTTCAATCGCCGCGTTCTTGAAGAGGCGCAGGATGAAAAGAATCCGCTGCTCGAACGGCTGAAATTTCTTTCCATTTCCGCCAGCAATCTGGATGAGTTTTTTGAAGTACGGGTGGCCGGGTTGGTGCAGCAGATTGAAGATGGATACACCGAAGCCGGCCCGGACGGCCTCACTCTGGTCGAGGAACGCGACGTGGTTTCGCGTGATACTCACGAGTTCGTCGACGATCAATATCACTGCTGGAACGAGAACTTGCGGCCGGCGCTGGCGCAACATGGTATCCGTGTTCTGGGGGTGCACGAGCTCGACGAAAAAGCCCGCGCCTTCATCGAGGAGTACTGCGAGAAAGAACTTGATCTGCTGCTCACACCGGTGACGGTAGATCCAGCGCATCCGTTTCCCCGAGTCATCAATAAAGCGCTGTGTGTGGCTTTTTTACTGCGACGGCGCCGCCGCTCCGCGCTTACTTACACGGGTGTGGTTACGGTGCCGCGCGCGTTGCCGCGCCTGGTGCGCCTACCCTCGGACGGAACCGTCGATTTCATTTTTCTGGCTGATCTGGTGACCTTTCACGCTGCGCGCATGTATCACGGCTACGACATTGTTTCATCCGCGGCTTTCCGGGTCACCCGCAACAGCAACCTTTATCTGGCGGAGGAAGAATCCCGCAACCTGCTGGAATCGGTTCGCGCCGAACTGCACAACCGGCGTAAGGGTGATGCGGTACGCCTCGAAATCGAAGCCGACGCCGATCCTGAAATCATCGAGCGCTTGCGTACCAACTTCGAACTGGAACCCTGGCAGGTGTTTTCCGTAAACGGGCCGGTAAATCTGTCGCGGTTGTTTAACATTTACGAGCAGACGGCGCATCCCGAACTTAAGTTTAGGCCATTTTCTCCCCGCGAACTTCGGCTCACCGCCAAGTCAAAGGATTTATTCGAGGAGTTACGCCGCCACGATGTTCTGCTGCATCATCCCTTCGATTCCTACGATGCCGTAGTGTCGTTCATAGAGGCCGCCGCCCAGGATCCACGGGTGCTTTCGATCAAGCAGACTCTTTACCGTACCAACGAGCATTCGCTGATCGTTCCCGCCTTGATTTCAGCAGCCGAGAAAAAAGAAGTCACTGCAGTCGTGGAATTGAAGGCGCGTTTCGATGAAGATACAAACATTCGTTGGGCTCGCGACCTTGAGGATGCCGGAGTACAGGTATTCCACGGTCTGGTCGGGCTTAAAACCCATTGCAAGCTCTCCTTGCTGGTTCGCCATGACCACGACGGTGTGACCCGGCGCTATGCACACCTGGGAACGGGAAACTACAATGCCAGCACGGCCCGGGTTTATACCGACTTGAGCCTGCTCACCGCCGATCCTGAGATTACCAGCGCCGTGCACGATGTCTTCAGTTTTCTCACCGCCTACGCTGAGCATCCCAGCTATGAGCCTCTGTTGGTGGCCCCGCTGGATTTGGCGGAGCGTTGTCTGGGTCTGATCGAGCGTGAATCCGAGCATGCTCGTCACGGACGCCCGGCCCGCATCGTGGCAAAAATGAACGCACTGCTTGATAAGAACATCATCATGGCGCTTTATCGAGCTTCCCAGGCGGGAACGGAAATCGATCTGGTGGTGCGCGGCATGTGTGCGCTTCGTCCCGGTGTGCGTGGCGTGAGCGACCGCATACGGGTGCGCAGTATCGTTGGGCGCTTTCTCGAGCACAGTCGTATTTTCTGTTTTGCAAACGGCGGGCAGGAAGAGATCTACCTCAGCAGCGCCGATTGGATGCCGCGCAATCTCTACGAACGAGTAGAAGTAATGTTTCCTCTCAAGGATGCCCTGAGCCGCGAGCGGGTGAGCCACGAAATTCTGGATGCTTACCTTGCCGACAACGTGAAGGCTCGGGTGTTGCGGAAAGATGGAGTGTATCTACGCAGCTGGCAGGCAGAAGGAAGGCGCAAGCCGCCGGCCGGAGCCGCAGCCTTCAGCGCCCAGGACTTCCTTCTCGGACTGGCAGAAGGTAAGCAGGCTGCTGAAGCTATCCCGGCGCCTGCGCCTCGCAAGACCCGCCGCGTGCTGACGGGAAAGGGAAGGTAAAATTCAAATGATTCTATATTTTCTGCGTCACGCGAGCGCCGGTGAGCCTGGAACCAATCCAAAAAAAGATGAAAAACGAGCGCTGGATGAAACTGGAGTCGAGCAATGCGGTTACGTCGGCAGAGCCTTGGCTGCGCTTGATGTTCAGGTTGACGCGCTGATTTCCAGTCCGCTGAAGCGGGCCGCGCAAACCGCGTCCCTGGTGGGCAATGAAATGGGGTACGAGGGCAAGCTGCAGTTTGAGGATGCCTTGCGCCCCACCGCAGCCTTTACCGACTTCCGCAAGATGCTGGACAAGTACGCCAAGCACGACGCGATCATGGTGACGGGTCACAATCCGACCTTAAGCGAATTTCTTGGACGGTTGATCAGTGAAGGAGGTTGCGAAGCTTCGATCGATTTGAAAAAAGGCGCGGTAGCTCGAGCGGAAACCAACCGCAACGGAGCTTCGCTGATCTGGTGCCTCACTCCGAAAATCCTTCGCACGCTTTATGTAGCGGCAGCGGAAAGCTCACGGCCGAAGACTTCACGAAAATAGCTCTTTTCTTTCTCCACCGCCCAAAGCTCCAGATCGGCGCTGGCTCGCGGTTTAACCATCAATTTAAGAGTCACTGCGCCCGGGTTCACTCGTACGGCCGAACTGCGAACCGCTCCGCCGCGCCCCAGGTTCAGCGCTCGCGCCAATCGCAGCAGCAACGAAGCCTTGCGCACGTATTCGCGATCGTTCGGCGGCAACACCTTCATGTACGTGTCGCTCGGTCCGGGCATGGACTTGCCGAGATAACGCGCTGTAGCTGCAATGATTCGCCGCTGCTCCGGGGTGTACCCCAGAATTTCTGAGTGGGCGATGATGTAGTAAGCGTGACGATGTCTTCCGTTGCGATTGACGTAATCACCGACCTCGTACAACATCGCCGCGGCGGATAGCCACTCCGCATATTCCGGCGGAAGCCGGTGCAGCGATTTCAGCGTCTTGAATAAGTGCATCGCTGATTCCCGCACCTGCAGCGCATGCTCCATATCCACGCGGTAGTGCGCAACCGCAGCCCGGATCGAATCCCACCGTTCAGACTCAATGTGTTTACCTGAGCGAGTGCTGCGGTCGTACTCCGCCGCCATCTGCGCCAGTAATCCATCGCGCAGTCCCAGCGGCGAATAGCGGAACCCCGGCAACTGGCAACGCTCCAGTAGTTCCGCATACACCATCGCCCCGGCAATTATGATTTCAGCCCGCCTCGGTCCCACTCCCGAAAGCTTCTTGCGTTCCGTCACCGGCAGCCGCGCCAGCATCTTGGCGATGCGGCGCATCTGGGTTCGTGGAACAACGCCGGGCCGAAGTCCCTTGGTCTTGTATAAGCCGTGGCAAACCGCAGCCAGGGAAGCGGCGGTACCTGAAGTAGCGATTACTGCCTTCGGACGAGCGCGTGCGATGCGGTCGGAAATCCGGCCGATTTCTCGTTCTATAAATCCCCGCAGCCGCAGCAGCTCCGACTTACGCGGTGGATCGTGGTGCAAAAACTCGTTGGTCAGTCGCACCGCGCCCAGAGGCAAACTCACGGTGTCACGAATATGGCCTTTGCTGGAAAGGGTGAGCTCACAACTGCCGCCGCCCAGATCCACCATGAGCGTAGTGGCGGTGCTGGTGCGCAGGTTTGAAACCAGGCCCAGGTGAATCAGCCGGGCCTCCTCGAGCCCGGAAATGATTTCAACCTTCCATCCGGTGGTGGAATGGACCCATTCCAGAAATGCACGCGAGTTGCGGGCGTCGCGCAAGGCGCTGGTGGCAACTGCGCGCACCGTATCAGCACCCTCGTGCTGTACCGCGCGATGAAACCGGCGCAGAGTCTTGACCGTATCGGCGATGGCCTCGGGCGAAAGAAAACCAGTGCGGAAGACACTGTCTCCCAGACGGGTGACCTGGCGATCTTCATGAATTTCAATGAGTCGCCGTCCGGAGAGCCGCGAAATCTTCAGGCGAACGGAGTTCGATCCGATATCGACCGCTGCGAAAGTCGGCATGACCAGGCCAACAGTGTACCCCGAGGTCAACCGATGTGGGCATGGAACCCGCAGATATAAAACTACTTTTGACAGCCCTCATCCCGAGCATCGCGAGTGACATGGCGTGCGGCGCACCTGAAGCCCGAAAACACAAATGAGTATCGCCGGTCCCCGCTTTGCTATGCTACGCGGATGCCGCGCACCTTCCTGATCGACACCGATGTGGCCTCCGACGATGCCGTGGCTCTCATCATGGCGCTGCGCGCCCCCGATGTGAAGGTTGCGGCGATCACCACCGTCGCCGGCAATGTCGAGGTCGAGCAAGCCACCCGCAACGCCCTCTATACCGCGCAACTGTGCGGAGCCGCCGTCCCCGTGTTTACCGGCTGCAACAAGCCGCTGCATCGGGTTCATCAAAGTGCAACCTGGTTTCACGGTGTCGACGGACTGGGAGATCACGGCTACCCCGTGTCCACGCGGTCCGCTGAAAAACTGCATGGAGTTGATGCGATGATTCAGACGATCGAAGCCAATCCCGGCTTGGTGATCGTCACTCTGGGCCCACTGACGAATCTTGCCACGGCCTTGACCCGCCAACCTGGCCTCGCCGCTCTGGTCGGACGCTGTGTGGTGATGGGTGGCGCGCCCTGCTGTGAAGGCAACGTCACCCCGGCGGCAGAATACAACATCTGGGTCGATCCCGAGGCTGCGCGGATCGTCATGCTGAGCGGAATTCCAGTGGAACTGATCGGCTGGCAAACCTGTCGCGGAGGCGCAGTACTCCATGAGGATGACATCGCTCGCATTCTGGGATTTAACAATCAGCTGGCCCGCTTCGCTATCGAGTGCAACAGCCGGGCCCGCGAGGCCTACCGCGAGCAGACCGGCGAGGACGGCATCTCGCTGCCCGATCCGGTGGCCATGAGCGTTGCTCTCGATCCGACGATCGGAAACCAATGGAGCGAACATTACGTGGATGTGGAGATCCGCAGCGAGTTGACTCGCGGCATGACGGTTGTGGACCGGCTCAACGTCGCCTCCGATGAACGGAATCAAGCAGTGTGGGGTGAGGTCCTGCGTAACCAAAGAAAAGCCAACGTTTGCTGGACAATCGACAACCAGCGTTGGAAGGAAGCTTTATTTGCAGCTTTGAGATGAGGTGATCCATTTATTCATGACATCGATCCGAGATCACAATAGACTTATGCGGAACGTGGGGCGTCTTAAGGTAAGAAATCACGAACAAAATCCCCAGCAGAAGATCAATGCCGCCAAAGAGCATATCCGACGGGCGCATGCGACCCTGCATCACTAGAATCGCCACTGCGATGGCATAGCTGAATTTTTCGAACACTGACGGAATCATGAATGGCCGGTAGCGAGCTGGATCCTTTGCGATGATAAAGAACGCGATCTGCCAGGCCAGGGCAGCTCCGATAAAACCGTAAAAAAATCCGGGATGGGTGATTGGCGGTGGATCACTTCGTCCAATCAAGTCGAAGATGAAATAAAGCGGGGCGATGCTCAGCACTCCCCAGATTCCAGCGATCCAAAACACAACTTTGGCAAATTTCAATCGCCCTCCCAATCGGCATTGCCCGAATCAGTTGAATTGAATCAGCACGATTTCGGGAGTCGTACCCAGCCGCAAGGGCGGCCCCCAGGTACCAGCTCCGTAGGAGACATAAACCAAAAGACTGCCCAGGCGTTGCAGTCCATAAACGAACTTGCCGTACATCCGCGACGTAATCCAGGTAAAGGGAAAGAATTGTCCCCCGTGAGTGTGGCCCGAGAGCTGGAGCGAGAAGCCCGCCTCTTCGGCAATCTTCAGGCGATCGGGCGCGTGGGTGAGCAGGATGCTGGCGCGATTGCGGTCAACATCGGCGTCGCGCAGCAGGGAGCGAAAGTGATCGTCGTTGGTCGAATCGCGATAGTGCACCCCGACAATCTGCATTCCGTCGACCGTAATTTTTTCGTTGTTAAGCACCCGCACCCCGGAATGTTCGACTGCATCCAGATATTTGGCGGAATCCGTGAACTCCTCATGATTGCCCAAAACAAAAAACGCCCCCAGGGGAGCGGCAAGCCGCGCCCAGGGTTGGGCCAGGTGGCGCACTCTCGCCACCGTGCCGTCGTACATATCTCCGGCGATGAAGACGATGTCGGGTCGCAGTCGGGTCAGCTTGTTAACGATGCGGCGCATGAAACCAAAACCGCGGACGTGTCCGAGATGGGTGTCAGTGACCAGCGCGGCCACCCTTCCGCGCCACGACTCCGGCAGGTTCGGCAAAGTGACGCTGACCCTGCGAACCCGCGTCCATCCGGCATTGACGATCGCGAACAAACTCGTCAGCAGTGCCAGGCCAAAGAGAACCACAACCAGTTCGCGCCGATTGATGGCCAGTCCAAAAAGCGAAGCGCTGCCGTAAATTGCCCAACAGGACAGCGCCGCCAGAAAACAGAAACTCAAAGTCCCCAGCCAAACTGCCGAGATTGTGTACAAGATACGAACCAGTACATGCGAAGACCTCCAGGCCAGCAGGGAAGCCAGCACAAAGCTGACCGACAATAGCGCCAGGCTGATCTGCAGGCCGGAGATTCCCGGTGACTGGGCAGAGCCCGAGAAAAATATCCACGTCCTGTAGAGAAACCAGTGCGCCAAAAACAGGATGGTTTGAACGATTGCGACGAAGACAGCGATTCGAGACCTCAAGGGTTGGCTTCTCTCCAGGTTTTCCTAGTTTCTAATATCAGGCTTACTTAGATGAGGCGGGAGGGTGATTGGAACCTGGCGGGTTAAAAACCGCTCTGCCGCGCGCTTTGCAGCTCCGCAATCCGGCTCTAAGCTACAGCGGCAACACCAGTGAGCCGTTTTACCGCTTCATTGCTGCTCGAACTCGCTGATACCTGCTTCTTGCCCGCCAGTTGGGAGCGGGTTTCGTTGAGGATGTTTACCGCCAGCCGGAACTTTGCCCGGGTCACGTTGGTCAATGCAGCCACCAAAGCCGATTCCTCGATTCCGCCAAAGAGTTTCTCCGCCCGCTCCGTGAGCTGTATCCAATCGTGCCATTCGCCGATTACGTCCTGCATACGCTTTAACGAAGCGATTAAACCTGCGGACTCGGCGTTCTTGACCGCGAATTCAGCGATATAACGGGCACTTTTGCCGGCAATCCTGAATTGGTGAAGGGTTTTCGCATTTGTGCCGCTCGGGCTTATTTCGATTTCGTTCAGTTTTTGCCGGGCCATACTCAGCGGTTCGGCGTTTTTGCGAATCTCCAGGCTGGAAGCGGCGCGTTTCAGGCGTTTGTGCGCTTCAGAAATCGCTTTCCGGTCCGTGGATCTAGCCAGCTTCCGCTCCCGCTTTTCTCGTTCTTCGGCCAGGGTGCGCATCAGTTGCGACTTCCGTGCCGGCTCCTGCGGAATCTTCAGGCTCCGCAAGGCAGCGCTTTGCACATCCAGGTCGCGCAACTTCCCGGCTTTTTTTCGCAGGCGACCTAAAAGCTTAAGCAGTTTTCTATCGTTGCCAGTCGGTTTCTCGTTGAAATCGGCAAGCAATACTTCCGCCCGCCGGCATGAGGTACGAAACTTGTGAACATTCTTCGGAGTGGGCTTCCGGGCGACCTTGGACAACTGCCGTCCCAGCTTGCGGAAAGTTGAACGAGTATAGTCGGAACGTAACAACATAGGATCAATACCGCGCGTCGAAATCACTGCTAAGCCGGCTACAGTCCGAACCATTGAATTTGGACCTGGAACGCTCAGAATGGTAAAACCAGACTAGTTTGCAGCTTTCTTGAGGCCTGGCGCAAAAGCTATTTTAACACTGCTGTAACACGATCGTGCTACCTTCCCCCAAATGGCTAATCGAGCTCTAGGAGCGCCTCGACTGACTGGCCCACAACCCGTTCCGGAACAAGCAGTTGCGAAAGATGCTCAGGCTCCCGCCGAAATTCTGCTGCGGGCTGGCGACAGCCATGTGGCGGACAAGTTTTTCTACTTCGCGATGCTGGCCTGCGCTCTCTCCGTCATTGCCATCGTGATTTTGATTATTTACGAACTGATCAGCAAATCCAGCCTCTCCTGGCATGCTTTTGGATGGAAGTTTTTCTTCCGCAGCGAGTGGGATCCGGTAAACGATCAGTACGGCGCCCTGCCGTTTGTATACGGCACCATCGTCTCATCGGTGCTGGCGCTGCTCATCGCCGTGCCACTTGCCATCGGGGTTGCCGTGTACATAACCGAAATGTCGCCGCGAGCGTTGCGCGGAGCCCTGGCCTTCACCACTGAGCTCCTGGCCGCGATACCCAGCGTCATTTATGGCTTGTGGGCAATATTCGTTCTGGTGCCTTTGCTGCGCCAGTACGTGCAGCCTTTTCTCTCCCGCTATTTTGGATGGACCGGATTTTTTGAAGGTCCGCCCTACGGAATTGGCATGCTGGCAGCGGGAATCATCCTCGCGATCATGGTTGTCCCCATCATCTCCTCGATAACCCGCGAGGTTATGACCGCCGTCCCGCAGCAGCAGCGCGAAGCGGTTATGGCGCTGGGCGCTACTCGCTGGGAGATGATCCGCACCGGCGTTCTCCGCAACGCCCGGGCGGGAATCGCCGGCGGCATCATCTTGGGCCTGGGCCGGGCTCTCGGAGAAACCATGGCGGTCACCATGGTGATCGGCAACCGTCCCGAAATTGCGAAGTCTTTGTTCGCTCCCGGCTACACCATGGCAAGCGTGATCGCCAACGAATTCAGTGAAGCTACGGGCGATGTTTATCTGAGCGCGCTGGTGGAAGTGGGACTGGCATTGTTTATCGTCACCATCATCGTAAATATCCTTGCCCAATTCCTGGTCTGGACGGTGACCCGGGGCACCCCTGCGAGGAGCAATGCCTGAAAAAATGATGCTTCCCGCCGACTTTGCTGATGCGCCCATCAGCATCGGGCGCCGTAGTCTGAATCTTCTGGTCAATGCCGCTGCGCTGGGCGCGGTGGTATTGGTGCTGCTTCCTCTGGGCGCTGTATTCGGATATCTGATCTATAAAGGCATTGGTTCTATAAATTGGGCCTTTCTGACCCAGATTCCGAAACCTCCTGGTGAAGCCGGTGGTGGCATGGCAAACGCCATCGCTGGCACCGTCTACATTCTTCTCATTGCCAGCAGTATGGGCGTGCCTCTGGGAATCGGCGCGGGCATTTATCTTTCCGAATATGGACGCGGGAGCCGCCTTGGCAACCTGATCCGCTTTACCGCCGACGTGCTGAACGGCGTGCCCTCGATCATCGTCGGCATCGTCGCTTACGGTCTGGTGGTGCTGACGCAGAAACATTTTTCCGCCCTGGCCGGAGCCGTCGCTCTCGCCATCATGATGGTCCCCACCATTACCCGCACCACCGAAGAAATGCTTCTGCTGGTGCCGCAAGCGGTGCGTGAAGCTGCGTATGGTCTAGGCGTGTCGCGATGGCGCACCACGCTTTCCATCACTCTGCGTACTGCTACTTCAGGAGTAATCACGGGAGTGATGCTGGCATTCGCCCGGGTGGCAGGGGAAACTGCACCCCTGTTGTTTACTGCCTTCGGCAACCAGTATTGGAACTGGAAGGCCAACCAGCCGACGGCGGCTCTGTCCTTGCAGATCTTCAGTTACGCGATTTCGCCATTCGACGAGTGGCATCGCCAGGCTTGGGCGGGAGCACTGATCCTGATCGTTCTGATTGTCGCTTCGGTCGGCGCTGTGCGGCTTGTGGCCAGTCGCGGTATGCTCAAGGGAGCGAATTAAAACTATGGGCGTCGGAATACAAGTCGACAAACTGAACGCCTGGTTTGGCAAGACCCAGGCTCTGCAAGACATCAACATGACGGTTGCCGCCAACCACGCCACCGCGGTCATCGGGCCTTCCGGATGCGGCAAGTCTACGTTCGTGCGCTGCCTGAATCGGATGCATGAGACGGTTCCCGAAGCTCGAGCAACCGGGCGTGTCCGCATCGGCGAAATGGATGTCTATAACGGAACCTCGGCCGTCCAGATTCGCCGGCGCATCGGAATGGTATTCCAGAAGGCTAATCCATTTCCCACCATGTCGATCTACGACAACGTTGCCGCTGGCCTGACCTTGAACGGTTTTCATGATCGCAGGCGGCTCGATGAAATCGTCGAACGGTCACTCCGGCTTTCCGCCCTCTGGGATGAGGTGAAAGACACAGTTCGCAAGAAGTCGGGCGCCAGCCTCTCCGGAGGCCAGCAACAGCGACTCTGCATCGCCCGGGCAATCGCGGTCGAGCCCCAGGTTCTGTTGATGGACGAACCCTGCTCAGCGCTTGACCCCATTTCCACCGGCAAGATCGAAGAGCTGATTTTTCAGCTTAAAGAGCGTTTTACAATCGTGATTGTCACTCACAACATGCAACAGGCTTCCCGGGTCGCGGAATTTACCGGCTTCTTTCTGCTGGGCAAGCTGATCGAATTCGATAAGACCGAGAAAATTTTTACCACCCCGTCCGACAAACGGACGGAAGACTACATCACAGGCAGGTTTGGATAATGGCGCGCACTCGTTTTCTGCAGGAATTGGACGAACTCCGGGCACGTTTGCTGCGAATGGGCGGATTGGCCGAGCAAGCCGTGGACCGCGCCTGCCAGGCTTACATCGAGCGCGATCTGGCGCGCTGCCGCATGGTGCTCGATGGCGAGACCCAAATCAATCTTACCGAGCGCGAAATCGACGAAATGGCGTTCGACCTTCTGGCCATGCAGCAGCCGATGGCTGTCGATCTGCGCTTCATTCTCGCCGTCACCAAGATCAATGCCGATCTTGAGCGCGTCGGCGACCAGGCCGTAAATATCGCCGAGCGGGTAATGGACCTGGTGGATCTGCCCAAGGCCGACCTGCCCGTCGACATTCCCCGTATGGCCGCCGCAGTTTCCGCGATGGTGCGCCGGGCACTCGAGTCGTTTATCGAAGGCAAAGCCGAACTGGCGCAAGCTGTCCTCGAAATGGACAACGTAGTCGATCGCATGAAGGACGAAGCCTTCATCGTGCTGGTGAAATCGATGAACGAACATCCCGAAACCACCCGCCAGGCGCTGGATGCGTTGCTGGTCGCGCGCAATCTGGAACGCGTCGCCGACCACGCCACTAACATCGCCGAAGACGTAATTTTCTGGGTACGGGGAGCAGACGTTCGCCATAACGTCTCACCTGAGACCCCAGAACAACAGGAAGTTACCGACACTCATTAAAGTGGTGGGTTAAGCAAGAGACAGTCGATCCTGCAAAGGGATGGTTTGCGTCTTTACGGAAATATCTCTGCGCATGCGGTCACGCAGCTGATGTTTGTTTAAACCATACCCGTTTACAGAAATTGTCCGCAGTGCACGCCTCACCCTTCCTCGGCTTTTCTTTTGCCGGTGTGAGTGCTACAAGTTCTTCGAGCCCTTTCCGGAGGAATCTTGAAGCATCTTTTCGTCCTCTTCTGCCTGACGGCGCTTTTCGGCCTCTCACTCTCCGCTCAAGACTCAAACAACATTCGTCAGATTCCTCTGCCCACCAGCAAGCTGCTAAACGTGCCTTCACCGGGGCGGATCGGCGCAGTCAACAGCTTTCCCGCGACAATCGTATTCAGTCCAGACGGTCGCTACGCGGCGCTTTTGAACAACGGGTACGGAACCCAACAGTCGCAGGCACACCAATCGATCAGTATTCTTGACCTCAACAGCAATCAACTGGCCGACTTTCCTGACGCTCGTCTCTCGGAAAACGCCCTGCAAAGTTATTTCCTCGGGCTGGCCTTTAGTTCTGACGGTCGAAAACTCTATGCATCGATGGGATCGATCTCCGACCCTGCTGGCAACAAGCCCGGCAGCACCGGTAACGGCATTGCCGCGTACAAATTTGAAAATGGGAAGGTGACGCCCGAGGGATTTATCAAAATCGCTCCGCAAAAGGTTGCCGCCGGCAAAAAGGTTGCATTCGGCGTGCGCCAGACCGCAGCCGGCACGGCAATTTCGTATCCGGCGGGACTGGCGGTGATTTCGGGCCAGGGTAGCGATAAGCTGCTGGTCGCTAACAACCTTTCCGACAACGCGGTCTTGCTCGACCTAAGAGACGGTCGCATCCTGCAGCAATTCGACCTGAGTACGCACGAGATGATTCCGTCATCGTTCCCCTATACCGTCGTCGCGACACGCGATGGTCGCCGTGCCTGGTGCAGTTTGTGGAATTCGTCCCGCGTTGCGGAGCTGGATTTGGAGCAGGGAACTGTTGTCCGCTGGATTTCTTTGCTCGAACCGAAAGATCCCATCGCCCCGGGCTCGCACCCGACCGCTCTTCTACTCAGTCCGGATGAGAAATGGCTCTACGTCGCTTTGACCAACGCTGATGCTCTCGCCACCGTCAACACAATGTCGGGAGAGGTGGCGCACATTTCCTCCACGAATCTCGCCGGCCAGGCGTATGCAGGAACTTCGCCTGATGCTCTGGCGCAGTCGTCCGACGGTACCCGCTTGTTTGTAGCTGATGCATCGTTGAACGCGGTGGCAGTGTTCGACACAGCGGCGTTGACCAAGCCAGGAACAAATTTTCCGTTGCCGCAAGAGGCATTGGGCTTCGTTCCGACTGACTGGTATCCCAGCGCGCTGGCGGTTCACGGCGACGATCTTTTTATTGCCGCCGCTAAGGGACAAGGTACCGGCCCAAACAGCGGGAACGGCCAACTCAAAAGTGAACGCCGCCACCGCGAGCATCCCTACATCGCTACACTGTCTTACGGTTCGCTCGCGCGATTAAATTTTCGCAGTGCTGAAAAACATTTGGCAGAGCTGACGCAGAAAGTTCAGGAAAGCAATCTTGTTTCTCTCCGATCCAGGGAAAGTCAGGTTTCGAACCGAGCCCGGTCCGATTCGTCACGTGATCTACATCCTCAAGGAAAACCGTACTTACGATCAGGTGCTTGGCGATCTCAAAGCTGACGGTCAAAGAGTCGGTAACGGTGATCCGGCATTAACTATGTACGGTGCCGGCGTTACCCCGAATTTACACAAACTGGCTCTGCAGTTTGGGGTGCTCGACAATTTTTACGACAGCGGCGAGGTTTCCGGCGACGGACACGATTGGTCAAACGCTGCCATCACCAGTGACTACAACGAGAAAACCTGGCAGATCGCCTATCGTGGCCATGAACGCACCTACGATTACGGCGGAACCGTGGCCGACGAATTTCCCCTGGAGCAGGGTGAGCCCGATGTCGACGATCCCGGTACCGGCTATCTATGGGACAACCTTGCGACGCATAAGATAACCTACCGCGACTATGGCGAAAAAATCGCCGGAATCTGGTGCAAGGCGGTAACCAAGCCGGGTGTGTCACCGAAAGAAGGAACGCCCTCTCCGTTTAACTCGGAGTGTGAACGAGCATCAGTCCGTAAAGGCGAGCCCCTCCCGCCCGATGTCGGCCAGCCTCACGGGTCCCCCAGTCCGTGGCCTTGGGCTGTGCCGCTGGTAAAACGAATGAAAGCCAGCAAAGCCGCTTTGCGCGATCACTTTCATCCGCAGTATCCCGACTTTAATACCGAATATCCGGATCAGCTTCGCGCCGATCTTTTCCTCAACGAGTTCGATGGCTTTGTCCAGGCGCGCAAAGAAGGCAAGGGTACACAGCTTCCCGCGTTTGTCCTTCTCTACCTGCCCGACGATCACACTCACGGCACCACACCCGGAAAACCGCGCCCCGCCGCTTCCGTGGCCGACAATGACCTGGCCGTTGGCCGCGTAGTCGAAGCGGTTTCGCACAGTGCTTACTGGGAAGATACGGCGATCTTCATTATCGAAGACGATGCCCAGGATGGCGCCGATCACGTCGATGCCCATCGCTCGACCGCCTTCGAGATCAGCAAATATTCTCCGGGTTCGGCACAAAAACCCTTCGTGGACAGCCGCTTTTACACCACCGTCAACATGCTGCACACCATGGAGGTGTTGCTCGGTGTGCCGCCGATGAATCAAAATGATGCGTACGCGCCAGTGATGTCTCCCCTTTTTGCCGGCGAAGGCAATCAGCCGCCCTTCGTCGCCGACTGGAGCAATCGGGACAACGGGCTCATCTACCAGACCAACCCAAGCAAGGGACAAGGCGCTGCGGAATCTGCCAGGATGGATTTCACCCGGCCCGATGCCGTCAACACTGCCGTGCTCAACCAGATTTTGTGGCGTGATCGCATGGGCGACCAATCGATGCCCGCGCCGAAGCACGCCGTTTTTCCGCTGAAGCGATCACAAGACAAAGATTGAATTGCAGTGTGGGCGTGAGCGTCCTCGCTCGTGCAGCAGCGAGGCGAACGCGGACGTCTTCGCACAGGTTCGAGCGCGAAGTGGTTTCCGCGAATCTACAAGCAGGCCAGACAATCCCTGTGGAGTTTTCTCACTGCCGCACGAGCGAGGACGCTCGCGCCTACATTCAAGATTATTTGGCTGCGGCCGTTCCTGCATCGACGTCGGCAAACGAGAATGCCAATGACACGTTGGGATACTCTTTGCCCGCGACTTCGACGTAGGGATATACGAAATAGTTCAACGGAGAGCCGTCCTGGGCCGGGCTCAGGCGTATGTCTCTACCCATCGTGAATTGCACCCGGTTCACATCGTGGGCGCCGAAGAAATAATCCTTCTTCTCCTGGTGCTTCCAGGCTTCGGAAATATCCACTGGCACCCAGCCATGCTGCGGTTCGAAGAAATCGGACCAGCAGTGGTAGCCGGCAATCTCTCCGGAATGCTTGTCCGGCGGCAAAGGAAATCCAATTTCAAATCGCGCCGGAATTCCCTGAGAACGGGCCATGGCGATGAAAAGCGAATGGAAGTCCGTGCAGTTGCCCTTCTTCGCATCACAGGCATAGAGCACGTCGCCGTGTCCCCATCCGGTGCCGGTCTTGTCGTAACGCATGGTGGTGAGTACGTAGTCGTAAATTGCCCGCGACTTTTCCAGTGGCGTGGTCTTGCCCTCGGTGACTTTCAGCGCAAGGTCTGCTGGAAGGCCGGTCGTGGGAACCAGCTTGTCGGGTTGAAGATATTCTTTGCGATCCCGCTCTTTGAGTTGAACTTCAGCGAGATGCGGTTTGGCAATGCCGATCGTCAGTCGCTCCTGGCGCACCACGTCATAAACCACTTCAAAGTGAAGATCTGACGGCTGCGCCTTCGAGCTTTCCGCGTAATACATCTCGTTGCCGAAGCGCGACTCGTGGGTTTTCTTCAGCTTCAGATCGCCGTTCGCGGAGATAACTTTCACCTGCTGAAAATCATCCGACTGGGCTGCCGGAATCCAGACTCGCAACCGCTCTCCCGCAGGCACGTTCTTGACCGTGAAGCCGTAGTGAAACGTGAAGTGCCGGGCGCTCTGCGCCGAGGCCAGAGAAACCGACAACAACAAAAACAGAGACCACCACAGATTACGCAGCATAAACATACCTTTCGACTCTCCGGCTTATGATGATCTGTGGAAGCAAAAACTGTTTCGCCAGGGAGAGAGCGATTCTAGTCGAAAAAGAATTTCTTTGCGTTCTTTGCGGAAGCTCTTGGCGCCCTTTGCGGTAAAGCCCCTGATCTGACAGTCAAAACGCAAAGCTCGCCAAGAAAATCCGCAAAAGGTGCAAACAACTGCCGAATCTGTTTTCTACAAAGCCCTCTCGGTTAGAATCCTAGCGTGACCGCCGCCATTCAATGCCATGACCTGCGCAAGACTTACGACGGCAAGGTCGAAGCCGTTCGCGGACTGCATCTGGAAATTGAAGCCGGTGAATGTTTCGGGCTGCTCGGACCCAACGGAGCGGGGAAGACGACCACCATCGAAATACTGGAAGGCTTGTCCGCACCCACCTCGGGCCAGGTCACCATCCTGGGGAAAAGCTGGAAGGACAACGCTCGAGAGCTGCGCGAGCTCATGGGCATCTCGCTACAGGAAACGCGACTGTCGGAGAAGCTGACCGTCCGCGAAACCGTAGAACTTTTTTCCGGATTCTATCGTCAACCGCGCTCGCCTGCGGAGGTCATCGAGCAAATGCAGCTCGGGGAAAAAGCTGACGCCTGGGTCGGCAAACTCTCCGGTGGTCAGCGCCAGCGCCTGGCAGTAGCGACGGCGCTGGTGGGCAATCCGAAAATTCTGTTTCTGGATGAGCCCACCACCGGCCTGGATCCGCAAAGCCGTCGTCAGCTCTGGGACATCATCCGTAATTTTCAGAAGGGCGGAGGCACTGTCCTCCTGACCACTCATTACATGGACGAGGCCGAGCGTCTGTGTGATCGCCTCGCGATTGTCGATCACGGACAGATTATTGCTGAAGGCACCCCGTCGGATCTAATCGAGCGCCTCGGCGGCCACCACATGGTGGAGTTCCAGGTGAGCGGTTCTCCGGACGGGGGCTCAACTGATGCCTGGCGAGCGCTTCCCGGAGTCGAGTCTGTGTATCAGGACAACGGTCTGATGTGTATGAACGTTCACGAACCTCACCTGACCATCCCGGCGCTGCTGGATGCGGTCTCGAAGAAAGGCCAACATCTCCTGCATCTGACAACCCGTCAGGCCAGCCTGGAAGATGTATTCGTTCGCCTCACCGGCCGCCATTTGAGGGAAGAGTGATGGTACAACACATTGGGTCTAACCAGGCGGGACTGAGCGCGCGCAGCGACGACGAGAATATTTCGTCGCCATCAACAATCATCCGAAAGGCCTGTTCATGACCGTAGCGCAGCCAGTTCCGCAAACCGAGGCTTCGCCGGGCCGGAATGGGACCCCTCGCCGTAATGGCCGCTGGTCGGGTTTCAGGCACCTGCTGATCGCGCGGCTGCTCGAACTCAAGCGCGAGCCGGAAGTCATCTTTTGGGCTTTCGGTTTCCCTATCCTTCTAGCCTTGGGATTGGGCATTGCCTTCAATAACAAACCGGCTGAGGTTACGTCGATTGCATACATCCGCGCTCCGGGGACGGACCGATTTTTGGCCGGCATTAACAATTCCCCTCAGAAATCATCGATTCGAGTCACCGTGCTCGATCGCGAGACCGCACTCCAGGGTTTCCGTCTCGGAAAATACGACCTGGTTGTCGAAGACGCCAGTCCTGAAGGCGTTCTTTACCACTATGACCCGGCACGCCCTGAGAGTGTGCTGTCACGCATCCAGGTGGATGATGCGCTGCAAACGGCGGCGGGGCGGAAGAATCTGGTGCCGACCTCCGCGGTTGCCTCAAGCGAACCAGGATCTCGCTACATCGACTTTCTGATTCCCGGGCTTCTGGGCATGAACCTGATGAATTCCGGCATGTGGGGCCTGGGTTTCGCCCTGGTCGACATGCGGCAGCGCAAACTGCTCAAACGTTTCGTCGGAACTCCGATGCGCCGCAGTGATTTCCTGCTTGCGCTTATGTGCAGCCGCCTCGTGCTCATGGTGATTGAAATCGTGATACTGCTGGGCTTCGGCGTCCTCGCCTTTCACTTGCGAGTGCTGGGGTCGTGGCTGACCATCCTGCTGTTGAATACGATTGGCGCCGTTGCCTTTGGGGGATTAGGACTGCTGGTGGCCAGCCGGGCCCAAAAAATTGAAAGCGTCAGCG
Source organism: Terriglobia bacterium (assembly GCA_963733545.1). Lineage (GTDB taxonomy): Bacteria > Acidobacteriota > Terriglobia > Terriglobales > Acidobacteriaceae > JAIQFF01. The sequence continues at coordinate 156,375 of CAVTDQ010000006.1, forward strand.
GGTTGATGAACCTGGTGATGATGCCAATGTGGATTTTCTCCGGCGTGTTTTTTTCCTCGGAACGCTTTCCCGCCATATTGCAGCCCATCATCAAACTGTTGCCCTTGACCGCGCTGAACGACGCTCTCCGCGCCACCATTTTGCAGGGTGCTTCGATTGCAGCCCAGTCCGGCCGGGTTCTGGTGCTGCTGCTATGGGGCGGCATTTCGTTCGTGCTGGCGCTGCGCTGGTTTCGTTGGACTTAGGCCTGAATTTCCAATTCGGAGCGGCCGTAAACTCTTGTAATTAAATCTGTTTCCGGGTACCCGCCCGGACGAACCCATGTTAGAATCCAACTACGTTTGCGGCAAAATCCACGGTCAACGCGCCGTGGTTTTATGCCGCCAGGTCACGCTTTGCGAAATAGTTAGCGGGAATAAGCGTCAAGTCGCACCACTCGCATCTTCCCAATCCTTGATTGCGAGTCTGTGAGATTGCTTTGTCCCCGTGACTATTTCCCAGGCTGTCCGCCATTTCGCGTCGGGTATAGCTTTCGTCGTTGTTGCTTGCTGAGGTCAGGAGCTGGCATGAACGTACTCGAGCGGCAGATCACTTACGGCCCTTTTCTGGAACGGCTCCGGGCCGCTCCAGCCCGCGTCCTGTTACTCGACTACGACGGGACCCTGGCGCCGTTTTGTGTCGATCGCACCCTCGCCTTCCCCTATCCTGAAGTTCCGCCTTTGCTGGTTCGCATCATGGCGAAGGGGACCCGTGTAGTCCTGATCAGCGGACGCCCGGTGCGCGAACTTCTTCTCCTGAGCGGCATCTCTCCCCAGCCGGAAATTTGGGGAAGTCATGGACTGGAGCGGCTGATGGCCGATGGTCGTTATGAGGTCAGTTCCGTGCCGGTTCACAAGGACTATCTTCTAGCCGCCGAAACCATGTTGCGGGACGCCGGCCTCGAGAATCAAACCGAAATCAAGCCCGGTGGAGTGGCAGTGCACTGGCGAGGCCTCGATTCAACCCGGGCCGACAAAATATCGAGGGATGTGCAGCGCTTGTGGAAGCCTCTCCTCGACCGCGCGCCTCTCAGGCTGCTTGAATTTGATGGCGGACTGGAAATTCGGGTGGCCGGTCCAGGCAAAGGCGACGCGGTTCGCGCCATCTTACAGGAATCTGATAGTAGAGCTGCCGTCGCCTATCTCGGCGATGATCAGACAGACGAAGACGCTTTTCACGCGCTTAAGGGCAACGGGCTGACGGTGTTGGTTCGTCCTCAGTCACGGCCGACCGCAGCCGATGTCTGGCTGCAACCACCCCAGGAGCTGCTCCAGTTTCTTCAAGAGTGGCTTCGTGCTTCAGGAGGGCAAGGATGAGCGAAATCAATGGACGCGTGATCAATGTCTCAAACCGTCTTCCCATTCTTATCAGAAAGTATGCCGGCGGTGCCCGGCTGGAACGAAGTTCAGGTGGACTGGCAACCGCGCTGGAAGCGGGTTGGCGAGACAAGCCCGGAGTCTGGGTGGGTTGGGCCGGCACCGGCCCAGACGAAAATATCGATCAACTGCTCGTCCGGGCGGCGCACCGGCGCTCCTATACCCTGCGCTCGGTTGCGCTGACCGAAGAAGAAAGCGCGAAATTTTATTCGGGCTTCGCCAATGAAATCATCTGGCCACTTTTTCACGACATGCCCTCGCGCTGCAACTTCGATCCTGAATACTGGGAAATTTACCAGCGCGTAAATCGCAAGTTCGCAAAAGTTGTCGCCGAGACCGCCAAGGACGAAGATTTCATCTGGGTCCACGACTATCACCTGATGCTGACGGCGTCCGCACTGCGCGCGGCTGGAGTGCGCGGGCGCATGGGATTTTTTCTTCATATCCCATTTCCTTCTCCGGACATGTTTGAGAAACTTCCCTGGAAAAAACCGATTCTGCAGTCTTTGCTGGAATTCGACGTCATCGGATTCCAGGGCGACCGCGACCGCTCAAACTTTGTGAGCTGTCTCGAACGTCTGCTGCCTGAAACCCTGGTGCAACCCGGCAGCCCGCATCTGCTGGTGGGCGCGGACGACAATCAATCGGTGGTTGGAAGCTTTCCCATCGGTATCGACTTCGAGGCTTTCGCTCGCGATGCCGAAAGGTCTGATACTGCCGCCCATGCCGCCGACATCAGAAAACGCGTGGCCGATGACATTCTGGTTCTGGGTGTCGATCGCCTCGATTACACCAAGGGAATTCCCGAGCGGCTTAGATCGTTCCGCCTGCTGCTTCGCCGTTTTCCTGAGATGCGCAATCACATCACGCTGGTCCAGATCGTGGTTCCCAGCCGCGAGGACATTCCTAACTACAAGCACCTGCGCCGGGAAGTGGAGCTGCTGGTCAGCGAAATCAATGGAGAATTCACTGAGCCGGGATGGGTGCCGGTTCACTACATCCATCGCAATCTGGGACGCGACGAATTGCTAGCTTACTATCGAGCTGCGGACATTGGTCTGGTGACCCCGCTAAAAGACGGCATGAACCTGGTGGCCAAAGAATTCTGCGCGGCACAGATTGACGAGCGTGGCGTTCTGATCGTCAGCGAGTTTGCCGGCGCCGGCTCGGAACTGCGCTCCGGCGCAATTTTGGTCAATCCCAATGATTTTGCCGAGGTGGCTCAAGCCATCTATCAGGCTGCCCACATGAGCGCGGAAGAGAAGCGCAGCCGGATGCGCCTGCTGCGTCAGATCGTCAAAGATCATAACGTCCATCGCTGGATACGTTCTTTCATGGATGCTATTCCCGACCGGACCAAAGGCGCAGGAGGCGCCTGGTCGCGCGCCGCAACTTCAAAGGGACGACCGGAAACCAAGATCTCCGGTGTCGCCATAGTTGCCGCAGCGCTTCCGCCCCAGGGCCGTCCGCACTATGCGATCGGGAAAGATTCCAAACTCCGCGTTCTGCATACCGCCGCCGGCGAAGACTAGAACCGCTAAGCGGAGGCTGAGGGCAGTGCGTCAGCTACTTCGGACTTTGCTCGTGTGCCTCGCAGGTTTCGACAGTGGGTAGGGTTTGCGACCGCGCCTCTGTCGCATCAATCGGCAAGTTCACGTCGACCGTAGAATCATCACAATTCCGCAGCAGCAGCACGTGTTGCGCCTGGAATTCATCAGGCAGCAAAGCCCGATTCTTATCCAGATATTTTTCGACGTAGGTTCCGTCGAACACCGCGCCTGCAGGAAGTTCCCAGGCTGTTAGAAGCCGTTCAGCTATTTCTTTTTTGGCGAGTATTTCAACTTTGCCCATGTGGTACTGCCGGCCCTCCGTGACTTCGATCGTCAAGGCGATGGTGGCATCGGAGCGGCTCGTGGTCTCAGGCACGGACCAAAAGTCGATAAATCCACTGGTGAGATAAAGTTTGCGAAGATTCTCGAGACCGCTGGCAACTTTGTTTCGGGTAAACAAATTGCCCTTTTTCATCGGAAACTTTGCTGCGAGTTCGGCTGCGGCGAAAGCGTTGTTGCCGGTGAATGCGATTTCCCCCACGCGGTATCGCAGCCCCTCCGTGATCTCCGCTTCCAGAAGCACCGGCTTGGGAACGGCAATCGGGTCAATCGGCTTGACGTGAAGGATATTCAGGACCACCTGAAAATAACCTCGGTCCTGAAACAGGGCCCGGATCCGCTCTTCAAGCTCGTCGGAGTTGTCGTCGAAACAGGAGCCGATCATTCCGCTGGTTATGGAAGTAAGTTCGTCGGAGCTCAGGGATTGGGTGCCTTTCACGATCAGATCGACGATCAGAAGGCCGGAGTTCTTGTCGGAGCGAAGGTCATGGTTCTGAATGCAGTCGGCACAAAGAGAGGCGCTCAGAAGCATTAAAAATGCGATTGTTGAGAAAACCGGGTTCCCCCGCACTTTCAACCTCCTTGCCGCGGCACTGCGAAAAGATTTTACTACCGCGTTCAGCGTCCTACGCCAGCTGTTTCCCCCGGGTCTCGGGCAATTGGGTGGCAACCATGCACGCCACCAGAAACGAAAATCCGCATAGATAAAAGGCCCAGCTCAACCCCTTCAGCTGACCAACGTAGCCGATCACAAACGGTGCAATCGAACTCATGGCCCGAGCTCCGTTATAGGTCAGGCCCAGGCCGCGCGCCCGGACACTGGTGGGAAAAATTTCACTGCCGATGATTCCGGAGCCGGAGAAAAATCCAGTCCCGAAAAATGCCAGCATGGTTCCCAATACCATGAGCACCCACGGCGTCCTGGCCGTGGCGTAAAACGGCACGATCACTGCCGCGATAAATGTGTATAACAAAACCGATTTGCGCCGCCCCAGATAATCCGCAACCCATCCGAAACTGGCGTAGCCGGGAAACATTCCCGCCAGATTCAGGACCACCAGCAAGGTCGTGGTTCCCATGACGCCGAAGCCGCGCCCTCCACGATCGACTGGCAACGACAAATAAGGCGGAATCCAGGTGAACAGTCCCCACCACGCGAACATTCCAAAGAAATTCATAAACAGCAGAGCCAGAGTATTTTTCAGATAAGGCGCCTGGAAAAGCGTAGAGAATTTCGTCTCGATATTCGTGGATTTACTGTATCCATCGATCTGTTCGTGTCTGCGCTGCCGCCACATTTCCGACTCGGGTACGCTGCGCCGGATCCACAGAACGACCAGCGCGGGGAGAATGCCGACGAAGAAAGCCATCCGCCAATCCGCGTAGTGCAAAACCATTCCCACTGTGAAAGCGGCCAGCGCGTAACCGATCGCCCATGAGCTTTGCACGATGGAAATAGCTTTGGCTCGCAATTCGGTGGGCCAGGTTTCCGCCACCAGGGTCGCCCCTGTGTTCCACTCCCCGCCCATCCCCAAGCCCAGTATGAAGCGGAAAATTGCCAGCATAAGCACCGAAGTAGCCAATCCGGACGCGAAGGAACAGACAGAGTAGGTGAGAATGCTCAGCATCAAGGCGCGCTTTCGGCCGAGACGGTCGGCAATAAATCCGAAGGCAACGCCACCGATGCCGGAAGCCAGCAGAGTCAGACTGTTCAGCAAACCGGCCGTCCCCTTCGACATGCCGAAGTCGCGCATCACGTGCGCCAGCACCAGCGCGTAGAGCATGGCGTCGAACGCATCGAGCATCCATCCCAGTGCCGCAGCCACCAACGTTCGTCTCTGTGCGGAAGTGATCTGGGAAAAAGCGAAGCTCGGGCTGGTTGCCATCGCAGGGATTGTTAACTGTCAGGGGGGAATTAGCAACTTGGTGATGCTATTCGGGTTTTAAAAAATGAAAGTATCGCCGGGCTTTGTGCACATCGCGGCCGATTTGCTCGCGCAGCGCTTCCACCGAAGGGAACTTGATCTCATCGCGCAGGCGCTGTAAAAAATGAATCTCGACTTCAGTTTCCGGCCCCAATTCAATGGGATGAAAGTTTAAGAGGTGGGTTTCAACCGCGAATGATTCCGCCCCGAATGTGGGACGCCCGCCCACATTCGTCACTGAGTCGAAACACTCCGCGGCCACCCGGGTTCGAGTGATGTATACACCATCCTTGGGCACTAACTCCTCATACCGGCTTAGGTTAATGGTGGGGACCGTGTACTTGGAACCGTAGCCCCGCCCTCGCCCCGGAGTAGAGAGCATGCTGAACGGATGTCCGAGCAGATGCCGGGCCCGGCTGATGCGTCCTTCGCCCAGAAGCCTGCGGATGCAGCTGCTGGAGACTGCTTCACCTCGAACCTTCATCTCGGGATAAACTTTGACTTCAAAACCCATCTCCCGGCCGAATTCGGCCAGCATGCTCACATTCCCCGCCGCCTTGTGTCCGAAATGAAAGTTATACCCCTCGTGAACTTCGCGGGCGTGTAATTGCGTTTTCAGAATGTCTTCCGCAAACTGTCGAGGAGTCATCAGCGAAACGTCGCGCCCGAAAGGCAGAAGCAGGACCGCATCCAACCCGCTGGCTTCGAGCAGCCGTAGTTTTTCGGGCGTGGGTGTGATCAGCTTGAGCTCGGAATCGGGCCGAAGAATCCGCACCGGATGCGGCTCAAACGTCACCGCCATCGACTTGGCTCCCTGCTGCCGCGCCCGACTGACAATCTCCGCCAGTACACAAGCATGCGCGCGGTGCACTCCGTCAAAGTTGCCAATGCTCACCAGCGTCGGCCCGAACCCCGAGGGAACATCTTCGAGTTTGTGAAAAACCTGCATTGTGTAAAGCGAAAAGTAATCAAACCGTCATAGGTTGTCTCTTTGCGAACTTTGCGGAATCCTTCGCTACCTTTGCGGTAAGCCTTTTTTCTCCTAAATTTCAAACTCCAGTTTCATCCCGTCATACGAGAGCCGCACATTCGGCGGCAAAGAGGCGTTTGTCTCTTCATGCGGCAGATCGTGGCAAATGTGCGTGAAGAACGCGCGCTTCGGTTTTACCCTTTCCACGATGCGCAGCGAATTTTCGACCGTCGAATGTGTGGGATGGGGTTTATGCCGCAACGCATCGAGAAAAAGAATGTCAAGATTCTGCAGCTGGTGGAAAGACGCTTCCGGAACCACGCTGTGATCCGTCAAATAAGCCGCCGAGCCAAACCGGTACCCGTAAATCTCTGTTTCACCGTGGATGACCGTCACCGGCTCAAAGCGCGCGCCGAACAGATCCACCGGGGCCTCGATCGGTTTAAGTTCCACCTGCGGCAACCCGCCAAATTTGTAATTTGCGTCAAAAATATAGCGAAACATGTTGCCGATGAAGGCCGTCACATCGGGACGCCCATACAGCGGCAGGCGCCCTGGCTTGTGGCGAAAGCTCAAAGGCCTGAGATCATCGATGCCAAGAATATGGTCGGCGTGGGCGTGAGTGTAGAAGACCGCATCCAGACTGCGAATATTTTCCCGGATGGCCTGCTCCCGAAAATCCGGAGTGGTATCGATCAGCACATTTCGTCCACCGAACCCGATCAACACCGAGGGCCGGGTCCGGCGGTCATGCGGATCCGGGGAGTGGCAGACAGCGCAATCGCAGCCTATGGTCGGCACTCCCATCGAGGTGCCGCTGCCCAACACCGTCAATACCGCTTTCATCGTTGTGTGGGGTTAGTGCCGGTTGCCAGCGGCGGACGAGCCAGCGCGTTCGTGACTTCCACGTAGGCCATGCGCAGTTCGTAGAGACAATTTTGCAGGAAGTTCTCTTCAACCGGAGTCAGATTCCCCTTCGTCTTTTCTGCCAGCAGGCTCAACGTGTCGACGGTTTGACGCGCCCCCAGCAGATCGATCCGAGGCTGTCCTCGTTCTTCCTGCATCAATCCCAGTTGCAGCATGGCGGTCATGTACAGCGAGGCCATGAAGCGCTCGAAGGTCATCTCCATTTCCTTCGCGGAATGGCCGCTGAGTTCAACCCGGGTGTCCAGTTCTTTGGCCGACTTGCGATAGGCGTCGGCCTGTTCCTTCTGTTCGGCCGCGGTCGGAGCCGGAGGTACAGAAGGATCCAGCGAGGATGCACTCGAGGCAGCGGGAGCTTCAGTTACGGGCGTCTGAGCTTTGATTTCGGGTGCTGGCGCCGGGGGGGTTCCGGTTTTGAGGTCGTCACTTCCTCTTCACTGGTTTCCCGCCGAGGCTCACCGTCTGAGGTAAACAGTCTCCGGTCGGTCACGGTAAAGCTTTCTTGTTTTTTTTCAGGCATGATTTCGTTCCTTCGATTATCTAAATACTTCTGCGAACGGCACATTGGAAACGCTGGCCGTTCCCCCGCCGGCGGAGACCTGCTTGCCGGGAGTCGCAACCTCGCGCCGGATGTAGCCCAGCGCCACTCGCCGTTCGCCACCATCGATTGAGGGAAGTGAGGCCGAACTGGTGATTTCGCCCAAGTCTTTCCCATCCATTTGAAGTTTGGTGCCCGGCGCGGGCAGCTCGCCCTCAACCTCGAAGCCGGTGAATTTGCGGCGAACCTGTCCGCGCGAACGGATACGCTCCACAATTTCCTGGCCGACGTAGCAGCCCTTGGAAAAATTCAGGGCACGTTCCTGCTCAGTTTCCTGCGGCAAATCGCGCTCGCGAATGTCAATTCCGTACCTGGGAATTCCGGCGGCGATTCGGAGCAACTCCAGTGCCGCTTCTCCAATTGGTTTGGCGCCGGCCTGTTCCAGAGCGTGAAAGACATTCTCGGAAATGCGCGGAGCCACCCACAACTCAAAAGATTGAACCCGAGGGTTGTCGCCACGAACCAGCGTCACCGTTTTCTCTTGCCAGGCTAAATCGACAAATTGCAGCGGCTGGAGATCTGCGAATTCGAATCCAGCGGAGCGCAGTACTTCTGAAGACTTCGGTCCCGTAATTCCGATCGCCCTGAGCTCTTCGCCGATGTTTGTAACCTCAACATCATCCATGATGATGTAACGGTCGAAGACGGCGAGAATCCTCTCCGCCTGTGAGCCGTCGGTATCGACGACCAGAGATTCTCCGCGATTATAGGCATATAAGTCCCCCAGAATATGGCCCTGCGGATTGAGCAGAAAAGCGTACACTCCGTGGCCTGGTTGCAGGTCGCGAATATTGTTGGTGACCATGCCATTCAGCCAGCGAACGCGATCGTTGCCCGTTAACGATATCTTGGCCCGTGTTCCGAGGTCGTACACCCCGCAGGCGTCTAAAAGAGCGTGGAATTCCGAGCGCACAGGATCCGAAATCTCAGGTTGCGGAGTCTGGGATCGCGAATTTTGCTCTGGAACAACGTCTCGCGTGACCGTACTGGCCTCGACTGCGGCAGCCGGAACCGTAGACCCGCTCGAACTATTACCTTGCGACATCGTAATCATCTTCTCTTCACTGATTATAGCGGAGTGATCAGGTTGTGCGGGCGCCGCAAGCCGGGCTGGCGGGTGCATTTTGCAGAGCTAGTGCCCGCGCAGAAGCTGTTTCAAAAATGACAACCGCATCCCGAGTTGATAGTCTTCCAACCCGTGAGCCAAAAAAAGCGCATCGCAGTGATTCCCGGGGACGGCATCGGCCCCGAGGTCATCCTCCAGGCAGTAAATGTCATCGAGGCTTCCGGCGTCGATGTCGAACTAACGCAATTCGATTGGAGCGCTAACCGCTATCTCGCGGATGGCGTCACCGTTCCACCCGACGGCTTTGCCCTGCTGGAGCGCGATTTTGACACCATCCTGCTGGGCGCCTTCGGCGACCCCAGAGTGGCTACGAATATCCATGCCAAGGAAATCCTGCTGGGAATGCGTTTTAAGATGGACCTCTACGCCAATGTCCGCCCGGTGCGCCTGCTCGATGCCTCGCTTTGCCCGCTGAAGTCTGTAGAACCGAAAGACATCGATTTCGTCGTCGTGCGTGAAAATACCGAAGGCGTTTATGGGGATGCCGGCGGCGTTTTCAAAATGGGCACAGCCGATGAGGTCGCGATACAGGAAGACATCAACACGCGAAAAGGTGTGGAGCGGGTTATTCGATACGCTTTTGAGTATTGCGAGCGTCATAAACACTCGGACGGCACCGCGCGCAAGAGCGTTCTCATGTGCGACAAATCGAACGCAATGACTCACGCTGGTGGGTTGTGGCAACGCGTGTTTAAAGAAGTAAGCCGCGAGTATCCCCAGATCACTCCCGCCCACATGTACGTGGATGCGCTGTGCACGCAGATGGTCCGCGATCCGCGCCAGTTTGACGTGATCGTCACCAACAATATGTTCGGCGACATCATCACCGACCTCGCCGCCGGACTGCAGGGCGGGCTGGGCATGGCCGCCAGCGGCAACATTCACCCCGGCAAAACGTCGATGTTCGAACCGGTGCACGGCTCCGCACCGCCTCTCGCCGGAAAAAATCTCGCCAATCCTATGGGTTCAATCCTCACGGCAGCAATGATGCTCGCTCACCTGGGATTGAATGCTCAAGCTGAAAAGATCGAAAGCGCGGTGCTCGAGGCAGTTCAGCAAAAGAAAACCACGCAGGACCTCGGCGGAAAGTTGGGAACGCGCGAAGTAGGCGAGTGGATCGTGAACAGAGTGACAGCATGAGCAGTGTTAACGGGTTCCAGCCAGCAATGCCAGCTCGCGCCATTTCCAATGACAGTCCACTTGGGTGAATCCGATTTCACGCAGCCATTGCAGTTGCGTTTCAACATCCAGCAACTTGTTGGAGGCGTCCTCAGTTTCGACTGTGTAGCCAATGCGGTGCAGAAAGTTTTCGTGCAATTCTGGCGTGACCGAAGCCACATGCTCGAGATTGCAGAAAACGCCTCCCGGGTGCAGGCAGGCATAAACCTCGGCATAGAGCGCGCGCTTGCGTTCATGAATCAGGTGATGAATCGCAAAGCTCGAAACCACGACGTCAAACTCTCCTAAATCGGGCAACGACCCTTCAAGGTTGTGCTGCACCACTGTGACCGAGCGATCGCTGGCGAATCTCTGGTGCGCAGCCTCCAGCATGGTGGCAGAAAAATCGAGCGCCACAGCAGTGGCGTTGGGATGCACAAGTTTGACCAGGGCCAGCAAGCGTCCGTCGCCCGTGCCAAGATCAAGAATGCGTTTTGCGGTTGGTGGAATGAATTCCATCAGGGTCGCTTCGCCTTCGGTGCGGTGGGGAATGGAATCAGCGCGGCCAAGATACCCCAAAGCATGCTCTGGTGAGGTCCATAGATTGACGCTCATCCGAAAAGTATAAACTCTTACCAGATGATTAATCCGCGAACCAAACGCAAGAAGCTTCCAGGTGAAATATTCAAACTGGCTTTTTTCCTGCTGCTTTTCGTGGCTATCGCCGGGGCCCAGGCCGGATCGCCGGAGAGCAAACAGACCAGCCCGGCCGCGTCCGCCACCACCGAAGAGCAGAAGATCTCACCGGCGGAAGCGGAAAAGCTGTTTCGCTCGGTCGACGAGATTCTCGGTTTCGCCAGCAAGGACACGTTGTTACCCATCAAGCACGAGGTCAAGCGCCGGCTGGTAAGCCGTGATGAAGTGGAATCGTATGTGGTTAAGCACACCAGCGAAGATGAAGATGCCAGGCGTTTGCGCCGTTCCGAGTTGGTGCTGAAAAAGTTCGGGCTGTTGCCCCGTGATTTCGATCTGGGGACATTCCTCGTGGCGTTGCTGAAGGAACAGGTAGCCGGATATTACGATCCCAAGACGCGCACGGTGAACCTTTTAGAGTGGGTGAACGCGGAACAACAAAAGCCGGTGCTTGCCCATGAGCTGACTCACGCGCTGCAAGATCAATCCTTCAATCTTGAGCAGTACATGAAGCCGGTCGACAGCGACCTGGTAAGGAAAAAGGAAATCACGGCGCAGGACATCGAGAATGATGAGGTCAGCACCACCCGCCAGGCTGTCGTCGAAGGCCAGGCCATGGCGGTGCTGGTCGATTACATGCTCGAACCGATGGGGTTGTCGCTAAAAGATTCGCCGCAAATGGTTCAGTCTCTGAAAGACGGCATGCTGGTCGGCACCGCCGACTCGGTGCAGTTTCACAACGCCCCGATTTACATGAAGGAAGCGCTCACTTTTCCTTACCGCTACGGCATTGACTTTATCGCTAACCTCCTGGTCAAGGGAGGCAAGGAAAAAGCATTCGCCGATCTCTTTAAAAATCCTCCGCTCACAACCCGGCAAATCATGGAGCCGCAGACTTATCTGACGGGCGAACATTTGCCGCCGATGACTGTCCCCGATTTGCGCCAGGTCTTCAAAAATTACGATCGCTTCGATGTGGGAGCGGTCGGCGAGTTTGACGTGGCCATACTGGTCGACCAGTACGCGGGACCGGAGATTTCGAACAAGATGTATCCGCACTGGCGTGGCGGATATTACTGCGCGGTGCGTCCGAAAGGCGATGCCAACGGGGCATTAGGCTTACTTTATGCGTCACGCTGGTCGAATCCGGAGAAGGCGGCAAATTTCGCGGCCATCTACGCCTCCGCTCTCAGCAAACGTTACACGCACGTGCGTGACGTACCCGAGAACGGCAAGGACAACGAGCCGGCGATCAAGAGCGAAGCGCCGGATCATCTGAACGGCAAGCGTGTCTGGCTGACCGAAGACGGCACCGTCGTCATCGAAGCCAAAGGCGACACTGTCCTGGTCACCGAGAGCCTCGACCAACCGACGACTGATCAACTGGAGCAGGCAGTGTTCGCAGCGCGCTAGCATCTTCTCCTAAAGATCAATTGACACCCTGGGTCCGCTGACTTGCCAATGGAGCCGAGATTACAAAAGTTAGCTGCTGGGAAAAGGGCAGCGAAGCTACTCAGTCACTTCCATCCCGATCGTCTACCGGGTACAGATACACAATGACTCATCAGCAAATGGTGGAAAAAGCGGTGGAGTGGCTGCGCGCCTACCGCTGTGGGGTGGTCCTCTCCGAGCAGGCTTGTATCAGCGGAGAAATGCCCGATGCCATCGGGTGGAAACGCGCTTCGCATTCGGTTCTGGTTGAATGCAAAATATCCCGCTCCGATTTTCTGGCCGACCGGGATAAGCCGTTCCGGCTGAAACAGGAACTTGGCCTGGGATGCGAACGGTTCTATCTCGCTCCCCAGGGATTGTTGCAAGCGAAAGAATTGCCGGCAGGCTGGGGTCTGTTGGAACTTTGCAAACGAAAAGTCGAAATGGTGCGCCGCTCCGCGCGCGATCTTCGCACTCCCTCGGGCCTGGCCTACGAGATGAATCTGCTTCTCGCCAGTCTGCGCCGGGTAGAAATTCGCATCGAGCCCCAGACCATTACCGAATTCCTCAAGTGGAAAAATCGAATGCAGCAATACAATGGCGGTGCCTGGCCCACAGGCATCGAGCCGACTCAGGAAGAACGGAACTATTTCCTCGAACCTGCCAGCGCAGATCCCTCACCACAGACAACCTGACCTGAGTCAATCCAAGAAGTCGAACCGTTGCCTGGGATGGCGTGCTCACACCACCGCGGCTGGCACAAAAAACAAAACCGGGCTGGTTGGGCCCGGTTTCGAGTGGCGTCGAGTCGAGATGCGGTTACATCACTACACGGCGCAAACTGGCAACAAGCATTTTCCGATCAGTTTGACCAGAAATGTCACTGCATCCTGTGCCAGAAAAACTTGAACGGAGACGGAGACGGGTGATGCATGCTTTACCTATTGCACTTCCGATGCCACGGCTGGTCTTGATCCGTCAATCAATGGATAGTCTTAAACTATTGATAATAAACAGCATGTGAAGATTTGATTCGGAGGGGACTGTCTCATGCTTCGGGGCGAGGGAAAAGGTTTGCCCAAGAGGGAAAACAGCAGGCGTTGCTAAAGTTCGCGGCGCCCCTCCATCGACTTCAACATCGTAATCTCATCCGCGTATTCAATGTCGCTGCCCACCGGAATTCCCATGGCAATTCGCGTCACCTTCAGTCCCGTACGTCGCAATTGCCCGGAAAGGTATGTCGCCGTCGCTTCGCCTTCGATGGTGGGATTGGTTGCCAGGATCACTTCGTCCACCTCGCCAGCATCGACCCGCCGCATCAGGTTCGAGATCCGCAGCTGGTCCGGACCAATCCCGTGCAGCGGAGAGATGGAACCGTGCAGCACGTGGTAAACGCCATTAAAGTGGCGGGTCTTCTCAATCGCATTGATGTTGGTCGGCTCTTCCACCACACAGACCATGCGCAAATTTCGCGTGGCGCTGCTGCAGTACACGCAGGGATCGATGTCTGTAATGTTGTTGCAGATCGAGCACAGCCGCAGGTTGGCTTTTACATCGCGTACCGCCGCCGCCAGTCCTTCGGCATCTTCATCAGAGGCACGCAGGATATGAAACGCAAGCCGTTGCGCGCTCTTGCTGCCGATGCCCGGCAATTTTTTCAGCGAATCGATCAGTCGCGCCATCGGCTCTGCAAATTTAGACATGATTTCCAATCAGGAAAGAATTTCGGGGTGTCCCGGTAGCTCCTGGTTTCAAATCCTAAAATCCATAATCCGTAGATTTTCAATTACTTACATTCCCGGAATTCCCATTCCCCCCAGCATCCCGCCCATCGTAGACTGCATGGCTTCATCGACTTTTCGGCCCGCGCCATTGATGGCGGCGGTGATCAGATCCTGCAACATCTCCAGATCGTCGGCTTTCACCGCTTCGGGATCGATTTTCAGTTCCAGCACCTGCTTGCTGCCGTCCATCTTTACGGTCACCGTCCCGCCGCCGGACGAAGCTTCCACAACCGTCTCCTGCATTTTCTTCTGCAGGGTTTCGTACTGCTGTTTGGCCTGCGACATTAATTCCTGCAGGTTGAATCCGTCCATGGTCACACTCTCCCGGTACGCCCGCGCCTGTTACCGCTTTTGCTTGTAATCGATGATGGTTCGAATTTCCGCACCGAACTTTTCCTTCATGCGGCGGACCACAGGATCTTGTTCCGCCCGCCCCCGCCCGCCCCCATTTGTTGACACCGGCCGCGCCGCAGGTTGCGCCACGCCACCCGGCACTGCCCTCAACTTCACCGGACGTCCCAACACTCCACTGGCGGTCGCTATCATCAGCCTTTTTGCGTCGGGCCCCAGTGACATCTCGATCACGGTTGCTGACGATGCGACTTTGATCACCAGTTCATTGCCCTCGACTTGCCACTCCGCTGTTTCCAGCATGTTTATCAGGATGCGGTGGCCGGCGCCGCTCAACGCGTTCAGCACGGCATCTCGCAGTTCAACCGGCTGTTCTTGCGGTCCTGCTTCCCGGGCAATTGATATCTTGGGAGCTGTCTCCGGGGACGATTGATCGATACCTGGCAGACTGGTAGTTGGCTGCATGACCGCCACCGGGGCTGCCGATCCCATCACCACGCTGGCGGTCGTTCCTCCCATCGCGCTGTGCGAACCCGATTGTGGAGTGCTTTCCACCGAGAGCTCCGGTTTCGATCCGCCCTTGCGTGCCGAATCCGCCGCGAAGGGAGAAATATTGGGCGAGCGGCTGATGGGCGAAGCCTCAACCCTCCGGATGTCCGGAACCACCGAAGGCCTGCCGGCCGCGCGCGGAGCGACAGTGCCAACCGAATCGCTCAGCAGCTGCTCAATAGGAAGCAGTCGTTGTGCGTGTGCCATTTTCAGCAGGCCCAGCTCCAGGTGAAAGCGCTGTTCCTGGCGATAGCCTAATTCTGCGTGAGTACGCAGCATGATCTGCAGATGCCGCGCCAGATCTTCTTCTTCAAAAAGCTCGGCGATCCGAGCTACCCGCAGGCGCTCGTCACTCGAAATCTGCAGCAGGGAAGAGTCCGCTCCGGCTACCCGGGCGACCACGGCGTTGCGCAGAAAGCGAACCATCTGCCGGGCAAAATGGGTGGGGCTGTGGCCTTCACCAATCAATTTGTCCACAAGCCGTAAAACGGTTTCGCTCGACCCTTGGGCCACTGCCTGCATCACATCTTCCAGCACGCCTGAGGGCGCGGCGCCTACCAGATTGCGTACCTGATCGGCGGTCAAGCGCTCCGTGGATGACGCAATGGCCTGATCGAGGATCGAAAGCGCGTCCCGCATCGAGCCGTCACCAGCTTCCGCCAGCAGCGCCAGCGCGTCTTCATCGGCCTCGATATTTTCCCGTCCGGCAAGGTCTTTCAGCTGGTTCAGGATTTCCGCAAACCCCACGGCGCGAAAACTGAAATGCTGGCAGCGTGACCGGATGGTCTGTGGAATGTCTTCGGGTTGAGTCGTGGCCAGCATGAATACGACATGTCCCGGAGGCTCCTCCAACGTTTTCAGCAAAGCGTTGAAGGCCGCATCGGTAATCTGGTGGGCCTCATCCAGAATGTAAATCTTGAATCGGTCGCGCGCCGGCCGGTAGCGCGTACCCTCGCGCAGCTCACGGATTTCGTCGATCCCGCGATTGGTGGCGGCATCGATTTCGATTACGTCCGTTGAATTTCCGGCCCGAATTTCGGTACAGGATTCACAAATGCCGCAAGGCTCCGTCACCGGCTTGTCCGACGAGCGGCAGTTCAGCGCCATTGCCAAAATACGGGCTATGGTCGTCTTGCCGATACCACGATGTCCGCTAAAAATGTATCCGTGGGCGGTCCGTCCCTGTTCCAGAGCGTTTTTAAGGGTGCGGGTAACGTGTTCCTGGCCGATTACCTCGGAAAACTTCTGTGGACGGTATTTACGGGCTAAGACTTGATAACTCATGATGAGCGGAATTACGTAATTATACGTGATGGTTTTGAAGTCGGCGGATTCTCCTCGGCATCGTTTGTTCCTCCGCCGTCGCTTATCAAACTTCCAATCCCGCCGTTCCTGCACCGAAACCCGGTCCCCGCCAAATCTCCCTTGCGAAGAATGCGGCCAAGGAATAGGCTTTTGGGCTGGGTCGGCTGAAGCCCGACCAGGAGGGCCCTTATGCAATTGAAACTTAGCACGCGAGTTCAAAAGGGAGTGACCATTGTCGATTGCAATGGCCGGATCGTTTTTGGCGAAGAGTCAGCTTTGCTGCGCGATACCATCAAACAGTTGGTCGGCGAAAACAGCAACCTCATCTTGAACCTGGGCGGCATCAGCTACATCGATAGCGGTGGCCTGGGCACGCTGGTGGCGCTTTACACCACCGCACACAATGCCGGAGGCGCGGTCAAACTGGTGAACCTTACCCAGCGGGTTGGCGATCTGCTGCAGGTAACCAAGCTTCTTACCGTCTTCGAGGTTTACGAAAACGAGCAGGAAGCCATCGACTCGTTTACAAAAGGCGCCGCGGCGTAACTCGAAAAAATGAATACGTCATTCGAAATGGCCGTCAGGCCGTGAAGGATGCAGCGTGTAGAGTATAAGAATTCGCCCAGCCAGCGACGAGCCGTCTCAACGGCGCTGAGACCGGTCAGGGAACGTTATCTTTTGCTCCAACGTCTAAGCTCGCTCCCGCCAGCATGATCGCTAAAGTCGTTTTTCTCCTGGGCCTAGCGATCGCCGCCAGCGGACTCGTCTCGCCACCACTGGCCCTGGCTCTGGGCCTGGTTTTTGGTTTCACTTTCCCTCACCCCTTCGACCGAAGCGCAAAAAAATTCTCCCGCTACCTGCTGCAGGCATCGGTGGTCGGGCTCGGATTCGGAATGAACCTGCACGATGTGATCCGCGCCGGTCGCAGCGGATTTGTCTACACCGTCCTCGGCATCAGCTTCACCATGGTCGCGGGTATGTTTCTGGGCACGCTGCTCCGCATGGATCGAACTCCCGCTTTTCTGATCTCAACCGGCACCGCGATTTGTGGCGGCAGCGCAATCGCTGCGGTCGGTCCCATCACCGGTGCCAGCGACGAACAGATGGCGGTTTCGCTGGGCACAATTTTTGTTCTTAATTCCGTTGCCCTGCTGACCTTTCCCGCGATCGGCGCCGCACTTCATCTCAGCCAGACTCAATTCGGCCTTTGGGCTGCGCTTGCGATTCACGACACCAGCTCGGTGGTCGGCGCCGCCGCCAAGTATGGTGCGGAAGCCCTGGCCATCGGCACTACGGTCAAACTGGCCCGGGCACTGTGGATCGTTCCCATGTCCATTGCGGCCGCTCTCATCAAGCATGCGAGGGCAAAGATTCAGTGGCCCTGGTTCATCGCCCTGTTTTGCCTAGCTGCGGTATGCAACACCTACTTGCCCGCAGGCGCTCCCACCTACAATGTGCTGTCGAGGGTAGCAAGAGTCGGCCTTACGGCTACCCTCTATCTCATCGGCACCAGCATCTCGATCGCGACCCTTAAAAAAGTTGGACACCGACCGATGTTGCTGGGCGTGATTCTGTGGCTCCTGATTTCGGTGGGATCGCTGTGGCTGATACGTATTGGCTGGATCGCACTCTGAAGAGTCGTAGCGAGAAGGAATTTGGCGTGAAGCCTGCAGTCTACTGAAAAGCGTTTGCCATGAAAACAACTTCATCGTCGAAGCCGGCCATGCGTGACAAAATACGGGCCACCATCCGCGCCATCCCTCGTGGAAAAGTTTCCACCTATGGCGCAATCGCGAATGCGGCGGGATTTCCCGGAGCCGCCCGTCAGGTGGTCGCAGCCCTGCGCGGTTCCCTGGGACTGCCCTGGCAACGTGTTCTGGGAGCCGGAGGCGCGATTAAACTTCGTGGAGACCATGCCTTCGAACAACGCTTTCGTCTCGAAGCTGAAGGTGTAACCTTCCGCGGCCGCAAGGCCGACATGAAAGTGCATGAACACAAATTCGGCCAAGCCGCAAAACGAAAATCAAAACGCAGGAATAAGACCGCAGTCAAATCCAGAAGTCGAAAGTCGTGAGGTCCGCAGTCCGACGCCTGACCTCGAGCTATGGAGCCGGGTCAGCGCTGACTGAGTTCCTTCCTTGCCACGCCCTGATTGAAATCTTGCGATTTGCCTCGAGGCACAGAAAGAGACTGCCACTGCCCAGACCGTAACTGCTTCGCCAAAAATACGATCTGCCCACAGTGATAAGCGTAGTGCGCAATCTGCCGGTTGATTGCCTGCATGACCGAGTGCGGCTCCCCGCGAATGGTTACCGTGCGGCCGAGGTCCGCGTCCGACAGAGGCTCCAGCGCCGCGAAAACGTAATTCCAACCTTCTTCCCACCGGCGCATCAATTCCGTTCGTGTTGCAGCCGGATTTTCGAACTCAGTATCACGTTTGCGGTCAGGTTTCTCTCCGTCTGCGACCAGAAAGTCGATCCAGCGGGATCGCATGTTCCCCACCATGTGCTTGACGATGATGGCGATCGAATTCATCTCATCATCAAGAGTCGCAATCAGCTCGTCGTCGCTCACTTGCGCCATGGCACGCTCGCCCAGGGTCTTGTAATACCGGAATAGAGAGAGCGAATCTTTCAGATAGGATGTGGTAAGTTCGTGCGCCATCGCTCCTCCTAGACTTTGAACTGCTCATCAATTGCCACCTGGTATCCCGCGACCAGTCGGTTGGTTTCGTTGGCCATACCTACAACCGCCATCAACTCTTTGAACATGGCGTCGGTCATTCCTTTTTTCCGGGCTCCGGCCGTATGTGACGCGATGCAGTAATCGCACTGATTGCTCACGCTCACCGCCAGATAAAGCATCTCTTTGGTCACGGCATCCAGCGCACCGGGCGCCATGATCTGTTTACTATCCTCCCAGGTTCGTTTGAGAGTCGCCGGATCGTGTGCAATCGCCTTCCAGAAATTATTGATCCAGTCAGTCTTGCGGGTGGCCATAATGTCGTCGTAAACCGCCCGCACTTCGGGACTCGCATCCTTGTATTCGATAAGGCCGAATATCGCCATTTGTTCTCCGATGTGAATCTAAAGATTAAGCGTCCAGCTCGAAGGGGTTCATTTCCTTTGCGCGCCTTGCGAAGACTTCGCGTGCTTTGCGGTTAAAGCTTTTAGGCCTATGCCGCCGGCAATTCACCGCCAAGCAGCTTGCCCAAACCGCCCGCCGCACACCGTAATCCCAGATAAAACTGCCCAAACAACGCATACACCGCGCTCACTTCATCAAATCGCATCTCGTAAATAAGTTTCTTGAACACCAGCGGATCATCCGCAAACAAGTCCACTCCCCACTCCCAGTCGTCGAATCCAATCGAGCCACTGATAATCTGCCGAACTTCTCCCGCGTAGCGCCGCCCGATCAATCCATGCTCGTTCATCTGCCGGGCTCGCTCTTCGATTGGCAGTGCATACCAGTTCTTGAGCTCTCCCCGCCGCCTGTCCATGGGGTAAAAGGAAACGTAGCGATGCTTTGGCAACTCCGGAAACAAGCGCGGACGCATCGCCTCTTTCTGCCGGGCCAGAACTTCCGCAATTTCGCGCTTCCAGTCCGCGGAATGCGCCTCAATGCCGCGATCCTGCAAATCCCGATAAGCCTTGATAGTCGATTCGTAAAGACCCAGTTCGATGATCGACAGGTAAGAAGTTGAAGGCTCCAGAAAATCACTCAGCCCCAGCCGCGCCAGCTGCAATTCGGCTGCATTCAATTCGTCAAAAGACTCCCGAAAATGAATAAACATCAGGTCGCCTTTGTGTCCCAACAGAGAAAACAATGCTGACTGACCTGTGGGCCGCCGTTCCATTTCTCCGAGGGCGCTGGTAGCTTCAGCCACGATCGCAGATTTCTCCGCCTCCGCTAATTTTCGCCACGCGCTCCATCGAATCCGCATCATCTGATGCAAAACGCTGTAACCTTCGACGGTCAAAGGGACGGCAGGTATCTCATCGGAAACTGGTTTCGTCCCCACTGAATGGGAAGATGACATGAGTGGCCTCGACAGTTGTAGAACTCAGTTAAACGTGGAGCACAGCGAATTTGTTCTGCTTCACGCCAGATCCTTCACCCGGCTGAAGCCGGTCTCAGGAAGGACGTCAAATTCCAAAAAAGTCGCCTGTACTGCGATAACGTCAAACTCCAAAATGCTCATCCTCTGTTTCGTTCGCTCGTCCTCTGTTCCGTTCAGGATGACATCATCACACGATCTTTCCTTCAGCCAGGTCCTTCACCAGTTGCAAATCCGCTTCAAGGAAATCGAACGACGGCAACTCCGAAGGTTTCGCCCAGAGCAGGTCTTTGAAAATCCTGTTTTCGATTTCGCCCTTGAATTCCCGCACTGCATAGAAACGCAATTCTACGGCGGAGCGATTGTTGTACTCGTGACGGATACGCGCTACCTCACTCCCGATGGTGGCGTCTATGCCCAGTTCCTCCATCAGTTCGCGCTTTAATGCATCCCTTGGCTGCTCCCCCTCTTCGATCTTGCCCCCGGGGAACTCCCACTTCAGCGGCATGGTTTGATGGCGCGTTCTCTGGCACACAAGAATGAGGTCGCCTTTGTAGATCAACGCCGCCACTACCTGCTTGACGGACATTGTGTGGCCAACCGGCGAACGGCGAGGAGAATCGGGACCCGTAACCCTTACCTGCTCTTTCACGCTCTTTATCCTGCAGACTTTTCCAGCTGTTTGCCAACCAGAGTCGCGCAGTATTCCACCAGCTTGCGGTCTTCGTCTCCGAAGGCAGCAGGGAAGTGACTGTCAACGTCGAGTTCGCCGACCACCCGGTTGCGGACAAACACGGGAACCACGATTTCGGATTTGGTTTCGGTTGAGCAGGCCAGGTAACGGTTGTCGAGGTTTACGTCGTCCACCACAATGGTCTTACCGGTGGTGGCAGCAGCCCCGCAAATGCCCTGATTCATCGGGATGCGCGTATGCGGAGTCATGGCTCCCTGAAATGGGCCCAGAGCCAGCATCCGCGGCTGGCCGTCGCTGGAAGGTTTGTCCTCCATCATGTAGAAACCGACCCAGTTGTATTTCAGCATGCGGTCATGCAACAGCTTGACCGTTTCCCACATGAAATCTTCCACCGAACCGGCCGCCAGACTGATGCGGTCGATCTCTTTTCTCACGTCTGCGAATATCAGAGCAGAAGAAGACATAAGTATCCGGAATTACTCAGGCCCGGAAGCGTGGACCCCGACTCGCGTATCGGTAATACATCTTAGCCCCTCGGATTGTGGAAAAGAACCAGGATGAATCGCCTCGGCTAAAGCCCTTAGGCCTCGTACCAGCGTCGGGGCGGGCGTGTTCAACAGTTCATCGTTGATGCAGTACACTCTGCGCTCGCGGGCAGCACGCATCGACTGCCAGGCCCGGTCACGAATAATCTTCTCTAGAGGTACCCGGCCTCCAGCGCCGCACCATGCCGCCACCACCACTTGTGGGTCGCTAGCCAACACCGATTCCGCGGAAACCTGAACTCCGGGCTCGCCTGAAAAAGTTCCTCCCGCGGCTTCAACCAGCTCCGCTACCCAGCGTTGCGATGCAATCAGAGGTTTGCCCCACTCTTCGCAGAAAACCAGAGGCCGCAGTTTTCCTTGCACCCGAGACTGAACCATCTCAATTTCAGCCTGCATATTGGCAATCACAACCTGACCTTGATCGCACGCGCCCACGGACCCCGCGATAGTGGCGATGTCGGTATAGATGTCGTTCAGCGTTTTTGGCGCGAGACCCAGAAAGCGGATACCCGCCTTCAGAATCTCGATCACCGCTTTCTCCTGATAAGGAACCGCGGCAATCACCAGGTCGGGCCCAGCTTCGAGGATTTGCCGGCTCTGGGCTGTCCACGAATCGGCGACAACCACTCTTCCACCCTCAACTTGCGGGCAAACGTCGACGCAATATTTGGTACAAGCAACCACCCGATCCAGTTGCCCAATCGCTTCCAGAATTACGGTAGCGCTCGGCTGCAGGCAAGCTACTCGTCGCGCTGTGTGGTCGCTCGTCACCACTTCTATCGTACAGTTTCATTCGCCAATTACCTTCTCGGATCTTGCCTGAGAGAGCTGACGTACAATTTCCCGATGTATTCCGTCCAGATCCTCGATCACTTCCAGAACCCGCGCAACGCCGGGCTGGTACCCGATCCAGATACTCAAGCGCAAATCGAGAATCCGGCCTGCGGTGATGTACTGAAGTTTACTTTGCGAATCAGCGACGACCGTATCGAAGACATTCGATTTCTCGCCCAGGGCTGTGTCCCTGCCGTGGCCTGCGCCTCGCTGCTGACCGAACTCGTAAAAAACAAGACAATCTTAGAAGCCAGACAGCTCACCCGCGAGCAGTTGGTTCAAGCCACGGGCGGTCTGCCATCGGCTTCGATCCATGCCAGCCATCTGGCCATCGACACGCTGGCCGCAGCCCTGGCCCGGCACTAACTGAGAACCACGAACTATGAACTGAGAACTGAAATTATGGACCATCAATTGGTTCGTAAATCGGCCACCGCCGCTCGGCAGCAATTTTCCGCAATTCGGCCGTCGGATTAATCGCAAACGGCTGCTTGGCAATTTCCAGCATGTCGGCGTCCCACACAGAATTCCCAAAAACCACGTCGGGAGTTCGCGCGATTACCTCGCGAATCGCATTGGGTTTGCCTTTCCCGCTGGGTACGCGTATGACGTTGTCGGTTACCTTGCCATCTTCAACCACAACGGCTGCGGCAAGTATCCGCTGAGGCGGAATTGCGAAATGCTTCATGCCTGCCTGAATCACCCATTCGCTGGTGGAAGAAACCGCCCACACCTCGCAACCGGTTTCATGCAATCGGGAGACCAGGTCTTTCATCTCGAAGAAAAATCCGTCCACCATCTTCGCGGCAAAGAATTCGACCGCCGCTTGTTTTACGGATTCCACAGGCAATCCGCGATTGATGGTCACCATTTCAGCGCACATGTCATCTTCGCTGACCTTGCCGGCCAAATAATCGGTGTAGCGCGCGCGGGCCCAACTCACCACTTTGTCGGACACGATGCCGCGGTTCAGTTCCCATTCGAAAAATCCGTATCCGGCATCGCCTGACCATAGCGTGCCGTCGCAGTCGAACACCGCAAGTCGGGGGTTGAGTTGTAATACCGATTGGAGAAACTCAGTCGTTTTGGCTGGGTAGCTTTCTAAATTCATGCGAAAGGGATCATCTCGATGGAGGATTTACCAGGGTTGCATAGTCGTCCGGCGTGTTCACGTTCATGATTACATTGGGATCGTCCACCGCCACGTACAGCACCCGTGCTTGGTTCTGGTGTTCGACTTCCCGCGCATTCGACGCTTCCGGAGCCCGCAGGAATGCCTCAATCATTTCACGTCCAGCCAGGAAGGGATGTCCGTGCCGCCCATCGTGCTCCGGAACCACAGCCCAGATTCCCGAAACCGCAGCCTCAAACGCGGCGCGGAGCTGCGACAACACGGCTGCAGTCGCCGGCGGACGATCCACCAGGGTAATCATCGCGGCGTCGCGTCCGAGTCTAAGCACCTCCTGAATCCCCACCCGCAGAGAACTGAATTGACCGTTCTGCGGCGCCGGGTTTCGTACCAACGAGCCGCCGGCCGCATAGATCACAGGCGCCAGCCGGTGCTCGTTGTTGCCGACAACAACTATCACCTGGTCAGTCGCCAGACTTAATGACCGAATCGCAGACGATAGAAACGTCGCGCCTGAAAACGGCGCACGGTCGGTCACAGGAGGCCAGGGGAGCAGCGCCTTATCAGATCCCATGCGCGACGACTCACCCGCCGCCAGTATCACTCCGCACCAACTAGGCGCCCGACTCATGAGGAGAAGATAACACCGAAAACGACAAAGGCACTGCGGGCCCAAACTGAGAACCGGGAACTGACAACTAGTAACTGGTTTTTGTGGCTCGGGTTCGAATGCACGATTTCCGGCCGCCGATGAAACAAGTATGCGCGAGCGCCCTCGCTCGTGCGTCCCTCTTGCCTTCTCAGGATGGATACTGTGAAAGTTCTCGATCTTAGCTGGCTGCTGCCCCTGCCGTCGAACGCTGCCGCACGAGCGAGGGCGCTCTCGCCTCCATTCAGCCTTATTCTGACGAGTCCTCAAAAACCCCAGGTTGCCTGACCTCGGCATCCCCCGTCTCAAGCTTCCGGGAATGGAACCAGCTCATATGCGGCAACTCCCGTTCAACGTGCCGGCGCGCCGCAATGAGTTCCGCGGTGATGGCCACCGCAATCTCTTCCGGCGTGATCGCCCCAATATCCAGTCCAACCGGCGCATGCACGCGTTCGAACAACTTCGGAGCGAGACCCTGTTTAGTCAATTCTTCGAAAATGGTGATGATCTTGCGTTTCGATCCAATCATTCCGATATACCGCGCCGGAGTTTGAACCGCCCAGCGCAACAACCGCATGTCATCGCGGTGTCCGCGGGTAACGATCACAACGTAGGCCGATTCGTTCAGATCGATCCGGGCCATGGCTCGGGCAAAATCTTCCGCGATGATCTCTTTTGCTTCAGGGAACCGCTCACGGTTAGCATAGGTTTCCCGGTCGTCAATTACTGTCACCTCAAATCCTGTACTGCGAGCGATCTTGTACAGGTTGATGGAAACGTGCCCGGCGCCAAAAATATAAAGTGATGACGGGGGCAGGATCGGTTCGACAAAAATGTCGAGGGCGCCACCGCAGACCAGGCCAGTGTCGTATTTAGGGTCCTGGTTAAGATTGAACGTCAGATTGCGCGGCTTCTCGCTCTCCATCACCTCTCGCGCCGTCTGCCATATCTCGGCTTCCACACAGCCGCCCCCGATCGTGCCTACAATGGAGCCATCGTCGCGAACCAGCATTTTGGCGGTCTTGAACGACGGAATCGAGCCGCGCACATTGACGATAGTGGCCACCGCCCCGCGACGCCCCTCCTTGCGGAGTTTCACGATCTCCTCGTAAATGTCCATTGCAGCTTGATTGTGAGTCGGTTAACAGAGGCCCGTCAAAACTTTCAGATCAAGGTCGAAAATCCTGGACTAATTGCAAAAAGCGTTCGTTGGCTGCCGTCAACTCCAAATTTAAACGATCGTGTTCTTCTCTGGTCGCGCCCTGTTTGTGAGTCCGTTCGATGTAGTCCATGAAGGCTGCACCCGCATCCATCATTTTCTGCTCGGCTTCCTTGATCCTTTGAAGAGTTGCAGTCATAGTTCGTGATTATAACCTCAATAAAATCAAACGATTCGGAGACGTACAGCAATCATTCCTTCGCGCTTATTTGCGTCGGGATCTCAGGTCGGCCGATACTCCATGCCACTCGAATTGCTTCATGTAGGCACGCGACGACTCGCCTAGTTCTTCGGTGATGGTCTCATATATTTTGGCGATGTCGGGAATCAGATGCTCAAGATCGATGATCTGAAAGTGGTCCCGTATGCACTCGGCGATAACACGTTGAAGAATTTGCGCCTCCAGGATCAGCATCGCAACCGAGTATCCCTGGTGGAATCGCAGAGTGCCATGACGTTCAGCGGCTTTCTGGCGGTCATCCAGCCTCACACCGTGCCCGCACGCCTCCGCTATCACCTGCTGCAGCAAATCGGGAACGTGGTCCGTGCGTTCAGTCTTAGACAAACTCACCAGGCTCAATTCATGATTCGCCTTGACTCGCTTAAGCCACTCGGCGATCACCCAGTCCCGGTTTTCATCGACAACGTTCGGGGCCCGATGGCTGGTCGTGGTGCGGCGTTTTGGAAACTGCTGAGGCGCTAAATTGTGCATATAACAACTCCAAGCTTAACTCTACCCCTTTCCAGGGACTGACGGTTCGCCTTTTTAGAGAATGCGATCACAGTGCGCCGCCGCTCTCAGTCGGCAGCTGCTTCCAGACGCCTGGGTGCATGCGCCGGCTTGCTCAGGAACGTCGAGCGTTCAATTTCGAAAGCTTCGAGTTGGGCCCCCGCTTGTGAATCGTCCCAGCCCATAGCGGTAGCGACCCGGGCGGCCGCGTCCCGGCTGCAGGCCGAAGTCCAGCACGCGCCCAGGGCTACGGGCACGCGGCGCAAAAGTACATCGCCGAGTGTGACTGCGCATTCCGCTCCGAAGGCGTCGACCGCCTCGGCCACAATGTGTTCGCTGTGGGAACAAAGAGGCGCCCGCAACTCCGGCCCCCGTTTTGCGATCCGGGAGATATCCAGCGCGCGCTTGCCATGCCATTCCACAATGCCGCGGGCCGTGGCCTCGCTGATCCCGCCCGCGTTACCGATCTCGATCACCCACTGATCCAGCAAAAGTTCCACGCTCTTCGCCGAAGCCATGGGGACCCGCGTCGCCGTCTGGCGCTGCGCCCCAATTTTGGCCCCGCACTGCCGGGCCAGTTCGGCCGCGGTGGTCAGCTTGCCTCCGATTACGGAAATCATGTGCTCGGCACCGTCGTCGGCATGATCGTGGAGATAATGTTTGCGAGTCACCGCCGAAGCGTTTTCCTTCGGTGCAAACGGCAAAGGCCTGACCCCGGCAAAGGCGTAGCGAATATCTCCCTGCTGAAATTCGACCTTTGGGAACAGATTCAGCAGCGAGCGGAACAGATAATCAATCTCCTGTGGCGAGGCCTGCACCTTGCCTGGATCGGTTGCGTCCGCCACTTCCGTCGTACCCACCAATATCTGTTCATTCCACGGGACAACAAAAATTGGACGCTTATCCACCGCCTCCGTGTACACCGCCGCCTCCGGAGCCCCGGCAAATCGCGGCAGCACGATGTGCGACCCGCGCACCCCGCCCAGCATGGGATGCTGCGTATGTATTCGCGACCTTTGGCAGACCCGGTCCGCCCACGGCCCGGTTGCGTTCACAATCCAGGTGGCTTCGACCCGTTCTTCTTTCCCGCTGAGCTCATCCCGCAACAGAACTCCAACTACCCGCCGGTGGCGCACATCGACGGCCAGGACCTGGCAATGATTGCGCACGACCGCCTTCGCCTCCATCGCCTCGACCAGCCATTCCGCGACCAGCCGCTCGGGAAACTCGCATTGCGCATCCTCATAATCGAAAATCGACCACTGCCGGCCGGAGTCCAGCAGCCTTTCCAGCCTCTGCTTTTCTTTCGGGCTCGATTCCATTTGTATCCTGCCGCCAAGGTGACGATAGAGCCAAAGTCCCGCGCGGATTGCGAGCGCGCTGCGGCCGCTGTTTCGATCGAGCGCCAGAAAAAAATGGATGGGATGTACCAGATGAGAGCGCTCCTGCAGCAAACGCCGGCGTTCCAGCAGCGACTCTCGCACCAGCCCAAGTTCGCCGTGCTCGAGATAGCGCAAACCCCCGTGAATGATGCGCGTCGCCCGGCTGGTGGTGCCTGCCGCGAAGTCGTGTTGTTCGATCAGCAGGGTGCGCCGACCGGCGCGAGCGCATTCACGCGCGATGGCGACTCCGTTGATGCCCCCGCCGATGACGATGGCGTGGAAGCGCTCACCTTCGAGAGAACGCCGGATTGGGGGTGCGTAAGCCATTAAACCAACGGATCGAGTTAGCCCGCCCGACCTCCATCAGGATAAATCCTGCCCTGCTTTGGACATCACGAAAAGATGACATCGGTCAGCAGGGTAACCTCCGCAAAACGGTCTTGGCCGGTCTGAATTGCGCCTCCGTTGCTCGTCCGCGCGTCCGTCGTTTAGAGTGTTTGAGCCCATGCTTACAACAGGAGAACGTTTCGAACGTGCAGTCGCTCTCATTGCGCAGTTGCGCGGCCCGGGCGGATGTCCATGGGACCAGGAGCAGACCTTCGATTCCATCACGCCCCACACGCTTGAGGAAACCTACGAAGTCCTCGAAGCCATCGACAATCGCGACTGGAATGAACTGCCCGGCGAACTTGGCGATCTGCTGCTTCAGGTATTGTTTTATGCCCAGATGGGCAAAGATCAGGGCAGCTTTTCAATCGATGATGTTCTGGATCGTCTTTCCGCCAAAATGGTTGATCGCCATCCCCATGTTTTCGGGGACGTAAAGGTCGAGACTTCCGCTGAGGTGCTGCGCAACTGGGAAGCGTTGAAGGCGGAAGAGAAAGAGAAACAAGCGAAGCGCTCGAACTCCCGGACAAAAGAATCCGATTCAATCCTGTCCGGTATTTCCACTGCGCTCCCCGCCTTGACCCAGGCCCACAAACTCAGCTCACGTGCGGCCGGCGTGGGCTTCGACTGGCCGGATATTGAAGGACTGGTAGACAAACTGCGCGAAGAAACCGCTGAATTGCAGCAGGCGCTTGATCAGTTCCCCGCGCCGGGTCCACATCCCCATACTCGCGGCATTGCCGGGTCCGGCAGACAGGAGATTCCCGCCGACCTTCGCGATCATCTCGAAGAAGAAATGGGCGATCTTTTTTTCGTTCTGGTAAATATTGCGCGCTATCTTTCGCTCGATTCCGAGTCGGCGCTGAGGAAGGCCAATCGAAAATTCAGGCGCAGGTTTCACTGGATCGAAGAACAGCTTCGCCAGTCAGGCCGGGCGCCGCATCAAGCCTCCACCAGCGAACTGGAGTCGTTGTGGCAACAGGCCAAGCTTCATCTGAGGGAGAATGGACCTGACCGCGAGCGCGACGCGATATGACCCGCGGGACGTCTGGCTCGGTTACGGAAATCCGCAAGTGTCATACTCGGGACGAAATGCTGGCTTGTGTAAATCTGCAGAAGGAAGTGTGGAAATTTGCCGATGCCGAACTGGTGCCCGTGCGGGTGTTTGTCGTGGCCGAAAAAATCGGCGGCCAGGTCATCGGCGCATTCGACGGCGGAGAGCTAGTCGCGTTTGCCGTGTCGCTGCCAGGTTATCGCGGAGGACATTCGTATCTTCATTCCCAGATGCTGGCGGTTCGCAGCCAGTATCGCAACGCGGGATTGGGACGTAAAATCAAACTCTTTCAACGCGACGATGCCCTGGCCCAAGGATTTGAGCTGATTGAATGGACATTCGACCCCTTGGAAATCAAGAACGCTTACTTGAACATCGAACGCCTGGGCGCAATTGCGCGACGCTATCACGTCAACCAGTACGGAATCACCACTTCGCCACTGCAGGGCGGCCTGCCTTCCGACCGGCTGGTGGCGGAGTGGTGGTTAAAGTCGAAACGGGTGACCAATTTGCTACGTGCGGCCGGCCGGCCGGAGTTTGTATCCTTGAAGACGATCACCGTTCCCGCCGAAGTGTACGAATGGAAGGCTTCTTCCGGCAGCCGGGAGCGGGCGCGTGAAGTTCAGGAACGAAATCGTAAAGACTTTCTGCAGGCGTTTTCGGATGGTCTGGCAGTGTTGGGATACGAGCGCGATTCACAGGGGGCCGGGAAGTTTCTGTTGGGATGCTGGGAAGAAAGCTGGAACTATTCTTCTTGAAATCTGATGAAAATTGAAACTATAACCCTACGCGAAATTCAGATGCCGCTTGTCCATTTTTTCGAGACAAGTTTCGGCCGCCTGTACAGCCGCCGCATCCTGCTGCTCACAGCGGCCTGCGACGGCGTGAACGGTTGGGCAGAGTGCGTCGCCGGTGAAGATCCTTTCTACAGCTCGGAATGGATCGATTCGGCCTGGTGCACCATCAAGCATTACCTGGCGCCGGCGGTAATAGGCCGTCCCTTGTCCGCAGCCCACGAGGTTGCCGGGCTTATGGCAAAGGTGCGGGGCCACGCCATGTCCAAAGCCGCGATTGAGAATGCCGCATGGGATTCCGAAGCCCGGCAACGAAACGTACCTCTTTGGAAGTTGCTCGGCGGTACAACTCGCGAGATTCAATGCGGAGTTTCGATCGGAATACAGGATTCCGTCGAACAACTGATGGAAAAAGTCGAGACGGAAGTGGCAGCGGGCTATCGACGGATCAAGGTCAAGGTAAAGCCGGGCTGGGACTTGAACGTGTTGGAACGGATTCGTTCGCGCTGGCCGGATATTCTGCTGAGCTGCGACGCGAATTCAGCCTACACGCTTGATGAGGTCGAACACCTTCGCAAATTCGACCGTTTCAAGCTGCTCATGATCGAGCAGCCGCTATGGAGCGACGACATCTACTACCACGCGCGTTTGCAGCGCGAACTGAATACTGCCATCTGCCTTGACGAATCGATCCGACACGCCCGTGATGCCGCCTTTGCCGTTGAGACCGGAGCCTGCCGCATCGTGAATATCAAAGTGGGCCGGGTAGGGGGCTTCAGCGAGGCGCGTAAAGTTCATGATGTGTGCCAGGACCACAACATTCCGGTGTGGTGCGGTGGCATGCTGGAGTCCGGCGTAGGCCGCGCCCACAATATCGCGCTCTCCACGCTGCAGAATTTCCGCCTTCCCGGCGATGTGTCGGCTTCGAAGCGTTACTGGAGAGAAGACATCATCGAACCCGAAGTCCGAGTCAGCCCGCAAGGGATCATCGCAGTAAGCGACGAACCCGGAACCGGTTACCACATTCGCGAAGACCTGATCGAAAAACTGACGGTAAAAACAGAAACCTTCAGCGCTTGAACCTTGGTGGTCCTTCATGGCCTTAGTGGTCAATGATTTGAGACTTTAGATTTTGGCGCCCGGACTCATGGGCTGACCGGCGCGGCCTTCACTGTCTGTTTCAGTAACTGAAGTCCCTGCGCAAAAGTTAAATCCGGGGGCTCGGCCTGGAAGTCGCTATAGATCTCGGTTGACTTGATATCAATGCTTTTGAACAGCAGCACTTTGCCGGTAAAGGCCAGATCCATACGCGCAATCACCCAGTTATCGTTGCTCACATCCACCTGATCGACCTGAAAGTGGCCGCCGCGGTCGAGGTGCCCGAGGATGCCCCAACCAAACCCAACTTCCTTAAATAGCGTGCCATCGATCCTGGCGATGTGCCTCGCCTGAGGATCGAGTAATAACACTCCCTGCATCCCCAACAAGACCTGCTCGACATGAGTCGGCGGCTCGTATTTGGGATTGGGACGAAACTTAAGTCGTACCAATTGTTGGCCGGTCTTCCCCAGCCCCGGCTTGCCGGTTTCGGTCCCGTCGTACTCGTACAGGAACGCCTCCGGTAATGCCTTCAGGATTGAATTGACGCGTTCGGCATTTTCCAGTTCGTGTCTGCGCTTGCGCTCCAACTCGGAAGGTTCGTTTACAAAGCGCTCGATTCGGCCATACTCGGCTCGCCGTTCCTCCTGACTCAAAGGCTGATCGTTGTTCGCCACCAGCATGCCCACCATGGCATCGCGCGTTTCCACCATCACCCGGGTCTGTGAGCCGCTGGGAGTTTCTTTCCGCTGGCGGAACATGTATTTCGTCCCCTGATTGGTACTTTTTACTTCGTTCTCTACGACTCGTTTGACCAGTTCGTTAGGGTTTTCCGCAGTCGGGCTCCCGCCCAGTGCCGGCACCAGTGAGACCGACAGCAGGGCCGGCAGGAAGAGTCTCCCCGCGATTTTTTGCCACATCGAGTTCATTCGATTCAGTGTCAGCCTGCTTAGGTTAGACGAAAACCAGGGCCCTGGTGTTGTCTTTACAGTCTCAACCCGCAGGTTAAACCAGGGGCAGCTGGAACCGCAAAATGAAAGAGTTTAAGCGGTGAACTTTCGCCTCGCCGGTTGCCCCAGTCATCGTCGTGGGATATAGTTCGATCAAGCGGGAATGGCATTTGCGAAGGCTTGCAGTGTTTTCTCCACCAGCTTTTCTGGCCTTGTCACCTCAGGGTGAATGAAGTTCCAGTGCGTCGTATAGATAAATGGCCAAGGAGGCCGAAATCATGGAGACGCCGAAGACGGCAGAGTTTGCGCACATCGGGAAGTCGGTGATCATTAAAGGAGAACTCTCTGGCAGCGAAGACCTTTACGTGGATGGTCAGGTGGAAGGCAGTATCGAACTGGCCGGCAACCGGTTAATCATCGGCCCTCACGGCCAGGTTCGTGCCAACGTGAACGCCAAAGGCGTGATCGTGCAGGGAAAACTCGATGGCAATATCCGCGCATCCGAGCGCGCAGAGCTAACCAAGTCCGCTATCGCCGTGGGAGACATTACTACCCAGCGCGTCGCCATTGAAGAAGGCGCATTCTTTAAAGGCAAAGTTGATATTCAAAAAGATATGGCAAAGACCGACGGCGCCAAAGCGGCTCCGTCGACTGGAGCGCCCGTCGCCGCAAGTTCCGCTTCCGCGGCCGGGGCCTCCACAACCGCCGCGAAAACGAACGTGAACGAAAGCAAGTAATTTAATCGCAAAAAAAGCTTGATGAAATTATTTGGTTCTTCCAACAGCACCACACAGGTTCCGGCGGCTCAGGGCCCAAAGCTCACGCGCCGCTCCAGTAGTCTTGCTCAGCTGATCAAGTCGCTTGAATCAGAAGAAACCCTTTGCATACTTGATCTGGGATCGACTTCTCCCGCCAACATTCGTTACTGCACCGAGCGCGGCCACAAAATTTATAGCGACGATTTGCTGATTTCTTCCACCGATCCCTCTTTGCAGATCAAGGACGAGGAAGGAAAACCAGCGGTCGACAGCAAACGCTTCCTCGAAGAAAACCTGGTTTATCCGGGAGCGCAGTTCGACGTTGTGCTGTGCTGGAATCTCGCCGACTATCTCGACGAAAGCCTGGTAAAACCGGTTATAGGACGCTTATGGTCGCTGCTTAAACCCGGAGGCATGCTACTGGCTTTTTTTCATACTCAGGAAGCCGGTCCGGACGCACCTTGCTACCGCTACCACATCGTGGGTGGGGATGTTCTGGAGATGCAGCACATTGCCCGGGGCGACGGAAAAAAGGGAAGTCCCGCCAGCAAGTTCCGCCTGCAGCGTGTGTTCAATAACCGCAACATCGAAAACCTCTTCCGCGATTTTGCTTCGATCAAGTTCTTCCTGGCCCGGGACAATGTCCGCGAAGTCCTGGTTGTACGTTAGCGAGTCGCTTAAATCTCAGCGAGTCTTGCGCACCATGTACTGGGTGAGAGACGGGCTGTTCTCCAGGAAAAATAATAGCGGCTTTCGAACATACTGCGGCAGGCTCAGCATGCGGCGAATTTTGGAAGAAGCGCGAAACACTGGCAAGAGCGTTCGATTGTAGGATTCGGAATATCTTCCGGCTGCATCCGCCAGCGACGACTTTCCTGTAAAAAAGTTGTGCAGGGAGTGCGCTGCCAAAACTCCACTCCGCAGGGCCAGCGAAATCCCGTCGCCTACAAACGGATCGACGAAACCTGCCGCGTCCCCTGCCATCAAAACCGAATCTCGCGCCGGTTGCGGATCGCGAAATATCAAAGGCGACGTGCTCACCGGCTCGCTCAGCGGAGACCAGTGGCGGCTGCGCTCCTCCAATGCCGGATGCTGGCGAAACACTTCGGGTAAGTTGCTGGCAACCTCGGCGCGCACCATTGCTGAGGCGTTTACCCTGCTGCCGCTTGAGTTCTGCCCTCCGACATTCACCGGCTGCACCCCGCAGTAGCCGCCTTTGAAAAAATACAAATCCACCGAGGGTTCGGAATTCGGCTCGGATCTCGCTTCACCAAAATGGCCCTTCACCCCAAGCCACTTCTCACCGCTAGGCCTTTGAACGGACGATTCCATATTCAGATTCGACCAGCGTCCGGAAGAATTCACCAGCGCCCGTGTTTCCAGTTCGCCCTCCGCGGTCAAAATGCGAAAGGGTCCGGTGCCGGTAATGCTCTGAACCGTTATCTGCTGGCGGGCCTCGACGCGCGCATTTTCAGCTGATTGCCAAAGCGCGGAATCAAGATCGAATCGGGCGATGCTCGCCGCCGGCGGATCCACGCTAGTCTCCAGGTTACGGCCGTCGAGAAAGACTCGGGCGCGGCCGATGCGGACGGCTTGCTGCAACAAGCGGGTGTGAGGAGAATCCAAAAGTTCTCGAAGCAGGCCCAGGGACTCGGCGGAGACAAACTCACCGCACACTTTGTGGCGTGGAAGGCGCCCACGTTCCAGCAGCAGTACCTTGGCCCCGAGGCGCGCGGCCGAAATCGCGGTCGATGTCCCCGCCGGTCCGCCGCCGATCACGATCAGGTCGTAAAGCATTCAGTTTTTGGTCTCAGTCCGTGGCGGCCACTTCTTCCACGCCGTCACGGCCATGCGAAACAGATAATGACGCTGAATCTCTACCTTCGCGGCGCCGCTCTTTTCCAGCAGCGTGCGTATTTCGTCCGGCGTATACGCCTGTCGCACCGACGCCGGCGCGTCATGCCGCGTCAGTCGGCTTCGATAAAGAGGCATTCCCGCATACACCAGCGATAGATGCACCGGACTCCTGACCAGATCATTGATCAAGAATGCTCTCCTGCAAACCCGCAGACCCTCAACCGAGAACTGCGACACTTCGGCCGGCGAAAGATGGTGCACGAACAAATTGCTGCTCACCACATCGAAACTCGAATCGCAAAAGGGAAGCGCGAGAGCTTCCCCAGCCACCGCCGGTTTCCCATTGCTTCTTTCGTGAAAGGTTATGTGAGACGGAGCCCGGTCGAGTGACGTAATTTGCAGACGAAGTCCGCGCTCTTCCAACTGTTTGCTGGCGGCATCCAGAACGTATCCTGACCCTGCCGCGACCTCGAGAATTGAAAGTGAAGAAGAACCGACTGTTTGCCCGATCCCCAACAACATCTTTTCGGTGGAAGAAATACCTCCGAACCAGGCATTGATGCGGCGCAAATCTTCAAGCGACGAGGAAATCTCAGCGGGCGTCCCAGCATCGGAGTCAAGCAATTCCGGCGTCACTACGCGTCTCATAAGGCAATCGCCGCTCGTATGCTGTTAGCCACATACGTTGCTCAATACTGTAACTACAAAGACAAACGGCTAAAGACAAACGACCAACGCCCGCCTTCAGACTTCTGCCAACTCTTCTTCCAGCAACTGCTTGTTGTAGAGATCGCTGTAGTAGCCGTTTCGAGCCAGCAATTCCTCATGCGTGCCCAGTTCAACGATGCGCCCGGCATGCAGCACCGCTATCCTGTCCGCATTGCGGACCGTCGACACCCGGTGCGAGATGAAAATCGTGGTGCGGCCTCGCATCACCTCGCGCAGGTGATTCAGAATCTTGTCTTCAGTATGGGTATCCACGCTCGAAAGCGCGTCATCGAGAATCAGAATCCGGGGATTGCGAATAATCGCGCGGGCAATCGCCGCCCGCTGTTTCTGCCCGCCGGAAAGGGTAATGCCGCGCTCTCCCACCATAGTGCGATATTGATCGGGAAATTCTTCGATGTCCTGAGCGATATTCGCCGCCTCGGCCGCTGCCCGCACTTCTTCGTCCGTGGCATCTTCCTTCCCGAAGGCAATGTTTTCCCGGACTGTCTCGCTAAATAGGAATGTCTCCTGCGGCACAAACCCAATCTGGCGGCGCAGCGATGCCAGTGCAAATTCCCGCACCGGCTGGTCATCGATCAAAACCGCTCCCGGCTCCGCATCGTAAATTCGGGGAATCAGGCTCACCAGCGTCGTCTTACCCGATCCCGTCGGCCCCACAATCGCCAGACTGCTGCCCTCCGGGATGCGCAGGTTGATGTCATGCAGAACCGGTACGCCGTCGTAATCGAAGTTCAACCCGCGAAATTCGATTTCCCCCCGAAGCTGCATAGAACGGGCGCCCGCGCCCGCTGCCTTTGCCGCGACCGCCGGACTGTCCTCAATCTCCGGCCTCTCCATCAGAATTTCGTTGATTCGTCCAACCGAAGCAGTTCCTCGCTGGAAAATATTGATCACCCAGCCCAGTGCGATCACCGGCCAGGTCAGTTGCACCATGTACGTGTTGAAGGCGACGAACCCGCCGATGGTCATGGAGCCGCTCAACAAAAGAGTCGTTCTGGTTCCGATAGATGAAATCAACTCGACTCTGCTTTGTCCGCCAATGACTTCGCGGCCTCCCAGCCACAACACCATAACGATGGCCAGACCCAGCATGGTTTCGAGGGTTGGCCACAACATGCCCATTAGACGTACCAGCTTCAGGCTGCGGTTGATATATTCGCGGTTGGAAGTCTCAAACGCCGCAATCTCCGGCTCTTCCTGCACATAAGCGCGGATGACCCTGGCACCCGAAAAATTCTCCTGCGCCCGGGCAGAAATTTCCGAGAACATCGCCTGGATTCTCTCGAAGCGCTCATGAATCTGCTTGCCGAAGTACTGCACCGTGATGCTTACCACCGGCAGGGGCAAAAAGGCATACATGGTCAGCCTGGGGCTGATCGACAGCATGAATATCAACGCTCCGGCCGTGAACACAATCGTGTTCGCCGAATACATGATCGCTGGACCCAAAAGCATGCGGACGGCATTCAGATCGTTGGTTGCCCGGGCCATGATGTCGCCCGTACGCGTCCGTTGATAGTAGGAGTAGGAAAGAGTTTCCAGATGCCGGAACAGATCATTGCGCAGATCGAATTCGATCTCGCGCGAAATTCCAATCACAATCCACCGGGTCAGAAACTGGAAGATCCCTTTGATGGCCGCCACGCCCATCAACTGCAACGAATAAACCAGCAGCTTGTCGCGAGTGACGCCCGCCCGAAGACCATCTATAGCGCGTTGCAGTACCAGAGGGAAAAGTATCCATATGCCGTTATTAATGAATATGCAGACCGTGCCGATGAGATAGCTGCCGCGGTACTTCTTCAGGTAAGGGAATAGGGGACGAAGACTCTTAGGCAGCATGTGCGTAGTAGATGCAATTCTACCAGCCCAAGCTTCAATGTGGTTTTAGTGTGGTCGCGGGCGACTCGCCCGCGGGGGTTGGTTTTGGTCCCGGTTTTGCTCCTGGTGTTGACTTTATCCCGCCGGCGACCGAAGGCTCGAGGTGTGCCTAAGCCAAATCCCCCTGAAACGCCAGTGCGCAAGCCACCAGTAACAAAATGAGCCAGCCCAAAAGGAAGAACCAGCTCGAAGCAATGAGGTAACCATAAACTGCGTACATGACGATTCTCTTTGACCTTCCTCTGCTTTGACTACGAAGCGCCCAGCGCCCGGGAGGTCCGGTAATCCAGGCGTGTCTGGCCGGTCATGTGTTTGTAGTGCTCCACAATTTCTCGAATGGCATTCAAACGCCCCAGGGTCGTAAGCTGC
The DNA here is from genome assembly GCA_963733545.1 of Terriglobia bacterium. GTDB lineage: Bacteria > Acidobacteriota > Terriglobia > Terriglobales > Acidobacteriaceae > JAIQFF01. The sequence goes on from CAVTDQ010000006.1 coordinate 193,612, forward strand.
GTATCGGTCAGCGCCAATTCAATCTCGGTCATCCAGCAATCGACTGCGCTTCGTACTCCGTGAGCCATTTCTTCCGCGATAACCTGTACCAGATCGCGATGGATAGCGGGGGTTGCCATTGAACGTTTCCTTTCCTGCCGCAAGGATTCTATAGTCCCATCCGCCGGCGCACGATGGCGACCCAAACTAAAGACGCCGGCGGACGGCGACGATTTACTGATTCGGTGTTTGTTCCGGCTTGGTCCCCTGCATGTGATTCATCATCCGTTGCTGGTGTTCGGCAATGAGCGCATTAAGTTTTGTTTTTTGTTCCGGAGTCAAAACCTGAACCAGCTCAGTCCCGATGCGGGCGTATTGCACCATCAACTCGGTTACGTTCTGGCTTTGTTGCGAAGCCAGCTCGCGAACCTTGGCTTCGTCGAAAGCGCCGTTGCTGTTAATGACCAGATCCCGTAGTTGGGCATGGCCCTGGGCCATCTGCATCATCAGGGGCTGGACCGAAGGCTTTTCCTTCTGCATGATTGCCCTGACCTGCGCTTGCTGCGCATCGGTGAGGTCGAGGCGGTGAATGTATTCACTCAGCATGGGGCCGCCGAACATGCCGGCGCCGTGCATGTGTGACCGCTTCGCGGTTTGCGAGACGGCTATCGCGGCCAATATGGTCAGAGCTAAAATCACGGCCAGAGTTTTCAGATATTTCGGTTTCATCTATCCTCCACGCCGAGCAGCCATTGTGAACATGAACAGCTCCAACGGCCCTGCGTATCCGGCGCTTTCTACCATTAGAACCCCATTCCCAACTGGAAGGCGGTAAAGAGTCGGTCAAAAAGGAGTAAAGTTTTGTAAAGCATAAACAGCCGGCTTGACAATTCTTTACCGCGAGCTTTCGGCAGGTGTTGTAGAAGTACAATAGCGCCTGTGGATCGCATACTTGTTATCGATGACGACGTTGAGCTTTGCAGCCTGGTGAGCGAATACCTGGCTCCTGAAGGCTTCCAGGTTGAGTCTGCCGCCGACGGAAACCGTGGCCTCGAACAGGCCCTGAATGGTGAGTTCCTCCTGGTGGTGCTCGATGTCATGCTGCCCGGGCTCAACGGGTTTGAAGTTCTGCGCCGGCTGCGGGACAAATCGAAAATTCCAGTGCTGTTGCTGACCGCGCGCGGTGAAGATGTTGACCGCATTGTAGGATTGGAAATCGGCGCGGACGACTATCTGCCCAAGCCTTTCAATCCTCGCGAGCTGGTCGCCCGCATACGCGCAATTCTGCGCCGCACCCATTCCTCGGATAGATCAGGCACCGGACAGCCGTCCGAAATTCTCCGGGTCGGCGAGGTGGAGCTCGATCCCGCGACACGAACCGTCCTGCAGAAAGGGAAGGAAGTGGAGCTCACCTCGGTTGAGTTCAATCTGCTTCACGTCCTCCTGCGCGAAGCCGGACGCGTGGTGCCGCGCGAACGGCTGGTCGATATCGTGCTCAGCCGCAAGTTCTCCCCGTTCGACCGCAGCATCGACATGCATGTCAGCAAGATTCGCAAGAAGCTGGGCGATTCCGATTCTGGCGTGGACCACATCAAAACCGTACGCGGCGTAGGCTACATTTTCACCCGCCCGCAGGAATCCCCCACCGAGAAGGTGAGGAGCGGCGCACTGTGAAAAGTCTCTTTCTGAAAATTTTTCTCTCCTACTGGATGGCGCAGGCGTTGTTCCTCGCTCTCGCCATTCTGATCACGGTGGCGTTGCGTGAACGCGGAGAGTCGGCGATCTGGGATGCGCAGCAAGCCACAGTTTTTAATAAGGCGATACAGACTTACGAACACAGTGGTCCGGCTGATCTGCGAAAGTATCTTGAAGAAGTACGCGACTCGTTGCACACCCGTGTCTTTCTTTTGGACGATCAGGGGAAAGAAGTGTCCGGACGCGATCTTCCACGCTGGGCCGAATCTTTGGCAAAAGGCATTCAGCCGCCCAATCGCGATCTGTGGCAGCGCCTTACTCCGAGTCCTTTTAGACGGCAAGGTCTGACTGCGTCCAGCGGAACTCGCTACACCCTGGTCGCCTTCTTGCCGCCTTCCGGACCTTTCGGACCGGGCGGAGTGCCTGGCCTGGGCATTCTTATCGGTATCATTTCATCCGGCCTGGTCTGCTATCTGTTGGCGCGATATTTGACCGCGCCGGTGGTGCGGCTGCGTGCAGCCACTCAGCGTTTGGCTGCAGGCGATCTGAGTGCCAGAGCGGGCGGACTCGGAGCCCGCAGGCGCGATGAGATGGCACAACTGGTCCGCGACTTTGACACCATGGCGGAACGGCTGGAGGCGGCGGTGCAGGCGCAGTCCCGCCTGCTACACGACATCTCGCATGAGTTGCGATCTCCGCTGGCGCGCCTGAACGTCGCTTCCGCATTGGCCCACCAGCGCGCTGGAAGCGAAGCTCATAGTGCGCTCGAGCGCATCGACCTCGAAGCTGAACGCTTGAACGAACTTATTGGAGGCCTGCTTACGATCGCGCGTCTTGACAGCGGCAACGACGCCCGGCAAAAGTCGCCTATCCTTTTAGGCGAGCTCATCGAGGGCATAGCCGCGGACGCCAATTTCGAGGCTCAGGGTCGCAACTGCGGAGTCGAGAGCCTGATCAAAGAAGACTGCCTGGTATCGGGCGCCCCGATTTTGCTGCACAGTGCCATAGAAAATGTCGTCCGCAACGGCGCTCGCTACACGCGGGAAGGCACCAAAGTTTTGATCACCCTGGAACAGAGCCACAATGTGCCCGGTGAAGCGCTGATAAGTATCGCGGACTCGGGCCCCGGAGTTCCCGAAGAGGCCTTAGACAAATTGTTTCGACCTTTCTATCGCATCGACGATGCCCGCGGCCGTCTGACTGGCGGCGCGGGACTTGGACTCGCAATTACCGAACGTGCGGTACGACTTCACGGAGGAACGGTCAAAGCCAGCAACCGTCCCGAAGGCGGCTTGCTGGTCCAGATTCGCCTGCCGCTGGCTTCCCCGGCTCATCGCGGCTCGGCCGCCAAGTTCGACCGTCCCGAGCCCGTGGAAACCACTTCCAGTCACTCAGGTTGAACCGTTAACCATCATCGCTCTTCGCTTTTTGTCGTCATCCAGAGAGACGAAGTCTCGAAGGATCTGCGTGTACCATCACAAATGCCGAATAAGTCGGCGCGACGATCCTGTTGAATACCTGAACGGCAGGCAACGTTCCCTCACAATCGTGGTTCCAAGGTCTCATGGCAGTCGTGCTGAAATCTGGCGTGTACCATGTGAGCACGTTCGCCACAGATGAAACGCGCGACCGAGTTTGCTCTTCACCTTCATTCCTGATACACAAATGAAGGCGTTCGAACACTCTTCGCAGCTGCAAAACTGAGCGAATAGAGGGAGAAACAGAGTAATGGGGATGAGGTTCCGGTTGTTGGCGGGAATGATATTGCTCGTCCTGGTGGGCTTAACTGCGTGCTCGGATAACAAGTCAGGCGTCAGTACCGGCGCAGGTGGTCTGTTCGTCGCATCGCAGGGAGACTCATCTGTCTCATCCTTCAGCATCGACCTGAGCGCTGGCACCTTGACCGCGGTGGGTAAAGCTGTTCCCACCGGCAACACACCGTCGGCAATGGTTGCTTTGGGATCGGCATTGTTTGTCGTTAACAGTAATTCGTCGATTCCATCCCAACAGTCCGGCATGTACCTTGCCCACTCCGGGAACCATCTCGGCGTACACCGTCAATAGCGACGGAACTCTTGCCGCGGCGACGGGAACTGCTCAGGCAGGAGTTGTCCCGGTGGCGATGTCGGTCGACTCAGCAGGTCACTTCCTGTTTGTCGCCAATCAGGGCTTGCAATGCGATCCAAATTCTTCCCGAATCTCCGTGTTCGCAATAAAAGGGACGGCGCTTACCGAAGTGACCGGTTCGCCATTTCTGGTTACCGGCAGTTCTGTCTCGAGCGGCGCCGGTCCTTCAGGACTGTCGGTTACACCTGATGGCAAATTTCTCTTTGTCACCGATCAGTTTGACAGCACAATAACCAAATTTTCGGTCGACGCTTCCGGAGTGCTGACTCAAGGGCTGACGGTGCCGGTGGGCACTACGCCTTCAGCAACCGCGATCACGCAGGACGGCGGCTTTCTTTACGTCGGGAACGCGAGCACAATTTCCGCCTTCGCCATCTGCAATCAGGTCGTCACCACGTGCAACGATCCTGCGAACCCGGACGGTAGCCTGACTCAGATAGCCGGCTCGCCCTTTTCCTCCGGACTCGGCCCCACGGCAATTGTCCCTGCGCCCTCGGGCAAATTTCTCTTTGTGGTTGACCGGCTCTCTAACCAGATTTCACAGTACAAGCTGGCGACCGGCACCGGCGTTCTGACCCCGAATACACAAGGCTCGATTTCAACCGGCGCTACTCCGGTTTCCGCCGTGGTGCGAGCAGGAACCACCACCGTCGCGGCCACCGGAGGCACTACGAATTACCTGTACGTAGCCAATCTGGGCGGATCGTCGATTTCAATTTATACGTTCGATTCGACTGTCGGCACTCTTAGCCTGGTCGGCGCTCCAGTGACCTTTAGCCCAGGGCAGCCTTCGGCTGTGGCGGCGGAATAGGCAAGTTCTGTGCCGACCCTGAATTACGTTGGCACCTTCAAAATCAGATAACCGCCCGCCAATCCGAACAGGAAAGCCGGCGCCCATGCCGCCAGAAACGGTGGCAACTGGCTGACGTTTCCCATCGACTCTGACAAGCGCGAAGCCATGATGTAGAGCAAGCCGATGCTCACCGCTGTGGCAACCCCAGCCACCGCACCCCGTTTACCAGCGGCCAGAGCGAAGGGAATGGCCAGCACCGCCATGATGAGTGAGTTGAACGGAAAAGCAAATTTCTCCTGCAACTGCACTTTCAGCCTTACCACGTCGAAGCCGCTCTGTTGCAGGTCGCGAATGTAGCGCCGCAGGTCTTCGGAGTTCATTTCCGAAGATTGCCGTACCTCTTTTTTGAAATATCCCGGCGGTTCGCTGATGGCGGCAAATGTCGCCACATCAAAAGTGCGATAGTCGGTGATGGCAGAACCCTGCACGCTCCGTTCCCAGCCCTGGGTGCACACCCAGCGTCGCAACCGATCTTCCCAGTGTGCCTGGTCAGCGTAAACCCGCGCGGTCAACTGAAAGGTCTTCGGATCGAACTGGAAGGCCGAAAGACTTCCGAACTGGTCGCGGTCAGAATCGAAGAACTGGTAGTAGTAGATCGTCGAATGCTGCCCGAAGATCCACTTGCGATCGGGATTCAAATACGTCTGCGCAGGTTTTCCTTTGATCAGATTGCGCAGAGCATCCTGCCGCTTGTTGGCGTGGGGAAGATAGAACTGATCGAAGAAAAATAGGCCGGCGGCCAACATCGTCGATACCACCAGAATCGGAACGATGATCCGGTAAATGCTGATGCCCGTCGCCTTGATGGCGGTAATCTCATTCGACCTTTGCATCAGTCCCAGAGTGATCAGCACTGCCAGCAGAATACTCAGGTGGAGCACGTTATAGAGGAAAAACGGCGCCACGTTCAGCAGGTACTCGCCCACGATCAGCGGCGAGATGCGATTGCGCAGAATGTCTCCCAGCAATTCAAACAGGGTGAACACCTGCAACAACATCAGGAACGACGCCAGGATCATGGTCAGGTACACCAGGAAATCCCGTAGTACGTAATCATCCAGAATCATCGGGAAGCTGGCGCTGAAAACTCGCCGCCGGTTGGCGGCGCGCTCGAATGCGTCCTCGGGCCGGTCGAAGCGCAGCATCGTCCGTCCCCATTTGGTGAACCGGCTCTTCAGTGGAGCCCACTTGGCGCGCAGTGAGCCAATCTCAAACGGACGCCTCTCCGCCCGCCACAGCAACAACGCGCCTCCAAGAAAAAACACAATGTTGGCCAGCCACGCTCCCAGCGATGCCGGCACCTTTCCCTGGCGGGCCAGCGACACTCCGATCAAGGTGACCGAGTAGTAGGCAAATACCAGCAGAATGGTGAGCACGAATCCCGCTGACTTGCCTCCTTTTTTGGACGATAGCCCCAGCGGTATTCCCACCAACGCCAGAACAAGGCACGAAGTTGGGAGCGCAAAGCGGCGATGAAACTCGATCAGGTACCAGGGTGCTACATATTTTTTTACTCGGTGCGCCTGCGCCTGCAGCTGCCATGTCGGCAGTTGTGCCGCCGGTACCGGCTCCTGATCGCGATTGTCGGTCTGCGGAACCGGAATGGGCACGTCAGTCTGGTCGAACGTCGAAATCTGATAGTGATCCGCGGATCCCGGATCGGTTTCGTGGGTCGCTCCGTTTGTCAGGTGAAGGTGCAGCATCTGCGGCCCTTCGCTGACCAGAATCCCTTGCCGCGCCAGGGTGATTCGCGGGGCCGCCGGGTTCGTGATATCGGCGATGAATACGCCTTTCCAGATTGCCGCCCCCTGCGCGGTTTTTACGTCCTGCACATACAACACCAGCTTGGGAAATCCTTCATAAAACACGCGGGGTTGCACTTCAAAAGAAGCTTGCGAAGTCTTCAGCCGGTCTTCAAGCCGGCCCAGCGCCGCTTGCGACGCCGGCGCCAGATATACCCCGTTGAACATCGCCAGCGCCCAGGCAGTCACAGCAAAAATAGAAATCACTCGCAGAAAAGTCCACACCCCGATGCCGCTGGCGCGCATGGCCGTGATTTCACTGTCGGCGGCAAGCCGGCTGAGCCCAATCAGGATCCCGACCAGCACCCCCATTGGAATGGTGTAAGTAAATGCGACCGGCAGGGTGAAGACGAATATTTCGAGCACGCTGGGTAGCGGTGCACTGTTGCGCACAACCAGGTCGAGAATATGTCCCAGATCCCGAGTGAACAGAACAAAGGTGAACACCGCAATGCCGATGGCGGCATGCGAGATCACTTCGCTCAGAATGTATCGGGTCAGGATGCGCATGGAACTAGCTCATCAGTTCGAGCATAGCACGCAAAATCGGCAGATCGTGCCAGAGGACCAAGCATTCCCTGAAAGTCGTCCGAAGATGGGAGGGCGATAGAAGCGCGGGAAGCGAGCGACCAACGGCCAGAGACCAACGGCCAGAGACTGCTCTACTCCGCCTTGAAGAACAGCGCCGAAAGCGGAGGCAAGGTGATGCTGATCGAGTGCGGACGTCCGTGCGCTGGTTGAGCGTCGGCATGAACGCCGCCCAGATTTCCCATTCCACTACCGCCATATTCGTGGGCGTCGCTGTTCAGCAACTCCCGCCAGAATCCGCCCGCGGATACGCCAACCCGGTAGTTGTAACGAGGCACCGGGGTGAAATTACACACAATCAGCACTTCATCGCCGGCAACCCGGCTCTTTCGTAACAGGGAAATCACGCTGGCCGCGGTGTCATTGCAATCAACCCACTCGAATCCGGCCGAATCGGTGTCCAGTTGATGCAGCGCCGGTTGTTCGCTATAGACCTTGTTTATTTGCGCAACCCAGTTCTGCACGCCACGGTGCACTGGATATTGCAGCACATGCCATTCCAGGCTGGTATCGTGCGCCCACTCCCGCACCTGCCCAAATTCGCAGCCCATGAACAGCATCTTCTTGCCCGGCTGCGCATACATGTATCCAAAAAGAAGCCGGAGATTGGCGAACTTCTGCCATTCGTCCCCAGGCATCTTGCCGACCAGCGAACCCTTGCCGTGAACCACTTCGTCGTGAGACAGCGGCAACACAAAATTTTCCGTGAAGCCGTACAGCATGCGGAACGTGAGCTGGTTGTGATGATAACGGCGATGAATGGGATCCTGGGCAAAATAGGAAAGCGTGTCGTGCATCCATCCCATGTCCCACTTCATGCCGAAGCCCAGACCGCCCACATAGATCGGACGCGAGACCATCGGCCACGCGGTTGATTCCTCGGCGATGGTCTGAATTCCTGGGTGCTCTTTGTAAGCCTCGGTATTGAACTGCCGCAGAAAGTCTATGGCTTCAAGATTCTCGCGCCCGCCAAACTTGTTCGGAATCCACTCGCCTTGCTTGCGCGAGTAGTCCAAATAAAGCATGGACGCCACCGCGTCCACCCGTAGCCCGTCAATGTGATACTTGTCCAGCCAGAACAATCCGCTGGCCATTAGAAAGCTGCGAACTTCATTGCGCCCGTAGTTGAAAATGAATGTCTTCCAGTCGGGATGAAAGCCCTTGCGCGCGTCAGCATGTTCGTAGAGATGCGTGCCGTCGAAATAGGCGAGGCCGTGTGCGTCGGTAGGGAAGTGCGAAGGCACCCAGTCCAGAATCACGCCAATATTGTTCTGGTGCAGATAGTCCACCAGATACATAAAGTCCTGCGGCGTGCCGTAACGCGAAGTGGGGGCGAAATATCCCGTGGTCTGGTAACCCCACGAACCGTAAAAAGGATGCTCCATCACCGGCATCAATTCCACGTGGGTGAAGTTCATTTTCTTGACGTACTCGGCCAGGCGCGGTGCGGTCTCGCGATAAGTCAGCGGACGGTCATTCTCCTCCGGCACCCGCATCCACGAGCCCAGGTGAACTTCGTAAACGGAAATCGGCGCCTGCAGCGAGCTGCGTTCCGCCCGCGATTCAAGCCACTGTTTGTCATTCCAGCGATAGTCTAGGTCCCACACTACCGACGCCGTGCGCGGCGGCCGTTCATGAAGAATGCCGTACGGATCGGCTTTCTCACCGACAAATCCATCGTTATTCGAGACGATGTGGTATTTGTACAGCGCGCCTTTTCCAACTGCCGGAATGAAACCTTCCCAGATACCTGAACTGCCGCGTGCCTGAAGCAGATTCGATTTCGGGTCCCAGCCATTAAAATCACCGACCACCGAGACCGAACGAGCATTCGGAGCCCAAACTCCGAAGACAGTTCCCGGTTTTCCCGCGACCGTGATAATGTGCGCGCCCAGCTTGTTATAAATCCGGTAATTGGTGCCCTCGTTAAATAGATGGAGGTCCTGCTGGCTTAACAGGCTGGCTTCGTTGCCGGAGCTTACAGGTACGGGAGGTGCGGCTAAAGTTGGCGTCGTTTCTTTGCTCATCGCTCTCTTGGCAGTAACTCATTCAGTGTACCGGAGTTCGGGCTCGGGCTCCGTTTCAATTTCGAAAAAAACCCAAGCAGGAAGGGATTGGCAGTTGTGTGCTGGAGGGCCACTCGCCCCCGCTAGAGCTGGTGCGGCAAAAGACTCTGCTAAACTTCCACCTTAAAAATTGTTTGCTTGATATCTGACTGGTCCGGACCCTTAACCCCCATGCCCGTTCTGCGTGTAGTAATCCTCTGGCACCAGCATCAGCCGTTCTATAAAGACCTGGTCACCGGTGAGTACCGGATGCCCTGGGTTCGGCTCCATGCGCTCAAGGATTACTACGGCATGGTTAAACTCCTGGATGAATTTCCCGAAGTTCATCAGACTTTCAATCTGGTCCCGTCGTTGATCACCCAGATTCAGGACTACGTTGCCGGAACCGCGCATGATCCATTTCTAGAAATCGCTTCCCGGCCCGCTAAAGACCTCACGCCCAGCGAGCGTCGCTTCGGTTTGCAATATTTGTTTCAGGCCAATCCGCAGAATTTGATCGGACGCTATCCCCGTTATCGGGAGTTGTGGGAGCACTTTCGCGCCACCGGCGGCACCCCCGATAGCGCGGAGAAGCACTTTTCTCCGCAGGACTTTACCGACCTGCAGGTGCTCTCACAAATCGCCTGGTTTGATGAATTCTTTCTGGATGATCGCGACGTCGCCGGCCTCATCCGCAAAGGTCGCGAGTATTCGCTCGACGACCAGCGCTTTGTCATATCCAGGGAACTTGAGTTGCTGGCAAAAGTTCTGCCCGTGCATGCCTCGGCCGCGCAGCGCGGGCTCATCGAAATTTCAACTTCCGCGTTCTATCACCCGATTCTTCCGCTGGTTTGCGATAGCAACGCCGGCGCGGTTTCCAGTCCCGGCCTGCCCCTGCCTCAGCATCGTTTCCGCCGTCCTGAAGACGCGGAGGAACAGCTTCTGCGCGGCCTCAATCTTCATCAGGAGGTCTTCGGTATTCGTCCCCGAGGTGTGTGGCCATCGGAAGGTAGCGTCTCCGAAGAAGTTTTTCCGATTGCCCAAAAACTGGGCGTGACTTGGATGGCAACCGACGAAGAAGTTCTGGGCAGAAGTCTCGGAATCTCTTTCGGACGCGGCTCCGGCCAATTGCCCCGCGATTTAGCGGCCAAGCTTTACACCATTCATCGCTTCCAAAAAGAGCACACCGAGATGAATTTGCTCTTTCGCGACCACACCATTTCTGACCTGATCGGTTTCGTCTATTCGGGCATGCCCCCGCAGGACGCCGCCAATCACCTCATGCAGAATATTAAGCAAGCGGCTCAACCTGTTCTAGAAGCAGGACATGACGCCGTCGTTCCCATCATTCTTGATGGAGAAAATGCTTGGGAATATTACCCTCGCTCGGGGCGGGAATTTTTGCGCCGCTTCTATGACGCCCTGCAGCGCGAGCCCGGCGTCGAAGCTACGACTGTTTCTGAGGCCATTCAGCGGCACCTGAATTTTCCTCCACTGAACTCGCTGGCACCGGGATCGTGGATCCACGCCAACTTCAACGTCTGGATTGGAGCTCCCGAGGACAATCGCGCCTGGGACTATCTCTATCACGCCCGGGAGTTCTACCAACACGCCGCTCCGGGCGCGTCCGAGGTGCAGAGGAAACTTGCTTTCGAAGAAATCCTGATCGCTGAAGGCAGCGATTGGAATTGGTGGTACGGACCTGAACACCATTCCGCCAACGATCGGGATTTTGACGAGCTCTACCGCAAGCACCTATCCAATGTTTATCTGGCGCTTGGAGCCCGTCCACCCGATTACCTCGCGCAACCGATCAGCGGCGCCGCCGAGCGTCCGGCAGTGCTGCCGCAGACAGCCTATATCCATCCCCGAATTACCGGAGATAACGAACGCTATTTCGAGTGGATGGGGGCAGCCGTCTGTACCGCCGACCGGCGCGCCGGCGCAATGCATGGCAAACAGTTTTTGCTCGATGAGGTGATGGCTGGAATCGACGACAACTACGTCTACGGGCGTCTCGACTTTGTCGATAATAAGGTCCCCGGGATTGATTTCGAACTCGTCGTAAACCTCGAGTCCTGGGCTGTGGACAGTCAGCAGCCGCTACGCGGGTTGCGGCTGGATGTGAAAGTCAAGGGCGGCAAAATCAGTGACTGGAAGATTGGCGCTTCCGATGCGGAGACTCCACCAGCTGGCTCTACCCAAAGTGCTTCTCAAGCAGCCGTCGCCCTCTTTCGCAATTTCGAGCTCAAAGTGCCGTTGGACTGGTTGCATGCTGCAGCTTCAGCACAGAGAGAGTCCGCAGGGGGGCCAGCCACCAGGCTGCGTATGCGCTTCAGTCTGTGGCAGAACGGCTTGCCCGCCGATTCGCTTCCCCTCGAAGGATGGATGGAGCTCGCGCTGCTGAGCGAAGATGAAATGATCGCTCTGCAGTAGTCAAAAAAAAGCGACACGAAAAATTCCGTGTCGCAGTCATTCTTTGTAATCTCGAACTTTTATTGACCAGCGCCGGCTTCCGCGGTCATTGCCAGCGGACGGCTCAGCTCCATCATTAATTCGGTACCCGAGGGCAACACCGCCGATCGTTTCTTGCCCAGCCAGTGCGCGACGGTGATGGTGGCGCCGATGCCACCACCTATCAGCAGTCCTTTTCCTCCGCCTGCCAAACCCCCGATCAGCATGCCGCCGCCCGTGCCAAAGCCGACTTCGGTCAGATCATGAGCATCGTGGCCATCGCCCTTGAACTGGCCTTCAGTGTTGACGTCAGTTCCATTGCGCAGGCTGGTGTCCACCAGCGCGGCGTTTAGCATGTATCGTTCGCCGCTGGGCAGGACCACCGCTTCCGGAAAAATTCCAATCGTGGGTTTGCCCGCGATACGCCGCGGTTCATTAACTTTGGTGACCCGTCCCTGCACGGTTGCCCCGACGGGTATGACCGTCTTGCCGTCGAGTACGACGGGGTCAATCACCCGGCCGGAGAAAGCATCGCCTTCCTTGCTGGAAAAAGTTGACAGCGTATTTTCTAGTTTGACTTTGAAGGCAGTGCCTGCGGGCAAAGACATATTGCTCTGTGCTCCAGCCGCAGCTGCCAGTAACATCACTCCCAGTGTCGCCACTATTTTCTTCATCCCGCCTCCGGTAACCGTGATCCGACCGCAAGCGTTCTGCAGGTCAGAAATCGTATTTCGACTGTAGAGCACAACCGCTGGCGGCCAGCCTGTGAAAAACTCAAGGAACCAGCGTCGACACTGCTCGAAGCGTGCTTGCACAACCTTGGTTTTGGATCACACAGAGTAAAAATTCTGTCACCCTGAGCGAGGATGGATCGTCCGCTCGCGGACGATTCAGATGAGTCGAAGAACCCCGGGAGCAACGAAGCTCCATTCGATCTGGTTCTTGACTTAGAGAAGCAAAGCAACCGATTCGCTGATAGGGACCCTTCGCCTGCGTAGCGGCTTCGCTGCGGAAGTTGCCACGGGCTTAGGGTGACAGTTCTCCAGATTCGATATAATCGCGATTCTCATTCCCCAAAAAATTAAGAGGACACACTAGCAATGATGAACGTCATAACCCAGATTCAGGAAATTCAGGCGCGCGAAATACTAGATTCCCGCGGCAACCCGACCGTCGAGGCTCAGGTCGTGTTGGCGGACGGCACCCGTGGACTGGCAGCGGTTCCCAGCGGCGCGTCCACCGGCGAACACGAAGCTGTGGAGTTGCGCGACGGTGACAATCGACGATATCTCGGCAAGGGCGTATTGAATGCAGTCGAAAACGTGAATCGCGAAATCGCCGGCGCGCTTGCCAATCTCGACGCTGCCGACCAGCGCCTGATCGATCAAACCATGATCGAGCTCGACGGCACCGAAAACAAGGGACGCCTCGGCGCAAACGCTATCCTGGCCGTGTCCATGGCGGCGGCGCGTGCGTCGGCAGCGGCATTCAATCTGCCGCTTTACCGCTACCTGGGGGGCGCCGGCGCTAATATTCTTCCCACCCCGATGATGAACATACTTAACGGCGGCGCTCACGCCGACAACAACGTTGATTTTCAGGAGTTCATGGTGATGCCGGTGGGCGCGGACACTTTTTCCGACGCGCTGCGCTGGGGCGTCGAAGTCTTCCACACTCTGAAAGGTGTCCTCAAGAAGCGTGGATACAATACTGCTGTTGGCGATGAAGGCGGCTTCGCTCCCTCGGTCAAATCCAATGTCGAGGCCATCGAAGTTGTCCTCGAAGCCATCACTCAGGCGGGATACAAGCCGGGCGACGACATCGCAATCGCCCTCGATCCCGCCGCCAGCGAGTTTTTCCAGGACGGAAAATACGTCTTCAAGAAATCCGATAAGTCGGCAAAGAGCTCTGACGACATGGTGCGTTTCTGGTCCAAATGGGCGCAGGATTATCCCATCGTTTCGCTCGAAGATGGATTGTCAGAGAATGACTGGGAGGGCTGGCAGAATCTGACTAAAGAACTGGGCGAGAAGATCCAACTCGTGGGAGATGATTTGTTCGTAACCAATGTAAATTTTCTGCAGGAAGGAATCGACAAGCACGTTGCCAACTCGATTCTGATCAAGGTGAACCAGATCGGCACTGTCAGCGAAACCCTCGATGCGATCGATCTGGCCCGCCGAAATGGCTACACCTCCATCATTTCTCACCGCTCCGGGGAGACCGAAGACACATTTATCGCCGACCTGGCAGTGGCGACCGGCGCAGGTCAAATCAAAACCGGATCAGCTTCACGTACCGACCGCATCGCCAAGTACAACCAGTTGCTGAGGATTGAATCCGAGTTAGGCGACGCGTCCCGCTTCCTCGGCCTGAAAGCCTTAAATCACAAAGACTAACTGAGAACAGAGAACTAAAGACTGACAACTGATCTTTAACTCGCACTGACTAGAATCCCATCCTGTCATCTGCCGAAGGTCCGTAAACGGCAGGAACGAGCTTGCCGGTCAGCCGCAAATAGACTCCGAGTTGCGCGCGGTGATGTACCAGATGGTTTAGAAACATTTGCCGGTAGGCCATAAAACGCGATCCATTAAAAATGGGGGTGCCCTGGAAGCTTAGCTTCCAGTTCTGATTCCAGGCCTCATCGGGCAATTCCTGAAGCGCGGCGCGAACCTTGGCCGCCCCCTCGTCGAATACCTGAACCAGTTGAGCCGCCGACTCAAACGCCACCGGCTTCATGCTGCCTTTAGAAAAATCCAGCTCGGGCGTGGTCAATATGGTCAGCCCAAATCCGCCTAACTGGGCCACGTGCGGGGCGAGTTTACTAAGCGGCATTGATTTCGCATGCGGCACGAAGTCCTTGTTGTCCTCAGGCACTCGCTCCAGGGTAATGCGAGTCGCTTTCATCTCCGCATCGAATTCAGGAATTAACATCTCACTCAGCCGCATATTATTTTCTCCTCGTCATTCGGACCCCTGGCAGCGATCTCCGCTAGAACCTCAGCAGGAAGGGTGCCGCCTGGAACGACTATATTATTGCAGTCTCGGGCCTGAAACCACAGGCGGTGGTTATAATTTCTTTTCTTTCTAAAATACCTCGCTCACTGCGCCACCCCGAGAAATTTTCGGTTAGCAGAATCAAAAGCAGGAGTTCAATGAACCGTCCCAAACCACTCGTGCTGATCATCCTCGACGGATGGGGTTACCGCGCCGAAACCAAAGCCAATGCCATAGCTCTGGCCCGCAAACCAACCTACGACCGCCTGTTGCGCGATTATCCCAACACGCTGATTCACACCAGCGGCCACTATGTAGGTCTGCCCGAAGGGCAGATGGGAAACAGTGAGGTTGGACATCTCAACATCGGCGCCGGTCGCATCGTCCACATGGACAGCACCCGCATCGAATTGCTGATTCAGAATGGAGACTTCTTCTCTCATCCCGTGCTGCTGGCGGCCATGAAGAATGCCCGCTCCGGCGGCCGCCGTCTGCACCTTTTTGGTTTGCTTTCGGACGGCGGCGTGCACTCCTATCAGACCCATCTTTATGCCTTGTTGAAAATGGCCAGGCTGAACGGTTTAGACCGCGTTTTCGTCCATCCCTTCATGGACGGACGCGATACCTTGCCTACCAACGGCGCCGGATATCTGGAACAGCTTCAACAAAAAATGCGCGAGTACAACACCGGCAAAATTGCCTCGGTCAGCGGGCGCTACTACGCTATGGACCGCGATCTGCGCTGGGAGCGCATCGCCAAGGCATACAACGCCATGGTGTTCGGCGCCGGCGAGGGCGGCGCATATATTGATCCCGTGCAGGGCGTGAAAGATTGCTACAACAAAGATGTCACCGACGAATTTGTTCTCCCCTTCGTTTGCGTCGACAATCGCGGAGAGCCGCTGGCCACCATTCGCGATGAAGATTCCTGCATATGCATCAATTTCCGCGCCGATCGCGTGCGCCAGATTACGCGCGCCCTCGCCCGCAACAGCGGATTGAATGCCCAAGGCGGAAGCGATCTGCCGGGAGCCGCCGAACTTGATGCCGCCATTGCTCGAGATCGTGTCCCGAATAATCTGAACTACGTTTGCATGACCCAGTACGACAAAAAGTTTGCCCTTCCCGTCGTCATCCCTCCCGAGTCGTTGGATAACATTCTCGCCAACGTCATGGGACAGATGAATCTGCGCAACCTTCGCATCGCCGAGACCGAGAAATATGCGCACGTCACTTACTTCTTCAACGGCGGAATCGAGCAACCTTTTCCCGGAGAAGATCGTGTTCTGGTCCAGTCGCCCAAAGTCGCGACCTACGATCTCAAGCCGGAAATGAGCGCGGCAGGAATTGCCGACGCCGTGATCAAAGCCACCGCCGACGCTACTTTTGACGTCATCATTGTGAATTTTGCCAATGCCGACATGGTTGGACATTCGGGAAAGATCGAGCCTACGGTCAAGGCCGTCGAGGTGGTTGACGCCTGCCTCGGCCTGATTGAGCCGGTGGTGCGGGCCAAGGGCGGCGCCATCCTGATTACCGCCGACCATGGCAACGCGGAAATGATGATCGATCCGGTCAGCGGCGGCCCCCATACGGCGCACACCACAAATCCGGTCCCTTTTATTGTCGTGGCCGAGAACGGAAATCGAATTATGCTGAATGCTGGCGGATCGCTGCGCGATATTTCGCCCACACTGCTGGGCATGCTGGGTATTCCGCAGCCAAAAGAAATGACCGGAACCGATCTGCGGACACCTTTGAAAACTTCGTGACCGTTCCGGCGTTGTGGAGACGTTCCTGAATCCAGAAATAAAAAACCCCTCATTGCTGAGGGGTTTAGTTCACACCCTTCGTTAGCTGGCTCGCGTCATCGGCTTATCCGTCTTCTGGAAATCGGCCTTGGCTTCGCCGGTTGAAGTTACGTCCTGCGCTCCGCTGTGCTCAAGAAGTTCTTTGGCTTTCTTGACCCATTCGGAATCGTCGCAGTGCACTGACAGCAGAATGCCGCCTTCCTTGATCCGACCTTCATAACGCTTGGCTTCAAACTCGGGAATTCCCATGCCGATCAAGGCTCCCGTAAGACCGCCGACCGCTCCGCCCACGCCGACTCCCGCCAGCGCAGCCATGATCGGGCCAGCCGCGATAAACGGGCCCACTCCCGGAATCGCCAGCGCCCCTATTCCGGCAAGCCACCCTAAAGCGCCACCGATAACCGCCCCGGTTCCTGCTCCAGTTGCTGTCCCCTCCGGCGCCTTGGTGTTTTTTTCCGTGGCAAAATCTTTCGTGCCCTCGTTGTGCGGGAACAGGACCGAAATGTCGGTGTTGCGAAAACCTCGCTCCCGCAACATGTCCACCGCGGTTTCGACCCCGGCTCGATCTCGATAAATTCCAAATACTGCAGTATTTTTGCCTGCCATATGCTGATCTCCTTTTATGAATAGATTCGAATGCTGTTGCTCACGTTACTTGGGTGCGACTTGAATTTCGCTGGTGACCTTATCGGACCCCGCGATCTCCGCTGCCTTCGCTTCAATCGCCTGCTTCTCTTCGTCGGATTTCACTGGCCCTTTCAAAGTCACCATTCCATTTTGCGCGATGATCTTGAGGTTATGGCCATAAGTTGACAGCTCTTTGTCCTTTACCAGCGCTTTTCGGATCTGTTGCACCAGCTGGCGGTCGGTTTGCGTGTTCTTCTGCTGGTCGGCCGTCGGTTCAGCTTTGTTGCGGTCTCGTTGATTGACTTTGGTGTTGTCTGGCGCCGCTCCTTGACTGTCTTGCTGCGCCCAAACCGCACCCAGTGCGCCCAGCAGCACAAATTGCACAAGTAATGCCTTGATGGCGAACTTCTTCATACTTTAACCTCCTGTTTCGACTTCAGCTTTAGGATGCGCGCCGTCATTAGAGGATGGCTGACGGTTGGATTGGGTTTCGTTTCAATGAGATGAAATGGAATTAAGCGAAATAAAGTTGGAATGTCATCCTGAGCGGAGCATTCGCGTTCGCTCGCGAACGCGAACGCGTAGTCGAAGGACCCCTATCAGCGGGAAAGAACGCTTCAATCTGGGGTCCTACGCTGCTGCTAGTCCTACGCTGCTGCGGAGATTCGACGTATCAGGTCCTGCTGTTCAGTTCTACTCTCCGCCCCGATGGTAAAGGCGTCGAGCACGCCCAGGGATAGCGCATATTTCAAGGCTTCATCCTGACGGTTGCGCAAGTCTCCCTGGCCCAAAATCTTCATGCCGACAATGCCTTTTCCCGCAGCCTTCATCTCCCGCAAAACGCTCACCACCGTATCGGGATCGGCATCCATGTGCGAACCGATTGGATTGATCCGCACCAGATCAACTTCGACCCATGGCGACTTGGCTGCCGCCCGAAGAGCTTCGATACTGTGGCACGAGCATCCATGGGCGCGGATAATTCCTTTTTCCTTGGCCTCGGAAAAAACATCCATAACCCCCCGGTACCGTTGCGTCCAGTCTCCTTCGGTGAGGCAGTGCATCAGGCAAATGTCGATGTAGTCCGTGCCCAGCTCTCTGCGGAAGCGGTCCAGGTCGGCGCGGGCCTGAGCCGGATCGCGGGCCCAGGTCTTGGTCAGTACCGTCACTTTATCCCGAGAAATG
Organism: Terriglobia bacterium; assembly: GCA_963733545.1. Lineage (GTDB taxonomy): Bacteria > Acidobacteriota > Terriglobia > Terriglobales > Acidobacteriaceae > JAIQFF01. The sequence continues at coordinate 211,778 of CAVTDQ010000006.1, forward strand.
TGCTTTAGCGCTTCGGCCACATGGGGATGGCTGCCATAAGCATCGGCCGAATCAAAAAATCGTAATCCGTTGTCGTGGCCATTGAGCAGAAGTTCGGAGAGCCCCTTCACCCCCAGCGAACTCTGGTGTGAGGTATGCCCACTGCCCACCGTTCCCGTTCCCATCGCCAGGCGGCTGGTGGTGATCCCGGTATTGCCCAGCACAACCGTGTCGGAGGCGGCGAATTTTCGCGGCAACGGAGGCAGCGCGCTCATGGCTCGCGCCAGGCCTCTCGAACCGATCCAGGCCGCTCCTGCTGCGGCGGTTGCTCCGATGATGAACTCTCTTCGCTTCATGGCGCCTCCAGTCGTGCGATGGCTTAGCTATCTCTGTTGGACGAAACGGTCGCGCATCTGGGTATCAAAACTGCCGCCGCTTCAGTAAACCCTATTCTTTCCGTTTTACAGATTCAAGCGGTATGGTGCGCATTTAAAGTTACGCCATTCAATGTCGCTGGGTTATTCCCGCGCTCTACAGTATTTACCCTACCTAAACCAAGCAACTCCAAACACTTCCCTGGGATCAAAGCTACGTCGTTCGGCTCTGGTTACTCCGCGAATTGAGGAGGGTGCTCATGCTTTGGACGATTTTCGTGATTCTGTTGGTTCTGTGGCTGCTCGGACTGGTGAGTTCCTACACGCTGGGTGGGTTCATCCACATCTTGTTAGTCATTGCCGTAGTCGTACTGGTGATCCAGTTGATAACCGGGCGCCGGCCAGCCGTATAGGCAGCGACATCCCGTCGAACTACCGGTTCGGCCGAAACAACATCGTTTCCTGAGGAGGAAAATTGAAGAGATCTCTGATTACCGTCATATTCAGCCTGGTGGCGCTGGTCGGCACTATGTCTGCCACCGCCAAGGAAGATTCTGTCGAACGGCTACAGAATGCCGGGGATGTTCTCAAGCAAATCATGGATGCTCCCGATAAAGGGATACCTGAGGAAGTTCTGGACAACGCCAAGTGCATTCTGGTGGTTCCACACCTTATCAAGGCCGGGTTCATCTTTGGCGGTAAACATGGCCGCGGCGTCGGTAGCTGCCGCACCGCGAACGGCTGGAGCGCGCCTGCGTTTATTTCCGTGGGTGGTGGCAGCTGGGGACTTCAGATCGGCGCCGAAGGCGTTGACCTGGTCATGTTGGTCATGAACGACAAAGGACTGCAGCATCTGCTGTCCAGCAAGTTTCAGTTGAGCGGCGAAGGTTCAGCCGCCGCCGGTCCCGTCGGACGTCACGCGTCTGCCGGTACTGACTGGAAGATGAATGCTGAGCTTCTTACCTACTCACGTTCCAAGGGTGCTTTCGCAGGCTTGACTCTGGAAGGCGCCGTCATTGAACAGGACGCCGACTCCACCACTGCGATCTACGGCAGAGATATAGGTTTCCGTAAGATCCTGATGGGCGACGTGAAACCGCCGGCTCCGGCCGCGCCGTTCATGTCCGCGCTGTCGATGGCCGGCCACCAGGCCGCTGCCAAAGAGGCCAAAGACGACATGGAAAAGAAATAGCGAGGATCTTTAAACTCGCCGTTCCGCAGAGTATTGTTGATCTACATGCCCCGCCCAACCGCGGGGCTTTTTTTTTGGCTGAACTCATCCGCCCGAAGTCAGCAACACCCGTGTGGTCGCGGGCGGCTCGCCCGCGAGGCCAGCGCCCCAAACCTAACCAGCATCCCCCTGGCCCTTCTCGCCAGGAATCATGGCCTCATACCCAGTCATCATTCCAGGCCCAAAAGCATTTCCCACGCAGGGCTATGCTTCAAGCATGTACATCCCGCCGGTTCTTGTGCTTGAATAACCCATGGACCTCATCGAGCACTTCGCCCGCCTGTTCTCGTATGACGGCTGGGCCAACCTCGAAGTACTCTCGGGTATACGCGCCCTGGAAAGTCCTCCGCCCCGCGCTCTTGAATTAATGGCGCACGTTTTTGCCTCTGAACATTTGTGGATGGAACGCCTGCTGCAGAAGCCTCAGTCTTTGCCGGTGTGGCCGGAGTTCACGATCGAAGAGTGCGCCGTTCATGCCACCGGCTTGCCCGTGCTCTGGGCAAATTATCTGGCGCAGACCAGCGAAGCCGAGCTGGCTGCGCCAGTCAGCTATCAGAACAGTAAGGGTGAAACCTGGAGCAGCCGGAAAGACGACATCCTTATGCACCTGGTCACGCATTCGGCTTATCATCGCGGACAGGTGGCCATGACAATCAGGGCTGCCGGATTCAATCCCGCTTACACGGACTACATTCACAGCATCCGCCAGGGTTTCGTCGGAGCGCCCGTCAAAAAGCCCGCTAAAGCAAGTGCCGTAACCTCGAAGCCGGAAAATCTGAAGAGAACCTGATTCCGAGCGGAAGCATCCTACAATTAGAAGACCGGAGTGTTCATGAAAAAGTTGGCTTCATTGGTCGCAGCCTTAATTGTTTTTTCGGTCATCTCGATGGCACAAGGCGGTACGGAAACGGCAGCTGCGAACCAGTCGTCAGCCCAGCCCCAGGCGGCGAATCCAGTGTCGTCTGGAACCCTTCTCGCGGCCGAGCTCTCGAAATCCCTTGACGCCAAGAAATCCAAGGCAAACGACAGGATTGAAGCCCGAACCTCGACCGATCTGCTGGCCCACGGACAGATTATCGTTCCGCGAAACACAAAAATCATCGGCCACGTGACTGAAGCCAAAGCTCGCAGCAAGGAGTCGCCTGACTCGGTAGTCGGAATCTCGTTCGACCGCATGCTGCTCAAAGACGGCCGCGAACTGCCGTTGCCCATTTCCGTACAGGCTATGGGACGTCCCTTGCAAGCCTGGAGCACGCCAACCGGGGGTTCCGCTGCCGACGGTGCTTCCGGCCCTGGTCCGATGCCCGGCGCGCGAACCCCCCAGGGAGCCGCGAATGTTGGCGCAAGTGCGGCCTCGCAATATCCAGGCACGGCCGATCCCGCCACTTCGCCCGATCCGATGGCGTCGACTAATTCAACGGTTACTCCGCTCAATCCGACAAGTCAGGGCCTGATCGGAATAAAAGGTCTCACCATCAACACTTCGGGCTCGATCTCCATCCTGACTTCGAACACTGGAAACGTCCATCTCGATGGCGGTACCCAGTTAATCCTTCGCGTTCAATAAGCTAATATCTTTTTAGGACGTCATCCCGAGCCGCCGTAAGGCGGTGAAGGATCCAGCGTGAAGTGAAACGAACCCCTGCAGTTTGCCCATCTGTTCGCAGCGATGTCACAATACCTGCATGCTCAAATTGTTCTCTCCCACGATTCTTTTAACCGCCCTGATCATGCTGTCAGGGATTGTCCAGGCGCAACAAACCCCGGCGGCCAAAACTCCGACCGCCCCCGCTGCAAAACCTCGCCGGTCACCTGCGGCTAAAACTGCCGCTGCGCCGGCGCTAACCACTCAAAAAGATAAGTTCAGTTACGCCCTGGGAATGAACCTGGGAACTAATCTGCACAAGAGCGCGGTGCCCGTGGACCCCAACATCGTGTTTCGCGGCCTGAAAGATGCGTTGGCCGGAGGGAAAACAGCGCTGACCGAAGATCAGGCCCGCGCCGCGCTCAGCGAGGTACAGAACGAAATGCGAAAAAAACAGCAGGAGCAGATGCAGGCAGCCGGAGCGGTCAGCAAAAAAGAAGGAGACGCATTCCTGGCTGCTAACAAAACCAAAGAAGGAGTGGTAACGCTGCCCAGTGGATTGCAGTACAAGATTCTTACTCAGGGCACCGGCCCTAAACCTGCCGCTACGGATTCTGTCGTCTGCAATTATCGCGGCACGCTCATCAACGGCACGGAGTTCGACAGCTCTTACAAGCGTGGTCAGCCCGCAACCTTTCCAGTGAGTGGCGTCATCAAGGGATGGACCGAAGCACTTCAACTGATGCCGGTTGGATCGAAATGGCAACTCTTCGTTCCCGCCGACTTGGCCTACGGAGAGCGCTCTCCCGCGCCCGAGATCGGCCCCGATTCCACTCTGATTTTCGAGGTGGAACTGCTCTCCATTCAGAACAGTACGGACAAGAAGTGATGGCTGTCTAGCGTCGAACTAAGAACGGATTGCTTTCACGTTCTTGACCGATGGTAGTCAAGGGACCGTGGCCGGGAACCACCACGGTCTCATCCGGTAAGGCCAGCACTTTTTCCTGCAGGGAATCAATAATTTTCTGCATGGACCCACCCGGCAGATCGGTGCGCCCGATGCTTCCGGCGAACAGCGTGTCGCCGGCAATTAGTTTTTGCTGTGCGGAAAAGTACAGGCAGATGCTTCCTTCAGTGTGGCCCGGTGTGTGTATTACGTCTGCCTTAAGTGGGCCCGTTCCCACTGTATCTCCCTGAGAGAGAGTTTGATCAATCTCGACGCTGCCGGGATTTTCCACTCCAATCCAGGCTGCCTGCACATCCAGCATTTTCAGCAGGGCATAGTCGTTCTGGTTGAGCAGGATGGGCGCGCCCGTGGCAGCTCGCAACTTCATCGCCCCGCCCACATGATCGATGTGAGCATGGGTGATCACGATCTGTTTCACCTGAAGATTGTGTTTCCGGATCAAACCCAGCACGCTCCCAATATCGTCACCGGGGTCGATCACCATGGCTTCGTGGGTAGTCTCGTCCCCAATCACAGAGCAGTTGCACTGCAGGGGCCCGACAGGAAGGATTTCGTGAATCATCAAAAAACTGAGAACCGGGAACTAAGAACTGAGAACTAACAATTCAGAAACAGGTACTTGACGATTGACCACCGACGAACGCCCAAACCTATTTTTGCGCCGGTGCCGGTTTAGGCGCAGCGGGCTGCGTCTGGGTCTGGGACGGTGTGATGCCCTGCAGAACGGAACCTGTGCTGCTGCCTCCGCGTGAAGCCATCACCGAAAGGGTGATCGAGGTGATCATGAAGATAATGGTGGACCAGGTCGTGGCTTTGGAAAGCGCAGTGGCGGCTCCCCGTGGACCGAAAGCAGTCTGACTGCCCATGCCCCCAAAAGCGGCCGCAATGTCGCCACTTTTGCCACTCTGCAGCAACACCACAATGATCAGAAACAGACAAACAATGATGTGAATCGTGGTCAGCAGATAAATCATAACGTTCAGTTATCCTCGCCAATCGTAGAAACCAGGAACCAGATATTTTAAGTGCTTGGTGCGGAAGGGGGGATTTGAACCCCCACGCCTTTCGGCGCCACCCCCTCAAGATGGTGTGTCTGCCAGTTCCACCACTTCCGCACGTGAACGACGTTAATCTTATCATGCAGGGGGAAGTTCCCTGGAAGACTGACGTGAGACCGAGCCCTTGCACCTGGGGGTCAGACCATCTTTCCGATCCCGCTGCTGTTTTCAGGACAGCCCCCTCCATGATATTGTCCGCGTTGCTTTCTTCGCAGCAGATTGAACCATGATTCCGCTGATCCGTGATCTCGTTCGTCCCTACCGCTGGACTCTCCTGGTCGTGTTTCTGGCGATGCTGGTAGAAACCGCCACCAGCCTGGCCGGGCCATGGCCGCTCAAGATTATTCTCGATAATGTCGTGGGCAGCCACCGCCTTCCCGGATGGCTGGCGGCCTGGGTGCAGCCGGTCATGGGTGGCGTAAGCAAGATGCATATCGCGGCCATGGCAGCAATCGCCGCCATCGTGATCGCGTTAGTCGGCGCCGTCGCGTCCTATATCGACAACTATTTCACCGAGAGCGTGGGCCAGCGCGTGGCTAATGATTTACGGTTGCGTGCCTATCATCATCTGCAGCGGCTCTCGCTGGCCTACTACGACACCCACCAGGTAGGCACGATTTTGAGCACGCTTACAACCGATATCGGCACCATCCAGACGTTCTCTTCGTCCGGAACACTTTCAATCCTGATTGATATTTTCACCGTCATCGGCATGCTTGGCGTGATGTTCTGGCTGAATTGGCAATTTGCCCTGGCCGTGAGTCTGATCATGCCGTTCCTGCTGTTTTTTGTTTCGTTTTTCAGAAAAGCAGTCAAGAAAGCCACTAAGCAGGTGCGAACAAACGAAGCCGCTATCGTCACCGTCGAGGAGCACGGCCTGGAGTCGCAGCGAACCATAAAAGCTTTCGGAAGGCAGGAACTGGAGGAAGAGCGGCTCACCGAAGCCAGCGTGGTCACAGTCGATTCCGCGCTCAAAGCTCGCCGGGTCAAATCTCTGCTCTCGCCCCTGGTTGCGGTCACAGTGTCTGTGTTTACCGCCCTGGTCTTGTGGCGGGGCGCGGCGCTGATTCTGACTGGCGCCTTGACCGCGGGTGTGTTGACGGTCCTGCTTTCGTATTTGGCCAAGTTCTTCAAGCCGGTCCAGGACCTGGCCAAGATGACCAACTCGATGGCGCAGACGGCGGTAGCGGTCGAGCGCATTCAATCCATCCTGCAGACTGACGACATCATCCCGGATGGTCCTGACGCGCTCGACCCCGAGCCTTTCCGCGGGGAGGTAGTTTTCGAGAACGTCAACTTTGGCTACGATGCTGAAACGCCGGTGCTCGACGGTGTCAGCTTCAGCATCAGCCCCGGCCAGCTGGTTGGGCTTGTCGGCCCCACTGGGAGCGGCAAATCAACCATCCTCAATCTGATTCCGCGCTTTTATGATGCCACCGGCGGGCGCCTGCTGATCGATGGCGTCGATGTACGGAAGTACAAAGTACAAGGCCTGAGAAAAAATCTTGGTTTCGTGCTGCAGGAGACGATGTTGTTTCGCGGAACCGTCGGCGAAAATATAGCTTACGGCCGGCCCGGGGCCACTCAGGAAGAAATTGTTGAAGCCGCCAAGCGTGCAAACGCCGACGAGTTCATCACCCGCATGGCGCACGGCTACGACACCATGGTAGGCGAGCGCGGCGAGACTCTATCCGGGGGCCAGCGCCAGCGCATCGGAATTGCCCGCGCCATCATTCGCAACAGCCCCATCCTGCTGCTCGACGAGCCGACCGCGGCCCTGGATAACGAGTCTGAAGTTCGTGTGATCGAAGCGCTGGAGCGCCTCATGAAGGGACGGACGGTGATCATGATCGCCCACCGCCTGAACACGCTCCGCGATGCCGACAAAATCATTGTTCTCAAGAACGGACGCATCGCGGAAGAGGGAAGTCACGACCGCCTGCTGGCGCTCGATGGAGTCTACGCGGAAATCCATAAAGCGAGCCTGGAAGCGGAACCGACGAAAACCAATTCGTAACCAGATGAGCGACCACGGCCTGGATGTCAGGCCTGCGAAAAGTAAAATTCAGGAGGCAAGGTGTCCCGTTCCTTAATCATCATTCCCGACGATACCATTCAGCCTATTACTGGCGCGATTGATGGAGCTACCAAGTCTCTCCGGGTCAAAATGTTTATCCTCTCCGACCCAAGAATCATCAGGGCGCTGATTCAGGCACACCAGCGCGGGGTGAAGGTAAGGATCATGCTCAGCCCGCATCGCCGCAGCGGAACATCGCAAAACGACCTCTCCCGCGACGCTCTGAGTAAAGGTGGGCTCGATGTTCTGGATACCAATCCCGCCTTCGACCTGACTCATGAAAAATCGATGGTGGTCGACGACGATACCGCGTTCGTCCAGTCCCTGAACTGGGAGGAGAAGAAATTCCGGAAGACACGTGACTATGCCGTGGTTACGAAACATCCAGGCGAGGTAAAAGAAATCATCGATTGCTTCGAAGCCGACTGGTCGCGAACAGAATTCCTGCCTGCGAAGAAATCGCATCTGATCTGGTGCCCGCAAAATGGGCGGGAACACTTCGTCCGCCTTATCGATTCCGCCAAGAAGACCCTATTTCTTCAGCACGAGCGCTATCAGGACGAAGTCATCGTGGAGCGGCTCGTAAGAGCGAAGCTGCGCGGCGTTAAAGTTCATGTCATCTCCCGTCCACTACATTTCCTCAAGGAGGAGAAGCTGATTGAAGGGGTTGGCGGTTTGCGGATCATGAACGACGTGGGAATCAAAATCCGCAAACTCCGGCACCTTAAACTGCATGCCAAGCTGCTGCTGGCGGACGGAAAGCGCGCCATCATCGGATCCGTCAATCTTAGCCCAGGCAGCTTTGACAGACGGCGCGAACTTGCCATTGAAGTGAAAGACGCGGGCATCATGAAACGCTTATTGAAAGTAGAAAAGCAGGACTGGAAAAACTCACGCCCGCTCGACCTGACTGACAAGGGAATTCTGGCGGACCTGCAATCGTCTCACGAAGAGGGCGCAGATCTCCTGGCACTGACGGTGAGACCTAAAAAGTCGGCAGCAGCCCGGTCGAGGCGACCGGCCAGGTAAAGGAAAAGGTCGGTGGTGGTACAGCTTGCGGCCGGGTGCGCACCGCGTGGAGTGGATTAGTACTTCACGATGGCGGCGAATGACTTGGGGTCGAGACTGGCGCCGCCTACCAGCGCGCCATCGATTTCTTCCTCCGCCATCAAACCTTTCACGTTCTCCGGCTTGACTGAGCCTCCGTAGAGAATGCGCAGATTTTCCGCGAACTCGTCGCCGAAAGACTTCGCCGCTTCTCCGCGAATCAGCGAGTGGGCGTCTGTAGCCATCTGCGGTGTGGCGGTCTTTCCTGTTCCGATTGCCCACACCGGCTCGTAGGCCACCACCAGCCGTGCAGCCTTCTTGGCCGAGAGGGTATTGAAAGCGCGCAGGCATTGCCGGCGCAGCACGTCTTCGGTAAGGTTGGCTTCGCGTTCTTCCAGAACTTCTCCCACACAGACGATGGGAACCAGCCCGGCTTCGAGCGCGGCTTTCAGCTTGAAGTTCACGGTATCGTCGGTTTCGCCAAAAAACTGGCGACGCTCCGAGTGGCCGATAATGACGTGGGTGCATCCAACGTCCAACAACATGCTTGGGCAAATTTCACCAGTGTAGGCGCCTTCTTTCTCCCAGTAGAGATTTTGCGCGCCAATGGCCACATCAGAATCTTTGACCTCTTCAGTCGCGACACAAATATCGATAGAGGGTGGGCAGACTACGATCTCGTCGCGGTCGTGTCCGGCTACCAGCGGCAGAAATTCATGGAAGAAGGCGCGAGTCTGGCTGGGATTCTTATGCATCTTCCAGTTAGCGGCCATCAGTTTCTTGCGAGGCATGAAATCCTTTCCGGTGCCGGGGCCAGGCGGTCTGGCACAAACAAGAGATAACCGCGAAGGACACTATGGATCACGAAGGAATGCGTCCGGCTTACTTCGCATCGTTTAAGGATTCGACGCCGGGCAGTTTCTTGCCTTCCAGGAATTCCAGTGAAGCTCCGCCGCCGGTGGAGATGTGCGTGATTTTGTCCGCCAGGCCGGCTGCATTCACCGCCGCCACGGAATCGCCTCCACCCACAATCGAAACTGCGCCAACATTTTTCGCTACCGCCTGCGCGATCTTGAAAGTGCCCTTGGCGAAAGGCGCAACTTCGAAGACGCCCATGGGGCCGTTCCATACGATAGTGAGCGCTTTGGAAATTTCTTCAGTAAAAACGCCAATGGTTTTTGGACCGATATCCAGCGCCATCATGTTGGCCGGAATCTGACCACTGGAGACGGTCTGGATGATCGCAGTGGCGTCAATCTTGGCGGCGACCACGTGGTCCACCGGCAGCAAGAACTTCAGCTTCCGGCTTTTTGCTTCTTTCAGCAACTCGCGCGCCAATTCGACTTTATCTTCTTCCACCAGAGATTTGCCGACCTGCTCTCCCTGAGCCTTGAGAAACGTGTACGCCATGCCGCCACCGATGAGGAGCACATCGACCTTGTCGAGCAGATTGCGAATCACGCCGATCTTGTCACTGACTTTTGCGCCGCCGAGAATCGCAATGAAGGGACGCTCGGCGTGGTGCAGCACCTTACCGAGATACTGCATTTCCTTTTCCATGAGCAGGCCGGCCGCGGATTTTTGCACGAAGCGGGTCACACCGACGGTCGACGCGTGCGCGCGATGAGCCGTGCCGAACGCATCGTTAACGTAATAGTCAGCCAGGCCCGCAAGTTGTTTGGCAAACTTCGGGTCGTTGGCTTCTTCTTCGGGATGAAAACGCAAATTCTCCAGCAGCAGGGTCTGACCTTGTTCCAGCTTTCCCGCCATCTCTTCGGCTTCGGGACCGACGCACTCCGGACAGAATCCAACATTTTCTCCGCGTGCCAGTTCCTTATCCAGGAGCATGCGCAGCCGCTCCGCCGCTGGTTTCAGGCTGAGAGCGGGATTGCGCTTTCCCTTAGGGCGTCCAAGATGCGAAACCAGCACCAGCCGCGCGCCATGGCGCAGGGCATATTCGATGGTAGGCAGGGTTTCACGAATACGGGTGTCGTCGATCACCCGGCCGTCCTCGAGCGGCACATTGAAATCCACGCGCATGAGAATGCGATGGTTGTTAAGCGAAAGATCGCGGATAGAAAGTTTTGACATATAGGATCACGTCAGATGTTTGTGTGGTCGCGGGCGACTCGCCCGCGGCTTTTGACCTTAAACTTATAAGTCCAATCAAAACTCAAAACCCCGCGGGCGGGTCGCCCGCGACCACACACACCAGACAAACCACAGCAAAACTACAGGCCCTTACTCTCGAGATAGTTGATCAAGTCCCGGACACGCGATGAATATCCCCATTCATTGTCATACCAGGAAATAACCTTGACGCAATTGCCGGCAACCACCAGGGTCATGGAAGCGTCCACGATAGACGAGCGGCCGTCCCCTTTGAAATCGGCGGAGACCAGTTCCTCTTCTTCGTATCCCAGATAACCCTTGAGAGGTCCGCTCTCAGAGGCCTTTTTCAGCGCGGCGTTCACCTCTTCTTTGGAAGTCTTCTTTTCAACGAACACCACGAGATCGACCACCGAAACGTTCGGCGTCGGGACACGCATAGCGAAGCCGTCGAGTTTGCCGGCCAGGTCGGGAATCACCAGCTTTAAGGCTTTGGCAGCCCCGGTCGACGTCGGAATCATGTTGATGGCGGCGGCGCGGGCCCGGCGCAGATCTTTGTGGGGAAAATCCAGAATGACCTGGTCGTTGGTGTAAGAGTGGATGGTGGTCATGGTGCCGCTGACAATTTTGAAATTGTCATTGACCACTTTGGCGATCGGCGCCAGGCAATTGGTGGTACACGAAGCGTTCGAAATAATGTGGTGCTTGGCGGCATCGTAGACGCCTTCGTTCACTCCCAGAACGAGAGTGACATCTTCATTCTTCGCCGGGGCGGAGATGATGACTTTTTTCACCGGTCCGCGCATGTGTTTCCGGGCGTCGTTGGCGTCGGTGAAGTGTCCGGTGGATTCGACAATCACCTGGGCGCCCACTGACTCCCAGGGCAGCTTTGCCGGATCTCTCTCCTTGAATACCTTGATGGTTTGGTCGCCGATGGTGATGCTGTCGGCGCCGGCGGTGATCTTGTGCGGCAAATTGCCCAGTATGGAGTCGTATTTCAGCAGGTGGGCCAGCGTTTTCGGGTCGGTGAGATCATTGACCGCTACGAATTCGATATTTTTGTCATTGAGCGAAGCTCGGAGCACGTTTCGCCCGATGCGTCCGAATCCGTTGATGCCTACCTTGATTGCCATTTACCCTCCGAATATTTGATCTGGAACCGTGTTGCAAGCTGGACTGACCTGTAAGTGGAAAGAAAATGTTAACAGGGAACCGAAGATCGCGGCAAATTGCGCATCCGTCAAAAGGGCTATCGATAATGGATCACAGCGGACACAATATGCTTGAACACAGCCGCGCTGGTCTGTCCTTTGCGCTCTTTGCGAAGCCTTGGCGATCTTCGCGGTCAAAAGCTTTTTACCGCAAAGCACGCCAAGATTTCGCAAAGCACGCAAAGAAACCGCTCAATCTGTTGAAGGCGGGAATTCGATTACCAGGTAAGCGTTCTTTTTGCTCCACACCAAGGGGATGCGCACCATCCAATATTTTTCGCCGATAATTTTCCGCGCCTCTCGCCATTCTTGCTGTGGAAGAAACCGGGCGGTGGCTTCGAAGGTGGGCCCGGTGATTTTTCCCCGGATGGTGCACGGGGCAACGCGAACTCCGGGATTATTTTCCAGGCGCTTGTATTTGCCTGAATCGCTGCGCGTCATCACATAAAGCTTGTCGTCTTTCTCTCCAAACCACACCGGCGTGTATACCGGGGTTCCAGTCTTTCGAAAAGTCGCCAGCGAGATGTATTTCCGGCCTCTGATTTCGTCAGGCACAGCCATGACTCTATTGTATGTGTTCTACGTGTCGCATGTGTTTGTATGAGTGGCCGCTGGCGACTCGCCCGCGAAATGTCGAAAGTGAGACGGAGCAAAATGCCAAGGGTTTTTCAAATTAACATCCTTCAAATAAACGACCGCATCGTCCTGAGTCATCCGCTGCCCCTGCGGGCGGGTCGCCCGCGACCACACGTTCCATGCTGGCGGTTTTGGTACGCTCCAAGCGGCGCGATTGCCTGAGCTATCTGGCTGTGTTACAAACCAGACATGCGCAAGTGGATGCGCGATCGTCTAAAGCGCCCCAAAAAGACTGCTGATGCCAGCAAAAGTGAGCCGGCGCAGGCGCCCCTTCAACCCGCCTACTACGATGCCCCCGATGCCTCCAATTCAGCCTCGGTAAGAATCGTGGAGGAAAATACCGAACCCAGCTTTGAAAGCGAAACACCTCGTCGAGCCGAGAGCTCTGTCCCGGCTGAAACGTCGCCCGCCGCGGAGAGTGCTGTCTCAACTTCGCAGCGCCCGGCAGCCAACGGCGATCCCCGGCGACGCCGCAGACGGGGAAGAGGTGGACGCGGCCGCGGCAGTGCGTCGGCGGCAAAAGTCGAGCGTCCCGCAGCAACGGGAACCGTGCCCGAGAGCGTTGACGCGGGTGTGGCGTTGGCTGAGGACGCGCCAGGCGCGGCCAGTACCGTGGCTCCGAGTGCGCCTCGAGCCAGCAAGGGTACCGTGGTCCTCGCCATCGGGTTGCCAGGCTCGGGCAAGAGTTCCTGGTTCAAGCGGCACAGCATCAATCCGCTTTCGAGCGATATGCTGCGCGCGCTTCTGTTTGACGATCCCACCGAACAGCGTTTTCAGGACCTGATTTTTTCCAATCTGCGGTCCATGTTGAAAGCGCGATTGATCGCGCGCCGTCCATTAAATTATGTGGACGCCACCAACCTTACCCCGCACGAACGCCAAAGCTGGATCAAGCTGGCCCAGGATTATGGCTACGAAGTGCAGGCGGTTTTTTTCGACGTTCCCCTTGAAGTCTGCCTGGAACGCAATCACAAGCGGGAACGAGTGGTGGCCGACGATGTCATGCGGCGCATGAGCGGCAAGCTGAAGGCCCCCACCTTCGCGGAAGGTTTTTCAAAAATTACCGTGGTAAGGGTCAAGCGCAAGGAGTAACCGCCCGCCGATATTGACCGTTAACCCACGCGCCCATAGAATCAAATCAGCCGGACGCCGGCATTCTCGCCACCAGTTGCCCCCTCGTTCAACGGTAGGACAGCAGATTCTGGATCTGCTTATCGGGGTTCGAATCCCTGGGGGGCAACCAAATATTCACCTTCAGCTCTCTCGCTCCGCAGGCGATTCTGCTCGTTCGCTCTCGACGTTTACGCCGAGCCTCTACTGCCCAATTTACTTGGGCACAACCAGCGGGCCATTTGTAACCAGTTTCGAATCCACTATGCCGATTTCGACCCGGCGGTTGGCAGCCCGCGCCTGTTCACTGTCGCCCGGAACCCGCGGGTCAGCTTTGCCAAAGCCCTTGGTGCTGATTGTCGATGGAATTCCCGTCTGCTTGAAGAAGTCGCGAACCGCTTCGGCGCGCCGCTGGGAGAGTTGCAGGTTGTAGCTCGGCGAGCCGACGTCGTCTGTGTATCCGTAGACGGCAATCGTATAGCCCTTGAGCGTCATCATGATCCCGGCGATGCGATTCAGGATGTCGCGATATTCCGGCTTAATGTTTGCTTTATCAAAGTCGAAGCGAATTGACTTGCTGTCCAGCGTCATCACCAGGCCCATGGCGGTGCGGCGGGTTTCTGCGATCTGGCCGAGAGCGTCTTGCAGCTGTGTGAGCTGCTCTTCTCGCTCTTTCCTGTATTGCTCGGCCTGCTGAGTAGCTTGCTCCGCCTTTTGCTGTTCGGCGGCGGCCTGCTGCCGCGCAAGTTGCGCCTGCGCCTCGGAGTTCGATTGGTCCTGCTTCGCTACGTCGCGCTGTTGAGCGGCCGCCTGCGCGTTCGCAGCCGCCTGCGAAGCCTGCTGAGCCAATGTCTGAGATTGCGTCTGTGCGCTTACCAGCACCCGGCTGAAATCATCTGTTTGTTGGCTGAGCCGCGCCACCTCTCGCTCCAGCCGACGGACCGAGGTCAGATAAAAAAACCCAAGAACCAGGCTGAGCGCGGTTGCGATCACTCCCAGAACCACGGCTAGCTTTCCGTGAGAAGTGGCAGGCGCATCCCGAAGCTCAGGCTCATCCGCTTCCGGAGGCTCACGTAAAGGGTCCATCATTTGGCAATCTTAGCGTGGAAATCCAGATTGAGGCAAAACGAAATCGCTCTCGAATGGCCCATTTTTGTCCGGCTAATGCAGCATTGCTGGAAGCCGCTCCCAGACCAGCTTTCGCTCATGATCCTCTCCCATCTCGTGTGTCTTCGCAGAGAGTATCAGTCGGCTTCCATCGAGGGTCAAGCGGCGAATTCCCGCTTCTCCGCGTTCACCCGGATAAAGCGATTGCCGGATGTTGTGAGTCACTGTTGACCCGGATGAGTCGACGGACCAAGTTCCGTAGTAAGCATAAAACCCGTCAATCGCGATTGCCTTTTCAACTGGGGATGCCGCCTGAAACGCTTCTCGTGAAGTAACTGTAGGTACGGTTGGTTTTGGATCCGAAACGATCTGCACGCTCATCCAGCCGCTACGATCGTAAATCAGCAACCCTTCAGGGTGTCTTCCATAGAAGGGATAAATTACATCGCCGTTCGGCCTGATGGTCTCGACGCTGATCAAACGCCAACTGCCAACTAATCTTTCAGAGACAGACGTGGCTTGTTGCGCGGGCTGTGCCGTTATCTTCGTAAGATCTTGCGCGGCGACGAACTGGCACAGAACTCCGGCAGCAGCCAGCAGCGAAACGAGCAATGGTTGGGTACTCATGATCCCTTCAGTTCAAGGAATGTGGGTTGCAAGATTCGATGAATGTTATGGGTTGATGCGGAACCACTTCTGGTGGATCACAGACGGTTCCCCGGCCTTCCCCTTGAAGGCCGGGGAACCAATTCAGGCTGCAACCCGGGCGGAGCTTTTGCAGAACGCCAGCAGGTCGGCGTTGATCACATCTTTTTCGGTTGAGCACATTCCGTGGGGGAATCCGGGATACACCTTGAGCTGTGCCCCTTTCACAATCTTCGCGGACAGCAGACCGGCAGCGACAATGGGCACGATCTGATCGGCGTCCCCGTGAAGGATCAGAGTAGGTACGTCGAACCTCTTCAGATCCTCGGTGAAGTCGGTTTCAGAAAATGCCTTGATGCAGTCATACGCGGCCGGATATCCCGCCAACATTCCCTGCAGCCAGAATGATTCCCGGATGCCCTCCGAGATTTTGGCGCCAGGCTTGTTGTAACCATAAAAAGGCATGCTTAAATCCTTGAAGAACTGGGAACGGTCGGCGGCAACTTTGGCGCGCAGATCGTCAAACACTTCGATGGGCAACCCGGCGGGATTCGCCGCTGTTTTCACCATCAACGGCGGTACGGCGCTGACCAGAACCGC
Organism: Terriglobia bacterium; assembly: GCA_963733545.1. GTDB lineage: Bacteria > Acidobacteriota > Terriglobia > Terriglobales > Acidobacteriaceae > JAIQFF01. The sequence goes on from CAVTDQ010000006.1 coordinate 227,514, forward strand.
TTTCGAGACACGTTTGGTGCCGTGCCGTCCGATGTAGCGGGCTACCTCGCCGCCTCCGGTCGAGTGGCCAATATGAATTGCGTCCTTGAGGTCGAGGAGGTCGGTCAGAGTGGCAAGATCGTCGGCATAGGTGTTCATTTCGTTGCCGTCGAACGACTGGTCGGAGCGGCCATGGCCGCGCCGGTCGTGGGCGATACACCGGTATCCGTGGCCTGCCAGAAAAACCATCTGATCTTCAAAAGCATCCGCGCTGAGCGGCCAGCCATGGCTGAAGACTACCGGCTGTCCCTTGCCCCAGTCTTTGTAGTAAATCTGCGTTCCGTCTTTGGCTTTAAAAGTTGGCATGAAAATTCTCCTTTTGCTCGGTTACACCTACCGAAGGGTCGTTGATCATCGACTATGTGTCAAGGGATTGATCGCAGTTGGTGAAGGTGCGAGTTTCAAATAAATCCTCCCTCAGGTTGAGCGGCTTCGCGCGCCGCATTTGGGAAGACGACAAGCTCAATCAAGACTGACGAGTTCGCGCGGGCGAGTCGCCCGCGTCCACACACTTTATGCGTCGTCGTAGTCTTCGGTCAAGGATTGCAGGAACGCCACCAGCGCCGCAACGTCTTCCTCGCTGAGCGACATATTCCGGAATTCAATGGGTGCGTTCCGCAATAAACCCTGGCGAGCGAGCTGCGAGCTGTTGATATAAAACTCCACTACATCATTGAACCGGGGCTTGCTTCCGTTGTGGAAGTAGGGTGCAGAGTCTTCGAGATCGCGCAGGGTCGGTGTTTTGAACCGGGCAATCGCGTTGCCTAGACCCTGGTCTACCGAACAATCCCCGCCGCCACCGCAAATTACGCCGGTGATGTTTGCCTGGGGTTTAGGCATGTCGGGATTCAGATAGACGTTCCACAGGCCCAGGTCCGCGAATTGCGGACTGCCGGCGACCGCCTGGTGGCGAAAACGTTCGGAGGCGTTGGGGTGGCTGGTGGTCTGGGGCAGATAGAGATCGTAATTCTGGTCCCGATCGGCCTTTGAAGGTATGGCCAGCGCGGCAAACGCACCGTCACCGTGGACGGCGTCGTATTCTTCCTGGGAAGCTCCGGTGTTGTGGAAGGAGAAGTCGCTAAACGCCGGCGCCAGGTGGCAAGCGGCGCAATTCCCCGCATGCTGGGAATTGTCCGTCGCGCCGTTCGCGGCTTTCAGAAAGATTTTGAGCCCGGCAAGCTCCATCGCCCCAAACTGAAATGGCTGGGGATGATAGCGGAACGATCCATAACTTCCATCGACGAAAGTGGGATTGCTCAGCCCGTCGATAATTTTTGCAAGCCTCTGGTTGTATTGTGCGACGCTCTCGCCCGCGTTGGGCTGGGTAGGCAGATGATTAATACGAAGAAACACATCGTATGGCGATCCGATGAAACGTCCGAATTCATCCTGCTGAAACAGCAGATCGCCCATGTACGTGCTGATGCACTTAGCCACCAGCGCGAGGATCTGATCGTCCGAAGCGGTTTTGACATCAATGCGATCGGCCGCCGGAACCAGGACATCCACGGGAATTCCGGAATCGGTGCCAAGGAATAATTTGCCGTACGAAAAGCCGAAAGTACGGTCTTTGGCCAACTGATCGGACCCGTCGTCCTCGCGAATAATGCGCGCAATATGAGCCAGCGCCTGAGCGTGCTGGTCCGGCGCCCAGCCGAAGTTGCGGCCAGTCATAGTGGAGGCCACCAGATCGACTGGAGTGGCAAACTCGCCATCGAAGTGGAGGAAGGTCGGCCCGTCATGCGGTTGGAGCGATCCCACCATCTGCATGGAATTTCTCGGGGTATGGTCAAAGGAATTCACCGCCCGGGGCAGGGGGCTGCGAGTGGTGTAGTCGGAGTAAGTGCGATTGCCGCCCCCGCTCACTCCCTGAAATTCGGTGACGAAGTGACAGGACCGGCAATTGATGGATTGCCCGGCAAAAGGACCAGGCAAGGTTCCAGTCATGGTGAAGACCAGGTCCATCGCCGGGTCGCCGGTCGGCAAAGGCTGGTTCACGCCGGTCATGTTCAAAGCGAAAAACTGTGCGAAACGCGTGTCCAGAAACAGGCGCTCGCCGATAGAATCTTCAGCCGGCGTAGAGTCCGCCTCGGAAGGGAAGTTGGGCGCACTGCCGGCACTGCAGCTCATCATGAACAGACTCGCCGTCAGCGCCAACAGCCCAAAAAACACGTATCGGGTCTTACACTTCATTTGCGATTTCCTTGCGGCTCAGGGGCGGACGCGCCGTTATCTTGTTGTCCCAGACTCTTCACGTACGAAATCAACTGCCAGCGCGAGGCTTCGGGCAATGCGCTCCACGACGGCATGCCTTTGCTCAGGTATCCATTCTTGAGCAACCAGAAGATTTCGCCGTCGGTCGCCTGCTGCACTTCTTCGCTGCGCAAACTCGGCCGCTTGCCCCGTCCCAGAGCATCTTCGCCATGGCACTTGGCACAGTGATCGGAGAATAGCCGGGCTCCGCCCGCAACCGCATCCGCCCGCTTCGCGAATGGGTTGGTGCGATTTCTTTCAGTTCCGGATACGTGCTTCATCCACCCGTTATCGGAGGCGGCGCAGAATGAAGTCAGGCCGAGGATTCCAACCTGAAGAAGAAAAAGAGGACGCCTCATCTCGCCTCGCGGTGGAAGCGGCGGAATATTTGCTGAAACTCGTAAGACACTTTGAAGCGGTAAATCGCGCCAACGCTGTTGTCGTTTAATCCGAAAGATGGCGAGAAACCAATCGTTGGGCCGCGCGGAATATTGAAAGCCACCGTAGGGCCGGCATAGTGCGAAGTCTGCTTCAGGCCAAAACTGTCCATGTCGCCTAAACCGCCATAGATTTCCGCCCCGGCGCTGAAGTTTTCCCGGCAAAAGAAACAGTTTCGCGGGCCCGCGGTGAGCGATAACGGACGGCTGACGCCGAAGGCATAACCGAACTCCCAGGGCTCCGGTTCTCTCAGATTCTTTTCCGCGATGAAATTCTCGGAAATATTCCACGCTTTCAGGTTGCTGGAGAGAATCAGCTTCAGCTCCAACTCGCGTTCCGTCACCGAGCGGCCTACGTTGTTGGGGATGCGAAGGTCGGAAACACTATCGTGGCCGACGATTTCGAGCAGACTGCGGTCCGCCTGGTTCAGGTTCTCGTATTCGATGTACAGCACCGGATTAATGAAATGCTCCCGCAACAGGGGCCGAAACCGGTTCTCCCAGCGATAGCCGTTGAATATGGTGCTGTCATTTTCGCTATGCTGGCCGGAAAGATAGACTTCGGTCGTCCACCAGGCAGTAGCGCCATACTCAAACTCAATGGTTCCGCTGCTGAAAGAGTTTCCATACTTCGGCGACGCCTGCACTCCCTTGAATTCAACTTCGAGATTTCCCGGCTCTTCGAGAGCATGGGAATAAGTAACGAAGTAGGGCCATTCCTGGCTTAAGGCCGGCAGCGAAATTGACAAGATCAGAAAGAGAGAAGCCAAAAACAGTCTCACTAGTCTCCTTTTGTTACTGCAACCCAGTTGCATCTAGATGTAACGTATGACAAATCTAAAGTGCTGCGAGCATTTGGTCAATGAATCGCAGAACTTTTCGTTGCACCCGGCTTGCAACTAGATGCAACAAGGGTTGGGCACTTGCGATCGGGCGTAAGTATTCGCGAGCGTCGCCGCTCGTGCGCACCTCTCGCCGTTGCGTCGTCGCGCTGAGCCTCTTGCTGGCGTGTGCAGCTTCGCCTAGCGAACGCTGCCGCACGAGCGAGAGTGCTCGCGCCTGCATTATGTCGGTCAGAACTCTTGATAATTCCTTCGCCCACTTGCCAAATCCGGTTCTTCGGAGAAAAATTCACAAACTTTTAATCAGCAAATGACAACCCATTCATCTTGACTCCCTACCTTGAGTACGCCCACGGTGCGAATTGTTTCGGGTGAAAGTCCAATCAGCGAATCGAGTTGCGGAGGAGCAGAGAATGTTGCAGCGATTGAGAAGTTCTGAAGCCCCCAGGAGGCTGCTGTCTTTGATGATGGCTTGCGCCGTCGCCCTGGGAACGATGCCAGCCTACGGTAGCTCGTCGTCATCCCACACTGCCACCCCCATCAAACATCTGGTAGTAATTTTCCAGGAGAACGTTTCCTTCGATCACTATTTTGGAACCTATCCCAGGGCGCTGAATCCGGCGGGAGAACCTGCATTCGTTGCCAAGTCCGGCACGCCTACCGTGAACGGACTTTCAGGAGCATTGCTGATCGCGAATGCCAACAAACTGAACGCCGGAAACGGAGCGGATGCTGCCGGACCCTTTCGCCTGGATCGGTCGCAGGCTGCCACCGCAGACCAGGGCCACGACTACGGTCCGGAACAGGCCGCGGCGCACTTCGGGTTAATGGATCTCTTTCCGCTGAACGTAGGTCATGCAGGACCGCCACCGAATGCCCCTCCTTTGGCCGCCACCACTAAAGGCTTGACCATGGGCTATTACGATGGCAACACCGTAACCGCACTGTGGAACTATGCGCAGCACTTTGCCATGAGCGACAACTCGTACGGTACGGTCTTCGGCCCTTCTACCCCGGGACTGATGAACCTGGTCTCAGGACAGACCAACGGCATCGCTCAGATACTCAATGGCACCGGAAGTGAAACCGACGGTGGCAGTGGCACCATGACCGTGGTCGGCGATCCCGATCCAATCGGCGATATTTGTTCCGCGCCTACCCGCAACCAGGTCCAGTTGTCCGGACGCAATATTGGCGATCTGCTCAACGACGCCGGGGTTACCTGGGGAGCGTTCATGGGCGGCTTTGATCTGACCAGGAAAAATGCAAACGGTACAACCGGATGCTTGCGCAGTTCGACCTCCGCAGTCACCGGAACCACCGGCGACTACATCCCGCACCATGCCTTCTTTCAGTATTGGGCCTCCACCGCCAATCCGAAGCACAATCGCCCGCGCTCGATTGACGAGGTAGGGCACGATGGATCGGCCAACCACCAGTACGACATCAGCGACTTTTACTCGGCGGTAAGTCACGGCAATCTGCCGGAAGTCAGCTTTTTGAAGGCGCAGGCCTTTCAGGACGGTCATGCAGGATACTCTGATCCTCTGGATGAGCAGACGTTCATTGTGAACACGCTCAACTTTCTGCAGTTGTCCCCGGACTGGAACACCACTGCAGTGGTGATCATGTATGACGATTCCGATGGTTGGTACGATCATCAGATGGGGCCGATCGTGAATCAATCAACCAGCCCAGCCGATATGCTTACCGGAACCGGTGCTTGCGGCGATGGCGCTTCGGCATTGCCCGGACCCGACGGCAATCAGCATGCGCAAGGCCGCTGCGGTTACGGTCCTCGCCTGCCGATGCTGGTAATCTCTCCATTTGCAAAGTCGAACTTCGTGGACAGTACCCTCACCGACCAGACCTCGGCGATTCGGTTCGTCGAGGACAATTGGCTGGGCGGCAAACGAATCGGCGACGGATCGTTCGACGCTTATGCCAATTCGATTGTCCAGATGCTCGATTTCAGCCGTAAGAATCCACCGTTGTTGCTGCACGCGACCACCGGTCTGCCGGTCAATTAACCAGCAATGGAGGACGGGCGGGGACGCCCGGTCTCCATCGCGAGCAAAAGCCAGGCATGCTGGAAACTTTCCATCATGCCTGGCAATATTTTTGTGCAACCCCGAAAATAGGGAGCAACCGGGGACTGAGCAATATAGATGAGCCACAAGATTCTTCACTTCTCTCGTAGAGAGTTTCTGCAGAAATCGGGAATGTTTGTGGCCGGATTCGCGGCCCTGCAGGCGAACCCTCACCGCACAGGTGTCATCGCTCGACCTCAGCTGGACATAAATTCCCTCGCCCGGTTTGTGGATCCCTTACCCGTGCCAGCCATTCTCAAGACAAGCGGGACCCGTCCCAGCCCGGAATCGCCTTCTGTTCAAATTCCGTATTACCGGGTTGCCATGCGCGCGCTGGAGAGCAAAGTACATCGCGACGTGAAACCGACGCGGTTCTGGGGATTCGGAGAGACCTCGCCAGGTCCCACGTTTGAAACCCGCAGCGGCGAACCGCTGCTGGTCGAATGGGCAAACGAATTGCCGACAGCGCATTTTCTGCCCATCGATCACAAAGTGCATGGCGCCGGAACTGACACCCCCGATGTGCGGGCGGTGACGCATCTGCACGGGGCCAAGGCTCCGGCGAAAAGTGATGGCTATCCCGAAGACTGGTCGGTGCCCGGTAAGTCGGCAACTTATTACTATCCCAATCAGCAGGACGCGGCCATGTTGTGGTATCACGACCACACCTTGGGAATTACCCGCCTGAATATGTACGCAGGCTTGTTCGGCTCTTTCATCGTACGCGACGGATTTGAAGATGGTCTGGGTCTACCGCGGGGCAAATACGAAATCCCGTTGACTATTTACGACCGCTCATTCGATCACGAGGGCCAGCTTTATTATCCGGTTTCGCCGGACCCGGATGCTCCATGGGTTTCCGAAGTCTTTGGGGACGCGATTCTGGTGAACGGAAAAATGTTTCCCTACCTCGAGGTCGAGCCCAGGAAGTATCGCTTTCGCGTGCTCAATGCCTCGAATGCCCGTTTCTACCATCTGGCATTTTCCAATGGACAGGAGTTTCACCAGATTGGCACCGACCTGGGACTGCTGCCCGCTCCGGTTGCATTGAAAAGCCTGGTCATCGCTCCCGGAGAACGGGCCGATCTGGTGGTTGATTTCGCCGGTCATGGAGGAGAGCAGATCGTCGTCACTAACGATGCTTTCATCGTGATGCAGTTCCGGGTCGCAAAAACCGGAGCGCCCGACACAAGTGCACTACCGGCGAGTCTTCGAGCGGTGCCTAAAATTCCGGAGTCGCAGGCGGTCAATAACAGGATTCTTACCCTGGGTGAAATGGACGACAAGGCAGGAAACCCAATGGCGATGCTGTTGAACAATGCCCATTGGAATATGCCGGTAACCGAAAATCCTGCCCTGAATTCAGTCGAGATATGGAACTTCCTCAATTTTACCGACGACTCCCATCCCATCCATTTGCACCTGGTCCGGTTTCAAATTCTGGATCGCCGCGGCTTTGAACCATCCGCCTACTACGATGGAGGGAAAGTAAAATACATCGGACCGGCGGTGCCTCCGGCAGCCAACGAAGCCGGATGGAAAGACACGGTGCAGGCGCACCCCGGCATGGTGACGCGCATCATCGCGCGCTTTGAAGGCTTTCCCGGCAGGTATGTGTGGCACTGTCACATCCTGGAGCACGAAGACAACGAAATGATGCGGCCGTATGACGTGGTGGGTAGTTAGCTGCGGAGATCTGTTCGCCGGAAGCTGTTCCGCTCCACGCCAGATCCTTCACCCAGCTGAAGCCGGGCTCAGGACGACGTCAATTTCCAAATTTTCTGTCCCCACGATGACGTCATCCTGAACGGCCGTCAGGCCGGGAAGGACCAGCGTGGGCAACCGCAGAGTTGCCCGACCTCAATGGTCGAGAGTGCATGAGTTCACTCATGCCATTACGTCGCAAAAATAGCGCGCTTCAGCGGACTAGTGTGGCACGGGCGCCCGCGCCCGCGAAGACCTCTGAAATCCTAATCGAACACGACCGTTTTATTCCCATAAGTCAGAACCCGGTGGCACAGATGCAGACGGACCGCCCGCCCCAGCACCGTGCGTTCCAGGTCCCGACCTTTGCGGATCATGTCATCGATGGAATCGCGATGAGAGACGCGGGCGACTTCCTGTTCGATGATTGGACCCTCATCAAGATTCATGGTCACGTAGTGGCCGGTTGCGCCGATCAGTTTAACTCCCCGCAGGAAAGCCTGATGGTAGGGCTTCGCTCCAACGAACGCAGGGAGAAACGAATGGTGAATGTTGATAATGCGATTGGGATAGTGGGAGATGAAATCTTCACTGAGCACCTGCATGTAGCGGGCGAGAACGATCAATTCAATGTTCGCGGAACTTCAGTTCGCGAAGCTCTTCAGCTTCCTGCTGCTTTTTGGTTTCTGGAGTGATAGGGAAATGCAGAAACGGCACACGGTAGCGGGCGGCAATCTCTCCCGCGTCGGCGTGGTTACTGATGACGACCGCAACCTCAGCATTGAATTCGCCGAACTGCTGTCGCTCCAGCAGGTCCTCAAGACAATGCGGAAGTCGCGAGGCGAAAAGCGCAACTTTGGGCTTATGGCCGCTGAAGTGGATTTCAAACTGCATTCCGAATTCCTGGGCCAGCAGTTGAAAACGATCGCTGATCCGACCCGCAGGTATCTGAAAGTCGGCAAGATTAAATTCAAAGCGAGCCAGAAAGATGCCGGCTTCAACGTCGGTGTACTGGTCTGACTGCAGAATGTTGCCGCCATTTTGAAAGATGAGATTGGCGATGCCGGACACTAAACCTTTCTGGTCGGGGCAGGATACTAGCAAGGTGGCGGATTCGGGCATGGCGATAGTTTAATCCCCAATGATCATCGAACAGGGACTACTGACCGCTAGACGCTTCGAGAAGGAAGTTTAAAAGCGATTCGTTGGCGGACGGCTGAGTTCGCCAGATCGTTAGCCTCGACGTTACGTTCGCGAGGAACGTGGGTGATGGAGAACTTGAACGAGCGAGCCAGCTTCTGGCAAATCCAGTGCAGGGAATAAAGCCGCGGACTGCGGCAGGAGTATTTGCCTTGCATCTGGCGGACCACCACCTGCGAATCGGAGTAGACGTGCAGAGTGTTGGCCTTCAGAGTTTGTGCACATTGCAGGGCTTCCAGAAGGGCGACGTACTCGGCGACATTGTTGTCCTGCCGGCCAATCCAACGGGCAATGCGGATGGTGCCGCCGTCGCTGCCCTCGATAACAACGCCAATACCGGATGGCCCCGGGTTTCCCAGAGAGCCGCCATCCACGTAGGCTACAAGGTCCGACATTCAATGATTCTGCTTTAATCACCATGCGGCAGAACCCACTTTGCGTCAAGTTCTTTATTGCCAGCCCCTGCAATACGCAATCGCGCATGTGGAAGAAGTTGTGGAAAACGCGATCGGCAAGATTGCTAACAAGGATAAGCATCTCTAATTCAAGCAAGTAGAAATTATGATTTTCACAGGATTGAAAAAATCAATTGCACAGATAAGCGGCGTTGACATTTCCCGACATCGAGTCTAACTTCACCAATGTCGACGGCCGAAAGGGTTGGCTCAAATTAAAACTTAGCCAGTCTGAAGTAGGCCGGGTGATCCGCCGGAAGGGGCAACCTGGAAGGCGACCAAACCCGAAAAAACCGACGGCCCTGCGAGGGGCAGTTGGGGTTAGGAACTGCGAAAGCAGCGATCACATCAAGGGCCGTGATGGTGCATGCGTCCACGCTGTTAAGCTTCCTCGCAGGAGCTGACAGCTAGAGCATAACCAATGTCACGGCCTTTTCTATTTCTTCTACAAGTTTCCCGCCTGATCTGAACAACTGAGAACTGAGAACCAGAAACTAAGAACTGTTTTTAATTTCAAAAGATGTTGAGATTCCCTCTCCATTTACAATAACCCTGAATGAGCGAAATCCTGCGTACGCGCTGCTGCGTCGTTGGAGGCGGCCCCGCCGGCATGATGCTGGGATTTCTTCTCGCCCGCATGGGCGTGGATGTCGTGGTGCTCGAAAAGCATGCTGATTTTCTCCGCGACTTCCGCGGCGATACCATCCACCCTTCAACTCTCGAAATCATGTACGAATTGGGAGTCTTGGACGAGTTCCTGAAGCGGCCGCACCAGAAGGTATTCCACCTGGCTGGGCAAATTGGCAACCAGACGGTCGCTATCGCCGACTTCACCCACCTGCCAACCCACTGCAAGTTTCTGGGCCTGATGCCGCAGTGGGACTTCCTCAATTTCATTGTTGAACAGGCGCGACAATACCCATCGTTTCATTTGAGAATGCAGGCCGAAGTCGTAGCCCTCATCGAGGAACACGGAGTGGTGGTGGGAGCGCGCGCCGAAACTCCGCAAGGGTCCTTGGAGGTCCGGGCAGATTTGACAGTTGGGGCCGATGGCCGGCATTCCGCCGTGCGCGAACGCGCCGGGCTCTCCGTACTGAATCTGGGTGCGCCGATGGATGTCCTATGGATGCGCGTGACCCGGCAACCCTCTGATCCGGGCCAAACCTTCGGGCGCTTCGACACTGGCAGAATCCTGGTATTGCTCAACCGCGAGGACTACTGGCAGATCGCGTACGTGATACCCAAGGGCAAGGCGGACGAACTTCGTCAGCAAGGCCTCCCTGCATTTCGTCAGGAACTGCTCCGCCTGTCTCCGTTTCTGGGCGCCCGGGTAGATGAATTGCGGTCCTGGGATGACGTCAAGTTGCTCACCGTGGCGGTCGATCGTCTGCACCGGTGGTTTCGTCCGGGCTTGCTATGTATCGGCGACGCCGCTCATGCCATGTCTCCAATCGGCGGCGTGGGAATTAATCTGGCAATTCAGGATGCTGTGGCCACGGCTAACATCCTGGGAGAAAGATTGCGCCAGGGAACTCTCAGCTTGACCGACCTCGCAGCGGTGCAGAGACGAAGAGCATTTCCCACTCGCGCCACCCAGCGCCTGCAGGTGGTGGCGCAAAACAACGTCATTCGCAGAGTTCTGGATACCACCAGCCCGCTCACCCCGCCGTGGCCCGTAAAACTTCTGGGACGCTGGCCCCTTTTACAACGCGTTCCCGCGCGGATCGTCGGTCTCGGATTTCGTCCCGAACATGTAAGAACTCCGAAAGTCTTGCCCGCTTGATCTCCTACTAACTACTCGACTTGTGGATTCGCTTTTCCATGTGAACGATGGGCAGGACTTCTCCATTCGCCAAAGGGACTTCAAGATTTGCCAGCGCGATATAACCTCGTGCCTGATAAAGCGGCACGCCGGTAAGGGTGGAACCCATTTCAAGGCGGCTAAAACCTGCCTCCATGGCCGCGTTTTCGCAAGCCTCGAGAAGCATGCTGCCGATTCCGCGTCTCGCCCACGAGGGATGGATGAAAAACGCGCGAATTTTTGCCGCATCGCTTTTTGGGTCGAGCAAAGCAGCTTCGCGGTCCTTCCACTGATCGCCGCCATAAAGAGTTTTGCGTTTGCTCCAACCCCCGCAGCCGACAATCACGAGGACAGACTGGGATGAAGCCCTGCCGGCGTCGTCGCATGATTCCGATTCGGCTACAAAGTAGGTTCCGTCGGCAATCAGCTGGCTGTCGACACCATACACCGTTTCCAGCGCACTTTCGATTTGCGATGGTGTGTACTCCCGGCTCTGCAAGCCGCGGACCGAGGCATCGATCAGAGTTGCGAGCGTCGGTACATCCCGCGGCACAGCCTGGCGAATGCGGATGCTCATCGTGGGTTCTTCCGGCAGAACCTGAGACAGGAGTTTACGATATCGGTCGTAAAAGGTGAGTGTTTGCAGCCAACCGGGAGAAAGCAATCGCATCTATTAAGTCGATCGTTGCAAAACGACCAACCGAAGATGAACAGCGTCAGGGACGCTCGCAGCGGCTGTAAGACAGGGAAGCCGGTCTTTTTGCTGTTTCGATTGGCGGAGTCTACGCTCGAAAAGGCCACTGAGCCAATTCGGGTCAGTCATGCGGGCGTCACGGTCTTTAACAGAGCGATTTCAGATTGAAGATTTGAGATTGAAGACTTCAGATTGAAGATTTCTGATTTCAGATTGCTGCTGTGCCTTCGCTTCTCAAATCTAAAATCCAACCTGAAATCGAATTTAGTTATAGGCCCACACTCCGCCCCTGGTCTCCTCGTCTGTCGTCGCCCCGCCCAGGACCGTGTATGGGTGGCACCACGATTGTTTTCTTTGCGCCCTTTGCGGATTTTCTTAGCGGTCTTTGCGGTTTAAGATTTTGTTTTTGGCTTCAAGATCAAAGGCTTTAGCACAAGCGCGCTAAGAGAATCCGCAAAGGGCGCAAAGAATTCTAGGTTCGGATTGCCTGAGTGAGATCAGGCTGCAGGTTTGGTGCCGGGGGGCTCGATGGCCAGGAATTCTTCAGCGAAACGCCGGCTATAGCTTTCCAGCAAACTTTGGATCCGCGCGGAATCGGAAGAACGTAAGACCAGCCCTGCGTGATGACGCCTTTTAAGACGAAGAGCAATTTCCGGATCGTTGTAGGCCGAAGTGTCCGGATTTTCCTGCCGGGCCAACGACAGGATCAATCCGGCATAATCGCCGCGTAACGCAGGGATCTCATACGGCTCCTTGCCGCCGGCGATTTCAATGCGTGCCCACTCGCGCCACAGATTGATGCCAGTCGCGATTTCGACCATCTCGCTGATGTAAGCGCCGCCCACGCGGGCCGCGCACTCAAGAAAATAAAATTCTTTGTCGCTGCTGGCGCGAATGAATTCGGCATGAGAGACACCGCGCACCAGTCCCAGGGCGTTGAGCAGTGCGGAATTCAGAGCGCGCAACCCGACAGCCTCCTCAGAGTCCGTTGAAAGCAAATATGTGGTGAAGATGCCACCTTTTTGCGCGACCGCCATCGGCGGCTGGCCGTAGCGGCTGACGCTGGAGAACACCACTTCGCGCTCTGAGACCACTGAATCCACATGGTAGACATCACCTGGGAGAAACTTTTCCAGAAGAAAAGTAGATTGCTGGTCGCCCAGAGATTCGAGAACCGGCCACAAGGCCTCCGCCGAATCGATCACCTTGATCCCGATAGCAGATGCTTCGGCTCGAGGTTTCAGCACCCAGGGTGCAGGCACCTGGCTCATGTAGTAGCGGATGTCGTCGTGATTGAGCACGGGAATGAAATCAGGCACGCGTATTTTGTGTTCAAGAGCCTGCATGCGCATAGCCAGCTTGTCGCGGAAGTAGCGCATGGTGGTCAGTCCCATCCCAGGGATGCGCATGTGCTCGCGCAGGGTGGCGGCGGTTTCCATGTCGAACTCGTCGAGGGCGACGATTCTGTCGATCTTTTTCTCGCGCGCGAGATAAGTGACGGCCTTCACGATTTCCGGCAACGGCAATTCCGCGGGAATGTAGAAAACGTCGTCGAGACTTTCGCGCGGCCAGTCGGCATCGCGTAAGGATTCCGCAGTCAGCAGGAACACACGGCAGCCCTGGCGCTTGCACTCGCGCATGAATTCCTGGCCTTTTTCATAAGTGGTGATGCAAAGAAAAGTGAGTGCCGTCGCCATAAGCCGGGAGAAGAATATATCACTGAGGTTGAGCAGTGGCAGCGTGCGATCTGGCGCGGGGCGGCTCAAAACATTGCGCTGAGTTTCCCTGGCTGTCACCCACCCTTCACCGTGGAGGCAAAGGGTGGGGCAGCGCGGCTGGCGCCGCGTCAATCAGTGGAAACCTTACCGACGCCAGTACGGACGGCGTCCGACGAATTCACGATGCTCGAATCGCGGGGCATAGTACCGGTTTTCGTAAAAACCACGGGAATAGCCCCAGCCGGGACGAACATAGCTCGGCCCATAGAAGTTCGGTGCATAGAAGTATGGGTCAGGCCGGTAAGCCACATAAGGCACCGGTGCCACGTACCGGTACGGACGAACGTAAACCGGACGTCCATAGGTCGGTCCAAATTCAACCACAACGCCGGCGTGGGCCTGCGTGGTACTGAAACCGATCATCATTGCTACCAGTCCAAACAGTGAAAGTGCGGTTTTCTTCAGCATTTGAGCACCCTCCGTTACTCGTATGAATTAAACCCGACGGCCGCAGAAAGTTGTTTTCTGAAGCTAACCTTAAATCTCTGGTTTCAATCATTTACGGCCGCGACTCCGCGAACTTTTCAACTTCTCGTCTATAATTCCCCAGCCATGAAACTGCGCGTATCTTTATCTATCGTCCTGTCTGGTCTGTTGCTCGCGTATGCCGCCTCCATGAGCGCTCAGGATCGTTCCTACGCCCGGTCGATGGTTATTAATGACGGCGGCATCGTTGCCACTAGTCACACTTTGGCGTCGCAGGCCGGAGCGCAGATTCTGGCTCACGGCGGTTCTGCCATCGACGCGGCCATCGCGGCGAACGCTGTCCTCGGCGTCACCGAGCCCATGATGAACGGAATCGGCGGCGATCTCTTTCTTCTTTATTGGGACGCCAAGACCGGCAAGCTCTACGGCCTGAATGCCAGCGGATGGGCTCCGCGCGGCCAGTCGATTGAACATTTGAAACAAAAGGGCAATCTGGAAATGCCGCAAGCCGGCATCGACAGCGTGACAGTCCCTGGCGCGGTGGAGGGCTGGGCCAAAGCCCATTCGCGTTTCGGAAAGTTGCCCTGGAAGGATCTTTTCACGCCTGCGATTTATTACGCCGAACATGGCTATCCCGTACCTGAACTTATTCATGAGTTCTGGGTGGACGCTTCACGTACCTTGAAGCAAACACCCGAGGCGGAACGCATTTTCATGCCGGGTGGCAAAGTGCCAGAGGTCGGCGAAATGTTCACCAATCCGGATCTGGCTAAGACTCTGCGTCTGCTGGCGGAAGGCGGACGCGATGCCTATTATCGCGGAGAAATTGCGCAATCGATTCTGAGCACTTCCGCGGAACTGGGCGGAACCATGCAGGCGGACGATCTGGCGGAATTCTCGGCCGAGTGGGTGGAACCGATTTCTATTACCTACCACGGCTGGAAGATCTACGAACTGCCACCCAACGGACAAGGCATGGCGGCTCTCGAAATGCTGAATATCATGAGCAACCTCCAACCCGACAAAGCCGGCCCGCTGGCGACGATGGAATTGCACAACCGCATTGAAGCCATGAAGCTGGCTTACACCGACCTGTATCGCTACAACGCCGATCCGCGTTTCGCCAAAGTGCCGGTCAAGGGACTGCTCGCGGACGACTACGCAAAACAGCGCGCCTCTCTGGTCAATCCCGAGAAGGCAAATTGCACTCCTGCCAGCGGCTCGCCCGCCCGAAGTGACACCACCTATCTTGCTGCGGTCGATAAAGACGGCAATATTGCCTCGCTTATACAGAGCAACTACGAGGCCTTCGGTTCTGGAGTGGGTGTGAAGGGGCGAGGCTTCGTACTGCACGATCGCGGTGGACTTTTCGTGCTCGATCCCAACAGTCCCAACGCCCTGGCACCACGCAAGCGGCCCTTTCACACAATTATCCCGGCGTTCATGGAGCAGGGAGACATTCACATCGGTTTCGGAATCATGGGCGGAGCCAACCAGCCACTTGCCCACGCCCAGTTTGTTTCGAATATGGTGGACTACGGAATGAACATTCAGGCTGCGCTCTCCGAGGCCCGCTTCACGGTTCACCCTACTGAGCAGGGAATCGCATGCGATGTGCTCATTGAATCGCGCGTGCCCGCTGCAACCCTGAAAGAGTTGGGACAGAAAGGCCACAAGTTCAACGTACACAAAGAATACTCAACCGCTATGGGCCGGGGACAGGCGGTGCTGCGAAATTCGAAAACCAACATCAACTTTGCCGCTTCCGATCCCCGGGCTGATGGTTCGGCCGAGCCCGAGCCCGCGCCGGTACATTAAGGGTGCACGAGCGCTATGGCAAACGGGAAGCACCGGAATTTATACAGGAAACAGCAGAAATTGACGTCAACCTGAGCCCGGCTTCAGCCGGGTGAAGGATCTGGCGTGAAGCGGAACGACTGTTTCACGAAGGAAAAGGGCGTTGAAGCCGCGTCCGAGGCACTCCGCGCTGGTTCCTTCACGGCCTTACGGCCGCTCAGGATGACGTCATGCTAAACACACGGCGCCGGAATCACAGGATCTGAAAACAATATGAATAACGGCAAAAAGACCCCTCTTCGCTCCACCCATTGGTTCGGTCCGCAGGATAAAGACGGATTCATCCATCGTTCATGGATGAAGAATCAGGGCTTCCCTGCGAATCTGTTCGACGGACGGCCGGTGATCGGAATCTGCAACACCTGGTCAGAGCTGGTGCCATGCAATGCTCACTTCCGCATGATTGCCGACCGGGTCAAGCGCGGAGTGTACGAAGCTGGCGGCTTCCCGCTCGAGTTTCCCGTGATGTCTCTCGGCGAAAGCAATCTCCGGCCCACCGCCATGCTGTTTCGCAACCTGGTGAGTATGGACGTCGAAGAATCGATTCGTGGCAATCCGCTGGATGGAGTGGTCCTGCTCTGCGGATGCGACAAGACCACACCCTCGTTACTGATGGGCGCGGCCAGTTGCGATCTGCCGGCACTAGTGGTATCGGGCGGCGCCATGCTTAACGGAAACTTCCGCGGCCAACCCATCGGCTCAGGCACGAACGTCTGGAGCATGAGCGAAGACGTGCGTGCAGGAAAAATGAGCTGCGCCGATTTTATGGATGCCGAGTCCTGCATGTCGCGATCTTCCGGTCACTGCATGGTGATGGGCACGGCTTCAACCATGGCTTGTATGGTCGAGGCCCTGGGCATGGGCATGCCGCAGAACGCTGCCATACCCGCGGTCGATTCGCGGCGTTACGTTCTGGCCCAGGAGGCGGGAAGACGCATCGTTGACATGGTTCGTGACGATGTAAAGATGTCACAGATTCTGACTCGCGAAGCTTTCGAGAATGCCATCCGCGTGAATGCCGCGATTGGCGGCTCGACCAATGCTGTCCTGCACCTGCTGGCTCTCGCCGGCCGGGTTGGCGTCAAACTGGAACTCGATGACTTCGACCGCCTCGGTCACGACCTTCCACTTTTGTTGAATCTGATGCCCTCGGGAAAATTCCTCATGGAAGACTTTTACTATGCAGGCGGAATTCCAGCGGTCATCCGGGCGCTCGATGACCTGATTCATCGCGACGCTCTGACCGTGAATGGAAAGACCATGGGTGAGAACACAGCCGAGGCACCCAATTGGAATGCCGAGGTCATTCACAGTCGCGAAAATCCCATCAAGGAACGGGCCGGCATCGCTGTGCTGCGCGGCAACCTCGCTCCCGGTGGCGCGTTGGTCAAGCCTTCCGCCGCGACTCCGCGACTGCTTAAACACCGGGGCCGGGCCGTGGTCTTCAGCGACATCGAAGACTTCAAGAAACGAATCGACGATCCGGCGCTCGACATCGACGAAAATTCGGTCATGGTTCTGCAGGGTGCGGGACCCAAGGGCTATCCCGGCATGCCTGAACTGGGCAACATGCCGCTGCCCAAAAAGCTGCTGCAACGTGGAATCACTGACATCGTTCGCGTGTCCGACGCGCGCATGAGCGGCACGGCTTACGGCACTGTGGTCTTGCACGTCACTCCGGAATCCGCAGCCGGCGGCCCGCTCGCACTGGTTCGCGACGGCGACGAAATCGAACTCGATGTGGAAGCGCGTAAGCTCGAGCTCCTGGTCTCCGCTGAGGAGATTGATCGCCGGCGAGCAGAATGGACAGCTCCTCCAGCGCCGGCAAGCGGCGGCTATCAAAAGCTCTACATCGATCACGTGTTGCAAGCCGACCGCGGCGCCGACCTTGATTTCCTGGTCGGCTCACGCGGCGCAGGCGTTCCAAGAGAGAGTCATTAATACGCTTCTAGCTGCTGGCTACTGGCTTCTAGCTCCGGCCTTCGAAATGTGCAAGCCGTTCGCTTCAAGCACAAGCTAAAAGCTTCAAGCTAGAAGCCAGAAGCTAGAAGCCAGAAGCCCCAAGGAGTTCAAATGCAGGAATTCGAAGGAAAAGTTGCGCTTGTAACTGGGACAACCGGCATCGGACGGGCCATCGCGAAACGGCTTGCAACCGGCGGGGCAAAGGTTCTCTCCTGCGGAATTGAGACCGCCGCGAACGAAGAATTAGCAGCCGAGGCCAAGTCCGGCGGACTGTCTCTGCAGGTAACGAATTGCGACGCGACTCAGCCACACTCGGTGCAGGCGGCAGTCGAAAAAGCAGTAAAAGAATATGGCGGGCTGGATATTATTGTGAATTCGGCTGCCTACCATCCTTTCGGCACCGTGGTCGAAACCGATCTCGAAACCTGGAACCGCTGCATGATGGTGAACGTGGGCAGCATTTACCTGACGGGACACTTCGGCGTTCCGGAGATAAAAAAACGAGGCGGAGGAGCGATCATCAACCTGGCCTCGGTGCAGGCACACGCTTGCCAGCGCGGAGTAGCGGCTTATGCGACATCGAAGGGCGCGGTCGTGGTTCTCACCCGAGCCATGGCGCTCGATCACGCGCCGGACAAAATAAGAGTCAACTCAATCAGCCCGGGATCGATTCGTACTCCCATGCTCGAACGCTCGGCCGCGAACTTCGCTCCCGGCGTTCGGCTCGAGGAGGTATTCGAGAAATGGGGCAAGGCGCATCCCATCGGTCGCATCGGCACCGCGGAAGAAGTGGCGGACCTGGCAGCGTTCCTGGCCTCCGACAAAGCTGGATTCTGCACCGGCGGCGACTATCGGGTGGATGGCGGCCTGCTGGCCGGCATTGCGGTGGACTAACACTTGGCGGTGACTGGCAAATGACTTCGACATCCGGCAAATCGCCTTGCAAGACGTCATCGCCCGTATGTATTGCTCCCACCGGCGACCAGTGCGGCGAAGGCGCGGTCTGGCATGCCGCGCACTCAGCGGTTTATTGGACCGACATCAACCGCTTCCTCATCCATCGCTACACTTTGGACGACGGTTGTGTCCGCACCTGGTTTTTCGACGAGCCCGTCACCGCGGTTACGCTGACCGATCGCGATGACGTTCTGGCTGTAATTCTGGGCTCCGGCGTGATTCTCTGGGAGCCTGCTTCCGATCGGCGACATCCACCTGTTTACCGTTTAGACGGATGGCCCCGGGTCCGGCTGAATGATGCCCGCGCCGATCCTCGCGGATCGTTGTGGGCGGGCTCAATGCGCAACAATGTGAATCCCGACGGATCATCAGGCGAAGCCGGTGGTCTGGATGGAAATCTTTATCGCCTCAATCCGGATAAGAGCGTAACCATCCATCGAACCGATCTTGGTATTTCCAACACCTTGGGCTGGAGCCCGGATCGGCGTCGTTTCTATTTCGGCGACACCCTGGCAAATACGATCTGGGCTTATGACTACGACGAGGGAACGGGCTCAATTCAAAACGAAAGAGATTTCTTCAAGGATTTCGATCGCGGCTCGCCAGACGGCTCAACCGTCGACGCCGATGGATATTTGTGGAATTGCCGCTACTACGGTGGATGCGTAGTTCGGGTGACGCCGGACGGCGAAATCGATTGCATCGTCGAGATGCCGGTCAAAAATATCACCACCTGCACCTTCGGAGGCAAAGACCTCAAGACTCTGTTCGTTACCACCGCCAGGGCAGGGGCCGCACCCAGCGAACGCTTGGCGGGCGGTCTTTTCGCAGTGCAGTGCGAAGTCAGCGGCCAGCCGGAAAACCGGTTCCGGATATTCGGCGTTTAAACACAACGGCTGCTTAGCGGTTATCCGTGCGTCTTGCGAAACCCCTCAAGACATTTCTTCGCGGTATCGAACTCGGAGAACCTGCTGCCTTCCTGCTCCACCAGATAATATTCGACGCCACCTACACTCTCTGCGGCGGCGAACAGGCTCTTCCAGTTCACCACGCCCTCGCCAAACAGAACCGAGTAGCCTTTGTCGCCCTCGGACGTCCACTCTTTGCAGTGAAGAGATTTAATGCGTCCCGGATTGGCTCGAATCCACGCCGCTGGGTCCGACCCCGCTTTCACGCATGTGCCTACGTCGAGCTGCAGAGCTACGGATGGCTTCGTATTCTTGGCCAGGATTTCAATGGGACGGGTACCGTCCTCTGGAGTAAATTCCCGATCGTGATTGTGGTAACCGGTCTTCAGTCCTGAAGACGCGAGCTGGTCGGCCGCGTTGTTCAAAGTGTCGGCAACTTCTTTCCATCCGTCTGGGCCGGGCTTGGGCTCCGAACTCGACATGATGATGTACTTGCTTCCCAGGATCAGGTTTTTGTCGACTGCGCGCTTCAGATTTTCCGCCGTGAAATACGAGCTGCTGTTGTGAGTGGAAAAGCAGCGGATGCCGGAATCATCCAGCGTCTTTTTCATGTCGCGGGTTTGCTGGTCGGTCCAATCGAAATAAGGAGCATAAAATTCGACGCCCTGGTATCCCATCTGGGCAACGGTACGCACCGTGCCGGGGCCATCGTCCTTTAGCGCGTTTCGGACGGAGTACAGTTCAAGACCAACAGGAATCGATGAGGCCGCGAAGGCGCGTAATGACCAGGGAAGCGCTGCCGACAGAGCGATGAAAGACCGGCGGGAAAGTGACATTGCGGCATCCTAACCCAGAACGATAAGAATTTCATAGCGATTTACGTGGGGATTGCCGCGGACAAAAGAGAGTTCTAGTCATCCTGAGGAAGCGGAGTCCTTCGCAACGCGAAGGGCTCCCGACGAAGGACCTGTGTATTGCCGGACGACAGCGGTGACACTGACACCCCGCCGAAGCCGCTAAGCGATTCCCATCTTCTTCTGCATCTCCTCCAGCGACACCCCTTTGGTTTCCGGATAGACCAACAGGACTACGAAGAATTGCAACACCATCATTGCCGCAAAGAATACGAAAGGATAGGCGCCTGAAGATGCTGCCAGGAGCGGAAAAATCAGCGAGATGGCGGCGTTCATGAACCAGTGGGAGAAGCTGCCCAGGCTTTGACCTTTTGCCCGAACCGAATTGGGGAATACTTCCGAGAGGTAGACCCAGATGACCGCTCCCTGGGAGAAGGCGAAAAACGCAATGTAGCCGACCAGCAGCCAGACCAGAAGATTCTGATGTTTCCCGGTGAAGAAAATGATCGAGACCCCGGCCAGGCACAACGCGGTCCCCACCGAGCCAACCAGCAGTAATGTCTTGCGCCCCAGGCGATCGATCACCGACATGGCGATCATGGTGAAAAGCAGATTGGTCGCGCCGATGGCAACGGCCTGCAGGTTGCCCGACACCTTGTCGAACCCGGCATGGCGGAAGATGTCATTCAGGTAATAGAGAATTGCATTGATTCCGGAAAGCTGGTTGAACATCCCAATACTCACAGCCAGAAAAATCGGAAAGGCAAATTTCCGGCTGAACAATTTCTCTTCTGCCTGGCTTTGTTCCGCGCCGATTGATTCGACGATCTCCTGCAGATCGTGTTCGTAATTCTCATCTCCGGTCATTTGAAGTACGGACCGGGCTTCCTCAACTCGTCCCTTCTTGACCAGCCAGCGCGGACTTCGGGGGATGGTAAACAACATGACGAAGAAGAGAGCGGCAGGCAGGGCGGTGACGCCCAGTTCCCACCGCCACTCCGCCGCCCCGAAGTGTTGCAGGCCGATCAGGTAGTTGGAGAAATACGCGACCAGAATTCCCAGCACCACATTAAATTGAAAAACTCCGACCAGCCGGCCGCGCCACTTCGCGGGAGCGATCTCCGCGATATACATGGGCCCAAGTACCGACGAGCCACCTACGCCCAAGCCGCCGATGAATCGAAACATAACCAGCGCATCCCAGTTCCAGGCAAAAGCGCAGCCCAGTCCGGAAATCAGGTACAGAATCGCCATTACCCTCAAGCTGTCGCGACGGCCCCAGCGTTCACCTGGGATTCCGGCCAGCATGGCGCCTAGCACGGTGCCGAAGAGCGCGCTAAAAACCGTGACGCCCAGCAGAAACGGAGTCAGGTTGTAGGTTTGGGTCAACGCACTGGTGGTACCCGAGATGACGGCGGTGTCGAACCCAAATAAAAGGCCGCCAAGAGCGGCCACGATCGTACTCTTCAACAGAGTTGCATTCAGCTTCATGCGTACTTCCGATCTTCGAAGATGTGTTCCGGGAATCTCTACGGCACCGCAGGCAGCCCACAAGTTATCACACAGCAAACCTCAATTCATTGGACGAATTGGAAGCAGCGCGAGAATATGGAATGGGAGGCGGAATGAATCTTTCGAAGTCGTCTGACATAAAGGCCGTGATTCTGGACTATGGAGAAGTGCTTTGTTATCCCCCTACCGCGGAGGAGATAAGCCGTATGGCCGGTCCTTTCGCGGTTGAGCCGATCCCATTTCGCAAGCTTTGGGACCGCAATCGCCTGCGCTATGATCGCGGCGACTTTTCACCCCAGGATTACTGGTCTGAGCTGGCCAAAGACGCTAAAACCGAACTGGCACCGCACCAGTTTACGGAACTCTGCCGGTGGGACCTGGAGATGTGGGCCCATGAAAATCCTGCCATGATCGAGTGGCTGAAACAAATTCACGCCGCCGGCATCAAGACCGGACTTCTTTCCAATATGCCTCACGACATGATTCGCCACGTGCGCAGCGTATTCCCGTGGCTCGATTATTTCGATCACCAGACCTTCTCCGCCGAAGTGCAGTTGATCAAGCCCGACCGGGCAATCTACGAGCACAGCCTGCGGGGCTTGGGGGTAGCCGCTGCCGAAGCGCTCTTTGTCGATGACAAAGAGGCGAATGTGTTGGGCGCGCGGGCGGTAGGCATGCGTGCCATACAATTCCGGACCGTGAAAGAGTTCAGGAACGATCTCGAGAAATTGGGTTTCCCGATTTTGCCGGCGGCGTGAAGCTGAGGTCTATCTGCGAGGAGCCTTTTCGGCCAGCGGGTCGAAGACTTCAGCCTGCAGCTTTCCGTTTTGCTTGAGCAGGATTTCTACTTTACCTTCGGCTTCTTCCAGTTCCTTGCGGCATGCGGCTGAAAGCTGCATCCCCTCCTCGAATAATGTCAGGGACTTCTCCAGCGGCACTTCGCCTTTCTCCAGCTCCTGCACAATCTTTTCCAGACGCTGGAGGCAATCTTCAAATTTCGCCACAAAGCACTCCTGCAATATTTAATCGTTACGCCGGTTTTCCCGAAATGCCTAGACCGTCGTGCGCGGAGAAGTTCCCAGCGCTTCCAGCACGTCGGCGGCGGAAGAATATCGTCCCGACGGAGCGCTGATCTGTGCGCCCTGTACCATCTCACGGGCGGCCATCAGCATCTCGCGGGCAATGGCGACCCCTTCTTCTCGCGCCGCCTCCGGCGTCTTGGCCTTCGCCATCCGTTCCAGGATCGAATCCGGCACCGAGACTCGCAACTCGTTCTTCATGAATTCGGCGTTGCGGACGCTGACCAGCGGCCAGATTCCCGCGATCACGGGTATCTTGCAATGTTCGATGCGCCGGAGAAAAGTCTCCAGCAGCTTGAGATCGAAGACCGGCTGGGTGACCACGCATTCGGCTCCGGCCTCGACCTTGTACTCGAAGCGCTTGATCTCCTCGTCGATATTAGGCAGGCCGGGATTTGCGCCCACTCCGATGACAAATGATGTCCCCGTGCCCAGCGGGTTGCCGCCGATGTCGAGTCCGCGGTTGAGATTGTGCACGATGTTAACCAGGCCGATGGCGTCCACGTCAAACACCGCGGTGGCGTCGGGATAGTTGCCCATCTTCGGCGGGTCGCCGGTGATGCAGATCAGGTTGTGAATGCCGAGCGCTGCCGCGCCCAGCAGATCAGACTGCATGCTGAGCACGTTGCGGTCGCGGCAGGTGTAATGCAATATCGCTTCAATCCCCACCTCCTGCTGCATCAGCAGCGAGAGCGCCTGGTTGCTCATCCTCGCGGAAGCGCGCGGACTGTCGGGAATATTGATGGCGTCGACACCGACTGATTTCAGGAAACGCGCGCCTTCAATTTCCTTGCGAATGTCCGTTCCCTTGGGCGGAACGATTTCCACCATGGTCAGGAATTCGCCGGCGGCGATCTTTGCCCCCGCTTTCGACCGTTGCGCCAGCGGAACCACCGGCGAAGCTTTCAGCGCAGCTTCGGCGCTGGTTTTGCCCGGACTTGCCTTGGACCGGGCTTCATTGACCCGCAAGGCCGATTTCATTACCCGGGTGTGCTCCGGCGTGGTCCCGCAACAGCCGCCCACCAGGCGCACTCCCGCGGCCACAAATTTGCGCGCGTAGCTGGCCATGTACTCGGGCGAGCACAGATAGATGTTGCGGCCTTCCACCGATCGCGGCATGCCGGCGTTGGGCTGGGCAGCCAGCGGCAGGGAAGTCAGAGCGCGCACCCGCTCGATGACATCCAGCATCGCCACCGGTCCCACGCTGCAATTGCACCCAAGCACGTCGACGCCCCAGCTCTCAATCCGCGGTGTGAAACTCTCCGGGGTGGACCCGTCGAGGCAGTTTCCGTCTTCATCAATGGTGACGTGCGCAACCACCGGAATCTTGGGATCGACATCTCGAGCGGCAAGGACCGCCTGATGAAGTTCTTCAACCGAGCCGAAGGTCTCGAGCATCAAAACATCCACTCCGCCTTCGACCAGGGCTTCAATCTGTTCGCGAAAGGCTTTGCGAGACTCGTCGAATGAGGTCTTGCCCAGCGGCTCGATGCGGACACCGAGTGGTCCCACGGATCCCGCCACCCAGACATCAAAGCTTTTGGCGGCTTCTTTGGCCAGCTTTACGCCGGCAAGATTGATCTCGCGCACCCGGTTTTCCATGCTGTGGCGGGACAACCGGTACGAATTTG
This sequence comes from Terriglobia bacterium, assembly GCA_963733545.1. Lineage (GTDB taxonomy): Bacteria > Acidobacteriota > Terriglobia > Terriglobales > Acidobacteriaceae > JAIQFF01. Next base: position 251,993 of record CAVTDQ010000006.1, read on the forward strand.
CGCCGAAAGTATTAGTTTCAATAATCTCTGCACCAGCCTGTAAATACTCATGATGCAGGTCTCGGATAAGCTCCGGCTGGGAGACGTTCAACTCGTCATAACAGCGGTTGATAAAAATACCCTTGGAATACAGCAGGGTACCGGTCGCGCCGTCACACAGGACAGGAGCTTCTTTCAGGCGTGCCAGGAGGTCGCGTGCCATCCTCTCAGGATACAAGATGACGGAAAATTTTGCATAAGCGCGAAGCAGCCACCACCAGGGAGACCAAGGCACACAAAGGACGGCCTGAGATCGAGGCCGTGGTGATACTTCGTTTTCCCGGTCATAGGGGCCCTTCGACTTCGCTGGATCGTCCGCCAGCGGACGATCTCTCTTCGCTCAGGCTGACAGGGAGTTCATAGAGAGGAATAGCAATGGAACTCACCGAATGAGTCACCCTGAGCGGAGTGGTGGCTTCGCGCAGCGGAGCCTCCACACAGTCGAAGGGCCCCTATGAGCATTTCGTGCGTTGCGGTCCAAAGGGGGTCGGTGGCTTGGCAGCAAAAACCCACGCGCGCTTAAGTGTCCTTCGAGGTTAGAGCCTTTGAATTGACTTAGCGCGGACGCCGCGCTAAATCGCGAATCTGATTCAAATAGCCGACATAGATAGGGATGGGAATGTCCGGCGAATCGCCGTCGTTAAGAAAGTGCGAAAGCTGTATTTCCATCGGAATCGAACTGATGACTTCACGAAAGCGCGCCATCTGCAGATATTTCACATGCCAGATTTCGAGCATCAACGAGCGAAAATCCTGGCTGATGAAACCCATTTTGCGGTCGCCCAGGTAGATGCCGTCAAAGTGACGATCCGCCAGACTCTTGCGGATAGGATCGTCCGCTGCGGACAAGTTGTAAACCAGGTGGAATACATCCGCGAGATCTCCCCAGAGGGCCTTTTCCTGCGGGGCAGTAAATCGAAAGGGAGTGCCGCCGCGCTGCTGGGCGGTGCGTGCCTTTTCGTCCGGGCGCAAGCCGTGCCCGGCCAATTCGCGGCGAAACCCGCGCAGATGTTCCGGCGTCAGGTTGGAACGCAGAAACTCCACCGCGTAAGCGTTCGGCAAATAAAGCTTCGGATCGGCATCGAGCCGTGCCAGCCATGGAGTCCAGTCTTTCCCCTCAAACACGGTCAACAACTCCACCAGCTGCGCCAGCGAAACCTCGGGATGGAATTTTACCGCCTGCCAAAAATGTTCGGTCGAATCGTAAGTCGAACCGTAAAGCTGTATACCTTCTTCAATCGGATACCAGTTGGATAGCACCCGGGCCGGAATTGACGGCGCGGCGCTCCAGCAGTTCAGCGAATGTTTCCACTTCTGCTGCACCGCCATAAAGGCTTCCGCATAGCCGGGCGGGACCGGTTCTTTTACTTTGCTTAAAGCCTGCCGCAATTCTTCGGCGGTGTGAGTCATCAGGGCCTCGAGCGGCCGCTCGTCCACCATGGATACGATTCGGCTCTCCACCCCGCGACGCAGCAGTTCCCCACCCAGACGCTCTCGCTCGGCCTCGTCCAGACTGCCTTTCCAGCGTTGCTTTTGCGATTCGATGTAGGGAAACAAATCGTTAAGCGTTTTGAATTCAATGAAACCGTGGAGCGCGAATGTGACCGGCTTGCCATCTTTCAGGACGGTTGTCGAAGGGGTAACGATGGCCTGAAGCGAAACCTGTTGCCCCCAGGCAGAAGCGGCAAAAATAACCATGACCAGCAGAGACTGAATAGCCTGGAGGAGCTCACCCAATTTATTATCTGAATTTGATTTCATGTCCTCGTCCTGTCGATGATGACGTCAAATTCTGAGATACCCATAACCCTGCGGTGACGTCATCCTGAACGGTCGTAAGGCCGTGAAGGATCAAGCGTGAAGCGCCTGGGACACCTCAGGCCAAATCGTAATCGTAAAGGAGACGATCGTTTGGCGCCGGAATTGAGCTGGCTCGGTGGAAGCTGTTCCGCTTAACACCAGATCCTCACCCGGCTGAAGCCGGCCTCAGGGTGAGGTCAGATTCTAAAATTGCATGGAGCCTGCAGCCCTGCCCGCAACGCCGTCGGAAAACCGACCCGAAACTTTTTTCTCTCGTCACTCCCTCTCACTGCTGGCAGAATGCAGACCTTCCCCCCCCCAAGACCCCGCGCCGTCCCTATCAGGGAAGCGCGGGGTCAACCTAAGAAGAACCCACAAAACTGAAAGGGATGTGACGGCTTATTCGCCGATCTCATTCCTCATCGCTTCTGCGTGGGCCGTAACTCTCAGGTAAAGCATATAAAAAACAATCGCCAGGTTGAGAATCAATACCGCCACATGAATGAAGGATGTCCGCCTGACCACCTCGTAGGCTTCGAAGGGGACGTAGAGTGCCCCGGAAATAAGGGCAAACCACTCCGCCCATGTGCGCTCGCGCAGCAGTCCATAGGCTTCAATGAAACGAACGATGGAATAAGCCAGCGCCCCGCCCGCCATCAGCCATAATTTTTTGTCGGTAAGGTCGTCTGCCAGGTTCAAAAAGACCTGAGCCGAACGGTGGCGGTCGGGGTTGACGTGCAAGAAATGCAGAAGGCCTTCGGCAACATCCCAAGCGTCCTTGTGAACAAGAGAGACCGCGCCAAACCCCAGCAGCAAAACCACCAAGCCCTTGGCCAACTCCAGCGACGCAACCGCCCGCAGAGCCGCGCGGCGACGATGCCGCTCTGCCATCCTGGCGTGCTCTACTATGTGGTCCATGGGGTCGCGATTATCTTCCCGGCTGAAGAACGAGTTGATCTGCGGCGGAGAATACTTTATCGCGAATCAGCATCGTGCTGACCAGCGAGGTCAAACCTGAAGATGCAAATATCATGGCCAGAACCACGAACTGGTAGATCGCAGCATATACCGGCCGGGCGCCGGAGAGCAGCATTCCTGCCATGAGCCCCGGAATCCACACAATACCGAGCGAGCGAAGGGAATCGATCGCCGGAATCAGGCTGGCCTCGAACGAGGCCTGCACGTAAGGCGCGACGCTGGTGCGGGCGTTCGCGCCCAAAGCCAAAGCCGTCTCTACTTCGCCGGCATGCGCCAGCACATCGGAGCGAAAGCGGTTCAGCGCCAATCCATTCGTGTTCATCGCATTCGCGATCAGCATGCTGCCGACCGGAATCAGCGAGGTAATCGCAGTATCGATGACGCCCAGGCACGCCATCAGCGCAATGATCGATCCGGCACCCGCGGCGATGGCCCAGGTTGACACCCGGAAAGCCTGTGGCACTTCCTTTGCCCGGCGCCCGGAGGTGGCGCCCGCCGCCACAATCATTCCGGCCAGGACAAATCCGCTGGTCCATCTGGGCGCCCGCAAAAGAAGCACGAGAACGGAACCGACGGCGACAATTTGCACCAGCCCGCGCAGCAAAGCGACCACAGCTTCGCTCTCCAGGTGGATGCGCCCCCGCCGAGCCAGCAGGACCACCGCCAATGCGGCGGCCGCAGCAATCGAGGCCTGCGCCAGACCCAATTGCAGTTGTGAATGAAAGAACAGTTTAAGCACGCAAGACCTCGGCGGGCGAACCTGCCCGAATGATTCTTCCATGATCGAGCACCAGCGCGCGGTCTGCCAATCTCCTTGCCTGGGCAACATCGTGGGTGACCAGCACACAGGTCAGCCCCTGTTCGCGCATCACTTTCTGGATGGCTGACTCGACTTCAAGCTTGGCGGCTTCGTCCAGGGCGGACGTGGGTTCATCCAATAGCAGTGCCAGGGGAGAATTGGCCAGACTCCTGGCCACGGAAACCCGCTGCGCTTCGCCTCCGGAGAGGTTGGCGACGTCCCGCTCAGCATAATCTCTGAGACCCACCTGGGCCAAAAGTCCCTCTATCGCCTCTGGCGGCAAGCTCTCGTTCCTCTGGCCCGGGCCAAAACGAAGGTTGTCAGCTACCGTGCCGGGAAACAGAAATGGACGTTGCATCACCATTCCCAACCTGCGACGCAGATCCCGTGGCTGAATATCGCGATAGTCAACGTTTTGCAGGAACACAGTACCTGAGGTGGGCTCGTCCAGACGGTTGAGCAGGCGCAGCAGCGAGGTCTTGCCGCAACCGCTGGGTCCGACCAAAGCCAGCACCTCTCCTTTGTACAAATCAAAACTTGCATCCTGGACCAGAATCTTCTCGCCAACACGCCGGCCCAGTTGTTCCGCCCGCAGGATCACTTCGGAAAGCGGAGAAACTTTCACGGCGACTGCTTTCCTTTTCGCATTTGAAAATCCGAATGAGCCGGAGGGATTTTCGATGAATTGACTCTGAACGAATTCTAGCCGTTGCGCACGCTGGTGCGGAGTTCGCCGGCAATCTCGCGCGCCGCTTTGCGTGCAGCTTCTTCCTCGGTCACTCCGAATGAAATGGCGCCGACTCGAGCATGGCCGCCTCCGCCGTAGCGTTCACAGACCTTGGCCAGATTCACTTTAGGTTCCGCGGGCGCCCACGGATTTGAGCCGACCGAGACTTTTACCCGGAAGCTGCTCTTGCTGAGGCCGACACTGTAAATCGACTCCGGGTGCAGATAATAGGGAACGAACTTGTTGTAACCCTCAAGGTCGTGATCGGTAATGTCGAAAAATAACGTCTGATCTTTGGATTGGATTCGTTCTTTCAAAACTTCGATGGACCGCTGGTGACGCTCCAGCAACGGCGGCAGCAGCGGAGCCACAAAAGGTTCTTCCAGAATCGTCGCCAGCGGCTTGGTGGCAAGCAGCGGGATAAGCCGCGGTATGAAGCTGTAATCCTGGGCCGATTCGATGACCAGCGTCAGTTTCATGGCTGGCGCTTGCATTTCGACGGCACTTTTGGCGCTCTCGTACATCGCAGCATCCACGATGTCGGTCCAGCGCACCAGTTCGGCTACGGGCGCGGGATCGAAGCCGAACCGCTGCTCGGCGATCGTGGCTATAAAACTTGTACAGGATTTGAAATCGGGATCGTAAAACTTGCGATTGCTCTGATCGTGCTCAAAGTGGGCAGCGTCCTCCGGAGTCAGAAAGGCGCTTTGATGGTGATCGAACCACCATGTGATTTTGGGTGAGCTCGAATATTTGAAATCTACGATGGCATTTTCATCGCCATCGAACTGCTTTTCGTCGAACAACGACCCGGCACGGTGCAGCAGGCCGCTGAAGACAAAATTTACATCGCTCTTGATGCGCTCGCGATAGAAACGCGAGAACAGGGCGGCGGACGACGCCCCGTCGAAACACTTGTCGTGATAGAAGACCCGGACTTTCAATCGTTCCCTTCAAGCAGGTCCTGCCTCTCGCGACTTTGGCGCTGCGGCGAGCACGCGAACCGAAAGTAAATAGGAATGACATCCCCAACAAGATCTGTCAAGACAGGAGGTTTGAACCGGTCTCCGGCGAAGGGACAACGGAGACCGGTAATCCGGGCAGAACTCCGGCGAACGTGATTCGCGGAACGCAAACTAAATGGCGTTAGCCTGTTTTTCCGCCAGATCGCCAACCACCGGCAATTTGAACATCTGGCCCTGGTTGGCTTTGATCAGCAGGATGATCCAGATAATCAAGCCTCCCAGTCCGAGGAGCGGCCAGATCAACAGGGTTAACCAACCCAATACCGGCACCATTCCGACAAAGCTGAGGGCGATCCAGATCGCGATCCATGCCACGCTGAAGAAAATCATCTGGAAGGCATGAAAGCGGACAAACTTGCTCTTGTTATATGGCTCCATGACCAGGAAGATAATCGCGGGAACGATGGTGATGTAGCACAACATGCCAACCACGTTTTCGGACATCCCGCCCGCTGCGGCCGGAGCCGCTGCCACCGGCGGCACCGCACTGCGACTGCTGCAGGCGGCGCACATGGTCGTGCCATCCGCGATCTGCGTTCCACACCCGCTACAAAAAGCCATTGACGTTCCTCCAATGATTTGCGACTCGGCCCCCGGACACACTCCGTCCGGCCCTAACTGAATCCCGCGAAAGTTATCAGAATCAGCGTTTCAAGGCAAACAGAATCGCCGCAGAGCGCAGTGCCTTACCCGCCTGAATCGCGTGACCGCAAGCGGCTAAGCCTTGCCTATCAATATGATCCGGTCATTCCTTCCTGTCACCCTGAGCGAAGAGGGATCGTCCGCTCGCGGACGATCCAGCGAAGTCGAAGGGCCCCTATGACCGGCAAAACTTAAGCACGCGTGTGTTTTTGCTGCTAAGCCACCAGTCCGCTCAGGGTGACCATTCCTCTCTATGAACTTCCTGTCACCCTGAGCGAAGTCGAAGGGCCCCTTTGACCGGCAAAAACTTAAGCACTCGTGGGGTTTTGCTGCTAAGGCCACCGACCCCAGGCACGGAACCCTCACAGGGGCCCTTCGACTGCGTGGCGGCCCGCTACCCGAAGCCATCACAATCTCCTTGCGCATACTCCATTTGTTTTAGGTCAGGGCTCACCTTAGAATCAGGAACTCACCATGGCCAGCATTTCCACACCAATTTCCCCGCCTCGTCGGCGTTTCAGTGTGTGGAAGGCATTAACCATTTTTCTAGTCGGGGTTTTGTTGATTCTTCTGGCAGCGCTCGCCTGGATGTACTCGATTGCGCGGTCAGCACTGCCCCAGTTGGATGGCACGATAAAAGTCTCCGGGCTTTCCGCGCCGGTGACCGTGGTCCGTGATGAACACGGCGTACCCACCATCAGCGCCAAGGCATTCGAAGATCTGTTTTTCGCGCAAGGATTTGTCACCGCCCAGGATCGCTTATGGCAAATGGACGTTATGCGGCGCTTCGCTGCTGGAGAGGTTTCCGAAATATTGGGTGACGGGTTTCTGCAGCATGATCGTGAACAAAGAATTCTGGGAATGCGGGTGGCGGCGCACAAAGCGATTGAAGTCGCCACAGCGCAGAACCGGGATCACTTCGACGCCTATGCCCGCGGTGTAAACGCATACATCGAATCGCATCGCGACCGTCTGCCCATCGAGTTTCGTATTCTCGGCTACAGCCCTCGTCCATGGACGTCGGAAGACTCCACGTTAATCGCGGCCCAGATGGTAAAGGACCTGAATCATTATCCCTATCGCGACGCGTTGGACCGCGAAAAAATTCTGGCCAAGCTGGGGCCGGAATTGACTGCCGATTTGTATGTCAACTCCTCTTGGCACGACCGGCCACCAACGGTAATGCATCGCGGCCTCGACAAAAAAGAAGATCAGCAAATCGATGACGAGGGTCCGGCTCGACCGGACGGGCCGAACTCGGTCACCAAGGCTATTCCCGCGCCCGCCCTCGATCTTTCACGCGAAGCGAAGGCAGATGCGGAGGCACGCCTGGTGACCGGTTCGAATAACTGGGTGGTTTCCGGAGTGCACACGGTTTCAGGCAAACCTCTGCTATCGAATGACATGCACCTGGGGCATCAAATGCCCAACCTCTGGTACGAAGCCCACCTTCGCTGCGGAAAGTTTGACGTCGCCGGCGTCACTCTGCCCGGCCTGCCATACGTGATTGTCGGGCACAACCAGCGCATTGCCTGGGGCTTCACCAACGTTGGTCCGACGGTTGAAGATGTTTATATAGAAAACTTCAACGCTGACGGTCAATACATGACCCCGGATGGCTGGAAGACGCCGCAACGTCGAGACGAAGTGATTCACATCAAGGGCAAGCCGGATGTGGCCGTCAACGTTATGCTCACCCGCCACGGTCCGGTCATCACGGATCTGATTCCCGGCGAAACACGCAGGCTGGCTTTGCGATGGACGCTCTACGACGGCACCCATGATCCGTTTTTTGAAGTTGATTCCGCGAACAACTGGGAGCAGTTCCGCATCGCCTTTTCAATGTTTGACGCGCCCGGTCAAAACGTCGTATTCGCAGATGTGGACGGCAACATCGGCTACCAGGCCACCGGAAAAATTCCCATCCGCGCCTCCGGCGATGGCAGTCTCCCCGAAAACGGGAGCGACAACGCGCATGAATGGACGGGATTCATCCCATTCGACAAACTGCCCAGGATCTTCAATCCGTCCTCGGGAATTATCGCGACCGCCAATGGCCGCATTACTCCCGATGGCTATTCCAATTCCATCAGCACCGGATGGGAAGCTCCTTGGCGATCCGCTCGAATCTACCGCGTGCTTGAATCTGGCAAAAAGTTTTCCTCCGCCGACATGCTGAATCTGCAAACCGATATCTATTCGGAGGCCGATCGTTTCTTTTCCGAGCGATTTGTTTACAGCGTGGACCACGCTAAAAGCCCCGCGGCCAGAACCCGACAGGCGGCCGAAATAATGCGCGGCTGGGATGGCCGCATGACCGCCGACTCTGCCGCCCCGACCATCGCCTACCGCGCACGCGCCGAGCTCGGACGTCTGCTGCTCGAACCCAGGCTGGGAGCTGCCAGTAAGGGCCTCCACGAAGATGAGGCCGGCCTCAGTTGGAAAACCTATGCCTGGGGGATGCAATCCGTCTGGCTTGAAAACGTAGTTCAGTACCAGCCGCAACGCTGGCTGCCGCAGGGTTACGCCAACTTTGACGACTTGCTGGCTGTAGCGGTTGAAGCCGCGGTCGGCGATCCTGAAGCAACAAAAGATTTAACCGCCTGGAAGTGGGGAAGCTACCGTCCGGTAGAAATCCAACATCCGGTTCTGGGGAGAGTTCCGCTGCTGCAACGTTGGACCGGACCGGGCATTCAACCTCAGTCGGGAAGCGGTTATACGGTGAAGGCAGTGTCTCGCAGCCATGGACCGTCGGAGCGGTTGACGGTTGACCTCTCCGATCTCGACCAAACCACACTGAACCTGGTTACAGGAGAGGCAGGCAATTTTCTTAGCCCGTACTACATGGACCAGTGGAAGGCGTGGTACGACGGCTACACCTTCAAGCTACCCTATTCCGAAAAAGCAGTCGCCGCTTCGAAGCGGCACCAGATGGTGCTGGAGTAGCAGTGGCAGCTTCTAGCTGATGGAAAGCTGCTTCTAGCTTCTGGCTTCTAGCTTATTGGCGACGGTTTGCGCATTTACCTTCTATTTCCGAAAGCCTTTTAAGCGTTCAACCGCTGTTGGAGAGGGACTGCTAGAAGCCAGTAGCTAGAAGCTAGTAGCCAGAAGCTAGAAGCCAGAAGCTGCTTCAATCTATCTGCTTCACATCGACCGCCTGGCCGATGATGTCTACTTGAGTGGTTTGCAGTTTGTCTGTGGTGACATCGTAGATTCCCAGGTTTCCGTTCTGCGCGACATACACCACGTTTCGGCGAGCGATGGCCTGAATCCCCGTGACGTCACCCACCTGCGGCGGAACTACCACGCTGGATTTACCGGTGTCGTATATCGACAGGCATCCCCGAACTTCGCCGGGAGTGTTACCGCTCGACGGAGCCTTGATGTTGGTGCAGGTGTGGGCGCCGATGAAGAGCTGGTTGTTGGCTCCCATCTCAATGCGGTTGTGGTAGCCGTCGGTGATGGTCGCCATCGCAGTCACCGCCATCGTGCCCACGTCAACCGCGGAAACTTCTCCGCAGGTTGTGGCCGCAGTCGGAGTAGAAGAGGCCGTGCAGGTGTTCGCTCCGGGCCTGGTGCCGGCGACATAAAGAATGTTTCCTGCAAGCAGTCCGATGGTGCCCGCATCGACCGGAATCGTTGGACCCGGCAGGTTGCTGTTCATATCCAGTAACGTAATACTGGCGGCCGTACCCCCACACTCCGGACCGCAGTTCAGAATGTAAGCCGTCGAATCGTCGCTGCTGAACACCGCCCACACCGGATGATCGAAGACCGGGGCCGGAACACTCGCCGGACATAACGCAGGGTTGGTTTGAGTGCTTCCGTCGGCACACACCACCAGCCGCGGATCCGTGCTGGTTCCAATCGCAGCCGGGGTCAGGACAGTTACGGTGTTTGGACTGCTGCCGAAAACCAGCGCGCGATTGCCATTATGGCTCTGCGCCAGATAGCGCGCCCCGGCGACAGGAATTGCACCCGTGACCGCGTCCGCGTTCAGGTCCATGACTACGACCGCTCCCGGCGATTGACCGGTGACAGTTGCACCGGGAACCGCGGCAAAAGCGGTGACATTATCGGGCGCTATAACGACACTTTCTGTGGCCCCCGGAAGCGTGATGCTGGCCGCGGTTCCGCCTGAATTTTGTGCCACTGCCTTAGTCACGTTATTGACCACACCCACAGCGTTATTGCTGGCGCTGAATACCAGGGTAAAGCGCTTGTTGGGAAACACAACCAGGAGTCCGGGCGTCGGGCTGGTCGATCCCACCGAAATTACGCTCGGAGAAAGCAGGTCGCGCTGCCCGTCCACGACATTCAGGACGGCCGCAGTCGAGTTGCCGTTAGGAAACAGCGGATTCGATACGAAAACATGTACCTTGATGGTCGCCGGGTTGATTTGGTTCTGCGTTCCAGTCCCGTTGTAATTAGATCCGCAAGAAACCAGCACAACACTGGAAGCGACAAGAAGAAAAACGGCAAGCGCGGCTTGCTTCAATCCAGAAACTCCCAAAGAGTTGAGCAATAATAATTTGGATGCAAGAATCGGGATTATAACAGTTTTTTCCTGAAGTCTTTATCAGTGGCTAATCTGCGCCGGCCGACAGAAAGCGACGGAGAACCGAAAAAACGCGAACATTCCTGCCAGCCAAACTGAATTGGTGAAAGCGGGAAAAGCGAGAATACAGCAAAAACGGTATCGCACTCAGCGCCCGAACATGGCAATTTATCTGTACTGTGCTGTTCAAACGCCGTTTAGAGGACAAGATCCGCAGCCTTAGTGCTAAAGCTCTGGATACAACCGACCCTGGCGCGGTTGAACAGATTCTTTCTGATCTTAAGGCTCTGATTCGCGAACACACCGAGCGCCTGCGAGCCCAGGCGGCCCTGACCCTGCTCGACCCCTCCGACTCCCGAAGGCCGACTAAAGAAAAACGTAAAGTCTGCGAATTAACATCTCCCGCCCCGTCCCGGCAATTGCCGCCGGGTTTATTGTCAGTCTCGGCAGTGGAGGCACTAGCGCCCGCATGGTCGAGTATCATGACTGCTCATGTTCTCGAAGCGCACCGCCTGGGAACTAAATCCGAACCGGTTTACTGAAGTTCATCGCCAGCTTCAGGCCAGCGGAATAAGACTTTTCGACCTGACCGTTTCGAATCCTACCCGCATCGATCTTCATTTCGACACCGATTCGATTCTGAATGCTTTATCCAATCCGGGAGTCATGGAATACGATCCGCAACCCAAAGGATTGGTAACCGCGCGCGAAGCCGTGGCCCGATATTACAAAGAGCAGCACCAGGAAAACTCCATCAATCCGGATGCTCTCATCCTGGCCACCAGCACCAGCGAGGCCTACTCATATGTGTTTCGCTTGCTTTGCGATCCCGGTGATGAGGTTCTGGTTCCCAAGCCCAGCTACCCGCTGTTCGAATTCCTGGCCGACATTCAGGACGTGAAGTTGCGGCCTTACCCGCTGCTCTACGACCACGGCTGGCAGATCGACTTTTCCTCGCTGGAGAGCGCGCTCAGTGCGCGTACCCGCGCCGTAGTTCTGGTCCATCCCAATAATCCCACCGGCTCTTTTGTAAGTGCGCAGGAGCGGACGGCCCTGAACAGTTTTTGCCGCGAGCACGGCCTGGCCCTCATCGTTGACGAGGTGTTTCTGGACTATCCGCTGGACGGCATGCGCAGGCCGAGTTTCGTAACCAATCCCGATGTGCTGACTTTCACCCTGAGCGGCATTTCGAAAGTTTCAGGACTGCCGCAGATGAAACTCGCGTGGCTCGCGGTGAGCGGGCCGCCTGCTGAAGCTAAAGCCGCCATCGACCGGCTGGAGATGATTGCGGACACTTATCTTTCAATGAACGCTCCTATTCAATTGGCGGCGCCGACCCTGCTGGAGCAGCGAAAACAAATTCAACCGCTGCTGATCGAGCGGGTGCGGACCAATCTTCACGATCTTGACCGGCAACTGGGACAGCAAAAACTTTGTCAGCGCCTGCAACTGGAGGGAGGCTGGTACGCCGTGCTACGCGTGCCGGCAACAAAATCAGACGAAGAGTTGGCGATCGATCTTCTGCGCAGGGGATCGGTGCTCGTGCATCCCGGTCACTTTTATGACTTCCCGAATGACGGATACCTGATATTAAGCCTGCTGCCGCCGCCCGGAGAGTTTCGCCAGGCCGTCAAACAAATGATCGAAGTCCTGAATGCTGAAAACCCTCACCAGACAAACTGAGAACCGGGAACTAAGAACTGACAACTGATCTGAAAAATACCAGTGAACTGCAACCCTCAATCAACACTTCTTCACGCATGTTCGATGCGCTGGTTCGGAACTCCACTGACTCCTTTGCTCCGAAAAGCAAAAACGTGAACATGGCTGCGGCGCCGGCCCCCTGAAAACAAACTAACAAGTAGCTGAAGAGAGCCGACGCATCCGGTGGTGGGAGCGATCACGAGGCCAGAGCGTAACGGCTATCGGCGCGACCCAGCAGCGCCATCATTTCATCCAGCGATGCGATATCGAACTCCGACATGGAATTTACGTTGTCCAGTTTTTCCCGAACGTATCTCGAGGGATTGAAAAGTTTAAAACGGATGTCATGGTCCATGCACCAGCGTTGCAGAAACACCAGCACTCCGACGACGCCTCCGCCGATTGCCCGCATTTCGGTCAAATCCAGCACGATTACGTGGGCGTCGGCCTGAGAGGCCACTGCGTCACGCAATTTGTACGCTTCGTCGCTCCGGACAAACCTACCTTCACATTCCACCACTGCCATGTCTCCAACTTTATCCACATGAATGTTTGGCATGCTTTCCTCCGAACTCGATTCGGGTAGCAAATCTAATCAGTTTTGTTAAGAGCACGAGGGATGCCAAGAAAAACATCACGTGTTTTCTGCGAGATACAACTCGGCGAGGCTAATAAAAAGCAATTTCGCAGCGAAAGCAGGAAAATCCGCGCTACAGACAATCCTGTATAAGCATCGTGCGGTCATAAGCAACCCGCCCGCAAAAAGCCGGAAGTATGAAGATCGCGAGGGTGGCCCATTCAAGCCCGATGTTGGCTTGAGTGGGGCAGTTCCATGTCCTGAGAAAAGAAAATCCCCACTCAAAAGGCCGGACTCGAGTGGGGAACCTGTCTGCTCCACGTGAAAGGCGCCTATGCGGCAACCTTGCCCGCACCCCGGGCCTTGTGCGGAGACCCCACGTAAGGGAATTCCGTGAGCAGGTCTTTATGCGGACCTACCTTGTCGTCCGTCACTTTTCCATTGCTGAGGATAGGAAGGAAGAAACTTACGACATCATCGACGAGCGCCCGCCCATTGTTCGGAAAGACTGCCGGCCGCGTCGGATCATATTGAAGGACATCCGGCAGCAGCGTCCCCGCCACCCGCGTTGCCTCCGCCGGAGTATATCCACCAGTATGCTCCAGCGCATGCGCAAACACGGGGACGAACTGGGCATCGTCCTTCGGCTCCGCGCCCAGATAGTCGGCGTTCGCCTCGCCCGCAAGAAACGGCGTTTGTTGCGGCCGCGCGCCTCGATCCGCCTGCACCCATTTCCCGCTCGAGCCGTCCACCGTGCGAGCCCATATTCCAATCTTTTTACCACCGAGGACAGAGTTGGGCACTTCCAGCACAATGCTGCACACATCCGCGTCGGCGAAGCCATCCTCACCGGTAAATTGCAGGTTGTTCAATGCGCCACCTACGTCGAAGAAAAATGGATCGCTGCGCCAGCCCGCGAAGAATCGGTAGCCCCCAGCCTCTGCCACATGTGTCTCCGCTTCAGTCGAGACCGGCACGCCTTCGACAATGACTTTCCCATCGTCGCCAGTCCCAGAGGCCTGCGCGCCTTCAACCATGCGAAGCGTCGCCGTCTGGCTTCCGTCCTTCGCCGACGTGAATCGTACCCGGTAAGCAATATCGGCAACGTTATCGCCGTTCGTATCAATCTTCAGTTCATAAATCGCCTCGGTCGCGAAGGCATCGTCGCTGGTCGGCCCCGGCGGGTTGGCGCCGACGGACGGATGCGAGTTCATAATCAGGATCGACTTGCTGCCATCCCCAGGCTTGGGGAAAGCGTATAGATCAGTGAAGTCCAGGCGGGCGTCCCCATGAGGGAACCCAAATTCAGGGCCGGAATAATGATGGGACATGGCTTTCTCCTCTTTAAGTTTTCAGGTGAGATTGGGTTTAAAAACAGAACTTCCGACGGGGCAGTGTGACTCCAAAATTATACGCCCGGGAGGGATCGCCCGTTCACTCCCCTTCAAGGTGGCCCATTCAAGCCCGCCTTTGGCTTGAGTGGGGCAGTTCCACCTCTGGACAAAGCCTCCCCGCCACTCGTTCACGTTTTCGAGCCGTCCATTCAGACTCGATCTCGACCCGTCCCTCGCAGCCGGTTGCGTAGTGGCGAAAACTGCTCCACTCCCAATCCTCCGGACGCTCGCACAACCCAGCCTTCACCGGATTTCGATGAATATAGCGAAGCTTCTCCACAAACTGCGCGTAATTTCGAATATTGAAATCGTAATACCTCTTTTGCCAGAAATGCTCCGCATCGCCAATCAAACGCCGCGATACTCCCTGCTTCAACGACTTCAAAGCATCAGCCAAGGTGTCCGGTCGTGTGGGTGGCCCATTCAAGCCTGATTTTGGCTTGAGTGGGGCAGTTTTCGGCTCGCTGAGCAGAAGATGAACATGCTCCGGCATGACCACATAGCCATAAACGCAGAGTCTGTAACGACGGCGCACCCGCTCCAAGGCTGACTCGAAGAGTCGACAGCTTTTGTCTGTAACAAGCGAGTGACAGCGGTGGTAGCAGCCAAATGTGACGAAATGACTCTGCCCGCTATGGTGAGAACGTGTTAGTCCCCAAGGCATGAGGACAATTTAGTTCGTTCGTTAGCCCAAGTCTGTGACGTTTAAACATCCCCACTCAAGCCAAACCGGGCTTGAGTGGGCCACCACCTACCTACTCGCGTCAATCTCACTGAAAAGTGTCAACTGAAGGTCAGCCGGCCCCTCCAGCCGCGCGTTCAGTGAAGCGCCTTCTCGTAATCATTCGTCGTGACCACAAGCCGCATTTCGTGAACTTGTTTTTTTTGCATCAGGACCTCCGTGAAATGGCCTGCGTGAATTGTGCGCCGAACGCTCTTTGGATGATCTCGGTCGCAATATCGATGCGTATGTCGATGTCCCCGGATTTGAGTTCGAATCCGGACGGCCGGGTGCCCCATCCTTTCACGTACTTTGTGAAAGGGTGGGAAGGGAAGCGCCCCAAGCCTCGCTGCTCCGCCACGACTCGCGTAGGGGCAGAACCTGTCCTGAGCGAAGTCGAAGGATGTCCCCATCTGCCCAGCCGAGCAAAGCTCGGCAATGCAAGACACCCACTCATTGTCATCCCGAGCGAAGTCGAGAGCCTGCCCTGAGCGAACTTCGAGCGCACGCGAGAGGGAGTCGAATGGGGACCTTGCGTTTTCTCTTCCGCCCCTGACGAAGTGACTCAACCCGCGGTGGTGAAAACGCGTCAGTCCCCATGGCATGAGGACAATCTTCATCAGCGGAAGTTCCGTGACGTATGAACATCCCTACTCAACCCAGAACTGCGCTTGAATAGGTCACCCGTCGGGTTATACTGCATCGTTCCAAAAGGCCCTCCGTTGATAAGTCGAAAACACAATGTCCAATACCACTGAGACACCGAGTTATTGCCAATACTCGTCGGGGCCTTGCGATCAATCATTTGATGGTGTCGAGGCTACAGACGTCTATTTCTTCTACTCAAGCAAACCTGAAGTAATAGCCAGCACGATCGAAGAAGGTGCAAGGCTCTTGCGCCTAGAAGATCCCTCTTTGCGGGTTATGACTTGGCAGAACATGCCTATCCATGGACAGTTAATTTTTTGCCAAATATGTAAAGCTCAAAGATTTACGAAGGTTGCCGTTGTCGATGTAACGACCATGAATTTCAATCTCATGTTTGAAATCGGGTACGCACTCGGCCTCGGCATCCCTGTGATTCCGATCCGAGACACGACTTGTACCCTCGATTCCAAGGAGTTTGAATCATTGGGATTGATCGACACATTGGGATATCTGGATTTTCAGAACTCTGAGGATTTGGCAGCAAAACTCCCGGCGGCGATCAAGAAAGCGTCTATTCCAATAACCACGGCGTTCTCCCTCAATCGAGAACAGCCTTGTTATTTAGTTCGAAGCGCAATTGTAACGAATGGCTTGGTGAAGATTTTGTCGGTTGTCAAGAAGTCTGGTTTACGATTTCGCGCTTATGACCCCAAGGAGCAGCCCAGACTCTCTCTGCAGGATGCTTTTCATCAGGTAAAGACATCAGTCGGCGTATGCGTCTATCTCTTGTCAGCGTTTCGTGCCGGCGCGACTGTTCACAATGCGAGGGGTGCATTTGTAGCGGGCCTTGCTATGGCCTCTGGAGCGTACGTTTTTGTTCTTCAGGAGGGTCTCGAACAGGCCGCCATCGACTATCGAGACGTCGTTCAACACTATGTGGATAGTGCCCAGGTTCAACATCTGATTACGCCGTTCATCAAGGAAATATACGATGCGCTTCAAAGTACGCGATTCATCCCAATTACCCTCCCACTTCGCGCCCTTGAAACTTTAGATTTTGGTGATGTGGCCGCTGAAAATGAAATCAACGCTTTGAGGTCATATTTTCTGCCCACCGCGCAATATAACGATGCAAAACGGGGCACGCCCGCCTCGTGGTCGGGCGCAAGGGTGCCGGAAAAACCGCGATTTTTTACGGAGTACGTAACGCGTATTGGTCTAGTCATAGTCAGTGGTGTTGGATCTGAAGCCAGAAGGGCACCAGTTTCTAACACTGCGAGAGAGGCTGTTAAATTTTCTCAGCCAAGGCCTGCAGGAGCATGTGTTAACCGCATTCTGGAATTACATCCTACTAGTTGAGCTAGCATCTAAGATTATCGACAGCGATGGGAGATATTTACACAGAGATCTAAATCGTTTGGGGCTTTACGACAAGCTTGTGCAGATCACGGGCACGGATCCAGAAACGGAACAAGGCGATTTTTCCGAAAGGCTTCTCACACTTGTCGAGCGAATGCTTGAACGAAAGCAAGAGCTCGAATCCATCACGAGCCCCAGCGAAATTGCACGCTTGATCTACGAAAAGGATATACACGACCTTCAAGTCACACTTACTAAATATATCGTCTACAAAGATGGAATCTGGATTCTCATTGACAATTTAGATAAGAGTTGGCCTGTGAATGGCGCGACCAAAGAAGACATTCTTATCATTCGCAGCCTCATGGAGGCTACGCGAAAGCTTCAACGGCAACTTTCGCGAAACGAGATCGAATGTCGAGCGATTGTATTCATTCGCAATGATGTCTACGAGCATCTATTGGGTGAGACTCCCGATAAAGGCAAAGATACTGCAATTGTTCTCGACTGGACAGACGAAGAGGTCTTCAAGCTGCTCGTCCATCGACGAATGATGGCAAGCACTAAAATAGAGCGTCCTTTCAATGAAATGTGGTCAATGTTCTTCGACTCTTATATTAGAGGCGAACACTCCTTCGCATATATTCTGGGTAGGACGATGATGAGGCCCAGAGATCTAATTAGTTTCTTGCGGCAGTGTGTGAGTGTAGCTGTAAACCGTGGGAACAGCAAAGTGCTTGAAGTAGATATTCTTCAAGCAGAGAAGCAGTATTCCGAGGATCAGTTGCAGGCGCTCTTCGATGAACTTCGCGACATAAATAGCCAATTCGCTGAACTACCGTATGCATTCATTGGATCCACTGTAACGCTGACTCGAAAAGATCTCGAGGGCAGAATTCAAGAGTTCAAGGTTTCGCCCGCCAACATGCAAGAAGCCATAGAGATCCTGCTCTGGTTCGGCTTTTTTGGCATTGTAGATAATGAAGGCGAAGAGAAATATGCGCACATGTACCAGTACGGCGTTAAACGCATGCTGCGCGAGGCGAATGAGCAAACGCCTTTTGTAATCCACCCCGCCTTTCGATCAGTTTTGGCATGTAGTTGAAGCTAAGCTTCATTGGGCGAATCTCCTCAAAGAGCCGCAATTGTAGGCCTGGTCGAAAGTGTGATTGTTTGCTAGTTCTGTCAAGCCCGCAATCCACCCAATTCCCTCTAACCCCTTCACCCCAAACCCACCATAGTTAGTACACCCATGTCCCATTCCCCGCACCCAACCTGCTATCCTTAAATCAGAAGACCAAAAAAGGCGCAGCCCAAAAGCTGCGCCTTTTGTATTTAGGAGCACGGATATAGACAAATCAGGCCACTCGAAATCAGGTTAAGTAATGGAGAAGTCTCAGGCGCGCCCTCTTCCGCGACGCCCCGCCACCAATCAGCACCAAGCCCTCCCTCCCAAACGTCGCGGCGAGATTGCCGAACTGGCCTTCATGCAGAAAGCTGTCAGCCTGGGCTTCGGCGTGGCCAAGCCCTGGGGAGACAGCGATCGCTACGACTACATCCTCGACGCCGGACGCCGCTTCTGGCGCGTTCAAGTCCGCTCCACCGCCTACGAAAGCCATCGCGGATACGCTGTCCACACCTACGTCTACGTAAAGCGCAAAATGGTCGCCCTCACCGCCGACGACATCGATTGCATCATCGCCTACATCGTCCCGCTCGATCTCTGGTACGTGCTCCCGGTCGAGTCTTTCTCGCCCTGCAAAAATCTCTGGTTCTATCCCAACGGCAGCAAAAAAGGCTCGCGTTTCGAATCCTTCCGCGAAGCCTGGTGGCTGCTCGATCCCGAACTGAAAGAAAAATGCGCAGAACACCCAGCCTGACCCAACTTTTCCGGCAGCCCCCGTCCGACTGAGAACTGAGAACTGAGAACTGGAAACTGCCCTGGAATATTTTCTCGCTTTCGCAGTTACATCCGGTGAAAGGAGCACCAATGAAAAACCTGATCAAATGGCTGCTGAATTCACCGACCGACGGACCGAAATCCATTCTGCTGTTGAGGCTGATGGCAGGAGGCGTGTTTTTCTGGGAAGGAATTTTGAAATTTGTCTATACCAACCAGGGCGTTGGGCGGTTCACCAAACTGGGGATTCCGTTTCCTCACTTCACCGCAACCTTTGTCGGATATCTCGAGATTGTGGGAGGCCTGATGCTGCTGACCGGCCTGATGACCAGGCTGATGGCGGTTCCGTTTATCGCGGAGATGATTGTCGCTATTCTCTCGACGAAGATCTCGTTGTACCTGGGAACTTCGCCGCTGCCGCTGCCTCCGGCACTTCCACAGGTTGGTTTCTGGGCGGTGCTGCACGAAGTCCGGTCCGAATGGGCCCAGATCCTGATCTCTGCTTTTCTGCTGGTGAACGGCGCGGGGCAGTGGTCGCTGGATGCGGTCTTGCAACGTAAGCAGGGAAGCGCGGCGGTGGCGATAGTCACGAAATCGAGCGATCCGGGAGAGATGTCGCTTGCAGCAACGAGCTAAGGTTTACAGAAGACCAGCAACAAACGGGACGGACCCCAGGTTCTACTTCGCAAAAACCGGGGGAACTTCCCGTTTTACTGTCTGCTCAGGGAATCCACCTCCAGCTACTTGCAACTGACCTTGTTGTCCTGCGAGGCCGCAATCTGCCACTTACCATCGCGCTGCAACCACGTATCGGTCCAGACCTGGCACACCTTCGCGTCCGGATGGGATTTGTCTTTGCCGATGGCGTGCTCGCTGCCGTAAATGATGGCTACGTTTTCGCCGAAGAAGCGCACTTTGGCATCGTCGAGTGCGCAGCCGTGGGACGAGCGTGGGCCTTTTTCATCGCGCAGTTCATCCGCTTTATTGAAGCGTTCGCCGTCAGTGCTGGTGCCCTGAAAATCGTCGGCCAGCAACTCGGAGATCACTCCGTTGTTCGCGCAAACGCCTTCCGCCCACTTGCGTTCCATGTCAATCATGAAGTTTGCGGCTTTGTCGTCAGGCCCTGCCCAATGGCTTTTCTGTGCGTAAGCAGTGGTGATAGGGAATGCGAAGCACATCACAAGCAGAATTCGGTAACCCATCGCCCCTCCAGTATTCAAGCAGACTATACAGGGAAGTAAGCTGCCGCCGAAAAGCGGCCAAGCTCGCGCGGACGGGATGAGCGAAGCCGCTCGCCCCCACAACAGCCAATGCCACCACCCAGCCGATACCGCCAGAAAAGCAAAAGCCCCGCGCTTGCGCGCAGGGCTCTTGATCTGACTGAAAGCTGACGGCTGATAGCTGACAGCTTCTTAGTACATGCCTTCCATACCGCCGCCGCCGTGTCCGCCGCCGGCTGGAGCTCCCTTTTTCTCTTCCGGGATCTCCGCTACCAGAGCTTCGGTGGTCAGCATCAGGGACGCGATCGAGCCGGCGTTCTGCAGTGCGGTGCGCACCACTTTGGTCGGATCGAGTACGCCGGCCTTGACCAGGTCTTCGTAATCGCCGGTCAGGGCGTTGTAGCCGAAGTTGAAGTCCTTCGAGTCGTTGATTTTGCCCAGAACGATTGCGCCTTCTTCGCCGGCGTTCTCGGCGATCTGACGCAGCGGTTCCTGCAGCGAGCGCCGAACTACATTGACGCCAATCTGCTCATCGCCTTCGAGCTTCAGCTTGTCGAGCGCGCCTACGCAACGGGCCAGGGCCACGCCGCCGCCGGGGACAATGCCTTCTTCCACGGCCGCACGGGTTGCGTGCATCGCATCTTCGACGCGAGCCTTCTTCTCTTTCATTTCGGTTTCGGTCGCGGCTCCGACTTTGATCACAGCCACGCCGCCAACCAGCTTCGCCAACCGCTCCTGCAGCTTCTCGCGGTCGTAGTCGCTGGTGGTTTTGTCGATCTGGCCGCGAATTTCCTTTACGCGACCTTCGATGTCCGAGTGCTTGCCTTTGCCTTCGACAATGGTGGTGTTGTCCTTGTCGACGGTGATCTTCTTGGCCTGGCCGAGGTCGCCGATCTGGACGTTCTCCAGCTTGATGCCCAGGTCTTCGGTGATGGCCTTGCCGCCGGTGAGGGTGGCAATGTCCTGCAGCATCGCCTTGCGGCGATCGCCGAAGCCGGGAGCCTTGACGGCCGCGACTTGCAACGTGCCACGCAGCTTGTTGACGACGAGGGTAGCCAGCGCTTCGCCTTCGACGTCTTCAGCCACGATCAGAAGCGGCTTGCCGCTCTTCGCGATCTGCTCCAGAAGAGGCAGCAAATCTTTCATCGAGCTGATTTTCTTTTCGTTGATCAGGATGTACGCGTTCTCGAGCGAAACTTCCATGCGCTCGGGATCGGTCACAAAGTAAGGAGACAGATACCCACGATCGAACTGCATGCCTTCGACGACATCCAGCTGGGTCTCAAGCGTCTTCGCCTCTTCCACAGTAATGACGCCATCCTTGCCCACCTTCTTCATAGCCTGAGCAATAATGTTCCCAATAGTCTCGTCGTTGTTTGCGGAAATTGTGCCTACTTGGGCGATCATGTCGCCGGTGACGGGCTTGGAGAACTTGTCCAGTTCGCCCTTGATGCGGTTGCCTTCTTTGTCGAGGCTGCCGCAGATGGCGGTGATGGCTTTCTCGATGCCGCGTTTCATGGCCATCGGGTTGGCGCCGGCTGCAACGGTCTTCACGCCTTCGCGGTAGATCGCCTGTGCCAGAACAGTTGCGGTGGTGGTGCCGTCACCGGCAACATCCGAGGTCTTCGAAGCCACTTCGCGCACCATCTGTGCGCCCATGTTTTCGAGCGAGTCTTTGAGTTCGATTTCTTTCGCGACCGTGACGCCGTCCTTGGTGATGGTCGGGGAACCGAATTTCTTTTCGATGACCACGTTGCGGCCCTTGGGGCCGAGAGTGACTTTTACCGCGTCAGCCAATAAGTTGACGCCGCGGAGAATCGCCTGTCGCGACTCCTCGCCATGTACGATGATCTTTGCCATATCTGAAATCTCCTATCGGTTTGTTGGCAGGCCTGGCCTGCGAATTTGGATGTTCGCGTCGCGCTTTATTGTTCCGCTCGCTTTGCTCGCGGAACGCGCGGTCGCTCACCTGGATCCTTCACTCGCGCAAAAGCGGCGCTCGCTCAGGATGACAACTAAGAAAGACGACAACAAAAAACAAACTAGCGGCGTGAGCCGGCGAGTTCTTTCTTGGCGGCGCCGGTCAGAATGCCCAGAACTTCTTCTTCGCGCATGATGATGAAGTCTTCACCATCGAGCTTGATTTCGGTGCCGGAATACTTGCCGAACAGGATGCGGTCGCCCTCTTTTACTGCCAGGGGGAACACTTTGCCCTCATCGTTGCTCTTGCCTTTGCCCACGGAGATTACTTCGCCCTCCTGGGGCTTTTCTTTTGCGCTGTCGGGGATGATGATGCCACCACGGGTGGTCTCACCTTCTTCAATCCGCCGAACCAACAGGCGGTCGTGGAGCGGGGTGAACTTTGCCATACTTGCTGACTCCTTCCGTTCGTTGTTTGAGTTAAAATCTGGATTTGAGAGCAGGAACCGTCGCCGAAAGCTTGTTAGCACTCATTGTCGGCGAGTGCTAATTGTAGGGATTGGGTAGGATGGTTGTCAACCGGGTGGTTATTAAAAGTCTGTAAATTGAAGCAAGGCGGACTGTTAACTGAGTTTCCTGGAAATTGAGCTTGGCTATGAAAAATCTGGCAATGTGCGCTGTCGCACTTCTGATACTGGTTTCATTCGCCCTGGCGCAGGACGACATGGCGATTCTAAACTTCGTCGTTCTGCGGGATTACAACGGCAAGCCTATCCGGAATGCCAGCGTGGTGATGCACCCGGTGCAGAAGAACGGCAAGCAGTCCAAGGGCGGCCTCCAGATAAAAACCGATCCCGACGGCAAAGCCAGTTTTGACGGCGTGCCCTTCGGCAAGCTGCGAGTGCAGGTGCTGGCGCCGGGTTTCCAGACGTTCGGGGACGACTACGACATTGAGCAGGCTTCGATGGATATTACGGTGAAGATGAAACGTCCGGCGGGACAATACTCGATTTACGAGGACCACCCGGAGGACAAGAAGGAAGAGCCGAAGTAAGGCATTGCAGATTTCAGATTTCAATTAAAAAACGGCGTCCGGGGTTTCAATCTAAAATCTGCAATCTACAATCTGAAATTTCTTATGGATTATTTACTCAAGACCGAACCCTCCACTTACTCCTTCGCCGATCTGCAGCGTGACAAAACTACGATCTGGGACGGAGTGTCGAACCCTGTGGCATTGCGGAATTTGCGCGAAATGAAGCCGGGCGACCGGCTGGCGATCTACCACACCGGCGATGAGAAGAGCGCGGTGGGGACCGCTTCAGTGGTTTCGGTGGATGCCTCCGATGCGAAAAATCCGCAGGTCAAGATTAAAGCCGGCAAAGCCGTGGAGCCTGTGACTTTGGCTCAGGTGAAGGCAAATAAAATTTTTGCAGATTCTCCGCTGGCGCGGCAGGGAAGACTGAGTGTGGTGCCGTTGACGGCGGCCCAGTTCAAATTTCTAACCGGAGAATGATGCCGTTCTCCTCCCGGGTCGTTTCATAGTGCGGAACCACCCGGGAGGAACACTCTTCATCGCTAACACTTCGTTTCAAATACGGTTCGATGGCGAGTTCAGCGATGCCCGCCGCCCGGCGAATTTTTCCGACCAGCGAATCCTTCCGGTCGCCTGCATCACGACAAACAAAGTAACCACTGAAATGATCGTGATCGCGAGGCCAGTGAATCCCTTCCAGAAAAACGCGTAAGAAAAGATGATCAGGTAGATCAGTTGAGCAGTCCCCGCCTCCACGATGGCGAAGCGGATGCCGACAACCAGGCGCAGATAGCTGACCACCAGCGTGATCGACACTACGGAGGCGATGATCATCGCTGCATGAATAGAAATCTGGTCCACCAGGTAGGCCAGCAGCAGGTGAAACGCAAAGAATGCCGTGGCCAGAAAAAAGTAGTTCATCGGATGCAGATCGACATTGCGGATGGTGGTGATGATGAAGATCAGGAAGAAGAAAAAAAACAGTGATACTGGCGCGGCGAAGCTGATCTCGCCGGCAAGCGGGCCGGGCTGAAGCTTCTCGGGCATGGTCATGCCGATCTGGAAGCCGGAGATAAGGTTGGAGTATCGCCAGGTCAAGTCCCACCCGGTAGCTGTGGGCTGCCGCGAGGTCGGCGAAAGGGTGTCATCGGCAAAGTCGATGGCTTTGAAGTTGGTTCGCATCGTCAGCGTGAAATCGTGCGCCTGGGCAACCCCGTCCCCCAGCCGGTAGCGCCAGTTGTTTAGTCCCTGCGAATGATAGGCCAGATGGAAAACCACGGCCTCTCCTCGAGGCACGAGAGCGATCACGGATCCTCCCTGGTCATCTGTCTGCGCCGGAATGTTCTGACCGTTTATTTGGGTCGAAAGACCGTCGTAGACAGCCTTCTGGGCAGGGAACCTGAAGCGAAAGCAAAAATTGCGGGAGAGATCGGTATCGTTGCGAAAACTATAGTCTGCCGCGAAGTCTACCTGGTATGTGCTGTACCAGAGCAAACCTTTCTGCCGGGGATCAAGGTGGAAGTTGACCTGAATGCGGCTGGCGTCGGGCGCGACCGGAACCTGAGTTTCAAACTTTTCGGTGCGCACAACGCTTTTGCCATCCTCGGTTCGAGTCACGTCCTTAAACTCGGTCCGTGTATAACTCGCGGCTGGCGGCGACTGTTCTTGTGGCGTGCCCCAGGTGGAGGCCACGTGGCCCTCCAGTTGTTGGTTGCTCGATTGGGTACGGGACACGATCGTGGTGCCGAGAATCATCCACGCCACGCTGGTGCAGATGAAGATGAAGGTGAGTGCGGCGATTTGGCGTATCAATTGATTGCCTCCTGGCATTGGTAACAGCAAGAAGGCTGCCCAGAGGAGGCGAGTTCAGAGCAAAGTACTTAGGTCAGACCGGGAATGCAAATCGTGTCAGAAGCGACACGTGCGTGTCAGCAAATCGACGGATGCAGGACGGATAGCAAAGGTCTTACTCAAACCAAAACAGGGTTGAATGGGTCACCCTTATTTAGGCTTTTCGGAGGGCGCGATCTGGACCTGAATGGCGTGAACGTTGTCAGAGTTTGTCGTGTCCACGGAGACAACTCCGACACTGCCGTTCGAGTCGCGGGTCTCATTGGTTCGCGTGGCCTGTGCTCCGGAGGGGCCGGAGCGAACCACGTCGATGGTGCGGGTAGACAAACGCAAGCTGGCGTGCGGATCGCCGGGATTGGCTTGCTCGACACGTCGTTCGGTGGTCTGCTGACCGCTGGGGCTGCTGCGCTGGGTAGTGATCGCGCGCTCAACCAGGTGCAGGTTGCCGTCTCGCGCCGAGCCTGGCGCATCCGCGGAGTAGCTTTCAACCGTACTGCGTTTTTCTCCGGAGGAGCTTCCGGATTCCCGGCTTACCGTGCGTGAGATTTCGCTCAGTTTGCCTTCAGAGTCGGGGCGCGAAACTCTCTCCTCAACGCTGCGGCCGTCCCCGTCTTTCCGGCTGGTTGCGTCGCGTACTTCGCCTACCTGCCAATTTCCGGCGCCATCGGGCAGGAGGGTAGTCTTGTGCGACTCGACGGACTCATTCGCTCCTTGCCTGCGCAGTTCCTGCATTTTCATGGCTGGAGCCATGCCCCCATTGATGCTGGGGAGCATCACCGTGGTTTTGGTCTCATCCTCGTTCTTGCTGATTTTTTTCGTTTCCTCCACCTGGCGCTGAACCACTTGAAGCTTGCCGTTGACATCGGGATTCGAGGTGGCGCGAACCACGCTCGAATCACCTCCCGGGCGAATGTGTTTTTCTTCGTCAGTTACCTGCATCAGCGTTTTGGCGCCGTTGGCATCGCGAACGAAGGTGCGGGTGGTGGTTCGCACCGTCGTTGAGTCTACTTGCACGGATTCCGTCTCAATATCCTGGTACGGTTCGAAACTCCCACTGGATCCGCGGCGCTGTACCGAGTGCGTGTCCAGCGTGCGATTGCCGTTTTGGGTGTGGCTTTGACTGGTGCGAGTGGGATTCAGGTTGTCGCCGTGCGACTCGGTTGTGGAGGTCCAGGGCTTGTTCGCATCGCCTGCCTGGGGGTCGGGAGCTTGCGCCCAGAGAACGAGACTTAAACAAGCAGATGCGCCGAAAGCACGCAAAAGCCGGCTGATCCAGGCAGGGTATGGGGGGAACGGACCACCAGCGTTTTCCAGTCGTCGATCATCATCCCGATCCCAACTGGAAATCTTTGTGGTTGCCATGTCCATCATTCTCTCGCCGGGAACATTCGATGTCTAGAGAAACAGTGCGACACAATCCCAGTGGCCTTTAAGGACTTCAGTTGGAAAGGATCTGGCATGAAATCGGTTGGGGATTTCGCGGTGTGCGGTTGTTTCACCCCGGAGCCTTTACAGCATGTAGGCCGTTCAGGCTGATGCCTTCCATAAAACGTCGAAAATCCGGCATTCAGCGGGACGAGCCAGTTAGCTGGCTAGTTTGCGGAGGAATTCGCGCTCGTCCATGTGGTATTTGAAGGCTTTGTGGCCGTCGATGAAGATGACCGGGACTTCGTCGGTAAATCGGCGGCGCAATTCGTCGTCACTTTCGACGTCGATTTCACGCCAGGTGAAGCCGCCGCGACGGTGAAGTTTGGTCAGCGTTTCTTTGACGATCTCGCAGAGGTGGCAGCCCTTGCGGGAATAAACGACGACTTCGCGCGCGTCCGCCATGGCGGGAGTTTAGCAGGTTTAAGTGGAGTGGAAAAGAAGGTCGCAGCGGGCGTATGGCAGGCGTCGGCGGCCGTAACTCTACTGATGTGATCGTTTATCTTGATCGGAGTTGCCTGCTGCTGCCAGCAAAAAGAGAGGCAATCGCGCCGGGAGTAATGAGTGTGATCGCCCGATTTCAACCGCTGACCAGGGAGTGGTAGCCTCGTGTGGGGGGGAAGAACAGATGGGAAATGAATCTCTGAATCGATGACGTCGATGAAACTGGTTGCCACGCTGGTCAAGCGCTTTCTTTAGTCATTTCGGGGGTTGCCTCTGCTCAAGCAGGAGGAGCGGCAGCCGCTAACGCTCGGACTCCGACAGTTCAGGGTTCGCAGACGATCAAAATAACAAAAAGCGGATTGCAACAATCGAGCGAAGCACCAGCCGAACACTTCACTGGTTCCGCACGATTGAGCCACTTTTCAGCGCAAATAGCTCAGGCGGTCGCATTACCTTCGAACCTGGGGCTCACACAGCCTGGCAGAGCATCCGCACGGTCAAACTTTGATCGTTACAGCCGGTAGAGGGTGGGTTCAGCAATGGGGCAGTCAAGTCGAGGAAATTGAGCAAGGCGATGTAGCGCCGGGCCAGAAACAATGGCATGGGGCTACGGCAAGCACGAGCATGACCCATATCGCGATTCAGGAGAGTCTGAATGGGAAGACCGTCGAATGGATGGAAAAAGTGGGCGACGAAAAAAGGGGTATTCTGAGACTAAATCGGGTGGAGTAAAAGCCATGACCAAAGAGCCTTCTGGAGCGCAGAAACTGTTCGGCGACTTCGATCCCAAGCTGGCAGAGTTAACAGACAACGTACTATTCGCCGATATCTGGGAACGTCCGGGTCTCTCGAAGCGTGATCGTAGTCTCATCACTGTCGCCGCTCTGATTGCCTTAAATCGGCCCGAACAGTTGCGCCATCACTTTCAACGGGCACGTGACAATGGTGTAACCAAGGACGAAGCGGTCGAGGTAATCACGCATCTGGCCTTTTATGCAGGGTGGCCTAACGCAATCAACGCCATCCAGACAGCCAGGGAAGTATTTCAATGAGAACGCGGCAATCCTGTCTCAGCTGGGTGCGCAGCAATTCTAGCAATTCGTCGGGAGTTCATCTCGATTTTGAGCCGAGTAGAATGGGTTCGGTTTCGATCAGCCTAAGCTGTTTCACCATCTGCCGTGTCCGATCTTTGTAAGTTTTGAAATGCGGACTTTGCAGATGCGATTCGTAAGCAGCGGCATCCCGATAGGTTTCGAACAATCTGATCTGTTCAGGATGCTCTTTGACCGAAACGGCGTAGAGCGTCAATACCCCCGGCTCAACGCGAATCGAAGTCTCGATTTCTTGCTTGAGAGCGAGCTTGTAGGCCGCAAGCTCCCCCGGATCGATCTCCAGTTCTGCTATCCGCACGATCGTGTCTCCAACCGATTCGGCGGCACATCGCTGCGCCCAAAAGAACTGCGACACAATCAATGATGTCCCGAGCAACAGCGCTAATCTCCCCGACATATGCAACCCCTTCTCGACATTCAGTTCAGCCTGACCGACAGGAATAGCTGGCGAAAATTCGCCATCTCACTCATTGGGTAGGTTGTGTGTGTAATCGCCTGTTAGCAACATTTATCGGCCCGCACCAACGCTATTCTTCGAACTCGCTCTCTTCCGCCGCATCAGTGGGGCTGGAAAATTCGATGCGATAGCCGTCAGGATCGGTAACCGGTACAACCCACAGGCGATTTCCTACAAACGGACGATTCAGCGTCTGAATTCCACGTGATTTGAACTCACGGTAAAGAGCCAGCGCGTCTTCGCACTGGAAACAGACATTTACTCCGGCCCCAAGCGCTTCCTTTGGGCGACCTTCGGGCAAGAACTCCTGAAGCATGATGGCGGCTTCACCAAGTTCAAGCCAGCACCAGCGGATTCTGCCGTCAGGATGATCTTCGTCGCGGTCGGGAATCCAGCAGTTCTTCATTCTGAACCCAAGCCCGTCAACATAAAAACGTAGAGAAGACTCCATGTTGGTGACGCCGAAAAACGGCACAGCCTGCTTAACGTTCACGCTCGTGCCGGCCGCAACGGCCATAATTCACCTCGCAAACAACCTTCTTATAGTAGCAATGGAAGCCAAATTGACGAAAAATCGCCATTACACTCAGAACCCCAGAGCAAGCCAACTCGCGAGGCTCAACCCCGGCCAGATTGTCGCAGGCCTTAACCCGGCGGTTGCAGTCAGATGGCGTCCGGCAGGGCCAGCGATAAGGAGATGAACTGCCGCTGGAGCGGCGTGATGACACCTCTTAGCGAGAAGTCGCTTTGAGCGAGGTGGTTGTGGCCCGGCTTAAGCCGTGCCCTTCCCATCTAGCGGTTTAGGGTCGTTTCGATTGGCACATGTTAAGGTTGGTCCCTCAATTACAATCCCACCGTGGATCGAGTCAGTTCCAAGCCTCTCGCGGGTAAAGTTGTGCTTATCACTGGCGCCGCCGTTCGTCTTGGCCGGGCGATTGCGCTGGAGTTGGGCCGGGCGGGCGCCGACGTGGCCATCACCTTTCTCAATTCGACACGCGAGGCCCAGCATACTGTCATCGACGTGGGCAGTTTCGGAGGCCGGGCGGTGGCGCTGCGCTGCGATGTTAGCGACGAAAAAAGTGTCCGGACGGCGATCAAGGAAACAGCCAAGGAGCTAGGCGGCATCGACATCCTGGTCAATAATGCCGCCAACTACGAGACCGATCAAGTTCGACGAAATCACTTTAAAACAATGGGACGCGATTTTCGCTTCGAACACCCGGGGTCCATTTCTGGTTTCGCGGGAGGCGTTGAAACATTTGCGCGAGCGGCGCGGCAGAATAATCAACATGGGTTCGCTGGGCGGATTGCGGCCATGGGCCGATCATGCTCACTATTGTTCGTCGAAAGCCGCGGTTCACATGCTGACCAAGGTGCAGGCGAAAGCCCTGGCTCCCGAGATTGCGGTCAACTGCATTGCTCCAGGGATGATCGATCTGGGGGAGAAAGCAGCAGCAGCGTTCATGAAAAAAATGGCCGGGCAAACTCCAATGCGCCGCAACGGAACCGCTGAAGATATTGCAGCGGCTGCACTCTTTTTCGCGACGGCGCCGCATTTTATTACCGGACAAATTCTGGCGGTTGACGGTGGTTTGGGATTGTGAGGTTGTTTGCGCTTCTTGTGGTGAAATCGCGGGCAAAAGCGTCGGGGCCGGACAGGGCAACTTCAGCGGCCATCGGGCGCTGCCGGCACGCGGGCGGGTCGCCCGCGACCACACAAACCGGTCCCACCCTGCGGTGTCCTTATGATTGTCTTGCCTGCAGGTTTGCGGTATCTTGACGAGTCCTGACGCCGGATTGAGCGCTTCATCTTCATGAAGAAATTTCTTGGAGGACTGTTGCTGTTTTGCGCGTCGCTCTCCTGGGCGCAGGCCCGGATTGAAGATGGCGGGCATGAACTGCAGATCTGGAGCGGCGGCGGCCACTCTGTCCCCGGCGGTACTTCGAACACCGGAGTATGGAACCTGGGCCTGCGGTATGGATGGATTCTTACCCGTCCTCATGGCCCCGGCTTCCTGAAGGGCCGATTCGAATATGCGCTGGACGCGGTGCCGATGTTTCTGGTGTTTCAGCCTGCCAACACCGCCTACGGCGCGGGTTTCGATCCGCTCAATCTGAAGTGGAACTTCGCCACCCGGGGACGGATTGCACCTTACCTTGAACTGAGCGGAGGCACTCTCTTTACCAACCATGACGTGCCCTTCGGCACCGGGCGCATCAACTTTACTTCTTCAGCGGCGCTGGGCACGCACTTTCTCGGCGAGTCGCGCAACTGGAGCGTCGAAATCCGCTACATGCATATTTCAGATGCCGGATTGAGCGACCCGAATCCCGGAATTAACACCGTCCAGGTGCGCGTGGGGATTGGGAAATTCTATGGCAGTCGGAAGAAAAAATAATCCAGGGGAGAATGATTTGAAATACAAGATTCTGATGAGCCTGGCATTCGCCGGTTTGTGCCTGCCGACGGGAGCGCAGAAAGCCCCAGCGAGCTGGATTGCCACGAGCAATCAATACACCAACAAACTGCTCGCGATCTCGATGAAACACACTCCGGAGGAGGGATCGGAAGAGGGGTTACGGCAGTACGACGCGGAGGTTTCGCAGCCCACGCTGGCGGACGAAGATCAGGAACGGCAAGAGAGTGAAGCCGTCATCGCCGGTTTCAAGGCCGCGGTCCCACAGCAGAAACAGAAAGAAGTGGCGCAGGATCTTGAAATCGTAATTCGTAAAGAAGAGCTGCAATTCCGGCGTCAGGACTTCGAACGCGCGCACTTGGTTGAGTATCGGAATGCCAGCCGGATCGTTTTCAGCGGACTGCGAATTCTACTGGATGAGCAAACTCCCGCTGAGCGCCGGGCGGCGGCCGTGGTTCGCATCCGCAAATATGCCGGGCTGGAACCAGGATACAAGCCGTTTGCGGAGATTTTGAAGCAGCGTGTGATGGAACAGATGGCCAAGCCAGGTGTGGTTTATCCGGCTCGGACCGAGATCGAAACGGAAGTTGCGAGAAATCCGAATTACATGGAAGGCATCGCCACGCTGCTGGAGAAATACAAACTGACCGGATGGCAAGAGCCTTTCAACCAGCTTAAGTCGCAGCTTTCCGAATACGACGCCTGGACCAAGGCCAATGTTCTGCCTAAAGCCCGCACCGATTTCCGGCTTCCGCCCGAGGAGTACGCGCTCAATCTGGAAAACTACGGAATCGATATTCCTCCCGGCCAACTGGCGGGGATCGCGCACCAGGCTTTCAGCGATTTACAGGCGGAGATGAAGCCGATCGCGGAGCAGATTGCGAAGGAAAGACATCTGCCTTCGAGCGACTATCGCGATGTGATTCGCGAACTCAAAAAAGAACAACTGGTGGGCGATGCCATTCTTCCGTTTTATCAGGAGCGGCTTAAACAAATCGAAAAGATCATCGTCGAGAAGCAGATTGTGACGCTGCCGGATCGTCCGGCGCGCATTCGCATCGCAACCGCGGCCGAGACCGCGCAGCAGCCGGCGCCGCACATGGTGCCGCCGCCATTTCTGCACAATACGGGGCAGAAGGGCGAGTTCGTGTTGCCGCTGAATATTCCCGCCGGTCCGGGACAAACCAATTCAGAGAAATATGACGACTTCACTTTCGATTCGGCAGCCTGGACCCTGACCGCTCATGAAGCGCGCCCCGGACACGAGTTGCAATTCGATTCCATGCTGGAGCAAGGAGTTTCCGTGGCTCGGGTGAATTACGCCTTCAATAGTACGAACGTAGAAGGCTGGGGCCTGTATTCGGAATACCTCATTCGTCCGTACATGCCTGCGGAAGGACAACTGATTTCTCTGGATTACCGTTTGATGCGAGCGGCGCGTGCGTTTCTCGATCCCGAATTGCAGTCAGGAAAGATTCAGCCGGCCGAGGCCTATAGGGTGCTGGAGCAGGACGTGGTGCAATCGCACGCGTTCGCCCAGGAGGAAGTTGAACGCTATACCTACCGGGCTCCGGGGCAGGCCAACAGCTATTTTTATGGGTATACGAAGCTGATCGCTTTGCGGAAGGATGTGCAGGCGAAGCTGGGAGCCAAATTCAATGAGAAGAAATTTCACGATTTCATTCTGGCACAGGGATTGTTGCCGCCTGATTTGTTGCGTGCGGCGGTGATGGAGGATTTTGTTTCGAAGCAGTAGGCGGCAGGCGCTGATTTCCACAACTTGCCCAGAACTTTGTCATCCTGAGGAAGCGGAGTCTTTCGCGCAGCGAAAGGCTCCCAACGAAGGACCTCTGCATTGCCCGGCGATCGAAGCGCCCAACTGCGATTATCTTGATAAGGATCACACGCGCCAGTGAAGCTTGCGGGGAATGCATGGGTCCTTCGCTTGCTCTCGTCCCGCTGCGCGGGACGAGAGACTGCGCTCAGGATGACAGGGTTTTGGGGCGGGGGCGGGTATCCGGTGATATTCTTTTTTTCTTATGGCAACTCTTGTTGAGTGTGTTCCTAACTTTTCTGAAGGGCGTGACAAGGCCAAGGTAGACGCCATCGTCGAGGCCATGAAGATGGATGGCGTGTTTCTGCTTGATCGTGAGATGGACTCCGATCATAACCGGTGCGTGATTACGCTGGCCGGCGAGCGGGAGGCAATTCAGGAGGCGGCGATTCGCGGGGTGGGGAAGGCAACGGAGGTGATCGACCTGACGCAGCATCAGGGCGCGCATCCCAGGATGGGTGCGGCCGATGTTGTGCCGTTTATTCCAATTGATGGGGTCACCATCGAAGACTGCGTAACCATGGCCCGGCATGTGGGGGAACAGATATGGAAGCGTTACCAGGTTCCGGTCTACCTCTACGAGGCGGCTGCGACTTCCCCGGAGCGGCAAAATCTCGAGAACATACGGCGGGGGCAATTCGAGGGCATTCGCGCGGATATCGCCACCAACCCGGCGCGCAAGCCAGACTTCGGCGACCTGAAGGTGCATCCTTCCGCGGGGGCGACGGTAGTAGGGGCGCGCAAGCCACTCATCGCCTACAACGTTTTTCTCAACACTCCAGATGTAGACGTAGCCAAGAAGATTGCCAAGGCGGTGCGTTTTTCGAGCGGCGGCATGCGGTTCGTCAAGGGTGCAGGATTTCTGGTCCGCGGGCAGGCGCAAGTGTCGATGAACCTGACTGACTTCGAGCAGACTCCGATCCATCGCGTATTCGAACTGGTGAAGAGGGAAGCGGCGCGGTACGGCGTGGCTCCGGTGAGCAGCGAAATCGTCGGACTGATTCCGAAGAAAGCTCTGGAGTCGGCGGCCGAGTGGTTTTTGCAGGTCGAAAATTTTGATTCTTCGCTGATCCTGGAAACACGGCTGGCGGCGGTGATGGGCGGCAAGATGGCGGTGGGCGGTTTACGCGCCGGCGTGGAACCGTTCGTCGAACAACTGGCCGCTCCCACGGCGACTCCGGGCGGGGGCAGCGCCGCGGCGGCGGCGGGAGCAATGGCGGCAGGACTGGCAAATATGGTGGCATCCATGTCTCGGGGCAAAAAAGCTTACCTGGCATACGAGACGCAGTTGAGCGAGGCGATCGCGCGGCTCTCGGAATTGCGAGAGGGACTGAAGGCTGCGATCGATGCCGATGCAGAATCGTACAACGCGGTGATGAAAGCCTATAAGCAGGCCAAGGATTCAAGCGGCGCGGAGGGCGCCATCGAGGCCGCGTTGAAGCAGGCCACGAGCGTCCCTTTGAGTGTCGCGGAACGATCCAGTGAAGTGGCGCGCATAGTCGAGCGGCTGAAGCCGATAACAAATCCCAACATGAAGTCGGACCTGACGACGGCTAGCGCGATGGCCGGGGCGGCGGTGCAGGGCGCGCTGGCGAACGTCGAAATCAATCTGGAATCAATAAAAGATGGTGGTTTCGTGGCTGAAACCCGCAAAAAGACAGCAACCCTGCTGGCCTGAGCATCGGGGGCCATGCACCTCTCTTGTCACAATGCTTGCCCTTTCGTTTGGGTTTACTGTGCGTGCCAGGGCATACAATAGAGGTGATAATCGCATCTAAACGCACATATTCATCGAGGTAGTCCATGAAGAAAACAGTCTGCGGCGGTCTGGCTTTTCTTGTTGTTTTGAGCGCGACGGCGTGGTCGATGCCGCTGGGCAGTTCGGCCCGAACCGTGATTCCTTCCGACATCCAGCAGCTGATTTCGGTGGACTATCGCGCGCTCAAGAATTCGGATACCGCCATGGCGCTGAAACAGCAGGTGCTGCCGCCCAGCCTGAAGGAATTTGAAACGGCGCTGCGCGGAGTTGGGATTGATCCCGACAAGGATGTTGAACAGTTGACGTTCGCCTCGTTTCGCAGTGGCAAGCAGGGCGTGCGGGTGGTGGGAATCGCACAGGGACAATTTCCCATGACCGCCTTCCTCAAGAAGATGCGCTTGAGCAAAGTGAAGCCGGTGAAGTTGCGCAACGCCGATATTTACCCCATGCCCGCGGGCATGCAGATGACGTTTCTGGATGACAACACGCTGCTGTTTGGTGACAGCGGGGCTCTACGCGGTGCGCTTGACGCTCGCGACGGATATTCCTACAGCCTGGACAGCAACACGCAGATCGCGGACATGATGTCCTCAGTCGATTCAGGGACGGTGTGGAGCGTGCTGGATCAGCAGGGAACTCAGAACATGCTGCACTCGGCGCTTGGAGATGCGTCGGGCCTGGCGGATTACGACACCATCAAGAAGCGGATTCTGGGCTCGCGTTACACCATGAACTTTCAAAGCGGCGTGAACTTCGATCTCGATGTTGTGACTTCGGATTCGATGACTGCGACTACCTTGTCTTCGTTGCTGAAGGCGGGAATGCTGTACAAAAAAATGTCGGCGACGCCGGTAGAAAAGGTAGCGCTGGATGGCGTGACCGTCAATTCGGATAGCTCGAATCTGCAGATGCACTTCAAAGCTGACGACAAACAGTTTCAGGGATTGCTGCACTCGCCCTTGTTTGCGGCAGTGTCGAAGTAGTTAGTGGCATGAGATCGTCCGCTTTGCGGACGGTCTCTCTGCTTCGGCGGCTCGAGTTAAAAGCTCGCGGGCGAGTCGCCCGCGACCACACAACCCAGACCGGATAACCTGACACACCAACCCACAAACATTCTTCGCCACCACTCGGGAGCTTATAGGGGTCCTTCGACTGCGTAGTTGCTTCGCGAAGCGAAGCAACTCCTCCGCTCAGGATGACAAAGGGTAGGAACAGATTTATTTGGCTTTTTGGGCTTGAGCTTTTTGCGCTTTGGCTTTTTCTCTTTTTTGGCTGGCCCAGCCTTCTTTGATTATCTGCGGCGTTCTCGCCAGGACCAAAGAGTCGGGTGGGACATCTGCGGTGACTGTGGTGGCGGCGGCCACATACGCGCCTTTTCCGATGCGGACTGGGGCAATCAGAATGCTGTCGCTACCCACGAAGACACCGTCCTCGATGATGGTTTTGTGCTTGTTCACGCCGTCGTAGTTGCAGGTGATGGTTCCGGCTCCAACGTTTACTTTTTCGCCGACTTCAGTGTCTCCCAGGTATGTCAGGTGGTTGGCTTTCGATCCCTTGCCCAGCCGGGTCTTCTTCAGTTCGGTGAAATTTCCTACGTGCGCGTCTTCGCACACCTCACACCCGGGACGCAGGTGGCTGTAGGGTCCGAGGGACGCGCGGGCCTGGATGGCGGAGTGTTCCAGCACACAACCGGTCTGGATCAGAACGTTGTCTCCGATGTCGCAACTGATGATCACGCTGTACGACCCGATGCGAGTGTCGCTGCCCACTCGGGTTGTGCCTTTCAATTGGACGCCAGGTTCGATAGTCGTGTCCGCGCCTACTTCGACATCGCTATCGATCACGCAGGTTTCGGGATAAAGAATCGTCACACCCTGGTCCATCAGTTGACGGCACTTGGCCAGACGCATGTGCTGGTCGATCTCTGAAAGTTCGGCGCGAGTGTTTCCGCCCAGGACTTCGTATGCATTACTTGCTTTCACCGCCACCACCCGTTGCTTCGACGCGGCCAGAATTGCCGCCATATCGGTGATGTAGAACTCGGCATGATGATTGTCGGTGCGCAACTTGTCGATGTGACTGAATAATTGCCGGGCATCGAAGGCGTAAAAGCCGGCGTTGATTTCGTGTATCTTCTGCTGCGCCGCAGTCAGATTTTTCTGCTCGACGATGGCTTTTACTTCATCGCTGCCGGATTTCTGGCGAACGATTCTGCCGTATCCCTGAGGATTTTCCAGCTGCGCCGTGAGCAAGGTCATCGCAGCTTTTCTGGAAAGATGGAAGTCGCGCAACTGCTCGATGGTTTGAGACGTAATGAGCGGAGCGTCGCCTGAAAGCACAATGACGAGATCGTAGGCGGCCAGAGCTTCACGGGCGACCATGAGAGCGTGGCCGGTGCCGCGCTGCTCCGGCTGCAGAACGAATCCGATTCCGGAAGCGGCAACGGCGGCACGAACCCGGTCAGCTTCGTATCCGATGATGGCAAATATGTCGCTGGCAGGAACGACCCTGGTGGCGGCAGCGATTACATGCCCAAGCAACGACTTTCCACCGACTTCGTGCAGCACCTTTGGATGCCTGGACTTGAGCCGTGTCCCTTTGCCCGCCGCCAAGATTGCGACCGCAATCCTGGGGGCAGTGGGTTGATTAGGAGTTGGTTTCGGCATTCGATTCAATATACCGCGAGAGGATGGTCGGAAGCAGGGTTACCGTGGTCACTAAAGGCAGGGCATGGACGGCAGCGCTTTGCCTCATATTTTCCACTTCATATTTTCTACTTCAGGCGTCGTGGCCGGCGGCGCGGGTTCCGGTGGGAGCCTGGGTGACGATTTCCATCAAATCGGCGGCGATGCGATCGGTGAGGTGCCGCGCCACCATGTCTTTCTCATCCAGATAGTCCCCCTCCACTGGGATGACGCCGAGTTCCTCGACCGCTTCCAGGTCGGCCACGATCTGGTTAGCGCCTTCCAGCGCATATTTAGCTTTCAGGGCCGGCGGCGCCGGCGCGCGATTGATGAGCGCGAAATCGAAGATGCGACTTACTCCGGCGTGACGATTCAGGGCGCGAATGTGGTCGGATGCGGTCAGGCCCAGACTCTCGTTGGCCTGAGTCATGAGGTTCCCAACATAAACCTTCACCGCAGCGGAATTGACCATGGCCTGAGCGATGCCGGGAACGAGCAGATTTGGAATCAAGCTGGTGAAAAGGGAACCCGGACCGATGGTGATCAAATCGGCGCGCGCCATTGCTTCCAAGGTTTGCGGCAGAGGCTTGACGTCCGGAGGATCCAGAAAGAGTTGCTTGATGCGCCCGCTGCTGGCCGTGATCTTGGTTTCGCCGCGAATTCTGGAGTTGTCCTCCATCAGGGCTTCGAGCTCGATGTGCGAAGTGGTGGCGGGGAAGATGTGTCCACGAGTGAGCAGAATTTCGGAGGACAGGCGAACGGCTTCGCTGAAATCGCTGGTGACTGCCGTGAGCGCCGCGAGAAACAGGTTGCCGAAGCTGTGGCCTTCGAGGCCAGATCCTTTGACGAAGCGATGCTGAAACAGCCGCGAAAGTAAGGCTTCATCTTCCGAGAGGGCGACAATGCAATTACGAATGTCTCCCGGGGGCAACATATTCAGCTCTTTGCGTAAACGCCCGCTGGAGCCGCCGTCGTCGCTGACGGTGACTACGGCGCAAAGTTCAATAATTTCGGCATGACCGGATTGGCCGATTTCGGCGGCGCGGGGGACGTAGCGTTTGAGTCCTTTAAGAAGCGTAGACAAGCCGGTGCCGCCGCCGATGGCGACCACGCGCAGGCCCCGGGTTGATGACGGACTTCCCCGTGACGAGCGCTCCAAGCGTCGCTGGGGATCAGGCACGGCCACGTCTAGCCATTTTCCTCGGGTATTGACGGTTCTGGAGCAAACTCGCCGCCAGGATCAGGGTACAAGAGCTCGGTAAAGCGAGGATCCTCCACCAGATTCTGGAAATCGGAATCGTTGCGCGCCTGGAAGCGTAAGGCGGCGTTGACCCGTATGGCCTCGTCCAGATGACGCAGGGCATCTTCCAGATGACCGGTCAAACAATCGAGAGCGGCCATGCCGTAAGCGACATAGTCGGCTCGCGGAACCTGCTTTGAAAGTTTTTCCAGATGCTCTCGCGCAGTGACGTAGTCGCCGACGTTCATCAGCGAAACTGCGTAATCATAGTGTTCTTCCGGACTTTTGAACTGGGCGGCGGAGCGTTCGAGGTGCTGATTACAGGTATTCAGGTGGACGGAGATGCGATCCGCCAACTCCCGGCTGGCGCCGGTTGAAGCTTTCTGTAAATGTCCCTTGGCCTTATCGAACTTTCGCTCTTGCAGCGCACGCAGTCCGGCCTCGTAGTTTTGCACAGCCTGTGCAAAACGTGGATCTTCATTAACTGGTTTCTTGGCAGTCGGTTTCTGTGCCATCCGCAAAACTCTTCCTGAACTCTTCGTAAGTTCTCCTTTTTCTAGTGCCTGGAGGAAACGGACAGGACGCTATTGAAAGCGTTTCAGCCAATTTCAGCCCGCAGTTCTATGACTACCGGTCAAGGAGCCCTGGATATCGGCTGTGGAAAAGCCGATTCACTTCGGATCAACAGGTTATACGCGGATTCGCGTGTGCGTCAACTTCGCCTGGGACCAGTTATGAGCTCAGTTGATGGAAGCTGCCGTCTGTAGATCGATCTGCTTCCATTCACCCTTGGTGATGCCATCCCGAATTTGCGCGGCGGTCTTACCCTTTTTATTCATCGAGTAGGAGTAATAGAGCTCCTTCAGGCAAACCGAACACTGGGCGCCGTGAGCGACTTCAAAACAGCTATGCAGGCTGTTGTGACCCATGCCGCGATCGCAATAGCAGTAACAAGGCTGCTGATGGAGGACGGCGGGAATCTTGGCGGCCAGTTCATAGGCGTGGCTCTGGAAAGGGTACTGAGCGTTCGCTCCCCATAACTGCTCCCGGCCAAGAATGGGGGGCAACACCGTCCCTTTGGCGGGCGGACCGGCGTTGTAATGCGGCGGGGTTCCGTCCTGTTGCGAGGTTGCCCACGGAGCGGATACGGCAACGATAAGTAGGCCCAGGAAAGTAAGAGTCATACCGCGCTTTATCATGGTTCAGAGGCACTCCGTAAAGTGATTGTAACTCGAATCGAGAGGCCACGTGCGCGGGTGTACCGGGTAACGCGAGCTGAGGCGGTCACCGCGACGGCACCTTCATGGCAAACAATTCACCCGTATAATGTAAGCAGAGACAACATGCCGGAACAAGCGCGTCCTGTGGAACGTCCCCGCCACGACAAATCGAGTTCGGCGCCGCCTCTGCGTGGCCTGCCGGTTTTGTCAGTTTGGCTGCGCGATCTGATTATTTCGCTGGCGATTTCCGCGTTCATCATTGTTTTTCTGTACCAGCCGGTAAAAGTTGAGGGCACCAGCATGATGCCTTCGCTGGACGACCAGGAGCGTATCTTCGTCAACAAGTATGTCTACCGGCTGGAATCCATCCAGCGTGGCGACATTGTCGTCTTTCGATACCCGCGCGATCCTTCGAAAAGTTTCATTAAAAGGGTAATCGGCCTGGGCGGAGATCGAATTCGCATCGATGGCGGCGAAGTATTCGTCAACGGCGAGGCGGTCGAGGAAGACTACGTTCCCGCAGCCTACGCCGACCAGCGTTCGTATTCCGAGATCGTAGTGCCTGCCAACAGCTACTTCGTGCTGGGAGACCACCGCACCATGTCGAACGATAGCCGCGATTTCGGGGCGGTGAATGTCAGCTACATCTACGGCAAGGCGGTGTTTGGATATTGGCCCGTGGATAAAATGGGAAGGGTCAGGTGAGAGCTTAGCGAACTTTGCGGTAAAAAGCTTTTGACCGCGAAGGACGCAGAGAAAATCCGCGAAGTTCGCTGAGAGGGCAACAGCTCTCAGCTGTCAGCTATCAGCTATCAGTGCATTCCAAACTTCTCTCGTCTGATTGTGGCAACGATTTAGCTGAAAGCTGATAGCTAAAATCAAAATCATTTGTTTCGCGAATTTATTATCCCTGCTAAAATTCTGAAAATCCACTCCCTGGAGTACGAATGCAAGCTACGCTTGCGCTCGAAGACGGCAGAGTCTTTCGAGGCAAAGGATACGGCGCCAAAGGCGAATGTTACGGCGAAGTCGTTTTTAATACTTCCATCACTGGCTATCAGGAAATTTTCACCGACCCTTCCTACTGCGGCCAGATCGTAGTTCTCACCAATCCTGAAATTGGCAACTACGGCACCAATGCCGAAGACAACGAAGCCAACCGTCCTTACATTGAAGGGCTGATCGTGCGCGAGTTTTCTCGTGTCAGCTCCAACTGGCGCTCGCAGCAGGTGGCGGAAGAATATCTCGAACAATTCAAGATTCCGGTCCTGGCGGAGATCGATTCGCGCGCGCTGGTGCGGCACTTGCGCGACCACGGCGTCATGCGCGGCGTGGTTTCTACGCTCGAGAGTGATGCCGACAAACTGGTGGCCAAGGCGCGGACCATCCCCAAGATGGACGGGACCGATCTGGCTAAAGTGGTCAGCACCAAGAGCACCTACGTCTGGGAAACCGGCGAGCGTTCGCATCTGCCGGATGAGATCGTTGGTGTCAAAGACGAGCCGGCGCGCTTTCACGTCGTAGCCTACGACTACGGCATCAAGCAAAACATTTTGCGCAAATTGCGAGGCGAAGGCTGCAAGGTCACGGTGGTGCCGGCGCAGACTCTCGCAGAAGATGTACTGGCGTTGAAGCCGGACGGGGTGTTTCTGTCGAACGGTCCGGGCGATCCCGAGCCTTGCACTTATGCCGTCGATAACATTCGCCGCCTCATGGGACGGCAGCCGATTTTCGGAATTTGTCTGGGTCATCAACTCACGGGAATTGCTTTGGGCGGAAAAACCTTCAAGTTGAAGTTTGGACATCACGGCGGGAACCATCCGGTGAAGCAGTTGCACTCGGGGAAGATCGAAATCACGGCACACAACCATAACTTCGCTGTCGATCCGGATTCACTGCCGCAGAGTGAAGTTGAGCTGACGCACATCGACTTGAACGACAACACCCTGGAAGGGATGCGGCACCGCAATCTGCCGCTGTTCTGTGTGCAATATCATCCTGAGGCGTCGCCGGGCCCGCATGATTCGCATTATCTGTTCAAGGATTTTGTGAAGATGATGGAAGAGTGGAAATCGTAGCGCCGTCGTCCCGACGGCCCGATCGGCGGGCGGGACGCCCGCCAGACAGCCGGCAGGATGCCGGCGCTACAAGGAACAATGCCCAGACGAACTGACATCTCGAAAATACTGATCATCGGCTCTGGCCCTATCATCATTGGCCAGTCGGCGGAGTTTGATTACTCCGGGACGCAGGCTTGCAAGGCGCTCAAGGCCGAGGGATTTGAAGTGGTGCTGGCCAATTCCAATCCGGCCACCATCATGACCGATCCGGAAATCGCCGACCGCACTTACATCGAGCCGCTTACGCTTGAATATCTCGAAGAAATTATCCGTGTCGAGCGCGAACTCTCGCCGGGACAGGGATTCGCTGTATTGCCGACCGTGGGCGGACAGACTGCGCTCAATCTTGCTATCGAACTTTCTGACGGCGGCGTGCTGGAAAAATACAACGTGCAGCTGATTGGGGCGAATGTTGCCGCGATCAAGAAGGCTGAAGACCGTCTTTATTTCAAAGACGCGATGCAGAAAATCGGACTGGATGTTCCCAAGTCGGCGCTGGTGAACAATCTGAAAGATGGCCTGGAATTTGCCGGCAAGATCGGTTTCCCGGTCATTGTGCGGCCGTCATTCACCCTGGGCGGCAGTGGCGGCGGCATCGCTTACAACCGCGAAGAAATGCTGGAGGTGCTGGCCCGCGGGCTCGATTTCTCTCCGGTGCACGAAGCGCTGATCGAAGAATCGGTGCTGGGATGGAAAGAGTACGAACTCGAAGTGATGCGTGACCTCAAAGATAATGTCATCATCATCTGTTCGATCGAGAACTTTGATCCCATGGGAGTGCACACCGGCGATTCGATCACCGTGGCCCCTGCGCAGACTCTCACTGACCGCGAGTATCAGGCGATGCGCGACGCCTCGATCGCTGTCATTCGCGAAATCGGGGTCGAAACCGGGGGATCGAATATTCAGTTTGGAATTCATCCTGGAACCGGGCGCATGGTGGTCATCGAGATGAATCCGCGAGTCTCGCGGTCGTCAGCGCTGGCCTCCAAGGCGACCGGATTTCCCATTGCGAAAATTGCCGCCAAGCTGGCGGTGGGTTACACGCTGGATGAGATTCCCAACGACATCACTCGCAAGACACCCGCCTGCTTTGAGCCCACGCTCGATTATGTGGTGGTGAAAATCCCCAAGTGGCAGTTTGAAAAATTTCCCGGAGCCGATGAAAGCCTGGGCCCGCAGATGAAGTCGGTGGGCGAAGTCATGGCTATCGGCCGCACCTTTAAGGAAGCGCTGCT
This sequence comes from Terriglobia bacterium, assembly GCA_963733545.1. GTDB lineage: Bacteria > Acidobacteriota > Terriglobia > Terriglobales > Acidobacteriaceae > JAIQFF01. The sequence goes on from CAVTDQ010000006.1 coordinate 294,841, forward strand.
CAAGGGAGTGAGGGCGCTCGACACCGGAAAAAAGTCCGGAGCTGAAAAAATCGAGCCCAAGATTCTCACCCAGCGGCTGGTGACGCCGCATCCCGAGCGGCTTTCGTATGTCCGCTACGCCTTGCGCCAGGGCCACACGGTAAAACAACTGGCCAAGATGACTTCCATCGACCCGTGGTTCCTTTACCAGCTTAAAGAAATTAACGACATGCAGCTGGAGCTGGAAAAGCATCCCATGGAATCGATTCCGACAGACGTCCTGCGCCAGGCCAAACGTATGGGGATCTCGGATAGCCGGCTGGCAGGAATCTGGCGACTGGACGGCAAGGGCGCGCACGAAAAGGTCCGGCACCTGCGAAAGAAACACGGCATCGCCCCGGTTTACAAACGCGTGGACACATGCGCCGCCGAATTTGAGAGTTACACGCCGTATCTCTATTCGACTTACGAAGAAGAAGACGAGGCCGCACCCACCGGGAAAAAGAAAGTGATTATTCTGGGCAGCGGGCCCAATCGCATCGGGCAGGGAATTGAGTTCGATTACTGCTGCTGCCACGCTGCGTTTGCGCTGCGCGACGATGGTTACGAGACCATCATGATCAACTGCAATCCGGAAACGGTCTCGACCGATTACGACACCAGCGATCGTTTATATTTCGAGCCGTTGACCCTGGAGGACGTATTCGCCATTTGCGAGCATGAAGCGTCCGCGGGGGCGCCGGTCGGGGTAATTGTGCAGTTCGGCGGACAGACGCCTTTGAATCTGGCGTTGCCGCTCAAGGCGGCGGGCGTCAATATTATTGGCACGTCACCGGAGTCGATCGATCTGGCGGAAGACCGCAAGCGCTTTGGGAAATTGCTGGATGAGCTGGAAATTCCGCAAGCGCCGGGAGCGATGGCGGCCTCGGTCGAAGAAGCGATTGAAGGAGCAAAGCGGGTGGGATTTCCGGTGCTGGTGCGACCCTCCTACGTACTGGGCGGGCGCGCCATGGTGATTGCCTACGATGAAGAGATGGTTGTTCGCTACATGAAAGAGGCAGTCGAGTATTCGCAAGACCGGCCGGTGCTGATCGATCACTTTCTCGAGGATGCGATCGAAGTTGACGTGGACGCGCTGTCTGACGGCGAAGACGTTGTCATCGGCGGAATCATGCAGCACATTGAGGAAGCCGGCATCCACTCCGGCGATTCATCGTGCGTGCTGCCGGCGGTGGATATCGCGGAAGACCTGCTGGAGCGCATGCGGGAGTACACGTTCAAGCTGGCGCGCGCCTTGAAGGTGATTGGCCTGATGAATATTCAGTTTGCCATTCCCCGGGGTGACAGTCGTAAAGTCTATGTACTGGAAGTGAATCCGCGGGCTTCGCGCACGGTGCCCTACGTTTCGAAAGCCACCGGCGTCCCCATGGCAAAAATCGCAGCCCGGTTGATGACTGGCCGCAAGCTGCGCGAATTCCTGCCGGAATTTATCGAGAGCCGCGCCGATCTCGACACCGGGCATTGCTTCTACGTAAAGTCTCCGGTTTTTCCCTGGAACAAATTTCCCGGTGTCGATACCGTGCTGGGGCCGGAGATGAAATCCACCGGCGAAGTCATGGGTGTGGCCGACAACTTCGGTGAGGCATTTGCCAAGGCTCAGACTGCGGCCGGGCAGAAGCTGCCCACACAGGGCATGGTATTCATCAGCGTTACCGATCACGACAAGCCGGGCGTGGCTGAAGTGTCGCGCAAATTTATGGATATGGGTTTCAAGCTGGTGGCCACTGCGGGCACAGCGGACGTGCTGGAATCAGCGGGCATGTCCGTGGAACGGGTTTACAAAGTAAAGGAAGGACGCCCTAACGTCGTCGATCTCATCAAAGGCGAGCGGATTCACCTGATTGTGAACACTCCGCACGGGGTCGATCCCTGGTTCGATGAGAAGGCGATACGGCGAGCAGCCGTGCAGGCGAGGATCCCGACCATAACTACTCTGTCGGCGGCCCGGGCCGCGGCTGAGGGCATTGCCGCTCTCCAGCGCGGGGAGTTGCGGGTACAGGCATTGCAGCACCTGAACGCGGAGCGTACAGTGAAGGGCCAAAGAGGCTAGTCTGGCCTCGGAGGTGTGGTATGGCACAAGAAAATAGCGCGTTGATACGCCGCTGGTTTGAGGAAGTCTGGAACAAGGGGAACATGGATGCCATCGAGGAGATGGCATCACCCAACGTCATTGGCCATGGCCAGGCGCAGCACGACACAGATATCGGCCTGAAGGAATTCAGAACATTCGCTTTGGGTTTGCGCGACTGCGTTCCCCGATTTCAAGGTCACCATTGATCAGGTGATTGAACAGGGAGACAAAGTAGTAGCTCGCTGGACCACTACCATGACCCACAAAGGTGAATTTCTGGGCTTCGCGCCGACCGGCAAGGAAGTGACGATCACCGGCACAACCATCCAGCGAATCTCTGACGGCAAGATCGTCGAAGGCTGGGACAACTGGGACCAGCTGGGTCTGCTGGTGCAGATCGGCGCAGTGAACGCCGCGCATTTTGTAGCGCCGGAAGAGAAACGGCGGAGCGCGTAGATACACTCCCTAAGTGCCTGAGATGTTCGGCTCTCGAGCAATCGTAGGGGTCCTTCGACTTCGCAGGAACTTCGCGTTGCGAAGTTCCTGCTCCGCTCAGGATGACAGACTGGCGGTTGTTGTCAAGCCGCATGATTTAACAACGCCCTATGCTGCTAAACGGAATTTTCCCTCCCATCACGACGCCTTTTTATCCCGATGGAGAAGTGTATTTCAAGAAGCTTGAGCACAATGTTGAACGTTATTCGAAAACGCCGGCGGCTGGGCTCGTGGTTCTCGGCTCGAGCGGCGAGTCCATCATGCTCTCAGACGAAGAGCGTCGCGAGGTCTTGAAAGTCGCGCGGGGTGCTGCCGCCCCGAACAAGGTCCTGATCGCAGGAACGGGGATCGAGTCGGCGAAAGAGACGCTGGGTTTGACTGAGTATGCCGCCGAACTGGGTTACGACGTCGCCCTGGTACGCACGCCGCATTTTTACAAGAGGCTGATGCAGCCGGCGAACTTACTCGCCTTCTACCGCACCGTAGCCGATCGCTCGCCGCTGCCGTTGCTGATCTACAACGTTCCTGCATTTACCGGGTATGACATTCCGGCCGAACTGGTAATCGAACTGGCGGGGCATCCCAATATCATTGGTATAAAAGAATCGGGCGGCGATGTTGAAAAGATTCGCCGAACGGTGGAAGGCACTCGCCAGGTAAAACGCGCGGCGGCTGTCACCGAGACTTTCGAGGCTGTGACGCCGCGCATGTTGAAGGCGTCGTCTGGCAACAACGGACAGGGCGGGGAACTGGTCCAGGTGTCGGGACTGAGTGTGGCTAAACCTTCATCGGCCGCGGTCAGCGTAGTGAGCGGAATCAAGACCCGGCAAAAGGAAATTGGATTCCAGGTGCTGGCGGGATTGGCACAAAAGCTGGAACCGTCCCTGCAGGCGGGAGCGGTGGGAGGAGTGCTGGCCTTCGCCGATGTCGCTCCCACCGGTTGCTACGAGATTTATGCGGCATGGAAAGAAGGCGATGCTGATCTGGCTCGTCTGAAGCAGGAGCGTATTACGATTGCGGCGGAACGGGTGGGCGGTGGGTTAGGTATCCCCGGACTAAAGTATGGGATGGATCTGAATGGCTATTTCGGTGGTTCGGCAAGGCTGCCGCTTTTACCGCTAACGGCGGATTTGAAGTCTGAGGTCGAGCGTTTGCTTGGCGACATTCGGAATTAGGAACTTCCTCTGCTTTTTTGCTTGAAGCAACGTCAACAACTTAGCCGCAAAGGACGCCGAGAGACTGGCACGCAAAGATTGCAAAGCGTGCCGCCAGCCAAAATCTTTATTTGCTTGTATCGGCTGTTCCGGCATTGCTACAATTTGAACGAACGTTCGAACTATGGCGACTGCTTCTCCTATTCGATCGCAAATGCCCGTGAGGCGGCGCGCTTCTGTCTCCGGGCCGCGTCTGGAAACCCCTTTCGACCGGCGGCTGGGACGAATTCTGGTTCACGCCACCAACGTTTTCTGCGACAAAGGGTATGCGGCCGCGTCGATGCGCGACCTGTCACGGGCCAGCGGGGTGTCGCTTTCCGGCCTGTACTACTACTTCGAGTCTAAAGAGGAGTTGCTTTACCTGATCCAGAAACATACGTTTTCGACCATTCTGGATCGCCTTCGCCAGCGGCTGCAGCAGGTCTCGAATCCGGAGGAGCGAATTCGGCTCTTCATTTTCAATCACCTGGAATATTTTCTGGCCAATCAGAAGGCGATGAAGGTTCTGTCTCATGAAGACGATGTATTGAGGAATGGCTTTGGTGCGGAGATCGCCGCCATCAAGCGCGAGTATTACCGCACGTGCATGACGCTTCTGGAGAACTACAAGCAGGTACGCAGAATCGATTTTTCCAGCCGGACGGCCGTCCTCAGCCTGTTTGGCATGATGAACTGGATCTACACCTGGTACAACCCACGCGTAGACGGGGACGCCGAGGCACTGGCCGAAGAAATGGGCGACATTTTTCTTCGGGGCATTGGGGGCGTGACATCGAAGGCGGTCCAGAAGAAAAAGCTTTCAACTTCGTGAAATTAATTATCGCAAAAAGGAGTCGATATCATGGCAACGACCGTGCAGCCGGCAAGCGGCGAAACCAGCAAACAACTGATTAACTACCGCGTGGATGAGGGTGTGGCGGTGATTGAATTATCCGATCCGCCGGCCAATACCTACACCTATGAGATGAACCGGCAGCTGGATGAGGCCATCCTCAAGGCGCGCATGGATAACGACGTTTACGTAATCGTGCTGACCGGCGCGGGGGACAAGTTTTTTTCCGCCGGCGCCAACATCAAGATGCTGGTCAGCGTCGATCCCACCTTCAAATATTATTTTTGTCTGCATGCCAATGAAACCCTGTTGCGGCTGGAGCACACACCCAAGCTGGTGATTGCGGCGCTGAACGGGCATTGCGTGGGCGGCGGGTTGGAAATTGCCATGGCCGCCGATATTCGCATTGCACGTCAGGATGCCGGCAAAATCGGGCTGCCGGAAGTGAATCTTGGTGTACTGCCGGGCACCGGCGGAACCCAGCGGCTATCGCGGATGGTGGGCAAGAGCAAGGCGATCGAGTTGATGGTGACCGGCAACACCTTTTCGTTCGAAGAAGCGAAGGAGCTTGGGATCATTAACGATATATACGAGCGCGAGAATTTCATGGAAAACATCATGGAATATGCGCGGCAGTTCTGTCCGCCGAACAAGGCTGCGAAGGCGGTGGGCCGGATCAAGCGTGCGGTGCAGACAGGTTGGGAGATTCCGATGGAATCGGCGTTGGCCGTGGAACGCGAGAACCAGCAATTGCTCTTCCAGAGTGAGGACGCAAAAGAAGGACTGGCTGCATACGTGGAAAAGCGGCCGGCCGTGTTCAAGGCGAAATAGATTTCCGGAAAGATCGCGAATGGAGCTGAACGAAGGATGCGAAGTATCACGAAGGAAGCTCGTTAGCCTGGAAGACTTTCGTGCATTTTGTTTCCTTCGTGGTTAAAGGTTTGAAACTATGCCAGGTAAAGTAGCGAAAATCGGAACGTTTAGCGACTGGGTTGGACTCTTTGACGATTGGCGCAAGGAAATTGGCGTCAATCACGACGAAATCGCCAGTTTCAAATTCGACACTCTTTTCGGTGCAATCGAGACCGACGAAATCCAGTTTGGCTCATACAAGGGACGTCGCAAGTGGGAGAACCTGCGGCAGGTGCCCACCCAACAGATGCGCGACGCCCTGATCAACATGATTGTGTACCAGGGAGATACTGAATTCGCCAGCGTGGAGCAGCAGCGCTACTTGTTCGAAAGCGCGCCTACCGATTGGGACCGTCGCGCCATCACTCGCGTCATGATTGAAGAAATGCGTCACGGCTGGCAAATGTGTGCTCTTCTGGTCGACCATTTTGGATACTCCGGCAAAGTCGAAGCGCAGAAGATGCTGGAACGGCGTGCGTTCGAGAACAAGCGTCTGCTGGGAGCCTTCAACGTCGAAGTCGATAACTGGATGGATTTTTTCACCTATACGGATTTTGTCGATCGCGACGGAAAATTCCAGTTGCAGATGTTTAAATACTCCGCATTCGCGCCGCTGGGGAGATCCATGTCGTACATGCTGCGCGAAGAAGCATTCCACATGGGAACCGGCAACGACGGATTGCGGCGAATTGTGGAAGCCGGGGTGATTCCGGGCTGGCTGATCCAGAAATACCTCAACAAGTGGATTTCGAGCTCCTACGACTTGTTCGGCACCGACCACTCCTCGTCCGCGCACTGGGCATATGTGTGGGGCATCAAAGGGCGATATGACGAGCCCAAAAACGAACAGGCTGCCGACCTCGATGACCTGAACGATTACAACCGGCAACTCTATCGCGATGAAGTTGCCGGCCTGATCGCCCGCTTCAACACCTACCTGAAAGCTGACCAGCCCAAGCTGTACGCCCCGCACATCAAGTTCAATCGCAACATTGGACGCTGGGCCGGCCAGAAATTTCACGCCCAGACTGGTGAAGCCATTGACGACAGATACTATGAGGAGCACTTGAAGGAATATCTGCCATCGGTGGAAGACAAGAAGTTGCTGCTCGACATTATCGGCACCGAGAAAAGATGGATTGCGCCGAAAGAAGGGGCTCGCGATCCGCTTGCCTCGATTGGCGAGGTGCGTAAGTCAGCCATCAATTTGTAGAGCGTTTGTGCTGCGAAAACAAACGCTAGTTATCAAGAACCAGTTCTTAGTTGCTGGTTCTCAGTTCTCAGTTTATGGCTTCTACGTTGGTTTCGGAAACGCGGCCGCGGGCTTACACTTCGGGCGAGCTGATGGTGGTCAGCGCCGCTCGCGAAATCTCCGATGGTGAAGTGGTCTTCGTCGGGATGCGGTTGCCATTGATTGCGTTCGTGGTGGCGAAAAAAACACATGCGCCGAACGCGGTTGGATTGTTTGAAAATGGTGTGATCAGAAGTACTCCTTCGCCGGAGTTGATCTACACCATGGCTGATCCAGCCAACATCAAGAACGCGACCCAGTGCCTGGACATGCTTGGGGTAATGAGCCTGTTGCAATCCGGGCGGGTGCAGCTTGGATTTTTGGGAGCGGCTGAAGTCGATCGCTTCGGCAACTTGAACTCAACTCAAGTTCGTGGCGCGAAAGGGCTCACCCGTTTACCGGGATCCGGCGGGGCCTGCGACATCGCGTCGCTGGCGCAGCGCTTCGTGGTGCTGCTGGAGCACAGCAAGGAGCGTCTGCCTGAGCGGGTTTCGTACATCACCAGTCCCGGCAACGGAGACGGTCGAGCTTGGCGGCAGCGAGTGGGCTTGCCTCGTGGAGGTCCCGCGGCAGTGATTACCAGTAAAGCAATATTCCGTTTCGGCGACGATGGCGAAGCTTATCTGTCGTCCACGCATCCGGGCGTTGAGGTGGATGACGTTCTACGGAATACCGGGTGGCGCCTGCGAGTTTCCGATCAATTGAAATCTACGCCGGAGCCGACCGCAGCCGAGCTTGCCGCCATTCGGGAGTACGACAGCAACGGCTTCTGGACCAAATAAATGCCAGACGAAATCCCCGCGCGCTCGCGCATCATGGTCGATTTCCAGCCTCCGGTAGCCCGCATTACGCTTCACCATCCACATTTGAATGTGATCGATCTGGCAATGATGGATGAACTGGCACAGGCATTAGACGAAGTTGAGACGCGCCAGGATGTTTCGATCCTGGTGATAAGCGGGGGGAAGACATTCTCGGTAGGCGTGGACGTTGCCGCACATACTCCGGACAAAGTTGAAAGCATGCTGACGAAATTTCACACGGTAATTCGTAAGCTGATCGGCACGAAAAAGGTGACGATCGCCGCCGTGGAGGGTCATTGTCTGGGCGGAGGCGCGGAACTGGCTTTGGTTTGCGACCTCGTATTCACCGCGGAAAATGCATCCTGGGGATTTCCCGAGATCAAGCTGGGATGCTATCCACCGGTTGCAGCTACCTGTCTGGCTGCGTTGGTCGGCCAGAAGAATGCAGCTGACCTGATTCTTACCGGGCGCAGCATCACGGGTAAAGAGGCAGCTGGTATTGGGCTGGCGAACCGCGCTGACGCCGAAGTTGAACCGGTCTTGCAGGAAACGCTGCAGCAGCTTTCGAAGCTGAGCGCGGCAGCGCTGTCGATTGCGAAGAAAGCGAACTACGCCTGGGATTCAATGCACTTCGACAAAGGCCTGGCGCGCGCGGAAAAGATCTATCTTGAAGAATTGATGAAGACAGCTGACGTGCACGAAGGAATCAGCGCTTTCATGGAAAAGCGGCTGCCGGTTTGGAAGGGCAGGTAGGCAAATTAATGTCAAAGCTCGCGACCATGCACGACGCCATTGCCCAATGGGTCCCGGATGGAGCCTCCGTGGCTCTGGGCCTGCAAATGGAACAGATGATTCCCTTTGCCGCGGGCCACGAAATCATGCGGCAAAGGAAGCGTGGCCTCACCCTGATCGGTCCAATTTCAGACATTCTGTTCGATCAACTGATCGCGGCGGGATGCGTGGACCAGGTCATCGCGGCGTGGGTGGGCAACGTAATGATGGGTTCCGCCTACAATTTCCGGCGCGCGACCGAGCAGGGAAGCCTGAAGGTGATAAATCTTTCTAACTTCACGGTGGCACTGGCGCTGCAGGCGGCGGCCATGGGTGTGCCGTTTCTGCCAACGCGTACGGCTTTGGGCAGCGACCTGGTTCGTGACAATAAATTTTTCGCCGAGATCGATTCACCGTTTGACCTGTTGCCTGGAACCCCAGGTAAGCTTCATGCGGTTCGAGCGCTTAGTCCGGACGTCGCCATCGTTCATCTGCAGCGTGCGGACCGCGAGGGCAACGCCCATTGCTGGGGTAATTTTGGAGTTATGATCGAAGCGGTTCGGGCGGCGAAGCGGGTTATCGTGGTGGCGGAAGAAATCGTCGAACCCGAAATTATCACCAGCGACCCGAATCGCACGGTGATTCCCGGATTTCTGGTGAACGCAGTGGTTGAATGCCGGCACGGGGCGCATCCCTCGCCGGTGCAGGGATGCTACCAGCGCGACAATGCTTTCTTTCGTCAATATCACGAGCAAACCAGGACGTCGCCGGATTCCGAGGCCTGGCTACAGCGGTGGATCTATAGCGTCAAAGATCGCCCTGGGTACATGAATCAACTGGGCGGATGTCGCGTGGAAGATTTGAAAGTCAAGCAGCACGCTTACGCGGCGCCAGCCGACTTCGGATACTGAGGACCTTTATGGATTTCGAAATCAGCGCCGGACAAGTAAAAGCCATGCTCAAGCAAAGTGAGAATTTCACTTTGCTGGATGTCCGCGAGCCTTGGGAGTTGGAAAAATCCCACCTGGAAGACACAAAGAACATCCCGATGGGCGATGTGCCTTCACGCGCCAATCAGGAACTTGACCCCGACCAGCATATCGTTGTGATGTGCCACCACGGCGTACGCTCTTTGAGTGTCACAAACTGGCTACGGCAGCAGGGATTTGAAAAAGTGCAATCAATGCGTGGCGGTATTGATGGCTGGGCACGAACCGTGGATCCGAAAATACCGCTCTATTAAAGCTGCTTCTAGCTACTGGCTGCTGGCTTCCAACCAAAATCATCCCGGGCCTGCGACTACCGCGAGGTGAAGAGATGGCCCATCTTTTCTTTTTTGGTCTTTAAATAGTCTTCGGCGTGAGCCGACAGAGCCACTTCGCAGGGCACGCGCTCAGCTACCACGATTCCTCCCTTTTCCAGTGCGGCCACTTTGTCAGGATTATTCGACAACAGGCGCACGCTCGAGACGCCAAGCGATTTCAGGATTTCAGCGGGGAGCGCGAACTCGCGCTGGTCGGCCTTGAAGCCGAGGCGTTCGTTGGCCTGAACCGTATCCAGCCCCTGGTCCTGCAATTCGTACGCCTGCAGCTTGGCCATCAGGCCAATGCCGCGTCCTTCCTGCTGCTCGTAGATCAAAATGCCGGCGCCGTTTTCGGCAATCATTGCCAGCGCCATTTCCAGCTGTTCCCGGCAATCGCAACGCAGCGATCCGAAGACGTCACCGGTCAGGCACTGCGAATGGATGCGCACCAGCGGCGGCGCGGAATGGATGTCACCCATGACCAGGGCAACCGCGTCCTCAGTTCGAGGCGCGGCAGAGGTTCCGAATTCTCCGCGAAAACCGTAAATGCGAAATTGCCCCCAGCGAGTGGGAAAGTCGGCCGAGGCCAGTTGTCGAACTGATTCAGAAGGCACTTCTACATTATAACGAGACACGGAAGCAACGCTTTGGATGCGAGCAATGGTTCGCGCTTCGCCGGGACTAACCTTTTCCCAGGCGAGGGAAGTGATAATAGACGTCCTGCTTGGAAGCGATGGCTACGCCGTTGCGAGTGGCGGGACGAAAGCGCCAACTTTCAAGGGCCTCCAGCACTTTGCCGTCGATCGCCGGAGTCAGACTTTGCACCACGACTTTCTGGATAATACTTCCTTTTTCGTCGATGGTGACTTCGACAATCACATCCCCCTGGATTCCACCCAGCTCATCGGAGGCAACGTGCGGGTCGGGTGAGACCACGGGCAGGGCGGGGCGAACTTCCTCTCCGCTGAGGGGTCCCTCAAGTACGGTACCGAGAGGCGAGCCCGCAGGTTTAGCTTGAGCGATTTGTCCGGGCAGGCTGGTCTGGTCGTCCAATCCAAGCTTGGGCTTTGGCGCGTCGGCTTGGGCCGCCTTGGCGACTTTTGGGCGAGGCTTCCACATCACTCGCGTATTCAACTGCTGTCGCGAATCGGATGAGGAAGTTCCCGGAGCGGCGTCGGCTTTGACCTGAGTTGCCTGAGACGGAAAGTAGAGATGAGCGATGTAAGTGCCGTGATCGCCGTTGACCACAAATGATGGCGCTACCATCCTGGGGGCTGGCGGCATGCAGCAGCCACAACAACAAAAGACCATGCGCGGCCACGGAACAATAGGTAGCGAGTCGTGGGCCGCGTCCGCCGGGTTGAATGGGCGTGAACATCTTTTAAGACTTCTGCTCTATTAGACGATGACAGAGGCAGGAGGTAAACACAATTATGGTGGGTGAGTTTCGTTACTTTGGTCTGTGGAAGCGCAGGGTGGGTTACAAGGTTGGCGCATCCGAGTGCGTATAAGTTCGCGCCAGGTCCTTCGAGACTTCGTCTCTCATGATGACGTCAAAATCAGGTAATCGCGACGGGCAGTTTGCTTCGAGCCCGAGTAATCAACTGCTTGACTTGGTCGGCGGCAACAAACGCTGTTAAAATCTCGGAACTGCATCATTTGGAACCCATTCATGTGGGGCTATAGCTCAGCTGGGAGAGCGCATCGTTCGCAACGATGAGGTCGTCGGTTCGATCCCGACTAGCTCCACCAACGATTCAATCACTTCCAGCAGGCATTTTTGCCGTTTCTTGTCATTCCGTGGCCACGTGGGGAGGCGGCGGCGTTCTCTAGCGATAGCGAGCGCGATATAGTCCTCGAAGACTTCGGGTACCGATATGTTCAGAGTAAAAATCATTGCCGGGTTTCTGGTGGCGCTGATCGTGTCTGGCGGCATCGCGCAGGAACATGAACACGGAGGCGGCGAAAAACTGGGAGTCGTGCATTTCGCCACGTCCTGCAGCGGCGGCGCACAAAAGGATTTCAACCGAGCGGTGGCTCTGCTGCACTCCTTCCAGTTCAGCCGTGCGATTGAAGGATTCAACGCGGTGCTCAAGACCGATGCTGCCTGCGGAATCGCCTACTGGGGCATCGCACTCAGCCAGTGGAGTAATCCGTTCGCGACGGGAATGAAGGATACGAGCCAGTTGCAGGCAGGGCGAGCGACCATGGAACGCGCCAAAGCGCTGGGTGCGAAAACGGAGCGCGAGCAAGCGTACATCGCTTCGGTCGCCAACTTGTACGCGAATTTCGAGAACACTACGCAGAGAGCACGTGTGATCGCGTACCGCAACGCCATGGAGGATCTGGCCGCGAAATACCCGGACGACAATGAGGCGCAAATTTTCTACGCGCTGGCGCTTGCCGCTTCCGAAGACCCGGCGGATAAGACCTACGCTGGGCGACTGAAGGCGGGTGCCATTCTAGAGAAGTTATTCGCACAGGATCCGGGGCATCCGGGGCTGGCGCATTACATCATCCACACTTACGACGTGCCATCCCTGGCGCCGCGCGCATTGCCCGCCGCCCGGCGTTATTCGGAAATCGCTCCTGATGCGCCGCATGCCCTGCACATGCCGTCGCATACGTTTACCCGCACCGGTTACTGGCAGGATTCCATCGACAGCAACGTAGCGGCAGCAACCGCGGCCAAGAGCGAACATCAGACGGCAGAAGAGTTGCACGCCAGCGACTACGAGATTTACGCCTATTTGCAAACCGCGCAGGACGAAGCGGCGCGGCGGTTGCTGGATTCGTTGCCGGAGATCGCATCACGATTCGATCCCAAAGTAGTGATCGGCGGCGCAGGCAGCCCTGCGGTGGGTTATTTTGCGTTGGCGGCGATCCCGGCACGCTACGCGCTGGAACGCCAGGATTGGAAGGAAGCTGCGCAACTCACGGTGCGAGAGACACCATTTCCATACACCGACGCCATGACTTGGTTCGCGCGCGGACTAGGCGCAGCACGCCTGGGCAACACGCCGGTGACGCACGAGTCGATGGCCGCGTTGGCGCGAATAAAGAACCAACTGGAAAAGGCAGGCGAACACTACTGGGCTCAGCAGGTGCAAATCCAGGAGGTTGAAGTCGGGGCGTGGGCGATGCTGGCCGAGGGAAATAAAGCAGAGGCACTGCGGCGGATGAAGTCGGCAGCGGAGCTGGAAGATGGGACTGAAAAGAGTGCAGTGACGCCCGGTCCACTGGCCCCGGCGCGTGAGTTGCTCGGCGAGATGTTGCTGGAAGTAAAAGCGTCAAGCCAGGCATTGGGGCAATTCGAAGCTACGCTAGTGAAGGAACCCGGGCGGTTCCGCGCGCTCTATGGAGCAGCACTCGCTGCTCGGGCCAGCGAAAATCATGAGGCGAGTCTGAAGTATTTTCGCCAGCTAATAAAGGTCAGCGAACACGGGGACAAGCCGGGAAGAGCGGAAATACGAGAAGCAAATAGGGTGATTTCGCAGAATTAGTTCCGCCTTAACTTGAAGCGGGAACGAATGGACATTTCATCTACAATTCGTAGACTCATCGTTTCGTGGGACCAAGCTTTCACAGAACACATGACAGACTTTGTCGAAAACAATAATCCCGAATGAAATCGAAACGGAAGCCACGAACATATAACCTCGACCGGTTCGGAGTTGTGCTTTTCTCGTTTGCATTCATGGTTACTACTGCCGGCGCTCAGGAAAGTACGGCAGTCAACCCGAATACACGGGATCCCAGGGTAATCGCGGAAGGAGCTTCTTTATTTCGCGGCAATTGTTCACCTTGCCACGGCCTGAATGGGAGTGGCGGAGGGCGCGGTCCTGACCTGACGTCCGGCCGCTGGACGCATGGCTCCAGCGATGCGGATATTTTTCAAACCATTACCCGTGGCGTTCCCGGCACCCAGATGCCGGCCAACATTTTCGAAGATTCGGAAACCTGGTCGATTATTGCGTATCTGCGATCGCTTAACGCCCAGCAGCGCTCCGCGACTGCGGGAGACGCGGCCAAAGGGTTGGCTCTGTTTCAAGGCAGCGCCGGATGTTCGCAGTGCCATATGGTACGAGGCAGAGGCGGATTGCTGGGGCCGGACTTGTCGCGCGTGGGGTCGGCGCGGTCTGCCGCCTACATAATAAATTCAATACGCGAGCCGGACAAAGACCTCAGCGATGGCATGACCGATCCCAACCGGTTCTTCGGACCACCGCTGCGATATGACACGGTGACCGTGGTCACGGCCGGCGGAAAGAAAATCACCGGCATCGCGAAAAATGAAGACACTTATTCCATTCAGTTGCTGGATACGAGCCAGCATCTGCAGTTATTGCTGAAGAAGGACCTGAAAGAAATAGTCGAACGAACCTGCCTCTCTGATGCCAGCCTATCCGGAAAGTTCGCTGAGTACGGCAGATCTCAGTAATCTTGTGGCTTATCTTCAGACTCTCACCGGCAATCCATAGACCTCTGCGCCGTTGAAATCACAGACCAATCCATGCTGAAAACAATTCCGATGAAGTTTGCTTTTCCGCTAGCGCTGCTGCTGGCTTCATGTTTGGATGCACATCCCCAGTTGACTTATGAAAAGCTCATCAACGCGGCCAACGAACCTGACAACTGGCTGACATACTCCGGATCTTACAACGGTTGGCGGTACAGCAAACTGGAACAGATCAATACCAGTAACGCTTCGCGGCTGGTGATGCAGTGGACGTTTCAGGTCGGCGACCTTGGCCAATTCGAGGCGACGCCGCTGGTGGTGGACGGCGTGATTTACGGAACGGGAGTGAACGACCGCGCGTTCGCCATTGACGCGCGGACCGGGCGCGCCATCTGGCGGTACCAGCGTAAATTGCCGGACAAGCTGCATGCCTGCTGCGGGTTGTCGAATCGCGGATTCGCCATGTTGGGCGACAAACTCTTCATGGCGACGCTGGACGCACATGTAATTGCACTCGACAGCAAGACGGGCAATCTTCTCTGGGACGTTACGGCCGCGGACTACCATCAGGCATACACATTCACGGTGGCGCCCCTCGCCGTGAAGAATGAAATCATCGTGGGAGTGTCGGGTGGCGAATTCGGCATCCGCGGATTCATCGACGCATACGATGCATCGACTGGGCGGCGTCTTTGGCGATTCGATACCGTTCCCGGCCCCGGCCAGGCAGGAAGTGAAACCTGGAAGGGCGATGCCTGGAGGACGGGCGGTGCTCCCGCGTGGATTACCGGTTCCTACGATCCCGAGCTGAATCTGGTGTACTGGCCCACGGGCAATCCGTCGCCCAGCAATTATGGAGCCGAGCGCGGCGGAGACAATCTGTACAGCAACAGTATGCTTGCCCTGGATGCCGACACTGGGAAACTCAAGTGGTATTTTCAATTCACGCCGCACGATCTGTACGACTACGATGCGACCCAGGTTCCTCTCCTCATTGATGCCGATTGGGAAGGCAAACCGCGCAAGCTGCTGGTGCAGGCAAACCGCAACGGCTTTCTTTACGTGCTCGATCGCACCGACGGAAAATTTCTCTCCGCGAAAACATTTGGAAAGGTCACATGGGCAACCGGCGTAACCGCGACCGGCAGGCCGATTCCCAACGAGAATCTGCCGAAACAGGGAGGCGGAAATTACGTTTGCCCAGGCGCCCTTGGGCTCACCAACTGGTACTCGCCTTCGTACGATCCTGAGACCAGACTGATGTACCTGGCCACCTCGACAGAATGCGACATCTTCACGAGTGCTCCGCAGGAGTACCGGGCCGGGCACGATTTCCTGGGCAGTATTTATGTGCCGGATCCGGCAAAAAGAATTTCCGGCGATTTCAGAGCGCTCGATCCCCTTACCGGAGTTGAAAAGTGGCGATTTCCGCTCTTCAATAATCCGTACGGAGGAGTGCTCACCACCGCGGGTGGGATCGCCTTCGCCGGAGATTCGGACGGAAACTTCATTGCTCTCGATGCGCGCAGCGGAAAAGATTTGTGGCATGTGCAACTGGGAGCCGCGGTTTATGCGGCAGCGGTCACCTATCGTCTGGATGAGACACAATACGTTCTTGTTCCGGCCGGGGCCGGTCTGTTCTGCTTCGCGGTGAAGCCGTGAGCGGGAGCCGGCCCCACTCCACGGAAGATCCGCGAGATGGGGCAGTCTCTTTACGCTTTCCTGACCCCCGAGATGGAGGCGACCCGCCTGCGCACGTCTTTTCCTTGCCTACCAGAGTTCATCATGCGTATAAGGTCGGGCCCAGAGAGTTATGTGTAAGTGAACGGCTTTCGTCCATGCCTTCTCAACAGCCTCTGCTTCGTCGGGATCGGCGATAGCGGCATTCAGGAACTTGCGGATGTCGGTCACGACAGGTACGAAGGCCAGCAGGTAACGAAGCGGAACTACGGGCGGAGTATGGGTTTGGTCCGTCTGATTTTTCTTCCGGGGAGTATGACGAAGGCCAATCTCTTCCTGATAGTTCAGCTACGCCTGATCGTGGGGGCGCGTGGCCACGTCAACGACCCATTGAACAAACCGACGCTTTACGCGAGCTTTGTACTCGTCGTCGGGTTTGCCGTCCGGGCCGGCAAACCACTTTGACAGATGTGGCTGTGCGCCGATGACCTCTCGCCAGGAGGCGACCATGGCTGCAGCCTGTTCCTCAAACAGCCCGGCATGGCGGCGCAACGATTGCTGGTCGGCCTGTGTCCACCCCAGTGTCTGTTCGAGGTGCGACAAGTCTTCCGTCGATACCGGTGACTTGGCGCTCCTCGGCGAGCCAAAGTCGTACCCTGGTATGGTCGCGGTGTTATTTGAGACGGGCTGAGTCATGATTGCCGCTCCCGTGCCGAGCTGGTTTCAGGGTTAACTTTCTGGATGATCGACCGTTCAATCGACAACAATGCTCCGGAACGGGTGAGGGCGTCGACGTACTTTTTATGCAGAGGGTGGTCTGCCAGCCGAGCCCGGTAAATTTCGTATTCGGCAAGTGAATCGAAGTCGATGAGACCATAGGCGTGGTTGGTGGCGCCGGAGAAATCGGTAGGTAGAAAGTAGCCGAGAATCCTACCGCCACTTTCACGAATAGGCCGTAGCTCGGCTTCGACGTAGGCTTTTATGTCAGAGATCTTGTTAGGGTCGAATGTATAGCGCAGATAAAGTGTAATCATGACCGTCCTCCAGTCCTCATCCTAAGGGTTGGCGTCGCGGGATATTTCGGTCTGCACCGTAGTATTCAGATCTTTTTCGAGCGACAATCAGGGCATGAACACAAATCTGTCGACGACGGCGAGTCTCTTGGGCGATCCGGCGCGTGCGGCAATCCTCCTGAGCCTGATGGGGGGCATCGCGCTGCCCGCAGGGGAGCTCGCCAATATTGCGAACGTCGCGCCACAGACTGCAAGCGGCCACCTGGCAAGACTCATCGATGGAGGTCTGCTGAAGGTGGAGAGCCAGGGCCGGCATCGATATTACCGGCTCTCCAGCGTCGAAGTTGCCGATGCAATTGAGTCGTTACTGGTCTTGACGGCACGACCACGAGGTCAACAAAAAGAGGGAAGCCGCAAAGTTACGACAGGCAGCGTGGCCCACGCTCGTACCTGTTACGGCCACCTTGCGGGGTGGCTGGGAGTTCAGATCGCCGAAGAGTTGCAACGCAGGGGCTTGCTGATCGCAGCAGACTTAAAACACTATACTGTCACGCCGTCCGGACTGGCATGGTTCCGGGCCCTGGGAGTGCAGGTTTCATCTTTCAACTCGCCTGGCGGAAAGCTGGCTCGCCGCTGCCTGGACTGGACCGAACGCAAACATCACCTGGCTGGCGTTCTCGGTTGTGCCATGTTCAAACGCTTTCAGGAACTGGGGTGGGTGGCTTCAATCCACGACAGTCGCGCCATCCGCGTCACCCTGAAAGGCAAGAGCGGACTTTGGGAGTTGTTACGCGTTCCTATCGGATGATTACGGACGAACGCGTCATCATTTCTTTGGCGAGTGCTTGATATCCGAAACTCGGCGGGTGGTGCAGCGCCAGTTGTCTCCGGTTCCGCTATTGACCCAGGTATCCTCGATCAGGTGTTCTTCGGTTTGCGGGGTGGCTGTGAGCTGGTAAGTTTCGGAGCGGACGAAGGTGACCACGGTGCTGGTTGGGCTCACCTCTCTCACAGACAGCCGGCGAATGTGGAACGAGAGCAGGCGCCGGGCAAAGGCTTCCAGCAGCCAGTCCGAGTGCGGGATCGTTTTCTCCGCAGTGATCACGTGAAAGTCATCGGAAACCAGGCGATTCAGCGCCGCCGGATCTTTGTCCTGCTCGGCCTTGAGAAATTGAGTTTCCAGTTCAGAAAAGAATTTCTCCAGCTTGTTGTGAGGAGCAACAACTGTCTTTTGATCCTGTGCAAATGCCCGAAAGCTGACGAGCGACAACATAACTATGAAGACTGTGTTTCGCAGTTTCATAAACCTCGCAATGAAGTAAAAACCACTCTGCACTGGGCCCGTACCCGACCCTTTATCGAGGATACAACGGAAACCTGATCCCCCAGCAAACGAAGGTCGCTTCACCGGTCGCCTGCTGCCGGGATGCTAGCCTGTTGCGGTGACCTTCAGAAATCAAATCGTGACCCGTACTTCCGAAAATGGCGACATCCAGGGCGCGATTGATTCATTCGTAACCGGCAACGGTGTGGTTTATATTCCTGCCGGAAGCTACAAACTGAGTAGCGGACTGCGCGTCAATTCGAGGCAAGGGCATCTGACGATTAAAGCCGCGCCGGATGCGCATATTATCCGAAACTTTACCGGGCGCGATCTTCTCCAGATTGAAGGTCACGACGTCAGCGTTATCGGCGGCGTGTGGGACGGCAACGCGGAGGCTGGAAGCGGCAACAGTGTGATTGTGGTCCATGGGGCAGGACGGGCGACCATCAAAGATGCCACGGTGGTGAATGGCTCCAATCTTGGAATTTACGCCGCCGATGCCACCGGCCTCACGGTACACAACTGCCACATCAGTGGTCATAAAAATATTGGCATTTTTGTGGAACACGAAACTAAAGATGCAGTCATCACCAACAATCATGTTGACCAAACCGGCGCCGGACCTGGAGGGCACTGCATTGCCTTACACTCCACTCTTGGCGGCAAGGCGGTGGACCGTGGGGTTGTGGCCAACAATGTTTGCCTGGTAGGCGGGGCTTCGTCCTTCGGGATTGAAATTGGCAGCTTCGGCGGGGATCCGCCAAAGCATTGCGTGGTCACCGGAAATAGGGTCGAGGCGGTGGCGGGTTGCGCAGGAGGGATTTCAGTGGGCGCGGCTTCATCTCCAATCGTCCACGGAAACACGTTTCACGCGAACCGGAAGGCGATTTCCATCTGCGCATTCGAATTCGTCATGGTGAGGTTCGCATCGGTTGAGGGAAATACGGCACTCGGCGACCCGGGTTTGAGGATTGGCTTTTCGATTGATCGCACCAGTCACAGTGCATTCACTGGCAATACCGTCAACCGGTTTGGAACCGCTTCTTCGGCGGCTGCGTTTTTTGTCATCGCAGGCAGGCCGCTGTTGCCAGAGTGCAGTGAGAACGTTTTTATTGGAAACCGCTTGATCTACAGTGCGCATTCTGCCGGGGTTGGCTTCCGGCTGCAAATCAATGCGGCCGATGCCACGCTGAACAATACCGTCATTTCGGACAATCTCATCGAAGGCGTGACGATTGCGGAAGGCGGCATTGGTATCCATCTTCAGTTCAGCAGCGGCCGCACTCTCGCGGGCAGCGTGTTGACGGGCAACCGCATTAGCCAGGTTGAAACTGCGATTTACATCGATCCGCGGGTCGCGGACACCGTGATTGCGGGCAACCTCGTCCAGGGGAACAGGTTTTTAGTGAACGACAAAGGCATCGGCACTCGACGGCGCGATTGATCTGGGACTACGGACACTGCGAGTTTCCATCCGCAATGATGGTTGTAGGGGAAGGAGAAAGCATCAATTACGAAGGACACGAAGGAAAGCCCACGAACGAGCCTTCGTGATACCGCACTCTGAATCGGGAAAAGACCGCCGGCGGGCTGATCGCTCGGCGGCAGCCACCATTCGAATCGCGTTATGATAGCGGTCGTGTACGAGGAGGTGGAATGCTTTCGATTGTTCATAGATGCGCGCTGCTGGCGGCGACTGCCATGCTGAGCGCTTGCACATCGCCCAGCGTAACCGGCCCCCAACCGGAGACGCCGCGTCCCGCCCCCGCCAGGAAGCAATACAGCATCGAGGACTTTTACAAGAATACCGAATTCGTTGGCGCCTCCTGGGCCCCGGACAGACGCAAGGTCCTGGTCTCTTCCAATATGTCCGGCATCTGGAATGCTTACGCGGTTCCGGTTTCGGGCGCCGCGCCGCAGCCGCTGACGCAGTCGACCACCAACGCAATTTATCCGCAGACGTATTTTCCGCACGATGACAGGATTCTTTACGCCAGCGATCAGGGCGGAAACGAACTCACTCACATTTTTGTGCGCAATCTCGATGGAACAGCCACCGACCTTACGCCGGGAACGAAACTGAAAGCGAACTTTTTAAGCTGGGCGGGGGACGACAAGAGTTTGTTCGTTTCCACCAACGAACGCGATCCCAAATATTTCGACATCTACGAAATTTCGGCTGACACTTTCAAGCGGACTTTATTTTATAAAAATATAAAGGGTTACGATCTGGGCCCGGTTTCCCGCAACAAGAACTACGTAGCGCTGATCAAAAGGCGCACCACCTCCGATGCAGACATCTTTCTGCTGGACCGGAAGAACGGCACCACCAAAAAGATCACGCAGCACAGCGGAACCGTGAACAACCTTCCCGCCGACTTCTCTCCCGACGGCTCGCAACTTCTGTTCATTTCGGATGCCGGGCGCGAGTTCGCATCCCTCCGCAGCCATAACCTGACGACGGGCGTCCAGACTGCGGTATACGAGCCTGATTGGGACGTGCAGGGCGCCACCTATTCAAAAGGCGGGAAGTACCTGACGGTTTACGTGAACGAAGACTCGCGTGCCCAGGTGCGCATTTTAAACGCCTCGACCTACGCTCCGGTCTCCCTGACCGGGATGCCGCAAGGCCTGGTGCGGGATGTGACGGTTGCGCCGGATGACTCCGCCTTTGCGTTCTATGCCAGCGACGGCAGCGCGCCGGAAGACCTTTACGCCGGCTTGTTCGAGGCGGCGCCTCACCGGCTCACTAACGCGCTCAACCCCGCGATCCGCAGGGAAGACCTGGTGGTCCCGACGGTTGTGCGCTTCAAGTCTTACGACGGACTGGAGGTTCCGGGGCTGCTTTACAAGCCGCAGCAGGCCTCCGCGAGCGCGAAGGCACCGGTACTGGTCAATGTGCATGGCGGCCCCGGGGGCCAGGCGCAGGTCGGCTACAACCCGCTCAAGCAGGCGCTGGTAAATCATGGCTATGTTGTGTTCGACATCAACAATCGCGGCAGTTCGGGATACGGCAAAACATTTTTCTCGCTTGATGACCGGAAACACGGTGAGGCCGACCTGGGCGACGTGGTGGCCAGCCGGCAAATGCTGATCGATACCGGATACGTGGATGCCGCAAAGATCGGAATTATCGGCGGCAGCTATGGCGGCTACATGGTGCTGGCAGCGCTCACTCTACAGCCGGACGCGTTCAAGGTCGGCGTCGACATGTTCGGCATCTCGAACTGGGTCCGCACCTTGTCTAATATTCCGCCCTGGTGGGCCTCATTCCGGGAGGCGTTGTTCGCGGAGATGGGCAATCCCGCAACCGACGGGGCACGATTCCGGCGAATTTCGCCGCTCTTTCATGCCGATAAAATTAAGGTTCCACTCATGGTTCTACAGGGCGCGAACGATCCGCGAGTGCTGAAAGTGGAATCCGACGACATCGTGGCGGCAGCGAAGAAGAACGGGGTGCCCGTTGACTATGTCGTCTTCCCGGATGAAGGTCATGGTTTTGTGAAGAAAGAGAATGAAATCAAGGGCTACACGGCAGTGCTGACGTTCCTGGATAAATACCTGCGCGACGCTTCATCCCCAGCGGCGGCGGCCCCGGCAGCCCGATGATGGTCCCTTTGAAAAGCATGAACCACGAACGAACACGAAGGAAAGACCTGGATCGAAGCCCTCATGATACTTCGTGTCCTTCGTGCTTACGGTTTGAGGGTTGCGTCGCAAGACTTATCCGCTCCAGGTTACGTTAACAGGAGCTTCAGTTGCGGTTTATCAAGGCGGGCCTGTACTTGATTCGGCAAATCCCGACCATTCCTCTCTGGTTTCAAGCAAACTCCCAGTAAGTTCTGCGTACTTCCCTGTATTGTGCAGAATTTCGTTTGCCTCTGTAATCGTCATGCAACGGGAGCGCGCATCACCATGATGAAGCAGGAACAAATCAGCTCTGGTGTGAATTTGAAGCAATTTTTTGAAGCGTCTGTAGCTGGCGTACCGGGATCGAGCAAACCAGCCGTTACTGCCCGAACCCGACGCAATCTTCCTCTGGTCCGCCGAAGTCGGCCTGAAGCTACGCCAAATGCGCGAGCGATTGTCGATGCGGCGAAAGCGTTGACTGCTCTTTGGAAAATTGAAAGTGCCACACCCAGGCCTTCTCGCCGGGGGCCCGGAGTATCCACGGCCAGTCTGGCCACCGCGCGATGATACATGAAGAAATCAGATGGAATTCAGGCACCAAGGAGTGGTTCTGCGTTAAATGTGGAAGGACCTCTGCCCGCGCGAACATGGCGGATGCGCAGCTACGACTGGAAGGGCAAGAATGCGTAATCCCGTCGGTAGAGGCACCCAGGGCGGCGCCGGGGACTGAAACGGTACGCCTTATAAAAAAACCGTTCAGGATGAATTTGAGGATCGAGCGCAGCGGCTGCAGATTCGCGGTCCGCGTAACGGATAGCGTGCCCGCCATTGATTTAGAGTTGTTTCACGATGTGCCCAGCATTGAAACCATCTCGGTCAGCTTTGAATTGCTGAGCGGGGTTTCGGTGGAGCAGGCGAAAATGCTGGTGAACGCCATGAACGAAAAAATCGTCGGCGTTGCGGTAATCCCTAAATCTTGATAGGGCGGACTCAATTTGACGAGCCAGCAGACTTAATTTGGCGGACGGGAGCGGAAGCCCCCAGGCCCATGTCTAGCGACCTGCGGTTCGCTCTTGCCAGCCAGTGTGGTCCGGGCGGGGATTGCCGGCCGAGCCGAAACCTTCGCTGTGTTCTTCTTGTTCGCCATCCGTAAGCAGGGGGGCGGCCACTCTCAAAGCCTCGATTTCCCTGGATAAGCGCGACACTTCAAGCTCTTTCAGTCTCAATACTTCGTAGACATCCTTCATGCATTCACCCTTAACTTTGGATTGTGGAATGTATAACTTGGATTCAACTCCGAATCCGGGGTTTGCCTCGCTTAAACTTGTTTTCGCCGGGGAAGCTGGTTCAGAACCCCCTGGTTCTTAGCTGAGAGAGCAAGAAAAATCGTCTTCAAAATTAAATTTCGGCACGGCTATGGTTAGAGGCTACTACTGTTGTGCATCCAGCTGCAAAGTAAGTTTCAGGTGCGCGTATTTTTTGTTGCAGTCGATTGAGGGCGTCGCCGATCCAATCTGCTTTCGTAACGCAAAATTAATGTGTGACGCGAGTCGCCATGCCCTCAGTCAATTGCACAACCTGCATTGGCGAACACGATCGCCAGAATCACGCCGAGCATGACTGCGTACTCGGCGACATCCTGTCCTTCATCGTTACGCCAGATGGTATGAAGCATTCATGCTGTAAGAACAATCGATTGTTTTGGTCCCTTCAGACTGCGGGCTACGTGCTTGCGGCACAACGGCACAAGGCTGTGAGGCGCATTTAAAAGTGGGGAGGGAAGGTACGGCCGTCTTTAAGCTACGTTTTCCTGGATCGCCTGGGGAGAGGTGACCGGAAGAGATTTTTTGCGCAACTGGTTGGCGAAATCCAGCATAAACTCTCGCCGGACTTCATCTTCCTCGGCCAAGGCGTCCCAAACGATTTGCAGCCAACCGGTTTGCTGATATCCGCTCATTTTGTCCTCGCAGTGCGGCCCTTCGCCGTCCGCTCGGCGACCGCCGCTTTGTAGGTTTCAACCATTTGTTGCACGTGCTTCGGAATATGTTGAAGCGCGCTAAAGCGAACATTTACCCCGCGCTGACGCACAGGCGGGGGAACCACGACCGGCACCGGCTCCAGCAGTTTTTTAGCCGCCATCGGTTGAAGTGGCTTTTTCACTTTCGCACGATTCATGCGGTGCGCGCGCCTAACACAAAGTGGAGGATCAGGGAAATTACTGCAAATACCAGCAATAAATGGATTAACCCGCCGGCAACGTGAAATACGGTAAAGCCGCCAATCCAGGCTATCAGCAACACTACGAATAGAATCGTCCAGATGCTCATTGTGGTTGTCTTTCGCGAAGGCCAGATTTAGTCCACACTCTTATGACAAGCCCAAAACGCCGGAAGGCACCCACGCATTGCCCGACTGAGGTTTTTGCATATCACCGGTGCGCAAGTCTTCTCCGACACAAGCCCGCAACAGCTGGCGCCAGCCGAGCCGACGCTCAAGCCACTGTGCGACCACCGTGTTACGTTCTACGTGCTCGCTCAACTGCTCCGGCCGCAGGGTCCACCACCAGCCAGTGTTGTCGTCAGGTTGTTCTCCGGCTGCGAAGTTTCGAACTTCAACGCTGCCTCCTACAATTCGATAGTCCTTGCAGGTACCGTCGCCGGATTCGACTCGAAGGCGCTTGATCTCAGGCGTTATGAGCTCAGACATGGGGGATGCCTCCTACTCATAGAAATACTGGAGTTGGGTTGAGCTCGCAATACAGGGAGGCCCTTACATCGTGGAGCCCGAATATGTAGGTCTAACTGATGTGATCTTAGATACTTCCGGAAATAAACGGGTAAAACCCGGCGTGGACATCCCAAAACCGGTAAAGGCCATCGAATTCCCGTTATGTCACCCATAAAAGAATCAGTGCTCAAAATGGCGATCCGATATCTGGCGCTGCTTCTCGTGCTTACAGTTGGGATCGTTTGGACGGAAAAGCACATCAAGTCGGCTCATGCCCAGGGCGCGAGCAGCCGTGAGCAGAGCCGCACCCCATCGCTCTCGCAAAGCAACAAACCAAGTCCGAGCATAAAATTCTCAGCAACCCGAAGAGGTCTGGACGCGCGATCACGTTCGCCTCGCGGAGCCAACACTGCTGCGGGTGATGCCGTCTCGAGCAAGCGCGGCAATTTGAGCCAGGCCGCCGATTCTCCCGCTGGCGGTCGTTAACGGATCGAGCGGCACTGTATCGCGGAGGTCCTCTTGGATTTAGTGACTGAGGTACTCTTGCCCGGTTTGCCCGTATCGTAGAATCGATTCATGAACGATGTGGGCCTAATTGACCCAAGTCCTGCCACCTATCTCCGGTTTCCCGTCAATTTTCTGTGGGGTGTCTCAACTGCCGCGCACCAGGTTGAAGGAGACAACTGCAATCAATGGTCGGAGTGGGAACTATCCGGCAAGATCAGGTCTGGTGATAAATGCGGCAAGGCCTGCGATTGGTGGGTTAACGCGGAGCGTGACTTCGATATTGCGCGCGATCTGGGAATGAAAGCTCTGCGGCTCTCGATCGAATGGAGCCGCATCGAACCGGAAGAAGGGCGCTTTGATAGCGCCGCCTTGCAGCGGTACCGCCAGATGCTCGAAGGGCTGCACCAGCGCGGAATTGAGCCCATTGTCTGTCTTCATCACTTCACTCATCCTTGCTGGTTCGAGAAACGCGGGGCATTTCTCAACGCGGACGCACCACGAGTATTCGAGCGTTTCACACGCGAGGTGGTAAAGGCCGTCGGCGACCTGTGCAACTTCTGGGTCACATTCAACGAGCCCAACGTCTACGCTGCCTGCGGATACGTTCTGGGTGAGTTTCCGCCCGGCCACAAAGGACAGTTGCTGAACGCTCTCCGGGTCAATCGTATTCAGGCGCGCGCACATGTGCGAGCTTATCGTGCCATTCATGAATTGGTATCCGGTGCCCGGGTGGGGTGGGCCCAGCATTATGTGGTCTTCGAGCCATACCCCGGGATCATCAATCGCTGGATTGCGCAGTTGCTGGACCGGTTGTTCAACCACACCTTCTTCGATCTCATTGAGACCGGACGTCTGGGCTTTCCCTTCGGTTTGCTGAACAGCCGAGACAACCAAGTCAAAGGCTGCTGCGATTTCGTCGGGCTGAACGTGTACAGCCGCTTCCACGTGGCCTTTGACCGGCACAGTCCGAAAACATTTTTTGCCAACTTGTTCGTACCTTCGCATGTACCTCAAGGCGATCCCGGATTCGACCGGCCGTACGGCGAGGCGTATCCGCAGGCCATTGGCGAAGCGGTGAGAAGGGCAGCGAAGCTGGGAAAGCCGATTTATATTATGGAAAACGGAGTGCCCGACGCAGAAGATCAGATTCGTCCCTGGCTTATCCTGAGCGTGTTGCGAGAACTGCATGCCCTGATCGCAGAGAACTATGACGTCCGCGGATACCTGCATTGGACTCTGACCGACAATTTCGAATGGAATGAAGGCTGGAAGCTGCGCTTTGGCCTGGTGGCGCTCGATCCCGACACGCAAGAACGAACGCTGCGCAGCAGCGCTAAACTTTTCAGCGACATCATCAGAGCGAATGCAGTTCCGGTATCAACGGAAGATACACAGCCCTCGCTCTCGCCTGTTGCTCCGTGAGAATGAGCACAGGTGTCGTGCGCATCAACCTTCGCACTGGAGGAGGGAGGCGGAATTTCTTCGAAGTGCTGTCCAGAAAAATATGCTTCGCCTCGCGAAGCAGCGAAATTCGAGGTCGCACTAGACCCCTTGGGAGCGATGCATTCGCGGCGACTTGCCCAGGATCTGCGCTACCGAGTCCTTGCTGCTGCTAGGGGTCCTTCGACTGCGCCGTCACTTCGCGATGCGAAGTAACGACTCCGCTCAGGATGACAAAATTAATGAAGTAACGACTCCGCTCAGGATGACAGGATTAGTGTTGATGACAGAATTTTCGCAGTTCCCTCAAGCTTCGTTCCCCAGTAGTAACGTTACCTGTCCCTGCCACCGTTTATTCACCGAAAATTAATACGGCGTTGATCATGCTCTAAGACGGAGTTGCGATGATCGAGATAGACAATAGTCAGGGAGGTTGGCGATGCATAACCTCACGATCGTCTTTCATGATGCCGGCGGCGGACACCGCAGCGCTGCCGGGGCGCTGAAAACAATCCTTGAAGCGCAGTATCATCCCTGGAACGTAACCCTTCTGAACATCCAGGAACTCCTGGAACCGATTGACCTGGTGCACAGGGCCACGGGCCTGCGAATCCAGGATGGGTACAACCTGATCCTGAAAAAAGGCTGGACCCGCCTGACCCCGCCACTGCTCTCCCTGTTGCAGAAAACAATCCAACTGCATCATTCCCGCATTGTTCGCATTCTGCGAAGTTACTGGGCGCAGAATCCCACCGACCTGGTGTTATCGGTGATCCCGCATTTCAATCGCTGCCTGGGGCAGAGCATTCGGTCGGAAATGCCGGATGCCGCATTCGTCACGCTGCTCACCGATCTGGCCGACTACCCATCGAATTTCTGGATTGTTCCGGAATCAGAATTCATCATCTGCGGAAGCGAGCGCGCCAAACAGCAGGCGCTGGCGATGGGGCACGCCCGTAGCCGTATTCACGAGACTTCAGGGATGATTCTGAAGCCGTCGTTTTATCGAAAGCCGAAATCGATAAAGGGCAGGAACGAATAAAGCTTGGCCTGAAACCTGATCTGCCAACCGGCATCGTGATGTTTGGCGGTCATGGCTCATCGGCGATGCTTGAGATTGCGAAAAAGCTGGACCAGAGTTCGCAACCGCTGCAGTTGATTCTGCTGTGCGGGCACAACCTCGAGCTCGCGGCCAAGTTGCGCAACCTGGGACTGAAGAAACCTGTTGTGATTGAAGGTTTCACTTCGAAAGTTGAAAGCTTCATGGCGCTGGGTGACTTTTTCGTCGGCAAGCCGGGGCCGGGAAGCATCAGCGAGGCCCTGCAGTTCGGGCTGCCGGTCATCGTCGAGCACAATGCACGTACCATGCCCCAGGAACGCTATAACGGTACCTGGCTGGTGGAAAAACGGCTGGGGATGGAAGTTATCGGACTTCCGCGAAATCGCGAGCGCGGTGGAACACCTGCTCGCGCCCATAACGTTCGCGGAGTTCCAGAGAAACGTCGACGCCTACAAGAACTATGCCATCTTTGAGATTCCACTGATTCTGGATCGCGTAATGGCTGAGAAATCTATGGAAACCCTCGAGTTGGTGTCAACATTGGCTTCCGTCGATCCGTTTGCCTCGATGGGTTGGGCAGGGTTGACCTAAACGGGCGGCGCCCCGGTCAGAACCAAGTCAGTTACTGCAACAGAATTCCTACGATCGACGCGGACATCAGGTTCGCCATGGTGCCGGCGATCATGGCGCGAAATCCAAGCTTCGCCAGATCGCCACGCCGGTTGGGCGCCAGCGCGCTAATGCCTCCGATCTGAATCCCGATTGAACTGAAATTCGCGAATCCGCAGAGGGCAAAAGTTGCGATGGCAAATGAGCGCGGATCGAGCGCTGTCTTCTGCGCCCCCAACATGCCATAGGCGACGAGTTCGTTGATGACCATGCGCGTGCCCAGGAGATTTCCCACGATGCCGCACTCGTGCCAGGGAATCCCGATGACAAATGCAATGGGGGCGAAGATGACACCGAAGATCTGTTCCAGGCTGGAGGGAAACCAGTGCGCCAGGTGGTTGTGAATTCCACCGAAAATGGCGTTCACCAGAGCGATGAGGGCGAGAAAAGAAATCAGCATGGCGGCGATGTTCAAGGCCAGATGCAGACCGTCGATGGTTCCCCGGGTAATCGCGCCCAGAACATTTTCATCTTTGGGTATGGCAGCCGCGTCGATATCGGTCAGCTCCGCGGCCGGCCTCTGCTCTTCCACTTTGCGATGCGGGCTGGTGAGCGGCTCCTCGGTTTCCGGCACGAACATTTTTGCCATCAGGATGGTACCGGGCGCGGTCATGATGACGGCGCTCAGCAAATGTTTGGCCTCCACGCCATAAAGAATGTAGGCGCCCATGATGCCGCCGGAAACATGGGCCATGCCGGCGGTCATCACGGTCATGAGCTCGGAGCGCGTCAGGTAGGGAAGATAGGGACGAATGGTGAGCGGCGCTTCGGTCTGTCCCATGAAAATGCTGGCGGCGACGTCCAGCGACTCGGCGCCGCTGGCCCCCATGCGGATCATGAGTTTCGCCATCTGCCGGATGATGAACTGCATTACTCCGTAGTGGTAGAGAACGGCGAAGAATGCGGAGATGAAAATCACGGTAGGAAGAACCTGAAAAGCAAAGATCATTCCAAACGATCCGCCTTTGCGTCCCAGCTCTCCGAAAACCAGTTGCGATCCGGCGAAAGAGTATTCCAGAAACTTTTCCGCTCCGTGGCCGGCCCACTCCAGCAGATTGCGTCCGAAGTTAAAGCGAAGAACAAACAGGGCAAAAAGAAACTGGAAAAAAAGGCCGAGCAGCACGGTTTTTAGCCGGATGGCGCGACGGTTGCTGGAAAATAAATATGCCAGTGCGAGCATAGTTGCCAGCCCCAAAAGTCCCGTCAAACGGCCCATTTATGCCTCCGTGTCGTGCAAAGTTATGTGAACGCACCCCGCTTGGCCTATCCGCCCCCGCCACTTTTTCCGAGATGACGCGATGGATCAGCGGCCGTCTTTTCGCGGGAGTGCCGGCGACCCGATAAGCCTTTTGCAACATGGTCTGCGCAGTACTGAGGCGAGAGTCAGAATTGTAGTGAATGGTGCACAACGCCTCGCCCTCCCGGACCGGATCGCCAACTTTTTTGTGCAGCACAAGACCTACAGCCGGATCGATCACATCTTCTTTCTTTTCGCGGCCTCCGCCCAGCACCAGACTGGCGATGCCGACCTGTTCGCATTGAATGCTGTCCACGAATCCGCTAGCGACGGAGACTACTGACGATTGATGCTGTGCCCGGGGGAGGCGTCCCGGATCGTCAATCGCGGCTGGATCGCCGCCTTGCTGCTGCACAATCTCGCGAAACTTTTTCAGAGCAGAACGGTCGCGGATCAGCTTGTCCGCCAATTCGCGGCCATGGTCAACGCTGGGGCTGCGACCCGCGATGTTAAGCATCCAAGCTGCCAGTTCAATTGATACTTCGCGCAAATCGGCGGGTCCGCCGCCATTCATCACTTCGATACATTCTTCGACCTCGAGAGCGTTGCCGACTTTCAAGCCGAGCGGCTGGTCCATGTCGGTAATGAGCGCCACCATTTTCTTGCCCATGCGCTCGCCAGTTTCGACCATGAGTTCGGCGAGATGCACGGAATCTGTTTCTGTCTTCATGAACGCCCCGCTGCCGGTCTTGACGTCCAGCACCAGGCCGTCGATCCCCTCGGCCAGCTTTTTGCTCATGATGGAAGCGCAGATCAGGTTCGGGCTTTCGACCGTGGAAGTGACATCCCGCAATGCGTAAAGCTTTTTGTCGGCGGGAGCGATCTCGGCGGTCTGGCCGATCAACGCGCACCCGCAACTCTTGAGCACGCGGCGAAAGTCGTGCAATGAAAGGTTGATGTTGAAGCCGGGGATGGATTGCAGTTTATCAAGAGTACCGCCGGTATGACCGAGCCCGCGTCCGCTGATCATGGGAACGATCACGCCGGCTGCGGCTACGAGGGGGGCGATGATCAGCGAGGTCTTATCGCCCACGCCGCCGGTTGAATGCTTGTCAACTTTCGCGCCGGGAATATCGGAGAGATCAAGCACCTCGCCGGAGTGTAGCATCGCGGAAGTAAGCGCACTCAATTCTGTCCCGTTCATGCCGCGGATGACTACAGCCATCAGCCATGCAGCCATCTGGTAGTCAGGGATCTGGTCGCGCGTATAGGCGTCAACCAGAAATGCGATTTCGTCGGAGGAGAGTTCGCCGCCGTCCCGTTTTCTGCGAATCAGATCGAGCGGACGAATGTTTGAAGTTGTCGAGGTGGCGGGATCAGGCATCTGTGTTCGAGCGTTCGGACAGGGAAGCTTACATTGAGGAGTGGGGTGGTGGAAAGTGCTTCGTGGTTTGAGAAGAAACTCCGCGTACACGCTGGCCGCTAAGCTGCAAGCCTAGCCCTTTGGCTAGAATTTGAATCACTATCTGCTCGGTGCTGGAACGTCGTGCCAATCCAGCGCAAACGCAAGGTCCCTCCACTTCGCTTGCTGCGCTACGCCTTGGTCGGGATGACAGAGCGTTGTCGCCGCCAACCTCCGTTACGAGTGACCAAGCCGCTAAACAGCAGGGCTCGCGCCGCGTTTGATGAACTCGCCTTGGCCGGCGCGGCCCAGGAACTTGTCGCCGTCGACCAGGACGCGCCCGCGAGATAGCACAACGTCCGGCATGCCGGTGACTTTGATTCCTTCAAACATCGAGTAATCGACGCGCATGTGATGAGTTTTGGCGCTGATAGTGTGTTCGCGTTTGGCATCGAAGATGACCAGGTCGGCGTCACTGCCGATTGCGATCGTGCCCTTGCGTGGATACAGACCGAAGAGTTTCGCCGGGGCCGTAGCCACCAGTTCAACGAAGCGGTTTACGCTAAAGCGCCCTTGAGCGACGCCGCCGGAATAAACCAGGCTCATGCGATGCTCGATACCGGGCCCGCCGTTGGGGATTTTGGTGAAATCGCCGATCCCCATTTCTTTTTGCTCTTTGTAGCAAAACGGACAATGGTCGGTCGAAACCACTTGCAGGTGGTCGTGGGTAAGTCCCTTCCACAATTTCTCCTGATGCCACTTTTCCCGCAGTGGCGGAGTGAAAACATATTTAGCGCCTTCAAAGCCGGGGGCGTCCATGTTTTCAAGCGACAGGTAAAGATATTGCGGACAGGTTTCGGCATACACGGGAAGTCCGCGATCGCGCGCCTCGCGAACTTTTTCCAGAGCATCGTTGCAGCTGAGATGAACGATGTAGACCGGCGAGCCGGCCATCTCAGCCAGCGCGATGGCGCGAGAGGTGGCCTCGGCTTCGGCGGTTGTGGGACGGGTAAGCGCGTGATATTTGGGCGCGGTTTTACCCTCGGCCAGCGCCTGCTTGACGATCACGTCAATCGCGCCGCCGTTTTCCGCGTGCATGCAAACCATCGCGCCAAGCTTGGCAGAGGTGCGCATAACTTTAAAAATGCTGGCATCGTCGAGCATGAAAACGCCCGGGTAAGCCATGAACAGTTTGAAGCTGGTGATGCCTTCGCGCACCAGTTGCGGCATTTCGGCAAGCTGGGCGTCGGGCAGGTCGGTGATGATGCAATGGAATCCGTAATCGGCCACCGCTTTTGACGATGCTTTCTGCATCCAGGTATCGAATGCGGTCCGCAGAGATTGGCCCTTGTACTGGATGGCGAAGTCGACCAAAGTGGTGGTGCCGCCGAAAGCGGCTGCGCGGGTACCGGTTTCGAAGTCGTCGGCGCTGGTGGTTCCGCCGAACGGCATATCGAGATGCGTGTGGACGTCGATTCCGCCCGGGAAAACATATTTGCCGGCGGCGTCGATCAGGCGTTTGGCATTCTCTCGGGGCAGATTGCTGCCCAGGGCGACTACGCGTCCATTTTCAATTGCGACATCGGCCTGGCAGGTGTCCACAGCCGTGACCACGGTGCCGCCGGTAATGATGGTGTCGAAACCCATTCGCCAATCCCCTGTGCTCGAGTCTCAAGTGTGTGTAGTGAAGCGTGATGTATTCTATGCTAGCAGGCAGCAGAAAAACTCCAGTCATCAGAGACTCGCATGAAGTTTGGCATTACCCTCAAACCGGATATCTCAGTTGAGCGCGTTGTCTCTCTCACCCGTCAGGCGGAAGAGTCTGGATTTGAGTACGGATGGATCTTCGACTCTCACGTTTTGTGGAAAGAGCCTTATCCGCTACTCACCCTGATGGCGAACGCAACCCACACCATGCGGCTGGGGCCATGCGTAACCAATCCAGCGGTGCGTGATTTGACAGTGACCGCCAGCCTTTTTGCCACTCTAAACCTCATCTCGGGCGGACGCATGGAGCTGGGCATTGGTCGCGGCGATAGTTCGCGAAGGGTACTGGGAAAAAAGCCGGTAAGTCCGGCCGAGCTGGAACGCGCGGTAGTTACATTTCGCGAGCTTACCTCTGGGCATGAAGTGCAGTACGAGGGTCAGGCCACACAGCTCACCTGGGCGCAAGGATCTCCGCCAGTGTGGATCGCGGGATATGGGCCGAAGGTGTTGAACCTGGCCGGCCGGATCGCCGATGGCGTGATTCTGCAATTTGCCGATCCTGATCTGATTGCGTGGTGCATGGAATTTGTCCGGCAAGGCGCCAAAGAAGCAGGACGAGATCCCAAATCGATTGAGATTATGGCAGCGGCGCCAGTGTGGGTTTCTGACGATCTGGCGCTGGCGCGGCAACGGGTGCGGTGGTTTCCGGCGCTGGTATCGAATCACGTGGTCGATCTGATCTCCCGCTACAAGCCGGAAGAACTTCCGGCGGCGCTGACTTCGTACGTTCAAGACCGCTCGGGTTACGACTACAAGCATCACGCCGAGGTCGGAAGTGACAATGCCAGCTTCGTATCCGATGAAGTCGTGGACCGCTTTTGCCTGGTGGGTCCGGTTGAAGCTCATCGTCAAAAACTCAGGCAGCTGGCGAAAGTGGGAGTGACCCAGTTCAACATTTACCTGATGTGCGGCGACGAAGAGCAGACTTTGGAGAGTTATAAAAACGATGTGTTACCGGGATTTGCGGGTAGGTGATTGGAGACTGGGCTTTTGTTTTTAACCCCAAATGTCAGATCTCAGTTCTCAGTTGGTCGGGTACTAAAATTTGCATTCGAAGACCGCGCAGGTCGAGACCGATCCCGGAAACGCCGCGCCAGCTGCGTGGTTTCGATTTCTTGCTCCCTCCATAAGCGACCTGATTTTCATCATTCTGCTGATCGCTATGACTACCGGGTCTTTGGCGCCGCGATTGCTCGGCGATGCCAGCATCGGCTGGCATATTCGCAATGGCGAGCAGATGTTGCACACGCACTCGGTAACACGCGTCGATTCGTTCTCGGTAACACAGAGCGGACACACCTGGTACGCATGGGAGTGGCTCTACGATCTGCTGATCGCAGGCATCCATCACTGGTCTGGTTTGAATGGCGTTGTCTTTTTTACTGCCGTGATTGTTGCTTTGACTTTTGCCTTCACACTGCGCCTTAGCTTGCGCCGGGGCGCAAACCTGCCCATTGCAGTTCTCATGCTGGCGCTGGCTCTGGGAGCTTCGATGATTCATCTGTTCGCCAGACCCCACGTCATAAGTTGGCTGTTTACGGTGGTCTGGTTCCAGGTGCTTGATGACTCGACTCGCAAGCTGTGGTATCTGCCGGCGATCATGCTGCTGTGGGTCAACCTGCACGGCGGCTTTGTTGTGGGATTTGTGTTGCTTGGTCTTTACTTGATGAGCGATGCAATCCTTTACTTTCGGAGCCGAGAAAAAAGTTACCGCTCGAGATTACGAACCTTGGCGTCGGTAAGCGCAGTTTCTCTGATCGCCAGCCTGGTCAATCCATATGGATACAATCTTCATCTCCATGTTTACCGATATCTCTCCAGCCGCTGGCTGATGAACCATATCGACGAGTTCATGTCACCCAATTTTCATGGGGTGGCTCAGCAATGCTTTGTCGCGCTTCTGTTGATCGCGGTAGTGACCCTGGCGGTGGTCCACCGTAAGCCCTCGCTCTCACGGTTGCTGGTCTTATTATTCGCCACGTACAGCGGCTTGTATGCCTCGCGGAGTCTTCCAGTTTCGAGTCTGCTGATTACATTAATCGTGGCGCCTCTGGCGACCCAGGCTTTGATCGAGGCCGGCGACAGCGCGAGTCTTTCTTTACGGTTGAAAGCGATACTCTCGAGGTGGAGCTTATCGCGTATGAACGCGGTCGAGCTTGGTTTTCGTGGACGCTTATGGCCGATCGCCATGGTGCTCCTGGGATTGGTGGTATGCAGCCAGCAAGGCAGCCTCGGAGCCGCACGGTGGATGAACGCGCATTTCGATGCCAGCCGCCTGCCCGTTGAGGCTATTAATGTAGTCGAGGCAAGGGGCATTCGCGATCCCATATTCGCCCCCGACTTGTGGGGCGGGTACTTGATCTACCGTCTATATCCGCGAAATAGAGTCTTCGTTGACGATCGCCACGATTTTTACGGCGAGGATTTCTTTCGCGAGTACCTGAAAACGATCCGGGTTGCCCCTGACTGGAACGCGTTTCTGACAGAAAAAGCAGTGAACTGGGCCATTTTGCCGAAAGATTCTTCGCTGGCCAATATGCTGGAACAGACATCGCAGTGGAACGTAGCCTACCGGGATGAAACGGCGGTGCTGATGGAACGAAAAGACAAAATGTAATCTGTCATCCGCCCAAGCAGAATTAATTTTGATCGTTGGTATCGATATTGAAGCCCAGAATCGCGTTCACTTCGATGGGCTCATTTCCCCGCAGCACGGGGCGAAACTTCCAGGTGTTCAGCGCCGTCAAAACTTTGCTGGTCATGACCGCAGTCGCCGGTTCCAGCACTTGCGGCCTGCGCACGGAGCCGGAGCGGTCGAGCACGCAGGCAATCACCAAACGTGCTTTGGGTAATCCTGCGGGAAGTTCTGAGCGCATGGGTTGAGGCGCGGTCAAGTCTTCTGCATATCCATGAGCGGCAGAGGATGGGTCCGCAAACTGCATTACGGCTGTGCCCAATGCAGTCTCAATGTAGATTGTGTAAACCTTGTCGCCCTTGAGCGCGCCATAGAAGTTGAATGCGCCTCCGGAACGTGAAGTCGCGACCACGGTAATGTCAGGTCCGCGATTTTCAGGACTGGTATTCGAACGCCCTGGTGCGGCGGCAGTCTTCCCGCCAGCTCCAAAACTGGGCAAAGTGACGATATTACTGCTGCCACCCTTGACCGAAACTCCGGGCATGGCGGGAGTGCCATTGGTACCGGTGCCGGCGCCGCCGGAGCCGGGATAGGGCGAAATTCCCCCGCGCGCTGAGGGATCTGAGCCAGGACCGCTTCCAGCCTTGCCGGCTCCTGAACCGGGGCCGGAGAAACCGCTGCCGGGGCCATCGCCGCGACCGATTCCGGCTCCTCCGCCCGATCCGCCCAGTCCGGGCTTGTCGCCGCCGGACGGCGACATCGCCAAAGCTCCGCTTCCTCCATTGCCAGGCATGCCCACTTTCGATCCGGGCTGGCTGGAAACGACAACGCCGGAGGCGTTTCCGCCCGAGTTGCTGGCGGGCGGTGCAGAAGCCACGCCGGCATCAAGGGGTCCACCCAACCCGGCACCGCGGTTTCCACGGCCTTGTCCAGTCAACGAGCCACCCGCCGCGACCGCAGGAGGTGGCGGCACAACTCCAGCGCCGTTGCCCATGCCCCCAGCCATTGAACGTTGCGCAGACCCCGCGCCTAACTGGACTGCGGGAGGAACAATCGAAGTGCTGCCCAGGCCAGCGATGTCGCGGCGCTGCGCCGAGGCATCGCCAATCTGCACGGATGGCGGAACAATTTGTTTTTGCAAGTCTCCCGGCCCAAAGCCCGGTCCGATTCGTGCCACTTCCTGCGCCATGGTAGGTGCGGGAGCGACCACACTTTGCGATGGTAAAGAGAGGCGAGAATTTTGATTTGTTATCTGCTCCGGCGCCGAAATCGGTGGCGGCACCACCTGAACCGCGTTAGATCCCGGTAGGCGCAGCGTCGAGATCTCGCGTTGCGGCACATTCGCGCTAGGGGCGACAGCTCCGACGTTCATCTGCGGCGCAGCGCGCATTTGCTCCGCGACCTGGGGAGCCGGCGCCACCGCTGCCTGAGACAAGGAAGGGGCTCGTACAGATGATCGCATGCCTTCGGCGGGCGCAGGCCCGGGAAGCGCCTTCAAGGCCAGAAGATTGGCTACGGAGGAATCCGATTTTGGCAGATCAAGCTTGGGAGCGTCGGCGACGGTCTCTCGCGGTGTGCTGCCGCGCGCGACCCGAATGGTTTGTGTCGGATGGTGCGCCTCGCGTCCACCGGAACGGCCTGAGGCGCCGGATTCCGCGCCTCCCAAATCCTCCGTACGAGGGAGTTCGTTGCTGGAATAGTAGATGATGTCGTATTTCGGTTTGGGCGGCACCTCGTAGGGCTGCATGCTGGCCAGTTTCCCCGGCACCACGATGACCGCGACCAGAAACAAAAACTCCAGCACCCACGAAATTAAAATTCCCCACCAGGGAAACAATCCGACCTGGGCCTCCCCAGCCAGAGGCTTCGGCGAACGCCCCATGGCTGGGCCGAGTGCGGTGAGAAACTCATCCCATCGCGAGGGCCATTCGACCAGGAAATTAGGTGTGTCGCTCAATCCTGGCCTGCCTGTCCGAAAGCGATTTCGATTTTGTCACCGATGCAGGTTTGGGTGGGCCGCAACGTACTGCCGGGCAATTCTAAAACCGAGGCAGCACGTAGACGGACCGGAGCCACGCGCCAGGGTTTGAGATTCTCTTCGAGATAAACGACGACTTTGTCATCATCGAGATAGACCACGTCGATGGGGAAGCGCATGGCGAAGGTGTGCACTCCGCGCGAGGGAACAATCCACAAGCCGCGTCCAGCCGGAAAGCTTCCGGCATCGGTCCACATCAAACCGCGAAACCGCGACCAGTGGGTTTCGGCGATGCACAGCTTGTTCGCCAGGTAAGCATCGCGGGTTCGGTTCAGGGCATATCCCGTGGGTCCAGGTACTGGCATCACAACTCCTGGGTTGGGCCTTGAAACGGCGGCATTTTCAGCGTCCTGACCCTGGCGCCAGGATACGGATCAATTGAATGATGGCTGGTCCTAGAGTCACGAAGATGATGGAGGGAAGAACGAACAGTACGAGAGGAACGATCATCTTGATCGTAGTCTTGGCCGCTTGTTCTTCGGCGCGTTGGCGGCGCTCGGTACGCAGAGAATCGGAATGAATGCGCAGAGCCTGGCTGACGCTGGTTCCGAAGCGGTCGGTCTGCACCAGGGTGCCGACCAAAGCGCGCACATCATCGACTCCGGTGCGCTCAACCAGATTGCGCAACGCTTCGGCGCGAGGTTTGCCCGCCCGCATTTCGAGATTCAGCAATCGGAATTCGTCGCTTAGATCGGGATGGGCATGCTGCAAATCTTCTCCCACGCGCATCAGGGCCTGATCCAGAGCCAGGCCGACTTCAACGCAAATTACGGTGAGATCGAGAGCGTCGGGCAGGCCCAGGGTGATTCGCCTCTGCCGGTTACGTATCAAGCGCTTGAGCACGAAGCGGGGAATGAAGAAACCAAATCCTCCGATTCCGATGATCCAGAGGATATCGAAATTACCTTTGATGGCGACGACTGCCGCCATTCCGAACAGCGCCAGCAGCACCCGTGCTCCAACGTAATAAGTCAGGTGACGCGGCTCGCGATAGCCCGCCTGAATCAGCCACTTTCGCGCGCGGGAAACTTCGCTGGGAGAAAGCGGCAGCGCTTTGCTGAGAGGATCGAGCGCTTGTTCCAGGCGATCTTTAAACGCAGGTCTTTCCTGGACCTGGGCTTTCTGCCAGCCCAGGGCGCGCAGGCGCGAACCCAGCACCGAAAAAGGTGCGTAGGCCGCCGCCCCAAACGAAAACACAACCAGGGCAATGGTCAGAAACAATATGATTGCCAGCGCCAGAGCCATCTTTTAGACCTGAATCTGAATGATCTTTCGAATCACGAAATAGCCAATTGTCTGCAGGGTGATACCCACGACGATCAGCAAGTGCCCGATGGGATCATCGAACAGCGGTTTGATGAAAGTGGGGTTCATGGCTTGCATCGTAATCACGATGATGGGCGGAAGCCCCATCAACAGCATCATGGTCATGCGTCCCTGGGCGGTATGCACGCGCACCTGCCGCATGATCTTGAAACGCTCCCGAATTACATAAGACAAGTTGTCCAGGATTTCCGCAAGGTTACCGCCGGTCTCGCGCTGCAGCATGACCGCGGTGACAAAGAATTTTACGTCCACCAGCGGCACGCGCTCGGTGAGATTCATCAAGGCGTCGCGCACCGGCAAACCGAATTTTTGCTCTTCAAAAAGCTTGCGGAACTCGGAAGCCACCGGCTCGCCTAATTCACTCGCGATCAATTCAAGAGCAGTCGTGAAAGCATGGCCCGCTCGTACCGCCCGGGCCAGAGTGTCGATGGCTTCGGGGAAGAGCTCTTCAAATTTCTGGAAGCGCTTGCTCCTTTTATAGTTGGCATAGGAGTAAGGCAGAAACCCGCCCAGGATGAGGCCCAGCCAGGCAAATTGTGGAAAGCCGCTGAACAGGAGAACGATCAGCCCCAGCGCGGCTCCGCTCACCAGGCATAGCAGGAGAACGTTGCCGGCGCGGCTCTTTACGTCGGCCTGTTCCAGCAGGGTTTGCAGGCTGGAAATTTTGGAAGAACGACGCAGCAGGTTGTCGAGCGCGGGAATCTTGCTGAGCACTTCATCGCGCAGCAGGGCCAGTTCCTGGCTGGGTTCGCGCTCGGCCGTCTTTTGCACGGTCGAGAGGCGTTCGCGCAGCAGGCGAGCTTTCGAGCTGCGCTCATCGAGCAGGGAAGCGACGACAAACACCGCCAGCGCCACTACCACAAAGACCGCGATTGCAATCAGAATAAACATACGGTCGAAAACCTGAGTTCTTGCCGGGCGAAGGCCGGCTCGGACAGACCAGCCCCTACTAAACCTCCATGTGCGAATCGAAAAGCGCGGGACGCAGGCGGCAGCCGGCCGTGGCCAGACGTTCGGCAAACTTCGGCCGGATGCCGTTGGCCCGGAACGTTCCCTTGACCTTTCCGGTCTCGTCGATGCCCTGACGATCGAAAACAAAAATGTCCTGCATGCAAATGACGTCGCCTTCCATGCCGGTCACTTCGGCGATGGTGATCACCTTGCGGGTTCCGTCGGAGAGGCGTGAAACCTGGACCACCGCATGAATGGCAGCCGCAATCTGGTGGCGCATGGCCCGCTCCGGAATGTTGAGGTTGGCCATGGAGCACATGTTCTCGATGCGGGCCAGCGCGTCACGCGGGGTGTTGGCGTGGACGGTGGTCAGCGAACCCTCGTGACCGGTGTTCATGGCCTGCAGCATGTCGAACGCTTCTTCGCCGCGGACCTCGCCGACCACGATGCGGTCAGGCCGCATACGCAGACTGTTGATGACCAGTTGGCGCTGCCGTACTGCGCCCTTACCTTCAATGTTAGGAGGGCGAGTTTCCAGACGAACCACATGCTCCTGCTTCATTTGCAATTCAGCCGCGTCTTCTATGGTGACAATGCGATCCGAATTCGGAATGTAGCCCGAGAGCACATTCAAAAGCGTGGTCTTGCCGGCGCCGGTTCCACCCGAGATCAGGAAATTCAGCCGCCCTTTGACCATGGCTGACAACAACTCCAGCATGGGCTCGGTCAGGGTTTTATTCTCCAGCATGTTGCGGGCGGTGACCGGATCGCGGCCGAAACGGCGAATCGAAAGGCAAGGCCCGTCGATGGCCAGCGGTGGAATGATGGCATTCACGCGGGAGCCATCCGCCAGACGGGCATCGACCATGGGTGAGGATTCATCGACACGCCTGCCGATACGGGAGACGATGCGATCGATGATCTGCATCAGGTGGGCGTCGTCCTTAAAGCTCAGGCCGGTGGGTTCGAGCTTTCCGTTACGCTCCACGTAAACTTTGTTGTAGCGGTTTACCAGAATGTCAGAGACGGTGGGATCTTTAAGCAAAGGCTCCAGCGGGCCGAGGCCGAAAATCTCGTCCAGAATTTCGCGCGCCAGGCGTTCACGTTCGGCAAAACTAAGCGGCACCGCCTCGCTGTTCACCGTGTTGCGAATCAGCAGCAGAACTTCTTCGCGAGCCGCGTCATTAGGGGTACGCCCCAATTTTTCCAGGTCAAGACGATCCAGAATCTTGCGGTGGAGATCGGCCTTAACCTGCTGGTACTCGGTTCTCTCGAAAGTCTGCAAATTCGCCATGCTCTAGCCTAACATCTCTGTCGAACCCTTCATTCGCGCCTAGACCGTCTTGAACAGCGACCATGCCTTGCGCTTTACATCGATATCATTCTCGGTCAGACTGGCCGCCAGTCCGGCGAAAGAGCGGCCCATCTCGCTAAAAGCCTGCTGCATGACCGGAACCCCGCGATCAATGGCACGCCGAGACCGCAACATACTGGTTGGGAATCTTCCACAAAAGTTTGGCTCCGGCCGCAGCTTCCGCATCGGCTTCGCTGAAGCCGGCAATCTTGCGAAAGCGGTTCAGGACCAGCCTGACCCGCTCGCGGCTTCCGGTTTCGCCGAGATATTGCTGAATCCGGGTCGCGCTCCACAACGAGGCAACGTCGGCGTGGGCAACCAGGAGAACGGTTTCGGAGAGATTGCTGATCAGGCGAGTGGTGGCGTCGACCCGCGACGATGCGTCCACCACTACGTAGCGGAAATGCCCGACCAGCAAGTCGAACAGCCGCGCAAATTCTGCGGTCGCGGGCTCCACCAGCAACGGCGTAGCCGGACCGGCCAGCAACTGCAAGCCGCCGCTATGTCTGGTCATGAAACTTTCGAGCAGGGAACTATCCAGGCGGTGAAGATTGCGTATCGCGTCCGCCACCGTGAACTGCGGTTTCATGTTCATGTGCAGGGCGGTATGGCCCAGAGGCGCAATGTCGACCAGAGCCACATTGCCGTGAGCCGAGTGCAGTGCCAAGGCAAGATTCACCGCAGTAGTGGTGGCGCCGCTGCCGCCCTTGGCGTTGACCACGGTAAATACTTTTCCCCGCGGACCCTCGCGATCCACTTTCCGCTGCGCCGCCGAAAGGCGGACGAAAGCTTCCAGAAGATCCGTGGTAGTGGTGGGACGCTCGACAAATTCGCGAGCCCCCGAGCGCATGGCACTGACAATCACCTGCGGCTGGCTCATGCTGCCCACGGCAAAGATGGCGGCGTCGCGTACTTCCTGGTGAATCAGTTCAATGGCCCGCAGGGCCAAGGTGTGATTGTCGGTGGGGACATCAACCAGTACTACCTGAGGATTGGCACTCTGCACCCGGCGCAAAACCGGGTCCGAAACCACTACGGGATAACTGGTGCAGGTATGCACCACGCGGGCAACGCTGGTTCCATCGACCAGGACCTGCAACATGGCTCGCTGCTCACTATCCTGGGCGATTACTACTACTGAAAGTTCGGACATCGTCTTCCTGTTTCCGGCCCCTGCTGGCTCGTTCTTTTCAATTGTTGGCTGAACTGAAGCATGCAGCCCTACTTCGTATCTCCCGAAGGCTTGCGTCCGTCAAATTTTTCCTTGTCCATAAACGGCTTGGGCGCGACCGGCAAAGGCGGCGCCTGGGTGCTGGCGGAGATGCGGTGCGCCGTGCATAAGACCATCAGTTCAGAATTAGTTCGTTGTGCGCTTTTGCTCTTGAAAAAGTTTCCCAGAATCGGGATGTCGCCCAATCCCGGAATCTTGCTGTACAAGTCGGTGACCCGGTTGTCGATCAATCCCGCAATTACGAAACTCTGGCCGTCCTGCAATTCGAATTCGGTTTCCGCCTTTCGTGTACTCAACGCGGGCACGGTGAAACCGGAGATGGTAAGGGCGTTGGCAAAATCCAGGGCGCTGACTGATGGCGCTACCTTCAGATGGATGTTTCCGTTCGGCATGATCACCGGGGTGAACTTCAACTGCACTCCAAATTCCTTGAACGAGATCGTCACCGCAGTGAAACCTTGCCCGGGCTGCACGATGGGAAAAGGAAATTCGCCACCGGCCAGAAAGCTGGCTTCCTTACCGTTCACCGCGATCAGGTTGGGCTCGGCCAGAATCTGCAATAGATTTTTCTGCTGCAGTGCTTTGATCACTGCGCCGATATTGATGTCGGTGCGGGCCACGAACAGGTTGAGGAAGTCGGAAATCGTAGTGGTGGGCGGGGTCGCAGTGGTGGTGGTCGTGCTGGTGTTGCCGGTGGTCTGGGTGGTGGTAGCGGTGTTGTGAATCTGGACGGAACCAAACTGGCCGGTCTGGCTGGTCGCAATGGTGTTGCCCAACCCGGGCATGAAAATATTGATTCCCAGCTGAGTGATGACCGAGCGATCGACCTCGGCGAACTTCACTTCGAGCAACACTTCCTGGGCCCCCACCGGTCCGAAGGTGAGCACGTTGACGACGTTTTTGCGAGTAGGCCTCCGCGATCATTCCGGCGCGCTTCGAAACGTCTTCGGTAGAGACGTGTCCGGAAAGGACGATGGCGGACCTTGACGGCGAAACGTTGATCTGTTCGTCCGGGAATACACGTCTTTCTTCGTCTGATGCGGCGCTGACATCGACATCGACGCGCAGGTCGAAGCTGCGGGAACGTTCCAACTCATCCCAGATCAGCAGGGAAACCTCGCCGGCGGCGCGTCCATGCACCAGGATTTGAGTGGGCGTGACTACCAGAGCATCGGCAATTGCGTCGTCGGTAACGGAAACACGACGGAGCCGCTCGGTGGTGTTGATCAGCAGCGACTTGCCAACCATCACACGCAGGGGGGCGGCGCCCTGAGCGGCCGCCTGAGGCGCTTGCGAGCTGGCCTCGGGACCGCCAGGCTGAGAGTCCGGAGTCTGCGCAGGGGTGGCTTGTGACGGCGCCGGCGCCGGCGGAGGAGCCGGCTGGTCCTGACAAACAGCCAGGCCGCACACCGCAATCATCAATAACGGAAATACTGCCCAGCGAAGTGCCAGGACCGGTTTCACTTTGCAATTCTCCCAACTGCGGGAGCGGATCGACATGTCTTCTTCCTCGGTGTTCGGACTTCGCTGCGAGACTGACCTAGAACTTGGTTTCGGTGGTTTTTGTGCCTTTGATCACCTGTATCGAGTAAGCCGACGGAAGGGTCGTGGTTGGAGGCTTGGCCACTGCATGCCGGGTGGTCTTGGCCCGTGCGGCTACTACTGTCGGCACCGGCATGCCTCTATACAACGAACCGGTGCTTACCGAGGCGATTTCCCGCTGTTGAGTGTCGAGCGGGTTGCGCAAAGCCAGCTGAATCTTTCCCTGGGTGGTGGCGAGAGTCAGTTTCTGCGCGTCATCGGGAGAAACCAGCAGGGTGATGACCGGCGTCACCTGCGGTTCTCCGGCGGTATTGCGTTCCAGCTTCTGGCCGGTGGCGATCACAGCCACGTTCTCCAGGACGGTTGTAGTCTGCTGCTCCGGGGCCCCGGAAGGATTGCCGGTGAGCAATACGTCGACGCGGGTTCCCGGCACGACAAATCCGGCAACGCCGATGACTTCGTTTACCCGGACCGAAACCGCCCGCATGCCAGGCGGGATCAGCGATTGCATACCCGATCCAGCATTTTCTCCCGCCAGCTTGTTGGACAGGAAGAACTCGCCTTTTGAGATGGGCAGGATCGCTCCC
The DNA here is from genome assembly GCA_963733545.1 of Terriglobia bacterium. Lineage (GTDB taxonomy): Bacteria > Acidobacteriota > Terriglobia > Terriglobales > Acidobacteriaceae > JAIQFF01. The sequence continues at coordinate 339,151 of CAVTDQ010000006.1, forward strand.
CGTCCGACGACTGAGGTTTTCAGATGAAACACGTTGGCGGGGAGGTCCGCGGCAGGGAAGCGAACCATCTTTATATCGCTCTCTCCTACCTTGGCGCCCACCGGAATGTCATTGGCCGCCACCACGATTTCGACGCCCGGCGCCGCATCACGACCGCCGCGTGTCTGCAGCGTGCGATAGACGGTATAGCTGACAATTGCCCCGAGGGCGAGAGCCACAAAGCCGATCAACAAAAGTCGAGTGCGATTCATGCCAACTCCTCAGAGTCGAGACGTGGCGCCTGGAGGCAGAACCATCCACGAGAATGGCGGCGCACACGCGACTGCCCAACTCGGACTCTACGATAGATATTGTTACCAGCTATCCGGTTCACCGGGCTGTTCTTAAGAAAGAAAAGGAGCCGCCATGAAATCTGGCGGCGGGGCATACCTCGCCAGACACAAACGCTGCCTCAGGACCAACCCCAACGTTGTCCCGGGAGGCTGCGCTAAACCTGTGCTACTGGATCGAGCTGGCGACCGAAGAGAAAACGTTGTTTGCGTTGGTACCGATCAGCCGGATGGTCCCAACCACGATTACCAGGATGACAGCCAGCATGACCGCGTATTCAGCGATGTCCTGACCTTCTTCCTGCCGCCATAAATTCAATAGTTTCGCTCGCATTTAGTTGCCCTCCTGTTGGATACCAAAACGTGTAAGCCTTCTCGCCCTTGCCCTAGCTCTTACAGCCTCCCTAAAGGGGAAGCCCTTTATTTACTTGTCGGAATCGGTGGTTTACGCGGCCCCAAGCAGGCCGTGTCCCCGCAAGTCCATAATACCCTCCTTACAAGGTGGTTAGCGACAATTTCTTACGCTTTGGCGCTTCTTTGCCAACAATGTATTTCCCGCCAGGATGGGAGGAAACTGAGGCTCGATGTGGGCGCGAACGCCTCGCCCGTGCGGCGACAATTTCTGAGGTCGGAGGTCGAAGGTCCTGCATGCCAGTGAAGTTCAAACCATCCGATTCTAAGCCGGTGGCGCTTTCGCACGAGCGAGGAGCCCGCGCCCACATCGAGCCAGACTCACATTAAGTGCCATCCATCAATGACTTGCGAAAGAAACTTCATTATTGGGATTATAAATCTGGTTCACAGCTGATAGAGCTAAGGAGTTCGAGTCAAAACCACGGCGTCCGTATCGGCGTAGATCTGCTTCCAGGACAAGCTGGCGCGGAGCGCGACCACCAAGGGAGCGTCAGGCGGCAGGACCACAGTGCGGATGCCATACCTCCCCAAATGACTCTTCCAATCGCCGGTCAGGTGATAGATAGAGTCGAAATCATTCATCATCACGTCCCCGTAGACGTCCGCGCGCCCATCCATGAAAACAAGGTATTCGGGATAGAGTTTCCAGATAAAGTACCCGCCCCAGTTGTAGTGATTCAGCATGGGGCCTGCAATACCGTTGTTCGGCGAGGAAGGCAGCCGCACCCATGGGGAAGTGTCTGGCTTCGGTCTCGCCCTGACGCTTCACCACATAGTCCACCCGCATAACCGCGAAAATCAAAAATCCGGACAGCAGAATCAGATTTACGAAGAGGATGCGGCCGGTTGGACGTTCCACAGGTCTTTCAAACCACTGAGCCGCGTTCCAGCGCTCCAGGCAGGCTTGGACGAGTTCCGCCAGGATGGGAACCAATACCAGAATCAGAATAGGAATATGCCGGACCGATCTGAGCGCAGCCGGAATCGCGACCAGCAGAAGAACCAGGTTGCGAAGCCGCGGGCGATGGGGAGAGATCGCGAGTCCGGCGATGAGCGCCAGCAAGATGAGCAAGAGAGGTAAATAAGTCAGATCGTGAAAGTCCGGCGAAAACCACTCATGGATGAACCGGGACATGGCCGCGGATCTGAGTGTCTGGAAGGGGTAAGAGTAGATTCGGAAACCGTTCGGATTAAGCGGCACCACCGCCAGACAGGCTACGAACACCATGCCCAGTAATTTGAGCCGAGGCCGCGTACGCTGCCAGGGTTCCTCGCGGAGGGCTGCTTCGAGTGCTTCTCCCGCGAGAAAGAGTGCGATCAGGGCCAGGCCAATCGGATAGCCGGCATGAAGGTTTACCCACAAGAGCATCAAGGGGACGGTCCACCACAAAAGCCTGTAACGGACCTCGGACGCTTCGAGCAAAACCAGAAAGATGCTGGCCAGAAGAAGGGAAAACATTTGCGGACGAACGCCCCAGGTCGAAGCCGAAGCCAGCGCGCCCCAAAGCGTAATCACCCCCGCAACGTACGGGCGCCCGCGGGAACGCAGGTAAACCAGGAACAAGCTCGCTGCAATGACGACCGCGAAGGCAACAATCAATCCTCCGAATCCCGCCACCCGGTACACGGCAAACATAATGATTTGCGACAGCCACTCGTGGTTGATCCAGGGCTGACCGAAGCGGGTGAAAGAATACGGATCCGTGTGGAAGAAGGCGTGATTCTGGAGCATCAACTGGCCGGTGCGAAGGTGCCACCATGCGTCGGGATCGGCCATTCCGCGGGCGGCCATGGTAAACAAGCCAAGCGCGAGGATGGCAACGAAGATCCGGCGAGTTGCAAGAATCTCGATCATTGTTCGTTTGAGAGTACGCTGGTCGGCACGGGACAGCTTAATTCATAGCGGCGCTTGCTTCTTAACGATGAATTCAGAGGCTATGGCGGTACCCATAGCCGGGTGGATTCATGTACTCTCACCAGCGGCGACAGGTCATTTTCGGCGAAGTCATTTTCGCGAAATCATGCTTTCAAAAAAACTTCAAACCAAACTCGCCCTTTGTTTCGCCGCCATGATCGCTTTGCAGGTCTGGGCTCTGAAGGGGGCCACCGAAGCCATCCGCCAGGGATTTCCTGACTTCAGCGTCTTCTATACTGCTGGACGCATCGTCGCCGCAGGAAACGGTACTCGACTTTACGATGAATCCTTGCAGGATTCGGTGCAACGCTCCTTCGCGCCGCAGGCAGTGCTGGCGCGTGGGACGCTTCCGTACATCCATCCACCATTCGAGGCATTGCCATTCGTTCCGCTCGCACATCTCTCTTATCTCCAAGCCTATGCAGTCTGGATGATCATCAATGTGGCGCTCATTGTTTCCATACCATTTCTTCTTCGTCCCCATCTCCATGCCTTAGGGCGACTGCCTTTGTTTCTTTGGCTGCTGGCTCTGTTCGCCTTCTATCCGGTTTATCGCACGCTGATCCAGGGGCAGGATTCGATCCTTCTGCTGTTCCTCTACTGCCTGGCATATTCGAGTCTGGCAGGCGGCGCGAAAGTTGCCTCAGGGATTTTTCTCGCTCCAGGCATCTTCAAGTACCATCTGGTCGCTCCGTTTGCGCTTTTGTTGTGGCGGAAAAAAAAATTCATCGCGGCTTTCGTCTCGACCGGCGTCGCGCTGGGTCTTGTGAGTCTTGTCATCACCGGCTGGAAAGGCTTGCTTCAGTATCCGAAGTATGTATGGGCCAGCGAGCACGAACTTCGTTTTGTTTCGCTGTCGCGCCCCGGATTGATGGTGAACCTGCGAGGTCTGATGTCTGGGTTGGTGCCAGCCGCGAATCCCACAGTCGGACTCGCGCTGAACCTGACACTGTCGGTTATCGTGTTCCTCATCATGATGTGGGCATCAAGTAAGACCGATTGGGCGGACTCCCGGCAACGTCAGGGAATGGTGGCTCTCGGCCAGGTCGGAACCGTGCTGCTCAGTTACTATATTTTTCCCCACGATCTGAGCCTGCTGTTTCTGGCGCTGGCGCTGACGCTCAATGTGTTGTTGTCGAAACCGGCGGTGGCACCCGGGACGAAAGCGGTTCTGTTTTCCTGCATAGCGATTTTATTTTTCAGTCCGCTCTACCTCATACTGAGTCTGCTCTATATCCAACTGCGACTGTTGGCCATCGTTCTGATTATTCTGTTTGTGGGTTTGCTCGGTCTCATGCGCTCTCTGTGGGACGAACCGGGCGCATCAGCAGCACCAGCAGAATCGGCAAGTAGAGAAACACAATCGTAGTTCGAGCAACATCTGTAAGGCTGTGAGGAATGTGATACCAGCGCCAGATCCCGGCTCCCCAACTGCAAAACACGGTCCACACGATTTCCCTTCGGCTTTTCGGGATCAACCACAAGATGAACGGGTCATAGAACCAGCGCTGAGGAAGTAGCGCCGTAAGCATGAAAAGGCGCGCATCCGTATTGCGGTAACGTAACAGTGCAAGTGCCAGGAGCGGACCGGGCAAAATCAGAAGAGGGAAAAAATGCTCGTACTTTCCTAGCTGCTGGATCCACAAGCCCAGCCAGTTCGGCATCCACAGAAATGTAATTACGGTGGTCACCAGACAGGCGATCAGCCCGCGTCGCGTCATGTGGGTGAGGGCGACCGGTATACCGGTTTGTGGTTTCGCGAGAGTGGCGGGCAAAAGGATGGGAAAGAATGTGCTCGCCATAATCAGGGGACCCCACTGTGCTGCCAGCAGACATGCCCAGTATGGATAAGCCAGGAAAACCAAAAGCCGCCGGTAGCCGTCGCGGGTGAGTCCGAAAGCCAGAAGTCCGGAGCTGACTCCGAAAAAAATCCCCGCGGACATCTCTCGAGCCAGTTTGACAAAGGGCAAACCGAAAACCGCCGCTGGGAGGGGATAGAGTTGCTGCGGCTCGGCATAAGGATTTTGGGATGCGAGAAGCGATTGAGCCGCATCGATTGCCCAACGGAAGTCTCCGGCTCCCTGTTTCAGGTGAGCTAAAAGAAGCCAGCAAAACACACCGGTCGCAAGCCCGATGGCCACCGCAATGGTTACGCGAAATCTTGTCGAGGGTGCGGCCTGCATGGGTTGTAACGTTGTAACATAGAGCGTTTTCGGTTCCGCGCGCTTTGTCCAAAAATCTCAGTTTCGGATTGCTGTTGGCGCTGCTGTTAACCGCAAGCATGTGGTTTTACGTGGACGAGGTTCTCGCCCCGTTCCAGCGCAGGGAGGCCGCAGCTCACGGACGCCCGCGCGGCAATCTTTCCGATCTTTATCCGCGCTGGCTGGGGGCGCGCGAGTTGCTGCTGCACCATCGCGATCCCTATAGCCCGGAGATCACCCGCGAAATACAGACTGGATACTACGGCCGGCCACTCGACCCGAACCTCCCCGACGATCCCAAAGATCAGCAGCGATTCGCCTATCCCTTATATGTAGTGTTTTTCCTGGCGCCTACGGTGACCCTGCCTTTTCCGCTGGTGGAAACGATATTTCGCTGGTTGTTTGTGCTGTCAACGCTGGTCAGCATTCCCTTATGGTTGCGCGCGGTACGGTGGCGTCCGTCGGCAGCGGTTGTCGCAGTACTTGGCATTCTGACTCTGGGCAGCTTTGCGGTGGTGCAGGGAATCAAGTTGCAACAGCTGTCATTGATGGTGAATGTAATCATGGCCGGATCCGCAGCTGCGCTGGTGGCGGGATACTTCTCGCTGTCCGGAATCCTGCTTGCCCTGGCGATGATAAAGCCGCAGCTGGCGCTGCCGATGGCGGCGTGGTTGACGGTATGGGCGACCGGAGATTGGCGCCGGCGGGGAAGTTTCGTCTGGAGCTTTGCAGTTACGATGGCGGTGCTTCTGGCGGCCTCTGAATTTTTGCTGCCCGGCTGGATGGGCCGATTCCGCGATGGCCTTGCCGCTTACCGCCAGTACACCGGAGGTGCCAGTTCACTGATGGAAGTGTTGCTGTTTCCATGGCTGGGAAAAGTCATTGTGGCGCTTGCGATCGTTTCGTTCGCTGTGCTGGGTTGGCGGTTGCGACGCGTCGAGCAGGGTTCCATCGAGTTCAGTACGCTGCTGGCTCTGCTGCTGGCGGTAACCGTCCTGATCGCGCCAACCATCGCGCCCTATAATCACGTGCTTCTTCTTCCCGGCATATTTCTGATCGCCGGCCAAGGACGAACTCTGTGGAAGCGCAACCTGCGAACTCGAGCCGCCCTCGCGGCCAGCACTCTGGTCCTCTTCTTGCCTGCGCTGGCCGCATGTGGATTGATGCTGGCCTCGCTGTTTCTGCCCCCTGAGACGGTGCAGCAAGCCTGGTCGGCGCCGCTGCGGCACCTGCTGCTTACCCCTATCGTGGTTCTGGGTTTGTTGACGGTTTATGCCATTGAGAGATTGAAGCCTCCACCGCCGGCACCCTTGCCGAAAGCAGGCTAATCATTGAGGGGAAGCCTCACGCGATTGGCAACCTCGTTCCGGAAACCATTGATGCTCCAGCTAGCGTCGGCCTTGCATTGGGCGGCAATCACGGGTTAGTCTTCTCCAACGCTGCGGCCACGGGAACTATTTCGGAGGGCAACATGGAGCTGAAAATCGAGAAACGCCGGGTGGATGGGGTTACGGTAATCTCGGCTCAGGGCCGCATTATGTTTGGAGATGAGGCCACCGCATTACGCGATTTCCTTAAAGAGGCTTTAAGCGAAACTCCCCGCCTGGTATTGAACCTTGCCGGCGTCACATATATCGATAGTGGCGGCCTGGGAACGCTGGTCGGAGTTTATTCCTCCGCGCGCGGTACCGGAGCCGACATCAAACTCACTGGTTTGGGACAACGTCTGCGGGACGTGCTGCAAATTACCAAGCTGGCCACGGTGTTTGAGGTATTCGACACCGAGAAGGAAGCTTTAACCGCGCTGGGTGTCCAAGCCGCTTAGCCGTTGGACTATGAGCTTGCGCAAGGCCGACCAGTAAAATTTTAGAGAGCGCACCCGATCCCCTGCCTGCCGGAATCGGGCGTTTAGATGTACTGCGAGCAGGCCAGCGCCAAATGGCATTTCAACCTATAACGGGCCCGGTTTCATCCCCAGGGTCGGGAGTTTTTCCAACTCTGGTTTTCGTGCAGGGAAACGACCAGCGCACCATCAACCTGGACCACACGCCGTTTACCGTGGGCCGCAAGGTTGATAAAGACCTGGTGATTGCGGATCCTCGCGTTTCTCGCGACCACGCTTTGATCACCTCTGAAGACGGGCAATTCTGCGTCGTCGACCAGGGCAGCAAGCACGGAACTTTCGTCAACGGCGAAAGGGTGCAGCGCAAAACTCTGGAACGAAATGATCGCGTGGAGTTCGGGGTACGCGATGTTTCTTATGTCATCTTCCATCCCCATCATGCCAGCTCCAATACGGCGCGGGAGTTCCTGAGCCAGATTTCCGGCATACAGATTTCGACTGACGCCACCGATCTGGAAAAGCTCACACTCTTTCTCGACGCGGCGCGCAAGCTGAATACCGCCGGCGTGCTGGATGAAATTCTGGTCACCCTGCTTGACGCTACGCTGAAACTTACGCGAGCGGAGCGCGGCTACGTCTTCATGCGGGACGAAGAGAACAAGTTACGTCTGGCTGCCGGCCGCAATTCGAAGGGCGAGCCCCTGCTCGACGACACCACCATTTCGCATTCCATTCTTGATGAAGGCGTGAAGTCGAATTCAGAGTTTGTGATCACGGATACCAGCCAGTCGCTCGATCTCGCCGGCCGGCAAAGCATTGTGGCCTACGATCTCCGCACCGTGATCTGCATTCCGCTGCGCAAGCCCCAGGTGCAGACCACGCGGGAGGCGCAAGCCGCCAACGAAGGGTCGGCCGAGGTCATGGGAGCTCTGTATGTGGACTCGCGCTTCGCCTCGCGCGATATATCCAGCGTCAGCAACGATATTCTGCGCGCGATCGCGACTGAAGCCGCTTCGCTGATCGAGAACGCCCGCCTGGTGCAGGCCGAAGAAGCGTCTCGCAGGTATCAACAAGAACTTTCGATTGCAGCCTCGATTCAGCAGCGGCTGATGGCGGTTACGATTCCTGAAGTACCCTTCGCCACTCTCCGTGGCCGGAACCTGTCTTGTAAGGAAATCGGCGGAGACTTCTTTGACGCGGTCAATACCGATGAGGGGCTGGCGGTGGTTCTGGCCGACGTCAGCGGGAAGGGAGTCTCGGCGGCGTTGCTGGCTTCCACCCTTCAGGGCATGATTTATTCGCAACTGACCGCAGGAATGCCGCTGATTGATATCGTGGTCGCCGCCAACCGTTTTTTTACTCACAAACATATCGGTGAAAAATACGCCACCCTGATCATCGCCCGCATCCGCCGCGACGGAGAACTGGAATACGTCAATTGCGGACACGTGCCTCCGCTGCTGGTGTGCAACAAGGAAGTGATCCGGCCGCCGCACGGCAACCTGCCGGTTGGCTTGCTTGGCGATGCGACCTATGAAAGCGACCACGTGCAGCCTGCATGCCGGCGACCGCCTGATCCTGGTAACTGACGGCGTCACTGAAGCAGAGAATGCGCGCGGTGATTTTTTCGAGGATTCACGCCTGGAAGCGGTGGCGGCCAAGAGCGCGACCCTCGAAGATATCTTTGCCGCTGTCGCCAACTTCTGCGGTGGAACTCCTCTGAACGACGATTGCACGGTGGTGGAACTGGTGTATTCGGGCTAGCGCTCGTGTTCTGCAACCAATCTCTCAGAGTTCAGCGTCCGATGTACTCCACGCTGGATGCTTCGCTGCGCTCAGCATGACGTCCTTCTTTTAGTCGATTTCTTTACAGATTTCACAGAATTCATTTGCCGCTTCGCGGCTGTGGGCAGAACAGCGGAGGTCCAGTGAATTGTTTTGCACGTCTTCTGGTTGTCGTCCTGATCCTTGCCGGCAGGGGGTTGTGCCAGACTTCGGAATCCGACGCGGTCGGGAGATATGTCAGCGCCGAGATAGCGCGGCAACACATTCCTGGGGTTGCCGTACTGGTGTCACGGAGCGGGAAGATCATACGGGCACAGGGTTTCGGCCTTTCGAATGTCGAGCTCCAGGTGCCGGTCAAGCCCGAGACGGTTTTTCAGTCGGGCTCCATGGGCAAGCAGTTCACCGCCACCGCGGTCATGATGCTGGTCGAAGAAGGGAAGATCAAGCTGGATGACTCGATCACAAAATACTTTCCGGACGCTCCCGCCAGTTGGAAGCCGGTCACGGTTCGTCATCTCCTGAGCCACACCGCCGGGTTCACCGACTATCCCAAGGATTTTGACTTTCGCAAAGACCGGAACGAGGCCGAGCTTCTCAAAGTTGTGGAGGCGGTTCCCCTGGCATTTCCGCCGGGAACTAAATGGAGCTACAGCAATCTCGGATACCTGACGTTGGGAATTCTGATTCACCGCGTGACCGGCACTTTCTATGGTGACGTGCTGCAGGAGCGCATCTTCAAGCCGCTGGGAATGCAGACCACCCGAATCATCAGCGAAGCCGACATCATTCCCAATCGGGCAAATGGCTATCGCCTGGTGAAGGGCGAATTGAAAAATCAGGAATGGGTTTCGCCGGTTTTGAATACCACCGCGGATGGCAGTTTGTATTTTTCGATTCTCGATTTGGCCAAGTGGGACGCTGCCTTATACACCGAGAAGCTGCTCAAGCGCTCCAGCCTGGAACAGATGTGGACGGTTGCCAAGCTTAACAACGGCGATCCTAATTCCGGACACTATGGATTTGGCTGGGACATCAAGAGCGAACACGGACACAAGATGATCGGTCATGGCGGCTCCTGGCAGGGTTTCGAAACGCAGATTTCACGCTACGTAGACGACAAACTCACGGTAGTGGTCCTTTCCAATCTTGCCGGCGCCGACCCCGGAAAAATCGCGGAGCACGTAGCCGAACTTTATCTGAATGGCGGTGCGGAGGCAGCGCCGGCATCCGGACAGTAGCCGGCTTCAGTTATATGGCCGTGCTGATTTGGCGCCTTCGAGACCAGCGAAACCGCTATATAACACTTTCTTGTCAGAACCTGGCAAACCTGATGTATTCTTTCCCGCCATGAACTTCACCCTCCTCGATTGGACCGCCATCGTTCTTTACCTCGGCATCACTTTGGCGCTGGGTCTTTATTTCCGCTCACGCTCGGGCAAGAGCGTGGACGATTACTTTGTCTCGGGACGCAACGTTTCCTGGTGGCTGGCCGGCACTTCAATGGTGGCCACCACCTTCGCCGCGGACACTCCGCTGGTGGTCACCGGACTGGTTTACACCCAGGGGATTGCCGGGAACTGGCTGTGGTGGGCTTTCCTGCTTTCCGGAATGATGACGGTGTTTCTATTTGCCCGTCTCTGGCGCCGTTCCGGCCTTCTGACCGATGTGCAGTTCGCCGAAATGCGCTACTCCGGAAAGCCGGCGGCTTTTCTGCGCGGCTTCCGGGCGATTTACCTGGGGCTGCTGATGAACTGCCTGATTCTGGGCTGGGTCACCAAGGCCATGACCAGCATTGTTGCCGTCACTCTGGGCGTGAGTGATCGTAACGCTTTGGCAATCTGTGTTCTGTTTCTGATTCCGTTCACCGGTCTCTACGTGGCGCTGGGCGGGCTCTGGGGCGTGCTCTGGACCGATCTGTTTCAGTTCGCGCTCAAGATGGCGATCGTGATTGGTGTGGCCTGCTACGCGGTGGCCGCGGCGGGCGGAATGCACGCGCTGTTGACCCGGCTGGCGGAAATGCGGACTGCGGCCGGACCGGGAGCGGGCGATGCCACATCGTTCTTTCCTGATTTTTCCCGTCCGTTTTCGCAGGAAGGATTGTGGCTGCTTCCGGTCATCACGTTTGTGGTGAACATCGGATTGCAGTGGTGGGCCTTTTGGTATCCAGGTGCGGAGCCGGGTGGCGGAGGCTACATCGCGCAACGCATCTTCAGCGCGAAAGATGAAAAGAACGGCCTGCTTGCGGTGTTGTGGTTCAACGTCGCCCATTACGCCTTGCGGCCCTGGCCGTGGATTCTCACCGCGCTGGCAGCGGTAGTACTGTATCCGCATCTGGAACATCCCGAAACCGGATACATGCTCATCGTAAGCCAGCATGTGCCGCCAGCCTTGCGCGGCATCGTCATCGCCGGCTTCATGGCGGCCTTCATGTCCACGATCGCGACCCAGCTGAACTGGGGAGCTTCCTATCTGGTATCGGATTTCTATCGCCGCTTCATCAAACGCAATGCCGACGACAAGCATTACGTGCTGATCTCGCGTCTGGCGACAGTGCTGCTGGTCATCGCGTCGGCTGGAATCTCGGTCCTGCTCTCCGACATTCGTTCGGGATGGCAGGTTGTCCTCGAAGTAGGCGCGGGCACCGGCGGCGTGTACCTGCTGCGCTGGTACTGGTGGCGCATCAATGCGTGGAGTGAAATCTCGGCGATGGCAACGGCGCTGGCGGTCACCATCTGGCTACGCTGGACTGAGCCTTTTTCCGGAACCAACCCGGTAGTTTTCGCCAAGACGGCGCTGACCACAACCGTAGCCACGACGCTGGTCTGGCTGGTCGTAACTTACCTGACAAAGCCGGAACCGGAGGCGGTGCTGCTGAAGTTTTATCGCAGCGTCAGGCCGCAGATTACCGGCTGGAAGGATATCGCCCGCCTCGCTCCCGAGGTACCAGAAACACGGGATCTGGGAAGCAACCTGCTTTCCTGGGTGCTGGGATGTCTGATGGTTTATCTGGCATTGTTTGGCTTGGGGCACGTGCTGATCGGCCCTTTCTGGGAAGGCGCGGTGCTGCTGGCGGTGTCGGCGATTTGCGCCGGTGCTCTTTATTCGAATATTTCTCGGAGCTGGGGAGCGGAAGTTTCCTCCTGATTTGTCATCGTCCTTTGTCATCCTGAGCGCAGTGGGCCGATTCGCTTGCGAATCGGCCCACGGAGTCGAAGGACTGCTGGAGCTTCAACGACTGTGGCGGGGCAGCGAGAATGTTCAGATGGACTGTGCGGGTAGCTGGGTTGGGAAGAGTAGAGGTCCTTCGACTGCGAGATTGCTTCGCTTCGCGATGCAATCTCTCCGCTCAGGATGACAGAACTTTGGTGATCAGTTCAGAACGATAGAACTTCTGGGACTGACGCAGAAAGACAGAAATTTCCAGGAGGCTTAGCTCAAGAGGCGGCCACGCTGCGCTGTCATCCTGAGCGGAGTGTGCCGATTTGAACAAAATTTGGTTTGCTTGATCCCGCAGGGCGCATCCTAGTGAACAAGATTCCACCAAGTCTCGGGCAAGGACGAGGGCACGGCCTGGTCCCATCAAATTTTCGAGGTTGACATGATTGCCGCTCACCCGCGCAATTGGCTTTGTGTTTCTACGATTCTCCTGACTGCAATGCTTGGAAACGCGCAGGCTTCGTCCGGGGAGATCGACGTTCAGAAGTCAACGCTGACGGTACGAGTATTCAAAACCGGGTTGTTTTCGGCCCTCGGCCATGAACACGAAATCAGCGCGCCAATCCAGAAAGGGAGTCTGGATGAGACCAATCGGTCGGTTGAGCTGAGCGTGGACGCGCGCCAGATGCGAGTCGTCGACAAAGACGTGTCGGAGAAAGACCGCGCCCAGGTGCAGGAGACCATGCTCGGCCCGAAAGTGCTCGATACCGGCCAGTTTCCGGAAATACATTTTCGTTCGCGCGGCATCGAATCCGCCGGCCAGGGCCGCTTCACCGTGACCGGAGAACTGGCGCTGCACGGACAGACCCGCGCGGTGAAGTTCGAGGTGCAGAAGCAGGACGGACACTTCAAGGGTTCGGCGCAGCTGAAACAGTCAGACTTCGGGATACAACCCATCACTGTGGGCGGCGGCACGGTGAAAGTGAAAGATGAACTGCGGGTTGAATTTGACATCGTTCCGAAGGCGTAAATCTTTCCGCTCTTGATCGCAAGTTTGCGGCACGACTGGCTGCACTTCAGGAGATAAGCGATCGCGTCCGCCCTAGCTTCCAGCGGGCCGTCGAAGTTGGCTCCTGCGGCTGCCTCAGGTAACCTAACTGCCGATTCGTGCGTCCAACTTAATACAGCAATTGAGGGAATTGGTGTTTCCGGCCGGGCGTATAATCAACCACAGAGCACCTCGGGCGGGACGGAATACAGGAGTCCATCATGAAGTTACGGCTCTTAGCACTGTCGGCCGTGTTGTTAACGCTAAGTTACGCGTCGCCCAGAAGCTGGGCACAAACCCAGGGTTCACCCGTTCCCACCGATCCCGGCGCTACCATTCCCAAAGGTTCGGGCGCTCCCGAGAGCGGCACCAAGCCGACTACCGGGCCGGTGCCTGCGGATCCCGCTGATCCCGACAAGGTGAAACACGAGGGCGGCCGGGCGGACGTCGATGCCGTCGGCAACCGCAACGTGGGCTGCAAGACCGGCATGGGCAACTGGTACGGCGTAGAGAAGCAGATCGCCATGGGCAAAACCTACGCCCAGCAGGTGGAATCCAGCGTCAAGCTGATCCAGGACCCGGTGATTACGGAATACGTGAACCGTGTGGGACAGAACCTGGTGCGCAACTCCGACGCGCAGGTTCCTTTTACCATCAAGGTGATCGATTCTGACGATATCAATGCCTTCGCTTTGCCGGGTGGCTTCTTCTATGTGAATTCAGGGCTTATCCTGGCGGCGGACGAAGAGGCGGAACTTGCCGGCGTAATGGCGCATGAAATCGCCCATGTCGCCGCCTGCCATGCCGCCCGCGAAAATACCCGCGGCAACCTGATGCAGATGGCTTCGATTCCCCTGATCTTTGTCGGCGGGGCGATCGGCTATGCCGGCTACCAGGCCGCAGGTTTGGCGCTTCCCCTGACCTTCCTGCACTTCTCGCGCGGCTTCGAAGCCGAGGCCGATTATCTGGGACTGCAGTACATGTACAAGTCTGGTTATGATCCGCAGGCTTTCATCAGCTTCTTCGAAAAAGTGCAGGCACAGGAAAAGAAGAAGCCGGGAAGTCTGGCGAAGGCATTTTCAACCCATCCTCAGACTCCAGACCGGATTGCCAAGTCTCAGGAGGAAATTGCCACCATTTTGCCGGCACGGGCTCAGTACACCGTTTCGACGTCGGAGTTCGACGATGTCAAAGGACGACTCGCGGCGATCGAAAACCGTCACAAGATTCTGGACAAGAAGGAAGACAAGAACAAGCCCACCTTGCGGCGCACCTCCGCTACCGACAAGAATGGCAGCGACGACAAGGGAAGCACGGATGACGATCGGCCCACGCTGAAACGCCGGGACGATAACAGCAACTAAAAAAATGTGGGCGCGAGCGTCCTCGCTCGTGCGAGCAGAGTCTCGAACGATTCCGCACGAGCAGGGCGTGAGCGCCACAAACAAAAAAGCCGCGATAAACTCGCGGCTCTTTTTATGAAACGTGACTTTCGTTCAGGCGGCTGCTTTGGTAGTTACTGCAGCCATGTGGCTGCGCTGCTCCGCCGATGAAGTGATAACCCTCATGTCCTGCCAGTCGTAGGGAAATTCCTTACCACAGTCCAGGCAGGCGACGTACGTCCCGGTCAATTTGGCTGCGGCATTACGACGCAGAGCAGGCTTAACCGAGATGGGAAAACTGTAATGAGAGTGTTTGCAACCGAAGAAAGAATCGAATAATTCCGCGATCATGTTGCCTCCCCAACGGCTGCTAAATCGAGCCGCTTAACCGTTAATTATTTGATTCAAGCCTGCCGGAAAAGATTCGAGTGGGTGGAGGACGGGCGTCCTCGCCCGTCAGGCAGCGGCCCTTGCAAGGTGAGCGCGAGCGTCCGCGCTCGCGCTGAATCGCTCGAAACGCTGCCGCACGAGCGAGGGCGCTCGCGCCCACACAAAAAAGACGGGCGGGGACGCCCGTCCTCCATTAAACAAATAGTTTTGGGTTCGGGATCAGGCTTCGCGCGGGCCAGTCTTTTTGTGGGCCTCGCACTTGGCCACGATGGCGGAACGCAGGCGGTTGCGCAGGTCGTCGGGAAGCTCGTAGAGCTGGGAATCGCGGTAAATCTCGATGGTTTTTTTGGTGGTGTCGCAGACTACGTAGCAGTTGTGGCACCAAGCGAGATGGTCCTCTAGTTCAGCCTTTGTGCGATCATCAAGGACGCCGTCCAGGTAGTTGGTTAGTTCCTGCAGGAATTCAGCGCACTTCACTGTTTGCCATCTCCGTTTTCGCGTTTCTGGAAGTAACGGCTGAGCCGCTCCCGCAACTGCAACCGGGCCCGCAGCAGCCGCGATTTGACCGCAGGGATACTGAGGTCGAGCGCGTCGGCTGTCTCTTCGGTCGAAAGCCCTTCAACGTCCCGCAGCACAAACACCGTACGAAAGCTCGGAGGAAGGCCCTGAATCGTCTTGCTCAGGATTTCCTTCAATTCGGCCTGATTGTACTGCTGCTCCGGATTCGGACTCCAATCCGCGACTTCCCGCGGCACCGAGTCTTCTTCGGTCTTAACTTCTTCGTCGAGCGATACCATGCGCTCGGGCCGACGACGGCGCAACTTCATCAGCGCTTCGTTGACCGCGATGCGCACCAGCCAGGTGTAGAACTTCGATTGACCCTGGAACTGGGCTAGATTCGTGTAAGCCTTGAGGAAGGCATCCTGCACCACATCTTCCGCGTCTTCGCGGTTTTGCGTGATGTGCTGCGCGATGCGAAACACGTTCCGGTCATAGCGCCGGACCAGTTCCTCGAAGGAGCTTACATCGCCGCCCTTGGCGGCCTGAACCAGCGCCAGTTCATCACTGACCGGTTCGCTTACATTTTGTTGGATGGCTGTCATCTACCTTCCGATGCAACAATTTTCGCGCCCTTACCATGGCAAGAGAAATGTTATTTTACTTGGTAACCCAAGTTTGGGCTGAATTGTTTTGTCGTATCTATCGGCGCACCGTTTGCGATAAATTCCAAAAGGTAGGCCTTCCTCCATTAGAACACGTCCTTAGGTGACCGGAAAGCACCGGCCAAATGACCCTATAATCGGTGTTTAAACAGGATGAAGAGCAAAAACGGCCGGATTCAACGGCCAATTGGCTGACTTGACCATGGCGGAGAAGACCGGAATCGAACAAATCGTCGAGCGAGTAGTGTCGCAGGTACTGGATCATCATATTCCCGATTTGCGGGATGAACTGGTGCGCCAGGTGCTTGAAGAGCTGCCGGCATCGAGCAATGGCTCCGGAGCGGGCGGGTCTGCGGAAAATGGGTCAGCCAACTTGCTTAAAGCCATCGCAGCCATTCACACCGGCACCACGCAGCGGGAAATTTTACGTGCCCTGCTCGACAGTACTGTTCGATATAGCGGACGTGGAGCGTTGTTCGTGGTTAAAGCCGGCGCAGCCACCGGCTGGCAAGGTCGCGGCTTTACCGAGGATGGCGAAGATTCGATCAAGGATTTCGCCCTGAACCTGACCGCCGGTCTTCCCGAACAAGCCCTGCGATCGCGCATACCGTTCAGCGGCACCGCGCGCGACATGGACGCGGAATTCGTTTCCCGCTTCGGCGCACCCGCCGATGATCACTTGCTGGTTCTGCCCCTGCTGTTGAAGGAGAAAGTTGCAGCGCTGGTTTATGCCGATGCGGGCAGCGGGCGCGGCGGAAAGTTGGATTCTGCCGCCATCGAACTGCTGGTGCTCGCCACCAGCGCGTGGCTCGAAGTAGCCTCGCTGCGAAAACAGGCACAAAAAGAAGGGAAGGAGGAGCCGGCGGAAAGTGCCAGCGTGGCACCCGAAAGAGTCCCGCCCGCCCCACCGGAACCAACCCGTCCCGATCCCTTTGCCTCGCATGCGCCCAAACACGTGGTCGCGCCGCCTCCAGAACCTGTGGCCGCTCCTGAAATTGTTGCTCCTGCGCCGGCGATAGAAATTGAACAGCCGGTAGCCGTGGCTCAAGCGGATACGGTAGTCGCAGCTTCGGCAGCTGCTGCGGCTCCGGCGCCTGCGACTGATCCATTTGCTAATCTGTCTCCCGCGGATGCCGACGTACATCGCAAGGCGCAACGCTTTGCCCGGCTTCTGGTCGATGAGATCAAGCTCTATAACCAGGTGAAAGTCAGCGAAGGGCGCAAGAACAAGGATTTGTACGACCGGCTCCACGACGACATCGAGAAAAGCCGCGCAACCTACCAGAAGCGCTACGGCAGCACGGCGGCTGGAGCGACCGATTATTTCAGCCAGGAACTGGTGCGCAGCCTGGCTGAGGACGATACTTCCATCATGGGCGCCAATTTTCGGCGAGCTTAATCAGAGTGGTCTTTCATCGCTGGAATTCGATCCTAATTAGAACTTCTTTGATCGTGGCCATGTCGTGTGTCGATATTGGCCCTTTTACTTTGCCTGCGGCTGCACAGTCACCTTCATCGACTTCCAGTAAAAAAACTTCTACCAGGAAAAAGAGTGCGGCTGCGGTTCGGCGTCGCAGCCATCCCACCGTCCGGTCGCGCCGCATGCACGCAGCATTCGTAGCTTCCACAAGTCTGCGGCCCATGGCGCAACAACTGTTGCAGGATCGAACCCCCGCGGCCTACGCGGGAGTGGAAGCCTTTGCCCAACGCCATAGCAAAGACGATGCCGGGGCGCTGGCCTGGCTGGTTCTGGGATACGCGCACATTCTCGACAAAGACTACGCGAAAGCTATCGACCCGTTGAATCATGCCAAACCTGTGGCCGGAGATCTCGGCGACTACGTGAACCTCTATCTCGGCAGCGCCTATCTGCAAAGCGGCCAGGCTGCGGACGCGGCCACTACGTTGAGCCACTTTGAAAAGGAATATCCGGAATCGCTATTGCTGCGCGATGCTCGGGTTTTGTACGGGAATGCGCTGCTCGCGGGAAACCAGCCGAAAGAGGCGATTGCCGTCCTTGAAAAAGATCGCCAGCCGCCCCGGGCCGATATGGAACTGGCTTTAGGACGGGCTTATTCCGCTGCAGGAGATACGCCGAAGGCGGTCGAGACTCTGCGCCGGCTGTACGCCTCAATGCCGCTGAGCGCGGAAGCCAGCCAGGCGGACGACGAGCTGAAGAAACTTGCTACAACCACTCCGTTGCCGCCAGTCGAGGTAGGTGCTCGCAAAACCCGGGCCGAACTCCTGGTCAAGGGAAAACGATACAGCGATGCCGCCGACGAGTATCGCGATCTCATCAACGGGGCGAGCCCGAGTGACCGCCCGGATCTGCAGATGGCGCTGGCGGTCGCACTGCGGCGCTCCGGCCAGGACAAAGACGCGAAGAAAATTCTGGAAGAACTAAACGGCTCGACCGGAGAAACCAACGCCCAGCGTCTATATAACCTGGGAGAAATCGCCAGGTCGACTGGAGACGAAGAAGGATTCTTAAAATACCTGTCGGAATTGCGCCAAAGCGCCGCCACCAGTCAGTGGCTGCAACAAGCGTTGCTTTCCGCGGGAAACTTTTATCTGCTCAAGCCGGACTACGACAAAGCGATTGATGCGTATCGAGAGTTGCAGCAGCGCTTTCCGGGAGCGGCCCGGGCCTCCTACGCGCACTGGAAGGTGGCCTGGCTGAGCCTGCGCCAGGGCCGGGCGGCCGAGGCCAAGTCAGGATTCGAACAGCAGATCGCGTTGTATCCCAATTCCGCCGAGATTCCCGCTGCCCTCTACTGGCGGGCGCGGCTCGCGGAAGAGGATAACGACGGCGGCATGGCGCGCGCCTACTATCAGAAACTGTCGGAGCGTTTCCGCAATTTCTACTATGGAGAACTGGCGCGACGGCGGCTCCACGAGATCAAACCGGTTGCCGATGTCCCGCACTACACTTTGCTGGACCGGGTGCCTGGGATCAGCGCCGGAACCAATATCACCACCTCCGAACCTCCTGCGGATAACCTGCGCTACCAGAAAGCGCAAGTGCTGGCCAATGGCGCGCTGCTCGATTTCGCCGTGCGCGAATTGCAGGCTGCCGGTAACGAAGAAAAAGGCAACTGGGTAGCGTCAGAGACGGCAAAGCTTTATGAAGACGCAGGCCGTTATGACGGAGCCATCCAGGTCTTCAAACGGGCGGTGCCGAACTATTTTGCGGTGGATTTGCCGACACTGCCGCGTCCCTACTGGGAGGCATTGTTCCCCAAACCATACTGGCCGGATCTGAAAAAGTTCTCTTCGCAAAATGCTCTGGATCCGTACCTGGTGGCCTCGCTTATCAGGCAGGAATCTGAATTTAATCCCGGAGCGGTGTCGCGCGCCAACGCGCTGGGCCTGATGCAATTGCTGCCCAAGGTCGGCAGCGCGGTGGCCCGGCAGGAAAAGCTGAAGCATTTTTCCGCCTCGGAATTGTTCACTCCGGAGGTAAATCTGCAGTTGGGCACTCGCTACTTCCGCCAGATGGTGGACAAATTTGGCGCTTTTGAATATGCCCTGGCCGCATACAACGCCGGTTCCAACCGGGTGGACGACTGGATGGGTCAGGGAAAATATCGCGATCCGCAAGAGTTCGTGGAGTCTATTCCGTTCACCGAGACTCGGGAATACGTGCAGGCTATTCTCCGGAACGCGAATGTTTACCGGCAGCTCTACGGGGAGCCATAAGATTTTCCGCTACACCCTTAACCACAAAGGGCACTAAGTATCACGAAGGGACCTCCCTTGTGGGCCTTCGTGTCCTTTCTGTGTTTCATGCTTTTTGGCTGGAGTTTTGCCAGACTGCTAGGGGTCCTTCGACTTCGTTGGTCGATCCGCGAGCGAATCGACCAACTCCGCTCAGGATGACACGGATTGTAGGGCGATGGGGCTGCTGTAAGGCCGTTCAGGGCGTTTCATGTTACGAATTTTTACAATCTTTTCTTAATCCTCACAGGCGGGCGAGGGGTAAGATGTCGGCCTGAATGGGAATTTGTTTTTTCTATCCAGCCAATATTTCACTCGAAGGAGATTTCCCCATGACAGCTTCCGTTAAGCCGGTTCCAGAGGGCTTCCATACCGCAACCCCTTCGCTGGTGGTCAGCGACGCCGCCAAGGCTATCGAGTTTTACAAGAAAGCATTCGGCGCCGAGGAACGCATGATGATGCCCGGTCCGGGCGGAAAAATCATTCATGCAGAAATTAAAATCGGCGATTCGATTATCTTTCTCTCCGAAGAAATCCCGGGCATGGGCGGCAAGTCACCGCAATCCTTGGGCGCGTATACGGGCGGCATGTATCTTTATGTGCCCAACGTTGACGATGTATTTGCCAAAGCGGTTGCGGCTGGCGGCAAGGCCAGCGGTGGTGTAAACGATATGTTCTGGGGAGACCGGCTGGGGCACTTCGTTGATCCCTTCGGCCAGAATTGGACAGTGGCCACGCACGTGGCGGATCCAAGCGAGCAGGAAATGGAAAAGGGAGCCCAGGCCTTCTACGCATCGATGGGCGAGCGAAAGTCAGCTTAGAAAGAAAGTTTCTGGTTTCTAGTTTCTGGTTTCGAAACCGGAAACTAGAAACTCTGAAACTGAACTTAGGCTGATTTTTCAGGCGCCGGAGTTTTGCCGAAGAGAATTTCGACCACCAGCAGACAGGCTCCCACCACGATCGCGCTATCCGCCACATTGAATGCCGGCCACTGGTATTGGCCAACGTAAAAAAGCAGAAAATCCACTACTCGCCCGCTGAGCAGGCGGTCCCAAAGATTCCCGATTGCGCCTCCCAGAATTAAAGCCAGCCCGATGCCGGTGCTCTGCATGGAGTGGCTATTTCGCCACAGCAAAACCGAGACGATGGCGAGAGCCACAATCGAGAACAAAACCAGCGCGGCAATTTTCCATTCCGAAGGTGAGTCGGCGAAGAGACCGAAGGCCGCGCCGCGATTCTCTACATGGGTCAGTCGGAAGAATCCCGGAATAATCTGGATGTTGTCGTGCAGGGAAATATTTTTTGCCACCGCCAGTTTGGCCGCACGGTCGAGAACCACCACCAATGCGGCAATCAGGAAATGGAGGCTACGAGTGGCATTTGTGGTCATTGTGGGTGGCTAACTTGAACTGCAAACATCGAAAACAATTTCAACCGCCGATTTCCTTGAGCACCGCACTGCAGCGCTCGCACACCGTGGGATAATTCGTATCCTCGCCCACGCGTGTGGAGTAGTTCCAGCAGCGCTCGCACTTCCTGCCTTCGGCTTTGCTGACCTGCACGGTGACTGCGCCTGTGCCGTTGCCCGATTTTCCCGGCAGCAAGGTAACCGCGGAAACGATGAACAGGTAGCGGAGCCGGTCGGCATAACGTGACAAGACCGAAAACACAGGCTCGGCGGCGGTGATCGTGACCTGCGCCTCCAGATTGGCGCCTCCGATCAGCTTGCTCTTGCGAGCTTCTTCCAGCGCCTTCAACACCTCGGTGCGGACCGCCAGCAGTGTGCTCCAGTCTTCGCGCTGCCGGGGGTCATCCGCCGCAGCGGCCCCGCCCATAATGTCGGATGCGGCAGGAAAATTCGCGAGATGCACGCTCGCCGGACGGTCGGGGACCGCAGGCAGATACTGCCACACTTCCTCGCAGGTGAAGCTGGTGATTGGCGCCAGCAGGCGAACCAGTGCTTCTCCAATGCGCCAGATTGCGGTCTGCGCGGCCCGGCGAGCCTGCGAGTTCGGCGCAGAGATGTAGAGGCGGTCCTTCAGCACATCGAAGTAGAAAGCGCTCAACTCGACCACGCAAAAGTCATTGATGCGATGGTAGATTTTATGGAAGGCGAACTCGTCATACCAGCGAGTGACATCCGCCGACATGGCCACCGTCTGGCGCAGCATGTACTGATCGAGGATGTCCATCTCCTCGAATGCGACCGCGTCTTTTTGCGGATCAAAATCATAAAGATTGCTGAGCACGTAGCGAAACAGACTGTTGCGGATTTTGCGATAGCTTTCGGCAACCCGCTGCATCAGTTGCTCGGAACCTACCACGTCCTCGCGGAAATCGACGGAAGCGACCCAAAGGCGCACAATTTCTCCGCCCAGGCGGTTGGCGATGTCCACGGGATCGACGTCGTTGCCACGGGATTTCGACAGCGCGCGGCCCTGCTCGTCCAGCGTCCATCCGTTGGTGGCGACAGCCCGGTAGGGCGCCTGATTTCGCGTGCCCACTGCGCACAGCAGGGAAGAATGGAACCATCCCCGATGCTGATCTCCGCCCTCAAGATACAGATCGGCAGGCCAGGGTAGTCCGGGTTCGTGGCCCAACACCGCAGCGTGGCTGCATCCGGATTCGAACCAGACGTCCAGAATGTCGGTTTCTTTTGCAAACTTCGTGTGTCCGCACTTCGCGCATTGGGTGCCGGCAGGAACCAGGGCGTCGGCTTCGGGCGTGTACCAGGCGTCGGCGCCGCCGCGGGCGAACAACTCAATCACTTTACGATTGATGGCAGGATCGTTCAGCGGTTTTCCGCAGCCCTCGCACAGGAACACTGCGATGGGCACTCCCCAGATGCGCTGGCGGGAGATACACCAGTCCGGCCGGGTCGCGATCATGTTGGAGATGCGTTCTTCGCCCCAGCCGGGATCCCACTTCACTTTCTTGATCTCCTCCAAAGCACGAGTGCGTAAGGTTCCATTCGGCATCGGCGTTTCCATGGAGATGAACCACTGTTCGGTGGCGCGGAAGATGATGGGGTTGTGGCAGCGCCAGCAGTGCGGATAAGAGTGCTCGACTTTTTCCGAGTGCATGAGCACGCCGCGTTTTTTCAACAACTCGAGAATGGGTTCGTTGGCGGCAAAAACCTTCAAGCCATCGTATTCGGGCAGGCCGTTGCGGATGATGCCGGCCGCATCGACGTTCGTGGTCAGGTCGAGCTTGTATTTGACGCCGGTATTGAAGTCATCGGCGCCATGCGAAGGCGCGGTGTGCACCACACCGGTGCCTTGGTCCATGGTGACGTAGTCGGCCAGGACCCCGAGCACCGTGCGATCGAGGAAAGGATGGGCAAACTTAAAGTACTCGATTTTTCTGCCGGGAAAGCGGGCCAGGACCTGCGGCTCTTTCAAGCCGACCTTTCCCGTGAACTCGGCGGCCAGCTGCTGCGCGACGATGTACACTTCGCCCGCAGATTCCAGCGCCACATACTCGGCATCGGGATGAAAGGCAACCGCCATGGAAGCGGGAAGCGTCCAGGGCGTGGTGGTCCAGATCACGGTGAATACTTTTTTGCCTGCCAGCGCAGGATCGAGCCGCGCCGGATCTTCTGCCAGCGCGTACTTCACCCAGACCGTGGGACTGGTGTGATTTTCGTATTCGACTTCGGCTTCAGCCAGAGCGGTCTTGTCGAAGATGCACCAGTAAACCGAACGCAGACCCTTGTAAACGAAATCTTTTTCAAGAAAGTCGTAGAAAGTTGCGAGTACCACGGACTCGTATTGCGGAGTCATGGTGGAGTACGGGCGCTCCCATCGACCGAAAACCCCGATCCGTTTGAATTGTTCGCGCTGAAGATCGAGAAATTTTTGCGCGTATTTTCTGCACGCTTCCCGCACCTCCAGCTTCGCCATTTGCAGTTTTTTGCCGCCCAGCTGCTGATCGACCTTGATCTCGATAGGCAGCCCATGGCAGTCCCATCCCGGGACGTAGGGCGAGTCAAATCCGGACATGGTCTTAGACTTGACGATGAAGTCTTTCAGGCATTTGTTGAGCGCGTGGCCCAGGTGAATAGGACCATTGGCGTAGGGCGGACCGTCGTGCAGAACGTAGCTGGGAGACCCCCGGCGGGCTTCGCGAATACGGTCGTAGATCCCCATCTGCTGCCAACGCGCCAACGCCTTGGGCTCGTTCTGAGGCAGGTTGGCCTTCATGGGAAAGTCGGTCTTGGGCAGATTGATGGTGGATTTCAGGTCCAGCGGCACTCGGATGATTTCTCCCAAATGATTGATTTTTTTCATTATAGGGAGCGCGCGCGGGAACGTCCATTGAGGCTCCCGGCGAAGGGCGGTAACGGCCTCTCCGAGGCAGATCAGGCCTTCGCCAAGGGAAGGGTAACTCGCGAATTGGTACCCGCCTAACTGCTCGAAAATGGGTGCTGTGGGAGTTCTAAAAGCACTGTTGGAGAAGTGCCACTCCCGTGTACAATTTTGATAAGGTGACGTTTCCCCGGACGCGGCATCTAAAGGGTTGGGGAAGCGTGCGGTGAGCAGCCCGGCCTGTGCTGGTGACTATTTCGAGAACCGGGAAGCAACTTGGCAGGTAATGTGCTCATCAAGTTTAAGATAGGCCGAAAACGGACCCCGCTTCAGGACGTCGAATTCCGGGTCAACTATGCCAACTTTAGAAATTAAACCTCGCGGCGAAACCGAACCCGAGCTGAATCTTTTGCTGTCAAAGACGACGCTTGAAGAGCCGTTGTGGAAGTCGTTGTTTCAGAATCTGGACGATTTCTTTTTCCCCAAGAAATTGCCCCCGCTGGTGCTCACCTCAAAACCCGTCCCAGTCAAGGATATCTGGGGTTTCTACGATTACAAGAAGAACGGCGTCCTGGTCTCGACTCTGGTACACATGGTGGCGATTGCGGCCATCATCGGAATCACCATGCTGGGCCGCAAAGTCGTGCAGCAGATCGTGAAACCGCATGAGAGCATCACCCTGGTTTCTCCCGACGATATTCCTCCGATGGAGCCGGCGAAGACCCAGTCGGGTGGCGGCGGCGGTGGCGGCGATCGCGATAAATTCCAGGCCCCCAAGGGTAAGCTGCCCAAGCAGTCGATGGAGCAGATTACGCCGCCAATGATGGTGGTGCGTAACGAGAATCCAAAGTTGACGGCAGAACCCACAGTGGTGGTTCCGCCTCAAGTGAAAATTGCAACCAATAACCTGCCCAATCTGGGCGATCCCATGTCGCGCCTGCCTTCGGGACCTCCGTCGAACGGAACCGGTTCTGGTGGCGGAATCGGCTCGGGTTCAGGCGGCGGTGTCGGCGTCGGCACGGGCCCAGGCGTAGGAGAAGGGCGGGGCGGTGGAGCGGGCGGCGGAGTATTCCGTGTTGGTGGCGGAGTGAGCGCTCCTCGTGTCGTCTATCAACCCGATCCCGAGTATTCGGAAGAAGCGCGCAAGGCGAAATATCAAGGCACGTGCGTGTTGTGGCTGGTGGTCGGACCCGATGGCCGCCCTCGAGACATCCGCGTAGCTCGCAGTCTGGGGCTGGGACTGGATGAAAAAGCCATTGAAGCGGTCAAGACCTGGAAGTTTGAGCCGGCAATGAAAGACGGCAAGGCAGTCGCGGTTCAAATCAACGTAGAAGTCAGCTTCCGGTTGTACTGATTTTATTTGATCAAACATAAAGGCCGCGAGAAATCGCGGCCTTTTTTATTGCCGTGACAAGTATGTTGGGGCTGTACGTAGAGATTAGAGAATCAATGTCACCCTGAGCGAAGAGGGATCGGCCGCTGGCGGACGATCCTGATGGTCGAAGGGCCTCTATAGGTGGCACAGTTCGGCTCGTGCGGACTCTCGATTCCAGCTGAAATCCTTCGAACCAAAATGCCCGTGCGCCCTTCGACTGGGTGACCGATTCGCAAGCGAATCGGCGCACTCCGCTCAGGGTGACAAGTATTCGGAGTAGCTATTCTTTTAGTTCGACGTGGTGTACGTCTTCGATTGGACTTCCCAGGAATTGGGGTCCGAGGCGCCGAAACTTTTCTACCGAATCGGTCACAAAGAATTTCAAACGAGGTTTTCGCCGGCGTTCGATTTCAGTTAGTACAAGGTCCGACGAAGCTTTACTCAACAACTCGCTGACGACACGAGCAGTCGAATGGGCGGAGTCGACGATAGTTACATGATCGGCAACCAGCTTTTGCAGCAGAGGTTTCAGCAGCGGATAGTGGGTGCAGCCCAGCACCAGCACATCGGCGGAGCCGAAATCCGCTGCGAATGCCTGGTCAAGATAGATGCGAGCGATCTGTTCGGCGACCGTGTGTTCGGCCCATCCTTCTTCCACCAGCGGCACGAACAGAGGGCACGCCTTTTCCGTGGCCTCGATTCCGTAATTCTGCAAGGCCCTGGAATAGGCATGGCTGCTGACAGTGGCCTCGGTACCAATCACGACAACTTTCCTGGTCTTGCTGGTAGCGGCCGCGAAAGCAGCGCCCGGTTCCACAACCCCTGCCACTGGAACACTCGAAGCCTTCACGATCTCAGGAAGTGCCAGCGCAGTGGCAGTATTGCACGCGATCACCAGCATCTGCGCGCCGTGCTGCTCAAGGTACTGAGTGGCCCCAATCGCGTACCGGGCGACGGTTTCGGCTGATTTCGATCCGTAGGGAAGACGCGCGGTGTCGCCGAAATAGACGTAGTCGGCATTGGGCGCCAGCGCAATCAATTCCTTGAGAACGGTGAGGCCGCCAAATCCGGAATCAAAAACGCCGATGCAGGGTCGTCGAGCGGAGGTCATGGTGATGACAGAACATCATAACGGTGTTAACAGCTTTTGCGCCGACAATCACTCCGGCGCTTATTCCGGCGCGCAGACAGCGGAAAAGTAGATGCCATGATTGACCGTAGAAATGACGAAGATGTGCTTTGGAAGAAAATCAAATAGCAAAGAAGCTTGGAAAAAGATCACAGCTCATTTGAAGCGTGAGCTCTGTACCTGTTCCTGCGTCTGTAATGGCAGATTCCGGTCGCAGCAAGCGCCCGGGGGTATTGCCGCCCCGTGGGGACAAGTACGAGGATGACCGAGAAAGCTGCAGATCTTGTCTGTCGCCTCTGGCGAAAGGATGTGCTCGAACTTGCAGGCCTGCTGCTCGATTTCCGATTCACTGTCGAGCGCCAGACTGTCCGTGAACAATCGCTCGGCCAGACGGTGACGACGAATAATGTCCGCGGCGCGGAGGCGGCCACGGGCGGTGAACTCGACGATCATGCTGCCGTCACCGGTGGACACTCCCGCAGGCTTGAGCGCATCGTGACATGGATTCACAAACGGCTTGTGATCGTGAACTTCGGGAGGATGCGGCCGTGTGGTCAGCAATCCCAGCGTTGCCATCTTTTCGACAGCAATGCTGACCGGAAGCACGCCATGCACTTCCATGTGCTCAATTTCCGCAATCTCGCCGTGCTCTTCGACCGCCCACAGCTCTTCTAGTATTTCATCGAATTGCTCTTCATCGGCCATGGCAAAAACTTCCTGATCGGCGATCTTGCCATGATGCAGTTCGATGCGGCGGTCAGCCAGGCGGGCAACCACCGGGTCATGGGTCACCATGACGATCGTGCGTCCCTGGCGATGCAGTTCGCGCAGCAGTCGCAGGACGATTTCCTCGTTGACGGCATCCAGATTGCCGGTAGGTTCATCGGCCAAAACTATTTTGGGATCATTGATCAGGGCACGGGCAATGCAGACCCGCTGCTGCTCGCCGCCGGAGAGTTGCGCCGGCAGATGGTGTGATCGGTCTTTCAGTCCCACGTGAGCGAGAGCTGCCAGCGCCTCCTGCTCGTCAGTCATGCTGTGAAAATATTGCGCAAGCATTACATTTTCAAGCGCGGTGAGATACGGGATCAGATGGAATTGCTGGAAGATGAACCCGACTTTTTCCGCACGCGCGCGGTTCAAATCCTGCGGGGAAATCCCGGCAACGTCCTGGCCGTCCAGCCAGATTTCGCCCGAGGTGGGGCGGTCAAGGCATCCGATCAGATTTACCAGCGAAGATTTTCCTGAACCCGACGGGCCCATCACGGCCAGCCACTCGCCGGGCGCCACTTCGAGAGAAACGTCATCCAGTGCACGGATCACGCCGCCATTGCTCTCGGCCCGGGCCGGATAGAGGCGGCTGACATGGCTGAGTTTGATCATGTCATTCTCCCCTCAGAATGGTAGCAGGTTGGACCCGGCGCAAAAGAGTTATCGGAAGGATGGCAGCCATGAGCGAAATGGCGACGCCACCGAAGAAAACTACCGGGAACACACCCAGGCGCGGAGTGACCGGAGCATGAAAATTGGCTCGACCGATCCACATGGCGGCCCCAATGCCAATGACAAACCCCAGAGTCGCGCCGATCGCTCCTATAGTGGCCGCTTCAGCGGCAAAGAAACCGTGCAGCATCTCAGCTGAAGCTCCCAACGCCTTCATGAGGGCAAAGTCGCGGCGGCGATCAGCCACCCAGCCCGTCAAAGTGGAAAGCACGCACAGGGCAGCAGTGAAAATAATCAGCGTCGCGGCGACGAAAAGTGTGGCTCGCATTTTGCCCAGGACGTTGGCTTCGCCTTCTGTCACCTGGCGAATGGGTTGAACTTTGGTCCCGGGAAGGACTTGTGCGAGGCGCAGGGCCAGGCTGTTCACTTCCGCTGGCGATCCAGAAGCCGAAATTTCAATCGTTGAAACCGGCACTGCGGCCCACCGAGTGAAGTCGGCGAGTGACAGGTAAACGCGACTGTCCTCTGCCGCGCCGGTGTTGAGAATTCCGGCAGCCTTCAGGTGAATGGTTCGGCCCTGAAAGCTGAGGTCAAATGATTTTGCCTGCACACCAATGAGACCCGCCGCACGGACGCCAAGCAGCGCATCGTGCGATGCCGCCGGCCAATCCGTCACCGACCACCAGGTGCCGTTCAGCTTTCTGACCTTTTCCAGATCAGTTCCCGCCACCACAACCGAACGCCCATCGGCGGTGCGGGCGACCGCGTAGGCAAACGGAACCGCTATTTCGTCTTTACCTACCTCTGACCGGACTTTCTCCAGGACGTCGGCAGACAAGCTGTGCCCCTCGTCGGCGATCACAACGACGTTAGCTCCGTACTTGCGAAATTCGTGACCGAGTTTG
This sequence comes from Terriglobia bacterium, assembly GCA_963733545.1. Classification (GTDB taxonomy): domain Bacteria; phylum Acidobacteriota; class Terriglobia; order Terriglobales; family Acidobacteriaceae; genus JAIQFF01. The sequence goes on from CAVTDQ010000006.1 coordinate 367,653, forward strand.
GCCTGCACGTCCACGTACAGGTTGAGCATGGCGGTAGCTACGGCAGCGGCAACAACCATGGCCAGCAACGCAGAAGCGGCACGTCCCCGCCGGAGTACGGCGGCGCGCACCAGCATGCGCAGGAACATCGACGTATGCGGCGCAACCCTGCGCCGGCGTGCGACCGGGCTGGTATCGCTCAGGCTCACGCGTCGCCTCTTAATGCAACCACCGGATCAAACTGCACCGCCCTGCGAATTGCAGCGGCGCTGCCGGCAAAAGTCACGAACACTGCCATCGCCAGGATGACGGGGAACAAAACCGGCTGGATATCGATCTGCGAAGCGAAAATGGAGTGTCCGATCTGGCGTGCCAGAAGCGCTCCGCCGGCGAAGCCAGCCGATCCCGCCAGCAGGGCCAGTAATGTGGCTTCGGAAAAGAACAAAACCGCCACCGCGATATTGCCGGCGCCGAGAGCTTTCATCAGACCGACTTCGCCGCGGCGCTCGAGAACCGCGGTTGCCATCGATGCCGATACCGCGAGCGCCGAAGCCAGTAGCGCGGCTAGGGTAATCAATAGCATGAGGCCCTGGATGCGAGTGAGCACGGTACCTTCATTCTGTGCCACCTGGCGGATCTGTTCAGCATGCGAGTGAGGAATCGCCTCCTGCAGCTGGTATGCGATGGATTGCGCATACGGCGAGCAATACCAGCGATCGTACATTTCCGGCGACATACTTCTGGGATCGCGGCGCGCAAAAGCGTCTTCAGGCTTGGTCACGGCACTTACATAAACGCGGCGCACCGCACCGGGCTTGCCGAGAATCTGCTGCGCCAGCGCGAGCGGGGCAACGATCTGGTCGTCCTCTGGACCGCCGGTCGATAACAAGCCCGCAATCCGGTACTGGCCTCCTGCGATTTCGATCTGCTGATCGGTTGTACGGTTGAGTCTTTTCGCCAGATGGGTGCCGAGCAAAACGTCATCCGATTTATCGTCCGGCCAATCGCCTTGCACTTTCCACCAGGGATGTGTAGAGCGGACCCCGGTGACAAAATCCTGGGGACCGAACATAACGTGGCGGGCGAAGTACGTGCCTAGCAGCGTAAGGTTCTCAATTCCGCTCGAGCTTACGCTGGCCGGCAACATCGGAGAGAAACCGACGATGTTGTTGCGCCAGAACATGCCTTTGATTTTCGGTAAATCTGCCTCGTTGAGGTAAGCGCCGTCGCTGGGGGGCTTCAGATTTACGCCGCCAATTTCAACGTCGAGCGTGTCTTCCTGCGGAGTCACGATCAGATTCGCACCATAACTGCGTAACTCGCGACTGATCTTGTCGCCGATGTCGGTGGCCACGGCGATCATGGCGGTGGCAACGCCAACGCCCAACATGATGGCAACGCCGGCCAGCAGTTTGCGGCGCTTCTGCCGGCGGAAAGACTCATAGAGAAGTCTGGAAAACATGGTCAGGGTTGGAAAATGTGTGTTCCCGCGGCGACATCTTTTTCTTGAATGATGACAGCATCCGCAGTCTGCTCAGCCTGCAACGGAATCGGGTTGCAGCCTCCGGTCAAACCCACAGACTGGCCATTGATAGGCGCGGCGCAGTTCTTGCACACTACACCGTTCGGTCCCTTGTAAAAACCCGACTGGGCCACAAATCTGGCAGGCGTCAAATACGGTGGCGACTTTGCCATCGGGCTTTTTATAAAGCCAGAAGCGCACCTCGGTTCCGTTTTCCCGGGCTTCGAAGCGGTGCAAATCGCCATCGGAAACCTGAGCCAGAGGAATCGTCACCCGGCCGTCGTGAAAGGTTACTTCAGTGGCAGGCGAGAGCGCGCTCACGCTTTTGGCATAGATAAATTCCGCGGTCACCATCAGGATAAAAACAAACGAACTGGCGTAGACCGAAACCATCCACAAACGCTCGCGGCGGGCTGTCCACAAGGCCTTACGACGTTCGGCGGGAGAATCGGGAAGGGCAGCAGGTTGACGGCGTTTGACCTCGAACAAGACCATCAGCGCCGCCAGGGCCACGATGGTTATGAAAAAGAACAGGTCGTTGCGCACGATGGGGCCAATCAACGCCATCTCTTCGCGGGATGAGGGAAGCACTCCGTTTTCAGACAGCTCGTGCAAGCCGGAAATGATGAGCTGTGCCGCCACGAAGAATAAAATCGCGGTGGTGACGCGAAAGAATTTCTGCAGATTGATGCGGACACTGCCTTTTACGAACATCACGCCAAACAGAATCGCCACGATGACGCCCGCGAGAGTGCCCAGAAAGCTGAGCAGTTCGGTCGAATTCAGAGACACCGCGCCAAGGATAAGGACAGTTTCAACGCCCTCTCGGAGCACCATGAGGAAGACGAACAGGAACAGACCCAAGCCGGCATTGCGGCCCGCCAGAAGGCCGACCTTGCCTTCAATTTGTCCTTTAAGAGTGCGGCCCGTCTTCATCATAAATATGATCATGGTGATGACGAAGAAGGCGGCTATCAGCATGATCCATCCTTCGAAGATGTCCTGATTCCATTGCGTGCGCGAAAGCAGAATAGCGATGCCGATGCTGCCGACGAAGGCGGCAATCAGTGCGGTAAAGACCGACTTGCGCAGCTCGGGGCGGCCTATCTTGGTCAGATAAGCGAGCGTGATGCCAACGATCAGCGCGGCTTCTACCCCTTCGCGCAAAGTTATGATGAATGCTTGCAGCATGTTATGAGCAACGAGCCTATTGCAACCGAGTTGCAACTAACGTCTTAACTACCCCACACGTAAGGATAGCCCCCCCGGGTGCAGGCGTCAACGCACTGGATTTCCTTCGCGGCCTTTGCGGAAGATCTTTGCGATCCTTGCGGTGAGTATTCGATCTTGGTCTAAAGCAAAAGCTTACCGCAAAGGTCGCAAAGTCGTGCCGCAAAGAACGCGAAGGACATCCCATCAGGCCACTAAAGTCGTTTTAGAAATTGCTTTGCCTCTTCCAGTTGCGGGAAGAGTTTTTCTTCGGCCTGGAATTCGGCGGAGTGGACACAGCGCCGGCTGCCCCTCAACCTGACCGGGTGCTTCAAGTGCAGCATCTCGTGGTAGACGATGTACTCGACGGCGGAGCGAGGGACGGCCGGATGGTCGAAGATGCGGCTCACAACGATGGCGTTGTGCGCGGGATCGTAGTGCCCGAGATTGTTGCGCGCGCGCTCGCGACTCCAGGTCATCAGCGGACGGGCCAGCAATCCGTGGAAAAAGCGAGTGTTGAGATCTTCGAAGACGGCTTCCAGGTCATAGATACGGCCCTGCGCCGAGTCGAGCCGCTTCCGTCCCCGCATTTGCCGAACCAGATGGGCCTTGCGAGTGATCTTGTGACTGCCGACGTAGCGCCGGTAGCGGGCCGCAGGTTCGGGCGCAACCGGGCGGCGATACATTTTTGCCAGCAGGATGTGCGCGATCGCATGCAGGACCGGCGCGGGCGCACTTTCCAGCAGGTCTGAAAGCCTTACCAGAAGCCTGCCCTCGCGCATCCGGATGGTGTTTTTGACGCCGGTGAAAGCGAAGAATTCAACTTTCAATTCGGGGATGGAAGTTCCTGGCCGGAGTTCGCGGTAAGCTTCCTGAAAGATGTCGGGTAGGCTGTTGGTCACGCTGCAATCAGATTAGCATGCCGGAAAATCGGTTGAACCTCAGATAAAACCGGAAGACTTTCTCTCAGGGCTTGGCCGGCTTTTTATGTTTGGCAGCTTCTTCCTGTTCGCCCAGCAATTGGCGGTGATCAAGCACGCTGCTGTCCAGGGTGTCGAGCGCATTGGAGAGCAAAAATTCGTACTCCTGCATTTCTTCCTTCTTGGCGCTGGCGTCGCTGCGCAGGGCACGAAGTTTGGATTGAAACTCGGTATCGGCCTCGATCACAGTTTTCAGAATCTTGCGTAAGTCTGATTTACGCTCGACGTAGGTATCGATATTTTCGTTAAGTTCATCGTACACATCGAGAAAATCCTGCAGGCCGTCATGCGTAGCCTTCGCCCGGTCGGCCGTTTTGGGATCGGAACGCGCCTGGTCGAGCGCCGCTAGCCTGGCCCGGGCAAAAGTAATATAAAACTTGAGCCTTAAATCAGGCTGGATCGCAGTGTCTCGAAGCTGATCGATTTCCGCCGCGGTCAGAGGGTCGCGCTGGCGTTGGCTCCAGCCGATGGAGATTAAGAGCAGAAGGAACAGTCCCGTGATGCCGATACGAACGCCGGTCATTGCCCCTTCTTTTTGCCGAACATGGCGGCCAGCAGGTCGGTCCTCATCTTTTCCAGTTCATCGATGGTTTGCTGAATCGGCGCTTGATCTTCAAAAGCTACGGTGCGTTTAACGTCGCGAAATTTTTCTGCCATTTTTCGCAGAGCGATTTCGGTGTTCTTAAGTCTTTTTCCGCTCTCGATGCAGGCATCGGTGGCCTTCTGGGAAAACGTTCTAACTTCCTGCAAGGCGGCATTTCCGGCTTCAGCGTTGCCCTGGTTGTACATCTTGTCAGCGATCTCGGCTTTCTTTTTAGCAATCTCGAGATAAAGAGCGGGACGATCTTCAGGCCGTGCACTCTCGGCCCGAGCCACCAACTGGTCGACGTTTTCGTCTGTGGCCGCGCCGGCGGGCAACACAAAAGCTGCCAGCGATGCGGTCAGCGCGAAAACCAGAGCGGGCAGCACATTTCTGTTCATGAATTATCTTCTGGGCTCGATCGCGATCAAGCGATGCCGGGCCTGCCATTCCTGATCGGGAAAGCTTCCCGTCGCCGTATCCAGAAAGCGATGATAATTCTCCGCTGCCGGCTTGTATTCGTGCAAGTGGTCATACGCTGTAGCTCGCAGGAAATAACCTATCGGAAGTTCCGGCAGAAGCTTGGCACGGGCGTCCAACGCCTTGATTACCAGTCCATAGTTCTTGTTTTCGTTGGCAGCGGCCGCCAGATCTCCATACGCGGGGCCCATGCCCGGCTTGAGTTGCAGCGCTGCCAATATTTCCTGCTGCGCGTCGGAATACTTATGTTGCTTGAGCAACAGCCGCCCCAGACCGTAGCGAAGGTCAGGATCGTTGGGCTTGGCCGCCAGCAAAGACCGGTATTGAGCTTCGGCCAGATCGTATTTCTTGGCATTACCGTAGAGCTCAGCCAGGTCAAGTTGGACGGAGACATCGCTTGGAGCCAGCTTTTGTGCCTGTTGCAATTCAGCAATGGCAGGATCATTTTGCCCGTCGGCGGCCAACATGCGGCCCAACTGCACGTGAGCTCCGGCGTCCGCAGGATGAAGTGTTACCAGCTTGCGTAATGTGTCCTCGGCCTCGGTATAACGGTGGCCCCGCATGTAGATGTTGGCCATGCCGGTAAGCGCGTCGGTGGACGAGGGATCAAGCGCGAACGCCTGCTTGTATTCCTGTTCCGCGTCGGCGAAATGGTTTCGCGATTCCAGAAGCGGACCCGCGGAGAGATGAGGCTCAGGATCTTTGGGATCGAGCAGTGCCGCCTGCTTGTATGCGTCGATTGCGCCGTCGGGATTAGTGGTCTCCAGCACATGTCCCAGGGAGAGCCAGGCGCGGGCCTGACCTTCCGCACTGTTCGCCGTGGGCTTTAATTTTGTGGCCGCCCTTAAAAATTGCTCTGCGTCGGGCTGGTGCGCCTTGACCAGCATCAGACCAAGATTCAGATTGGACTCAAAGACGCCGGGCTTAGCTGCGACCGACTTGCGATATGCGGCAATCGAGTCATCGGTTTTATCCAGCGCGTTGTAGAGAAAGCCCAGGTCAAACCAGGCCGCGTAGTTGTCGGGGTCCTGCGCGACCACCTTTTTTAGTAGCGGTTCAGCGCTAACAAAATCCCGTTTCTCGATTGCAGTTTCGGCCTGGATGAGTTCAGGCGGGGAAGAGGGATCATCTACCGTTACTTTGTGATGACGAACGGCCTTACCGGCTAGCTGGGCCTGGCCGGGGACAGTGAGGCCAATGGCCAGGAGCACGACGATCGCACCCGGGGAGAGACGTCTCCACCTGGGCAAGAGCATCGCGCTACTACTTTCTGCCGTTTGTCGGAACTCCATTTCCATTCAGCACACGCGCCAGAAATTTTCCGGTGTAGGAATTCGGCAGCTTGGCAATCACTTCAGGCGGACCGGCGCCGACCACGTATCCGCCCCGCGCTCCGCCTTCGGGTCCCAGGTCGATCACCCAGTCAGCGGTCTTGATCACCTCAAGATTGTGTTCGATAACAAGGATCGAACCCCCTGCCTCAATTAGACGACGGAAGGCGGAGAGTAGTTTGCTGACATCGTCGAAATGGAGCCCGGTCGTAGGCTCGTCAAAAATGTAAAGCATGCGATTGCGCCGACGGATTCGCTCCGCCGCGCTCGAGGGACGCCCGATATCTTTCGACGCCGGCTGCAGGTGGGCGGCAAGCTTCATGCGCTGCGCCTCCCCTCCGGAGAGCGTTGTGGCCGACTGTCCCAGCCGCAGATATCCCAGACCGACTTCTTCCAGCACTCGCAGTTTCTCGACAACTTTCGGAACTCCGGAAAAGAAATGCAGCGCTTCGCGAACGGTGAGATTCAGAACCTCGTGGATATTCTTGCCGCGATACCGCACGTCGAGAACCTGCGGCTTGTAACGCGCTCCCTTGCATTCTTCGCAGACCAATTCGACATCGGCCAGAAATTGCATTTCAACCGTGACCGTGCCATCACCCTGGCAGGTTTCGCAGCGCCCGCCGGGAATGTTGAAGGAAAAATGCCCGGCGCCGAAACCGCGCTTTTTTGCCTCGGGCAGGGAGGCGAAAAGATCGCGGATTCCGTCGAACGCCTTAATGTATGTGACCGGGTTCGAGCGAGGCGTTCTGCCGATCGGAGACTGATCGACCAGAATGACATCGTCGATAAGATCAACCCCTTCAACTTCGCTCCAGTCGGCCGAAGGCAGCGGCTGGCCGTCTGTCTGTTTCTTGGCTGCGGATAAAGCCTGAAACAGCACGTCGTGCAACAGCGTCGATTTGCCCGAACCAGAGACTCCGGTGATGGCGACCAGCATTCCTAACGGCACGGCAAAGTCGATGTTCTTTAAGTTATGGGCGCGGGCGCCGAAAATTTTGATCTGTCGCGAATTGGGTTTGCGACGGGTTGCAGGAAGCTGGATTCGGAGTTCGCCGGAGAGATATCGTCCGGTCAGTGACGCCGGCGCCGCCAGTATCTCGTCATAGGTTCCAACCGCCATGACCTGGCCGCCGCTCTCGCCTGCGCCCGGCCCTAAATCGAGAATGCGGTCGGAAGCGCGCATCACATCCGGATCATGTTCGACTACCAGGATGGTGTTTCCCAGGTCGCGCAGGTCGTGCAGAATCTTGATCAGGCGATGAGTGTCGCGGCTGTGCAATCCGATCGAGGGCTCGTCCAGCACGTAGAGAGTTCCTACCAGGCGTGAGCCGAGGGAAGTCGCCAGTTGAATGCGCTGCGCCTCGCCTCCCGAAAGAGTCGAGGCCAGACGATCGAGTGTCAGATATTCCAGTCCGACGTCTATCAAAAACCGCAGCCGTTCCTGGATTTCTTCGAGCAACTTGTCGGCAATGGCCGATTCCTGCTCCGTGAGCGTGACCTCGGAGAAAAACTTCGACGCCGCTTCCACGGTCATGCTGGTGACCTGGCAAATGTTCTTTGCGTTGATCCGAACCTGTTGCGCTTCGATTCGCAAGCGCGCACCCCCGCAAGCCGAACAGGTCGAATATCCACGGTAACGGCTGAGGAACACACGCACGTGCAGCTTGTATTTTTTTCTTTCCAGATGATTGAAAAAACCACGGACGCCGAGAAATTTACCATCGCCCTCGACCACCAGGCGGCGCTGCTCCGGCTCAAGCTCGCTCCAGGCGACATCCAGCGGAATGTCAGCCTGCCGGGCAAAACGTTTGAGATCGGCGAAGAGCGTCCGGTATTTGGGTTTGGTCCAGGGGTCGATTGCCCCCTCATTCAGGGACTTCGATTTGTCAGGGATGACGAGGTCGAGATCGAAATCGATGGTGTTGCCGAAGCCCTGGCAGCGCGGACAGGCCCCGAAGGGATTATTAAACGAGAAGAGCCGCGGCTCGGGTTCCTCGTAACGCAGGTTGCAATGTTTGCACTCAAAGCGCTGGGAGAAACGCAGCCTCTGGACTGGTTGGTCATCCCGCGCCGCGGTCTCGAAGATAACTTCGCCGGCCTCGCGGTAGGCGATTTCGATGGCGTCTACGATCCGCGCGCGGGCGTCGAAAGAAACCACCAGGCGGTCGACCAGCAGGAATACCGGCTGGTTGAAATTGACGTCAAGCAGAGACTCCGGCGTAGAGAATTCGAAAATCTGTCCGTCTTGATAGAGCCGGTTGAAACCCCGCTGGCGAAGCTCGAAGAGACGGGTTCGCACTGCATCAGAAAGTCCGGCTTCGGGAGTACTCTTGCGACGCGAACGCGCGGCGACCGCCGGCGGGTTTGCCTTGACGGCGTTCGCCGGGACACCTGTCTTCGCTTCAGGATTCCGCTTCTTCGCCCCGGATCCCTTTTCATCTTTAGCCGGGATCGCGCCAGCCACCACCTGCAAGGGGAACAATGCGATCAACCGGGTGCCTTCGCCCAGTGCCAGAACCGAGGCAGTGACCTCGTCGACCGTGTCTTTTTTCACTTCCCGGCCGCACTGCAGGCAGAAAGTACGTCCAATCCGGGCGAAGAGCAGTCTCAGGTAATCGTATATCTCGGTGGCGGTTCCGACAGTCGAACGGGGGTTGCGAGTGCTGTTTTTTTGCTTGATGGCGACGGCTGGGGCGATGCCGTCAATCGAGTCGGCATCGGGCTTTTCGATGCGCTCCAAAAACTGGCGGGCATAGGCGGATAGCGATTCGACATAGCGCCTCTGGCCTTCGGCATAGATGGTGTCGAAAGCAAGAGACGACTTGCCGGAACCGGAGACGCCGGTGACGACCGTCAATGAATTGTGCGGGATTTCGAAGTCCACGTTCTTGAGGTTGTGAACCCGGGCACCGCGAACCACTATCGTTTCCGTGGACATCAGTTAAAAAGGACCCTTCGCAGCCGCTCTGGCTCTACCGAGGGTGCTCAGGAGGCTTCAGGAGCGAATGCGAATCTCTCTATTATAAGGCAGAGCAAGGATTGAAGTGCCGCTGTCATCCTGTAGGCCCGGCCGTAGGCACGCACGTTCTCTTACTTTGTGTCACCCTGAGCGAAGAGGGATCGTCCGCTCGCGGACGATCGAGATGAGTCGAAGGGCCCCTATTCCCGGAGAAACGCTTTAGCTGAAGGAATCTGGCGGGGAATGCATAGGTCCTTCGCTTGCTTCCTTACCGCAACGCGGGAAGGAGGACTACGCTCACGATGAGAGAGGGTCGAGTGGCGGGTTCTAGCTCTTGCTTTGTTCTTCGTCCCGCTTCCGGCTATATCGAACTGCCATCCCCGCTCCCAGGGTCATGAACGCAACCGGAGGCAGAAGCAATACCAGGACGCCGCGGCTGATGGCGTTCTGACCTTCTTTGCTGGTGCCTTTGGCGGAGCTGTAGCACATGGCGCAGCCTTGACTGAACGCAGGCGCCGCCCAAAACAAAAGAAATACCGCGAGTGTGGCCAGGCGCAGCTTCACTTGGTCACGATCCCTACTCCAAGGTGCAGGATGCGATATGCGTCGGGCAGAAAAACCAGCATCATGGCCAGACAAAATACCAGAGAACTCATGGTAACCCACTTCATGGCCGAGATTTCGAACTTCAAATGCATGAAGTAGCCGATGATGAGGCCGGCTTTCAGCAGCGACAGTCCCATCAGGATCGACAGCATGCGGACCAGTTCCATGTTCTGATAGGCCAGATACACTTCAATCCCGGTCATGATCAGCAACGCGGCCCACACCCATAGGAACTGGGTCTTGGGATGGTGCCGTTGCTCTTCCGCCGCTCGATTTTCCAACGCTAACTGGGTTGCGTCCATCATTTGAAGTAGAGCTCCCTCAAGAGTTTTGGATTACACAATCCTCGTCGACATCAGGTATACCAGCGGGAAAATAAACATCCAGACCAGATCGACAAAGTGCCAGTACAGACCAGCCACTTCGACATCCGAGGCGTCGTAGACCTTCGGCTTCAACCAGAGAATGATCGAAATCACGATAGCCGCCAACAGCAAAACATGCGCGCCGTAGTGAAACGGACTATAGGCGGGGGTTCCCAGCCATGCCAGCAGCCACAATCCCAGCAAGACCGGAATGAACCACCGGCGCATCGCTACCACACCGAGGTAAACGACGCCCAGGGTGACGTGCAACATGTGCATGCCGGTCAGTCCGAAGAAAGTCGCGGCAAATTGCGGCGCTGTCTTGGTGACGTTCACAAACTCAGCATTGCCAGCTTCGCCGGGAGGCGTGGGGAAGACCGGCAAGGTCAGGCCTTCGGCGATCAGGTTGGTCCACTCGCGGCCGTGAAGAATGACGAACCCCAAGCCGCAAGCCATGGTAGCGAAGAGCCAGAGCCGCTGAGCCTTCTGGTTTCCCATCACCGCCGAGCGCACGGCAAACACCATGGTCAGCGAACTGGTCAGCAGGAACGCGGTCATGAACGTCGCGTTGCGGATGCTTTCCGAGTGGAACGGCGTCGGCCAGTTCGGCGTTGATATACGGCCGTAGGTATACGCGTACAGCAGAGCTCCGAAGGTCAGCGAGTCGGAGAGCAGGAACAACCACATCCCAATCTTTTTGGAATAGGTGCCGAACAGGGAAGGCTCGTATGTGTTTGGCACCTGCTGCAGTGCAACATCCGACATGTGTCGATCTCCCGGTATTAGTTATGTCGCTGCCTTCGGACTTTCATCATTACTGCCAGGCTCAGCGTACAAACTCCATCAACCCGAAAATGTAAATCCACACCAGAGCCATAAAATGCCAGTACCAGGCAGTGACATCAACCACGATCCGCCGATCTTCTACTGGCTTGTGACGCAGTGCGGTGGCCCCGGCGTAGAGCAGCACCAGCAACCCACCTGCAAGGTGTAGCGCATGCGCGCCCGTCAGAACGTAGATCATGGAGCTGCTGGGACTGGTCGCCAGGTAAAAGCCGCGATTCCCAAGCTCGCGCCAGGCCATCCACTGACCGGTGAGAAAAGCGAGCCCAAGGGCTACTGTGATTCCCAGCCACGGCAAGTTGCGCTCCTTGCCGATCGAAACTCCCGGAATGGATTGAATCGGCGCCAGCGCCGTCTGCCGCGTGATCTGCCGGCGAGCCAACTCAACCGTAACGCTGCTTAACAGGAGCAGAAACGTATTGATGAGAAGCAGGTTCGTGGGCAGATTAACCTGCAGCCAGTCGTGGACATAGCCGCCGGTGCGGTCGTCGAGCGAAGGCAGGCCGCGGCGCATGACATAGACGCTGGTAAATGACACGAACAGCATGGTGCTGGCGACCAGGCCAACGATCAGGCCCAGGCGAGTCCGGCGCAGGCGTTCACCATGATCGGAAGAGCCGTCGCCGCCGCGATCACCGCCACCACCGCCGAGTACAGGCGGACGCGTCCCGCCACTGCCGCGGCCGGTCTTCGGATCCTTAACGACGGGATCGATCGTGACTGTTGAACTGAAAGTCGCCATATGATTTTGTAGCGCCGGCATCCTGCCGGCTGTTGGGACGGCATCTTGCCTTCCCACGAGGGCGAGACGCCCACGGGACGGCGCCGCTACGCTACATCAATGTGATGCCACCGTTGCCGGGTCGGTTTGCATTACGTAGTCTTTCGGCGCGCCGGGCACACTGTACTCGTACGGTCCGTGAAACACGACTGGCGTTTTGCCGCCAAAATTGTCATGCGGAGGCGGCGTGGCCGTGGTCCATTCCAGCGTCGTCGCTTCCCACGGATTGTCGCTGGCCTTAGGTCCCTTGAACATGCTCCAGAAAAGATTAATCACGAAGATGAATTGCGCGGAGATGGTCAAGATTGCCGCGTAAGTGATGAAGCGGTTCAGCGGAATCAGATGTTGCAGGTACGCCAGTTCCGTGAACTGGGAATAGCGCCGAGGCTGCGCCGCCATGCCCAGATAGTGCATCGGCATGAAGATGGCGTAGGTCCCCGCGAGAGTGATGAAGAAGTGGATTCGCCCCCAGGTCTCGTTCATCATGCGGCCGAACATCTTGGGAAACCAGTAATAGGTGCCGGCGAACATGCCAAAGATCGCCGCGACGCCCATGATCAGGTGGAAGTGTCCAACTACGAATGCCGTGTCATGCAAAGGAATGTCGAGCACCGGCTGCGCCAGAAACGGGCCGCTCAAACCTCCGGATACGAACAGGGAGACGAAGCCGATGGCATAGAGCATCGGAGTCTGAAAACGCACCCGCCCGCCGCGAATCGTGCCCAGCCAGTTGAACGTCTTGATGGCCGAAGGCACTCCGATCGCCATGGTCATGATGGAAAAGGCAAAAGCTGAGTACGGGCTCATCCCGCTCATGAACATGTGATGTCCCCAGACCATAAATCCGAGGAAGCCTATGCCCATGATGGCGTAGACCATCGCCTTGTATCCGAAGATTGGTTTGCGCGAGAAGGTTGAGAGCAACTGCGAAGCCACGCCCATGCCCGGCAGGATGGCGATGTAAACCTCGGGGTGTCCGAAGAACCAGAACAGATGTTGCCAGAGCAGCGGCGAACCGCCCTTGTGGCCCATGATCTGGCCGTTTACCACCACCAGCGGAACATAGAAGCTGGTGCCGAGATTGCGATCCAGCAGCAACAGGATTCCGGCCGAGAGCAGAACGCCGAATGCCAGCAATCCGAGAATGGCGGTGATGAACCACGACCATACCGTCAGCGGCATGCGCATCATGGTCATGCCTTTGGCGCGCAGATCGAGAACCGTGGTAATGAAATTCAGCGCGCCCATCAGCGAGGCCACACAGAAAATCGCAATGCTGGTGATCCACAAATCCGCGCCAAGTTGCTCACCCGGGCCTGCACTCTGCAGCGCGCTAAGCGGTGCGTACCCCGTCCAGCCATGCAGCGGAGCGCCGCCGGTCACGAAGAAGGCGGCCAGGATCACGATGAAGGCGATGAACGTAGTCCAGAACGAGAGCATGTTCAGGACCGGGAAGGCCATGTCCGGCGCGCCAATCTGGATGGGCAGAAAATAATTTCCGAACCCGCCCTGCGGCGCCGTGGTCAGCACAAAGAAGACCATGATGGTGCCGTGCATGGTCAGGAGGCTGAGATAGGTTTCCGGTTGTATATGGCCAATCAGAGGCAGATCGGCGGTCGGCCAAATCATGTGGATACGCATCAGCAGTGAGAGAAACATCCCGACGAACACCGCCGTCAGCGCGAGGAAGAAATACTGGAGCCCGATGACCTTGTGATCCAGACTGAAGATATATTTGCGAATGAAGCCGGTCGGGGCCGCGTGAGCATGTATTGCGTGTCCGTGACCGTCGTGGTCGTGCGCGTCCTGAGCAACCATTATTGTTTCTCCGCCTCCCGCGCCGCCAGCCATTTATCGAAATCCGCCTGGCTGACGACATGCAGCATGCCGTGCATTTTGTAATGGCCGAGACCGCAAAGTTCGGCGCAGGCAATTTCGTATTCTCCAACCTCGGTAGGAGTAAAGTGCATGTGAATTTCGAGGCCGGGAACCGCATCCTGCTTGAAGCGCATGTTCGGAACAAAGAAGCTATGGATCACGTCCACCGCGCGCAGTCTAAGATCGACCTGGCGATTCACCGGCAGATACATGGTGCCGGTCACCACATCATCTTTCGCCGCCCCATCGGAAGTGTCGAGGCCGACCGCGGCTTCGTTGCCGGCGGAAGGATCCATCAATGTGGGGCTGGTAGCGCCGAATTTGCCGTCCGCACCCGGGTAGCGAAAGTACCAGGCAAACTGCATCCCCGTCACTTCCACTGGAACCGAATCCGCCTGCGCCGGGGCAAAGCGTTCGCGGGCCCACACGTTGCTGCCCATCAAATTCAGTCCCACGAAAAGGATGGCGGTAAGCACGGTCCACAGCACTTCAAGTTTGGTGTTGCCGTGCGAATATTCAACCTTCTTCGACTCCGGTCGCTCCCGGTATTGCCAGACGAACAGTCCCAGCGCGCCCTGCGCGGCAACAAATATGATGCCCATCAGGATCAGGGTCAGGGAGAACTGGCTGTCGATGAAGGCGGCAGCCGTGGAGGCTCCGTGAGGCCACCACGTATTTGCCACAAAGTAATAAGTGCTGAAAAAGGTGATTACCCAGATAATCGCTAGCAGAGCGAGGCCCATCTACCAGACCTCCTAAGGGTCGTGGAATTCGGACACCTGCAGGATCGGTAAATCAACAGCAATAAATCTAAAAACAAAATCGGTGGAACGCCGGAAGTCTATCACAGCTATACATGATGGAAGCAAGGTTAGAGTGACGGCACGTGCGAAAAATCGCACGAGGGAAGGATAACGATGCTGAGATCGCTGCGGAGTCCGTGGTGACTGCGCAGTTTGCGGAGGCACAACCTCGACTCCTTGTCATTCCGAAGCCAGTTTTACTGGCGGAATCTGCTGTCTTGCGGCAACGCAACAGCAGATTCCTCGCGCGAAAATCCGCGCTTCGGAATGACTAGGCCCTGAGGATTTCGAACCCACTACGCGCGCCCTTCCGAATTTTGCTCAGATTTTGAAAGCTCTTAACCGCAAAGTACGCGAAGGGTCTCGCAAAGGTCGCAAAGAACGCACCGACGCTCACGCTCGAGGCTGGCGGACTGTTTCTGAGTCATCGCCTTCGCGACGACACGATTCCAATACTCTTGCCAGCTGTTCCACGCCGCGGCGCAACTCTCTGGCATCGACCGCGGCGAAGCCCAGCAACAAGCCATCTCTGGATTTTGTCTTGACTCTCGATTGTCGCTTTCGCGAGGAGTATCGGCTCAGCGGAATGACCTCGACATCTCGCGTTGCCGCCTGCTCCGCGGCACGCTCGGCGCGGATCCCTGGCGCCAGCCATCCCACCGTCTGCAATCCGGCCTCGACCTCGGGGATTTCCAGCAGCCCGTCGAGATGCGAGCTTGATGCCTCGAGAAAAACCGCCAGCCGCTCGGCGTAGAGCTCACGCATTCGCCGAATGTGCCTAGCAAAGTGTCCTTCTGTGATGAAGTCGCACAACGCAGCCTGATCCAGCAGTGGAGCGTAGCGCATGCTCACCGACTGTGCCGCCGCAAACCTGTCCACCATGCCGGGCGGCACCACCAGGTAGGCAAGCCGCAGCGCCGGGAACAAAACTTCATTAAACGTTCCTGAATAGATGACCACGCCCGAGCGGTCGAGGCCTTGCAGCGCAGGGATAGGCCGTCCCTGGTAGCGATACTCGCTGTCGTAGTCGTCCTCGAAGATCAACGTCCGGGAGCGCCTGGCCCATTCCAGCAACGCCAGACGCCGGCGCAGGCTCATCGTGACGCCAAGCGGGAACTGATGCGCCGGGGTCACGTAAATCAGTTTGGCATCCGGCCACCGCTTCTGGCCGTATTCAAGATCCAAACCTTCGGAGTCGATCCGCACCGGCCGAATCCTGGCGCCGACCGCGCGAAAAACAATCGACGCTCCCGGGTAGCCGGGATCTTCTACCCAGACCGGGTCTCCGGGATCAATAAGAAGATGCGCCGCCCGCTCCAGCGCCTCCTGCACTCCAGAGATGATCAGCACCTGGTCGGCTGAACACTTCACGCCACGCGAGGCATTCAGGTAAGCTGCCACTGCTTGGCGCAGCGGCCGGTAACCCAGGGCTTCGCCTCCGGACAACAATTGCGCTGACGCGCGCCGCAGACGGCGAGCCACCACTTGCGCCCAGAGAGTCGCAGGGAAAACATCAAGCGCGGCCTGATTGGCGCGAAAGGCCCGGGTGATCCGAGGTCCGGGACCGCGATGCAACTGCAGCCGGCGCGCGTATGCCGACCATCCTACGCGCGGCGAGCCCGCAATCTTCCCGGCGCTGGTGCGTCCCACTTGCAGCAGATCATCGGGCAACACCTGGCTGACCGAAGTGCCCGCTCCCACTCTGCCTTGGACATAACCCTCAGATTGAAGCTGCTCGAACGCCGTGACCACGGTGGACCGCGAAAGCTTGTACTCGCGGGCCAGATCACGCGTGGCGGGCAGGCGCGCCCCGGGCGCAATCCGCCCTTCCAGAATAGCCGAGCGCAATTCGTCGTATACCCACCGGTACAAAGGAATTCCCGCGGGCGGCGCCGAAAGACTTAGAGGGAGAGATGTAGCCTGTTTGGGCATGCGCTAGTCGTTGGTCTTTAGTCGTTGGTCGTTAGTCGTTAAGGTTGGCGGATCCATGGCGTTCGCCGTTTGATCGAGCCAATAACCAGCAACCAGAGAGAAGGGACCGTTGTTGAGCCAGGGACCAACGACCAGCGACTAGCGACTAGCGACCAACGACTAGCTCCATTGGTATGTACAGAATAGCCTAAATGGACCTTTTGACAAGTCCAATCAGGCGATAGTCTATCCTCGTATCGTCACCAGATAAGAGGAGATACTCCATGTCTCAGAACAACGGGAATTCGACCGGGCTGCGCCTTAAAACCGGGCTGGCAGAAATGTTAAAGGGCGGCGTCATCATGGACGTCACCAACGCCGAGCAGGCAGTGATCGCCGAGCGCGCGGGCGCAGTCTCGGTCATGGCGCTGGAGCGGGTACCGTCGCAGATTCGCGCCGAAGGCGGCGTGGCGCGCATGGCTTCGCCCAAAAAAATTCGCGAGATCATGGCTGCCGTCTCCATCCCGGTCATGGCGAAGTGCCGCATCGGGCACTTTGCGGAAGCGCAAATTCTGCAGGAACTGGGTGTCGACTACATTGACGAATCCGAAGTGCTGACCCCGGCCGACGAGGCCCATCACGTCGATAAGCACTCCTTCACCGTGCCCTTCGTCTGCGGCGCGCGCAATCTGGGCGAGGCACTCCGCCGTATCGCGGAAGGCGCGGCCATGATTCGCACCAAGGGAGAGGCCGGCACCGGCGACGTTGTTCACGCCGTGAAGCACATGCGGCAGATCGTGCAGGAGATGAGAATCCTCACCGTCCTCGGCGAAGAAGAGCTTTACGCCAAGGCGAAAGAACATCAGGCGCCCTACGAACTGGTGCGGATGGTGGCTAAGGCAGGCAAGCTGCCGGTACCGAACTTTTCAGCCGGCGGAATCGCCACCCCGGCGGACGCCGCGCTGGTCATGCAACTTGGCGCTGAGTCGGTGTTTGTCGGGTCCGGCATTTTCATGCAGGATTCGAGCACTTTCGCCGATCCCGAAGAAGCCGAGAAAAGGGCGAAAGCCATCGTGCTTGCCGCCACTCACTTCAACGATCCTAAAGTGTTGCTTGAAGTAAGCGAAAATCTGACCGGAGCGATGAAAGGTCTGGCCATCGCCGGCATCGATCAGGCAAACATGCTGCAGACTCGCGGCTGGTAGCTCCACCGGCCACAACGCACGGCGGGCGTGAGGCTCGCCGGACAGCCGGCAGGATGCCGGCGCTACCCATCTGGCGTTACACATGAAAATTGGTGTTCTCGCGTTACAGGGCGACTTTGACGCTCACCGCCGCCGCCTCGAAGAACTTGGCGCCGAAGTTGTACTGGTCAAAAAGCCGGAACAGCTGGACGAGATTGACGGTCTGGTGATTCCCGGCGGCGAGTCGGGAACATTTCTCAAGCTGCTCGGCGCAGCCGGCTTCGAGAAACTAAAGCAGTTCACGCTGAGCAAGCCGACCTTCGGAACTTGTGCCGGAGCCATCCTGCTGGCCACCGAAGTTGAGAACCCAAAGCAGGCCGGATTAGGTGCGCTCGATATCGGCATCCGCCGCAACGCCTACGGACGTCAACTCGACAGTTCCATCCGAGAAGGAAACTTTCTGCAGGGCAAATTGGAAGAGTCGCCGATTGAGATGGTGTTTATCCGCGCGCCGAAGATCGAGCGCGTCGGCCCCGGAGTCGAAGTGATCGCCACCGAAGGCAACGATCCGGTAGCCGTCCGCCAGGGAAAAACCATGGCCGCGACGTTTCATCCGGAGCTGTCGGAAGATACCCGGGTGCATCGCGCATTTCTGGATCTGGTGGGCAACGGATTTAAGAAAATAAGCCAGTCAGTGCCTGGTTACTTTGAGGGCAGAAACTCGATTTTGACATCCCTACTCGCAGGTTTAAGGTCGAAATCGGCTGTCACCAGAACGTGCTCGGAGGAATCTCCCGCCAGTTCTACGCCGAAAGCATCCACGTAGGGAATCTTCCTGCTGAATTTTATGAGCGACGCGCGAACCGCTCGGTCGCCACTTACAGGCGCGACCTCGATGCCAAAAGACTCAAGCCTCGTCATGATCAACTCCATCGCGGGGACACCTTGAAATCGGCGCACGACCCCAGCGATCTCACCCCAATGGACCGCTGAAATGATCGCCCGGCAGCGTCCGGCAAGGTGCAGTTTGATGATTTCAGAAATGCGATGTGATCCGGCTTCGTCGTCCACATACCGAAGCACGGCGCTGGCATCGAGAATGTAAGTCACCATTTGTCTCTGTCACGCTGTTTTTTCAGCGCCGCCGACAGCGATGGCCCACCCTTGAACAGACCTCGGGTTTTGTCGACCAACTCTTCCGATACCGGTTCCAGAACGATTCGGGAATCCTCCTGGCGCACCGAGATACGAGTTCCAGGCAGAATGTGCAGCGCCGCTCGAATTTCGGAGGGGATAACCAACTGGCCTTTGCTGCTTACCGTCGTGATCCGATTATACATGTCTTACATTATAGCACACAGTAAGAAAATAAAAGTGAAACTCCAACCTTGACATTTACTATCCGTAACGATATGGTTACGCATTATGCGGAACCGTTCGGTTACATATTCCCCGGAAGTCGCCTTCCACGCACTCGCCGATCCCACTCGAAGAGCGGTGCTGGATCTTCTGCGCCTGGGAAGCCAGCCTGCAGGCCAGATTGCCCGCGCCTTTCCGGTATCGCGCCCGGCCATCTCCAAACATTTGCGCTTGCTGCGCCGCGCTCACCTGGTTCGGGAGCGGCGAGAAGGACGCAACCGGGTTTACCAGCTCAATCCTGAGCCGCTAAAGGCGGTTGACACCTGGCTGCAGCAATATCGCGTTTTCTGGGAGTCCAGTCTGACAAGTTTGAAAGCCTTCGTCGAAGCCGAATACGCAAAAGAAACAGAGGCTCTGACCGGAAAACGGCGCGGTCACAAAGAACAGAAGACCACCAATAAAGGCCCGAGGCAAAACCATTAGCAAAGTTTTTACACTCGCAACCTGGTCCGTGCGACCACACTTAAGGAGGAGTCAGAAATGAAATCAATTCGTATCGCAACCACACTGCTTTTCATGCTCGCCACCACAGCGGCTTTTGCCGGCTCCAGCGCGCAAAGGTCGTTCGATGAACTCAAGGCTCTGAATGGATCGTGGGAAGGCAAGGATCCGCAAGGACAGCCGGTCCAGGTGGACTATAAAGTTACTTCGAACGGTTCCGCCCTGATGAGTGAGATAAAGGGCAAAGAGGACATGATCAGCATGTTCAGTGTTGACGGTGAGCGCATTCTGCTGACGCACTACTGCGCGATTGGCAACCAGCCGAGAATGGCCGCCACCGCATCCCCGGACGGCAAGACCATCACCTTCAAATTCGTGGACGCAACCAATCTCGCGACAGCCGATGCCGGTCACATGGATCGACTGACCGTATCCATGCTGGATGCGAATCATCACACCGAAGAGTGGGTGTTCAGCGACCATGGCAAGGAAATGAAGGAGACCTTTGATCTGTGGCGGAAGCAATAAATGTGACGGGCCGGGGGATGATCGCCCGTTCCTCGCTTATCCCCCAGCCCATGCTCTCATCCGGCCGGCACTGGCCTCCACATTAGCGAAAAAATTTTGCCTCTACTAAAGGACCATACACATGGCTACCAGTTCGATCACACCCGACAATGATGCAGTCATGGCCGAAGTTTTTATTGCCGCCCCGCCGGAGCGCGTATTTCAGGCGATCACCGATCCCCGCCAGATGCCGCTATGGTGGGGCCAGCAGAATCTCTATCGCGTGACCGAGTGGAAAGGCGACGTGCGCCCCGGTGGTAAGTGGTTGAGCGTTGGCGTCGGTGCCGACGGCGCCTCTTTTAAAGTGTGGGGCGAATACCTGGAAGTTGATCCGCCGCGCCTGCTGGTTCACACCTGGCTTTCGAGCTATGCCGAAGCTTTGAGCACGGTGGTGCGGTGGGAGTTAGAATCACGCGAGGTTCATGGCTTGCAGAATCCTGGTCCGCGAAAAGTAGGGACCGGAACCCTGGTGAAGATTCGGCACCATGGATTCGCCAAAAACACACAACAGGCTAAGAGTCACGGCGACGGTTGGGTGCGAGTGCTGGGCTGGATGCAGAGCTACATCGAACAGGGAAAAACCATCGATACCCGCGATGCGCCGCTCTAGTTAAAAGTCTGTCATGCTGAGCGAAGCTGAGCCTGCGCAAAGCTCAGGATCAGCGCAGTCGAAGGACACCTGGAGTAAAACGGAGCGCGTCGGTGCGTGGGAATCCTTCGCAAGCCGCAGCCAGAAGATTATAGCGGTGCTTCGACTCCGCAGGTGCGGTCGCAAAGCAACCCACCTACCAAGCTCAGCATGACAAAACCTTATGCCGTCGCTCCGAATCTAACCGAGACCAGTTTCGAAACTCCCGGTTCTTGCATGGTCACGCCATACAGAACCGGGGCGATGCTCATGGTCTTTTTACTGTGAGTAATGAGCACGAACTGAGTTTGTATGCTCATTTCTTTCACCAGTTCGGTGAAGCGTCCGATATTGGCCTCGTCGAGCGGCGCATCCACTTCGTCGAGGATGCAGAACGGGCTGGGCTGATACTGGAAGATCCCTACTAATAGCGCGAGCGCAGTCAGAGCTTTTTCGCCGCCCGACAGCAGCAGTACGTTTTGCAACTTCTTGCCCGGAGGGGATGCCACCACATCAATACCGCTCTCCGCGCTGTTTTCCTCGTCCGTCAGCCTCATGAAGCCTTGTCCGCCACCGAAGAGCTTGCGGAATGTGGCTTGGAAGTTTTCGTTGATCTTGTGGAAAGCCTCTTCAAATTTCTGTCGTGAAAAAGCGTCGATTTCCTTGATTGTGGCCTGCGTGTTCTCGATGGAGTCGTAGAGATCTTTCCTCTGGGTTTCGAGAAACCCGTGCCGCTCGGCCGTCTCTTTGTATTCTTCTAGCGCCATCATATTGACCGGACCCATGGCGTCGAGCCGGGTACGCATGTCACGATAGATCTGATCTTCGAGGACCAGCTGTTCGTCCCGCACCGCGGTGATGGATGCGTCCATTGTCAATTCGTCTCGTTGCATTCCCAGTTCATTCAGACAGGTTTCCGCCATGTGTTCGGCGTCGCTTTGAAGTTTAGCTGCAGTCGTCGATAGCTCAGCCTTCTGGTCGCGCGACTGGTCCAGCAACTGCCGGGCAGCGTGCAGCGCCTCGTCGATCTCCGTGATGCGAGCTCGCACCTGCTCCGATTCCAGCTGAAGCAAACCGTCGCGCGTCTCGCAGGCGTTGCGCTCAGCGTCAAAGTCCACCAGCCGGATGGCAATCTCCTGGTTCTGGCTTTCGCGTTGCAGTTTCTCGGCAACGGAAGATTCGATCTGCATTCGCAACGACGCAACTCGCTCAATCATCTCGCTTACCAGGGACTCAATTCTCTCCAGTCCCACGGTCGCGCTGCGGTGTCGCTCTTGCAGCGTGGCCACTCTCGCCAGCCGCTGCGAAGCATTCTCGGCAGACTGGTCGCGATGTCCACGCAAGTTGGATAGCTGTTGCTGGCCGGCGGCGGCAAGATTTTCGAGCTCGATGCGTTGTTGTTCGGCCGCGGCAATCTGCACTTGCAGTTGGTCAAGCAGCGTGCTTTTTTCTGTGCGCTCCGCTTCCAGACGTTGCATTTCCTGACTAGCCGTGTGCCCGCGCTCGCTGGCCCTCGAGAATTCGGTTTCGAGCTGCTGCAACAAGTGCCCGGACGTCATCGCCTGCTTTTCCGCCTCCCGCTTGTCGTTTTCGAGCCGATCAAGAAGGGAAGTGAGTTCTTTCAGCTCTCGTCCCAGGGTAAGGACGCGCATCTCCTCGTGGCGCAATGCCTGCTCCAGATCCCCGAGTTGGCGCAATACGTCGCGCAGTTCGCGTTTCATCGACAACGGCCCTTCAGCCCGCTGTTTGCCGCCGGTCACGGTCACGTTGTGAAAGCACTCGCCGGATTGCGAAAGAAAGAACGAATTCGGATTCTCCAAAGCCAGCTCACGAGCGAAGGTGGGATCGGGGACGATATAGCCATCGCGCAACTTGGGCAGAATTACTTCCAGCGATCGGCCAAATCCATTCAATACCCGGATCGCATTTTTCAACGGCACGATCGGACGTTCGGGATGCACCGAGGGCGCGTTTTCATCGATGGCGAAAGAAAATTTGGCCTGTGAATCTTCGGGATGGACCAGGAAAGTTGCCCGCCCGTCCACATCGGTGCGGAGCAGACGCAGGCCTTCATCGGCGGCGTCCCAGGATTTCACCACGATGTAATTCAGCTCATCGCGCAGAAAGTCTTCGACCACTCCTTCGTAGCGAGTTTCCACCTCAAGAAAATCCGCCAGCACCCCCGCCGGAGCCATTCCGCCCTGCATGACGCCCGACTGGAAGAGCCGGCGAACTGATTCGGTGGAATATCCATGTTCGGCGATGACGGCTTCGAGCGAACCTTTCTTGCCGATGGCCGAGGCATATTCGGCACGCAGGCTGTCGAGATGATTTTTAGCTTCAGATTCCTCGTGACGCCGCGAGTCGAGCGTCTGCCGCGTCTGCCGCAACTCTTCGATCAGTCCAGAGACGCGCTGCGATACGGTTTCAAATTCCAGTCCCAGCTGGCCGCGCTGGCCGCCAAACGCCTCCATTTGCGAATTCGCTGCCGCCATCTCAGCCTGCAGACGATGGGCTTCGCGATCGACGCCCGCCAGCCGCTCTTCCACTTGCGTGCGTTGATTGCGCAATGTGGAAGCGTTGGCGACCGCTTCCACAATCGTAATTCGCGATAGTTCCTGTTGGCCTTCGAGATCGATCAAAGCCGCCGCCGCGCTGGCGGCTTCCTGCTGGCTCTGTGACAGCTCCAGTTGCGCCGCCTGCAGATCTCCTGAAGCCGAAGTCAGTATCTGGCGATTAGCATCTCGCTCCGCCACCAGCGCTGCCAGCCGCTGCTGTGCCTGGGAAAGTTCTGCCTCCGAGGCAGCCATGCGCTCCACCAGTTCGGCGCATCGTTCTTCATTGTGGCGGCGCTGAGCCACCGCGCGGTCAGACTCCAGCTTGAGCTGGCTCAGGCGTTCGCGATTTTCGCGCACTTCACTCTCGATGGCGTAACCGCGCTGAGTGCGGTTGGCATGCTCCGTTTCCGATTGCTGGACCATCTCCGCCTGCTGACGCATTTCTTCCGAGATGCTAGAGATCCGGGCATCCAGCGCAGCGGTCTCATGCTCCAGTTGAGCAAACTTGCTGGCCAGAACCAGACGCAATTTGGCCCGCATCTCTTCGCGCAGCTTGGCATAGCGCTCTGCTTTTGAGGCCTGGCGCTTGAGTGAATTCATCTGCCGTGTAACTTCTTCGAAGATGTCATTCACCCTCGCCAGATTTTGTTTGGCGTCTTCCAGCCGGGCTTCCGCAAGCCGCTTCTTGGTCTTGAACTTGGTGATGCCCGCTGCTTCTTCGATAATGTTGCGGCGATCGGTGGGCCGGCTGCTCAAGATTTGCCCAATGCGTCCCTGCTCGATCAGGGCATAGGATTCCGGGCCCAGGCCGGTACCCATGAACAGTTCCTGAATATCGCGAAGGCGGCAGAGCTTGCCGTTGAGCAGGTATTCGCTCTCCCCGGTGCGGAACAGTCGCCGATTGACCACAATCTCGCCCGCCTTAAACTGTTGCTTGAACTGTCGCCGGCGAATCTTGAGCACCACTTGAGGTCCGGCGATCGCAACGGCTGTTCGGGACTCACCCGATTGCGGAGTATCTTCCACTGCGCCAACGGGAGGAACCTCGGGCTCCTCCCCCGGGGCCACCACCACCCCGTCGATTTCTTCTACTTTGCCGGGACGCGCTTCCTCTGTTAGCCGTTCGGTTTCTTCCGCCGCGTCGGCACGCACCTCGGCTTCGTCCCAATCCTCGACCGGACGCGGCATCTCATCCTGAATCTCCACTTCAGTCGGCTCGTGGGCATCGGCTCCGTCATACACTTCGGGGTCGATCAGGGTCAGCGACACTTCCGCCATGCCTGTCGGTTTGCGATCACGGGTGCCGGCAAAGATTACGTCCTCCATCCGCGAACCGCGCAGAGTCTTGGCCGACTGCTCGCCCAGCACCCAGGAAATGGCGTCGGCAATATTGGACTTGCCGCAACCGTTAGGCCCGATGATGGCCGCGACCCCTTCGCCGTGAAATTTCAGTTCAGTGCGGTCGCAGAAAGATTTGAAGCCGAGTATCTGGAGTCTTTTCAGTTTGAGCAACTTCTACTCCTTAAGATCGCCGAGTTGGTAAGTGGCCGAGTTCGTCAATGTGGTCGCGGGCGACTCGCCCGCGTTCAGCCGGGTTAATTATCTGGATTCCTCCAACACATCGCTCGGGTGAGCGCCTCCCAGGCTGGAATCGGCGAGGCACAAATTAGAGCTACTGTAACGGCGAAATCATCTCAGGGTCAAGTACGAAAACACTATATCTGGTATGGCCCTCCGTTGAACCGCGCCAGATTGAACACATAATGCAGCAGATGTACGCACACAGCACCAGATCAGAACGGGGGGCACAGCGAGGAAGGGAGAACCGCGAGAGCAAAACCAGCCTACCCCAATCGCAAGGTAAAGACAACGACGCTGTCGTTGGAAGCAGCGTCCGAGGAGAGAGCCGTAGCTTTGTAGCCACAAGAGCTTGTCATTCCGAAGCGCGGCTTCTCGCGGGAGGAATCTGCTGCCCCGTCGGTACCCAGCAGATTCTTCGGCAGTAAAGCTGGCTTGGGAATGACAACCGGTGGGTTTACTTCGCCGCAGATGCACACCACGAAGAGTGTGCGCCCGGTTCGTGGCGAGCCTCGGCGTTGCTACTGATCTCCCAACTTCTCGAAGAACAGACAAATCGATTCAATCCCACGATAAAAATTTGGGATGTGAAATTTTTCGTTGGGGGCGTGCAGGTTATCGTCGGGCAGACCGAAGCCCATCATCACCGAGGGAATTTTCAGAACATCCTGAAAATCGGTCACGATCGGAATCGAGCCGCCCGAGCGAATAAAAACAGTCTCCTTCTTGAACACATCGCGCAACGCTTCGGTGGCAGCTTTGATGTACGGATTGTCGGTGCCGACCACGCAAGCCGGACCCTTGCTCCACACTTTGACGCTGGTCCGAATACCTTTGGGCGTCAACTTTTTTACGTAGTCCTTATATCGTTTGAGAATGTCATCAGGATTCTGGTTGGGCACCAATCGCATGGAGACCTTAGCCGAGGCTTTAGCCGGAATCACGGTCTTCGCTCCGGGCGCCACAAATCCGCCGGGCATGCCGTGAACCTCGAGCGTAGGCCGCGCCCAGGTTCGATAAAGAACCGGATAGCCCGGTTCCCCCGTGAGCACGTCCGAGCCTACTTCAATCTTGCGGTAGTGTTCCGGATTGAAAGGCAGGCCCTTCCAGGCTTTCAATTCTTCCTTGCTGGGCGCTTTCACATTCTTGTAGAACCCCGGGATCAGCACCTTTCCTTTCGCGTCCTTCAGCTTGCTGATGATTTCGATCAGCCCAAAAAAAGGATTGGGCGCGGCGCCCCCATACATGCCGGAGTGCAAATCGGTCTTGGCGCCGACGGCCTCGATTTCGGTATAGACCAGTCCACGAAGCCCCACGCACAGGGTGGGAAGGTTATGAGCAAAGAGTTCGGTGTCGCAGACCAGGGCAAAGTCCGCTTTGAGTCTGGTTCTTTCTTTGCGCACGAAGGCTGCGATCGACTCGCCGCCAATCTCCTCTTCTCCCTCGATAATAAATTTCACATTCAGCGGCAGCTTGCCGTTGTGGCCTTTCATCAGTGCTTCGATGGCTTTAATTTCCATCCACAGCTGGCCTTTGTCGTCTACCGCGCCGCGCGCGTAAATGTTGTTATTCCGTTCGGTCGGCTCGAAGGGCGGAGTAGTCCATTCATCCAACGGGTCGGGCGGCTGAACATCATAGTGCGCATAGCACAGCACCGTCGCTTTGCCCGGCGCATGCAACCAGTCGGCATAGACCAGGGGATGACCTTTGCCGGCGATCGTCTCTACGTTCTCCATTCCGATGCGGCGCAGTTCGCTGGCCACGAAATCAGCCGCCTTCTGCACGTCAGCTTTATGTTCTTGCAGGGTGCTGATACTTGGAATACGCAGCAGATCTTTGAGCTCGTTGAGGAAACGTTGCTGGTTGCCGCGGGCGTAGTCAACCGAAGGAGAGGACATGGGCGAGTGCCTTTCTGGAGTCAAAACCGCCTAAGTATAACCGTTCGCGCGCAGGAGTTTTGTAGTGTCACGTTCCTGGGTCTTGTGGGTGCTTGCCTTACCGTGGCTTCATCAATTCTGAAAACGCATCGGAGAAAAGGCGCTCAAATCATGATCAGGTTCAGCACCGTTAATTATCTGCGCCATCACTTGTGAAGTGACTGCCGAGAGCAGGATTCCGTCGCGGAAATGCCCTGTGGCCAGATAATATCCCGGCGTGTTTGTGGCTCCGAGAATCGGCAATCCATCCGGAGAGCCCGGCCGCAAGCCCGCCCAGGCTTCGTGCATGCGCGCCTGAGCAAGCGCGGGCACCAGGTGGATGGCAGCCTCTTTCATGCGCTGGATCGTGGCCGCATCGGTGCGCTTGTCGTAGCCGGCCTCTTCGACCGTTGCCCCCACCAGAATGCGGCCATCGGTGCGGGGCACCAGGTAAATTTCCGGAGCGCGAATGACGTGAGTGATTAAACTTTGTGACCCCGCCAACAATGACAACATCTGTCCTTTTACCGGACGCGCCGGTGGTGGGTGAGGTCCCAATTGTCCCGCCCAGGCTCCGGCGCAATTCACAACCGTCGCACAGGGATAACGAGTCTTGCCGGTGGCCACCCCGGACGTTCTTCCGTCTGTCAGCAAAATGTCGACGACCGCGCTGCCGGAAGAAATATCTACGCCACGGTGGCGCGCAGCTTTCAGAGCCGCTGAAGTCAGAGCCCGCGGGTCTACGCTTCGCTCTTTCAGAAAAATTCCCTGAAGATCTGTAATTTCGAGAGCCGGTTCCAGTTCAGCAAGGGAGAAGGGAAGCGGAAACTGTTCGAGCAGATCGGGATGCTCGCCCAACTGTTTGGGTGAAACAAAGAAAATAGTTCCCTGATCCCGGAGATCGACGTTGATGCCCGATTCATCCTGCAACTCATGCACGAACTCGGGATACATCCGCGCGCTCGCACTGGCCAGGGCTTGCAACGGCGGTGGGGTTTCCAGCAAAAAGTCAGCCAGCATTCCGGCAGCGGCGTGCGATGCCTCCCTTCCTGGCTCGCCGCGTTCCACGATTAAAACCGTGGCGCCCAGTTTGCGCAGCGCAATCGACAGCGAGAGCCCGATGATTCCCCCGCCGGCGATTACCACGTCCCACGTCTTCACCTGTCGATTGTAAAGCAGCACAGTAACTCAGCTCAGGCTCAGCATAAGCATGTTGCGGGCTTGTGACTTTGGTTTCAACCGAACCCTTCTGGGTACGCCGCCTGCATGTTTCGCCTCTTATAATCCGCGCAGGATCGAATGATCGCCCCGAATTGTTCTACAACAATGAAAAAGTCCACTACCCAGCATGACGCCGTTTCGCCCGTCTGGATTTACAGTCCCTGGCTGGATCTGGTCGTGGGATGCGGCGCTTGGTCCGCGCCCCTTCTATTGGTGGCGTACTACGCTTCGCACTCGAGTGCGATGGGCTGGTCGATCGGATTTTACGCACTGGCCCTGATCTTTAATTATCCGCACTACATGGCCACGATTTACCGCGCGTATCACACCTCGGCAGATTTTAATAAGTATCGCGTCTTCACAGTCCACATCACTGCTCTGGTTGCGCTAACCCTGATTCTTTCGCACTTCTGGCTTCGCGCTCTGCCCTGGATTTTTACTCTCTACCTGATCTGGAGCCCCTGGCACTACAGCGGCCAGAATTATGGTCTGTTCATGATGTTTGCCCGGCGGGCTGGCGCAACTCCGAGCACAAACGGCAGACGCGCGCTGTACTCTGCTTTCCTTATCTCTTATGGAATTTTGCTGCTCAGCTTTCTGACTGGCGTCTCCAACGATCCACTCTTCATGTCGCCGGCAATTCCCGAGCGGATTAGTTCCGCAGCCGTCCTGATTCTGGGTGTGGCATTCGTGGCATGTTCGATCTACGGCTGGTACGAAATCGCGCGGCAAGCCGGCGCCCGCCGCTTGGTCCCGGCAATGACCCTCTTCTCCACCCAATGTTTGTGGTTTCTGGTCCCGATCATTCTGTCCATGGCGGAAGGCCTGCGGCTGCCGCAGAGCCGTTACAGCAGCGGTGTATTCGCGCTAATGCACTCCGCGCAATATTTATGGATCACGAGTTACTACGCGCGCCGCGAAGCTGGCGCGAAATTCGGGTGGCGCCCCTTCGCTTATTTTGCGGTGTTGATCACTGGCGGCATCGCGTTGTTCGTTCCCGGACCATGGTTGGCCAGCCGGTTGTTCCATTTTGATTTCGGCGCCAGCTTCCTGATTTTCACGGCACTGGTGAACATTCACCACTTCATTCTTGATGGCGCCATCTGGAAGCTGCGTGATAACCGCATCGCTTCGTTGCTGCTGAACTCGAGAGAACGACTCTCCGAAGCAACCGCCGTTTCAAATAACAATTGGACGAACGGCCTGCGGTGGCTGATTGGGCCTTCGCGACCGGCACGCGCGTTGCGTGTCGCCGCCGTCGTCGTGCTTCTGGTTTGGGGAAGCGTCGACCAGTTGCGCTATTATCTGGCCCTGCACCAGGAGAATCTCAGCTATCTGCAGCGCGCTGCGGCTCTCGATTCTTACGACAGCACGCTGCTCACTCACCTGGGATGGACCAATTTCAAGAATGGTAAGGGCGATGAGGCGGCCACGGCATGGAAGATGGCGCTGCAGGTGAATCCGGCCAACGCCTCTCCCCGGGATGCACTGCTGAACTATCTGACTCACAAGAATCGTTTTGACCAAGCCTATATCTTGACCAGCCAGTCTCTTCGCTATTCACCTCGCGATGCAAACTTGCTGGTGAACCACGGCATTCTGGCCAACCAACTCGGCCACGGCGACGAAGCCATCAGCACATGGAAGCAGGCGATCTCGATCGACGATTCACAACTTGCAGCCTATCTGTACACCGCCGGCGCCCTGGATCGGGAAGGGAAGGCCGAGGCTGCGATCCCTTACTACATGACATTTCTGGATAAGGTGGCGAAAGGCGGCACTGCGAATCGCCCGCCCGCCCGGACGTTGATCGCCATTCTCCTGAGGCTGGAGCAATGTCAGATTCAGACCAAACAATTGGACCAAGCGGACAAGACGCATAAGCTGGCACAAAAAATTGCCGCCGAGTCCGGCGAAACAAAACTCGGCGATTTACTCGCCCGACCATGATCGCCGCAACCGAACGCCCTAAAGCGGTTCGCGACTCTCGCGTGGCGACTGCATTTACTTACGCCCCACTGCATTTACTTACGCCCCAAGGTAAGAGGCGGCCAGCAAAACTACCTAGAGCTTACCCAGGTAGTCGACAATCTCCGGCTGGCCCCAATCCACCGCACCGATAAATTTGCGCCGCAGAACTCCCTGGCGGTCGATAATGTAAGTCTCGGGAAACTTGAAGGTACCGTAGAGATTGTTGCTTTTCTGATCGGGATCGCGCACGGTGAGCAGGTTAACGTTGTGCGCCTTCAGAAAGTTCTGGTACGCGCTCTGGTCGGCGTCAACACTGACCGCAACCACCTCCACGCCTTTCCCTTTCATTCTCTGCTGCATCTGAACCAGGGACGGCATCTCTTCTATACAGGGCGGGCACCAGGTCGCCCAGAAATTCAGCACCACGATCTGACCGCGAAACTGGTCAAGACTGACTTTGCGGTCGCTGTCCTCGACCGTAAAGGAGGGCGCGGTCGAGCCGACATGAGGCGGACGGGTACTGCTGTAACATCCCGTCAACGAGAGGGTTAAGAAGACGATCCAGACAGGGACAGGTCGCACAAAGTTATAATACCTAATTCGGCCTATGGGAGCGCCAAACACAGTAGCGAGCGGGCTGACGGCATCGGTAATCGTGCCCGCGCGCAATGAAGAAACATGCCTCGGTACCTGCCTGCAATCGCTTGTATCGCAATCCGGAGTGCGCTTCGAAATCATCGTGGTTGACGACGGTTCAACCGACCGTACCCGGGAAATTGCCCATTCGTTTCCAGCGGTTCGCGTGATAGACGCCGGTCCGCTCCCACCGGGATGGACGGGCAAGAATAATGCCATGGCAGCCGGGGCGAAAGTTGCAACTGGTGAATGGCTCTTGTTCACCGATGCCGACACTTTTCACAAGCCGGGTTCGCTGGACCGGGCGATCGCCGAAGCACAGGACCACGCGGCAGCGCTGCTTTCGTATTCTCCCGAGCAGGAAGTTCGAGGATTCTGCGAAAAAGCGGTGATGCCGGTTATCTTTGCCGAACTGGCCGCCACCTTCCAGCCTGCGCTGGTCAGCGATCCAAATTCCTCCGCTGCGGCTGCCAATGGTCAGTACATTCTGATTACGCGTGAGGCGTATCAAGCTGTGGGCGGACATGCCGCAATCAGCGCAAGCTTGCTCGAAGATGTGGCCTTGGCGCGCGCGGTGAAAACATCGGGCCGGACGATTTTCTTTCGCTTCGGTGGCGATGCCGTTCGCACTCGCATGTATCGGAGCTTCTCTCAACTTTGTGAAGGCTGGGCCAAGAATCTGGCATTGCTCTTTCCCTCGCCCGGCCGCCTGGCCTTGCTTCGCATCATTGAGTTCGTGCTGATTGTCGGGGCGACGGCGGCCGCGATAGTGGCCTTTTCACGCGGACACGTCCGGACGGGGATGGTGGGTGCAGGTTTGGCCGCAATCCTCTGCGGTTTTCTCCTGAACCGCATTCGCAGGGCTCATTTTTCCTGGCAGGCAAATACATTGTCCTTGGCTGGCCTGCCGCTGTTTGCGTATCTTTTGTTGCGCTCTAAACTCTCTTACAAGCAGGGAAGCGTGCGCTGGAAGGGACGGACGTATGCCAGCAGCACAAACCAGAAAAGCTCGAAAGCCCTGGTCACTCCAGTCCGCCGCCCCGTGATAGAAGGCAGATGAATGGTTTACCTGACCCGCAAAGCCGAATTCGCCGCATCGCACTATTACCACAATCCCGAGCTGTCGCCGGAAGAGAACCAGCGAATTTTCGGCAAATGTAATAACCCCAACGGACATGGTCACAACTACACCCTCGAGGTAACCGTAAAGGGCGAAGTGGATCCTCGCTCGGGATTCGTTGTTGACCTCAAGCAACTCAAGGAAGTCTTGAACAGCGAGGTGCTGGACGCGATGGACCATCGCTTCCTCAACAAAGAGGTACCTGAATTTTCGACCCGGATTCCGACCACGGAAAATCTGGCGATCGCCGTCTGGCAACGCCTGGTATCGAAGCTGAATAAAGCTCAGCTTCATCGCGTGCGAGTGTATGAGACGCCTGACTTGTTTGTGGATTTCTACGGAGAAGCATGAAAGCCCATCTGACTCGTCGCTACATGTTCTCCGCGTCTCACCGGCTGCACACCGACGCGATGTCCGCGGCTGAGAATGCTTCCATCTACGGCAAATGCAACAACCCCTACGGTCACGGCCACAACTACACGGTGGAGGTCACGGTCAGCGGACAGGTCGATCAGCAGACCGGCATGATCTGCAACCTGGTCGATCTGGACGGTTTTGTGCACAGCGAAATTCTGCAACGCTTCGATCTTGAGAATCTCAACACCCGGCCGGAATTCCTCAAAACCGTCCCCACCACTGAAAATCTATGCACTACCGTCTTCGATATTTTGCAGCGAGGGTTCACCCACGCGCATCTGGAAAAGGTACGAATCGAAGAGACAATGATGAACTCCTTCGAATATAGCGGTACGGCAGAACCGCGGCACTGAGTGCGAAGGCAGCAAGGACCCTATGAAACCCTCGGTTGAACCAGCCACTCTGACAAGTGCAAGTTTTGAAGACCTGGTGCGTGAAATGATCGTGCGCATCGGAGAAGACCCCGATCGCGAAGGCTTGGCGCGTACCCCTGATCGCGTGCGCCGCTCCTGGGAATTCCTCTCCCGGGGATACAAGGAAGATCCGGACGCCATGTTGCAAAAGGCGCTCTTCACCGTCACCTACGACGAAATGGTCATTGTCAAAGACATCGAAATGTTCAGCCTGTGCGAACATCACATGCTGCCGTTCTTCGGCAAAGTGCACGTCGCCTATATTCCCAAAGGCAAAGTAATCGGACTGAGCAAGATTCCACGGCTGATCGAAATCTTTTCCCGGCGCCTGCAGATTCAGGAGCGCCTGACCACGCAAATCGCTGAGACCATCCAGAAAGCGATTGATCCTCAGGGTGTAGGCGTTGTCATCGAAGCCCGCCACCTTTGCATGATGATGCGGGGCGTGGAGAAGCAGCATTCCGCGGCCGTGACTTCTTCCATGTTAGGATGCTTCCGCAACGAGCAAGAGACGCGCACGGAATTCCTGTCGCTGATCCGGAACCGGACAAACGGGATCTAGTCTAAAACTCTGCCATGCAAGCCACCGCCACTCCCCGCGCAGAGAGAACCAACCCTTTGCCCGCTATTCTCTGGGGAGGCCTGTCGGCCGGCATACTGGACATCGTCGCCGCCTTCATTCGCTGGGGCAAGCCGGAGCAACTTCTGCAAGGCATCGCCAGCGGGCTTCTCGGTCCGCAAGCATTCCAGGGCGGGTGGGGAACTGCGGTGTTAGGCTTGGCACTGCACTTTGTGATCGCGTTTGGCGCCGCTGCGGTGTACTACCTGGCCAGCCGCAGGCTGGTTTTCCTGAAGCAAAAAGCCGTAACCTGGGGGTTCTTCTACGGCATCGTGATCTATATGTTCATGAGTTGGGTAGTCGTACCTTTATCGGCTTTTCCCAAGAGCAAAACTACATTCTCCGCAATTGGCTTGGCGCTCAGTCTGCTCACTCACACGCTGTGTGTGGGATTGCCCATTGCCCTGGCCGTACGCCGATATTCCAACCGCTAAACTCCAGCGGTTCGCCCGCGGTCTTCACCAGGTGCCATAGCGGCCGCGCCGCGCACGCTGAGGAAAGATCTTTATCAGGACAATTCCTACCACAAATCCTCCGACATGCGCCCAAAACGCTACTCCGCCTCTGGTTTCACTGTAGGCGACCAGCGAGGTAGCCGCGCCGCTCACAAACTGCATTGCGAACCAGTAACCCAGCGTGACCCACGCCGGCAGATAAAAAAAGAACAGAATCGGAAACCAGATCAGAACCTTGGCCCGGGGATAGAGTAAAAAGTAAGCGCCCAAAACCCCGGCAATTGCACCGCTGGCCCCCACCGTCGGCACCCGGGAGTGCGGACTCACCAGCACCTGCACCAACGCCGCCCCCAATCCACACAGCAAATAAAACAACAGGTATTTGAAGTGCCCGAGGTAGTCTTCGATATTGTCGCCAAAGATCCACAAGAACCACATGTTGCCGATCACGTGCATCCAGGAGCCATGCAGAAACATGGAGGTAAAGGCGGGAAGAAAAGCCGCGACCGCCCCCTGATGGCTGCCGCCGGAAAGAAATCCGGTGACGTCGGCCGGAATCATTCCCAGCTGGAAGATGACAGCTTTGAAGCTGTCCGGCGCCAGGCTGGCTTCGAAAAGAAATATCACCACATTGAGGGCGATAAGAAAATAGGTCACGTACGGGGTACTGAATCGAGGTTGATCGTCGCGAACCGGAATCATCGAGGACTTATCTGGTAGTTTGAGTGAGAGACAATTTTAATCTGGTCTCTACCTTACTAAATTACCCATGAACGGCGTGCTCATAATCGACAAGCCCGCGGGGATGACCTCTCACGACGTGGTCAACCGCGTCCGCCGCATTCTGCAGGAGCGATCGGTTGGACATCTGGGCACTCTCGATCCGCTGGCCACCGGCGTGCTTCCCCTGGTCACTGGAAATCTGACCCGGCTGGCTCAATTTTACGGCGCCTCAGAGAAGACCTACGAAGGGGTCATCCGTTTCGGCTTTGCCACCGACACTTACGACGCGGATGGGATCCCTCAAGGCGAGGTTCGGCCGGTTCAAGTACTACTTGAGGAACTACAACAACAGGCCAGGCGCTTCAACGGTATTATCGAGCAGGTTCCTCCGCCGTTTTCAGCCAAGAAAATCAAAGGGGTTCCGGCCTACCGGCTGGCCCGTAAGCACCAGGAGGTTGCACTAAAACCAGTGCAGGTCGAAATCAAGGAATTGGAAATCACCTCTGCGGATGGCGACACCGCAAGTTTTCGCGCGCGCGTGGCCTCAGGCACTTACATGCGTTCGGTGGCCCACGATCTGGGTCAACGCATGGGTTTCGGAGCCCACTTGCAATCCCTGCGCCGCACTTCGCTGGGTGAGTTCAAGCTGGACAATGCTCACACCCTCGAGGAGCTCGACGCTGCGTGCAGTGCCGGCAACCACGAAGAAGTCTTCATCCATCCCCGTCTGTTGTTGCCGAACTTTCCTTGCGTCACCGCCAGTGAAGAAGCCGTAGTCTTGATTCGGCACGGGCGCGCGGTAAATCTGCTGGAATTGTCACAAGCCCGATATGTAAAAGTTTTCGCCGGACAAAGGGAACTGATCGCCATCGCCGCCCGGATCGCCGGCACCTTGTTCCATCCCAAAATCGTGCTGGCCACCGAGGCCGCTCCGCAGCTGGCCGTAAAGAAGTAATCAGTCCACTGTCATCCTGAGCGGAGTATCTGCTTCGCGAAGCGAAGCAGATACGCAGTCGAAGGACCCTGGCAGCGATACTGCATTCGCTTTGCGCGGTCGTAGAAAATCCACGTGTGCCGACTCCTTAGGCGCTGTCGTAGAAACCCACGTGTGCCGATTCCTTACCGGGTATAGGGGTCCTTCGACTCCAAGAGATCATTCGCAAGCGAATGATCTCTCTCCGCTCAGGATGACAAGAGTTGATGCTTCAGATGAAGTTGCTTACTCCATTATCGGTGAGCAGCATGGCTTTCGCACCGGTTTCGGCTCCATCAGTTCCACCCGCGTGTAGTTGGGATCGTAAAGATTGTATTGCCACTTGCCGTCACGTCCGATTTGCGGCTTTTCTTTTCCCGCGTATCCGCGCGCCTTGGCTAACCGGTATCCGGCCTGAATGCTGGGCACACCCAGGGACAAATGGTGCATGACACCAAGCTCCTCAGGACTGGGATTGTTCACGTTCAGCATATATTCCAGCCAGTCAGTTCCGTCAGGCACGCGCATGGCGACCCAATCTGTGTCTTTGTCCTTCATTCCGCCTTGCCATTGCAACTTGAAGCCTAAAATGTCCCGGTAAAACCGGTCGGCTGCTGCCCGATCTTTCACCACCACGCCGACGTGGATAATGCGGGTTGAAATTCTGGTGTCAGGGAGAAATTTGCCGAAATTTTTCGTGTGCAGCGATCCGGGACGAAACTCAACGAATTCCACATCGTGACCGTCGGGATCGTTAACGTCAAAACCGCGGTTGCCATCCTGCATTGGCTCCAGTTTGTCCGGTACCTTGACGCCTTTGCTGGCCAGGTAGGCGCGCATCTGCTCGGCATCAGCGGTTTCAAAGGAAATGTGAGAAAGCCGATCCATCTTCGGATCGCTGAGCTCCGGAAACATCTCGATGTACTGGTGATCGTTGACCTTGAAGTAGGTCAGCAGAAGACCGGTACCGTCTTCTGGCGCCTTATCCAGGCTGAACGGCTCCTGGAAACCAAGCACGCCGGTATAAAACTTTCGAGCTGCCGCCAGATTATCTGTCTTCAGGCCGATATGAGCGACACCAACGATGGCCGGGCGTGAAACCGTCGCGGACTGCGCGGAACCTTTTTCAGAACTCTGGGCAAAACTGGAACCGTTCATCAGGCTGCCCAGAAAAGCAAGGCCAATCAATACCGTTCTTCGAGTCTTCATGACAAAGATACTGCGTGCTCAAGGATAAGCTGTCAAGGTTGGGTGCCAGCAGTGGGTAAGAGATGCAAGGATTCGTCACAGAAGGCCGACTACGGCCGAGGGTTTTCTTATTCTTGTTCGGTTTTCCGAAATCTGGACTGCCTGGATTAATGTCCGATAACAGATATTATGTCACCTTCACTTAGGCGGGACTGAACATGCTGATACCTAACTCTTTCCAACTCCTCAAGTTCCGGCCCCAGCCGTCGATAGTTCAATTGAGGCCCGTCCATGTCTGAAGCCGCCGCAATCGCCCTATCGGCTGAGTTCAGTGCAACTCGGCGCTGGGAACGGTGCAAGGTGAACGTTCCCATCAGGGTGATCGTTTCGCGTGCCATGAAGGCGTCAATTTTCGATGGCCGAGGAACTTCTTTGAGCGAAGGCGGGATGGCGTTATTTGCGGGAGCGGAATTGCGGCCGGGCGATTGCGTGGCGGTGGAATTTACGCCTCCCTTTTCTTCGCCCCCCATAAGAGTGGAAGCGAGAATTTGCAATCGTAGCGGCTATCATTACGGAGTGGAATTTCTGTCCCTCGATACGGTGCAGAGGCAAAGGGTCGCGCAGCTGCGGATGCACCTGGCCACCTTCGCCATCACTTAGAATCGCCAGCTCCGACCGGCGGCGCCAAAATGCTCTTCAGCTCGGCCTGAAAACGACGTAAGGTTTCTAATCTCTCGGGAGTCGCGTCCACGATCTCCTGCTTGGCTTGAAAGACCGCCCGCCCACCCTGTTCGGTCAATACCCCAATGGCCTCGCCCATGCGCCAGCCCGGCGTGCCCAGCATTTGCAGTCCGTCGACCGACGGCACCAGCATCGCGATGCAGTCGTCGCGCACCGCGCCCACGCACTTGGGAAAACGATCAAATGTCTGGAACTCAAAGCCGGCAAGATAAAGACGCTGCAGTTGTTGGGCGGGATCAGGCATGGCGAGCTTTTAGCTTTTAGCCGCTAGCTTCTAGCTTCTGGCTCCTGGCTTCTAGCATATGGCTTCTAACTTTGAGCCAGGGCCGATGGCTGGAGCAGCTTTCGCTCAATGGCTTCGGAATGAAAAGAGCCCAGAGGCAGAGCTAGAAGCCAGAGGCTAGAAGCCAGAAAGCTAGAAGCCAGAAGCCAGAGCTAGAAGCTTCTACATCTTGTATCGGCCCAGATCCTCATCATTCAGACCTTCCAGCCACTTGCGGAGTTCTTCGCTGGTCACGCGGTCGGAAACAT
Source organism: Terriglobia bacterium (assembly GCA_963733545.1). Lineage (GTDB taxonomy): Bacteria > Acidobacteriota > Terriglobia > Terriglobales > Acidobacteriaceae > JAIQFF01. The sequence continues at coordinate 405,182 of CAVTDQ010000006.1, forward strand.
TGGCAGCCAGCTTGGAATTCTTGAGAACGTCGTCTTCGACGAAAATGGGGCAATCCACGCGCAGCGCGAGAGCCAGCGCATCCGATGGACGGGAATCGATGCTGATGACGTTTCCCTGCCGCTCCATCCAAATCACGGCGTAAAACGTGTCCTCCCGCAGTTCCGTGACCACCACTTTATGCACCTGGGTGTCCAGGCCGACCAGGACATTTTTAATCAGGTCGTGAGTCATCGGGCGTGGAGTGCTCACCTTTTCAATTTCCAGGGCGATCGCGTTAGCCTCATAAATCCCCACCCAGATGGGCAGGACGGTTTCTCCGTTGGTGTCTTTCAGGATCACGATGGGCATGTTGGTAACCGGGTCCATCATGAGCCCACGAATTTTCATTTCCACTTCCATCGTGGCCCCCGGGCGAACACCGATTTCAGATTGAAGACTTTAAGATTACAGATCCTCAGAGCTTGTCCGGTTCATTCTGAAATCTCAAATCCGAATCCGAAATGGCCTCTCCTGTGCTCCTTATATCACCATTTCGCCCAACAAGCTGTTGGGAAAACTTACTGTAGTGACCACCGGAACATAGCTGCCCACCTGCGGTCCAGCGTCCGGCGGAGTGGTGAAATTCAGGGTCTTGTTTTGCGACGTTCTGCCCATCCACTGGCCGCGGGCTTCGTTTCTGCCCTCCACCATAACCTCCTGGATCTGGCCGATGTGGCGTTGATAGCGGCGCCTCTGAATCTCCCGCTGTTTTTCCTGCAGAATGATGAGCCGGCGCGATTTCTCCGCATCCGGAATGGCATCCTCAAGTTTTAAAGATGGCGTGTTAGGACGCGGCGAGTACTTGAAGCAGAAGACACTGTCGTACTCCACTTCATCCAGCAACGACAGAGTTTGCTCGAAATCAGCCTCAGTTTCGCCGGGAAAACCCACAATCATGTCGGAGGTGATGCTGATTTCCCGTTTGGCTGCCTTCATCCAGGAAACCCGCTCCATATACTGTTCCCGGCTGTAGAGGCGCTGCATCGCGTCCAACATGTGATCGGAACCGCTCTGCACCGGCAGATGCACGTGATCGCAAAGCGTCGGAACCGCCTCGATGGCCGCGATGATGTCCCGCCCGAAGTCTCGCGGGTGCGAGGTGGTGAACCGCACCCGGCGGATTCCTGGAATTTCCCCGACCGCCGCCAGCAGCTCCGCGAACGTCTTCTTGCTGGAAGGGTCTTTGTACGAGTTCACATTCTGGCCCAGCAGCTGCACTTCGCTATAGCCGAGATCGGCCATCTGCCGGGCTTCCGCCAGTACAGAATCGGCGGTGCGGCTGCGCTCTTTGCCTCGGGTGAAGGGGACCACGCAATAGGAGCAGAATTTGTCACAGCCTTCGATGATGGTGAGATAACCGCGGTGCGGATTGGTGCGAGCGGTAAATTCGGTCTCGAAACATTCGTCGGTTTCGCGATCGTCCAGGCCGGTGATGCGCTGCTTCCCTGCCTCGAGTTGCACCAGCATCTCCGGCAGTTTGCGGTACGATGCCGATCCACAAACCATGGAGACATGCGGCGCGCGCTCGAAAATCTTGTCGCCTTCCTGTTGCGCCACGCAACCCAGAACTCCAAAACGCTTGCCTTGTTTTTGCAGTTTTTTGTAGTCGGCGAGGCGGTGGAAGACTTTCTGCTCGGCTTTGTCGCGGATGGAACAGGTGTTGTAGAGGATCAATCCCGCTTCTTCAACGCTCTGAACCTGGCGATACCCTCGGCTAGCAGCGTACCGACAACTTTTTCGGAATCGTGAACATTCATCTGGCAGCCGAAGACTTCCAGGTAAAACGTCTTTTCAGCTTCAGCCGCCATCGCAGCTCAAGTATAACTCAGTCTTGTCTGCGCTCGCCTGGAGTGCGACGCTGCTCTCTGGTTCTTGCACAGGCATCCTCAGCTTTTCCACAATCCGTTACCGCCAGAAGCCGCTACTGGCGGGCAGTTTCAGCGGTCTTCAAACCTGTCAAATAAATTACCGCCGCTTGCCTTCGATAAATTCCTGCAGCGGCTTTAGAGGCGTTGACAAAAATTTCTTTAAGACTAGAATACGCGACGATTTCTGCCTGTAGAATTTCACTCATGAGCCCTGAACTTCTCGATTCCGTTCTGCTGCAAACCGACTTCCCCGAACTGAAACTGCATGCCAGCGGCAAAGTTCGTGATGTCTACCAACTGGATGCCGACCGGTTGCTGTTCGTGGCCACCGACCGTATCTCGGCTTTCGATTATGTGCTGGCCACCGGCATTCCCCAAAAGGGCCGGGTGCTGACGCAGGTTTCGCTCTTCTGGTTTGAGTTTCTCCGCAAGCTCGTACCCAACCACTTGATTACCGCCGACGTCAGTCAGTATCCGGCGCCGCTGCAAAAATATGCCGACCAACTGCGGGGCCGCTCCATGATCGTGGCGCGGGCCGAGATGTTTCCCGTCGAATGTGTGGTCCGAGGCTATATTTCAGGCTCCGCCTGGAAGGAATACAAAGCCACAGGCACTGTCTGCGGTATCGAACTGCCCAAGGGATTGCGCGAGTCGGATCGATTGCCCGAACCTATCTTCACCCCTTCGACCAAAGCCACCAGCGGCCATGACGAGAATATTTCATTCGCCGAGATGTCCCGACTGGTGGGCGCTGAAGTGGGCGGACAGCTTCGCGACCTGACTCTGGCGGTTTACGTTGCAGCGGCGGATTATGCCCGGCAAAAAGGCATTATCATCGCTGACACAAAGTTTGAGTTTGGACGCACGCCGCAAGGCATCACCCTTGCCGACGAAGTTCTTACTCCGGATTCTTCCCGCTTCTGGCCGGCGGACAAATATGCTCCCGGCGGCCCGCAGCAGTCATTCGACAAGCAGTACGTTCGCGATTACCTGGAAGAGATTCGCTGGAACAAACAACCGCCGGCGCCGGCGCTCCCCGCCGATGTGGCGCGCCGGACCAGTGAAAAATATGTCGAAGCGTACCAGCAGCTCACCGGACTGAAGCTGGATGTCTAAACAAAACTTGGGCCGCGGGAAGCCAGGATGAGCGCAGCGGATTGGGCCATTCTCGCGGTGGTCCTGTTGTCGACCTTGCAGGCGGCGTACTCGGGGTTTTTTCAGGAAGCGTTTCAACTGGCCGGCCTGGTGGCCGGCTACCTGGTGGCGGCATGGCAGTACCAGCGTCTGGCCGGCTGGTTTGAGAACTATCTCAAATCAGTCTGGCTGGCCGAGAGCGCCGGATTTTTACTGATTTTTTTTGCGGTCACGATTGCCGCGGGTATCGCCGGGCAGACCGCACGCTGGATTATGAAGAAATCGGGTCTCAGTTTCCTTGACCGGTTTCTTGGTGGCGTGCTGGGTTTCCTGCGAGGCTGCCTGATTGTGGCTGTGGTTGCTGTAAGCATGACCGCATTCCGGCCCACATCGACCTGGCTGACAGGTTCGGAATGGGCTCCTTATTTTCAGGCCGTCGGGCGGGCCGCAATCTGGGTCGCTCCCGCGGAATTGCGGGCCAGGTTTTATCAGGGACTGGATTTGTTGCGCCGTGTGCCCCCGGCAGTTCCGGGCGGCGCGTCTTCTCAGGCTCCGCAGAAATAGTACAGCCGGAAAAAGTTATTGCATTGGCAGCCGCTTTTCAGCCAGCGATTCGTCGCGCAGAAAGAGAGATGCCGTGAGAGATCAGCTCGAAGCCCTTATCATGCAGATGTACCGGAGTAATATTCTTTATTCCGAGGCCGTGCGCGAATTCAAGAAAAAGTTTATTTTGACCGTCCTGCAGGAAAACAAGGGCAACCAATGCCGTGCCGCCCGCCAGCTCGGCATGCACCGCAACACCCTGAGCCGAACCGTCTCGGAACTCAAGATCGATGTGCGGCAACTGCGCGACGGCGTCAAACGCCCACCCCGCAGCGCCCGTCCCGTCGGTTACGAAAAGAAAGCAATGCGCTAGCCTGTTTTGTCATCCTGAGCGCAGCGAGATCATTCGCACGCGAATGATCTCGCGGAGTCGAAGGACCCCTATCACCAGCAAGAAACCGGCAAGCTAGGATTTCTAGCCGGCGATGCAGCATCGTTTCAAGGGCTTCTTCGACTGCGCATTCGCTTCGCAAAGCGAAGCAAATGCTCCTCGCAGGATGACACCTCATAAAAAAAGGCAGCCCTCGCGGGCTGCCTTTTTAATCAAGCGTGAGAGAACTACTGAGGCTTCTTGCGTACCGGCGGCTTTCTTGCCGCTGCCGGGGCCGCCCTGGTCAGCAGAGCGCCCTTTTCCATCACCATGACAAAGGGGCTTGGAGTATAGGAGACGGGCGTGCCTTCGAAATTAATCTTGTCTCCCACCTTGGGCAGGCTCCTGGCCGGGATCGGTCCGGGGAAGGAAAGCTCGATGTCGGCGCGTTTCTGGTCGATGTCGTCGACGCTGGCCGCTAACTCCAGCTTGGTCGGCGTCGCCGTGATGACCTGAACTTCCGCCATCTGCAGATTTTTGCCTTTCAGCGTGCTCCAGACTTTTTCCTGATCTTCCGGCGTTCCCACCGAAAGCACCAGTTCCCATTCGGCAAAACTCATCTCCTCAGGTTTCTTGGTCTTCACCAGGTCTGCCGCCTGCTGCTGCGGCGTAGGCGGAACATATTGTGTGATGGTGAAACCGGCCGGGGGCAGCGGCGTGGTCTTGGTCTGCGCCACCAGATCGTCCCAACCCTGCTCGGAGCCGTGATACTTCACATAGCGGCTGTGTCCGAACTTGACGATCGACGCCTTCCCTGCCGGATCCGACACGAGGTTTGCGGCGCGAGCAATAAAGAAAAGTCCGTTAAGATCGTCCGACGGAGTAGCAGTCAGATACGCCAGCGCCAGCGGATAAACGTTTTCAACGTTGTTAGGATCGGCTTCCACGGCGGGACGAAGATATTTCTGCGCCGAAGCATAATCCTTCAACTGCAGAGAGGAGAAGCCGGCCACGCTGTTCAGCAGACCTGACAACTGGCTCTTCTGCTTGGCGAAGTCGGCGTCGGAGACGCCATCCGCCTTAGGCATTTTGTCCAAAGCCTGCAACCCGGCCTCGGCGTGCTGTTTGGCGTCCGCCCATTTCTGTGCGGCGCGCTCGTTGTACGCCAGCAGTACTAGGGCGCGAGCGTTATTCGGATTCGCGGCCAGCAACCGGTTCGCGGTGTCGATCACCTTGGCCTGGTTCTGCGCCTGCTGATAGGTTCCCATCAGCAATTCGAGCGCATCTTCTTTCATCACGCTATTGGGATATTGGGTGAGGAATGCTTCCAGTCCGCTGATCTTGGCGGCCGGGTCGGTCTGCTGTACCGCGCCGACGTATGCGTTATATTCGGCCGGGTCCTTGATCTCTTTCTTCTGGGCTGGCGGCGCCGATTGAGCTGCCGGGGGTTGGGCTGGCTGAGCCGGGGCGGCCTGTGGCGGGGCTGCCTGCGGTTGACCTGCCTGAGGTTGCGGTTGCGGTGCGGCGGTACCCTGCCCCATTGCGATATTTGCCAACACCAGCAACAACGCCAATAGACTCGTCTTCATTCGTATAGCTCCTTAGATATTCGGGAAAAACGGCGACAGCGCCCAGGTGATGCCCAAGCCATCTAACCTGGGTCCTGCTAGAACAAAGGCGGCACCAGCGTCCATCCGATGGGCTCCGGAAAAACTCGGCCAGTTCCTGTGACCGTTAGCACAGTCAAGGCAGCGTTTCCAGTGAGGCGGATTATAAGTATGTGTCTCGTCTATGGCAAGTTCGTCTTTACAATCAGCTCTCATGCCATCTTGTAAGATGCCAAAATCAGCGCATCCGTCAGGCCCCAAAACTGCCCCGGAACGCGCCAGGAGCCACATTCTATGACTGAAGTGATCGAAACCAGTACCGCCAACACCCTCCAGAACCAGATTGCCGTCGTCACCGGCGGAGGCACAGGCATCGGCGCGGCCATCGCCCTCCGGCTTGCCCGAATGGGTGCATTTGTTTACATCTGCGGACGGCGCCGCCAACCCCTCGAAACCACGGTTTCGGCCATCGTCAAAGCCGGCGGACGCGCCGAAGCCGCCGAATGCAATATCACCGATCTGAGCTCCGTCGAAGCCTTTGCCGCTCTGGTCGAACGAAAAGCGCAACGCACCGACATCCTGATTAACAACGCAGCCGTCTCCGGAAACTCCGCCGGACCCTTGCACCAGATGGCTCCCGCTGCGTGGGATCAAGTCATGAACACCAATCTCCGCGGTGTGTATTACTGCCTGCACAGCTTCGTTCCCATGATGATTCGCGCCCGCAGCGGACACATCGTGAACATCTCTTCCCTGGCAGGAAAGAATCCTCTTCCTAATGGCGCGGCGTACTCTGCGTCAAAATGGGGATTGAATGGATTAACCTATTCGGTCGCGGAAGAACTGCGCGCCCATCGGATTCGCGTCTCGGTGGTTTGCCCGGGGTCGGTGCACACTGATCTAACCCGGCATGAGGGTAAGGATCAGAAAAAGATGCTGCAGCCGGATGACGTAGCTCACGTGGTCGCCATGCTGGTCACGCAGCAACCCCAATCGTTCGTCAGTGAAGTGTTGCTACGTCCCACAGAGAAACCTTGACCGATTATTTTGTCCCGGAGGAAGCGCCATGACGAAACCGCGAAAGAAGGCCGAACCAAAATCCGGACGTCCCCACATGCCCGGTTACGGCGTCCCCCAAAATGATAAAGGCCTCTTGCCCTGGAAATGGGCGGAGAGGCGTCTGCGAAAGAGTCACAACTACTGGATCACCACGGTGAAGCCCGACGGCTCTCCGCACACCATGGTGGTTTGGGGATTATGGCTGAACGGCGCGTTTCTCTTCTCCACCGGACGGCAATCCCGCAAAGCCAAAAATCTGGAGAAGAACCCCAACTGCGTGGTCGGCACCGAAGACGCCGGCGAAGCCGTCATCGTCGAAGGAGTTGCCAGAACCACGAAACTCGCGGACCGCAAGGAATTTCTCAAAAAGTACAAGCCCAAATACGACTTCGATATGTCAGGGATGGAGAAGGACATTCTTTCCATGAAAGAACCTGTCTACACTGTCCATCCAAAAGTCGCTTTCGGACTGTACGAAGAAAAATTTTCCAGCACCGCCACCCGCTGGAAATTCAAAACCAAATGAGCTGATTACGCCTTCTGTAATTCGATTACGGTTCGCCAAGCATCGTCCTGCCAGAGAGGCCTATGTCCAAACCATTTCGAGTTTTTGCCACCTGCGATATCGGTGATGCCATCGATCTGCTCCGCCAGCGGGGCTATGAGGTTGAAATCTATCCCAAGCCAGAAGCGCCAGCCAAGAACCTGATCATCGATAAAGTGAAATCCGGAATCGACGGCCTGATCACCACGCTGCGCGATCCCATTGATGCCGAAGTTTTCGAGGCCGGCAAGACAACGTTGAAAGTCGTTGCCCAGATCGCTGTAGGTTTCGACAACATCAACCGGGCGGACGCCAACCGCTACAAGATTCCTTTCACCCATACCGCCGATGTACTCACCGAGGCCACGGCCGAGTTTGCATTCTTCATGATGGGCGCGCTGGCCCGAAAATTGTGGACCGCCGAGCACCTGACCCGCGAAAACCAATGGGGATATTGGCATCCCTACCTGCCGTTTCTTGGTGACGAGGTCACCGGAAAAACCGTTGCCATCATCGGTACCGGACGCATCGGCCTGGCATTGATCAAAAAATGCGCCGGCTTCGACATGAATATTCTGTGCTATGACCCGGCTTTCCAGAATCACGAATACGTGAAAGCCATTCAGGAGACCATGGACCTGCGCCACGCCCGCGGCATCTCGAAAGCCGCCAATTGGATCAAATACGTAAGCGTGGAAGAGGCGTTGAGCCAGGCCGATTTTGTCAGCGTGCACGTCCCGCTGCTGCGGGAGGGAGAAAGTTCAGAGCCGACGTTCCATCTCTTCAATGAACGTACACTGCGCCAGATGAAGCCGACTGCATTTCTGGTCAACACTTCGCGCGGCCCAGTGGTTGAAGAAGCGGCCCTGGCCCGGGCGCTGCGCGAAAACTGGATTGCCGGCGCCGCACTTGACGTCTACGAAAAGGAGCCGCTGCCGCCGGATTCGCCGCTGCGCGACCCCGCGATCGAAGATCGCTGCCGTCTCTATCCTCACTTCGCCAGCGCCGGCAGAATTACAAGGCTCTCCCCCGATCCCGACAAAGGCATGGCCGGACGCACAGTCCAGGGCTTGATTGACGTGCTGGAAGGAAACTACGGCGGCGACATCACCAAAATGCCCTACGTAGTAAATAAAGAAATGGCAATGTAGGCGCGAGCGCCTCGCTCGCGCGGCAGCGCTCCAGAGCAGAAGGATTATCAGACAGGTGCGCGTTTTCACGGACAGACAAGCCAGGTGGGCTTACACGAACGGGGACGCTCGCGCCTACATTTATTCGGAAATGGTGTGCTCTTCGCTTTGGGCGCGGAGGACACGGTCAACCGAGTACGGAGCACGCCGGGTGGGCTCGTGATAATGGCGCACCTGCATTTCGCCGAGAAGTCCTACCGCCAGCATGTTCAGCCCGGCCAGAAACAGTACCGCCGCAAAAATCATGAGCGGACCATGATCGGCCATGATGGCGGCATGCCTCAGAAATTTCTCGACCACCAGCCACACTCCCAGGCTCGAGCCTCCCATGATGCTGAGCATCCCGAACGTGCCGAAGAAATGTAGCGGACGGGACAGGTAGCGCAGCAGGAAGCGAATGGTGATCAGGTCAAAAAAGACACGGAAGGTTCGCGAGATACCGTAATGCGATACGCCGCGCTCGCGATTGACATTCTGGATCGGCACTTCGCAGATGGAAGCCCCGTGCCATGAAGCCAGCGCCGGAATGAACCGGTGCAGTTCGCCGTACAGCGGCACCTGGTCCAGGATCTCTCGCCGATAAGCCTTGAAAGTAGTCCCAAAGTCGTGAATATCCACGCCGCTGAGCTTGGCCATCAGCCAGTTGGCGCATCGGGACGGTATGCGTCGCAGCCACAGGTTGTCGATGCGGTTCTTGCGCCAGCCGCTGACGATGTCATAACCCTCGGCAATCTTCTCGAGGAACATCGGAATGTCAGTCGGATCGTGCTGCAGATCGCCATCCATGGCAATAATGTATTCGCCACGGGCATGATCGAAGCCGGCCGCCAGCGCTGATGTCTGGCCAAAGTTACGGCGAAGCTTCACCACGGTCACGCGGCTGTCAACCGCCGCGATCTCGCGCAGCATATGAAAACTGCGATCGGTGGAACCGTCGTCTACCAGAACGATCTCGAAGGTTTCGCCATTGGCCTCCATGACCGCCTTAAGCCGGTCGTAGAGATCGGTAACATTCTCCTGCTCGTTGTGCAGGGGGACCACAATCGAGAACTTTGGCATGGGAGTCTTAATTATACGATTAGATGCCCGATTTTGAGCCATTGATGCAGCACTATTTGTGCATCGGGGAAACCCGGTTAGCACCCCGGCCAAATCCCCCTTGCTCTCCCCATTTGTCATCCTGAGCGGAGAGATTGCTTCGCAAAGCGAAGCAATCTTGAAGTCGAAGGACCCCTATAACCGTCACACACCCATAAAGCGTCAGCTCGTCAGCAAAGCCGGCGCCACGCTAATGAAAATTACGCTACAAGCCCGGCCCCTCCGGATAAGCCGGCAGATCCGGTGGCCGCGGCGGCAACTTCTTTGGATTGGCCTGAATCTCCTTCATCACGACATCGATCGCCTTCTCCAGTTGCGGGTCCTGACCCTTCACCACGAGATCCGGCCGGTTTTCGACGACAATGTCCGGTTGAACCCCGCGGTTCTCCACCACCCATTTGCTGTTCAGGTCGTAGCGCGCCGCCTCAGGACGCGTGATGTAGCCGCCATCCATCAAAGGGATCTGGCCGCGAATCCCGCGAACTCCACCCCAGGTGCGCTCGCCAATGAGCGGCCCCAGCTTGTAATACTTGAAGTAGTAGCTGAAGATGTCGCCGTCGGAAGCGGCGTACCGGTTGGTCACACAAGCCATGGCGCCATTGAAAACCACCGGGGGAACAGTATTGCTCTCCCAGTTGCGATTAGAGCCCATGCCGGAGAGCACCCGCCGCAGCCGCGAAAAAATCAGCTGGTCAACGAAACCTCCACCGTTGTATCGGACGTCGATGATCATTCCCTCTTTGCGTATCTGCGGAAAATATTGTTTGACGAACTGGTTCAGCCCCGGCCCGCCCATGTCGGGCAGGTAGACATAGCCGATGCGTCCGTTGCTGGCAGCGTCAACCTTCTTGCGGTTGGTTTCAATCCAGTCGAACTCGCGCAGCCCGTTCTCGTCGGCCACAGGTTTGACCTGGACCGTATGTGCGCCCGCCTCTGACGGTTTGGAATTCACCGTGAGCGTTACATTTTCGTTCACCGTGTTCACGAACAGCTCATAAGGGCTTTGCGGGGCGCGTAGCGGCCGCCCGTTGACCGCGATGAGATAGTCCCCTTCCTTGACGGTCACCCCCGGTTCGGTCAAAGGCGAACGCGTCTGCGGATCCCAATTTTCTCCCGCATAGATTTTTTTTAACCTGTACATGCCCGAAGCCTGGTCGGTTTCGAAATCAACTCCCAGCAGCCCCACGTTCACGGGATGCAGGTCGGGATAATCTCCTCCGCCCACGTAAGTGTGCGAGTTGGAGAGCTCTCCAATCATTTCGCCGAGGACATAAGTCAGCGTGTAACGGTCGGACACAGCCGGCAGCAGCTGCGCATATTTGTCCCGCATCTTTTCCCAGTCCACTCCGTTCATGGCGGCCGCATAAAAGAAGTCACGCTCCTGCCGCCACACTTCATTGAACATCTGCTTCCACTCCGCGGACGGGTCCACCTGCACCTTCATGCCGCTGAGATTGAGCGCTCCATCACCGGGCTTTTTGGGACCGTCCGGCTTGGCATCGATGATGCCGTAGGTGTGGCCGTCGCGTCCTCCTTCGGCCTCGTAAAGCAGTTTGGAACCATCGAAAGAGAGAGCAAAGCGCTGCGCTCCTTCCAGCAAAACTTTGTCTTTCCGCTCTTTTAGGTCGTAAACGTGGATCGCGGCTGACTTCCCCGGGAATTGGCCCCGACAATCCCTGCAGCGGAGTCGTGGAATAAAAGATAAAACCTTTCGACGCCAGATAGCTCCCGATCACCGCCGGATCGACGGGCAGGGCCACGATCCGGTTGCCGATGCCGTCCAGGTCGATGCGAAATTCTTTGGGTTTTTCTTTCTCGCTTTTCTTGTCTTTATCTTTATCTTTCTCTTTCTCTCCGTTCGCACCCGCTCTGGCGGACACCGGCTCGCGTGGCTCGCTCTTCTTATTTTTCGGCTCCGCTTTGCTTCCCGTCTTGCTTTGGTCCTGGGACGGCTCGGTTAAAAGCTCATCGGGACTTTCTTTCTTGACTTGAGTTTCATCACTCAAAGGCTGAAAGGGGGAAAGTTCGTCCTGCCGCAAGGTCACGACGTAAATTCGCGTGGTCTTGGGATTCGAGAATTCGAAATCGATATTTCCCAGCACTTCGTTGAAGTCCCGGTCGGAAAGGAAATACAAATACTTTCCCTCCGGATCGAACACCGGCGAATAGCTGTTGCTCATGGCGGTCGTAACCGGACTGATCTTGCCAGCCGCCAGGGAATACAACTGCACCACGGAGAAAGAGTTTTCCGCGTTCTTGTCGTAGGCCAGCCATTTGCTGTCCGGAGACCAGGAAAAATTTAATATCTCTCCGTACTTTCCCTGATCCACCTGAATCTGTTTCCTGGCGTCGATGTCGACATACCAGAGGCGGCAGTCTTTATCCGACCATGCCAGCTTCTTGCTGTCCGGCGACCACGCCGGATTGTATTTGAAGCCTTTGTAACCGCTGGTAATCTGCTGCTCTTTTCCCATCCCGTCCTGCGGCGAAATGTAAAGCTCATCTTCACCGCTGCGGTCCGAAATGTAGACGATCCAGCGCCCATCGGGCGACCAGCCCACCGATTTCTCTCGAACGCCCGGAGTGCGGGTCAGATTGCGGACGCTCCCTTCTTTGGCGGGCACGGTGAAGACATCGCCCCGCGCTCCGAATACCGCCCGCTTCCCTTCCGGAGAAATATCGAAGTCAGTAATATTTTTCGCGACACTGGTCCAGTGCTTCATGCTCTGGTCGCGGTCCCCGGGCAGGGTAATGCTCAACTTCTTCGGCTGCCGGGAATCGAAATCGAAGGTGTAGAGGTAGCCGCCATTCTCGAAGATGATGGCATCCGGTCCCAGGCTGGGCCACATCACGTCGAAATCGGCGAAGTGGGTCAACTGCTCTATCAGTTTGCTGCCCAGGTCGTAACTGTAAAGATTGAGGTGATGCTCCGTTCCCCGATCCGAGGTGAAAAAAATCGTGTTGCCGTGCCACATGGGAAAAGTATCGGTCCAGTCGGTATGCGGCACGTTCTCAACGGTATTGTTTTTCAAATCGTAGATCGCGATCGCCTGCGCCAGGCCGCCGGTGTAGCGTTTCCAGGTTCGGAAGTTCCGGAAAATCGGGTTGTACGCAATCTTCGTTCCGTCCGGGGAAAACGAGGTCAAGCCTCCCTGGTCAACCGGCATCGGTTGTGGCAGCCCGCCATCGATACTCACGCTGAACGGCCGCTTGGTCCAGCCATTACTTGCATCGGATCGCGAGATAAAAAGGATCCGCTTGCTGTCGGGGAACCAGTTGACCACTTCATTGTGGATGCCCATGCGATCGCTCAACTGCGCCGCCGCGCCCTGATAAAAAGTCAACTGCTTCGGCTGCCCGCCTTGAGCGGGCATCACATAGACGTTAAAGTTGCCGTCGTACTGTCCGGTGAACGCGATCCATTTGCCGTCGGGAGAAAATTTCGGAAACAGTTCACGGCCGGGATCGGACGTGATCCGCCGCGCATCCCCACCGGAGCTCGACGCCAGCCAAAGATCGCCGCCATACATGAAGACAATCTTGTCTTTGTAGATGTCGGGGAAACGCATGAGCCGTCCCTCCGCCATCTCCTGGCCTGCGCCCACGGAGGCCCCTGCCAATAACAGCGCACATAAAAATATGAACAAGAATCTCTTGGGATACGTCACTCGGGCTCCTTCTCGGCGGGCTCCGCGGTTGGGATAATGAGGCGAACGCTCATCACGATTCAAACTTGCGAATTGTAGCAGCCGGTCCCAAATCACATCACACCGGGTCGCTGTCTTTGGACGGGCTGGCCGCTGAAAGGAAAGCGATCCTCGCAATATACTGAACCGCGAAGACTCAAGCTTTTCATCATCCTTCCGGAAAAATGCATAACGTGCGGGATCGCGCCTATAATTCCGCCGTCAATCACGAAGCTCAATCATGATCATCGCCTAAGGAGAACGCGCTTGCGAAAAGTTGAAGGCACCAACGAGCCATCGCCCCGCCGGAAATTCTTGCAAACTACGATGCTCGGTGGGATTGGCGCAGCCCTGCTGCCGGCGTTGTCCGCCGCCCGCGAGACCTCACCTCTGTCATCTGCCAGTTTCACGGTTGCCACCTCCGAACTCGACGAACTTACCATTGCGGATATTCAGGCCGCCATCGCCTCGGGAAAATTTTCCTGCCATTCTTTGACTGAGCACTACCTGACCCGGATTGAAAACTTCGATCGCAAAGGTCCATCCGTAAACAGCGTGATCGAAATCAATCCCGACGCCCTGGCCATCGCCGACACTCTCGATCAGGAGCGCAAAGCCAAAGGCCCGCGCGGGCCGCTGCATGGCATTCCCGTGCTCATCAAGGACAACATCGACACCGCTGATCGCATGCAGACCACTGCCGGTTCGCTGGCGCTGGTCGGCTCGCGCCCTCCGAAAGATTCTTTCGTCGCCCAGAAACTGCGCGCCGCCGGCGCAGTCATCCTGGGCAAAACCAATTTAAGCGAGTGGGCAAACATCCGCTCCAGCCACTCCACCAGCGGATGGAGCGGACGCGGCGGCCTCACCCGCAATCCCTACGCGCTCGATCGCAACCCCTGCGGATCCAGTTCAGGCTCCGGGGCGGCCACATCGTCCAACTTTTGCGCGCTTGCGGTCGGCACCGAAACCGACGGTTCGGTTGTGTGTCCATCGTCAGCCAATGGCCTGGTGGGAATCAAGCCGACTCTGGGTTTGATCAGCCGTGCCGGCATCGTTCCCATCGCTCACAGTCAGGACACGGCCGGCCCCATGGCTCGAACCGTGCGCGACGCCGCAATTCTGCTTACCGCCCTGGCCGGCGCCGATCCCCGCGACGCCGCCACCGCGGACAGCGCCGGAAAGATTGCCCCGGACTACACTCGTTTTCTCGATCCCAACGGATTGCGCGGCGCCCGCATCGGCATAGCCCGCAAATATTTCGGATTCAGTGACAGTGTCGACGCTCTCATGAACAGTGTGATGGAAGAGATGAAGCGGCAGGGCGCGGTGCTAATCGATCCCGCCGACCTCGAATCCCACGGCAAGTTCGACGACAGTGAATTCCTGGTGCTGCTCTACGAACTGAAAGCTGACCTCAACGCTTACCTGGCCACCCGTCCCGATGCCGCCGTCCACTCGCTGAAAGACATCATCGACTTCAACGACCGCAACAAAGATAAAGAGATGCCGTACTTTCTACAGGACATTTTCATCAAGGCCGAAGCCAAAGGCCCGTTGACCAGCAAGGAATATCTCGACGCGCTCGAAACCAATCACCGCCTGTCCCGGGACGAAGGCATCGACGCCGTGATGAACAAACATCAACTCGACGCCATCATGGCCCCCACCGCCGGCCCCGCCTGGCTCACCGATCTGGTCAACGGAGATCATTCCGCCGGAGGCAGTTCCAACGCCGCAGCCGTAGCCGGATATCCGGACATCACCGTCCCCGCAGGTTTCATCGCGGGCCTGCCCGTCGGCGTATCCTTCTTCGGACGCGCCTGGAGCGAGCCCGCTCTCCTGAAAATCGCCTACGGATTCGAACAGGCAACCAGGGCACGAAAGCCACCAAAATTTCTACCCACGCTGCTAACTGCAAAGTCGTAAACCATAACCATCTCTCACACGAGTTGGCTGTCATCCTGAGCGCAGAGAGATCATTCGCGCGGCGAATGATCTCGCGGAGTCGAAGGACCCCTACCTCCAGCAAGAAATCGATCAGCTTGGATTTTCAAGCCAGGTTAAAAGCGATATCACGCTAGAAGGTCTTCCACTGCGTATCTGCGTCACGAAGCAAAGCAGATAACCTACACTCAGCATGACAAAATCGGGAGGCTGACTGGTGGCCCCGGCGTGAGTCGAACACGCGACCTTCAGTTTAGGAAACTGCTGCTCTATCCATCTGAGCTACGGGGCCGTACGCTGGTTTGCCTCAGTTTACATGCTGCGGCGTTCCCACGGACCAAACACCGTTTCCCTTCGAAGAACAATCAGCGGCGTGAGTTTTTAGCAGCTAAACCGAGACCAGACCAACCGGGTGTACGCCGCTGTTTCCGAAGCACGAGACGTCATCTCTACGAAAGTACGACGTCATGCTGGAGCTTGCGAAGCATCTGGCGCGCAGCCGGCAATTGCAGTCACAATCACGGCAAGCGGACACCACCCAACGCCCTGCCTCAATTTGCAGTTTGGGCGTGAACCAGTCGTTCGACCTGCTCGTGCGCGGCGCGAAAATCCGATGCCACTCCCCACCCCACAACTTCCTTGGGATTGCGCTGCTGCACCACGTAATAGTAGGCAGGTTTCACCACATACTTGTCCGCCACGATTTCCGCTACGTGACCCCGCAAACCCAGGCAGAGGCTGGAGTGGATTGACGGTTTATCGTCGACCAGATGCATCCGGTGAGCGGCTAAGACTGCCTCCAAAACTTCCGCGGGGAAATCTTTCAAAGCATATTGGCAAAGCCCGACCGCGGCCTTGCCGGGAAAACACTCCTCAACCATCTTTTCGTAGCCGATGATCTGCTTGCAATCTTCTTGTCCGCGAGCCGACCAGGAGAGATCGCCCGCGCTCCTGAAGCCGGAAAATCCGTTCTTGGCGCATTGATCAATCGACTTTTCCAGCATTTGCATCATCCGCTCCGGTTCAAAGCTTCCGTCAGGAAAATAAATCTCCCTCTCGCTGTACACATGCAACGCGCCGCGCGCGATTTCGTCTTCCGGACGGAGCCCCAGAAAACTCAAGTCGGCGAGCAGCCGCTTTGTAACCGCGGTCTTCTGCACGCAGAAGCAGCACTCCCCGTTGCGCAGGCCCTCGGCAATGTAAGGGGTAAGCACCTCCATCAAGGCGTCGTCTGACTGGTAAAACACGCAGATGTGGTTGCCGTGTCTAAACTGAAATAAGGGAAAATTGCGTAACATTAGCGACTCCATCCATCACGTTCGACCGCACGGACCGCCCATAAAACATATCATTTTAACCTCAATTTTCAAGAGTCCAGGACGGGAAAGAGATGACTAATGTGTCAGGCAAATCAATGGTCAAATACCTGCCCCGTCTGGCTACCTCATGCTTGTCATTCGTGACATAATCCGGGCGAAATGAGCAAGACTGCACCTCGAAGGACGCCGCCAGTCCTTCGCATCGCCCTTTATCAGACCTTGCTGTTTCTGACGGGATTGAACGTTCCTGCCGCGGAGATCGTAAGCAGCCACAAAACCGTCGCCACTACATGGCGGGCGGACCATCACATGCATCTGGCATCCGCTGAACTATGTCGGCTTGTTGGTGAGTGTTTGAATTCAAATCACCCTCCAGCGGTTTTCGCGTCAGATGCGATTGCCGCGCTCAATGAGGGCAACGTTTCCAGGGGCGTCATCCTGTCCTGTGCGTACCTGTTCGGCCTGCCATCGCTTCATCTCACGCCAGCAGAGGTCGCAAAACGCACACGACTCGAGAACGAGTTCACAGCGGCTGAAGTCGCGAAATATCCTGCCAGGCTGGTTGGATTTCTATCCGTAAATCCCTTGCAGGAAAGCGCCATCGACGAGATAAGGCACTGGCAGGGTGACCACACTCTCGTCGGCCTCAAACTTCACTTCACTGCATCCGGCGTGAATATGAGGCGCAAAGCCGATCGCCGAAAAGTAGCCGAGGTTCTCAGCGAAGCCGCCGCCGAACATATTCCCATCGTGATTCATATTGGGGGAGATAAATTTAACGGGGCAGACGCCGAGCTTTTCATACGAGAGGTGCTGCCCGGCGCCAAACAGTCCTGGGTCCAGATTGCTCACGCCGGTGGCGGCCTGCCCAGTCAAGGCAACAACAACCTTCAGGTACTGCGCGCGTTCGCCGATCACATCGTTAAAAACGATCCCGTGACCCGGCGCCTGCTGTTTGACCTGTCTTATGTCCCAGATCCCCAAGGGACTCGCAACGCAGCGTTTGCATTGGTACGGGAGATCCGTCGTATCGGCATTAGACACTTCGTGTTCGGATCTGACTTCAACGTTTTGACCCCGAAACAAGAGATTGAGAATCTCGGCAGACTGGGTTTAACCAGGAACGAATGGCAAACTTTGCGAGAAAACTGCGCTCCCTGGGCCTGCCAGCAACCCTATCCGAATAGATAGGTCCGTTAACAGTTGGGTTTGCGGCGTGGTGTCCTTTTCTTTTATTGCTCTCCAGCCAAACCTCCCTCATCAAGCGTGGTTGGCCAATCTCTTGTTGTGGGTTGACGTGCTGGCTGTGGCACGCTGCTTGCATCCACCAGCGGAAGCAACCGATTTTGTCCCGCTATACCACGGGTTCGAGAGTATGATGTCGCGCAAAATGTCACTGTCACACACAGCTCGCAGAGGAGGTCCAAATGGGGCGCTGGATTAGCATTTTGATGGTTGCAATTTCAACAGCAGTTCTACCGATCTCAGCCCAGGTTACTGGTGAAGGAACTGCCAATCGCGTTCCTGTCTGGACTAACAACACCACTCTGGGGAACTCAAACCTGTTCCAGGCTTTTGGCAAGTTTGGAATAAACAATTCCAATCCGGGAGCCATGCTCGACGTGACCGGAAAGCCCGGAACGTCAGACGTATTTGGTGGAAATGCCACCACCGCCTTGCGCATCAGCGGCGGTTCCGGCGCCCTCAACGCCTCCGGGTTCGGAACCCAGGGAGCTGGGGGCGGCATACAAATTATTTCAGGTATCGGAGGACCCCTACCTGCTCAGTTAGCGGCCGGCGGCAGCGGCGCCATATTGCTTATTACAGGCGGCGCGGGCGCGACCTGTATAGGCGGCGGCACTCGATGCGCTCTTTACAATGGTGGCAACGGTGGTTCGATTTCTCTACAGCCCGGTTCGGGCGGGAGTGGGCGATCTTCCTCGGGGCATCCCGGGAACGTTACATTGGCTGCCACTGGTGGCAATGTGGGGATTGGCAGTTCCGCGCCGACCGCCACACTGGAAATCGGGGCTGGCCGCACTACCTTGGCCGACGCGTGGATCACTCGCAGCTCGCGCCGATTCAAGATCAATATCAAACCGCTCAACGGAGCACTGGAAAAAATCCAGCAGCTTCAAGGGGTCTCCTACGAACGCATTACTGACGGGCAGCATGAAATCGGAGTGGTGGCAGAAGACGTCGATCAAGTCGTACCCGAATTGGTTTCGCGGGATTCCGAGACGAAAGAAATCCAGGGAGTGGATTATTCAAGGTTATCCGCTTTGCTGATTGAAGCGGTTAAGTCGCAACAGGCGGAGATCGAACAATTGAAAACGAAGATCTCGGAGCTCGTTTCCGATCGGTCCGGACAATAGCCCGTACGCGGCCGCGAATTGGTGAATTTAGTGCGAAAAGCTCAAGCCACTACAAAGACGTCAAGTTGTTATACCAACGCAGAACTCTGAGAGCCCGCAGTGTGTTCCACCGGCTGGCGCTGCCGACCTCGGTCTCCATCTTCAATGGAATATATTCCTGATGGAGCAGGTTGAGCGGCCAGCGCCCGTTCTGGTGGCGGCGCTTGATCACAACTTCCACGGCCTCCCGCACCCGGCTGTCGGCTTTGACTCCTGCATTCCGCAGATAATCCAATCCGCGCAACAAGTCATAGTGCCAGAAGGTGGGAAACGAAAAGCGGAGCCAGCGTTTGTTAATGATTTCGCCGCTGCGAAGCGATCGCAACATGTGCCGCTCCAGCAGATAGTCCTGGCCTCTCTTATAGGCCCTGGTGACGGCCGCCGTTTTGCCCACCGCCCGTTGGTACTCGAGTAGTCCTTCAAGCACGCAGATCGTGGTATGGAATGAGGAGCGCCGGCTTTTGGGAGCTTCGCAGTTCCAGCCGCCATCTTCGAGTTGCTCGCCCAGAAGCTGAATGGCGAGTGCGTGGTTGGGTTTCCTGAAATACGAACCGATGCCCAGGATTCTCCCGTTGATGCAGGGTTCGGTTTCGCCATGAAGGAACGGACGATGCTCCAGGCGCTTGAATACGACCCGCTTGTCGACCAGGCTGATCATTTTGCCAGCCTGCCGGCTGGCGGGGTCGAGACCGAGGTCCATCAGGGCGACAAGGCTGTAAAGCGTGATCAGCATCTCCCGGTCGTCCTTCGGCAAATCATCTCTCCATCCGCGGGGGCTTCCGCCCCAGGTGCCGGCCGGAGACTGGCGGGCGAGAAGCTGAGCGCCCCAGCCTTCGGTCGCAATTCGCGATCGCTCGGCTGCAACCGCGTTGGCCGGGGCATCGGTGAGGTCTCTCATAACCTGCCAACGGATGGCGGGATCAGAATCGAGTAGCCATCTGAGGTGCGGGGGCCGGGGCGCGTAGTCTACTGGTCGCATTCGCCTGTTATAGCAAGGCGCCGGCAAAGTTTCATCCGTGGTTGCGTGGGGCGGGCGCCCTCGCCCGCCGCTTTTGATCTTGTCTTTCCTGAATGTTTTTCCTGCAAAACAAATTCAACTGCAAAAGCGGCGTCCCGGCGCACCCGCCCACATCCAGATCAAAAAAATAAAATGGGCATCTGCGAGTTGTTCGCAAACGTCTAAGATGGCGGAACAACTTTGGAGGCGCGGCTTGTTGAAAGATCTGCTTTTCCGTTGGCCCTTGATTCAGCAAATTAAAACTGGCGCTAACGGCACCGGCCCTGAGGCTATGTCCGAGAAAACGCGCACTCTCGAAACCAAACACCACGGAGCCGAAGTCGCGCGATCCATCTGCCCTTATTGTGCGGTCGGCTGCGGACAATTGGTTTTCCATAAAAATGGCAAGCTGGTTTCGATTGAAGGCGACCCGCAATCGCCGGTCTCGCGCGGACATCTTTGTCCGAAAGGCGCGGACACTTTTGAGATGCACACTCATCCCGACCGTCTGGCCCGAGTCAAATACCGGCGGCCCTATTCTCGCGAATGGGAAGAAATCGATCTCGAAACCGCAATGGATATGGTTGCGGACCGTCTCTGGGAAGCGCGCGACAAATCGTTTGAGGAAACGCGCGAAGGCAAGGCCCTGATGCAGACCACCGCCGTCGCCCATCTTGGCGGCGCTACCCTGGACAACGAAGAAAATTACCTGATCAAAAAACTCTTCACCGGCGGGCTGGGAATGGTCTGCCTGAGCAATCAGGCCAGAATTTGACACAGCTCTACTGTGCCCGGTCTGGGCACATCACTCGGGCGCGGCGGAGCCACCACCGCGCTGCAGGATTTGAAGAACGCAGACGCCATCCTCATTATGGGGTCGTCGATGGCGGAAAATCATCCTGTCGGTTTTCAGTGGGTGGTTGAGGCACGCGAGCGTGGCGCCAAAATCATTCATGTGGATCCGCGATTTAACCGGACCTCCGCCATGGCGGATATCTGGGTACCGCTGCGGGCGGGCAGCGACATCCTGTTCCTCGGAGGACTGATCAATTACGTCCTCGAGCACAATCGCGACTTTCGCGAATATGTCGCCGCCTATACCAATGCCTCCACGCTGTTGCGAGACGATTTCAAAGACACCGAGGATCTTGACGGTTTGTTTTCGGGCTGGGACGCGGAAAAGAAACAATATGACCCGGAGAGCTGGCTCTACCGGGGCGCGCCGTCCAGCAACGGTAGCGGCAAGGCCGGACACTCCCCCGCTGCGGGAGGACACGGCAAAGATCGTGGCGGCGAAGCCGAGGATGCCGGCAAATTTGAATCGGATCCCACTCTTCAGGATCCGCGCTGCGTCTTCCAGGTTCTGAAGCGCCACTTCGCCCGCTATACCCCTGAAATGGTGGAGCGCGGCTGCGGCATTCCTAAAGAAATTTTTCTAAAGACAGCCGAGGCATTTGTCGCGGCCTCTGGCCCGGACAAGACAGGTGCCATCTGCTACGCGGTGGGATGGACGCAACACTCCAACGGAGTGCAGATCATCCGCTCGGCCGCGATTTTGCAGCTGCTGTTGGGAAACATCGGGCGCCCGGGCGGGGGCATCCTGGCCCTGCGCGGCCATGCTTCCATTCAGGGCTCGACCGACATCCCGACGCTTTACGACATTCTGCCGGGCTACTTGCCCATGCCGTTTTACGAGCCCGACGCCAACAAATTTGAGGATTACGTCAAGAAGCACTCTTCACGCACCGGTCTCTGGGCAAACTTCGACAAGTATTTTGTAAGCCTGCTCAAGGCATGGTATGGAGACGCCGCCACCGCGGCCAACGATTTCGGCTTTGACTGGCTGCCTCGCGTTACCGGCGACCATTCGCACTTCGGCTACTGGTACGACATGCTCGATGGAAAAATGGATGGCTTGTTTGTCATGGGCCAGAATCCTGCCGTCGGAGCGCCCAATGGACGCCTGCAGCGTTCCGCGCTGGCCAAATTGAAGTGGCTGGTAGTTCGCGACCTGGTTGAGGTCGAGACCGCATCTTTCTGGTACGAATCTCCCGAAGTCGAACGCGGCGAGCTTTCTCCCGAAACGATTGCCACCGAAGTTTTTCTTTTTCCCGCCGCAGGTACGGCGGAGAAAAGCGGGACATTCACCAATACACAGCGCATGCTGCAATATCGCAACCAAGCGGTTGAACCGCCGGGCGATGCCCGCAGCGAAACCTGGTTCATGGTTCATCTGGGCCGGCGTCTGAAAGAGAAGGCAAAGAAAGATTTGCGCCCGCGCAATGCGGGGCTGAACGCGCTGACCTGGGATTATCCCGTCCACGGAGAAATCGGCGAGCCCGATGTGGAATCCGTTCTGCAGGAGATCAACGGCCGCGCCGTTGTGGACGGAAAGCTGCTTTCCGGATTCAAAGATCTGAAGAATGATGGTTCCACCGCCTGCGGATGCTGGATTTACTCCGGCGTCTTTCCCAAGCCGGACCAGAACCGCGCCAACCAGCGCGATCCGAAAGGCTATCTGGGCCATGGTTGGGGATTTGCCTGGCCTAACGATTGCCGAATTATTTACAACCGCGCCTCGGCGCGTCCCGACGGCAAACCCTGGAGTGAAAAGAAGAAACTGGTCTGGTGGGACGAGCAAAAACGCGAGTGGAGCGGGCTCGATACTCCCGATTTCACCAAAACCACTCCGCCCGACGCCCCATCCGATCTTGACCACGGCCACGGTGTTGATGCGCTGGGTGGCGCCCGCCCGTTCACTTTGCATCCGGATGGCGTCGGCTGGCTGTTTGTTCCCAGCGGCCTAAAAGATGGGCCGCTGCCCGCCCACTACGAGCCGCTGGAATCCCTGTTCGCAAATCTCATGTACGGTCAAAACACCGATCCCGCCGCGCAGAAAAAAGAGCGCCCGGAAAATCCCTACTCCGAATCTCCCGGCGATCCCCGTTATCCCTGCATTCTCACCACTTACCGGCTTACCGAACACCACACCGCCGGCGGAATGTCCCGCACGCTTTCGCATTTGGCCGAGTTGCAGCCTGAACTGTTCGCTGAAGTCTCTCCCGAACTGGCCGCCGACGCCGGACTTGAGCACGGCGACTGGACCACCATCACAACTCCCCGCGGCAGCATCGAAGCCCGCGTCCTGGTCACTCGGCGTATGCACCCGCTCTGGATTGAAGGACGCAGGGTGCACCACGTCGGACTTCCCTATCACTGGGGATATCACGGGCGGGCCAAGGGCGATGTCGTAAACGACTTGCTGGCAATCAGCGAGGAGCCCAACGTTCGTATCATGGAAAGCAAGGCGCTGGTCTGCAATGTGGCCCCGGGGAGACGGGCCAGCTACGCGTCAGAAGCACGAGGAGATTAAATGCCGACGACTGCGTTTCTCACTGACTCGACGCTCTGCATCGGCTGCAAAGCCTGCGAAGTCGCCTGCAAGGAATGGAATAACGTCGCCGAAGACGGTCTTAACTGGAGTGGTTTTTCCTACGACAACACCGGCGCGGTCGGTCATTCCACCTGGCGGCACGTAAAATTCGTCGAGCATTCTCCCCAGCCTGGTTTCGGCGGCAATGCCCCCGAGCTCAGTTCGTGGGGATTCTCCTCCGACGTCTGCAAGCACTGTGAAAACGCCGGCTGCCTCGAGGCTTGTCCCACCGGCTCGATCGTTCGCACCGAATTTGGCGGGGTCTACATCCAGCCGGATATTTGCAATGGCTGCGGATATTGCGTGGTTTCCTGCCCCTTCGGCGTGGTCGAGCGAAACAATGATGACGGTCGCGCCTTCAAATGCACTTTCTGCTACGACCGTCAGAAGGCGGGCCTGACGCCGGCCTGCGCCAAAGCCTGTCCCACGGAATCGATCAAATTTGGCGAAATTGAACGATTGAAGCAAAGCGCCGAAGACCGCCTCCGCGAATTAAAAAGCCGCGGCATGAACGATGCCGTGCTCTACGACGCTGCCGGCACCAGCGTCGGCGGAACCCACGCAATGTTCATTCTTCGCGGCGATCCGCGAAGTTACAATTTGCCGCCTCGTCCCGAAATCCCGACGATCTATCTGAAGCAAGCCTGGACATCCTCAGCCCTGGCGGCAGGGCTCCTGGTGGCCGGCAGTCTGCTGGCTTTTTTGTTGAATAAAGATTAAAGAGACCTGGGCAACCAACTCATGGATGAACAACGACTGATTGACCTGCGGCGCGAAGCCGAGCTCCACGGAAAAGTTAAAGGTAGCGGCTCCCGTCCCGCCGGCGCGCCTTTTCCCACCGCCTCTCCAGAGACCGGCTATTACGGTATTCCCATGCTCAAGCAGCCTTCCTGGACCTGGGAAATTCCCCTGTACTTTTTTGCCGGCGGCGCGGCAGGCGCAGCGGCCGTAGTGGGCGCAATCGCAAACTACACCGGGGCGGATCCGAAATTAGTGCGCGACGCCCGCTGGATCGCCGCCGCCGGCGCTCTCGTCTCTCCCGCGCTGCTCGTCTCTGACCTCGGACGCCCCGAGCGATTTCTGAACATGATGCGAGTATTCAAACCCAGAAGCCCGATGTCAGTCGGAGTCTGGACGCTCTTGGGATTCTCCGGAGGCGCTACCGCCGCAGCCTTCGCCGGCTTCGTGCGCGAACGCTACGGCCCCTCATTTCCCATCCGCGTACTGGAAAACGCGGGGGAAGCTGCATCTCTTCTATTTGGACTTCCCTTTTTCAACTACACCGGCGTGCTCATCGGAGCAACCGCCGTCCCGGTGTGGAATGAAAATGCCGGCAGCCTGCCTCTGCATTTCGGCGCCTCCGGAGTAAGCGCTGCGGTTGGAATGCTGGAGTTGATGGGCCACGATAAGAGTCGCGCGCTCCAGGCGCTGGGCGTCGGAGCTTCGCTCATCGAATGCTGGGAAGGCTGGCGCATTGAGAGCAGCAGAAAATCCGTGCTCCATCCTTTGAAATACGGCGGCAGCGGAGCGCTGGCGCGCACCGGCGGCGCACTCTCCGGCCCCGTGCCGGCGGCACTTCGCATCCTGAGCTTGATGACCGCAAAAAATCGCTCGCGCAAGCTGCGGCAGCTGGCGGCCATCTCCTCGGTAGCAGGATCGTTGCTGACCCGCATCGCATGGGTTCGCGCCGGACACGTCTCCGCCCAGGACTGGCGCCAGCCTTTAGGCATCCAACATCCCGACTCCGCATAACGCGCTCTCTTCAGGCTCCGTATAAATCCGTATAAATATATAAATACGAGACCTCATGCTGAGCGGAGCGAAGCATCTCGCGCGCAGCGCCACACACCAGCGCGACGCACCCACCAGACGCCCCCCCCCGCGTATAATGACTCGTTCCACTCCCTATGGACAACGCCACCCAACACCAACTTCGGCTGGCCGAACGTATGTCACGGCTCGGCACCGAAACTGCATTTGAAGTGCTGAATCAGGCTCGCGCACTCGAACGTCAGGGCCGAAAGATTATTCATCTTGAAATCGGCGAGCCCGATTTCGATACACCGCAGAATGTAATCGATGCCGGCATCCAGGCACTACGCGGCGGCTGGACCCACTACGGCCCCTCCGCGGGATTGCCTGAGCTGCGGCAAGCCATTGCCGAAGATGTAAGCCGTTCCCGTGGCGTCAAGGTTTCCAGTGACGAAGTCGTGGTCGTCCCCGGCGGCAAGCCCATCATCTTTTTTACCTTGCTGGCGCTGGCCGGTCCCGGTGACGAAGTCATATTTCCCAACCCCGGCTTCCCCATTTATGAGTCGATGATTCACTATTCCGGGGCGCAAGCGGTTCCCATTCGCCTGCGCGAAGAAAAAGATTTTAGTTTTGATGTGAATGAATTGGCGTCGCTGATCAACGACCGAACCCGGCTCATCATTCTGAATTCTCCGCAGAATCCCACCGGCGGCGTGCTCAGCCGGCAAGACATCCGAGACATCGCCGCAGCCATCGGCGATCGCAACATCATGATTCTGTCAGATGAGATATACAGCCGTCTCATTTTCGACGGCGCTCACCATTCGATCATGTCGGTGCCCGGTTTTCAGGAGCGCACCATCCTGCTCGACGGCTTCTCGAAAACCTACGCCATGACCGGATGGCGGCTGGGTTACGGGGTCATGCGCCCCGACCTTGCCAATCACGTCGCCCGCTTGATGACCAACTCGAACTCCTGCACCGCCAGTTTTACCCAGATCGCCGGAGTCGAAGCCGTGCGTGGAGACCAGGGCTCGGTCGATAAGATGCGAGCCGAATTCCGCCGTCGCCGCGACGTGTTCGTCGCCGGCCTCAACCGCATCAAAGGCTTTTCCTGCCGTATGCCAAAAGGCGCCTTTTACGCCTTCCCCAACATTACAAACACAGGTTGGAAATCGAAAAAGCTGGCCGATGCCCTGCTGGAACAAGCCGGCGTGGCCTGCCTTTCCGGGACATCTTTCGGGGATTTCGGCGAGGGCTATCTGCGTTTCAGCGTAGCCAATTCGCTGGAAAACCTGAACCAGGCGCTCACTCAAATAGACGCCTGGACAAAAAAGAGCTTGTGATTGTGTGGTCGCGGGCGACTCGCCCGCGGCTTTTAATCTGTTTCTGATTTGTATTTACTGTAAGCCAACTCTTACACAGCCCGCAGCAAATCCTACTTCTTAAATAAATTCTCGAATGCCTGCCGGGCATCATTCGGACGCTGCGCCGCCGGAGTCGAAGTTTCCTTCTCCACCGACACTCTCATCGAGTAGAAGGTGCAATCATTGCGCTGGTCCTTCCGCGGGACCCGTTCCGCGATCGGCTGTGTGCATTCAAACCGGCTCGAGGGATCAAAATAGGTGCACTGTTTGCAGGAATGGAGCTCAAACCCGCACTTGGGACATTGCCCCACCGGATCGCTTACCGCCTGCAGAACCGAACCGCACTGCGAGCAGCGTGACACCGAGCGCGTCCCCGGCATCTGAATCGGCCGCGGCCCGAAAGTATCTTTCTTGACCGGCCTCTCGCTCGATTCTTTCTTGCGGCTTTCGTCGCCGCGGTCCTGATATCCGTGTTGCCGGTACTTCACAAAGTCTCTCCCTCTTGCCTGTGCAGACAGCGGACACATTGTCTCGCTTCACAGCACCGCCGACAAGTGGTCGCTCCTCGAACTCACCACGATCCCAAAAAGGGTGTTTGACGTCATGCTGAGCTTGCGAAGCATCCCGCGAGCAGCGCAACAGCCCTATCCAGGCATCTTGCTCGTACGGCTTTGATCAGATTTCCTTCGTGTCTTCGTGGTTCATGTTTTTCGACGCTGACTCATCCGCCCCCGAATTGTAATTCGCCACAACGGGTGCTACGATTCAACTGATGTAACTGATTGCATGGAGAGTGATTATGTCGGACGATAACAGCTTTTTGTGGTTCCTCGCGGGTCTGGGCGTGGGTGCGGCGGTCGGAGTTCTGTTCGCTCCACAGTCGGGTAGCGAGACTCGCGACACCCTGCGAACCAAGGCCGGCGAAGGCCGCGAATACGTTTCCGAGAGCGCCCGCAAGGCGCGCGAACAGGCCTCCGACCTGGTAGATAAGGGCCGCGAAGTTGCCAAGCAACAGAAAGAACAGTTCAAGTCGGCGTATGAAGCAGGTCGTCAGGCTTACCACGAGGCTACCGCTGGCGATGGCGGCGCATCGAAGAACCTGTAATTCTGCGCCTGTTCGCAGAGTAGCTGGAGCGGCGCAGTAACACGGAAAATCTTATGGACTATTTACCGATTTTCGTCGGTGTCACCGCTGCCGCAGTCGTCATCCAGGCCGGAATTCTGGTGGCCCTCTACGTGGCCGTTCGCAAGAGCACCTCCCGCATGGAGGCTCTGGCCAACGAAGTCAAGGACAAGGTCCTCCCCACCGTAGACAGCGCTCAGGCCATCATCGTGGACGTGCGCCCCAAGCTCGATACCATCAGCACCAACGTCAGCGAAGCCACCACCATCGTGCGCGGCCAGGTCGAGCGTCTCGACGCTACCCTCACCGACATCGTGGACCGCAGCCGCCTGCAGGTCATTCGCGCCGACGAACTTCTAGGCCGAACCATGGATCGGATAGAAGAGACCACCGAAGCTGTACATCGAACCGTCATCTCGCCGGTTCGCCAGCTATCTGGCCTGATGCAGGGCTTGACTGCGGGTATCGAAGTTCTGCTGGGTGCAAGACGCCGCCGGGGGCACGATGTATCCGTTCCCCAGGACGAAATGTTTATCTAGTTTAGAACTACGGATCAGGCGATCCAGCCCCCGCCTACAACCACATCATCCTGATAGAAGACCGCGGCCTGCCCCGGCGTAACCGCACGCTGCGCCTGGTCGAAAGTCACTAGCAGTTCATCATCGCCGGACCTTTCAAGCAAAGCCCCAGCTCCCTCGTGGCGATGCCGTATCTTCACCGTGACTCGCATCGGCCCGCGCAAGTCATCGACTGAAATCAAATTCGTCCGGTGCACCCGGAGCGTTCGGGTGTAAAGCTCTTCCTGATTTCCAACCACCACCTGGCGCGTGTCTCCCTTGATCTGGATCACGTAGAGCGGCGATCCCGTGGCCACGCCCAATCCCTTGCGCTGGCCCACTGTGAAGTTGTGAATCCCGCCATGTTCGCCGACAATTTCGCCACCCGTCGTAACCAGTTCGCCGGCAGTGTCCGGCAAAGCTTCGCCCTGTTCGGCCAGGTAGGCATCGAGAAACTTCTTATAGTCACCGCCCGGAACGAAGCATATTTCCTGCGAGTCGGGTTTTTGTGCCAGCGCCAGCCCGTGGTGCTCGGCCAGTTGCCGCACCTCCGGCTTCATCATTTCGCCCAGCGGAAAGAGGGTTCGGCTAAGTTGTTCCTGGGTCAATCCGAAGAGGAAATAAGTCTGGTCCTTGGAACGGTCCGCAGGACGCTTAAGCAGCCAGCGTCCGCGCTCCTGATCAAAATTGACGCGAGCATAATGGCCCGTGGCCAGCGACTCGGCGCCAATCTGCTGTGCCACAATCAGTAGCTGGTCAAACTTCAAGTGATTGTTGCACAAGCTGCACGGAATCGGGGTGCGCCCGGATAAATACTCTTCCACAAACGGCCGCACGACCTCGCGCTCAAAACGCTCCTCGTGATTCACCACGTAATAAGGGATGCCCAGGGTCTCGGCGACACGGCGGGCGTCATACACGTCGTCCAGACGAGCAGCACCGCCCCTGCACCGCCTCCGGCATTCCCTCATGACCCGCCAGCCGCCGCTGGTTCCAGAGTTGCATAGTCAGGCCAACGACCTTATGCCCCTCGGCACGCAGCATTGCCGCAACCGTGGAAGAGTCAACCCCTCCCGACATAGCGACGGCGATGGTCTTAATTTGAGTCATGAAAACGGGTTTGGTTTTAGCTAACGGCTAAGAGCTAGAGCTGACAGCTTCTTTATTGTATATGGGAGAGAGCTCTCGCAGTCTGGCGACGGTTGGTGCAATGAGACTAAGGGCGAAATCGATATCCTCGGCTGTGTTCTGCTTGCCCAGGCTGAAACGCAAACTGCCGCGAGCCTGCGCCCTCGACATCCCCATCGCTGTCAGCACATGCGAAGGCTCAATCGCCCCGGAGGAGCAGGCGGCGCCGGTCGAAACTGCCAATCCCTTCAGGTCGAGCGCGATCACCAGGGCTTCGCCTTCTATGCAGTCAAAATGGATGCTGCTGGTATTGGGTACTCGCGGAGCGCCCTCTCCATTGACATTAGCGCCGGCGATTTCGCCGACGATTGCGTTCTCCAGCCGGTCGCGCAGTTGGGATATTCGTTCTATCTCGTCCCCGCCAAACCCGGCTCGCGCCAGTTCCGCAGCCCTACCCAGCCCGACGATGCCGGGAACATTTTCCGTGCCTGCCCGCCGCGAGCGCTCGTGACTGCCGCCAAAAACCATCGGCCGCAGGCCCGTCCCCTTGCGCACGAACAACGCGCCCACCCCTTGCGGAGCATTCATCTTGTGCCCGGAGATAGATAGCAGATCACAGCCCAGGCGTTTTACGTCGATCGCAATCTTTCCGGCCGCCTGCACCGCGTCCGTGTGAAAGTAAACATCGGCCTCCGCTGCGATCTTGCCGATTTCTTCCACCGGTTGCAGCACACCGGTTTCATTGTTGGCCATCATGATCGTGATCAGCGAGGTGTTCGGCCGCAAGGCCCGCCGCACGTCGTCAGGATCAACTCGTCCTGAACTGTTAACCGCCATATAGGTGACGTCGCAGCCCGTCGATTCCAGATGCTTGCAGGAGTTCAGCACAGCATGATGCTCCACGGTTGAGCTGATTACGTGCTGCCCCGGCTGAGTTACGCCGAAAATCGCAAGATTGTCGCCTTCGGTGCCTCCACCGGTGAAAACAATTTCGGACGCCTCGCAACCCAGCAGTGCCGCCACTGACTCGCGCGCACGCTCCACCGCCGCACGGGTTTCTTGTCCGTGATGATGAATGGAGGAGGCATTGCCGAAATGCTCCATAAAATATGGCTGCATGGCCTCGATGACGGCGGGCAAAACCGGCGTGGTTGCGTTATTGTCGAGATAGACTCGGCGCATGGCGATCCCCTCATTTTACGCTGCTATAGCTGCCAATAAGAAAACAGCAAAACGGCGCGGCGTTCTTTTAAGCCGAAGCGCGGAGTGCCCGCCATCTCGTATACTTTCCTCCAAATTGATTTTCGGGAGGAAAGAATGTCTACGCCGCCGGACAACTTAGCGGAGCTGAAACAACGCATGCGGGCCAGCTGGATGGCCGGAGATTTCGGTGAAATCGCAAAGCTGAATGCCGGCACAGCCGAAGACTTTGTCGATCGTATTCATCTGCAGCCCGGAACCAGAGTTCTCGACGTTGCCTGCGGCACCGGGAATCAATCGATCCCCGCGGCCCGCGCCGGAGCCGAGGTCATCGGCCTCGACATCGCTCCCAATCTTCTGGCCCAGGCCCGCAAACGCGCCGCTGATGAGAATCTGAATGCCGAGTTTGTCGAAGGCGACGCAGAAAAAATTCCTTACGAAGCCGACCGTTTTGACGTACTGATGTCCATGTTCGGAGCCATGTTCGCTCCCCGTCCCGAAGTTGTCGCCTCCGAACTCCTTCGTGTCTGTCGCCCCGGCGGTTTGGTCGCCATGGGCAACTGGACACCCGAAGGTTTCGTTGGGCAGATGTTCAAGATCACCAGCAAGTACGCCCCGCCACCGCCGGGTGTGCCCCCTCCCGTCCTCTGGGGCGTCGAAAAGGTCGTTACTGAACGTTTCGCCGGAAAAGCCCGCCTGGAGATGACCAAACAGCAAATGCACTTTGACTACCCTTTTCCGCCGGCAGAAACGGTGGCCTTCTTCAGAAAATATTTCGGCCCCACCCAGATGACCTTCGCCCGCCTCGACGAGGCCGGTCAGAAAGCTTTGACTGAAGAATTAACCGCCCACTGGACCGCGAACAACCAAGGCGACGCAAACCACTGCGTCATAAAAGCAGAATACCTGGAAGTTCACGCCCAGGTTTCCGACAACTGAGAACCGGGAACTAAGAACTAAGAACTGATTTTCAAATCACCAAGCCTGCGGTCTCAGCCAGACTGCCCGCCAACACGCTCGGTTGTATGAAAAAGATCTGCCACCGCCTACCAGTCCCAAGGGATTGTCATTCCGAAGCGCAACATTTTCGCTCGAGCAATCTGCTGTCTGCTGGCGGCAGTTCTCGCCGATCAACCTGGCTTCGGAATGACAAGGACTGGGTGTGCGCGGCCAGCCCGGCGCTACTCCAATGTTATGATTGGCAGTCTTACAATCGGGCTTCAAGCCTCGGCCTGCGCGCGAAAGGCAAACAGCTCTTTCACTCTAGATGAATCGCCGATTCTCCATCCTCAGCCTTCTGGTTCTATCCCTTGGAATTTACGTAGCAACCGCCGCTCAGCCGGCGCTGCTCGATGACGCCGACGCCTCGCACGCGCTGGTTTCCCGGGAGATGCTGCAGCGGGGCGATTGGGTGGTCATGTACCAGGACGGCATCCGCTACCTCGAAAAGGCCCCCCTGCATTACTGGATGGTGGCCATCAGTTACAAACTCTTCGGGCAGGGCGCTTTCCAGACCCGGCTGCCATTGGTTCTCTCCGTCGCCTTGCTGGTTCTGATGGTCTACTTTTTTGCCCGCCGTTTTTTCGGCGAGACTGCGGCTTTCTACTCTGGCCTGATCACATGTACCAGTGTGGGCACATGGCTGTTCACCCGCGTGATGGTCCCGGAGGCCATTTTCGCTCTTGAACTGACCGCGCTCTTCTATCTGTTCTTACGCGGCTGGCAGGGTACGCTCGATACTCGCGTCGCCTACTGGGGCGCGGCGGTGACGATGGCACTCTGCGCCCTCACTCTGGGTCTGATCGGCATTCTTTTTCCTCTGGGCGTGGTCTTTTTCTTCATCCTCTTCACTCGCAGCTGGGGACGCTGGCGTGAATTGCGAATTTTTTCCAGCGCTCTGATTTTCCTCATCATCGCCGTGCCCTGGCATTGGCTGGCGGAGCAGCGCTCCCCTGGATTTCTCTGGTCCTACTTCATCAACGAACACTTCAAGCGCGCCCTCGGCACCCGTTATCCCCCGGACTACGAAGCCGTCCCGCTACTCCTCTGGTGGGCCCTCCATTTGGTCTGGTTCTTTCCCTGGAGCTTCTTCATCGGATACGCCCTGCGCGAATTCCCCCGGCCGAAAACCTGGGGACCGAAGATGGAACCGGTTCAGCAGGCGCGCCTGCTTCTGTTCATCTGGGCCGGGCTCATTCTGTTTTTCTTTTCCCTGACCAGCGGATCGCGCATGGAGTATTACAGCTTCGGCGCCTGGCCTGCCATCGCCGTCCTTCTCGGAATCGGCCTCAGCGACGCTGAACAGGCGAAAGATCGCTGGCTGCCGCGCCTGCAGGGAGCGCTGGCCATCATCGGGCTCCTGGCATCCATATGCCTGGCCTATCTGGTTATTTCCTCGCTCGATATTTCCTCAAAGGGCGGCATCTCGCACTTGCTCCAGTATCACGACCTCGACACTTACCGGCTCTCCATGGCGCACATCTTCGACCTGACTCCGCAGACCTTTGCCGCGCTCCGCGGGCCGGCGATATTCGCCATCCTGATTTTTGTCGTCGGCTTTGGCCGCGCCTGGCTGTCTACGTCGTCGTTGGAAGAATTCCGCCGCCACTCTCACTCTGGCTTTCGCCATGGCACTCTTTTTCTTTGCCGCCAACTGGGCCTTTAAGAGATTTGAGCCGCGCATGTCTTCGCGCGCGCTCGCCGACGCCATTCTGCCCTACCTTCGTCCGCAGGACCAGATTGTTCAGTACGGCGACTTCAATTCCGGATCCAGTATTCCCTTCTACATCCATCGCCATGTATGGATTTACAACGGCCGCTTCGGCACCAACCTCGAAATCGGCTCCAACTATTCCGACGCCCCGCCTACCTTTTTGGATGACAAACAATTCCCCGCCTTCTGGGACGGCCCTGAACGCGTATTTATTTTTGTTCCTGAAGAATTTCGCAAAGCTGCATTGTCCCGATTGCCGCCGGATTCCAGTTACCTTCTCGCGGAAAGCGCGGGGAAATATATCTTCGTGAACCAGCCTGTCCGTCCCGACTTGCCCGTCCTCGCCGCAGTCCTCAAGCGGCATCCGGTCGAGTAGCCGTGAGCACCGACGAATTGTTCATGGAAGAGGCCCTCCGCGCCGCTCAGCGCGCGCTCGAGGCCGGAGAAGTTCCGGTTGGCGCCGTCGTTGTGCGAGATGGCAGGGTCATCGGCCGCGGCAGCAATCGCAACATTGCCGATTCCGATCCCGCCGCCCACGCCGAAATCATCGCCTTACGCGAGGCCGGTGCCGCCCTGGGCAACCACCGTCTGGAAGGCTGCGATCTGTTTGTTACAATTGAGCCGTGCGCGATGTGTGCCGGAGCCCTGGTGCATGCCCGGTTAAGGCGTCTGGTTTACGGCGCCGACGACCCCAAAGCTGGTGCGATCTGTTCCGTGCTGCAGGTGGTAAACCATCCCAGCCTCAACCACCGCATGGAAGTTCGCAGTGGGGTTCTGGCGGGCCGTTGCGCAGAGTTGTTGCAGTCGTTTTTTAGAAGCCGTCGCTAGCCGGCTTTTGTTGCGGAGAGGTGCGTGAGCGGTTGAAACGATCCGCCTCGAAAGCGGACATACCTTAACGGGTATCGAGAGTTCAAATCTCTCCCTCTCCGCCATTTATTCTTAGCGTCAGCGTTGCGAAGTTAAGGCGGCCTGCGCCGGTTCTTCGGTTTTGATTTCTTTCTTGCTGAACCTCAACAACATTCCTTTTACGATTACGTAAAGCACCGGAATGAAGAACAGGTTCAGGATCGTGGAGAACAACATTCCACCCACGATTGCGGTGCCCACCGAGTGGCGTCCCAGTTTGCCGGCTCCGGTTGCGAAGTAGAGCGGCAACACTCCCAGGACAAACGCGAACGACGTCATCAGGATCGGACGCAGCCGCAACTCCGCTGCTTCGATCGCGGCATTGACCACCGTCCGGCCCTGCTCGATCAGTTGTTCGGCAAATTCCACGATCAGAATTGAGTTCTTCGCCGACAAACCGATCAACATCACCAGCCCGATCTGCACATAGACATCGTCGGCCAGGCCGCGCATCGAAACAAAGAACAAGGCGCCCAGCACCGCCATCGGAACCGCCAGCAGGATGATGAACGGCAGAGCGAAGCTTTCGTATTGCGCCGAAAGCGTCAAATAAACCACGAGGAGTCCGAGGCTGAAAATGATGATCGCCTTGCCTCCGGCTTCCACCTCCTCCTGCGCCAGCCCGGTCCAGCTGAATGTCATGCCCTGCAGCATGCTCTGTCTGGCCAGTTCTTCCATAGACTGCAAACCTTGCGCTGAACTGTAACCTTCCGCCGCGGCTCCATCGATTTCCGCCGAACGGAACAGGTTGTAGTGATTGATAACTTGCGGCCCTGACGTCTCTTTCAGGGTGACA
Source organism: Terriglobia bacterium (assembly GCA_963733545.1). Taxonomy (GTDB): domain Bacteria; phylum Acidobacteriota; class Terriglobia; order Terriglobales; family Acidobacteriaceae; genus JAIQFF01. The sequence continues at coordinate 439,970 of CAVTDQ010000006.1, forward strand.
ATATTTCCCAGCGGCACCAGTCCGTTGCTTTCGGAACGAACGTAGTACTGGCGCAGATCACGCGCATTCATGCGAAACGGCTGATCGGCCTGCACGTAAACTCGGTAGGAACGATTGTTGAAATCAAAATCGTTCACATATTGTGAGCCCATGTAAACGCCCAGAGCTTGCGTCACCTGGCTGATCGGCACTCCAATCGCTTTGGCTTTTTCTCGATCGATTTGTACCAGCTGTTGCGGATCGTTGGCGGTGAAACTGGTGAAAAGTCCGGTCAGATCGGATCGCTTGCGGCTGGCGCCCACAATTTTGTGCGCGACCGTGTCAATGTCCTGCAAGGTGTTGCGGCCAAGGTCCTGCAACTCAAACTGAAATCCGCCAAAGCTTCCCAGGCCCTGAATGGCCGGGGGCTCAAAAGCAGCGACGATCGCTCCGGGGACGCCAAAAAGCTTGGGCGCAACCCGCGCCACGATGTCACTGGCGGCGTGCCCCTTCCCTTCCCGTTCCGCGATCGGCTTCAACGGGGCAAAGATCAGGCCGTAATTCGAAGAACTGCCGCCGGAGAGCGAAAACCCGGGGACGGCAAAGGTCCCGAAGACATCCTTATCGGCACGTAAAATCTCTTCCGCCTTGCGGGCAATTTCTGTCGTATACGAGAGCGACGCTCCCTGTGGCGCCTGCACCACCACGATGAAATAGTTCTGATCTTCCTGGGGTACGAATCCGGTCGGGACATGAACGTACATGTAGCCGGTCATGCCCAGTCCGATCAGGAACAGTACGATCATGACGTAGCGAAAATTCAGTACTTTGCAGATCGCCTTGCCGTAAGCGTTAGCGATTCCGTGAATGCCGTTGTCAATCGCGTGCGCCACTCGCTTGTATCCATTGGACAGCCAGGCGATGTGGGTCCAATCCAGCACCGTGAATTTGTGTTCCTCGCCCCGAAGTAGAAGGGCCGCCAGCGCGGGAGAAAGAGTGAGTGCGTTGAACAGTGAAATCGCGATTGAGAACGCGATGGTCAACGAGAATTGGCGGTAGAGAATGCCGGTAGTGCCGGGGAAAAACGATACCGGCACGAACACGGAAATCAGCACGAGTGAAGTAGCCACCACGGCGCTCGACACTTCGCGCATCGCCGCGGATGTGGCGGAATGCGTGTCGGTGTGGTCCTCGTTGATATGCCGCTGGGCGTTTTCGATCACGACAATCGCGTCATCAACCACCAGGCCGGTGGCCAGGGTAATGCCGAAGAGGGTTAAAGAATTGATGGAGAACCCAAACGCGTTGATGAAAGCAAAAGTGCCGATCAGTGAGACCGGAATGGTCACAGCCGGAATGATGGTTGCCCGCCAGTCCAGCAGAAAGAAGAAAATTACGATGATGACGATGATGACGGCTTCTTCCAGCGTAGTGATCACTTCTTTTACGGAGTCACCGACTACCGTGGTTGTGTCGAAGGCGATTACGTACTGGATGCCCGGCGGGAACGATTTGGAAAGCTCGATGAGCGCGGCCTTGGCGGCCTTGTCGACTTCCAGAGCATTCGCGTTTGACAGCTGCTGCACACCGACACCGACGGCCTCGTGGCCGCTGTACATCAGGTTAGTGTCGTAACTCTCGGCCCCGATCTCAGCCCGCCCAACTTCTTTAAGCTGAACGATCCCGTTGGCGGTGTTCTTGATAATGATGTTTTCAAATTCACGGGGATCGCTCAGCCGCCCAACTACCCGCAACGTAACCTGAAAACTCTGCTTGGGATCGGAAGGGGGGCGGCCCAATTGTCCCGCGGGGATTTCAACGTTCTGCTCCTGCAACGCGGCCACTACGTCGGCGGCGGTCAGTTGGCGTGCCGCCAGCCGGGTGGGGTCCAGCCAGATGCGCATCGCATATTTGCGCTCGCCGAAGATAACGACGTCGCCGACCCCCGGAATGCGCTTCAATGCATCTTTAACGTAAACGTCGATATAGTTTGAGATGTACTGGTTGGAAAGGCTGTTATCGGGCGAAAAGAACCCAGCGGCGAAAACGAAATTAGGATTCGCCTTGGTGATGGTGACACCGGTGTTTTTGATTTCCTGGGGCAGGCGCCCCTGCGCGGTTGCCACCCGGTTCTGTACATCGACGGCGGCGATATTCAGGTCATATCCGGTGCGGAAGGTTACGTTGATAGTACTGGTGCCGTCGTTCGAACTGGTGGAGGTGATGTAGTGCATTCCCTCGACGCCGTTGATCTGTTGCTCCAGCGGAGTGGTGACGGCGGATTCCACGACCTGGGCATTGGCGCCCACGTAGTTGCTGGTGACAGTTACCTGCGGCGGCGCCAATGCGGGATAAAGAGAAATTGGCAGGCCGGGGATCGACACAGCGCCCGCCAGGATAATCAGCAGCGCGCAGACCGTCGCGAAAATCGGCCGTTTAATGAAAAAATCTACCAAGCCTGCACTCCCTTTTCACGCCGCCCGCCTTGCCGGCGGCTCAACAACATTTCCGGATATCGACTAGATGGGTTTGACCGGCGTCCCATCGACCAGGAACTGGGTGCCGGAGACGATGACCTTCTCACCCGGCTTCAGGCCGGTGTTGACCGCGTAATCGTTTCCGACAGTGTCGCCCAGAGTCACCGCACGCTGTTTGGCCACACTCCCGTTATCCGCCTGGGTCGCAACGTAAACGAAAGACTGGCCCCCGATACGTGTAACCGCAAGTACCGGAACGGTGGGCATGGGAGCACTGCTCCAGACGATGCGAGCCTTCACCAGCTGGGCGGTGCGAAACCTGTCCAGCGAACTACTGAGCGGCGCTTTCACCAAAATTCCCTGCAACGCGTTGTCTACCTGGCGTGAGATGAAATAAACCTTCGTACTTTCGATCAATTCCCCGGCGCTGGTGACAATCTGCAAGGGCAAGCCCATCCGCAAATCAGTTGCGCGTTCGGTCGGCACGTAAACGTAGGCCTCGAGTTGGGCATTCTGGTCCACAGTGGTTAGCAGGGTTTGTGGCGAAACGTAGTCGCCGACATGCACCGGGATATCGCCAACGATCCCAGGGTACGGCGCGGTCAAAGTGTAGTAATCGAGTTGGCGCCGCTGGGTGCTGCTCGCAGCCGCGGACGACTGGTAGTCGGCTTGGGAATTCTCGTAGTTCTGAACCGCAAAATCGAGATCCTGCTTGCTGGTCACCCCGCCCTTGAAGAGCTCGCGCTGCCGCTCTACTTCTTTCTTGTTGTAATCGTAGGTGGCTTTCTTCTGGGCTTCGGTGCTGCGTTGCTGATCAAGCGTTGCCTGTTGCTTGAGTGGATCGATCTTCATCAGCGCTTGCCCCGCAACCACTCGATCGCCGGACTTCACCAATATGCGCGTGAGGGTCCCATCCACCTGCGGCTGAATGCTGGCCGAGCGGCGGGACTTGACGGTTGCTACGTACTCATCCACCCGCGGAACCGGCGCAAGATCGATTGTCTTGGTATTCACTTGTAGAGGCTGGGGAGCGGCCTGCTTGGTTTGTTTCTTACCGCATCCTGAACTTGCGAGAGCAAGAACAAAGACAGCCAATAACCCGACGCATGAACCCACGTACGAACTGACCACCAACTTTTTCAATTTGACCTTCCTGTGTCGCGTCTATTGGCCTATTAAAGATGTCCGCCGGGATTGAAGGGATTCAATTGTACTGAAGTATGAAACCATCTGCTGCTAATTTACCGATAGGAATGATCTCGAAGTCGGCCGCTGGTCGTTGGTCGTTAGTCTTTGGTCGTTGGCCCTATTTTCTAAAACGATTGTTCTTTGATCGTGCTCTGACCTCTTTATTTCTGACGCGATCGTTGACCGCCCGCAGCGACTGATGCTGGGGGGCTAGCGACCAACGACCAAAGGCTAAAGGCCAAAGACCAAAGACCAATCAAGCTCTCTTAAAATACTGAACTTCCTGCTCATGCTTCGCGGCGGCGGCGCGGGACGAAAAGGTTCCCAGATTGCGGCGGCGGCCAGTTTTTGGGTTTTTCTTTCTTGAGTACAGGCGATACTCTCCGGATTTTAGTTTGCGAATCATGGTTTTTGGATGCAGCCACCACGATTCAGTTTGCCGCCCGGGTTTCTACCGTTTCGAATGCTCGATCAAGGCTGCCCGATATAATCACGAAACCATGATGACGGAATTTCGCCGCCTCACCGACCGTGATGCAGAAGCCTACCGCCAAATGCGTCTGGAGGCGCTGGAACGCGAACCCCTGGCCTTTACCGAATCCGCCGCCGAGCATGAGGCCGTAGCCTTACAGGCAATAAAAGAACGCCTGGCGTCTTCCCCGGATAATTTCGTTGTCGGAGCCTTTATCGAGGAACGACTGGTTGGTATGGTTGGATTCTTTCGCGGACGAGCCGAGAAGACCCGGCACCGCGGCGAAATCTGGGGAGTATATATATCCGAGGAATGCCGCGGCCAGGGGGTGGGCCGCGCCCTGCTCAGTGAAGCGATTCGCCTGGTCCGTTCAATCCCCGGGATCGAGCAGGTCGCGCTGGCGGTGAGCAGTCACAATGTAGGGGCCAGGACTTTGTATCTGTCCCTGGGCTTTGAGATTTACGGATGCGAGAAAGGCGCGTTGAAAATTGGCAACAGTTACGTGGACGAAGAACTGATGGTCCTGAATTTCAGAGGCTAACGGCTGTTCTCGACACTAAATTTCACCCCTGAAGGCGTAGCACGACCGTAGCGCCGGCGACCCGCGACCGTAGCGCCGGCGTCCCGCCGGCCCGATGGGCGGGCAACGCCCGCCAGTATATTCCTGCAGCAAAGCAGCAGAGGCGACCCCCGCCGTCAATGCCACGAATGAAGCTGCACAAAAAGCCATTCAAACCTTCCTGATACTTCGTATCCTTCGTGGTTAAAGCATTTCGCCGCACGTCCGTGCAATCTGAAAGCCGCAAAAAATTGTCATTCCGAAGCGCGGCATTTTCGCGTGAGGAATGTGCTTCCGGCAGCCAGGGAATTCCTCGCCGGTGAAGCTGGCTCCGAATAAAAAGGGGTTAATGGTTGGCGCTGCGAATTTCGCGGTTTCGGATTTAGCTGCCCGGTACCGGCACCGGCGGTGCTCCGCCCGCTACTTCGGCCCGGTTGAACACGGAATTCGCGCCCATATGCGCGGGACCGGGTGCCAGCATTTGCTCTTTGCGGTAAACCAGGGTGCTGGCGTTAAATGTAGCGATTTCGAAGCCGTGGCCGTGAGTGATGGCGTCGGTTGGGCAGGCTTCCACGCAGTAGCCGCAGAAAATACAGCGGTTGTAATCGATGTTATAGACCTTGGCGTAGCGCTCCGCTCCGCTCACCCGGTTCTCCGCGGTGTTTTCGGCCGCCTCGATGTAGATGCAGTTCGACGGGCAGGCCGCGGCGCACAGAAAACACGCTACGCACTTTTCCAGACCATTCTCGTCACGCTGCAGAACGTGCACTCCGCGGTAGCGTTCCTGAAACCTGGCCCCGCGTAAGGGCCCGGGACCATCCGGATAGTTTTCCACCACCGTGGGCTGAAACATCTCGCGAAAGGTAATGCTCATTCCCTTGGCAATGGCAGCAATATTTTGTAGGACCCGCATGCTTTTCCAGTATACCCAAAGCCCTGCTTCGACGCAGATGCAGGAATCCTCGTGGCCGGGGTGGCAATCGGCCGGTGAGGCGAAGCCCGATTGTATTGCACCGCTCCAGCGTATATGCTTTGAGGCCTCCGCTGGGCCTCGTAAAAGCCTCACGGCGCGTTTCAAGAATGCGCGTCCAATTCGTCTGCTAATTCTTTCTAGAGGAGAAACAACATGGCTGATTTCGAGCAACTAAAGCAAAAATACAAACCGGTTCTGGACAAGATTACAGAAGAAGGAGCACAGCTTCTTAATCTGAATATCGACGGCAACCAGCTTTACCTAAAAGCAATCGCGGTTTCCGAGGCGAGCAAGAACCGCATCTGGGACGCAATTAAAGCCGTCGACCCCACTTTTGCCGACCTGAAGCATGACATCGAGGTACGTTCCGGTTCACAGGAGTACACCGTGCAGCCGGGCGACAACCTCTCCAAAATCAGCAAGCACTTCTACGGCGACGCCAACAAGTATCCAACCATCGCTAAGGCCAACAATCTGGACGATCCCGACAAAATCAAGATCGGCCAGAAATTGGTAATTCCAGCCGCCTAACGAAATTCAGCGGGCATCGGACGCCGGACTTTCGCACCCAGTCTGACGTCCGATGTCCAAGTTTCAGCATCTAAGGTCCGAAGTCTGTGGAGGACTCATGGGAATTTTGTGGACACTCTTGATAGGACTAGTCATCGGAGCCGTGGCCAAGCTGCTAATGCCGGGCCGGGATCCGGGCGGCTTCATCATCACCATTCTGATCGGCATTGCCGGTTCTTTCGTCGGCACCTACATCGGCCGGGCCTTGGGCTGGTACCAGGAAGGCCAGTCGGCGGGCTTCATCATGTCGGTCATAGGAGCGATGATCCTGCTCGGCATCTATCATCTGGTGCGCCGCAAAACCGCGTAGAGGCGGCACCGCAGATTGGCCGCACAACTTCTAATCGAACCAGAGGATTGCGAAATCTCAACTTTGCCTGAAATGGGAGCCTACACATGCGCTGGTCGCCGGGTGGCAGCAGTGACGATGTAGAAGATCGTCGCGATGATAGCGGAGGAGGCTTCCGGCCGGGCGGCATTCACCTGGGCCTGGGCGGAATCGTCATCCTCTTCATCCTGAGCCTGATTTTCAAACGCGATTTTCTGTCGTTGGTCAGCACCGGCTCCATGGGCACGGGAACCTCAGTCGCGCAGCCGGATAAAGCCCGCGATCAGCAGGAACAGCCGCTGGTCCAGTTCGTCACCTTCGTTCTGGACGACACCCAAACTACCTGGGCGCAGATTTTGCCGCAACAAGGCGTCACCTACCGGCATGCCAAGCTGGTTCTATTTCGTGACAGCTACGATTCCGCCTGCGGCATGGCCCAGACCGCCAGTGGACCGTTTTACTGCCCCGCCGACGAGAAGGTTTACATCGACCTGGGATTTTATGACGAGTTAAAACAGCGCTTCGGCGCCTCCGGAGACTTTGCCGAGGCCTACGTGCTCGCCCACGAGATCGGACATCACGTGCAGAAACTCCTGGGCATCGAAAGCAAGGTCCGCGCCGCCCAGCAACAGAATCCGCAATCCGCCAACCAGCTGTCCGTCCGGCTGGAACTGCAGGCTGACTGCTTCGCTGGAGTTTGGGGACATTCAACTCAGCAGCGCAACATCCTCGAAGCCGGCGATGTCGATGAAGGACTCAAGGCGGCAGCGGCCGTAGGCGACGACCGCATTCAGAAGATGTCGCGCGGCACGGTAAATCCTGAAACCTTCACTCATGGAAGTTCCGCGCAGCGCTCGGAATGGTTCCAGCGCGGCTTCACCGACGGGACGATTGCAGCCTGCAATACCTTTCAGTAACCTAGCCGCGTGAAACTGCTGCGGAATTCGCCGGCGACGCCCTGGGCGGTTCTGGCAATTTCACTGGCATTTTCACTGGGCGTCTGGCGCTGGGCAGAGTACGTGCTCGCGCCTGCGTACGGAAAGAAAATCCTCTCCAGCAGCAGACCTGTCGGCAACAACTCCGACTTGTATCCTCGATGGCTCGGGTCGCGCGAGCTTCTCTTGCACGGGCGCGACCCCTATAGTCCGGAAATGACGCGCGAGATGCAGGCGGGCTTCTATGGACGTCCGCTCGACCCCAACAATCCTTCCGATCCAGCCGCGCGCGAGGCTTTCACCTATCCCCTTTACGTGGCGTTTTTACTGGCGCCCACGGCCACGCTTCCCTTCTCGACCGTAGTGCAAATCTTTCGCGTGCTGGTGCTGGCATCAATCGCGTGCAGCGTGCCACTCTGGATGTATGCGCTGGGGCTGCGCCCGAAGTGGCCCTGGGTGTTTTCAGGAATGTTGCTCGCGGTTGGGAGCTTCCCCGCCGTCGAAGAATATTTTCAGCAGAACCTCACTGCCCTGGCTGTGCTTTTTCTCGCTGGCGCGGCTGCGGCTGCGGCCAAAAACTGGCTGGCCCTCAGCGGCTTTTTGCTTGCCCTTGCCACCATCAAGCCAGACACAACCGGGTTGCTGGTGCTGTGGTTTCTGCTGTGGGCAGGTTCGCACTGGACGAAACGCCGCTCTCTGATTTTTAGTTTCTCCGCGACCATGCTTGTGCTGGTCGCGGCAGCGGAGGCGAGAGTGCCGGGCTGGATTGGGAAATTCTTTCAGGGCCTGCGTGAATATTCCAGCCACGATACCGATCCTTCCATCCTGTCGGTATTGTTCACACCGGCGTTCGGGAAACTTGTCGCGATTTTGCTGGTCGGATGTTTAGTAGTTGTGTGCTGGCGACAGAGAAACGCTCCGCCCGGATCCGTGGGCTTTGGCTGGTCGTTGGCCTGCGTCGCGGCCGTCACCCTGGCATTGCTTCCCAAGCTGGCCGCGTATAACCAGCTGCTTCTCGTTCCTGCGCTGCTCATGATGGTGAGTCAGCGGAACAAATCGTATGGCCTGCTGCAGCGCGCCCTGGTCAGAGCCGCTCTGGCGTGCCAGCTGTGGCAATGGTGCGCAGCGTCGGTGATCGCCGCGATTTCGCTGTTCGTCACTGCCCCGCGCTTGTGGGCGGCGGCTGAAGCGCCGTTGTATACGTTGCTGGCGTTGTCGTTGCTCACGGTGTTCGCAGTTCTGCCCGTAGGCCTGTCCTTGAGGAGTGCGGATTCGAGCGGATGAGAAGACCACAGGCACAGCTAGGTTCTAGCTAAAAGCTGATAGCTGACAGCTGCATGGCCGCCAATCCTGTCAATAGTCCGAGAAGCCCGGTTTCGCTTCAAACTGTTCATTCGCTGGGAAGAATACTTTCTCTTCTCATGTCCCATTCTCCTTGTCGGAACTGCTATCCTTTAAATAGGAAGTAAATATCAGGCGCGGGCGACGAGCTCGGGCCTTTTCTTTTTTAGGCGTGCCGGCCACCGGCAAATGCGGGGACGCGATCACGAGTTTCCCAGTCGCCTTAAATTTAGCCAGGAAAACTCGAAACGGTTGCAGCTTTAAAGGACACGGCTTTCAGGAGCCTGTTCCGTGAGCAACCGAAGGCTGTTGCCGGCGACGTTCGAAAACAATCGCCGGCGCATCCGAAATGCGTGCCCTTCCCACACCGGTTGAGTGCACCTGAAATGTGCGCTCTGCGGACGAAGAAACGCGGGCCCAATCGCCGGCGTCTCTCTAGTTGGGGCCATGGATAACAGCGCGGAAGTTCCCGCCGGGCAGCGCGCCGGACGGGACAGAAAGGGTAAGCCTCAGAAGGGCACAGACAAGCAGCGGGGGGAGCTGGCGGAGATGGGTTTCATGTTCAAGGCTGCCGGCCTGGGATTTGGCGTGGCCAGGCCCTGGGGCGAAAGCGAACGTTACGACTTCGTTCTGGATTCCGGAAAACGGTTCTGGCGGGTCCAGGTGAAATCTACCTACGTGCCGCGGTCCCCGAAATATCAGATGCATATATCCCGAAGCATTGCCGGCGGAAAAAAGATTTCATATACGGCGGAAGAAATCGATATCGTGGTCGTTTACATTGTCGCTGAGAATGCCTGGTACGTACTGCCGGTTGCGGACTTCGCGCCCAGAACCCGTCTCTGCTTTTCCCCCGCCGCGACTAAAAATCGCGGTCATTACGAAAAATATCGCGAAGCCTGGCACCTGATGAAATAAACGAGTCGTCAATGTGGGCGCGAGCGCCCCGCTCGTGCGGCAGCGGCAAAGAATCGAAAATCTTTTGTTGGCGAATCACCGTGGGCGAGTTTTTTTGGACTACGCATTACTCCAGACCCAGCTCTTTCCACTTCCGATCCACAAGCGCTCTGGTCTTCGCGTCCATCACAATTTCATCCGGCCAGGGACGCGCAAAGCCTTCGCTGGCCCACTTGCGGGTCGCGTCGATTCCCATCTTCGAGCCGTAGTTAGGAAGCCGCGAAGAATGATCCAGCGAATCCACCGGCCCCAGAGTGAACTGAATGTCGCGCTCCGGATCGATGTGGTTTAACACTTTCAACGTGACCTCTCCCAGGTCTTGAACGTTGACATCTTCGTCGACCACGACGACGCATTTGGTGAACATGGCCTGGCCCAGCGACCAGATGGCGTTCATCACCTTGCGCGCTTGCCCGGGGTAAGATTTCCGGATCGAAACCAGCATCAGGTTGTGAAAGACGCCCTCCAGCGGGAGATTGATGTCGACCAGTTCAGGAATCGTGAGCCGCATCAACGGAAGGAAAATGCGCTCGACCGCCTTGCCCATCCAGCCGTCTTCCATGGGAGGCTTGCCCACAATCGTTGTCGAGTAAATCGGATTCTTGCGATGAGTGACGCAGGAGACATGAAAGACCGGATACAGATCCTCGAGCGAATAAAAACCGGTGTGGTCGCCAAACGGACCCTCGGTGCGTAGTTCGTCGAGGTTCACATGGCCTTCGAGCACAATCTCGGAGGCCGCGGGCACTTCGAGATCAACCGTTTCACACTTCACCAGTTCCACCGGCTTTTGCCGCAGGAAACCGGCGATTAGATATTCCTCGACGTCGGGCGGAGCCGGAACGATGGCGGAAAAAGTCAAAGCCGGATCGGTACCGATCGCCACCGCGACTTCCATTTTGCCGGAGGGCTGACTTCCTTCGGCACGGACTGATCCGCCCGAAGTGCGAGCCATCACATCGACCGCGGCGCTGGCCGATTCCGACGGGCTTTGCCCGGCCGCACCCGTAGGGACGCTCGCGCCTGCATTAGTTTGCGCTGCGCGGCGCAGCGCTTCGCGAAAATGTTCAGCGCCGACTTTTTGACGCTGCCAGTGCATCCCGGTAGTGCGCTCGTCGTAAATCTGCATCCGGTACATTCCCACATTGCGCTTGCCGGTCTTGGGGTCGCGCGAGATCACGCAGGGCAGAGTGATAAAACGCCCGGCATCTTTGGGCCAGCATTGCAGCACCGGAAAATCCAGCAGAGAAAAATTGTCGCGCTTGATCACTTCTTTACACGGGCCGGTAGAAACAGCTCTGGGAAAGAACTTCCCCATTTCCGCGAGCATGGGAAGCATTTTTACTTTGTCCAGAAAGCCCTGAGGCGACTTCACATCCATGAAGGCTCGTATGCGATCGGCCACCTGGTCGAGGGCATCGACTTCAAGCGCCAGGTTCATGCGGCGGGCGGAACCGAACTGGTTGATCAGGACCTGCGATCCGGTATGGCCCTTTATGTTCTGGAACAGCAGCGCCGGTCCTCCGGCAGACGATTTGGATTTGCTGACGCGATCGGCGATTTCCGTGATTTCGAGAATCGGATCAACTTCCGTGCGGATGGTTTTTAATTCGCCGGCGCGATCCAGTGCCGCGATCCACTCTCGCAAATCTTCGTAAGCCAAATCTTCCCCCGTTGGAACCGCAATTATACGGCAGCGCGCGAGTTTGAAGACCCGCGGCCATGGAGCCTCGACATGCAGGATGAACAATTCATGAGCGGGATCTCGGCAATAACGGATACGGCCGCAGCACCGCTGTCACCGCCCCACGGACTCGACCAGATCGTAGCTGCATTCGGGAACATCGAGTCATTCATAAGACCGGATGGGCAGCTCGATTCTCGCTGGCAGTCAGACTGTCTGACCAGCATCAAGCTTCCATTTTCACTGCCTCTGGCCTGGGACCAGTCCCAGGCCGTCACTCGAATGGCATGCCATCGTCGTCTGGCTGCAATATTTGTTCAGGTGTTCAACCAGATCCAGCAGGCCGGCTTGCAGAGCCATGTCACCACATTCGGCGGCTGCTTCGCCTTTCGTCCCCAGCGCACCGGAAACAAACTCTCCACCCACAGCTGGGGCATTGCCATCGACCTGAATCCCGGGACGAATCCTCAGGGTTCGTCCGGCAACATGACTGCCGGCCTGATCGAAATCTTTCAGCACGCCGGCTTTGAATGGGGTGGTAGCTGGACTGGAAGAACCCGGGACCCCATGCACTTTCAGTTTTGTACCGGCTATTGAAAATCGATATCGAGGCATGACTTATGATCTTGACGTCGTCCTGAGAGACTAACTTTATTATTTTCACCTCATCCTGAGAGACGAACTTTATTATTTTGACGTCATCCTGAGAGACAAAGTCTCGAAGGATCCAGCGCGTACTATCACGGCCCTCCATCTCGCAGCGGACCAGGTTCACGATAGCGCCCGCAAAACCAGGCCTCAACAGGGGTTCACCCGACACGCCACTGCCGGCAGCATCGCGGCATCCAACCGTTTGGGCGTATAGTTCTTGGGCAACCCAGTTCATTGATCGGAGCAGACGAGTGAAGCGACGCGTGGTGATCACAGGCATGGGCGCGGTAAGCCCCAACGGAGTAGGAAATGCTGCATTCTCGGCAGCGATTTTGAGCGGAAAAAGCGGCATTAAAAGGATCGCCAGGTTTGATCCTTCCGAGATTTCGGTGCAGATCGCGGGCGAGGTTCAGGATTTTGACGAACTGGCGTGGGTAGAAAAGCGCGAACGCAAACACGTATCGCGAGTTCTTCCCCTCGCTCTTGCCGCCGCCACCGAAGCGCTGCAAACTGCGGGAATCGACGCCGCTACTCTGCCTCTCGAAGAAAAACGCCGTTTCGGAGTGATCCTCGGCTCGGGCGGCGGCTCGCAGGAATTTACCGAAGAGCAATATCGCCTGTTCTTTCATCAGGAATACAAAAAGATGAGTCTGTTCTGTGTGCCCACCGGGGTTATGGGGACACTGTCGAGCGAGCTCAGTGTGCGCTTCGGATTGCGCGGGCCCAGCCACGTCGTCACTACGGGCTGTACGTCGTCCACCGACGGCTTCGGATATTCCGTCCGCCAGATTCAGTCGGGACGGCTCGACATGACCTTAAGCGGCGGAGCCGACGCGCCGATTTCTTTGGGCATCGTTAAAGGCTTCATTCTGATGAAAATTCTTACCGATTCCTGGAACCACGCCCCCGAGCGCGGTTCGCGGCCGTTCTCCGTGGACCGCGACGGGTTCGTGGTAGCCGAAGGCGCCTGGATGTTCGTGCTGGAAGAGTACGAGCATGCCCGCGCCCGTGGTGCCAAGATTCTGGCGGAGATCAGCGGCTACGGTTCGACCTGCGAGGCGTTTCATCGGGTGCGGCTGCAGGAATGCGGCGAAGAGCCCGCCCGCGCCATCGGACTGGCTATGAAAGAGGCGGGCATCGGCGCGCAGGATGTGCACTACGTGAACCTGCACGGGACCTCAACTCAACTCAACGATCGCATCGAGACTCGGGCCTTGAAGCTGGTGCTGGGCGAACACGCGGGAGCGGTTCCGATGTCGGCGCTGAAATCGCAGATTGGACATCCGCAAGGAGCCTGCGGTGCCGCCGGAGTGGCGGCCACGATCGTCGCCATGCAGAACAGCCAGATTCCCCCGACCGTGAACCTGGAGACAAAAGATCCGCAGTGCGACCTCGATTACGTCCCCGACATTGGGCGGAAAAAAGCCATCGAGCATGCAGTGTGTAACTGCATAGCCTTTGGCTCGAAGAATTCGGCGCTGGTCCTGAAAAATTGTGCGTAACCTGGTCGTTGATGTTCGGCCGTCGGCCCTCGGTCGTCGGCCTTTTGGCCAACCAAAACTTCCGCATGATGTTGGGGATTGCGAATCCAAACTGACGAACCCCTCGTCTCGAATGGCGTACTGGGTTCCGACAACCAAAGGCCAAAGTCCGACGGCCAGGGGCCGAGGTCCGACGGCCGAGGTCCGACGACCATTCACGACTGCACCAAATGCAAAACAGTACCCTCAATCTTTGGCCAGGCACTCGATCGGGGATCGACCATGTCGGAATGTCCGGCCGACGAGATTTCCAGGTAGTGAACGTTTTCGCCGCTGGTTTTCTTTTGCTCAGTGTAGTTACGACTCAAAAAGGGCGGAACAGTATCGTCGGCAGCGCCGTGAATCAGCCATTGCGTGGCGGAAGGAATCTTAAGCTCCATCGGATCGGCTTCGCGATAATGATCGGGAACGCGAGCGGGCTCACCCCCGAGGAACTCCACCACCGCATTTTCGCTGAGATGTAGCTCCCATGCCTGCCGCAGATCGACCACTCCGGCCAGCGAGACCACTCGTTTGATCGAGGGATCGTGCGCGGCGAGGCAGAGTGCCAGCTGTCCGCCGGCGGAGTGTCCCATCACCACCATCCGCGCTAAATCCAGTTTGTACCGCGGCGCGATCTGCGAGAGGTAGCGGTAGGCGCTGCGCAGGTCTTCGAATGTACCCGGCCAACCACCGCCGGGGTTGCCGACCCGGCGATACTCGACATTCCAACTGGCCAGGCCTTTGCCGGCCAGCGCCGCACAGAGGTGTCCGGCGTGAGCCAGATTGTATCTGGCACGCCAGTAGCCTCCGTGAATGAACATCACCACCGGAAAGGGGCCTGCAGATTTTGGAATGCGAATTTCACCAAAATGATTTGCATCGGTGCCGTAGGTCAGACGGGCATCTGCAGGCGGCGGGGCAAGCGTGTATATATCGTCGGCAGGCATGTTGACTTCAGGTGCCGGATCTCAGTTTTGCCCTTTGAGTTTTAGCTTGGATTTGTTTTCTTCCAGGAATTCGCGAAGCTTGTCGGATGTTTCCAGCAGTCGGTCCCACTGCTCGTAATACAAAGTGACCGGGAAACGGCCCAGGCCGTAAACACTGACCCCACCCTTTTCGCTGACCCGGAATTCCAGGCTGCCGGTACGCCGGGCCCCCTGCTTTTCAAGTTCAGATAACCGGGCTTTAAGTTCTTCGTAAGTCGGCTCTGCCATTAACCACCTCAAAAAAAATCTGAGCGGGAGGCGGGAATCGAACCCGTAACCAACGGCTTGGGAAGCCGCTACTCTACCATTGAGCTACTCCCGCGTGTTGATTGGGTTAGGGTATCACTGCTGGGGGGTGCGGGCAACGCTGCACGACCACGATTGCGGCCAGCACGAAAACTATTCCGACAATTTGCGGGGGGCGAATGAGTTCTCCGAGGGCGAGGGCGGTGATCAGGATTGAAAATACCGGTTCCAGGCAGCTGACGATGATGGCTCGGGTGGGCTCCAGGTGTTGAAGTCCGGCAAAGTAGAAGGCGAACGGAATCAGGACTGAGAGCACAGAGAACAATGCCAGAAACAGCCATTGGGTTACGGAGTAGTGAGCGGCAGCGAGTTTCCATGGCGGATTGACCAGCAGCCAGAATACGGCGGCGCTGGCGGTGACATAGAGCAGAACGATCCAGCGGTCGCGGCGCGCGAGAATGTCGTGTCCTCCCAGGTTGTAAAAGGCGAATGAAAAGGCGGCGAGCAGGGCGGCGCAGACGCCGATGGTATCGAGGCGAAGACCGGCGCCACCCACTATTCCGATGACTAAAGCGATTCCAGTCAGCGCCAATCCGACGGCAGCGATGCCCTGCACGGTCGGCTTCTGGAAACCTCTGGCGACGGTATAAAGCAGGACCCAGATCGGGGCTGTGTACTGGACGATGATGGCGGTGGCAACATTTGTCCTCTGGATAGCCAGGTAATAAAAGTAGTTCGAAGCGGCTACACCAAGAACTCCGATGAGAAAAAGGTGACCCAGATCGCGGGCAGGCAGGCGCAGGCTCCGGCTGCCCCGCAACAGCAATAGCGCGGGCAGCAGCACCAGGAAAGAAAATGTGGCGCGGGCCTGGGACAGGATGAGCGGATCGATGGAGCTGGCAGCACGAAGAGCGGGGATGCGGCCGGTAAAGGCAGCGCGACCCAGGGTTGCGGAAACGCCCCAGAAAAATGTGGCGGCGGCGATATACAGATATCCGCGAACGGGTTTTTGAGCTGCTGAAGTCAACTTTTGTCTGTCGTTGAAAGCACCTGGCTGACGGGCATTTGGGCTGCGGTCTATCTCCGATTGTCGGTTTTAGGTTCGGGATGAATCAGAACACGAAACAACTTGGGAAATTCCTGCTTGAAGCGGATTTCCAGTTCGGTGGAGATGTCATGCACGCTGGATAGCGGCAAGTTGTCGGCCATGGTGCAATGAGCTGAGACGTAGACGCGGCCCCGAACCCGCTTGATAAGAATGTCGTGCATATCGAGAATCTCAGGGAATTTGGCGGCGACCGCCTTCAGGCGTTTTTCCAGTCTGGCATCGTGCAGAAGTTCGTCGCCGGCTTCAATGGTGGAGGGTTCGCTCTCGATATGGGTGAGAATGGCGGAAATCTCAGGCACGTCCTGACGCATCTCCGACTCGAGCACGGTAACCCGATCGTGCGCCTCTTTGAGGCTGAGATTTTCGTCGAGTTCGAGATGCTGTTCCACGTGCAGCTGACCGTGAAAATCCTGCACGCTGATGTCATGGACGTTGAAGTTGTGACGAGTGGCAACGGCGCGGATACGATCAAAGATATTCTCCGTACGCAAGGCACGAGGCACGGAATGAACCACCACGTCAGCATCGGGCAGAACGTCATGAACGGCGCTGGTGACGGCTTCGGCCATCTGTTCCGAGCGCTGGAAGGTTACATTGCGGGCCACGCCAACGGAGAGGTCGGCAAAGTAGCGATTGCCGGCGCGACGAATGCGCACGCGATCGACTTCAAGCAGGCCATCGACCGTAGAGACAGCGGCGACAATCTTGTTGCGAACTCCGGCAGGGGCAGCGTCGAGCAACGCGTCAATGGTTTTGCGGGCAAGGCGCCAGCTTACATAAACCACCACGCCGGCGACGCAAAGCGCGGCGAGAGGATCGGCATCGCGCATCCAACCGATGCCGTAACGGCGGCCGAGCAGGACCAGAGTCAGTCCGACGACGACGATGCCGCTGGACCAGATGTCGGTGGAGAAGTGGAGGGCGTCCGCTTCCAGAGCCTGACTGTCGTACTTGGCGGCGATCTTGCCCAGCGCGCGGGAGCGCCAGAAATCGACTGCCATCGAGATAAACATGACAACGAAGGCGGCGATACTGGGCTCGATATCTACGTGGTGAAAGAACAGACGGCTGGCGGCCTCGTAGATGATCCAGATGCAGGTCAGCAAGAGCAATCCGGTTTCGATGAAGGCGGAAAAATTTTCCACCTTGCCATGCCCGTACTGATGATCGGCATCGGCCGGCTTGTCGGAAACACGAACCGACATGAGAGTGATGATTGCCGCTACAAGATCGAGCACTGAATGCAAGGCTTCCGAAAGGATTCCCAAGCTGCCGGTGGTAACACCCACAACGATTTTCAGGGTGGTAATGGCGAGAGCCGCCACCACTGAATTGCCCGCGACCGCACGCTTTTCGGCGCGCATGGATTCGGAGCTGTAAACCGCGGGGATACCGGCCATGTTGGCAATTATAGCTGCGGGCATCGCCGAGTCCCGGCGGGGATGGGCAGAGTGCCTTATGTGTTATGTATCCGAGGACAGGTGATGTAGAGTCTGGTTTGCAGTTATGACTCCAATTGGCGATGGCGTTTGCCTCATCGCAGGGAGACAATCAGCCTTTACACCTGGAGCTTCGAAGAAGGAAAAACCTCTATGAAATGTTTCTCAGTTCGTGTTGCAGCAATTGCTTTCGCTCTGGCCAGCACCGGTGTGCGGGCGCAGGGCGCCAACCGTGCCACCGATCAACCCGGGCCTATGGGAAATCCACAGCGAGCGCGAGGTGAACGGCCAGAAAGTAGCGGATCCAAGCGAACGCTTCAAGAACATGCCTCCGGAAAAGCGGGCGCAAATTGAAGCCATGATGAAACAGCATGGCGTTTCCCCGAACGCGGGTGGGGGCGGACAGGTTTGTTACACCAAGGAGACGCTGGCCAAGTCTCCATGGGACAACCAGGAAAGTGATTGCAAGGCAGTTTTCAGCAGCCGCTCGGGAAGCTCGTGGAAGTGGCACACGTCGTGTCCAAAGTCCGGGTATGAAAGCGACGGAGAGGCTGCGTTTGCCGATCGCGAACACTATACGGTCACAGCCTCCTCGGTGGCGAAGGTAGGAGAGATCGTGCGCAACTCGCGTACGACAATTACCGCGAAATGGTTGAGTTCCGATTGCGGCGGGCTGAAGCCGATTGATACCAAACCGTAGAGCGGGGCGGAAGCGCCGATCGCCATTATCTCTCCGCACGTACGCCGCATGAAGATCGCTGCTTATTGCATTCTTGTGCTGTCCAGCCTGCTGATGTTGTTGTGGCCTATCGCCGCATACACCACGATTTTTCTTTTTGACGCTCCCGGCGGAAAAGCCTTTTTCGAATTGAAAAGGTACGCCATGGTGGTGGGGTTGCTGAGTTATCCGTTGGGAACGGTGGTTGGAATCGCGCGTATTCTGGCCCGCAAGAAGGGCGAGAGCTGGTGGAACAAACTTACTCTGATTTTTCTGCTTTTCCCGTTCGTTCAGCTGGGGCTGCTGTATTTGGCGGCGCTGGCTTTCGGCAAATAATACTGCTGGGTGGTGTTTGCAGCGAAAGCCTATGCGCGCTTGAAATTTGCCGGTTATAGGGGCCCTTCGACTCATCTGGATCGTCCGCCAGCGGACGATCCCTCTTCGCTCAGGGTGACAGGGGAATAGAGTGGGCGCGGTCCGGGGGGTGGAGTCTTGCAGCGACAGCCCATGCGCGCTTGAAATTTGCCGGTTATAGGGGCCCTTCGACTCATCTGGATCGTCCGCCAGCGGACGATCTCTCTTCGCTCAGGGTGACACAGGGTGCTAGCGGACGATCTCTCTTCGCTCAGGGTGACAGGGTGCCAGCGGACGATCTCTCTTCGCTCACGGTGACAGGGTGCTAGCGGACGATGTCTCTTCGCTTCGGGGTGACAGGGAGCTTATGGAACGGCAATGGCAGCGAGTGTGCTCTATGCTACGATTCTCGATGACATTCACAGTTAATATTCACGATTTAAGCGGGGGAAATCCGATTTGACGACTTATCTGAGATGGATTTGCGCGCTGTTGCTGGCTACATCGGCATGGGGGCAAGCGACGAAGCCGGCCGGTCATCCCACGGCTCCGGCGCCACCGGCGGCCAAGGCTACCAGCCAGGCGAACGGCAATGTTTCCGGCCCGGCTGCGGTCGCAGCGAATGCGCCGGTGATCACGATTTCGGGTTTGTGCGATAAGCCCGCGGCTGACAAAGGCAAAGCCGCGGATTGCAAAACGGTAGTGACCCGAGCGGAGTTCGAGCAACTGATCAACGTAGTGGCGCCTACGATGGCGCCGCCGCAGCGAAAACAGCTGGCGACACAGTATGGAACGGCGTTAGTCATGGTGCACAAGGCCCACGAGATGGGACTTGATCAGGGACCCAAGTTTCAGGAATTGATGAGGGTGGCGCGGATAAGCGTGCTCACCAAGGAACTGAGCCAGAGCCTGCAAGAGGAAGCGGCGCAAATCTCCGACAAAGATATAGAAGCCTATTACCACAAGAATGAGCCCGCGTTTCAAGAGGTGGACCTGCAAAGAATTTTCATTCCCCGCAGCAAACAGATAGCGGAGAGCAAAGATAAAGATAAAGACAAACCCAGCGACGATGATGCCAAAAAGCGGCAACAGGAATCCGAAGAGACGCTGAAAAAACTGGCAGACACGCTGCGCACGCGGGCAGCGGCAGGAGAAGATTTCGAAAAATTGCAGGCCGAGGCGGTGGGCGCCTCTGACCTGAAGGCGAATCCTCCCACGAAACTGGGGAAGGTGCGGCGCACCAGCCTTCCGCCGGACCAGGCTGAGATTTTCAATCTGAAAGCCGGCGAGACATCGCAATTGTTGACCACGCCCAACGGGTACCTGATCTATAAGGTCGGAGAAAAGGACACGCTGCCGCTGGACAAAGTGCGGGAAGAAATCTCATCCACGATGCGATCGCAACGTATGCAGGACTCGCTGCAAACCATCCAGCAGTCGGCGACGCCGGAGTTAAACGAGAAATATTTTGCGGAGGGCCCGGCTGCATCGGGACCGGGCGATCCGGGCGCGACCAAGCCGGGTGCGCAACCGGGTGAAGCCGGTCCCAAATAAATGGGTGAAGCAAAGCCAACTGTGGTGATCACGGGAATCGCTGGCAATCTGGGGCGCCGTCTGCTGCCCATGCTGGACGATTTTGAAGTTATTGGCCTGGACGTGAACCCGCCGGCAACCGATCTTCCACTGCGCTTCGAGCGGATGGATTTGGGTGAAGAGAAATCCTGCCGCGAACTTTTTTTCCTGCTGCGTGAATCGCGGGCGGAAGCGGTGATCCATCTGGCGTTTGTCCTCGATCCGGTGAGATCGGGGGTGCTGGACGTGGATCGCATGTGGCAGATCAACGTGGCGGGAACGGCGCGGGTGATGGAAGCAATCACCGAAGCCAATCATGAAGAGAGCCTGATCCGGAAGTTTATTTTCCCCAGCAGCGTAGCCGTGTATGGACCGGATCTGCCGGCGCCGGCGAGCGAAGAACAGGCGCTGGCAGCGCACACACTACCCTATGCGATCCAGAAGATGGAGTCCGACAAGGTGGTGCAGCAGCGATCTCCGGCGCTGCGAGGATGCAGCGCGTATATGTTGCGGCCGCATATTTTTGCCGGGGCCAGCATGGAAAATTATATGGTGGACGCTTTTCGCGGCACTCCCAACGGGCGAAGCGCCCGGGCGGTGAAGATGAAGAGCCAGGGCAAACGTCTGCCCTGCATACTTCCGGCCGGCCGGCGTTATCTGGAAAACCGGATCCAGTTTGTGCATGTGGATGATGTGGCGCGGCTGATCCGCTACATTCTGCAGAAGACAGAACCGGAAGCGCAACGGCTCACGGTGCTTAACGTTGCCGGGCGCGGAGAACCGTTATCCTTCGAGCGTTGTGTTGAGCTGGCGCAAGCGAAGCTGGTACGACTGCCGGGAAAGCCGGCGTTCGGCGCGGCATTGAAGCTGTTATGGCAGTTTGGAATGGTGGCCATTCCGCCGGAGGCTGCGCCCTATATGACCGGGGAATATCTGGTGAATACCGGGCGCCTGCAGAAATTTCTGGGCGAGAATTATCTGGATGTAATCCGCTACACGATCGAGGATGCTTTCGCGGACTGCTTCAAGGTGGAAACGGCGGCCGAGGTTGCGCTGCCGGCGGTGTGATGTTGGTTCGGGCGGGTGAAGGCGAGACGCCTTCACGACAGCCGGCGGGACGCCGGCGCTACTTATTCTGCTGGAATTCTCTCCCGGAAAAAATCTTGAGTTAGTGGGAATAAAATCCCGATCCGCTCGTTTACCCTATGGAGGTGTCAAAAGACCGATCGACTGCAGGAACGTTCGAAGAGCTGGCGATGCCGCTTTTCGACCAGCTCTACAACTTTGCGCGATGGCTCACGCAGAATCAGAGTGAAGCTGACGACCTGGTACAGGAGACGTACGTCAAGGCGCTGAAGGGATTCTCGTCTTTCCAGGCGGGCACGAATTTTCGGGCGTGGATCTACCGGATTTTGCGGAACACTTTTCTGACGTCTCGGACTGCACGAGGAGCGCGGGTGACGGTGCCGCTGGACGAGGAGGACAGTCCGGAAATTCCGGATTCGTCCGGCACTCCGGAAACGATTTTCATCGGGCACGCGCAGGAGCAAATGCTGCAATCGGCGATGGAAGAACTTCCGGTCCACTTTCGCGAGATACTGCTGCTGGTGGAAGTAGAGGAAATGTCCTATCAGGAAATTTCGGAGACGCTAGCGATTCCGATGGGCACGGTGATGTCGCGGTTGTCGCGGGCACGCAAGGGGCTGCGCGAAATCCTGAAGGGTAAAGTGAAAGCCTGATGGCCGACGAATACAGCGCGAGGCTGGCAACGTATCTCGATGGCGAACTCTCGTCTGAAGAGATGAAGGCGGTG
This sequence comes from Terriglobia bacterium, assembly GCA_963733545.1. Taxonomy (GTDB): domain Bacteria; phylum Acidobacteriota; class Terriglobia; order Terriglobales; family Acidobacteriaceae; genus JAIQFF01. The sequence continues at coordinate 461,843 of CAVTDQ010000006.1, forward strand.
GACGGCCACGTAAGAACGTGTCCGGCGTGCGCAGCCGACGTTCTGAGCCAGGTACAGTTGAAGCGCGGCCTGCAGTCTGCGGGGAAACGCTATAACCCAAGCGCGGAATTGAGAGCACGAGTACAAAAGCAAGTAGCAGGGCGGCCGCGAACATCGACGGCGCGAGTGTGGATGATGGCGGCGGCCGTGGTGGCGATGCTACTGGTGGCGTCGATGGTGGCAACCTATTTAGGCAACCGGCGGATGGAGCGGCAGCAGGCTTTCGGCGAAATTGCCGATTTGCATGTGGCGACGCTGGCCAGTCCGAACCCGGTTGACGTGGTTTCTACGCGACCGGCACACGGTCAAGCCCTGGTTTCAGGGAAAAATTCCGTTCAGCTTTAATTTGCCCGAACTGCAGGGCTCAGATTTTTCTCTGACCGGCGGCCGGGTGGCGTATCTGGGGCAGGCGGCGGGAGCGCACCTGATTTTCCAGATACGCAAGCACCAGATTTCGGTGTTTATCTTCCAGGACCAAAATGTGCCGGGCGGGTTTGGGTCGGATACGAAGGCGCGGAGACGGCACTCGTTCGAGGTGGAAACCTGGGAGCAGGACGGTTTGCGCTACTTTGTGATTGGCGACGACAACGATGCGGACATTCGCGATCTGGCTGCGCGACTGAAGGCGGCGGGGAGCGCATAACGGCGCAGGCGTAGCGAAATTATTTTTTTCCCCGATAGAGTCCGGCGATGCCGAGCGTGTAGGGGCTCCATGAGGAATCGTGGAACCCGGCCTGGCGGATCCGCAGCAACATTTCGCTGGGCGCCGGGAAGCGCGAGACCGAAGCCGGTAGATAAGCATACGGACCACTTACGCCGGATAGCAGAGTGCCGATTCTCGGCAGCACGTGTTTGAAATAGATCCTGTAACCCTTCCCCACCAGCCCTTGCGGCTCACCGAAATCGAGGATGCCGAATTCTCCGCCGGGGCGGAGTACGCGCATGATTTCGCGTAGCCCGGCGTCGTAGTCCGCGAGATTGCGAAAACCGAAAGCGGAAGTGATCAGATCGAAATGATTGTCGGGGAAGGGCAGGTTGAGGGCGTCGGCTTCGATCCATTGCAGGGGCGTGGTGGCGCTCTTAATGCTGGCACGCTGCAGCATGGCGTGGGAAAAGTCGGCACCTAGAATGTTTGGCGACGACTTCCCTGCCTGGCGGCGCAGGGCGAGGGTCATGTCGCCGGTGCCGCAGCATAAATCCAGGATTTGAGCCTGGGGGCGAGCGAGGATTGAAGCGAAGGTGCGGGCCGTTTTTTTCCACCAGAGGCGATCCACGTTCAGGGAGAGCACGTGATTCAGGAGATCGTAGCGAGGCGCGATAGAGGTAAACATCTCGCGCACGGCGCGGGCGGCGGATTCGGCGTCAGTGGAGCCTTCCGGGGCGGCGCCGAGAACCGCGGATTTGGTGGCTTCTGGCACAGTTTGTGTTTAAGTTGTCAACTTGAGCTAAGGGGGTTGCGCAGCAAAGACCCCAACGCAGGCGAAGATCGCTAAAGTGTGCGGCCGCAAATCGGCAGAGACACTTTAAATCCTTTGGGATGGAGCAACCTGTAAAGCTTATAGGGGTCCTTCGACTGCGTGCTGCTTCGCTTCGCGAAGCGGCTACTCCGCTCAGGATGACATTTCCAGCTATTTTATTAACACTTCCAAACCTTACTCTAACGGGACAGGCGGCGTAGTTCGTCTACTGCTTCGATTATAACTTGCTCAGGTACATCGTTGACGACCTCAACTTTTCCGATTTCCTGGGGCAGGACGAAGTGGACGACGCCGTTGCGAGTCTTTTTATCCGACTTGAGCAAGCGCAGGATGGCGCGGCTGCGCGACTGAACTTTGGGGAGTGGTCCGACCTTGCGGATGGCATCGGTGATACGCGCGGCGCTGGCGCTATCGATACGATCGACCGCGGATGAAATCTTTGCCGACGCAATCATGCCCCAGGCGACCGCCTCGCCGTGGAGAAAATGCCGGTAGTTGGTTTCGGCTTCAAGAGCGTGGCCGATGGTGTGTCCGAGGTTCAGCACCCGCCGCAGACCATTTTCACGTTCGTCAGCTGAGACTACTTCAGCTTTCAGCCGGGCCGATTCGGCGATGATCCATTCCAGCTTTGCGGGATCGCGACGCAATTCAGCGATATCCGCTGCTTCGATGGCACGAAATAATTCGGGCTTGCCAATGACGCCGCATTTTAGTGCCTCATACAGGCCGGCGCGAAATTCGCGGTCCGGCAGAGTGGAGAGAACGGCCGGGTCGATCAGTACGGTCCGGGGATGATGAAAAGTACCGACCAGGTTTTTGCCGGCGCGAAGATTGACTCCGGTTTTGCCGCCGATCGAGGCGTCAACCTGAGCCAGCACAGTGGTAGGAATTTGCACCAGATCGATGCCACGCATGTAGAGCGACGCGACCAGTCCGGCGACGTCGCCAACAACACCGCCTCCGAAGGCTACGACGGCGGAATTGCGGTCCGCTCCCAGGCGGCTCAATTGCTCGCAGAGCTTTTCTACCGTGGCCAGTTTCTTGTGAGGCTCGCCATTCGGCATCTCCAGAACTTTGGCGGCGAAACCCGCATTTGCCAAAGAGGCCATCAGCTTTTTTCCCCACTTGCGTCGAACCGGAGGGACTGTGATCACGAACAGGTTGAGAGGATTGGTGGATGACCTAGTTGCGCCCTGGCCCTTGCTGAACAGGTCGCGCAGGCTCTCGCCGGAACGAAGCAGAAGGCCGTTTGCAATGACCGCATCATAGGGTCTAGGCGGGAGCGCGATGGTTACACGAGTCATCGGCTCTCATCATAACGTAACGATTTAATGGGCTGGCTTTTTCTTCGGATTCATCAGGGAGGCAACGACGGAGATCGCCAGGAGGCCGGCCACGGCCGCCAGAGCGATAGGGGTTGGGATTTCAAAAAAGTGGGACAACAACATCTTGGCTCCGACAAACATCAGGACCAGGGAGAGGCCGTAGTGAAGATAGCGGAACATTTCCATCATCCCGGCCAGGGCAAAGTACATGGAGCGCAAGCCCAGGATGGCGAAGACGTTTGAGGTGTAAACGATGAAGGCGTCGCGGGTGATGGAAAGAATTGCCGGAATGGAATCCACGGCGAAGAGGAGATCGCTGGTTTCAACCACCAGCAGCACAATGAACAGCGGGGTGGCATAGAGTCCGGCGCGGCGAACGAAAAACTTGTTGCCCTCGTAGTCTTTGGTTACCGGAACCAGACGGCGAAACAAACGGAGCACCGGATTCTTTTCCGGATGAATTTCGGCTTCACCCTGGAAGAAAAGCTTGATTCCGCTGTACACGAGGAAGGCACCGAAGACGTAGACAATCCAGTGAAAGCGTTGAATGAGCCCGACGCCGGCGGCGATGAAGATCGCGCGCATGACGAGGGCGCCCAGAATTCCCCAGAAGAGGACCTTATGCTGATGCGCCGGAGGTACCTGGAAGAAACGGAAGATGAGCAAAAAGACGAACAGATTGTCGACGCTTAACGAAAGCTCAATCACGTAGCCGGTGACGAACTCCAGGGCCGGGGTCCGACCATGCCAGAACAAGATTACGACTGCGAAAATCGCGGCCAGAGCGATCCACACGATGCTCCAGATCAGCGCTTCGCGAAATTTTACGGCGTGGTTCCGGCGGTGAAAGACGCCCAGGTCCAGGACCAGCATGGCGAGGACGAAAACATTGAATAGAATCCAGAAGAGTAGCAATCGACGCCCCAGGGTGAGATCTTGCCGTGGCTGTTTCCGGCAGCTTTAACTTTGACTGTATACCAAAGGCTTCCAGATGGTCTCGGTGGCCAGCGTTGAAATTTTCAGGCTCGATTACCAATCCTCGATTACCAATCAAGAAAGATCAGAAGCTAAAAACAAGATCAACGTCAAGGTGGCGGGCGAGGGCCCGCCCTACACGTTACTGCGGTGCGCCGGATTCGCGCCGGAGTTTTATTCTAGTTCTTAGTTCATAGTTCCCGGTTCTCAGTTATTTTCTGTCCAGTCGCTGGAGCTAAACAAATCAACTTTGAAGGCGGCGGGCGGGGGCGCCCTAGACGTTACTGCTGTGCGCCGGATTCGCGCCGGATTTTTATTCTAGTTCTTAGTTCATAGTTCCCGGTTCTCAGTTATTTTCTGTCCAGTCGCTGGAGCTAGACAAATCAACTTTGAGGGCGGCGGGCGGGGGCGCCCTAGACGTTACTGCTGTGCGCCGGATTCGCGCCGGAGTTTTATTCTAGTTCTTAGTTATCAGTTCCCGGTTCTAGTTTTTCTTGTCTAGTAGCTGGATGGTTTGCAGGATGACATTGCCTACGATTTCGATGCTCTTCGGGCTGAGCTTGTCGAGAGTGTCCTGGGGGGTGTGGTGAAAGACGTTTCCGTAGCCGTAATCGAGATCGATGAGGTCGGCGCTGGGAACGCCTCGCTCCACGAAGGGTATGTGGTCATCTTCGATGGGAACGGTGCGGGCGAAGAAATGTGATTGATAGCCTAGTTTCGAAGCGGCCTGCAAAACCAAATCTTCCAACCAGGGGGTGGAGCTGGCTTCGCGCTCGACGTTGAGGTCGGCATCTCCGATCATGTCGGCCAGCAGGAAAGCTTTGATCTTCTTCAGAGTGCCGTCTTTTTCCCATTTGCCAGCGAGGTGGCGCACCCCGTACAGGCTATCGGTAGCGGTCCAATTCTTGACCGCTTCTTCGCCATCGGTCCACAACAGCCAGACGCTGTAGCCGTCACGTTTCTTGCCGCGCAGCTGGTTGGCTAGTTCCAGCAGTATGGCGGTGGATGAGCCGCCGTCGTTGGCGCCTACGTAGCCGGTGTTGCGCAGCGGATAGTTGGTGTCATAGTGACCGGCCACGACGATGAGGCCTTCGCGGCTACCGGGAAACTTGGCGATGATGTTTCTTACGGGGAACTTACCCTCGGGCGTATCCGCGGTGAAAGCGTCTTCTTCCACCTGATCGTTCTTCAGGTGCGCCATGATGTAATTTTCAAGTTTCTTGTGGTTCGCGCTTCCGATGGGGCGCGCTCCGAAGCCGACGACTTCGCGAGTGTACTGCATGGCGCGAGCCGAGTTAAACGACTCGGCGGGGCACGGTGCCGCGCCAAGCAGCGAAATCAAGAAGGCTGAAATCCAGTATTTCATTGACCTTTTTTGGCCTGACGAGCCCGGCGTTGTGCGGGATGGACCAGGTACGCAATACCGATACTTATGATGTACAGGCCGACCATGGGTGCGGCGAAAATGCACATGTTCAGGATGTCGGTGGTGGGCGTGATGATGGCCGCGATGATGAAAATCACCAGGATGGAATAACGCAGGTTACGCCACATCCAGGCGGCATTGACGATGCCCATCAGGGCCAGAAAGAAAACCAGGACAGGCAGTTCGAAAATTACACCCATCCCGACCATGATGGTCAAAAACAAGTCCGTATATTCGCCAATCGTGATCATTGGCTGGAACTGCTTGCCGTAGTCGATCAGGAAGGTCAGGGCCGCCGGATAGACCATCTTGTAAGCGAACAGGCCGCCCGCCAGGAAGAGCAGGACGGTGGAAAACATGAAGGGAAAGACGTAGCGTTTTTCGTTCCGGTACAGGCCGGGAGAGATGAACATCCAGACCTGGTAGAGCACCACCGGCGAGGTCACGAACAGTCCGGCAAGCGCGGCCACTTTCAAGTAGAGATTGAAGGGTTCGGTGGGATTGAGATAGACCAGTTTCTCGGCCATCCCGTTGTGGTGGAGGGCCTCCATGATAGGGCGCTGGACGAAACTGAAGATGTATTCGTGATAATTCCAGCAGGCGAAGAAACCGACGGTAACGGCGATGATGGAATAGATAAGGCGCCGGCGCAGTTCCTCGAGGTGATCGAGGAAGCTCATGGCGGTAAGACCTTCGCGCGAATCGCCGGGTGGAAGCTCAGCCGCCATTTCAGGCATCGGGGGCCTTGGCCAGCGACTTCGTTTCCGGGACGGAAATATCTTCGGGAGGACGCGGGCCCGAGGCTATGGAACCCACCGGCGCCTGCACCGGGGGCAGGATGGTCTGATGACTCTGCTCGATATCAAGCTGTGATATTTCGGATTCGATTTGCGCCTTGAATTCGTTAGAGGCTCGCTTGAATTCATTCAGCGCCTTTCCGATCTGCCGTCCGATTTCGGGCAGTTTCTTGGGCCCGAACAGGATCAGGGCAAAAAGGAAGAGGAAGATCATCTCCGGGAAGCCCAGGTTCATGTTGCCATGATACTGCCGGAGAGGATTGGCGGCAATGGAAGTGGAGTTTCGTTAGCGCCTCAGTTTGAATCTTCGAAATCGCGGCTAGCGGTGTGGGTCGTCCGGAACCAAGAAACCCCGGCGAATGGGCTGCGGAAAGTAAAATCCACCACAGGGGGGACGTAACCACTCTCTGAAGCCTCTTGCATCCAACGAGGGTTGTATTGAACTTGCTCTCCCACCCCAGCCCAGCGACATGTGAGATGTCCTGCCTCGGTTCGCCATGCTGACCGCATTGAAGCTAGCCTCCGCCTTTTGCAGCATCGTAAGATGCGGCAGGAGGCTGTGCAACTCTTTTCTTGTAAGGGCCACGCCGCCGATCTAACCTCTGAGATTTCAAACTGAGGCACTACCGGAGTTTCTAGTTTCAGCTACGATTCTCGGGCGGAGTCAGAAAAGCATTCATCACGAAGGACACGAATGTACACGAAAGAATTCCGATCTATAACCGGCTGGATTTTTGGCGCATCTATAGAAGAACAGTTTCTAGTTTCCGGTTTCCCTTGGCAGGTTTTGCAACCGGAAACTAGAAACTAGACACTAGACACTCGAAACGGCCCTAACTGCCCTGGTTACTTCCGGGTGTCTGTAAAAGGTAGATTAGTGGACTGTGGAGCGTTATACTTTGGTGATACGCGCTGGCCGGGGTGTTCCTCACGTCTCCGGCGAAGGAAAACATGATGGTTGGTAGTTCTCGTCGCGCACTCTTCCTGATTATTTTTATTCTTGTCACCTGCGGGTTTCTCGGGATTGTTTTTGGGCAGAAGATCAATCCTTCGGCCGCACCCGGCGGGGACTCCGATGTCCGCGATAGTTTGCGGCAGTTCACCACGGTGTATGACGTGGTGGAGCAGAATTACGCCGAGCCGGTGAACCCCGACAAGGCCATCTACAACGGGGCGATTCCGGGCATGCTGCATGTGCTCGATCCGCACTCGAATTTTTTCGATCCCAAGGCTTACTCCCTGCTGCGTGAAGATCAGCGCGGCAAGTATTACGGCGTGGGAATGACGGTGGGACCGCGCAATAACAAAGTGATTGTGATTGCGCCATTCGTGGGAACGCCTGCCTACCGCGCCGGTATCCGGCCGGGCGACATTATTGCCGCCGTCGATGGCAAGCCCACCGACAACATGAGCACCGGCGACGTCGCCGACCTGCTGAAAGGGCCGAAGGGGACGACTGTCCACATTACGATTCTGCGTGAAGGCGCGGACAAGCCGCTGGAGTTTGCGGTGGTTCGCGACGAGATTCCCCGCTACAGCGTGGACCTGCATTTCCTGATCAAACCTGGAATCGGCTACATGCACGTTTCCGGCTTTAACGAGACTACCGAGCATGAAGTCGCCGACGCGCTTGACCAGATGGGCGACTTAAAAGGATTGATTCTCGATTTGCGGCAGAACCCCGGCGGTCTGTTGAATGAGGGCGTCGGTGTGGCGGACAAGTTCTTGCGCAAGGGGCAACTGATCGTTTCACATCATGGCCGGGCATCGCAGGAAAAACGCTACACCGCGGCGCATGGCAACGGCGGCAAGGATTATCCGCTGGTGGTCCTGGTCAACCGGGGCACGGCTTCGGCGGCTGAGATTGTGGCGGGAGCGATTCAAGACCACGATCGCGGATTGATTGTCGGCGAGACGACTTTCGGCAAGGGCCTGGTGCAGACGGTGTATCCGCTGTCGGAGAACACGGGACTGGCGCTGACCACGGCAAAGTACTACACGCCGAGCATGCGGTTGATTCAGCGTGATTACTCCAATGTTTCGCTCTATGACTATTACTTCAACCGCGAGAGTGAAGAGAACGCGCACAATGCCAGCCGTGAAGTGAAGCTCACGGACAGCGGGCGCACGGTGTACGGCGGCGGCGGCATCACTCCGGACGTCAAGATTGCGGCGGTCAAGAGCAATCACTTTCAGGATTCGCTGCTGCAACATTACGCGTTCTTCAACTTCGCCAAGCACTATGCGGTTACTCATCATCCCGCCAAGAGTTTCGAGGTGGATGACGTAGTGCTGCAGGATTTCCGCAAGTTCATGGACGACGAGAAGATTCCCTACACCGAGGCGGAGCTGCTGGAGAACAACGCCTGGGTCAGATCCAATATCAAGAGCGAGATTTTCGTGGACGTGTTCGGCCAGGAGGAAGGGTTGAAGGTGCGGGCAGAGACCGATCCGCAGGTGACCAAGGCTTTGGAGCTGCTGCCTCAGGCTAAATCGTTGGCGGAGAATGCTCGCAAGGTGGTGGCGGAGCGGACGGGCGGGCATCCTCTAAGCCAGTAGGAATCTCTGTGACGCTTTCACAGGAAGGCCCGAATCTTCGGGCCTTTTTTCTTGCTTTGAATGGAAGGCGGTTGGCCCGTCCCCGTTCCAGCCGGACCGAGGACCTACCCTGACCGGAAGTTTCGTTGACTTGGTGGCAGTTCCCTAGCATAATTTGCGGTAAAGCTGGTTCTGACCCTTGCCGGCTTTCGGTTCTGGATGCTCGGAGAGCATTCGATGCCACGACTTACACACCATATTTGTGATTGTTCTTGAACTCTCGCCTTAGGCGGCGGTGCGCGGCCCGAATGCTGAAATCGGAAATATGGATGCTGGCGACGATACCTGCGCTGATTGCGGGCTGGACTGACTGGCGTTCGCGACGCATCCCCAACTGGCTTACCGTGCCGGCCTTACTGATCGGCCTGGGGGCACATGTGCTGGCGGCGGGATGGGCAGGCGGGAAGGAATCGTTACTGGGCGCTGGGCTGGGCCTGGGGCTTTTGCTGCCATTCGTGCTGATTCGCAGCCTGGGCGCGGGCGATTGGAAGCTGGTGGGGGCGCTGGGAGCCTTTCTGGGACCGTCCCGGTTGCTGACCGTGCTGGTGGGGGCGATTTTGATGGCCGGACTGATGGCGCTGGCGCTGATCGTCTGGAAGCGGCGAATCAGACAGACAGCGCACAACCTGGCACACATGGTCGCGGGACTATTTACGCTTCATCTGCCGGGACCGGAGGTATCGCTGGATAATCCGGAATCTCTGAAGATACCGTTTGGAGTGGCAGTGGCAGCGACGGTTGTTCTTTATACTGTGGGTCAGGCGTGGGCATGAAGACTGGTCACAGTTTCGGATGGGGTAGAAAGCTTCTTTGCGAAACTTCGGGCGCTGAAATCGCCGAAGCGGCGGTGGTGTTGCCGCTGCTGTTCATGCTGCTATTCGGGATCATGTGGTTTGCGCGGGCGTTTAATATTTATACGACGGTGAACCGGGCGGCGCATCTGGGCGCGGAAGCAGCGGCAGCGAACAATTGCGCAACATGTGGAAACGCGTTTCGGCTTCCCAACGACATTCGGGACAATGTTGTGTTTCCAATTCTGAGAGCTTCCCACCTCGATCCGACGCAGGTGCAGAACTTCAATGTTCAGAGGGACGTGATTTTGAATCCCGGATCTCCGCTGACCGAAGTGGGCACGGTGGTAAGCCTCGATTATCCCTACAACTTCAAATTGAATGGACTCTCGTGTTGTCCACCGGCTTTGTCGCCAATCACGACCGGAGTTGTAATTCGGGCACAAGCTGAAGCTCGCCAGGAGGATTAGCGATGCCGCTGCGGATTCTCCGCCGAGCTTTGCCGTTGGGCATCCTCTTGGGACGATTTTTGCGGGGCGACGAGGGTGCGGAGATACTCGAGTTTGCCCTTTCGCTGCCTTTATTGTTAGTGGTTTCCGTCGGAGTATTCGACTTCGGTTCAGCCTTCGCAGTTAAGCAAAAAGTGGGCAGCATTGCATTGCAAGGAGCCCGCGTAGCTTCTAATCAACCTGCAACTGACCTTTTGTTGATCGGAGCGTGCGGCGCCCCTGCTTCGGTGTGTTCGGTACGGGACGTGGTGGAGGCTGACCTGGTCGCCAGTAAACTGCCGGATTGCGGACTCTCAACAGCGGCGGCTACGGTCAGTGGCAACCTGTCGTGGACATTCACCACCAACACCGGGTGTGGCGGAAATCTGACGCTGAAAGTTGAGCGAGGCTACGTTTATACCGCCACGCTGCCCAGTCCGCCGTTTCAGGCTGGAAACTACCTTGTCGAAGGAACCAAGCTGACGCTGAGTTATCCGTACCGGTGGCAATTCAATCGAGTTGTGCCCTTCATCGCTCCGGGCGCGAACTATCCGACCACGTCAATGATCAGCGCGATTGCGATCATGCAGAACCTGAATTGAGGGATGGCTCTGTGAATCGATTAAACACTGCGAATCGAAAAAATGAACGCGGCATCACCATCGTGCTGGTCGCATTTTCGTTGCTTGCGTTGCTGGGTATGGCGGCGCTGGCAATCGATGTATCGACTTTGTACGTAGCTCACGGGGACGCGCAGCGGGCGGCGGACGCGGCAGCGCTGGCGGGCGCCAAGGCATTTGCCTCGTCAGGGTATACGTCGGCGTCAACTGCTGTTCCGGCGGCCGATATCTGTCAGACCTCGGCAACTCCGGGGGCAAATGCGGCAGCTAACCGGCTGGCTGAGGCAGTTGCGGCTCAAAACACGATTGCAGGGCAACCGGCGGCGGTGAAATCGATCAACTGCCTGCTTGCCACCGCGCCTGCGAATCCGCAGATTGCGGTGACCGTAGAGCGCACGGGATTGCCGACTTTTTTTGGACGAATTTGGGGCGGAGCAGCGAACACGGTCACGGCGACTGGCATGGCTGAGGCATATAACGCATCTGGATCGACCTCGCCGATTACGATGCAGGCAGTCAAACCGTGGCTGGTACCCAACTGTGATCCGACCAATGCTGGACCAGGGGACTGCGCGGCTGGCGGCCGCTTCGTCGATAACGCCACCGGAGCCATTCAAAATAACGGTTCCTTCGTGGGGAAAACCATCACCTTGACCCATGTGGGAGCTGCGGCTACGCCTAAGGTTACACCGACCGTCCCCCGGACGATCGATTACTACAGGGCGAATGTGCCCATTAACCCGCCGACACCAGTCTGCCCGTCGACGAGCTCGGTTTCATGCGCGCAGGTGGGTGCCGACGATTATCACGACAACATCGCTTGCGCATCCACTTATCAGTTCAGTTGCGGGCAGGTGATCGGAGCCGGGCAACCGGTGACCGTGCAAACCGGCGGAGGCGTCGGAGTTTATACGAACGAAGGAACACAATGCCTCATTCACGCCGGAGGCCAGGGCCCCACTTTCGGCCAGGACGAACTTATCCCAAACGGAGCTCCACCGGATGGCATACCGCCAGTTACGTTACGCGGTGGCAACAACAACCCCAATACGGGTTTGCAAGGCGCCACTAACATCAGCCGTAGTGATTCAGTTGTCACCGTCCCGATTTATCATCAAGCTGGCGGACCAAACCTTTGTCCGGGTGGATGTACTCAGACGGGTACGATTGTTGGGTTCCTGCAGCTGGGTATTACGCAGAACGTGCCAAACGCTACGAGCCCGCCCGGGACTGTGGCGAATGGAAAAATTGAAGCTGTGATTTTGAATGTCGCAGGCTGTAACACCGGAGCCGGTAGCCCTGCAATTGCGGGCGGTGGGGTCTCGCCTATTCCGGTGCGGCTTATTCATCCCTAGAGACGAACAGCGAATGTTATGCGGCTGCTGCACGAGCGAGCGCGCTCGTGCCTACATTCGCCAAATCTTTCCTACATTTACATTAGCCAAGAATTTTTATTGGGGTTGGGGTAGGTCTTGCGGTTGGGCGGTGTCTGGCTGGCTTTGGCCCTGGCTTTGACCTTCCTGTTGCGGTGGAATTTCGGGGGGCGTTGGGGTCTCGGGTTGCGTCTCCTGGGATTGGTCGGGCGGCGGAGTGCTGTCTGTGACTGCGGGCTCGTTGCCGGTTGCCATGGGTTGCACGATGCCCGACGCTCCGCGGTAAGACAGGATCACACTCTTAAGTTTTCCGGGCTCGCGATCTGAATCCACCAGAATGAAATTGAAGCGGGAGCCATTGAGCAGAGATACCAGGGCTTCGCGCAAAGGCAGCGGGCCGATGTTGGCTACAACCTGTTCCTGGGCGGCTCCGGGAGGAATCGGAATATCAGTCGCGGTCTGGCGATGAACTTCGTTCAGGACGTCGGCCAGGCTGGCTTTGTCGGCGGCGATCGTCATTCGTCCATTGCTGTAATCGACAGTCAGTTTGGGCTTTGCAGGAGCCGGAGGCGTCGAAGCATTATTCGGCGTGCCATGAATTGCTGCCTGCTGCTCGTCCGACCTCAACTTGACGATGACGGTCTTGCCATCGGGAAAAATCTCGTAGTGTTGCGGACTATTCAGGTCGATCACCACCCTTGTGACGGGGGGCTTGTCGCTGTAGCGGGCCACCCGGTATCCCTTGATGTCTCCCTGGTTGAGCAGCTTGCTGCGCAATCCGTTGGCGGGTTGGGCGTTGCTGAAATCGAGAATCAGACGATCGGGATCGGTGACCACCTGGCTGCGCGGCGACGAGGGCGCGCTGGCGGCAATCTCCACGCTGATTCCGCCACCGGCGCTGGTAACGGTCACACTCTCGACCGTGGCCAGCGGCTTGGTCGCCGTGGCGTTGGTGAGCGAGGCGGTGCCCGCGACGAGGAATAGACACATGAAGCGTTGAATAAGAATGCTGCGCATTAAAACTCCAGAGCTTGATTTTAGCAGTCCAGAAGGGGGATGCCAGTGACTTAGGTCCTAGTGAGTATTGGTTTCTGGAATTTGGGGTGGGAAAACCCCGCCCAAGCGAGCTTGGACGGGGGCACCCTGCTGGTTATTTTTTCTCTTCGGCGGCTGGGGGGCTGGCCAGGGCGGAAACCCGGTTGATTTCCGCCAATTGCTTTTGCGCGTTCTCGACTTCCGCGGGTTGGGTGGCGAGCTTCAGATAATTCTGGATGTGCAGGGTGGCTTCGGGGTAGTTGCGCTCCTGCGCCAGAATCATGCCGAGCAATTGTTCCAGTTTCGGAACCTGGTGCTGGTCGTCGACTTTGAGTCCATGGCGGGCGCTTTTTTCCGCGGCAGCGAAGTTCGAAAGATAGTAGTTGCCTAACGAGTTGAGAAACCAGGCATCGGGAAAGCTTACGGGATCGAGGGCAACCAGCCGGTCCGAAATATTGACCAGTGCGGGCCATTGCTTTTGCCGGTTTTCGATTTCGGCCAGGCCGCGGTACGGGTAAGTAAATTTTGCGTCGGCTGCGATGGACTGCTCGAACGAATTACGAGCTTTGTCGATGTCGTTGTTACGCAGCTGGAGGCGGCCCAGATCGAACCAGGCGACCGCATATTTAGGATAAATTTCGACCGCCTTGGTCAATAGCGACTGCGCCTCGTCCCACTTTTCCTTGCGCGCTTTGTCTCGCGATTTTTCGTATGCCTTTTGTGCGTCTTTGGGCGCGGCAGCGCTGGTTGCGCTGATGGTATAGCCCTCGACTTGCCCCATGCGATGCAGAACCAGGCGGCCGATATCGGTGCTCTCGAAGTTGGAAATCCGGCTGGTCAAGTCAACGGACTGAGAAGTAAAACCGGGAAGCGCCGCGAGAATTTCGCAATTACGCCAGTTGCGGCGGCTGGTTCCACCGCCGCCCAACCGGGAACCGACACCGACATCCGAGTCAGCGGAGGAAACGCCGGCGGCGGCGGCGGAAATGCTGTCGCCCATCTCGAAGCTGAAACCGCCCTTGGAATCGGTGTGGGTCACGGTCTGGTGGCGGCCCTGGCAGACAGTCTGGATAGAGGCGGATTCGCTGAGCTGGCTGCCGTCGTCGAGCACCACTTTCCCGAAGATAAACGCCCTTTGCCCGCCCGAACCCATGTCGGGAGAGTTCAGGGAAGGTTGACCGTTGGTTGGCGGCCGGGTGGTGGTGGGCGTGCTGGCTCCGCCCGCAGGCTTTTTTCCCTGGGCAGAAGCGGCGAGAGTGAAGGTCAGGGTGAGAATTACACAGCAAATCAGGCGGTGGGTCATAGCAAAGCCCCCGGATAAGATTGCAGCGATTATACGTCCAGCGACTGGACAGCGAGCAAAAGTTATTTTGGGCAACCGTCCTTGGCCTAACTTTTTGGCCAGGACGGAAGCCACGACGAAGCTCGCGGTTGCAGGCCCGCGTCTGCTTCAGCCGGTGGCGACTCTGCTATAGTTTTTTTCCATAAGATTGTTACATCCGAGGTGGGTTTCGATGGCGCGAATGGTTCGCTGTGGGCTCATTCAGGCGGGCAACGTCTTGACGGCGGAGCACTCGCTGAGCGAGATACGGGACGCGATGGTGCGCAAGCACATTGAGATGGTGGAGCAGGCAGCCAGGCAGAAGGTACAGATTCTGTGTTTGCAGGAGTTGTTTTACGGCCCTTATTTTTGCGCCGAGCAGGATCCGCGCTGGTATGAGCTGGCTGAACCGGTCCCGGACGGCCCCAGTGTGCGCCTGATGCAGGAGCTGGCGGCGCGGCATCACATGGTAATTGTGGTGCCGGTGTATGAGCAGGAGCTTCCCGGGCTGTACTTCAATACCGCAGCTGTAATCGATGATGACGGGCGCTATCTGGGCAAGTATCGCAAGCACCACATTCCCCACTGCCATCCGGGGTTCTGGGAGAAGTTTTACTTCACGCCCGGGGATCTGGGATATCCGGTTTTCTCCACCAGGCATGCCAAGATTGGAGTTTACATCTGCTATGACCGCCACTTCCCGGAGGGGGCGCGGGCCCTGGGATTGAATGGAGCGGAAATTGTTTTTAATCCCTCCGCGACCGTGGCCGGGCTATCCGAATATCTGTGGGAGTTGGAACAGCCCGCGCATGCGGTGGCGAATGGGTATTTTGTGGGCGCAATCAATCGGGTGGGCAACGAGAAGCCCTGGAATATCGGTGAATTTTACGGCAAGAGTTACTTCTGCAATCCCCGCGGCAAGATCTTTGCCCAGGCCAGCCGGGATCGGGATGAAGTGCTGGTGGCTGATCTTGATCTCGACATGATTCTTGAAGTTCGCAAGACCTGGCAATTTTTCCGCGACCGGCGTCCGGAGAGTTACGGCATTTTGACCTCGCAGAGCGGGAAAAGTGGGGGTTAGTCTGGCGCTTGGCCTTTGGTCGTTCGTTGTTGATCTTTGAGTCCTTCGTTTTTTGACGATTCAGGTGGATTTGGGTTTTGACGATTTTTGGGTTGCCATCGTTGTTTTGGATTTGTTGTTTAGAATCAGTTCCTAGTTCTTAGTTCTCTGTTCTCAGTAACGGTGGTGGGCTCCAACCTCGTTCCCGGCGGTTGCATCAAAGTGGGGTGTCTTCTTTAACTTCGCAAATTTTGTGGTTGCTTGTGTTGGCGATTCCCATCGCCTCGATCGCCTGGACGGTCACGCACGAAGAAATCTTTCGCGAGCCGCGCGACTACTGTAAAGACCAGAGCGAGTCTGCGCCGGTGATCTGGAGACGCAAGTTTTTCTACCTGTTTACCTGCGAGTATTGCTTCAGCCACTACATTACCGCGATCATGCTGGTGATTACGCGCTTTAAACTTCTCTATCCTGACTGGCGCGGATATTTGGTTTCGCTGTTTGCGCTGGTGTGGGTGGCGAACGTCTATATGGGCGTGTTTGCGAACCTGCGCCTCGACATACGGCACGAGCGGATTGAAATCAAGTCAAAAGGGCTTGAGCTGCAGTCGAAGGAAGAGCGGATGAAGTCCGATCAAGCGGCGTGAGCGGGCGAGTGAAGGCGCTTCGAGCACCGGGAAATCGGGTACAATCCCTCGCATGTCAACTCACCTGCGGCTTCCCTTTCTAGTACTGGCCGGTGTTGTGGCACTGCCGGTTTTCTCCCAGGACATTCAGAAAATCGATCCAGCCCTGGACAAAATTGTTGCTTCCGGAGCTGCGCTGGAAAAAGTCGCAACCGGTTTCAACAAGTGGACCGAAGGTCCGGTTTGGACGCGCAAAGGGACGCTGCTGTTCGCCGAAATCCCCGCCAACAACATTGTTGAATGGGCGCCGGGAAAGACTGCCAGCGTTTTTATGCACCCCAGCGGTTACAAAGGCGCCGAGCCGTTCAAGGGGCCGGAACCGGGATCGAATGGAATGACGCTCGACGCCGATGGCCGGGTGACAGTAGCGGGACACGCGGGACGAACCATCTGGCGAATGGAATCGGTCGATCCGCACGCGTCCATTACGGTGCTGGCGGACTCTTATCAGGGCAAGAAACTGAACAGTCCGAACGATCTTGTTTATAAGTCCGACGGATCGTTGTACTTTACCGATCCTCCGTATGGACTGGCCACGCAAAGCGACAGCGATCCCGAAAAAGAGCTGCAGTTAAATGGCGTGTATCGCATTCCGGCTGCGCGTGCGCACAAGGCTGGCGCTGCGCCCGAGCGCGACCAGCTGCAGCTGATTATCAAGGACCTTCCCCGGCCGAATGGCGTGGCTTTTTCTCCCGACGAGAAATTCCTGTACATCGCGGATTCCGGCAAAAAAGTCTGGATGCGCTACGCGGTGCAGCCTGACGGATCGGTCACGGACGGCAAGGTGTTTCTCGATCCCTCGTCTGATCCGGCAAAAGGCGTGCCGGACGGTATGCGGCTCGATCAGGACGGCAACATTTACAGCTCGGGGCCGGGTGGGGTGTGGATCATTTCTCCGGAGGGAAAGCATCTGGGTACGATCAAGGTTCCGGAAGTGGTCAGCAATGTGGCCTGGGGCGATGCCGACGGCAAGACTCTTTACATCACGGCGAGCACGAGCGTGTATCGCATCAAGCTGAATGTTGCCGGCGATCGCAAGCACTGACTGCAGCTGCCCTTCTCGGGACAAATGGTTATGCCGACATTGCCGGTACGCGCCAACATCGAATCCAGCCCTCTCTATAATCCCGATCTTGCGCCGACGGTGATGCCCGGCGAAGCCGCCTCGGGTGATCGCGGAGCGCGCACCTGGGGAACCTACAACTACGCGGCGCTGTGGGTCTCGATGTCGGTCAACATCCTGACCTACATGCTGGCGGCCAGCCTGATTCAGGGCGGGATGAACTGGAAGCAGGCGGTGTTCACGGTGTTTCTGGGGAACTGCATTGTGCTGGCGCCGATGCTGCTGAATTCGCATCCCGGAGCGCAATACGGAATTCCCTTCCCGGTACTGGCGCGGGCGTCGTTCGGGGTGCTGGGAGCGAATATCGCGGCAGTCTTGCGCGCGCTGGTGGCGTGCGGGTGGTTTGGAATTCAAACCTGGATCGGCGGCGAAGCCATCAGTGTTTTGCTGGCCACGGTGTGGCCGGCGTGGAAGTCGGTGCCGCACGGCGCCGGCATTTGCTTTCTGGCGTTCTGGCTGATCAATCTGGCGGTGATTCTCAAAGGGATTGAGTACATACGATTTTTGCAGGGGATCAGCGCGCCGGTTCTGCTGGGCGTGGGCTTGCTGTTGCTGGGCTGGGCGTACGTGCAGGCGGGAGGGTTTGGACCGATGCTGTCCGCGCCTTCTCGCTTCGCCAGCTTTCCGGAGTTTTTGAAATTCCTGATTCCCGCACTGAATGCGACAGTTGGATTCTGGGCGACGGTGTCTTTGAACATTCCTGATTTCTCGCGCTTTGCCCGCAGCCAGCGGGCGCAGGTGATTGGTCAGGCGTTGGCCTTGCCGACTACCATGACTTTGTATTCGCTGGTGGGCGTGTTGGTGACTTCGGCGACGGTGGTGATTTATGGATCGGCGATTTGGGATCCGGTACAACTTTTGAGTCGCTTTCATTCGCCGGCTGGCGGTGGTGATTTCGTTGATCGCGATCCTGCTGGCGACTTTGAACGTGAACATCGGCGCCAACGTGGTTTCTCCGGCAAACGATTTTTCCAATTTGTGGCCGCGCAAGATCAGCTTCAAGATGGGTGGAGTGATTACCTGCTTCATGGGGATTGCCATCATGCCCTGGCGAGTTGCTGGACAATTACAAGACTTTTATTTTTGGCTGGCTGGGAGGCTATGCGGCGTTTCTCGGGCCGGTTGCGGGCATCATGATCTGTGATTATTAGCTGATCCGGAGACGAGTGCTGCTGGTGGATGATCTATACCTGCGAGGTGGGGCTTACGAGTATTCCAGCGGGTTCAACTGGAGAGCAGTGGGCGCGCTTTTTCTGGGCGCGGCGGTGGCACTGTCGGGGCTGGCGATTCCGGCGGTGCGGTTTTCTGGTATGACTACTCCTGGTTCGTTGGCTTCGCAGTGTCGTTTGTTGCTTACTACCTGATGATGGGTGGACGACCGATGGCTTATGCGCGGGCTTAGGTGGGGGGTTGTGGTCAAGAACAGCTTTACCGCAAAGGGCGCTAAGAAAGTCCGCAGAGGACGCCGAGGCAATCCCTGACTGGCTGCTTTTTCGAAGCTTTGGCAGGGCGGCGGAATCTAATCAATTAGAGCGATGAACGAAAAACAGAATCCGCGAGTGGTGATTGTTGGGGCTGGTTTTGGCGGGTTGATTGCCGCCCGGGCATTGGCGCGGCATCCGGTGCGGATCACGCTGATCGATCGCCAGAATTTCCACACCTTTCAGCCTTTGCTTTACCAGGTGGCGACGGCGGGACTTTCGCCAGGTGAAATTGCCGCGCCTATCCGCTGGATTTTGCGCGATCGCCGGAATGTTGAAGTGCTGATGGCGGAGGTGCAGGATTTCGATCTGGCGCGCCGGGTGGTGAAGCTGGAGGACGACGAGATTGGTTACGACTATCTGATCGTCGCCGCAGGCGCCAGCCACGCTTACTTTGGCCACGACGAGTGGGAGCCGTTGGCGCCGGGCTTGAAAACAATCGAAGATGCACTGGAGATCCGCCGGCGGGTGTTGCTGGCCTTCGAACTGGCGGAGCGTCAGGCGGCCAGCGGCAAGGAGCAGGTGCAACTTAATTTCGTCGTGGTGGGAGGCGGCCCCACCGGAGTGGAACTGGCCGGCACTTTAGCGGAGATTGCCCGCCGGGCTCTGGCTAACGAGTTTCGCACCATCGACCCGGCGAAGACGAGAATCATACTGGTGGAAGGCGGACCGCGTGTCCTAGCGGCTTATCCCGAGGATCTTTCCCGCAGCGCGGAAGAACAGCTGCATAAGCTTGGAGTGGAGGTGCACACCTCCGCAATGGTCACGCGATGTAACCGCGGGCGCCGTGCAATGGGTGCAAACCAACTTCCCGCAGCCGTGATTTTGTGGGCGGCCGGAGTTGCGGCTTCGCCACTGGGGAAAAAGCTGGGAGCGCCGGTGGATCGCGCGGGCCGGGTGGCAGTGAACGAAGATCTCAGCTTGCCTGGGCATCCGGAAGTGTTTGTCATCGGAGACCTGGCGACGCTGAAGGATGAAAAGGGCAAGCTGCTGCCGGGGGTTGCGCCGGTGGCGATTCAGGAAGGTAAGGCCACGGCGAAAAATATCGCGGCTGAGCTGCGGGGCGAACCGCGCAAGAAATTCCATTACTTCAACAAGGGTAACCTGGCCACTATCGGCCGAGCCGCGGCAGTGGCGGAGTTCGGCAAGATTCATATTTCCGGATTCATCGCCTGGCTATCGTGGTTGTTTATTCATATTTTCTTCCTCATCGGATTTCGGAATCGCATTATCGTGCTGCTGCAATGGGCCTGGTCTTATTTCACTTATGAGCGGGGCGCGCGATTGATTACCGGAGACAGGCATCTGCCGGGCTGGGATGAGTTGCGCGGGAGGCCGGTGGAAAAGAAGCCGCAGGCCGCTGCGGATTAATTGAAGGGCGAAGCGGGGGCAGGATGCCCCCGGGCCAGCCGGCGGGACGCCGGCGCTACAAAGCTGGCGGTGGGGACGATGAAAGCCTCTTTCGGATTGCTGCGTTGGTGCGTGGTTTTAGCCGGTGTAATCGCCTGTCGCGTCGGTGGGTTCACCGGCGGAAGTGTTGAAGATCGTTGTCAACGACGCCATTCATCCCATTACTGAAGAGTACATCGGACGGGCGTTGGCCGAAGCCGAGCGGAACAAAGATCAGGCTCTGCTGATCGAGTTGAATACTCCCGGCGGCCTGCTCGAATCCACCCGCCACATCATCGAAAAGATCCTGGCATCGCCCGTTCCCGTGATCATTTATGTGACTCCCGGGGGAAGCCGGGCCGCGTCCGCCGGATTTTTTATTCTGGAGAGCGCGGACGTGGCGGCGATGGCTCCGGGAACCAACACCGGTGCGGCGCATCCCGTAACCCTGGGTGGCGGCAAGGTGGACGACGTGATGAAGGAGAAGATGGAGAATGACGCCGCCGCCCTGATGCGTTCGGTGGTAGCGAAGCGCGGACGGAATGTCGAAGTGGCCGAGAGCACGGTGCGGCAATCCAAGTCTTTTACCGAGCAGGAGGCGCTCTCGCAGAAGCTGATTGACTATGTGGCCGGCAGCGAACAGGATTTGCTGCGACAGATGCAGGGAAAAACGGTCAAACGTTTTGATGGGAAAGCCGTGACCCTCAGTCTGGCCGGCGAAGCCATTCGGCCATTCGATATGACGCTGAAGCAGCGGATCCTGGCTTACATCATGGATCCCAATATCGCTTTCATTCTGCTGGCGATCGGCGGCCTGGCGCTCTATGCCGAGTTCAATCATCCGGGCGCGGTGGTGCCGGGAACAGTTGGTGTCGTATTCATTCTGCTGGCAGTGTTCGCGCTCAATCTTCTGCCGGTGCGCTTTGCCGCCGTGGTGCTGATCCTGTCATCGTTTGCCCTGTTTGCGCTGGAGGCGAAGTTTGCCGCGCATGGAGTTCTGGCCATTGGCGGAATCGTGACCATGGTGCTGGGTGGACTGCTGCTGGTGGACGCTCCGATTCCTGAAATGCGGGTGCATTTGCTGACGGCGCTGGCAGTCAGCATTCCGCTGGGAGGAATTACGGTCTTCCTGATGAGCATTGCCTTGAAAGCCCGGGCCAACAAAGTAGTGACGGGCGCGCAGGGGATGGTGGGTGCAAATGGGAATTGCCCAATCGGCACTTTCCCCGAGTGGCAAGGTTTTTGTTCGTGGCGAAATATGGGATGCCGTTTCTTCCACCGGGATCGAAGCTGGCCAAGCGGTCGTCGTTCTTGGCGTAGATGGATTACAGTTGCGGGTGGAGCCCGCTACAGCGGCGCAACCCATTGCGGCCGCCGGCGTGGTCTGAGCTTATCGGAATCCCTTGAGGCACTCCCATCTCAAGGGAGATGCCGTATTCTTAACTCAACAGCGGTACAATCGGCCACGCAAGTGTTTCCGGTTTTGCGTTGCGGAGGTTTTGAATGGGGCTGTCGTTTACCGGCATAGTAATCATCGTTGTGGTTCTGTACTTCCTCAGTTCAATCAAGATCCTGGCCGAATATGAACGCGGCGTAATTTTTCGCCTTGGACGTCTGCTCGGCCGATGCAAAGGGGCCGGGACTTATTTTTGTCTTTGCTCCGCTTGATCGCATGGTGCGGGTATCACTGCGTCAGGAAGCGATGGAAGTGCCGCCACAGGACATCATCACTCGCGATAACGTGACCCTGAAAGTGAATGCCGTCATCTTCCTTCGGGTGATCGATCCGCGCAAGGCGGTGGTCGAGGTCTCGAACTACGTGTACCAGACATCACAGTTCGCCCAGACGACGCTGCGCTCGGTGTTGGGCGAGCAGGAATTGGATGAACTGCTCTCGCATCGCGAAAAAATCAACCTTCGGCTGCAAAGCATACTGGACACGCACACCGCCCCTGGGGAGTGAAAGTTACCAACGTAGAAGTGAAACAGGTGGACATGCCGGAGACCATGTTGCGGGCCATGGCCAAGCAGGCGGAGGCGGAACGGGAAAAGCGGTCGAAGATTATTCACGCGGAAGGCGAGTTCTCGGCGGCACAACGGCTGGTGGACGCAGCGGCGCTGTTGGCCAAAGAGCCGGTCAGCGTGCAATTCCGCTACCTGCAGACGTTGACGGAAATCGGCGTGGAGAAAAACACGACGGTCATCTTCCCGGTGCCGGTGGACTTCTTCTCCGGCTTGCAGAAAATTCTCGGGAAGCCGGATGGAGACGCGGCTAAAGGCTGAAAGACGATGGAGAATCAAGCTGCGCGGGGTGCAATGAAACATGGCGGTTTCTGAAGACACCGAAATTACGCTGGGCACGGGAAAGATGCTGGTCCTGTTTTTCGGGCTGGTGGCACTGTGCGCCGTCTTCTTCGGAATGGGATTTTCCCTGGGAAAGAGTTCCGCAAAGCCCAGCGACGTGATGGCTGCGGCCACAAGCTCCGGCGCGAGGCCGAACCCGGTTAAGGCTCCGGAGCCGCGTGCGTCGCAGGATCTAACCTTCTATAAGGCGGTTGGACAAAAAGATGCGTCAACGGACCTGCGCTCAAAGCCGGCTGAAGCCGAACCGGTTCCGACCGCCAAAGCAGCGGCGGCCGACAACGATGGCCCGCCCGATCCCAACACGGTGGGCGCGGCGCAGAGCTCCTATTTCGTTCAGGTCGCGGCCGTGACCAAGCAGGAAGATGCGTCCGCTTTGGTTGATGCGTTGAAGAGAAAACAGTACGCCGCGTTTGCCGCGAGTGCCGCCGGGGACAAACTGATTCACGTGCAGGTGGGACCCTTCTCCGACATCAAGCAAGCGGAAGGCGCGCGGGGACAGTTGGTGAAGGATGGGTACAATCCGATACTGAAGAAGTGATTGATGGATTTTCGGATTTACGAATTGCCAGATTTTAAAATTCGACAATCCGTAAATTTGGCAATCCGACAATTAGCGTTATCTGCTGAATCTCTGCTCTTTCCACGGATCTCCATACATGTTGTAGCCGTTTTGCTCCCAGAATCCGGGCTGGTCGTGGTCCAGGAATTCCAGGCCGCGAATCCATTTCACCGACTTCCAGGCGTAGAGATGCGGCACGATCAGCCGCACGGGATAGCCGTGCTCAGGGGTAAGCGGCGCGCCGTCGTGGTGGGTGGCGAGCAGCACCTCTTCGCGGTCGAGGTCGGCAAGCGGCACGTTGGCGGTATATCCCTGTTCGGCGTGGACCAGCACGTAGGCGGCGCCGGACCTGGGATGAACGCGCGCCGAGCAACTCGCGAAAGGCGACGCCCTCCCAGTGATTGTCAAAGCGGCTCCAGCGGGTAACGCAGTGAAAGTCACTGTCACGCTGAATTTTCGGCAGTGCGTTAAATTCTTTCCAGTTGAGCTTGAGCGGCGAATCGACCAGGCCCAGGACGCGCAGATCCCAAGTCTCCGGATCAAAAGCCGGTACCGAGCCGTAGTGGAGGACCGGCCATTTGAGGGTCAGCGATTGACCGGGCGGAAGCAGGCCCTGAGTCTTTTTCTGCTTTTCCAGCTGTCTGCGTTCATTGCCTTCGAAGAGCACGTTTCTGACCTCGGACATCAGGCGTCGGACCTGGGACGCTTTTCAGTATACCCACGAGGATTGATCCATGTTCTCTGCGCGGAAGGTGCTTCTTGAGGTCGTCTCGATGGACGGTTTTACTTTGAAAAGATCTCGGCGCTCGACTTTGCTTCACGCCAGATCCTTCGTCCGGCTGAAGCCGGGCTCAGGATGACGTCAGATTCTGCTCCCGGCTTGCGATTTGGCAACAGGGGTCCTTCGGCTACGCGAAAAGTTCGCTTGGCGAACTTTCCGCTTCGCTCAGGATGACACGAACTTTTTCCTTGGACTTGTGACGGTGGTCACAGCTATGAGGTAGGGCATGAGATCACTCGGGGGCCACGTCGGTACAGATATTCGCGCTCTAATGAATGTTCGGCGGACGAAGATCCGCTTCACGCTGGATCCTTCGTCCGGCTGAAGCCGGGCTCAGGATGACGTCAGATTCTGCTCCCGGCTTGCGATTTGGTAATAGGGGTCCTTCGGCTGCGCGAAAAGTTCGCCTGGCGAACTTTCCGCTCCGCTCAGGATGACACCGAACTTTTTCTTTGGACTTGTGACGGTGGTCACAGCTATGAAGGATGGCACCGGATTAGGCTGTGGAACGGAGTTTTGCGCATTCCCCGCAATTCCCCGACGTTTTGATGGCGGGAATTATGGATTATTTTTCTGTTGCTCTGCCTGTTCTTGCATTTTTCTTGTTCGCCGGCACTTCTTTTGCTCAGTTGCCGGTCAGCCTGTTCGGAACCAGCACTCCCGCAATCAGCGATGGCGGCGACCCCCAGCCGGCGGTGCTGGGAGTCAGAGTGTTCAGCGACGTCCCCGGACAGATTCTTGGCTGCAGTTTCTACAAAGCTCCTGCCAACCTCGGCGTGCATGTGGTGAGTTTGTGGGATGCGACCGGAGTTTTGCTGGCAACGCGATCGGCTACGGGAGAGACGGCTTCGGGAAAACAGCTCGTTATATTCCCGACGCCGGTTGCAGTGAGTGCGAACCAGATCGTCACTTGCGGATATTTTGCGCCGGCGGGACATTTTGCCAATGACCGAGACTCGTTCACTTCGCAAAAATCGGTTTCTCCGCTGCACGTGCCGGCGAACGGGGGTGTTTTCTCCTACGGAGCGGAGCCAGCCCACTGGCCCAACAATACCTGGGCGGCGAGCAATTACTGGGTCGACGTACTGTTCGTGCCGAATAACGAGTCGCCGACTTGGATACACGGAATTGAGGCAAGCGCGAGCAACGACGCCGCGAAAATCACATGGAGTACCGCGGTGCCGTCAGATTCGCAAGTGGAATATGGCGGGTCGACGGCATACGGCAATTTCAGCAGTCTTTCTACGGCCATTGTCAGCGCCCATGAGGTCACAGTTGGCGGCCTGATGGCGGGAGCCATCTACCACTACCGGTTGCGAAGCCGCGACCCGGATGGTGTGCTGGTGGTTGGGGCCGATCGGACGCTGGTGACAGCTTTAAATGTGACGGCGGACCCTTCGCCGCCGCAGGTTTCGGTGAGCCCGACAAGCTTGAGTTTCAACGGACAGGCGGGTGGGCTGACGCTGGCTGCTGCCAGTCTGACAATTACCAGCGCCGGACCGGGGCCGCTGGTTTTTACCGTAAACAGCGATCAACCCTGGTTGTTGCTCTCGGCTGCGACCGGGACTGCACCTTTCACTTTGTGGATCGCTCCTTCGATTGGCGGTTTGCAGGCGGGGACGTATACAGGGCATGTCAAGCTCAGCGCCGGTGGAGTCAGCAATGTGGTGACGGTGGCGCTGGTGATAAAGCCTGCCGCAATCCAGCATTCGGTTGCGTTGTATTGGACACCCAGCAAGAACTCTCATGTAGTCAGTTACAGCATGTACCGTTCGAACCTGGCCGGTTCTTCCTATGCTCTCTGGGCGAGCGCGATCGGCGGGCTGAGCTTCATCGATCAGGGTTTGCAATCGGGAACCAATTACTATTACGTGGTGACTGCGGTGGACGATCAGGGGCAAGAGAGTTCGTTTTCAAACGAGATCAAAGCGGCGATACCGTAGGCGTCGTATTTTAAATGATGCAACTGGCAAAGCTTGTCATTCCGAAGCCAGGTCTATCGGCGAGGAATCTGCTGGATGGCGGCAGCTTAACAGCAGATTCCTCGCGCGAAATGCCGCGCTTCGGAATGACAAGGGTGGGGGGCAGATTGCACGGCTCCGCAAATTCAGGTCATATTGACATTCATCGATTCAGCGTTTATCTCTGAGTGCTATGTCCCACGCGGAACAGAATCTTAATTTGATTTTGAATGCTATCGCGGATCCAACCCGCCGGCGAATTTTGCATGTTCTGAAGGAACATAGCGGGAGTGCGACCGGCAAAGAAGCAGGGTTGTGCGCTTCGGATATTGAGCAACAAATTCAGTTGTCACAACCGACGATCTCCCATCACATGTCGATTCTGACCAAGGCTGGGCTGGTGGAAGCCAAAAAGGTGGGATTGTGGGTTTGGTACCGGAGGAACGAAGCGGCGCTGCGGGATTTTGGGCGGGCGTTGAGGAAGAGTTTGTAAACCGGTTTCTGGTTTCTGGTTTCTGGATGGGAGTCAATCCAGAAACTGGAAACTGTTTCCAAACTGTCAGCCAATGTTGCCGGCTACGGCGGCCTGGGTCTTTTGCAGGAGGCGGCGGGCCTGGGAGATGAGGTCGCCGACTTCGAAAGGCTTGACCAGGTAGGGGACGTTGTTGTCATGCAGGAACGTACGAATTTCGGGCTCCAGCACGGTCGAGAAGGTAAACATCAGATGTTTTTCCAGGCCGGGACGATTTTCGGCAATCCAGCCGTAGACGTCGGGGGCGTTCCATCCGTTGGCCATTTTGCCGTCGATGATGATGGCATCGAAGGAGTCGCGCAAGAGCCGCGACTTTACTTCGTCCCCGTTCATCAGGGTTACGACATCGGCGCCGGCGCCGGCGAGGACGTCGCGTTCGAATTCGAGAACCGCCTCTTCATCCTCGACCAGGAGAACGCTGCCCTCGATCACCGCCTTGCGGGAAGTAGCGGGTATAACGGGCGTGGACGCGGAGGCGCGGCTGTCAGCGGGTAGCCGCACTTCGATGGTGGCGCCGCCATTCTCGCGGTTGCGCGCGGAAATATCTCCGCCGTGCTCCTTGATGATTCCGTAACAGATGCTGAGGCCGAGGCCAGTGCCTTTGCCGACACTTTTTGTGGTGTAGAAGGGGTCAAAGATACGGTTCGGCTCTTTGATGCCGGGACCGGAATCCTGAAATTCAGTGATCACGATGCCGTCGTGGACATGGATGCGAACTTTAAGACAGCCGCCGCGTCCCATTTCCAGCATGGCGTCGACACCGTTGTTAATGATGTTGAGGAACACCTGCTCGAGCTGATGGGGATCGGCGGTCACCGGCAGAATCTTGCCTTCGATATCGCGCTCAACCTTGATGTCATTGACTTTCAGATCGTAGTCACGCAGGGCCAGAGTTTCATCGAGGACCTTGCAGATATCGACCTGCTCTTTTTGCGGCTTGCGCTGGCGGGCAAACGACAACAAATTTTGCACTACGCGATGAGTGCGTTGCGCCTGTTTGAAAAGCTTGGCGACAAAATCGGCGGCGCGCTCCTGCAGTCCTTCGCTTTCGAGCAGCTGGGCGTATCCCAGAATCGCGGTCAGAGGGTTGTTGAGTTCGTGAGCGACGCCGGCGATGAGCTGTCCGACCGCAGACATTTTTTCGCTTTGCAGCAATTGTTCCTGGGCGTGGCGCAAGTCTTCGTAAGCGCGGCAGGTTTCTTCGTAGAGCCGGACTTTCTCGATGGTGGTGGACAGTTGCCGGCCGATGGCGACCAGTAAGCTTTCGTCGTTGCTGGTGTACTCGCGGCTCTCGCGGCTGCTGATACCCATAATGCCGATGGGTTTGTCCTTACCCCAGAGCAGCACCCAAATCCACGATGTAAGGCCATCGGCACGGATAAATTCCGCGACCGACGATGGCAGATGAGGCAGATAGTCGGCGGTGACGACCTCGGTGCGAGAACGAGTGACCAGATCGCCAAAGCCTTCCGTGAATTTGATTTCAGAAAGACGGGCGCGCTCGGCGCTACGCTGGCCCCAGCCTGCGCGGCGGCGGAAAGTGGTTTCGTCGAGATCGCAGAGATAGATGGAGCCGGTTTCGGCGCCCAGCAGTGAGATGACCTGGCGCAGCGTTAGATTGAGAATTTCGTCGAGATCGAACGACTGGGTGGCTATGACTGCCATGGCATTCAAGGCGTTCAGTTCGCGGTTGCGGCGCCGTATTTCATCTTCGGCGCGCTTCTTCTCGGTCATAT
Source organism: Terriglobia bacterium (assembly GCA_963733545.1). GTDB lineage: Bacteria > Acidobacteriota > Terriglobia > Terriglobales > Acidobacteriaceae > JAIQFF01. The sequence continues at coordinate 489,781 of CAVTDQ010000006.1, forward strand.
CGAGAAGGAAGCCCTGATAGCGCTCGATCTTGCCCTCGGCGTTGCGAGTGGCGAAACTGCTTTCCATGGCGGTGAGCAGGGTGCCGTCTTTTCGCCGCAGAGTGACTTCAAAGTTGCGAACGTAGTTGTGCAGCTCCACTTCGCGGCGGAAAACGTCGCGCTGCTCGTGAGAGGCGTAGAGTTCGACATCCACGTTAAGGGCTAACAGCTCTTCGCGGCTGGTGTGACCCAGCATGCGGATGAATGCGTCGTTGCAATCGAGCAACTTGCCTTCCGGGGTGGCGACAAAAACGCCTTCCTGAACCTGCTCGAAGAGAAGCCGATATTTTTCCTCGGCAATGCGCCGGTCGGTGGTGTCGCGGACGACGTGGATGGTGCCCTTCTGCTTGCTTCCCTGCTCGACATACGAAGAAGTCGAGACCATGGAGAAGCCGCCGAAGCCGGGATCGGGCCCTTCGTGAAAACCGTCTTCCGGGTGACCGCAGTAGGGGCAGCCGGTCCAGTTTCCGCGATTGTGAGGCAGGACGGTTTCGCACAGCTGGCCGACCACATCGGCGGGAGCCTGGTGCAGCCGCTCCAGCAGAGCGTGATTGGCTTTCATCACGCGGAATTCGGAGTCGTGCAGCAGGACCAGATCGTGAATCGAGTCGAAGGTATTCGTCCACTGGCGATGGGAGCGCAGAATCTGCTCGACCAGGCGCAGATTCTCGACTGCCAATCCTAACTGGTGAGCGGTGGTGATCAGAAATTCCATTTCATCGGGTGAGTAGTTGAAGCGGCGGCGTACGCCCAGGGCCAGGGTCCCAATGACGGACTTCTTGCCCAGCACCGGCACCATCACCACGTGGTGAAATTTTTCCTGCTTGAGGTAGGGACGAACGTTGTCCGCAGCTGCGGAAGTGGCCACCACCACCGGCATCGATGCCATTGAGGGTCTGTTCAAAATCGTCGTCCAGCGGCACCGACGCTCGGTCCACCAGAAAGGCTTTGGAAAGACCGATCTGCTGAGCAATGACCATGCGATCGTTTTCCAGTAAACGGAACCAGGCGGCGTCGGCGCGCATCAAGCCCTTGAGTTGCTCCAGAGCGGTGGCCATGATGGGGCCCTGCTGTTGTGCCCGGGTGATGCTGCCGGTGAGCGCGTTCACCACACCCAGCCGGTGCATGTGCAATTTGTAGTCGTCAAAAACCAGCAACAGCATGCTCAGGCCGGCCAGCAGGCTGACCATCAATCCGAATCCAAACGGCAGGCTGGGGCTGATCAGGTCCCACTTCAAATGAAGCAGCAGCATGCAGATGCTGAGCAGCCAGGGACCGAATTCCCAACGAGCCCAGCGGTAACGAATCAGGCGGTAAGCGGCGGTTATGGCGACGATGCGGTAGGCGACTTCAAGAGTTACGCGAAGGATGAAAGAATCCGGCCATAACACTGGGCGTGCAACCGCGAAGCCAACGATGCCCAGGGTGACCATGAGCAGTGGAAACAGCAGTGGTTTAGCGTGGGAATAAACGAAAATGGCGGCGGCGAAGAGACAAATTGCGAGAACAAACTCGGCCTGGGATATGGCGATCAGGTAGGCCGGGGCAGGGTCCGTTCCCTGTTCGGCCAAGGTCCAGCGAGAGACAAAATAGGCAAGCCAGCCCAGGGTCCAGATCAGCAGATAGCGCTGACGAAATGTCCGGAAAACCAGAAGACTGGTGCCAAGCAGGATCAAAGCCGCGGACTCCTGCGGCGACAGACCGGGGACAGTGATGTCCCTAACCGAGATCCAGCTAGCGAAAGTCGAGAGATTCATTGCAAAAAGGGCGTAAAGCGCTCATTCCCTTAATAGCACGCGCCCGCCGAAGGACGGTGGTCTTTCCCTGACCTTCTGGTTACTTTCGGAATCTCGGAAGTAGCGTAGAATTGGCCGTAGACTGTAGAAAACCATGCCAGTTGACCGCATTCTGGTTGTCGACGACGAAGAGACCATTCGGGAGATCGTGTCTTCCATGCTGACCACGGCCGGCTACAAGTGCCAGCAGGCGGGTTCGGGGATGGAGGCGTTGGCGCTGCTGGAATCGGGCGAAGAATTCGAACTGATGCTGTCCGACCTGATGATGGCGAATCTAGACGGCATCGGCCTGCTGGAACGCACCAAGGAACGCTTTCCCGAGATGCCGGTGGTTATGGTCACGGCAGTCCACGATATTTCGGTGGCTCTGGCGGCGATTCGCAATGGCGCCTACGACTATCTGCTGAAGCCGTTCGAACGGGAACAGTTGCTGGCTACGGTGCGCCGGGCTTTGGAGAATCGGCGGCTTAAGCAGGAAAATCGCGCTTACCAGACCAGCCTGGAATCTCTGGTGGCAGCACGGACAGAGCAGCTGCGCAAAGCGCTTTTCGACCTGGAGCGGTCCTACGACATTACCCTCGAAGCCCTGGGCGACGCGCTGGACAAAAAAGATGCCGAGACTGAAGGCCACTCCAAGCGCGTGACTGCTTTTACCATTGCCATTGCGCGGGCCATGGGTCTGTCGAAAGATCAGATTGCGGTGATTGCTCGCGGCGCCTTTCTGCATGACATCGGAAAAATGGCGATTCCCGATGCCATCCTCAGGAAACCCGGGCAAGCTGACTCCTGAGGAAATTCTGATCATGCAGGAGCACTGTTACCACGGCTATGAGATTTTGAAAAAGATCCCGTTTCTTGGAGAAGCGGCGGAAATCGTTTACGCCCACCAGGAGAAATACGATGGAACCGGTTACCCGCGCGGACTCAAGGGCGAGCAGATTCCGCTGGGAGCGCGCATGTTCTCGGTGGCGGACACGCTCGACGCCATCACTTCCGACCGTCCCTACCGTCCCGCACAATCGTTGACCGCGGCTCGGGATGAGATCAAGCTGTGGGCGGGACGGCAGTTCGATCCCGAAGTGGTAGAAGTGTTCCTGGGAATGGACCAGAATATCTGGCCTGATCTGCGGAAAGAGGTCAATGCCCAGGTGCAACGCTTCGCCTATTCAACGACTGCGAACGCCAAGGGTACGTCTTAACCTTTATCAGGCCGCAGAGCGCGGGCGAGTCGCCCGCGTCCACACCGTCTCAAAACACCTTCACCGCTGAGTACGCAGAGGATTCGCGAAGGCCGCAAAGAAAGCGCCTAAATTTCAGGTTGCGTTCATAGACGCTCTGAATTCTTTTGCAGGCAGCAATTCCCTCACGCTCTACATCCAACCGAGCATGGCAATGACAGCGTCGGGATGGAGTCGGGTGTGGTGTGCAGCGTTGGTGCTGGCGGCGCTGACAGCGCAGGCTCAGGAAGATAAATCGCCAGCTCCTCCACATGCCATTGTTGAAGGGACGACATTTCTGATTCGTCTGGGAGACAGGCTTGATGTCAGCCGCGTGCAACCCGGGAAGCGCTTCAAAGCTAAATTGGAGCAGGACCTGGTCGGACCTGATGAGAGCATTATTTATCGCGGCAGCACGATCAAAGGGCATGTCAGCGAAGTCGGAAACGGGTTTCATCCCCGTTTGCTTCTGAGCTTTGACGAGATCGAAACCCAACGTGGATGGACGCCGTTGATGGCGACGATCGTCGATCTTCCGGGCGAACACGGTCTGACCACGCGGGAAGAAGGCGCGATCGAGAAAGCCGGTCAGCGAGGCGGGGAGCGCCATGATCCAGATGACAATGGGATCGCGTCGAAAGCAGGAGCGGCCGCCGGGGTAATGCGGGCGGTGTTCAGCGATCACCGGCTGTCTTTGCAAAAAGGCACGATGCTCGAAGTACGACTGGATCGGGCGCTGCAGGTGCCGTGGCACTAGGGCTGGGTACCTACCGCTTCACGCTGGATCCTTCTCGACCTTACGGCCGTTCAGGATGACGTCAACAGAGGGATGGATCGGAATTCTTTAGAATTTGACGTCATCCTGAGCCCAGCTTCAGCCGGGTGAAGGATCTGGCGTGAGGCGGAGCAACTGCGGCGGGCCGGGGCGCCCGCACCACACTGACCAACGACGTCATCATACGATAGGCGCATTTTGCTGCAGCGTATAGACTCTCTTTGCCGCGGTAATCGTAAACGCGGTTTTCAGGAGAGAACTTATGAAATCTGCCGTAGTTCTGCTGCTTGCATTCTTGGCGTCAGGTGGTGCTTTTGCTCAGGATCGTCCAACCGTCACCGCGCAGCCTAACAGTGTATTCGTCGGCGCTGATGGAAAGTTTGAGGCAAATCCTGATACTGCGCTGATGCAATTCAACATCTCCGCGCAGGAAGCGACTTCGCGCGAAGCTTACGATCATGCTTCCAAGTCGACCGAGCAGGTGCGGCAGATTCTCAGATCGAACGGGATCGATCCCAAGTCAGCTGAGATCGGTTCATTCTCGATCCAACCGGTTTACGACTACAAGACCGCAAAGCGAAAGCTGGTGGCTTACCGGGTGAATGCGAGTGTGTCGTTGAAGCTGAAAGATTTCTCCAAAGTTGCGCCGATCGTACAGCAGCTGGCTGACGCCGACATTACCGACACGCAGTCGATGAATTACACGCTCGAAGACATGGACGCGGCCAAGGCGAAGGCCGTGGATGATGCCTACAAGCGGGCGCAAGCGTCGGCGATGGCGCTGGCACGTAGCGCGGGACGGGGGCTGGGAGAACTCTCCTATGCGTCGGTGGATACGTTTGAGAATGTGCGTCCGATGCCGATGGGGGCGATGATGAAGATGAATGTGGCGGGAGCGGCGCCGGCGCCGACGGAAGAGTTCACTCCGCAAACGGTTTCGGTGACGGCGCATGTGAATGCCTTGTTTGGATTGAAGTGAGTGGAAATGTGGGCGCGAGCGTCTCCGCTCGTGCTCTTATTTATGCGGCTTCGCGGGCGAGTCGCCCGCGACCACACGTGCTATTTCACGACGTGGATGGGTTCGTGATGGCGGAGCACGAGCGGGGCGCTCGCGCCTACAATTATTTCGGAATGCGATTTGCGTCCAGCGGGACTTCGCGCTGGATGACCATTTCCAGGGTGGTGCCGGCTTCCATTCTGACGTCATTGCCGCGGGAAAGCAGTCCGATCGCGGTGCCGATGCCGCCCCCTACGCCGGCGCCGATCAGTCCACCTTTAGCGCCGTTGCTCAGGCCGCCGACAATCGCTCCGGTTCCCGCCGCCGTGGCCACGGTCTTGGCCTTCTCTCCGGTCTGGCTGTCCTGCCGGATGGTACCTTCTTCATCTTTCATCGAAGTCTTCTCGGCGCCAGGGACGTTCTCGACTGCGCCGGGCAGCACCACGGTGTAACCGCTGGGATAGATCAGCGTGCTGAAGTGCATCAGGACTTCGGCGCGGCCTTTGATGTGGCCTCCGCGCTTGACGTTGCTGATGCGGCCCTGCACATAGGTTCCGGCAGGAATCACGATTCGGTCGTTGAACACAACGGGAAAAGTAGTGACCGCATAAACGGCATCGCCTTCGCGGGCATTCTTGGTCGATACCGACTGCTTGAGTGCCAACGGCACCTTGGTCCCGGAAGGAATGGTGAGTTGATTGGCATCATTTGTCGAGGCTGCCATGGCAGCCGGCTGGGGGCCGGCGTCGGCCTGGGCTGCCGCTAAGCCGCAAAGCAGAACTATCATCGCAAATATTCGCATGGATGCACTCCCCAACGACAGGCCTGGCAACGCCGTAGGCCCCATCTGACAGTACGATGCAAGCTGAAGGTCGAAAGTTGATTGCGATCTTACGCGGAGTTCGATTCTAGACGCTGGTGGAGCGCTGATTCTCTCTGACATTTCCCATGAACTGCGATTGCAGGCGCTGGGCGCAAAGCTCGCCGCAAACGTGGAGGGTGCCTTCGCGCAGGGCTATTTCGTCGTTCCAGGGACAAAGGTAGAGAACGGGCCGGTTGAATTCGATGAAAGACGTCCACATCAGCCACCAGTGGTCGGTAGCGCCCTTGAGCGTCCCGCAATTTGGGCCGGCACAGCGATACATCAAGTTTGCGGGCACTGGCGGTTTGCCGGCTGTCATTCCGTAATTTCTCCCTGGGGTAACGAATCGAGGTCGGGGCTCCCAAGCCTTGGTCTAAAGACATTCTATCGGAAGTGGCGCGAAGGCGGAATCCGAGCTACTTGTAAATCAGGTACTTCTGGCGGAGCTGGATGAATTTGTCCAGGGATTCGCGCCAATCTTCCGCGATGCGGCGAGGGTCCTGGCCGGCGGCGATCGCGTCGAAGACGGACTGATTATTCAGCAACTCGATGAGGCGGGGCATGTGCCATTGTTCGGGATAGAGCCTGTGCAGGGCCGAAGCCAGTTCGATTCCCAGCTCGGAGGCTTCGAAAGCGTTGCGGTCAATCAGAACGATGTTGACGCCTTCGCATTTCTCACCGGAATAATTGCTGGCACTGGGAGTGAAAGTGGTGGGGACGAAGCGCACGCCGGAGATATTTCTGGCGTTGAGGTATTGCGCCAGTTCGACGCCTTTAATCCAGGGCGCGCCCAGCAATTCAAAGGGCGTGTCGGTGCCGCGGCCAACCGAAACATTCGTGTACTCAACCACGCCGACCCCGGGATAGAGCGTGCCTTGGGTCAGACTGCGCAGATTTGGCGAAGGGTTGATCCAGGCCAGCGATGTGGAATCGAACCAGTCGCCGCGCATCCAGCCTTCCATGGGCACGACGGTCAGTCGCGCATTGAGGTGGCGTTCGGCGTTGAACATCCGCGCGAGTTCGCCCATGGTCATACCGTGACGGACAGGAACAGGAAAATAATTCACAAAACTTTCGCCGCCGGGATCGGGGATGGCGCCCTGAACAAAAGATCCAGTGATGGGATTGGGACGGTCGAGAACGATGAGCTCGATTCCAGCTTTGGCTGCGGCTTCGATGAAATATCCCAGGGTGGTTTCGTAGGTGTAGAAGCGAGCGCCCGCATCCTGGATGTCGAACACAATGGCATCGAGATTTTTCAAGGTTTCGGGCGAAGGCCGGCGGTCGGCGTCTTTGACGCCGTATACGCTGATGACGGGAACGCCGGTAGCGGCATCTTTCGAGTTGGCCAGGTCGGTGGTGTCCATGGCACCCGTGACACCGTGCTCGGGACTGAAAATCGCATCCAGTGAAACGCCGGGGACCTTTGCCAAGACGTCGATGGTGCGACGTCCCTGGGCGTCGATGCCAGTCTGATTGGTCAGAAGGCCGATTCTCTTGTTTCCGGTAGAAGAGTGCAGAACATCGAAGTTGTGAGCCTCGAGAACATCGATTCCGGTTTTGACCGCTCCATTTCGTGAGGCGATGCGGCGCGCGGCGGTCTGGGCTTCGTTGTATCCGGTGATGCTCTTCCAGCGCAACTCGTCTTTTTCAGCGACGGTCAAAGGAAGAGCGGCGGCCATGGCGGTGGCAACCTTGGAACGCAACGCGATCGCGCTTCCCTTCCCGCGAGGATGCACCGCATTGGTGAGCAGGATGATGTAGGTCTGAGTGGTGGGATCAATCCAGATCGATGTGCCGGTGAAGCCGGTGTGGCCGAATGAACCTACCGGCAAAAGGTCTCCCCGGCTACTGGAAAATGGAGAGTCGATGTCCCAGCCGAAGCCGCGTAAAACCTCAGCGGTTGGCGGCTGCTGCGGCGTAGTCATCTTTTCCACCAGCTTGCCGCCGAGGATGGGGCTACCCTTCAGCAAAGCCACGGCAAACTTTGAAAGATCGTCGACGGTTGAGAAGAGGCCGGCGTGTCCGGCTACGCCACCCATGCGGCGCGCTCGAGGGTCATGCACAACGCCTCGCAGCATCTTGTCTTTTTCGTCGTACTCGGTAGGCGCGATCTTAGAGCGCCAGGCGGCGGGCGGAACAAAGCGAGTATGTGACATGTGGAGCGGCGAAAAAACTTTCCGGTTGCAGTATTCGTCCAGCGTGCTGCCGGTCACGCGCTCCACCAGAGCTGCGAGTACGATGAAATTTGTGTCGCTGTAAAGGAAACGCGAGCCCGGCGGAGAAACCGGCTTTTCAGCAAAGGCGAGGCGCAGGCCGGCGTCATGACCCTGCCAGGGGGGATCGAGATCGAAGTCCGCACGCAGGCCTGAAAAATGGGTCAGAAGATTTCGAACGGTGACGTCCTCTTTGCCGTTTTCGGCAAATTCCGGGATGTACTTTGCCACCGGATCGTTGATCCGTACTTCGCCTTTCTGCACCAGTTGCATTACCGCAGTGGTGGTCGCGATCACTTTGGTGAGGGAGGCGAGATCGAAGATGGTGTCGATGGTCATTGCTTCGCGGCGAGGTTCCAAGGCGCGATTGCCAAAAGCTTTGCGGTAGATCACTTTGCCGTTGTGCCCGACCAGCAATACCGCACCCGGTATCTGCCGCTCATGAATGGCATCGAGAACAATAGCGTCAAGAACGTCCAGACCTTGAGTGTGGGTAGGTTTTACAGTTGCGGCGAAGGCAAGTCCAGGGCACAGGCTGATAAGAGCCAGCGCGACAGCGCAGGCAAGCGTGCGCTTACGAATTGGAACAATTGAGTGGATAGTTTGAATCTACACAACCGGCGCTCGGTTGCTCAAGGAACGGAAGTAAGGGGGTGCCGTTTGTGGTATGGGCGACGCTGATTGAGTTTTCGCCATCGGTGGCCGGCGTCGAGGGTTCCGCTTCGCCGAACTTTATCCGGGCATCGCCAGCTTTACCGGTTGGCCGATCTTTGTTATAACCCGAACATTGATGACGTCATCTTTTTTGTGGAAAGCTCTGCCTCGCTGAAGCCCGGCGACCAAGCCGTGCGCCGGTTCCCTGTTCCTGACTACGAACGGCAGGACATAATTTTTGCCGCCGCCTTTGAAATCATAAAAAAAAGTATTGCTCAGGCTGTCTTCCCTTCGGCTTCGATTGCCATCACCTCTCACGGGAAACTGGTTGCACTAAAAGCGTTTGGACAATTCACGTACGAAGCACACTCCCCCATAGTCACGGCTGCCACGGTTTACGATCTGGCCTCGGTCTCGAAAGCGGTGGCAACCACCAGCATGGCGATGATCCTTTACGAGCGCGGACTGGTCGATCTCGAAATACCTGTGATCAGCATCGTGCCGGAGTTTGCCGGAGGGGATCCCCGCCGTGGAGACGTCACTGTACGTATGTTGCTGGCACATTCCTCCGGACTCCCGGCGTATGAAAAGCTGTTCTTGAAGGTCAACACCCGGGAAGAGTTGCTGGCGGCTGCCTTTGCCACGTCGCTTACGGCCCAACCCGGAACGAAAGCGGAATACAGCGACATCGGCTTTATCGTGCTGGGGGTAATCCTGGAACGGATTGCGAATGAGGCGCTTGATGTCTTCTGCCAGCGCGAAATATTTGGTCCGCTGGGAATGCGGAACACAAGCTACAATCCGCCGGCGGCACGCCGAGCTTCGATTCCTCCCACTGAAGACGACCGCACATTTCGAAAGCGAATTGTCCAGGGTGAGGTGCAGGATGAGAATGCCAGCGTGCTCGGAGGTGTAGCGGGCCATGCCGGCTTGTTCGCAACCGCGGAAGACCTGGCGAATTTTTCGCACATTCTTTTGCAGGGAGGGCAGCGTCTGATCCGTCCCGAGACCTTGAAGCTGTTTACGCGGCGGGAAACATCCCCGGCAGGAACATCAAGAGCACTGGGCTGGGATACGCCCTCGTCGCCGTCGCAGTCGGGAAAGTATTTCTCGCCGCTATCGTTCGGGCACCTGGGATATACCGGAACGTCGCTGTGGATCGATTCCGAGCGGCAACTTTCCGTCACCCTGCTCACCAACCGGACCTGGCCCGATTGCGGCAACAAAGCGATCAAAGACGTTCGCCCTGCATTTCACGATGCCGTGATAGAGGCTCTGGAGAAACGGATTTGAAGCGAAATACGAAACCAGGAATTCCGCCTGTCAACGAAGACCTGAGCAGGCTTACCACCGAACGCCCAAATCGCGCCTCCACCGATCTGGATTTGAAATCCGCGCTTGAGGTTGTTCGTCTGATCAGCGCGGAGGATGCAAAAGCAGTGGACGTGGTGCGGCGGGCAGTTCCGGAGATAGCACGCGGGGTGGGGCTGATAGCGAACGCTCTCAAGCGGGGCGGCAGATTGATTTATGTAGGCGCGGGCACCAGCGGACGAATCGCGGCGCTGGATGCCGCGGAGTGTCCACCGACGTTCAACGTCGATCCGAGGACGGTTCAATTCATCATGGCGGGCGGTCCGAAGGCGCTGTCGGCGGCGCTCGAAGGCAATGAGGATTCCCGTGAACTGGGCCGGCGTGAGATGGCAAAAAGAAAGCCAGGACGAAATGATGTAGTGGTAGGAATTGCGGCCAGCGGCCGAACACCTTTCACCATTGCCGCCGTCGAATATGCGCGCAGCCAGGGAGCGCATACGATTTCCGTGACCTGCAATCGCGATACGCCGCTGCAGAAGGCGGCCCAACTCGCCATCGTGACCGAAGTTGGGCCGGAGGTGATCTCGGGCTCGACTCGAATGAAAGCGGGCACGGCTCAGAAAATGGTGCTGAACATGCTTTCGAGCGCCGCCATGACTCAGATGGGATACGTTTACGGAAATCTCATGGTGAATGTGACTCCGAGAAATTCGAAGCTGGCAGCGCGAAGCGTTGGCATTCTGCAGCAAGCGGCCGGAGTGGATCAGGAGACTGCACGGAGGACATTAAAAGCTGCCGGCGACAGCGTTCCCGCCGGTCTGGTCATGCTGCAGGCGCATGTAGGTCGCCGGCAAGCAGAGCGGGCTTTGAAAATGGCGGGCGGGCACGTGAGGAGAGCGATCGCGGCGGCACGAAGTCTTTAACGTAGCGCCGGCGTTACGCCGGCTGTCGGACGGGCGTCTCGTACGTCTCGCGGAGACTTTCAGACATACCAAAAACCAGCCGGGCGAGGACGCCCGGCCTCCATTTGGCTTAGAATCCCGGGGGGCTTGTACTCCGGAGTTTCAGATCTCGCCTGCAGTTCCCTGCCTGCACCGTTAGAATAGACGGGCTTATGGACAAGTTTGTCATTCGAGGCGGCAATCCGCTGTTGGGAACAATTCGCGTCAGCGGAGCCAAGAACGCTGCTCTGCCCGCCATGGCCGCCGCGCTGCTCACCGACGAGCCGGTCATCCTGGAGAATATTCCTCAAGTGCGCGACATCGAGACTACGCGCAAGCTGCTGGCGGCAATGGGGGCAGAAGTCGAGTTGGGTTATGGCCGGGCCCAACATCGGACCACAATATGCGCGCGCAACCTGACCAGTCCCGAAGCTTCTTATGAACTGGTAAAGCAGATGCGGGCTTCGTCGCTGGTGCTGGGACCGCTGGTAGCGCGTTGTGGCCGGGCGCGGGTTTCCTTGCCTGGCGGATGCGCTATCGGCGCGCGGCCCATTGATCTCCACATCAAAGGTTTGGAACTTCTGGGCGCGAAGATCACTCAGGATCACGGCTATGTCGAGGCCAGTGCCGAACGCCTTCGTGGCGGCGAAATTGTATTCGAAAAAATCACTGTCACCGGCACTGAAGACTTGTTGATGGCGGCCACGCTGGCTGAAGGCGAAAGCGTTATGCATAACTGCGCGCGGGAGCCTGAAGTCGCTGACCTGGCCGATCTGCTCAACAAGATGGGCGCGCAAATTGAGGGTGCCGGAACCTCAACCATTCGAATCAAGGGTGTCAGCCGCCTGCACGGCGCCAGACACAGAATCATCCCCGACCGCATCGAAGCGGCCACTTTCATTATTGCCGGCGCCATGACCGGCGGCGACCTGAACATTGCGGGATGCGATCCCGCTCATCTGGGGGCGCTGCTTGAAAAGCTGGCCGAAGTCGGAGTGAAGACGCGGAACACGGCAGACTCAGTGCGGGTTATGGGAGACGATCCTATCAGAGCGGCGGACATTGTGACCGAAGAGTATCCGGGTTTTCCAACTGACATGCAGGCCCAGTACATGGCACTCGCCACCCAGGCCGAGGGCAGTTCCGTCATCACGGAGAACATTTTCGAGAACCGGTTCATGCACGCGCAAGAACTGGTGCGGATGGGCGCGAACATCAAGATCGAAGGCCGGCGCGCCGTGGTGCGTGGTCCCTCTCCGCTGAGCGCAGCCGCTGTGCTGGCTTCGGATTTGAGAGCTTCTGCGTCGCTGGTGCTGGCGGCGCTGGTGGCGGAAGGCGAATCGATTATCGATCGCGTCTATCACATCGACCGCGGCTACGAAAACATCGAAGAAAAACTGCGCGGAGTAGGTGCGCAAATTCGCAGAATCGGAGAAATTCTGCCTAAGCGCGCGGCGGCCCCAGCGAGAATTTAGAGGGCTGCGACTCCCGACCTCGAGGGTACCCCATTGAAGCCCTGCTTGGGCGGGGTTTTCAATATCCATCTATCGGTTCGAGTTCTATCGGTTCGACGTTTACGTCAAGTCAAAACCCCCGCCCAAGCGGAGCTTGGACGGGGCACCCGCTGAGTTTGTGGTGGTTTATCGGGTGGAGGCTCTGATCACCGCCGCCGGATCGATATTCAACTTGAACGTGTACGGGGCGTAGGGGGGTGCGGGCAAGGGTTCGCCCTTCAGCTTCATCAGACACAGGCCAACTTTAGTCTGAGGAAGTGGCGTAACACCATCCACTATACCGTTTGCTTGCAGGGTCAAGAACAAGGCGAATTTGGTCACGTCGCCGTCTCCGGTCTGAGCACACTGCTGAATTGCATCAGCGAAGTTAGTTTGAGCAGCCTGAAAAATCTGCTGTCCAGGAGTTCCCAGGTAAGCGGCGGTCTGCTCCGCCCAATCTTTGCAGTAGTTGAAGTACCGTCTGGTTTTCCAAGTATCCTCGTCCCAGTTGTCGGAAAGTCGCGAGAAAAGGTTGTGCGCGACAACGGCGTCGTTTTCTTTAATCGCCATATAAGCAAGAAGATTGAGGTTGGTGTCCGACGATCCGTTCTGTTTTTCCAGTTCAGCCACACCCTTCTGAATGCGTTTCCACGACATCAGTTTTAAATTGGTCTCGACACCGCAGTGGCAGATCAGTTCGTTTGCGATCTGAAAGTAGAGGATGTCGCCTTTCGCGCCGCCCACGCGATCCGCAGCCTGCCGGGCAAATGTTTCAGCGTCACCTTCCGCACCGTTCCACTGCGGCTTCAGGTAATTCGCGTGGTTGCGGTAATAGTAGTAATAATCAGGCTCGGAGGCGACCGCTTGCTCAAGCAGGGCCGTGGCCTTGTCCAGATCCCATCCCTCGGCCAACGCCACTTTCTGCATGACCGCGTACCACTGCGGACATTTATCGCTGAGCTTGGAGGCCTGTTCCAGAATCTCTTTGGCTTTTCCGATGCGTTGAGCGAACAGCTTCCATCCACTCTCGGTCACGGTGTCGGAGTATCCGGAGCCGCGCGCGTTCCAGGCATAGGAGGTGTAGGCGTCCGCAAGGGCGATCCGGGCGGTAATGGACCGGGGTTTCGCTGCCACCCAATGGTTAAGAATCTTGAGATGCGCCTTCCAGTCTTCTTCGGTGGCATGACCTTCCGGTTCCTCGATAGCCCAATAGAGCACATTCAATTTCCAGCGGCCGCCGGCAAAACGGGACTTGCCGCTTCGAACGTTATCGGCGATGCAATCGAGGTCAGCGAATTTATTTTCCCGAAAGAGTTGTCGGATGGCCGCTTTGTAAACCATAACCGCCGTGAGGTCGGAGCCCTCGTCAATGCCCGGATCGGAAACTGCGCAGGCAGAGGGCTTAGGTGCAGATTTGGCCGCAACCGGAAACGCAGAGGACGACCGGGATGAGCCGACCATGAGCAGGACAACAATTGAGATCAGTCTCGATGCAAAAGCCAGTGTTGGATATGCCATCGCCATCTCCGGAAACGCGACTCGCGACCGGGCGATCGTATTCGGCGAGGCTGAAGGTGTCGAGATTACGAGCGTGCAATAGGACGCCAGGATAAAATTGAACGGTGGGGCCGACTCAATTTTGGTGGAATACAACCGGCGCGGGTGCCCCGTCCAAGCTCACCCGAGGGGCTAATATCCATCTATATCGGCTTGAACGGTTATTCACGGTCAAAACCCCCGCCCAAGCTGGGTTTGGACGGGGCACCCTCCGTGAAGTGGCGCCGACGGATACTCGCTCGCGTACAATGTTTTCCGTTCTCCGGAGCACTTTCATGCCATCGTGTATTTTGTCGTCGGTCTTGATGCTTTTGTTCGCCTCTCTCGCTGTTCACGCTCAAAGCTCTGAACTCTCGAAGGCCGTCCAGGAGTTCGTCCGTGTGAACTCCGGCAAAGTGGTTCTCACGCACGTGCGCATCATCGACGGCACTGGAGCACCGGCGGTCGAAGATCAGAATGTCGTGATCGACGGCGGCAAGATTATGGCGATCCAGAAGGGCGGGGACCTCGGGGCGGACAAGACCACAGCGGTGCTCGACCTGCACGGTTACACCGTAATGCCGGGCATTGTCGGAATGCACGATCACCTGTTTTACATTGCGCGACCGAATCTCGACGCCCGGCGACACTCTGACGACCCTATCCTCGTTACCCAGATGACTTTCTCGGCGCCGCGTCTGTATCTTGCCAACGGCGTCACCACCATGCGCACGACCGGCAGCGTTGAGACTTATGCAGATTTGAATTTGAAGCGCGACATCGACGCGGGCAAACTCGTGGGACCGCATATCGATGTCACCGGACCATACCTTGAAGGGAGTGAGAGTTATTTTCTCCAGATGCCGCACCTGACGGGGCCTGACGACGCACGGCAGACGGTAGAGTATTGGGCCGATCGTGGGGTCACCTCATTCAAGGCCTACATGAACATCACCCGCGCTGAACTGAAAGCGGCGATTGATGCGGCACACAAACGCGGAATCAAAGTGACGGGACATCTCTGCTCGGTGACATACAAGGAGGCTGCGGAGCTTGGTATCGATGATCTCGAGCATGGCTTCTTCGTGAACACGCAGCTTGACAGCGACAAGAAGCCCGACTTATGCAGCCAGAGCGCGGGCGATGAAACCCTGGCGCGAATGGACGCGGGCAGTGCCGATGCAAAAGACCTGATCACTCTTCTGGTCAGCCAGCACGTGGCTATCACATCAACCCTGCCGGTATTCGAAGGAGACTTGGGAGGTGGACGTCCGCCGCTGCGGCAGCAGGCCCTCGACGCGATGAGTCCGGAAGCGCGTGAGCAATTTTTCCTGCTACGACAACCGCGAACATCGGCTCCGAGGATTGATCCCGAGCTGCTTTGGAAGCATGACCTGGCCCTGGAGCGAGCTTTCGTCGCTGCAGGAGGACTGCTGCTGGCCGGTCCCGATCCCACGGGCCGCGGCGATGTGCTCCCAGGATTTGGAGACCAGCGAGAGATTGAATTACTGGTCGAAGCTGGATTTTCGCCAGTAGAGGCCATCAAGATTGCCACCCTTAACGGCGCGGTTTACCTGGGTAAAGAGAAACATATCGGCTCAATAGCGGTGGGAAAGAACGCCGATCTGGTGGTGATCAAAGGCGATCCATCGAAACAAATTTCGGATGTTGAAAATGTCGAAATTGTGTTCAAAGACGGCGTGGGGTATGACTCGCGGAAGTTGCTGGATTCGGTACGGGGGCGGTACGGGCAGTATTGAACGAGCGATATTGAGCTTGAACAGTTCTACCGCTGGATAAGTCCGCCTCCCGCTTCTTTTTGTGGCGTCCACCCAACCTCGATCGCCACGCGTCCCCTTGTCTCCAATTGTTAGTAGCAACAATTGCGCAAGCCAACTCAAGGTCCCTCCGCTCCACAGATCATCGCTTTGCGATGACCTGTTCCGGTCGGGATGACAGAGTTATGGAGGTCCGAAGATCCCCACTCAAGCCAAAAGCGGGCTTGAGTGGGCCACCCGGCTGCTGAGCAGCCGCTGATTAAAAAATCCTCCACACAAAGTGAGCGATCAGGGCGAATAGCACGATCATGAATCCGGTGATCCAGATGAGAAATCTGGCGGTGAGCTTTGGGGACTCGATTTCTTTCTTGTCCATGATCGTCAGGATACGCTTGCGGTTGTGGTTTTGCCGAGTGTTGTAACTTGGGCTGCGTTCATGCGGCTGGCAATAGAAAAGCCGCGATACTCATCGCGGCATTCTATCGCTAAATATCGAAAACCGCGGGCGAGTCGCCCGCGACCACACAATTCCAACCCAGACAATCCAAGAGATTCAGGTTAGTGACGGCCGCCGCCACCGCCGCCGCCGAAACCTCCGCGACCGCCGCGGCCAGGGCCACCTCGGCCTCGTCCTCGGCCACCACCGCCACCACCGGGACGACGTCCGCGGTCGCCGCCACGATCTGGGCGATCTCCGCTGCGTTCCGGGCCTCGTTCACTTGGCGCAGCGCCTCCGGCTACGGGGGCGTCGCGGTTGAAGTTGGGTTCGTCGTCGGCGAAATCGGCGCCGCCTTCGATGGTTAACGCCGGGGCATGGGCGGATTCACCGTCGCCGCCGCCCTCGCCTCCACCGTTTTCCGGGGGAAGTTCGCCGCCGCCCATCTTGGCACGCTGCTCCTTGAGGATGGCTTTGCGCGACAAGCGGATGCGATTGCCTTCGACAGCCAGCACTTTTACCAAGACCTGATCGCCTTCTTTCAGTTCGTCGCGAACGTCTTTGATGCGGTGCTCCGCGACTTCGCTGATGTGCAGGAGGCCGTCGGTGCCGGGGATTATTTCGACGAAAGCGCCGAAGTCAGCCAAGCGGGTGACGGTGCCGAGGTAGGTCTTGCCAATTTCGGCTGTGGCTGTGAGGTCTCCGATAATCTGCAGGGCCTTAGCTGCCGACGCCTCGTCGTTCGAGGCGACGTTGATCTTGCCCGAATCTTCTACGTCGATCTTTACGCCGGTGCGCTCGATGATGCTGCGAATCATCTTGCCGCCGGGCCCGATGACGTCGCGAATCTTGTCGACCGGAATCTGCAGGGTGTAGATACGCGGCGCGAAGGATGAAACCTTTTCGCGCGGCGCGGAGATGACCGCGTTCATTTTATCGAGAATGTAGAGGCGTCCGCGCTGGGCCTGGGCCATGGCTTCGCGCATGATCTGCGCGGTGATGCCGCCGACCTTGATGTCCATCTGCAGGGCGGTGATGCCGTCTTTAGTGCCGGCAACTTTGAAATCCATGTCGCCGTAGTGGTCTTCGGCGCCGGCGATGTCGGTCAGGATGGCGTAGTCATCGCCTTCCTTAACCAGGCCCATGGCCACGCCTGCGACCGGAGACTTGAGGGGAACGCCTGCGTCCATCAGAGACAGTGAAGCTCCGCAGACCGAGGCCATGGACGAAGAACCATTGGACTCAAGAATGTCGGAGACGACGCGCATGGCATAGGGCCAGACGTCTTCGCCCGGCAGGACGTTCGCGATGGAACGTTCCGCCAGTGCGCCGTGGCCGATTTCGCGGCGGCCTGCGCCGCGAAGAAATGCAACTTCTCCAACCGAGAACGGCGGAAAGTTATAGTGCAGCATGAAGCGTTTTTTAGCTTCGCCTTCGAAGACTTCGAGGCGCTGCATGTCGTCGCTGGTGCCCAAGGTGGTGGTGACCAATGCCTGGGTTTCGCCACGGGTGAAGATGGCGGATCCGTGAGTACGGGGCAGCACCCCGACTTCGATCCAGATGTCGCGAATCTGGTCGAAAGCGCGGCCGTCTGGACGGCGCTTCTGCTTGATGACCTGCTCGCGGAAAATACGCTCGCGGAGAGTTTCGAAGTATGTCTTGAACTTCTTCTGTGCGGCTTCGTCGTCTTCGGGAATGGCTGACTGCAACTGCTTCTTGAGTTCCCGAACCAGGCTGTAACTCTCGGCCTTGGGGTGCTTCTCTGTGTCGAGCCGGTCGGTGAGGTCAGCACCAGCGCGTTTCTTCAGGTCGTCAAAGTAGGACTGGTCGAATTCAGGAGGTGTGACCTGCCGCTTGGGCTTCCCTGCTTTTTGCCGCAGTTCGTTGATGCCAGCACAAATCTTTTTGATTTCGGTGTGAGCGAATTCGATGGCGTCGACGACGGTCTCTTCTTTCACTTCCTTGGCGCCGGATTCGATCATGACGATGCCATCAGAAGTGCCAACCACCATGATGTTCAGCAGACTGTCGCGCATCTCGCTGTAAGTCGGGTTGATGATGAATGCGCCATTGACCAGGCCGACGCGAACCGCGCCGATGGGTCCTTCGAAGGGAATGTCGGAGATGGTGAGCGCGGCCGATGCGCCGTTAATTCCGGCGACGTCGGGGTCGTTTTCGGTGTCGGCGGAAAGAACGAAGGCGATGACCTGAGTTTCACACTTGAAACCGTCCGTGAACATGGGTCGCACGGGGCGGTCAATCTGGCGACTGGTGAGGATTTCACGCTCGCTGGGACGGCCTTCGCGCTTGATGAAGCCGCCGGGAATGCGTCCGCCGGCGTAAGTGTATTCGCGGTAGTCAACGGTCAGGGGAAAGAAATCGATTCCTTCTCGGGGATCAGGATTGGCGGTGGCGGTGGCGAGAACGACGTTGTCGCCGATGCGTACTACAACCGATCCGTGCGCCTGTTTGGCTAATTTTCCAGTTTCAAAAGAGATAGTTTTACCGCCGGCAAGTTCAACAGATACTTCTTGTTTCATGAGTTATTTCCTTTTGGCAGGAGGACACGCGCGCGTCCATTTGGAGAGGCTGCACGGTTGATGGGCAAGAGCCAGTAGCGTTCTGGATGGCCGGAACCACACCGTTCGCGGCCTTTTTTTCTAATTTCGTGAATGCCGTCTGCGCAACGGCCCAGTGATTCCGATGGTGGTCCGGCAAAGTACACCCCGAGCCGGGAACGGCCCCGCAGAAACCTACTTGCGCAGGCCCAGCTTATGCACAACCGTCTTGTAACGCTCGGAATCGTAAACCTTGAGGTAGTCAAGCAGGCGACGCCGCTTGCTGACCAGCATGAGAAGACCGCGGCGTGAACCGTGGTCCTTCTGGTGCGTTTTGAAGTGATCCGTCAATTGGCCAATCCGTTCGCTAAGCAACGCGATTTGGACTTCGGGGCTGCCCGTATCGGTGGGATGCGTGCCGTACTGGTCGATGAGGGATTTCTTTTGCTCTCTGGCTAGCACTAACCTAGTGCGCTCCTGTCTTCTAGTTTCAATTTGATCGTAACGTGCATTTAAGGTAACACGCTGTAGAGCGAAGTGTAAAGGTTGTGGAGGTTTGGTGGTGCGTTGGATTGCCCTGCATATTTGTTTGTCATGACGATTGTCATTCCGAAGCGCGGCACTTAGGGCGAAGAATCTGCTGTTACGCTGCGGCAGAAAGCAGATTCCTCGGCGCTGAATGTGGCTTCCGAATAACAAGATGAATTGAGGTTTGAATCAACGGTTTGATTAAGGGTTTGAATTGACGCTTTGGATTGGTATGCAGAAGGCGTCGTTTTGGAAGGCCGATTAAGACGACAAGAAAGACCGCCTCGCCCTGGTCCGCCTCTCACGGTCGAGCGGCGTAGCAAAGCAACATGCCGAATTTGCATCTGATATTAGTATAGTGATGCCGACTGCCATGACAGCGCGATGCGTTCAATGCGGCCAGGAGAATAATCCGCAGTACCGCTTTTGCGGCATGTGCGGCGCCCCGCTGGGAGCGCCACCAGTGGCGGTTCGGACAGACGGCGGGAGAGACCGATCCAGAGCGCCGGTGAGCGGTCCTTCGTTTCTGGGCCTGGGGGATGAGAGAACCGGCGATCTTGATTACCTGCTCGAGGACGATCCCAATCCGCCTCGCGGTCACGGCCGATTGTATTTTGCGCTTCTGCTGTTAGCGGTGAGCGCTGGCGTCCTGGCGTGGCAGTGGCAGCGTGATGGCTATCCCTGGGCGGGTTACGTCTTCAAGTCTACTGCGAATAAAACCGCAGCCAGTCCCGTCCCCCCTCCTCCTGATCCGGCACCTACAGCGGCGCCTGCGCCAGCGGAACCGACCGCAAACCCGGCGCCTCCGGAATCGCAGTCGAAGGCCGGAGAAGCTATCTCGGCGGACCCGTCATCGACCGCTCCCGACGCTGCAAATGCTGCCGGCGGTAAAGCCGGTGATCAGGCGATACCCGCGACTGAGGCGACTTCAGGAGAAGCCGTGGGGAAGCTCCCGGCTGCCAGTCCGCAGGCTCCTCCCGAAACTGCTGCCAATGAAACTCGAAAACAGATGCGGCCCGAAACTGCGACGCCAACAACTGCCGGGCCGGCAGCCGTAAAAACGGTTGGTCCCAAGCCGGCGCCTAGCGTGCCTCCTGACACTTTCGAGGACAAGCTGGTTGCAGATGGAGAGCGTTATCTTTACGGGCGCGGGGTGGCGCCAGATTGCGCGCGGGCCCAGCGAAATCTGCAAATCGCGGCGCGGCAATCGAACCCCAGGGCTCAGACCATGCTCGGGGCGATGTACGCAACCGGGCACTGCGTTGGACGAGATCTGCCGTCCGCCTACCGATGGTTCGCGCAGGCGCTGCATGGAGACCCGGGCAATTCGCGGGTGCAGCGCGACCTGGAGGTCCTGTGGAAGCAGATGACGCCGGAGGAACGGCAGCTGGCGATGCGGAACCAGTAAGGACAAAACCAAATTTTCGCGGGCGGGTCGCCCGCGACCAAACGATCTACTCGATCCACAAGTTTTGCGAGGTTTTGCGGCGCAGGTTCCCCCATTTGCATCGAAGTAGCTGCTGGTAACCGCTTGGCATCACAAGCGTGTACGCGCAAAGTAATCCGTGCGGCAGCAATCCGCTACGGGCTGATGAACCGTACTTTTGAAAGGATGAGATAGCCGTTTGCCAGGTTCTGAACTACAAGGAGGAAGGAGCGACGTCTCGCTGGTTTGGGGGATTCGCTCGGGTGACGAGAGTGCTATGGCAGCGCTCTACGATCGCTATTCCTCCCTGGTGTATGCGGTGGCATTACGAGTACTGAACGATACCGGGGCTGCCGAAGATGTGCTGCAGGAAGTGTTTATGCAGTTGTGGCGCAATCCTGGAGCGTTTGACTCGAGCCGGGGGAATTTAGGAGCGTGGCTGGGAGTAATCACGCGGAACCGAGCCATTGATAATCTGCGCAAACGGCGTCCAGCAACGGACATTGCCGATGTGGTGCTTTCGGTGGAGCCCGACATGGCAGGCGCGGCGGAGCGGGCGCGGGCCATGGAAACGGTGCGAGGGGCTCTGGGTGGTATGTCATCTCCGCAGCGTAGTGCCCTGGAGATGGCCTACTTCGAAGGGCTGACGCATACGGAAATTGCGGCCAAGATGGGAGAGCCGCTGGGTACGATCAAGACCCGCATCCGGACCGGATTGCAGGCTCTGCGTAAGGCATTTGAAGTATGAGCGCACACGAACAATTCGCTGACGATCTCGCGCTTCTGGCTCTGGGAACACTGCAGGGCGAAGAGCGGGTTGCGCTGGAAAAGCATCTGGAAGGATGCTTCGCCTGCCGCCGCGAATTAGAACGCCTGCGCGGTGATATGGCGTTGCTGGCGCTATCGACTGGCGGACCAGCGGCGCCGCAACGCTCGCGGGAACGGTTGCTCAAAGCGATTGCCAAGGAGCCGCGAGCGCAACAGGCCTCACCGCAACATTCATCATCGGGCCGGGGGTCAGCCTGGAATGTGCTGCCGTGGCTGGCTGCTGTCGCAATGTTGCTGCTTGCGGGCTTCTTCTGGAAGCAGAGCGATCGCATGGCGCAGCAGCGTAGCTCGTTTACAGGATCAATCATCACAGCAGCAGGCTCAGCTGGAGCGGGCTCGTGAAGTGGTTTCAACCCTGACTTCGACTGACGCTTTGCGGGTGACGCTGGTGGCGGCGAAGGCTCCGCCGCAACCGCAGGGCAAGGCGATCTATGTGAAGGACCGTTCGAGTCTCATTTTCCTGGCCAGCAATATGCCGGCGTTGCCGCCTGAGAAAGCTTACGAGCTGTGGCTGATCCCGGTGGATGGAGCGCCGATTCCCGCGGGGACATTTAAACCCGATGCCCGAGGCAGCGCGACCGTAGTCGAACCGAAATTACCGCCTGCGGTGCAAGCGAAGGCTTTCGCGATTACGGTGGAGCCTGAGCAGGGTTCGTCCTCGCCTACCACACCGATTCTGATGATGGGCGCGGGCGAATAGGGCCTGGGGGGTTCGTTCGGGGCGAGTGTTTTGGAGACTGAGGTCCTTCGGACTTCGTCCTTCAGGATGACGTCAACTTCCCACGAATCAGATTTCAGGACGTCAAAATGCTGCGACATCACAACCCGCTACGACATCAGATTCCTGCTCCGGTTCTACGTTTCTTTACCAGCGGCACCACCACCAGAAAATAGAATGCAAAGCTGACGGCGAAGACGATCCCTGTCAGCTTGATGTTTAGCGTGATGGCGAAGCAGAGTATGGCCACACCAAAAAGCCAGAAGATCATCTCTCCGGCGATGGCTTGACCCCAGTGGGGTTGGCCCCCGCCCGATGGAACTTTTGGGGAAAGCGATGGCCATAATCGGGGGACGGCTTTCAAGTAGGCGCGGTAAGAATCGCCCTGGGTTTGTTTGAGGCCATCCTCTTCCCGAAGAATCAGGCGGTAGACAAAAATCAACATGGAAACGACCAGGAACAGCCAGCCCAGGCGGCTGGCCATCACTCCGATTCCAGCCATCATGGGCAGATTCGCCAGATACAGCGGATTGCGAACATAACGATAAGGGCCGTCGGCGACCAGGGATTCCGAATGCTGGCTGACGTCGTGAACCACTTCGGTGCGCAGATAAGCCGTGGCCCAGGTGCGGAGCGCTGCAGATTTAAAAATCAGAAGAGCGCCGCCAGCGAAGATGAAACGCAGCCAGAAGTTTCCGCGTGCGCTGTCGGGATCGATCGCAGGTGCGATCCAGTGCAGCAAACCGACGGCGAAATTTACGTGATCGATGGCGCCCAGGCTGAATGCCACGAAGATGAGGGCGCCAATCACCCAGAAGCGTTGCTCGAATTCAAATTTCGTAGCGCGCATATAAAAATAAATGAAGGACGGGCGTCCTCGTCCGTATGGCCCAGAGCATCGCTCGACGGGCGAGGACGCTCGTCCTCCATTAAGACTCTTCGGTTTCCTTTAGCCGGGCGATAACTCCGAAATCTTCCAGGGTGGTGGTGTCGCCTTTCACGTCTCCGCTGCTGGCCAGCTCCCGCAAGAGCCGGCGCATAATTTTTCCGCTGCGAGTTTTAGGCAGCATGTCGGTGAAGCGGATGTCATCGGGCTTGGCCATGGCGCCGATCTCTTTGGCCACCCATTTTCGCAGTTCGTCTTTCAGCTCCGGGGTTGGCTTTCTTCCGTGGTCCAGGGTGACAAATGCCGAGATGGCCTGTCCCTTGATTTCATCGGGGCGCGCCACCACCGCGGCCTCGGCGACGGCGGGGTGGGCTACCAGCGCGGATTCTACCTCCATGGTGCTGAGGCGATGGCCGGAGACGTTGATTACATCGTCGACTCGTCCCATGACCCAGAAGTAGCCGTCTTTGTCTTTGCGGGCGCCGTCGCCGGTGAAATACATGCCCGGAATTTGCGACCAGTACTGCTGCACATAACGATCCGGATCGCCGTAGATGGTGCGCAACATTCCCGGCCAGGGCTGCTTCAGCACCAGATAACCGCCGGAGCCCTCGGGAACGGGCTTGCCCTCCATGGTGACAACCTCAGGCACGACGCCAGGAAATGGCCGCGTCGCCGATCCCGGCTTAGTAGCGATGGCGCCCGGGATGGGGCTGAGCATGATGTGCCCGGTTTCGGTTTGCCACCAGGTATCGACGATGGGACAGCGGTTGTGGCCAATCAGCTCGCGATACCACATCCATGCTTCGGGATTAATGGGCTCGCCAACAGTGCCCAGCAGACGCAGGCTGTCGAGTTTGTGTTTCTTCGGCCACTCATCGCCCCATTTGGTGAAGGTTCGAATTGCGGTTGGGGCGGTGTAGAAGATGCTGACCTTGTGACGGTCGATGATGTCCCAGAAACGGTCGGGCTCGGGGAAGTTGGGCGCGCCTTCGTACATGACGCAAGTAGTGCCGTTCAGCAAAGGTCCGTAAACGATGTAACTGTGGCCCGTGACCCAGCCGATGTCGGCGGAGCACCAGTAAATATCTTCTTCCTTGATGTCGAAGATCCACTTCATGGTGATGTAGGTGCCGACTGAATAGCCGCCGGTGGTGTGCACCACGCCTTTTGGCTTACCGGTGGTTCCCGAGGTGTAAAGGATGTAAAGCGGGTGCTCGGCATCGAGCGGCTCAGCGGGACAATCGTCGGATGCTTTCGCCATCAACTCGTGCCACCAATGATCCCGGCCGTCCCGCATATTGATTGTTGTTCCAGTGCGTTGGTAAACCACGGCGTGCTTCACCGATGGACACGACTTGAGCGCTTCTTCGACGGCGGGGAAAAGTTTGACTTCGGCGCCGCGGCGGTAAGATCCGTCCTGGGTGATGACTGCAACCGCCTGGGAGTCGTGAATCCGATCGATGAGGGCGTTGGCGGAGAATCCACCGAAGATGACGGTGTGCGGCGCGCCGATGCGGGCGCAGGCCAGCATGGCGATGGGCAACTCGGGGGTCATACCCATATAAATTGCGACCCGGTCGCCTTTTTTTACGCCCAGCGATTTAAGGACGTTGGCAAATTTTTTGACCTCGCGATGCAGTTGCTCGTAAGTAAGGGTTCGAACCTCGCCGGGTTCGCTCTCCCAGATCAGTGCAGTCTTATTCTTGCGCTCGGTTTCAACATGGCGGTCGAGACAGTTGTAGGAAACATTGAGCTGGCCGCCGACGAACCATTTTGCCCAGGGAACTTTCCATTCCAGCACCTTGTCCCATTTCTTGAACCAGTGCAGCTGGCTCGCGATTCCCGCCCAGAATTTTTCCGGTTCCTCGACGGA
Source organism: Terriglobia bacterium (assembly GCA_963733545.1). Taxonomy (GTDB): domain Bacteria; phylum Acidobacteriota; class Terriglobia; order Terriglobales; family Acidobacteriaceae; genus JAIQFF01. The sequence continues at coordinate 514,652 of CAVTDQ010000006.1, forward strand.
TTCGCGGTAGATGCGCTCGTATTCTTCGAGGCTGCTGATGTGCGCCTGCCGGCGAAACTCCTCCGGGCACTCAAATTTCCGGTCTTCGTGGAGGATGGAATCGATGTTGACGGTTACGTCGGGCGGCTTTTCTGGCATTCGAGACCCCGTTCGGTTGATCTTGCGGAAAGCGCATTGCAGATTCTACAAGGCAGGAAGGGGAATGTCTGCCATTGCCTCGGGCGCTAGTAAAATCCCCTAATCTTCGAGTTTTGTGAAAACTATAGGGGTCCTTCGACTGCGAGGTTGCTTCGCTTTGCGAAGCAGCCTCTTCGCTCAGGATGACAAGTGGTTAGAGATTCAGAAATCTGTTCTCGTATTTCTTTTGCGGCAGGGGGCAGGCTTTGTATTTTCCGAAGATGCGGTAGCGATTGCTGGCTACAAGTTTGTATCCCCAGTCGCGTAACGATTTAGGAAAATGCGTAGCGCGGAGGCCACGACCTTCCAGAGACCACCAAGGCGACGCAAGACAAATATGACCGCGTCGGAGCTTGTGAACAATTGTTCGCCGTCGACGACATAGACGGTGTTCAGGTCCTGAGGGTCGAGATGATGGACCTGCAGGATTTTCGCTGCGTAATTGCTTTGCAAAGCAGCAAAGCGAAAAATCCCTGAGGCGTCACGCTTCAGAACAAACTGTACCAGTCGATTGCAGAGCCCGCATACGCCGTCGTAAAGCAGGATGGGATTAGCGGGCGTCATATTCAGCGGATCAATGTGGGCGCGAGCGTCCTCGCTCGTGCGGCAGCGCCATGAATGGTTCCAATTTCAGTTCCCCCCTGCGACAGCGCCAGGAAGGGCCTCCGCCCGAGCGAGGCGCTCGCTCCTACATTTAGCGGTCGGGCTTTCTTTGGAGTTCGGGGACGTATTCCGAGACGCTTCCCTTCTCCAGCAGATAATTGCCCGGGCCTTGCTTGCCGCGAATTGTGCGGGCGAATTCGGCAACAAAGAATCCGGCACGCAGGGCTTCAGTGAATGCCCATCGAGTGGCTTCGCGCCACTCCCGGGCCAGGGCTGGATCTTTTTGCTCGAGGCTGCCGATGTCGCTGGGTATCTGGATGGCGATGCGTTGCCGCTGCAGCGCTTCGGAAAGATCATTGCGCAACGGTTTGCCGTCGCCGTTGAACTGTACCAGGGGCTGCAAACGTGAAAATGCGTCCAGCACTTCGGGGCGATAGTCCTTGCCCTGCAAGCGGTCGCGAACACGACGGCTGGCCAGAGGCCACCTTACCCACAGACGATCGGTGCCGTTCTGATGCAGGATGCTGGAAGTTTCCGGTCCGTAGAAATCGATCTTGTAGGAGTCCGAGACCACACCCAGTTTGCCGAAGTTGAGGTGAGCATTTCTGCTTTGCAGGGGATCGAAGGTCCAGGTCATCTCGGGGATACGCATGGCCAGGGCGCGCTCACGCTGTGCCAGTTTCAGTTTGTAGCCGAGATCGAGGTCGCGATAGGGTGCACGCACGGCCAGCATGTGGGAGTGAACGGTAAGTTGTCCGGACTCCATGGCCAGAAAACCAAAGGCGAATCCAGCCAGCTTCGGGCCGTCGAAAGCGCCCAGCCAGATGCTTCCCGCCTCTTTAGTGGCAATCATCAAGGCCAGCGGCATCACGTCACGATCGGCGAGCACCCAGACTTCCCGCTCGACGGCCTCGGCTTGCTCGAGGTCAGCGAAGCTTTGCAGGTCGCGGATGACGATGGTTTTGGCGGAGACTTCAGTCATGGGCCGGTGAAGGCGTCCAATATACGCGACCTGGAATGTTCGATGCCAGTGCTTCGCGGGTTTGCGCGTTTTGTGCTCAAAAGCTTATACCGCAAAAATCGCGAAGGAAGGCCGCAAAGGACGCGGAGAACCCAATTCTTCGAGGCGATGATGGGGGATGGTTTAGCCCTGGACGCGAGTGGTTTTGCCGCGCCAGAAGGTTTCGCGCAGCTCGCGTTTCAGCATTTTTCCTGTGCCGGTTTTTGGCAGCGGGCCGTCCACGAACCGGACCATCCTCGGCATTTTGAATTTAGCGATGCGGGGCTTGAGAGATAGCAGCAACTCTTCCTGGTTGAGTTGCTGGCCGGGTTTGAGAACGACGATGGCGACGGGAATCTCACCCCATTGCGGATCAGGAGCGGACACAACTGCGCACTCCAAAACCGACGGATGGGCGAAGATGGCTTTCTCAACCTCGATAGAGGAAATATTTTCGCCGCCGCTGATGATGATGTCTTTCTTGCGATCGACAATGTGGATGTAGTTCTCATCGTCCCAGACCGCCATGTCGCCGCTGCGGAGCCAGCCGTTAACGATTGCGGCTTTGGTGGCATCCGGATCGCGATAGTAGCCGTCCATCACGTTGTCGCCGCGGACCGCAACCTCGCCCACAGTTTCCATGTCGCGGGGCACATCCCGCATCTCGGCATCGACCACGTGAACTTCGGAGCCGACCAGGGGCCAGCCGGCTGAGGCCAGCCGGGTCAGGCGCTCGGTCTCGTCGGCACACACTACCGTGCTTTTCATCTGGGCGGTGTTGATGACAGGCGTAGTTTCGGTCAGCCCATAGCCGGAACAAACCTCGCAATGAAAGGCCTGCTCGAGGCGCGCAATCAGCTCCGGGGATGATGCCGCGCCCCCGGTGGTGATCATCCTCATGCTGGAGGTATCGAACTTACCGAGTTCCGGACAGTTGAGCAGCGCGTTCGCCATGGTGGGAACGAGAGTCATGGCGGTGGCTCTTTGCTCCTGAATCAGGCGGAGGACGGAGGCAGGCTCGAAGCGGCGGACCATGACGTGTCGCGATCCCTTCATGGTGACGCTTTGCGGACGACCCCAGCCGTTGGCGTGAAATAACGGAATGGTGTGCAGTTCGACGTCACTGTCCCGACAAGGAAAAGAAGACAATATGGCCAGCGCGTGCAGGTAGAGGGTGCGATGCGAGAGCATCACGCCCTTCGGTGTGCCAGTACTCCCGCTGGTGTAAAAGATCTCGGCGATTTCATTCTCGTCAAATCCGAAAATATCAGGACGTGGCAGTCGGTCCCGCGCCAGCAGATCTTCGACAAATATATCCGCTTCTGCCACCGGCTGGTCGATGGCAATGAAGCGCCGGATGCCCGGGCATGAGGTTCGCAACGCCTTCACCAGCGGGGCAAATTCAGACTCGAACACGAGCATACCTGCGCTGGCGTGATTCAGGATGGCGGTCAATTCAGCGGGCTGGAGACGAACGTTAAGAGGCATGGAGATGGCACGCGCCAGCAGGGGCCCGTAATATCCTTCGAGAAGCTGATGATTGTTGAAGCTGAGGTAGGCAACCCGATCGCCGGGGCGGATGCCTTCGGATATAAGCCCGGCTGCCAGACGTTCGCAACGTTCTCCGAACTCACGATAGGTGAACGAACTCGGGCCTGAAACGACGCCTATTTTATTGCCGTAGAGATCAACCGCCCGGTACAGACAGCGAATGGGTGTAAGCGAAACGTTCATGATCAGCCTCGGGAGTCTCCCTGGCGGAAGTTTGGTGCGCCCGGAAGGGATGATACACGACAGCAAAAAGGATACCCAGCAGACTCAGCTAAGCGATGCCGGCGCGCTGATGCCTCAGCGCAACAGAGTCATTCCGCACAAGCCAGTCAAGGCAAACGCTAATGCGAGAACTACGATCACGCCTCGGGCAATTCCGGAATATCGATAGCTGCGGAATGCGACCGTGCCTGCGATCACAAGAAGAGCAGCGTTGACCGCAAGAAAGATCCAGCCGGACTGGCCGTGAATGGCGCTACCCACAGTGATAGCGATCAGCAGACATGCCCCGCTCAACAGGAGTCCCAGGAGAGCCCCTACGACTACTGAAACCGCTGTAATCTCCGATTCATCGGACATTCGCGACCTTCCTACTTTCACGCCGCAGCGACGCTAACCGTGTGCGTTCGAGGTCATCCCGGTAAAACAAATTATAGGTATCGAATGGAATCAGCCTTCCATCTGGATGCGCGATGTGGATGCAGCTCTTTTTTACCGAGCGAACATCGAAAGAATAAGCATCCATGAACTGGACAATGAGCACTCGAAAAATATTGTCATATCCTAGCTCGGGCGGGGCGCCGATTGGGGGTAGACAGCACAAGAGCTCCCGCAGGCTCTGGGCTCCTGAACTGGGAGAGTGGTTAGTGGAGAATAGCCGGAAGATTCCCTCCCGTACGGCATCGTCTTGCTCATACAGGATTGTGTTGCGTCCGGCCTCAATCAGGATCTGGGGATCGATCATTCTGGTCAGAGGCACAACTTTCCCGTTCAGTTTGAGCGCATACGCCATGGCAAGGCAGTCGGGATGACAAGGAACAGGTAACACATCCTCAGGGCGGAAAACGGTCGACTGCTGGAGAATCTTGCGCCGCACTTCAGTAAGTGTCAGACGGTCGGTTGCAGGGTCAAAGTTATCAAGCCGGCCAGCGGCTTGGATAGGCTGGAACGTGACGCCGCGTACGCAAGTCTGGGTAAGCGCATAATCGAGGATCTTGCCGATCTCGTCGTCGTTCAGACCTTTCTTCAGAGTGACGACTAGCGTGGTTGAGATGTTATAGCGATTTAGGTTCTCGAGAGCGCGCTCGCGTGTGTGACGCAGATCCGCTCCTCGAAGCTCCAAAAGCGGTTCGCGTTCGAACGAATCGAATTGCAGGTAGACCTCGCCATCGGGCATGGCGTCGTGCAGCTTCTTTACGAAATCTTCATCCTGCGCGATGCGAATCCCATTCGTGTTCACCATTAAATGCCGGATGGGCTGTTTCCTCGCGTAATCGAGGATGGAAAAGAAATCGGGGTGCAAAGTGGGTTCGCCACCAGAAATCTGCAGAACGTCGGGGTGGCCCTCGTTTCGCACTACCGCATCAATCATGCGTTTGATCACTTCAAGCGAACGGGACGCTCGACCCGGTGCACTCCCGGCATAGCAAATAGGGCAGGTGAGATTGCAGTGATCGTTAATTTCGATCAGTGACAGGCAGGAGTGTTGTTCATGGTCGGTGCAGAGACCACAGTCGTAAGGACATCCCCACTTAACCGGGGTGTTGTAACGCTGCGGCATTTCCGGCGGCTTGAGGAATATTTCGCGGCATCGGCGATAATAATCCACATCATCGGCGATGAGGACGCGCTGTGGTCCATGCTTCGCGCAGGCCTTCAACAGGTAGACATTGCCGTCCTCAAAAACAATTTTGCCTTCGACTTTTTCGTAACACTCCGGACAGATGGAGAGTGCAATGTCGTAGTACAGATATGGTCGAACGCGCGGTGCCAAGCGGCCTCCCTTACCGATTTTCAATCAGTTGCTATAGCCCGAATCTCTTCGGTTCGAGTCAGGTTGGTCTGCCGTTGATCGATCGGGATATTGGTCCGTCGCGATCGCATAAGTGCTTTAAACACCCGTACAAGATGCGGACCGTAAGCCAGTAACACTGCGAGGCAAGTCCACTGAATTACGGAGAGGTTCCAGAAAGTGACATTCTCCTTCCAGAAATCGATCACAAATCGCCAGCTCATGTAGGCGATCATGAAAGCTTTGAACACGTCCCCGTTCGTGCGAGGAGCATGCATCATCCTCCACAGCAGAACTGCGAGTGCCAGCAGAAATACTATTTCGTAAATTTGCGTGGGATGGCGAGGTTTGCCGTCGCCGAAATCTACTGCCCAAGGTAGAGTGGTTGGGATGCCAGAAGTTTGATCGCTCAAGCCGGTCAAGAAGCAGCCGACCCTGCCAATCGCAATTCCCAGAGTCAGTGGTATCGCGAACAGATCGCCGGTAGCGGTATTCACTTTAAAGTGGCCCTTGATCCATTCGACAGCCAACCATCCGCCGACCAAACCACCCACAATAGTCTTGCCCGAATTGAGAGTTCTCCAAGCCGAGGGATTCTCAATCAATCCCAGAAGCTTACTTCCAGCCGCGGCACCCACAGTCGCGCTCGCGATCACCCACCAGCGAATGTCTCCCGAAATCACATCTCCTTCACGCTTGCGGAGCGCGAGATAGACGCGGAAACCGACGGTATAAGCGAGACACTCAAAGAAAGGATGTGCCGGAATCGAAACCGTGCCAAAGCGAAGGTAAAAGGGAAAGTTCACAACTGGTCAGCGGATTATGCAGAATGCCGTGGCCGCGGTGCAAGTGCTTTCAGAGGTAGAAACGTACTATCCAGTCCGCTACGCAACCGGGTTTGATTTGTCCTTCGACCTCCACGATGATTGAAAATACAGCTTCCTTGGCGTTAACGACGTCCTGCAGAGACTGCAGCGTAAAACGAGCACGAATTTTGGAATTGGCTGGTACGGGAGCGGGAAAGCGGACGCGGTTCAATCCGTAATTCACGATCATGCCGACGCCATGTTGAATGTGGAATGCGTGCTTCGCAAAATGGCTCAGGAGAGAGAGCGTCAGAAAACCATGAGCGATGGTCCCGGCGTAGGGCGATTCGCGTTTGGCTCGATCATGATCTAGATGAATCCACTGGCGATCTTCGGTGGCTTCAGCGAACTGGCGAATTCGGTCCTGAGTGATCTCGAACCAATCGGTGGTGGCTATCTCGCGGCCGATGAAATCTTTCAGGGCATCGAGATTTTCAATCATTACCGGTGGCATAGGTTTCGAATTGCCCTATGGGCGTGTGGTGTTTCCGTCCGAAGGATTCTAGCTCCAATCAAGTGCCCCCTGAGTTGAGCCATGCCCCTATAGGGGCCCTTCGACTCATCGGGATCGTCCGCAAGCGGACGATCTCTCTTCGCTCAGGGTGACATTGGGTTTCCAGGCTTGGATCTGCGAGCGTCGAGCAGCATGTAGGTTACGAGTGCGGTACCTAACTGCTTGCTTTGGGAATCGGTAAGGTCAACGCTTCCGACACAGAGGGTTGAGCCGAGGCGAATGAGACGCGCCCGGGCGTAGATGCGGCCTTTCACGGCGGGAAGAAAATAATTGATCTTCATCTCCACCGTCGTGATGGGACGGTTGCCACCGAAGTGGCGCTGCAGAGCGATGCCAACCGCGGCATCAGCCAGGGTGGCCGCTACCCCTCCATGAGCAACACCGGCGCTGTTGGTGAGTTCGTCGCGCAACGCACACTCGATGGTGACGCCGTCCCCATGGACGCGAGTTAGCTTGATCCCGAGCAGGGTGGCGAACGGAACGCGGGGCAGAAAGTCGCGGATTTGCTGCGCGGAGAGTTTGGGTTGGGTCATTTAAATTCAGTTGTCAGTTCTCGGTTCTCAGTTCTCAGTTCCTCTGGGCGATGGTGACGCCGTCCCCATGGACGGGAGTGAGCTTGATTCCGAGCAGGGTGGCGAACGGAACTCGGGGCAGAAAGTTGCGGATTTGCTGCGCGGAGAGTTTGGGTTGGGTCATTTAAATTCAGTTGTCAGTCTCGTTCTCAGTTTCCAGCCGGGCGCTCGAAGAGGGCGGCGGCGCCCTGGCCTCCGCCTACGCACATGGTAACCACACCGTAGCGAGATTTGCGGCGTTCCATTTCATTAGCCAAGGTGCCCACCATGCGCGAGCCGGTCATGCCGAAGGGATGGCCGATGGAAATGGATCCGCCGTTCACGTTTAATTTTTCCATGGGAATGCCGAGGCGGTCGCGACAGTAGATGACCTGGACAGCGAAAGCTTCGTTGAGCTCCCATAGATCGATATCTTCGATTTTGAGGCCCTGGCGCTGCAATAATTTCGGCACGGCAAAGACGGGGCCGATGCCCATTTCATCGGGTTCGCATCCGGCAATCTGGAAGCCTCGGAAGATGAGTTTATAAGGGACGCCAAGCTGGTCGGCGCGTTGCCGGGATATTAAAAGAGTGGCGGAAGCGCCGTCCGATAGTTGCGACGAATTCCCTGCCGTGACCGAACCCTGGCCGCTGGTAGTGTCGAAGTAAGGCTTGAGAGAAAGTAATCCTTCAAGAGTCGAGTCGGGACGATTGCACTCATCTCGATCACAGCAAACTGCCTCGGTCCCGGTTACCTGGCCTGTCTTTTTGTCGAGTAATGCCCGGGTGACTCTCATGGGAGCGATTTCGCCGGCGAAGAAACCTTCCTGCTGGGCGCGTGCGGTGCGTTGCTGGCTGATCAGCGAATATTCATCCTGGGCTCTGCGGCTGATCTGGTAGCGCTTGGCGACCACTTCGGCGGTCTCGCCCATCACCATGTAGACTCCGGGATATTTTTGCTTGAGCGCGGGGCTGGGATCGTTGTCACGCACGATCAGGCTGACGGTTTCAACTCCTCCGCCGATAGCGGCTTCGGCGCCTTCGATCACGATCTGATGAGCGGCCATGGCGATTGCCTGCAGCCCGGAGGAGCAAAAGCGATTCACGGTGATGGCCGCTGTCGAAACCGGCAGACCCGCATGCAGTGCCGACACTCGTGCGATGTTGTGGCCCTGCACGCCATGAGGCTGGCCGCAACCCAGGATCACGTCTTCGATTTCCGATGGATCCAGCTGAGGAGTTTTCCGCAGAACGTCCCTGATGGTGTGGGCGGCCAGTTCTTCGGGGCGGGTCATGTTGAACGAGCCACGAAAAGACTTCGCAAGGCCGGTGCGCGAGCTGGCTACTACTACGGCTTCTCTCATATCGGTGGCGAATTTCCTTCGTGTCCCTTAGTGTCTTTAGTGGTTAATGATTTTAAAAACCTAACCACCAAGGACGCTAGGGTACCCGAAGGAAATCTGTGCATTAAGACTGGCGGTCGAAGTCAGCGAAGGTGCGGCCTTCGGCGGCTAGTTTCTTCAACAGCGGAGCGGGCTCCCAGAGTTCGCCGTGAGTTTGTTGAAAGTCGACGATGCGGTCATAAACTTTTTTCAGGCCGACGGTGTCGGCGTACCACATCGGTCCTCCGCGATAGGCTGGGAAGCCGTAACCGTTGATATAGATGATATCGATATCGACGGCGCGCAAAGCGTAGCGCTCTTCAAGAATCCGCGCGCCTTCATTGACTAAGGCATAAATGCAACGATCGACAATTTCTTCATTCGAAATTTGGCGCTGCGCGATTCCGGCAGCGGCTGACCATTGTTTGGTTAGAGCCGCGACTTCGGGATCGGAAGTGGGCTTACGATTCTCGTCGTACTTGTACCATCCGGAGCCGGTTTTCTGTCCGAAGCGGCCCAACTCACATAGCTTGTCGCCGGCGAAGGCCTGGCGGATGCCGGGTTTTTCAAGATGCCGGTATTCCTTGCGGATACGCCAGCCCACATCGAGTCCGGCCATGTCATTGGTGGCGAGCGGTCCCATGGCCATGCCAAAGTCGTACAGCGCCTGGTCTACGGCCTCTACGCTGGCGCCTTCTTCCACCAGAAACACGGCTTCACGAACGTAAGGATGGAACATGCGGTTGCCGACAAAGCCGCGGCAGTTGCCGACCAGGACTCCAACCTTGCCCAGCTTTTTTGCCAGCTGCATCATGGTCGCAACTACTTCTTTGCTGCTGGCTTTGCCGCGAACAATTTCTAACAAGCGCATGACATTGGCAGGACTGAAGAAGTGAGTGCCAATGACAAAATCAGGCCGCGAGGTGGCGGAAGCGATCTCGTCGATATTCAGAGTGGAGGTATTGCTGGCCAGAATTGCCCCCGGTTTGCAAACCCGATCGAGTTCGGCGAAAACCTCTTTCTTGAGGGCCATGCCCTCGAATACGGCCTCGATCACCATGTCGGCCTGGCTGAAGTCGTCATAGCTCAGGGTGGGCTTGATCAACTTCAGACGTTCATCGACGGATTCCTGGGTGAAACGTCCGCGCTGAACGGATGTGGCATAGTTTTTGCGGATATTCCCCAGCCCGCGGTCGAGGGCGGCCTGGTCGGAATCCTTGAGCACGACGGGAATGCCGGCGTTGGCGAATACCATGGCGATGCCGCCGCCCATGGTTCCGGCTCCGACGACGGCGGCGGAACTTACCGGAAGCGCGGGTGTGTCTTTAGGGATGTCGGGGACCTTGGCGACTTCGCGTTCCCCAAAGAAGACATGAATCAGGGCCTTTGATTGATCAGAGTAGAGGCAGTCGATAAATAGCTTGGCTTCGACTTCGCATCCTTGCTCGAAGGGCAACCTGGTCGCGGCTTCGATGGCGTCGATAGCAGCGAGCGGAGCCGATGAGGTTACGCTGCTTTTTGCGAGCGGTTTCGCGGGCGGCAGCGAAGATGGGGGCATTTTGTTCAGCCGTTCCCAGTTTCTGGTTGCGTTCGCGAGTCTTAGGTGCAGGCGATGCTGCGATCTTTCGGGCAAACGCTACCGCCCCGGCCAACAGATCACCCTCGATCAGTTGATCGACGATGCCGGACTTCAAGGCGTCGGGGGCTTTGACTGGATTTCCGTCGGTACACATTTCAACTGCTTTGGCGACACCGGCGAGACGCGGCAGGCGCTGCGTACCTCCGGCGCCGGGAATGAGGCCGAGCTTTACTTCCGGCTGTCCGATGAGCGCACTGGGCACGGCGACCCGGTAGTGTCCGGACATCGCAACCTCAAGGCCGCCGCCGAAAGCGGTTCCGTGAATTGCCATCACCACCGGCTTCGAACAGTTTTCTACTTCCAGCAACATGGGGAGCAAACCGGGCCCGGTTTTCTGTTGGCCGGAGGTCATTTTGGTGAATTCCTTGATGTCCGCTCCGGCGATGAAAGTGCGTCCGCCGCCGATAACCACGGCGGCTTTAACGGAAGGGTCGGCATCGACCTGATGAATCGCCTGCAAGATGCCTTCGGGGACGCCGGGGCTGATGGCATTTACGGGCGGATTGTTGATGGTGATGATGGCGATGTCGCCGTCTTGCGTCAGCTGAATGAGGTCAGGCATTTGCCGATTGCTCTCCGAAAGGAACTTTAGATTGTAGCTGCGGTGCGGCTGGATATGGAAATGGGTTAGTGGGCGCTGACGCATTTACTGCGGCGGCTCTGTGGTGCGCCACGCTGGATCCTTCTCGGCCTGACGGCCGTTCAGTATGACGTCGTGGTGACAGACAATTTTGGAACTTGACGTCACCCTGAGCTCGGCTTCAGCCGGGCGAAGGATCTGGCGTGGACCGGAATAGCTTCCGGCGAACAAATCTCCGCAGGCGCTAAAGCGCGCTATTTTTGCGACGTAAGGGCATGAGTGAACCCATGCACTTTCCACCATTGAGGTCGGGCGGCTCTGCGGTGCTCCACGCTGATCCTTCTCGGCCTGACGGCCGTTCAGGATGACGTCATCGTGGTGAACGCCGTTCAGCATGACGTCGTAGGGACGGCTAAATTTTAGGGGCGAAGCTGCTGCTTCGATCGGGATGCAGCTCTGCTAGCCGCTTCGCAGCGTCCAGAACCAGGCCAGGGTCAATCCCACCATGATGACCGTCGTAGCCCAAGCCACGATATTGTAGAGAGGAGAGCTTACGTACTCTCCCATTAATTCTTTTTTGTTGACCAGCAGCAACATGAAGACAAGCACGAACGGAAGCACGATCCCGTTCACTACCTGGGAGAGGATGGAAATCTTCACCAGCGGAATATTCGGCAGGAGAATGACGCCGGCACCGGCCACGATGAGGATGGTGTACAGCCAGTAGAAGACCGGTGCTTCACTGAATCGCTTCCCCAGCCCCGATTCGAAACCCAAGCCTTCGCAAACCGCATATGCGGTGGATAGCGGCAGAATCGATGCGGCAAACAACGAGGCGTTGAACAATCCCATGGCAAAAAGGATATAAGCGTAATCCCCGGCCAGAGGATGCAGCGCCTGAGCGGCGTCTTTGGCATCGCTGATGTTGTGGTAGCCGTGCACGTACAGCGTGGACGCGCAGGCTACGATGATGAACCAGGCCACGATATCGGTGAACACGCAGCCGGTGACGACATCGAGGCGCGACGCTTTGTATTGACGGCGCGTCACTCCCTTCTCGACGATGGAGGCTTGCAGATAAAACTGCATCCACGGCGCAATGGTTGTGCCCACGACGCCGATGACCATGTAAAGGTAGTCCTGGCGCAGAAACAGTTCTTTATGGGGCGGCACGATGGTGGCTTCGATCGCCTCCAGCCACGCCGGTTTGGCCAAAAATCCTGCGACGATATAAGTCAGGTAAAAAAAAGACGCCGCGAGAAACACTTTCTCAACCGTTTTGTATTGTCCCTTGACCACGATCAGCCAGACGATGACCGCGCAAATGGGAACCGTGTAGTACTTGTTGAGCCCAAACAATTCCAGGCTGCCTGCGATTCCGGCGAATTCTGTGACCACGTTGCCGAAGTTAACGATGATGAGACCGATCATCATCAGAAAAGTAACGCGGAATCCAAACTCTTCGCGAATGAGGTCGCTCAGGCCTTTGCCGGTTACCGCTCCCATGCGTGCGGCGATCTCCTGCACCACGATCAAGGCAATCGTGATCGGGATCATGGTCCAAAGCAGCATGTGCCCGAATTGGGCTCCGGCCGCGGAATAAACCCAGATGCCGCCGGCATCGTTGTCCACGTTAGCGGTGATGAACCCCGGGCCCACGACAGCGAGGAAGAGCAGAAGCCGGATTTTCCAGCGTTTCCAGAGGTTCATGCCGAACACTTAATTGGTGAAGTGACCGATCAGCATAAATGGAGAGCGGAAATCTGGGTAGTTGAAATCGGGGACCGTCATTGGCCGTTGGTCATTGGTCGTTGGCAAACCCTTCAGTCGAGTCAGGCAAAAAGGCCAGGGACTAACGACCAAGGACTAAGGACTAATGACCGTCGACTAGCGACCGATCTTAAAGATTTGCGCGGAGCATGCTGATGATGTCGTCGGAGGTGATTACGCCGGTCAGCTTCTTGTTGTCGTCGACCACCGGCAAAGTTGAAAGGTTGTACTTGTCGAACAGCTCCGCCACTTCCTTTTCTTTAGCGCCGCCATGGGTCGAAATCAGGGGTTCCTGAGTCAGCGACAGCATGGCCGTATCGGGGGTAGCAAGGACGATCTTGGCCAGGGGAACGGCGCCGGCCAGAGTTCCGTGGGAATCGGTCAAATAGATCGTGCTGACGGTTTCCACGCCGCCTTCGAATTTGCGCAGGGCGTCGATTGCGTCGCGCACCATGGCGCTCACGCTGACCGCGAGGTATTCCGTATTCATTCTGCCCGCGGCGGTGTTCTCTTTGAACTCCAGGAGTTCGACCATTTCCTTGCGGTCCTGGGGTTCCATTTCGAGGAGAATTTCCGAAGTACGTTCTTCCGGCAGGTCGGCAAGCAGATCGGCTGCAGCGTCCGGCTCCATCTCCTCCACGATCTCGGCGGCGCGATCTGAATCGAGCGATTCGAGGATGGCTTTCTGGACTTTGGGCTCGACTTCCTCCAACGCTCCGGCGGCGATGTCGCCTTCGAGGGTTTCGAACACCGCCTCGCGCTCGTCCGGAGCCAGATCTTCGACGATGTCGGCGATGTCGGCGGGGTGCAATCTGGCCAGCCGCTCGTGAGAAATTTTCAGCTTTACACGGCGAGCCGGGTCAGTCTCGATCAGGTCGACGAAATCCCAGGGAATACTTCGCGGAGGAATTTGCCGCAGGAGCGCGCGTAACGCGACTACGGGAACCATTCCCTTCAGGAGACGGCGGACGGCGCCTCGCGGGCCCACATCGACCGAGCCTACTTTCAGGACGGGCCGATTCTCGATCGACTCCTGAGTAAGATCGAGGTCGTTGACCCGGACGACCTTTCGTCCGAATACGTCGATCACCTGCTGATCGAGCAGGTCGCGTCCCAGCAGAAGCATCCCTTCCGCGCCCTCGCTCTGCGCCCAACTGGCGGTGGCGGTGTCGGCGCGAATTCCGCCGTTCATCGAAGTCACGGACACGAACGGCAGCAAACGGTCGCCGCTGCTCGTCTTTACGATCAGAACGGCGATGCGGGCGCGATCCTCCTGGGGAACCAGGGCTACTTCTCGCACTTTGCCGCAGCGGCTTCCGGCGGTGTCAAACACCGGAGTGCCCAGCAGTTCGGTGAGCGAGTAAGTCAGCATGCTTTCGAGAATACCCAAGTGGTGAGCAAGAATCCACAGAAGCTTTGCAGCGCCGGCGTCCCGCGTCCCGATTGGCGGGCAAAGCCCGCGAGCTGTCTTGTGGCGAAACATTTGACCGCGAAGGGCGAGACGCCCAGCCGGCGGGACGCCGGCGCTACGGGTACCGGGAAGGTGCAAAATTGGCTGCGCGTTGACATTTCCGAGGCGTAAGGGCAAACTACCGCATTCGCTGCAACCGCCAATTATCCGGCACGGTAGATGTTGCCGCCCGGCAGGATTGGAGAACAGCGGAGATCCAGGATCTGAGAGTCGCAGTCATAATATCTTTGCCATGACCGAACAGCGGGTCTCCTATACGTTAGATTCGACGCTGGAGACCGTCGACAGCGCCGAGCAAGCAGCCAGCCGGTTTGCCACCGAAGCGGGCTTCGACGATGACGAGGTCATGAGAATTGCCATGGCGGTGCGGGAGGCTGCGGTCAATGCCGTGCTGCATGGCAACGCTTACGATCCGGGAAAAAAGGTCAGTCTGGCATTTGAGCAGACCGGCGGGAACATGGTGATCACCATCCGGGACCAGGGCAAAGGACTGGACCTGGAGAAGATACCGGATCCTCTGGCGCCGGAAAATCTTTTGAAGACGTCAGGCCGGGGCATTTTTCTCATACGCTCGTTCATGGACGAGGTGCACATCAGCCCCTCCCAGACGGGCACCGAAATTAAACTTGTCAAGCACGTCCACGGTCCATCCGAGGGCGTTAAGGAGGCTTCCCAGTGAGCATGAAGACCAGTACGCGCCAGGTTGACGGCGTCACCATCGTGGATTGCAGCGGCCGAATTACACTCGGCGAAGGCAGCGTGATACTGAAGGATGTGGTGCGCGATCTGCTTTCCAAGGGGCAGAAGAAAATCCTGCTCAACCTCGGCGACGTAAATTACATCGACAGCTCGGGTATCGGCGAGCTGGTCAGCGCTTTTACCACCGTGCGCAACCAGGGTGGCGAACTCAAATTGCTGAACCTGACCAAAAAAGTGCACGACCTGCTGCAGATCACCAAGCTTTACACCGTCTTCGACGTCAAGGACGACGAAGCCAGCGCGGTCAAATCGTTCGAGTAATTTTCCTGTCATCTCTGGCGAGGGCCGGTATCTGTCCGGCCCCGGCTTGTTTCTATTTCGGGAATTAAGCCGAATTCTTTTTGCCTGGCTCCGATTGCTCCGAGTCTCTCCGCCTTACAATCCTTGCGCGGAGCGGTTCCCTTTTCAGACTCTGCCTGGATTTCTTTGCCCTTCAATTCAGCCTCGATACGAGTCGCATTTCTGATTCTGTTCCTGAACAGTTTTGCCTGGTGCGATTGTCTGCCCATCGCGGAAGCGCGAAAGCACGTGGGTGAGGTCAAATGCGTGACTGGAAAAGTTGTGAAGGTCAAGCCGGGCGCGCGCGGAGTGCATTTTCTGGACTTCTGCGACGATTTTCGTCTGTGCCCGTTCACCGTGGTGATCTTTCCCGGTGACTTGAAAAGTGTTGGCGACGTGCGACAGCTGGAAGGCAGGATGATCGAAGTCCATGGTCAGGTGAAGGAGTATGACGGGCGAGCTGAGATTGTTCTCGAAGAATACCGGCAACTGGGCGGCTCGGGAGCCAGAATCCCTCCCTTACCGAAAAACTACGATGTGGAGAAAAAGGGCCGCTACAGCGCGGGAACCTTCAGGCACGCCAAGTCCAAGCGGAAGAAGGGGGCAAAGGAGCCTCCTAACATCATTACGCAGTCGCCTGAAGATCCAGAGTAGCGGGTGCTTGCCTGGTGCGGGATTGCCCATACCTTATAGCAAAGAATCAGGGGAAGAGCTGTCGGGAGGCTGCAACATCTTGCGCTAACTCTTCACCTTTACGTTTTAAGTGTTTGACTAGACGATGGTTAACTAAGGCTAGGTTGGCATCTCACCTGCAAGACTCTTAGCTTCTCCCCCCGCCAAATAGTCTTTTTCCGTCATTTTTCATGACGGGTTCTGTATTGGCGGTGGGTTCGAACGCTCACAGACTCTAAAGGAGACTCTTGTTCATGCCCGAAGTCATAGCCACAAAAAAAATACCAACCGATGAACATCGCGAGAAGTATTACAGCTTCCAAATCAAGGGGTGGACAAATTTCGATCCCATGTCCAAGACGCTGGCCCGGGTTGCCGAAGGCATCGAACTGGGAGGCGGATTTCTGACCCTGGTAGACGTTCTCCAGGTTGAGGACGACCTGGCTTCCATCGGCGATGAAGAAGTCAGGGAATGTTTTGCCAACATCCTGGCGGCCAAGCGTCTGGTAAAAAATGTTCACGAATTGCCCAAGGAGTTGATCGAGGAATTGCGATCGGCCTTGAAAACCGAGCCTGAGGCTCCTCCGAAAAAACCGCCGACTCTGGCTACCGTATCCGACGAATCGGGATTGAAAGCCAAGAATTGGCCGTGAAGACAACAGTCCAAAGAAATGGCTGAGTTTTATGCAGTTGAATCGATACCTGTCTTTTCGCAAGCCATTTCTCTTGCGCGGCCCGGCCGCTTCCTGAGCAACTCCCCCAAATTTTTCGCATGAGTTCGCGTTCGGGCCCATGCCGAATGTGATTGGAGATTCGTGAGTGCGATCGTAGTACCGGATTTCAACGATTCCTTCGACCGCGAACTGGCGGAGTGGTTCGCTCGGAGGAACGGTGTCTGGTCCGGAACCGCCGCGGAATTGTTAGCCGCGACGCAGGCCGAGTCTGATGCGAGGTCGGAGGCCCGGCCGCAATCGGTGCGTGCGCTCTACGCTTACTTTGAATCCCGCGGGCAGACGCTTCGTTCTTTCGGAATCGATGTCAGCTTGCGGCCGGGGCCTCCACGCATGTTGTCGCTGCGTCCGTGGCCGGCAGGAACTTTAGGCAAGAAACCGTCTTCCTCAGTCCTGAGCGTTCCAATCGGTTCCGATCCCTACGCGAGTTTGACACCGTCGGCGGAAGCGCGGAACAGCGGACTCGCAGGCTCACCCACGGAATCTTCGGCTACTGAAAATCCGAACGTTGAAGCTTTGCCGAGGCCGGACTCTGCGGCTCGCTTTGTCAGTGGCCGGTATGCCGAGAAAGACAGCACTGGAGGCCGCCTCTTTAAAAACACCGGGGAAGCACTTTCGGTTGCCGCGGAAATGAGAGAACAGATTAAAAGGCAGAACCTTGATCTCAAAGCGGCGATCGAGCTTGTAGTGAACCGAACTCAGGAAATGACCCAGTGCGGTGGAACAGCGGTCGGTTTGGTGCAGCAAAATGTGGTCATATATCCAGCTCGAACCGGCATTGGGGTGAGCATGGTTGGACTAGATTTGCATGCGAACTTTTTTCAGTCCTGCGTCCGGACCGGCGGGGCATTGCAGTTGCGGGACGCCCAAAGGCATCCTCTCCTGGGAGCCATGTGCCAACTGGAAGGTATCAAGTCTCTGATTATTGTCCCGATATTTCACAATCGCGAAGTGGTCGGGGCGATGGAGTTTTTCTACAAAGAAATGCGGACATTCTCAACCGGCGAGGTAATGGATCTGGAACTCATAGCCGGAGTGGTGTGGGAGAATCTGAGCTTTGCCGGAGACATCAAGGGGGCAGAGCAGGAAGAGCGCGAAGTCGACGGCAAAATGGCAGGGGACGACAATACGAAAGCACTCATCCCCGGCACTGCCGAGGCAGTTGTTCGAACCTCCGAGGCCCAGCGGATTGCGGCAGCGCCCAATCGGCTGGCGAAAGCCTGGAAGAAAGTCTGGAAGAACGCCCCAACCGTCACAGAAAACGTCGCCAGTATCGAGCCTAGGGCCGAGGCTGAAATTGGCGAGCCGGAAGACTCCTCGCAGAAAGACATTGGCTCGCAAAAAAGTTCGTCGAGCTAACTGAGGCAGGCCTCGCGGGTCGGATGCGAACCATGCGGCACGACGACCCTTCAACGTCAAAAGCGGCTGGCGAAATCACACCATACCCCTTCTTAAGTCCTCTAATGGATAGAACGTTCCCCGCCAGGTCACGCCACCGCGGCCTAGGGTAAGAAACGTCGAACGCAGCATGGTGTAAACGAACAAGGTGGTACTGAGCGGATGGAGAAGGAAGTAGTACGGGGGAATATCGGACTTTCGCGACATTCCTACGTAGATGGAAAACATCGCGAACAGAGCGAGCCCGTAACCGAGACGCGCCCAGCCGTGCGCAAGAACAATTCCCACAAACGGCATGAAGTTCAGGAAGGCCAGCATCAAGCACGATGCCAGTGCGCGTGGCCATTGAAAAGACATCAGGGCAAAGAAATTTTTGGTGAGATTGTCCACGACACCGAACGAGCTTTTGGCCCAGCGAATTGAAATCAAATCGTCGCCAAAAGCGTTGCGCTGGGCGTATCCGGCGTTTTTCACCACCTTGCCAAGCTTCATGTCGTCGAGAACCTCAAAACGCAGGGCCCGGTAAGTTCCCAGAGATTCGTATACGCTGCGGCGGATCATGTTGAAAGCACCCACACCGATGTGGTCTTTGGTTTTGGGATCGGCAACTCTCCAGGGACGATGTCCGAAGACGAATAATGTCTGGAAAAACGCGATCATCATCTTTTCCCCGGGATGCATCATGATCATGCGGGGGAAGACAACCAGATGATCGGCACGATCCGCTTCCGCATAGGCCAGCGCGCGCCGGAGGACGTCGGGCTTGAAGAGAACGTCGCCATCGGTGAATATCAGCCAATCGCCACTGGCCAGGTTGCCGGCGCTCCACATGGCGTGCGGCTTGCCCATCCAGCCGGCGGGTAGTTCGGTAATGTGAAGGATTTTCAGCCTGCCCGGGGGCGCTGCCGCCGCGACTCTTTCCATAATTTCGCCAGTTGCATCGGTAGAGCGGTCGTCTACGGCGATGACTTCGTAATTTTCGTAGTCGAGAGCCAGCAGTCTGTTTAAAGTCGCCTCGATATCAGCGGCTTCATTGCAGGCGGGAACGATGATGGTGACGCGAGGCTGCGCATCCGAGTGAGGCAAACGCCGATCCCATTTCTCCTGGGAAATATCGGCGATCGTGGGGACGCCCAGTGCGGCTTCCACCAGGCGCCAACCCCAGGCCAGCCCCAGCAGGCAGCCGGCGATCCAGTGGAAATAGTTCATCCCGCCGGAGCTCCGGCGGCGGAATCATTTTGAGGTAGGACGGTAGGAGCAAAGCGCATGCCGTAAAACAGTATGGCAGAAGAAACACCCATGGCGATTACGGGAAGGATGAAAGCGGCCTGCAGTGATTGCCGGTCAGCGACAAATCCCATGAGAGTCGGCGAAGGAACGTCGCCAAGCAGATGGAACAGGAAAATATTTACCGCGATGGCGGTGGCGCGAATGTGGGAACCGACGGAATTTACCAGGGCGGTATTGAGAGGCGATGTGTTTAACAGAAGCAGAAAGGCGGCAACCGCGATGGCCGGAACCATGTAGGGTCCCTTGTGAAACAAGGCGATGATCATGACCGGCACGCCCAGGCCCATGCTGACCGCAGAGACAAAGTAGTACGAACCCTTCATTCGCGGAAGCAGTTTGTCACCCAGCCATCCCCCGATCAGGGAGGCCAGAATTCCGTCGACAACGACAATTTTCCCGAAAATCAAATTGGCAGATTCCAGACTGTAGCCGCGGGCGCGCGACAGGAAGGTCGGCATCCAGACCTGAATGCCTCCCAGGGAGAACGTGCCGGCGGCCATGCCCAGGGTTACGGTCCAGAACGCAGGATTGTGAAGCAGGCCGCGAAGGCTTCGGCGCTCGGCAGTTTCTTTTTGAGTGTCGAACTGGCCGCGGGGCGGTTCGGGAAGAAACCATACCGCCAGGGCGAGCAGGAATCCAGGAAATGCGGCGACATAGAAAGGAAAGCGCCATCCATGTGTGGCTCCCAGGTGGCCGCCCAACAGGTATCCGGCCGCCGTGCCGCAGGGGATGGCCAGATAAAAGATTCCGAAAATGCGGCCCCGCATATTTTCAGGAAAGGAGTCGGCGACAAACGTGGGAGCGATGGTAACGAACGTCGCCTCGCCGACGCCGACCAGGGTATGGCGCAGCAGCAGTTCGCCGTAGGTGTGAGTGACCGCGGTCATCAGAGTGAGGCCGCTCCAGAAAACCGCACCCAGCACGATGATCAGTTTGCGTGAATAGCGGTCGGCCAGCGGGCCAACAAACGGCGCTGCCACCATATAGAACATGAGAAAAGCGCTGGTGAGATATCCGACTTGCGCGTTGCTGAGATGGAACTCAGTCTGGACCAGCGGCTGTACGGCGAACAGCACGGAGCGGTCGATGTAGTTGAGGAAATTCAGCGTCGTCAGAATGACCAGCGCAGTCCAGGGATAGAGTTTGGGTTGGGTCACCTGGGGAAGGAATATAGCATGCGGCTCGGTCATTCCGATAATAACGTTTGACGTTAATAACGGAGACCGTTAATATTGAACCGGTGATCAGGAGTTTCGCCACAACTAAAACGGCAGAGATCTGGAATAAGGGCAAAACCCGGGGATCGCCTCCGTCCGCGGTGACGAGACGGAGACTTGCCATGCTGGACGCGGCGGCGAGTCTGGACGATCTGAAAATCCCTCCGGGAAACCGCCTGGAAAAGCTGAAGGGAAATCGGCAAGGGCAATACAGTATTCGAATTAATGACCAATATCGGATTTGCTTTGTTTGGCGGGATCATGATGCCTACGAGGTCGAGATCAACGACTACCACTAAGCAGGAGTTCATTATGACGGTGGCGCGAAAAGGTACGCCGGGATGGAAGATTCATCCGGGAGAGATTCTGCGAGAGGAGTTTATGAAGCCAATGGGAATCTCAGCTTATGAGCTGGCGAAACGCCTGCGGGTTCCGGCTCCACGCATCAACGACATCGTTCTGGAACGGCGGGGGATCACAGCGGACACGGCGGTCCGGCTCTCCAGATTTTTCCGGACAAGCGAGCAATTCTGGCTGAGCCTGCAAGGCGCGTATGAAGTAAGCCGGGTTAAGGCTGAGCGCGGCGCTGAACTGGAGCGGATTGAACCGTTGAAATCGAGCGAAGCGCGTGCTTGACGATTTTCAGAACCGGTAAGCTTATAGGGGTCCTTCGACTTCGCATGCGCTTCGCGTTGCGAAGCGCATGCTGCGCTCAGGATGACAACCGAAAAATTACTTTTTTGGGCGCGGCCAGCGGGCGATTACGACCGTCGAAATCCCTCCTCTGGGACGGAAGTCGCCCTTGATCTCGGCCCAGACCGGCTTCGCCCAGCGGACTATGTCTTCGAGTACCTGATTCACGATGTTCTCCTGAAAGATTCCCAGGTTGCGATAGCTTCGCAAGTACTCTTTCAGGGACTTCAACTCCAGGCAACGCTGGTTGGGTTGGTAACGAATTGTGATGGTGCCGAAGTCTGGGAGTCCGGTCTTGGGACAGACGGAGGTGAATTCGGGATCGTCCACGACGATTTCGTAGCCGGGAAACTGGTTAGGCCAAGTCTCAATTTCGGGAAACTTGTGGTCCAGGCCGGCCGCGGCGTGGGCCTCGGTGTAGCGCGGTTTGGGCATGAGCCTTATTGTAAACAGGACGGCAGCGAGGCCGCTTCATAAGTATCCGGCGGGCACTTTGCCCGCCCATCGGGCCGGCGGGACGCCGGCGCTACTCATAACCGGTTCTTCGGCGAGATTCGCGCATCTAAGTCACAAGGACAATACAGGTTAGTGGTTCAGGCTGGGTTCAGGCACGCGGTGGTACATTACTTAGCGCAAGATGGCGACTACTTTAAATAGCAACAGATTTTTCGGGCGGCATCGCTGGCTGGTCTGGGCAGCGGGGCTTGCGGTTGCCGTGCTGCTGCTGGCGTCATTCATGTCGCGCGATGAAGTCATTCCGGTCCGGGCCGCCACGGTCGAACGCGGAACCATTCGCAGCGTAATTTCCACCAATGGAAAAGTCGAACCGATACAAAGTTTTGAAGCCCACGCTCCCGTCGGTACCACAGTGAAGAAGCTACTGGTGAAAGAGGGGGACCGGGTAAAGAAGGGCCAACTGCTGGCGCAACTCGACTCCGCGGATGCCAGCAGCCAGGCGGCTCGAGCCCTTTCCCAGGTACGCGCTTCGGAGGCTGAAGTCAGCGCCCAGAAAAGCGGGGGCAACCGGGAAGAGGTTTTGACTCTGGCGTCGCAGGCGGTCAAATCCCAAAACGAGCGCGATACTGCCCAGCACAATCTCGAGGCCTTGAAGCGGCTGGAACAACAAGGCGCGGCCTCGCCGGGCGAAGTGAAGCAAGCCGAGAATCAACTGGCGGGAGCGGAAGCCGATTTAAAACTGGTGCAGCAAAAACAGAAAGATCGCTACTCTCAGCCCGAAGTGGCGCGGGTAGAGGCGCAGAAAGTCGAAGCTCAAAGCGCATTCGCGGCGGCGGAAAATATCCTGAGCCAACTGAATATTCGCGCGCCATTTGACGGGATCGTTTACTCGCTGCCGGTTCATCAGGGCGCCTACGTGAATCCCGGAGACCTTGTTTTACAAGAAGCCGACCTGTCGAAAGTGGTGGTGCGCGCTTACGTCGATGAACCTGACGTAGGAAGGCTGGCCCCGGGACAGCGAATCGATCTCACCTGGGATGCGGAGCCGGGGCGAATCTGGCACGGGACGGTCAGCAGCATTCCTTCCACCGTGAAATTGTTGGGCACACGAAACGTGGGCGAGACTACCAGCATCGTGGACAACGGGGATTTCAAGCTTTTACCTAACATCAATGTTGGAGTGACGGTGGTCACGGCCGAGCATCAGAATGCGCTCACCATGCCGCGTGAAGCGGTCCGTCTTGATGGCAGCAAAACCTTTGTCTATCAGATCGTGAACAACGAGTTGAAACGTCGCGACGTGCAGACCGCCATTTCGAATCTGACCCAGGTAGAGATCAGCAGCGGAGTCAATGAAAAGGCGCTGCTAGCGTTAGCTTCTACGAACTCGAAGCCATTGCGAGACGGAGCGGCGGTCAAGGCGGTTCGCTAGGCCACTGCAAAGAACGTTCGCAAAGATGTTTAGAGGATCTGTTAATACCGCAATGAAATTACGATCGATCACTTTCGCACTGACTTTGTTAGCGGCTACGGTTATTGCCGCGGCTGACGACTCCGCGCCCGCTCTGCTGGCTGCGGGGCGCGCCGACGATGCCATCGTCAACCTGCGCACGAAAATCAATACCTCACCGAGCGACGCTGAATCCTACAATCTGCTTTGCCGCGTGTATTTTTCGACGGGCGATTGGGACCAGGGCATTTCCGCCTGCCAAAAAGCGGTTGGCCTCGAGCCCAACAACAGCCGTTACCACATGTGGCTGGGGCGAATTTACGGGGAGAAGGCCGATGCCTCGAATTTTATGAGTGCCGCTTCCCTGGCGGGAAAAGTACGCAATGAGTTTGAAGCCGCTGTGAGACTGGATCCGAATAATGTGGATGCGCGCAGCGATCTGGGCGAGTTTTACCTGGAAGCGCCGGGGATCGTCGGAGGCGGCCGCGACAAAGCCGAAGCCCAGGCCAAGAGCCTGGCATCGCTAGACGCCGCCAAGGCCCACTATCTCGAGGGCAGGCTGGCGGAGAAAAGAAAAGACCCTGGCGCGGCGGAAAAAGAGTATCGAGCCGCAATCGAAGCCAGCCACGGAAGCGCGTTGACCTGGTTCAACCTGGCACTCTTCTTCCGTCACCAGCAGCGCTGGGGCGATATGGAAGATGCCATCAACCATGCGGTCTCCGCCCAATTAGATCATCCGGAGATAATCATGGAGTCGGGCGAGGTGCTGATCCGAAGCGGACGCAACTTTCCTATCGCCATTCAATATCTGCGCCGCTACCTGGCTTTAAATCCTAAAGCCGAAGAAGCTCCAGCTTTCAAGGCCCACTATCTTCTGGGCACCGCTCTGGAGAAACAGGGCGACAAGCAGGCCGCCGCGCAGGAATATCGTGCCGCTCTTTCCCTGGCCCGGAATTTTTCGCGCGCCCAGGAAGCGCTGGACCGGCTCAACCGTTGAGTGGTTGCGCTCCTGCAGTTGTTTACGATCCGCTCTCTGCCCCGATTGAATTTCTCTTGAAGGTGAAGCGATGAACCTTGCTCCTCGCTGTGCTTCGCGTATTTCCAGTCTTGTCTTCATTTTCCCGCTCGTCTTAATTTTCTCCGTGGCCCTACCCAGGCTGGCCGCCGAACCTTTACCGTTGAAGCGGGCGGTACAACTGGCATTGGCCCACAGTACGACCGCGGCCTCGGCCGACGCCGATCAGCAACGCGTATTCGCTTCCTATCGCGAGGCCCGCAACCAATACATTCCGCAACTGGTGGTGGGATCGGGGTTGGGTAAATCATGGGGCTTTCCGCTTAGTCTCGAAGGCGCAGCGCCGTCGATTCTTAATGTGAATTCGCAGTCGACAATCTTCAACCCATCTACCCGCGATTTTGTCCGTGCCGCGAAAACGGATTGGAGCGCGGCCACCATGCAGACCAAAGATCAGCGAAACCAGATCATTCAGGACACGGTTCTTAGTTATGCCGAACTGAACAAGTGGGAGGGCGCACTGAGCCATCTGCGGGAAGAACACGCCGCTTCGTTGCAGACGGAACAACTGGTCAACGAACGCATAAAAGAGGGTGTTGACAGTCCACAGATGCAGAATAAGGCTCACCTCACAACTGCCCGGTTGCGTTTGCGTATCGCGGAGGCGCAGGGAGCGATCGACATTATTCGCAGCCGCCTGGCACACTTCACCGGACTGCCGGCGGCATCGATTGAAACCGCGCCAGAATCAATGGCCACCTTTCCTGAGGTGAAACAGGAAGACGATCTTCCAGGCCAGGCGATGCGATCGAGCCCGGCGGTGCAGGCGGCTGAAATTCGCGCCACGGCAGAGACTCTGCGGGCTCGGGGCGAACACCGCGCCATGCTGCCCTCGGCGGACTTTGCCGCACAGTATGGTTTGCTGGCCCGGTACAACAATTACGACGAATTTTTCAAAACCTTTCAACGCCACAACGCGACCATCGGTGTGGTGCTTCGATTTCCGTTTCTGAATTATTCCCAGCGCGCCCGCGCGGACGCCGCCGACGCCGCGGCCCTGAAGGCGAAGAAGGATGCCGAAGGCACCCGGAACCAGGTTTCCGAAGAGACCCTGCGACTGCAGCGTTCGGTCGAGCAGATGGCCGCCGCTCATGAAGTGGCGGACCTCGAATATCAGGTTGCGCAATCGAATCTGGAGTCGGTAAGGGTACGGGTGGATGCCGGGAGTGCGGCATGGCACGACATGCAGGACGCGCGCGAGGCGGTCAACGAACGTTACAATTCTTTACAAGATGCGGATTTCGAATTGAAACGGGCCCGCATCACACTGCTGCGCGCGACCGGGGATTTGGAGAGCTGGGTGAATGCCGGACAATAACGCGATTGGGAGCGATCATAAGGCGGCGCCGCGGAGTTATTTTCGTTCCTAAAACCGCTTTCGTGGCGCTGCTGCACGAGCGACGGCGCTCGCGCCTGCATGAACCTGATATGTACCGGGAAAGCGGGTAAAAAGCGCGGCAAAATGTTAATATAAGTAACTGACAATTATGCCTTTAAAAACACTTTTCCTGAATCCGCCATCCTTTGAGAATTTCGACGGTGGCGCCGGATCACGGTGGCCTGCCACCCGTGAAATTGAGTCTTATTGGTATCCCGTTTGGCTGGCTTATCCGGCGGGAATGCTGGAAGGCGCTCGGCTGATCGATGCTCCTTCGCACCACATTTCTGCCGAAGAGACCATCAAGACCGCCAAGGATTACGAGTTCCTGGTTCTTTATACCAGCACCCCGGGGTTCCCCGGCGATATTGGGCTGGCTAAGGCCATCAAAGAGGCCAATCCCAATATCAAGATCGCTTTTGTGGGTCCGCACGTCACGGTTCTGCCGGACCGGACCCTGAAAGATGCGCCCGCCATCGATTTCATTTGCCGGAAGGAGTTCGATCACTCAGTGGTCGAATTCGCCCAGGGTAAGCCGCTGGAGGAGATTCTTGGGGTTTCCTACCGCAAGGACGGGGTTGTGGTTCACAATCCGGACCGGCCCCAGATTCAGGACCTGGATGCGCTGCCCCACGTCACCGACATCTACTATCGCGACCTCGATCCCCGGCGCTATACCGTTCCGTTCCTGCTTTATCCCTATGTGTCGCTGTACACCACACGAGGATGCCCGGCGCAGTGCACCTTCTGCCTGTGGCCGCAGACCACCAGCGGTCATGCCTGGCGAAAGCGTTCGACCGATGATGTTGCGCGTGAAATGGCTAAGGCGAAGGAATACTGGCCCTGGGTCAAGGAATTTTTCTTTGACGACGACACTTTCAACATTCAGAAGGCGCGAACGGTCGAGCTCTGCGCCAAACTGAAGCCGCTGAATTTGACATGGTCATGCACTTCGCGAGTCACCACCGATTTCGAGACGCTGAAGGCCATGAAGGAAGCCGGTTGCCGGCTGCTGATTGTGGGCTATGAATCGGGCGACCAGCAGATTCTGAAAAACATCAAGAAGGGCGCAACCATTGAGCGCGCGCTTCAGTTCACGAAAGATTGCCATAAGCTGGGACTCGTGGTTCATGGCGACTTCATCCTCGGCCTGCCCGGCGAGACTCGTGAAACCATTAACAACACCATTAATTTTGCCAAGGAACTCGACGTCGAAACTATCCAGGTTTCGGTGGCGCACGCATATCCAGGCACCGAACTTTACGACTATGCGGTGAAGAACGGGTTTATGGTGGCGGACACCAAGATGGTGGACGAAGGCGGGCACCAGCTGGCGCAGATCCAGTATCCGGGACTGCCGGCTGAAGAAATCATGGAGTCGGTGCACCGTTTCTATGACGAGTATTACTTCAGACCAAAAGCCATTTATCGCATCCTGAAGAAAGCGGCGTTCAATAGCGGCGAACGTGTACGCCTGTATAAGGACGCCAAAAGTTTCCTGAAGCTTCGCGCTTCGCGCAACAAGTGGGTGAAGGACAAGCGCGAACGCGGGGATTCTTCAACCGTGGCCGAGCCAGTCAAGGCCTAGATTATCAAGGTCTAGATCGTGAAGAACAGATGGTGACGGCCAAGAGAAAGACCGTGTGACGTTTCGCAAGTACCTGGTGCTGGCCGGAATCACGTTGTTCGCTGCGATTGGCGACACCTTTCTCGCACGCGGCATGAAGCAGGTGGGCAACGTCTCGATTCATCGCCTTCCTGAAATCGTTTTCGCCATTCTGAATCCCTGGGTCGCCCTGGGGATTTTGTTTTTGTTAGGCTTTTTCGCCGCCTACATGACCGCCCTCTCCTGGGCCGATCTCACTTATGTATTGCCGGCGACCTCGCTCGGCTATGTGCTGTTGGCACTGATTGCGAAATTCTTCCTGCATGAACAAGTAACCGCGACCCGCTGGCTGGGGATCGGATTGATTTCGGCCGGCGTGGGATTTGTAACCCAGGGGCCGGCTTTGACCCGCCATCCGCCTCAGCCGGATCAACCCGAAATCGAAACGGAAGCGCTGGGCACGAAATTGAGAAGCACGAGCGTGGGGCGGTGAAGCACGCATACACATGGGGCGCTATTCTGGCGGTGGTGCTGGCGTCCACCACCGGTGACGTACTGCTCTCGCGTGCCATGAAAAAAGTCGGCGACGTTGGCGAGCTTTGGCGTCGCGCCGGCCTGCTGTCGGTGGCTACTCGAATCCTCGGACGTCCCAGTTTTCTGTTGGGCATTGTCATGATGGCGGTGGCATTCTTCAGCTTGCTGTTTGCGTTTTCGTGGGCGGATGTCAGCCTGGTCGCTCCCGCATCGGCTTCGCTGACCTTCGTCGCCAATGCGATCGCCGCCAGGATTTTTCTGCACGAACATGTCGATCATCGTCGCTGGATCGCGGCACTGCTGGTGGCAGGCGGCGTGGTGTTGCTGGCGGCGTAACAGGGTTTTCCCCGCGGAATTAAGGTTGGCTTAATAAAACTCTCCCTGAAAATTGCACGACTGACCTCTTAAAATTCACTTCTATCAATCGTTCCACTCCCACACTCACGCGTTACTTAAGTCCATTACAAACGTTACCTTTGCGCGTTCCTATCGGTGTGGACAATAGATGCACAGCTCACTGCGGGCCGATGGCGGCTTAGCGCGCATTACAACCTTGAAGGCTGTTCGTGAACTCTCAACAGCAGGGACTCCTTTGTGGAATCCGGCTTGTGTGAAGAATGTGCTTGTTTGAAGTAGGAAATGATTTGCGCACATCCCCCTCATCTTCGTGGCAACGGCGCCTGGCGCCGGCTGAGCGATTCGCAGTGCGAATTGTGTATTCAGCTTTGTTGATGTGCGCGTTGGCGAGCCTGATTAGTCCGAAAGCGTACGCCGGCGTCGGGGTTGTCCTCAACGAGTCGCTCGACACCAGCGTTGCCAGAATCACGGGCTCCGGCCACAGCGCAGTTTACCTTTCGCGTATCTGTCCTGAATCACCGATCAAGCTTCGGCTTTGTGAGTCCGGCGAACAGGGCTCCATCATGAGCAACTACACGACGCTGGGTGAGGATCGGCCCTACGAGTGGAACGTCGTGCCTCTCAGCATGTATCTGTACGGCGTGGAAAATCCACGCTATCGCCCCATTGTTGGATCGCAGAAAATCAAGCGAGTGCTGGAAGAGCGGTATCGCGAGAAATACCTTTCCGGCTATTGCGACAGCGAATCCTGCCAGACCAGCAACAAGGCGGAGTGGCGGGAAATGGTGGGCGCCACACTCTCGCGAAGTATTTACATGTTCGTGGTGGAAACCACTCCAGAGCAGGACCGGGCGCTGATCGAGCAGTTCAATTCCCTGCCCAACCAGAACCACTTCAACGGCATGACCCGTAACTGCGCCGATTTTACCCGGAGGGTGATTAACACTTACTTTCCGAACGCCACCGGCCCCGATTACATCAACGATTTTGGCATGACCAGTCCCAAGGCAATTGCGAAATCGTTTTCCCGTTACGCGCACAAGCATCCGGAAGCCCGCTTTCGGGTGCTGCACTTTGCCCAGGTGCCCGGAACGATCAAGCGCAGCAGCGAGTGTCGCGGGGGCACCGAGCAACTGGTGCGGTCTAAGAAGTTGCTTCTGCCCATGCTGATTTTCGCCGATCACGCGCTGCCATTCGTCGCGGCATCGTACCTGCTTACGGGACGATTCAATCCCCAACGCGAACTGGAAGAGCATCCGACTTTCGAGGCGACGGAGTCTGGCCATGAGTTCAAGCTGGCCAAGGCCGGCAACAATGAAAGCCTCGCGCAACATCTCGAGGCCGATAAAGATAAACAGGAAGCGAGGGTGGTGGGCACCTCGGAGGAATGGAAACGATATCGGGCTTACTACGCCTCGATTGTCGAGGACTCCGCCGCAGTCAGGAAAATTCCCAGCTCGCTGAAAAGTTTCTTTCGTCATCTGGACGAATCCGGAACTCCGATGGCGGATCGCAACGGAGCACTGTGGCTGGATTTTTCGACCGGCGAAGAATCTTCCAGAATTGGATTGAGTGCGAGCAACATCGCGGCCTCTGGGGCGGATTCCGAACTAGCGTACCAATTACTGCTGGCTCGGATCGGGGATGTTCTGAAGGCGCCAAAACATAGCCGCGAGAGCATGGTAGAGTTCAGGCAAGATTGGGACGTGCTGCAGGCGGTGCGCGCTGACCGCGCCGGAGCGGTGGCCAAAGCCACGTCACCCAGAGATACAGAGCGCACTGCCTACCTGCCACCCGGCACCGAGTAGCCGGTTCAACCGCAAACTAATATCCCGAAACTGCAAACTAATGCAACTTCAGCGGGCGTGAAATTTTCGCCCCGCCGGGGCTATTGATTCTTGCTATGATCAGTTTTTGGTCATGCGTTGTGTCCGTATTTTCGTCCGGCTAATTCTTCCCTTCCTGTCGTTTGTCCTGGCGTTCGGCGAAGCGGGAGCCCCGGAACCCGTCACTTCAATTGAAAGTCCTCTTCCGCCGCGAGCCATGGTCATCGGCTTCGTCGGCGGGTTCGTGAAGCATGATGCGCGCGCGCACAGTACCGTCCAGGTAGTGGAGCGCCTCCGCAACCAGCATCGTGAAGGTGTTTATGTCGAGAGTTTCGCGAACCGTCACCGGGAGCAGGCTTACAGGGAAATTTTGCGGCGACTGGATGACAACCGGGACGGAATCCTTTCTCCGGAAGAAAAGAAGAATGCCCGCATCGTCCTGTTCGGGCATAGTTGGGGAGCATCGGAAACTGTAACCCTGGCGCGGAAACTTGAGCAGAATGGCATTCCCGTGCTGCTGACCATCCAGGTCGATAGCGTTTCGAAACTTGGGCAGAACGATACCGTCATTCCGGCAAACGTCGGACAGGCGATTAATTTCTTTCAACCGAATGGCATTGTGCACGGGCGTCCGGAGATTCGGGCTGCCGATCCGGCACGAACAGAAATTCTCGGCAACTTCCGGTATGACTATAGCCAGCATCCCATCAGCTGCGAAGGTTATCCCTGGTTTGACCGCATCGTCGTAAAAGCGCATACGGAGATCGAATGTGATCCCAAGGTCTGGGATCAGGTTGAGTCTTTAATTCGTTCGAAGCTGGATCCGGAAGCGCGCAATACGGCAGAGCGATAATTTCGAGTTCAGGCTCGCATCCCGCAGGCGACTGATCCGCTACACGCCAGATGCTTCGCAAGCTCAGCATGACGTCCGCAAATGGGTGGTGCTCAGCCGCATAGTTTGTGGTGCGGGGCGGAATGGCTGTGGGGCTCGCCGAACAGTGTGTGGTGCTTAGCCGAATAGTCGCATGAAGCCGGAGGCCGGCAGGTCGGGAACCAGGAAGGCGGCATCGCGGCGTCCGGCGACCCGGGCGACGCATTGGGCGGCGGAGTAGCCGCTGCGGACCGCGCCTTCCATGGTGGCGGGCCATCCCGTAGCGGTCCAATCGCCGGCGAGAAACACGCGCGGCCATACGGTCTCAGGGCTGGGCCGCTGAGATTCTATGCCGGGACGAGGCGAGTAGGTGGCATGGACTTCCTTGATGACCGTGGACTTCACCAGATTCGCATCCCGGGCGCCGGGAAAAAATTCGCCTAACTCGGATAATGCCAGATCGATAATTTCCTGGCGGGATTTTTCCACCAGCGCCTTTGACGAACTGACGACCAGCTCGACGTAGCTGTTGTTGCCCGCTGTCGCAGCACCAGTGGCGGGGTGCCCATTCGCAGCAATTGGGACCAGCAGTCTTGATTTGTGAAACATCCACTGGATGGTGCGGTCGAGAAGCACGGCGTGATCGAGATCGCTGATCTGACGATCGAACCAAAGGTGGATACCGGTGATCGGCGAAGTCTGGAATTGTCCGAGAGTCTGTCGTAACGGTTCCGCCGCGCTTGTGGCCGGCAGCATGCGGGATAAGACATCAAAGGGCACGGCGGCGATCAAGAAATCGAAACTCTCTTCGCCATCGGGCAGCAACAGTTTTACCTCGGCCAACTCTGCCCGGAAGGATTCAGCGCCGGCGCGCAACTTCACCTCTCCGCCGCGCGCAGTGATGTAGTCGCCGGCGTGGCTGTAAAGATCGGTGAGAGGCACGGTGGGAATGCCCATGCTTCCGGCGGCGCGCGACTTCAGGAATGATTCGCGCACCACCTGAGCCGCATAAGGAACAGAGATCAGATCAATATCTTCGTTCAGAGCGCTGACCAGCACGGTTTTCCAGAAACGATCGATGGCGCGCTGGGTTTGTCCGTGGCGCCGCAACCACTGCAGGAAAGACTGGCCGTTGTCGTGCGGGATCGCCGGCGCGAGCGCGGCCATTCCGGCTGCGATTGCGAGTTTGTCCTGAAGGTTCAGACATGAAGCCCGCAAGAAAGCCGGCGCAGTGTGCAATGGGGCCGGCAGGGACGTAGGCTCAATCACCGATGCGCGACCGCCGGGCTCGAGAAACGTCATCCGCTCATACCAGCGAATTTTGTCTTCGACTCCGATACGGTCGTAGAACTGGATGAGGTTGGTGCAGCAGCCAAGCAGAACGTGCTGGCAGTTGTCGACAACTTCGCCGGTACCGGGATGCTGGTAAGAGGAGGCCCGGCCGCCGAGATAGGGGCGCCGCTCGAATAGAGTGACGCGAAAGCCGTTGTCCGCGAGAGCGCTGCCGGCGGCCAATCCCGCGAGCCCGCCTCCGACCACCGCCACCCTGGGAGATTGTGTAAAGCGCTCCGTCATCAGGCCAGGCGTCTCAACAGACCCTTTCCCAGGATGATGACTTTCTCGGGGACGGTGAGACTGATCTTCCTGCGGAATACATCGTATTTGCGCTCAGAGATTTTCTCCAGCAGGCGGCGGTAGATGGTCGCCAGAACCCACAGCGCGGGCTGGCTATCTTCGTCGACCAGTGGGATCAGCTCTTTAGCGGCGGCGTAATATTCCCGGGCACGGTCGGCTTCGGCAGCCAACAACCAACGTAAACGTTCAGGGATGGTTGATTGGCGAAAATCCGAGCGTTCGATTTTGAAGCGCTCGAGATCTTCCGCGGGAAGATAAATTCTGCCCATATCGGCGTCTTCACGAACGTCACGGATGATGTTGGTGAGCTGAAATGCCAGGCCCAGATTTTCCGCCAGCGACTCCGCCAGTGGATCGCGATATCCGAAGATGCGGATGCACACCAACCCCACGACCGAAGCTACACGGTAGCAATACTGGCGCAGATCGCTGAAACTGCGATACAGCACCTGGAGTTCAGGAGCCGCCGATGAGGATGCGCTGGCATCGTCGTGAATGTCCATGGCGGTGCCGTAAGCCAACTGGTCAAGCAGTTCCATCGGAATCTTGAAGCGGCGCTGGGTGTCATTCAACGCCAGCAACACCGGGTCGTCGCTGGGCTGACCGGACTCGCTTCGATGAAGAGCATCAAGCCAGGCTTCAAGTTTTTGCCGGCGTTCGCTGGCGGGAACCTTGACGTCGTCGGCAATGTCATCGCAGCGACGCATATAGGCATACACCGCGCACAGCGACTGGCGTTTTGCGGCAGGCAAGACCAGAAAAGCGTAATAGAAATTTTTGGCCGCGGAACGGGTGATGCTGCGGCACACAGAGTAGGCGACCGCGATCTGAGACGGAGTCGGTGAGAATGGCGACGGCATCTGCTGCACAGCCGCGCTCATTGCCGGCCCCCAAACAGCTTACCCATCGCGGCTCGCGCCACCAATGCAAGTTTCCGGGTTTTGGAGATCGCGGGACGCCGGCCGAGCACCGCGTATCCCTGACGCTCAATTGCGTTCAGGATTTCCTGTCCGCCGCGGCTGAATAATTCGATATCGACGGCCAGCTCGCGATCCACTTGTCCAACCAAAGGCAAGCCTTGCTGAAACCACTCGCGTGCGCGTCCGACCTCGAATTGCATCATTTCGCAAAACGCGGCAGTGTTGCGGGCGCCGGAGATATCAGATTCGGTAATGCGATAGCGAGCCAGGTCCTGCAGCGGAAGATAAATTCGTCCTTTACCGTAGTCATCGCTGACGTCCTGCCAGAAGTTGGCCAACTGCAACGCGGTGCAAGTGAAGTCGGAGAGTGCCTGGCGCTCGGCATCGCGATATCCGCAAAGGTACAGAACAAGATGGCCGACCGGATTTGCGGAGTAGCGGCAATATCCGAGCAGGTCTTCGAATGAATCGTAGCGAGTGACAGTCTGGTCCTGACGAAAAGCTTTCAGCAGATCGTCGAACGGTTGCTTGGGAATATCAAACTGGCGGACAGTTTCTTTCAATGCGACAAAAACGGGATGCCGAGGATCGCCGGCATAGCAGGCATCGAGCTCCGCCTGCCACTGGTCGAGCATTTCCAGCGAGGCGCGAGGGTCGCCAACTTCATCGCCAAGATCGTCCGAGATACGACAGAAGGCATAGATGTTGAAAAAATGCTGGCGCAGCCGTTCCGGCAGAAACCAGGTAGCGACGGAAAAATTCTCGTAGTGACTGCGAGCCAGGCGACGGCAATATTCCTGCGCTTCTGCCTGGGATGAGGCGTGCTCGGGAATGGCATACTCCGGCGGCAGACGGCTCCAGCCCAGGGACACGGGGGTGGTTGCAGTGCGGGAGTCGTTGCCGGCGATGGATGACATAGTCAGTTTCGTAACCGGTTGTTTGAAGTACTGGTCGTCAGCCGGGACGTTGGTGGACGCCCGGTCCGCAAAAAATTTTGAAGGACGCGGCCTTCATGGTTCACCAGCTTAAAGGCCGCGTTCGAAGGCCATCTCAGTGGCCGGGAATAATTGCGGTTTTGATATCACCGTTGCGGTTCAGCATATGGCGCAGGACCTGCTGCAGCCGCGATAGTGGCGCCTCGCCGGTGATGTAGTCGGTGGACCGGATCTTCTTTTCCGCGATCAACGCAAAGGCCTTCCGCACAGTTTCCGGAGTGTGGTGGAAGGTGGCTTTCAGAGTGACTTCCGAATAGTGCAGGCGATTGGTATCGAGCTGGACCTTGGTGCCGCTGGCGCAACCGCCAAAGAAATTGACGGTGCCGCCTTTGCGGACCATGTCGATTGCCCACTCCCACGCTTCGGTGCGGCCCACAGCTTCAACCACGACATCGCTGCCCCGCTTTTCCGGGGAAATCAGGCGTACCGCTTCCACTGGATCTTTGACCTTGGTGATCTGGACCACTTCGTGCGCGCCCATACGCTTGGCAGCGGTCACCTGGGAGTCGCGTTTGACCACGGAGATGACGTTGCATCCGGTAGCCTTGGCGACCTGGACAAACATCAGCCCGATAGGCCCCCCGCCGATGACGGTGACGGTGTCGCCGATTTCAACTCCGGTTTCGTGCAACCCGCGCAGCACGCAAGCCAGAGGCTCGACCATAGCTGCTTCTTCGTAAGTCACGTCGGCAGGAACCGCCAGCATGTTGGTTTCGACAATGCGGCGGGGAATGCGGATGTACTCGGCGTAAGCGCCGTTATTGAACAACAGGTCTTCGCAGAGGTTTTCCTGATGTTTCGAACAGTAGAAGCACATCTGGCAGGGTGCCGAATTCAGCGCCACTACCCGCATACCTTTTTTGAAGCCGCGCACACCGTGCCCAACTTCTTCGATCACTCCCGCCAGTTCGTGTCCAAAAAGCGCAGGCGGAACAATCATGCGGGCGTGGTAGCCGCGCTGGTAGACCTTGAGATCGGTACCGCAGGTCAGTGCAACCTGCACTTTGACGAGCACTTCGCCTTCGCCAACGCGAGGGATGGGTACTCTTTCAATCTTTACGTCCTCTTTGCCATAGAGGACAGCTGCTGTCATCTTACCGTTCACGCTCGAATTCCTTCCCATGAGCTGCCCGGTTGAATCGCTATTTTCATAGAATCGGGTTGGGGATGGGCAGCCAGGTGCAGAGCTTCGACGCTGCTCGATAATGGGAATCGATGAGTGATCAACCGTTCCAAATCCATTTCACGGTTCATAACAAACCTCACCGACGCCTCTTGCAGATCGACTGAAGCACTGTACGACCCCAATAGCGTTTTTTCATCGACGCAGACCGCACCGGGATCAAAAGTGGCGTCCCCGTGAACGGTTTGCGCGAACAGCAAAACCCGGCCGCCAGGACGTACCGCATCCATCGCAGTCCGGATTAGACCATTACCGCCGACCGCCAGGATGGCTGCATCTGCACCACGTCCTTCGGTCAACTCACGCACCGTTTTTACAACATCGGCTCGCGAGGCATCTACGCTGTTCCCCAAGCTGTAACTTGTAGATATTGTAAGCCTTTCGGGGTACAAATCGGAAGTGATCACCGAGGCGCCAGCCGCTTTGGCCAATACGCTCAACATGATACCGATGGGACCCTGACCTATCACTACAACCGTCTCGTTGGGTTGCGGGGCCAATCTTTCGATCCCCTTCATGCACGTGTTGACGGGCTCGAGGAAGCTGGCCTGTTCATAGGACACATGCTCGGGAATGCGGACCGTGCCGCGTTGGGTAATCCAGTCCATCACCCGCACATACTCGGCGAACCCGCCTCCGGAAGGCTCGAAGCCAGCCGTGCAACCAACTTTCTTGTACGTATCACACTGCGCAAAAGTTTTATGGCGGCAGTAATAGCATTCGCCGCAAGGGATGTGATGGAAGACGACGACCCGGTCTCCCGGGTGAAAATCCCGCACCCCCGAGCCGACTGCTGCAATCATGCCTGAGATCTCGTGGCCGAAAATTCGCGGTGCGGAGTGCGAGCCGGTAGCGATCTTTTTTAAGTCGGTGCCGCAAATGCCGCAGGTATGAACTCGCACCAGCAACTCGCCGGGACCGATCTTAGGCACCGGAACCGTTTCCAGACGGACGTCGTTTACTCCGCGATAAACCGCAGCCTGCATGGTGTCCGGAATAGTCTGTCCGGCATCCTGAATCGCGAGTTGTTCAGACGTAGCCATGAATTCAATCCGCTAGTTCGACTCTTCTGAGCTTGGATGCAAACCGGGCTCATCGGCGACCAAATCTTCAGGCTCGTGGTTGTATTGTTCGAGCCAGCCGCAGAGTTCGCGGGAAGCGATCGAGCTATCCCTGGCCAGCTTTAAGACCCTGAGCCAGAGCCAGGGACGCATGGCGACGTAAGCGATAAAGGGTGCGGTGCGAAAACGGCCGTCAGTAGCGATAAATCGCTCGATGGGCGGCATCTCGAAACCAGCTTCGTCGGAGATGACTTTCAGGCCAACGAAAGTGATGTCATGGGCCTGGGCCGCCCGGGCCACAGCCGCAGCTTCCATATCGACGGCGTGGGCCCAATAGGCATCAGCCAGTTTGGCCTTTTCATCCACACTGACCGGATGATCTACGCTAACCAGCACCCAGTGTCCGACGCCGGCTTCGATGCGGCTGCCGTCTTTAGCATCGATGACGCAGATGGGAGTTAGAACCGTGCCCACTTTCAGTGTGGAATCCAGGGCGCCGGCGAAGCCGGCCGATTGCACCAAAACTGGTGCATAGAGGTTGATGATGGCCTCGGTCGCTCTTCGGGCGGGCTCCTGGCCCATGCCGCTACAAACCAGGACTGCACGATCGTTCTCGTAGAATTTGTAGCGGCGGCCGCCGTGTTCGCGTTCAACCAAGTGCCATTGTTTCAGCAGCGGACGCACTTCGCGCTCCAGCGCGGCTACGATTGCGACTTTGGCGGTGTCAGGCAATTATTTAATTCCCTGTCCTCACGTCAGGTGTCGGGCGGGCGCCCTGGCCCGCTGTCGTTGAAGTTGTGTTTAGTTAAATCAAAATCAAAAGCGGCGGGCGAGGGCGCCCGCCCCACACAACACACGTCACACATAGTTGTTCGCCTGGAACCAGTCGACGGCACGGCGCAGTGCATCATCGACCGGAACTATTTTCCATCCCAAATCTCGTTCCGCTTTACTCGACGAAACGAACATCTTCTTTCGGCCCATACGAACCGCGTCAATTGTGGCCCGAGGCTCGCGATTGCGTATGTAGCCGGTGAAGATCTGATCCACGACCCCGGTCGCCAAAGCAACCGCGTACGGGACCCTGATGGTTGGTGAGGGCAAGCCGGTGATGGCCGCTAGCTTGTCGAGAATTTGTTTCAGGGTTAAATTCTCGCCGCCCAGAATATAACGCTCGCCGGTGCGTCCCTTTTCCAGCGCCGCCACATGGCCGTTGGCACATTCAGTGACATCCACAAGATTGAGGCCGGTGTCGACATAAGCAGGAAATTTTTTCTTGAGAAAATCTACGACGATCCGCCCGGTGGGCGTGGGCTTGATGTCGCGTTCGCCGACCGGAGTTGTCGGATTTACGACCACGACGTCCATTCCCGATTTTCCGGCGGCAATGGCAATCTCTTCCGCCATGAACTTCGAACGCTTGTAGGGACCGATCATGTTGTTCAGGGAGACCGGAGAATTCTCGTCCGCGATATGGCCGTTCGATTGAAAGCCCATGGTGGCCACGCTCGAGGTATAAACCACCCGCCGGACCTTGCTCTCGCGCGCCGCTTCCAGAATCGCTTTCGTACCTGCAACGTTCGAGCGGTACATCTGGTCTGGATCGCGAACCCAGAGCCGGTAGTCGGCGGCCACGTGAAAGACAACATCGCAGCCGGCGACGCACTTCTTCAGTGAGACCGGGTCACGCAAATCACCGACCACGCGATCGGCTTTGAGCCCCTCGATATTCCTGAGGTCACTGCCGGTGCGGATCAGCAGTCGAAGATCCGCCCCCTGAGAAGCTAAAGTGCGAGCCACGTGACTGCCTACGAAACCAGTAGCACCGGTGATGAAAGCTAGCATTCAGCACTCAGCATGCAACCGAGCTTTTGTTGCGTGCAGCAAACAGTTCATTTCCTATCCGCAGGCTAGCTGCCGCCTCTCTCCGCCATCACTTTTTTGTAAGTAGTGAGAGCGATGAGCGGAAAGTACTGCCGGTACATGTGATATTTCAGATAAAACACGCGAGGAAAGCCGGTGCCGGTATATTCGGGTTCATCCCACGAACCATCTTTGCTTTGGGTTCGCAGCAGATAAGCGATGCCTCGCACCACACAATCGCTGCGGGTGTCATTGGCTGCCAGCAGGCCCATGATCGCCCATGCGGTTTGTGACGGCGTACTGGGCCCGACACCCTTGGTATTGGCATCGTCGTAAGATCCGCAGGTTTCTCCCCATCCCCCATCGGGATTCTGCACCATGCGCAACCATTCGGCAGCCTGCTGCACATAGGGCTCGTGATGGTCGATCTCCATCGCCTCCAGTCCGCGCAGCACCAGCATGGTTCCATAGATATAGTTGACGCCCCAGCGGCCGAACCAGGAACCATCGGGTTCCTGCTGTTCGCGGATGAACTTCAACGCTTTCTTCACTGCGGGATGATTTTTGTCGTAGCCATATGCGGCCAGCATTTCGAGAATGCGGCCGGTAATGTCGACCGTTGCCGGGTCCAACATGGCGTTGTGATCGGCGAAGGGGACGTACTGGAAAACCATGCGATCGTTATTCTTGTCGAACGATGCCCAACCGCCGTTCCTGCACTGCATGGAAAAAATCCAGTCGATGGCACGCTGTACAGATTCACGCTGGTAGCGGCCGTTGGGATGCTCCACCTGGTTGAGCCCAAGGCAAACCATGGCGGTGTCGTCCACGTCGGGATAGAACTCGTTGTTGAATTCGAAGTACCAGCCTCCGGGCTGGCCCTGTTTATTTTTTACTTTCCAGTCGCCGGCCATGCGTACCTGCTTCTGGAGGACCCAGTCGGCGGATTTGACCATGCGTGGATCGCTGGCGGGAACGCCGCTAACGCCCAGCGCGAACAAGGCGTATGCGGTGTCCCAAACCGGAGATTTACAGGGCTGCATCCGGAAGGTGTCGTTGTCCTCAATGCCCAGCTTTTCGAACTCATCCATGGCGCGGATAACCTGGGGGTCGTCGACGGAATAACCCAGGCAGCGCAAGGCGATGATGGAATTCATGATGGAGGGGAAGATCGCGCCCAGCCCATCGCTCATCTCGAAGCGCTCGAGCACCCAGCGCTCAGCCACCTTCAACGCGATCGACCGCAGGGGACGAATATGCACGCGTTCGAACCAGTGGGTCAGACGATCGAGAGAAAGGAAAAAGTTGCGCCAGGAAAACAGCTTTTTGTCCCAGCGCAGGTGCATGCGCGATTTGTCGCGTCCACCGACAAAGAGTTCTTCAACGCCCAGTTCTTCGGGAATCTTTTTGAACGGTTTCTTGGCGTAGCAGATGGAGAGCGGGACCAGGATGGCGCGCGACCACGAAGAAATTTCGTAGATGTTGAACCAGAACCACTTGGGAAATAGGACGATCTCCGGAGGGATGGCGGGAACGGCATCGTAATCGTACTGACCGAAGAAGCACAGATAAATCTTGGTAAAAGTATTGACCTCGGTCACTCCTCCCATTTCCAGGATTTTTTCACGGGCGTGAGACAGCGCGGGATGGCTGGCGTCGTAGCCGGCCAGCTTCAACCCGAAATAGCATTTCACCGATGCGCTGATATTGGAGGGGCCGTTGTGATAAATACCCCATCCGCCATCCTGGTTCTGATGGGCGAGAACATAGCGCGCGGCTTTCGCCAGACGACCGGGATTGCCCGTGCCCAGCAGGACGTGAAGGATTATGTAATCGGCTTCCAGAGTGGCATCAGCTTCCAGTTCGCCGCACCAGTAGCCTTCTTCGTGCTGGTCTGAAAACAGGCAGTTACGGGCTCCGTCGATAGCTGCGGCCACCCGGCTGATCAGGTCATCAATTTTTCCGAAACGCATCTGCGGAACCGCAGAGGCGGGCGACGGGGAGGAGGTGTCTTCCATAAATTTACTGTCGTTACTCTACTGCCGCCCCGCTGGGAGCGGCTGCGATGGCTTCCACGATCTCCGGCGGAAGCCCAAACCTTACGTTTTCCGGCATGACCTCGACTTCCTGCACGTTGGCAAAGCCTTCGGTCCCCAGAAACTTCACCACTTCTTCGACCAGACATTCCGGAGCTGAAGCGCCGGCGGTCAAAGCGATCGTTTTTACGCCTTCCAGCCATTCGGGGCGGATGTTGCGGAAGCTGTCAATCAGATGCGATCCCGTGCCCAGGTTGCGCGCAACTTCGACCAGACGGTTGGAATTAGAACTGTTGTCAGAGCCAACTACCAGCAACAGGTCGGCGTCCGAGGCCACATGCTTGACCGCAACCTGGCGGTTTTCCGTGGCGTAACAGATGTCCTGCGCGGCCGGTCCCTTGATGTTGGGGAAGCGCTCGCGCAAAGCGGCAATAATGTCGCGGGTTTCGTCCAGACTGAGGGTAGTTTGGGTCAGATAAGCTACACGATTGGGATCAGCGACGGTCAACGAGGCTACTTCTTCGGGCGAGCCGACGACTTGAGTCACGATGGGAGCTTCGCCCAACGTTCCGATCACTTCATCGTGGTCGCGATGGCCGATCAGGATTAGCGAATACCCCTCTTTAGCGAACTTAACGGCTTCGACGTGGACCTTGGTGACCAGCGGGCAGGTAGCGTCGATCACCCGCAATCCGCGGTGTTGGCTGGCATCCCGCACTTCGGGGGAGACCCCGTGAGCGCTGTAAATCACCCGTTCTCCGTTTGGAACTTCTTCCACACTATCGACGAAAATGGCGCCCTTGCCCTGCAATTCCTCAACCACGAAGCGGTTGTGAACGATCTCCTTACGGACGTAGATGGGAGGCCCAAAAGCTTCGAGGGCGATGCGGACAATATCAATGGCCCGCACCACGCCGGCACAGAAGCCGCGGGGTTTGAGCAAAAGCAAAGTTTTTTCGTCTTGAGATGGGGCCATATTCTGCCTTCTTAGGGTACACGTTCCCTACGGGAGATTGACTAATAGAGTAACGGAGATGTATCCAGTTGGTCAACGTAAGCCCTAGAAAGGCTTGGGATTAGCAGCGACTGGGGAGAATCCGGCAGTGAATGGCTTGGGGAGAGGATTGTCACCAGATTCGACGCACCCCGTAGCCGTCCAATTGCGCGTCATTGCTCACAAGAACCAGACTTTCGATCTGCGCCTGGGCTATGAGCATGCGATCGAAAGGGTCCTTGTGAGAACCTGGCAATGAACCCGCACGAATCCCATGTTCCGTCGTGATCGAAAGACTCTCGAAGTGCTGTTGAGACAGGTAGCCAGCAAAATCAGTAGCCAGATCGGCCGCAGCATCCAGGCGGCCCAGTCTGAACTTGGTTGCAATCTCCCATGCGGAAACGGCACTCACGAAGATTTCGTTATTTTCCGCCGCCACGAATTTTCGCGCCGAAGCAGGTAAGGATGAGTCCCCGTTTAGCCACCAAATCAGCGTATGTGTATCCAGCAGGAGGCGCACGTCACTTATTCCCAGGAATCCAATTCTTCTGGCGGCAAGGGCTCGAAGAATTTCGGACCGATGCTTATCTTCCCCTTGAGTGCTCCGGGCTTGCGCTCGCCCTTTGGGCCGCGGATTGCCACCAAGCGCACTAAGGGCTCAGACCCGCGGGCAATGATGATGTCTTCTCCGCGACAAGCCTGCTCGATCAGTTTGGAGAGCTGAGTCTTGGCCTTATGGATAGTTATAGTCTTCATGTTAGCTAACACAGGTTAGCTAACATGAGAGTTTTTTGCAACCGATGATTTACCCGTTGGTCCTGAGCATTTGTTCCGCATGTTTGCGCGAGGTTTCGGTCAACTTGGCGCCGCTCAGCATGCGCGCGACCTCTTCGGTGCGCTCTTCGCCGGTAATGAGGTGAACGCTGGTCCGGGTGCGACCTGCAGCGGCCTTCTTTTCGATCAGATAATGATGGTCTGCGAAGGTGGCAATTTGAGGCAGGTGGGTGACGCAAAGGACCTGATTAGACCGGGAGAGACTTTTGAGCTTTTTACCGACGGCTTCGGCGGCCCGTCCACCGATACCGGTATCGATTTCGTCGAAAACCAGCGTGCGCTGCGCTCCCGAACCCCGCTTCTTGCCTGACACGGATTCGACACTTGCCTTTAGGGCGAGCATCACGCGAGACAGTTCTCCGCCGGAAGCGATGTGCTCCAGTTGGCG
Source organism: Terriglobia bacterium (assembly GCA_963733545.1). Taxonomy (GTDB): domain Bacteria; phylum Acidobacteriota; class Terriglobia; order Terriglobales; family Acidobacteriaceae; genus JAIQFF01. The sequence continues at coordinate 557,268 of CAVTDQ010000006.1, forward strand.
CAGGGGTTCGCCGGGGTTGGTGGCGATCATGTACACAACCTGATCGAAGCCGGTGGCCGTCCAGTTCCCTTCTTCGTCGGTTCCGCTGACTTCAATTCGGAAGCTGGACTTCATGGCCAAGTCGTTAATCTCGGCTTCCACCAGTTTCTCCAGCTTGCGCGCTGCTTCGTATCGTTTCCTGGAAATGCCCCGGGCCGCACCCAGATAAGCCTGCGCCGCCTGCGCCAATTCGCCGCGAAGCTGGTGCAGAACTTCATCTTTATTCTCCATCTCGGAAAGCTTGCGGCTGACTTCCGCGCCATGTTTCAAGACATCGTCAAGCGTAGGCCCATATTTTCGCTTGAGGCGGTCGAGGGCTGCCAGCCGATCTTCCACTTCAGCCAGATGCTCGGGCGACGCTTCGATGCCCCCGGCGTAGTCGCGCAGACTGGCGCCGACGTCTTCGACGCTGATGCGAGCAGTTTCGAGGGTGGCTGCAATCTCCTGAAATTTAGGTTCATAGCGGGCCAGTTCCTCGATGTGTTTTTGAGCGGTTCGCAGTGACGCGGAGGTCGACGCGTTGCCTTCGTAAAGCAGATCAAAGGCATTCATGGCCGCGCTGTGAATCTTTTCGGCGTTGGCCAGGACACGTTTCTCTATTTCGAGGCGCTCGTCTTCTCCAGGCTGTAATTTAGCCTCATCGATCTCACGCGCCTGGAAGGTCCAAAGATCGAGCAGGCGCATGCGGTCTTGCTCATCGCGCTGCAGGTCTTCGATTCGAACTTGAATTCCCTTCCATCCGGAAAAGGCCTCCGCGGTAGCTTCGACCTGAGTGCTGGCGAAGGCATCGAGCAGGCGCAGCCGGGAAGAGGCGTCGAAAGATAGCAGCGATTCGTTCTGGGCGTGAATGGTGGCCAGATAGGGAGCCAGCTGACGCAGTACCGCGACTGTCGCGGGCTGGTTGTTGACAAAGACGCGTCCCTTGCCGCCGGCCGCAATCTCGCGCCGCAAGATGATGGATTCGTCGTCCGGGGCGTGATCGATTCCGTTGTTTTCGAAAATTTGCGCTACGGTATTTTCCGCGCCGCTTTCAACCTCGAAGACAGCGGAAATTGTGGCCTTGTCCGCGCCGGAACGAATCACGCCAGCCGAGGCCTTATCGCCCAGCAGTAGCGCCAACGCATCGATAAGAATGGATTTTCCGGCGCCGGTTTCGCCAGTGAGGAGGTTCAAACCGGGCGCGAATTCCACCGCCAGATTGTCTATGACCGCGTAATTTTCCAGCCGCAGTTCGACGAGCACTGGCTATCCTGGGAAAGGTTGAAGTTGAGCGCAGGATAGCATGAAAAGAAACTTCGCCTCTTTTTATGATTTCTCTTTCATTCCGTCAGCTTTGATCGTCAGCCTGAGCGCAGCGAAGGCCCTATGCATTGCGCTGATTTCCATGCGAGGTTTAGTGCTTCAATCGCTGAATGCATAGGCCCTTCGTCGGGAGCCCTTCGCTGACGCGAAGGGCTCCGCTTCCTCAGGGTGACAAGATCATGATGACAGGGTTAGCTGGCTTTTTGACGTTCGACGCGCTCGCGCTCCAGGGCGGAGGCGACGATATCTTTTCGGCGTTGCCGCAAGCGATCCTCGAACGTATCCCAGCGCAGACTCGGTCCACTGGGATCGACGCCTAATGACGCTTCTGTTCTCATCGGGGTGACGCCCGAAGCGGTTTCGTCCGCGTCCGAAGTTGAAGGAAGAGTTCCCGATCCGGCGTCGATTTGTTGTTCGGTGGTGGGAGTGATATTGCGGTCCGTGGCCACCCGGTGCATGACCGGCTTCGATTCCCACTGGGAGCGGTACCGGCCGTCGTAGTCTGCCCACTTTTCGTCAGACTCGATATCGGATTCGTTGTACGGAGGAAAACTTTCGATCTGGTTCTGGGTCAGATCAACCCGGAAGTCGCCGTCGTGGTCGACCGAGGGGCGCAATGCCTGCGGAGGCACGATGAACTTCTTGCTCGACAGCCACCCTCCAGTATCGACTACGACGTATTGAATGGTGCCGGTAGCTTGCTCGAAAATCACATCGTCAATTTTGCCCAATTTTTCATCGTTCGGACCGTAAACCTTGGAGCCACGTACATCGTCCGCCGACTCATTGACGTCACTGAAACGATAATCGCGTAGTGTGCCTAAGTGCGACATTCTTCCTCCTCAAAATCCATGAATAGACTTCGCCTTCGCGCTTAAGATGCCGGTTAGCAGACTCGCGTTTTTGCACAGAAATGGAATTAGACGGGGTTAATGGATGGTGTTCGCGCCAAAATTCGCCGGCTTTGTGGTCTATAATTCAGGCAGGAATCCTCCTAAAAACAAATGAACTTGTATCCCTTGCTGGCAGCAGCGGTCGGCGGCGAAATCATTGACCTTGTGGGCGAAACCGGCCCGGTCGCCAAGGTGGTATTGCTCATCCTGCTTATCTTCAGCCTGGTTTCCTGGGCGATTATCCTTTCCAAATGGAGCGTGCTGCGACGGGCGCGAGTGCAAAGCGGCCGTTTTGTACGGGCTTTCCGCAAAGCGCAACGCTTGCAGGATGTGGGCGCGGTGGCTGAACAATTCCGGCCCAGCCCGCTGGTGGGAGTTTTCGAGGGAGGCTTTGAAGAATACCGGCGCCAGGCCGCAGCCGGTAATGGAGTCGTCAGAAATCCGCTGGCGATTCAACGCGCGATGCAGATTGCAAACTCGGAAGAGCTGACCCGCTTTGAACGCAATATGCCGTGGCTGGCGATCACGGGAGCGGTCACGCCATTTGTGGGATTGTTCGGCACCGTCTGGGGCATCATTGATGCCTTTCACGGACTGGGCACGGCCGGAGCTGCGACCCTGCGAGCGGTTGCGCCCGGAATCTCCGAAGCTTTGATTACCACCGCCGCCGGTCTGGCGGCGGCTATCCCCGCTGTCATTGCCTACAACCTGATCGGCGGCTCGATTCGCGAGCTGGCTGCACGCGGTGATGACTTTGCCATGGAGATGCTGAACGCAGTCGATCGCCAACAGCCGCAGCCGGTTTACCGCACCGCCGAAGCTCCGGGGGTACCGCGGTAATGGCGTTTACGGCTTCGAACGGACGCACGCAGACTTCCCTCGCCGACATCAACATCACGCCGCTGGTGGATGTAGTGCTGGTGCTGCTCATTATCTTCATGGTTACCGCGCCGGTGCTGCAATCCGGCATTGAGTTGAACGTCCCCAAGACCCGATCGGTCAAGGAAATCACGGAAGAGCGCGTTGTGGTCAGCATCAACAAACAGCAGAGAGTGTTTTTGGGCAACGATGCAGTTAACATTAACGAAATCGGGGCCAAGCTGAAGCAGAAAATTCGCGACCCTCAGCACCAGGCCATCTTCGTGCGCGCGGATGAAGATGTTCCCTTCGGCGCCTTCGCCACCGTCATGGACGCGGTTAAATCCTCTGGCATTACCAATGTGAGCATCGTTACTCAACCGCTGGACTCGCATGGCAGCCAACGCTGAAATTTTTTTTGAACACGACCGCTGGGCACGCAACCTTTCATGGTCGCTGGGATTGCACCTTGCCATCGCGGGCTCCATCCTGCTTTATGCGGTGGTGGTTCCCAGCAGCAACGGATCGGGCTGGGGTGCGGGCGGCGGCGGGGATGCCATGGGCGTAACCCTGGTGAGCACGGTACCGCTGCCGGCGAATCCGGTGAAGACTGAAAATGTTCTGGCGAACGATTCCAAGGGTCTGACCCAGTCGCAGCCCAAGCCGGTGGAGAAAGAGCCGGAGCCGGAAGCGATTCCGATTCCGGATAAAGCCACAAAAATAAAACCTGTGCCCAAGACCAGTGCGAGCCACGAGAAGGCCAAACCTGAGCCCGCGATCGAAGCGGACAATACAGTTCCTTTTGGCCAGGGCGGACCGGTCAGCGGGCCGTATGGAAGTTTCAGCGCGAACGGCGCCAAGGGCGGTTTTGGTTTCACCGGCGGCGGCGGTGATTTCGGATCGCGCTACGCCTGGTATGTGCGCGTGGTGCAGCAGAAAGTTTCCGAGAACTGGTTGAAGTATGAAGTCGACCCGAAAATTTCGACGGCACAACGTGTGTACATCACCTTCGATGTGATGCGCGATGGACATCCGGCCAACGTTCAGGTGGAACAATCGAGCGGTGTCCCTTCGCTCGATCAGTCGGCTACGCGGGCCATTCAACGCATTGACACTTTTGGTCCCTTGCCCTCGGATTATGCCGCGAATAAGGTGTCGGTAGAGTTCTGGTTCGATTACAAAAGATAGCAGAGTGTTCCTGGACTGTGAGTTGCAGGCCAGTCTGCATTTTTTTGGGGCGTCATCCTGAGCGAAGCGAAGGACCTGGCGGGGAGCGGCGCGCACTCTGGAGCCTGTGCTGGTCCGCGCGAGATCCTCCGGGCCTGACGGCCCTCGGGATGACGTCAAAAACTGGGTGGCGTTAACTGGTCAGGGTGAGGTTAAGTAGTCAGATGACGTCAGACAATAGTTAAGCATTCACGATCAGCAGCACGCAGTCAGGAAATAATCATCAATGAAGCGATTTTTAATATTCGTCTTACCTCTCTTTCTGTTGAGTTCGAGTTTTGCCCAGGACTGGATCAAAACCGGTACGGGATTGGGTGTGGAGAAAGTGCGTCTGGCGGTTCCTGATTTCAACCCGTCAACCCAAGATGCCAAGAATGCCGACCTGCTGAAGGCGTTCAACGAGACGCTGTGGAACGATCTGGACAATGCCGGCATCTTCGACATGGTCTCGAAGAGCTTTTATCCGGTAGGCGCAGTTTCCACTCCAGCTGACGTCAAATTCGAGGGCTGGAGCGCGCCGCCGCCAAATGCCGCGATGCTGGCGTTCGGCAACCTGGGCGTAACCGGCAACGGGATGACGGTGCAAGGCTGGCTGTATGACGTCAAGAACGTAACTTCACCCCAGGTGCTGGGCAAGCAATATCAGGATGGCGCCACCAGCGACGCCGCGCGCACCACGGCGCACAAATTTGCCGATGAAATTATCTTTCGCCTGGGCGGCGGTATTGCCGGAATCGCGGAGAGCAAAGTTTATTTTGTAAGCAGCCGCAGCGGGCACAAAGAAATATGGGCGATGGATTACGACGGCGCCAACCAGCATGCGGTCACCCATCTGGGCTCGATTTCGCTGTCGCCGAGAATTTCGCCGGACGGTTCACGCATCGCTTTCAGTTCCTTAACCAAGTCGGGATGGGAAATACTTATGTATTCGCTCGACTTGAACCGGCTGGTTTCATTCCCACACTTCGGGGGCACCAATCTCTCTCCCGCATGGGCGCCGGATGGAACCAAAATAGCTTTTTCATCGTCACGAAACGGCGATCCGGAAATTTACAGCGCCGATTCTTCGGGCGCAAACCTGAAGCGTATTACTGCCTTCAAAGGTCCCGATGTTTCGCCGGCGTGGAACCGCAAGACCGGTTCGCAACTGGCCTGGGTGAGCGGCCGCACCGGGCTGCCGCAGGTTTACACCATGGAGGCTGACGGCACCAACGTGCAACGCCTGACCGATCAGGGCTACGCAGTTTCGCCCGCCTGGTCGCCAAACGGACAGTTTCTGGTGGTTTCCTGGATGCGCAAATACGGGCCGGGCGCGCCGGGGGCGCAAGACATCTACATCATGGACATTGCCAGCAAGCAGTGGGTGCAACTGACTCACGATGGCGGACGAAACGACTTTCCTTGCTGGTCGCCGGATGGGAGACACATCATTTTTCAATCCAGCCGTGCCGGCAGTCTGCAGATCTGGACCATGCTGGCCGACGGCACCAACCAGAAGCAGCTGACTTTTGCCGGGGCGAACAGCCAACCAAATTGGAGCTGGAAGTAATAACGGAATCATAGTTGCCGTTTTTGCAGTTAATTTCCGGACGAGGTGGAGTTGTACTTCCCTTCATTCGGACTTGAGACGGGCGCGGCGATCAAACCAACGCGCACCTGGAGCACGGAGGAAAAAGAGTGAAGCCACAATTGAGATTGACGATGTTAGTGTTCGCACTGATGGCGATCATGACGCTGGGTGCCTGCAAGAAGAAAGTAGCGCCACCGCCACCGCCGCCACCACCGCCTGCCGCTCAGCCGACAGCTTCGCTCACGGCGAATCCCAGCACGGTCGACCGTGGTGGTTCCACCACTTTGACCTGGCAGACCAGCAATGCGACCGATGTCAGCATTGACGGCGTAGGCGCCGTCCAGCCCAGCGGGTCACAAACCGTGACGCCGTCGGATTCGACCACCTATACCCTGACCGCCAAGGGCGCGGGCGGGACCCAGACCGCGACTGCCCGGGTGACTGTGACCGCGCCGCCCGCGCCGCCGCCGCAGACTTCGGCGACCGAAGAAGAACTGTTCTCGCAGAGCGTGAAGGACATCTACTTCGAATACGACAAGAGCGATATCAGCTCCGACCAGCAATCGTCGATTCAGGGAGATGTTGCCTTTCTCAAACAGCATCCTGGCATCAACTTCACGGTTGAAGGCCACTGCGACGAACGCGGATCGACGGAATACAATCTGGCCCTCGGCGACAGCCGGGCGAACTCCGTCCGCAACGCGCTGATTCAGGGAGGCGTGAGCGCCGACCACGTGAAGTCGATCAGCTATGGCAAAGAAAAACCGTTCTGCACCGAATCGAACGAGCAGTGCTGGCAGCAGAACCGGCGTGGGCATTTCGTCTACGGGAAGTAATTTGTAGTGCCGGCGTCCCGCTTTCGCAAAGTTGACTAACGTAGCGAAGGCGGGACGCCGGCGCTACTCAACCACTCTGGCCAGGACGAGATCAACTTTTCATTCACAGGTATGGACTATGAAAATTCAGCGATATTCCGTTTTATCGATTGTCCTGGCTGTAATCTGCTTCGGCTTTACGCCTGCGTGGGGCGTGAACAAAGATATGGTGCAACTGCAGACCCAGGTGCAAGACCTGCAGGACCGCATCGCCAAAATGCAGCAATCGTTTGACGAGCGCATGGGGGTGATGCAGCACCTGGTGGAACAAAGCACCGACCGCGCCAACAAGGTGGCCACGTCAGTCACCGATCTGCAGACCACTCTCCAGAAACAACAGAGCGACAGTGGGACGCACGCAGATCAACTCTCGGGACAGATACAGTCTTTGAATGACACCCTGGACGAACTCAAATCCCGTCTGGGAAAGGTGAGCAAGCAACTGGAAGACATGCAGGCCGCACAGCAAAGTATGGCCGTGCAGCCGACGGCATCGCAACAGGCGACCGCCTCCGCTCCTCCGCCCGACGTTCTTTACAACAACGCGTTGCGCGACTACCAGGCGGGGAAAAACGATCTGGCGGCCCAGGAATTCGCAGATTACGTGAAGTTTTATCCCAACACCGATCTGGCCGGCAATTCCAGCTTCTATCTCGCCGACATCCAGTACAAGCAGGGGAATTATGCAGCTGCGGTTAAGAGCTATGACCAGGTGTTGCAGACTTTTCCGGATGGCACTAAGGCAGCTTCGGCGGAACTGAAGAAAGGGTTGGCGCTGGTGGAATTGGGACAACAGGAAGCCGGAATCGCAGCCCTCCGCCACGTGGTGCAACGTTATCCGAAATCGAACGAAGCATTGCAGGCTCGGGAAAGGCTACGCAAGCTGGGCGTGGCTACCACGGGCGCTGTCACCCGAAAGTAGCTTGCTGGGCTCAAGCTGAAAGGCGTCAACCACGAAGGACACGAAGGAAAACCCAAAATTGAAACCTTCGTGATACTTCGTGTCCTTCACAATTGACGGTTTTTGCGGTCTTCTGGTTTATGCCCCATTATGGTGACGGCGATGACGCCGATGATGGCGGCGGTGGTGACGTCGGTCAGATTGATTGTGAGCTTCCTGCTGATGTGCAGAAACGTTGGCCCGCGACTGATCGCGCGACGGGCTTTGTCCCCAACCGGCCAGACTGCATAACATGATTGCCGAAAGTGCGAGAATCAAGCGCTTCATTGCATCCTCCCCATTTGCTTCGACCGGTTTTCTTCCGATCGTTTTTTCCTTCAATCAGATGATTAACCCTTCCCAGTGGTCAAAGTTTCGCGATAGGCTAGCTGGGTCGGCTTCTGGTACTTTAAGGCCTGGGACGAGGATATTCCATGACAGAAAACAGGAACGATCTTGATGCGTCACTAGCGGATGATCAGGATCGCGGTAAAGGGGCTGTAGAGGAAGACCGGCCGAGCGAAAAAGGCGGCAATACTTCGATGCAAGGGCAATTGGGGCATCGCGATCAGGACCCGATCTTAAAATCTTCCGACAGCGATTTTCCCGAACCGGGAGAAAGCCCAGAACACAGTGGCGAGCCGGAACAGTCCAGGAAAAACAAAAAAGGTGTGGCCTAGGCGAACTTGCCGGGCTATGGGCTTTTGTCTTTGTGATGGAAGTCAAGACCGAACGAAGGGTGTTCGCGCTGGCCGGTGATTTTTATGGGAACTTCGGTCTGACCATTTTTGCGGAAGAAAGGATCGACCGGTTTGAGCAGAAGTGATTTCGCGCCTTTTATGGTTTGAGAAAGCTTGGCCTGCATTCGCAGCTTCCCGTGAAAATCTAATTCTTCTTTCTGCAACCGGTAGGTTCCGTTCAGGGCAACTTCTGCTCCCGTCACCTGGAAAGTCAATCCCTTAAACGTGAGCACACTATTGTCGAGAATGAAGTTTCCCTTGAGCTCGGAGACGCTGCTCCCGGCATCCTGTTCGTCGGGACGGCCCTGAGCTTTCCGGCTCAGGGTTTTGATCTTGCTGGTCACTTCCGGACTGGTAAATTCGCCGTGAGCCACCAGGAACTTTCCATTCAGGTTCAATCGTTCCGCAATGTTGCCTTTTTCGTGAGGTAGATCGAACTTGGTGCGGAACGTAATCGCCCCGGTCATGGGGGGCTTGTCTGCCTTAACCGCCAGTCTCATCAGATCTTCGAGGCGTCCCTTGTCCACGGTGACGTCCAGGTCAATCAGGCGCCCTTTTTTGTCCGGAGATTTAACCACTCCTCCCTGGGCCACGATGGTTGTGTTCAGAAGGTGGGCGGTGACCGGGTGCAGCAGGGTGTCGCCGTTGGTCCCATCTACCGTTGCGCTGAAGGTGGTTTCGAGGGCGATAGGATGGCCGCTGATTTTTACGGTGAAGTCCGGGGTTGAGGTGGTGCCTTCGACTTCAATCTTCTCCAGCACCCCTCCGAACTTTCCTTTGGACGACAAAATCCCGCTTATGCCTTTGAAGACGCCGAGGTCCGCCTTATCGAAAGTGTAGGTAGCAGCCAGCGGAGTCTGGCCCGGGTCGTCTGCGCTCCAGGGGCCGAAGGTGCCCTTGGAGTCGATCTCGCCGGGTGGCACTGCGTTGGTAAGCTGCGCATCAAATTTCGCCGGACGATCGAGACCGACGGAATGCATCACCAAGCGGTGAATGGCGAACACGTGAGGGTCTTTGTCGGCCGATTTCGGGAGCAACCGAAGCTCTGCGTCGTCGGACACGATTTCCTGAATCAGTACGGGAGCATCACGCACTTTCGACCAGTCCTGCTTCCCTCTTTCATCCTTCGGCGGAATTTGAATGACGAGGCCTTTAAGCTTTACCTGTCCGATCTTCCAAGGCTTCGAGAGCAGTCCCAAGATACCCGCTTCGGCGGAAAATTCGTTGATGGAGATGAGAGGCGGCACATCGGTGCGGCCTTCGTAGCGCAGCGTCAGCCCCGAACCTTCGATACGTGCTCCGGGAAACAGATAAACGTGGAATTCCTTGAGTTCGACGTCGGCGTGGAATTTCTTTCGCAGCATATCCACAACCTTTTTGCGGAGCTGCGGATTGGATAAGTGGACTCCAGTCACGATAAGCGACACCACCGCGATCACAACCAGTGATATCACGATCAGCAGGGTCTTGCTGATTGGTTTAGATTTGGAGTCAGCCATTTACGATAGTAGAAGCGGTAGAGCTAACTGAGACTGAGACAGGGCCGCAGCGCAGCCCCTGAACGACTGTCAGCACACAGAACAAGCTGAGATGACCTTCATCTGAGTTCTTCCATCACTTGCTCGAGCACTTCCCTGCCCGGACGCACTGCGGATTCGGGCAAAGTAGCCAGCGGCTCTTCGGTCATGTTAAGCAGATCGACAAATGTCGGCGTCTTGGAATTGACATAGAAGACGCCGGTCAGGACTTCGCCCTTTTCGTGAGCTTCGTTCAGCCGGGTAATCGCTCGGATCCGGTTGGTGGGATCGTATTCTTCTTCGAGCTTGCGCAGACGCAGGTGAGAACCGTCATGCATGGTCACATCCAGGGTGGTTCCGGGGTCGTAGTCGACGGCGATGTCTTCAAACGCTGGCACGAAGCTGACTTCCTGCAACTGCTCCTCGTGGTCTTTCATGTACTTGTAGGATTTCGTCGAACCTTCGTGATCGTTAAAGGTTACGCAGGGCGAGACCACATCGAGCATGACGGTGCCATTATGAGCGATGGCAGCTTTCATCATGGCGTGCAGCTGTTTTTTGTCTCCCGAAAAAGACCGCCCGACGAATGTGGCGCCAAGGGTAATCGCCATGGCGCAGGTGTCGATGGGAGGCAGATCGTTGATCACCCCGGTCTTGAGAGTGGAACCCATGTCGGCGGTGGCCGAGAATTGGCCCTTGGTCAGTCCATAGACGCCGTTGTCTTCGATGATGTAAATGATGGGCAGATTGCGCCGCATCAGGTGAATGAATTGGCCGACGCCAATAGAGGCCGTGTCGCCGTCGCCGCTGACGCCAAGAGCGATGAGATGGCGATTGGCCAGCACGGCGCCGGTGGCAACCGATGGCATGCGGCCGTGAACAGCGTTAAAGCTGTGCGAGCGGCCCATGAAATATGCAGGACTCTTTGACGAGCAGCCGATGCCGCTGGGCTTGATCACACGCTCGGGTGGAACTCCCATTTCGTACATGGCGTCGATGATGCGTTCGGAGATCGCATTGTGGCCGCAACCGGCGCACAGCGTGGTTTTGCCGCCGCGATAATCCAGTACAGCCAGTCCGATACGATTTGTTTTTGGCGCCGGAGCGGGCTTATCAGGGGTCGAGGTAACCATTTACTTACCCTCCATGGTCATCAGTTCGTCAGTGACCGAGCGCGCGTCGAGCGGCAGGCCGTGAATATGGGCGATACTGCGCAGACGCGGTTGAAGCGCGGCTTCGAGGTCCATCTTGAGCAAGGTCAGCATCTGGGCATCGCGGTTCTGTTCAACGAGATACACGGTTTCATGTTGCTTAACAAAATCGTGCACTTCGCGAGTAAACGGATAGGCCCGCAACCGTAAATAGTCAGTCTCGATGTTGTACTCCTGGCGCAACTGGTCGCGAGCTTCAATCAGTCCCCAGTGAGAGGTGCCGTACCCGATGATGCCGATCTTTGATTTACCGGTTTCGACTTCGGGGCGCGGCACGAACGACCTCGCCGTTTCAAATTTACGGTTGAGACGCTCCATGTTGCGCTCGAAGTCGTCGGGGCGCTCACTGTACTGCGCCTTCTCGTTGTGTCCGCTGCCTCGGGCAAAATAGGCGGCGGCGGGATGATCGGTGCCGGGCAACGTGCGATAGCCAACGCCGTCGCCGTCGACATCCTGATAGCGGGCAAATCCGCCCAGCCGGTCGAGGTCTGCCTTGTCCAGGACTTTCCCCCGGTTGATGGGTTTCTCCGGGTACTTGAAAGGATCGGCCATCCAGTTATTCATTCCCAGATCCAGATCCGACATGACAAATACCAAAGTCTGAAATTGCTCAGCCAGGTCGAAAGCGTCGCCCGCCATGGTGAAACACTCTTCCGCCGAGCAGGGCAGAAGCAGAATGTGTTTGGTGTCGCCGTGAGAGAGAAACGCAGTCGATAGAATGTCGCCCTGCGAAGTTCGAGTGGGCAGTCCGGTGGAAGGACCGACGCGTTGGATATCCCAGATCACACCGGGGACTTCCGCGTAATAGGCCAGGCCGGCAAACTCAGCCATCAGCGAAATGCCCGGACCAGCAGTTGCTGTCATGGCTCGCGCGCCCGCCCAGCCTGCGCCCAGCACCATGCCGATAGCAGCCAGTTCGTCTTCCGCTTGCACGATGGCGAACGTAGCTTTTCCGTCGGCGCGAATGCGGAAGCGCTTCATGTAGTCGATCATGCTTTCGGGCAACGACGACGAAGGCGTAATCGGATACCAGGCAATCATAGTTGCGCCGGCGAACATGCAGCCCAACGCGGCAGCGGCGTTGCCGTCGATGATGATCTTGCCAGCAGTCTTGTCCATGCGCTGAACGAAATAAGGGTCGCGCTTGGAAAGGTTAGCGGCGGCGTAATCGTATCCGGCTTTCACCGCGGCAAGATTCAGATTTGCCGCCTTAACTTTTTTGGCGAACTGTTTGCGGATAGCTTTCTCTACTTCAGCGATGTCGATTTCAAGCAGTTGGGCCACCACGCCCACGTAAATCATGTTCTTGACCAGCTTGCGCAGCTTGGCCTCGGGACAGACGGGCGCGACCAGCTTGTCGTACGGCACCGCGTAGAAAACCAGATCAGAGCGAAGAGTGCTGAGATTCAATGGCTCGTCATACAGTACCGCTGCACCTGCGGCCACCGACATCACGTCTTCTTTCGCAGTTTCGGGATTCATCGCGACCACGAAATCGATTTCCTTCTTGCGCGCTATGTAGCCGTCTTTGTTGGCGCGGATGGTGTACCAGGTAGGCAATCCCGCGATATTCGAAGGAAACAAATTTTTGCCTGAGACTGGAACTCCCATCTGGAAAATGCTGCGCAGAAGCACCGTGTTGGAACTTTGTGATCCGGAGCCATTGACCGTCGCGACCTGGATACTCATGTCGTTGACGACACGCTTTTGTTGCGCCTGGCTGCCGCCTTCATGGAGCCCTACGTCCGTGGTGGCCATTCCCGACCTTTCTTGTGTTAGCGGACAGATTTTGTCCACTCGAATGATGTAGTCAGAACCCTTCATTATACGGCAGCAAAGCGGCTTGAAGCAGCCGAGGTACTCGTATGGGAAACGGTTTCGACACGAGGGTGAGGCGGATTGCTGGTTTTTAGTGGTGAATGGGTCGGAGGATCTACTCGTCGCCTTCGAAAAACTGGGCCATCTTGCGGAATTTTGTATAGCGGGTGGCGACCAGTTCAGTGACGCTGCTCTTTTGCAGTTCCGTGAGATGTTTAAGCAGAGTTTCATCGAGCAGAGCGGAGGCGGCGGCATGATCGAGATGAGCACCGCCCTCGGGTTCGGGAACAACTCCGTCGATGCACCCCAGTTCGGTAAGATCTGGCGCGGTGATGTGCAAGGCCTGCGCGGCCAACTCTTTTTTGCCGGCATCGCGCCACATGATAGAGGCGCAGCCTTCCGGAGAAATGACCGAGTAAATAGCGTTTTCCATCATCAGAACCCGGTCAGCAATGGCGATAGCCAAAGCGCCGCCGCTGCCGCCTTCTCCGGTAATGGTGGTGATGATCGGAATCTGCAAGCGAGCCATCTCGCGAAGATTGTGGGCGATGGCTTCAGCCTGGCCGCGCTCTTCGGCCCCCAGACCGGGGTAGGCGCCGGGAGTGTCAACAAAGGTAAAGAGCGGGCGGCCAAATTTCTCTGCAACTTTCATGACCCGCATTGCTTTGCGGTAGCCCTCGGGATTAGGCATACCGAAGTTGCGGTAAACCTTTTGCTTGGTATCGCGCGCCTTCTGATGGCCGACGATCATCACTTCATGACCATGAAAGCGGGCCATGCCGGCGATGATCGCGGGATCATCCGCGTAGCCGCGGTCGCCATGAATTTCACTCCAGTCAGTGAAGACGCGTTCGATGTAATCGAGCAGGTAGGGACGCTGGGGATGACGCGCCAGCTCAGTTTTCTCCCAAGCCTTGTAGTGGGATGAGGACATGTCTTTGCGCAGTGCCTGCACGCGGTCGTTTAGAAGCTGGATTTCGCGCTGGGTAGTTTCGTCGGGGCCGGCGGCCGTCTTCAAACGAGTAATCTGCTGCTCGATTTTTTCCAGTTCCTGGCGCGTCTTCTGGCCCGCCTCGGTGCTGCCATCGCCATTGCGGGCAAGGCGGGCTTCCACCATCGATAGCAGCAGCTCGGCCCCAGCCATTACCAGGGCCTCGTTAGGCGCCGAGGGTGCAATCTTCGCTCCTGCTTTAAAAGGTTTCTGAATGGGATCTCTTATCCGCTTTGGAATTGTGACGGCTGCGTTCGGGGCCTGAAGAGGGCTTTTTCGCACCTAACCCATCATTTGGATAATTCGAACGCGCCATTCATATTTCAATTTTCAGTCGATGACTCGCACTGCACCCCGTCCGCACAGCGCTTCGACGCGCGCGATGAAGCTACGGTCCGGCAAGACATTATAGCCTTCCGCCTCCATCACTACCATGAAATCGCCCTGGCGCTCCACGTCAAATAACACTTTGGCACAGCCTTTTTGTTGAACGCAAAGCATATACAGATCGTCGACCGTGGATTCGTTGGCAGTCTCGAGCGGCACCCGGATGCGCAATGAATTGGGCAACGGGACTTTGGCTTCTTCGAGTGGACTAATGTCGTTCACCGTCAATTTCGGATTCGCGCCCTCCTCGATGCGAACGCCGCCGCGAATAAGCACCGGCACTTCCAGCTTTACCTTGTCCTGCAATTTGCGGTAGGCCTCAGGAAAAACCAGCATTTCGACCGTGCCCGCCATATCTTCCAGCGCGCCTTGAGCGTAGTAATCTCCGCGCTTGGATTTCAACACACGCAAGTTGGTGATGATGCCGGCAGTGGTAATGTTTTCGTCCTTGCCGGTGGAGCGGGTCATCGCGCAGATTTCTTCCGTCCTCAGGGCACGCAGATCTTCAAGCTTGTCGCGATATTTCTCCAGCGGATGTCCACTGATGAAAAAGCCGACAATTTCTTTCTCATTGGCCAGGCGAGTGTGTTCATCCCAGTCAGGGGTTTCGGGCAGCTTGTTGTGCGAAGCCGAAACATCATCATCCTGCTGGAAAACTCCGAAGAGGCCATGCTGGCCGCTTTCAGCATCGCGCTGGGTTTTCTGGGCGCCTTCCATCGCGCGATCGAGAACCGCCATAAGCTGAGCGCGACGGCCAAGTCCATCCATGGCCCCGCTCTTGATCAGGGATTCGAGCACGCGCCTGTTCAATAACCGAAGATCGACTTTTTCGCAGAACTCGTAAATCGAGCTGTAGCGACCGAGCACCTTGCGGGCGGCGACGATCGACTCGATGGCGTTGTGCCCAACATTTTTTACCGCCGCCAGACCGAAGCGTATGGCGCTGCCATGCGGAGTGAAATTGGCATCGCTCACATTGATGTCGGGAGCTTCGACGGCGATCCCCATCTCGCGGCATTCGTTGATGTATTTCACGACATCATCGGTGCTGCCGGTCACCGAGGTCAACAACGCGGCCATGAATTCCACGGGATAACGAGTCTTGAGGTATGCGGTCTGGTAGGCCAGCAACGCATAGGCGGCGGAATGCGATTTGTTGAAGCCGTAACCCGCGAACTGCGCCATCAGGTCAAATATCTTTTCGATACGCTTCGGCGGATATCCGCGCTGGGTCGCACCCTGAATGAAACGTTCGCGCTGCTGCGCCATCTCTTCGTGATTCTTTTTTCCCATGGCGCGACGCAGAAGGTCGGCCTCACCCAGGGAGTATCCGGCGAGGCGGTTGGCGATCTGCATCACCTGTTCCTGATAGACGATGACTCCCAGAGTTTCCTGGAGAATCTCCTGCAGTTCAGGCAGTTCGTATTCAACTTTCTTGCGTCCCTGTTTGCGGTCGATGAAGTCGTCGATCATGCCGCCCTGAATCGGTCCCGGACGGTAGAGCGCATTCAGAGCGGTGAGATCTTCGATGGAACTGGGCTGGTAGCGGCGAAGGACGTCGCGCATGCCGCGCGATTCAAACTGGAATACTCCGGAGGTAAGGCCTTTGTGAAAAACCTTCTGATAGGTTTCCTGATCGTCGAGCAGAATGCCTTCAAGGGCGATGTGCTCGCCTCGGGTCTGCACGATCAGCTTCACGGCGTCGTCGAGAATGGTGAGCGTAGTCAGGCCGAGGAAGTCCATCTTCAACAGCCCCAGCTTTTCGATAGCGACCATATCGAAGGCGGTGACGATTTCGTCGTTCTTGGTCTTATGCAGCGGGACTAATTCGTTCAACGGTCGCGGCGAAATCACGACCCCAGCGGCGTGCACGCCCGCATTGCGGACCATACCCTCAAGCTTCTTCGCGGTATCCAGTAGTTCGCGTATCTGAGGATCGCTATCGTAGGCCTGCTGCAGCGCCGGCGATTCGCGGATAGCATCCTCAAGCTTGATGTTCAGCGTCGTGGGAACCATCTTGGCGATGCGATCGACATCCGCGTACGGCACGTCCATGGCACGGCCGACATCCTTGATCGCCGCTTTGGCGGCCATGGTGCCGAAGGTGATGATCTGGGCTACGTTCTCGCGGCCGTATTTGCTGGTCACGTAGTTGATGACTTCGCCGCGGCGGTTCATGCAGAAATCAATATCGATATCCGGCAGCGAGATGCGCTCCGGGTTCAGGAAGCGCTCGAAGATAAGCTCATGCTGCAGCGGATCGAGGTCGGTAATGCCAAGCGCATAGGAAACCAGCGATCCGGCGGCCGAACCCCGGCCTGGTCCGACGGGAATGTCACGTTCGCGGGCATAGCGAATGAAATCCCACACGATCAGGAAATATCCGGAAAATTTCATCTGCTGAATGATGGCCAGCTCACGAGCCAGACGCTGGTCATATTCCGGCAAATTGTGCTTCAGGCGCCCCTGCGATTCGAGCGGCCGTAAGGTCTCGAGGCGGCGTGCGAAGCCTTCACGGGTCACGTGCTCGAAGTAGCTGTCCAGGGTGAAGCCGGCGGGCACGTCAAAATGCGGAAAAGGATTGCTGATTTTTTCCAGCCGCATGTTGCAGCGCTCGGCAATGCCCAGGGTGCGGGAGAGCACGTCGGGAGCGTCCTTGAACACCCGCGCCATTTCGTCGTGACTTTTGACGAAAAAGTCGGAGCCGTGGAACTTCATGCGATTGGTGTCCTGGATGGACTTGCCGGTCTGAATGCACAGCATCACATCCTGCGCATGAGCATCGTCTTCACACAGGTAATGGCTGTCGTTGGTGGCGATCAGGGGAAGTCCCAGCTCTTTTTCCAGACGGAAGAGGTTGGAATGGATGCGGTGCTCCTGCTCCAGTCCCTGATCCTGAATTTCGAGAAAGAAATTGTTCGGACCGAAAATATCGCTGTAGGTCGCGGCTGCGGCTCGTGCCGCGTCGTACTTGTCTTCCATAAGGCGTTCCGCTACTTCGCCCTTGAGACAGCCGGAGAGTCCAATCAGCCCTTTGGAGTGCTCCGCGAGAAATTTCTTGCTGACGCGAGGCTTGTAATAAAAACCCCGAAGCGAGGCTTCCGACGTGATCTTGGCCAGATTGCGGTAGCCTTCTTCGTTTTCGGCCAGGACCAAAAGGTGGTTATAGGTGTCGCCGTCGGGCGGCGTGCGCTCGATGTTGTGATCGTCTTTTTTGCAAACGTAGAGTTCGCAACCGACGATGGGCTTGATCCCAGCTTTGTTTGCGGCATTTACGAAATGCACGGCGCCGAAAATATTGCCGTGATCGGTCATCGCCACCGCGGGCATGCCGAGCTCTTTTACGCGCTGGACCAGCTTCTCCACATCACAGGCGCCGTCGAGCATGGAATAGTCGGTATGAAGGTGCAGGTGGACGAATTGAGACATGGGTGGATTCAAATGATCTTGCTTACTCTTATTTTAGCGGTAAATTGCGGAAGCAGGCGCGGCCGTTTATCCACAGACGGTGGATGATGGGCCGAAGAAGCGTGACTATCGTGGGATCTGAAAATCCACACCGCGATCGTCGTTGGCTTGGGTGGTGGCTTCGATGTCGAGCCAGGAGAGTGGGAGTTTTGTGGCTCGCTGCTCATTGAAAATCCACAGCGTTCCTCCGACGACAGCATAGTTCTGCACTTCCTGAGTATGCTTATCGCGAAAAACGAGAATCGTCGGAGTAGACGGCTCGTATTTCTCCACTTGCGATCTGGATGGGCGCGGCGCTTCTCTCTGCTCGCGTAGACGGTCTACTTCGTTTTCCAGGCGATCGATGTCTTGCTGTTGCCGGGCGATGTCATATTGGGCGGCGTTAGACGCGCCGTAGTAGTCAGCGGAGCCGTAGTAGTCGTATCCCGGAGAATAGCCCGAGGTCGAGTACAAATAGCCGCTGTCGTAAGGATAGCCGTAGTAAAAGCCGGTGTAGAAGGGATAGAAACCGCGGCGGCGGAATCCCGGACTGAAGAAGGGTTGGCCGAATCCGAATGATGCGCGAAAACGCGATCCTGCGAAGGGTGGGCCGAAGCGCCGAAAGCCGGGGCCGCGTTGGCCGCCAAAACGTCCAAAGGTGCCAAAGCTTGCACCGCCAAAACCTGAACCACCGCGAAAATTCGTACCGGAACGAAAACCTGCAGCGCCACTAAAACCTGAACCGCGCGAACCCAGGGCACCGGAGGAAAAGCCGCCGCGGCCGACCGAGCCTCCGCCGCGTGCTCCTCCGCCGTGCATCTGGGCAGAAAGAGGGATGGCGAGCATCGCCGAGCAAACCGCTGCAATGGCCAACTGGCGCCGCATACGGTGGATTATAGCTCCAGCGCGACCGTCAATTGTCAAATCTTTGGCGAATCAGGGGCGCACACGGGTGCGCCCTGCAGATTGTTAATTCTGATCCCCGGCGCCGTGCTTCTGGCGACAGAGTTTGCAGTAAGTCGGCGGCAAAGAGTTGTCCACTCTGTGCTTGATTGGCGGCACCGTGCGCAGGTAGGCGAAGATAGCCTTCAGGTCATCGTCATTCAGGTTGGCGAATTCGCCGAATGGCATGATGGAAGACAATTTTCTTGCCTTCACATATCCGGTGCGCATGGCCGAAATAAATCCTGCCTCGTCGTAATAGCCGATGCCGGAAGAATCGGGAGTGATGTTGGCGCTGGTGACGTCTCCCCAAATCCCGGCGAGATGCTCGCCGCCAGCAAACTGCATTCCCGGGATAGGGCCTTTCTGATCGGCGGGAGTGTGGCAACCGCACCCCAGGGAGACCAGGTATTTGCCGCGCTCGGCCGGGCTGGCCTGCGGACCCGGACCGCTGACCGGACCGGTCAGAGGTTCAGGAACCGTGCGAATCAGATAGTTGACTGGAAAGTTAATATGCGTGGTCGGGAGCGGATTTCGCACCGGCGCAAGCGAACGAATATATACAACGATCGAAGCCACATCTTCGTCAGACAGCGCGCGGTATGCGGAATACGGCATGATGGGAAAGATGGTGCGTCCGTCATGGCCAATACCTTCGCGGATCGAACGCGCAATCTGGTCATCGCTCCAGTGAGCGCTTCCGGTTTCCGGATCGGGGGTCAGGTTGGCAGCTATGAGCGTGCCGGGCAAACCGTCCACTGGAAGTACCTGCCCTGACAATTCCATTCCCGGCAGGTTGGGCGCGCCGTGAGTTTTCCAGTCCTTCGGACTGTGGCAAATTTCGCAGCCGGTCAGGCCGACTACCAGATAGCGGCCGCGAGCCAGCCGCTCCGGAGTGCGCTCGAACTGTCGATCGTTGGTCGCCCTGGCTTTGGGACCGATAAACGGGCGCCAGCCGATGGTGAAACTGACTGCGAGAATCAGCAGCAGGAGAATAATCAGCAGAATTCTTGCGAGTTTGTTCATTCTTCTCCTCCGGTGCCCGCTACAAAATTCCCTGGGTTTCGAAACTCAAAGATTCCAATCGAAAAACTTGCGGATACAGCGGTAAATACGAACATCGGGAGCGGACAATTCCTAGCGCTTTTTTTGGCTCTTACCCTTAGGCGGCGCGGGCGCTTTCTTTACCGGCTTCGCCTTCTCCGGCTTACGCGGCGCGGCCGGTTTCGCCACTTCTGCTTTGGCAGCCGGCGCAACCGGCGTGGCGGCTTTCCCTTTGCCTTTTTTCTTGCCTGCGGTTGCTGCGGCGGCGGTTGCGGCGGTTGCGGCTGCCGCTGCAGCCGCTGCAGCGGCTTCGGCCGCGGCTGCCTTGGCGGCTCTTCCCCGCTTGGGCGGAGGCGGTGGGGGTGGCGGGGGCGGAGGAGGAGCGAGCGGCTTCAGAAACTTTAAAGTTTCCGTTCGCGATCGCAGCTTGCCATCCAGCAACAGCATGAAAACGTCTTGTGCAATTCGGGGATATTCCGGCAGCGTCGGGACGATGTGCAGCTCGGTCATCTCCGGCAGCGGAACTTTCTGCTGTACTTGCCGCCACTTGGTGAAGAAGTTTTTGATTTTCTGCGACACCGCTTGCTGTTTCGCGGTGGTTGCCAGAAATAGAACCATTTCGGGACGTGACTCGGACAACAGCTTCCAGGTGCGGGACGGGGTTGCGGCTTCCTTGCCAACCAGTTTCTTAGCCAGTTCCTTGGCGTGCGTTTCCAGATCGCGCCAGTTTTCGACCAGGTCCTTGCGCGGAATCTGTTTGCGCATGTCGGCAATGTCTTTGTCCGCCAGGCGTGCGGTTAAAAAATACATGACCGCTGGCGCAGGGTCGGGAGCGTACCCCAATTCCATCATCTGCTGCCGGTTCTTCACCAGCTGGCCTAACTGCGCGGTGTCGACTTTTGCGCTGGTCCAGTGCTGATTCAAGACCTTGAGCCAGCCTTCTTTCTCCAGCACGCGAACCATATGCAGCGGGTCTTCTTCATACGCCAGTTGCTCAATTTCGTAGCCGATCGCCTTATTAGTGATGTACTCGATGTAGTTATTTTCTTTGGCCGACTCGTAGCGTGCCTGGGTACGCTCTTCAACCGGCCAGTGAAAGCGGGCGGCAAAACGGGTTGCCCGGATGAGCCGTGATGGATCTTCGACGAAGGCGTAGTTGTGCAGAACGCGCAGGACCTTGGCCTCGATGTCGGCAGCGCCGTTAAACGGATCCATCAGCAGTCCGCGCGAACCCGGATTCAGCGACAGCGCCATTGCGTTAACCGTGAAATCGCGGCGCCGCAGATCTTCGATCAGCGTGGCCGGCGAAATTACGGGTGGCTTACCCGCCTTCTCATAGTGCTCAATGCGGGCCATGCTGACTTCGGCGCGAACGTTTCCCGGAAGGCCCAGGTACAAGGTCTTGACGTCGTCATCAATGCCGGCAACTCTGACCCCGGCCCGTTCCAACTCTTTTTGCAGCTTAAGCGGATTGCCTTGAACAGAGAAATCAAGGTCGCGGATGGGGAAACCGCTGATGATGTCGCGTACCGCGCCGCCGGTCAAATAGATATTCATGCCCGCAGCGCGGGCAATGTCCTGTACCAGCGTGACGCCGCGCTGCTGGTCCGGCGTCAGCCGGATTTCCATGGTGTATATGTAATCGGCCATGCTTTAGTAAGGACGCGGCTCCGCGGGCTGGTTCGCCACGGCAGGGACTGCTTTTTCCACAGGTTCTGCCTGCGGAAAGCACACTCCTTCGGTCACGTTCACGTAAGTCTCTCTATCCAATGAGCTTAGAGTATATGAGATGGGACGCCGCAAGCTACAGAAAATAACACAAGGTTAACGCTTTGGCTACAAAGAATGTACAAGATATCCGTTTTCTCGGGAAAAGTGCGAGAATCGGGTTGCGCTTGGCGGCCACAAGCCCGGAAAAAGAGCAGTCCGCAGCCGGATACCGCCTGTCCGACAGACCGGCGAGCGAAATCTGACGGTTACTCCTGACGACCAAAGGCTCGTAAATGCCCTCAACTCACAAAAAAGTGGTGGTCAGGAAGGTGGACAGGGATTCGATTAATGGTCACGTGTCGCCGGCAAATTTCGTCCGCGAAGGCAAATTGGAGTTGCTGAATACTGCTGGGAACGTGGTGGCCATAGATCTGAAGGACATCAAGGCGGTGTACTTTGTCCGCGAATTTGGCGATGCCGACGAACTGAGCCGGAAAACCTTCACCAGCCGTCCCCGCACCGAAGGCCTGTGGATAAGGCTCAAGTTCAAGGACAACGAAGTCCTGGAAGGCATGATGCCCAATGACCTTAGCCTGACGACGGCGGAGGGGTTCTTGATCAATCCTCCCGATCTGCGCTCCAACACACAGCGAATTTTTGTCCCTCGAACCGCCCTGGATTCGCTGACTGTAATTGCCGTGATCGGAGCCACCCACCGCCGCCGTAAAGGACTCGATACCGACATACGCCAGGTCCCGATGTTCGGAGAATGACCGGGACGAGTCTTCGTTTCCGGTTAGGACTTCACAACCTGCAGATGGTTGGTTACAGAGAAGACACCCGAAACGCTGTTGGCGCGGATATTGGCGATATTCTTGTCACCTTCGCTGTCCACCACTCCTTCCAGAGTGCAATTACCGTTTTTCACGATAATGCGGATCGGCTGCTGCACCCCCATGGCGTATCTCTGTAAGGCCGGGTATCCGTAAATGGCGCGATAGAGGCGGACGCGAAGCCGGTCATCCATGGGCGACGTGGGCAGCACTTCAATCTGATTGTCGACGTGCTCCACACCTTCTATTCTCTTCACCACATTTTCCGCGTCCGACTTCAAGGTTGGACGAACGACCTGTCCCATGAGAGTGACGTTGTATCCGTCAACTTTGTAGGCGAGATTGTCGAAAACTCCAAGGTAGGGCAGCATCAACAGCTCGTGCCGAACTTCTTTTGTAATTCGCTCCGTAGAGCGGTTCGAACTGTCCGCGGCTTGACGGCCCAGGGCGACGGAGGCCAGAGCCAACATCAAACAGGTGACGAGTAATAATCGTGGCTTCATTTCAATTCTCCTTGTTGAATCTCTATAGTCAGAGGCACCGATTCTTCGGTTGGACATAGTAGCAAATGGGAACGGGCTGCTCTGAGGGATATTTTGGTGCGCCGAAACCCTTAGTGGATGCCTGGCGAGGAAGGGCAGCAGGCACATCGTGCGCTAGGGGTCATCACGCTGGTAAAGTGCCGTCCTGAAGCCGCCAACGCTTTTCGCATCTCGAAAACGTGTAAAATTCTCGTAGCCGATGCCGACTCCCGAGGACAATCAGGAACTGGACCTTTTGCTGCCCACGAGTGTGACTGGGCCGCTCTGGAGGTCGCTGCTGCGGAATCTTCGCGACCGTTTCTTTCCCGAAAAGCTTCCGCCGCTGCAACTCACTTCGCGACCGGTTACGACCGGAATGCTGATTGGCGACGCGGTCAGCCTTCCCTGGTATCGAACCGTGTTCACCAACCTGGGTAATGTTATAAACCCAGAGGTATTGCCGCCGCTGGAACTGGAGTCACGTCCGATTGATGTTGGCGAGCTGGTGAGCGATCAGATGGGCCACATGTGGTGGACTTCGCTGCTGCGCAACCTCGCTGATCGGGTGGCACCGGAACGTTTGCCTCCCTTGCAGCTGACCTCCGCGCCGCTGGATGCAGACTTGAAATCCGGGACCATGCAATTGTCGCGCTGGTCGTCGCTCATCACTCTCCCGAAAGTGCCGATCTCGGAGCGGCCTTATTTTGCCGCGGCTCCGGCCGTGGCTAGAAACAGCGCGGCTCGGGCGGGTGGTGGATCGCCTTTTGCGGGTTTTGCCGGAATGCCAGGGGCGGCATTCGAGGGGGTGCCTGCAAATGCACATCCGCTTAAGTTGCAGACTGCGCTTTCGCGCTCGCGAGTTCGTGAGGCTCTGCTGATTTCCCTTGCAGTACTGGAAGCGGTGTATCTGGTGGGGTCGCTTTTCGGGTTGGTGTGAGTTTGGGGTGATGCCGATTTACTTGCGGCAAAATCAAAACCTTTACCGCAAAGGGCGCTGACGCGATCTGCAAAGAGCGCAAAGAAAACCTGCAAACTCTATCTTGCTGTCTTCCAGCGCCTTCCTTTAGCCTCCGTTACAATCAAAATCTTGTTTGTCCCTTTGAAAATGCCTATGAAGCTCTCTGAGATCGCTTCCGCCCTCAACGCACGCCTGGAGAATGGTTCGCCTGAAACGGAGATTAGCGGGGTTGCAGGAATAAGAGAAGCCAGTCCCGGCGAACTGACTTTCGTAGCCAATCCCAAGTATGCGGCAGCGGCGAAGGCGACCAAAGCTTCCGCGGTGATTGTGGACGAGGAGTTTCCTGCTATCTCAACGGCTATGTTGCGCAGCAAGAATCCTTATCTGACGTTCGCCCACGCTCTTGAACTGTTCTCACCGCCGCCCCGGTACCCAGCAGGAATACACCCTACCGCTGTGGTACATGCTTCGGCAAAGATCGCAGCGGGGGCGCACATTGGGGCTTACGTGGTGATCGATGAGAATGTCGAAATCGGCAGCGAGGCAGTGCTGCTGGCGCACGTCGTGATTTATCGCGACGCGAAGATCGGCAACAATTTCTTCGCTCACGCACATGCGGTGGTGCGTGAAGGTTGCCGTCTGGGAGACCGCGTCCTGCTCCAGAATGGAGTGGTAGTGGGGGCGGATGGTTTTGGCTTCGCTAAGGACGAATCCGGGCGCTGGTACAAAATTGTGCAGCCGGCGCCGGTCATCATCGAAGACGATGTCGAGATCCAGGCCAATTCCTGTATTGATCGCGCCAGCGTCGAGAACACGCGTATCGGTCGCGGCACTAAAATCGACAATCTGGTACAGGTTGGCCACGGCTCTCGAATCGGAGCAGGATTCACTGCTGGCATCGCAGGTAGGGCTTGCGGGATCGACCGAGGTTGGCAACCAGGTGATCCTGACCGGCCAGGTGGGCGTGGTCGGGCATTGCAAGATTGGTGATGGCGCCATCGTGACCCCGCAAAGCGGTGTAGCGGGCGACATTGAGGCGGGCGCAATTGTGAGTGGCGCGCCTGCGGTCGATCACAAATTGTGGCTGAAATATTCGGCGATCCTCAGCAGGCTGCCGGAAATCGCGCGCGCAGTGCGGGCTATGACGGTGAAGAGTTAGCCGCGCGAGGCGCGACCGTCACGAATGATTTTCCTTCCTGCAACGCTTCCGGCAGTCCACTGTCTATTTCTCTTCTTACCTTTTCCATCAGTTGCTCACGAGTACCGAAGTCTTCCGGTTCGATAGGCGAGTGAAAGGTCAGGGTGACAGTTCCCGGCTTGATGGCAAATCTTCCCTTTGGCATGACGTAGTGGGAACCGGAAATGGTCACCGGCACCACCGGCACTCCACACTCCATCGCCAGATAAAACGGGCCCTTTTTGAACGGCAACAACTTTCCGTCAAAGGAACGATGACCTTCTACATAGATGGTCATGTTGATCCCTTTGCGCAACACGGCGGTGGCTGCGCGCACGGCTGCGATGCCGGCGTCACGATTGGCTCGGTCCACGGGGACCAGCGAGCCTAGTCTCATGGTTTTCCCAAGAAGTGGATAGTCGAATAATTCTTTTTTTGCCATCACTGAAGTGCGCCTCGGTATGAGTGGCAGCATGATTGGCGGATCGATGTTGGAAACATGGTTCGACATGAAAACGTAGGTGCGCCTGGGGTCGAGCTTGTCGAGTCCGACGGTTTCAACTCGAATTCCGGCAAGCCGCGCTCCGGTCCAGGCTGCGCCCATGGCCACGTGATATAGAAAGCGGATATCGCCAGTAAGGAAGGTGTACGGAAAGCAGAGCAAGGCCGCGATGGGAAGGGCCAGTGCCCAGAACGTGAGCATCACGACGGTGCGGATCATTGCCAGGCTCCGACGGCCTGAACTTCTCCCTTCACCCATGCCTTACGGCGAGCTTTCTGTTCCGGCGTGATCTTATCGAGGTTGACTAATTTCAGTTCGACTTCCTGGCGTGTACCCAGCGTCCATTGCAGGTCATGGTCGCCGGTGGTATTGCGGACGCGAAGTCGCAGGACTTCTCCCGGACGCACCTCAGCGTGGCTACCCGCGAAACCATCATTGGCATTTTGTCCGTTGATCTGCAAAATCAAATCCCCAACCGCCAGCCCAGCGCTTTCCGCTGGGCCACCGGGTGTGAGGGATGCGACTATCAGACCTGCATCAAAATTTCGCGTTGTGACAAATCCAGGGTCGGCGATGCCGATGGTCGAACGCGCCAGATGCAAACCTACTGACTTAAAAAAATCGTCCCACGGAATTTCCTCGGCGCCGGCAACATACCGGTCGAAAAACGATTTCAAGTCGGTGTGAGTTACCGTCTCGGCGGCAAGGCGCACTCCTTCAGTGTCGGGGAAGAATTCTCCCTTCAGAGCGTAGTGCTGGTTCATCCAAAGAAAAACATCGCGTATGGAGTCAGAACCGTGGGTAGCCTCGCGCACTTGCAAATCAAGCAATATGCCCAGCAGATTTCCTTTGTTGTAGTAAGAAATGCTGCGCACAGGCAGGCGGTAGTATGCATACTTTTCCAGCCAGGCATCAAGACTCGACTCTTCCGCCGATTGAGTCAGGCGTGCGGGGCGCCTCTGCAATTCTCCGATTTCCGCCGCCAGGCTTTTGAGATATTCCTCTTCGTTCAAAAGTCCGGCGCGCAACATGACAATTTCCCCCGCGGTTGTGGTCATGCCTTCGCTGAACCATAACGCCCGCGTGTAGTTTTCCCGGGTGTAATCAACCGGCTCCAGCGATTGCGGCCGGATTCGTTTCACATTCCACAAGTGAAAGAATTCGTGGGCGGTCAGGCTGGCGAGGGCGGAAGGATTGTCAGACAGAGTTTGTGGGCTCAGGTCGATGGCAGTGCCGCAGGCATGTTCCATGCCGTTGCCGGAGGCCCCATGCGGAAAGTGGTAGAAAAACAAATACGTCTCAAAAGGGCGGTCTTTCATCCATTCTGTTGCTGAGGCCACCAGCTTGTGCAGCATGGGCAAAATCTTTCGCACATCGTAGTCCGATGGATCAGCGTCGATGATGACGCGGTAGCGTGCTCCCGCTTCTTCGAAATCCGATTCCTGAAAGGTGCCAACCTCAACTGGAGAATCCACCATGTGATCGTAATCGAGCGCTTTAAAGCCGTTGCCCGCGGGCGAGAGAACAGTGGCGACCCGCCAGTCCGGCGGCAGATCAGTGAATGAGACTTCTATGGAAGAATTCCGGCCACCAACCAAATACATCAGGATTTCCGCGAGATTGAAGAACGCGTGTTGAGTATTAAGCTGGGCGCCAAAAGGGCCGGAGAGGTCTGAGAAAATTTCATATTGAATCTCCGCACCCTGCGCCGCGCCGGTAAGGTGCCAGGTTGTCTTATCCAGCTTGTAGAGCGGCAGGGAGTGTCCGGCAGAAGTTGCCTTGATCCAGTTTACGTATTGGGAAAAATCACGCACCTGGTAAAGCCCATTCCAAACCGGTAACTGCACATCGCGTTCGGCGGCGCCGGCGCCGAGCACCATTTTGACGCCGACCAGGTGCTGTTGCCGATTGGCTAACGAGATTGTGTAGCGAACCGAAGAAACCGCCGATGGAGGATGCGGGTTTTGCGCGCCCACCGGCATCGCAGCGAATCCTGCAAGGCAGGCAAAGACCATCGTGAGGATCGCGCTGGGCGAAGGTTTCACGCTTTGGCGGACGCCTTCAGAGGATGACCGCCCGCGGCGCCGCCGGCGATCGACTTGAGACGTTGCGGTAACTTTTCGTAAATGCCGCCGAAGCCTCCGTTCGAGAGAATGGCGACCACGTCCCCCGAACGCATTTCGCCGGCGACAGCCTGCACGATTCCGTCAGCGTCGGCAATGATGCGTGCGCGCCTTCCCTGCTTTTGTAGATCGGCCACCAGTGCGTTCACATCCATACGCTCGGGTTCCGGAATCGATTCGGATTTGAATACGTTGGCGACCACAATCTCATCCGCCACGGCCAGGCTGCGGGCCAGCTCTTGTTGAAAAACATTCCGCCGCAGGGTGTTGGATCGCGGCTCCAGGATTGCCCATAGCCGGGATCCGGAATAACGGGCACGCAGGGCCTGAAGGGTTCCGGCGATCGCGGTAGGGTGATGGGCGAAATCATCGATGATGGTGATGCCGTTGACTTGCGCCCGCACTTCCAGCCGGCGCTTGACGCTTTTAAAAGTCTTCAGCGCGGCTGCAATCTGCTGTTTCGGAATGCCGCATCCTGCCGCCAATGCTGCAGCGGCGGTGGCGTTGAGCACGTTGTATTCGCCGGCCAGGGCAAACTCTAAATCGGACCACATCTCACCGTTACGGTGCACCGTCCACGACGTTTTGCTTGGGTCCAGGCGAAGGTTGGAAATGCTCCATGAAGCCGTCGGACTATTTCCGTAGCGCTCCACCGGACAAAACGCCTTGGATAAACAGCGGTTGACGCTATCACCGATATCAAGGGCGACGATCCGGCCGCGCCCCGGCACCAGGTTGACCAAACGCTTGAACGCGGTTTCCACTGCGTCCAGGTCTTTGTAAATGTCCGCGTGGTCGAATTCGACTGAAGTCAGAATGATGGCGTCGGGAAAATAGTGCAGAAACTTCGGCCCTTTGTCGAAGAACGCAGTGTCGTATTCATCGCCTTCAAGGATAAAGTGCTTGCCCTCTCCTAACTGAAAGCTGCTGCCGAAATTCTCTGCAATACCGCCAATCAGGAACGAGGGGTTCACGCCGGCGCTGTGAAAGATCCACGCCAGCATCGACGTGGTTGTGGTTTTACCGTGGGTGCCGGCCACGACCAGAACTTCTTTGCCGCGAAGAAATTCATCGTGCAGAATTTGCGGCAGTGAGCAGAAAGGGATGCGCTGATCGAGAATGTATTCCAGTTCGGCATTGCCGCGGGAGATTGCATTTCCCACCACCACAAGGTCAGGGCGTGGCTCCAGGTTCGCAGAAGCAAATGGTTGCGCGACCGGAATGTCGAGCGAAGCCAGGAAATCCGACATGGGTGGATAAGCGGCTGCGTCCGATCCGGTAACGCGAAAACCGCGCTGCTTTAACATCCCGGCCAGTGAGGCCATCGCGGTCCCACAGATTCCGATGAGGTGGATATGTTTTTTATCGTTCATAGTTCTTCGAATTTCTAAATAAATAGTGCGTCACACGTTTAAGCGTGGCGCGTAGCTTCAAACCGCAGAGCGTGTGGAAACAGCGGCGGTGGTGGCGGCCTCCAGCATTTTAAGGCAGACGCCTTCGGCTGAGACGTTCAGCGAGGCTTTCACCCCAAAAGGCAACGTGATATTGGCTCGAGACACATGCCCGGACCGCAATCCGTATGCGACAGGAATGTTCAGGTCTCCGACCACTCGCGTGACAACTTCCTCGAGCGTATAACCCTGATTCTGGTTTTGCCTGCAATCCGCCATTTCACCAAAAATGATGCCGCGAACCTCATCCAGTTTTCCGGCCAGCTTTAATTGCATCAGCATGCGGTCAATCTGGTAAGGCTTAGCGGCGATGTCTTCCATAAACAGGATTGCGCCTGCAGGGTGGATTTCATAACGCGTACCCAGGGAAGCCACCAAGATGGACAGACATCCGCCATAAAGCACTCCAGTTGCTGAACCCGTCACTAATGGTTTCACGCCGGGATCGGCATCGAGCATCCATTCCGTCAGACCGCCCAGGGCGTGCGCCCAGGAAGCGGGCTCGACGCCGTCCACATTGGCGAAGTCTTTGGTCAGCATTGGCCCGTGAAAAGTCACTATCCCGGCCGCGTCCGCGAAATATGTGAGAAGAGATGTCAAGTCGCTGTAGCCGACAAAGATCTTGGGGTGAGCCTTGATTTTCTCCAGGTCGATCAGGTCCAAAAGATAATTTGATCCATAACCACCGCGCGCACAAATAATCGCACGCACCTCGTCGCTCACGAACATATCCTCCAGCTCGCGAGCGCGGCGCTCAGCCGATCCCGCAAAATAGAGGTCCTGATCAAATATGGATTCGAAGTAAAACGGCTTGTATCCCAGTGTAGTCAAGGCCGCGCAGCCTGCTTCCAGCGATTCGCGCTTGATATTGCTGGCGGGCGCCACAATGCCCACAGTGTCTCCCGCCCGCAGTGCAGGTGGCTTGATTCGGGCGGCTTCAGAGCCTATTGGCATCATTCCCGATCTAAAATAGAGTCCAGGTTAACCGAAATACTCGCCGCTACAGACCAATTCCGCAGATCCTCGGAGGAAAATCTGGTCATCCCAGCGAACAATTTGCGTTCCTCCGGGAGCGTGAACTTGAACAGGAGATTGGGCGCGCTTTTCCGAGATTGCTGCGGCAGCGGAAGCGCACGAACCAGTCCCTGAGGACTGGGTTTCGCCGACTCCGCGTTCGAAAAATCGCACCTCGATGTTGCCTGCGTCCCGCACCATCGCTAACTCAACATTGACTCCTTCTTTAAAGGTGGCGTGAGACCCAATTTCTTTCGCCTGCATTTGCCATTGCGGGCTGAAATCATCGACGAAAATCACATAGTGCGGATTGCCCATAGAAACTGGGGTCCCCTGTACTTCACCAAATGAGAGATTGAGAGAGAACTGGTCTCCGACTTCGGGTTTACCCATGGCAATTTCAAAATCGTACCGGTTTTCGCTGCGACCGTTGAGCGCACAAACTTTGATGCCGGCGCCGGTGCGAATCGTGAACTTCTCGCCTGCTTGCTTCGAGGCGAGGTACGCGGCTACGCAGCGAGTGCCATTGCCGGAAATTTCTGCTTCTGATCCATCGGCGTTGAAGAGACGGGCCTGAACATCTGCGTCAGTGACAGAAAATATCCATTCCACTCCATCTGCTCCAACCCCACGGTGGCGGTCACAAATACGTTTGCTGAAATCCGCGATGTCGGGCGGAACATAGGAACCGTCGATGATCAGAAAATCATTGCCGCATGCACATGCTTTCACAAATGGAATGACCTGGCTGTACTCCGTCATTCCGGTTGCACCATGCCCAGCGAGAGTACACTTTCGAGCACAGGGGATTGTTCCAACGCGCGCAGCACTTGAGCCTGCTCTTTGCGCGTCCCTTCCAGATCAAATTGAAGCCGTACATGCTTGGAAGTCTCAGCCACCTGAACGTTTTCCATCATCCGGTGAATGCACTCGAGTACACCATTGATCTCCGCAGTGATCTCAGCGGTATCGTGGCCGGTCACTTCATAGCTTTGCACTAGAAGCTTGAGATTAAATCTTTGCTCGGCATCGCCCAGCACAAACAGGCAAGCCAGAATGAGTGCTGTGGCAAACACGGCAGTGAGATAAAGTCCGCCACCCACGGCCATCCCGACCGAAGCCACCACAAACAGCGTTGCGGCGGAGGTGATGCCAGTCACAAGATTGTCCCGGTTATGCAGAATCGACCCGGCGCCAATGAACCCGATTCCAGGAATGATTTGGGCGGCAATTCGGGTGTGGTCGCCGAGAAACCGGATGGCCAAGGCATCCGAGAGCAGCGTGTACATCGCAGCGCCGAGGCAGATGAACAAGTTGGTTCGCAGGCCCGCGGGACGGTGCTTCATCTCCCGCTCCAGTCCGATCACTCCTCCCAAAATCGCGGCGAGAGTAAGGCGCAGCAGAAAGATTCCAGCCGAGGACATCTCTCCCTGCAGAACCTCGCGCATGTGCTGCATGACTGGCATGGAAGCTTGGTTGGCTGGATTCTATCATCGGGAAAGTTCGCCCCCAACGGCTTCCGGCGCCACAAGGTAACGCGAATGATTACCGTGCGGGTGCGCGAGTGCGGTAGATTCTGGCTCGGGCTTCGCCGGAGGTGTGAATTACGGCCAAGGGAATCAATTCATCTTTCTGAATCGCATTTGAAACCGGGTCGCCATCGAAGGCGATTACGAACTCTGCGAATCTTGCCGGGTGCGCCAGCGCCCTTTCCCACAATCCGTCCAGGTCCACCGGCTGCTTCCAGGTACGATGGTTGCCTTCGTTGATCACTCGTCGCAAAGGAATTCCCGCCTGCTGTAGTGCCCCCACATGGTTGCCCAGGTACATGAGTATCGTAGAATCCGGAGGAAAAACTTTAACGAAGTCTGCAAGCTCACGCTCCACTGCAAGCCGTCCGACGGAGTTGACCAACGCTTCCGTGAAGCAGACCGGGTTGCGCCAGATCGACACGTAGCTGGCAGAGACGAACAGCAGCAACCCGGCCGCCATCGCCAGCTTGAATGGCAGTGGCCTGAAGGTTTCGCTGGCAAAGTAAATGCCGAGAACCATAAACACTGCGAATGCCGGCAACAACTCCAGGCCGTAACGCACGTTGTAGTGCGAAAACGGCCACCACGATGGCACGTAGATGGGTACGCCGCCGTACGCAATTGAAAGAGGGTAGAACACCAACGGAGTCCAGAGCACAAGCAGAGGCCATACCTTCAAGAGCAGCCGCCGTTGAATTGCAGCGGCCAGCACCCCAGCTCCAGCCAGCAAGAGCCAGAGCTTTTGCCAACGTTCCCCGGCAAGATTTATTTCCGCAGCCTTCAGGAAATAGCTAAAAGCGGTTCGCAGATCATGCGATCCGGGATGAGAGGTGGCGGTGCTCCTCTGCTCGACAGCCTTGGCTGAATAAGGTCCGTTGGCAAACTCCAGGGGGTTGCGGTAGACAGCTGCGTTGTATGCCAGCCACAGCACCGGACCGGCAGCCGCCAGCAGCACGAATTTTGCGAACGCGGATCTGAGGCTGGAGGGTTTACTTTTCCGCCGAATCACAACTGCAAGAATGGAGACGCCGATGGGGATGGCCATAAACCAAGCGTCATAGCGCGTCCAGCATGCAGCAGCAAGGCAAACTCCGCATTTGACCAATGACGAAGCCGCGCGCGAGGCATCCGCCTCATTGACGTCGTGGATAAATTCGGTGAAATAGACGATCGTCCACACGAATAGCGCAAGGTACAACGCCTCGGTCATCGCAGTAGCTTGCAGGTAGAGCAGATTCGGATTGGCCACGAATAGGATCGCACTCAGCCAGGCTGCGACCCTGGGCGCCAAATTCGTGTGCCCCGTCGAAGCAATCGCGTCACGCACCAGCCGGAAAACACCGACTGCGCCGAAGACATACGCAATCATGGACGGGATGGAACCGCCGGCCCCGGTCTGCCACATCCAGCGGGAAAACAGAAACGGGATCATGAGCAGGTGTGGCAGCGGAAGCCAGACTGTCCCTAGCTGCAGCAATCCGGGAGTGCGAGAATCGAAAACGCGGCGCGCGATATTGATGTGCGCCACCGCGTCACCATAAAGCAGGATGTCGCCGCGACGGAGGTAAAAGGCGAAGGAAAGAATCGAGACGCATGCGGTGAGCCACGCCAGCAGGGCAGTTTCGCGATCCCAGCGCCGGACCGGCTGTGCTCTCATTCCAGATGGGTCAGTTCGCGGAAGATTTGAAAGCGGGCATCGATTTCTTCTCGGGTCAGCGACTGCAAACGCTCGGTGCCAAACCGTTCCACGGCAAATGATCCCATCACGCCGCCGTAAAAGAGGGCGCGCTTCAGCACTTCGCGGCTCAATTCTCCCTGGGAGGCAATGTAGCCCATGAAGCCGCCGGCGAAAGAATCTCCCGCGCCGGTGGGGTCCTTGACTTCTTCGATCGGCAGCGCTGGCGCCCGAAAGGGATGGCGGCCAATGCCGTAGGCGCCTTCACGAAAGAAAATGGTTGCGCCGTATTCGCCGTGCTTGATGACCAGCGCCTTCGGCCCCATGGCAAGGACTCTTAACGCCGCCCGTGGCAGGTTGGTCTCGCCGCCGAGGCTCTTGGCTTCGGCATCGTTGATCAACAGAACGTCGATGAGTTTCAGAGTCTCGATCAACTGCGGGCGGGTGGTGTTGATCCAGTAATTCATGGTGTCGCCGCCGGTAAGGCGGGCCGTCTTCATCTCGCGCCTGACGGTTGCCTGCAGATCGGGCTGGATATTGCCGAGAAACAAAAACTGCGAATCCTGGTAGTGGGCCGGGATGTGCGGTTGAAAGTTCTGAAAAACATTAAGATCAGTGAAATCAGTTTTCGCCTCGTTCAGATTATCGAGATACTGTCCGCCCCAGCGAAAGGTTTTGCCCTTTGCGTGTTCGATGCCGCGAGTGTCGATGCCCCGCTTCTTCAGAACGTTCTCATGCTCCGCGGTGAAATCTTCCCCCACGATCGCAACCACTCGAACGTCGGTGAAATAGCTGGCGGACAATGCGAAGTAGGTAGCTGCGCCGCCCAACACGCCCTCTACTTTTCCGGAGGGGCTGGCAATAGTGTCGAATGCAACCGAACCGACTGCGACAATGCTCATGCTTTTTTGACCTTCAAATATTTATCGAGAATGAGTTTCAGCTTTTGACGGGTGGCCGCGGGAATCTTGCTGGTGTCAGTAAGGATGGCGTGCGCCAAAGCTGAGCCGCATTTGCAGGCGCGGTCTTTCGGCATTGCGGACACGGTCTCGCGCACCACCCGGGTAGCGTTCTCGGCATTCTTCAAGAGCACGGCGATGATCTGGTCGACCGATACGGAATCGTGGTCCGGATGCCAGCAGTCATAGTCAGTGACCATGGCAACGGTGACGTAACAGATCTCCGCCTCGCGTGCCAGTTTGGCTTCCTGCAGGTTGGTCATGCCAATTACGTCCATGCCCCAACTGCGATAGAGGTTAGATTCCGCTTTGGTGGAAAATTGGGGACCTTCCATACACAGATAAGTGCCGCCGGACTTTGCCGTGACGCCGGCCTTGTCACATGCCTTCCGCACTACCTGCGCTAATTGCGGACAGATGGGATCGGCGAAAGCGATGTGGGCGACGATGCCGTTTCCGAAAAACGTGTCAACCCGATGGCGGGTGCGATCGAAAAACTGATCGGGAATCACAAACTCCAGTGGCTTGTGTTCTTCCTTCAGCGAGCCCACCGCAGAGACGGACACAATTCGCGCGGCTCCCAGCTGCTTGAAACCATGAATGTTGGCACGGAAGTTTAGTTCACTGGGCAGGATGTGGTGGCCGCGTCCGTGGCGCGCGAGAAAAGCAACTTTGCGTCCTTCCAGCGTTCCCAGCACGTAGGCGTCGGAGGGCGAACCGAAGGGCGTTTTCACACGCACTTCTTTGATCCTGGTGAGGCCGGGCATCGAATACAAGCCGCTGCCGCCGATGATTCCGATATCAACCTGGGGCAAAAGTTTCCTCGAGAGTTCGATGCTCAACGATCAATTCAATTGCGAACTTGTGATTATACAGAAGGTTGTAAGAAGCGGAGTCAAGGGTTGTATTGACATCAGGCGCGGAGCTTAACTGTGGATGCGCTGGCTGCAGGTCGCATCGGCTTGATGATAACGGGCCGGCGATAGACAATTTCCAGCAAATGCCGGCCGGCAGCAATGGCTTCAGCCTGATTATCGCGCGGCAGGTAACCTTGCGCCGCAATGAGAAGAGGCGACTTTTTATCTGCTCCGTTCCTGATTTGCAGGCGTTGAATCCGGCCGTCACGAGCTGCGTCAAACGCGTTGGCCAGGCGAAGAATCGCAGCAAGGCGAGACACATCTTGCCTTTGTTGTGGGGAAAGACCACGAAGCGGTGGTTGTCCGGCGCGAGGCAAAGACCCGCGATGATAGCGAGCGACGATTCCGGCGGTAAGCAGATCCTGGGCGGGCCAGCCGAGAGGGGGCGTCAACCGCTTGATCATCCTATAGCTGGCTTTGTGATGACCTCGTTCGTTTTTGGATTTGCCGATGTCGTGTAGAAGCGCGGCTGCGCGCAAAATCGCGCGCTCTTTCTCAAACGACTCCGAGGGTTTGCCGAGGGCCGCTAGTCCATCGTAAAGCTCAAGCGTGAGGCGTGTGACGTGCCGCGAGTGCTGGAAGTCCGGATCGAGTAGAGAGGCCCAGATTTGCAGCCGCAGCAGGGCGGCTGATTCCGTCTGCTTCTTGTCCGGGAGCGCGCTGCGCCAGAGCTGCCACAACGATGGTTTGTTCTCATTCGTGCCCGGGATGAGAGCTTCTTTAACGACCGCAGATTTTCGGGGACCATTCCTTTTCAGTCGAGTTTTGGCCACCGCATCTTTGCGGTAATCTTCGATTCGCCGTCTGCGCTCGTCTTCGATTCGGTTGCGCCAGCGAAAGCGGGACTCTTCATCGGGAAAAACATTTGCTTGCACCGCCGCCGGCCACAAGACGTCCAGATCGTGGACGTCTCCCAGCGCATCCTGAACGCGTTTGAGATCGTCGCTCCACGCATCGTGTTCCTTGGGGAGAAAGTTTTCTACGATGTAACGGAATCGTTTGATGCCGATGCGAAGCCGGTGCCAGGCCGCCTGAGAGCCGCTGCGCAGGGCCTGGCGATGCAATTGGTGGGCGTCGGTCCAACGCTCGAGAGCCAGATGGCGGAAGATCAGGCTGCCCGGCCGAAATCTCGCCATACGCCTGGGCAATGACAGGCTCCAGCGCTGCCATTGTTTGCGATCAAAATCCGTCACTGCCTGCATTGCCTCCTGTTGCAGCTGGGCTTCGCGTGAAGACACTGCCTGAAGCAGGGGGCCGGTCACGGGGTCGCTCGGGCTGTCCAGACGGTGCACCCATTCCTGCATGACGTGCACGTCACGTAACTCTCCCAAACGCCGAAACAGGCGCTTCCCGGCTTTCTTCATCTCTTTCCACGCGGGATCGGGATCGATGGCAGCCATGCCATCCGCCATGGAGCAGCAGCGTCGCAGGGAGACGCGAAGATCGTGTACGGGATCGGGAGCGAAAGCAACACTTGCGCGATCACATTCCTCGAGTACGTTCCGCATCCAGAAGGCCAGGCCGGATTTTTTCTGAAGGGGCTTCGGCTTGGTAGTTGTAGGCAAAGTCTTCACGTTTGAGTACGCTTCTGGCTCGAATTCACGGCTTTTCCGGACTTTGTTGCGGGCTTTCCCCAGCGAAAGGCCGGTCGAGGATATTACCTCCGTAATGTGTATCTTCTCACGATTTCGCTTTACCCTTAGCCGTACTCCAGACAGTAAGAGGAGCCGCGTATCCAAACGGCAGACACAACTAAAGACACCCGGATCGCGTCCGCCCGGGCCTTCGTCCACAGTCTGAACATACTGGTGAAGTACGTTCGGCTTTATGGACTGGACCACAAACGCACCGAAGGCCAATTCGTCACTACCTGGAAAGAGCTGCAGGACGGCTTGCCCAAGGGAAATGACGGATCCTTCCTTCTCGGGGTATCGGAAAACAAGCTGCTGCTGGACGGCATTCCGCTTGAAACCGGACAGGCCGAGCGAAGTTTCGCGCAGCTGCTGACCACCGCGGGACTGGCCAGCATCCACTTTTCGAATCAAATCACCAAAGAAGAATTCACCCAGCTGGTCCGCGCCTTCGCCCTGGGTGGCGCCAAGGCCCAGGACGTAGTCAAAGAGATTCGGAGCACCTTTGGAGACAGTAAATCGGCTTCGATCCGGATCAACGAGGTAAGGTTCGTAGCCGCCGATCCTTCGACGGGTGAAGTCAGTTTTGCGGCACAGATCGCGGCCCAGTCCCTGGGGCCGGAATTCAAGCAATGGCTTAATGATCCGCAGAAACTCCTGCAACTGATTGCAGCCGCCGAAGGCGCCAAGAGCGGCGGCGTTCCGGGTGGACTTCCAGTCGGCAGCGTTCCCAATCCCGGCCCGGCAGTCGAGGGTGCGGTTCCGGGTAGTAGCGGCGGCGGTACTGGCGGCGGAACCTGGGCGGGCGGCGTGGTTCCCTTGCAGGAAGAGGAAGTCATCCAGACCATTCGCCTGCTCACGCGGTTTGGAGAGGTCGGCGGCGACGCTGGCGGGGACACCGAGGCGCTGCAAAAAGAACTGACTGCAGTTGATGCCAACACTAAAGTTAATCTCCAGCAATTGCTGGGAAGTCTGGCGGCACAGGCTTCCGTCGAGCAGGCGGACAACACTCCCCTGCTGATGAAGGCAGCTGAGCATATGGCAATTCGCTTCGCTCTGGAACGTTTCCAGAAGGGCGAAGTTAAGGTCAATGCCGTGCACCAGATGATGGAGCACATGAGCCGGCAGATGGACACCCTGCGCCAGATTTTGAAGCTGCAGGAAGACAAGATGAGCAAAGCCGGCATTCTGGTGGAATCACACGCAGACATCCTGGACCGGATGTTCTGGGCGGAAGTGCCGGAAGCGGGCAAGAAGAGCGTTCTCCTTTCGCATGAAGCGCCTTGCGTACCGCCGCGGAACGTCCGCCAGTTCGTCGAAATATTGCTCGACCGTGGCGACAAGGAAACCGCGAGCGCGATTCTGGCAAATTATCTGAATTGTCTGGACGCCAAGGATCCCGAGCCGCGGCGCAGGATCGCGACCGGTATCAGCCAGTTGGCGGACCTGTTCGCAGCCGCCGGCGGTGATTTGATGGCCGCGTCGATCCGCAAAATCGGCGACCTGATGGGCAAGGAATCAGATCCCGATCTGCAAAGCATGTTGAGCGCAGGCTTTGTGCGCCTGAGCACGGAAGCCAGCACCAACAAGCAGTTTGGCGCTTTGAACGAGTTGTGTATTGCGATGGAAGAGCTGGCCCGGCAGCGTCCGGTGCTGGCCACCGAATTGCGGCCACGGATCGGCGTAGAAAACCGTTTGCCCGAGTTCATCGAAGAAGCCATGTATCTGCCGCAGCTTCCGCCAGACCTGCTTCAGGTCTTGCGTCGAACCTCGCAGGCCGCGGTCGAGCATCTCTCCGACAGATTTTTCCGCTGCATGCGGCGCGAAGAGTGCGACCGCATCATGGACATCGTAAAGGAACTGGGATCGCCCGCGCTGCAGCAGCTTCGTGAAATGGTGCGCACCGGCCAGCCGCGTCAGGCAGCCTCGGTGATCGGATTGCTGAGCCGTCTCGACGTACCGACACTCCTGGAACTGCTGCCAACGCGATTGCCCGAATGGAACCGGTTTTATCACGACGTAGTCGTGCGGCAGATAGCCTACGGCGCAGCCAGCGATCGCGGGCGGTCTCTGCTGGAGCTCCTGGAAATTCTGGATTCATTGGTACTACCTCAAGCAATCGACGAGATCGGAATGAGCGGCGATCGCTCGGCAGTGGCATCGCTGATGGTAATGGCGGGAGCCGGTGAAGCCGAAGGACGCTCTGCACTCTTGCAGCTGAAAGCGGTAGAGTCGCTGGGGCGCCTGAGAGAGAACGAAGCGGTTCCGGTGCTGCGCGGCCTGCTCGAAGCCAAGAAGATGTGGCGCTGGACCCATCATCGCGAGCTGCGGATCGCCGCGGCACAGGCACTGGTGAAGATCGATCCCCGCTATGGTAGCCAGGTGATGGCGGAAAGCGGACTGGAGCCTGGAGAATTAGCGATTGCGCCTCTGGATGCAGCGCCTGCCTGTCCCTGGGTACGGCAGCGGCGTTACGAGCGCATAGTGCTCCGCAAAACCCTGCGCGCCACCATCAGCAGCTCATGGGGTAAATCCAGCATTCTGATTCGAGAGTTGAGCCTGGGCGGAGGCATGGGCACGAAGGAAGACAATCTCCGCGTCGGCTCTGAAGCGAACATCGACATTGCCGTCGGCGGCCGCCGCCTGCGTGGCCAGGTACTGCTGCGGCGCGCCCGCGTGAATGAAGTTGGATTTGAGATTGTGAATACCGACCTGGAAAGCCGCTACCGCCTGCGTCGCATCCTGATGGACTCGCTGGAAAATTCGCCGGGAACCAAAGACGGCGACTGGGACGGCATCCGCAAGCCCCAGGTGAGCTAGTTCCGAGAGGCAATTTCAAAAGAAAAAAAGCCCTGGCTTGTACTTTTTGAAGTGAAAAAGTACGCGCCCGGGCTTTTCCGTCAGATCCTTTGTGTCTACAGCCTCAATAGTTCTGCTACTTCACTTTTACAATGATGATCGCCAGCGTGTAGAGAGCGAGCGACTCAATCAGAGCCAGACCAAGAATCAGCGCCAGCTGAATTCCGGGGCGGGCTGCAGGATTGCGTCCCAGGGCTTCAGCTGCCGATGCCGTGGCTTTCGCCTGACCCAGGGCACACAGGCCGGAAGCGATTGCCATGGAAAAGCCGGCCGTAATTGCCACCCAATTGGTGCCGCCGCCGGCTTCCGCCCCCTGCGCGAACGCAGGAACAGCGAAGCAAAGCACCGACATTGCCATAAATACATTACTAAGTTTCCGCATTGCTTTCTCCTCGTGCTATGAATTGCCGCCAGGAGGTGGTTGACGTCAATGCAAGTGCTGACGCCCTCACGCTGACAGCGGTGACAACTACAGTTTCCCGTTTCCCGTTTCCAGTATTTGACTGGAAACCAGAAACTAGAAACTAGGAACTGATTCTAATGTTCTTCTGCGACCGCGCTCGACAGATAGACCATGGTCAGCAGAACAAATATGTAAGTCTGCAGAAACGACACCCCAAGGTGAAGGAAAAGAAACATCACCGGCAAACCCACCGAAATCATGGAAAAGAACGCCATGGTGACCAGATCGCCGGCAAAGATATTCGCCCAGAGCCGGATGGTCAACGAGAGAACTCTAGCCAAATGGCTGACGATTTCAATCGGCAGCATGAGAATCGACAGCGGAATACGAATGAACAACGACATGCTGGAGTCAGACGGCCCCAGGAAGTGTGCCGCGTAGTGAGCAATTCCCTTTTTGCGGATGCCCTGAACGTTGTAATAGATGAACGCGCAGATCGCGCATCCCAAAGGAACGATGGGAACGCCGGTCGGAGATTCGAAGCCGGGAATCAATCCAATCAGATTACAGATGAGGATAAAAAAGGCTAGCGTCATCAGAAACGGAGTGAATTCTTCGCTGTGATGCCCAATAATTTCCTGGCTTTGTCCCTCGACGAAACCATGAGCACCCTCAAAGATGTGCTGCAAGGCGCCGGGCTTATCGACCGAAAGTCGCGAACGCACGAGCGCAAACAAGGCAATCAGAAAAACAAAAACCAGCAACTGCATGGCAACCGGATTCGAAATGGGCGCCTGCGGATATTTGGGATCGATATGTAGCACTCGCAGCAGCCCAGTAACAGGACCGGCGAACAGACGGTTCAGAATCTCGGTAAACCAAAGTTGTTCAGGCATGAATCGTGCTTCCAGCTAACTGGGTTTCCAGACCCTGACCGCTAACTTCAAATTCGTGTTTGGGATTTTGGCTAGAGGCCAGGAGCTAGTAGCCAGAAGCCGATTTCGCCAGAGCAAACCACATCTCATAGGCGGCTTCGCACGCGATTCCAGCCACGGGGAGGAACAGGCCAGTCAATAACCCGTAGAGACTCGCGGGAGAAACAGTGAATATAACATACGCCCCAGCGCCCATCAAAACGTAGCGAAGCAAGAAGCGCAACACCACACCGCTGCTGGATTGTTTCTCTTGTCCGGCCTCGGTGGCGCGATCAGCCAGCGCGGCGACCACTCGCTTCAGCCAATGAAAGTTCAGATACGCAACCGTGCTTCCACAGGCTAATCCGAGTGCGGACCTCCATCCATACCGCCACCAGGCGCCTGCGCTCGCGGCCAGGGCCAGTACCAGCATGAATCGAGAAATACGAATGAGGGCGCCGGCGTAAAAGGCTTCGCCGTTTTGGTTTGTCATCAAGTCAGATTTCCAGAGAACACAAGGTCTTTCGACTTCGCTCGGGATGACAGACTTGTCGAAATGACAGAGGGCGGGATAAAAAGAAAAACCGTCACTTCGATTCCGAGGACAAGGTCGCTCGGATCAACTCCACGAAGCCGGCTACGATCCCGACGATTAATCCTGCGATATAGAGCCAGGTGGTGTGCAGCCAGCGGTCGAGTGCAGCCCCGATCAGCCAGCCGGCTATGGTTGCCACCGGAAATACAAAGGCAAGCTGGCTGTACTTCGCCATTTGCACCCAGGTGCTGCGTTCTTTTTTCGAATTATCATCTTCTTCAGGCATGGCCGGGCTGACAGCTCTTTAGTTTTCTCCGCCGATGCGTTCAACCCCGGATGTTAACGCATCAGGCCGGCGACCGCGGTGGTCTGAACGATTCCCAACGACCAATTTACCAGGCGAATGAATTGTTCCGGAAAGACTCCAATGTAAACCGTGGCGAAAGCGGTTACACCCAGGGCCACGCGCATGCCGGAGCTGATCGGCAGAGGTGTCTTGTCCAAAGCTTCACGCATGAACATCTGATTCGCGATGCGCATGTAGTAATAGAGGCCGAATACAGCGTAAAGAACGCCGAGAGAGGCCAGCACGTAATGGCCGCTTTCGATGAGGCTGAGAAAGATAAAGTACTTCCCGTAAAAGCCTGCCAGCGGAGGAATTCCAGCCAGGGAGAGCAGAAAAATAAGCATCAGGACGGCTTCTGTGGGGGCACGGAAGTAAAGCCCGGCAATGTCGTCCATCTCATCGCCAATCACGTTTCGCTGGCGCAGCGATGCCACCACTCCGAAAGCGCCCAGATTCATGAATGTGTAAACCAGCAGATAGAGGAGAATTCCCTTCAGGCCATCGAAGAAAGCGGGTGCGGGGTACGCAACCGAGGCCAGCGCCACCAGGCCCAGCAACATGTATCCGACGTGCGCGATCGATGAGTAAGCGAGCAGCCGCTTCAGATTGCTCTGGGTCAGTGCTGCCAGGTTCGCCCCGGTCATGGTCAGAACCGCAACCACGATCAGCAGCGGCACGTATACGGTTCGTAGCGGATACAGGCCCCAGATAAAAATCCGCAGCAACATGGCCCAGGCTGCCGCCTTTACCGCAACTGACATAAATCCGGTAACGCTGGTGGGGGCGCCTTCGTATGCATCCGGCAACCATTGGTGAAAAGGAATCGCCGCGATCTTGAAGAACAGGCCGGTGGAGGTTGTAAGCAGCGCGACAATCGCAATCGGTTCAATGTGATTAGGATGCGCTGCGGCCAGACGCACAAGCCCGCTTCTAATGCCCAGAAGGCTGGTGCTTCCGGTCAGGCCGTAAAAAAGCGACAAACCGTAGGCAAATATTCCGGATGAGAACGCTCCCAACAACAAATACTTCAGCGCGGCCTCATTGGACCTGCGGTCGGTGCGCAGAAATCCGACTAGTACATAGGTCGAGATGGCCATCAACTCCAGTCCGATGAAGATCAGCACCACGTCGAAGCCGGCCGCCATGCACATCATCCCTACGACAGAAAACAAAAGCAGGGAGTAAAACTCGCCGTGGTTTTCGTGCTCGATCTCGAGATAGCGTATCGAGATCAAGATCGAAATGAAGGCGCCTGCGAGAAACAGATACCAGAAGTAAATGGTGAAGCGATCGACCACCAGCGAATTCAGAAACGCCGATTCTCCGGGAACACCAGCGGCATTCAACGCCAGCTGGATCTTGACCACGCCGCCTGCGGAAAACAAAATGCCCACCAGCGCCGTCACTGAATTGATTCGTTTCCACTCGGCGGGCAACATCAGGTCCAGCAATAAAATACCCAGGGCGAAAAGAGTCAGCAGGATGATGGGCAGCGCCATCAGGTAATCTACCCGGCCGAAATTTTGGGTGATGTTACTGAACACTATTTCGTTCCTTCCGAATCACTCATCGGGGTCTGATCGGGTGCGGCTGGAACGGGTGCATCAGCAGGACGAATCGCAGCGTTCACTGCCTGCACGCCGGGGTAATCTTTACCTCGCACGGTGTAAACCAGCTGGTTGACCGGTTGTTGCAAAATCT
The DNA here is from genome assembly GCA_963733545.1 of Terriglobia bacterium. Classification (GTDB taxonomy): domain Bacteria; phylum Acidobacteriota; class Terriglobia; order Terriglobales; family Acidobacteriaceae; genus JAIQFF01. Next base: position 600,830 of record CAVTDQ010000006.1, read on the forward strand.
CGAAGAAAGGCTTGGGATAGAGTCCAATCCAGAAGGCAATAATCACCAGCGGCGCGAAGGTCAGTAGTTCCCGCGGGGTGAGGTCATGCAGCTTTTCGTTCTTGGGATTAGTGACCGTTCCGAAAAAGACCCGCTGATAGAGCCACAGCAGATAGGCGGCCGCGAGAATCACGCCCGGCACCGCCCAGGCCGCCCACTTCCAGTTCTCCATGAAGGTTCCCTGCAGGATGGTGAACTCGCCAACAAATCCATTCAGCAGTGGCAGTCCCATCGACGAGAGAAACATAATCATGGTGATGGTGGCGTAAACCGGCATGACGTTTGAGATGCCGCCGTATTCGGATATTTCCCGGGTATGTCGACGCTCGTAAAGGATTCCCACGATCAGGAAGAGCGCTCCAGTCGAAATGCCGTGGTTGATCTGCTGCAGCACAGATCCACTGATGCCTGCCGGATTCAATGCAAAAATTCCCAGAGTGCAGAAACCAAGGTGGCTCACGGAAGAGTAGGCCACCAGCTTCTTCATGTCCTTCTGCATCAGCGAAACCAAGGCACCGTAAATGATGCCGACGATGGACAAGAAAATCATCCACCCGCGCACCTTGGGATGCATCACCACATCAGGAAAGAACGGCAGGGCAAAGCGTACGAAGCCGTAAGTTCCCATCTTCAACAGAACACCGGCCAGGATGACCGATCCGGCGGTTGGCGCTTCGACGTGGGCGTCCGGCAGCCAGGTGTGAAACGGAAACATCGGCACCTTGATCGCAAATGCCAGGAAAAACGCCAGGAACAAAAGAATCGCGAAAGTCGATCCGTATGCAGGATCGTGAAAGATGAGGGGAGCGGTCTTGTACAAAGCCTGAATGCTGAAAGTGTATTGCCCGGTCTGATGGAAATTGTAGAAGTACAAAAACAGAACTGACAAGAGCATCAGCACCGAGCCAATCAGTGTGTACAGGAAAAACTTTATGGCAGCGTAGAGCTTCCGCGGGCCGCCCCAGATTCCAATCAGAAGATACATGGGAACCAGCATGGCTTCCCAGAACATGAAGAACAAAAAGAAATCGAGGGCCATGAAGACGCCCAGCATGCCGGTCTGCAACACCAGAAACCAGATGTAATATTCCTTGACCCGATTTTCAATCGCGGTCCATGAGGACAGGATCGAAATCCACCCCAGCAAGGTGGTCAGCATGATCAAGAGGAAGGAAATGCCGTCAATGCCAAGAACGTAGCCGGCGCCGATCGAAGGAATCCAGTTGTTGGGCGACCCCTCGACGAACTTAAAGCCGGGTTCCAGCCGCTCCAGCCAAAACCACGGCACCAGAGGAATCGAAACCAGCAGGCCGCCTAAAGCAAATATGTTGGCAATCCACCGGATCGCGTCTTTCTTGTCCTGCGGCACAAATATGAGCAGGAGGGCGCCGGCCAGCGGCGTAAACAGAATGATCGAGAGAATGTGATTGTGCATAAAAGCAGTCGTTGGTCGCTAATCGTTGATCGCTAGTCGTTAGTCTTCAGCAATCACTTCGCTACCGCACAGCGTAATAAAATACAAATCCCACCAAGCCAATCACCATCACCAGGGCGTACCACTGCACCAGGCCAAACTGAAACAATCGAGCGGCATAGGACAGGGGAAATTTAGCCACTATCGCGGGGCCATTCACGAGAAGTCCGTCGATAATCCACTTGTCCCACCAGTTGGAAATTGTTCCGGTGAGCCGCGTGAGCCAGCCCGCGCCATTGACTGCGCCATCAAGGATGTGCGAATCGAACCAGGATGAGGCTTCACCTAAGCCCAACACTCCCAGCCGGACGCCTTTCACTTTGCGGCGACCGGTGAAGGCGTAGTCGTAGGCTTCATCCACGTAATATTTATTGAGCAATGTTTTGTAGACCGGCGGGGCTGCGAGAGCAATAGGCTCGGCATAGCCTTTAGCCGCGTCGCGATAAGCTTTCCAGGCCATCCCGAAACCGGCGACGGCGGCGGCGACCGAAAAGGCCATCAGGAAATACTCCACCGGATTGGTATGCTCTTCTTCTTTCTGGCCGGCTGCGAGTTGAGCCGTCTTCCCTTCAGCCTGAAAAACTTCGGCCTCGCGCGCGAAGACCGGCTCCAGAAATTTCTCGAAGCGGTTCGATCCCCCCAGACTGTGAGGCCAACCCAGCCATCCCGCACTCAACGCGCAGATGGCCAGGATGATCAACGGTACGGTCATCGATTTCGGCGACTCGTGAATGTGATGTTCTACTTCATGGCTCATGCGCGCCTGGCCGTGGAATGTGAGGAACATCAGGCGAAACATATAGAAAGCGGTCATAAGAGCGGTGGCATAACCTACTAGCCACAACAGGCGATAGGCGCCACCTTCAGACGACCACGCCTGCCACAAAATCTCGTCCTTCGAGAAGAACCCGGCAAAGGGCGGGATGCCGGCGATGGCGAGGGTGGCAATAAGCATCGTCCAATACGTAATCGGAATACGTTTGAACAGGTCGCCCATGTTACGCATGTCCTGCTCGCCACTCATGGCGTGAATCACGGATCCCGCACCCAGGAACAGGAGCGCTTTGAAAAAAGCGTGAGTGAAAACGTGAAAGGCGCCAGCCGCAAACGCGCCTACTCCGAGAGCGAGGAACATATATCCCAACTGGGAGACGGTCGAGTACGCCAGCACTCGCTTGATGTCGTTTTGTACCAGACCGATTGAGGCTGCGAATATGGCCGTAAACGCCCCGACAAAGGCCATGGTCTTCATCGAACCCGGAGCAAGAACGAACAGCGCATTCGATCTCGCCACCATGTAGACGCCCGCAGTGACCATAGTCGCGGCGTGGATCAGCGCTGAGACCGGAGTCGGACCCTCCATGGCGTCAGGCAGCCAGACAAACAGTGGAAACTGGGCAGACTTTCCGCAGGCTCCAACAAACAGCAGCAGCGTGGCGGCGGTGATGATGGGATCGCCGATGGCAAAATGTCCACTCCGGGCCATGTGCGTGATTTCCGTCAGACGAAACGTACCGAAGTACCACGCAATGGTGAACATACCCAACAGAAAGCCGGCATCACCGATTCGGTTCACAATGAAAGCTTTATTGGCGGCGGCGCTGGCAGAGGCGCGATGGAAATAAAATCCGATCAATAGATACGAGCACAGGCCGACGCCCTCCCATCCCACGAACATCAAAACGTAATTATTCGCCAGGATGAGGGTAAGCATCGAGAACATGAACAGATTCAGATATCCGAAGAATCGGTAGTAGCCGCCTTCGTGCGCCATGTAGCCCGACGAATAAATATGGATGAGAGTGCCGACCCCGGTGACAAACAGAAGCCATACAGCGGAAAGCGGGTCGAGCAGAAAGCCGGCATCGGCATGGAACGGCGCCGGCGTTCCATCCTGCTTGACGTAGTTCAGGTGGGCAACATCGGTGCCCAGCCAGGTATAGACGATTTTTTCGAAAGGCTTGCCCGGATTGTCGTGAGCGTATCCGGTGTACTGCCAGACTGCGCCACAGGAGAAGACAAAGGCCAGCCCCACCGCACCAACGCAAACCGCACTGACCGTCGCCTTCTGCAGTTTGCGGCCGAAAAAGAACATAAGGGCCGCGCCGAAGGCGGGAAACAGTGGGATGAGCCAGATGTGGTTGAGAAACATAGTTAGTCGTTGGCCGTTGGTCGTTAGTCTTCAGCTTCTTGCTGCCAGCTTATTGCTTCGGGCGAGAAGCCAGGATCCAGAGCCAGCAGCGCCCTTACCATTTCATCAAGTCGACTTCGTCGATGTTTACGGTCTCTTTATTACGGAAGAACGCGATCAAAATTCCCAGGCCGACGGCGGCTTCCGCGGCGGCGTCGGTGATCACGAAAATTGCGAATACTTGCCCATGCAAACCCCAAATCCTGGAGAATGCCACCAGGTTCAGGTTTACCGCATTCAGGATCAGTTCGATCGACATCAGTACGATCACAACATTGCGACGCGTCAACACGCCGATCACACCCAGGACAAAGAGCGCGGCGGCGACTACGAGATAGTGGATGGTGCCGATTGGACTCATAACAAAATCGCAGATCGAATTTAAAACCAGTTTTAGTTCTTTGTTCTCAGTTCTCAGTTTCTAGATTCGTTTCTTTGCCATGACTACCGCTCCGATGATTGCTACCAGCAATAATAATGAAGCGATCTCGAAGGTGAACATGTAGTTTCCGTAAAGCAATACTGCGACCTGCTGGGTATTGGCCTGCTCCGGCATCAGAATCGCGCGATCCGGAAAAAGTGCGTGGCCTTTCACATATACGACTACAAACAACGCTCCCAGGGCGATTGCCGCGATGATTCCTATCAGCCACTGTTTGTTGAATTGTTCTTCTTTTTGGGCCTTTTCGATGTTGACCAGCATGATCACGAACAAGAACAGCACCATGATTCCGCCGGCATAAAGGATGATCTGGACGCCGGCGACGAAGGGAGCGTAAAGCATGAGGTATAACGCCGCCTGCCCCAGCAGGGAGACGATCAGGGCCAGCGCGGAATGAACCGCATTCTTGCGGGTGATGACCAGCAGGCCGCTCACCACGGTCACCGCCGATAAAAAATAGAAGAAGAAGGTTGTGGCTACTGGAGCCATATTGTTTTGTGTTCCTAAGCGAAAACAATTCCCGCGATGGCGGTTAAAACCAGCACACCGATTCCTAACGGTAACAAAACTTTCCATCCTACTTTCATCAGTTGATCAAAGCGGTAGCGCGGAAATGTGCCGCGATACCAGATGTACATATACATCGAAAAAGCCACTTTGGCGCTAAACCAGAAAATATCTTGAATTCGATCCCGGACCGGTGGCAGAAATAAGGCCACGGCGATCAAAAGCAATACAGCGCCGAATGCGCCCAAGCCGATGGTCTGCACCCGAAAGTATGGATGCTTGGGCATGCGCGCGGTGCTGTAGAAAGTGATCGCGGCGAGCAACACAAAGGTGAGACCAGGAACGAGCGAGAACACCAGGTCCCAGGTTTCTCCGTCGAGCGCGCTGGGGAATGGACGCATCCATCCGCCCATCCACAACGTGACTGCGATAGCTGAAACCGCGATCATGGCTGAATATTCAGCCAGGAAGAATAGCGACCAGCGGAAGCCGCTGTACTCGGTGTGAAAGCCGGCCGTCAGTTCAGATTCGGCTTCCGGCAAATCAAAAGGGGCGCGATTCGTCTCCGCCACCATGGCCACTGCAAAGATGAAGAACGCGATCAATCCCAGAGGAAAAAACTTGAAAGCAAACCAGACGTGCTGGGCCTCCTGGGCGCGCACGATTCCGATCATGCTCAAAGTCCCCACGCCTTCTTTATTAAGACTGGTCATCAAGACGGCGGAGATGACGGCCAAACCCATGGCGATTTCGTAGGAAACCATTTGCGCGCTCGAACGAAGCGCGCCCATCAGCGGATAGTGCGAATTCGACGCCCATCCTGCCATGACCACGCCCAACACGCTCAGCGAGGATACGCCCAGCATGAACAGGACGCCGATGTTCATGTCTGTAACCGCGTGAGTGGGCCCGAAAGGCACGACGATAAAAACCGTGAACGCGGTGATCACGACAATCAGCGGCGCCATCCAGAAAACCCAGGGATCGGCCGCGGAAGGCATGATGTCTTCCTTGAGCAACAACTTTAAGGCGTCAGCGATTGGTTGCAGCAAGCCGTGGGGGCCGACTCGCATGGGTCCCAGGCGGACTTGCATGTGAGCGAGAATTTTGCGCTCCAGCCAGTTCATCGCGATGACGGCCACGGAGAGGCCGAGAAAAATTAAAACGATATATATGAAGGCCCAGAACATGTTGCCGGCCGACCCCGGCGTGACGTCGCGTTGCAGATAAGAGGTGATGTACTCGAGCATCAGCGATCCACCTCGCCCAGCACGATATCGAGGGTGCCAATCACTGCGATGACGTCGGCCACCAGGGCTCCGCGTACCATCATGTCCAGCGCCTGCAGGTTTACGAAAGACGGCGGCCGCACCCGCACCCGGTAAGGCTGAGTGGAACCGTCGCTGACGATGAAATACCCTAATTCACCTTTCGGGGCCTCAATGGAGTGATAAATCTCGCCCACCGGCGGCTTCATCACCTTGGGAATCTTGGCCATAATCGGGCCATCAGGAATTTTGTCGATGGCTTGCTCGATGATGCGCAGAGATTGCCGCATCTCTTTCATGCGCACGATATACCGGTCGAAAGTGTCGCCGTTTTCCCCGATCGGAATGTCGAAATCGAAGTCTGAATACGCGGAATAGGGCTGGGCTTTGCGCAGGTCCCACTTGACGCCGCTGGCGCGCAGCACCGGGCCGGTCACTCCCAGGGCGATACATTCTCTCGCCGAAATCTTGCCCACGTCCTTGGTGCGCTCGACCCAGATGCGATTCGTGGTGAGCAGCTCTTCGTACTCGCCAATCTTCGGAGCGACGAAATCGAGAAACTTCTTTACCTCGCGCTCAAAACCCTCGTAAGTCTCGTACGAGCACCCGCCGATGCGGAAAGCATGCGTGGTCAGGCGGGCGCCGCAATATTTCTCGAAAATCTTGAGGATTTCTTCACGATCACGGAAGGTGTAAAAAAGCGGAGTGATGGCCCCAATATCAAGCGCGTGCGTTCCCAGCCAGAGCATGTGGCTGGCCAGCCGGTTCAGTTCGGTGAGGATCACGCGAATGTATTGCGCGCGCCGCGGGGCTTCCACATCGAGAAGTTTCTCCACCGCTTCGCAATACCCCAGGCCATTTGAGACCGCCGCCACGTAATCCATACGATCCACATAAGGATTGAACATGGTGTATGTGCGATGCTCGGCGATCTTCTCTACCCCGCGATGCAGGTAGCCGATCACGCATTCCGTGCCTAGAACTTTTTCACCGTCGAGTTTCAGGATGACGCGCAATACGCCGTGGGTCGCCGGGTGCTGCGGGCCCATATTGATGATGAGTTCATTGGAATCGAGGTAGGTTTTCTCGTGATGCTCGAGTTCCAGATGGGAAGTCCGATCCGGTCCTGTTGTCTCCGTGGTCCTGCCCTCGGTCACTATCCGGTCCGTCATTGCCCGCTCTCGATCCCCAGGTTGATCTGTACCCATTCCTGATCCTGCTGAATGATGCCGTAATCCTTTCGTAAAGGGTGACCTTTCCAGCCATCCGGCAGCAGTATGCGTTTCAAATCAGGATGTCCCTCGAAGCGTATTCCGAACATATCGAAAACTTCGCGCTCCAGCCAGTTTGCGGCGGGCCATATCGAAACAACGCTGGGTGCCGATTCAGATTCGGAATATGAGGCCTTCACCCGTATCCGTTCGTTGTTCGAGAAGGAGTAAAGAATCCAAACCACTTCAAATTGTTTTTCCCGGTCCGGATAATGGACGGCGGTGATATCCACGCAATAGTCGAACGCCTCCTGATCGCGAAGAACCCGCAATAATTCTGGAACGAGCGAGGAATCAGCGACGATGTATTTCTGGCCGAGATAGGTATTGGCCTCACGAATGCCCGATCCATGCTGGCCGCGGAGGCGGGAAATCATGGGCGAGTCCCAGGGCAGAGGCGCAGGACCGGTGGGTTTTGACGGCGCAGCGTGCTCTGCGGCCTTCGGGGGGGCCGGTTTATCGGGAGACGACTGGACGCTTGCGGGAACAGGTTCGCCGGCCGGAGCTTTCGGCTCACCAGTCGGCGGCGGTGGAGGAGATTTTGTGTCCTCAGGCATAGCTACGGAAGTACAAACCTCCGGCGCCGTGGGCGTTTGGAAGAACGTTAACTTTTAACAGCTTGGAAACTAAGTGTCAATCATTGTGACGAAGCTAAAAGGTCATTTGCGTTGTTCCGCCTGATAGCTTTCGATCAGTTCGCGAATTCGGAGCGCATCAGCCTTGCGATGGCCGTGACTCGTGATGGGAGCGGTGCCGCCCGAAGAGTCGATGCGAATGTTTGACCAGATTACTCCGGTTGAAATTTGTACCGACGCGACCTTTCCGACTGCGATGCTTTCTTCATTGCTGCCAAATAGACGGGACTTTATGCGGCTGACGTGTTGCGGATTGACGATGATTTTTACCGGAAAAAACAAATTTCCCTTGGTCCAACGGCTGGCGGTGAAGGTTTCAGAACTGGGCAAGTTTTCCATTGATCGATCGCCTTGCACGGTAAGTGGTGAAATCCAGGGTGCCCGCAGGAGCTCCCGGTTAGCCGCTTAAACCCACTCCAGCGCGCCCTTCTTCCATATCCATATATAGCCGACGACGAGGATAAGCAGGAAAATCAGCATTTCGATCAACCCAAATATGCCCAGCGCCTTGAATTGAACCGCCCAGGGAAAAAGGAATATGGTTTCGACGTCGAATACCACAAACAGGATGGCGACGATGTAGTAGCGAACCGTATAGCGTCCGCGGGAGCTATCGATGGGATCGATGCCGCACTCATAGGGCATCAATTTAGTTTTGCCGGGGTTATCGGGGCGGACCAGCTTGGCCGCCAGCAGGGTCACTGGAATCAGTACTCCGATGAAAGCGATGAAAATGAAAATAGGGACGTAATTCTGCGGCATTGCACCTCCGAGCCGTCAACAGCGGTGCTGGAACAGCAATAGTACTGCTGACTTCCCTTGCCTTCAAGTGACTGCAACACTTGGCGCGGCTGATTTCCTCAGTGAATTGTCATTCCTGGCGCAGTTCTATCGCGCCTGCACAAATCTTCTTTCGTCTTTTTTGTGTCGTCGATTCGAACCGATGCGGCGTCTGATGCGAAGATGAACACAAGATACCTCCGTCCGCAGAGCACTGCTCTCCAGGTGATCTCTCACGGTCGGGATGACAAAGTTGACGGATGAGGAATCTGTTCGCTGCCGGCAAATGACAAGGGATATGGTTCATCTTGGTGCCTACGCGCGACGCAGCGGCTGCCGTCGAATTAGCCTCAGTCGCCGGTTCCGAGAATCTTCATTATCGGGCGAGGTAAAGGCGGCGGGCGAGGGCGCCCGCCCTCCACAAGCAGTAACTATTTATAGGTTGCGGTCGTGGACGAAAGATTATCCCGGTGTACCGTCGAATCGACGATCGATTCGAATGCCGCACTGTTCATGGGATTCGACTTACTCAGGTTCGTCAGCGCACCTGTCAATTTGTCCAGCCCTTCGGCGTTGGGCAGGATGACGTCGATCCAGAACGTGCCTGGAGCGTCGGTGTGAATCACTTCAGTGTCGATTTCGTACTCGACGATCGAACCCTCGGCCAGCAACTTCTCCAGCGCGGGCACGATGTAACTCTTGCTAATCGTTTCCAGCGCATTCTGCGGCGCATCGCCCTTCAACTTATACATCCCGACGCGGGTGTAAGCATTTTTGTATGTGCCTGGCTTCCAGTTGTAGTATCGCGCGACGAAGATACCGTCGGTGTGTTTGGTAGCGCTGGCCAGTACGGGGGCGGTGGTGTTGCCCGATTTGTAGAACTTGTCGAGAGTGTTCAGAAGCGAGGCCAGTGACGTCGTGGACCACCAACTGTCGTGCGTCATTCCATCGGCGGTGTGGACCAGCGTCTGGTCACTGCCGAAAGCAACGACGGAGCCATCCGACAAGCCTTTTTCCACCAGCTTCTGATCGGCGGCATCGGCCTTTTCCATGTCACCCCATCCTCCGCGCGGAATATTCCAGGACGCGACATAGCTGTACAAAGGTGGTTTTTCTTTGGGTTCATCCTGAGCGATGGCCGCGGTTACCGATGCGGCCATCATGGCGAGCGTACACAAAATTGCAAAAAACACTTTCCTATTCATTTTGCTTTCCTCCCCAACGAGTCACCGGCATCTACGAGAATGCCGGTGTTAAGTGAATCTGTCCCCTGACCGGTTGCGACGGAAACTACACTTGCGAGGTGTCAATGTCAATTACACTGAAGCAACTGCCAGCCACGAAGGACGCGCCGCATCACGAGATGCGGTTTCTGGAATCCCTTGGGTACCTTCATGTCCTTGGTGGTTGACGCTTCCCGACGGTGAACTGCTGGGAACTGAAAGGTTTTGACAGGAACGAGATCATCGGCTATCTTTTGACGGATGAGTTTTCTTTCCCATCCCCACCGTCACCATCATGTGCACAACGTGTTGGCGGGGGTGTCTTGAGATAGGTTAGAGCTCACTCACAAGATTCGGCCCGCTGACGCGATATGCGACAGCGGGCTTTTTGTTTTTGCGGACAAGTCTGGAGAAAACATGTTGGAACAAGGCCGTGTTCAAGAGATTGATTTCGACAAGATGCAGGGACTTCTGCCGGCAGTCGTGCAGGATGCAGGCAGCGGCGAAGTGCTGATGCTGGGGTTCATGAACCGGCAAGCACTTGAGCAAACCCTGCGCGCAGGGTATGTCACTTTCTTCAGCCGCACTCGCAATCAGCTGTGGACCAAAGGCGAAACCTCGGGCAACCGTCTGGAGGTGATCTCGGCGACTACCGATTGTGATCGCGACACCGTCCTGCTGCAGGTTCGGGTACAGGGACAGGGCGTGGTTTGCCACAACGGCACGCGATCGTGCTTTACCGAGAAACTCGCTCTGGCAAAACAACTGAAACAAACGGAAGGCTCGCTGCCATGAAACTGCGCATTGGCATCCCCAAAGGAAGCTTGCAGGAGGCGACTCTCCAACTTTTCTCCCGCGCCGGGCTGAACGTTTATACCAATGGCCGATCGTATTCGGCGAGCACGGCTGATCCGGATGTTGAATGCATGCTGATCCGAGCGCAGGAAATGGCGCGATATGTTGAGCACGGTGTACTGGATGCAGGATTAACCGGACTCGATTGGGTGCTCGAAAGCGGGCTGGAGGTGGTGACCGTCTCCGACCTGATCTACGCCAAGCAAAGTCGCGGCAAAGTTCGCTGGGTGCTGGCTGTGCCTGAGTCTTCGTCCTGGCAGCGCGCCGAAGATCTTTCCGGCTGCATCGTCGCAACCGAATTGGTCAGCGTGACGCGGAATTATTTCGGAAAGAAAGGTGTGACCGTGCGGGTGGAATTCTCCTGGGGAGCAACCGAGGTGAAACCGCCGATGCTGGCGGACGCCATCGTTGAAGTCACCGAGACCGGCAGCTCGTTGCGCGCAAACCACCTGCGGATTATCGACACCCTGCTTGAGTCGAACACACAGATCATCGCAAATAAGGCTGCATGGAAGGATGCCGGGAAGCGCCGCAAGATCGAGAATCTGGCGGTGATGCTGCGGGGAGCAATGGAAGCACAGGGGCGCGTCGGACTGATGCTCAACGTTCGCAAATCGCATTTGGCAGCGGTGCTGGGTGTGCTTCCTGCCCTGCAGAAGCCAACGGTCGCCACGCTGAGCGACGATGCCTGGGTAGCGGTTAATACCATTATCGAAGAGTCGGCCGCCTGGGAAATTATTCCCCGGTTGAAGGCGGCGAACGCTGAAGGAATCGTTGAATATCCGCTGAACAAGGTGGTCATGTGATGCGGATCCTTGAAGGGCGTGCTGCCGAGCGTCATGTGCGCAAGTTGGAAGTTCGCGCCCAGAAGCTCGATGAACTAGAACCAAAAGTACGGCGCATTGTGGAGAAGGTGCGACGCGGCGGCGACCGCGCTCTGCGCCGGTATGCGACGAAATGGGATGGCCTCAGCGCCAAAGAGTCGTTGCAAGTTTCAGAGACCGAGATGCAAGCGGCACTGAAAGCTTCGTCGCGAGAACTAAGAAATGCCCTGGAGGTTGCGGCGGAGAACATACGAAACTTCTGCGAATGGCAAAAGCCGCAAAGCTGGGAGCGCGCTATTGAGGGAAGAAAGTTGGGCCAGTTAGTGCGGCCGCTCACTTCAGTGGGGTGCTACGTGCCCGGCGGGCGCTATCCGCTGCCTTCAACCTTGCTGATGACGGTGATCCCGGCTCAGGTGGCGGGAGTGAAGGAGATTCGCGTGGTCTCGCCTCGTCCGGCACAGACCACTTTAGCCGCCGCCGCGCTGATGGGCGTGCGTGAGTTTTACCGCGTCGGAGGCGCGCAGGCGATTGCCGCATTGGCATACGGCAGCGCTACAATCCCCCGGGTAAACAAGATTGTGGGACCAGGAAATCTATTTGTCACAACGGCGAAAAAGATTGTCGCGTTCGATTGCGCCATCGACTTTCTCGCTGGTCCGACCGAAGCCTTGATCGTTTGTGACAACGGCGATCCGGATTTCATAGCTTCAGATCTGGTGGCTCAGGCCGAACACGATCCCGAGGCTTTAGTGATTCTGATCACCCAGTCGCGCAAGTTGGCGCGTTCGGTCGCGCGGTCTGTGGCGTCGCTGGCCGAAGGAAATTCAATCGCGCAACAGTCGGTACGAAAACATGGGGCCATTTTGCTGGCTTCATCTCCCGATCAGGCGATCGAGTGGACCAATCGAATCGCCGCGGAACACTTGACCACAACCCGGAAGCACTTGCCCCGGATTGAAAGTGCGGGCTCGATATTTATCGGCGATTACTCCGCTCAGGCCGCGGGCGACTATGGCGCGGGTCCGAACCATGTATTGCCGACAGGAGGTGTCGCCCGTTTCCGCGGCGGGTTGAGCGTTCTCGACTTCCTCAAAATTATGACCGTGCAGGAACTCTCGCGCCCTGGTTTACGAAAACTTGCGCCTTCAATTTTGGCACTGGCAGAAGCTGAAGGGTTGAACGCTCATGCCCGCTCTGTGAGCCTGAGGTGCGGCCATGCTTGAAGCGCGGCTGGCAGTACGCAAATTGAAGCAGTATCAACCGCCATTGGGCGATCGCTCCGGCTTGCGCCTGGATTTTAACGAAAACACAGGCGGGTGTTCGCCCCGCGTGATTGAACAGCTGCGACAACTAAAGCCAGAGCAGATGGCTTGCTATCCGGAGCGCGAGCCGGTGGAGCGCCAAGTGGCAACGTTTTTCGGGTTGCAACCAGAGCAGGTTTTGTTGACGAATGGCGTGGATGAGGCCATCCACCTGGTCTGCGAGGCTTACCTCGAGCCCAAAGATCAGGCGGTGATCGTGGTTCCGACTTTCGCGATGTATCAGATTTGCGCGGCCGCAACCGGAGCACGTGTGCTTTCCATACCTGCGGACAAAGACTTTCGCTTCCCCACCACAAAAGTAATGGCCTACACCACCGCCCCACAGACGCGGCTTATCGCCATCGCGAATCCCAACAATCCAACTGGTGCGGTGGCGTCGGTGGAAGATTTGCTGTTGATCGCGCGCAGCGCACCTCAGGCAGCGGTGCTGGTCGATGAAGCATACTTCGAATTTCACGGCGAGTCGCTTTTGGAATATGCCGGCAAGGTGCAAAACCTTTTCATTGCGCGAACTTTCTCCAAGGCCTATGGCCTGGCGAGTCTGCGGGTGGGCATGCTGGCGGGCGCTGCAGAACAGATACAGAGTCTCCGGCGCGAGTCTTCGCCGTACAACGTGAACGGAGTGGCGCTGGCCTGCCTGCCGGCGGCGCTGGCTGATCAGGAATACATCCAGCGCTACGTGAACGAAGTGCAGGCAAGCCGCAGCCTTATGGAGCAAGAATTTCTCGGGCTGGGTATTCCCTTCTGGCCCAGCCGGGCAAATTTTGTGCTGGCATGCATCGGGCCGAGCCATGCCGATTTCGTGCGAGCAATGAAGGCACGCGGGATTCTGGTGCGCGACCGGTCCACGGATGTCGGTTGCGATGGATGCGTTCGCATCACCGCGGGCTGGCTGGAACACACCGAGTGTCTTCTGGAAGCGATCCGCGAAACTCTGCGGGAAATTGGCTGGTCAGAAAGGAAGATGGCATGAGGAAGGCGCGCATTGAGCGCAAGACGCAGGAGACCGCGATTCGCGCCGTGCTTAACATTGATGGCCGGGGAAGCTACAAGATTTTCACCGGCATACGTTTTTTCGATCACATGCTGGAACTGTTTGCCCGCCACGGTGGATTCGACCTCGAACTGAAAGCGCAAGGCGATCTTGATGTTGACCAGCACCACACCGTAGAAGATGTCGGAATAGTTTTGGGAGAGGCTTTCGATAAAGCGCTGGGATCGAAACGCGGGATTTTGCGCGCCGGATATTTCGTCATGCCAATGGATGAGACGCTGGGTCTGGCAGCCGTCGATTTCGGCGGGCGCGCATCCAGCGTGGTCGATTCCAAGGTCCGCCAGCGGCTGGTGGGTGATCTGCAAGCCGAGCTGGTTTACGACTTTTTTGAAGGGTTTGCCCGGGGGGCCCGGGCCAATGTTCACGCCCGCGTGCTTTACGGGCGCTCCAGTCATCACAAGATTGAATCGCTGTTCAAAGCTTTCGCCCGGGCATTGCGGGCGGCCTGCTGGCGCGACCGGCGAATGGCTCGACTGTTGCCCAGCACGAAAGGATTGCTGTGATCGCAATCGTCGACTATCAGGCGGGAAATCTCACTTCCGTCAAGAAAGCTTTCGATCACCTTGGTTACGACGTATCGGTCACGGCAAATCCCGAGGAGATCGGGCGTGCCGTGAAAGTGGTTTTGCCCGGAGTTGGAAATTTTCAGGCCACCCGGGCGCTTTCAGGAAGTCTGCGGGAAGCAGTGATGCAGGCGATACAACGCAACACGCCCGTGCTTGGGATATGTCTGGGAATGCAGTGGCTGTTTGAGTCGAGCCAGGAAGCGCCGGAACTGCCCGGCCTGGGTTTGTTTGCCGGTGAATGCGAAAGGTTTCCCGCGGCGGTGAAGTCTCCGCATGTGGGATGGAACCAGTTAGAGGTTACAGGTGCATCGCGATTGTTGCGTGGATTCCCGGAGGATTCCTTCGTCTATTTCACCCATTCGTACCGGGCACCGCTGGTGGACGCTACCGTTGGCCGCTGCGAGTACGGCGGTCCATTTTCCGCAGCGGTTGAGCAGGGAGCGCTGTTCGGAGTGCAGTTTCATCCCGAAAAATCAGGAGCGGCGGGGCTGCAACTGCTGCGCAACTTTTGCGAACTGTAAGGATTGATCTAACAACTTGATTCGCGGATGTTGACTAAACGAATAATCGCGTGTCTGGATGTGGACGCGGGCCGGGTGGTGAAGGGCGTGCAATTTTCTGATTTGCGCGACGCCGGCGACCCCGCGGAACTTGCGCTGCTGCATGCCCGCGCAGGCGCCGATGAAATTGTGATGCTGGATATTTCTGCAACCTACGAACATCGCGTAACCCTGCTGGAAACGGTGCGCCGGACGGCGCGCCAGTTGTTCATCCCGTTCACAGTCGGGGGAGGCATCCGGTCGCTGGACGACGCTGCGGCAGTCTTCGATGCCGGAGCGGACAAGGTTGCAGTGAACTCTGCGGCGCTGGCCAATCCGCCGCTGATCGGCCAGATCGCTCGGCGGTACGGGTCGCAGGCGGTCGTGGTAGCCATCGATGCGTTACGAGTCGGCAATGGGACCGGAATGCGTTTCGGAGTGAAAGCAACCGGAGGCCGCCAGTCAACCGGGCGCGACGCGGTTGAATGGGCCCAAGAAGCCGAGCAATGTGGAGCGGGAGAGATCCTGCTCACGTCAATCGATCAGGACGGCATGCGCAACGGGTTTGATTGCGGGTTGACCGAGGCAGTGGTGAATGCGGTCAACATTCCAGTGATCGCGTCGGGCGGGGCCGGCTCGCCTCAACACTTCGTCGAGGTGTTTCATGAGGGACGGGCCGATGCGGCGCTGGCCGCATCTATTTTTCATCTGGGCATAATCCCGATTCGCGATTTAAAGAAAGAATTGCAGTCCGCCGGCATTCCCATGAGGTGGCCATGCTGATCCCATCAATCGATCTCATGGGAGGCAAAATCGTCCAGTTGGTGCAAGGCGAGAAGAAGGCTCTGGAGTTTGACGACTTCGAACCGTGGCTGGAGCGCTTTGCGAAATATCCGCTGGTACAGGTGATCGATCTGGATGCCGCGATCGGCCAGGGAGACAACCGGCAGTTGCTGAAACCTTTGTTGCGGCGCTTGCCGTGCCAGGTAGGCGGCGGAATTCGAACAGTTGAGAGCGCCCGCGAAATGTTGGCGGCTGGTGCTACGCGGGTGATTATCGGCTCGTCACTCATCAAAGACGGAAGCATCCAAGTTTCGGTCGCCGAACAACTGTCCCGGCAGGTGGGGAGGAACAAACTGGTTTTCGCGGTGGATTCCAAAGGCGGCAAGGTTGCGGTACGTGGATGGCGACAGCTTACGGATATTTCGGCGGTCCAGATGATTCAAGGTCTTGAGCAATTTTGTGATGGCTTCCTCTACACGCACATCGACACCGAAGGTTTGCTGCTCGGAATTCCACTCGACGTCGTCTCCGAACTTCGCACCGTAACTTCTAAAAGACTAATCGTCGCCGGCGGAATTCGGACGCAGGAAGAAGTTGATCGCCTGGACGTCATGGGAATCGATGCTGTGGTGGGAATGGCAATCTACCTCGAACTGCTGAAAGTGTGAAATAACACTTTCTCGTTGGACATCATCCTGAGCTTGCGAGGATCCCGCGCGAAGAGGATATAGCTCGCGGCGGCAATCGTAAAGCTGCGCGCTCGATCCTTCGGGACCAAGAGTCCCTCAGGATGACTCCGACCTTTTATTCAGAGTCTCGAACGCGATCTTCCAGTCGTCTTTCTCCCGCTTGTTTATAATCGCTTTTCACCATTTACAACTGTTGGTTGATCATCCGGTCGCAAAGTTAGACAAAGGAACCCTTTGGCACTCGACGAGAAAATTTTCGAACTACGGCGCGAGAAACTGAAACAGATTGAAGCTCTTGGGCAGCAGGTCTATCCCCGTAAGTACGAATTTACCCACCTGATTCCCCAGATTCTGGCGGATTACTCGGAAAAGAGTGCTGAGCAACTGGAAAATCCCCGGGTCAGCGTACGCGTAGCGGGACGAATCATGGCTATCCGTCTGATGGGGAAAGCCGGTTTCGCTCACCTGCAACAGAATGGACAACGGCTGCAGATTTACGTCAAAAAAGACGCGGTCGGAGAAAAGGGTTTCGAGCTGTACAAACTGCTCGACCTCGGCGATCACATCGGCGCCAGCGGATATCTTTTTCGCACCCGCACGGGAGAGCTTTCCGTGCACGTGGAGGAAATCACTTTCCTATCGAAGGATCTTTTGCCGCTGCCGGAAAAATGGCATGGGCTGACTGACGTTGAATTGCGCTACCGTCAACGCTACGTTGACCTGGTAATGAATCCCGAGGTGCGAGAGGTATTCATCAAGCGCAGCAAACTGGTGCAGTCGCTGCGCCGTTCCATGGATGCCCAGGGCTTTGTTGAAGTGGAAACCCCCATGATGCAACCCATTGCGGGAGGAGCGGTGGCGCGGCCGTTTGTCACCCACCACAATACTCTCGACATGGATCTGTTTCTTCGCATTGCTCCCGAACTATATCTGAAGCGTCTTACCGTCGGAGGCTTTGACCGGGTGTACGAAATTAATCGTAATTTTCGTAACGAAGGGCTGGGCTGGCGCTGGAATCCCGAGTTCACGATGCTGGAGTTCTACCAGGCCTACACCGACTATCGCGGGGTTATGGACCTGACGCAGCAACTGCTTGAACAGGCTGCGAAAGATGTGACCGGCGGAACAAAAACCAAGTGGGGCGAAGACGAGATTGATTGGACGGGATCAAACTGGCGGCGGATGACGATGCGCGAAGCCATCATCCAGCACTGGCCGGAGGCGGCAGGTGCGAAGCCGGAGATGTCGGACTTCGCAACGTCCGAAGCGGTCGAAGGATTGGTGAAGCGTTTCAATTCAGGGCACGCTCACGTTCCGTACGATCCCAGGGAACCGGCGGGGAAAACTATTGCCGAGCTTTTCGGAGCCACGGCAGAAGAGCATTTGGTTCAGCCGACGATCGTCTACGAGTTCCCTACCGCCATCTCGCCGCTGTCCAAGCAGAAGGCGGACGAGCCGGAATGGACTGAGCGCTGGGAACTTTTCGCAGGGAAAATGGAGATTGCCAACGGATTCAGCGAACTCAACGATCCTGAGGACCAGCGCCGTCGATTCGAGCAGCAGCTTCAGGCGCGGGAGCGCGGCGACGACGAAGCCCACCAGATGGACGAAGATTACATCCGTGCGCTGTCGTACGGCATGCCCCCCGCGGGCGGAGTGGGTGTCGGAGTGGACAGGCTGGCCATGCTGTTTACGGACTCGCACACCATCCGCGATGTGATTCTCTTCCCTTTGCTCAGACCCGAAAAGACGGCGGCACCGGACACCGACGAACACACACCCGCGTGAGGCAACAGTCTGGCCAGTGCCGTCGCGGGTTAAGAGAACTTGAAATCAATCCCGCTGCTAGCCAAATCAAGTTCGCCGACGTCTAATCGGCGAGAGGATGATCCTTTATGAAGCAAGTCTTGGTTTGCATAATCTTGGTGCTGTCGCTTTCCGCCTTCGCACAGGAGAAAGATAAAGACAAGAAACCGCCGACTTTGAAAAGCGTCTTGCTGGAGCAGCTGCGAACTACGCACAATCAGAAAGAATGGTTTGTGCCCGCTAATACGGCTGTCGAAGGGCTCACTGCGGAGCAAGCCAGCTGGCAGGACGGCAAGGGTAATCACTCCATCGGTCAATTGGCCAATCATCTGGTTTTCTGGAACCAGGAGGAACTGGCGAAGTTCAAGGGAGAAACTCCGGTTAAATTCAGCGGAAATAACGACGAAACTTTCAACAACTTCGACAGCAAGAAGTGGGCCGCTACGGTCCAGCAACTCGATCAGGTTCTGACCGAGTGGGAGAAGGCTGTTGAAGCAGCGGATGAGAAGAAACTGGAATCCTGGTACTCAATCATTGCGCACATCGGCACGCACAATGCGTATCACATTGGACAGATTATCTATATTCGCAGGCTGCAAGGCTCCTGGGATCCGGAAAAGGGAGTCAAGTAGCTTCTTCGAGTCGGACCATTCCAGTAGTTGACGTCATCCTGAGGGACGCTAGTCCCGAAGGATCTGGCGGGTCGAGAGGCAATGCTGGCGGGCGAATCCGCTACGCGCTGGATCCTTCGCGAGAGTCAGGATGACGTCTTTGAGTGGGTCGTAGCTCCGCCGTGCCTCGAGGGTCTGAGTAGTGGGTGGATTTATAGGGCTGCCGGGCCTTGAGAAAATGTGGCCGCGTTCTTAAAATAAAAGTGACAATAGAGCGATATTTTCTCGAGGTGCGCCGAATGTGCAGAAATATCAAGACCCTTTTCAACTTCGATCCGCCTGTCACCGACGACGAAGTTCGTGCCGCGTCGCTGCAATTTGTCAGGAAGATTTGCGGCTTTACCAAGCCATCAAAGGCCAATGAAGACGCCTTTTTCTCGGCCATTGAAGAGATCTCCGGAGTCTCGACTCGACTGTTGAGATCGTTGGAGACTACTGCTCCGCCCAAGAATCGCGAGGAGGAAGCGGCAAAGGCGAAGGCCCGATCCGAGCAGAGATTCGGCGCAGCCTGAATCAAATTGCAAGAGCCTACTTCTAACCTAAAGCATCAACAAGCGCCGCTAACCGCTTAAATTGAAGGGATAAAACCGAACCCAATTGAATGCTCCTCGGGTATCCCGACAATGCACTAGAAATGGTGCAGCCATGGAACTAGACTGCCCTCATTCGGGCCATCTATGAGCAGCGCTATCGTAACGTTCTTCATCTCTCGAACGTTGGGTCGGTAGCGCTTTGCCTTTTTACTTCGATGCGGTCTGCATCTTTTCGTCCCACTTCCAGGCAGTAGAAACGATTTCATCGAGCGAGCGCTTCGCCTTCCAGTTAAGCAGCTTTTCCGCGCGCGCCGGATCTGCGACCAGCTCTGCGGGATCGCCGGCGCGTGGCGGTGCCATGCGGCTGGGCACCTCGCGACCAGTTACTCGCTTGATCGCGGAGAGCACCTCGCGTACCGAGTTCCCCCGACCGGTTCCCAGATTGACGGCCTGAGAAGTTCCGGTCGACAAATATTCCAAAGCAAGAACGTGAGCGTCCGCTAAATCGTTGACGTGGATGTAATCGCGCACGCAGGTGCCGTCGGGAGTGGGATAGTTTTCGCCGAAGATGTCGAGGGCCGGGCGGCGCCCGCGGATCGCCTCGAATGCCGAGGGGATCAGATGGGTCTCCGGACTGTGCATTTCGCCGATGGTGCCAGAGTCATCAGCTCCGGCGGCGTTGAAGTAGCGCAGGTTCATGTATGCCAGACTGTAGGCGGGGCCATAAGCCTCAAGCGCCTGCTCGAAAATCAGTTTGGTGGTTCCGTAGGGGTTTACCGGAACTCGCGGCATGTCTTCAGTCATCGGTACTTTCGCGGGAGTTCCATAGACCGCGCAGCTGGAAGAGAAAATAAACTTGCGGACTTTGGAGTCGAGTACTGCGTTCAACAGGGTGACGCCGGCCAGCACGTTGTTCTGAAAATATTTTCTCGGGTTCACCACCGACTCGCCCACGTAGGCGTGGGCCGCAAAGTGCATGACCGCGTCCACACGGGCCAGAAGCGGAGCCAGCTTACTTGTGTCCGAAATATCGCCCACGACCAGCTCGAAACTCTGAGCCAGGGCTTTGTGTCCGGCAATCAGGCTGTCATAAATGATGGGTTCGTAGCCGCGACGTTTGATGGCCAACGCAGCATGGCTGCCGATATATCCCGCTCCCCCGACCACTAGAACCTTCAAATGCGCCTCTTTCCGCCCAGAGTTGAGTTTGTTAAAGCCTCTGGCAGTTTAGCAGAGGAAATTGAGCACGGGCATTCCATGGGAACGGGCCGAGTAAGTCTGCAGCGTGTCGCAGAAAAAGCCCCACCGAGTCTCTTCCTGAAGCTGGAGAAACGGGGGTGGGGCGCAGTCTTTTTACTCAGCGAAGCGCCAGTCTTGGCTTAGAAAGATTGGCCTAGAAAGAATAGATCAGGTCAAACTGGTGTCGCGTCAGGAACGGCTCGGTTTCGCCGGGAGTGACGCCCGGCGCAAGAACTGCATGCTGCAAGTTACTGTTCAGCGTTCGTCCGATCCAGGCATTGTATGCGGCTACCGTGTTTGATCGAATCCGCCACGAAGCGAAGATATGGTGCTCGATGATATTCGTCGCCGCACGCTGTTCGCTCTCAGAGAAGGTTGCGAGGATAGAGTCCTGGCCCGAACGCCAGAATCCATAGCCGAATTGAAAATCATTTCTGCTTTTGAGTTGTCCCAGGCTGATCTCCCCAAGATACGCCTGGCCCTGTGAACCGATACTTGTAATGACTTTCCCTTTCGAATCGAGAGGATGGTCCGCTGCCTTGAGGTTGTTTTCATATTCCAGCAAAAGGTTTAAGGGGAAGCGCGACAATCCGGTCTTCAACTGGTTGTTGAGAATGAGGTCGGCATATTCAAATCCCGACAGGAAATGACGCTGGCCCTTGGCATCGACAAATGTGGCGTTGGTCATGCCATTCGAAGCGATGGCGCAGGGCGGAACGCTGGGAAGACCCGACCCTGTGGCGCAACCAGGACCTTCCCCGGGAATTTGGATCGGAGGAGCGCCGCTGGTGGTCGCCTGGGTCGCGAACGCGGACGCGTTAAGAATGGCATCGGGAAAGCCCCAATCGATCAGAGTGAACGAAGGAGTGGTTGTGAGCGGACCGAACTGAAAACTGGCGGAGACATTTCCGCCCAAGCGCGAACGAATCGTCTCCCTTGGAAACCTCGTTGTAAAGCAACTGCATTCCCTGAACGGTGAAGTTCTTGAGGAACGGAGTTTTCAGATCAAACGAAAATTTCTGATTGAAGCCCTCGGGATTGATGTCAGGATCAAGAGTGAGCGAGGTTCGGGCCCAGGTGTAGGCGAACTTACCGCCAGTGAGAGACAGCCACTTGGCGGCGACCGGATTGAAAGTGATGTATCCCCGGTCAAGGCCGATGGTTTTTCGTTCGAAAAAGTTGGTGAACGTCTCGTTGGCCGAGGTGGCGTCGCCCAGCGAACCGGTGGCCAGCGCCATTCCGCCGTAGAAATTTTCATTCAATCGGCCATCCACGCCAAAGCGAACGCGAATCCGGGCGCGATTGCGAGTCACGCAAGTCGGGCAATCCTGAAAGATGTCCTCACCGCGCAACCGGACGTCGCCGCTGAAACGGAAGCGTCCGGCGATCTCCTGCAGGGCGCCGAGCTTCTTGTCTGTATCCCTGGATTGCTTATCGATCAGCGCCAGCTCGCTCTTCGCTTCTGAAACGCTGCTGGAAGCCTGCTGAGCTGCATGCTGGGCGTCGGTGGCTGATTGCTGCGCTTGTGCCGCCGTTGCCTGTGCCTGGTCAGCGCTGCCTTGCACTCGCTGCGCTGAGGCATTGGCCTGCTGGGTGGCGTCCAGCAACTGCTGCAATTGAGCTTTCACCTGATCCAGTTGCTGGCGCTGCTCTTCCGATTGCCTTTGCTGGGCCGCCAGCGCATCGCGAAGCTCCTGCACCTGTTGTGGCGTAACCCGAGGCGGACTCACTGGCTTTCGGACGCCTGACTTTGCAGGCGCGGCCTTCTGAACAGTGTTCGACTGGGCCGCCGACAAACTAACCAGGAGAGTGAAAATACTGAACCACGCAAACTTTCTCATTGGATCTTCCTCAAAATTTATTTTCCTGCTCTATTGAGTTGCTGGTGAAGAAACCTCAAAACCGTAGTCGCGCAAAAGTTCCTGGGCAGCGGGAGCTTTGACGAACTCCACGAATTGCCGGGCCGTTTCTTTGTTGGTCGATGATTTCAGGATGATCGCCGCCTGCTCGATCGGTGGATAGTCTGCAGCGGGAATTGCCACGTACCGGCCTTTGTCCTTCATGTTGGGAGCCACCGCCAGGGAGAGAGCGATGATTCCTACGTCGGCGCTGCCGGAAGCGACAAATGTCGCAGTCTGCGAGATGTTCTCGCCCATCACAAATTTCGCCGAAACCTGGTCGTAAAGATTTTCACGGCGTAAGGCGGCGACGGCAGCGCGCCCGTACGGCGCGTGCTCGGGATTCGCGATCGCAATTTTCTGAATGGACGGATCAAGTAATACTTTAAGTCCCTGGTTGAGATCCAGTTTCGATTGGGAAGCCACCCACAAAACAATCTTTCCCTTGGCGTAGGGGTAGAACGTGCCGGGCTCGCTCAATCCCGCGGCTTCGAGTTTTTTTGGATATTCGCTGTCGGCAGAGAAAAATAAATCGAAGGGAGCTCCATTCTGGATCTGGGCAAAGAAATTGCCCGAAGAGCCAAAGATCATCTTCACATGCTTGCCAGTTGTCTTTTCGAAACGCTCTGCTACATCGTGAAATGCGAATTGCAGGTCAGCAGCAGCCGCGACCGTTATCTCCTGGGCGAAGCTTTGACCAGCGCAGGCAAGCAAAAGAAGCATGGCGGCATATAGTTTCAGAGTTCGCATCTGTGTGACTCCTGTAGAACTAGGGTGAGTTGGGCGTGCTGGACGGCTAGATTTTAGGACAACAACAGCCCGAGGAAGGCTGTGCCGGGAATCGAAATTGAGGAGTCTGGGGCAAGTGCTTTAATCCATGCGCGAAACTCGCCGCGCGATTCATACTATCCCTATAGGATCACTAGTGTTTATCACAGCGTGGCCCTAAGATTCAAGTTTTATGCGTATTTACGAAATCGTTTCACAACCGAACAACATTTAGTCTCCCCGGTGAGTACCGGGATTTCTTGAGGCCGCTATCGGCAACACTTTTGCATCCTGTTTTGTTTTCTTGCCTGCACGTTTGCCCGATTTGGCGAACCTGGGGTCAACGATGTCGGCCAGCGTGGTGTGTTCGAGGATTTTGGCTGCGGCATTGCGAACTTCCAGAAAAACACGGTAGAGCGCTCGATGCTCGAGGTCGCGATCGATCAGACTGCGTAGCTGTTCGGCATCGCCGAAAGGCGCCAGCGGGCCATCGATCAGGCGAATGATTTCGCTGAGACGAATGTCGGAAGGCGGGCGACGTAACTGATATCCGCCCTTGGCCCCGCGAACGCTCTCCACAATGCGAGCATTTTTCAACTCCAGAAGAATCAGTTCCAGAAACTTTTCCGGAAGGACTTCTTCATAAGCGATGTCGCGAATGCGGATCGCGCCCTGATTGTGATGCCGGGCCAGCATCATCATCGCCTGCAGGGCGTAGAGGCCTTTTTGAGAGATCTTCATCAGGGCTCAATGATGCCACAAACCCAGACTTGCAGAAACCGCAGGCGACTGCCAGCGCACTGAATTGTCAGGCGATGCGCAAAACCTGAACGGTGATGTTGTCGGGACCGCCGCGCTTCTTTGCAGTTTCAACCAGGGTGTCACAAATTTCGGCCGCGGTGTTGCCGGCGACGGCCGTCTGAATTTCGTTGTCGGCGAGCAGTCCCCACAAACCATCTGTACAGAGCACGAGCACATCGCCTGATTCGAGCGAGAACGGCTGTACCGGCGCGTCAGGAGAGATGGCGTTGCCGGCTCCCAGCGCGGCGGTCAGAATGTGGCGCTGGGGATGAGATTCAGCTTCTTCCGCGCGCAGCACTCCATTTTCCACCAGGCGACTGACATATGAGTGATCGTGAGTAAGCCGGGAGATGGAAGAGCCGCGAACCAGGTACAAGCGGCTGTCTCCGACGTGCCCGAAATAAAGCCGATTCTGCAACAGCGCCATGGCTGTGCAAGTAGTGCCCATGCCGCGCAGGTCGGGATATTTCTCGGCGTAGTCCTGAATGCGACGGTGGGCAGTTTGAAAACCCAGCAACAGCCAGACGCGTGGATCCCCGTCACTGGCGGTCGAATAAATTTCTTCGATGGTTTCGACCGCGATGCGGCTGGCTTCTTGCCCGCCCTCGTAACCACCCATCCCGTCGGCCACAATCGCAAGCCGGCCCTTCAATGAAAAGTCGGGGTCGCTGGCTGGTTCCCAATAGGAATAGCGGTCTTCATTATTCTCTCGCTGGCAGCCGACATCGCTGAGGCCCGCCAGCTCAACGCCGGGCCGAACTCTCATTCCACCTCTTCTGATGAACCGCAAATGAACACTGGATTATACCGGAGTGATCATGGATAAAGAACGAAGGGGTGATTTGTGAGTCTGCGGGCGACCCGCCCGCGAGGGCGCTGGTTTCGACTTCGCGGGGAAGTCGCCCGAAACCACACGACCATATAACTTACGACCACACAGGTCACACGACATGTCCTACAATGCTGTGGGCAATACTGAATCCTTGGAAATCGGAAGATAACAGGCAATGGCGACCGCAGCGACGCTGGATGGGCAAGCAGAGCACGATCAGATTGGCAAAGCGGCGGGTCCATGCGCCATGGTGATCTTCGGCGCTTCCGGCGATTTAACCAAGCGCAAGCTGGTTCCCGCGCTCTTTAATCTTGTAAAAGCAAACCTTTTGCCAAAAAACTTTGCGGTAGTGGGAGTGGCTTTCGACGATTTAAGTCGCGACCAGTTTCGCGACCAGGTGACCAGTTTTTTGCCGGCCGAAGATCGCGACACCGAAGCCTGGAAATGGTTCACCGAACGGCTTTTTTACCAGCATGGTGAATTTGGCGATCCTTCCACGTTTTCCACTTTGACTGGCCTGCTTGCGCAAATTGACCACGACTATGGCACGCAATCCAACTATCTTTTTTATCTGGCGACGTCGCCCAAGTTTTTTGCTCCGATTGTGCAGCAGCTGGGCGAAGCTCAACTATCCCGTCAGCAGGAAAAGCACTGGCGGCGGGTAATCATCGAAAAACCTTTTGGCCACGATCTGGATTCGGCCAAGGCACTGAACAAGGCGATCAAGGCGGTGCTGGACGAGAGCCAGATTTACCGAATCGATCACTACCTGGGCAAAGAGACAGTACAAAATATTATGGTGTTTCGTTTCGACAACGCCATATTCGAGCCTATATGGAACCGGCGCTACATCGACCACGTGCAGATCACCAATGCGGAGACTGTAGGCGTGGAGTTACGCGGTGGATACTTTGACACCGCCGGCACCTTGCGCGATATGGTGCCCAACCACATCATGCAGCTGCTCAGCCTGACGGCAATGGAGCCGCCGGTATCGTTCCAGGCAGATGCCGTGCGCAACGAACAGGCTAAGATTTTGCGGGCGGTGCTACCGCTGGACGCCGAGGATGTGCTGCAATCAAGTGTGCGCGGGCAGTATGGGGAAGGTGTGGAAGCGGGAGAAAAGGTGATCGCTTACCGCTCGGAGCCCGGAGTTAACGCCGAATCCAGGACAGAAACTTTCGTCGCCTTGAAGCTGAATATTGATAACTGGCGCTGGGCTGGAGTTCCATTCTATATCCGTACTGGGAAGCGGCTGGCACAACGTCACACCGAGATCACGATCCAGTTCAGACGTACTCCCTTCGAGATTTTCCGTTACGCTCCGGTTCACAATCACACCAACCAACTGGTCATGCAGATACAACCGGTAGAAGGGATTTCGCTCAGCTTCGGGGCGAAAGTGCCGGGGCCGGTGCTTCGGGTGGGTGCAGTCAACATGAGTTTCGAGTACACGAAATATTTTGGCGCCGACGCCTATACCGGGTACGAAGTCCTGATCTACGAATGCATGATCGGCGATGCGACCTTGTTCCAACGCGCCGACATGGTGGAAGCGGGATGGAGCATCGTAGATCCGATGCTGGACGTCTGGCAGGCTTTGCCCCCGCGCCGGTTCCCCAACTACTCCGCAGGCTCCTGGGGGCCGGCGGAATCCGATGAATTGCTGGCCCGCGACGGCCGGCAATGGAGGAAAATCGAACCATGATTCTTGCAGGCGATATCGGCGGAACTCGCACCCGGCTGGCCGCTTTTGAAGTCGAAGGCAGCAAGCTGAAATGCGTAGTGGAAAAAACATATCCGAGCCAGGAGCATGCCGGCTTGTCGGAAATTATGGCGGACTTCATCCGGACCGAAGGAATTCCGGTGCATAGCGCGTGTTTTGGCGTGGCTGGGCCGGTTCGCGGAGGCCGCAGCAAGATTTCAAATCTTCCCTGGACCATCGATGCTTCCGAGCTGGCAAACCAACTTAAGCTTCCATCGGTGGGGCTGATCAACGATCTCGAGGCCTATGCCTATGGCGTCGATGCGCTGGAGTCGAAAGATCTGGTTTCGCTGCGAGCCGGGGCTGAACATGCCGAGGGAAATCGCGCCGTGATCTCGGCGCGCACTGGCCTCGGAGTCGCAGGCCTCTACTGGGATGGATTTAGACATCACCCGTTTGCCTGCGAAGGCGGGCATACGGACTTCGCTCCCAGGAATGAGCTGGAAGTTGAACTTTTTCGCTACATCCTGAAAAAACATGGCCATGTAAGCAGCGAGCGCGTTCTTTCCGGCCCCGGCATTAAAAATATTTACGACTTTCTTCGCGACAGCAAAAAAGCGGAAGAACCGGCGTGGCTCAAACAGGAGATGGACAAGACGCATGATGCGCCGGCGCTGATATCCAAGCTGTCGCAGGAGAAAAAAGCCCCAATCTGCGAACAGACATTCGACATTTTCGCTGGAATCTACGGCGCCAAGACCGGCGACTGTGCTTTAACCTTCATGTCGACGGGAGGAATTTTTGTTTGCGGAATCATCGCAGCCCGTAATCTGGGCAAAATGCAGGAGCCGGCTTTTATGGAGGCGTTCCTGAGCAAAGGCCGTATGCGAGGACTGCTCGAAGACATGCCGGTAACTGTTGTCTTGAATGACGATTGCGGAATAATGGGAGCGGCGCGTTACACGCTAATTCAGAAAGCGTTTGGCAAAGCCAAGAGTGGGCCTGCGTAGGCGAAAGCTAAGGGTTAAACGCTGGGTTGAAGCAGTTGCGAGATTCCGTCCAGAGGAATTCTCACCCAGGATGGGCGATTGTTAAGCTCGTATCCCAGTTCGTAGATTGCCTTATCCAGAAGATAAAAATCCAGAAGCCGCGCCAGGTCGTCCTGGTCTCTCGGGATGAAGATCGATTGGTTCGCAACCTCGAAATAAGACTTGAGAAAAGCGGTTGAAACCCACCGCTGCCAGAAGCGGGCCCAGCTTCCAAAACGCTGGATCTGTCCGTGGGGAGCCTGAGCGGCATCCGCTTGCTGCAGTAAGGGAGCGTAGGCCGCGTAGTGGAAGGAGCGCAGCATTCCGGCAACATCCTGAAGCGGTGAACGCTTCCTGCGCCGTTCTTCCAGAGGGCGCGCCGGCTCGCCCTCAAAATCGATAATCACGAAATCGTCACCCGTGAAAAGAACCTGCCCAAGGTGATAGTCGCCGTGAATACGCGTAACCACGGCAGAATTCTTCAGACGGGCGGAAAGTTGAAGTCGATGCCGGGCCTGCTCCTGCATAGCAAGCACCGCGGCCGCTTCATCCTGCACATGCGCAGGCATTTCGTTCTTCAGCCGCTGCAGCAAGCCGAAATTGGCCTCCAGCAACTGGGTGGCAGAGTCGATCGAAAAGCGCATACTTTGTTCGGACAGCGCTTCTGGTTTGAAATCGCGGTCTTCGGCGTCAGACGCCAGGGCGACGTGGAGTTCCGCGGTCCTGCGTCCCAGGAGCCCGGCGGATTCAAGGTAGGAGCCGATACGCTGTCTGGCGGAGTCGGGAATTTCATGCTGACTCTGTTCAAGTAGTGAGCCGCGCGTCTCCTCCTCGAGCGTTAAGCTTTCCGGGGCCGGCACTTCGGCGTAATAATTCGCAAGACACTGCAGGGTGAACTGCCAGGCGTCACCCTGATTTGCAATGTAGCCTTGGAGAATGCCGAGAGAACTGCTGGCACCGTGTACATCCCGATATTCGAGATAACCCGCCAGCGGCGGAACATTTTGGAATGATGTTTTCTGCGTGAGGAAGGAGCCGATTTCTAAATCGGGATTCAGTCCTTGCTCCAGGCGGCGAAATATTTTCAGTACCAGGCGATTGCCGTATACCACTGAGCTATTGCTCTGCTCCGCGTGCATGAGGGATGGCCTCAGCCGGCCCGGACCCATGAGCGGCCCTAGCGCGGAAGTTCCAACCGCTCGGATTTCTCCTTTGGTTCCAGGCAAAGTCGCGCCAGCCTCAATGGTTGAAAGCAGGTTGTCCAGAAATTGGTCATCAGTCAGCGCGTCGCTCAAGAATATTTCTTCTCGAGAATCCTGGGTCGGAAGACTTAGCAGGGATTTGGCCTGCGATGTTTGAATCAGAGGGATGGCGTACGTGCCGGCGGGACCGCTCGCGTAGTCCACCCTGGCCATGACCAGGTAAGCGCAAAGTGGGTTGAGGCGAAAAACAAAAATATCGGATACGGTGACGGAAACCACGGTGCGTGCCTTGCCGCCGAACCACCGCTGCTTTGACAGAAACGCCGGCAGCACAGAAGGCAAGCCCTGGTGCAAGGCTGACAGCAGAGGATCGTTCGAAGGTGAAATGGTAGCCATGGCGAGGAAAATCCGGATTTGTCGCAAATCGAAGGGTCGAAAGGTGCGTCAGCGATATCTGTTCGCCGCTAGCGTCTTTTGGAGTTTTCTAGAGTGGCGACAGCTCATCTTCACGCTCCTTGCCCTCTTTTTTCTCCCGTGCAAACCGGTCTTCGAGAAATCTTCGCGCCAGGTCCTGACCGCCGATGCCGAATGCTATGGCGAGGCCCAGCATCACCGCTCCCAAAACGATGGAATAGCCCAGAAGCATGGTGGAATCAGCCAGGCCGAGTTCTTCAAAAACGGCGGATGCGGTGAAGACTGTAATCAGAACACGGGCGGCGGAACTCAGCAGACGCGGCGAGGGCATATCGGTGTTGACCGCCCAGAGCAAAGCCGCGCGAGAGAAAAAGCTGGCGGCCAGCAATCCGATAAAAAGGAAGATGAGGGCCACCAGCAGACGTGGCAGGAAAACGAAAAAGCGAGTGACGTATTCCTGCATGCCCAGAATGCCCAGCGCACTCACTCCCAAAAGAACGAAACCCAGCCACGCCGTCCAGAAGGCGAAGCGGCTAACCAGTTCCGTGGACGAGGGCAGCGCGGCTTTGTTGAGTAATTGGGTAGCTCCGGTTCCCTCTGAAAGCTTGTCAAACTTGATGAGGCGCAAAAAACTGCGCAAAATCGATTTCACCAGGTAAGCGATGATCCAGCCGACCAATACCACGATCAGCATCACCATCAGGCGGGGCAGGAACCGCGCAAATTCGCGGATCAGTTCCTGGGTGGCCTGAGTCAACTCGTTGACGATCATTTCCCGCATGATGACCTCACTTCCTTCCGTTCCACATCTCCAGCAGAGACGGTTTCAGACGCTCGCATGTCTGGCAAAAGTTTTCGACGTTCGCCTCTACCTGCTCGGCAGAAGCCTCGCGGTTTTCTACCAGAAACGTGAACGCTCTTCCCCGGTAAAGGGGAGCCAAAGCCTGGACCACGTGGTCCCGGCTGATAACGGCTTTGTGGTATGCGGCGGCAAATTCATAGACGGTTCGCGCCCAGAGTTCGTCTCCGTAGAAGAAATCGTCCTCTTCAAGAGCGGCAATTCTTTGCAGCTCAGTGAGTGTGGGCGGAGTAAGAATCGATTTCAGGACCGGTTCCAGCTCGGCTACGCCGGAACGGAACATGCCGTAAAGGCGCTTGCGATTGATCCGCAACGGTTCCAAGGTTACTTCCTGGCCCTCGCACAAGGTCGGAACAGGCTCCGAACCGTTCTTTGAGCTCCACAAAGGAAAATTCGGTTCGAGTGACCAGAACAGCGCGCCGACCGTCTGGCGCATCGCCGCCACCAGATCGGAAGAGCGGGCGTCGAGATGAGGTTTGGCGCCGAGAAAGGATTGCGCAATCCGGAAGCCTCCCGTGATTGCAGCCATGGTGAGGGCAATTTCCGTGCCGGTCTGGCCGACTTCGTGGACCCAGATTTCCTGCGACAGGAAATGGCTGGCCAGTTGTCCAGAGAAACTGAATTCGGCGGCATAGGGCTCGCGCACCCGCTTGCCATAAAAAGCCCGAGTCATGGGATAGACCATGTTGCTCATCAACAGTCCATCGAATTTGTGGCGGCGATAAAGCGGGGTGATGAAATCGAAGTTGTTTTGATAGACGGGACGAAGCAACCGCTCGACCCACTCCGGTTCGATGGTGGTGGATTCCGGCGAGACCACAGCGCAGGCGGAAACCCGCAAAAGTTCCGCGGATGCCAGGATGGTGCGCAAAGCCGTGCCGGTGGACGCGCCCCCGGCATACTCGGCACTGATGCAATGCAGGGTGCGCAGCGCATTCAGATCCGTGGAGTGCTGCAGGTCGTTGATGGAAGCGCCCTGAACGAGATTCGAGGTCCCATCCCGCGAGCCGCCGTCCGCGTTTACGATCACAGCGCGTTCCCGGGGGAAATATTTCAGCAGACCGGCGCGAACCGTCTGCACTACCTGCCCCACGGTGGCGGAGTTGTTGTAGGTGGGCACACCTACCAGAACATCCGCCTCGCCGACGTCAATCAGCTGGCGAAGAAACTCATCCGTAAGAATGCTCTCTTCGGCCAAATCTTATCTCCGTTCAATTCGTTCCCGCTGAATACGCTTTGAGCCCGCTTCGCCTAGATTTTTCGCAAACGGAACCAGTAAAACTGATATGGACCCAGAGTCAAAAGATACGGCAGTTCCCCCACTCGGGGAAAAATGTTTCTCCCGAACATTTCGATCAGGATATTCCCTTTAAAGCGGCTGAGATCGAGTTCCACCGCCTGGGCGGTGCTGGAAAGATTGTTCACCACCAGAATGCACTCTTTGTCCAATTGCCGCACATATGCCAAAATTCTGTGGTTTGCTGGATGGAGGAATTCTATCGACCCCCGGCCCAGTACCGGGGTCGCCCTGCGAATCTTGATCAGTCGCTTCATCCAGCTTAGCAGCGAGTGATCAAATCGTTTTTGCGACTCGACATTGACCGCCTGATAGCCGTAGACCGGGTTGAGCACCAGCGGGGAATAGAGAGATTCCGGATCGGCGGTCGAAAATCCGGCGTTCCATCCTCCCTGCCACTGCATGGGCGTGCGAACCCCGTTGCGATCGCCCAGATAAATATTGTCGCCCATACCGATTTCATCGCCGTAATAGATGATCGGCGTGCCGGGCAGGGACATCAGCATTCCATTCATTAATTCAATGCGGCGGCGGTCATTGTCCAGTAATGGAGCCAGCCTGCGCCGGATACCGACGTTGATGCGCATGTGTTTGTCGCGGGCATACTGGTCATACATGTAATCGCGCTCGACATCGGTCACCATTTCGAGTGTGAGTTCGTCATGGTTACGCAAAAAAAGGCACCATTGACAGGGCAGCGGGATTTGAGGAGTCTGCTTAAGAATTTCAGTGATGGGCTTGCGGTCTTCGAGCTTCAGCCCCATGAACATTCTGGGCATGAGCGGAAAGTGGAAGGCCATGTGAAACTCGTCGCCTTCTCCGAAGTAAGCTCGCAAGTCGGCGGGCCACTGGTTGGCTTCGGCCAGCAGCATCTTGCCGGGAAAATTCTGATCCAGCTTGGCGCGCAGTTCTTTCAGCACGGCGTGGGTTTCGGGCAAATTTTCACAAGAAGTGCCTTCACGTTCGACCAGGTACGGCACCGCATCCAGACGAAAACCATCCACTCCCATCTCCACCCAAAACTTCATCACCCGCCAC
Source organism: Terriglobia bacterium (assembly GCA_963733545.1). Lineage (GTDB taxonomy): Bacteria > Acidobacteriota > Terriglobia > Terriglobales > Acidobacteriaceae > JAIQFF01. The sequence goes on from CAVTDQ010000006.1 coordinate 633,383, forward strand.
ATTTCTTCACGGACGGCAGGATTGTCGTAGTTAAGATCGGGCTGATGACTGAAGAAGCGATGCCAGTAATACTCTTTCGAAACCGGGTCCCAGGCCCAGTTGGATAGTTCGGTGTCGACAAAAATAATTCTCACGCCCTTATAACGGGTGTCGGTGTCGCTCCAGACATACCAGTCACGCTTGGGATTATCTTTCGATTTACGCGACTCCTGAAACCAGGGGTGCTGATCGGAGGTGTGGTTCAGGACCATCTCCACAATCACGCGAAGATTGCGCTGATGCGCGGCCTCGAGAAAAGCCTTGAAATCGTCGAGGTTGCCATAGCTGGAATGGACCGAGTTGTAATCAGCGATGTCGTAGCCGTCGTCGCGCAGGGGCGAGGGAAAGAACGGCATCAACCAGACGGCATTGACACCGAGCTCCTGGAGATAATCGAGCTTCTGGGCAAGGCCGCGGAAGTCGCCGATGCCGTCTGCGTTCGAATCGAAAAACGTGCGGACGTGGACTTGGTAGATGACGGCGTCCTTGTACCAGAGCGGGTCCTGCGAGACGGGCAAGGCTTATCTCTCCTCTAGTTTCACGGATTACTATGCAAAGTAGTCGACGCCATTTTCGGTACGCACGTGCCGCCGAATGCAAAAAATGTGGGCCGGCAGGCGCTGGGGATTGAGTTCTACGTAATTTCGCGATCCGCGCCATAGATACTTAACGTCAGTCAGCAGGTCGTGCATCTGGTAAGGTTGCCGCGCATCCAGATGAAACATATCGAGTGGCAGATCAATCATCCCGGCCTGGGTGTTCTGCGGGTCCAGATTCACCACCACCACAATAATGTTCAACAGATCGTTGCTCATCTTGCTGTAGGCAATCATCTGCGGATTATCCACGGGGAGAAACTCCAAACTTAGATCAACTTGCAGCGCTGGATTGTCGCGGCGTATCGCGTTCACCCTGGAAATCAACTCAGCCAGGCTGGCGGGATCGTCGAGGTTCCAGGTCCGTATCTGATACTTCTCGGAATCAAGGTACTCTTCACTCCCCGGACGGATGGCGCGGTTCTCTCCCAACTCAAAAGCCGGGCCGTAAATTCCATAATTGGCGCCCAGAGTCGCAGCCAGCGCCAGGCGAATGATGAACGCAGGCCGCCCGTGCAACTGCAAAAAGTCTGTGAGGATGTCCGGGGTATTGGGCCAGAGATTCGGGCGAAAGTATTCGCTTATTTCAGTTTGCGTGAGTTCTTCAAAGTATTCCGTAAGCTCGGCTTTGGTATTACGCCAGGCGAAATATGTATACGACTGGGTGAATCCCAGCTTTGCTAGCTCGTACATCGGTCTCGGGCGGGTAAAGGCTTCCGCCAGGAACAAAACTTCAGGATAGCTCGCCTTGATGTCGGTGATCAGCCATTCCCAGAAATCGAATGGTTTGGTGTGCGGATTGTCCACACGGAAGATTCGAATTCCCTGCTCGATCCAGTAGAGCACTACACTTCGTAATTCTTCCCAAAGCTCCTGACCTTTTTCGGTTTCGAAATCGATTGGATAAATGTCCTGATATTTCTTGGGTGGATTTTCAGCATATTGCACGCTGCCGTCAGGACGGATGCGGAACCACTCTTTGTGTTCGATAACGTAGGGATGATCGGGAGCGCACTGGTAGGCGAGGTCGAGAGCGACTTCGAGTCCTAACTGCTGGGCGCGCCCAACCAGTTTCTTGAAATCCGCCACCGTACCCAGTTGCGGATCGATGCTTTTGTGACCGCCCTCCCTGGCGCCGATCGCCCAGGGACTTCCCACGTCACCCGGGAGTGCGGTTTCATTGTTGTTCTTGCCCTTGCGATGGGAGCGGCCCACGGGGTGGATCGGGGGCAGGTAGAGAACGTCGAAACCCATACCGGCAACGTAATCCAGCCGCTTAATTGCATCCTGCAGGGTGCCATAAGCGCCAGGCTGAGCCGACGACGAACGGGGAAACATTTCATACCAGGCGCTGAAGCGGGCCTTTTCTCGATCGACGACTACCGCTAATTCCCTGCCGTAGGTGGTAGCGCGGCTGCGATCGACATTGCGGACCATGAGCGCTTTCAAATCCGGGTGTGACGCTTTTTCGACGGCTTTGGCGATATCCGTTGCAGCCAGTTTTCTTATTTCTCCTGCAATTCCTGAGAGCAGGGTCTTGTCTTTACCTTTTGAGCGGGCCGCGGCGGCTTCAACCAGCTGTATTCCAGTCAGAATGTCGACAGACAGGTCCTGTTTTGCCTCGAACTTTTTGGCCAGATCGCGCGCCCAGGACTGAAAATGATCGATCCAGCCCTGCACCGTGTAAAGATGACGGCCCTGCGCTGGAACGCTGAATTCCGCCTGCCATCGATCGTTGCCGTTGGGCGGCAGCTCCATGGGCACTTCGTTCCATTCCGGCTGCGTCTCTGGTTTGTAGCGCAGAACCGCGTATATGGCGTCGTGGCCTTCGGCAAAGATGTCGGCGGTCACGGTTACAACGTCACCCACGATGCGCTTGATGGGAAAGCGTCCGCAATCCACCTCAGGCTGGACATTTTCGACGACCACTCTGCGAGGAAATCCTGGGTTAATGGAGTTCTTTCCTTCGCCCGGCATTAGCGGTAGCGCCTCCCAGCATAGAGTGCCAGGCTAGCGGTTAAGGCAAGCAACATGCGTCGAACACCCTTCACTGAAAAAATTGCGATTATTTAGCCTGTTTTAAAAATCTACCACATGACCTACGGATGCGCGGGCCACCTCGAACTCTTGTCAAACTTCGCTCCGGATTGGGCAGCCATCAGGCAAACGCATTTGGTCAGCGTTATCTCACATAGATGAGCGCTTCGAATCCGCCCAGCGAGACTTGGGGCTGTGAATCCGGGTTAAGAGTTTCTAATGGCTTTGGCCCTGTCCCGGAGCCGCCGTAGACGGCGTCTTCAGTCCATAAGACTCGCCGCCACGTTTTCGAATCCGCGGGAACAGGAATCTCTTGGGCCTGAGCAGAAAAGTTAAGGACCAGGAGCGCGGCGCCACCTCCTGGATCGGAACGTCGCATAGTTAAATACTTTGCCTGTTCATCGAATTGAACGTCAGTCAAATCCTTGCGGCAGTTTGCCAGACTTGCATGCTGTTTTCGCAGAGCCATTAAATCCCGATAAAGACTAAGAATTTGCGCATGGGGTGCGATGTCGGGCTTGGTCCAGTCCAGTTTTGAACGCTCGAAAGTATCGAGAGCCTGGGGGTCGGCGAATTCGCTTTCGGAATAATGCGACCCCAATTCCCTTTTGCGTCCTTCGGTGACCGCAGTCGCCAGATCGTGATCGTCAAAGCTGGTGAAGTAAAAGAACGGAGCAGTCTCGCCGTACTCCTCTCCCATAAACAGGAGTGGCAAAAACGGCGAGCACAGAGTAAGTACCGCCGCCAACTTCTGTGGCCCGCCCGGAGCCAGGCTGGCGAGCCTTTTTCCGCGGCTGGTATTGGCAACTTGATCGTGATTCTGAATACAGCCGACGAACTGCTCTCCGGGGCGTTCCTTTGACGAGTTACCGTGGTAGCGCCGACGATAGCGTGAATATTTCCAATCAAAAACAAATCCTTCGCGAATCGATTTTGCCAGGTCGCCCATGGAACCGAAGTCCATCAGAAAGCCATCCCGCTGTAGAGTGACTATCGAATATAGGGCGTGGTGAAAGTCGTCATGCCACTGCGCGTCCAGAGCGTAACCACCCTTGGTTCGGGAATTGATGATGCGAACATCGTCAAGATCGCTCTCGGCGATTAAAAAGGCCTGCCGGTTCAAAGTTTTGGCCTGCTGGTGAAAGGCCGCGGAGAGTTCGTCAAGGATATGGCGGGCGCCGAAATCGTAAATGCCGTGAATGGCATCGAGGCGCAGCGCGTCAACGTGGTATTCGGTGAGCCAGTAGAGGGCATTGTCGATAAAGAAGCGCCGGATTCCATCGCTGTCAGGTCCGTCGAAATTGATCGCCTTGCCCCAGGGCGTGTGATGAGCGTCGGTGAAGCAGGCAGCAAACTCGGGGAGATAATTCCCTTCCGGTCCGAGATGGTTATAGACAACGTCAAGAATCACCGCCAGGCCGTGCTCATGGCAGGCATCGACCAGCTTTTTCAGGCCGGACGGGCCGCCGTAGGAGGATTGGGGAGCGTACAGGCTGGCACCGTCGTATCCCCAATTCCGATTGCCGGGGAATTCCGCTACCGGCATTATTTCGATGGCCGTGATGCCGACATCGCGCAAATAGGGCAGTCGTGGGATAACACTTTCAAAAGTTCCATCCCGAGTGAATGTACCTGGATGAAATTCGTAAATGACATACTCTTTCAGCGGAATTCCCCGCCAGCGCTGGTCGGACCAGGCGAACGATGCCGGCGCGACTACCCGCGAGGGACCGTGAACACCTTTCGGTTGCCAGCGGGAAACCGGGTCGGGACGTCCGCGCTCTTCGTTTAATAGGTAAAAGTAATCCGCACCCTCGCCGACGTCCTCAACAGTTGCCGCAAACTCGAAAGCTTCGGGATTAAGCGGATTCGAGGATCGCGTCATGGGGACGGTACGCTGCGTTTCTCCCAGGATGCGTACTGCCATCGTCGTTACATTCGGCGCCCAGACCCGGAATTCCACGGAATTTTCCCCGTGGACCGACGAACCGTAACGAAGTTCCCAGGCTTTGGCGGTGGATCTATTCGGCATCGTCGGGGTCCTTATCCACCTGTTCCACATTGACCAGTAGTGCCAGGGGCAAATGAGAAAACGCCTGCTCCAGAGCTATGAGGCTCTCCCCGTCACGTTCGACAAGAGAAATTGTTTTTCCGGTCAAGACATCGCGATACGCTCCTGCCGCCAGACGCTTGCGAACCACGACTTCCGTGCCTGCCCATATTTCACCCAGCGGAAGGCGTTGTTGATTCTCTTCGTCGAGTTGAGCGAAGAAGCGGCCGGCCAGAACAATTACAGTCGCGCCCGCGGAAGGAGCGGGCGAAGGCGATCACATGTTTGTTTTTTTCGCCTGCAGCACGTAACGGCAAATAATTTCCCCGGGCAAACATAGAATGATGTTCGCGACGGAAGCGTAGAGCACTCCGGGTGATGTACAACTTGAGGCCTCCGTCCGCCGGCTCCGCCACCAGGCGGTCCACCAGGGCCGCCTGATTCTGTGACTCTTCGGACCCCAATCGCGACAGCAGCTTTTGCATCCCCTCGTAGTCCACCGCACGTCGATTGTCGGGATCGGCCAGGCTGAAGTTCCAAACTTCCGTGCCCTGATAAAAATCGGGCAGCCCCGGGGAGGTAATCTTCAACAAAGTCTGCGAAAGTGAGTTGAAAATTCCGGCCTTGGCGATCCGTGTCTGGAAGGGCGCGAACTGCTCCAGAAAAGCGTGGCCGGACGAACGGTCGAGAATGGCATCGAGATAACTGTGAAATGCGGCTTCATACTCGGTATTGGGATTGATCCAGCTGGTATTGACTTTGGCCTCGCGCAGAGCCTTCTCCATGTATTTATGAATCCGGTCGACGAAGTCTGCGTATGCCGGCCCATCCATTGAAGCCAGAGGCCAGGCACCAAGCAGTGTCTGGTATAAAAAATATTCCTCGTTTGCGCTGGGCACACTCTCGCCGCCCACTTGAGTCTTCTTTTCCTCGTTAACTCGCTGCCAGCCACGGATGGCGCGATACCACTCCGCGGGAATCTCCGAAAGCACATTGATGCGTGCCCGAACATCCTCGCTTCGCTTGGTGTCGTGGGTTGAACTGGCCAGCATGGCATTTCGCCACAGCTGCCGGCGGGCAAGATTTTTGGCGTGAAAATGGGCAAGCGCGACGCCAAATTTGTCGGGCGACCCTCCGACTTCATTGAGTGACAGCAGCGGGCAGTACCGATAGAAAGCCGTATCCTCCAGGCCTTTGGCCATGACCGGACCGGTGAGCTGCTGAAAGCGCATGACGAACAGGCGGCGCTCGGCGCGATCGGCGTCGGTAATACTGTCCGGATCTTTAAGCAGGAGCAAATCCTGAATGAAATCGAAGACCGATGCGCTGGTGGCCGGATTGCGCCGCCTGGCGGTTTTGATAGCTCCGCGAATGTACCGTTCGTCCTGCTCGTCGGGATGTTTAGAGTCAGTACGAACGTAAGTGCGATACACCGGGAACGAGGCGATGACTTCGCGCAACGCGTCCCGCAGGCTTTCCAGGGTAAAGTCACGGGAGCGGCGATGCTGTTCGGAGATGCGGTCCAGGCGACGCGACAGCACGTTGAGTTCGCTGGACATGGAGACTTGCATTACCAAACGCTTGCTTTCGTAAATCAGGTCTAAATAACTTTGTGACCAGCCACTGAATTTCCGGTAAAGGCGCTGAAAAAATCGGCCTTTCGACGCATCCACGAACAGGCCGTTCACCAGATTAAGAAAACCGTAGCCGGTCGTTCCCTCGATCGCCCAGCCTGGCCTTAATTCTTCGCTGCCAATTAGGATTTTTTCCGCGGCAAGGTAGATTCGCCGGCGGCCGCTGCCGGCGGCCGAATTAGAGGAGAAGCCGGGAAGAGGAACCTGGGCTTGAAGATCCTCAAAATAGCGCAAAGGATCGAACAGCCCGTCAGGATGGTCGATGCGAATGCCCGATACCAGAGACTTTTGAATAAGGTCAAACGGTATGGCATGAACTACGGCGAATACTTCGGGACTTTCAACCCGGATGGCCGCCAGATCGTTAATATCGAAAAATCGCCGATAGTTAATCTCGTCGGAAGCAACCCGCCAGAAGCTCAGCCGATAGGCCTGGTCATCCAGAAGTTTCTCTAAAGGATCGAAACTGTGGGTGTCACCCTTAGTCCCGTTGATGACCGATAAAACCTGCTTCAGACAGGCTCGAACCACGTCGCTGTCCTCGACCAAAGCCGACACTCTGCGCCGGATTACTTCTTTTTCCCGCTGACGCTCTCGTATTCGGGCAATGTCCGTATCCTCGCGCGGCGGCAGATGAGAGATCGCGGTGATAATACTTTCCAGTTCGAGCATGTGGCCGTCACTCTCAGTGAGCGTCTCTTTTGCCTTTACCAGAATTCTTTCCAGCAGCCGAGACCAGGATCGGGCGGCCAGTGGGAAACGCGTGCCCATCGAATCGAGGATGAATCCGCCGGCGTCATAAACAACGCGAATGGATTGACTCTCCAACACCAGCCCAAACTGGTCGGGTAGAAACGGCAGCAGGACTTTGTTGGCCAACTCCGCTTTGGGCGGATTCCAATCGATATCGAAGTGGTGGGCGTAGTCCGAGCCGGGACCGTTTTCCAACACATCCCACCACCAGAGATTTGAAGGGTGGGTGATGCACATGTGGTTGGGAACAACGTCAACCACAAGTCCCATTTTTCGCTCTTTCAATTTGCCAGCGAACTCGGTGAACTGTTGAGATGTTCCGATTTCGGGATTGAAGCGAGTGTGATCGGTTATGTCATAACCGTGCATACTTCCAGGGTGGGCCATCAAAAACGGGGAGGTGTAGCAGTCAGTGATCCCCAGTTCGTCCAGATAAGAGACTACGGAGGCCGCCTGGGTAAACGTGAAATGGAGATTGAGCTGGAGACGATAAGTGGAACAAGGGACGTACGCGGGTTCCTGTGAAGCTCTGCTGTTCACTCAATCGCCTCGATAGTGCTGCTGCTGGAATGCGGAAATGCTGGTTTTAGCGCTGCAGCGGTTTGAAACTGTCTGAAATAAATACAACTCCGAAGCTCTTCCCGATCAAACCAGATATGGCCAAATCAGAAACGCCACGTGCCACCCAACTTGAAGAAGTATAAACAGATACAACCAGTCGTGCGGATGCCCGAAACAGTACAGCGCACAAGGGCGTGCTCATCCCGCGGACCTTGCTGGTAACCTATGCTAGCTCACAGTGACGTTAGACTTTCCAAAGATGCAAGACCGAATGGGGCGGTTGTGTCTAAACGTCCATGAAGACGAAAGCGCCAAGGGTAAGAGCAACGGGAACGATTTGGGTGAAATACAGAGCGGGCGCAATAACAGACTATCCGCCTTCGTTCGCGCGCCCAGCTTGGCCGCAATCCAGGAGAATTAATGGAACGGTACGTATGTATTCATGCCCACTTCTACCAGCCGCCTCGAGAAAACGCGTGGCTAGAAGCAGTGGAATACCAGGATTCTGCATATCCCTATCATGATTGGAACGAACGTGTAACCGCGGAGTGCTACGCCCCGAACAGCGCCTCGCGAATTCTGGATGGCGACGGCCGCATCTTACAGATTGTTAATAATTACTCGCGGATCAGCTTCAACTTCGGGCCCACACTGCTCTCGTGGATGGAACAAAAGAGCCCTGCAGTTTACGAAGCAATCCTGAGCGCGGATCGCGAGAGTCAGCGGCTTTTCTCCGGCCACGGTTCGGCGGTCGCGCAAGCTTACAACCACACCATCCTTCCGCTCGCGACTCGCCGCGACAAATATACCCAAATCCTTTGGGGAATTCGTGACTTCGAAAGACGTTTCGGCCGCCACCCCGAAGGAATGTGGCTGCCGGAAACGGGTGTAGATCTGCAAACTCTGGAGGTTCTCGCCGAGCTCGGCATTAAGTTCACGATTCTCTCTCCGTATCAAGCGGGCCGGGTGCGGCCGCTGGGAGGAAGAGCCTGGCGGAAGGTGGATGGCGGCAGAGTGGATCCGTCGATGGCGTACGCGGTGCGTGTCCCTTCCGGGCAGGCGATCAACGTATTCTTCTATGACGGCCCCATTTCACGCGCCATCGCGTTTGAAGATCTTCTGGCGGATGGCAAGCGCTTCGCCAACCGTCTCCTGGGCGCGTTTTCTGATGCGCGCACCTGGCCGCAACTGGTTCACATTGCAACCGACGGCGAGACCTATGGACATCACCGCTCTTACGGCGATATGGCACTGGCGTTTGCCCTGAACGATATTGAAAAAAGCCAGTTGGCCCGTTTGACGAATTACGGGGAATACCTGGAAAAATATCCGCCCACGCAGGAGGCCAAGATCATTGGCAATACCTCCTGGAGCTGCGCGCATGGGGTTGAACGCTGGCGGAGTGATTGCGGTTGCAACTCTGGAGGCCATTCCGGATGGAATCAACAATGGCGAGCGCCGCTGCGAGAGGCGTTCGACTGGCTGCGGGACGGAGTTGCGCCCAGGTATGAGATCGCGGCCCGAAAGCTGTTTGCAGATCCCTGGAAAACCCGGGACGCCTACATCGCCGTGGTTCTGGACCGCTCACGGGAAAATGTCATTCGCTTCATGACCGAACAGGCAAAGCGTGAGTTTTCGCAGGCAGAGACCATCGCTGCTTTGAAGCTGCTCGAGCTGCAACGCTATCTGATGCTGATGTACACCAGTTGCGGTTGGTTCTTCGACGATGTTTCCGGAATAGAAACCGTTCAGGTGATCCAGTATGCCGGGCGTGCGCTGCAACTTGCCGAACAACTATTCTCTGATGAGCTGGCCACTCCATTTCTTGAGTTGCTGGCCCGGGCGAAGAGCAATCTTCCCCAGCAAGGCGATGGACGGTCCATCTATGAGAGCTACGTCCAGCCCGCCATGGTCGACCTGGAAAAAGTTGGAGCGCATTACGCGGTTAGCTCCCTGTTCGAAGAATATGGAACTAACACACGAATCTATTGCTATGACGTTCAGAGAACCGACTACCGGCCTTCGCGTCAGGGCAAGCTGCGAGTGGTTTTGGGCCAGGCCTCCATTGCTTCTGAAATTACCTGGGAATCTGATGAAGTCACTTTCGGTGTACTGCATTTTGCAGATCACAGTGTGATTGGAGGCGTCCGACGGCACCAGGGAGACCAGGCATATGAGAGCCTCGAAGGGGAATTAGACAAGGCGCTCGCCACTGGAGACTTGGCGGAACTAGTGCGCATGGTAGAAAAAAACTTTGCCTCCGGCACTTACACTCTGCGGCTGCTCTTTCGGGATGAACAAAGAAAAATACTGGGAATCATTCTGGAAGGCGCCACGAACGAAGCCCGCGCGATGTATCGCAACTTTCACGACGAGCACGCCAACCTCATACGCTTTGTCACCGATCTGTCCGTCCCCTTACCTCGGCAATTCCGATTGGCTGTTGACTTCACACTTAATTCCGATCTGATTGACGCGTTTTCAGCAAGTGAAGTTGACCTAAAGAGGTCCCGGCAGATCCTCGACGAAATTCGACGGACCGGCGTGACCCCTGATGCGGTGACCCTGGAGTTCGCCTTGCGTCGAACCATCGAGCGGCTGTTCGCGCGTTTCGTGCAAGATCCCATGAAGACAGGGCTTCTGCAACGATTACAGGAAACCGTCGAACTGGTCCTGAGTTTGCCGTTCGAAGTTCGCCTCTGGGAGGCGCAGAATACGTACTATCGCATCATGCTGGACACTGCGACTGAAGTGAAAGAGCGTGCCGAACGCGGGGATGCCGCAGCACAGGCGTGGATGGACGGCTTCATAAAATTGGGCCGAGCGTTGAAAGTAAAAGTCCACATCAATGCACCCGTCGAGGTCTAAACTTTGATTTTCGTTAAATGGCCTCCCTGCGATATGGCAACAGCAAGCGCGGTGTGACGTCGGTTTGTACAGGTACCGACACAGGAAACCTAAAGTCGTCAAAGGCTTGTTAAACTCGCCCGACGAGGATTGAACCATGTCGGAGGCGGGAACGACCAGCGAATCTCAAGGTGGCGGGCGGCGCGGCGATCCGTGCGTGATGGTTATTTTTGGCGCAGCCGGAGACCTTACCCGTCGAAAGCTGATCCCTTCGCTTTACAATCTCGCGAAATACAACCTGCTCTCGCGCGAATTTGCCATCGTCGGGGTGGCGCGCAATCCAATGTCGACTGAAGAGTTTCGTGCCAAGCTGGTACAGGACCTCAAAGAATTTATCGACGGCCCGATCGATCCTGACCTGCAAGATTGGTTTGAGCACCACGTCTTCTACATCACGGGCGAATTTAGCGACCCGGGCACCTACCTGAAGTTGAAGGAAATGCTGCAGACGGTTGACCAGCAGCAGGCCACCCACGGCAATTATTTTTACTATCTCGCAACGGCACCCGATTTCTTTGGCCCCATCGTGCAAGAACTATCCGCGGTCGGACTGACCACCGAACAAAATCATCAATGGCGAAGAGTCATCGTCGAAAAACCCTTCGGACGTGATCTGGAGTCGGCGCGCGCACTCAATCGACAACTGCTTAAAGAACTCAACGAGCAGCAGATCTATCGTATTGATCATTATCTGGGCAAGGAAACGGTACAGAATATTCTGGCATTCCGCTTTGCCAATGGAATCTTCGAGCCGATATGGAACCGCCGCTATATCGATCACGTGCAGATTTCCGTGGGTGAAACCGTGGGGGTGGAGCAGCGCGGCGGATATTACGACACCGCCGGAGCCCTCCGCGACATGGTACCGAACCACATCATGCAACTGATCAGCCTGACCGCGATGGAGCCGCCAATTTCGTTTCAGGCGGACGCGGTACGCGATGAGCAGGCAAAGATTTTACACGCAGTGCAACCACTGAGTTCAGAAGACGTGCTGACCCGCACTGTGCGGGGACAATACGGCGAAGGCGAAATCAAGGGCCAGCATGTGCCCGCTTATCGTTCTGAACCCGGGGTGCCGCCAGAGTCGCGCACCGAAACTTTTGTGGCCATCAAACTGGTGGTCGATAACTGGCGCTGGGCAGGCGTGCCGTTTTATCTGCGCACCGGCAAGCGCATGGCCTCGCGAAGTACTTACATTGTCATCCAGTTCAGGCGTGCGCCTTTCGTTCTCTTTCGCGATACCGAAGTAGAAAAGCTCACACCCAACCAGTTGATCCTGCACATTCAGCCGGAGGAAGGAATCGCATTGCGCTTCGCCGCCAAAACACCAGGCACGATCATGCGACTTGGCACCGTCGACATGGAGTTTCAGTACTCCGACTACTTCGGCAAGCAGCCCAGCAGCGGATATGAACGCTTGCTCCACGATTGCATGGTAGGCGACGCGACGTTGTTTCAACGGGCGGATATGGTTGAAGCCGGCTGGAGCGTGGTCAACTCAATGCTGGATTTGTGGAAGGTTTTGCCGCCTCGCAATTTTCCCAACTACGCTGCAGGGACGTGGGGTCCGAAAGATGCGGACGAATTGCTTGAACGCGACGGCCGTCACTGGCGAGATTTCGAGAGTTAACTAGGTGAAGTTCCTGCTGATCGAGCAGTTCACTCCCGAGTCAACTGCTCGATCAGCAGGCGGTGCTGCGGATACAGCTTGACCAGATCTGATCGTTTCCCTAATTCGAAATCAGCGAAGTCAAAACCCGGTGCCACCGTGCAGCCGACCAGAGCAAAAGATCTTTGATCTCGAATCCGCGAAGCGAACCAGGAACCTGCGTTTACGATTGCCTGAAACACCTCGCCTGATTCGGCATCACCGCCGAGTTGAATCTCGGAGTACTCCCCTTCGGGTCCGATAACGTGCACGCTCATCGAACTGCCAGTGTAGAAATGCCACAATTCGTCCGAACGCAGCTTGTGAAAAGCGGAGAAATTCTGTGCTTCCAGCAGGAAATAGATTGCAGTAGACGCCAGACGAGCTCCGGTGAATTGCGGCGCTAGCGCCTCGTGCGAAATTAAAAGCTGAGAGCGATAAGACTCGCGATAGTAACCACCCTCGGGATGGGGGATCAGTCCGAGTTTGTCGATCCAGTTTTGAGCTGATTCAAACACAAGAATTTTAAGTCTATGCTACTTCGACTCTCTTCCGCGGCCGGGGTTAGAGGGCCTGCGCCGGGCTATTTGGGCTTCACGCTGAAGTGGCTCGCGATGCATTGCCATCTGCCATTCAGATTCATCCAGGTATCGGTGAAGCGTCCTCGACGCTCCCAAACCTTGCCTTTGTCAATTCCCTTCTCGTAATAAACGCCGGTCACAACCGAGGTGCTTCCGTAGTAGTGAACTACCATTTCGCTGGATTGCAGAACTTCCGGACGATAGGACTTGTCGGCGACTGAGGCGACGATCTGAGCCTTGTTGTAAACGGTGCCTTCAGCTACGGTCATGACAAAGTCGTCGGCCAGCAACAATTGCACGGCCGAGGCGTCATTGTTTAATTCCGCCCGGTTCCATAAATTCTCCATGGCAATAATCTTGGACGAATCCTGGGCGGCGGCGATCATCGGAGCAATCGACCACAGGACCGCGATTACAAGGTTTCGCTTCATGAGAGCTCCTGATTCGCCTTGAGGTCAAAGTATATAGCGAAGAAAGAGCCGCGACAGGCGGATGGGGTGAACTTGAAAGGTTTGGGCGCACCAGATTGCCGGAGCAGATTATGTGCAAACCGCCGCCATGAGAGAAACCTATTTTTTCTTGGTTGCTGAATCGCCTTTGGCTCCCAGGGTTCGAACATACCCGAGGACAGAGTGTATTTCGTCGTCGCTGATTTGGCCCTTGAAACCCGGCATGTTGCCTTTGCCTTCGGAGATGGACTGCGTGAGTTCAGCGTCGGATTTTTTCTGTACCTCCGCAGTGCGCAAATCGGCGGCCTTCAGACTTTTGCCCACTGCAGTGTTGCCACTACCATCGGCGGCATGGCAAGTCGCGCACTTCTGCTTGAACAGATCGGCGCCGCTCGCAGAATCCTGGCCAACCGCGGGCCGCGCTGCAAAACTCATCGTAAAAAGAATACCGGTGAAGATCGCGGTGTTTGGTAAGTTTCCGATTGCCAATTTCATAATTTAGAAATCCTCGCTGAGCCGTAACCGTTGGTTGGAGTCAGTTTCACGTCATTCTATTGCCTGGTGGTCGCTAAAATCAACGGATGACCGGCGTCGTGCATTGGACAGTCACACGGTCCAGCTCACAAAACCGTCAACCACACGGGACACGAGGATTAACTAAGCATCAATTTGCAGTCATTCCTTCGTGCAACTTCTTGTCCTTCGTGGTTCATGCTTTTTGACCCGGGCATCTTCAAACCCGATCACGAAGGGATGTAAGTTCGTGCGCCTGGTCTGTACGCCAGCGGGCCGACGCCTTTGGTTTCTCTACCTAAGATATGCGGAAATGGGCCCAAGGTGTACAGCGGGCCACGAGGTAACTCATATGGCATCCCGTCGGTCTGACACTGCTCAGTCATCCCGTCGACCATTCTCGTCTATGCCAGCAGCGGCACCGGTGGGTCTTTCGCAGTGGCGACGATATTATGAATTGGTCCTGCAGGAGAGGGATCGCAAATCTCTTTTCAAGCGAATCGAAGTTGCAGAAGCTGCAATTCATTCGCGCCAGGAGTTGCTGACACAAAGCGCTGACGGTTTTACTGAACGAGAAGAAATCGAACAGGCTCTGCTCAAGCTCACTCATCTGAAAAAGAAGGTATTAAACTTCGAGCATTGAAGGCTTCGCTTACCCCGCAAGATCCCGCTTTTTAGAATCATTGTTCTTTCGCCCCTGACAACTCTCTGCCTGAAGACTGTTTGTATCGGGTGCCTGCGATTCGTATGCGCGACTTCTCCTCCCCTTTTGCACTGGACAACCGAAAGCAAACGATATAAAAAGAAAGGGGAATCATAAGGGCGGGTTTCGGAAAAAGCGTGCTCAACGAAGAACGCCGGCGAGCCATTATCGAGATTCTGGAGCGGGACGGCCGGGTGCTGGTCACCGACATGGCCCGGAAATTCGATACTTCCCAGGTTACTATTCGAAAGGATCTCGAAGTCCTGCACGCGCATGGGATGGTTCATCGCACTCACGGCGGCGCCCTGCCCGCTCGTGAGGGAGCACTGGAAGATCCTACTCTTCGGGAAAAAGAAAAGCTTCATCGTAAGGAGAAGCTGCGGATCGCCACTTCGGCGGCGGCCCAGGTCAAGGAAGGGCAGGTCATTATCCTTGATTCCGGTACCACCACAACCGCGATCGCACGGGCACTCCGCAACTTTCATAACATTACGATTATCACCAACGCTCTCAATATCGCAGCCGAACTTACCGGGGCTCCGGTGGAAGTGATCCTTACCGGGGGGACTGTGCGCAAAAATTCATTTTCGCTGGTAGGGCCGATCGCGGAAGAAACCTTGCGTGGGCTGAACGCCGACGTTCTGTTCCTGGGTGTCGACGGGTTCGACGTGCAATACGGCCTGAGCACTCCCAATATTCTCGAGGCAAAAGTAAACCGGGTAATGGTCGAAGTGGCTAAGCGGACGGTTGCGGTTTGCGATTCCAGCAAGTTTGGCCGTCGCAGTCTTTCGCTGATTATCCCCCCGACAGCGTTACAAGAAATCATCACCGATCACAGCATTCCCAAATCTGATCTAAAAGCTCTGAAAAAGATTGGCGTTGAGGTGACGCTTGTCTGAACAGCAAAAGAGTCAACCTTTACCACCGGCCCAGGCGGGCATGCACTCGCAGGCTGAAATTTTGTCGCAACCCCAATTCTGGGCTCGATGCTTCGAGGCGCTCGAACGTGAGGGCTCGCTTGCAAAAGTTCGGCAGCCGTTTCATTCCGCCAGCGAATGGCTGTTTGTCGGTTGCGGTTCCAGTTATTATCTTGCGCTTTCGGCGGCTGCGGCATGGAGCAGCATTACCGGCCTAAGGGCGCGAGCGATTGCGGCCTCCGAACTCCTGCTGTATCCCGATCTCGTGCTCGCAGGTTCTGAGAATCTTGCGGCAGTTGTGATTTCGCGCTCGGGCCAGACCTCTGAAGCAGTACGGGCAGCGCGGTTTCTGGAGCGCGACCGGAACATCCGTGTGCTGGCTGTAACCGGCACGCCCGATCAACCCCTCGAGCATAGCGCAACCGCAACTCTGCCTCTGCTCCCCTGCGACGAGCAAAGTACAGTGATGACGCGCTCGTTCACTTCGATGTTGCTCGGCCTGCAATATCTGGCCGCATGTAGCGTAGATGATTCCGCACTTTTGAAGGCCCTTGGCAGACTGCCGGAGCTTGCCCAACGCGCGCTGGATCATTTGAATCCGCAAGTTCGGGATTTTGTCGGCTCCCGCCGCTTTGCCGATTACGTTTGTCTGGCCCAGGGACCCTTCTACGGGCTAGCCTGCGAAACCGCACTGAAGATCACTGAAATGTCGGTGTCTTACGCACAGAGTTTTCATACTCTGGAATTTCGCCACGGCCCCAAGTCGATTGTTGCACCCGAAACTCTCATCCTGTTTCTGCTTTCCGAACAGGGATACGATGCAGAGTGCGAGGTTTTGCAGGAAATTAAACGCCTTGGGGGAACGACCCTGACAGTCACCAATCGAGCGGACAGGCGAGCTCGAGCGTCGTCTGACCTCCTGATCGAGTTAGATTTCGATATTCCGGAAGTGACGCGGCTGGCGCCATACATTTTTGCCGGCCAGTTGACTGGCCTCTATACCGGCCTGAACAAAGGGCTGAACCCTGACAGTCCACGTAACCTTACCAGGGTTGTGGTTCTGGAGGATGAGACCTCGCCGGCGCAGCCCGAGCCTGCGAAGCCGTGAAATCAGCGTCGAGTTCTTAGCTGTCGGGATCGAAGAAGCGCTGAAACTTCTACAAAACCAAAGTCATGCAAGTAGCCCGTTTGTGCCATTCCCACTCCCTGCCCAGGCTGGATAGGATGTTCAAGAACAATCTTTCGGGGGAGGGCTTGTTCGACGAGCGTCCCACGACTCAAATGAGTCTGGGACGTTTTGTTTTACGGGCCGAGAACTTCCAGGGGGCCTCCGAGCAGAAACCTCACTGAACAAAACACCCCGCAATGCCCAAGTCATCCATAATACCGCGACGCATGCTCCCACTATTGCTGGTACTCGGCAGCGTGGCGGCGTCGCAGGATCGGCCGGTCCCGAAAGATCCGGCTCCCGATGCTTCAGCTATGTTCACCGAGACTTTTTCCGGCCCCAGCCTGGATACCAGCAAATGGTTCGTTGACACCGGAAACGCGCCTGGAAACATAGCGGGTGTGAACAAAGGCACACTGGTCGCGGACCACGTCGATCTGTCGACTGGGATGTTGCGGCTTCGCCTGACCCAGAGAATCGAGAACGGGTTGGCGACGTCAGAAGGTGCGGAGATTCGCTCGAAAAAGTTATTCGGGTACGGAACCTACGTGTGGGTAGCGCGCGCAACTTCCACTTCGCCGACACCGGATGGTGTGGGGAGAGCGGTATCAGGCGCGGTGTTTGATGTCTTCAGCTTTATCAATGACAGCGAAAGCGAAATCGACTTTGAGTACGAGGGTCAATCGCCATCAACCCTGGAAATGACGAATTACTCGACTGTAAAACACCAGCAGACTACTTCCGCTCCCGTTGCCGGCGCGGACCGCGGCTTTCATGAATATAAATTTGTCTGGAGCAGGAACAAAATCGACTTCTTCGTTGACGGGGCGTTGCTGTCCACTCATACGGAGCACGTTCCTTCGGCGCCAGCGGCGGTATTGATTAACCTCTGGGGAACCAATTCCAGGACGTTTGGCGGGATCGCAACCGACGGTGCTACCAGCTATCTCTATGTAAAATCTTTTTCGTTCATCCGCTCTCCTTAGGCCAGCAGGCTGACTTTGCCCGAGGCCAGATCATAAACTGCAGCCTCGACTCTGAGCTTGCCCGCATTGAGCGCGTCGCGAATTACGGGCGATGAGGACCGCAACAACTCGGCCTGAAGACGGGCATTGCTTTCGATTGCCCGCTTGAGGTCTCCGCCGGATTGCTTCACCGCGGGTTGAAGATGTGGATACAAGGCGCTGATCTGTCCGGGAACGGCATCGCTCTTCATCGCCGCCGTAACCGCCCCACAGCCGCTGTGTCCGAGCACCAGCAGAACTTCCACCCCTAGCACCGCCACCGCATACTCCAGGCTGGCGATAATTTCGGAGGTCGTAATATTGCCGGCGACGCGGGTGACGAATATCTGTCCGATGGTCTGGTCGAAAATCAGTTCAACCGGAACGCGAGAGTCAGCGCAAGCCAGCACCGCGGCAAAGGGTTCCTGCTTGTCTGCGGTATGCTCTTTCAGAATTTTCAGATCGTGGGTGATTGACGTCAACTGATCGGTGGCGAAGCGCTGGTTACCGTCCTGCAATTCTTTCAAAGCCTGATCGGGAGTCAGATTGGATTGGGCATCCAGCGGTTGTGGAGACATTATCTCGACCGCACTTTGCGCAACCAGCCCGGCCGCGGCGAATGACAACACACGTCAGACAAATTTTCTGCGGTTGAAATCAGGCCGATCGCCGGCATGATCTTCCATCTCGATCTTCTCCTGCATCCGTTCATTGTGAACCGCTGTGTCATAAATCGGCCGTCCAAGCTCCAGTACCCGTTAGTCAACCGCGATTACTCATCCCCGAATTTTTTTCGCGTCTTCGTCCCAGGTTGCAATAGTGTTTTTGAAATAGGCGTAGTTGGCAAGGTGGCAACCGATGGCTGCATGATTGCCAAATACCTCGTTCTCGATCACTGGTTTGCGGGTTCGAACTGCGTTGAAGAAGTTCGCCTGGTGAGCTGAAACATCGCTATAGCCCGGAGGTGCAGTAAACGTTTGTGCCTCCGCCATCTGGTAATCGAATGGCGCCGGCTGCGGATGCTGGGTTGCCCACTGCGCCATGTACTCGGTGCGCAGCCGCGCCGGCCAACCCTTTGTAGAATAAGTTTCGGGCGCTGGAGTCGTATCCTGGGGCGTGAAAACCAGGGTCTGACCATTAATTTCCAGCGTGCCCTTGGTTCCGTGGAATTTGATGGGCTCACCGCCGGCATTGTTCAAATTGCAGCGCAGCGCCACCCGGAATTTCGGATAGTCATAAAGTGTCTCGATCAGATCGGGGAAATCGCGCCCGTCTTTCCAGCGAAAGAGCCCGCCGTTCGACTGCGCCCGCCTGGGCGCCTCATTCGTACCCGAGATGAAGTAAATGCCAGAGAGCAGGTGAACAAAAAGATCGCCCGCCAAGCCTTCACCATAATCCGAGAAGCAGCGCCACCGGAAGAAGCGGGCAGCGTCAAAAGGACGCTTGGGTGCGCCCTCCAGAAACGCGCTCCAGTCAATCGTCTGCTCGCTGGCGTCGGACGGAATCGGATATACCCACGCACCGCTGGGCGAGTTCCGGTCGGACGACCCCTCGATGAAGAACACGTCGCCCAGCGCACCGGCCGCGTACATCTCTCTGGCTTTTTCATAGACAATCGAGCTGACCCGCTGGCTGCCAACCTGCAGGATGCGATTTCCCTTCTGAACCGCTTCCACCATAGCGAAGCCATCTTCGAGCGTATGGGACATCGGCTTTTCGCAATAAACATCTTTGCCCGCGGCGCAAGCGTCGACGACTACGCGGCGATGCTGATGATCCGTGACGGCCACGATCACGGCATCCACGTCTTTGCGATCGAGAATCTCCTTGTAGTTGCGGGTCGCGGGTACTCGCTTTTTCACCACCTCCTGCGCGGCTTCATGACGGCTGTCGTAGAGATCGCACACCGCGACACATTCGATGCCGGGCACTGCCAGTGAAGCGTCCAGCAACTCGCAGCCTCGCGTTCCGGTGCCGATGGAGGCAAATCGCACTCGATCGCTGGGCGCCACCTCACGACCCGCCCCCCACATCGCAGCCGGCTGCAAAAGGGTAACGTTGGCCGCTGCCCCGGCAACCGCGGAGCCTGCTCCGATTTTTATGAAATCGCGCCGAGTCCAGGAATTCATTTTGTTCTTCCTTTTAATCGTTTCCGATCATCACCAAGCCTAATTCTGTTATGCATTCCCTGGTTTGGAGAAATCGCTCGATCCGGAGAGGGCGATTAACGTAATCGTGCGGTTTCCCTCAAGTTGCAACGTTACTTCTCTCGAGGCGTCGGCGATCACAATCCACGCTGTTCTGGTTTGAACGTCGCCGACCATCTGGACAATGATCTGTCTGGGACCATGCGCGAATGGAAAAGTAAATCTGAAGCTTTCTTTTAAGTTTCCCGCGGCTAACCCCGCGCTGAAACGTCCAAAGAATTCCGGTACGTACGTACAAGGCGCAACTTCAGCGAAGAAATTTCTTCCGATAACATTTTCTTTGGAAAGGCGTGCCAGGCCAGCCTCGTAGGCATTGTAATCCAGGATAGTTCCGTTGTGATCGAGGTGAATGATCCCGAACGGCAAAGCGTCGAGGTCTTTCTCTGAGTACGTCGCCAGATCCAATGTATATTTTAGGGCGCCTATCATCGGCTGCCCTCGTCAATTACCATGGGAGGATTATACGCAGGCCGCTGCCGCGCCGCCCGTAGGCAGCGCCTCTTTGTTTCGGCGATGCTGCAGTTTGCCTGACCACTTGTCATTGCGAAGCCGGATTTCCGGGGAGGAATCTGCTGGCCGCCGGCGGCGTAACAGCAGATTCCTCCCGTGATAAAGCCGCGCTCGCAATGACAGTTTCGCTGAGTACTCCGAATCCTTTATGCCGTCCAGATTTCCGCCCACTCGCACAGGTCGGTCTTTTTTAAACGTTCCGAGAACCGGCCTTTCCCCCGCAAAGCGGAAAATTGCAATTTTCCTTGCCTTACTATCATTTACGGCTTTCGCCTGCGGACAGATGGAAATCGGAAGGATATCCGGCACGGTAACGGATTCCAGCGGCGCCCGAGTTGCGAGAGCGCAGCTCTCTCTGCAAAACCCTCTCTCCGGGCGCCAGAGCCAAACTCGTTCGGACGATCAAGGCCAGTTTCAATTCGAAAACGTTCCCTATGGCGCCTACGTGGTAAGGGCGTCCGCGGATGGTTTCTCTTCCGCCACGGCGCAGGCTGACATTCGCTCGAATGTAGTGGTGCGAATCTCTTTTCAGTTGACGATCGCGGCAAACAAACTGGACACAACCGTAAGGGCACTCGATGTTCTTCAGCGAGAAACTCCCCGGACCGAAGTGGTCATCGACGAAAACGCAATCGCGCGGGTGCCGGCGGTGGTGCGCCGCGATCAACTGCAGGCGCTGGTATCAACCACACCCGGATGGAATACCGAAAATGATGGACTTATGCACATCCGTGGCGTGGATGACGGCACTCTTTACGTCGTCGGAGGCGTGCCCACCCCCGATCGAGTGGACGGCCTGTTTGCCGGTTCCTTTAATACAGACGCAATTACTTCGCTCGATATCATCACCGGCAACATCCCGGCGGAGTTTGGAGATCGATCCGGCGCCGTAGTTTTAATCCAGCCGAAGTCCGGCCTCGACATTCCGCTCGCAGGAACGCTATCGCTGGGGGCCGGAAGCTTCGATGCCAAAGACATCAATGCAACCGTCGGAGCGGGTACTAAAAACTGGGGACTGTTTTTCGCGGGCTCGGCGCATAATTCCGATCGCTTTCTCGATCCCGTCGATCCCCGCAATTTCAATAACGACGGAGGCGATGTCTCGCTTGATCTGCGTGCCGACTGGCTGGCCGGCGAAAGAGACATCATTCGTGTTTCCGGCACGCTGCAGGGCGCAAACTTCCGGGTACCGAATAACGAGGGTCAGCAGGCGGCTGGCCAGCGCCAGCGACAACAAGTCCGGCACGATCAGGAATCCATCTTCTGGCAGCACAACTGGTCTCCCAATACCCTTGGCGACGTTGCCTATTTCCGTAATTTTTTTCGCTCGGAACTTTCCGGCAGCCCGTTCGACACTCCCTTGACTGCCAACCAGAATCGTCACCAAACCCGGCAAGGCATTCTCGCCAGCCTGACCCATGCGACGCATGGCCACACCATCAAGGTCGGAACCGAGATTTCACGGGTTTCCATTGCTGAGTTTTTCGGTTTTGCGATCACGGACCCCGATGCTGCAGAGGAAGCAGGAATCAGCGATGCGGCCAGGGCATTCACGCCTGATAATCCGTTCGCCTTCACCGGCCACGTGGGCCGCTGGACCCAAGCCGTATACGCCCAGGATGATTTCTCTCCCTTTCGCAACCTCACCATCAGCGCCGGCCTGCGCTACGACCACTCGAATCTTCTGGTTTCCGATCAACAGTGGAGCCCCCGCATCGGGGCCATTTACTACCTGCCAAAAACCAGAACGGGATTGCGAGCTTCTTTCAATCGCCTTTACATGCCGCCGCAAATCGAGAACCTGTTGATTGCCAGCTCGCAGCAAGCCCGCGCTCTGTCTCCTTTTGCGAATTCCGGTGGTGGCGCGGATATTTTTCCGGAAAAGATTTCCTCCTGGGAAGTTGGTTTCTCTCAGGAGTTGCCGCTATCGACGCGTCTGAATGTCGCTTACTGGTGGCGCCGCTTTCGAAATATCGACGATCCCAATGTGCTGTTGGGCACGACCATTATTTTCCCGAACAGCGTTGCCCGGGCGGAAGCGAAAGGCCTGGATGTCCGCCTCGACGTTCCCTTCCGCAAAGGCTTTTCCGCCTACGTGAGTTACACCAACAATCAGATCGTCGAGATCGGCCCCATCAATGGCGGCTTGTTTCTGGATGATGATTTTTTCGAGGTCGGACCGGGGACACGCTTCACCCCCGACCATGATCAGCGCAACGTTGCTTCCTTCGCACTTACTTACATGGCCCGAAAGTACGGATTGTGGACCTCCTTTACCGGCCGATTCGAGAGCGGCGTTCCCCTGGAGCTTCCCGACCTCGACCCCGACGAACTGCGTAAGCTTCCCGGTTCAGAGCTGGTAAATTTCGACACTGGCAGAGTGAAACCCTGGTATGTGTTCGGTTGGTCAGGTGGGATGGATCTGCTGCGCAAAGACCGGTTCGTTCTGGGAGCTCAGCTGGATATACAGAACCTGGACGACCGTCCATTTGCATTCAACTGGGGCAATCCGTTCTCAGGCACCCACTTCGGTTATCCCAGGCTCATCGCAGGAAGCCTGAAGTTCTCATTCAAAAAGTGAATGATCGGTGAGATGAAAGAACCAGCATCACGCCAGCCGAGAACTTGTCCCCAGATCGCAATCGAAATGAACAGTGTCATTTAACCCGTTCCGTCAGGGTGAAATCCTGAAAGCCGCTACAGCCGAAAGCGTCGAAATGGTTGGTGTAAAGTAAGTGTGCGCTCGCTAGACCTGCCCGGGTGGCGAAACTGGCAGACGCACGGGACTTAAAATCCCGAGACTCGAAAGAGTCGTATCGGTTCGATTCCGATCCCGGGCACCAGCTAACTGAAACTACTCTACTTTTAAAATGGTCTTGGGAGCTTCACGCAACTCAGGAATCGGAAGAATTTCGCGAATCCACTCTACAAGTTTAAGAGAGCGTTGGAGCGACTGCGCAGTAAATTTGTCCGTACGGGCGTCTTGAAGAAGTCCAATATATTCTCGCGCAATACCTAACCTCGAAGGTTCACTTTCCAAACCGCCTAAGTTTTTGCCTGCCGAGGACGCCCAGGCCGCAACACCTTTTGTTACTTTTCCCTCTTCAAATGCTTCCCGGAAGGATTCTCTAAATTGTTGCCTGAAGTCATCCAAGCTCGTTACCGGAATTCCTTGGCTCTCTTTAACTTTGGCGACATATTCGGCAACTGCTCGGACGTAAAATTCACGAACGAGTGGCAAATAGTCTTCGATAGTCGTTCCTTCCAACAATTGCTTGTGCGGAATATCTTGCGCTTTTATGATTCCCTGAATTGCCTTCAGCCTATTTTCCCCCCCTCATCCCCATCAACCAAGATTGACAAGTGTGGCTTAAGGGCAACCTCTGACAAAATCCTAATCAAAGCGTCAGTATTCTTCGACGATTCCGTGCTGATCGCCGAAAATGCTGTCAAGTCCAAACTGATGTGTCCCAAGGAAGCCAGCTTCTGAAAAATAGCTTGCAAATATATTGGATCGGTATCGCCCTCGGTAAGCAGTATGTGTTGCGCGAAAAGAATTGTGCCAGCAAGCGAAAGCCCTAAGGCGTCTATCGCCGCTCCCCATCGTCCGCTGCAGGGTTTGCCGTCAATGTCGGTGCCTTGTGGAGACTTGACCACGAGTCGATGACGAACCGGAAAAGTCTTATTCAGCATGAATAAGGAATGGGTTGAATATATAACCTGATTGTTTGTTCCGATTGTGTCCAGCACTTGGAGGAGGTCATACTGGCCAGACGGATGTAAATATATTCCTGGTTCATCAAACAGGAATATATATGAATTTGCTGGATGCTCGTGCTGGCGAGCATACAAGATGGTTTTAAGAGTAAAAAAATGAGTGAATCCACTACTCCTCTGCGATGCGCGCACTAATCGACCATTAACGGCAGGGTCTTTGATGCGGAGCACAATTCGATCCGTCTTCGATTCGTGAACAAGACGAAATTCCAAATCAGACCCCTGTGTCCAGTTGGCACGAAGTGTGTCGTTCAACTGCCTTTGTGTTTTCTCTAGACGCATCAGCGTTTGATCCGTCTGCAGAAATATCGTCTCGAACTCATCTTTTGCAATTCCCGCATAATAAAAAATCCCACGCATGAACTCGTGACTGTCTTCTTGCAGTTCCGCTAGAGTTACAGAATCGGGCACGCTGTCCTGCGCCTTAATTAGCTCAATGCGTGGAGCGGTGTCCGTCATGAATCTTGTGGCGGTACCATCCGGAAGATTGCCGAGCCTCGTATAACCTATAGTTTTGCCGACACCTTTTTTCGACGCATGTATCGTCTTTGGAATACTTGCTAAGGTCAGCTTAGGCTTCGCCGCTTGAGTCGCAGAAGGATCAGGAGACGGCGCGACGGCGGGAACAGGTGTTGCTGACGGCGCAACCTTGGCCGCAGCTTCAGCTAGCTTCTCCTCAGAGATCCGAAGTATCTCCGCGCGATCCTCATCGGTAAGATCAAAAGTGTAGCCTATGTAGGGATATTCATCTGGATGTTCGTCATGATCCCAATTAAGGTCTCTCTCTTCGTCAAATTCGGTCTCAGGATTTAGATGTGTGAGCGCTTCAAGCAGGTTGGTCTTCCCGTGATCATTTGCGCCCATCACAACGGTCACAGACGGGTCGAGGTGTAAAGTTACCTTCTTAGAAAAAGATCGGTACCCAGAAATTTGGACAGCAGCAAGTCTCATAGGTGGCTTTCCTTAATTCTTATTCTTATTTGTTTCCTATGTAGGCCCAAGAACAAGGAATATTAACACCTGTCAATTCGAGATAATGACCTAATAGTTAACCACGACCTTGCCAGCATCTGCGCTGTTTTTAATCGTAAATAATTTAAAGAAAGCTCGATTGTAAACCGGTGACGGAATCCTCCTGAAAGTCAATGGTCACGGGGGCTTCTGGCAAGTATGGATCTTTAAAATCCCGGGTCTCGAAAGAGACGTATCGGTTCGATTCCGATCCCGGGCACCATGTTGGTTCTCTTCTTTCAATTTTCTTCCCGCAGCGCCTGGCCGATTCTTTGCAGACCTTCGCGGAACATTTCTGTGTCCACTCCCATACCGATTCGAAAATGGTTGGGCAGGCCAAAAAAGTGTCCGGGCACGGCTGCGGTGTCGTACTTTGCGCGTAGCCGTTCCAGGAAATCAAGGACGCTTCCGTTCTTCAAACGAAGAATCGCGGTGGTGCCAAAATCAGTGGAAGACGCGGAGACCCACTTCTGGGTGGTCAGAAACTCTTGCAACACGCTGCGGTCAGTCTCAACCAGTTGGCGTCCGCGCTCACGAATTTGCTCGAGATTTTCGAAGGCAATGACGCTCAATAGTTCGGCGGGGTGGGCCAGTTTGGAGGCGAACAAATCATTCAGTTGCCACATGGCGCGGGCCAGAGCGGGTTCGGCAAGAATCCATCCGCAGCGAAGCCCCCCCAGACCGTAAACCTTGGTCAGACTGCTGGTGGAGATGAATTCCGGTCCCAAATGAAAAGATGTGCGCGGAGTGTTCGAGTAAACTGCGTCGAGATACACTTCGTCGACGAGCACACGCGCACCCACGCTGGCTGCCAAATCGCCGATCTCGCGCAGCACGGACTCAGGTGCCAGCACGCTACTGGGATTGTGCAGGTTGGTGAGGACAATTAATTTTGTCTTTGGCGTGATGGATCTCTTTACTTGAGCGGGATCGAGGGCGAAGCCGCTATCCTCGGTTCGAGCAAAATATTTTATGGCGGCCCCCAGATAAAGCAGTATCGACGTCAGCAACTCGTAGGTGGGCTGTTCGATAAGCACTTCGTCTCCGGGCTCGATCATGGCGGCGATCGCCAGGTGAGTCGCCATCGCTGCGCCCGCTGCGGCTACGACGCAATCGGGATCGACGCCGCACTTGCGGGCAATCGCTTGTTGCAGGGGAGCATACCCGTACACGCTGTCACCGTTCAGCTCCAACTGCCCGATGGTGACGGGAAGATCATGCAAGGGAAACGGCCGCACACCGCTGGTGGTCAAGTCGAATCGCGCGGGCGGCTGGGTTTTGGCCCATAACATGTACTCGGAGCGTCGAGGTCTCATGGTTGAAGTGTAGGGTCCGTACGATTTGTCCTGCCCTTACAAATATACCGGGGCGACGGTTGGGAAAATACTAAGGCGCGCGAACTCCGACGAAACTATATGGCATGTTAGGCTTTCAGAGCTGCTATCCGTTTTTGGAGGCTCATGAACGACAGTCGTCCACCCCATTTTGATCTGCAGGCAATTGCAAAACAAATCATGCTGGACCACGGATTCGTTCCAGACTTCCCGCCGGGGGTATCGCAGCAGGTTGCCACCCTCAAGGCCACCCCGCCAAAACTGGCGCCAGACAAAGACCTTCGAGACTTGCGGGATAAATTGTGGTCGTCGATCGACAACGATACGTCGCGTGATCTTGATCAGATCGAGGTCGCCGAACGCTTGCCCAGCGGCGACTTCAAGGTCATGGTTGGAATCGCCGATGTGGATGCGTTCGTTCCTAAAGGTTCGCCGATCGATCAATATGCGACGCAGGAGACCACAACGGTTTATGCCGGTGTTCGAAACTTCTCCATGTTGCCGGAGGAGTTGAGTACCGGGCTCTCTTCCCTGCTTGAAGGTGGCGACAAGTTGTGCGTGGTGATCGAGTTTGTAGTGGGCACAAATGGAGAAGTGAAATCCAGCGACGTTTACCGCGCCATCGTGCGCAACCAGGCACAACTCGCTTACGACGCCGTCGGAGCCTGGCTGGAAAATAAAGGGCCGGCTCCTGCCAAGGTCGCCGCCTCTTCCCCGCTGCAGGCGCAACTCAAACTACAGGACGAGGCCGCGCAGGCCTTGAGAAATCAGCGCTATCGCAACGGCGCTCTGAATCTTGATACCAGCGAAGTGCACCCGGTGTTCGTCGATCAACAGGTGGTGGACATAGTGAATGCGCAACGGAACCACGCCACCGATCTGATTGAAGATTTTATGATTGCCGCCAACGGAGTTGTGGCGCGCATGCTTGAAAAAGTGTCTTCGCTGCGCCGCATCGTAAAAACACCCGAACGTTGGGACCGGATTGTGCAATTGGCGGCCACATACGGTGAAAAGCTTCCGGCACAGCCAGATTCGAAAGCTCTGAACGACTTTCTGCTCAAACGCAAAGCCGCCGATCCAGATCATTTCGCCGATCTTTCACTCGGGGTGATTAAGTTGATAGGACCCGGCGAATATACCCTGGAACGTCCCGGAGACCCTGAACAGGGACATTTTGGACTGGCGGTACAAGACTATACGCACTCCACCGCTCCGAACCGGCGCTTCGCCGATCTTGTCACCCAGAGGTTAATCAAGGCTGTGCTCGGTGGGCAACCAACTCCTTATTCCGACGACGAACTCGCCGCTATCGCCAGCAACTGCACGGTGAAAGGAAACGCGGCGCGCAAGGTGGAGCGAGAGATGGCAAAACGGATTTCAGCGGTTGCCATGAGCGGAAAAATCGGATCGACATTTGATGCGATCGTGACCGGAGTTACTCCGCGGGGGACCTTTGTGCGCGTGATACAGCCACACATCGAAGGATTACTCGTGCAGACTCAAGGAGTCGACGTCGGAGACAGGTTGCGGGTGAAATTGGTCCGCACTGACGTGCAGCAGGGGTTCATCGATTTTGCCCGCGCCTAGCGAGAGGCATGCTTCGGCGACATTGCCAAAGTGGTGTTCGGATAATAGTGCTCAAGAATGTGACGGAAGGTGGCGCCACGCTCCGCCATGGCTTTGGCGCCCGCCTGACACAGGCCAATACCGTGCCCTTCGCCGGTCCCGTCGAGAGTTATACCTTTCGAGTCATTTCTCGCTGTGTAGTTGTTGCTGGGCACGGCATCCCATCCAAATTTGCGTCCGATCTCCAGTCGCGACATCTCGCCGCGTTCGCGTAAATCAGAAGCCTGATCCGCTGATATATGACGAGTCCAATGGAACGGCTGGCGGCGGCAGTAATCACAATCAGCCGGGAAATAAGGATAGATAGTGGTAGATAAACCGACCTCCTGCGGGGTCCGGGTGCGTCCTCCGCAACTGCGGGTAAACATCGCGGGTACGGTCTGTTCGCGATAAGCCAGCACCATTCCCTCTGTTGCAACAATGGCGCGGAAAGCGTCGCTCTCGCGGGAGGGCGGTTCGCGTAGAAATTGGCAGTGAGTAGTGTCGCAGAAATCGAAATCGCGATGACGTCCGCGGGCCGCGGTCAAGTAGGAACGGGTAGCTACCGCCTGAGCCTTCAATGCTTCAAGCGGCGTATCGGCTGCGCTTTCGGCTTGCACTACCGAGGCCACGGCGGTTTCGATATCCATCAAGACCACTGGCTGCAGAATTCCGGATGACGCAGTTATCTCGAGTACGCCCTGATATCGGCGACTGACCCTTCCCGGAATCTCAAGAGAGAACTCCGTGACATCTGTGCTTCGACTGAAAACTGCCAGGCGGGACGAGCGAAGGAACTGCTCACCGATATGAATGATGACGTCGCTGCCGGAGGCGGAGAGTTCCGCGGTATCGCCTTCCAGACTTCTTTCCAGAAGCACCGTTTTGTTGCCCGTCTGCACGAGCAAAGCGTGGTTGAATACGGCTTTCAAGGTAAGCCGCTGCGGTTTGAAAAGTCCGAATACTCCGATCCGTACGTCCTGCGAGTGGCTGCTTTGGGCTGCAAGCAGCAGGATCGTAAGCCACGTAACTCTGAGGGCGTTTTTACTCATTCCTCGATCCGGTGCAGCATTTTGCCAGCTGTAATTGCTGCTTTTGCACCGGGAACAGCGTGCACTCGAACCATCAACAAAAATTGCGGTCGCTCAGCCGGAAGCAGGGCGATTACAAACCCGTCCCCTGGAGCGCGCTTGTTGTGGGTGCAAGCGGCGGTTCCCGTTTTTGCCAACGCTTGCGATCGCTGCAATCCTCGATCGACGCCTGCGCCGGTTCCGTGTTCGGCGGATCGCATCAGTCCGGCCACGACTTCACGCACGCCGGGTTGATCACGGCGTCGATTCAGCTCGAGGTAGGCGTGTGCCATTTGCAAAGGCGCAATCGTCCAACGATTGCCAATCCCGACGAGATCAAGCCCGGACAAAGTCGATGCCGGGGGATCGATTCCAAGAGTCCTGGCTGTCGAATCAACGTCTGCGGCGGTCATGTTTGCGGTGAGCAATCGGAAATACGAGTTGCAGGAGAGAGCGATCGCATCGCTAATTCCAATCTCGCCATGGCCACGAGGAAGCCAACAGCCGGTGGCGAGTCCTTTGCAGAGATAACCGGGATAACGAAATTGATGACCCTCGGCGAAAACCAAAGCGGTGACCGGTTTCACCAGCGAACCCAGCGGGATCGGTTTGTCGGCATGATCCCAATGCGAAGCGATTAGCGAGTCGCTGCGAACATCGAACAACAGATAGGAGACCTCAGGATCATCCGGCATCTGCTGCAAAGCCCGAGCGGCAGACTGCGCGAATAGCGATATTGGATTTTGGTTATCTGCAAAAACCGCAAAGGAACCAACCGGGCACGAAGTGCAAACTAAAACTGCCAGTCCCAGCAGTAACCCGACTTTTCTGATCAGCGCGACCATTGATAAGTTACCGTTTGCAGGACTTTGTCACCGGCATCGCGGACCGTGATCTTCTCCGATGAGACTTCGGCCAGGGTTGAGCTCAGGCTGAGGATATTTTCTGAAAGGAACTGCGGCTGTCGTTCTGAGCCAGACCTTCCGGAATCGAGTTCTGGCCGATCAACCATAGTGATGAGTCGAGAGAAATTATCTTTTTCGCGATTGTGATTGAATTCGGCAACAAATTCCAGCGGCTGGGAATCGGGCTTACGAGTCAGATTCGCAAGCACTCCACGGATCAGTGCAGGAGTGTCAGCGACCAGCATGTATTTGCCGACCATCGCAATCGCCAGTGGATGCATGCCATCAAGCTCGTAGAAGCTATCAGTCTTCTTCCATCCCACGCCGAGTTCGCCGGTGGTCATAGTTCGTGCGAGAGCGGCCGTGAGGGCGTTGCGAACGGCCATTTCATTCCAGTCGGAAGTACCAGCCAAAACCACTACCGAATGAATTCTCACGAACACGCCCGCATTATCGTTTTCCGTGGAGTAAGCGTGAAGCATTGCTTTGACCTGGTTGGCCTG
Organism: Terriglobia bacterium; assembly: GCA_963733545.1. GTDB lineage: Bacteria > Acidobacteriota > Terriglobia > Terriglobales > Acidobacteriaceae > JAIQFF01. Next base: position 663,871 of record CAVTDQ010000006.1, read on the forward strand.
CAGCAGACTCTTCAAAGGCTCCAGCCCAGTAAGATCGGAGGCCTGGGTGGATGGAGCCTGGTCGATTCGCTCTTCGAGGTCTGCAATGGATCCGGCCTCTCCTGTGGTGAGGGCCACTTCGGGCGCCAGCGGTACGGAAGGGACAGTTCCGGGCTGCGCAGCAAGAACCTGCATTTCAAGCGCCCGCACACACGGCTCGATCGAGCTACAGAGTCGGGCTTCATAAAATCCTAAACTGTCAGGCACAAGTCGAACCAGATCGTTGATGTCCTCGGCTTGCTCTTGGGTCGACTTTTCTTGGCTCGCCTTTTTCAAGAGCACTCTTTCCTCGCGATATTCTTTACCGGAGCGAAAAAGGTCGGAGACTGCTGCCGAGTAGGTCTTCATCTCCGATATATTCTGCTGTACCCAGTACGACCGGAAATAGGGGCTGGGAACGATCTTGTCGAGATTTAAAACCATGCGCAGATCGCCGGGTTGCCCCGCGCGTGCAACCGCCTGAACGAACCAAGGGTCGGATTCGAGCGCATGCTCGTTGCCGCCTGCCAACAACTGCAGTGCGCTCGCCATCAAGTCTTCGCGGGTTGCGAGGAGCAGATATTCATCGGTGAGCGCGAAGTCGACCTCGCGTTGAGATTCGGAGTCGCGCCGCAGATAAAACGTGATGCCGCCGGCATTGCGGGTTTCAAACTTTCCACGTGTCTGCCACAGGCGGTTTTGGGCAGCATCGTCCGAATGGCGGCGAGTTATGTACACAAATTGCAGTTTGCCGATATCGTAGAGAGCGAGAGCGCTCTGGCTACCCGCCACCTGGGAAAGCAAATTCATGTCGGGCGGAAGACCGGCAACCAACGCAAATTGCTTGCCGGCATCCTGCAGACGCAACAACAACCGGGACCGAGAAAAAACTTCGTAATTGCTGCTGGCGATCCAGGCTCGCTTCTCCGGCGCAGCATTCCAGTCGGTGAGGAGCAGAGACAAGTTCCTGGCTTCGAGATATAAAAGAGCGCCAGCTGGAGCGTAGCGCGCCAGGGAAACCGTGGGATTCGCTTTCTCCTGGTATGACCAGCCGAGGCCGAGAGCGATGGCAGCGATCAAAGCGAATACAAATACAGGTTTCATGATTTTGGTCCCGCTTTTGCCGGAGGTATGCGAGCCGGTACGGTGCGCGCCACCAGCCTTGGGCGAACCAGGCGATCCTGTTCCAAGGCTTCGTGCAAGATCGGTTGCCGCTGTGAGTTAAGCCGCTGACGCCGTAATCGGGCGTTCACCTCCGCGATTGAACTCTTAATCTGGTTGCGGCCGCCCGCGGTATCTTCCAACTGCAATGCGATGCGCAAATATCTGGAGGCTTCGTCAAGACGACCGAGGCGGGCCAACAAATTGCCCAAAGCCTTTGCCGCCTGCCTTTGCTGTACGCTCGCCGGCGGGGAAAAAGAAATGCTCGAGCCATCTGGCTGGGTGTCAGCCGGGTAATTCGCATCGCCCATCGGGTCCGAACCGGTTTCTGCTGGTGCAGGAACGGAGTTGAGGAAGCCCTGCCGGAGAAGGGGCTGGATTATCGCTCGCGCAAATTGATCTGACCGCGCCGCGTCCGCAGCCAAAAAGAGTGGTAAACGGGCGTCATCGCGAGAAGGAGTGTCTGCCAATGCGTTTCCGAGCAATTTGATTTTTATCTGAACGTCACTGCTCTGCTCAGCGGCTTTTAATCGCGCATCGTAAAAGAAAGGCCGATCCGCTGCGCTGGTGGCTGGTTTGTCAGTGGCGGCCAGCAGATTCAGCTCGGGGCTGCCGATTTCGGAGGAACGATTCCCTCCGACCAGGGCGACCGCTGCTGTGATCCGCACGCTGTAAGGAACGGTTGTGGCGGACGCGACGGCAACCAGGTCGTTTTGTGCCAGAGCTGGATCGTGGCCGGCGCTGGTTTTAGCTCTCGCTAACCGCACACGGTATGCCGATTCCCAGGGGGCAGACTTAACCAGCTCGTCGAGAAACTCGATCGCCTCGGGATTGTGTCCGGTCTTTTCCAAGAGGGTTGCGGCAGCGTCAAGATTTTCGAAGGGATTGCCAACCACCACGACCAGACGCCGCAGCAATCCAACCGCCCCCGGCAGGTCGCCCTGGGCAATTCTGATTTCTGCTAGTCCGAGAAAATTGACGGCAATCATTTTGTGATCTTCTATATCGCGGGCAAACACGAACTCGAGTATCTTGCCGGCGGATTGTTTGTCGCCGGATTCCAGTAGTTGCCGGGCAGCGCTGCGCAGAACCTCGGAAGAGGGGGCATTTAGCGGATCGGTGCGATATCTTGCCAGGATGGAATCAATCGTGCCAGTCTGCGCAGAGACTCGCAATTCGAGGGAAGCTACGGCTAGAGACTCGGCGGAACGTTCGCCTGTAGACATCTTGTCGATTGCGTCCGCAGCTTCAACATACTGCCTGGTTTCGACCAGATACTTTATCCACCGCAACTGCCACGAAGTTAAAACCTGCTGCGAGCTTTCTTTCTGCAGCCCTTCTGATTTCGTCACCGCATCTTTTTTCGCCTGCAGGATAAATCGGTAAACAGGAGCTCGCTGTTGCAGCGGCACCCATGGGGCTTCCACGATGTCTCCCAGGATCGTAGCTGGATCATCCGCAGCGGCTGCAAGGTCCATAAGCCAGGCAGTTGCGGCCCCAGGGTCGGGCAAAGAAATGAATACACTGCGCAATAAAGCGTTGGATCGGTAGTTCCCGTTGCGCCGAAGATATGCGCGCATCAGCAAATCAATATCCGGTTTCAGCTCGGCGAATAATTTTCGAGCGCGCAAATGTTCGCAAGCGCGAGAGAAATCTGTATAGAAAGTCTCTGCAAGCCGTCCACCATCGACTTGTTGCCTGAGGATCAAAAAAGCCTGTTGCCACTGCGCAATCGCTTCCGATCGCGATCCTTGTTTGTAGTAAGCCAGGGCCAGGCGATCGTGCACATCTGCGGTGCCGGGCGCTAACTCGAGTGCGTGACCGTAATCCAAAATCGCTCGAGCAGAATTATTGTTATCCATATTATTGTTATCCATGTAGTAATCGGCCAAAGCCACATAGCTGGAAGCAGTTCCGGGACTCTGTTCAAGCATCGCGGGAAGAAAATCTTCGGGACTGCCCTGGCGGGTTAGGGCGGCGTATTCCCCGTAGCGAGAGCCATAGTAGAACCAGATATTACCGGCGAGTTGCTCGCTTCTATCGACAGGCTTCGCCAGGCGAGAGGCGACGGTTTCGTCTCCCAGGGCAGACAGGAATGCTGAGTTCACACCAGGGCTTGCTTCCCGCAAAGTAAAGGCCCGCCAGAGCGTTGTACGCCTTCGACCAGACGGGGGTGCGTTTGCCGCCCCTTAGAGAAATGAGGGAATGGGCCAGCGCCGAGCTTCCGTTTGCCACGACGTAGTCGGCGGCATTTTGCCCTCCAGCTGTCCATTGCGCAGCTCGCTGCAGCAACTCGTTCGGGTTGTGCGCCAATAACAATTCGAACAGCCGGGTCTGTTGCTCGCCTCCGCTCAGATCACGCGGCATGTGTGCGAATGCTCGTAGCTCTCCGTCAGGATCGCCGGCAGACTGGTATGCACTCTGGACTTCACTCCACACTCGATATCTCTGTTGTGCGGGAATTCTCGGAGCGAGTTCTTCCAGCTGGGCGCCCAGTTCTCTAAATTTCAATCGCCGGCTTTGCAATTCGATCAACACTGCCATGCGTGAGAGCACGACGTTAGGGGCGGCACCATTTTCCATCATCAACTGGTAACGCCAGCCAGCTTCGAGATCCGCGAGCCCCGCATTCTGCGCCAGAGGGATGGCGAAATAGTCAGCGTCGGTAGAATTCATTTTTGGGCGTTTTTCCACCAGAAAACTGGTGAAGCCGAGCTTTTCCTCCGGCGTAAAGTAAGTCGCGACAGCAGTTCCCATTTCGTCGAGCGCGGCCCGCATGCCGGCGCGCGCAGTGCGAATCCGATTCTCCCGGGTACGAGCGCGCCATTCTTTATCCGTAATTGCCGCAATGCCTTGACTGACCACCTGTTCCTTGAGAACGGCCGCAATCGACGTTGAATCACTCAAGGCGCTCTGCAACTTCGCATACGCGGTCTCCTGCTGGCGGAGTCTGGTCATGACCCTTGCATACGTCTTCGCCCCTGAATGCTGTTGTGGCTGGCTCAACCATCCATCACCGGCAACCTCGATTCCTTTTTCAGCGAATCCTCGTGCCTCGGCCAGGAAGCCCCACGATTCCAGGCGTTGCGCGACCGTGAAGTAGTTTCCCGCGTTTTCAGGATTTGCATCAATGAGCGCGGTCTTCAGGGCAGCGACCACGTCTTTTGATCGCCCCTGGCGCGCCCTAATCTCCGCGACCTTTTCCATCCACTTTGGATCTTTGAAGGCCAGTTGATACACGTGTTCGTAGTCGGAAGCGGCACCCTCGAAATTCATCAGGCGCAGTTCGAGGTCGGCGCGCGCCGTCCACAAGTCGACGCGATCGGGTCTTACCGTTATTGCTTTGGAGAAACTCTCGATGGCTGCCGGATACTGTTCAAAAGTAGTCTGGATTTGAGCTAAAACCATCGGCCAGTGGTAATCGCGGGGAGATTGAACCAACGTCCGGGAATAAAACTCCGAGAGTTGCTGACTTTTTTCATAGCGCAGCGCATAAAGAGCCGCCTCGGTTACCAGGCCGGCGTCTTCAGGAAAATTGTTGATCAGCTCGATGTACTGATCCATCGCGCCGGAATAATCTTTGGTGCGACTCAGGGCGGGAATCAATCCGCGGCGCAGAGTGGCGATTCTGGTCTTGCGCTCATCGCCGGAGAATGAAGCGTTTCGGAATAACGCAATTTTCTCCAGATAGAATTGCCTTAACCCTTGATCGTCGCCCGCGCGTGCATAAGTATCGGCCATCGCCGCCAGATATTGACCATCATAAGGAGAGTTGTTCAGCAGAGTGGCCAGAAGATTTCGCGCCTGCAGATATTGCCCTGCGTCGGTCGATTTGCGCGCTGCTTCAAATGCAAACTGCTTACTTAATTCCGGATATGCGTCCTTCGACGCCTGCAGCAGAATCGCGATTGCTTGCGAATATTCTCCGGTACGCCAGTAGAAATCCACAGTGGAACGGACGACTCCCAGAAGTCTGGAGTTGTTTTGATACAGCGCGTCGATGTTCCTGCGGGCCGCGACGAAATCGCTTCGAGTTTCGTACAACTGGACCAACCGGTAGCGCAACTGGAGACGATTGACCGGATCGGTCGTGAGGTCAGCCTGCTTCTCCAGTGCGTGCTGGCGCACCGTTTCCAGGGATTTTTGCTGCGCCACAAGTTCAATTTGTTCAGCTTGCTCAATCGAAGTGGTGACCTTGACTACCGATTCGAGAAACTTCTCGATGTCCACTTTCCGGTTCTGCGCATCCAGAACTCGGACCCTCAGGTCCACCACAGACATGGCAGGGTTGGGGAGAGTGATCTGGGCAGCGGTTTCTCTGTCTACAAGGTCGCGCAGCTTCGGCCTGCGCGCCAGCTCCAGTAATCTCAGCTCAGCAGGCGAATTCCCGCCGGCGGCTAACGCTCCTTTAATGTATTCGATTATGGCGCGCTGATAATCGCGCTGGTTTTCGTAGATTGCACCGGATTCGTAACTGAACAGATTCTGGTCGCCCAATCTCTTTCTGCCATCGTTCAAGAGCCGAAGCGCGTTATCGAAATCAAAATAATCCCAATAAATACTTGCAGCCTCGAGATAAGAGCTCGCTTCGCCAGGTGCGGTGGCCGGAATCCGGTCCCAATAGTTTGCGGCATGGGCGAATTGGTCCCGATCGGCATAGATATCTCCGATGCGCGCCATGATTTCCCTGCTGCCAGGATTCGCCAGCAGAAGTCTGGCTTCAATATTTGCGGCAATCTCCGTGTCAGAGGGTTCTGAGTATGCCAGTGAACGGAAGACCGCAGATGCAGTGTGAGCTGTTTCCGGGTCAGCTGGGTATTGCGCCGCCAGCGCACGCAGGACGGAAGCGCTATCCTCAAAGTGCGAACGCCACAGATCTGCCTGGGCGATGAATTCTCCCACCGCAGGATTGGTACGGACCATCTCTTCCGAACGACTTTCGGTTATCTCTTCGCTCGGACGAAGTGAGTTCATTTCAGATTCGAGCTCTCCGTTCGCAGATAAATGTTCGAAGAACTGACTGCGCAGGCCGGGTTCTTCGAACCAATGTTGTCGCAATAGGTGCTCCCAGGCTGCGTCGTCGTAAGTATGGATGTCGTGGTAGGCACCCAGCAGATTGCGCACGAACGTCGGGTTGTGCGGAAATCGCTGGTTTGCGTACTGGTTGAGCCGCAGATAAAGCGCCGGGGTGCCGCCATATCCTACGTTGGCAAAGTACTTTTCCAGGTCGGTGCCGCTGAAGGTTTTGACCGCTTCGTGGGTGAGCGATTCGAATTGCGTGTTTCGTTTGTAGCGCAGGTAAAAACGGGCCAGCTTGTCATACCATGATCGATCGGGGAATCGTGCCAATGCGCGTCGATAGACTTCTTCCTGTTCAGTCCCCAGTCTGTTCTGTTCGAGAAAGATCGCAAGACGTTCATACAGGCCGGGATCGTCGGGATTTCGATCGATCTCGCGCCGGAGAACAGCCAATGCCTGCGGGACCTGTTTCAACTGGACCAGGCGGGCGAGGTAGCGTTCGAGCACACGGGAATACTCGGAAGAATCGGTGCCCGCCTGATCGGACGCCGGGGTTGCGGATAGTTGAAGCGCCATGCTTGAAGATTGGCGCAGGGTATTTTCCACCGAACTCTGATTCTGTTCGCCGTTCCGGGCGTCTGGCGCATCATCATAGGCATGCTGTTCGCCCGCCGGCCTCGCGCCCAGGGGCAGTTTATGAGCCTTGATGGCGAGTTCCTGCAACACCGAATCGTAGATGGCAAATTCTTCCTGCGTCTTGTCAGTGCGAGCGTAGGCGTCCGCCATTAGCAGGGCTATGGAGGCGCGCTGGGGAGCATCGGGGAAATTCGCCAAGAAGTTCTTGCCGCCGTGAATCACCGCGTCGCTCTGAGCGGAGTTGGAATAAAACTGCAGCAGCGCGGAGTGGAGCTCCGGACGCGCGGCAGCGTTGGGAAATTTGGTATCCAGAAGATTCAGCAACTCGACTGCTCGCGAGCGGTGGAAGTATGGGAGTGCGCGTTGCTGTTCTTCCGCGAATTTCGAACCTGGCGCGGTTGTGTTCAAGATGAGAGAAAGAATACCGTTCAGGTATCCGGGGCCCTGGTCCATGGTGGCAACGTCGCGATACATCGAAAGGTCGCCACTACCCAGCTGGATCGGGCTCTCAGGAGCGGTCAGCAGCAGCCGGGTGAGCGCAGCGAGCGCCTGCTCCTGCGCATCGACCAGGCCTTTACTGTTGTAGAGAGCGAAATAGTAGCGCGCCGATTCTGGATAGGCATGAATGTCTTCGAGCAACCGGGCACAAATGTAAAGATCTTGTCCGCGCCACTCTGACTTGCTCGATTCCTTGTGCGACCGGTAGGCGGCGACCGTTTGCCGAGCTGAATCTAACTTCCCCTGTTGCTGGTAATAGTAAAAGACGCGCGCCATGGCGTTCGCATCGTCAGGGTTCCGGTTAAGCTCCGTCCGGGCCTGATCCAGGAACTTTCGCTGACTCTGGGTCTGCGACAGCAAATCGAAATAGCTCTTAACCAGTTCCGGCGCCCAAAGGGGCTGAAAGGTTCTCTCGTACACTGCCAAACCTTGCTGGATCGAGCCTCGCTGGTACTCCAGCATGGCTTCGGCCTTGATGGGGAAGATCTGATCGGCGGGAAAATGCCGGCGATACTCCGCAATCAGCAGGCTTCCATTCGAATAATCTTTTCGCGTGAGCAGATATTCCAGAAAGCGCGCATACAGGGCCGGCTCCTGCGGATAGCGCCGGAGCCATGCCCGGTATTGCTGCTCCGAAGTATCGGCCGGCAATCCCTGAACCTGGATGACACCGAAGATGCGCTCAAACGCATGCCACGAGCGTTGTTGAGGAGATGGCGTTAGGGCCTCAGCCGCATCCGGGATGGCATTTGCCACTCCTGACAAAACCTGAATTTCCTCTAATGGGCGAAGACGGCGGCGATAGAAATCTGCAAGAGCAATCTCTGCGGCAGGCTTGTCGACGGCGTTTTCCGCATTTTTTTTCCAGTCGAGTTCTGCCGCCGTGAAATCGAGTTGCTGCTCATCTTCGAGAGCACGCAGGGAATAAAGCTCAGCGTTATGTGGCTGCGCTTTGATCAACTCTCCCAGCGCGGGACGAGTTTCAGCCGGAGGACGACGGAATAAGACCGCACCCCCCGGAAGTGACATGGTGCGGAACAGGGCGGCTTCAATCGCGCTGCCCGCCTCAACATTCCGGATCCAGGACGGCAACGTGGCTCGAGCCGAAACCATCCATCCAAGCGCGATGACGAACCCAGCAGTCCAGCACGTCCGCGCCAGCCGGATATTGGAAATTTTAAGGAAGTACTTCAATCTGTACCTCCTGGGTGCCGATGTTGTGGGCTATATCTTCCGCGGTTACGGTCAGCCTGTAAGTTCCGGGAACGATATGTTCCGGAATGATCAGTTGACCGGAATTGATTCCTGCCTGTGCATCCCACCTCAGCGCAACCGGCTGAACTCCTTCCAGGAGCGCGCTCAGGGTTCGAGTGCTTTGCGATGCACTGGCCCGGAGCTTCACCGTCTGGCCGCGATGGTAACGTGTGGTGTCGAGTTTGATCTGGACGACCGGTGGCTTGCTGGCGATAACAAAGGTTTTAAATTCGCGATAGGTCTGGCCCCTGGCGATCCCTTAAGACCAGGCGAACGGTATAGGTCCCATCCTGCATGTCGCCGGGGGCGAGAAATCTCGTTTGCCACACGTCCTCTCCTGACAAGTAGCGAAGCTTCTGTATCAGGCCGAAGGGAAACAGTGCGGTCACTGATGAAATGGATTCGTCGGTTTTGACCCGCAGCACCGGATCGCCGGGGCGAATTACGCGGGGCCGTAATAAGGCGCGAGGCACGGCCAGAAACGATGTGTAGGGTGTGACAAATTTATATTGCCGGGCCAGGCGGATAATCTCATCGATAGTGGCTTGGTCTTCCCCGTCGCGCTGTATTTTTTCCAATAATGCATCGACCCGAGACCGAGCCCACAGCCGCGGGAGTTGCGTATGTTCGAGCGCCTCGACCGGCAGATCATGATTCGCTGACATCTTCACTACTGCGCCGTCACGCACACCCTGAACTGTGAATGCAGCATTTTTGTTTTCTGACTGGTATCTTCCGATCCACGAGGCGATCGACCCGCCAAAGACGGTTTCTTGCAGCGGATATACCATATCTATGGCCGAGCCGGGAGAGACGCTAAGGTCCAACTGGCCGATGGGACTGCGTCCGATTTTTGACAGGAAAGAATTCAGCTTGAATTCGGCAGGCTCGGTGGAAAGCACGCTTTCGAGCAAACCATTGTGGCGAGCCAGCATTCGCAGCAGCGGCAGGTTGGCATCATCTCCGACGCCAAAGATGTAAGTTCGGGGACGCTGGTCCTCGGGAAGCTTCTTCCAGTTTTCCTCGTACCAGCTTGCCAATCTCCCGTTCTGCACGGGGCCTCGAGTGGCGCCGCCGTCGCTCAGCAATATTAAGTATGGGTCAGCGGCCGCCGACTCGGCACACTGTTTGAGCCCTTCCTGGAGAGCTCGTTGCAGGTCGGTCCCTCCACGAAGTTTGCTGGCTCGCACGAAATTCAAGGCGGACTGGACGTTTTCGGGCTCTGCTGTTGCAGCAGCTGGCCGGTATGGCGTCACCTGGTTGTTGAACAACAGAAGGTTGAAGCGGTCGGAGGGACGCAGCGTCCGCAGTAAACCTTCCAGCGCCTGGTAGCTGCGCTCCAGTTTTTCCCACTGCATGCTTAGGGAGGTGTCAAAAATAATTACAAAAGTTCGCGGCGGGCCCGGATGAGACGGATCCTCTTTGGGCGCTGGGTTGGTCTTCGCGTTTCCCAGCAAAGCCTCCGCCTCGAAGAAACCGGGCTGTTTACTACTCCTTTCCGGAGCGGTTTCAGTGGGGGATGGCTGGCCGCTGGCCGGATTTCTGTAGGTCAGCAGGTTCAGGGTGTCTGCAGTCGAAGCATCAAGGTTATAGGTCACCACGAAATCTTCGGAAAGGTTTACGTTGTCGCCGGAAAATTGCCCCGTCACCGAGTGCGGCCCATTTTGCGTAAGTGCCAGCGGAAATACTTTCGTGTTGGCGTGAAAGTCTGACAATGAATACGCCGATTGCAAGTCGAAGGTGATGCGCAAATGTCGCGCAGCCTGGGAGGAGTAAGCGTCCGGCCGCAGAGGGACGGCAAAGTATGATTTCAGATTTTCTACCGGGATTGGCTGGTGATATTCGATTTCAAGGCGCTTGGTCGCGTAAGGCTGAATGGGGACGATGCGCGCGCTGAATATCGAACTGCGTTTGGCCTCTTCGGCGCCGCGTTCCCCCATTTGCAATAATCCAGGATCAATGGCTTGCCTTTTGAGCTGGCTGTAAATGTCTTCAGCCCGCTTTCGTTCGAGGACGACCGCAGGAATGCGAGTTGGTCCATCCCAAACAGCGAAGTCGGAAACGGTGGCCTGGCTGGGTAAGGCGAAGATGTAAGTTCCCTCTTCGATTGTGTCTGTGTGGTTGGCGAAAATCTGGCGCACGAACACACGCGCATCGCCATTGTCGATCCGAATATTAATCTCCATCTCCTCTAACGAAAGGATGGCTGGATCCGGCTGCGCTTTGTCGCGAGGCAGGAGGATGCCCGCATCCGCCATCAGAAGCCCGGGGGTCAGCAACAACGCGAACATCATGGAAATGGCAATCTTCATGGACGGAGCTTCTGTTCCTGCACGCGAACCAGACCGTTATCCGTGCCCACGTAGAGATATCCATCGGCGACGGAGAGAGCAGTGACGTTTTGCGACGGCAACCCTTGCTGTACCGAAGACCACCGATCGGACCCGCGCTCGTACACCAACAAGCCTTTCCCCAGAGTTCCAGCGAATACGTGAGTGGGCGTCACCAGCATGGCGTTGGGATTGATTTCCAGTCGTCCACCGGCATTTTCGAACGAGCGAAAGTGCCCGGAGCGATCGAGGCCGAGCACGCCGGCGCCATAGGTTCCAACCATCCACTCCGATCCGACGGGGACGACAGCAGTAATCCAGTTGTGTTTCAGTCCAGGAGTCGCGGTGGTGTAGTTCACTTGCACTTCGGCCTTTTGAAGTTGCGAGAGGCCGCCCAGTGTTCCCGCCATCAATTCGTCCCCCGACACTCCGAGAGCGTAGACATGGTTGTTCACCAAGCCCTCGAACGCATACATGCTTCGCGCGCCAGCGGCATTGAGGAATGTAAGTCCCGCGGGAGTGGCCAGGGCAATACCGTCAAGGTATGGAACCACGTCGGTCACGTGATCGGCGATCAGGCCATCGGCGTGGGTGAGCACTTGCGCTTGACCACCCGCGGCATCAAAGCGGACCAATCCGTTAGCGGTTGCGACATCGACGGTTCCATTTTTAGAATTGGGAAGAATACGGTTTACGCAGAAAACGTGCTCATTTTCGACGTGGGTGACGGGCCCGCGTTCGGAGTCGAGCCGGTCGAGCCCGCGATCGAAGTAACCAACCCAGAGCCGTCCTTTGTTGTCGGCTGCGAGTGCGGATACATTGCGATCGCTAAGCGTGGAGGAATTGGTGCGCAACACCGGTTGCCAGGCGAACCCTCGAGCTGCCCTGCGATACAGACCGTTACGCGTCAGCGCCAGAACAGAGCCGTCCATGGCAAATAGCTGATGAATTTCCATCAACGCTGGCGAGCCTGCATCGGGCACATTCGGCCGTCGGCTTTGATCCAGAGAAATATTGATTACGCCCTGATCTTCCGAGCCCACAAAAAGTCGGCCGTCGAGCGCCAGCAATGCCGTGGCCAGAACGCCAGGAGCCACGGTGCGAGAAAGTCGCCCACGCTCGAATATCGCCACGCCCATCGCAGTGCCCACGAAAGCCTGATCGTTGAGGAACGCGATCGACAGAACCTGTGGATCCGGCATCCCCTGTTTTTCTCCGAAAGCCTCGGTCTGGCCGGCGTGCCAATGGAGCACGCCCTGACCGAGGGTTCCTACCCAAAGATCCGACTCGGTGCCTGCAAGCGCCGTGACGTAGCGGTTGTCAAGCGTCTGGTGAAGAGCGGTTATTTTAGTTCCGTCGTAAAGGAGGACGCCCCGCTTCCTGGTTCCAATCAAAATGTGACCAGAGGCGACGGGCAGCATCGCAGTGATGGCACGCGCACCGGCATCTTGCGGAAATATCTGCCGGAAGCTGTGACCATTGAATGCCAGTAGTCCGTCCTGCTCCGTGGCGATAATGAGTTCTGGCTCTTTTGAATCTGCCAGCATGGCGGGAGCCATAGCCACCAGCGGTGACGAAGGCAGGTCCTGGCCGACGGCATAATGTTTCAGAAATGTTCCGTCGGCCGCGTACTGCGATAGTCCGGCTGGACCGGCGACATAAAAACAGTTCTGAAAGTTTGCCGCTTGGACGAACACCGCCGGACTGTTGATTGCTTCGAAGACTGGTTCGGGCGCCGCGCGAAGCGGCCGCACTACCACTTTTATTTCTTCCTCGGAGCGGAGTTCGTTCGCGACCGCATGCAACGTCCGCGATGCCCTCCAGGCTACGACCCCGCCGAGGAGCAGAAGAAGCGTGACTGCCGAGGCTGCGATCACGCGCCACGATCTTCTGAAAGTCCTGCTCATAAGTATCTGGATTTTCGAAAGTGAACTATAAACCATGATTCAACTCGAGAGGATTGCAGGTGAAAGGCCAGTGCGAGACGGTAGAAAAGAAAGGTGCTTATCCACGCTCGCTCAGAGGCTGGACCTGTGGGAGGCACACACTGTGGGCAAAATCACACATGGACGCATTTCTATTCAAGCAGAAGTAAAGAAGCGCGCACGACAAGCCCGGGGGAAGCGGAGCCGGTGTTGCGGGGCAGAACTTTTGATCAGGCCGGTGACACAACGCTGTGGGTTGATTTTAGAAATTCGATTCTAGAAATCAGTTTCTAGTTTTAGTATTCGGTTTCCAGTTGGCTCGGTCACGGGTTTGACGAAAAAACGGTCGGTTCCATGAAAGCGGTGGAACTTTTAGCAGTTCGGATAGGCAACTGCACATGGATTGGAAAGTCGATTCTAGAAACCAGTTTCTAGTTCTTAGTTCTCGGTTCTCAGTTGGTCGGTTACGGGACTGAGGAAAAATCGGTCAGTTCCATGAAGGTTGAATCAACGTTATCCACCAGTTTACCGTTGGCTTCTGACTGGTCACGTACTTTTTGCCATTCGGGATCATCTTGAAAGGCTTTCCAGTTCGCCGTAGCCGCTTCGCGGCTGGGGTGGGCGAGGATATAGATCAAGGTGCTTCCCTTGGCCGGAGCATCGACGGGAGTCCAATAGGCCAGACTCTTCATCCCATGCTTTTCGAACAGTTTGTCGGTGTGCTCCCGGAAGCGTTTAAGTAGATCGTCCAGTCTGCCCTCGTGCGCCTTGTAGACGCGGAGTTCATAAACTGCTGCCCTCGATTTGGTTGTGCCGCCCTGATCGGACCGCAATGTCGCACTCAACGCGGTTGGAAGCAGGGCAACAGCGGGAAGAGATACCAGTAAAGTTCTTCTGTCCATGATCGCCATCCAGAGCTGGTTTTAATTTCAATCTTTCGAAGACTGTATACGATTTCGTGACAACAGACAAAATTAATGGCTCATGACCTGAACGAAAATATCTTCAAATTTCTTTACGTCCACTTCCATCTGCACACTTGCCGGATGAAGCTGCGGCGGCGGGGTGAGATGAGAAAGCCATTTTTCACGCTCCGGGCCCTCGGGGCCGCTGTAAGGCAGGAAGAATTGCGGAACGTCATCGGGCTTTTTCCAGACCACGGTGTGACCGTATTTGGGTCCGTGATCAATGTCGACATCCAGATACATGGTTTCGGATTTCCTAATTACGCTGGGATCGAGAATAGAGGCAACCAACAATTCGTCCCACATCATTGACCACAGCGATGTGCCGGCAGGCGGCTGGTAGTCGAGATACATCTTTTTGAGATGACCTGCTAACGGACCGTTGCCCTGAGCCGCGCGGCGCATCAGTTGTTCGCTGGACCATACCTGGCTCCCGGCTTCGAACGGCGTGACCACAATCTGGTTCCAGGGAGCGCGCAACACAATCGAAGCGGCTTCCGGATCCCACCACCAGTTGAGCTCGGGACCTCCGGAGCTGCTTCCACCCATGATGTAAATGGCTTTGGCCAGAGGGACAATTTCCGGATCCATGCGAATTGCCAGCGCGATGTTGGTTAAAGGACCGGCACAATAAAGAATCACTTCTCCGGGATTGGCGCGGATCGTATCGGCGATGAAATCGGCGGCGCGTCCTGGCTTTGGTTTTAATTTGGAATAGCCGCCGGGCGGTTCCCAGATTCGTTTTGGCTTGGGAGCGTCAGGATTGAACGAGCCGTGCCAGCCCACATATGAGCCGTAGAGGGCTTCACGCAGTTCCTGCTCGCGCGGCGTATTCAGCAGAGGCATTTCGGCTCCCTTGACGACGGGAACGTCCGGGCGGTTGGCCTGTTCCAGCCCCCAAAGGGCGAATACGGTCGCCGGCTCCATCCATTGGTCGCCGCTTACCGTGGTGATGCCCAGCAAATCGATTTGCGGAGCGCGAAGAAGCATGAGGAGAGAGAGGAAATTAGTGCCTTGCGGACCGGCGCTGTCCTGGTCGGCGATGACTTTGATTTTTTTCTGTGCCGCGCCAAAAACGCAAAGCAGCAGGCACGCGACTATGACGCGGATTAAAGCTCTGCGCATGAGGACTCTTTTCGATAAACGCGTAGCAGGAACGAATTACGCGAGTTGCTATCAGGACTTGCCGCGGGCGGTCCACTCGGCATCAAATCGCGCGCGATCATAAAAAGATTTTTGCGTTCCCACACCAGTGGTAGAAAGTCCGGCATAAAGATTCGCACGCCTTACGGCTTCGCGTTCCGGCAAGCCTTCTCCGAGAAAGACGGCGAAGCTTCCAATGAAGGCGTCGCCCGCGCCGGTGCTGTCGATACTTTTGACAGAAAATGCCGGTACATGCTCCATGCCTTCCTTGCCGGCAAGCAGTGAGCCGTTCGCGCCCAGAGTAATGATGACCCGGCGAATTCCGTAGCCCAGCAACTTGTCTGCACACTTCTTGGCGTCGTCGACAGTCTTCACCGGCATGCCGGTTACGGTTTCGGCTTCGCTTTCGTTGGGAACGAAATAATCCAGCCCCGAAGCGGCCTTAAAATCGATTGCGTCCGCAGGGGCAGGATTGAGAATGCAGCGAATGCCGTGTTTGTGCGCGAACTCAATGGTGTAGTAAACGGTCTCCAGCGGAATCTCGAATTGAAGCACGATGCAATCGACTGTTCTGAGCACATCGGCGGCAGCGTCCACATCGGCCGGTTTCAATTCGTCGTTCGCCCCTTTGACCACGAAGATGCGGTTCTGCCCGTTGGGTTCGACAAAAATTGGAGCTACGCCGCTGGATACGCCATCGACCTTCTTGACCTGGGTGGCGTCGATGCCCAGCTTTTTGAAATTTTCGATGGTGGCCGGACCAAACAGATCACTGCCGACGCGCGCTACCATAAAAACATCGGCCCCGCAAAGCCGGGAGGCGGTTGCCTGATTGGCGCCCTTGCCGCCGAATCCGAGATCGAATTTCTGGCCGAAGATGGTTTCGCCAGCCTTGGGAAAGCGGTCCGCAAAAGTGACCAAATCGATATTCGCGCTGCCGACCACCGCAATTCGAGGAATTTTTGCCATTGTTCAGGAGACCTTGCAGATGGATTTTGTCATTGCCACTTAGTGAGAAGGGCGAGTCTATTCAGCGGAACCGGTGGTGTCAATCCTGCTCCGATTTCCGTTGTTTTTCGGTTTGAAGATCCTCAAAACTTTGTCATTCCGAAGCGCAGGATTTCGCGCCACGAATCTGCTGTTGCGCTAGCGGAAGAAAGCAGATTTCTCGCCGCTAAAGCTGGCTCCGGAATGACCAGATGTGGGGTTATTCGTGCAACTGTACCATCACGCTGATCCTTGATTGCAACAAGATCAACACCGAAAGCTTCTCATTCTCCATATGGTACCCATATGTTTTTGACCTGGGTGGCGTGCTGGAGGAACCAGCGTCCTTCACCTTGCTGCACGTCGAACCAGTCGATGGAGCGGCCTTCGTTGGTGAATACCTGTTTGAGATTCCCCACGGAGAAAGATTTGGCGGCAGCAGCGCTGGGTTCGTCGGCAAAACACCAGATGGCATCCACGTCGTCGTGCTCAGCGATAGTTTTCAGCAACTGCGATGTGTAGCCGGTGACGATGTTGACGGCCCCACCCGGCAAATCGCTGGTATCAAAAAGCTGGTACAGGTCGCCGACAATCAGAGGATAAGTTTCAGAGGGAACGACCACCGCAACATTGCCGGTAGCAAGCACCGGCATGACCAGCGATATGAGTCCGAGCAGGGGTGCCTGCGCAGGACAGATAATTCCCACGGTGCCGAGCGGCTCATTCATCGCGAGAGCGACGTTGCGAAAAGGAGGATTGTGTACTGCCCCTTCAAACTTGTCCGCCCAGGCTGCATAAGAAAACGTACGCTCGATGCTGAGACGCACTTCATCCGCGGCTTGAGACTCGCCAACGACAGCAGCCAGACGCCGGCTGATCTCTTCACTACGCAGCGAAAGATTCTCAGCGATGTAATAGAGAACCTGGGCCCGGTTATGAGCCGTGGCCTTGGCCCAGGCGGAGGCTTTGTGCGCAGCTTCAACTGCGTTGCGAATGTCTTTGCGGTTGCCCAGCGGAGCCTCGCCCAGCAGGCGGCCGTCGCTGGCCCTAACTTCCATGCTATAGCCTGAATCAGGGCGCGCCTGTTTGCCTCCGATGTAAAGCTTGACGGTGCGGTCGATGGCTGGGGTTTGAAGATCGGAGTCATCGTCGACCCGGGGATTCATCAAAGGGTGCGCGGCGGGCAAAGCCGGAGCACTCTTGAACCATGCCGGCTCCAGATATTCGAGCAGACCTTCCCTTCCGCCTTCGCGTCCATAGCCGCTTTCGCGATAACCGCCAAATCCACAGGAAGCGTCGAATAAATTCGTGCAGTTGACCCAGACCACGCCCGCCTTGATTTGCGATGCCACATGGAGCGCGACATTGAGGCTTTCGCTCCACACGCAGGCGGCCAGACCGTAGACGGTGTTGTTGGCCAGTTCGACGGCTTCGCTGGGCGTGCGGAAAGTCATGCTGGCCAGCACCGGGCCAAAAATTTCCTGCTGGGCAACGATCGACGACGGGTGCACGTTACTGAGAAGGGTTGGCGGATAGTAAAAACCAGCGGAGGGTAATTCAATTTGCGGCTGCCAGCAGGTGGCTCCTTCCGCAACTCCCTGATCGACCAGGCGCTTGATGCGATCCAACTGAACTCTTGCCACGATTGCACCGATGTCGATCGATTTATCGAGCGGAGGGCCGGCACGCAGGTTGCTCATGCGATCCTGAATTTTCGCGATAAGCGGCTCAGCGATGCTCTCCTGCATTAACAGGCGCGAACCGGCGCAGCAAACTTGTCCCTGATTAAACCAGATGCCGTCCACCAACCCCTCAACCGCACTATCAAGATCGGCGTCTTCAAAAATGATGAAGGGCGACTTACCACCCAATTCGAGCGAAAGGCGCTTGTGACTGGTTGCAGTGGCACTGCGGATGGCGCGGCCCACTTCAGTTGAACCGGTGAAAGCGATTTTCGCTACCTGAGGATGCTTCACCAGGGCCTCACCCGTGGATCCATCGCCGGTGACGATGTTGACTACACCCGGCGGTAGCCCGACCTCGGAGCAAATCTCGGCGAAGGCGAGCGCGGTAAGCGGGGTAAATTCCGCTGGCTTAAGAACAACCGTGTTGCCGGTGGCCAGAGCCGGGGCAATCTTCCATGCCAACATCAGTAACGGAAAATTCCAGGGAATGATTTGTCCAACTACGCCGCAGGCGACGTATCCAGGAAATTCCTGGTGCAGAAGCTGTGCCCACCCGGCGTGGTAGTAAAAGTGCCGGATCACGAGTGGAATATCGATGTCCCGGCTCTCGCGTATGGGCTTTCCGTTGTCAATGGTCTCAAGCACGGCCAGGCGGCGGGAGTGCTTTTGTAGGGTTCGAGCCAGTGCGTATAGGTAACGAGCTCGTACGTGAGGTGTCAGGGCCTGCCAGGCGGGTAGAGCGGCGGCGGCGGCAACTACCGCAGCGTCGACGTCAGCAGCCGAACCCTGGGCGACGGTCGCCAGCTTTTCGCCACTCGAGGGATCGGTGGTTTCGAAACAGTTTCCGGCCACCGGCTGGCGCCAGGCGCCGTTTATGAAATGTCCGAAACGGCGGCCGTGGAGATCGAGCCACGCCAACGCCTCTTTAGGATCTTCGGGCGCAGGACCGTATTCCATCGCTACAAATTTTTCAGCAATGCTCATATGTGTGCGCGATGCTATGCCAGCGGATGACGATAGTCGGCCGAATAGCGGCCCGTCACATAGTGTTCGAGCTGCCGTTCGATATCGTTGAGTAGTCCGCTTGCTCCGAAGCGAAACATCTCTGCCCTCATCCACGACGGGCCAAGTTCTTCTTTCATTAAGGCCAGCCATTCAATGGATTGTTTGGCAGTACGAATTCCCCCGGCGGGTTTGAAACCCACCGCCATCCCGGTTTCGTGAGCATATTCGCGAATGCATCGGGTCATGACAAAACCGACCGGCAGAGTTGCGTTGGTAGGTTCCTTGCCAGTGGACGTCTTTATAAAATCCGCGCCCGCCATCATGGCCACGAAACTGGCGCGAGCCACATTGCGCAGGGTGAGCAAATCGCCGGTGCCGAGAATCACTTTCATGTGAGCCGGCCCGCAGGCTTGTTTAAACGCTGAAATTTCGTCGTAAAGAGCCTGCCAGCGGGCGCCGAATACGTGGGCACGGGTGATCACCACGTCGATGTCGTTGGCTCCGGCTTCTACGGAACGGCGTATCTCGGCTACACGTTCGGAAAGAGGAGACAATCCTGCGGGAAAACCGGTGGACACTGCCGCAACCCCCACCCCGCTACCTTCCAGCGCTCGAACCGCGGTTTCCACAAACGTGTGATAGACGCAAACGGTCGCCACCTTGATATCGAGTTCCGCAATTCCGAGACGCTTGACCAAATCATCCTGAATGGGATGCCGCGCCTTGGCGCAAAGCCGGCGAACACGCTCGTGGGTGTCATCGCCAGAAAGCGTGGTCAGGTCCATGCAGGTGACGGCGCGCAGCAGCCAGGCGGCCTGCCAGTCTTTTTTTACCGTCCGCCGAGCTACATGACTTTGAGCACGGCGCTCTACGGCGCTGGTATTGACCCGCACCTGCTGTACCCAATCCAGGTTGAGAGGAATGCCGTGGTTCGATACCAGCGGACGCCCCCCGAGCATGGCGATAGAATCGTTCGAGTCTCGAGCAAGCGCGTCTAAACCAGTGGAGTCGCTTACGCCGCTGGTCAGGCTCGAGTTGGTTGGATTCCGGATAGACATAGAAAAGTTATTTATAAGAATTCATGGTTAGGACCACCGATGCCAAACCCACGCTGCCGTAATTGTACGGCACTCGCGCACGAAAGAGTACACTGTCCAAGCCGGTGACGAGTAGTCATTTTCCGCGCCCTCGATCATAAACTTCACGCAGTACTTTGCGCCCGGGACGCGGTTTACCTTGACAGCATTTCGAGTTGAAAGCTAGGCTACGACGCTGCTCTATTGGAGAAAACCATTCTGAAACATCGGATATTTTCAAGCCCCCGTGCCCTTTCACTCATCGTTCTAGTATTCATTTTTCTGGCGAGCGTAACTCCTGCCGCCGCTGCCGGAAAGAAGATCATCTTCGATACCGATCCTGGAACCGACGATGCGTTGGCACTGATGCTGGCGCTGAATTCGCCGGAACTGGACGTTCGTGCCATCACGGTAGTCCCGGGAAACGTGACTGCCAGCCAAGGTTTGGATAACGCCCTGCGCATGATTTCTCTGGCCAACCGTTGCGATATTCCGGTGGCGGCCGGAGCGCAACATCCACTCTTTCAAAAACTCATCACGGCGGAGTTCTGGCACGGTAAAAATGGTCTGGGCAATGTCGAGTTGCCGGCCAGCAAGTGCAAAGTAGACTCGCACTTTGGACCCGACCTGATCATCCAAATGGTGCACGCCGCACCCGGAGAAATTACCCTGGTGCCGGTGGGACCGCTGACCAATATTGCCCTCGCCGTCCTCAAAGACCCCAGCATTGTTCCGTTGGTCAAGGAGGTCGTCATCATGGGAGGTTCGATCACGGGCGGAAACGTGAACGCGTCGGCTGAAGCCAACATTTATAACGATCCCGAAGCCGCGCAGATCGTCTTCCAGGCGGGCTGGCCCTTGACCATGGTCGGGCTCGATGTCGGCGACAAAACCCTTTTTTCGCAAAAATATCTGGATCAACTGCACCAGACTCACGGGCCGATCAACGACTTCATTTATGCGGTAGGAAAATATCTGATCGATCTTTCCGCGAAGTTCGGATCGCCGGGTACACCCATGTACGATCCGCTCGCAGTTGGTGTGGCCATTGACCCCAGCCTGGTGAAAGCCCCGGAGATGCACATCGACGTCGAGACTCGCGGGGACTTCACTCGAGGCGAGACGGTTGCCAACCGGCACGGGTTCAACGAGCGCAACGTGCTTCATGGAGATCATTATTCGATCGAGGGCGTTGACAAAGTCGCGCCGAACGCCAAAGTCTGCGTCGACGTCGAAGCTGACCGTTTTCTGCAGCTCTATGTTTCCAGAATTAAAGGCAAGTAGCAGGCGAATCTCGAGGAGAACCACATGTACACGCCACACAGTCTGGAAATCGCGCTACTGATGATGATCACGAGCGCCGTTTGTTGGGGCTCGTGGGCCAACACTTTCAAGGGCGTAAAGAACTATCGCTTCGAGCTTTTTTACTGGGACTACGCGCTGGGGATTTTCATCATCTCGCTGATTCTCGCCTTCACCATGGGCAACACTTCGTCGAGCGATCCCAATAGTTTCCTGAATAATGTCCGTTCTGCCGATGGCTCCAACATTGTTTATATGCTGATCGCAGGTGCCATCTTTAACCTGGCGAACCTGTTGCTGGTGGCGGGAATCGACATGGCCGGGCTGGCCGTCGCCTTTCCGGTTTCCATCGGAATCGCCCTGGTGGTGGGAGTAGTTTCCAGTTACGCCCTGCAGCCCAGGGGCAATCTTGGCCTACTGGCGGCGGGCGTTGCCTGCGCGGTAATTGCCGTAATCCTCGACGGTAAAGCTTACGGAAGCCTGGTTAATGCAGGACGTTCGATTTCGAAGAAAAGCATCGTGACCTGCGTGGTTTCCGGAATCCTGATGGGACTTTGGGCGCCGTTCGTCACTCGCGCAATGACTCACGGCAATCCCCTGGGGCCTTACAGCGTTGCTGTTTTTCTCACGCTGGGAGCGTTGCTCTCGTGCTCGATCTGGAACGTTTATTTTATGAAAAAGCCGCTGGTGGGAGAGCCGGTCAGTTTCAGCGGTTATTTCAGCGGGCCACCCTCCGGCCATATTCTTGGACTTCTCGGCGGATTTATCTGGGGCCTGGGCATGGTGTTCAATCTAGTCGCTGCCAGCTTTACCGGGGTGGCGATTTCTTATGCCATCGGCCAGTCAGCACCCATGGTCGCAGCACTCTGGGGCGTCCTCGCATGGAAAGAATTCAACGGTTCAGGTACCCAAGCCAAGCTCTACCTGGTTTTTATGTTCGTCTTCTACGCCCTGGCCATCCTGCTGGTGGCGCATGCAAACGGATAGTTCGACTTTGAATTCACAGACTCGAATCTAAGAGGATGCCATTGGGAAATCCGGATCGACGTCAATTTATCGGAACCGTAGCCACTCTCGGAGCCGTGGGAGCAATGACAACATTCTCGAAGACAGCGGGCGCGTATGCGGGGACCGAGGCAGTGCGCTGGCCGAAACTCGCCGGCAGCCCGGTGCTGGATAGCCTGCATCCGGTGATTGAGCACTCTCGAGATGTTCGCACCAACGTGAACAAAGTTGTTGAAGTAGCCAACTGGATGGCGTACGAAGAACTCCCCATGCCGGACTATCAGTTGCCCTTCGATATGGGAGCAGGCAGGTCAGACGACGTAATCGACTTCATTCTCACCGCCGATTGCGTAGACACGGCCTTCACCGACTTCTCAACTCACGTGAAGTTCCAGGTGGATTATGCGGGCCGGCACTGGTCGGATTCAGACGGATTGTTCGCGTCCATGAAGCGTGCTTTGGATAGCGGGGTTCCAATCCTGGACGGAAAATTCCTTGCCCAGGTAACCCGTCCCGAGCTTGAACGAATTTTCGCCGCCAACATCGAACTGCCCATGCTCGACGAAAAGATGGAGGTCTGGCACCAGGTAGGCGCGGTTCTGGCGGATAAATATGAGGGCCGGTTTCACAACTTTTTAAAATCCTGCCCTCCCCGCCTCTATGACAACGGTAATGGAATCATCGAACGCCTGGTGAAAGAATTTCCCCGCTTTAACGACGTCAGCCCGTATGACGGCGCGGTGATCAAGCTCTACAAACTGCCGCAACTGGGAATCTGGTTCGTCTATAACGCGTTGAGAAAAAATAACCAGTTCGTGCTTGATGATGTAAACAAGATGACCGCATTCGCGGACTACATCGTTCCCGCGGGATTGCGGTTGATGGGAATCATGAGTTATTCAGACGAACTTGAGCACGCGATCAATAGCTACCAGCTCATTCCGCGGGACAGCCGGCAGGAAGTTGAGATACGGGCACACTGCATTTACGCCACAGCTCTGCTCTGCGAAGCGATCAACGACATTCGTCCCAAAGACCGACAGATCATCATCCCGCAAATTGACGCCCGACTGTGGACTCACTATCACACGACATGGTGGCCGCATCATCTGACCAAAACGATCATGTACTGATGTTGATCGAACCCCGGGGGCCCGCATGAAGCATTCCTTTCTCTCTCGTTGCCGATTTTCTGTCGTGTTGGTGTGGGCGGTCCTGGCGGCGAGCGTTTGTTTAGCCGATGAGTGGAAGCCTCGTCATGCACTCATCTCTCCCACCGGGGTGATGACTCTGGGCGAACCTCCAGCGCCTGGGGAGGTCTTCTTTCCCGGGCCGCTCTCTCCGGCCGAAGCCGAAGCCTGGCGGGCTGGCCTGAAGGCTTGGCGAGCCGAACGCAGCACACGCCTTCGTTACGATAGCTCACAGTACGATCGCCCGGAGCTGGCTTGGACTCAGCATGTCTTTTCGCAAGTGCAACTGCTGATATGGGACCGGTCTTTCTACAATCCAGATGCCGGGGAATACACTGTCGATCGTTTTCTTGATGAGACCGAAAGCCGCATGGGGCCGATCGACGCCGTGCTGATTTGGCACGTGTATCCCAACCTTGGGGTTGACGACCGCAACCAGTTCGATCTTTTGCGTGATCTGCCAGGCGGAGTGGTGGGACTTCGCCAGATGGTCGAAAAGTTTCATCGCCGTGGAGTGAAAGTATTTTTTCCCATCATCGCCTGGGACAGCGGCACGCGCGAGGAGGGCACATTTCCGTGGGTAGCAATTTCACAACTGCTGAAGGAAATCGGCGCCGACGGCATCAACTTCGACACGCTCGAAAGCATCCCCGCGCCCTTTCGAAGCGCGTCTGACGCGCTTGGGCATCCTCTAGCGCTGGAGCCGCAATTCGACATTCGCGACGAAACCCTGGCCTGGTCCAATATCGGCTGGAACGATTGGGTGACCTGGGAGGGCAAGGAATATCCATTCATCCCGATGGTAAGCCGGAGCAAGTGGTTCGAGCCGCGGCACGTGGTGAATGTGACCGACCGCTTCACCCGTGACAAGACTGACAGCCTGCAGCACGCCTTCTTCAACGGACAGGGCTACGCTACTTTAGACAATCTGTGGGGCTTCTGGTACGGCACAACTTCGCACGATGCTGAGACCATTCTTCGGATCACTCGAATTGAACGGGTTTTTGCCGAAAACCTTCGCAGCGGGGACTGGGAGCCTCACGCCGAAACTTTGCAGGCTGGCGTTTTCGCCAGCAAATTCCCAGCGGCAAACAGCACACTGTGGACCGTCGTCAATCGCAATGAGTACGACAGCACAGGCGAGCAGCTTCGCCTGGCTTATCACGCCGGAATGCATTATTACGATTTATGGCATGGCACAGAACTTGTTCCCGCCGTTCACGGTAATGAAGCCATTCTCAGTCTGGCGATTGAAGGATTGGGTTATGGCGCCATTGTGGCGACAGATCAGCCCGCCAACGGTCCAGTCAAAGAGCTTTTGACCTACATGGAGGCGCGCTCGAAGCGACCGCTCGCAACTTATCCGAGAGACTGGAAGCCGGTGACACAAAAAATTGTGGACATTCCGGCGACGGCCAAGGCTCAAGCTGCGCCGCCAGGAATGATTCGCATCCCCGGCGGCGACTACGACTTTCAGGTACGCGGCATCGAGATCGAGGGTGGAAACGATCCGGGAGTCGATGTTCAATATCCGTGGGAAGACATTGCACGACGTTCGCACCGTCACCGCGTTCACATAACGCCTTTTTTCGTCGATCACACGCCGGTGACCAACGTTGAGTTCAAAAAATTCATCGACGCCACAAACTATCGGCCCCGGGACGATCACAACTTTCTGCGCGACTGGAAAAATGGAACCTATCCTGCGGGCACGGAGGAGGCGCCCGTCACGTGGGTCTCTATCGAAGACGCCCGGGCCTATGCCAAGTGGGCAGACAAACGATTGCCGCACGAATGGGAGTGGCAATTTGCTGCGCAATCGGGGGACGGCCGCATCTATCCCTGGGGTATGGAGTGGAAACAAGATGCGGTGCCGGCGTCTGATCGCGGCCGCACTATGACGCCGCTTAGCAAAGTGGACAGGTTTCCTCTGGGGGCCAGCCCCTACGGCGTGCTCGCCCTTGAGGGCAGCGTTTCGCAATGGACCGACGAATATCGCGATCCGCATACGCGCGCTGCCATCGTTCGCGGCGGCGCAGCTTACCAGCCGACCGGCTCGATCTGGTATTTTCCGCAGACTTATCGTCTGGATGAACATCAGAAATATCTGCTGATGTCTCCTGGCCGCGACCGCTCGGGAACCATCGGCTTCCGTTGTGTCGTAGATGCGGCCGGGTTAGATTAACTCGTTGAAGGAAATTCATGAACCTGACGAACCGGCGGCGTCGAAGAATCATGATGTTCGCCATCGCGCTCGTGTTACGGCTGCTTACTTGCCTTACTCCAATCGCCGCCGCAGCGGCGGGTAAAGGCAAATATCTGGTTTATATCGGCACATACACGGATCATGGCGGAAAAGGTATCTATCCATACCGTTTCGACGCCAAAACCGGCACACTCTCCCCTACCGGAGCCGCAACTGAGACGGAGAATCCTTCTTTTTTGACGGTGGATTCGAGCGGGCGTTTTCTGTACGCGGTCAACGAACTTGAGACCTATCAAGGCCAACCCGCCGGTGCCGTCAGCGCTTTTTCGATCGATTCCGCGACGGGCAAGCTCTCGCTTTTGAATCAAGTATCGTCACACGATCCTGGCCCGGCGCACATTGCGCTCGATCGCACTGGCAAGTTTGCTCTGGTTTCGCACTACACACTTGGAAGCTTGGCGGTTTTTCCGATTTCGAACGAGGGACGTGTGGCAGAGCTTTCGTCGCTGGTGCGGCACCATGGCGTGGGCGTTGACCCCCAATGGCAAAAAGGACCTCATGTTCACGAGGCCGTAATGTCGCCTGACAATCGTTTTGCGCTGGTCAACGACCTGGGAATCGATCAGGTGGCGGTCTATCCTTTCGAAGCCGGAAAAGGCGCACTGGGAGCAGATCCCATGATCACGCACACGCGGCCTGGCTTCGGTCCAAGGCACCTGGTGTTCAGTCCTGACGGAAAATTGGTATACGTAGTTGGCGAACTACTTTCTTCCGTGGCGACCTATTCTTTTGACGCGGCCAGCGGTGTACTGAAGGAAGCCGGAATAATTTCCGCCCTTCCCCATGACTTTTCCGGCATCAGCTATGCAGCTGAGATCATGATGCATCCATCGGGAAAGTTTCTGTATGTATCGAATCGGGGATACGACAGTATTGCGGTGTTTTCGACCAACTCTAAAACCGGCGTCCCCGCATTGCTCGAGATCGTCCCTACAGGGAAGCGTCCGCGATATATCGGCCTCGATCCGACCGGTTCATGGCTGCTATCTGTGAACCAGGATTCGAACAACGTCTTGATATTCAAAATCAACCGCAAGACCGGGCGCCTTTCGGCAACCGGGCAATCGGTGTCTTTGCCCGCTCCGGTTTGCATGGTGTTTGTCCCGGCGAAGTAGCCGAAACCGGAATCCGCATCATCGCATCTGTGGCCTGTACAAAGCACGAGTGATCGTATAGAACTTGACCCCAAGGCCTCGCATCGAGGCTTCCGGCGCTTGCCGCGGGGGACCACTGCTTGTACTTCCGGCCCAGAACACTCAACGAAGCGGTTCACGTGCTGGTTTCTCATGGCGGTCAGATTTTGTCGGGGGGCACAGACTTTTTTCCGTCCCTCGGTGAGCGGCCTGCCCCGGATCGTATTGTTGATATCTCCGGGCTCAATGAAATTCGTGGGATCACCTCAGACCGAGCTTGTACCCGTATCGGCGGACTAACCACCTGGAGTGAAGTGGTGGCTGCGCCACTGCCCCGCTGCTTCGACGCTTTGAAAGCCGCCGCGCGGGAGATCGGCGGTATACAGATCCAGAATCGCGGCACCGTAGCCGGAAATATTTGTAACGCTTCTCCCGCCGCCGACAGCGTTCCCCCGTTGCTCGCGCTCAATGCGGAAGTCGAACTTGCCTCAGTGTCTGGCACTCGCCGACTGCCGCTTGCAGAATTCATCGTGGGTAACCGGCGAACCCTGAAACGGCCCGACGAAATACTGGTAAGCGTAATCATTCCCCGCGAAATTGATGATGCCGACTCGGTTTTTCTCAAACTCGGCGCCCGCCGCTACCTGGTAATTTCGATTGCGATGGTCGCGGTTGTGATCAAGAAAAACACCGACGGCCTGGTGGCGGATGCCCGGGTTGCCGTCGGATCTTGTTCTGCGGTTGCGCAACGACTGAAGGCGCTGGAGCAAGCCCTCATCGGCGCGCCAGCGCGCGCAGGACTGGGCGCGATCGCATCCACCCGGCATCTCGAACAACTCACACC
The DNA here is from genome assembly GCA_963733545.1 of Terriglobia bacterium. Classification (GTDB taxonomy): domain Bacteria; phylum Acidobacteriota; class Terriglobia; order Terriglobales; family Acidobacteriaceae; genus JAIQFF01. Next base: position 691,313 of record CAVTDQ010000006.1, read on the forward strand.
CATCGATGACCTTCGCGGCACTGCAATTTACCGCAATGACGCCGCTTTGACTCTGATCAGTCGCGCCCTCGATTTCAGCATGGAGAGTCGCTGAATGGTCACCACGACCTCTCCTGCCTCCGCTTCTGAACAGCTAACTTCGACTGCATTCGTGGTGAATGGGGAAAAAGTTACCGTGGCGGTAGCTCCGGCAGAGCGGCTTTCGAGGGTTCTGCGGGAAAGACTGGGACTAACCGGCACCAAAATCGGATGCGATGCCGGAGACTGCGGCGCCTGCACAGTTTTACTCGATGGCAAGCCTGTGTGTTCCTGCCTCATCGCCATCGCCCAGATTGAGGGACAGGAAGTCACCACGGTTGAAGGTCTCGCCCTACGTGCGCCGCTTTACGATCGGCTGCAAAAATCATTCCTGGAAAACGGAGCTGCGCAATGCGGCGCCTGCACCCCGGGAATGCTGGTATCGGCGACAGCGCTGCTTGAGCACGATGCCGCGCCCAGCGAAAGCGCGGTCATGGATGCGATCGGCGGAGTGTTGTGCCGCTGCACTGGCTACCGCAAAATTATTACGGCCGTCCAGAGAGCTTGTTCTGGCGAACTTGCGGATCCGGCGCCAGCGCGCGGGCAATGCAGTGGGCACACGCATGGTGCGCCTGGACGGCCAGAACAAAGTAAATGGCTCGGACATTTTCGGTGCTGATGAAATTCCTGCCGGTGCGTTGGCGGTTCGCGCCATCCGCAGTCCGTATTCGCACGCTCGATTTTCCTTCGGAGATCTGCCATCGTTTGTCGATGCGAACCCAGGGGTCTGCCGTGTTTTAACCGCGCGAGATGTTCCCGGAGAGAATTGTTACGGTGTAATCCCGCGGTTTGCCGACCAGCCAGTATTTGCGGAGACCGAAACCCGGTTTCGAGGAGAGGCTGTCGCGGCGATCGTGGGCGAGGCCAGAGCAATCGAAGAACTGGACCTCAGCCGGTTTCCGGTGACGTGGGAAGAGCTTCCATCTTTAACCACCATTGCTTCGGCGCTCGCCAGCGACGCTGAACGTATCCATGTCAACCGTGAAGAGAACGTGCTGGTGCGAGGCCGGGTTGTCCGTGGCGACGTGGAAAAAGCGTTGGCGGAATCGGATGTTGTTGTAGAAGGCGAATATGAGAGCGGATTTATCGAACACGCCTACATCGAGCCTGAAGCCGGCTTTGCCCGCCGGGTAAACGACACGATCGAGATTCAGGCGTGCACCCAGGCGCCGTACATGGATCGCGCCGACATCGCGAAGATTCTTGGGATCGCTCCCGAGGCGGTTCGTATTATTCCCACCGCAGTAGGCGGGGGATTTGGCGCCAAACTTGATCTTTCGGTACAACCGTTTCTGGCGCTGGCAGCCTGGCATCTTGGCCAAACCGTCCGCATGGTTTATTCGCGTTCGGAATCGATTCTCTCGACCACCAAGAGGCATCCATCTCAGATTCGTCTGCGCGCGGGAGCAAATCGCGACGGAAAAATGACCGCGATGGATTTCGCCGCCGACTTCAACACCGGCGCCTATTCTTCCTGGGGACCGACGGTGGCTGCCCGCGTGCCCGTGCACGCTTCGGGTCCTTACTACGTTCCGCATTACCGCGCGCTTACCCGGGCCGTGCACACTCACCTGGTACCGGCCGGAGCGTTTCGCGGCTTCGGAGTTCCGCAAACCGCAATCGCGCAGGAACAACTGTACGATGATCTGGCCGAGCAATTGAATTTCGATCCGCTGGAATTCCGCATTCTCAATGCGCTTACCAACGATACTCCGACCGTCACCGGGCCAGGTTCTTGGAGAAGGCGTGGGCATGCGCGCCTGTTTCGAAGCGCTGAAGCCCAGATGGGACGCCGCCAGAACCGAAGCGGCAGCACATCAACGCGCAGAGCTACGGGACCGATTCGCCGCGGGGTGGGAGTCGCGGGAATGTGGTACGGGTGCGGCAATACTTCACTTCCCAACCCCTCGACCATTCGCGTCGGGTTGAAGAGAGACGGCCGGGTGGCACTTCATCAGGGCGCGATCGATATCGGGCAGGGATCGAATACTATCGTTACCCAGATTTGCGCGGACGCGCTTGGCTGCCCGATCGAGCGGTTTGATCTCGTCTCCGGCGATACATCGATCACGCCGGACTGCCGGCAAGACCTCGGCGTCACGACAGACTTTTGTCACTGGCAAGGCCGCTCAAATGGCTGGTACGAGCATTGCGCCGCGACGATCCAGCAACTGATGAATGCATGTGAGTGTGACGCGATCGAATTCCAAAATGATTCCATCGCGATTGAGAAAGATGGAAAGCGAAAGATCATTGATTTACGCCAGCTGCCCCTGGACAAGAACGGCTACGTGCTCACTGGGGAGGCGACATTCGATCCTCCCACCAGCCCGTTGGATGAAAATGGCCAGGGCATTCCTTATGCAGTTTTCGGATTTGGCGCGCATCTGGCCGAGATTGCAGTCGATATGGAACTGGGCACGGTGCGTGTGTTGAAAATCACCGCGGCCCACGACGTGGGCCGGGCGATTAATCCCACATTGATCGAAGGACAGATCGAGGGCGGTGCGGCGCAAGGCCTGGGAATGGCGTTGATGGAGGAATTTTTTCCCGGCAAAGGCGAGAACCTTCACGACTATCTGATACCCTCCGCCGGCGACATGCCGCCGGTGGAATCGATTCTCATCGAAGATCCTTCGTCCAGTCGGTCCGTTCGGAGCGAAAGGCATCGGTGAACAGGCGGTCATTCCGACCGCTCCTGCCATCTTGAACGCAATTCACGATGCCACCGGCGTGCGCATCCGGCGCGTTCCGGCAACGCCTGACCGACTTCGAGCGGCAATCCGAAAGAAAATCGAGTTCGATTCGAGTCCATCCGGACAAACGGAACCAAAACGTGATTGAAGACGACGCCATCCGATGCGATGCCTGCCCGGTTCTGTGTTACATCAAGCCGGGAAGGACGGGAGCGTGTGATCGCTACGCCAACGACAATGGACAACTGATACGCATCGATCCCCACGTGGTCCTGGATCGCGCCGTATCTCGGGGCGATTCAGTAGTTCCCTTCCTTGATCGCGATCGCGAGTGGGATGGCAGCATTGTGACCGGGCCGGAGAATTTCGTGACCGCCATTGGAGCGGGGACTACGTATCCTGACTACAAGCCGGCTCCATTCATCATCTCTTCAAGCGTGCACGGCGTGGATATGGTGACAGTGGTCACGGAGGGAATTTTCAGTTACTGCGGCGTCAAAGTGAAAATCGATACCGACCGTCATCTTGGTCCGGAAACAAATCTTGTGCGCGCCCAAGGAGAGGCGGTCGGACACGTCACCACCAGTGAATACGGTTCACAAATGCTTTCGCTCGGAGGCGTCCGCCACCTGACTGGAGGCAGCCGCAGGGAAGGTACGGTGACTTGCGATACGCTGCTGAACCTCTGCGACCGCAAGCCGGTGGAACTTGTGATTGACGGTGGCGCCACCGTAACGGTTCAGGCTGGGAAAGCGCCGGTGGTCGATGGTCTGCAGGAAGAGCGGATGCGAGTGGGCTGCGGATCGGCCACCATCGGCATGTTCGCCAAACAGTGGTTCGGAAAAGTTGATGAAGTGGTTGTGGTGGACGATCACATCACCGGCGTTCTCTCCGAGCACCAGGCAGGAAAGTTACTGGGAGTGCGAGAGACCGGCATCAAGATGAAAGGGCCAGCGATCCACACCCGGGCGTTATTTTCGCGTGGCTGAGCCGGGCACCGCCTGGGGCGGCACTAATATCGAGGATCCCCTTTCGATTCTGCAGGATTTCAATCCAAAGTTCGCCTGGCCGGCATTGCGCCTGCTGATGGTGAGCACCACTGGCGAACACTACGCCTACTTCGAACTCGATGAAGCTCTGCGCCCGGTGGAAAAAGACTTGCCGCCGGCGCTGAGTGAATCTGTCGTCCGTATAAAAGAAAACTGCGAGCCTGCCCTGTGCACCGTCCTCTTCATGGCAGGAGCCGGGGGATCGTTGCGGGCCGGAGTCACGGAAAATCCAGTAAGGCTTACGCACTCGGTGCGGGACGCCTTAACGCGAGTGACTTGTGGCGGCGCGCCGGTTTACGTATGGCCGGGTGGTGGTATCACCTTCATGGTCGATGTCACTCGTATGCCCGAGCATGCATTTGGCTATGTGCCTACGCCCGCGCTGGTTGCACCGATAGAGTTCACCTTGAAGATTAAGGATTACGCCGCTCTGGGCGGGTACATGGATCACGTCCGCCCACTGGATTTGATCATGGATGAGAGCCGGCGGCGACTCGCGGCGGATCCAAATAATCCCTGGCCATTGGCGACAACAGATTCTTCGCGGTCAGATCCGAAGGCGGATACTGGGTCGGAGGGATGAGCCGATCGTTGATGAGTCAACGCATGAACACGCGTGCACAGGTAAGACTATTGGAAGATGGCCGCCGGCTTCATCTTCATGATGGCCCGATTGATTTGATCGTAGAAGCCTTCGGAGAGATGAGCGCCATAGCTGCCTCTTATCGGGCTGCATCCGATCGATTCGTCCATGTGCTGGATGAACTCTGCGGCGAACTCAACTTCCTCCGCCAGCGTGCGCAGATCGGCGGCACACTTCCTTCCGGAGCAATCGCAAAACGCATGCTGGCTGCGGTTCTGCCTTATTGTGACCAGACTTTTATTACGCCCATGGCCGCAGTGGCGGGTGCGGTGGCGGAGGACATTCTGGACGCGATGACTGGCGCTGCCGAGCTAAAGCGTGCTTACGTGAACAATGGTGGAGACATTGCTTTACATCTCGCACCCGGCGAGCATTTTGTCGTGGGGATGATCGAGCGCCCCGACCGGCTCTCACTCGCTGGAACTGCAACACTGGAATCGAGCCAGCCGGTACGAGGCGTCGCGACCAGCGGCTGGCGCGGCCGCAGTTTCTCACTCGGAATTGCCGATGCCGTTACGATTCTCGCAGACAACGCGTCGATGGCAGACGCCGCCGCGACCATTGTCGCTAACGCGGTTGATCTGCCGGGACATTCGAAGATCGTGCGGGTTCCCGCGTGCGATCTGGCACCTGATACCGATCTGGGCGATCGGCTGATAACGCAGGCAGTAGGCGAGTTGTCTTCGTCCGAGATAAGCGCTGCGCTTAGTTCGGGCGCCAAAGTCGCGCGTTCACTTTTGGCTCGAGGGCTCATCCGCTCCGCAGCGCTTCATCTGTGTCACGAAACTCGTGTGGTGAAACCGGAAACGTCGAGAAGCGTTCTTACAGAAAGCAGGAACCTGGTTCATGCCTGAAGTCGAGGTACGCAAGAAATTTACCGCCGTGGAAGAAATCTTCCACGAGGGAGGGCCAGTGGCGTCGACGCCTTTGCGCCGTGCGGCTGCGCTGGCGGTCATCCGCAATCCTTTCGCAGGCCGCTACGTCACAGAAATTTCTGGATTCATGGAAGATCTGAAACCGCTGGGCCTGGAGATGGCTCGTTCTTTAGTCGCGGCGCTGGGTGGAGACCCTAAAATTATCGAGGGCTATGGTAAGGGCGCGATCGTAGGCTCCGCGGGAGAAATCGAGCATGGCGCTCTGTGGCATGTGCCCGGCGGCTACGCGATGCGTGAAATTCTGGGGAATGCAAAAGCCATCGTGGCTTCCACCAAGAAAGTTGGCGGCCCTGGCACGCGGCTCGACGTACCGATTACCCACATCAATGCTTCGTATGTGCGAAGTCATTTCGATGCCATGGAAGTCGGTCTCGCCGATTCTCCGCGTGCCGATGAAATTCTGCTGGCACTGGTGATGACTACCGGGCCGCGGGTTCATGCCCGCGTAGGCGGCCTGAAGGCTTCTGAGATAAAAGGAGAGGACGGGCTGAGATGAAAGCCAGCATTCGCAAGATTGCGACGTTTGTCGAAGAAACGCGAACGGAGATGGGCCGGGCCGTCGATCCGCCGACTCGACGCGCTGCGGCGGTAGCGGTAATCGAGAATCCCGCTGCCGGAAAGTATGTCGAAGATCTTTCCGAGTTGGTGGCGATTGGCGAGGAACTTGGCGAACTGCTCACGCTGCGTGCGGTCGCGGCTCTCGGCATTCCCGCGAATAAGGTGGAGAGTTATGGAAAAGCTGCGGCGGTGGGTGAAAATGGAGAACTGGAACATGCAGCGGCAATTCTTCATCCCAAGCTGGGGGCGCCGGTACGCAAAGTTTTGGGTAAGGGAGCAGCCCTGATCCCATCTTCCAAGAAACGCGGCGGCTTGGGTATTGTGCTTGATATTCCGCTCGGCCATAAAGATGCGGCTTTCGTCCGCAGTCATTTTGACGGTATGGAAGTGAGAATCAACGATGCTCCGCGCGCTAACGAAATCATGGTCGCGGTAGCGGTGACAGACAGTGGCCGTCCCCTGGCGCGAGTTGGAGGGTTGACCAAAGCGGAAATCAAGGGAGAAGACGGCCTTCGCTGAGAAGCTAGAGAATATTTGCTGATTCGCTTTCTTTGATCGCTTATCTGTTCTCGGAGGGCGGGACCCTCCGGACAGCCGCCGGGACGGCGGCGCTACACAAATCTCTCTTCAACACTTTCGGCTTTCGCCGACCGGGGTAATTGATGATTCTTCGCCGCTTCTTATTAGGTTTTCTTGCGTTTGTGTTTTTAGCTTGCTCAAACATCTCGTCCCAGACACAGAGAGACAAAATCGATCTGCTCATCACCGGCGGCACCGTTGTCACCATGGACGGCGCCCGCACCATCGTGGACGACGGCGCCGTTGCAGTTAAGGGCGACGTTATTCTCGCGGTCGGCCCCAGGGCCGCTCTGGAAGCCAGGTACGCTGCGTCACAAACCATCGACGGGAGGAACTCACTCATTCTTCCCGGATTCGTCAATGGCCACACACATGTTCCGATGACGCTTTTCCGTGGCCTGCACGACGATGTGACCCTTAACGACTGGCTGTACAAATATATTTTCCCAGCGGAGGCGAAAAACGTAAACGAAGAGTTCGTGCGCTGGGGGACGCGCCTGGCCGCAGCCGAACAAATCCGCGGAGGCGTCACGACCTTTGCCGATATGTACTACTTCGAAGATGCTGTTGCCGAAGAAACCAAAGCGGCGGGCATGCGCGGTGTGCTGGGCGAAACCTGGATCGACTTTCCCGCGCCCGACAACAAAACCGAAGCCGAAATGATCGTCTACACGGAAAAGTTTCTGAAGAAGTGGCAGGGCGATCCTTTGATTCACGCCGCAGCGGCACCGCATTCGATCTATACCTGTTCCCAGAAAACTTTGCAGGATGCCGCAACTCTGGCGCGAAAGTATCACGCGCCCATCCTCATTCATACCTCGGAGATGAAGAAGGAATGGGAAGACAGCCTGAAAAACAATGGGATGTCGCCGGTTCAATACCTGAACAAGATTGGTTTGCTGGGTCCCGACGTCGTCTCCGCGCATTGCATCTTCGTGGATGCGGCCGACGAGCAGACTCTGGCGCAAAAACAGGTAGGCTGCGTGCACAATCCGTCCAGCAACATGATGATCGCCAGCGGCGTGTCGCCGGTCGCAGATATGCGGACTGCCGGCGTAGCGGTAGGTCTGGGCACCGACGGGCCGGCGGGCAGTAACAACGATCTTGATTTGATGGAAGAAATGGATCTGGCCGCGAAACTGGCAAAAATCACGAAACTCGATCCCCTGGCACTCAATGCGAAGGCCGTGGTCGAGATGGCAACCATCGACGGCGCCCGGGCGTTGCATATGGAAAAAGAAATCGGATCCATCGAAGCGGGAAAAAAGGCGGACCTCATTCTCATCAGCCTGGAGGAGCCGAATGCCGTTCCGATGTATGACATCTACGCTCAACTTGCCTATGCACTGAAAGGAAGCGACGTAAAGACTGTGGTAATCGGAGGGCGCACCGTCATGCGCGATCGAAAGCTGCTGACGATTAATGAGGCAGAAGTCCTAGTCAAAGCGCGAGAGTACAAGAAGACTATTGCAGCATCGCTGGGCTTGCCCTAAGCGCTTCAGGTTAGTTGACGGGATTGTCAGCCACCACCCGGGTACGATTTTCGGATGTGGCGACCGTCACCATATCGCGACCCGAGGACTTTGACTTGTACAGGCATTGATCCGCGGTTTTCAACAGTTCCTCGGCCGTTTTCCCGTGTTCTGGAAAACTGGCGATTCCAACTGACAAGGTTACGGTCCCCAGCGTGTTGTTCTTGAACTGCAATTCGAGTTTCTTTATCTGCTTTCGTAAAGCATTGGCACGCATGGCTGCATTTTCTGCTGACGATTCCGGCAAAATAATTCCGAATTCTTCTCCTCCGTAACGGCAGATCACGTCATCCACCCGGAAAATTTTACGGAATAGTTCAGCAACCGATCGCAGCACGAAGTCGCCCGCGTCATGACCGAAGGTGTCGTTGAAACGTTTGAAATGATCGAGATCAATGAACAGCACTGACACCTGGTGATTCTTGCGAATGGCACGCTGCATCTCGCGTTCCAGCGACTCTTCCATGAAGCGCCGGTTAAAGAGGCCAGTCAGTGGATCGCGGATGGACTGGTCTCGCAAGGTTTCGCGCAGGCGAAGACTGGCGAGCGAAAGCGCGATCTGTCCTGCCACCGTGGCAGCAAGTCGCTGCCGCGACTCCTGCGGGCGCTCGGAGTCCGAATCCGTTTTGATATTCTCCCCGACCGCAAATTCCAGGTGCAAAATCCCCAGCGTGTCGCCCTGGCCAACCATGGGAACGCATAAAGATTTGCAGGCTGCTGCTTCGCTCAAATGAACGCAATTGATGCCTCCAGCCAAGGCATTCCAGTGGGGCTGGCCACGACGCAAACTCCAGCACGCATCGGGAGAGAACAAGACCTCAGAAACACTTGGGTTGCCCCAACGAATGGCGGCTTCCAACAAGTTGCGTGACGACTTGAACAGGTAGAGAGTTCCAGATAGTGCGTCCGGCAAAAGTTTTTGAAGAGACTGCGCCACAACCGAGCAAGCTTCCTGGGTTGTGCTGCAACATTCCAGCAGGTCACCCATTTCGCTGAGTAGAGTCATCTGCTGGGTTCGTAGTTGGAGCTCGGAAACCAGTTGATTCAGGACCTGCGCGTGCTGGCGTTCGGCTTCAGACGCCCTGATCTGTTCAGAGATGTCTTTGTAGATCATGTAAGAGCCCTGCACCCGGCCATCCAAGACCAATGGGACTGCGTGGACCTCCAGGTCGAGGACGTTTCCGTCTTTGCGCCGGCGTTTTGCCGTAGTGCGCAAAGTCTCGCCTGAAATGACCTTCTCGATTGAGAGAGTGGATTCAGTTCCGGCGGCGGGCACGAATATCCTGCTAAGATCACCGCCGCTGATTTCCCGCGGACTGAATCCAAACAGGCTATCGAAGGCAGGATTTGTCAATTCGACTGCGCCCTGCTGATCGAGCACCACGATTCCAAACGGACTATTTTCGATCAACGAATTAAGGTGTGCTGTCTGCGCCTGCAGATCCAGCGCACTTCGATGGCGCTCACTCACCGCCGAGCCAACGATCAGGCCGACCGCGGAAATGACGAGCATAAGAAGACCGACTTTGGACGGAACCCCTGCCGCGGGCGGGAAAAAATGCATGGCTATGACCATGCCGAAGTTCATCACCAATACACCAGTGACGATGCGGCGAATTCCCTGCCGCATGGCAATCCAGATAATGGGGACGAAGCTCAGGTAGAAAAGCTGGCGAGAGCCGAAGCGGGGCCCGAACATCACCCAAAGGGTTACAAAGATCGCGGCAGCCTGGCCGAGGGTCTCGGCAATAGCCAGCGGATTGAGACGCGCAGTTCTGCGCTGCGGACGATCGCGTTCCTTGTGGGCCGCCGCGGAATCGGGCGAGAGTTGCCTCCTCACCCACGGGCACACATGAACCAAAAGGAATGGCGCGATTCCCATGATGCCAATTCCGTCGCCCAAAAACCAGCTCCACGAAGCGCCCCAGAAGTCAGCCCAGGCGATCGATTTATCGCCAATCAGGCAAGCCACTCCAATGACGGTTGCCACCGTCGACACGATCGCCATGACGAAGACATAGCGCACGACGTCGCGACGACGTCTCAACCCCAGATCAATTTGCAAAGGCCCACGTAAAACGTGTGCCGCTGTCGCGTAGCACGCGGCAACTCCCACCGAACCGAACGTCTCTCCGAAGGAAAATAAAGACTGGTGATAGATCAAGGCTCCGGCAAGTGCATCCGCGAACCAGACCAGCAGGGCGTACCAGGGGTTGATGCCCAACAGAATGGCCAGGACCAAGCCCGCCGCCGGATACCAGGTTACCGAACCAAGCTGCGAGATGAGAATGACTTGAGGCTGATTCAGGGCAAAATGCAGCACAAGAAATGCGACCGAGAGAATGACGTGGCGAACTATTACCCGGCCGCTGTACATGAATTAAATCTCAGGTCTGCTGATTTGCGTGGGGTGCGCTCCGGTGGAATGTTTGGGCGGCCCTACTGATTACTGCGTTGCGTTTTTCCGATACACCCAGTCTACGAGTTATCGGCACAATGCCATTTCTTCAACGGTGACCTGGCAGTCACTGAAGTAACGGAAAGGCGAAATTAGAGTTTGATTAGTTCTGAACGATTTCCGGAGCTGATGTTGCCGGTGGCGTGTTGCGGCTGCGCTGCACGCTTACGATTCCGTCCGTGATCACCATCCCGATTCCTGGCAAGTCCCCGAGCCGAATACTCTCCAGCACCGTCTTGCCCGCCGAATGTTGGGCTCGGTCGATCATTACAAAGGTGGCGTCGCGACCTACAGAAATCACTCCGCAATCGAGCTTTCTAATTTTCGCCGTGTTGCCGGTGGCAAAACAGATGGCGACCTCGGCCGCCGTCTCGCCGAGGGAAGCCAGCAGTGAGATCATGCGGAGAACGCCGAGCGGTTGTACACCTGAACCGGCCGGCGAATCTGTTCCAATGATCACGCGGTCCAGTTGTTTGAGTTCTGTTGCGGTCCGCAAAGTGAGTAACGCGGCCCGCTCATTGCCGTTATGAACGACTTCCAACGCCCGCGATGATTTCTCGCACAATGTAACGATCTGATCGTCGGGTAACGCGGTATGGCCGCCGTTGATATGGCCAATCACATCGGCATCTGCTGCCAGCACGATGTCCTTGTCGATTAAACTTGAACCCGGAATCGAAGGCCCGCCGGTATGGATGGTGCTCTGAATCCCAGCCTGGCGTGCCCACGCGACCATCTGGCGGGCTGTTTCTCCATCTTTCACGCTTCCCAGACCCACTTCACCCAGCATGGTGACGCCGGCGGCGGCCAGATCTTTGAAGTCCTGTTCAACCATTCCGTGCTCGATCACCGGAGCGCCGGCATATATTTTCACGCCACCCGGGCGGAACGCGGAGAATGCCCGTTGCGCGAAAATTGCCATGGCCTTCAGACCGACGACATCTTTCGGGCGGCCGGGAGTATGCACTTCACCTGCGGAAATCATGCTGGTAACGCCGCCATGGAGATAACTGTCGATCCAGCCAATCTGATTCTGGCGAGGGGTCCAGTCTCCGGCAACCGGATGCACGTGACTGTCAATCAATCCTGGCATCATGGTCGTGCCTTTGGCGTCGATGGTCACGGTTGCCCCGCTGAGATCAAAATCCTTCTGTCTGCCGACAGCGGTAATTTTTCCGTCAACCGCCACCACTGTATCGGCGTCGAGGATCGGCTTCCCGAGATCACCACTCAGAAGCAGCCCAATGTTGCGGATCACAAGTCGGTTTGCCGTTTTCTTGAGCGGTTCTTCCTGCGCCATAAGGCGGATCTCCTTGGAGAAAAGCCGCGAACGATTTCCGTTCCGCAAACAATGTTATAAGGTTGGTTGCAGCCCTGCAGTTTTTCCAATCCGAAAACGTATCACCAAGCGGAACGTATGGTATCTCGCAACCTCATTTTCTGGGAAGTCGACACGCAGGCGGATTTCATGCTGCCCCACGGCAAGCTCTACGTACCCGGGGCGGAAAAGCTTTTGCCAAAGCTTCGACGTCTAACCAATGCCGCTCGCCAGGGACACGTTTTTCTGGTGTCACATGGCTGCTATCACGTTAAGGATGACCCTGAGTTCGCAATTTTTCCTCCACACTGCGTGAAAGGAACCGCCGGCGCCGCTATGGTGCCAGAAGCGCTGACCGATCGCGTCTTCACAGTCCCAAACGAACCGGAAGCTGCCTTGCCGGCCGATGTTTATGCTTTCCAGCAAATCCTTCTGGAAAAACAGACGCTCGATATTTTCCAAAGCCGCCATATCGAAAAGTTGCTGGCTCGCCTGAATCCGGAGGCGGAGTACGTCGTGTTTGGCGTGGTCACCGAATACTGCGTGAGTTTCGCGGCGAAGGGTTTGTTGGCCCGCGGGCGGCGAGTTTCGGTGGTGAGTGACGCCATCGAGACATTGAAGTCCGAAGATGGGAATCGCGCCGTATTGGAACTTCAGGCGCTTGGCGCGAAATTCATCACCACCGACCAGGCCCTGGCGATGGTCGATAACGAAATGGAAGCGTAAGCGTCCTCGGTCTTGCGAAGGCGTCACAAATTGGTTTTGCAGCGCCCGTGCGCTGCCGCACGAGCGCGGACGCTCGCGCCCACATTGTATGGTTGCGGTTGACACTTGATGCGCGATGGCAGTATCGTTCTGCGATCAGATTCTGTTGAAATTTTAATTCCAGCTACTCGGTTGTCCGCGACGACGACGAGACTCAATCAACCGCGACACTTGGTAAAAGCAGGACAGAATAAGTCTTGAATGTAGACTTCATGTCCCGGTATCGTCGCGTATCGGGATTTAGGTTCATGGGGAAAGGCCGCGTTCCGATCTTTACTGGGCCGGAATCGCACGGGGGAAACACTGATGCTCACCAAGAAAGCGCTGCTGGTAGTTTTCTGTTCGCTTGTATTTCCCATCTGCCCACTTCTGTACGGCCAAGCCAGTGGAAGTTTTTCCGGAACGGTAACGGATAAGACGGGCTCGGTTATCTCCGGCGCAACTGTAAAAGCCACATCGCAAGGCACAGGCTTCTCTCGCGAGTCGAAGACGGACGACAGCGGCCATTACCTCATGCCCTTGATGCCGATTGGCGATTACACCCTTCGAGTAGATTCTCAGGGCTTCGGTCCGGTCGAGCAGAAGGACGTTCGGCTGCAAGTGGACGAGCATCGCGAACTGGATTTCACCGTTACCCCGGCTTCGGTGACTTCGACAGTTGAAGTCAGCGCGACCGAGGTGGCTGTTCAGACAACGAACCCGACTCTTGGCCAGGTGATCACCTCGCAGCAGGTCGCACAACTTCCCTTGAACGGACGCGACTTCGTGCAGTTGGCCACGCTTACACCCGGCACTACCCAGGAAACCAATCCGAACAGCTTCTTTAATGGCGGGCCCAGCAGTGAGGTGTCTACTCGCGGATCGTTTTCCCTGTCCGTGGGCGGCTCGCGTGCTCAGAGCACCGACTGGCTTTTCGACGGCAACGACAACAACGAACTGACTGCCGGCGGCATCGCCATCCTGCCGTCGATCGACGCGATCCAGGAATTCAAGGTTCTGACCTATAACTACTCGGCGGAGTATGGAACTCGCGCAGGTCCGACCGTTCTGGTGACAACCAAATCAGGATCGAATCAGATTCATGGGTCGCTATTCGAGTTTTTCCGGAACACTTCTCTTGACGCCAGCAGCTACTTCGCTGCCAGCAAGGAGAAGTTCAACCTGAATCAGTTTGGTGGCGCAGTCGGCGGGGCGATCAAGAAGGACAAGACGTTCTTCTTCCTCGACTACGAGGGCAAGCGGCAACGTAAGGGCACTCCTTTTCAAGGTCTGATTCCAACCGCGGCCATGAAAGCTGGAGACTACCGAAACGATCCTTTTGGCAGGCCTCGCGGCGGCGCCAACACCAGCTTTGGGGACCTCACCAATCCATACGCCCAAGGTGCCGATCCGACCACCTTCCAGTGCGTTCCGGGAACCGAAACCTCCGCGAATCCAGTATCCGAACCGATCAATGCCAACGGCGGGCAGGTACCGGGCGTGACCTGCAACGTCATTCCCGCAGCCTTGTTCAACCCTGCGGGCGCATCGATGCTCGGCTTCTATCCCACCACCAATATCAATGATCCTGCTCTGGGGGTGAATTTCACCAGCGTGCCGGTCAGAACTCTCGACGAAGGCAAATTTGATATCCGACTGGATCACAGTTTCTCCAGCAAGGACACGGCATTCGCCCGCTTCAGCTACGATCAGGCCACGAACTTTGTCCCCGGCGGTTCTCCGGGATTCGCCGCGCCCAGCGCTTTTGCCAGCACCCAGAACATCACCAACCATGGCCGGAACGTGGCCTTGTCCGAGACTCACATCTTCTCGGACCGCACGGTCAATCAGGTAAGCGGCGGCTTCAACCGAATCTTCAATCACATTCTGTCCTTTGGTGATCGCACCTGCGAATCGGCGAAGATCGGAATCGCGGGCGCGAATCTTGACAGTAGCTGTCCTGGCGCTCCTCCGGGATTGTCGCAATCAAAGACGGACTGCGTAAGTTGCGGTCTGACTACCACCAGCATCTTCGGCGGGTACTGGTCACTCGGCGATCGCGGTTTCGCGCCCTTCCAGGGTGGAACCAATGTGTTCCACATTTCCGACTCCCTCGATCTGAACCGGGGCAAGCACAATATCCGAATCGGTGGACAGGTACGCGCTCAACAGATGAATGTGCTGACCAACTCATTCCAGGATGGCTTCCTGCTGATGTTTGGCGGCTATACCGGAGACGCGACCGCCGATCTGCTTATCGGTCAGATCGGAGGCGCGCTCCATGATCAGACTTTCCAGGGCGCGACTACAGGACGCCGCTGGAAGATGTATCGGCCCTATGTACAGGACGACTGGCGCGTCAGCAGCAACCTGACCCTGAACCTGGGTTTGGCTTATGCACTGGTCACTCCGATCACGGAGGCGGAAAATCGCCAGGCTAACTTTAACTTCGACAGCAGATGCGGCACGCCTCCGGGATGCAACTACTTGATCCCAGGAGTGAACTCAGACAGTCGAGTCGGCATCGAGATGGACAAGACTGCCCTTGAACCTCGCATCGGTTTTGCCTGGAAGCCATTCGGCAGCCAGAACACAGCCGTCCGCGGAGGCTACGCCATATTCCACGATTCTTCCTGGAACCAGGGAGGACAAGGATTGTGGGAGAACCCACCGTTTTTTGCTGAAACCGCCAACTTCTCCGGCCTCTGCCCATTCGGAAGTGTAGCCCCTGGTTGCGGTCTGTCGCAGGCATTTACTCCAATCCTGACAGCTGAGCCTGACCTTGCCACTTTTGCCGGAACGATTCAATCCCAGAATCTGGACTTTAAACAGGGCAGGGTGCAACAGTTCAATCTCAACGTGGAGCGTCAAATTCCCGGCGATGTTGTCTTGACCGCCGGATATGCCGGCTCACGCAGCCATCACATTCTGATTGACGGCCTGAACCTCAATGTTTCATCGCCCACGGCTTGCGATCCCACGAGTGCCAATTTCGATCCGAACTACCACCTGGGTTGCGGGGTTCCGGTGGCTCCTTTTGGCCCCTTCACCACCATCGCCAACATCGGAGACAAAGGTGACGCCCGCTACGATTCGCTGCAGTTCAAGGCGGAGACCAAGAGTGCTCGGCATGGCCTCTATGTCCTGGTTGGATATACCTACGCTCGGAACTTCGACAGCGGATTCCCTGACGGCGTTGGCACCACCTCGGGCGCTACCTATTTTCCGCTTCCAAATACGAGGAAGGCAGACTGGGCTCTTTCTCAAATCCAGCTTAATCACAATTTCACGGCCAGCGTGATCTATGACCTGCCTTTCGGCAAGGGAAAGACGTTCGGCAGCAATTGGAGCGGCCCTGTGAACGCTGTGTTGGGGAACTGGGAAGTCGATGTGATCGAAAAGATCACGTCAGGATTCCCGGTCTTCATTGACGACAGCATCAACGCGTCAGGTTCCGCCATCCAGAGCAGTTCGGGAGATCAACCGCCCAGATCAAGTGTGCGATCCGAACCTGGGCAGTCCGAAAATCACGGCGTGGTTTAACACTTCCTGCTTCGCGTCCGCGGCTCCCGGGAAACTCGGAAATGCTTCACGAACACCGCTCTACGGACCGGGATTCGTGAACACCGACTTCTCCGCCATCAAGCACTTTCCTCTTCCCTGGCGAGAAGGCATGATGGTTGATTTCCGGGCTGAGTTTTTCAACGTCTTCAACCATCCGCAATTCTTCACCCCAGGTGCCGATGTCAGCTCGGTTCGGATTCGGCGCAATTACGCAAACGGTTAACAATCCGCGACTGATTCAATTCGCTCTGAAACTTCGTTTCTAGAAAGTTCTGGCGGCTTGGAGGCGGACGGGTAAGTCACAAAACGAGTGGGCGCGGCTTCCCGCCGCGCCCTTTCTGTTTAGCGAGAACTGGATCGACCAGTTAATACTTAAGCTGCTTAGCCTGCTTGCAGTTCGGCGGAGGAATGATGGTCCGGAGTCGGAAACGTCATCGCCCTCGCATCTTTGTTGTGCTTGATCCTGGTACCGGCCGCTTCTGCACAAAAGATCAAAATAATCGTAGATCAGGATGCACGCGGACCGGGTACCAGCGATCAGCAGGCCTTACTTGTATTCCTGCAGTCTGAGAAGTTCGACGTCCTGGGAATCACGACCGTCAGTGGCGACCAGTGGGTGAAGGAAGAGACTCAACATACCCTGCGCATGCTGGAAATCGCCCAGCGTACCGATGTTCCGGTAATTCAGGGCGCTGAATTTCCCCTGCTCAATACCAAAGCCGAAACCGAGCGATGGGAAGCTGTATACGGGAAGTTTGAATACAAGGGATGCTGGACCGACCACTTCAAAGCCAATCGCTCCACAGTTTACGACGAACCCTATCACGAACCTGACGTTGTTCCTCCCATGAAGGAAGGCGCGCCGCACATTCAGGCCGCGTCCGGCACCGCCGCTGAATTCATCGTGAAGATGGTGCATAAGTATCCCGGTGAAGTGGTTTTATGGGCAGGAGGACCGCTAACCAACTACGCGCTCGCGCTGAAGCTCGATCCTGAGGTCGCCACGCTGGCCAGGGAATTCGTGATGATGGGCGGCGGCCTGTACGCGGATAAGGGCGCAATCGATCCCGGAGCTCTTGATGCCCGCCGCGAATTCAACTGGTGGTTCGACCCCGAGGCTACCCGCATCGTTTTACGCGCTCCCTGGAAAAAAGTGACCATCACGCCGATCGACATCTCGGTGAAGACACGCTTCACCACGGAAATGAAAGCCACCATCGCAAAGGCAAACACGCCAGTGACACAGTACCTCGACAAATATTCATTGCCCGGATATATGTGGGATGAGATTGCCGGCGCAGCCTTGATCGATCCTTCAATCATCACCGGCGCGAAGCAACTCTATATGGACATCGACGTCGACCACGGCGCCAGTTATGGCAAGACCATCTTCTGGGATTCAAAAGTGAATGTACCCCCATACTTACGCCTGGCGACCGTACAATTCGACATCGACGCCGAGAAGTTTTACAAACTCTACATCGATCTGATGACCCGGCCTGCACGTGCCGTCCAGCCTTCTGCCCAGTGAGACGGAGCGAAATTTCGATGATGAAATCGCGCGGACTTTGTCTGGTTATCGCAGTTTTGTTGCTCGCTGGTTCTTCAGCATGGGCCCAGCAGCGGCGCAAGGTAATCATCAATCAGGATTGCTCCGGGCCAGGCGGCAGTAACATGCACACCCTTCTGTTGCTGATTCAATCTCCCCAGGTTGAAGTCCTCGGGATTACAGTCGTCAGCGGGAACCAGTGGCGCGATGAGGAAGTAGCGCACACGCTCCGTCTGCTCGAAATCATTGGCCGCACGGATATTCCAGTTGTGCCCGGAGCTGTTTTCCCCCTGGTGCGGCGCCGGGATGAATCTCAAATCTGGCAAGAACGCTTTGGCAAAGTTGCATTCGCCGGCGCCTGGGATCAGAGATGGTGGCATGAGGCTGCCATCATTCCACCGCTGCCGGAAGGTCAGCCCAAGACCAAAGCAGCGAACGAAGATGCCGCGCATTTTCTGGTTCGCAAGGTCCACGAATTCCCTCACCAGGTGACAATCTACGAAGGCGGGCCCATGACCAACCTGGCGCTCGCCATCTCAATTGATCCTCAGTTTCCGGAGCTGGCGGAACAACTGGTGTTCATGGGAGGAAGTATCGGCCCGCAAACGGATGATGCGGAGTTTGTGAACAGCCCTCGCCACGAATTCAATTTTTGGTTTGATCCGGACGCGGCCCAGATAGTGCTGCGGTCATCCTGGAAGAAGATCGTCTGCACAACGACCGATATCTCGATCAAGACACGCCTGACTCTGGCCATGGTGAAGCAAATTGAAGCCAGCGGCACGCCCCAAGCGAGATACATCGCCGCCTACTTCCGCACCGGCCAGGGCGGAGAATATATGTGGGATGAACTGGCGGCAGCGGCCTGGATTGATCCGTCTATTATTACCAAACGCGAGACTCGCTATATGGGCGTCGATCTCGACCGGGGCGCGGGATATGGCAATACCCTGACCTGGACGGAAAAGGACAAGCCTAAAGTCACGGTACAGCCAGTCGAGATACAAGTGGACCTGGATACAGAAAAATTCTATCGCATGTTCATAAATTTGATGAGCGCGCCGACGCCATCACACTGACGAAAATCCCGAACTGGTGAAGGGGATATCACCCACGGAAAATTTCTACTGAGCAGGTGACGCGGCGGCCGGTTGCCGTAGCGTGTATACGAACTGCCCCACCTCTTGCCGCTCCCGATCCAGATCCTCAGCTGCTTTTTTCGACAGAGCGTTATAGATTTGTAGTTCCTTTTCGGCCTTGGCCGTTTCTCCGGTACGCCGGTACAGCTGAGCCAGGCGATAGTGTGCCGCTTCCTGCCCAGGGCTCACTTCAATGGCTTTCCGATATGCCGCTGTGGCCCCGGCAAAATTCTTTCTTTCCGCCTCCACAATGCCCAATTGAATGTATGCGTCGGCTAATTTTGGATCGAGACTAATGGATTTCTCCAGCAATGATTGGCTTCGCGTAAGACTCTCGATGTCCTCCGGCCCTTTGCGTGCTTTCCACAGACTGACAGCGTAATAGTATTGAGCCAGCGCATTTTCCGGATGCAGACTCGCGAAGCGCTCAAGCCTTTCAACCAACCCTTGAGATTGAGTGCTCTCCGTGCTTTGTATCTTGCCCAGAAAGACGTAAGGATTCGGATCCCGCACATTGAGGTCTGAAGCCTGGCACAAGCGCTGCGCAGCCTGGTCATAACTACCTTGCGCATACCAGGCGACTCCGAGACCTACCAGCAACCGGACGGACTGCGGGAAGAGGCGATTGCCTTTGCTGAACACCTCAATGGCAGGCTCAATCGCGTGATGAACCAGAAGTTCGGCTCCCCAATTGAAGAAATTAGCCTCTGTAGGATTCGCTTCTGCGGCGATCTGATACTTTCGAACGGTTTCGAGTGCGTTCCCCGGAGCTTTCGATTCCGCGTTCGGTTTAGGCGCTGAGCTTCCCAGCGAAGCTACATCCTTCGCCAGCGACTCTTTGGTGCGCACAGCCGCGTTTGAACCATGACCACCGAGGCTGGTTGTGTCGGTAATGCCAGCCAGGGTAAATTGCGGCTCATCGAAGAATTCTGGTTTCCCTGCGGAAGCGGGCGCTTTAGTCGATGTAGAAATAGGTTGGCATTGGGCCCGCAGAGAACACGGCCATAGAAATACGATCCCCGCCAAGATAACCCATCGGCACTCGATCAGACCCATGAATCCCATAATGGAGAGACCGGAAAACCCCAGGGAAAGTCTTGATGACTCTCCTGAAACTATTCTAATCATCCCCGCAGACAGCAACAATGTACCTGAAACGTTTTGCCACAACTAAGCGCTTAGGCGTTACAATGCTCCTTCTTCCAGACCGGGTCGTTGGAACAATCCGTGTAGTCGTCCAGCAAATCCAGCGAGGCAAGATTCAGTTAGATTCAAGATCAAAAGACCCAAGGGGGATTCGCCTTGAAGCCAAGAAGCTTCTTCGTTTTGCTCTGCAGCTTCCTGATATTGACCATCGCCGTGCAGGCACAAAAAACCAAAGTCATTGTCGATCAGGACGCGCGCGGCCCCGCGACTACCGACATGCAATCCATTCTCATATTTTTGCAGTCGGACAAGTTCGATGTTCTCGGCATCACCACGGTGAGCGGAGACCAGTGGGTAAAAGAAGAGACGCAGCGCACTCTTCGGCTGCTGGAAATTGCCGGTCGTACTGATGTTCCGGTAATTCAAGGCGCTGAATTTCCTCTTCTAAACTCAAAGGAAGAGACCGAGCGCTGGGAAGCTTTGTACGGCAAATTCCGCTACAAAGGTTGCTGGAGTGACTTTTCCAAGCGGCCTGGCAATATTCCGCCGGCATTTCGTGCCGGCTACCATGATCCCGACGTCGTGCCAACCCTGGTCGAAGGTTCACCGCACACCAAGCCGATCGACGAAACCGCGGCGCATTTCATTATTCGCATGGTGCACAAATATCCCGGCGAAGTGGTGATATGGGCGGGCGGCCCCATGACCAACATCGCGCTGGCTCTGCGACTCGATCCGGAGGTAGCAACGCTGGCTAAGGAACTGGTTCTGATGGGTAGCGGCATGTATGCGAGCACCGGCGGAATCAATAGTATTGACGGACGCCGCGAATTCAACTGGTGGTTCGATCCCGAGGCGGTACGCATCTCCATGCGGGCTCCGTGGAAAAAGATCACGATCACTCCGATAGATATTTCCGTAAAAACAACAGTCAATCCAGGACTAAAAGCTGCGATCGCAAAGGCGGACACACCGATTGCCCGCTACCTGACTGAGTATTCCGTGGAGAGTTTTATGTGGGACGAGCTTTCGGCTGCGGCCATGATTGATCCCACGATCGTTACCGGACAGAAAGAACTCTACGTGGACATCGACGTCGATCACGGGCCCAGCTATGGCGAAACTCTTTTCTGGGATCCCGCTACCGAAGTTCCACCGTACGAGCGCAAAGCGACCGTTCAATTCGATGTGGATACTACGAAGCTTTACGATCTTTACATCAAGCTGATGACGCAACCGGCTCGGCAAAGCCAATAGCAAAAATAATTGACGGAGCAGATGACATGGAGCGACCACCTTTCCGCTTGACCCGTCGGGAGTTTGTGACCACCTCGGCTGCCGCAGTCGCGGCCAACACCCTGGCCGGCGGTTTTGTCCCAGCCGCCCGTGCCTCCCAGTCGCCGGATCAAGGAACACCGGGACAGACCCCGGATCGCAGGCCATCCCGTGTGATCATCGACACCGATCCAGGTGTGGATGATGCTCTGGCGTTATTGCTGGCGATGCGCTCGCCGGAATTGAAGATTGAAGGCATCACGCCGGTGGCCGGCAATGTTCCGCTGAGCCTGACGCTTCCCAATGCCCTGCGCATGGTCGAAATCGCCGGCCGTACGGATATTCCGGTGGCTGCGGGCGCCAAAGTGCCATTGGTGCGGCGCCTGGTGACCGCTGCGTACGCCCACGGGGAGAACGGGCTCGGAGGCGCAGTATTCCCCGAACCCAAGACCAAGCCGGTCGCCGAGAACGCGGCGGACTTTATTCGCCGGATTGTTGAAAAGTATCCCGGCGAAGTTACGCTGATCCCGATTGGTCCGCTGACAAATATTGCTACCGCTTTAAGCCTGGACTCGGAGCTGGCCGCCAAGGTAAAGAGCATTGTGTTGATGGGTGGTTCGCTCTCGGGCGGAAATATCACGCCGGCCGCGGAGTTCAATATTTACGTCGATCCCGAGGCGGCGCGGATAGTCTTTCAATCCGGTATTCCAATCACCATGGTTGGGCTCGACGCCACACGCAAAACTTCTCTTACCGAGGAGCACGTCCGTACGCTTGAGGCGTCGCAAAATCCTGTCAGTCAGGCGGCAGCGAAGATCGGACGCAACGCCATCAATCACAATCGGGAGCAGGGTTTTATGATTGGACCGAACATGCACGATTCGCTGGCCATGGCGGCATTTCTCGATCCTTCAATTCTCAAGTTCAAAGACTATTACGTCGATGTAGAGACCACGGGCGAACTGACCGCGGGCGAAACTCTCGGTTACAGTCCGACGGCCGGAGACTTACGGAGAAAGCCGGAAGCGGAAAAGCAGGCGGCGCAGAACATGTCGATCCGCGGCTCGGCGCCCACACTAGCGACAACTAGGTCATCTCCGGTCTTGCGGGATAAATTTGTTCCTAACACCAAAGTTGCTCTGGACGTGGATTCCGCAAGATTTTTCAGTTTGTTGATTGGCCGGTTGTCGGCCCCTTAAAAACGAAGTTTCCTATTACTTTGCGCACTCTATTAGCTCGTCAACTTTCGAGGTGAATATGAAATTCGGCCGAATCTGGGTGGTGGCGGCGATCTTGATGACTTGTTTTTGCTGGAGCCAGGAAAAACGAAAGATCGTTATCGATCAGGACGCGGCTGGTCCGGCGGGGACTGATCAGCAATCGATGTTGCTGCTCATTCAATCTCCTCAAGCCGAAGTTCTGGGCATCACCGTCGTTACCGGCGACGCGTGGCTCAAATCAGAAGTTGCGCATACATTGCGGATGCTTGAAATCATTGGTCGAACCGATATTCCGGTGATGGCAGGAGCAGAATATCCGCTGGTCCGGAGAAAAGACGAAACCGAAATTTGGGAGCAGCGCTACGGAGCGATAACCTGGCTGGGAGCGTGGACTCCGAAGTTCTATCACCCGCCGGACCAGTTGGGAGAGATGCCCGAAGGCAAGCCCACCACCAAGCCCAGCGACGAAGATGCCGCTCACTTCCTGGTGCGCATGGTCCACAAATATCCGCACGAGGTTACGATTTACGCCGGCGGCCCGATGACCAACATTGCTCTCGCCATCCGGATCGATCCGGAATTTGTCGAAATGGCGAAGGAACTGGTTTTCATGGGCGCAAGTTTCAACCCGCAAACCACAGATCCAGAATTCGTTAATACTCCCCGCCACGAATTCAACATATGGTTCGATCCCGAGGCTGCGCACATAGTGTTGCGCGCGCCGTGGAAAAAGATCGTTTGCACGCCTGTAGATATTTCCGTAAAGACCAGAATGACGAAAGATCTGATCAACCGGATCAAGGCCGCGAATACGCCGTCGGCACAATACATCGGAAAATATTCTCGTCTCTACGGGGAATTTAACTATCTGTGGGATGAATTGGCGGCAGCAGCCTGGCTCGACCCTACTCTGATCACGAAAACAGAGACCCGCTTTTTGGATGTTGATGTGGACAGCGGCGCGGGTTACGGCAACATGCTTACCTGGACAGACAAAGACCGGCCCAAGGTCGAAGTCCAGCCGTCGGAGATTCAGGTCGATCTTGACACCGAAAAGTTTTACAAAATGTTCGTGGACTTGCTATCGGCAACTACGCCGGCCAAACCATAGAACCGCGAGAAACGAAGAGCTATCATTTTCGGCGGGCGAGACGCCCGTCCTCCATTACTGGAGCTGCTGCAGCGCCTGCTGGGCTTGCGGGTGATCCGGATACTGCTTGAGTAGTTCCTGCAATACGTCTCGCGCTTTATCTGGTGCGCCTTCCAGCGCGTAAACGCGAGCCAGGTTCATGTATGACTGATCAAAAGCGGGAGCGACACGGATGCACTCTTCGAAACTGGCCACGGCTTCATCCCTTCGTCCCGTGCGCAGGTAAAGCACACCGAGATTGTTAAGCGCTTCGGGATACGCGGGACGCGCCCTTAACGCCCGCTGCAGGTACTCGTAAGCGCGATCACTGTCGTCGAGCTGAGCGTAGACCATCCCAAGGCTGTAGTTTGCCTCAGGATCTTGTGGACCAACCGCCACAGCCCGTTCCAGAGTCTTGCGTGCATCCTGCCAATTTTTCTGCTGCCGATATGCGTTCCCCAGATTTTCGAGCGCGATCAGGTGATCGGGATTCAGTTTTATAGATTTCTCAAAATACGGGATCGCTTCGGCAGTGCGTCCTTCTCGCGTCGCCAGAAGACCAAGATTATTCCAGGCGTTCGCCAGCGTATCTGGATAACTGGCTTGAAGTTTCGTCGCCCGCTCGAAATTGTCTCGCGCCTGACCTGTCTTCTCCTGTTTCAAATAAACGCTGCCTAATCCGTATAGCGCCTCTGCGCTCGATGGATCGTCACGGAAAGCCAGACGAAAAGACGCTTCTGCCTGATCCAGATACCCGCGTTGAAAATACACCGATCCGTAGTTGAGATAATTTCTTTGGAACTCAACAGTGTTGCTCACGCCTTGAAAGGGCAAGGCGGCCGCCACCCGCTCTGCTCCAGTTCGGGGGAGGTGCCGGAAATCCCATTCGAGATGCTGCGAGTTAATCGGTCCCTGATAGACCTTTACGATGTTCCCCTCCCCATCGATCAGAAACGATGTTGGAAGACTCAAGTCCCGGTGACGGTCAAACAGGTACCGATAAAGAATGTTGTAGATGCCGGCAAGATCGTCCGATGCCATGAGGATGGGAAAGGAAAAATTGCCGGTGTGCGTCAATTTTGCCGGCTTTTCTCCGCCAGCTGAATCGACGTTTACTGTAACCACGTTCAGACCTTGCTCGCTCCAAAGTGCGTGGCGCTGATTGAACAATGTCAGATCTGTTGCGCAGTCGGCCGAACCTGTGACCCACAAATTCAGCAATAAAGGCTTCCCGCGATAGGCGTTGAGTGTGTGCGGTCTACCATCAAGGTCAGGGAGAGAAAACTCTGGTGCCGCCACAGGAGCGAGCAGCCAGGTCTCGATGGTTTCGGGTAGCGGATCGGAACTCGGGGCGGTGGCATTTCCGGCAGTCATCTTCTCAGCAGTTTTGTTTAAACCTCTGACTCCGGTATTGAATGGCTCAATGTGTGACGGCTGCATCCCTTCTTCGATCCATATCCGATGATTGAATGGTAAATCTCGAAGTTCCTGTACCAGTCCACTGGGCCATTGTATGGAAGCTCGAATCGGGCCTTTCGTTGTTCCCAGCCCGAAGAATACTTCCTTGGTGTGCTGCGAGAGGAATCCGGATCCTGCCTGAAGCGTCCGAGTTTGGCGCCCGAGCTCAGTTTGAAGCGTGATCACGGATCCGATCGCATCACGATTACTCTTGTTTCCGCGCAGACGAAAGGCTATCGACGGGCTCAGGTTCTGCATGACGTTCTGCAAAACTCGCAACTGCGGTCCACTCCGGTTTTTCAGGAATACTTCAAGGCGTCCGTCATGATCGAAATCAGCAAGCGCAAATGCTCTGCCGTCCTCGATAAAATCCAGCCCGACCACGCCAGACACATCTGAAAACGTTCCATCCCGATTATTTGCGAAGAAGACATTGCGTTCGTAACCGCTCCAGGTTCGGTCGGATCGAATGAGTTCGTTCAGCGCATTCCAACCTTGTTCGTAGGCTTGCGAAGGCTTGGGCTCAACCGGAGAATTTGCCACGACTTGCCGCCAGAAAAAACTGTTCAGGTCTTCGCGCGAGGGACCCGACACCATTCCGTTTGCGACGTAGAGATCGATGAAACCGTCGTGATCGAAGTCCCATGCATCGCTCGACCACGCCCAACGCCCCATTTCCACCCCGGCAGACGCGCTGACATCCTGAAACGAGCCCTCTCCGCCCCGGAAAAGCGAGTTCCCGCGAGCATGCTTACGATAGAGAGCCCTAACCGCATCGGGCGGACTCGCTTGAAAGTTATCTTGTGAGGCGATGCGCGCACCCGCCGCCGACCACATGTCGGCAACGTAAAGATCGTCGCGGCCGTCATTGTTGAAATCGAGCCAGCACACGCTCATGCCGGCGCCGACATCTTCGACTCCGGCTTCTGCAGCCACGTCGGTAAACGAGCCATCGCCATTATTGCGATAGAGGTTTTTGCGTCCAAAATCGTTCACCACATACAAATCCGGCCAGCCATCACGGTTATAGTCGTTCCAGCCACAGCAAAAGCTGTAGCGTGTGTTGTTCTTGTTGAGGCCCGATTCGACGGTGACATCGCGAAACGTGCCGTCGCGCTGGTTACGCAGCATGAAGTTGGGAGGGCCGTTTTCGGCGTCATAATAAGGAGTGGGATACTTGTACTGGTCCGTTCCCTGGTAATAGAGGTAAAGGCAGAAGTAAATATCCAACCAGCCATCCCGGTCGTAATCGGCCACGGCAGCGCCGGTAAAAGTTCCCTGCGGAGGCTGGGCAAAGTGAAAAGCGCCAGGCTTCTGCTGAAACCTTCCTCCTCCCTGATTCAGAAACAGCACCGGTCCGTCGGTGCGCACAACGATCAAATCCTGGTGTCCGGTGTTACGAAAATCCGCGAACAGCGCGCATGCGGTATTTTCGAGGACGCCCACACCAGAGCTCTCGGTAATATCTTCGAAAGTGCCATCGCCGCGATTGCGGTAGAGGCGATTGGGAAGGCCTGCCGGCTGACAAACGTAAAGGTCGTCATAACCATCGTTGTCGATGTCGCCGACCGAAACCCCGTTGTGTCCGTATAAATCGATACCGCAGGCTACATCGAGAACCGAGCGCCAGTAGTCAACTCCGTGCTGTATTTGGGAAGAGTAGGACTTGTTGCTTCCCAAAGATTGCTGAGTGATTTCGGCAAAAACAGGACTTGTGCTGCGGCTCTCGGTTTCGTCGCTCAGACGCCAACTACGCAAACGAAACTCGGCGGTGGCAGAAGGCTCCCATTCCAGATCCCACTGTCCGATTCGCTGTTCACGGTGGAACTTTGCTGACGAACCTACCAGTTCGTAGCGAACGCTGGTGCGCAACCGCTTCGGAGTGCGAGGGGACGGTGTCGCATCGATGCTTGTCACTTGAAAGTCTGCCGTAATGAATGTCGAAAAGCCTGACGTGGACGCGCGCAATTCCTGCATGAATGCGTCTCGGTCGAGTCTGGTTTCACTCCCGAACTTGTTTTTATGGACTTGAAGTGTGGGGTCTGTTCGCAGCAACCGAGATTCAACTGGTCGCCAGGACGTTCCGGCAAAGTCCGCGGTTAGCACGCTTTCTATGGTTTGCAGTTCCTGCGGAGACTTTAAGAGGCTCGAACTCCATCGCGCGAAAATGGCCGCGATCTGGTCGTGGTATTTTTCGCTGACGAAATCATCCGAGCCTGCTTGGGTTTTGAGCAGCGTTGCTTCGATCGGTAACTGGGCACGATACTTCGGATGTAGATGAAATTCGCTCTCGGCAGCGTGCGCCTGCGGCGGATGGGAAAGGAAGGCAAAGGGAAACGCAAAGCGCCTGAAGGGAATGAACGCCGCGGATGCTCCCTGACAGCATCGGAAAAGGAAATCGCGGCGGCCAGGGTCGAATGGATGACGGTCCGCTGAATTTTCTTCCGCGTGACGTTTCTTTCTTCTCCGGCTCAGCTTAAGGTCCTTTTCGATTCACGTGTGAAACCGAAACTAACATTCAGCTTCCGGCGGGGTCAAGGCAGCCAGGAGAGCCGTGGGAGTTTCACGACAGGCCCGTAAAATCTCAACCACGCAGGATACGAAGCATCACGAGGGTTTTAATTGGCTCTTCCTTCGTTAAGGTTTGTGGCCTTCGTGGCTAACGCTTTTCTCGCCGCCGCTCAACCGGCGATCATTAGGTACGGGCTATGGTAGGCTTACCGGACTCATAATGCCCGTACTCTGACGGAGTATCCTCTTGTTTGTTCCCCGCATTACTGTTGTTGGCAGCTACGCCACCGGCCTCACCATGAAAGTTGAGCGGATGCCCAGCACCGGCGAAACAGTGTTAGGAACCGGATATCGGGTTGATTACGGCGGAAAAGGATCCAACCAGGCAGTGGCGTGTGCACGACTTGGAGCGACGGTTAGCTTCATCGCCAGAATCGGTACCGACCCATTCAGTGAAATGGCGCTGGCGCTTTTCCGCGACGAGAATATTGACACTGTACATGTGAAGCGAACTGCCGATGCACCCACCGGGGTTGGCTTCATCATTGTCGAAAGCGGCAGCGGGCATAATTGCATCACCATCGACCCGGGAGCAAATGAGCTTCTAACCGCTTCCGACGTCGCAGGCTCTGAAACCGCTTTCAACTCGTCCGCCGTGGTTCTCACTCAACTCGAAATTCCGGTAGCCGCCGCTGAGTCAGCCATGGCATGTGGACGCCGTCAGGGAGCGACCACCATCATGAATCCGGCGCCGGTTCGCCCATTGCCTCCCAGCCTGTTGAAATTGGTCGACATTCTTACACCAAATCAGACCGAGGCGAGAGTGCTCGCTGGACTCAGCCCGGACGCAGACATCGAGGCGGAGACACTGGCCCGCCTGCTGATTCAAAGGGGTGTCAAACAAGTTGTTATGACGCTGGGAGAAAGCGGCGCGCTGGTCGTAACTGCAGAGTCTTCCGCACGCATCCCCGCGATACCAGTCTCTGCCGTAGACACGACCGGGGCCGGGGATGCGTTCAACGCCGGCCTGGCTATGGCGCTGGCATACGGAACGACTCTCGAAGCGGCTGTACAGTTCGCTGTGGTCACCGGCGGGCTCGCGGTCACAAAAGAGGGCGTCATCCCTTCCCTGCCAACTCGTGCCGAAGTTATTGACGCATATCAACAGCGCAACATGAAATCGCCGGATTGGTTCACAACTCCTCCAGGATGTTGAATCTAGACGAGGAGAGACGCGCCCGTACCTTAACCGTTCCCTCCTGCAAGCAAATACACGCGGTTGCCATATACTGCAATCCAGACGCCGCAATAGGAGGCAACAGAATGAGACTAAGCGCATTCCTGTTGATTCTGGTCTGCACCACGGGAATCGTCGTTCGCGCGCAGGACGATTCCATGGCGGCTGTAAAATCCCGGATCATCGCCTTGGAAAAGGCATGGAACCAGGCATACAAAGCGGCCGACATTCGCGCGCTCGATGCCATTCTCGACAACGAGATTGTTCTGATCAACGATGACGGCTCGATGCAAAGCAAAGCCGAGTTCCTCGGCAGCGTAAAAACTACTCAAAATAATTCTCAGGAACAGCAGGTCTCTCCCGAATCGATCAACGTTCATGTTTTTGGCACTACCGCCATCGCGACCGGCGTATTTCGTGCCAAAGGAGTTGAAGGCGGAAAGAGCTACGTGCGGCGTGAGCGTTTTGTCGATACATGGTTATTCAAGGACCACAAGTGGGTATGCGTCGCCAGCAATGCCACGCCGGTTGTGCACTAGAGAGAGTCTACGATTTGAAATCGCAACTATGCCTCTGCTGATCGGTTTTGCCCTGGTCTTTCTGGCGGCGTTATTGCAGGGAACCTTCGTTCTGCCCATGACCATGGTCAGGGGGTGGGCGTGGGAGCATACATGGGCGACGTTTTCGCTGCTGGGGATGTTGGTCTTCAATTGGATCATTACGCTGATATTCGTTCCCAATATTTTCGCCGTGTATTCTGCTTCTCCCTTTACGGATCTGATGAAACTTGCTCTGTTCGGTTTGGGATGGGGAGTGGGCGCGGTTTTATTCGGGTTAGGCATGGACCGGCTGGGCATGGCGCTTGGTTATCCGATAATCATGGGGCTCATCGCCAGTCTCGGCGCGTTGATTCCCCTGGTGCTTTTCTTTCCTCAGGCACTACTGACGATGAAAGGCTTGGTTCTTTTATCTGGAACTGCGCTTGTGATTTTTGGGATCGTGCTCTGCTCTGTCGGAGGCTCGCGCAGGACGCGGCGTTCTGAAAACAAGCGCACAGACAGCCGATCGAATGCGTTTAAGGTCGGCCTAACGATCGCAATACTCGCGGGCATACTTTCCTGCCTGCCGAATGTGGGGATGGCATTTGGCGGAAACGTAATTCATGCAGCGGAAACCCTGGGTGTTTCCCCAGGTTCATCGAGCAATACCGTGTGGGCACTGCTGTTTACCATGGGATGCATCGCAAATCTCGCTTACTGTTTTTATTTGATGATGCGCAATAGTACGCTGCGGCAATACTGGCACCAGGCAACGCCGCGCAATCTCGAACTAAGCGCTGGCATGGCCTTGATGTGGATTGGGAGCTTTTACCTTTACGGCGCTGGAGCAGCCAGGCTGGGACGCTGGGGCGCCATTGCAGGTTGGCCACTTTTCATCTCCCTCTCTATCGTCGTGGGTAACCTTTGGGGATTGCGGCGCGGTGAGTGGAAGGGTGCTCCTGCGCGAGCTCGCCGTCTCTTCAATCTAGGATTGTTGGTTTTGATTGCCGCCGTAATCACCGTAGCGCTGAGTAGTTCGTTCTAGATGAGTATGGCGTGGCTCTTTGTGTGGCTCTCAGACAATTCTGCGAAAATATACTTATCCCATGGCCGACGGCTCTCCATTTCTTCTAACGACGCAGGCCCGAGCCCGCTGGATGCGTTTCGATACTGCGCAAATCCTCAAGCGCTTCTTCTTCTGCGAACGCTCACTTTTGGTGACCCAGGCATCGTGGATTCCCGCAGTAGCGCCGCTTGAAATCAAGACCGGTCTCGCTCGATTTATCTGGCAGAGCGCGGAAACCGCCAATGCCCTGAGGAATCGAGTGTTCGAACTTCGCTTTCCCAGCCGGTTGCTCGAAGAAGAAGGCACGGATGGCAGGCTGGTCGAGCTTTTCAGCATGGTTAAGCAGTCCCCGTCTGTCCCGGCTTTCCTGCTGACGCTTGGCCGGGTACTCTTGCCGGCGATGCGCGACGCTTTTCAATCCTATCTTGAAGCATCCGATGCGATTGCCGACGGCCCCACGCATCGCTTTTTGTCTCTCGCTCTCTCAGAAAAGGCTGAACACATCGCCAGTTTTGAACAATGGAGCAATTCTGCTTTGCAAAACAATCCGGAGCTGCGCGATGCCGCGCAGGCATGGTCGCAGGCAATCGCGAGAAGGCTCTCTGATTTAGGTGGAGTTGGCGTAGGAGCAGCAGCGTCAACCTTGACGACTGGCGATCTGCCGGGCGCAAAGCCATATTCCATTCCCGACGTGCCAGCACGAGATTCGCGTTTTTGGCCGTGCCGATTTTATTGGCCGGATGTGGTCGATCCCAGTTATCCCTACGGAGAAGGAATACAACTGCAGCTCCGCTCCGCCATCAGCCACCTGAACGAAGTGTGGGCGATCGAAAACGGCGGATTGATGCTGAGTGCGTTCGCCGACGTTCTTCCCTGGGAATGGATTTACAATTCCGCTCGATGGACGTTCGACGAATCGCGTCACTGCCGAATGGGGTATGAACGATTGATGGCCTGGGGTTTGGATCCGGCTGAAATTCCGCTGGGCACTTACATTTACGAAAGCGCTTCGGGCCAAGACCCGATTTACCGGCTGGGGATGCTCTACTTTTTCGAAACCAAAAATATCCGTCACAAGCCCGCTCGGGCGCAGCTTTTTCACGCTTACGGCGACGCCGTAAGCGAACACGACATGGACTTCGACTGGGCCGACGAAACCATGCACGCCGGCTATGGCAAACACTGGCTAAAGGAACTGCTGGCGGTCCGGGGCGAGGACCCCGCCGCCTACGATCAAGTGCGAGAGCGCTGCCAGAAGCTGGTAAGCGATTTCGTAGCGACAGCCACGCCGGAAGAAGTGTCCGGCATTAAGAGAGCCGCCAGTGC
This sequence comes from Terriglobia bacterium, assembly GCA_963733545.1. Taxonomy (GTDB): domain Bacteria; phylum Acidobacteriota; class Terriglobia; order Terriglobales; family Acidobacteriaceae; genus JAIQFF01. The sequence continues at coordinate 723,062 of CAVTDQ010000006.1, forward strand.
TTTGCTGGCCAAAGCGCAACGGCAGGCACGCTAGACCCAAGATGCACGGCTGGCAATGTCGCCGCCGCTGCAATTTATAATGGTCCCGCAAAGCGGAAGCTGCCGGGCGCCTCATGACTCTCCTGACATCCCAAAAACGTATCAGGCTTATGCTGGCCGTTTTGATGCTGTGCTTCGCAACTTTTCTTCAATCTGCGTCGCAACAGACCGCACCCGCGGCTACAGATACTCCCGAAGCCCATCTGGGCCGAGGTTACGACGCTCTCAAGCAGGATCGGTATGATGCGGCCGTCACTGAATTTCGTGCCGCGCTGGTGGCCGACCCCGCGCTAAGTATGCGGGCCCGCTTTCCCCTGGCAGTCGCGCTATTCGAGATGCACAAGTCAGACGAGGCCCGTCGGGAGTTTGAACTGGTGCGCGGTGAGGTCGGCGATCATCCCGATGTTTTTTACTATTTGGGCAGACTCGATCTGGACGATCACCAGTACGACAACGCTATCCAAAATTTGAAGCAGGCGGCAGCCAACCCGCCCTTTCCCGATACCGCATATTTTCTTGGCTACGCTTTCTTCAAGCAGGGTGACCTGACCTCCGCTGAAAAATGGTTGAACGAAGCCTCCCAGCTGACCCCGCGTGACGCCCGCGTTCCTTACCAGCTTGGATTGGTCTACCGCAATTCGGGGCGCGAGCAGGAGGCGACGAAAGCCCTGGCGTTGTCGGAGGAATTGCGCCAGCGTGATTCGAACGAGAGCCAACTCAGGATGCAATGCCGCCAGAAGCTGGACCAGGGGCAGCGGGAGGAAGCTCGCGCTGTATGCGAGCAACTTTATGATCCCGACAATGCCGACAAGCTGACCGAACTTGGGACGATATATGGACAGCATGGGGACCTGGAGGCGGCGCTGAAACCGCTGCGAAGGGCTGCAGAGCTGTCTCCGCAATCGCCGCAGATGCAGTACAACCTGGCCTTTACGTATTATCAGCTCAATCGATTTGAACAGGCGCGGATGCCGCTGGCGAGTGCCCTAAAACGTTGGCCAGATCTGTTTCAACTCAACGCACTGTACGGCGCAGTTTTGGTCAGGCTGGGTGAGGAAACTTCCGCCTACCAGTCGTTACATAGAGCCTATAAGCTGAACCCTCAAGATCCTGACGTGGCGCAACTGCTCTACGCCACTTCGCTTAAGCTCGCACAAAAGGAAAAGAGCGCTGGAAAATTTACCGATTCGCTGCGGTATCTTGACGAAGCCTCGACACTACGTCCTCAGGAGCCCGAGCCACACCGCCGCATGGCGGAAATCTATAGCCTGACCCGGAGACATTCGCAAGCGGCATCCGAAAAACAGAAAGCGGACCGTTTGGCCGCCAATCCCGGCGGCCTGCAGTAAACGGTCTCAACGAACAATCTTCCGTAATGCGCCGCGGCTTACTCAGCACTGCGATTTGTAATGGATACTCGAAAAAGCGGCTTGGCTTTTTCTGAAGGTTCAATCGCATAGGTTTGCCCGGTCTTGACCGGATCGTAGTCTCGCCACAGCCAAATCATCGACTCGGGAAATTCGGCCGCGCCCTGCCCGGGATTGTGCGTTCCTTTCCCAAAACTGAAGTGAAAATCGTAATCCTTCAACTTCAGGGCATTGGCCATACGAATGTTCGCCATGGGCCAGCTACCCCAACGTTCGTTCTCGACGTCTTCGGATCCATCCTGCAGCCACACCCGGATATTGCGTTTTGACTCGCGCAAAATCTTTTCCGGATAATCCTGGCCGCCATCCGAGATCGCCGGGTCTTCCTTCCACTGGATGCTGGCATAACTGCCAATCCACGAAATCACGCGGCTGAACAGATCGGGCATCTGCCAGGCGGCATTGAAAGAACAGATTCCGCCGGAGGAGAGCCCGGTAATTGCCCTGCTGTAACCGTCTTTGCGGATGTTATATCGTGCCTGGACCTCAGGCAGAATTTCATCACGCAGGAAACGCGCATAGCGATCGCTCACCGTGTCATACAGCGTGCTTCGCATCGAATCTTTGAGCGAACGCTGCCATTTTTCTGAATGTGCTTTGACGAAGGTGTAAGTCGCCGTCCCTGGCGAATCGCTGATGTCGCCGGGGTTGATGAATACAGCGATCATTACCGGAATCTTTTTCTGCGCGATCAGGTTGTCGAGGACATTTAATGCGGGGTTGTTTCCATCCCGGTGGATGTAGCCGCCGCCATCCTGGAAAACCATGAGAGCTGCGGGAATTTTCGGATCATATTGCGCCGGGACGTAAATCCAGTATTCGCTCTTCATGCCGTCGTAAATCTTACTGGTGTGTACGATTTTTTCGGACAACGTACCCGATGGAACTCCAGTTTGGAGATAAGAAAGGGGTCCAAGCGCCGGCAAATCCAGTTTCCCACCGAATGCGGCTCCTTTGACCAGGTAGTGGAACGAATGCAATCTTCCCACGGGCTCGACATGCGCGATCGCATACCAGATATCTGAACTTTTTATTTGCTGCATGCGGGGGCCGGGAGCATTGTCGATCACGAGCGACGGTTCAGACTCTGCCTGCGTCGCAAAAAAGAAGTCCGGGCCGTGCCCAACCCAGGCAGTTCCTTCCTTCAGCTCAGCAGTCTCGAAGCTGGCGGTGATGGCATCGCGCAGACCCACGCTGTTGGACTTTGCCAGGTCGATCAATTGCGGCGCTGTCATTTTCTCTGCTCCAGTTGCGAACAGGGCGGCACCCAACAACAATACAAACACCTTGCAGAAAACAGAGAAATTCATAGAAGTTTCGCGACCTCCGATTCGATTGTTGTCATGAAGGCCACGATAGTATACCGATGCGGCGACCCAGCTTTCGCTCCTCTGAGTTTCTTCTGTGAACGGACCCACCGGCGTGCCGGATGCTATCCTAGTCGAGAACTATTCCACGACGAGCCATTGACCTTCATGTCGAACCCTAGTGTTCCAGAACCCCAAAATCTTGCCGAGTCTAACGAGTCTTTCGAAGACATTTTCTCGCAATACGAGAAAGCTCACAGTCGTAAGAAGGAAGATGGCAGTAAACAGCTCGAAGGCACCGTGATTGCGGTTTCCGCCGACTCCGTCTTTTTTGATATTGGATACAAGACCGAGGGCATCATGCCTCTGAGCGTCTTCCAGTCATCCGGCGACACAGTGAAGCCCGGCGATAAGTTTCCAGTCTCAGTGAAAAATCGCGACCCCGAGGGCTACTACGAACTGTCGCGGCAAAAGATTGCGCGGCCGACCGACTGGTCATCTCTTGAAAAAGCTTTCACTGACCAGGCAACGGTTGTAGGTACGGTCACTGGCGTTATAAAAGGCGGCTTCAGTGTGGATATCGGCGTACGGGCGTTCATGCCCGGCTCGCGCAGCGGAGTACGCGATGCCGCCGAAATGGAAAAACTGGTCGGCCAGGAGATTCGCTGCCGGATTATCAAGCTCGATACCACCGAGGAAGATGTGGTCGTGGACCGGCGCGCGCTTGCCGAAGAGGAAGAACGAACCGTAAAAGAGCGCCGGTACTCTGAGATCCGCGAGGGCCAAGTCGTTCGCGGCACGGTGCGAAATCTCACCGACTATGGCGCGTTCGTCGACCTGGGCGGAGTCGATGGTTTACTGCATGTTGGCGAAATCGCGTGGGGGCGCGTCAACAAACCGGCGGACGTGCTTTCGGTGGGCCAGGAAATTGAAGCCAAGGTGCTTAAAGTCGATCCCGAGAAACGACGGATTTCACTGGGCATGAAACAGCTTCAGCGTGATCCCTGGGATACGGTTGCCGCAAAGTACAAACTCGGCGAGCGAGTACGCGGCACGGTTACACGCGTGCTCGAATTTGGCGCCTTCGTCGAACTGGAGCCCGGCATTGAAGGTCTTATTCACGTTTCGGAAATGTCCTGGGCGAAAAAAGTCAGAATCGCTAGCGATGTAGTTAAACCTGGCGAGACTGTCGAAGTAGTGGTTTTGGGCGTGGGCCATGCCGATCATCGAATTTCGCTCGGCCTTAAGCAGGCGCTCGGCGATCCGTTTGCCAGCGCTGCGCAGAGTTTTGCGCCTGGCAGTGTGATTGAAGGACCAATTACCAGCCTCACCAAGTTCGGTGCATTTGTGCAGGTCGCTGAAGGTATCGAAGGCATGATTCATGTCAGTGACATCAGCGCCGAAAAGCGCATCGAGTATCCGCAAGACATATTAAAGGTGGGACAACTGGTTAAAGCTCAAGTCCTCTCCGTGGATTCCACAAAACGGCTTCTGCGTCTCGGCATGAAACAACTTGTCCCCACCAGCCTGGACGAATACATCGCCGAACACAAAGAAGGCGATTTAGTCACCGGCCGCATGGGCGAGATTTCTTCCGGACAGGCTCGGGTCGAACTGGGAGACGGCATTCATGCCGCATGCCGGCTCGAGAATGGGAGCCCATCCAGACAATTGACGGACGCGACCCTGCAGTCTGATTTGAAACCCGATTTATCATCGCTGAGTTCAAAGCTGAAAGCTCATTGGAAGAGTGGGCCAGCCGCAGTGGAAGCTAAACCGGAAACCGTCCGCACTGGTCAGATTCGCAAGTTCCGAATCGTTAAGCTGGATGCAGGCGCTAAACGAATCGATTTGGAGTTAGCGTAATTGCTAAGAGCAGTCGCAACTTTCGCGGCCGTTTGTTTCTACCTGCTCTCCATATTATCGGCAGCATCCGCAACTGAACCCATCAAACCCGATTGGTGTCGTGCCCTTCCCCGCTCCGAGTACAAGAGCCTTAAACGGGTACAGATCAGCGATCCCTGGTTTGAGGTCTACGAGGTGGCTGCAAAGGTATTCGCCGTCTACGAGCCTCATCAAGCTGAGGAAACAATCTCCTACCTGATTCTTGGCAACAAAGCAGCGTTACTTTTCGATACGGGGATGGGCATCAGCGATCTTCGCAAAGTCACTGCCGCGCTCACCAGTCTTCCCATCATCGTTCTAAATTCGCACACCCACAACGACCATGTCGGGGACAACTGGCAGTTCCCTACCGTGTATGGAATGAATACCGATTTCACTCGGACGAATGCGAAAGGATCACGCGAGGATGCACAAGAGGAATTAGGCCCCAATATGATTTGCGGCGAACTGCCGATGGGCTTCGAATCGAAATCGTATGCCACTCGTCCGTGGAAAATCTCCCGGTTTATTCACGACCATGAAAAGATCGAACTCGGCGATCGTACTATGGAAGTCCTTTCCACTCCCGGCCACACTCCCGACGCCATCTCGTTACTCGACCGAGCCAACGGTCTGCTTTTGACCGGCGACACCTATTATCCAGCTCCTATTTGGCTCTATCGTCCAGAGACTGACCTCGACGCCTACGTTGCTTCGGCAAAGCGCCTCGCTGAACTCACTCCGCAACTAAAGCTCGTTCTTGGTGCGCACAATGTCCCCTACGCACAGCCCAGTGTGCTGCCGAGACTAGTGAACGCGATTCAAATGGTGCGCTCTGGAACCGTTCCGGCTGAAGCGGCGGGCGGCGGAAAAGTGATCTATCACTTCGACGGCATGTCTTTTCTTCTGCGAGCGCCACAACCACCTCAGTAAAACGTTAGTCGTTAAACCATAACCACTGGCTCCGAAGGAGCGCTCGGCGACATCAGCATCCGCGTAGGGTCGACGATCAACCAGGCGGCCGATCCCAGCAGACACAAACATGCAGCCACCAGGAATGAGGCGGTCCATCCAAAACGCGCGGCGATGGCTGGCGTAAGCGATGCAGTGACGGCGCCGCCAATCTGCGCACCCATATTCATGAAGCCCGAAACTGATCCCGACGACTTGCCGGCGATATCCGCGGTCACCGACCAAAACGAACTCTGCGACAAGTAAAGCGCTCCGGCTCCGCCGGCCAGCACAACGCTGGCGATACGAGCGCTGTCTACCTGGGAACCAAAGGCGATGAAAATTCCGGCAACGGCGATGCCAAAGCCAGCCAAGCCGCAGCGTCCCAGACGAGGGCCGCGCCACTTGGTGAGCCGGTCATTGATGGTGCCTCCCAGCAAACTGCAAACCGACATCATCACCGGCGGAAGCATTGCGTAAAATGCGCTGGCCTTCAAATTCAGTCCACGAACTTGCGCCAGATAAATGAAAAACCAGCTAAAGAAAATCCAGGCAACGTAGCCAAAGCAAAAATAACTGATGGTGACCGCCCAGACTTCCTTGCTTCGCAAAACGATTGCCCAAGGAACCAGGCCCGAACCTTTATTCTCCGTCTTGGCGGGCAGACCTGAGCGAATGATGTTCAGTTCAGACGCAGATACCTTGGGATGCTCGGCGGGTTCGTCCCGAGCCGTCAGGTACCAGATCGCACCCACGATCAAGCCGATGATGGCGCAGGCCCAGAACGAAGCTCGCCATCCGTGATGCAGAACGAAATAAGTAATTAATGGCGGCGAAAGGCCTGCACCCGCACCGACGCCCGCGAAGATCCATCCGTTCGCAATTCCTCGTTCATGCGCTGGAATCCAGCGCGCCACAAACTGATTTGACGACGGATACACCACCGCCTCGCCTGCACCCAAAAGGAAGCGGATTGCGATAAACAGAAATAGCGCGCCGCGAATTGTTGAAGGCACCATGGCGGTGAGCCCGGTGAAAATTCCCCACCAGATGACTCCCGCGGTCAGCACCCGGCGCGCGCCGAAACGGTCAGCCAGCCTTCCCCCGACAGTCTGGAATAGCGCATAACCGATAAGCATTGCGCTAAAGACGTATCCAAGCTGGACGTTGGTCAGGCCGTAATCCGCCGCAATAGAACGGCCGGCAACTGAGATGTTTACCCGGTCAAGGTAAGAGACCGCGCTCAGAACGAACATCCAGAACACCAGGAACCACCGCACGTGACTGGTTCGTTCGGGGTTCATGTTTGTCTCCGGAAGCACACTAAGGAAGTTCTCACCGGCCAAATGCTCATGCAGAATGCTCGCGGAATACGCGGACCAGTTGTTCTGCTACGATTTTGTCTTCGCCGGGCTGAAGCATGAAGGAGTTCATTGAGAGGCCAGGACGGCCCTCCCCTCCTCCCATAACGATCGAAGGCTTACCTTGTCTCAACGCCTGCGAAACTTGTTTCAGATCCAGGGAAATCTTGGCAGGATCCCAGGTGATTTGCATGTGCGGAACATGGTTGGCGATTTCCGGAACGAAATACGTGGTGGTGACGCCGGGAACTTTTGTGATTTGCCGGGAGATCAGCTCCAGCCTTCCCTGCCATTCGTTGGCCATGGCGTCGTGATCCTCGTTAAGATAAAGTTCCACCGCCTTTACCATCCCGATGATTTCTTCTTTGCCGACCTTCGAACTTCGGCCGAGGGTATCCTCGTGCGGGCTGTTGTTAAGCAAAGCGTTCGCCACAAGCTCGCTACGACCAATCAGCAGACCGGCACACTGCGGACCGCGCATGGCTTTGCCTCCGCTGAATGTGATCAGGTCGTATCCCATGTTGGCGTAATCCCAAAGGTGCGAGACCGGCGGAGTATCAGCGGCAGCGTCGTTCATGCAGGGAATTTTGTACTCTTTCCCCAGATTGACCCACTCATCCACCTTGATTTGCCCATTTGAATTTTCCAGATTTGTAAAGTGCATCATCGCGGTGCGAGGATTGATGGCTCGTCGCAGATCGTCCCGAGTCTCAACCTCGATCAGTTTGATTCCGGTAGTACGAAGCTGGTGATCGAACGGATTGCGGTGGGCTTTCTGAATGATCACTTCCGATTTCATACCGGTCAGATCGGGCAGTTGTTTGATAAAGGTCTCGTTGTCGCCGGTAAGTATTCCCGCCAACCCCGACTGAATTGCGGCTGCCGCGCCCGAAGTGACCAGCGCCGTGTAGCCGGCAGGCAACTTGAGCATTTCCGCGATGCGCTTCCCTGCTGCTACCTCAAGCTCGGGGATACTGACGAAGTGGCGACCAGCCTCGGCCATCACCGGCTCAAGTTCAGGACGCAGGATGGAGCCACCCAACACGGTCATTGTGCCCTGACAATTGATGACGGTGGTTAGGCCTAACTCTTCGTAGGGATTTCCGGTGTGACCGAAGCCGCTGATTTTTGTGCTGGCTTTCGCGGCGAAAAGTCTTTTCGGCGCCATTACCGAGCCGGCGATCATCGCAATCGTTGCCATGAAGCTGCGACGATTCCATTTCGTCCCCAGTTGCATAATTCCTCCTTTGCCTTCAAGCAGCATTCATCGGATGCTGGTGAATCACGTTCGTGTGAGGCTATTTCTTAACCACGGCTGCAATGCAGTTGATCTCGACCATCGAATTTCCCGGCAGTCCGGCGACAGCGACCGTGGTACGCGCAGGCCCGCCGTTAGGAAAATATGTCTTGAAAATCTTGTTCATGGCCTCGTAGTAGTCCAGGCTCGCCAGAAAAACGGTTAGCTGCAATACGCTGTCCATGGTGCCACCGGCGATTTCAACCAGCTCCTTGACGTTTTCCATGACTTTTGTGGTGTGGCTGTCGATGTCGTCCTTGCCCACGGGCCCGTTTGAGTTGGCGCCTTGGCCGGCGATGTAGATCAGGCCGTTGTGTGTGATGACGGGTGTGATCATCTGTTTCCCGTCCGCAGGCTTTCCGTCGCGACCGAGCTTGCGGACGCCCATGTCTTTGCTCTTGGCTTCAGCGCTGCTGGCTAACAGAGTCCCCGCGCCCACCGCGGAGGCTACCGCCGCGAATGATGTCATCAGCTTCCTGCGATTGAAAAAAGTCGAGGTCATGATCGAACTCCTTGGAGAGATTTGGCTTCTGTGTTTCGAAGATCGACACCACAATTAAGGCAAAGCAAAGCTGAAAATGTCACTGCCGGCGGCAATCGCCACGAACTGCTTGTTTCCGACACCGTAAGTCATGGGGGACGCGCTAAAATTCTGCCCGGTATTGAAATGCCAGAGCGGCTTTCCGGAACCGGCATCTACGGCTTCGAAAGACTGTGCGTCATCGCCAAAGAAAACCAGTCCTGCCGCCGTGGTCATGGTCCCGCCAGACGAATGCGCATGTCCTATTTGCGGATATCTCCAGGCGAAAGACTGCTTATCGAGATCGTAGGCCAGCAAAATTTTCTGCGAATTGTCGCCGGCAACCCGCTTTGTGCCGGTGGAGTAATAGGTTTTGCCCTCTTCGAATTCCTGCGGCTTGGTGAAAAAAATCTCGCAGTTTTCCAGCGCAAGAAAATAAACCAGATGGGTTGATTCGTTGTAGGACGGCGCGTACCAGTTGGTCGCGCCGTTGAAGCCAGGACAGATTTTTGTTCCCTCCGGGGAGGGCTCCAGGCCAGAGCGGATGGGACGGCCCTGCGCGTCAATTCCTTTTGCCCAGTTCAAATTTTTGACGAAGGGCGCTGCGGACAAGAATTTTCCGTTGCTGCGATCGAGCACATAGATAAATCCGTTGCGGTTCGCCTGCACCAGCAGTTTTCGAGGTTCATTTTTGTAAGTGGCATCGATCAATATCGGAGTTTCGGTGGCGTCATAATCATTCAGATCGTGCGGGGTGAATTGAAAGTGCCATTTTAATTTGCCGGTATCCGGATCAAGCGCGACCACTGCACTGGTATACAAATCATCGCCCGGGCGAACCTTGCCGTCGAAATCAGGACTGGGATTGCTGGTGGTCCAGAATATTGTGCTGGTTTCAGGATCATAAGTTCCCGGCATCCAGGTGGTGCCGCCACCGTGCAGGTACATGTCTCCCGGCCAGCTCTCGGAGCCGAATTCACCGGGGCCAGGAATCGTCCAGAAGCGCCATGCCAGTTTTCCCGTGTCTGCGTCGAATGCGGCGACAAACCCCCGTACACCATCGTCTCCGCCGGATGTTCCGACTACAACCTTATCCTTGACGACCAGCGGCGCACCGGTGGCGCCATAATTCCGATTCCAGTCCGCATAGGCCACATCCCACAACAGATGGCCGGAGCGGGCATCGAGGCAAAGCAAGTGAGCATTGTCGGTTTGCCGGTATACCCGCGAATGCCACACCGCGACCCCTCGACTCAAGTGCCCCGACGCGTCGTCGATCAAACCTTCAGTGATTGGCCAGGTATGGTGCCAGATCACCATTCCGGTTCGCGCGTCGAGTGCGTAGGTATCATTCTGCGAAGTAACGAACATCACCCCGTTCACAACCACCGGAGTAACCTCGAGGCGGTTTGAATTGCTGGAGTGAAATACCCACTGCGCTCGCAACTGAGAAACATTCTCCGGATTGATCTGGGTCAGGCTGCTGAAGCGACGGCCTGTGAAATCTCCGTTGTAGGAGGGCCAGTTCGCGCCGGGCGGCGCGGCGGCCAACTCAGCGGGAAGCACGTCGATCGCCGCCGGGCTTGACTCTTTCAAATCGCTGGCCGACATTGCCAGCACACTTAAACACGCAGCCGCCATCAGAATCGTCTGGAGAGTCAGCCGGATTCTGGGGGCCTTCCACATTTTGCTTTTTACGAAACAGGTGCTCAACTGAGTCACGCCGGACTTGGCGGGTCGGACTTCACCAACGGCAATTGAATCGATTTAAGGAACGAGCATTATCCAACGAAAATTCCCGGGATGCAATCTCGAACCCCGGTCACAGCCTGCCAAATCGTTTGACTGCCTCCTGAACCGACTTGTATTTCTCGATGATGGAATACATGGAGTGCTCTTTGAAATCCATCTCCTGGGCCAGTGCCAGCACTTTTTCCGCATCGGCTCGAGGCACGACCACAACACCGTCAGCGTCAGCTGTAACAATGTCACCAGGTTTCACCTCGACACCATCGCACTTGACCGGAATATTTGAGCCGGCAAAGCGATAGTGGCTCACCGAGGTCGAAGGAACGATTCCCGTGGCGTAGACCGGGAAGCCTATCTTTCGCAGTTGGCCAACATCACGCACTCCGCCGTCAATGACCGCACCCGCATATCCGCGCGCTGACATCGCCGTGCCCATCAGGCCACCCATGCCGGCGATGTCCGCTCCGTCCTCAACCACCATGACCCATACCGAGCCCGGCGTTCCCTGATCGATGGCGGAGAGCATCCCGGTGAGCGCACCTGGATCTTTATTGCCCTCGTCTTTACTCAATTTCACGGTGAGCGCGTACCCGGCAAATTTGGCCGGGAAGATAGGCTGGGTTTTGTGGGACAAATACATCCGCCGCCCGGTAAGCTGTTCCAGTGCATCTGAGACCGATGCCACCTCTACGTGGCGGTAACTGTCGAGTAGCACATCGCCGGAATTTTGCGGCAAAGGCCCAGAAGATTGTGCGGAAAGATTCGAACTCAGGAGCCACAGCGCACAGATGAACAGTATTCCCGCGACCGACCACAGAGTCTTTCTTACGAAACTCGAGTTGTTCATCTGCTCCTCCTGGTTGTATATATAAACGCGGACTCTAGCATTCTTGTCGAGTGCATGTGAAGAGTGAATCTCGAGTGAAAAGGATTATATGAACACAAAAACCGTTAGATCATTGGTCGGAGCATTGGTTCTCGCGCTATTTATTTTGGCTGGAACACTCCCGGGCGCGGCTGAGGAACGACGCGTGGTCAAAATGCCCGGCACCGAAGGCCTTCCTTTCAGTGACGGAGTCATCGCCGGCGATACACTGTACGTTGCCGGTCAGGAAGGCACGGATGATCAGGGCAAACTCGCGGCTGGCGGAATCGGCGCCGAAACCCTGGCTGCTCTGGCGAACATCGAAAAGATCACCAAGGCTGCTGGATTTGAACTCAAGGATGTTGTCTCTGTGACGGTGTTCCTGGCCGACATCCACGACTTCCCCGAAATGAACAAGGCTTACAAGACGATCATGCCTGACCCAAAGCCCGCTCGCGCTACTGTACAGGTTGCGGCGCTGGTGAATAACGCTCGCATTGAAGTATCCGCGATCGCGGTCAAGCGGAAATAGATCAATCGCTCACCCTATGAACCTCAGACTCATGCGATTCGCGATCCTGGTCCTTGCAATGCTTTCCGGGCATGTCGGACTGGGTTCGCCGCTGCATGCCCAACAGTCCGGCAAAAAGTCTGAAGGACTGAGCGCAGTCGAGGGTAAGCGGACATTCGTGACCATCTGTGCGGCCTGTCACGGACTCGATGGCGGCGGGGCAGAGCGCGGCCCGGATATTGCGCACCGCGCGGAAATACAGCACCTGACCGACAACGCCCTGCTCAAAATTGTTCGGGAGGGAAAGCCCGGCACCGGAATGCCCGGGTTCGGTTCACTGGGGGAATCGCAAGTTCAGGCTGTGGTGACTTACCTGCGCAGCCTGCAGGGACAAGCGTCAGCGAAACTTCCCGGCGACCCGATGCGTGGCAGGACACTTTTCTTCGGCAAAGCCGAGTGTTCGAAGTGTCACATGGCAACCGGAGAGGGCGGATTCATCGCCTCCGATCTCTCCACTTACGCCCAGGCGCAATCTGTGGATGAGATTCGCAGCGCTATCACGGAGCCCAACAAGAATCTCGATCCTCTCGCACGGACGGTGATTGTCACGACACAGGACGGTCAAACCTTAACTGGTGTTGCACGCAACGAAGATAACTTTTCCTTGCAACTTCAGACTACCGATGGCAGCTTTCATCTGCTGTCCAAACCGGAGCTGCGAAAAATTGAATATCAACCACGTTCTTTGATGCCGGACGACTTCGGGTCAAGGCTCAGCCGTCAGGAACTGGATGACCTCGTAAGCTATTTGATCAGCATGGCACGAACCAGGACCAAAACCACCGTGGAGCAAGAATGAAAATCGAGTCCCTGGAAACAGGAAAATTTTTTGGTACTTTAGCCACCCATCTTCGAAGAATCACTACCCTTGCAAGCGCGGCGGTCCTGTTTGCCGGCCCACTGTCGGCGGCGTTCGCGGCGGATAAACCTGCGCGCGCCTTCAAACTTACCGCCGAATCCCCGTCCTTTTGGAAACTAATTGATCGCAAAGCCCAGCTCACAAAGGTAGGCGGCGATTTCGGATTCACCGAAGGTCCGGTCTGGGATGATGCCGGCTTCCTGTACGTCAGTGACGAGTCACAGAACAAGATTTTTCGACTGTTCCTCGACGGCCGCAAAGAGGAAGTGATCTCGCTTGGCGATCCTGACGGCAACACTTACGACAGACAACATCGCCTGATCGACTGTGCAAGCGTGCTGCGCGCCATCATCGCGGTGACTCCCGAGGGAAAATACACGGTTCTGGCCGACCACTTCGAAGGTCAGAAGCTGAACAGCCCGAACGATGTCGTCATTGGTCCAGACGGCGCGATCTACTTTACCGATCCGACGCTGGATCTGGTTAAGGGAGAGAAGCAGGAAATTCCCTTCCAGGGCGTGTACCGCCTCGATGATAAAGGCGGATTGAAGCTCCTGACCAAAGATTTAACCCAGCCGAACGGACTGGCGTTCTCACCCGACGGAAAACATTTGTACGTAGATGACGACGACAGCAACCAACTGAATATTCGGGTCTACGACGTTGCCTCCGACGGCTCTCTAAGCAATGGCCGGATCTTCGGGGAGGAGAAAGGCGCGCCGCACGAGGGCGTACCCGATGGCATTAAGGTGGACCGCAAAGGCAATCTCTTCATCACCGGCCCAAAAGGAATTTGGGTCTGGGATCCTCAAGGACATCACATCGGGACGATTGAGATGCCCGAGCAGCCCGCTAACCTGGCTTGGGGAGACAAAGACGACCAAACCCTTTACATCACCGCCACCACCTCCGTGTATCGTCTGCGTGCCAAGACACGAGGCTTTGTGCCTTACCGCAAGCGCTGACCAGTTTCATTTTTCGCATGTCTGCCGGATTCGGCAACGCATGACTGCAGCGGTAGCGCAATATTGTGCAACCTGCCTGCGAGGAACCGGTTATCGATTAGGCGAATGTGACAAATTCTTCTTGACAGTGTCTTATCGGATCAGTAATAAACCGTTTTAATAGAATTGCAGCCGGAGCCATGTTTGCACCGGGCGCCTTGGCCCAATCGAAGCCTGGACCCGATCGAAGTGATCCTTTGGAGGTAGTCATGTTTAAGCCTTCCGTGTTGTTTTCGTGCTCGGTGGTCCTGATTTGCGCGGCTCTCGTCCTGCCGGCCCTGCTTTTCGGCCAAGCATATTTCGGAACAGTCAGTGGCGAATTGACCGACGCCACCGGGGCGGTGGTGCCAGATGTCACTGTGATTCTCTCCGATCAGCAAAAAGGCTTCACTTTCAACACGACTTCGGACAGTAGCGGGCGTTATCTGTTCCGCTCGATTCCGCCGGGAGTTTACACAGTTTCGGCAGAGGCGAAGGGTTTCGATAAGGCGCACAGCGCCAGCGTTAAAGTCGATATCAACCAGAACGTTACGGCGAACTTAAGCCTGAAAGTGGCTGGTACCAGCCAGACCGTCGAGGTGGAGGAAAAACCGCAAGCCATTCAAACCGAAGATGCCGAGACAGGACAGGTCGTCAATCGCAGGTTCATCAATAACCTGCCCTTGATCGACCGCAACGTGATCGCGCTGACTTCCCTGGCGCCCGGCGTCACCGAAATGGATGAGCAATGCGATGCTACCTGCACGGGCACGAATTTCGTTTCCAACGGCAGTCGTGGATCGACCGCAGACATCCTGACAGATGGCGCGTCGGTCACAAACTCTGAACCGAACGGCGGCGTCACGCAGGCGACCTATCTTCCGTCGCCGGAAGCCATCGAAGAATTCAAGGTGGAGCAGACCAACTTCAGCGCCGAGTACGGATTCTCCGGAGCCTCCGTGGTCAACATGATCACCCGCTCGGGAACCAACAAATTTCATGGCAGCGCGTACGACTTTTTCCGCAACAATAGCCTCGATGCGAACGACTGGTTCGCCAATCGAGCCGGGCAACCACTTTCGCCGGGTCACCGAAATAATTACGGTGCCACCATCGGCGGCCCTATCCGCAAGAACAAGACTTTCTTCTTCGCCGACTATGACGGTTTGCGCTCTTCGGGATTAAGCACGGCTACCGGGGCCGTTCCCACTGACCTTATGCGGACGGGTGATTTTAGTGAGGTATGCGCGGCACAGGGAGGAACGTTCGACGGCACTGGCTTGTGCGATGTGGCGGCGGGTCAGATTTGGGATCCATACTCGGGAACATTCGATGCCGGCTCGGGGGGCGCTGTTCGGAGCAAGTTCATCCCGTTTAACAATGTTGCGACGTACATCAGCCCTGGTAGTCCGAATCTGCCTGCGAATCTTCAACCGGCTCCCGGCGTCCCCGGCAATTTGATAGATCCCATTGCCCAGAAAATGATGGGCCTGTTTCCAGAGCCCAATTTTTCTGGAGCAGACATCTACCAGAACTTTTTCGCCTCCGGCTCAAGGCGCGATTTCAACGACCAGTTCGATATCAAGGTCGACAATCGCTTCAGCGATAAGAATCTGATGAGCGCGAAGTTTTCGTATCAGTACAGCCACGGTGTCGGCCTCGACTGTTTCAAGAACTTCACCGATCCGTGTCAGGGGGGGCCCGGTTGGACCAATGCTCACCTGTTTGCCATCAACGACACGCATACATTCAGTCCAAGCCTGCTGCTGAACGTAACCCTGGGCTTTACTCGTGGGGTATGGCACATCGACTCTTACAACCCTCATGGGGTTTCGGATCCGCTCGGCACACTGGGATTTCCCGCATACCTGCAGAGCAATGGGTTCGCGGGAGTACCGGCGATCTCTCTCGACCAGTACACGAGTGCCGGCCAAGCCAACATCGGCACCGATCCTTACGGAAACTACCGGCTGGGCCAGGACACGGGACAACTTTCAGCCACGCTTGACAAGGTACGCGGTAACCATCAGATCAAGTTCGGATTCGACAGCCGGATCCATCAGATTAATTACATTCAGACCAATGCCCCCGTCGGCCTCTTCACTTTTAATTCAGGCGGCACGTCCGCTTGCCCGTCAGGAATCGACGCTTGCGGCGGCGATTCCATGGCCAGTTTCATGACGAGCCAGTTTACCCAGGACTGCGGCGGAAATAACTGTGGATCAACTTATGAAATCCAGACGCGGCCGGCCACCACAAACTACCAGTACGGCTTTTTCGCACAGGACAACTGGAAGCTCACTCCCAAGCTGACTTTGAATCTGGGCTTGCGCTATGACGTCACCTTGCCTCGCACCGATCGCTACAACCGCCAAAACTCATTTGATCCGAATGTGCCCAGCCCCTTGAACGGAGGCAGCATCACCTACACCGACCCCGTCACCGGTCAGCCGGTCAGTGCTGCCCTGACTGGCGGAGAGGTTTTTGCCACCTCCAAGCAACGCACCAACTACGAGACCGATTGGAGCAACATTCAGCCACGCATAGGCTTTGCCTACCAGTTCGCTTCAAAAACGGTTGTGCGTGGAGGGTACGGAATTTATTACGGACAGTCGCGGTCTGGCGTCACCGGCGTCGTGCCGTACGGGTCTCAGGGTTTCAACCAGTCGACCGACGTGATCACCACCTTTAACAATGATGGGGCAACGCCTTACCTGCATTTGAACAATCCCTACCCTAACGGATTGATACAGCCTCCGGGGAATTCGCTCGGCCTGTTGAACGATGTGGGTTTTAATGCCAACGGGCCCTTGCGCACCAGCGCGGGCAATCGCACTCCTAACGAGCAGAGCTGGAGCTTTGGCTTCGAGCACCAACTGCCCGGCAACATCGTGTTTAATGCGGAATACATCGGAAAGAAGGGGACACATCTGCCATTCAGCGGCAACAACCAGCTTAATCACCTGGGGCCGGGAGTGGAAAACTTGCCTATCACGGGTCCCGACGACGATAACCAGCCCTGCCTGACCCTTACCATTACTTGTCTCAATACGTTTGTAGATAATCCCTTCGCTGGAATCATCACCAATCCCAACAGCTCTCTCTCCAGCCCCCAGGTTAAGTACTCGCAGTTGCGAGTTCCTCATCCGCAGTTCACTGGGATTTCTTCGGAACCCTTTCTAGTTGCCAATTCCATCTATCACGGGCTGCAGTTGCTGGCCGAGAAGCGGTACTCCAATGGCTTACAGCTCCTTGTGACCTACACCTGGTCGAAATCGATTGATGACTCGTCCCAAGCCGATGACAACGTCACCTGGCTGGGCAGCTTATCCAGTCTGCAGGATCCCAACAAGCCGCAGCTGGAGCGAAGTCTATCCACCTTCGACATCCCGCATGTATTTCAGGTCAGCTACAGTTACGACTTGCCGTTTGGACGCGGCCGAACCTTTCTGGGTAATATGCCTCGGGTTCTCGACCTGATCGTGGGCGGATGGACAACCAGCGGTATCTGGCGAATCGCCGACGGACGGCCGCTGACCTTCACCGTGACCGACGGTAATCCGATTCCGACCTACGGTACGCAACGCCCTAACATCGTGGGGACGCCCAAGCGCAACCATGGCTCGGATTGGGTGGACCACTACTTTGTCGACGACAGCGTTTTCCAGCGTCCGGCCGATTTCACGCTGGGCGACGCACCGCGCGCCCTAGGCAGCGTCCGCAGTCCGACGACATTCACCGCCAACCTCTCTGTGGGGAAAAAGTTCTCTATTCGCGAGGGGATGAACCTTGAGTTTCGCATCGAGGCCCAGAACGCACTCAACCATCCCGTATTCGCCACGCCGGATACTCAGGTGGACGATGAAAATTTTGGCGTGATAACCTCCACCGCTGTCAAACCGCGCGAAGTGCAGTTGGCGTTCAAGTTCAACTTCTAACAGACCCAGAGGGTGCCCCGTCCAAGCTCAGCTTGGGCGGGGCAGCCAGCAACTACTCTTTTATTCCCGCCACTTTGCCGCGCAGCACCGTGATCGAAGCTTTCGGCAACGTAAACATCGTTCCGGAACTTGCTGTGAGCGTGGTGGCTACTGGCGGGTTGTCCGGATCGGCGTGGCTGTTGAGGCCATCGTTGATCCACACATACTGCTCGCTGCCAAAGGTGACAACCGTCGACGGGTCCAGAAAAAGATGCGTTCTTGTTCCTGGAATCGTCAAAGACTACTCGTACGGAATGTGGAGCAGTCTCGTCCCGGTTCACCAGCATAATCGACCAGTTCCCGTCTGGACGATGGACAGCATAAGTCGTAACCAGATCGTTGCCGTCGCCGTCCTTGATATCGACTGACGACTTGAACATCGAATGCACGCCGGCACGATGTTGTACCCATTCCAGATTAATCATATGGGCTGCGAAGTACGGTGACGTGTAACCCTTGATGTCGTAGTGTTCGTTGGAAACGAAGTTCGACCAGGACGCCCAGCCCAGGCAACTGTTCTGAATGCCCTGCGGCTGAATTGGCGAATGGTAGAAGGCGGCGCCTCCGCCTTCGAAGAACGACCCGACGTTGTCGGCTAGCCACAGAGCGGCGAAAATCGTAGTCATGGGTCCGGTAAGAGCGGCCGCCAGGTGATTTTCGGTCACCATCAAAGGAACAGCTTTCGGAACTCCGTCATCTCGCCATACCTGCAGAATATGTTTCATCAACTGCGGCTCGGTGTAGAGCGTCTTCCAGGTAATATCGCAAGGTTCAAACGGATAGTGCTCGAAAGACACGAAGGAAAGATCGGCCAGGCGCCCGTGCGTTTTTAGATAATCTACGAATCGCCCCATCCACGAGGTGTGCCCCTGGGCATCCGGCCAGACATTTATGTCCTGGTTGACGCCCTCGAAGATAGGCCCGCCCAGTTTGAGCCTGGGATCGACTTTGTGGATGGCCGCCGCCCACTGCAAATAAAGCGCGGCATAATCCTCGGGCATGGCATGTTTGCCGTCGGGTTCTTCTCCCATCTCAATAAATCCAATTCGGTAGCCGCGTTTCTCGATGTAAGCGATTTGCGCTGCCGCATCGTCGGGAGTGCCGTACAACATCGTGACCGGAATCATCGCCGGCAGGTTGTTGGTGATTCCGCTGTTGAAGAACAGATCGAAGCCGGTGTGCTGGTAGGGGCCGCCGTCACTCACGTCTTCCGCGGAATGCCAGGGATCAATCGAAGATGCGCAAAAGGTCGTTCGCTTCTCGCCGGGATCTTTCACTACTTCCGCGAAAGCACCGTCGCCGGCAATCGTTCCCAGGGCAACCTGCTGGATGGCGTAGCCAACGCAGTTACGTGGATCACTGGCTCCGTGCTCATCGCAGGTATTCGAAGATTCCGTCATCAGGACACGAACAAACCGGGTAGACACAGGAGTATCGGCCAGCTTCAGCGCGCCGCTTCCTGTCTGTGAGTTGGCTTGCACACCGGAGGCGAAAGGTTTCCATTCGCCTTTGGGACCGCTGTCGAAATCGAGCGCATCGCCGGCGCCAACCCAATATTCCACCTGATATTTGGTTGCATAAGGGCTGGCCCAGGCAATGCGTATCGCGTTCACCGGCTTCTCTGCTTTCAGGTCAACCACTATCCACTGCGGATGGAGCGCATCACTCTCGCCAGTAAATTTGCTGGTCAGATAAGGGTTACTTTTCCAATAAGAAAGGTTCGGACCCTGAATGGGCCGGTCTCCACTCGTGGCAAAACCGCGATGGGGCAATGCATAGGCAAGAATGTATCGAATCGGATCTTTGAGCTCGGTGCTTCCGGTGAAGTAGCCGCTGCGGTGCGCGGCATCGCTCCAGGTCCCGTTCTCGGTCCAGTGCCAGGCGGCCATCCGCAGCTCGGTGTTGTTCCGGTATGTGATCGGGCCCCAACCCGCCGACAGCGACTCCTGAATGATGTGCGGCGAATAAACCATATCGATGTCGCGGCGAGACAAAACATCGACTGAACTGCCCAGCGCGCTGTCAGGATCAAAAGAATTGATTGAATGGCCAGGCGCGGCATCGACCCGAACGATCGGAACCTGTTGCGACACGATGTCGGGTCCACCCTGTGCCGAAACCCCCGAAGGCTGCACAATACAACAAGCAACAAACAGAAAGGCAGTAGCCAGGATGGACAGATTTCGCGATGAGCGTTGCGTCGGGAACGTTCGATACAAGGGAGCCGGCTTAAGCGTCATCCATATCCTCTCGGGTATTGAGCAATTTGCAGTAATCCTCAAAAATCTTGCGACCTGTGCGGAATTCGCGCTCTTTGCGGTTTAGATTTAAACGAAGGGAAACTATAGCGGACGCGGCATTTCCGTGCGCAAATTTTATCATCCCGCCAACTGGCGAATAACCTCATTCATGTTCTAATGTCTGTTTCGTGCCTTGATTTCGGACGTCTGGAGGCCCCATGCAAATATTTTCTCTCGTGGTCGTCGTGCTGGCGATTCTCGCCAGCCCCGCGACCTCAACTGCCGCAGACCAGCCCACCCGTGAAGTGGCGATCACTATCGACGACCTGCCTGCCGGGGCGGCGAACTCGATGACGGCGGCGACTATCACGGAGATGACGACGAAATTACTGACCACTCTCCGTGACCAGAAAATTCCGGTCGTTGGATTCGTCAACGAGAAAAAACTATACAAATTCGGCGAGGTGGATGAACGCATCAAGGCTCTGCGCATGTGGCTGGATTATGGCTTCGAACTGGGCAATCACACTTACACTCACGCTTCCCTGAACCAGGTCGGATTGCAAGCCTGGGAAGATGACATCGTGCAGGGCGAAAACGTCACCAGGCTTCTGCTCGCCGAACACAACATGAAGCTTAGATACTTCCGCCATCCTTTTCTGGACACCGGCCGCGATTTGCAGACGCGCCGCCAAGCAGAAGCTTTTCTGGTCAACCGCGGCTACCGCATCGCGCCGGTTACTCTGGATGCCTGGGACTGGATGTATGCAGGAGTGTACGAAGATGCCAAAAAGCGCGGCGACACCGGCTTACAGGACGAACTGACCCGCAGTTATCTCTCCTACAGCGACCAGGTATTTGCTTATGAAGAGAAGTTTTCGAAACAGCTTCTCGGCTATGAGCCGAAGCAAATTCTCCTGCTCCACGGCAATCAACTCGAGGCCGATCATATCGGCGACCTGCTCGACCTGATGCGCAAGCGCGGCTATCACTTCGTCACCCTGGCTGACGCGCTCAGCGATCAGGCCTACTCCTTGCCAGACACCTACGTAGGGGAAGAAGGAACCGGCTGGCTGGATCACTGGGCGATCACGCAGGGCAAGCCTCCACAAGGCGCCCCGGTATTTCCCCAATGGGTGATCGACCGCTCCAAAGTTCTGCACCAGCCGCAACCCTGATCGGAGTCTTGCAGCGGTCTGAGGGTTGAATAGTGGGCATTTTGAAACCCGCAAGACCTTGTCATTCCGAAGCGTGACGTTTCGCGCGAGGAATCTGCTGTTACGCTGCCAACGAGCAGATTCCTCAACCGATAAAGCCGGCTTCTGAATGACAGGTGTAGCCGTAGTTTCGCAACAAACTGCGCAGGCTTCGATCAGCGGGATAAACCTCAACTCTGGCTCGGCTCGATGTAAGATGTCCGGTCTCATGAAATCTTGAAATGGACGCCCTGCTACTACACCGCCTGCACTTCGCGTTCACCATTACTTATCACTATCTGTTCCCGCAACTCACAATGGGGCTCGCCCTGCTGATCGTTGTGCTCAAAACCGTTGCGCTCCTCAGAGGCAACGAGCGCTACAACGAAGCCGCACGTTTCTGGGCGAAAATATTTGCCATCAATTTTCTGATTGGTGTGGTCACCGGCATTCCGATGGAGTTTCAATTCGGTACCAACTGGGCCCAGTTTTCCCGCAACACCGGAGGCGTCATCGGACAACCACTGGCCATGGAAGGGGTCTTTTCGTTTTTTCTGGAATCGGCATTTTTAGGACTCTTTCTGTTCGGCGAGAAACGTCTTTCACCATGGGGGCATTGGGCATCGGCTGCTTATTTTGCGTGGCGCCAGCATCGAGCTGCGCATGCATATTGATGACCGTCTCTGGCGCTCGTTCTTCGACGGTTTGTTCTCTCTTTCGAGCAGTCTGCTCGCCATTTTTTTCGGTACCGCATTGGCCAATGTGATTCGCGGGGTTCCACTCCGGCAGGACGGCTACTTCTTTCTTCCGCTCTGGACCAACTGGCAAGCCGGTCCTCAACCTGGAATTCTCGACTGGTACACGGTGATTGGAGGCGCCCTCGCCCTGATGGCGTTGACCGTTCACGGAGCCCTCTATCTGGCGGTTAAGACCAAGGTGATCTGCAAACGCGGGCTCGAAACGTCGTAGTTAGAATATGGATCGCGCTCTTCGCAATGACGATCGTCAGCCTCATTGCAACGATCTCGATTCGCGTGGGCGCGCTCGACAACTACAATGCTTGTCCTGTGGCGTTCGTCATCCCGGCCGCGGTGTTCGGGTCTCTGGCAGGCATGCTTTACTTCTGTCGCCGCAATTCTGATCGCAAAGCTTTTACCTGTTCCTGCGTCTACCTTGCAGCCATGATGGTGGGGGCGGCATTTTCGCTATATCCCCGCCTTCTACCTTCAAGCGACGATGTCAGTCGCGACATCACCGTGCAGAATGCGCTCTCCGGACCTTACGCAATGCGGATTGGGCTGATCTGGTGGACTTTTGGAATGATCCTGGCGATTACATATTTTGTAGTCATCTATCGTATGTTCCGAGGCAAGGTCGACCTTCGCGGAAGCGGCTACGGGCATTAGGTCGCCACGCTCTTTAAAAAAAGAATGAACATCCTGGAATTCACATCCCTGGTATTCGTCGGCTCATTGATCGCCGGACTCCTGGGATCGTTGACTGGACTTGGTGGCGGAGTTGTCCTGGTCCCACTGCTCACGCTGTTCTTCAAAGTCGACATCCGCTACGCAATTGGGGCATCGCTGGTCTCCGTGATCGCCACATCTTCGGGCGCGGCCGCCGCGTATGTGAAAGAGGGATTCTCGAATATCAGGATTGGCATGTTTCTGGAAATTGCCACCACCCTCGGCGCCCTTGCCGGAGCATTCCTCGCGGTAAGAGTGCCCACCCATGCGATCGCTACGATTTTCGGATTGGTACTGCTGGCCTCAGCGTTTCTTTCGAGCAAACCGCGATCCGCGGCTGAACGTAACCACCCTCCAGATGCTCTGGCTACACGCCTGCGTCTCAACGGAAGCTTTCCCGATCTTGAAGGCGAGCGCAGCTACAACGTCCAGCGCGTTCCTGCAGGCTTTGGCATCATGTTCGGGGCGGGAGCGCTCTCCGGGCTGCTCGGCATCGGTTCTGGTGCGCTGAAAGTCCTTGCCATGGATCAGGCCATGCGAATGCCCTTCAAAGTTTCAACCACCACCAGCAATTTCATGATTGGAGTGACGGCTGCCGCCAGCGCCGGCGTATATCTGAGCCGGGGCTACATCGATCCGGGACTCTCCATGCCGGTTATGCTGGGCGTACTTGTGGGCTCGCTGGTGGGTGCTCGAATTCTGGCGAAGGCCAAAACCAAATGGCTGCGCCTGATTTTCAGCGCCGTGATCGTTGTGCTGGGAATCGAGATGCTGTATCAGGGCCTGGCCGGGAGGATATGAAAATGCAGTCGGAGCGCGCCTGGACTGACAAGCGAATTGAAAACATTCTGGGCAACCTGCTGCGCGTAGGTGTCGGCCTCTCCGCGCTCATCGTGTTCTGCGGCGGCGCAATTTATCTGGCCCGCCACGGTAAAGAAACAGCGGAGTACCAGGTTTTCGCGGTGAGCCGTCGAACCTGCGCAGCGTACCTGGCATCGTTCGCGAGTCTCTCAAATCAGATGCCAGGAGCATCATTCAGTCGGGCCTGCTTTTTCTGATTGCCACGCCGGTAGCCCGGGTGATTTTGTCCATCTGGGGATTCGCCGCCGAGCGCGATCGCATGTACATCATCTTCACCGTCATCGTCCTTGTCATCCTGATTTTCAGCCTGGTCGGATCAACCCAAATGTAGGCTCAGATTTATCCTTTGCGTCATTTGCGAACCGTTCGCGTCCTTTGCGGTAAAGCTTTTGACGTAATCTAATGATCACAACGGCTGATATAATTTCGCCGCTTGCCGATTCGCGATCCGAATCCACCAAAACTTATGGACTTTCCCTGGGCCCGATTTTCTGTTCCGCTTGTTACTGTTCTTCTTCTGACCGCGCCCGCAAGTTCACAAAACAGCATTCTGGGATTCACTCCCGCAAGAGCTGCGAACCAGGCCGGAGTCGAAGAAAAGTTTAAATCGATTCCTTCTCCCTCTGAAGAACGCCGCCAACACCGCCTCTTCACTGCACATCCGCACCTGGCCGGATCTGAACGAAACAACGAACTGGCACGCTACGTCGCCGACGAGTGGAAAAAGCAGGGACTGGAAGACGTCGTTCTGCGGCGCTATGACGTGTACAGCACCGCTCCCAAAAGTTCGTTTCTGGAAATGGTTGCGCCGATACATTATCAAGCGAAGTTGCAGGAAAAATCGTACGATCAGGACCCCGACACCAAAAACGCCCGCATCAGCGCCGCCTGGATGGGCATGTCTATCTCCGGTGAGGTCACAGCCCCCATCGTCTACGCCCACAGCGGAAATCCTGAAGACTACGACTTGCTGCGCAAGAACGGAATCGATGTCAAAGGCAAGATAGTTCTGGTCAGGTATTCGAACCCGTACAGCTATCGCGGGTTCAAAGCCCTTACCGCTGAACGGGAAGGCGCGACCGCAATTTTGATTTACAGCGACCCCGCTGAAGACGGAGAGAAGAAAGGAAAGGTTTTTCCTGACGGGCCATGGGGACCGGAAGACCACATCCAGCATGGCGCCATCACTTACGATTTCATGGTGCCGGGCGATCCGCTGACGCCTGGATGGGCGTCTGTGCCCGGAGCCAAACGCATCCCGGTCGATCATGCGGTCTCTTTGCCTAAAATCATGGCGCTGCCGCTCTCCTGGCATGACGCGAAACCTCTGCTCGAAAATATGGGAGGCCCCGTCGCCCCGGACGATTGGCAAGGCGGTCTTCCCTTCCGATATCACCTTGGCGGTGAACAAGCGCGCGTTCACATAAAGACCGAAGTCGACAATTCGATCAAACCTTATTACGTGGTCGAAGGCCGCATCCGCGGCTCCGAGCTGCCCGACGAATGGGTGGTACTCGGCAACCATCGCGATGCCTGGGTGTACGGCGGCGTCGACCCCAGCAGCGGCACTGCATCGATGATGGAATTGACTCGTTCGCTTGGCCAACTCGCGAAACAGGGGATCCGTCCACGGCGAACGCTGGTTGTATGTAGTTGGGACGGCGAAGAGATCGGGCTCACCGGTTCGACAGAATGGGGCGAACAGTTTGCCGACGAGTTACGCAAAAAAGCTGTCGCTTATCTGAACGTGGATTCTTCGACCTCTGGACCCAACTTCGAAGGCAGCGCCATCGCTTCGCTAGTTCCTATGCTGGTCGAAACCACGCGTTCACTACAGGATCCGTCCGGCAAATCTCTGTACGACGCCTGGAAAGAATCGCAGATGCGGGAACGACAGACGAAGAACAAACCTACCACCGTCACGGACGCGAATCTGGCGAACACTCGCATTGGCAGCGGCTCTGACCACACTGTTTTTCTCGACTTCGTGGGATTGCCGGTCATGGAACTGACCTTTGACGGTGACTATGGCGTCTACCATTCGATGTACGACGATTTCTACTGGATGAATCACTTTGGAGATCCCGGCTATCGTTATCACACTTTAATGTCACAACTGTGGGGAGTGGTGGCTCTGCGGCTGGCCAACGCTGACATTCTGCCTTTCGATTTTGCCGGCTATGCGGACAACATTCGCCAGTTTGTTACCGAGATGCCCGGCGACAAGGACATCTCTCCACTCGATCTGAAACCTGTCGGGGAACAGATTGACAGGTTCGAAGCCGCCGGCAAAAGCTTGAACGAGTCGGTGGCGGCGACGCTGGCATCCGGCAAACTTGATCCCAGACAGACGGATAGCCTCAATAACGGCCTGATGCAGGTCGAGCGCAACTGGTTAAATCCGGATGGAATCCCGGGCCGGCCCTGGTTCAAACACATGTTGTACGGCGCACGTTTTACGTACGCCCATCTCGAATTGCCCGGCCTGACTGAGGCCGTCGAAAAAGGAGACTGGACCACAGCCCGTCAGCAAGCGTCGCTTCTTCAAAATGCGCTCACCACCAACACTACGCTGGTTAAACGACTGAATTCGAGCCTGGGTGGAGAGAAATTATCGCTGCAATCCTTACAAGATGAACTGGCTAACATTCGCAAACAATTCCCCGGCGACATGTCGGTCTACATGAAGAACCTCGCTTCCGGGGAGGAGATCGCGCTCGACTCCGACACCGTTTACGAAACCTTCAGCGTTATCAAACTCGCGATAGCATCGGAACTCATGCACCAGGTTGAATCCGGGAAATTCTCGCTTTCGGATCGGGTGACATTGACCGCCGGCAACCAGCGGCTTCCTTCAGGAGTACTTTTCACCATGGATCCGGGCCTGAATCCTACGATTCGGGATTTGCTCACACTCATGATCATCATCAGCGACAACGAGGCTACGGATGCGCTTGGCGACAAAGTTGGACGCGCCAACGTTACCGCCTATATGCATAGCCTCGGCCTGGAGAAGACTTCGATCGAGTTCTCGGACCTCGATTGGGATCGAACCTGGCTGGGAACGCTCGATCCCACATATCGCAGCGCTACCGGCGACCAGACCGTTAATTTTCCTTTCGACAAGTACAGCGAAAACCAGGTCCATCAAGCCTTTGGACACACTATTTACGATGCGGGAATCTATTTTGGCCACAGTACGACACGTGATATCGGGCGACTTCTGGAAATAATGGTGTCTGGCAAACTTGTCTCCAAAAAAGCCAGCGATCTCATACTCGGCATCATGGAGAAGCAACAGGTCAATGATCGCTTTCCCGTCTACTTGCAGAACGTACGTATCGCGCACAAAACCGGAGATGGTCAGCCCTTCATCGCCAACGATGCCGGTGTGATGTGGGTGAACGGCCAGCCGATCGTTCTCGTCGTGTTCACCGGACATCATCGTGGACAGACTGCCGCATTGCATGAGCAGATCGCCCGAATCGCCGCACTGGTCGCGAAACACTACGGCGGGGAAACTTCGACAGACTTCAAACAGTAAAAGCTAAAGTTGGAGGCGGCCATGGTCCGATGGTTCATTCTGGTGCTGTGCCTGCTACAAGCTGGTGCAGTTTCGTTGCCGGCGCAAATCACCATCGCTCCCGACACGGCCGAACCCGGTTCGGTTGAGGGTATCGCCGCTGCCACCGGCGACAAGCACTTCCTGTCTCCCTGGGTCTCGTACCTGCCTGCCTCGGCGACGGTGCCATCTCCACTGCGTTTCCTGGGAAGGATCGCAGGCGCGCCGGGCGAATTCGTTGATTCCGCAAAAGCCTACGCATACTGTCGCGCACTGGCCTCCGCGTCTCCACGGGTGCGCGTTTTCACCATTGGCCGCAGCGAAGAAGGCCGAGAAATCCTGATGCTGGCAATTGCGGACGAAAACGGCATCCGTAATCTTGATCGCCTGAAGAATGCAACCGCAGCTTTGGCTGACCCTCGACGCACCGATCCAGCAGCGGCGGAGCGACTGATTCAGAACGCGCGTCCTATTTATTACTTCAACGCCGCATTGCATTCGGACGAAACCGGATCAACCGAAGCTATGCTGGAGATGGCATATCGTCTGGCTGTGTCTGAGCAGCCCATGATGCAGCGCATTCGCCAGCAGCTTGTAGTTCTCATCAACCCCGTTTCTAATCCCGACGGGCGTGACAAGGTAGTGGAGTGGTTTTACCGATACCTCAAAGGCAAGACTGACCGCGACACTCTACCCCGCCAATCGCCTCCTTACTGGTCGAAGTACGCTTTCGTGGATATCAACCGCGACACTCACCAGCAGACTCACGAGACCACCAAGGCCGTACACCGCATGTTTCACGAGTGGCATCCCACGGTCGTTCACGATCTACATGAAGGCGAGCCCTTTCTCATGACGTGGAACGGCACCGGCCCTTACAACCCAAACATCGATCCCATTACTTACACCGAATTTCTGGAGTTGAGTTTCCACGAAGTTCAGACTCTAACGGCGATGGGTATGCCGGGAGTTTCTACTTGGAACTTCGGCGAGGCATTCGCCCATCTCTATCTTGATTCTGTTGCTATGAACCACAACAGCATCGGCCGCGGATACGAAACATGGGGCAATGGCACCGCTGAGACTTTGCGCCGCACCATCCCGCCTAACGAAGCCAGCATGGAATGGTACCGGCCGCTTCCTCCGCCAGCCGGCGAGGTAACCTGGTCGGCTCGCGACAACCTGAATTATCAGGAGACCGCGGCGCTTGCCGCCCTCGACTACAGTGCCGGAAGCGCAAAGGGAATGCTTCGTAATTTTTACAAGAAGGGTTGGGATTCGTGGCAGAAAGGTCTGAACGAACCTCCTTACGCATTCCTGATTCCCGCGGATCAAGGGGATCGCACTCGCGTGGCGCAGATGATCGGCCGTTTGATGGGTCAACATATCGAGGTGGGAAGCGCCCAGCAGGAAGTGAGGTTGAAAGACGGCGACTATCCCGCCGGCACGTACGTCGTGCGCATGGATCAACCGTACCGCAACTATGCGGTGGACCTGCTCACCCCTCAGCGTTATCCCAAGGATGGCAGCGAACCCTACGACGACGTGTCCTGGGAGCTGCCCGCTCACTACCATCTGCAGGCGCTTCCTACCGCTGACGTAGCGGTGCGCTCGGTATCCATGACTCCATTAACCGAACCACCACATCCCGCAGGAAATGTGGGCGGCAGCGGACCGGTTTTCCTGTTGAAAGACACCGGCCAGGAGGAACTGCTGGCGGCCCGTTACGCGCTTGCCGGATTTGATATCGAGATCGCTGAGCACAGCTTCGATGCGGGCGGCAGCCAGTTCCCTGCTGGTTCCTGGATTCTGCGAGATCAAAATGGCTTGGGGGATGCGATTCGCAAAATTGCTGCCGACGTAGGTCTGGACTTTACCAGCGCGGCGGCGGTTCCCGACGTCCCACGGCATGCAGCGAAAGCCGCGCGCATCGGGGTGTGGGTACCGTGGGCGGACACGGATTCCATCGGCTGGCTTCGCTACACCCTTGATCAACGCAAGATTCCCTACACTTATCTTCGTGATGAAGATATTCGCGCGGGAGGCTTACGCGATCGCGTAGACGTACTGCTCTATGGCCACGTCGATCTCGAACTCGCCGAGCAGATACAGGGGTTACCCAAAGCCTGGGGACCCATGCCCTTCAAAAAGACTCCACAGACTCCGAGCTTCGGCACCCCCGCTGAGTCGGATGACATCACCGGCGGCATCGGATGGGAAGGGTTGGCACAGCTTCAACACTTTGTCGAGGATGGCGGGCTGCTGGTCACACTGGGCAGCGGCTCTATGCTTCCATTAGAAGGCGGCATGGTACGCGGCGTCCGTCGCTCTTCCGGCGGCGTCCCGCGCAGCAGCCAGGGCGGCGGTGTAGACGCGGCGGCAGCGGCGCAGCAAGCGGCCACGCGCACCCCTGGCGCGCACGTTCGGGTGACGTTTGATCAACCCGATCATCCCATCGCATACGGATACTCGTCGCACACCTACGTCTTCCGGCAAAATTTCCCGCTTTACGACGTGCCCCGGCGTTGGCTGCGCATGGCCTACTGCACTACGTGCCTGGACGGTCCTGAAGACGGCAGTCATGTGATCATGGAATGGGGCGACAAGAGCGGCGCGCCTTTCGTGGTGAGTGGACAGGCGTGGGGCGAAGCCCGTCTCATCGGACGTCCCGCCATTCTCGACATGCCCGCGGGGAAAGGTCACGTCGTCACTTTCAATTTCAATCCCATGCACCGTGATCTCAACCGCGGCGATCAACGTTTGCTATGGAATGCCATTCTTAACTGGCAAGCGATCCTTGCCGCAAAGCCCTAGTCGATGAGTTGAGGTTCCGGAAACTTAAGCGCCGGTGGCTTCAGTTCACCGACGATGAACCAGTAGGCTAACAGTCCCACAAACAGAATGATCGCCCCCAGTTCAAACCCCGGGATGTAAGATCCGCTGCGCTTGATTAGAAGTCCAACCGCCAGGGGCGCCACGATGCCGGCCAGATTACCGGCAAAATTTTCCGCGCCAGTCCAGATTCCCACTTTTTCAAGGGGCGCGCAGCACTGAAGAATTACCAGCAGATTGCCGGTAGCCAGCCCGACCAGAGCCGCTCCAATTAACAGCCACAATGCTGCCGCAGTATCTTGAGCTCTCATGGCGAAGATCAGGAAGGAGCCCATGACGAAGGCGAAGGTGACAATTCCCTTGCGAGTCCGTGTTTCGTCCCATCCGCGACGGATGAGTAAATCGGCAATCCATCCACCGATTGGCTCAGAAACCCCGAAGGTAAAGAAAATGATCGATCCATAAAATCCTGCCTGCACGATACTCAAATGGCGAATTGTGACCAGGTAGTCAGGCAGCCACGTGACCAGGACATACCAGTAATAATCGAAGCAGAAAAATCCCAGGCAAATGCCAAGTAAATTGCGGTTCAGGAAAGTAGCCCAGCGAAATGGCGCTCTCACCGCCGGCGCCGGTGCAGTCGCTTGCGCTCCTTCCAACCGCCGTGGAAAGATCCATAGCCAGGGAACGATCCAGATCAATCCTGCAAATCCTAGAAGCAGAAAAGTGTGGCGCCATCCGTGCCGGGTCAACAACCACGGAACCAGAATTCCCTCGAGGATCAATCCAGTCCGGGTTCCGAAATCGAATAGGCCTGATGGCAAACCTCGATCTTTTCCGGTGAACAACAGGCTGATGATTTTGACTCCGCCAGGAAGATAAATCGACTCTCCCACCCCGAGCAGAATGCGAAAACCAATCAGCACCCCCAGGCTTCCCGCCAGGCCAGTAAGGCCCTGAGCCAGGGACCAAAGCGCGAAGGCACCGGCATAAAGCCAACGCAAATTGAAGCGGTCGGCGCACCAGCCGATGGGGACTTGCATGAGGGCATAGGACCAAAAGAAGGACGAAAGCAGCAGCCCCTTGGTTTCCGGGGTGAGGTGGAAATCCCGGGAAATCAGGGGTAACGCAAACGATATCGCTGCACGGTCAAGGTAGTTAATTAACGATGCAGTGAACAACAGGCCGACGATACTCCAGCGGCGCGAATTGGAAACGATCGGCAGATGTATGCCCGTCCCCGTGCGGGCGTCTGGTCAGCATAGCGTAATTCGTGGGTTACAGCATCTGTTTCGCGCTCACGCTCACTTCCGAAAGCTGAGAAGTGTCAACTGGAAGGCGAGTACTGGCACTTTGACGATCCGGTTTCGTATGGCTGAAGGCAGGTTTTGCAAGAAACTTAATTCCTGAACGGTCCTGGTCTGAGGAGGAAAAAATTTTGCCCGTGCATGACAAAGCACTCCATATTTCGCGTTAATGCGCCTACAATAGAGCGCGTTCCAACATGGAGGAATACACGAATGGCCAAGAAGACGACAAACACTGCTTTCTTGAAAATGGCTCAGATGCCTTTGAAACCTTCACCTGAGCTGGCTGAGGTACTAGGATCGGCTGCCCCAATTTCGCGACCCCAGGTTGCGAAAAAAGTATGGGCGTACATCAAGAAGCACAAATTGCAGGACCCGAAAAAACGGCGAGAGATTGTAGCCGACGACAAACTGAAGCCCGTCTTTGGCAAAGCTCGTCTGGACATGTTTCAGATGACCAAGGCTATCAGCAAGCATCTTAAGAAAGCTTAGCCTGCCTTACGGCGAAGCCGTCGAACCCGGCGTCAATTAAATTTCTGAACCGACGGCTTCACCTGACTTCTGGGCCGCGTCCCCACACTATTCATTTGCAGTTGGCTCAAGGCTCTACGCACGGGGAAGCGTTACCCGTTCGGGGTTGGGCTTTCCCATTTCTCCCCGCATCGAAGCACTCGATAGTCCTGCCCAAGATGACCGCATTGGGCGATGAATTCGTCCGGCGATGCGGTGTTAAATTCGAACATCTCGTAGTGACATGGAATGACCAGACCAGCCGCCATATCTTTGGCCAATCCGGCAGCTTCTCGTCCTGACAGGTTGCCAGGCACGCGCCTTTCGGGAGCACGACCATTGATAGGCAGCAGCGCCACGTCGACGCCGAACGTACGAAGGTTCTCCGCCATGCCTGGATACCGAATCGTGTCACCGCTGTGATACAGCTTCCATCCCCCGAATTGCAGCACGTAACCAAGAAACTTAGCGTGCCCGTGTTCATCGCGCTCAACCGTCTCGTGAGCCGAAGCCACTCCGGTGAAATGAATTTTTGAGATTTCGATGGTGGCGCCATGATCCACGCCAACCGGAATCGAAGCGTCGATCCCTGAACGTTCCGCAACCATCGAACGATTGGCTTCTGCAATCACAAGTTTCACATCAGGGTTTTGCGCCAGGATGGGACGAAGAGTTTCGGAGTCCAGATGATCGGTGTGGGCGTGACTCGAAGTGACAATATCGATGAAGTCCAATCGCCAGGGATCGATCACCAACTCCGTCATGCGCACATGAGGCTTGTCGGTTTGCTGATATTTTTTGGTGAGCGAATCGGAAAGGTAAGGATCGAGCAGCACATGGACGCCTTGCCACTGCAACAAGAAACCGCTCTGGCCCAACCACCACAACCGAAACCCGCCGTCCCGACGGTCTGAGGCACGAATGTCGGCCAGAAGTGCCTCATGAGACTGGAACGGACGAATCACGACAGTCCGAGTTCCTTTCGCACGGTGTTTACACCCTTCACCATGTTTTCCAGTTTTTGCCGCGCTGCCCAGCGTGCGGTTTGACTCAGACCGCAGTCCGGCGCAAACGATAGCTGTTCGGCTGGAGCATGTTGCAGGCAGAGCCGAACCCTCTCCGCAACGTCCACGACAGTTTCTATGTAATAACTTTTCACATCAATGATGCCGACCGCTACTGCGATTCCCCGTTCAACAATCTCATGGATGATTTCAATTTCCGAGAACTCGCGGCTTGCCATTTCCAAATGAATCTCCTGAACAGGCAGCTCAAAAAACGCCGGAAAAAGAGGAGCATACCGCCGAAGGCCTACGGCTCTCGCTTTATAGTTTCCGAAACAAAGGTGGGTGGAAAGGCGACAGCGACCCACCACTGGCTTGACCGTCTCCGCAAATATTTCGACAAAACGCGTCGGGTCTTCGCGATGTGCATAACAACTCATGGAAGGCTCGTCGAGGGTAATCTCCCGGCATCCCGCCTCGACAAGCTGCTCAAGTTCAGCTCGAACAATCGGAACCAGTGCGTCCGTCACTTCCCAGCGATTCTTGTATTCTTTGCCCGGGCTGATGCGTCCGCTTAAGGTGTAGGGTCCGGGAACGCTGGCTTTCAATACCGGCCCGGGAGGCACAATCTTCTGCAGGCGTTTGAAGTCGGACACAGCGCCGAGGCCGCTCGCGGAACTGATTTTTCCCGTGACTTCATATTTTCCACGCTGATCGTGCGCCGGCGGCCCGAAACGGCGTGGGGAAATGGCGGTGTTACGAATGCCCTGCAGTTGTCCGTAAAATGACAGGTTGAAATCGAAGCGGCTCTGCTCGCCGTCGGTGATCACGTCCAGGCCTGCGGCCACCTGATCATGCACCGCTACGATCACAGCATCGGATTGCAGTTCTTCGATGTCAGCCTCGCCGAATTGCTCCAAGTGCGCGGTGGCGAATTCAAGCCAACCGGGAAAGGGATAACTTCCGACCACGGTCGTCATCAACGGCTTGCGCAAGGGTGGTTGTGATCTCTGTTTATCCTTGGCCATTTTCTTCTGAACGCTCCCTCGTGCGGATGGTGCAATGACTGCCGGTTTCTCAGGTTTCACTCGCTCACCGTCCATCCTGCGTCGACCGTCAGAATCTGCCCGGTTATCGGACTGGAATCCTGGCGCAACAGGAAGCATGCAGTCTTGGCAATATCTTCTGCGGTCAACATACCCTTGCGCAGCGGCTGTTTGTGCATCATATATTTTGCGATCTCCGCATTCGCCTGTGCCCTGACCGTCATGGGAGTCTGCACCAGCCCCGGCGCGATCACGTTGATTCGAATTCCCTCCGGAGCGTAGTACGCCGCGGCGGCCACGCTCATGGCTTCAATCGCGCCCTTGCTTGCAGCATAGCCCACGGTTGCAAAATGCTCGCGCTGGGGATGCCGAGCCAGCACACTGCCGGTGTTGACGATGGTGCCGGGCTGACGATTCTTTGTCCACTGCCCCAGCACTTCCCTGCACATCAGGAAAGTTCCCTTCGCATTAATGTCCATGACTGTGTCCCAGGCTTTTGCCGTGCAGGTGTGTAACGGTCCATCCCCCACGGAACGGGCGCTTATTCCAGCCACGTTCATCAGCGCGTCTATACGGCCGAACCGGTCGAGACAATCTGATACAGCGTGCTGAACAGCAGCTTCATCGCAGACATCACCAGCGGCGTATCCCGCGTCGTCTAATTTGTCGGCGAGTGAACGGCACTGACTTTCGTCGATCCCGAAGATAAATACAGACTCTTCCCACATGCGCGCGACCGCTGCGGCAATTCCCGACGACCCCGTTATTAAAAGTACTTCGTCCACGAGTTTATTCGAACAGGTGCTTAAGGCTCTTGCGGTAGGCTTCGTAGAAAGCGTCCAGTTGAGTGGCAGCGCTGGTATTTCCCACAAATTGATGGCTGGGCAATATCACCGGTTTGACTCCGCGCTCGAGCAGGGCCTCGGCGGTCGCACATCGAATCATATTGATGATGGTCGCGCCGGTAATGGTTGAAATTGGGCCTGTCCTCCACTCCAGACCATCGAGTTCCACGACACAATCACCCGGAGGACAAAGATTGTCGATGACGATGTCGGCGCAGTCGATCAGCTTCTTGCCGGAGGAGTGAGCCGCCTTTGCCTGTTCACAATGCGCCCTGGATACGATCGCGATCACGGGCAGCCCGCGTTGTTGCGCCCCCATGGCAGCTTCGACGACCACCGGTCGAATACCACTGGTAGAAATCACGATGAACGCGTCGTCGGGTCCGAAATGGAAGCCGCGCAGAATTTGCTCGGCGTAACCTTCATAATTTTCCAGGTAAAGAGGCGCGCGGAGCCCGTTCGCTCCGACGATGGCGGCGTGATTTGAAAGTGCCAACTCTACCAGAGCCACGAAACCTACAAAGCAGCCCTGGCGGGGCGTCATCTCTTCGCACATCATTCGAGAATGCCCGTTGCCGAAAAGAAAAACCAGGCCACCGCGCGCGATACGTTCGGCGCACAGTTCGGCAGCTTTTTGAATCACGTCAATTTGCGTGCGCCTCAGTTCGAGCAAGGCGTCCTGCGCACGCTCGAAAAAAGTCAAGCTCGCGCTTTTCGACTCGCCGCCGGCGGTTAATTTGTCCACGAAGATTTCTTTCCTTTCCCTTGGCCCGACTAGGATGTCACAGAGTGCGTATAATGCACAACGACCGTGACCCAGGACACGCCCACCGCCCCAGCCGACTCGACGATTGCGCTTGGCGTCGACATTGGGGCCACCGCCATCAAAGCCGGACTGGTAACTTTAAACGGCGAACTCCTCCAGAATTTCCACGGACTCTCCCCGCGAACCCCAGCGTCTCTACGCAATTTTGTGCACTCGGCTCTTCAGGCAACGAATAGACCAGTGCGCGGAATTGGCATTGGATGCAAGGGCGTCATCGATCCCGCGACCTCTCGGGTAAACAGCCTGCCCGGGGATTTGATCTTTCTGGAAGGCTTGCTTTTGTCTGATGTTGTCGACACTGGAGATTTGCCCGTATTCAGCGACAATGATGCCCGCACCGCACTGGTTGCCGAGGTTCTTTGGGGCAACGCCCGCGGGAAGCGCAACGTAGTGTTGCTCACGCTGGGCACGGGCGTCGGGGGAGCGGCCTTGATCGATGGAACCATCTTGCGCGGTGCATCCGGCGCCGCGGGCCATCTGGGGCACGTGACTCTCGACGTTCATGGCGGACTGTGCATCTGCGGAAATTTTGGATGCGTGGAGACTCGTTTTTCCTCCCGCGCCATCGAATCCGACTATCAAACCCACCTGCACCGGGCGGCTTCCGCAAAACTGGCTCTGGGCGCGACCGGTCAGCCACCCACAACCGAGGCGATTTTTCGAGCCGCCGCTGAGGGCGACGAAAGCGCGCGCTGCGTCATCGATCGTGCACTCGAATATCTAACTGCTGCCATGGTCAGCTTCCTTCATATATTTGATCCGGAAATATTGATTATTGGCGGCAATATCGCCGAGGCCGGTCCTCAACTACTTTCTCCAATCCGGGAGAAAATTGCTCAGCGCACTCGTGTTCTGCTGGGTCGCGAAATTCCCATCGTGTTTCAAAGCCTGGTCGGCTACGGTGGAGTGGCGGGGGCCGCGGGCCTGGTGTTCCTGGGGCAGGGATTGCTCAAGATTTGAAACGCGAACCGTAACTCATGGCCAAAGTCCACGAAGGCGCATCCCGATATCTGTTTTTGCCCGCGGCTGTCGCCGCAATTGGCGGCTTGTTGTTCGGCTTCGATACTGCCGTCATCAACGGCGCCATCGTATTTTTAAAGGTGCAGTTCGGATTAACCGACGGCCAAACGGAATTTGCCGCCAGCAGCCTGCTGTTGGGATGCATCATTGGCGCCAGCATAGCCGCCTTCACCAGCGACCGGTTTGGCAGAAAAAGAGTATTGCTCTTCGCCGCAGCATTGTTCACCGTCTCGTCTCTGGGATCCGCACTACCCCGGGACCTTACTCAGTTTGTGATCGCACGAATCCTTGGCGGTCTTGCCATCGGCATCGCTTCCACGTTGTCACCGCTTTATATTGCGGAAATTTCTCCTGCAAAAAGTCGCGGGCTCATGGTCAGCCTCAACCAACTCGCGATTGTCATCGGCATATTGCTGTCTTACAGCGTCAACTATCTGCTCACTGGCGCTGGTTCCGGAAACTGGCGCTGGATGTTTGCTTCGGCCGCCGTTCCCTCAATTTGTTTTCTGATCGCGCTCTCGTTCATTTCCGAAAGTCCGCGCTGGCTGGTACAGAAGGGACGAGAGCCCGAGGCTGAACACTTCCTTTCGCAAATGGTGGGTTCGGAGGCGGCGCACGAGGAAATCAAGAATATCCGGCATGCCATTGCCGAAGAGAGTGGGAACCTGCTGGAGCCGGATTTCAGAAAACCGCTGATCGTGGCAATTCTGATCGGCCTCTTCAGCCAGTTTACTGGCATCAATACCATCATTTATTACGGGTCGCTGGTCTTTTTGGAGCACGTGCCGCATCAGACAGCGACCACCGCGCTGTGGGCTAACGTGATTATCGGAGCGATCAATTTCATTGCCACAATTCTGGGCATGTTGCTCATCGATCGCGCCGGGCGCAAGCCTCTGTTGATGTCGGCTTTCGGCGGTATGGCTTTATCGCTGGTGGCGGTTTCGGCGGCCATTCGCTTCCAGGCCTCGGCCGCGCTGGTGTTGATCTTTGTGCTTACCTACACAGCTTGCTTCGCGGTAGGTGTGGGCACGGGAACGTGGGTGGTGATGTCGGAAATATCGCCTACCCGTATACGAGGGCGCGCCATGTCGGTCGCGACCATCTTCCTGTGGTGCGGAACGACAGTAGTGACATTAACTTTTCTCTCGCTGGTCAAGGCGCTGACCGCGCCGGGCACATTTTTGCTGTACGCGGTAATTTGTGTGGGCGCATTCTTATTTGTGTGGAGAATCCTCCCCGAGACTAAAGGTCGCTCCTTGGAAGAGATCGACAGTTGGTGGCGAAGCAGTCACATTTAGTGAATCTCAAATCGCAGACACTCTTGAATAAGTTTCCAGAATTCGATTTAACCGGACAGGTGGCGCTGGTGACCGGCGCGGCTCGAGGGCTGGGTAATGCCATCGCTCTAGCCCTGGCTAACGCAGGCGCTGACGTCGCTCTGGGCTTTCGAGAGATAAATGCCGCCGGAGAGGTTGCAGCCAGAATCAAAGCTATGGGCCGGCAAGTGCTGCCCCTACAGATGGACATGCAGCGGCTCGATGAGATTTCCGCAGCCGTGGAGAACACCGCCAGCCACTTCGGGCGGCTCGACATTCTGGTCAACAATGCTGGAATCGCACCCGAGAATCTTGCGGAGAACGTACGCGAAGAGGACTTCGATCTCACCCTCGCGATCAATTTGAAGGGAACGTTTTTCGCCAGCCAGGCGGCCGGGCGCGTCATGATTCGGCAGAAAAGCGGCCGCATCATCAATATGAGTTCCCAGGCGGGGTTCGTCGCATTGCCGACAGAGTCGATCTATTGCATGACCAAGGCCGCCATTGCGCATCTGACAAAATGCCTGGCGGTCGAGTGGGGAAAGTACAACATTACGGTGAATGCGGTCGCGCCAACTTTCATTCGCACCCCTGGCACTGAAAGTTATCTGGCCAACCCGGAAGCACGGGCGGATGTGATCGAGCGAATCGCCGCCCTGCACCGCATCGGCGAACCTATGGAAGTGGCAGGCGCAGTGGTCTTCCTGGCCTCAAGCGCGGCGTCCCTGATCACCGGCCAGACCATTCTCATCGACGGCGGCTGGACCGCCCGCTAAATTGTCTTCAAAGCTTATTCCGTTCAGGAGTGGGCTTTGCGCTCAGGGCAAGCTTATCTTTTTCTTGTATGTGCCCCACGACCACCAGGTCAACCCGACGATTGTCGGCCCTTCCCTTCGTACTCCCGTTGTCCGCAACCGGACGATATTGAGAATATCCCGCAGCCGCAATCAGCGCTGGATCGAAGCCGTGGCTTTCAATCAACAGAGCGACCACTGTAGTGGCTCGTGCGGTCGAGAGTTCCCAGTTCGATCTGAATTTTGCGTTGTGCATCGGCACATTGTCGGTGTGACCTTCCACCCGAATCTCAAAACCTCGCCCCCCCAGTACGGTTGCGATACGCGTCAGCGTGGCTTTCCCGTTGTCGAGCATGTCGGCTTCGCCACTGTTAAAAAAACCCACTTCGCGCAGGCTAACCACCAAACCTTCCGGTGTCACCCGCATCTTGACTTCATGCTGAAGTATTTCATCGCCCAGAGCCGATTCCAGCTGGCGCCTCAACTCATCCACATCAATCCCGAATCCAGCCACGCCGTGTCCATTGTCGGTAGCAGCGGCGCCTTTAACCAGTTTGAGCGGCCTGTCGGTAAGTTCGGGATTCGTAACTCCTGGACTTCCCGGAATACCGACGTCCTTGGTTGCGGAGCCGGAAAAGACTCCCAGTTGTTGAAATGCTCCTTTGATTGAAGCGGACACTTCAGCTGCCTTCTTCTTGTCAGCCTGCGACGAAGCGTAGAGGACGACAAAAAAGGCGAAGAGCAGAGTAATGAAATCGGCGTAGGAAACCAGCCAACGCTCATGGTTGACGTGGGGTTTGTGTTTCTTTTTGCGGCTCACGCGCTGGCCGCTGCTTTCTGAGGCTGAGCCTGCTGCTCATGTTCCTGCAGGTATCCCAACAACATGGTCTCAAGCATGCGTGGATTCATTCCTTCAAGGATGGCGATGACGCCTTCCAGTTTCATCTCGCGCAGCACTTGTTCACCGTGAAACTTGATCTTCAGTTTCCCTGCCCACGGTAAAAAAAGGATATTGGCCATCCCCACGCCGTAAATGGTAGCAACAAAAGCTACCGCGATTCCCTTTCCGACTTCAGTGATGTCTTCAAGATGCTGCATCACCTGAATCAGACCCAGGACGGCGCCGATGATGCCAACCGTCGGAGCAAATCCTCCGGCAGCTTCGAATACCTGAGATAGCCGTTCGCCGTAGCCTTCCTGGTTGTCCAGTTCCAGTTCCATCATCTTGCGCAATTCTTCGGGCTCGGCGCCATCAATCGCCAGCATCAGCGCCTTCTTCAGGAACGGGTCTTTGATGGTTGCCAGTTGAGTATCCAGTGAGACCACGCCGTCTTTGCGGGCGCGATTCGCATATCCGACGAGTTCCTTGATTAGTGCGTTGGGATTTTGTCCACGGTCGAAGAAGACGTGCACCAGAGCTTTGGCCGCGCCGATCACGATGGGAAGCGGAAACTGGATCATCACCGCCCCAATCGTGCCACCCAGAACGATCATCGCCGCCGTGGGCTGAAGAATTTGGGCGATCTTCCCGCCTTCAAGAATCAGTCCGGCGAGGATTCCCGCCAGTGCCAGAATAATTCCACCAATCGTACTTTTATCCACGGCGGAAGCCCTCGCTGGAGCGAGTTGAATTGGGCTGCTGCGGCTGCACGACTACGGAATTCAGGTCCGTTCCCCAGGAGGGCATTCCGGCCATAACCGAGCGCCGGAAGTCCACAATAAGGTGAATGACCGCGTCCGAGCTCTCCCGGACGATGATCTTCTCTCCATTAATAAGGGTAATTACGGTGTCCGGCGCATTCTCCACGAACTTGATCAGGTCGGAATTCAGCGCGATCGGGTTGCCGTTCAGGCGGGTTAACTGGATCACAAGTATGCCTTTTCGAGGCCGGATGAAATTCCGGCCCACCCTTATCGGCATTTTTGAACCGGATCATTAAGAGTATGAGAAGAGGACGGTAACAGTTACTGGTGTTACCAATACCAAGGTCACTGATTTCCAGGTGAAGAGCCGAACCGGGAATGCCGATACACAGGCCCGCAGCAAACAGCATTACCTGATCGACCGAAGCGGTGATATTGGCAGTCCGGTAAGGCCGCAGGGTTCGGTACCAGGCGAAAACTCTAAGCAAAGGAGCTTTGAAATGTCTTTAAGCATTTTGAATAACGTTTCGTCCCTTGCGGCGCAGAACCAGTTGTCAATGACTCAAGCGTCGCTGCAGAAAACCCTCTTACAGCTGTCATCTGGTTCGCGCCTCAACTCAGGTGCGGACGATGCCGCCGGTCTGGCCATTGCAGACGGGTTGCACGCCAACATTACCGCTCTCACCCAGTCAGCGCGCAACGCCAGCGATGGCGTCGGCTCGTTGCAGGTGGCAGACGGCGCGTTGGCCCAGGTCACCGCTCTTCTGAACCGCGCTGTAACCCTGGCGACGGAAGCTTCCACGGGTACGGTCAGCGATCCTCAGCGGACCACCATCAACGCCGAATTCGTTGCGATCAAGGCTGAAATCGACCGCATCGGAGCCAGCACCAACTACAACGGTGGACAGGTTTTCACCGCCACTGCTACCTCCA
Source organism: Terriglobia bacterium (assembly GCA_963733545.1). Classification (GTDB taxonomy): domain Bacteria; phylum Acidobacteriota; class Terriglobia; order Terriglobales; family Acidobacteriaceae; genus JAIQFF01. Next base: position 764,257 of record CAVTDQ010000006.1, read on the forward strand.
TCTACCTCAGCGACGGTACCGCCGGCGGCTCGAGCGGAATCACTGTAACCACCGGTGCACTGTCCAGCGCGCACATCGGTTTCAGTGGAACTGCGACCGACATCAGCGCCGATGTGCTGACCAGCGCAACTGCTGCTCAGACGGCTCTGGGTCACCTGACGACTGCGATCGCCGGCGTGGCTGCCGATCGTGGCGCACTGGGCGCGGAAACAAACCGCCTGCAGAGCGCTTCGAGCGTTATCACCAACCAGGTGCAGAACCTGACCAACGCGGAAGATGGTATTCGCGCCGCTGACATTCCGTCGGCTGTTGCCAATATGTCCCGCTTGACCATTCTGCAGCAGACCGGTATGGCCGCACTGCAGCAGTCCAACCAGATGCAGCAGTCGGTTCTGAAGCTGTTGCAATAACCCTCGCGCTACCTTCCGGCGGGGCACAAAAGCCTCGCCGGAGCGAGGTACAAGGTAAAGCTTTATGCGCATTGATGGCACCAGCCCGATAGCCCCTGCAGGCGGCGATCCCGCGATCCGGGAAGTCAAGCGGGCCCCTGTTCACGCGCCAATAGACCCTGCAATCAAAGATCAGGTGGAAGTGCAGCCCAAGGTCGAAAACACCGCGACCAACGTTTTGGTCGAAATGCAGCCCGGCAATGTTGTGGTTTATAAGTTCATCGACGAAGCCAGCGGCCGTCTTATCCAGCAGATTCCTTCGGCGCAGATGCTGAACATTTCCGAGTCCGTTCAACCAGCCACGGGCAAAAAGAGAACCTAAAACATGGCAAGTTCAGATATCTTGAATGCGTTGAGCTCCTCCGGCCTGGGCACAGGACAAGGCATTGATGTAACCGCCACTGTCAAACAGCTGATCACCAATCTGCGTGGACCGGAGCAGGTCTGGAAAACCCAGCAGCAGATTCTGGCGGGTCAGAGCTCCGCGCTCACCCAATTAAATACAGAAGTGACGGCGCTCACGAATTCCCTGAACAGTCTCGGCGATCCCGCCGGAGATCTGACCTCGCGTGCGGTAACTTCATCGCAGCCGACGATCGCGACTGCTACCGCCTCGAACTCGACCCCGGTTGGAAGTCACACGGTTGTCGTGAATAACCTGGCTACCAGCGCCTCCTATTATTCGGCGCCGGTGGCCAACAGCACCACCGTCTTGCCGGCAGGCTCGTTTACGATTCAGGTCGGCAACCAGCCAGCCACAACCATCACCATCGATGCCACCAACAACACTTTAGATACTCTGGCTGCGTCGATCACCAACGCCAACCTGGGTGTGACCGCGAGCGTGGTGAACGATTCCAACGGATCTAGGCTCGCAGTCGTCAGCAATACTTCGGGCGCGGCCAGTGACCTGACCATCAACAATGTGGACAGCAGTCTCAGCTTCACCAAAGGGGCTACCGGCACCGACGCCTCGTTAACGGTTGATGGCGTGCCCATCAGCAGTCCGGAAAACACAATATCGAACACGGTTGCGGGATTGACACTGAACCTGGTAGGCGCAGGTCCCGGCACCCAGGTGCAAATCGCCGTGAGCCCGGATACCACCAAGGTCACGCAGGCGATCACTGATTTTGTTACGGCCTATAACACCGTCATCCAGGACCTGAGCAGCCAGTTCACTTACAACACTTCGACCAACTCCACCGGTCCTCTCGGAAGTGATACCGGCGCCCGTATGGTGCAGAACGAACTGCTGTCGGCCGCAACTTACACCTCTGGAACCGGGCCCATTCATAGCCTGGCATCGCTCGGGGTAACCATGAACAATGATGGCACGCTCAGCATCGATAACCCGACTTTGAGCGCGGCCGTCAACTCGAATTTCGCCGCGGTACAGACGTTTTTCCATCCGGCGACCGGTGACGGGTTCGCCTCGACCATACAGACTCAGCTCGCTCCTCTGACCGACCCGGTCGAGGGTGCGTTCTCAGTGGAGCTTAAAGGCTTCACCGATGGACAGAAGAGCTTTCAGGATCAGATCGACAACTACGAGGTTTACATCGCCACCGAGCAAACCCTGCTGACCGCGCAGTATACGCAGGTAGATCTGGCATTGCGCCAGCTGCCGCTACTGCAACAGCAGATCAACTCGGAGCTGGGATTCACGTCAAACTCCAATTCGAACAATAACAATGGCTGATTCAACTTTCGTCAAATTGACAAGACAGTATGAACGCTAACCGGACCCAAATCGCGTACCAGGAAGCGGCAGTGCGTAACGCCAACTCCATCGAACTCGTAGTCATGCTCTACGACATCCTGTCGCGCGATCTTCACGGTGCGATCGAGGCCATGGAGTCCGGCAACATCGAACTTCGCACCGCTAAGCTCAAACACGGTTTCCTGGCGTTGCAGCAGCTCGAAGGCAGTATGGATTTGGAACAAGGCGGAGATTTCGTCTCTAACCTGTCACGTTTCTATTCGATGTTGCGCTCTCAAATGATGACGGCACAAATCAGGAAAGATCCGGCAGTTTTGCGCGAGCTCATTCAATTATTGTTTAGCGTGCGTGAAGCCTGGACAGAGCTGAACACGCGGTCTACCGTATCTTTAGAACCACTCTCTGCCCAAAATCTCACGCCGGTTACCGCCGAGGCAGAGCCTGAACGATTTCAAACTGCGAGCTGGAAAGCCTAGCCACTCCACCTGCTCTTATTTTCACTTCGAAACACTCATATCTCTCTAACCGTTTTTCCGTCCGCCACAGTTCTTCGCCCTCACCCCATCGCGAGTATGATAAATCCCGGTCTTAAAGCACGGCCCTTTCCTATCAGAAAGCAGAAATCATGAACAAGAAGCAGTCGAAAGCCGCTCCTTCAGGGGAAGGAGCCATCTCAACTCGCGCCGAGCAGAAGCAGGTTGAGGAACGCCTGGCCATAGGGGCCAATGTTGTTTATGAAACCATTCGCCGCGAAGGTGAAGATGAGCTATGCCGGCCTGCGGCTGCGTTGGCCTGGTCGGCCTTCGCCGCGGGGCTCTCGATGGGTTTTTCATTCGTCGCCGAAGGCGTATTAATGGCGCACTTGCCCGACCAGCCGTGGCGTCCATTAATCGCGTCCACAGGATACTGCGTTGGGTTTCTTATCGTTATCCTCGGCCGCCAGCAACTGTTTACAGAAAACACCCTGACCGTGGTCCTGCCGTTACTGGTCCGCAAAGATTTGTTTACGTTGCTACGCATGCTTCGCCTATGGCTGGTCGTACTGGCAGCAAACCTGGTAGGGACCTTTCTTTTTGCTCTGTGTATCGGCAAAATCGCCCTTTTCGATGCCCATACGCAACAGAGTCTGACTGACATTGGCGCTGCTCACATGGGAGCGAGCTTCGGGACGGTGCTGGTGCGAGCCATCTTCGCAGGTTGGTTGATCGCGCTCATGGTCTGGCTGCTTCCGGGAGCGGAGTCGGCCCGAGTCAGCATCGTCATTATCATCACTTACCTGGTGGGAATCAGTAAATTCAACCATATCGTCGCCGGATCCACCACGATGTTTTTCCTGATCGTGACGAAATCGATTTCGCTGGGAACTTATCTGGTCCAGTTTTTTATTCCGACCTTGCTGGGTAACATCATCGGTGGCGTGTCTCTGGTGGCCGCACTGGGTCATGCCCAGGTAGTGGGAGGAAAGCAATCAGAGAAGTCGTGAATCGGTGTGTCAGCCTGATGAAAGAAAACGAGGATCGCACTGGGCCTTGAAATGAAATTCGGGGCGCGATCTATTTCAAATAATCCAGAAGACTGGTGGGCAGTATTTTCGCCGCCGCTGCAAGGGTCGCGCTGTACGCGGTCTGTGCCTGCGTCAGGTCGGTTGCCGCTTTAGCCATATCCGCCCCAATCAGCGTGTTTGCCTGAGAGGTCAGGTTTACTTTCTCCTGGTTCAGGAACGTCTGGGTCGAGTTAAGTTGATTGGCGGCGTTCCCGTAAAAAATTCGTTGCCCGGTGACGGCATTCAGAGAATCGCGAAGCTGGTTGGTCGCTGTCTGCGCATTCGAGGTATTGCCCGTTTGCAAGGCAGTAATCAGCTTCTGCAATGAACCGAAGACATCTCCATTGCCATTCTGAAATAACTGGTTTCCCGGAAGGTTCGTTTGCACGCTTAAACCGTCGGCGACTGAAACGGTGTTCACCCCGGCATTTCCGTTATAAACCACGCCAGCCGGGTTTGTAGGGTCCAGCGTGTAGGGCGCCGCGGTATTAGCCGTCCCTCCAAACAGATAACTTCCGCTCACAGAAGTATTGGCCAACTGCACCAGCTGGGCCTGAATTCCTTGCAGGTTTTGAGCAATCTGCTGCCGGTTAGCGTCAGAAACAGTTCCGGTTGATCCTTGGACACCCAGGCTGATGGCCTGCGTCAACTGGGTCACGACCGATCCCAACGCTGTGTCGGCGGTTTGTACCTGGCTGTTGAGGGTATCGATATTCTGAAGATACTGATCGACGCGAGTCGATTGATCCTGGTTGCCCACCATCTCCGCCGACGCGAGCGGATCGTCCGAAGGCGCGTTTACGCGCTTGCCGGTTGACATTTCCTGCAACGCAGTTTGTTCCTGCCGTTGCGTCTGCCAGATCGCGGCCAATACATCTGGCGCCATGTTCGGATTAACCCGCATTTCTTAACTCTCCTGTGACTAGCCTATGTTCCTGATCCCATGGTCAACACGGTTTGGGTCATCTCATCCACCGTAGTGACGACTCGCGCCGCGGCCTGATACGCCCGCTGGTAATTGATCATGTTCGTGCTTTCTTCATCCAGCGATACTCCGGAAACCGAGGAGCGCTGGTCGGTGATTTGTTGCACGCTCAAATTGCTGGCGGTGGTATTGGCCTGAGCGTTGGCGCCGAAATTGCCGATTTGCAGCACAAGATTTGAATACATGTCGGTGGGACTCGCGCCTGAAGGGAGTTGCTTGTCGCGAATGGCGAGAAGCTGCGCCAAATTCCCGTTGCTGCCGGCAGACCCATCCGAACTCGCCGCCACCAGTCTGGGATCGGTAATGGCGACTCCAAAAGCAGCCGCCGCCCCTGCAACCCCGGCGGGCGGGGTGAAGAAGTTTCCACCTGCATTTCCCGCAACATCAAATCCTGCCTGATGTTGAGTATTGACGCTGGTAGCCAGCTGGCTGGCCAGAGTATCGAGCTGGGTAAGGATTTTAGGGATCACCTGGTCACGAACTTGTAAAGTGCCCCCGAGCTGTCCGCCCTGAATCTGGGCGGTGATGTCCTGACCTTGAGCGCTGAAAACGTCCTGCGATCCGCTGCCGTTCGCTCCCGCCGCGAGATCAAAACTTTTGTTCGAGACAACCAGAGGAACGCCATTCGCCGTGGTAAGGGTAAGACCATGCTCGGTCTGAGTAACGGAAACGTTTACCAGAGTCGAGAGCTGGCGGATCAATTCGTCGCGCTGGTCCTGTGTCGCGCCCGGATCCCTGCCCAGGCCTTGAGTTTGTGCCACCTGGCCGTTCAGCACCGCTATCTGTGAAGTCAGCCGGTTTATCTGGTCGACGGTTTGCGGCACGGATTGATCGAGGCCGGATTGAATTGTTCCCAGGCTGGATACCGCCTGGTGAAATGAGCCGGCAAGATTGTTCGCCGCGGTAAGCACCTGCTGGCGAGCTCCGGTGTCGGTGGGATTGGTCGACAACTGGCTCAGGCTGTTGAAAAACGCGGAGAGTGCGCCTCCAACTCCCTGGCTCGGATCGGAAAAAATGCCTTCAACCTGATTCAGGTAGTTCAGTTGAGTTTGGGAATTGCCCTGGTGCTGGGTTTCTTCATAGAGCCTGAGCTGCAGAAGTTGATCGCGAACACTTTGAAATTGTTCCAGTGTCACTCCACCGCCGAAGGTTACACCGTTATCCTGAAACGTAGGATTTTCGTTCAAGACCGCGATCTGGCGGCTGTATCCAGGAGTATTCACGTTGGATATGTTATTGGTGGTGACAGTCAGCGCTCCCTGCTCAGCCTGCAGGGCCTGAACCGCGATCGCCATCGAAGTGTTTAGACCAGACACAGGTTTAGACCTCGCAGGACCAGCCAGTAGCATCTACAGCTTCTGGCGCGGCAGGAAAATTCTGTTTGTAGGTCTGGCACAAGGAAGCACGCAGCCGGGCGGTGCGCATGGCAGCTTGCAGCAATAACGAATAAGTTCGAGTCAGGGTTGTGAGCTCGCTGAACTCGGGAGCCGCGAGTTTGGCCAAAGAGTGCTGAGCGGAAGGCTGACAGCGAAACCAGGATTGCAATTTCCCGACGAGTTCCTGTTGGACAGCAGAGGAAGCTTCGAGAGTAGCGATATCGTCAGCAGCCAATGCGGCGATGGCGCGCTTGAACTGTGCACACAGCTCCCGCACATCGGCTACCACGGCCGACACCCTGAGTTCGCGCTTCTCGCTGCTTTCGATGGACAAGAAAACTCACCTATTTGCTATTCCCGGCGCCTAGCGTTTGTTCTGTTCCAGAATCGCTTGCGCAACTTTTTCCGGTTCAATTTTGTACTCGCCGTTCTGGACTGCCTGGCGCAACGCCTCTACCTTTTCCTGGCGAACCGAGGGCGTGGCCAGAGCCTGGGTCGCGAGCGAAGAGACGCTCAACGTATCCACTGACAGGCTGGCTTTATCTTCGACGTTAGGCGTGCTGGGGGCCTTGCTGCCGGTCTTCCGGGTCTTGTCATCGCGTTCCACCCCGGTAAACGAAAGATTGTTAAGGTCAATCCTCATATGTAGTCTCCTGCAATTCCGCGCAACACCTTATCGGCAATACTAAAGAAAAACTTTAGGCCAATAGTCATTTTGCCACCTGTGGAGACACCAAAGGTTTGATAGTAATAGGCGCTGCCTTTAAGTCCTTTATAGTGAGCGGCTTGCCGGGATCTGCCGGATGGGAGACGCGAGCCTCCAGTTGCTTGGCGACCATGGCCGCGATTCCCAGGCCCCCATGGCCGCCGGTTAACGCGGTGCCTACGGCCTGCATGGCGATGGCGTGAAACTGGTCTTTCCCAGGATCTGAATCGGCGTCTGCATTCGAGCCTGGGACCGAAGCGAACGATTGTTCAGCCTGCTCCAGCCAGTGCGAAAGCAGCACCGCTTCGAACTCGCGCGCCGACTTCTGTATTTTGGCGGTATTCGCGGAGCCGGTGCTTTTCAAATTGTCAGCAGCCTGCTTGCCACGAACTTCAGACAGACTGACCGCCGGAGTAACCATGCCACTTGAGCTCACAAGACCTCCAGTTCGGCTTGTAGCCCACCTGCCGCCTTGATGGCTTGCAATATGGCGACGATGTCGCGTGCGGTGGCACCGATCGTTTGAAGTCCGTTGATGAGATCTTCGACGCTGGCACCCTCTTCGAGCTTGATGTTCTTGGCCGAGCTCTCTTTGGCCTGCACATCCTGCTCGGGGACGACTACGGTTTGCCCACCTTTCGAAAGCGGTTCGGGCTGGGACACGGTGAATTTGGTGGTTACTTCAACGCTAAGGCCGCCGTGCAGGACTGAAACCGCCGAGAGTTTGACATCGCCTCCCATCACGATCGTGCCCGTCCGCTCGTTGACCACAACCTTGGCTGGTGGATGAACGCTGATGGATAGATTCTGTATCTGTGAAATTAATTCTGGAACCGATGCCAGGCCCGAACTGCCGATATTCACGTTGATCTGGCGACTGTCCACGACGGTCGCGATCTGCTTGCCGAACTGGCTGTTGATTACGCCGGAGATTTCGCGCGCGGAGGTGAAGTCAGCATCCCGGAGTACCAGAGAGACCGTGCTCAGGCGGGTCAAGTCAACCGCCGTATCCCGCTCCACGGTCCCACCGTTCGGAATGCGTCCCACAGTCGGATGGTTCAGTTGTTTGCCGTTGCCCGAGTTTCCTGCTGTGAAACCACCCAGGGTAAGCGGACCTTGAGCCTCCGCGTAAACCTGGCCGTCCGGGCCGCGCAACGGGGCCAACAACAAGACCCCACCTTCAAGACTCTTGGCATCGCCAATCGAGGAAACGGTTACGTCAAGTGCCATTCCCGGTCGCGCAAATGGAGGCAGCGAGGCGGTGACAAAAACGGCTGCGATATTTTTGACGATGACCGAGTTCGCGGGAATCTGCACTCCCATGCGCTGCATGATGTTGGCCAGCGTCTGCGTGGTGAAGAGTGTTTGCTGCCGGTCTCCGGTGCCGTTCAATCCGACGACGATGCTGTATCCAACCAGCGGATTGTCTCTTACGCCGGCAATAGTGGTGATGTCGCGCACCAGCACCGTCTGCGAACCCTTCACCGCAAAGGAAGCGTGCGTAATCAACATCACTCCGACTAACAGAGCGAATTTCAACGAATCTGATTTTCGATAATTCACTTTTAGAAACCGATAACCCATAAGAGCGCTCGAACCAGAGGATTAGGTGGCCGGGTCGCATCCGACACGACACCCTTGCCTTTTAATTCCACTTCCAGATTTGAAAGCACAGTCGAAAGCGCGCTGTTGTCGGGTCTTACATCTCCCGGCCTTAGTACGCCGCGTACCAGCATGGTTTCTTTCTGATTGTTGATTGCGACCAGGCGTTCCGCCTCTACCACCAGATTGCCGTTAGGCAGAATCGCAATCACCTGGCCGGCCAGGTTGGTGTTCATGGTGGTGCTGGCGTCGGTCGATCCTGTGCCCTTGAGCTTCGAGGAGGACTGCGCTGTGAGCAGGTTGGACAATGCACTGGTTGGCTTGATGTATCCCGCCAATCCTGAAATTCCCGACGTAGTATTGAAATCGCGTTGGGTGCCGACATTTCCTGTTGCCTGTGCTGTCGTGCGCTGCACCACAACAATCGTGACCAGGTCGTTCAAGTTTCTGGCTTTGTAGTCAGACTGCAAATTGGTGAGTGCCCCGTTCGAAGTCCAAAGGCTTCCCAGCGTGACATCGGCGGGCGGAGTGACGGTTTGCTGCTGCATTCGGGATACATAATCCGCGCGGGTCTTCTGCGGATCGTGGGTGACCTTGATCTTGGACAAAACGCTGGCCGACAAGGTCAAATGTGCGAACAACAAGGCCGCAAACGCCAACTGCGTCGCCTTGGTCATCAGAATTCTTCGCATAACTTTATTCCTGCAGAACAGAAGTCACTACGCCCGGACCGGTGACCCGCGCCAGGTATCTCTTTTTTGTGGCTTTGTTAATCACGCTGACTTGTTGACCGCGGCCGCCATTTTGCAGGCACAGCACCGGCAGGGTCATGTGAATGTATTCGCCGTTCAACACCAGCATCACGAACTTTCCGCTGCGAACCAGAATGCTCGCGGCCTGCGCCTCCAGTTGTGACAAAGTCTCGTCCTGGCGACCCGCGCGAACGGCCGATTTCCGGATGTTCTGCGGCCAGTGTACGAGCACGTAAAAAGGAAGGCAGGTGTTTGGACTTTCACATCGCATAAGAACTTTGTCCGATTCCGCATCCATCGCATCAATACTGAGAACTCTGAGCAACGGGTTGGGCACCTGGGCGGTTACACCAGACAGCTGTTCGATTTGATCGGCGACAATCTGCATCCCGGAAGAATGAAGAGCGCCCAGAATGGTTTCGCGGCTGATCGTAGTTCGCACGTTATCTTCGGCGCGAGCCAGGACGCTTGCTCCCGCCAGCAACACGGCAAAAATCGCGAACAATCTCGTCAGAGGTGAAGTCATTTTCCTACGCTTACTGGTCATGCTTAGCGGGTGAGGCTGTTCAGGTCCTGAAACATTTCATCCGCAGCCTTCACCACTCTCGAATTCGACTCGTAGGATCGCTGCGAAAGAATCATTTCCACAAATTCCTGCACCACATCTACGTTCGACTGTTCCAGAAATCCCTGTTGCAACGTGCCCAGACCTTCCGAACCGCCGGGTGTGCCGACGATGGGATCGCCCGACGCCGTGGTTGCCAGCATCAGATTGTTGCCAACGCTGTTCAATCCCCCGGGATTCGGAAACAGCGCCAACTGAATGTTTCCTACCTGCGTGGCCTGGGTCTGTCCAGGCTGGGTTACTGAAACTGTGCCGTCAGCACCGATGGTGACCGAAAGCGCGTCCGGCGGAATAGTGATCGCGGGCTCAAGCGGGTTTCCGTCCGCTGTAACCATGTTTCCCTGCGAATCCATGTGAAAAGTTCCCGAGCGAGTGTAGGCAATCTCGCCATTCGGCATCCGTACCTGAAAGAATCCCTGCCCCTGGATGGCAAGATCAAGGGGATTGCCGGTCTGGCTGAAGTCGCCCTGCAACTGAAGAACTTCGGAAGCTCCCGGCTTGGTGCCCAAACCTACCTGCAAGCCGGCAGCGTTGGTAGTCTGCTGCGTCGACGCAGAGCCCGGCATCACCATGTTCTGGTACAACAGATCGGTGAACTGCAGGCGGCGCCGGCGGAATCCCGCGGTGCTGGTGTTGGCCAGGTTGTTGGCTACGTTGTCGAGATTCAGTTGCTGCGCGTTCATGCCGCTTGCGGCGGTGTACAGTGCACGGAACATAAAACTCCTTTACGGATTGACCTTCGGCAAATCTTCAGTAGCGATGCGATTGAACTCCGAGTGAAACATCGAAAGCGCCCGCTGCATCATTTCGGCATAGCGCTGCACAGCGACCAGTTCAACCGCACTTGCTACTGGATTTACATTTGAACTCTCCAGCGACCCTTGCGTGATCGTGGATTGCTTGGCCGGAATATCGCTTTTGGCCGGTGCGCTGTAATAGGTTTTACCTACGCTCTCAAGCGCCGTGCCCGGCGGAAATTCGACCATCTTGATTTTTCCCGCAATGGCGCCAGCGACCGAAATAGTGCCGTCGGCGCTTACGGTTACCGGTCCCCCAACGATACGGATCGGGCCTTGCTCGCCCATGACAGGATCCCCCTGCGCCGTGGTGAGTTGGCCCTGGACCGATACTTGAAAATTTCCGTTGCGAGTGAAAACCGTGGCGTTGGCCGTTTTCACCTGAAAGAACCCTGGCCCCTGCACCGCGAAATCGAAATCGTTGCCGGTGTGTTCCAGGTTGCCCTGGGCCAGGTCCATCTGACTTCCACCTGAAATACCAAAATCGTTGACCGCCTGGTTCAACTTCGAACCCTGATGTCCAGATGCCGTCGCCAGAAATGAGCGGAAAATGTTGCTTTGTCCGCGATAACCGGGCGTACTGGTATTGGCCAGATTGTTGGCGACCAGATCCAGCGCCTGACTTCTCGCCATGAGCGCCGCGCACGCTGCGTAGAATCCGCTGTCCATAGAGATGCCCGCTAGCGGTGAAGCACGAAGAGTGCCATCATGTGCCCTTTAAACCTGCAGGTATCTCGTTGAAAACTGGTGGGAAGTTACGGAGAAGTGAGAGCCGGATGAGAGTTCCTGAAACGGGTCGCTTTCGAAATTGTTGAAGAACTGGCGGCGTTCTAATCGCGCACTATTTTTTGTGGTTCAGTTGGCTTTCAGCCGGAAGCGGGTTTCCCTTAAGGATTCGCGAAGGCGCTCAATTCCGATCTCGACAATGCACTCGTGCACGCTGATATCGCATTCCTCGGCGGGATCGCTGTCGTGGGCAAGTTGGAGAATGTGGGTTTTGAGACCGCCGTCCTGGGTAACGATATCGGAGACCGCGCTCAGGTCTACGACGCGCTCACCCAGAAGCATTTCCAGGCGAAGCAGGGCTTCCGGGCTAACGAAACTGGATGCGATCAGTTGAAGAGGTAACATTGCTTTGACCAACCCATACATCGGCCAAAGCGCTCTTGAACTTTACTTCTGGTCGACCACCTCAGTGACCCGCAGTCCGTAGTTACCGTCTACAACCACGACTTCTCCGCGAGCTACCACCCGATCCCCAAGCATCAACTCAGCTGGATCCTGGACGTATTTGTCGAGCTCGATGACCGATCCTGACCTCAATTCTCCGATGTCGCGCAGCGGCAACCTGCGCCCGCCGAACTGAAGGATCACATCGATTTCGACATTCTCGAGCATGGAAACATCGACTCCGCCAGGTGTTCGAAATGACTGCGAAGCTGGCTTGCCGGCCGGCCAACCAGCCGAGAAGAGCAGTTGAAGCTGCACGTTACCCACGGTGCCGTCACTCGCAGTCAAGGCAAATTGACGGTCCGCGGTCCAGTTCACATCTTTCACGATTTGCAGCTTTACTTGCGTCCCTTCCACCAGTGCTGCGGCGTTTCCGCAGGCCTCCGCCAGGGCCGCGCGTACGGTTTCGCCGTGGTCCGGCAAGAACTGTGTGGGAACCGTAGAGGCTCCTGTCAGCGCGGCCGCCAAGGTCAGCGTTGCTTCCAGGCTCAACTGGATCGCTGCTTCCGTCTTTGACGGCTCCGCCACCAGGAGCATGGTCAGCAATTGTGCGCCGTCGGGACAAATGCCCGGCTTGGCTTCTGCCGTGATCTTCCAGGGCGACGATGCCTTTCTGGAAAGAATCTGCCCGGCAGTGGTCCGGAAGGCTTCAACGAACACGTCGATTGGATTCTGGCTCATGATTATTTTTCCGTTTCTACCTGGCTCTGTCGCAGGCGATCGAGCAATTGCGCACCACGATAACGTCCCTTTCGCACCGGCACTGCCCGGAATGCATCTTTACCGCCGATTCTGAGCACGCCCGGAGTTCTTACTGAAACACCCAACTGGAGCACCTTGCCAACCTTAAGATTCAATAAATCGGTTGCCCGAACTCTGGCCCCAACCAGCGCCAGCTCGAGGTCAAATCTCCAATCCAGCGCTTTGTTTGTCAGCTTCGCACCCATACTTGCGGTTCGGGATTCTTCCTCAACGGCTCCGGTGTGCGCGCCAAGAAACGCGCCCAGGCTTCCGACCGGCAATAAGAGGTGAAAGGCTCCGCCCGCGGTCTCCATGTTCACGGAGCAACTGAACACCATTCCACTGTCGCTGGCAGAGAACTTCGTTTGCAGAGACAGTTGGCTGCTGCCGCGAACCAAGCGACACTTCTACGTCGAAACACTGCCACGCGACCTGCAATTCCTGGCAAATCAGCCGCACAAAGACTTTGGCGATCTGGTCTTCGATATCGGTAACTTCTCGCGACAGCTCGGTCGGCCCGCCGCTGCCCCCAAGCAATCGGTCCACCACCGGGAACAAAAGCATCGGATCAATCTGCAGCAGCGCTGTTTCAGACTGCGGACCAATTTTCAGTGACACCACATACGAACCACCTGCCTTTTCCAGAAAAGACCGGCAGGGTTTTTGTTCTGATGATTGCACCGCCACTTCGCACGGCAATCCCAATCGCGCCTGCAGCGCCTGGCTTAAGCCGCGCGTGAAGGCTTCGGTGGCCGCAATCAGCGGGGATAGACGAGTTTTGTCAATACCGCCGACCGTTCGGAAATCGCAGGCCTGCACTTGCTCAGGCGCGGCCTTGCCGCCGGCCAGCACCGCTCCTTGCGCATTCGTAGATATTGATTGAGTCGACGTCGCCATTTGGTTACCGGAAGGTGTCCTCTTCGAGTTGCATCTTTTCGATTGCTGTTCGTAACCTGGTTATGGCCAGGGAGTGAATCTGCGATACGCGAGACTCCGCCAGGTCCATGACGTCCGCCACTTCCCGCATGGTCAGCTCTTCCCTGTAGTAGAGCGAAACCACCATTTGCTCTTTTTCTGAAAGAGTCTCAATCGCCTGAGTCAAATAATCGCTTCTCTCGGAGCGCAGGCAAATTTCAAACGGACTCTGATTTTCATCCGCCGGAGCACTCTCGATCAGGTCCTGGCTTTCGGAATCATCGAATCGCGATCCCACCATCTGTCCCACAATGTGCAGACCGTCGAGGCGCCGCAGCAGTGTGTGCAGATCGGAAACCTCGAGATCGAGGTCGGCGGCGATTTCATCTTCCGTAGGCTGCCGTCCCAGTTTTTGCCCCAGCTTGGTGATGCTCTCGGCTACATTCCGGCCTTTTTTACGCAGCGGGCGGGATCCCCAATCCAAGGCCCGCAGGCTGTCGAGGATGGCTCCGCGAATGCGAAATGATGCAAACGACTTCAGCGACGCGTTCTTGGCCGGATTGTACTTCCGCACCGCGTCGATCAGACCCAGAACCCCGGCGTTCACCAGGTCTTCAAGCGGAACGTGCTGCGGAAGGCGCTCGTGGATCCGCCGTGCCAGGTAATAAACCTGCGAGAGCTCGGACAGAATGAGCTCATTACGCGCATCGTTCTCTCCCAACATGTCGGTGTAGCCGGTTTGCGTGAATGTCATCGCATCCTCAGTTCAATTCCTCAGCGCAACGATCCCACCGATTGGACGGGCACCAGCGGCGGAATCTCCGTGGGCGCCAGAACCACAATCTTGGGCAAAAACGGTTCCAGCAATCTCCGCAAATAGAAGCGTCCCGGGGAAGAACACAACAGCACCGGAGGCGCGCTTAATACTTGCTCACCAAACAGGGTTCGCAATCCTTCCAGCACCCGCCGGGCGGTCGAAGGCTGCAGGGCCATGCTGGCAGCGTTAACCGATTGCGCCGAGACCGCGCGGCTGCACTCTTCCTCGATGGTGCGGTCGAGCGTAACTACTTTGAGCTCGCCGTGTTCATCCAGCAGCGGACGCACAAGTGCCCTTCCCAACGAATGCCGCACAGCCTCGTTCAGCACTACAGGGTTTTTGCTCACGCCGGCGGTTTCAACCAGCGTTTCCAGAATCGTTCCCAGATCACGGATCGAAACCTGTTCGCGCAGGAGTTGCTGCAACACTTTCTGAACCTCGCCCAGCGTCATCAATTTGGGAACCAGCTCTTCAACCAGTTTGGGATGCGACTCGGTAAGGCGGTCGATCAGTCTCTTGGTCTCCTGGCGCGTCAGCAACTCGTGCGCGTTCTGGCGGATAATCTCTCCCAGATGCGTGGCCAGCGCGGCCGTCTGATCGACCACCGCGTAACCGGCGGCCAGTGCCTGCGCCTGCTGTTCTTTAGTGATCCACTTGGCGGGGGCGCCAAATGCGGGATCGCGGGTATCGATGCCGGGCAGCATGGGCGGTGTCGGCTGAGAACTAATGGCTAACAGGCAATCACGTCGCATTTCCCAACGAGTTATTTCGACGCCGCGCAAATAGACGACATATTCGAGATCTTTTATGGTCAGGTTGTCGGTGATGTGAATCGACGGAACCAGGAAACCAAGCTGGGTTGCGAGATGCTTGCGCAGCGCACGCACCTTGGTCGAGCAGCTGTCCGCCTTTGTTGGCATCGACCAGAGGCACCAGCCCGACGCCCACTTCGAGCATCAACTCGTCCAGCCTTAACGCGGCGTCGAGAGGGTCGAGTGCCGGGGTCGAAGTACCTTCCGACTTGGCAGCAACCGCGCCAGGAGCAACTCCAGGTTCAACCGGCTGCGATTTTGCGCGTCGCGCCAGCGTTGCCATGATGACCGCCATGAGAATGAACGAGAGTTTCGGCAGGCCCGGAATCAGCGCCAGTCCGGTCATCACCGCCGCCGCGATCCACAGTGGACGGCTGTTGTTGAATAACTGATGTCCCAAATCCTCGGATAGCGTGCTGTCCGAAGAGGCCCGGGTGACCACCATGCCACCGGCAACAGAGACCAGCAGCGATGGAATCATCGTGACCAGTCCATCGCCGACCGTCAGCACCGTGTAAGTCTTCAGCGCCTCCTGGAAAGGGACGCCCTGCTGCAATACGCCAATCAGAAAACCGGCAATGATGTTGATTGCGGTGATCAGAATTGTGGCCAGCGCGTCCCGCTGATTGAAGCGAGCCGCGCCATCCATTGCGCCGTAGAATTCCGCTTCGTGCGCGATCCGTTCACGACGCGCACGGGCCTGAACTTCGTCGATCAACCCGGCATTAAGATCGGCATCGATTGCCATCTGCTTTCCCGGCATAGCGTCCAGGGTGAAGCGGGCCGTGACCTCTGCGGTTCGCACTGCGCCGTGGCTGACGACGAGGTACTGAATTGCGATCAGGGCAAGAAACAAGACGAAGCCGACAACATAGTTGCCGCCCACCACAAATTGCCCGAAGGCCTCAATGACACGACCTGCTGCCGATGCCCCTTCGGCGCCGTGCAGCAGAATTCGCCGGCTGCTGGCCAGATTGAGCGACAACCGGAACAGCGTCATCAATAAGAGCAAACTGGGAAAAACGGAGAACTGCGCCGGCCGAAGTATCTGCACCGCCGTCAACAAAACCAAAACGGATGCGGTCATGCTGAACGCCAGCATGATATCCAGCAGAAAACTCGGCAGCGGAACCAGCATGACGAACACCATGCTGACCGCCGCGGCCGGCACCACCCAGTCAATCGGAGACCGGCCCACAACCTTCGCTTTTGTGATGGTGGCCATTACGTCCTAGCCGCCTCTCCCTGTCGTTTGACTTGCGCCTGTGCCCTGAAGACAAAGGCCAGAACTTCGGCGACGGCGGTATAAAGCTGGGCGGGAATACTCTGTCCGACTTCAACCGTCTTGTAGAGCGCCTGCGCCAGCGGAGGATTTTCCAGCACGGGAATTTCTTTCCAGCGAGCGATCTGCTTCATCTTTTGCGCTAACAGATTTCGTCCCTTCGCAACCACGATGGGCGCACCCATATCCATCGAATACATAAGAGCGACCGCAAAATGCGTTGGATTGGTGACTACAACGGTTGCTTTTTCCGTCTCCCGCAACATGAACTGTCGCCGCATCTGTTTTTGCAGGCGCCGGATGCGCATCTTGATCTGCGGATTTCCATCGGTGTCTTTGCTCTCCTGCCGCATCTCTTCCTTCGACATCTTCAGGTCGCTCTCGGTCTTCCGCCAGGTCAGGAGGTAATCCACCATGGACCAGACCAGCAGCACCAGGGCGGACTTCCAGGCGACTTCGAAGATGACGGTCAGAAGGAAGCGAGTGAACTTCCAGAGGCCGGTGTTGGAGGCGCTGACGATCGCTCCAAAGTGGTCGCGGAGGACGGAAAAGCCGAGGTATCCAATGGCGGCGAAGGGCAGAAGGGATTTCAAAAGCCCGCTCAATCCGGTGAGTGAGAATATTTGCCCTAATTTTTGTGACGGGCTGAGCCTCTGAATTTTTGGAATGAGGACTTCGGGTGCGAACACCATTCCGCCTTGCGCCACGCCGCCGAATACCGCCAGTCCCCACGCCGTTGCCATGACCGGCAGAGCACATTTCATCACTGTCCATGCCGTCCACACGAACAATGGAGTAGTGGGTGAAAGAGTTTCCTGGCCTGAAAATTCGAATGAATGCCGTAACAGGTTTTGCCAGACTTCAATACCCGAATAGCCCTGCCATGCAATCAGGCCCAGCGCTCCCGCCACCGCCAGCGCACCGGAAAGGTCGCGCGACCGTGCGACCTGACCTTGCTCTCGCGCCTTTTGCCGGCGCCGCGGTGTGGGTTTCTCTGATTTGTTCTCGCTCATGTGCGCGCCGCCAGGTGCAAAAGCCGTTCGGTGAATCCCATCGATTCCGTGAAGTAACGTTCAAACATCGCCGGCCAATAGCGAATCACCGTGATCAGCAAGCCAACTCCGACCATGCTTTTCAGTGCCGGCCCCAGCAACATCAGAGGCATTTGCGGGGAAGCCTTGCCCAGAAACCCTAGAATCACGTCCGCCACCAGAGTCGCCGCCAGCACCGGAGCCGCGATCTGTAAGCCGGTGCCGAGTACGCCTGCCACTCCGTGCAGTAACTCAGCGGCCAGTCCGTGGTTCAGACTCACAGCGCCCGGCGCCAAATATTCGAAACTTCGAGCAATGCCGCGGAGGATCCAGTGATGAACGTCTAATTGCAGAAAAAGGAGAAACGCCACCGTCTGGTGGAACATTGCCACCACGGTGGTGTCTACCTGGGTTTGCGGATCGAGAATGTTGACCAGCGAATATCCCATTTGCACACCTAAAACCTGACCCGCCATCTGGGCTGCTTCAAACACAAAATTCGCCGCCAGCCCAATCGCCAACCCAAGCACCAACTCGCGCGCAACGACCAACGGCCACTGCGTCATCGTGATCAATCCAACTCGCGCGGCATAAACCGGATACAAAACAACGGTGATGGCGATAGTCAGAACCGCTTTGATACGGACCGGAATCGCGCCGTTCCCGAAAAATGGGGCAAACACCATCAACCCCGAGATTCGAGCTCCTACCACCAGCGGACCCGTCAGCAGATCGATCAGCGAAAGTTCCATGCCTAATTCACGTAAGGATGAAAGTCTGAAAGCAACTTGACTGTGTACTGACCCATCTGCCGCCACATCCACGGCATGAAGAAGAACGACGCGCCAGCCACTGCCAGAAGTCGCGGTACGGCGGAAATCGTAGCTTCCTGCAGAGACGTCAATACCTGAACGATGTTCACCAGCAAGCTCACCACGACAGCGACAGCCAGAATCGGAGCCGCCAGCAGCAGCACCTCGATCAATGTGTGGCGACAGATATCAATAATTTGTGCAGTCGGCATCAGCTAAAACTCCTCATCAACGAACCAACCAGCAAGTCCCACCCGTTGACCATTACAAACAGAAGCAGCTTGAGTGGAGTTGAGATCACGACCGGCGGCAACTGCAACATACCCACCGAAGTCGTGATCGACGCCACCACCATGTCAATCACCATGAAAGGAAGGAACAGAATTGCTCCGATCTGAAATCCCGCCTTCAGTTCGGAAAGAATGTAGGCCGGTACCAGCACCCGCATGGAAAGATCCTTGGCATCATGGGGCCGCGGCTCCTTGGCAAGGTCTACAAAGAGCGAAACGTCCTTTTCGCGGACGTAATGCACCATGAAGTCATGCAGTGGTGCAGAACCTCGCTGCAGGGCGTCCATCGCGGTGATTTGTCCCTCCTGCAAAGGGCCCACCGCATCCGAGTAGATTGAGGCTCCCACCGGCTGCATGAGAAAAAACGTCAGAATCAGCGACAAACCAATCAGCGTCTGATTGCTTGGGGTTGACTGCAGACCAAGGGCCTGCCGCAGAAAATGAAAGACAATCAGCAGCCGGGCAAAGGGTGTCATGCACAACAGAAGTGACGGGATCAGCGTCAGGAACGTCAGCAGCGCGACGATGCTCCAGGAAGTTGAGTTCGACCCCGGCGCACCTGGCAGAGTGATATGAATTTCATTGGACGCCGACGCCGGAGTGGCGGCCGTCGATGTCTTGCTGGTGGTTGACTTGCTCGCAGCTGAAGCGGTCAAGACGCCCAGTACCAGAACAAAGAAAAACACCCGCACCAACCCGAACCGGACGCTCATGAAATCTTCTCCGCCGCCCGTTCAAGATTCGTTGCAAATGATTTCGCTTCCGCCAGACGAGTCAGCAGTGAGACCGAGCCCGAAGCTCCACCGATCAGAAATCGCTCTTCATCGACCTGGATGATGGCAACAAATCGCTTCTCTCCCAGAGAAACGTTTTCGCAAACCTTGAGGTTCTTGCGCGCTTGTTGTGCCCGCGCGCGCCGTATGATCCACGAAGCGCCGTTCCATAACTTGATGAGGAGTGTCCGGCTGGCATCCTTTAAACTCGGTACCAGGGAAGCACCTGCGGCCGGCTGGAGCTGTTCTGCTCGAGTGACGGGATTCATGCCAGCTCCGTGATTCGAACTGCCAGCCGCTCGTCAACCACTTCAAAGCGGCCCCAGCCCAGGAGAGTTTTGTTGATTCGTACAGGAACATCATCGGCAACGCGGGACGCAGTCAGCACTACAGATCCTTTATGAAGGTTGAGAAGGTCGCCCACCGTGAACTTCGGCACGGGAATCTCCGCTATCGCCTTGCATGAAAGCCAATGGAAAGCTTCAATCGGACTGGTTGCGGGTTCTTGCGCCTTGGCTTCCGTCTTCGGCTGCACTGGCGCAACTTGAGCTGTGGCCATTCTGGTGTTTCCGTTCCCTGGATTGAAGCGAGCGAAGTTAGACCTTCGCGCAGGAACAGAAGTGCAATTGCTCTGCCGAGTGAATAAACCTTAGGCGGGCAAACAAACGCTTTCACTGTTGCGCCGAAGCGACAGATATAAGGAGACTTAACCAGTAGCGATTACCACAGTACAGGGACCTGTGGAACGCAACTCTTCGATTAGAGCAAGAATAGAGATAGGCGGAATCCAGCGCGGTGGCTGGCCGCGCAGGATCCGCTCTAATCTTCAGCTAACCTTTAGGACTGAACCATATTGATCGCACTCTGCGTCAACTGATCGAACGTGGTCACCACTCGAGCATTTGCCTGGTACCCACGCTGGGTAATAATCATGCTCGAAAATTCGGTCGCAATGTCCACGTTCGATTGCTCCAGCGAACCTCCGGTGATGGTTCCCCGGCCACCGCTGCCGGCCGTCCCAACCACTGGAGCTCCGGAAGACAACGTGGTTTCATAACTGTTTTGTCCGACTTCCTTAAGTCCCTGCGGATTGGCGAAATTCGCCAGCGCTATTCGTCCCAAAGCCAGCGTCTGGTTGTTGCTGAATGAGCCCTCGATGGTTCCATCTGACGTGATGGTGAAGTCGGACAATGTTCCAACTCCGTAACCATCCTGGAAGGTATTCGCGGTGGTGCTCGGAGAGGCCGATTGGGTGAGCAACGAGTTTCCCGCTGAGTCTTTCAGGTTCCAGGTGACGCTCATATTGGACGCGCCATCCGCCAGACCAGTGATCGCGATACCGGTTACTGGCGCGGCGGGAGTGGCCAGGGTCCCGTCGCCGTTAAACGTCAAGGCGCCGGCCGACACCACGGTGGGTACAGTGCCGCCGGTATCGGCACCGGGCAACGTGATCTGGTAGCTCCACGCGTTGGGACCGGTCTTGGTGAACTGGTTGGTGAGCACGTGAGTATTGCCAAGTGAATCGAACACGGTGATTGGCGAAGAAAATGTATCGCCGACAACCGCGCCTGCGTCCAGATTGGTCTGAGTCTGCATCGCCGTGGTCGGGTTTGATGGAATGAGTTGCCCCTGATTGATGACGAGCGGAGCCAGGGTCTGTGACGGGCTGATTACTCCATTGGCCGCCGGATAACCCATCACCAACTGGCCATTCTGCGTGATCAGCTGACCCTGTGACGTGGTGGTGAAATTTCCCGCACGTGTGTACTGGGAAACTCCGTCTTTTTCGGTAATGAAAAATCCGTTGCCGGTGATGGCTGCGTCGGTAGGAACGCCGGTGGATTCAAGCGTACCCGAAGTGAAAGTCGGCGTTACAGAGTTGACTGCGACGCCCTCGCCCACCTGGATCGGATTGTTGGCCCCGTTGGTGCCGAAGGCCTGATAGAAGAGATCGCTGAAAGAGGCTTTGCTCTCTTTGAACCCAACCGTGTTGAGGTTGGCCAGGTTGTCGGAAATGACCGACAATGCCTGCGATGCGGCAGTCAATCCAGATAGTGGAATCGAAAAATTTGGCATGGTCTTAAGCTCCTGTCGTCGTTTGCGACGGCGTAGTTGTGGTTGTGCCCTGCAATAGCTGGCGGATCTGAACCAGTTCGTTGAGTTGGTTCATGGACAACATCTGTCCCACCATCTGCGTAGGGTCCATGGGAGAAGTCGGATCCTGAGTCTTGAGTTGCGCAACCAGAAGCTGCAGGAATAAATCGCTGGAGCCGCTGGCCAATGGATCTGAAGATGGATTGGTGCTGTTGGTCGAACCGGTTTGCGCGGTCTTCTGCGTAGCCGAAGCCAGCATCGATGCCGCAATGGGATTGATCGTCATAACTTCTCTCTCCTTGAACTCACTACTTCTGTGACTCTTCACGGCCCTAAATACGAATATCCAGTCTGCCGCCGGAGTCGATCGTCTGTATGACTGTCGGGAGCATGACTTCGGCGGTGGTTCGGCTGAAATGCTGATTCTGGGGTTGCCAATTCCGAGGCTGAGCATCCTGCGCCAGGCCCGACGAAGTTGCCAGGCTCTGCCCCTGAATGACAATGTTCGCAACCGGCACATGTTGGTCCGCCAACTTGCTATACAAGGTCGGTAGCTCGGTGGTCAGCGATTTAGCCATGTCGCTGTGCTCCACTGAAATTTGAGCGCTGAACAGGTGCCGAGCCACCGAAGTGCGAATATCGATATTCCCGAACTCCTGGGTCTGCATTCCCACCCGAAACTCGGATTGGCTCATTCCGGCAACAAACTTCGCGGTGATCGGCGAAGACGCAGTCGTGGGTACGGCCTCGTCAGGTCCATCCGCATCCGTCATGCTCGCGGCGGAAGACGGAGTTCCACCAGCCGGTTTTACGGCCTCCTGCCTGGAGTGCGTTGCCGAATGAGCGGGCGCAGTAAGATTAGTGATGTCTTTGGAACCGCTCGCGCTTGGAGTGACCGGTTTGATTGGGGTCGATGCAGCGCTTGGTTGTGTTGACTTTCCATTCTGGCTGGCGGGCGCGACAACGTCTCGCTGCTCTTTTTCCTTGTACGGTGCGCTCTTTGCGCCTGTTTTCTTGACGTCGCCAATCACTCGCGAAGCAGCCGATCCAGCTTGTGCTGCAACCTTCGAGGTGATCGAGCTTTCGACCATGGCTCTCAACGAGGAGGGCGAGGTGGAGTCTGCCAGAGGCGCCACCGGCACAGATGTCGTCGCGGATGTTTGTTGTTCACTATGATTTGGTGCAGACTTCGCGTCGGCGGGTGGAGCAGGTTTGTCAACATTCGCTGGCGGGGTCGGAACCTGTTTTTGTACGCCGGTCGCAGCGGTTTGCAACGGCATGCTGGCAGACCGGCTCGGCTCTGAAGCCTTTTTGCTCATGGCATCAAGCCCTGGCAGCGGCATGTTGGCAGCCGAAGTAATTTTTTTCTGCTTCCAATCGTTCTTGATTACCGGAGAAGACAACTCCTGCTTCTCTACAGTAGTTGCCGCTGCAGGTTCGATGGTAACTGGGAACCCGGCAGTCATTTTCAACGCATCCGGCAGCCCATCGTTCTCGCTCTCGGCAATATCGGGAAGCGCTTTCGTCGCAGCATCGGTATCCTTAATCTGCGCTTGACTGGTTAGTTTGGTTGCGTCGTCCACGAGCGTTCCGGTTGCACGCAAGCCATGGGTAGTTGCTTCTTCCGCTTTTGCTGCGACTTGAATCCACTGCACAGGCAGGTTTAAAACCGGAACCATCAACTCGGGATGCAAAGCCGCCGGATCGGATGCGTCTCCGGGCTTGCGGGTCTGGCGGTCTTCTCCCCCGGTTGTTTTGGTTAAAGATTGAGCTTTTGTCGGGGTCAGATCTGGAGAAGCGAAGAAAGCATCTGCGACTGCCCTGAAGCTGTCTGCGCCCTTCTGTGAATTTGCCAGCAGAAAATCAGCTGCCGACGAACTGGCAGACTGCGTCCGCGTGGCGCTTGCTCTGGATGCTGCGGCCGAGATGGATGCGGTGGTGGTCACAAGACAGTGTCGATCGCAAGATAAATAAGCACGCGAGAGACCAACCCTTGTGGCTTGCGGGAATCGTCTCGCCGCAAAAAACTTTGTTGTGGACTAAAGACTTGGAAGGATCGTGCCGATAAGGGGCGCAAAGCGAGCACCGCCGATGCGCGGACTGGGCAAGCTTTGCCCAGTCTGTGCTAGGCAAAGTGTGCCTAGTTGCCGGGTTTGCCGCGTGCCAGAAACAAATCATCCAGCATTTTCTGTTCCTGCCGCCGTTGTTCCGACTGATAAGAGTTACGCTGCTGGTCGCGAAGCTCGCTCAGGATTCCACGCTCTTGATGCGCCGTTCGATAAATTGCCAGTTGTTTGACCCGCTGAGTTTCCAGTAGCCGCAAGCGCGCTCGCACTTCGTCAGCCGCGATCTGCAACGCCATTTCATGCTGGGCAATTTCCGCGAGATGAACCGCCGGTAGCATTCGCGTCAGGTCCTGTTCTCTTTTTTCCCGTTGGGATGTCTGCTGCTGCTCAATCTTTTCAAGCTCAAGTTCTGCCTCAGCAATGTCCCGCACAATCCGGTACAAAGCAGCTTCTTCGGTTTGTTCCACGTTTTCCCGATATCGAAGCACAGCATCGAGCCTGAAATTGAATGTCATGTCTAGGTGGATAACGCCAGCATGCGCCGGTAAGTTTCAGCGGGTAGCGGCATTTCAGTGGGATTCTGGCACAGGAACTCGTTGATCGCCGGCAACGCCGCAATCGCTCGATCCAGCAGCACGTCGGTTCCCGGCTTGTAGGCTCCGATGCGGATCAGGTCTTCGGCTCTCGCATAAGCGGAAAGCAGCATGCGGACCATTCCCGCTTTTTCGATCTGTTGCGGACTGCAGATTGCCGGCATCAGCCGGCTCAAACTATCCAGCACGGAGATTGCAGGATAGTGATTGTGCAGGGCCAGGTTCCGGCTCAGCACCACGTGCCCATCAAGCAGGGATCGCGCTGTATCCACCAGAGGATCCTGCTGGTCATCGCCCTCCATCAATACTGTGTAGAAACCGGTAATGCTTCCAGTCGAAAACCGCCCCGCACGCTCGATAAGTCGCGCCATCATGGCCAGAACCGACGGAGTGTAACCTTTCGCGGTGGGCGGCTCGCCGGCGGCCAGCCCAATTTCACGCTGGGCCATGGCAAACCGGGTGAGCGAATCGAGCACCAGCAATACATGTTTTCCGCGAGTGGAAAAATATTCAGCGACTGCAGTGGCTGCGAGGGCGGCGCGAATTCGCATCAAGGGCGATTGATCGGAAGTCGAAACTACCACCACAGATCGCCGCCGGCCTTCTTCGCCAAGCGCCTTCAGAAAATCTCCCACTTCCCGTCCGCGCTCTCCGACTAGCGCCAGAACGGTAAGATCGGCGGCCGTAGCCCGAGTCATCATTCCCACCAGCGTGGTTTTGCCGACGCCGCTACCGCCAAATATTCCAACGCGCTGTCCGCGTCCGCACGACACAAATCCATCGATAGCGCGGATGCCGCACGTCAATGGCTCACTGATGGGAACACGGCTCAATGGAAGCGGAACAGTGCCGTCGATCGGCATCGTCCGGGTGGCGCGATATTCACCCAGTGAATCCAGCGGATTGCCCTGCGCGTCGATTACCCGGCCCAACAAATCCGGACCTACTCGCAGAGACGGGCGCGCACCCCAACTCACAATGTGATCGCCGAAGCGAATGCCTTGGGGCTTCTCCAGGGGCATTGAGAGCACAGTGGAACCGCGAAAGCCGACCACTTCCCCGGGAAATCGATTCCCGTTGGAGTCCTCCATCTCACACGATTCACCGACAGAACAGAAAGGTCCAGCCGACTCAACCAGGTTGCCGATCACATGCGTGACCCGCCCTTTCCAGCGAAGGGTGGAGGAATGATGGAGCCATTGAGCGTACGCGCCGAGAATCGCTTCGCTCATTTGTTATCGGGCCTTTGTGCCAGCAGATCGAAGAAGCCCTGCTCGATTTCTTTTAATTGCACATCCAGTCCCAGCTCCGTCGTTCCAAGTTCGGTTTCGAGGATGCAATTGTGAGCTGCCACTGAAGAATCAGGTCTGACCTCGACTCGTATTTCTCCACCGCCATCACCTTCGAAGTAGCGGTTCCAATCTGCAACCTCTTCCAGACGTACTCGCACCGTCGCCGACGTTCCCTGCTGCAGCTTTTCAATAGCCACTTTAACCAGTGCAGCTACCAACATGCGGTCAACTTGCGCTTCTCGATGTAGGATCTTGGCGGCGATTGCCAGCGACAAGTGCACTAGTTCGATTTCTGCTCGCGAATAGTATTCGCTGGTTTGTTGTGCGAACGCCCGGATAGCCTCTACAACTCTGCCCCTTTCCCCCGCAATCTGTTCGCTTACCGATTGTTGGGCTTGCTTTTGACCCTCGCTGATCCCTTCGGCGCGGGCTGCGGCTAGTTTCACTTCGAATTCTGCCTCAGTATCCTGACCTGAATATGAACTTTGGTGGCGCCTCTCGGTGGCGGAGTTCGTTGCAGCCGCCTCGACTCCACCCGGCTCCTTATACTCAAATGCATGCACTCCGGAAACTTCAGGCGACGAACTCATCATCTGCCTCCGCTCTTAGCGTGATCTTGCCTTCTGCCTCGAGTTGACGCGCACTGGCGATCACCTCTTGCTGTGCCTTGGCGACGTCCTTGCCCCGCACCCGTCCCAGAACGTCCATATCTTCTTTCAGCATTTCGACTGCGCGCGATGACATCGCTTTAAAAATGTGCGCCTTCACCGGTTCGCTCGCGCCCTTGAGTGCCAGTGCGAGAGTTTTTTTGTCGACCGCGCCCAGCAGATCGCGTAACGCCGTCTCGGGGACGCCTATCAAGTCTTCGAAAGTGAACATCAGGTTGCGAATGTTATTAGCCAGATCGGCATTCTCCTGCTCGATCGCATCCAATATCGCCTTGGCGGTGGCTGGCTGCAGTTGGTTCATAAGCGCCGGGAGGCTATCGATCTTTGACGGCTCTTGTTTCTTTTCGGCTCCGCTTTGTTTCAGCTTTTGATTGAGAATGTTGCCGATGGTTTCCGCTGCGTCTGGTGAAAAGTTCTGCATCTGCGCCACCCGCTTCACCACGTCAATCTGCAATTCAGGTTGCAACTTTGAGATGATCAGCGAGGCCTGCGGTGGATCCATGTGGGCGACGATCAAAGCGATGGTCTGCGGATGTTCTTTTTCCAGAAGAGATGCCAGTTGCTGAGGATTGGCAGTGCGCAACCAGTCCAGCTTGCCTCCTCCACTGTTCTTCATCTGGGAAACTTTTTGCGCCAGATCTTTTCCATTCTCCTCGCCAAACGCTTTCTTCAGGAGCCGGGTCGTGTAATCCGCCCCACCCTGAATCACCAGCCGATGGGCGGCAGCTTGCTGCGCATATTCTTCTAAGACTTGTTGTGCGAGTTCCGGCGGGATGGCATCAAGCGATGCCAGTTCGGCGGCGATCTGCTGCATGTCAGATGACGACAGTTGGCGACAGATGACCGCCGCTGCTTCTTCGCCCAACACTGTGAGCAGGATCGCGGCCTTACGAGTGCCGCTCAACGCAGACTTGGCCTTGGCAGCGCTCACTTAGGATCCCTCACGCAGCCAGGCTTGCACTAGCCGCCCTGTGACTGCGGGCTCGTTCTTGGCTCTTTCCGTAACCTGTTTTTGCAGGCCTAGCGACCGCCGCTCATCGTCCGACAAACTCACAACTTCGGTTGCGCCCAGTCCCTGGGTGGCGGCCATCTCCGCTTTTAACTGTGCCGCTGATCGGTCAGGCAACTGGCTGAACGCCGACAGGGCTTGCTTCTTGATGGGACGAAGCAGAAGAACATAGGTCAACAAGAACAACAGGAAGATGACCCCATAGCGGATCAGCGACGACCAGTCGTTCAGGGTAACGCGAATGCGTTCCACTTTGGTGGGCGGAGTGGGCGCTTGCTGCGGCGTTTGTTGGAACGAAAGGTTCTGGACCGCTAACGTGTCGCCACGTTTTTCGTCGAACCCGATAACCGCGGCCGCCAGGGTTTCAATCTGCTTCAACTCTTCGGGAGTGCGTTTGCGCCGGTTCTCGGAACTCTTTCCGTTGGCCTGTTGAATTTCGACGACATCGTCCACCACTAATGCGGCGCTGATCCGCTTGATCCTTCCTACCGGCTGCATGGTATGCCTTACTACTTTGTCGACCGCATAAGTGGCATTCTGGGTTTTGGACGATTGAATGGTGTCGTCAACTTCCTCTTCGGTCTTGGCGGGTGGAGTTGCGCTCGGCACATTGCTCGCCGTTCCCGGCACGCCGCCGTCAGTCGCGCCCCCTGACGTCTTCTCTTCTGACGTCTGCATGGTTACGGCGACCGCGCTCTTGGGATCGTAAGTTTCCTGATTTTCTTCGCTGCTGCTGTTGTCGTAATCAACATTGACGCTGGCGCGAATGCGTTGCGCGCCCACTACCGGCTCCAGCGTAGCAATCAACCGTTTGGAAAGTTGGTCTTCCAGTTCCGCGTCCACCGATCCCGGGCGATGCAAGACGAAAGGCTGGTTGGTGTCGGCATCCGTAATGGTCACATTTTGCGGACTCAACTTATCCACCGCGCCGGATACCAGGCTGGCAATCGATTTCTGGGTATCGTCCGAAAGCTGCCGCGACCGCAGCCGCAGTATTACGGAGGCCTTGGCCTCGCGTTCGCGATCGAGGAACACCGACTCCGTCGGCATTACCAGATGCACCCGCGCGCTTTCGACGTCGCGCAAAGTCTGAATCGTACGTTCCAACTCCCCTTCGAGCGCGCGCTGATAGTTCACCTTCTCGTCAAATTCGGTTTGTCCCCAGTTCATTTTGTCGAACAGTTCGAAACCCAGGCGTCCGCTGTGCGGCATGCCTTCGCTCGCCACCTCCAGCCGGCTGGAATCAATCTTGTCGCCCGGAACACTGACAGTTTTTCCGTCCTGGCTGATCTGATATGGGATGTTCTTGGCTGCCAACCGGCTCACCAGCGCCTGCGCGTCGACGGGTTCCATGCCTGTCATCAACGGCTTGTAGTCGGGCGTAGCCAGGAGGTGGCCAAAGAAAAATACTGCTCCGGCGATCAGCGCGGCTCCGCCCATCAAAACGATGATCTGCTTGGTGTCGAACGCAGCGATCGCGTTCTTCCCTTGATTCGCCATCTGATTGAACGATGCCATGATTTATATCTTGCTATCGAAATGTTAGAACTGCATGCGCGAGACTTCCTGGTACGCGCTCACAATCTTGTTTCGGACCTGCATCATCAATTGAAAAGCGATGTCGGCCTTTTCCACCGCGATCATCACGTTATGAACATCGCTGCGGTCGCCTTTCAGCAGATCAGTGACCTGCTGTTCTGCGCTTCCATGCAACTGCTCGACCTGATTGATGGCGCTCTTCAGGACCGAACCAAAATTGCCCTCGCCATCACTTGCTCCTGAAGCCGGTTGGGACGTGAACTGATCGAGATTCGGGACCGCCGGTAGAT
Organism: Terriglobia bacterium; assembly: GCA_963733545.1. GTDB lineage: Bacteria > Acidobacteriota > Terriglobia > Terriglobales > Acidobacteriaceae > JAIQFF01. The sequence goes on from CAVTDQ010000006.1 coordinate 793,069, forward strand.
TCGTGATCAAATTATTCATTGAGGTTTCCTATTTAAGGATGTCCATTGCTCCCTGGATCATCTGTTTAGTGGCGCCCACGGCTGCGGCATTAAGTTGATACGCACGCATCGCGCCCATGAGATCGACCATTTCCTCGATTGGATTGATCGCCGGATACGCCACGTAGCCGGACTTGTCGGCATCGGGGTGGCCGGGCTCGTAACGCATGATCGGAGGCGCAGGATCATTCACCACTTTCGAAATATGCACCGCCGAACGCCCGGTGAGGCGGCGAAACCCCGCCAGCACCAACTGAAATGGTGAATTGTTGCCGCCGGAGAACACAACCTGCTTACGGCGGAATGGCCCGCCGGATGGCGTGCGCGTCGTCTCCGCGTTGGCCATATTGGTGGCAACCACTTCGGCGCGCTGGCGTTCCGCTCCCATTGCCGCGCCGCTGATTTCAAGTGCGGAAAACATGCTCATGAGTCTTTCCCCTCGTTGATAGCTTGTACTAAACGGTGGAACTCGCTGCGAATAAACTGGATACCGATGCGAAACTGCATTTGGGTTTCCGCCAGCAACAGGCCTTCCCGGTCCATGCTCACGTCGTTTCCATCAGGGCGTTGCAGTAATCCCGAAACCGTATGCGCAATCGGGGCCATGCTCGCCTGCTCGGGCGATCCCACGGCGCGATCAAGTTCGGCGCGAAAGTTGACATCGCGGGTCCGGAAACCCGGGGTGTCGATGTTGGCCATGTTATTGACCACCAGCGATTGCCGATCGGAAGTCACGTTCAAGAAACGCTCAAGAAAATTGATGAGTGGCGTTGTGCCCATCAGGCAAACCTCCTGGGCGGTAGCCCAAACTCACGAATCTTATTACGGATCGTTCTCAGGCTGATTCCCAACATTTCGGCCGCGCGCGTACGATTGCCGCCAGTCAGCTGCAGCGTCGTTTCCAGCAGTTGACGCTCGAGTTCACGTATCGGAGTTCCAGCCGGCACGCTTCCGCGCAATACCTTCAATGAAGACGGGCTCGAAAGCTCCAGTGCAAGATGTTCAGGACCGATGTTGCGATCGTGGGTCATGGCAACTACCCGGCGCATGAAGTTGGAAAGCTCTCTCGCATTTCCCGGCCACTGATGCTTTTTCAATCCGCTGACAAATTCGGCGTGCAGCTCCGGCACTGCGCGTCCCGCCTGTTTCGCATATCGCGCCGCGAAATATTCGGCCAGCATCGGAATATCTTCGACTCGGTCTCGAAGCGGCGGCAGGGTCAGGGGAATAACATTGAGGCGGTAGTACAAGTCGGCACGAAAACGCCCCTGCTCAACCATTTCTTCAAGTGACACATTGGTCGTGGCGATAATTCTGATGTTCACCGGAATAGTGCGCGAATCGCCGAGCCGCTCCACCTCGCGCTCCTGCAGCACTCGCAACAACTTTGGCTGCAACTCCAGCGGCATTTCACCAATCTCGTCCAGAAGTAATGTTCCGCCATTCGCCAGTTCGAACTTGCCGGCTTTTGTCAGCGACGCCCCGGTGAACGCGCCGCGCACGTGGCCGAACAATTCGCTTTCCAGAAGCGCCTCGGGCACGGCCGCGCAATTGATGGCAACAAAGGGCTTTTCTCTGCGCGAACTTGACTCGTGAATATAGCGGGCGAGTAATTCTTTGCCGGTGCCGCTTTCGGCTTCCACCAGGACGTCGGCATCCGTTTGCGCCGCCAGCCGGGCCCGATCTAGTATTCGCATCAGAGCGGGAGAATTTCCCACGATCTCCGTCCGCGCCGACCTTGAGGCCTGTCCGCCACCCGCACTTCGCATGACCCGTTCTACCGATGACTGCAATTGTTCGAAGGAAAACGGCTTGGTTAAATAGTCGCAAGCGCCGTTCTGCATGGCCTGCACAGCCTGTGCCACGGTGCCGAATGCAGTCAGCACGATGACTGCGGTAGAGGAATCTGCAGCCCTTACCCGCCGCATCAGATCTAAACCGTCGCCATCGGGCATACAAACGTCAGTAACCACCAGGGGAAAACGACTCTGTCCGCATTTGCGGACAGCCTCGGAAGCACCCGCGGCCGTCTCCACCTGCCAACCGTCGCGTTCAAAGTTGGCCTTCAAAGCCAGACGCATCCCCGGTTCGTCATCCACGACCAACACTGATCTTGGTTGCAGGCTCATAAAATCGGCAGCTCCAGAGAGAACGTCGTTCCTGAACCCGCAATACTCTTTACCCGAATCGCTCCGCGGTGCTGCAGGATGATCCGCTGGCAGATCGTAAGTCCGAGACCCGGACGTTGGTTGCTCCCGCTAAACCCTGGATTAAAAATGTTCGCGATGTGCTCTTCCTGAATACCTTCACCGTTATCGGCAAAATCGATCGCCGCAAGGCTCTCCCGAACGCGAGCAGAAATGGTTAGAGCACCGCCCGCGCCCGTATGACGAAAAGCGTTAATAGCCAGATTCAAGATGACTTGCTGCAGTCCGTTGGGATCACCGTCGATTTCAGGATTTTCGAGCTCACTGTGGAAGGCCAGCCGGATGCCGGCCTGCTCAGCCAGTGGACGAATGAAGGCGATTCCGTTTTGCAGGACTGACTTGAGCTTCAATCGAACCAAACCCGCCGATCCGTGTCCGTGAAATTGCAAAACGTTATTGACGGTTGCTGAAAGCGATCTGATTCCCGCCTGTAGGTGCTCGACGCAATGCTTGCCTTCTTCGCTGATCTCGGGCTGTCGATCCAGCACGCTGGTCCACAGTTCCATACTGCCCAGGGGGTTGCGGATTTCATGCGCCAGGATCGCGGCCATCTCGCCCAGGGCCAGCATGTTTCGCGATGCTTCACGCTGTTTTTCGGCTTCCTTGCGAGCCGTAACATCGCGCAGGATCAGGACGAATTGATCGAGGCCGATCCGATTGCCTTGAGAGGCCTCGACGTGCAATTCGGTTCCACGAATTGACACACATCGCGAACCCTTCTCTGCATCAAGCAGCACTTCATGCTCGTCGTTTCGCCCGATAGCCGCCTTCAGGACAGGTTGGACTTTCGCCGGAAATTGCTTCAGATGGGAGATGGAATCAGTTGCACTCCCGAGCAACCGTCCAGCCTCTGGATTGGTCAGTACAACGCCGTCTTCGCCATCGATAACAATCACGCCGCAGGGCAGAGCATCGAGAATGCGCTTCAGCGCCGTGCGTATGTTCTTATTTTCTGCCAGGCTTGATGTGAGCGCCGCGTTGCGCTCTTCGAGTTCGCGTCGCAACCGCGCAACTTCTGCTTGCAGCTGCCCGTAAGAAGCTTCCATCCGGCCGGCGGTCGCCATGAAAGCGTTGAATGCCTCCGTCAACGCACCCTTGGAAGCGACGGGGGGTGCAATCATTGGAGCATGATGAGAAGTAGGCAACATATGCCTACTTCACTGCAAAGCAGATTCCAAACACTTCTAATCTGGGAGGTACAGTGCCGTAGGTAACTGCGCTCCTGTCAGAAACGAAAACAGAAACGTAATTGGGAAACGCAAGACTTTCCAATTACGGAAGGGGCACGATTTTACTGGGGCCACCAAGCCATTCGCCGGTGGGCGCTTCAGAGCTTGAGGTTTAGCCGCTCGCTGTCACTACGTTTATTTCGATGTCTCCGGGCCCAGCCAGCAAGCATCTAGATCACAACATGTTTCGCCAGCAATTGGCGTTCTTCCTGCGCTAGAATCGTTGCCCGCTCAATCACATTTCGCAGCTCACGCACGTTGCCGGGCCAATTGTGCTGCCGCAGCAGGGAAATTGCTTCCGGACTCAACGACTGGCGATGCGAACTGAAGCGGCTCAAGAAGCTGATAGCCAGAGCCGGCAAATCTTCCATCCGCTCCTTCAGCAGTGGCAGCTCAATAGGAAAGATCGCCAGGCGATAGTAAAGGTCCTCACGAAACTGCTTCTCTTGAACTAGTTTTCGCAGGTTCGAATTTGTAGCCGCCACCACCCGAACGTCCACTTTAAAACTGTCTGAACTTCCCAGCCTCTGCACTTCGCCCTGCTCCAGAAAACGCAAGAGTTTGGATTGCAAACCCAGCGGCAGTTCTCCGATTTCATCAAGGAACAAGGTCCCGCCCTGGGCCGCGTGAATCCTTCCTATGCGGGACTGTACAGCTCCGGTAAACGCTCCCTTGGTGTAGCCGAACAGCTCGGCTTCGAGCAACGGCTCGGGTATTGCCGCGCAGTTAATTACCACAAATGGATTCGAATGCCGCGGACTGAGATTGTGAATGGCCTGGGCCACCAGATCTTTTCCCGTTCCGCTCTCTCCCAGGATTAAGACCGTAGTATCGCGGCGCGCCACCAGTTGCGCCATGTGATAAACGCGTTGCATGGCGACCGAGGTGCCAATCATTCCCGGCAAAGGGCTGACGGTTTTGTTTAATTGTTCATGACTGATAATCTCCGACGCTCCGCTGATTACCACGTCAGTTCCTAAGAGGGTGGCTAGTTCGTCGCCGAGCGGCGCGCGGGTCGACGACGGCAGCGGCAATCCTGTATGGCGGTCCAGGGGAAGAATTTGCATGTGAGGAAACTGGCTTCGCACCATGGACTGAAACTCGCTGGAGTTGAGATCCGGCAAGGACGAATCCAGCAGTAACAGCTGGCAATCCTCAATTTCAAGCTGGTCCAGCGCGTGCGATCCGCTTACCGCTTCCATCATGCGCCAGCGCTCCGACTTTACACGTGAAATCAAGTCGCGACGCAGCTGGCCGTTCGGACTAACGATCAATACTCCGGAAACACCATCACACATTGGAAGGGGCGCGAGGCTCATAGGGTTCGGGAAACATCCTTTTTCAGTGGAACGATGTATTCAGTGTTCGTCCCCGGAGTCAACATCAACATCAACGCGTACCGTTGGCCGCCGGCAAAGCGGCCGTATTCGATATATCGCTTTCGACCGATTTCCTTCTGCTTTCGCACAGTGCGGGGAAATCAGCCACCAGGAACAGAGGATCGGCTGTGACCATGAACTTTCCTCCCGCGCTGTTAACGATGGCTTCCGCCAGCGCAAGAGCTTTGTCGACTTGCTCATCCCGCGGTGCATCTGAAACCGCTCCATCGCCCATCCGTCGATTAATGCGACGCACTCGCAATACCAGACGGTCCGCTGCCTCCTGAACGTCGACAGTCAGAACGTCGCCTGCTTGCGAGCTGCCTTGTACCGCCTGCAAGACGAAGAAAAGCATCTGTCGCAAGCGGGCCGGCGAAATCTGAATTAATTCCTGGTCGTACGGTGAAAACATAATTTGCAGCTGGGAGGATTCCAGCGTGCATCGCAGGTCGGAGAGAGCATTCTCAATGGCACGGCTCAACGAGACTGGCCGCGCATCCGTGGCCGGTTGCTGAAAGCGCGTCAGCGTGCGAGAAAATTGCAAGCCATCCACTACGCGCCGCATGTCCGCGAGGACGCCTTCCACCGCGTCTCTATATTGTTCGATCGAGGTGGCATTCAGCAGCGCGAGTTCCAGGGTGAGCTGAATGGTGGACAGCGGTTGTGCCATCTGATGCAAACTGTGCGAAAGGGTGCGCAGGTAAATCGCGTGTGCTTCTGGATTCTGTTCCTCAAATCGCATGGCCCGTCCTCAATTGTCCGAGAATACGTATCCCACTCCGCGCACGGTGCGAATCAGCTGCGTGGAAAACTCGGGATGGTCCACCTTGTCGCGTACGTACTTGATATAAACGTCGACCAGATTGGTTGAATTATCGAACGGCATGTTCCAGACGTGTTCCATAATCATGGCCCGGGTCACGGTCTGGCGTGCATTTCGCATGAGGTATTCGAGCAGGGCGAACTCTTTGCCCGAAAGATTGATACGTTTTCCTGCCCGCTCCACGCGGAATTCACGGCTGTCCAGAATCAGGTCCCCGAAGTGCAGCGAACATCCGGGCAGATTTGAATTCCGCCGCAGCAGGGCTCTCACCCTGGCCATGAGCTCGGAGAATGAAAAAGGCTTTAGCAAGCAATCGTCGGCTCCGCTGTCCAGCGAAAGAACGCGATCGTCTACCTGAGTGCGCGCGGTCAAAACCAGGATTGGGAGCTGGGGCTGCTTGGGTCGTACACAATTCAACACCGCGATCCCGTCCATTTTCGGAAGGTTCAAATCCAGGATCAACAGGTGATATTTATCGCGCGTCACCATTTCCGAGGCAGCCTCACCATCCTGCACCAGGTGCACGTTGAACGACTCCGATTCCAACTGGCGGCGAAGGAAATTACCAAGAGGTACATCGTCTTCCGCAACCAGTACTTGCGGATTTGAATTGTTCTGCTGCTGCAGATCCGTATTCACAGGGCCCTTTTCTCCCTAATTCCTGGGGAACCTTTACCGTTCATCGATCTAACCCGCAAGATCAGCCTTCCAACCAAGTGACTACTTTTGAAAGCGAGACACTTCCGACTAATGCAATTGCCATGCCAACATGTATTTGCTTAATTTGCCGCTAATACTGCGTTTCTGGACTCGCGGCAGGCGTATGATTTTCAGGCACCCTGTCTGATTAACAGACAAACTTTGGCCGGAATTCCGGCAAGAAGCGGAAAGCTCTAATCTGATCCGATGACAGACGACACAAATTTTGGCTCCGTTCGCCCGTTTGGCTTTCGTGCCCCCCGAGTGGCTACCAATTTCAGTTTTTCCCTGGAAGTACCGGAGACGGCAATGAGGTACGAAGCGGTCTGCACCGACATCAGCGAAGACGGTCTGGCGGCCGAACTTCTCGAAACATTGGATCCTAAAACTCTGGTGAAAATGCGGTTCCTGCTGCCGGGCGCGACTACGCCACTACATGTTCAAGGGCAAATCGAGTATAGCCAGGATCAACGTTGCGGAATTACCTTTCTGTATTCTTCGCCGGAAGAGCAGGAGCAGGTACAGACGTTCGTGCAATCGATTTCATAGTTGGCCTCTGCTGATCCTTCAGTGTCAATCTTGGGGAAGCCGCATTTTACGGATGACTCTCCGGTTTCTCGGGAACCTTTTCTTCGGCAGTTTTGCTCTCTCTGCTTTCTGCGCCCTTTGCCTCAGTGGCCGCCTTTGGAGCTTCATCTTCGTCTCTAACTATGTACTGCACAATTAACGAAATACGCCGGTTAGAAGGTTCGAGCGGATTTGTGGGGACGCGAGGTTTTTGATCTGCGTAACCCCTGACTTGAGAGATCTGGTCGGAACGCAGACCCGCCGCTTGCATGATCCTGCGCGCGGCATTGGCGCGGTCGGCTGAAAGTTCCCAGTTTCCGTAGTCGCTGTTCCCGGCGTATGGTTTCGCGTCAGTGTGTCCTTCAATCGAAACGTGATTAGGCAGGCTGCCTAGTTGCTGAGCGAGTGCGACGAGTATTTCCCGGCCATCGTTATTCAGACCCGGCTTGCCACTTTCAAAGAACGTGCCGGAGGACGACTCCAGCAGCTCGATTCTCAGCCCTTCAGATGTCACTGTCATTGAAATCTGGTTTTTCAGCTTGTCGAAATTGCTGATTTCCCGAACCGCTTTTTGCAGCTCCTCCTTGAGCTTGGGCATGTTGTCTTTGGTCAGAGTGAAGTTTTCTCCCGACCCGGTTTGATTGCTGCCCACTTTTTTAGAGGTTCCGGTCGGATCCTTGAAGTAACCGCCCACTGCGACTTTGATCTGGTTGCTGCTGTTCATGAGCCAAAGCACGATAAACAACGCCATCATTGCCGTCACGAAATCGGCATAAGCCACTTTCCAGGCGCCGCCATGATGGCCGCCGTGACCGCCGCCTTTTTTTTTGATCACGATGATCGGACGTTTAGCGTTGGCGGTGGTATCCATTGCTTAGGCCCCGGCTTTCGCCGCTGCTGCCGCCGGTGTTGTCGCATCAGTTGTCCGGCACACCTTCTCGACTTCCTTGAAGCTTGGCCGAACGTGGCCGGGAATCGCGCGCCGAGCTACCTCCACCGCCATGATCGGAGGCGAGCCTTTCATAAAGGAGGTCATGAGCACACGCAGCACGTGATAATAGGCGTGCTCGTCTTCTGCCACCTTTGCCATGTTGGCGGCCACCGGACCAACCAGTCCGTAGCAAAGCAGAATTCCGAGAAAAGTTCCCACCAGTGCCGCTGCCACCTTGTGCCCAATCTCTTCCGGAGGTCCGCCCAATGCTCCCATCGTAATTACGACGCCCAGCACCGCTGCGACAATACCCAGTCCCGGCAGCGAATCGGCCATGGTGCTTAATGCCTGCACCGGCTGGGTGGCATCGTGGTGATGCACATCCATGTCGAGCTCCATCATCTGATCGAGATCGAAAGGTTCTACTCCGCCACTGACCGCCATCCGCATGGTGTCGCAGACAAAATCACGCACATGATGATCTTTCAAGAAAGCCGCATACTTCGACAAAATCGGACTCTTGGCCGGGTCTTCGATATCGACTTCTAGCGCGACCAGGCCGTCCTTGCGGGCTTTATTCAGCAAGTCATACATCATTTTCAGCGAGTCCAGATATCGCTGCTTGTTGAACTTGCTGCCCCCGAAGACGGCGCCGAATCCACCCGCGATCTTCTTCAAAATGTGCAGAGGGTTGGCTACGAGTACGGTGCCAATCGCCGCGCCGCCAATGATGACCAGTTCGGCCGGCTGCATCAGCACCTTGAGGTTGCCATGCTCCATCAGATATCCGGCAGCCACGGCACCGAATACAACCAGAATTCCAATAATTGCAAACATCGTCTTTATTGCTCCAGATCCGGGAGAATCTCACACGAGTGAACTTCTTTTTCGTCAGGCACCAAGTCACGTCGCACATAGCAGAACTCTCCGCGATAAGCGAAGGTAACTCTTCCCAGCCACAAAACATGCGTGTCCGCCAGCATTCCATCGATCGCGCGACGATCACGTTCGCTGTGATATTCCACATACAGAACCTTGACCTTTGGAAGACACTTCTTAATCGATTGCAGGATCGCCACTTCGCAACCCTCGGTGTCAATCTTCAGAACATCGATGCTCTCAATGCCCTGCTCGCCGAGAAAATCGGACGCGCATCGCAGTTCGATCTCCTCCGCTTCGGATGTTGTACGAAGGCTCGAAAACACTGAGGACTCGACGCTGTCGTTCTTGCCATGAAACAAATGCAGCGATTTGTCCCGCGAATAGAGGCCGAAGGGAAAAACACTGACATTGCCCAACGGTTTCACGTTGGCTCGCAGTAATTCCAGGGCATCGCTGCCAGGCTCAAGTGCGAATATCCGTGCCTGGGGATAAGCCGTCGCCAGGTACACCGATGCGGCGCCGACGTTAGCCCCGATATCCACAACTGTTTTTACATCACAAATAAAAGAAACGATCGGGTAGGTGATGCCGGCAAAAATATCGTTCGCAATCTGAAAGCAGACATCAGTCTTGAACAGCTGGAACGGAAGTGGGCCGTTGGGCCCCTGAAGCGTGGCTTCGGCGATCTCGGGACGTCTCAGGCTCTGCTCGGTTGTTGTGCTCACTTTGCTGATCCCGTCGCGTGCATCGCGAGTACTTCAGGGGCCATATTTCGTAAGCCCAATTCTCGAATCATGGTGTGAAGCATAGTTTCAAACAAATAAAACCAATGGATCGCGGGTACGGCTTGTCGTAGAAGGTTCAGCACCGCCGCAGCTGTCTCTGGATGGTCGTTCAAAAGTGGCTCGAATTCCACCGAATCCCAACGTTCGACCGCCGCCACCGCCATCTCAACTTCCTGGCGATGTTCCTCAACATACTCAGAAATGAGATGAGCATTCTCTTCGTCCATCGCGGTCAACCTAACCGGCATTCCCCATTCCTTCATCACTCGCGGATGCCTGCCGAACATATAAAAGTAGTCGGCTCCGTAGACCCGCGCGCGCCGGATCAGGTTGCGCGCCGGGTAAGGGAGATGATCGTGAAATGCGTGAGCGGCGGGATGGTAGAGCACGCGGTATCCGCGCTCGTAGAGCCGGATTCCCATTTCCGTATCTTCGCTGAGTTTGTAAATCGAATCGAACGAACCGACCTCTATTACAGCTTGCCGGTGAACGCTGAGGTTGCATGTAATGAAGTGGGAATATCCGTAAGGGCAGCCTGCCTCCATGCTCACCTGGGGAAACATGAACGGCTCCACGCAAAAGTACTGCGTGAGCGCGCGTGCACGGGCTTGGGCTGGATACTCAAAGTTGCCCATCACCGCCCAGCGCTCTCTTGGGTGGGCTAGCTGAACCTGCAGGTGCTGGTTCAATAAGTCAGGATCGCAGATGGTGTCGTCATTCATCAGCAGGAGGTATTCGCCGCTCGCATGTGCCACGCCGTTACGCCTTGCCGCTCCCGTACCAGAATTGGTCTGGCGAAGGTACTGAAAACGAAATGACGGGCGATAGCCCGTCAGAAATTCTTCGGTACCATCCGCAGAGCCGTCGTCGATCACAATTACTTCAAAATCGGCGGCAGCGAGGGTTTGGGCTTCCAGCGCATCAAGACATTTCCTTAGGATAGGCAGCCGGTTGTAGGTCGGTACGATAACCGAGAATGCCGGTCCGTTTGAGCGTCGGTGCTTGCTGGCGGGCGCCAACCCAATTCCCGCGGTTACACAGCGCCGGGCTTCGGCCCCGCAGCGCTCCGCCATCTCCGTCTCACCCAACTGGCGATAGCATCGCTTCAGCACGATAAACACCTGCGATGCGAAGTAACTCTCGCTCATCAATTCGGAAGCCCGGCCGAAAATGTGACGAACCTGTTCGAGAGCTTGTTCCGGCTTTCCTTCAGCGAGTAACTGCTCCGCTAATCGTACGTAGCATTCGAACTGCCCCAGAACTCTGAGGTTGCCGGCCCGCGCCGACAGGCGTTCCGCGAACAGCGTTTCCACCAGGATGGCCGAACACGACTCAGCGGCTCGCGGCTTCGGAGCTACGGCAAGAAGCGAATGTCGCAGTGTCGCCAGGGTGGTGCCTGTAAGCTCAGAAACCAGCGAGGATTTGTGGAAGTCCCCGCGTGGTGGAGGTGACTTAGTTTCGCCAGCGAGAACAAACAAATCTGCGCGCTCCAGAGCTTCCCGCTGCCGCATCGCTAGATCGGCGGCCTTTTCAAAGCTGATGAGCTCGGAGCAATCCTCGTGCGAGGGCGCGGCATGAAGTGCATCGCCTAAAACGACAATCCGCGTCTCCGGAGAGTGCCGTCGAATCTCGTCAAGATATTGTTCTGGAATCGCGAGGTTGTGGGTAAACTTTTGCTGCAGAATTGCAACGTCGAACCGGTTCTGCTGGAGAAGTTCGCGAAACGACCAGACTTCGTCAGCTTCACGCCCAATCGATGCCAGATGCTCTGAATCGTCTTTACGAGTATCGATTCCGGCTTCATTCAGCGTACTTTCGTTGTCACCGTTCTCTTCGGCTTCGCGCGCTACGAAAGTTACCTCGTCGCCCAGCTCCCGCAACGTCTTAAGCAGTTCACTCAGTGTTTGGTCCAGGGCGCTCTTTGGGTCAGGAAATGTGTCGCTGACCACCAGCACCCGCAGCACGCGCTCTCCACCTGACGAAGCAATCTCCGCAGGAGCTCCATCGCCTGCTGGCGCCGCCAGGAGCGCCTCTACAACGTTTCGCTGATCTTCCGGCAATGCAGGAAGAATTTTTTTGAGCAACGCTGTCCCACGAATTCGATCACGGCCAAGCAGCAGTAATCCCAGATTTGCAGTTGCGTCAGTATTTTCAGGATCCAGTTCCAGGGCGCGAGTAAAGCCCAGTTCTGCTTTATGTAAGTCCTCGGCGGCCAGGTTTACCATCGCCCAATCGTTCCACAACTCCGAGGTCTCGCCCGCCTTCAACAATTCTTCCAACAGGCGTAGGGCCTCCACGGTGTGGCCCTGCTGGAATGAAAGGATTGCCTGGGCGTGCTTGTTCATTGATCCAACCGAATGTCAGCAATTCCCTCTCCTCATTCCTCTTTAATTAAAAGGTCTGCTCGCGCGCCCTGGATTTGGACCGTATATTCCTTCCAAGTCCTTGCAAAACAATTTTCTAACGCCGGCTCCGAACCCGGATTTCCGCAGGCTGCTTTCGTGCGCTCATTGGCGAAACAGTTGCACTCTCCTCGTCGGACTGCTCTGCGGATTAGCGGTTGATGAGGAACCATGCCTTCCATCGGCCTTTCGATGATCGTTAAGAACGAAGCCCACGCGCTGCCTCGTGCCTGCATAGCGTGGCCGGCGTTGTCCAGCAGATCGTCATAGCCGACACCGGCTCGACCGACGGTACCGCCGAGATCGCTCGCAAATTTGGCGCGACCATGATTTCAGTCCCTTGGGACAATCACTTCGCAAACGCCCGTAATGCCGCCCTTCAAGCCATGCAGACAGATTGGGTGCTGGTTCTCGACGCCGACGAGGAACTTGATCGCGACGCCGGTAATTTACTGCCTCATCTGTTGCAACACTCGAACGCAGGCGGATACCTGGTGCCGATTCGCAATTACATCCCTACTGTCACGGGCCGGGGCTGGGACCGTTCTGCGGAGAAAAATCTTAGCCATCATCCCCGTGCTCAGACCGCTCCCGCTTATTTCCTCCACGAAAACTGCCGCCTGTTTCGCCGCGATCCTGAGGTCTACTTCACCGGTCGCGTGCACGAACTCGTTGAACCCCGAATCCAGGCATTAAACCGGCAGGTTTTAATGGCGCCATTCTGTATTCATCACTTTGGCCAGCTTGCGGCGGAAGAATCACGAAATGCGAAAGCTGCACACTATCGCGATCTGTTGCGCCTGAAGATTCAAGAGTTGCCCGACGACTCCATGGCGTGGGTTCAGCTCGGTCTGCAAGAGTACGAGTGTTCGCGCGATCCATCCGAGCCACTGCGCTGTTTCGAGCGAGCCATCGCGTTGGAACCCGAAAAAACACCAGCTCACCTGTTCAGAGGGATGGTTTATCTGGATTGCGGAATGAACGACCAGGCCTTAGCCGCGCTGGACGCGTCCCACCCCGACAAGCGTAGCCGCGCTCTGCGTGAACATTTGCGCGGAGACGCTCTCCACAATCTCGGACGGCTTGCCGAAGCGCGAACCGCGTATAGCGATGCCGCTCGAGCCACCGGAAATGATCCTGTGATTTGCAGCAAGTTGGGTTACACGGAGGTCAGGCTGGGACGAACCAGGGAAGGACTGGCAAAACTCAGGCAAGCGGCGGAAAAGGCGCCAGACGTCGCTGAGATTCGCGAGCGTTTGATGAAAGCATTCGTGGCTGTAAACGCGCTTTCCGAAGCCGCCGATCACGCAGAGAAACTGGCGGCTCTCGAGGGCACCGCCAAAGCGTATTTGCGGGCCGGCAGCCTTCGCGTGCACGCCCGGCAATCAGGGCAGGCGAAAGAGATTCTCGAACGAGGCCGGAGTCTTTTTCCGGATTCGACGGAACTCCGTCGGGCGATCGCCGAAATCACTGGTGAGGGCGGCGGGACTCAGAAAAGCGCCGCTCAGACCGTTTAATCTTCCCCAAACTGATGCGTGGGCTAACCGCCGCTGCCGGTTCGTGTTTGCGCCAGTAGCTGGTAAATGGTGGCGCGAGAGATTCCGAGGATTTCCGCCGCCTGCGATTTATTCCCGCCCACCCGTTCCAGCACACGCATGGTGTGTCTCTTTTGCAACTCCTCAAGTGAGATCAAGATGTCATCCTGTTGCGGCAAGTCTCTGACCTGGCCGCGTATCGGTTCGGATAGATCACCGACGTCAATGATCGTTCCTTCCACCATCATGCAGGCATTGCCGATAACGTTCTCAAGCTCGCGAATATTTCCCGGCCAGGAATAATTCGCCATGCGCGTTTGCGCCCGGCGGGTCATTCCGTAAACCGGCTTGTTGTATTCGGCGGCAAATTTCTTCAGGAAATACCTTTCCAGCAGAGGCAGGTCTTCCCGTCTCTCCACCAGCCCTGGAAGCTTGATCTCAACCATGGCCAGCCGGTAATACAGGTCCGCACGAAAGGTTCCTTCACGAACCATTGACAGCAAATCCCGATTGGTTGCGGTAATCACTCGAACATCGACAGTCTTCGGTAAGGGCGATCCCACCCGCTGGATTTCGTGATTCTGCAAGACCCGCAATAGTTTTCCCTGCGACGCTAATGGAAGTTCCCCAATCTCGTCCAGGAAAACCGTGCCGTGATTCGCATATTCGAAGACACCCAGCTTGTCCTGGGCGGCGCCGGTGAACGCACCCTTAACATAGCCGAACAACTCGCTTTCAATCAGCGACTCGACAATCGCCGAGCAGTTGCAAACCACAAAAGGACTCGATGCAGCAGGACTTACCCGGTGCAGCGCGCGGGCCACCAGTTCTTTCCCCGTACCGGTCGCACCGGTAACCAGAACTGTACGAAAGTGCGGCGCCACCCTTCGGATGCGGGCGAAGACTTCCAACATCATGGGGCTGCGCGCAACAATCCCTTCGAACTGGCACGCGTTCAGCAACTCGTGATCCAGACGATAAGTCTTGTGCCGTTCCTCGGCTTCCGCGCGCAACTGCAGAATTCGGCGACGCAGCTTCTCCGGATTGAGTGGCTTATTGAGATAGTCGCAAGCCCCCTTTTGAATCGCCTCGACCGCCGCCTCCGTAGAGTAATGCGCGGTCATGAGAATCACCTCTATGCCAGGATCGACTGCCAGGATTGAAGTCAACATTTCCAATCCCTGCAATCCCGGCATCATGAGGTCGAGGATTACGATTCGTGGTCGAACTCGCTTCAATAGCTCGAGCCCGGCATCTGCGTCGTTGGCGGTGAGAATTTCGAACCCACTGTCGAAGAGGGCGTCCTTGATTAGATTGAGGCAGTGCGGTTCGTTATCGATTGCGAGGAGCCTGGGAATATCGTGTTCGGCCATGGGTGACGAAGTAAACCGATTTGATCCCACCGTACCAAAGAACCGGCACGAAAGCGCAGCAACCTGCGTGTACGTCGGAATTCCGACCTGACAAAATCGCGCCATCGGCACTCTGCTTTTGAGTACGAAAAGGTGCCGACTTGGTGCCCGGCACTTTTTAGCCTGATCCTGACGCCGCCACCGGGCGTATCCGGTTCCATTGCTTGACGCGCAAAGTTCGACGCTGACCAGGTTCCACCTTCCCGCTTCGGTGCCGTCGGAGTGACGAAGCTGCTTTCACGCTGCTGGCTCGCGTCGACTATGCATTCTCAATTCCACTTCTCTGTTTGTCGCTCCCCACAACATTAAAGAATGCCAATCAATGTACCGATATAGGCCTCGCCTAGTTCGGGCACGCCTCACTTCGCGTCGCTCGCAGGATCTAATTCATGCGCTCTATAACGGTACTTATAATTTTTGCGGCGAGCCTCGTGGGCAAACAAGCGTGCGCTCAGAATCAAGTGCTTCCTTCCGCCGGTTCCGAACCATCGGGCCCCTCATTGTCCTGGCCTCGACCTTTTGTCTATGCCGGGGTTGGGGTGAATGGGGGCGGCTACTCTTCCCTGTCCGGCAATCTCGGAGCCGGCTTAAGAATTGACACTCGGCGCCTGATCTGGGAAGGCAGCGGCTGGTACGACAATGCCCACAAGACTAACGACAACACGATTGGCAATGAAAAAGGCCACAGCCGGCATCTGGCTTCCTCGATCTATTACCGCTTTGACAGTGGCTGGTTCGCCGGCGGCGGCGCTGGTTGGGAACAGCTATCCACCACGAATTACTCGAAGCAGGCTTTCCGCCCCTCGATCGGAGGCGGCAAGGATTATTTTCACAGCCGCTGTGCTTCGGAAAATTGCGTTGGCGACTGGTCCATGCGCATGCAGGTCGATTACACCCTGCCAGGGGCCGAGCACGTCGATCCCCGGGGATGCACAGTCCCGAACGGACAATGTACAAATGACCTGCAAGGGCCGATGTTCAGCCTCTATCTGCCCTCCCCCACTCTCGCCCGGCATGTTTTCTGGCGCAGTACCGTGGGAATTTATACCTTTCACACTACTGTGACCTCAACCGATCCATCGCTCACGGCGATGCAAAAAGGAGAAAGGTCAGTCACCGCATTTCTGAATTTCGCTGTGATGTATCGCTTCTGAAAGGCCCTCCCGGTTGTTTTTGAGAGGCCGCCTGGCGTGAGCATGAGCAACGGTCTGACAAAAAGCGAAGCGTATGGCGAACGTCCCGCCGAGAACCGGCGTTATCAACGGTTCGAGTTCGAAACCGATCTCACCGCGTGCGCGGTGGGAACGGAACACAGCGAGACGGCGCGGGGCTGTTCACTGAATATCAACGAGGCCGGACTTGCAGGATTGTTTCCGATCGAATGGCTGGTCGGAGCCCGGGTGACTTTGCAGTTCTCGGTGCCGTTTACCACAGCTCCGGTGAAGGTAAAAGCGGTGATCCGAAATCGCACCAGCTATCGCTATGGGTTCGAGTTTGTCGACATGTCGGCCGAGCATCGGGGCACGATAAGCCGTACCTGCAAAATGCTGGGCCTGTTTTCTTAAACTAGCGCACGATATGTTTCCGTCGGGACTTGACCATGTATGTTTGCGATCCCATCAAGGCGAATGTGAATACGCTCGCGCAGGACTTCAACATTCTTGTCGCCGACGATTCGCCCATCTATCGCAAGCTGGTTGAGCACGCCTTGTCGGATGAATACACCGTGCTGTTCGCCAAGAACGGCCGGCAAGCAGTGGAATTATTTGCCAAACATCGTCCCGCGCTGGTCATAACCGACTGGGTTATGCCGGATATCACTGGAATCGAGCTCTGCCAGCACATACGCGGCGAAAGTGACGATCGCTATACCCACATCATCATGCTCACCAGCATGACCGACAAAGACAAGATCGTAAGCGGTCTGGCTGCCGGGGCCGATGACTACCTGACTAAACCGTTCCATGCCGGCGAACTGCTTGCCCGGGTGGGAGTTGGCCGCCGCGTCTTCGATCTTCACCATCAGATTGAACTCAAGAATCGACAGTTGGAAGACCTCGCACTTACTGACTCTCTCACTGGTATACCCAACCGGCGCGCGCTTGTAGCGTGGGCGCCTGGTCAACTGGACGGAGCCCGGCGTCACGGCTTTTCTTTTTGGGTGGTTATGGCCGATCTGGATTCCTTCAAAAACATAAACGACACTTACGGTCATGCCGCGGGCGACGCAGTGATCAGAAGATTTTCAGAAATTGCTCGATCCCATACCAGAAAATCCAACTTCTGCGCCCGCATTGGCGGCGAAGAATTTGTTCTGGTCTTGACTCACGCCGAAAAGGCAAATGTGGAGATTGCGATTGAGCGTATAAAAGATCAGTTTGCCCGGGGAAAGATTCAGCTTTGGCGGTTGCACCTTTGGCGTCACCGCGAGCTTTGGGGTAGCCGGATGGCAAGGGCAGATCGCTCCCGAGCCTCGACTCTTTGATAAAGCAGGCCGACCTTGCCCTATACGCCGCAAAGCACAAAGGTCGTAACCGGATAGAATTCGGCGCGGCCTGAAAGAAAATTTCCGCCAGTGAACACCGGAGTTTGTCATCCTGAGCGAAGACGGTTCATTCGCTTGCGAATGAACCGGCGCAGTCGAAGGACCCCTAGCCTTTCCACGCTACTTCATCTTCTGGGGGGTTTCCCAAACCAACTGAACTACGCTATTGCGTCCACCGGTTCGCGATACGTTTCTTCAGCTTCGATATCACCGCTCGGAGCTGCCGAGTGCGTACGCGCCAGCAGCATGTAGATCGAAGGCACAACAAACAAGCGTGAAGATTGTGCCGATGATCATGCCGCTGACCAGCATCACGCCGATGCTGTTACGGGCGCCGGCTCCCGGTCCCTTGGCCAGCACCAGGGGGAAGTGACCGATTACGGTTGCAGCAGTCGTCATCAGGATCGGTCGCAGACGAGTTGTAGCCGCGCCAATGATCGCACCCAGCTTATCCATTCCGGTCTCTTGCAGATGGTTGGCAAACTCAACGATAAGAATACCGTTCTTCGAAACCAGGCCGACCAGTGTAATCAAACCCACCTGACTGTAGATATTGAGCGTGGTGAATCCCAGGAAAGAGAACAGCAACGCGCCCGAGATAGCCAGCGGCACTGAACCCGCCAGCACGATGAACGGGTCGCGGAAGCTCTCGAACTGAGCCGCCAGTACAAGGTAAATCAAAATTCCAGACAACAGGAACGTGCCCAGAAACTTGCTTCCTTCTACCCGAAGCTGTCGCGATTCACCGGCATAGTCTACGGTGAAGCCCTGAGGCAGAATGGTCTTTGCCTCTTCCTCAAGCATGGTCAGAGCTTTATCCAGAGGTACATTCGGCGGAATCACGCCTTGCACACGCACCGCGTTGAGCTGCTGAAATTTTTTCAACTCTCGCGGTTCGGTCGTCGTTTTCAGCGTGGCGAAGGTAGATAACGGCACAAGCTTGTTCTGCGAGCCGGTGATGTAAATTTCCGAAAGCTGATCGGCGGTCAGCCGATCGACACGTTTCACCTGGGGAATTACCTTGTAGCTTCGGCCCTGAATGTTGAACCGGTTTACGTAGTTTCCACCGAGAAGCGTAGAGAGATCTGCCCCAGCCTGTCCCAGATCGACGCCTTGTGAACGTAGTTTGTCGCGGTCGAACACGACTTCGGTTTGCGGCTGGTCAAACTTTACGTCGGTGTCCGCATAAATGAACAGCCCGCTTTCAAACGCTTTTTTCACCAGTTGATTGGCAAAAGCCAGAACCTGCTGCGGCTCGCCGGCGGAGGCGATAACGAAATCGACAGGAAAATTCCCTCCTCCCGGCAGCGGTGGTGGGGTCAGCGGAATGACTCGAATTCCTGCGATCTTCGACAACGGCCCGGTAGATTCGATCAAAAGCTGCTGAGCCGTCTTTTTGCGTTCGCTCCATGGTTTGGTAACCATTCCTCCGAACCCGCCACTGGGTGACGTGATCTGGAAGATGCTCTGGTTTTCCGGGAAGGCATGATAGACGTCATACACTTCCTGCGTGTAAAGCCGGGTCTGGTCGATCGTCGAATTGGCCGATGCCTGGATCACGCCGAAAACAACACCCTGATCCTCGGCGGGCGCCAGTTCACGCTGCGAAAACATGTAGAAAGGCACGATCAGGATGGCCACAATCGCCCACAGTGTCAGCACCACCGGCCGGAAGCGAAGCGTACCAGTCAATAAGTTGCTATAGGTGTTGCGAACCGTTTCGAAGCGCCGGTTGATCCATCCGGCAAAGCCACGCTCGCTGTCTCCAGCACGCAGCAACCTCGATCCCATCATCGGAGACAACGTCAGTGCCACGATGCCGGAGACGATCACAGCGCCGGCCAGGGTAAAGGCAAATTCCCGGAACAGAGCGCCGGTCAGGCCGCCCTGAATTCCCACGGGCGCGTACACGGCGGCCAGAGTAATCGTCATCGCGATAATCGGGCCGACCAGTTCGCGAGCAGCGTCGATCGCCGCGCGGAAAGGATTTTTTCCCAACTGAATATGTCGCTCGACGTTCTCAACCATCACGATCGCATCGTCTACCACCAATCCGACCGATAGAACGATGGCGAGCAGTGTGAGGAGGTTGATGGTGAATCCGAAGGCCAGCATCAGGAAGACGGCGCCGATCAGCGAGATCGGAATCGCAACCACGGGGATGAGCACCGAGCGCATCGAACCCAGGAACAGGAAAATCACAAAGATGACGATCAGCAAGGTCTCGCTGAGCGTGCTCAGCACTTCGTTGATGGCGTCCTGAATGTAGGCGGTCGCGTCGTAAGGAATTCCGACCTTCATTCCCGGCGGCAACTGCGCCTGGATGCCAGGTATGGCGTTCCGTACTTCCTTGATCACCTGCAAAGAGTTGGCGGTGGGAAGCACCCAGATTCCCATGAATGTCGCGGTTTCGCCGTTGAACCGGACTTCCGAGTCATAATTTTCCGCACCCAGTACCACGTCGGCAATCTCACCCAGCCGAATCACTACTCCGTTGTCCTGCTTGACAACCAGCTGGCGGAATTCGTTGGCCGTGGTCAGGTTGGTGTTGGCCACCAGGTTGACGGACACCATTGAACCCTTGGTGCTTCCAACTGCCGAAAGATAATTATTTTTCGCCAGGGCGTCGTGCACCGCCGAGGGCGTGATGCCCAGGGCCGCCATTTTGTCCGGCTTGAGCCAGATGCGCATGGCAAAAGTACGATCCCCGAGAATATCCGCGCGCTGCACTCCGCTGATGGCGCTTAGCTTGGGCTGGACCACACGCGTCAGATAATCCGTGATCTGATTCTGGTCGAGATCGGCGGACGAAAACCCGATGTACATCGAAGCAAACTCATTGTCCGCGGTCTGCAAATCAATGATGGGGGCTTCCGCCTCGGGCGGCAGATCGTTACGGACCTGAGCAACCTTCGCTTGAATCTGGGTAAGCGCGGCGTTGGTGTCGTAGTTTAGCTTCAGGTGTACGGTGATCGTGCTGATACCCTGGGCGCTCGACGATTCCACATAGTCGATCCCATCGGCGCTGGCGATCACCCGTTCCAGAGGTGTAGTAATGAAGCCGCGAACCAGATCCGCGTTAGCTCCCACATATGACGTCGAAACCAGGATCACGGCGATGTCGCTGCGCGGGTACTGGCGTACGCTTAGAGAGCGAATCGACTGAAGACCGGCGAGCAGGATCACCAGACTCACGACAATCGCGAGCACCGGCCGCTTGATAAATAAATCTGTAAACTTCATTTTTAGCTGTCCTCAGGCTTGGGGGCAGGATTGTTCCCCGGTTGAACCTTATTGTTGACCTGAACCGCAGCACCATTGCGGAGTTTGAAAACGCCCGAGGTTACAATCTCGTCTCCCGGCTTAACCCCGGAAACAATTGCCACCTGGTCGCCGCGTGACCCTTCTACCTTCACGAATTGCTGGCGCACGCCTCGGTAGGTATTTCCTTTCGGATCTTTCATGTCCGTGATGATGAATACAGAGTCACCATAAGGCGCATAATTGATTGCCGATGCGGGCACGGAGATAATGGGTCGGTCGGCGCCTACCCCAACCTGCACTTGCACGAACATGCCGGGCTTCAACTTACCCTGCGGATTGGGCAGCGTTGCCTGCACCTGAATATTCCGGGTCGACTCATCGACCACAGAATCGAAAGCAGTCACTTTGCCGCTGAAAACCTGGCCGGTCAGATTCTCGGTAGTGACGTGCAGGCCGCGGCCGATCTTCAACTGGCCAACTTCCTGTTGCGGCACGCCAAAATTGACGTAAATAGGATTCAGCGCCTGCAGCTGCACGATCGGGTTGCCGGCGGCAAGGTATTGACCCAGGTTTACCTTGCGAATACCCAACACACCGGAAAAAGGCGCTCGAATCGTCTTGCGATCAATCATGGCCTTTATTTCGCCTACATTTGCGGTGGTTTGGCGTTGATCGGCTGTGGCCCGGTCATAATCCATCTTGGAGATGACCCCATCCTTGACCAACTGCTGCATGCGTCCGTAGTTCAGGCCAGCGAGATCTCGTTGCGCCTCGAGAGACGCCAACTGTGAGCGCTCCTGCCGGGTGTCGAGTTCGGCAATCACTTCTCCGGCTTTAACACTCTGCCCTGATGCAAAGTTGATTTTGGCCACCGTCCCCGGCAAATCGGCGCTGATCATCACGCCTTGAACAGCCTCCATGGTGCCGATCACTCCCATGGTCGACGCCCACGACTCCTGTTTTGCCACGATGCTGGTCACCGATTCCGGTGGTGGTTGAAAAGACGCAGCTTGCACTGCTGTCTGAATCTGCCGGAATTTTAAGAAGCCCAGGCCGGCCAATACTGCTACCGTGGCCAGGAGCATCAGGATCATTCGCTTCGCCATGAGTTACACAGACCTCCCATAAAGCATCTAATACGATCAGATTAGGTAGTTATGCCTAAGGATTCGGAACTTATTTCGGTCGGGACCGCCTCCACTCACAAAACAAGCCGGTTGCGGGTAAGTGCGCCGAGAAACGATTGACCGTCTACGGATATTTGACGAATACAAAGCGGGAAAATCGACATTATCTTTGTAAAAAGTTGTGAATCGTCCTACAGCGTTAACCTTATTTCTTTCCTCAACGCTAAAGGTAAGTGTGAAGTGAGGCTAAATTCATGAATGCAGAAGTTTTCATCGATCGGACAGAGAGCGGCATTGAGATCACTGTCCTGCAGGCGGGTCTCAGCTCTGGCGCCGCGCATAAATACGGCTCAGTCGAACAGGCCCGATCAGTGCTTGAGGCTTTTGGATTTGAGTCAGATTTGATCGATCAACAGCTTGCCTCCGTGGCCCAGATGCCAGTCAGCAAGTTGCTCAAGTTTCCAGTCAAAGACATACCTGACGAAGTACTTAAAGATCAGCAGTTTACGGCCGCATCCTTCGATGCAGCATGAAGCGGTAACACAGCGACTGAGAACAGAGAACAGGCAGAAAGATTACGGCCCGCAACCAGCCCCTGAGCTGATCTATCTCTGGGCCTGCTCCATCACTGAATCGAAACCGGCACCGTCATCGTCTTCAAATTCCAGCCTCTGATTTTAAGCTTGGCCGCTCCTGTTAATACCTTTCCGGGGAAATCTACTTCGATAGTGTGCGCCTCGCCGGGCAACAGCGAGACATAATTGTCGCTTAAATATGCAGGAAGAATGCGGCTTCCGTCCGAAGCCTGTTCTAAAGTCATCTTGTTCGCCAGAGCAACTGCCGACCCCGTATTTTGCAACTGAACGCGCAGTTTTATTTCTCCATTGGCACGGCTTCCAGCAGCCGATACGTTCAGCGAGGCAGGCGGAAGTTTGTTCAACTGCTGGTACGACGCCGAGTGCGCACCCAGCCAGTACAAATTGTCAGACAAAATTTGCCCACTTGAGTCTTTAAGCACCAGCTTCACCAGGACCATCGCGTTCGTCAAATCAGGATTGACATTGAGTTTGAAAGCCGGCGTCAACGCGTTGGCCGCAAGCTGCAGAGTCTGCGTGTTCTCTAACAACAGTTTGTTTTCCAGCGAGAACACTCGTGCGCTGAGAACAGCATTCGCCATCGCCGACGTCGTAATATTAACGACTTCCACCTGATAATCCGACAGATCAAGTTGCGCGTGCACTGCCTCACATGCCTTTTTAACCCCGTAAAAAGACGCCTGCGTATCGTAGTCGGAGCTGAGAATTTGCCAGCTTGAACTTGGCCAGGCAGGTTGTGTCATCCAGAGCAGGCGCCCGCTGTTGGGCGACCACAGATGAGCATTAAAACCTTCGAAGATAGCGCGATGCTCCACGTAGTTCAGCATCTGGGCCTTGCGTTCAAAATCTTCCAGGCTGGTGGCCGCGCCAAATTCTGACTCCAATTCCAGCATGAACGGGGCCACATCGCCGTTCCCCGCCTGATGCCAGTCGTGATAGGCCCAGGTGTCGCTGATGGGCCACTCGTCTGGCTTGGGAAACCAGTGACGAATCGATTCCAGCGTCGACAACGACGGCACCCCCAGCTCAACCGAAAAACCGTGATTGATTTTGTAGTAAGTCGAGGGATCCTGATATTTGTAAGGGCCGCTGTCGCGCAAATTCACCCGGTTCGAGCTCGGCGAGTAGTAACGTGTTCCATCGGCTTGTTGAATGATATCGGCCAGACCTTCATTAATAATCGGCTGGGGAACGCCTTCGTTGCGTCCGCACCAAACCGCAATCGAAGGATGATTACGAAAATGAAGAATGGTATCGCGCGCGTTTTTGAGGAACAAATCCGGGTCCTGCGGCTCCAGATTGTAGTCCTGGGTTGTGGCCCAGAAATCATTCCATACAAGTTGGCCATACTCATCCGCGAGGTCGTAGAAAACCTCCTCGGTATTCTGACCCACCCAGTTACGGATAATGTTCAAGCCGGCATCACGATGCAGCCGGAAGAATGGCTCAAGGTGTTCCCGGGAAACCCGCTTGCGAGAATCGTCCATCCCCCAGTTGCCGCCCCTGCAGGCGATTTTTACCCCATTCACCTTGATCACCATATCTGTGAAACCCGGTTCCTCGCCTGAGGCCTGCAGCGCCTTGATCGCGGCGGAACTCTCCGCTCCAGGGATTAACGAGGATGCCCAACCGTGAAAAATCTGTCGCATGCCTTCATGACTGACGTCGACGACGCGTTCGGATTTCTGCCGGGCCAGCGAAGGAGAAAACTCAACTCGCCGCAGATGCCCGGCGGAATCATAGAGGCTCAATTCGTAGGTGATTTCGCGGATACCGAAGTTCAGCTCTTTCGTATCCGAGGCCCGGTCGTTCGAAACGAATGACAACTTGAGCGTATATAACTCGGGTTTGCCGTAACCGTTGGGCCACCACAGCCGCGGATGCTGCACTGTCAGTTGGGGAAATTCCATCGGCGTCAGTTTCACCGTGACCTCCCCCGGCTGCACGGTTATTTTTCTGGTCACGGTGATGTCGCCGAACACAGCGGTGATATTGCCCTCGACCGCGGATGACGAAAGATTTCTCAGCGGGATGTCGATCTCAACGTCGGCACGGCTGGTGTCCGGGAGCGGCAACGTAGTGACAACCTGGGGATCGCCGATTGCTACTTCGCCGCTGGCCGATAGCACGACATCCTGCCAGATTCCGGTGTTGCGATCGCGAATGGAGGGAATCCAGTCCCATCCTTCAGTCGCCATGAACGTTGGGCCGTCCAGCACCATCATTCCGCCGTTCTCTCCCGGACCCGCCTTGATCGATTGCTCGTGTGGAATTCCGGGATGCGGCGGCGGCGAGACTCGCACCGCCAGCGCATTCGCGCTATTCGCTTTTACTAGACCGGTCACGTCAAAGTTGCCGCGAATAAAGGCACCCTTGATGTCGCCCAGTCGCTTGCCGTTGAGCCACACTGCGGCCGCGTAGTTGATCCCGTTGAACGTCAGCGTCAGATGATGGCCATCGGCGCTCTTGGGCGCCGTAAACTCGGTCCGGTACCAGTAGTCCTGCTTATTGAGTTGCTCGGGGATGGCGAGATTGTTTAATCCATAATCCGGATCCGGATAAACGCCACGATTTACCATGGTGGTTAAAACCGTGCCCGGAACTGTCGCCGTCCACCAGTCTCTTGCGTCGAAGCCCACCTGTGAGATAGCGGCCTCGCTCGGAATCGTCCTGGGCGCGGGAGTGAGCTTCCAATTGCCGAGGATCCACCGATTTTCTCCACTTGCGGCCAGGGTCGTCGCGGCAGCGGGAAGAGTTTCGATGGCCGGCGGCGAAAATGGCGCGACGCTTCGTGGCAGCGAAGCCGGGTCTTGGGGCGCACGGTATCCCGCTTGGTCTTTGGTCTGGAGAGGCCAGGGTTTCGAGCCTTCCTCGAATTCGATCAGCGACGCATTGGGAGCATGGGTCGAAAGCTGCTTGATTTCCGTGCTGCTCAACGCCCTGCGGAGAAGGGTAAGGCCGGCGATCTTGCCGCCAAAATGTTTTGCACTGCTCCAGGGAAGGCCATCGGGAGACATCTGCAGCGTGGGCGCCACGCGTCCCAGTGTCAGGTTGCCGCTGGCCGATTCCTGACCGTCGGCGAAAAGATGCGCCGTAGCGCCGTCAAACGTGATGGCGGCAAAATGCCACTCCGCCGAAGTCAAGGGGGCCGACGCAGCCAGGCCATTATCTGCGCCCATCCAGAAAATCAGTTTGCCATCTCTGATTCCGAGGTAGCGGGAGTATTCATCCCGAGGATCGCCAACTCCCGCCAGTAATGTCGAGTCGCCCGGCGACATTTCGCTTCGAAACCAGCAATAGAGCGACCATTGCGCGGTAGCTTGCAAAACCGGATCTCCGGGCTCAACCGGCTTGCTGAGGCCACTTCCGCCTTCACGAAATACTCCGTTATAGGGGCCGTAGGAATTGGGTTCCAGAAGTTGGGCCGCCGCGATGGGAGGCCAGGCAAATGTCCCCAGGATGATCGCGACGAGCGCCCGCCATAACATTTCAGTCACTCTCTTTTTCCCTCGGCAGGGACTGGTTTACTTTAGAAGTCAGATTTCGAGCGCGCTAAGTTTCTCCCAAAGGGGTGCCGACTGGCAAATCTTCCCTTCGAATCTTCTCATCAGCGGATGAAGCGATTGCCCGGGGAAGTAATCTGCACCGCTTCTCGCCCGCGAGCATCTACTTTTTATGGAATACAGACAGCTTGGACGTTCGGGTTTGAAAGTTCCCGTAATCAGCTTTGGTACCGGGACATTTGGCGGCGGAACAGAATTTTTTCGCGCCTGGGGTTCGAGCGATGTCGCCGAAGCCACTCGTCTGGTCGACATCTGCCTGGAAGCCGGAGTCAATCTTTTTGACACCGCCGATGTTTATTCGAACGGCCTTTCTGAAGAGATTCTGGGTCAGGCAATTAAAGGCCGGCGGCAGAATCTCCTGATCTCGACCAAAACAACTTTCCGCCTGGGCGAAGGACCCAACGATGTGGGATCCTCCCGTTATCATTTGATCGCAGCCTGCGAAGCCAGCCTGCGGCGGCTGGGCACCGACTATATCGACATTTATCACCTGCACGGATTTGACGCGATCACTCCCGTTGATGAGGTTCTCAGTACGCTCAACACTTTGGTTGAGAGCGGCAAGATCCGGTACATTGCCTGCTCGAATTTTTCCGGCTGGCACCTGATGAAGTCTCTGGGTGTGGCGGATCGCTACGGCTGGCCGCGGTATGTAGGACACCAGGTTTACTATTCGCTGATCGGCCGCGAGTACGAATGGGAACTGCTGCCGCTGGCTCTGGATCAGGGAGTCGGCGCGCTGGTATGGAGCCCGCTGGGATGGGGACGGCTAACGGGTAAGATTCGCCGCGGTGAGCCCTTACCGGCCCAGAGCCGTTTGCATAAAACCAGCGACAAAGGCCCGCAGGTGGACGACGAATATTTATTTAAAGTGGTCGACGCTCTGGAACTGGTTGCCAAAGAGGTAGGAAAGACCGTGCCCCAGGTTGCGCTGAACTGGCTGCTCCGCCGTCCCAGCGTGTCGACTGTGATTATTGGCGCCCGTAACGAAGAGCAATTACGGCAGAATCTGGCTGCGGAAGGATGGTCTTTGACTCCATCACAAATCCAAACCCTCGATCGCGCCAGCGAACAGAAATCGGTTTATCCATATTGGCACCAGAACCAATTCCCCGAACGCAACCCACCCCCCGCTTTCTAATGGAGGACGGGCGTCCCCGCCCGTCTTTTTTATCAAACCAACGGACGTTCGTTCACATTTCACTTTAGGTTCTTGTAAATCTCCCCACCCTTCATCACGAATACAACTTTCTCCATCGCAGAAATGTCGGCCAGTGGATCCCCATCCACCGCAACGATATCGGCGAACTTGCCTGGTTCCAGTGTTCCGATTTCAGCCGAGCGTCCCAGCAATTCAGCACCGTTCATAGTGGCAGCGCGCAGAGCGTCAATGGGAGCCATGCCTCCGCTCACTAACGCGCCAAACTCTTTGGACACGAAATCGACATCATCATCCACGCCATAAGCGATCTTGAGATGATGGGCAAGGGCACGCTTGAAAGCTGGTCCCTGCTCTTTCACGATCGCGACGCCCTTGGCAAAGCTCACTGCATCGCGTCCCTGCGAGGTTCCGGTCTGGAGATCGTGTTGGAAACAAAATAGTGTCGGCACCAGCCAGGTACCATGCTGCTCCATTAACTTCGCCCCTTCTTCATCCAGCACGGTACCGTGTTCAATCGAATCCACTCCTGCGCGCACCGCGGCCTTGATGCCCTCCGCTCCTTCTGCGTGTGCCATTACTTTTTTCCCGGCGCGATGAACAACCTCGACGGCCTTGGCCATTTGTTCTTCGCTTAACTCTTCCACCCGATAGTCACTGATCGGGTCCATCACTCCACCGGTGGCCATGAGCTTGATCCAGTCTGCGCCGTACTTGATATCGCGCCTGACCGCGCGGCTCACGTCGTCGACTGTATCGGAGATATTCGGACGTCGAACCAACTGCTGATCTGGAGCCAGCACATCGCCATCACCATGCCCGCCGCTGACCGATACGAAGTTTCCCGCGGCAACCATTCTTGGTCCCCGGATCAAACCTTTCTCGACGCTGTCTCTCAACGCCAGTTGCCCATATCCCAAATCATCCTCGCCCGCATCGCGCAACGCGGTGAACCCGTGGTCCAGCCAGATCTGCAAACTGTGCACTCCCCAAAGCGTCTTCTGCGCCGATGACATTCGCAATCCGGCGGCAGAAGATTGATCTTTGGGATTGCCCAAGACGTGCGCATGCGAATCTATCAATCCGGGGACCACGGTGTATTTAGACAGATCAACGGTGGGAAGGCCGGCGGGCGCTGAATCCGTAATTCGCAAAATGCGATCTTTGACCAGGAGAATGTAAGCGTTGATAGTCACTTTGCCGGTTTTTACATCAATCAGTCGCCCGGTGCGAATGGCGGATGTCGCCACCGGCTGCTGCTGCGCGGTGCAGGCGACGATGGCACAACAGACGACTGCTACCCATCCGACGAGACTTCTAAGCTTGCTGGCTGTCATGCGTGAATACTAGCATTCAGCATGCAGCATCCAATGTTCCACCGGCAGCTTCTCGTCGGTATAGAATTAGCGCCGAGGCCTGACATGCCTGAAGACGTTCCTTCCTCACTACCGCCCGTTCCAGCGCCCGACCCAGTTCCGGTAACGGAGGCCGACCCCGAATCCGAGGCAGAGTCCACGCCGATCAGAGACTTGGGTCCGGGACCCGGAATTAATATTGGCGAAGAATTTGGTACCGCCAAGCGTAACCTCCCGCCCGCGAAAATCGTCGCCATCGTACTGGGCGTAGCCGCCGTCCTTTTGGGAATATTCGCATTTGTGACCCGCGCGAAACCGCAGGGCAACGGTTCAGTGGACAATATTTCGGCGGTTGAAATTCCAGATCAGCATGCTGTTCTGGTGGCGGTGAACGTCACACTGCACAATTCAGGCGAGAAATCGCTCTGGGTCCACGACATCAAGGCGAAGATTGCAACGGCCGACGGCGAACATACCGATGAGGCCGCTTCGGCAATCGATTTCGACCGTTACTTTCAGGCCTTCCCCGCGCTGAAAGAGCACGCCATCGCGCCACTTCCCCCCGAAACCAAGCTTCCTCCCGGAGGCCAGGCCCAGGGCACGATTGTGGTAAGTTTTCCGGTCACAAAAGATGAGTTCGACAAACGCAAATCTTTGAGCGTGGCGATCCAGCCCTACGACCAGCCCCTGCCCGTGGTGCTCACCCGTTAAAATTTACTTGTGCTTTTGCAGGGGCCGGCGAGTGAGGTGGGTCGAAGCCGTGGGCTTGATATCGTCGTACTTCATAAAGCTGATAGTGCCGTCGACCTCAAGCACCGCGAGAGCGACGTCTTTCAATGTCGCGATCCCGTGCTCCCGCATGGATTGCTGCAATTGATTCAAGGACACGTGCTCGTGGGTCATGTGCAAAGTGATGACCTCTCCGTCGTGCACCAGCAGACTCGGCTCTCCCTGAACCATTTTTCGGAAGCGCCGGTTCGCGCCGGAGAGTTCGGCTATCAGGTAGTTGAGCGAAAGCAGGGTAACGGCTGCGACAACTCCGCCCAGGACTGAAGTGTCCGGACCGGTCATCGCGTTCTGCACCGCATTACTAAGAAGAAGCAGCAGCGTAAGGTCGAAGGGCGTCATCTGCCCCACCTCACGCTTGCCGCTCAACCGCATTCCCAGCAAAACCACGACGTAGATCAGCGTCGTGCGTATCGCGATACCGACCAAAACGTGACTACCGGGATACATAAGGCTCTATTGCGTGGCTGAAACCGGAGTGGGCGCGCCTTTCGGAGTGCTCAAATATCCGCTGGCTTTGTCTTTGTCGACACTCCACACCACAAGCTCGTACAGCATGCGATCGCGCCCGCTGTAAAACTGGATGGGCTCGCTGACGTTGCGATCCTTTTTCTCGATGGTTTTGTCGTCGGAGGTAACATTCAACGTGAATTTGCCCCGCTTCACATCAGTCTTCTTCAACTGCAGGCCAACCGTAGAAATGGGCTGCGGCTTGGCGCCTTTGACCAGAGTAAATTCAAAGTAGTTGCGATCGCCTCTGTGTTTGAGTACTTCAAGGTCTCCGCGGGTGTTGGCGATCAACCCGCTCTGGACTCCCAGATCGCCGATCGCGGTTTGCAGCTTGGCTTTGGTGGCTTCGAGATCAGCCTTGGCAGAAGCTACATCTGTCTTCACTCCGCCGACATCAGTTTTCACTCCAGCCACTTCTCCGCTGACCGCGCTGATCTGCTGCTTCTGCTGTTCTGCAAGGCGCGCCTCCGAGGCGCGCTGCTGGCGCATCAAATCCGCGGAACGGGAGGCCATTTCTTTTTTGGTCATCCCCAACTGCTTAGCCAGGGTTTCGTCATCGGCTTCAGCTGACTGCATGCGCTTGCCGAGATCGGCGATTTGAGCGCTGTCCGCGGCCTGATCTTTGTTCGCCTTGTCTAGCCGCGCACGCAGATCGAAAATGAAATAGAGCGATCCCGCAACATAGATCACGGCAAGCGCCAAGAGAATCCATTTCCCCGCACTGCCGGCCCCATCCGATGAGACGTGAACCTCTCCCTGGTCCGCCATAAATAACCCCTCCGCTTGGTTGATTTGAAGTCATTGTTGAATACGGGGGTCACACTGTCAATTGCCAGAATGGTGCAAAGGTGCATGTTTTCAGGTAACTAGACGGGCCGAGGAGTGGCGATCTAACTGCCCACGCTGTCTTGCAGCACCGCGTTTGTCGCCGGCAGGATGCCCAGGTCGATGTAAATTGGGCGAATCAGTTTTCGGATCGCGGATAGTTGCGACGCAAACCAGGCCGCACCTGCCAGGCAGCAAAATCCGCTCAGGATGACGGTTCGAGGTGCGCCAATAGCTCGCGCGAGAGATCCGGCCAGCAGGCTGCCGAACGGAGCCATACCCACGAAGGCCACGGCATAGAAGCTCATTACTCGCCCGCGCATATCATCTTCGACGATGGTTTGGATAATGGTATTGCTGGCTGCCATCTGCTGCATCATGCCGAAGCCGCAGAACAACATCAGCAGCAGCGAGAGCCACAACGTTTTCGACAGTCCAAAAAGCACCAGGCCCGCACCCAGGCAAGCGGTTGAAATCGGGATCATTCTGCCCAGTCCTAAAACGGTTTTTCGCAGCGCCAGCGATATCGCCGATACCAGCGCTCCTACTCCCACCGCTCCCATCAGGAACCCTAATGTGTGCGGACCTCCTTTCAGGATATTCGCGGCGAAAATCGGCATCAGAACCGTGAAAGGCCAGCCCATCAGGCTGACGATCGCGAACAGTAGAAGAATGGTGCGGACCGGAGCAAAACCGGAAACATATCTCCATCCTTCCTTGAGTTGTCCCAGCATCGAAACTGCTGGGGCCTTCAGCACCTCGGGCTGCAGCCGCATCGCCATCAACGATGCAATCACCGCGATGTAACTGATGCCGTCAATCAGGAAACAGTTCCCTTCTCCCGATAACGCGATCACAGCGCCCGCCAGCGAGGGCCCGATCAGCCGGGCTACGTTCACCATCGATGAATTCAGGGCTATGGCGTTTCCCAAATCCTGTTTGTCTTCGACCATTTTTACAAGAAATGCCTGCCGGGCCGGCATATCGAACGCGTTAATCAATCCCTGGAACGCACTGAGCCAGATGATCTGGTGAATCGTGATGTTGTGCGTCAACGTCAGAAAAGCCAACGCGAGCGACTGAAACATCGCCAGGATCTGGGTCACCAGCAAGACCTTTCGACGGTCGAGCCGGTCCACCCAGACTCCCGCCAGCGGAGCGAACAGAAAAGTCGGTATCTGCCCGGCGAATCCCACCACTCCAAGCAGGAAAGCAGATCCGGTCAAGCGATAGACCAGCCAGCTGGTCGCCAGCCGCGTCATCCAGGTGCCAATCAGGGAAATGCTTTGCCCGCCGAAAAAGAGCCGGAAATTTCGGTGGCGGAGCGAACGCCACGCTCGCGAGATGCCGGAATTGCCGCCGGAGCCTTCTTGCGCTGAAGGAGCGGTAGAAGAAAGAGAAGAGTTCACGCTACAGCTTCACTTTCCGAAGCCGCAGCGAATTCGTAATCACTGATACGGAGCTCAGGCTCATTGCGGCTGCCGCCAGGATCGGGCTCAGCAAAAGTCCAAAGAAGGGATAGAGCAGTCCGGCCGCGATTGGAATTCCCAGCGAGTTATAAATAAATGCGAAAAACAGATTCTGGCGGATGTTGCGCATTGTCGCCTGGCTGAGTTTGCGCGCCCGCAAGATGCCCCCCAGGTCGCCTTTCACCAGAGTGATGCCGCCGCTCTCCATGGCCACGTCGGTGCCGGTTCCCATGGCGATTCCTACATCGGCCTGCGCCAACGCCGGCGCATCGTTTATCCCATCGCCCGCCATGGCAACGATTCTTCCTTGTTTCTGCAGCCGCTGCACCACCTCGGCTTTTTGGTCCGGCAGCACGCCCGCTTCGAATTCTTCGAGCCCCAGAGTCTTGGCCACCGCTGCCGCTGTCGCAGGACTGTCGCCGGTGATCATCACCAACCGCAACCCTTCGCGCTTGAGGTCGCGCACTGCCTGCGCCGCCGAAGACTTGGTCGAATCCGCAATGCCGATCAGTCCCGCTGCTTTCCCATCGACCGCCACCAGGATCACAGTTTGTCCCTGGCGCCGCAGTTCTTCGGATTTCGGCGAAAGCCCTAGTGCCGAAATCTGGTTCTCAGCAAGCCATCGTTCGTTCCCAACCAGCACCTGGCGACTTTCCACCAACCCGCTTATCCCGCGCCCGCTGTGCGACTGAAAATCAACAGCATTGCCCAGCGCCAGCCCCCGGCTTCGCGCCGCTGCAACCACGGCATTCCCGAGGGGATGTTCGCTTCCCTGCTCCAGGCTCGCCGCCACTCGCAGCAATCCATTTTCGTCCAAGCCGGTCTTTTCGGAATCGGTCACAACGGTCACAACCTGCGGCTTGCCGTCCGTCAAAGTACCTGTCTTGTCGACGATCAACGTGTCGACTTTTTCCATTCTCTCCAGTGCGTCTGCGTTCTTGATCAGCACGCCGGCTTGAGCGCCATGTCCGGTTCCCACCATGATCGCAATCGGAGTCGCTAATCCCAGAGCGCATGGACAAGCAATGATCAACACCGCAACCGCATTCACCAGGCCATGCGCCAGACGCGGTTGGGGACCAAACAAACTCCACGCCACAAAAGTCAGCACTGCAATCACGATCACTACCGGGACAAACCATCCTGCCACGCGATCGGCCAGTCGCTGAATCGGAGCCCGGCTGCGCTGCGCCTGGCCGACCATCCGCACAATTTGCGCCAGCAAGGTTTCCCCGCCCACCCGCTCCGCCTTCATCACCAGTGATCCGGTCCCGTTGATGGTTGCTCCAATCACCCCGCTCCC
Organism: Terriglobia bacterium; assembly: GCA_963733545.1. Classification (GTDB taxonomy): domain Bacteria; phylum Acidobacteriota; class Terriglobia; order Terriglobales; family Acidobacteriaceae; genus JAIQFF01. The sequence goes on from CAVTDQ010000006.1 coordinate 826,461, forward strand.
TGGCCCCTTGCTGACTGGAATCGATTCGCCCGTGATCATCGACTCGTCCACTCCGCTCGTACCTTCGACGACTACGCCGTCCACCGGGATTTTTTCTCCGGGACGCACTCGCAGACGGTCACCCGGCACTACCTGCTGCAGCGGGATGTCCTCTTCGCCTCCGTCTCGTAAGACTCGCGCGGTCTTGGGGGTGAGATCGAGCAAAGCTCGAATCGCCGCCCCAGTTCGACTGCGGGCACGAAGCTCCAGCACCTGCCCCAGCAGCACCAGAGTCGTGATGGCAGCAGCGGCTTCGAAATACAGGGCCGGCCTGCCTCCCATATCACGGAATGACGCTGGAAATATTTGCGGAAAAACGGTGGCCACCAGGCTGTATAGATAAGAGACTCCGGTGCCCATCGCAATCAGCGTGAACATATTGGTGGAGCGGTTCACAATCGACGCCCAACCCCGTTGAAAAAATGGTGCCCCACCCCAAAGTACAGCCGGCGTCGCCAACGAGAGCTCTATCCACGGCAACCAGCCGGGAGCAATCCAGTTCTGGATCGCCATGCCGGGCAGCATGTCAGCCATCGCAATCAACAACAAAGGAGAGGTCAAAGCCAGACTGACCCAGAACCGCAGAGTCATATTCCGAAGCTCAGGATTGTCCTCCGCTTCCGGCCCGGCGATTGTTCGTGGCTCCAACGCCATGCCGCAAATCGGACAGCTTCCCGGCCCCGGCCGCACGATTTCCGAATGCATCGGACAGGTGTACTCGACGCCGCTCGTAGAGGCCGGCATCTCCCTCTCGAGCGCCATACCGCACTTAGGACAGGCTTCCGGTTTGTTGGACCGCACCTCCGGGCACATGGGACAAACGTAGGCCGGCGCATATCCCGAAGAGGCGGATGAAAAGGTTGGAGTAGAAAGCCCACCTGGATTTTGTTGCGGTGCATTCGTGACCGCCGGCGCTATGCCGATCATCCGCGAGCCGGCAGTTATTGGTGCGTTTAAATACTGGTCCGGATGCCCCCGAAATTTCTCCAGACAGTGGCCGCTGCAGAAATAGTAGGTTTCGCCGTCCAAATCGAGCTTGTGTTTGGCGCTGGCTGGCTCCACGTTCATGCCGCACACCAAATCTTTCACAGCGGTTGCTGATTTGGGAGAATGATCCATAAGTTACAAGGCTGAGTATTTTAGCCGAACATTATTAGATTCATTCGCTTGTACAATCGATTGAGGTATCTTCAAGCCGAGGCTGGAGGCCAGATGACGCAATTGGAAGTAGCGTACCGCTATCAAAACCCGCCAACCGAAGCTGTGGTGCGGGCTCTCGAAAGTCTTCGCGAAGTCTACGGTGTGCGAAAGATCACTTTCAACGAAGCGGAGCGAATTGTTCGCGTCGAATTCGACGCCTCGCGCTTCAAAGAACCGGTGATTGCAAGTTTGCTGAGGCGGACCGGTCTGGATCTGGGCGAACAGCTGGTGCTGGCTTAGGGGTTACGCAGAACAGCCGGTAATAAACGCAAAGGAACGCAGGGGCTCGAAAACCCTGCGTCAGCGCTTAAGGAATTTGGGGGAGAGGATGAGCCGAGATTGCGAAATGCAAGGGGCGCTCAAGAAAACCTCTGGCCGAAGTTTTTTCTCTGGAACGCCCCGTTGCGCGCCACTTCGTCTAGTTTTGTTAAAGCATCCTAATTGCCATTCTTAAGTCGCTGAAAACGCGTCACCAAAACCTTTGGTAATCGCGTAGGAATTCCCGCCTAAGGGGAAACTTTTACGTAGACCGTAGAGAGGCACGAACCCTGCCGAACATCTGTGGAAATCTCACAGATCGCGCCTCCGGAGCCAGTCTTCGCCTCAGTCCTGACCACGGGTTACAAACCCCAGGACTCGTAAAACTCGACTATTTCCCCGTGGGCACATGCTCCGCCTTCCAGCGCATCGCCGCCGTGATTCGGGTTCGGCCACTGGGATGATCGAAGAAAATAAATTCTTCGATCGGCCCTGGATCGAGTTTCCGGTATTCTCCCAGCATCAAGTCGACTTCAGCCTCGCCATCCGGCTGCTGGCTGGCGTTGACGCCGTATAAGTCGGCTTCGTATTCCATGGTTCGAGTTATGGTGTTGCTGATCGGAGTGAGCCCAAAAGAAATCGCCGAAATCAGCAAAATCGCCAGAGGCAAAATCGCAAGGTCGCCGAGCCCTCTGATTCCCCATAGCTCCCCCCAGCGGGCCAGCGCAGCATTCAGTCCCCAATTCAAAACTGCAAAAATGAACAGGTAAAGCACTCCATCGAACACCAATCCCTTGAATTGATGATTCAAGACGTAGTGCCCCATTTCGTGGCCCATGGTGGCCTCGATTCCCGGCAGCGTACACCGCTTCAGCAGGTTGTCATTGAGTGATATCCGAGTGGTTCCGGCGAAGCCGCTCACGTTGGCGCTGACCCGGTTGGATTGGCGAGAAGCGTCAAACACGTAAACGTCGCTGGCCGGAATTCCGCTGGCCCGCGCCAGGCTCAAAATGGGCTCCCTGACCCGGGGATCCTCGAGCTTGGTGAATTTGTTAAACAGCGGGAAAATAAAAACCGGCGCAATCAGGGCGACAAAAGCCGTAAACAAAATCGCTACCACCGTACCCCACATCCACCAATTTTTACCCAGCCGCCTGACCAACGCGAACATCACCGCCAACAGAAAGCCCCCCAGCACCACGGTCAGGCCCACCCCCACAATCTGGTCGCGCAACCATTGCGCTAAGGTCTGGTTTGAAAGTCCGTAGCTATGCTCGCGGAAATATCCTTCGTAGATCGTCAAAGGGAGAGTGATCGCCCACACGATCAAAACAAACTGCAGAAAGTAAACCGCCGCGTGCAGGGCTTTGATTCGCGTGATGCGCTCCGCCAGATTGCGCATGCGCGCCGACCAACGAAACCGCAGCAATATCCACATGACAACGGCGGTCGAAAGAAAATCCCACAAGAGCAGCCAATATCCGCCCTCGAAATAGGCATCCGAACGAGCGCGCTGGTCGGGCGGGACCCTGGCGAGATAAGCGTCCACCGCAGCCTTAACGTCAAAGCGCGGCCCGGCAGCAGTGTCGACGGAACTCGCGGTGTTAACAGGACCGCCGGGGTTCGAATCCGCACCAGCCGAGGCCGCGCTGCGAGACTGTGCCGGTGCCGGCACAGCAAAACCGTATAGAAAGAGAGGTGCAAAGGAAATGACAGCCGCGAGAACCGCAAGCCTGGACCAGTTCATCCCGTCTCCGCAGCGAACTCTGTTGTTCGCGCCAGGCATCTTATCAACTCTTCACACTTTCGCTATAATCGGAGACGCGCTGCATCACCACACCGCAACGCGCCCTTAGCTCAGCTGGATAGAGCGTCTGGCTACGAACCAGAAGGTCGGGAGTTCGAATCTCTCAGGGCGCACCATCTTTGCCCATGCTAAACAGCTAAACATTTTATACCGGCTGGACCTGGTCGCGCGCGGGTTCTGGTTTTGCCTGGCGTTCGTTTCTGGCTTCGCTCTTTGAAAACATTATCGCGGTGAGCATCATTGCGGTGAAGGTCGTGGCCAGAAGCAGGAACTGTTTGAAGCCGCTCAGCATGGACGCGTTTCCCAGCAGCGTCAGACCAGCCAGGCAAAACAAAAGATGGACGCAGAAAACCTGCAGCGAAGACTGGCCCAAAAGCACCAAAGGTTTTACCGCGGCGTGCCGGGTAACCGGTTGCGAGACGATCAGCAATGCTGCCACGGCTGCGAAATCCAGCATACGAATGAGCCCGAGGTGCCACTTGTCGAAGAGAAATTCGAAGCCGCCCAGTTCCAGACCATGTGGAAGCATCCGCCGAATGACGAAACAAAAGCCGGCGATTACCACTGCGGGAGCAATCGCCCGCCGGGCCCAGGTTTCAATAGGCAGTGTTCCCTGGGCCCAGCGCACGCCGATCCATACCCCGATAAACCAGAGAAATTGCCAGGCCCACAGGTCGAACGAACCCATTTCGTTCAGCGGAATCCGGGTAGGAATGTAGCGCATCATGAGGGTGTGTTCGGCGTTACGGAAGCCGAACTGAGCGAGCGCCCAAAAAGCCAAAGACGTCCACACGATCGGTTTCCATCCAATTTTGCCGGCCAGCGCAATTGCCGGCGCGGTGAAGATTAGAAAAATGATGTACATGGGCAGAATATCGAGCAAAGGTGGCCGATAAACGAGCAGTGCGGCTTCGGTTACAGCCTGTTTGGCGCCGGCGTTAAAATAAAAATCGAGAAGATTGTGAAGCCCTGGGCGATCGCCATGGGCGGCAATCGGCACCGCCACCAAGAACGCGAACGCCAGCAAGAGGGCGTGATAACCATACAAGCGTACCGTACGTCCCCACAACTTACGGGTCATAGCCCGATAGCCATCGTGCTCCGCCATGCGGAAGTAGATCCGCCCGGTGAACAACGCGGATAGAAAAATGAAGCCCTCGGCTGCTCCCACGAACCCAAAAGGTTGATTCACCCAGGAACTTGCCGCGGTCGGCAAATGAGTCAGAGCGATCCACGCCAGCATCAGGCCTCGCATCGCATCGAGTTCCAGCCGGCGTCCGTTGCTCACTTCAGGTTAGACGCCATCTAACGGCTAACCGTCACGCGAATTTAATTCCTGAATTCGAAAAGCCCCAAGACCTTACGAAAAATTACATGCTAAAGTCTAGCTCGGAGGAGTTCGTGGCCGGCTTTTCGAGAGTCTCGCTTGCTTTTATAGCTTTTTGGCTGATGATGCCGATCGCCGCTCATGCGAAAAAGCACGAGACCGGGTTCCTCGACCGCACCATCAGCATCCAAACCGTCAACTATAAGTACCAGGTCTTCGTTCCGGAAGATTGGACTCCGCGTCAAAAATGGCCCGTCATCCTTGCTCTTCATGGCGCCGGCGAACGCGGTGACGATGGCGTTTTGCAAACCGATATAGGCATCGGAGAGGCCATTCGTACCAATCGAGGCGCCATCCGGGCCATCGTGGTTATGCCGCAGTGTCCAAAACATCTTTGGTGGATGCTGCCACCTATGGACGACCTGGCCATGAGCACACTGGATCAGGCGACCAGGGAGTTCCACGGTGACGCCCAGCACACTTATCTCACAGGACTGTCGATGGGAGGATTCGGTGCCTGGCATCTTGCCGGGAAATATCCTGGCCGGTTCGCAGCCCTGGTAGTGATTTGCGGAGGAATCCGTCCGCCCGCCGCCGCGCGAAAAACTCTTCCCGATCTTGTTAATTTAACCCCACCAGACTTGCCCAAAAGCTACTCGGACGCAGCCGAGCGGGTTGGCAAAACCCCTGTCTGGATCTTTCACGGCGCCGAAGACGATATTGTTCCGGTCACCGAGTCTCGCAGGATGAATGAAGCGATGAAGAAAGTTGGCGCCGAAGTGCTCTATACAGAATATCCAGGCGTACGACACGCCAGTTGGGAAAGAGCGTACGACGAGCCCAAGCTGTTTCCCTGGCTCTTCTCCAAGTCTCTCGCCGCACCGTCAAAATGAATAAAGGAACAGTTGTTCTTCTGGCGTTATCGGGGCTGATGTCCGCCTCGCCTTCTCATATGGGGGCGCAGACGCCAGCGATCGCAGATACTCGAGCGAATCCCGCTGCCACTCGTTCTGATCAGACTGAAGGTCAGATGCATTCCACCTGGAAAGACTATGCGGGCGCCTCGGACGCCTCGCAGTATTCTGCCTTAGCTCAAATAAATAGAGACAATGTGAGCAAGCTGCAGGTGGCGTGGAACTATCCGACCGGGGACGGGAACAAATACTTGTTCAACCCCATCGTGGTGGACAGAATGATGTATGTTTTGGCGCGCAACAATTCGATTGTGGCGCTGGACGCTACCACAGGCAAAGAACTGTGGACACATCCCAGCTCCCCGAAAACAACTTTGATCACCAACCGCGGAATCAACTATTGGGAGAGCGCCGACCGGTCAGACCGCCGGCTGCTGTTCGCAGCTAACAATTTCCTGGAGGCGATTGACGCCCGCACCGGCCAATCAATTCCGGAATTTGGTGAGAATGGCCGGGTCGATTTGCGGAAAGATCTGGGACGCGATCCTGAGAGTCTTACGCTGGTTCAATCCAGCACTCCTGGACGCGTCTTCGAAGATCTTCTGATACTGGGGTCGGCCACCAACGAAGAATACGAATCCGGTCCGGGTGATATTCGCGCGTTCAATGTCCGCAACGGGCGCCTGGTTTGGAGTTTTCATACGGTGCCGCACCCTGGAGAATTTGGCTACGAAACCTGGCCGAAGGACGCGTGGAAGACGGTTGGGGGCGCAAACGCGTGGAGCGGACTTTCAATCGACGTGAAACGCGGCATCGTCTTCATCCCGACCGCAAGCCCTAAATACAATTTTTACGGTGCCGACCGGACTGGGGCCAATCTTTTCGGGGACTCCCTGATCGCGCTCAATGCGCTCACCGGAAAACTGATCTGGTATTTCCAAATGGTCCACCACGATATTTGGGATTACGACAATGCGACTTCGCCGATGCTTCTGACCGTTCGCCACGAGGGCAAACTGGTGGACGTGGTGGCACAATCGGGTAAAGAAGGTTTCGTCTGGGTGTTCAATCGCGAAACCGGAGAACCGCTTTGGCCTATCGAAGAGCGGGCGGTGCCACGGTCGGATATGCCGGGCGAAGTGACGTGGCCTACGCAACCCTTCCCTTCCAAACCCCCGCCCTTCGCGCGGCAAAGCTTCACCGCCAAAGACCTGAACCCGTTTATCGAGCCCGAAGAGCGGCAGCAACTGATCAAGCAAATGGAAGCCGCTCGCAACCAGGGGCTTTTCACTCCGCCCGGCGTAACCGATACGGTGGAAATGCCGGGGAACAATGGAGGAGCAAATTTCCAGGGCGCAGCCGTGGATCCCATACATGGAATTTTATTTGTTGTCTCGAAAGACCTTCCTTCGATGCTCAAACTGGAACTGAATCCAGTGGAGGAATTGCCGGAAAACAGCTCTCCACAGGAAAAGGGACGTGCGGTTTTTCAATCCAATTGCATGTTGTGCCATGGTGCAAACCGCGCCGGCCAGCCGCCTGCCGTGCCCTCTTTGATCGATGTCGGATCGCAACTATCCTCCGATCAGATTCGTGGGGTTGTAACTCACGGACGGGGTCCTATGCCGGCTTTTCCTAAATTGTCGGACGCAAACCTGAACTCGCTTCTCGCTTACCTTCTTAGCTCAGGCTCGATTGAGCCAGGTTCGGCTGATTTAAACTCAGCTTCCAAAGCGGATGCTTCGCCACCCATAGTCGCGCCTCCATCAGTGCCTCCGGAAAAGCTTCGTTACAGAAGCAGTTTCGGTTTTATGTTCACCTCAAATGGACAACCTGCCATCTCGCCACCCTGGACCACCCTCACTGCGTACGATCTCAATCAGGGAACCATCAAGTGGCAGGTGCCGCTGGGAGAAGTACCTGAATTGGCGGCCAAGGGTTTCAAGGACACGGGTTCGCATTTTCCTAAAGTTGGTCCGGTGGCCACTGCAGGAGGCTTGATATTCGCGGGCACTCGCGACCGCAAGGTTCGCGCTCTCGATTCGGAGACAGGAAAAGTACTGTGGGAGGCGCAGGTGGCAGCGCCTTTAGAGGGCATGCCCGCAGTATACGAAATCGACGGACGTGAATACGTCGTATTCTGCGCGGCCGCCCAAACCATCACTCATAATCTTCCGGGACATCCGGCGGTGCAGGCTCCGATACCGGGAGCGTACATCGCGTTTGCATTACCGACCGAACAGAGTAAGTAAGCTTTTCCCGGCCTTATCGCCGACGATCTGGTGGCAGACCATTCCACTGGCGCAGCATCAAAAGACAAACCACTGCGAGCAGCACAATCACGATGGCGATGTATTTCATAAAAAGTGAAGGGATGACGCTGTTCGGTCATCCCTTATGTTAGCAACGGGGAGGATTGTTACCGAGCAAAGTTAGCAGCGAAAATAGGCCGAATCTGTTCAAAATTGAACACCTTCCAGGATTTCAGACGAAATTTGCCGAGCTCCGGCAACGTCCCGAATCACAGCCACGGCCGCCCGGTCTTATTTCTGGGCGTAGGCTCGCAGGTTACAACGCAATTCGCAGCGAAACACATCCTGCCTTTTCATTCCGGATCCGGCTTTACCCGGGAGGAATACGCTGTCGGCCGGCAGCCGAAGAGCAGAGTCTCTCTCGCGAGAAAGAGACGCCTTCGGAATGACATTGTTAAGGAATTTTGAAAACCGCACCACTACGGTCAAGGGAGTAACTGTCCGGCACCACGCCCTAGCCTTTATAATTATGAGTTTTCCGCATCCAGCGTTTTCTGTTAACCCGGGAGGATTCGAATGGCGGTTTCATATAACGGATTATCCGTGCCCGCGAACGGCACACGGATTACATACAGCAACGGCGCCTATCAGGTTCCGGACAATCCGATTGTTCCCTTCATCGAAGGTGATGGTACCGGCCGGGATATCTGGAAGGCGTCAGTGCGAGTATTCGACGCTGCGGTGGAGAAGGCATATAAGGGCAAACGCCGCATCGTCTGGTATGAAATTTTCGCGGGCGAAAAGGCGATGGCAAACTTCAATACCTGGCTGCCCGATGACAGTGTCAATGCCATCCGTGAATTTCGCGTGGCCATTAAGGGACCGCTGACCACGCCGGTCGGGGGCGGCATCCGTTCCTTGAACGTGGCCCTGCGACAGATTCTCGACCTCTACTGCTGCGTGCGGCCGGTGAAGTACTACAAAGGCGTGCCGTCGCCGGTCAAACATCCCGAGCGTATGGACGTAGTGATTTATCGCGAAAATACCGAGGATGTATACGCCGGAATCGAGTGGGAGCAGGGAACTCCAGAGGTGGCAAAGCTTATCGAATTTCTGAATAAAGACATGCTGAAGGGCGGCAAGAAGCAGGTGCGTCTGGATTCAGGAGTGGGTATTAAACCCATCTCGATTACCGGAACCAAGCGCCTGGTGCGGATGGCCATAAAATTTGCTCTGGAAACAGGCCGCAAGAGTGTAACTCTTGTCCACAAGGGAAATATTCAGAAGTTCACCGAGGGCGCGTTTCGCAAGTGGGGCTACGAGTTGGCGACGGAAGAATTTCGCGACAGAGTCATTACCGAGCGCGAAAGCTGGATTATCGGCAACAAAGATAAAGACCCCAACATGACGATCGAACAGAATGCTGCTCTGGTCGAGCCCGGTATGGAGTTCGCGACCGAAGACTTTCGCCGGTCGGTTTATGACGAGGTAGAAGGTGTCCTCGAATCCATCTATGCCACGCACGGCAACGGTGCCTGGAAGAAAAAACTCATGATCAACGACCGGATTGCCGATTCGATCTTCCAGCAGGTAGTGACCCGGGCGGATGAATATTCGGTTCTGGCCTGTCCCAATCTGAACGGCGACTACATCTCCGATGCATGCGCTGCGCAGGTCGGAGGACTGGGGATTGCTCCGGGCGCCAATATCGGCGACGGCTATGCCTGTTTTGAAGCCACCCACGGAACTGCTCCTAAATATGCCGACAAAGACGTCATCAATCCGGGATCGGTCATACTCTCCGGAGTCATGATGCTGCGTTTTCTGGGATGGAACGAAGCGGCCGACCTGGTAGAGCATGGTTTGGAACGCACCATCGAGCAGAAAAAAGTTACCTATGACTTTGAGCGCCTGATGGAAGGCGCCACCAAGGTCAAGACCAGCGAGTTCGCGAATTACATCATCGAAAACATGGGCGCGGGCGTATTGACCGCAATCTGAAGAGGCCTGCCGCGGATTTCGCTGACGTACACGGATTAACTCTTTGCTCTATCCGTGCTCATCCGTGAAATCCGTGGCTCCGAAAGGGATCATTCATGCGCAATAAAGTGACGATTGTTGGGTCTGGCAACGTGGGCGCGACCGCGGCTCACTGGATCGCCTCCAAGGAACTGGCGGATGTTGTGCTGATCGACATTATGGAAGGCGTGCCCCAGGGCAAGGGTTTGGATTTGCTGGAGGCCATGCCGATCGAGAAGCGCGATTCGTTGGTCATCGGGACGCAGGATTATGCCGAAACTGCGAACTCTGATGTGGTCGTGGTGACTGCCGGCATCCCACGCAAGCCGGGAATGAGCCGCGACGATCTGCTCAACACCAACCACAAGATCATGAAAGATGTGGTCGGCAAAGTGGTGCAGTATTCGCCCAACTGCATTCTGATCATCGTCTCCAATCCGCTGGATGCCATGGCCCAGGCCGCCTACAAGATGAGCGGGTTTCCGCGAGAGCGCGTCATTGGAATGGCCGGAGTGCTCGATTCGGCGCGCTTCCGAACGTTTATCGCGCAGGAATTAAAAGTGAGCGTTGAGAATGTCACTGCATTTGTCCTGGGCGGGCATGGCGACACCATGGTCCCGCTGCCGCGTTACTCGACCGTCGCCGGAATTCCGATCACGGAATTGATGGATGCCGCCACCGTGGAGCGCCTGGTACAGCGTACCCGCGATGGTGGGGCGGAAATTGTAAAGTATCTGAAGACCGGCTCGGCTTACTACGCTCCCTCGGCGGCTGCGACTGAGATGGTGGAAGCGATCTTGAAAGACAAGAAGAAGATTTTGCCTTGTGCCGCCTACCTGCAAGGCGAATACGGGATCAACGGGCTGTACGTAGGTGTGCCTTGCAAACTTGGAGCGAAGGGCCTGGAACAGATCATCGAGATCAAACTGACGCCGGAAGAAAAAGCCGCGCTGGATAAGAGCGCGGCGGCGGTGAAGGAGTTGGTGGCGGTGATCGGAGTTTAGGATTACTCATTCTCGCAATCTATGTTTTTCGCAATGTTAGCAAAGGTCAAGCGTCCGCTCGGTCGTTTCGTGAGTGAGCCCGATCGCTTGTAACGAAACACTTGCGAACGTGGCGTTATCACGGCTATCCGAAGTGCCCCGCCGGCCAGCTATCCTTCTGGTATTACGCTGCCGGGCGACGTTGCGGCTTGGGTCGCGAAGACGATGGAGGATTTGCAACTCGCGGAAGCGCCACTCACAGTGGAAGTGGCGCTTGCGATATCAGCGATAAACTTTCCCCACGGCGACCCCGCCGACCACTTCCTTGCAGCCACTGCAAAGGTGTTTAATCTTACCCTGATCACTGCCGACGAACGCCTGATACGCCTGCGGGATATTGACGTTTTGGCGAATCACTGAGATCACACTTTCTCAATCACCACTGACTTCACCACCGCATCCTTCAGCGGCTTGTCCTGACGGTTGCGCGGGGTGGCCACGATTTTTTCCGCCACATCGTAACCCTCCACCACTTCTCCGAAGATGGTGTGTTTGCCGGTGAGCCATTGCGTGGGCGCAATGGTGATGAAGAACTGCGAGCCGTTGGTGTTGGGGCCGGAGTTAGCCATGGCCAGCTTGCCGGACTTGTCGAAGCTGTGTGATGAACCTTTGGTCTCGTCCTCGAACTGGTAACCGGGGCCGCCAAAGCCGGTGCCCGCCGGGTCGCCGCCCTGGATCATGAAGTCAGGAATCACGCGGTGAAAAATTGTGCCGTCGTAGAGCCGGTCTTTGCTCTTCTTGCGGCTGACCGGGTGGGTCCACTCACGTTTGCCTTCGGCGAGTTCGATGAAATTGGCTACCGTCTTGGGCGCTTCCTTTTCGAACAGACGGCAGACGATGGTTCCTTCGCTGGTATTAAAAATGGCGTATGTACCGGGCTGACGGGGCATTGTGATCCTTTCGTTTTAGAAAAATATGAGGGCTAGATACTCTCGCGACAACCAGCCGGCCTTCCTGAGCGAAGTCGAAGGAATGCCGGCGCTATTTTGGAGTGGTTGCAGGTGCGGCCGGTTTCTTTACCGCCGGCTTGGCTGGCGTTCCTGCTGCAGGTTTAGCCGCTGGCGCCCCGGCCTTCAGGATAGTGATGTGAACGATCTTGACCGGCCGGTAAGGACGGTCATTGGCATCACGACCCATGTGCGTAATCTGCTTTACCAGCGCGATGCTGGGCTCGTCGCACTGGCCGAAGAGTGTGTAACCGCCGTTGAGGCTTGGATACGGAACTTCGGTGATAAAAAATTGCGAGCCGTTGGTACCGGGACCGGCGTTGGCGTACGCCAGGCGTCCCGGACGATCGAACTTTAGCGTCGGGGATGTTTCGTTCTTGAACTCGAAACCAATTTCACCGCTGCCGGTTCCGGCGGGATCTCCACCCTGAATCATGAAGTTGGGAATCACGCGATGGAAAATCGTCCCATCATAAAGTGGAACGCCGTGCTTCTTGGCATGTGAAACAGGGCTGGTCCAGTCCTTGGTGCCTTGGGCCAGACCAATGAAATTGGCGACTCCAATGGGTGCAACGTCGGGAAACAAGGTACAGGTCAGCTTTCCGGCGGAAGTCTCAATCACGGCCGTCGGCTGTGCGGATGTGGTGGCCGCGGGCTTGGCAGCGGCCGGAGTCGTAGCGGCGGGTTTTTTCGCAGGTGCGGTCTTGGCAGCCGGCGTCGTCTGTGACCATCCCGCAGCGCACAACGCGAAAATTAACAGACAGGTTGAAAAAAAGTTTCGCATGGAAGCTCCTCGGACCGGGTTCTTCCCGGGCTGGACAACACTACACTGTTGTCCCCATGTGGATTGTGATGACTGCGAAAGAAGATTCTATCCTAGACGCCCGAAAAAGTTATTGACTGATCGATGTCCGCGCCGGTCTGGCTTATGTTTCGTGCAGGTGCCGCTGGCTACGATTGGGCTTAATGGCGATAAGAGGGTAGGGGTCCTTCAACTCCATCTTTCCATTCGCAAGCGAATGGAAAAATTCCGCTCAGGATGACATGTATTCAGGATCACACGTATATAGGGGCTACTGCAGGGGAAGTTCGGCGGCTTCGGAAGGTTCCGGAATCAGTTGTTCGCCGGCCAGCATTCTGGATTCACGCCAGTCGGTGTAACGGCCGGAAACCATCACGTGGAAAACCCACTGGTGCCGCTCTTCTTCCGGTTCAACCAGCCCTTGGGCTTTCAGCGGCGTCATGTAGTTCTGCACCCACTTGATTTGTTCGCGCGACAGGCCGCGGCGCTGGATATCGACGGTTACGCCGGCCAGATGCGAGGAAGCGATCTCGCCCTCGGAGGGAGCGGCGTTGCGATTGTGGCGGCGCAGTTTGTTCTGTACCTTCACCGTGCGCACCGCCGAGTTCACCTGAATCTGTCCATGAAACCGGTTGTAATAAGCTTCGCTGAGGTCATCTAAAAACTCGCGGGTCCAGGGTCGGCAGTAGCGCCGGTCGGGATCGAGCCGTGGATCGAAGCGCAGGGTGGGACCGGCAACAATCGGCACCAGGTCTTCGCGCGCTTTCAATTGCTCAAGCTCGGCGTCATCCTGAATGCGGGGCAGGTCCATGCGATCAATTTCGTGATTCTGCAGTAATAGCGATTCACGAGATGGACGAAATACCGGATTCCAGCGGAGGCGTCGCAGATGCGCGCGGCGAACGATTCGGCGGGGGCGACGCGGCGCCACGTAGCTGTGCAACCCAAATGCAGGTGCACAGACGGCGGCCAGCAGAAACAAAAATGTCGCGGTTCGAATCTTACGTTGCACGAAGTGGCCTCTGATTTTTTGTTGCTATGCGATGTTTCGTCGCATTGTCCCAGGCGCATGAGACAGGCGCGTATTCTAAACTGGGGCTGGTCAAAAACAAGAGCTTTTTTTGTAGCCCGGGCTGGCTCCGAAGAGCCGCCCGGGCCGTTACCCTTGGTTACTGACTCGCGTTAACGACGCGCCCGTGGCAACCGTGATGGATAACAGCACCCCGCGGGCCACTCGCCGGGTAAGTAATTCAAAAGAAGTTACGAGTCAAAAGGCCCTGTCTGCATGGCTTTTGAATGACAACTTGCGTTCAGCCGATGACAATTTCCGCCTGCCACTTTAGTGGAGGTTACCGTTGAGTGTTCTGACCGTGGAACATCGACGAGTGTGCCCGACGGGCGAGGACGCCCGTCCTCCATCAAGCGCTTATTTTCTGAAGAGGTCGCCGATGGCTTGTTTCATGACATCTCCGCCGACCTCTGCGATCGAACGCGTAAGCGGGATGTCTTTGGGACAAACTTCGACGCAGTTTTGCGCGTAGCCACACTCCTGAATGCCGCCATCGCCCATCAAAGCCACCAGCCGCTCGCGCTTCAATGCAGCCCCGGTGGGATGGGTGTTAAATAGCCGCACCTGAGAAATCGCCGCCGCGCCCACAAAGCCCGTGTCTTCGTTGAACTGCGGACAGGCCTCCATGCAGCAGCAGCAGGAAATGCAACGCGAAAGCGGATAGGCTTCTTCCTGCTCCTGCATGGTCACGCGAGGCCCGGTGCCGAGGTCGTAGCTGCCGTCAATTGGCACCCAGGCTTTCACCGCTTTGAGATTTTCGAACAGAACGCTGCGATCGACCGCCAGATCGCGCACCACCGGGAATTTGGAAAAAGGCTCGAGACGGATGGGCTGTTCGAGTTTGTCGATCAAGGCAGAGCAGGCCATGCGGGCGCGTCCGTTGATCAGCATGGCGCAGGATCCGCAAACTTCTTCGAGACAATTGGAGTCGTAGGTAATGGGGGTTGTGGCTTTGCCGTCGCGGGTTACAGGGTTGGCGGCGATCTCCATGAGCGACGAGATCACGTTCATGCCCGGATGCCAGGCCAACTCAAATTCTTCCCAATAGGGCCGGACGTCGGGGTTCGGCTGACGCTTGATTTTGAAGAGGACAGTTTTGTTACTTGCCATGTATTAGGTCTTCCTGCTCACTGGGAGACTTCGTTTTCTTCGCTTTACCGGGCTTTGAGAGTGACAACCACAGACCGTGGTTCCCGCACTCCCACTGAACATTAACAATCGGGCTGAGATGGCCCGTCTCGTATTTCACTTGCTTTTTCAAGGTCGGCGTCATCCCGGCGTTTTTGTTTCTCCCAAACTTACTGGCGTTGACCGCCGTTTCTAAACCCTCCGAGTATGTGCGCACGGCGGGCAAAATGTAGCCTGCCTCTTGGTCCAATAATTACAGTGACGCCCTTCACTTTCGTAAAACATAGTCGGCCTCATCAGTACATTCGATTCTGAATTCTGATCCCAGCTTGCCCTGAAGGCGATCTCGAGCAGCAATTTGGCTGATGTTCATCAATTCGACATTCCTGCTACTTGACCGCGTCATACTTCCTGGGCCTTGGCGGAATCAGTGAAATGTCCACCGGCTCAAATTCAAATTTGGGCTCATCCGCATCCGGTGCGAAAGTTGCTTTGGTTGTTTTCAGCCAATTCTTATCGTCGCGTTCGGGAAAGTCCGGTTTGTAGTGGGCGCCTCGCGACTCATCCCGCAGCGCTGCCCCCTGGGCGATCACCCGGGCCAGTTGCAGCATGTTGAAGAGCTGGCGGGCAAAGACAACCGATGTGTTGGCCCACTGCGTCCGGTCGCTCAGATTGATGTGCCGGAAGCGCTCCAGCATTTTGCAAAGTTCGGCGTCCGTCTGCTGCAGATTCTTGTTGTAGCGGATGACCGTGCAGTCTTTTGTCATCAGGTCGCCCAACTCGCGCCAGAGCTTGAAAGGATTTTCCGTGCCATCCGATTTCATCAGGGTGGCGTTATTCTCCTCCTGACGCTTGCGCTCGGTATCGAAGTAACCGTTGCTGGGCGCGGCTTTCAGGTTGCGGGCATAGTTGACCGCGTTGGGCCCGGCGGTAAATCCGCCAAAGATGCAGGAGACCAGTGAGTTGGCTCCCAGCCGGTTGGCTCCGTGATACTGGTATTCGCACTCGCCCGCGGCGTAAATTCCTGGGATGTTCGTGGCCTGAGTGAAATCAACCCACAATCCACCCATGGTGTAGTGCATGCCGGGGAAAATCTTCATGGGAGTGTCGCGCGGATCATCGCCTACAAACTTCTCGTATATTTCCAGAATGCCTTCGAGTTTGCGATCGAGAATCTTGCGATCGATGTGGGTGAGGTCGAGATAAACCATCGGCTTGCCGTCGATGCCGAGGTTGTGCTCGAACACCACCTTGTGGATGGCGCGAGTAGCGATATCGCGCGGCACCAAATTTCCATACTTTGGATACCACTCTTCCAGAAAATACCAGCGCTCGTTTTGTGGAATCGACTTCGGGTCACGCTTGTCGCCGGGAGTTTTCGGGACCCACACGCGTCCACCTTCTCCGCGAGCGGACTCCGACATCAGCCGCAACTTGTCTTCGCCGGGGATGCAGGTGGGATGGACCTGGATAAACTCGCCGTTGGCGTAGAAGCATCCCTGCTGGTAGAGCGCCGATTGCGCCGAGCCCGTACACACGACTGAGTTGGTCGACCTGCCGAAGATGGCGCCGTTGCCGCCGGTAGCGATGATGATGGCGTCGGCGGGAAAGGTGCGAACTTCCATTGAGCGTAAATCCATCGCGCAAATACCGCGGCAGACGCGGTTGGAATCCAGCACGGCGGAGAGAAATTCCCAATGCTCGAACTTGCGGACCTTGCCTTCGGACTCGTAACGCCGCACCTGCTCATCGAGCGCGTACAGCAATTGCTGTCCGGTGGTGGCGCCGGCGAAAGCCGTGCGATTGAAAAGCGTGCCGCCAAAGCGGCGAAAGTCGAGTAATCCTTCCGGAGTTCGGTTGAACGGTACACCCATGCGATCCAGAAGATCGATGATACCGGGCGCAGCGTCGCACATGGCCTTGACCGGCGGCTGGTTGGCGAGAAAATCTCCACCATAAACCGTATCGTCGAAATGCTGCCAGGTGGAATCGCCTTCGCCCTTGAGGTTTTTGGCGGCGTTAATCCCACCCTGGGCGCAGACCGAGTGCGACCGCTTTACCGGGACAATGGAAAACAGGTCAACGTGGCCGCCCATTTCAGCGATTTTGATTACGGCGGAAAGCCCGGCCAGGCCGCCGCCGATCACTATAATTTTCGGATTCGATGCCATCTGGTTTGACGTTCCTGTCTACCGCGATCTCTGTGACGGCGCTGCCCCGCCGGCGTAAGAATCATGGACACCGTTCTCCGGCCCAATCGGTTGCAATGGCGTCTTCAGAAACGAGCGCATGGTCAGCGCTCCCACAGTAATAAAGAGCAATCCGATGGCGAAGCATACGTAGCCGAATCGCCGCCGGGCGGCGTCGCCAGTCGTGATGCCCCATTTCGCGGCGAACAGCCACAGGCCGTAGGCGAAGTGCCACGAGGCGCAGAAGATTCCCACAGCGTAAAATGCAATCGCCCAGGCGTGCTGAAACTCGAGCTGAACTTTGCCGAAAGCGGCGTCGGGATGGCTCAGAATATGCACGCCGCTGAAACGCAGGTGCCAGGTGTGCCAAACGATGTAGGCGAAGGCGACTGCACCGGTCCAGCGCTGCAGTGTAAACATCCAGTTTCCGGCCCAGGGATAGTCGGTTACATTGCTCTCGCCGCGAAACCAGATATAGAAGCCGTAGAGCGCGTGGTACAGAATCGGCAGCCAGATTCCGAACAATTCCAGGTAAAAGACAAAAGGGAAACTCGACAGCAGTTCAACTTGCTTGGCGTAGGCGCCGGGGCCACGGGTGGCGAATGCGTTTGAGACAAAATGTTCAACCAGAAACGCGCCTACCGGAATGATCCCGCTGAGGGAATGCAGCTTTCGAAGCAGGAACGAATGTCCCTGACCGGCCCGCAGCGGGGGAACACCATCGTGGATTTTTTCGGAAGTTGCCGGATTGGCGGTTGTCGCCACTGGACCCCTTATGCTCTCAGAATCACTGGTTTATGATGTTGCGCCCTTACCTTGCTGGAAAGCTCTGACGCGCATACAAGTCATAGCCGAACAGAAAATTATATCAGGGGAAGAGTCGTACGGGTTGGTGCAATCAACATTCGGTGATGGTGCAGTTTTGACGCGAAACAGTCTCACCCTTGTCATTCCGGAAACCAGTTTTATCGGCTGAGGAATGCTGCTTGCTGCGGACCGCGCAACCGCAGATCCCTCCCGCGAAATGCCGCGCTTCGGAATCACAACCCTCGTGATTGTTCACACTGCATAGAGCGATCCAACTCCTGTTTAACATTCGTTGAAGTGTTGCGACGCCGTGGATGTAGGATAAGCAACGCTGGAAAGACATCGTTAGGCGTGCCCATATGGAGGAGTTTCAGCGATGAGTGTCCTCTCCCGATATTGCTTGTGCTTTGTTCTGCTCTGCCCCGCCGCGTTCAGCCAGGACGTTGCACAAAGTGACTTCCGATCTTTACATGTGGATGCCGCGAAAGTCTCCGGCACTATCCGCTCGTTCCAGGGAGTGAATGGTCCACCCAGTCCGGTAATGAAAGGACTTCCCAACCTGGTTCAACAGTACAAGGACTTGCGGGTCAACCAGGTGCGTACTCATGATTTCATGGGGCCGACCGAGATCGACTCAAAATTTGAGCAGGACAATGGGTTTCTCAGTTGGCTTATTCCCGATCCTGTTGAGCGGGCGCGCGTGGTGGAAGCAGGCAACGCCAGCAAAATTTTCCCCGACTGGAGTGCCGACCCTGAGCAGCCCGGGAGCTACAACTTTGCGCCTACTGACAAAGTGATAACCGCCATTCGCGACAGCGGTGCTGAGGTCTATTACCGCGTAGGCCGCAGTTTCGGCGCTAATGTCAATCCTCCGCTTGACTTCGACAAATTTGCCAATGTCGTGAAACACATCGCCATGCACTACAACCAGGGATGGGCGAACGGGTTCCATCAAGCGATCCGTTACTGGGAATTCTGGAATGAACCGGAGATTTTCTGGTCGGGCACTCCAGAGCAGTTTTACTCTTTGTACGACAAAACGGCGAGAGCATTGAAATCCGTTGACCCCAGCCTTAAGGTGGGCGGGGACGCGAAAGCATTCTCATCCGACGATGGTCCCTACCGCGAAGGATTTATTGAATACTGCGCTGCTCAGAAGCTACCGCTGGATTTCTATTCCTGGCATACGTATGCAGATCCCTCCGCAGACCCTTACGATGCCAACCGCTTAGCTACTTTAATTCGCGGCATTCTGGACACGCATGGCTTTCCCAAAGCCGAGAGCATTCTTTCGGAATGGAATTTGAGTGCTGACTTTACCGAAGCGGAGAAACTGGAGTTGCAAGGAGAGACGAACGCCGCCTATATCGGCGCAGTCTTGACTTACTTTCAGGACGCGCCAATCGATCACGCGCATTTTTATCGAGGGGATGCAGCCTGGATGGGGCTGTTTGACCAGCATGGACAGTATTTCAAGACTGGCCGTGCCTTCCAGGCCATGGGAAAAATGCAGAATACTCCACAGCGGCTCACTCTTGAAGGCGCGGATACGTTTGGTTTTGCAGCGATTGCAGGTCGGTCGCAGGACGGCAAAACAGTTCAAATTCTCATCAGCAACTACGCGATTCCTGCGACCTTCAAGCCGCACGTTTTGCAAATCCCGCCCGACCTACTCAAAGCTCCCGGACTGCCTGATTTCTCCAAAGTCAAATGGCTCCCCGGGCGCACCGATATCGTCTACCGCAACAACGCGGGCTACAATCTCACCATCGAAAATTTGCCCTGGGGCAAAAAAGCCTTCCGCATCAAGCGTTATCGAATCAGTAAGACGCAGAACCTGGATCTCGTCGAGGAAAAGGCGGGACGGGGAAACCGTTTGCAGATATCAAGCGCGCTCACCCCGGACGCTGTGGAGTTCATCGTTCTCGAGGCCCGGTAGGATACGAAGTCATGAAAGCTCGTTGGGATTTCCTTCGTGTACTTTGGCGTCCTTCGTGGTTCGTGCTTTCTTAAAACGAGTTCAAATCATAACCACTAACGACACGAAGTATCACGAAGGTTTTGTTTCCACGTCATCGCGACCGATGGGTGAAGTTGTAGCTTAGGTCTGGACGTCATGCTGAGCTTGCGAAGCATCTGGCGCGGGGCTAGCCTGCCGTCGCGAGGACTGTGATGGTACACGCTGGATCCTTCGAGACTTCGTCTCTCAGGATGACGTCATTTAGCGGGGAGGTTGCTGGCCAGACGCTTCGCGAGCTCCATGACGTCTTTTATGAAGAGCAAACTAGCTTTTCACGAGATACCAATCGAGAAATTGACGGAAGGCTGCACCGCGATGGCTGAACTGGGCTTTTTCTTCCGGTGTCAGTTCAGCGAAAGTTTTTTGGATGGGCGGAAAATAAAACAACGGATCGTAGCCAAAGCCCTCAGAGCCGCGGGGAGTTTCGAGAAGCGTTCCTTCGGCCTCGCCACGAAATACATTCAGGGTTTCCCCGTCGCGGGCTGCGGCAATCACACATACGAACCTGGCGTTTCGCCGTTGGCGCGGAATTTTCCTGATCTCCCGAATCAAACGCGCGTTATTGGCCTGGTCGTCGGTGTTGTTCCCCACCAGATGAGGCTGGTCGGCGGCATAGCGCGCGGAATGAACTCCGGGTGCGCCTCCCAGAGCATCGACTTCAAGTCCGGAGTCGTCGGCGAGAATGATTTCGCCGGGAGCGTAGGTGCTGTAGTACTCGGCTTTCTTGCGGGCATTCGCCTCAAAGGTAAGCCCGTCCTCGACTGCGATCGGGATCGCGGCGAAATTCGGAAGCGACTCAATCGCAATTCCAAGCGGTGCCGCAGCGCCGGAAAAATCACGCAGCTTGCCCGGGTTGGTGGTGGCGATAAGGACTCTGGTCATACGGAGGCCGGCGATGTCTGAACAGAAATAATGACATCATCAGGATAATGGTGATTCCTGTGATCCATGCACCGATTTTGCGGTCTGGAGTTCGCGCAAAAGTTATTCGCACCTGATTATCTCCCGCCTCTACCGGAATCACCATTTGACCGGTAAGCTCGAGCAGATCGGTTTGCACCACCCGGTGGTTAACCTCAACATTCCACGCCGGA
The DNA here is from genome assembly GCA_963733545.1 of Terriglobia bacterium. Classification (GTDB taxonomy): domain Bacteria; phylum Acidobacteriota; class Terriglobia; order Terriglobales; family Acidobacteriaceae; genus JAIQFF01. The sequence goes on from CAVTDQ010000006.1 coordinate 847,376, forward strand.
TAATTAAAGAGACGTAACACCAGGTTGCCGGGCTGGCTGACGTTCGCATCGAACGATTTCAATTCCGGGTCCCACTGACTTATACGAAGGCGAGCGTTGCCTTTGCCATCGAAGGTAACTCGCCGGGCGTCTCGTTTGACTTCATAGACATCTCCGCCACTAGGCACGTATTCATCAATGCCTTCGTAACCAGTGCCATCCAGTTGATGATCCTGCATCTCAGCCACGTCACCGGCGTCATCCCACCATGGATTTTGAACTTTATGCCACACGAACGCGAGGAGACCGAACATTGCCAGGCAAATAAGCGCACGCGTCAGCCGCCGCTTAGTTGCCAGAGTGGCAAGTGCGGCGAAAACTACATTCAGGCAAAGCAGCCACCGCAAGGGCAGTTGCACATAACGCAATTCCGGCAGAAAGCGATATAGCGGCAGGCTAACGGAACAGAGAAGAAGAGTGCAGGCGGCAAACCATGCCACCAGCATCCACCACAATCGAGGGGCTCGAAGACGCCAGGGACGCGAGATGAAACAGAAAATCGCAAGCAAGGCGATTTGCGCAACCGAGAGTAACGAAATTAATCGATTGAAATGATCATGGTCAGGATCGTTCAGCGAAGTAAAAATAAAATTGTCCTGAGGACGAAGTCCCGGCGCCATGACTTGTGCGATCTCTACCCAGTTTTGTTCATACAACACCGGGACGATGTAAAAGCCGGCCAACGCCAGACCGAACAAAACGGCAGCCGCGCCTTGGATCAGAGGGCGCACAGAGTGACGCTGAATGGCGACTACGGTCAGCAGTAACGCCATTGAATACGTCAGCATCACAGCCGCCGGAATGTTGGTCAGCCAGGCAGCGGCAACGATCAGGGCGAGAAAAAGGATGGAGTTTCTGTCTTCCTTTTGTTCGATCCCATTTTCGAGCCGAAGAATCGCTAATAACAGCAAAGGCAGCAGGACGCCAACCAGCAGCTCCGCAAAAGCGCTGCGCCAGTAGACGATGACCATGTAATACGGATTAGCGGCGTAGAGTGCGGCGGCAAATATCGAGTCGCGGCGATCGAGAAAGCGCCGGGTCAGCAGGAACATGGAGCACCCGGAAAGCGTCATCGCAATCCAGGCATATGCGTTGGGGACTATTTTCCACGGCAAGATCGATCCCAAAGCAGCTCCCAGCATCCACGAGGCGGGAGGATAGAAAATAAAGCGCGCTTCGCCGTATCCGTAGTGCGCCAGCGAGGCCCAGCGCGGATACAGAATGCCAAGCCGCCATTGCCCCAGAACTTCCATCCAGGAGTTAAGATGAAACTCGAAATCATGGCCGGAGGGAATGCCCAATAAAAATGTTGGTAACAGTGCGGCGAAAGCTGTTGCCATGATGACGAGCAAAGGGTAACCAAACAGGGATACCGGTCTTTCGGGTACGTATGGAGTACTGGTCTTGGTCGCCGGTTTCGTCGCCACTTAGGAATTGTTGCCTAAGCGAAGGAAATGGGCAAACGGGATAACAGTCGCCGCCTGGGTTTGCGCCATGTTTCCGGAAGGCACCTTCGCAAACAAAGTTTTGACAACAAATTAACTTCCCAGAAATATTTGTCGAGGGGTGCGGGGGTAGGCTTTCAGTACAGGGTGGAGCAAAAGCCCGAAAGGGCAATCAGGGTCTGCACACTATAAAGGTGCGCAGGCCTTTTAATTTCTCATCATGGCTGGTGGAGAGTATGGCGCCTACGATGAAGCTACATCAGAAGTGCGCTGCTGGCGTAATTCCTCAAGGAAATCATCCTGCTCTAAGGAATTCCCGCGGTTCAGCAGACCGAGCAGCGAATCTTCACCGTCCTGAGATTCCTGGCTGCCAAGGTAATCCTGGTCGTTGCCGGCCGAGAGCGCCCGCGGCGTGATCAGTAATTTAGGTTGAACTCCCGGACGGCTGGTGAGAAAGCCGATGAAGGCACCGACCTGATCGCGTTGCGCCTCGGTTCCTGATGCGAACTCGATTCCCATTCCGAAGCCGGGATGCATGACCCGAACCATGCCTTCCGCCCGTACTTCTATATCTTCAACTTTCAGACACAGGACGACGCCGGAACGCTCCGGGAAGGGCGATTCGGTTCCTACGTAGCACCCCCCGAGACTGAGGTCGGTAAGCCGGCATTCCGAAACCGGATCGGGATCTTCGGGAAGAAATTCCGCGGCGTTGGCCACAACCCAGGCCTGAAGACTCTGCCTGGTGTTTTCCGGCAGATCGATAAAACGCACACCCGACTCGCCGTTCGGATTTGCCCAGGCGACTTCGCCGCGAACATCGAGTTCATGATGATTGGGAATGGCAAATCGACTATGGATGATGGCGCCGGGGCACAGCGGTTGCGCCGCCAGCAGATCCAGTCCGTCTTCACTGAGGTCGAGCAGAATCCCTTCCAGTTCCGATCCATTTTCGACCTGGACTTTTACCGGAAGTTGAACCGGGACACGGAAAGAACGGCGGCGTTCGCGCTTCATCAGTGCGGTTGCCGCGCGCAGGCTGGCTTCCGCCTGCTGCTGAGAAATTGGTTTGTAGAGAATGAAATTCGCGCCCGCGCCGAAAACGTGACGCACTTTCGTTTTGTCGCCGAGCAGAGCCACGGTCACCGGCTTGTGGCTGGCTGACGCCTCGTAAGCGCTTTGCAAAACCAGAGCGGCACTGTGAGGATCGTCGTAATCGACGATCACAGCGTCAAACTTCTGTTCGGCAACTCGACGCAGCGCGTCCGGATATCCGCAGCACTGTACACCCAGGCCGAATCCGGCGAGGACGGGCGTGAGCAGGTCCGTGGCCTGTTCATCTTTGCAAACCAGAAGAGACTGAAATGTCATAGAGTCGGACCTGATGCCACCAATTACCCGCGCCGGTTTAAGGCCAGCGTGGAGCACGAGGAGCCGGCTTCGGAGCGGAACTGGAAACGCCCGAAGGCGAGATCCCGGCTCGGGCAGCCATGCCCTGCTCTTCCGCGTCGGCGAAAACCGTGCTTTCCTCGTCACTCTCGGCGAGTAATGGGGCGACTTCGCGTAGTTTTTCAGCCGCCTGCTGCAAAGCCTCGATCTGCTTTGTGAGCTGGGCGAACTTGGCTTGCTTTCGGCGTAAAACCTCGTGAATATCCTTCATCACTTCCCCCAGTGCCGAATGTAAGTACATAGGCGATCAGGGTCAACGCCAATCCGGCTGAGGCCGGTTACGGCAGTAACCATGACCCTGGATCGGGCGAGACTTGCAAACTGCATTGCACGGGTACTGATGAAAATGATGGGACTTAGTTCGTTGATCACACGGAGTGAGATCGTGTCACCCTGAGCGAAGAAGATCGTCCGCTTAGCGGACGATCCCGATGAGTCGAAGGGCCCCTACAGGTGGCATAGTTCAACCCACGGGGGGTATTGATCCCAGCCAGAATCCTGCGAACGCGAGTACCCGTAGCGGTTATAGGGGCCCTTCGACTGCGTGGGGGCTTCGCGAAGCCGCCACTTCGCTCAGAGTGACAGTTATGGGCAAGTACTGTCTGCCGGACCAAAGCTTGCACTTTACATTATGGAAGCCTGGGTTATGATGTGCCGCCACATTTATGGTTGGCTGTCGCGGCTGATGAGGAAGTGACGAGGGGGCTCGTCCACTGCTTCGAGTTGACTGAGTAGCGGTCTGCCCGTACGGCGGTCGCTGCGAGGAGATTTCATGTCATCAGCTTCCTTCCGTGTGCGAATCTTTGCCTCCTTTGTCTGTTTTCTTATCTGGTCAAGTATGGCCCTGGCGCAGCAGTCGTACGTACGGCCGCTCGTCCATGAACCGGTCGATGATGGCTCCCGGGTGGTTCTCAGAGGTAACACTCATCCCTGGGCGCGACCGCAGTTTGAGGTGGGTGCGGCGCCCTCGAGTCTCGCCATGGAGCGGATGCTGCTGGTGCTCAAACGAAGTCCCGAGCAGGCAGCGGCGCTCTCGAAATTGCTTGACGACCAGCAGGACAAGTCATCGCCCAGCTACCACAAGTGGCTGACGCCGGAGCAGTTCGGATTGCAATTCGGCCCCGCCGATGCCGACCTCCAGGCCGTGTCTTCGTGGCTGCAGTCTGAAGGCTTCCAGGTGACCAGAGTGACGAAGGGCCGGACCGTGATCGAATTCGCCGGCACCGCCGGTCAGGTTCGGCGTGCGTTTCACACCCCGATTCAAAAATATGTGGTGCAGGGCGAAGCCCATTGGGGAAATGCCAACGATCCAGAAATTCCCGCGGCGCTTGCCCCAGTGGTTGCGGGAATACACTCGCTGCACAATTTTCGCTTTAAACCGACAGCCATCTTGTCAGACGAGCACTTGACCTTTACCCACCACGCCGGGTCTCGTCCAGAAATCACCGGTTCAAACGGCGTGCATGCGCTGACCCCTAGCGACTACGCCGTCATCTACAACATCAAGCCGCTTTATATGGCGGGAACTAATGGAAGCGGAACGACCATCGCGGTAGTGGGACGATCGAATTTCAACGTGGTGGATGTACAGGACTTTCAGAGCCTCTTTTCCGTGGGCGGGTTCGGTCCGGAGATTATTTTTGATGGTCCGGATCCGGGCAATCTGGGCGGGCTAGAAGAGTTCGAAGCTCTGATCGACTCGACCTGGTCGAGTACGATTGCGCCGGGCGCGAGGGTAAAGTTCGTGGTTTCTGCCTCCACGAATACAACGGATGGTATCGTCCTCTCCGAGCTTTTTATCATCGACAATAACCTGGGCGACGTGATGACGGAGAGCTTCGGTGGCTGCGAGGCAGTGAACGGGAGCGCGGCTGCCGCGGCCTTCGAGACATTGGCGCAGGAGGCAGCAGCGCAGGGCATCACTTACATTGTTTCGGCGGGAGATACCGGGGCGTCGGGTTGCGATAATCTGAGTGAGAACATCGCTCAGGGTCCTGTTTCCGTCAACCTGCTGGCGGCGACGCCATTCACCACCGCGGTCGGTGGTACGCAATTTAATGAGAACGGGAAAGACGCTAGTTACTGGAACAAAAGCAATGATCCAACCACACGCTCGTCGGCAAAATCCTATATCCCGGAAAATGTGTGGAACGAAACCTGCACGAGCCAATGCCAGCCTGGAGCGCCTCCGCTCGCATCCGGTAGTGGGGGCAGCAGTGTATTTTTCAGCAAGCCCTCATGGCAGGCCGGGATTGTGGGAATTCCCAGCGACGGAAAGCGCGATATCCCGGATATTTCGTTGACGGCATCGCGTCACGATCCTTACCTGCTTTGCGCTGAAGGGTCTTGCCAGTCAGGAAGCATATTCTCGGCCTATGGCACGTCAGCCGCGGCGCCGTCTTTTGCCGGGGTAATGGCTCTTATCATCCAGCAACAAGGTTCCCGGCAGGGTTTGGCAAATTATTTTCTTTACCGGTTGGCTGGAGCGGAAACTCTTTCCCAGTGCAACGGATCGAAGACCACAGCTCTACCCGCCGCCAACTGCGTTTTTAACGATGTAACTGTGGGCAACAACGCGGTTCCGGGACAAATCGGATACGGAGCGCCGGGGGCAAGCTATCAGAGCACGGTTGGCTACGATCTGACCACGGGCCTGGGATCATTAAACGTGGCCAACCTGGCCAGTCGCTGGAGTTCGGTTAGATTTTCGGCGACTGGGACCACTCTCGCACTTACCCCATCCACTTTCGTTCATGGTGCGGCGGTGAACGTGAACGTGACCGTTGCTCCAAGCGGTGGCAGCGGAACCCCAACCGGCGATGTCTCGCTGGTAACTAATTTGCCCAATTCACCACAAAGTCAGGCATTTCTCACACTGACCGGAGGCACTTCTTCCGGCATGGTACACACCTTGCCCGGCGGGAGTTACCAGGTCAGAGCACATTATGCGGGCGATGGAACATTTGCGCCGAGTGATTCTTCATCGATCCCAGTGACCGTGTCTAAAGAAGGAAGCACTACAACCTTTGCGGCCTTCGCCGTCGATACTGCCGGCAATCTGGTGCCGATCGCGAATCAGAGCTATGGTCTTCCGGCATACTTGCGGGCCGACGTTGCCGGAACTTCGAACAGCGGCACGGCGTCAGGTGCGGTAACTTTCACGGAGAATGGTGCGCTGGTGGCAGGCGGCACTTATTCACTGAATAGCGAGGGCACCGCGCACACAGCCCAGGGGGTATTCAACATTCCGGCGGGTGCTCATTCGGTGTTGGCCACATATGGCGGAGACTCGAGTTTTCAGGGCAGCGTGTCCGCACCTGTAAGTTTTACCATCACCAAGGCAGCGACTTCTACGGCTGTGACCGTTGTTTCCGATACGGTGCCGGAAGGAACTGCTGCTGCACTAACCGCCACCGTGAGCACGAGTAGCATCGGCTCCGCTCCCAGAGGACAGATGACCTTCTTTTCGGGCGGAACTCCGATCGCCCATGGGAGTCCGGTTGTGGTGGCGGGGACGGATGGGACCGGAAATATTCAGAGTGGCGCGAAGGTTGCGGCACAGGCAGTCGTGGGCGCTGGATTACTCTTGCCGGTTGGTCAAAATATCCTCAAGGCGCAGTACAGCGGTGATAGCAACTACACCGGCTCTACATCTTCCGAAATCACTGTGAACGTGCAGCCGGATTTTGATTTTGCGTCGCCGTCGCCGTCCATTGGTGTTTCCAGCCCGGGCGCCTCCGGAACCATGGTGCTCAACATCTCCGGGCACGCCGGGTACGCCGGCACCGTCAACTTTTCCGCGGCATCGTGCGCGGGATTGCCGCGGGAGAGTACCTGCAGCTTCAATCCAGCTTCAATTACCGGGAGTGGCTCAACGACGCTCACAGTTTCTACGACCGCTTCGCACGCTGCAAGTTCGACTGGCTCGGGTTGGTTGACTACGACGTTTGGAGTAGCGCTCGCGGGAGTTTTCCTTTTGACCGGTGAGTTCAGGCGCCGCTCCCGGAAGTTGGTTTCTTTGACAAGCATTGCGCTCTTGATGATCATTGCGGGATTGCGGCGGAGGAGGTAGCAGTAATGGTGGGAAGCATCGGCGGCAACCGGGATCCGGGAACTCCCGCCGGTAACTCAAATGTGACCGTGACTGCTACCACGAATGGGTTTGCGATCTCCCACAACATTACTTTCACGCTGGTTGTGGATTAGGATCGGTACCTGACCTGGGAAAAAGGGAATACTCATGAAGGTGGGCTTGACACTTGGATTTTTGTTGTTGGTCACGCTGGCAATGGCGCGGGAAGGCACGAATGACTCGACCGCGGAAGCCAGCCGGCTGATTGCGCTGGAAAATGCGTGGAACCAGGCTCAGCTGCACCACGATTCGAAAGCGGTGAGCGATCTGGTGGCCGACGAATTTGTGTACACAGATTACGATGGAACCGTGATGAACAAGGCGCAATTCCTTGCCGACCTCAAGAATCCCGAGTATCGCGCCACCCTGATCGCTAACGACCAGACGCGCGTCATTTCCTACCTCAACGCGGCCATCGTAGTCGGGATTTACCACTCCAAAGGGACTTTTAAACACAAACCCTTCGAACACTACGGCCGCTTCACCGACACGTGGCTCTACCGAAACAACAAGTGGCAATGTGTTGCCAGCCACACCAACCTGATCAAGAAGTGACACACCCATCTTCGCGAACCCCGGGGAGAATCATGCAATCGATAAAGTACGCGGTGCTGATCACCGTTTGTACAATAAATTTCTGTTTGATCACGCCCTCATTACTGGCTCAGAACAACTCCAATTCCATTCTTATACTTCACGCCCAACTTGCCGATGGCACGGGCAAACCCTTGCGGCACGCCAACGTGCGGATCGCCGGGGGAAAGATTACAGGCGTGGGAAAGTTAAAGCCCACCATCGCCGATCACATCATCGACGCGAGGGGCCTGGTGCTCTCGCCCGGCTTCATCGATATCCATAACCACTCCGAGAAGGGTCTCGAAACCGATCCTCTGGCGGAATCGCAGATTGCACAGGGCATCACCACGGTGGTTCTGGGTGCCGACGGATCTTCGCCGTGGCCAATCGCCAACTGGAAAGACCTGCGCGGCAAAAATCCCGCCTCGCTCAACGTCGCGGTATTCGTGGGACACGCGACCATCCGCGAGAAAGTCATGGGCAAAGATTTCAAACGGGTCGCCACCGATGCGGAAATCGAAAAAATGGCCCAGCTCACGGAGCAAGGGATGAGCGAAGGCGCGCTCGGTCTTTCCAGCGGCCTGGAATATGAGATCGGCAGTTATAGCGATACCGCTGAGGTGGTTGCCATGGCTGCGGCAGCGGCAAAACACGGCGGCATCTACGAAACTCACACCCGCGACGAAGGCAACAAAAGCTTTTCCGCGCTGAACGAGGAAATTGCCATCGCCGACAAAGCCCACATCGCGGTCGAACATTCACACATCAAGGTCAGCACCACCAGCGTTTGGGGCAAAGCGCCGGAGATGATCCAGGCCATCAATGCCGCCCGAAAACGCGGTGTGGATTTCCTGGCTGACTGCTACCCCTACGACGCATGGCACTCAAACCTGAAAGTCATCATGCCGGACAAGCAATACGAGAATCCGCGGAGTATTGAAAAGGCGTTAGCCGACACCGGCGGAGCCGACCACGTCACCATCACCGAGTTCACACCCAATCCAGCCTATGCCGGACATACCATCGCCGATCTGGCGAAAGCGCAAAACATAACCGCAGTCGAAATGTTCATTCGCCTGATCCATGAAGGCGACGCGGCCAACACCGAGGCTGAAATCATTGGGCAATCGATGATCGAAAGCGATATCAAAGCGTTTTACCAGCAACCGTGGGTCATGGTGGCCAGCGATGGAGGCATCGGCGCCGCCCATCCCCGGGGAGCTGGAACTTTTCCCCGGGTGCTTGGAGTTTACGTGCGCGAGAAAAAATGGCTCACGCTCCCGGAGGCGGTGCGTAAGATGACATCGCTTCCAGCACAACGGCTGAAGTGGAAAGATCGCGGAGTGATTCGCGAAGGCGCGGTCGCGGATATCGTGCTCTTCGATCCCAAAACCGTCATCGACCGTTCTACATTCGCGAAACCCTTCGAACTGCCTGCAGGCATCGAAAAGGTATTCGTCGATGGAGAACTGGTCTGGGCCGACGGCAAAGCCACCGGCGCCCGCCCTGGTCAGGTTCTCTAACCAACGCCTATTAACAACAGCTGAAAATTCGGAGTCATGCAGGCGATTCTGAAGATGCAGAAGATCGATGTCCAAAAATTGGCATTCCGAAGCGCCGCTCTTTCGCGCAAGGAATCTGAGGTTGCGCCGCCGACGGACAGTAGATTCCTCGCCGATGAACCCCGGCTCCGGAATGACAAGGGGCGGGGACATAATTCGACAAAGCCGTGACCCGCTACAATGCGGGAATGCGCTTCGGTTTCGGTCGCTCGAGTTCTTTGCTCGCTGTCCTCCTGCTATTTACAGTGCCGATGATTGCCCAGAACTCTCAGACTCCGGGAGCCGGGCCCGCGACACTGCCTGACGCCGCTTCCTACAATTCGACGCACCGTTTCTGGGACCGAACCAACATTCTGCTGTTCTCGGGTGTAGCCGTTTTCCGTGGGCTTGATTACGCCTCGACCCGGAACTTCATGGCTCGCGGACGCGATGAGATTCTGATACCCGACGACATCGTAAACAACTCAGCCGGATTTGCCAGCCTGGAAGCGGCGGCGACGGTAGCTTCCGTTGGTCTCTCCTACTGGATGCACCGTGCGCGCCATCACCAGATCGAGCGCTGGATTTCGATCGTCCACATCGGGGTGACCGGCTTCGGCGTGGTAAGAAACTACTCGCTGAAATCAAAACATTAGCCGCGAAAGATCCGACCTTCACCCGGTCAGCTGCGACCAGCACTGTGATATCCATGCGCGCAGGGAACGTTGCACGTCGGAAATCAAGAGATGGCTCAGTATCTCCTGGTGCCAAAGTATTTCCGCACACCGATGGTGTTATAACGGCCCCAGGGACCGTTAGGCCCGAGATCCGCCGGACCCAGATTACGGTCGCGCGCACCGAAACGGGTGATTAGCATGTGCTGCGTAATCCGCACTTCAAATCCTTTGCCCAGGAAAAGCCCCCCGCCCCAAGAGTTTTCCAATCCGATCGCGTCCATCGACCAGGTGTAAAGAGTTTGTGGAAGGTTCCTGCCGAAAAGGAATCGAGGCTCACCAAAAAGAAAAAATCTCCGAAACTCACCTTTACCGAACGGTCGAGCCTCAACGTATCCAGAGATCATGTAGCGGGCGAATGCGGTGCATGGGCTGTTCGCTCCTCCCGAAATGCCCGCGTCTGCCCGGCAAAGGTTGGGGTCAATCTCGTTGTGCGGCGGCGCCAGGTCGAACTGCCCGTATCCCCAAAAGGTGTCGTGCGGGAAAAACATCCGGTCTGAACTTTCGTGACTGGCAACCGGTAACGCAGCCTCGACTTGCGCTGACATCGCACCCGACCCAACCAGACATACACACATCCACAGCAGCGCCTGCCTCATGAGGCCTCCGTAAGAATCAATTCTTGCGTCACCTGGCGATAGAAAGGACTGGCTCCGATGTTGGCTGGTGTTCGTCGGAATTCGCCCGGAATCCGCGTTGCCGCGGGCGCCACATTGTACCCCGGTAGTAAACTTTTGAGACAACAACTGTTACTGGCACGGACCAAGTTCACCAGCAAGAAACGTCAGGCCCTGCCAGCCTATGGCGACGCTTGCTCCGCGCTATTTTGAACTATTTCTTTGCCGCCGCCGGGTTGCGCCGTTTTCAACGCTCCGGTATTCTCATGTTACTTTTCATCGCGACGTTCGGCAGCGCCAAGGAGACGTCATGAAAGCGGTACGCAACACAAGTGTCCGCCTATTTCTCGTACTAGGATTGGTGATTATCATGGCTGGATCTGCGCTGGCTGCGAGCATTTACGATTTCACCCTGCCCTCGATCGACGGCAAGCCGATGCCGCTCGCCGATTTCAAGGGCAAGGTCGTGCTGGTGGTCAACGTCGCCAGCCGCTGCGGATATACCCCGCAGTACACCGCGCTCGAATCCCTGTACGAAAAGTACAAAGGCCAGGGTTTTGTGATTGTCGGCTTCCCTGCCAACAATTTTGGCGCGCAGGAACCCGGCACCAACCAGGAAATCAAGACTTTTTGTTCCCGCACCTACAACGTGACTTTTCCGATGTACAGCAAAGTGTCGGTCAAGGGTGATGATCAAACGCCGCTTTACCAATATCTGACAAAACAGACCGGTCCTGCCATCGCTGGTGACATCAAGTGGAACTTCACGAAATTTCTCGTCGATCGCAACGGCAATGTGGTGCAACGTTTCGAATCGGCGGTGACTCCGGACTCCAAAGAGATCGTCACCGCAGTCGAGAAGCAGTTGAGCCAAAAGTAGGTTTTTTGGAATTGCTTCACAGCCCCCGGCACCCCGTTTCGTCTACTGAAATCCATATCGAAGATTTCTATTCCTCCAACAACTAGAAGTGATCGATCCGCTAAGTCTCGATTTCACTTGGGGATACGTTTGGCCCGCGTATTGCTATCAGTACTAGCACCGGGGGTGGAAAATGCCACAGGAGGTCTCTATCTCCTACCAAGCGGTCAAGAGCAAGGTCTACAAGCTGGTGGACGCCATGGTCGAAGGCGACAAGAACTCGATCGAAGTTCAAGAGTCGATTCGGCGCTGGTGGAAGCTGATTCATCCTTCCGATCGTGCTGTTGCTCAGAAATATTTACTCATGGTGTTGGAGAAATCCAATTCCACGCTGGGAGCCATCGTGCTGGGACTTCCGGATGGTAAGGAAGCAAAAGCCATCAGGGATCTTGACATCGATAGAATTCCAACGCGCAGCGATCGAACTGCGATCAGCAGCCCGGTCTAGACCTCAAGACAGAAATTTAAAGGCCCGGCAGAGCTCCGGGCCTTTCTTTTTGCGCTTTTGACACACTGTCCCTGACCGAAGTCCTGTCTGAAATCCTGACTGGATGGTCAGCGGCAGCGCCGACCCCTGCTACAATCTCGCACTGTAAGCCGGAAACCAATGTAAGGACCGATTGTTTTTGGCGATTACAAAGACAAAAGCCGAATGCATGACTCTCGGTCAGGCGAAAGCCACGATGGCGATCTCGCCGATGACAGCATGATCCAACACTGCAGCGGCTTGATGGCAGAGTTTCCATGGACTTTGAACAGCTAGAGACGTTTCTTCAGGTGACGCGCCACGGGTCCTTCTCCCGGGCGGCTGAAAAACGATTCCGCACCCAGCCGGCAATTTCCTCACAGATTCGCGCCCTCGAAGAGGAGGTCGGCGCCAAGCTGCTCGATCGCTCTGGCGGCAAAGTGTCAATCACTGCTTCCGGCAAGTTGTTCCAGAAATATGCCGAGGATATGCTGGAGGCGCGCAAGGCTCTGCTCACCGACATCGCAGAAACTGAGCGCGTACCCCGAGGCGGCATTGTTGTAGGAGCCAACGAGGGCACATGCCTGCACATCCTTCCCGAGGTCTTTGCCGAGTTCAAGAAACTCTACCCGGAGGTGGCGGTCAATATCACACGCGCCGATTACGGCAAGATTCTTGACTCGGTGATCGATAACTCCGTGGACTTCGGTTTCATGTCCCTGCCTGTCAACGACCCGCGGCTCACTGTTATCCTCATTCATCGCGACGAACTTGTGGTTATCGCGCCGCCCCATCATCCACTGGCGAAACTAAAGTCGGCACCCATCGGCGAGGTCGCCAAATTTCCCCTGGTCATGCCCAAGGCCGGACACACCCGTGACGCGTTGGAAGTGCTCTTCTACGAACATAAGCTGAAACCGCAATATGCCATGGAACTCGATTCCAGCGAACTGCTCAAGCGGTTCATCGCCGCGGACGTTGGGGTTGGGTTTATCGCTCGTTCCAATGTGCAGGAAGACGTGAAGGCCAAAGTCCTGGTCACAATCTCCATGGCGGAGACTCCGATTCGCCGCGATCTAGCCCTGGTCTTCCGTAAAGACAAAGCCCTTAGCCGCGCCGCCCTCGCCTTCATCGATACCACGGTAAAACTGAAAAAAATCGAAACCGCCATCGCCATCAGCCAGTGAGCATGGCCCCCAGTGCCCGGTTCCTGTTTCTGCGCTAGAATTCCCGCAGTGACCCGATTCCTTCCAGCCTTTCTCCTGGCCTGTACCCTGCTTCCAGCCCAGACTCATAAGCTCCCTAAACTTTCGTCCCCGTCGAAACTGACCTCCATCAAGGTGACAGGCTCGACCCGCTACTCACAGGATCGGATCATCGCTGCCACCGGCCTCAAACCCGGTCAAACCGTTAACGAAGAGGATTTCAAGAGCGTCAGCCAGCATCTTGGCGAAACTGGAGCTTTCAGCAGCGTTGCCTATACTTTCCAATCCGATACTGGAGGGGTCAGGCTCGAATTGCAGGTTACGGATACAAATCCTTTCGTGCCTGTGCGCTTCGAGAATTTCGTCTGGCTTTCGGACCAGGAACTTTCGGAAAAGCTGCGCAGCCAGGTGCCGTTGTTTCAGGGCGAACTTCCAATCACTGGCACTCTGATCGACGACGTTTCGGTGGTGCTGCAGGGACTCGCCATCGAAAAGAGCCTGCGTGGGCGCGTGGACTATCTTCGCGTCGGCCCCCAGGACGGGGCAACCGAAGCAGTCGAATTCAGCGTTACCGGACAGCCGATCACTGTTCGCCACGTTATATTCACGGGGGCTGGCGCCGAGGAACAATCTCTGCTCGAAGCCGCCGGCCGAAGACTTTCGGGTCAGGAATACACTCGCAGCCACCTCGTTCTTCAGGCCGCAAAAAATTTCCTTCCCATCTTTCTCGAACGCGGCTACCTGAAAGCAACGGTCGGCCCTCCTCAACCGAAGGTGGGCGAGGAGACTGCGGAGGAAATTCTGGTCGACGTCGCTTTCGCGATTGACCCTGGCCGCAAATACAAGCTCAGCACCATCGAACTCACCGGAAACAAGAAAGTATTCCCAGAAGAGAAGCTGCGGCAGTCGATTCACATGCAGCCCGGCGAACCCGCCAACGCGGTGCAGGCTGAGAAAGACGCCCAGGAACTCAAAAGACTTTATGGAACTCGCGGCTACATGGCGGTACAGATTGAGCCCACTCCCGAAATAAACGATGCTGACTCGACCGCCAAGTACACTTTCAAGTTTGAAGAGGGCAACGTCTACAAGATGGGTGATCTGGAAGTGCGTGGGTTGGACAGCAAGGCGACCGATCGTGTGCTGAGCGCCTGGCGATTGCAAGCCGGTCAGACCTATGATTCCGGATACATCAAGCTGTTTCTTGACTCGATCATCAACCAATACCCGGCGGATCAATGGAAGGTTACAGTGCGTGAAAGTCCCGAAGATCAGGAGAAGATCGTGGACGTGTCGTTGCGGTTCGATGCCATCCGCTGACTGCTCTCTCAATCCTGTATGATTTCTGGGCGCGGGAACCGGTTGCCGAAGGCAGGTGAATGGGACATAAAAGTCTCGCCTTCCACGCCTGGGGACTTTTTTTAAATTACCTGTATTTTCATATTGCCCCGGCGACCCCCTATGTTATGTTTGCCTGAAGTGCCATCGGAGGAAAAGCGAATTGTCTAAAGACATGGTCCCCAAGAAGATTTTCTTCACCAAGGGGGTCGGGAAACACCGCGAACGTCTAACTTCTTTTGAGCTGGCGTTGCGAGACGCCGGCATCGCCGCCCAGAATCTGGTTCGAGTCTCCTCGATTTTTCCGCCGCAATGCAAGCTGGTGCCGCGGTCCACGGGGCTGAAATATTTAAGCCCGGGCGAGGTAGTGTTTGCCGTCGTGGCCGAAAACTCCACTCATGAGCCGCACCGCCTGCTGGCTTCGAGCATCGGCGTGGCCATCCCCGCCGACCGCAATACCTACGGCTACCTGAGCGAGCACCACTCTTTCGGTGAAACCGAAGACTCGGCTGGCGACTACGCCGAAGAACTCGCCGCCGAAATGCTGGCCACCACTCTGAATGTGGAGTTTGATCCGGATCGTTCGTGGGACGAGAAAAAGGAAATCTATCGCATCTCCAACAAAATCGTCCGCACCGCCAATGTCACCCAATCCGCCGTAGGCGACAAGCGCGGGCTATGGACCACGGTGATCGCATCGGCGGTGCTGATCTTTGATTAGAGAACTCGGCAGCAGAAAACAAAACGGCCCATCGCTACAACGATGGGCCGACGCTTTTATATGCGCTTTGACTCCCCGCATCTACTTTCTGGACCCGACCTTCTCCTTCTTCGGCTTTTGATTCTTGCCACTCTTTCCCAATCGCTCCAAAACCGCAGCTACGATCATCGGCAACCCCACGGTGGCATCGACAAAGACCTCGCCAAACTTTCCACCCTCGGCGGGTGGAACAAATTTCCCCCAGGAGATCGCTTCGCTGTAAGGGCTGCCCGACAGCCCGCCCCAATAAACCGGCTCCGGACAAATTCGCAACCCGTAGTGATACCGCTTCAGCGGAACGTTCTCTCCCATGCGCCGGTGCCGCAACTCAATGAACGGCCCAAACTGCTGCGACCAGTTCCGTGGCACTCCTCCACCGATGGTAAAAATTCCCAGGCGTTTTTGCCGCAACAAGGTTGAGGCAAAGTGCTCTAGGTCTTCGAAGGGATCAAAACGCAGCTTGTGGCGGCCCGCCGCCTCCCGCATACGGTTGGAAAGCGCGACATCCAGGCCCAGTTCCGAATCTGTAAAGGCCGGCACGAACACCGGCACCCCTTTTTCGAATGCCGATTTCAAAATTCCCCGCTGCCCCTTGGCGGTACGGGCGAGATACTCTCCGATTGCGTGATTGAGCTTGTAGGAGCACAACACCTCGGTGGGATCCCACTGCTCTAGCACCTCCGCCATCACTTTTTCCACGTCGTCAAGATTCGTTTCCGGTTCCAGGGTGTCATAGACGCGGTTGTAACCCTGCTGGTAAAGCTCTTCGTCAGAAACCTCGGGGTTGTAACGGAAATGCGACCGCCCGGTCGCTTCCACCAGACCATGCGCCATCAGCGCCCCGGTCGAAACAATCGCATTCACAATGCCGCGATCGATCAATTCCGCGATGATCAACCCCTGCTTGGCCACCGTCATCGCTCCCGCCAATGTCATAACTACGAAACAATCGCTATCGCGGGCCATGGCTTCGAGCACGTCGGCGGCTTCACCCAGTTGGCGTCCGGTGAATGCGGTCTTCGACATCGCCCGCACCAGATCGTCAATCGAACGAATCGTATTAAGGTCAAGCGGCTCCAGCGGAACCAGCTTGTCCTGAATTGGATTGTGTAAGCGACGTTCCGTTCCAGCCCCGTCGTGATTGTCGTGTTTCACAATTGCACCCCCAAGTTGTGCTGCACTACTCTACTAGAACCTCACAAACTATTACTACTGACTGGCAGGACTGAGAAACGGGAACGAAAAACTGGAAACTGATATTCTAATTTGAGTTTTTACTCAGGCTTATTCGAAGGAGTGCGCGCCTTGCCGCAGAAATTCAACGTCGGACTTATACAAATGCAAGCCACGTCCGATCCCGACAAAAATTTGCAGCATGCGATCGACAAGATCCACCAGGCTTCGGCGCGCGGCGCCCAGATCGTGTGCCTGCCTGAACTTTTTCAGACTCAGTATTTCTGCCAGCGCCAGGACGCGAGCCTCTTCGATCTGGCTCAACCCATTCCCAGTCCGGTTACCAACCGTCTGGGCACGCTTGCAAAACAGCTTCGCATCGTTCTCATCGCTTCAGTATTTGAGAAACGGGCACCTGGCGTGTATCACAACACCGCAGTCCTGTTCGATTCCGACGGCTCGCTTCGCGGCATATATCGCAAGATGCACATCCCGGACGATCCCTTGTACTACGAGAAGTACTATTTCACACCCGGAGATCTCGGTTACCGTGCCTTTGATACCGCCGTAGGACGAATCGGCACCCTGGTCTGCTGGGACCAATGGTATCCGGAAGGAGCGCGGCTGACTGCGCTTGCAGGGAGCCGAAATGCTTTTCTATCCCACCGCGATTGGATGGCATCCTTCGGAGAAAGCCGAGTTTGGTCAATCGCAGCACGACGCCTGGCGCACTATTCAACGGGCTCATGCGATCGCCAACGGTGTGTTTGTGGCTGTGGTGAACCGGGTGGGACATGAAACCGGCGACGTGCGCGGAAACTCGGTTCCAGGTGACGGCATTGAATTCTGGGGCGGATCATTCCTATGCGATCCGTTCGGTCGCGTAATCGCGGAAGCTTCGCACGACAAAGAAGAAGTGCTGGTCAGCGAAATCGACCTTGGCGCGATCGAAGATGTCCGGCGAAACTGGCCTTTCCTGCGCGACCGCCGCATCGACAGTTATGCTGCCATTACCAACAGGCTGAGCGATTGAAATCCGTCACGAAATGCTCACAGCAGTCGCAAATCGAGCAACAGCGGCGAGCTTTTGCTCACTCGATATCATGATTCACCTTCAATGAAGCTCGCTTCCGGATCCCGCTACCGCATGCCCGCTGAATGGGAGCCGCATGCTTCCACCTGGCTGGCATGGCCGCACTATCGCGGAGACTGGCCGGGCAAGTTCGAACCCATCCCCTGGGTGTACGCGGAAATCATCCGCCACCTGGCTCGCCATGAACGCATCGACCTGATCGTCAATAACAAGGCATCGGAAAGCCACGCGCGCAAAGTTCTAACCCAAGCGAACGCGCTCAGCGAGAATGTCATTTTCCATCGCTGGCCCACCAACCGTGTATGGACCCGTGACTCCGGCTGCACCTTCGTCTTGCGTGGCGCGGGCGCCCCCGCCCGCGAGGAGAATGCCAAGAAGCTCTCGGCGGTTAAATGGCGCTTCAACGCCTGGGCGAAATATTCTAACTATCAGCACGACGAGAAGATTGGCTGCCTTATGGCGAAAGCAGCCGGCGCCGAGGAAATTCGCCCGGCTCACAAGAAATCCCGCGTGGTACTTGAAGGTGGTTCGATCGATGTCAATGGACGCGGCACTTTGATCACCACCGAAGAGTGCCTGCTCAGTAAAACCCAGCAGCGCAATCCGGCAATGACGCGCGACGCTTACGGAAAATTATTCGCAGACTATTTAGGAATAAAAAATGTCATCTGGCTGGGCTCCGGCGTTGCCGGTGACGACACCCACGGCCACGTTGACGACATCACCCGCTTCGTCTCTCGAGACACGGTCGTCACTGCCGTCGAGTCCCATCCCGACGATCCCAATTACAATCCGCTTCGAGAAAATATCCGGCGTCTGCGCGCCGCTGCCGACCAGGACGGTAAGCCTTTGGCAATCGTTGAACTGCCTATGCCCGCGCCAGTAGTCTTCGAGGGCCGCCGTCTCCCCGCCAGCTACGCCAATTTTTACATCGCAAACGGAATCGTGCTGGTTCCTGTCTTTAACGACCCCAACGACCGTATCGCCCTGGACATCATCGCCGACCTCTTCCCTGATCGCGAAATCGTAGGCATCTATTCCGGCGACCTCATCTGGGGATTCGGTGCCATGCACTGCATGACACAACAACAGCCGGGGGTTTAGTCGTTAGTGGTTGGACGCTAGTCGTTCGACCTCGGGCGTCCGACCTCGGCCTTCAGCAAAGCGTGACATACCAGGCAGATAATTTTGACAGTGAGGGTGTGGGCTGTAGACTAACGACCAAAGGCCAACGACCAGAGACTATCTTTTATACTGCGTGGGCTGCGGACCTTTTTCCAGCATTTCGCGGTTCCAGATGGCTCCGTCGCGGGTGTAGCTGGCAAGTTCGAAATCCTGGGTTAGTTCCAGAGCGTCGGTGGGGCAGGCGTCCTCGCACAAGCCGCAGAACATGCAGCGGCTCAAATCGTAGGTGAAATTGGTGAGTTCTTTGCGGCGGGTCTTCTCGTTGCGTTCGCTTGAAACCACAATCAAATTCTCCGGACACGCCAGCGCGCACAAATCGCAGGCAATGCACATGGTCTCATCGGTATCGGGATTCACATTCAGCCGTGGCGCGCCCCGGTACCGCTCCGCCACCTGCGGACGTTGCAAAGGATACTGCTCGGTGTAAATCTCCTTGGGATTCTGATAAAGGAATGTCACTTTCAATCCCTGGAGCAGGTCCACCATGAAGATCTTGCGCAGCAGGCTCGGTATCCCCATAACGCAGTAAGCATACCACTAACCGTCAATCGGGCAGAAGCAAACCCTGTAGGCGCGAGCGCCCCGCTCGTGCGAGGCCATCATAGGCGTTGACGCACGAGCATCGACGCTCGCGCCTACGTGGGAAGCGTATGCTGATCGCAGCTCCCAATGCCTGCAAACCAGGATTCCGACGTCGCAAGCCGCTATCACAACGCCACCAAGCATTCCTATGCCAGCGTTCATTCCAACCAGCATTTTCTCGACTTCGATAACCAGCCGCTGCCGTTCAAAATTTACCCGACGCTGAAGCCGTCGCCACTGCCGCCCGAAGTTCGCCAGAGCGGAGTCGCGGCACTCTCCGCGATCTCCGAGATTATTCCTTGGCAAACCAAGACAACACCTGATTTAGAGGCGATCGCCCAGCTGCTTTACCTGTCGGCGGGCATCACCCGGCATCGAAAATATCCCGGTGGAGAAATATACTTCCGCGCCGCCGCCTGCACCGGAGCGCTCTACGAAATCGAGCTCTATCTGGTTTGCGGCCAGCTCCCGAACCTCGAAGCTGGCGTCTACCATTTCGCCGCCGCCGAGTTCGGACTGCGCAAGCTGCGCGCCGGAGACTTTCGCAGCGTCCTGGCGGAAGCCACCGCCGGCGAGCCCGCCATTTCTCATGCGCCGCTGACCATCGTCTGCACCGCCACTTACTGGCGCAATGCCTGGAAATATCAGGACCGCACCTACCGCCACTTCGGATGGGACAACGGTACGCTGCTCGCCAACCTGTTGGCTGTGGCCACAGCTTTGGGCCTGCCATCCAAAGTAGTGAGTGGATTTATCGACGACCAGGTGAACCTTCTGCTCGACGTCGACGTGCAGCGTGAAGTTGCGTTTTCGCTGGTGCCGGTCGGCTATGTGCCTGAGCTTCCAGAAAATTCACCGGCAAATCTGGAACCTCTCGGACTGGAAACTGTGCCACTCTCGCGCCATGAGATCGACTATCCATTGATGCGCGAAATCCACGCCGCATCTTCCTTGCGATCGTCCGCAGAAGTAGCCGCCTGGCGCGGCGACACTCCGCTGAGAGTTGTCGCGTCCGCTGCGGGTCGAAGGGTGCCGCTGCAACCGCTATCGGACGCGGAAATCCCTCGCGATCCCATCGAACAAGTCATTTTGCGGCGCGGTTCCAGTCGCAAGTTTGCCCGCAATCCAATCAATTTTGCTGAACTTTCCACCATGCTCGACCGGGCCACACGCGGCATCCCCGCGGATTTCCTCGACCCCGCAGGATCGCAGCTGAACGATCTGTATCTGATCGTGCACGCCGTCGACGGTCTCGAAGCCGGCGCCTACTTCTTTCACCGTGAACGCAAGGCGCTCGAACTCCTGAAGCTTGGAGAGTTTCGCTCTCAGGCTGCGTATCTTGGATTGCAGCAAGCCCTGCCCGGCGACGCTGCCGTCGATGTCTTCTTCCTGGCCGACCTGCCGCCCATCCTCAAGCGCTACGGCAATCGGGGATATCGAGCAGTACAGCTTGAAGCCGGGATCATTGGCGGCAAGCTCTATCTGGCCGCTTACGCTCTACATCTTGGCGCTACCGGCCTGACGTTTTTCGACGATGACGTAACTGAATTCTTCTCACCTCACGCCGAAGGCAAGAGTGCGATCTTCCTGGTCGCAATGGGCCATAGCGCCAAAGCCAAGACCTAGCAGCGTCCGGGAAGATGCTTGTCGTAAGGCGGCGGCCATTCAGTCCGAGTTTTTGTTTTGAGTGAGCAGTTTACGCAGGACAAAATACTTCCCAGGTATGAATCGTAAAACTAATTGCACATTGCCCGTCGTAACATGGACGCAGTCTAAGCGCTCTTCATATGATCGTGATCATGGCGGGCCTTCCGGGGACAGGTAAGAGCACACTGGCGCGGGCGCTTGCCGATCGGCTGCCGGGCTTGGTTCTTGACAAGGATTCAATTCGGGCATCGCTCTTCCCACCGCCGTATGTCGAATATTCGTTATCGCAGGACGATTTTTGCGGGGAAATCATGCTGCAGACCGCCGCATACCTGCTGTCGAAGCATCCTGAATTGCACGTCCTGTTAGACGGCCGTACGTTCTCGCGGCGATACCAGCGCGATCGCGTGATCGAGTTCAGCTCTCAAGTGGGCGCCACCTGGGCAACGCTGGAGTGCGTCTGTTCAGAGGCAACAGCCCTAGCGCGCATCACGGAAGCGGTGATGGCAAACAATCACCTTGCTGCGAATCGTACGCCGGAGCTCTACGGGAAACTTCGAAACTCATGGGAGCCGATCAGCCAACCCAAACTTGTGATCGACACCGAGGACGAACTGGAAGTATGTGTCGAACGAGCACTGCGCTATTTAACTGAGCGGACTCTCACGGCCTGAAGTCCGGTTTTGGTTTGGTGGGCCACTCGTCCCCACCGCCAAAAACCGCTTGAATGAGCCAGCCGCGTTCGAGTTGCAGTGAAAAGCAACGGCTTACCCCTTCCTGCATCACCAAAGTCACCCCTGCGTCGCAAGGAGCGGCCCAAAGTACGTGCTATACTGATGTTGCGTCTAATACCACGGTTGTGGTGCGGTTGCTCTGGTTTGCATCTGAATCCCCGCCTCAAGTCCTTCCGTTTGTCTTCGGCGTAAATAAAAACTGGCATTGCTAGTTGCTGCTCGCCCGGAAGCTTCGTGTGCGCGCCGCGATCGCTTTCCGCCAACAGAAAAAGAGAATACCCAATAATGCAAAGCTTTTCCGAATTACCGATCTCTCCTTATACCCAGGAGAGATTGTCGTCACTCAACTTTTCCATCCCTACCCCAGTGCAAGCTGCGGCCATTCCGCAAGCGCTGGCAGGCAAAGATGTGCTGGCCACCGCTCAAACCGGCACCGGCAAAACTCTGGCCTTCCTGATTCCGGTCATCGAACGGCTGCTGCAGCCGGCCAAGGCGGATTCCGCTAAGCCGGGCATCGCGGCCCTGGTGCTGGTCCCAACACGCGAACTGGCCATGCAGGTGGTTGATCAATACAACGCCTTACGCGGCAACAAGCTTTCCCCCGCTGCCCTGGTTGTCGGGGGCCTGGCCGAAGGCAGCCAGCTTAGCGCGCTGCGCAGAGGAGCCCGCCTGGTAGTGGCTACCCCGGGACGTCTCGAAGATTTCCTCGACCGGCGCCTCATCAGCTTTCAGACCCTTCAAGTCCTGATTCTGGACGAAGCCGACCGCATGCTGGATATGGGGTTTCTGCCCGCTCTTCGGCGTATCGCCAAGGCGCTGCCCAAAGACCGCCAGACCATGTGTTTTTCGGCCACCCTCGAAGCCTCGGTTGTCCACCTGATCAGCGACTACACCCGAAACCCGGTTCGGCTGGCATTTGGTTCAACTTTGAAGCCATCGGAGAATGTACGGGTTCAGGCCTTCGAAGTCGCCTCCGACCGCAAGCAGGAAATGCTGCACCGGCTGCTGGCGAAAGAAACCGGCCGCTGTCTGGTCTTCGCCCGCACCAAGCGCGGAACTGAGCGCCTGGCCAAGAACCTGACGCGGGAAGGCTTTGCTGCCGCCATGATTCACGGCGACCGCTCCCAGTCGCAGCGTACCGCCGCCCTGACCGGCTTTCAGCAGGGACGCTATCGCGTCCTGGTAGCCACCGATCTGGCCTCTCGCGGCATTCACGTGCAGGACATTGCCCACGTAATCAACTACGACCTCCCCGAAGTGGCTGAGAATTTCATTCACCGCGTCGGCCGTACCGGCCGGGCCGGTGAACTGGGCGTAGCTTCGACCCTATATGGGCGTGAGCAACGTTCCGAGCTGCACCAACTGGAACGGACATTGGGCATCCGTATGGAGAGAATGGCTGTGGATGACGCTTCCTTCGCGAAGCCGATCCGCACCCGAACCGACATCGACCCCAGTGAGGTCAGCCGGGCGCGCATGGTTCGCCTGCCTGGAGAAATCCTGCAAGTGCAGATGGGAAGCTAGAAAGAAGCTGGTCGTTGGTCTTCGGTCCTCGGTCGTTAGTTCCATTGGGCCACCGCCAACCCGGGAAATCTGCCAGAGGCGAAAACAGCCAACGGCTAAAGACCATCGACCGAAGACCGATCTAGCGTTGGCTGATCTGTAGATAATGTTGCGGGTAGGCGGGCCCGACGTAGTCGGCTCGGGGACGAATTAAACGGTTGTCGTCGAGTTGCTCGATGACATGGGCGGCCCATCCGCCGATTCGCGACACCGCGAATACCGGGGTGAACAGGTCCACATCGATGCCCAGGGTGTGGTACGTGGACGCCGAATAGAAATCGACATTGGCGTTGAGTTTTTTCTCGCCCTTCACAAATTCTTCAATCTTGCGGGACATCTCATACCATTTGCTCTGGCCGCTGCTTTTCCCCAGATCGGCGGACATCTTGCGCAGATGGGTCGCGCGCGGATCTTCGGTGTGATAAACCCGATGGCCAAAGCCTGGAACTTTTTTCTTCTGCGCCAGCATGGCTTTCACATGTTCCACGGGATCGGCTTTCGCCTTGTCGATCGCCTGAAGAATGTGGAATACAGCTTCGTTCGCGCCCCCGTGCAGAGGTCCCTTCAGAGCTCCGATGGCGGCGGTGACCGCAGAATGCATATCGGATAAAGTGGCCGCCACCACCCGCGCGGCAAAAGTGGATGCGTTAAGCTCGTGGTCTACGTGCAGAATGAGAGCAATATCAAGGGCGCGCTCCGCCGTCTGTGATGGCTTGGTACCGTTCAGCATCAGCAGAAAGTTCGCAGCATGCGAAAGCGAGGGATCGGGCGCCACCACATCCTTGCCCTTGCGCACACGATCATAGGCGGCCACGATCATGGCAATCTGCGAAGTCAGGCGGAAAGCCTTGTTCAGATTGGCATCGTGATCGTTCTTGCTGAACTCCGGATCGTAAAACGAAAGCGCGGACGTGACCGTACGCAGCACGTCCATGGGCGAGGCCTGCTTGGGAGCGGTGCGCAGTAAATCGATGATGGCCGGGTCCAGCTTGCGGTCCGCAGCCAGGTGCCGGCGAAATTCTTTCAGTTCATCCGAGGTAGGCAGTTTCCCATACCACAACAGGTAGCAGGTCTCTTCAAAGTTCGACTGGTCGGCAAGTTCATGAATGTCGATGCCGCGATAGGCGAGGACGCCCTGGTCTCCGTCGATATAACAAATGCTGGAGGTTGTAGCTACGATTCCTTCAAGGCCCTTGGGGGCGTGCGTCGCGGTCAGACTCGACATGTTCCCTCACTCAAAATTTTGCACCCAGTTGAGGCCGCACGGGGAAGGAAATGACGCGTGCTGTCGCAACTAACTTTTATACGCCAAAAGAGTTAACTTTCCAAGGTGACGTGGGGGGTGGCGACGCAGGTTGTGCGAAAAAACCTGACCCCTTGTCATTCCCAAGCCAGTTTTTTCGGCGAAATGCCGCGCTTCGGAATGACAATCCTTGAGGGTCTTCTAACGGGCGTGAGAAGATGGCCGGTTTTCCATTCCCCCCACTGTCATCCTGAGGAAGCGGAGCCCTTCGCAGAGCGAAGGGCTCCCGACGAAGGACCTGTGTATTGCAAGACGACAGCTGCGGAAAATATTCGCAGATTTAGCTGATGCTCCGCTTGATGAGCCTGCGCCGCATCGCAGGTTCGCGCGGAATGCGTAGGTCCTTCGCTTGCTTTCGTCCCGCTTCGCGGGACGAAAGACTGCTCTCAGGATGACAGACCATTGGTATGACAGATCATCCAAACTGAGGAGAATTCATACCCGAATACACCTTCGTATGCACGCCCTCCCGCATACACGAAGGTACAGTGCTCAGCGCGAAATTGATGTCGAGATCAACGTTCGCGGCTACAATCTGGACATGCGTGGGGGAAACTTCAGCCGGTCTGCGCTATGCCTGGTTTTGAACCTGGGCCTGGCCGCCTCGGCGCTGGGCAACGATCAGCCGAGCAGCGTCCCCCTGCTTCCCTGTCCCGAAGATTCGACCGGCACGGCAGCGTCCTGTAATCCATCCAAAAAAGATTTGAAAGAAGCTGGCGAAGCTTTCGCCAGGGGTTTGAAACTGCAGCGGTCCAGGCGTCAGGACCAGGCATTTGACGAGTTCGAAACCGCCGCTCGTCTTGCTCCCAAAGATTCGGAATACGTGACCGCCCGCGAATTGACCCGCCAGCAACTGGTTTTCGATCACCTGGAACGGGGCAACGAGGGCATGCGTATGGGACGGCAGATCGAAGCTCTGGCCGAGTTCAGGACCGCGCTGAATCTCGATCCGCAAAATGAATTTGCGCAACAGCGGTTGAAAGACGCGATGGCAGAATGGGCCCCGCGCTCGGTTAGTGTCCCTGAGGTAGTGGCCGACCCGGGAGAGATTCGGGTTCAACCCAATCCAGCCGAGGCGGATTTTCACTACCGTGGCGACAGCCGCGGACTTCTCACCCAGGTAGCTTCGGCTTTCGGTGTGACCGCCGCTTTCGACGAATCGGTGGCCTCCCGCCAGATTCGCTTCGAGATGGGCCGGGCGAATTTCTACACCGCCATGGCTGCGGCCTGCCAGATGACTCACACTTTCTGGACGCCGCTCGACGACAAGCAGATTCTGCTGGCGGCGGAATCGGCACAGAACCATCGCCAGTTCGATCGCATGGCCCTGCGCACCTTCTATCTGCCCGGCGTTATTTCTCCGCAAGAGCTGAACGATGTAGTCAATTTGCTGCGCAATCTCTTCGAAATTCGGCTGGCCACCCCGCAGCCGGGCGCCAGCACTATCGTCGTTCGCGCGCCTCACAATGTGCTGGATGCCGCCACCCAGGTGCTTCAGGGACTGGGCGATTCGCGTCCGCAGGTGATGCTCGATGTGCACGTGTACGAGATTACGAACAGCCTGACCCGCAACCTGGGACTAAAGATTC
Organism: Terriglobia bacterium; assembly: GCA_963733545.1. Classification (GTDB taxonomy): domain Bacteria; phylum Acidobacteriota; class Terriglobia; order Terriglobales; family Acidobacteriaceae; genus JAIQFF01. Next base: position 873,466 of record CAVTDQ010000006.1, read on the forward strand.
CCAATAACTTTCAATTGTTCAATATTCCGGCGGGTGCCCTGGCGGCTTTGGCGGGAAAAAACATTCAGGATTTGATCAACCAGCTGATTTCCGGCGGCGGCATTAACCAGGCGAACTCCCAAGCTTTGTCAGGACTTCTGGCCCAGCTGCAAAATCAGCAGAGTTCAGTTTTCAGCCAGCCGCTGGCCACGTTTGGCAACGGCCTCACCCTGACCGGATTGAGCCTGGGAACAGCCGGCTTTCAATTATCGCTAAACGAGAGCGCGGTAAAGACTCTGGAGCACGCTACCTTGCGGGTGTCGCAGAACAGCGAAGGGACGTTTAAGGTCGGCGCCAGGTATCCAATTTTGAATGCCAGCTTCGCGCCCGTCTTCAATACTCCGGCGATTGCGTCGGTCATCCAGAATAACTCGTTTCAAAGCCCGTTTCCGTCGTTCAACTATGAAGACATCGGGCTCAGCGTCAAAGCCAAGCCGCACATAAACGGAAACTCCGACGTCAGCCTTGACCTGGAAATGCAATTTCGCGCCTTGCAAGGTCAGTCCATCAACGGGGTGCCGGTGATCTCAAACCGCGAATACAAAGGCAGCATTTCCCTGAAAAATGGTGAGCCCGCCGTCATCGCCGGCGCAGTCACCCACTCCGAACAGCGCAGCTTGAACGGGATCCCGGGGCTGGGCGCGGTGCCGGGGCTCAACCAGATAATGACCAGCAACAGCAAGCAGCTGGACGAAGACGAACTGCTGATTGTGATTACTCCCCGGGTCGTAAGCCAGGAACAACCGCAGAACGCGGAAGTTTGGATACAGAAGTAGTACAAAGCTTCCGGCTATGGGTTCACCGGCTTCCCTTCCTTGGCGGCGAATTCGGTCAGGCCTTTCAGCACCTCGTAAGGTAGCGTGCTTACGTTTCCGATTTTTCTACCATTGACGAACAAGGTCGGTGTTCCGGTGACCTCGAGCGCCGTGCCCAGCGCAATGGAATTCTGTACCCGCGTCATGGTCTCGGGTTTGGCGGCGCATGCGGCAGTGTCCGGTCCTTTGACGCCGGCCTTGTCGGCAAGCGCGGTAAGCTTTTCGTCCGCGTTAGCAGCGGTAATGTCTTTTTGCGAGTCATACACGCTGGCAGCATATTTCCAGAAGGCATCAGGCGAAGTGCGTCCGATGCAGTCTCCGTAGTAAGCGGCTTTGGCAGCCCAGTCATGAGATGGCAGTGGAAAATTCTGGAATACCAGGCGTGCGTTCTTTTCTTCCGCCATCAGTTTGTCGATGATGGGCTGGGCCTCTTTGCAATGCGGGCATTGCAGATCGCTGAACTCAACCACGATCACTGGAGCATCTGCCGGGCCTCGCGCCGGTCCGTCAATTCCCTTGTTCAGAGCCTCTTTCGCAGGCTCGAACGGATGCGCGCCGAACGGAATAATGTCACCGACCACCGCATGTTGACCATCCGCGGTAACGTACAAACGCGAGTTCTGCTGTCCCTGCGAAGTGCTTAGCACCACCAGCACTTCGCTGAGCCCTTCCGCCGGCGCCGGGCGAATTGCGGCAATCTTCCACGATACCGCAGGGTCGTAGCCGAACATTTGCTTCAGAAATGCGTTGACGGTTTCTTCAGATGGCAGACGGGTGCTGAAAGTCGGCGCCGGCGGAAGCGCATCCTTCGATTTGGGATTCGCTTTTTCGCCGGGATGAGTGGGAGGATTTTTCTGTTGGGCCAAAGCGGGCGAAATCATCATCAGCAGCAGCGGCAGAGAGCAAACCAACGACAAGCGACGCATGAGTTCCTTTCGGGAAACAATTTCCATAACTTGGATTGGCACTACGGTCAGCCACCCATTCTGGCGGCGATGGGAAGGCGGCGGCCAAAGCCGAAAGCCTTGCGGGAAATCTTCAGTCCTGGTGCGGCTTGCTGGCGCTTGTATTCGGCGCCATCCACCATGCGAATCACCTTTTTCACCAGCGCGAGATCGTAGTTGTGATCGGCGCCGATCTGTTCTGCCGTGTGCAGGTCCTCGACGTAGTCTTCGAGAATTGTATCCAGCACATCGTAGGGCGGAAGCGAATCGCTGTCCTTCTGATCGGGCCGCAATTCCGCCGAAGGCGGTTTTTCCAGGGTCGCTGCCGGAATGACCGGACGCCGCGAATTAACGTAGTGGCTCAAGCGATAGACCAGGGTCTTCGGCACATCCGAAATCACCGCCAGTCCGCCGACCATGTCTCCGTAAAGGGTGCAGTATCCGACTCCGAGCTCGCTCTTGTTTCCTGTGCTGAGGACAATGGCTCCAAACTTGTTGGACAGCGCCATCAGCAATCCGCCCCGGGTGCGGGCCTGTATGTTTTCTTCAGTGGTGTCTTCCTTGCATCCCGCAAACACCTTCTGCAAAGTTTTACGATAGCTCTCGAAAATGTCGGTGATGCAAAGCAGCTCAAAACGAATGCCGAGGTTTTTCGCCAGAGCGCGAGCATCGTCAATCGAACCGGAAGATGAGTAAGGCCCGGGCATGCCTACTCCAATCACGTTTTCCGCCCCCACGGCATCGGCTGCAATGCATGCGGTGAGCGCGGAATCGATGCCGCCGCTCAGTCCGATAATCACTCGTTCGAAGCCGCACTTGCGGACATAATCGCGCGTGCCCAGGACCAGGGCGCCGTAGGCACTGGCCTCTTCTCCCTCAACTTGAGGATGCATTTCGCCGGTAAGGTTCTGCGAGTCGAAATAAATCAAATCTTCTTCAAACGACTTGCCTTGCGCGATGACTTCGCCCGCAGCATTCAGGACCACGCTGGCGCCGTCGAAAATCAGATGGTCGTTGCCGCCAACCTGGTTGACCATGGCCACCGGCACTTTGTCCTGACGAGCGATGGTTGCCAGCATTTCGCGTCTCAGTTCTCGCTTACCCAGCCAGAATGGCGACGCCGAAATATTGAGCACGAAGTTTCCCCCGGCCTGCACCAGCGATTCGACGGGATCGACGATGTAAAGTCGCTTGTTCCAGAAGTGCTTATCGTTCCACGCATCCTCACAGATGGTAAGCGCCATCTGCTGGCCGCCGAAAGAAAACAGGGACTGGCCCCGCGCGGGCGCAAAATTGCGCATTTCATCGAATACGTCGTAGGTGGGCAACAGCATCTTGGACTGCAGAAATGCGATGACGCCGTCTTTCAACAGGGCGGCGGAATTCATGACTGATTTTCCGGTCTCCGCTTCCGCCGGAGTTACCAGCCCGCAAATCACGGCGATGCCGCGAGTCTCCGCCGCAATGTGCTCCGCAGTTTCGCGGTTGCGAGCCACAAAGGACGGACGCTCCACCAGGTCACGTGGCGGGTAGCCGCACACCGACAGTTCAGGAAACAGGATGAGGCCGGCACCGGCACTCTTTGCCTGTTGCGAGAAATTGATGATCCTGGCGGCGTTGCCGGAGAAGTCTCCGACTGTGGGATTGATTTGTCCCAGCGCTATCTTCACGCTTCTAGTGTAAAGGCAGGGTGCGCGGCAGCCAAGTCGTGGACCGCCGTACGACTACTCCTGAATTCCCACCCAGCGAAGAGCTTCCTGGCGGTTGGCGAATGCGCGCATCTTTACCGGCTTGCCTGCACTGAAGGTATAGACATCCGCAAGATCGACGTCTTGCCACTGACTGTTGTTTTTGGCGCGAACTCGCGCGTGTACGAAGACAACGATGCGGTCTCCAGCCGAAATAAATCGCTCCGGCTCGCTGTGCACTTCCGCCGCAGATTCTCGCGACTGGGTCAAATAAGCTTTCACCCCATCCTGCCCGCGATAAGTGCCGCCGCCTGGGAATTCGGCAGGCTCTACCCATTCGATCTCCGGGTCCATCCCTTCGACGGCAGCGGCGATGTCGCCGCGATTGAATGCGGCGTAAGCCGTGCGCAGCATGTTGATGGCTTGAGTTTGTTCCGCTGGAGTCAGCACCTGCGCCTTGTCATCGTGGCTGCCACGGCAGGCTATATTTCCGATTAAAATGACGATCGCGATTACGATTGGAAGTATTTTCACATTCGAAACTCAAACGTGAGGACGCCTAAGCGCCAAGAAGTGCCGCGATCTGGGCAACTTACTTAGGAGGAGCCGGGCCTTGCGTGCCCATGGGATCATTACCCGGACCTGGCATTGGCGCCCTGCCGCCGGCGGGTGACGCCGTATCCACTTCTTCGCCAGGACGCCGCAGCGAGGGTGCGTTCGCCGGACGCTCTTCCGGTCCAGTGCTTTTGGCAACGGTGGGCGTAAGATCGACTTCTTTTTCGGTATGAACGATCTTCTCGCCATCCACTTTCATGCTTTCAAGTCTTACCACTTCATCGCCCACCAGGCGGACAAAATCGACGTCCTGAGGAGGCTCGCCATAAATCCATTCCTCGTAGTCGATTTCGCCATCCTTCTCGCGAATCTTCTTGGGCGGACGCCCTTTTGAGGCCATCACCATTTCACGATTCATCCCAACCAGAATCTGGTGCGCTTTGATGGCGTCGCGCAGCTTGGGGGTCAATGTGTCGAGATAGGCCTCCACGGCGGACTTGGCGTTGAAGTCGAAGACCGGGCGAAGCAGATCCTTCAGCTCTTGCGGATTCAACTCCGGAACATAACCGTTGAAGACCAGATCGACATAAGAACCGCGCGGATTCGCCGTAGCGTCGCCGGGAGCTACGGAGGTCATGCCTCCGCCGCCGCCAAATTCGATGTGCTGATACCACTTCGACTTCTTGATGGGGCCGCCGTTAATTTCGAAATGAATGCGGTCATTCTTGACCTGAATCTCACTGATGCGAGCCTGATCGCCGGGCTTGGCCGCCGGCCCCCACATGGCCAGCATGTTCTGCATCTGTTCGCCGCTGGGCGAGAGATTCCCGTCCTTCAAGGTCAATCCGGTCTTTCCCATGGGAAAGGGAGCACGTACGTAGACCAGTTCCGCGTTGAAGGTGCGGATGAGGTCCATGCGAGTCTGCTTCGTGAGGTGGGGCGTTTGCTGATCGCTGGCCGGCAATACGACCGCCGAGAACAGCACCAGAGGCAACAGAACTGGAACGTAACGTGGGTTCATACGACTACCCCGAGCCCTCAATTAAGCCGATTATAGCGCCGTTTGGAGGGAAAACAAACGGCTTGTGAGCGGAAATAACCGAGTAAACCCGAGCTTTATTTCAGTTTTCAAGCTGACCAGACATGCAACCCGTTACGAGCCACCTGAAGTGGAAGCACGCGTCCGCCGTTTTCTCCGATGGCGGTAGCAACCCGGCTGGCGGTTCCCTGCTCCACCAGGAAGATGACGCAGCCTCCGCCGCCGGCGCCACAAGCTTTGGCGGCGCGTCCACCCTGGCGGGAAGCCGCGCGGATCAGTTTGTCGATCAGTGGCGTGCTAATTCCGGGAGCATTGGTACGCCGCAGCTTCCACTCTTCACGTAGCAGCCTGCCAACCTCCTCCCACTTCGCATCCGAGAGTGCCTGGTGCATGGAGCTGGCAATCTCGGCGATGCGTTCAAAGTTGCGAAACACTCGGCGGTCGCCGTTAATGTGCGCCTTGAAGACTTCCCAGTTGTTGATCCCCGACTGTCGAGGCGCGCCGGTGTAAGCCAGTACAAAACGCGATTCGATTTCTTCGAGAGGGACAGTGACCGCCTCGCGGTGAATGCCGTCGGCGTCGAGATGAATTGCGCTGACTCCACCATAGAGGGCAGGATAGTAATCCTGGCAGCCGGTCGGGACCTCGATGATCTGGGCTTCCACGTTCTGGGAGATTACTCGCATCTGTTCGAGCGTGAGGTGCCGGTCGGTAAAACGGGCGAGCGCCGCGGTGGTCGCAATCATAAGGGCGGAGGACCCGGAGATGCCCGCTCCAGCTGGAGACTCGGAGTCGGTCTCGATGAGCAAACCTTCCTTGGGTGCGAAGAACTGAAGCAGGCGAGCGGCCAGCGGCAGTCGAAAGCGGCGCGTGCTGCGCAGAGCATCGAAGCTGGAAAATTCTTCCTCCCGGCGGGTATCCACCGATCGCAGGTGAATGCGTTTTCCCTTCAACGGCGTAATGCGGCAAGTGGTGAGGATGTTGATCGCGAAGTTCAACGTCAAAGCGCCGGGATGAAACAGGTACAGCGGCCATAAATCAATCGTCCCTCCGGCCAGGTCGGCACGGCAGGGTGCCTGGGCCATGATGGTGGGTCCGCTGGCGGCGTACGTCGTTTTTCGCATGCAGTGTTTTACCACGGCTCATCGGAACGGCAGTGGAGAAGGCGGGAATGCGGAGTATGTTCGTGAAAAGCTTCAACCCCCAAGGACATTAAGGAATTCCTTTGTGAACCCTGGTGTCCTTCGTGGTTAACGCTTTGTCTGCACGACTCCGAAAGCCAGTAACATGTTACTGTCACAGGTACTTCTGCGTGCCCGGAATCCAGGCGCCGATCAAATCCTTCGTTGACAAGCCCGATGGTTTGCCGCAAACTCGGCCTGTACGAGCTTGGCGCCTGCGGCTGGGCGGCGCCGATTTAAACGATCAGTACAATGGCTCCTCCTTTCCCTCCCCTTCCTCCACTTCATCCCGAATCCACGGGAACGAGAGTTCGTGTAAAAACTCAGTCTGAAGTCCCCGAAGACAGCTTCCTGCAATCCGACGCGCCGCTGATTTTCTTAAAATTGCGAAAGATGATCGCGTCCGATCAGCAGTCCACCGACGCTATTCTCGGAACCATCGCAGTAGCAGCTCACTCCTTGACCGGCGCTACCGGAGCCGCCGTCGCAATGCCCCGCGATGGAGCGGTGGTGTGCGTGGGCAGAAGCGGCGAAACCGCTCCTGAACTTGGCGAGCGGATCAACGTTGATTCCGGCATCTCGGGGGAGTGCTTACGCACCGGCGTGATCATGCGCTGTGACGATGCCAGCCGCGACTATCACGTCGATGCTGAAGTCTGCCGTGAATTAGGCTTACAGTCGATCGCCGTCGTTCCTTTACGCGGCCGGCAAGGCAGAGTTGGAGTATTGGAAGTTTTCTCCACCGAATCGTTCGCATTCGATCAAGACAAGATGGACCTCCTAGGTCGTCTGGCTGGGCTCGCCGAGGCAGCTTGCGCGCGGGGCGTAGTGGCCGGAGAACTCGCAGAGGACCTTATGGCTGCGCCGGCTGCCGCAGGAGCGGTGGTGGAACCCGTTACGGAGCTCGTCTCTCCAGCGCCCGCCGTTGTGCCTTCGGTAGAAACCGCACCGGTACGATTTGCGCCGGCATCGCATGCGCGAGGCACAGACAAATGGCGTCTCGCAACCATTGCCGCCACCGTGATCCTGGCGTTGATTTTGTTGTCAATTTTGGGATGGAGAGCCTGGTACCGGGCCAGCATGGCATCGAAAGCAAGTCACCGAACCCTGGCTGGCCAGGCATCGCTCTCCGCCGGCGACACGTCTGCAGTGCCGGAATCCGCATCACAGCCTGATATTGTGCGCCCGTCGACGGCGCGACCCTCGCTGCGTGCGGCTCAGCCAGTCATCGTTCCCGACGAAGTAATCCGGCTCGCGCGACAACCGGCAAACCAACAGAAGTCTGCCAAAGAAACCACGACCGCCGCTGACTCGAAGCCGGATTCCAATTCCGAAGAAATTCCGCTGATTTCCTCAACCAGCGCCGACCCAGGCCAATTAAGTCAGGTGCTTTCCTCCGCTCCCGCCCTGCCCACGCTTGGCCCACCAGTTTCTCAGGGAGTCGCTGGAGGCGTCCTCATCCGCAAGGTGCAGCCCATTTACCCGCCGGAGGCGAGGCGCGGCCATCTGCAAGGCAAAGTGGTTCTCGACGCAGTCGTGACAGTACAAGGCGAGATCGAGCAACTGAAGCTGGTTAAAGGGGATGTGATATTGGCAAAGGCGGCAATGGATGCGGTTCGCCAGTGGCGATACAGTCCATATTCGCTGAATGGCAAGGTAATTCCCAAAGAAACCAGGATCACCATCAGCTTTATCGCACCCTAGTAAATTTCTGGAAACATCTAGGTCAGATTCAAAGCGCGACGGATTGTTCCGCGCTCTTTCTGGATCTTGTCCTGCAACAGCGTGATGGCATAGATCAGCTGTTCCGGCCGGGGCGGGCAGCCGGGAACGTAGACATCCACCGGAATCACCTGGTTTACGCTTTGCACCAGAGCGTAGTTATTGAACACTCCACCCGAGGTGGCACAAGCACCCATCGAAATCACCCACTTGGGCTCGGGCATCTGCTCCCACAGCTGACGAATAACCGGGGCCATTTTGAATGAGACCCGTCCGGCAATGATAATGAGATCGGATTGCCGCGGTGACGGGCGAAAGACTTCAGCTCCAAAACGCGCGATGTCGAAGCGCGATGCGCCCATCGACATCATTTCGATGGCGCAGCAGGCCAGGCCGAAAGTCAGCGGCCAAATAGAATTCTTGCGCATCCAGTTCACCGCCGAATCGAGCGTGGTCAGGACCACGCCTTCAGGGGTGGGATTTCCAAAGGTCAATTCCTTGACGACCTTTTTGCCGTTCTCGATGGTGGTATAAGGGCCGAAGCTAAGTCCGTCTGCCATGACCCTTCAATTGTAAACCAGTCGTGGGTGAGGAGCACGACGGTTAGAAGCGACAAAAAAGACCGACGTCATGCTGAGCTGGGAAGCATCTGGCGCGCAGGGGATATTCACCTCGCGGTCCGTGACAGTGCACGCCAGATCTTCAGAGTATCTCTCTCAGGATGACTCCCTGTGGGGCGCCGCAAGCGATCGTTCATCTAGAATGAGCGAAGCTTACAGCAATAAGGGAGAAGCGCAATGCCCTCGCTGCCCGACAATGGAATGGTGCACCTCAACAGCCCCTATTCGGTCGCGGAAACCATCAGCCGGCTGGAATCTTTGCTAAAAGCCCAGGGACTGCCGGAATTCTGCCGCATCGATCACACTGGCGAAGCTGAAAAAGTCGGACTGAAAATGCCCGCGGCGCAAGTGATTATTTTCGGAAATCCTAAAGGCGGTACCCCGATGATGATCGCTGCCCCGACGCTCGCCATCGACCTTCCGCTGAAAGCATTGATCTGGGAGGACAGTGATCACACTGTCCGGATCTCCTACAACAGTCCGGAGTATTTGCAGAAAAGACACGGCGTACCCGATGATTTGGTAAAGAATATTGCCGGGATCGGAGAGCTGCTGCGAAAAGTTGTAGGATAGACAGGCAATAATTTCGTCCCAACGTTAAGGAGAAAGTAAATGGCCGAGTCGAAACCGCCTTCCAGTGAAAAAGAGATTTCCCGTGATCGTTTGGCAGAGTTGTTGAACGAGGATTTGTCGCGCGAATATCAGGCCATCATCGCCTACGTCGTTTACTCCCAGGTGCTCAAGGGGGCGGAGTATATGAACATTGCCGACCAACTGGCGTTGCACGCTAAACAGGAACTGGATCACGCGTTGACGCTCTCCCGTCAGATCGACTATCTGGGGAAAATGCCTACCGTCGTCCCGCAACAGGTGAAGACTTCGGATGATGCCAAAGAGATGCTCCGCTTCGACCTGGACAACGAAAACACCACTGTCCGGAATTACCGGGACCGGGTCAGACAATGTGAAGCTTTCGGAGAATTTGCCATGGCGGAACAGATTCGTCAGATCCTGGTGCAGGAGCAGGACCACCAGATCGACCTGGCCACCGCCCTGGGAGTGGAAGTTCCGGACGTCGGATCAAAAGTGCGCGGCTAGAATTCAAGTGGGCCGCGAAACCTCCAGCTAACCAAAACGTTTGTCATCCTGCGCGGAGGGAGATCATTCGCTGGCGAATGGTCTCCCGAAGTCGAAGGAGCCCTATCTCTGGTGTAGAAGCGCAAGCCTGGGTTTTTCAAGACTAGTGATCGAATGAAACGTCACCGGCGCTGCGAAATTGCTGGCTGGCGCGGGCCAGCGTTTGCCGGTCTTCAAGTTTGTTGGAAAGAAATTCGACCCCGTATAAGTAGACACTGCGGTTTCGTACTTTTCCGACCAGCCTGACAGCCTCGTCTGTATGGGGCGTCCTGAATTCGACTTTGATCTGGCTGCCCACCTGCAAATTGGCAGCGGCGAATAAACAGATTCCACCTTCGCTGAGGTGAACGCCGCGCGCATCCACGACCGTGGTCTCGTCGGAATGCTCCGCTGGAGCCTCGTTCACTACCACGCGCACTGAGGCGTCAAACGGATAACGCTCCCAGCGGCGCCGATTTGCCTGCGGCTCCATCTCCACCCCGACTTTCAGAAATTTATTGGCTAGCGATGCTTCTCGATTGAAAACACCGCGTCCCCGTGGTTCGCCACTATCGAAGGTATTTCACTGGACCGGTTCGGGAAAGTTACCGTGGAACGATAGAGGGTCAGTTACTCTGCTGCGTTCAAAACGCATTCCTCTGCGTTCTTTGCGAAATCTTTGCGACCTTTGCGGTTAAGCCTTCAACCCGCTTTCAAGAACTTAACCGCAAAGTCCGCAAAGGACTGCGGATTGATAGACCAGGTTGGAGCTCGTGGAGATTTCCGCAACCTCTAGCTCAATGTCTTCACCAAGAGCTCGGTGTCATCGGAAATGATCCCATCAACTCCCCAATCCGCCAGGCGCAGCATTTCTTTCCTTTGATTGACAGTCCACACGAAAATCTTGTGGCCTGCGCTGTGGAGGTCGCGAACCAGCAGGCGGTCGACCAGTGAATGGTGCAGGACAATATAGTCAATCGGCAAATCTCGCCCTCGCGCCAGTTGGGCCGGCTTCTCGCAGATAATACCGATCGAAACCTTCGCGTTGCGGGCTTCGAGTTCCATGATGACATCGGGAAGAAACGAGGTCACCACGTACCCCTGCGCCGGCGGGTGTTCATTGAGTGCGGCCAGCATTATCGATTCCAGGTTGGCCACCTTGATTTCGATATTGAGGAAGGCTCCCGGCCCGTATCGTCGAAGGACGTCATCCAGGCGGGGCAATTGAGGCAGATCGACCGCCCTGGCGGTCGACACCGCAACCTTGCCTACCTTAGGGTCGTGACAAACCACAGCTGTATGGCAGGCGGTAACCCGGACATCGAATTCAAAACCATCGCACCCATGTTTCAGGGCGAGATCGAATGAAGCGAACGTATTTTCCGGTATGCCAGGAGACGAACGAGCCCCACGATGACCAAGGAGGAGGGGAGGGCCGACCATGGCGCATTTTACGCCGGAATCGATTTACTAGTTGAGGAAAATCTCGACCCGTTAGTCGAGATCGAAATCGCGGATAGGCCTACCCGTATCGGGGGACTCTTTGGCTTTCTTGACCGCTTCCTGAAACTTTTTTTCCAACAGTTCCGAAGCATTTTTCTGCGCTTCCACCGATTGCCGGAAAACTGAGTCGCGCCGACTGTCCTGCTCTTTCATCGCTCGCGCAGCTTCTTCAATATCGGCGAACATCTTGGGTTTCACGGCGGCGGTGTGAGCGATCACTCCCTTGATTTCAGCGTCCACCTTAAGCACCGCGCTGCAGCACGGGCAGGTCACTTCGAACGCGGGGACGCTCTTCGACATGACCAAATCATACTCCTAAATTTAGTCATGGCGCTGCAGATGGAGGGGGAAGATCTTGAACAGATTCAGCATTTCCCATCCCAGGAGCACGATCGAGACGATTACCACCATGATGGCTATGGTTTCGCCGAAGTTCAGGCGGTTGCGGCTGGGCTCAAAACGCCGGGCAACCAGCCCCAGAATATTGAGGGTGGCGAAGCCAAAAACCAGCGCCCACAGTATGTTGTAGACGTCTCCCTTTTTACCGAATTCCTCGAATACAACCATGACGAGGAACTGGATTTTCACGGCGGCTTCGAGCCACTTCAGAGATACGGGAAGCGAGGTCAGGAGCGAGGTCAAGGACAGGGACATGAGCGCGGTCTGGGCACCTGGAGAAGAATCAATCCATTACCAAAAGCAAAGATACTACGCTTTTCCGCTTGCGAAGTCAGCCACTCTCACAAGTTTCGATCGCGAGCTTTAACGCGGGCAATTAGCCTGCAGTCGCCATGTTCGGAACCGTCTTCAATCATCGCAAAGAAGAGGTCTTCTTCAGCGATCGATCAAACGAGTGATTCACCGACTACAAAGACACGATCTGATGATCGAGGCACTCGGTTCGCAGTGTGTCATAAAGGTTTTGCAGGAGTTCGTTCCCATACCGCGCCACAAAATACAGGCCGCCAATTTCCCTCTCCTGCAGAATCTTGTTGGGATACAGCGCGGTGTTCAGCAAGTCGGATTTACGCCCTAAAATTTCGCTCTGCCGCAGTTCGGCGCGCGCCGCCCGGGACCGCAGCTGCTCCAACTGATGTTGCATCTTGGATCCGGCGTTGACCGAGGCCTCTACCAGCGTCTTGTCCAAACGTTCAAGTGCTGCTTGAACTGAGTTCAGTGAGATTTTTAGCGACGACTCCGCCTCCTCGAACGCGGCCTTCAAGTCGGAAGGCAACATATGCCGGGCCAAAATTTCCCGAACCGCTTTCGGACCCTGGAAAATGTCGGTAATCGATAAGCCATAACGTTCAAGTATAGCTTGAGGTTTTTGCTCTACGATGGTGGCGGAGAATCGCGGAATGATTGGCGTCGCACGTCCTAACAGCGCCCTGTAGACTACGGCACCTTGACCGAAATATGCGATCTCGGCTGCGCCACCGATGTAGGCCACCGTCGGTAACAGATAATCCTGCACCACCGGCCGCAACAAGACGTTGGCACTGAACTGTTCGGGAGCGGACTGGATGCGACGCAGCATCTCCTCCTGCGAGACGCGATTATCTTCCACCAAAAATTCAGATTTCCCGCCTTCCCGCCGCATTTGAACCGGAAGGCGAGCTCCGTCTCGGAGCGTAAACAAGAGGGTCGATGTCGGCGTGACCTTGACCTGCTGATGATAGCCGGCGGCTTCCAATTCCCTGCCTCGAGCCAGCAACGCGTCATCCAGCGTCGCTGCCCGTTCGAGCGCCGCGCTATAGATCGGCGCCGCCAGCCGGTGGAGCTCAGGATCGGCGGCGTTCAACAGGATCACGCCCCAAGGCGCAAACAGACGCGAAAACAAACGGGCAAATGCGCTGCCGAAATTTTCTCCCGGACGATAAGCTTCCCGCAAAAACGTCGTGGCTTCGGAATCCCCCAGCAACGCGGCCGCACTCTCCACCAGGGCTTCGATCTCGGGGCCGAAGATCACGGTCCCCACCGGAGCATCAGGCACCCCCCGAGTCGTAGATGTGAATTTCTGCAGCGAAGTATTGAGTGGAGGACCGGCCTGAGAAGAGTCAGGCGCGGGAAGCGAGACATGACTGATCTCGTCCAGATCGTGATCGGTGGTCGCCAGCCAGAAGATGGGGACGCACTCGGATCCCGCCTGGGTGGCTTCATCCGCGAGTTTGATAGTTGTCAGGGCCTTGAAGAAAGAAAATAACGGCCCCCCGAACAGTCCCACTTGCTGTCCGGTGACCACGGCCGACGCCCCGTTGCGGAGACGCGCTATATTTTCCAGAGTCTTGGGGGACGCATCCCAGCCACGATTCTGCCGCTCCAAAATATCGCAAACCTGCGCCCTCCTGCCGGAGTCATAACCCAGGGCGGCTGTTTCGTCTTTCACCCATTCGGAGAAATGTGGGGAGCGGGAGTAAAAGGGACGGATAGAAGGTGACCAGGAAAGAAAATCAGTGAAAAGCCTTGTGGTATGTGGAATTTGGCGGAATGGCAGACACTGAGCCTTCACCGGCAACTCTCCCGACAGCGATTAGCCATGGTTGGTTGGACGAAAGAAGTCATCGATTGGTCAGCACCGGGAGTGCCCGATATAAAGATTCTACCGTGCGCCGTAGTTGAGATGTCAGAAACCGCAACAGGATGCAAAAGGTTGGCCTGACAACTATCCGCCAGGAGCAAGTGGTCCGACCCGCAGAAAGCCCTCACTCATCGCGTGAAAGCGCCGATCGTTCGAGAAATGCTGGGAAGCCCGCGGCCGTCAATTCTTGGCTTTGGAAAAATCAGCTACCGCGAACATTACTCCGTTGCGCTGGACGGTCCCCGCGCCGACGGTGTCCATGTCGGCGTCGAGAAGATTGGCCCTGTGGTTTGGCGATTGCATCCACTGTTCACTGATATTCGCCGCACTGGGACCGACCGCAATATTCTCGGATAGCCAGCTGAAGTGAACGCCGGCCTGCTTGACCCGGCTGGGAAGACTCGGCTCTCCGGGAAAACCGTGCGCGATCGCCTTGCGCGCAGCCATGACTTGCGCGTGCTCGCGCGCAGCGGATGCCAGAGCATCGTTCCACTTCAATGGCGGCAGCCGATGCGCCGCGCGTTCGCGGTTAATGGCCTGGAATAACTGCTGTTCGGCGGTTCCGGCGTTAGATTGTCCGACCTTAGATTGTCCCAGAGCCGACGTCCACGGAAACAAGCTGCCAATCGCAAGGGAGGCAACAAGTAAGATTCTACAGAAAGCAATCATCATTTTGACCAAGCGTATAGTCCCAGCGTTTAACGCGATTCCGCACTCACTGCTTTAAATTATGATGCGCCATGCACCTGTTTTCCCATCCCAAAGCAACCCAATCCCCCACCCTGCGGTCGAGCATCTTTTGTAACCTGGCCACATCTAATTGATATGTTTGACTTCCACTGGGTTGACCCCCATGATGGAAGATGTCTGGAAGCAGGCTCCCTGAGCCTGGTTGTCTGTTCTTTGAAGGCCATTCCCACCAGTGGGGGCGTCACGGCTTCGACGGAGATGCTTGCGGCCAAGAGGCATGCCGGGGTCCATACACCCGTAATCGCGTGGAAAATGATAATTGCCAATCAACAAATGGCATACGCAGCCTAATTAGTTAGGCAGCCGCTCTCCACCGCTTCGCCCTTGGGCGGTGAGCGAGCGTCACACAGAGGGCTGCTCTTCTCTGCTACGTCTGGGCAGCGAGGCTAAGATTTCAGGCTAGCGGCTGGTGTTTCTTGTCCGTTCTGAGCAGCAGTCGCGAACGTCCCAGGGTAATGCCTGGGGCATGAACGTGAATAAGCATGTAGTCTCTTGACCAGTAACATTTTCGGACGCGGGTTCAACTCCCGCCGCCTCCACCATTCACTCTCGGACGTCGGACATCCGGCGTCAGACCTCAGTCATCAGCGAACGGAAAAAGGATGCTAAACGTCCCACTGTCTCGCAAATTCTCGGATGATGATTGAGAGGGTTGCGGCTCATTGATCTTCTTCGCCATCTCAATCCGACCTTAAGAGCCTGAGCTCAAGCCAATATCAAATAGTGCAGATGCGTTTGCCCTTCTGCTCCCGCAGATTTCCTTGCATTCCTTTCATTGTAAAATTGTGGCTGCATAAGGAAGGCCAGGTTGGAATGAAGGACACAGGAGATGAGACATGCATAGCGCTCTTAGGACAATTCTTTCCGGTCCGCTCTGATTTCCTGGCTGGGTTCCTGATCGAAGCAAACAAAAGCGAAAGAACCATGGATGTCTGGCGGGAGCGGCAACTGTTTAATTTCATAAAACTCCTCGCACAGAATGCGGAAGATCTGGTCCTGGGATACCGGGCGCAACGAATCAGCAAAGTAGCATGGGCGGCGCGGAATATTTTAGAAATTGCGGTCTGGGTTGATTACTGTAATCTTTCCGACGCTCACGCCAAAACCTTTAGAAAAGATAGTGCCAGGGATCTTTTAGGCTTTACCAAGGCCGTTCAGACGACCGAAGTCCACAACCAGGGAACGAAACATGTGGAACTGGCAGAGCAACAGCGGAAACTGGTTAACTTTGTCGAAACTGCCTACGGTGTCACGCAGCTCGGTGACGACTTCACCCCGGTATCTGAAAGCGGCGAAGGAACTTGGGAGGCAGTCTGAATTTCTGGCGTTGAATAAAATGTATTCGAAGTATGCTCATCCAACATCGATTGCTTTGAATTCGGTCGCCGCTGTGGAAGCGGATGCCGGATTCCGAAGCATGTTTCTAAGAGATGCGGTGGGGCGTGCCGCCGATACGCTGACCACAATCCGCGAAGCCATCGCAAAGAATTTTCCGCAGATTGATCGAGCGCCGGTTATTGGTAAATTTAAACCAGCAGCCTAGGTTCGACGGGTAGCCCACTTTAAGCCCGAAGGCTTCCAACACAATCCTCTGCGGCTCTACCGATCACTCGCAGTTTCGAATCCCTGGGATTGGCGCTCACAACAATTGCGTTTCCAGCGAAGCAATGAACTGGATCCCTTGCACGATTTTGCCGACCAGCCGTTTGTCGTTGGTCAAGAAAAGATCGGTACCGGCCTGGGCGGCGCAGGAAAGGTGAATTGCATCCGCCGGGGCCACACCAAGGGTGCCGCGAATCTGCGAATAGCGGTCGGCGGTTTCAATCGTAAAAGGAACGACTTCGGAGACGACCTCTTTCAGCAAGCGGAGCGACTCCGTGGCAACCTGGGTCGCGCCTTTGCGGTAAGCGCCGGCAAGTATCTCTCCGAAAGTAAAGGCGCTCGTGATCAGTTGGTCTCCGCGCTCTTCCATGCGCGAGCGGATCGCACCCACTCTCTTTGCATATTGAGGATGGTCCTCAAGCCAGTAAATGAAGAGCATGGTGTCCCAATAGACCCGGCTCATTTGCTCTCGGTTGGCGGATAGAAATTTTCTCGTTCGTTGCGAAGATAGGCCTCACCGCCCCCGAGTTCGCGGAAGACTTTCTTCAACGTCCCGCGCAACTGAATCCACGGATCTTCCTTAGGCAGGTTCGGCTTTTTCGTGTCCACGAATTCATAGGTGTAAATCACAGTTGTGCTCTGCCCGGATTTCGGGCCATGTACCTCAATCAGACGCAGGTTATTGGGTTCCAGGAATTTTCGTCCCTTCAGGGCGCTGCAAACTGCGGGGGCACGACCGTTCATCCCCAGTTCTCGAACCACATCCCCGGCTCGAATCGAAAAGCGCTTGACCCTTTGCCGGCGGGCCGGCAGCACGTATTTCGCTGTGCTATGAATACGTATTTTGTCCGCGCTTTGCATCAATGTCTCGCAATCGTATATTTACTAGCATGTTGAGCATAGCATAGAATAGCATTGTATTTCCTTTAAGACCAAAGACTACTATCGTCGATTGCTGAGACCGGCGATCAAGAGTGGCGTGTGCAGAAACGAAAACCTTGGACGGGACTGTTGCCTTGAATATTGACCAGGTGCTTGCAGCCGCACGCGCTCGACTGCGACGACTATCTCCGAATGAGGCCTATGAGGCCATGGTCAAAACCAACGCGATACTCGTCGATATTCGTCCGGAAGGCCAGCGCGCGCTTGAAGGCAGTATCGCAGGCGCCTTGGTGGTTGAACGTAACGTACTCGAGTGGCGGTTCGATCCAGCCTGCAGCGCTCGGCTGCCGGTGGCGACCGATCACGACATCCAGGTAATCGTGTTCTGTTCCGAAGGCTACACCTCAAGCCTGGCGGCTGTTGCCCTGCACGAACTCGGAGTTTACCGCGCCACAGACATCATTGGTGGATTTCAGGCATGGAGAGCAATGGGCCTGCCGGTTGTTCCGCCAAGCGAGGCTTCTTAAGCCGGGCCTGGGAGGGTGACACATTCAAGCCTTCTTTCGGCTTTGAGTGGGGCGGCTGTACGGAGATCTCGGCTTCCCCGTAGCGACCATCGAACCTCTTCCGTCGTCCCAAGTCTGCGACGCCCGGACATACCCACTCAAGCCAAAAGCGGGCTTGAGTGGGCCACCCGTGCACCCGTCGATCGGATGAAGGATTACATCTGCGTCGTAGGTTTCGCGGTGAAGATGCTGTTGAAGCTTTCGCGATACCGAAGAAAGACCAGTATCCACAGCACACAGGCAACCAGAGCCGGAGCAATGCTCGCCGGCGCAAGCGTCACGTGAAACGCAAGGATGTTATAGAGCTCCGCCGCCAGCAATGTCAGCGCAAGGGGCACGAAGTAGCCCGACAACAACAGCAGCCCACCAAGCAATTGAATAGCGAAAAAGAATGCAGCAAAATGCGACGCGCTGACGGCGACAAGGAACTGCAGCGCGAGCGGATTTGCCGGCGGTGGCTGATGGATGAAGTTGAGAAATCCATTCAGCCCAAAGATCGTAAAAATCAACCCGAGCAGGTAGCGAGCAACAGTTGAAGTGGTCTTCATGCGTGGTCTCCCTGGAGAATCTGCGCGTGAGTCTGCACGGCCTCAAGATGCGGTGCGAGAAACGCATTCCGGTCTTGCCCCTGGTTCAATACACTGGTTCCGCTTGTCGTGAGGAAAGTTGCGTCCGTCACGCCCAGAAAACCAAATACGGAGCTCAAATAGGGCTCCACGAAATTGAATGAAGCCATTTGCGTCCTGGCGTCGTAGATTCCGCCGGTTGCGATGATGAACGTCGCCTTCTTGCCGACAATCAGGCCCTTCGGCTTTCCGTCCGCGTAGGAAAAAGTTTTGCCGACACGCGCAATCTGGTCGATCCATAGCTTGAGCACCGAGGGCACACCAAAGTTATGCATGGGCACTCCTATAACGTATTCATCGGCCTGCTCCAATTCGGCGAGCAGTGAGTCGGAGAGCGAAAGCAGTTCTTTCTGCTGAGGAGTGCGGGCTGTCTCCGGCGTGTACGCGGATCCGACCCATTCCGCGTTGATCGGGGGCATGGCGGTTGCATTCAGGTCGCGGTCAATCACCCTTCCGCCGGGGTGTGAAGCCTTCCATTGGGTAACGAAGGCGGCGGTCAGTTCGCGAGATACGGATCGGCCATAAAGCGGACTGGAATCGATGTGTAGCAGCGTTGACATAAGCAATTGTCTCCTATACGACAATTGATGTTTAATAAACATATGTCGATTCAAAATAACAAGTGTCGAATAGGTCGGAAAAGGTATCTTTAGGGTAGGAATGGCCCAGCTTGTTCAATCCGAGACCGGCACCACGGATCCGCGCATTCTGCGCAGCCGCCGCATGCTCATGGATGCCCTAGCCACGTTATTGATTAAAAAGGAGTTCGAAGATATTTCCGTTCAGGAGATCGCCGACCAGGCCACATTGAACCGGGCGACCTTCTACCTGCACTATCCAGACAAGAACGCACTGCTGCAAGCGATGACGGGCGCGCGGTTTCGCGACCTGATAGACCGCCGGGCGATAACCTTTACCAACTGCAACGGCGCACTGCGCGCCGTGGCGCTAGGCGTCTGCGATTATTTGGCTGAGAGCGCCGGCTGTCCCAGTCAGTTGGCCCGGATACCGCTCGAAGGCTCCATCATTCCCGTCGTCGAAAGCATGTTCAAGGAAGGCCTCGCTCATCACGGGACGGCGCCTGGTGTCGATGCGGCACTGCTGGCGACTACTGCAGCCTGGGCCGTTTTTGGAGCTGCTCGCCGATGGTTTCAGAACCCCGACCGTATCTCCGCGGAGGAAATGGCGGCCAGGATTGAAACCATGGTGAGTCCGGTTCTTTTCGGCGCTTCTCAATAGCTGAGACTGGCGAAAGCCAACTGACTTAGCAACTTCCAGGTACGAGAACTCCAAGCGCAGTATTCATGACGACTGCAGCCGTAACTATCCCGGATAAATTCTGTTCGACACAATTCGTTTGCCGGCTTAACCGGTTCCCTGCCGTATTCACGGAGAACCGATCGTTTGAGTGCGATGGAAGAGCTGTCAGGGCTTCGCGGGCGACGGCTGCCAGAGCTCAATCTTGTTTCCATCCGAGTCATATATCCAGGCGAAGCGACCGTAGGATTCGTCCATTCGTTTGTCGTCAATCTTTACTCCCTCTTGTTTTAAGCGAGCGAGCAGAGCATCCATATCGTCCACGATGTAGTTGATCATGAACGCAGCGGGGCTGGGATCGAAATACTTGCTGGAGGCGGGAAAAACAGTCCAGACAGTAACGTGTTCCTTTTGCGGGTCATCGTGCTCGCGCCAGGGAAGCATCGCGCCTTGGCCCGTGTCAGCGAGTCCGAGATGCTTCGAATACCATTCGCGCATCTGCTCACGATTCGCGGATTTGAAGAAGACGCCGCCGATTCCCAGGATGCGCCCGCGCTGCTCGATTTTGGCAGGCGGCTTCGAGTTTTCCGGTTGCGAAGATTTCACTTCCTGTCCTCCTGTTGAGTGGCTCGAGATCAGCAACAGCGATCCAAGTGCGATTGTGCTCCACGCTATTCCTTGCATCGGCGGATTATAACCGTTTGGATTTTATTGAAGAAAATGGACGGGTGGCCCATTCAAAGCCTTCCCTGAGCCGGTGGGTGGGCCCGATTTTTACTGAGCTCGGCTGTTTCGATTGTCTCGATTCTGTCATCCCGACCGGAGCAGACCATCGCGAAAGCGATGGTCTGCGAAGTGGAGGGACCTTGTGTTCATTAGCAATCGGAAAAATATCAGCTTTGAATTAAGCAGAAGCCGAAACTGGTCTGAATGGGTACCCTCCCAGCCCGGAGTCAGACAATTTTCTGCACCCACTGGCTTCGCCAGCCCGGCGCCTCAAACGGGTCCGCGACGCGCGCCAGTGCGCATCGAGGGCTTCACGTATTTGTTGATCATCCACAGATTGAGTCGTCGATTTCATGCGCTACGGATCGGTGCCGGTGCTATGACTACCTGAACCAGTCCAGTGGCTACGTCGTAGACGAGCCCGGAAACCAGCCAACTACCCGGCAATGCGGGAACCGCGCGAAGCGCAGCGACGTCAACGGCCACTGCTGCCCGGGGATCGGCGACGGCTTTGGTCTTGAGTTCGCCTTCCTCCACTTGAAAATAATGCGCCAGCTGGGCGGGCTCTCCCGCCAGGCGGGTCATGCCGCAGTCAGTGTGCTGAAGCACGATGATGTGAAACTCGCCGCCGCCTCCTGGAATTTCTCCGGCAAGCTGACCGATCTTTCCCAGCAGCCCCAGCTGTTCCAATAACCCCGGAGTGATCCGGCCGCCAATATTTACGCATTACGACCGCCTCTCCGGGTTTAATCCCAAGCACGTGGGCAGGGTCCGCACGCATATCAGCGCAACCGATGATAATCGCCTTCACATTCGGCAGCGCTCGCGGAAGCGAAGGCATAAGCGTTCCCGCAGCAGACTGCTGAACCGCGAAGGCTCTGTTACGTTCTAACATGGAGTCAAGACTACTCATGTTGATTCTCCGGGGGAGATGTTACGGCTTCGTACCCGGCTTTTGAAAATCGCCTGGGTAAGGC
The DNA here is from genome assembly GCA_963733545.1 of Terriglobia bacterium. GTDB lineage: Bacteria > Acidobacteriota > Terriglobia > Terriglobales > Acidobacteriaceae > JAIQFF01. Next base: position 894,652 of record CAVTDQ010000006.1, read on the forward strand.
GGGTGCTCCGGAGCGTCTCTGGTCGCGGGGTTTTCGTCACGGCGCTGTCGGGGATGAAAGTACCAAAGCCGAGTGCGGGCATGTGGCCGGCTCCGCTGTTGAGCGGTAATTTTTTCAGCTGAGGGTCAGGAGATTTACTCATGGGATGCCTTCACTTATTTTACTTCGCATTCGGGCAGACCGAAACTGCGGGAACTGACCCGCTCCACCCTGCGGAAAGGCAATGTCCAAATCTCAGAAATTAGCCGCGCAACTCCCGCGCTGCCGCTCTCATCTGATTTTCTACTACTCACACTTACTCACGGAATCCGGCCACGCCGTTTGACCCGATCCGCGCAAACAAGGAGACCTGATGAGCTTGAATCCGAAAAATACGATTTGCCTTTGGTTCAACAAGGACGCACATGACGCAGCGCGCTTTTACGCCGCCACCTTTCCTGATAGTAAAGTCACCGCGGTTCACAAAGCGCCCTCGGACTTTCCTGGTGGCAAGAAAGGCGATGAACTGACGGTCGAGTTCACGGTTTTGGGTATTCCCTGTCTCGGTCTCAACGGCGGCCCAATCTTCAAGCACAGCGAAGCCTTTTCCTTCCAGGTCGCGACCGACAATCAGGAAGAGACGGACCGCTACTGGAACGCGATCGTCGGCAACGGCGGCCAGGAGAGTGAGTGCGGTTGGTGCAAGGACCGATGGGGCATCTCCTGGCAGATCACACCGCGCGTGCTGATGGATGCCCTGGCGGCCGGTGGCAGTGAAGCAAAGCGTGCCTTCGATGCGATGATGACGATGAAAAAGATCGACATCGCCAAGATCGAGGCGGCGCGCCGGGGCTGACGTGGATGCCCCTGGTCAGGTTGCCAGGGGCCCCAGCATTTCCCATAACATCTTCGATGCGAGCATTTTTGGTTTTGGGAAAGGTGTGTCTTCCGCCCGATAGTCAGTGTTAGACGCCCTGATACACCCATCCCAGAAACGACTTGGGAGTTTGAAAGGATTGCCCCCACTCCGCGTCGTAACGGGCGGTTGGCTTGGCCGCGACCACCTCATCCAGCGTACTGCCCAGTTTTTTGAGGTTGGCGACTTTCTCGCGCGCCTCGGCGAGCACATCGCGAAACAGTGTAAGGTCGGCTTTTCCGGTAGTGACTGCGCCATGGCCGGGAATCACAATGGTCGTGGCGCTTGCCTTGGCAAGGTTCTCTTCAGCAGCTCGAATCTGTCCATCGACGCTGCCGCCAGTCGAGTAGTCGATAAAAGGATAGGCTCGGTTCCAGAACGTGTCTCCGGTGTGCAGAACATCAGCTTCGGTGAAGTGCACCGAGATGTCCGAATCCGTGTGAGCCGGGCCGTAGTACTTGAGAGCGAGGGCGGAGCCGTTCGCGCGAACCGTGTGCTCGTCCTGGAAAACGGTTGTCGGGATCGCTCCAGCGGGCGCGGCCGGAAAAGTGTAGACCCAGCCTTCCGCGCGCGTGTCCACAGAAAGATGCTTGCGCGTATTCTCGTGTGCCAGAATGCTTGCCCCCGCCTGGTGCAGCCACTCGTTGCCTCCGGTGTGATCGAAATGCCAGTGCGTGTTGATCAGTTGTTTGACCGGATCTGAATTGATGCTGGCGAGAGCCGCCGCAACATTCGGCCGGGCGGTGACAACTTCGGCATCGACGAGAAGCTTTCCGTCGGGACCGGTAAGGACAGCGATGTTTCCTCCGGGACCAAGCAGGACGCTGATATTGCGCCGAAGCGCCTGCACCGTCACCTTGGCTGTGGCGGATGCTTTCAAGGCCACCGCAACCAGCCCTTCCTGAGAAAAAAGCCGGGGTGGGACAAGACACGCTGCCGCTACCGCGACTCCGCTCGAGATCAGAAACTGACGCCGCGAAACTTCATTGGTGACTCTGGTGTTCATCGATTTGCTCCTTGCACCGAAAACTATTTAGGCATCGGAACCGACACAGCCTTGCCTGCGCCGCGCTCCGCAATCCAGATAGTATCGCCCGCAGGTTCGACGGCGGTCGGGGTGTTCAGTCCCTCTTTGATTACGGTGACGCTTGCCTTATCGCCATTCACGGTGAGAGCGGAGATTTTGCCGCTGCCATTTTCTGCGACGATGAGCTTGCCATTCGCAGCACGCATTCCGTCCGGTCCTTTTACCGGCTGGTCCATCCAGATATCGACCGGCGTCCCTGGTTTTCCGGCGGCGTCAACCGGGATGCGATAAAGCTTGTTGAAGATCACATTGTTTACGTAGAGCGTGCCGTCGAGGAAAGTGATCCCATCGACGCCCATGAGCGTTCGATGATCGAGATAAAGCTCGGCGCTGGACGCCCCGGCCGCCAGCCTGAAGATTCTGCCCGGAAAAGTGTCGGTAATGTAGAGAGCCTTATCCGGCCCGATGGCAAAGTCGTTGCACACATTGTTGTCCCCAGGCAGATTCCAGCGAATCTTGGCTGCGCCGGTAGTGAGATCGAAGCTTCTTAGCGCGGTATGGCGCTGCGGAGGAGTGGTGTTCGGCACCGGCGTCAGTTGGCACGTCCACAACGTATTGCTGGCCGCGTCCGCCAGCATGCCGAAGAAGAACGTCCCCGGGGCTTCGGCGCTGGCGTCTATGAACTTCTCGGCGGTGGAGGAACCAGGACGCACCTTGTAAACTAAGGGCGAACTGGCGCTGCCGACAATCAGCACGCCACCTGGCGCCATGGTCAAACTTTCTGGCTGCGATTTCGCATCACCGATCAGGACTTCGGCTGCAAAGGTGGCTTCCGCAAAGAAAATATTAATGATTAGAACAGCGCAGGCAGCGAGGCGGTATGGGACGCGCATGGTCAAATCTCCTCAGGGTCGATTTTGTGGCGTCCATCATAATTCATTCGAGGTCCGTGTCTCTGCCAATGGACAAGTGCTGAGGATCGCGAGGAACTCCGCCCCAGCATGGAGCGGCTAATCTCAGTCGAGGAGCGGTAACCTGCTTGGTGGTTACGCTAGAAGAGAGTCCAGATTCTGCAATTCATTCTTCCGGGGATACAGCGAGTCTGAATGCATTGCCGAGATGGCACGGCGATCTCCCATTCGCATGGCTGTGCTGTTCACGGGAAAGCGAGAGATCCGTGGTGCCATTTGGCCTTACCATGACCGCGATGGCATTTAAGCCGGAAGGGGTTTGAAGGTGCCGGAATCCGTAATCGGTTACGCTGGATGGAGCCTGCCAAGGGCGATTACCCTTGCTTGATGTGGCCGGAGAACGATACCGCCCAATCACGGCTTTTACGGTGATATACAGCCCGTAGACCCTAGACGGCAACCATGAGACTGAGTTCGTGACGGAATGTGTCCGAGCGCTCCCGGTGGAGCTTGTAGCCACGAAAGGTGAAGCGGATAACGCCTCGCTCCTGCTCTTCGACCAAGCCCCCGTTTCTCAGTTCGGCGATGACCGATCGAGCCATGGATAAGTCTACGATTTGCTTGGGCAAACTGACGAAATGGGCAGGATCTGCTTCGAAACTTTCGGTCAACACAGCCAGCAGTCCGTCCCGGATTGATATGTTGTCCATTTGTCTCTCCCGTCCGGAATAATGCGATCCTAAGCCGCTCCGAGGGGTTAAAGAATGGCCCACCTGTGCCAGAAGGCAGTTACCTTAGTCATCAGGTGAGACCGCTATATTTCAGGTTTTGCAGGTGGAAGCCATTTCCGACTGTGAAGTTGATGATGTCTCCGCCACGCAGGTTCTGCATCGGATGCATGGAATTGGCGTTCCGCCAAATCCCGCTCCAGGCAGGCCATTCCAGCAGGCTTTGTGCAAACAGTTGCACTGTTATCCCGCATTCTCTTCGCAAAGTCTAGATATGGCTCTGACTACATTTGGTATCGGGCTTGCATATATCAGGGAGTAGTCAAAATGGGCAGCGGGAACAAAAATCTCGCGCACCGACATTCGGAGTCTTTCAGGTTCGGAGGCTAATTCGATGAAAATTGCATTATGCGCGTTGGTTTTTGTTTGTTTAGCGGGCGCCGCTTTCGGCCAGTCCGGGATCGGATCCACGGGGCTAAGCGCCGAGCCAGTTGTATATGAGTTCAACAGCCATCAGGCGCGAGCTACGCAAACGGAAATGGGCCAGCCTCAGGAAATCATGGAGCATTCCACGAGTGTCTGGACTCACGGGACCAGGCCGTTGTGGGAAATGGCGACGCCCGCCTACCTCACTCCGCTGGGCGATTCAGCCCGCTCGCTCAGGAAAGAGCACCTGAACGCGAAGAAAGCCGAAATCGTCTGGAACAATTAAGTGCGAGGTTGGCTTAACTAAAAGTTTTCTTGGCCGAGGGTGCCCCATCTGCCGCGCAGTTTGCGACAGGTGGGGCATTTTTATTTTCCCGCAAAGCGTAAGCGCCTTTCGACACGAAACTTCGAGTTCAGGCGGCGATGATACACTGCGACCGAAACGAATCGTGCGGCGGATCTAGCGCTCGCGGTTTTTCAAGCTTCAGCGTGCGTTCATAATTATGCAAAAGCACCAGCTGAACATTGCCATGATCGGCGCGGGCTTCATTGCCAAGGCGCATTCCAATGCTTTTCGCCAGGTGACGCACTTTTTCGACGTCCCCTACGAATTGGGGCTAAAGGTCATTTGCGGACGCGATCAAACCAGGCTGAAATCCGCGGCGGAAACCTGGGGATGGCAGGAAACGGCCGCTGACTGGCAGTCTGTCGTCAATCGTCCTGATATCGATGTCGTCGATATAGCCGTTCCCAACTCGCTGCACGCCCCTATCGCCATCGCGGCGGCCAAAGCTGGAAAAATGGTCTGGTGTGAGAAGCCATTAGCAACGTCGCTCAAGGAAGCGCAGGCGATGGCTGACGCCGTGCGCGAGATTCCAAATCTCGTCTGGTTCAATTATCGCCGAATTCCGGCGGTGGTCTTCGCCAAGCGCCTGATCGACGACGGACGGCTTGGCCAACCCTTTCACTACCGGGCTCTATATCTCAACCAGTCAGGAAACGATCCCAAGAAAGCGGCGACTTGGCGCTATCGCCGATCAGAGGCAGGCTTAGGCGCCGCCGGAGATCTGCTTTCCCATTCCATCGATTCCGCGCTTTACCTGAACGGTCCCATCACCGAATTGACGGCCATGGCGCACACCTTTATTACCGGTCGCGATGTGGACGATGCCACAATGCTGCTGGCGCGCTACGCAAATGGAAGCATTGGCACCTTCGAAGCAACCCGATTCGGTGTCGGCTGCCGCAATCGCCACGCTTTCGAGATCAATGGATCGAAGGGCATGCTCCGTTTCGATCTGGAGCAGATGAACCAGCTCGGATTCTACGACGCGTCCGATACGCCCAACCTGCAAGGCATGCGCACGATTACGGCGAACGGCCCCGACCATCCTTACTGGGAAAATTTCTGGAAGCCCGGGCACGCGATTGGTTACGAACACACCTTCATTGCGACTTTGGGGGACTTTCTTGGAGCGTTGGCGCGTAAGGAGAAGCGCTTCCCGGATTTCGACGATGCTGTGGCCGTCCAATGTGTGCTGGACGCGGTCGAGCGTTCTGCCGCTTTGCGGGCGTGGGTGAAGCTGTAACCTATTTCTCTTTAACGCTGGACTCTTCCCGAGCCGTCGCCTTTTAGCAGCGCTTTTACTTCGTCCGCGGAGGAGCGGCTGAAATCGCCCAATTGCGAGTGCTTAAGGCAGCTGGTGGCCACGGCAAACTCGAGCGCTTCCTGGTGCGTTGGCAGTGTCTGAAAGCCGTAGATCAGCCCGGCGGCGAACGAATCCCCCGAGCCCACACGATCGACAATGTGAGTGATTTCGTACGACCGGCTCAGACTGAAGCCCTGGCGGTCGTTCAAGCACGCCGACCAGCCGTTGTGCGAAGCGCTCTTCGATTCGCGCAAAGTGATGGCAATCGCTTTCAAGTTCGGATACTCGCTCAAAACTTTCGCAGTAAGTTTCTCGTACTGGGCACGATCCAATTTTCCGGAGTGCACATCCACGCCGGCTTCGATGCCCAGTGCCATTTGAACATCTTCTTCATTCGCGATCGCGATATCGATATTTTTCACCAGCTCGCGCATTACTTCGGCGGCCGGCTTTCCCCACTTCCACAGATTCTTGCGATAGTTCAAATCGCATGACACCGTGATTCCCCTGGACTGCGCATTTTTGGCGGCCTCGGTCGCCAAGTCGGCAGCCGAGCCGCTGATGGCCGGCGTGATGCCGGTCACATGGAACCAGCCCGCACCGTCCAGCGCTCGATCCCAATCGATGTCTCCTGGTTTGGCCAGGGCGATGGCGCTATTGTCGCGGTCATAGACCACCTTCGACGGACGCTGATTCGCGCCGGCCTCGACATAGTAGACACCCATTCGGCCTTTGCCGCGAACGATCTTCGAAGTGTCGACGCCAAACCTTCGCAGCTCGCCGACGGCGGCGTCTGCAATCGGATTCTTGTCCGGCAACACCGTAACGAATGCCGCCGACAGCCCTAACTGGCTGAGAGCGACGGCTACGTTGGCTTCTCCGCCGCCAAAGGTGGCCACAAACTGTCCGGTCTGCAGGATCCGCTCAAAACCCGGCGGGGCCAGCCTTAACATGATTTCGCCAAAAGTTACGGTCGTCTTTGCCATCTTCCCTGGGATTTATCTTTCTGGTGGATTGCGACGCTGATAATTGATTTTACTTCTTCCCTATTTGCGGTCCATTCCCTTACCCAGCACGGTCTCTATTCCGAGGGTGGCGAGGGCGGCGTCTTCGGTGGCAGAAAGACCGCTGACCGCTACCGCGCCCGCTACCTCTCCGTCTTTCCAAACCGGAACGCCGCCACCCCATCCCACAAATTTCGGGTCGCCGTAGTAGGCAATGTCGTGGCCTTTCTCAGGATGCCGGGCTTTCTCGCCAATCTCTTTCGTCGGCTTACGCTCTCGCGCGGCCGTCCAGGCTTTGTTCGCGGCAATCCGAATGGAGGAGACGGGGGCGCCGTCCATACGCGCGAAGGCCAGCAATTCTCCATGAGAATCGGCGACGGCAATCACCGCCGCCTTCTTCATCTGCAAGACCTCTGCGACGATTCGGTCGATAATCTGTTTGGCTTCGGAATAGTCGATGATCTGAATGGTCTTCATTGGTGACTTCTCGCGCTGGGCTCGGCGACTAGTTCAGGAGCGGATTGGATTGTAAATCATTAGATCGGAACTCGCGGAGATCATGAATCAGTCGGGGCGAAAACAGCCCAGAGTTATTCAGAGGAAGTGACGAAGGCAAGAAAAAAGGGCAGGCTCTGTGAGCCTGCCCGAGTATTCAGACTTGCATGACCTAGAACGCGAGTTTCAAACCGAACTGGATCAGCCGGGGCAGATTGACCGTGTTGGTCACTTGCCCGAAGGTTGCGCTGGTCTGGGTTCCGTTTGGAGGACCAAACTGCGGGTGATTGAACAGGTTGAAGAATTCCGTGCGGAATTCGATTCCTACTCGCTCAGTGATGTTGGTCCGCTTGAATACCGCGAAGTCGAAGTTATTGACGCCCTGCTGACGGATCGAGGCATCAACCCGGGGTTCGTTGCCGAAGGTCCAGGGATTGAGCTGCGCTCCGGTTGCATCCACGCCACCCGGCGCGACGAAACAGGCAGTATTGAACCACTCCGTGACCCGTGAGACTGCGCTTCCCGAAAGTCCTTTGTTGCATCCCGGAATGTAGTCAGGCCGCAGCGTGCTTTGTCCCAGGAGGCTCGAGCTGGTTAGAGCGTTACCGCCGCCCCAGCTGATCTTTACCGGGAAGCCACGTTGGAATGTGGTGGTACCGTCAAGACCCCATCCGGAGACTACCTTGCTGGTCACGCCGCTGACGCCGCCCCAGTATTTCTTGCCATGGCCGAAGGGCAGGTCAAGCACGTAGCTGATTACCAGCCGTTGGGAAACATCCTGCGATGAAAGTGAACGCTCGGCGCTCAGATTGTTCCAGTCCTGAATTGCGCCGGTTCCGCCGGTGGTGCCGCCTTCCAGCCATGACGTCAGCGTATCCGTGTTGGATAGCAGCTTGGCGTTAGTGTAGGAAGCCAGCATGGTACCGCCGCCACCGAAGCGCTTGGTAACGGTAGCCTGCAAGGCGTTGTAGTTGCTGCTGCAGCAACCCTGTCCATTCAGGTTCACGCCCGCGTACTGCGGGAATGGGCGATCAAGCTGACCTGCGAGCAGGCCGGCCGGACTCAAGCTGCCAGGAAGTTCCTGGCTGAAGGGGTAGGCTGGGCATGCTCCAGGGCCCGTACAAACATGCTGGTTGATAGTGACAGCCGCATCACCGCCGGTAGCGAACTGGCTGTGCGCTTGACTGATGAAGCTGTCCGGAATCTGGTTGACGTTGGGGTTGGATTGCGGCAGGTGCACACCGTGCGCGCCCGCATAGGCAACGTCAGCAAAGAAGCCCCAGGGCAATTCTCGCTGGATGTCCAGGTTCCACTGTTGGGTGTATCCATACTTCTGGACGGTGTAGCCGGTTGCGGAAAAATTGTTCTGGGTCAGGATGTACTGTGACACGTTGGGTTGAGGATTGCGGCCGGGTACAGCAATCAGGTTGTTGGCGCCAAAGCCGCCCGTAAAGTTACCCTGGTTGAACGGTCCTGCGCCAAGACAAGTGAGAGCCCCACCTCCAGGCACGGGCTCAGCGCAGGTATTGGCGTTAAGGGTCGCTGCCGGACTGACGCCCTGATTGTTGCTGGCAAAGAAGTTTGAAGTCGAGCTGCTGACTGGATCAACATAAGGGTTGGTGTTGAACGCGACGTAGTTGGGAATGAAGAAGATTCCGTAGCCGCCGCGAATCACCGTCTTCTGGTTCAGACCATAAGCAAAACCAAGCCGTGGCATGAACTGCTTCTTGGAAAGCGGCAGGTTGTTCCTGGTGTCGTTGACGCCGGTCTTGACCAGGAAAAGATCGCCAGTGCAGGGGCTCCCGGCCACTCCGGAGCAACCCGTCACAGAGCTATTAGTAGCTTTCGGGTCGAAGTAGGTCATCTTGTCGAAGCGCTCTGACCACGTTCCTTGCAGCTCGTAGCGGAGACCAAGATTCAGAGTCAGTTTGCTGGTGACGCGCCAGTTGTCGGCAAAGTAGAGCGCACGGTAAGTTTGTTTACCGGAGACTGGACCCGAGATCACGAGCGAGCCGGTGGTCTGGTTTCCGAAGGCAGAGCCCTGGCCGTTGCCATAGCCCAGCAGGAAGTCGGCAAAGTCTTCGCCGTTGTTACCCGGACCCGGAACATTACCTGAGCCGACCGATGCCCGGCGCTGCAGATGTCCAAGAGCCGGTGAAAGAGATCAGACCGCCACCGGTGTTGGTCTGCAGATAATTATCATAGCCTTCTTCGAGCTGGCCGCCCCATACGAAGGTGTGGCGTCCTCGAATCATGGTGACCTGCGGCGAAATATTGAACTGAGTGTTCAGATCGTTGATCGAACTCTGTCCCTGGCTGCAAGTGACCAGCGAATCGTTCTGTCCGAAGCAGGGCGTCAGAGGAGTGCGCTCGATATCAGGCACGAGCGCGTTGTACGCTGCCGGCCAACCTTCTTCGGTCACATCGAAACCGGAGTTGATGGGACCACGCAGATAATGGAAGCGGCTGATGCTGGCATTGAGGTTAAAGATTGTGGTCGGGCTGATGGCGTAGTTCCATCCCACCACCATGCTCTTGCTGCGGGTGTTTTCCGCGCAACGGTCTTTACACATACCAGTGCCGAACGGATCCTGCGCCAGGCTGAGCAGCTTCCAGTAAGCGAAACGCCCGAAGATGGTGTTTTTGCTGTTGATGGTCTGGTCGACGCGCGCGATGTAGGTATCAGTGTCGCCGCCCGTGCTCGAATCCTTCAGGAAGTTCAGGACAGTTCCACCGGAAGTCGGAGGAGCAATCAGTTTGTTCAGCAGAAAAGCCGATGTCGGGATTGATCAGGTTGGCGGCGCCCGCGGCGTTAGCCGCGCAAAAAGGCGTGGTTGGCGCCAGGCAGTTAAACGGGATCGGCTGCGCGGGGAGAGGTCTGCGTGGTCGCTGTCAGCGGGTTGTAAATTTGGTGCGAAGTACCGCCGTTGTCGAGACAGACTCCGCCGGCGCTGAAACCTGACGTACACAGATCGGAAAAGTCTCCGTCACGCTCGCCCAAGGTCGGAACGGTCGTGTTGAAAGGTGTGCCGGTGCGGAGACGGAAGCCTTCGTAACTGAAGAACACGAATGTCCGGTCCTTGATGACCGCGCCGCCGATGGTGGCTCCAAACTGGTTCTGGGTGAACGGTGGTGGCTCGTTCTTTATTCCCAATCCGAGTTCGGAATTCTTGTTGAAAAATTCGTTCGAGTTGAAGATCTTGTTGCGCAGGTAATCGTAGCCTGAACCGTGCCAGACGTTGGTGCCGGACTTGGTACTGATGTTGATGACGCCACCCGCGAATTTGCCCCACTCCGGTCCGAGGTTGCTGTACTGCACCTTGAATTCGGAGACCGAATCCTGGGTTGGAACCATCAGGGGCAGGTTGATGTAGCCGATGTTCAGCGGCTGGCCATCGAGGTAAATCGCGCCTTCGTTGGCGAAGGCGCCGCCGATCTGATAGTTGGCGAAGTCGAAAGGATTTTTGCCAACCACACTGCCCATGGTGCTGCCCTGCGGCACAACCGAGGGAGTGATAGTGGTGAGGTTGTAAATGTTGCGGCCATTCAGAGGCAACTCGTTGGCCTCGCGCTGGTTGACCACGGTTCCGAGCGACGAAGTGTCCGTCTGCAGGAGGGGGGTTTCGGAACTTACTTCAATGGTCTCGCTAACCTGACCAACGACCAAAGCCACGTCGATGCGGGCTGTCTGCTGCACTTCGACGGCGATGTTCTGGCGAGTGAAGTGTTTGAAACCGGCTTTCTCAACATCCACCCGGTAATCTCCGGGTGCGAGGTTCACAAAGCTGTAGAGGCCATCCGGTCCGGATTGCTGGACGCGCTTTTCCGCGGTTCCATTGTTGGTCAAGGTGACTTGAGCATCCGCGATCGAGGCGCCGGAAGGATCGTTTACCGAGCCGGTAATCGCACCGTACGTCGATTGACCCTGAACGAAGACGCTGGCGGACAAAACAACCAGCACGGACAGCAGCAGTGATACAGCTCTGCGAGACATCATTACCCACCCCCACGTGAAGTGCTCAGAAAAAAATTCTGGTGTACCGACCTTCATGGGTCGGCCGTTGGCAATATTAACGCTGTGTGGTTTTCACATAGCCCGTAGAACGTTGTCAAGAAGAAAAGCGGTTTTATCCCGTCGGTAAACGCTAACCTGACCGCTTATAAACACATTCTCTCCGCCCATCATCCTGGCTTTCCTGCGTTGAAGATTTGCCGATTGGAAATTAAATAGTGGATTTCTGCCGCTATTAAACCCATTTACCAGCGAAGTCAAATTGTCAGACAAATAGAGTGGGCATAGTTGCGCGCGCCCTCCGCCGTGCATTCATCTACGCGGCGGGTTATGCTAACCGCCAGGGTTCCCATTTTGGCGATTTCCATCCCGCGCTTCGCTTATGCCCCATTTTTTCTCGGCTTTATCGCCCTGGGAATGGCGGCCGTTCCAGTCTCAATTTTTCAGACGAAAGCTCCCCGCGGTCTGGATTTCGTGCTGCAAAATTCGCCTACGACGCAAAGGTATCTGATCGAAACCATGCCCGGCGGGGTGGCGCTTTTTGATTACAACAACGATGGCTTGCTGGACATCTTTCTGGTCAATGGTGGGCGGGTAACCGATCCCATGAAGTTACCGGAAAATTTCGATCGCAGAAACCCGCGTTATTGGAATCGTCTCTACCGGCAGGAAAAAGACGGCAGCTTCACAGACGTCACCGAGAAAGCCGGCCTCTCCAGCGCGGGTGACGGCAATTACGGAATGGGAGTGGCGGTCGGCGACTATGACAATGACGGCTTCCCCGATCTCTATGTCACCAGCTACGGGAAAAATATCCTCTACCACAACAATGGAGACGGCACCTTTACCGACGTCACCGCGAAGGCAGGAGTGGCAGCCGGCGGCTGGTCGGTCTCGGCGGGCTTTTTTGATTACGATAACGACGGCAAACTCGACCTGTTTGTCACCCGCTACATGGAGTGGGATACGAAACACAGCAAGACCTGCGGCGGGGATTGGCACACTTATTGTCCCCCGGAAGAGTTTCCCGCGACCACCAGCATTCTCTACCACAACAACGGGGACGGCAGCTTTTCCGACGTGAGTCAAAAATCAGGTATCGCGGGGAAGAAAGGCCGGGCCTTGGGGGTGGCGTTTGCCGATTACGACGATGACGGCTTCACTGATATATTCGTCGCCAACGACGGCATGCAGCAGTATCTCTATCACAACAACCGTGACGGAACCTTTACCGAACGGGCCCTCGAAGCCGGCGCCGCGTTGTCAGAGGACGGCCGGCGGCTGTCGGGGATGGGCGTCGTCTTCCAGGATTACGACAACGATGGCCGCCCGGATGTAATCGTCACCGAGTTGCCGCGCGAGATATACGGCGTCTACCGCAACGAGGGTAACGGCACCTTCAGCTACGGAAGTCTCGAAACCGGGATGGGCGCGCTCTCGAGTGGAAGCTCGGGCTGGGGAATCGGCTTGGAAGATTTCGATAACGACGGCTGGAAGGATATTTTTGTTGCCCAGGGGCACGTGCTGGACAATGTTGAAAAAATCGATCCCTCGCTGCACTACTGGGAGCTGCCGCTGGTGGCCATGAATCATGACGGTCATTTCGAGCGCGCGGATTCGGGCAGTGCCTCTCCAGCGGCCGGTCGAGGCGCGGCTTTCGGCGACCTCAACAACGATGGCTGGCAGGATGTGGTGATGACCACGCTGGGCGGTCCGCCGCAGGTGTTTTTCGGACACGGCGGCAAGCAGCACTGGCTGGTAGTTTCTCTGCGCGGTACGCGCAGCAATCGCGACGGCTTTGGCGCCCGGGTGCGGGTGAACGGGCAGACTCGCTTCGCCAGCGCCGCTGGAAGCTATGTTTCCTCGAGCGACAAGCGTCTTCACTTTGGCTTGGGTTCGGCGGAGTCGGCGAAGATCGAAATTGCCTGGCCCTCGGGAGCGCGCCAGACTTTGAATGATGTTCATGCCGATCAGTTTCTGGAAGTCCGCGAACCGGAGAAACCGTGATCCGAATCCTATTTTTTTTGCTGGCCTGGCAGGCCGCGTCTCCGGAGGCCATGCAACACATGCAGTCCGGCCTGGAGGCCGAGAGGCAAAGGCACTTTGACGTCGCGGTTACAGAGTTCAAGAAGGCGACGGAAATGGCGCCGACTGCGGTCGAGGGATTCGTAAATCTCGGGCAGGCTTACATGGAGAATCAGAACTATAGCGCCGCCATTCCCACGCTCAAGCACGCACTGGAATTATCGCCAGACCTGGCCGCCGCGCATCAATTGCTGGGATACGCCTTGCTGGCGCAAGGCTATAACACTGAAGCGATTTCCCATCTGGACAAGATTCACGACTCCACTGCGCTGGGCATCGCGCAGGTCGGGGCCGGGCAATTGCAACAGGCGGTGGAAAATCTTCAAGCAGCGCTGGCCCAGCATCCCAACGATCCCGATTTGCTCTACTATCTGGGCCGGGCCAGCGGATTGCTGGCCAAGCAGTCAATTGATTCGCTGATCGCCGCATACCCTGATTCGGCGCGGGCCCATCAGGCGCTGGCAGAGAATTATTTCGTGCTGCGACAAATGCCCCAGGCGGAGAAGGAATTTCTCGAAGCTCTGAGGTTGCGTCCCGACACTCCGGAGTTACATCTGGAGTTGGGTCTTGTCTACGCCGGTTCGTCGCAGTGGCCGAAGGCAGAGGCGGAATTTCGCGCTCAGAGCAAATTGCAGCCGGGAAATGCAGAAGCGGCTTTCCGATTAGGCAGCGCGCTCTTACAACAGGGGAATGCCCGCGAGGCCAGAACCGAATTGCAGCGGGCTGACCGGCTGCAGCCGGAGATGCCAGAGACCCTTTATGCGCTGGGCAAAGCCGCATCGCTTGCCGGCGACTCCGCTGCCGCGGAAAAAGCGTGGACGAAGTTGCTCTTGATCGAAAATGGCACCAGCCTGGCCGCGCAGACTCACTTCGCTCTGGCTGGGCTCTATCGCAAGCAGGGAAAGCCAGCGGATGCTGAACGCGAAACCAGGGAGTTCCAGAAATTGCAGAGCGCCACACCACCAGAAAGGACACAATAGTCAGCCAGTCGTAAACACACACTCCATGTTGAAACTCAAGGTCCTCGCAAAAGTTCTCGAATCGGGATTGGTCGCCATTGTCCGTACCAACAGTTCAGATTTGGCGGCGCGCATCGCTGAAGCCTGCGCTCTCGGGGGTGCAGCCGCAATCGAGATTACATTCACGGTTCCCGGCGCGGCTGCGGTCATTGAAGATCTTGCCAAGAAATACAAGTCCGGCGAGATTCTCATCGGCGCCGGAACAGTGCTCGATCCGGAAACCGCGCGCATCGCCATTTTGTCCGGAGCGCAATACGTGGTGAGCCCTTCGGTCAGCGTCGAGACCGCGCGTTTGTGCAACCGCTATCAAATTCCCTACATGCCGGGCGCAGGAACGATGCGCGAGATCGTGGACGCCATGGAATGCGGCGCCGACATCGTTAAACTCTTTCCCGGAGAAACTCTTGGACCCGCATTTGTTAAAGCGGTCAAAGGCCCGCTGCCGCAGGCTTCACTGATGCCGACCGGCGGCGTGAGCATTGACAATGTTGGGGAATGGATCAAGGCCGGCGCGGTTGCGGTAGGCGTGGGTGGCAGTCTGACTGCGGGTGCGGAAAAAGGCAATCTGCAACTGGTCACGGATACAGCCAAACAGTTTGTCGAAAAAATTAAGAGCGCGCGGACAAAATGACCATCGGCTACGGAAACATCCGGCAAAAATGACCAAACCCTGGAAATCGGACGACGAACTTTTCTCCATCGTGCGCCGGGAGCTGTTTACCTGCGTGGTCGGCGATGTGATGGACAAACTGGAATTGCAGCACCAATTTTTGCCTCCCCAGATTCGTCCGTTGCGGTCAGATATGGTGATCGTCGGTCGCGCCATGCCGGTGCTGGCCGTGGACGTATTCGCGGAAAAAGTTACGGGCACCGCGAACCAGCTCATGGCGAAACCTTTCGGATTGATGCTCGAAGCGCTGGATGATCTGCGTGCGAACGAGGTTTACGTCAACACCGGCTCATCGCCGCGCAACGCGTTGTGGGGAGAGCTGATGAGCATTCGGGCGCGCAAGCTCGGCGCAGCCGGCGCCGTGGTCAACGGCTACACGCGGGACACCAAAGCCATTCTCGATCTCAATTTCCCCACGTTTTCTTTTGGACCTTACGGACAGGATTCCTCGCCACGATACAAAGTGGTCGATTTTCGTGTGCCCCTCGAGATCGGCGCTGTGCGGTTACGGCCGGGAGACATATTATTCGGCGACATCGACGGAGTCTGCGTGATCCCGACCGAAGCAGCCGACGACGTTTTCGTAAAAGCTCTGGAAAAAGCGCGCGGCGAAAAGCTGGTTAGAAAAGCGCTTGAAGAAGGCGGCAGCGCGGTGGCTGCATTTGAAAAGCACGGCATCATGTAACCCGCTCTGCGTTTCAGAACCGAAGCGACCGCTCTTATGCGGACGAGAAGAATAAAACATGCTGACGATTGACCTGGCCGGTAAAACCATCCTGATCACTGGAGCGATGGGCGCCATTGCTGAATCGATGGTTCGCAAGCTCACGGCTGCGGGCGCCACGCTGATTCTGGTTGACCTGAAATCAGAGAAGGACGCAGCGCAAACTTTGCGCGACTGGGAAATTCCGGCGGAATCGTATGTTTATTTTGCCACCGACATTACGGACTCCGCCGCGCTGGGCAGAGTCGTGGACGAATCTTTCCGCCGCTTCCCTGCCCTCGACACCGTTCTCGGCCACGCCGGCGGTTGCGGTCTGCATCCCTTCGCGGCAACTTCCGAGGCGGAATACGATCGCATCTTCCGGTTCAACTATTTTGCCCAGGTCAATCTGGCACGCGCGGTCTTTGCGCAGTGGCTGGAGCGCAAAATTTCCGGTCACATGGTTTTCACCTCATCCTACGTTGCTCGCGTGCCGCATACTCAAATCCCCGCCTACGCCTCGGCCAAGGCTGCTTTGGAGTGTTTTGCCCGCTGTATGGCACTCGAGTACGCAGACACCGGCATTCGCGTCAATGTGGTTTCGCCGGGCAACGTTGCCGCGGGAAGTTCGCTGAAAGTGTTCGATGAGGACCCCGCCTATCGAGAATTCGTCTTACGAGTCTCGCTGGGACGAAGAAATAGTCCGGAGTCGATCGCCGACGCATTCGTTTTCTTGTGCTCACCGCTGGCTGACGAAATCAACGGCCAGATCCTAAGCTCCGACTACGGAGCCGGTATAGGCAACCGTCTATGAGAGTCGGTCTCGGCCTGTATCGTCACATGCTAACGCGGGAGTACTACGATTTCGCGCGGCAGGCCGGTTGCACCGATGTGGTCGTGCATCTGGTCGATTATTTCAATCAGGGCGCCTCGAATCCACGCAACAATCAGCCGTCTGGCGGCAAGTACGAACCCTGGGGGATGGCCGGCGATCCTGAAAAACTATGGACGGTTGAGGAATTGAAAACTCTTCGCCGGGAGATAGAAGATGCGGGTCTGGCGTTGGCTGCGATCGAGAATCTCGATCCCGCGCATTGGCACGATATTCTGCTGGACGGCCCGCAGCGTTCGCAGCAAATCGAAAAGGTTAAAACGATTGTTCGCCGCATGGGTGAAGCCGGTATTCCGGTGCTGGGATACAACTTCAGCCTGGCTGGAGTTTGCGGCCGGGTGACCGCTCCGCTGGGCCGTGGCCACGCGATCACCCTGGGCATGGACGGTCCCGCGGAAGATGTGCCCATTCCGAACGGAATGATCTGGAATATGGTGTACGACGCCGATCCGCCCAAGGGCACACTGCCTCCGATTTCACACGAAGACCTGTGGCGGCGGCTCGAAGGATTTCTGGAGGAGGTCATTCCGGTCGCCGAGAACTCCGGAGTGCGCCTGGCCGCACATCCGGATGATCCGCCGATGGCCACGATGCGCGGCCAGCCTCGCCTGGTTTATCAACCAGGCATGTATCAGCGGCTGATCGATCTTGCTTCAAGTCCAAGCAACGCGCTCGAATTGTGCGTGGGCACTATGGCGGAGATGACCGAAGGCAACATCTACGACGCTATCGACAGCTACAGCAAACAGAATCGGATTGCCTACATTCATCTCCGCAATGTCGTCGGTAAGGTGCCCAACTATCGCGAAACCTTTATCGACGAAGGGGACGTCGACATGCTTCGCGTCCTCGGCATTCTGTGGAAAAACAATTTTGATGGAGTCATTGTTCCTGACCACACTCCGCAAATGAGTTGTGCCGCTCCGTGGCACGCTGGAATGGCACACACTATCGGGTTCATACTCGCTGCCAAGGCCATGCTCAGTGCGGATGCCAAAAACTTCGCTGGCGTTTCGTCTGGCTCGTCCGCCCGGCCCAAGGTTGAGCGAGGCGGAATATCTTGAATTCTGCGCCTGGCGCCTCCCTGTCATCCAAAAAGCGCCCACTGATTATCGCCGCCTCGGTCTCCGCTCTTGGCGGCCTGTTGTTCGGTTATGACAACATCGTCATCAGCGGCGCAATCCATTATTTAGCTCTTTGCTTCAGGCTGGATGCGGCTGGTATCGGCTGGGCCGCCGGATGCGCCCTCATCGGATGCACCATCGGCGCCGCCGGTGCAGGCACGGTGGTCGATCGCATCGGTCTGAAAAAAGGCCTGGCTCTTTGTGCCGGATGTTTTGCTTTATCGTCGATCGGAATGTGGTTCGCGGGCAGCCTGGCCCAGTTTGTCTTGTGGAGATTGATCGGGGGCCTGGGAATCGGAGCGGCTTCGATCATCGCGCCGATGTACATCGCTGAAATCGCCCCGGCGAAATTGCGGGGCCGCCTGGTAACGCTTTATCAATTAGGGATTGTGCTCGGCATACTGGCCGCGGTTTTCGTCAACATGCTGATCCAGCGCATGGGGGATGAAACCTGGAACACCACCGTGGGCTGGCGCTGGATGTTTTTTGTGGGAGTGATTCCGGCGCTGTTGTTCGGGCTGACGATTATTCCGGCGGTCGAGAGTCCCCGATGGTTGATGAAGATGGGCCGGCGCGACGACGCGCTCGCAGTGCTCTCGAAAATAAACGACCGTGAAACCGCGCTGATTGAAGCCTCCCAGATTCAGGAATCCCTGATTCTGGAAGAAGGTCATGTATCGGAACTCTTCACCACTTTCCGGCGGCCTCTACTGATCGGCATCATGCTCGCAGGATTTTCGCAGCTCAGCGGCATCACTCCGCTTTTTTCCTTTCTGCCGGAAATTTTCAGGTCAGCGGGGACCGCGACCAGTGATGCATTCTTCCAATCCGTGCTGGTCAGCCTGGTGAATCTGGTATTCACACTTTTCGCGCTGTGGCTGGTGGATCTTTCCGGACGCAAAAAGCTGATTCTCATGGGCACGTTGCTGCAAACCATTTCCTTCGCCATGGTCGGCTGGTTTTATCACGTGCACGGCAGTGGACTGGCGGTGCTGATTTTCGTGATGACTTTCGTTGCCGGTCACGCCTTCGGAAACGGCGTGGCTTGCTGGGTTATCATTTCCGAGATTTATCCCACGAAGGTTCGCGGACGCGCCATGTCCATTGCCACCACCGCTCTGTGGGTGGTTGGGTACCTGGGCAATCAAAGCTTTCCTTTAATGCAGAAACACCTGGGCGGCGATGGCACATTCTGGTGTTTTAGCGCGGCTGCGTTGCTCAACTTGCTGTGCGTGCTCTGGCTGGTGCCTGAAACCAAGGGCCGCACCCTCGAAGACATCACGCGCTTCTGGACGGCACAAAAATCCGTCTCCGAAGTGCGCTGACCTCGCTTGTTATACTCAGCCGCATGCTCAATCAGACTCTGGAGCAGGGACAGGCGGCCACTGACGCCGCGCTGGAGCGTCTGCTGCCGGCGGCCACGGTACACCCGGTTTCGATCCACAAGGCCATGCGCCACAGCGTGTTCGCGGGGGGCAAACGCCTGCGGCCTATCCTTTGTATGGAGGCTGGGCGCATGATCGCCGGCTCTCTTCCCGCGGGAATCGAGGAACTAGGCGCGGCATTAGAGATGCTGCACACTTATTCGCTGATCCACGACGACTTGCCCGCGCTCGACAATGATGATTTGAGGCGGGGGCGTCCAACCAGCCATAAAGTTTTCGGCGAAGCGATTGCGATTCTGGCGGGCGATGCTCTGCAGACCCAGGCGTATGAAGTTCTCTCCCGGCTACGATGCCCGGCCGAAGCCCGGGTTCGGATCATTGAAGAAATCGCGCACGGCACCGGCACCATCGAAGGCATGATCGGAGGCCAGGTCGTAGACCTTGAAGCCGAACACACCCGACCCGACCCGGATACGCTCGAATACATTCATCGTTCGAAGACCGCGGCTCTGATTGGCGCCAGCGTGGTCAGCGGAGGACTCTATGCCGGAGCAGGCGACGAAGCCATTGGCAAGCTGCGATCATTCGGTCAATCCATCGGTCTGGCTTTCCAGATCGTGGACGACGTACTGGACGTGACCCAGACGTCCGAACAATTGGGCAAAACCGCTGGGAAAGACACGGCGGCGGAGAAAGCCACATATCCGGCATTATTCGGAGTTGACGAATCGTTAAAAAAAGGGACGCGCGCTTGTGGACTCGGCTCTGGCGGCGCTGGACAGCTTCGGCACGCGGGCCGATGTGCTCAAGCATCTGGCGCGCTTTCTGGTAGAGCGGAAAAAGTAATGGACTGTCATCTTCGATGAATTCACAAAAGAAGAGACGTCATCCTGACCAGCCGTCAGGCCGGTAAGGATCCTGCGCGGAGCGAATATGAGCTGACATCAAATAGAATTACGTTACGGCGATGGGGTTCGCCACAACCGCCCGCAAAGGGCTGATAACTCCTACCAATCTACGTAGGAGAGTTCCCATCGTGCTCAACATCCTCGTGATATCTCTTGGAGCAATTGCGGGAGCGAATGCCCGCTATTTTCTGAGCCGCTTCGCGGCCAGAGTCACCGCTTCCGAGTTCCCCTACGGCACCTTGATCATCAATGTTTCCGGCAGCCTGCTGGCCGGCTTCTTTCTGATTTGGACGGTGCAGCGGGCGTTGGTCGATCCCCGCTGGCGCCTACTGATCGTGGTTGGATTCTGCGGGTCTTTTACCACGTTTTCCGGCTATGCCTTCGAATGCATGGCTTACTTCGAGCAAGGAAGATGGCTGCTGATGTTCAGCAATTTTCTAGGCAACAATATTCTTTGCCTGGCAGCAGCGCTGGCGGGAATGTCCCTGGCGAGGGTACTGTAGAATGCCAAACGAAATGGCGCTCCTGTGATGGAAAACCTTCCACTCGATATTCTGGCCCTGGCCGCCCACCGTGATGACGTGGAGCAGACTTGCGGCGGCACTCTTCTGAAGATGGCACAGCGCGGCCATCGCACCGGCATTCTCGATCTGACGCGGGGGGAAATGGGAACGCGAGGCAGCGCGGAAGATCGCGCTCGCGAGGCCGCGGACGCGGCAAAAATATTGCGCACTTCCTGGCGTTTGGCGTTGGACATTCCCGACGGCCGCGTCGAGAACACCTGGGAAAACCGGTTAAAAGTAGCCCGCGTACTGCGCCAGCAGCGACCGCGAGTGGTCATACTGCCTTACTGGAAAGGGCGGCATCCGGACCACTACACCGCTTCCATCCTGGGATACGAAGCCTGTTTCCTGGCCGGGCTCAAGAAGCTGAATGTCGGCGCTGATTTGAAGGAGCCTGCCGACGGCCGGCAGATTTGCGAACTGGCTCCGCATCGGCCATTCAAGATTGTCTACGCTACCCTTTATTACGACGTGCGGCCCACCTTCGTAGTTGATATCACCGATCAATTTGAAGCTCGCCTGGAAGCGCTGATGGCTTACACCACGCAGTTCAGCGACCAGGAAGAAGGCAAAAATATTTTCCCGGCCCGTGCCGAGATCCGTTCGCGGACCGAGGCGATGGCCCGCTTTTACGGCATGTTAGGCGGGGTAACTTACGCTGAGCCGTTCCTTCAAAAGGAAGTTGGATTGGTGGAGGACTTGACGGTGTTACCGGTGAAGTCGATTTAATCTTCGCTGAGATTCATAAAACAAAGAACTGTTAAAATAAAACCAGCTTTCAGTTCAGAGTTCCCGGTTCTCAGTTATTTTTTTATGGCTACGGCGACCCCGTCGCGGATGGGCAATATCGTCGTGAACAGATCTTTCGAGGCGTAGAGCATCCGGTTGAATTCCAGAATCGCTTTAGTTGACGCTTCAGTCGGATCTTCCTGCGCCACTTTTCCGCTCCACAAAACGTTGTCGGTTACGAATAAGCCGCCTTTGCGAAGCCGGGGCAATGCCAGCTTCAGCACACGGGGATAATCTTCTTTGTCGATGTCGTTGAAGACGATGTCGAACTGCTGTTTTTCTTCCGATATTAATTCCAGCGCGTCGCCGGTTTTGATTGCGATCTGTTTGGCGACTCCGGCACGCTCGAAATAGCCGCGGGCTTCGTCAGCTTTCTTACGGTCACCATCGGTATAAATCACGCGGCCGCTTTCTCCCACCGCCCGCGCCCACCAGATGGTCGAATACCCGATCGCCGAACCCAGTTCAAAAACCGTTTTGGCGTTGATCATCAGGGCCAGTTGGTACAAGATGCGACCGACAGCCGGGCCGACGATGGGAATCTTCCGCTGGGCAGCCTGCGTTTCAATTTCCGTCAGCACCTCATCGCGCGGAGGAAGCAGGGAGTAAATGTAATCTTCGACGGCGCCAACGGTGATTCCGCCCATGCGCCAGGCAGCATTCATATCGTTCTGAGGCACACAATCTCCTTTTTTCCCGGACAGCGATTTCTAGGACAGGGTTACGCCCGGCTTCATTTCCACGACCTCGAGGCCCGGCGTCAGCTTTTCCAGATCGCCAGGTTTTCCGGTCAGCACGGGAAAGGTTCCAAAGTGCATCGGGATGACCGTTTCCGGCTTGAGCAGTTTGCAGGCGTAGGCCGCTTCGCGCGGCGACATGGTGTAATGGTCGCCAATCGGAATCATGGCAATTTGCGGCGCGTACAGTTCACGAATGATCGCCATATCGCCGAAGACATTGGTGTCGCCGGCGTGGTAAATCTTCAGTCCATTGGAAAATTCGATTACGTATCCGCAAGCCTCGCCACCGTAGACAATCTCGTCACCATCCGTGATGCCGCACGAGTGGTCGGCGTGCACCATGGTGACCTTGATGTCACCGATTGACTGGGTGCCGCCCTTGTTCATCTCTGAAATTTTCTTTACGCCTTTTTTTCCCAGCCAATGGGCAAGCTCAGGAATCGCGACCACGGCAGGGGTATGCTTTTTTGCGATTTCAACCGCGTCTCCGATGTGGTCGAAATGACCATGAGTGCAGAGCATGACATCCAGTTTCTTAATGTCTTTTTCTTTCGTGGGGCATTTGGGATTCCCCATCACCCAGGGATCCACGAGGATGGTCTTGCCCTCCGGAGTTTCGATTCGAAAAGTTGCATGGCCCAGCCAGGTAAGTTTGACGCCATTAAGATTCATGGTTTTAGATAATTCGCCTGCGGGTTTGAAAAAAATACCGCAGATTATTTACGCACAGCTTTAGTTTAATATGAATCGCCATGGCTGAGTTGAACGTCCTTATTTCGCGTGAACAAATCGCCCAGCGTGTAATGGAAATGGGCGCCGACATCAACCGCGACTATGCTGGTCAGTCGGTAATCCTTTTAGGTGTGCTGAAAGGCGCGGCAATTTTCCTGAGCGATTTGTCGCGGCAATTGAAGATTGATGCCACCTTTGACTTTATCGGGGTCTCGAGCTACGGCAACCGGCCAAGTCCCGCCCAGGAACTGAAGTCAGGATGGGACTCAACTGGCGAAGTGCGTTTGACCAAAGACATGGATCAATCGATGATCGGCAAGAATGTCATCCTGATCGAAGACATTCTTGATACCGGGCTGACGTTGACGTATCTGAAAAAGATGCTCATGGCGCGCCAGCCAAAGTCGTTGCGAATTGCCGCCCTGCTGGACAAACCCTCCCGCCGGAAAATGCCGATCACCGCGGACTACGTAGGTTTCAGCATTCCCGACGAATTCGTGGTCGGCTATGGCCTGGACTACGCCGAAAAATATCGCAACCTCCCCGATATTTGCGTGGTTCCGCGCGAGCCTTGAGCTACTTCCCGGCGCATGGCTGCGATTTCCACAAACCGCGGTTAGCAGATGAATCGACCGGTTGTTTCAGCGGGTACGGCTGCAACAATTCACAGCGTACCGGCTGTTATCATTGAGGGTCGTGGAAACCGCTGTCACACAATCCGACCAGTCGAAAGTCGAACCGCTTCTTCTTGAGGTGGCGGATGTCGTTAATACGACTCTCGATCTGGACACTACGCTGCGGCGCGTGGCAGAACTGGTGCGGAAAGTCATCGACTACGAGATTTTCGCCATTCTCTTGGTGAATGAAAAAGCTCAAGACCTTCGCATTCGTTTCCAGGTGGGGTACGCCCGCGAAGTTGCGGAGCGGATAAAAATCAAGATCGGCGAAGGCGTGACCGGCCAGGCCGCGCTGCAGCGCGAAGCCATCCTGATAGACGACGTCTCCAAGCATCCGGAATATATTTCCGCTGCGCCCAATGTGCATTCCGAGCTGGCGATTCCGCTCATCGTCAAAAATCGCGTCATCGGGGTGCTGAATCTGGAGACACACGAAGCCGGACGCTTCACCGAAGAACACAAGCGCTTGCTGACGCTGATTGGTTCCCGTATGGCAGTGGGCATCGAGAACGCCCGGCTGCACACACGTACCACCCGTCAGGCTCGAACCCTGGTTTTGCTGAACGAAATCGCGCGTGAGCTGACTTCAATTCTGAACGTCGACGAATTGCTCAAACGCATTGCCGAATTGCTCAGCCGGCTGATTGACTACCAGATGTTCAGCATCCTGCTGGTTGACGCAGCGGGTGAGAAATTGCAGCACCGTTTCTCGCTGCGTTTTCAGGAAAATATACAGCTGAAACACGACGTTCCCCTGGGCGACGGCCTGGTTGGCTACGCTGCGCGCCACCAGCAGCCCGTGCTGGTACCGGATGTAAGCAAAGATCCGCGCTACATCCTGCTGAATCCGGAAACACGTTCGGAAATGGCAGTCCCCTTGATCTACAAGGACAAAGTTATTGGGGTTCTGGATCTTGAACACACCAAGCGGGGATTTTTCACCGAAGATCACAAACGTACCGTGACCACACTGGCGGCGCAGGTAGCGATCGCGATAGAAAATGCCCGGCTGTACGAGCAAATCGCCCGGCAGGAAAAGCGTCTGGAACGCGATTTAGCTCTGGCGCGCGAATTGCAGTTTCGCCTGCTGCCGCAATCATTGCCCAAGCTCGCTAATCTCGAGGTCGCGGCCAAGTTCACTCCCGCTCGCGCGATTGGCGGAGACCTCTATGATTTCGTCAATTACTCGCTCGATCACATGGGAATGGTGATCGGCGATGTGAGCGGTAAAGGCGCTCCGGCTGCGATCTATGCTGCCCTGGTCAGCGGAATCCTGCGCTCCCACGCCCCCATGGAACCGGGGCCGGCGGAAATGCTGCGCGCGGTTAATTTTTCCCTGGGCGAACGGCGTATCGAAGGGCAGTTCGTCTCTTTGATTTACGCGGTCTGGGACGATCGTAACCGCTCGGTAAAAATTGCCAACTCAGGACTGCCGCGCCCGCTGTTTTGTCATGATGGAAAAATTGAAGTGATTGAAGCCACCGGCTTGCCGCTCGGCCTGTTTGACGACGCTGAGTATGACGAACTCGTCTTTCAAGCCAAGCCTGGCGACATGTTTGTGTTTTTCAGCGACGGAATCATGGACGCCCGCAATCGCGCCGGCGACATGTTCGGACGCACGCGGCTGGAAGCGATTATCGCGGGCTGCGTCGACGTTTCCGCCGAGTGTGTTGTGAAGTCGCTCTTTAAAGCTGCCGCGGAACACTCCGGAGGCGAAGACGCCTTCGACGACGAGACCGTGGTTGCCATCCGGGTCAAAGGCGAACTATAAAGCTTCCAGAAGAATCCGTAACCTACTGAGAATACAACCGAACGATCCGCCAAAAGACCCCAGAAACACACCCTGCTAGGCCAGAGTCTATACCAGACAGCCACCTATTCTCATTTTGAAGCACTTTGGGTTAAGTACCTCCGAGAGTGCCTCAAAATGAGATCCATGGAAATTGAGGCAACTATATGAGAACACGAGGACACATCCCAACACGACTTTAAGATTTCTCCTCAGGTTACCTTCGTTATCTGCGATTGCTAAAATTTGATCGACGCCTTTGTTGATTCCATTGAGACTAAGGACCTGGCCATTCGCAATGTGAGCCGCCGGAGTTAGCGATGAAGAGCGCCCTAGCCACTGTCCTGTCCCCCAAGAGACGTCCTGAAACTCTGCCCGTTGAGCCGCCGGCAAAGGCACCTGCCAAGCGACCCATAAGCCCACCCCGTAAACCACCAGGCAAACCGCCGGCACCGGTACCAGTTGACCTGGGTCCGGACGGTCGGGAGCCGTTGCATGAATGCGTGGACCGGCCAGAGCTACCATGCCCCGCGTGCGCCAAGTGGACCGGCGACCCGCTGGCAATCAAGAAATCGTGATGTGGTCGGCAGCCACACATCCGTGCCATGGCGGTGCGGGCCTGGAATGGGGCATGATTGCCGGTAGCCACTGCCGCATTCAGACCGGCAACAAGGTTAGGGTCCGGTGCCTCCTTCCGGACCCGGATAAATTTTATGAAAAAACCGCGTTGATTCTAAAGGGCTAGAGGCATACATAGGCCGGTACAGTGAGGCCGACATAGCGCGGACCCGCATAAACATTGGGTGAAACGCTCTCCGACGCACTCTGAAACACCCCCGACGCAAATCGTCATGTGTGATCTACACATGAAAAAGAGTCATGTGTAAGATTCTAAAGGCCGTGAGCCATACATGCGCATGTGTATGTTTATAAAACACACTACACACACCCCACACACGGCGCCTGTGGGGCTTGTGTGCGGTGTGCGTGTATTTATCCATACTGGTCTTGCCGTACGGCAAGGCTAAAACCCAAAAGAAGGGCGCCCCCGGGTCGTGAGGGATGCAACGGACGGAGATATTTCGTTTAAAGACCGGGGATGCTTAGTCCAAACAAATATTCCTTCTAAAGAGTGGGAGGGACCGGCAACCGGGAATCAACGACTTAGAGTGTCTGCTATTAGGGAGAGGGTTTTCGGATCCGGCTACCTGGAATGAACGAGTTAGCCTGTAACGGCACACTATATGAGGGGGCTCTCCGAGAATCAACACGTTAGCCCATCCCCGCACACTCTATGAGGGGCTACGAGTTTCAACGACTTAGCCCACGCGGGGACACTATATGAGAGCCGCTGATTCCAATGGAGATTTTATCCGGAGGGATATGTGAGGAGGTTTTCAACGACTTCCACCGTCCTTCAACGACTTGCAGAGAAAACCGGTATTAGTGAGGGACTCAGCCGAGAATCAACGACTTGAAGGCAAGTATCCCCATTAGTGAGGGGCTCTGCCGGTTATCAACACCTTGCAGAGAAAAAGGGTATTAGTGAGGGGCTACAACAACTTCCACCAACTCTCAACGACTTGCAGAGAAAACACGCATCAGTGAGAGACCTTTTCATTCTCTCAACGACTTACAGACAAAATACCCCTCTTATGAGGGGATAGTTTCCGATCGACAGTTGTCAGATAGGCTCAAATCTCTTTTCCTTCTCGGAAAACGACATTAGCACCACAAGATCCAAGGCAGTGACCCGAGAAGCACTGCGCTTGGCCTATCAGGTGTCCCGAACCGCTTGCGGACGGGGTGGCTAACACAGGCACCCAACACCTAAAAAGACAGCCCGTCGATCCCGATTGAGCCCGGGAGCGGCGGGCTTTTTGTTTTAACCGGCCTTCTCAGCCGGAATCCACCCCCATTCAAAAGGCTCAAACCATGACGTACGATTACAACGATCCCGCCCAGGCAGCCGTCTACCTGCAACTTAAATCCGAAGTTAACGCCCTCCTCGACTCCGGCGCAACAGAAACTCAAGACTTCTACGCCATCTACACCGGCGTCAAGCTATGGGGGACCGAAAATCAGCAACGACTAATCTGGGGCCATCTCTTTGCCGAAAAGCAACGCCGCTCCGAAGAGGCCCGCCGATTGGAAAAGGTCGAAGAAGCCGCCAAACCCACCCCAGCCATTCGGTCGGTAGTCCGGTCACAGACTATCCAAGGCAAAGCCGCGGCGACGAAGCGTTTCAAGAAAGCCAAGTCCGAAACCGAGCGCCGATGGATCCCGGAATTTCCCGGCTTCAAGATCGACGCCAAGGCCCACGTCTACAAGCCGTCCGGCGAAGAAGCCGCTTACCGGTTCAATCACAAGTTTCAGAAGTGCGCCCGCTTGAAGAACGAAGACGGCGAATGGCGAGAACTGAACGTCTACAACCTCATGGTGAAGTCCGGCTTTGAAGAGAGCCTGCAGGACAAGAGAGCCCGGAAGAACCAGACACAGTACACCGGCTCCCGCGCTTGGAAGAGTCACTACGAGAGCCAAGAGGAAGCCGTTGCTGACGGCTTTCTGGATGAGTCGGACGTAAGCGAAAACTAACCATGCCCGAGCTCCTCACAGTCCGCGAAGTGGCCGACTACCTCAAGGCTGGGGAAGACTTCGTTCTCCGGCATTTCGGTGATCTTCCAGGAGTCATAGACCTGGGATCACCGGAGCTTGTCGGTAGAAAGACCGGCCGCAAGAGACGCTATCGCGTTCTCCGAATCCCGCGGACTGTCTTAGAGAGATTCCTTGCAGAGCATCGCATCGCCGCCTAAACAGTACCTGCCACCGCCCGCCCCGTAATTCGTGTGTACGCCATAATTATTAACTCTTTAGTAAACATCCACCCCTAAAAAGCACAGACTTCTATCCCAGCTCCCACCAACCTCTGTGTTATCAACACTCGTCCGGGTCCGTTGTGGACCCGAGCAGAGCGTCAAGCGTAGACCTACACCGTAGACCGCACCGTAGACCTGGAGACCTGATGGGCCTACGCCGTAAACCCCGCCTGGTCCACGGCGAGAACCTCTACCGTCCTGATTCGAAGGCCCCTCGGACGGCAGCCCGTTAAGCCCCTTGGAATCTGCGCCGCGACTCGACGGGATGCGCGGAGCGCGTTCGTCGGAGGCGGCGGGAGGCATGGAGTTACTTGTTTCAGATTACGGAGGCCGGCGGGGTGCGCCCCATGCTCCCTGTACCGGCACCCGGGCGAACCCAAGGAATGCTTTTTCCACCCCAAAGAGCCCAAAATGACCAAAAAAGACCGCTATTTCCGCCTCCGCCAGTCCGGCCTACCCCACCCCGAGGCCGCCCAGAAAGCCAAAATCACCAATCGCCAAGTCCGTTACCGGTACGGCCGGGAGTATGACGCCTTCCTTAAAGGCTGGAACGACGCCGCCTCAGCCTCAGCCTCCGGCGTAGACCCTGAGGAGACTCTCTTCCATTCCCTCCCTCCTGCCGATCGCGCCGCCTTCCTTACCCGTCCCGGCGACCACACCGACAGCCTTACCAATTGGATCTCAGCCGGAAAGCCACGCCAGGAGCGGATTCTAGCCCCACTACCCTCCGGCCATGCTGCGGGTCAAGGAAATGACGATCGTGTCTTAAATCGCCTTGTAGCAAACGAGGGCAAAAATCACCCCAATGGAATCAACAAGATCCAGACCTCAGAAATCACCGAAATTTCTTGCCAACCGCCATCGATCCCGGAGCCACAGCCTCCAGTTCCGGACCAAAACCCAAATCCCCTCAACGTCACAGGGGACCCATTTTCCCGTCCGGACTGGCCGGTCAACCCCCAAGCCCATTGGGACCATTTCCGAGAACAGCAAGAGCAAGCCGAGGCCGCCCGCCGTTGGGCAGAAAGGCAAAATCGATGAGCCGGAAACTTAAACTCGCCCTCCACCAAGCCGCCGTTCTTCAGTCCGTGCCTTCGAAGCCGGAATCGAAGTACGCCGAGAGGATGGATGACCCAAAGCCTCTCGACACCCGTCTCCACCCTTACCGCCCACCCATGAGCCTCAAAGAAGCCCTCCTCACGAACGCCCGATGGATCTCCCTCGACGAAGCTATCCGGCAAAAGGAACGAGCCCGCCAAGTTCTCATAGACCGTCTCGAGGAAGAAAGCTTCGGCCAGGTCTTCGGCTTTGACGACTCCTCGTACCACGGTAAAGGCCGCTGGGTGGACGGCGAATATGTGGAAGACACCCTATGACTCTCTCAGCCCTTTTCTCCCCGCCTCCCCTCCGCTTCTCCCCTCCACCCCGCCTCCCCGGCCGTATCTGGTGTGAACAATGCGGCCGTTATCACTCCGTCAAAAAGGACGAAACTCCCGATGCCGAAAGCAGACCGAGAACACAAGATCGTTAAACTCCCCGACTCCTCCCGCCGGCCAACCGTACTTAGCGTCGTTTGGCGCTCCCAACAGTTGGTCCCAACTTTCACCCCCTTCGACAGCGACAAAATCTCATCGCGGCTCCCGATGGA
Organism: Terriglobia bacterium; assembly: GCA_963733545.1. Lineage (GTDB taxonomy): Bacteria > Acidobacteriota > Terriglobia > Terriglobales > Acidobacteriaceae > JAIQFF01. The sequence goes on from CAVTDQ010000006.1 coordinate 924,399, forward strand.
AAACAGGCGCCGATCTAGAAAGTCTTTGTGATTGCATATTGCGAACTCTCAAAACTCACCGCCGGTATCCCCGTAGTTCTCCAACAGAAGGCCGCCCAACAAGTCGGACACGATGCCTGGAACGTATTCAAGATCCGCATTACTCAGGTGGAAGACGGCGGAAACATCGGCGCTATCCACGCTGATCTTTCCGAGTCATCCGCTGAACTTGTAACGCAATGGCTCTCTTCCGTCCTGTGTGACGGTGTGAGGATAGAAGCCAAGGACATCTTTCCTCTCCTCGGTCGTGATCCCTTCTCGATGCAGCTTGCCGTTGCCGTAAACGCCGGCCACTACTCCGACCAGCTCGATATGGTCGCCACAAACCAGATCTTCCCCTTGCTACATCAGCTCCAACGACAGGCAGCAAACCTGAAATCCGACAAGATCGAGGAGATGAATCGTCTCCGCCACCCGCTAGAAACACCCGCCGAACGCGAAGAACGGATGGTGAGAGAGATGCGTGGTCAAGGTATTCATCTTCCCGACGCCGTGGATGTGGATTGGGCGCAACATCGGAACGATGAGGCGTCCGAGGCTAAACAGGCCGGACAACGGCAATGGGAATTTGAGCACGGCTTTGGCCCCAATCCCGCCGTATCCACCCCCGAGAAGGCCGACCGTTACGGCCTTTACGACGAACTCTAAAAAGTTTGCAATTCATTCCGCCGGCCACTCGGCAGAAAGGAAAACCCCAATATGGCTACTCAATATGAATCAAAAGACAACTATCCTCCGGTGATCGTCGAGATACCGAAGGATATTGAAGATGGTTCTCACACGGTCGCGTCATTGCAGAAGAAGTATGACGCCGACGCCGTGGCCTACAACGAAGCGTGCGCCGCAACCGGAACGTCGAAATTCACCGACGGCACCGCTAAAGCGCCGAAATCTTCGAACGCAATCTAACCCAACACGCCGCCGATCGGCCTTTGCAGGAGACCGCAGAGGCCGGGAACGGCGAAGGAGAAATTCATGGATCACAAAGATGTAGTTTGGGACGACGAAGCCCCCACAACCCCGGCCACTACCTCCGACGACGTTGCTTGGGAAGATGAAAACCCCTTCCGAAGCGCCGATCAGTCCGGAAAGCAAACCAACGATGTCGGAAACACCGTCATCGTACCGAAAGACGGAGAGAAGTTCTCTGACACCATGAAACGTGCGGCGGAACAGGGGAAGAAAACGACTCCGGCAGAGATCAACAAAGAAGTCGCCACGATGCCGAAGAAAGCCGCCACCGTCTTAGCGGCAGCTCCGGCCATGGGTGCCGCAGGTACGGCAACTCTTGCCGCCCCTGGTGGACTGCCGGGAGCGATTGAAATGCTGGAGACGGCCGCGAAAGCCCACCCCTTTGTAGCGCATATCATCACCCGCGGAATCGAAGGCTTGGGAATCGGGGGTGGATTGGCGGCTGTGAAGAAGATGCTTCAGTAGTTCAGCCCGCTTCGCTCTCGGTCCGATAGCGAGCGCGGCGGGCCTCAGTTTGACTTTGCAGGGAAGGCTTTGTGCAACGCTTCGTGTACCAAAATGAAATCAGGCTTCTGCAACTCCTCGGGGTGGGCTTGAAGATACAGCAGAACAATTCTCGCCGCTTGATCGAGTGTTACGTGCTCGGGGGGATCAATATCGAGAGACGCGCCATTAACACCCCGCACCAATCCTTGGCAATAGGCACTTCCTTGATACTCTCGCATAGTCTTTTCCCCTGTTTTGACCTCCGCCTCGCACTTAGGCAAAAGTTCGTTACCATGTAAGTCGTCAGCGAGCGCGGGCAATCCTATAAGCAGAGCGAATGACAAAGTGGCGAAAGCGATTCGCATGGGTGGCTCCTTAATTCGTGGGAATTTTATCAGAGCCTCTCCTCCTGGACGGCATCATGCCAAAGCGGTATTCGCCTTTTCTTTCCGGTTAACTAGTTTGGTACACTACGGCCTAAAGGAGAATCGCGATCATGGACCCTAAATCGTTTTTCCAAGGTGACTGCAAAGTATGTCAAGCGAGACGTGAGAAACTTTTCTGGTGGCGTGTGGACAACGGTGGAAGGGTTTACAGCTTCGACTGTGATCACTTTTTTCGCTTATATCCCGACGAGGCCCAAAAGCTGGTTGCCGCTGGCGTGCCTCCTGTCATCACCACGTCCTGACCGGCAGTTTCGCAAGCCGGTCTTCCATGCGTTTCGAGATCATATCCGCGTAGTGTTTCTGGACGGCCGCGGGTTTATCCCCGAGCATTCCGGCTATTTCGTTGATTGAGCATCCGGCACCCAGCCAAAAATCCGTGGCTGTGTCCCTGAACCGATGACAGACGTTCCCTTTGATGTAGAGGCCGGCGTCTTTCATCACCGCACCGATCTCGCGCTGCCAAGCCGCCGTGGCTGACGTCGGCATCATTTTGCCATCCCAGAACACGTAACGCGGATTGCCGTTCAGCACCTTCTGTAATTCTTGGTGTAGACCTGGGTCCAGCCTTTGAACAACGGCCTCGTCAGTCTTTTGCCGATTGAGTCTCAGCCATCCGTCACGGAGAGATGTTTTCTCAAGCTGGACGGTATCGCGCACGGCAACGCCGGTCGCAATCATAAATTTGATGGCCGCGGATACCTTCTGCGCTTTCTCGGCGTCTGGGAAGGTTTTGGGAACTTGCGCGAGTAAGAGCTTGATTTCCTCCTCGGTGTACGGTTTAGGCTTTCGGCGCTGCTTCCCTTCTTTCGTAAGTTTGATGGTGCCGAGAGCATCCAGCAAATCCACGCGATTCTCCCGGCAACAAGACTTCAAGAAGCCTTTGAGAGTGCTTTGCGCCTTCGCCGCCGTAATATCTCCCCAGGTTTTCCAGTCGGCACGGTATTCAATGCAATCGGTAGGAGTGATCTCCCGAGGGTACAGCTTGCCGCGGCCGGCCATGAAAGCCTCGAAGCGGCGTAGCTGCTGTGTGGTTTTGCGGAGTGTTTCTTCGCCGGCAACTGAACGCTTGCCGAGGAGATATGTTTCGACGTGCTCCTTGATAGTTTTCTCCGTCGATGGTGCCGTATATGGAAGATCACCGGCATCGAGCTTTGCTTGTAATTCTGCCGCTGCTGCTTCCGCTATACTCCAGGTTCGCGTGTTGGCCGGCAGCTTGTACTGTTTGCCGGCTCGGGAATAGCGAAGCCATTTCGCACACTGACATGCGTGGTAGAAGGGTTTGTCGGCAAACGGACACGAACCAGAATGGCGGACATAGACGCTTACGACGGAGCGGCGAGGTAGCCTCATGGGTTCTATTCTAGGACAGATACAAGGCCATAGTCAAGCACAGAATCTCTCGAGACCAGCATTTTTATTGGTTATTTCGACGGTATTGCGAGTGAAAGGCGAACCCAAATCCAAGTGATCCCAGCCGCGAACCGCAGCCCAGGCCGTCCCCCGGCCTTTTCGTACCGCGAAATAAAAAGAGGTATTCTTCGGCGACGCCCGGTCGGTTCCACACTTCACTGCGATGAGGTCTCATTGGAAACGCTGGCGGAGCGATACGGAACTCCGCTTTACGTTTATTCCGCATCCACCATTCGCGAGCGGATGGCCACATTCGATCAGGCATTCCGCAAAGTTCCTCACACCATTTGCTACTCGGTAAAAGCAAACTCAAATCTTTCGATCCTTCGCCTGCTTGCGGAGAAGGGCTGCGGCTTTGACGTGGTCTCCGGCGGAGAGCTGGAACGGGTCCTGCGTGTGAACCGGCGAGCGGCAGGGAGAGTTGTGTTTTCGGGCGTTGGAAAAACACCCGACGAGATGCAGGCGGCATTAAAAGCCGGAGTGATGCTGTTTAACGTCGAGAGCGAAGCCGAACTGTGGCAACTTACCGAATGTGCCGCCCGGACGCGGAAGAGGGCGGCGATCGCTTTTCGGGTGAATCCTGATGTTCCCGCGAATACTCATCCTTACATTTCCACCGGTCTGCAGCAGCATAAATTTGGAATTCCGCTTGGCAAGGCCAGAAAGTTGTACGCCCAGGCATCGGGCAGCAAATATCTGCGAGTGTCAGGCGTGAGCGTACACATCGGCTCTCAAATCACCGATGTCCGCCCCTTTTCCGAAACCATGGAGCGGGTGGCCGAACTGGTGCGAACGCTCCAGGAAGATGGTCATCGAATTGAGTACGTGGACGCGGGCGGCGGGCTGGGTATCGCGTACAAGGATGCGCCGGGCGAGGCATTCAGCGATCAGATTAATGAATATGCGGCCGCCCTGTTGCGTCCGTTACGCAGGCTAAAGGTTCACTTGCTGCTCGAACCGGGACGCGCCATCGTGGGTCCGGCGGGCGCTCTTCTCACTCGTGTTCTGTACCGAAAGACGAATGGTCCCAAACAATTTCTGGTAGTGGATGCTGCCATGAACGATCTGCTGCGGCCGTCGCTCTACGACGCCTATCACGAGATCATTCCGGTAAGTGTGGATGCCAGCGTGGCGCGGCACGAAACCGTCGATGTGGTTGGCCCGATTTGTGAGAGTGGCGACTTTCTCGCTCGCGGACGGCAGATGCCGGTGGTCAATGAAAGTTCTTTGCTCGCGATTCTCGATACCGGAGCCTATGGAATGGCGCTCGCCTCTAATTACAACTCCCGGCTTAAGCCTGCTGAAATCCTGGTGGATGGCAAGTCCGTCAAAGTCATCCGGCGACGGGAGACTCTGGACGATTTGCTTCGACCCGAATCGCATTCGAAATAATCTGCCTATCCGCGATCATTTATTGCCGGCTTCAACTTTCTGGCGCAAGAGTGCAAGCTGGGCTGTTCGGGATGGGTCAGGGTGTGCCGCCAGGTAGGCCTGCATCAAGTTCAGATTCTTCGTTGCCAAATCTTTCTGGTTTGCCTCCTGATACAAACTTGACAACGCCACGAGGGCGTCCCAATAGACTGGATCTCGATCTGCTCGTAAGGCCGCTGTGCGTTGGTCCATCACCGCCAGAAGTTTGTCCGCTTCTTCGGTTCGACCGGCCAGACGGGCGCAGCGAACCTGGATGCTCCACATCCTCCAATATTTAGACTGCAGGTCGCGCTGAGCCTGACGTTTGAAATCGACACTGTACCAGTCGAACGGGCGAATTCGTTGCAGACGCCATTCGTCATCCCGAATTCCCTCCATTGCCATATCCGCCGCGTGTTCGGGGTGATGCTCCGCTAACCGCCGCTCCGCCTGCTCGATCAGCGGACTCGGTTGTGGCAGACCCGACGGCCGGCGCTGAAGAACCGGATGACTTCCGGAGGATTCGGGGCAGAGTTCCAAAAAACGTTCGCGTTCGATTTTCTCTTTAGCCGCGTCATGAAATGTGTCCGAGGCATAGATTTCGGCCAGAGAAGCATGAATCGGAGCAAAATTCGGCTGCGCGGCCAGCAGGTCATTCATTTGTTGAATTGCGGACGGAGTGTTTCGCCCCATCAGGCTGCGCGCATAGAGATAGCTAAAAATCAAGTCATCGGGATGCTGCATGGAGAGGACTTGGTACTCTTCCGTCAACTTTCTCAAGTGCCCCTCGATTCCGAACTGCTGCACCGCGTCCTGGTATTTTTCATTGACCCACAAATCATTTGGGAAGCGTTGGCGAAGCTCGAGCAGTGGAGAAATACCTCGATCAAAATCAGAGGGCGCGGAGACGACAACTGTCGTCTTTTCCAGCTGTGCGCGGATCTCAGGCGCAGGCGCGCAGGCTGCGCTCTGCCCCCACAGTGGAGTCAAGATCGACAAAAAAACAATGACAATCCAGGGAGAAGGAGAAGAAAAAGCGGAACGAATCGCGGAGAGCTTCACCAAAGCCCTCCGCGATCCAGGGATAGACCCGCAGCCACGTTAGAGCGAGCGCAGGAAATTCAGCACGTCCTGCATCTGTGATCGGTTCAAGGAATTAAATCTGCGAATCACACTGTTCGCTTCCGACCCGCAGCTTTGGCTGCTGGATGTTTGGCCAAAAGAATTACGAGTCTGTCCGTTGACGCAATCGTTTGAAAGGTGATCTTCGATGGCCTGCAACAGGTCCGACGTTCGTCCATCGTGCAGGAAGAACAGCCGCTGGCCGACACCCCAGAGTGGAGCGGTACGGAACTGGTCGGGACCAGCAACCCCCTGGTTGATGCCGTCCGACAAGCGGCCGCCCATGTGATGGAGGGCGAAGTCGGAGTAAGGATGGTAGGCAACGTTCGACATTCCTGCGAATTTCGACATTCCCGTCGTCAGAGTGGCGGTGTGGCAAAGTGCGCAGCCAACCGCGTTGAACAAATTGGCGCCATTCGTCGCCGAAGCGGACATCGCCGCCGGTGCCGGAGGAGCCGAGAGTCGCATAAAAGCGGCAAAGTTCACCAGATCGGATGACATGGCCGCGGCCGACCCCATCGGATTCCCGTTGTCGTCCATTTTCGTGGCGTCCTCGGGGGATCCGTTGTAAACGCAGCCCGCAACCGCGGCCCGCTCGTTGCCGAAAGCCTCGTTCGATACTCCCTGCTCAACGTTATAAGCTTCGCCCGCGAAGATCATCAGCGATTTGTTCTGCGCCTTCCAGCCGAAGCGAGTGACAGTACCGTCATTGCCGCTGCTGTTAAGCGTGCCCCTAATTCCCAGTTGAGACTTGATCCGCTGGTTGGCTGCCAGGTTGGCTTGTAGTGTGGAATCTGGAGTAGCTTCTACCAGGCCCAGTCCGAAAGTTGGAGTTGGAATACGAAAAATCACGTTATGCGCGGCCAGTTGCTGCGCGAAATTCGGCTGCGCCAGAGTGCAACCCTCCGCGTCGGTTCGCCCCATGATCGTATACAGGCCGTGGACGCCGCCATCCAGCGAGCCGTCAGGATTTTTTATGAATCGCGCCTCCCGCACCGGTCCGTCGCTGGTAATAAAGGACGGGACAGTGTTGCGCGCCCCATCAAGGTTGCCCAGCGCAACCTGTGGATTCAAAGCTGGACTGCTTCCGCCTGCTGCCGGATGGGCATGACACTGGGCGCAACTATTTCCGTTAAAGGTCGGGCCCAATCCCGATCCCGCTTCTCCGGAAACACTTCCGCTGACCGAATCGATCTCCATGAAATCGACCAGGGCGTCATTGAAGAATCTTTGTAATTCGGGACTGAGGCCGGGTAGTACGCCACCCGCCCCCGGGGCCCCTGCACGCGGACCCGGATCGTGCTGAGCCGCAACAATACCTGAGCTGAAGATAACGGTCAGAGCAAGACCGGCAACTCCCATCAAACTTACTCGTTTCACACTCCACCTCCATGCACGCGAAGAAACTCCTGGCCCGGAGCCAGTTCTTACCACCAGGGAGAGGCGCGACTTTTTGATTCTGCCGTTTCGACCCCGCCAAAAGGTTTGGCGTCGCTGCCTGCAGTCGTGAACGGACTGGAAGTGGCTACAGACGCGGATTTCAGACCGTCGCGCTGAGCATTAGAAAAACTTAATGGAAGTTACGCTGCAAATGAAACGATGTCAAGATAGCCGTTGGTACATCTTGGTCTGTGCAAAACCAATTTGCCCGGAGGAATTTGGCCCGAAACGGACACGAGTACCTATTTAGTGCTGCAATTGCCTGCGCTAAGAAATTTTAGCGCTCCATCTCATCGGGATGTCTTCGACGCATCCCAGATCAACTTCCCGCCCAACCAGGTCCTGGTAACTTTGACATCGCGAATCTTGGCGGGAGGAATGGCGAAAATGTCGTCGCTGAGCAAGACCATATCCGCCAGTTTGCCCGGCGTGATCGAGCCTTTGTCTTTGTCCTGGAATTCCGCATACGCAGAACCCATGGTGTAAGCCTCCACCGCTTCCGCAACCGTGAGCTTCTGCTCGGGAAACCATCCGTCAGGATTTTTGCCGTCGAGGGTTGCACGAGTAACAGCGGCATAAAGTCCAAACATCGGATTGAGCGGGGCAACATTCCAATCGGTGCCGAAGGCAAGTCGTACACCGTGTTCCAGGAAGGTGCGGAACGCATAGGTGCGGCTGGCACGGTCGTGGCCGATGCGTTCTTCAGCCCAGCGCCCATCGTCGATTGCATGATAAGGCTGCATCGAGGCGATGACGTGCAGTTGCGCAAATCGGTCGAAATCTTTGGCCGCCATGTGCTGCGCGTGCTCAATTCGAAAGCGGCGGTCGCGGTCGCCGTGAGCTTTCGTGACTTCGCTGTAAAGATCGAGAATGATGGAAATGCCCTGGTCGCCGATGGCGTGCGTGCAGATCTGCAAACCCGCCGTATCCGCCTTCATCATTCGGTCTTGCATCAGCGACACCGGATGCATTTCGTCGGAGAGGAGTCCCCGGTTGTTGGGTGCATTGTTGAAGGGATCAAAAAAATATGCGGTGCCCGAACCCAGAGAGCCATCCGCATAGGCCTTGAGCGCGCCGATGCGGAGATAGGGCCCCCCGAACGAGTGCCGGATCCCGATCTTTACCTGATCGTCGACTCCAGGAATCAACGGCGCGGCGTAGATGCGAGTGATCAACTCGCCGCGCTCCAGCAACTCAGAGTAGACGGCGATGTCGGCGTAGTCCGGATTCATGTGTTGCACGCTGGTAACGCCGAGCGAGGCAGCATGAGCGAGGGCCCGCCGCACCGCGCGCAGGCGCTCATCGTGCGAGAGTGCCGGAGTGATTTTGAAGACGTAGTCCATGGCTGCGTCTTTCAGCGCGCCAGTGGGATTGCCTTGCGCATCGCGAACAATCACGCCGCCTGGGGGGTCGGGAGTCTGAGCGGTGATGCCGGCCAACCGCAAGGTGACCGAATTAGCCAGAGCCATGTGCCCGTCGTAGCGGCTGATGAATACCGGCGTGTCTGGTGTCAGAGGATCGATCAGTTCCTTGGTGGGCATGGTCGCGGGCGTCCACTTGGTTTCGTCCCAGTCTCCGCCCTTCAGCCATTCCCCCTTGGGTTTGCTCTTTGCCTTTTCACCGATGCGACGAGCGAATTCGACGGCGCTGGTGGCGTCATTCAACTGCACCCCGTCCAGTGACAGGCCGCCATCCACAAAATGCACGTGCGAGTCGTTGAAACCGGGCAAGAGCAATTTGCCGGACGCGTCGATCGTCTGCGTGTGCGCGCCACGCCAGGTCTCAACCGACTCGTTAGAACCCACGGCAACGATCCGGTCGCCGAGCACTGCGACCGCCTGTGCCGTCGGCTGATTTTTATCCACCGTCCATATTTTTGCGTTGCGAATGATCAGATCGGCCGCTGCTTGGGTTTGAGCCGGCAAGAATGATGCGGAAGCGCATAGCAGGAAAGCAACGGCGAATGCGGCAGCGCGAAGATACGTGCTCTTCATTGAGTATTTGCCTCTTGTGCTCGAGTTGACTCAGGTGTGCTTGCTGAAAATAACGAACCCGACTGGTAAAGATACAGGATCGCCCGCTTTCGGTCTTGCTGCGCGAACAGGACTAAGGATTTTCCTTAACACTTTGGTGCCACCCGACGCACTACTGAGCCATTGCCTGCCGGATTGGGCGAAGCTATCCTTGTGCAACCTAAAATTTTAATCTGGCCCCGTGACGCGATTCGTGTCAACAAAGCGTTTGAGATTTGTGTCCAAGGGTGCCTGAACGTATGTCCAAGAGATCGGAAGTGTCATGAGCAATGAACCAAAGCCTGTGAATGGTTCGCTACATCCCCCGGTGCGGCTCCTGATCGCCGACGATCATGAAGTAATGCGGCTGGGAATCCGTAACCTGCTGGAAGGTAAGCCGGGATGGAGCGTTTGCGCCGAGGCCAACAATGGCCAGGAAGCGATTGAAAAAACTCTGAAGTTTCAACCCGACGTCATCATCATGGACATTTCCATGCCGGTGATGAACGGTCTGGACGCGGCCACAAAAATCACGAGAGAGCAACCAGCAATCCCGGTCATATTATTCTCCCTGCATCTGGAGAAGGACGTTTATCGACACTTCAAGGCGGAAGGAATTCGAGGCGCAGTGGCCAAGGGAGATGCGGCCCGGGACCTGGTTTTGGCCGTAGAGACGGTACTGGCGGGCGGAACTTTCTTTCCGAATCAGAAGTCCGAGACCAACTAAATCGTTTAGTGCTCAGGGGTTACAGGAGTGGCAGACGCTGGCCGGTTATGGGGAGTTACCAGCGCCTGCCGTTGCGCTCCTTCGCGTTGGGGTTGATCCATTGTTATCGTTTTGAACCGGTGGCTCGCCATCAGGCAGATGCTGTAGTCCGGGTCAGAAAATCGCTTACGGATACCGTAGATTCGCAATTCTTGCCCACGAAGGATAGTTAATTCCTTTGTGAGGCCTTTCGTCGCGACCCTCTAGGTTGAGTAGTCCGCATTGATGCGAACATACTCGCGAGTCAGATCGGTGGTGAGAAACCGGACCGATTTACTGCCTTGGTTCAACACGATACGAATTTCACATTGCCGCTCAGCCAGAGCGTCATGCGCTCGGCTTTCGTCGTAGGAACTTGCGGCGCCCCGGCGGCAGACGATCTGATCACCAATCTGAATCGTGATCTGCGCAGGATCGATGGCCACTCCTGATCTTCCGATTGCAGCCAGAATCCTGCCCCAATTCGGGTCCGCGCCCGCCCACGCCGTCTTTACCAGTAAAGAGTGGGCTACAGTTTGAGCGACTCTCTTCGCCTCCGAGCGACTTCGCGCTTTTTCTACCGATAGCCGGATCACATGCTCGACGCCTTCACCGTCGAAAATAATTTGCTCGGCCAGCGACTGACAAACTTCAAGCATGGCTCGCGAAAACGCCTTTCGAACGCTTGTTTGTTTTAAGCTCAGGCCGCTGGCGCCGCTCGCCAATATCAGGACCGTGTCATTTGTCGAAGTATCGCCGTCGATCGAGATGCAGTTGAAGGTCTGCTCACAAGTTTCCTGCAACAGGCGATTTAACTCGGTGCTGGTCGCTACGGCGTCGGTGAACAGATAAACCAGCATTGTCGCCAGCTGCGGATGAATCATCCCCGCACCTTTGGCTATCCCCAGAATATTTATCTCTATTTCGCCTGACGACAGAGTTGCGGCGGCAAGCTTGGGATGAGTGTCGGTAGTCATGATGGCGGCGGCGAAGCGATCGATGGCTCCCCCGCTCGCTTCACCGGCCGCTATCAGTTGGGGAAGTGCAGCCGAAATCTTGTCGACCGGCAGCGGGACACCGATGATGCCGGTCGAGGAAGGAAATACCTCGCTGGATCGCAATTTCAAAAGGCGCGCCAGCTCCCGGCAAACTTGCTGGCAGTCGCGGATTCCGGCTTTGCCGGTGGCGCAATTCGCGTTGCCGGAGTTCACGATCACAGCCCGCATCCGGCCGCTGGTCTTCATCAACGCGGCTCGCCCGACGGTCAGCGGCGCTGCGACTACAAGATTTTTGGTGAACACAGCCGCAGCCGTGGTTCCAGGAATGGCCTCGACTAAAGCAAGGTCCGAACGTCCGCTGGCTTTTATTCCCGCCGTCGCTGCCGAGAATTTGAAGCCGGCGGGAAGACAAACCCTGTTTTTTGGGTGAGCTTCTTGAGAGCCAGCGCGAAGTTTCATACTTCGATCTTCACCAGCCAGTTTGTCGGCTGAGGAAGGATGGCGAATTTGGGCAACTCGCCGCGCACCATCGCCACCTCGTCGCATTGATGGAATCGAGGGCAAACGCAGCAGTCTTTGTGAATCTTGTCGGGCAGGTCCTCGCGCTGAGCCATCTCAAATCCCAGGCGCGCAAAGAATTCCGGGATTCGGGTGAACAGGCAAATGGAACCCACATTGTGCTTGCGGGCTTGGGCGAGCAGGGCTTTTACCAGCCGCTCGCCACCTCCTGAACCCTGGCGTGTGGGATCGACGGTAATCGAGCGAATTTCAGCCAGGTGAGGACCGTAGAGATGCAGCGCTCCACAACCGATGATGTGGCCGTGGTCTTCGAGCACTACGAAGTCGCGCACATTCTCGCAGACCTCGGCAAAGCTGCGAGGCAGCAGGGTTCCGTCCCCGGAGTAGGCTGCGATCAATTCATGAATCTGCTCAGCGTCAGGCAGCAAAGCTTCACGCGTGCGCATGGACGTCCTCCCGCATGTTTTCGACCTTCAGCCGGGCTTCGCCGATAGCTTGTCGCACTCTTGCCGGTGCAGTTCCTCCCGGCACATCGTGAATGGCGAGCACCGCCTGCAGGCTCAAGCAGGAATAGAAATCCTGATCGAAAGCTCGATTCAATTGGCGCAGTTCCTCCAGGGGTAAATCTGCCAGCTCACAATTTTTTTCGATGCAGGCTTGAACCGCTTTGCCAACGATTTCGTGTGCGAGGCGGAAAGGCACTCCCCGCTTGACCAGATAAGTAGCGCCGGCCCAGGCGTTCATGAATCCAGACTGGGCAGCTTGCTGCATGCGTTCGTGATTAAATTCCACTGCCTTCATCCAGCCCGATGCTAGCGGCACCAGTGAAAGCACCGTGCCGGCGGCGTCAAAAAGCGGTTGCTGGGTCTCCTGCAAATCTTTGTTGTAAGCGAGCGGCAGGCCTTTTACCGTGACCAATAACGCGGTCGCATCTCCGATGATTCTGGCCGCCTTGCCGCGCGTCAATTCCAACAAATCCGGGTTCATCTTCTGCGGCATCGCACTGCTACCGGTTGAGTAGGCTTCGGGAAGGCGGATGAATCCAAACTCTTGCGACGAAAACAGGATCATCTCCTCCGCCCATCGGCTCAGATGGATAGCCAGCAGCGAAAGCGCGCCCACGAACTCAATCGCGAAGTCGCGGTCGCTGGTGGCATCGATACTGTTCGCAGTAGGCGCATCGAAGCCAAGTTCATCGGCCATGGCGCGACGGTCGAGCGACAAAGTCGCACCCGCCACTGCGCCCGAGCCCAGGGGAGAAACATTGAGCCGCTGGCGGCAGTCAGCCAGCCGGTCCGCGTCACGCAGGAACATTTCGACGTAGGCCAGCAGCCAGTGCGCAACCAGCACCGGCTCTGCCCTTTGCAGGTGCGTGTAAGCGGGCATGGCATGGTTTCCCGCCTGCTCTGCGCGATCAAGTGCGATGCCCAGCCATTCCGCCAGATCAGTTCGTATCTGGTCGATCGAAGCTCGTACGAATAGTCGAAGATCAGTTGCGATCTGCTCATTGCGGCTACGTCCGCTGTGCAGTTTGTAACCGGTTTCGCCGATCAGTGTGACCAGCCGTTTTTCGACAAAGTGATGCACGTCCTCGGCGTCATTGTCCTCGAGAAAAGCCGGAGCGGCGGCCTTCTCACCGATCTGCTTCAAACCCTGGAGAATGGCGATCAGTTCGCTTGAAGACAATATTCCCGCGTTCTTCAGTGCAGACGCGTGGGCGCTGCTGGCGGCCAATTCGTGCCGCAGCAGGCGCCGGTCAAAGTCGAACGATCGTTGCCAGCGCTCAAAATCCGCGTCGAGCGGCTGGCGAAATCGTCCCGACCACATCTTCATCGGATTACCTCTGACTTGGCTGCGTCGCGGAGACGCGCTCGCGACCGCGAAGGCAGCCCCAGAATGCGAATGAAACCTTCCGCATCTTTCTGATCGTAGCTTTCGTCCATGGTGAAAGAAGAAAGATCGGTGCGGTAGAGCGAGTTCTCCGAGTGACGGCTGACTACAGACACGTTGCCCTTATATAAGGACAAAGTGGTCGTGCCAGTGATGACTCCCTGCGTGTTGTCGACGAATGCGTCGAGCGCCTCGCGCAGCGGCGTGAACCACAGACCGAAGTATGCGAGCTCGGCGTATTTCAAACCGATATGCTGCTTGAAGTGCATGAGATCGCGCTCCAGGCACAAGGCTTCGAGCTCGCGGTGCGCGGCAATCAGCAGAGTGCCTCCGGGAGTTTCGTAACATCCGCGCGACTTGATCCCAACGAAGCGGTTCTCTACCAGATCGATGCGACCAATCGCGTTGCGTCCGCCGATTTCGTTCAGCAATTCGACCAGCGAAACCGGTTCGAGCTTCATGCCGTTTACGGAAACCGGAATTCCCTTCTCAAAGCCGATAACCACTTGCTCTTCGCGATCCGGCGCTTCCTGTGGCGAACGAGTCAGCTGCCAGGTGCTGGCGAGCGGAGCGTTGCCGGCGTCCTCCAGTTCCCCGCCCTCGTGGCTGATGTGCCAGAGATTGCGGTCGCGGCTGTGAATCTTCTCCCGGCTGGCAGTCACGGAAATACCACGCTTCTCGGCATAGTCGAGGCAGTCTTCCCTCGACTTCAATGTCCACTCCCGCCACGGGGCAATCACTTTTAGTTCGGGGGCAAGCGCTTGATACGCCAGTTCGAAGCGCACCTGATCGTTACCTTTGCCGGTGCAGCCATGTGCGACCGCCGTTGCGCCCTCACGCAGCGCCACTTCCACCTGGTGTTTGGCAATCACCGGTCGGGCAAGCGAAGTCCCCAACAGATACTTATGTTCGTATACGGCGCCCGCTTTCAACGCCGGGAACACGTAGCCAGTGAGAAATTCTTCACGCATGTCTTCGACCACTACTTTGCTGGCACCGGTCTTGTATGCCTTTTCGACGACAGCGTCGATGTCGTCGCCCTGGCCGACATCTCCCACCATGGCAATCACGTCGTAGGCGTAGTTTTCCTTCAGCCACGGAATAATGATGGAAGTATCCAAACCTCCTGAGTAAGCGAGTACGACTTTTTCAGCCATTGGAACTCCTCGAATTCAGGCGGCTCACTTTGCCGCCAAGCAATAACAACAGGATGGCTTTCTGCACGTGCAAACGGCTTTCGGCCTGGTCGAACACTACAGAGCGATCGGAATCCATCACCGAATCCGTGATCTCCATTCCACGATGAGCGGGCAGGCAATGCATAAAGACGGCGTGAGGCGCCGCGCCGGCGGCCAGTTCATCATTCACCTGGTAGGGGGGGAAGATACGGTTCCGTTCCTCTTCCTCGTGTTCGTGACCCATGCTGGTCCAGGCGTCAGTATAGATCGCGTCGGCGCCGTCCACCGCCTGCTTCGGGTCGTTCATGATCTCGATCTCTGCTCCGGTTTGATGTGCAAGGTCGCGGGCGTCTGCCACTATTTGCTCATCGCAACCATAGCCGTCAGGGGTGGCAATGCGGATTCGCGAGCCCAGAGTCGCTGCAGCCAGCAGCAGCGAATGAGCCACGTTGTTGCCGTCGCCCACGTAGGCGAGACAGATTTTTTTCAAATCGCCAAATCGTTCCAGCAAGGTGAAGTAATCGGCCAGCGCCTGGCAGGGATGCTCGAGGTCGCTGAGCGCATTGATCACGGGAATGCAGGCGTGCTCCGCCATTCCTTCAACCGTCCCGTGAGAATACGTCCGCAGCACGATCGCATCCACCCAGCGTTCGACGTTGTGAGCAATGTCACTCAGCTTTTCGCGAGCGTCAAGCCGGCCCGCGGTTTGGTCCATGAAGAAAGCATTGCCCCCCATGCTGGCCATTCCGGCTTCGAAGGTGAGGCGTGTACGCAGTGATTGTTTCTCGAAAAACATCACCATCTGCTTGCCCGCGAGCGCGGCGCGAAAGTTTGCCGGGCGGGCTTTTAACAATCCGGCGAGATGGAAGATGGTTTCAATCTCCATCGGACTGAGATCACGGATGGAAATAAGATCGCGCCCCGGAAAAGTGCTGGTTGCCGGAGGAGTTGCGACCTGAGTAGTTTGGAATGGCTGGCTGCTCAACTTAGTGTGCTCCTTCTTTTTTGGGTTTTGCTTTTCCGGTTACTGGCTTCTTGACCGGACTGGAAGTGAGGGCCGCGTCCAGGGCGCGAATTACCTGGTCTACGTGGAGTTTCTGAATAATGTACGGCGGCAGAAAACGCAGTACGGTGTCCTGGGTGCGATTGATCAGGATGCCGCGGTCGAGCAACTGGGCGACAATGGCTTTTGCCCGCTCCGCCGAATCAAGGTTCATGCCCAGCATCAGACCCCGGCCCCGAATTTCAAGGACGCAGTCATGTTTCGCTTTGAGCTCTGCAAGTCTCGTGTGGAAGTAGTCTCCGGTTTTGCGGATGTGTCCCAGGGTGCCATCCAGCACGCGTAAAAATTCAATGGCCACCGCGCAGGCCAGCGGCCCTCCGCCGAAAGTTGTGCCGTGCATACCGGGATGCATGCCTCCGGCGACGCGATTGGTCGTGAGCAGCGCTCCCAGCGGCAAACCCGCCGCCAGCGGTTTGGCGACGGTAACAATGTCGGGCTGAACTCCGTAGTGCTGGTAGGCAAAATAACGCCCGGTGCGGCCCAGTCCGCACTGAATTTCGTCGAGGATCAGCAACGCTCCGGTGCGGTCGCATAATTCGCGCGCGGTGCGCAAAAACTCCGGATCCAGTGGACGAATTCCGCCTTCACCCTGAATCGTCTCCAGACAAATCGCACAAACGCTGCCGTCAAACTGACGCTTCAGGTCGTCAACATCGTTGAATCCAACAAAGCCGACCCCCGGCACCAGCGGCGTAAAGGGATGCCGATATTTCTCCTGCCCGGTCGTTGCCAGTGAGCCGAAGGTGCGGCCGTGAAAAGAATTGTCCAGCGCCAGCAAGCGCCACTTGGCTTTGTGTCCGTTGCTGTTCTGGGTACGCGCAAAGGCGCGGGCCAGTTTCAGCGCTCCTTCCCATGCTTCGGTGCCGCTGTTACAGAAAAATGCTTTATCAAGGCCGGAAATTTTGGTCAGCCGTTGTGCCAGTTCCGCCTGGTACTCGTGAAAGAACAGGTTGGAGACGTGAATCAGCTTTCCCGCCTGCTTCTTCAGTGTGGACTGAATCACCGGATGAGCATGACCAAGGGCATTCACTCCAATTCCGCTCAGGAAATCGAGATAGCGCTTGCCCAGTGAATCCCACAAATACACGCCGCGCCCGCGCTCAAACAAAACCCGCTGACGATCGTAGGTGGGCAGCAACAATTTGGATTCGGAACGGACCACGGAGGCCAGGCTCATGCGACGATGACCTCCGTGCCGCCGTCGAGCTTGGTCATATAGAACTGCGGCAGAGTGTCGGCTTGCGCTGCGGGAAGAATTCTCACTCTGCCTACACCCTTGCGCAGCGCCTGGCCGCAAGCTTCGAGCTTGGGCAGCATGCCCCCGGCGATCACCGCGTTCTCGATCATCCCGGGAATTTGCTTGGTGTTGAGCCACGGCATGACCGTGCCTTCCGCGTCTTTCACGCCGGCCACGTCAGTCAGGAAGATGAGAGTGTCGGCGTGACACGCGACCGCACAAGCCGAAGCCATCTGGTCCGCATTCACGTTGTAGTACTCGCCATCCGATGCCAGTGCCACCGAGGACAGCACCGGAATTCCTCCCAGGCCCCAGATCGCTTCCAGCCAGCGCGGCTCGACAAAACAAATTTCTCCTACAAACCCGAGATCGTAGCCTGGCGTCTGCTTCTTGCGGGCGCGAAAAGCCATGCCGTCGCCGCCGCACAATCCAATAGCCGGACGGCCCGCAGCCACGACAGCCGCAACCAGACTTTTGTTGACGATGCCGGCGAGGACCATCAACGCGACATCGCGAGTCTCCGCGTCGGTGATGCGTAAGCCGTTCACAAAATCACTTTCCTTGCCCAGAAGTTTCAGAGTGCGGGTGAGCGCAGCCCCGCCACCATGGACGACCGTAACCCGGTGGCCGTCTTCAGCCAGCTCCACGATGGCACGTGCGCACTTGTGCAATGTGTCTTTGTCTTCGAGTGCGGCACCACCGAGCTTTATGACAATCTTCACTGCAGCCCTTCCTTCTCGTTAAATCCGTACATCAGGTTCATATTCTGGACGGCCTGCCCGGCAGCGCCTTTAAGCAGGTTGTCCACGCAAGAGACCAGCACCAGGCGACGCCCATCCGGGGCCAGACAAAACCCTAGATCGCAGAAGTTTGTGTGCAGCGAGAACTGAATCTCCGGCAGCCTGGGCGTACCGAAAAGCCGAATCCAGGGTTTGCCTTGGTAAAAATCCTTAAAACAGGACTGAACTTCGTCAGGCTTCATCTCCCGTTTGAGATGCACATAGATTGTGGAAAGAATTCCGCGCGGAATCGGCAGCAGGTGCGGAGTGAAAATGAGCTCGGCCGAATCCAGCTTCAACTGCTCCAGAATTTCTCCGACATGCCGATGTGCGAACACCGAATACGCCGAAAGATTGTCGGCCACCGAGACGAAGTGAGTGCGCGCCGTGGCTTCCTTGCCCGCGCCGGAGACACCGGACTTCGAATCAGAAATAATTCCCTTCTCCCTGTCCACGATATCGGCGGCCAGCAACGGAGCCAGAGCCAGGATCACCGAAGTGGCATAGCAACCGGGATTGGCCACCAGCGCCGCTCCGGGTAGGCGGTCGCCGTTGAGTTCGGGAATACCGTATACGGCTTTCGCGGTGAGATCGGCTGCGGCAACCGCATCTTCATCCTTGAAGCCATAGACCGCGCGGTTCTGGGCCTCGCGTAGTCTCCATGCGCCGCTCAGGTCAACCACACGGATTCCGTTGGCAATTGCTTGCGGTACCAACGCGCGGGAAGCTTCGTGTGGTGTGGCCAGAAAAAGCAGTTCGATGCTGCGCCGTTTTAATTCAGCCCACGACCACGGCTGCAGCGGGTATCTACCGTTACCTGAAATCGCGGGATACATGTCAGCCAAATTGGTTTCCGCGGCCGAGTCGCCGGAACGCTGAAGCATCACCGGGGTTTCTACGTCGGAATGGCGGAGTAAAATACGCGCCAGCTCGAAGCCGGAGTATCCGGTCGCGCCGAGAATTGCGGTTTTTAGTTTAGACGTCATCAGGCGAGCATCTCCTGAATGCGGCCCGCCAGCCGCTTCGCTCCCCGGGTATCGGCGCAAACCATCAATATCGTGTCGTCTCCCGCGATCGTGCCGATCGATTCTTTCCAGTCCTGTCCGTCGAGCGCCGCGGCCACTGGCTGGGCGCTGCCCACGGTGGTTTTGATGACCAGCAAGTTTTGTGCCGCCTTCACTTCCAAAACAAACTCCCTTACCAGCCGCGAAACCGGCGGCAAAGCCGGTTCAGAAGCCATGTCATCCGTGGTTACGTAGCCGTCTCCGGTTTTCACCAGACCCAGCTCGTGAATATCACGCGACAGCGTGGCTTGGCCTACTTTGACGCCGCGCCGGGCCAGGGCGCGCTGCAGGTCTTCCTGGCTACTGACGGAACCGCGCTCCAGCAGCTCCAGAATGACCTTTTGGCGCAACGGTTTGATCATGAATTACTATTCATCGTCGTGAATAATTATTCATCTATGGTAATTGGTATGCAGCTGCTGTCAAGAAGAAATTTGGATACAGTCAATCGTGCAGGCGCCCGCTTCGCGCTCGGTCGGCAACGAAGCCAAAGAAAATGCTTACGGAGGACGGGCGTCCCCGTTTTGCAGCGGCTTATGTCCGACGGGCGAGGACGCCCGTCCTGCACAAGCTCAATCTTCTTCCATCTTGTACTTTTCCAGAACGTCTTCGCGGGAGATTACGCCTTCGAGGCGGCGAAAATCTGCGCGATTCACTACCGGCACCACTTGCACGTGGTGAACGTGGCGAAGAGCAGCTTCCAGAGTGAGGTCAGGGTGCAGGTATGGTAAGTTTGGACCTGGCAGAGCTGAACCCAACGTCAATTCTCCCTTCCCTTCACCCGCAAGTTGTTTGAGCGTGTCCGCCGTAACACTCCGCCATCCGCTGGGAAGGAGGCGGACCAGGAAACTTCCCGGAATATCCTGCACCCGCCGCAGCGCCTGCTCCACGGAATCCTTGGCTTCTAAAACTGGAACTGGCGCGGGCTTCATCGCATCTTCCACTCGCAGGACAGTTTGTTCCCGTTGCTCCTCAAGCGATGGCAAGTCGAGGCCATCCTGCCGGGTAAGCACGTCGAAAATCGGTGTCGGCTGCAAGCCGCGGGAAATCACGTAGGCCAGCGTATTAGCAACGATTACCGGAACGATGATGGAATAGTTGCCGCTAACCTCGAGCACCATAAAGACGGAAGTCATGGGCACGCGCAGGAAAGCCGCAAACAAGACTCCCATTCCGACCAGTGCATAGGTTGCGGTCGAACCGGTAAGGCCGGGATACAAAGCGCGCTCTACCCCTCCGACCGCGCCCCCCAGCATGGCTCCAATGAAAAGCGTGGGAGCAAACATGCCGCCGGGCACTCCACTCACGAACGAAAGCGTCGTCGCGACAATTTTCAGCAGCGCCAGCAGGGCCAGCATCTTCCAGGTGAACTGGTCATGCATCGCCTGATCCATGAATTCGTATCCGGCGCCCATCACCTGGGGAGCGCCCAGAAACCCGATCACGCCGATCACGAAACCAGCAAGTGCGGGTTGGAGATATTGGGTCCAGCGCGGCAAGGCTCTCAGACGGGGGCGGAAATAACCAATTCCTCGAGCAAAGATAACCGCCGCAAGTCCGCCGACAATTCCCAAGAACGCATAAGCCAGCAACTCCGTGGGCCGGACAAGGCCTACGGCTGGGATCCGGAAAAGTGGCTCCGAACCCAGAAACCATCGCACCACCACTACGCTCGAAACTGCGGACAGCACCACCGAACCGAGTATGCCGGCGCTCCATCGTCCAATCACCTCTTCGATCACAAACAGAACGGCGGAAATCGGAGCATTGAACGCGGCCGCCAAACCAGCCGCAGCCCCCACCGGAGCCAGCAAACGTAAGCGTTCGCGCGAAAGCTCCAGGCGGCGGCCCAGCGCCGAAGCCAGGCTGGCGCCAATCTGCAGAGATGGATCTTCCGGACCCAATGACTGTCCCGAACCGATAGCGAGAGCGGCGGTAAGAAATTTTCCGATTGCGGTACGAAAGGGAATGTAGCCGTTGTAGATATAGAGCGCCGCCTTGGTCTGATTGACGCCGCTGCCGCGTGCCAGCGGAAAGACATGGATTACCAGGATCGCCACCACCAGGCCGGCAATAGCAGGCGTCGCAACCAGGCGCCAGTCGCGAGGTTCGAGAATGGGACCAAGCAGCCAGACCCTGGTCCAATCAATGGCCAGCCGAAAGCAGACCACGGCGATCCCGGAAAACAATCCAATGAACACCGCCAGCAATAAAAAGAAACGATCTTCGCGAGTGCTGCTCAGGGTGAACCATTGTCGCCGGGTTGGCTGGAGAACTGCGTCGGTCTGCAGATTCTCCTCAGAGTTTGCCGCAGCGGCCGCTTCCGTCATCGCTCCACCCCGCTACGGTCTTGAGAGATCAGCAGAAGTGCGCGGTCCTGATCGCCGGACGATCCGCATAACTCCTGAGTCTGTTGCTCAATCTCGAAGACCAGATCCATATCCGCGTCCAGCGATGATCCTGCACGCGACTGTCCCGATTGTTTAAGTTTTGGAGCGGTCTCCAGCCACCGTGATTTCAGAGCAGGCAAGCCGGCAGCAGCAAGCGGAGAATTCATATCGATGCCTTTTGTTCTTGCGCAATCTTCCAGGCGCTCGCCCGCGGCCTGAAACGCCGAGCGCACCCGCTGACTTCGTTCCTTATCCGAAATTCGGGCTGCGTAAGGATTTGACTGAAGGACCAGTATGGCAATATTCAGCAATTGCGAGACCGCGGCATTTTTCGGATCGGCATGTGCGCCCCTTTGCAAATAGTCTCTCGCGGTTCGATAACGGCCCAACCGCAGAGCCGCTTGACCCGCACCTATGAGAGCTCTTTGGTTGTCGGGATCGGACTGCAAAATATTCTGGAATTGCAACAGGGCGTGCTCATCGTCTTTTGCTTCCGCGAATAAACCCGCCACCCGAAGCCGCAATTCGGGATCCACAGGCATGCTGGCGGCCATGTTAATGAGTTCCGCCTGCGCCTGAGGATAGGCCTGATGTTGCAGCAGATAACTGATCAATTCAAATTCGATTTCCCGCCGTTTTCTCTCGGCATCGGCCGGCCAAAGGCCATAAATTGCGTTGTGATAGTACTGGACGGCTTTGTCGACAAGCTGCTCGCGCGCAAAGAGGCGTCCCAGGGCAAGATTCACCGCGCCCTCCTGCGGAGAATGCTCCCAAAGTGTAATCAGGTAAGTCTCGGATTCGGCGGTGCGCCCGGTGTCGCGCAAGGCCCGTGCCAGACTTAGCTGATAGTCAAAACTGCCGCGGGCGTAACTTAGCGCCGCCCGATAGTATTCAACCGCGCGTTCCGGCCGCCCTGCGTTCTGCTCCTGCAGACCGCGTTCATAGAGATGACGTGCCAGCGCCTTCTCTTGTTCGCGAAAACGCGTGACCAGACGATTTACCCCGAGAAACGCAAGCACCGTTACTATTGCCAGCGTCGCAACGATTACGGGAGGGCGACGCGTGAGTGACTTTATCGTCGCGAAATTCATGACAGGAATGGTTCAATCATCGAGAAAAACAACGTGACTTCAGATTGTAGATCACCAGATTGTAGATCACCGAATTGTAGATGAATTGGTCGCGAAACCCGACTAGCCGAAACTGATGCGGCTGTGGGGTAGTGGCATGGGCGCGTGATCAGGTAAGATCATTCGCGCCGTTCTTTGGTCATCGTCCCGGCAGATTCGGCGGACGTTCAATCATGTATCGCGAATATTTCAAAGGCTACAGCGGAGAACTGCATCGCGATATGGAAATGCTGGTCTTTGGACACAGCGGCACTCCGCTGCTGGTGTTCCCCACGTCTCAGGGCAGGTTTTTCGAGTACGAAGACCGAGGCATGATCGGAGCGCTGTCGCCGAAGATCGATGCCGGAGAGTTGCAGGTGTTCTGTCCCGATGCCGTCGACAGCGAAAGTTGGTACAACCGGGGCGTGCATCCACGGGTTCGGGTGCTGAGGCACTTGCAGTACGAACGCTATGTGCTGCACGAAATGCTTCCCTTTCTACGTTGGAAAAACAACGCTCCCCGGCTGGCGGTGACCGGTTGCAGTTTCGGCGGCTACCACGCGGTGAATTTTTCGCTGAAGCATCCCGATGTGGCGACCTATTGCGTGAGCATGAGCGGTGCGTTCGATATCCATCAATTTCTGGATGGGTACTACGACGACGACTGTTACTTCAATTGTCCACCTGACTTTCTGCCGAATATCTATGATGACTGGTTTCTGAGCCGCTACCGGAAGATGAATATCGTGCTGGGTACGGCCGATTGGGATATCTGTCTCGATCAGAACATCAAATTTTCAGGGGTCTTGAACGCCAAGGCAATTCCACACTGGCTGGATGTGTGGGGAGACAATTCGAAACACGACTGGCCGCTGTGGCAGCGGATGGCAGTGAAGTATTTTGCTTAGGTCTGTCCTCCTGAGCGGGGTAATGGATTTGAACCTTCAAGGAACGCTCCAAGATGCGTGCAGCGTGATAGCCATAGAGGTCCTTCGACTACGAGGCTGCTTCGCGAAGCGAAGCAGCTCCTCCGCTCAGGATGACAGAGAGAGGCGCCTGTGAAGAAAATTGGAATTATGTTCGGAATGGAAAACACTTTTCCGGCTGCGCTGGTGGAGAAAATCAACAGCATGAAGGTCGAGGGTGTGGCCGCGGAGTTCGTCAAGCTGGGTGGGGTCAAGATGGCCGAGCCCAGCGGGTATCGCGTGATCATCGACCGTATTTCTCAGGACATCCCTTTTTATCGCGCCTATCTGAAAAATGCCGCACTCTCAGGAACGATTGTCATCAACAACCCGTTCTGGTGGAGTGCCGACGACAAGTTTTTCAACTACGCGCTGGCATCGAAGCTGGGAGTTGCCATTCCGCCGACCGTGATTTTGCCTCACCACAAGCATCCCGAAGGCACGACCGGTCAATCCATGCGGAACCTGATTTATCCGCTGAACTGGGAAGAGATTTTCGCTTACGTCGGCTTTCCGGCTTTTCTTAAGCCCTATTCCGGTGGCGGCTGGAAACACGTATACAAGGTCCACTCGCCGGAGGAATTCTTTCACCATTACAACCAGACCGGCGATCTGTGCATGACTTTGCAGCATGGCGTCGAGTTCAAGGAATATTTCCGCTGCTACGTGGTCGGCCAGAAGAATGTGCATATCATGCAGTACGATCCTCGGGCTCCGTTCCATGAACGCTACGTCAAGAATCCGGCGCCAGTAGATGCCAAATTGATGGACCGGGTAGAAAGAGATTCGCAAACTCTATGCCGGGCTTTGGGTTACGACCTGAATACGGTGGAGTTCGCGGTGGAAGATGGGGTCCCGTATGCCATCGACTTTCTCAATCCCGCGCCGGACGCGGATATTCACTCTGTGGGCCAGGCTAATTTCGACTGGATCGTAAAGGCAGTCGCGGAAATGGCTGTGGCCAAAGCGCTTAGCGATGAGAACCCGGCTGCAGAGCTGCGCTGGGCGTCGTTTCTGGCAGGCGACAATGCAGCCGAAGTCGCTAAAGCTCCGGCCAAAATTAGACGAAAGTCGTAACGCTGTTTTTTGCGATCTTGCGTATTCCTTGCGTTCTTTGCGGTTAAAGATTTTCACCGCAAACTGCTCGAAGGGAAGCGCAAAGATCGCAAAGACACCCTCTTCGGCTTTCCGCAGCGGATTGCTATACTAATCCGCGCTTTCGGGAAGGTTGCCCATGCTTCCGACTTTTACTATCGGAATCGAAGAGGAATATCAAACCGTCGATCCGGTCACGCGCGACCTGCGCTCCCACATCCACGCCGAGATTATCGAAAAAGGCAAACTTCTCCTCCAGGAGCGGGTGAAGGCCGAGATGCACCAATCGGTGGTCGAAGTCGGCACTTCAGTCTGCGGAAATATCAAGGACGCGAAAGAAGAAGTCAAAAAGCTTCGTCGCGACATGATCGCGCTGGCCCGCGAGAATGGACTGCGGCTGGCCTCTGCCGCCACCCATCCTTTTGCCGACTGGCGAGTGCAGGAGATCACCGAAGATGTCCGCTACAAGAACATCGTCGAGGACCTGCAGCTGGTGGCACGTGCCAACCTGATCTTCGGACTGCACGTGCATATTGGGGTGGAAGATCGCGAGACTGCGATTCACCTGATGAACCATGCGCGCTATTTTCTCCCCCACATTCTGGCGCTCTCAACCAATTCTCCATTCTGGCTGGGAATGGACACCGGTTTGAAGTCGTACCGCTGCAAAGTGTTCGACAAGTTTCCCCGCACCAATATCCCGGATTACTTTCCCAGCTATGGCGAGTACGAAAATTTCATCAAGCTGCTGATCAAGACCAACTGCATCGACAACGCCAAGAAAATCTGGTGGGACATCCGCCCCCACCCGTTTTTTAACACTCTCGAATTCCGTATTTGCGACATTCCCATGCGGGTGGACGAGACCATTGCGCTGGCGGCGCTGATCCAGGCGACCATCGCCAAGCTGTACAAGCTCTACACCGCGAACCAGGGATTCCGCCTCTACCGGCGCGCCTTGATTATGGAGAACAAGTGGCGGGCTTCGCGTTACGGGCTGGAAGGCAAGCTGATCGATTTCGGCAAGCAGACCGAGGTTCCGGCTCGTGAGCTGGTATTGGAGTTTCTGGAATTCATTGACGATGTGGTCGACGAACTCGGTTCCCGCGAAGAACTCAACTACATCCACGAAATTCTGGAGAATGGCACTGGCGCCGATCGCCAGCTGCGGGTATTCAGAGAAACCGGCGACCTGAAAAAAGTTGTGGATTATATTATTGAAGAGACAGAGCTCGGCCTGGCCGAGAAAGAGATTCAAGCTCCGGTGAGAAAAGTAGGGTAATGAACCTTCCTGCCAGTCAAGCCAGGCGCGAACTGAACACGCTCCCTTTCGATCCCGAACTCACTCCCGGCGCGCGCAATGCGGTCAACGTATGCCTGCGTATTCAGCCTAGCGAGAAAGTTACCGTGATCACTGACGAGGCCACCCAGGAAATCGCCGCCAGCCTGGTCCGCGAACTGGAAACCGTGGGCGCTCCCTACCGTGCCTGGATTCTGGAGGAGCTTGCTCCCCGGCCGCTGATCGATTTTCCTCGCGAGATTGCGGACGATCTTGAGACCAGCCAGGTAAGCATCTTCGCGGTGCAGGCTCAGGCTAACGAACTGAAATCGCGGATGCAGATGACCGATGTGGTGAACCGCCGCAAAATCCGGCATGCCCACATGGTCAACATCAACCGTCAGATCATGCTCGAAGGCATGAGAGCAGATTTCCTGAAAGTCGATCGCATCAGCACCAGGGTTGTGGAGATCGTGCGACGCGCCAAGCAGGTACGGGCTAAAACTTCTGCAGGAACTGATCTGGTCGCCGATCTGAACCCTGCCTACCATTGGCTCAAAACCAGCGGCATCATCAGTCCGGACAAGTGGGGCAATTTACCTGGCGGCGAAGTATTCACCACGCCCGGCGAGGTTAACGGAACATTTGTGATCGATGGAGTCGTGGGCGACTGGCTGTGTGCGAAATTTGGCAGCTTGCGAGCGAACCCACTGACCATTCGGGTCAAAGGCAACCGCTTGACCGAAGCGCATTCTGCCAATCGTGAACTTGAAAATGACTTCTGGCAATACACTCACACCGACGAGAATAGCGATCGCGTAGGCGAATTCGCGATTGGCACCAACATTGAGTTGAAAGATGTGATCGGACAAATTTTGCAGGACGAAAAATATCCCGGCATCCACATCGCCTTCGGCAATCCTTACGGGGCGCACACCGGAGCGGAGTGGTACTCTTCCACGCATATTGATGTGGTGGGCAGGAATTTCGACATCTGGGTGGATGACCAGCAGATCATGCGCAACGGCCAGTTTTTGCTGGAAGCATAGGCACGTTTTGCAAATGGACTAGGCATTTCGAATGCGTTTCTTCAGATCGGCCGTAGTCTGAGTATTTTTCGCCATCACTAGTTTCGTATTTGCGTTCGCGCTTGCGCCGTTTTCCGACGTAGCCGTCCGTGTATATCTTGCACCAGCTGGATTGCTTCTACCCGTCGTCGGTCCTCTCATTTCGTCGAAGGCGGTTTATAGGTTTTGCCAGACGGCGGGGCGGCGGCCGGAGTACTTCTGTTAGTAGTCTGTGACCGTTTTTCTGGACGATTGTATTTGGCGTCGCACACTTTGTTTGGGTTTCGCTCAGACGTGCGGAGACCGATTCAAAGTCTCCCGGTACCGAGGGGTAGTAATTTCGAGCAAGACTGCTAGCCCGTGACGGCTATAGGGGTCCTTCGACTCCGTCGCTGCTTCGCCAAGCGAAGCAGCAACTACGCTCAGGATGACAACGCTCTAATGGCCTATGATTCCTGCCCTTCGACATCAATTCAACGCGGATTTCACGGCAGACAAATATCAACGTCTGCTTAAATTGCTGGAACAGCGCTGCGGGACGCCGGTAAAGTTTCGGGTCTGCGAGACTCCCTGTTTTCTGCCCAAACCCCTGCTGGATCAGATGTCCGAGTATGGCAGGGAACTGATCCTGCAACTCAACACCATCGAGTACCGCAAAGCTTCGACTCAGGCGATTCCGGAGCAGTTCAAAGTTCCGCGCGAATCACCTCGGCCGCTTTTCGTGCAGGTCGACTTCGGCCTGGTGCGCGACCCGGCGGGCAATCTGCAGCCAAAGCTGGTCGAACTGCAAGGCTTCCCTTCCCTCTACGCTTATCAGGCGATGTTGTCGCAATCTTATGGCGAGGTCTTTGGCCTCGATACCAGTCTGAAATATCTGTTGGGAGGGCTGGACTGGGATGGCTACAAGAAATTATTGCGGAAGGCGATCGTTGCAGATCAGGACCCGGCTCACGTCATTCTGATGGAAATCGATCCCCTGCATCAGAAAACACTTCCTGATTTTCTGCTCACCGAAAAACTGCTGGGCATAAAGACGGTTGCGATCACCGACGTAAAAAAAGTCGGCAAATATTTGTTCTACGACAGCGGCGGCAAACGCGTACCTATTCTGCGTATTTACAACCGTGCCATCGTGGACGAAATGGTACGTAAAGATCTCAAGACAACTTTTCGACTGACGGACGATGTGGAAGTGGAATGGGCCGGACATCCCAACTGGTTTTTTCGTCTAAGCAAATATTCGCTGCCTTTTCTTCGCCATCGGTGTGTGCCCAAAACGTGGTTCCTTGATCGCGTGGAACAGATACCGAAGGATCTTGAAAACTACGTGATCAAGCCACTCTTTTCTTTCGCGGGCCTGGGTGTGATCATCAATCTCAAGGCCAACGATGTGGCGGCCATCCCCAAAAGCCAGCGGTCGCAATACATTCTGCAGGAGCGCATGAACTTTGAGCCGGTTGTGGAAACGCCATTCGGCGCCAACAAAGTTGAAGTACGAATCATGTACATCTGGCTCGACGAACTGCTGCCGGTGATGACCATCATTCGCATGGGACGCGGCCTGATGATGGGCGTAGACCACAATCGCAATATGGACTGGGTGGGTTCTTCCGCCGGCTTCTACACATAGAAATCGCACTACCGTAATGGATCGTCTCCTGAACTAGTCATTTAAAGGCTTCGCCTCAACGGTTGCCCGCGGAGCTTTTTTGGTTGGCGGCATGCATCGCTGTTCCTGTGAATCTGGCTAAGAAAGACAGGTTCGCAGGATGGCGGGCCCATGAATTACGCAGTTGCAGCAGACCAATGGTTAGGCTATCGCACTGAAAACAACCACCTGATTTCAATCTTACATACCTCTTCTAAAGATTTATCCGGACTTTGTCGTCGCCGTAAGGATCTGAGTCGGCAACCGGTTTTGATTGCCATTATCTGCCTTGGTGCCGCTCTTTCGGCACATGCCGCAGTGAATGCGATTTCAATTCAGGCTCCACGGCTGTCTACGGGCTCCACGGTACTCGTCACTTCTCCAGTTCATTTCGAGGCTACAGCTGAAAGCGATCTGCAAGTCACTGGATATGTGGTTTACGTCGATGGTCTCAACGTATACCAGTCGGTCGGTCCCTGGCTGGACGCGTGGCTGCCGCTGCCGCCGGATACTACCCATTCGCTGTATATCAAGGCCTGGGATTCAAGCGGAGCGCGTCGCCGTACTTCTACTTACTCGATCCGCATAAGCGGATTGGCACCGCCGGTTCCGCCGGCGACTGCGACTCGCATCACGAATCTGGTGTGGCCTTCAAATGCTCACTGGACGGTCGACAACAATAGCGACGTGGGCGGCCTCTGCAATCACGGAAGTCTGGGATCGTTTACTCACGATTTCGATCCCAACAGCCAGAATGCTCCGGATGTTTTTGGAAATGGCCGCCATTTGGAGTTGCATAGCGAGTGCCCGTACGACGACAGCCTTTTCTACTGGAAGGACACTCAATTCGCGCTTCCCGGCAGCACGAACTTCCTGTGGGACCTGTGGTTTTACATCCCGTCGAGCACGATCAGCGAAACGGTTCAGGCCATCGAATTCGATCTGATGCAGGCAGTCGCACTAAGCGACGGGGTACACGAATTTATGTTTGGCACGCAATGCCACTATCCCAGCAATCAATGGCAGCTCTGGCTCCCTCGCGATGGAGGTCTGACCTGGGTGGGGACAGGCTTGTCTCCCTGCCAGTTTTCAACGGGGGTCTGGCATCACATTACTTATTTTCTGCAGCGGGTGAGCGCGAGCGGATACCAGAAAATTCCCGGACGCTTTCAGGGGGACAGCGACACCAACAACCATTTGCGATTTGGAACTCTCACGCTCGACGGCAAGACGATTTACCTCGGCGGTGTTTCCGGTTCAACCATACCGCGTCCCGCGTGGTCGCCAGTTCTAGGGGTCCACCACCAACTGGACAGCGCTGCGTCCGGTGTGACTATCGAGCAGTATGTAACCAGAGAGTCGGTGACCGCATGGTAATGCCAGAAAATCAACCACACGTCGAGATCAACACGTAGAAATCTCAACCAGTGTCGCGGTTCCTGTAGGAAAATGGACCATGACCTCGGTGCGAATGGACAAGTGGCTTTGGGCTGCCCGGTTTTTCAAGACACGAGCGCTGGCGGCGCGAGCCTGTGCACTGGGAAGAATTCAATATCGTGGCCAGCCCGCCAAAGCCGCACGGGATGTGCGAATCGGCGATATGCTGCGGGTGACAAACGACGGCGGCGACTTTCACGTCGAAGTGCTCGGACTCAGTGACGTGCGGGGCCCTGCCTCGATTGCGCAAACCCTGTATCGGGAAACCGAAGAGAGCCGTGAGCAGCGCCTTAAGGTAGCCGCAGAGCGGAGGGCGATGAAACAATTTGAAGAGCTGCCCGCAGGCCGACCGTCAAAACGCGATCGCCGCCGCATCATACAGTTTCGCGGACGAGTGTGAGGTCGTGTAGCCCGAAATTACTTCGGGGCCAGTGTGACTTGTCCCAGGTGGTAAGCCAGGTGATTGGTCCGGCTTAGTAAAACTGCAAAGCGATTGCGCGACCGATCTTTGGCAAAATCTTCATCAGAAACGGCGTTGTGCTTGCGCAACCAGTCGTCGGATCGCAGCTTCGCGAAGCCGGCAGACAGGCTCTGATTTATTTCGGACCAGGACTTCTTCACTTCATCGGCGGAAGGCGCGTCGGAAACACCTCTGTCGGGATTGGAAATAAACGCGGCGTCCAACTCGGGGTGGAGCCTGGGACCGATTTCGAGCAGCGGCAGCATGCGGTCATGAACCGCTGTGAGATGTCCCCACAAATAGATCAGCCGGTTTTTTCCCGGAGCGATTTCTTTATCAAGCTGTTCCGCAGTCGAAGCGGCGAACATCTTGTCCGCCCTTTCGATATTTGTCTTCCAGGCGTTCAACGCTCCCGCCAGGAGCAGTTCGTCGTTTGTCATATTTTCCTCGTACTGCGTGTCGGCTCAACTCAAAAGTTTTCCGCCGGCCATCGCACTTCACGCTAGATCGTTCGAGACTAACGTCTCTCAGGATGACGTCTTGTAAGAAAATTGCGGCTGCAATACCAACTTCGATTCCTCGCGGGGAACTTGGCTTCAAATAGTTTTTCGCTGAGAGCTACCGCGAGAGATTGTTCATTCCGAAGGCGCGGTATTTTTCGCGCGAGAAATCTGCTGTTGCGCTGCCGGCAGCCGAGCAGATTCCTCGCCGGGTAAAGCTGGCTTCGGAATGACAAGTTGTACCGCTGCAAACCGCTCCATCCCTTGTTAGGCGAGGTTGCTTTGACGGGCGAGCTTAAGCGCTTCTATGGCCGCGCCTCGAGCCCCGGCGGTGTCGCCGTTAGGCATGACATAGATCGGAATACCGGACTGTTCTTCACGCTGCACCGGCATGGCATCGCGGATGGCCGCTATAAACCACTTTTGGAATTCCTCGCCGGTTTCAAGAGCGCCTCCGCCGACGATGAAAGCATCGGGATCGAACGTATTCACCATTTCGTCGAAGAACAGACCGAGAGCGTGGGCCTGTACGCGAAAGACTTCACGGCACATGGGGTCGCCCTGCTCTGCCATGCCGCGAACCAGTTTGGCCGCCTGGTGAAGATCAACTTTGGCCAGTTCGTGACCGGGATAAAGGGGTAGAAAATAAGGCAGAATGTTTCGCTCGATCGCCGTAAGCGAGCACAACGACTCCAGGTCACCAGTGCGGCCGCAATTACAAACCGGTTTGATCCCACTGGTGCCGGCAATACTTTGATAAGGAATCAGAACATGCCCCAGTTCTCCACCGAATCCATTTTTGCCCTTTACAACCTCGCCATCGAGGATCACGCCGCCCCCATTGCCCGTACCGATGACGATCGAAACTGAGGTCTCACGGCTTTTGGAGCCGTATATCGCGAAATGCCCCCAGAGCGCCGCAGCGTTGGCGTCGTTCAAATAGGTAACAGGCTTGCGCAGTTTTTGTGCCAGGCCCGCACGAATGTCGAAGCTGGCCCAGGTGGGGTGAATAAAATTCGTGGAACCACGTGCACTGAGCCGGCCCTCGGCACTGGCCGGCCCGGGAGTATCGAGGCCAATCGCAACTATGTCTTCCAGGCGAACTCCAGCCACTTCACTGGCTATCCTGAGGCCGTCTGCGATCTGCTGCAGGCATACTTCGGGGCCTTGCCGCGCCAGAGCGGGGTGCTCGAACAGTCCCTCGATGAGAAATTTTTCCTGCTGGTCCAGCAACGTGTAGTTGATGGCGGTTCCGCCCAAATCGATTCCAGCCACAAATTGCACCGTTCACTCCTTGGCCTTGACGCCATTGGCCACAGCTTAGCAGAACCGACTGCGAAGTATGCGATGCGAAATTTGTAGATGCGAGATTCCAGGCGGGCGGGTTGAGAATTCTGGAGGCACGGTGGGGCGACGGAAATCTACTTCAGTCCACGCACTACATATGCCTGAGACAGAATCTGCGAGTAGACGTATGCGTAGGCGCTTCCGTCGCTCGATAAAAATGGAGCGCGCACACTGGTCACTCCGGTCGGCAAGCTCTCGCCAATGACTCTCCAAGGCTCCATTTTGCCGCTGGCGATATTCACCCGATAGACCTTTACAGTTTTCTCACCCAGACGGTTTACAGTCGCATAGAGCGAGGTTCCATCCGGCGTCCAACCGGTCAGTTGATACTTATAATCCAGACCAGGAATGGGGCGTTCACCGCTCCCGTCGAGCGGCCAGATACTCCATTTTCCTTCGGGTCCGAGAACAGCGGCGCTGCGCCCATCGGGCGAAAGCAGCGTACCCGAAACGCCCTCTGGGGTGATGGGCTTCGAGTTTCCGTTGTTCAGATCCACCAGGTAATTCCGCACTCCGTGTCCAGTCTCAATTCCGCTGGCCAGCAACTGCTTCCCGTCCGGCAAAAACCGGACTGTGCCATAGCTTATGTTGTCGTGGGTCAACTGCCTGGCCTCACCCGCGCCCGTGGGTACTACGCTCAACGCACCCTCTTTTGCCGGGCGGGTGATCACCCACTTTCCATCGGGAGAAATCGCTTCAGCGTTTCCGTTGCCGATGCGCACCGGAGGCGACCCGTCTGTGTCACGCAGAAACACCGTGTAGGCCGGCCCACCGCCGTCTCCATCTTCCTCGAATAAAACTTTCTTGCCGTCGCGGCTGATATCTCGTAGAAGGGACCAACCCAGCCACCCGAGTTCACGCTCCTCTTTTCCTCCCGGCGAAACTCCGCGGATGCCAATGCGAATCTGGTGCGTAACCATCAAGGCTACTCCGTTGCGAATGTCCTGCAGCCACATTCCGCCCGGTACATTGGTAATAGTGCGCTCTTTGCCGGCGAGGGTAACCCCACGAAGATTCTCCGCGCTGCCAGTCCGAGTCGCGGTAAACCAAAGCTCATCGCCCGAGGGCGCCCACTCAATACCTTCGAGAGAAACAAACCCCGAGGCAAGTTTTTTCTCGCGACCATCCGGACCGATCACCGCCGGCGAGCCTTCGTCGTCGCCGCTGGAATTTTCATGGTCCGCGAATGCCACCCACTTGCCGTCCGGAGAAATCTTCGGATCGCTTATCCAATTAATGGTGTCCAGCAGTACCTTCCCGATCGGATATTCCAGGCGCCAGTGGTTGTTCTGCGGAATGAAGCGGACCACGGCAAGACTGTCGCCGTTGGCCGCCCAATCGGCGTCGCCGACGTTCTCCAGCAGCTCGCGGGGTGTTCCTCCGCTCAGTGGAACCCGGGCCAGGGTTCCGGCCCGCGCGTAGCCTCCCATGTACTGGGTGTTCATCCGGATGGCCAGTTCTCCCCTTTTGGATATTGCAAGCAGGTCTGCATCCTCTAGTCCCAGTTGACGTGAGCCATTGTCGTCGGTTCGGGCGAGATAGAGCTGATTCTTGCTGCCCTCCCAGGTGGCGCTGTAAACGATGCTGCCATCCGGAGTGAAGCGGGCATTGCCGACATATCCGGTACGAAAGGTAATCTGCTGATACTCGGCCGGAGGTGAAACGCTAGCTGCACGTCCCAGCCACCAGCCCAGGCCGGTCAGGGCTGCCGCAACAATGATGGCGGTCGATGCCCAGACCAGTTTGCGGCGCGATTGGTCGCCTTCGGCTCGAGCAACCGCTGCCTGGGCACCGGATTTGGCGCTGGTGGCGGAAATCTCGGTCAGCGATTCCAGATCGAAGGCCAGATCGCCTGCCGAATGAAATCGTTGTGCAGGACTTTTTTCCAGACAATGCCGGACAATCCGCTCCAGACCGGCGGGAACGTTGCGGGCGGTTTCGGAAAGCTCAGGCACCTCTTCCTTGAGAATCGCGCTCATGGTATCGGCAGTGGTCTCGCCATGGAATGCGCGCTTCCCCGAAACCATTTCGTACAAAATCGCACCCAGAGCGAAAATGTCGGAGCGGGGTGCGGCGGCTTGTCCACGCACCTGTTCCGGGGACATGTAACCGGCAGTGCCCATGATCAATCCTGGCTCGGTCACAGCATGAATAGTGGGCGCGTCGGCTCCGCTTCCTGTCCCTGTTTCCGGCAAGATCAGTTTGGCCAGACCGAAATCCAGAATCTTTACCCGGCCATCACTGGTGACAAACAGATTTTCCGGCTTCAAATCCCGATGGACGATTCCTTTTTCGTGCGCCGCCGCCAAGCCCCGCGCGACCTGCAGGCCGTAGTCAATCGCCTTGCGACTTGATAGCGCCCCGCTGCGCAAACGCTCGCGCAACGTTTCCCCTTCGAGCAACTCCGAGACCACGTAAGGCGATCCGTTCTCGTCGCCGATGTCGAAAATGGAAAGGATGTTGGGATGGTTGAGCGCGGCGGCCGCGCGAGCCTCCTGGGCAAAGCGTTCGAGCCGGTCACGGTCGGTTGAGAACGATGCCGGCAGAACTTTAATCGCCACCGTCCGGTTCAACCGGGCGTCATGGGCGCGATACACTTCGCCCATACCGCCTGCTCCGAGCAGCGACTGTATCTCGTAGGGCCCGAGCTTTGTTCCTGGGGAGATTGCCATCGATGGCCAGAATTATAACGTTAGTTAGGTGTCCAGTAACGGCAGCCACGGATTTTACGGATTCCACGGATCTTCACGGATTAATCGCTTCTGCTGCTCTAGCTGTGTCGCGGATCCGAGGGATTCGATGAACAGATTATTTGGCGGGCACTACTCTCGAGGGCGAGTCGCCCGCGACCACACGTTCTTTTTTATCGGAAGTTGCTGATCAGGATAACGTCGGCGGTTGAGTTGCCTCTGGTCATGTAGAGTTGTTTGCCGTCGCGGGACCAGTCGAAAGAAGTGATCCGGTCGGAGGTGAAGTTTGTAATCTGGTGAGGTGGTCCGCCGGAGAGTGGTTGCTCCCAGATATTGGATGCACCGTTTCTGAGAAATCCGATCTGAAGCGCTTTTCCGGAAGGCGACCAGGCCAAACCGTGCGTCCCCAGCGGGACCTCGCTTATGACGTGCATGGGCCCGCCCGCGACCGGGACTGTACCAATTTTTGACGTGGGAATTGGGCGGCCTTCCTGGTAGCCGAAGGCAAGCTGAGTACCGTCCGGTGACACTCGAAGTCCGTTGCCGCCTTCGGGAACTTTCACGAGTTCGACAGCATCGCCGCCCTCGACCGGCATGCGAAAGATTGCGGACGTGGAGGTGTAGAAAATCCACTTGCCATCGGGCGAACACAGGGATTGTCCGGCCTGGACCTCCGCATCGATGATCTTTTTTCCATTTGAACCGTCGCCATCGGCGCGCCAGATTTCCAACTTGCCGTTACGGTAGACGTCGTACACGACAAAGCGGTCGCCGCAGGCGGAGATGGAATTCGTGTTATGGGCGTCGGGAGCAAAGTCCGTCGGCTGGCTACCGTCGGCGTTCATGAGCCAGACGTCACCATTGGTACTGGTGGCCAGAATCTTGCCGGAGGGGCCGGGTGCGATCAGAGTGTAAGCAGGCTCGCCTGAGGTTAGCTGGTGAGCTTGAGACGAATCCGCTGCGGGAGCAGTCCAAACGTTGAAAATACGGCTACGCTGAATGGCAGTCATGGTTTTGCCATCACGCGTGACATCGAGGGGCGCGGTGTAGTCGGAGAGATCGTTGGTGAAGCGATGCAGCTCGCCGCTGGGATAGTCGATGCTTTGCAGTTGGCCCCGGCCCAGGGTTGTCTCCGCGACTGCGACGATGAGAGAGTTGCCGTCGGGCATCCAGACAGCGCGTCCAATGCCTCGTCCTCCGCCGTTAAATAATGTGCGCACATGGCCGTCGGCGACATTGATGGCATTCAATAACCAACTACCGTCGTTGCCGATGCCAAGTGTGGAAACCACGAGGGTGTTGCCATCCGGGGACCAGGTCGGTCCGGACATGAAGCCCGCAAAAGCGGGAAGCGACGCCACCAGTTTTTCTGCGCTGCCATCTGCCTGGGCGATCCAGAGCCCAACAACGCTGTGGTCGGGATCTCCACGCTCGAAGACGATGCGGCTGCCGTCAGGGGAGAAGTCGACGGGGGAATCGATGTTGCGGATCAGTTGTCGCGGCGAACCTCCGAGCACCGGCAGCTGGTAGAGATAGTTGAAACTCTCGGTACCTTTATCAGAGCGGACGAAGTAAATATAGTTACCGTCGGGGGAGAAACTGACTCCGGCAATCACGACGACATCGGGAGCGAGGACCTGAACGTCGCTTTTAGTGGCGACGTTACGCACCCACAGGCTTTGCTTTTCTCCGTCGCGCATGACGTAGACGATGTAGTGTCCGTCGGGGGAAATTGCCACCTGGTTGGCTTTGCCGTTGTCCGTCAGCTTGGTGATCTGCATGTTCTGCAGATTGAAAGCGGGACGGCGGTTGAGAAGTTTGTATCCTCCGAAGGCAGCGGCGGCGAGCACCACGGCGGCAATTCCTGCGATTAACGCTTTGGAAACGCGCGATTTCGCGGGCGGGATTTGGGCGGACGATTGAACGACGGATTGACTCGAAACTTGAACCGAACTCTGACTCGAAGCTAGGCCCGAAATCTGATTCGAAACTTGAGCTGGGGATTGTGACGACCCGGAAGCCGGAATGCTCCCCGAACCGGAGGTGGCCACAGCCGCAACGGATTCGCTGCTGGCACGAATCCTGCCCGAACCGCTATCACGTTGCAGGCGCTTTAGATC
Source organism: Terriglobia bacterium (assembly GCA_963733545.1). GTDB lineage: Bacteria > Acidobacteriota > Terriglobia > Terriglobales > Acidobacteriaceae > JAIQFF01. The sequence goes on from CAVTDQ010000006.1 coordinate 961,316, forward strand.
GGCCCGGATTTCTGCCGCGCTCTGGTACCGCATCTCGCGGTCTTTTTCTAAAGCTTTATTGATGACCTCTTCCAGCTTGGGAGATAGATCAGTATTGACGCGGATGGCGGGAGTTGGCTCACGGTTAAGAATCGCATCGAAGATGACAGCCGAAGTGTCCCCGCGGAAGGGGACAATACCGGTCGCCATTTCATACAGGACAGCGCCGAAGGAAAACAAGTCGCTGCGGGCGTCGAGTTCTTTCCCCTTGGCCTGCTCCGGAGACATGTAGGCGACTGTGCCGATCGCGGTGCCTGGACTAGTCAGGTATTCAAGATTGACGCCGGTTGTCGCCTGGGTCTGGCCGGCGGGTGCCAGAGGATCGGCGTCGCGCGACGAAACCTTTGCCAGGCCAAAGTCGAGGATCTTGGCATGCCCACGCTTGGTGATAAAGATGTTGGCTGGCTTGATATCGCGGTGAACTATTTTTTCAGAGTGCGCCGCATCGAGCGCTTCGGCGATCTCTATGGCGAAGCTCAGCAGGACCTCCATCTCCAATGGACGGCCCGCGATGCGATGTTTCAGCGTGAGCCCGTCCAGATATTCCATGGCGATGAATGCCTGGCCATTTTCCTCGCCGATGTCGTAAATAGTGCAGATGTTGGGATGATTTAATGCAGAAGCCGCTTTGGCTTCCCGCCGGAACCGCTCCAGAGCCTGGCGATCCTGGGCAACGTCTTCGGGAAGGAATTTGAGGGCGACAAATCGATCGAGGCGGGTGTCTTCAGCTTTGTAGACCACACCCATGCCGCCGCCGCCCAATTTTTCGACAATACGGTAATGCGAGATGGTTTGGCCGATCATTGTTAAACGGTCAATTACGCGAAGTTATGGCGACTCATCTTAGGCGGGCGGATAGCCCAAGTCAACGCGGTGGAGGATTCTTGCAGAACGGAGGACGGGCGTCCCCGCCGGTCTCACGGCACATGGGCGAGGACGCCCCTGCTCCAGTTCACGCCGCTACGCCGATTCAAGCAAGAAGCGTCCGCTTTTCATTACAATAAAGACATGGCTGATCCACTAATTATCGCGGGGCGTGAGTTTCGCTCTCGCCTGATTGTCGGCACCGGGAAATACAAATCGTTTCAGGAAACCGCGCGCGCGCTCGAGGCCAGCGGCGCCGACATGGTGACCGTGGCGGTACGGCGGGTCAACCTGGATCGCAGCAAAGAATCGCTGCTCGATTATCTGGATCCAAAAAAATATTTCCTGCTGCCCAATACCGCCGGTTGCTACACCGCGGACGAGGCCATTCGCGCAGCCCGGTTGGGACGCGAAGTTGGTTTGTCTGATTGGGTCAAGCTGGAGGTAATTGGCGACCAGGCCACACTTTATCCCGACGTGCAGGCCACGCTTGAGGCAACCCGAGTACTGGTTAAAGAAGGTTTCACCGTCCTTCCATACACCTCGGATGACATCGTATTTGCGAAGCGGCTACTGGATGCGGGTGCGGCAACCATCATGCCTCTGGGAGCACCGATTGGCAGCGGTCTGGGAATTCAGAATGCCGCCAACATCCGTATTTTGCGCGAGATGATTACCGGCGTGCCCCTGGTTCTTGACGCCGGCGTGGGAACGGCTTCCGACGCCGCCCTGGCAATGGAACTGGGCGCGGATGCGGTACTGATGAATACCGGCATCGCCAACGCCCAGGATCCAGTGCTGATGGCGGAAGCGATGAAGCATGCCGTGCAGGCTGGACGCGAAGCTTATCTCGCCGGCAGGATGCCGCGGAAGCTGTATGCCACGGCGAGTTCGCCGCTGGAAGGCGTGGTGCGTTGATCAAGTCCGCAAGCTAACGCACCGTCGCCTCCACGGTCGATAGCGTCTTGGACCCGTCTGTTGCTACGAGGAAATATGCAAACTGGTGAACACCGGGATCGACCTGAAGGTTTGTATCCAGCGTGTTCGAATTGAATGTAGTAAATTTCTTCACTCCATCCACCCATACTTCCATGCGCAGTATCTTTTTTCCATTCAATGAGCCGCTTGCCAAGGTACGAACCGGAGACACCAGAGTCGAATTGTTGAGAGGACTGCAGACCGTCAGCCCGCCCCCCACTGGACAGGCGTTAGATCCTACGGTCAGAGGGAAAGTAGAGGCAAACCCGGTTGTCCCCGGATATTCCTGCAGGATGTCGTCCCATCCAGCTGTGAAAATGGCTACCTGGTGAGTGCCGGGCGCGAGCGTCAAGGTGGCGTCGAGAAAGCTGTAGTGGGAGAATCCTCGCAGATTTTCCGCCAATTTTTTTCCGTCAATCCAGACTTCTACCTTGCGGCCCGGGGTCTGGTTAGCGGCGCCGACGCTGAATCTTACCGACGGCGACGCGGACACACTGCTGGTCGGACTGCACAGGTTAAAGCCTAGCGCCCGGTTGGGAGGGTCGCACCTTGGCACATTGAATGAAGCCGAAGTATTGGTGAACAGCAGTTGCGTATCCACTTCGCGGCCGGTTGTCAGAGTTTGAACTGCGATGTCTGGTTTCCTTCCGCGATCGATTCGCATCGGCTCCCACGGTTCCAGAAAATGGTCTTCGCTGGTATATACGGTTTGCTCCGGTTGGAAGGTGCCGTCCGGCTTGCCGAGAAGTACCACCAGCGTGTTGGTCGAAAATCCAGGTCCGCACATCGCTTGTTCAGATATGGCAATGTCGTTGCTGCCATCCCCATTGAAGTCAGCTACAACCGGCAACCCTGACGCGCAGTGGGCCAGCGTGATGTCGTGGTGGGTAAAAGTTCGATTGGAAAGACCGTAGTAAACACTGACCACACTGTCGTGACTACCCAGCAGATCCATCTTGCCGTCACCGTTCAGATCGTAAGGGTCATGATGAATGTTGTCGTTGATGGCAGGCCCAGCCTGGAAATGCCCCGCCCCGTCACCATATAAAACCTGGCTGTTCACCTGGCTCGGACCCTCCACCAGAACGTCAGCCTTTCCATCTCCGTCGAAGTCACCGACGATCGGAAGAATTGCGAACATCAGCGGCACCGGTGAAATGGGGCCGGTGGTGAATCCGCCGTGACCATTTCCAAAGAGAACATGCAAAGAGCTATTCCCTTGGGAGTCGCTGGTAATAAACATGACGTCGATCCGGCCGTCGTGGTTCGCATCGCCCGTGGCCACATACTTCACCGGAACGCCGGCTCTGATGGTCGGTTGAAGGCGCAGGGTCCCATCGCCGTTATTCAAAAACTCGTGGAGACAATCGGCACACGAAGGATCGACATTATTGGCGATGACATCCAGCTTGCCGTCGTTGTTAAAATCGCCGACTGCGAAACTGAAGATCAGGCCGGTCGGAGGCGTGTAACAGGCGGGTGCATCGTATGAGCCCGGTCCAGACGACAAGGACACAGCAAACCCGCCACAATCCTGAGTAATGAAGTCTTCGCGACCATCGCCATTCAAGTCCGCATGAATATCTTCCGCCGAAGGTTTCAAAAGGTGGGAATAGGTCCCGTGCGTGAAACTAACCGACTGACCAAAGCCGTAAGAAGAGGTCCAGAGCAAGGTCACGAAAAGTGCCATAGGAAAAATAATCTTGTGGGAATGCATTGAAAGACTCCTACGCAAAGGGCTGGACGAAGAGTTATGAACCGGCGGATTTGGGAGGCAGAGCGTCACAGCAAACCACTCGAACGGAGCAACACGAATCGGGAGACAATCCAAAGCCTTGCCAATCCAGGATTCTTGGCTCTTCGCGGAACTTCGAGTCCTTCTTGTTATGAGCTGACAAGATCTAAACCACGAAGGACACGAAGGTCCACGACGGAGATCCCACTTCGCGCGATTGACTAGATGTAAGTCTGCTTTTACCAGTTGTACTGGTTTCGCGAACGGAACGGGCCGTCCGGACGAGACCGCTTGTCCAAGGATGTTCCTTACTTCCTGATTTTGGAGGCCTTTCGCTTAGGCGAATTGCTCGAGCAGTCCTACGGGCGTTAAACTCGTGGCCCAAAGGTGCTCACATGAAGAAGCGTGCTTTTCTGGGATGGAGTTTTTTGCTTCTCGCCTGCTGCTTGCTCCAGGGGCAAGACGCGATGAAGTTTGGCGTCAAGCATCTGACGATTCTGGCAGAAGACGACAAGGTCAGAGTGTTGCGTTTCGCGCCATCTAGAGGCGACAGGACTCCGATGCACTCACACCCCGCCTCGGTCGCCTACGTGGTCAAGGGAGGCAGGATCAGAACTACATCGCCCGATGGAAAATCCACGGAAACAATGCTGACCCCTGGCGAAACCGTCATCCGCCCGGCGGTCACTCACTCCGATGAAGCGCTTGACGACCTTGAAGTGATTTTGGTTGAGCTGAAGAGGTAGGAATTTTAAACAGTCGAATAATCCGCGGCGGAAATAAAAGAGTATGGCGCCGCCTCCCGTGTTCCGGGACTGCGGCGCCGATTGTACCCTTAAAGCATTTTTACACTTTCGACGTGAATGGAATCGCCTTTGACGTGTCCAGTCACAGCCACGTGATGGCCTTCATGTCCCTTAAGTGCGTCTGCGTTATCGACAGCCAGCACTTTGTTATCGCCGTCGGTGACCACTACAGCGGAGGCGCCGCCTTCGATACATTTCTTGGTGCAAGCGGCTGCGCCGGCGTTAGCGCCCTTGGCGCCACACTTGGAATCGCTGACCCAACCCTTCACGGTCTCGGACTTGCCCATATCATCGGCTGCGACCACGGCCACCAGCAGAAACAACACGGAGAGGACGATACTGACTAGCAAAAGTTTTTTCATGGCTGAATTCCTCGAGTTTTGCGGCGCGCGGCCGCGGATTGTGAAGCAACGCCCGCTATGAGCGTGTCTGACCTATCTGGATTGACGTAACGAATGGCAGTTGGTTACTCACATCTCCCAACTGGAAATTCGGCAAATGTTACCACAAGGATGAGCTTCGCGTTACGTTCTTGAACTCTATTTCAGGGCGGAATCGGTCGAGGGCAGATGGATCGCCGGAGGCGCCGGGGCTATGTAAACGATTTCGCCCGTCCGGGCGTAATGCAACTGTTCTCGAGCCTCTTTCTCGATGGTCTTGGGATCGGTTCGGAGGGCCTTGATCTGGGCGGTAAAGCGGTCATTTTCCATCTGTAATTCGTCGATCTCATGGCGCAAAGCCAGAAATTCTGCGCTCTTCTGGCGATAGACCACCATGCCGTTGGCGCCAAACATCACGTGCAGAAACAACCAAACCGTGAGGGCGGCTACTCCGAGGGTGGCCACACGGCGGCGAGAACTGTACAGCCAGACGGAGGCAGGCCGCAGCTTTTCCTTCATCCTCTGGCCGAAGGCCTCAGCCTGAGGGGCGCGGTCAACCAATGCACTGATCCCCCTTTGTGCCCGTGGCATAACCCGGAGTTTTGGCAAATGCTCTATTCGAATATCCATTGTTTGGCCGCTACGTTCAATTTTTCCTGATCTTTCGCACTTCCGGCCTCGGAGTAGCCCCTTACTACCGGTTCCGTTCCTGGAAGACGGTAGCAAACCCAGGACCCATCCGCGAACAGCAACTTAAGGCCGTCCGTGCGAACGATCTCGGAGGTCGCGTGCAACTTTCCAGTGAACTTCTCCTCACCTCTGGCGTCAAGTGAAAGTTTTCTCGCAGGCTGTAAAAGGAACCAACTTCGGCAAATAGCTCCCGAAATGAATTTCTGTACCCATGTTGATCTCCCATTTCGCGGCCGGATGGTAGGCTGTCAGGCGTGCGCCGACCGGTGATTCGATATGACAGATAAGATAATCGTCCTGACCACAGCGGGTTCCAAAGAAGAGGCGCATAGGATAGGCCGCGCCTTGGTAGAGCGTTCGCTGGCGGCTTGCGTCAATATCCTGCCGCAGGTCACCTCGGTCTATCGCTGGAAAGGCAAGATTGAAGAAGGGCAGGAATGGCTGCTGATGGTGAAGACCACTCACGCATCCTTCGAATCAGTCCGGGATGCGATTCATGAACTGCATTCTTATGAGACGCCGGAATGCATCAGCCTTGCAATCGAGGCTGGCAGCACAAGATACTTAGGTTGGATCGCAGAATCGGTCTCAAGGTAGGCGCGAGCGCCCCGCTCGTGCGGCGTTTTGTGCGAGGCCAGAGGGCGTATCTGTATTTCCCGAGGACAGCCGGAAGAGCCAACAGACGGCGAGCCCATCCATCAGCGCCAAGCGCAGATTCAACTCCAGATCTCAAATTGCCGCCAGCGCCTGTTCGAGATCGTCCAGAATGTCCTGAACATTCTCAATTCCCACCGAGATGCGCACCAGGCCATCCGTAATTCCAATTTCACGTCTTCCCTTTTCGCCCAGAGCGGCGTGCGTCATGGTCGCGGGATGGGAAATCAGCGTTTCCACTCCGCCGAGAGATTCGGCCAGCGAACAGACGCGGACTTTCTTCAACATCTTTTTGGCGTTGGCAAGCGATCCGGTTTCGAAGGTAATCATGGATCCGAAGCCGGTCATCTGACTATCCGCCAGGTCGTGTTGTGGATGTTCCGGCAAGCCGGGATAGAAAACTTTTTTTACCTTTCTGTGGTCGGCCAGGAACTGAGCGACAATCCTTCCGCTGCGATCGTGCTGTTCCATGCGCACAGCCAGGGTCTTGACGCCGCGCAGCACCAGCCAGCATTCGAAGGGAGAAAGAATCGCTCCTGCGGCTTTCTGCACGAACGCCAGATTCTCCGCCTGTTCTTTGGTCGTGCAAACTACCACTCCGCCCAGCCCATCGCTGTGTCCATTGAGGAATTTCGTGGTGGAGTGGACCACCATGTCCGCTCCCAGCGCAATCGGTTGCTGGAAATAGGGCGACATGAACGTGTTGTCCACGACCAGTTCCACTTTTTTGCGGCGGCAAACCTGGCTGATGGCCTGAATATCGCTGAGCGACATCAACGGGTTGGTCGGTGTCTCGATGTAGACCATGCGGGTATTCTTTCGCAGCGCGCGATCGACATTTCTTGCGTCCGAAGTATCGACGTAGGTAAATTCCATCCCAAAATTTGCCAGCACCTGGTTGAAAAGACGGGGCACGCCTCCATAAAGATCGTTGCCGCACACTACGTGGTCGCCGGACTTGTACATGGTGCAAATCGCATTGATGGCCGCCATTCCACTGGCGAAGACGCGAGCACTGACCCCGCCTTCAAGGGATGCCAGGTTTTCTTCCAGGCGGGTGCGCGTGGGATTTGAAACACGGGCATACTCGTAGCCCTTGTTCTTGCCTAATTCCTGCTGGACATATGTGGAGGTGGGATAAATGGGAACGGCCACGGCGCCGGTTTCTGGATCGGGCTCCTGGCCGGCGTGGATTGCTCGGGTCGCAAAACCGGGTTTTTTATTCTTTGGCATGCGTGGCTATCCGGAATTCCTGGATCAAGTTTTCAGCTTTTGAAACTCGTTTGCTTTGAAATGTTTCGAATCTTAAATCTCAGATTTCAGCTTTGGGGCTTTATTGTGATTTTGAAAACCAGATGCTAGTTCCTGGTTCTCGGTTCTCAGTTTGGATCTTGGCTGAAAACTGACAGCTGACAGCTTCTTTTCAAACCCCGCCTTCGAAGATTTTCTTGGACAGATAACGCTCGGCGGAATCCGGGATCATGGTCACTACCCGCTTTCCTCGGCCCAGCCAGCCAGCGACACGAACCGCGGCTACTACGTTGGCGCCCCCGCTCGACCCCGACAGCACGCCTTCTCGAGACGCCAGGTCTCTCACCATCGCGAAAGCGTCGACGTCGGTGACCATCAAGACCTCATCGCATACTGACCGATCAAAATTGCCGGGAATAAAGCTGGCTCCGATACCTTCAACCTTGTGCGGCCCCGGTTTGCCGCCACCCAGAATCGATCCCTGGGTCTCCACTGCGTACGCCAAAACGTTGGGCAAGCGCTCTTTCATGAAGCGCGCCAAACCGGTAAAGGTGCCGGCGGTTCCGGCGCCGATGACCAGTGCATCGATCTGACCGTCCATTTGCTCGAATATTTCGGGGGCCGTAGTTTCGTAGTGGAATGAAGGGTTGGCGGGATTGTCGAACTGGCTCGCCATAAACGCACCCGGAGTGGCAGCTACAAATTCATTGGCCCGCCGGATCGCGCCTGGCATACCTTCACTATCCGGGGTGCGCGTGACCTGGGCACCCAGAGCCCGCATAATGGCAACTTTTTCTTCGGAAAAACGCTGTGGAACGAACAGTGCAACTTTGTAACCGCGTTGTACGCCGATCAGCGCCAGTCCAATACCGGTGTTGCCGGCGGTGGCTTCAACGATGGTGCTGCCCGGACGCAGCCGTCCATCCGCTTCGGCACGCAGAATGATTCCACTGGCAGCACGGTCTTTTACGCTGCCGCCTGGATTCAGGTATTCCAGCTTGGCGTAAACTTCGGCAGCATTTTCAGGGACCAGTTTCTTCAACTGCAGGATAGGGGTGTCGCCGACCAACTGGGAAATGTCGTCGGTGACGCGCAGGCGCTTGCCCTCGATGCTTTTTGTCAGCACCCTACAGGTTACGAAACTGCGGGCGGAGCGTCAACAAAGCTGTGTGTCGATGGGCTGCCATTGACATCAAGCCGCGAAAGCTGAAGGCCGAACGCTTATGTTCTCAGTTCCCCCCACCGGTGGCTTGTTCCTGCCCGGCATAGTAACCGCTGCGGGTTCTGACGGTGAGTTTGCCGTGGCCGCCGGCGCGGGCATCAACCCGGATGGTGCGATATCCCCCGGCTGACTTCGGAGTGGTGGGCTTGTAACCGATCGTGTATTGACTGCGAATGTCGCGGGCCACGGTGCCGCTGATTTCGTCCACTTCATCCAGCGTACGTGGGAAGAAAGCGATTCCTCCCGTGCGTTCGGAGAGGGTTTCGAGCGCTCGCCGGGCGCGTCTTTGGCGTTCCTCGCCCAGAATCCCGATGGCATAGACCGTAGGGCCATTTTCTTCCTGCAATCGTCGCACTGCCTGTTCCAGGGATTCGCGGCTGGCATCGTCTTCGCCGTCGGTCACCACAAAAAGTATTTTCTTTTGCAGCTTCCCGTGTTTCTTCAGCTCTTCGGCAGAGGCAACCACGGCATCGTAGAGAGCGGTTCCTCCACGGGTCTCGTATTTTTCGAGAGCGTTCTGCAGCAGATTAATTTTGCTGGTAAAAGGCTGGTCGAGGAAATACTCGTCGCTGAAGTTCACGACAAATACTTCATCCTGCGGATTGCTGGCCCGTACCAGATTAATGGCAGCCTTGTTCACCTTGGCGCGTTTTTCCCGCATTGAACCGGAATTATCGATAACGATGCCAAGCGAGATAGGAATATCTTCATGACGAAAAGACTTGATCACCTGCAGCTTGCCATCCTCGAATACGGTGAAGGCGTTCTTGTCGAGGTTGGTGATAATTCGCTGCTTATCGTCGATAACGGTCGCGTGTAATACCACTTCCTGCACATCTGAATGGAATACGAAGCCGCCCGGATCGACGCCGGGTTCCTGTCCTTGAGGTGTTTCCTGGGAAGGAGGCGGAGTTTCAGTCGAAGGCTGGCTGGGGGCCGCCGGCTGAGAACTCCGTGGGGGCGCCTGAGGGGGCTCGGTGTTTTGCGCCAAAAGGCCTAAGCTCAATAAAAAAATAACACCCAGAGCACTGCGACTATTCCGTAGGAGCATAGTAACCCGTTTTGGCATATACACGCAGTGGCGGTAAACCTTTAGGTGGAACCAACTTCACCTTTATTTTACGCCATTTACCATCCCGCGCCGGGTTCTTCGGACGATAGCCCAGCACGTACTGGTTGCGCAGCTCAATCCCTATTTTGGTAGAGACGTCAGCCAAGTCATTGGGGTTGTCTATGGTGAAAGCGCGTCCCCCGGTAAGTTCAGTCAGATCGCTCAAAAGAGCCGGCCCAAGCTGCTCTTCCGGAGTGGACATATAACGGTCATAAATGCCGATGGCGTAGATCAGAAGGTCCGCTTCCTTAACCACGGACTTGATCTCGCTCTCGGTGTAACGGCTGTGGTTATCGCCGCCGTCAGAGATGATGAGCAGCGCTTTTTTCGGATATTTTGCCTGCCGCATCTTGCTCACGCCAAGATAGATGGCATCCAGCAGCGCGGTACGCCCCTTGGGGACGGTGTAGACCAGCTTGCCCTGGATGTCTTCAATCGATTGAGTGAAGTCTGAAATCTCCTCCGGTTTATCGGCGAAGGTCACCATGAAAAACTCGTCCTGGGGATTCGCAGCCTTAAAAAACTCGATCACAGCTTCGCGGGCGCGTTCAATCTTGCTGCTCATGCTGCCACTCATGTCGAAAATCACCCCAAGCGAAACCGGGGCATCCTCGCTGGAAAAATGGCGGATGTCCTGCAGATCCTTACCCTCGTAGAGAGTGAAATTTTCCTTGTCCAGTCCAGTAACCAGACGGTTCAAGGGATCAGTGATGGTAACCGGGACCAGCACCAGGTCCACATCTACTTTGAGAGGTTTGGTGTGGGTCTTTAACGATGGGTCAAGAATTTGTTTTTCCGCAGCCGGAGGCGGTTGCACCCTCGGGTTCACGTGAACATCGTCGACCGGGCTCTGAGCTCTCACTACGGGCACAGCCACGAACGCCAATAACGTTAAGAATAGAAATGCCGGAATAGAGATAGAAACGCTATGGGCCTGCTCTTTGGGCAACATAAGGGTTCTCAGGGTCCAGGTTAGGGCCAAGCGTGACGTTCGAGCTTGGTTTGATCGGCGGGATGACCCATACAGGCGGGCCATAACTTACCTCATTGAGGCGATACTAACATAGCGCTTAGCCGAGTTGTCATGCTTCTGTCACGTTTTTCGTGCTGCCACCGACCAACGTGCAAAGCTTTGCCTAGCCTCGATTGCGTGCGGTACGCTCATTTTTAGACACAGCCCGCTCTCCTTCGCGTCCCTCGTGGTTCATGCTTTTCCAGCACCTGGTTTTGCCCCAGCTTGCGCGTACTTAAGCGGCCTCTTGTACAATCTCAGACTTCACCTCATCACCTATGGCACTCATCAAGCCCTTTCGCGCGCTTCGTTATGACCCGTCAAGAGTTTGCATTCCGGAAGTGGTTACTCAGCCTTACGACAAAATCACCCCTCAAATGCAGGAAGACTATTACACCGCCAGCCCGCACAATCTGGTGCGAGTGATACTGGGAAAAGAGCAGGCCGGAGACCACTCCGGAGATAACCGATACTCGCGGGCGCAGCAATTCTTCCAGGATTGGCGGCAACGGGGCATATTTTTGCAGGATGCCGAACCCTCTCTTTACCTTTATGTGCAGCGTTTTACAGCCCCTGGCGGGACTTCTGAGATGGAGCGCCGCGGCATCATTGCGCTGGGCAGGATCGAAGACTACTCATCGGAAGTCGTCTTCCGCCATGAACAGACCCTGGCCAAGCCGAAGGCCGATCGCCTGGAACTGCTACGGGCTACGCGCGCCCATTTCGGCCAGCTTTTCATGCTGTACAGCGACCCCGCTGGCGAAATCGAAGGCCTGCTGGCACCCACCGGCCAGCCCGATCTCGAAACCGTTGACGAGTATAAAGTCTCGCACCAGGTCTGGAAAATTTCCGATCCCGGTCTGATTGCCTCGGTACAGCAGAAGATGCGGGACAAGAAACTGGTGATTGCGGACGGTCACCACCGCTACGAGACTGCCCTCAACTATCGAAACGAACAGCGCAAAGCGTCAGGAGTAGGCGCAGAGGGGGAAAGTGACCCGCCCTCAGATCAACAATTGGCGCCTCACGAACTGGTGATGATGACGCTGGTGAACATGGACAGTCCCGGCATGGTCATTTTGCCTACCCATCGGGTGGTGCACGGTTTGCCTTCATTCTCTTCGGCGTCGCTTCGCGAAGGCGTCAGCGCTTACTTCAGCGTGGAAGAAGCTGACGCGTCGGTGGACGCTGTCCGGGCCCGGGCCATGCTGCGTGAAGCCGGACGCATCGGCACCGCACTCATGGCGGTCACCGCCGACCGCGCCTTCCTGCTAACCCGGCCTAAACCGGTCCCGCCCGGAATTTTCACCGGATGGTCACTGCGCCAGCAGGCGCTCGATGTGGTGCAATTGCACAAGTGTTTGCTGGAAAATGTTCTGGGTATTTCCGAAGATGCCATTCGCGATCAGAAAAATGTGCGCTATATCCGCGACATTGACGAAGCCATGAGCCAGGTACGGAACGGCTTTGCCAATGTCGCTTTTCTGATGAATCCGGCCCGCATGTCGCAAGTCCGCGATATCGCTTTTGCAGGTGAAGTGCTTCCCCAGAAATCGACCGATTTCTATCCCAAGCTGCTCACCGGCTTGACGATTTATGCGCTGGAGTAATCAATCCGGAAGCAGCCTTGCCGGCAAAATTACTCTTCGCATTGCCTTATTGTTAGTCATAGTTTCGACTTCAATTTTCGTCCTCTCCGGGGCCTCCGAAGAAAAACGGTTGACGGTTTACTCCGGCACTTCGGGCTTCTCCGCCACAGTTCAGGAAAAAAGCGGTATCGACTACGTGGACCTGTTGCAAGTGCTTCAGCCTCTGGGAACCACCACTGCCGGCATCACGGGACGGGTCTGGAAATTAAGCTTCAACCGCCGGGATGGCGAATTCACTCCCAACCAGGCCAGAGTGCGAGTGTCAAAGCAGGAGTTCGATCTTTCCGCCAGTTTCCTATTGGAGAACGGTCACGGCCTGGTCCCACTCAGTTCCCTGCCGGTCCTGATGCAGCACTTTCTGGGATCGCCGGTAGATTTCCACCCGGGCTCGCGGCGATTGTTTGTCGGTAACGCCGCGGTCCACTTCACCGCCCAGGTGAACCGGACTAGTCCTCCAACCCTGGTGATGAATTTCTCGTCCGCTGTAAATCCAATGATCGCTACCGAGCCCGGGAAGCTGCGTATGGTGTTTACGCGCGAGCCGGTGGTTCCCCCGGGATCACAAACTCTGACCTTCAACAATCCGGCGATTCCTTCGGCAATATTTCAGGAGGCTAACGGTGCTGCGGAGATATCCATTAACGGCTCGGTTCCCCTGTTTGCCAGCTTCAGCAACGAAGGCCGCACCATCACGATTACACCTGCCCCACAGGTCGCTCAACAACCTCCCCCCGTCGCGCCGAGTCCATCTCTGAACAATTCCACTCTGAGCCATTCCACCGCCCCTTCCGGAACTCAAGTAGTACCTCCGGTCTCAATCCTGGCTCCGGCTCAATATTTCGTTGTCGTCGATGCAAGTCACGGTGGGGATGAGCGCGGCGCAGCGCTTAGCGATCAGCTTGCCGAAAAAGATGTCACTCTGGCATTCGCGCTCCGTTTGCGACAACAACTCCAGTCGCGCGGCCTTGCCACGCTGCTGTTGCGGGAAGGCGACACCACCATGAGCCTGGACCAGCGGGCCAACATGACGAATACGGCGCACCCGGCAATCTACATATGCCTCCACGCCGCATCCCAGGGCAACGGGGTGCGCTTATACACCGCTGCGCTACCCGCGAGCGCCGAAAACCGGGGACCATTTCTGGACTGGAATACAGCGCAGTCAGGGTTCCGGACCGCCAGCCTCACCGCGGAATCAAGCCTGGCCGCCGAACTCGGCAAACGGCAAATCCCGGTCCGCTCTCTTCTGGTTCCGCTGCGGCCTTTGAATAACATCACGGCCGCGGCGGTTGCGATCGAAATCGCGCCCCAGGGAGGCAAACTCGCCGACCTGTATTCTCCCGCCTTCCAGCAGATGGTCGCAGAGTCGGTTACAGCCGGGATCGAAGCCGTCCGTGACGGGCTGAGCGTGACGCCATGATCCCGCGAAACATGATGATCAGCATCGCGGCCATGCTGGCGGTGGCGTTGGGAATGGGGGTGTACGTGTGGCGAATGCGAGGCCGGGTGTCTCAAACCGAAGTCCCGGCGGAATATGCAGGCCCGGTGGCTGCGCCGGTTCAGGGTCCCACGGAGCAGGTGACGCTTTTCGTGGCCTACGACGATCCCGGCAATCTGCGGCCGCAATCTGCCACGATTCCGTTGCCCGCAGGAAGGCAGGAGCGGGCGGAGGAACTACTGCGGGCCTTGTTGAGCTTATATCTTGATAAATCGTCCTCACACCCGCTCGGAGCCGGGGCGGAAGTCCGAGAGGTTTATCTGGTGGATCCCGGCCTGGCTGTAATCGACCTCAGCGACGCTTTCGCGGATGGTCATCGTTCCGGGATTTTGGTGGAAGAGCTTACTGTGGTTTCGCTGGTGCAAACTCTGGCCAACAATATTTCCGGAATCAATCGAGTAAAAATTCTGGTGGGCGGCAGAGAACGGGAGACGCTGGCCGGGCATGCTGACTTGTCATGCATCTATGACGTTTCGGCGGTGGGGCAGATGGTGGCGGAGTTGCAGAAATAGTGTTCCGTTTCTGGTTTCACGTCTCTGGTTTCTGGCTTACTGTCTTACCGAACTCCTGCCGCTCTCCCTGAGAATTGACGTCATGCTGAGCTTGCGAAGCATCTGGCGCGAAGCTGGTACGCAGCTTGTGGGCTGTGACAGTCCTCACAGGATCCTTCAAGACTTCGTCTCTCAGGATGACGTCAAAACGGGATGATCCAGTTGAACCAGGTTTCCAGTTCTCACTTATTGGTTCTTTTCCGCGATGCCACGTTGCTGTTTCTGTGGCTGCTAGAATCTTTGGATGTTCTATCGCTCGGATAAACGCTCGCCCGACCAGATGCGTCCGGTCAACATCATTCCTAACTTCATCCATACGGCCGAAGGTTCGGTTCTTATCGAACTCGGCAACACCCGGGTCATTTGCACCGCTTCCGTCGAGGAAACGGTTCCGCAGTTCATGCGCAATCGAGGTAAAGGTTGGATTTCAAGCGAATACAGCATGTTGCCTCGGGCCACCTTGACTCGTACCACTCGAGAGGTCAATAAGGGACGGCCCAGTGGCCGCACTCACGAAATTCAAAGGCTCATAGGGCGTTCTCTTCGCGCGGTGACTGACCTGGATCGCCTGGGCGAGCGCACTATCTGGATCGACTGCGACGTCATACAGGCCGACGGCGGCACCCGCACGGCCTCAGTGACCGGGGCGTTCGTAGCGCTCGGCCTGGCCCTGGAAAAACTGGTCGAAGCGGGCACGCTGACCTCAGTGCCTTTCCGCGACTACATGGCAGCCGTGAGTGTAGGAATCGTCGAGGGCGAAATCCTGCTTGACCTGGCCTACGAAGAGGATTCGCGCGCCGATGTGGATATGAATTTTGTCATGACCGCCGGCCGCAAGCTGGTAGAAGTCCAGGCTACCGCCGAGCACCACGTATTCGACGAAGAACAGCTGGCGAAAATGATCGGACTGGCCAGCCAGGGTGTGCAGACTTTGATCGCGAAACAACAGGCCGTTCTGGGAACACTGACTCTGCGGCAGTAAGCTGCCGCTTATTTATCCGCAGCGATCGGGGCGACGACGTAAACGTATTCCAGCGTCTCCTTCCCGGTGTTGGTGACGTTGTGCCGTGACCGGGGAGGAATATAAGTCAGCATCCGCGAGGAGATTGGAATTGCCACCCGGCCCTCCACTTCGGCCTTTCCGTCTCCTTGAAGAACTACCAGAGCTTCTTCGTGCTCCAGCGTGGAATGCTCGCCAACCGATTCCCCAGGTTTAAGCCGGACAAATCCGCTTCGCATTCCTGCGGTCTGCGGGGTCTCCTCGCAGCAGCGGGCAATCATTGCTGGAGCAATCGAGATGGAATGAGAGCGGTTGATATGACTGTTTTTGCGAGGAAACGCGTCGAAACAATGAAAAATACAGCGCAGATGAGAAAGCAGTATTTCATCACGCCTCCGCCGAAAGGAATTATTGCGCCGATATCTCTCGGAACCGTCGTCCTTTGTCAGATCGACGCCTCGAGTTCGACTCATGCTAATTCGATCCCTGGGCCCGGTCCGCAAGAAATTTATCCTGGCAGGCTTTGGCTTCGGTGACCAGTTCGCGGAATTCCGGCCTGCCCCGCAGGCTGGCCAGGATAGGGTCGGTCTGCAGAGCAGTGTAGGCGCAGTAGCGCCCTGAGATTGCGGTCTTTAGCAGGCGCAGGGCAATATCCGGTTTTCCGCAGGTCACTATCAGGCTCGCATCCCAGTAACGGTTCTCGGGATCAGGATCGGCGAAATAGCTTGGAACAACGACGCGGAGGCGTTTATCGAGTTCCGTGGCAGACGGTTGATCGAAACAGCCGATCAAGCTGCCTCGATTGGAACCGGACTCGGAGACCTGCATGGCACTTTCTTTTGCTTCTTTCATTTTTCCCGCACGCGCGAAGTGAAGAGGGAGATTCGACCGCACCCACGCCGAGCCGGGATCGAGCCTGAGAAAGTCCATTGCCCGTTCGCTATTGCCGGTTAGATCAAACACGAAAGAGCAGGAGCGCAACTGGTAGTTTCCCGGATCGAGCGATAACGCAGTGTTGCACTCCGGGGCCGCTTCCTGCAGCATTCCGCCATATCGCAAGACATAACTCAGAGCAAAGTGCGCCATCGCATTCTCGGGATGACGTGCCACCAGCGTTTTAGCATCTTGATAAGCTTTGCCCAGATTGCCGGTCTCAACCCGGTTTGTGAGCAGCATGCTGGCGGCGTCACTGTAGTTAGGGTCGAGAACGAGAGCGCGCTCCTGGGCGGCGGTCGAACGCTGAAACATGGCTGCGCCGCCATCCGAATAGTGAGAGTCGTAGTAATAACGCTCTCCCAGAGCACGCCAGGCGGGAGCGTAAGTGGAATCCAGGCCGACGGCCCGTTCCAGCATGGCGATCGCTTCCTTGTTCGGCGCGGCATCGTGAGGCATGGAGACGCTGCGCAGGTAAAGATCGTAGGCTTGTTCGTTCTTAGGATGGGTTCCAGCCTCGACTGAATTCTCACCCGCTCCAAGCGCCGGGACCAGGCCCTGGCGAACTTTCGTTGCCAGCTGTCCGCGCATGGCAATCATGTCAGCAACACCGACGTTTACCGTATCCCGCCATACCGAACGATTATTCGCAACATCGACCGCTTCCAGCGTGATCTGCAACTGGTCGCCTTCCTTCAGGAAGTGCCCGGTGACGATGTTCGTAACCCGCATCTCGCGGCCCGCCTGTTCAAGGTCAAGACTGGGCGCGTTGTACTTACTGGTGGTGGCGAAGGGACGGATGGAAAGGGCGTGCACGTAACTGAGCGCGGTGGCGATTTCGTCGGGCAAGGCCAGCCGCAGAAAATCGACATCCTTGTCCGAGCTCATGTTCTGGAAGGGCAGAACGGCGACGGTGGTGGGATTGGCCGAACTGATCACGGGCCCGGCACGGCGTCTGAGCTGCCAATAAACAATGGCAGCAACGATTGCCATCACAACCACAGCCAGGGCAATGAATTTTGCGTATCCGCGATTCTGGCTGGGGACTGGCACTTTTACGCTACCCGAAGTCTTGTGACGGCCTGATATCGAAGGTTGAGTCGCTTCATTTGTACCTTCGTCATCCGCGGGTGCCGGCAAGGCAACGCGTCCGGTATCGGTATCGCGCTTCAGGCGTTGCAGATCGCTCCGCATTTCGGAGGCATGCTGATATCTCAGTGAACGATCCTTTTCCAATGCCTTGTCGATGATGTCTTCCAGCTTGGAGGGCACATCGGGATTCAGGCGAACTGCCGGCGTCGGTCCAGAATCGAGAATCGCTTTGAAGATCAGCGCGGAAGTGTCACCCCGAAAAGGCAAAGTGCCGGTAGCCATCTCGTAAAGCACGGCCCCGAAGGAGAACAGGTCAGTTCGGGCGTCGAGTTCTTTCCCCTTTGCCTGTTCCGGCGACATGTAGGCGACTGTACCGACCATAGTGCCCGGGCTGGTGAGGTGACGTTCGTCGATGTTGCCGGTCATGGTGTTGGCCGACGCTACCTGGCTGGACGAACCGGGTGAAGCCGAGACTTTTGCCAGCCCAAAGTCGAGAATTTTCGCGTGCCCGCGCTTGGTGATAAAAATGTTCGCCGGCTTGATGTCACGATGCACAATGCCTTCTGCGTGAGCGGCATCGAGCGCGTCAGCAATTTCGATGGCCAGCCCGAGCAGAACCTCGTTCTCCAGCGGCCGTCCGGCGACCATGTGCTTGAGAGTCAGCCCGTCCAAATACTCCATCGCGATGAATCGCTTGCCTTCGTGCTCGCCAATCTCGTAGATGGTGCATATGTTGGGATGGTTCAGGGCCGAGGCGGCGCGGGCTTCGCGGCGAAAGCGTTCCAGAGCCTGGGGATCCTGAGCGACGTCGTCGGGGAGGAATTTGAGCGCGACGAATCGCCCAAGAGAGGTGTCTTCCGCCTTGTAGACCACGCCCATCCCTCCACCGCCAAGCTTCTCGGTGATGCGGTAGTGCGAGATGGTCTGTCCGATCATGGACGGAGTGCTCATAGAAGTTCGCCAATGTTAGGTGGGAATGGAATGGCAGTCAATGAAGGCTTAGACAGATGGCGTTTCGGTGCGGAGTGGTCCGTGGCGCTGCTGTACCAGCGTGGCGCTGGCGCCTACACTTTGGTCTTGCCTTTGGCCAGAGCCGAAAATAGTGGAGCACCCCAGGTGGTGATGGCGAGCAGCGAGCCGAATAGAATGATGGCGTCGAAGCTGGAGCGTCCCTCGCGAACGAAATACACATCCTTCAGGTTAAGCCACAAGGCGAATTCATCCAGGGTCAAGGCCGCGCCCAGCCCGTAAAGCAAAGACATGAGCCCGCCCGCCAGAGCGGACGAAGAATCGCTGCCGTTGCCTATCTCGCATAGCCAGCCGTATCCGACGCCCAGCAAAATGATGATGCCAAACACCAGGTGGTGAATGTGACGCCCTTCCATAATGACGTAGTGAAAAGGCGGAATCTGATGCACGATGCAGAACACCATTCCGCGGACGGTCGCGAACGTAATAAAAAAGCTGACCGAGGCGAGAAACAGTCGGCGTCGCGGACGTTCGACAATATGCTTGTGCAGCAGACCACCGACGCGGGTGCGCCGCAGGAGATAGAGCAGCCCCGCCGTCGTCAGCAGAAGAAACGGGATGAGAATCCAGTCAAAATGCATCGGCCACGAATCTTGTAAAACCGTTAATCATAGAGGTCCCTAAAATACACGAGGCCCGGCTTCCTTCGTGTAACTTGGCATCCTTCGTGATCAAGGGTTTCGTTACTCTATTCCTCCAAACTTCTGCGTTGGAGGCCGTCACCGCCTCCGCGATCACAACATGATTTACAATTGGTGGCGAATTTATGCGTATGCCGGAGGAGTATATGAAACTTACACCGGGAAAGCTGGCCGGGCTTAAGAACGTCTCAAACGATCGTGGAGTGATTGCCGCGGCTGCCATGGATCAGCGGGGATCATTGCAGAAGGCATTGGCCAAGGAAAAAGGCAGCGCCGTAAGCGATGCCATGATCGAAGAATTCAAGTCGTTGGTGACCGAGGTGCTTACGCCCCATGCCAGCGCCATCCTGCTCGATCCCGAATGGGGATTGCCGGCTTCCAAGAAACGCGCCAAAAATGCGGGATTGCTTTTGGCTTATGAGAAAACCGGATACGACACAACCGGGCTTGGACGGCTGGGCGATCTGCTCGATTTGTGGTCAGTGCGCCGGATCAAAGAGGCGGGCGCGGATTGTGTGAAGATCCTGCTTTACTACACTCCTTTCGACCCCAAAGAAGTGAACGAAAAGAAACACGCATGGGTTGAACGGATCGGCGACGAGTGTCGTGCCAACGACATTCCCTTCTTCCTCGAGTTCGTCGGATACGAAGAAGGAGCAGATGAAAAAGGTTTGGACTATGCCAGGAAAAAGCCGAAGATCGTGGCCGGCAGCATGAAAGAGTTCAGCAAAGACCGCTACGGCGTGGATGTCCTCAAGGTGGAAGTGCCGATCAACATGAAATACGTGGATGGCAGCAAGGCATTCGGCGGGCAGAAGGCCTACAGCAAAATAGAAGCTATGGGTTTGTTTTTGGAGGCAGCTACCACCACCACCAAGCCGTTCATTTATCTGTCCGCGGGCGTGAGCAACTCCGAATTCACGGAAGCTCTGGAACTGGCTGCGGAATCGGGAGTGAAATTCAACGGCGTGTTGTGCGGACGCGCGACCTGGAAAGAAGGCATCCCGATCTATGCCAAGCAGGGGGCCAACGCTTTCCGCCAGTGGCTGGAATCGGAAGGCGTAGCGAATATCAACAACGTGAACGAGCGCCTGAAGGCTGCGACGCCCTGGTATCCGATCTACGGGGTTGAACCCGCAATGGTCGGGGCTTAACTAAACTTTACAGTTCGAACAAAGGGCTAGTGTGGTCGCGGGCGAATCGCCCGCGCTGCCCCTCCTCTATTCCCACTCAATCGTTCCCGGGGGCTTTGACGTGATGTCATAGACCACGCGGTTCACCCCTTTCACTTCGTTGACGATCCGGCTGGAAATGGTTTTCAGCACTTCATGCGGTAGCGGCACCCAATCGGCGGTCATGCCGTCTTCCGAATGCACTGCGCGGACCGCGCAGGTGTACGCGTAAGTACGCTGGTCGCCCATCACGCCAACTGACATTACTGGAAGCAGGACGGCGAAACTTTGCCAGATTTTCGTGTAGAGACCAGCCTTCTTGATTTCGCCGACCACGACTTCGTCGCATTCGCGCAGAATATTTAATCGCTCGGGCGTGACTTCTCCGAGAATTCGTACCGCCAGTCCCGGCCCGGGGAAAGGCTGGCGCTGAAGAACTTCCTCGGGCATACCCAGGTCGCGGCCGATCTTTCGGACTTCGTCTTTAAACAGATCCTTCAGCGGCTCAATGAGTTTCAGCTTCATCTTGTCGGGCAGACCGCCGACATTGTGGTGGGTCTTGATGGTCTGTGATGGACCGCGCACCGAACGCGACTCAATCACGTCGGGATAAAGCGTGCCCTGCACCAGCCAATCCACCTGGCCTTCCACTTTGGCGATGCGGTTGGCTTCCTCGTCAAAAACAGCGATGAATTCGTTACCGATGATCTTGCGCTTGGTCTCCGGATCGGTCACCCCGGCGAGTTTGGAAAGAAACCGATCGGTCGCATCGACCGCTACCAGGTGCAAGCCCAGGTTGTCGCGCAAGCCTTGTTGCACTTTTTCGTATTCATTCTTGCGCAGCACGCCATTGTTCACGAATACGCAAGTCAGGCGCGGCGGACCTTGGTGATCGCGCATGGCTCGATCCACCAGAGTCGCAGCAACCGCAGAATCGACACCGCCGGAGAGTGCACAGATGGCTCGTCCTTCGCCAACAGTTTTGCGCACGCTCGAGATTGTCGCGTCGATGAAGTGCTGCGCCGTCCAGTTAGGCTTGGCGCCGCAAATGTTTAGAACAAAATTACGCAGGATGCCGGTACCGGATTCAGTGTGATGAACTTCAGGATGAAACTGAACCGCCCACATCTTTCGCTCCGGAGCCTCGATGGCCGCCACCGCGCTCGGCGAACTGGCCACCAGATGGAAACCGGAAGGTAGTTCGACGGCTTCGTCTCCGTGCGACATCCAGACTGACAGTTTTTCCGGAAGGCCGTGGAAGAGCAGCGACCCTTTCTTAATTCCAACGTCGGCATGGCCGTACTCACGTTTAGCAGCGGCGCGCACTTTCCCGCCTAGCGCATGCACCATGAATTGAAGTCCGTAGCAGATGCCGAGCACCGGCAGACCAAGTTGGAGCACACGCGGGTCCGCGGGTGGAGCGTCTGCGTCGTACACCGACGACGGGCCGCCCGACAGGATGATTCCGACCGGCGAATAGCTTTTAATTTCTTCCAGGCTCGCAGTGCAAGGCAACACTACGGAGAAAACATTTTGCTCACGGATGCGGCGCGCGATGAGTTGTGAGTATTGCGCTCCGAAGTCGAGGACTACGATGGATTGGATTTCCACGGACGAGTTTCTCAGATTGACCGGACGCTGTAAAGAGCAAGTGTATTTTCCGCAGGTGCAGATCTTAGTAGGGCTCGGGTATCAGGCCGGGAATGTCGCTCAGGATGTCGTCTTCCGATTGTGGCACCGGCACCGCCATGGGTTGATCGATCAAGAACACATACGCGGCCAGGCGCCCGGCGTAAAGGAAATCGACGGATATGAAGTACAAGAGCCCGACCAGCAACAATCCTCCGAATACGACGCCTCCCGGCAAGACTTCGGCGAACCCCAGAGGAAATGCGGAAACGGAACTCGCAATCACCGCAACAAAAAGGTGCCCTGCTCCGAACCAGGTAGCGATGGCGAGCAGCGCGCCGGGACGAGAAAGGCATAGCGATGTGGCCGACGACAGCGCGGAAAATGTCGACACTCGATCTCCAGCCACGAAGATGGCAGCCAGCGAAAGATACCAGTTAAGAAATATCCACGCGGCCCCAATCATCAAAGTCAAAATCCAAAAGACCAGGAATGCTCTGCCTGGAGACGGGTCTTTCGATGACGAAGACAGGCTCGCCGCTAGCATTGCGCCCGCGATTCCCACGGCAGCGGCGAGAGTGGCGGCGGCCCGAAAGGAGTTCAGCGCCAGAAGCGGACCCAGTGTCGTCTTCCGGGGCGCGCGATGCGCTGAGTCCGGGAAATACTCGAACAGCGTCTTCACCGTGGCGGCACGCCCCAGGGATGCCAGCACGATCCAGGCAATGGTCAGGGCCACCGCAAGTACTGCAAAAGCCAGGGACGCGCGCGGCGCGCTGCCGTGAAAAATTCGAAGGATCGCCCGAAGAATCAAAGCCGGTTGCCCGGTACGCAAAAGAAGCATGTCTCCGCGCGTAACCGGCAGAGTGAATAGATAAGCGCGTACGGAAAACATGACGGATGCGATTACTGCAACACCGAATGTCCAGCGCCAGGCAATTTCCGCCAGCCCGAGTTCGGGTATCCGGAATATGGTCTGAAAACCTTCGAGGGTGGGAGAACGCCGCTTCATCTGTTCAGGAAACATTCAGCGCACCACAATGTTGACCAGCTTGCCGGGAACGATGATCAGCTTCACAATCTGCTTACCTGCGATCATTGCGCTGATTTTTTCGTCAGCCTGCGCGCGAGTACGCACCACATCTTCAGGCGCATCCGCCGCGACGACAATACGGCTGCGCAGCTTGCCATTGACCTGGACGGGAATTTCAATCTCGTCCTCCCTGGCAAGCGCCGGATCGAACTTTGGCCACGGAGCCCGCAACAGGCTGGTTTTTTCTCCCAGCATTTCCCATAGTTCATGTGCCAGGTAGGGCGCGAAGGGTGCCAGCAATAAAGCTAATGTTCGCTGTATCTCTCGTAAAAGGGCTGCGGGTACCGCCGGCGCTGGCGAGTCGCCGCCGACCACACGCGACTCCACGGCATACAGTTCATTGACCAGCTCCATGATGGCGGCGATGCTGGTGTTGAAATGCCATCGTCCCTGGAAGTCATTACTGACCCGCTTGATAGTCTGGTGCAGCTTACGCTGGACGGCTCGCGCCTGCGGACTTAAAGTTTCCGGCACCGACTGGTTCCAGTCCGCGTCGTCAGGACACACGTGGCGCACCGCGAAACGGTAGACGCGCGACAGAAATCGCTCGATGCCTTCAACCCCCTCGTCCTGCCAATCCAGCTCACGGTCGGGAGAGGTCGCGAAAAGCGTATACATGCGGGTGCTGTCGGCGCCGTAGTGCGCAACCATGTCGTCTGGCGAGACCACGTTACCCAGGCTCTTCGACATCTTGGCGCCGTTCTTGATGATCATGCCCTGAGTGAACAGGCGCTCGGCGGGTTCGCTGTTCTTCACCAGGGACATGTCGCGCATGAACTTGGTCCAGAAGCGTGAATAGATCAGGTGCAAAATGGCGTGCTCGACTCCACCGATGTATTGATCGATGCCGTGATCGCCAAACCAGTAACCGGCTTTCTCGCGATCAAACGGCGCCTGATCGTTGCCGGCATCGGTGTAGCGATAGAAGTACCAGGACGAATCGACAAACGTGTCCATGGTGTCGGTCTCGCGCCTGGCCGGACCGCCGCACTTCGGGCAGGTAGCGTTGACGAATTCGGGCACGCGACTGAGCGGCGATCCGCCAGTTAATGTGATGTCCACATTTTCCGGCAGGATCACCGGCAGATCTTTTTCCGGCACCGCCACGATTCCGTCTTTGTCGCAGTACAACATGGGAATCGGCGTACCCCAGTAGCGTTGCCTGGAGATGCCCCAGTCTTTCAAACGAAATGTAACCGTGGCTTTGCCGAAACCTTTTTTTTCGGCGTGTTGCGCCATCGCCTTGATCGCAGCTTCGCAGTCCATCCCGCTGAAGGGGCCGGAGTTCACCAGAACGCCTTTCATAGTGACGAACGGAAGTCGTGGTTCGATCACCGTTTCTTCGGGATCATCAACTTGCGGAAGAATCACCAGGCGAATTTCCAGTTTGTACTTTTTTGCGAATTCGTAATCGCGCTCGTCGTGGGCAGGCACGCTCATGATCGCGCCGGTGCCGTAATCCATCAGGATATAGTTGGCCACCCAGACCGGAACTTTTTCGCCGTTGTAAGGATTGATCGCGTAGCGCCCGGTATTCACACCGTGCTTTTCGATCTCGCCGATGTCGCCCACTTCCCTGGCCTTCTGCTGTTCGGCGATGAGCCGGTCGACGGACGAACGCAACGGATCATTATTTTTCGTCAGACGCGCGACCAGCGGATGCTGCGGAGCCAACTGCACCGAGGTGGCGCCGTAGATCGTGTCCACGCGCGTGGTGAATACGCTGATCACTGCATTCGCCGCATCGGTGGCGCCGTCGAGCTGGAAGTCGACCAGAGTTCCTTCGCTGCGTCCGATCCAGTTGCGCTGCATGGTGCGAACTTTTTCCGGCCAGCCGGGCAGACGGTCCAGATCACGCAACAATTCGTCGGAGTAATTCGTGATCCGCAGAAACCACTGTTCAAGTTCACGCTGTTCGACCAGGGTATCTTCATGCCGCCAGCAGCGGCCATTGACCACCTGCTCGTTGGCCAGCACCGTACAACACTTTGGACACCAGTTGACCCGGCTCTTCTTGCGATATGCCAGTCCTTTTTCAAACAGCTTGATGAAAAACCACTGGTTCCATTTGTAGTATTCGGGCAGGCAGGTCGTGACCTCGCGCGACCAGTCGTAGGCAAAGCCCAGACGCTTCATCTGCGCCTTCATCGCGGCGATATTGCGCAATGTCCACTCGCGCGGCGGCGTGTTGTTCTGAATGGCAGCGTTTTCCGCCGGGAGCCCGAAAGAATCCCAGCCCATGGGATGCAGGACGTTGTAGTTGTTCATCCACATGTAGCGGGCCAGGGCGTCGCCGATCGAATAATTTCGAACGTGGCCCATGTGCAATGCGCCGGAGGGATAAGGCAGCATTTCGAGCACATAATATTTCTGCTTCGTTGAATGCGCCTCGGCTGAGTAGAGAGATGCGTCTGCCTGCCAACGCTCGGACCATTTGCTTTCGATGCGATGAGCATCGTAGCGGTCTTCGTTCTGAATATCGTGATTCTTAATATCGCGATTCTGAACGTCGTGATTTGGAACGTCGCGAGTCTGACTGTCCCGATTCCGACCTTCAGATACAGCGGTAGTCTTTTCTTCCTGCGGCATAAGGGATTGATAGTTTGCGGTAACTACCTATTTTACAACGAGGAAGCCATTCAAAAGGCGAACCAGGACGAAGGCAGGATCGGTCGTGACTGATGGATGTGGGAACTTTAGACGGTCGCGCGTTGGGCAGCGGCTCGGGGTGAGCGTTGTTTTCGCAGTTCAGTTTGAAATGATTCCGAGGCCAGTTCAGGACTTTTGCGGAACAACTCCAGAAGAGGATCTTCCATTCCGTTTGCGGGCTTTGCCGGAATGGCGGCTTCGCCGATATCCAGTCCTTCGGGCTCGACCATCAATTCGGGCAGTGCTCCCTGGCTGTTGGTCAGGGCGTGAATAAATCTTTCCAGATCGTCGCGCTGGCTGTTGGTGGTTTGGGCGAACTCAATTCCCATACCTTGATCAGGATGCATCACCAAAACGATGCCTTCCGCGCGAAACCCGATACCGACCACGCGCATGGAAAGAATGATCCTGGTACGCACAGGAAAAGGTGAGCCAGTCTCGAGGTAACAGCCGCCCAGGCTCAGATCGGTGAGCTTGCAGGGTGCCGGCGGGTCATCCTTTTCAAATTCCGGGGCATGGCTCTCCAGCCAGGCGTTAAGTTTCTGCAGCATGGCGGGCGCAAGGCTCTGAAAGCGAAGTCCCACCTGCCGGCCCGGGTTTTCCCAGGCCACTTCGGCCGTGCATTCGATGTTGTCCGCGGTTCCGGGCAAGGAAAACTGCAGAGCCATGGTTCCGATATTTTTCGGACGGTGCGCGAGCTGGACGGCAATTCCGCCCTCACCAATGTCGCTGCTCACGGCTTTCATCTGGCCGGCACCATCATTAATTTGAATCGTTACCGGCGTTTCGACAGGAATACGGGCATTGCGGCGGCGTTCGCGTTTCATTAAGGCCCGGACCGATCGAAAACTGGTTTTAGCCCGCTCCGGAGAAAGAGGTTGATGCAGAAGGAAATGGGCGCCCAGGTCGCGGGCACTTCCCAGCGCTGTCTGGGCGCCAACAATGGCAACCGCCACCGCCCGCTTGTTAACGGGCGCGGTTCGGGCGCTCCGCAGGACCCGGGAACCGGCTCGCAGATCTGCGCAGTCAACAATGACTGCTTCAAATCTCCGGCGGGTCAGTTTGTGAATGGCGGTTTCGGCATCGGGACAGAGTTCCATGCCGATCTCCAACTCACTCAACACCCTGCGCAAGATGCGCACGACTTTGTCGTCGGCAGAAAAAACCAGCGCTTGTAGACTCATACCTTAGACTTTGATCAGGCTTGCCAAAGACTCTAGCCCCGCCCAGCGGCGGCTTCTGCTTCTTCATGCTCATCATCGAGCAGGTGGGCCACGCCGCGGAGCTGTTCGGCAGCGGTCTGAAGAGCTTCAATCTGTTTGCCCAGTTGTGCTTGCTCCGCCTGCTTCTTGCGCAGAACCTCGTAAATATCCCTCACAGTTTTGACCTCCATATCGAACTCTAGGGAGGTCCGCTCCCACCGTCAATGTTCGGTCACGGTCTCTGCATTACCGGAGTAACCGGATCAAACCGGCGGAGCAGACGGAAGGTCTCTCAGATTGAATAACACGGCTCATTCTCCAACCTGTTACAGGTCCGAAGTGGTCTCAGAACCAACGGACGGCCAGCAGACCGTTTTGGCGTGAATCCGTTACGGAACGCAACCCTTACGAAATCACCTTATTTCGCATTAAATCGCTTGCCTGGGAGGATACAGAGTGGCATATTTCTTTGACTTGGAGCGGCAAATGTCCTAGAATCATCAGCTTCGGTACCATGTCCAGGCTCCTCTGGACTGCCGGCCGGATTCTGCCGTTCTGAATCTCCTGCGGCTCCCGATGAATCTAAGCTACGAAGTTTGTTATTTGCTGTCTCATTCCCAGGTACGAGGGCGTAATTAATGGCCAAGCGACGCGGAAATCCAAACTGGGGTAAGCCTGAACCAATCGGCCCTATCACCCCTACCATCACCGAATTCGAGCAGGTTGTGCGCGAATACAAGCTATCGCCCGACCAATATCTGCGGTCCACCCGGCTTCGAGAGTGGGCGCGCCGCAACAAGAATTCAAAGTACATTCCAGAGCCTCTTCTGGAAGCGTGGGGATTCGAAATCGAATCCACGCTGTAAAAAGACGTTTCGAGAAGTGTCAGGCCGCCCACGTGGCGGCCTTTTGTATTCTGCGGTAAAAACGGGCCGCAAAAGATTTAAGCTCCAAGCTGGTAACAGCGGACTATCCTGTTAGCGAATGAAATTCGCGCCCGAGCATATTGTCGCCACCATGGTGGCCACCAGCTTTGCCGCCGGGCTCAACCTCTATGCCACTGTGGCTACGCTTGGCCTGCTGGGCCGCCTGAACGTGCTGCCCTTGCCGCCTGCGCTCGACATACTGTCCAGTTGGTGGGTGATCGGGGTCAGTGCCGGCCTTTTCGCAGTGGAGTTCTTTGCCGACAAAATTCCCGCCTTCGACCTGGTGTGGAATGCCTTGCACACGTTCATCCGCGTGCCCATGGCAGCGCTGCTGGCCTACCGCGCGACCGCGGCACTTTCACCCTGGGAGCAGCTTGCGGCAACTGCTGCTGGCGGCTTGATCGCTTTGGCGGCACACGGCGGCAAAACCGCTGCGCGGGCCGCGGTGACCGCCTCTCCAGAGCCCTTCTCAAATGCGGCCCTGAGCCTGGGAGAGGATGGCCTGGCTATCTTTTTGACCTGGTTTGCCACCCGGCATCCTTACTGGGCTGCGGGGATCGTGGCTGTGTTGCTGGTGGCAATCGTGATTCTGTTGCGCTGGGTCCTGCGAGCGCTCCGCAGCCTTTTCCGGGGCGCCGAGGGTCTTGTTGCCGGCCATCAGCCGGCAGCTTGACAGTTCGATGGCGTCAACCCGCGCTTGCTTATGACCGCATTGCGGTTTGCTAAAATCAGACCATGATTTTGCGCTCCCCATTTACCGACGTTCCTGCCGCAATTGAGGAAATCCGCGCCGGGCGGATGGTTGTGGTTGTGGACGATGAAGACCGGGAGAACGAAGGCGACTTGACCCTGGCGGCAGAGAAAGTCACGCCTGAAGCCATAAATTTCATGGCCAAATACGGGCGCGGCCTGGTTTGTCTGGCCATGACGGAAGAGCGGCTGGATCACCTGCGTATCGGTCCCATGACCGCGGAAAACACCTCCAATTACGGTACTGCCTTCTGCGAGGCGATTGATGCCCGGGAAGGCGTATCCACCGGGATTTCAGCCTACGACCGGGCCCGAACCATTAGAGTCGCAGTCGATCCGGCCACCCGTCCTGCCGATCTGGCCCGGCCCGGCCACGTTTTTCCCCTTCGAGCGCGTAAGGGAGGAGTGTTGGTTCGCGCCGGACAAACCGAAGCCGCAGTAGATCTGGCCCGCATGGCCGGATTGGTTCCGGCCGGCATCATCTGCGAAATTATGCGCGACGATGGCACCATGGCACGGGTGCCCGATCTGGTCGAGTTCTGTGAAACCCACGGCTTAAAAATGTTGACGGTAGCGGAATTAATCCGCTATCGCATGCAGCACGAACGCCACGTCCACCGTGTGGGCGAAGCCCTGATCGATACCCTTTACGGTGAATTTCGATTAATTGCTTACGAGAGCGAAGTGGACGGCGGTGAGTCTCACATGGCGCTGGTCCGCGGAGATATAGATAGCGGAGACGAACCTGTGCTGGTGCGCATGCACTCTCATTGCCTCATGGGCGACGTTTTCGGATCAACCGGCTGCGATTGCCATGCCACCATCGAAGGCTCAATGCGAGCCATCGCCCGCGAGGGCCGGGGCGCGCTCATCTACCTGCATCAGACTTCGAAAGGATTTTCAGTCGAGAAACTGGCGGAACGCACGGCGCTCACTTTCCATCGCGACAAGCGTTTGCCGGCCTTGCCCGAAAGCGAGCGCAAGACGCAGCGCGAAGTGGGTATCGGAGCGCAGATTTTGTCGGACCTGAATCTGCGCCGCATACGGCTGCTGACAAATCATCCCCGCAAGGTCGCCGGACTGGAAGGCTTCGACATCGAAATTGCGGAACAGATCCCAGTGGCGCTCGAGCAGATCCGAAGCAAGCGGTAGCCCCGGCGTCTTGCCGGCAGTCCGGAGGGCTCCCGCCCTCGACAATGAGAACGGGGAACATCTGCTGTCCCAACGGCTTTGCCGGAACAAAACCAAGTATCAATGTTTTGAAAAAATTGCTTTCGGTGGGCGCGACCACGCGCAACTGGAATACGGTCAGCAAGCTTAAAGAAATGGCGCAGGCGTAAGTTCGCCCGGCCGCGGATAATCAGCAGGGCTTGCGAATCACGATGTCACTGTCCTGAATGAAAAATTGCACCGAGCACTGGTCAGAGCCGCAGATTACAGGTAGCAGGCCAGCCAGCTGTCTGCGGGTAATGAGTCCGAGCGTGCCGCAATCGGGACAGGCAAGTACCGCCCAGTAGGGATCTTCTTTTTCCCCCACGTGACCGGCATTCTCGAGCACAAAGATCGTGCCGGGATGCATCTGCTCTGGTATCCACTCATTGAGGACGTTCAGTTCGCCGACCATCTCACCTCCCCTGAAACCTGATTCTGTGAGCCCACTTGTGAAACCAAACTTTTCAACTTACGAGACTCTGCGCCGGGCTGATCGCGGCACACTGCCATTAGCTTTTTTTTCCGCACTGCGGATCACGGCGCGCACCCGCCTCACGGTGTCGCTCAGACAAATCGTCAGCATGGGCTGTCGCGAATTTTTCAGGATGTCAACAATCTGCCTGGCAGATGTTTCCAGATACAAAGTGTTTCCGTCCGTCAGCAGATGGTAGTCGGATGAGCCGGTTACGGTTTCCGCCAGGCGCTTGCCAAATTCCCGCTGCAGAAAGCGCATTACCTTGCGCACCCGTTGCAAGGAAAAACCCCGGCCGCGCAACTCGCATATAACAGCAATTTCGGCCAGGTCTTCACCCGAATAGAGCCGGCGGCGTCCATCGCGAGCGGGAACCACGATGCGGCGCTCGTCCCACCACTGCAACTGGCGGAGGGTTATGCCGGTCAATGCCTTGACTTCGCGGGATGTAAACCGCGTCTGCATTTTGTAGAAAATGTTTCAAACAACGGAGATAGAAAATGTTTGACACATTCTAGGCGCAAGGGGGCTGGTGTCAACGAGAGATTTATGGAATGAGGTGACTAGAGGAGTTCCTGGGCTGGGGAAAAACTGGCGCAGCGTCCTGAACCAGAGGAAGCCCGCAGCACAGTTGGCGGGACGCCAGCGCTACGAAAACCCGCCGCCGACGAAGTGTACGATTTCCAGACGATCGCCCTCGGCCAGGTTCGTCTCAGCCCACTGGGCTCGGGGAACGATATCGCGATTCAGTTCCACCGCAACCCGGTCCTGCTTCATGCCAAGACTCTCGACCAACTGAGCTAACGTGATCGGCTCCGAGGTTTGTTCCTGGCCGTTGATAGTGATCTTCATCGCACCGATTGTCGCAAGTATGAGATCAGGCAGCAACTGTTGTGGGGATTGTGGAGGCCGGGCGATATAGTGGAGGCTGGGCGTCCCCGCCCGGCTGGACGGGCGAAACGCCCGTCCTCCATCCTTACGCCTCTACTTTTCTCAACTGGAATTTACGTGTAGCGGTGCGGCCGGAATAGCTGGCTTGCACCAGGACCGACGAATCGGGCAAGGAAGATTCATCGACTTCGATCTTCATCTCGGTATCCCCGGCGGTGTCGGTGAGCATCTGGGCGTAGAAAGGCGCGGCGTCAGGGCGCGAGAAACGAATGGTCAACCGCGCTCCGGCCACCCCCGAACCGCTTTCCGTCACTCGCAGGCGCATGGTCAGATCGCGTTCCGAGTGCACGGAGTTGGCATTGAGCCAGTGCACATCCAGTTCCTTGACCGCCGCCAATGTCTCCGGAGTTTCGCGCTTGTCCAGAATGTCGTCCAGACGCCCGTCACGGATGGCGTCGAGCACCAGGCGATGCTGGTCGCGCAAACCGTGCTCTTTTTGCTGGTCGGTAAAGCCGGCAGCCAGCTTGTCTCCGTACGGCGTCGCACGTTTCCCGATACAGCGGCCGCGGACAAAAACCTGTGTTTGCAGAAGAAGCTCGCTTTCGCGCGCCTCGCTCTGAACGTGGTAGACGGTGTCGTTTTGCTTGATGTCCGTATTAAAGCCGAAAATCATGAGGTTTCTTTACTATCACAAATCCGCCAACAGTAATTCACTATCACAAAAGAGGATCACGAAAGAGATAGCGGCTATCGATTAAATAGTTTTAACAAAGCGTCAACAATACGGGCGGTTCGCTTGACACCACCAATATCGAAATCTAATCTAGAATGTTTAGTTAACTTCAACGCAAATTATATATAGCGCCCTCATGCCCGACAATTACTTCGTCCGCTACCTGCCCCTGCTGATTCACTTTGTGGTCGCGGGAATTCTTGCGGGTGCAATCGTGTTTTTGTCCTGGCTGATCGGCTACCGTCGGCCGACCCGCGCCAAGATGTCTCCTTATGAGTGCGGTATGACCCCGGTCGGGGACGCCCGTGGGCGTTTTTCGGTGAAATTCTATCTGGTAGGGATGCTTTTCATCCTGTTCGATATCGAAGCGATATTCCTTTATCCGTGGGCTGTGATTCTGCGCGACCTTAAAATGTTCGGCTTTTGGGAGATGCTGGTTTATATCGGCATCATGCTGGTGGGTTTCTTCTACGTATGGAAAAAGGGCGCTCTCGACTGGGGCAGGCCGTCCGGGCGACGAGGTGAAGTCTAATGCCCTGGGCACCGGCAATTAACGATCTGGAGCAACTGAAGAACCATCCCGCGGTGGCCACGTTGATCGCATGGAATCCGGCGGCGGTTGAAGGCGCGAAATTTGATCGCGATGAGATGAGCATTTACGTCGCGCGATCGTTCATCCTCGATGCCTGTGACAAATTGCGTGAGAACCCGGCCTGTGATTTCAATTTTTTTGCTGACGTGACTTGCGTCGACTGGTTCCCTTCCGAACCGCGATTCGAAGTGGTGTATCACCTGCTTTCAATCGCCAAAAAAGAGAGAGTGCGGCTGAAGGTGCGGTTGGAGGGGAGCGCGCCAACCATCGATTCCGTCACCCCGATCTGGCCGGCGGCCAATTACTTCGAACGCGAAATATTCGATTTATTCGGAGTGCGCTTTGCCGGTCACCCCTATCTGCGACGGCTGTTGATGCCCGAGGATTGGGAAGGCCACCCGCTGCGCAAGGATTATCCGGTGGAGGGCTACCGCTAGATTTCGCCATGGCCCATCTTTCTGCAATGCCCGTGCTCGAACCCGGTCAGGACCGGACCATGATTCTGAACATGGGTCCGCATCATCCTTCGACCCATGGAGTTTTGCGCCTTCTGCTCGAGATCGATGGCGAAAATATCGTGCGCATCATGCCCGATATCGGGTATCTGCACACCGGGATTGAAAAAACCTGCGAAGCCAAGTTTTACCAGCAGGTGGTGCCGCTGACCGATCGCATCGACTATCTTTGCCCGCTGACCAATAACCTCTGTTACGTGCTGGCGGTGGAAAAACTGCTGGGCCTGGAAATTCCACCGAAAGCTCAGTGGATGCGGGTAATGCTGAATGAACTGACTCGCATCAACTCGCACCTGGTGTGGCTGGGAACGCACGCGCTTGATATTGGAGCGATGACTGTCTTCCTTTATTGCTTCCGTGAACGGGAAGACATTTTGCGGTTGTTCGAGGCGGTCAGCGGACAGCGCATGATGACGTCGTACTTCCGCATCGGCGGCCTGGCACTGGAACCGCCATTAGGATTTTTCGAACGGGTGCGGGATTTCGCCAAACGGTTTCCCTCAAAAGTCGATGAATACGAGAACCTGCTGACCGGAAACCCCATCTGGGGGATGCGCACCAAGGGCGTGGCCCGCATCACGGCTGAAGATGCGGTGGCGCTCGGGGCCAGCGGTCCCACGCTGCGTGGCAGTGGGGTGGATTTCGATTTGCGGCGCGACATGCCTTACTCCGGATACGAAAATTTCAAATTCAAAGTCCCGGTATCGAAAGACGGCGATGTCTTCGCGCGCTATCTCTGCCGGGTGCAGGAAATGCGGGAATCGATTGCCATGGTTCAGCAGGCGGTCGAGGGTATGCCGGATGGGCCGATCAAAGCCATTGCGCCGAAGATCATTTTGCCCGATCGCGAGATGATGAAGACGCAAATGGAAGCGCTCATCTATCACTTTAAGATTATTACGGAAGGCTTTGCAGTACCGGCCGGCGAGGTTTATCAGGCGGTCGAGTCGCCGCGTGGCGAAATGGGATACTACGTGGTCAGCGACGGCACCGCAAAACCTTACCGTGTGCACATGCGTGCGGCCTGCCTGGCGAATTTGCAGGCTCTGCCGCTTATGTGCGAAGGCCGCCTGCTGGCGGATGTGGTGGCGGCAATCGGCAGCATCGATATTGTGTTAGGCGAGATCGATCGATAGTGCATGACAAGGACTTGAACCAGAAAGGACACCAGGGTACACGAAGGAAATCCTTTACTGCCGACCTCCTTCGTGCTACTTCGTGTCCTTCGTGGCTAAAAATTTTGTATGAAATTTTCCGACCAGTTCGAACAGCGCTTCGCCGAGATGCTGACGCATTATCCGACGAAGCGGTCGGTGCTGGTTCCGACTTTGCTCTACGCCCAGGACGAAACCGGCTACTTATCGGACGAAGTTATCGAGGAGATTGCCACGCGCCTGGAGTTGACCGCGCTCGAAGTACGCAATGTGATCAGCTACTACTCCATGCTGACCACCAAGCCGCGCGGCAAGTACAACGTTCAGATTTGCACCAACATTGCCTGCATGCTGCGGGGCGGCGAAGAGTTGCTGGAGCATTGCGAGAAAAAGCTTGGCATCGGCCATAAGGGCACCACAGCCGACGGTTTATTTTCTCTGGAAGAAGTAGAGTGCATAGGCGGATGCAGTTGGGCGCCCGCGGTGCAGGTGAATTACGATTTCCACGAGAACCTGACGGCCGAGAGAATGGATAAAGTGCTGGCTGAGTATCAGAAGCGTAGTACGTAATAAGAATTCACGAATTGAATCATGGCAGATCTGGTTTCCCATCCCGATGAAGTAAAAGTTGTCTCCCGGCGATTCGGCCTGGGTGCGACCAATCTTGACCGTTACCTCGAACTGGACGGCTACAAGGCGGTGCAGAAGGCGCTCACCATGGGAGCGGAAAACATCGTCAACGAGGTCAAGAATTCCGGCCTGCGCGGACGAGGCGGTGCCGGTTTCAACACTGGACTTAAGTGGTCCTTCGTTCCCAAGCAGGCTCCCAAGCCGAAATACGTTCTTTGCAATGGCGACGAGAGTGAACCCGGCACTTGCAAAGATCGGCTGATTTTTGAACATGATCCTCATGCTGTGATTGAAGGGGTCATGATTGCCGGCCTGGCGGTCGGTTCTCATACCGGATATATCTACGTTCGCGGCGAGTACCGGTATCTTCTGGAAATCGTACAAAAAGCCATCGCCGACGCCTACGCCCGCGGATTTTTGGGTAAGAACATCTTCGGCAGTGGATACGACTTTGATATGTACTGGCACGGGGGCGCGGGCGCCTACGAAGTTGGAGAAGAGTCGGCGCTGATGGAATCGCTGGAAGGCAAACGTGGCATCCCGCGTATACGGCCTCCCTTCCCGGCGGTGGTTGGCCTGTGGGGCGGACCCACGGTAATTAACAATGCTGAAACTCTGGCCAGCGTTCCCCACATTATTCTGGGTGGCGCGGAGTGGTATGCCAAGCTTGGCCCGCCGAAAAACGGCGGGACCCGGCTGTTCTGCCTGAGCGGCCATGTGAAACGTCCCGGCGTTTACGAACTGCCCATGGGCTACAACCTGAGAAAGATGATCTACGACGTAGGCGGAGGAATTCCCAACGGCCGCGCACTCAAGGCGGTCGTCCCCGGCGGGTCGAGCACGCCCATTTTGAAATCGGACGAGATCGATATCGCCATGGATTTTGACAGCGTGGCGAAAACCGGGTCCATGCTCGGCTCCGGCGGTGTCGTTGTGCTCGATGAGACCACCTGCATCGTAAAGTTTGCTTTGCGCACCATGAAGTTTTATCAGCACGAAAGCTGCGGATGGTGCATCCCTTGTCGTGAGGGTACGGATTGGCTGAAAAAGACGCTGATTCGCTTTCACTCCGGCGGCGGCGTGAAAAAGGACATCGACAACATGTATTACCTGTCTGAAAACATGCTGGGCCGGACCTTCTGCCCGCTGGGTGACGCAGCGGCCATGCCGACCATGGCATTCATCAAAAAATTCAGACAAGAGTTTGAAGACCATTTAGACGGCAAGCCCTGTCCGTTTGAGAAGGCGGCTGAGCCGGCAATGGCGTAGCGCCGGCATCCTGCCGGCCTGAAAGGCGGGCAGAGCCCGCCAGGTCTTTAGGTTTAGGCATTGATTGAGCGGAGGGCGAGACGCCCTCCACGCAGCCGGCGGGACGCCGGCGCTACAAAATCTTATGGCTGATGTGAATCTCACGGTCGACGGCAAAAAGGTCACAGCTCCGGCTGGCACTCTGCTGATCGAGGCTTGCAAGACCGTTGGCATTGAAGTGCCGTCGTTTTGTTACTACCCCAATCTTTCGCTGCAGGGCGCATGCCGCATGTGCCTGGTAAAAGTCGAGAAGATGCCCAAGCTGCAGACTGCCTGCACCACCGTCATCAGTGAAGGCATGGTGGCGATTACCGACAGCGAAGAGGTCAAGCAGGCGCGCAAAGGGATGGTGGAACTGCTGCTGGGCAACCATCCACTGGATTGCCCGGTATGCGATGCCGGCGGCGAGTGCGAATTGCAGGACATGACATTTTCCTACGGCGCCGCCGAATCAAAGTACATGGAACCCAAGAACCACAAAGATGAGCAGCAGTGGTCTCCGGTGGTGTACTTCGATCGGCCGCGCTGCATCCTCTGCTATCGCTGTGTGCGGGTTTGCGGCGAGGGGATGGATGTGTGGGCGCTGGGAGTGCAGAATCGCGGCGTAGGCTCGATCATCGCCCCCAATAAAGAAGATCACCTGGAATGCGAAGAGTGCGGCATGTGCATCGACATTTGCCCCGTGGGCGCGCTGACCTCGGGAGCCTATCGATACAAGACCCGTCCCTGGGAGATGAACCACGTCGGTACGACCTGCACGCATTGCGCGGATGGATGCAAAACGACGCTGGGCGTGCGCCGCTCCGAGACCGGCATGGAAATTGTTCGCGGGGACAATCGCGACAAGAGCGGCATCAATGGCGATTTTCTTTGCATCAAGGGCCGCTATGCTTTTGACTTTGCCAATCATGAAGATCGATTGACTCAGCCCTTGATCCGCAAGAACGGCCAACTCGTCCCCTCAACCTGGGAAGAGGCCTTTGAGCTGATCGGCAGGAAATTCAAGGAAGCTCGCGAACAGCATGGCGGCCCGGCAATTGGAGTGGTGGGATCGAACCGCACCACTAACGAAGAGAACTACCTGCTGCAGAAATTTGCTCGCGTGGTTTTGCAAACCAACAATATCGATCATCATCGCACCGCTGACTTCCCGGCGTTCGCTGCTGCCCTGGCGGGTAAGCCGGAAGCCACGGCCAGCATGCGTGATGCTTACAATGCTTCCGCTATTTTGCTGATCGGAAACGATCCCACGGAACAGCATCCATTGCTGGCCTGGCAAATCCGAAATAACGTCAGGCTGCACCGGGCAAAGTTATATGTGGCGAACTCGCGGGAAATCAAGCTTACCCGCCAGGCCACAGGATTTTTGCATATTCCCGAAGGCGCCGAGGGACAGCTTGCGGCTTTTCTGAGCGGTGACGATTCTGCGGGAACGGGTCTAAATCCTGGCGGCGCATCAACTGAGGCCGCTCAGACAGGTGCCAAGCCACAGGCATTCCGTGACCAGCTTCGCGGCGAACAAAATCTGATCATCATCTTCGGCTCTGAAATTCGCGGTGCAGCTGTCGCGTCCCTGATCAAGTTCGGGACGAGCATCTCCGGTACGAAGTTCGTTTGCCTGGCCGACTATGCCAACTCGCGCGGCGCCGCCGACATGGGCCTCTACCCTGACCTGCTCCCCGGCTATCATCCCGTGGCTGCTTCCGGCAAATTCCACGAAGAGTGGGGAGGAGTGCCGCCAGCACCCGGACTTGCACTGCCGGAAATGGTGGAAAGCGCACGCGCCGGAACGTTGAAAGCGTTGTACGTAGTCGGCGCAAACCCGGTTGGCCGGTTTAAAATCGATCCTTTCATTTTCTCCGGCAGCTTTGTCGTCGTGCAGGACATGTTCCTGACCGAAACTTCTGTTCTCGCCGATGTCGTCCTGCCGGCGTCGAACGCTTACGAGAAGTCTGGCACCTTTACCAACACTTGCGGCGATCTGCAGCTGGTAAAGAAAGCGGGAGAAGTCAGTGGCAGCAAGTCGGATTTCGAGATCATTGTTCGAATTGCCGACGCAATGGGTGCCGACGTCCACAAACTTGTACCCTTCGGACGAGGTACCGCAGCGGATATGGGTCAGTCGCGCGGCGCGCAGTCGGGAGAAGCCGACCGCCATGCGGTGTGGCTCGAAGCGCATGGACTCGAACCGAAGATGAGCCCGTTTGATTCCATTGCCATTCTGGACGAAATTCAGCGGCTGGTACCGGGTTACGAAGTTTCGCGCGTAAATCTGCTGGCAGGAGCCGATCAGCACACGACTTTGATTGGGAGCGCCCCGGGAGCGGCACAAAGTCCGGAATTGATTGCGCCGGCAAATGACAATCTTTTCAGTTCAGGTACGCTCGGACGTTTTTCGCGGACCTTGAACTCGGTGATGGAAAACCGCAATCGAGAACCCGCGGAAGCTGAAGTTGCCGCAGATTGACAAACTTTTCTGCATGGAAACAGAAATGAGGGCGGCAGGCCCTCACCGAAGCCGGCGGGCCGCCGGCGCTACCTGGGCCAGCGTTACCTGGAAATGACACGTTGAATATCACTACCTTCATCATCGTTTCTTTGATCAAGACCGTGCTCGCGCTTTTCATTCTGCTCACGGCGGTGGCATACACCGTCTGGCTGGAACGCAAAGTTGTCGGCCACATCCAGAACCGCTGGGGGCCTACGCGGGTAGGCCCATTCGGCCTGCTACAGCCGTTGGCGGATGGGGTGAAGTTCCTGTTCAAAGAAGATTTGACGCCCCCGCATGTGTACCGGCCTTTGTATATTGCGGCGCCGATGTTGGCCGTGGTGTTTGCCCTAACCTCGATTGCGGTGATCCCGATCGGGAATTCAATCACCATCGGCAGCCTGCATATTCCGTTGCAGATTACCGATGTCAACATCGGGCTGCTGATCATTCTGGGCGTAACTTCGCTGGGCGTGTACGGCGTGGCTCTGGCCGGCTGGTCTTCCAACAGCAAATACTCCCTGCTGGGCGGGCTTCGCGCCAGTGCGCAAATGATCAGCTACGAAATTTCCCTGGGACTCTCCCTGCTGGGTGTGCTGATGTTGACCGGAAGTTTCAGCCTGCGCGATATTGTGGACGCGCAGAGCGGTACCTTCTGGGGATTTATTCCCCGCTGGAACATTTTCTATGGCGGGCAGTTCATTGCATTCTTCGTCTATCTGATGTCGGCCTATGCCGAAACCAACCGCATACCGTTCGATCTGCCTGAAGCGGAAACGGAACTGGTAGCGGGTTATCACACTGAGTACAGCGCCATGAAATTTGCCATGTTTTTCATGGCGGAATACGCCAACATGATCACCGTGGCAGCGGTGGCTTCGCTGCTGTTTTTAGGTGGATGGCACGGACCGCTGTTTGGTCCACCAATTTTGCAGTCCTTACTGCCCATATTCTGGTTTGCGCTGCGAATTTTCGGGTTTCTGTTTGTCTACATATGGGTACGCGGCACCTTGCCTCGGTTCCGCTACGACCAGTTGATGGCATTCGGGTGGAAGTTTCTTTTGCCCCTGGCAATTGCGAATCTGGTGGTCACGGCACTGGTGGTTGCGTTGCGGGCTTGATAGTCAGTTTCTAGTTTCCTGTTTCTGGTTTCCGATTTAATGACTCATCTGATTATATTTTTGGTTTTTGGAGCTGTGTGCGTCGCCGGCGCAATCAATCTGCTGGCGCAGCGCCATCCCATCAACAGCGCGCTGTCGCTGGTGGTGGTTATGGGTTCGCTGGCGGTGGAATATCTGCTGCTGGGAGCGGAGTTCGTGGCCGCCGTCCAGGTGATCGTCTATGCCGGCGCTATCATGGTCCTCTTTGTGTTTGTCATCATGCTGCTGAATGCAGGCGAAGAGGAACGGACCAAAGGCAGCCAGGTGGCTCTGTTGTTCGGCGTCCCCGGAATGCTGGTGGGCAGCGTGCTCGTGGGATGGTTGTTGATCAGCCGCACCGGAGGTCAAACGGTTTCAGCCGGCGCTCTCCCCGGGGCGCCCCGCACCATCGGCTGGCTGTTGTTTCACAATTTCTTGCTGCCCTTTGAAGTGACATCCATATTAGTGCTGATCGCCATCATGGGCGCCGTAGTTCTGGCCAGCCATCCTGACTCTGACCAGGGAAAGGAACATAACTGATGGTGCCAATCTCCTATTACCTCGTGCTAAGCGGAATTTTGTTTGCCTGCGGTGTAACCGGATTTCTGATCAAGCGCAACATCATCAGCATCTTCATGTCGATTGAGCTGATGCTAAACGGTGTCAATCTGTCGTTCGTCGCCTTCGCCGCGCAGTGGCACGCGCTCAGCGGACAGATCTTCGTGTTCTTCGTGATGGTAGTGGCGGCGGCTGAAGCGGCGGTGGGCTTGGCCATCATTATTGCGGTTTATCGCACTCGCGAAACTTTGAACGTCGATCGGGTGGACCTGCTCAAACTATGAATCCCGACCTGCACCTATGGCTGATTCCGCTGCTGCCGCTGGCGGGCGCCGCCGTCAACGGCCTTTTCGGAAAGAAGTTTTCACGGCAGGGGGTGGCCGCCGTGGCCCTGGTTTGCAGCGGAGCGGCGTTCGCCATGGTGCTCTTCGTGGCCTCGCAGTTCCCCTCATTGAGTTTGCCCCATGTTGAGTTTCTTGCCGCCTGGATGCGTGCGGGAAAATTCCAGGTGGATTTCTCGTTTTACCTCGATCAGCTTTCTCTGGTGATGTTGCTGGTAGTGACCGGGGTCGGCTTTCTCATCCACATTTATTCCGTGGGCTACATGTGGGAGGAGGGCGGCTTCTATCGCTTCTTCGCCTACCTGAATCTGTTCATGTTTTTCATGCTCACGCTGGTGCTGGCCAGCAACTACCTGGTGATGTTTATCGGCTGGGAAGGAGTGGGCCTGGCTTCTTACCTTCTCATCGGATTCTGGTTCACCAAAGATTCGGCGGCATCCGCAGGCAAGAAAGCATTCATCGTTAATCGCATTGGTGACTTTGGATTTCTCATCGCACTCTTTCTTTTGATCAAGCATTTCGGCTCGCTCGACTTCGGACAGGTTTTTAAAAGCGTCATTCCTCTCAGCCCGGAGACGGGCGGCGCCGGCCTGTTGACCGCGGTTGGGCTGCTGCTGATGGTGGGCGCTGCCGGCAAGTCAGCGCAGATTCCGCTCTACGTCTGGCTGCCCGACGCCATGGAGGGCCCAACTCCGGTTTCCGCCCTGATTCACGCCGCGACCATGGTCACCGCCGGGGTCTATATGGTTTCGCGCTCTCACGTAATTTTCGAGCGCGCGCCGATGGCGTTGACGGTTGTCGCCATCGTAGGCACCCTGACCGCTTTGTTTGCGGCCACTATCGGCATTACGCAAACCGACATAAAAAAGGTTCTGGCGTATTCGACTGTCTCTCAACTCGGATACATGTTCATCGCCTGCGGAGTTGGGGCATTCTCGGCGGCCATTTTTCACCTGATGACACACGCATTCTTCAAAGGCCTGTTGTTTCTCGCCGCCGGGTCGGTGATTCACGCGGTGAGCGGCGAACAGGACATGCGGCAGATGGGTGGATTGCGCAGCAAAATTCCCTGGACATTCTGGACCATGACGATTGCCACATTCGCCATCGCCGGGATTCCACCTTTTGCCGGATTCTTCAGCAAGGATGAAATTTTGTGGCGGGCTTACCAGGC
This sequence comes from Terriglobia bacterium, assembly GCA_963733545.1. Classification (GTDB taxonomy): domain Bacteria; phylum Acidobacteriota; class Terriglobia; order Terriglobales; family Acidobacteriaceae; genus JAIQFF01. The sequence goes on from CAVTDQ010000006.1 coordinate 1,003,076, forward strand.
CAGTTGGGTTTACTGGTTCATCGGCCTGTTCACGGCTTTTCTTACATCCTTTTATATGTTCCGGCTTTGGTTCATGACATTCTTTGGCGAATATCGTGGCCAGGCTGAATCTGGGCATGCCGATTCTCATGGCGATTCTGCTCATGGGCATGGCTCGCATGGTATCCACGAGAGTCCGCGGCTGATGGTGATCCCTCTGGTCGTTCTGGCTTTTCTGTCCGTGACCGGAGGCTGGATCGGAGTGCCGGGATCGCTCGGAGGCAGCAACCGTTTCGATAAATTTCTCGGCCCGGTGTTTCACTCCACAATCGCTGTAGCCGGAAATGAAAGCCACGAAGCTGCTACTCCGGCAGAAAAAGAAACCGAAGGCCCGGAGCCGCAGACTGGACATTCAACTGAACTGATCTTTACCGGTATTTCGGTGTTTGCAGGAGTGCTTGGTTTTTTCCTGGCCTGGCTTCTCTACTACCGCGACCCGCTGTTGCCGCAGAAAATTGCGGCCGGCCTGGGCGGCCTTTATCAGGCGGTGGTTCACAAATATTACATTGATGAGCTTTATGCGACCTTGTTTGTAAAGCCACTCATCGCCGGCTCTTCACTGATTCTCTGGCAGGGCATCGATCGCGACATCATCGACGCCTCGCTCGACAACAGCGCCGTCGGGGCGCAGGAAGTTTCCGACTCGGTGCGTCATATGCAATCGGGAAATCTGCGCTCGTACGCCGGATGGGTGGCGGCAGGCGCGGCAATTGTGATCGCTTACATGATTTGGCTGGGAGCACGATGAACCTTCATCCCATGGACTCGTGGAACCCGATCATCCTGACGCTGATCACTTTCCTGCCCCTGGCCGGAGCACTGCTTCTGCTATTGTTGCCGCGGCGCGATCGTGACATTCGGGTGTTTTCACTGGTGGTTTCGTTATTTACCTTCGTCTTATCGCTGCACTTGCCTGTCCATCTTCATCGCGCCCAGAGCGGCTTCCAGTACGAGATTGATCGCGCCTGGATTCCTACGCCCAACATTCATTACCACCTCGGCATAGATGGAATATCCATGTGGCTGGTAGTGCTGACTACTTTTCTCACGCCGCTTTGCGTGTTGATCTCATGGAAATCGATTCATGAGCGGGTGAAAGAATTTTTCATCATCCTTTTAGTGTTGGAGACAGCACTGATCGGCGTGTTCGTCGCTCTCGACCTCTTCGTATTTTATTTTTTCTGGGAAGCCACCTTGATTCCGATGGCGTTACTGATCGGAATGTACGGCCACGGGCGAAAAGTTTACGCCGCCATCAAGTTCTTCATGTACACCATGATCGCCTCGGTGTTCATGCTGGCGGCGATCCTCTGGCTTTATGCCAAGGTCGGAACATTCGACTTTGTGACCATTCAGAATGCGATCCGCAGCGGGCAGGTGGCGAATTTCAGCGGAGCGGCGCAATGGCTTTTCCTCGGATTCTTCATCGCCTTCGCGGTCAAGGTTCCGCTCTTCCCTTTTCATACCTGGCTGCCCGACGCCCACGTAGAGGCGCCCACCGCCGGCTCGGTACTGCTGGCCGGCGTCCTGCTGAAGATGGGCACCTACGGGCTGTTGCGATTCAATCTCGGCCTCTTCCCCGATCAGGCTCGGAGCAATGCCTGGTGGGTGATGATTCTTGCGCTGATCGGAATCATTTACGGCGCGCTGGTTGCCTTGGTCCAGCCCAACATGAAGAAGCTGATCGCATACTCCTCGATCAGCCATCTCGGATTCGTCGTCCTCGGAATCTTCAGCTTCACCCAGGCGGGATTGGATGGCGCCACGTTTGTGATGCTGGCTCATGGGGTCTCCACCGGCGCGCTCTTCATGCTGGCTGGCGCGCTTTATGAGCGGCGGCACACTTACGACATCTCTGAATTCGGTGGCTTGGCAGCCTCCATGCCGGTCTACGCTACCTTCTTCCTCTTTGTGGTACTGGCATCTGTGGGATTACCGCTGCTGAACGGCTTCGTTGGCGAATTTCTCGTTCTCAGCGGAGCTTTTCAGGCACGCGCGGTTTACGGAATTCTGGGCGCGACCGGCGTCATCTGGAGTGCCGGATATCTATTGTGGATGTATCAACGAGTATTTTATGGAAAGATCACTCACCCGGAGAATGCGACCCTTCCCGACCTCGATGTTCGGGAACAAGTCGCACTTCTTCCCGCCATGGCGGCCGCGCTGGTAATGGGAGTTGCGCCACTTTTGTGGCTGAATGCAATCGATCCCGCCGTTCAAACTGCTTTGGTGCCGTTTGCGCAACTCGCCAGTAAGGTGGTTGGCCAGTGAACCCGGCGGGAATGGCTCAAACGCTGCCCCAGGGCGCGGAATACATTCGCATTTTGCCGGAAATCGTCCTTTCTCTTTTCGGCATGCTCATCATGGTGCTCGATCCGCTGGTTGACGAGCGCAAAAGCCAGAAGTTGCTGGGGATACTTGGACTGGCCGGTGCTGTGTCGGCGATCGGCGCCACCTTTTACATGTCGCAATATCCCGGATTCGGCTTCTGGGGCATGGTCAAAATTGACAGCTTTAGCATCTTCTTCCATTTCCTGATCACCGCGATCGCCGCCGTAGCGATTCTCAGTTCCTATGAGTACATGCAGGTGCAGCAGATTCGCGCCGGCGAATATTACGGACTGATCCTGTTCGGCACCGTCGGCATGTGCCTGATGTCTTCGGCGGTTGAGCTGGTGCTCATTTTCATCGCGCTCGAAATCTCTTCAATTTCCACCTATGTGCTGGCCGGATTCCGGCGGCGCGCCGCGATCAGCAGCGAAGCTTCGCTGAAGTATTTTCTTCTGGGTTCGTTTGCCACCGCCTTCTTCCTATACGGTGTGGCATTCATGTTCGGTGCCACCGGTTCCACCAGCATTCCGGTCATCAGCCAAACGCTTCAGACCAGTCCGCTCCCGATGCTGGCTTACATTGCCATCGCCTTCATGTTCGTGGGGCTGGGCTTTAAAGTTGCCGCCGCTCCATTTCATGTGTGGACGCCTGACGTCTACGAAGGCGCGCCTGCGCCGGTGGTCGGCTTAATGTCGACCGGTCCGAAGGCCGCCGCCTTCGCGGTTCTGCTGCGAGTGCTTTTTGAAATCAATGCGCCTGGCAGGGTGGGTTTGATCTGGGTAACGGCCGCGCTCTCCATGACTTTGGGAAATCTGGGAGCTCTGGTGCAGCAAAACGTGAAACGGCTGCTCGCCTATTCTTCCATTGCACACGCGGGTTACGTTCTGATGGCTTTTGCCGCACTGCCTAAGAACGGCATTCCAGCGGCAATGTTTTACACCGCCTCTTACGCCGCCATGAATGTCGGCGCGTTTGCGGTGGTCAGCCATCTCGCCGGGGCCGGAGAGCGATATGTAACTCTGGATGACTACGCCGGCCTCGGCCGCCGCTCGCCTCTACTGGCCGCGACCTTGACCATTTTTTTGCTTTCGCTGATCGGAATTCCAATGACCGGCGGCTTCTTCGCCAAGTTTTACGTGTTCAGCGCTGCCCTGCAAAACAACCTGGTCGGGTTGACCACCATCGGCGTCCTGAACAGCGCAGTCGGTGCCTACTACTATCTGCGAATCATCGTGATGATGTATATGCGTGAGGCCCGAGAAGAAACTGTTGTCACTCCGGTTTCCCCATCTCTGAGCTTTGCGCTCGCCATCAGTGTCGCCGCCACACTCTATCTCGGCATCCTTCCCGGCCGAATCCTTGAATACGTTTCCCGCTCCGCGTCGGAACTCTTACGCTAGCTTCATTCGAGCGCCGATAAGTACGGTAACAGGTTACCTTGGTTATCCCGATCGAACAGTGAAACAAGATGCTGGCTGCCCCGAAACTCAAGCCCCGCGCGTGTTTCGCCGAAGTAAAACTTTGCAGACAATTTAGAGATGAACAATTGACAAGCGAGAGCGATGCGTTCATTATGAGTTCCTAACTGAAAATATTTTGCGCATTGGAGGTCGCTGATGAAATTTTTTCAACAGATCTGGTCTGACGAGCAAGGACAAGATATCGCGGAGTACGCGGTCATGCTCGCCGTAATTTTGGTTCTGGTTGTGGGAACGATTCGCCTGGTCGGCACCAACGCCAACAACGTATTTTCCAGCGTCGCCAGTTCAGTTCAGTAAGTAACGGCGACAGATTACTCCTTCCTATTTTTAAGCCGGTAGAGGATTTCGCCGGCGTGAGGGATCAACTTTACGCCTTCACTCTCGCGTCCCTGCCAGTCTTCGAGATTGATGCTGCCGGGATCCGTATAGTTTAGGTTCAGGCTCCGGCAGCGCACTTCTGAAATGCCGGTGGCAAGCGTCACTTTTATCCGCGGCTTCTCGACGCGGGAATCAGCGTCGTATGTTCCCTGTCCAATCAGGTGGGTGGAGTGTGCAATCACACCCCGTGGTACGCCGGCAAAGCGGTCCCATTGCTTGAGAAAATAGTCGCGGCAGTGGTAACCGATTTTCTCGAGAAATTTTCCGTGAGTGTAACTGAACTCGGTGATGTGCGGCGCGTAAATAATGACCTCACCGCCGTCGGCCATGGCGGGTTCAAGCTTGTACATCCCCTTAGCGCCCGTCCAGATATCGTCATACATCTTGGGGAGAACGGAAAGCGCCCGGCGAAATGGACGATCCTGCCAACGAATGTGCTCTTGTGCTGAGTGCTCGGATGCCGCTTTCCACGCGTCAATCGCCGACCCGAAATAAATGCCTGCGATTTCCTTTTTTCTCAGGACCAGCGCCAAACAAGCGACCGGCACGCTAATCATTGCAGCCGCGGCATCGATCAGCGCGCGAACCGGAGTGCAAGGCTTGCCGATGAGATCGTAGCTGCCCAGCAAAGCTCCGAGCCAATGCGTCTGGTTGATCATCTCTCCAGTGCTGACCCCGGGAAATAAATATTTGTTCCCGCCGGAAAAGCCCACCACTTCATGGGGAAAAACCGGTCCGCAGATCAATATCTGATCGTACTCAAAGAGTATCCGGTTGATTTTGACGTGAATGGCTTCTGACAACAGACCACCTGAGGCTTGCCGAACCGTATCTGCTGAGATTGTGCCCAGCTCGGTAAAAGTTTCAGGGAGATCCCATCGGTGGTTAAAGACTTTGGCGGTGCCGCACATTCCATCAATGACCGGCTGTCCCATCAAACGGCTGAGTTGCGCCGAGTTCATGAGCGAATGCGTACCCAGGGCGACCAGGTAATCGCAAGCGGCCGCTCGCGTACCGATTTCCTCCTGTAGCAGTTGAAACATCAGAGGCATCGGCATGGAGCGGGTGCCATCAGGAATAATAATAAGAACCCGCTTGCCGGCAATATTAAGGCTGGCAGCCGCCTGGGCGACAACCTGGCGGACTTCGTCATTCGACAGCAGACGCTCAGATCCGTTTTCGCCTGCGGTCATTGACGTTGTCTCATTGATCTTGCTCGCGAAAGCTGGCTCACGGCGTGATTGCTTTCGCTTCCTCGAATGTCAACCGGCGCTGGTGACGATAGGAAAGGTTCGACATATGGCACGCAATCGCCGAGCGATACCCCAGATCCACCGGCGCGTTTGGCGTCTTCCGGCTTTTCATACAGTCGATCCAATTGGCGATGTGATTCTGGGACGGACTTTGCCCCTTGATGGCCTCAGCATTTGGACGATTGACGTCTTCGGGGTAATAGTGGATTTCTTCGTCCGACCGTCCGCTGACCATCTCCGTGGCTCCCGCAACATATTCGATGGTTCCATCGCTCCCCAGGATGCGCTGTCCCAAACCGTAACGGCGGTTGTTGAAAGTAGATTGGAAGGTCACCACCACGTCATTGGGATAATCGAGGGTCACGGATATCGTGTCCGGCACCTGCCGTCCATCTTTTTCCGAGAAAACTCCGCCCGACATGTAAGCCGCGGTGGGTAACGGAAGATCGAGCGCGCTTATGATCCAGGCAATCTGATGCACCATGTTTTCAGTTACGTTTCCTCCGGAAAAGCTCCAGAACAAACGCCAGTTTAGAAATTTATAAGCATCGAAGGGTATGTCGGGGCGGCCGTTCAGAAACGCCTTCCAGTCCACGTTCTGGGGGATGCAATCGTCGGGTACCGGACGCACCCACTGCCCTTTGCCATGCGGCGTGTTGCGGCTCATCCACGATTCCACTTGCGTCACTTTCCCGACCAGGCCGTCGCTGATCCATTTTCTGGCGTCGGCGAGAGGCCCTTCGCTCTCATGCTGTAATCCGATTTGGACCACGCGGTCAGATTTTTTGGCAACGGCAAGGCACTGATCGGCTTCAGCGATTGACCAGGTAAATGTCTTTTCCGAGTACAAGTCTTTTCCCGCGGCCAGCGTATCCACAAAATGCCGGGCATGAATGTGCAGAGGGCTGGCGACGATCACGCCATCAATGTCCTTCATATCAAGAACGCGGCGATAGTCTTGCACCGTCTGTAAATCAGGCGAAAGCTTTTTGGCCTCGTCAAATCGGCGGCTGTAGACGTCCGCCACCACAACCACTTGCGCGTTAGGGAGGTTGAGCGTTTGTTTCAGCAGTTCCTGACCCCGACCACCTACCCCTATCATCGCCAGGCGTACACGATCATTCGCACCCAGCACCCGCGCGGTGGGATAGGCAAGCAACGCGGTGGCGCCCGCCGCCGTCTTGATGAAATCACGTCTGCTGGTTTGAGACATCTGTGCCTCCTTAGACTGCTCCCGCCTTTTCGAGTTCCGTTTTCATCCCCGCCCAGCTTTGTACAGTTGAGCTCTCGGCAGTGCCCGGACCGCGCCAATGAGTTTCAAGGCTGACCGCATGCCGGTATCCGTCTCGCTTCAATGCCTTGAACTGGCCGACCCAATCGATAAAGCCGCTGCCCATCGCGGCCCATTCGATTCCCTTCTCTGTCCTGGTCGCATCTTTGCAATGGCAGTGGCCAATCCGATTTTTCGGAAGCAGATTGTATCCGTCCGGATACGGCGTTTCTCCAGCCATGGCGGCATTTCCAGGATCCCAGTTGAGCATGAATGCCGGCGACGGTACCGCGTTCAGGGTCCTGGCCGCTTCGGCTCCCGTGCCGGTGTTGCACTCGGCTTCATTTTCCAACACCAGGATGAGCCCAATTTTTCGCAGCTTTTCAGCCGTCTGTTGTAACTGGTCGTTCATGGCTTTGCGATAAGGGCCTTGCTCCTCGAGCCGCCAGAAATCAAAACAACGGATGCGATCGGTAGAGAATTTTTTGGCCAGTTCGATGGCCCGATCCAGAACTTCACCCTGCTGATCGTAAGTAAAGTTTGCGTTGAACTGATCATGACTGGGGCTGAACTTCGACTTCGGCGCGCCCGGCCAATCGACTTTGAAAAGCGGGCTGGCGATGTCAGTAACCTCCAGATTGTTTTTTTTGAGTATCCGTTGAGCTTCGGCAATTTCGCCGGCATCCAGATTGACGACATTCTTGTTCCACATTCCGCGCAGTTCCATCCAGCGCATACCGAACTGTTTCGAGGCGACTGCACAGGCGCGATCGAAATCCTCTGAAATCTCGTCATTAATCACGCCAACTTTGAACGGCGACTTGCCAAGGCTGGAATCTTGCTTTGAAAGTGCTTGAACGGCGGCAGAGGTCGATTGGCTCGTGGCCGCAGCCATGGCCCCTAAACCGGTGATAAATTCTCGTCGGGAAAAGTTTGATGGCATCGCGATAGTTCCTTTCAACAGGCACTCCAGAGACAATACCTAATGTGGCGGTTGAAGTATCAATTTCTGTACTCGCCAGTTCAATAACTCTCCGACATAAAGTTCATTTTCAGCCGGACACGCAATCTCATGGATCCAGCCGAATTGTTTTAGCTGTTTGCCGGTTTCACCGAGAACGCCGAGGACCTTTCCCTCGAGAGATAGCTTATAAATTCGACCGGGATAGCCGTCCGAGCTGTACAGCACTTGTGACGGCGGAGGAGTGATGCAGATGGCCCACGGCGCGCCAGGCGCCATGGCCTGGTTACCGGTGAGCGGAAGCTGCGGTTTGTTGCCGATGGCGGCACGCGCATTAGCTTCAACCGGCACGTCGATCACCATCTGCCGCAGAAATTTTCCCTCGCCATCGAATACCTGGATGCGACGATTGCCCCGATCGGCTACATATACATTTCCCTGCGCATCGACCGCGATGCTGTGCGGAGTGTTAAATTGTCCCGGCTGATCGCCGGGCTCGCCCCAGGACTTAAGCCAGTTTCCATTCTTGTCCACCTTCGCAACCCGGGAATTGATGTAACCGTCGCTGATGTAGGTATTGCCCGCAGGGTCCCAAGCCATGTCTGTGACTTGGCGAAACAGCCCGTCCACCGCCGGGAGTGGCGGCTTGGGATGCTTTAGCGGTTCCGTGCCTTCGTCCGAGGCTTCGAGCTTGCGTCCGAAGACCATTGCTACCCGGCCCTCCGGATCGAACTTGATTACCATGTCTGAGCCCTTGTCGGCGACCCAGATGTTGTCGTCCTTATCGACCTTGACCGAGTGCGCAAACGACCACGCGTAGAGATTGTGACCGATTTCCCGAACGAATTTTCCCTCGGCATTGAACTCCAGCAGCTGGGCTGCGCCGGCTCCGTATGCTGGACCGGTTGTGCTGCCCCGGGAAAACACGAAAAGGTGTCCTTGGGAATTAACCGACACACCCGCAACCTCGCCCAGATACAAATCAGGAGGCAATTTCAGAAAGTTTGGAACCGAACGGAAGGGGATTTCGGGTACCCGCGATGGTTGCGCGAGCATGGAACCGGCCAAAGCGAGGAATACCAGCAGCACACTGCGTGTCATGGGCCTCCGAGGCAATACGGATAAGCCAATAAGTTATAACAGGCCAGGCGTCAAAATGAATGTCCAATACAATGACAACGGCCCGGAAGCAACCGCGGACGGCAGCTATATTACTGTAACCGGCGGCGGAGAGTCATTGCGGCGGGCAGCGAGATTATTGATGGTGTGCCAACTGGAAAGCGTCAAGCACGAACGACACAAAGGTTTGCGAAGAAAAGCCAGAAATTGAGGCCTTCGTGATAATTCTTGTCCTTCGGGCTAGCGGTTTTAAGCGCCGTGTTGTGAAACCACTGCCACATTCGATGGTGAGATTCTGACCACATGGACCGACCTGCCATTCCCGCCAGCCAGCCTTCACCGGCGAGCTCAGCACAAGTCCTTCCCGGAACTCCATCACGTACCGGCTACTTTCGCTGGGTTATCTGTGCCCTGCTGCTTTTCGGAACGACGAAAAATTACATGGACCGCCAGGTCCTGGGCGTTCTTAAAACCACATTGCAGCATGATCTGGGATGGAACGAAATTGATTACGGCAACCTGGTCTTCGCGTTTCAGGCGGCGTATGCGGTCGGCATGATCGTGGTTGGGCGCCTGGTCGACCGACTGGGCACGCGGCTGGGTTACGCGCTGTCCATGGTTTTCTGGAGTCTGGCATCGATGGGACACGCCATCGGCAGCTCTCTCACCAGTTTCGTCATGGCGCGATCGGCATTAGGTTTCTGCGAAGCAGGTGTTTTCCCGGCCAGCATCAAAACCGTCGCGGAATGGTTTCCAAAGAAAGAGCGGGCATTCGCTACCGGGATCTTTAACGCCGGCACCAATGCGGGAGCCATCGTCACTCCGCTGGTCGTGCCCTGGATCACCATTCACTGGGGATGGCGGTGGGCCTTTCTGGTCACCGGCGCGTTGGGATTCGTCTGGCTGATATTCTGGTTGCTGCTCTATCGCTCGCCCGAGAAACATCCGCGACTATCGAAAGCCGAATTGGACTACATCCGAAGCGATCCCCAGGTTTCGAAGACGAAAATAAAATGGGTACGCCTGATACCCCTGCGGCAGACCTGGGCCTACGTGGCCGGCAAGTTCATGACTGATCCCATCTGGTGGTTCTATCTATTTTGGGTGCCGGATTTTCTGCAACGCAAGCATGGCGTGTCGCTCATGAAGATCGGGCTGCCCATCGTGGTCATCTACGTCATCGCCGACGTTGGCAGCGTCGCCGGGGGATGGTTTTCGTCATGGTTGATTGGGCGGGGAAAAAGCGTGAATGTGGCTCGAAAAAGTGCCATGCTGGTATGCGCCCTATGCGTAGTGCCCATTGTGTTTGCCTACAGAATTGAAAGCATGTGGGGAGCGGTGTTTCTGATCGGACTCGCCGCCGCCGCCCACCAGGGATTTTCCGCCAATCTCTACACAATCACTTCGGACACATTTCCCGCCCAGGCCGTGGCCTCGGTGGCGGGCATGGGAGGCATGGCGGGAGCCATTGGAGGAATGCTGATTGCCAAGATCGTCGGCTACACCCTGCAGTGGACCGGCAGTTACATGGTTCCGTTCCTGATGGCGGGATGCTCGTACTTGCTGGCGCTGGCGGCAATCCAGCTGCTGGCGCCGAAGCTGGAGCCGGCAAATATCCAATAACCAAATCTACAAATGGTGACGAAGTGTCACGATTTATTGATTTACGCCGCTGGCGAGGAAGCCCCCGTCCACCACCAAGATATGCCCGGTAACGAAACTGGCAGCTTCAGATGCAAGAAAGATAGCAGCCCCGCCCAGTTCATCGAGTTTTCCAAATCTTTTCATTGGGGTTCGCAGCAGAAATTCTCGTCCGCGATCGGTCCCGTCGAGCAGGCCGGCGTTCAGGTCGGTTCGGAAAACACCGGGAGCAATGGCATTGACGCAAACCCCTGCCGTAGCCCATTCGATGGCAAGAGACTTGGTGAGTGCCGCTACCGCCGCCTTGCTGGCGTTGTAAGCCGTTACCTCATAGAGCGCCACAAAAGAAGAGAGCGAAGCGATGTTAATGATGCGGCCATAGCGCTGCTCGATCATGTGCCGCCCAAAAACACGGCAGGCTCGCAAAGTTCCGGTCAGGTTGGTTTCGAGAATGGAGTTCCACTCCGCTTCAGAGACCTCAAGAGTTGGGGTTCGCTTGGTGCGGCCGGCGCAGTTCACCAGGATCTGCACGTTACCGAATTTTTCCCTCACTATCTTCAGCAGATGCTCGATGCTGCCCTGATCCGTGACATCGCAGGCCTGAGACAAGGACCGGCCGCCGGCGGCCTCAACTTGTTTGACTGCCGCCTGGACCTGCTCGACTCGGCGGCCCGTGGGTACGACGTTTGCGCCGGCCTGAGCGAGCGAACGGGTAAGCGCGAGCCCGATGCCGCTGGTGCCGCCGATTACGACCGCGGTTTTATCGGTGAGATCGAAAAGTGGGTGGCCCATCAAACCTTCTTTCAACAATCCGGATTCTCTAAATTTAACCTGGCGTTGTACGGCCGAGTTAATGAACCGATTATTAAATCAGAATCACCTCCGCTTTCGTCCTTTATCTTGATAATTTTTCTCGCTCCATGCCACGCCCATCCAGGCGCTGGCTTTAAAAGCGCGATCTTGCGACATCTTTTACAATAGCCAGTCATCGCCAACGGAGGAAAGCTTTGAAAGCCATCGCCCACATGCTTCAGAATTCAATCGCAGTTTTAGCCGTCTCCGTGATTTTCCTGGTCGCTTGCGTGCAAGCGCAAGACACGAAGTTTCACAACGCCCCGGACTCGACGAAAAAACTGAAGAATCCGTATGAGGGCCAGACGCCACCCAAGGCGCAATCGCTCTTCCATCTGCGATGCGCCCGTTGCCATGGTGACAACGGTGAAGGCTCGGGAAATGTTCCTGCTTTAAAAGTGGAAAAGATCAAGGAAGTTCCCTCCGGTGAGATTTTCTGGTTCATCACCAAAGGCGACGTAAACAATGGCATGCCCTCGTGGGCTTCGTTGCCCAAAGATCAGCGCTGGCAGATCGTCAGCTATGTGCAGAAGCTGGGCCAGCCTCAAACCGCGCAGGCAGCAAAACCTGCTGCTGCCCCGATGGCCGCCGATACCTCTAACTTGCCGGCTCCGAAACCGCCATTCACCGATTTTCGGCATGAGAAGCCAGGCGAAATCCGCAAAATCACAGCCAAAGATCTGCCGGCGCCATACGCGACCAAGTCTGCCGGCAACGGTCCTAAAGTGGTGGCGCGGCCTGAAGGCGCGTGGCCACAGGTTCCGCAGGGTTTTAAAGTAGAACAATACGCAGCCGGATTGAACAATCCGCGAATCATTCGTACCGCGCCCAACGGCGACTTCTTCGTGGCCGAGACCAAAGCCGGCGACGTCCGTGTCTTCCGGGGCATCAATGATAAAGGCGCGCCTGTGGAGGTCGCAGTTTTCGCCAACGGCCTAAACGAGCCGTTTGGAATTAACTTTTATCCACCGGGTCCCGACCCTGAGTGGGTCTACGTGGCGAACACCGATTCGGTGGTGCGCTTCCCATATAAGAAGGGCGATCTGGTGGCGCGCGGTAAGCCGCAGCATCTCGCCGACTTGCCCGCGGGCGAGGGCCATTCAACCCGCGATATTCAGTTCTCGCCCGATGGGAAGAAGATGTTCGTATCCGTGGGCTCGGCCTCCAATATCGACGATCCCGACACCACAGCGGCAGAAAAGAATCGGGCTGACGTTCTGCAATTCAATCCCGACGGTTCGGACCTGAGAATCTTCGCGTCCGGTATCCGCAATTGCGTTGGCCTGGCCACGAACCCCAAGACCGGCGAGCTATGGTGTTCGACCAACGAACGCGACGGCTTGGGAGACAATCTCGTTCCCGACTACATCACCCATGTTCAGGAGAGCGGCTTTTACGGTTGGCCCTGGTGGTATATCGGTAGCCATCAGGATCCCAGGCACGCCGGAAAACGGCCGGAGCTCAAGGACAAAACCATCGTACCGGACGTGCTCTTGAATCCGCATAACGCTTCCCTCGGAATCACTTTTTACGATGGCAAACAATTCCCGGCGGAGTATCAGGGGGATCTGTTCGCAGCTGAACATGGTTCCTGGAATCGTGCAGTTCGAGTGGGATATGAACTGATCCGCGTCCCTCTGCACCAGACCGGACACGCCAGCGGTGAGTATCAGGACTTCATGACCGGATTTGTCGTCGACAATCAACATGTTTGGGGACGACCGGTTTCAGTCGCAGTCGCTCCGGATGGCTCGCTACTGGTGACCGACGACGGTTCGGAATCCATCTGGAGGATCACATATACCGGAAAATAGTTTCCTGGCGCAGCCTGTGACCTGCTCTTGATCCATAAATACGATGCTCTGATTGTCGGCGGCGGCGCGGCCGGATTGATGTGCGCCATTGAAGCGGGAAAGCGCGGCCGTCGGGTGGCGGTCGTCGAACATGCCGAGCGGATGGGCAAGAAGATTTTGATCTCCGGCGGCGGGCGTTGCAATTTCACCAACATTCACTGCTCGCCGGAAAATTTCATTTCGGCCAATCCGCATTTCGCCAAGTCGGCTCTGGCTCGCTACACACCCGCAGATTTTATTGCGCTGGTCGAGAAGCACGGGATTTCTTATCACGAAAAAACTCTGGGTCAGCTTTTCTGCGACGGATCCGCTCAGAATATTCTCGACCTGCTGGAACGCGAATGCCGGGAAGCTCAAGTTGAAGTGTTCTCGAACACGGTGATTCAGGAGATCACACAAACCGATTGTTTCGTGGCCAGGGCCGGCGAAAATCAATTTCGCTCTCCGGTGTTGATTGTCGCCACCGGCGGCCTTTCCATTCCGAAGATGGGCGCAAGTGGATTCGGATACGACCTGGCGCGGCAATTCGGCCTGAAGACAGTTGAACCACGACCGGGCCTGGTGCCGCTTCTTTTCGGCACGGAAGATGGCCGTCGCTATTACGACCTGGCCGGCGTCTCCACTGAAGTGATCGCAACATGCGGCAACCACCGATTTCAGGAGAAGATGCTGGTCACTCATCGCGGGCTCAGCGGCCCCGCTATTCTGCAGATTTCGTCTTACTGGAAAGATCGCGAAGCGGTCTTTATCGATCTCGCGCCGGGCCAAAAGGTGACCTCGGATCTGCTCGATGTCCCGGGTACGAAAAACATTTCTTCCCTGCGGGCAGCCTTGCGAAGACTTCTGCCAAACCGGCTTGCCGACCGCTGGTTGCAGTTTCATCCCCCGATGAATTGGACCAAGAGCTCGCTGCATGAGACTGAGCGCGATATCCATGCATGGCCCGTAATTCCTGCAGGAACTGAAGGCTACGCAAAAGCTGAAGTGACCGTGGGCGGCGTGGACACGGACGAGTTGTCGGCGAAAACGATGGAGAGTCGCAAGGTACGGGGACTGTTTTTCATCGGCGAAGTCGTCGATGTTACCGGCCAGCTGGGTGGATTTAATTTTCAGTGGGCGTGGGCCTCCGGTGCCAGCGCCGGTCGCGCCCTCTGAAAAGAACGCATCGCCAACAAATAACGTCTGCGAACTGTTCTTTGTTTGGAGCTCAGGATGAAGATGACCTGGAAACTCTCGTTGTTCCGCTCGCCCCTCAAATGGAACATGCCGCTGTTTCAAGTCCTGTTTCTAATTTTTCTGCTTTTTGCAGCGGAAAGCGGAGCATGGGGGAAAAGAAACCACGAGAAATCCCTGCACATCTTTTTCGTAGACGTAGAAGGCGGGCAAGCGACTCTCTTTGTCACTCCGGCCGGCCAGTCTCTGCTGATCGATACGGGATGGGCGACCGGCGATGGACGCGATGCTGACCGTATTGTTGCTGCCGCCCACAAAGCCGGCATCACCAAAATCGACTACGTTCTGATTACTCATTTTCATGATGACCATGTTGGCGGCGTGCAGCAGTTAGCGGATCGCATTTCCATCGGTACATTCATCGATCACGGAGATAATCGCGAAACTGATAGTCCCGGGACCGTGCGCAACTGGCAAGCCTACCAGGCGCTTCTTGGGAGCGGAAAGTACAAGCACATCATCCCCAAGCCCGGCGATATCCTGCCCATCAAGGGGATACATGCAACCGTTGTCAGCTCCGACGGCGCCTTGCTCGAAAACCCTTTGCCTGGCGCCGGACAGAACAATTCTAACTGCAACAACGCCGAACAGTTCCCTGCTGACAAGTCAGAAAATGCACGCTCTCTGGGTACTCTTATCGATTTTGGGAAATTGCGAATTGTCGATCTCGGCGATTTGACCGATGACAAAGAGATACAGCTGATGTGTCCGGCAAACAAACTTGGCAAGATCGACATTTACATTGTTTCTCATCATGGCGCTGCAAACAGTAGCAGCCGGCCGTTCGTGCATGGCATCGGTCCGCGTGTCGCCATCATGGATAACGGCGCCAAAAAGGGGGGCACTCTTCAGGCATGGAACACGATTGAGAAATCGCCCGGCCTCGAAGACTTGTGGCAGCTGCACTTTTCCGAGGAAGCTGGGACGGCAGCCAATGTTGCTTCCGAATTTATCGCCAATCCCGACGGTCCTGACACTGGAAATTATCTGGAAGTGACGGCTAATGCGGATGGCAGTTTCGAGGTATTGAACTCCCGAATCCAGAAAATCAAGCAGTATCCGGCGCGCTGAAACGTTCATAGGGGGAGAACTCATCCTCCGGCAATAGCTCCCAGAATAATCAAAGGCTCTTTTCCAGTCGCGACTTCATCCGGCAGACGCGCATCAACGGGCTCGTGAGACAAGTCCTGCTCGCAAGCGAAGAAACGCAAGAAAGGTCGGCGCTGCTTGGTAACGTGATCGCGGATAGTGCCGCGCAGCACGGGATAGCGGTCCTCGAGGGAATCAAGAACCGAGCATAAAGTCACTTCGCCCTTAAGTTCGAGTTCCAAATCGCCGCGAACCTTAGCCAAAGCTCGCAGATGTGGAGGAAGGACGACTCGAATCATATTTGACCCCGCGCCACGATTCTGGATGTCTCGACAACGTTATTGCAAGGTCTGCACTTCGACAGACAGGACGGCGGGAAGGTCCCGCACGATCGGATTCCAGCTATCTCCCGCGTTTGATGACGCGTACACCTGGCCGCCGGTGGTTCCGAAATAAACGCCACATTCGTCCAGTGCGTCGATAGCCATCGCATCGCGCAATACGTTCACGTAACAGTTCTGCTGCGGCAATCCTTTGGTCAGCGGCTCCCAGTCATTCCCACCGCTGCGGCTGCGGTAGACGCGGAGCTTGCCGTCGGGGGGAAAGTGCTCGCCGTCGCTCTTGATAGGAACGACATAGATCGTCTCGGGCTCATGGGCATGGATATCAATCACGAATCCGAAGTCAGTTGGCAAATTTCCGCTGACTTCCTTCCAGGAATCGCCGGCATCGTCGCTCCGCATCACGTCCCAGTGCTTTTGCATAAAGAGAACGCCCGGACGCGCTCGATGCATCGCCACATGATGGACGCAATGGCCAACTTCAGCAGTTGGGTCGGGAATATACTGCGAGTGCAGTCCGCGATTTATCGGCTTCCAGGTTAAACCCCCGTCGTCGGTACGGAACGCTCCGGCGGCCGAAATGGCTATGAAAATTCGCTGCGGATTGCTGGGGTCAAGAATGATTGTGTGCAGACACATGCCGCCCGCTCCGGGCTGCCACTTGGATCCTGAGCCATGGCCACGCAGTCCGGCGAGCTCCTGCCAATTGTGAGCTCCGTCCGTGGAACGGAACAGTGCCGCGTCCTCGATTCCGGCATAAACCGTATCCGGATCGGTCAGTGAGGGTTCGAGATGCCAAACTCGTTTGAACTCCCACGGGTGCGCCGTGCCGTCATACCACTGATGTGTACCCGGCACTCCGTCGTAGGCGAACTTGTTTCCCACCGGCTCCCAGGTCTTGCCGCCGTCATTCGACCGCTGGATCAACTGGCCGAACCACCCGCTGCACTGCGACGCATAAATGCGGTTGGGATCGGCCGGCGAACCCTTAAGGTGATAAAGCTCAAAACCCGCAAAATGAGGGCCGCTCACGTCCCATTGTTCGCGCTTGCCGTCTGAGGTCAAAACAAAAGCACCCTTGCGCGTTCCCACCAGCACTCGTACGCTGCTCATTACTTCCTCCTTCCTGGTATTAAACAAAGTTCAATCGCCGGGTAAGTCGATATCACCGCAAGCTCATCCATCTTAACCGCGCAGCGGGATGAGGCCGCGTACCCGCCCATCTCGAAAATAAAGCCCGGCCCAGGCCAAAACGCCGAGAAAAACCGGGAAAATAAACCATGGGTCGTGAACCCGCACCTGGGTGGCGGTTGCTCCCCCAAAATAACCAGTCAATAAGATTGCCCCGATAACAGCAGTTTGCGGAATCGAATAGAGGAGAACGCAAACAAGCGCCACTAATCCGATAGGCAAAAGAAGGCCATCGGAGTATCCCAGCCGAACCGTTCCCTCCACGGCCGCCGGCACTTTTAAGATTTTTAGGCCGGCGTCGAAGAGCATGAACAGCGCCATCAGCGCGCTGATGACGCGTCCGACCCAAACCAGCATCGAGACTGGAGCCGCCGCGCCTGATTGCATGTACAACCTCCATTTATTTGTTGGGAATCCAATCCCGCTAGCTGGCCTTTTCGCAATTGACCATCCAGGGTATCCCAAACTTGTCGACCAGCATGCCGAAACGCACCGCCCAAAAAGTCTCCTGAATCGGCATAACCGTGGCTTGAGCGTTTTCTGCCAGGGCGCGAAATATCTTGTCTGCCTCTGTTGGATCTTTGACCTGTATATTCACAGAAAAACCCTGCGGTTTCAAAAAACGCGACGGTGGAACGTCAGAACCCATGATTGTCTGATCGCCGATAGTCATGCGGGCATGAACGATCTTGCTCCGCCATTCCGCAGGTACCTGCCCGGCTTCGGGGATCCCCTCGTGGGTCAGCATGGCGGCGATTTTGCCGCCCATACACTTCGCATAAAAATTGAATGCTGCCTCGCAGTTGCCGTCGAAATTCAGATAAGAAATCACTTGCATTGTTTTTTCCTCGCTTTCAAATTGATGCCGGATTTTCCTGCCGCATCGGGTCAAAAACTCCGGCTTCTTTAGTACGTCGAACAAACCAGTTCAAAATCGACGTCCCCATGCGATTTTTAAATTGAAGGCAAACCGTCCACATCGATGATTGGACGAATCTCAACGGTGCCGAAACGCCCGGCCGGAATCCGGCCGGCGATATCAATCGCCTCGTCAAGGTTCCTGGCATCGATAAGAAAATAGCCGCCAAGTTGTTCGCGAGTTTCGGCGAACGGACCATCGGTCACCATACGATTTCCGTCGCGGGTACGCACACTCGTGGCAGTTGACGTAGGATGCAGCGGCCCTGCGCCCATAAATTGCCGGCTGCCATGAAGTTCCTGCGCGAACTCTGCCGACTCCTGGTAACACTTTTCGCGCTCCGCCGGGCTTAGAGCTTGTTCATCCATATAGATCAACAACATGTATTTCATGTTATGTGCCCTCACAGGTAAATCGATTGGCGCTGGTTCAGATCGACACTCCGGCGGAAAAAACTCTACAATCTCATATATGTCTGTAGACGCCGCAGCTGCCGTTGAAGAGGTTTACCGGGCCGATTGGGGACGGATTGTTGCCACGCTGATCGGACTGGTCGGCGACTTTGATCTGGCCGAAGAATGCGCCCAGGAAGCCTTCGCTACCGCGGTACTGCAGTGGGAGCAATCCGGGGTGCCTGAATTCCCTCGCGCTTGGATCGTTCAGACTGCCCGTCACAAAGCCATCGATCGCATCCGGCGCCGCAAAAATTTTCAAGAGAAACTTGAAACCTATGCTCACGAGTTAGGCCCTGAATTCGAAGAGCCGGACTACGATTCTACCCAGATTCCCGACGACCGGCTGCGGCTGATTTTCACATGCTGCCATCCGGCCCTCGGATTGGAGGCGCAGGTCGGGTTGACTCTGCGCACTCTGTGCGGTCTGACCACTGACGAAATCGCCCGGGCATTCCTGGTGCCGGAGGCGACTATGGCGCAGCGTCTGGTACGTGCCAAACGCAAGATTCGCGACGCTGGAATTCCCTACATTGTCCCCGAAACCTCCGAAATCACCACTCGCCTGCATGCTGTACTGACCGTGATCTATTTAGTTTTCAACGAAGGTTATGCGGCCACTCGCGGCGGGCCCCTGGTAAGGACGGATCTTTGTTCTGAAGCGATCCGCCTCGCTCGATTGCTGAAGACATTGCTGGGGCAGCAGTCTCCCGCTGAGCTCACCGCACTTCTTGCCCTCATGCTGCTGCAAGACGCGCGCCGCGATGCGCGGATGAATAAGGCCGGAGACGTCGTCATTCTCGAAGAGCAGGATCGGAGCCAGTGGGACCATCGCCAGATCAGTGAGGCGCTTCCGCTCGTTCGCGATTCTTTTCGCGGCACCCCCGGTCCATTTGCTGTGCAGGCGGCAATCGCCGCCGAACACTGTCAGGCGGAGCGCCCCGAGAATACTGACTGGAAGAGAATCGTTCAGCTGTACGACCTTCTGGAGAAGATGCAGCCAACTCCGGTGGTTTCGCTGAATCGAGCCGTGGCCGTCGCTATGGCGGAAGGTCCAGCCCCTGCGCTCGAGCTGATTCAAGCACTGGCCGCCACCAATGATCTGGAAAATTACCATCTGCTGCATGCCGCTCGCGCCGATCTGCTGCGCCGGATGGGATCTTCAGAAGAAGCGGCCAGAAGCTATGCTCGCGCCCTCGAACTGGTCACCAACGACAGCGAGCGCCGCTTCCTGGAGCGGCGCTTACGCGAAGTGCAATCGCCGGTGGCATGACTCCAGGCAAGAGTTAGCTGGCTTTCTTCTTTGGAACCTTTGCACCCTTTTTTCGGGCTTCCGAAAGACCGATTGCGATCGCTTGTTTGCGACTCGTAACCTTGCCTCCCTTACCGCCTTTGCCGGAGCGAAGAGTACCGCGTTTTTCCCTGTGCATGGCGCTCTTCACAGTTTTACCCGCTGCTTTTCCGTATTTTCTACCGCCTGACTTCTTTCGTGAACCAGAACCCTTCTTGGTTGGCATTCGATCCTCCTGCGGCTTAGAGGTAGGAGCTTCGCCGCAGGTTGCCGCGGAATTCGTGCACGGTCAGCGCTCGGGCAGCATTCATTGCACATGCTCTGCCAGCGAGTTTGCCCACGAACTCGATCACGGAATCAGCAGCAACTTGCCCGTAGTCTTACGTCCTTCCAGTTCCCGGTGAGCCTTCTGAACGTCTGGGAGCGAATAAACATGTTCGATGCGCAGTTTGAGTTTGTGTGCCGCGATCATTTCGAAAAGCGAATCGGCACGTTCTTCGAGTTCCGCACGCGTCGCGATGTACTGAGGCAGCGATGGACGGGTAAGAAACAGCGATCCTTTTTGACTGAGAGTTATCGGATCAAGAGACGGTGCGGCTCCGCTCGAGCCACCGAACAATACCATCATCCCGCGCGGCCGAATGACGTTCAGGCCTTTTTCAAAAGTCGTCTTGCCTACTGAGTCGTAGACCACGTCCACACCCTTTCCCTCAGTCAGGCGTTTGGTCTCACTCTCGAAATCTTCACGTGTATAAAAGATGATGTCATTCGCGCCGGCTTCGCGCGCCAGCTGGGCCTTCTCTTCGCTCGAAACCGTTCCAATCACCCGGACTCCGAGGTTGCGTGCCATCTGCACCAGCAACAGACCCACTCCACCGGCAGCCGCATGCACCAGCGCCGTTTGTCCGCTTTTCAAAGTGAACGCGGAGTGGGTTAGAAAGTGCGCAGTCATTCCTTGCAGCATCACCGACGCGGCCTCGCGGTCGCTCACACCCTGCGGAACTTTGACCAGCCGCTCGGCGGCGACAGCGGCGTACTCTGCATACGCGCCCAGAATTCCACACCAGGCAACCCGGTCCCCCACGGCGACGGATTTCACTTCCGTCCCTGCCTGGGTGACCACCCCCGCGCCTTCCTGTCCGATGACGAACGGCAGCGGAACCGGGTAACGGCCCTCGCGCTGGTAAACATCGATAAAGTTCACACCCGACGCTGAAATCTTAACCACGGCTTGATCAGCCTTCGGCTGCGGAGCTGGAATGTCGACGAGTTCGAGCGCATCGGGGCCGCCCGGCTTTTTGATCTGAATGGCTTTCATGTGCGCTTGGATGTCTCCCGCAATCGAAGGATGTAAAACCAAACGATTATTTCAAAAACGCCACGGTCCGGAAAACGGTGCTGGCACTCTCACTCACGTCCCAAAATGTGAAAGACTCTCTAGAACTCTGCTGTTGCAGCGTTAAAAGAACACGAAATAGAAGCTGAGTGAAGAAATCAGGTTGCGAGGCCAGGCAATGAAGACGGTTGGAGTGATCGGGGGCATCGGACCGGAGTCAACCATCGAGTATTACCGCCTGCTGATCGCGGCCTACCAGACCATTCATCCGGACGGAACCTACCCGCCCATCATTATTAACAGCGTGAACATGAAAAATCTGGTGGACTTCTTCCAGTCAAACCAATTGTCCAGCGTCACCGAGTTCCTGGTGGCCGAAATTAAAAAACTGGCTCAGGCCGGAGCTGACTTGGCGGTGCTCGCTGCCAACACGCCGCATATTGTTTTCGATGACATTCGCCAGCAATCGCCAATCCCGATGCTAAGTCTGGTCGAGGCGACCCGTGATGCCGCCAAACGCTTGCGGCTAAACAGACTGGGATTGTTTGGTACCCGCTTCACCATGCAAAGCAATTTCTATCCCCAGGTATTTTCTCCGGCGCAGGTCGAGCTGGTCGTGCCCCACCTCGACGAGCAAGCTTACATTCACGATAAGTATTTCAACGAACTGGTTAAAGGCATTCTCTTGCCGGAAACCCGCGATCAACTTCTTCGGATCGCGCAGCGCCTGAAAAACGAAGAGCAAATCGACGGCCTGATTCTCGGAGGAACCGAACTTCCGCTCATCCTTGGCGACGTGCCTGATCAGGGAATTCCTTTTCTTGATACCACTCGCATCCACGTGCAAGCCGTGGCTGCGTTGAGCTGGTCCTGACGGAAGAAGCGAACAAGCTGAAACCACAGAGACTGGGTGAACGAGACGGCTGCAGTCTGCGAAAACTGAGTTGCCCAGCCTTTTCCGCTGTTCCTGATTCCTCTGTTACAATTTAATTTCCGGCGCATGGACAGATGCGTTGGACTGCTGAAGTTCCACGCAGGGCTATTGAGCAACAAGCGGGTTCCCCCACAGAATCCGCTAAAACAAGTTGGGGACGTAGTTCAGTTGGTTAGAACGCTGCCCTGTCACGGCAGAGGTCGCGGGTTCGAGTCCCGTCGTCCCCGCCAATCATTCCAAACCACTTAGGAATGATTGGTTCATACACCTTCAACCCACAACCCAACCCACAAAAGCTATTGCAATGTAGTGTTCATCCCCACAGCGGTTAAGAACTGGCCCTGTGCTGCCCGAGTTTCATCGCTGTCGTCCTGCGTGTAGAGATCCAGCGTCGTCTGAATTTTGGCGTGACGCAGGATGCCCTGAACGGTCTTCGGTTCGACTTTCGCCTTGTTCACTAGCCAGTTGCTCAGGCTGTGACGCAAGTTGTGAAGTCCGAATTTTTGTCCGTCCTGGATTGGCATTCCGGCTTTTTGGGCAGCTGGTCGCAAGTAGTCGGCGACAAAACTGGAAGCGTAGAGCGGCTTCCTGCCCTGTTCCCTAATTGACGGAAAAACAAAATCGTCCGGCTTCGCGTGCAGCGTCTGTCGATGCCACCTGCGAAGATGTCCGGCCAGAACAGGATGCATCGGGACGTACCCGTCCGATGCGTCTGTCTTGGTCTCGCCGTCGTTTCCCTTGGCCCAGCGTTTTGAAATCCTTATTCGTTCTTCTCCCCACAATATGTCGCTCCATCTGAGCGCCAGAATCTCCGACGAGCGCAGCGCGGTCGCGGCGCAGGTCAGCACTAGCGCGAAATGAAGCGGTGAGGCAAAGGATTTCAGGATCGCAAGCGTATGAGCTGGGGTGATGATGATAGCCCGGTAGCTGGACTTTGAGCGCGTCTCGACATGCTGCACGGATTTTTCGTAACGAGTTCGTGCAGAATGCCGATCTTGTAGATGCGGTGCATGATTCCCCGCATCTAGCAATCGTCGTCCAGGCGAGTCCGTTTGATTCGTTAAGAAACTTCAGCCACTTCTGAATTTCCAGCGGCTTAACGTCCTCTGCGATCTGATTACCAAACCGCTTCGAGAGGTAATCGCGGACATAGTGTTCAACGATGGGGATAGTGTTCACTGACTTCGGCCGCACAGCATCTGTTCCGAAATCGACCTTTAGATAATGCTCCGCAAGACCCTGGAATGCACCTGTTCGACATGCTGGATCTGTGTTGAAGTGTCCGGACGACCGCAAAACAGATTTGTCAGCGTCAAGCGACGTACCGTATGGAAGTTGAGCAGTTGGTGGCCGAGTTTGTGAGCAGCGGGATACGGCGGAAAGTGTATTTATTTCACAACTCCGATGACCTCCCACGGCTTTTACTTCGTCAACTTGCCTGATTGAGAGTCCACGGTTGGGTCTCGCCGTCGCCCGCTCACCCTCGTGGCGAGACGGCCGGCCAGTCTCCTCTCCATGCATCGGGTTCCTTGGCGTTCAGGTACCTGATGCGCACCGGCATGGCCGCAAGCCGGTCAGAAAGGCGAGCCTCGTCGCGAATCGGCCACCAGTCGTATAGAAAGATCTCAAGAGGGCGCCACATGGAAACCCAGCCGCCGATCGTAAAGCTCTCACGTATGATCTCGCCAATCCGGCTGCCCTTCATTAAGCCAGCTAGAAAGTCGCCCGAGGCAATCGCCGATGCTAGAGCAACGAGACCAATTACAAGGCTGGTCCGCCCCACCCGAAACAATTCGCGCAGACGGCGTCGATATGCCTGAGCGCGTTGACTGAAGAACTCGTGAATCGCGTCGCGAAGAACAGCAGCCTCATCCGGTAACCCAGCCTCGCGGTCGAGATCAACTACCAGAGCCAGAGGGGCATTACGGGGCAGGCCTTTCGCCCAACCCACGATGAACTCCTCAGCTTTGGGGTCCAGATCCTTATCGCGAAACGGAGAAGGGTCAATGGCATTGAATAACTGCTTCAATTCGCCCACATGGACTTCGATGACAGAGCACTCGGGAGGAAGCGGGTCGCCAGCAGAGGGTTTGTCAGTAGTCCCGGAAGCGCTTGTCATCGGGTCAGAATACGCCATAGAGCCTGGTTCATAACCAGAAACTCCGAGGGCAGAACTGCAGAGCTGCCTCCCTAACGGTGGCCTGGTTAGTCTGGTCGAGGAGGTGTGCCGGCAATCGGCAGATGCCAACCGCGCAGTATGGCTATGACTCTGAGCAAGAAGCATAAGAGTGCACCCACGATCATGACTGCAAAAGACGGGTAGTGCAGGACGTGTCCTACTACCACCACCGCGCCGGCAGCAAGCGCGGCGACAGCATAAAGATCAGCCTGAAGCACTGTCGGGGTCTGATTGACGAGAACGTCGCGTAGCATTCCGCCACCAATTCCAGTCAACATCCCCATAAGTGCAGCCATCACTGGATTAAGTCCGGCGGCAAGCGCTTTCTGCGTACCAGTGACGGCGAACAGGGCGAGGCCCGCGCCATCGAACAACAGCACGGGCCTGCGCCGCACGTCGATATCGGGATACCAGAAGAACGTCACCAAACCAGCCAGGAGAGAGACTCCCAAATAACGCCAGTCACTGATGGCTGCGGGCGGAACCGAGCCGATAAGCAGGTCGCGGGTAATCCCGCCTGCGTTCCCCGCCGCGAAGGCAAGCACCATTAGTCCGAACAGATCGAGTTTGCCTTTGACACCGGCTGCTGCGCCGCTGAGTGCGAAGACGAACGTACCGAGCAGATCGAGCGCGACCAGAAAGGGGCCCTCCAGGTGCTGTCCGTGGATCAGAATGTCGTTCACGATGCCAGCCAGGCATGCGCCGCGACGACCAGGGCCTTTACACCCGTTTCCAGAGTCGGGTGGATCACCGGTGCAAAGCGCGGATTGTGGTTGGTCGGAAGGGCGCTAAGCGTTCCATCCTTCTTCGCCTTGTCATATACCTCAGGATTATCACCGCCAAAAAACCAGTAGACTGCCGGAGCATGCCACTCCGCTCCAAAGCATCCGAAATCCTCGCTCGCCATCGTAGGTTTCGTTTGCTCTACGGAGCCGTCAGGGAAGTTTTGGCGAAACGCGTCAACGACCATCTTTGTCGCATCGACATCGTTTGTTGCCAATGAATAGCGGTCCAAGGGAGTGATCTCCGGTGGCTTCGGAGCTCCTGAAGCTGCTGCTTCGGCATTCACAATTCGTTCAATCGCTGCAAGCACATGTTTGCGAACCCCTTCATCAAACGTGCGCACGTTTAACTTGATGATCGCGTCGTCAGGAATAACGTTCTCTTTTGTACCCGCTTGGAGCACCCCAATAGTCACCACGGCGGAATCGGTCGGACCGACTTCCCGCGAGACGATGGTTTGCAGCCTTATCACGGTCGAGGCAGCCATGACAACGGGATCAATGCTGGCTTCGGGCATCGAGCCATGCGCACCACGCCCGAACATTCGAATTTGCAGGCTGTCGGCAGCAGAGGTCACAACACCAGTACGCCAGTTGAGGCGCCCGGATGGCAAGCTCATGACATGCTGGCCAAGTACGACATCCGGCCTCCGAAATCGTTTGAAGAGGTTGTCATCAATCATGGCCTGCGCGCCCTGCGCTGTCTCCTCCCCCGGTTGGAAGACTGACATGAGCGTTCCGTGCCAGCTATCGCGGCTCAGAGCAAACAGCGAGGACGCCCCCGTCAAGCAAGCTACGTGCATGTCGTGCCCGCAGGAGTGGGCCACTGGCACGCTTTTGCCATCAGGGCCTGTCGCCGTAACTGAACTGGCGTAGGGAAGACCGGTTGCCTCCTTGATGGGCAACGCATCCATGTCGGCGCGGAGCATTACGGTTGGGCCGTCTCCGTTGCGCAACATTCCTACAACGCCCGTCTTGCCGACTCCTGTGGTCACCTCAAAGCCGCTGGCCCTGAGATGATCCGCCGCAATCCCCGCAGTGCGCGTCTCTTGCATCGACAACTCGGGGTGGCTGTGGATGTCTTTGTAGAGTGCCTCAAGTTCCGGAAGCATTTTGTCGAGATATGCAAGAATTTCTGTCGGCTTTTTTCCATCTTTCATGTGAGCCTCGAGTGAGCAGCAGATACTGCATCATTCCAGAGTAGTGGCATCATTAGCACGGAATGCTATTGCTGCTGATTGCAAGCCTCGTTTCCGGCTTCAGAAACCCCAATGAATGTAATACTCCGCGGGGCTAATTCCATTCTGCCAGCCGAGGATTTCATACCGTTCATGGACGGCAGGGTATCGTCCGTTTCTAGCCCAAGGACACGGCCGTTTAATTGAACGCTTCGGCTATCAAGCTCTTGAGCCGCCAGCGTGTAACGCTGAGATGTTTTCGGTATATCCATATTTTGGGCGAGCGGGCTCGCGTTTATAGCGAGTACTGTAACGCCTCCGGGCACGCCTCTCAAACAGTGTGCATAGAGATGAAGATCAGGCGAAGACGAGGTGCCTGGTTGTAAGACGGTCGTTCCCATCAGCCTGCGCCAGAGTACGGCCGCCCAGAAGTTCGGTCGGGGTTTGTAGTCGTTCTCGTTGAGCAAGCCATAGTCGCTCGAATCGAGCGTGTTATGCATAATGACCTGTACGCCTCGTTGCGCAAGCGTGCCTAATTGATTCAGATAGCGGAAGCTATCGACAAAAGTCGAAGCCCATTGGTTCCCGCCGCAAGCGGCGTCAGCGGTTTCTGTTACCCAGAGCGATTTTCCAGGAAGGTATTGGTCGCGTAGCGCGGCGTAGAAGGTCTCGATCTTATCTGTTCCCATTAGCCACTCCGTGCTCAGTGCCGCCGCTTGTGTCGTCATGGCACTCGGCATCACCTTCCCACAGCGCGCCGAAGCTGCCCCATAAAAGTGGTACGAAAACGCATCGAAAACCGGCCCGGTTGCTACCAAGATGTCCTTGGAGGGAAGTGTCCCTTCCGTAGGTAGAGAAAGTGTCCCACCCTCGCCTACGCCGCCCGGCCCAAGAAAAATCGTCTGTGGCGTCACCTTTTTTATATAAGGTGCGAAAATCTTCACATCGCGGGCATAAGCCGCGACATCGTAGCCCTTTGGCGCGCCACCCATAGAAGCGAGGGTGGGTTCATTCATATATTCGGTCGCTGCGATCTCTCCTCCGACTGAGCGGGTATATGCCAGGAACTTTTCTGCTTCGACGGGTGTCCAGACACCTGAGTTGTCACGCACACCGGGGCTGGTGGCGAATGACGTGACGATCTTAGCATCGACAGCTTTTGCGAAGTCGACAACGCCTTTCCATTGCTCCTGGGTGAGAACGCCATCGAATCCTGCTGGTGGCGTCTTCGGGGCGGGCCCGGGCTTTTCTTGAAAGTAAGTGGTGTTTGCCCAGGTTCCGCTTACTCGTATGTAGGCAGGGCCGAGCGCACTGGCCATTTTGCGCAGGCGAGCGTTCCTAAGGTTGCTTACATTGGCACGTCGTTATCCTCGTCCGCAGGCACGGTAACAATTCTGGAGGGCGATGCGATCCAATCGTTCACCAGAACCAGCGAGTATTTTATCCCCGGTTCCAATAATTCTCCCTTTTTGCTGGTTTCCGGTGACTATAATCGTGACGGCAAACCCGATCTCGCTTTCCTTGCCACGCAACTTGGAGAGGCTGGCGACACCATAACCAGATTGCTGAACGCCAGCCCCTTTCCGTCGGGCGCCTGTGTGCCGCCGGTTACGCCGGGCATCATTGTCTGCAGTCCGGGAAAGACCTCGGGTACGACCTTGCACGTGCTCGCCGCGGGAACGAACCCCAATCCAACTGTCTATATGGAACTCTGGGTGGACGGCGTCAAAAAACTGGGTTACGGCAGCACTCATGAGTTGCGCGGGACCCTGAATCTCGCGGCAGGCACACATCGGTTCACATACTTCTCATACGACGCAGCCGCGATCGGAAATACCCTAGATACCTCCGTGGTTGTCAAATAGATGAGCGATTTCACGGCGACGGTGAGCCGGTCACAACGATCTCGTGTCCATAATGTTTACTGGCAAATACATTCCGGATGACGATCACGTGATGCCAGCGGTAGTAGTCGGGGACGAAGATCATTCCGACTACTACCACTTCAGCAAGTATGGCGACTCTTGAGCTAGCCCAATATGATTTCGGCACGGTGGCGGGTTGAACGGATCCGACATGGAAAAGAATATTTTAACGCCGCCGAGGAAATGTTCGACGTAATCAGGCTATTACACTCAACCCTCCCGATCATCATTGCAGTTCCTGCGATTCTAGGGCTGAACACTTGCAGAAAGCGTGGTGAGATTCACACGGAGCGGAAGTGGTAGATTGTGGATGCCGACTAGGCGAGTTTTAAAAGGATAACCAACGACCGAAGGATAAATTGGGGATGGACGGGAAACCCGGGCGAACCTCGGAGTCCGTCCACGGTCAAGCCAGACGGCGCCACGTCGACTTTAGAAGTGGTTTTAGAAATTGACATCCCTCCTGGAGATACTTTTTCGGTATTTTCATCATAGCTTCGTATCAGGGGGTGAATGAATGAGTACAAACGACGAATACTGAAACAAAATATTGGCGTCAGGAGGTTGGCGAAGTGGAACGGGACAAAGGTCACGAAATCTTCAAGAGACCTATATTGCTGGTGTTGGAGGATGTGCCCAATGAAGACTGTAAAAGTAAGGCCGTCATTAATTGATCTTGAAAAGCGATTGCAGGTTTGCGGAGAAAAAGTCGAAGGCAACGTCAGACCCCAGGGGTAGAGGATTGGAAAACTCACTTAAAGAGTTCGGGCAGGGATACAGGAATCGTTTCGACGTTTTCCCTTGAGGTTGGCTTTCAGAAAAATCTGAAAAGTCTTCTACTCAGGGCCGTGATCTAGACGCAGGTACCATGCGATCTACAACAAAGCGAGAACCAGTTCCGAATTTGGAATAAGCAAATTAGTGGGCATACCCAATCAGTCCAACGCATCCCGGGAAGTGTGGAATTAAGTATCAATGGAGTTCACAGAAAGAGCCAGATCAGTCGGGAGCTGCCGATGCCGAAACTGCAGAGCACCGGATTCACTTTCGATTCTGCTTAGCGGAGCCTGAAGCGAGAAATACAAGAGGTGCACAATGCCACAGGTGATCAGACACCATCTAGTACCATCGATATTGTTTTGGCTGATGATCATGCCAGCAAGCGCACAGGTGACAGCCACTCGGCCGAGAGTCGATTTCGCCACTTACCTGAGCGGCAATTTGGACACTACCGTTGTTGGCCTCGCGATCGATTCTAAAGGTTATACATACGTTACCGGAATTACATCGGACGGCGATTTCCCTACCACTGCGGGAGCGTTTCGTCGTACGCCAAGGCGGTTGTGCCGCTTTGGCTCTTGCGGCTACTACACCGCATTCGTTTCGAAACTGAGTAGGGATGGCAGCTCCCTTGTGTACTCAACGTTCCTCAATGAGATTGCTCCACTCGCGATTGCGGTGGACAATGAAGGAAACGCTTATATGACAGGAGCGGTCGTTGACACTGACTACACGGGCACTCCGGGCACTTGGAAGACGAAGTGCCGGGAGACAAACGAAGACTGTGGGTGGATCGTAAAGCTGAATACTAGTGGATCAGGATTGCTTTACTCGACATTGATCGATGACGTCCGTGAATGCTTCGGTTTTGGTGATCAGCGCATTGCGGTTAATTCTGAAAATGAAGTGTACGTCGCGGGCACCGCTATTGCGGATTCTTCGCCGGCGACCGGATTTCCGCCCCCCTGCTACACAACAGCGAATGCTTTCAGAAGTACGGTTAGTGGCGTCGGAACGGGAACAGTGGTGATGAAGTTCACTGCGGATGCAAAAGGACTGCTCTTTTCAACATGGGTCAGCGGCCCCACTCCTCAAGACCAATTCTACGGGCTTGCCGTGACCGGGAACGACCGTGCGGTGATTACGGGTACAGCGTTCAATTCGGACTTCCCGACCGGTCAGAGTGCTTTTCAGAGAACAGAAAAAGGATCGTACGACGTTTTTGTCGCAAAGTTGAGTCCAGACGGCTCCAGGTTGTTGGCTTCAACTCTGCTGGGAGGTTCCTCGATAGACCAGCCCGGCGGTGTCGCTGTCGATGCGGAGGGGAATGTGTATGTTGCCGGGATAACTGACTCAACCGACTTTCCGACCACAGTGGGCGCATATCGCACGACGCTGAACCCGACCGGTTGCCCTGAAACAAAGGGCGACGGGAGGCGATGCTACGACATCTTCGTGTCGAAGATTCCACCGGACTTCACCCGGCTCCAGTTTTCAACCTTCCTTGGCGGAAATGGAGACGAGTTTACACCTCAGGTCGCGACTGACGGAGTGGGGCATGTCTATGTGACGGGCGTCCCATCTCAGGGGCTTCCGTTATTTAAGCCGGTTCAATCTGAGCGGGGCCCACTCCACCTCACCAAGCTGAACATCGCGGGAAGCGAATTGCTGTTCTCCACCTACTTCGGGGGAATAGTGCCCGATGGGTTCGTTCCTCCATTTGTGACTGGGCTGAAAGTGGATCAAGGAGGGAATGCGTATATAGCTTTGAGCACCACGAGCACGACCTTTCCGACAACAGCCAATGCATACCAGACGTTTAACCACAGCGGCGATGCAGCAGGATTCAATGAAGCAGGATTTCTGGCGAAGTTCGATATCCCACCCTGCACCTTGAGTAGTGAAACGCCGTCGGTCACGATCTGCGCTCCGCCGAACGGAGCAACCGGGCTGTCTCCGGTCCTGGTTGCCGCTGGAGCGACCGATGATCACACGATCACGGGCATGATATTGTACGTTGACGGCGCGAGGAAGTTCTCGATTACGAATAATAGCCACTTCGATAAGAAGGTTCCTCTGCAGATTGGCTCACACAGATTGACGGTCAAAGCTTGGGACACCGCAGGGCGTGTAATCAGCAAAACTGAATACATTCATGTCCAGTGATCGGCTGTCGCGGAGTTCAAAATAATAAAACTACACACTCCTAACCGCCCGACCACCTCATTCATCCAACCGATCGCACACTCTCGCATCGAGGCTCCCAAATCCGGTCCGAAGTACTGGGTTTCAATACCAGAAGTCCGGGTATTCCAGAAGTCCGGGTATGAACGTAGGGGTTTTTAATCGGTTATCGGCCTGAATGCGTGTTTTTTCAGGTCTGGCTGCTCACCGGTTGCCCGCCTGAGCCGATCACCCAATCTACCTCGGACTGGCTCTACTTCCCTTTTCAAAAGGTTACAGATCAGTCGATTTGATCCGTTCGGTTTGGAAATGATTCCCGACCATTACGCTGCCTGGCGCGAGTACGAGAAAATTCGATCTCGCCCTTGCTAGGGGCGGCGGCTGTTTGCAGCGACTCAAAAGCGCGCGCCGCCCATTCTCTTCCGCTTCACTTATAGCAAAGTTTCCTTAACCGTACCTGTGTCGTGCCTGATGTCGTTCCCATAGTCAGTGCGCCGCAGCTTTGGGGACTACGGGCCGACGGCCCATCCTCATCTGCGAACCAACAGCGCCATCTTCGGCCGTCAGAGAATGTGAAGAGCGAGGAATGGCTGCGGCGGCAGCGGTCGCAGGCGCAGAAACGAACGTCGACACTGCATCACTGCCCCGATCACGGTCTGAGCATCCTCCCTCGCGGTCTTCCTGCGCACATGGGATGAGAAGCACAATGTGGCCAAGATCTGCGTCATCGTTCGGCGTTGTGCCTATCGGAAACGACTTGGCGAGAATCTCTCCCTGGTCATTGATGTTGAAGGCATTGGTGAGCTGCAGACCAGAATCCGGAGGTATGAGCTTGTTCAGATCTCGCATAGGACCTCCCTCTTCCCAAACGAAGGCGTTGAGAAAATTGCGGCAGTCGGACGTTCCGCCGACGACCTGGCCTCGGGAGTTGATGGCTCGACCACGGCTGCATGCGTCGCCGGGTAAGCTACCAAGGTCGTGAATTTGCCCGTGTATCCAGACGACAGCATCATGAATGCCGGGTGTCGGGAGATCGGCTGAGCCGGCGATGTCTCCGGCATCGTTAATCCACACAGCCTCGGAGTCGGGGCCGCCGAGGGTGCCGAGATCCTTCATCTTTCCATTGCGCCAGCGATAGCCATGGAAGTTTTGATCATCGGGCAGGTTGGAATTGCCAATCACCTCGAGGCGTGCATTGGCGCACTGTCCGAAATTGAAGGTCCCACCCAAATTTCCCAGATCGGTCATGGTTCCGTTGACCCAGAGGAACGGATCCTGGGTTGGAATGCCGGAGTTAGTGTTCGGCGTATAGCTGGTGTACGAAGTGCCCACAATCACTCCGGGACGCTGATTGTCGCATCCAGGCCCTGGGGCAGCATCCGGACCGCCCAGCGTGCCTATGTCCTCCATGTTGCCGTCGTGCCAGAGAAACGTGCGCGTTTGCGTTCCTGTCGGAAACATGTTGAAGGGGTCGGGTATGTCATTGTCCGAGAAACCAACCACTTGCCCTGCGTTGTTGACGGAGATTCCGACGCTAAAGCGGCCGCCAGGAAGTGTGTCGAGATCGAGTATCCTCGTGCCCCTCCAGAGGACTGCGTGAAGTTGCGGAAACCCATTGGGGAAGATCGGCACAGAAAAAATGAGACCACTCTGCGACTGGCCCGTACTCCATCCTCGATCGTTGATCGAACCGGCGGCGCTGGAGTAACTGTTGTCCAGCGCGCCAAGGTCGATTGGCCTGTGGCGCGTCCATTTAGCGGCGTGAGCTACCTGACAATCGGAAAAGCAAAGGTCAGGCGCATTTAGATCCGGGGTCGCGAAATCAGCATAGGAAGACACAACGCCAGCGTTATTGAGCAGGCGCCCGCCATCGCCATTCACCGATCCATAACTGAGAGGCCCGCCGAACGTTCCCAGGTCGACGAGTTTGTAACGATGTTGAGCTCCTCGCCCTCCATTCTCGTGCACGCGCTGCTGGGCGATCAGCGAAGAAGAAAGCACTAGCATCGCAGAAAATGTCATTGTAATTATTCCCGACACAAGACTCAGCCTCATACATACCTCCAGTTTTAAATTGAATATCTTGGACCCGTGTAGCGCATGGCGTTCCTTGCGCCGAGGTTCGCTACCAATCAAGCTGCTTGAGCGGAGACTTTGGATCAGGTCGCGTCCTCGCTACAATGCCGCTGAGGTGACCAGTTGGTGACATTTTTGTCCCCTCCTTAACTTATTGCGAATCACATAATTACGACGGTCCGTCAGGGCGGGCGTGACGCGCCATAAAGGGTGGTGCTAGACTTCCGTCACTTAGTTTGGGGTGTAGTGCGATGGCAACTCCTACTGATTCTCCCCGAAATGACTGCCCGCCTGAAGTTCGCATCGGAGAATTCGAACTCGACTTGAGAACTGCGGAACTACGCAAAAATGGCCAAAAATTCATTCTTCAGGGCCAACCGTTTCAAGTGATAAGCGTCCTTTTGGAACGGCCAGGGGAACTGGTGACTCGCGAGGAACTCAAAAAAAGATTGTGGCCTTCCGACACGTTTGTTGATTTCGACCACAGTCTGAACAAAGCGGTGAACCGCTTGCGCGATGCCTTGGGTGATTCGGCCGAGAAACCCCGTTACGTGGAAACGATAACGCGGCGCGGCTACCGTTTGATCGCTACAGTCGAGCGCATGAAATCAATCTCCGCCAAAACAAAACCGGCGAGCGAAGTTCGACCTGTCGTGGAGAGTTCCCCTACTCAGAGACATCTGGGGAAGCGTTGGTTTTCTTCGCGCCTGCTTGGCAGCCATGCCGCCGCCAATCTGGCGACGATGCTGCTTCTGCTGCTTTCAGGTCTAGCGCTGCTTCACTGGAGAGGCAAATTCGATACAAAACTAAGCACCGCGGAGAATCGCTCTACCCCCAAAGAACGATTCTCTCGACAGCCGACTGCCGTTGCTCAAATTCGGTCGATTGCTGTTCTTCCGCTCGACAATCTGTCCCACGATCCCGAACAGCAGTATTTTGCCGACGGCATGACTGAGGCTTTGATCAACAATTTGTCTAAGATCGGAGCGCTCCGGGTCGTCTCGCGGACCTCCGTCATGCAGTACAAGGCAACTCGCAAGCCTCTGCCCGAAATTGCGCGCGAATTGAAGGTCGACGCAGTCCTCGAGGGCTCAATACAGCGATCGGCAAATCAGGTGCGCATCACCGCTCAACTTGTCGACGGAAATTTGGATGCTCCTCTCTGGGCTCGCAGTTTTGATCGTAATTTAAGTGACGTGCTGGCCCTGGAGTCCGACGTGGCCCAGGCGGTCGCGAGTGAAATTAAGATTACGTTGACACCGGCGGATATGGCGAGGCTTCCAGTGTCGCACACCGTTAGCCAGAAAGCGCATGATGCTTACTTGCGCGGCCGCTATCTTTGGAACACCCGAAACAAGGAGGCGCTGGAGGACAGCATCTCCTTCTACCGGGAGGCCATAAAAGAAGATCCTGAGTATGCGCTGGCCTACGCAGGAATTGCGGATTCGTACATCCTTCTGGAAGACAATGGCTGGATGCCAGCCAGCAGGGCGAATCCAGAAATGCGAATGGCGGCAATGAAAGCCGTGAAAGCTGATCCCAATCTGGCCGAGGCACACATGCTGCTCGCCAATGTACGGGAGACGGAGTGGAACTGGGCAGGGGCTATT
>CAVTDQ010000007.1:0-805000 GCA_963733545.1 Terriglobia bacterium
GTCGGCTTCGAGGACATCACCAGAGATTTCCGCGAAGCCCGTTTCTGGCCAACTTTCGGTTTGCCAACCACTTTCCAATAATCCCATCGTTCGTGACGATTACTAGCTGCTATCCTATTGTTCTCAATTGACTAGCCTACGGCTCCCCCGTAGCATTACGGCCATTCCGGTATTCCTTTCGGCACCATGATCGACCAAACCGTCTCTCACTATCGCATTGTCGAGAAACTCGGTGGCGGCGGCATGGGTGTCGTTTTCAAGGCTCACGATATTAAGCTCGGTCGCTTTGTCGCGCTCAAATTCCTACCCGATGATGTAGCCAAAGACTCCCAGGCACTAGCCCGCTTCCAACTGGAAGCCAAAGCCGCATCCGCGCTCAATCACCCAAACATCTGCACCATCCATGAGGTTGATGAGCAGGAAGGCAAGGCGTTCATCGTGATGGAGTATCTCGCCGGTGTGACGCTCAAGCATCGCATCGGCAACCGTCCGATGGACACGCACGTGATTCTCTCTTTGGCCATCGAGATCGCTGACGCGTTGGATGCGGCCCATAGCGAAGGGATCATCCACCGGGATATCAAGCCTGCCAATATTTTCGTCACCAAGCGCGAACACGCAAAGATTCTCGACTTCGGCCTGGCGAAGGTGATCCAAACCGGAGCGAGCGGTCACGATGCCGAGACCCTCACCTCCGAAGCGCGGCACCTCACCAGCCCCGGGACCATGCTGGGCACGGTGGCCTATATGTCGCCGGAGCAGATCAGGGCCCAGGAACTGGACGTGCGCACCGATCTGTTCTCGTTCGGCGCGGTGCTGTATGAAATGGCCAGCGGTAGGATGCCTTTTGAAGGATCAAGTTCAGGAGAGATTTGCGGAGCGATTCTGCACCAGGAGCCTTCATCTGAAATAAACCAACAGATTTCTCCGGCTCTAAGTTCCGTCATCCGAAAGGCGCTAGAGAAAGATCGCAACCTGCGGTATCAGAGTGCAGCCGAGATCCGCGCCGACTTACAACGGCTAAAACGGGATACTGAGACGGGGCGGCTTGCAGGCGGTTCGGACTATGCGGGGAAAAGCGGTCTCGCCCGTTCAGGACCAGCGTTAGAACCGGTGAGGATAGCCTATTTCGCAGTCGCCGCGATCGCTGTCGCGCTAATTGGAGGCGGCCTGTATTACCGCTCGCACCGTCCAAAGGCTCTCACCGACAAAGACACCGTCGTGCTCGCCGATTTCGCCAATAGCACGAGCGATGCCATTTTCGATGGCACCTTACGGCAAGGGCTCGCGGCGCAACTGGAGCAGTCGCCGTTTCTCAGCCTGGTTTCGGACGAGCGCATCGCACAAACACTGACACTGATGAACCAGCCGAAAGAGGCGCGGCTTACGCCAGAGCTGGCGCGTGACGTTTGCCAGCGCACGGCCAGCGCCGCCACCATTGAGGGCTCTATCTCCAGTTTAGGCAGCCAGTATGTTCTGGGCCTGAAGGCTGTGAACTGCCGCACCGGCGACCTGCTCTCCGAGGAGCAAGCGACGGCCAACGGCAAGGAACAGATCCTCGAAGCTCTCGGGACCGCATCAACGAAAATGCGTGCAAGATTGGGAGAATCGCTGGCCTCGGTGCAAAAGTATGATGCGCCGCCGGACAGCGTCACTACTTCTTCACTCGAGGCGCTGCAAGCCTATATGCTGGGCAATCGAACCACCGACGTGGCCAACGACTACGCCGCTGCTATTCCCCTTTTTCAAAGGGCTATTTCGCTGGATCCAAATTTCGCGATGGCTTATTTGCGCCTGGGCCAGGCGTACCAGCCCTTGAGCGAACTTGCCCTCTGCGCCGAGAATACTCGCAAGGCTTACGAGTTGCGGGAACGGACCAGCGAGAGCGAACGGCTTGCCATCTCCTCATTTTACGAGATGGTCGTCACGGGAAATCTTGAGGCCTCCCGCACCTCGTATCAGGCATGGGCGCAAAGCTATCCCCGTGACGATGAGCCTCCAACCAATTTGTGGACCATTTATGCCTTGACTGGAAATTACGAGAAGGCCCATGCCGCTGCGCTGGAGGCTTGGAAGATCAACTCGGGCAGCGGCAATAACTCCGTAAATCTCGCCTACAGCTATCAGTGGATCAACCAACTTGATCAGGCCAAGGCCACTGCACAGGAGTCGCGCGCTCACAACGTCGATTCGCCCTGGTTTCCTCTCATTCTTTACAACGTCGATTTTCTTCAACACGATGCCGCCGAAATGGAACGGCAGGTCGCCGATGCCATAGGAAAACCAGGAGTCGATGATCAAATTCTCTTCCTGGAATCTGAAACGGCCGCATATAACGGAGAGTTCGCCATTAGCCGCGAACTGACACGCCGCGCTGCCGATTCTGCTGAAAGAACGAATGAAAACGAAACCGCGGCGGAATATCTGGGGCACTCCTCAGTGCGCGAAGCGCTAGTGGGCAATATAGAGGCGGCGAGGCAGGACGCCAAATCCGCTATGTTGCGATCCAGTAGCAGACAGGCTAATGCGTTCTCGGCGATTGCGTTGGCGCTGGTAGGCGATTCCGTACAGGCGGCAAGGCTCTCCGATGATCTCCGCAAAAGCTCTGCAGATACGATTGTGCAATATGAGTACCTCCCAATGATTCGGGCCGCGGCGGCGCTTCACGGTGGTGCCGCATCACGAGCGGTCGAGGCGCTAGCAGAAGCGGAGCCTTACGAGTTGGGACAGACGAACTATTCCTTCACTTTTGCCTTGTACCCGGTGTACTTACGAGGCGAAGCCTACTTGGCTGCGAAGCAGGGCGCAGCCGCGCAGGCCGAGTTTCAAAAAATTCTGGATCATTACGGTGCGGTCGGGAACCAGCTGATCGGCGCGCTCGCGCATCTCGGCCTTGCTCGCTCTTATACCCTGCAAGCTAACATTCCTAAAGCCCGCGCTGCTTACAGCGATTTCCTAAGCCTGTGGAAGAACGCCGATTCGGATGTCCCCCTTCTGAAACAAGCGAAGGTGGAATTCGCGAAGCTTAAATAGCCTTGCGTACTCGTTTTGCACATTTCGATTGGCGTTTGCCGCTGTTCGCGATCGGATGACGCACTACCGGAAGTTACGTCTAACGCGGACTCCGATTGACGTTGTCCCGAAGTCGGCGTCGAGGACATCACCAGAGATTTCCGCGAAGCCCGTTTCTGGACAATGAGACAACGGGAGATTCGGTGATCAATTTGTCCCAGACGGATAGGGTGTGAAATGGGCTGTTCTCGCCAGCTATCCGTGGACAGCCGACTTACGGCGTGCCCGTATTTCGGGTTCCGAACTTTGGCCAGTCTCCTCGCCGGCACCTGTGCTGCACCTTAGTGAACCGATTACGGCTCTTCCCAGTCAAGGGCGTAAACATCCTGGGTCCCGGCGTTACGAAGCATAATAGGCGAATCGTCGGGGGCGACCGCAAACCATTGTCCGAAAAAGCCCGTGGTGGCAAAATTCTTGAGATCCACAACCCGCTCCGTCTTGTGGTCGCTCAGCCGAATCCTGACAATGGCGCCTGTTCCGCTGGCATCGCCTGCCTGAAGGTACTGGCCGTCTTTTGACCATTCCAGCCAGCCCAGGCTGCCCTGGGCAAGTTCCGTCCACTTCTGGGTCTGGAAATCAAATAGGAGAAGTCTCTTTGCGTCCGCCGAGAGTGCGGGAATATATCGACCGTCCGGAGACCAACGGGGCGAGTACATCCCTTGCGAGCCGGGCAGCGTGGAGACTTGACGGGTTGCCAAATCAAAGATCCGGATCGATGATGCAGGGTCGGCGGTACGGCCAGCGAAGACGATCTTGCTTCCATCTGGCGACCAGTTCGGGTCGTTTTGGGGGCCAGGGTTGTCGGGGATCAGTGGCTGCGGGCTTCCCCCCTCCCGTGAAACCTCATAGATTTTGGAAAGCTTGTTGGTACCCGACGCCTCAAAGAACAAGATGGTCTTGCCATCAGAGGACCAGCGCGGCATCAAAGCTTGCGGCGCATACGTAAGTTGCAAACGCTCACTCCCGTCCATTTTGCTTCGCCACAGAGTGCCTTCCGGATAAGAGACGTAGGCCATCCACTGGCCGTCCTTCGAGAAGGAGACGTATTCGGCGGAGATACCTCCGAGATAGGACTCGAAGCGGCCAGACTTCAAGTCATAGCGCGTCAATTCGCCACGGAAGGTGCGTCCCACCACGAACAGCTTCTTACCATCTGTACTTTGAACTGGTGGAGACAATGGCATCGGGCTGGAAGTCAACTGAATAGGTTTTGGTTCCGAGTGAAGAAAACCTGCCTTTCGCGGTAAGACCCAAATCTGGCCGCCCGTCATTAACACGAAGTACTTCCCATCGACAGTCCACGCGCCGTTGCCGGACACGGCATCGGGCGTGTTGCTCCACCCTGGCAGGAGGCGATGCGAGCCCGTGCCGTCCAGCGAAACTTCAATGAAATAATACGGGCCGCTAAACGTCGCACCATAAAGGAATCGCAGCCCGTCGGGTGACCAGACTGGGTTAAAGACAAAACCTGAGTCCCCCACCGTGATTACCTTTCTTGCATCGGTCCCGTCAGCATTGGCCGTGAACAAGCTGTTACCGTTACTGTAGGCGATGAATTTACCGTCAGCCGACCATGCGCCGTCCTGCCCGGCGATGTCTCCCAACTTGCGCGGCGAACCGCCAACTATGGGGACGCTCCAGAGTGGTCCCGAAGGTGGCACACCATGCCCGTCCATCACCAAAAGTTCTGATCCGTCTTTCGTCAGGGACAAAAACTGAGGCGAGTTGAAACTCAACGGAGGAAGTTGCATTTTTCTGGGCTCGCCGCCTGAGGTGGACATCTCGGCCATACCTTGGTTATCAGCGGATGGCACGTACAGGAAGAGCCTCGAACCTTCCGTTCCCACCAAGAATTTCGGTTGGCCGTCGTGCGTAAGTTGAACGTAATTGGAAACCTTGGGCACTGCTGCGGGTCTGATCCAGAAATACGCTAGCGCGCCAGCGCCAAGTAGCACGGCCAGAGCCGTTGCGGCGATCACAATTCCCCGACGACTCGCGGGCTCACCCAAATGCACATGACTGCCGGTGGAAGGCGTCATGCCCGTATCCGACAGCGCCTCAAGCGCAAACGCCATATCGGAGGCCGATTGAAAGCGTTGCTCCGGGTGCTTCTCCAGGCAACGGTGCGCTACCCGCTGCAAACCTGGGGGCGTAGCTGCCGTGACTTGCGAAATGGACGGCGGATCCTCATTCAGAATTGCCGTCATGGTCTCCGCCGAGGTGGGCTTGCGGAACGTCTGCTTCCCCGTCACCATCTCGTAAAGAATCGTACCGAAGGCGAAGATGTCGGAACGGTGGTCTGCCATCTTTCCGCGAACCTGCTCGGGAGACATGTATCCCACAGTTCCCATCACCAAGCCGGGCTCAGTTCCGTAGGGCATTGTGGCTTCCACTCCAGCGATTGTCGCTTCCACTCCGGAGGCGTCCCTCGGTTGGGCCAGCTTGGCTAGGCCGAAGTCCAGAATCTTGACCCTTCCATCTTGGGTGACGAATAGGTTGTCGGGCTTCAGGTCGCGATGGACAATGCCTTTATCGTGTGCTGCCGCCAGGCCGTGCGCGATCTGCACGCCATAATCAATTGCTTTGCGTAGCGGTATCGGTCCGCGCCTCAGTCGCTCGCGCAATGTCTCCCCGTCCAGCAACTCCGACACCATATAGGACAGGCCTTGGTGCGTCGCCATCTGGTAAACCGCAAGAATGTTTGGATGATTCAACGCCGCGGCGGCACGTGCTTCCTGCTCGAAGCGGCGCAAGCGATCGGGGTCGGTAGTCAGAGACTCCGGCAGCACCTTGATCGCGACTTCGCGGTCCAGACGGGTGTCGTGCGCGCGATACACCTCCCCCATGCCGCCAGCGCCAAGCGGTGAGCGAATTTCATACTGCCCGAGGATCGTTCCGGGAGTCAGGGGCATGGAATGTAGCAGGATTATAGCGTGAGTCACAAAATCTCCAGGCTAAGAAGGCGTAAGGAGGCTGGGTTGTCGGGTACTCGAAGTTGTCGGGTACTCGAAGTTGTCGGGTACTCGAAGTTGTCGCGCAGCGACGTTGGCGCGGATAGATGTTGATAGATCGCCCTGCCGTAAGTAGTCTTGACCAACAACCGACTGGCGAGTCCGCCTTCCCGGAGGATTGTGCAGAAGTCGGCTTGTAGGAAGTTTCACTAGATCGGTACTGGGAAACGCGCTTCTCTGTACTTTTACTTCTGGATCGTCGGCAAACCGGTAGTGGAACTCAGACGGGAATGATGCTCGGTGTCCGAAAACTGGAGGTTCGTCCCTACTGTCCGTAAGGTCGAGTTCAACCTGTTACAGGTGAGTCAACAGCGTGCACAAATAGCTCCTTTGTTGCTAAGCTTGTTGCATAAATCTGAGGACTGTGGCAGCGCTCAACAACTTAGGACGGCGTGATGCAGCGCCACGATATTGAAAACACTGTACAGGTGCCTTTTTTATCTGGTTTGGCCGATCAAGTGAGACTTCACCCTCGGGCCGCAATGTTATGGTAAACGGGCAAGTCAATGCCGGACCCCCTCAGACCGCCCCCGTGTCACGGATTGCCGTTTTCAATAGTCGTTGCATTGGCTGGCCTAAGTACTGCCGGCCGCGGAAGACTTCCCGCCGCCAGCATGATGGCTCACGTCAACC
The DNA here is from genome assembly GCA_963733545.1 of Terriglobia bacterium. Lineage (GTDB taxonomy): Bacteria > Acidobacteriota > Terriglobia > Terriglobales > Acidobacteriaceae > JAIQFF01. The sequence goes on from CAVTDQ010000007.1 coordinate 6,717, forward strand.
GGGCGGAGACACATTCGTCTCAGTTTTCAGTGCGCCCATCCCGCATTGACACTGCGGGGGCGCCGAGTGATGGACCATCGCCGGCTTGTCCGTTAGGGAGAACGAGCGCGGCCGGCTGTTTCTTCGCGGCGTCTGAACTCATGGATCGTGGCAGAGCATGGCATGAAGGCGGGATACGTCCGCATTTTTTTTTGGGCATAGGCGCGTCCGGCTGTGCTTCCACTGTAGCCATTCATTTCCGCGCCGGGTTTCAATTGGATCTTTTCACCATTTTCGTCGGTCAACCCTCGACCGCGATTTGCTGTCTCAGATGGCAGAAAGCTTCGGTCGTAACAACCGCATACCTAAGGGGGTTAGTCCATGCCTGAGAAGCCCAGCGCCACCCTGCCTGGAACGGTCGAGACGATCATAAAAAACCCACTCTCCTGCCAACCCAAAAAGACACAGATCGCCGTCGAACGCGCGGATCACCTATATACCGGATTGAGAACATCTTGACCGACGAAAAGGTCCAATTGGAACCGGGCGCGGAAGTGAAGGTTACTGTCGACGCAGAGTTTTATAACAGGACCGTGTTGTCGCAGCACTCGTACCTCTGATTACCTTCGTTACTTGCGACAACGCAGAGTGGAGATAGCATTCAAGTGAGAAACCTGATTTAAGTGCGAGTCATCCACATCGCTGGGTCCTTATTATGCTGCATGGCGGCCGTGGCATCGGCCCAGAGCGGTTACCAGATCGTGCAGGTTAGCCAAGGAGGCACGATTTCCGGCACTGTTAAATGGTCCGGCCCCTTGCCCCATGCAGCGGTGTTTCCAATAGACAAGGACTCACAAATCTGCGATCCCGACTCGCATAAGACTCGCGATCTGGAGCGCCTCATCGTCGGCCCGGAGAACGGTGTCGCGAATACCGTTGTCTTCATCAAGAACATCTCACGCGGAAAGGCAATGGAAATTCCTGAAGCCAGACGCTTTCTGGATCAGAAACGATGCCGATACGAGCCTCACATTTTGTTGGTCTCGCAGAACGGCACCCTTCAGTTGAAGAGTTCTGACCCAGTACTCCACACGGTCCACATGGATGGTGCAGCCACATACAACTTGCCATTTCCGTTCACCAATCAGACTGTGACTCGCACGATGCCTACAGCCGGACTAGTCAATGTGAGATGTAATGGCGGTCACACTTGGATGAATGCAGAGCTTCTAGTTGTATCGCATCCTTACTATGCTGTTACCGATGAGACCGGGAAATTCGAACTGCAGGATGTGCCGCCTGGCAGATACGAGATCGTTGCATGGCACGAGGGGTGGCAGTTGACAAGGGAGGAAGCGGTTTTCGACGTCCTGACTGAGCGCAAGGTGCGGCGTCCAATCTTCTCAGATCCGAAGACCTGGGAGAAGCAGGTTAACCTGAATCCTGACGAAACCGCTACTGTGAACTTCGTTCTCGAGAAATAGCCAACCGGCTGTGCAACTTTCACCTCATGTTTTATTTCAGAAAGGAGCAAGAGATTTTCACCCCGCTCCAGGCCATCATGGTACCGAGGATTACGGGCAACTACCAAGGCATGAAGCAATCGACCTGCAAGCACTCGAGAACCTGAATTGGCCAGCTGGCGCTGTGCTATTTGAAAACATACCTGCGGGAACATGAGTAGCGAGTAGATTGCACCTTTGCGACCGGCCAAGGGCATCACGGTGACATCGACCACTACAACCGTGAAGGCTACAAGCTCAAGCTCCACCTTGGTAAACGGCCGTCCATATCGAACTGGGGCCACCTACGAAAACCTGCATCATAGGATTCCCGGTACTCAGAGCTGCCAGGAAGTGCGTCAACTGCCACAGAAAGAGAACGCCAAAAGCATCACTGAGAGACTAACAGGCGATTCGCAATAGCCGCGTGTGTGCGTCATAGTCCCGCTCCATCCATTGACTGAGAGTCGCGGTACCCCTGGCAACCAGCAAGCTGCCCACAACCGTGATGAAAAACACGGCCCGTTCGAATTATCCCTGCGAACACAAATAATAGCCCGCCGCAGCGGTCATTAGGATCAGCAGTTTGACCTCCGGTTTCGTAAGTGTAGTAATCCGCAGCCTGCTAGAACTTTTATGGCCAGCTCGAAAATCGTCGTAGAGGGATGGAAACCATGGCGTCGCTCTGTTCGAAGGGTTTTTCAGATTGCGTCTGATTCTGCATTTGACGCTGTCTTTCGCACCTGGTTTCGCTTATGGTACACGACGAAAATCATGCCAATCGAAGCCAGTGTCGGCGGGCCTATGAGCACCAGAATCCCGCTCTTTAAAGCTTCAATCATGCGGGTTCCCGCGGACGCAGCCTGGGTATAGCAAAGCGCGCAGCTCTGCGCCACCGCGGACAGTGGGACCATAAGTAGCACGGCGCCCGCGAACACGGTGAAAAGTCGGGTTGGTCTCACGAGCAGTACCCCGCACAGTGCGTAAGCCGGAAGCTGTCAGTCCAGCTAAACTGCATTGAAAGCAATACAAAAAGTGTAAACAGCACCACGAACAACCTGAATCCACTTCTTTCCGACCACAAATGCATAAAAAACATGACCGCTATCCCGGCCTCAACGATCGCTACGGACAGCATTCGCCGGAACATCTGCGCTGCCGTAATATTTTGATAGGCAATCAGGAACTGCAGTCCCGCGAGCGCCAGGATGCAAATGTAGACGGTCAAGTACTTGCCGAGGCCCAGGCGTCCCTGTTCTGCGACTGTTGACATAGTTTCCAGCTCCCCGCTGAGATCTAGTGAGCGAGATTGAGTAAGTACACAAACGGTACGACGAACATCCAGACCAAATCCACGAAGTGCCAGTACAGTCCAATAATCTCGATGTCGTCGGCATTGTAACGGCCGCGTTTGTAGCGCAAACCAACGAAGAGCAACGCGATCACTCCGCAGATGACGTGTGTGATATGCAAACCAGTCACGCTGAAAAAGGCTGCGCCGAACAGTCCCGTTCCCCACGGATTCTTGAAAAGCGTCATACCTTCGCCAATCAAGGCTATCCATTCGCGGATGTGCAGAACTGCGAACACAATGCCGGCCAGCGCGGTGATCATCGTCCAGCGGAACGCTGCCGCCTTGTCTCCCGTTTTTGCCTTCTGGACTCCAAGAAACATTGTCAGGCTGCTCGTCAGCAGGATGAAGGTCATTACCGCAACGTTGACGATGCTGTGGAACGGTCTGGGCCAGTCTGGGGTGGCATTGCGCAAAAACCCGTAGGCCAACAAGCATGCGGCAAAGGTCATCGTGTCAGCGATGATGAAGAGCCACATGGCCAGTTTTTTTGTGGGAATGGCGAAGGGGCGCTCCATCAAAAGCCCGGCAGAGTGTCCTCCCAACGTCAAATCGGATTGACTCACGACCTCTCCTGTTCGGAATGGGTTTAAAGTTTCATCCAAAGCAATAGCAGCAGGTACACCCAGAGAACGTCCACGAAATGCCAGTAACGTGATGCTGCATCCAGTGTGCTCCGCCGCAGTTGAGATTTGTTCAATCTCCAGATCACATAGCCCAGCCCGATCAGTCCTCCCACCACGTGGAGCGCATGCGCGACCGTGAGCAGATAGAAAAAAGAACTGCTCGGATTGGTGGCAAGGAAAAGTCCTTCGCCTCGGAGTTGAACCCAAGCCAAGTACTGGCCGCACACAAACGACCAGCCGAGCCCCAACGTCATGTAGAGCCAGCGCGCCGGTCTCTCGCGGGGAGTTACGATCCCACCCATAAATTTGGCCACCCGACGTCGCCCAATTTCCAGACTGACGCTACTACCTATAAGGAGGACCGTATCCAGGTAAAGGATCGACGGTAATCTGAAACTCTGCCAGTCTAGGGAAGAGCCTTTACGCACGATTAATGCGCTGGTCAGCGCCGCGAATGTCATCGTGATGGCATATACAACCACCCAGATACCCGTACTCGCAGGTGGAGGGGAATACTCATGGATGACGACCCGCGGGTTTCCATTCGCGGGCACCAGATTCCGCCATCCGCCGTTCACGGAGTCGCGTTGACGGCGGAGTCCAATCTTCGGTGGTTCGTGTAGCGTGGTTGCCATAACCTTCGAAACTTCCTTCCGAGCCTGGAACGATTACTTCTCGTCGTGCTCGGTCACGACTTTCTCAGGCGATGCCTGCATCACATAGTCGCCGGCAGACCCTTGGACTCCGTACTGGTAAGGATCGTGATAGACCACGGGATGTTGACCCCCAAAATTATCGAAAGGGGGCGGGGTGGGAGTACTCCACTCCAGCGAAGTTGCCTCCCAGGGATTATCCGGCGCCGGCTTGCCCCAGAAGCGGCTGTGTACCAGGTTATAAAGAAAAATAAACTGGGCGACCCCGGTCGTGATTGCCGCCACCGTAATGAACTTGTGCACGGGGATAAGCGGCTGTAGATATTCGTCCACGAACGCCTGGTAGCGGCGCACATTGGCAGCGATTCCTAGATAGTGGAAGGGCATGAAAATGCAGTATGCGCCCACGAAGCTCAACCAGAAATGAATTTTGCCCAGGGTTTCATTCATCATCCGCCCCGTCATCTTGGGGAACCAGAAATAGGTTCCAGAGAAAATCCCAAAGATGGCCGCGACCGCCATCACCATGTGAAAGTGGCCGACCACAAAATACGTGGCGTGCAACATGATATCAATCGAGGGCTGCGCCAAGAAGAACCCGCTCACGCCGCCAGCAACAAACATCGAGATAAAACCCAGCGCGAACAACGAAGCGGAATTGATGCGTAACTTGGACCCATATAAGCTGCCCATCCAAATCAGCACAATGATCGTTGCGGGAATCGTGATAATCAGAGTAGGGAACGAAAACGCCAGCGAGGAGAATGGGTTCATCCCGCTGACAAACATGTGATGTCCGTAGACCATGTAGCTGAGAACGGCAATCGCCCCCATACAACCGATGATCACCCGGTGGCTAAGCAGCGGCCGGCGCATGTTAGTAATCAGGACATGAGAAACGATCCCCATCCCGGGAACGATTGCGATGTAAACTTCGGGGTGCCCAAAGAACCAGAACAGATGCTGCCAAAGTAGAGTCGACCCTCCCGAGTGCGGCTGCAATTGGTCATTGATGACCAGACCCGAAGGCACGAAGAAACTGGTGCCGGCCACATGGTCCAGAATCACCAAAATGCAGGCGGGCATTAATACTGCGAATGCCGTCAGGCCCATGCAAGAAGTAATAAACCATGCCCACGCGGTAAGGGGTAACCGCATAAGGCTCATACCCTTCACTCTGAGATCAAGCGTCGTAGTAATGAAGTTTAGTGAGCCCAGCAACTGGCCGACGCAAAAGATCGCGATAGAGGTTGCCCAAAGGACCACGCCAAGACCCTGGCCTGGACCCGCAACCGACCCAACTGCGTTCAGCGGTGCGTACTGCGTCCAGCCACCCAGAGTCGGTCCATCACCAACAAAAAATGACGACATCAATACGATAAACGCCACGAAGGTGACCCAGAACGACATCATGTTGAAGTGGGGAAATGGCATGTCCTCGGCCCCCACCTGGATGGGCAGGAAATAATTTCCAAAAGCTGCGAAAGGGGCCGTCGTGAGAACAAAGAAGACCATGATTGTTCCGTGCATGGTCATCAGTTGAAGATAGTATTCAGGAGTCATCAGGTCGCCTGGAGCGCCTGTTTTGGATAGCAAATGCAGTCCGGGGATCGCCAGATTCGTCCACCCCAGGTGCAATCGCATAAACCAGGAGAGGACCATGCCTACAAATACTGCCAGCAGGGCCAGGCCGTAATACTGTTTGCCGATCACCTTGTGGTCGAGGCTGAATACGTGCTTCCGGATGAAACCCTGTGGCGGGGCATGATGTTGCGCCGCGTGTGTCGACACGTCATGCATTTGTTCACCTCAACCCGGGAATCTCCCGCCCTTCAAGCTTCCACATGACTGTTCTGGCTACTGCAATGCCGCCTGCTTTTTCAACCAATCGTCAAAATCTGACTGGGAATAAACCGTTAAATAGGCTTTCATGTTGTAGTGACCCAGGCCGCAAAGCTGCGTACAAACGATTTCGTACCTTCCAACCTTGGTAGCAGTGAAATGGATTGAGAGGTCCAACCCCGGAACGAAATCCTGTTGCACACGCAACTCCGGAACATAGAAAGAGTGCCCAACGTCCTTCGCGTGCATGAGCAGATGGATTTCGCGGTTCACCGGAATCGCCATTTGTGAGGTTACGACGTCATCCTTGGAGTCCTGGATCACCGTTTTGGTCGAGGCCAAAAAAGTTCTCGTTCGACTCGTTGATGAGCGCCGGGTGAAGCGGACCAAACTTTCCATCCGGTCCCGGATAGCGAAAGTAAAATGCAAATTGCCCGGCCTGCACCTGAACTGGCATCGCATTCGCCGACGGCGGCGTGAAGTACACACTCGCCCAGGCCTTGCTGCCAAAAATTCCCAAGGCTAAAACTTCTGTGCCCACCAGCAGAAATGCAGCGATGACGAGTCCCTTAGCCCCTCCCGGAAACTTTCCGATTTTCGCGTCTTTTGGGCGGTTGGAAAACTTCCATATAAAAACCGCCAAGATGAACTGCGCCGCCAGAAACGAGATTCCGGCCTCTGCCATGGTTTCCGACATCTGCTCATCGATCAGATGCCCGTGGACTGAAATGTCCTCGGGCGCCGGCCAGCTATGTCGCAGGATAGGAATGGCAGAAGCTATCGCAATCAGAACGATGGTTAATGCGAAGAACTTAGCCATGATGCCTCGGGTTTAGGTCAAGTGGTTGATCCGGCCGGGTCTTGCCTGGTAACTGAGAGACTTGGAAAGGAATCGAAGCCTTCATGGATGTTTGCTTCAAATTTGAGTGTGCGCGGGTAAATAATGGACAACTTTCACATTCGAATTTGCGGATTTCGTACGATTCCGCACGAACTCCGATCCTTACTTCGCCTTGAAGGTAAAGTCGGCAGCCCCGGCTTTGCCGGCAGCGACCGTTACTTTTGCCGTCTGAGTTCCGTATTCTTCCTGCCATGCTGTAACGGTGTAGTTGCCGGGAGGCACGTTTTCAATTGTGTAGGAGCCTTTTTCGTCGGTAGTTGCAAAAGGCCCTTTAACCACCACAAAATAACCGTGCATCCAGGGATGAATGTTGCACTTCACAGGGATTGGGACCTCTTGAGCTTTCCAGCTCGTTTCGATCGGGGGAGCTCCCGGAGGCTGCGACTTATTCCATGGAATATTTCCAGCGAGAGGGTTTGGTAGCGGATGAATGTTGTGGGTGGTCTGATCGCTGGTGGCTACTTTAAGTTTCTGGTTAACGTCCATCGCCAGAACGTGCGGCGTATACATGCAATTTTTCTGATCAAACACTGGTTCCTGTGACGGCACCTGAGCTGTCTCAGCTCCACTTAGCCCCTCCGAAATATAAAGCACAACGTTCTGCAGGCCTCCATTCGCACCCACCACTACATTCTCCAAGTGCGCTGGGCTGTTCTCATGCTGCTTAACGCAATAAGGATCTTTGGACATGTCGATGCCCTTCATGTGCGGGGCCGCTCCGTCCAGTTTTACAATTCCTGTGATCTTGCCATCGGGGGCCGCGCTCACGGTGCCGGTTGACCGCACGAGTCCGAACGCCAGCAACAACAACAATGCACTCATGCCTGCCACTTTGTAATACGCTTTCATTTGCTCTCCTCGGTTCTTTCGCAATTTCCAGGCCGCCTACTGTTCCGGAGCAGGCGTCGATGCGGTACTGGGAGCGCCTGCCTTCAATCCGATTTGCCGGGCAATTTCTTTTTCTTTGCTTTTCATCGGCTGCAGAGAGCGGAGATAAAACACCAGATCCCAGGCCTCATCCGGCTTGATGTTGTCTGACCACGAGGGCATCGGCGTTCCATCCAGTCCAGTCATGAAAATCTTGTACAGGTCTTCGTCGCCGCTCCCACATTTGAACCGGTTATTTTCGTGAAAGTTGTAAGGCTGAATGGGCCGACTTTGATCATCCGTGAGAGTCGCAGCGGACGGTCCGTTTCCCTGTCCCGACGGTCCATGGCACTTCCAACACTCCACTTTCTGGTACACCGCCTGCCCTGCCTTGATACGGTCTGCGGTGACCTCGGGTCTGGGAGGTACCTCTATCGGGGCTCCGGGTTTTTCTGTTACCCAGCGCGCTGAGAAGTGTTTTACGTAGGCCACCAGGTCAGCCCTCTCCTGTGATGAAAGCGGATTCCACGACGGCATGTTCGAACTGTCAAGACCCACGTCCCAGGGTATCGTAAAGATCGGAGTCGAGAGGCAGGGTGCCGGTGGTGGTCGAACGGCATTTGAATATTCCCAGGGTGAAGTTGCGCGGCTTGGGATCAATCCACTGCGCGTTCTCTCCTTCTCCATCCCCCAGGACACCGTGGCAGCCAACACAATACCGACGATAAGTGCCTTTAGCTGCGGCAGCATGACCCGTCAACTTGCCGATGTGGCTCTCCATGCCGAGTCGCTGGTTCTCCTCAGCTTCAGTCGCCTGAGCCCGCGACAAGTTGCAAAGAGCGACCACCGCCACCGCCGTTAAAACAAACGAACTGTTCACTTTCATTCTTGGCATCGGCGTTCCTTCTTTAGAAGTCGAAGTCGAATCCCAGCAACAAACTGCTGCTGGTCAGGTCGGTTCCATCTGGCGCCGTTCCGCGTTGACGAATCCAGGAATACTCGTTATGCCAGGCGAAGCCAGCGCGACTGTTCATGAACGGCATGTAGCGGTATCCGATCACGTAGTTGTCGATATTCCCCAGGTTGGAAGGTGTTCCTGGAATCGCTTGCTGCGACATTCGTATCCACTCCGAGCGCTGAATAAAGATGAGCTGCGGGTTGTATACGTAATGAGTTTCTACAAACGCACCATTCCAGACTGCTGAACGGGCACCGGTAGGTAGCGGGCTGGGCCCGCCGACCTGTGTGCTGGTCGCAAAATATGCGTCGTCTGCGCCGTGCTGGGTTACAACTTGAAAATCCAGTTTCTTTACGTAGAAAATTCCATTGAAACCCTCTCGACTGAAACTTTTGTTCCCGAACCCGCCGCCGGCAATCGGCAAACCTCCCGAGGTTAGGGTATTTGTAGGTGCCCGCCCAACCATGGCATAAAAGCCGACGCGCTGAGTTCCAAGTTTGCCGATTTCGAAGGCCTGACTCCCCGCAAAAAATCCGGTGTAAGTATTGCTACCCGGCAGATCCGGATTGCCATCGGTAGTGCTCAGGAGAGCCGCCGAGATCCGCGTTCGGTCATTCAACGAGTGCCCCATCCACTCCAACCCGAACTGGTTATCACCGATTTGCCCCAGGAAGTTGCTGTCCCCGACCGGGACGAAGTGATAGAGCTGGTAGCCCCCGCCATTCGCCGTGAGTGTCAGCCCTCGTTTTTCCGAAACGATGTTATCCAGTTCGAATTTGCCCATCTTGACGTTAAGCCAAGGGCTGCCGAAGAGGTTATCCAGCCGGGCATTGACTGATTCAAAATGGAAGGCTGCCGTTTCATCCGACGACAGCACGAAGAGGAAGGAAATATTCTTGTCGAGCGTTCCTGCGGATAGCATGTCCAGGCCGCCAACGTCGAAGCCATGAGCGGTGATTCGCTGTTGGCCGGTTGCGGCTTGATCGACCGCTACCTTGTCGGTGCTCTCACGATGCCAACTGGGCGTGATGCGCATAGTCACCGGCCAATAGCCATTGTTCTGCCAGATCGGAGAATCCCGATCATTCATCAACTGATAGCCATTGTCCTTGAACTTCTGGCCGAAATAATTGAGCATCGGCCAAGCCTCGTGACAAGCGGAACAGCGCAAGCCGTATTTGCGCGCAAACGCTGGAATAGCATGGGTGTCACTAGCGGAAAATAGTAGGAAAAAGATCACCAGCAGTACGCCACTGGCGAGACGGTTCCGGGCAGAGGTCATCGAGTCCTCCTGGTGCAAACGCCATACTGGAACAACCCGGTCCCAGTAACAACGAATCCAAAAGCTACTGCCCCTACCCACATTGAGTGGGTCCCGAATTTCTGAAGCCGTTAGCAAATTGCAAGTGCGTGCAGGCGCACTTACATAAGTGGCACACGTAATACCATGGAGGTAAGAAAGCCGTCAAGGGAAATGTGAGTAGATGAGACGAAACTAGCTGGGTAAAAGTGCTTCTTCGAGTGCCAGCGAACGTCCCTCGGGTTCGAGCGAAATATTGCGGACAAGAAGTTCGGCGATGGCAGTCGCGGTCCGGGCGGACGTTTTTCGGTCCTGTCGAAGCACGGCCGGACGCATAAAGCCGAACATGAAGCCGATGACGCTAACGGACTGGACTAGCGCATCGAACTGGGCTTCCGGAAGCGCGCGGCATTCCTTAAATTTTCTGAGCCGTTGGCTGATTGCGCGAGCCCTCTGGAGAGGACCCACTTGACGCAAAACCTGTCCGAAGCCAGGATCCAGCAACGCTTGAGGAATAGCCACTTTCAGAAACTCGCGATCGTTCCAAATGTGCTCAACTGCCCAGTTGACCAACTGCAGGTATTCATCTTCGAAGGTTCCAGCGGGCTGAACATGGTGTGTAAGATTGGCCACCTCTTGCGAGACCCTGTATTCTAGTAGTGCCGGTAGCAATCCCGCCTTGCCATTGAAATACCGGTGGATCAAGCCTTCGGCACAACCGGCAGAAGCAGCGATTTCGCGAGTGGTGGTCGCTTCATAACCCTTGTTGGCAAACAATTTCAATGCGGCAATAATAAGCGCCTGCTTTTTGCCCGCGCGATCGCGGGTTCGACTGGAGTGGGCCATGGCGGCGCCAAAATTCGGCTCAGAAGCTGCGCGGGACCGATGATTGGAAGACCTAACCGCCATAATGAGAATCTGCGCGAGTATTTCGTCGAGGCTACCACCGTTAAGCCGGCGAGTTGTAAAAGATTTGTCAAAACTCGCCCGGCCGTTCCTGGAATTGAGGACCGGCGCGAACAAGAAAATTGCTAGCGAAATAAGAAGGCCATTATTCCCCAAATTGCATTCAACTTCTGGTGCAGTGTTTCATCTGACGGACGAAACGATGGGCTCCTTGAAACAGTTGACAGCCTCCCGTGGGCGAGAGTAAGGAACAGGTGATGCGAGCAATTGCAGAAACTAGATTTCAGAGTCCCCGGCGAATGCGTGAGAATGCTGGAAGAAACGGGTTTCTATGCTCGTCGCACCCACGAGAGTTGGCTAAATCATCTGCATACCATCTCCACCAGAGAACCTTCTTGCTCACTTGGTTCACCGTCTTATTCTTATTCTTGTTCTTGCAGTCCAACCTCCCTCCCCTTAACGCCAGCGAACACAGAAGGAAAATCTCAACCAAAGACTACGGTTTGGGACTTTCCACCGAGATTTCGGCTCCCGAAAGCCGAGTATTGGAAGCTGTCGAAGCCATCGTAAACAACGGAATCATCCAGGGCAGTAAGGAATTCAACAAAGACAAGTACATCGAGAAGGCCAGCGCGGTTACATCATCGCCGTTGTTTCCCGAGTGGAAAGAGCCGGGAAAGGTCTACTACAAAGTGAGAACCGATGTACTAGCCCCTCTTGATTTCAAAGATAGTAAGGACGAAGGAACATTAGCTGTTCGCTACATAGTTCAGAGCAAAGACGCTTCCAAGACCATCCTGCGAATTGATGCTGTGTTCGTCGAAAACTTCCACCGCACCGTGCATGCCTCCGACGGGCACGTGGAAAACGCCGAGTCTCAGGACATTCAAGACCACATCGAAACGGCCGAAGCGGAGAAGAAACAAAGTGACGAGAGTGAGAAACAGCGTAAGGAGAAACTCGCAAGAGAAACGCTGGAACGTAAACAGCAGACCGAGGTGGCCTCCACCCTTGCAGCCGCGCAGCACTCCGCTCAGACCGTAGACCAACGCCTCGATTACTTGCGCCACCAGGCTGAACGGGTCGTGAAAGCTCCGGGCGGCCAACTAAAAACTGCTCCATTCCAAAGTGCCACCAATGTGAAATCTCTGGAGGCGGGCGCGGAAGTCGTAATTGTCATCATAACTCCTTATTGGTATGGTGTGGAAACCACTGATGGACAACACGGTTGGATTAACCACGCACAACTGGAGCCGCTTCCGTGAGCAATATCCTTGGGGCCCGAAGCCTCTCCGAAAGATTCGCCTTGACAGCACTGTTTACGATCTGCTGTGCCACAATTGCGTTGGCAGTCGCTCCTTCGGGACGCACTCAGAGCACGCCCTACCAGCGAACTTTTTCCCAATCCAAGGCTATTGTCGACAAGAGACTCAAAGAAATTCAATCGTCAATCTCCGGCCGTCTGCCGGTGTTGGAGGGCTTTATTGTCCGAAATGATCGTCCCCTTGCCCGCTTCCATCGCGGCTATTACCAGTGTGACGTTCACGTCAGTTCGACTCCGTCGGGAGGATCAGTGGTGCAAGTCAATGCTACGATCACAGCTTGGTACACCGACCCCGTTTCGACTAAGTCTGGCTATCAGGTGCTGCCTTCCAACGGCCGCCTCGAAGGCGATTTTCTTGATCAGTTGCAGGAAGAGCTTGGAGACCGCAACACATCATCTCCGACGACTGTCGCGAACTCGCAGCCTACGTCAGCGAAAAGCCAGTCTAGTGCGCCAGTGCCAACTATCTCAGCACCGTTACCGGGCGACAAAACCCGCGCTGTTCAGCCTAAAACGTTGAGCTCGCCATTTAAGCTGAGTGATCCGCTGAATCCAGCCAACATGCCCTCTTTGGCCACTCAAAAGGCAATGGTCGATCGACACTCTGAGGAAGAAACTAAAGAGGCAAAAGGATTGGAAGAGATCCTTCGTAACCAGGTTCGCCCCAACAATCTGGTAGCGGTCAAAAAAAAAGACACGCCCGTTCTTGCCAGCCCGCGCGAAGACTCTAAAGTTTTATTCCTTGCTGCCGCCGAAGATGAGTTTGAGACTTTGGATGCAAACCCGAACTGGGTACACATCCGAATTTCCGGCCTTTCCAGAGGATGGGTTCGGCGTTCAAGTTTGGAGTTGCTATCCGATACGCAGCCCCCGGAAACGCAAGCTCAAAGCACAGCACCGGCTCCAGTGAATACTCAGCCATTTCAAGTCGAGAATGAACAGGTCGCGTCCTTTCCCGGGACTTGGGCGCCGCTTCAAGGAAAGACCGTAAGAATTGTGTCGCTGCAGAAAACAAATGAGAACGCAAGTACTGCAAGCGCAGGCGCGAAGCTTGCATTCGCAAAATCGATTTTAGAGCGGGAGTACGTTGACCTAGTGAAGGCCCCGACCAGCATTGTTGGAGTTGTGATGATTTTCGATTCTGAGGATGGCGGCATGGTGGCGGCAACATTGCCGCTACTCCGGGAATGGAAGGCCGGGTCGCTATCGGACGAAGCCTTCTGGCGGCGCTGTTTTTTCGATCCTCGGGAAGCATTCGGTTTGAACGCAACCCAATAAACAATCGACGATTAACGGGGAAATCCGGTGGTTTCCCATCGATGGTCACCGTGTCGCCTACCGTAGGAACAAGACGCTCGGATTTTTCATTCCCCCACTTGGCGTACCGAAGCGCTCGTTTTTTTCAGAGCGGCCTTCCTCAATCTCCGGAAGAAGACCGGTCCAAGGTGCGATGTTCACCAGGCAGTTGTAATACCCAATTTCCGACAGCAAATCAATGTAAGGTGTCTCTCTTCTGGCGCATTCATTCGCTTAAATCCTCATCCGCTTTCGTTCTCTGGAGGCCTTACCTGCGACGAGCAGCGGTGGACCTCTGTACGCTGTCGTGCCGACAAGAGGTTTAACTCGGATTAAAAGAGGGAAACAGCGCGAGACAAAGGGCGCGTTGTTCCTGTCGCCCCTATCGGGGGTTGCGGCGAGAACGATGCGCCCCTTCCTACGGAGATTCTATGAAGGGCCGCACGCACCAACCCTATTGGGTTTTTCTTTATGGCGCTTTCCTTCAACAAACCGAGCCCCAAAAATTGAAGGAGCATCTAGCACAACTCGAGGACGCGATGTGGGAACGGCTGCAGGAGCTAGAACGTGAGCCGAGCCCATACGTTGAACGCGCTGCCATTCAAACAGCTTCAAACAAACTGCTGGAAATCAAAACGGAGAAGCAGGGGTTTCAGCCAACTAAGGCGGCTTAGGCCGAATGCGGCAAACGTATACTCAAGAACTTGCGGATTGAGGTTCCGGTCCTTCGCTACTTGCTTATCTCTACGAGTAAAATGTATGGCTCTGCCCGCATCGCGGCCTCTGCACCCGATTCTCAACTCGATCTATCCAACAACAGTGACCTTTTGCAGTAAATTGGGCCATTGGAGGTGTCTGTGAGCGAATAATGTTAGTCGGTCTGTTGCATGTGCCCTACACTCGCGTAAGGCTCAACTTCGGGAGGAGGCAATCGATCTTCTGAACAAACTTTGCACTGGCAAACCATTGGCGGTATAGGAGTGCTGAGAGATTGGCAAACTTATTGACGATTACCTATGTTCGGCGAGATGAAAACCGGGAGCCCAGTCCATTCGTGGATTCATTGGCGTTATTGTTTTCTTCTGTGCGTGAGTTTGCCTTTTTTACTAGAAGCTGAACGTTGCTCCATAATGGCCGTTAATCGTAGCAAGGTCGCAGCGGCGGTATACATCACTGCCTTGTTTTCATCATCCATGTACATCTTCACCGTTTCGAGCACAGATGGATCTCCACGTTTGGCCAGAGCCTCGAGTGCAGCGGCTCGTACCAGCCACCTCTTGTCCCCCGCGGCGTCAATTAACGCTTTGGTCGTGGCCGGGTCGGGATCCTTGGCCAGCACCTTCGCAGCGGCCGCCCGAATCGGAGATACATCATCCTTGGTCATGGCCTTGATGGCCCCCCATCCGATACCGGCGAAAGGGACAAAACCGATACCCTCTTCAAAGCCGAGTTGTGCCATCTTTTTTGGGTCACTTAGTATCGAACTCTGCGACGCAATGAGGCCTTTACCAGTCTTGCGCTCCCCGTTCAGAACTTCGTAATAGACTTCGTACGCCGATTTGTCGTGCAGCAAGTCGAGCGCGTGGGCGGCAGCGAGAACAACCAAAGGGTCACTGTCGTCCAGAGTCATCCTAAGATTGGAAATACTTCTTCTGGAATTCATTCCACCGAGGGCCGCCGCAGCCGCGGCTCTCACTTCCGCTTTGTCATCCTTCAGTTCTTTCTCGGCCAGTTTTACTGCCCGGCTGTCGTTTGGCATCAACCCCAAAACGCTTACCGCCGTGGCGCGATCGCTAAGTCTACCCTGAGTAGCTGCATGCTCGATCATCTGCCACGCCTGCTCCTCAGGATTTTTCAACACCTCTGGAGTAGGGAGGCTTTGATGATCTGCCCCTTCGGGCGCGTTTAGTCTGTTTGGGTGAGTTTGCCTTGCCACGTTCTTCTGCCGGGCGGGGTTGATCACAGGCTGCTGCGCTAACAGAAAGCACCCTGTAACAGTTAAGATTGCACAGCATACTGGAACAGATCTGTGCATGACCATGCAAGAGTACTCTTTTTCGCGAAAGATTGAACTTGATCTTCCT
Source organism: Terriglobia bacterium (assembly GCA_963733545.1). Lineage (GTDB taxonomy): Bacteria > Acidobacteriota > Terriglobia > Terriglobales > Acidobacteriaceae > JAIQFF01. The sequence continues at coordinate 22,306 of CAVTDQ010000007.1, forward strand.
GCGGCCGACAGTGCTCACAGCGGTACTTCTAAGCCGGTGTTCCTGAAGTCTTACCCATTTAAGGTTGGCTTAATATTCCGCTGCTGCCGCTGAAAGAAATCTACGCTTTTAAGATTTTATCGATCGTGTCGCGCATCACACCTGAGAGTGCCCTCGTCGGGAGAGAAAAATGCGCACATGTCTGCTTTCGATCTTTATCATTGTTTGTTCGACATCAATGCTCGTGGCGCAGATCGGCGGAGCCCGCCCCGCTGGAAGCGAGATAGCGACGCGCGCCATAGTCTTCGGCGGATATTCCTACCTCAGGAATGCCAGCAACGGTTTCAACGGATGGGAGGGACAGGGCACATTCAATTTCACCCGCAATCTGGGTGTCACAGCCGACATAAGCGGGGCGAGCCTAACTCCATTTGGGTTTTCGCTCTTGGGTGTTTCAGCGGGAACGTATCAGCATCTTAACAACTATCTGTTTGGTCCGACTGTAACCGCCAACGTCGGCCGCAGCTCTGTTTTTGCACACGCTTTGTTTGGCGAAGCACATTCGAGTCTAGGGGCAGGCGTCAGCCTTCCGGTCATCGGCGGTATCTCCTCGAGCTTGACGAGCGCCAGTGCCTTTGCCATGGCGTTTGGCGGGGGGATCGACTTCGGGTTAACCCGGCACTTGGCGATCCGTGCCGTCCAGGTCGACTATATCCGCACCCAGTTCAATGCCACCGATGCACTAACGACAGGACTTTCCAGCAGCCTGGGCAATCACCAGAACAGCTTTCGCTACTCGACAGGTATTGTGCTTCGATTCTGAAACTGTCCGTGTTCCGTATTAAGAACTTAAGAACTCATCGCCCACCTTGAGCCAGTCGGTGTTTGCAAAATTCTTGACGACTACCGCGCTTGTTTCTACGCCCAATCCGTCAATTCTTGGTCGGGCAGGTGGTGTTTAGAGCTACCGTAAGTTCCAATGGCGCTGGGCTGACCTGAGATCACCAAGCGCCTGGTAGGCGCCGGGATCTGGATTTCCGCGATGTCGCAACGGTTGACGAGGGGCGAACTGTCGCGAGGAACCCTGAAACTTGTGAAGATTGCGGGATGGCCACTGCGGCGAAAGATCCGGATCGTTCAGTTGAGGGGAGCCTTTGCCTTGAAGGGCGGTTCAACATTTCCTTCAGCTGGCGCGGAATAGAATCCCTCAGATCCGCGTTCTCGGTGCTGCCGATGCCGCTCTCCAGCGATAACTTGCGGATAGTCGGCACACTCAACTTTGGGATTACTGCAGGATTGCCCGTTGATCAGAACTTGTGCGCCTCCAAGAAAGTTCGCGGTAAGTCACCGAGAAGATATAATTCCCGCGTGCGACAACCTTTGCGGCATGTAATGGGGCTTCGCGTTTCCAAAGCGATTCTCGTTTTTGCAATCGCACTTTTCTACACGATTCTGGTTTTAAACAACATCACAGATTACGGCTCCAACTACGAGTTTGTCCGCCACGTCCTGATGATGGACTCAACCTTTCCGCGGAACCACGGCATGTGGCGCGCCGTCAGTTCGCCGCTAGTACATACGGTCTTCTACATCGGCATCATCGCCTGGGAATCAGTCACTATGCTTCTATGCTGGTGGGCTGGTGTTCGGTTGCTGAAATCGTATCGTGCGGACAGGGCGCAATTCGCCGCTGCGCTGAACGTCGCCGTGATTGCGCTGACGACGAGCCTGCTGATGTGGTTGGTGGCATTCCTCGATGTCGGGGGCGAATGGTTTCTGATGTGGCAGTCAAAAATATGGAATGGGCAGGAAGAGGCATTCCGAATGTTTACCATTGTCGGTGTGGTGTTTTTGGTTGTGGTGCAACGCGAGCCAACTCCCGATTAGTCGGCCTCTCTTCCATCATTCGAAGCCCCAGTTAAAGCTGAGGCTCAATGCCGATTCTGTCATTCACAGCGGACTGAATTCTCTGCTTGCAGCCCAAATAGGGTTCCATGGTTTGGACGGAGACGTGCCCTAGAAGGAATTGGATCTGCTCTAGTTCTCCGCCCGAAGCATGGCAGAGCCGAACACACGTTCGGCGGAGATCGTGAGGTGCGGGTTTAGCGACCCCGATCGCATTGGCCGACTCCTTCACGATGTGCCACACCGATTTCTCTGTCATGCCGTCCCCCCAAGCTGTACCGACTTTGTTGACGCGACGAAACGGTTTCCCTCGATCGATAGCCGCCGTTCTAAACCAGTCTAACTAGCTCGCATTTCACTTAGCCGGGGACAGGGACAGTTCGCACGTGCCCTGCTTTGCCCACCAAAATCGACTATGGCCCAATGATCTTCCCGCCGCTGGAGATGATCCAATGTCAGGGTCACGGCTTCATGCCTTCTCAATTCGTAAGCCATTAGCAGAGCTAGGAGGGCTCGGTCCCGCTTGCTCTTAAGGCATTCTTTTCGGGTGCTTGAAAGAGTTTCTGGCCCTGCTCTGCCGTTGGCCAATTGCCGAGGGGCATTCCCAGCTTCTTTATGCCTTTGACACGAATGCCAGCCGCTAAATCAGCACTGAGCAGACCGCAGTCGGCTGCCTCGTAGGCAAGGCGGCGTACAGCGCCAAGGCTAAGTTGATCGTTGCCGGGGCTAGCTGACGAGACTCAAGGTGTGAACGGCAACGAAGGACCAGGATACGATTAAAAGCTAGACGAGGCTCGGATCGATACAGTCAACGAATTCGTCGATGGCGTGCCGATAACCCCTTTGCGCGTCCGGGCTAGTCAGACTGTGTAAGACTGCGGCCTTTGCGTGCTCCAGGTCAGGAAGCCGCAGGACAGATTTAGTTGCGTTTTGTCTTGCTGGCGAGTGCGACTTCCGCTTCATGATGATAGCCTCCTGCCACCGATCAAATTATTGAAGTCCGCTAAGCGCATTCAAGTTCAGAGTCGACTGCCACTCGGGAATTTGATTTTTGGGCTGCGGGGCGCGATAGACCCAATAGAGGCCGCCTGGGAAGGAAACTAGTCGGACTGAGTCATGGTTTTCACCAGGGTAGAGCGTGAAGCGATAATCCAGCAGATCGTCAAGATGGATTTTCTTGCCACTCCACATGCACATTTTTGCTTCGGTTGGGAGTGCGACTTGGGACGAAGAATTGTTTTAGAGCGCTCTTGCCCTCCCAGCAGATCTTTCAATCAAGGATGGCAGAACTTTCTTCTTCGAAACTTCACATTTCAACAAGACCCCAGGAACAACGATTCAACAATTTGCTTGGTTCAGATTCCAACATCGCGGCATGATAGAGTTGCTGCCAGCAGGAGCAATCTTCGACCATTTATCGATCATCATAATCGAAGGCCGCCTTGATTCCCGCCACTTCAATAATGTCGCCGGCTTTCAGCTCATGTTGGCGATTTACTTCGGTGTTGTTGATTCTGATCTTAATATTTTTTCCGGCCGCGAAAAGAACGTACCCGTCTTCTGTACGGTGGATCGAAGCGGCGACTCGAGGAGCAAACCACCGCGTCAGCCGGACGGTAGCCAGGTCTGACTTGCCGATCACGCTCAGTTTGCTCGCTAACACGTGACGCTGGCCACGTGTGCGTCCTGCAGTCATGGTCAGTACGCCCATTCTTCGTTGGGCAGTTCCATGCATGCTTCCCGAGGATAGTGGTGACATACCAAACGTCGGTACAGTCTGCTGTGAGAAAACAGGGGCTCTCTTCGTCTTGCCAAGGAGATCTCTGATTTTCTTCGTATCCAGTACCATCGTGCAGTCGAGCTGGGGCGCCCTGTTTTTATCCAGTTGAATTTGCCAGTGGGCGCTCCGATCGCTGGTGCTCAACTCGCTGTTTCTCGACTGTGCGGAAGCTTTCTCCCTTGGAACAATATGAAATTGGAGCGTGTGTTTACCGATCAGGATGACATCTCCATCTTCGAGAGGCGTCTTTACGATCCGCTGATTATTTACAAAGGTGCCGTTGAAGCTTTCCATGTCCTGCAAAATATAGTGGCTTCCCTCCCAGCACACTTTGGCGTGATGCCCCGACACGATGGGGTTATCAATTCGGATAAGGTTATCCGGCTGACGGCCAATTGTGGCCACCCCGCCTGTAAGAACCACTTCCCGCAAAACGCGCTCCTGAAATTTAAGGCACAGGTTCGCCCTCATCGGGACTTGCGGTTCCTCGAATCCTAAAGTGTCGCGGCCGTCTTCGGCAGCGTGGCATTGTTCTTGCGAATCCTCAACCATTAGGTCAGTCATTCCCGCCCTCGTCTTCTATCAACAAACTGACATTCTCAGGATGAGCTCTACGCGCGCATTGGGCCATGGCCCATTGGTGGGGAAGGGATGTCCCTTAGTAACAAATCGTGGAAACTAAAGTGACCACTGCTGCTGTTAGGGTACCGATACCCATTTGTCCATCCCCTTACGGCGCACCAGGATTCGTGCGACATTCGTCGGGCAGGAACTCCAATGCGACGAACGGCCGAGCTGGGTGTCTTCGGCCTTGTAGACCATGCCCATACAGCCGAGCTTCTCGGTGATGTGGTAATGCGAGATGGTCTGCCCAATCAATGGGGAACCTCGCTGGTGCACGATTGTCAATTATCGAGGGGCCACGCAGGTTCCCGCGGCGTTATTGAAGCGGGGTGCAAGGCTGTTTACCAGCGCCCCGCACCCATCCTGTGCCGTGAATCCCACATTCACCAAATTCACATCCACTCCAATTGGTTCCTGGCCGCAACTCCCTGCTGCAATGGCCAACCCACCTATCGCAATCCATGCTTTTATCCAGCGCATATAACCCCGATCTTATTTCAGTTACAACGCAAAGCTTCCGCCACTTCATTCCGGGGTTATTTCGGATACTAGCGTGTGCGTGCAGCTGTTCACAGGTGCCGTGTGGGGCCTGTGGATGTGGGTTGACGGGTGTACGCGCATTGAAACAGCGTCTTAACCTTCTGAGCATAACCAGGGCGACGCTGGGCGTCTAGTAAAGCGGGTTGGACGTTTCGCGTATTTTTTGACCCGCTGTGTGCGAATAACGGGCTAACCGGAAGTTATTCCGGGCCAGAAGTCGACTTCGAGGAGATCGCCATTGATCTTTTCTAAGCCCGTTTCTGGACAGCTCGGTGTTGCGACAAGCTATCCGCTGTCGTCGCAGCGATTGCCATTTTGATCATCGATTTTCGTGGAATGGCGGAACCCAACACCTGAACGGTACACTCGCTTTTGAGAGATTCCCGCCTACATGGGGGATAATCGAACACATGAACCGACGGGAGTTTCTGCGTTATGCGGCAATAGGAGCGACACTACACCGTTTGCCGCTAGCTTCGGCAAATGCGCTGGCTCCGGAAATTGCCTTCACGTTTGATGACCCAACCACCGATGGTGGGGTCAATCTGACATGGCACCAAGTGAACGAGCGCATCCTGGGCACGTTGGACAGTAACAAGATCAAGTCCGTACTCTTTGTTTGTGGTAAGCGAGTTGATAGCAATCCTGGGCGACAACTGGTCGCCGCCTGGGATCATGCCGGGCACCTGATCGGCAATCATTCGTACTCTCATCTTTACTTCAACGTGAGCACGGATGATGATCCAGACGGCTTTAAAAAAGTGACACTCGCTGAATTCGAAGCTGACGCTCTGAAGAACGAACCTCTGATTCAAAGTTATTCACATTTCACACCGTTATTTCGCTATCCGTTTTTCAAGGAGGGCGATACATCGGAAAAGCGCGACGGAATGCGCGCCTTCTTGCATGTACATGGGTACCGCATGGGCCGAGCAACGATCGACGCATCCGATTGGGCAATCGATGCTCGACTAAAAAAGCGGACTGAGGCGCAGCCGCACGCAGACCTGACAGGATATCGCGACTTTTTTCTGCAGCATATCTGGGAGCGCGCGCAATTCTACGGCTCGCTGAGTCAGCGCGTCCTCGGGCGACCGCTACGACATACGTTGCTCCTGCATCACAGCGGACTGAACGCTCTTTTCCTTGGTGATCTGATCGCGATGTTCCGTAGGAATCGGTGGCGGACGATCGATGCGGAATATGCCTATAGAGATCCGGTGTACGACCGGCAGCCGAAAACTTTACCGGCGGGAGAGAGCCTAGTCTGGGCTTTAGCTAAGGAAACGGGAAAATTTGAAAAGGAGCTTAGGTATCCGGGCGAGGACGACGTTTACGAAAATCCCCGAATGAACGCCTTGCACTTGTAGCAACGACGCTGCGGACCGTCCTATCGGCTAATTCCGGTCAGAAGTCGGCTTCGGGGAGATCGCCAACTGATCTCCTCTAAGCCCGTTTCTGGACAGCTTCCGGTTGGCCGACAAACCGGGAGTTGGCGCCTTGCTTGCGCGTATTGCCCGTCACACAGCAAACTAACTTCCAGTTGATCGACCACCGCGAACCACTACTCCATTCATGAGTTACAAGCGCGTTTCCCAGTAGCGAGGTGAAACTTTCTAGAAGCCGACTTCTGGGGAGCCAGCGCGATCTCATTTGTCCGATTACAGACTTGTTGCCCAGCATAACTTCCGTATAGCCGTGATTCGGGAGCCAGCCACAGGCGGACGACGCAGATTACAACAACAGCCGAGAGGCCTGTTCCCACAACTCCTGAGAGATCGTGCCGGCGGGTTGATTCCGCGCCAGCTTGGCTGCCTGTCCTGCCCACAATTGCATACGATCGGCATCTCCAGCCTGCTGTGCTGCTTCGCGCATCGCGCGAGTCAGGCCGCGCTGAACAGGATACGGTGCTGGACGCGGGGCGTCCGGAGCGCCTGCTGCCCGGACGTATGCAGTGGCCGCACTGCGCCCGGGCCGTCCACTGAAGGCACGCGTAATCATAGTTTCGTGAGCTTCAGTACGTGCCAGTCTCTCGGAATAGGCGGAATGCATCTTGGCTTCCGGAGATCGCAGGAACCCGGTTCCTATCTGTACCGCGCTTGCACCCAGTATCAGCGCTGCTGCTATTCCACGCGCATCGGCGATTCCACCCGCAGCAATGACCGGCACGGCAACCGCGTCGACCACCTGCGGTAAGAGGGCCATCAGGCCTACCATTTGCCGTTCCGCTTCGTCCGCGTGAAAGGCTCCGCGGTGTCCCCCGGCTTCCATGCCCTGTGCAACAATGGCATCGGCGCCTGCGTCCTCGGCGGCCTTTGCCTCAGCAACCGTGGTTGCATTCGCAAACCACAGGATTCCGCGTGCTTTCAGTTCCGATACGAAGGCCGGCGCGTAGAGCCCCATGATCGAAGAGATGGCCTTCGGAGCTAGGATCAACATGGCCTGACATTGCGCCTCAAAGTCCGGCAGGACGGCATCGCCCGCTTCCGGTGGAACCGGTGGTCCCCACATCGCAAGGAACGCTCTTTGCCGCTTTTCCAAATCGAGGTCTCGCACTGGCGGTGCCTGTGGAATCCAAAGATTGATCTGAAATTCTCCCGCACTCCCTTCGCGAAATGCAGAGACCCAAGCCCGGATCTCATCCGGCTTCATCAGCAGAGCTCCGCACGCTCCGAGTCCGCCTGCATTGGCCACGGCAATCGAAAGCGACGGAGGACAGGCTCCGGCCATGGGCGCCAACAGAATCGGCAGACGAATGCCCAGACGGTGGGCAAAGCCCTCCGCGCGCGTGCGGGGCGATGGATGGCTTTTCTCAAACATGCTGAAAACCTCTGGCTCGGTTTCGCGAACAATGTTCGCGAATCGAGCGCATCGAAGACAGTCTCAGGATAACGGCCCAACCGGCGGTAACTCAATCCATTGGATATCGTCACTTTCTCCCGATACCAATGGAGACCGACTACAAAGCGAATCTCCTGGGAGATCGATGGAGGATTTGAGCTTGCAAACGCAGATGAATTGCCCGGGCTGATCAACTCCCGGATGGTCGGCAACTGGGAAGCTGACTTCTGATTTACCCGTCATAGGTGTCTTCCGCAGTATTCGTTCTTAGAAGTGCAGGCTCGATCGGGAACCCGGCTAAACTACCGCAGCTTCCCGCGAATCACGGTGATTGAACCGGCTGGTAGTGCGTACACGCCGTCGGGTGCGGCGGGAATAGTGATGTTCTTGTCCTCATCAGGGGTGTTGCAATACTGCACGAGAGCTACAGATCCCATGAAAGGATGGCTGACGTGCTTGGCATCGTCGATGATGAGACGCACCGGATGGGCGGCGTTCAAATCATGGTTGATCAGCATCAACGACCAGTTCCCGTCGGGACGTTTGACGACGTACGAGGTAACGACCGTCCGTCCGACAGCGTCCTTCAGGTCCGCCGATGCCGGAAAAATCTTGTTCGCCCCTGCCTCGTGCTGCAACCATTCAAAATTAATAATGTGCGCGGAAGAGTACGGATTATATGCAGGCGTGCCGTACGCGCCACCGCCATCAGCGCCACCCTCGGGATCGAGGAGTCCGTGACCAACGGCGCCATTATTGATTGCAGGACGATAGAACGCTGTGCCGCCCTGTTCAAAGAAAGTGCCAAACGCATCGACTTCCCAGATGGAGCGGCCAGTCACGCCCAGGTAGCCCGGTCCGCTTTGCCCCGCGATGATTCCACTCTCGGAGATAATCAGCGGCACCTCGGCGGGAACGCCATCCTGCCGCCACATGTGCAGCACATGCTTCATAATTCCGGGTTCCAGGTAAAGCGATGCCCAGTCGTTCGGTGGCGTGAATCCGTTGATCATGAATGGATAGTGTTCGAACGACATGAATGCGAGATCCTTCAGATGACCGTGGGCTTTCAGGTAATCGACGAATCGCTCCATCCAGGAAGTGCGGCCCTCCTCGTCCGGCCAGAGCGTGATGTCTTTATCCACGCCTTCAAAAATCGGGCCGCCCAACTTGGCGCTGGGCGTCAACTTGTGGACCGCATCCGCCACTTGAATGTAGATGGCGCCATAATCTTCCGGCGTCATGTGCTTGCCGTCGCACTCTTCCCCGACTTCAATTCCCACCACGGGATAGCCACGCTTGTGAATGTAGGAAACTTCATTCGCGCAATCTTCGGGAGTGTCATAGATCGCCGCGCATGCAACTAGCGCCGCGTGGCCCATGGTCAATCCGCTGGTGAAGAAATTGTCCATGCCGTTGTATTGATCGTGGCCGCCGGTGATCAGATTGTCGGCCTGGTGCCAGGGATCGACCGAAGAAGCGAAAAACGATCCAGCCAGGTCTGCCTCCGAACCGGCGATCACTTCCTGCTCTCCAGCGCCCTGCAGAACCGGCGGCGGCCCAGGTCCGGGCTCTTTGCCGTTCGGCGGATACACGATCGCGTATTTCCCCTCAGCATCGATCGTACCGGCCGACAGCGTCTGCAGGGCGTAGCCGACGCAGTTTCGAATATCCTGCGACCCGTGAGTATCGCAAGTTCCGGAGGACTTCGACATCAACACGCGGACGAAGCGCGTAGTGACGGGCTCATCCGAAAGCTTTAGACGAACATCCCCGCCGCTGCCATTCAGCACCGCGCCCGACGTGAACGCCTTCCACATGCCGTTCGGGCCCATGTCCCAGTCCATCGCATTGTTGTCGCCGACCCAGTACTGCACCACATAAACCACGGCATACGGATTGACCCATTGAATATGGATCGCGTTGACCGCGCGCGCCGTGCCCATATCGATCACCACCCATTGCGGGTGCAGCGTATCGCTCTCGCCCGTGAAGTGGCTGGTCAGGTAAGGATTGCTCTTCCAGTAACTTTGAAAACCAGCAACCAACGGTAAATCTCCGCTGGTCATAAAATCGCGATGGGGCAGCGAATACGAATAGCCGTAGTGAATCGGTTCGCCTAAATCAGCGCTGCCGACGTAGTAGCCGCTCTTCGTCGCCGGATCGCTCCATTTGCCGTTTTCGTTCCAGTGCCATGCCGACAAGCGCAACTCGCTGTTGTTGCGCATGGTGATGGAACCCCAACCCAGGTTCTTGACCCCCTGAATCACCTCGGGCTTGCTCAAGTTGTCTATTTGCGCCCTGCTCAAATCATCCATCCACGCGCCAGTAGCCGTATCGGGATAAATCGTATTCAGAACGTGCGACGGCGTTACGTCCACGTGGACCGTGGCGACGGAATCAAGGGTGCCAATCGGGGCAACCGAATCCGCCGGGAGCTCCTGCCGAGCATGTCTTGGGTGAGCTGTTTGTGCCTGAGTCGTTTGCGCCTGAGCCGTTTGAGCATGGACGCGCAAAGGAAAGTGCATCGCCATCGCGATCAGCCCGAACGCCGCAACGACAACACACAACCAAACGCGGGACGAAACCCGTGAGTCAGAACCGGCAATCATGATGTTATCGCCCAATTAAAACGATTAGTTATGGACTATTGCACGTCGAGTTTACACGAACGGTAGGCAACTATTTGGATCGGTGTATGTTGCCGCTCGGCGGCAGGCACGCTCAACCCGCAAGTTGGAGGCGATTGGAGCCGCCTTGTAGTCCCGGTGTAGCGCTGGCCATCATCGCTATTATCCTCATCGTTTTCCTTGTTCTGTTACTGATCGGCGCATCGCTCGCTACATCCGTCGTCCGCAGTAGGTCGAACGGGAAAGAATTGACTATAAGTCGGCCAAGGCGTCGAGAACGGCCGCCGCTCGCGGCAAAATGGCGGTGGCCCCCTGAAAGTTGCAAACGCGCGTCATATCATTTGGAATCACTAAACAGCGTAGGCCAGCGGCGCGGGCCGCAGCCAGTCCGCGTTCTGAGTCTTCCACAGCGACACAGTTGTCTGCCTTCATCTGAAGTCGTTCTAATGCGAGCAGGTAAGGCTCGGGATTCGGCTTCGTCTCGCGGAAGTCCTCCCGTGCGAGGACAAATTCGAAATATCGCATCAAACCGGTATCGGAATGCATGACATCGAAATGTTGGCGCTGCGAACTGGTTACCACTGCCATCCGCATGCGCCCCTGCAGTTGTTGCAAGGTTTCCGGCACGTCCGGTAGCACGCGCGTCTGTTTGCGCAACATTTCCGAATACAGCAAATCGCGTTCGCGTTTCAACTCCGCGACCTGTTGTCTTCCCCACCCCCTCTCGATGGCAAGCTCAAACGCGCTGCGCCCTTCTCGCATTGACAAATCGAGGAATTGTCGCAAGCTCAATTGAATGCCGATTGTGTCCAAGATCGTTCGAGTGCTCTCGAAGAAAAGACACTCGGTATCAACGAGAACGCCATCGTTATCCCATAAGATCGCTTCCACCATTGCGGAACCGGATCACCTCACATCCATTTCAATTAGCTTAGCCCGGTCCGGCGCCTGAGACAAAGCGCGTTGCAGCTGTAACGGAAAGGGTTTGTGCGGGCACCCTATACCGTGATGTCGGAACCCTCGGCACCATGAAACGGGAAAGACGGTGGCTTTCCGACTGCTAAGCGACGCCATCTGAGCATCTAGATTTTATGCTGCTTTGGTTCAGGACCAGGGCTCCGTTCGCATTGCCTCCCTGTCCGGTTAGAAACGGGCTTCGGAGAGATTAAATGCTGATCTCCGCGAAGCCGACTTCGGGCCAGAGTCGTTGAAAGTCGTTCCCGGACAATTTCCGCTTTGCCCATCGACGGAGCGCAATTCATATCCCGGAAGGCGTCTCCCTAACAATAGCAACGAACTGTTGTCGCCTGGAGGACTGCTGCCTTCTTGAGGGGTCTACTTAAGGCAAGGACTGGATGCAGCCGGCCACGGTTCGCTGTGGAACATCGGGATATCGAAATCGAAAGTCAGAACTAGTGCATTCGCTCGACAAGCTCTTGAAAGCGATGGTCGGAGTGATAGCGATCAAAGACCGGATCGACGGCGAGGTATTCCATCCAGACAGCGCGATCGCCATACGCGGCTTGTAGCCATTTGAATGTGTCTTCGTCGCTTTGCAGCGCCGCGTAAATCTGAGCCAACCCGTAGGGCGAAACGTAACGCTGCTTCGAGATTGTCTCCAGTTCGTGGGCGATTCGGAGCGCTTCACGCCTCCTCCCCGCCGCTGCAAGGGCAACCCCGACCTGGGCGGTATAAAGCGGACTCCCGCTTGACAGACTCGCAGCCCTCTTCAGTTCGCTAATGCCCTCGCTGCGCAAGCCTGCTTGAACGTAGCTCTCGCCGAGCAGAAGGTGTGCAGCTGCAAAGTTCGAATCCAGCTCAACAGAGTTTCGAGCTTGTTTGATCGCGCGCGAGTAGTCATGTGCCTGGTAGTAGCGGAGTGCCGCCCAAGTGCCGATCATCAGATTCAGTGGGTCGAGTTCCAGCGCGCGGTTGGCTTCGGCAAGTGCTTCGTTGTGCCGACGCTTAATGGAAAGATAGTCTCCATACCAGTGGTGCGCATTTGCATATTGAGGATCCAACTCCAGAGAGCGCTTGAACTCGGCCTCGGCTCCGGCCCAATCCCAACTATGGCTAAGTGCCAGCCCCATGGAGGCGTGGGCTTCCGCCGATTGTGGATCGATCTCGATCGCTTTGCGAGCGGCCACATACGCTTTTGGAAGTGCGTCGGCCGGGGATTTGAACCCATGCCACGTCAGGCCGCTGTTGCAATCGGCCAGCCCGGAATATGCCGCGGCATAGTTTGGATCGCTGTCAATGGCCTGCTGGAAGTAGTGCTCCGCCTTTTGCATGCCCTCGGCGGATCGCTTGTTCCAGTAGTAACGACCTTTCAAATACGCTTCGTGTGCTTCAGGCCTTGTTTGCCGCGGATTTGCTAAACGTGTTTTCTGTTCTTCGGTGAGAGCGATGTGTATTTCGCTTGCGATGCTTTGCACAACGGAGTCCTGCACAGCGAGCAGATCTTTGAGTTCGCGGTCGTAACTCTCGGTCCAGAGGTCCGTCTGATTTTGTGCTTGGATGAGCTGAACCGTGATGCGTACACGGTCGGACCACCGACGAACGCTGCCTTGGAGAAGATAGTCCGCCTTCAGTTCTTTACCGATCTCGCTCGCAGCCAGCTTGCTGCCTTTGTACTTTGCAACAGAACTGCGGGCTACGACGGTCATTTGCTCCCGATTGAGTTTTCCAACCTGGGCGATCATTTCTTCGGTCAGGCCGTCACTGAAGAATTCCTGATCGGGATCGCGGCTCAAGTTCTCGAACGGCAGGACAGCGAGGACGATCTTGCCCGGGGAATGTGCCGGCGGGATCGATGCTCGCCGCCAGGCCAGGAATGACAGAAGGCACACGACCGGGAGCAACGCCAATCCTCCGATAAAAAGCCACCTCCGACTCCCGGGCCCATGAGCGGTTCCGGAATGCGTCGGCGGCTCTTCCTTACGATCTTGATCTGGCTCTACCAAACGCAGTCTGCGTGCTTCCAGCCAGCCATCGAGTTCCAACACGAAATCCCGTTCCCCAGTGCGGACAACCGAATCCTCTGGTTCGGAAGGTGCGCTCACTTCTTCTGGAGTAATGACCAGCGCGATGAAGCGATACCCATGCCCGGTCACGGTCTGTATGAATCGCGGGGTCTCGGCGTCATCCTTCAGGACCTGACGAAGCTTACGGATTGCGCCCCGGATACTGTTGTCGGTATCCAGGAAAACCCCCCGGCCCCAAACCTTGGAAACGATCTGATCCCGGGTAACAATCTCGTCTCGGTGTTCAAGCAGAAGAAGAAGGATCTCGAACGGAATGCGCTCCAACTTCAGCACATGACTGCCACGGCGCAGCCTCCGGGGACGCAGATCAAGCTCGTAGCCTTCGCCGAACCGGATCGGTTGCTCCGCTCGAACTGGCTCGGAAGGCATGGCACACACCCATGGAAGCGGGATGATTTTACACCACGCCGGCAACACCGTCATAAGTGCAAACTGCACTTGTAGTTAGAGCGACACAAAGCATAACGCCGCGACACGCTTTCCGATATAGACAACAACGTCCGTTGCCGCAACGATGCCGATCACCACTGACGCAGAGCCAGTGAATCAGGAGGAAGCACAATGAAGCAGATACATGGCGACACAAAGAAGCGGGCTCTCGGGCTATGCATTTTGATCGCGACTCTATTCGGGTCTGCCCTCGCACAAGCTGACGTCGTATTGGACTGGAACGCGATCGCGGTAAACACCGCGGTCGCGAACAAACAGAACCCATACGCCCAGGCACGATCTGCAGCGATCGTACAACTCGCGGTATTCGAATCCGTGAACGCCATCACTGGCGAGTATCACCCCTATCTCGGAACGATCGTAGCAGTGCCTGGTGCATCCCCCGAGGCTGCAGCCATTCAGGCTGCATACCGCGTGCTTAGGACCTATTTTCTAGCCAGCGCCTCGCCCCTTGATGCAGAGCGCGCGAACTCGCTGGCGTCTATACCGGACGGCCAAGCCAAGACCGACGGCATTGCCACGGGTGAAGCCGCAGCTTTGGCCATGATCGCTATGCGAGCAAACGACGGATCGTCGCCCCCGCAATTCAAAATACCCGGACCGCCGGTTCCAGGAGAATGGCAGGCCACACCGAGTTGTCCAATCGTGAATGGCATCGCGGTCGGAACCGCGTTTCAATGGCAGAACGTAACTCCGTTCGGCATCCCCCGGGCTAGTGACTTTCTCCTCGATCCGCCGCCAGCGCTCGGGAGTCGCGAATACGCGAAAACCTACAATGAGGTGATGACGGTGGGAAGCATCGACAGTACAGAGCGACCACAAGATCGCGCTAATGTCGCGCTTTTCTATGCAGCGTCCTCGCCGACCCAGGTCTTCAATCAGGTCGTCCAGCAGGTTGCACAGGAACGGTGGCATTCGCTTACCGAAAATGCCCGGGCCTTGGCCGTGGTGAACATGGCAATGAATGACAGCCTGGTTGCGTCATTCCTCAACAAGTATCACTACAATTTCTGGCGGCCCGAAACAGCAATCCGTGCTGGTGACACAGACGGTAATCGGAAAACCAATCCTGATCCCAGCTTTGTCCCTTTTGTCACGACTCCATGTTTCCCGAGTTATCCCTCAAACCACGGCAGTGCAGCCAATGGCGCAGCCGCGGTTCTGAGACATATCTACGGCGAATGTCAGCATTCCATTACATTGTCAAATCCCGCCGTGCCAGACATAGTGTTGCAGTACACGACTTTCAAGCAGATCACCGATGACATCTCCGACGCGCGCGTTTACGGTGGGATACATTTTCGAACCGATCAGGACGCAGGCGAGCGCCTGGGAAAGGCAGTAGGCAGGGCTGTCTACGAGCACAACTTACGTCGCGTGCACAATGACGACTGAACACTCGGCTGAGAGCGACTCGCCATTCGTATTCCCGCGGTCGGCTGGTATTCGGCTGTGGTGCACGGATGGCGAGGTCTGTCGACCGAGGTTCATCCTGCCATTGATCGAACTTCGGGTTCTGACCGGACGACTGGCAAGACGAAGGTTGGCCTGAAAATCCCGGTTTGTACCTATACCCAGGTCCGCTTAGCACCGTTTTCTTCGATCATTTTTCTGGAGGCGCCAAAGGCGTGATTTTCATCACTCCCTGCGCCTCCACTACCGTGTAAATCTTATCGCCAGCAAGGTCCTTCAAATATTGCACCTCGCCGCTGGGCCAGCGGATTTCGACGGTATCCATTTTGCTCGCGCCCCCGAGTCCGAAGTGCAGCCGAAGATCATTCTGCGACAGATAGCTACCTCCGCCGCGAACTTCGTCAAACTGCGTATTGCCGGCTGCGTGAATGGTTACGCGCGCTCCAATCGCGGCACGATTGCTCTTTGTTCCGATAAGGTTGAACAAAACCCGATGGTTAGAGTTCTTCCCCGTATTTAGAAGGAGGGATGGCGGTTCTCCAACATTCAGAACTACGATATCGATATTGCCGTTGTTTGAAATGCTGCCAAACGCCGCTCCGCGCCTCGATCTGAGAGGGGGCACACTCAAGCCGGCCTGCTCGGAAACCTCCTCAAAAGTTCCGTTCCGCTTGTTGCGGTAGAGCTGCATTGGCTGAGCGTAGGCCGCGCTGCCACTGATGCCGTCCATCTGAGGATAAACGTGACCGTTAGCCACAAAGATGTCTAACCACCCATCATTGTCCATATCAAAAAACGAAGTACCCCAACCTACATAGGGCATACTGGGTGGGCCTAAGCCAGAGGCTTGACTAGCATCTTCGAAACCTAATCGGCCGAGATTGCGGTAAAGAGTGTTGGGTTGGTCGACGAACTCTGTGACGAACATATCTAATCGGCCGCGATTCTGGTAATCGCCCCAGCTCACTCCCATCGATCCACGTGCCTGGCCCTCACCACTGAGCGCTATTCCACTAAGCATGCCGACATCTGTAAAGGTTCCGTTCCGATTATTGTGATAAAGATGGTTGGGAGTGGCGTCATCCGCCACAAAGAGATCGGGCCAACCGTCGTTGTCGTAATCGCCCCAGGTGACGCCCAAACCGTAATACCCATTAGGATCATCCACGCCGGCTTTCTTCGCAACCTCTTCGAAAGTGCCATCACCTTTGTTATGAAATAGCAGATCGGTCTCCCCTTGCATGCCCCACGGACCGCACTGCACGGGTATTCCTCTAAAGTTGCAAAACTTGGTGCTTCCAAAAACCGGAAGGTTATTTATGTCAACGTGAACGTATCGAGAGACGAACAAGTCGACGTGCCCGTCGCGGTCATAATCCCCCCAGGCAGCACCCGTGGAAAAACCGCCCGCTGCTACTCCAGCCTTGTCGGTGACGTCTTCAAAGGTACAGTTGCCCTTATTGCGGTAAAGGACGTTACCTCCGAAACCAGTAACGTACAGGTCCAGATTTCCGTCATTATCGAAATCGGCAACGGCCATTCCCATACCCCAACCCTTATGCGTCAGTCCAGCTTTCTGGGTTATGTCGGTGAACTTCAGGTCAGCCCCTTGTTGCCAAAGTGTGACCATAGGGTCACCGCCCTGACGATAACGATCCACCGTAGATCCGTTCACCATGACGATGTCAAGTTTGCCGTCATTGTCGCAGTCGAACAAACCAATACCGCCGCTCATAGACTCGACTACATAACGTTTTTCAATAGAAGAAATATGCGCCATGTTCAGTTCGGATTGTGGGCCGATATCTATGAACCGAGGAACATGGGCCTTCGGCGTTGAACTGAATTTGCCAGGCGTTTTGCTTTCAGGGCGTCGTACTTGTGGCGCTGACGGGGAAGCTTGTAAAGAGGTTTTCCCGATTTGCCCTTTAACGCATAGGCTGAACCCAACCACGAATAAAAATAATTGCACTGCTGAAACTCGCATCCCCATATCGGCTGCATTTTAGCCTAAAGGGCAGGATGTATAGGCAAAGCCAGCTCCTGATATCGGAGCCAAAATAAAATACAGAGGAGGATGAGAGACTGTTAAAGCAGGTGCGGCCAAAATCTGAGGAGAATCAGGGGAAGAATTGAAAGGCGATCTATCGCACGAGGACGGAACTGGAAAAATTGGAAGAGTGCAGAACCCGTCACGACTCTTTAACAGATCACCCTGCACGGACGATCCCAATAATTCATGAGTGAGTGTGCATTGAGGGAACCCTTTGTGAGGTTTGGTTCTTTAGAAAGGCCGGGGCCAAACGGCGAAGTTATGGACGGTCAACGGTCTGCGCAAAGGCCGGGCTACTGGGGCTCTCGGGTGAGCTCAGGATTGGGAGCTGGCCCCCCGTATAGTTCCTTTTGTCGCTTGTCCCGCTGTTGATTCATCACTTGAGTGGTGGCTTCCATTTCGGCACGGGCCTCTTGGGTGCGGCCCAGGCGTTGCAACAGCTGTCCTCGCAAGTAGTGAATGCTGGAATTGCCGGGCTCGATTTTTGCCGCGGTGTCAATTTCCGCCAGTGCCTGCCGGTATTTATTTTCGCTCTGATACACGCGAGCTAACTGGTAATGGGAACTACTCAGACCGGGATCTAGGCGCAAGGCACGTTTCAAATTGTTTTCTGCTTCCTGATTGTTGCCCAGCAGAGAATTCACCAGCCCGAGCTGATCGTAGTTGTAGGCTACTTCCGGCTCTAGCGCTGCGTCTTTTGCGAATTCCTCTTTCGCGCGTCGCAGGTCCTGCTTCTTGAAATAAGCAGTTCCAAGATTGAAATGAACGAATGGCAGTGTGGGATCGCCCTTGGCCGCGAGTTCAAGTTCCTTGATAGCATCATCGTACTCTTCACGGTTTATGTGGGCTTTACCCAACAGGAGATGCAATTCCGGAGAATTTTGTCCGCTTTCGATCAGGCGTTCGAGTGCGAGCTTCTCGAGGTCCGGGCGAGAAGCCTTGCCGGCTGCGATTCCCAGCACGTAAAGATAGTTCAACTGAATTGACGCCTGCGGCCACAGTGGTTCAAGTACGCTCACCGCGTCGGCGTAACGTTCGGTGAAGAAATAACAAAGCCCCAGGAGGTAGCGCGCCTGATAGGACTCGGGAGCATCGAGGACAACGGATTCGAAAGGCGCGATAGCTGCATGAAACCGGTTCTGCCGATAGTAGGCCAACCCTATGTTCAGACGGATTCCAGGAGTTTTCGGCATCAAGTGTTCGGCTTTGTTTAACAATTCCAGCGCCTGCGGCCATTGCTTTCGCCGCATCGCGACGACGCCTAGGTTGGCATAAGCGGCTCCCGCCTGAGGATCTATCGCCAACACGGCGCGAAAGGAGCGTTCCGCCGCATCGAGAGCGTTTTTCTTCAAAGCGATTTCGCCTTCATGAAAAAATTGCTGGGGGTCCGCAGTGCGGGACGGTGACGAGTGCATTGTTTGGGCCATCGTGCCCCATGGAAGCGCAAGCACGATGATGAGCAACCTTGACAGTGATTTCACGCTGCTGTAGTGTCCGCCAAAGACGGCGTGGAATTCAAGCATGTGTCTGAGGTGGTGGGTCGGCCTGAAAACTTTTTGAAAAGAACTTTTGAGGATGGCTGTAGTTGGCTCCCGAGACGGTGTGGGAGATTTAGCACAGTTCACACCGTTAAAAACTTTCAAGCGCAGAGTTCGCTGGGACCTGGCTTACGAGGCAGTTGTCCACCCTTGCTTATTCTATGGTTAAGAATTCAGTCACTACGATCCGCGATATGGCGAAGGAGAGCGGTTTTTCCCCGACCACGGTTTCCCTCGTCCTCAACAAGGCTCCGTTGGCGTGCTCCATTCCCGTGGCCACCAAGAAGCGTATCGAGGAGACTGCCAAGAAACTTGGTTACCGTCCCAACTTGTTCGCCCGATCTTTGCGCAGCAAACGCACTCACACCGTCGGCGTGATGGTCTTCGATATGACGGACCCATACTGCACGCTAATACTGCGCGGTATCGAAAGTTCACTCTACCAATCTTCCTATCTGCCCATTCTGACTGACGTGCACAACGAACGCAGTCGCTTTGAGCGCTATCTTGAGATGCTTGTGGATCGGCGTGTGGAAGCGCTGATCATTCTAGCCAACTGGTTGTTCGTGGACATCGACATTTTTGCTGACCTCGAAAAGCGCAGTATTCCAACCGTGGTGATTGGACGGGGGTTGCAAACCGATACGGTCAGCTCGGTGAATGTGGACAACGAGATCGGGGCGTACTCGGCAATCGAGCATCTGTACCAGCTGGGTCATAGGAAGATTGCATTCATTCGCGGGCCCAAGACCCTGGCTAACAGTAGGCCGCGATGGCGGGGGGTCCGATTATTTGCGAAAACCAGCGGACTAGATTTGGACCCTCGTCTGATTCTGGACCTTCCAGAATCGCGAGACCCGATTTCAAGCTTTGAAGGCGGCTACAAATTAATAGAGGAACTGGTCAAGAGTAGGCGTCCATTCACAGCATTAATGGCCTTTGATGACATGACGGCATTTGGCGCGATACGTGCACTGGCCAAGGCAGGCTTGCGCGTCCCTGACAATTGTTCGGTGATCGGCTTTGACGATGTGGCGGCGTGCAGCCTATATACCCCGCCATTGACCACGATTCGCCAACCTATGGAAGCGATGGGTGCGATGGCGGCGAATCTGGTGGTCGAGGGGATCAACGAAGTGCTGGAGAGACGGGAAGTCTCAACGGTGCACCGTAAAATGGCGCCCGACCTGGCGGTGCGAGAGTCCACGCGTAATCTTTTTTAATTTCCCGCTTTTCTTCTTGACACTTGCTGCTTGCCTATTTCAATATTCACGCTATTGATACGTTTTAATAAACCCTTTCTCTAAAGAATCTCTGGCGGTTTCGCCAAAATCGAAAGGGATTGTGACAGGATTTGAGTTCGAAAAGCCGCAAGGCAGGTTTACCGGTTGGACATGGGCTCGAACCCGCGGGTGTGAATCAGAGCAACAAGGTACTGCGATGCTGTTATGCGATTTCACGCGATCGCGTTCGAGTAGTAAATCTCAGGGCAAGCCAGCAGCAAATAATCCAGGGGGGTTGGCAATGAAATCCTGCATGTTGTGGTTGGGCATTGTTCTATCACTTTCGCTGGCTGCGTTTGGGCAGGATACTGCGTCAATTACAGGCACTGTAACCGATTCCAGCGGCGCGGCTGTGGGGGGCGCCGTGGTGACGTTGAGCAGTCCTGACCGGGGAATCAACCGAACGAGCCAAACTAATCAAAGTGGAGACTATTTGTTTGGGGCCGTGCCCGTAGGTTCCTTTGATCTGATTGTCGTGGCTCCCGGTTTCAAAAAGTACCAAGCTAAAGGGGTAAAGCTCGAGGTTGGACAAAAAGCACGCGCAGATATTGCTTTGCAGGTTGGCGCATCAAATACCGAAGTTACGGTGGAGGGTTCGAGCGTGGCGCAGGTCGAAACTCAATCGTCCGATCTGTCGGGTACCGTGAGCGGAAAGGAAATATCGCAACTGGAGTTAAATGGACGGAATTTTACTCAGTTAGCCACGCTGGTTCCAGGCGTCAGCAACCAGACCGGGCAAGATGACGCCAGTGTCGGCGTCGGGGGCAGCGTCGCCTTCAGCATGAATGGTGGGCGCACTGAGTACAACAATTGGGAACTTGACAGCGGCGACAATATGGATAACGGCAGCAATACAACGCTGAACGTTTATCCCAGTCTGGAGGCGATCGCCGAATTTAAAGTGCTGACTTCAAATTATGGCGCCCAATACGGACGCAACGGATCCGGTACCGTCGAAGTAGAGACGAAGTCCGGCACCCGCAGCTTTCACGGGGACGCGTATGAATTTGTCCGTAACGATATCTTTAATGCCAATACCTTCCCTCAAAGCAGCGTGCCCCCGTATAAGAAGAATGACTTCGGGTACACCATTGGCGGCCCGGTCTTCATTCCTGGGATCTACAACAAGGATAGAAGTAAAACATTTTTCTTCTGGTCCCAGGAATGGCGGCGCGACCGGGTTCCGGCGAACCTGGGTAGCGTGACGGTTCCCTCACTCGCTGAGCGCAATGGTGATTTTAGCGATATTTGTCCCGGAGTCGATTGCCCACAGATGAGTCCAGGCGTTTCTTTCCCTGGGAACATAGTGCCGATCGACACCGTGAACGCTCCCGCGCTCGAGGCTGAAATCCCTTTGCCGACCCAGGGTGTGAATACCTGGAACGCAGCTCCTACGCTACCAACAGATTGGCGTGAGGAATTATTTCGGGTGGATCACAATTTTACCGACAGAGTTCGCGGCACGTTCCGATATATCCACGATTCATGGGATCAGGTTTATCCTACACCGCTGTGGACGAACGGAACTAGTTTCCCGACTATTCAGACTAATTTTGGCGGGCCGGGAGTCAGTATGGTAGCTCGCTTAACCGCAGCCATCTCTCCCACTTTGCTAAACGAGTTTGTCGCCAGCTACACGACGGACCACATCACTTTAATTCCGATTGGAGCATGGAAGCGACCTGCAGCCATGACATTCGGTTTGTTCCCGGGAGCGGATGCTGGCAAGATTCCGGGAATTAATCTAGGTGGCGGTGGCGTTTACAATTTCCAGGAGGACGTGGGGTACTTGCCGAACGGTCCTTACAACTCCAACCCTACCTACACCTACCGAGATAACATCACTAAGATTATCGGCAAGCACAATCTGGTATTCGGCGGTTACTTTGTGGCGGCCCAGAAGAACGAACTGGCAGCGCCCGGTATTGCCACGAATGGCTCGCTAACATTTGATACCAGCAATTCACAAAGTACGGGTAACGCTTTCGCAGATTTGCTGATGGGTCGAGTGGCATCTTTCGCTCAAAGCAGCGCACAGCCCAAGTTCTACAATCGTTACAAGATTTTCGAGCCTTATTTTCAGGATGACTGGCATATTACCAGTCATCTGACCTTGAACCTGGGGTTGCGTGTGAGTCTGTTTGGGACGTATCGCGACCGTTATCACTCCGAGTTTAACTTTGATGTTAATCGCTATATTCCAGGTGCAAGCAGTACCGATCCGGCAACCGGCCTGGTGGTCGGAGATCCATTTAATGGGGTCGTTCAGTGCGGTGTAACCAAGGGGATTGCCGATGGCTGCATGAAAGGCCACCTATTTAATCCCGCACCTCGAATTGGTTTTGCTTGGGACCCGAAGGGAGATGGCAAAACAGCGATTCGAGGAGGATACGGTGTGTTCTTCGAACATACCAACGGAAATGAGGCGAATGCGGAATCGCTTGAGTCGGCGGCCAGTCCGGCGGTGCAGACCACGACGATTTTCAATCTCACCTCATACGGCCAAATTGTTCCCACGCCGGCTGGTTCCTCGACGCCGCTTGCTATGGTCTCAATTCCAGACAAAGCGGTATGGCCGTATGTACAGCAATGGCACCTTGATGTTCAGCGCGAGATTCTCAAAAGTACAGTCGCAACAGTTTCATATGTTGGCAGCAAGGGAACGCATCTGACCCGAGTTTTTGACAGTAACCAGGTCCTGCCAACAGCATTGAGCCAGAATCCCTATAAATTCGGAGAGGCGATCGGCAGCGACGACTGTACCAACCTTACTACTCCCAGCGGGGTACCTGTCACGGGACAAGCGCTAGTGAATTTGCAGATTGCGTGCGGAGCGAACGCGGATATTTTCCGCACGCAATTCCCCGGCGTTGGATCCGTCACGACCTTAAGAGAGCAAGCCTCTTCCACTTATCATGCACTGCAAACCTCTGTCCGGCACAATGTGGGTGGATTGCAGCTTAGTCTGGCCTACACCTATAGCCATTCCATCGACGATTCCTCTTCAGCGCGGGATGCCATCATCCTGAACTCTTATGATCTAGGCAGAGCCCGGGCCAGTTCCAATTTCGACCAACGCCATCAATTTAACTTGGGCTACGTCTACGATTTGCCGTTTTTTAAAAACCCCGGCTTGACTCACAAGCTTCTCGGTGGATGGCAGTGGTCCGGAATCGTCACACTGCAAAGTGGCACTCCCTTCAGCCCGTCCAACGGAGTTTTTGGTGATAACGCAGGAGTCGCCAACGGCATAAGCCAGAATTCCGCGCAGTCGTATCCGGATGTTGTGGGCGATCCTAAATCAGGAATACCTAATTTTGCGTTTCCGGGGGGCGGTTTTGGTCCTCTTCTTTACAATCCTTCAGCGTTCGCCGCGCCCAGGGGCTTGACATTCGGCGATATGCCCAGAAATTTCTTGAACAATCCGAAACGGACGAACTTCGATATGGCACTTTTCAAACATTTCGCCATCACGGAAAATATCGGTTTCGAGTTCCGAGCCGAGGCGTTCAATGTGTTTAACCACATTGAGTATGCTTGGTTGGGCGGAGACGGGGGATCCGCCGCTTCGAACAGTCCATTTGGCAGTTCCAATAGTGCTCTGACCTGTTATGGCGGCGCAACTAACACCGCCGGTGATCCAACTTGTACGTCAGCGAACGCTTACTTGCGGCCTGCTGCAGCACACAATGGCCGTATCCTGCAACTTGGAGCTAAGTTCATCTTCTAGAGAGTCGTATTGGTCCGATAATGCAACGGTTCTTGTTCGTAATGCACGGGTTCATTTCTCTCTTTTCTATCGATAGCCCCATTGCCAACCAAGCAGAAGCGCTGGCGTGGGTGCGATTTAGCGCTTCAGGTAGGTTTTGGGCAAAATGAAGCAATAGCCTTTGGCGTCGTCAAACCACTTTACAGTTCCCTATTCCATTGATATTCCTATTTCTGTTATGAATTTCGGCCGAGAAGAATTGCTGCGGATGAGTAGGGGGACGCTGCTTGGCGGTACCGACTACAACTGCGGCAAACTAAGCTGATAGTATTTGGAGGCCTGCCTTGGGAAACGATTCAAAAGAACTAGCCCCGCCATCGATCTGAAACATTCGGATCAGCGACGCCTGGTTGGCCGCGGGTCCCATGCAATTCCGCACATTCTTGCTTGGCGGAGCCTATTTCAAACGCTTTTCACTCAACCGCGCGCAATGTAAGGCTTCGTACGTGATGAGCGTCGAAAGCGCCTGCCGAGGAGGATCTGATCTCTTTTCCGAATGTGCCAGAATAATACGGACACTGTGAGCCAAGCCGTGGTGGCACTTAAGAGAACGAGCCAGAGGCTATGGCTAGGGAGGCATTTCCATGTAATCGCGGCGAAAGCAAGTAGTCCCACGCTGCCGATTGCCGAACCTGTAGCATCAACACTCGCCGCCTGTCTCCCGCGTATTCTTCCTTCCAGCCCAACCCGTCTTTTCCTCTGCTCTTCGTGCTTCTCGATCAGCGTGGCGCTGGCTGGGAATATGGCTGGGCATGCAAGAAAGAGGCCTCCAACAACGGGGCCGTATTGTTTAGCGATAATTCCTGCGATGGCGGTGATCAGGCCGCCGAAAACAAACCGAACAGCATATTCGTGCCACTTCGTCTTTTTAAGAGTTGAGAGGTCAATCTGAATTCTCATGAAGTTTATCGCAACCAAACTTGCCAGAGTCCAAACGATACAGCGAACCAGACTGGAATTGCAGCGAGGGCCACCAGAAGCACTTTTCGCTGATATCGCATCAGAAGCCAACTGACACACGAAGCGTAAAGGAAAAAGCCGATAGCCCCAGCTATCATCGAACGGGACTCGGTTGCGGCATAGACATCGCCCCGAGCGGCAATAGTGAGAGTTAAGGTGGCAAGCGCAACCGCGGGAGCGGCGCCAAACAGGCCGGCAAAACTTTTGGGCTTCAGCAGATCCCCGACTGTCGCGAACGCAGACACGACGGCACCGCCCACTAGAAATCGGATAATAATATCTTTCATCGCGCACCGACTTTAAAAAGACTCTTAAAGAGCGCCTTGAGAGCATCCAGCATCAGCGCAAACCCCTGGAACCTTATTTCAAGCTTTTCTTGAGGAGCTTCATCGCTTCTTGGGGGCCCTTTCGCCCAAGGACTTTGAACTTTTTGCCTTTCTCCTTGTTGTAGTTGACAAAAAACTGTTCGATTTCCTTCAGCATCGTACCGTTCAAATCTTTGAGGCTATTCACGTCTGAATAATCCTTGCTGTGAGCTGCTACTGCGATCAGTCGGTCGTTGCGATCCGTCTCCCCATCCTCGGTTTGCTCCGCTTCGATGACCCCGATCAGCCGGCTGGGAACCACACATCCCGTGAACACGGGCAAGTCCATTATCACCAAGACATCTTCCGGATCACCATCAGCGGCCTTTGTTCCTGGTACAAACCCGAACGCGTGAGGAAACATCATGCCTTGAGGCAAGACTCCTGACAGGGCGTAACAGCCGATTTCTTCGTCGAATTTGAACTTATTACGGCTGCCCATGGGAGTCTCGATGACACAATGGACGATGTCCGCATCTTTGTGGCTGAACGCTTCAAGGGTTGTAGGGTCGAAATTCTTCTTCTTTGATTTTGGCATGGCGCTCGCTTCTGTCGAAAATTATCAGAACGAAATGCAGCAGTGCTTCAGATGGGTTAAGTTCGTAAAAGTTTGCTCTTTGGGTCGGCATTGGCCAGTATCCGCGTGGGGGCGAAGTTGATGACGGTCGACTCTGGGCAATGCCCGCATAGATGACATCACGGAGCCGGAGAACAACATATTCCTTGTACGGGGCTGAAGAGTCTTTAAAGTAAGTTTATTGAGGCTGACGGCACGTAAGTTGGACGGCATTCGTCTGCGAGTCGATCAATTGAGAAAAGGCTCTACGGGACTGAAATCAAGCTCCCTTCGCCCCATCACCGCTTAGCGATCGCATTGGGTTCGCTTGGCTTCTTCTCTAAAACGGGACTGCAAACATGCCCGACGGAGAAAGCTCGGCGAATTGGACACTTCACCCGTGGCAGTTCATTCTCTCCAGTCCGCATCGCGGAGGAAATCGCACGCATACGGGCATTTTTGCGCATTGCGGGGCAAACAGCTCGCGTTTTCTCTGCAACCCAGACTGTGTGGTGGAGGGAGAGGATTCGAACCGTCGGTACCGTATTACTGCGCTAAGCCTCGACTTGTCCGTAAGTTGCAGATAGTGCAACCTTAACAGAGAATCTCGCGTGAGAATCCCAGCGCAGAACATGCGATCGGTCCGGTTTCGATTCGCCCTTCATTCGCGAGTCTAATGGCGAATGGCCAGTCAAATTTAGGGCTTAACATGGTCACTCAGAAGCTTAAGGACGACGAGGGTTAGCGCGTGACTGCCCGGCGTGCCAGGCAGTCCACACTCAGCAGCCCACGTCAATGAGTGTAAATGCGATTTTACCAACTGAATCGTAGACAGACGTTTCCGCGCAAGATCATTTCTTCCGAATGTGGGCCTTCGCCTCGTCAACTTCGGCGGTGGTGAGCGCTCCGGCGAACGAGGCCACGGCCGGATCATCCCCAACGTGATTGCATGCCGCAAGCGAGGAAAGGGCCTCGAAGCCTCATTTGGGTCGGAATTGCCGCCATTTCCTTGAGAGTAAATACGCGGCAGTGCCCGTTGCGCTCGCAGTTCGCTACTCACGGCCGCCTTGTAGTGTCGGATCGCTTCGTTGGTGTTTTTCGCCACACCCAGACCTGACGCGTACATGTCGCCCCTAGATGAACGAACGCACGGGAATCTTGGCGTGCCCAGGCTCGGTTACAGAACAGACGTAACGGCCCACGCTCGAGACGGCCACACAAAACAACCGGAGCCCATTCATGCGCTTCTTGACTGAGGACGAGCAGCTTCTAGCAGTCGATCGAAAAAGAGCTGGCCTCTAAGCAGGGCGGCCAATTTGGCACTGCTACCCTTTTCGTGACCTCGCTGGACATCCAGGATCCGCCGAACCGGCATCGAATGCCGTTCCGCATAGGAAATCTCATGAAAAAATCGAAACTCGTTTTGCTAGCCGGACTTGCATTAGGTGCGGTTGCTTACGTTCTGTTTAGGACCTTGACCGACCCACAGCGGGCGTCTGACATCTATCTCACAACCCAGGATCTCGACTATCAAAACCTATCACCCAAGGATTTGGTGTCGAATCACCTTACCGACTTGAATGAGGCCGACGGAGTGGAGTTGCAAGAACTTGGACTGGATCCGCAGTCCCTCGAACGGTTGATTGAGAACCGTCCCTACCGGAGCAAACTGGAACTACTCTCGCGGATGGTGCTTACCGAAAACGTCTACGCTGCCATAAAAGATAAGATAGAGGTTGCTCAGGGCCGAGAACCCATCAAAGTTGCGTAAATGCCCTCGGTCCGTTAAATCGACAGCCGCGCCGATCCCGCTGATGTGTTGGACGGCCCTTGATAACTAGGGGAGGCGGTTCCCTTGAGCCGGCCTTTGCTGGAAGCTCTTCGCGCGGCTCCAACGTGTGAGGCATTGATGCCGGCACTTGGACCAGCCTTCGCGTCGGGAGTTCAAGTGGCCGAACACGCTGCGCAGGGCGAGAGCAACAAGCAGATTGCTGACAGCCGTGGCCTGAGCGAGCATACCGTCAAGAACTACCTGTTCGGGTCTTCGAAAAACTCGGAGTTGTCGAACCGATTCGAGCTGCTTTTCCTTCTGTTCAAAGAATGCAACGGCCAGTCTAAGGATTCGGGATTATCGTTAGGGAATTAACCGGGTCATCCCATCGAGAGCTACATTACTGCGGCGGAGCAAGGCTCAGTGGCGGCACAGTTCGTGGTCGGACTCGCCCATTTCGAGGGCTACTGCGTCGAGAAGGATGGGTTGGCCGCATTTTACTGGCTCAGAGTGGCCGAGGAAAATTCCGGCGAATTCAGACACAGAAGTCGCGTCCTGGTCGAGCAGTTCAGAACTACGGTGAAAACTGAAGAACTTGAAGCCGTGGAAGAGAACGTCGCCAACGGCGTTAAGAACAACAAGCTTTTAAAGAGTCAACGTCCCGTTGAATTTATTAAACGGAAGCCAGAGTCGTCGTCCTTAAGGCTCGCGGTCTGAGGGCGATATTTGCTGCGCGGCATCGGTCCAGCAGGTGTGCATCGCTTCCGGCTCCCGCATCTCGGGTAATTAAAAACCACGAACGCTCCTCGGCATCGCAAGCAGCGATGAGCGTATCCGGGTCCTCCCTGTCGTAGATCCGGCTCCTCCTCGGTGTATTGCGGCCATTCGGTCTTCTTCGCGAGCGCGGATGCACTTGTGATTTGAGAAAGATCACTAAATACCCGAACTTCACATTCACCGTTCGAGCTGACTAATCTCTGTCGTCTCGGTAGAAGGCAGAAAACTTCAGCAGGTTCTTCCGCTCGAGGTGTTCCAGCTTGGTCTTGAGTAGGACTCCTCAAAGAGAGGAGCGTCGTGGCCAGTTGGACGCTCCGCCGCTAGAATCTTCCCAGGGCAATCATCGAACCCCTAAACCTTCACTTCCTTGTCTAAGAGAAACATCTTGACGGTTTCGCACTTGACGCCATCAAAAGCCATAGCCTCAGCAGTCGCCGGCGACTCCACGGCCTTTTTGTACGCACCGAGGTCCGAAGGTTCCATGCATATCGCGACTTCGTTTCCTCTGATACTGAATTGGACCGGTGCTTGAAGCGTGTACGTCCGAAGTAGGTCACCGTGCGTTCGGATCTTGAACCAGACATGTCAGTATTACCTTGGGCAAATACGTGGCCTTTCGACTGAACGGACACCGTAAGCTTTGCTCTCGAATGGGCTACAAACTCAGACAAGCCGACCGTCTTATTCGTGGCCTGAGGCCTACAATGCGTGTCGCTGTGGGTCCCAACTATCGGTGGAGCGGGCGGCCGAATGGTTGAACGAATACTTTGCGTAGGTGTTCGGATAATTCCAGTGCGTTTTTGATCGCAGCTCCGGAGGCAGTATTGTCGAAAATACACCACACTTGCGCAGCTGATGCGAGACCTGCCAATTGTTCGGATAGCTTATTTAGAAAATCAGTGCGATAGGCCGAGTAATATCGGCGAGGCGAGCCGTGGAGCCGAAAATAAACTAAGCTCGCCAGGCCACTAGGGCGACCGGCGACAGGCACGCAACCCGGGTCCGCGGCTACGCGAGCAATGTGAAATTCCCTGAACAAGTCGTCAACTCGATCGTCGAACCAACTGGCGTGGCGAGGCTCCCATACAACGTCTCCTGCATAACCCTGGCGAAGAACCGATAGGAATTGCCTCGCCTGGCGGTGGTCAAATTCGAGACTTGGCGGTAGCTGGATGAGTACTGGACCGAGCTTATCCCCCAGAAATCTAATCTGCTGAAGAAATGCTGCCAGGGTTTCGGAACTACAACTTAGCCTTTCTTCATGCGTTACCGCCCTCGGGGCTTTAACGGAGAAGCGGAATTCATCGGGTACGGACCTAGCCCATCGCTCCCAAGTTTCTCGCTTGTGCGAACGGGAAAATGACGAATTGATCTCGCACGACTTGAACACTTGCGCATAGCGGTTCAAGTGGCTACCTACCGAAACGAAATGGACAGAATCTTCTCGTGGAATGCTCCAACCCGCACACCCGACTCGAACGCCCAGCTTGGAAGAAATGCGGTCCTTGTTAATCCCAACATCGCCAGTGAGGGATTCGTGCATACTCTTAACGCGCAGGCGTACCATCTTTAACCCTATTTCGGGAGCAGCGATGAAGAATCCTGGGCCCTGCGATTTTCTCATCGACGACGGGCGACGAGGGCCGGTGAATGGGAAAGGCATTCACGCTCAAAACTTCAATGCAAGGCTCACTTTCAGGTTTTTGGGCGCCAAATAATTCCAGGACCGTCAAGAACTTGGCTCCCTCAAGTTCGAACAAAAATCGCAGGATTGGCGTTATGCCGCGTCAATCTTTGTGAGTATAGATGACTTCTACTATGCGGCATTTGCGGATATGACTTTTCTTAAGCGAGGCAAAACCTCCTTGCCGTAAAAGTCAATCACTCTCTTCTGCTCGTGTTGGCCCGAATGTATGTGGACTTCGGTTGCTCCACTGTTAAACAGCTCCGTCAGCGCTTTCACATGCACATCAGGGTCGGTGCTGATAGGCCATCCTTCTGTGACTTTTTCCAGTGGGATCTCGGCGTTGGCACGTTCCTGAATAGTTTTCGGATCGCGGATGTCGAAATAAGGCTTCCAGGCCTTCGGCCCGAAACGCCATAATTCAGCCGCCTCCGTCATCTCTTTCTTGCCTCCAACAACGACATACTGCTCGATGAAGACTGGCATACGAGCAGGGTCCTTTCCGACGTCAGTCGCCCCCTTTTGAAATTCGGCCTTGTGCTCCTTCCAGGTTTTGGGATCGGTGATGAGTCCGTCTGCATATTGACCGCACCGGCGCATCGCCTTTGGTCCATTACCAGCCATCATGAGCGGGATTGCCTTCGACGGCGGGTCGTAAAGCCTGGCGTTGACCTTATAATATTTCCCCGCATGATCGATTTGTTGTCCGCCCCACAGCTTGCGAATAACTTCGGTCGCTTCGACCAGGCGCTCGGAACGTTCCGGCCAGGCCGGCCATGAACCGCCCGCTGCCTCTTCATTTAACGCTTCGCCTGAGCCCACACCGAGGAAAATTCGCCCCGGATTCAGAAGGCTCAAGGATGCAAATGCTTCCGCGACGACGCCAGGATTGTACCGGAATGTGGGACATGTCACCGTGGTTCCCATGCGGATGCGCTTAGTTCTCTGCCCGATTGCGCTCATCGTGACCCACGCCTGGCCCGAATGCCCCTCATTTGCCTGCCACGGCTGAAAATGATCGCTGACAGCGAGGAGATCAAATCCAGCCTGATCTGCGGCAATCCCGAGTTCGACCAGCTCCGGCACTGGAAATTGTTCGTGAGCCAATTGAAAACCTACCTGGCGAGTGAGCCATACAGACTCAAATGATTCGGATGTATTCATAGTTCTGCGACCCTTTTGCCCGTTGGGTTCAACTGTTCCAGTGGAACCCATGCCGGTTATCGCTTCACAAATCCCGCAAAATTCTGGCAAAAACGCCAGCGACGCAGTTGATTTCAACCAACTCCGCCTATCGAACAATCCTGGCTTCCAGCTGACTGATCCGTTTTCGATGATTTTCACAAGGGTAACGAACGAAATAGTGTCGGATTCTCGTTGCTGTTTTTTTGAAATTCTTCGCCGCGTGTAGGATGCCTCGATTCACTAGATGGATGTTCCACAATTGATATTTGCGATTCAGCTGCGAAGAGTGCTCATTCCCACGTCGACAAACGCGTGCACATGGCGCACATCATCACCAGTCACGGAGCCGCGCAGTTCTCGCATGAGCTCAAGATCGTCCCTTTCAGATGGCTTTTCCATCTTGTTGACAAGAGAGGGGGTGAGGAACAGAATTATCTCGCTCGGACAGCAAACCCCCGACTCCTGAGCAGGCCCTTCTCCAGAACCACGGAAATATCTAGTCTTTAATTTTGAGGCTCGCATGATTGCTGGCCCCAACCCCATTCGGCAAACCATACATGTTTAAGGAGAATTCACATGACATCACGGCGGTTTCTCAAAACCATCGCATCAATCGCAACAGCTGTGTTGGTCGTTATTGCAGCAATGTGGTTGAGTTCCCTGCGTGGACAAGCGCAGGACGCTAACCACAGAGAAGAAGCAAGAATTGAGCAAGGTTTAAAGATCGCCCCGGTACCGCTGAATCTCGATAACAAAGATCGGGAACTGGTGGGATTGGGCAGCTACATTGTCAATGCACAGGCCGATTGCAATGGTTGTCATAGTGCGGGTCCAAGTACCGAATTTTCCAACGGTGGAAATCCCTACTTTAATCAGCCGACCAGGGTTCATCAGGCGACCTACCTGGGTGGCGGCAGAGACTTCGGACCTTTTCCCGGACCAGGTTCGTTCCCGCATATTATTTCGCGCAATTTGACTCCCGACAAGACCGGACGACCAGAAGGGGGACACACCCTTGAAGAATTTGTCACGATCATGAGGACTGGCGTGGACATGGATAATCTCCATCCCACTTGCACTGGCGCCCCCGACGGAAATTGTCTGCCGCCACCGTTTGATGGCGCTCTTCTCCAAGTAATGCCTTGGCCCATTCACCGCCTTATGACAGACCATGATCTGCGGGCGATTTACGAATATTTGAGCGCCGTTCCTTGTATAGCGGGGCCTCCGGCGCCTAGTCCGCTGCACAATGACTGCGGAGACTAGGGGTCCCTGCAGAAATGAAACAGGGATGACGAACAACTATTCACTGACTAACCTGTTTTCTATGGCCTCGGTCCAGCCGCCGGGGCTTTTTTTAACCAACGGTAGCGTCGGCTCACTTTTTTTCATATCTCCATGAGTTTCAAATTTTCAACGCCGCGAAAACAGAAACACTTGAAGCCGTGCAAGAAATGTCGCCAACGCGGTCAAGAATAACAAATTCCTCAAGAGTGAACGTTCGGTTGAATCTATTAAACGGAAGACGGAGCCGGCGCTTTAAGGCTCGCGATCTGAGGGCGACTCTATTTGATCGATTGCTGGTTCGTTCCTGACCAACAGCCTGGCAAATGACTTGTGATTGCAGCCAGCCCCCGATTGGACAGCCCAGGACCAGGCCTGACGACTAGCACTGCGACGCGGTCATGATCTGCAGTTTATTCTTTTCCTTGGCTGACCACGATCCGCAGGATCAAAGCTGATGGGTGTTCACTGTCGTGATAAACGGTATTCGTGGCTGACACTGGCTTCCCGTCGAGGCCAACACTCTGCCCGTCCCTTGAGGTTTCGATCGAAACGTGGAAAGTTGCTGCCACTAACGTCGAGCCGCTATCGGTGTCCTTTAGAAAAACATTCCCAAGACCACATGTGGATGGTCAACGTATAGATCTCCCCGGCCTCATCAACTCCGGCTTCTGCCCGCGACAGCGCAACCCGGCTCTCGCGACCAAGCGCGCGATAGAAAAGCGTCGGATGTCGTTATCTCTTCCACATCTATCCACGCCTCTACTCGATCAGACCTCGAAGTAACCGGACCCGATCAGTTCAACCTGCTCGCCAAATCCCCTGCGGTTGACACCCGGCGTGGTGGAGTATCATGCGGATGACCGATGAAGCCGATGAAAACGGAGTGGAGCAATGCCTGAGTCGATGGACTGGCCGCGTCTGCAGCCTCCGATCACGTCGCCATCGCCCGTCGCCGCTTCTTCCTCATTGTTGCCGTCTTTGCTGCCATTTTCTTCGGCGGACGCGACTGCGTTGTCGTATTACGTGGACGTTCTCTGGTTCGAATCCCTCGGCTATGGGGACGTGTTCTGGAAGACGCTAAGTCTTCAGTGGGGGATCTTCGCTGCTTTCGCGGCGGCCACATTTATCGTCTTGTTCGGATCGTTTCTAGCTCTCAAGCGAGCGCACCTCCCTGATTTGCCGCCCGGTCACACCATCCTCATCGGCGGACAGCCGGTGAAGTTGCCGGTTGAGCCGGTTTTGCGGCTTATCGCACTCGTCATTTCGCTTGTCATTGCCGCTGCGACCGGCGGGGCCATGACGGGGGAATGGCCGACGTTCGCACTTTTTTGGTCCGCGCCACATACCAGTGGTGGCATTGTGGACCCGATTTTTGGCAAGCCACTGAATTTCTTTCTATTCAGTTTGCCGGCGTGGCAGCTGATGGCCGGATGGCTGCTTACGCTCAGCCATGATTACCTGTGCCCTTGCCGCTTTCTTCATACTGATTACGGGCGGGGCTCGTGTGCTTACTGGCCGACTCAGCCGCTCTGTCACACTCCCGTGGCGCGGGTTTTCCATTGCATTTTCGTTTCTGTTGTTAGTCCTCGCGATCCGTGTCTACCTGGGCCGGTTCGAACGATTGCTCGACGATCATACGATCTTCGGAGGTGTGACCTACACAGACGCGCACATCACACTCAACGGGATGCTCGTCGTCTGTGCGGCACTCGTTCTGGGCGCGGTGATCGCATCCGTCAACGCCGCGCGGGTGCCGCGCGGACGGTGGCTGTTGGCAGCGATCCTCCCAGCCGTGGTCTGTTATGCCGCCGTTCAAGGGCTCGCGTGGTATGTCAGCAACTTTATCGTCAAACCGAACGAACTGGTTCGCGAGAAGCCCTACATTGTCTACAACACTGATCTGACCCGCCGAGCCTATGGATTGAACCAAGTCGTGCAACGGGAGTTCGCTGCTGAGACGACCGTCGAGGCGGCTGACCCCGCGAACAATCAGACGACCCTGCAAAACATCCGCTTGTGGGACTGGCATGCACTTCAGGACACGCTGCGTCAGATTCAGGAAATCCGCACCTATTACGATTTTCCCGACATCGACATTGATCGCTACGAAATCAACGGCACAACTCGGCAGGTCATGCTCGCCACACGGGAACTGAACGTCGATAAGCTACCAGAGAGCAGCCGCAACTGGATCAATGAGAAGCTCATCTACACTCACGGCTACGGCATCACGATGAATCCGGTGAATGGATTCACGCCGGAAGGCCTTCCCACGCTGATTCTGAGCAACATGCCGGTTCAGAGCACCGTGCGTAGTCTGACAGTGACGCGTCCAGAGGTGTATTTCGGCGAACTGACCAACACCGACGTGTATGTGAAGACGCAGCAGAAGGAATTCAACTACCCGCAAGGCCAGACCAATAACCTGACGTCTTACGAAGGCAATGGGGGCATTCTTCTGGGCGGTTTCCTGCGACGCATCATCATCGCGCTCGACCGCGACGACCTCGCAAAACTACCGTTCAGCGATGACGTTAATAAGGATAGCCGACTGCTGATGCGGCGCAATGTGCGCGATCGCGTGTCCGCATTGGCCCCCTTCCTCACTTACGATCCTGATCCATACATTGTGCTCGGGGACGATGGGCGGTTGTCGTGGGTTATGGATGCGTTCACGATTTCGGACAGCTATCCGTACGCGACCCATTACCGGCTGGGAAACGACCCGATTAACTACATGCGGAACAGCGTGAAGGTGGTGATCGACGCCTATGATGGCACGACAACGTTTTATGTCTTTGACACAGATGACCCTATCGTAGCTGCCTACCGCCACATTTTTCCGACCCTGTTCAAGAGATGCGTCGACAATGCCGACGGGGCTACGAAAGCACGTGCGTTACCCCGAGATGCTTCTCAAACTCCAGGCGGAGGTTTACGGCTTGTATCACATGACGGATCCGGAGGCGTTTTACAACCGGGAAGACTTGTGGACTGTGGCGACCGAAGTCGGCCTGAGTGAAGGAGGTCAGCAAACGACTCAGGAGATGCAGCCGAATTTCGTTCTCATGAAACTGCCGGGCGAACCCGGCGAAGAGTTCGTGGAGATTCTACCCTTCACTCCGGCGAACCGGAATAACCTGATCGGCTGGATCGCCGGGCGCAGCGACGGCGCTCAGTACGGTACGTCCGTGGTTTACAACTTTCCCAAGACCAAGCTGGTCGACGGGCCCCTGCAGATCGAGGCGAGAATCGATCAGAATGCGCAGCTTTCCGGGCAATTGACGTTGTGGAATCAGCAGGGCTCGCACGTGCGGCGGGGCGCGTTGCTTGTGATTCCGACCGGGCGCGCGCTGCTGTATGCGGAGCCGATTTACCTGCAGGCCGAGAGGAGTCCGATGCCCGAGTTGCGTCTGGTCGTGCTCGCACTGCAGGATCGGCTCGCATACGGACCAACCTACGAGTCGGCGATGGCGTCCCTTTTTGGCGGAGCGGTCTCGTCGTTGACTGCCTCAGTACCGGTGGAACAGTTGCGAGGCGCACCGGCATCTGCTGCATCGCCCCAGCCCGCGGCGGACGTCAACGCGCTCATCGCCGAAGGCGCCAAAGACCTTGCCGACTACCAGCGTCTGACCGCGGAAGGCAGGCTCGGCGAGGCTGGACAGAAGCTTGAAGAATTAAAACGCGTGCTCGACAAGCTGAACACGCGCAAAAAATAGATTTTCCGCGTCGTCCGCGCGCTGTCGCCTGCGGTCAACGATACTTTGATCGGCGTCGCCTGTGTCACCTGGCTCGCCGCGAATCGAAATTGGACTGATCGCAGACTGCGCGGATCGAATCGCGTCAATCTAACTGGCCTTTCTCTGGACGGCACATTCGCAGTCCGGTTTCCGTGACTTTTAAGGGCGAATGCAACGCGATCACAAACCGATGGTGTGGCGGGTGACTTGACTGAGTTAATCCTTAGAAGGCTGTTCGTCGCTTCTCACAGGAGCGTTTATCGGTACTAATCCGACGGACTAACTGAGGCCGGAGCGCTCCACATGGGGTAGGGCAATCCGGCCAGCCGATTGATCACTAAAGCCTGAGCAACGAGCAGGAACACGGCCACTTCGATGATGAGCAGTTCACGCGGCTTCGAAATAATCCCGAGAGAGACAATCAGTGTAGTGGCACCCGCCGGGGGATGGCTAACATCGAGAAGAACCATGAATGCCCCCGTTACTGAAAGCGAAAGGGCCGCCGCCAGGATTCTTGGCCAGAAGATACCTTCGTGCACCCCGAACGGTAGCGCTCCGGCGCCCGTCACAACAAATGCGGCATAGCCGCAGATGAGCCCGATAGCATGACCGATAATCGTGTTTCGCGGGCTGGAAGTCTTGGCCAGCGGGGAAAAGAACAAAAGATACGCGGTGGGCCCGAGCGATGGAAACACAAATGGATTGCGGCTCACGAGCGCCAACAGGGCAAGCATTCCAATTGTGATGAAGCCATTTGCAAACACATAGACTGACTGCACAAGTCGAGGTGGGAAGTGATGCAGCAACCAGTCCAGCCTTAAGCGTCCCAGCAAGGAGACAACGTGATCAGAGCCTGCATGTTGCTGGACTGGCGAACCGAGCCTCCGCATCAGATGTTGGGCAGCAGGTCGAAATATTCCTCGTCCTCGTTTATGCCGCCTTCTCCTTTGCCAAGCGTTTTTTCCGACTCGATAAACTCAATACGCTCGATCCATTTGACCATCTTGTAGCCAAGCTGGTTCTCTACTCGCAGCCGCAGGGGCGCTCCATATACCTGCTGAAGCGGCAGTCCATTCATCCGCGAGGCCAGAAGACATTGCGGCTTGAGCACACTCTCCAGGCTTTGTGTGTCGTAGTAGGGGCCACCGTAAAGCGCTTCTCCAAATGAAAAAAAGGCGACGACCCTGGCTTCTGGTTTAGGCTGCACCAAATCGATGAGCGCCTTCATGGGAATGCCGCCCCACTTGGCGATTCCGCTCCATCCCTGGATACAATGATGCATGGTGATTTGTTCGGTCTCACCTAATTTCTCTAGGTCGGCTAGAGAAAGCTCGACCGGCCTTTCGATAAGGCCTCCTACCTTGAGTCGATAATTTTCGAAGCCGGTTTCTGCCAGGCGCTTCCAATCGTCCCGGATCGGCATTTTTCCATTGGGCCAGAGGTAAGGCGAGATTTTTTCTTCGGCATACTTCTGCTGCGGCGTCAGGCGGTTCAGTGTAAGAAGCTGCATCGGGTATGTCACGGACTTGAGCGCATGCTGTAATCCGCGCGGGTGGTTCCATGAGATGTAGTGCGCCCCGATCCATGAGAGGACAACTAGGCCTATGCCCACAAACCCGAGATACATGCCGAGGTACTTCTGATCATCTGTGCCCAACACAATGTGATTCATATTCCGCACAAATCCGGTCATCACGATCAAAGTGATGTGCACGAAGAGGAATGCAAGGAAGCTGAACATGGTAAGGAAATGGATCGATCTGGCCGATTGCCTCCCACCAAAGATCCGTGCGTACCAGGGGAATCGATTTACTACAGCAGGCGACATAGCGATCCCTGTAAGAATCGCCAAAGGGCCAAAAACAAAGACGACTGTGAAATAGGCGATCTGCTGCAATGCGTTGTAGCCATAAAACCCGTTTGGCTCCAGCGGCAGGTGAAACGTTGCGTAGTGCACCCACGTGTTCCATGCCTGTAAGAGGACGAGCGGCGAAGTTGGTACAATACGACGCCACTGTTCGGTATCGAAAAGCATGAGGACGAAGAGAATGCCGGTGATGATGAAGCCGTGAACGTCAATGAAGTGCCATACGCGCGCAACACCGATTGTGTGTCGGTAGCCCGGCGTCCCGACTAACGGCGAAATATAACGGGCGTCGTCTTTCGCTGTCCAGATCCGATCGCGTGGAACTTTTAGCGGCGTAAGCCTGATCCATTCGCTCCCCGGCGTGCAGCCATCGTTGAAATACAAACGAGGATGATCCATCAGAATCGACAGACCGCTGCGAATCAGCATCATCACAAAAAGGAAATTGAAGAAGTGGCAGTAACGCACCCAGACCGGAAACCCATGCGGCCCTGCGAAGTTGTCAGGATATATTTGAGGAACGTCTGGAACAGGAGGCAGCCCGGCAACGGCAACTTCGATCCAAGACGCCGCGATTATAGAGAGGATCGCGATACCGATTCCGATCAGAATGGAAGGTCGAATCCAGAAACGAAATCGGCGATCAGGCGGATAGTGGACGGCTCTGTGTGCATGATCGAACGAGATCATATTGCCTCCGCGAACGGCTCGGTCAAACTAGAAGCGGACCGCCTGGCTCGCGTCGTAAGCGGCTGGCACAAGACCTCGACGAGTTGCCGACCTATGCCGACCGTCTAGCTGCCAGGGCCGGTCTTGCTTGCCGCACCGGGCGGGTTCACGGCAGCGTCAGGGGCACCACCTTCATCCTCCATTCGCGATACCGCCTCTTCGTCTAAGTGCGGTTCGGCTGGTGAAAGTGATGGTGAGGCGTCGCTCTTCTCTCGTTGCCAAGAGATGGTCAGCAAGAAGGCGCTCTCTTCGAGAGCTTCGACGTCGTGCAGTACGCCGCAGTCCAGCACCAACAAGTGGCCGGCCGACACATTCACCTTTCGATCGGTCAGATGGACACAAACCCGCCCCTCCAACTGTTGAATGGAGACCCTCCCCTCTGCTCTATGCTGGCGCATTTG
The DNA here is from genome assembly GCA_963733545.1 of Terriglobia bacterium. Lineage (GTDB taxonomy): Bacteria > Acidobacteriota > Terriglobia > Terriglobales > Acidobacteriaceae > JAIQFF01. Next base: position 61,477 of record CAVTDQ010000007.1, read on the forward strand.
AGTGCCGCTCTTCATCAGAATCAGAACGATTCGGAAATCTGGATATTTCGCGAGCGTCTTGGAACTCCGCCCGGTTTCCCGCTGCCAGGAGTCTTCTTGCCGGAGTTGCTGCAGCTCCCGTGCTAAGTCGATTTGCAGCAGAGGTTTCGCTAACCCGGGCAGTCGATTCAGTGCCTGAATGCCATCGCCAAGATGGCAGGTGCTGAGATTTGTAATCATGAGAAACACCATCCCACTGTACTCCGAATTTGAACCATTTATTGACCTTGTATTACAGCCCACGTTCGAAAGGTCGGCACGCCCAGATGATGATAATCGACGAAGTGTTGCGGCAAAACTGGTCAACATTGCACAGTCTCTCCATAGATCTCCAGCTACTGCATTCCGCAAAGCAGTTCAACGCACTCAAGCTAGCGAAAGGCGAAGGAAGCTGGAAACTCTGGATCGAGCCGCAGCAGTCTCAGAGCCCGACCGTCACTGCAATTTCGCCGCGGAGTCGTCCGGGTTCGAAATCTGTGAATTCCCAAAAAACCACTCGATCACACCGCACGGCATCAAAATGAATGCTTCTTTCCGTTCCATTCCAGCATGTACGTGAGAACTCTTGCGTAACAACTCCCGCGCGGCTCGAATGGAGGCATACCTTTACATTTTTTTCGGTGATTTCGAGGACCTCCGCAGTATCGGTTGTGCTCATGTTCTCGACATCGAGGTTAAAACGCTTATCGCGTGCTAGACCCGGAGAGCTATTAGACCTGGATGTATTCGACCCTTCCACGCAGTACCGTAACGGACGCTTTCGGCAAGGTGTAAGCTATTTCCTTTCCTCCGGCCACGGATATTCTTAATGGAGGGTCACTAGGGTTCGCGTGAGATTGTTTGCCGGCGGAGTGCCAAACATATTGCTCACTCCCGAATGTCGCTAAAGGAACCGGCCCAACAAAGTGCCCTTTTCTTCCGCTCTCTTGGTCCTCGAACTCGATCCGCACCTTGTGTGCATTGTTTTGATCTTTGTTCACGAGCAACAAAGACCAGTTTCCGTCGGGACGCCTTATGGCGTATGTCGTAATGAGGCGATGATGAGCTGCGTCTTCTACGGTGCCCGTCACTCGAAACATCTGGTGTTCTCCGCTGCCGTGCTTCACCCATTCCAGATTGATTAACTGACTAGCGAAGTAAAAAGCCGTATAGCCCCTGATCTTAAAATCCGAATCCCAGAAAGAGCTGCCCCATGTGGCCCAGCCCTGGCAGCCATTTTCCAACGGTCCCGGCTGTATTGGAGAATGGTAATAAGCCGCGCCTCCCTCCAGGAAGAAGCTACCTACACTATCCGCTACCCACAGCGCCGCAAAAATTTCCGACATGTACCGAGAAAGGGAGCCGGATAGATTGCTTTCTGTGTTCATCAGAGGGATGTTTTTTGGCAATCCGTCATCACGGAAGGCTTGCAAACAAGTGCGAGTGAGTTCCGGTCCCCGGAACAGGTCCTCCCATTTTGTCGAACAGGTATCGAAGGGGTAAAGCTCGAAGGACACAAAGGCGAGGTCCTGCAGGCGACCGTGAGACTTCAGATAGTCCAGGAAGCGCCCGAACCAGGAGGTTCGTCCCTGCGCATCCGGCCAAACCGAAATGTCCTGATTGATTCCTTGAAAGACTGGTCCTCCCAGTTTAAGTGTTGGATCTACTTTGTGAATTGCCGTGGCAAATTGAAGGTACAACGCTCCGTAGTCTTCCGGCATGTAATATTGGCCATCGGATTCCTCTCCCATCTCCACCCAGGCGATCGGATAGCCACGCTTCTTCAGATATGCCATCTGCGCCGCTGCATCTTCTGGGACACTGAAGGTGACCGCAACGGGTATCATTGCCGGCAGGTTGTTCGTGATACCGCTGGTCAGGAACAGGTCCAGGCCAGTCTGATCACCGCGTGGATTGAGGTCAGAGACGGAATGCCAGGGATCAGTCGAAGAGCAATAGGTTGCTGTTTGTTTTTTTCCGTTTGGTGCGTGATTGACGAAATCAATAAACTCGTTGTTTTGTAGCCTCCCGACAAACACTTCGTAAATCGCATATCCAACGCGATGCCTCACGTCATCGGCGCCGTGGGGACCGGGTTGGTTGGACGACTGCGTCATCACCACACGAACAAATCGTGTTTTGATGGTATCGTCGGCGAGCTTCAACGTCTTTTGCCCACCTCGCCCGTCCCGAACTATCCCTTTCGCAAATTGAGTCCAGCGCCCGGCTGCTTGCTTGCTCACTGGAAGGTACAATCCGCCTTCGTCGTTAGAATTCATGGCGGGCTCCTCCCAGTTCATGGGATCCTCGCCAGTCCAATACTGTACTTCGTAGACTTGGGCGCTCGGTTCGCACCAGTGAATTCGAATGGCGTTGACATCTTGCTCGGCGCCGAAATCAACGATGATCCATTGAGGGTGCTGAGCGTCATCCTCACCCGTAAATGCCTGCGTCAGATAGGGATTGCTCTTCCAAAACGTGGTGGGATCGCCGTCGGTCAGGCGCGAGTACCCACCCTCGCTCCCACCGTTGTGGGTGCAGCCTCGATTAGGAAGACTGTAACCGAAGGAGTGCCGCAAGATTTCCTGTGGCTCTGCATTTCCAACAAAATATCCGCGCTGCTTCGCCGGATCGCTCCAGGCGCCATTGTGGTTCCAGTGCCAAGCTTCGATAGTCTGTTCGGTATTCAGGCGATAGGTGATCGGACCCCAACCGGCAGAAAGGCATACCCGAACGATTTCAGGCGTATAAATCTTCTCGATCTCCTCACGCGACAAGATATCCATCGAGCTGCCAAGACTTTTATCTGGATCAAAAGCCGCCACGGCATGGCTAGGGGTTGCATCTACGGAAAGCGTGGTTGTATCAGTTGCAGGGCTGGAGTTGGACTTTTCATTCTGGGCGGCGGCAGCCAGCGTTTGGGGGACCATCAGAGCCAGGGACACTGCCGTTCCTGTAGCCTCGGTCAGAAACCTGCGTCGTGAAATCGCCTTGAAACCGGCTTGATCGGGTTGAGATTGTTCATCCATTTACCACGCTCCTCTTTGTGAATCCCGTCTTCAGGTCAGAGTCATGCCAGTGGTCAGATACACCCCTTTAGCTCGATACTCTGGACGGCAGGATTGTTCCTCTCATTCAAGCCAACGCACTTTAAGCCGCCCGGAGGATGGGCCGTGCCACCACCGTTTCTAGCTTATCCTCATTAACGCTCCCATCATCGCCGACACTTGATTTTTAGGACAGCTCATTAGTTCGACCCAATAAGTTCTTGATCTCGGGGTTGGTGTGTCCGAATTGAAGTTCCACTGCTGGCGCACAATTCTCTAAATGAGTGTCTGCCATCGGAAAAGCAGCGCAGCACGAATGGGAGCGCGCTGCCCGTCACGCACGGCCAGGATTGCATGGGCGAAATAGTACGCTTGAATCTTCTGGGTCACACCCGTCGTGCCGGTCTTTTGTTATTCCAGATTCGACAACGTAAATTTCCATCTTCGTCAAATCATTCTCGGGCACAGCGGCGAGGTACGACGCTCGCCGACCATATTTTGTCATTCCACACAGCACTGAAATAGACGGTTCCTTAGATGGCTCTTTGCCTGCTGTCCAGGACTTTTCCCCAGTAATGTCGTAATGCTAAACTTCCTCACCCATGCAAGGGAGGCGGACGTGAACTTACCGAACGATCCCTCAGAGAATCTAAATCCCACCCGGCCAAGAGCGCGCCCACAAGCTGAGACTCAGCCGTCACTCAACGGTGGGCCAACTTTCGACATTCCGAGAAATAGTCCTGCCCCGACAAACCAAGAGGTGCCGACGACATCGATCGGCCCCTACCGTCTTCTAGAGAAACTTGGGGAAGGTGGTATGGGAGTGGTTTGGCTTGCCGAACAGATCGCTCCGGTGAAACGCCACGTCGCTTTAAAGCTAATCCGTAGCGGCGCATACGATGACTCTGTGGCACGACGTTTTGAATCAGAGCGGCAGACCCTGGCGATCATGGAACATCCCACAATCGCGAAAGTCTTCGACGCCGGATCAACTCCTAGCGGCCAGCCATATCTCGTAATGGAGTACGTGCCCGGTATGCCTATTACCGGTTATTGCGACAGGCACAAGTTGGTTATCCGGGAACGTCTGGCACTCTTCACGCAGGTGTGCGAAGGAGTGCAGCACGCGCATCAGAAAGCGATCATTCACCGCGACCTGAAGCCCTCCAACATTCTTGTGGTGGAGCTCGATGGCCAGCCCGCACCTCGAATTATCGATTTCGGGATTGCCAAGGCCACCTCGCAGATCGTCGGCGAGCGGGCGCAATTGACGCGAGAAGGTTCCCCGGTAGGCACACCTGGATACATGAGTCCTGAGCAAGCTGATCCGGGCCTAGGCGACGTGGACACGCGCACAGATGTCTATTCTCTCGGCGTCATTCTGTATGAGCTTCTGGCTGGCACCCATCCCTTTGAAACTCGTCGATGGCACAAGCAACCTTATGATGAGGTCCTGCGGCAAATCCGGGAGGAGGACCCCCCGAACCCGAGTACGAGCATAATCACGGAGGGAGAAACATCCGATGTAACTGCCGAAATGCGTGGCACGAAGACCAACCAACTGGTGACACTCCTTCGCGGCGATCTCGATTGGATCACGATGAAGGCGATGGAGAAAGATCGCGCTCGCCGTTATGGTACGCCCGCGGAGCTAGCGGCGGACATTGCCAGGTATCTACGCAATGAGCCCGTGGTGGCGCGTCCCGCGACGACCGGCTACCGTCTGCGGAAGTACGTCCGGCGACATCGTTTCGGAGTAACTGGCGCAGCAATTTTAGCCACACTACTCGTCGCCTTTGCCGTGATGCAGGCAGTCCAGCTTCGACGAATTACCAGGGAGCGGGATCGTGCTGACCGGATTACACAGTTCATGACCCACATGTTCCAGATTTCGGACCCGAGCGAAGCACGAGGGAATAGCGTAACGGCACGCGAGATTCTTGACAAGGCTGCCAAAGACATTGATACAGGGCTGGAGCACGATCCTGTGATGCAGGCGCAAATGATGGATGTGATGGGTACGGTATATGACAATTTGGGTTTGTATCCACGCGCCGAGGCACTGGCACAGCGTTCACTGAATATTTACCGCCGAACGCTTGGAGAAAAGAACTATCAAACGATGCGAGCCGCCAACAATCTGGGGAACATATTGTATGACGAGGGCCGATATCCTGAATCGGAAAATCTATATCGGAAAACGCTTGAAATAAGGAAGGTCCTGCTCGGACCGGAACATCTGGAAACTCTGATGTCAATGAACAACTTGGCGAATTCCTTGTTCGAGGAGGGACATTACACGGAATCGGAAAAGCTGTATCGGGACGCCCTTGACATCGCCCGCCGCGTCTTGGGGGCCGAGCACCGCCAAACGGTTATCCAGATGGGTAATTTGGTGAACGTTCTCGCTGCGCAGGGTCACAATGCAGAAGCAGAGAGCCTGTGCCGCGAGGTATTAGAAGTGCGCCGCCGAACTCTGGGTCCGGAGCATCAGGACACACTTAGATCCATGAACGACCTGAGCGAAACGATGATGCTGGAAGGAAAGTACGCTGACGCCGAAAACCTGAACCGGCAGACGTTCGACCTTCGACGCCGCGTGCTCGGAGCGCAGCATCCTGAGACTCTGCTCTCAACCTACAATTTGGCTGGCAGCATCCACGAACAAGGTCGCCTTGCGGAAGCAGAAAAGCTATACCGCGAAGTGTCGGCGGTGCAGCAGAAAATTCTGGGACCAGACAATGTGGACACGTTGCGTGCTACTAGCGATTTGGGCGCTACACTGTCGGAAGAAGGCCAGTTCGTGGAAGGCGAGAGACTGCTGCGCAAGGTTTTGGAAGCTGAACGACGCGTGCTCGGACCCGAACATCCAGAAACTTTAAGATCACTCGCAAGCCTGGCGGGCGCATTAAAACAGGCCGGACGCTACGCGGAGTCGGAAAAATTAGGACGCGAAACGTTAGAGACTCTCAAGCGGGTATTGGGGCCCAACCATCCGCAAACACTTGGTTCCGCTTATGATTTGGCTGGTACGCTGCAGGCTGAGGGCGGCTACGCCGAGGCTGAAAAGCTGTGCGGCGAGGTACTGGAGAAGCGGGGCCGCGTCCTTGGGCCCGAGCATCCAGACACCGCCGCATCGACTTATTGTCTCGCCCGTAACGCAGCGCTCCAGAGGCAATACGATCATGCGATTACTCTGCTACGGGAGGCTGTCAGCCACGGCTTGTCGCAGGCTGCTACTCGGGGTATCGAAACAGATGTAAGCCTTCGAGATTTGCACAACGATAGGCGATTTCAAGAACTAGTCTCCGAAACTCGGCAGCACAATGTTGGGCCATAGCGGAGGAGCCAATTCACCAGTAACGAGCTCGCTGAGCCTCCCGAGATCAGATTCCTACCAGGTTGGGAGTGTAATCGCAATGTTCGCCAGTTGGCGCATTTATCGCTCTGGCCCAGCGCAACGATGGGAGGTGCCCGACTGACCGCGTTGCGGCGACGTTGCGCTACTTTGGGAAGGAAATGGTGAGTGAGCGCACGGCAAAGCACGACACGACTGTTGTGCCTTGAGCACATTGCGGAAGACAAAGAGCCGACGCAATCGCAAAGCCCAAGATTCCCAGCCTGAGCGACTAGTGATCGCCGCATAGTAACGCCCGTCAAATGCACATGATCCAATCTGAAGCAGTCATGAGGCACGTCATGACGACTTGTTGTATGTTTCGCCCGATGTCTTGACGTGCCGGAAACGAGCACCGTTCACATCACAAGCCGTTCGCGCCGTTCATGGCACATGGACACCTAGCTGCAGAACCCACCGCTCGTGAATCTTGATTTCTTGTCGCGGGTTTAGACTGTTAGCCAACCCCATACTGATTCCACAATTCTAAGCAGGTCGGAGACTTACCAAGTGACCGAAACTCGGCGATTTGCTGCCGGAGAAGTGCTTCCGCCGATAAATGTTTATTAGAGATTGATAAATGCCATCGGCCAGTTGCATGCCACGATCCATAAGTTCCTGATCGCTGGCACCCTGGCGCGCCCATCCCTTCATGACCTCGTCGATTCCAAAGCCTTACGCCCTCGTCAGTAAGCTAACGCTGAGGTCTCCCAACGTCACAACCCCCGGCCGACCGCGACATCCACAAACGGCGCGGCAGTTTGGATCTAAGCCTAGGGACGACACTTTTGGACTTGCCGGATCCTCTACTGAGAGGCTTGATAGTGGGGCGCACCAAGAGAGATAACCTCATTCTTGTGGCCAACCGGCCTATGATCCTCATGAACAATCAGTAGGAGGCGCGCGATGTCCGCGAATCAAGTGGTGCTTTACTTCGACAAGCAGGAAGATGCTCTACTTTTCACCCTAGCTGCCAGTTCGGTAATGTCAGCAGAAGGGCCGGTCAACCGGAGCGACGCGGTGGTCAAGGTTGCGGCAGAGATTTGCAAAGCCAGTCGAATCACCGCTGAGGGCGTTCTTAACGTCACGTGAAGGATGGTACCTAGATGATTCGAAAAGCTTTGCTACAAATCGGAGCTCCCGCGCTGCTCACCTTCATGGCATGGAATGCATATCTTGCTGTGAACCATTTAAAACAGATGCAATACATTGCGGCGCGCACACTGGAAAGCTCGAGGATCCAGACGGACATGTCCAGCATTCTAAAAGACTTGACCGATATGGAAACAGGTCAGCGCGGATATCTGCTAACCGGAAACCCGTCGTACTTGCAGCCCTATACCGACGCGAAGGGCAGGATCGGAACTAATTTTGCCCGCCTTCGGATAGTGGTGGCTAATCGGGCGGAGAGCGAACGGTTACAGGAGTCGCAGCTCGAGTCTTTAGCTACCTCAAAGCAAGCTGAAATGGAACGCTCCATCAGTTTGCGTCAACAGGGATATCGCCATCGCGCATTCATGCTAGTTGATTCGAACGAAGGAATGGACTACATGGATCGAGCTCGCGGGATTCTGTCTTCGTTAACCGTGGCCCAGGCAAACAATTCTGACAGGCTCGATAGAGAGAGAAATACGAATTCAGACAAGGCTTTGGTGGATACCGTTGTTGCCAATTTAAGTCTGGTCGTACTGACAGCATGTCTGTTTGGAATGGTCCGCTACCACGGGGGTGTGCTTGAAGAGGAAACTGCCAAAAGCAGACAAACTTTGGCCGTCCGCGATTTACAGCTAGAGAAACTGACATTTGCGCTTTCCAATCAAGCCCGATCAAAGACATCGGCCATCGAGGCAAACGCTCGCCTGCTGATCGACAACTATGGGGGATTTCTACCACGGCAAGGCCACGAATATGCTGAGCAGATAAAGGAAGCATCCATACAAATGGAGCAGCTTCGCCAAGATTTGGTTGCCGGCCCAGGACGTAACAGTGATGAAAAGGCAGCTTAGCAACTGATTGCCTAGGCGACTGGGCGGCCTTCAAGGTTCCGGCTCAGCATGCTTCTCGAACAGCGGGCACCTACTTTAAATAGCTACGGCTCGGAATAATATTTGGTCCCGAGAAACCAAGCCGCGCCACCTTTGAAAACAGGTTTTGAGCATTCCTGCACTTACTTATTTCTCTGGGACGCACATTGCAGATCCTGTCCCGGTACGCTTCGCGACAAATTCCGCCCTCTGAGTGTAGGCGCTGTAGCCCTGTGTAGTTTCTTTCAATACTCTTTTTGGGGAGATCTCTTACGAGAGAGGCCTGGACGGGGCCACACCAGCTGCCGTACCCCGTGCTCACCTTGATCCGCTTGATAATACGGAAGCATCTTTCGATGCCGCTTACAATCCGCCGACCTCGGCTCACTAGTTTTTGAGCTGCTTCGTTCGCCCGAGCCAAATCTTTGCGAAGCTTGGCATCGTGTGCTACTTGCTCATTTGATATGAGAAGAATGTTTGCTAGGAATTGTGGAACTTCCGGATAGTTTCAAGCGTGCATCATAAGTCGTTTCATCTTATCGACTAGCTGCTTCACCGTTCCGGATAGTACTTTTTGCCATGGTTTCAGATTTTACAATACCCCGGACCTTCCATTCGCCTGTGCATTAGCGATTACTGTCCGTGAGTCAACCGAAAATCCGTCTTGGCAGAATGAGCTTGCCGCGGCCGGCTCGAAGTCGCCTTGAGGGCATGACTGCTTTACAACGACGTCACCCCCATCATTGGGCCTTAGTCAGCAGATATTTAACTAATACGCTTTACCTAGCGTAGATAACTCCGTACTTACTTCCCGAAAGTGGGAACCTAATTCAGCTACTACTGATTCAAACAAGTTATAAATGTAGTCGACGACAGTGTCACGATAGCGTTATGGTGACAACTAAATTAGGAACTACGCATCTTAATCAACATTCGTCACTGGAAGCTCACTTCGGGAAATCATCCTGAAGCATAATACCGGAGCGGGCAAGATTATCGCGCCGTCTCCGGAGCGACCGGCGCATATCCCGCAGGCACTTTGAGCTGAGAGGAATCGACCGGCCCTGAAGAGAAGCCTGTGGTTTGGGTGGTCGACTCCATGAGCACGCTTTGTGCGGGCGTGGCAGGCTGGCCCGACGCCGGTTGCTCCGGCGGAGGATCTTTCTTTTTCTTGCCGAAGCCTCCAAATCCGCCGAGCTTGCTGGCAATCGCCGAGGTCGCACTCTGCCTGGCCACGTCCCCGGCGCTCGGCATCACCGGCCCATTCGAGGCGGGTAAGGGCGCTTCGGAGGCCGCGGGGAGAGGCTCACCATTGGTGGTGGCTCCCATGCGCATCACCTGCATAACCGGAACGCCCTTCAGCTTCGCCATCTCCTTCATCATTTCAGCCATACCCTCGGCCGAACCGGGCTGCATGGCAGCCATCGATGGCTTGAAGGTGTCTCCGAATACCATACCCATCTTCAGCGCAAAGCGCTTGTTGAAATCGCGCACCTCGCCGTATCCGGGAATCTCCGGAGCCATCCACATGTCGTTGGTGATGGCGAGGCTTCCCGTCTGTGCCGATTTCTGGTCGGTCGCTTCCATCAGCATGGTGAGGATCGATTCTTTAGCATCCAATCCTGCAACCTGCTTGGTGGCGGCTGTGTTGCGCACGTTCACCTTGAAACTCATCTTTGGAGGCGGCGTGTCGTTGGCCGACGGTTGCGAGGGCGTTGCCTTCGCCTGCTGCTCTTTCGCCTTTTTCATGGCTTGTTCCATCTGCTGCTTCATCTGCTCGAACGTCATCACTGTGTACTGCTTTTTCTTGTGGTCGATGTTGGTAATGGTTTCCTTGTCGAGATCGATGATCTCCGTGTTGTCCGGATTGATCCTAGCCATGCGGTTGCCCTGGACCAGCACTGTCGAGGTAACCGGGTCCATCGCCTTTTTGGCGTCCTTGCTGAAAGCCCCAGCGAACTTCATCATGCCGACTATACTGCCGCCAGTGATCTGCGTCGTTTCGTCATAGCGGAAATCAGCGAGCGCCGAAGTGGTCAACAGAAAACATAAAACGATGGCAATCCAGTTTCGAGAACTCAATGGGAGCCTCCAGGCGACCACGTGTCGCGGATAAGAAGAGTTAAACCGGAACTCCTTTTTGACTTCAAAAGCGTCATCAACTATATACCCCGTTCGTCTTTTAGCCCGCTATTCAGGCTGGTGGATTTCGCAGCCTTCAAGAAGGACAAGCCGTGCAGTTCGACGTGACCAAAGGCCCGAAGGGCTGGCTGGCGGAGAGCGTTCAGGCTGTCTATGTTAGCGTCCAAGAGTGCCCGTCATCCGAGAGGATTTTGGGCATGCCTTGGTCGGTGCGATAGCACATTAGGCGCTGACCTGAACTGACACTAACTCCGGGCTGCACCGGATAGTTTCGATAGACTTAACAGCATCCTCTGCTGTAAATCTTCCCATTAACAGTGCCAGCTTGCGATCCGATGTCATCTTAATAGGGGTTCGATCAAGCCGCTGCACGTACTCAGGTTTAAGGGTACCTCCGCGGTTCACTTTCACTACAAACATTGTATTTTTCATAGTTGTCTGCTGATTTGATTATACGCCGATGATCACCGCTTGATTCTCACGCCTCATAAAACAGCTCAGATGGCTGATCGTACTACTAACTAGGAGCGCGCCCAAGCCCGATGCGCGTCGCACTTGGATGATTAGTCCGCACATCTCGACGTAAACATTCTTGTTGTTGATGCAAAGTCGCGTTCATTTTTGCTGCAATGACTGAACAAATTCGGTCAACTTGCGTACTCGCGTTTGCGCCACATCCTTGCCCCGCGACTGGAACACCGGTCCCCAAATTGGCATATCTGACGTCCCGTGTACTCCGCGGTCTGTGCCATTGCGCAAGGCCGCGGCTACCTGGTCAGCTGGGTACGTCCCGTTGTTGCGCTGAGCCAGTGTCGATAAATCCGCCGGCGGCCCTTTGAGAAATTTGGCAACCTGCCCGTCACCCTTTCCTTCTAAACCATGACAAGCCGCACAATAGTTCTTGTACAACTGCGCACCGGACTCCGACTCGCCGGACGCAATCGGTTCCTTTTTCAGTTTCTTCTTTTGCTCCCCCGCCTCGCCCAGCGACGCGGGAATCGCCCCGGTGAGTCCGACCAATAGCATTCCTGTTAACACAACTTTTGTGAATTTCACGATCCACCTCCGCATGGTTGATGACAACCGTCAGAACTATTCAGAATGTCGAGTCCATATCAGTTCGCAGCCATAAGGCGTCTTTAGTCTTATCCTTCTTCGCCAAACAAAATGGTCAATTGTGATCGCCGGCTACATCGCCCGCCTAGCTAGGCTTCAGGAGAAGGCGTCGGTGGAGCAAGTGTCGCCCCGTAAACCTCGAAGTAGAGTCAAGGTACTGACGAGGCAGGGATGGTGTGAGAAACTCGGGGAACACTCTACGGGAACATGCGTCCCTCGTCAGGCATTCGGACGGGAAAATGTCTGTTTGGGAAGCCGCAATACCGCCGCGTCTCCATAAATCTGGCGAATGCTGGCAGGGAACGATGTTCAGCCTATCGACGAACGATCGCTGGACCGCATGGCGGAACACCTGCAGGCTAGATTCCTGAATTTTCGCCTAAAGTGGTTACTCGAGCAAAACGAAGCAGACGTAGCGCGTAGCCAATCGTCCTTCCCAGGGAGTGAGCTGGCTCAATCTCTTTTAACCTGCGTCCGTAATGAGCCGGACCTGGTTAAAACCGTCACACCCTTCCTGCGCGGGTTGGTTGAAGAAGAGGAACTGGGTCGCCAAAACCACGATCCCAGTCTCGTCATTTTCGATGTGCTCTGGATCCCAGCGCACCAGGTCCCACACCTGAGCCTGACGCAGATCACTGAGCGACTTAACATGCTGTTGCGGAGCCGAGGAAGTAATTGGGAGCATTCCGCGGAGGAGGTGGGCTGGATTTTGAAAAGCCACGGCTTTGATCGCCACCGTAACGGGAGCGGCATGGAGTTACGATTTTCTGCCAACCACATGCAACTCCTTCATCATTTGGTACGAAAATTTCGCCTCAACTTGCCGAAGATGCCAGGCTGTGTCAACTGCAAGGAGTCAGAGTCCACCGTAACTGAAATGCCGGCGCAGGATGTGTAGGTAATGTAGGTGATGTAGGTTGTGCAGGTCCAATAGGAGCATCGCGATGCCGAATTACAAGCAACAGCTCACCCAGAAGGAAGAAGCGCGCTATCTTGAAGTCGCGCAAGACCACGTGGCCGCGGGGGCTCGGCTCGACATTCCCTCGGAGTGGGTAAGGGCCGATCGATTCCTGCACCTTAGCCTCGCCCGTTCCCCGGAGAGTTTGATTTATCAACTCTCCCCATCGAAGGTTTTGTACGTTTTGCGCCTTAGATTAGTGCCCGAGCGAAACACAACGGTGCAAGAATTTGAAATCACCACAGCTTGGGACCGTGACGTCATTCCCTGCTACCCCGACGGTCGTGGCCTTTATCAATTCGCCTCCGGGCTTGACTTTGAATTCAAAGAAGTCTTGAACCATCGCATCGAGAATTTTTTGCGCTTGCGGCGGGGGGAAATTCAAGAAGGCTTTCTACTGGCAATGGGCTTAAAACCGGTTCCGGAAGAATACGGACTGGGCAGGCCCGCGTCCGTGGAGCTCAAGCTTCTTGATCAATTGTGCCGGCCTACTGTTGCCACTGTCGACCTCACTGTCGAACGCTCGCCCCGGGCAAGGAAGCCATCGTCCCGAAAGAGACGGAGCTTGTTTGAACCGGAGCAAGCACCACCGGCCCCGATGGAACCTGAAATAGACAATGGTCTTCGACTGTCCGGCCTGCAGCGAAGCGTGCCGGAAAATTTTGCGAATTTTGAATTACCTCTAATGCATCCAACCGATATCTCCAAAAAGAGGTCTTGATCCAAAATGAAACCGGAACCGCAGCAAGTACGGAGTGAAGCAGGAGTGCGGTTCCTACCTGTCTAACAGCCGTACTGCGTTACACAGCACCAAGAACTTTTGAGCGGCAGCCTGTGTTGGTTACCTTAGGGGCAATCGCATTCGAAACCAGCGGCTTACGGATCAGCGCACCGGGCTTCTACCCCGCGCGCAACGCCATGTAGCCGGTAGCTGACTCGATTTCAGGATCCAGTGTCGGATTTGCCAGAAACGCGCGCGAAGATCTCACGGTAGAATTGCGGATGTGACTGCCAAGTCTGTGCCGTCACGATGCGCCCGTCGCACACCGCTTCTTCGGTGACATACACCGCTCCTGCCTGCTCCGCTTCGAGGCGCACATGTTCGTAGCAGGTCACACGTTTACCGCTGATTAGCCCCGCAGCAGCCAGCACTTGAATGCCATGGCAGATGGCGAAGATCCACTTCCCCGCCCGATCGAAAGCCCGGACAATATCCAGCAGGCGGGCATTGTTCCGTAAGTACTCGGGCGCCCTGCCGCCAAGAATGAGCACCGCGTCATAGTCCTCGGCTTTTACCTGCTCGAATGCCAGATCTGCTTCGAGCCCATATCCCTCTCCTTCGGTGTAGGTGTCCCATCCCGGCTTGAAGTCGTGCCTCACAAGATGCAGCATCCGGCGTGTCGGAGCCGCAACCACGGCCTCCCAGCCCTCCTCCCGAAACCGGTGAATCGCATAAAGCGCTTCATACGACTCACCGCCATCACCCGTGATTACAAGAACTCTGGCCATGCTTTCCAACCTCAATCAGGATTTCCGTTTTGCTTCGCTTGCGGCCACTCATTATACCCACATGCGCAAATCCCCTAAGTAGCACTCAGGCAGGCTGCCCAGCCACGGCCAGCCATTGGTGTAAAAGCAGTATGCCTGGGATTTAATCGACAACGGGGATGCTGGATCAGCGTTTCCAAGAGGAGATCGTGCGTTCAAGGTATTCGTCGACGTTGGCGCACGCAGAATCTGATTGAAACGCATGTTTCTGTCCCCACCTGTACCGTGTGTTGCTGCTTGCCGCGCCTCAGTAGATAAGCTTCAGCGAAAACTGAATTTGCCGCGAAGTTCCCGCGGTCTTGCTGATCATGCCAAACCCTGTACCCGCGATGATGTTTGCGGGTAGCCCCATGTTGACGATGTTGAACAGGTTAAATAACTCTGCGCGGAATTGCAGGTCTGCTCGCTCCAAACCGCTTTCCCGGTGGCCAATCGGAGTTGTCTTGATGAGCGCAAAATCGAAGTCGTAATATGCCGGGCCTCGAAGAGTATTACGGCCGAGGGTTCCAAAGCGCCCGGAGTTCGGTCCCCTTCCACCCGCGATCCCGATGGGAATCGAAAAGAAGCTTCCGTTGTTCGCGGCCCGCCCAAAATAGTCCTCGCGCGCTCGCGTGGAACTGCCGGCGCTTGAGAGATCTGGTGTTCCGGTCTGGTCCGGCCGGTCCGCGCCAATCGTTCCCGCACCTGTTTGCTGGATTCCCGAATACACCGTAAATGGCGAACCACTAGTGATCGTCGAGATGCTCAACAACTCCCAGCCCTTCGTCAACAGCTTGGTTCGGTCAGACTGAAGTCCAAAATGCTCGAAATGCAAGCCCTGGGCTGCGCTCAACGTGAAGGCGTGGGTCACGTCAAAGCTTGACGGCCCTCTTTCCGCTCGTGTATCGAACGGGTTTTGCGGACTAAACAGCGTCACAGCTCCGGTGGATCCCGTTCCTCCGATAATTCCACTGACATCATCCAGCGATTTGCCCCAGGTGTAGCCTGCCTGCAAAGACGGACCGCCGCGTCCGACATTTCCCGACAGTGAAGTCTGCAAGGCGTTGTACGACGAGTGCGACGTGGCTGTCACCACAGACTCGAACCCGAAACCACCCGTCACCGCTCCGCTGCTGTCGAAGTTTGTAAATCGCGCGAATTCCGGATCCGCTCCGGGATATGCGTTCGGGTATGACATTCTGGGAAGCCGGAACGCCGATGTTCCGACATACGCTACATCGGCGGTGAGGCCGCCGAAGGCACGTTCCAGCCCCAGTGTCCAGGTCTGCAAGTACCCATTGCCGAATCGCCGGTCGATCCCGGCCAGACTCAGCAGCGAGAGCAGATGACTCGGCGACAGCGCTGCCAAATCTTGCTGGTATCGATTTACATCCATCACCGTGTTCGCCGGGACTTTTTTCGGATCGCCGCTGGCCAGCACGTTCACACCAGCGAGGTTATAGACCTGCGGTAATTCGTTCGGCGTGATTTGGAAGCCGTACGAAATCTCCCCCTTTTGCGCCGCGTTGACACGTGGATAAACAACGTAAGGCGTTGACCCCGTCAGAAGGTTGTCTTGCCAGATGTTCGGCGGTATCACGGTGATCGCTCCGCCCATATGCACATGCACTGCCTTCGGCCCATTCCAGTCCACTTGCACACGGGGTCCCCATCCGTTCCAATTGGTCTGATAAGTAGGCTGCGGATTGATCAAATATTCCTGCCCAACGCCAGCAGGTGGGAACGATTTCAGAAAGCTCGACGTCCGCTGCGCCCGCTCCGAAATCGGCGTGTAGAGCTCATATCGCAGCCCATAAGCGAGCGTCCATTGTGGATTGATTTTCCACGTGTCCTCGACGTAGGCATTCACATCGTTCCGGTTGATTGCCGCCGGCCCAATGTGCGCGCCATCCGACGCGAAGGGTGGCGCCACCGCGACCGTGTATGCGTACGGAAAACCTAGTAACAGACTGCTCAAAGTGTCGGGCAGAGGCTGGCCAGGCTGAACGTCGTGCAGTCCACTCGCAGAAGGGATGAAAACGGGCGAATAAACCGTGCCGCCGCCAAAATTGTATTCCCCGTTCGGGCTGATGCCAAAGTACGTCGTGTCACGATTGAGGCGTGCTTCTGCACCCCACTTCACCACGTGTCGCGCTGTCGTCCAGGCAAAATTCAATTGAAACTGAAACAAGTTTCCGAACGCTGACATCACCGAGCCCGCCGCGCCGTTGTACGCCTCATACAGGCCATCGTTGAACTTGAGAGCCGGATCGGTGTGGTTTGAAGTCACAAACGAAGGCGTCGTCCGCGTGAAACTCAACGATGTCGACCAGAGAAAATGCGGTGACGTGGTGCGCGTGTAACTGATGACCGCGTTGCGCTGCCGATCCACGTACTGCACGCCAAAGCTCGGGTCGAGCAGCGTTTGATCCGGATTTGTTGTCGGTCCCGTCAGATTGCCGTAATTGAATCGACCAAACAATTGTCCACTTGCGCCAGCTTTCTGATCGATGCGGACAGAAAACTGATCCGTGTCCGTGCTCACGTTCGAAGGCGCAGCGTAGGTTCGCGCACCATATGCGCCGGTTGGATTGTTGGGGAGTGGATAGCGGTCCAGCACCGCGGCAATTGCCGGATTCACCGGTACCTGCAGTGTGTCCGTGCTGCCGTCCGGGTACTTCACGATGTCCTGACCCGCTCGCTCGGCTACGGTTGGTACAGCCAAAACCTGAGTCGTTCCCAGCACCTGCCTGAATCCCTGATACTGCACAAAATAAAATGTGCGGCCGCGTCCGTCATACAGATGCGGCAACACGACCGGCCCGCCATTCGTAAATCCGAACTCATTTCTACGGAATGGAGGAATTCTGCCCGGCTCCGCAATCGATGGATGATCGAAATAATTCCGCGCATCGAGAGCGGAGTTCCTTAAGAACTCAAAGAATGATCCGTGAAAACCGTTTTTACCAGACCGGGTCACGATATTGGTGAAACCTGCCGCGCCGCGCCCGATATCAGCTGGCATCCAACCTGAGCTTGACTGCAACTCCTGAATCGCATCAACGTTGAAATTCGTGAAAGTGCTCCCACCCATCTCTGGATCGCTGACATCGGCACCGTCCATCGCGAACACGGCCTCGACGCCGCGCTGCCCGTTGATGGCAAACTGCTGGGTGAAATTCGTCTGCCCGTTCACGTCGGTCATCGTCCCCGCTGCCAGCAGCAACAGCGTGCTGAAGTCGCGTCCATTCAACGGCAACTCATTTACCTTTTGGCTGGAGAGTTTCTCCTCGCTTGTTCCGCTGGCTGCGTTCGAAGTTGTGCTCGGGTTCCCAGTCGAGACTCCCGCAGAGGTTTGCGGATCGGCTGCGATCGACAAGTTCTGATCGGATACCGTCAGCACAACTGTTACACCGGTAATATCCACTCCAGTTGACGCTGTCGGACCCCGCCGGGGCAATTGCACGCTCACGGTATGTGGTCCGACTCGAATGTCCGCAATCGCGAACCTTCCGTCGCTTTCCGTCACTGCTGTCATTTTCTCTTTCGCGCCTGCCGTGTATACCGTTACCTTCGCTCCGGCCACAGGTTCACCGGCAGCGGTGCGTACGACACCGGCCCACACCGCCGCAGACGGAGAACTCTGTTTTGCCTCAAGCGAGACCGCGACCATTAATCCCAACAGCAAACAACGCTCTATCAGTCGGAAGGCCTTGTGAAAGGTTCGAACTATTGTGTGTTCCTTTCCGTAGCGGAATTCAGACATGAAAAACTTCCTCGAATGAAGACGGAATGCAATTGCGTGCATGAACCCTTTGATCGCGCAGGATAGACCCTTCTCCGGGTCCGTTATCTCTCGACACGGCATAGCTATAGAAGTAGAAGTGTCGAAGCTTCGGTTTACGTACTTGTGACTTCTAGGCCTCGGGAACGGTAGGGATTCAAGGCATTTTCATCTGATGCTTCGCCGAGGCCTCGGATCCGTGTGGTTCACGGAACGGTTCCATAGGAATGCGCTGGGGTAACGCACCTCCAGCACGCTCAGGTTTTCTGTGCCGCCGGCAATTGAAGGACTACGCTGTCACCCGCTGCCGACTTAATCAACGCGGGCCCCGGAGGTGACACCCAGCTGATGTGGTGGCGGTTGAGATCGATTTCGTCCTTGCCCACTATGCTCACCACTCGCTCCACTCCTGCGGCATTTGCAAGCTTTGTGCCGCGATCTCCCGCTCCGCATTCCCCAGAGTTCGCTATTGCTCGACTGAAACCACAGTCACGGACTTAGGCTCGAGTTGAAGAAGTAACTTGCCGCCTTGTGCCTTCGCTGAAATCGGCTTGGGGACGACTGCGTTCGGGGCTTCGAAGGTGTTCACGCTGTCCACATTGGGCGCAGTGAGCGTCTCTCCCGAGGCAGACTTTGCCTTCATCCCAGTGACATTCAACTCGACCTCCGCTGCCAGATGAGGGTCGACATTGGTTATCTCTACCCACAGCTTGCCGTCTTTGCTTTTTGCAGCCATGGCATCTACGCGTGGCAGTGCGAAGTCCCCGTGCTTGTAGCTGCCGGCATCAAACGTAACGGGGACGAATGTGGAATCCTGGAATGGGACGTACATTTTGAAAACGTAGTAGGTCGGCGTCAGCACCATCTTCTCGTGGTCGGTCATTATCATTGCCTGCAGCACATTGATCATCTGTGCGATGTTGGCCCCGCGTACGCGGTCGGCGTGACGGGCAAAAATGTTCAGATTCAGGGCCGCGAGTACTGCGTCGCGCACGCTGTTCTGCTGTACGAGAAAGCCTGGATTGCTGCCGGGCAGCGGCGCATACCAGCCGCCCCATTCATCCACCACCAGCGCGAGTTTCTTCTGCGGATCGTACTTGTCCATGATGGCCGAATGCTTTTTGATCAGGTCATCCATGTCTAGCGTGGTCTTGAGAATCTGCGCGTACTCGTCTTCTCCGAATCCTACCGACTTCAACGCTGGGGGCCACTTTACGACCGTGTAGTTGTGCAGAGAAAGGCCGTTAATATCCCAGCTCCAGGTGTGCTGCTGGTAGGCCTTCATGACGGTTTCCGTCCAGTCAGTCCAGCGTTGTTCGCCGCCGCCAGGTCCGACGGCGATCTTCAGCATTTGGTCTTTCTCCGTCTGCGCCGGATTGTAGTTGCGAACGAAGTGACTGAAACTCTTCATCCGGTCCAGATAATACTCGGGCGTCATGTTGCCGCCGCAGTCCCAGCTTTCATTGCCCAGCCCGAGCCATGCGACTTTGTACGGCGCGGGATGCCCGTTGGCGGCACGCTCCTTCTCGAGCGTCGTTGCCTGCGCGGCGGTTAAATACTCCAGCCAATCCGCCGCTTCCTGTGGAGAGCCTGAGCCCAGGTTGACCGAGACGTAAGCCTCGCTACCGATCTGGCCGATGAAGTCCATGAATTCATGCGTACCAAAAGTGTTCGGCTCGATCACCCCGCCCCAATCGGGGTTCAGCCTCACCCCTCGCTGCGGCCCGATCCCGTCGCGCCAGTGATATCCGTCGGCGAAGCATCCTCCGGGCCAGCGCACGTTCGGCACATGAATCATTTTCAGCGCGGCAACCACATCGTTGCGAATGCCGCGCGTATTCGGAATTGTGGAATCGGAACCGACCCAGATCCCGTCGTAAATGCCGTGTCCTAGATGCTCGGCGAACTGCCCGAAAAGATTGCGGTCGATCTTCGCGCCGGGTTTGGATGCGTCAATCGACAGCTCGACTTTTTGTGCATCCATTCTCGGCACGGCGATAGCCATACCGATCAGAGTGACAACCAAAAGAAATGCACGCATAAGAAGCGATACCTTTTGAGGCGGAGATGCCAGGGACAAATGACGAACGAACGAGACGAATTGGGTTAAAAATCCTTTCCTCGCTGGGAGAGTATCGATACGAATAACCGGGGAACGGATTATGGATTGAGATCCACGAGCGAATGTAAAGGCCATCGGTTCTTCCCTCTTCTCCGCGATTTTGTGTCGACGAGTGTCTTTGCAAAAAGGACATGATAGCGCAAGCACTTCGAAGCAGTGCTCTCGGCCACATCTTTTCGCATTCCTCTCCGGCCGTCCTTCACGATGGCATCCGCGCTTTTACTACGGGTCTACTTCGACTCCCTAATGATCGCGTCCGCGGCGTTGCCGGCCACGACCCAGCTTGCCGACCCGGCCACGACGGCTTCATCCTCGAACCACAAGAATCCGAAGTCGTCGATACACTCCGGAAAATCCGGTTTGATGACGATGTATCCCGGAATCACCGCGCCCGGGATGTAAGCATTGTCGGCGCGATTGTTGCTGTACGTCATCGTCTTCGAGATCGTACCCACTCCAGCTACATACGAAGTGCTCGAAACCGGATGCGTGCCTAGAATGTAGTTGACGGCGCGAAGTGTGTATTCGGGACTTACGAGATCCGGAAACATCTTATGCAGAAAATACATTCGGATGGCCATGTCCACCACGGCGCCCGATCCGCCCCAACCGCCGAGGCTGGGGGGCACGCCGAACGGGGTGGCGTCCAACCGCTGGTCCAAACCCGCTATGTATGTCTTCACTGCTTCGCGCATTTGATCTTTCGCGCTCGCGTCCAGATAAGGCAATGCCCGGACTGCCGTCCAACCATGGAGGTCCATCTGCTGCGCGGTGATCATCTGAGGGAACAATTCCTTTAGACGGGATTTGTATGGCTCGGCACCATTCGTGGCAATGGTCAACTCCAGAGCCGCAGCCCAGTCCAGTGCGACTCCAGATCCGCCACGGCCCTCGCCGACCGGCGGAGGTGTTTGTGTAGTAGTGCCGGGGCTTGCCGGAGCGCCCGAGTTGCCTCCCGGGTTATGAGTGCCTTGCGCGCTTGAGACCACACCCTGAGACGCAGCCAGCACACCACCTACGGGGGCCGCTGCCGGAGGCGCTACCCCCGGGCCTCCGGTCGGATACTCCGATGGATGGGCCTTCGTGTCGTTCCATGCTTTGATTGCGGTCTCGAGGCAGTCTTTGGCGAATGCGTCGTCCCAGCCTTTCAGCGTATCCGCCGCCGCAGCCAGGGCCGCAATGGCATTCCACTGGAAATACGGATTGTTGGTAGTGAAGATCCAGCGATCGTCCGGCTTGCCGGAGTAGTCACCCTTCACTTCGTTCGGGCCGAGCTTCGAATCATAAATGCGGCCGTCAGTTTTTGTCGCTGCATCGCCCAGGTGTGTGTACTGGCGCAGGTCGGGCTCGTGAGTGCCCCGGATGGCGTGGCCGATATTGTGAAACTGCGCCAGGATGAGAAGTGCGCCATGCTTGACTTGCTGCACTGTATCCGGCACGCCATCGGGTCGATGCATCTCAACCTGATGGGCGGCTTCATCCACGGTAAGCTCGTCGTATTTGAGGTTGAATTCGCGATACGCCAGAGCGAGGCTCTGAATCACGCTCAGCTGCGCCGGCTCTTCGAGGTCGAAATCGCCGGCATCGTACCAGCCGCCCACGTTCATCCCAGGGATGCGATCGCCGCCCTTATACTTCCCGTCCGTCGCTGAGACCTGATTCCAGCCATCGAATTGTTCCCCAACTACGGGCGCCATACGGCCATCATCCAGGTGCGATGCGCCATGCCACACGCGGTAACCTTCGCGAACGGAAACGTGATCCATCTGCTCCGCAATGTGATGATCCAGACTGTCCTGCCAGATGTTGGCGTAAGCGTCCTTTGAGATGGGAAAGGGCGCAGTGCGCTGGCCTCCATACTCGACAACATAGAGACCGGGGTCATTCACGGAGGTGAAATCGAATTTCGAATACACGTAGCGCAGCCAGGGTGTCGACGGCGTGATCGGACCCTCGAACACCTGCTTGTAAGATCCGTCTTCCATCAGGCGCAGCACCCTGGCGGTCTTTGAGGCGTTGTACTTCGGATCGAGTTCGAGCACCGCCACTTTTGCGAAGCCCGGCGTATAACCAACCTGGCTGTGCGCGATCATAGGCGCCCGCGTCCAATTCGGAATCACGTCGGGCCTGATGTGCCAGACGATGGCGCCAGTGGTCTTGCCCGAAGGGATCAGCGAACGCAACACGAACCAGCCATTTTGCGCGCGATCGCGTCCATCAAACAGCATCAGGTTGGCAGTGTCCGATACGACATTCACCCGGGCCATCGTGTCGTCAACCCCCAGGATGATGCTCTTGCCTTCGGCGAATGGTAGCGGCTGAGTGAATCCTTTGGCCTTATCCCAGTCCTCCAGGTAGTACGCCTTTTTCGGTTCATCAGGCAGGGGCAAAACCTTCATCATCGGATCGTTAGGCGTACGCGGGAAGATGCCGGCCCTGTTCCCGTCTACCAGGTACGCCTTGCCCATGTAGATCGAGGGCAGGAACTCCAGGTTGAAGCCCGCCCGCCCCGCCAATTTCTCCGGTAGTGGTTTATCGAGATTGATGCTGACCTGCACGCCGCCAGGCTCCGCTGCCACTTCCAGTGTGTAACTCAAGTCGAACGTCGGGAAAGCGAGGTCGGCGCTGAGCCGGCTGTCCGCCTTGTCGGCATGCCGACCTTTCAGGGTTGCCACCAGGTCCCACTGCTCCGGCGTCGGCATCAGGCGCACGTCGCCGTTGGTGGCGATGCGCTGCCCGTGGAGAATCATCTCCATGGCCGTGTTCTTTTGGTCCACAAAAACCGGATGGTAGGTGCTGTCGTAGAGAAAAACGCTGAAACCTTGAGTATCGAGGTAATTCTTGTCATTCACCTTCATGGCAAAATCGGCGCCGGAAGCGCCGGGGGCCAAGGTCAGGGCGAAGAGGAGACAAACTCTGATTCGCGTGAACATAGATTGGGATTGATACTGCTCCTATGCTCCAACATGATATGACAGCAGAGTCTGCGGGCGCTGTTCGTTCCTAAGGCACGAGGTTTCCAAGCAGAGTAGATAAAACCGGGTTTGAGTAATGGCAATTCATCGCCAATTGACTGCCCTGGCATAGCCAGGCTTAGGTTGCTTCACTCGGTCCTGCCCTGTGAGAGAATTTCCCACTGATGCCGACCAACAAAGAGCCCTTCCGACTTGGCTCATGCCAGTCCCAGCGGGCACAGCCGCCCTCCCCTCGAATCTTCTTCGCATTAGCTTTATGTTGCATTTGTTTCGTCTTCGCGGTCTACAGCCGGTCATTGGATTTTCAATTTGTCCTCGACGACCACCGTTTTGTCGCCGACCCGAGGATTCAGGAATCGGGGCACATCTGGGACTATTTTACGAATTTCGTGTGGGCGCAATTCACCGGAGGCCCGCCGAGCTTTTACCGCCCCGTATTTCTTCTATGGATGAGGATCAATTTCGTGCTGAGCGAATTGTCTCCGTGGGGATGGCATCTGCTGAGCATTGCGAAGCACGTCGCGGTTGCGGCCTTACTGGGGATGCTGGCGTGGAAGCTGCTTCAGGATTCGGCCTTTGCGCTCTTGATAGCGACCTTGTTCGCTCTGCATCCAGCGCACACTGAATCCGTGAGCTGGGTTACCGTTCCTGACCCTTTGATGTCGGCTGGACTGTTGGGATCCCTGCTTTGCTATCTGAGATACCTCGATGGAAACCCTCGTCCCGCGGTACAGACGTTGCGAAAAAAAGCACGAAAAACGGACCGAAAGACACGACCGCGTTCGATCGCCTGGCTCGCTGCTTCTCTGGCCGCTTATTTCGCGGCCCTCCTGACCAAGGAGACAGCGATCGTATTTCCTGCTGTGATTATCGCCTTGCACCTGTGCGCAAAACCGAGCCTCGATTTGCCGAAGGGTCGAGTTCAGGATGCCAATGCCAGCGGTGGTTTTTCCGGGCTGTCTCGAAACCTCGCTCCTTTCGTCTGCGTCACGGTGCTGTATCTGGGCATGCGGTTCAAAGCTCTCGGGAGCAGGTTGGACGTCGCCACGCAACATTTGTCCTGGAGTACCCTAACGCTTTCCTGGCCGGCAACACTCTGGTTTTACCTGAGGGTGGTGCTGTGGCCAGTCCGGTCGTATTCATTTGCTGACCCAACGTTGGTCGATGCGTTTTCCTTGCGTGGCGTGCTGTTGCCACTGCTGTGCGTGGTTTGCGCGATCGTAATGTTGTCGGGAACAGTGTTCTGGGGATGGACGAAGGCTCGACGGGATCTGGAACAGCACGAAGCGCGTGGCGTGAAGATGGCGTTCGCTTCAGGAACCCTGCTGCTCATCTTACCGCTTCTTCTCACGTTGAATTTGAATGCGTTAAATCCCGATGATTTCCTGCACGGCCGATATACCTATTTGCCTTTGGCAGGATTGATGCTGCTGCTCTCCACTTTTTTCCGCATCGCTGGAAAGTTGAGACCATTCTTGTTAATCGCAGGTGGAGTGCTGGCAATTGTGTTTGCCGCGTTGACGTTCGTGCAGGAGAAACAGTGGAAAGACGATGCCACACTATTTACGATCGCGCATGAACTTGCACCACGAAACGGTCCGGTGGCGCGACACCTTGCAGATACGCATGTCCAGGCGGCTTTGAAACTGGATGAGGAAGGGCGCTGCAGCGAGGCGTTACCGGTGTTCGAGAAGGTGACGAGCGACTATCCGCAAGACTGGTATGCGTGGGCGGGTCTAGGCGACTGCTACGTTCAACTCAGCGATCTGGTGAAGGCCGAAGAGTCGCTCCACCGGGCTGCCGATATTTCGCGCGATCCCCGAGTTATTGCGCACTGGCAAGAATTGCGCGCCCATATGGGCCTTCCCACTCCCGTTCCGGCAAATTGAGCAGGGGGTGTTCACAGGGAGTAGCACGAGCCAGGCCTGTTCTGGCGTCAGGACAGATCATGACCATTTCGACGACAATGTTGCCAAAGGGCCAGATTCCAACAATCCAACGTCAGGCAGATTGGACCCACAACATCCCCGCCGGAATTCCCAGGGCCACCTTTGCCAGCGATTTACTTGATCCGTTTCCCGGCGATTGAATCATGCCCGTGGATTGACGCAAGACCAGATTAGTCTGTAGCACATACTCGGCAGAAGACCCCTATCGGATCCGAGTATGAGTTTGACAAGAATGGCGTGGCTGCTCTAGTTTCACGGGACGTGGTAAACGATTGCTCCGTTTTTTTAACTTTTCTGTAGGATCTTTCATCGATGCTGCTGCCGGAGTTGCGCAAAAACGTGTTGCAAGCCAACCTCGACTTAGTTCGGCAAGGGTTAGTTCTATTTACGTTCGGAAATGTCAGTGGTATCACTCGCGAGAAGGGCCTGGTGGTCATTAAACCGAGTGGTGTGCCCTACGATTCCATGAAGCCGGCCCATATGGTAGTTACCGATCTTGCCGGGAAGATAATCGAAGGTAAACTGCGTCCCTCCTCTGATCTTCCAACCCATCTGGCTTTGTATCATGCTTTTCCGACTATTGGCGGCGTCGCCCATACCCATTCGGAATACGCCACTGCGTGGGGGCAGGCTCGCCGCTCCATTCCTTGTTTTGGTACGACGCACGCTGACTACTTTCACGGACCCGTGCCGGTTACCGAGATGATGGCCGATCCTGAAATTGACGCCGACTACGAACTCAATACGGGCCATGCGATCGTACGGGCGTTTCAGAAAATCGACCACGCAGCCATCCCGGCAGTTCTGGTCGCGAACCACGGTCCGTTTTGCTGGGGTCAAGATGCCAGGGAAGCGGCACACCATGCAGCGATCCTGGAGGCGGTTGCCCGCCTGGCCTTCTTTACGGTCGGCATTAACGAACGGGCGGAGCCGATAGGGCGCACTCTTCATGACAAGCATTACCTAAGGAAGCACGGCACGCGCGCATACTACGGGCAGAAGAAGGGACAGAAATGATTTCAGGCTTGGCTCTGTTCCTCGCAGACCCGCGCGACGCCGATTCCTCAAGAAGCCGAAGTCCCTCTCTATCAGCGGCCTGTATTCTGGGCAGTGGTGGTGGCAAGCGTGTTCGTTGACGCCAAGGGCGGAGATTGCTGATGGCGATTGTGGCAGGTGTTGACTTCGGGACACTCAGCGTTCGCGTCTCCATTGTCGATAGCGAACAGGGAGTGCTTGCTTCTGCGGTTGCCGAATATCCCCTTCATCGCAAACGCGACGATCCCGAATATGCCACGCAATCCCACTCGGACCACATGCGTGCCCTCTCCGCGGCTGCCCGCGAGGCAGTGAAATGCGCTGGGGTCACGGGCGACCAGGTGGAAGCTATTGCCCTGGACACGACCGGCTCTTCGGTTATTCCGGTTAACAAGAATCTTGAGCCCATCGGCGAATACTATTTATGGTGCGATCATCGCGCGAAGGGCGAGGCGGCAGAGATCACCGAGGCGGCTCACCGCGAAGGCCTAGAGGCGATTCAGTGGTGCGGCGGTGTTTACTCGTCCGAGTGGGGCTTTTCCAAGCTTCTGCATTGGCTGCGCCACAATCCGGACGAACGTTCGCAGTTTGCCTCGGCCTTTGAACATTGCGATATGGTGGCCGCGACGCTTTGCGGCATTTCCGACACCAAAAAGGTGAAGCGCAGCATCTGCGCGATGGGGCACAAGTGGCTCTGGAACGCCGCTCTTGGCGGCCTTCCGTCGGAGCAGTTCCTTGTCAAGGTGGATCCACTCCTGACAGGCATTCGCGAGAAATTGGATGGGGACTATGCGACCTCCGACCAGATAGCCGGAAGGCTCTCACCATACTGGGCCCAACAACTGGGACTGAGGGCTGGAATCCCTATCCCGGTCGGTGCCTTCGACGCCCATTGGGATGCGATAGGCGCCGGCTGCCGTACGGACGACATGGTCAATGTGATTGGAACTTCGACCTGCATTATCGGTATTACGCCATCGATCAATCTAGTACCTGGCGTTTGCGGAGTTGTGAAGGGGAGTGTTCATCCGAAGCGCACCGGCATCGAAGCTGGTCTCTCTGCCGTCGGGGACATCTTCAACGCGATCGCCACACGAGCCGGCTCCGACGTACAGACACTCAGCAGGGGACTTGAAGAATATGTAGCTGGTCAAACCGGTCTGCTTCGTCTCACTTGGGATAACGGCGACCGAACGGTACTTGTCAATCCCAACCTGCGCGGAGTAACGCTAGGATGGAATTTACTCAGCACAGCGCAGGATGAACTCTTCGCCGCGATCGAAGGCACAGCCTTTCACACCCGCATCATATTCGATCGCATGGCCAGCAATGGAGTACATATCAAGCGCGTTATCAACGCGGGGGGGATTCCGCAGAAGAATGACGCGCTCAACCGCATTTACGCCAACATTCTCAGACGCCCCGTTCTCGTTCCGGCAAAGAGTATCGTTAGCCTAGGCTCTGCTATCTTCGCCTTCCTTGCAGCGGGAACGTTCAAGTCCATCGAAGAGGCTCAGGACAAAATATGCCCACCCCACAAAGTCTACGAACCTGACCCGAAGGCCGAGCAGGTATACGAGGAACTCTACCAGCTATATCGCGACCTCTACTTCGCGCTCGGGGAGCCTGGCAAGCATCCACTGGCCGGGGCGCTGCCGACATTGATTCGGATTGCGGAGTCAGTGCAAAAGCAGCGCGCCGTCGCCTAGATCGAATTCCGTTCATGGAACTGCACGACGAAAGCTTTGGCGAGACCATTTCAAACTTCGACAAGTGAGTCTTCTACCAACCGCCGTTCTTTACAGAGCACTTGACGAACGACTAGATTACATTCGCAGGAAACGTTTACTCCTATGGCCCATAACTCACCGTCTCTGAAGCGAAGCGGGAAAGTAGATTCCGCAGGCGCATTTGAAGAGCAGAGGTGCAAATGATTGATCTTGGCAACCTGGAGGCATGGTTTGTTACGGGCAGTCAGCATCTCTATGGGCCGGAAACGCTGAAGAAGGTGGAGGAGCACGCTACTACTATCGCGCAAGCATTCAACGCATCCCGCGATATACCGGTTAAGGTTGTCGCGAAACCGATTTTGACCAATGCTGAATCGATTTTCGAATTGTGCCTGGACGCCAACCGGGCGGGCAATTGCGTTGGCGTGATTGCTTGGATGCACACTTTCTCGCCAGCTCGTATGTGGATTTCCGGTCTTAAAGAACTGACAAAGCCACTCCTGCATCTTCACACCCAATTCAACCAGGAGTTGCCGTGGTCAACGATAGACATGGATTTCATGAATTTGAATCAGTCCGCCCATGGGGATCGCGAGTTCGGATTCATCGGGTCACGGATGCGGCTACGGCGCAAAGTCATCGTCGGATTCTGGCAGGATGCTGCGCTTCATACTGAGATGGGGGCCTGGCTACGGGCAGGTTGCGCCTGGCACGATGCACGACATCTAAAGGTCGCTCGCTTGGGCGATAACATGCGTGACGTCGCCGTGACCGATGGCGACAAAGTCGAGGCTGGAATCAAACTGCGCTACACGGTGAATGGTTACGGGGTGGGCGAATTAGTGAACCGTATCGAGCAAGTGACAGATACGGAAATCAAGCAGCTCACGGATGAATACGATGAGTCGTACCAGGTGGTGGATTCGCTTCGCGAGGGTGGACGCCAACGTCAATCCATGCGTGATGCCGCCAGGATCGAACTCGGACTACGCCGCTTTCTGGAAGAAACCGGATCGCACGCGTTCACGGATACATTCGAAGACTTGTGCGGCTTGACCCAACTTCCAGGCATCGCCGTGCAACGCCTGATGGCCGATGGTTATGGTTTTGGGGCGGAGGGTGACTGGAAAACAGCTGCTCTGGTGCGCGCCGCGAAGGTCATGAGCGTAGGACTGGAAGGCGGCGCCTCCTTCATGGAAGACTACACCTATCACCTGACAAATGGCGGCCAGGTGCTGGGGGCACATATGCTGGAGGTATGTCCGTCGCTCACGAGCGAACGGCCCTCCGCCGAAATCCATCCTCTTTCGATCGGCGGTAAAGCCGACCCGGTGCGGTTGGTCTTCACCGCTGCCAGCGGCAAGGCGGTGAACGCATCTGTAGTCGACCTGGGTAATCGCTTCCGATTGATTGTCAATCAGGTAAACCTGATTCAGCCCGAGCATCCTCTCACGAAGTTACCCGTCGCGAGGGCGGTCTGGAGACCCGAGCCCAACCTGAAAGTTGCCGCGACTGCCTGGATTCTGGCGGGTGGTGCGCATCACACGGTTCTGAGCCGTTCCTTGACCCCGGAGTACTTTGAGAATTTCGCGGATATGGCGGGCATCGAGTTTTTATTGATCGACCACAAGACCGAGACTTCAGACTTTGTGAATCAGCTCAGGTGGAATGAAACGTACTACCACCTGGCGAATGGAATCTGAGCGGAAGCTGGGTTCTGACCTGTAGTTCGTCTTGTCCTCGCCGCAACGCGGTTCCTAAACAGCCTTAGTAAACGATTTCTAAACACCGTAAAGGCCAGGACGTTGCGGGAATGCCTGAAGAGTGTGAAGCCAGATCTTTCAAGCCAGCATCCGGGACGCGCAGTTCCATGCGTTGAGATTGCCCTCGATCATCCAGATTCGGCATTGCTTCGCGAGCGAGAGTGGAGAGGAACGCGTCATACTAGAGGGTGACAATGCCAAAAGCGGCTAAGCTCATGCCCAGCGCGGTCGTCACCTCGTCCTTGCAATCTCTTGTTCGCGTGGTAATATATGTCGTTAACGTACACGGTTTAAACGACAGCCTCCGGACAGACTTTACCCCCTTATGCGGCCTATAGGTGATCTGTTTGTTTTCTTTTTCGGAGTTTTCCTTCCAGCCTTCGCCGCCCTCCAAGTCTCAGGTTTCCTGAACCCATTTTGTGAAGTCATCGGTTGCGCAATTCCAATACATCGGCCGGGTCAACATATTTTGCCCGCGCAGCGGGATTAAGAGGATGCGAAAGCATGTTGTCGGAATTGATGTCGGGACCGGCGGCACTCGTGTCGTAGTTGTTGACGAGAATGGAGGCATTCTCGCATCGGCTATTGAAGAGCACGAGGCTTTTGCGTCGCCCCAAATTGGCTGGGCTGAACAGAATCCCCAGGACTGGTGGCGAGCGTGTCGGATTGCGGTGGGAAAGGCCCTGGCTGATGCAGCTTTACCTGGCGATCAAATCGGTTGCGTCGGATTCTCCGGACAGATGCACGGCGCCGTCATGCTGGACGCGTCGGACGAGGTTGTGCGTCCCGCATTGATCTGGTGCGATGTCCGTACTGAGAAGCAGTGCCGCGATCTCACCGAGAAAATCGGCACCCAAGCGCTCATTCGGCTTACCTGCAATCCTGCGCTTCCCAATTTCACGCTGACCAAGCTCTTGTGGGTTCGGGAAAATGAGCCGGAGAATTGGAAGCGCGTGCGCTCAGTCATGCTTCCCAAAGATTACGTTCGCTTTCGCCTTACCGGTGAACGAGCCACTGATATGGCGGACGCATCCGGGACTTTGATGCTTGATGTGTCGCATCGCCGGTGGTCCGATGAAGTGTTGGAAGCTGCGGAAATAGAAAAGTCTCTGCTGCCAAAGCTGTTCGAGTCGCCCGAAATTTGCGGAAGAGTTTCGGCATCCGGGGCGAGAGCTACGGGATTGCCGGAGGGCACGCCGGTTGTGGTTGGCGCTGGGGATCAGGCTGCCGGTGCGGTAGGTATGGGAATTGCGACGCCAGGAGCGGTGAGTGTAACCATCGGCACATCGGGCGTGGTGTTTGCCGCAACCGACTGTCCAGCTCTCGATGCGAAGGGCAGACTGCACACTTTTTGTCATGCCGTGCCTGGTCGTTGGCACGTTATGGGTGTGACGCAAGCGGCAGGCCTTTCCTTGCGATGGTTCCGTGACAACTTCGGTGTGTCGAACTCGAACAGTCGAGAACCTTACGAGCACCTCACTACAGAAGCAGCCGCTGTTCCGCCAGGGTCCGATGGCCTTTTATGGGCGCCGTACCTGATGGGCGAGCGCACTCCCCATCTTGACCCGAAAGCGCGGGCTGCTCTGATCGGGCTGACGGCGTCTCACACTCGCGGACATATTGTCCGCGCGATTCTGGAGGGAGTGGCATTCAGTTTGAGGGATTCGTTTACGCTTATCGCCGGGATGGGCGTTCCGGTGCGAAATATTCGTTTGGGCGGTGGCGGAGCCCGTTCGGCGTTGTGGCGGCAGATCCAGGCGGACGTTTATGGTCGTGAAGTTGAAATTTTGGAAGCGGAAGAAGGAGCCGCCTATGGCGCAGCAATTCTTGCTGGGGTGGGTGCCGGCTTGTGGACTTCGGTTGACGCTGCCTGCGATGATGTCGTGAAGGTCGCTCAACGTGTGGCCCCGCAACCGGCAGTTGTGGAGCAAATGAATGCGAATTACGCGACATACCGCCGGATGTATCCGGCGATCCTGTCAGTTTTCGATCGAACCGGATCAGAACAATAGGGGGTCTTGATGAAAGGCAGCGACGGTTTGTATCAACCTCGTCCTGAACATAAGTTTACGTTTGGATTGTGGACTGTGGGAAATCGCGGGCGCGATCCATTTGGAGACACGGTACGTCCGCTGAAGTCACCTGTGGAGCTGGTGTCTCTGCTTGCGGAGGTGGGCGCATGGGGAGTCAATCTGCACGACAATGACCTCGTGCCCATCGATGCCACTCCGGCCGAGCGGAGCCAAATCGTCGGCGAGTTCAGCAAGGCATGCAAACAAAGCGGACTTGTCGTGCCCATGGCTACAGTCTCGTTGTTCTTCCACCCTGTTTTTCGCGACGGTGCTTTCACTGCAAACGACCCTGAAGTCCGAGCCTACGCCCTGCAAAAGACCATGCGTGCGATGGACCTGGGGGCAGAACTTGGGGCAAAGATTTTCGTCTTGTGGGGCGGCCGTGAAGGGGTGGAGACCGATGCCTGCCGCCGTCCGGATGAAGCTGTAAAGCGCTTGCGCGAGGCAGTCAACTACCTGTGTGAGTACAATATCGACCGCGGATACGATTTCAAATTTGCTTTGGAAGCGAAACCCAACGAACCCCGTGGCGACATCTACATGGCGACAACCGGACACTATCTGGGTTTCATCCCCACCCTCGATCATCCCGAAATGGTTGGCGTCAACCCCGAACTCGCGCACGAGCACATGGCTGGTTTGAACTTCACTCATGCCGTAGCGCAAGCCTGGGACGCCGGCAAACTCTTCCACATCGACCTTAACGACCAGGTGCCTGGACGCTATGACCAGGATCTGCGATTTGGTTCAGCCAATCTGAAATCTGCATTCTGGCTGGTCAAGTTTCTCGAAGACGTCGGATATCAGGGCTCGCGCCACTTTGATGCCCATGCTTATCGCACTGAGGACTATGAAGGGGTAAAGGATTTTGCACGCGGTTGTATGCGGACCTACCTGATTCTGAAAGAAAAGGCAGCCCGCTGGAATGCCGACCTGGAGATCCAGGCCGTTCTCAAGGAGCTCTCCGCCAACGGCAATGCCATTCCAGAAACAAGCCGGTACACCAAGGCAGGGTCCGCAGCCTTGCTGGCCCACGTTTTTGACAAGGATGCCATCACCGGGAAGCGATTGCCCTATGAACAACTGGACCAGCTCACCGTCGACATTCTCACCGGCGTCCGCTGACGAGGTCTTCGGTCCCGGTTTTCGGTCGGCTAACGTGAACGTACACGGATTTCGCTTTCAGCGCACCCAGCCATGCAATGACCGTCGCACGTTTCTTTAATTACTCATTGATGACCGAAGCAGGGAGCTTATTTTTGCGCGGCCGGGATTTTCCCCTCTTCGATGGTAATGATCTGATCGACGTGCTTTGCCTCGACCAGTTGTTTCAGGCCGCTCGGCCACTGAATCTCGATTTTTTCTATTTGAGTTGCAGGGCCTAGCCCAAAGTGAGCGCGCTCATCGGAACTCGAACCGTAACTTCCGCCGCTGAATACATCAGCGCGCTGCCGGACGCCCCCCGCGGTCAGAAAAATCTTTGTGCCCACCGCGTCGCGCGGGCTTTTTGGCCCACCTACGAGCTTCAGTGTTAACCAATGGTTGCCGTTTTTGATCACATTGCGGAGGATCGAAGGGGTGGAATCAATATTGTTGATGACCACATCAATGTGCCCATCGTTGAAAAGATCTCCGAAAGCCGCGCCCCTTCCGGTAATCACATCTGCAAGCCCACTGCCGGTGGCAGGTGGGACCTCCTGAAACTTGATTCCATCGAGATTGCGAAACAACTGGGGTCGTTCCGCCCAGGTGGTACCCCAGTCTTGCCTGTCCACCTCCGGATAGACGTGTCCGTTGGCGATAAAAATATCCAGCAAGCCGTCATTGTCAAAATCGAGGAAGCCGGCGCCCCAAGCGAGAAACGGCACAGTTGTTTCGCCAAGGCCAGATCGATAGGTGACGTCCGAAAAATTGCCGCCTCCTTCGTTGCGGTAGAGCGTTTTGTAATCATCCGAAAAAGTTGTTGTGAATAGGTCAACTTTGCCATCGCGATCGTAGTCGCCCACGCCGATTGCCATCGAGGCCTGCTCACGCCCATCCTCGCTCAGCGCAAATCCAGACGCATACCCCACGTCTTCAAACGTCCCGTTGTGCCGGTTACGGTAAAGATAGTTTGGTGTGGAATCGTTGGCCACAGCCAGGTCAACCCAGCCGTCATCGTCGACATCCACGAAAACCGCAGCAAGACCGTAGTAGCCATCCGGGTCGGACACTCCGGCTTTCACACTGACATCGGTAAACGTCCCGTCGCCATTGTTGTGAAATAAGTGATCGTGTTCACCCGGCAAGCCTCGTGGCCCACACATCACCGCGATTCCCCGAAATTGACAGAAGTTCGGTGGAATCTTGCCTTGCCCCGCGATGGGCGGATGGTCGGCGTCGAAGTTTACGTAACCGGGCACGAACAAGTCGAGGAACCCGTCATGGTCGTAGTCGCCCCATGTCGGCCCCGCGGACCAGCCTCCCAGGGTTACGCCAGCCTTCTCGGCGACATCGGTAAAGGTGCCGTCGTGATTGTTGTGATACAGCCGGTTTTTGCCGAAGTTGGCGACATAAATGTCGGGCCAGCCGTCATTGTCGTAGTCACCGACGGCAACACCAAAGCCCCATCGTTCATTAGCCACGCCTGCCTTTTCGGTGACGTCGGTAAAAGTGCCGTCGTGATTATTGTGGAAGAGCATGGCCCGTGGCGGCGGTTCACTGCCTTTAAACGCGGCCAGAGTTGATCCGTTCACAAGGTAGATATCGAGCCAACCATCGTTGTCGTAGTCGAGCAACGCCACCCCTGACCCCGGAGTTTCAATGATCGATTCTTTTTTGGAAGTCCCAGAGCGATGGTGAAATTTATCGAGGCCGGCCTGTTTGGTGATGTCTTCGAATACGACGGGAGCATTGTCCACGAAGCCGCCGGCTGTGATCGGGCGAGACTGGGAGTCTTTGATGGCCGCGTGTGCGGCGCCGGTGGAAACGCCGCCACCGGCGGGCGCCGGTGGTTTAGGGTTCGGCTCCTGCGAGTGGCCAACTGTCGCGAAAAACAGAATCGACAGCATGGCCACCGAACGCAACAAGGGGAAGATCAAGGCATACAAAGCCGCCGATGACATAACGGTATTGTGAGCTACTCTGGGAGTCTTTGCTCGCCGTTGATGGCAAACTCCGTTTCTGTCTGGGAAGCCGCGGTTCCGGGTTGCCCACCTCCGACGCTTATGCGATAGGATCCCGCAGCGACAATCCTGTCCCCATTACTGTCGACTCCACTGAGGTCGCGGGCATCGAGCGTGAAATGGACGTGATGAGTTTCGCCGCCCGCCAGACTGATGCGCGTGGCTGCGCGGAGGGCATGTTTAGGTGCGCCAGGAACCTTTGGGAAAATCAGGTACAACTCGACTACTTCCTCGCCGCCGCGCTCGCTTGCATTTTTAACATCAGCGTCGACTTCAAGAGGATCACCTGCGTTCACCGTAGTCGCGGACAACTTCAGGTTGCTGTATTCGAACTTTGAATAACTCAACCCATAACCAAAAGGATATAAAGGTTGACCTTCAAAGTAGCGGTACGTCCGGTTTCTCATCGAGTAATCTTCGAATGGGGGTAACTGATCGACACTCTTATAGAAGGTCACCGGCAAGCGGCCTGCCGGATTATTCAGTCCGGTCAGGGTTTGTGCGATCGCGGTTCCACCCTCCTCGCCTGCATACCAGGCGTCGATGATCGCGTTCGCGTTTTCATTCGCCCAATTCACGGCGAGCGCGCTGCCATTCATAAGCACGACCACTAACGGCTTACCACTGGTTTTCACGGCCTCCAAAAGATCTTCTTCTTGCTGCGGCAAATCGAGATTGGTACGGTCTCCGCCCTTGAATCCGGGGACTGCCACTTCCATCTCTTCGCCCTCGAGATTTGACGTGATTCCGACCACAGCGATGACTACATCTGCTTGCTTGGCTGCCTCAACAGCGTCAGCTTTCGGATCGGGAGCCAGACGTGTCCATACCAGCTTCACACCCCGCGCACGCCCCTGAAAATACTCGATTTTAAGTTCGTGACGACGGCCCTTTTCCAACATTACTTCTGCGACCGCAGGCCTGGAGTCGTGACTTTTGGGATCGTCAACAATCATTTTCCCATCCAGCCAAAGCCGGTCGAGACTGCCGTCTAAGCCAAGACGGTATGTGCCGGACTCTGAGGCCGTGAGGAAGCCGGTCCAGCGCACTGCATAGATTTTTGTTTTTGTGGTTGTGCCCGGAGCAAACTCATAATTCACATCTTTTTCTGCCCGAACTAACTCCGGCGAACCTTTAAAGAGCGGATCCGAAAAATACTCAGCCTTAAGACCTGGTTTTCCGTCGGGTGTTACAAGAGCAGAGGGCGGCACAGCGACATCTTCGAGAAGAAAGTTTGTCCCCGGCGAGTAGGAAATTTGGACGCCGGCGAATTGCTTGCGAATGCCCTCGAGGGCGGTTGTGGCGCGCGATGGTGTGCCACTGTAATTGCCTTCCAGGACATGAAAGGCTGAGGCGAGTGGCCCCACAACTGCTATTTTTCTGATCCCCGAACCAAGTGGCAACACACCGTCGTTTTTTAACAACACCATCGACTCGCGTGCTGTTTTCAGCGCAAGTTGGCGGTGCGCGTCGCTATCGATTTCGGAAGTGGGAATCTGCGCGTACTTGACCGCCTCGCTGGGATCAAACAATCCTAACCGGAAACGCGCCGTGAAGAGCCGCTTCAGGGTTACATCGATCTCTTTTTCCGTCAGGAAACCTTGTTGGACTGCATCCAGATACTTCACATAATCTGAATTGTCGACCGCCTTCTGCCCGAAGTCCGCGCAGTCGTTGTCGGTGCCGCGCTTTAGCGAAATGGCAGCGGCTTCCGCCATCGTGGGCGTGAAGTGATGTCCGCGCTGGATGTCAGCGACCGCATCGCAATCTGACACCACATAGCCGTTAAACTTCCAGGCGGTACGCAACATGTCCTCAAGCAGAAACGCATTCGCGCACGCTGGTTCACCATTGACGCGGTTGTATGCGCACATCACCGACCCCGCTTTTCCTTCCGTGACGGCAGCCCGAAAGGCGGGCAAGTAGGTATCTTCCATGTCATGCTTTGAAACGTCGACGTTCACTGAGTGCCGCGACAACTCCGGTCCGCTGTGAACCGCAAAGTGTTTGGGTGTGGAGATGACCTGGAAATATTTCGGATCATCACCTTGTAAGCCGGTGACAAAAGCGATACCCATTCGACCTGTGAGAAACGGATCTTCCCCGTAGGTTTCCTGTCCGCGTCCCCACCGCGGATCGCGGAAGATATTGATGTTGGGCGACCAGAAATCCAGGCCTTCATAAATGTCGCGCCTTCCCGCCTGGACCGCCTGGTTGTGCTTGGCTCTGGCCTCGCGTCCAATCGCGGTAGCCATTTCATGAATCAACGAGGGATCGAAGGTCGCGGCCAGGCCGATTGGTTCGGGAAAAACCGTTGCTGTTCCTGCCCGGGCTACGCCATGCAGAGCCTCACTCCACCAGTCGTATTCAGGGACCTGCAGACGCGGAATGGCCCGGGATTGGTTGGCGAGCTGCGACACTTTCTCCTCGAGTGTCATGCGGGAAATCAGATCGTCCACGCGAACATCAATGGGCCTAGACGAATCCATATACGGCATATCAGTGGCAGAGGTGGCGGTTTGTGCGGTTAAATTTGGAAGTGTTGACGCTAGCAATGCCACACATAAAAGAGCGAGAACGGGGACCGGTACAATTCGCTGGGAGTGAGGACGCATCCGAAAGTTGCTCCTTAGACACTCATTTTGCAAAACTGCGATCGACGCAAATCGCGTTGGAGTATAGCATCGTGAACGTACACGGATGGGACAAAATCGACTTCGCCGCTGCCAGGCCGTTCCCTCAAGTAAGATGATAGCGACCGGAACCCAAGCTGGCGATCGATGAACTGAGGTTGAGTGCGCGTGCGCTTCCCCGGTGATATGCGAATGAAGAAGGAAAGACGCGGCATCCATTTGATCGCGGAGTTGGCCAACGTTTCGATTGGAACGGTGGATCGCGCATTGCATGGACGCGGAGGCATCAGGGAATCAACCCGGCACAGAATTTTGCAGGTCGCTCGACAGATCGGCTATACGCCAAATCTTGCTGCACGCGCCCTGTCCGTCGCGCGAGCCAGCGCGTCCATTGGAGTGTGCGTTCCACGCGAGATCCATTTCTTCTACGACCAACTTTGGAGCGGAGTCCTCGATGAATCGCGGCGCGTAGCTCAACTCGGAATCAACATTATTACTCGGCCGGTTCAGGTTTTGGGAGAGCGCGATACCGAAGCGTTCATGGAACTTGCAGATAGCGGCGTCAACGGGATCGTTCTCACCGCAGGAAATCCAGAAGGGCTTAAGCCGCTGATTGATGCGGCAGAGGAAAAGGGAATTCGTGTAGTCTGCGTCTCCACGGATGCCCCGAAGAGCCGGCGATCCAGCATCGTGTGTGTGGAACCGCGACTCAACGGCTGTCTGGCCGGCGAATTGATGGGAAAGTTTGTTCCCCCGGGCGCACAAGTAGCGGTAGTAGCAGGCATGTTGAACACGGAAGACCATCGCAAGAAGACTGACGGTTTTTCGGAAGCTTTCCCGCAGCATTGCGCCGGAGGAAAAATTTTCACCGTAATTGAAGGCCACGAAGACGAGGACGAAAGTTTTCAAAAAACGTTCGAACTGCTTCGCCGCGCGCCAGCCATCGCCGGACTTTACGTGAACACGGTGAACTGTCTTCCCGTATGCCGGGCACTCGGCGCGCATGGCCTGGCGGGAAAAGTAAAGCTGATCACTACTGATTTGTTTGCGGAAATGGCTCCATATTTTCACAAAGGCACTATTACGGCGTCGATCTATCAGCAACCCCATCGCCAGGGCCAGATGGCGGTTCGGTTAATGGCCGATCATCTGACGAACAAATCGCCCCTCCCACCGACGGTCCATTTGAGTCCAGGAGTAGTCATGTCGTCGAATTTGAACTTATTCCGCGAGATGAGGTTGGCGGATGTCAGGTTCGATGATTCCGTTTTACGGGAACGCGCCATTCTGTAGTTCGTGTGCGGATCGCTGGTTCCCAAATCCAATGTTTGGCATCTTTTGCATGTGGCGAACCACTGCGCAAACCCTTTGCCTACTCCCGGAAAGCCGCTTGTGGCTGGTCTAAAAGCAGGTGCCGATTCCTCGAAACGAGCCGCCGACTCAAAAAAAATCTTGACAGTGATCTACGAATACAGGTACAAGCCTGACAGCGTTAACGTTACCGGAGCCATGTTAGCTCGGGAAATCGCTTGGTAACCGCGAAGGGATGGAGACTATGAGGTCTTTTTCATCTAGGTGTGCCGGAAGTCTAGCTTTTGCAGCGAAACACGTGCGGGTGCGCCCCTTGTTGATTCTCTGCATTTTGATGGTTGGCCTGCCGTTTTATGCGTTCGCTCAAACGGCCACCATTGTCGGAACCGTTACCGATCCATCAGGATCTGTAGTCCCGAACGTAGCCATCACAGCCACGCACGTGGAAACTGGCCGAGTGCAGAACGTCAAGGCCACTGATTCCGGCCAATACTTGCTTCCCGATCTTGCGATCGGTCACTACAACCTCAAGGCCGAAGCCTCGGGATTCAGCGTCTCGCAGAAAAATGGCGTGGTGTTGAACGTTGGCGATCGCACTCGTATCGACTTCGATATGAAGGTAGGCGCGACCAGCGAGAATATCACTGTCGAAGCCAATGCCATTCGAGTGCAATCTGAGTCTGGTGAAGTGAGCGATGTCATTACCGGACAGCAGGTCACACAGCTCGCCACAAACGGACGCAGCATGTACACTCTGTCCGCGTTAACGCCTGGCGCTTCCAGCCTGCAGGGAGATTTTCAAACTCCGACATCGGCTGGCGGAGACGCTAATGTGAGCTTCAACGGCCTGCGTGAAGGCCACAACATCTATCTGATCGATGGCGGCGAAGATGATGATCGCGGTGGTGGCGGCGGTTCCAGCGTCATGCCTTCGATCGACGCCATCGCCGAATTTCGGGCACTCACTTCCAATTACAGCGCGGAATACGGCCTCTCGTCAGCGGCCACGATCACCTCGGTGATCCGTTCCGGCGGCAAACAGTTTCATGCCGGTGCGTGGTGGTTCGGACGTAACGATGCCCTCGACGCGCGCAACTACTTCAACCAGTCTCCTGCGCCGGTGGCTGAGCTTCGTTTCAATACCTACGGCTTCAACGCCAGCGGCCAGGTTCCCCTGTGGAAGAGCCATCCCACATTTTTCTTTTACAACATGGAATGGCGCAGTCTGATTGCGGGCCAAACTCTCAACCGGACTGTTCCCTTGCCGAGCACGTACGGCGGAGATTTTGCCACTAGCACGTTCACCCCGCACACACCCTGTGCCAGTCAGGTTTCAGCCAACTTGGCGGCGCAATTTACCGCCGCTGGTCAGGTACTTAGTACCTGTGACTCCACGGGTGCGGTCACCACAGCTGTTCCGTTTACGGGCAATGCGATTCCGGCAAGCCTGCTTGACCCCAACGCGCAGGCGCTTCTTGGCGCCGGTATCTTTCCCGCTCCCACCAACGGCGCACAGTTCCAGGGTGGAAACAATTCTCCCACGAACGTGCGTGAAGAAATCGCTCGTGTGGATCATCAGTTCACGGATAAGTTTTCCGTCTTCGGACACTGGATTTCAGAGCAGGTTTCACAGGGCTACGGAACGACGCAGTGGAGCGGCGATAACGTGCCCACAATCGGAAACACTTTCGGCAACCCCTCGTACAGCGCCGTCGTTCACACAACTTATGCCATCAGCCCGAGGCTTCTAAACGAGGCTTCGTTCAACTACAACGGAAACCGCATCAATATTATTCCGAACGGTTTGGTCGCGGCACCTTCGGGGTTCAATTTTAACCGGGTGTTTTCGGGACCGAATGCATTGAACCGCATTCCCACGATCAACCTGAGCCAGGCGACGGGAGCTCAATATAGTTCCAACTGGACGCCGTGGGTTAACGTGGCGGACGATTACCAGTTCCGAGATGACGTGGCATGGACCAAAGGAGCGCATCAATTTAAGTTCGGTGGAAGTTGGGCGCTCTACAAAAAAGTCCAGGACTTGTTTGCCAGCACTCAGGGCAACTTCGGCTTCAATGGCTTCTATACCGGCAATGACTTTGCTGATTTCCTTCTGGGCTATGCCAATTCCTACTCCGAGGACGCGGTAAAGGACAATGGGCACTGGAACAATGTTTCCTACGCGTTCTATTTCCAGGACAACTGGCGGGTAAACAATCGACTCACTTTGAATCTTGGGTTGCGGTGGGATGGCGTTCCGCATACTTACGAAGCTAATCACCGCACCTCGAATTTCTATCCCAATCTGTACGATCCAGCGCTCGCCGCAACCTTCAACCCCGACGGCACCATCAGCGGCCCTGCTGCCGCTCTGGGCGCCAGCCCCAATCCAATCCTGGCCGGGGTTCAGTTCTATCTGAACGGCATCGGCGTCGACGGCCTGAATGGGATTCCAAAGGGCCTGGTAGACAACCACTGGGGTGCTTTCGGTCCGCGAATCGGCTTTGCTTATGATCTGACGGGAGCCGGAAAAACCATACTTCGTGGCGGGTTCGGCACGATGTACGAACGCATCCAAGGCAACGATATGTACAACGCTGGAACCAACGTCCCGTTCAGTGCCAGCGCCGGCTTCAGCAACGTACTGTTGGCGAACCCCAAAACCAACGTGCAGTCGGGACAAACGCTCGCAGTGCCGGTTGTCGCCTCCAGCCTCACTGGCATCGCCCGCAACAACTACAACCTTCCTGTGAGCTACCAGTACAGCTTGGGAGTACAGCAGGCATTGGGAGCCAACTCGATTCTGTCTATCGCTTACGTCGGAAACCAGAACCGGCATCAGAATAACTGGCGCGAAATCAACCTTCCCGCTCAAAGCGATCTTCCCGGGCTGGTCGCAAGTGGTGGCGCGGGCTACAACCAGGCAGTTCCCTTCCTCGGTTTCCGCTCCCTCAGGTTGGCCCAGAATGAAGCGAACTCGCATTACAATTCGCTTCAGGTAGAACTGCATGCGCGGATCAGGCACGATCTCACCCTGC
The DNA here is from genome assembly GCA_963733545.1 of Terriglobia bacterium. GTDB lineage: Bacteria > Acidobacteriota > Terriglobia > Terriglobales > Acidobacteriaceae > JAIQFF01. Next base: position 103,282 of record CAVTDQ010000007.1, read on the forward strand.
AAACTGCTTATACCTACGCTAAGGCCATCGATCCGTCGGTCGGCGGCGGCAATAGCTTTGACTTGGATAACGTCTCCAACCCCTACGTGGGATGGAAGTTCGACAATGGACCGTCGATCTTCGACCGCACACACGTTGCCTTCGTCAACTTCATCTATGATCTCCCGATTTTCAGGAATGTCTCGAACGGATTTCTGAAGTCCACCCTGGGTGGATGGCAGGTTTCGGGAATCGTCAGCATGGAATCGGGAGCTCCGATCAACATCACCTACGGTGGCAACAGCGTCACCAGTATTATTCCCAACCTGTCGGGCGGGAACTCGGGCGTGCGGCCGAATCTGACCGGACCGGTTAAGTACACCAAACAGTACGTCCAACAGTCGGATGGAACCTTCGCGTATCAATGGTTCGATCCGTCATCCTTCACCGCTCCTGCAGCTGGAACCTGGGGTAATCTCGGGCATGACGCACTCCGTGGGCCTGGCCGGGACAACTGGAACCTCTCATTATTCAAGAGCTTCGTCTTGAACGAAAGCCGCGGCAGCCGTGTTGAATTGCGTGCAGAGAGCTTCAATACCTGGAACCACACGCAGTTTAAAGGCGACGTCCAGAACGGTGGTATCAGCACCTCTCTGGGGTCCGGCAACTTCGGCGTTGTCACCAATGCTTACGACCCGAGAGTCTTCCAGCTCGGTGTAAAGGTTTTCTACTAGGCCGCTAGCAGAGGGTCATACTAACCCGCTCACCCAACCACCCCGGGTGAGCGGTTTTTTTTGTCGCCACTCCCAGAGTTTCCCGGCGCAGATGACGGCAAAGGGCGGCGTGTCCGGGATATAGGCGGCGAAGTTGCCCCGTCAAACGGGAGTGGCTATTCTGGATCGTCGGATGATGCAAAATACTCATCGTCGAATCGTGTTCCTGAAGAGTTCGTCGTATGTCCTCGTCGTGGCCGCGTTGGGCCTTTCCCCGTTCGCCTATAGTCAGACGGCTACCCCGGCTCAGGCAATGGTTTTGGAGCAAGAGGGGAAGCTGCCGGAGGCCATTCAGGCGTGGCGAGCCGTCACAGAACGCCATCCTCGGGACGCGCGGGCATTCGCCAGCCTTGGCGTGGTTCTGGCCAAAGAAATGCAATACAAGGATGCGGTGATTGCCGACAGGAGGGCTATCGCGCTTAGTCCCACCCTGCCTGGTATTCAACTAAACCTAGGGTTGGCGGAGTATAAGCAAGGAGATTTTACGGCCGCCATCCCCCCGTTGAAATCGGCGTTGCAGCAATCGCCTCAGAACGTGCAGGCGCGAATTTTGCTCGGTCTAAGCTGTTTCGGCGCAAAACGTTTCGCGGAAGCTGCGAAGTATCTGGAACCGGCCGCGAAAGCGGATCCCGGAAATACAGAGCTCCATCAGGTGCTGGCTCAGAGCTGTTTGGGGGCGAAGCAATATTCCTGCGCCGAACAGCAATTCGAACAAATATTGAAACTGAATCCAGATTCGGCGGCGGCGCACATGTTATTGGGCCAGGCATTGGATGGTATGCAACGAACGCCCGAGGCGATCGCCGAATTCGAGCTGGCCGCCAAATCGGCTCCGCAGGAACCCAATGTTCATTTTGGTTTGGGCTATCTGCACTGGAAGATGCGTCGATACGACGAGGCAAAGGTCGAATTCGAGCGTGAATTGGCTAACGATCCCAATCATGCCCAGGCGCTGGCTTATCTTGGCGATGTAGAAATGAAGAAAGACAACCCCGACCGTGCTTTGGATTTATTCCAGAAGGCCGTGCAGATCAGAGACGATCTGCGCATCGCTTACCTTGATATGGGTGTGATTCTGGCGCAGCAAAATCGTCACAAGGAAGCCATCTCAGCTTTCCAACGTGCCGAGCGTCTCGATCCCTCCCAACCCGACGCCCATCTTCGCCTGGGGCGCTTATATAAGGCGACAGGTAACGATCTCGCAGCGCAGAAGGAGTTTTCTAAACTGCGCGAGCTTCATCAGAAGGCGGATGACGATATTGCATCCAAGATGTCCGGTTCTGCACCGCGTCCGGCTCGAGCGCAGCCGTAGCCCGGTTCAGCCTCTTCATAGCGTATTCAGTTGTTACGTAAGATTAGACGACTAGCCCGTCTGTGCCATTCCTTAAAAGCAGATTCAGATCGTAAGCTAACTTTCTAAAGCTTGCGAGGCGGGCTGACTTCGCAAGCGCTAAAGCAGTATGAGTCTCGACTGCGATAAGGTCGCAATCGCCGACTTCAGCAGTTGTAGCGCCAATGGACAGCCACGGCCATGTAGTCCAGATATCGCTCTAGATCTGAACGAACCATCCCCCAGAATGGAAATTCGTGGACCTGTTTTATCATGCGTGGCGGCTTGACCCGATGGTTTGGGTGGTGGAGATTTCATTTTTCATCGTCGTATTAAGAATCATTGCGCGCGACAATTTCATTGCCAGGCTTGGTTGCTTGATGGCGGTCGCCGGGCTGGTCATGAACGCATGCGTCACGCAACTGAATGGCGGCGTTATGCCAGTGGTCGGCATGCCTTCCAGCTTTCAACCGGCGGGTCCGATCTGGATGCCAGCCGCAGGCGGGCACCTGCTGTTCATGGCGGATCATGCGTCCAACTTCTACTTTAGTATCGGGGACATTCTGCTACATGGAGGGTTCGCCATCTTAGCTACGTCTTGGCTTGTATCTCTGGTAAGCGGTCTCAGGGAGAATAAAACTGGAATTTGAGTTGATCACACCAGCGTTCGAGCTTCCGCAATCACCCCCTTTCGAATCGATCCCTGCACCTTAGCCTCGCCCATTCCCCGGAGAGTTTGATTTATCAACTCCGCCCATCGAAGGTTCTGTACGTTTTTGCGCCTTAGATTAGTGCCCGAGCGAAGCACACGGTGCAAGAATTTGAAATCACCACAGCTTGGCACCGTGACGTCATTCCCTGCTACCCCGACGGTCGTGGCCTTTATCAATTCGCCTCCGGCCTTGACTTTGAATTCAAAGAAGTCTTGAACCATCGCATCGAGAATTTTTTCCGATTGCGGCGGGGGGAATTCAAGAAAGCAGGCTACCGGGGATGGGCTTAAAACCGGTTCCTGTCCGGCTCGCAGCGAAGCGTGCCGGAAAATTTTTCGAATTTTGAATTACTCCTGGTGCATCCAACAGTTATCTCCAAAAAAGAGGTCTGACCCACATGAAACCAGAACCAGCATCAGCACGGAAACCAGCTTCCAGCAATAAACCGTCCAGCACGAAACCCGCGCATGAATCCGGCCAGTTTCTGATCGGTGACGATCTGCCCATCCATCGGCTTGGATATGGTTCGATGAGACTCACCGGCAAAGGTGTGTGGGGAGAGCCGGCGGACCGCGACGAGGCGATTCGAGTGCTTCGGCGTGCGGTCGAACTCGGAATCGATTTCATCGACACCGCTGACTCCTATGGACCCGGGGTAGCTGAAGAGATCATTGCCGAAGCCCTGCATCCTTATCCTGCGGGCCTGGTGATTGCGACCAAGGCCGGTTTCGATCGTCCCGGGCCGGACAAATGGGTCGAAAATGGACGCCCTGAACACCTACGGGAAGCTTGCGAAGGCAGCCTGAAGCGGCTGCGGCTGGATCGGATTGAGTTATTTCAGCTTCATCGTATCGACGCTAAAGTGCCGGCGGAAGATCAGTTGGGCACGTTGAAGGAGCTGCAGGCCCAGGGCAAGATCAGGCACATCGGACTCTCCGAAGTGTCGGTCGCGCAGATCAAACATGCCCGCACGATTGTCCCCATTGTTTCGGTGCAGAACCGCTACAGCATTACCGACCAGGGCGCCGAAGATGTTCTTGACTACTGCGAAAAAGAGAACATCGGCTTCATTCCCTGGTTTCCTCTCGCGGCTGGTCGCGTAACCGCTTCCGGCAACGCGCTGGCCAGCCTGGCCACGCAGTACAAGATCTCAACTTCTCAACTCGCTCTGGCGTGGCTGTTGTGGCGTTCGCCGGTCATGTTGCCGATCCCAGGAACTTCAAAGGTGAAGCACTTGGAGGAGAATGTCGCTGCGGCTGCACTGAAGCTGGATGAAAACAAACTGCAGCAGCTGGGACAGGCGGCCCGCGCCGCCTGACGGAGGGTAAACTGGTATTTAGCGTGAAAAGGCTTAAGCGAGGGGCGGTTCTCCCAGATCAAATGGCCGTACATATGCCAAATAGATTTGCGGGAGGGTACTGCGGGTCGGGGCCGACCGCCACATTCGCTGTATCATCGGATTCGTGGATATGGAATTAGAGGGAACCGACGAAGTGATCCAGAGCCATGGATGGGAGCAAAAGCCCGATGGCGGATGGATTTACGTAGCTGGAGAAAGCCAACTTTCGCTGGCAGCTAAAAAGAAGGTGAAGCACATCGCTCAATTACTCGACATCGACCTCGAGTCTGCACTGGAATATTGCAACAGTCTGGAACTCTAGCACCCATTCTCGCCAAGCCCCCGGTAGGTATACTCGCCTCGCTTCCCTGTTGTTTTTCGGTTACCCCCTGCTGATAATCCGATAAGATATGGCCGTCTTCAAGGTTAGCTGCCAGTCCTCGTTTGCTGGCGCAAGTTCAGTCAATTAAAGCCGAGTCTCGACGGGAAATTACAGTGGCGGAAACAGAGACACGCCGGGAAGTCCGACCCCAGATCGCCGAGATCGATGTTCTCTGGATCACCGCCGGACTGGGATGCGATGGCGACACCATCGCCATGACGGCGGCTACCCAGCCAAGTATTGAAGACATCATCATGGGGGCGCTGCCCTGGATTCCCAAAGTCAATTTCCTCAATCCTTTCCTGGCCATCGAAAACGGCGACCAGTTCATGCAGCGTTTTCACCTGGCGGCGAGAGATGAGCTAGGCGGGCCGTTCATTCTGATCGTCGAAGGCTCGATTCCCGACGAGACTAATAAAAAAGAAGGATACTGGGCTTCGTTCGGCACCGATCCGGAAACCGGGCAACCCATCACCACCTGCGAATGGATCGACCGGCTTGCGCCCAAGGCTTGGGCCGTCATAGCCGCGGGAACCTGCGCCACTTACGGGGGGATTCACGCCATGGAGGGAAATCCGACGGGCTGCATGGGCCTGCCTGACTACCTGGGCTGGAAGTGGCGTTCAAAGTCGGAAATTCCCATCGTGTGCGTGCCGGGATGTCCGGTGCAGCCGGATAATTTCATGGAGACGCTGCTGTACCTGCTGCACATGGCATCCGGCCGAGCTCCAATGATTCCACTGGACGACGCTTTACGTCCCACCTGGTTGTTTGGCAACACCGTGCACGAAGGGTGCGACCGCGGAGGCTTCTACGAGCAAGCTCAATTCGGTGAAGAGTACGGATCGCCGCTTTGCATCGTAAAGCTGGGGTGCTGGGGCCCGGTGGTGCAGTGCAATGTCGGGAAACGCGGGTGGATGGGCGGCCTCGGCGGATGTCCCAACGTGGGAGGAATCTGTATTGGCTGCACCATGCCAGGATTTCCGGACAAATTTATGCCCTTCATGAACCAGCCGCCGGGATCGCTGCTATCTTCGGCTGCAGTTCAGACCTATGGACGAGCCATTCACGCCTTGCGCCGTTTCACTCAAGCTTCGTTAAATAAAGAGCCGGCCTGGCGTAAGAGGGGGCATGCGAAGCCGCATCAGAACTAGAACCTGGCGGATCCTGGCTGCCCGGTCGCTGCGAATTTGGTTGAATCAGGTTTCCAGGAACATGGCTTGAAGCCGCCGCCGGCAAAATAAGCTTCAGCTTAAATTTTTCTGCTGTGAGGTGTGAGGTGGTGTCGTTTTCGTGGCCGGCGGGAAACAGCGACGATTCCGGTGATCACGCTTCCACGGCTGGCTCGCAGAGTCTAAATCCTGTGCAGGCGGAAGAAATTTTGGAAGGACTGGCGGAAGTCTTCACCAGCAATGCAAGAGTCGCACGGCGCATCGTGTATCCGCCGGAGCGGCCGGATGCGGTTCCTGCGGAAAACCTGCAGTTCCCCAACCTGGAAGCCAGGTATCGGGCCCTGGTAGAACAAATTCCAGCGGTCGTGTTCATGGCGTATCTGGATCGCGGGACCGGCGAAGCCTACGTCAGCCCCCAGATTGAAGCGGCTCTGGGATTCTCGCAAGAGGAGTGGCTGGAAGATCCGGTGCGCTGGTACAGCTACATCCATCCCGATGACAAACAGCGCTGGAGCAGCGAAGCCGCGGAAATGTTTCTTACCGGCAAACCTCTGCGATCGGCGTATCGCGTGCTTTCGCGTGATGGCCGCGTAATCTGGTTTCACTGCGAAGCCAAGATGATTCGCAAAGAAGATGGCGAGCCCTGGTTCATCCATGGTGTGGGATTCGATATCACCGACCTGAAGCGGACGGAAGAGGCATTGCAGGAAGAGCGCAACGTACTCTCCGCAATATTGCACACTGTGGGCGCGCTGGTGGTGGTGCTCGATCCCGAGGGCCGAGTCATCCGATTTAACCGGGCGTGTGAGCAAACCAGCGGTTACTCGCTGGCCGAGGTTTCCGGTAAGAAACTTTGGGATCTCTTCATGGTTCCCGAAGAAGTCGAGCGTTTCAAAACCGAGTTCCAGGAACTTTGCTGCGATCATCTGCCTCGCGACTATGAGAGCTACATGGTGACGCAGGCAGGAGTTCGACGCCTGATCGCGTGGTCCACCACCGTACTTCCGGGAAACAGCGGCGCGCCCACCTACATTATCGCCACTGGAATCGACATCACCGAGCGCAAGAATCTCGAGAAGAATATTTTGGAAGTCAGTGGCCGCGAACAGCGGCGCATCGGACAGGACCTGCATGACGGCCTGGGCCAGCATCTCACCGGAATTGCCTTTATGACCAAGGTGCAGGAACAGAAGCTCACTGAAAAATCTCTGCCCGAGGCCGGCGACGCCGCCAAGATCGTCAAGCTGGTGAATGAAGCTATCTATAAAACCCGTGAGCTCGCGCGGGGGCTGCTGCCGGTGGTTTCCGACGCACGCGGCCTGATGTCGGCATTGCAGCAGTGGGCGGGAGAAGTGGAAGATTTTTTTGGTATATCCTGCCGCTTCGAGTGTCCTGCGCCGGTATTGATTCACGACGACACCGTGGCAACGCATCTTTATTACGTGGCTCGCGAGGCGGTGAACAATGCGATCAAGCATGGCCATGCCAGCCAGATCTTGATTCGGCTGTCTGCTGATCTGCAACAAGGCGCACTCACCATCGTGGATAACGGCTCGGGGATAGAAGATATTTCAGCCAACAATGCCGGCATGGGGCGCCATTTGATGAATTACCGGTCACGGGTGATTGGCGGCTCGCTGGAGATACAGCCCGCGGTTCCTGGGGGGACCGTGGTCACATGTCTTTTCCCGGTGCAGGTTCCGGGGAACGATTCAACCACGAAGTCGAGGCATAAAGAATGAAGACAGAAACGAGCGCCAGCTACAGATCACAGAATCAGGCACCGCCGAGAAAAAGCAGAATCCTGGTCGTGGATGATCATCCCATTGTCCGCCAGGGTTTAGCGCTTCTCATCAATCAGGAAGCTGACCTGCTGGTATGTGGTGAAGCCGAAGAAGCCAGCGGAGCCATGCACGTACTGTCTTCGGCGAAGCCTGATGTTCTCATCGTGGATATTTCGCTTAACGGTCCGGACGGGCTTGATCTGCTGAAGAATGTGAGAAATGTTTATCCTTCGCTGCCGGTCCTGATCCTTTCCATGCATGACGAATCGATCTACGCGGAGCGGGCACTGCGAGCGGGAGCAAATGGTTACATCATGAAACAGGAGGCAACCGAAAAAGTTCTAATCGCTTTACGCCGCATTCTGTGCGGGGAGATTTACGTGAGCGATCGCATTGCCAACAAGATGCTGAAACACTACATCACCGGTTCGGGCACGCTCCGGCACTCTTCCATTGCCGATCTCAGCGACCGGGAACTGGAAGTATTTCGCCTGATCGGAGAAGGTCACGGCACCAGGCAAATTGCAGAGGAACTGCACCTGAGCGTAAAAACGGTTGAGTCCTACCAGGCCCACATCAAGGAAAAATTGTCCTTGCGCAGCGCCCGCGAACTCATGCAGCACGCAATTCAGTGGAACATGAACGAAAAATCGGCTTAGTGATGGATCAACCGAAAAAACGTTAACCACGAAGTATCACGAAGTGGTTCGCTTGCGGCCCTTCCTTCGTGTACCTTCCTGTTCTTCGTGGTTTACGCTTTACGCCTTCACCACCCCGCAATCCCCTCCTCGGATTAGTCTTCGTTATCAGGGAAACCCCTAGGGCAGAAATAGTGCTTCCCATGAAAGTGAATAAGTGAGCCTCCCGCTTGTGGAGGCCTTTTAATTTGTTGATGCTGTGTTCGTCAGCGAACACACATACTTTTTTCTTGTTCTTATTGAATTTCCAAGACTCTGCACGTCGTGAATATCTCTCGCAATTCGACATAACGAAGTTCGGCTGCTCCCATCCTTGACTGGGACGGGAGAAGGAGACACCAGCTATGGCACCGGAAACCGTTCCGTACGGTCGGATCACGCAAAAACCATCGCCCGTCGCCGAGGTTCATATTCTCTGGATCACCGCCGGACTTGGCTGTGATGGAGATTCGGTCTCGATCACTGCGGCAACTCAACCCAGCATTGAAGATGTTCTTCTGGGGGCAATTCCCGGACTTCCGAAGGTCCATCTCCACAATCCTGTTCTCGCGTACGAGAACGGCGACGATTTTCTGAAGTTCTGGTACATGGCGGAAAAAGGTGAGCTCGATCCTTTCGTTCTCGTCGTGGAAGGTTCTATTCCCAACGAGAAGATCAAAAAGGAAGGATATTGGGCGGGGTTGGGAACCGACCCCAAGACCGGTCAGCCGATTACCACCAACGAATGGATCGACCGCGTGGCTCCGAAGGCTCTGGCCGTGATTGCCTGCGGCACATGCGCCACCTATGGCGGTATCCACGCCATGGAAGGCAATCCGACCGGCGCTATGGGGCTGGCCGACTATCTGGGATGGGACTGGAAGTCAAAAGCCGGTCTGCCCATCGTCAATGTGCCGGGTTGTCCAGTGCAGCCGGACAATTTTATGGAAACCGTTCTCTACCTGCTCTACCAGGTGGCGGGGCTGGCACCGATGATTCCACTGGACGACGAATTGCGCCCGACATGGTTATTTGGCAGAACCGTTCATGAAGGCTGCGACCGCGCCGGCTATTACGAGCAGGGCGACTTCGCGGAGGTTTACGGCTCGCCAAAGTGCATCGTGAAGCTGGGATGCTGGGGGCCGGTGGTGAATTGCAATGTGCCGAAACGCGGATGGATGGCCGGTATTGGCGGATGTCCGAATGTCGGCGGCATTTGCATCGGCTGCACCATGCCGGGTTTCCCCGACAAGTTCATGCCTTTCATGGATGAGCCTCCGGGCGCCCGGGTCTCAACCTCAGCAGTCGGCGCTTATGGCCGCGCGATTCGTGCCCTGCGATCGATGACCCAGAATACGGCCAACAAAGAGCCGAAGTGGCGTCATCCCCGCGCAGAACTGACCACGGGCTATCATCCGCGGTCGTACTAAAAACCCAGACCAGACTTCATAAGGAGCGATCGCAATGAGCACGATTACCGCACCGACCAAGGATCTTCCCGGCAAAAAAGGGAATCTGGTGGAAATGAACTGGGACCCGATCACCCGGATCGTGGGCAGCCTGGGCATTTTTACGAAAATCGATTTTGAGAACAAACATGTGGTCGAGTGTCACAGCACCTCGTCCATCTTTCGCGGGTACAGCATTTTCATGAAGGGGAAAGACCCGCGCGACGCTCACTTCATCACCAGCCGAATCTGCGGCATCTGCGGCGACAACCACGCCACTTGCGCCACCTACGCGCAGAACATGGCTTTCGGCATCAAGCCGCCGCCCATTGCCGAGTGGATCGTCAATCTCGGAGAGGCTGCCGAGTACATGTTCGACCACAACATCTTCCAGGACAATCTGGTCGGCGTGGACTTCTGCGAGCAGATGGTCAAAGAGACCAATCCCAAAGTATGGGCGAAGGCTCAATCGACGCCGTCGCCGCATGCCAGCGCCCACGGCTACCGGACGATTGCCGACATCATGACCGCGCTCAATCCGTTTACTGGAGCTTTCTATCGCGAAGCACTGGTCATGAGCCGCATGACCCGTGAAATGTTCTGCCTGATGGAGGGACGGCACGTTCATCCGTCGACTTTGTATCCGGGCGGCGTGGGAACAGTGCCTACGGTTCAGTTGTTCACGGACTATCTCGTTCGCTTGATGAAATATGTCGAGTTCATGAAGAAAGTTGTGCCGCTGCACGACGATCTGTTCGACTTCTTTTATGACGCACTGCCGGGCTACGAAGAAGTGGGACGCCGGCGGGTGTTGCTGGCTTGTTGGGGATCATTCAACGATCCCGATGTCTGCGATTACACCTACAAGAACATGACGAACTGGGGACGCGGGATGTTTGTGACTCCGGGGATCGTGGTCGACGGCAAACTGGTGACTACCGATCTGGTTGACATCAATCTCAATATCCGTATTCTGCTGGGCAGTTCTTATTACGATGAGTGGAAGAACCAGCAGACATTCGTGAAGGCTGATCCGCTGGGCAATCCGGTGGACAAAAATCATCCCTGGAACCAGACCACCATTCCCCATCCGCAGAAGCGCGACTTTGGCGGAAAATACACCTGGGTAATGTCTCCGCGCTGGTTCGACAAGCGAACGGGAGATCATCTCGCCATGGACACCGGTGGCGGACCGATCGCCCGCCTATGGGCTACCGCGCTCGCCGGATTGGTGGACATCGGCTATATCAAGGCCACCGGCAGCAGCGTAAAGATGTACCTGCCAAAGACCACATCATTGCCCGAGGTCGAGTTCGAATGGAAGATTCCGAAGTGGAGCAATGCCATCGAACGTGATCGTGCCCGCACCTACTTTCAGGTTTACGCTGCCTGCGCTGCTCTGCATTTCATGGAGAAGGCGATGGCGGAACTGCATGCCGGACACACCAAAACCTGGACGGATTTCAAAGTCCCCGAAGAAGCGATCGGATGCGGCTTCCACGAGGCGGTTCGAGGAGTGCTCTCGCATCACGTCGTGATCAAAGAGGGCAAGATCGCGAACTACCATCCCTATCCTCCGACGCCCTGGAACGCCAATCCCCGAGATATTTACGGCACTCCGGGTCCCTACGAAGATGCGGTGCAGAATACGCCGATTTTCGAAGAAAATGGTCCGGACAAATTCAAGGGTATCGATATCATGCGCGCGGTGAGGAGCTTCGATCCGTGTTTGCCTTGCGGCGTGCATATGTATCTGGGGAACGGGAAGGTGCTGGAAACGCACCATTCCCCGATGTTTGGTCTTCAACCCTGAAACCGCACCAGGTTAAGGAGTGAGGGTGGTAGCAATTACGAGCCGCCAGATGCGTTCTGTCACCCGATCTGGCAGCTCAAAAACTGCGCTCTCACTCCTGTTTTTTTTGAATTTGTTTTTGAGCTTTGCGAGTCTTGGCGGTTATTCAACCGCAAAGCACGCAAGTAAGTGCGCAAGGATCGCAAAGGATTTTGAGTCAAAAGGAGCATCGTGGCTGAAGCCAGAGACTTTCGCGAAGACATGCAGCGGATCGGCGGTTTAGTCGAAGAGATAGAGCAGATCGCCGATCCCGCAGTGCGGGCTGCCGCCAAAAGCCTGGTGCAGTCTTTGATGGATTTACACGGCGCCGCATTGGAGAAGACGCTCGATATCGTTGCCGACGCCGGCGAGCCGGGAATCGGCATCATTGACCGCCTGGGACGGGATTCGCTGGTAAGCAGCGTCTTGATTCTTTACGGCTTGCATCCTGAAGACATCGAAACCCGGGTGACAAAAGCGGTAGAGCGAATACGGCCGCAGCTGAGAAAACAAGGTTGCGAAGTTGAGGTGATGGAGAATCGCGGCGGCGCAATACGCCTGCGAGTGGAAACCGGGGCGCATACGTGCGGTTCCACCGGCAAGACCGTGCAGGCGAGTCTGGAGGGAGCGATTTACGACGCCGCTCCGGACTTGTCCTCTTTAATGATCGAAGGGTTGGAGGAGAAGCCGGCTTCCGGATTTGTCGCCTTGGACAAGCTGACAGGCAGTATTCCGACCTTGGAGCCGCAAGGCGCAGACTGAAATAGCGCCGCTACGGGTAAACGAACATGAGTGCTGGACAATTTACCGGTACCACTGACGGCTTTGGCATGCTGCGCCAGTTCGCCCGCCGCGAGCGACCGCTGGAGCGCTGCGAGTTGTGCAGCGCCGGACTGTCCCCCATTCATTCTCATCTGGTGGAATTGGCCAAGCGCAAGCTGCTGTGCACCTGCGAGGCGTGCGCGATTCTGTTCAGCGGTCAAGGAGTGAAATTCAAGCGGGTGCCGCGGCAAGTGCGCTCACTCCCCGCTTTCAATCTCAGCGAAGCCGAATGGAACGGCCTGATGGTTCCCATCAATATGGCGTTCTTCTTCAAGAACAGCCTTGATGACCGGGTAGTCGCGCTTTATCCCAGCCCTGCGGGCGCGACCGAATCTCTGCTGGCGCTGGAATCGTGGAACGACATTGTAGGCCGCAATCCCATCCTCAACAGCATGGAGTCGGATGTTGAGGGACTACTGGTCAACCGCCTGGGATTCTCGCGCGGATATTCCGCCGCCGAATACTATCTGCTCCCGATCGACGAATGCTACAAGCTGGTGGGCTTGATTCGAATGCATTGGAAGGGCCTTTCCGGAGGCACCGAAGTCTGGCGCGAGCTGGGTGAATTCTTTACCAATCTGAAATCGCGGTCTGTCGAGGTACGAGACTCGGCCGAGGTGGAACAGAAATCCCATGCCTGATCTGAGTTTTCAGGTCGAAGGAGTCGAGCTGGTTGCCAATGCGGCGTCGCCTCTGCTGGCGTTCAAGCTGCGTTTGACTGACGCCGATCCCGAACAATCGATTCACACCGTTGCCTTGCGCTGTCAGATCCAGTTGGAAGTTACTCGCCGAAAATACACCGCTGAAGATCAGGAGAGGCTGCTCGACCTTTTTGGCGAACCCAGCCGCTGGGGGCAGACTCTGAGGAATCTTTTGTGGACACACGCCAACCTGGTGGTGCCTTCGTTTAAGGGAACTACGCTGGTCAATCTTCCCGTGCCTTGCACCTTCGATTTCAATGTGGCCGCGACTAAATATTTCGACGGATTAGGCGAAGGTGAGGTGCCGGTTTGTCTGCAGTTCAGCGGCACGGTTTTTTACGCCGGCGGGGAGGGCGGGCTTCAGGTCGCTCCCATCTCGTGGGACAAGGAAGCCCGATTCAAGCTTCCGGTAAAAGTATGGCGCGAGATGATGGAATCTTACTATCCCAACAGCGCCTGGTTGTGCCTGCACAAAGACGCTTTCGACCGCTTATACCAATATAAAGTTCGGCATGGCATTCCCACATGGGAAGAGGCGCTGGAGCGCTTGATCCCGGTGGAAGAGACGGTGATCTGATGAATCTCGGCGTCGTCGACCAGATCGCGAAAGCAGTGCTTTACGAAGGGTACATGCTCTATCCTTACCGGCCCTCGTCGGTCAAAAATCAGCAGCGCTGGAATTTTGGCGTGCTGTGTCCGCAGTCGTACAGCGCGGCGCAGAACGGGACCGAAGCCTGGACCATGCAGACCGAGTGTCTGGTGGAAGGCAGTTCGATGACCGGACTGGAAGTGCGGATCCGCTTCCTGCAACTGGTGGCGCGTTCTGTCGGCGAATTGACCGAGCCGGTGAGTGAACTACAACCTGACAAAATTTCCGAGTTTGTTCTGGTCGACAAACTGGTGGTCAACGACCGCGTACACCAGCCCTGGCAGGAGGCGCTGGAGCGCGAATTGATTTTGCCGGTCTACAACCTGGAAGCACTGGGCTATCGGCCGATGCCCGAGGCTTTCAGTTTTCCCGCGGAGAAGACGATCGAGCACCTGCGTGACGGCAGCGGCCGCATGGTTGGGCTGATCCAGCGCCATCGACAATACCTTTGCGGCGCAGTCGAGGTTATGGGTGCGGCTGTGGACAACGGCCTGTTCAAAGTCAGCGTACGAATTTGTAATACCACGCCCTTTGAAATGCCGGAGGGCGCGGGGCGAGAAGAAGCGCTGATGAGTTCATTGGTTTCGACCCACACGGTTTTGGGTGTGCACGACGGAAGATTCGTTTCCCAGCTCGCGCCTCCGGATTCTCTCAATGCGCAGGCGGCTAAGTGCAAAAACATTGGCACGTGGCCGGTGCTGGTGGGAGAGGAAGGGCAATGCGACACCATGCTTTCGTCGCCCATCATTCTTTATGACTATCCCCAGATCGCTCCGGAGAGCACGGGGGATTTGTTCGACGGCACCGAGATTGACGAAATACTTTCGCTTCGCATCATGACCCTGACCGATGAGGAAAAGCGCGAGATGAGCCAGTCGGACGAACGGGCTCGCGCCATGCTGGAACGCACCGAAAATATGCCGGTGGAACAGTTGATGAAACTGCACGGAGTATTGCGAGGACTGCGCCCACTCAAGGAGGACACACAATGAACGAGTGGGAGTGGCAGGTACTCGAAGAAAAAACGCCGGTCGATCATCTCGAGGTTTCAGGAATTGAAATAAGCGCGGGCAGCCGGGTTCGCCTGCATCCCCGGAAAGGTGGTGATGTGATGGACATCGCGCTGGTCGGGCAGATCGCAACCATCGAATGTATTGAACAGGATTACGAAGGAAAACCCCATGTTTGCGTGGTGGTCGATAACGATCCGGGAAGAGACATGGGCCTGCTGCGCCAGCCCGGTCATCGCTTCTTTTTTGATGTAGACGAAATCGAACCGCTCACGGATGAGGAAGCCCGGCAGCATCAGGCAACACAGAAGCCCAGCATTCTGGTGGCCGGCATTGGAAACATTTTTCTGGGGGATGACGCCTTTGGGGTTGAAGTCATTCGCCGCCTGGCCGGTCATCAATTCCCGGCGAGCGTGCGAGTCGCCGACTTCGGCATCCGCGGCTTCGATCTCGCCTATGCCCTGCAGGACGGTTATGAGACCACGATCCTGGTGGACGCATGTCCTCGGGGGCAGGCACCTGGAACTCTTTATGTGATCGAGCCCGATCTCAAAGCGTTGGACGATCCCGAATCTCCGCAAGCGACCGTGGAAGCGCATGCCATGAACCCGGCAAGCGTGCTGCGCATGGCGCGAGCCATGAATATCGAGATCAAAAATATTCTGCTCGTAGGCTGCGAGCCGGAAACACTCGGAGGCGAAGAAGGCCAGATGGGATTGAGTGCGCCGGTTGAAGCCGCCGTCGATGGAGCAGTCAAGCTGGTGGACTCGCTGGTCAACAGAATCCTGAACGGAGATGGGCCCGATTTGAAGGTCTAGAACTTTCGAAAATAAGGAGGAGATTACCGTGGCCAGAGAAAGCAGCAATGGTAGTTTCAGCGACAAAGACACTCTCTACATGCTCAGCGGCGTCGCGCTGCTGGTCTTCGGTGCCGGACTGATTCTGACCAATCCGATTGCGAGACGGTATTTGGGACAGCTGGGAGTTGGCGACTTGGCCAGCCTGGCTTTGCCCGATCTGGATCGTTATCTGAAGTTGAGGGCGATGTAGATCTCTCAACCGGCATTTTCGACTTGTTGGATTTACGGATTGAAGAGTTTCCGATTTGCATTTTGGAGTTGGGTGGCGCCTTGTTGCAGTTCGCCCACACTCTAGATCCTTCACCCGGCTGGAGCCGGGTCAGGATGACGTCAAAGACGGGGATGGCTCTGGTCACGAATGGTTTTTTGTCGGGAAGCGCCACCCTTTCAGGGAGATCATTTGCTGACTGCAGAAACGTCCCAAAGTACAAGAGTTCGGTACGTTCTTGACCCAAAAGGGAGCACGTTTGTGGTGCGCGCGTTCGCTACCGGCCTGCTGTCGTCGTTCGGACATAATCCGACGATTGCCATTCCTGATTTTCAGGGTGAGGTGCAATTTGCTCCCGACAGTTTGCAAAACTCTACGTTGCGGCTCGTAATACCGGCAGCTTCTCTAACCGTGACCGGTGACATTAGCGGCAAAGACCGCGAGGAGATCCGGCGACGCATGCACGAAGAAGTGCTGGAGGCGGATGGATTCGAAGAAATCATCTATGAATGTGAGCAAAACATTTCCGCTCAGAAACTTTCAGAGGGGCACTACGCGGTTGCGTTAAAGGGCGAGCTGACTTTGCACGGCGTGACTCGAACGGAACCAATTTCGGCCAGGGTGACCATGACGGGAGAAATGTTGCGTGCGGTTGGAGATTTTTCCATACGCCAGAACGACTATGAAATCCGGCCGGTGTCCGCGGCTGGAGGCACTGTGAAGCTGAAAGACGAACTTAAATTTTCGTTCGACATTGTGGCAAGGAAGATCTGAAATTGGTCGTTGGCCTTTGGTCTTTGGTCGTTGGCCAAAACCAGAGAGACCCATAGCGGATTCGACAAGGCAGCGGCGAAGTATAGATTTTGACCAACGACCCAAGACCAAAGACTAACGACTAACGACCGAGGTTTTCTCATGTGTCTCGCTATACCAGGGAAGATTGTTGAAATCTCTCCCGATAATGCGGATTCAGCGCTGGTAGACGTGGTCGGTGTCAGGCGCAGGATCGATCTGGGTTTGTTGCAGGACGACAAGCCCGTGCCCGGTGACTGGGTTTTGATCCACGTCGGTTTCGCCATGAGCAAGATCAGCGAAGAGGACGCGTTCGACCAGATGAAGACGTTGCGGGCACTGGGGGAAATCGAAGGAGCGATGCAGGAAGTTCAAGGCTACGGCCTGAACGGCGGGAACGAACTCGACCTAAATGACGAAGAATTGAATGATTCAAAAATCAGCGACGCCGGAGTAAATTAACCGCCTGGCCTGCAGATGACGGAGCAATCAGCATGAGATTTGTAGACGAGTTTCGCGAACCCGAACTGATTTCAAAAGCGGCCGAAGAGATACGCCGGCTGGCGGGGAGCGACCGGCACTACCGGCTCATGGAGGTGTGCGGCGGCCACACTCATGCCATCTATCGTTTCGGCCTTAAAGACATCCTTCCGGACAATATCGAGTTGATCCACGGCCCCGGTTGCCCGGTTTGCGTGCTTCCCATGGGACGGATCGACGATGGTCTGTCTATCGCGCAGCATCCGGATGTTATTTTTGCCGCCTTTGGCGACATGATGCGTGTTCCCGGAACGCTGGGCAGCCCGCTCGAACACAAAGCCCGGGGCATGGACGTTCGCATCGTATATTCGCCCTCCGACGCCTTGAAGCTGGCACGTCTCAATCCCAACAAACATGTGATGTTTTTCGCCATTGGATTCGAGACCACGGCTCCTTCCACTGCGCTCACCATCATGCGGGCGAAAGCCGACGGTATCGACAACTTTTCGGTTTTCTGCAATCACGTAACGATTATTCCTGCTATCCGGGCGATTCTGGATTCTCCTGACATGCGCCTGGACGCTTTCATTGGTCCCGGACACGTCTCTACCGTGATCGGTTGCCGTCCCTACGAATGGATTGCCAAAGATCAGCGGAAGCCGATTGTGGTTTCGGGCTTTGAGCCGCTGGACATGCTGCAATCGATCGTTATGCTTCTCCATCAACTGAGAGCGGGCGAAGCCAAAGTCGAGAACCAGTACAAGCGGGTGGTACCGTGGGAAGGCAATCATGCGGCACTGCGTGCCATGGCGGAAGTCTTCCAGTTGCGGCCTTATTTCGAATGGCGTGGACTGGGTTTCATTTCGCAGTCTGCCCTCCGCCTCAACGAGAAATACGCTGCGTGGGATGCCGAACAACGTTTCAGTGTGCCGGGTATACGCGTAACGGATCCCAAGGCGGCGCAGTGCGGAGAGGTTTTGAAGGGTGTGTTGAAGCCGCATCAATGTAAACTTTTTGGCCGCGAGTGTACGCCCGAGCATCCCATTGGCGCACTCATGGTGTCATCGGAAGGATCATGCGCCGCTTATCACAACTACGAACATCGGAAGGCAGCAATGGTGTCCAGCCTGACATCGATCGCCTGAAGACTTCCGAGGTTCTGGATGTCAAACCCGCTGCCGTTCGTTTCCGCGATCCCCAAATCGAGATGGCGCACGGAGCCGGCGGCAAAGCCAGCCGCAAGCTGGTAGAAGGTCTCTTTGCTCCCCTGCTTTTTGGATCGACTCCCGGACCGCTGGGAGATGCCGCACATGTAGACATCGATGGCGCAAGAGTTGCGATCACGACTGACAGTTTTGTAGTCAAGCCGTTGACCTTTCCCGGCGGCTCCATCGGCGAACTCGCGGTGAATGGCACTGTAAACGACCTGGCGGTGTCGGGGGCGCGCGCAGAGGCGCTGGTGGTAACGTTTGTGCTCGAAGCCGGCCTTCCCACTCCGGTGCTCGAAGCGGAAGTCCGCGCGATTGCCAAAGCCGCGAATGAAGCCGGAGTTCGTATTGCCGGGGGCGATACCAAAGTCGTCGAACACGGCAAAGCGGATCAGATGTATGTCACCACCACCGGCATTGGACGGCTGATTCACGGAGTAAAAATCGATCCCAGCTCGGTTCGGATCGGCGACAAGATTCTGCTCTCCGGGCCTATAGGCGATCACGGCATCACCATTCTGTTGGCGCGCGGCGAACTTGATCTCGAAGCTGACCTGCGTTCCGATACGCGCTCGGTACTGCCCCTGGTCGAAACGCTGATTCACGCCGCGGGTCCGGGGGTGCGATGGATGCGCGATCCGACTCGAGGCGGGGCGGCAACCTCGCTGAACGAACTGGCGCGCGATTGTGGATTGGGAATGGTTCTCTTCGAAGACCAGATTCCGGTACGCGATATGGTGAGAGGCGCATGCGAGTTGCTGGGCCTCGATCCATTGCACATTGCGAATGAAGGCCAGTTTCTGGCGGTGGTGTCCCCGGAATACGCGGATGCCGCGATCAATGCCCTGAATTTTGCTGCCGGGCGGAAGTGAAGCTCAGGTCATCGGGGAAGTACGGCAGCAGCCGGCCGGCACGGTGCTGGTGACCACTCGGTATGGCGGCAGCCGGATCGTGGACATGCTGGTCGGCGATCCTCTGCCGCGAATTTGTTAGGACGAATGTAGGCGCTGGCGTCACGTTGTGCGGAGTTACGCGTGGCGCTACCCCACGAGCGGGGCGCTCGCGCCTACATTGAAATGAACTCATGGCCACAACCACTGAACTCGCGAGTCAAATAGAAGAGCGGCTGCTCGAACGCAACCAGCTTTTTGAACAGTTTTTCTCGCGCGAAGGTCCGCAGCTGGCGGAAGCATGCAGCGAGATGTCGGAACGCTTTCTGCGGGGAGGACGGTTGCTCGCGTTTGGGCGTGGTCCGTACGCCACCGATGCGCAGCACGTTTCGGTGGAATTCGTTCATCCCGTGATTGTTGGCAAACGGGCGCTTCCTGCGCTGGATCTGTCTATTCTTTTTCGCCCCTGGGTCGAGGCCATTCTTCATCCGGAGGACATTGTGATGGGATTCGGGCCGCCGAATGGCGATCCCGAGGTGTGGGCCACGCTGCAGCTGGCGCACCGCCGTGATGCGATGACGTTTGCTCTGCCCGGCACTGACGGCTCCTATGCGCTTGACGTTCCCACCCAGGATTCGTTCATGCACCAGGAGATGATCGAAATTCTTTATCACACGCTGTGGGAAACGGTGCACGTCTTTTTCGAACATCGCGAATTGGGGCACGACGTGGGCGCTTCGGCCTTTCTCTATCCGTTCCTGGGAACAGAAAAGCAGGGAACGGCGAACCTTCTTGCCGAGGTCGCCGCTTCGATTGTGATGAAAGTGCATGACGACGCCGAATTGCGCAGTCAGGTGGCGCGCGAGCAGTCTGAACACATCAGCAATACAGCGTTAGCGATTTATCAGCGCCTGCGGCGCGGAGGCAAGCTAATAATCTTCGGCAATGGCGGATCGGCGACCGACGCCAACGACCTGGCGATCGACTGCGTGCTCCCGCCTCCAGGATATAAGCCGGTTCCCGCGGTTTCACTGGCGCTCGAGCCGGCTAACATTACGGCTGTCGCCAACGATATCGGAACCGATGCCATCTTCCTGCGCCAGCTGATTGCCCAGGCCCGCCCCGATGACATAGCAGTCGCGATCTCAACCAGCGGCGGATCGCGCAACATCATCATGGCGCTGGAAGAAGCGCGAAAACGAAATATGTTGACGATCGCGCTGCTCGGCTATGACGGCGGCGAAATCAAACGTCAGGGACTGGCGGATTTCCCCGTGGTAGTGCAGTGCGACTATATTCCACGAATTCAGGAAGTGCAGGCTTCGATATATCACGTCATCCGCGAATCATTGGAGGTATTGCATCGTGGCCAGGCTTGAGCTCTATGGCACCGCGCGCTGCCCTTACACCGAAGAAATGCGTGATTGGCTGGAATGGAAGCGTTCGGAATTCGTGGAGTACGACGTCGAGGCCGATCCCGAGGCCCGCGGCCGGATGCGCGCCGTCGCCGGTGGGCAGCGCAACGTTCCTATGCTGGTGGAAGACGGCAAAGTAGTGCAGGTGGGTTGGCAGGGGCGCAGTTGCGTGGTGGACGTGGAATAACAAAATGGCGAGCGCCTGCTCGATTCGAGTTCGGGGAGTAGTTCAGGGCGTGGGCTTCCGTCCGTTTGTGTACCGGCTGGCGCGAGCCAATACCCTCGGCGGCTGGGTGCTGAATGGCGAGGAGGGCGTCGAGATTTATCTGGAAGGCGCCGAGCAGGGCTTACAGGCATTTCTCCGCGCGATTAAGATGCAGGCGCCTCCGGCTGCCAGCATTGCGGAAATGGAAGTACTGCCGGTCACGCCCGTAGGAGTGAACGATTTCACTATTCGGGAAAGCCGGCAAGGGGAGAGGCCAACCGTCCGCATTTCACCGGACCTGCCGGTATGCGCCGATTGTCTCGAAGAACTTTTTGACCCGAATAATCTGCGCTACGGATATCCCTATATCAACTGCACCAATTGTGGGCCGCGTTACAGCGTCGTGCTGGGCCTGCCATACGATCGCGCCAATACCACAATGAAAGACTGGCCGCTCGATGCCTATTGCTCGTCCGAATTCAGCGACGCCAGTGACCGCCGGTTTCATGCACAGCCTGTCGCCTGCGCCGCTTGTGGGCCGGGTTACTACGTTCTGCCGCAAGAGCGGACTTTGTCCGGCACAGAGGAAGCCATTGGCCATACCGCCCGGCTTTTGAATGAAGGGAAGATTGTCGCAATCAAAGGTCTGGGTGGATACCATCTCGCCTGCGATGCCCGCAATCCGGCAGCGGTCGCGGCTTTGCGCGAGCGCAAGTATCGTAAGGAGAAACCATTCGCGGTCATGACCCGCGACCTCGAACAGGCTCACCACTTGGTACAGCTTTCGCCGGAGAGCGAAATGCTGCTTACTTCTTCCGCGCGTCCCATCGTTCTCGCGCCCGCGAAGACGGAATTACCCGGAGCGGCTCCGCAAAATACCGAACTCGGAGTGATGCTTCCTTACACTCCGCTGCATCACCTGCTGTTTGCCGCAGGAGCGCCCGCTGTGCTGGTCATGACCAGTGCCAACCGCTCGAGCGAGCCCATCGCTTACGATGACGACGATGCGCTGCAGCGGCTTTCCGGGATCGCCGATGCATTCCTGATCGGACAGCGTCCCATCGCGCGCCGGGTAGACGATTCCGTGGTTCGCGATGGAGTCTACGGTCCCGTCATTTTGCGGCGTTCTCGCGGCTACGCCCCCGGGTCCGTAGCGAAGCTTGCCCTGCACCCGGCCGATCCTGGCGCTGGGCGCTGACCTGAAGAACGCAATTACGCTGGTGGTTAACGGCCAGGCGTTTGTCAGCCAGTACATCGGTGATCTGGAACATTACGATGCGCTTTGTTCGTTTCGACAAACCATCTCTGACCTGATGGCGATGTACGAAGTCGATTGGGACGAAACGCTGGTTGTCCACGATAGTCATCCGCAGTACGCATCAACGAACCACGCCATGGATCTCAAGGTCTCGCAACGTCTGGCGGTGCAGCACCACCGCGCACACGTAGCGTCGGTATTGGCCGAGCGTGGGGAGTGGGAGAAGCAGGTGCTGGGTGTCAGTTTCGACGGCACCGGCTACGGCGATGACGGAAGTGTCTGGGGTGGAGAGATTTTCGTGGGCAGCATTGTTGAAGGCTTTGAACGTGTGGCCCACCTGCGCAAAGCCGCGCTTGCCGGCGGAGACGCCGCCGCGCAATATCCGGTGCAGGCCGCAGCCGGGTTTCTGGCGCAGCTCCACGATTTACCGGACCTGAGCGCGGCGCCCTTCAACTTCCCCGAACGATTTGCGAACGCGTTGGAATTGGTGACCAAAGGCGTGCGTACCTTTTCCACATCTTCTATGGGCCGGCTTTTCGATACGGTCGCAGCTTTGCTCGGGTTCACGCGGGAAATTTCTTTTGAAGGACAAGCAGCGATGTGGGTCGAGCAGTTGGCCCGCGTCTCCGCGACCGCAGAAGCCTATCCGTTTCTTTTCAATGGCACCGAACTGGATTTCCGTCCGTTGCTTCGCTGTGTGATGAACGACCGCCTGCGAGGACGTGATTTGGGCGAGATTGCCCGGGCTTTTCATCGCGGCGTCGCCGCGGGCTTGCGAGATTGCGCCCGCGAAATTTGCCACACGCATGGTTTGGACACCATGGTTTTATCCGGCGGTGTTTTTCAAAACGAACTTCTGCTCGAAGACATCGCTTCAATGATCGATTCAGACATGGTATCCGTTTGGACAAACCATGCGGTGCCGCCGAATGATGGCGGCATCAGCCTGGGGCAGGCGGCCCTGGCGGCTTTTGCGCCGCCTCTTGTGTTGACCCATTGTCCTCCCCATCTGGAAAAAGAGCTGGCCTGAAATCCGCATGCATGAACTTTCCATCGCGATGAGCATTGTAGAAATGGCGCAGGAAGAAGCCCTGCAACGGGGAGTGCAGGTCAACGCGGTGCATCTGAAACTTGGAGCTTTGTCTGGCGTGGTGAAACAGGCTCTGCTCTCGTCGTATGAAATGGCTTGCGACGATACCCCGCTGCGAGGATCGCGTCTTATCATTGAGGATGTGCCGGTAATCATTTTTTGCCCTAAATGCCAGGTTCAGCGTCCACTCAGCTCGGTGCAGATGTTTAGTTGTGGCGAGTGCGGCACAGCCACTTCCGAAATCGTGCAAGGCAAGGAACTCGAAGTGGTGGCGCTGGAGATACAGTAATGAGTCCTGAACCACGGCTGGTGGAAGTCCGAAAAAACGTGCTGAAGCAGAATGACGCGGTGGCTCGAGGCCTTCGCCATCGCTTTCGCGCGGCGGGAGTCTTCGTGGTCAGCCTGGTTTCTAGTCCGGGCTCCGGTAAGACCGCCTTTTTGGAAAAGACGCTGACGCAGCTTCGTAGTGATTACCGGGTGGCGGCGCTGGTGGGTGATCTGGCAACGGAAAATGATGCCGCCCGTTTAGCTCGAAGCCAGGCGCCAGTTAAGCAGATCATTACCGGAACGCTGTGCCACCTGGAAGCTGCGATGGTGGAAGCCGCGGTGAACAAGGAGCAGTGGAATCTTGAACAGCTCGATTTTCTCTTTATCGAAAACGTGGGAAACCTGGTGTGTCCTTCTTCCTACGATTTGGGAGAAGATCTACGCGTCGTGTTGTTGTCGGTGACCGAAGGCGAAGACAAGCCGCTGAAATATCCGACAATTTTCAACAGCGCGGACGTGGCCATCGTCACCAAGAGCGACCTGGCTGAAGCCGTCGAGTTTGATTGGGAAGCGACCTACCGGAATATTCAGGCAGTGCGTCCGGGGATGCGAGTCTTTCAAGTCTCCGCCAAAACTGGCGCGGGAATGGCCGAATACCTGTCTTTTCTGGCGGAACGGCTGGCGGAGTCACGGACCGCCGCCGCGGTTTAGCCACATGCAAGGCTAATCACTAGAAAACCGCCCAAAATACAAAACGTCCCCGACTTGGCTAAGTCATGGGACGTCTGTCGAACAGCCCTCCCCCGAAGTCTGCTCACGTTCAAAGTAAAGCCACCCCGCTGACCTGTAAATGGCCCGAATGGGCTACTGTTGAAAAACCCCTCTCCGCTACAACCTCGAATTGACGATTTCAACGGCATGCGAGATAAACTGTTGATGGACTTGAGCTTCGCACCACGCCTGCCGCATGAACGAAGAAAAACAGCCCGGCATTACCTGGATGGACATTCTTTGGCTGATTTTTCTTCTCGGACTAGCGGCCCTCCCCCCGGTCTGGGAGCGGCACAAACAGCTGGTTTTGCTGGCGATCGGGATCGTTCAGCTGGCCGAAAGCAGAATTATTCTAAAGGCGCCGCGCTACGGGCCCTCAGTTGTGATCCTGGTCAAGATCCTGCTGGCGACGTTGCTGATCAATCACACCGGCGAATTGGGGATCAACAGCAGCTATTATCCAATTTTCTACGTGCCGATTGTTACGGCGGCCATCCATTTTGGATCGCGAGGCACCCTGCTGTGGACCACACTCGCCTCGGCCGCCTACTGTTCGTATCTCTATCCAGCGCTGCAAGAGTACACACTCACTTCGAACGGGGCGGCCGAACTCGCGATTCGCATTATGTTTTTCTTCCTGGCGGCCATGGTGGTCAATCGCTTCACGCTAGAGAACCGGAGGAAGACGCTGCAATACCAGCAAGTGGCCGAAGAGTTGACCCAGGCCAACCGTCAGCTGGAGCGCGCCCAGGCTGAAGCGCGGCGTACTGAGCGCCTGGCCGCCCTGGGGCAGCTTTCCGCCGGGCTGGCGCACGAGATTCGTAATCCGCTGGGAGTCATCAAGGGTTCGGCGGAAACGCTCAACCGGAAACTGGAGAACTCGAATCCTCTGGCCAGCGAACTGGCGGGATACATATCCAGCGAAGTGAACCGCGCCAGTGCTCTGGTTACCCGCTTTCTGGATTTTGCCCGTCCGCTGCGTACCGAGACTCGTCTTCTGCCGGTGACTGAACTGATTGATCAGGCGCTGAAATCTGTGGCGGAACAGTGGCAGGGCGGGCCTGTTATCGTCAGCCGCCAGTATCAGAGAGATGTTGCGCTGGTGCCGCTCGATGAGAATCTTTGCGAGCAGGTATTTCTCAACCTGGTGCAGAACGCATACGAGGCGATGGGCGACAACGGAGGCACCTTTACGGTCACCGTTTCGGACGCGAATTCGAATGGCCGCCGCGGCGTCCAGGTGCGTCTGAAAGATTCGGGGTCAGGCGTTCCTCCAGAGATGCGCGAGCAGATTTTTAATCCATTTGTCACCACCAAGAAAACCGGAGTCGGCTTGGGGCTTTCGATTGTGTCGAAGATCGTGGATGAACATCAAGGTACGATCCGCTTGGAGAAATCGGACGATCCGGGAGCCGGCTTCGTAATTTTCTTTCCGGCTGAAGAAACGATCGCTCCAGGAGTTGGTGGTTCATGACAGGTCCAACGCCCACCATCCTGATTGTTGAGGACGAAGCCAAAATGCGGCGACTGCTGGAGCTTGATTTGGGAGATGACGGCTTCCAGACGCTCTCCGCCGAGGATGCAGAGCTTGGTTTGAAGTTGCTGCAGAACAATTCTGTCGATCTCGTCATCACCGATCTCAAATTGCCGGGCATGAACGGATTGGAATTCTTGCAGGCAGTGAAACGTTTTCAGGAAGCGCTGCCAGTCGTAGTCATGACCGCGTTCGGGACAGTGGAAACCGCGGTCGAAGCCATGAAGGCGGGCGCAAGCGATTACGTTCTGAAACCGTTTTCTCTCGATGAAATGCGGATGGTCGTCCACAAAGAACTGGATGTCCAGCGCCTGCGGGTGGAGAACCGTTCGCTGCGTGAGGCGTTGCAGCACCGCTACCAGCATCCCAACCTGGTGGCCCGCAGCGCCAGGATGCAGGAGGTCCTGGCCACGGTCGAACGCGTCGCGCCCACCAATTCAACCGTGCTGCTGGGGGGCGAGAGCGGTGTAGGCAAAGACCTGGTCGCACGTGCGATTCATGAGAAGTCGAGGCGGGCGGCGGGACCATTTATCAAGATCAACAGCGCCGCAATTCCCGAAAACCTGCTGGAGAGCGAACTCTTCGGTTATGAGAAGGGTGCGTTCACCGGCGCTACTGGCGAGCAAGCCAGGGAAATTCGAATTAGCGGACAAAGGCACCCTCTTCCTCGACGAAATTGGCGACGTGCCACCTGTTACCCAGGTGAAGTTACTGCGAGTTTTGCAAGAGCGGGAGTTCGAACGCCTGGGAGGGACGAAGACCATCAAGGTCGATGTGAGGCTGGTGGCGGCAACCAATCGAGACTTGCGGGCAGCCCTTGAGGAAGGAACGTTTCGCGAAGACCTTTATTACCGGCTGAATGTGGTGCCCATCGATATTCCTCCGCTGCGGGACCATAAGGAAGATATTCCGGAACTGGTGAACCTGTTCCTTACGCGCTTTGGCCAGGATTCGGGCAAGAAAATTACCGGGCTTTCGCCTGAGGCTTTCAAGCTGCTGATGGATTATCACTGGCCGGGTAACGTGCGCGAACTGCAAAACATCATGGAACGGGCGTCGGCGCTGGCAGCAGGGCCGGTGCTCGGCGCCAGCGACATTCACATCGATTCGCGCAGCGCCGGGCCAGCGGATGTCCAGGCCGGTTTCCTTCCCGAAGGGATGACGCTCGAGCACTGGGAAGATGAAATGATCCGCGAAGCTCTGCGCCGCGCTCATGGAAACAAGAGTCAGGCAGCGCGGTTGCTGGGCCTTTCGCGTAACGCGCTTCGTTACCGGCTATCGAAGATCGGAATTAGTGACGAGGGCGAACAGGAATAGTCTTATCAAAAGCTTTACTGCAAAGATCGCAAAGAGAATCCGCGCAGGCGACGCCGTCAAGGTTGGTGGTTGAAAACCACCACTTTCGGTGGAACTCAGCCAGATCATACTATTTGGCCCGGCGCCATATCTCTCTTCCCTTCTTAAACAACTGAAAATAAGCGATTTATACCAGCCGTAGGATTCGGCCTTTGGCATGGCAGCTGCATTGTCTATGGTGCGCGAGTTCTTGTTTGTAGCGCTCGCGCTCAGAGGTGGGGCCATGAAAAACCGATTTTCTGTTCTTGTTGGAATGTTGATGTTGAGCGTAGGCGTGGTGGCGGTTGCTCAGTCGGAAGCGCAGGCGCAAGTTGAAACCGCATCGGGCGTGGCACGCATCAGCCTGATTCACGGTGACGTTTCGACGCAGCGCGGCGACTCAGGAGACTGGGCGACGGCGGTGCTGAACCAGCCGATGGTGAGCAGCGACAAGATTTCTACCGGTGTCAACTCCCGGGCTGAAGTGCAGTTGGATCAGGGAAACATTCTCCGGCTTGGCGACAACACCCTGGCTGGCGTGGCAAGTATCTCGCGCACGCAGGTTCAGGTCCAGGTTGAGCGCGGACTTATCGACTATTCAGTCCTCCGGGGTTCGGAAGCTGCGGTAGAGATTGACACCGCTAATGTAGCGGTTCGTCCTTCGCAGAAAGATGGAGTCTACAGGGTCGAGGTGAATTCGAACGGCGAGACCCAGGTGATTGTTCGCAAAGGTTCCGCGGAAATTTCAACTCCCCAGGGCAGCACCCAGGTGGAAAAAGGCCAGATGGTGATTGTGCGTGGAGTTGGCGATGACACGCAGTACAAGCTGGCTGAAGCGCCCTCGAAAGATAGCTGGGATTCGTGGAATGGAGAACGCGACGCTACTATTCGCAACGCGGAATCCTGGAGCAACACCAACCGCAACTACGTGGGCTCGGAAGATCTTGACGCTTATGGACGCTGGGAAACAGTTCCGGATTACGGTCCGGTGTGGGCCCCAGTAGCTGGACCGGGCTGGGCGCCGTATCGCAGCGGACGATGGGTGTGGGAGCCGGGTTGGGGCTGGACCTGGGTTTCGTATGAGCCCTGGGGTTGGGCGCCTTATCACTACGGACGCTGGTTCGTTTACAACAGCTCGTGGGTCTGGTGGCCGGGACCGGCGCGCGGATATCCGGGATACCGTCCGATCTGGGCGCCTGCGTACGTATCGTTCTTTGGGTTTGGCGGCGGTGGGATCGGCTTTGGAGCTGGATTCGGCTTTGGTTCAGTCGGCTGGTTGCCGATTGGTCCCTGCGACCGTTTCTATCCCTGGTATGGCCGCTACCGTTCCAGTTATAACGTCGTCAACATCACTAACATCAACAACTTTCACAATGGTCCAGGCCGAGGGTTTGGAGGTTACGCCCCGCTTCGTTCGGGCAACGGCTACTCCAACTTGCGTCAGGCATCGTTGAACGAACGAGTGCGAGGAGGCATTTCAACGGTTCCCGCCGGACAGTTCGGGACCGGCCGCTCCGCTCCAGTCGCGGTCAGTGGCGAAGCCTTTCGCGGCGGCCGTATGATCGCCGGAAATCTTCCCGTGGTTCCGACGCATGAGGCCCTGTCAGTGAGCAACCGGCAGGCAGCAGCTTCCACGTTGCCGCGTGCGGGGGAACGACAGAACTTTTTCACCAAGTCGCGTCCCGCAGCTGCACCGCAGTCGTTCGACAAGCAGGTATCGCAAGTGCAGCAATCGATTCAGCGCAATGGAGCCAGCCAGACCTTCTCCCGGGGAGATCGGGCGAACCAGACTGGTGCCGGCGCCGGCGGCGTGGCATCAGGTCGCGATTCAGCGATGAGACCCACCCCCGGAGTTCGCTCTGGAACCGGCGAAGTTTCTGCTGAAGGTGCCGGTGCTAACACTGCGAATGCGCGGCAGTCCGAGAGGAATGCCGGCGCAGCAAATTCGGGTTGGCAGCGCTTCGGATCAAGCGCAACGCAAACCAGGACCGAGGGTTCAGCCCAAGGCCGGGGGCAGGCGCAAAGCCAGGTCCAGGGCCAGGCCCGAGGAGGAGCAGTGTCGTCACCATCAAATGGCGGCGAAACTTCCCGGCCCGCGTCCACTGATGGTTCAGGTTGGCGGCGTTTCTCCGATTCGAATCCCGCACAGCGCGGGGGCGGAATGAATCGGTCAGCCGACGCTGGCAGGCCAGGGGCGTCATCAACCGCCCGGCCGGGCAATACCTCAAGGCCGGATTCGTCAACCAACGATGGGAGCTGGAGGCACTTCACGCCACAGTCGGGCGGAAACTCCTCCGATCGCGTGAATAACGGCGGAATGAGCGGAGGACGAGGTGGAGACCCGGGCGTTGCCTCCAGGAGCCAGATGTCGCGTCCTGACCGGGAATCGGGCGGCGGACGAAGTATGGGACAGGATTCGCGGGGATACTCGCGGCCTCCTCTGGAAATGCGGCAGCCGATCGTGGCTCCGCGCGGATCTGAAAGCAGGGGAAGCGCGCCGCGCGAATCCGCTCCATCACGCGGTGGTGGGGGGGCGCCGGCAGTGGCGGCGGGAACCATGGAGGTGGTGGTGGGGGCGCCGGCGGTGGCGGCGGGAATCATGGAGGCGGTGGTGGTCCGCACGGAGGTTCTGGGCGGCGCTAGAACGGCCTTTCTCTCGCTGACGGAAACGGCATCCTTAAAGTGGATGCCGTTTCTGTTCTGGCGGACGGCAAGCAATTACTCACCTGGTACCGTCAAGCCAACAACTCCGGCATGACTGAGCAGGTACACTGGGTGGGTGCCACAGGCAAAAAAAGAGACGCCAACCGTACCGGCCAAAGCGAAGTCGAAAAAGAAGCGAAGCTTTCTGCGCCGCCACTCGTTGAGCGTCGCATGCTGCGGTGTCCTGATTCTCTGGGTTGTTCTATATAGCGTTTCGAACCCAAGTACGCACTGGGGCTCATTTTTCGGGAACGCGATCGCGGATTGGTCGGGAGTAGTGGTAACGCTGTTAGCTACAACGTGCCTTTACGAGCAGGGATCTGCGGAGAGCAGAAAGCCGCCGTTCAGCCTGAAAGGCCCGGTTTGGCAGGCGATCACCAATCACTCGCTGACTATATTTTTGCTGATCACCGGTGCCGTGTGGATCGCAGTGTACAAACATTCCAACCCGAATTCGAAATGGGGACAAGTAACTGGCAACATTGTTTCGGAGTGGACCCAGATTCTGGCGCTCGTGTTGCTGACGAAGCGGCTGATTGAGGCCCACTCCAAGGAGAGCGAGAAATAAGTCGCCTCTAGAACCTTCCGGTCAACGCCAGAATCACCACGATCAGCAGAATCAGACCTAAACCGCCGCTCGGATAGTATCCCCAGCTGCCGCTGTACGGCCATGTCGGAAGCGCGCCCAGCAGGAGCAGAACCAGTACCACAATCAGGATAGTTCCCATGAAAATTTCCTCCTTGAATTGTTTGACCGCTTTTGCAGGATAAAACTACGTCTGGCAGCGGGAGGGTAACAATAGGGGCCTTACTGTAGGCGCACAAACATCTCCACGTAGGCAATAATTTGCGGACAGGACGCGTTTTCGGGAAGCCGTCAGCCTTTCGCTGTGGATTTTGACTGAAGGGCGAGAACCCTACTGATGGATTCTCGCCGCCCAACCTCCACCGGGTGCCATGGTTATCTTTAATCTGGTGTCGCGAGTAATCCGGGTTCTGGTCTTCTTGTAGTCGCTGGCCATGCGATCGGCATTGATCCCGTCCTGATAGGCTTCCAGCCAGAACGTTCCCGCGGGCAAGAAGGAGAGGTCAACCTCGAGTTCGCGACCGGTCCAGTTGGTCATGCCGCCCACGTACCACTCAGCTCCGCTCTTACGGGCGACCAGAACGTACTCGGCCAATTTGGCGTCAAGCACTTTGGTATCGTCCCAGACCGAAGGCACGGGCGCCAGAAACTCCATCATTTCGGGCTCGCGCAGGTAGTTGGACGGACTGTCGGCCAGCATTTGCAGCGGGCTTTCAAACACGACATACATTCCCAACTGGTGGCAGCGCGTACCTAGGCTCATGGGACGTTCGTGGATAGGCGCGAAGTCTTTTTTCGATGCATTCAGCATCGCGCCGGGAGTAAAGTCCATCGGCCCGAGAAACATGCGCGTGAAGGGCAGCGTGACGTTGTGCTGGGGCTCGGTTTCGGCGCTCCACTTACTCCATTCCAGACCCTTCACCCCTTCACCACTGATCATGTTCGGCCAGGTGCGGACCATCGTGATCTGGCTTTGCCCTCCGTGAAAGTCAACCAGCATGTGGCGTTTGGCTGCTTCGCGGCAAGTCCTGAAATAAAAATCGATCAGCTTCTGGTCGTTGCGCTGCATGAAATCAATTTTGAGACCTTTAACTCCCCATTTTTCGAATTCCGCGAAGGCCGCGTCGAATTGATCATCGAGCGTCTTCCATACCATCCATAAAATAATGCCGACATTTTTCTGCCTGGCGTAAGCCGTCAGTTCTTCCATATTGACGGCGGGATCGACTTCGAGCAGGTTGCCGAGTTTGTACCAGCCTTCGTCCAGAATGATGTAAGGGATGCCATACCTGGCGGCGAAATCGATATAAAACTTGTAAGTCTGAGTGTTCACCCCGGATTTGAAATCAACGCCGTCGATGTTGAGGGCATTCCACCAGTCCCACGCCACTTTCCCGGGCTTGATCCACGAGGTGTCCTGGATTTGCGCGGGCTTGGCCAGAAGCCAGACCAACTGGTTGGTGATCAGGTCGCCATCTTTTTCCGCAATTCCCAACAATCGCCAGGGATAGCTGCGGGTGCCGCGAGTGACGGCAATGTAGTCGGCTGCCTGCGTGACTTTGAAATCCCGGTCCTTTTCCAGGGTTTCTTTCAGTGGATATGGGGCAAACGTGGCTGCCAGCCCGTTGCCGCCGGTTCCGCGCAGCCACAGCCCGGGATAGCCTTCAATGTCGGATTCGGCGATGGCTACTTTCACGCCGCTAGCTGCTTCCACTACGGCTGGGAGGCTGGCGATCGTCGTGGCCGCGATCGTGCTCAAATTCACGGGAAGGTAGTGGCGCTCATTGTGGGAAAAAAAACTTTCTTCCGCGGGATAGTACACGCGGTAATCGCCGGGAAAATTGAAGGCAGCTTTCTCGGCGAAGACTTTTACCTGATCTCCGGGCAGCGAGGTCTCCAGCCGGTAAGCGATCCCCTCGTTGTAAGCGCGAAATACGACACTGTAGTTGCCCTGCAGGGTGAGCCGCAGTTCGTTGTAGTTCTCACGAAGTTTCGCAAATTTTTGCCGGACTGGCGGCTCCAAAATTCCGTCATAGCTGCGTTCTTTGTGAGTTAACACCCTGGGCTGCAGGCCCAGAACATTGTGATCGATATCGAGAGAGAAGCTGCAATTTTGCAGAAGCGTGTTGCCTTTGAAAATGACGTCATACTCGAAACGATCACCGGCACGAACTTTCAACTCGGTGCGCTTGTCGGGCGAGAGCAGACTGTAACCGGTTTGTGCCGCGCCCATGGCGGGCAAAAGCAACGCTGGGATCAGGACGCAAGCGAATTTACTGAAAAAGTTCATTGTGTTTTCTTTCTGTGCAGGCCGCCAAAAATAGAGCGCTTGAGTTTACCACTGCGGGTTCTTTGTAGCGCCGGCATCCTGCCGGCTGTCTGGCGGGCGTCCCGCCCGCCCATCGGGCCGCCGGGACGGCGGCGCTACGTTACCTCTGAATCAAGGCGCAAAAGTCAGAAGCTGGACCGCAGAGTGCGCAAAGGGAGCCGCAAAGTTCGCGAAGGTAAGCGAAACACTTTCGCCACCGCTTCAGACCTGGCAACAGGCATAATACTTTGCGGCAGAAGTTGAATGCCATCGTCAACGAAAGATGAACAGGTATGACTCTGAATCTCGATTACACCGCAATGCTTGCTGTGGCACTGGGCGAGGCTCGCACCGGACTGTTCGAAGGCGGCATCCCCATCGGAGCGGCCATCTTCGACGCGCGTGGACAGCTGATCGGCGCTGGCCACAATCGCCGGGTGCAGCACGGTGATCCATCCATGCATGGAGAGACGGACGCTTTTCGCAATGCCGGCCGCCAGCGCAGCTATCGCTCCCTCATCATGGTCACAACCCTGGCTCCTTGCTGGTATTGCAGCGGGCTGGTACGTCAGTTTGGTTTCGGGAAGGTGGTAGTCGGCGAGAGCCGTAACTTTCAAGGCGGCGTCGAGTGGCTGCGCTCCATCGGCGTGAATGTGGTCGATCTCGATTCTGATGAGTGTGTTTCTCTGCTTGGCGATTACATCCGGGCAAATCCTCAAGTGTGGAACGAGGATATCGGCGAAGAGTAGGCCAGCATCTACGCCATCAAGGGCTGGATGCCTTCGAGACAGTCGGCGCTACGCAGAGCCCGCACTCCCGCGGGCCGGCCCTACGCCGAGATCGGTTGCGCTGTGAG
Source organism: Terriglobia bacterium (assembly GCA_963733545.1). GTDB lineage: Bacteria > Acidobacteriota > Terriglobia > Terriglobales > Acidobacteriaceae > JAIQFF01. The sequence goes on from CAVTDQ010000007.1 coordinate 136,658, forward strand.
TCTTCTTCTGTGCCAGGCCAGCAGCAGAGCTGAGCCGATGATCATCAAGCCGATGCACAGTCCGATCCACACTCCGAGCGCCCCCCACCCGACCCTGAAACACAAGAAATAGCCCACCGGCAATCCGATCAGCCAGTAGGCGACGAAGTTGGCGAGCATGGGCGTCCTGGTATCGCCGGCGCCGCGCAGCGCCCCGGTAGCGACCGTCTGCAATCCGTCAAACAGTTGGAATGCGGCTGCCACCAGCAGCAGTCGAGCGCCGGTGCGGATCACATTCGGATCGGGCGAAAACAGCCGGGCGATCAATGTAGGCATCGACACGAATACCAACCCGGAGCAGCCCATGAACCCCACTCCGAGAATGATGGCAGACCATCCTGCGCGTCGTGCGGCCGCTGGCTCATTCCCTCCCAGCTGTTGCCCCACGCGAACTGCTGCGGCCGCGCTGATTCCGAGCGGCACCATAAAAGTGAGCGCGGCACAATTCAAGGCAATCTCATGTCCGGATAACGGCACCGGACCGAGTTTCGCGATCAGCGCGGTGGCGGCCGAAAATGCTCCGATTTCCATCAGGATCTGCATCGCCGCCGGAGTTCCCAATTTCAAAAGTGCCGAAATTCTCTCAAAGTCGATGCGTGCGGCCGCCGCCCAACCAGGCCGCCGGCGTTTCATCTCTACCCACAGCAAAGTCGCGGCGAGCACTGCAGCCATGTAAATTCGGGCAATACATGTCGACCAGCCTGAACCGGTAATGCCCATCGCAGGAAGCCCGAGATGACCGTAGATCAGGGCCCAGTCTCCAATTGCATTCACGATGTTCGCGGAGATCAGGGCAAACATGATCGGCAGCACGACGTTCATCGCCTGCAGGTAGCGGCGCAGCGCGAAGTATGCCAGCAACGGCAGAGTGCCCCAGTTCAGAGCGATCAGGAAAGGACGCATAGGCTCGACCAGTTCCGCGCTTATTTCGAAGCGTTGCATCAACGACGGCCAGGACGACACTGCCAGCATGAGCAGCGGGCTCAGGGCGAGTGCTAGAACCAGCCCGTTGAAGAGCGAGCGTCGCGCGTCATTCAGGTCTTCGCGACCGTAGGCGTGCGCAACAAAAGTATCGAGGCCGAGCAGCAGACCGCCGCCGAAGATTGCCACGCTGTGATAGAGGCTCTGCCCCAGTCCGGTGGCCCCGATTGCAACCGCGCTGTCGGGCAATCGCCCGACCATGATGGTGTCGACGATGCCCATGCTCATCCATCCCACCTCGGCGATGATGAGCGGCAAGGCCAGCCGCAGTGTCAACGAAAAGTCGGCACGCAACGGTTTCGCCGAAGCGGATTGAAATTCCACTGGCATGGATCATTTGAATATATCAACCACGGAAGCCGGCGGTGAACAGCGGCTGATGACGAAGCGTAATATTTCGCATCAAAATTCGTGTCGAATTCTAAACCCAGAAAAATCTGATTGAGGTGGAAGCTCCGCTTATACTGTCTTGCTAATCGCTCCGACCAGGGTCGTGAGTAGATACGTATGAGTAATCCCTTCATGGCGCGGGCGATTCAACTCTCCGTCGAAAACGTACGTTCGGGTCAAGGCGGCCCTTTCGGCGCCGTGGTGGTGCATGCGGCTGAAATCATTGCGGAAGGCGTAAACCTGGTAACCGTGATCAATGATCCGACGGCGCATGCCGAAGTGATGGCAATTCGCAACGCCTGCGCGAAGTTGAAAATGTTCGAGCTAAAGGACTGCGAAATTTATACCTCGTGCGAGCCTTGCCCCATGTGCCTGGGGGCAATTTACTGGACTCGGCTTTCCCGCATCTACTTTGCCAGTTCAGCCGCCGACGCCTCTGAAGTGGGATTCGACGATTCATTTATCTATCGCGAATTCGCGCACCCCTCAACCAAACGCAGCATTCCCATGGTGCAGATGATGCGCGATGAAGCCATGGCGGCTTTTCACGAGTGGCAGAAAAAGCCCGACAAGACCAGCTATTGAGCTGAGCAGCCTCACCGAACCGCAATTTCGAAGCTCACTTAGGAGAACGATTGATCGAACGTTATTTCAAGCTGGCGGAAAACCACACCACCGTGCGGCAGGAAATGCTGGGCGGCCTCACGACTTTTCTTACCATGGCGTACATCGTCGTGGTGAATCCGCAGATTCTGGCGCAAACCGGAATGCCGGTCGAAGGAGTCGTCTTCGCTACTTGCCTCTCCGCCTGCGTGGCCACGCTGGTAATGGGACTTTACGCCAACTATCCCATCGCGCTGGCGCCGGGGATGTCTCTCAACGCCTATTTCACCTACTCAGTTTGCCTGGGGATGCACATACCCTGGCGCACCGCGCTGGGCGTCGTTTTTCTCTCGGGCATTATCTTTCTGGTGCTGACGGTTTCACGGGTTCGCGAGCAGATAGTCAACGGCATGCCCGACTGTCTGAAGCATGCTACCGCCACCGGTATCGGATTCTTTATCGCATTCGTGGGGCTGCGCAACGCCAAGCTGGTGGTCGCGAACTCCGCGACATTTGTCGGCCTGGGAAATTTCGCCGACAAAGAAGTGCAAACCGCCTGCTTCGGAATTGCGCTGACTCTTGTCCTCATGGCCCGCAAGGTGAATGGTTCGATCCTGATTGGAATTTGTGGGACCACTTTGCTGGGTATGCTTCGCGGAATTTCACAGTGGCCCTCGGCGATTTTTTCTTTGCCGCATCCGTCGTCTACGTTCCTGCAGCTTGATTTGCGGGGCGCCATTCATCTTGGATTTTTGGAAATTCTTTTCGCTTTTCTGTTTGTCGACCTTTTTGACAATGTCGGCACCCTGGTTGGCGTGTGCGAACAAGGCGGTTTCATAAAAAACGGCAAGATTCCACGCGTCGGACGCGCCCTGGTGGCGGATGCGACTGGAACCATTTTTGGCGCTGTGGCGGGCACCTCGACGGTTACCAGCTACATTGAAAGCGTGGCCGGAATCGCAGCCGGCGCACGTACCGGTCTCAGCAATCTGATGGTGGCGGCGCTTTTTCTGGCAGCCATGTTTTGTTCTCCACTGGCGAGCGCGATTCCGGGATATGCAACCGCCCCCGCCCTGATTCTGGTCGGCGCGCTGATGACGCAGTCCATTGCCCACATCGTGTGGGCGGATTTCAGCGAGGCGGTGCCGGCGTTTATAACCGTGCTGGCCACTCCTCTTACTTTCAGTATCGCCACCGGCCTCAGCCTCGGGCTAATTGCGTACACCGTGGTCAAAATCGCTGCGGGAAAGGTACGCGAGATCAATCTGCTGGTGTGGATCCTCACTGTCCTGTTTATTTTGCGCTACGTCTACCTTGCCGCTGCCTAGTTCAGCATTTGTGATTTGTTATGTAGAAGGCCGGCGTGTAACAAAGTTCTGAAGTCTGCTATCCGAAATGACTCCACCCACGTCTAGCAACAACAGGGCTTGTATCAGCCCACATGTCAGCTCTGATGGAGGACGGGCGTCATCGCCCGTCGAGCATGGTCGATTGGGACCGGCGGCACGCGGTCCTCCATTGTTTTAGAAGGAGTGAATTATGCGCCGAATTAGCAGCAACCGCCTGGTATTGTCCGTGCTCGGGTTAGGATTGGCCACGTTGACTGCGTGCAACCAGACAAATAACGGGACAACGTCGTCGGCTTCCGCCTCAACCGGCAAGATTCCGATTACCACTAAGTCAGAAGACGCGCGCAAGGAATATCTCCAGGGGAGAGAATTCTCGGAAAAGCTTCAGGCGCAGGAATCGCTCGAACATTTCGACAAAGCGATTGCGCTGGATCCCGACTTCGCTCTGGCAGAGCTGGCACGCGCGCAGTCGGCTGCAACTGCGAAAGAGTTCACCGAACATCTGAACAAAGCCGTGGCGCTGGCGGACAAGGCTTCATCGGGCGAGAAGATGCTCATTCTCTCCAACCAGGCCGCCGCGAATGGCGATGTGGTCAAGCAGCAGGATTATCTTCAGAAGCTGGTTGCGGCTTATCCAAACGATGAGCGCGCGCTTTTCAATCTCGGCGCCTTCGAGTTCGGACAGCAGGAATATCCGCAGGCAATCGAGCATCTGAAAAAAGCGCCAGAGCTGGCTCCCGACTACTCGCCCGCTTACAACATGCTGGGCTATGCCTACCGCCAGGCGGACGACAATGGGAATGCCGAACAAGCATTCAAGAAATACATCGTGCTCATTCCGAATGATCCCAATCCCTACGATTCTTATGCGGAGCTTTTGTTGAAGATGGGAAAATTTGACGAATCGATCGCCCAGTATCACAAAGCGCTCACCATCGATCCGCATTTCGTGCCTTCGCACTTTGGCTTGGCGGCGGATCTGATGTACATGGGAAAGTCCGACGAAGCTGACGCCGAGTTGCAGAAAATGGCAGGCCAGGCGCGAAACGATGGCGAGCTTCGCACCGCCCTGTTTGGGATGGCCGTGGTGGCGTCAGACAGCGGCAAATTCGACAAGGCAGTGCAATCGATGGACAAGGAATATGCGGTTGCGGAGAAGAAAAATGATGTCGCCGCGATGGCCGCTGACCTTCAGGCCAAGGGCAACATCATTGCCGAAATGGGGAAATACGATCTGGCCGGGCAACAGTTCGATCGATCATTCCAGATGATCCAGAGCTCAAACCAATCCCAGGAAATCAAAGACAATGCCAAACTGCTGCATCACTTCAATCTCAGCGCACTAGCAATCGGAAAAAAAGATTATGCTGCGGCAAAATCCCACGCCGACGAATTTCGCACGGGAGCGGAGGCCGGCAAAAATCCTGCGCAAATAAAGCTGGCACACGAACTCTATGGCCGTATCGCCCTCAGTCAGAAGGACTATGACAAAGCGATTGCGGAGCTGCAGCAATCAAATCAGCAAGATCCGCGCAACCTCTACCGCCTGGCCCAGGCTTATCAAGCCAAAGGTGACGCTCAGAATGCGCAGAAATTCTATGCGCAAGTGGTGGCATTCAATCCGCTGCCGGCCCTTAATTATGCATTCGTCCGCACCAAGGCGCAGAAGATGGTGGCCAGCAAAAAAAGTTAGTTACCAAGTAGAGGCCCCGACAAATCGTGATCCCTGCGTGAAGTTCGAACGCTTCTCGCGCGGGGAGACATTTCTGGTGGCATAAATCCCGCGTTAACCTCGTTGTCTAATTTTTGCTCCTCCGAAATCGTTACGAATTTCTGACCAGTGTAGGATAATAAACAGATTCTTCCCGCATCCGTTCCAGGAACCGGTGCGGAGAGAACGTTCGCACAATGCCGACTGCATATCTGGAAGAAGTCAATCCGTGGGAAGCACAGGTTGCGCGCTCAGACGTTGCCGCGCGCAAGCTTAATCTCGACGAGGGTCTGTGGAAGATCCTGCGCGAACCCAGCCGGGAAATCATCGTGCACATTCCCGTCCAGCTGGACGATGGCCGCCTGGAGACATTTACCGGATTCCGTGTGCAACATTCGATCGACCGTGGTCCCGCCAAGGGCGGCATTCGCTATACCCCAAACGTCACCCTGGACGAAACCCGGGCGCTGGCCAGCTGGATGACCTGGAAATGCGCGGTAGTTGATATCCCGTTCGGCGGCGCTGCCGGCGGAGTAATCTGCGATCCCGACAAGATGTCCAAACGTGAACTGGAGCGCCTCACCCGCCGTTATACCGCGGAGTTGATGGAGCTTCTGGGTCCGGAGAAAGACGTCCTCGGCCCCGACATAAATACCGACGAGCAGATCATGGCCTGGATCATGGACACCTACTCCATGCACGTGCGCCATACTGTGACCGCCGTGGTGACGGGGAAGCCGGTAGAACTGGGCGGATCGCACGGTCGAATCGAAGCCACCGGACGCGGTCTGATGACGGTTTGCGATGAGGCCGTCAAGAGGCTGGCCATGCCACTGGATCGCACTCGCGTGGTTATTCAGGGGTTCGGTAATGTGGGCTCGAATGCCGCCCGCCTCATGCGCCGCCGGGGATACAAGATCGTGGGCGTGTCCACCAGCACGAGCGGTTTGTACAACAAGAGCGGGATCGACATCGACGCTCTGTCGACCCACTACCGGCGCAATCGTTCACTAAGCGGTTTTGCCGATGCGGAAGAAATGAGTTCCGAGGACTTGCTGCTCGCCGATTGTGACATTCTCATTCCCGCCGCGCTCGAAAACCAGATCACCAGCCGCAATGCCGACCGGGTGAAGGCGAAGATCCTTTGTGAGGGAGCGAACGGTCCGACCACCGTCGAGGCGGATGAAATCCTAATAGAGAAGGGCGTATTCGTTATTCCCGACATTCTTGCCAACTCCGGCGGCGTCACCGTTTCCTACTTTGAATGGGTACAGGACCGTCAGGGATATTTCTGGACCGAATCGACGGTGAACGATCATCTGCAGCACACCATGCGAACCGCGTTCGCGGAAGTTTTGAAGTACGCCGAGACCCACGGAGTCAGCAATCGCATTGCGGCGTACATGCTGGCCATCGACCGCGTCGCCTATACCCTTCGGCAGCGCGGAATCTACGCATAAAATCTGGACCGGTTCATGCAGCCATTACCCTGGTGGCGTCGAGTCGCGACTCTGATCGGACGCGGCTTCGGTTGCCTGCTGGCTCTCTCGCTGACTGCGTGGACGGTTGCGGCCCTCTATTTCGATCTGCTGAGCGGATTTTCTATCCGGGCTTTTGCGGCGTCCGGCTATGCAATTGCGATGCTGGGCACTCTCCTCGTCTTCCGCGGACGCGGCAAAGGGGTTGCAATTTGCGCTGCCGCCTTTCTTATCGTGCTTTTTTGGTGGCTTACCCTGAAGCCCTCCAATGACCGCAGCTGGCAGCCCGACGTCGCCCAGACCGCCTGGGCGGAAGTGGACGGTGATCGAGTCACCATTCACAATGTTCGCAATTGCGACTACCGGACCGAAGGTGACTATACCCCGCGGTGGGAAACTCGCTCGTACGATTTGTCGCAAATTCGCGGCATCGACATTTTTATTACTTATTGGGGATCGCCCTGGATCGCACATCCCATCCTGAGCTTCCAGTTTGGCGATAACGATTACCTCGCCATGTCAATTGAGACCCGAAAAGAGCTCGGAGAAGAATACTCGGCAATTCGCGGATTTTTTCGCTACTACGAGCTGATCTACACCGTAAGTGATGAGCGTGACGTGGTCCGATTGCGGACAAATTACCGTAAGGGTGAGGAGACTTATCTCTATCACACCCGGGCCACGCCGCAGCACGCGCGGGAAACTTTCCTCAACTACATCGGGAAAATCAACCGGATACGAAACCGGCCGGAATGGTACAACGCGCTGGTAAACAACTGCACCACCAACGTTGCGACTCTGGCGGGAACGAAGACGTGGGACTGGCGGGTATTCCTCAACGGACGTGCCGACCAGATGCTGTACGAAAACGGAGACCTGGCGACTGGGGGTCTTTCTTTTGCCCAACTCAAGGCACAAGCCTACATAAAACCGGCGGCAAATGCGGCGGGCGATGCTCCAGATTTTTCTCGCCGGATTAGAGCAGGCCGCGCCGGATTTTAGGGTGGTGTGGTCGCGGGCGACTCGCCCGCGGGTTTTTGAACAACCCGCGCGGGCGAGTCGCCCGCGACCACACTAAAGAACAAGACTAAAACACAACCACACAAAGACAGCCTTTACTGCAGGACCAGTTTCAGGACGTTGCCGCCGTTGTAGTCGAGCACGTACAACTCTCCGGCCGCGTCCTTGCCGAATGAGGTCAGCATCAGATTCGTGGTCAGCAGATTATTGCGAGTCCAGGTATTGGCGGGCGCTTCCGTCAGGCTCCATATCTTGCCGGTAAGATCGGCAAAGATATATTTGTTCGCCAGACTCGGAATCGCGGTGCCTTTATAGATGTAGCCGCCAATTACTGCGACGCCGTCGGTGTGTGAGTATTCGATGATCGGCAGAATCTTGTTGGTCATATCGCACGAGGTGGCGCTTGGCGGATAGCAGTGCTTGCCCTCCATGACGTTCCAGCCAAAATTGCCGCCCTTTTGCAGAATGTCGATTTCCTCCCAGTTGTCCTGGCCGACATCGGCGACGAACAGGCGATTGGTAACAGGCTCGAAGGAAAAGCGCCAGGGGTTGCGCAATCCATAGGCATAGATTTCGCCCAGCCCGCCACCGCCAGCGAAGGGATTGTCCGCCGGAATCGCGTATTCGTGTCCGGCTGTGAACGGGGGATCAACGCCGATCCGCAGCATCTTTCCCAGGAAGGTGGACGTATTCTGTCCGTTGGCCATGGGATCGCCGCCGCTGCCGCCGTCTCCCAGCCCGATGTAGAGGAAACCGTCGGGACCGAATACCAACTGGCCGCCCTTATGGTTGGGGAACGGCTGGTTCACGATGAGCAGATCGCGCTCGCTGTTGAGGTCAGCCGTGTTGGGGTCCGAGGCCAATGTCTGGAACTCGGCGATAACAGACTGCCGGTTTCCTTCGTCCATGGTGTAGTTTACGTAAAACTTGTGGTTGGTGGCGAAGTTGGGATGGAATGCGATTCCCAGCAAGCCCTGTTCCTGGCCGTCGTAGTTGACCAGGCTCTGGATATCCAGGAAATTTCCCGGCTGCAGGACTCCGTTATCGAGGATACGGATTGTTCCGCGCTGCTCAACGATGAAGAACCGGTTGTCGTTCGGCGGCCTTTCGATGCCCACCGGGTTGCTAAGACCGCTCACAACGTTGGTCAGGGCGAGCGTGCCAGCTGCTGCGGTGTATGTGTATCCGTTGGTCAGAGTACCGCTCTTGGTGTCGGTATTGGTGACTACCACGCTGACAGCGCCGGCGGCATGTGCCGGAGTAGACGCCATGATGGTCGTGGCGTTCACGACCGTGACACTTGTCGCGGAAGCTCCTCCCACTTGAACCGTCGCTCCGGTGAGGAAACCGGTGCCGGTGATAGTTACAGCAGTCCCGCCGGTGCTTACGCCGGTGGCTGGGTTGATCGAAGTCACGGTGGGGGCCGGATTATTGCCCGCCGGCGCCGTAAACGTATAGCCATTCGTCAAAGTGCCGCTCTTGTTGTCGGTATTTGTGACGACGACGCTGGCGGCGCCGGCGGCGTGTGCCGGGGTAGTCGCCGTGATGGTCGTGGCGTTCACCACTGTGACACTGGTCGCGGCGGTACCTCCAACCTTCACCGTTGCTTCGGAAAGGAACCCGGTGCCGGTGATGGTCACGGCGGTCCCGCCGGTGGTCACGCCGGTAGTTGGGTTGATCGAGGTCACAGTGGGGGCGGGATTGTTACCTGCCGGCGCCGTGAAGGTGTAGCCACTCGTCAATGTACCGTTTTTGGCGTCGGTGTTAGTGACCACAACGTCAACAGCCCCCGCCGCATGGGCGGGAGCGGTCGCGGTGATGATTGCGCTGTTCACCACTGCCAGCACGATCGCTGAAGTTCCACCCATTTTCACCGTAGCTCCCGGCAGGAAGCCGGTTCCGGCGATAGTCAGTGCGGTTCCGCCATTCGTGGTTCCGGAGTTCGGCGTAATGGAGATCACGGTCGGCGCCGGGTTAGGCGCAGGAGGGCCAGTAAAGGTGTAGCCATTGTTAAGAGTGCCGGCTTTGCTATCCGTGTTGGTTACGACAACGCTGGCTGCACCCGCCGCGTGGGCCGGTGTGATGGCTGTGATTGTGGTGCTGTTTATCACCATCACGCTGACCGCTGAAGTCCCGCCGATCTTGGCCGTAGCCCCCGACAAGAAACCCGTACCCTTGATTGTCACCGCAGTGGCACCGTTGATGGTACCGGTGTTGGGCGAAACCGAGGTCACCGTCGGCGATGGATTCGATGTCGAATAAGTGAAAGCGGCCGCCACAGTGTCGTTCTGCGCGTCCATATTCGCCACTACCAGGTTTACGGCGCCGGCAGCATGGGCGGGCGTAGTCGCAGTGACCATGGTGCTGCTCATCACGGTGACGCCCACGGCAGCGGTTCCGCCGATTTTCACGCTGACTCCCGCCATGAAGCCGGTGCCCGTGATGGTGATCACGGTTCCGCCGTTGATCGAGCCGGCATTGGGCGTGATTGAAGTCACGCTGGGAGCCGGGTCGGGGGAGGGAGGACGGGTCGTCGTTGAACTGGTGCCTCCACAGCTGGACAACAACAGGGTCGCCAGCAGTAACAGGAGTGCGAGAGAAAAATAATTTTTCGGTGACATTAAAAGGAGCTTATGTGAGGTCGTGTGGAGTGCAAAGTCTCGTTCGGACATAAGGGGCCGGTGATGGGTCGGGCACCAGTTACTGGGCCAAAACGCGCTCCAGGCAAGGACTTGGGCCACGGGCTTCGGTAACAGCGTCGCTCGTTTCGGCCGGCCACTTTGTCTTTCAAAGACGGCACCACCAATCTTTTGTTACGCGCAGCAGCGCCAGAAATTTTGTCCTAGCGAGGTTCTGTGGCAGACTCCCTTGGGGCTTATAGAAAAAATGTTTGGTTCGATCGAAGCAGGCGGGACCAAGTTCGTTTGTGGGGTCGGCACCGGACCGGCCGATCTCAAGATCACCCAGTTTCCTACGACGTCTCCCAAGGAGACGCTGGCCATCGCCATTGACTTTTTGCGGAATGAATCAAAGGGTGAGTTGGAAGCGGTAGGGATCGGTTCATTCGGGCCTATCGACCTTCACCGCACTTCCCTGACGTTCGGCTATGTCACTTCCACGCCGAAGAAGGGATGGCAGAACTACAACCTGGCGGGGACGGTACGGGACGCCTTAAGTGTGCCGGTTGGGTTCGACACCGACGTCGATGCTGCCGCCCTCGGTGAAGCCCGCTGGGGCGCGGCGCAGAATCTGACCGACTTCCTGTATCTCACGATCGGCACCGGCATCGGCGGCGGCGCGATCATCAATGGCCGGGTTCTGCACGGGCTGGTGCATCCTGAGATGGGCCACATTAAAGTTCCGCATGACGTGGCACAAGACCCTTACCCGGGCTGCTGTCCTTATCATGGCGATTGCCTGGAAGGATTGGCATCGGGTCCGGCGATGCAGGGGCGCTGGGGCATCGCTGCTCAGGAGCTACCCCCGGACCATAAAGCCTGGATTCTGGAAGCGCACTACCTGGCGCTGGGCCTGGCCAACTGGGTTTTGACCTTGTCCCCGCAGCGCATTTTGCTGGGAGGTGGCGTGCTGCGGCAGTCTCATCTCTTCGGTCGCATCCGGCAGGATCTGGTGGCCCTACTCAACGGCTACGTTCGGGCGACTGAAATCATTCGCGACATCGATCAATATGTGGTCCCGCCACAACTTGGAACTCGTGCCGGGGTTCTGGGAGGCCTGGCGCTGGCGGAGCAAGCCTATTCCCGCCTCGAGCGGGAGCCCTGAGCCGGTCAGCCTTTGCGAGCTCTGCGGTCCGGCTTCGCGACCGTCGCGGTAAGGCTTTTGATTTAAGTCAAAAACATCACCGCAAAGTTCGCAAAGTAGGACCACAAAGGACGCTAAGAAACCTTCTTGTCCTTCAGGTTTTGGGTTAGGACCGAAAGCATCTTCTGGGAGTCCTCATCTTTCGCGGCTCCGTTTTCTTCAAGTTGTTTTCTGGCTGCGGCGGCGTTCACAACTTGGAAGGATGGGGCGGTATAAGGCTTCTTCACAGCATTGGGATCCCGAACCACGATCACACCTCCGGCTCTTTTGGCCAAGGGGCGGCCGCCATCCGGTGCAACGTCCGAGATAAATGCGTGGAATGCGACGCCCTGAAGGAAGTGTTACAGCAAAAACCAGGCGCGCAGAATAATGAGACCGCCGAGTCGCTTTTCCGACGCTGGCAAGGACTCGCTTCTTAAAAGATTGAAATTGGTGGCGCGGCTCGATCCGTACCGTCCGAAGAACATTTGCTGGAGTGCTTTTGGAAGCGAATGCTAGTTGGACGGTTCCAGAACACCCTCTGTGGTTATGCGGCTGGCTTTGCGGATTTCAGCTGCAACCTTCACCAGGGCTTCGTCGGCGCGGGCTGGACTGTCGTCAGAAATCATGGAACTGGCGGCCAGAGTAAAAAGCAGAGCGTCTTCCTGCTTATCGAAATAGAGAACCACCTGACTGGCTGCCATACGAAAACCTCCCGGGTTAGTCTTCGAAATCATAGGCCGAATTCGGGGCACATTGCAGATACTCTCTTGATGCCCCTGGCTGTTTTTTTCCTGCCTGTCCTCGCACGGGCGTCTTTCCCGTCGAAACGGCGGCAGATGCTACAGTTAAAGAGTCAATGTCTGCCCCCGAGTCACGGTTCGTTAAAGCTTGCCGCTCGCTTCCAGTCGATCGCACCCCGGTGTGGTTCATGCGTCAGGCGGGCCGCTACATGCCGGAATATCGGGCCGTGCGCAAGCAGTATTCGCTGATCGAAATCTGCAAACGTCCTGAAGTTGCGGCCGAAGTGACCATCACAGCGGCTGAGGCGCTGGGAGTGGATGCGGCCATAATTTTCGCCGATTTGCTGCTTCCGCTCGAAGTCATGGGACTGCCCTTCCATTTCTCTCCCGGCGAAGGCCCGGTGATTGAGAAACCACTTCGCGACTCGACGGATGTCGCGCGCTTACGAACCGATCGCGCCGCCGACCTGGGATATGTTTCCGACGCAATACGTCTAGTCAGTAAACATTTTGGCTCGCGCCTGCCGCTGATTGGTTTCTGCGGGGCTCCGTTTACCCTGGCCAGCTACATGATCGAGGGGGGCAGTTCACGCAACTACATAAACGCCAAAAAAATGATGTATTCCGCGCCCGCCGCGTGGGATGAGCTTTTGTACAAGCTGGTCACCGTAGTCGCCCAGTATGCGGCGGAACAGGTACGCGCCGGCGCCGACGTGATTCAGGTTTTTGATAGCTGGGTGGGATGTCTGAGCGTGGATGACTATCGCCGCTTCGTGCTGCCTCGCACTACTGAACTGGTAAAGGCGTTACAGAAGTCTGAGGTGCCGGTTATTTATTTCGGCACCGATAGCGCCACGCTCCTGGCTTCGATGAAGGAAACCGGCGCCGAGGTGATCGGGCTTGACTGGCGAATTCCGCTGGACCAGGGTGGCAGGCGGTCGGTTCGGGAGCCGTGCAGGGCAACCTGGATCCGGTGCTGCTTTTTGCCGGATGGCCAGAGGTAAAAGCCGGAGCGGCTGAAATTCTGTGCCGTGCAGGCGGACGCGCCGGGCACATTTTTAATCTGGGGCACGGCATATTGCCCGAGACACCGGTAGAAAATGTAAAGGCGCTGGCGCGGTTCGTGCAGGAATATTCGCAGTAAGAAACCGTCGGCGTTGCGCGGGCGGATCGCCCGCGGCCACAGGGTCCGGAAAGAGTCTGGATAGATAAGGAGAGCTGTGAATTTGGCTGCAGGCGAAAAACAAGCGGTTTTGCTTTTGGCGCATGGCAGTCCCGATTGCGTGGACGATGTGCCCGAGTTTTTAAATCGAATTACGCGTGGCCGTCCTGTCCCAGCGGAAGTGGTTGAGGAAGTCAAGCACCGCTACGGACTGATCGGGCGATCACCGCTTACCGAACTCACGTTGCGGCAGGGTGAACTGCTGGCGCAGGAATTGAAGTTGCCGGTGTACGTGGGGATGCGCAACTGGAAGCCGTTTATTGCCGACGCCATTGCAACCATGAAGTCGGATGGAATCGAGCGTGCCGTGGTCATTTGTCTGGCGCCGCAGAATTCGCGCACCAGTGTCGGACTCTACCGGGCAGCGCTCGAGATCGAAGGCGGCACGCCTTTTGCGATCGAGTTTGTGGAATCCTGGCACGATCATCCGCTCCTGATCGCGGCGTTTTCCGAAAAGTTTCTCAAAGGATGGCAAGGGGCGTGCGCCGAGATGTCGGCGCGTGTACTTGTCATTTTTACCGCCCACAGCGTCCCTCAACGCACGATCGCCGAAGGCGATCCTTACGAGAACCAAACCAAGGAAACAGCCCGGCTGGTTGCCCTCAAGTCTGGACTTCAGCCGGAAGACTGGCAGTTTGCTTTTCAGAGTCAGGGAATGTCGGGCGGCGCCTGGCTTGGCCCCACCGTCGAAGACACCATCCTGGAGCTGAAACAAAAAGGCCACCGCGGGGTTTTTGTGCAGCCCATCGGATTTCTGTGCGACCACGTTGAGGTGTTGTATGACATCGATATCGGTTTCAAACAGTTTGCCGATAAAGAAGGCATGAGTTTGTGGCGCGCCGAGTCACTGAATGATTCCCGGTTCTTAACATCGGCCATGGCGGAGTTAACCCGGTCTCGGATGGGAAGTAATCTGAAACGTTCTGTCGCAAATGACACCGCAGGCGCTTTGCCGACATCCAAAGAACTATGAAACGGATCGCCATAGTCGGCGGAGGTATCTCCGGGCTGGCTGCTGCTTTTGCCCTTGAGGAACGCCGCCGTGCTGGCGAGGACCTTCAGTTTGTGATCTACGAGGCAGGACCGCGTTGCGGCGGCGTCCTTTTCACCGAGCAAGTGGATGGTTGCGTGGTCGAGGCAGGTCCAGATTCCTTTCTCACCGAAAAGCCCTGGGCTTCCGATCTGTGCCGCCGGTTGGGTATCGAAGATCAGCTGATTGGATCGAACGACAGCATCCGTAAGACTTATGTTCTGTTCAGAGGCAGGCTCACACCGCTCCCCGACGGGCTGATGTTTATGGTTCCCACCAGCCTGGCTCCAGTATTGCGTTCGCCGTTGTTTTCCACTGCGGCTAAGCTTCGCATGGCTCGCGAATGGTGGTTTACTCCCCACCAGGCTTATGGCGACGAAAGTGTTGCCACATTGATTGAACGCCACTATGGCGCGCAGATGGTTGAGCGTCTTGCCGATCCTCTGCTCGCTGGGGTGTACGGAGGCGCGGCATCGGAACTCAGTGCGCGCGCCGTGCTGCCCAGGATGGTTGAGATGGAAGCCAAGCACGGCAGCCTGGGCCGCGCTATGGTCGCAGCTCGCAAAAGCGCGAAAAATCCAACTCCGCCGATCTTCACCTCACTCAAAGAGGGGATGCAACAACTGGCGGATGCGGTGGTGGCTAATCTTCCCCCGGAAAATTTGCGATTGAATACGCTTGTCGAGGCGGTTCAGAAACAAGATCGAGGCTGGGTGGTCTCGGCCGGCTACGCCTCCGATCATGTCGATGCAGTAATTCTGGCCTTGCCGGCCAGCATGGCCGCAACTCTGCTTGAAATAACGTGTGCCGATGTTGCTTCCGAACTTAAATCAATTTCGTATAGTTCGTCCCTGACACTCGCTCTGGGCTTTGACCAGCATGTTCGCGCAGCATTGCCGCCGGGCTTTGGTTTTCTGGTGCCGCGTAGCGAAGGCCGGCGCCTATTGGCAACCACCTTCGTCCACAACAAGTTTCCCAATCGCGCCGCGGAAGACCGGGCATTGCTGCGATGCTTTTTAGGCGGCACCCGCGATTCGCAGGTGTTGGAGCTTTCGGATGATGAAGTTTTAAAAATCGTTCGCGAAGAGCTCAAAGAAATACTCGGCCTCGCTGCAGAGCCGCTGTTTTCACGAATTTATCGTTGGAAGGGCGCCATGGCGCAATACAACGTCGGACATCTGGAAAGATTGGCCCGTATCGAAAGTCTGCTCAAGCAGTGGCCCGGCCTGGCTTTGGCCGGGAACGGTTATCGCGGGATCGGTATTCCGGATTGCGTTCACTCTGGTGAAGTTGCCGCCGAACAAGTCCTGACGGCAGAGTGACTTTCTAAAACCGGTCTGCACGCCGGTATTTTGTTGCAGTTACGGCGGTAATACCCTGAACTTTTTCTCCTCTTGCAGAAACATGCCGGCTGATCCAGGGTTAATACAATTGAAGTCTACTGGTGCGTCTATGAGCAGACGGATTCTGGCCCTGTTTTCGCTCGTGCTGCTGGCACTCTTGCCCTTGGCAGCGCAGGAACCGACATCGCAAGGCACTGCAAGTGGTGAAAAATCTTCCCAAGCCCCCGCGGCCGAAGCTTCCCACGATGCTGATTTGTCTTCCTCACCTTCTCGCGGAACATCCCGCGAGGCTCCCGTCGATACCGCAAAACCCAGCGCCATGACCATGCCGGATATGAAGGGCATGAACAACGATGGCAGCGCCCACGTCATGCTCTCCATGTCAGGCCGCGGAATGGACATGGGGCCGCACATGAAGATGACGACGTTGCGCGATGCGAAGCCCGGCGATCAGGAGAAGGCCGATCAGATCGTGGAGTCTGCGCGTAGAGCCGCGGAAAGATATGTCGACTACAAAGTTGCGCTGGCCGATGGGTACAAGATATTTCTCCCCAACTTGCCGCAAAAGCAGTATCACTTCACTAACTATCGCTATGCCTATGAGGCTGCCATCAAGTTCAATGCTGAACATCCAACTTCCCTGCTCTACCAGAAGAATGGCAGTGACTACAAGTTGATCGGAGTGATGTATACAGCGCCTAAAAATTCCAACTGGAATGATCTGGACGAGCGCATTCCGCTAAGCATCGCGCAGTGGCACGCACACGTAAACATGTGTCTTCCGCCCTCTGATCGACGGAGCGAAGCATGGGGGCCGAACGCGAAATTCGGGTTAGTGGGCTCCATCGCGACCAGAGAAGAGTGCGAAAACGCGGGTGGAAAATTCATGCCCCAGGTATTTGGCTGGATGGTCCACGTATATCCCTTTGAACAGAAGCCGGAAGACATCTGGTCGGTCGAGCGCCAGGCGCACAACCACATGGACTGAACTACCTTCGCATGCCTGCGACTTCCTCGATCGAATCTCTCAGCTGTTCAACCGCCCAGTGAATCTGTTCTTCGGTGATGACTGCAGGCGGCGCAATCAGCAGATGATCGCCAGAAGTTCCATCGACGCATCCCTGAATTGGATAGACCAGTAAGCCGCGTTTCAGTGCGGCCGCAGTCACTTGTCCCGCGAAATTCTGTTCAGCGGGAAACGGTCGCTTACTTTGCTTATCGGAAACGAACTCAACCCCTCGCAACAATCCGATGCCGCGGACGTCACCCACCGTTTTCACCTCGAGCAGCGACGCCAGCGAACTCTCCAGCCTGGCGGCGATATTTCCAGGGATACCGGAATCGGCGCTCTGGACAAGTTTTTGCTGTTGTATGCGGCGCAGTACTGCGTATCCAACCGCCATCGAAATCGGGTGCGCGTTGTAAGTGAAGCCGTGGAGAAATGCCCCTGAGGCTAAGCCGTCCACAACTTTTTTTGTAGCAATGACAGCGCCAAGCGGCGCGTAACCACTGGAGAGACCTTTGGCTGCAATCAGAATGTCAGGCGTTATGCTGCAATGATCAATGGCGAAATTTCTGCCGGTGCGACCCATGCCGGTCATGACTTCGTCCGCGATCAACAGAAGACCATCCCGGCGGCAAATCTCGGCAATCTTTTCCAAATATCCCGGAGGAGGAACGACGGCGCCAAGAGTCGCGCCACTGACCGGTTCGAAGATGAACGCGGCGGCCTGCCCCTGAGCGGCGTCTATTGCTTTTTCCAGTTCAGCCGCGTATTCCAATCCGCAGTTCCGGCAGCCATCGGTGCAGTCGTAGTGGCAGCGATAGCAATAAGGAATTCCGATGTGCGCAGACTCGCGCACCATGGGCAGATAAATTTCTCGACGCCGCTTGTTGCCGGAAACTGAAAGAGCCCCGAGAGTCGATCCGTGATAGCTCTGGGTGCGGCTGAGCACCTGGAATCGCCGGCTTTGACCAGTCTCCACCTGGTATTGCCGTGCCAGCTTCAGCGCGGTTTCTACCGACTCCGATCCGCCTGAAGTGAAGTACACGGCGCCGCCGCGAAAGTGTTCTCCCGCGAAGTAGAGCAACTCTCGCGCGTAGTCTTCCGCCACCGGAGTAGTGAACTGGCTGGTGTGCACAAATTCCAGATGTTCAGCCTGCTCCGTCATCGCGCCGACGATCTCGGATACTCCATGCCCGATCAGATTCACCGCAGCCGAGCCGGAAAAATCGAGGTAGCGCTTATCTTCGGTGTCCCACAAGAAAACACCTTCGCCGCGAACCGCCGAAGGAAAAGACTTGCGAAACGATCGCCGGAAAACGGATGAACGAGCTGAATTCTGACCTGGAGAAGAATCGGACACAGCGTGGATTATCGAGTGCGCTATGCCGCGCTGTCAAAACACTCGCATCCGCGTCCGGCTTCATTGGGCTCTTCTTCGTGGACCTTTGTGTCCTTCGTGGTTTATGCCTTTCGAACCTGCCCCACAGAGTTGGCTTGACAGTGAATCAGCCAAACCTTGAGACTGCTCTGTCGATTCCGGAATTTAAACCAGGAGCGCTCTTGAATCCTATCGCTGGTAAAAACAGATTTTTCCCCTTGATTGTTTTTCTGCTGATGTCGTCAGCGTTATTCGCGCAAACCGCGGTCCCCACCGCCGAGAAATCAGCCCCAACTTCCAGCTACATTCTTGCGGGCCGGTTGTTTGACGCTACCGGCGACAATGTCCGCGAGAACATGGTGATCGCGGTGGAGGGCGAACGCATAAAGAGCATTGGTTCGGCGGCCGACATAAAAATTCCGCCGGGCGCGAAAGTGATCGATCTGTCGCATGCCACAGTCCTGCCTGGTCTGATCGATTGCCACACTCACTTGGGTTCTCGCGCCGACAGGTACAACGAGCTATACAACTTCAAAGACACGCCGTTCAGCCACGCGTTCGCGGCTGTCCTGAACGCGCGCAAGACACTCGAAGCTGGTTTTACCTCGGTGCGCGACGTAGGTTCAGATCCGTTTCTCGCCGTCGATTTGCGCAATTCGATCAGTGAAGGCTTGCTGGTGGGACCGCGAATCGTGGCTAGTGGGCCCGGCATTTCCATTACCGGAGGTCACGGCGATCTCAACAACTTTTCCCCGCAAACCCGGGTAATGATGTTTCCCGAAGAGCGAGACTTCGCGATCGCCGACAGCGTCGACCAGCTGCGCCACGTCATTCGCGCCCAGGAAAAATACGGAGTGGACGTAATAAAGATTCTGGCCACGGGCGGCGTGCTCTCACGGGGAGACAGTCCGGGCTCGCCGCAATTTACATTTGAAGAACTCAAGGCCGCCGCTGAGACCGCCCACATGGGGGGACGAAAAATCGCCGCCCATGCTCATGGCACCGAAGGCATCAAGAATGCGATCCGGGCCGGTATCGATTCCATCGAGCATGCCAGCTTGATCGATGATGAAGGCATTCGTCTGGCCAGGGAACATGGAACCTATCTGGTGATGGATATCTACAACGACGATTATCTGCTTAACGAAGCGCCGAAATACGGCCTGCCGACCGAAAATCTCGATAAAGAGAAGGCGTTGGGAAAGCTGCAACGCGAAAATTTCCGCAAGGCTTTCCAGGCGGGGGTGAAAATGGCGTTCGGGACCGATGCCGGCGTGTATCCTCACGGCGACAATGCCAGGCAGTTCTTTTACATGGTGAAATACGGTATGACGCCGGCGCAAGCGATTCGCGCCGCCACATCAAGCTCAGCGGATTTAATCGGCCGCCTCCCCGATGTCGGAACGCTGGAAACAGGAAAATTCGCTGACATCATCGCCGTCAATGCGGATCCCTTCGCCGATGTGCGCGCCCTGGAGCACGTCGATTTCGTGATGAAAGGCGGGGTGGTTTACAAAGACACCCGAGTGGTGCATCCGGCCCAATAAAGTTTCCGGTTTTAGTGTCTGGTTTCGAAATCAGAAACTGGAAGCCTGTAACTAGAACTGCTAAACGAACCATTTGGTCTACCAGGCCGGTGCAATGTTTGCGTGTAGAATCGCCCCTGGATGGCGAATTCTGCTGACTCTTCGGAGGAGCTGCCGGTACGCGGCTTTGCCCGTGTAATCCGGCTGTTCCGGCCATCTCATCAGCACAGCGCCTTCTCCGCCACATTGCTGCTCATGACAGCGGTCATGCTGTCGCGAGTGATCGGCTATGTGCGCGAGGCTTATATCGCCTACGCTTTCGGTGCTGGACCGGCGACCGACGCCTATGTTGCCGGATTCACCATTCCGGATTGGCTCAACTATCTGGTGGCCGGCGGAACTGCCTCCATCACCTTCGTTTCGATTTATACGCGTTTTCTGGCGGCGGATAAGGAAGAAGAAGCTCAGAAGACTTTCTCGGTGATCATCACCGTGATGACCGCGGTGCTGGGCGTGGGTGTCTTGCTGGCGGAATTCTTTACTCCGGAAATTTCACTGCACCTTTTTCCCAGGTTCACTCCGGCGCAACTCGAATTGTGCGTTCGTCTGACTCGCATTCTCTTGCCGGCACAAATTTTCTTCTACGTTGGTGGCGTGGTTTCCGCGGTACTGCTCTCCCGTCGGCTTTTTCTTTTTCCCGCCTTTTCCCCGCTGGTATACAACGCCGCGATTATTCTGGGCGGAGTGCTGCTTTCCCATCGCTTCGGCATCGCATCACTAGCGTACGGCGCAGTAGCCGGAAGTTTTTTGGGACCATTTCTCATCAACGCCATCGGAGCAGCGCGAGTCGGCACCGGTTACAGCATTTCGTTTGATGTGCGTAACCCAGCCTTCCGCGAATGGGTAAAGCTTTCGATTCCACTGATGCTGGGCGTTTCCCTGGTCACGGCTGACGATTGGATCCTGCGCTACTTCGCTTCTGGAGCCGTGGGGGATATCACGCGGCTCAACTATGCCAAACGTTTATTCGCGGTACCTATTGCGGTGCTGGGACAAGCCACCAGCCAGGCCTCCCTGCCCTTTTTCGCCAAGCTTTTTGGCGAAAATAGAATGCGTGAGTTCGCTGCCACCGTGAATGGATCCGTGTATCGGATCGTGGCCACGTCGTTGTTGGCCACTAGTTTTATGATGGCGGCGGCCCTCCCATTGATTGATCTGGTTTACCGCCGTGGACACTTCCAATTTTCCGATACCCAGGAAACCGCACTCTATTTTTTCTGGTTCTCGTTGTCGCTTTGTTTCTGGGCGGCGCAGGGTCTCTACTCGCGCGCCTTTTATGCCGCTGGAAATACTGTTGTTCCCATGGTCGCGAGCAGTCTGATTACAGTGGCGTCCATTCCTTTGTACTCGGGACTATTTCGCCATTTCTCAACCGTCGGCTTGGCCATGGCGTCTGACCTCGGGATCGTGGCCAATACCCTGGCACTGGCGTATCTGCTTCATCGCCGCAGTTTGGTTCGTGTGAGTGAATTGCAGTGGGCCGAGATAGGGAAAGCGGGACTTACGTCGGTCGTAGCCGGGTGGCTGAGTTACCAGGCGGCGCGGTTCCTGCTGGTCAACAATAGCCGGGTCGCAGACCTCAAAGCATTGGGCATGATTTCTGTTACGTGGGGGGCGGCGGTGGCTGCAGGGCTATGGATTACCCGTTCATCGCTGCCGGGCGATCTGCGTCGCCGCAAAGCTCCCGCATATCCGCGTGTGGCCGAGGAGCAGGCAGAAGATTTGAGCAAGGGGATTGAGCCTTGAGATAAGACTCTAAACAAAACGGCGGACGCTCCTTGCGATGACCAAGAGTGTCCGCCGTGATTCGTTGAAAAAAATTAAACTCGGGCTGCGCTGACGGCTTCGGCCTGAGCTTTGACTTCTTCGCCGTTGGGCTTCTGGCCGCCCTTGCGGATATCGATACCGCCCTTGAAGAAGGCGCCGTCTTCGATGGAGATGCGAGCCGCTACAACGTCGCCGGTAAGCGAACCATCGCTACGGATGTCGACGCGGTCGCTGGCGGTCAAATTACCGCGCACTTTGCCAAGAACAACGATCTCCCGGGCATTGATATTCGCGGAAACTACCCCGTTACGGCCGACAGTCACCCGATTGCCGGATAGATTGATGGAACCTTCCACGCGTCCGTCAATGTAAAGAGATTCCGAACCTGTTACCTCGCCTTTGATCACCAGCGATTTGCCGATCGTGGCCTGGTCTGCCGTGGTGGTGGTAACCGGGCGCGGAGCCGGAGTTGGTTCGCTCACCGTAGACGTTGGGGCGGAGACGGGCGCCGCCGGGCGCTCCGGCTCACCTGGCCGGCCTGGAGTCGTAGGCTGATTCGTGGGTTTCCACATGTTGCAAGAGTCCTTTCATCGATGGATTCAGCGTAAAGGCCGCAATTCGGTAACCAAGACGCATTTTACTCCAGCAAGCCGCAAAAGCTAGCTGTGAAAAACGATATTTGTTGACACGCAAGGGAGATGCCAAGCAGGAGATTGGAAATCATGAACGGTACTTTGCTCTTTCA
This sequence comes from Terriglobia bacterium, assembly GCA_963733545.1. Lineage (GTDB taxonomy): Bacteria > Acidobacteriota > Terriglobia > Terriglobales > Acidobacteriaceae > JAIQFF01. The sequence goes on from CAVTDQ010000007.1 coordinate 158,850, forward strand.
TTTCCGAGGAACTCTTCCGGCAGTGCAAAATTCTCCTGGCGCGGCAGTTTTTTCAGCGTCAACAGAATAGCGGGCTGACTCCGCTGGTCGTTTTACCGCGTCACAATAATCGCACTAGCGCAGAAAACGCGACACCGAATGAGTGTAGGCAGAGGTTACCAGCGTAATGCAGTGAGCGACGGGCCGGGGTCAAATTTGATTAGAGTCCTTTAATCTTTAGTCGGGACGCGTCGAATACGCAATCGTCCTGGTTCGAGGAAGGCTCATGCACCGAATTTATCATCACATGATGTTGTGCTCTCTTCTTATAGCTTGTCTCCAACTGCCCGGGCAGGCTCAGGGCGGTTTGCGTCCGCAACACGTAGGCCGGGTCCAGGACTGGAGTTACCATCACGTAACTGTAAGCGGTGGATTGCGAACTGCCGATTTTGACCAGGCCAAGACAGAACCTCGCCTTCTTTTTCGACTGGCCGAACGCAACCTTAAGTTGAGTTCTCGAGGCGCCAGGCGATTCGGGCCTGGGGGACGAGGTCCCGGGCATCCGGTTCGCGCAAAAAATAACGGTTTGAAGATCGATTGGAGCGTCTCCCTGGGTACGGGCATTGTGGCCCCGAACATGTTTCCGGCGAAATACAACTTCGACATCAACGCAACCCCGGATTGCGCGAATGACTTTGTGGTCTATGGATTGAATGTTGCGGGCGCGACCGCCGGCCAAGCCAATCTGGTCGGGTTGAATCAGCTCTATCGCGGAACCGGCGGCCTCTGTGGTACCGGCAGCGCCACTGTGAATTGGGCTTACAACGGCAGCACCGCCGGCGGTTCGGTACTGACTTCTCCTGTCATTTCACTGGACGGTACAAAAATCGCTTACGTCGAAAGCGCGGCGGCATCCACGGTTTTTCACATCCTTACCTGGCAGGCGGGCCAGGGAACGTCAGCCACGAGTGCGGTTGCCCCGACCCTCCCTTCAGCGTGCGCAGCCGCCACCTCCTGCTTAAAGTCGCTGACGCTGTCCGCAAGCGCAACCGACACGCTGTCTTCGCCGTGGGTCGACTACAAGAGCGACAAGGCTTTTGTAGGCACCGACGACGGGAAAATTTACCGCATCAGTTGTGTATTTTCCTGTGCTCTTAACGCGCAGCCGACAATAGATTGGGTTTACACCTTGCCGGTTGCGGGCACAGGTGGCGCCACCGCCATCCCGAACGGTCCCGTCTATGACGCCCAGACCGGACGCCTGATCGTGGGCGATCAGCTGGGCGAACTTTGGACGATCAATGCGAAAGCGGCGGCGCCCACCCTTTTCGCGGGTCCGGTAATGATCGGGGGCGGCGGCTGTACTATCGCTCATCCTGCCGGACGCACGGGGACAAGCCCGAACTGCACCGGCAACGGGGGATCCTACGGCATCGCAGATTCTGTAATTCTGGATGGTACGGTCGGAAAGATATTTGCTTTCACCGGCAATGACGGCACCAACAATGCCAGTGCCACGGTCGCCCAGCTCAACGAAGACCTCACCGGACTGGTGCGGGTGCACGTCGGTCTGGGCAGCGTTGGCGCTACCATTGCCAACTGGAACCTTCATACCGGGGCCTTTGACGACGCTTACTTCGGAAACACTCCGGCCACCGGCCATCTGTTCTTGTGCGGCACGGACACGACCACCACGCAGCCCTTCCACTACTGGATTGGCTTCAGCGCTTATCCGGCCATGGATTCAGCGCCGACTGCGAGTCTGTTCCGGGTCATGGTCGCGAACGTAGCTTGTTCTCCCTACACCGAACTGTTCAATCCGAACATCAATTTGAGAGGCGTCGCCGGCCACCACGATCTTCTCGTGAGTGGTCTGATGGGGACCGGGACCAACGGGTTGATTCTCGCCAACGACATAAGCACCGGCGCAATCGTAAACGGCCAGGCCACCAGCGTTAACTATCCGGGTGGTGTCAGCGGCATTATCGTGGACAACGTCAGCACCGCAGGCCAGGCTTCGAGCGTATATTTCAGCACTCAGGGAGTAGTTAACGTCGGAACCTGTGTGAATTCCCGGTGTGCGGTTAAACTGACTCAGTTGTCCTTGAATTAGCAATTCTCCAAGAGCCGTGGGCACGAATTTTTGGCGACATTTGCGAAATCTTTGCGCTCTTTGCGGTAACGCTTTTGATCTCCACGCGAGTGAATCAAATCTTGAACCGCAAAGTTCGCCAAAGCTTCCAGAGCCTGGTTCCGGCTTCCGGTCAAAAGTAGATTCGGCTGCGGCTACATTGCATGCTCCACGACCATGGCGCCCATAAGTTGGGCAGACCCATGTTGCTTCAGTTATTCTGGAGCTGAGCCGCGAGGAACTACCAATGAAAACACAAGCAGTGGTTGCCAGGCCCGATCCCAATGAGTATGCGTCGTTTTACGCGGGTATGTTTCGCTGGTGCCGGATGGCGATATCGTCGACATCCTGGAGGCACAGTGGCCGCAGACGGTGGCGCTGTTCACCCTGCATGAGGCGGATGGAGATTTCCGCTATGCCCCGGAGAAATGGAGCGTGAAGGAGATGATCGGGCACATGATCGATACCGAGCGCGTTTTCAGTTATCGCGCCATGCGGATCGCCCGGAACGACAAGACTCCGTTGCCCGGTTTTGAGCAGGACGATTACGTGAAATTTGGGTCTGCCGGTCAGTCCAGCGTTTCCGAGTTATTGCAGGAATTTTCGTGGATTCGAAAAGCCACGGTGGCTTTGTTGCGCCCGCTCGACGAAGCGGCATGGGCCCGTCGCAGCGTCGCCAGCAATCATGAAGTGACGGTTCGCGCCATCGCCTATATCACTGCCGGACACGAACTGCATCACCGCAGAATTCTGCAACAAAAATATTTTCCGGTTTAGCCGCAACCGCCGGTGCAGGCTATCGCTGGGATATAATTTTGCTACCCGATGCTATCCTCCCGGTCTCTTGTAGCCCCCGTGACCGCCGCTTTCCTGTTGTGGATATCTGCTGCTTTTGCGGCCCCGGTTGCGGCGCCAAATGTGGTGGTTATCACGATCGACACCCTGCGCGCCGACCATCTTGGCTGCTACGGCTATCACCAGATTCGAACCCCTAATATCGATGCCCTGGCTGCTGACGGTGCCCGCTTTGAACGGGCCTACAGCGCGGTTCCGGTCACCCTGCCTTCCCACACCGTGATGTTCACCGGAACTTACCCCATGTTGAGCGGGATGCACGATTTCGCCGCCAACAAACTAGGCCCGGGGCAACCGACTCTGGCATCGGTTCTGAAGGAGCACGGATACACCACCGGCGCCGTGATCGGATCAGCTGTACTCGATTCGCGCTTCGGCCTGAATCGCGGGTTTGATTTTTACTACGACCATTTTGATTTCAATCGACTGCAGGAATCGAATCTCGAAGAGATGGAGCGGCCCGGCAATTTGGTCACCGATGTGACCCTGGACTGGCTTTCCAAGAATGCTCAAAAGAAATTCTTTTTATGGATGCACTTGTACGATCCGCACTATCCGTACCGCCCGCCAGCGCCTTATGCCTCGGAGTACAAGGATCGTCCCTACGACGGAGAGATTGCCTTCGCCGATTCCCAGGTGGGACGGCTGATTCGCTTCCTAAAATCCAGGGGCTTGTACGCCAACACGATGATCGTGCTCAGCGGCGATCACGGCGAAAGTCTGGGCGAGCATGGTGAAAAAACTCACGGCTTCTTCATCTACAACGCCACTCTGCACGTGCCCTTCATCATTCACCTGCCAGGCAAGGCATTACATGAAACAGTGGCGAACCCGGTGAGTCTGGCCGACCTGATGCCCACTGTCCTTCAGGTTCTTAAATTAGACATTCCCACTCAGGTGCAAGGACGCAGCCTGGTCAATCTGATGAAGACTAAAAAAGCGGACGATGCGCGCGTCTTGTATGCCGAGACCTTTCTCCCGCGCCTGCACTTCAACTGGAGCGAGCTGCGAGGAGCCGAAACGGAAAATTATCACTTCATCGATGCGCCCAAACCCGAGTTGTACGATCTGACCAATGATCCAGGCGAGACCAGGAACCTCTTCACTGAGAAAAAAGCTGTGGGCGAAGAGATGCGGGCGCGTCTGACTAAACTGATTCAGGAGTACAGCGCCGGCCCCGAACTGGCGGAAAAGACAGGCCTTGATCCCGCCCTGATGGAAAGGCTGAAATCCCTTGGCTATGCCGGATTTTCGGGTGGCGGCAGCCCTGCCACTTCCGATCATGCCTTGCCTGACCCCAAGGACCGGATTGAAACCTACGAATTAATTTCCGATGCGATTGCGGAGAGCCAGCACGGCGACTACGGTCCTTCCACGGAAAAACTCAACCTGGCGCTCAAGACCGATCCCGATTCCGTCTCCGTGCATTATCTTCTGGGACTGAACTACTATCGGATGCGTGAGTTTCCCAAGTCGGTGGAGCAACTGGAACGGGTTCTGCAACTCAGCCCGGACTATTCCCTCGCCACTTTTCAATTGGGGCTTTCGTATGCGCGCGCGGGAGATTTCGATCATGCCATTCTGACTTTGAAGCGAAGCCTGGAGTTGGACGCCACCAACTTTTCCGCCGCGTATAACCTGGGCGTCGTTTACGTGCAAAAGCAAAGGATGACTGACGCCGCGGCTGCGTTCCGGTCTTCGGTGACGATATCGCCGGACTATGCGGCCGGCCATCGCGCTCTGGGAGAAGTTTTGCTGTTTCAGGGCCAGCTTGAGGATGCGCTCAGAGAGATGCGTCGCGCCACCGAATTGGCCCCGCAGGATGCCGCGAACCATTCCGCGTTGGCGAAAGTTTTGTCAAAAAAGGGGCTGAACGACGAGGCTGCCGCGGAAATGCAAAAGGCCCACGCCTCTCAGCCACAGTAACTCTTCTTCTTTCTTCGATTCTGAATTGTTGCGCGCAATCAAATTCGCAGCCGCCCTCGCAATTCTTCTCTCCTGCGAATGGGCGTTGGCCGCTTCAGTCCGGCGGCCGCAACCCAGCCAATGTAATTCTGATCACGATCGACACTGTTCGCGCCGATCACGTTGGCTGTTACGGTGCAGTGGATGTCAAGACGCCAACCTTGGATGGCCTGGCACGCGATGGCCTTGTTTTCGAACGGGCCATCTCGCAAGTGCCGCTCACCTGGCCTTCCCATGCAGCCATCCTGACCGGCACCTATCCATATCAGAATGGGGTGCAGGATTTTACCGGGCAGCCGCTTGATCCGCGGTTTCGCTCGGTCGCTCAGGTCTTCAAGCAGCAAGGCTACGCTACCGGCGCGGTGGTCAGCGCTTTCGTACTCGATCGCAGCTGGGGACTTGGCCGCGGCTTCGATTTTTACGACGACGCATTTTCCGCCGAAACTTTCCGGCAAAAAGATATCGGCTTGGTCGATCGCAAAGCGGGTGAGAGTGTTTCTCGCGCGATTGCGTGGCTGCGGCCAAAGTCTCATCGTCCATTTTTTTTCTGGCTTCATTTGTACGATCCCCACAGCCCCTACGATCCACCTGAGCCTTTTCGCACTCAATACAAAACCCATCCTTATGACGGTGAGATCGCTTACGCCGACCACGAACTGGGACGGCTCATCGTCTGGCTGAAGCAGAACCAGCTTTACGATCGTACTGCGATTGTGCTCTTGAGCGATCACGGGGAATCACTGGGCGATCATGGAGAAAAAGAACACGGCTTTTTCGTGTATGACTCGACGGTGCACATTCCTCTGATCGTCAAACCGCCTGCTGGAAGCGGCTTTCGAGGCGGACGAGTGAGCAGGCCGGTCGAGACTGTAGCCATCGCTCCGACCCTGATCCGGCTGGCCGGAATGAAAGAAGAAGTGCAAAAGCAATTTGCCGTTGCGGATCTCCTGGGTACCGGAGAGAGAAGCGAAGACCAGGCCTACAGCGAAAGTTTCTACTCCTTCAGTTCATTCGGATGGAGTCCGCTGCATGCATTGCGCACCAGCCGCTATCACTACATCGAAGCGCCGGAGCGGGAGCTCTATGATGTGGTTGCGGATCCCCAGGAAAAGAACAACCTGGCTGCGCAACAGATGGCCACGGTCGCGGTGTTGGAAGACAAGCTCCAGTCTCTGCTGCGTCAGAATCCATTCAAGCCGCAAGAAAGCGGCGACGCCGGGCTAAATCCTGACGCCCTTGAAAAGCTCCGCGCACTCGGTTATGTGGCCTACCGGTCACCGGTTTCCGCGGAGGCATTAGCCGCCGGATTGCCCGATCCCAAGAGTAAATTGTGGGAATTCAACGCCATCCTGGAAGCCGGCGACGCCTTTCATTCCGGCGATTTTCACGCAGGTGAATCGTTGCTGACTCAGGTGCAAGCGAAAGATCCGAATATGTACATCGTCCCGTTCATGCTGGCGGAAGCAGCAACCCGCCAGCAGAAGTGGGAGGAAGCATCGGATCTATTCCAGAAATGTCTGCAGTTAAATCCGACTTTCGATCAGGCCATGACTGGATTGTCGCGCGTCCTGATGTATCTGGGCAAAACCGATGAAGCAGCGGAGTGGTCGCGCAATGCGTTGAAGCGAAATCCGGCAAACTACCGGGCATGGTATCAACTGGGTCAGGCTGAGTCGCGAATCGATAAAAATGCGGCAATTTCGGATTACGAAAAGGGGGTCGCAATTCAAGGAAGCTTCGCTCCGCTGCGCCGCGATCTGGGCCTGCTCTACTTCCAGCAGCAGAATTATTCAGAGGCGGCAAAGAATCTTTCCCAGGCGGCTGAACTGGGAGTGAACGACGCTCCGCTCTACAACTTTTTGGGAATCTCTTACGGCCACACCGGCCGCCATGGCGAAGGCGGTAGAGAGTTACAAGCAGGCATTGAAGCTGGATCCGGCGCTGGCCGAGGCCCATCTTAATCTCGGCTTCGCATATCAGAAAATGAATCAGCCGGTTGCGGCGAAAAAGGCGTATGCGGAAGCTTGCCGTCTGCAGGAGAAGTTCTGCTCGATGGCACCCGCGTCTCGTCACTAGCACTACCCATTTCAGACTGACTTTCGTTGGGCGGCTCTCTGAGCATATTCATAATCTCGAGTCCACTTCGTTCCTTCTTAAAACCGTTTGAGTAGTCGACTGCGGTGCTCTGGCACCAGGTTCGAGGTGGGGAAATTTAGCGCACTCATTTCAGGAACTCTAGCTGGACCATTGAGGCTGTTTTTGAGCCGCACGTATTTCGGTCTCGGTTTAGTCGAGCGATCCACATAAATGTTAGTCTCAGCGCTAGATTCGTTACCGAACTGATCCAAAATGTCAGTTTGAGCGGTACGGTCATGCCCTGTAGAAATTCTCGGGGAATTGGCGCGAGCCCCGTGGCCAGGATCACACCCTCAATCATGTGACCTCGGCGATGGAATTTGAGGGGGAATCGATCATTGAGTATTTCCGCTGCGGGATAGGTGCATTGGCCCAGGGTACAAAGCGGAAGATCGCCGGTCAAAGACCTCGGATATGATTCGGTCATCAAAATCGGTGGCGACTTCGTAGTCCTCCGATAGAATCAGCTCAGAGTGTCTGCTGATTAGGCGAACCGATATGGCGTAGCCGGCAAGGCCACCAGGCAAGTTGAAAACAAAGCTGGCAAGGCCACCGACAACGAAAATGTTCAAGGGGTAAGCAGGTGCCAATGTCGAGTCCGGGGCTCCCACATCAATACCTTCCGCCCACATTTGTTGGAGGCTCTTGCGATATTGATCTTTTTCTTTATCGCTGAGCCGAAGCTTTCTTGCTGGCATGATCACCTTCGAAATAATCGCAGAAACGGCAGGAACGGCAACCTCCCTACTGCACAACTGGTTGCGTCGCCTGACAATCAGGACAGTCCATCATTTTCGGGAGATCCAAACCGAATTGTGCCGCCAATCGGTGGATTCGCTGACAGATCTCACGGGAGAAGCGCAAGACCTTATTGCTACCGTTGCTTAGCCGTGGAAGCCCCAGACTTCGCAATTTCCATCCGATCTCCCGGGCGTTGTACACCTGACTTTCACCGCGATTGCGCAACAAAGCATTGACCCGCTCGGCAATTCGAGCAGTGCTGATTTCTTTTCCTTCATGGGCCGGCGTCCACACCGCTTCCAGAATCGCCACACGCGGATCGAGAAAGCGGCGCTCCAAGAGTTCCTGCTCGTGAGCCTCGAGCAACGGACTGACCGCATTTACGATTTTCGGTTCATCTTCGACGCAAGCCAGGAGGCTGCGGCCCAGTTCAAATCCTAACAATCTCGGTCGGGTCGGAGTGAACATGTCTTGATTTACGAAATGCAGATGGCGCAATCGATACATCAAGAACTCTGGCTGAAATTCGGCAGCCATGTCATCTTCCTGCTTTGCCGTCAGAGGTGGCAATTCGCCATCTTCAGGCGACAAGGGGAAATACATCGATTCTTGCCCCCAGTCCTGCCGCGAACCATCTCCGGTTTCGGAGAAAATTACCTTGGCGCAAGCAAGATTACTCACGATCCCCCGGCCGGAAGGAACGAACACCCCGCGATGGTTGGTAGCCCGCCAAAAACCTCGACTTTTTTTCGACATTGCCAAGTCGACGACCAGCAGCGTCGGGTAGGCCCAGATGGGAAGCTGTCGGCTCAGCTCCGCCACCGTGAGCGGGCGACGACAGAAAATTCCAAATAGCTGGAACAGTCTCATGGCTTGCCGGAGATCCGAGCCCGTAACGCACACAGTAATAGGACTCGGGCGGCATTCAAACCAGGTGCCAAAAACAATAAGAGTTGCGAATGCTGCCAGTTCTTCGGAAAGTCGCACATACCGACCGAATAAGCCCGCAACCCGCCAAAACAGCGTATCAATATCCCCATACTCCGCCGCCCTGCTCGGAAACCTTATTGCCCGAAGAACGCTGGCATCGAGGAAGGGTGCAACGAAGGTGGTCGCACCAATCTGAATTTGCGGGACGATACGACATTGCTTTCCGTCAAAGTGAAGCAGTGAAAGCGTGGCTTGTGAGTTTCCAGTCACCGGCTCAATCGCTTTACCGTCAGGCAGAATTTCGCCGAAGGTAGGGCAAATTCTAAGACCGGTTCCAAAATCGGTTTTTTCCTTTTCGTTCACGTTCCGTCTCCAATCGCCAGCACTACTGGGCAGCAAATAGCCGAGAACCGGAAATATTTCCGGATATGCGCCGCTCAACTGCCGGGTAAACGGCTGAATTTGACTACCGGTTATAACGTTGGAGACCGATCGGTGTGAAAGTCGAACCTGACTGTAAGGCGATAAATACTTTGGGTCGAACGAGGGATACCAGTCGATGCCGTGCAACTTATTGCCTGGCAACTTGCACCTACTCTTTTACCACAAACTTCACCCGTCCGCAAACGTCGTACCGCCAGCTGGAAGCGTCGTCTGTCTGCGACGGATCCTAAAGGCTCGATGCCCATTTTGCCGGTTGAGCCCTAGAGTGCCCACGATGCGGGCTCGACCGAACTTTACAATGTCCGGGGTCGCGGTCCGGTAAATTTAGTCGCTCTGCCGTTAGGGTAAAATTGATCAGACGTGAAGAAGATTCACCTGATCAGAAATTCTCGATTGATCAATTCAGACGTGAAATTACGTCGGAATTAACTTCATCAAAGTGCAGGCATTGCATCTGCCATGCAAGATTCTATGAGCGGACCAGAGCATCCGTGATGTCGACAAACTTTTTGGCATTCAATCCGCCAGTCATCGAAGCTGACTGGATCCTGCCGGGACTCCGCGCCTGGCTGGATCCGGTCAACTTATCGACGCCCTGCGAATGGAGGACAGGATAGACATCGCAACATATGTCCTCGATCTCTACACTGATCCTGACCCAGAATGCAGATGGATGCAATATCGCGCAACAGTCGACAGCGAATGTCACCGTTACGGTTCATGGAAGAAGGAACAATCGAGACATGACTGCGAAGGTCCGGGCCGGATTTCCGTGTCGCTATGATCCACGCGACCGTGTGTGGATTGGCAGTCGACGAACCGGGATATTCATTTTTAGAAAATTTAAGAAGTGCGTTCGTTATGCTGCGGATTGGTGAAGAGATCGAGTCTGATCAGAGTTGAGACTCGGTACTCTAACCCCAAATGCCATAGAGCATTCGTCGGCGAGGGCCGTTCCATCACACCGGTCTTTCCGGGGCTTTGGCTGCGCGTTTCCTCGATACACCATGCGTCTTGCCCGTCAGCAGCCAGTCCACAGACTTGCCGAGTTCTCGGCTAATTGCCAGAAGGACTGCCGCGCCCGGTTCCTTCTTCCCCCGTTCTATCGCTGAAAGATAGCTTTGCGCAACGTGGATAGCCCGAGAGAATTCGGCTTGAGTCCTATCGAAACCTCGCAGCTCGCGAATTCTGCGGCCGAACCCAACAAGGTCAATTCTAGATTTGTTAAATGGTTGTCTCATTGCCAAATAAGCTCTAATGAGCTACAATAGCTTTATAGAGCTATAAGTTGTTCCGCGGTGAAGTTCATGAGAACACTTGAGACCAATTTCGCACGTGAATGGCGATTCGCAAAGTCACTTTACGGAGACTTGCCCAAGTCGGTTCTGGGCGGCCTTAGAGATTTGATCCAAAAACATCAGATTTCGGTCGCAAGCGGAGACGCTAAATATTTCAACGGCGGCTGGTACGTTACACATTCTGGCCTCTTGGGGTTGGCCGAACGACGCCATTGTGCCGGGATTCATTGCCATCCGATCCTGGAATCGCGAGTGATCCGGCGACATCTCGGTGGGTATTTAGAGCGACGGTTTTCAAATCAAGGACATGTAAGGGCTTTGTCGGCTATGGCGATGCCGATCCTTCTAATGTCTCTGCCCTGGTCCATGGCGCCGAGATGCGCGTGGCGGAGACCCGGGCGGTCAACCGGGCTCTACGCAAAGCCTACGGTATCGGCATCTGCTCGGTCGAGGAGATTGGGTCGTTTGATGGTTCAGTCCCTTCTGATCAGGAGTCAAAGAAGATCCCGCCGCAGCCCGTCAATGGGAAAAACGGAAGCTACGGTGGACCGAAGGTCCGCGACCGCCTTTGCCAACTGATTCGCCAGCACCAACTCGATGCCAACCTGGTCAAGTCCTACGCCGTCGATTTCTGCGGCACCAAAAGCCTTCGCGAGGCCTCTCGCGAGCAGGTCGAAAACTTCGTCGCTCACCTGGCCGACTGGGCCGAAAAAGACCGCAATGCCCTGCTCTGCCAGCTCAACAGCTATCCCGGTGACCAAGGAAGGTGCAGCATGAGGCGTTATTTCGAGTCCCTCCGCCCCGCGGACGTGTCTGCAGTTCACTCGGTTCCTGATGGGATATTCCTGGTGCGAGTGGATCGGGCCCAATATCGTTGGCACAAGCAGAAACCCTATTACGAGATCCGGTTTGCCGTCCTCAAACCTAAACATCTGACTGGCTGCTTCATGACTGGACGCCTCTACTGCACACCCAAGGCAATGTGGAAGCTGAGTTGGTTTCTGCGCGACTTTGGCTACGACACCGAACTGCTGGGCAAAAACGAAATCGATGATAAGGCTCTGATCGACCTTTGGGGGGTGGTGAAGGTCAGTGAATTCACTATGCACGGCATCTCCGTCCTCAACTTCGACGGTTTTGCGCCGGCCGCGCGATGGGACGATCTCTCAGTCTTTACCGACAATGATCCTGGTGGGTCTGAGGTGGCGTCATGACATACAGCTATACCCAGATCAGCCAGTATCTGTCCTGTCCGCGTCGCTACAAGCATCGCTATCTGGATGGCTGGAAGGAAAAAGACACTCGAGCAGCCATGATGTTTGGCCGGGCATTCGAGCAGGCCGTAGCAGCCTACTTCGAACGACAGGACGCCGCCGCGGTGCTCTACCGGGAGTGGGCAGCTCACAGAGAAAGTGGTCTCCATTATTCGGAACGCGACAGCTGGGATCGCATGCTGCAGTCGGGGGTGCAGCTGCTCGATCGTTTTGCCCAGGACGATCGGATTCGTATTCCTCAGCCTCGGCACAACTCGCAGATTAAGTTCACCAAGCCTTTGGCCGGCCAGAACGATTTCGTGGCTTACGTGGATGCGATTGGGGAGTTGGACGGTACGCACTGCCTGCTCGAGTGGAAGACCACCGCTAGCCGCTACCAGGAGGAACCAGGCGGGCTCTTGGCTCTCGACCCGCAGCTAGTCTGCTATTCCTGGGTCACCGGCATCGCAGAGGTGGCCCAGGTGGTATTCGTCCGAAAACGGCTGGTCGAGATTCAGTATTTCCGCACAACTATCACCGACGAACAGCGCGAAGAATTCGGCCATCTGGTTCAGGATTCGATTCAAAGGATCGAAGCGGCAGAGTTTCTACCTCATAGCGGCATACGCTTTCCGCAAAATCCCTGTACCAGCTGTCCCTACATCGGACTGTGCCTGGGACAGCCGGATTTGACCGAAGCGGCGCTGGTACGGCGTCCAGGAGCAGAAGACTTTGGTTTGTTTGACGAGCTTACGTACTAGGATCCCGCCCATGCTGCCCAAGCTCAATCCGAAGCGGGCTCTTTTCGTGCTAGCCAAGATTGACGAAATCCTGGCTTGGGAACGACGGTCTGAAGCCGAACGGGACACCCGGTTCGTTGAACTGGGTCGGTACCTGTGTGAAGTGCGGGCGGGGCAGTACTGGAGACTGGAGAAACTGAAGTCGTTTGATGAGTTTCTGGCGAGGCGGTTCCCGGAATCCAGGCGGAAGGCGTACTACCTCATGTCGATCCATGAGCACCTGCCTCCGCAGGCAAGAAAGGAACTGAAGGAAGTGGGATGGACGAAGGGGCTGGAGTTGGCGAAAGTCGCCAGGAGGGATGGGCAGGAGTTCGATTGTGCAACCTGGCTGCACAAAGCACGGTCCCTGCCAAAAGATGAGTTCAAGCGAGAGGTGGAAAAGGAACTAACGGGGCGGGAGTCGGAACCGTGGGAGATTATCTACTTCAAGCTGTACAAGACTCAAATTCCGGTGGTCGAGCAGGCGATCGAGACCGCAGCTTTGATGCTCGGTACAGACAAGTCACGAGGCTACTGCCTGGAGATGATCTGCGCCGATTTCCTGGCGGGAGCGAACCTCGAGAATGAAGACCCAACGGCGCTTCTGCATTCGATGTCACGGTTCTTTAAATTTCTTCCAGGCGAACAACGGCAGGCTTTTCTGCAGGAAGTGACTGGGAAAGCTTCATGAACCAAATCCGATCCCAGAACTGCCACGTCTCCGACTTGATCCGAAACAATATGAACAGCTCAGGAAACAGGTGTTGGGACGCGATGGCTGGCAGTGCCAGATCTGTGGTTTCCAGACAAAACCTGCAGGTCCACCACCAGCAACTGCGCAGCCAACTGGGCGATGATGACGATTCGAATCTAATCACGCTGTGCGCCAAGTGCCACAAAAGCTTGCACGGTCCAAAGGTCGTAACTCGAACTCGCTCGAATTTCCATAATTCAGCGTAGGGAGAACGAACTGTACGTTTCTTTTGCTTTAAAATACACCCAGCGACAAGATATTTGGAGGCAGCCTAACTTCAGGGTTATTTAATCCCTCTGTTTGAAACCGGCGTATTTGGACATGTGGACTTGGAGTCTCCGATGCTCGGCTCTAGTCGAAATACACGACGCCTTCGCTAGGCTATGCGCGGATTTCTCGCGTCCTCATATCGCGTCTTGCGTTGGCCAAATCCGGTGCGCACTACCGGGCCTTGGTGCCAACTGGGTCGGCTGAGTCCCGGACGGACAAAAATGCGGCGATCTTGGACTGCGAAAAGGGAGTCGCAATTCAAGGAAGCTTCGCTCCGCTGCGCCGGGATCTGGGCCTACTCTACTTCCAGCAGCAGAATTATTCAGAGGCAGCGAAGAATCTTTCCCAGGCGGCTGGACTGGGAGTAAACGACGCTCCGCTCTACAACTTTTTGGGAATCTCTTACGGCCACACCGGCCGCCTGGCGAAGGCGGTAGAGAGTTACAAGCAGGCATTGAAGCTGGATCCGGCTCTGGCCGAGGCCCATCTTAATCTTGGCTTCGCATATCAGAAAATGAATCAGCCGGTTGCGGCGAAAAAGGCGTATGCGGAAGCTTGTCGCCTGCAGGAGAAGTTCTGCTCGGTGGCGCCGGCGACTCGTCAATAGGGGGCGAAGCCAGAGCGGCCTTATTGAGATTTACTTTGACGAGCCTGCTTCTAGCTTCTCCAGTACCTGCTTCGCCTTGGGAGCGAATGGATCTTCAGGAAAATTCTTCAAAAAAACCCGCAATTCGGAAGCGGCATCTGCGGGGCGTTTCTGCTGCATGTACAGATTGACCAGTGCCAGATGGGATTTTGACATGAAGGGATCGAGTTCAAGGCATCTCTTAAGCGCAACCTCCGCTTCATTGGGCTTGCCGCTCCGTGCATCTATCGATCCTCGCAGGAAGTGTCCGAATGCCGAATCAGGCTGCTTGCTCAAGCCTTCCTCAACCCAATGCTGACCCTGGTCATACTGCTGCGTGAGCAGCGAAAGATTCGCCAGATTAAAGTACGCGGCACCGTCGCTCGGATTTATCGTGAGGACTTTTTCAAACTGTTGCTTCGCTTCTGGAAATTGAGACTTACTCAACAAATCAGAACCCAGGTTATTGCGGGCCTCGTAAAAGTCAGGTGCCAATTCAATTGCTTTCTGGTAATGGCTGACCGCCTCATCTGGTTTGCCGTCTTTGTCAGATCGCACACCCTTGTCGTATTCCTTACGTGCTCGCTTAGAGATTTGTTGCGTGAATTGCGTCGAAGCAGCGAGACGGGCATTCCCGCCAATGACCGAAGGATCTTGCGCTTTCTTCGTCTCACGTTGTGTGAGGTAAATAGTGATGTATCTCATGGGAGAGGTTATTGGTTCAATCGGAACAGTTTCATCTACCGGGAGGTATTCTTTTTCCTGGATTACAACGTGATAGGTGTTGGCCGTCAGTCCGTTAAAGCCGAAACTGCCTTCATTGTCGGTGTAAACCGAGGCGATGGCGGCTCCCCTAGTTTGAAGGCTGATCATTACGGGAGATTTGAGTTCGTTGCCCGGAGCAATTCTTACGCGACCGACGATGCTGCCGCCGGGGGCTTGAGCGGTTAGGTGGGGGAGAAGAACACCGAAAACCGACCCCACAAAAAGAAAACGATAAAATGCGACCCTTCGATCCTCACACATATGGCACCGCCGAAAATAAAAAGGCCTATTCCCTGAGGGAACAGGCCCTTCCTCAAATCAATCGGACCTAAAACGAAATCTTTAATCCAAGCTGCATTTGTCGAGGGTTGAACGCTCCGCCAGCTTGACCAAAACTGGTGTTATTGATCTGGTTATGGCTTGCACCGCTCGCCCCCGGTAATTGGAAGTTGGTGTGGTTGAGGACGTTAAACGCCTCTGCACGAAATTCCATATTGACTCTCTCAGTGATCAGGATCTTTTTGTGGAGAGCGGTATCCCAGCCGACGAAGCTGGGTCCCACGAAGGTGTTGCGGCCCAAATTTCCCACGCAGCCTAAACACGGCTCCGTGAAGAATCCATTCGGACCAAAATTGCCGCCCCAACCGTTCGCCCACTGATCATGACTAGGGCTAAAGTGATTGGCTTGTGCATTCGGGCGATCGTTTTTCTGACCGTCAAGATTGTAGTCACCACCCGTATTAACGCACGCCCCGGCAGTGATACCGGCTTGTGTACAGTCACCGCTTAAGATTCGGCTACGGCTATCCCAAGGTTCCCAGTGTGCGCCGGTTTGCCAAGAGATAATGCCGTTGTACTGCCAGCCACCGAGCACATGGCCCAGAAATCCCTTTTGTGTACTGAACCAAGGCAGGTCATACACGTAATTTGCAACCAGGCGCTGTCGGACATCATAGATGGAATTGCCTCGATCCAGGCCCGGCAAGGTGGCATCAGTTGTATAGCCTTCTCCCGCCCCATTCCCGTTTGAACTTGTGGCTCCACTATGCCATGTCGAGCCATCATCGATTGCGTGACTCCACGTATAGTTGACGTTAAACACCATTCCGCGGCTCGCCTGCTTTCTGGCAGAGAGCTGCAGGGCGCTGTAGTTTGAATTGACCACGTTCTCCCAGGTCCGGAGCGTGCCGAAATTCGGATTCAGACGTCCGGCCGGGTTTTCAGGAGTGACCGCACTGCAAAGATTGCGGCCCAAGTTGTCTTGCAAGCAGGTTCCTGCTGGTAGTCGGCCACCCGCGATCCGGTTGGTATTTTCTGCGCGAAACAGCTTGTGTCCGGTGGTACCCACATAGTTGGCTTCTACCACTAACTTGGGCATGATCTCGCGCTGAACACCTAGATAGAAGTTGTAGACGTAGGGATCCCGAATACCTTCGGGATAGACAATACCTGTTCGGATAGCAAGGTTGGGATTACTTGGGTCCCATCCCGTTAGGTTGCCAGCGGCCTGCGCGCCCACACCCTGATTCGGGTTGGTGGCTGGGCCGCTAAACGTCGGCGCAGTGGTTGTGTCCGGTTGGCAAGTTGGGTTGCAGGTATACGGACCATATATGACAGTTTGAGTATCACCCTGCAAAGCATTGGTTGCTGCGTTAAAGGAGTAATACGGCAGGTTCCAGCGCGAATTTGAGAGCGGATTGTACAATGTGCCCTCATAAGCAACGCCAAAGCCTCCCCGCAGGCTAGTCTTTCCATCGCCGAACATGTCCCAAGCAAAGCCTACACGCGGCCCGATGTTGTTGTGATCACCACGACCGAGGCTCTTTGCTGCAGCGAAGCCACCAGGCCCGCAAGGAGCTACGCCCGATGGAACCGCCGATGGAGCTAATTGTGCCACCGCAATCGACGCCGGCGTAGTGCAATCGTAGGTCGTACCGTTGATTGTTCCGACAGTACCGGGTTGGACGTTAGCATTCCTGATCTGAGCGTTAATGTCATTCCCGGGACCCTTGATAAATGTAGTCACGAGGTCATTCAACTCTGTGTGGCGCGTGAACAGATCGTAACGAATACCCAAATTCAGAGTCAGATTGTGAGTAACTTTCCAATCGTCCTGGAAGTAGCCACCAACCTCCCAATTGCGCCAGTGGCGGACATTGCTCGCCAATTTTGCCGGCTGGCCGGTGAGAATGCCGGGGTCTACTCCCGCAGCCATCGTGTAGGGACTGTCAGCCGCAAAAAAAGTCTCGTCGAAAAAGTAATAGGACGGTCGCGCCACGTTGAACTCGCTGTTCTCGATGTTGCGGCGGACGTCAACTCCCATTTTCATACTGTGTTTGCCGTGCGAAATCGAAACCAGGTCTGAATAGGTGTAGATATTTTCGTGGAACGTCTGCGGATATCCGGCGTAAGAGCCGAATCCCATACTGCCGTCGTCAATTCGCAGGTCAGGCACCCCAGGGGTAGCGGTCGAAACGTCCCCAGTCACATTCAATGTATATCCCGCGCGGAACTCGTTCAAAACTGCGGGAGAAAAGGTGTGAATCAAGCTAATTTGACCATTGGGGTACTTCTGGAGCACGGGGTTACGGAACCCGGCGCCGCGACCGTTACTATTGCTTACCGTGTTAGGGAAGCCGAAGCTATCGGTCAGGCGATTCCAGTTAAGCTGGGTGAACAACCGATCCTTTTGGCTGAAGTTGTAGTCCACTCTCGCCGAGCCTTCCCATCCGTTGAAGAGATTTCCTTCCCCGGTGTTGTTCTGATTCTGTGAACCGTTTATAGCGATAGAATCGTTGAGGATGGGAACTCCCGTGCGAGGAAAGGCTCCATTCTGGAGTCCGGGAATGCTGGTACAACCCGCCATTGCCGCCTGATCAGCTGGGGTTACTCCGAATAGGGTTGCAAACCGTTGCGCCATGAGAGGCGTAGTGTTGTCCGAACAGAGGAGTTGTGGAATCGTCGTGAAACCCGAATCAGACGAAGCTATGTACGAAGTCAAGTCAACGATGCTGCCAGTATTGTCGCGATGCGGCGTTCCTGTAACGGTTGAAGGGAAATTCTTGTAGAGCAGGGCAGCAGTAGAATTAGGCAGGGCAGCTTCGACAGCCTGCGCCCATTCTGGCGACTCGACAGTCACAGTGCTGGGAGGCGCATTTTCCCGAAAATGATTGCCTTGATAAGACAAGAAGAAGAACAGTTTGTCTTTGATGATCGGTCCACCGAACGTGCCGCCGAACTGATTAAACCGCAGCGGATTCCGTGGATTCCCGGCTTGATTAGAAAAGTAATCATTTGCGTCGAACACGTCGTTGCGGTTGAATTCCCAGGCGCTACCGTGAAAACTGTTCGTGCCTGCCTTAGTGACCAGGTTTGTCACGGAGCCTGCGCTGTTCCCATACTGTGCGGACATATTCAGCGTCAGCTGCTGGAATTCCTGAACCGTATCCTCGATTGGCTGGTTGACTGCGCCGCCGCTGAGACCCTTGTTCGAAGCGCCATTGATCAGAAAGCCGTTGAAATCTTCGCGGAGGCCATTCACGACAGTATTGGCGCCGTTTTCGGTGAGCACTCCACGTACGTTAACCGCTCCGGGTGCCATTTGGATCAGATCGTAAACATTGCGACCATTCAGAGGTAAATTGGCCACTTCCGTTGCGGTCACGGTATTGGCAAGCTTGGAATCGTCAATATTCACAGCGGAAGCTTCGCCGGTGACCTCAACGACCTCACGAGCTTGGCCGACTTGCATCTTTAGATCGATTCGCTCGATACTTCCGGCGTTGAGCGTCACGTCGTTGTTAGTAATGGTCTTGAAACCGGGCGCTTCGGCTGTGATTCTGTAGGTGCCAGCTGGGAGTTCATTGAACTTATAAAGGCCAGCCTGATCGGTTGTGTAGGTCACCGAGAGATTCGTGCCGACGTTCGTTCCTGTGACCTTTGCATTGGCTATTGCCGCGCCCGACGGATCCGTTACAACTCCGGTGAACTGACCATTCTGGATCTGCGCGAACGCGCCAAGCGTAAGCCCTAACAACGACAGTGACAGAAGGCACAATCGCAATTTCATCATTGACCTATCCTCTTTTTTCATACCTTGGAGATATGATTTGACTGGAAGTCCTGAACGTGAGCCCTGAGCTCATCGGTGGATAGCACCAAGACGTTGGGTGCACCGGGATGGCCCTCAACAACACAGACTGTCATGGTCTGGCTAGAATTCAGAAATCGCCTGATTCAAAGCCCCAAAAAACAACCAAAACCAATATCTTTCGCTGACAACCCAGGTTACCTTTGGCACGTCGCCCTCCAAAAGGACTGTATAGTTTTGTCAATGGGTTACAGGGAATCCCGTAGATCAAGCTATGACGAACAGTAGACGGTTGATAACAGTACTCCAGAATTTGGAATAACGTCAAAAGGTCTTGGCCTGGCCAACAACCTTCTGATGTTAAGAACTGTTTCGTAGTCGAGGAGGCATATCGGAGGGCGCGATCACTTTCGCTCGATCCCCGTTTCCGGAGCTTTCGGCAGGCGGCTCACCACTCCCGCCCCTTCTTCGATGACCAGTTCCTGATCAGCACTCTCGGGGCCCAGATTATCGACCTGACCGGATGGCCAACGAATACTGATCGAGTCAATCCTGGCGGAGGATCCCAGGCCGAAATGCAAACGCGGGTCGCTGGCCGATTCAAAACTGCTATTCGCCCGCACCTCGCCGTTTTGTTTGACACCGCCGGCGATCACTTCAACCCGGGCTCCGAAGCCGTCCCGGTTAGATTTTCTTCCAACCGTCCTTATGCTGACCCAATGTCCCTTTCGGGTAGCCTGGTTACGCAGAAGAACAGGAGGGCCGTCGAGGACAGTGACAATCAAATCCTGCTGGCCGTTATTCCGAAAGTCTCCGGTTGCGGCCCCGCGGGCTACGTAGCGCTGACGAAGAGGCGGACCCGCGGTGAGACCGATCTCGGCGAACTTGCCATCGTGCAGGTTATGAAATAAGAGTGGCCTCTCCGCGTAAGTCACGCCGAAAGAGTGCTGGTCCACCTGCGGATTCACGTGGCCGTTAGCCACAAAGACGTCCGGCCAGCCATCGTTATCGAAATCGAGGAATTTCACTCCGAATCCCAGAAAGGGCACGCTCACCGGGCCAAAGCCGGCGCGTCCCGCCAGGTCGGTGAACTGGCCGTTATGGTCGTTGTGGTAGAGATTGTTGGTGTCGTCGGAGAAATTGGTCTTGACGATGTCCGGCCACCCGTCGTGATCGTAGTCGGCGGTATCGATGCCCATGCCTGCCTGCTCGCGCCCGTCGCCGCTGTATGCCACCCCGGCCTCGGCGCCGACCTCGGTAAATCCGCCCTTGCAATCGTTGTGATAAAGCAGGCTGGGCGAAGAATCGTCAGCTACATAAAGGTCGAGGCATCCATCCCGGTCATAGTCCAGCCATAAGACTCCGAGACCGTAAAACCCACCAGGATCGATGTTCAGCTTCTCGCTTACATCGGTGAAAGTGCCGTCCCCGTTGTTATGGTAAAGACGGTCGCGCCCGCCCTTGAGTCCACGGGGGCCGCAGGAAACCGCGATGCCACGGTAACTGCAAAATGGACCTTGGCCGAATGCGGGCAGGTGATTCAGGTCCAGATCGACGTAGTTGGCGACGTACAGATCGAGATTCCCATCATTATCGTAGTCGCCGAAAGCCGCGCTGGTGCCCCATTGGTCCCCGTTGCCGACCCCGGCCTTCTTGGTCACATCAGTAAACGATCCGTCGTGATTGTTGTGGTAAAGCGCGGCGCCGTCAAGATAGGTGATGTACAGATCTTCCCATCCGTCGTTGTCGTAATCACCGATCGCCACCCCAAAGCCCCATCCGCAACCGGTGATTCCAGCTTTGGCGGATACATCGGTGAAGGTGCCGTCGTGATTATTGTGATAGAGCTTGCCGGGGTGGCACTTGCCGGAGCGAGAGTCTTCGAGGGTTGAACCGTCGACCAGATAGATGTCCATCCAGCCATCGTTGTCATAATCGAAAACCGCCACGCCGCCGCACATCGATTCCATGATGTAGCGTTTTTCCGGGCTGCCGCAGGTGAGATGAAAATCGATGCCTGCGGCGCGAGCAACATCCGCGAACGATGCAGGACTTCCCGCAGCTGCCTTAGCCTTTGACGTTGAAGTGCGAACTCCTCGGCTCTGCGCCTGGGCAGGGCAAGGAACAAACAGATCGGACATAAACAGAGGAGGACCGCCAGTATCTTAAATGCGAAAGCTCGGAAGGTCGGCTTCACTGAGCTCGGCCCGAGGCCATGCCCCCCATTTCAGGGTGCGCCTTTTTCAATTCTGCGAAGCGCTTCCACTCCTGCCGGGCGTCGTCGGCTTTTCCGGCTTTTTCAAAGGCGCGCGCCAACTGGTAATGAGAGCTGGGATCGCTGGGCCTCAGTTCGATCGAGCGCCGCAATGCCGCGACCGCAGGTTCGGAGTTACCGGCAAGCAGCAGCGCTTTCCCCAAATCGTAAGCCGCGTCTGCATTGGTAGGATCGAGTTCAGTCGCTCGTTGAAGATGAACCATCGCTTCCTTCAATTCGCCGATTTCGAGCAGGCAATGCCCAAGCTGATAGCGAAGTTGAGGATTGTCAGGCGACCGAACCATTTCTTTTTGGTATTCAGCGATCGCTTCCGGGTTGCGTCCCAGGCTGGCATAGGCAAATCCCAGATGGTAATGGCCCAGGGGAGTCGCGGGATCAAGACGCAATGCAGTCTGGAATTGCCCGATTGCCTGCAAAGTTCGATTGGTGTTCTGGTAGGCGCGTCCCAGGAGGACGTGAGCCAACGCCTGCGAGGGCTGAAGCTTAATGGCCTTTTCCAGTTCCTCCGCCGCCGGAAGAGATTGATCTTGCTGCAGAAGTACCAAAGCTATATCAAAGTGAATGTCGAAGCGGCCACCATCCAAAGCCTCAGACCGGCGCAGGGCGCCGAGCGCGGGCGCGATTTGACCGGCTTTAAAGTAGGCAAGCCCGAGCCAATGCTGAAGTTGTGGATCTCGAGGCCAGCGGCCACCGGATTCGAGCCCAAGTTCGATCGCTTGATTCAGTCGTCCGATCTGCACGTAACCAAGTAGAAGGCCTCGGTTGGCCTCGAGACTTTCCGGCGCGGCTTCCCGGGCGGTTTTGAAATCGCGAACAGCCCGCTCGTAGTCGCCCGAGTCCAAAGCGTTTTGTCCACTTCGCAAAAGGGCTTGAATGGTTGCATTCGGTGATTGCGCCCATACCGAAGCACACACCAGCAAGCATGACCACAATAGCGAGAGTTCAACTCTCCGGGAGTTATGCTGCATGAACGCCACCGATTCGAATCCTAACGTTTCGCGCTTACAGGCGCAATTCGCATCGGCGAGGATTGCGGAACCTTAAACTGCTAGAATCTGCTGCAATGAGAAGGTATTTCGGCTTTTCTTTCCTGCTGCTCATCGGTGCATGTCTGTTTGCCGCCGATGAGCCAAAACTCGACCCGCTGCCGGTTCCGCTTACGAACAATGCTGTCGCTGTTGTGAAGAGTCGCGGATCTATCATGATGTACTCAGTCATGGGAATGGGCGCGAAGAAAACCTGGGACGCGACCACGAATTCCGGTTACGTCCTTGACCCCGAGACCGGAAAATGGGCTGAAATGCACTCAGTTCCCGGAACAGTCGGACGCCTCGCCTCGACCGCAGTCGGAGCCCGGGAACACCTCTTTCTGTTCGGCGGCTACGTGGTGGATGGGCAGGGCGGCGAAACAACTTTGCCGGACGTCAATGCCTACGAACCCCTTACCGATCACTGGTACCGAGCAGAAGACATGCCGGTCGCCGTGGACGACACAGTTTCCGGGCTTTATCGCGACCGCTACATCTATCTGGTCGGCGGTTGGTCGAGGAACGATGCGGTACGCGATGTGCAGGTTTATGACGCCCAGAAAAACAAATGGTCGAAGGCCACCCCGATTCCGGGAACTCCGGTATTTGGCCACGCCGGGGCGGTGGTCGGAGACACGATCGTGTATGTCGACGGCGCGTACAAGAATCCAGTTGGAGATCAGCCCAGGTACGTCGCTTCCGATGAATGCTGGATGGGCAAGATTGACCATCACGATCTCACGAAAATTCAATGGACCAAGTTGCCCGGCCATCCTGGAACGGCCCGCTACCGCATCGCGGCCGGGGGATCGGAAAAAGACCAGAAGATTTACTTTTCCGGGGGCAGCGACAATCCTTACAACTACAACGGCATAGGCTACAACGGAAAGCCTGCGGAACCCTCTCCGGTCACTTTCGCGTTCAATGTGCGCAGCGGAAAATGGGAAACGATCAACGAGCATACCTCGCAACCGACCATGGATCATCGCGGCCTGATGGTCTTGCCCGAAGGCCTGATCATCGTCGGAGGCATGGACAAGGGCCAACAGGTCACTGGCCGGGTAGCTATATTGTCTAAAACGCCTAAAGCGAAATAAGGATAGTTGATTGACAGTGGTGGGTGATTTAAACGAGCGTGAACCACGAAGGACAAAGGTCCAAGAAGGAAGCCCGACCTTGAACAGTCCTGTCTGAAACCGGGGATTGACAACCATCCGCTTCGAGGCTACATCTTATTGGGACGAGCCGTACGTATGAAGCGCTGGCAGGTTGCTGTCCTGATTTTCGAGCTCTTATTATTTGCCGCCATTCTGATTCTGCCCCAGGTGGCGTTGCCGGATTTTACCTTCCATGACGGCACCGCCCCGGTGCTTGCTCACGCGCGGGTTTGCGATCATGCTGCCGCGACTTCGGTTGCAGTCGCACCGAGAGCTGTGGACTCCACACCGGTTATCCATCTCTGCAACGAAGTGACTGACCGTTCTGCCGATTCCGAGGACGATACCCGGCTTTCCCGGCTCTGCGTCCTGATCTGCTAATTCACTCGCCATCCTGTTTTTCAGTTCAAACCAATTGATCTGAGAGTTTTTGGTTTGCTCCGCGAGGGGCGTGCCTGTGTTTTCTGCGGGTCCGCGGAGCTTCGGAGACGGCGGCGCCCTCTGTTTGCCCGCCTATTGAGGCAGTCATCGGTCAGGCTGCCGCCGAATCCGAATTTGAAAACTATTTCGACAACCTATTTCCTGCCGTGGAAAAATCAGCGTGGGCTGCCTCAGGTATCCTGATAACGACAATCTGAGAATGTCCTCGCTATGCTTTCCGAATCCGCAATCCTGAAAAAAATCGAACAGCAGCCCAAGCGCGCTGCCGGCTTCAAACAACTGGTGCGCGAACTCCGCATCCACGGAGATGCTAGGCGAGAGTTGTTCGAGCGCTTGAAACAGTTGGTGGCCAGTGGCCAGCTGCAACAAGTCGGTCCCGACCGTTACGCCATTCCACAGAATGTTTCGGGCAAAAATCTGGCGGTGGGCCGGTTAAGCATGCACCGCGATGGTTTCGGGTTTGTGATTCCCGAACTCAACTCGCTCGATGAACGGCTCAAACAGCGGCTCAGCGGGGATATTTTCATTCCGCCTCCGGCTGTGGGGTCGGCCATGCACGGAGATCGCGTGCTGGTCGAAATCGGCAACATTCGTCCCGATGGACGCGCCGAAGGCAGGATCGTTCGCCTGATCGGACGGGCGCACTCCACGGTGGTAGGAAAATTTCACTACGGAACCCGCCGCAACTACGTCACTCCTTTCGACCACAAAATTACTCAGGAAATCGAAATACCGAAAGGACTGGAATACCCCGCTGAACTTTCGGCGGCTGCGGGTTCTGTTTCCGCAGGCGAAGCCGCTGAAGGGAAACGCAAATCGAGTCCGCATCGGGTGCTGGGACAGGAAGCTGCCCGCCGGGCCAGCTGGGACGACCTGGAAAACGTTGTCGTTGACGTGGAGATTACCGACTGGCCTACCGCGACCCAGAATCCGCGAGGCCGGGTGGTTGAGATTATTGGCTATGAAGACGATTTCGGCGCCGACGTCGAGATCATGATTCGCAAGCATCATCTGCCGCACCTTTTCCCTCCAGCGGTTCTGGCGGAAGCACAGGATGCGGAACCTTCAATTCCCGCGATCGAGGTGAACCGGCGACAGGATTATCGAGCGTTGCCGATTGTCACAATCGATGGAGAAACCGCGCGCGATTTCGACGATGCGGTGCTGGTCCAGCGTCTGGAAAACGGTAACTATGAGCTTCACGTCCACATCGCCGACGTTTCCCACTACGTAACGCCCGATTCAGCGCTCGATCAGGAGGCGCGGTTGCGCGGCACCAGCGTCTACTTTCCCGATCGCGCAGTGCCCATGCTTCCCCTGGAACTCTCGACCGATATTTGCAGCCTGCGTCCGCAGGTCGACCGCCTGGTGATGTCATGTGTCATGGAGATCGATCATCGCGGAGAGATTCTGGGCGTCGAATTGAACGAAGGTATTATTCGCTCCGCGGAGCGCATGACTTATACGGATGTGAATCTGGTGCTCGAAGGCGACGCTGCGGCGCGCGAGCGCTACAGCAAGCTGGTGGCTGGATTTGAGCTGATGCGCGAGCTTGCCCTGATCCTGAATCGCAAGCGTGAGCGCCGCGGCTCCATCGATTTTGATTTGCCGGAGCCGGTGATCGAATTCGACGAGTTTGGATTGATGAAGAGCATCACCCGTTCGGAGCGCAATATTGCTCATCGCCTCATCGAAGAGTTCATGCTTTCGGCCAACGAGAGCGTGGCCTCGTATCTTGAAAACAGAGGCATTGCTTCGCTCTACCGGATTCACGAAAAGCCCGATGCCAAAAGGGTCTATGACTTTGAAGTGATCGCGGCAACTTTCGGATACTCGTTGGGCGTAGGTCCGCTGCCCATCCAGCGCGTGCAGCTCAAGACCGATCGCCGCGCCGGGCGTAGTCGTGATGGACAAGGCCGAGGCAGGCAGGCGCGGGAGATCGAGATTCCAAAAGAAGTTCACATCACACCGCGCATGTACCAGAAGTTGACGGAAAAGATCGCGGGCAAACCCGAAGAACGCATTCTCTCTTTCCTGATGCTGCGATCGCTGAAGCAGGCCCGCTACTCGGAAGAAAACCTGGGGCACTTTGCCCTGGCGGCGCCCGCCTACACCCATTTCACCTCGCCGATCCGCCGTTACCCTGACTTGATCGTCCACCGCATTCTGAAAGAAGTTTTGCGCGACGGTAGCGCCGGCGTCCCGCCGGCCCGATGGCGGACGGAACGTCCGCGGGGCGAGAGTGATTCGACCGTGACGGAGCACGGGGGATCGAGGGCATCTGTTGAAACGAGTTCCGGCCCTGCACACAAGCGAACTTCCAGCCCGCCACCGGGCCGGCAGGATGCCGGCGCTACGGGTTCGCCGTGGTCGAAGCGGCGCGATCACTCGGTCCCACTCCAATCGGTTAAAGCAGAGGACGGACCTATATCCACAGAAGAACTGCACAATATCGCGGAGGAATCCAGCCAGTCGGAGCGGCGTGCGGATGAGGCCGAGCGCGAACTGATGGAATGGAAAAAAGTCAGGTTCATGCAGGACCGGGTCGGAGACGAGTTCGACGGCCTGATTATCAGCGTCACCAAGTTCGGATTCTTCGTGGAGCTGACCGACCTCTTCGTCGAAGGCCTGGTGCCGCTGGATTCGCTGGACGACGATCGTTACACTTTTCACGAGAATACCCGCGAAATCATCGGCTTGCGCAGCCGCAAAATCTACAGCATGGGACAGCGAGTACGAGTTCTGGTGGACCGTATCGATCCCGTAGAAAAGAAAATCCAGTTCGCGGTTCTGGAGGAAAAGCCGGTGCCGAAGCGCAAGAAGCGCTGAGCCTGGTGTAAAATCCCTAAGTCAACCCCACCGCCGCGTTTGTTGAATGCAGCGGGTTCCTTCCAGTCGGGACGTGGCTCAGCCTGGTAGAGCACTCGCTTGGGGTGCGAGGGGTCGGCAGTTCAAATCTGCCCGTCCCGACCAATCTCCGGAATTGTGTGGTTTATCCGCTCGCTCCTCTGGTTGGCTTTCCCTTCCCATTCGCTATGGTGTCAAACAAATCTTCCAGGTTGCGGGATAAAATTGAATTAGGAAAAATGAACGGGGCACAAACACAATGAAAGACGGAGCCCAAGAAACCAGCCGATGAGCGATGAAGCCGAACTTCGGGAACTGATCGCGCGGTGGTCCAAGGCGGTGCGCGAGGAAAACTTCGACGGCATTCTCGCCGACCATGATCCCGATGTATTAATGTTCGATGTGCCGCCGCCGTTTTTATCGCGGGGGTTGGAAGCTTATCTGGCGACGTGGCGGACTTTCTTCGCCTGTCAGGCCAAGCCAGTCGAATTCGATTTTCACGACGTGGAAATAACTGCTGGCACGGATGTGGCGTTTGCCACTGCCATCGGGCGCTGCGGTGACCTCAGCAGCGGCAAGAAAGTTGATCTCGAATTTCGTCTGACCATGGGATTTCGCAAGCAGGATGGAGGGTGGCGGGTCGTTCACGAACACCATTCCATCCCGGCTACGGATGCTCAGGCATAATCCTCTTGAGTTAGACGAATTGTTGCAGGCGGTAGCCTACATTCCGCTGTCACCGATCAATCGCGATGCACTAATTCCGGCCCTCCACCGTGGCAGCCTACTCGGTACAGCGAACCCAAACTGATCCCAAGTGACACTCGTGTCTGCCTCGCCGCTGAAGGTCATGACCGTCGGTTATTTGGATTGCGCAGACTCAAGTCGTAGTCTCGCGACAGCGGTCCGGGAAGGACAACCAGCTCGAATTAAAGGTGCTCAGATGCTGTCAGGCGGGAAACAGGCTTATCCACGAACGAAAATGGTCTTGCCTGTGCGCCTCTGTTTGGAGGCGGCGGCGCGCGCTCCCGAAACCTTCGCCCACACCGTTGATATCAGTCCGGTGGGCGCGCAGCTGGGCGGATTTCGCATATCGCTGCAGCCGGGTGAAGTGATTATTCTGCAGCACCGGCATACCAAGGGTCGCTTCCGGGTTATATGGACAAGGCAGATTGGCCCCACTGAGCTGCGAGCGGGCGTTTCCTGGGTCGCTGTCGATAAGTTGGTCGGAGTTGAAACCAACTTCTGGGGATTGGAACTGCCGACACCGGCTTCTTCTTTTTCGACATGGCTGGCCAAATTCGACTAGCCTTTTCGGTCCCTGTATTGATGCCCACCAGGTGCGTTCGCGAAAATCGATCGCGAGCCTTTCTCAACTAAATAGCTTCAACTCCCGAATCGCTTCACCAGCGCCGCTGAGGTTGGCCAGGCGCATTTCGGAATACTTGCGGGATAGCAGCACGCCCGGCGCTCCGGCGCGAAAGGCTGCCATCACTGCTGATTTCACACTTTGCGGTGTGGACTTACTGTTATTGGCCTCGGTTGGAATGTCGATATCGATGCCTGGCCAGATCAGAGTACGCGTACCGGCAACGCCTTCCAGGGCGCGTTTGGTCTCCCGGTAAACGTAGTCGGCCGACAAACCGGTACGGGGAATCTGATCATAGGTGCCTTCCTTGAACCCCATCAGCTGATAGTTAAGATCGAGCAGGCTCTGTTTCGAGAGATCGCCGTAGAGAGTCGAGCCGATGTTATCTACGTAGAGAGCCATGCGCTCGCCGCCGCAGTTGTTGTACATCACGACTTTTATGAAGTCGGAATATTTCGAGAGTTCCTGCAGGTCCTGCTCCGCGCGATAGATGGGATTGAAAGAGTTGTTGTGCCAGATATGCCAACCCACCGGCACCGTTTCTTTAACTGACTTTACGCTCTTGTAGATTGCGGCGTAAGTTTCGCGAAGGCTGTCCGTCCAAAGCATTTCCCATGCGGCCAGTTCCGGATACCGCAACAGCAGCCGCCAGAACTGGACGTAGTAGCCATCCACGGGACGTTTGCCGCCACGGGTTGAGCGAACGTATTTTTCCAGTTCCAGAAATCCCTGCTTGGCACGCTCCACATTGATGCCACTGGCTTTCGCTTTACTCTGACAGAATTCACAGAAACAAGTCACGGCTCCTGGATCGATGGGCGGCGTGTCATGCGTGGCCCCCAGACTGTCCGCAAGAGCGCCTTGCCGTTCAGACCCCCACATAAGGCCGTCGATGTCATACGAGCGGGCGTAGTCTTCGACCAGGCCAGTCAGGAAATTCCGGTAGTTTGGATTGTTGACACACAGCGTCTCGGCATTGCGGCCGTGAAGGTCCCGTTCCTGCAGTTTCTCAATGTTCGGCAGGTCGGTGCGAAATACGTCCTCCAGCCAGCAAATTACCTTCATGCCGCGTTTGTGAGCGGCGGGAATTACTTCGGCGAGAATATCGAGGTTGCCGTGGTCAGGCGCGCGCGTGTCTTTAAGAACCGTGTTCTTGTAAAACTCCGGATGCGGAGTGGCGAAATTGCCGCCGTGAAAATTGAGATCGTACTCCTGCTTGCCGTGATCGGGCAGCGGTTGGCCGGGAATTTGTCTTCCGGCAATGCCGCGGCCGTAGGTAAACACCGCCAGAAACAGGGTGTTCACTCCAGCACGCTGCTGAAGTACGTCGAGAACTTTTTCGGTGCCTTCATCGACAAACGAAATCGCGCCGACCTGGATGCCGACCATTTTCGAGGAGACAGCGGACTGGCCCAGACTTGGTATGGCCAGGGCTGCGCTGGTTCCGGCGGCGATCTTCAAGAAGTCGCGGCGATTCACATCCAATCCCGGCATGAGGTTCTCCTATTTTCTTTGGTAGCAGCCGATATCTATTTTCCCGGATGTGACTCGAGGAGCGTCGTCAAGATCCAGGTCTCCCACCGGAACTGCGTCGATCGTGCCTGCAGCGATCGCAGGCGAATCTGATGTCAAATGAAAGTCGTTTCTGGCAGCATCAACAAAACGCGGATCTGAAAAACTGGAGTGACGGTCGTTCCTGGTGCTTTCAACATATTGGTTGAATCCGGTTACCGTGGAGGAAGCCCCGGCCCATGTGCTCTTCTGCGATCCGGAAGTGCAGTAATAAAGGTTGTGATCGATATTGACCTGCGGCTGGCCTTTATCCATCTGCGATTTGTTCAGCGAGATGAGGCAGCGGGGCCCCGCATACACGATGTTGTTGGCGAAAATATCGTCCGCCATATTCCATTGCATCTGAAATTCGCCGGACCCGGTTGCCGACGTGTCATTTTCGTAGAGAGTGTTGTTGACCACGGTGCAGTGGTCGGTATGCCCGCGCTCCGGCGCATAGCCTCCCATGGAAACACCCGCTGTGTGACAGTGATGGATCAGGTTGTTGCGCGCAATGATGTAACTGGTGGCGCGGTCTTTATGCTCGCTGGCCAACTCGATTCCGAAGTCAACATTGTGAATGACGTTCTTCTCAATCAGAATCCTGGTGCCGCCGTCCACGTAAATGCCATCGGAAGATTCATCGTTGCGGTATGCGGGGTTGCCGCGGGAGGTGATGTTGTAAACCAGATTGCCGCTGACTACTCCGTCCCGAGCCTGATCGACCGCAGGGTCAGGCGCCGTGTGTTCAAAACCGATAACGTCGATTCCGATGTTGTTGTTGTCGTGTACGACATTGTGGGTGATGCGGAAATTCGTGACGTTCCCGTTCACAACCAGCGATTCGCTCGAACCCGTCTTGAGGTGATGCACTTCGTTGCCGTCGATGACCAGATCGGTGATCGGAGACTTGGAGTCGGTCCCATATACAGCGATCCCAAAACCGTTGCCGCCGTGTCCCGGCGCATCGCGGCCTTCAAAGTTGTTCTCAATGTGGTGGACGTTGTTCTTCAGAAGCTCTATGTGAGAGCCGGCTCCAATCACGCTTATGCCCAGCGGGGAAACCCGATGTTCGGCGGTGCGGTAGTTCCGGATTTCAAAGCCCTCAACTCTCACGTAACTCTGGTTGTGAATGGTGAGTATGCCGCTTCTGCCGACGGGCGTGATGTGACCCGCGTCGAGTATGGCGGTCTCTCCTGGAAAGCTGCGAAAAGTAATAAATCCGTCACTCGCATTGCCGGAGACGTTGATGCTCACGAGTTCTTCGTACATTCCACCGTGCACGTTGACGGTAGCGCCTGCCCGCACTGTGCTTGCCGCATGCTGAACCGTCCGCCACGGAGAAGCATTCGTGCCGGGATTCGCATCATCTCCCTTAGTGGATACGTAGAACGAGCCGTTAGGCTGGGCGAAAGCTCCGGATACGCAGACGAGCAACGCAAACAAAGTTAATAATTTCACGTTTACCTGCTTCCTTCGTGAACCTTCGTGTCCTTGGTGATTCATGCTCTCAACCGCAGGTACTTCGTTGAGAAAACCGAAGTGTTGGTCATGCACCGTGCGCTCCGCGTGAACTCAGCAGTTTCTCCGCATTTGCGTGATAGATCTTTTGCAGTATTTCGTCGGGAAGTCCGAAACCATTCAGGCTCCAGTGGTAACTGAACATTTCGGTTTCGTAGAAGTGCTCGTCAGAGGTTTCGAGAATTCTGAAAGTAACCTGATACATCGATTTGTCGAATCCCATGTCGGTGCCGTAGAGCAAACGGTCTGAATACTTCGCATAAAACTTCGATACAAAGCGGGGGATGGGCGCGGTCTCCGCATAGCGTGCGGAAATGTCGGCATACAAATTAGGGTGGCGTTCAAGCACTAGCCCCAATCGTCCCAGGTCATAATCAAGATTGGCGAAATGGCAGGCGATAAAAGTTGTGCTGGAATGTTTCTCAACCGTGCGCTCGAGGATGTCGATCATCCCCGAATGCCCCACGATGCCCGGTTGATTGTCCAACCGCCAGTGGAAGGCATTCATCAAGCCGTCGTTTTTATTGTCCATCGCTTCGTACATCCAGATGGGGTCGGCAACATGAATATTCACGGGCATCCCCAATTGACCGCATCGTTCGAACAACGAGTCCATTCGCTTGTCATCCGGGTGCATCCCTGCGGCAGTTAGTTTGTCTGCGCTAAGCCCTTTCCCCTTGTCGTGGAGTTCGCCAACGCCCTGTGCTCCAGCCTGATGGCATTTTTCCAGCGCCTTCACCGCTTGCGGGCCAAACCCAGGTTGGTCATACCCGGTGTAATCAAAACCGCACCACAGTTCGAAGCGCTTGGGATAAACCGCATACTTGCGATAAACAGCGTCGAACTCCGGCCCGGTCGCCCCCGTAAGAATGATGGTCTTTGAAATTCCGACCTCATCCATATTTTTGACCCACTCGGCAATTTCTTTCGGCGTCTTCGCGTACGCGTGAGAGTGCATGTCAATGATGGGAAATTTAGACCTGGGGACTTGGGTGATAGGAATTTTGTAGAGAGATTCAGGCTTGTAATCCTTCAGCAGGATGGTTTCGGGCGAGCCTGGCTCGGGCGCTTTCCCGGCATCCGGATTTTCTGCAAAGCGCATGCCCCAAGCCGGAGTCATGCCGGCCGCCAGGCCAGCCGCGCCTGCCGTCTTCAAAAAAGAACGACGTTCCATACCCTCTCCTTTAATGCTCACTGCGGAGTTGCTTCCAGCAAGAGATGTTTCGAAAAGTCGGCGGATAGACGCGCCACCGGGCCGCGAACCGTTCCGAAGTCTTTCCCATCCACGTAATCGACCACGTGATACGGCCGATCTTCGAGGCCCCGCAGCTCTACGCGGCCTTTCCAATTCGCAGCGTAGAAGGCGTAATACATCTTCTCGTTCTTGCGGATGACGTGGGTTTCCGGCAGATCAAATCCGATGTCGTAGAGCGTACCCAGATATTGTCCGCGGGAAAGACCTTTCTCCTGATAAAGCTGCAACCACTTCTGAAAACTTTTTTCGTGGTCAGGCGTTAGGTCGAAGCGGCCATGTTTCTCCACGAGCGAAGGCAGCACGAACTGCGTGCCGACTACACCTCCAATGCCAAAAGTGGAGGCGAAGTCGTCATGGTTGTCGCTCAGCTCAACGTGATCACCAAAGTAAGGGACATCGTCGCCCATGAGGCCCTTGATGGTTTTACCTTTGGAGCGCACCTGAAAGGAACTGGTCGGATCGGAAGCGACCGACATGTTGAAGTGCGGCATAGTGAAGAATGAAAAAGCGGTGCCGCAGGGGCAGAATTCCACTAGCGCGCCGGGCTTGGCTTTTTGGGCGGCGTCGTAGATTTCGCGGAAAAAATCCGGCAAGGCCTCGACTGAATCCTCGGGACGCTTGTGGTGATGAGCCGGGTTGTAGCAGGCAGGAACACCGTTCATGTGCTGGCCGTCGAGTTTGAGACCATCAAATCCCCAATCAACCAGAATCTTGCGCACCAGCGCTTTGTGATAATCCACTACGCGCTGGTTGGCAGGACAAAGATAATAGGAATTCCACCATGAAATCTTGCGCCGCGAACCGTCCTGGTTTTTTAACGCCAGGTCAGGTTCGTCGGTAAGCAATTTCGAATCTGGAACCGCGCTCAGCGGTGACCACCAGAGCTGCGCCTTGAATCCCTCCTGGTGAATCCGGTCAACCATGGCTTTGATATCGGCATCGCCGTGCGGAAATTTCTTGGGATCAAGTTGCCAGTCGCCATAATTATTTTGCCAACCGTCATCCAGCGTGACCCATGTAAATCCCATTCGCTTCACCGTGGGCAGGGTGTCGTAGACTTGTTGCGGCTTGAAGTCGCGACCGTATCCCCAAGCGCACCAGATCGCTCCGAAAGCGCTGTCGGGCGCTTTGGCCATCTGGAAACCCTGCTTCACCATGTAGCGGCGGTAAGTAAGCAGCGTCTGAAAGTAGTCTCCCTGGTGCACGGTAACGAAGGTGCGGAAGGTGTGAAAGCTTTCTCCGGGTTCCAGAGTCTGGTCGTGACGATACTGAACCCCGACACGGGCCTGGCGCGGAGTGGGCATCGAAACCGGCAGCGAGATCAGGCGCGGCCTGGGATCGACGTGCCCTACTCCAATGCCAACGTCTTTTCGCCACACGTCAACAATGGGCGTACCCCCTCCGTAGTCGCTCGCGTTCATGCCGAGATAATTCTGCTGAGTGAATCCTGTGTGCAGGGGCACCAGCCAGTTTGGACGACGCTCATAGGAGCCGCTTTGAAACGACCAGAAAGGAATTTTCGCAGTGCCATGCTGCGCGTCGATGGTATAGCTGTTGTTGTCCCACTCGAGGACTTTGAGTTGCGATTTGCCGGTATTGGTATAGCTGACATCGAAGACAGCGAGATTGGGGAAGTCGTCGTAAATGATGACGGAAAGATTCTTGCGCAGTCCGCTGGATGTGCCGGTCAGGGTAAGTTTCTCTCCTCCGCCATAGTTGTCGCTGATGTGCTCCTGCTTCTGCGACTCCAGGGCGAAGTTGTTCCAGAGGTGCGCATTGCCGTGGACCGTCTCGGAAGCGGAGAACGGGCCCAAAGGAACATCTTTGCCGTTGAATCGCGCCGTTACCCGGCTGCGCATGTTCTTGTCGAACTCAATTCGAAGGCTGGGGCTTTGGATTTGCGGCATGGCAGCGGAGCGCGATGGCGATTGCCCCATACACAGTGATGCCAGGATGACGATCGAGCAGAATGTCTTCATAGTGTTTGTTCTTAGAATCCGTGACGCAGGTTGGGGTGCAGTGTGAGTGATCCGTCCTGGTTCAGCTTCTGACGACAGGCCCACTGCACCGGGTAACGCATCTCTTTCACTTCAATCTCCGCTCTGAGTTTCAATCCTGCAAATTTTGTCCCCTGCGGCAGCACAATTTGCGCCTGCCGGAGTTTTCCGGGAAGCGGATAGCCGGGATCGAGGCATCCAGTCTTCAGAATTTTGCCGTCTTCGCTCTCTACGGTGATCCGCAACACGCCCGGAACGCCGGCAATGCCATCGTTGGCGAAGGCGATGATAAGCCCCAGATAGCCGCTGTCTTCATAGCTCCAGATCATCGACGGCCTGACGCGGTAGCCGATTCGACGATTGATCTGGTCGAACGATTTGGGAAATGCCTGGTAGTAGCTCAGCAGATTTTTTGCGCTGATGGCGTGGAAGTTCCAAAGCGACCAGTAGTTCGCTCCCACGTCGATCACATGAGCGATCATATTTTCTGTCGGTGATATTCCGTCGTCGGAACCAGTCGTGTCCGGAGCCTTCGCCGGAATCCCCTGTTCCAGTGCAGCCGCGATCCAGGGCGGACGATTGCTCAAAGTTTCAATCTGCTCGTTTTCGATAAAGATGGTGTCGCTGCGAATCCAGTTGTGGCTGCGAATGGTGAGATCGAGAACCTCAGAATTGCCGACTCGACTGTAGTCGGGTTGAGTATTGGTCATAAGCGGAGTCCTGGTGAAGTGCTGCAGCTGAACTTGCATCATTTTGATCCAGGTCCGCTCTGCGGTTTGATAATCGGGGAAAGGAGTATTGAGGAATGGCCAGGTATGTCCCTCGCCCCAGAAGCCATATAGAAAGGTGTCGACGAACTCGACAGACGGATTGCCGTTGAATTCGGCCGCCAATAGTCCGACGAGTTCAGCGAATGCCTGCTGAAAAAACGGATGATCAAAGCGGGGCTGATAACGCGAATACTGATTTTCAATGAAACGCGCTGCGGCTTTCTTTTCTTTTTCGTCGGGAATCAGCTCAACCGTCGGCACCTTGTCGAGGACAAAATCGGGAAGTGCGGGCTGATGCTTGTAGTCGGGCGCGCTCATCTGAATGCGAAGTCCAACCCGCTTGTTGTTTTTCTTTGCGAGGTCGAAGATCTGCTTTACGTAATCTGGCAACTCCAGGCGCCCGGGCCGCGGCTGCACCTCCCGCCAGGTCGGCCGTATATAAAGCTGTTGCCCAAGTGGAAATCGGACCAGGTCTTCGATGGCCTGGGAAATGTTGTCCGATTTAATTTCTTCCGTGCCGCTATCAGCCGTGATGTATGTGATCAGCCCCTTGCCATAATTGGGCACGACTTCTTCGGAGGATGTTGTGGTCATAACCACATCGTCCGTGGGGATGACAGCGTCCGGCGCGTACTGGGGGAAGGGACCTTGATTGAGGCGATCGGTGACGGGCGGGCCCGATCCGAAATCGTGACTTCCCCAGTTATGAGCAGGGACAAGCGCGTGCGCCTTGCTGCCTGCGAATTCCGCGGCGGCGGCGAGTGCAAGACTGCTTTTCAGAAAGTCTCTACGCTGCATTATTGGCCTTTCCTTTTATGCGGCGCATGCGCCGGAGTAAATTTGCAGGACGCGTTGAATATGTTCACGGACGATCATTTCCCAAGTGGCGTCGAGTCTTCCCTTTCGTATTGCTTCATATTCCAAAGGCAGAAATTGACTGATCAGCGTCGCAGGAATCGGTTGCGCGGCCAGGTTGGCGAAGAGCTGCGCAACCTCTTTTTGTACAGAGGCTTCGTTCCAGTAGTAGCGGCAGCGATCGCTGTAGCTGTAGATCAACTCGCGACGTATTTTCCGTTCATCGCCGCGATAATACGATCGCCAGTGAACTGGATTGTTCAACATCGCCTGTTCCAGAGCTTCACGCACTTGCGAGAGTCGAATGCCGGAACTGGTGTTCACCAGTTCATGCTCGATTGCCGCCAGAGCCAGCACCGCTTCCCGATAAGCGAACGTCAGCCAGGGCCCGACTTTGAGGATGGCGAAGTGGTCTTCGACCATCTGTCTGAGCGACTTCGGGGACTGGTAGTCCGTAGAGTGCGCTTCGTAAACGATTCCGTCGTTTCCAGCCAAGGCCGCGGATAACGAACCCGTCTTTGTCCTGTCGTAGTCAAAGATCGAGTCAGATCCGAACTCAACACCCGGCTGCACAACCAGCGCGACCACTCGTTCCCAGGCTGAACCTAGGCCTTGCCTGGAGAACGCCCGCTGGAATATTTCCAGCGTTCGATGCATGTGTTCGGCGGTGCTTATTTCTGGCGCATGCGCTCCCTCTGACTCTCCGCCGGGGGCCGGGACTTCGGTTCCGATCACATAGACGATGTGCGGAGAACCCGCCGGCAACTCCCGGTGTGCATTCTCTGCGGCCCGGCACAAAATAGCGGCTCGGTCCGCGACGGTGTGTTCGTCAAGTTCGGCGTGCTTGTCGTCGGCACAAGCCATGCTCGCGTCCAGATGTATCTTTTGGTATCCACTCAGCACACAGGCGCGCACCAACTCGCCAGCTTTTTGCAGTGCAGATTGCGCAGGTTCGTTTCGCCAGGGGAAGGGGCCAAGGTGGTCGCCGCCCAGCAAGACTTGATCGGCCGGTAAACCGCGGCGCTGAGCGGCTCCGCGTATCCAATTAGAGAAATTCTGCGGCGTCTGGCCGGTGTAGCCGCCAAATTGGTTCACCTGGCTCGATGTCGATTCCACGTGCAGAACCGAACCATCTTCGATGGCTTGCTGAATTGCTGCGTCGATCACCTGAGGGTGGGCGGAACAGACGGCGTATACTCCGCCCCGTCCCGACTCGCGGTTGCGGCGCAAAACATTCTGGAGCCGAGCGCCTGGATCGGAGTTAGGGTGATTCTCGGTCCGCTTCACTCCATCGCTGAAACTGATCTCTCTAAACCATGCCATCATGCCGCCCATTACAGAGACCGCGTTAAGATCCGCTTTAGCTCGTGCACATAAACGAGTAAAGAGGAGAGTAGGTGAAATTAAAAGCAAGTAATCATAACAAAACGAAAGAGCTGTCGTTAATTTTTATAACATGGGAAACAAGGGTTGGTTCAAGTGATCTTGAGGGCAACGCCTCAAATTTCGCTGACTTTGGGTGCATGGTCACAAAATCAGCTCTGCGACTACAATGCCGTGCGGAGGAGCTATGGGAGAATCGCGAAGAAAGTTTTTGACCGTCACATCCGTTGGCTTAGTCGGAGCCGCTGTCGCGCACGGCGTTTACGCGCAAACGCCTGAGCTTCAGCAGCAGCCTACGCCCGGCGCACCTCCAGCGTTCGGCACGGGACCTCTGGTGGGTCCGGAAATCTCAGCTGCAACCGTAGCAGAGGCGGAAAAGCTGGTGCAGATCAGGATGACGGACAGCGCGGTTGCTCTCGCGGCGTCGAGCTGGCGACCAAACATGGCGGCTTTATACGAGCGCCGGACCGGACCACGCAAGGTGGAACTGGAAGCCATAGATGCTCCGGCGACGAAGTGGGATCCGATTCTTGCCGACGGTAAAGACAGCTTCGGTGCGCGACCGCTTCATACGTAGCACGGCCAACCCAGGGCCACTGCCCAAAAGCGACGAAGACATTGCTTATGCGCCGGTGACCATGCTCTCGCGTTGGATCGAGCAGCGCAAGCTGACCTCGACCCGGCTCACGGAAATTTACCTCAAACGTTTACAGCAGTTCGATCCCAAGCTGCGCTGCGTAATCACGTTGACAACAGATCGCGCGAGGGCGCGGGCCAAACAGGCAGACGCTGAGATCGCTGCGGGAAAATATCGCGGTCCGTTGCACGGGATTCCGTGGGGCGCCAAAGACCTTCTCGATACTGCCGGCATTCCGACCACCTACGGCGCCGAGCCCTACCGCAACCGCGTGCCCAAAGATGACGCGGAGGTGGTAAAGCGACTTGATCAAGCTGGCGCGGTGCTGGTGGCAAAACTTAGCCTGGGCGCGCTGGCGCTGAACGACATCTGGTTCGGCGGGCAGACGATGAATCCGTGGCTGCTCGAAGAAGGTTCTTCGGGATCGAGCGCCGGGCCTGGATCCGCAACCGCGGCCGGCCTGGTCGGATTCGCGATCGGCAGCGAAACCGGAGGCAGTATCGTGAGCCCGTCAATGCGCTGCGGCGTGACCGGGCTGCGCCCCACCTACGGGCGGGTGCCGCGCACCGGCGCGATGACGCTTTGCTGGTCGTTGGATAAGCTGGGGCCGATGACGCGCTCGGTCGAAGATACTTTGCTGGTGGTGCACGCCATTTCTGGTCGCGATGCGGGCGACTTTGCCAGCGTGCCCAGCCATCTTGATTTCGACGCCAATGCCAGTGTGAAAGGTCTGCGCGTCGGCTACTTTCCGAAGTGGATGCAGGAAGCTCCTGCCACCGAGGTAGATCGAGCGGCGCTCAAAGCCGCCGAGCAGGCTGGAATGAAGCCGGTGGAAGTCTCAATACCGGATTGGCCCTACGATTCGCTCAACCTGATTCTTTTTGCGGAGTCGGCGGCAGCATTCGAAGATTTGACCCTCAGCGGAGATCTGGAAAAACTCAAAGCGCAGGTGCCTGATGCCTGGCCAAATATCTTCCGCCAGTCCCGTTTCTTG
Source organism: Terriglobia bacterium (assembly GCA_963733545.1). GTDB lineage: Bacteria > Acidobacteriota > Terriglobia > Terriglobales > Acidobacteriaceae > JAIQFF01. Next base: position 197,945 of record CAVTDQ010000007.1, read on the forward strand.
TCGGCGGTCGATTTCGTGCAGGCAGATCGCTTCCGTCGCAAGGTGGCTGGGGAAATGGCGCGGGTCTTTTCCCAGGTCGACCTGCTGCTGGTTCCCTCGTTGCGTGACGAAATGCTGGTCATCACCAACTTCACCGGACATCCTTCATTGACGATGCGCGCCGGCTTTGTGGAAGTGTCGGAGGCGCGAAGCGATTGGGCGCCGGATCCACTGCACCCGCTGCCGAAGTTTTCACCGCCACGACGGGTGCCGCACGGAGTGACCCTGATCGGGCGGCTGTTCGATGAGGGAACGCTGGGCAGCGCCGGATTAGCTCTGGAGAAAATCTTCGCAGTCACAGAGGAGAGGCCGGCGGGATTTTAAGCGGCGGCCCCTGGTGGCGGCAGATGATTCGTTCTAAAACCCTGTCAACCGCAGTCGTCAGCGCTTCTGCCGCTGCTAGGGATCCTTCGACTTCGCTCAGGATGACAAGGTATTTTGCGGATGGGAGCTTTATCTGCTGCTGATATGAGACTGAATCGGAATTACTTCTTTGCCGGCGGAACTTCAGGAAGCGGGAGATCTGAGTTGTAGGTGTCCACAACGCACTTCCACTTTCCATCGGCCTGCTTCCTCCAGATTTCGACCAGTTTCCCGACATCGCGGACCGGTGGGCCGCCCTTCGCATCACTGATCGACACTTCGTAGGTTCCGTAGAGATAGCCCAGTTCCCCAGACTTCGCGACTTCAGCCTTGGAGACCTTCCACGACACCGCTGTGTTCGGAGCGAGCAGGGCTGCCCAGGATGCGCGGATCGAGGTTTGATCCTTAGCGATCGGCGCATTGCCTGGAAGCAGTACGGCATCATCGGCGTAGAACGACATCGTACCGGCGAGATCATGCCGCGCGGCTGCGGCTGACCATTGCTCGTCGAGCGCCTGGATCGCAGCTGCATCTGCGGCGCGGCTGTCTCCGGATGCAGATGGACCGCAGGAAGTGTTCAGAAAAGCCGATGTGAACAGCAAGAGCGACAGCGCAGTTCGTATTTTCATTCTCTGGTCAGACTCCTTATTCTAATTGGCGGCGGTACTCGTCTGCGTCGAAGCTACCCTGTGACGAGGCAATCAACTCGTCTCTTCCCAAACTCCATTTTTCGCGGCCGCTAATTCGGACCCTTCGCCCCGTGCCGCCTGGTCCGGTATTGCTGCCGGTGAGCGTCCAGTAGTATTCAGCCTGGTCACCCCGAAGCTGCAGGTCATCCATCACGACGCACAGATCCGGCAACGCAGTCATGAAGGACTGAGCGGCGTCCTTGATTGCATTCCGTCCGATGGCTGGAAGGCCATCGTTGATCGTGAGTGAGCCGTCATGCGAGTAGCAGGCAGCGACACTTGCGGGATTCTGGCTGCACCACGCTGCGGTATAACGCACGGCGAGTTCGCGCACCCTGACCAAGTCAGCCGGCATAGGGTTTCTCACAATTCGGATTTGCCTTGAAACTGCGCCGACCGGGCCTGCTTGACCATTTCGACCAAAACCTGCCTGGTTTCTGCGGGACTGTTTACTTCTCGCGAAAATGCGATACGCGCGCCATGGATGCCTTCCTGAGTTTTGAGTCGCACTTGAAATCCGAGGCGGTCGACGGAGGTCATCAGCGCCTCTTGCGCCTCTGCACCGCCAAATGTTTGTGCCAGCAGGATCAGTGCATCCGCGTGGTCGGCGTTCATGTGGCGGATAATTTCGGCGGCGGAGTCGCACAACGGATCCGGCTGCGCCTGGTCATATTCCGCTGCAGAGACCCATCCCATCACACCGAAGCCACCCACGTAGTAGACGTCCACGACATCCATCCGATAAAAGGAAAAATCTTCGAAGTCCACCCAGTACCTGCTGTTGTCGTAACGCGCCAGGTAGAGAGTTCGCGCTTCCGAAACCTCGGTTCCGGTAATCCGCGTCGCATTTCCGACCACGGTGACCCGGGAGGCACCCAGCGGGTCGCCGCTCTGATCAGGCTGTGTCACCAGCAGACTGGCCCGCGGATCGGATTGCAGGTTTTGGGTGTGCATGGCCATGGTGCTGATGAGAAAAATGGGACGTCCGTGCTCGTCCAAGCCGTAGGGCATCAGCGATCCGAAAGGGAATCCGGGTTGCTTGCGCGAGAGGGTGGAGAGGCTTCCAACTCGAGCCATGTGCAGTAAAGTACGCGCGCGCTCGGCGAAAGATGGTTCGGGAATCGCAGGCTGGTCGCTGCCCGGCCCAGGGCCGGCGTGTTTTCGAAGGGATGAGGGCGACGTCATTTTCTGGTCTCTCCTGGTGGTGTTCAAGCTCCAGCCTGCTTACTGTGGCCATGGCGGCAAAGTCAATGGAAGCTCTGCCGTCGCTTCGAGTATATTCATAAGCCCGGCGAGCCGGACCAGCCATTGCGCGAGGGTTGCGCCGAAATTCGAAAGAATGCGTACGCTTTCATCAGAGGGAGGGTTCATTGGAAAGGCGCGATTTTTTCAGAGGAGCCGTTGCTGCGGGTGTATTGGCTACGCCGCAAATCCCGTCTCACACCATGCCGGCGCAAGATATCGTGATCGAGCGGGCGGCAGCGGGAACGCCGCATCAAGGCAAGGTGCTTGCCCTGATCACTCCTCATCTGGATGACGGGCCTTTTTTTGCGTGCGGCACCGTGGCCAAACTCCTGCAAGAGGGCTATACCGGATACTTTATCCGGACCAGCAATGACGAGAAAGATTCCTACGACCTCACCCTGGGGGAAACCGTGCTCGGTAACGAGCAGGACTCCAAAGCTTTCGTGCAGGCGGCCGGCCTGAAGCAATCTTTTGACCTCAGTTATCGAAACCACCGCATGGACGACCTGGCGCGTACCGAAATACGCGCACGCTTGATCTTTCTATTTCGTTTGCTGAAGGTCGACACTGTGTTCAGCTACGATCCATGGGGACATTACGAGGAGAATCCGGATCACTATGTGACCGCGCAGGCCGTCGAAGCAGCCTGCTGGATGTCGGGCGGACACCTGGATTTGCCCGAGCACTTCGCCGCCGGGTTGAAGCCCCACAGCGTTTCAGAGAAATATTATTTTGCCAGGGGCCCGCAGCTGGTGAACCGGGTGGTCGACATCGGCCCGACCGTCAAAACCAAACTTGCATGCCTGCGATCATGCCGCACCATGATGACTCACATGATCAAGGAGCTGAATGCTTCTTTCAGTGAACGGAAATTGAGGGTTCCGGCGCTGTCCGGTGCCGACAATGCAGCCATCGACGAGTTCACCCGGATGGCTGTTGAACTCAAAGATCGTCCCGCCGGACAGAAATATGGACTCGAATACGCGGAAGCGTTCCATTACATCGGACCCGACCCGACCATGGACGAGTACCTTACGCGCAAGGCAGTGCCTTTGTAAGGCGTGACTTCGACCACAATAGACGAATGCAGGAAGTTCCGGTTACGTGGAAGGAATGTCGTTACAGTTCGTAGTGTATCGACCTCTGGTCGCGACTTCTGGTTGCATCTCGCCAATATGAAGACCTCTCTTTACTGATTTATCAGGTTCCAACCTGCCAGCAGACGGAAGGCTGGAGCTCTTCAAATTGACAACCAAGTATGACGGGAAGGTTGGTCGTGAGCAAGACCACTATCCCACCACGACGGAGTTGCCCCTTTAGGCGTTGCCCCGCTAACCAAAGTCCATCTGGTTACTCCCGGCGCAGCGCGCCAGCTCGAATATCTTTTCTCCTCGGCAAACACCGTTACCATGCTCGCATCCAAGCGTTTGGAACCAGCGACCGCCATTCGATCGTTTATTCGAGGAGAGAAATCATGATAAACAGATTGCGCGCCGACGAAGCGCGACTCGACGAAATAGGAAAAGATCCGGGTCAGGTTGGACCGGCCAGCGCTGGGCAATCCGGAAGCCCGCAAAGCCTTTCTTCGACTGAGGACGCTGCCAACGAGAGTGTTCAGGAACTTGCCGACAGCGATCAGGCGCTCGAAGCCGCTGTTGTGGAAGGTGTCGAAGATGCTGCGGATCATCCCGAGCGGCCGGTGCACACGCATCTTGATTACGGATCGCTCGAAGATCTAAGAGAGCCTGGCTCCGATCCGTCATCCGAAGTCTCAATGGATCAGGGAATGCGCGCTCGATCCTTTCAGGCAAAAACCGGTGCCGATGATTACGTCGATGTCGAAGACTTGCCTGACGATAAATCTCCGCAGAACGGATAAAAGGCAACCGGCGATGACGCCAGCTTTTTGCCTGTCATCCTGAGCGGAGGATAGCTCTTCGCTTGCGAAGAGCCATCCGCAGTCGAAGGACCCCTAGCAGCGGCAGAGAATATTCGAGTTCTGCAAGACGAGCGCACCAAGCGATCTTGCCGGCCATAGGGGCGGTCCTTCGGCTTCGTGACTGCTTCGCGAAGCGAAGCAGTCATTCCGCTCAGGATGACAGAAACTTTACCGAACCACTGATGCTGGGTTCATCGCCAGGTCCCGTGCTTCATCGTTCCCGGTAAAGTCCTTGCCGTGGCGCTCCGACCCCAAAGCTACGACCGTGGCAAGAATGATTATGTTCACGGTTTCAAAGCCGGCGAGCGCCCAGGCGTAGCCGTAGTGGTCGCGCAAGGCGTACTCGATCGATCCCGTGCCCGCTGCTAAAAGAATGCCTAACTGATAAGCCAGACCAGGAAGCAATCCCCGAACTGAGTCCGGCGACAATTCATTGATGTGAGCTGGAATGATTCCCCATGCACCTTGAGTTCCCGCCTGCACCAGAAAAGCTCCTATGGCGAGAACAGTCAGGGTGTGTCCGAAGGTCCACGCCGGAATCGCCACCAGCACCAGCATCAGGGCCGCAATCATGGCTTTCCGCCGGCCCAGCGACTGCGACAATTGTCCAAAAATGAGAGCTCCGCCGATTGCGCCAATGTTGTAAAGAATAGCGATGTAAGAAACCGTGCTGACGCTTACTCCGTGCACCGACTTGAGGAAGTCCGGGTAGAGGTCCTGACTTCCATGCGACAGAAATACCATCAACATCATCAGCACCACCAGGTAGCAGAATATCTTCCAGTGCGCGAATGCGGTATTCACAACCGCCTTCGTCGTCGGCAGACGGTGCTGCTTCCATGCCTCGGATTCCTTCACATGCGATCGAATGTAAAGCGCCAGCAGCGCGGGCAAACCTCCGACCCAGAACATGGCCCGCCATCCCAGCGATGGAAGTATCAGGCGGACCGCAACCGCCGCCAGCAGGTAGCCCATCGAATAGCCGCCCTGCAGAATTCCCGAGAGGATGCCGCGAAGCCGTGGGGGCGCACTCTCAATAACCAGCGACGCTCCTACTCCCCACTCTCCGCCCATGCCAATGCCATACAGCATTCGCAGGACCAGAAACACCCAGTAGTTTGTGGCGAAACCGCACAGCATGCCGACGACGGAGAAAAAGATTACGTTCGCCATGAGGGGACGCCGCCGGCCGTAGCGGTCAGCCAGCAGCCCAAAAATAAGCGCTCCCAAGGGACGTAACGCGAGTGTGGCCGTTAAAGTCCAGATGATGGCGCTCTTGGTGACATGAAACTGCGCCGCCAGTATGTCCACCAGAAAAACCAGGACGAAGAAATCAAACGCGTCGAGCGTCCAACCCAGGTAACCGGCGATGACTGCATGCCACTGGTCGCTCCTCGAAGTGACACTTGCTTTGCTTTCGCCTCCGACTTTGTCCCGATCCATGCTTCGCCCTCGCAGAATGCAACCCAACCAGTCCGTCGCTGTATAGCATACGGCCTGACTTCGCATTGCGGTGTCTGAATTGAATGGACCGGAGGCGCTGCGTTAGCCGGGCATTTCGCCAGGGAAGTGTGTACCTGAAACTACTCGGTGGACTGCGACTGCCACAGATTCGGGGTGAGGACAGTCAATTCGCCAACTTGCTCTCGCTTTACTTTGCCGCGAAGATGGGCATGATCGATCATCCATACTTCCGGGATGATTTCACCGACTAGTTTGCCGTGACAGAAAAGTCTAACCACTGAACTTTCGGAAACAACGATACCCACCGCCTTGGTAACAGCACTCATATTGGCGACTGCAATATGACGGCTGCCCAATCCCAGCGGCACATCGACCTCCGCCGCCACCGCGTCAAAGTACCGGCATGCGGAGAGCACGATTCCAGCCTGGCTGACGACGAACCCGCCATCCAGCTGCGCCAGCTCCTTGATGGTTCCGCGAAGATTGAGATTGGCGATGTGACGAGAGGACTCAGGATGTCCGGCCAACGGATCGAGAATCAAGGGCCTTGACCGGGCCAGCACCGCATCCTCGTCACCCAGCGTGAACAAAGTTCCGATGCGCCTGCCTTCCCGGCCCTCGCGGGCAATCTCGACCGCGAGCTCAATCAACGACTCTAAGACGACAGGATCGTATTCCGTTACCTGGCAGAGAATACTCTCAAACATCAACGCTCCTAATCAAAGTGGGATCTGAATGCCGCCCAACGTGCCCTATTCTAGACAGATTCGGAGATCCAGCTAAAGGATTCGGCGGGAACCACTAAATACGACAGAAGCGATGACTCTGTGGCCGAAATTGATCTTGGGTCTTTTAATGAAATGCGAATAATGAAACTCGATTTACTGCTGCTGTTGGGCGTGAACCAGCTGTGACATCTGGTCCTCTTCAAGCAGCTGCGACCACTCTTCATCCGCGGCAAATTCTTCGTCCGGAGGAAGCACCGCCTTAGAGGGCGACACTCGCACTCTTACCTGCAGTTCGGTGTCGGCTCGCCCCTTCATGGTTCCCATGGTTGGCGGAACATCGGCATAGTCGCGGCCGACGGCGGTCCGGATATGGCGGTCGCCGACCTGAACATTCATCGTCGGATCGAAACCGACCCATCCGACCGTCGGTAAAAAAGCCTCTACCCAGGCATGCGTCGCCCCCACTGCCGTTTGTTCTCCCTCCAGCTCGTTGCCGCTGTGATAAAGGTATCCGCTTACGTATCGGCAAGGGATGCGAACGTGCCGCAGCAGCGCGATCATGATATGCGCGAAATCCTGGCATACTCCCTGGCGCAACCGCAGTGCATGTTCAATCGGTGAGTTGACCTTTGTGCTCTTCTTCACATAGCTGAAGCTGCTGTGCACTCCGGCGTTCACATCCTGAATGAATGTCAGAAGACTTCTTCCCTGCCGGTCCGCCACCGCGATCTCCCGGGCGAAGGCGGAAAGCTCCGGAGTCGTCCGCGCGAAACGGCTAGGCTCGAGCATGTCCCAGAAATCTTTCTCTTCGATCAAATGCTCGAGTTCATCCCAGAGATCATGATGCATGCCATCGGGGACAGCCACTTCTGTGTCGATCTCGACCAGTGCGTCGGCAATAATTGTGAGCTGCCGGTGGCGCGAGGGCAGATCGAAATGATGGACCTGATTGCCGCGAAAGTCAGTGTAGGCAAAAATGCGGGCCTTCGGATTCACCGACAGCTGAAAGACAAAGCAACGTTGCCGGCCTTCGCTGCGCGGGTGCATGCGAACCTCCATCATGCTCTGCCAGACAGCGTGGCTGTAGCGATAACTCGTGAAATGCCGTATAGCGTAGAACATCAGGCGTCGAACGCCACCTCGATAGGATATTCAATATAGACTTCGTGCACCGCCTCGTGCAGGTCGCGGCACTGCTCGATAATTCCAGCCAGATATTTGTGCAGGTCCCCGCGAATTACGTCGGCGATCTGGGTGTAAGCGACCACCGACCGGAGCCTGCCCACCAGCCTTTCGATTGTGCCGGTCCTGCGGCTGAGTGAAAGATTGCTGATGGAGGTCAACGCCTGGTGCATGCGCTCCAGCGAGTAGCGAACGGAATAAGGGAACTCCGGCTGCAGCAGCAGGAAGTCAGCGATGCGTTCCGGCTGCAAATCTGCGCTGCGCACTTTGCAATACGCCTCGAACGCGGCACAGCTGGTGAGTAGCCCCACCCAGTCCAGGTCGTCCGCATGCTTGCCCATGAAGAAATATGCGTCCAGAAGAATGCAAAGGTTACACGCCCGTTCGATGTATTTGCCCAGTTGGATAAAGTGCCAGCCCTCGCCATGGTTCATGGTTGTGTCGGTGACTCCATGAAACCGGTAAGACTCTTCCCGTACCAGGCTGACGACGTGCATGGCGCCGGAATCGTCATCGGACCGGACCGAAGAGTTGTTCACGTCATGAAATAGCCGGTTGAGATGTTCCCACATTTCCGAGCTGATCTCTTCGCGGATCTGGCGCGCGTTCTCCCGCGCGCCGGCGATACACTTAACGATCGAAAAGCTGCCTTCCGGATCTGCTACCAGCAGGAACAATGCATGTTGTGGATCAATGTCTTTCGCGCCCGGCCTGCCCGCCAGTGTGGAAACAGCTCGAAACCATCGTTCTTCGACTGAAAATTTCGCCGGATTAAGAATCAATCCATAAGTCGCATCGAGCACACGCGATGCGTTGTCGGCGCGCTCAAAATACCGGCTCATCCAGTAAAGACTGTCGGCTACCCGCGAAAGCATGAACCCCTCTCTCTTCGGCAGCGAACGGTTAATTCTGCAATACCCATGTATCTTTCGATCCTCCGCCCTGGGACGAATTCACCACCAGCGATCCTTTACGCAAAGCTACCCGCGTAAGCCCGCCCGGAACCATGATAATTTTGTCGCCGTAAAGCACGTAAGGGCGCAAATCGATATGCCGTGGTTCGATTGTGCCATCGACAAAACATGGGGCGGTCGAAAGGTTGATGGTAGGTTGCGCAATGTAATTGCGCGGGTGGGCATGAATCTTGTCTCGAAAATCCGCGCGCTGCTCCTGAGTACTGTGAGGGCCAATCAGCATTCCATATCCACCCGATTCACCGACCGCTTTTACTACGTATTGATCCAGTCTCTGGCAAACGTGATCGCGCTGAACTCGGTCCGACATCAGAAGCGTTTCTACACTTTCCAGAATCGGGTCCTGGTCGAGATAGTAGCGAATCATTTTCGGGACGTAGGCATAGACCGCTTTATCGTCTGCCACGCCAGTACCCAGCGCGTTGGCAAATGTCACATTTCCCGCGCGATAAGCATTGAACAGTCCAACCGCGCCCAGCGCCGAATGTCCTTCGAAAGCCAGAGGGTCGAGATAATCGTCGTCGATGCGCCGGTAAATGACATCGACTCGTTGCAGGCCGAAGGTCGTTCGCATGTAGACGATATTGTCGTGAACCACAAGGTCGCGGCCTTCCACCAGTTCAACTCCCATTTGCCGCGCCAGGTAAGCATGCTCGAAATAAGCGGAGTTGTAGGCTCCCGGCGTGAGCAGGACCACGGTAGGCTCGGAACGGCCATCCGGGGTCAACGATCTCAGCGTGGAAAGCAGCGCCTGGCTGTACTGCTCAATCGGCTGCACCCGGGATTTGCGAAACAATGCAGGAAAGATTTGTTTCATCACCCGGCGGCTGGTCAGCATGTAGGAAACTCCGCTGGGCACCCGCAAATTATCTTCGAGTACTAAAAATTCTCCCTGCGGATTGCGAATCAGATCCGTGCCCACCACCGTCACATATACGTTGCGGGGAACCTTGATGCCGCGCATCTCCCGGCGATAATGTTTGCAGCTATAGATGATGCTGCCAGGCACAACTCCGTCTTCAATGATCTTCGCCTCGTGGTAAATGTCTCTCAGAAACAGGTTCAGCGCGGTGATTCGCTGGCTCAATCCCAGTTCAAGCTTTTCCCATTCGGTGGCGGTGATGATCCGGGGCAGCAGGTCATGGGGAAAAATCTTTTCCGTCCCCTTGTCACCGCCGTATACCGTAAAAGTGATGCCCTGGTTGAAGAAGGATTGATCGGCTTCGTGTTTTGCCCGCCACAGGTCGCCCGGCCGCAGGTTCAGAAGATGGGTATAAAGCTGGCGATATTGCTTTCGCGGATGCTCGATACTGCGAAACATCTCGTCATAGCAGTCGGACAATTCGTACTTTCGAAAAGCATCTCCGGGACTGCTGTCCGGCGGATCCGTCTCTATGATCATAGGGAACGCTGTGACCGCACTGCGCGAGAATAGCGCATCCGACCGTGGTCTATAGATGGAGAAAAACGATCTACACGATCAGAAAACAGCGTGTAATCAGCACCTACGCCCCGGACCGCGCAGTGTTTGAGATGCCGGATACGGGCTCCGCGTCATGCGGGCTTTTAAACTCAATGTCAGGCAGTTGCTCGACCGCGCGCCGCAGCGATTGTTCCCAGCTCGAGTGAATCAAATTGAGGTCCCGATCTCCTGCGGAAACCCGGCGGTAACGGGTCACGTCCAGGCTGTCTTTCTTGTAGAGCAAAAGGTCAAAGGGCGGCCCCACCGTCACATTTGACCGCATCGTGGCATCGAGCGAGAGCAAGGCATACTTGGCAGCGACCTCCAGAGAAGTAGTCGACTGTATGCCACGATCGAGAATCGGCCGGCCATATTTGCACTCGCCCAGCTGCAGATATAAAGAATCCTCCGTAGCCGCCAAAGGATTGCCTTGGGGATAAATCAGATAAAGGTTGGGCTCCTGGCCCCGTACCTGGCCCCCTAGAAGCAGGTGCACGTTGAACGAGAATGAATCGCGTTCCAGCGAGGCGCGGTCGAGATCAGAGACCCGGCGCACGCAATCTCCCACGATGCGGGCGGCGTCGTAGAGCGACGCGGTTTGCGCCAGCCCCCGGCCGGAATCGAAGTCGTCTTTCAGCAGCGTGATCACCGACTGGCTGATAGACAGGCTTCCGCTGCACAGGATCACGAATACCCGTTCTCCCGGCTGCACGAAACGGTGCATTTTGCGGCACACGTTGACCTGATCAAAACCGGCGTTGGTCCGTGAATCGGAGGCCAGCACCAGCCCTTCCTGCGTCATGATGCCCAGGCAATATGTCAATATTTTCCCCGCTTAGAGCATATCAAACTACCGAATCATACACTGATCCGGCAGTCGATTTTGTGATTCGACGCAGCGAGAAAGAAAGTTACAGGTTGGGCCACAATGCATGATAATTCGCGCATCTCAGACCCGCACGCCGCTGCTCTGATAAGGACTTCACAACGATGCTGATCCGTCTTGGATATGACATCCGCTTCGATGTTTCGGGGCAAGTACCGATCGTTGCCCTCTTGAACGTTCATCCTTCGCGAGAGCAGGACCTGTGCGAACCCGATAAACTGCAGACCGATCCGGTCATGGAGATCGAGCGCTACAACGACAGCTTCGGCAATCGGGCCTGCCGCCTGCTGGCGCCCTCAGGAAGCCTTCGTCTGCACAACAGTACCCTGATCAAAGACTCCGGCGACCCGGATCTAGTAAAGCTCGAGGCGCGGGAGAATGCGGTCGAAGACCTTCCTGCGGACATTTTGCCTTACCTTCTCAGCAGCAGGTATTGCGAGGTCGACCTTTTATCCAACACCGCTACCGAGCTTTTTTCCAGCGCGCCGCGGGGTTGGGGACGGGTGCAAGCGGTCTGCAACTGGGTACAGAGCAAAGTCACCTTTGGGTATCACTTTTCCAATCCCACCCGCACCGCTCTTGGCGTCTACACTGAGCGCGTCGGAGTGTGCAGAGACTTTCAGCATCTGGCCATCACCTTTTGCCGGGCCCTGAATATTCCCGCGCGCTATGCCACCGGCTATCTGGGCGATATCGGCGTCCCCCCAGATCCGAATCCCATGGATTTCAGTGCCTGGTTTGAAGCTTATCTGGACGATCGCTGGTGGACTTTCGATGCCCGGCACAACACCCGGCGCATCGGTCGCGTCCTGGTCGCCACCGGGCGCGACGCCACCGACTGTGCCATCACCACCTCCTTCGGGTCGGCGAAGCTGCGCAGCTTCCAGGTCACCACTCTGGAAGTTCGCGAGTAAAGGCGCTTCAGAGGGCGGACTGGCGTCGAACTCATGCTTTCAATCCACACCTCGCGGTCGCGAAACCAGGGCCGCGCGGTATAGCATGGGAAGCGTGGACCTTCCTGTAAACCCTCCCATCCTGCCCATGCTCTCGAAACGCATAGGCGAATTGCCGGCAGGCGAAAGCTGGATCTTCGAACCTAAGTGGGATGGCTTTCGCGCGCTGATTTTCCGCGATGAAGATGAAATCCTGATTCAGAGCCGCGACGGAAAATCGCTCAATCGTTACTTTCCTGAGTTGATAGAGCCATTACAGGCGCAGTTGCCTGCTCGCTGTGTGCTCGATGGCGAAATCGTCATCGCAACCGATGGCGGGCTCGACTTCGATGCGCTTCAGTTGCGAATTCATCCCGCTGCTTCAAGGGTAAAACTTCTATCCCAAACAACTCCGGCATCGATCGTTTTTTTCGACCTGCTTTGTGAAGGCGAACGGGATCTTCGGAAGGAGCCGTTTCAAAACCGGCGCCGGGAGCTGGAATCGTTGCTATCCTCCGCGAAGTCGCCGATCCATCTCACGCCGGCAACCTCCGCAGCGAAAGTGGCCGAGGATTGGTTCAGCCGTTTTGAAGGTGCTGGTCTCGACGGAGTCATGGCCAAGCCGATCGACGGCATCTACGAGCCTGACAAACGCCTGATGCTCAAGGTGAAACATGAGCGCGATTGCGATTGCGTGGTGGCGGGCTTTCGCTGGTACAAGAAAGGCGAACGCACACTTCTTGGATCTTTGCTCCTTGGCCTCTTCGACGATGCGGGCGTGCTGCATCACGTCGGCGTCTGCGGCAGTTTTACCAAGGAAAAACGCCAGCAGCTCGTGGAATACCTGGCGCCGTACCGTAAAGACGCGCTCGCCAATCATCCCTGGAAGAGTTGGGCTGAGCAGGAGACTTCAGCCGGTGAGGCCGGGCAACGCATGCCGGGAGGCCAAAGCCGCTGGAGTCAGGGCAAGGACTTGTCATGGGAGCCGCTACGTCCTGAACTGGTCGTTGAAGTCGCGTACGAGCACATGCAAGGCGATCGCTTCCGGCACATGGCGCAGTTTCGGAGATGGCGCACCGACAAGCAGCCCCGCGACTGCACCTATGCGCAGCTCGAAGTGGTTCCACCACAAGAGTTGATGGAGATTTTTCCCAGCGGCCGCTGAAATGCGTGCTTATGCTTCCTTCCTTGCAGAGCGCTTCCCAGGGCTTCGCGGCTTTCCAGTGAAGTGGGCCCGCCATTCGCGGGTTGGATCGTCATCCGGATCGGGAGTTTCCTGCGTAGGTCTTGTTTCTTCCGGCACATGACGCAGGTTCACACGGATGCGAGTCCATGTGGACGACCGTCCGCGCATCGAATCCACCAGCACGTCATCCACGGCGAGAAGTCCGGCCGCCTCGGCATGTTTGCTCTTCCATCTTTCCAGGCCTGCGAGCGCAGCCGCTTTGTCGGGAGAGTTGGCCACGACGATAAGCGGCATCTTCGTTCGCGGCTGCTTTTTCTCCTGCTTTTTGAGGGCAGCTTTTGCACGAGACGGCGCAACCCGTGGCGCCTCGCCCTCCATTTTGCGAAAGTGCGGCGGCCAGGGCGCGTCACCGAGTCCAGCTGCCTCGTCTTTCGCCGCGAGTTCCAGTAATTTCTCGAGCGAACCTGGATCACTATCCATGCTTGCGTGGGGATCGCCATTCTCCGCAAAGCGTTTCGGAACCGTGAGCACGGTAAATTCAGTTGGCTCACAGTCTGGAACCTCTTGCCAGTGTAGCGGTGTGGAAACACGAGCATCCGGCAGCGGGCGCACCGAATACGCGGAGCAGGTCGTCCGGTCTTTCGCGTTCTGGTTGTAGTCGAGGAAAACGCCGTGACGCTCCTCTTTCCACCACTTAGAACTCGCCAGGGAAGGCGCTCTCCGCTCCACTGCCCGCGATAAGGCCAGCGCCGCCCGTCGCACTTCGCCGAAACTCCAGCGCGGATGTATCCGCACATTCACGTGCATCCCGCGAGAGCCGCTGGTTTTCGGCCAGCCGCGAAGCCCCATCTCTTCCAGCAGCGACTTCACCTCAAGCGCGACCGTGCGTACGTCGGCCCAGCTGACTCCCGGACCGGGATCGAGATCGATCCTCAATTCGTCAGGATGATCGAGATCAGTTGAGCGTACCGGGTGAGGATGAAGCTCGATGCAGCCCAGGTTGACAATCCAGGCAAGCCCCGCCGCATCATCGACCACCAGCTCTTCCGCGGTGCGACCCGAAGGAAATGACAAGGTTGTAGTTCGCAACCATGGCGGCCGCTCAGCCGGCGCGCGCTTCTGGTAAAAGGCCTCGCCTTCCGCTCCGTTAACAAACCGCTTGAGAACAATCGGACGATCGCGAATTCCGGCGAGAGCACCCGGCGCGACCGACAGGTAGTAACGTACGATGTCGAGCTTGGAGAGCTTAGTGTCCCTGGAGAAATAAGGTTTCTCCGGGTGCGTGACGCGAACCTCGCGCCCCTCGATCACCAGCAACTCGTTGGCTTCTTGTTTACTCACGAAAAAAAGCTAAACCTCTCGGAGCGATTCGCCAGCGCGGATCCGCAAACTGCTAGGCCACGTCCACATGCCCAGATTCGCCAACCGGCACCGCGCCACCGGTAACCGCCGCCGCCACGTAGCGTATGCCCATGATCAGCTTGCTGCTATTGGCTTCCCAGTACTCGCCTTCGGTCACGTCGACCCGCAGAACGGTAATATTGGGATCATCTTTGCCATTCGGAAACCAAGCTTTGTACAAAGGATTCCACATCTCGTCTATTTTTGCCCGGTCATTGTTCACAGAGGCGGTTCCCCGCAAAGTAATGTATTTCGAGTTGCCGGGATCGGCATAGTCCAGCGTGATTTTTTGACTTTGGCGTATTTCGTAAACTTTTTCCGAAGCCTTACCGGTCAGGAACCAGAGCGTCCCGTTGAAAGGCTCGTCCTGCGTGGCCATGGGACGGCTGTGAATCTCACCGTTGGCGTCAATCGTCGACATCATGGCAATCCGGATTCCTTTGACCAGATCGCTGATCTTGTCCATGCCCTCTTTACCACGAAGTTCGCGAAAGCTCTCGCCATGTTGGTCATCTCGTTCGCTCATGGATATACCTCCTAGTAGACAGAAGTTCTGCTATGAGATGCGGCGTGGACTGAGGCGTTGCCGCCGGCGAAAACGATAACGCTCATTATCGTGTCTATGGTTAGCCCTGCTCTATCGAAGTCACCCTGAAAGGCGGTCAGGCCAAGAAGGATCCGGCGTGAAGCGGCAAAAACGCCGGAACCGGTCTAGTAGACCACTCCGACCTGAAGCACGATCGGCGCTTTTTGCATCAAAACATTGCATAGTTCGGCACCAGTAACACGCCCCTCAACCAGCTTCCATATGGCGAAGACCAACAAACCAGAAACCACCGCCGGGAACACGCTCGAGCTTTTTCATCCCGCCGTGCGCGATTGGTTCGGAGCAGTTTTTCCGGCCCCGACATCGCCGCAAATTGCGGGCTGGCCGGCTATCTCACGCGGCGAGTCGACGCTTATCCTGGCTCCCACCGGAAGCGGCAAAACTCTGGCGGCTTTTCTATGGTGCATCAATCGCATCATGTTCACCCCGGTTCCGGCGAACTCCAAGCGTTGCCGGGTAGTCTACGTTTCGCCGATCAAAGCGCTCGCCGTCGATGTCGAGCGCAACTTGCGGGCTCCGCTGGTGGGCATCGCGCAGGCTGCGAAGCGGTTGAACGTTCCGTTTCACCAGCCTTCGGTCGCCATGCGCACAGGCGACACGCCTCAGGCAGAGCGGGCGCGCTTTGCCCGTAATCCCAGCGACATATTAATTACGACCCCCGAGTCACTTTATTTTTTACTGACATCGAACGCGCGCGATGCGCTTCGCTCCGTCGAAGTCCTGGTCATCGACGAGATCCATGCGCTGGTTCCGACGAAGCGCGGTTCTCATCTCGCCCTCTCGATGGAGCGCTTGCAGCATCTGGCGGATCACCCCATCCAACGCATCGGACTATCCGCTACGCAGCGGCCCCTGGAAGAAGTTGCCCGATTTCTGGGGGGCGCACAAACTCAACGTGCTGGCGATCGAAGTGAGGACAATTCCACAGGCCTGGTCGGGCCTTCAGACTTCGATGCGCCGCAGCAGGCTTTGGAAGAATTCGAAACCTCTGCGTTCGCACCCGTCTATCGTGCCGTCAATATTGTGGATGCGGGCGCGCCCAAACGTTTGGACCTTCGAGTGGAAGTTCCCGTGGAAGACATGGCCAGCCTGGACGAGGTGGAGAGTTTACCCAGCGGCCCCGCATCCCAGGGTCCCAAGCGCCGGTCGATCTGGAGCGCAATTCATCCCAAACTTCTCGAACTGATTCGCGCCCACCGTTCGACCCTGATTTTTGTAAACAGCCGCCGCCTCGCCGAAAGAATTTCCGGCGCCGTCAACGAACTTGCCGGCGAAGCGCTGGTTCGCGCCCACCACGGCAGCGTGGCCGTCGATCAACGTAAAGAGATTGAAGACAAACTTAAGCTGGGCAGCCTTCGCGGCATCGTCGCCACCTCGTCGCTTGAGTTGGGGATCGACATGGGCGCTGTCGATCTCGTGATACAGATTGAATCGCCGCCGTCGGTCGCCAGCGGCATGCAGCGGGTGGGCCGCGCCAGCCACTACGTCGGCGCGGTCAGCAATGCGGTGATTTTTCCCAAGTATCGCGCCGATTTGGTTGCATGCGCGGCCATAACCCGCGCCATGTACGACGGCGAAGTCGAGTCAGTCCACTATCCGCGAAATCCCCTGGATGTGCTGGCCCAGCACATTGTCGCTGCCGTCGCCATGGACGATTGGACGGTCGATCGCCTTTTCAATCTGGTTCGTTCGGCGGCGCCTTACGCAGCCCTTACCCGATCTATTTTTGAAAGCGTTCTGGATATGCTTTCCGGCCGCTATCCTTCCGACGAATTTGCCGAGCTGCGTCCGCGAATCACCTGGGATCGCGTGGCCAACACGCTTACCGCGCGCCAGGGTTCGCAACGCGTGGCCATCATTAACGGTGGCACCATTCCCGATCGCGGCCTTTACGGAGTATTCCTCGCCGGCGCCACCAAAGGCGCCCGCGTCGGCGAGCTGGACGAAGAAATGGTCTTCGAGAGCCGCAACGGAGACACCATCGTTCTCGGCGCATCCACCTGGCGGATCGAGGAAATTTCTTACAACAAAGTCAGCGTCTCGCCCGCTCCCGGCGAGCCCGGCAAAATGCCTTTCTGGCGCGGCGATTCCGCCGCCCGGCCGGTTGAATTTGGCAGGCAGATTGGCAGAATGAGTCGCGAGCTTTTGCAGTTGCCCCGGCCGGTTGCGTTCAGCCGGTTGGTGGAAGATCACAGCCTTGACACTGCCGCAGCCGAAAACCTTCTTAAATATCTGGAAGATCAGGTGCGGGCTACGGGACGCCTCCCAAGCGATGAGGACATCGTAATCGAAACCTGCCGCGACGAAATGGGCGATCGCCGGGTCTGTGTACTCACCCCGTTTGGCAGCGCAGTTCACGCTCCCTGGTGCATGGCGGTAACTTCCAAACTGCGCGCCGAGCGCGGACTCGAAGTCGAAACCATGTGGTCGAATGATGGCTTCGTACTGCGCGTCCCCGACAGCGATGACGTCATCAATGCCGAAGATTTGTTGCCGTCGCCGGCCGAGTTCAAGGACCTGGTCCTGCGTCAGTTGGGCAGCACTTCCCTGTTCGCGGCGAAATTCAGGGAAGCCGCAGGTCGCGCTTTGCTGCTGCCCAAACGGCGTCCCGGCGTGCGCGCCCCGCTTTGGCAACAGCGCAAACGATCCGCGGATCTGCTCGCCGTAGCATCGCGGTTTTCTTCGTTCCCAATTTTGCTGGAAGCCTATCGCGAGTGCATACGGGACGTTTTCGACTTGCCCGCGGTGGCAGCCATTCTGACCGGAGTTCAGCGCGGAACGATTCGAGTCACCAGTTTGGAGTCAAACCGGCCATCGCCATTCGCCTCATCGCTACTTTTTTCCTATGTCGCAAATTACATTTACGATGGCGACGCTCCGCTCGCCGAACGCCGTGCGCAGGCTCTGTCAATCGACCAGTCGCAACTCGAAGAACTGCTGGGCGACACCGATCTCCGCGAGCTTCTGGATGCGACCGCCCTGAACGAGATCGAGGCTCGTCTTCAGTCTCTCGAGCCTGATTACCAGGCTCGACATGCCGATGGCGTTCACGACTTGTTGTTGAAGCTGGGAGACCTCTCCGAGGCGGAAATTGTCGCCCGCAGCGAGAGTAAAGAAGTCGCGTCAACGATCGACGAACTCGTGAATTCCCGGCGCGCCGTACGGGTGCGGATTGCCGGTGAGTCGCGTTTCATCCCCGTCGAGTACGCTGCTCGCTATCGCGACGCCTTGGGAACTCCCTTGCCGCCCGGGCTTGCCGACGTTTTCCTCCAGCGCAACGAGGATCCGTTGCAGTCGCTTTTGCGAAATTACTCTCGCACTCATGGTCCGTTCACCACCGCGGAAGTTTCGGCGCGTTATGGCTTGCCTTCCGCGAACGTGGAAACAGTTTTGCGCAGCTTGCATGGCTTGGGAAAGTTGCTCGAAGGCGATTTTCGTCCCGGCGGTGTGCATCGTGAGTGGTGTGATCCCGATGTCTTGCAGCAGGTTCGGCGAAAGAGTCTCGCCCGCCTGCGGCGTGAAATTGAGCCAGCCGAGCAGAGTACTTTCGCGCGGCTCACTGCCCGCTGGCAGGGCGTCACAGTTCGCAGGCGCGGATTCGAATCTTTGCTCGATACGGTTGAGAATCTTCAGGGCGCCGCGCTTCTGGCTTCCGAACTCGAGCGCGAAATTCTACCTGCCCGCATCGCAGAGTATCGTTCCGGCGATCTGGATACAGTCATGGCCTCGGGACAAGTTGTCTGGGTGGGGATCGAGCAAATCGGCAATCGCGACGGGCGAATTGCGCTCTATCTGAGCGAATCCTTGCCTATGCTTTTATCCCCGCCAGAACTGCGGGTCGATGCGCCGTTATCTGAAACGGCTGCAAAGATCGTCGAGTTTCTGGCGCAGAATGGCGCTTCATTCTTTGCCGCGATCCATGCTGCCCGAGGCAGCGGATTTCCCGGTGAAACCCGCGACGCGCTCTGGGAACTGGTTTGGTCGGGCCAGATCACCAACGACACCTTTCATCCCTTGCGCGATCTGCTGCGGCCCAACGACAAAAAGCGTGAACGAGGCGCTTTCCCCGGAACCCCTCCAGGTTCTCCGGATTTCATCCGCCGTTTACGCTCGCGTGAAGGCACGCCGGCCCAGGGACGTTGGTCCCTGATCCGGCAGTATGTGCCCGCCCCGATCACAGTCACACAGTGGAGCGCGAATGTTGCTCAGCAATTGCTGGTGCGGCACGGCATCGTCTTGCGCGAAACCGCAATCGCGGAAAATGTTCCGCGCGGATATTCAACCATCTATCCCGCGCTGAAATTGATGGAGGACAGCGGCTGGGTGCGCCGCGGAATGTTTGTCGCCGGACTGGGCGCGGCTCAATTCGCCATGCCAGCCGCGGTCGACATGTTGCGCAGCCTCCGATCGGAGCCGGAAAATCCGGAAATTCTTTTTCTGGCTGCCACCGATCCGGCGAATTTATACGGCACGTTGCTCCCCTGGCCGCGCAAAGACGGCGAAGCTTCTTTAGAAGACAACAGCGACAGAGCTTCATCGATTGCCGCGACCGATGAGAAGCAGCCGGAAGGCACACCCACCGAGCCGGTTTCTCCAGAAAATACAACTACCTCCCGTTCCATGTCGCGCACCAGCGGCGCGGGCGTCATCCTGATCAACGGCAGCCTGGCCGCCTTTCTTCGGCGCAAAAGCCTGGAGATTCAAGTCTTCCTGCCTGAGGCCGAACCGTTGCGTAGTCGATATGCCCGCGAATTGGCAAAGAAATTAGCTGAGCTGGCAATCCGCCGCCAGGGACGGAAAACGGGATTGCTTATCGGCGCCATCAACGGACAGCCCGCTCGCGAACATTTTCTGGCGCGTTTCCTGGAAGAATCCGGCTTCACAAATTCGGTGGTGGGATACCAGATGCGCAGAATCGCCCCCATCGCCATGCCCGAGGAGAAAGCCGCCGCCCCTGAAGACGGCGATGCCGGCGCTGACGATAATGAGTCCGACGTCATCGAGAGCGCCTGATGCCAGAGGGAGATACCATATTCAGGGCGGCCCGCACCCTTAACCAGGCTCTTGCCGGTCAGCTCGTTACTGGTTTTGAAAGCGTTCTCCCCAAGTTGTCGCGCGTCGATGTTGATTCCGGAATCGTCGGCCGGACGATCGAAGGCGTCGAAGCCACTGGAAAATGGATTCGCATGAATTTTTCCGGCGACCTGACCCTGCTCACTCACATGCTGATGAGCGGCAGTTGGCACATTTACCGGCCCGGCGAACCATGGCAAAGACCCGCCGGCGATATGCGGATCGTGATAAAGACAGAAAAAATATGGGCGGTAGCTTTTAAGGTTCCGATCGCAGAATTCCATACCGCCGACACGCTGCGGCGCCGCCAGGGATTCAGTCAGCTGGGTCAAAACGTTCTCGCAGCGGATTTTGATTCTGCCCGCTCGATTCAAAGCCTGCTCGCCCATGGTGATCTTGAGGTCGGCGCGGCGCTGCTCTCTCAATCCATCATGGCTGGGATGGGAAATGTGTTCAAATCAGAGGTGTGTTTCGCGTGCGGCGTCAATCCATTTCGCAGGGTCGACAGTCTGACGTTTGACGAAGTTTCCTGCCTGGTGAACACGGCAAGAAAGTTTCTGCTCGCCAATGTTACCGAGACTTCCGGGGACCAGATTGTGACGTACACCGGGATGCGGCGCACCACCGGACGCGCCAGCAGCGAAGAGCGGTTGTGGGTTTACGGCCGGCGCAACGAACGCTGCAGAAAGTGCGGCACCGCAATCGAATCGCGTAAGCAAGGTGAGGATGCTCGGACCACATTCTGGTGTCCATCCTGCCAAACGACGCCGGCGAAGGGTTGACCATCGTTCATCCTCATGCATCCCTCTCAGGTTCGTTCTTTATCTCTTCATTCGCGATCTTAAAGGCGGTATTTGCCGCCGGCAATCCGGCATACACGGCAGTCTGCAAAAGCACTTCCTTCAGATCGCATAACTCAAGTTCGCCGGCCAATCCGGCCCGCAAATGAAGGGCAAACTCTTCCCATCTGCCCAGGGACGCAGTCATCGCCAGCACCAGAAGTCTTCGAGTTCGCCGGTCGAGTCCAGGACGCGACCAAATTGTTCCCCAGGCGTAACGGGTAATGAACTCCTGAAACTCGCGGGTAAATTCGGTCGTGGCCGCGATCGCCTTATCGACGTGCGCGTCACCCAGCAGCGCACGACGTTGTTCGGTTCCCGTGCGCATGGTATCTGCATCGCTTTGACTTTCCGGAAGTGCAAATTCAAGAAGAGCGGCAGTAAACGATCGCGGTCGTTCGATGTTTGATAAATGCGCCGCTTCCAAATGGAGAGTTCGTGCTCCTGGAATCCCCTGCGCGAGCTTCTCCCCATGTCCGGCCCACGGAGTCGAAACGTCACGGTCGCCTACGATGATCAGGGTCGGAGCCTTGATATTTGCAAGCAGAGAGGTGTGGTCCACATCGCGAAGGGCAGCACAACAGCCGGTGTAACCGGCAATCGAAGTTCCCAAAAAGATCGAGCGAATTGAAGCGGCGTGCGGATCTTTCTGCGCCAGCGTCTCGGCCGAGAAAAACCTTTGCATTACGACATCGACGATCGCCGCCATCCCACCCTGGCGCACGCTGGTAATTCGGCTCTCCCAATTGGAGCGCGGTACGAATTGCGGAGACGTATTCGCTAGAACAAGATGTGTGATTCGTTCCGGTGCGTGTGCGGCCACCCATTGCCCGATGGCCCCGCCGAGCGACAAACCGCAAAAGGCAAATTTTGGAATCCCCAAAGCATCCGTGAGAGCAATCAAGTCTTTCCCCAGCATCTCAACGGAATACTCTCCTGGAGGTGAATCCGAAGCTCCGTGGCCGCGTACGTCATATCGCAGAATCTGGAAGTGCGGCAGCAGATCGTTGACCTGAAGCTCCCATAGCGCCAGATCGGTGCCGATCGAGTGGGCGAGAACAAGCACAGGGCGTCCGACATTTCCCTCCAGCCGGTAAAACATCCGCGCGTTGTCAATTGTCGCGAACGGCAATTTTTTCGCTCCCTCGGCGTCGCTTTACTCTTCCACCAGCGCTTTTCGAAATATCTCAGCCGACCCGAGATACTGTTCGGGCACTTCCATCTGCTCAAGGTCGGCAGAACTCAAATGAACCGTGACTTCGGGAATTTCGCCGAGGGCCGCGGAGAGGCTGCGACCCTCGCTGGCGCTTTTCCTGGCCGCACCCTCGAGGATCTTGTGGGCCACATCCCGCCCCAGCTTTGGCCCGAGCAGCATCATCGCGCGTTCAGCAAAAATCAATCCGTTTGTGTTCCGGATATTGACTCGCATTTTTTCCGGATCGACTGAAAGCCCTTCGGCCGCTTCAGCCATCGACGCGATCGCCACCCCCGTCGATTGGACCACTCCGGTTACCACCGACCATTCTGCCTGCCACCCACCGGCGCCGCGTTCGTGCTCCTGCACCATTGCGGAAAGAAATGTTGCCACCAGTCCCGGCACCCGCTGGGCCGCCGCTAAAGTCAGCGAGCATGCGATGGGATTGCGCTTGTTGGGCATGGTTGACGATCCGCCCCGCCCTTCGCCTCCCCGCTCTTCAGCCTCAGCCACCTCTCCTTGCATGAGCAGTACCAGGTCTCGCGCCATTTTCCCCAAAGATCCGGTGAGCACGCCGCAGGCACACATGAATGCCGCCAGATTGTCGCGTTGTGTGTGCCACGGCGCTGCTGGAGTTTTCAATCCGAGTTCTGTGCCGAGTGCCTCAGCTACAACAATTCCCCGGTCGGCTAAAGATGCCAGCGTACCGCTGGCTCCGCCAAATTGCAGCAACGTCGCGGCACGAAATTCATTCTGCAATCGCAGTCTTCCGCGCCTTACCGCGCCGAGCCAGCCGGCAGCCTTAAGTCCAAACGTAACCGGCGGCGCAGGTTGCAGCAGAGTTCGCCCGAGCATGACGCTGTCCTTATGCTGGTCGGACAACTTTTTCAGCGCCTTTTCCAGCCGCACCAGGTCGGCGTTAAGCAATGGCTCCGCGCGCTTGAGTAACAATGACATGGCGGTGTCGACGACATCCTGGCTGGTCGCGCCCCAGTGAACGAAGCGCGCCGCCTCCGCGTCGCTTCTGCGCACCTGTTCGGTCAGCGCTTTCACCAAAGGGATGGCAAGCGTTCCCGCGCGAAATGTGGCCAGGGCCAGAGCAGCAGCGTCAAAGCTCGCGGGCTTGGCCAATGCTGTGATGGTTTCGGCTACCTGGCTTGGGATGACTCCGGTTCGAGCTTGCGCACGCGCCAGCGCGGCTTCAAAGTCCAGCATCGCCCGCAGCACCGAGTCGTCGGAAAATATTTCGGCTAGTGCCGGAGTCGTCGCCAGGCTTTCGATCAAACTGGAACTCATGATCGGCTCCACCGCAGAATTTCGACGGAGACGCGCGCCGCACTCCACTGTCGTTCTCGCTTGCGGAGATAATTACACATCGAAGAACACCGTTTCACCCTCTCCCCGCATGCGGATCTCGAAAATCCAGCCACCACTACGGGCGGAATCAGGCTGGGCCAACAACGTCTGACGCCTAGCCTCGGGCACCAGAGCCAATATCGGATCTTCCACGTTCGACGCTTCGCCCGCGAAGTAAATGCGTGTCGATAATCTTTTCAAAAGTCCGCGGCCAAAAATCGAGACATTAATATGCGGCGCCTGCAGCGTTTCACCAATTCCAGGGACACGGCCGGGTTTGATGGTTTCAAACCTGCAAGTCCCATCTTCCGCAGTTGCTTGTCTTCCGAATCCGAGAAAGTTCGTTTGTGTTTGGTGAACGTTGTAATTTCCCTCCGCGTCGGCCTGCCACAGTTCGATCATTGCGTCCGGAACAACAGCTCCACTTCCATCGAATACGCGGAACGTGAGCCACACTCGCTCTCCCTTCACGCCTTCGCCGGCCACGCGGGAAATTGCGCGTCGATCTGTCAACCCCAGGTGCAAATATGGGCCAGCGGTCTGCGACGGAGTTGGGGTCCGGTTCATCGCTATTCCTCGAACGGCGTTGACTCCCGCCCCCGCAGCACAATATCGAAACGATAGCCCAGCGCCCATTCCGGCTTCGTCGACTCCAGATCAAATTTTGAAATCAACCGCTGTCGCGCCCTTTCGTCGGGAATCGACTGCCAAATCGGATCGTAGTCGAGAAGAGGATCGCCAGGGAAATACATTTGGGTGATCAGTCGCGTCACGAACGCGGGACCGAACAAAGAAAAATGAATATGTGCTGGACGCCACGCATTATCGTGATTGCGCCAGGGATACGCGCCCGGCTTAATGGTTACAAAGCTGTAGAACCCGTCCTTGTCGGTCAGGGTCCGGCCTCTGCCGGTGAAGTTCGGATCAAGCGGCGCCGGATGGTTGTCCTGATCATGCGCATATCGTCCCGCCGCGTTGGCCTGCCATATCTCAATCAAACTGTCCGCTACCGGATGACCACTACTGTCCATCACCCGTCCGCTTATCACGATCCGCTCACCTAGAGGTTCTGCTTCGTGGTGAACTGTCAGGTCGCTGTCTTTCGGATCAACATCGGAGGGGCCAAAGACCGGCCCGGTAACTTCGGACAGCGTATGAGGAGAAACAATCAGCGGTTGAGATGGGGCCCGCAATCGGGTAGCACGATAATCAGGATAAAAATAAGACGGCTGCGTTCCCGGCTCATGCCGCTGGAAGGCGTCGACCGAATACGCTGGAGCGCTACCTCTATCTTCTCTTCGCCCACCGTATTCGGGGTTTTTGATCTTTTCCACCATCGCATTCAACAGAGTAGACGTTTCAGCGCCGCATTTCGCGCGGAAACCTCAACTCATCGGCAAGCCGACATAGTTTTCCGCAAAGGTCTGGGCCGCGGCACGCGAACTCGTCAGGTAATCGAGATCGGCGAGTTGCCTGCGCACTTCGAATCTGTCGTCACCTGGAAAACGATGCAGCATTCCCGTCATCCACAGCGAAAAGCGTTGCACCAGCCACACTCGCTGCAAACATTTTTCTGAATAACCGTCGAGAAGTTGAGTCTCTCCGGAGCGGTAAAATTCCGCGACCGCCGCAGCCAGAACGCGAACGTCAGCCACCGCGAGATTAAGTCCTTTGGCTCCGGTTGGAGGCACGATATGCGCGGCATCTCCGGCCAGGTAAAGCCTTCCACACTGCATGGGCTCGACCACGAAACTGCGCATTCCGGTAACACCCTTCTGCAGGATCGCACCTTCAGTCAGTCGCCGGCCGTCCCTGGTACTCAGGCGAGTTTGCAATTCCTCCCAAATCCTCTCATCCGGCCAGCCTGCCAAATCTTCATCCGGAGCACACTGAAGATATAAGCGGGTGATTTCGGGAGTGCGCATGCTGTGCAGCGCGAATCCCCGCTCATGGTAGCAGTAGATCAATTCTTCGGAGGAAGGCGGCGCCGCAGCCAGGATGCCAAGCCAGGCGAAAGGGAAAACTCGCTCATACACAGTCAGAGCATCCGCTATGCTCGGGCGGCACACTCCGTGAAAGCCATCGCACCCGGCAATAAGATCGCAAACTATCTCCGAGGATTCGCCGGGTTTATGAAAACGAATTTTGGGAGTGGCAGAATCGAAATCATGAACGGAAACGTCCTCAGCATCGAACACGATTTCTCCCCCGTCTTCGAGTCGCGCCGCAATGAGATCCTTCACGACCTCCTGCTGCGCATAGATGGTGATGGAGTGGCCGGTCAGTTCCTTGAAGTCGATTCGATGACCGCACCCGTCGAAACGAATCTCTACGCCATCATGGACGAGCCCTTCCCGCTTCATGCGCCCGCCCAGGTTCATTTCTGTCAGCAGGTCGACCGTCCCTTGCTCGAGCACTCCGGCGCGTACGCGCTGTTCACAGTGTTGTCTGCTTCGAGCCTCGATGACCACCGAATCAATACCTTGCCGATGCAGCAAATGCGATAACACAAGCCCGGCCGGTCCTGCGCCGACAATGCCGACTTGCGTACGCACCTTCATTGCTTTTTTGGTTGCCTGGTCCTGGCGTCTCGACCGGATTCACTCTCTCCCGAAAATCTCGCGATCACTTCACGCGGCACCGGTTTGCTTTCAATTTTTTCCTGGTCGCGCGGGGACGGTACCGCCCACACCCGGGTCTCGATACATTCCACCGCCAACACTTCCTGATTGAATAATCTGTGACGCACGCGAAAGCTGCTGCGTCCCCATTCGGCGATCTCCGATTCAACCACCACGGTGTCCCCAAAACGTGATGGCGCCGTGAAGGAGGCCTGCAGGTTAACCAATGGAATTCCGATTATTTTGTAAGCAGCAATCATTTTCTTTTTGGGCAGGCCGGCCTTTTTGAATAATGCGGTCGTGCAGGCATCGAAATAAGCGAAGTAGCGTGGGAAGTGGACGATTTGCGCGGGATCGCAATCGCCCCATTCTATGTCGATCGTCTTTCGACTGACGACTTTTTTCTTAATCACTCATCCCTCGTCCGGTTCCATTGTTGCTCACCCTTGGTGCCGTCTGGAAATAAAAATGATAGTGATTGCGGCACCTGGGATTGAAAGCCGCCCGGCAAAATGGGCACTGGTACTGGCTGGCAAAATACTGGTTAATGGTTAACTCCGCCCGGCAGGAGCCGCAGAGCACAGCACGCTGATCCCATTCCGCCTTCGGCCATACCTCGATGGGATGATCGGCAAGCGCCACGTGACAATCCTTACATGCATAGTAAACGCCACAGCAGTTCATCCTGATCGCAATAATGTCGGTAGGCCCGCGATAATGTTCGCAACGAGTCTGCGGATCGCAATTAACGCCACGAACAGCTGGATGAGTCGTGACCATGAGGCTCGTCGTTTGATCGGGAAACCTAACCTATCGTCAACAATTCTTCGTAAAATCCGCCTATTTCCCGTGCGCGATCGACGAAGTGAATCTCAAGTATCCAGTGCCGCTCCCGTCCTGAAGCATCCGGCGTGCGCATGCGCCCGTGATTTGCGGGATGGACGTAGAGAGTGATTTTATCGCCCGCAATTTTCTCATGCGGGAAAACTCCGATCAGGTGTCCTGCGATCGGGCCGCCGAACTCCCAACCCGCTTTTTCAGCCAATCCCTGCGCAAAGTTGTACAACTCCGCCGCGGTGATTTCAGGATGTTCGTGGAAATATCGTTTGCCTTCAGCGAATCCGTCCGCGATGTCACGGCACAACTTATGCTTGAGCGGATCGTTTCCCACAACGTAAGTGCGGCCGAAGTCGGCTTCCCATTCCTCGAACACAGGCCCGAGATCGAGGAAGACGATGTCGTCTTCCCGGACCGTCAGGTCGGGAGGATTTTCATCGTAAGGCGCCAGGGTGTTGCGTCCTGCACGAACGATTCGCTTGTGCCAGTAGCGCGAGATGCCGTACATCTGCGCTGCCAGCGCATAAATGCCTTCATTGATTTCGCTCTCAGCCGACCCCGGGCGAATAAGATTCTTCGCCTGGATTTCGCTGAATAGGTTCGTCGCCTTGGCCTGGGCATCCAGTAGACCGGTAACCAGTGTGAGTGCCGATCGCTCCATGATCTACATTTTAATTCATGACACCGAATATCTTTACTCTTCAGCCTCAATTTGGCTGCTGCAGACCGGCTCCGAACCTCCTGAAAGCCAGCAGTGCGGATACGTACCCGCGTTTCTATGTGAGCAACCCGTCGATTAAGCCGTAACTTCCCCTGCATTCGCGAATCAAACCAAAACAGAGCGCGGGACGTACTATCAGCAGCGTTAAAATAGGGCTAAGCTCCAAGGCTTGCGAGCCTATGCTTATCTAAATTTTGGCGTTGGTTGGAGGCGTGCCGACCATTCTGAGCCCGTGCATTCTGCTGGTTTTGTCTTTTGTGTTTGCCCGCGCTGACCAGCCATTTCGCCAAGCTGGACGGCACGCCTCCGGGCGGAGTTCACGGCGCGGACACTGACCCGAGCGGTATGGGCAGCGTCCAGGGACATCGCCTCTCTCAACTCATCCGGCAAGAGGGAGCGTTAGAAGACAGAACTTTTGAGATCGAACTTCTCGGTCCAAGTTCAGGTGTTTGCTTTCACTTTTGGTTAGCTGGGAGACACACATGATAAATCGCAGAAGCTTTCTCATTAATTCCGCGGTGGCGATTGGCGGCGCCGGCGCATCCGCGTTATTGACCTCTCCGTTCCCCGCTTTCGCTATGGCGAAGTCATCGAACGACAAAAATACGGTCAAGATCATTCAATTTAACGACTCCGGACAAAGCCTGGGTCCGGCCAAGGTCAAGAGTGTGCGCAAGACGGAAGCCGAGTGGCAACAGCTTTTGACTCCGTTGCAGTATCAAGTCACCCGGCAGGAAGGCACCGAACGCGCATTTAGCGGGGAGTACGACATCCATGATAAAGGTCTCTACCGCTGCATCTGCTGCAGCAACGCCCTGTTCAGCTCAGATACAAAATTCGATTCGGGGACTGGGTGGCCAAGTTTCTGGGCTCCCATCGCAAAAGAGAATGTTCGCACCGCGATGGATGCAAGCCTGGGAGCAGTGCGAACGAAAGTTTCGTGTACTGAATGCGAAGCGCATCTCGGCCACGTTTTCGATGACGGGCCCAAGCCGACCTACCTGCGTTACTGCATGAATGCCGCCGCGATGAAGTTCGTAAAGATTGGATAGGATGCAGGGCCGAAAGGGTTTCTTAGCGTCCTTTGCGGCCGGCTTTGCGAACTTTGCGGTCAAATCCCGCTAAGCGGCGGGGATGCGAGTTCACTCCGGCTTGCAATCAAATAAACGGCTGCCGCACATAAGCATCCGAGGGGCCGGACTAAACGTGCGATTCGGTCTCGTCTTTACTCGCTTCGAAAACCCGGATCGCGTGCGGCTTCCGATTCTCCTCGATGTTTCGAACCATCCCGATCACCGCCAAAACCATAATCATGATCACAACGACAGACACGATTCCCCCCTCGCGGAGACTGCCTTCGGGTTGCGGACGCCATCAGATTGCAGCCTGGGAGGCACTTTGCACAATGGCCCGTCCGCGCAAAATATGCGAAATCTGATGACGAAAGTCACCGGGACAGCACTCTGGAAAAATTGGCTGCAAATTGATGATTAGTCTTGTTGAGTCGGAAGTTTCCAGGGTTCGTAATGCTGGTTCGAGTGGGATTGCCGCTTTACAGGGTCTTTCGAAGGGATTGCTTCGCGAAGCGACGCAATCCCTTCGATCAAGATGAACCGAGTTGCCCGCCTACCAGGCTGTCAGAGTCACCCGGTCGACGTATTCTGTCATGCTGGCTCCTGTGTTCGCGATGTCCATCTGGAATTGAAGCCCCAGGTCCTCGCCCCATCCCGCCGGCAGCGGACCGGACCCGACCGTAATATTCCAGTTGTAGGTCTTGTTGCTCAACAGCTTTCCCTTGTTATTGAATTGCGTGATAGTGACCGCATCGTAGTGTTGGTTGTTATCTTTCGGACTGCTGTGAACATTGATCGTCAGGTGATACCAGGTGTTGGGTACGAACGGAGTGCAGGCAAGACTGGTGTGTTGCCATTTGTAATGGACGGCGTCCCAGACGTCCCAGACTTTCGCTGCATAGTTGCATTGCGTCCCGAACATGAATTCTGTTCCGGTCGAATACTGTGTAATTTGCTTGTTGAACTGGAAGACATCGAACTCCAGCGCCTGCGCATATTGCGTATCGCTGCTCACATTGAGCCAGAAGTCCGTTTGAAAATGGGAGGCGCGGTCGTTGGTACCCACCTTGTACCACCACAACCCATTCGTGTAAGCGCTGCCACTGATATAAAAATCCCGGCTGGCTCCATCAACCGATGGACTGGTAATGAACGGCGAACTGGAGATGGTGGCTGTGCCGTTGGGATCGCCACCGGCGCAGGTAACACAGGATCCCCATCCGATCCCGCCTGAAGCGCCGTTGTCCACGGCCACAGATTCGTCAAGGTTTCGATAAGTGGTCATCTGGGCTAGAGAAGCGACTGAACTCAATAAGAAAAGGGAAAAAAATAGTGCTCGGGTGCGCATGATGCAAGACTCCTGCCTGAGAAAAATTTGGATTGGGTTGGGTGGCAGCACCATAGCCTAATCGGAACCAGGCAATCAAGCACAAAGCGCCCGAACTACCAGAGAGTGCCATCCTCTAGCCTGAGCGGGCCATTTCACACCAGGCACTGCAGGACTAAGCTGGGTCCCGCCCAATCCCCGGAGGTCAGAAATGACAGAGATTGTCCGCTGCCCCTACTGTGTTTCAGGTCTTGAGTTCCGTCCCATGATTGGCCACGTCGATGGCCGTTTCATCTGCGATAAATGTGGCCACACCACTCGTCCGAGCCAGGAGATTTACCAGTGCCACTGTCAGCAGTGTCTGCAGGCGGGATTATTTACCGGAGTCGCGAGTTGAGTCTCGCCGGCTCAATGAACTTCGTTTTTGTCCCGTGAACCCAGAGTTTCCCTTTCGCTATCCCTTAGCCGTTCTAAAAATATGTCCGCGTCGTTTACCAGTTGCATCCTGCTTTCAATAAAGCAGTCAGGCCTGACCCAGGCTTCGTACCGTACCAGAATAGGCGTACCATCGCGATGCCGCAGCATCCAAAGCCCGTGCATGTAACCACTCCTGACAAAAAGACGGAAGACAGCGGGAATATCGGTTGTGCCCGGGGCGGTTAAATCATCGTATCGCTTGCCGATCAGCTCTTCCCGGCTGTATCCGGTTAGCTGGCAAAAGCTCTCCGAGACCTCGACATAACGTCTGTCGCCGTCCACCAAAGTCTGGTAGTCCGGTTCCACGGACCAATCACGCCGAATCGTGGTCTCATCTCTGAGCACTTGAAACAAACTTTTCAATTCGTTTGGGACTTCGGGGTCGGATCTCTTGCCGCTCATCGGGTCCTCCGTGATGGCACTTCAAACCCATGCGTATTCGAACACAAGGAGTCACGTCAGGCCGCGCTCCGGTACCATGCCGCTCCAATCGGCGGGCTGGTACCGACATAGTACGCTTAACCGTCTGAGGCCTCGAAAAAGTATTTCCACTCCCGATGCCGATCAGTGTGTTGGTGTAAAAGTCCCCAGACCCGTTCGCCCTGACTTAGACATCAACCGCAATCCACTATTCATTCTGATTCTCAATCCCGCTAACAACCCGCAATCAGGATTAGGCACCAAAGAAGCGGGTTGATGCAGTCTGTTTGATTACGCACTTCAACCGAGTGAGGAATAGCCTATGTCCAGTCCGGCCAGTATTAAGGATCACCCGATTCATCCGGTTCTCGTCGCCTTTCCTATCGGCCTTTGGGTATTTGCTCTGGTGTGCGATGGCGTACGACTTGCCGGCGGCGGCCCGGCCTGGAGCACGGTGGCGTTGTATTGCGTCGCTGGCGGAATTGTGGGCGCGGTCGCAGCGGCCATCCCCGGCTTGATCGACTACTTTTCGATCGATGATCCGCAAACCGGTCAGATCGCGACCTATCATCTCTGGCTCAATGTAAGCGCTCTGGTTTTGTTCGCGCTGAATTTGTGGTCCAGGTTTCGTCTCGAAGACGGCAGCAAACTGCCCTTCCTGATTTCCCTGGTGGGCGTGGGTCTGATTGGAATCGGCGGGTGGCTCGGCGGTGAAATGGTGTACGTCAGAGGCATGGCGGTAAAGCCTTTGCAAAAAGTCGAAAAGCGGGAGCAAAAGCGAAACCTCAAACGCGCCAGTTAGAGGCCGCACGACGCCGCGCCGGACTAAAGTGGCGCCGCCGTCCGGCGGCTGTCCGGCGAGCACCGCCGACAACTCGAAGGCCCCCTACCAGCGTATCGTCCCTTACAACCCTAAGGCTCTAGCAATCGGATATCTTGAGAACTACATACTGAACACCCATGATTCAGTTCAATCAGGAGATTTGCGGCAGCCTCGACACCGCTCTGGGCAAGGAATGGCTCGAGACTAACGGGCTCGGCGGCTTTGCGTCGTCAACAATTATCGGGCTGAATACCCGCCGTTACCACGGCTTGCTGGTGGCCGCTACTAAGCCTCCCGTCGGCCGCGTCGTGATGCTGTCCAAGTTGGAAGAGACCCTGCTCATTGACAGCCAATCGTTCGATCTTTCCGCCAACCGCTATCCCGGAGTAGTTCACCCGCAGGGCTTTCGATATCTCAAGCGCTTTCGTCTCGATCCATTTCCGGTCTTTACTTATGAAATCGACGGCATCGAAATCGAAAAGTCGGTCTTCATGGTTCACGGAGAGAACAGCACAGTCATTCACTATGAACTGACGCACAACCATCTCGCTCTACAACCCAGGAACCTGAAGCTCGAAATCCGGCCCCTAATCGCATTCCGCGATTATCACAGCACCACTCACGAAAATGGCGCCATCAACCGTGGAGTGGATGAAAGATCTGGATCGGCGAGTGTCACGCCATATCAGGGACTGCCCTCCCTGCACCTCGCCCACAACGCCGCCGAACTCCAAAAAACGGGGGACTGGTATCGCAACTTTGAATACGATGCCGAGCGCGAGCGTGGCCTTGATTTTTCCGAAGACCTTTTCAATCCTCTGTCCCTGCGTTTCGATCTGAACCTCGACCCTCAGGCTTCGCTCATCGCATCCACCGAACAACGCAGTGTCGCGAAGGTAGACGAATACCGGCAATCGGAAATTACACGGCGCCGGAACGCGAGAGTTTCCTGCGCATCGGACGACGACTTTACCCAAACGCTGGCGGCCGCAACGGACCAATTTATCGTCTCTCGCGGAGATCAAAAGACCGTCATTGCCGGCTACCACTGGTTCAGCGATTGGGGCCGCGACACCATGATCGCCCTGCCCGGCCTCACCTTGCCGACGGGAAGATACGACGTAGCCCGCAGCATCCTGCGTACGTTTTCCAGGAATGTAGATCGGGGTATGCTGCCGAACCGCTTTCCTGATGCGGGCGAAATCCCGGAGTACAACACTGTGGATGCCACGCTCTGGTTTTTTGAAGCCGCGCGTGCCTACTTTGCATATACCGGCGACATCGATTTTGTTCGCCGAGAACTTTATCCAGTCGTCGAAGACATCATTGCCTGGCACGTTCGCGGCACCCGCTACGGCATAAAGATGGATTCAGACGGCTTACTGGCATCAGGCGAGCCAGGCGTCCAGCTTACCTGGATGGATGCAAAAGTCGGCGATTGGGTGGTCACTCCGCGGAGCGGCAAGCCGGTGGAGATTCAAGCGCTGTGGTACAACGCGCTCTGCATCATGGAAGACCTCGCTCGCAATTTGGACGACAGCACCGGCCAGAAACGGTATGCCGACATGGCGGCTGTCGCAAGCAGCAGCTTCAATCAGGTGTTTTGGAACGATAACAATGGCTGCTTGTATGACGTTACCAACGGCGAAGCTTCAGATTCGTCAATCCGCCCGAACCAGATTTTTACCGTCAGTCTGCGCTACAGCATGCTGCCGTCCGAACGTGCCCGGCTCGTAGTAGAAAAAGTACAAGAGCATCTGCTCACTCCGTATGGCCTGCGCACTTTGTCCCCCGGCGATCCTCAGTACCGTGGCCGGTACACCGGCGGCCCCGTCGAGCGTGACCGCGCCTATCACCAGGGAACCGTGTGGCCCTGGTTGATGGGACCGTTTATCACTGCATACGTGAAAGTGAATGGAGGGAGTGAAACCGCCCGACGTCAGGCCGCCGAATGGCTCGCGCCTTTGAAAGATCATCTTAAGGATGGCGGCCTCGGACACATCTCGGAAATTCTCGACGGAGACGCACCTCAGCGCCCCTGCGGATGTATCGCGCAGGCATGGAGCGTCGCCGAAATTCTCCGAGCCTACACAGAAGACGTTATGTGTAGGGCGGGCGCCCCCGCCCGCCGCCCTTAATGCTGATGTTGTTTTTGTATATTTTGAGCAGAAAACCTAACCATCAAACATCGCTGCCATAAACCGGAATCGCCGCCCCGTTCACATCCCTGCCTGCGTCCCCGGCCAGCCAGACAATCAAGGCAGCAATCGATTCCGGACGAACCCACTTTGAGGTATCTGCCTTTGGCATCGCCTTTCGATTGGTTGCAGTATCGATCGTTCCCGGCAAGATCACATTGGCCCGAAGCCCGGCATCTTTATTTTCCAGAGAAACGGTTTTGATCAGCGAAACCATAGCCGCCTTCGAAGCGCTGTACGCACCAACCCCAGTTCCGGGCTCGACCGCGGCGCGGCTGCCAATGGCGATAATCCGTCCTTTGCCCGTCTTCCGCAGGGTAGGAATTGTTGCCCGCAAGATGTGAAATACACTATTCAGATTGACATCGATCATTTGCTGGAACGTGGCATCATCCGTTTCCGTGATCGATTGCCCGCCCGCGAAGCCGCCCACCGTGTGGACCAGGACATCGAGCTTGCCGAATTGCGCAACCACCTCATCGACCAACCTCTTAGCCGTTTCAAGTGTCGCAATTTCAGCAGGCAGCGCGACGAACTTCGGATTATTGAAATCAGACTGTTTAATCTTTCGCGAAGTACCGATGACGGTTGCACCTTCATCGAGAAACGCCCGCGTCACAAATGTCCCGAGACCGCCGTTGGCGCCGGTTACAAGAACAACTTTCCCATCCATGGAACTCTCCAGTGTGGTTGGCAACAATGAGAATCAGTATGCCCGGACTGCACCCGGGCGTTTTGATTCTCGCCGCATGATTTTATTCCATGTTCCTCGTGATGGATGGACGACTTCTGTCTTCAGAAACTGAACTTCAAAGCGAACTGTATCAGCCGCGGAGCCTGGGCGGCCAGAATCTGGTTAAACGTTGGCGAGCTGATATCGCTGTCTGGCAGCCGAAAATTCGTGTGGTTAAGAATGTTGAAGAACTCGGCGCGGAACTGAATATCCTTGGACTCCCCGATGCGAAGGTTTTTGAAAGCCGAAAAATCCCAATCCACGTAACCTGGTCCCTGGGCAATGTTGCGCCCCGCCGTGCCGAACTGCTGCACGGGCGAGTTGGGATCCTCAATTACTTGCTGGAAAGCATTCGCGTTAAGCCAGGCGCTCGGCGCCTTTGGACCGGAATTCGGATTTTGTCCGCCCACCACGTTCGGCCGGTTAGAAAAAAATCCACTGATTTCCGGCGCCGAACCCTGTACGGAAAAGTCCGTAGAATCGAACACAGTGAATGGCGTGCCGCTCATCGCGGTCGCAATTCCGTTTACTTGCCAGTTGCCCAGGACCTGCTGGTACCAGTTGTGTGGCTGCCTCCAGAAAGGAAGACTCCACTGGTAGCTGAACACCAACCGGTGACGTGCGTCGAACAGTGATCGGCCGCGTTCCGCACCGATGTCGAAGGGATTCTGTGCCAGATCGTTCTCGCCGGCGACAGGTTTCGCAGCCGAACCCGTCATGTTGAATGACGAAGCATCGTCGATCGATTTCGAGTAAGTGTACGAGGCCAGGAAAGAAATCCCATGGCTGAAACGCTTTTTCAAACTGGTTTCAAGGGCGTGGTACGAAGAATTTGCGATCCCTTCAATCAGGCCGGTGGATGAATAAATACAACTGCTGGGCGAGTCGGCCAGGGTGCACCCAGAATGAATTCGCCGCTGGTCCGCGTTTCCGGAAGTAGAAATAGGATCCCCACTGCTGTCGACTCCCGGAATATAGATGGCCGGATTGGCTTCGACAAAACGCGGCAGTTTAGTGCCCTTGGTTCCCACATATCCGACTTCAAACAGAAGATCTGAGCCGAACGAATGTTGGATGTTCAGGTCCCAGTCTTGAGAATAAGGTAACGGCAGATTTGCCGCAACGGTAAGGTTAGTGAGCGGATTTGCGAACGTGTTGATCGGCGGAGGTCCCGCCGGGCCGTAAGGATTATCAAACTCTGGAAAACTCACCTGTGCTGTCTGCAGGTAAGGCGGAGCGCTGATGGGTGACTGCAGTGGACCGCCCTGCCCTGTGTAGTAAGGTTCATAGAAAATTCCGTAGGCCGATGTGATCAGCCACTTGGAACTCCCGGTAGGATCCCATGCAAACCCGACGCGCGGCGCGAAACCCTTCTTGAAGGTCGGAATCAGTCCCGCTGGAACCCCCGGGTCACCGGGAAACAGCAGGTCCGCAGGTGCATCAGGCATCACTTTCGACTGTCGCCCGGGTACCCAGAGAGTTTGGCGATTATGAATTTCCGTGTAAGGGAAAGGCAGCTCGTAGCGAAGGCCAAGATTCAGAGTCAGATGCTGCGTCACGTTGTATGTATCCTGCGCGTATCCGTTCAGCGAGTTGCCTCGTATACCGCGTTCGAAATCACCTCTGCCTTGAAGAAATACGACTGGCTGGCCAAAAAGGAAGCTGGCGAAGGCATTCGGGACCACGGGAAACGGCGCGAAAACGAAGAAGCCGTTGGTGGCAATGCCCTGCAGCGCATTGACCTGGAGATGCTGGTAGCCACCTCCGAATTTAAGTTCATGGCGGCCGTGAACCCAGCTCAGCGAACCGGAGTAGTCAAAAGCATTTTCGTAGGTATTACGCGGTCCCGTGATCGGATCGCCGACCTCGGTGTAACCGCTGATCTGAATGAATGGCGGACCCACGGCCAGGTCCAGGCTGGGATCGTAATTAAATCCGAGACTTCTTGACGTGGTGTGATTGGTGCGTTCTCCGTAAAGGAATTTATTTCGCAGGTAAGAAAAACGCAGCACGCCGATCATAGCGGGAGAAAAAGTATGGGTCTCCTGGGCCACGAAATTCTGTGCCCGCTGCTCCTGCCCAACAGGAAAGCCTGGCACGCTCGCTCCCGAAATCGGGATCGGGTTGAATTGCGATCCGTCACTGAACGCATAACGGAAATTCAGGATGTTCGTCGGTGATAAATAGTGATCGAGCCGCAATCCGAACTGGTTCGAGTCTTGCTGCACGACCTGGGTTGAAGTAAAGACGTTTATCCCGGTATTCGGATCAGGAAATAATTTCAGGAGCGACAAAGACAACGGATTCACGTCCGGCGGCGACAAAGGCACCTGATTGTTTGGATAAGGTTTGTTGAGGAAGACATTAAACAGCTGGTGATTGGGATTGTTGCAGAAACCTCCGGAGAAGCCCTCGGTGCATACCGCGGAAAAATCTCCCTGCCTCTCGATCAGGGAAGGAACAGTTGAAGCATCAGTTTCGCCCTGGCGATTGCGAAAGCCCTCGAAATAACCGAAAGCAAAAGTCTTGTCTTTGCGAATCGGGCCGCCCAGGGTGACACCGAATTGATTCTGTTTCAGGGGCTCAACCCTGGATGCGAAATAGTTTCTGGAATCAAAAATGTCGTTACGCAAAAACTCCCACGCAGCACCATGAATCCGGTTGGTGCCGGACCGGGTGATGATGTTGGTCGTGGAGCCCAGGCTATTGCCGAACTCGGCATTGGCGTTGTGAGTCAGAATCCGGAATTCAGTGATCGCATCCACTGGCGGCTTGAGGACGAACCCTCCATCCACGCCATTGAAATTATTCGCGCCATCGATCAGAAAATTGTTGGACTCGGGGCGCTGTCCGTTCACGGCGTACGCCTGGCCCTCGCGCAACGATCCGCCCGCCTCCGCTAAACCGGGAGTAAGCGGCACCACTCCGGGTTGTAACAATCCGAGTTGGGTAAAGTTACGGCCATTGAGCGGCAGGTCAAGCACTTCGCGCTCCGAAACCGTCTTGCCTAAACTGGTGACCGTGCCTTGAATCAGTTGGGCATCGGCTCTTACCTGTACCTGCTGGGTCTCCGCTCCAACCGCAAGGCGTACGGGGACGGTTGCAGTTTCGTTTACATCCAGAATGATTCCTTCCTGAATGTAAGTCTGGAAACCTTTCGCCTCCACCTGTACCTGGTAGTGGCCGACCGGCAGTTCGAGCAAGACATAAGCGCCGGTGTGATCTGTCATCGCGCTACGCGTAAGGCCGGTCTCGGATTGCTTTGCACTCACACTGGCGGAAGATACAACCGCGCCGCTGGGGTCCTGAACAGTTCCGCGAATACTTCCCGTGATCTGCTGCGCGAGAGCGCTCGCGCCATATAGCACGACGATTGCGCACACCAATTTTCTTGCTGCGTGCATGAGTGGTTTGCCTTTCAAGTGGACCTGCCGGAGTAGTGTCAAACTAATGAGGTGGTTCGCGGCTGGCAATCCTATAAAAGCACTAGAGCCATGCACGGCATGTCCGTGTAGCATGATTCGTCGGTGCGTGTGCCAAGCAGTGATGCTCGATTCATAAAATGACCACTTCGACGGTGAATACGATCGCACCAAAAGAACTGCGCAGGGAATTGGGCCTGGCTTCGGCCACGGCCGTAGTAGCCGGCGAATGCATAGCGGTAGGCATCTTCCTGACTCCCGCGGGCATGGCCAAAGCCCTGGGCTCCCCCATGTGGCTCTTATTGGTGTGGTCGATTGTGGGCACGATGACTCTCAGCGGCGCCCTGTGCTTTGGCGAACTCGCGGGCCGATTTCCTCGCGCGGGCGGAAGCTATATCTATCTGCAGGAAGCCTTCGGCAGTCGTGTGGCATTTCTTTATGGATGGATGTGTTTGCTGGTGATGGACCCCGGGCTCTCCGCCTCTCTCGCTACAGGGACTGCAACCTACGCCGCCTACATCTTCCACTGGTCGGCTCCGGCCACCAAACTTTTTGCGATTGCAGCGATTTGGGCACTCTGTCTTCTTAATATCGTCAGCATCCGCATCAGCGCCGGTTTTATGCGCTGGATTACATGGCTTAAGCTAGGCGTACTTGGGCTGCTTACGGCATGGGCCCTGGTATTCCGCCTGGGTTCGTGGTCGAACTTTGTGCCCTTCGTTGCACAACGCCCAGGCTCGATGCCTTTGATGGCGGGGCTGGCAGTAGCACTGGTCGGAGCCTTTTATTCTTTCGGCGGTTGGTGGGAAGTCAGCAAAATCGGAGGAGAGATCCGGGATCCCGGACGCACCTTGCAACGTGCCCTGGTTCTGGGCGTCACCGTCGTCACCGCGGTGTACGTGCTAATCAGCGTCGTATTTCTTTACTTGCTGCCGCTGGAAAGTGTTACCTCCAACGAAACATTCGTCGCTCAGGTCGGCTCCGTTTTGTTTGGCCCGGCCGGCGGCGTCGTGTTCGCCGCCATCGTCGTCGTCTGTGTCCTCGGAAGTTTGGCGGGATTCACCATGTCTGCACCGCGTGTTTACTACGCCATGGCGAAGGATGGACTGTTTCTTCAAGCCGCGGGACGCATACATCCAAAATTTGGTACCCCTGCCATCGCGATAGCGGTGCAGGGAGCGATCGCTACGCTGCTGGTTTGGATAAGCAGCTTTCAGCAGATCATCGCCTACTTCATTTTCGTCGCCGTCTTATTTTTAGGACTGACTGTAGCCGGTCTTTTCGTATTACGAAGTCGCAACCGCGGAGATGCAACCGCCATCCTTGCCCCGGGCTACCCCTTTACGCCGGTTGCATTTCTGGTGCTGGTAGCGCTTCTGTTATTGATGGTGGCGGCACACAGTCCGCGCGAAACCGCACTGGGGATTGCGGTAGTGTTGGCAGGGCTGCCGGCGTATGCCCTGTTCCGCCGCCGGCCACCCGCGCCGAAAGAGCAAAAGCTGGTCGAGGCAGATTAAAAGATGGACGACGAAACGAAACTTAATGATTCAGAGACCAGTCGTCCCGCGGATCAACCGGCGACCAAAATTAAGCTCATCGAGGACGCCGAGGCCACCGGCGAAACCGCAGCCGCCTATGACTATTGGCGAGCCGGCTCCGGCAGACAGCAGGTACCTGGCATCATCAAATGCTTCGGGGCGCGCCCGGATTTCCTACGCCAGGTAGTCGATTTCTCCAACACCGTTCATTTTTCTCAGGGACATCTTTCGCGCCGGCACAAAGAAATGATCGCCAGCTATGTCTCCTATCTGAACCGGTGCCCGTATTGACTGGACAGCCACGCCTACTTCCTGCGGGTTCAGGGAGCCACCGATCAATGCGTAGCAGCAGTTCTTGACGGCAAACTCGATGAGGCCGGCCTCTCCGAGCCGGAGCGCGTCCTCATGGACTACGTAAAACTAATTACAGATGCCGCCTATCGCTCCACTTCAGAAGATGTCGAGAAACTGCGGGGCGTCGGCTGGAACGAGGAGCAGATTTCTGAGGCGGTTTACATTACGGCGCTGTTTGCATTTTTCAATCGCGTCGCCGACGCCTTCGGAATCTCTCCGCAAAATTACCTGGCAATCGGCAAACTGACTCCGTAACCCCATGCAGAGTGTGGCCGTAAGCGTTACCTGTTTCGTACCGCTCACCAAATCAAATGAGGTCATGCTGAGATTGCGAAGCATCTGGCGCGCAGCTA
The DNA here is from genome assembly GCA_963733545.1 of Terriglobia bacterium. Classification (GTDB taxonomy): domain Bacteria; phylum Acidobacteriota; class Terriglobia; order Terriglobales; family Acidobacteriaceae; genus JAIQFF01. The sequence goes on from CAVTDQ010000007.1 coordinate 238,402, forward strand.
ATACGCATTCGAGCGTGCGACAGTAAACGCAGGATCCCTCGTGACTACGTCGCTCAGGATGACATCAAGAGGGTTGTGCACATTCACTTAAAACAAAACGCTGGAGAAAAGATCAGCGCAATCGCTTGGAAGAATTGCGCCACCCCTGTCTTATCTCCAGCCCGATCGCAGTTTCATTCCACTCGAAGCCACGATCCGTATAACAAATACGTCCAAGCTTCGCAATTTGGATTGCCAGCAGCAAGAAGCCTCTAGCCTTAGTCTGTGGCAAGCCGATCCGGAGGGCTACCGGCGCAGTATTGAGAAAGAAGTTCCTCTCTGGGGCAAACGACCAAAACCAAAGACCACCGGCCATAAAATCAATCGGTCAAAACCTGGTCCAGCAACTGCGTCACCGCCCGCTCAGCTTCAAGAATCGAACAACGGTGATCCATAATCCCCGCCAGGTCGGTATTGGCGAATGCAATCCGCCCAAAAGGTGTAGCTCGCAGCACTTCGCTCGGCGCCGGCTTCCCATCCCGTCCAAAAAAGAAACCGGGCTGAGGATTCAGATACGCGTGTCCCCAGCGATTCAGAATGATTCCTCGAATATCTCGCCGTGCATCAAAACCTGATCGAGCAAACATGTCGGTAAACTGTTCGCGAATTTGTCTTTCGTATTCTTTGAAGGAAGTTGCGAGCAATTCCCCTCGACCGCGATGTCCCTGATCCGCAGCCGGCATACCCGGATACGAGTACAGGACTTTTAAAGGAAGGACCACGGGAGAATCCGGACTGATCGTGGTCGAATCTGCGCCCATCAACGCCGTCTTTCGAACCTCCGTATAATTTCCGACGCCCTCGAACCATCGAAATCCGGTAATTCCCATCTTGTAGAGAAAGCGCCAATTTCGAACTGCGACGTTTGCCATCAGGCACGGCGACCGATAAAACTGGCTGTAAGCCACCTGCTGTGCTTGGGGAAGATCGCGAATTATATGCTTGGTCGTCCAACCGCCACCGGCCATGACCGCCGTTCGTGCCTTGACCCTGAATATTTTTCCGCGCACGCGTGTACAGAATCGACAATGATTCCGATTTTTCCGGATCACCTTCATGCTTTACCCACACTGCGGTCGAGTCCAGGCGAATGCGTGCGGCTGAGTTGGGTCGGTCAAGGGCAGCAAAATTAATATTGTTGCGGCATACCTCTTCCATGCTGCCGTCGCCCGCGATGGAGTTCGGGATCAGAGTCTTGACCAGAAGTCGTGCGATGCCCGTGTTACCACCCGGAAACATCTGGTCAGTTTCGTCGCTCTGCAGTGGGTGAAGCATGTCAGCGGCGTAATCCGCATACGCCGACAAAGCGTCGGGGCCGAGCCCGGATCCGCCGCCCTCCACCGGAGAGAGAAACGTCCGAATCGTCTCGCGACTGATCCCGAAGCGCCGCATCATATGTTCTTCCAGCGTTATCGAGTCCAGATATCGCGAAATCTCGTCCCCGAAGTACTGCGGCCTCTTCTCCTGCTCCTGTGGCCCCGCTCTCCACTTTAATAACTCGGCGCGCTGGCTGTCGGAAATCGGGGCGCCCGCAAGCTTTTTCCCCCACGGATCAATAACCCACGCACCCGGCTTCTGGCCGAACTTCGATCCAAAGTACAATCCGTAGGTCGAGGGTTCGCTTCCCACCATGTCATAGGGAGTTTTGCTGAGGGGCATTTCCCTTTCGCCGCCGGCCCATCTCTGATATTCCAATCGAGGATTCTTTAGGCCGATCGAATCATAGAAGCGTCCTAGAAAACTGTGTGGGTACTGGACAAAGAAAACCGCGGAACCCTGATGCGCCATCAGGCGATGGCCATCCACCATGAACTCATTGCGTTTCGCCTCGCCTCCGAAGACAGGATGGTTGTCCAGAACCAAACAGCTGCGATTTTTGCCGCTTTTTCGTAAAAACAACAGTGCCGCCGCCAACCCGCTGATTCCTCCGCCCACAACCACGCAATCAAACATTTCGCCGGTCTCGACGACGTTCGCTGGTAGCTGCTCGAACTCTCCCTCGCGAATGCGATGACCAGCCGCCAGCACTTCGAGGGTATTTCCGTTTGATCGACTGTAGTCGCCGACGCCGCCGTAGCCAGTCAACTCGTCCTCTTCGCCGAGAAGCTCAAGTGGAGTAAGCGAGCTCATCAAAAGGCCACCCGAGGCGAGCAAAGTGGAATTGAGAAAATCGCGCCGGGAGATTCGTTCATCCATGCCGAGAGACTTGTCGTCGCGACTGGAATCATTCTTTTGATCAGGCATTTGCGGACTCTTTCTCTTTCAGGACAATCAGGATAGTGCGATGGCCATCATCCGTCTAGCCGATCCAATACAGCACTCAGCCCCAGAGGCATGTGCGCTATGATTGCTGGTTTCAACGCTCAACCGGTTCGAAGGAGAAAGATTCGATGACAACAAACACCCGACGCAGTTTCTTCGGCAAGATGTCCGCAATAGCAGCATTCCTGACCGGCGCGCCTGCGCTCTTCGGCGCACAACAAGCCCCCGCCCCCGGCTCACCCGCGCCCGGCACACCATCCAGCGGACCAGGCGCTGAGGCGACTCGCCGCCCCGGCGGCAGCAATCATACTCGTGACGGAATCTACTACTTCTCCGGCACTGGCTCAAACGACGGGTATCCGAAAGAAGATCACGTCGTGGTAACCGACCCCTTCGAAAAACACGTCACTCGCACCATGGACGCGTTGAAGAAATCTCTCGAACACGCGGGTTGCACCATGGACAGCATCATCCATCTCACTGTCTTCCTCTGCCTGCCTCTCGCCGACAGCATCCCCATGCCCATGGGCAAGGCACGCTTCGACGCACACAAGGCTCAGTACGATGCGTTGAACAAAATCTACGGCACTTATTTTTCTCCTGGCAAAGCGCCCTCCCGCGCCTGTATGGCGCTCGAATGGATTCCTGGCGATTCGCTGATTGAAATGGTCGGCAGCGCTGTCGTCGTCAACGCGCCTGCACCGTCTGCGGAAAGATAACGTCGCGAAGCAGCTGAAAGGAGAATCGATGAATTTGAAACTCGGTTGGAACCGGCGGGCATTCCTGGCCGCGATTGGTGCGGCCGGCGGCAGCCTGTTTGCTCCGGCGAAAATGAACGCCGCAGGCCTGTTCGGTAAAAAGCGTAAGACCTCTGCACCTGCGCTGGACGGCAGCCCGATCGTGCCGATCACTGCCGGCCTGGGTTCGACGGGGAATATCTACGCCGAGCTTGGCGTAACTCCACTGGTCAACATCAATGGCACCCTTACCGTAATTGGCGGATCGGTCATGCAGCCCGAGGTCATGGAACTGATACGGCAAGGCAACGAACATTTCGTGCTGATCGACGAACTCGAAATTGCCGCCGGCAAATTTATCGCAAAACTCTGCAAATCTCCCACTGGATACACCGGCCTGGTTACAGGCGGCGCAGCCGCGGCCATGGTAGTCGGTTACGCCGGAATGATGACCGAAGACCTCGAACCCCGCATGCGCGACATTCCCGACGTAAGCAATTTTCCCAGGAATGAAGTCATCATTCAGAAGAGCCATCGCTATCCCTTTGACCACCAGATCCGCCAAACCGGCGCCAAGCTGGTCGAGGTTGAGACTCGCGAGGAGATGATCGCCGCCATCAACCCGAAAACCGTCGCCATCCATTTCACCAATATTCTTTCAGACAAAGGCAAAGTCAGCGGCCCCGAGACCGTTGAAATTGCCAGGGCGCACAATATTTACACCTTCAATGACGCTGCCGCAGACGTTCCGCCGAAAGAGAGGCTCTGGGAGTATCCGGCAATCGGTTTCGATATGGTCACCTTCAGCGGCGGAAAAGACATTCGTGGACCGCAAGCCTCCGGCGTCCTCATCGGCAAGGAAGAACTTATCCGCTACGCTTTAATGAACATGAGCCCGCAGGAAGATCGCATCGGCCGCTGTTGCAAGGTCGGCAAGGAAACCATTTTCGGGCTGCTCAAAGCGCTTGAAATCTTCGTCAATCAGGACCTCGATGCCATGCTGGCGATCTACGACCAGCGCGCCCAGGTCATCACCGATGCAATCGCCAAATTCGGAGTTACGGCCCTGCCTCGGCAGTTCAACCGTGAAGCGCTCGGAAATGTCACCCCGCGTTACAGCTGGAAGATCGATTCGTCGAGGTCGAAGATCACCGGGCCGGAGGTTATGCAGAAACTTGCAGACACGCGCCCCACCGGTATCGGCAGCATGGGTGCCGGCGCCAGCGGCATGCGCGGGCGGGACCCGAACGCGCCGGCCAATGAAAATCACAACGGCCGTCACGGACACCCCAGTGACCCGGACACCTTCGGCTTCGCAGTCTGGCAACTCAAAGACGGAGAAGACAAGATGATCGCCGACCGTTTAGTCGAGATCTTCAGCAGCTAGGCATGTTCTCGTAAATAAGTCTTTTGACTTTCGGTGAACGCATCATGGGCCAAGCCCGCCCGAATATGAAAATAGAAGTTATACAAGGCGATATCACCAGGCTGCAGGTGGATGCCATCGTCAACGCCGCCAACAGTTCTCTGCTAGGCGGTGGCGGCGTGGATGGAGCCATTCACCGGGCCGCGGGATCTGATCTTCTGGCGGAATGCCGTCTGCTGGGCGGATGCAAAACTGGGGATGCGAAATCAACCGGAGGATATAAGCTCTCTGCGAAATTTGTAATCCATACCGTCGGCCCGGTGTGGCACGGGGGCGATTCTGGCGAGGAGGAGTTGCTGGCATCGTGCTACCGGAGGTCGCTCGAAGTCGCCACTCAGCTCGCACTCCAAAGCATTGCTTTTCCCGCCATCAGCACCGGTATCTACGGGTTCCCCCGGCGACGGGCAGCTGAAATTGCGGTGAAAGAAATTAAAAGCTACTCGGGAACTTTAGAAAGGCTGGTGTTCGCCTGCTTCGATGCCGACACCGCCGCAACCTATCGTGAGCTTTTGAAGTCCTAGAACTTGGGCCGTGGCACGCGTTGCCATCGATCCGCTCAAACTTCGGTGTGCGAAATCGCGCCTTCCGTAATCTTTCGGCGAGTAGCGTTTCACGATACGCTGTGTACATGTCGAACTCAGGCTTGAAGCGTTCACCGAAGATGGTCACTATACACAACCTGAATGAGATGAAGGCGGCAGTTAACGAAAATGATGCGCAGACGAAGCTCCTGGTATTGGGGCTTGGAGAAGCCATCGTCACAACGTGCGGCGTGGCCCGAACTTTTTTGGGGGATGATGCCGTATTCGGGAAATGATTCCAGACGCCCAACGTTGGTGATCAGCGACAACTCTGGTTTACGAAAGTAACACTTCCGTAATTACCTAATCCAATCGCCCGCGAAGCACTGTCATCGACGCTGCCGGAAGCGTGAAGTGATCTGTACCCGCCGGAATAGTCGACTTTGCCGGTGGACCGTCCGGATCGGCGTACCCATCCCTCAGCGCCGGATGCCATGTGTACTGCTCTTTTCCAAAGGTAATGCGCGCGACCGGGCCCGCAAAAGCACGGTCTTTCCTGGCGTCAGCATCGTGAAACTGAATACTCACCGCATGAGCGTTGTCGTAATCCTTGTTGATCAACATCAGCGACCACTGGCCATCAGGCCGCAGCACTGCATAGGCAGTCACAAGAACGTGCCCGTAACTATCCTTAATATCGCTGGCAGCGTGGAAGAGGCGATGCTCAGCATCTTTCGGTTCGGCCCATTCCAGGGTCAGCATCTGTGCGGCGAAAAACTGCGAAGTACGTTGTTTGATGATCCAGTTATGATCAGTGGTGAACATGTGGTAGGTTCCCCAGCTATTCGAACACGCGGGATGCGGCGTGGAGTAAGGAACCGAGTGGTGGTAATAGGAAGCTTTACCGCCGGCCGTCAGGAACGCGGGGAAAGTTTCACCCAGCCACAAGGCTCCGAATACATCCACTGCTGCATCCGCACCAGGGGCATTGGTTTCGGTGTTGAACATCGGAACCCCATCCGGTAATCCGTCGTCACGCCAAACCTGCACGATGTGGGTGAGAATTTCGGGTTCCTTGAACAGATTGCTCCATGGAGCCTGGCAAGTGCCGTCGTAGTAAGGGTAGTGCTCGTACGACATGAACGATAGATCTGAGAGCCGGTCATGTGACTTTAAATAGGCGAGAAAACGTTTGAACCACGAAGTCTCACCTTCCGCGTTCGGCCAGAACTTAATGTCTTCGCTCACTCCTTCAAACACTGGTCCGCCAAGTTTCAGACTCGGGTCAACCTGGTGCAGGGCTTTGGCCCATTGCAGATACAAGGTTGCATAGTCCTCGGGAGCGAAATACTGGCCATCCGGCTCTTCCCCCATTTCGATGTACGAGATCGGATAGCCTCGCTGCTTCAAATAGGCAATCTGCGCGGCTGCATCCTCCGGCGTTCCGTAAAGCAGAGAAACGGGAATCATGGCCGGCCTTCCCCGTGTGAGCCCGCTGGTGTAGAAAAGATCGAGGCCAACCTGATCTCCCGATTCCATACGATCGGGCATCACGTAGAGATCCCTGGGTTGATGCCACGGGTCGATCGATGAGCTGAAGGTGAAAGTCTGTTCCTGCCCCGGCGCATGATAGACCATGTCATGCAATGATCCGTTCTGCATTGTGCCCAGATAAACTTCCTTGATCGCGTATCCCACACAATTCCGAGGGTCGGTTGGGCCGTGAGTATCACAAGTGTTGGAAGACGCGGTCATCAGCACGCGCACAAATTTGGCAGCCACCGGTGCCGCAGACAGTTGCAGGGTTACGGTTCCACCCTTGCCATCCGCGATGGCTCCGCCGGGAAAATCCCTCCATTCGCCATTCGCAGGATCATCAATCGCATCGCCGCTCCCCAGCCAATACTGAACTTTGTAGTTTCTTGCATACGGCTCCGCCCATGCGATACGAATGGCGGTGACAATCTGAGTTTCAGCCAACTTGATCGCGATCCATTGCGGGTGAGCGGCGTCTTCCTCACCGGTAAATGATTTGGTCAGATAAGGATTGCTTTTCCAGTAGGTGTTGAGGTCGCCATCGTCGAGCCGCGAGTAGCCGTCAAACTCCGCTCCGCTGTTACGCGTGACCCCGCGATGCGGCAAGGAATAGCCGAATGAATGACGAATCATGTCCTTGGTTGGGGTCGCGTTCCCAACGAAATAACCCTGACCGGCCGGATCGCTCCATTTCCCGTTGGGGTTCCAATGCCAGGCCTGCACGAATAGTTCTGTGTTCTGCCGGTACGTGACCGGCCCCCAACCCGCCTCGAGAATTTGTTTTATCTGATCCGGACGAAAGAAAATGTCAGTCATATTGCTGGGGATGCGATCGAGAGTCATACCCAGCGCTTGCAGTGGACTGAATGTGTTGGCCACATGGCTGGGAGTTGCATCGATCTTTACGGTTTGCGCCTGCGCAGTGCTGGTCAGCATTGCGATTGCCAAGACAACGATTGCAGAGAGCACAACCGCCGGCTGCGTCTGACGGATCTCCTCGTGGCAACCCACACGCAATTGAATCATTGGTCCTCTCAGAGCAAACCTATTGGTGGTCGGGATGGCCTGGCCACGCCGCAACGAAAGAGGGCAGCTCAGCGGTTTCTGAATTGGAGACGTCGATTCTAAGATTCACGCTGCGGCCAGGCAATTGTCAGGCTTGCGTTTTTTCGGTCTGCGCAATGGCGGAAACTTTATCCAGAAGATCGGCCACGGATTCTCCGGGATCTTGTTTCTCGAAGTCGTCCGCCAGCACCAACAGTGAGATCGTAGGATCGATCTCTTCCAGAAGTCTTTTGGCCGGGACGCCGTGAACCGCCTGCATCTTCGCCCCCAGAATGACCAACCTGGCTTTTGTAGCCTTAAGCAAAATCTTCGCGTCGGGCACGTTGGCAGCGGTCAGTGCGCTGTAGCCCGCCCGGCACAGCAACTCCCGCAGGAAAGTGCGGACGTTAATTGAATCGTAAACACATAGGATACGAAACTGGTTACCGCCGGACTTCTCCTTAGAATAGCGTGATCCCAGGTAAGCTGAAATGATGGCTTCAGCCTCGGAATCGTAGGTCTCGAACATTGAAAGCAGATTGGTCATCTGTAACGTCTTGTGCAGTTGGGGCTGTACTCCGCAGAGCTTAACGTCGCCTCCCTTGGCACGCGCCGCGGAAACCAGACGGACCAGAGCGCCGATTCCGCTGCTATCGACGAAAGACACTTGTTCCAGTTGCAGGACAACATCGCCGTGGTGAGGAAGAATGTCTCCAAGGTGTGCCTGCAGCGAGAACACTTCCGCGCCCGCTACAATGCGCCCGTTGCATTGCACAATCATCACGTCGCCCACCGGACGGCTATTCATCGTCAAAGACATGTTCGTTCCCTTCGGATCCGCTGGTATCGGGCGTTAGCACCAGCAAAGCTTCTTGAGTAAGCACCGTACCCAGACACTATATCCGTCACTTTCCTTACCGACAACCGGCTGCGAGATTGTCCAATCAGTTGAAAACGCCAGCCGAACACCTGGGCTGCCAGAAGGATGGCCCCAATGGGAAAATCAATTGTTCAATCGTGACCAATGTGTTTCGACTCGGTTGTGCTTAGATTCCGAAGGTCAGCAAATGTCATCGGAGGTATACCCAAGGGTGGGGAATGGGCTCACACCGGCCTGGTGACCGGAGACTTCAGCATAAGGCAATATCGATACAGGATCGACGCACTGATCCGAAAAAAACGCAGCATTGCGCCCAGAAGAAAGGTCGAGAGCATTCCATCCGGATGCAGGCGCGCATACACCACGTTCATGCTCCATGCTGGACTGGTATAGACCGCCCCCGCCACCGGCAGCTTGATACGCTCTCTGACCACCGGCTCGTAAACAATTTTCTCGATCCCTTCGTTAAAAAATCTGGCCGTCTGCAGAATTCGATCGCTATAAGCTTTCCTCGCGCGCAATGGCAACTCTCCTCGCGACCGGTATTTTAAGATAAGCGTTGACGCTTCCTCTGCATGGCGAAGTGCAGCCGTTACTCCATTGGAAGTCATGGGATCGACCAGGGACGCAGCCTCCCCGGCAACCAGCCAGTTCGGCCCGGCAGATTCCAAATAAACCCGGCAGCGGAACGAAGTCACATTGACATCTTCGTGGGCCCCTTGCTGGAGAAGCGGTTCGAAGCGGGAAAATTTCATCAGTTGCCGCCGAAGTATGTCTGCCATGGACTCGCCCGCTTCGCGCCTGACTTTGAACACCGCGCCCGGCGCCACGTATCCAACACTGACGGTCTCCGGGCTGATTGGAATTTCCCAAATCCATTCGAGATATTCCGACGGCATCGGATCCATGTAAAGGGTCGTTCCTTCAACCTGCTGCGGCACTTTGAAGTAAGTCCAGATCCCCACCTTCGTGGGACCATACTGCAGCGAGCGCAAGTTGAACTTTCGCGCCACCAGCGAGGCCCCAAGCCCGGATGCGTCGATAACCCAGGGAGATGAGAAACTCGCACCTGCCTCGGTTCGAACGGAGCGAATCTTCCCATCTTGCATCTCCAGGTCAACCGCCCGGTCGCGGACGAACGTGACACCTTGGTCCTCTACCATCTTCATAACTTCGTCGTCCAGACGCGTCCGATCCACGTGGAGGGTCGCGAGATTGACGTAGAAAGGAAAACCAGCGAGCCACGCCGAGGGCACATAGTGGGTGGCACAACCATCACTCATTTCTAGGGTGACATGCCGCTTCCAGGTCGCGATTCGGGAGGCGATCAGACCATCTGGAGACAGACCCAGCTTATTAAGAAGAGCGGGGGCGGACCAATCCAGCGACTCTCCCACCGGCGGCCGAACCACTTGTTGGGGTTCGATACAAACGACCTTCAGACCGGCCCTTGCCAAGTGGAGCGAGGCCGCCTTTCCGGCCAGGCCTCCGCCAATGACAGTCACATCGCAGGAAATCGATGGCCCTTGGTCCGGCATTGTGCGTAGATTTTATGTGATTTTAAGGAGTGGTGCGGACGTGCTGTTTCATCAAGCGCCCTGAGTATCCGTTCAATCTGCCAGATGTGGCGGTACTCGTGGGCGATCAGCATGCGGAGCGCGCCGTATACGTTGTAACTGAAGCGCGCATATACCGGGGACTCGACTCTCACTCGATCAACGGCCAGGCCGCGCGCGGACAGTATGGTTTTCTCCAGCTCCGCTTGCGATTTTTCGAACGCCCCCCAGGCGGAACCGAAATCTTCCACTCGCGGAGCCAGCGACGCAGGCACCTTGAATCGCAATCGGTAAGGAGGTTTTAAATTTCCGATGAACAAGCGGGTGAGAGCACCGGTCCTGAGCCTGCGGTCGGTGGTAAGACGTGGGGCGCGGGCGACGGCACACGATAAAGCCGGAACAAATGCGTTCGTAGTTTGGGCCAGATGGTCCAGGCACTGCGCCACTGACCACGAGGTAGATTCGAGGCGGGTTGTCAGTTCGGTCTCGCTGCGGCCGGCAAACAATGTTTGACTTGTCAGCGTTATGGCCACGGCCTGGTTCAAAAGAGCGTCGAGTTGAGCAGACGAAATCTGCATCGTCCCGGCGCCAACCGGCATGACGTTGACAATTCCCGGAGCCTTGAGAACACCGCCCGCCGCCGTCATCGCTTCGAACATTCTCATTCGCCTAACCCGATCGACGTAATCAAGCTAGCCGGAAGTACTGGAGTTAGACCATAATTCAAAAATACTAGTCTCAACTCATGGTTATCCTGAGATTCCCCGCAAGATGGGATCGATGGGAATGCCCAATCGGTGGCGGTCCATTCCAGCCTGGCTTTGGCTTGATTGGCGCAATGCAGAGTGGGCTAAATAGCTTTGCTGCCGCCAAATTCGGATTTTTCGTGCCGTTTCTAGAAATCTGCTCTTCATGACCCTTTACCGCCGGGGTGGCGTCACCACGGCAGGCCCTCCGCTTGGGCCAGATTGCAGCATTGAAGAAATCTGAACTCAGCAAAAACATGATCGATCGAGTGGGTTGTTGGATTCTTGCCGCTCTCTTCGTCGGTAGCGGAACTCTGCATTTCCTGGTTCCGGAACCGTACATTCGCATCATGCCCCCCATACTGCCATGGCCAAAAACGCTTGTCTGGATCAGTGGAGTCCTGGAAATTATTGGGGGAATAGGCCTTTTAGTGCCACGATTGCGCCGTGTCGCGGGATATGGGTTGGCGCTATTGCTGGTAGCCGTATTCCCCGCGAATATTCACATGGCGATATCCCATGTTCCTTCTTCAGGCTGGATGGGCAACCGCCTGGTTCAGTGGTTGCGACTGCCGCTTCAACTGCCACTGATTTTGTGGGCATTGCACTACACGAAGAAAACGCGTGGTTGAACAAAAAAAAGGCTCGCAGAGCCCGAACCTGAAGGGTAGAAGTTCGCCGTTTTCATTCTGCGTGAACCACATGAAGCCATGATCGCAGCCAGAAGGTTACTGAGCCGCAAAAACGAACCAGGATCAAAATCAAGAATCGCAGCTATTCCCAGATAGCAGGTCGTAAAACTGTTCCACCGCGGACGCAAAGCGAACCTATCGCGGGATTGCATCGTGCGACTTGGCGACGGACGATGCGGCCATAGGCCGCTTTAATTAAAGAGTCCATCCATTTCCACAATATCGGCATCACCTTCGCCCACGGCAGCAAAAACCCATTTCCCGTCTGATGACCAGGATATCCGTCGCGCAATGAGAGTTCGTTTTTCTCCGAAATCCGTAATCTGACGGAGCTCTCCTGTCGCGGTAGACGCCACCCAAATATTCGTTCCCTGTCTGTCTTCTAAAGGCATAACAAGCGATTTGCCATCTCTGGAAATCACCGGATGCAGGCCCTGCCAGTTGGGAATGCGATCGCCGGAAATCCGCGTCAACAAAGTTGAAGGTCCGTTCTCAGGTCGTGCAACGCGCAATTCATAGTCCAGTGAGCCATTTAAATTTTGCAATGGAACGACGTAATACAATGCCAGACCATCCGGTGCCACCGCTGGCGCTCGTGCATTGTCAGTACGCACTACGACAGGTGTGCCGCTGCCCATCTGAACTTTCATGAGCACGCCCCCCGTTGTCCGTACCGGCGACCAGTCGGAGTAATAGAGCCACTTACTATCGCCAGACCAGGCTGCCCACGCGCCTTGCAAGATTGCTATTTGAGGATTACTTCCGTCAGGACGAATGATCCAGTACTTAATGCTTCGCCCCTCTTCAGATGGGCTGTTAGTGACGAACGTTATGAACTTCCCGTCGGGGGACCAGATCGGAACTCCTACGACAACTCGCGCATTTTTTTCGAAGGTGACTTGCCGAGTCTCGCCGGTTGTTAACTCCCGCACCCAAACGTTGCCATGACCGCCGGTGTCTGAAAGGTAGGCCAGTTGGCGGTCGTCGGGATCCAGTGTAGGAGTTTGTACCTGCCCAGTTTGGCGAGTGATGCGCACCGCGAGTGTTACATTTCGCGCAGGATCGGCACCTACGGGGAACTTCCAGATGTCGAATTGTATGTGTTTGCGACTAACCAGGGTTCGACCAAAGTGGTCAACGTCCGGACTCTCATCTCCAGCATCACTGAAGGTTAGCTGCTGAGGATCTCCGCCTGAGGCGCGCGTCAGCCACAGATGCATTGTCGGAAGATAGAGGAGAGTGCTTCCTCGCGCCGAGCTGTAAATTAAATGCGCGCCATCGGGCAACCACGCCAGTCCGTTCATCAAAGTGCCTTCTTTTGTGACCTGCCTCGGAAGGCCTCCCGCCGAAGACACAATAAAAATATCGTCAGCCCAATTCTCGCGACTGTGCAAGTACGCGATGGAGGTGTCATCGGGTGACCACCGCGGTTGGCGATAGCTAAACGTGGCAATGGCCTGCGTCAGGACGCTACTGTTAGTTCCGTCGCGATCGGAAACCTCTAGTTCTATATGCCTACCATTGAGGCGGAAAAAGGTGAGCTTCTTGCCGTCGTGACTTACATCCGCACCGCTCATGCTCGACACCAGTCGTTGAGCAGTGCCGCCCAAGGCTGACACCTGCCACAAAGTGCCCTGCGCGTCACCTGCGGCAGGTGGTGTGTAATAAATGATGGCGGACGAGTCTTGTGACCATCGGGGCTCCAGGTGATCACCAGGATCGCGGGTGAGCTGAAGAGGAGGACCCCCGGCCAGTAAGCGGACCCAAATCTGCCGAGACCCAGTCGAATCGCTGACAAAAACTACCGACCTTCCGTCTGGCGAGAACGAGGGGGTTTCTTCTAATCCAGCAAAATCGGTGAGACGCAGGAACCTTACAATTTCAGGATTCGGCTCCGTTCTAGCTCGCAACCACCATGCAACGCCGGAACCGATCAGCAAAACTAACGCAGCTAGAAGAATGGAATAACGTCGGGGCCAATCCCAAAAATGTGATTCGTTCTGCAGGCCCGGGATGACTTCTCCCCCCGGGACCAATGGACTCTGGTCTTGACCCGTGTCAACAGCATCTTTGTCGGTCTCCACCGGTGCGATGAAACGATAGCCCCGCCGAGGCAAGGTTTGAACAAAGATCGGGCTTTCCGCCGAATCGCCCAGGACCTCCCGAATTCTGTTAATAGCCGTATTGAGATTGTGCTCGACATCGACGAAGGTGTCTGGCCACAGACGCTGCTGCAGTTCTTCCCGGGTTACGACTTCGCCAGCGTGTTCGAGCAAGATTGTGAGAACCTCAAATGGCTGGCCGGTGAGTCTTACCCTTGCCCCATCCTTGCGAAGCTCTCCCGTTCGAAGATCCACTTCGAACGTTCCAAACCGAACCAATCTGCGGGCGTTCGAGGCAGTCTGTCCCACAATGCTCTCCAAGGCGGTCAGTCTAGCACTGAAATCACCGTTGGCAAGTCCCGCTCGTCTGCCTGAAGCTACTTGATGTAGCCCTGCAACCTCATTGAATTCATAGCGCTACGGACCGACTTTCTTTTGACCGGCAGTAGATATCAATAGACGTTGCCTGCATTGCCAAAGTCATGGACGAAGAGCAGTGTCTCCTCGACCTCGAAACTGCTGAAGGAGTTACTATCCATGATTTCTCCCTCGGTAGTTTCTGACTAAGTTGCAAACAATCAATCAAAAGGAGATTTATGAAAGCTATTTGCACTCAGACAGCCTTCGCCCTGTTTCTGATCCTCGGCGTTTTTGCCGTGACTTTGGGAGCGGCCCCACCATCGGCGTCCTCCAGTGGACACAAAAGACTCCACGTCACGAAGAATTGCTTGGGGTACACAGGGCAGGCTGGCTCTTTCTGCACCATCAGTACCTCAAATCTGCCGGCGATTCCTGTCGGCTCGAAGGTCTTTTATTTTCAGTCCCTGGTTCCTTCGACGGGATTGCTGGATAGCAACATCGTCCTCGACGCCGGGAGCGGCAACCGGGCGATTGGCCGTTGCACACTCGATTTGGTGACAAACCTGGCGTTGTGCACCTTTTCGGACGGTACTGGAGACTTTAGCGGATTTCACGCCCGTGTTAATGGCTCGGGCAGTTTCGCAGAGTACCACTGGGACGGGACGTATGGCTTTGACAAGCAACCCGGCGAACGCGACGACGATTAAATAACGGCCCGAAACTGGCGCGATCGGCCCATGTCTCGATCTTTCAGACATGGGTCTTCGACCTCCCTCCAGGAGTTTCGGAAATCCTGGTCTTGCAGAAAACGTCTTTCTGCTTGCGCATCTGATTCAGGACGGTAGCCGGTGGGCTCACCTCTCATCGGGAACGTTTGATTTTGCTATGTATGACCATTCCCGGAGTATTTTGTAAATCCAAATGAAGAACAAGTACAATACGGAAACTTCACGGATCGGAGAGTTTCCGCATGTCGATCGACCCAGTTGTCCGGCGTTGCCAGATTTATTCCACCTGGATCACAAACACTTCGGCGAGTTGGAACAAACCCCATTCTTTGGTTCATGCCATAGGCCTCGCGCTTTCCTTGATTGGCGCGCTGTCAATGGCTCAGCCGATGCTGGGTCAGACGGCTGAATCGAACCCTCCTAATCATCTTCTTTGTGAATCGATGGCTACGCCCCTGGGCATCGGTATCACGCGTCCACGTCTTTCCTGGCAAATGCAAGACGCTCGCCGCGGGGCCCGACAAACAGCGTATGAGATTCGCGTGGCTAGTTCGTCGGAGGCTCTTGCGCAGCCCGACGTTTGGGACAGCGGTCGCATCGAATCCGACCAGTCCGTGAACGTAGCTTATGGCGGTCCCGCAGTCGAATCTCGCAAGCGTTATTACTGGCAGGTGCGAGTTTGGGATTCGCAGGGGCAGGCTTCTTCCTACAGCCCGGCCAGTTGGTGGGAGATGGGGCTGCTCTCTGCATCTGACTGGAAAGCGAAATGGATAACCCGGGACATGCCGCTGGAGCGCGGAGATTATGAATCGGCGCCGAAGTGGATTTGGGCGGCCGGCGACAACGCGCTGACTAATGCAACCCCCGGCAAACGCGATTTCCGCTTAACTTTCAAACTCGCGCGAAAACCCAAAGAGGCGACGCTGTTCATTACCGCCAAGGACAATGTTGCAGCCTGGGTTAACGGAAAACAGGTGCTGGTCGAGTCGCCGATGGGCAAGTTTGGACGCGCCCGGGATCCCTGGGGATATTTCCGCGTAATACCTGTAGGCAAGCTTCTAAACGCCGGCGCCAATTCGCTGGCCGCTGAAACCATAGTTCAGATAGATCATGAAAGGCCCCCGCAGGCGGGATTCATCGCCCTTCTCCGGGTGCAGATGGCGGACGGGAAAATCGAACGTTACATTTCGGGGTCCGACTGGAAAACGGGGGCGGCACAATCTGATAAAGCCTGGACCACGCAAACCTTCGACGATTCATCGTGGCCGGCCGCGAACGTGATAGCGGAGATCGGAAAGGAACCGCTGGGCACTCCCTGGCCCGCCCAGCCGGTAAATTTGCTGAGAAAGAATTTCAACCTTCCCAAGACCGTGCGCAGCGCTCGCATCTATTCGACCGCCCTCGGAAGCTACCAGTTGTATTTGAACGGCCAGCGCGTCGGCGACGACGTTTTGGCGCCCGGTTGGACCGACTATCGCAAGCGCGTGGTCTATCAGGTGTACGACGTCACGTCGCAAGTACGGCAGGGTGCCAATGCGATCGGCGCGATTCTCGGCGGAGGCTGGTATGCCGATGGCCTGGGCTGGTTGCAAACTCGATACAATTTCGGGCCGCCTCCAGTGCGACTAGTGGTGCAGTTCGAGGTCGAATACAGCGACGGGACACGCGACTCGGTGGTCAGTGACGAATCATGGAAAACCTCGCAGTCTCCCATCCTCGCTTCGGAAATCTATAACGGCGAAACCTACGACGCTCGCCTGGAGCAGAATGGCTGGAACCAGCCATCGTTTCCGGACTCGCGCTGGGGGGCTGCCGTGATTGCAGAAGCTCCTCCCGCTCCTGTGGTGGCGCAGGATTTTCAGCCGATCAGGATAAATGAAACTCTCAAGCCGAAGGCGGTCACCAGTCCGAAACCCGGAGTTTATATCTTCGATCTCGGACAGAACATGGTGGGTTGGGCTCGGCTGCACGTCGCTGGGAAGGCCGGCACAAAAGTTCAGATACGCTTTGGAGAAGTTCTTAAACCGGATGGCGAACTTTACACTGAAAATCTGCGGACCGCCGAAGCCACGGACAATTACACCCTGCGAGGAAAAGGAAGCGAGTCCTACGAGCCTCACTTCACTTTTCACGGTTTCCGCTACGTCGAGCTTACCGGATATCCAGGAACGCCGACCCATGATGCGATCGAAGGCATCGTCTTTTATACTGCGGCGCCTTTCACTATTCAGTTCAAGACTGCCAACGAAACCGTAAACCAGTTGTGGAGCAACATTCTCTGGGGCCAGCGAGGAAATTTCCTGAGTGTTCCCACGGACTGTCCCCAACGCGACGAGCGTCTGGGATGGATGGGCGATGCCGAGGTTTTCTGGCGAACTGCTTCATTCAACACCAACCTGGCGGCGTTTTCACACAAGTTCACCACCGACATTCGGGATGCGCAAAGCTCTACCGGGGCATTCACCGACGTATCGCCCCGCGTCGGACCGACCACGGACAGCGTAGCCGGATGGGCGGATGCGGGAGTCATTATCCCCTGGTCGGCCTATCTGCAATTTCGGGACACGCGTGTACTGGAGGAAAACTGGCCGGCGATGGAACGGTGGATGGAGCATATCTCCGGCGCCAATCCGAACTGGCTTTGGTTGAAAGAGCGCGGTAATGACTACGGAGACTGGCTGGCCATCGGCAGCAAAACGTCGAAAGACTTGATTGCGACAGCGTACTGGGCCTACGACGCTGCTTTGATGATGCAGATGGCTCAGGTGCTTGATCGTCCGGCGGAGGAACAGAAATATAAGGATGTATTTGAAAAAGTCCGAGCAGCGTTCAATCAGGAGTATGTAAAACCCGGTGGCGAAGTCGGAACCGGCAGCCAGACCAGTTATGTATTAGCGTTGCACATGAATCTGTTGCCGCAATCCATGCGCGCCATCGCCGTTCAAAAGCTGGTTGACGATATCAAAACCCACGACTGGCATCTCACAACCGGTTTTCTCGGCACACCTTATTTGATGATCGAGTTGAGCAACAGCGGTCACAGCGACATCGCTTACCGATTGCTGATGCAGAACACCTATCCCTCGTGGGGCTACATGATCGAGCATGGCGCCACGACCATGTGGGAACGCTGGAACGGCGACCAGATGATGGGCGACCCCTCCATGAATTCCTACAATCACTATGCCTACGGCGCTGTCGCGGAATGGCTCTACCGCTATGCCGCGGGGATTGACGAGTCGACCGAGGATCCCGGATTTCATCGCATTGTGCTGCATCCCCAGTTCGATGCCTCCCTCGGTGAGGTCAAGGCGACTTACGATTCGCCGTATGGGGCGATCACATCAAACTGGAAGGTTGACGGACCGACCACGACCTGGGATGTCGTGGTCCCTCCGAACACCAAGGCCCTGCTCGACTTTCCTGGCGATGTCACAACCCGAATCCTGGAAGCAGGCAAGGACATTCGGCAAAGCAACGGACTCTCTCCAGTTCTTCGCAGCGATCGAAGCTCAATTTATCAAGCTGAGCCAGGGTCCTACAGTTTCATCATTCAGCGATAGAGCGTTGTCATCCAGCGCGAGTTGGATTAGACGCAGAATAGCAACGACAGAATTCAATAGGTAAATATATTCATTATTCTTGACAGTGTCCTCGCGGCTGGATAAAGTTGCGCGGCATCCTGCTAACCCGAGGTTGTTTGAGTGAGGACATTGTCTGGTATTCAGACCGCGACGTGGATGTCTTCTGCTAGCGGAATTCAACCAGCTCATTCTTTTCCGTTTCGAAAAATCTGACAAAGGATTATTGCCATGAAGCGATACCGAACCTCGGTGCTCCGCTTGTTCGCAATCGGATTCGTATTGACATCCATGACCGCCTGGATGAGAGGACAGAGTTCGACTGATGCCCTGGAGCAGGGCTTCCGGCAGCCACCCGATCCCGCCAAACCAATGGTGTGGTGGCACTGGATGAATGGCAACATCAGCAAGGAAGGCATCAAGCTGGATCTGGAATGGATGCATCGCGTAGGACTGCGCGGATTTCAAAATTTCGATGCCGCCCTGGCCACCCCGCAGGTCGTGGATCATCGACTCGCGTATATGACTCCGGAGTGGAAGGATGCTTTTAAGTACGCAACCACCCTCGCCGATCAACTGGGCATGGAGGAAGCGATTGCGGGTTCTCCGGGATGGAGCGAGACCGGAGGGCCGTGGGTCCCGGCGTCGGAGGGGATGAAGAAGTATGTTTGGAGTGAGACTTACGTCGAAGGCGGCAGACCATTCAAAGGGTCACTAGCCCATCCGCCGACTAACACCGGAGCGTTTCAGAATCTTGGAGTGCGTGACCTTTTGGCTGCGCCCGCAGGCGCTCCGGCGCCGCCCCAGTTCTATGCCGACGCCGCAGTCATTGCATACCGCAGGGCTGACACCGACGTACCGTTTGCATCGCTGCAGCCAAAAATAACTGCGAGCGCCGGCAATCCAGATGCAAAGGTGCTCAGCGACGGGGACCTGGAAAAGACGACCAAACTCCCAATCCCAAACCCTGGGGAGAGTTCCTGGATCCAGTATGAATTTACTGAGCCGCAGACCATCCAGTCCCTCAGCATCGTCACCAAGAGTGTTGATTTCATCACCGCGATGGTTGCTGGAATCGCAAACCCGGAGAAGTCACTCGAGGCCAGCGGCGACGGACAAACTTTTCGAACGATTGTGAAGCTACCGGAGGGCGGCGCCCCGGAGCACACGCTTGCTTTCGCACCGGTCCGCGCAAAGTATTTCCGCGTCGTATTTAAACGCACTCCGCCGCCTCCAGTTCCAGCCTGGGCGGCCGGCATCGATCCTGAATCTCTGGGAATGAAAATCGGCCCGCCCCCGACCGACTACGAGATTGCGGAGCTAAACCTTTATCCCGGAGCGCGCGTTAACCGCTTCGAAGAAAAGGCCGCCTTCACCCCGGTGAACGACCTCTACGAATTTGCGACGCCCGCAATCTCGGGCAGCGACGTCGTTTCCAAAAAGGACGTGATCGACCTAACGTCGAAGATGTCTTCCGACGGAATGCTTGCATGGACGCCTCCGGCGGGCAACTGGGTAGTTCTTCGCTTCGGATATTCACTTCTGGGGATCACAAACCATCCCGCGACCGCGGAAGCGACCGGCCTGGAAGTGGACAAACTGAACGGAGGCTTCGTCAAGAAGTACATGAACCGCTATCTGGACAGCTACAAGGAAACGGTGGGCGAGGATTACATGGGCAAGCGAGGCATTCGCTTCGTGATCACGGATAGCTGGGAGGCAGGTTCGCAGAACTGGACAGATGACATGCTGACCCAGTTCAAAAAACGGCGCGGCTATGATCCTGCGCCCTGGATGCCGGTTTTGACCGGGCGTGTGGTTGAAAGCGCACAAGCGAGCGACAACTTTTTGTGGGACTTCCGAAAGACAATTGCCGATCTGATCGCGGATGAACATTACGGGCAGGTGCAGGCATCGCTGAAAGAACGGGGCATCGGTCACTATTCAGAATCGCATGAGAGCGGACGAGCCTTCGTGGCCGATGGCATGGAAGTTAAGAAGCTGGCTGAAGTCCCGATGAGTGCGATGTGGACGCAAGTACCGGGCGTGAACAAAGAACAATTCGGTTACAACGCGGATGACCGTGAGTCGGCATCCGTGGCGCACATCTACGGGCAGAATCTGGTGGCGGCGGAATCTCTGACCGCGGGGGCTGCTCCATGGGCGTGGTCGCCAGCGACATTGAAGCCGACCGCCGACCAGGAACTGCTGAATGGAATCAATCGTTTTGTCATTCACGAATCTGCACATCAACCGCTGCTGGACAAAGCTCCCGGTTTAACCCTTGGCCCCTTCGGGCAGTGGTTCAATCGCAACGAAACCTGGGCTGAACAGGCGGGCGCGTGGGTCGATTACCTGGCGCGGAGCTCATACTTATTGCAACAAGGACGTTTTGCCGCCGATGTTATTTACTTTTACGGTGAGGATTCGAACCTCACGGCAATCTTTAACGAGAAGTCTCCCGATGTGCCTGCGGGTTATGGCTTTGATTACATCAATGCCGACGGACTAATCCACGAGTTAAGTGCGGCGGACGGAAGAATCACGACCCCTAGCGGCATGACGTATGGTTTGCTGGCGCTCGATCCATATAGCAAACACATGTCGCTGCCGGTGCTGCGCGCCATCCATAAGTTGGTAGAACAGGGTGCTGTGGTGGCAGGGGCGAAGCCGACCGGCACTCCTAGCCTGGCCGACGATGCCGCTGAATTCAAGAAACTGAACGATGATTTGTTCGGCGACGGAACTGGTGTGCACACGGTGGGCAAAGGCAAAGTTTATGCTGGCCAGAATGCCGAAGCGGCACTAAAGGCATTGAACATAGTCCCTGATTTCGATCACTCCAAGCCGCAGCGCGATACCAGGATTCTGTTTGTGCATCGCAAGCTCCCCGATGCTGACATCTATTTTCTGGACAACCGCAACGACCGCGATGAGACCGTAGACGCGAGCTTTCGCATAACCGGCAGGGAGCCGGAATTGTGGTACGCGGAGACGGGGAAATCGGAGCCTGCGTCCTACCAGATCAGCGGTGGCCACACGACCGTCCCGCTTCATCTCGAACCCTGGGGTACCGTTTTCGTAATATTCCGCAAGCCGGCGGCTAGCCCTTCCCGGATATTGCCAAAAGCATCAGAGACACAGTTGGTAACACTGGATGGGTCATGGAAGGTAGAGTTTCAACCCGGTCGAGGCGCACCGCCGTCAGTAACGTTGGACAAACTCGCTTCGTGGAGTGACAACAATGATAAAGGAGTGAAATATTTCTCCGGCGTTGGCACCTACACGAAAACGGTTCAGGCCTCCGCTGACTGGTTTAAGCCCGGAGCAAAGCTTTTACTCGATCTCGGTGATGTGAAGAACCTTGCAGAGGTAGTGGTCAACGGAAAGTCAGAGGGTATTGTCTGGCATGCGCCTTATCGGCTGGATGTGACCGGCGCCCTCAAGCCAGGAGCCAACCAATTTACCATCAGGGTCACGAATGCGTGGGTGAACCGGCTGATCGGCGACCAACAACCGGATGCGACTACCAAATATACATTTGCGGATGTCAAACCATACAAAGCGAGCTCGCCGCTGCAGGAATCGGGATTGCTGGGGCCGGTGAAAATTCAACAAGTGATGGGGCCATGAATTTGCTATGTACTCCACTTACATCTGTAGAATTCAGGAATTACCACAATTCAACTGCACGAAATTCAGGAGGATGTTTTGATTCGAAAGTGGCTCGTTTCTTTTGCTCTTATTCTCTTCATCCCCTCCGCTTTTGCTCAGTTAACGACCTGGAGGATGGATCCGGCGCATTCTGCAGCCTTCTTCGCTGTTCGTCACCTGGGCATTTCCACGGTTCGGGGCGAATTCAAGAAGGTTAGTGGAAGCGCGAGCTATGATCCGTCGGATGCAACTAAGACTTCGCTCGAAGCGACGATTGATGCGTCCACGGTAGATACTCGCGTGGACATGCGTGACAACGACTTGCGAAGTCCCAATTTTCTGGACGTTCAGAAGTTTCCCACGATCACGTTCAAGTCCAAACGAACTGAGTCAGCCGGCCCAGGCAAGCTGAAGATCACCGGTGACCTGACCATCCACGGCGTTACCAAAGAGGTTGTGCTCGACGTTGACGGCCCCACCGCTCCAATAAAGGATCCGAAGGGGAACCTTCATATGGGCGCATCGGCCAGCACAAAGATCGATCGAAAGGATTTTGGGATTACAAGCAATCCTGCCGTAGGCGACGAAATAAATATTACTCTTGACTCTGAATTGATTCAGAATGCGCCCGCGACGCAGTAGGCTCACGCGCCGGTAGCTCACTCCCCCTACGCGTAGGTGGTCACAGAAACTGCATTGCGGTCTTTGCGTTCCTTCGTGATTCGCTCCAGATAGCCACTCTCGCGGAACGCCTGCATCGGGTCTTCCGGCAGACCGTGACTGCGCCGCCATTCGCGCAGCACCGGCCGAACGTCGTACCAGAACGCTTCTCGAAGAGTCTCCTCGGCTTCCACCAACGAGCAACTCTGTTGCAGGGGAGCGAGGCGCGCGTGGTCCACGATGGCTGCTTTGGCGTAGATTTCCTGCGCGGTACAGACCGTCTGAATCATGGCTTCCATCTTGCCCTTGAGGTTGTGACTTTGGTCGATCATGTAAGCCACGTCGGCGAATTCGCCAGTTTCCCAGGCGTACGTGTGAATCTCGTGGAAGATACGGAATACCTGGTGAGGATCAATGGATCCCAAAGTCAAATCGTCGTCGGCGTATCGGCGGTCGTTGAAATGAAAGCCCCCAATCATCTTGTGATGAAGGAGCCAGGCGACAATCTGTTCGATATTCTGGGCCTGATAATGATGACCCGTGTCCACCAGAACGTAGGCTTGCGGACCTGCGTTACGGGCTAACAGGAAAGCCATTCCCCAGTCGGCAATGTCAGTGTGATAAAAAGCAGGCTCGAAAGGTTTGTATTCGACCAGAAGACGTTGCTTTGGAGTCAGGGCAGAATGCACTTTTTTCAGCGCTTCTTCGAACCATCCGATTCTATTTCTAATGCTCTGCGTTCCGGGATAGTTGGAACCGTCCGCAAACCAGGGAGAAATATCGCGACACTCGAGAGCATCTGCGATGGCTACACAAGCCAGAATATGATCCAGAGCCCGCCTGCGAATTGCCGGATCAGGGTTACCGACCGATCCGTACTTGTATTCCTGATCCTGAAAAACATTAGGATTGATTGAGCCGGGTTGCACTCCATATTGTTCGGACAGACGCTTGACTTGGGCAATATCTTTCAAGCCGTTGGGAAGGTCCCATTGGACATGCAGGGCCACAGTAGGACAAGCTCCAGTCAATGCATGCACCTGGCCCGCGTCGCTGAACTTATCTTCAGTTGTTACCGCGGCGGCGAGCTGAATGAACTTTCCAAACCGAGTTCCGGTGTTGGCAAATCCCCAAGAGGGTAACTCGATCTTAAAATTGTCGAGTGCGCTATGTATGAGACTTTCTTGTTTTTCCGTCATGCCAATGCCTTTCCATCCGGCCGTTGAGAGCCTTCTTCTTTTTGGGCGGGAATAGCGCCTCCAGGGGAGCGTTCTCGAATATCGCTCGATAGAGGTGACAGACGGCTCGCCCACTCTGCAACTGAGGTCGCTGTCACTCCCACGCCATCGACATAGTTTCCTGAAAGCGCCGCCAATTGAATCGCAAAATTGCCAACAGTTGCACTTTCCGTGGCACCGGTAAAAACTTCTAGCCCGGTCGCTTTGGCGGTCAACTGGTTCAGCCGTGTGTTTTTGCTCCCACCGCCGACGATGTAGAGCCGCTTCAAGGTTTTTCCTGAAATGCTGGCAGCGCTCTTCAAGACTGCCGCGTAGCGGGCAGCGAGGCTCTGGAGAATCAGGTTCGTCATAGTTGCGGCCATGTCTTCGTTTTCAGGAAGAGGAGCGTGGCCTTTGAGTTTCAGCTGTGCATTGATGCGTGCCGGCATATCTCCTGGCAACAACAGATCGGGATCGTCAACGTCGAGCAGCGCATCCGGACGGCTAAGGTTCGCGGAGGAGTCGAGTAATTCGTCAACTGTCCACACTTTTCCTTGTGATCGCCAGTGCTCCATGCACTGGCGTAACATCCACATCCCGTTCACGTTCTTAAGGAAGTAGATCTTGCCCGCCACCCCGCCCTGGTTGCTGAAGTTGGCGCTACGCGCCGCTTCACTGAGGCAGGCGGATTGGAGCACACAACCCACCAGTGACCACGTCCCCGAGCTGATAAAAGCCCAGTCATCGCCTTGCGCTGGAATACCGGCAATAGCGGATGCGGTGTCATGACACGCGGGGGCGA
Source organism: Terriglobia bacterium (assembly GCA_963733545.1). Taxonomy (GTDB): domain Bacteria; phylum Acidobacteriota; class Terriglobia; order Terriglobales; family Acidobacteriaceae; genus JAIQFF01. The sequence continues at coordinate 262,945 of CAVTDQ010000007.1, forward strand.
TCAGCCTTGTATTGTTTAATGCTGGAAGAGAAGCGAGTGCGCCTTTCAGCTGACCAACGTCGGTACCAGGATTTACTAATGATGGTGCATTATCCATTGTCAATCGAGCAGCATTGAAAATTTCGGGCGACCAACACTGATCCTTTACGTTAAGCAACTGCGTGTGCGTTGCGTTGGTGTATTCAGACACGCGCCGCGCACCCCAGCGGTGCAGAAGATACTCAGGCAAATTTATCCAGGGAAGATCTTGAAGTTCCCGAGGATCCGCGCTTAACTGGTAGAGCGTGTTGAAGGTAATAATCTGAGTTCCAGTAATCTCGTACAGACGCTCTGGCGAAATGCGGGAGTGAACTTGAGCCATCGCTGCCAGGTTACGTTCGTCTCGGTAGCAAAAAGGATCACCCGCCGGTTGCCCGCTCGACCCTAAGCGAACATAATCGACAGCCCAACCGTCCACTCCAATCCCGTCAATTCCTTCGGGTGCAAGGTGGGCGCAGGTTCGCAATCCCTCATCTGCACCAGCGCAAATTGCCGCGATGTCCCAACGGAGGCCATCTCCGCGGTCACTCGCGGAATTGGCAAAACGGTTAACCAATCGAATTTCAGGATGGTCGTCGACCCAGCGTAACAAGGAAACACGACAGCTTTCGGCACCCAAATCCACAGCTACCAGCGTCGGCCTTTCCCTCAGTACCCGGTCGCGCGCTCCATCATTCATCGCAGAAAAGCCTCGGTAAGTCCGCCATCTACCGGCACTATGTGGCCGGTTGTACAAGGCGATTTCGGTCCAGCTAAAAACAGGATCGCTTCGGCACAATCCTTGGGGTCGATGGGGCGATGGGTAAGCGTGCGTTTGGCATAAAACTCGGCCAGCAAAGTCCGTAACTGGTCTTCGCTGGCGGCATCGTCGAAGGGAATTTCGTATTTCTTCAATGATGCGATTACCCGGTCGCGAGGAAACATGGTGGATCCCTTGATCACGGTTGCCGGGCTGATGCCATTCACCCGTATCCGAGGCGAGAGCGAAATCGCCAACTCTCTTACCAGATGACTGAGCGCGGCTTTGCTCACATCGTAGGCTTCGCTGCCGCGTTTCGCTACGACGGCATTGGCCGAACTGGTCAGGACTATCGAGCCGTCAAGATTCTGATCCTTCATTATGTGAGCAACTTCATCTGCCAAAAGATAATTTGCCGTCACATTGATATCGAGCGTTACTCCCCACTGTTCGTCGCCAATTTGTCCATCTTTAGATGAGGGGAAAAGCGCGGCGGTATTGATCAGGATGTCCAGCCCTCCATAAACCGCAATCAGTTCACGCAGGCTCTGCCGGATGACCTCCCGGCGACGGATGTCCACCGCTAAAGCAAGTCCACCTTCTTTTCCCGCGACGGTCCTGGCTTCGTCGGCGACCTTCTTTGCTGCCTCGAGGTCCCTGTCCGCAACCACCACGTGGGCACCGCGTTCAGCCGCCAACAGAGCCGCCTCACGACCGATACCGCTGCCGCCACCTACAATCAAAACCACGTGTCGGCTGAGTTCCTTCTCCGGAGGCAGCCGGCGGATCTTGGCTTCTTCCAGCTTCCAGTATTCGATGCGGAAGGCTTCCGACGGAGGCAGCGCCACATAGTTGGTGTGCACAGTGAAAGCGCTTGTAGGAGCCGCCGCGCCTGCCTGTGGCAACGTCACCGGCACTTCCCCCGTGTCCAGCGAGGTTGCGCCTTCCATCACATGAATGGCATTTATGTAGAACTCACCAGTCAACCGTGCTTCAGTTTTGCTCTTGCCAAAACTGAACATGCCGATCCCCGGAATCAGGACTACGGTGGGGTTGGGATCGCGCATCGCGGGAGAATCGGGTAGAGCAAAAGACTTGAAGTATTCCGCGTATTCCTTACGGTAATTCTGCAGCGCGGAATCAATCTGCTCTCGCAATCCCTCCAGGTTGGGCCCGGGCGTCCATGGAACAAACAGCGGGCGGACTTTAGTGCGGATGAAATGATCCGGACAGCTCGTGCCCAGATGTGCCAGTGCTTTTGCGTCCACCGAGTTCACGAAGCGCAAAACTTCTGGAATGTCACTGAAGTTTCCGATCATGCGTCGAGCTCCTGAAACTCTGCCGCGCAAGAACGGAAAGATATCGAGCGCGAGGTCTCGCCGGAGGCTCTGCGCTTCGAATTGCGGACCACCGAATAGTTGGGCGCCTTTCTTTTCCACATGGCCCACAACAAATTGTCCCAGCTGATCGATGATCGAAATCGTATTTTCGTAGCATTCGCGCTGGGTATTTCCCCATGTGAACAGGCCGTGTCCGCCGAGAACCACACCGTCGCAGTCAGGGTTTTCCTGCACCGCATTGCGCAACATCATGGCCAATTCGAACCCGGGACGCTGCCATGGGACCCAAATGAGATGATGATCAAACTGACGGTTGAACTCTTCCATCTTTTCGCGTCCGTTCGCAGAGGCTGCGAGTGCGATGCCCCAGTCGGGGTGCAAATGGTCGATGTGAGGAAAGGGCAGAAAACCGTGGAGCGGAGTATCGATCGACGTAGCGACGCTGTTTTTGCCGAAGCCGCATAGCGGATACACGTCTACCATTTCGTCTTCGTATTCAACGCCGCGATATTTGTGCGCGAGGCTCAACAACTTTTCTGAATACAACGCAGCCAACCCCGTGATCTTGATGCTGCCGAGATCGCCTCCGCTGCCCTTGATCCAGAGAACCTCTTCCTGTTTACCGCTGAGCGGATCGGTTTGCTGGATTTTCGAGCTGGTGTTTCCTCCTCCAAAATTGGTAATGCGAAGATCGGAGCCCAGCAGATTTGAGCGATAACGCAGGAGGTCAGGCTGGTCGAGACCGCGAGCTACCTGCTCATCCCAACGGTCTTCCAAATATCTCAAACTGGTCTTGACCTGCATTGAAGATGCTCCCACCAGGAATTGTCTCGGAACGCAGGTTACGATCTGCCCATCGGCAGGCACTCCCACCGCGCCGAAAGTCGCAGTAATCATACTCTAGGAATGCAATAGGGCAACAATTTCTATCAGAGAACTTCGGGAGGCATGTGAGGCAAACCGAGCCTGGCCCAGATCTTGCTATGCCGTCTTGGCTGTGCCTGGCGACCAGGACCCGGTCACAAGTCTGTGTTCCACATAGTTGTATGGAGAGACGCGATGTCCGCTGAGGATTGAAAGGCCCAGGTGGATCAGGCGCGGACCGTAGCTTTGGGCTTCGTGGGAAACAGAGCCGATCAGAGGGCTGTCCGTGCGCGAAAGTTCCGTTAGTGCTTCGGGAATGCAATCCTGTCCAATGATTGCGACATACTTCTCTCGCTTCAGCTCGCGCACCGCCTCCACGGCTCCCAGTGCGCTGGTATCGGTAGCGGCGGCAATCAGAATGCCGCGATCCTTGGGATGACGCCGGAGAAAATCCAGAACCACCTGGCAACTCTTTTCACGTAAGCCGCGAGCGTCCATCCGAACCTGAAATTCTGCCGGAATCCCCGGCAGGCGGGAGCGAATGGCTTCGAACGCTCCGGTGACACGACTCCGAACCAGCGGACCGGCTTCGTCGATGTCCAATCCCAGAGCCCATCGAACTTTGCCGTTCCACATTTTTTTGGCATATTCCGCCAGGCATTCTCCAGCCTCAAAGCCCACGCGATAGTTGTTGACCCCAAAAAAGGTAGCGTGGGGATGCGGTATATCTACCGCAATCAGCGGGATACCGGCAGAATCGATTTTGTCCGCCAGGACCGGCGCGACATGCTGATCGATCTGGAATTCGATCACGAGGTCCACTCGATTGCGAACGAACTCATCCGCATTATTCAGTGCAGTGGGACCGTCGTAACGATTGTCGAGCACGACGAGGTCTACACCGGCTGCGGAAGCGGCAGCTTTCAGGCTGTCGGTAACGGCTTCCGAGAAAGGCATTTCCGCGGATTGACTTCCGAAGCCGAACCGGGCTTTCTTGGGGCGCGCCACCAGGCGATAAAGCCCGTCCTGCGACTGAGCCAGGTAGCCCCGGTGCACAAAGGTTTTCAGAATGCGGTAGACCGTGGTCTTCGAAATGTTAGTCCGTTGATAGATGGCTTCGAGCGCAAGAGGATTCCGTTCACCCTGCAATAGCTCAAGAATGTCGAGGGCCTTCGAAAGTACTGGAATTAAATAAAGCCGTTTGGGAGCTGAGCGTGTCAATTTCGCTTGTGCCTCGTCTGGGTGGCGATGAACGCCTAAGAGAATATAGCTTGGCCTACTACCTTTCGCCTACAGAGGTAGCGTGGCCAAATCTCGGGCCGCGATTTCAGTCCACAATTTAATAACCGAAATGTGCTTTGAGTTTTTCACGCCCCGATAATTCAATAGAGAAATAAGTTCACTATTTTCTTGACAACCCGAATCGCCGCTGGCTAAAGTGCGCCAGTCAGAGCAGGGGCGTTTTACAGCAAAGTCCCCAGTCCATGTTGACCGCTCAGTGTCCAAGAGGCACAGGAGGATTGCGACCATGAAAGTCCATAGTCTGGTGGTGTGTCTATTTGTCATTGGGGCAGCGGGCGTGCTTTACGGACAAGGTGGCGCCAGCGGTACCATCCTGGGAACCGTAACCGATAATTCAGGCGCAGTTGTGAGCGCGGCAAAGGTCGATGTCACCAATGTTGCCACAGGCGTAGCTACCCACGTCGAATCGGGTAGCAATGGAGACTTTACGGCGCCCTATCTGGCGCCGGGAACCTACAGCGTAACTGTTGCCGCTCCCGGATTCCAAAAAGCTATAGCCGACAACATCATCCTGGCAGTCGCTCAACAGGCCCGCGTGAACGTCACCATGAAACCGGGCCAGGTATCGGAGACGGTCGAGGTTCAGTCCAGCGCGGTATCTCTCGATACGGACAGCGCGGCCGTCGCTCAGCTCGTCAGCCAGCAGCAGGTAGAGCAACTGCCCCTCAACGGCCGCAATTTCCTGAACCTGTTATTCATCGGCGCAGGCGCCGTGCAGACCACCGGCGAACAAGGCCAGATGCGCCAGGGAGAGGGTAATGCAATCAGCATCAACGGCGGACGGCCGACTTCCAACAATTACACATTGGACGGCCTGGTCAACACGGACACCGCTTTGAACACCCCGGCAGTCATCCTGTCGCAAGACGCCATCCAGGAATTTAAAGTACAAAGTGAAACTTACTCTGCCGAATATGGATTCAGCGCCAATCAAGTCAACATCGTGAGCAAGAGCGGCAGTAATCAGCTCCACGGTACTGCATTTGAATTTCTGCGGAACGACGCCTTCGACGCTAAAGCGCCTTTTCAATCTGCTAATCCTGAACTCCGACAAAATCAGTTTGGCTTCGTGCTGGGCGGTCCGATCTATATTCCAAAAGTTTACGATGGCCGCAACAAGACATTTTTCCTGGTGAACTACGAGGGCTGGCGTATTCGAAATGGAATCAATCAAGACACTTTCAACGTTCCCAGTCCAGCCGAACTCGGAGGAGATTTTTCAGGATCGGGCCTGACCCCGGTCACCGCCGGTTGCATTCCGAGCGCGACCACTTTTTGCATGCCCATCGACCCCAGCACCGGCGCACCGTTTCCCGGCAATATGATTCCGACCGGGAGTTTTTCGCGCCTGGCGCAGGTCGAAATCGCGGCCGGACTTTTTCCCGCGCCCAACTGCTTCAGCGGTGATTGTCATGGAAACTATCGTCTGACCACCACTTTGCCGAACACGGTGAATCAGCAGACTTACAAGCTCGACCAGCAATTGGGCCGCTTAGGTTCAGTGTTTTTTCGCTATACCACTGCGACCTACGAAAACCAGAACATCAACGGTTCAGTTTCACTTCCCTTCGGAATCGGCACGTTCAATGAGAAATCCGAAAGCTGGATGATTTCTCACACCGTTCCCATCACTCATAGTCTGGTTAATAATTTCCGATTCGGCAGGCTTGAGCCAAGTTCGATACAGGGAGGAATACCCGCTCCCAGCGGCGACGTATCCGCACTCGGGCTCACCGGTGTGTTCCCCAATCTGCCAGACTATGCTCGCCTTTATCCTGGAATCGGTCTCCAGGGAATTAACAGCACCAACTTCGGAAGTCAGGGAAACGACACGACCACCAGTGACATACCCACCTGGGAATTTTCCGATTCACTTTCAATGACTCGTGGCAGGCACACAATCGCCGTGGGCTTTGATTACCGCCGCTGGGTACAAAAAAGAGACCTGTCGGCTGATTTCCTCGGCAGCTTCAACTTCAACAACGACACGATCACTTCCAACGGCGGGGGTTGTACGACAGCGTCCGGGGAGTGCGGAACCGGTAATTCCGTGGCTGACTTTCTACTCGGGTACTATCACGACGCTTCGACGTTCCAGCCGGGACCGTTCAGCCCGACCAATGTAGCCGGCAATCTCAACCAGTATCATTTCCAGTATTTCGCTCCTTATGTGCAAGACGATTGGAAAATTACGCCCCGTCTTACCCTGAATCTGGGGTTGCGATGGGATTACCGCACGGTGCCTTTCGAGCAGGACAACAAGATGTTCTGGTTCGATCGTGCGAACCCACGCGGTGGTCTGTGTTATGCCGATAAAAACCTCGGGAGTGCAGACGTACCCGGCCTGGGTGGCCCGATCGCGCCCGACGGCAACGGCTTCTACCGATTTTGCGGCAGGAACAATCCCGCGGCTGCGTCAAAAAAGCCCTTTGCGCCGAGGATTGGTTTCGCTTATCGATTGGGCGACAAAACCGTGGTGCGAGGCGGCTACGGCATCTTCTTTGATTCCGCAGAAACCCGTGAGATTGATGATTCCGGCGACATCTATCCCTTTGTGGTGCGCGCTTCCCCCGGGCCAACCACAGACCCGACTCTGCCGAAGTTGACTGACAATATGTTCCCGGCAGTGCCGCTTCATCAGGTCGTGCCGCGGCCTGACGGCAGCTATGTGGATGGAAGCCAGTTCTTCGCGGTGATCATCTCGGAATTCCCCAGAAATCCGTACGTGCAGCAATGGTCTCTCTCGGTGCAACGCGAACTAGCGAAAAACACGACGCTGGAAGTGAACTACGTCGGTAACAAAGGAACCCACCTGCTCAACCGGACTAACTACGGCCAGGGCCTGGCGCCGGCAAATCCGGCGTTGTGTGACCCTCTTACAGGCGGCGACCCCACCACTGGCGATTGCCCTGTGGCAGCGCGCCGGCCATTTGCAAACATCACCTCGGCGAACGGTTTCCTGGGCAGTCAGTGGAACGGATATTCCAACTACAATGCCGGCAACGTGAAGCTGGAACGCCGCTCCAGTTCGATCGCACTGGTCGCGGTTTACACCTGGGCGAAGAGTCTGGACGACAAGTCGGCAGCGGCCGGTGTGGGCTCTACCAACGCGTTCGCTGGACACATGAATGAGCACGATCCGGCTCTCGATTACGGACGTTCGGATTTTGACGTCAACCAGCGTTTCGTCACCAGCCTGGTGTACCAATTGCCGGTGGGCAGAGGCAGGCATTTTGGCGCCAACATGAACCGCGCGGCTGACCTGGCGGTCGGCGGGTGGCAGGTCACCGCCATTACGACTTTCCAGAAAGGTTTCCCGTACTCGATTCTGGCCGCAGACAAGCTGAACTTACTTACTACCTTTACCCAGCGAGCTAATCTGGTGCCCGGATGCAATCCCAACAGCGGATTCCACAAGAGCATCACTGAGTATTTCAACACCGCCTGTTTCGTACAACCGCTAGCGGGTCAGTTCGGCAACAGCGGGCGCGACATCCTGCGCGGCCCAGGAATCAACAACTGGGACATGGGCATCGGTAAAGACTTCAAGTTCACCGAGCGAGTTGCCTTCCAGTTCCGTGCTGAGGCGTTCAACCTGTTCAACCACGCTCAATATGGATACGATCCGTCGACCGCTACTTCGATTGGCGCGCCGGTGGACAATAATCCCAACGACACAGCCTACGGAAAGGTTATCGCAGCCCGGCCCGGCCGAATTCTGCAACTGGGAGGAAAGATTGTGTTTTAGGCATTAGTTTGAATTTGAAATCCGCCGGGTGTGTCCAGCCTGGCGGATTTTTTTTGAGGTACACTCGCGCTTGGTGATTTCGCTCGCTAGAGTTCGTTGGGTCTGCAGGCTGGCACTAATCTGGGGTTTCGCCGCCCAGGTGCACGGGATGGCCGAGGACCTGGTTGAGAAATACTCCGAGCAGGGACAGCGTGCCCTTGCACAGGCAAACTACGCCGAGGCCGAGACGGCATTCGAAAAGCTCCGGGAACTTGAACCGGGCGTCCCCGAGGTGCACGCCAACCTTGGGGTGATCTATTTCCAGGAAAGAAAATATGAGGCAGCCGTTTCTGCGCTGCGCCACGCTTTAAAGCTTAAACCGACTCTTCCGAAGACGGCATCACTATTAGCGATGTCACTGTCCGAGTTGGGCCGATACAGCGAAGCGTTACCGGGGTTAGATAAGGGATTTCGCCAGTCCGCCGATTCTCCGACCAAACGTATGTGCGGCCTCCAGCTTTTGCGCGCCTACACCGGCCTGGGGCAGGACAGTAAGGCGGTGGAGGTAGCGCTGGAGCTGAATCGCCTCTACCCAAAAGATCCTGAGATTCTTTATCATACTGGGCGAATCTTCGGAAACTTCGCTTTTCTTAACATGCAGCAACTGGCGCAGGCGGCTCCGGCCTCGGTATGGAGGCACCAGGCTGAGGCGGAGGCCTACGAAAGCCAGGGATCGAACGACGCCGCCATCAGCGAATACCGGCAGGTGCTCACCGCGGATTCGCAGCGTCCCGGCATCCACTATCGCCTGGGAAGAACACTATTGGCCCGCTCTCGTCAAAATAATACGCCCGCCGACATACCCGCAGCGGCCAAGGAATTTGCGCAGGAACTGGAGCTTGATCCGGGCAACGCCAATGCCGCCTACGAACTGGGAGAAATACATCGCGACGCAGGAGAGTTTGACGATGCCCAGAAACTTTTTGAGCTGGCCCTGCAATACCATCCAGACTTCGAAGAGGCGCAACTCGGATTAGGATCGGTTCTCATGTCGCAACAAAAACCGGAATTGGCACTGCCACACCTGCAAAGAGCCACCGCACTAGATCCCGGAAACGAAGTTTCGTGGTATCGGCTTTCGCAAGTGCAGGGGATGCTGGGCCACGAGGCAGAGCAGAAGAATGCTTTCCTGGAATTCCAACGTTTGCGTAGCCAGAAATCAAGCCAGCAGGAAGCCGGAAAACAAGTTTTCGCCCCGGACGAAGTCACGCGGCAACAACTTGATCCGAAGACTCCGCGGTAAAAGCGGGTCGTTCACTGGCGTCCGGAGTCTTAAGTGGTTCGTGGGGCACCCCAGCCTAAACTGGGAACGATGCCTGTTCCTTCTTTCACTGTGAGCAACTGGTTTGCGGGCACGTTTGACAGGGCCTGCCACTCGCCATTGGGCCAGCGAATCTTGACTTCCGCGCTCCTGGCCTGGTCCAAGCCAAAATGCAGGCGAAAATCATTGCAAGACAAAAAACTCGATTGACTCTGCACTTCCTGGGTCTGCGTCGAGTCCGTCGTCTTTACCACGACGCGTCCGCCGATAGCGCTACGGTTGGAAATGGTGCCGATCAGCTTTACTTTGAGCCATGACTTTCCGCCAGTGACTTCATTTCTCAGCAGTGACGGGGGCTCGTTGAGATTGACAATGAGTATGTCGAGATCCCCGTCGTTGTCGAAATCTCCGAATGCGCAGCCCCGGCTGTTGTGCGGTTCCAGCAGCGTCGCTCCAGCCTGATCCGTTACCTCTTCAAATTTTCCCTTGCCCAAATTGCGAAACAGGATTCGCGGGTCCCTGGCGGGAAATTCGGCATGCGCTTTTTCGATCTCAGGAAAAGTATGTCCCGCGACCATGAACAGGTCAGGCATTCCATTGTTGTCAAAATCGGCGATGCCCGCGCCCCAGCACACAAACCGGTTTTCTACCGCCAAGCCGACTCTTCGGCTGGCTTCTTCAAAATTGGCCTTGCCCATATTGTGATAGAGATCGGGAGTGTCGCCTTCGAAGTTCGTCTTGAATATATCGAGGCGGCCATCGAGATCGTAATCGTTTACGGCGACACCCATCCCGGCTTGTTCTTGGCCATCTTCTCCATAAGCACTGCCGCGGATGGCGCCTTCCTCACGGAAAGTTCCGTCATGATTGTTCATGAAGAGCAGGCTGGGCGTCGAGTCGCAGGCGAGATAGATATCGGGCCAGCCATCATCGTCGAAGTCGCCTGCCACAGCGGTAAGCCCGTAGCTATTTTTGGAAGCGGCAATTCCGGACGCGACACTTACGTCGGTAAACGTGCCGTCGCCCTTATTTCGGTAGAGACTGTGCTGACCGTAGGGAAAGCCGCGCGGGCCGCAAGTCACGGGCGTCCCCATCCATCGGCAGTTGGCGTTCTGGCCGGGCCGGGGAGATTTCTGCAGATCGAAATCCAGGTAGTGGGCGACAAATAAATCCAGATGTCCATCGCGGTTGTAGTCGAGAAAAGTGCATCCGGTACTCCAGCGATTGCCAGATTCGGCGAGACCAGAGGAGACGGTGACATCGGTAAAGGTGCCGTCGCCATTGTTGCGGTAGAGGACATTCTGTCCCCAGTAGGTGACGAACAAATCTTCAAATCCATCATTGTTGTAGTCCCCGACGCATACGCCGCAAGCCCATCCTGATTTTTGCAGTCCGGAGCGCTCAGTAACGTCGGCGAAGGTGCCATCGCGATTATTTTTTAACAGGCGATTGCTGGCGCCGGCGGGGGCGTTAACAAATCGAGTGCCCGAGAGTAGAAAAATATCTAACCAGCCGTCATTGTCGAAGTCGACAAAGGCGCACCCGCAACCCAGGGTTTCGACGATGTATTCCTTGCGGTCATTTTCGCCGTAGACGGTTATCGCCCGCAGTCCAGCCCTGGCGGCTACATCCGTGAAGCTGGAGTTGAAAGGAAGGCCCGATGGTTTGCCCCGGGGCAGGGCGGCGGATTTGTGGACGGTGACGCCCTGGCCGAGGCAGGCAGTTGCCGTAGCGCCGATCAGTCCTGTTAGGAAAACCCTGCGAGAAGTCGCCATGAATTGAGATCTGCTACTCCATATAGAAAACTTCTTTCATCATGGCGAAGCGCTCTCCGGGCTGTAGCCCGTGAACGGGCTCAAAGTACTTGGCCATTTCGGCTTGCCACCGCAAATTGACAGGATCACTGTCTAAAGCATCCCAGGCCGCGTCGAAGTCTTTCACGCGCATGACCAGAACCAGATCCTGATCGCGGCGGAAGATCGAATAGTCAGAGATGCCGACCTCTTTCAGCTTCGCCAGCAATTCCGGCCACACGTGAGCGTGATCCTTTTCATAGCCTGCGATGGCATCGGCCTTGATTCTGAGGCGGAAAGCTACTCGGGGCATTGGCGCAATCTCCTCAAGCGTTAGTGTAGTAGCGCCGCCGGACATCCGCGAGACGCCGGCGCTACGGTCTGACTACGGAAGAGTGACCACAACTACGCCGAGCGGGTTGAGTGTAATCTTTTCGCTCGTCAACTTCGCCGAACCTGGTGGGTTGAAACCGGTCGTTTGGTCAACGTAGTCTTGCTGGCCGCCAGTAGTTCCAGGAATCGTGATTTCGAAGGGGCGGTCTCGTTTGTTGACCAATAGAATGCGTTTCTTGCCGTCGGGCTTCACAACCGCAAGCTGATAGAGATAGGAATCGACAGATCGGTCAAAAGGTTCGGTTTCGACAATCTTATCGCCAGGACCGAAGTTGGCACGCAGAAGATCGAGCACCCGGATACGCGGGTTGGGCTTGCCGGTATTCCAGTCAACCATCGAAACCGAGGGAAATTGAGTCGGATACCCCACCAGTTGCGACTCACCGACCACCTCAACTCCCATGCGGGTCAGCTCGCCGAAGATGTAGCTGTACATGGCACACGTCAGATTCCAGTAGGAGTTCGGGATCGGCTGGGTCACATGGCCGGGCTGGTCCTGCATTACGTCATCGGCGGAAATGGCCCCGATCTCATCGATAGTCGTTTTCGTCTCGGGTGATAATCGTTTTCGGATGGTCTCCACGTAGCGCACCGTATTAAGGAAGGCGTCCGCATAGGCGAAGAAAGTGTAGGGCTGCATTGCCGGCTGCTGATCGCCGGTGGGGACAGCATAAAAATGATAGGAGATGAAATCGAGCGGAATGCCGGGCTTGTGATTCTTCGGATTGAGAAAGTATTCAAACTGCTCCGGATGTGACGACGGCTGGGCCAGGGCCAGTCCCACGAACTTGGTTTGAGGCGCGACCTTGCGGATTGATTCCACTACCGCGTCATAAATTTTCGTGTAAGTTTCCGGGGTCATTTTGTGCTCAAATTCGATTTCATTCAACACCTCCCAGTACGGTATCGAATAGTGATATCCGGATTCGTGACGCTGGCCGAGTTCGTCGGTGAATCCGCCCTGCGTGTACCAGGAGAAAAGACGCCCGTAATAGTCGCCAATTTCTTTCATGCTCGCATCGCGGGGCTCGGTTCCTTGTGTGTAATCCCAAACTGGTTGATCCGGATCGGCGGGATAGGGCACGGGCTTGTCGGTCTTGAACATCCATGCCGGAATTGTGCTGAAGTTTAAAATGACGGAGTGTCCCTTGGTCGCCTCGAGAAAATCGATGGTCATGGGATCGATCAGCGAAAAGTCCCATGAAGTTTTGCCGTTCGCAGGAGGCTCGAGCTCAGCCACTGCCAGTTTCGGATAGGGCAGCCACGGAACGTAACGGACGTAGTCGGCTTGAATATCGCGTAGCGAAGCGAAGGCATTGTCGTGAATCGGCGACCCACGACGCAGTGGCGGATTCACGACGACCTGCAGCGTGGCAGTAGTCTTCGAGACTCCAGCCACTTTGTCCCAGTGAGCCACGACCTTGGCCGATTGATCACTGCCTGAAGAGATTTGTCCTGGAGAAGCCTGAACCAGGAGAGTGGAAATTGCGATCGCACACCAAATCTTAGCCAGCAACAGGGATGGCTGAAATCGATTCACGCGAAATCCTCCGGGGAGCACGCGGCTTTGTGCTCATCTTTGTCTTAATTCAATAGGCAAATTAACTTGCTATTGACAACGCCCGAGGCAGAATACTACAGTTCAGCGGTTTAGAGCGAGTACGATTTGTGTCGGCACTGACTGGCCAATGGACAAGCCCCGAGCATATGCCGAGCCGAAAATTGGGCTCTTTGGAATTGGCTTGGCCGCCTACTGGCCGCAGTTTCCCGGCTTGGAAGAACGCTTAAAAGGATACGGCCGGCAAGTTGCCGAAAAGCTTGCACAGGCGGGTTCGCAGGTTGTAAATCTGGGATTGATTGACACCCCGGAGAAGGCTCTGTCCGCAGGGCATGACTTCCGGCGCGCCGACGTCGATCTTATCTTTCTGCACGTCACAACCTACGCTCTTTCCTCCACCGTGCTCCCGGTTGTCCGGCGCGCCAAGGTTCCGGTTGTCATTCTGAATCTCTCCCCTTCCGCCGCCATTGACTATGACTGGTTCAACGGCTTGGGCGACCGCACGAAAATGACGGGCGAATGGCTGGCTTACTGCCAGTCTTGCCCGGTGCCGGAGATTGCAAACGTTTTTAGTCGTTGCCGCATTCCTTTCTTTCAGGTCACGGGCACGCTTGAAGACGATGCTATCGCTTGGAACGAAATTGCGGATTGGGTCGCAGCCGCAAGAGTAGCTCATACCATGGAGCACAATCGCTTGGGTGTCATGGGGCATTACTACGGCGGCATGCTTGACATCTATTCCGATCTCACGCAGCAATGCTCTTATTTTGGGGGACATATCGAAATCGTCGAGGTCGACGAGTTGGCCGCGTTGCGGCGGCAGGTCTCCGACCCCGAAATTAAGACCCGGGTGGCAGCAGTTTCGCCAGCAGTTTGATGTCCAGCAGGATTGCGTGGAAGAAGAACTGGATCGCGCCGCGCGTACTTCTGTGGCACTGGATCGACTGGTCGAGGTCCACAGACTCGGTTCGCTGGCCTACTACTATCAGGGCTCCGGCAACGTCGAAAATGAAGATGCAATCAGCTCCATCATTCTGGGCACCAGTCTGCTGACGGCTCAGGGTATTCCGGTCGCAGGGGAATACGAGATCAAGAACGCGCAGGCGATGAAGATAATGGATAGCTTCGGTGCAGGCGGGTCTTTCACCGAGTATTACGCCGCCGACTTTGCGGATGACGTCGTGCTCATGGGACACGACGGCCCGGGCCACATTGCCATCGCCCAGGGCAAAACCAAAGTTCGCCCGCTCAAGGTCTATCACGGCAAAGTGGGCCGCGGACTGTCGGTGGAAATGTCGGTCAAGCAGGGCCCGGTCACCTTGCTCTCGGTGATACAGACGGTTGATGGAAAATTGAAGCTGCTGATAGCCGAGGGTGAATCGGTTGCCGGGCCCATTCTCGAAATCGGAAATACTAATAGCCGCTACCGGTTCTCACTAAGCGCGAGAAATTTCATGAACGAATGGAACCTGCATGGCCCCGCTCATCACTGCGCTGTAGGTTTAGGCCATATCGGCGGCAAACTGAAGAAGTTCGGTGCCTTGACCGGTATCGAGTGCATACAGGTGTGTTGAGCATTCAAAACCCGCAGACGAAGTCCCGATCTTGAGGACATTATGAATCCAAATCCGGTAATAGGCGTGTTGTATCACTGGCTGGGCGGTCTGGCTTCCGGCAGTTTCTATGTTCCTTACCGCGGTGTGAAGAAATGGGCGTGGGAAACGTTCTGGCTGGCGGGCGGCTTTTTCAGCTGGATCATCGCACCCTGGTTTTTCGCGTTGCTCATGACCAAAGACCTGTTGCCGGTCCTGCGCGAAACTCCCGGCACAGTCATGTTCTGGACATTCTTTTTCGGGCTTCTGTGGGGAATCGGAGGACTGACCTTCGGCCTGACCATGCGCTACCTGGGACTGTCGTTAGGCATGGCCGTGGTGCTCGGCCTGTGCGCCGCCTTCGGGACTTTGATCCCGCCGATTTTCCGTGGCGAATTCATGACCCAGGTTGTCGGAACCTCTTCCGGCCGGATCATTCTTCTGGGGATTTTCGTTTGCCTGCTGGGTATCGCGGCAGCAGGCTTGGCAGGGATCTACAAAGAGAAGGCCATGTCGCCCGAACAGCAGAAAATCACAATCAAGGAATTCGACTTGAAAAAGGGCGTGGGGGTGGCCATTCTGTCGGGCGTGATGAGCGCCTGCTTCGCCTATGGTCTCGCTGCGGGAGATCCGATCAAAGCTCTTACCATCAAGCACGGTACTGAAAATTTATGGCAGGGGTTGCCGGTCCTGGTTGTGGTTTTGCTGGGAGGATTTACCACCAATTTCGTATGGTGCGTGATTCTTAATGTTCGCAACCGGACTGGCTATCAGTATTTTACTTCGATCTCGCGAGAGCCTGGTCGACATCGGTACTGCGGAGACCATCATCGAGACCGCTGTCGATGCCCCTGGCAGAGAAGTTGTCGAGCACATGCCATCCGCCAGAGCTGACCTTCGTCGGCAATCCTCTGTGGCGCTGGCAGAGCCACCGGTTGCGCGAAAGGCTGCGGGACCGCGCGTTCCCATGCTGGCCAACTACCTGCTCTGCGCGCTGGCGGGCACTACCTGGTACTTCCAATTCTTTTTCTACTCGATGGGCGAGACCCAGATGGGTAGGTATAAATTCTCCAGTTGGACGCTGCACATGGCCAGCATCATTATTTTCAGCAGCCTGTGGGGCATCGGATTGAAGGAATGGAAAGGCGCCGGTGTGCAGGCTGGCCGGCTGTTGGTACTGGCGCTCTTGCTGTTAGTGGGATCGACGGTAATCGTCGGTTATGGAAATTACGTGGGACTTGCACCACGCTGAATCTACAAAAAGCGAAATAAGGTCCATTCCTGCAACACTCCGTCGGTGAAATTCGCCACTACACTCAGAACCGTTAGGACTTTGTCGGCCAACGCTATACCACCCGCTCTGCCGCTCAGATGCCGAGAGTGGCGTTTTCTTCTAACCGCCACAGGTAAGGAACAGACGCGACCTTTCCGGCGAATCGCAACTTAAGGCAACTTGAAGCGCTCTCCGAGCCTTCTATATCTCCGCAAGCGAAGTGTGCGCGTTCCCGATGTCCGCTTCAGGAGTATCTAGTGTCGTATAGAAGCAGTATCCTCTCATCCGTCCTCTGCACGATTGCGCTAGTTGCCACGTGTTTCGCCCAAACCAACACCACATTCAACGTAGTCACGAGCAACGATTCCACCGGCCCGACCTCCGGGTGGACGCCTCGCAATCTCTACGCCGTGGATGTGAACAATGACGGGATCCCCGACCTGATTCAGGATCAGTATTGGGTGTCCTCTCGCGGAGCGTACACCCAGCAGCCGGTCTTCGGCGTGAGTATCGCGAATGGCGATGGCACATTCAAGCCTGCTGTGCCCTACAACTATCCTCCCAGCGGGAGCATGGGGTCCATGGCCTTCGGCGATTTCAATGGAGACGGGAAGATTGACATCGCCATGCCGGGCGGCATTCACACCATCGCCATCTATCTGGGTCGAGGGGACGGCACCTTTGTAAGCCCCTGGTACTCTGTGGTTCCGCTAGCCGCGAACCAGCACATGGGAGGTCCGATCGTTGCCGCCGACTTCAACCATGACGGGAAGCTCGACCTAGCTGTTGTGGGCATCGACAACACCAGCAACACCGTCTACATTCTGCCCGGCGCGGGCAACGGCCTCTTCTCGTCAGCGGATCCGGTGCTGACAGTTCCTGGCCTGGGCAATGTTTCCGGTGAGGGAATACAGAAGATGCTACTGGGTAATTTCGATGCTGACCAGAACGCCGACTTGGCAGTAGTGGCCACTACCGGCAATCAGGCCACAGGAAACATCGCCACTGTGATGGTCCATGTTCTGTATGGAAACGGCAACTTCACCTTCGATGACACGGTGCCAATCACATCCAGTAATTTCTCCGGCAACTTCGGCAATGCGGCGGGCATGAATTCTGGCGACCTGAACGCCGACGGCAAGACCGACCTTTTTGCGATCGACGCAGACAGCTTCCGCCTCGATACGTTCTACGGGCGGTCAGACCGGACCTTCGCCAGCTACTCCCAGCAGCTGCCCAGTGCTTCCTACTGGGCCGGCGCCGAGGACTACTTTGCGCCCGCTCCCGCAATGGCGGACTTCAACGACGACGGACGGAACGATATTGCGACTATTACGACTAACAATAATGGATTGATATATCTGATCTTCTTCCTGGCCACACCGTCGCCCGGCCAGTTCACTCTGCAGACATGGAATGTGCCGAATGCGACTGGCAGTTTCGAACTTCCGCAGGTAGGCGACTTCAACCACGACGGCAAACCTGACTGGGTCTTCAACGCCAACACTTCACCCGCCGGCTCCACTTTTTATACTGGCCTGAACGGTACGGTCGGCCTTTGGAGCAACTGCGACTACCCAACCACCGGCCGCGGCATTCATGTCTGCTCGCCTGACGTTTCCTCCGGACCCACGGTCAACTTCAACGCGGCTTCACATTCCTTCGGATCGCTGCGCAAGATGGAACTCTGGGTCGATGGCAAAAAGCTGGCCCAGCAGCAAAATTCGTGGCAAGGCAACGCATGGTTAAACTTCAGCTCAACCCTGCTTCCCGGAAAGCATCAGGGAGATATCTTCGCGGCAGACGTTGACGGCACCCTGCAGCTGGCCGCTTTCAGCTTCACGGTGCCTTCCAGTTGCGCTGCTCCCACATCGGTCGGCGTCCATATCTGCGCTCCTGCCAATGGTTCGGCCACATCGGCTCCTCCTGTGCTGGTGCAGGCCACTTCAACCGTAACTGGCACCCTGGCGCGCATGGAGGTATGGCTTGACTCCACCAAGGAGTACACCGAGACCGATTCCAACTCGCTCTCAGTTTCCATCGGGATGACTGCGGGAAAGCACACCATCACCGTGTTCGCAGTCAACACCAGCGGAACAGTGTGGAGCTCAGCCGTTTCGGTCATTGTTCCGTCCGGGAGCTAGGAGTTCGACGACTGCCCATGCCATGGCGTGGGCGGAAACATCGACGCCTATCACCGGCGCTAAGGGCTATATGGGGACTTGATCCCAACGAGGGTATAAGTGCTCATGTTAATCTTGAGACGCAATCTGTTGTGGCTCGCTAAAGGTGGGGAACTCGGATCGGCCTCCCCTCTCTAGCTTCTCTCAAAGAGTCAATGCCGAGGACGCCTGCCCCGTGAAGCTTCCACCGACGTAACCGACATAACATCCACTAAATCCTGAACCAGGAAGTCCCCCCGAAGAGTATCCATGTTCTCTGAAATCCAGGGATATGTAGCTGCGGAGTATTTCCACAGATGATGGTGAGCGTCGGTCGTGTCGGATGACATTCGAAGTCGCTAATGTTTTTGGTCTACGAAAGATTCAATGTATTCGGAAAGCGTGGCGATCATGCGGAGGTGCAACGTGAGCTTAATATGCCTCGCCAGCTAGGGCTCCAGCTTAAAAATACGTTCCATGCGCAGCCATTTTTCGCCTGCTTTTGCTTCCGGTAACGCTTGCTGGAATCTCCACATGAGCTGCTCCCAAGCTTGCACCATCGGATCTTGTTCATCGGCCTTAGCTTTCTTTTCGAAGGAAAAGTTCTCGTCTACCTCCATGATCATGAACATCCGTGAGCCAAGAAGATAAATTTCAAGATCTTGGATACCGGAGCCCTTTAAGCTTTGCGTGATCTCGGGCCAGATCTGCTCGTGGTGTTTCCTGTACTCGGCGATCAGAGCGGGATCGTTTCTCAAGTCGAGAGTGAAGCAGAATCGTCGTGTCATTTCGCGCTACTCAGTTCTGCAGTTGGGGACCGTGGAACCAGAATAGGCCGATAGCCTCGTACCGCAAAGTAGAGCACATAGACCTGACTCCGAGCGCCCACAGAAGAAATAGAGTTGTGACGAGAATGAGTGGCGCGATATACCGTCGCTCGGTGATGGGTACTGAGCTTGTCATATCTTTAAGTCAAAGCTCGATCAAGGTGTACGTAGCCGCCATCCACGAACACATGCTGACCGGTTATATGCGCGGCACGCGCCGAAATCAGGAAGACTACCATGGCCGCAATCTCGTCGGCGGTGGTCATTCTGTGTTCCAGAGGGATCTTGGAAAGGACGGATTGAAGCTTCTGTTCGGGATCAGGGAAAGTGTTCAGCCACTGGCGGTACAGCGGTGTCATTACTTCTGCCGGGACCACTGCGTTCACCCGGATACCGTAGTCCAGCAGCTCTGCCGCCCACTCGCGGGTCAGGGCCAAGATTGCGCCTTTCGATGACGCATATCCTGATGTGCCACCTTGACCGGTGATAGCGGTTTTTGAACTGATGTTTGCGATGCAGCCGTGCGTTTTTTTCAGATAGGGCAGCGCGAAATGCGCCATGTTGTAGTAATGCAGCAGATTTCGACCGAGTGAGTCTGCGTACTGTTCTGGAGTTCCATGCTCCAGACCCACTTTGTCGTTTATCCCCGCGTTGTTCACTAGAGCATCAAGGCGGCCAAACTTCTCCACTGTCGACTCGATCGCATTTTCGCAATCTGCAGAGGACCGCAAATCCGCGATGACCATGTGGCTGGTGCTTACCTCGGCGTGAAGGTTGTTGCTCGCTTCGGCGTCACGATCCACGATGACGGGAATGGCAGCCTCTGCAGCCACAGCTCGTACGATCGAGGCGCCAATGCCTTTGGCTCCGCCGGTAACAAGCACGACCTTATTTTCAAGTTGCAGATGCATTGTTCTCTCGCAATCAGCCGTGCAAATTCATGAAACCGCCATCCAACGGTTAATTCACTCCGGTAATGAACGAAGCCGCGTCAGAACACAAGAAGAGGGCAAGGGAGGCTACCTCGTCCGGTTCCCCCATTCTGCCGACCGGCTGGGCTCGGCTTAAGCAAAACGAATTCCAATTTCGTCTCCGATCAACCGGGTCGGATCGTGTTTTCGACACTCAAATCGGTCACTACCTTTTATGTCCCATTGCGGGTAATAAGGTTTGGGCGTCCATCAAATGCTGCAGCATCGCGTCCCGGGCTTTTTCTCCATTTCGCTCATGAATAGCAGCGTAGATTCGCTTGTGAAAAGCCAGGGGCCTCTCGACAGAGACTCGTCCGGATAGCTGGGCCATGCTGGTAAGAACGGTTCGGTGAATTACAGAAAACAGTAAATGGCAGACTCGATTGCCGCTGGCGCGAAAGATACACTCGTGGAAGTCAATGTCCGCTTCAAGGCGGGCCCGATTGGTGCGGCTTCGCTCCATGGCCATGATAGCGTGTCTGAGGCCTGCGAGATCTTCCGTTGTAGCTCTTTCCGCTGCTCGTGCTGCCAGCTCCGGCTCCACAATAATTCTGGTTTCAAAGAGTTCATGATGGGACAGGTCGTCCAACAAGACCAGGAAATCCATCGGCTCTTTAAGGATCGATTCTGCACTGGCGCTGAGGTAAGTGCCGTCCCCCACTCTCTGGGTCAGTACTCCCATGATTTCGAGGACCTTGAGCGCCTGGCGAAGAGAGGCGCGGTTTACCGCAAACTCCTTAGCCAGTACGCGCTCCGGAGGAAATTTGCCTCCAGGAATGATCTTGCCGCTCGATATGAGCTTCTTGATGTTCCCGATCAACTTCGCCGTAATCCTGGTGTCGGCAGGTGGCTTGTGGCGATCAGCCAGCGTTGAACTAGCCATAGTTTGGCAATTATAGGTCGGAGTTCAATCGACGCAACTTAAATGTAAGACTCGCCTGCTTCCCATTGGTACAGCAACTGTACCGCCAGGATACCCCTGTTGGTCTTTGACGAAAGCGTCGGCATTTAAAGGATGTCGCCGGACTACTGGTGCTTGACTATTTGAGACGATGATTCCTATAATGCGACTTTATTTTAATTTGGTTGAACCAATAGCATTAGCGCAAAGCTGGCCGAAGGAACAGTTCATGAGGCAAGTCGTACTACAGGGTCCAGGCGATTTGGTTGAACGCCAACTTCCTGCACCGGAACCCGCCACCGGAGAAGCGCTTATCCGAATACGCCGCGTAGGCGTATGCGGCAGTGACTTCCATGCCTTAGCTGGCCGTCATCCCGCCTATACCTATCCCCGTGTACTCGGACACGAACTGGCAGGCGTGGTGGTTGAGGTTGGCAGTAACGAAAGAGGCATCAAAGCCGGTGATCTCTGTGCGGTTGATCCTTACGTCAACTGCGGCGTTTGCATCGCCTGCACTCGGGGCAGAACTAATTGCTGCGAGCGTCTCAGCGTTCTTGGAATACACGCGGACGGCGGCATGCAGGCGCTCTTACCGGTGAGGCTTGATCTGTTGCACAAGAGCACCAAGCTTTCAGTTGATCAGCTCGCGCTGATCGAAACCTTGGGAATTGGAGCGCATGCAGTCGCGCGGGGCGAGGTTAAACCAGGGGAGCAGGCCTTAGTGATCGGGGCCGGCCCCATTGGACTGGGCGTGATCATTTTCGCCAAAGCCGCAGGGGCGGATGTCCATGTCATAGAGC
The DNA here is from genome assembly GCA_963733545.1 of Terriglobia bacterium. GTDB lineage: Bacteria > Acidobacteriota > Terriglobia > Terriglobales > Acidobacteriaceae > JAIQFF01. The sequence goes on from CAVTDQ010000007.1 coordinate 284,547, forward strand.
CCAATCCGTTTCGGCGGGCCTTCGCAGAACGTCTGGGAGCAGAAGTAATGTCGGGTCCGGCGGAGCTTCTTGCGGACGCCGTCTTCGACGCGACTGGGAGCGCGGGTTCGATGGGAAGGAGCCTGTTTTATGTTGCCCCGACGGGCCGCCTGATTTTTGTCGGCCTCACCCGAGACCCGGTCGCCATCGACGACGCTTTGCTACACAAACGAGAAGTTACGCTTTACGCCAGCCGCAACAGTCGAAATCAGTTCCCGCGTATTATTCGGATGATGGAAGAAGGCAAAATCGAGACAGATTCATGGATCACCGATCGTATGCTGCTCCGGGAAGTGCCGCTGCGATTGAAAGATCTTCCTGCGAAGTCAACGCTGATAAAGGGTTTGGTCGAGCTGGACGAATCTGACACGTAGTCGCTGCAGATCGGCACCCACGATGACGCCACAACTGCGCATTCCCATCCTTGATCTTTCCATTATTGTTACCTACATCATTGCAATTCTTTCCATCGGAGTGCTGTCCACCAGAAATCAGAAGATGACGGGCCAGATCTTCTTTCTGGCGGGGCGCTCTCTGCCTTGGGGAATTGTGGGAGCGTCGTTGTTCGCTTCCAATATTTCAACCATCCATCTGGTTGGACTCACCGCCTCCGGATACAACGAGGGATTGGTTTGGGGAAACTTCGAATGGATGGCGGCTTTCACCCTGATTCTTCTCTCCCTTGTTTTCGCGCCGTTTTATTTCAGAAGCGGAGTTTCGACCCTTCCTGAGTTTCTAGAGCGCCGTTACAGTCCAGCCTCCAGATCCTTCCTGGCTTTCATGGCAATTGTGGCGGCACTGTTCATTCATATCGGAATGAGCATCTACGCGGGTGCGGCGGTGTTTCAGCAGTTCTTTGGCGTAAGCGTTGTCACTTCCATTCTGATAGTCGCGATCGTAGTTTCCATCTACACCGTCGTAGGCGGCCTGAAGGCTGTTGTTGTGACCGAGACTTTCAATACGGTGTTTCTTCTTCTGGGAGCGTGTGTAATTGCCGTCTTCGCCATTCTGGCGTTGCCACAACACGGCATTCATACGCTGGCTCAATTCAAGTCTGCAGTGAAACCTGATCAGTTGAGCATGCTGCAAACTCGAAGCCCGGTGGGCCTCAATTGGTATGCCGTGTTTCTCGGCTACCCGATTCTGGGGGTCTGGTACTGGTGCACCGATCAAACGATTGTTCAACGCGTTCTGGGCGCTCGGACCGAACGGGATGCTCAACTAGGCCCTCTGCTCGCAGGGTTTCTCAAAATTCTGCCGGTCTTCCTTCTGGTGCTGCCGGGCGTGATCGCATACGTACTGTTTAAGGATGTAATTGGTACGTCGAGCAATCAGACGTTGCCCGTGCTGATCAACCAGTTGCTTCCCACTGGCTTGAAGGGTTTGATATCAGCCGCCGTTTTAGCTGCGCTGCTCAGTGCAGTCTCCGCGGCGGTTAATAGTTCGGGCACCCTGGTAGCAGTGGATATCGTCAAGCGGCTTCGCCCCGAAACAACAGATCGGATGCAGGTATTGATCGGACGTATCAGTTCGGTAGTTGTCATGCTGCTTGCGATCCTCTGGTCCACTCAGGGAAGCAGATACTCCAGCATTTTCGAAGCCATCAATGTGATTGCCGCTGATCTCGCTCCTCCGATCACCACTGTATTTGTTTTTGGTGTTTTTTGGCGCCGGGGTACAAAAGAGGCGTCGATCACAACTTTGATTTTCGGTTTCGTGCTCGGCGCAATTTCTTTCGTTCTTGATTTGCCCGTTTTCGGAACCGAAAAGCTCATCAGTCACGGGTTGGGCATTCCTTTCATGATGCAGGCCTGGTGGGTGTTCTGCATTTGCAGCGTTCTGTATGTCATCGTGAGCCTGCTTACCCCTGCACCCAGCCCGCAGCAGGTTGATGGCCTCACCTGGGAAAACCCGCTGTCGGTGATTTTCGGAGACAAAGCCCACACCGCCGTTGCGCCCAGAGTTGTTGCCGGTATTCTTCTTGCGACCATGGCAGTCCTTTACTACATCTTTCGATAGGTGTGTGCAGTTATGCCGGGCGATTCAATCGACGCTCATCATCATCTGTGGAAATATTCCCCGGAGGAATATCCGTGGATGTCTGACGGCATGGAGGCAATCCGTCGCGATTTTCTCGCCTCGGACCTTGAACAGGTTTTCCATGACAGCGGCATTTCGGGCGCCGTAACGGTTCAGGCCAGGCAGACCCTGGCGGAAACCAACTGGTTGCTGGAGCTGGCCGCATCGACCAGCTTGATCCGTGGCGTAGTCGGTTGGGTGCCGCTAACGAATTCCAATGTTGGCCGCAAACTGGAGGAATTCGGCAGCCGCAAGGAACTCAAGGCCGTCCGCCATGTGGTGCATGATGAGCCTGACGATTTCTACATCCTGCGCGAAGACTTCAACCGCGGCGTTGCGTTGCTCAAGCAGTTCGATCTCCGCTACGACATTTTGATCTTCGAGCGTCACTTGCCGCAGACCATCCAATTCGTAGATCGCCACCCCATGCAGGTCTTTATTCTCGACCACATTGCGAAGCCGCGCATTAAGGAGCATCAACTCGAGCCGTGGCGCGCAGCTCTTTCGGAGTTGGCGCGCCGCGAGAATGTTTATTGCAAATTATCCGGGATGGTGACGGAAGCAGACTGGTCGTCCTGGAACGAGAAAGATCTTCAACCCTACGTTGATGTAGTTCTGGAGGCTTTCGGCCCGAGGCGGATCATGTTCGGCTCCGACTGGCCTGTGGTCCTGGTTGCCAGTTCCTACAAACGCTGGGCCGATACCGTGCGGCGCATGATCGGTTCGCTCTCGACTGAAGAACAGAATTGGATCATGTTCCGAACAGCCGTTGAGGCGTATCGGCTGGGCTGATTCGCGCAGAAAAGAAACGATGTTCTTATGCAATACAACGTGTTAGGCAAAACAGCGATGAATGTATCGCGTCTGAGTTTTGGCGCATCGGCGCTGGGGGGAGTCTACGGCGCGGTGAAGGAGTCGGACGCTGTCGCTGCGGTACACGCCGCGCTGGAATCCGGCATCAATTACTTCGACGTAGCTCCGGCCTACGGCGGTACTCTCTCCGAGTCCGTGCTGGGCAAGGCATTGCGAGGCATCCCACGTGACCGCTATTACCTTTCGACAAAAGTGGGAAAGTACACAAAGCCAGGCAGCTACGGCGAAGACACGCTCGACTACTCGCGCGCACGCATTCGCGCCTCGATTGACGAAAGCGGGCAACGGCTTGGAACCCATTACTTCGACATCATTCACATTCACGATATCGAATATCAGGACCGCAAGCATGCCGACTGGGCGCTGCAGGAAGGTTACGAGTCGGTTCAGGAGTTAAAGCAGGAGGGGCGTGTCGGTGCCGTAGGTTTTGGTATTTACCCAATGGATTTGTGGAAGCGTATCTGTTCGACTTTGGACGTGGATACCATACTTGCTCACAATCACTACTGTCTCAATGACACCAGGGTGTTGGAGCTGCTACCCCTGACGAAAGAGAAGCGGATCGGAATTATCAATGCTTCACCGTTCGCCTGCGGTCTTCTAACCGACGGGGGAGCTCCGCAATGGCATCCCGCTGATGCTAATGCCCGGACCGTATTCCGGTCGGCCGCCGAGTTCTGCCGCCAGCAGGGAACTTCGATTGCGCAACTGGCATTGCAATTCGCCACGCAGAACCCTGAGATTTCGACCACGCTTTTTAGCGCTGCCGACCCGGAACTGGTTCGCCAGAACGTTGGGTGGAGTGAGCGATCTTATGATGCCAGCCTTCTGGCTGAGGTTCGAAAGATTCTGGAACCGGTCCAAGGCAAGCAATGGGAGTACTGAGAAGGGGTGCCCTGCATCATTTTACGCTGAACCTAAGGGGTAAAGTCCTCACGCTCGCTGCGACATTGGATGAACCATACAACTGACTCAGAGATCGAAACCGGCAGAGTCTCATTGTGGTGAAACTGAGCCCATGGAACTTCACAAATATGGCTATTTTCCTATTCAATCAAGGCGATCCGTCAATTGCCATGCGCTTCCGAGGTGCAAAAAACCTTGACAGTGAAAATCAGATGGTGCTAGCGTCAGCGGTCGTGATTGGTTGGATCAATTTGCAGTCACCACGTGGGGCTAACTTTTTCCGGGAATGAGGGCCATATGAAATCTCCAACCTCCGCCTCTTTGAGGATATTGGCATCGCTCTTGTTGGTAGCTGCAATATGCGCCGGCCTGTCCGCAACCGCAGCCGCTCAGGCCGGAAACGCGGCCGCCGCGCTTAACGGAACAGTGCGAGACGCGTCAGGCGCGGTAGTACCGGGGGCAACCATCACGCTTACCAACACCAGCACGAATTTCAAACAGGTTACCCAGAGCAATTCCACCGGAAACTACACTTTGGTCAACATCAGTCCAGGAAATTACGTCGCGTCAGTAGCGAAGGATGGTTTCGCGCAGCAAAAGTCGCCCGACTTTGTGCTCTCAGTGAATCAGACGGCCACCATCAATTTCGATCTGCAAATCGGCACGACCGAGAGCATGGTCCAGGTAGCGGCTGGCGGTGTTGAAATCGAAACCTCCACTTCAGAGCTGGGAACAGTCATCGGAACCAGCGAAGTGAATTCCTTGCCGCTGAACGGACGAAATTTTACTGAACTGCTGCTGCTGGGGCCGGGAGTCAGTCCAGCCAACGCTTCGGGTAACGCCGGCGGCGGAGGGATCGGAAATTACCTCGGGAATGTGGTGTTCCCGGCGGTCAACGGTCAAAACAACCGCAGCAACATGTTTCTGCTGGACGGTATCAATAATTATGGTTCGATTCGCGACACCTACGCAGTGCAGCCGACGCTCGATGACATTCAGGAATTCAAGCTTCAGTCGCACAACGATGAAGCACAATTCGGACAAGTTCTCGGCGGCATCGTGAACGTAGTGACTAAATCCGGAACAAACCAGTTTCACGGGGACCTGTGGGAATTTCTCCGCAACGATGCTTTTGATGCTGCCAATTACTTCAACCCTGACAAGACCCCACTGAAGCAAAACCAGTTCGGCGGAGCGATTGGAGGCCCCGTGGTTTTGCCGCATTACAATGGCCGCAATAAAACATTCTTTTATTTTTCCTACGAGGGATTTCGAAATCACACCGCGTCGAACAGTCTGTTCCTGACCCCGACTCCTGAGCAGCTGGCAGGCGATTTCAGCAATCTCGATGGCTCAGGCACGCAACTATTTAATCCTTACAGTTCGGTGCCCGACCCCAGCAGCGGAACAGGATTTGCCCGCCAACCGTTCATGTGCGACGGAACAGGCGCTGCGCTTCCCGCAAACGGGAACGGCATTCAGCCCGCGGGAACACCTTGCAACATGATTCCGGCGAGTCTGCTGAATTTTGCGATGGTGAACTACGCGAAGACATTGTTTCCGGCTCCGATCAACACCGGCAATCCTGACTTCAACGGACGCGATACGACTCCCGCGATCATTCGCCAGGACCAGATCTCCATTCGGGGTGACCAGCAGATTGGCACGAAAGACCGCATTTTTGCCCGTTACACAGCTGCGTGGCAGCCTGACACTGTTTCGGGTGGGTTCCCCGGCATAACCGCCGACACCCAGAGTAACAACTACAACATCGCCGTAAACTGGACCCACACTTTTGGCACGAATTCCGTCCTCGAGCTGACGTTCGGGCGCGTGTCTGCCCAGTTCAATTCGGTTCCGAGTTTCACAAATGCTCCAGCGGACTTCCTGCAGAACTCCGGTTTCGCTCCGGCCTTTTACAGTCACCTAACCTTCGGCGATTTGATTCCCTCAGCTTTTATAAGCGACTACATCGGAGCCGGGAATTATGTCGGCAAGCTGCACTACTCGAATATTTGGGAATATCGAGGCGATTTTTCCAGAACGCACGGACGGCACACTTTCCGGATCGGGGCGAGCTTGGCGACTGACGGATGGGAGCAACCCTTTTACGGCTCCGAAAATGATTTCGAAGCCACCCAAACGGCCGACGGGAACGGCAATGGTGGCGACGCACTCGCATCCGCGGTGCTCGGCGTTCCGACCTACGCAGAGGTCGACAACGTTTATTCTTTATTGCACGGCGGCAAAATTATCGGGACCTACTTCCAGGATCAATGGCGGGTAAACGACCGGCTCACCATCAACTGGGGACTCCGATATGACATTACTGTCAATCCGCGCCAGGGCAAATCCTCGAATGGCAGCGACGTCACCGGTAACTTTGATTTCAGGAACGGCACCTACATTCTTCAAAATCCGGCTCCAGCCTGCACGCCCACGCAAGGGGCGCCCTGCATCCCGGGAGGAACACTGCCGACGCACGTCACTATTGCGAAGAATGGAAAAATCAATAACGATAACTACGATAATTTTCAGCCCCGAATCGGTTTTGCCTACCGCCTGACTCAGAGGACTGTCATGCGTGGCGGTTACGGAAGGTTTTTCGATAACTGGTCGGGCCTTACTGAAAATCAGTCGAACTACACTCAAGCCTGGCCGAACGTGGCATTCGTGGCGGCGCCCGACAACTTGAACCTGGGACTTCCGACTGGACTCGCGAACGATCCGCTGAACCTGGGAGCGGGACCGATCGAGCCGGCTTCCGATCCGTTCTCACCGTTGAACGTCAACTCGTATACCGACCCGCATCTTAAGGCGGGATATTCCGATCAATGGAACTTTGGATTCCAACAAGAGTTAGCTCCGGGCGCGACTGGCACAATCAATTATGTAGGGTCGCGTAACGCGCGCATCGCTACAAACATCACCGCGAACGCCGCTCCCTCGCCCGGCCCCGGCGACCCGCAGTTGAGGGCGCCATACCCCTACATCTTGCCCATGAACTACACCGAAAGTGTTGGAAGCGCGAACTATAACGCTCTGCAGATTTCCTCGCAGGTGCGGTCGCATTCCGGTATCGCGGCGACGCTTGCATATACGTGGTCGAAGACGATGGTCACCGGCTGCGACGGACTCTTTGCCGACTGCGACATCCAGGATCCGTACAACCTGAGTCTCGACCGAGGCCCAGCCGGTCATGATCTCACTCATATTTTCTCGGCCAGCTTTGTAGTTCCGCTGCCCTTTGGCGGAGGACGGCGGTTCAGTACCTCCAACAGCTTTGTGAACCACATCATCGGCAACTGGCAATTGAACGGAATTGTTGCGTTGAACAGCGGACCGCGTTATGACGTGCAGACCGATCCGTCGATTGCAAATACCAACAACCTGTACGGCACAGAGCGCGCGAATCTGGTCGGCGATCCATACGCAGGCGGCACAAAGACCGCTCCTTTGAACATTGCTGCGTTTGCGACGCCCGATCCGTTTACGTTTGGCGATATGGGACGAAACAGCCTGCGCTCCGATTGGAACAAGAATTTGGATCTGTCGCTGTTTCGCTCGTTCTCTATCACCGAGACCAAACGCTTCGAATTTCGCGCCGAGGCTTTCAATGTCACTAATACGCCGGTGTTTGGGATCCCCGACAACAGTCTCCAGAGCCCGAATTTTGGGGTGGTATCTTCAACGTCGAACACCGAGCGCCAGCTACAACTCGGACTCAAGTTTTATTTCTGATTCTGATTTTGGCATTTCACCAGTCAGAATATATTGCGAGAGCATCGAGCCTTTGTCATAAGTATCAGCGGGAACTCCTAGCGGAGGGGTGGTGAAACTCAAGGCAACACCGTGGTTGTATATCGTGTCAGCCCTGGTTTCGGCGCCCTTACCGTGTCTCAAACAGGCGGATGTTTCACCGCCAACCCAAGCTTTTGAACAACTCTCCAGTACCTTCCACGTCTCAAGCCATACGGGACTCGAAGAAGGGTACCTTCCTAAGTTGTTCCGCTCTTCACACGCGGCCAACCTGGTCAAACTCCAAAACGGTGACTTACTTTGCTTCTGGTTTTCGGGGACAGAAGAAGGAGAGTCGAATGTTGCGATTGTAATGTCGCGACTGCCAAATAAGTCGAAGCACTGGAGCGAAACGGTCGAGATCGATCACCAGCCCGGAAGGTCATTCCAGAATCCGGTTGCGTTTCAAACTCTCGAGGGACGTCTTTGGCTGTTGCATACGTCGCAGGCGGCCGGACAGGGACAAGCCAACGCTGAGGTCTTATACCTCACTTCGGACGATGCCGGACGAACATGGACAGCGCCGCAACCGCTGTTTAAGACGCCCGGCTCTTTTATCCGTCAGCCCCCTATATTAACGAGCAGGAAGGTCTGGCTGCTTCCGATGTACTACACTCCAAGCCGCGATATCACGCATGGCGCAGAGTCGAACTATTCAGCCGTGAAGATCACCGACGATGGCGGCAGGAACTGGAAAGAGTGCAGCGTACCGAAGTCTGACGGCCTGGTCCAGCTGACCGTAGTGCGGCTGACTACTGGACGCTTCGTCGGTTTCTTCCGTAGTCGTTTCGCAGATTTCATTTACAGAAGTTCATCGCGGAACGGTTGTGATTGGAGCGTTCCTGCAGCGACCCATCTGCCCAACAACAACTCTTCAATTCAGTCGACGTTGTTGACGGATGGATTCGTAGCGATCGCGTTCAACAACAGCAACGCGGGCGCAATTAGAGGCAAGCCCCGCACGAGTGCTCGTAAACCGCTCTCCATTGCTCTCTCCGCCGATGGCGGCGAGACCTGGCCATGGGTGCGCGATATTGAGACTGGGGACGTCGAAGGGCTGCAAAACGAGGACGAAGAATATTCTTACCCATCGCTTTTACAGCAAGCGAATGGAAAGATTGTCGTGGCGTACACCTATCGCCGCGAAACGATCAAAGTTGTTCGCTTTCAGGAAAATTGGATCAAGCGTGGCAGTACTGCCGGCCGATTCAAGGGTGACACGCCGAAATAGCTGGCGGTGGAATCGCGGCCGCCAGTCAGGGGATCTTTGGATTACCGGTTGGAATGCGCCGTCAGCGAAAACGTCGCAGGCTTCGTGAGTTCCGCTCGGATCCACACAACCATGTTGGTACCATCCAGTCGATCAAGATAGCCGATGCGAAAATCCTTGCCCTGCACAACCGTTTTCCCATTCAGCATCAGGGAAGCCGCATCGTTTCCCCAGCCTTCGATCACGAAGGCCGGGTTCACCGCCGGAGATGTGTCACTGGCCTGAATTGTGAAGTCCAGCTTTGTCTTTCCCTGCGATGACCTGCGTATGTGATAGGCCTTGTCATCCCGGTTGTAACCGTCGCTGGTAAAGTTCGTTCCCGAGATTATCACTTCTGGAGGACGTAGCCATGCCTTTGCTATGGGCAACGCTTTGGCAATGGGCTGATCGGTCAGGCCCATCAGAAAACGGCCTTCAACGGCTCCATCTTTTGTCCGCTTGGCCATTGGTGGTTCGGGAGAAGTGATCGCAGAGCTGGAAACATGGTCGAGCGCAAGGGCATCGCGGCCATCCGAAGGAATTTGAGCTGCGGGCCAGTGGTTCCAGATCGGAAATTTAGAAAACCAGGGACGAGTTTCTCCAATCCCTCCACCGTAAGGAATGATTTCCGTACCCCGCTCGTAAATGTATAACGGCTTGAAGTCTGACTTGGCATTGACGATCGAAATGTTTGCGTCGGGGACTGCATTAAAGAAAGTGCCGCGAACATCGCCGCTCGATGGCCAGGTTTCCCAACTATAGCTTCGGCTCACGCCATCCATATTTTCCAGGGTGAGCGCTTCCATGTACACATTATCCTCGGCCTTTTCCCCGGGGTTGTTCAGTGTCGCTGGTTCAGTAATGCTGTATCTGTCCCGGGGAGCATAAATAAGAAAATGCCGGACCGCCATTCCGTCCGGATAAATCGTGTAGTACTCATCGGCCCAGTCGCCCCAGTTTGTAATTGGGTCAGTCTCGCCAATGTTGTATAGGACATCGGTCAGCGCATAGCGCCAGTGCACCACAATGCGGGCGGGACTGTTTTCCAGCAAGCGCACATGCGAGTAGCGCGCCTGCTTGTCCGACATATGCTCGATATCTCCGAATTCTCCTGGCGGCGCTTCGGCGCTCTGATCGCCTACCCAGCGGCCGTTTTCCGTGATCAGATTCATGTTGTAGTTGGTGCCGTGCCAGAACACCATCTTGTAGGGAGCATCGTCGAATGTGACAACCAGATCGGCGTATTCGTCGATCCTCCAGAGCCGGTCCCACTCGGGATAAAACTTCAAACTCGTGAAATAGGCGCCAAAATGCTTTTGTCCATCAGGGATATGGGGCAGCTTGCGCCATGTTAGTGGGGGAGGGCCGTTAGGCCGAGTCGATTCGTAGGACTTTGCCAGCTCGCCGGCATCCAGAGCACGACTGTAGATCTTCAATTCGTCGATGATTCCATCGAACGAGAACGATGCAGGGATTTTTCGCGATGCGGCCGCCGGTATCGCTTCCAGATTGCGGCCGATCTGGAAACTTCCGCCCCCTCCCTCGAGATGCCCGCTAATGGCCAATTGCCCCGCATTCTGTCCGTTGATATAGAGGGTCAAACCTTTATTCGGGTCAAACGTCGCGGCAATGTGAGACCACTGCATGAACGGAATTTGCGCGGTCGAAACACATTCCCGCAATTGCTTGTCGATGTTTACTCGCAACCCAATGTGGCCGGTCGCATCCAGCCCGAAGAAATATCGGTTCTTTCGTTCGACAATGGCGCTCCAGTTCCATGGATACGCCTGCGGAGCAATCCAGGCTTCGAAGGTCGCCGCTCCTTCGACGTCAGGCGCAGAGTGCGAGTCTCTTGTGATGCGTGTAGTGAAGCCGTCAAACTTGATGCCGTCGCCGCGAACGCCGGCCACCACAGTGAAGTTTCCCAGAATGTTGTCGTCGACTTGTTTAGTGCTTTCTGTCGCAGGAGAGCCCGCCGAACCGTCGAACGGCCAATATGCAACCAGGCCATTCTCCTGGGCAACAGCAGCCGGAGCGCTGAAAACTGCAAACAGCAAAATTCCCACAAGCCAACACATCGAGAAGCACTCCGAAATGAGTTTGACCTAAACTTTGTCTACGCAGACGCGTCAGCAGACGCTTTAGGTGTCCCGTCAGTAGCACTACTGTCAGTAGCACTACTGATTGTGATAAGCCTCTTCCATCATCGCCCATGATTTCTCTTGAGGCAGAGGGATTTGCATGGGTCCAGTCACGGCGAGCCATTGCTGGTTGCGCGACTCTGCGGCAAGTTTATCCATATCGCCTTTGTAATCGCTGCCCGTGTATTCGTAGTAGCCGAACAAGTAGTACTTCCCGTCATCGAGCTGGTGAATATAAATTGAGAAGTTGTGCATGTGATACTTGGTCAGAAGGTCGCGCACACCCGGATTGGACGCGGCATGTAGCGCCTTATACGCGCTGATCTGATCGGGCTTGATTCCAATCACCATGCCAACCCGACGGACGTTGGGATTGGTTTCGTTTCCATATAGCCCAACGCCCGCGAGCAAAGCCGCAACCCCGAGCCCCGCTAGAATGATTTTCGTCATGAGCGATTTCCTCGATTCGTGGTTCATTTTTCCGATTGTTCGCGCCACAGCTGGGGGAAGTCGTCGGTCAATCCCCACTTTCCCATCTCAAAGTTCTTGAACCCGATCTTTAGCGCGGGGGATTCGGGGCGCACTCGAAAGTCGTTGTTCGCAGGATCCATAAAAAGCGGATCGCCGTAAATCGAGTTCTTATCAAAACCCAGTGCCTGCCATTCCGCCAGATTGTACTTTTTTGCATTCCTTTTTCCGGCTTCGGACCTCAATTGATCAACCACCGCCTGAAATTCCCCGCCGATCGTAAAGAAACAGTTGTGGTCGATCTCCTCGAACCAGGGCCCATTAGCGGGCGGGGCAATTACGGAGTAAGTCATCTGCGGCCACCAGGGCCAGCCATCGGGCCACCTGGTGCTGCCCGGACTCATCACCGTGATGTTATTGAAATAGCGATCATGGTTGGAGTCGTTGCCAACGTGAAAACAGGGCGCGCCTTTCGATAAATACCAGATGTTGTTATGCACCTTGCGATACGCTCCCTCGCGCAACTTCATGCTGACGCCGCCGGCAGAAATGTTGTTGTAAATATCGTAATTCGAAGCGCCGTCGTCCATGTCGAGGCCCCAGCCCGACTTTTCGTTGAAGAAATTGTTGCGAATGACAACAACTTCCATGGCGTCGACCAAGACGTCCCACGCGTCTACACTGCGCTCGGTGGTGTACGGAGCATGCGACTGGGCCAGGCTCCATGCCCTATCTCGACCCCATGCGTTGAATGGGCCATGATCGCTGGTTTCGCGCACGGTATCGTGGGTCTGGTTGTACTCCACAATGTGACCACCCCAAGTGCTGTCACCAATACAGACGCCAGCACGCGGCATGTTGTAAATCAGATTGTGGCCGACAGTAATTCGTTTTGAACGGGAAATGTACACACCCGCGATTTGTTTGCCAAAAAAGCCGCAGTCATGAATGAGGTTGTTGACGGCCCGGCATTCATAGGGAAACGCGCGCTGTGTGCCATTGGTCTTTTCCAGATCGCCCACAAAGCACATGGCGCTGTCGCCGGTTTCCGTAAACTTGCAGCCTGTAATTTCAAAGTCTCGATTGTGATTGTTGACGAATACGGCATTGCCGCCGACGGCATCGAACCAGCACGCCGCGATCGAGCAATTTCGTGTCCCCTCCGCCAAGACCGCTCCTCCACGGTGGATCGCCCAGTCGCTGAGCGAGGGCGCCTCGTAAGGACTCATATAGGTGCAGGCGGTATGCGTGATCCGAAAGCCTTCTACCTCGATGTGCTGGACCGGATTCTCCTGCGTCCCCGCAAAAAGTATGGCTTGCTCGTAGACTGGTACTTCAACCAAAGCCGTTTTCAGATCGATACCGGGCTCTGGATAGTAGTAAAGAACGTTCGCGCGCCGGTCGAGAAACCACTCTCCGGGAGCGTCGAGTTCTTCGAATACGTTGTCGACAAAGAACCGCGACTTATTGTTCAGAACGCCAGGATTCTTGCTCCACTTGGCACCAATCTGTTGTCCACCCTCGCCGAACCAGATTGCATTTGCGCCTCGATCAACCTCTTTGATTCGCCACTGCAGATTTCCCCAATAAGCAGCTTGAAAGATATGGATCTCAGCGTCTTCGAGATTAGCCCACTTTTTCTTGGTGAAGGTCGCAGGATCAAACCGGATGCCGGGCTGCGCCTGACCTGAAAACGTCATGTCCTCATTCGGCCCCGGATGCGGGTTCGGTGTTTCCGACGGAATTGCGCCTGCGGCCAAAAGATAACCGGACTTCCCGGGATCTGAGGGGTCATAATTGGGATAGCGTGCTCTGATCTGTCGCTTCCCGTTAATAAATAGCTGAGTAAAAACTGCCGCCGATGGCGAGTGGGGCGGCAACTGCGTCATCATGATGCCGTCTTTGTAGGGAACCCACTTGCATACCAGTTTGCGGCCGGCGCTCAGTGTTACCTTTTCATTGGGGTACGCGGAGTAGATAACCGGCGCGTCTTTCGTGCCCGAGTCTTCCGGACTGAACGTCAGAGGATTCTCAAAATAGTATGTGCCCTCACGCACCAGGACTTTGCGCGGGGTCGTGTCTTTGGCCATTTTGCGCAACACCTGTTGTGCTTGATGAATGGTCGCAAATGGCGCTGCCAAAGATCCCGGATTGTTGTCGTTGCCGGAGGGCGAGACGTAGAATGTGGCCGAGGCGGATCGATTGCCACTGTTTCCAGCAACCTGGCTCGACGCCCAGCCGCCATTGGCCAGGGCGGCAGCCGCTGCTCCGCTCAGTTTGAGAAATTCGCGTCGTCGCATCGATGTCGCCTTAAAGGATCGACCAAATCCTACACCACCGGTCTTACAAGTCAAGGAATTCTGCGCTGAACTCAGCCCTTCAATTACTGAAAAAATCCCCCTTATGCAGTCAGATTGCTGAGTGTACGACCGATCAGGATGTTCGTTGACAAGCGACAATGCAGTGGGTAGACTCGCCAGCGATTGGCTCATCCATTACGAGCGGCTTAAAAATGTCGGAGTTCGCGAGAGGCGCAATGAAAAGAATTGTATTGCCAGCAATGGTGGCCGCCGTCTTGTTGGTCCTGCTGACGCCGAGTTCTTTCGCCCAGGGCAGCAAGCCGGTCGCAGAGTGGTCCTTCGATGAGACCGACGGTGCCGTCGCGCGCGACGCTGCCGGCGGCATTGACGACGCCATTACTGGTAACTTTCGGCATGTGAACGGGGTGACCGGCCACGGGCTCAGATTTGATGGCGAGTCCACGGTAGTGACGCGGGACAAGAAGACCGCGCCGCACTTGACCGCCGGAGTCACAGTCGATGCCTGGGTGGCCATTGATGCCTATCCCTGGAACTGGGTGCCGATCGTCGATCATCGCAGCGAAGAACAAGCCGGATATTGGTTTGGAATCGATTCGTTCGGTCACGTTGGAATGAACGTCGCGGTGAATGGTCAATGGTGGACGTTGTTTTCCAAGGCGCAGGTTCCTTTGAAGAAGTGGTCTCACGTCGCCGGCTCTTATGATCCAGCCAAGGGAATGGCAATTTACATCAACGGCAAGCCCGTCGGCGAACTCTCGATCCAGGGGCCCATGACTGTTGCCGAGCGCGAGGACCTTGTCATCGGGAGGGTTCGGCAGGCGACTCTTCCTGCCCAGTGGATTCATCCCAAGCTTCCGGTGTGGTTTTCTTTCGACGGAATCATGGACGACATTCGCCTCTTTGACCACAGCCTCGATCCTGCGGAAATCGCAAAGGCGTACGCAGACGTTAAAATCCCCGCAGCCGATCCATTGCCTTGGGCTGTGTTGCCGTCGGGGCCTCCGGGAGCGGGGCGTTTCGGCGGTTTCTACACAACACTCAAATTTGACGACATGTGGGATGCGCCGCGCCGCGTCGCCCCAGATTCCGACGTGGTGGTTCGTTTCGACCAGGCTCCCATTCGTCTGGTGTTCTGGCAGGGCGCAAACTATACCGGCGACTGGGTCAGCGAAAATGGCAAATGGTACACCGATGAATTTGTCGAGACTGGCGGCAAGGTTGATTGTCCGGGAGGCGAAGACTGTGAACCGATGTCCGATAAGCAGAACCGCTACTCTCACGTTCGGATTGTAGAGAATAGCGATGCGCGTACGGTAGTGCACTGGCGCTATGGACTTTGCGAAGTGCAATACAACAACTGCGCTAACCCTGATCCTGCCACGGGATGGACCGACTGGGCCGATGAATATTTCACCGTCTATCCGGACGGGGTCGCGGTTCGCAAGCAGGTGATTTGGACTTCGAATTTCACGCGCTGGCACGAGTTTCAGGAAACCATCATCATCAACGGACCGGGCACCAGGCCCGAGGACAATATTGAACCCGATGCCTTGACACTGGGCAATATGAAAGGCGAAACGAAAACATATTCCTGGTCTCCCGCGCCTCCGAAAAAAGTCGATGGCCCAGAAAATCCCAATATTCAGGTGGTGAATCTCAAGTCACAGTGGAAGCCGTTCCAGATCGTCTCTCCGGTAAAATCGCGCGCCACCATCTACAGCGGAGAACTTACCTATTCCATGTTCGAGTGGTGGAACCACTGGCCGGTGGCTCAAGTAAAATCGAGCGGTATTTCAGCCGTCGCTCCAGACCGCCCGTCGCACTCATCGCTGTCACACATTCTGTGGGAACCCTACGCCCAGACTCAGAGCACGATGACCAAAATCATGCTCGACGGGCTCACCACTAAGTCGGCGGCAGACCTGGTTCCGCTGGCGAAATCCTGGCTAGCCGCACCTGCGATTGAAGTTTCTGGCCAAGGTTTTCAGAGTGAAGGCTACGATCAGACGCAGCGTGCCTACGTTCTGAACCGCCAGCCTGGATCCTCTACCGGTGGGTTCCGCGCGGTGCTCAAAGCCAGCCCCGATTCGCCGTTGGTCAATCCGGCAATTGTGATCAAGAACTGGGGCGACGCGGATGCGAAACTGGTAGTCGACGGGAAGGCCATTCCTCGCGGACCGAATTTCCGGTACGGTCACATCACCAAGCTGGAAGGAACCGACCTCGTGATCTGGGCCAACCTTGAATCTACGAAGGCAGCAACCTTCGACGTCTCGTCCCCCAAAAAATAACTGGTCGTGCAAAGACTCGAATGACGGCGTGATACCGGAGAGGACCGATGATCCAAAAATCCAGCCGGACGATGGTTGCGCGACATTTTGCAATCAGCTTTGTCTATGTCGCGGTGTTCTTGATTCCGCAATATCTCGTCCCGCAGGTTTCACCTTCCGCTACTCAACCCACCATCTCTGAGGACCCAGCAGTATTGGACGAACTCTGGCAACGCGCCAGCTCCAAGTACGATTCCAGGCGTAGCGTTCTTATCAAAGATGTCGAGCGGCAGCTCGCCAAAGGCCCGTACCGGGCAGATTGGAAATCGCTGCAAAAGTACCAGGTTCCCGATTGGTACAAAGACGCGAAGTTTGGAATCTTTGTGCACTGGGGACTCTACTCTGTTCCGGCGTTCGGCAGCGAATGGTATCCGCGCGACATGTACCGGCAAGGTTCCAAGGAGTACGCCCACCATCTGGCTGTGTACGGACCGCAGTCAAAATTCGGTTACAAAGATTTCATTCCCATGTTCAAAGCCGAGCACTTTGACCCTAAGCAGTGGGCTCAATTATTCAGCGACGCCGGCGCAAAGTACGTCGTGCCAGTCTTTGAGCACCACGATGGATTCACCATGTACGACAGCGGTCTCTCGGACTGGACGGCGGTGAAGATGGGGCCGCATCGCGATCTGGCTGGCGATTTGGCGAAAGCCGTCCGTGAGGCAGGCCTGCACCTGGGCGCATCATCGCATCGGGTTGAGCACAATTTTTTTCTCGATGAAGGCCGCAAGATCGAGTCCGATGTGAACGATCCCGCCTACGCGAGTTTTTACGGCCCCGCCCAGCGTCGGATGGAAGAAGAGCAGCATGTGATGGTGGAGGACTGGACCTACGTCAGTGACGCCTATCTCAACGATTGGCTCGCGCGCAATGCCGAAATCGTCGAGAAATATCAGCCCGAAGTGATGTGGTTTGACTGGTGGGTCGGACAGCCGGACGTTCGGAGACATCTTCTGGAATTCGCTGCTTTTTACTACAACCAGGCAGCAAGCCGTGGGGAGGTTGGCGTAATCAATTATAAATACAACTCCATGGAGAAGCAGTCCGCGGTTCTCGATATTGAGCGGGGCCAGTTGAATGATATTCGAGATTCCTACTGGCAGACCGACACATCTGTCAGCAACGATTCCTGGGGCTACATCGAAAACGATCACTTCAAGTCACCCGAGTTCCTGGTGCATCAACTCATTGATATAGTCAGCAAGAATGGCAATCTGCTGGTAAACGTTGGCCCGCGTTCTGACGGAACTATTCCCGACCAGGTACAGCACGTCCTGCTGGACGTCGGTGCCTGGCTCAAGGTGAATGGCGAAGCAATTTATGGAACGCGTCCCTGGAAGTTATACGGTGAGGGTCCCACGAAAATTGTGGAAGGCGCATTCCACGATACCGCTGCATCCTCCTTCACGGAACATGATTTTCGTTTCACCCGCAAAGGCGAAACCATGTACGCGATCGAACTGGCCTGGCCCACCAGCGGGGAGGCTGTAATTCAAGCCTTGGGCAGCACAGCGCTCGCGGCGCAGAAGATTACTGCAGTTTCCCTGGTGGGATACGGATCGCCGGTGCACTATGAACAGCGCGCCGATGGTTTGCATATCCAGGTGCCGGCCCAGGCGCACGGGAAGTATGCCTATTGCTTCAAAGTTGTACTGACTAACAAATTCTGAATCTTGGTTTCATAACGACTCAAGCGAAACGAGCCCAGGAGTTCGCCTTACCGCCGCTGGAGAGGCCCGACTTATTTTCGGGTGAATCGCTTTGGCTGCGGCAAGCAGGTAGCCAGTTATCTGGGACTGGTGCCGCTGAAGGAGTCCAGCGGGAACCGGTGCCGGCTGGGACACATCACTAAGCAAGGCAGTTCCATGATGCGCTTCTTGCTGGTGGAAGCCGCGCAGGTGACGGTGCGCAGCCCTTCCGGAGTAGCGCCGAAAATATTTACATCTGGTGCTGTGGCGGGACCGGAAGATTGCGAAGGTGGCCATGGCCCGCCGGTTGGCGGTCACCTGTTCTGGATGATGGGCAAGGAATGGGATTACGAGCAGCTGAAAAAGTTCGGTTCGCACGCGGGAGAGCCCGGAAATCGCGATGGTGTGCCGTCGAACACCGAGTAATTGATTGCCTCCCGCTCGTCTTCACCGAGGAGTCCGAAGTAGTAATCATGATCGCAGTAAAGAGACCGAAGAGATGCATGGGTCGGACCGAGAGTCCGAACCTGAAAACGATTACGAGCGAGCCTGGGTTCGACACGCCACTGTTTCTCAATGAGAGGTAAATGTCGCTCTTCTCCGAGCCCACGCCGTAGTGTGCTCGAAAATTTCTTGACGCCGCCGATATTGTCAGAGACGCGATTTTTCGCCAATGAACGGGTTGAGACCACCCACCTTGGTTGCTTTTCGTCGCCGGAATCAAGGGTATGATGGAAAAGACTCAACCTCATGAAAGGAAGGCAGACCGATGGGCGAGGGATACAGCATGCTTGGATTTGTTGTGATCGTGATCCTCTACGCCGTCATCGGGCTGATGGCGGCGGCGGGCACCATCGTCATCGCCAGGAAAATCCCCGGCCCCAAGGCGGAGCAGATCTTCTACGCGGTGTTCCTCATGATGATTGCCACGTTCTACCTGGCTTTTGCGGCCTACTTCGAAGTAGCGAGGGCGTGGCGAGTGGAAACAGCCGTCGTCGTGGCGTTTGTCGCGATGAGCTTGCTGGGCGTACGCCTGCCGTTCGCCCTAATTATCGGGTATTCTCTGCACGGGCTGTGGGACCTGCTGCACGAACTTCAGGCGCATGGAGCCTACGCCGCTTTCGAGCCGGGCCAACTGACTGCGATCCCACTCGCTTACGGAATCTTTTGTGCAGTCTTCGACTTCTGCATGGCGGCATATTTCTATGCGCGACACGCAGAGTGGAGTGCCGCATGGAATACGCCTTGATGAGCGTTGTTGAGATTTTCGACAGTAATTGGGGCGGCATGGGCACAAGTCAGTCCGGGTGGCCAATTGAGCCACTCGGTGTAGCATGGGGGCAATGAAAACAGTAATATTCGCGCTGCTAACCGGCTTGGGAGTTTTCGCCGTTGTTTGGTGGCGTATCAGAATGGATGCCATCAAAGTATGGCACGGTCTTCCCGCGACATTCACTCCGCCCGACTCTCTTGGCAAACCCGTGCCCTTTGAGCATCGCCACGAGCGCTACATGAAGGTAGCGGAGGTCATGGTGACCCTCGCCTCCGCATCTTTGGTTTTTGTGCCGAGTTCCCGACTCAGCCTCTACAGTCACGCGTGTGCGTTTGCGCTTATTCTCTTGGGCCTTTGCGTGCTCTACAGCGTAGGATTCATGGCATTGATGACTTATTTCTACGAACGGTTCCTCTATGACGACCAGACTTACACGCCGTGGAAATTTGGATTGTTGCATGGCCTTGGTTTTGGTGCGCTGTTTTGTTTCGCTCTTGCGTATATCGTTCTCGCCGGAGGTGTCGCAAATGCCGTGATCTACGCAAGTCCTCTTTCTGGGCACCCTCCTGCATTCCCCATTAATCTCCAGTTGCGTCAGTGACCTTTTCCGCCCGGTATTAAGCTTGCCTTCCGCTTCTCTACACGCGAAAGCGCTGTTGCGCTAGTAATCGAGCGGTAACCGCTGATAGATGTTGTAAACAGGGGTTACACTCATTGAGAAATTCGGACGAACCTGGTCAACGACTGTAATGGTGATGTTTTACCAGTCAGCAATTCGTTAGGCCTTCTAAGGGGGATCCCAAAGCCTCAATCCACTGGGATTACTTCCGGATTGCCGACATACACGAGGGATCGGGCGATACATCGGATCCGATGGCGACCAAACCCGGACTTTACATTTCGAATTGCGGCCGTTCCTCTCACTGTGGCTTATTCGCAGAATACAGATACCGCAGTAAACGCCTTTCTGCCGTCAAGCTGTGCACGCACGACAGAAACCGTTGCAGCCCTTCGAAGTTGCTGTTGCCTTCCGCTGCGATCAGTTCCTTCGACCTTTTCTTTCGCGCCTCATACCACAGCTTCGCGATTTGGGCTGCGCCGTCGGTCGTATCCGTCACGCTGATCCGGTGAAACCCTGCTCTCGCAATCAGCCGTTCATTTTCTCCCGGCGGACTGTACACGTAGAACCCGATGGAGCTACGGGTGGCGATTTCTTCGTGGGAAATCATGCCGCCTACTACCAGCGCGTCACTAAACAGCATTCGTCCACCGGCCTTCAGAATGCGAAACATCTCGCCGAGCACTCCGGGACGTCCTGCAAGATGGCACAAGACATCATTCGAGAATACCGCATCAAAAGTTCCGTCCTCAAAGGGGAGCTCTTTCGAAGTGTCGCACCGTTCGAAACGAACCTTTTCACCGAGACCTCTGGCGGCAGCAAGTTGGTTCGCGTTCTGAACTCCCGGCTCATTAATATCCAGGCCCACCAGTCGGCAACCCACGGTCTGCGCCAGGTATAAAGCATATCCACCAGAACCGCACCCGACTTCAAGCACTGATGAGTCAGGTTTTAAGACAAGCCGGGAAGGGATCTCTCGTGACTCTTCCGTTGTTGTCCAGCCGGTTTGACCAAAATCCTCTCCATAGGTTTCTATTCGTACTTGTCGGTACACCTCTGAAGCGTAGTTTGCGTATGCGCTGCTGTAGAGATCCACTTTCGCGGTCATGGGGTCGCCTCCTGCAAATGCGGGCGGATGGGCTAGCTTAACTCAAACTTCACACTACGTGAGATGTTGTTCGAAGCGCCGAGAGAGGATGCAGCTACGCAAGTCATATCGAAAAACGCGTTTGCGGTTGATTACCTGGCGAGTAGTAGGGGCAGACAGGAAGCAACTGTTGTTCGTCGCCTCATCTTCAGTGAGTGCGAGAATTTGGGCCTGAGTTTCGTTTTATCATCAAAACGGCACCCGTCGGGTGCATCGCCAATGTTCATCGGGCAGGCAACATTCTGCGCAGTAAAGCAGGCCGCTCCCATTTGCATAACTTGTCCAGGAAAATAGAGTGGGGTTCGTCGAGTCAGCGGAGATCAATTGAAAGCAACCGCAATTGTTCTTCACTTTGTTCTCGAAATACGGCCTTCAAGGCTAGGGCCCGCTCCGAGTGAAACAGGCAACTACTTTATTTCTTAATGATATGGCGGAGAGGCAGGGATTCGAACCCTGGGTACCGGTATTAGCCAGTACAACGGTTTAGCAAACCGCCGCATTCGGCCACTCTGCCACCTCTCCGGCGGGGCCCAGAGGGATTCTAACACGGTCCCTTTCAGGCGATGCTGCGTTTGGGCTTGGTCAAACGGGGAGACGATGCGAGTTCGATCCGGTTTCTTCCGGACTGTTTGGCGCGATACAGCGCCTTGTCGGCAGCTTGAATTACTGAATCGACGGTACGCAGGCGCGGGGCCGGTTCCGCGATGCCGATACTGACAGTGACTGACAGGTCGCGGTCCTCGGCTTGCTCAATTACGGTGCGGGATTTTTTTCTCGAGGCCGGGGGACGGGTCTGCATGCGGCGCTCGGCGCTTCGCCGGTCTTTTTCAGTCTTTTCTTTTCCAGTCTTTTCATTTCCCGCCTTATCTTTTCCAGTCTTACCTTTTGCCATCAGATCCCGTCCCATCAAATCCCGGGCCGGCTGCTCCCGCCCCGGGCGATAGGATTCCGGATTCGCCAAATTTTGCTGGCTGGCTGCACGGCGCCGCTCCTCGCCGGCTCGCATACGGAATTCTGAGGCTTCGATTACCGTCCGCAAGAGTTCGAGGTGGGGCTGCACATCTTTCGCCGATTTCCCCGAAAACAGAACCGTAAATTCCTCTCCTCCCACCCGATACGCCTGCCCTCCACCGGTAACGCGCGCAAGTTTGGCCGCGACCATACGCAAAACCTGGTCTCCGGTTTCGTGTCCGTAGGTGTCGTTGAATTTTTTGAAGTGATCGATGTCGACGACCGCTACCGCGTATGGCTCTTCAAGCCTGAACAACGCGTCGTTAAAAGCGCGGCGACCAGGCAGCATGGTCAGCTCGTCGTGATAAGCCAGAAAATACGAATTCTCGATGACGGAACTGGCCAGGGCCAAGGCCGCGGTGGCGACGTAAGCCCGGGCGGTGGGACCGACGGCGCCGGCCTGAAAGGACATAAAGGTGGCTACCAAGGCCCACAACAGCCCACCCTCAGTGGGCTTGTGATAGAGCAAAGACCTGGCCAGCATCACCGCTACCGCGATCAACAAGGCGAATCCCGCCAGCGTCGGAAGCTGCATGCTGGAAAAGTGGCCAAGAAATTCAGGATGCAGGATGGCGGGGCCGATTCTGCTGCCGGGGCGGCAGATGACGGCAACAAATACCGATTCGAAAAACACAGCCGCCAATCGGGAAACTGTAGGGGAAAAAGCCCATCCCCGCTCCGGCAATATGGAGAGAGCGATGAAGTTCAAGGGGAGCAGCAAAGCCACCGCCTCGAGGGCGATGCGTCCGGGTCCGGTAGAAGTGATTCTTCCGGCAGCAAAGAATTCCAGGGCGCGACTGGCGAGGAACAAAGTCACCAGCGCGAACAGAATGCGGCTGGAGTGGAAGCGCCAGGCCAGCAACATCCCGGCCGCGAAGACCGCGTAGTAATAGAAATCGATTGCGGCGGTGGGAATAGGGCCAAAGGCTCCGCGAAAAATCACCATGGCAGCCAGCAGAAGCAGTCCGCCAGGCAATATCAGGGACTGAAGCGTTTTTTGGTTCCACAAATCCACGCCGGTTACCACCTCGGAACACAACTGCTTTCCCCACTGTAGTCATTTTCAACAGAGTACGGAAGTTAGGAGTGAGTGACGGTGCAGATTTTCGGCAAAGGGCGGTGGATTGATTCCCGAGTTCCCTTTCGGCAAAGCCGCCCGTTTGCGGAAGACATCACCTTTGATCAGTGCTGATTGTCTTGTCCCCAGCCGGTTCGAGGCGAAGAATCGAAACAGTTCAAATTAGATCGATCTTATGCGAATACTCGTGGCCGAAGATGATACTGCGCTGGCAAGTTTCGTAAAACAGGGGCTCGAATCCGAACACTACGCGGTCGACGTTTCCGCGGATGGCGAACAGGCACGGGCTATGGCCGGAGAGATGGACTTCGATCTGGTGGTGCTTGACCTGAATCTGCCGCGACTGGATGGAGTGGCGGTCCTGCGCTTTTTGCGCACTCGCAAACCCAGCATGCCGATTCTGGTGCTTACCGGGCGCAACCGGGTGGAAGATCGGGTGCAATGCCTCGACCTGGGCGCGGATGACTATCTGGGAAAACCGTTTTCTTTTACCGAACTTTCGGCGCGTATCCGGGCGCTGATGCGTCGCAGCCATCTGCCGGCAGAGTCGGTGCTGGCGGTGGACGACCTTAAGCTGGACCGGGTGGAGCGCAGGGTAGAACGCGCAGGTCGCCGGATCGAACTGACCTCGAAAGAATTCAGCCTGCTGGAATATCTGATGAGGAATGCCGGCAGGCGCGTAACTCGCGCCATGATCATCGAGCATGTCTGGAATCTTTCGTTTGACACCTGCACCAACGTAGTCGACGTGTACGTCAATTACCTGCGCCGCAAGGTGGACGATGGCTATAACAAACATCTGATTCACACCATTCGAGGAGTGGGCTACGAACTCAGCGCGCATTCTCACGGCGTTGCCGCGCTGGTACCAAACCCGGTGCCGACGGCGGATTCGTGAAAACCAAGGTGAGTAATCCGGCGGTGCCGCTCGAAGAAGAAGGTCGCCAGCTGTTATCCGATCTTTTCCACCAGTTGAGCCAGCCGCTGACGACGCTCTGTTGCGCTTTGGAATTGGCCTCGCTGCAGACACGAACTGCCGAACAGTACAGCCAGGTCGTAATCCGGGCTTTGGCACAGGCGGAGAAAGTTTCGTGGCTGGCAACCGCGATCCGCGAGTTGTTCGACGCCGGCAACCCTGGCGAAAACCCCGAAGCAGTGGAGCTAAGCCGGGCGGTCGAGCAAACGGTGGCCGATCTATTGCCGGTGGCGGAGTCGGCAGGAATACAAATTCGCTACCAGCCCGCCCCGGAATGCTGGGTTTGTTTCGACCCGCTCCGTTTGCGACAGGGACTGTTTCATCTGCTGGGCTCGTTGGTGGGATGCAGCCAGCCGGGCTCGATCATGAAGATCGAATTGTCACAAGGCCGCGACGAGGTCGAGTTGAAACTCTGTCTCTCCGGCAACGGCTTTGGCGAAACCTCCGACTTGTTGAAACCGGATACGGAACACCCGCCAGAAAAGTTGATCCGCCGTCTAGGCATGGGGATCGCGCGGGCTGTGTTCGAGGCGGGCGGCGGAAGCTTTAACGTGGAACGTGGAGCTGAGGGGCGCAATGTGGAGGTGAAGCTGCCGGCAGCGAGATGAGCCTATTGGCGGTTCGCGGCGATTGTTCACCCGCGCTAGATCCTTCACCCGGCTGCCGGGTTCAGGATGACGTCAATATTTTTTACTTACGTGCGATGGAGGGGCCGGCAAAGTTTTTGACCGCATCTTGCTGAAGGCGAATGCGGAAATATCCTCCATCGTCATATCAATTCATCTACACATCCAGGCCGATTGATCGCATGAGTGCGAGACCGTTGCTTTTGGTGACGACACCTTCATGCAGCTGGTAGTCGAATTTCATCTTTCCGTCTTCGAATTCGTCCTGAAAATGAAGGTTGTGCAGATGGCCGGCGGGAAGGCCGCTGATTTCGGTCAAGGCCAGGTCGTGGGTGCTGACTAGTCCGATGGCTCCACGCGCGATCAGAGCGCGGACCAATCCCTCGGCGCCGATGCGGCGATCTTTAGAGTTTGTCCCTTGCAGCAATTCGTCCAGCAAGAACATTAACGCGGGCTGCCCGCCGGCCAAATCGAAAATCTGCCGCAACCGGGTGATCTCCGCATAAAAACGCGAGCTGCCCTCCTGCAGAGAATCGTTGATGCGAATGCTGGCTCCCAGACGCAGTGGGCTCAAGCGCAGAGACTTTGCCCGCACCGGAGCGCCTGCCATGGCCAGCACCACATTGAGTCCGACCGCGCGCAGCAACGTACTCTTCCCTGACATATTGGAGCCGCTGATCAGGAGCACGCGTGCGTCCGCTTCCGATTTTGGTCCTAGGTTCACGTCGTTACGTACGCAGGTTGCCTCCGGCAGCAGCGGGTGCCCGACGGCCACTCCGTCGAACCCCGCAGCACCCTCGACGAAGTCAGGAAAGGGATCGTTGGGATGTTCATAGCTGTAGGTCGCGAAAGAAAGCAGCGCTTCAATTTCTCCGATCGCACTTAACCAACTGCGTACGGCGTGGCCGTGAGCCTGGCGCCAACGGTCAGCCGCGAATGCAAGCTGCACCGAGTACATCAAGGGAACATTGAGAATGCGCACAACGAAGTTATCGCGCGAATCGATCAGGTCGACGATCGTCTCCAGGCGCTTGAGCGCCTGCGAGCCCGACTTGTGTTGAGACGTAAGCTCGCGCTGCAGGCTCTGCAAGCGCATCGTCTGGAACGGTTGCCGTTCGATGCGGGCCAGCAAACCGGAGAACAATGCGAGATCGTGGAAAGCATGCTCGACGCCGTGCAGAATTGAATCGAGGTTACGCCTCTGCCAGTAGCTGATAATCGATTCGACGACAATCACCACGATCAGGGGCGTGGCCGTCCCCCAGAAGCCCCATATAAAAGTGCAGGCCAGAGCCGCTCCGGCGAGGAGCGGAGCCAGCCAGCGCAGCCACGGCGGCCGCATACGATGGGGAGCTTCCGCCCAGCGCGAAAGTGCTTCGGGATGGATCCCAACCCGCGCGTCTTCGCCCAGTATCGCCAGGTCTTCGGAAAGATCAAGTTGAGGACGCAATTCGGCCACCGCGAGATGGCGTTGACGGATAGTTTCGACGGGTGCAGGCAACAGCAGCCAATGCGCCAGAGTCTCCTCGCCCATGCGGGTCCGCATGACGGAGAGCAATTCGAACAGGCTGCCGGGTCCGAAGAGATCGAGATCCGAGGAGTAGACGTGGTGAGGATCGGCGAAACGCTCTCCGCTTTGTCCGGTACCGGGCCATAGATCGGAAATTCGAGTTAGTGCACGACGGTAAAAAGTAACCGCCCGCTGGGCTAACTCGCGCGCGCGCAAAACCCGCGAGTGATAGGCAGCGACGGCAGCGAACAAGATTAAAGGAGTCAGCAGCCATGCGCTGGAAAACATGTGCTCACGGAGCGAGAGCCAGGCGAGAGTTACAGCCGTTGCTACCAAAGCCAGGCGCAGGTTGCCGAGTCGAATATGAATTTTCTCGTGACGAGCGACCCGAGTCTCACGGTCTTTGAGACGCTGCTGATATTCCTCGACGGCAGGCTGCTCAGGGGCGGGCACAGCCTTGAGGATATATCAGCCCACCGGGGCGCGTGTTTGCCATGCACGGCAGAGGGATCTAGGTATTGCTGAGGGTTTTGCTCGAGTGAAAAGCAGGGAGCTGGGTTCAGCATCAATTAACGGCCGCATGGCTCCCGTTTCAACACTCATCCTGAAACTGCAAACAGTTACTCCGCAATAGAGCTTTTTAACCTTCTACTAATCTCCGTCTTAATCTCGCGGCATGAAATCAGTTCATGAGAATGTCTCCGGTGCTTGCGTCCGCGGGCGGCGTGCTGGTGGCCAGCCCCAGTTTGTGGCTGCGCGAACAGGTGCGCCATAGCCTTGGTGAACAAAACCCACCCGTGCAGGAGGCAACCGGCGGCGCCGACGCACTGTTGCATCTAGCCAGCGGAACCTGCCAGATGCTTTACCTGGATCGGCAACTGCGCGATCTGGACACGGCAGAATTGATACTCATCATCAAACAGCGGTTTCCCGAGATTGCCGTGGTCATGCTTGATTCCGAGAGTGCCACGCCGATTCCAGGCATCACGCCCGAACGCACGGCTTCCGGAGCCATAGCGTGCGGAAGCACGACCACGCGGATCATGAGTACATGGGCAAGCAAAGGCGGAGCGCCGCCTGAAGAGGAGGCGGCAGTGCAGGGGGATCCGTCCACGCGTTCACGCGCGAAAGTAGAGGCATTGCCGGGAATGATCGGAAGCTCGGAACCCATGCAGCGCCTGTACCAGTTAGCCCGACTGGTGGCCACCCGTTCCACCACGATATTGATTACCGGAGCGACGGGCACGGGGAAGGAACTGGTGGCGAGGGCGTTGCACCAGCTGAGTCCGAGAGCACAACGTCCTTTCATGGTCGTAAATTGTGCAGCCATTCCTGAGGCATTGCTGGAGTCGGAGCTATTCGGCTACGTGCGCGGCGCATTCACCGGCGCAGTGCAGGCTTTCGCCGGACGCATTCAAGCGGCTCAGCATGGAACCTTGTTTCTGGATGAAGTGGGAGATCTTCCACTGGGCATGCAAGCCAAACTGCTGCGCTTTCTCGATCAGAAGGAAGTACAACGGCTGGGCAGCACAGACACGTTGCGGGTAGACGTGCGCATCGTCGCTGCCACCAATGCCGACCTCGAACAGAGGGTACGAGCCCGGCAATTCCGCGAAGATTTGTATTACCGGCTATCGACTTTTCCCCTCGAGGTGCCGTCGCTGGCAGAGAGGATCGGCGATATCGAAGCATTGAGCCAGCATTTTTTGCGTCAGGCTCTGGTCTCAAATTCAGTTTCATCCCCGATACCACAACTCGCTCCCAAGATGTTGCGCCTGCTCGAAGAGCATGACTGGGCGGGCAATGTGCGCGAGTTGCAGCAGGTGATGGAACGGACGGCGATACTGCTGCAGGGTGATCGGGAAATTCGAGCAGAGCATCTTTGTTTCTCAAGATTCGGTTTTTCCCGCCTTTCCCCACCCGGTCTCCGCGGATCCGGTTTTGCCCCGGCTGGACCGCCTCGATCCGGCCTGTTTGGCTCCGGCTTCCCCCGGCCGGACTCGCCATGCGCCGATTTGTCACCAGCCGGCAGTTCCCGCACTGCGCGCGACTGGGCTGACGTTGCCGAAGCCGTTTGAGTCAGGGAAGGCGTAGACACCATGAAGGAAGCCAGCACGGGCACGTATACTCCAGGGCCGGATGAAGAAATCCGCGAGCGGCTGCTGATCGAGCAATTGCCGCAGGTACGTTACATTGCCCGCCGCATTCACGAGCGCCTGCCCCGGCATGTGCAACTGGAAGATCTGGTGCACGCGGGCGTGGTAGGGCTGATGGATGCGCTGCAGAAGTTCGACCACAGCAAGCAGGTGTTATTCGCTTCCTACGCCAAGTTTCGTATTCGGGGCGCCATCCTCGACAGCCTGCGTGAGATGGATTGGAGCCCGCGCAACCTGCGGCGCAAGGCGCGGCGGCTGGAAGAGGTCTACAACCAGCTGCGCTCGTCGTTGGGGCGCAATCCCAGCGAAACCGAAATTGCCGCGGAGTTAGGCCTTGACCTGAGAGGGTTGCAGACTTTGCTGGGAGAGATTTCCGGTCTAGAGATTGGCAGTCTGCGGGTGGAATCTCCGCGAGACGGGCGGGAAGAAGACCTATGCGAATACCTGCCGGATGATTCCGAAGAGACTCCGCTGTTTCTGTGTTTGCGCTCCGAGATGACGCAGTTGCTGGCTCGCGCCATCTCCGAACTGCCGGAAAAAGAACGTCAGGTGCTGGCGCTTTATTACTACGAAGAGTTGAAGATGAAAGAAGTCGGAATCGTCCTCGGGGTAGGAGAATCACGAGTTTCCCAGATCCATTCGATGGCGGTGATCCGGCTACGCGCCCGCTTAGCAGAGTTGAGCGAAAGACGAAACCAACCAGGGCTGGCGAACAGCGCCACCGCCGGGGCATCCTAAGCAGCCTCGGGATAAAAGCGGTTCTCGCGAAACTCAGCTCAAGCCTCGGCTGTATGTTGAATTTTGGTTTTGCAATCTGTCTTCAACCTTGTGCAGCACTTGGTCAACTGTGCGCAACAGTGAGGCCGCGGAAAACGGCTTGGGCAAATAGAACCACCCGGGTCGCTGAAGTCCTTTGCGGGTAACCAGGTTTTCCGGATATCCGGAGACGAATATCGCCCGTACACCGCTGTCGGGAAGCAATAGCTCGATGGCAAGATCGCAGCCATTCCGGTCAGGCAAAACTACATCCGTGAGCAACACTCGCACTTCCTTTGCGTGACCGCGGAAGAGACGCACCGCTTCCGCTGCATTTCGTGCCTGCAGCACACGGTAGCCCGCCGAGCACAATATTTCGTATGCCACGTCACGAACAAACTTCTCATCCTCTACCAGCAGGATGGTTGGTCCCTGAAGATCGGTTCGCAAAGCGGTTGAACCGCAAACTTCAGCTAGCGCAGTGCGCTGGTGTGATTTTGCCAGATGCACGTCCACCTCCAATGCTTGTGTATGCAATCACAATGCCAGGCTCTGGCTACGCGATCCGCGACAACTAGGTATTGCTGCTGAGTGGTTTACATCCGGTAAAGGAAGTCTTGCAGTTCATTGGGAAGGCAAGCATAGATAGGGCCGAGGTCGTTATGGGACCAAGCTGGAACACATTCGGGAAATCGTATCGAAATTATTCTTTGGGAGAATTGCACGGAGACGTCTACGGACGCGTCAGCAGGGTTCGATTGGGATCGAGTATGACCTTTCGTGTGCCTGCGGGGGCGGACAAGCGAAAACTGGTTTCCGGACCGTCGGCAAAAACCTGGCCTAAAAGCACCGTCTTTCCTGGGAGCACGGCGTACACCGGGACGGCGGTCACCAGTTCTTTAGGCGCGTCCTTTTGCAGGATGTTTCCGCTGACGGTGGTGCCGCCGGGTTTTTGCGCGTATTTCAACGACTGCAGTTCCAGGTGCGGAAGAGCCGTGCCATTAATCCATCCATCATAAAACCAGTCGAGCGATTTATGGCCTTCGTAGCGAAGCGATGGCGGCAACTCGCTTTCGAAGACTTGCAGAAATTCACGCGTGCTGATGGCCCGTTCCTGAAAGCGCTCTCGCACTTTTGCCAGGGCATTGACGAAAGGGGCATCCGCCTGGACGTCTGAAAGGTTGGCGGAGTGGGCTCCGGCTCGCTGGGCATCGCGCAGCATGTTGCGCAACATGTGAAACAGCCAGGTGCCGCGCCCGTAGCTGATGGCTTCATATCCATCAGGAAAATGGGACGAGTTGAGGCGGGTACCGAAGGTGACTGGACCAGCATCGGCCAGCGGTGAGCCGTCCTTATTGTTAACCAGCAAATCCTGACGGTATTTTTCCAGCACTGCGCGAAACTGCGCCGGAGAATCAGATTCCAGCAGCAGCAAGGCACTGTAGTTCGAAAGCGCTTCGAATAACCACTGGTCGCGATAGCTTTTCCAGGACACCAGGTCGCCCCACCACTGGTGGGCGGTCTCGTGGGCGACCGTACTGTCGCTCAGAATCTTGGTCACCGCGCTCATGTGCAGGTCGGATTTTTCGGCGGGTGTAAGGAAGGAAAAACTGGAGAGGAAGACCAGGGACGGCCAACCTTGACTGACATCCCCCGGCATCTGGGTCAGAGCCAGGCCGGTATAAGGATAAGGACCAAAGCGGTGCGCGTAGAACTCAACCGCGCGCGCCGCCATGTTGGCCACCGTCTGTGCGTTGCGGACTGGGGAAGGCGGACTGGTCACGACAGTGCTTGGAGCCGGCGACTGCCGGGGACGGAAAGGAACCTGCGGCGGTTGCGGCGTGCTCTCCGCGGTGCCCATGGGGAAAGAGCGTTCGACACCAGCCGTGGCATAGGTCTCAACCTGCACATTGCCGGCTTGGGCGTTCACTCGCGAGTACTTGCCCAGGTTGAAACCCACCAGCGGCATGGGACGATCGGAAACCCAGTGTCCGGTTTGTTCTCCGGGCTGCGAATCGGAAGGGGCGCTTTCCATCCGCTTGCCGGTCGCCACCAGCACCCAGCCGGGCGGATAGCGGAATTGCAAATCGAACTTTGACATTTCCAGCCCGCGGCTGGGATACCAGGTGCCGCGAGCGCCCACATACAGCAGCCCGGCTCCGGCTTCGGAGAGTACCTCGCCGCCGTAGACGAAGTGCAGATCGACGACCTGACCGGAGCGCAAAGGCTCGGGAAAAATTACCGCCACCAGATCGTTGCCTCGGCGCGCCAGCTGTGTGCCTTCGAGCGCCTGGTTGTGAATGAATTCGAGCGCGTGACCGTCGGCCTCGACTTTGCTGATCTGGAGGAAGCGTGACAATTCAAAGAGCACGGCTCGCTGGCCGCCTCGCCGGACCTGAAGCTGGAGGGAAGCCTCGGCATCGAGGCGGGTGGGCGGCGCTACCTTGGCGCGTATCTTGTATTGAGAAACGTTTACCGCCTCCGGCTTAGCTTCCTCGCCCATGGCTCCAGCCGCGTCGCCGGAGCGGCCGCGAGGCTGGCCCACACTGAATGCGCTCCATACGTCGTAGTAACTCTGACCTGCGACCGTCTTGAGCTGTCCCGCCCATATCTGTTCGTCGGCGACGGTATCGTAATAAAGATCAAACGTCCCGAGATTTCTGCCCTGCAGCCGCGCATGCAGCATGCGATCGTCATCGGCTTTTCTGGATGCCGGACCGCCCCCTGCGCCTTCTACCGATGACGGCAGAAAATTGCTGAAACTAAGCAGCA
Organism: Terriglobia bacterium; assembly: GCA_963733545.1. Taxonomy (GTDB): domain Bacteria; phylum Acidobacteriota; class Terriglobia; order Terriglobales; family Acidobacteriaceae; genus JAIQFF01. Next base: position 316,363 of record CAVTDQ010000007.1, read on the forward strand.
GTCGTAAAGAGTCGAATTGGGCCAGGTTGCGGGCAGTCGAATCCCACTGGGAGATAAATTCCTGAGAGTTACGGGCAGGCCGCAGCGAAGGCTTCAATTCGGCAAAGGTGTCATCGTTAAAACGAAAATATGCGGTAACAAATTTCTCCTCGAGAATTGCCGCTCCGGTGAAAAGCATCATGGAGGAGCGTTCCGCATGATTGGCGGGCAGAAGCAGCACTTCACCTTCGCCCTCGAAGAAGGCTCCGGTGACGCGTCCGTCGACGTCCTCGGTGAAGGCGATGGTGCCGTCGTCGAAGGTGATATGAAAAGCTGAGCGCTCGAGAGTGACTTCGCGGATGTTGTAGACCCGGGATTTATCCAGACCAACGCTTCGCAAGCGCAGATATAACGCTTCAGCGGAGTGCTCCGGGGTAGAAGTTGTGGCGGAGGGCGCGGACCCGGGCGCAGAGACCTGCGCCCGGCTGGACGGAGCTGCGGTCATCATCAGCGCCCCTGCCAGCATGATGGCGGGCATGATTCGGATTACCTTGGTCACGTAGGCTGGCCTTCACCCCTGTTGCTAGAATGCGCCATAGTGCGGGCGCCTGTCATCTTAATGTTGTTGCCGAGCCTGTTTCTGGGCGCGACCTGCGCCTCCGCGGAAGTCATCCGCCTGAAAAACGGGCGGACCATCTACGCCGATCAGGTCCACGAAAACGGCTCTCATCTCGAGTATGAAGTGGGTGAAGATTCCTACGCAATTCCGAAAGCGCTGGTCGAACGGGTAGATGCCGGCGGTGTGCGTCCGGAGCGGGTATCCACCGGGGGCGGGAAAGACTCCACCGAACTGCCCTCATTCACACCGGCAGACAACCTGAGAGGCGAAACGGAAGCCAGCGAGAAGATTATCCGCGACGGCAGGGTTGATACCGATGCGCTGGCCGCGATTGAACAAGAGCACAATGCAGCGATGACCGCCGCCGCTTATTTCATCGCTGGAAAACACGAGATGGAGCAGACCAGTTTCAGTAAAGCACGAGGATATTTCGAGACTGCGCTTCGATACGATGGCCAGAATCCTACGATTCTCAATTACTACGTGGCGCTGCTGCTGCGCACGGGTAACGCTGTGCAAGCATTGCCCTACGCGGAACGGGCGGTCAGAGTCGCTCCCGACTCCGCCGACACTCTGGCCATCCTCGGTTACGCGCAATACGCCAGTGATCGAAATAAGGATGCAATCCGAAGCTGGAAGCGTTCTCTACAGATCAGGCCCGACGCCCAGGTACAACGATATCTGGAAAAAGCCGAGCGCGACGCCAGCGCGGAATCTGAGTACACGCAAAATGAAAGCAGCCACTTCACGCTGAAATATGAGGGCAGGCAAACACCGGAGTCGTTGCGCCGCGATCTGGTAGCCACACTTGAATCTCATTATGGCGACCTGGTTCGGGATCTGGGAGTCGCCCCACGTGGAAGCATCGCTGTCATCCTTTATACGGACCAGTCTTTTTTCGACGTTACTCAATCTCCCACATGGGCGGGAGCCGTGAACGACGGTAAATTGCGAATTCCGGTGAATGGAATGGCCACGGTGACACCGGAATTGTCGCGGGTGTTGAAACATGAACTGGCGCATTCCTTCATAAATCAGCTTTCTGGTGGACGGTGTCCGCAGTGGTTGAATGAGGGTATTGCGCAGGCGCTGGAGCCGAAATCGTTATCGTCACGGGGACGGCGGCTGGCGCAACTATTCAAAGCGCAGCAGGAAATTCCGTTTAACGCGCTGGAAGGCAGCTTCATGCGTTTCTCCGGGCTGGAAGCGATGCTGGCCTATGACGAATCTCTGGCCGCCGTGCAATTCATCATCGAGACCCAGAGCATGAGCGATCTGCAACGCATTCTGCAACGTTTGGCGGAGGGAAATTCGACGGAAGCCGCGCTGCGGGCTACGATCCATGACGATTACGGGCGATTGCAGAATGAAGTGGGAAAGTATTTAAGCAGCAAATACGGAGAGTAGAGTTTATTTCGAAAGCTGCAGGAGCACTCCGCGCGAGATCCTTCGCGCGGCTACGCCGCGCTCAGGATGACGTCAAACTCGTGAGTAGTTTGGTGGCACGACTGAAGTCGCGCCCTTCCCTCAAGCTTTCAGGCGCCGTAGATGTTTGTGCTCAGGAATTCATTGCGAAATTTTCCCTGCGGGTCGTAGTGCTTTACCAGTTCCTTGAATTCCGGCATTTTTGCATACAACGATTGCAACCGCGACGGAGACATCGTGAATAGCTTTGCCCAGTGCGGGCGGGTATCGAAGGGCGCCAGCTGTTCTTCGATCATGGGTAGCAATTGCTTGACCGCCGGCCATTCCGGCTTGAACGTGAAGTGAATCGTCATGGATGGACGCTTGTAGCAAGTGCTGGTCCACAGATCGTCAGCGTCGATGGTGCGCAATTCGGTAATAAAAAGATGCGGCGTAACCTGGTCGCGGAGTTTTTCGACCGCGAGTATGGCTTCGTACGCCGCGGCTGCGCGAGACAAAATATTCGGACTGCAACTCCGCCCCGCTGCTGGGAGTGAAGTTCATGCGAAAGTGCGGCAGGCGTTCAAACCAGGGGCCGGGAATTCCCAACTGTTCGGTGCAGGGTTCAGCCGGGTGGCCGGCCACGGGATGCAACTTTCGGGTCGCGAGCTTTGCCCCGTAAAACTCCGCGGGAAACTCGAACGAAGAGCCGGGTTCGACCTTGCGTTTGATCCATACCTGGGTAGCACGATGATTCTGCCAGTCGGTGAAGAGGCTGACGCTGTAGCCGCTGGAAAATATGTCATCGAGATTTTTCTCCAGTTGGGCAAACGAGAGATTCTCGTAAACCACCTGCCTCACCTGAAATGTGGGCACCACATCAAGCGTGATTCTGGTGACCACTCCCAGCGCGCCGAGCGCCACCACCGCGCCGGAAAAGTTGTCGCCGTCTTTTTGTCTTGAAAGCGTCACGACCTCGCCATCCGCTGTGACCATTTCCAGAGCAGATACGACAGTGGACAGGTTGCCGTTCATGCTGCCGGAACCGTGAGTTGCGGTGGCACAGGCACCGACCACCGAAACGTGCGGCAACGAGGCCAAATTGTGCAGCGCAAAACCCTGGGCATCGATGTACGGCGCCAGTTGCCCGTAGGTGACGCCCGCTCCCACGGTGACAGTGCGAGATTTGGGGTCCAGTACCATCTGGTCGAGTTGTTTCAGCGATATCTGATTTTCAGTGCTGTCGGCGATCCCATTGAAAGAGTGGCGGGCGCCCAGCGCCTTCAGTTTGGTGCAACTCTTCACCGCCTGCTGAACCTCTTCAACGGTCTTGGGAAGCAACAGATGGTCGGTATGGTACTGGTAGTTGCCGGCCCAATTGGTACGCGCCGCTGCCGCTTGCTCGCCGGCCACAAAACGGGAGAGCAAGCTGCCGGTGATGATCATGCCCGAAGTTTTCAGGAATTGTCTTTTATCCATAGATAGGAGACTCGGATCGGGTCAGTTATAGAGAGTTGCGGTGAGGAACGCAAGTGGTGGATGAAGAGCGGGAGATTGTTTCGGTGCGAGAGGGGATTGTCTGGATGTGAGCAACACTTGTCATCCTGAGCGGAGTAGTTGCTTCGCGCAGCGAAGCAACTGCGAAGTCGAAGGACCCCTATGAGTGGCACAGGCTCATGACGTGTGGTGTCGCACAATGCCAACGGTCTGTGCTGCTAATAGGGGTCCTTCGACTTCGCAATGCATTTCGCGAGCGAAATGCAATCCTCCGCTCAGGATGACAATATCGTGGCTGTGGAAGTTCTGCCTTGCGTTGTACGACTTTTAAATCAGGGACGCTTCGAGGGGCGAGGATATCTCGCCCCCTTTTTTTAACTCCTGGAACTAGAAGAACAGTTTCAGGGCCAACTGGATCTGGCGGGCCGAGGTGGTTCCGTCTGACCGGATCAGCGTGGCAGTTGAGAGACCCAGAGTCGAGGTGCCGGCAAAATGACCGGGCTGCGCGAACTCGGGATGGTTGAGCACGTTGAAGAACTCCGAGCGAAGCTGGATCTTGAACCGCTCCGTCAGAGTCATGTTTTTCATCAGCGACACGTCCGCGTTGGTGTAGTGCGGGCCGTAAAACTGGTTGCGTCCGGCGTCGCCGATGTGGCCGAGGAAGTTGGTACTGAACGCGTCATTGTTCGAAGCGCCGGTCAGCACGTTGCCGTCTGCGTTTATACGCTGGCCGCCGATGAACGGATTGCCGATCACATCAGGATAAGAAAAACTGGCAACCCCGTTACGCCCGTTATCCAGCGGGGTGTAGACGCTATAGGGGTGTCCGGTTTGCGCGCTGACGATGCCGGAAATCTGAATGCCTTCCAACACTCGTCCGACGATTCCTCCCGCAAGATAGGATTTGCCTTTGCCAAAGGGCAACTCGTAGGAGAAGTCGATCACTCCGCGGTGACGGATATCATTGTCCGAATTGCCCCGCGAGGTGACATTCGGATTGAGCGAATCCACGGGAAAACTCCCCGTGCCGGCTTCCGGAGTCAGAGGATCGTTGGAGTCATCGATGGCGTGCGACCAGGTGTACGCGCCGCCCAGCAGCAGGCCATGAGTGAATTGCTTGTTCACCTTCACCTGCAGTGCCTGATAGTTCGAGTCTGCATTGGTTCGGGTGATGTTGGTCGGCGGGAATGTTCCCTGCGATTGAATGGCGGTGTTGCGAATCGCCGGCGGCGCAATACCCGGGATTCCGGTGTAGAGCGTTCCGTTGCTGATAACACCGTCAGGGTCGCCAGGTGCGCAGCCGCCGTTGGTCACGCAAGCCGCGATCGCCGCCTGCACCAGCGCCGGATCTGGCGGAACCGCGTCAAGACTGCGAATTACGTGAGTTCCGTGCGAGCCCACGTAGTCTGCTTCGAACACCAGATCACGCGGCAGCTTGCGCTGGATTCCAAAATTCCAGTTCTGGCTGGCAGGCATTCTGATGTTCGGATCCAACAGGGTGAGAGTTGCGAAATCGCCATTGACGAAATGCGTTCCCGGAGGCGCAGATACGGCAAAGGGAATACTTCCCGGAGTGGTGGGGTCGTTGAACAAGTTCGACACCGAGCTCTGAAACGGCGGATTGGAGCGCGCGTTGCCAAAGAGATTGTCGAAGATACGGTCGTGGAATATTCCGTAACCTGCGCGCACGGAGGTGTTGCCATCCTTGAACGGATCCCAGGCAAATCCGATGCGAGGTTCGATATCCTTATAGTCATCCGTGTACATCTGTTTTCCCGTGCCCGGACCGACCACGGTGATGTCGAATGGCCCGGCGGCATTGGCATTGGTCAACAGGTTCGAGAAATTGCCGTCCTTCTCGAAGGGAACGCCGTTGAATTGGTACCGCAGGCCGACGTTCAAAGTGAAGTTGCTTCGGACCTTCCAGCTATCCTGAATAAACCCATCATACTCATGCTGGATAAAAGTTTTGTCGTCGGTAGCCACCCGGCTGCCAGTTTTATTGAAAAATTGCGCCTGGAATTGAGTGATAGTTCCACCCACCAGCATCCAGGAAAGGTCCTGAATGGTCTGGAAGGTGCCGGCATCAAGTTGGCTGGCGTCGAGATTGACCGCCGGGCCTCCGCCCAAGGCGAAGCGGTTGAAGCCCAGAGTGTCGCGCGAGCTGAAGTTGTTGTCGCCGGTGGAGTGCACATGACGGAAATCGCCGCCGAACTTGATGGTGTGATTTCCGCGCACCCAGGTAACGGTATCGGCATAGCTGGTGGTGCCGCGATGGCCCGTCTGCGCGGCCGAGTCGAACAGTCCGTTGCAACCGATCACTGAGAGCGGGCCGACGCCAAGAGCGGCATCCGGCGCACCGAAATCACGGCCGTAACCGAACGAATCCTTTCCGGTGATGGGATCGAGGAAACTTCCGCAGTTACTGGCAAAACCGGAATTGAGTTTGTTCCATCCGAATTTGAAATCGTTGACCAGGGTATTTTTCAAAGTCGAAGTCAGACCGGCAAAGACGCCATGGGTATACGCGGGGCTGCTGATGGCGTCGAGGCCAGGCGCGGTCTCGGAGTGAAAAGGATTGGAATCGACCGAGTGGTTGTAAGCGTAGCGAAGCGCGAGTTGGTGTTTTTGAGAAATCTTGTGATCGATCTTCGCCGTCCAGGCGTAGGAATTCAGGGAGTCGGGGCTGGGGAAATTCAAGGTGCCGGTGAGTCCGGGGATTACGTCACCTGCATTTGGCGCGGGCAATAGTTGCAGCACTTTTGCGACGGCAGGATCGAGGCCCAATCCCGACAGGTTCCCCGGCGAAGTTGGAGTCCTGAGATCGACCTGCTGGCCATCGGGAGTGGTAAACAATCCAGAGTCGAACGCGGCCGTGGGCACGATCGAGCCGACGGTGAGAGTCGTGCGATAGCGCTGGTATTCATTGTTGATGAAAAAGAACGTCCGATCTTTGATGATAGGACCACCGACAGAAAACCCAAACTGGTTGCGAACGTACGGATCCTGAGGAGCGGGATCGCGATTGAAAAAGTTTCGCGCGCCTAAGGCGTTGTAGCGTCCGAACCAGTAAGCGTCGCCGTGAAACTGATTGGTCCCGCTGCGGGTAATGATGTCGACGATGGCGCCGGTGTTTCGTCCGTACTCGGCGTTGAAGTCGTTAGAGATGACGCGAAATTCCTGGGTCGAATCCGGATTGATGGAGACGATGCCGCTGGGAGTGCCGGGCACGCCGGTGTCGTTGTTGTCTACCCCGTCGAGCAGGAAGTTGTTGTTACGGTCGCGGGAACCATTCACGGAAAATCCGCCGGCAGGCGAGGCGTCGTTGGTCTGGATTGCGCCCGGCGACAACAGAACCAGTTCATATGGATTACGGGTTAGGAGCGGGAGATCGACGATGGTTTTGCTGTCAACCAGGGTGCTTAACTGGTTCGATTCGGTTTCAATCGGAGCGACTTCCTGTCCGTTGACCTCAATGCTCTGCTCCTGCGCGCCTACGCTAAGCTTCGCGTCCAGCGAGAGCGACTGGGCAACCGTTAACGGGGTGTTGGCAAATTTGACCGCCCTGAATCCTGATTTCTCCACCGCCACCGTGTACGTGCCGGGCACGAGATTGGGGACCGAATAAAATCCGGACGAGTTGCTGGTCACGCTTCGGGTCGAATTGGTTCCCAGATTTGTAACCGTCACACTGGCGCCGTCTACCACAGCGCCGCTCGGATCGGTCACTACGCCACTGATGGATCCGGTATTTTGGGCTATTAGTGAGCCCGAGAAAGCTAACAACAACACCAAGACAAACTTTACTGATTTCATACACAACCTCGCCTCAGATATTGAGCTATGAGTTTCACCCCTGGTTAATGCAATTGCCTTTCCATGCGGGTGCGCTCTTTGAGGCGGCTGTGAAGTTTGCTTTCTACGAGGGAAGAACAATCACGCGTTGTTGTGTTCCCCGCGAGGTCCGGCGAGAGATTGGTGGAATGCAACTTCTACAAGTTTATCCAGCGCAACCACAAACTAAGGCACGTGCCGTCTCTTGCCGCAGGATCACAAACTCATAACAACTTTTCATCGACCGATAGGTTTTGAGGGCAGCAAAGGCGGAAGTTGCGAGGTTTTCCAAATTGCATAACGGAATATGTCTTATTGAATTCAACAAGACACCTCACAGCGAGATGTTTGTAGTTTTAGTGTGGGCGCGAGCGTCCACGCTCGTGCTGGCCGGGAAGTGGATAGCCGCCTCACGCCAGATGCGTCGCAACCTCAGCATGAGTTCAAATACAGGAAGCATTAGCAGGATTGCTATCCACGAGAGAGGAACAAAGTTAGCTGATCTGGACCAGATCGTTTGCGACTGGTGCCGCCCCCGTGGGGAATTGCGGCGCGCGCCATGAGTCAAACACCGACACCTGGTGGACACAGGAGACTGTGCAATTCGGAGCGCAGGATTTTTCCGACACGTATTCGCGGCGAATGTCTGAGGTCGAATATTTTTCCAACGGGATACCGGGGTAGCCGCGCTGTTGCGAACAGTAATGCACCAGCCCATCTTCACAGATGTAGAGATAACGGGCGCCCGCGCGGCACCGCCACTGATTAGGACGTCCCTCAGCAATGTTGTCCTGAAAGCCGTTGATGCGAGTGAAGCTACTCTTGTCCATCGCCTTCATCTCGTTGTAGACAGCCCGTTCTTCATCATTCAGCGGCTGTAGCTGACCGGAGCCATCGTGGATGATGCCGATGGTCGAGCTGAAGCCAAGTCCCAGAGCGCGTTTGCCGATGGTCAGCGCGTCCTGAGGATTTTTTACTCCGCCGCCGACCACTGAATTGATGTTCACGTGAAAGTCAGCGTGTTCGGCCAGCAACTCCAGTTTTTTGTCCAATACCTTCAGGCTTTTTTTCGATACGTCGTCCGGCGTAACGTTGTCGATTGAAATCTGCAGCCATTCCAGTCCCGCCCGGTTCAGCCGCTGGATACGTTCAGCGACCAGCAGATATCCATTGGTGATCAAGCCGGCGATCATGCCGCGTTTGCGAATCCGGGCGATGATTTCGTCCAACTCGGGATGAAGCAAAGGCTCGCCGCCGCTGATGGTAACCACTGTTGTCCCGAGCGCGCCCAGTTTGTCTATCCGCTGAAACATGGCTTCGATTGGGACAGGCTTGGAAAAATCGTCGTACTCGTTGCAGTACTCGCAGGCCAGATTGCAGCGCCGGACCGGAATGATATGCGCCAGCAGCGGATGATCGGTCGAGGCCAGGGCCCCGGCGATCATTCGCGCTCCCCGCAGGTTGCGGTGGAAAGCCTTCAAACGGCGGCGCACTCTGGTTCCAGTTGAGATCATGACTGCTCCATTATTAGAGCATAAGGCCGCCTGAAACGCATCGATGGCACAGCGTGTGGATAGAATTACGAACTGAATGGGAGAAGGCTGGCGTTGAGCGCCACGCCCGCTTTTACGGCCGTTCAGGCGATGAGTTGGTGTCCGGCAGCCTGGAGTGTTTTTTCCGCCCGGACCGCGTCCTCTTCCTTTACCAGTACATAGTCGGTATCGAAAGTTGATATGGCGAAAATTGGAATGGCAGCGTCAGCCAGGGGTTCAAGAAAAGAAACCAGCACCCCGGTGAGCGAGAACTGAAATGGGCCCTCGAGTTTGAAACACGCCCACGGCATTTCACATTTGGTCTCAGGCGGGGCCTGGTCCGCCGGGCACACGATGGAAAGCTCATCTGCAGTGCGCGTGATCGAAGTGAATAGCGTGCTCGGGGCCAGGGCGGGCACTGCAGCATCACCCGGCAGGCGGCAAACTGCGAAAGTTCCTCGAAGGCGGCGGAATCTTAGCTGCATGTTTTCGTCCGGCGATTCTAATGTCACTGTCTTACGGACGTAGATATATGAGATGACGTCATCCTGAACGGCCGTAAGGTCGTGAAGGATCTGGCGCGGATCACCTGGAACATTCGATCGAATAAAGCCGGGTTCAGGATGACGTCAATTCTTCGTTTTCTCTTGCGGACGTCATCCTGAACGGCCGTGAGGCCGAGAAGGATCTCGCGCGAATTATTTCGAGCGTGACAGCGCCCACCTTCCCGAAACCCTGCAGCGGTTCCGCTCCACGCCAGGTCCTTCGCCCGGCTAAAGCCGGGTTCAGGATGACGTCAACATCGTGGAGCGCAAACTCCTTCTTACTTTCAAACAGCCGCCTTCATACTGCTGCGCTGCCGGTCACGAACTTGCGGCATCGCCAACCGCTTTTCGCACCGCAGCTTTTGCCAGCAGGCGGGTTGAATCCAACGTCGGCAAGGACGACGATTCGGGCGTGACCAGCAGCGGAATTTCGGTGCAACCCAGAACCACTGCATCACAGCCTTGTGCGGCCAGCGACCGGATTATTTCCTGAAAATAAGCCAGCGACTGCGGAGTGAACTGTGCGTTTACCAGTTCGTCCATGATGATCTGGTTGATCTTTATGCGCGCTGTGTCGCCGGGGGTTCGGTACTCAAGTCCAGACGCTTTCAGCTTCTCGGGATAAACAGGACCTTCCATGAGGTAGCGCGTGCCCAGCACGCCGATGCGCTTGAAGTGTTTTCGCCGAGCCTCGTTCGCCACCTCCTGCGCTATGTGCAGCCAAGGACGCGGAGAACGACTTTCAACCAGATTGAACGCTTGATGAATAGTGTTGTCGGGGCAGATGAGGAAATCAGCTCCCGCCTTTGCCAGTTTGTCCGCTGAGGAAAGCATGAGATCGGCCACTCCCTGCCAGTCGCCCGCGGTGATAAAGCTCATGTAGCGAGCCAGTGAATGAGTGTGCATTGACACTTCAGGATGATCGTGAGCGCCCAGCAACTCCGCGCCGTGGAGCGCAATGGTCCGGTAGCAGAGCGCTGCGCCCTCGGCACTGCAAGCCACGATTCCGATGTGCTGCGTCATAGAACTACACCGCCGGGCAAAACCCTTAACCACAAAAAAAACGAAGGTTCACGAAGGAAGTTTTTTTGTGAACCTTCGTGTCCCTCTGGCTATGGCTTTCTGCCGTGCTCCATCGATTACCTGAATGCGATCTATTGTTCCGCAGCCAGTTTTTCAACCTGCTGCAACATGCCATCCAACTCTCGCCGAGGATAATATTTTCCTCTCGCGACCACGCCAAAAATCTTACGCGTGTTACGGATATCGTCCAGCGGGCTTGCGTCCAGCAGAAGCAGATCAGCCGCGCGTTCAGGTTCGACAACCCCGTATTTATCCATCTTCGCCTGGAACCAAGCGGGGTTGAAGGTGGCCGCCTGCAGCGCCTGCAACGCAGTAAATCCACTTTTCACCAGCCACTCCAGTTCGTCATGCAAACTAAATCCGGGAATTACATAGGGATCAGGCCCATCGCTGCCCGCCATGAACTGTACTCCGGCTTCATGCATCGCCTTCACCAACTGCAAATCGCGAGCCGCTTCGCTCTTCAGGGCAGCCATTTCTTCGGACGAAGTTTTTTCCAGAAGCTTGACCGGGTCCCACTGTTGACGAATTGACGCAGGCACATACTTCAGGCGGGGATCCGATTGCAGATTCGGGTCACCGATTTGACTGTTGGTCTGAGTCCAAACCAGCGTCGGCACCTGCCAGGTGTTGTTCTGGGCGAGCTTTAGGAACAGCGCACTCGCCCGGGCCTGATCATAAGTCGACATGATTTGGGGACCAAGTTTTTGGTATGCGCCGTAATCACGCTTAGCCAGAGCGGACAAACCCTGCGCGCGCAGTTCGTCTTCCTGAGACGAGCAAGCCAACAGAATTCCGGTCAGGTGCTCAACGCTTCTTTGCCCCGCGGTGGATGCTTCGCGAACGCTGACAGAAAACGGGACGTGCCCGACGAACGGAATTTTCTGCTTCGCAGCTTCGTCGGCAATCGCAAAATAAGCGTCGCGCGGAACGGAAAGTATCTTCACGAAATCCAGGCCGCGCTTTTTCACTGCGTCTACCGCCAGCCGCCCATCTTCCGGCGTATGGACTGCCAAGGTTTGCCGGTCGGCTTTTCCTTCCGCAAGAAACGGGCCGGCCAACATGAGATGTGGACCCAGAAGTTCTCCACTCTCAATCCGCTTGCGACGACTCTCGAGCACGTCCGGATCACCGCCCATGTCGCGCACGCCGGTCACACCGTTAGCAATGTAAAGGGGATAGATCACCTTCTCATCCCAAGCCGGCGACACAAAAGCGCTGTGGACATGCATGTCCCAAAGGCCGGGCAGCATGTATTTTCCATTGGCATTCACGATCTGGATATTGTGCTCCTGCGCGACAAATCCGACTTTTGCTACACCGCTGATGCGGCCCTGCTTGATCACCACCGTGAGGCCGCGTGAGACTGTGCCGTCACGCATATTCACCACGTTGACGTTGGTGAAGATGAGCGTGGGTACCGTGCTTTTCGGCGGGGATCCGGCCCACAGGAAAGTAGACAGGCACAACCCGGCGATCAGAAGTGCTTTCATGATGCAAAGCTCCGGACCAGTCTGGAAAGGCTATGTGTGGGCTGCCGCCGCGTCAAACAAATTAAGGAACGTCAACTTCTTTTCCGCCGGCAAAAAGGACGCTTCGAAAGAATTCCGAGCCAGCTCTCGCAGGTGTTCTTCGGTAAAACCAAACGATTGCTGAGCCAGTTGATACTCGCGGGCCAGCGAAGTTCTAAACATGGCAGGATCGTCAGTGTTAAGCGTGATCATGATTCCCTGGTCGAAATATTGCCGAACCGGATGCGCATTCAACGACGGGCAGGAACCGGTGCGCAGATTACTGGTGAGACAAATTTCCACGGGAATCTGCCGGGTGGCCAACTCTTCGACGAGTTCCGGATCCTGCGCGGCGGTCAGCCCGTGTCCGATGCGCTCGGCGCGAAGATTGAGCGCGCCCCACACCGACTCCGGGCCGGCATTTTCTCCGGCGTGCGCGGTGAGATGCAAGCCGTTGTCTGCGGCATAGGCATAAGCATCGCGGAACAATTCCGGCGGCCCTTTCTGTTCGTCGCCACCGATGCCGACGGCGATGACATTGCGCTCCTGATAACGCGCGGCAACCTGGAAGACTTCGCGCGCAGCGGCAGGGCCGAACTGCCGCACCGCGTCGAATATCCAAAGCAGTGAGACGCCGAAGTCGCGCTCTCCTTTTCGCCGGCCACGATCCAGCCCTTCGAAGAGAGCGTCGAAATCCTGCTTGCGCCACAGGCAAACTCCGACGGAAACGTAAACTTCGGCGTGCAGCACATTTTGCGCCTTGAGCCGTTCCATCAAGCGGTAGGTGATTAGCTCATAATCATCGGCGGTCTGCAGGTCTTCGGTTACCGCCTTGAACGCCATAAGGAAGCCGTCGAAATCCTGATAGCTGTACAACTTTTCTATGTCGGCGAGGTGGCTGGTCTTGCCGTGCCGCTGCCTGAGTTCGAGCAAAGTGGTGGGATCGATTGCGCCTTCAAGGTGCAGATGCAGCTCGGCCTTGGGAAGAGTAACGATGAACGAGCTGGGATGGGACCCCATAGGTAGATTGTAGATTGATGCGAGAAGATTTGCTGGATGAAACTGGCACGGGCGGTGGCCGTGGCGGTCCACGCCGGATCCTTCGGACTTCGTCCTTCAGGATGACGTCAACACAATTATGACGTCAACATAATCAAAGACGGCGGCCGAAATTACGGCTTGTGAGTTTTGGCGAACTCGCTGTGATGACGGCTGTAAAAAATGTAGATTACCAAACCCAGCGTCAGCCAGATGAAGAAGCGCAGCCAGGTGATTACGGTCAATCCCGTCATCAGACCGCCGCAGAGAAGAATTGAGATCAGAGGAAACCATGGGACGAAGGGCACGCGAAACGCGCGCGGACGATCCGGTTGCCGCCGGCGCAACAAAATAACGCCCAGCGACACCAGCACGAACGCGAACAAGGTTCCGATATTGGAGAGATCGGCGGCATCACCGATATCTACCAGCCCGGCGGGAATTCCCACGGCAAAGCAGGCGATCCAGGTCGACCAGTAAGGAGTCTTGTACTTGGGATGCACGACGGAAAAAAGTTTGGGAAGCAGGCCGTCGCGCGACATGGCGTACCAGACGCGAGCCTGCCCATATTGAAAGACCAGGAGCGATGAGATCATTCCGGTAAGCGCGCCCACCACGATGACAGATCTGAAAAAGGGATGCGCGCCCAAATATTTCAATGCGTAGGCTACCGGGGCTTCCGCGGCTTCACCGGAGACGAAGGTGGTGTACTTCATCATGCCCAGCAGAACTATGGCGACTCCGACGTAAAGGATGGTGCAGATCACGAGAGACATGATGATGCCGAAAGGCAAATCACGTTGCGGAGTTTTACATTCCTCGGCCGCGGTGGAGACGGAATCGAAACCGATGTAAGTGAAAAAGACAATGGCGCCGCCGGTCACGATTCCGGCAAATCCCGATGGAGCGAACGGAGTCCAGTTGGACTTGTTCACAAGCATGCCGCCCACAATCAGGAAAGTGAGAATCGCACCAATCTTGATCAGCACCATCACGTTGTTGGCGCCGGCTGATTCTTTGACTCCGCGAACCAGCAGCAGGGTCAGAATGAAAACGATGAGGAAGCCGGGCAAGTTGAAATAAGCGCCGGTCCAGTGTCCCGAAGCCCACACCGGGCTGGCCCAAGCACTGGGAAGATTTAACCCGAACGCCGCCAGTTGGGCTTTGGCATAACCGCTGAAACCGACAGCGACGGCAACGTTACTGACAACGTATTCGAGGATCAGGTCCCAGCCGATGATCCAGGCGAAAATTTCGCCGAGGGTAGCGTAGGAATATGTGTAGGCACTGCCCGCGATCGGAATCATGGACGCCAATTCGGCGTAACACAGGCCGGCGAAACTGCAGGCCACTGCGACCAGCAGAAAAGAGATGGCGATCGAAGGTCCGGCCGGAGGACGGCCGTGCATCAGCGCTCCCGCCGTGCTGCCGGTACGCAGGAACGTGGCGAGTAGATCCAGCACCTGCGCGTGCAGAATGGAAGGAGCCTCGAAGTGCTCTCCGGCGGCGGCGGTGCCGGTGAGAACGAAAATCCCTGAGCCGATGATCGCACCGATGCCTAACGCAGTGAGCGACCAGGGACCAAGCGTCTTTTTTAGACGATGCCCGGGCTCATCGGCTTCCGAGATCAGTTTGTCGATGGACTTGCAACAGAGGACCTGGTGTTCCGACGTGCGCACCGTTGCTGGTTGTGCCAAAGGGTCTTCGTCTCCTCGGAACATAGGCTCGCGCCTGGCATTGAGCCGGTTCGGGCTTTCTGCCAGGCGCTGCTGCCGGTTGTTCCTCTAGCGTTTCGCCGTGCCGCGTGCCAGCTTCTTGACTTTACGCTTGGCCGAACCGCGGGCGTGTTCGCGAGGCTTCAGCGGATTGTCCGCCTTACGCTTCTTGCGTGACGCGCGCTTGGTCTTTTTCCGTTCTTCTTTCGTCATCGTGCTTGTGTTTGCCATGAGTGCAGTTTGGTTCTCCTTGAGAATTCGATGAAGCAGCTTCGGCCGCTGGCTTCTGGCTTCTAGTTTCCAGCTAAGTGTAAAGATGGATCGATTTGGCAGTAGCTGGAAGCGGATTCAAGCTCCTTCCAGCTGCGCGTACTTCTCCACCAGCTTCTTCAAACCGAAGCGAGGGAATTGTACCGTAATCTTGGCATCTTCACCCTCTCCTTCGCGCTGGTAGACCGTGCCTTCCCCGTATTTCGGGTGACGCACTTTTTGACCCGGGCGAAAACCCTTTTTGCCTTTGGGCTCTTCCACCGGCAGTTTGGGGACACTGAATTTCTTTCCTCGCGAAGCAAAAAAGTCGGCGATATTGTCGATCGAATTGTAAGACTTACCGGTGTAGGCCGGAGTGCTGGAGCGCGCTTTTTGCGGACCGCTCCAGACCGCGCTCTGGTCTTCGTCTTCGTACGCGTAATGAGTGGCCTCTTGCCGGTGTTGTTCATTGTGTGGCCGCGGGCGACCCGCCCGCGCATATCCAGACGCGGAAGAGTCGGTCCCGGCAGCATAACTTCCACGACCTCCACGGCTTCTTCTCGCAGTACCCAGATCTTCTACGAGCTCAATCGGAATCTCTTCGAGGAACCTTGACGGGATGCTGGCCTCGGGCAAATCGGTGCCGTAGCGGCGGCGGTAGACGGCGCGGGTCAGGATAAGGGTGTCCATCGCCCGGGTCATGCCGACGTAGCAGAGGCGGCGCTCTTCTTCAATGTCGTCGGGCTGAAGGAAGGTCCGCGAATGCGGGAACAAACCTTCTTCAAGGCCTCCAAGAAAGACCAGGGGAAACTCCAGACCCTTGGCGGCATGCAGAGTCATCAGGGTGATCTGGGCGCGCTCGTCGTAGGCATCGGCGTCGCTGACCAGGGCAGCATGATCCAGAAACTGGTCCAGAGTTTCGCCGCGATCGCGGGAATCCATGGCGGCGTTCACCAGTTCGCGAAGGTTCTCGATGCGGGAGAAGGCTTCGGGCGTGTCCTCCTGCTCAAGCAGCTTAATGTATCCAGTCCGGTCGATCAGAAACTTCAGAAGATCGGCAGTGCTGGGAGTGAGTGTCGCCGCATCCGTAGCATCGGCATACTCGGCCTGTAGCGCCAGCCTTTGTAGCGCCGGCATCCTGCCGGCTGTCGTGGAGGCGTCCCGCCTCCACCTCTTCCCCGGCAAGCCATTCGCCGGTTCTGCACGACGGAGCCTTCGTGCCGGTCTCGTCGTCCGCCCCCAAATCACCCCCGAAGTCGAACGAAAAATTATCCGGACTAAAGTCGGTATCGTCGTCGACTGGCGCAATACCCAGATCTTCATCGTCGGCCTCGCGCGAGCCAGCCGCCCGCGGCCACACGGCCTTGCCTTCCGTCTGAGCCGTTTCCGCTAAACGTTCAGCGTAATTTCCAGCGAGGATGGCGCGTCCGTCCTCGATAATTTCGGCGAAAACTTTCAACGCCGCCACAGCTCTTTGCGGCAGAAGTTGGCGCTTGATCACTTCGGCGATCGCACCCCACAGCGAAAGCCCGGTTTCGAGCGCAACCTGCTCCAGAGTTTCAATGCTGGTTCGCCCGATCCCGCGGACCGGTGTATTGATCACGCGCAGTAAGGCGATAGAGTCATCCGGATTGTGGATGACTTTGAGATACGAAATCATGTCCTTGATTTCAGCGCGCTCGTAAAACGAAAATCCGCCCACCACGTGATATTTCAATCCGTAGCGGCGCATCGCCTCTTCATAGAGCCGGGACTGCGAGTTGGTGCGGTATAAAACGGCGGCGCGGGCGTTCTCGCCCCGGTCAACCGCTTCGCGCAGGTACTTCGAAATATAATCCGCGGCGAAGAGCGATTCATTTTCGCCGTCTGGAGCTTCGTAGTAACCGATCTTCGTCCCGCCTTGCCGCGAGGTCCAGAGATTCTTGCCCTTGCGCTTGAGATTGTTCGAGACCACAGCGGAAGCTGCCTGCAGAATGTTCTGCGTAGAACGGTAGTTCTGCTCCAGGCGCACGATCTTGGCTTCGGGAAAATCTTTTTCAAATTCCAGAATGTTGCGAATATCGGCACCGCGCCAGGAATAAATGGACTGATCCTCATCACCCACAGCGCATATGTTGTGATGGCCGCCGGCCAGCAGCCGCATCAATTCGTACTGCGGACGGTTGGTGTCCTGGTATTCGTCGATCATGACGTACTGGTAACGACGGTTGTAATAGTCGCGCACCGCCGGCACGGCCTTCAGCAGTCTTACCGTCTCCAGAAGAAGATCGTCGAAATCGAGGGCGTTCGCCTTGAGCAGCTCTTTGCGATATTCAGCGAAAATGTGGGCCACCTGCTCGGTTTTGGGATCGCCCGACTGTAGATAAACCTCCTGCGGATCGAGCATGTGATTCTTGGCCCACGAAATATGCGAAAGCACAGAGCGCGGCGTAGTCTGCTTATCGTCGATGCCGAGACGCCGCATTGCCGCCTTCACCAATTGCTGCTGATCGGACTCGTCGTAGATAACAAAACTCTTCGTCAGCCCGATGGGCGGCTGGCCAGGAACGGCAGAGGGAATTCGCAGATGTTCGATATCGCGACGCAACGCCCGCACACAAAAAGAATGAAAGGTAGAAATCGTCGGTTTGGCGATCGAAAGCCCGCCCACCAACTTATCCACGCGTTCGACCATTTCCCTGGCGGCCTTGTTGGTGAAAGTCATGGCCAGAATGGCTTCCGGCATCACCCCGGCATTTTCGATGAGGTAGGCAATGCGAAAGGTGATAACCCGGGTCTTGCCGCTTCCCGCCCCCGCCAGGATGAGGACCGGCCCCTCCGTGGTTTCAACCGCGGCACGTTGTTGCGGGTTGAGTTTGTCGAGGAAAGACAAATGCGAAGCTGCTCCGGAACTCACTACTTGAATTTTACAAGGGATCGTCGATTCGCGGATTGAAGGAATGGCTATTCTGTCGTCACTGCGGTACGTGCGGCCACGCACTCTTCACACGGGCACACATCCCGCAGAAACTGCCAGGAATAGATGCCCAGCTCGTGCCCGTCATTCCAGTGAAACTTGATGGCATATTTGCCTACACCCTCGGCCGATAACGGCTTGGCCGATTCCTTGAACATAGGCAGGGCGCCGGGCGCGAGTTTGGGTTTTTCACCGGGCTTGCGGCCCGACTTCCCGCGCTCGTCATCGCACAGGGCACAGGGGCAAGCATCGCGGAGGAAAGAAAATGAGTAGTGGGAGCTGTGACCGTCCTTCCACTCAATGTCCACGCCGGTACCGGTCGTCAGATTCACTCTTACTGATTTGGGATCGGGCGACGAGGACATGATTTGAGTATCGCACACACTAGTTTGCCTTCGATTGCGGCGAAAAGCTTTGACCGCAAAGGTCGCAAAGAAAATCGGTCTGGGGTCAATGTTTGCTTTTTGAGGAGAAGTTGTCCAAACTCGGGACATCCGGTAAAATACCCTTTACGCATAAAGCTTTGAACTTACTGGAGTAAGCAATGGCACAAGTATGTGAGATCTGCGGCAAAGGGCCGCAATTCGGGAATAATATCAGCCACGCTCATAACGTCACCAAACGGCGTTGGAACGTGAACCTGCGGCCGGTGCATGCCAAGGTCGGCGCGGCAACTAGGCGTATCCGCGTCTGCACGTCCTGCCTGCGCAGCGGCAAAGTCGTAAAAGCGTAACACTTCCCGCCCTTCCATTAGTTCACATGTCATCCTGAGGAAGCGGAGTGCTTCGCAAGGCGAAGCACTCCCGACGAAGGACCTGTGCAATTTTCGGCGATTCCATCGCTGGATTCTGGTGCGGCCGTACGAAGTCCGCGCGGTCGTTTGCTGTCCCGATGAGATCACGCCTGGATTCCTTCCAGCCTCGGTGCAGCCATAGAAACAAGGACTGTTCCGCTCCGCGCGAGATCCTTCAACCGGCTAAAGCCGGGCTCAGGATGACGTCAAAAACTATTTAGTTCGCCTGCCTTGCCCCCCCGAGGTTGACGATCCGGCGTCGACCAGCATAAAACCTGCCCACCCAAACCTGCCCACAGTTTAAAATCTAATATGTCGTGATACGATATATATGTGCGCAAGCAAAATACTCCCTCTCTGCCCGATTACACCGCTCTGGCCGAACTGCGCTACCAGATTCGCCGCTTTCTACATTTCAGTGAACTGGCGGCACGCAAGATGGGCTTGGAGCCGCAACAGCATCAACTGATGCTGGCGCTTAAAGGACTTGCCCCGGGAATGCCTCCTACAGTAGGGACGCTGGCGGAGCGGATGCAAATCCGGCATCACAGCGCCGTCGAACTGGTGAACCGGCTGTCCGTGCGAGGACTGGTACGGCGTATCCGTGCTGGTGAGGACCGCCGCCAGGTGCTCCTCTCCTTGACGCCAAAGGGAGAGAAACTGCTGGGCGAACTGTCAGTGGGTCACAAGACCGAGTTACGCACTCAGGGCCCAGCCCTGGTTGCCGCACTGGAACGGGTGATGCGCCCTGCCAGAAAGTCTCGCCGGGTAATCGCAATACGTTCCAGCGCAGAACGATCCAACGCAAGACGGTCCCGCAGAAAGCTGTCCAGCGTAGAAACCAAGACGAAGAATTCCCGAAAAGCGGTTTCAGCATGACCGACGAGACCAAAAAAGACGGGAAGCGTCCTTCAATCGCAGCCGCTGGCGCTCAGGTTCCCGACATGACATTGGCGGAGCCGGCCAAATTCCGCATGGTGCTGGTCTCGTTTCTGGCCGCGGGTATCGGATTGATTGCCGGCGGCATCGCGTTCCTGCTCTACAAACTCATCGGTCTGCTCACCAACATTTCGTTTTATGGACGCTTTGTGGCTGATTTCAGCAGCGCCCGCCACAATCATCTCGGGTTGTGGGTGATTCCGATTCCGGTGATTGGCGGACTGATCGTTGGAGTAATGGCCAAATACGGATCGCCAAAGATCAAGGGCCATGGCATTCCCGAAGCCATGGAAGCGGTGCTGTTTAATCGCAGCCGCATTCAGCCACGGGTGGCGATCCTCAAGCCGATTTCGGCGGCAATCGCGATCGGCACCGGCGGCCCTTTCGGCGCCGAAGGTCCGATCATTCAAACTGGCGGCGCGGTAGGATCGCTGGTCGGCCAACTCTTTCACACTACGGCATCGGAACGAAAAGTGTTGCTGGCCTGTGGCGCTGCCGCGGGCATGTCGGCAACTTTCAATACTCCGATTGCCGGAGTCATTCTCGCCATCGAGCTGTTGCTCTTTGAATTCAAGGCGAGGTCATTCATTCCGCTGGTTGTCGCCAGCACTCTCGCGACCGCCGTCCACATGCAGCTTCTGGGCGCGGGGCCGATGTTTACGGTCACCGCCATGGACTTCGGTATCCCACGCGCCCTGCCGTTTTACCTCCTGCTGGGAGTGATTTGCGGACTGGGGGCGGTAGGGTTCAGCAAACTCCTTTACTGGACCGAAGACCAGTTCGAAAAGCTTCCCATCGACGATCTCTGGTGGCCCGCAATTGGAGCGTTAGGTCTGGGCATCATCGGATACTTTGTCCCACGAGTGTTGGGCGTGGGCTACGACACCATCAGTGACATTCTGAACGCAAACCTCGCCTTGAAAATGCTGGTGGTTGTAATGCTGGCGAAGGCGGTAGCCCTGGTTATTTCCCTGGGTTCGGGCACATCGGGCGGGCTGCTCGCGCCCATGTTCATGTCGAGCGCGGCGCTCGGCGGAGTTTTCGCGATTGGAATGAATGAAATATTCCCCGCTGCCCACCTTTCGGCTGGGGCGTTCGCGCTGGTAGCCATGGGCGCGGTGTTTGGGGCGGCTTCGCGTGCCGCGTTTTCGTTCATCGTTTTTGCCTTCGAAATCACCCGCGATTACAACTCGGTATTGCCGCTGATGCTGGTCACGGTAATTGCCGACGGAGTTGCGATCCTGCTCATGCCCAAAGCATCAATCATGACCGAGAAGCTGATCCGTCGGGGACTGCGCATTCATCAGGACTACGAAGCTGACGTGCTGCAGCAGATGGTGGTTTCGGAAACAATGGATCGCGAAGCGCCGACGCTCTCCGCCGAAATGCCGGTGCGCGAACTGGCAGAACGCATCACCCGCCATGAGCCCGAAGTCAGCCGCCACCAGGGGATGTTGCTACTGGATGAGGAGGGCAAGCTGGTCGGACTCATTACGCGCGGCGATGTCCTGCGCGCGCTCGACGAGGATCCCTCCGGGGCCATGACGCTGCGCGAGGCGGGAAGTCGCAAGGTCATTGTGACTTATCCCAACGAAACCCTGCATGAGGCTGCGGCCAAGATGCTGCGCAACAACATCGGGCGTCTTCCTGTGGTGGATCGCAAAGACCCACAGCAAGTAGTGGGTTATCTGGGACGGCCGAACATCATGGCGGCGCGCCTGCGCCGTTTGGATGAAGAGCATGTGCGGGAGCCGGGGTGGGTCAAACGATTCCGGTGAGGTTAAATTGCCTGAGGATGAGGCGGTTCTTCACGCCGGACTTGCATCTCCTCAAAATTCTATTTTCTTGCTCCGTCATCCTGAATGGCCTTCAGGCCATGAAGGATCTCGCGTGAAGTGGCCAGGAAATTTGCCACGTAACGGCTCCGAACGACTTCAGGCCCGCCAATCTCCACGCCAGATCCTTCTCCCGGCTAAAGCCGGGCTCAGGATGACGTCAAATTCTTGTGAGTGGTTCGCGACTGAATGGGCGAAACTGATAATCCTTATTCGACTTGTTTCGATTGCTCTGTGGCTGCGTCGACCTTTTTCTGCGCGGCCGTGATCAGCGGGCGCAGCGCCTGTACCGAGACGCCGAGCGTGCCCCCGGAAAAGCCGTCGATATAGGCTTCGTTGATTCCGATTACTTCGCCTTGCGAGTTGAATACGGGTCCGCCGCTGCCGCCGTGCGCGGTTGGGGCGTCGTATATCAGTTTGTCGCCAACTACGTCTCCCAGATGTCCGCAGGTCGCGGACGGACGAATCAGCGACAACGCTGCCAGTTCGTTGGCTGCTCCAATGTCATCACGGCGATAAGCCAGTCGTTCGTAAACCGCCGGCGGCGATTTAGCCACCATGCCCAGTACGCCCATGGGATATCCGACGACCGCGACCAGCTCTCCCGGATTCGAAACTTTCCCGGCGAGCGGCAGCGGCCTGAGGCGGCTGATGGCCAGCGAATTTTCGACCTTCAATACTGCCAGATCGCCATGCGCCGAAAGCACCAGCGGCGTGATATTGACGGGCAGCGGGAAGCCGGGGAAAAATGCCACCAGTTTTTCCAACTGCGGTTTGCCGCCTTTACTGATCAAAACATCGGACTCGGCATCGCCATACCAGGGCTCGGCCACATGCCGGTTGGTGGCCAGCAAGCCTTCAGCCACCACGAAGCCGGTCCCAGAGATACGTGCCCGCAGCGAAGGCGAGCGGCCCGGCAGCGACACCTGGTAAATGCCGTATATGTAACAAATTGAATTGCGATAGCGGTTCAGGACCAGGGCTGGCATGGCCTGTTCTTGCTTTAGTTCGTCCACATCGAGGGTCAGCTGACGAAGCTCATCCTGATGCTCATTTGTCAGTATCGGCCGGACCGAGGGTAGAGGCGGCGGCAGCGGCAATGGGGCTGGAGGCGCGTAATAGTGGGCCATGACTCCGGTTCCGACGATCAGGAACAGGCCCAATACCACCTCCACCAGCCTCGCCCAGGTGGTACAAACCGGCTCTTCGTCCGATGAATGAGGGTTCTCGACCATGAAGAAAATTGGGCGATTGCGGCAATTTGGGGAGGGGAAAACGTCTTCGCCGGGTTCGCCTGTGACCTACTATCTTGGGGCCTGCGGGGCGGGTCTTCTAGGGTACGGAAGGTTATGTCCGGGTGGACTTACGGCTCTTTTATGCCCAGGCGTTGGGACATCTCTTCATACAGAAATCCCTCGCCCGCACGATAGGGTTGAACCCATTCGCCATCGATGACAAATTGTGGGATGGCCCGTTTGCCGGTGTGAGCAACCACTTCTTCGGCAGCGCCGGGCGTGTTCTCGATATCGATTTCCTTGAAGGGGATGTTATGACCCTGCAGAAAACGCTTGGCCACACGGCAGTCGGGGCACCAGAAGGCGGAATAAACGACGATTTCCATGAAGTTAAGATTTCTTGGCGCCTTTGCGCGATTTTCCTGGCGTTGTTTGCGGTAAAAGCTTTTAACCGCAAAGAGCGCAAAGTCTCCGCAAAATTCGCAAAGAAAAGAGCGGAGAAAAGAAAGCCGCCAGCGCGAGCTGACGGCTGATAGCTGACAACTGCCTTCCTAATTCTCGTACAACAGCACGCCTTCGGCCTTTTCCGAGTCTACCGGACGGTAGTAAAGCTTCTGTCCGTCGAGGAAGACTTCGATGAACGCCGGACGGGTGGTGATCGTGCCCTGGATCAGCGCCTCTGAAAGCGGATCTTCAATGTACTTCTGCAAAGCCCGCCGCAGTGGACGCGCCCCGTAACTGCGATCGCCCAGGGTCTGATTCAGTATCCACTTCTTGGCCTCATCGGTCACGGTTACCGTGATCGACTTCTGCGAGAGGTTCTGATTCAGCAGGTTCACCATCAGTTCCAGAATCTGGATCAGGTCCTGTTCGCTGAGAGCGGTGAACAGAATGATCTCGTCCAGACGGTTAAGGAACTCCGGATTGAAGGTGCGTTTGACTTCACCCTTGACCAGGTCTTCGACCTTGCCGGAAATCATGTCTTCGTTGCTCGACTGGAAACCCAGGCCTTCGCGCTTCTGCAGATGCCGGGCCCCGATGTTCGAGGTCATGATGATGATCGTGTTCTTGAAGTCGACGGTGTTGCCGAGACCGTCGGTCAGCTGGCCGTCCTCAAATACCTGCAACAGGATGTTGAAGACATCCGGATGCGCCTTCTCCACTTCGTCGAGCAGGACGACGGAATAAGGAGCACGCTTCACGCGTTCGGTAAGCTGCCCGCCTTCTTCGTAGCCCACGTATCCCGGAGGCGATCCGATCAGCTTCGAGACCGAGTGCTTTTCCATGAACTCGGACATGTCGAAGCGAACCAGCGACTTCTCGCTGCCGAACATGAACTGCGCCAGGGTGCGCGCGACTTCGGTCTTGCCGACGCCGGTAGGACCGAGGAACAGGAACGAGCCGATCGGCCGGTTCGGGCTTTTGAGTCCAGCGCGACTGCGGCGGATGGCGCGGGCCAAAGCGACGATGGCTTTGTCCTGCGAGATGATCCGCTTGTGCAGCTCTTCTTCGATGCGCAGCAGTTTCTGTGACTCTTCTTCTTTGATCGAGGTAATGGGAACGCCGGTCCAGCGCGATACCACGTCCTCGATGTCCTCCCGACCGACAACGCCGGTGGAGGACTCATCGAGGTGGTATTTTTCGCGAAGGGCGCGCAGGTTCTCGCGCTCCTTGCGTTCCTCGTCCGAGTAGAAGCGCGCCTTCTCGAACTCGTGGTTCGCGATAGCGTTCTCCATACGATGGACGATGAACTTGATCCGCTTCTGGACTTCGGTAATTTCCTCGGGCAACGAAGTCTGGCGCAGCTTGACGCGCGCTCCGGCTTCGTCGATCAGATCGATGGCCTTGTCCGGAAGAAAACGGTCTGGAATGTAGCGGTTCGAATGCGATACGGCGAAGTTGATGGATTCGTCGGTGTAAGTGACGGCATGAAACTTCTCGTACCGGTCCTTGATCCCAAACAGGATCTTGGTGGCGTTGGTTTCGTCCGGCGGCGGAACTTTTACCGCCTGGAATCGCCGCTCCAGCGAGCGATCTTTTTCAATCGACTTGCGATACTCGCCCGGAGTGGTGGCGCCAATGCACTGGATCTCGCCGCGCGACAACGCCGGCTTCAGGATGTTGGCCGCGTCTAACGAACCCTCCGCCGAGCCTGCCCCTACCAGCGTATGCAGCTCGTCGATGAAGATGATGGAGTTTTGCGACTCCATCAGTTCTTTCATGATGGTCTTCAGGCGCTCTTCGAACTGGCCGCGATATTTTGTGCCGGCGACGATTAGCGAAAGATCGAGTCCGAGGATGCGCTTGTCCGCCAGGAAAGAAGGAACTTCGCCGTCCGCGATGCGCTGTGCCAGCCCTTCAACGATGGCGGTCTTGCCCACGCCTGGTTCGCCGATCAGCACTGGATTGTTTTTTGTGCGGCGGCACAGAATCTGGATGACTCGCTCCAGTTCGCCATCCCGCCCGACCAGCGGATCAAGCTGGTTGTCCATGGCGGCCTGGGTGAGGTCGCGGGAAAACTCGCTGAGCAGCGAAGACTCCCGCTGGCGCTGCGGAGCCGATTTCTCCTGGCTGCTGCGCGCCAGTTCTTCCCGGATGGTCGAAAGCCTCAGACCACGCTCATGAAGAATCTCGGCGGCAAAGCACTTTTCTTCTCTGAGTAAACCCAAAAGCAGATGCTCGGTGCCGATGTGCTTGTGGGAAAGCCGTTCTGCCTCTTCCGCGGCATAAGCCAGCACCCGCTTGCACTCATTACTTAATGGGAGATCCACCGAGGTCGAGACTTTCTCCCGGATGGTGGTATGTCCTTCAATCTGTTTTCGGATGGATTCGACTGAAGCGTGCGAACGCAGAAATCGATTGGTCAGGGCTTTGTCTTCGCGCAGAAGTCCCAGTAGGAGATGTTCTGTCTCAATATATGGAGACCCGAACTGGCTGGCTTCGTAGCGCGCGAAGAAGATTACGCGCCTCGCCTTTTCCGTATAACGTTCAAACATAAAGCCCTACCCCCCTTGGTTCCACCGAGGACCGAGGTCTCTGTTTGCCCATTGAACCTTGGGAAACCACCCGTCCTCATCATTATTGCAATCTAACCGCCAAGTCGTCTATGGCACAGAAGCGCCGGTTGTACATTGCCTTCATTACCAAAGGCACTTTACATTGAACTCTCAATCAACCGCTGCGCATAACCCAGTGCACATTCGCTACTCCAGATGCTTCGCATGATATCTGCGTCTCAACCCTTCAAAGTATCCGGCTTTACCTCTTCCATCCTTCCTCGCTGCAAGCGCAACACCCGATGACAGCGGCGCGCAAAGTCGAAGTTGTGGGTGGCGATGAGAGAGGTTAGCTGGTAGTCGCGATGTAAGCGGGCAATCAATTCAAAAACGGAATCCGCGGTGCGGCTGTCGAGGTCTCCGGTGGGCTCATCTGCCAGCAGCAACTTGGGCTGTGTAACCAGCGCCCGGGCCAGAGCCACTCGCTGCTGCTCCCCGCCGGAGAGTTCTCCCGCGCGGTGATGCGAACGCTGCTCCAGACCAACCTCGTGCAGCCACCGCGAAGCATCCCCCTCCGCCTTTTGCCGGGAAATCCCTCTCAGCAAAAGTGGCATGGCCACGTTTTCGAGTGCCGTAAATTCCGGCAGCAGGTAGTGGAATTGCCAGACAAAACCAAGCTCGTGGTTGCGAAAATCAGCGGCGTCATCTTCTGAAAGCGAACTCAATCGCAATTGGGCGCAGTATACGTCACCTTCAGAAGCACGTTCAAGCGCGCCGAGGATGTGTAACAAGGTACTCTTGCCCGAGCCCGATTCGCCCACGATCGCCAGCATTTCTCCTCTGGCTACCTGGAAAGATAAATTTTCAAAGAGCACCAGATCCGACTCGCCTGAGCGAAAGACTTTTTTCAGGCCTTCCACGCGCAGAATCGTTTCCTGTTCGATTAGATGCAAAAAAGCGGCTCCTGGGCTCAGACCCACCCTATGCTGCGGACTCAGCTTTCAGTTGGTAGATGGTCGAGTGCAACAAATGTTTCGCCTAAAAATTAGGGGAATGCGAGGCAACTTCTCATTAAAACACGGGTGCTGGAACATAAGCGCGGAGCGGCGGTTATCTTTTAGGACCAGCAGGCCTGATTCTGGTTTCAGCTGCGGTTAAGCTGCGTGCTTAATTCTTCACCCGGCTAAGGCGGGGTGCAGGATGACGTCAAATTATTGTGGGCATTACCAGCTGGAAATTGTTCGGCGGGATGCTATTCGTAGCGAAGAGCTTCAGCCGGAAGGATTCGGGACGCAGACCACGACGGGTACAAGGTCGCGATCAGCGAGATTCCTACCGCGACCAGGGCCACCAGCGCGCCATCTGCCACCCGCGGCGCGAACGGCACATAGTCGATCGAGTAAACCTCGGGGGCCAGCGACAACAGATGGTAGTGCCCTCCGGCCCAGGAGAGCGCATAGCCCAGCACCAGACCAATTACCGTACCGATCACACCAATCAACAGGCCTTGCGTGATAAACAGCCGCCGCACCTGCGACTTGCGCGTGCCCATCGACATCAGGACCGCAATGTCGCGAGTTTTTTCCATCACCATCATGGTGAGCGAGATCAAAATATTCAGCGCGGCGACGAACACGATCAACCCGATGGTGATGAACGTCACCAGGCGCTCCAGCCGCAGAGCGCGGAACAGCGCCTTGTTCTGCTCCATCCAGTTGGTGGTCATGTAGCCCTTACCCGCCGCCGCTTCGAGCTGCTGAGAAATTTGCTCCGCCTGATAAATGTCATCCACTTTGAACTCGAGTACCGTGATCTGGTCGCCCAGTGCTTCCAGGTTCTGTGTGTCCGAGAGGCGAGTGAATGCCCACGAGCTGTCGTAGTCAAAAAATCCGGAGCTAAAAATCCCCACCACCCGGAAGCGGCTGTACTTGGGCACCAGCCCGAACGGCGTGAGCTCTCCCTGCGGGCTGGTGACCAGTACGACCGAGTCCAAGGTCACGCCCAGCTCTTGAGCGATGTCTTTGCCGAGCACGATGGGCGGCATCGAGGCAACCCGCTGCTGCACCGACTTTAAATCATCCGGGGCTCGCGCGACGGTAGAGAAGTTCTCAGGCGCGGCACGGTTGGTTGCACCTGGGTTGTTAGCACTTGGCTTACCTGCGTTTTCGTCTAACGGGCCCATCGAGCCGAATTTAACCGTGTCCAGCAGATCACTGACTCTGCGCTCATAGGCGGGAATCATCCCTTTCAAGACTGCACCTCGCGCCCGCGGACCGCTTGAGATCAGCACCTGTTCGTAAATCGCCGGCGCGGTACCAACCACGTGAGGCTGCCGGGATAGTCGATCCATCAGCGGACGCCAGTCCTTGATACCGTCGCTCTCGGTACGCAACAGATTGATGTGCGAGGTCGAGCCCAGCAGCCGGTTCTGCAAGTCCTGACGAAATCCGTTGTTGATGGCAAGAGCCACGATCAGGGAGGCGACTCCGGCTGCCACTCCGAGAATGGAAATGCCGGTAATCACGCCAATCACCGCCTGGCGGCGTTTGGCGCGAAGATATCGAGTGGCGATGAAGAGTTCAAAACGCATTAAAGGTTTCAGCTGTCAGCTATCAGCTTTCAGCTTGAACCGATTATAGCGACGTCGTAGGGAAAGTATGTTTTCGTAATTTGCCGCTGCGCGCTGGATCCTTCACCAGCTCAGGATGACGCCGTCTTTTTTTGGGCGAGTTTCCCGATGCAGCCCGCAAAAACCATTGACCCCCAAGGACAGGAAGTATCACGAAGGCTTCGATTTCCGGATTTCCTTCGTGTACCTTCGTGCCCTTCGTGGTTCAAGCTTTTACGGTTGGTTGCGAAAAATCCGCATCTGGATTCATCGTCCTGGTTTCACAAAAGTTTTTATTCTCGGCAAAATGGCAGGCACTCTTCCCCGGTACTGCCTGTATTCGTCGCCGAATCTCGTTTCCAGTTCGCGATCTTCCATCCGGATCATGAAGGCGCCCGTAATCACGGCAAATACCGTCAGTCCATAGCAAACGACCAGGCCGGTGCCGATGCTCCATGCCAGCATCTCGCATAAATGTCCCAGGTAGACTGGGTGTCGTACCCGTGCGCGTATGCCGGACGTGGCCAGGCGCTGTTGCCGATTTCCGGAAACGATTTCAGGAAGTCCGCCGAGCTGCGCTGCGCTGAACCCGGCGCCTGCGCGTTTGTAGATCCAAATCCCGACCGCGAAGAGGAAAACAGCCGGCAGCCAAATCCAATCTTCCCTGTAGAAGGTCAGATCTCGAAAGGGAGCGGTGACTGCGCCCATCGCAATCCACATTGAAATCCAAAGAGGAATCAACACGCCGTAGGGCGAACGTTTTCGCGAGCGCCAGTATGCGGCGCGCGGATGAATTGCCAGCCAGAACGATGGAATGGTGGCGTATACGACGCACGCCAGCCATGCCACAGTTCGGAGAAGTATCGGCAGGTTGCGGATGACCCATGATACGTGAGCCAGATTTATGCAGCGACCCGATTTTGTGGCAAAGTAAAGAAGGATGGCCGAAACCGCCGAACCCAAACTTCCTCAACCCAGACCTCCGACCGCGCTTGCTGGACAAAATGTTCCCGCGTCAAGACTCCCTGCTGGACGCGTTGCGTTTACCCATCCTGACTTCACCATCTATCAGGCGGCTCGTTTTTTCATCGTGGCGGCGCTCGAAATGCAAGCGGTCGCGGTGGGATGGCAAATGTACGAAATCACCCGGCGTCCGCTCGATCTCGGCCTGATCGGACTGGCGCAGTTTCTCCCGGGCATGCTTCTTTTTCTGGTTTCGGGCCATGTGGCGGATCGTTTCGATCGACGAAAAGTAGTGACCCTGTGCTATTGCGGATTTGCCGTTTCTTCAGGACTGCTGTGGGCGATTACCTGGCGAGGCAGCCGTTCCGTAAGTCTGATTTATGCCGCAGTCGTACTGGTCGGCGTTGTGCGCGCCTTTAACGGACCGGTCAGCCGGGCACTTTTGCCGCAACTGGTTCCGGAAGAACATTTTCCCAACGCCGTCGCCTGGAACGCCAGCATCTTTCAGGCCGCCACCATCCTGGGACCGTCGATGGGAGGCTTTCTCTACGCTTTATCGGGCGGCCCCAAAATTGTGTATGCCACCGCCGTCGCGACCGCCCTTGCGGCTGTGTTTTCAACTCTGAAAATTACCCTGAAAACCCAGGTACGGGCGCGCGAACCGGTCAACTGGAACACTGTACTGGCGGGCTTCCACTACATCTGGAGCCACAAGCTGGTGCTGGGTTCCATCTCGCTGGATATGTTTGCCGTACTCCTTGGCGGGGCCGTGGCCCTGCTTCCCGTTTATGCCAGTGAGATTTTGAAGACCGGACCGTGGGGCCTCGGCGTGCTGCGCAGCGCGCCTGGAGTGGGAGCAACTGCGATGGCGATACTGGTGGCACACCGCCCTCTGCGGCGCCACGCCGGTCTTACCATGCTGATCTGTGTTGCGGCATTTGGAGTGTTCACAATTATTTTTGGGCTCTCGCGCAGCCTTACCCTTTCATTAATAGCTCTGCTACTGCTTGGCGCTTCCGATATGGTCAGCGTAATCATTCGTTCCATCCTGGTGCAACTGGCCACCCCGGATGAAATGCGCGGTCGCGTCAATGCCGTGGATATGATCTTCATCGGTGTCTCGAACGAGCTGGGACAATTCGAATCCGGATTGACCGCGCACTGGTTCGGAACCGTGCCCGCGGTAGTACTGGGCGGAATGGGAACGCTGGTTGTGATCGCAATCTGGGCCTGGGCGTTTCCCGAACTACGCAATGCCGACCAGATCAGTTGAAGGCGGACGACCTTGGCTTGTCAGGTCGGCCGCGATCTCCGGATGCGGTTACGATGCGCGCGGTATCCTTCACAGGTATCTTGCTTCAGTGACATATCTGATGTTGACGTCATCCTGAGCGGCCGCCAGGCCGTGAAGGAACCCGCGCGGGTCGGCAGAACGTCTTCAGCTTCGGATCAACAAAAACGTCGAGCCTATTTGCCGCGAATCAGTGTCTTCGCCGAACTCATGTTGTCAAAGCGGTCGTAGACCCGCACCACCACCACGTGGTCAGTCGATGATGATTTGGTCTCAGCTGCGTGTCCCGCAGCTTCCGTCGGCACTGGCGCCTGAAAGTTGTAGCTGGCGGATTTCGAGTCAGCAAGCTGGCCCACCGGTTCGACATATTGCCAATCCTGGGCATCGACGGAATATTCGGCGCGCTTGATGTTTGAAAATCCATCCACGGCGTGGAAGTCCACCTGGATTTGCGAACCCTCGAGTGTGGCCTTGAGATCGGTGATGCGCGGGGGTGTTGTGTCCACTTCGAAGCGGGCGCTGTCACGGGTGGAAGTGAGCGCCTGGCCGGGCGAATGCGAGGGCGCGTCAGAGGCTATGACCCGCACCGTGTATCCGCCATCGGGCAGAAGCGACGCGTCGAAAGAATAAAATTTGTCGGTCACCCCTTCCTTCAAGAGAAGCCAACGGGTCTCGCCATCTCCACGATAGAAAACCGAGTAGATCATCTGATCGTCGTTGTCATCGTGGACAGTCCACTTCACCCCGATGGAATCGGAATCGTGGGTGGTGGGAGGCGGCACGTCGAAACGAGCTGGAGGATTGCCGCCCGCAGTCCCGGCCGCGTCAGGAACGGCGGCAGGCTTAGGCAGCGGCTGGTAACGCACCCCCACCTGCACATTGACCTCGTCAAAATCGGGGGCGACGTTCTTGGGCAGGTAATTCAGCAGGACGCTTTCCGCGCTGGGCGGGACGCTGCCGGCGTGCAGCACGGCTTTCCATTGAATGAACCGCGCCGGAGGCACATTGAGTTGCGAATCTTTCTGCAGGTCAACAGCCTTCCACGGACTCCAGTTGCGGTCAGGATTGTCCACGTTACCGCTGCGGGCAAAAAGCTCGACCTGTCCGGCCCCGCGCAATTCGGCGCGGCCCCACCGGGAGAAAACCTTGGCGTCAAACACGTCGCTCTGATATTCGCCTTGAGAATCAGGAGAACCGCCCAGCAGAAATACTTTCCCCAGATTGCTGGTTGAAACGTAGAGTCCGCCGGAGGTAGCCTCGGCGAAGGCAGTGACCTGAGTCGCGCTCACTTTAAGCAGGTCGACGAAGCGATCTTCTCCGGTAACAGCAAAAACATGTCCGCGGTTTCCCGTGCCTGCCAGCAGGCGTCCGCTGGAATCGAAAGCCAGCGCATACACCAGATCTTCCCGCGATACCCATACTTTGCTGGGAGAGCCGTCGAGCGCAATACGATAAATTTCCGAGCCGCCGCTCGCTCCTGATCCGGGAAGCGGAATACTGCTGGCCATTCCGGATGGCACTGGATTCACATTGAGGACAATCGATCCGGGTTGTGGCGCCCCCGAAGGCACGGGCGTAGGAGTCTGAATGGGCGGAGTGAAAATTGGCGGAGAGCCTCCGGCGCGCTTCTCCCCAACCCCGGCCGCATAGATATTTCCCGCCTTGTCGATGGCCAGCGCCGTGATTTCCTTCTTGGGCGCGCTGTACAGCACAAAACCCTCGCCACTGGGCTTGATCTGGTAAACCAGCCCGCTGCCGTCAGAGCCGGCGATCAGGTTGCCTTTGGCATCCACTGCCAGAACACGAATGTGAGCTTCGTCACTCTTGAAGAAGACTGAGTGCTCCCCTTTAGGAGTGACGCGAAAGATTTCTCCGTGGTCTCCGGTGGCCACATACAAATTGCCTGAAGAATCGAATGTCAGGTCCCAAATGTATTTCGTATGCGGATCGAAATATACGGAAGCGGAGAATTCACTGGCTGATGTATTTTTATCGGTCTCTGTCTTTGCCTTGGCGGCAGCGGAAACATGCTCGATGCGGTAGACCTTACCGTCGGGGTTGGTTGCGGCGTAAAGAATGCCGTTCTTGTCCACTGCCAGGGCCTGCACCTGCAGCTCTTGCGGTTCAAAGATGGTGGAAGACTGTCCCTGCGGGGTGATGCGATAGACACGCGCGGGCCCGCCGGTGGCAGCGTACAGATTTCCGCTCTGGTCAGCGGCAATGGACCAGATGTAGGTTGAGGGAGTGGTAGAAATAGCACGGAATGCAGGGGCAAGCTCAAGACCGCCGGTGCTGCGGATAGCCACGCCGGTTGCCGTTCCTTTGCTCAGATCATCGAATTTGAATTGTTCCCAGGAACGCGTGCCTTCGCCGGAAGCGAACTGAACCACCACCAGAAAATAAACACAAATAAGCAAAAATTGCTTGCACGAGCGAATAGCCAATGTTGTTACCTCATAGCCAGTCAATCAGCGGAAGAATTCAGGTTATCACGGAGGAAAGCGATGTGATCGTGTAGTGCTTGCTGGTGTGGTCGCGGGCGGCTCGCCCGCGGCTTTTCATCTTTTAAAACCGCGGGCGAGGTCGCCCGCGACCACACAACCACTCCATCATTTTATGGTGATGGTCAGAACCTGCGCACCGGCGACCACATAATCAAGCGGACCAGTGGCGGCTTCATTTACCGAGGATTCGCCCTGCACGATCATTTCCTGGGTGCCGCGCATGCTGTCCATCACATTCATGATGGAGAGAGGCAATGTCGGCATGACCTTGTCGGCTACAGTCGCTTCAGGGTCGGCTTCCAACAAAGATACGTACACCCGATTGTTGACGTGTTGTTTGTTCAGAACCGCAATGGTGGATGCCAAATCCATCTTGCGGCCCAGTTGCGGATTACCGTGGCGCACCCGGTCGAGAGTTTCACCGTCGCTGACCAGGATTCGCAGCGACCCTTTGGGAGTCGAGGTCGGAATGTGGATCGGAATCTGTTGCAGCATTACCTCGCCCCGGTAAGGACGAAGCACAGTTTCAATAGTAATTTCATCACCCGGCCGGGCCTCGATCAGGTCCGTACGCGCGCCCTCCAGGCGGGCCCAGCGGCGCTCCCGTACCAGGTCGAAGTCGAGTTGAACGCCACGAATCCCGGGCACGGTGTACGGGTTGTCATAAATACGGCTGAAGCGCTCACCCAACGAAAGTGCCGCCATCACGGCCGCCGGCTGTCCTCCATCCGAAGGGGCGAACATGTTCTGCACGGCGACGTCGGGATATCCGCTGACTCTGATCCGGCCGTTCATGCGATAGGTCGTGTCTTCGCCATACTCGTTCACTCCATGCAGCGCATTGAAAACCGTGGCCATCATGGCCAGCGGACTCAGATTGGCGTTGTTGAGCACTTCATAATGAAATTGTTTATTGGCCGCTCCGCCGTGAATATTCAGCGTGACCGGAATCATTTCGGGTTGCTTGCCGAACTCTCCCAGGATTCCAGTGTGGCGATCCTGCACGAAAGCGCCTACAGACTCGGTTGCATTCACGATCTTGAAGGCGTTGAGCGGCGAAGGAAGGGTGGCCAAAACCTCCGCCTTGGTCATTGGAAGGTCCACCATGCCGAATTGCAGCAGGGGATGGCCGCAGGCCAGCAGATGCTGCGCATCCATGTAAGTGACGGTGCAGGTCGCGGCGATGTCCATGTCGCCACGCACCAGGATCGCGCTGATGGCTGAGCCCGGTTCCAGGGGAGCCGGCTGCTTGGTATCGCTGACCGAACCTACTCCCATGACCGGAATGATCCCCGCGTGCGCAAACTGGGGGGCAAAGCGCCGCATCGCGTCCTCTGAGAAACCACTAAACACCAGCGGAGCCTCAATCGGTCTCAGGTAGTTGGCATAGTCTTTTGAAATGACCGGTTCGACTCCGGGACCAGAAGTCTGGGCGGGCGCATGAATCGCGGCTTCCGCGTTCACCGTGCTGCTGCCCGCGCTGCGATCCATCGCATTTATTTCGAGCATCTCGGCAATCGGGGTGACGCCCGCGATCGGTTCCTTGGAAAACTCACCAATGCGAAAGGCCAGCGCCCCGGCCAGTTTGCCATTCAGGTAAACAGGACTTCCACTCATGCCAGCGACAACGCCGGTATATTCCGCTTTTTCCCCGGACAAGCGGACCAGAATAATGTCACCCTTGGGGCCGTTGGCGTTCCTGAGAACACCGAGAACTTCGACGCCCATTGACTCAGGTTTGGTGCCCTGAAAAACCGTGAACGCTTCGCCGTGCATTCCGGCGTGAATTTCGCTTACCGGTATGGTTTCAAACCGCTTGGGTGTCTGGGCGTGAACAGGAAAGGAGAATAGGAAAGCCGAAAAAATAAAAAAAAACGCACGTCGCATTAGGTTTGCCCTGGAGCTGTACATAGCTCCGTCGACCAAAAAGTTGCGCTCCGCGCCTTGTATGCGATTTGCCGGGTGGGAGAGGCTAAAAAGCAAAAGTAGAGGCCGTGCAAAACATCCCAATCGCGAAGCCCTGCGTCTATACTAGCATAACGATTTTGCGGGCAATTCCATGTTTTGCATCGGCAAGATCAGAAAATCTGAGAGGTCCGGGCTTGAAAGTTTCCACTATCCCATTGATGCTGCTGGGTTTTGTTCTGTCGTGCGTATTTCAACTACCAGCCCAGGACCAGTCCCAGCCGCCCGCGGGCAGTCAGAAACAGGAAGCACCGCCCGAGGCCGGCGGACCCCAGAATGACGTAGGGCCCTATGCGATCCCGAAGAAAAAAGAGGAGCCGCCACCGCCTCCGCCCCCTGCCAAGCCGAAAAAAGTGGAGGGTATGCCCGATTACTCCATAAGAGTAGACGTTCCCCTGGTCAACGTGGACGTTCTGGTGACCACGAAGGACGGACAGTTCATTCCTGGACTTAAAAAAGAGAACTTTCGGGTGATGGAAGACGGCGTCCAACAAAACCTGACGAATTTCAATATCTCGGAAGCTCCCATCACTGCGGTCTTACTGGTAGAGTTTGCTTCCACCAACTACTACTTCATGGTGGAGGCTTTGAACGCCAGCTACGCTTTCGCTAACGCGCTCAAAAAGAACGATTATGTCGCGGTAATTTCTTACGATATGAAACCGCACATCCTGGCGGACTTTACCCAGGACAAACAGGCGGTTTACGGAGCCCTGAACCAGCTGCGCATACCAGGCTTCGCCGAGACCAATCTGTTTGACGCTTTGTACGACACCCTGGATCGCGTCGACCAGATTGAAGGGCGCAAATATGTGATCCTGGTCACCACCGGCGTCGATACCTTCAGCAAACTTAACCTCGACCAGATCACCAAAAAGATCAAGGGCACGCACGACGTCACCATCTTTCCTATCAGTGTGGGTTTTGCGGTGCGGAATTATTGCGAGACTCATCAGTGCGGTTACACCCACGGTATGGGAATTCCCGTGGGCGAAATGGATTACCTGCAGGGCGACAATGAAATGAATACATTCGCCCGGCTGACCGGAGGCCGCGCCTACTTCCCGCGCTTTCAGGCGGAACTGCCGCAAATCTTTCACGATGTGGTTGGCGACATCCGCAACCAGTACAACCTGGCCTATCACCCGACCAATCCCAAGCTGGATGGCAGCTACCGGAAGCTCAAGGTCGAGGTCGTGGCTCCCGATGGCGGTCCGCTGAAGGTCAAGGATCAGAAGGGAAAAGATGTGAAGTATACAGTCGCCGCCCGCGAAGGCTACACAGCGAAACATACGGTGGAGTAGCGATTAGTTAGTGAACGTGTGCCAGACCATCCAGCAGAAAAAGTAGCCCGGCTCCCATAAACACCACCAACGCCATTTTCACTCCGGGCTCGCGGTTAACCTCCGGCATAAGGTCGGAAGCGGCCACGTAAATCGTCACTCCCGCGGAAAGCGGCAGTCCATAGCTCACCTGGTGGCGGAATACCGCCATGGTCAGCACCCCAGCCAAAGTTGATGCGCCCAGTAAAACCGAAGCACCCCAGGCTATGCCTCGACTCTGCCCGCTCGCCAGCATCACCGAAGCGATGGTGAATCCCTCCGGAATCTTGTGCAGAAAAATAGCCAGAAAGATCACCCAACCCAGCCAGTTCGAGACTATGAAACCGGACGCGATGGCAATGCCGTCAAAAAAAGTATGGATAATCAGCCCCATCAGCACCGAATATCCGCGATGTCCGTGCACGAAGGCATCGCGGTGAGTTTCTTCGCCGAAGTGAAAATGCGGCGTAACCGTGTGCTCGAACAGATGAACCAGCAGATAACCCGCCAGAACTAATATCGGAGCGCTTTTGCCGCGCAACTCCAGGCTGGCGGGGAAAATCTCGACGATTGCGGTGGCCAGCATGAACCCAGCGCCCAGCGCCACAAAATACTTCAGGTAAGAGCGGTCCCAATTCTTCTGCACGATGATGGCGCCGCCAAAAATGTTGGCCGCCGCCGCAGTGAGACCGAGCAGAATGCTGAGCAGAATGGGATGCATGGCCGCGGGGCGATGATACCAGTTCCCTGGAACCGTATCCGGCTTCGCCTCAGGCGGCGGGCCGGACGGCGCTAATCAGACCACTCAGGATTTTTCCCAGTTCCGCCGCCTTGTCGAGAAGATGCTTGCCATGTTCGGGTGTGAAGTAGGTGAGGTTCTGAGCAACCATGAGCTGGGTTTCAACTTCAACCAGCGATCCTCTGGCACGCGCCAGAAAAAATGAAATTCATTCGCGGAAAAACGCGCCTGGCCTTCGGCGATGTTCGAAGGAACTCCAACCGCTGCCCTCCGCAACTGGCTGGCAAGGCCGTATACCTCGTCGCGGGGAAAAGTCTTGCTGGTACGGTAAACGTCCATAACAAAATCCATCGCCTTCTGCCAGGCGATTAGATCGCGATATGACTGTCCCATAGAAACCTCCGGGACAATCATGACAATGTCAGATTTTAAAAGATGTGACGAATGAACATTGAGAAAAGAAAACTGAGAACCGAGAACTAAGAACTCAGAACTGTTTTTAAAATCAGTTCTTAGTTCTTAGTTCTCGGTTCTCAGTTCCAGAATGGGAGGAGCTAACCGCTGTGGCGGATGTGCATCACGTCGCCATCCTGGACGATGTAGTCTTTGCCTTCCAGGCGCAGGGTGCCTTTGCCGCGGGCGTTGGCTTCGGAACCGGCTTCGAGCAATTGGTCCCAGCGAATGGTTTCAGCCCGAATGAAATGCTTCTCCAGGTCCGAATGAATCGCGCCCGCGGCCTCGACCGCGCGGGTTCGGACAGGTATCGTCCAGGCGCGGCATTCGTCTTCACCTGCGGTAAAAAAAGAGATGAGCCCGAGCAGGGTGTAGGTGCTGCGGATCAGCCGCACCAGGCCGCTCTCCCGCAGGCCATAGCTTCCGAGAAACTCGGCAGCATCGGCGTCGCTCATTTCCGCAAGCTCGGCTTCGACTTTCCCGCAAATTGCCGACGCCGACGCGTTCGGGCGCGCCGCCACCTCGGTAAGATTGTACTTGGCGATCGCTTTCTCCAGATCGTTGCCCAACTCGGTGCTTTCGCCGACGTTCAGCACGTAGAGAATCGGCTTCTCGCTCAGGAACATGAAACCGCGAAGACGTTTCTTGTCCTCCGCGGTCATTTCCATTTCGCGCAGCGGCTTTTCCGTGCCCAGATGTTCGTTGGCTCTCTTTAGCAGTTCGAATTCTTTTTCCAGCTCCGGAGTGCGCATCTTCTTTAAATCTTTTTCCAGCCGCTCCAACCGCTTTTCAATCTGCCCCAGGTCGCTCACCATCAAATCGAAATCGACATTCTTGATGTCCCGCAGCGGATCGACTGGGCCGACGTGGGGGATCGAATCATCCTCGAATGCGCGCACCACGTGAGCCAGCGCGTCCACGTTGCGCAAGTGGCCGACGTAAGCACTCTCTTTGAGAGCCTCCTGCCCGATGGCGCCGACATCCACGTATTCGACTGACGCATGCGTGAGTTTCTTTGGACTGTAGAGCGCCGCCAGACGGTCGAGCCGTTCGTCCGGCACTTTGGCTACCCCGATGTGTGCTTCGCGGGGATTGGCGTACGCCTGGTCGGAGAGATGCGCCTTAGTGAGAATACGGAAAAGAGAGGTTTTGCCTACCTGCGGCAGGCCAATAATGCCAGTTTTCATAGGGACGTAAAGATGATAACAGCCAGATTAGCAACCGGGCTTCAGGTCAAAGACCGGGCGGACAGGAATGCCACCACCAGGCCAAGCAGGATGACCCCGGTTTCGAGGCGCGTGGACCAATGGTGCAAGGCATCGAACTGGACCCGGGCAGGCAGGTCAGCAGGGGCGGCATCAATCTCTCCCATCGATGCGCGGAGCGCGTTGATGCGTGGAATGATCCCAAACTGCGAAACCAGCGTCAGCACCAGCATCAGGCAGATGAGCAAATTTCGCGGCGCGAACAGATGAGCATCGCCATTCACTATGCGACTCAATATCAGGGAACTGGCCAGAAATACCAGTGCTGAAACTATTCCCATCCAATGCAGGATTCCCAGCGATCGTCCCACCACCGACCCCGCCAGCTGCTTGGTGGGGAGCACCGTGAAAGCAGTTTGCGCAAGCACCGGGAAAAATATCAATCCGCCCAGCCACACGATAAGCGACAGCAACATCAGAAATCGAAGAAATGACATGTCGGATGACATTATGAACGCGGGAAGGATTGAACGCCAGGGAGCAAGACTGAGAACTGAGAACCAGCAACTGACAACTGATTTTAAGTTTACTGATTTAAACCGGCACCCGGATAGTCTCGACCAGTTCCTGAATCAACTGCTCAGCCTGTTCGGATTTTTTCAGACTGGAAGAATAGCGTCCGTTCACCGCCACACGATGGGCAAACACCGCAACCACCAGCGGCTTGAAATCTTCAGGAACGCAGAAATTGCGTCCATCGAGAAACGCCATCGCCTGCCCGGCGCGGTAGAGCATCTGGGATCCGCGGGGCGATACTCCCAGCGAGAAGTGTTCCGACTCACGGGTGGCGCGGACAATCGCGAGCACGTAACCAACCAGCGATTCCTCGACTCTCACCTGGGCAACGGCCTGCTGCATTTCCAGCACGTCGGCGCCGCTCAGCACCGGCTCCAGCAGTTCCAGCTGCGCAGTGCCCGCCTGGGAGCGCAGAATTTCGCGTTCCGAATCGCCATCGGGATATCCCATCCTTACGCGCATCAGGAAGCGATCCAGCTGCGATTCGGGCAAAGGATAAGTGCCGTGATGTTCGACCGGGTTCTGGGTGGCAATCACCAGAAAAGGTTGCGGCAACGAGTAGGAATGTGAGTCAACCGTAACCTGGCCTTCGTTCATGGCCTCGAGCAGGGCCGACTGAGTTTTGGGCGTGGTGCGGTTGATCTCATCGGCAAGTAGCACGTTGGTAAAAATCGGTCCGCGCTTGAATTCAAATTGTTGCTCGATCGCGGAGTAGATCGAGATGCCAAGAACATCCGACGGCAGCATGTCGCTGGTGAACTGAATCCGCTGAAAGCCGCAATCAATGGCTCGGGCCAGAGCCTGGCCAAGGGTTGTTTTGCCCACGCCCGGGACGCCTTCAATCAGCAAGTGTCCACGAGCCAGCACCGACACCAGCGCCAGCCGGATGACATCATCCTTGCCGCGAATCACCTTACGGAGTGCGTTCTCGAGCTGGGTAGCGCGATGAGATACGGCAATGGCGGTGTCAGGAGACATCGAGAAATTTTACTATGCGAGGGCTGGGGTAAAGAGGTACGGGAGGCGTTACGAAGGTCACAGAAACAGCTGTCAGCCATCAGCTTCCAGCCCTCAGCAAGCTCCACATCTATGTTGGCATTACTGAAATGCTGAGGCCCGCGGCCCGACGCCCGAGCCCACTTACTGCATAAACTCCGCCGGCCTTCCGGTCAGCCGCTCGATACGCTTCGCGATAGGCGGATGAGTGGAGAACAGGTTGCCGAAACTCATGCCAAGCAACGGTTGAATGATGAAGAGATGCGCGGTTGACGGCGTACCCATCATGGGAACGCGACGTGCATAGGCGTCGATCTTGGACAGGGCGCTGGCCAATGCATACGGATTGCCGGTAAAGTGGGCGCCGGTCTCATCCGCCGCATATTCGCGCGACCGGGAGACCGCCATCTGGATCAGCATGGCAGCAATCGGAGCGAGGATGAGCATCAGCAGAGCGCCCATGCCCCCGCCGCGACGGTCGTCGCGATCTCCCATGCCGCCGAAGTAGGCGCCGTAACGCAAGAACGTGATGGCTCCGGCGATGGTAGCGGCTACCGAACTGATCAGGATGTCGCGATTGTTTACATGACCCAGTTCGTGAGCGAGCACGCCTTCGAGTTCTTCATCATTCAGAAGGTTCAGGATGCCTTCAGTCACCGCCACCGAAGCGTGTTTGGGATTGCGTCCGGTGGCGAAGGCGTTTGGTGAATCCGTCGGGATGACGTAAATCTTCGGCATGGGCAAGCCGATTTTCTGGGTCATCCGCTCAACCACGTTGTAGACACGGGGCAATTGCTCGCGCGTGACCGGCTGAGCACGGTAAGTACGCAACGCAATCTTGTCCGAGAAAAAATAAGCGACGAAGTTGGTGACAACTGCGATGCCGAGGGCTAACAGCATTCCGTTCTGTCCACCGAAAGCGCGGCCGACGGCCATCAGTAATAAAGTCAGTGCGGTAAGCAGAAACGCGGTTTTAAATGTGTTCCCCATAACATCAATACTCCAGTTGATTAGATGGTTAGTCTGACAAAGGGATGCAACCAGCTGTGGGCGCAAGCGCCTCGCGTGCGCAGTGGCACGGGCGGCATTCTTTTTAGCAGTTCGAGTGGACTGGCCCAGGTCCCTGCCACTCCAGCACGAGCGACGCGCTCGCGCCCACATTGGTCTATCTCGGTAAAGGCTCCGGCATCGAGGCCAGCGCGTAGCCCATTACCGCCATGGCTGTGGCATTTTCCCGTAACTCTTGTGGAGCGATCTTGTCGAGAGTATCGGCCGCGGTGTGATGGTAGTTGAAGTATGAGCGGCCATCCTGCAGCAACCCGAACACCGGCACTCCCTGTTTTGCCAGAGGATCGATGTCGGCCTCGGGACTGTCGCTGCTGAGCAGGATCAGGTTGGATCCGGCGGGCTCAAGCACTTCGAGGACGGGTTGCAACCGGGTCAAAGCGTCCGCGGTGATCTTGGCGCGGAATCCCAACGGATGTCCGGCACCCAGATCGCTCTCCATCGCCGCCACGTGCTGGCCGATCTCTGCTGCGTGGTCTTTAGCGTAGGCGGTATGACCGCGTCCCAGGTTTTCTTCGTCGATCCAGGCAATGACTCGCAGAGTTCGCTTGGGCCGCAAGTGCAACTGCTGCATCAGCTGAGCCGTTTCCATCGCCACCCCCACCCCAGCTGCGTCATCGATGGCACCCGTGCCGAGATCCCATGAATCGAGATGCCCGGACACGATCACGATCTGCTCAGGATGCTCGGAACCTTTCAGGTCTCCGACGACGTTGAAGGTGTTGACCTCTTCAGCCGTTTGCGAGGTCAGAATGAGGTGCATCCGGACTTTTCCCTGAGATGAAAGATGAGCGATCAGGTCGGCGTCCTCACTGGTGACGGCGCCGGCGGGAATGTCTGCCGGACGGCTGCCGCCGGTATGCGGCAGGCGGTAATCCGCGCCTCCCACTGACCTGACCAGCGCCGCCACCGCGCCAAGTGCGGCTGCTTTCGGCGCCCCCAGACCGCGATAGAGAACTGCTTCATCGTAGGCCTCGCCTGCATACCCGGTAGCCGCTTTCCGTCGATCGAAGAACTCGTTGAACAACACTATCTTTCCGGCAACACTTTGCCGCCCCATCCGTTCCAGATCGGCAAAGCTGTTGGCCACAACAACTTCGGCCGAAATCCCTTCCGGAGGTGTGGGATGGTTCCCGCTCAGCGCAGTTAACACAATTTTCTGTAGCGCTCCGGGCGCCTGACCGGGATACTCGACCAGTTCGGCGGATTCCGCCCCTCGAACCCAACGTCGAGCCTTCACCGGTTCGAGACGCACTTCCAGGCCGAGTTTGCGCATCTCCGTGGCAACATATTCAATCGCCGCCTGGGCTTGCGGAGATCCCACCGGGCGGGGGCCGATGTTTTCCGTAAGGTGCGCCGCCTGGCGGTAAGCGTAGTCATCGGTCAGAGCGGCATCGCGAATGGCTGCGAGTTCCTGCAACAGGGGCGCCGGCAGCGACGACGCCACCGGGTCGGCGGCGTGGTCATAATCGGAATCGGCACGCGGCTTAGGTTTCTGGGCAAACAGAGAGCCGGCCACCAGCAACAAGCACCCAACGCGTCGCAGATGAATCAAGAAACACCTCGATTTAATGAGCACCAGGATTTAATGAGCACCAGCTTGGAGGACGAAGGCCCCCGCCGTCAACCTGACAGGTTTGGCTGAAATGTAGGCGCGAGCCCGCTCGTGCGGCCGCTTTTCAGACGCTGCCGCACGACTAAGACGCCCGTTGCGGCTTTCCAGACGGCCTCTCGAGCGGGGCGCTCGCGCCTACATCAAGCGGACGGTAAAAAAATGGCCCCATTTCTGGGGCCAAAATTAAAAGAGGCAAGATGGAAGGGTTGATCAGGAATGGCGAAGCAGAGAGCCGATCCGGCAGCCGGAAAGGCAATAAGAGAGATGTCGAGAAATACAGAGAGTGAAGAGCATTGTCAGCGGCCTCTTTTGTTGCTGTTTTACATGCACTTGCGCAACCAAAATGAGACGGCGTGCGGCGCGTCTACCCGAACCGATTCAACCTACTGATTCCATGATATTTACTAAAGCAAACTGGGTTAATTGCGAAGATTAATAGGCAGCCGGAAACAGAGTTGAAATGCAGAATCCTGCACATTCGCTGCACGCCATCGAACGGGAAACCGGCCCGTAGACGCCGGACCCCAGCCGAAAAGCCGAGGTCCGATGTCCGGTTTTAGGAGTTTCCCGCGACCATGCGCAGTTTGCCAGGCAGGAAGTGGTAAGGCGGCCAGGGTCCGCTGATGGCCAGCTCGCAGTTCTTCAACTGCTTGGCGGCGCTGCTGTAGCGGTTTTGATATTTTTCGATGGATTTGGAGTCAATCAGGTGGGCGATGTCGATCAACATTCCATCCGCATCCACCCGCTTGCAGCTGATTTCTTCCTCGAGCGGATTGAACAGCTTGTGGACCTGGACCGACAGGGCGCGTGCCTTGGTACGGCGCTCGCGATCCTGAGAAGCTTTCTCCCGCAGCTTGATCAGATAGTCGCCGCCCACCGTATCGGGCAGCACAATCTCGGCCATGGCCTCGCGAAGGCAACCATCTTTGACTCGCAGCTTAAGGTGCATCTCCGCCTTCCCTCTCAGCCGGGCGACGCTCTGCCCGAAAGTGCGGCGGTTTGACCGAACAGCGTGCCGTAAGGCGTCGTCGGTGTCGAAAATCGTCCCGAAACGAAACGGAAGCACAGTTCCTGAGCGGAAGCAGACGCTTACAACGCGGGCGTGCTCGAGGACGTGTTTCTCCCCGAATTGCAGGTTATCGCGCTCGTATTCGCTGACTACAATGTTGAATTCTCCGCTGGGATAGGCAAGAACAGCGGCTCCATTCACTCCCTGAACCCCTTCCACGAGGGAAGGGCGCCGGGAACGAGTGCCGTTGGCTAGGGTCTGTTGCTCAGTAATACAATACGCGTACCACGCCATAAAGGTCTCTCCGAACCTGTTGCGAGGCGAGATAGGGTCACCCCACGCATACTATTGGGCCACATTTTTGAACCGTTGGAAGAAAGGGCGTACAGCGACGAGTTAAACGCTTACTGCTGCGTCCAAGGTGCATCTTACCTTGGTGCGACGTAAAAATGCAACCATTTCGTTGCACCGAGCATCTCTCGCGCGCCTGGATTTACCTCTGGAAACTCCGTAAAACCACTTTCCACTCTTATCATTAATCTTAAAATCTTGAATGCCAGGGACTTCTGGTCTGC
The DNA here is from genome assembly GCA_963733545.1 of Terriglobia bacterium. Classification (GTDB taxonomy): domain Bacteria; phylum Acidobacteriota; class Terriglobia; order Terriglobales; family Acidobacteriaceae; genus JAIQFF01. Next base: position 361,009 of record CAVTDQ010000007.1, read on the forward strand.
TCAGCCCTGCCGCAGCGGTGTTAACCTTTCATCATGCTGGACGAGGCCCCAACCACCACCAAAGCCGGCCGCTCCTCAACCTCGGTCGTCGCCGCCCTGGTTGCGGGGTTGTTGCTCGGCGCAGTCTTGCTCGGCTTCATCGGATTTGTGGTTCTGTCACGGAGCTCGGGGCCTGCACTGTTGAGCCGGCTCTGGTCGTCTGTCACCGGAAAAACTTTAAGCATCGATGTCAGCCAGCCTACGGTGGTGAATCACATCCAGCAACTGCAGCGGCTTGAAACCGTGGTTTACACCATGGACAAGATCGTCAGCGGCGCCAAGGAAAACCCCATTTTCCCCGATTTCCTCGCCGGTGATCGGCTGCTGATGCTGGTCCATGGAGAAGTTGTCGCCGGCATCGACTTTTCTGGTTTGAAGCCGGGGGACGTCCGGGTGGAAGGCAAGCAGGTTCATCTGCATCTCCCCGCCGCGCAGGTTTTCAGCACCCGGCTGGACAGTGGGAAGACCCGGGTATATTCGCGTCAAACCGGCCTGCTGGTGCCCAGCGATCCTGATCTGGAAACGCAAGTGCGCCAGGAGGCAGAACGTCAACTCCAGGCCTCGGCCCTGGCGGATGGCATTTTGCGCACTGCCCAGCAGAATGCAACTTCAACCATCACCAGCCTGATGCAGGGTCTGGGGTTCGAGAAGGTTGATTTCGATTGAGTTGACTGCTTTTGCTTTAGGTTATTTCGCTTCGATCGATAGCTGATCCTGCACATCACGGTCGCCGGCGTAGGACTTTACGATCCTCACTACTTTCACCTGATCATCTGGGCTGCGGACCGACCCCGATAGCTTCACTGTGTCCGCCGTCACCACCACGCTGACCTTACTGCTGTCCAGTCCCGGTTCGCTCTTGAGTTTGTCCTGAATCGCACTCTGCGCTTCCGCCGATGTCAGCATTCTGGCGCTGCTGTCGGATGTGGGTGCGGTTTTCGCCTCCTGACGCTGCAAGACCTCGGCGTCGGACTGGTTGGTGTACTTCGCCACCGCCGCGATGAACTCGCGCGATACCACGGAAGGTTGAACCTGTCCCTTGAGAATGTCCGACGAGGAAACAGTCTTGCCATAGAGAGTACGGGTCCCATCTGCGTCCTGCGTGACCAGCGCACCATTCACGGTGATGCCGGCAACCAAGCCTCGGGTGCGCGCATAGGTCAGAATGTCCGAAGCCGGTTTCGACTTTGCTTCAAGGTGGCGCCCGGCCGGGCCGGCGGCCGCGGAGGCGTCCCCTCCGAGCCTGAATTTGGTCTCGCGCAATGAGGACATTCCCTTGTCGGTGTTGGCCAGCATGACGAAGTCCATCGACTCGCTGCCGGCCTGACCCCAATTGCCGCCAGCGATGATGAATGGTGCAGGCGCACTCCATCCAGATGTAGAACGGCAGGTGGTGAAGCCGCGTCCGCGGCGGCCACTGAAAATAAATCCGGTTTTAACTACGGACGGAGCTATGGCCACGCATTTCGCGGAGCTGAGAATCTCTTCTGGAATTCCTTGATCGGCTTTTGCAATTTCGTCAAGCAAGCTGACCGCGGCGTGCAGGCGCTTCGCTGTTTCGGAGGATTCGTCCGCCGCCAGCGTCAAGGGCGCCGAGAAACATCCCAAGGCTAAAACAACGACAGTCAACTTCCGGAACCGCATTTTGAATCTCCTTCGCACAACCAGCGGAGACTAAGTCTCTCAGGATGGCGACGGGAACACAATCTAGGCGCGAACGCCCCTTCTCTCGTGCGGCGATCGTTATGCTGCCGCACGAGCGGGGGCGCTCGCGCCTACATTTAAATCATGCTGAGCTTGCGAAGCATCTGGCGTGCAGCGGACAATAGCTCAGGAACGACTCATGAATCCAGCCCGGATGGCGGTGGCCATTTCGATTGCTTTGTTTTTCGGCATGGTCGTTTGCCTCGAAGCCGGCTTTCGCCTGGGCAAATCTACCGCGCAAAGAACCGACACCGCGCATGAAGGCACTTCAACCATCCAGGCGGCGGTGTTTGCGCTGCTGGGTTTGCTTTTGGGCTTCACTTTCTCGAACGGAATCTCCCATCTCGATCATCGACGGGACTTGATCATTCAGGAATCGAATGCCATCAGCACCGCCTATCTTCGCCTCGACCTGCTGCCCGCAAACCGGCAGCAGGAAATGCGCCAGCTCTTTCGTCAATATCTTGATTCACGCCTGGCGATTTATGAAAAGCTGCCCGATCTGAAAGCTGCGGAGCAGGAATCGCAGCGCGGCGCGCAATTGCAACAGGAAATATGGTCACGGACGGTGGCAAACAGCCACGATGACCCTACGCAAAACATCGCCCGGCTGCTTCTGCCGGCGTTGAATGACATGATCGACGTAACCACCTCGCGCAACATAGCCCTGCACACCCACTTGCCGCCGCTTATCTTCGGGCTGTCAATTTGCGTGGCGCTGCTGAGCGGGTTGCTGGCGGGCTACGAAATGGCGAAGCGCAGAAATCGGAGCTGGTTTCACGGTATTCTTTACGCCCTGGTGATTGCGATTACGATTTTCACCGTGGTCGACCTTGACTATCCACGTTTCGGATTGATCCGGCTGAGCGCTGCAGACAATGCTCTGCTCGAGCTGCGCAATTCCATCCGCTAGCGGCAAAGTCACTGGTGGACAGGTAGCGCCGGCGTCCCGCCGGCTGTCTGGTGGGCGTCCCGCCCACCCATCGGGCCGGCCGGAGGCCGGCGCTACAAAACCTTATTTCGGTCGCTCCATGTCAAAGCGTTGCGTGGTGCGGCTATATTGAGTGCCGCCCATGCGTCCGATCAAGTCGAGGGAATCTGCATCGAGCCGCCCGTCGGTCAGCACCTCTTCTGCCAGGTAAACGCTGACGATCTCCCCGATCACCAGGCTCGAGTTGCCGGGCTCCGTGCCAAAATCGATAATCCGGTTGAGTTTGCATTCGAAACTTACTGGCGACTCCGCAACCTGGGGCGGTCGTACCACCTGCGACGGTCGCGTAGTCAATTTTGCCAGGGCAAATTCATCAACTGAGCGCTCGTACTCGCCGCTGGTGAGGTTCATCGCCTCGGCCACTGCGAACGTAACCATGTTCACAACAAATTCCCCGGTCTCGCGAACATTGTGCAACGTGTCCTTGGGGACTGCGCGGTCCTCTACCTTCCGGTGAGACGGAGCAAAACCAAGCAACGGAGGTTTGGCTGAGATCGCGTTGAAAAAGGAGAACGGAGCCAGGTTCAACTGTCCCTCGTTAAGCGTGGAAACCCAGGCGATGGGACGGGGAACCACTGCGGTAATGAGAATTCGATACAACTCGCGATAAGGGAGCTCGTCGGGGCGGACATTCATTCTTGCAGTTTAATCGCTGGCGAAGGGTGGCGCGAAAGGGCACGAGCTCACTCGTGCCCACGATCATCCTGAGAGTGGACTCGCTATGAGCACTACTTCGATGCGGAGGTTTTTTGCAGTCCATCCAGCGCGGTGAGCACTTCCTGGCTGTGTTTGTTGGGCTCGACGCTGGTGTAAGCGCGCTGAATGTTGCCCTGCGGGTCGATGATGAAAGTGTTGCGGGCCGCGATCTCGACACCTTTGTAGTTCATAGTCGAGTCATATTGCTTTACCACTTTGTGCTCGGTATCGGCCAGAAGTTTGAAATTCAAGCCCTCCTTGGAACAAAACTCCTTGTGCGAGTCCGTCGTGTCCACACTGACTCCGACCACGATGGCGTTGCGCTGTGCATACTGCGCTTGATCGCGCTGGAAGTTATGTGCCTCGATGGTGCATCCCGGAGTGCCGTCCTTGGGATAGAAATAGAGCACCACCCACTTTCCGCGCAAATCCTTGAGGCTGACCTGCGTGCCATCCTGAGAGGGCAAGCTGAAGTCGGGCGCCGCCGAACCGACCGCCGGCATAGCTGCGAACGCGGAGCACAAACCGGCTCCCAGAACCGCGGTTAAAAACAACACCATCCATAGACGCATACAAAAACTCCTTGTCCACAGACAGGTTATAGTGCGCTGAGACGGTCTGTCTACGCAGAGCTTGTCAATTTTCTGCAAAACTCTTAACTGGATCAGGCATCCTAACCGGTTGGCCAAGATAGAAATTCAAAACATGTTCAAAAGATGAGAAAGGACGAAATACGTACATGAAAGACGAACAGGATCTTGCCCTGCGCAAACATCTTCATGAACTGCTGAAAGGCGACAGCGCCCATGCCAGCTTCTCGCACGCTGTCTCCGGGCTCTCGCCGAAACTGCGCGCAACAAAACCGGGCGGCCTTCCTCACTCGCCGTGGATGCTGCTGGAGCATCTTCGCCTGGCGCAGTGGGACATCCTCGAATTCAGCCGCAACAAAAAGCATGTCTCGCCGGAGTGGCCGAAAGGCTATTGGCCTGACTCTGAAGCTCCGCCCAACCCGGCGGCCTGGGACGACAGCATAAAGAAATTCGGCGAAGACATGAAGGCCATGCAATCGCTGGTGGACGAGGCCGACCTGTTTGCGCCTATTCCCTGGGGCGACGGCCAGACTCTCCTGCGCGAAGCGTTGCTACTCGCCGATCACAACGCCTACCACGTGGCGCAACTGATCGATGTGCGACGCTTGCTGGGCGCCTGGACGGAAAAGTAGTCTTGGCGAGCTGACCAGCGCTCGATCAGGCGCAGTCGCGGGACCGAGGATCTATTTTGAGCTCCATGTCTCGCGGCCGCTTCCGGAACACGGCACGCACGCCAGTGCGCCATCGCTCGTCAATGCCCACGACCGTCCACTCGATTTCAGGGGAAATATAACGTAGCAGGATGTCGGTCGCAGGATGTACATGCAGCGCAGGCGCAACCAAAAATAACAAAGGCGCCTCCAGTGACAATTCGCGCCCGGGAAAATAACCGAAGCGCTGAAACTCTCCGCGAGCATGGTGCCAGGCAACGCGCGACCAGTAGTCCAAACCCTGCATTGGCAGGTGGATATCTTCGTCCGCCTTCAACTCGACCACTGCCAGCCTGCCTTGACCCGTAACCGTAAGCACGTCGATCATGGCGCGGTCTGAAGCCGAAAAAGCGGGCACCTGGGAATATAGACAAGCGGGGTCGAAGCGTTCATCCACTTCCGCCGGTTGCCGGACGACCAGTGATTCCAGCCAACGCTCAGGATGCATTCGCCACAGCGCGTGGTCGCGGGGGCCGTCGGCATGACGCACTTCGCCGACGCTGCATACCAGTTGCCGGAATACTGCCGCATTCGATTCGGTGAGAACTCTCTCGCCCGCGCCCAGTCCAAAAACAATTTCGGTGGTGCTCTGGAGCGTGCCCACCTGGTGGGTCAGACGGGCTTTGGCAAACTCAAGTCCGTGACAGCGAAAAACAATTTCGGCAGGAGAGATTATCGCCATTTCAGCTTCGGGCATGAGCGCACGGACCTGGGCGATCGGGTCTGCAAAGCGCTCCCGGGCCACAGCTTCGTTAGTGAAGTGCATCAGCCGGGTCCTGACGTTGCCCCGATCGGAAACGTCGATCTCTTTCAACTGTCCTTCGCCATCGCCTCCGCGTTTTTCCAGTTCGTACAGTTGCCACTTGGCGGCCCGGGGATCGAGGTGCGCCATGCGCTCCCGGGTCAAGGCGGAAGTGCCTTCAGGCACAAATAACTTCAGTCCCTCGACCACCATTTTTCCGGCTTGCGCAAGACGGCAGGCATCGAGCCACAAGATTCCGAAAGTGAGAGCAGAGTCTATGGAATTCTGGGTTTCCTGCGGGTTCACTCCCATCACCGCAAAGCCGGATTGGCCGCGGCGTAGGAACCCGCGGGCGTAGACCGGACCGAATGACTGCTCCAGATCCGCCGAGGTGATCAAGGGCGAAGCGAAAAACAAAGGAAAGTGGCGAGCCAAAGTACGCTGCAGGCTTTTCCGGTAGGCCGCTCGGGCAGCCCGCTTTGCGATCGGAGTACGCCGGTCACGCTGCCGGCAGATTTCCAGCTTGCCGGGGCGGGTTTGCCCCAGCTGCTGCACCACCAGCCGCAGCACTTCGTGTTTAAGTTCAACATCCAGCACCCGTCGCACCATATTTCTTTCCGCCGACCAGAGGTGAAGCAGACATTTGTGGGTCTCCCCGGAGATGGAATATTTGGCCTGGGACAGGTCGAATACCGCAGCGCCGTCGTCAAGCACGACGGCATCTCGTGCTCCAGCCAGAAAGTTTTCCACCGTGCGAGCCAAAGCCTCAGGGGTCATAGCAGGATGCTTGCACTTCAAAGAAAATTTGTCTGTGACGTGTGACCATCGATACCTTGGTGACGACCGGGCGCGTCAGGCCGTGTGGGATAATGGAGGCACTCGGGAGTCTTTCCCAGTCCAAGGACATCTAATTACTGTGGATAAAAACAGGTTCTTTTTTCAACACTATGGTCTGACCGAACACGATCTCGAGCGTTATTTGGCCGCCGCCTTATCGGCTGGCGGAGAATACGCGGACCTTTATTTTGAATATCTTTCGTCGACCTCGCTGATGGTCGACGAATCCATGGTCAAATCGGCGTCCCAGGGAATTTCCGCCGGGTGCGGAGTACGGGTGGTGGTGGGAGAGCGCACCGGCTATGCCTATACCGACGATCTCTCGTCGGAACGTATTCTGCACGCCGCGCGCACTGCGGCCCTGATCGCCAGCGGGCCATCGAAAACGCCGGTAGTGGGCTTTCAGGAAAAGGCGGCTCGCAGTCTGTATCCGGTCACGCTGCCCTCGGTGGATGCGGAAATTACCGCCAAGGTCGAACTGGTGATGCGCGCCGACGTTTCGGCCCGCGCTTACGACCCGCGAATCAAAGAAGTACGCGCCAGCTATTCGGACGAATTGCGCAACATCCTGGTGGTGGGCTCCGACGGCACCTTCGCCGAAGATTCCCAACCTCTGGCTCGCATGAATGTTTCCTGTATCGCCAAAACCGAAGGAAACTCCGCGCGCGGCACTTCCGGCGGCGGCGGACGCGTAGCCCTCGACTTCTTTTTCGGAGAAAAAACTCCGGAATATTTTGCCAAGGAATCGGCACGCCAGGCCATTTTGCAGCTCGACGCTCGCGAAGCCCCGGCGGGAGAGATGGAAGTCGTGCTCGGTCCCGGATGGCCCGGCGTGCTTCTGCACGAAGCTGTTGGTCATGGGCTGGAGGCAGACTTCAATCGCAAGCAGACCTCCGCTTTCGCCGGCCTTATCGGCAAACGGGTGGCCAGCGAAAAATGTACGGTAGTCGACAATGGCACCATGCCCTGGCGTCGCGGCTCGCTCAACGTGGACGACGAAGGTCAACCCACACAGAACACCGTCCTGATCGAAAAAGGAATCTTGAAGGGCTACCTGAGCGACAAACTCTCTTCGCGCCTGATGGGCATGGCCGATACCGGTAACGGACGCCGCGAAAGCTACGAACACATTCCCATGCCGCGCATGACCAACACCTACATGCTGGCGGGACAGGATGATCCCGAAGACATCATCCGCTCAGTGAAGAACGGCGTCTACGCGGTGAACTTCGGCGGCGGGCAGGTGGACATCACCAGCGGGAAATTTGTCTTCTCCGCTTCTGAGGCCTATCTCATCGAAGACGGGCATGTAACCGCGCCCATCAAAGGCGCAACCCTGATCGGCAACGGACCCGATGTTCTGACCCGTGTTTCGATGGTGGGCAATGATCTGAAGCTGGATGAAGGCGTCGGCACCTGCGGTAAGGATGGACAAGCCGTCCCCGTCGGCGTCGGCATTCCCACGTTAAAGGTTGACCGCCTCACCGTCGGCGGCACCCAGAGAAAAGATCCCGGCGGGTTCATGCAGTAAGCATATTCACCACTAAGACACGGAGTCACGGAGAAATCTTGATTTTGTTTTGTCCGTGATTCTGCGTCTCCGTGGTTAATAAATTTTCTATGACTCAAACACAACTAGAAACCAGAAACCAGAAACTAGAAACCGATCTTCGCGAAGTCGCGCAGGATATTGTGCGGCGCGCCATGTCCGGAGGCGCTACCGCCGCTGAATGCGTGGTGCGCGAGGGCGATGAATTTTCCACGCTGGTGCGCCTGGGCCAGGTCGAGACCTTGAAAGAAGCAGGCTCCCGGTCCATCGGCGTGCGGATATTTCACGGCCAGCGTTCGGCCAGCACCTACTCCAGCGATTTTTCACGCGACGCCCTCGACCGCATGTTGAAGTCTGCACTGGAGTTGGCCAGGATTACTTCTGAAGATCCCTTCAGCGGCATTCCCGAAGCCTCGCAACTGGGTTCGCTTACCGGCGAGCTTGATCTGTACTCCGCCGACGTATATTCGCTGCCCGGAGAAGAACGCATCAACTACGCGCGCCGCGCCGAAAAAGCCGCGCTCGACTACGACCCGCGCATCAAGAATTCAGAAGGCGGCTCGTTCGATGCCGCTACCGGCCACAAAGTGTTGGCCAATTCCCACGGATTTGTCGGCGAATTTCGCCGGTCCTATTGTTCCGTGGCCGCAGTGCCAATCGCGCAATCGGAAAATGGCGCGATGCAACGTGATTACTGGTTCTCCGTCGCCCGCAATCTCAGCCGTCTCGATTCTCCTGAAGAAGTCGGGAAGATTGCCGCCCAGCGTACGTTGCGGCGCTTGGGCGGGCGCAAAGTAAAGACCGCGAGAGTCCCAATCGTTCTCGATCCCATGGTCGCCACTTCAATCCTGGGCCATATATTCGAAGGCATCAACGGGGACTCGGTTTATCGGGGCGCTTCGTTTCTGGCTGGCAAGTTGGGCGAAAAGATTGCCGGCGATCAGGTCACGATCATCGACGACGGCACCATGGTCGGAGGTTTCGGCACATCGCCGTTCGACGGCGAAGGCATTCCCACCCGGCGCACAGTGGTCATCGAAAAAGGCGTGCTCAAGTCGTATTTACTCAACACCTATACCGCCAAGAAACTCGGACTTCAAACCACCGGCAACGCCTCGCGTGGACTTGCGGGCACTCCCGGAATCGGCCCGGGAAATTATTTTCTGGAGCCTGGGAAGAAGACTGCAAAAGAAATCATCGCCGCCATCCCTGAAGGTCTGTACGTCACCGAGTTCCTGGGCCACGGCGCCAACCTGGTGACCGGCGATTATTCGCGCGGCGCATCCGGACTTTGGATCTCTGGCGGCGAACTGACTTTCCCCGTCGAAGAAATTACGGTCGCAGGAAATCTGAAAGAAATGTTCTTCAACATTTCCGAAATCGGCAGCGATCTGGAATTTCGTGGGGCAATGGCTTGTCCAACCATCCGATTGGACGGGCTTCTTGTAGGTGGCGAGTAAAAAATTTATCGTCATCTGAAAGCCGCGCTTCCTCAAGGTAGAGTCGGTTGAACCGTATCGCCACCTTCGGCCACTTCCCCTTGAAGACGAAGAATTTGACGTCATCCTGAGCCCGGCTTCAGCCGGGTGAAGGACCTGGCGTGGAGCGGGACGCTGCAGGGTTTCGCGAAGATGTGGGTTGTCTTGACCAGCCGCGCCCCAGGCAGTTCGCGCGAGATCCTTCTCGGTCTCACGGCCGTTCAGGATGACGTCCTCAAGCAGTAAGTGGCGGAAGGCCGCGGTTCGGTACGGCTGACTCAGCGCACGTTGCCTTGGCGGCATGCTCTCCTGATCCCCGAGAGTAGAATCATTGCATGGGCGGACTGCTTCACCCTTTGCCGGCGGCTTCCGAGAGTCGTGAGTCCAACTGGATCGCGATCGCGGTGGGTGTGGCACTTGTGGTAATTGTGGTCGTCGTCGGTTCTCTGCTGTTGCGCACTGACTCGAGAATTGCGAACGCCCCCGATCCTTATGCCGCCAACATCAAATTCTCCGACCTGAAAATGAGCGCGGCCGAGAATTTCGTCGGCTCGACCGTTTCTTATCTTGACGGCACAGTCACAAACACCGGCGACAAAACCATCACTCACGCCCTGGTCCACGTCACCTTCAAGGATGGGCTGGCGCAAATGGTGCAGGCCGAAGATGTTCCGCTGCGCATTCTGCAAACCAGCGGACCGTATCCCGAGGCACTGGACCTCAACGTCGCGCCCGTGCCTCCGGGCCAGGGCAAGCCCTTCCGTCTCACCTTCGAGCATGTCACCGCCGACTGGAACCACGAGTTTCCGGAGTTACGGGTGATGAACGTGGTGGCCAAATAATTTTCGGATTACGGATCGAATTGCCAGATTTTTCCACCGCCCCCCGACTAACCGTCACGTCAGCGGCGGATCCGGTCTACGCCAGATGCTTCGCAAGCTCAGCATGACGTCTGTACGGGAGGGTTTCAATTCGAAAATCCGTAAATCCCTCAATCCGACAATTCTTCTAGAATGTCCTCATGCCTGACGTAAAAACCATTCGCCTGACCGAGACCGTAAAAGCCGGCGGCTGCGCCTCGAAATTGAGCCCTGCCATTCTCGACAAAGTTCTGGGAAAGCTGCCCCGCCAGCGCGATGCCAATGTTTTGGTAGGTTTCGATCATGCCGATGACGCCGGCGTGTACAAGATCAGCCCCGATACCGCGCTGGTTCAGACTGTCGACTTTTTTACGCCCATGGTCGACGACCCGTACTCCTTTGGACAGATCGCCGCCACCAATGCATTGAGCGACGTCTATGCCATGGGTGGCCGTCCGGTCACCGCGCTGGCTTTGGTCTGCTTCCCTGCAAACGGCGATCTGGAAGTTCTCGAGCAGATACTCGCCGGCGGGCTTTCTAAAATGGTGGAGGCGGGGTGCACGATCGTTGGCGGCCACAGCATTCGTGACGAAGAGTCCAAGTTCGGATATTCCGTCACCGGCCTTATACATCCTGACGGCGTATTTACCAATGGCGGAGCCAAACCCGGCGACCGGCTCCTCTTTACCAAGGCAATTGGCACGGGCGTTATTTCTACCGCGATCAAAAAAGGATCGGCGAAACAATCTTCCATCGATGCTGCCATCCGTTCGATGACCACGCTGAACAAAGTTGCCAGCGAAATCATAGTGAAATTCTGTGCCACCACCAACAATGAAGGAACCGGTTCGAGCCCTGACTCTGCGACGTCAAGCCAACGACCAGTTCACTCTCTTACCGACGTAACCGGCTTCGGCCTCATCGGCCACGCTCGGGAAATGGCGTTCGCCTCGGATGTCTCACTGCGCTTCCACATCAGCCAGATTCCGCTACTGGATGGCGCTCTGGACTGCATTCGCGCCGGTGACATTCCTGGTGGATTGAAAAATAACCGCGATTTCGCCGAGTGCGTAGTGGGCTACGAAGAAGATGTTCCGGATGACTTGAAAACAGTTCTATTCGATCCCCAGACCGCCGGAGGATTGTTGGTAGCAGTCGATGCCGCGCGTTCCGCCGAATTGCTCCGGGAACTAAGATCCGCGGGCGTGCCGGCGGCTGAAATTGGCGAAGTCCTGCCGCGCACCAAACCTCTGATCGCCATCACCCCCTGAAATTGCCTCCGCTCGCCCGACCCGCCGAAATCCCGAGTCTCATCATCTATCAGCGCATCTATGAGGTATAGGGAAGAGCTCCCTTTATCTGGAGTCATCATGAAAACACGCAAACTTGGACGTAACGGCCTCACAGTTTCTGCCATTGGGCTGGGCTGCATGGGAATGTCGGATTTTTACAGTGGGCGCGATGACAACGAATCTCTTGCCACCATTGAACGCGCTCTCGAACTCGGCATCAATTTTCTCGATACATCGGACGCCTACGGCCCTCATACCAACGAAGCACTTGTCGGACGCGCCATCAAAGGCAAACGCGATGGAGTTGTGCTGGCGACCAAGTTCGGCATTGTGCGCGATCCCGCAAATCCCAGCGCGCGCAGTGTAAGCGGCAAGCCGGACTATGTTCGCAAGGCTTGTGAGGCCAGCCTGCGGCGCCTGGGCGTCGAAACTATCGATCTTTACTACCAGCATCGCGTCGATCCCAACACGCCGATCGAAGACACGGTGCGAGCCATGGCTGACCTGGTGAAAGAAGGCAAGGTGAGATACCTGGGACTTTCTGAAGCCAGTGCCGCGACCATGCGGCGGGCCGTGAAAGTCCATCCCATTGCGGCCCTGCAGACTGAATATTCTTTGTGGACGCGCGATCCCGAGTCAGAGATTCTTTCCACTTGCCGTGAGCTCGGTATCGGCTTTGTCGCCTACAGCCCGTTGGGGCGAGGATTTCTCACCGGACAATTCAAGCGATTCGAGGACCTCGCTGCCGACGACTACCGCCGCATCTCTCCGCGTTTTCAAGGCGACAACTTCCAGAAGAATTTAGATCTGGTCAAACAGGTGGAGAGCATCGCGAAAGAGAAGGGATGCAAGCCTTCTCAACTGGCTCTGGCCTGGGTATTAGCGCAGGGTGACGACATCGTGCCCATCCCCGGGACCAAACGCCGCAAATATCTGGAGGAAAACGCCGGTGCGTTGGAGGTGCAGCTTACCGCCGATGACCTGCGCAGGCTGGATGAAGCCTTTCCTGAAGGTTCAGCTTCGGGTCCACGCTACAACGAACAAATGATGAAGTTGGTTAACCAGTAAGGAAGAAACCAGCAGTGCCTAAGGCTGTTTCGGCGCGCTCCTGACCAGATCGCGAACCTTCGCCGGTTCGGTGCCCTTGTACTGCGCGACGGAGGAAATGTCGTTCACAGTGGTTACGACAGCTTCGCCGAGCAGGGTGTCATCGCGCATCAGAAACTTGCCGTCCACCGGGTCGCGAATTTCTTTCCCGCCACGCCACACCTGCAAGCGGTCGCCCAGCTTCACCCCATTGCGAGCGCCTACGTTCAGGACCAGTTGTCCGGAGTCAGTGGCGTCCGCCACCACGCCGTCGATCACCGGAATGCGAGTCGGCAGTTTGGGAAACGCATCTTTGAGTTGGACCCCCAACTGAGCAATTGCGTTGTCCATGCACTCGTTCATCAGCGGATTGTTGGTGGTCATTCCCAGCGCCGCGGCCTGGCCCACGTCGCGGATATCCACCTTCACGCCCTTGCGATTGACTTCTCCGGTGCCCTGAGACACCGCCAGCACCTCGGCCGTGTCCGGACTGACCAGCCGGGTATTGATCTGCACCTTGGCGTTTATATCGTGCTTGACCTTCATCGAGCTGCCGCCGAAACCCCCGAAGCGCGAGACCCCGCTGCCGCCTGTGGTTTTGTCGGCATAGTCGTAGTGGGTGATAGTGCCGAGAATAATGGCATCCACGCCAAGGATTCGGCCAAGTTTTGCGGCCGTGACGGGATCGGTGCGATCGGTGTTGCTGAAATTCTGTTCCGTCAGCAGCTTATCGATGGCATTCCGTTCGATCACGGTCACGCTGCCGTCCTGCACTAATTTGGTGATCAGAATATTGGCAGCCGCTTTTCCGAGATCTGGAGTGGTAGTTTCAAGGAACGGAGAGCGCAAGCCGCCCTGTATGGCGGCATTGTCGAAGTCAAAAACAGCAACCCGCTTTTTCTGTGGACTTTGGCCCCATCCAGGAATTGCTGCGAGGGCAAATATGGCTACCAACGCGACTTGGCGCATCCGCGAACCTCGGCGCACATTATGATTCGTGATTAGCCGAAATACAAGTTTGGTGGCCAGTTCCGCGAGGAGAATGCGGACAAAAATCAAGGGCGGCTTTTGGCCGCCCTAGCTGAAGTTTAAAGTCTGAGGCACGAAGTCCGACTCCCGTTTAAGCTGGCGCCGGTCGCTCGCCGCTTTTTGCTCGTCCGGGTTGAAGATCGGGTTTGATCACCTGCTGCACCCCGTCATCCGGTTTGACCGGAGGAACGATCTTCGGCAGTTCCTGGCCTTCGATGATCATCTTGATTTGCGCTGCGTCCAGCACTTCACGCTCAATCAGTGCAAGTGCTATCCGGACTAGAACGTCGCGATTGCCCTCAAGCAGATCTTTGGCCGAGTCATATCCGCGCTTGACCAGCTTCTGGACCTCTTCGTCAATCTTGACTGCGGTAGCTTCGCTGTAATCACGATGCTGGGCAATTTCCCGGCCGAGGAAGATCTGTTCTTCCTTTTTGCCGAAGGTGAGCGGACCGAGGTCGCTCATTCCCCACTCGCATACCATCTTGCGGGCCAGTTCGGTGGCACGTTCAATGTCATTGCCGGCGCCGGTGCTCATCGAGTTCAGGAACATCTCTTCCGCCAGACGCCCGCCCATGAGGATGGCAATCGAGGTTTCGAGATAGTTTTTGTAGTAGTTGTGCCGGTCGTCGATGGGCAACTGCATGGTCACGCCGAGCGCCATTCCCCGAGGAATGATCGTCACCTTATGCAACGGATCGGAGTACGGCAGCTTGGCCGCTACCAGGGCATGGCCGGCCTCGTGATAAGCGGTGTTCTTTTTCTCTTCGTCCGAAAGCAGCATGGATTTGCGTTCCACGCCCATCAGGACTTTGTCCTTGGCCAGCTCGAAGTCGAACATCAGGACAGCTTTGCGATTCTGCCGCGCCGCTGCCAGCGCCGCTTCGTTCACCATGTTGGCCAGGTCGGCTCCGGAAAAGCCCGGTGTGCCGCGTGCCAGAACCGACAGGTCAACATCGTCAGCAAGAGGAATTTTGCGAGTGTGCACGCGCAAAATTTCTTCACGTCCGCGAACATCAGGACGGCTTACAACCACACGGCGATCAAAGCGTCCCGGCCGCAGCAGCGCCGGATCCAGCACGTCAGGCCGGTTCGTGGCTGCCATCAGGATGACGCCTTCATTGGATTCGAAGCCGTCCATTTCAACCAGCAACTGGTTCAATGTCTGCTCACGCTCATCGTGACCGCCGCCCAGGCCGGCTCCGCGATGGCGTCCGACCGCGTCGATTTCGTCGATGAAAATAATGCAGGGAGCGTTCTTCTTGCCCTGTTCAAACAGGTCGCGAACCCGGCTGGCGCCGACTCCGACGAACATTTCGACAAAGTCCGAACCCGAGATCGAGAAGAACGGAACGTTCGCTTCACCCGCGACGGCTCGCGCCAATAATGTCTTTCCGGTTCCCGGAGGCCCAACCAGCAGAACGCCTTTGGGGATGCGTCCACCCAGCTTCTGGAACTTCTGCGCCTCGCGCAAAAATTCGATGATCTCTTTCAGCTCTTCCTTGGCCTCATCGACGCCTGCAACATCCTTGAAAGTGACCTTTTTCTGCTGCATCGAGAGCAGGCGCGCCCGGCTTTTGCCGAACGACAAGGCCTTGTTGCCCCCGGTCTGCATCTGCCGGATCATGAAAAACCACAGCGCTGCCAGAAGGATCAGCGGGGCCCAGGTTCCCAGCAACTGGAGAGGCCAACTGCCGGTCGTAATATCCCGTACATTCATGGTGACGCCCTTATCGCGCAGCGTCTTGATCATGTCGGGATAGTTCGACGGAGAGGTCGTATGAAAGGCGGAGGCGTCGGTCTTATACTTTCCGCGCACTTCCTGGCCGGTGATGGTGACCTCTTTTACATTGCCCTGGTCCACATCCGTCAGGAATTGAGAAAAGCTGACTTCTTTGTCCTTCTGCCCATCTCTTCCGGCCTTCATCACCTGCCATAGCAGGAATGCCGAAAGCACAATCACAAGCCAAAAAACCACCGTTTTAACTGTAGAATTCACCGAAGACTCCTGAGAAAATCACGCCGCCCGCAAATCGAGATCAGAACCTGTTCCTGCACCTAGATTAGATGCCCGACCCCAGGTTTTGGACTGGAAATCTGTAAAACGGTATTCTAACCGTTTCGCGGGAAAAAAGGTCGCTGTAATGCGGATGACTTAAGTCACGGGGGTGGTTCACCCAGCCGCCCCGACGTAAGGCAAGTTGCGATTGGTTTGCTCGGGTGAACCTAACCCATACCCCACCAGAAACGCCTCATCCACCAGAAAACCGAAATAATCCGGCTGCAGCTGTACCCTGCGGGCGGATTGCCGGTCCAGCAAAGTTGCCAGTTTCACCGAGGCCGCGCCCCTGGCCTTGAGGTCAGTCATCAGAAATTCGGTGGTGATTCCGGAATGTACCAGCCCCTCGACCACCAGCAGATTCTGCCCGCTAATGTCGGGTTCATGGCTGAAGAAAATCTCCAGCACTCCGCCGGAGCCGTCTTCCTCGTGCAGATGATATTTGGGCTTGATGAACTGGCAAATAACCGGAACTTCCAGCGACCGCACCAGGTCGGCCATGAAGATGAAGCCATTTTCCAGCATCGCCAGCAGGTGTATAGTCTGGCCGCGGTAGTCGTCTGAAATCTGGCGACCCATCTCTCTGACCCGTTTCTGGATCTGTTCGGCGGGAATGACGGTCCGCAGTGCCGGTCTGGTCAACTCATTCATTCTTGGGGTCCTCCAGAATTACCAGGGCCCTAGCGGAGCCGCCACGCGGGCGGAGGCTTGCCGGCACAGGAAAACCACGAAGCCAGATAATTTCCTGTCCGCTCAACACAACCGGCCAGAGTTTGCGTTGTTCCCCGGTCAGTTTGCGCTCCTGCAGCAGTTCTTTGATCTTTTTTGCCGACCGGGTGTGCGCCGGCCAGTATCGATCCCCCGCGCGCCAGTTGCGTACGATTAACTCTTTCTGCAGCAATGCCGGATCGAGCATGTGGTCGGGATTATAACCTGAGGCTGAGTTTACCGGAACCAGGACCGCCTCGAAAGAGGCCCCAGTTTCAGCAACATGAATCGTTCCGGGTACTGCCAAATTGTATTCATACTCCGGAATCGCGGCTTCGGCCTCCGAACCGATCGTGAACTGCAGCGCGTCCCTGGCAATGGCAAGGACCCATCCTGACGGCAACTCAACTGATCTGGGCCCGCGAAAATCAAGATCCAGAATTTGCTCGACATGATGGAACTCAAGCCGGAGACCGAGCGACTCGGCGGCCGCCTTGACCACGCGTCGCCGCAGCGCCAGCGGCAACGCCTCCAGGTCAACCCGCTTGAGACTTCGGCTTTTCGCGTTCCACAGCTCCGTTAGAGCGACGCCAACCTGGTTCTGCCAGTATTCTTCCTCGGCTCGCGCAATATCGGCGGTCTCCGCCAATCGTTCGCGCACCGCAGGATTCACTGTGCGCTCCAGCCTGGGCAGAATGCCGTGCCGCACCCGGTTGCGCGTGTAGCGCAAGTCCCGATTGCTGGAATCTTCCCTCCATCCCTGGCCGATCCCTGTCAGGTAATCTTCCAGCAGTTTTCTTCTCGTTTGCAGCAGCGGACGAACCACTGAGAACTGAGAACCGTAAAATGACAACTGGGGATAAATTCCAGCCAACCCGCGAGTACCCGCCCCACGAGCAACTCGGAGTAGAACCGTTTCCGCCTGATCATCCAATGTATGGCCGGTAGCAATGCTGTTCACCGTATTATTTTGTAATAATTGACGAAAATACTTATACCGAAGCTGCCGGGCGGCCGCCTCGATACTGAGGTGCAGATCACGGGCGTAGGCAGCGACGTCACCGGCCTCGAGGTGTAATTCCAACCTGTGATGGACTGCCAGTTGTGCGACGAACCGTTCATCGTCGTCACTCTCTACTCCACGTAACTTGTGATTGAAATGGACGACCGAGGACACGATTCCAAGCTGCTCCCGCAACTCGAGCATGATTCGCAGCAGGGCTACGGAGTCTGCGCCTCCTGAAACAGCGATGCCCAGACGGTCACCGGGGTGGAGAAATCCCTGACGGCGAATGTAGTCGAGCACGCTCTCTGCCAGGGTGCGCATAGCAACATAGTATCCGCTAGAGCCAACTTGGGTCAGTATGACCCATGGCGTTGTCATCCTAAGCGGAGTGGTGCGTTTAGCTTGCGAAACGCACTACGGAGTCGAAGGACGCGCCCCTATGAGTTCGTTATGCTTCGCTCCGGTGGGGTTTTGACGCTTTATAAAGCAAGATAACTTCTTTCGTAGAGCTGATAGGGCTCCTTCGACTGCGTGATTGCTTCGCGAAGCGAAGCAATCACTCCGCTCAGGATGACAAGAGCATCCAAGCCGGTCATTCCATCAAGCGGTTCAGATCCGCGAAGGCAATCGCGCCGTTCAGGTAACTGTAAGTTCCGGGCCCCTTGATTTCTTCAGCCAAACGTTGCAGCAGACCGAGCGCAGCCCGCATCGGCCCCGAGCCCAGGCTGACCCTGGCGACTCCCAGCTGTTGCAACTCGGGCGCCGGCGGAACCCCGGGTCCGGCAAGAATGTTCAGCGGGCAGCCCAGGTCTTTCACCAGCCGTTTGATGACACTGGAATCACGCAGTCCGGGCGCAAACACGCAGTCAGCGCCGGCATCGCGAAAGGCCACCAACCGGCGCAGAGCTTCGTCATAACGCTTTTCCGGGGCGCCAACTTCGAGCAGGTAAACATCGGTGCGGGCGTTCAGAACGATTGGCAGTTCCTTGATCGCCTTGACTCTTTCAATCTGCAAAGCGAGATCAAATAGTGGATTTTGGGAATCACCGGTCGCGTCTTCGAAATTCATTCCGATGGCTCCCGCATGCAGCACCTGGCGGGCAGTCTCAGCCGCATCCTCCGGACGATTTCCATATCCAGCTTCGACATCGGCGGTGACCGGTATTCTGACTGCTTTCGCAATCCGGGAAACCACGGCAAGCATCTCCGCTCGCGAGATCCGTTCTCCATCTGGATATCCCAGGGTAAAAGCAATGCCGGCGCTGGTCGTGGCTATGGCATGGAAGCCGGACTGCTGGATGACGCGGGCACTGGCAACATCCCAGGCATTGGGCAGCAGCAGAATTTTGCCGCCGTGGTGCATGGCTCGGAAGGCATCTGTTTTCTCTTTTTGCTTGTCGGTGTCCATGATTCATCCTGTTCTTGGTGAAGAAGGTCGCTCAACGCACAAATACAGAGGGCCACTGATCTTCCAATCAATGGCCCTTCGCCTATTCTTGATTTAAGCAGCCGCGATGCTGGCTTTAAGACTCTAGGCAGCGTGAGACATTCTGCGTGCGTCGATGCCGTCCAGTGCCGTCCACAGCGCCTTTGCCGCGCGCTCGCCGGCTGCGAGAGCCTCTTCCGCCGCCTTTGGATTTTGCTCGAGACGCTCTGCCAGCAGCTGCCGCCAGACCTGTGCGTGATACACATCGGCGGTGCTGTGCAGGGTGAAATAGCCGCAGGTTTTTTCGTCGGCCCCGTACATCTCTCGCAGTCCTCGAGCTTTCTCCTTGGCCACCCGCGGGACCTGTGATTCGTATGCATAAAATGCGGCCAGCGCCTCTTCCGACGTGCCTTCAGCGGCGACCGCGTGGAACGATGAAATCAAGTCCTTGATTTCTGCCGCGGGCACATGCCCTCGCTGATCACGCCTTGCTCCCATGCCTTCGGCAAAATCCAGCCACAGTTCAGCGTGCTCCGGATTTGTTTCCGAGTTTGAACCGATTTCGTCGGCCATGTTGGCCAGCACCGCCCGCCGCAGTTTGCCATCTTCGAGACGTACACCGAATTCCGCCAGATAAGTCGGAAAGGCGCTCACATGGTGATAATAGTTTTGCGCGTAATGGCGGAGATCGTCGCGCGACAAATCGCCCGCGCTCCATGCCTTGTAGAAAGGATGGCAAAGCAGATCGAACTGGGCGATCCGCGCGTCCAGTTGCTGAAAAAATTCCGGGGTCGTCATATTGATGTCCTCTTTTCCCTGTGCTCACCAATATACGAGCGCCCGTCTCAGCCCGCAACCAGGCAGACATAACATCAAACAAACTAAACAATGGAGGACGGGCGTCCTCGCCCGTCTTCAAGCCGCAGCCGCTTGTGACGCCCGTCACAGACGAAAAATTCCCCTTGGCGTAACTTCGAATCTTGCCTAACCACACTCGCAACCGATGGATCGAGCACGCCGTTATCCTCGCCACCCTGTTTGCATCCTCCCCCTTGCGCGCGCAATCACCATCGCGTGAGATTGTCTCCATCTCGCCCACCGCCGGCCCCGAGGGCACGCGAGTCCACATCCGAGGCAATCACCTGCAGGGCGTTTCCGCAGTAATGTTCGGCTCGGCTCAAAGCGTCTTCCGTCCTGTTTCCAATGAAGAACTCATCGCGATCGTCCCCCACAAAACTTTCAACTCGAAATTCACGGTCATCGCCCCGCAAGGCCGAAGCACGAGTCCGCTTCCATTTGTTGTTTCAAATGATCCGCGTATTCCCGGCGAAGTCAGTTACAAGGCTGGCTATGTGAATGCGACGCGGCCGCCCGAAAACTTCACTTCAGCCCGCTTGTGGGGAATCGCGATCGCGGACTCGCGGGTTCCTGGCTACGAGTCAGCCGAGGTCGAAGTAGCTTCGACCAGTTTGTCCTGCAGAATAGAAGGAAAAGATATTGTCCTGAATGACGACGCCGGAACCCTAAGCGGGGGTCTTTACCAGCGTATCCCCTGGTTCTCCACGGATTCGCACGACCCGATCCCGCTGGCTTACGATCTGCCACATCATTCAGTAGTTCTTCGGGTGGGACAGCGCGTCGATCGCATCTGGCATTTCTGGAGTCCATCTCCCCGCGCCGCCCTGCCCGCGGGCACCCTTGAAGGCTGCACCGTTCACGCACAAGTCAGAATTTCCTCCGGCGCATTGCTTCAGATGGGGATGGATTACTGGCGCTCCCCAACCGTCCCCTACGGCGCCGGTGGAAACAATCGTGAAGCCGGCGCCAGCAACTGGTATTTCTCTTCATCGCAATGGCAGGACGCCTCATTTACCGACATCGGAGGGCCTGCAGTTCTGAGAAATGGTCTGAATCGAACGGTCGCTCGCCCAGTGACGCTTCAAAACGAAAAGCTTGAACCACGAAGGAAAAACACGAAGGAAAGCCCGCAATCGAAGCCTTCGTGAAACTTCGTGTCCTTCGTGTTGACGCTTTTGCGAACCCGCTGCGTCCGTCTGGTCCTTGCTAGAATGAAGCTGGATGCCGCAGTTCACAGAACAGTTTGATGTAGTCGTTGTCGGCGCCGGACACGCCGGGTGCGAGGCCGCACTGGCCGCGGCCCGCATGGGTCTGAGAACGGCCCTCTACACTCTCAACGTCGATCTCATTGCCCAGATGTCATGCAATCCGGCGATCGGCGGCATTGCCAAGGGACACCTGGTTCGCGAAGTCGATGCCCTGGGCGGCGTCATGGGCGAGATCACGGACGCGGTCGGCATCCAGTTTCGCTTGCTCAATACCTCGCGCGGTCCCGCCGTCTGGTCTCCCCGGGCCCAATGCGACAAGCAAGCCTACCGCCTGAAGATGCGCGAGGTGCTGGAATCGCAGGCGAATCTGAAAATCAAGCAGGCAGAAGTCGCAGACCTGATAACAGAACCGTCATCGGCCGTTGAGCGGTCGTCGTTGGCCGACACCGTAAGCGGGCCGGATTTGGCCAACGACCACAGCAAACGGGTCATCGGCAGTCAAACTCCGTGATGGACGGACCGTAGGCGCGGCCGCTGTCATCATCACCACCGGAACTTTTCTTAACGGCCTGATTCACTGCGGCGAACAGCAGTATCCCGCCGGACGTTCCGGAGAGCCCGCGGCTGTACTGTTGGGCGAAGCTCTCAAACAACTCGGCCTGCGCGGATGCCGCCTCAAGACCGGAACCCCACCGCGTCTCGATGGACGCACCATCGACTGGTCTCAATTCCAGGTACAGCCGGGCGATGCCGATCCTACGCCTTTCAGCTTTCGCACTCGCAAGGTCGCCCATCACGATTCGCAGGTGCCTTGCTACATCGCCTGGACCACGGCGGAGACGCAGCGAATCATCCGCGAAAACGTCCATCGCTCCCCCATGTACAGCGGGCAAATCAAGTCGGTCGGCCCCCGCTACTGCCCGTCGATCGAAGATAAGATCGTCAAGTTTCCCGACAAAATCACGCACCAGCTTTTTCTCGAACCAGAGGGGCTGAACACACACGAGATTTACGTAAACGGTATGAGCACCTCGCTGCCGGTTGAAGTGCAGATGGAGATTTTGAAGTCGATCCCGGGGCTCGAAAACGCCGACATGCTGCGGCCGGGATACGCCATCGAATATGACGCCATCGATCCCACCGAACTCGAGCGCACGCTCGAGACCAAAAAAATTTCCGGCTTGTTTCTCGGCGGGCAGATCAACGGCACCAGCGGTTATGAAGAAGCGGCGTGCCAGGGGCTGATGGCCGGCATCAATGCAGCCTTGCAGGTCAAAGGCGAGCCCGCGCTGATTCTCGACCGCACCGAGGCCTATACCGCAATCCTTATCGATGACTTGATTTCCAAAGGCACGAACGAGCCTTACCGCATGTTCACTTCGCGCGCCGAATTTCGCCTGCATTTGCGAATCGACAACGCCGACCGCCGCCTCACCCCGTATGGTCGCCGCGCCGGCTTGATTTCAGATGCTGCATGGTCCGATTTCGAGGCCAAGCAGCAGCGCCACGAAGCAATGAAGCAGCTTTTGGAAAAGTCGAGGCTTACTGCCGCGATGTTCGAAAAACTAACCGGGCAAACTGCCATGCTGCCCGACGCGATCGGCCAGACTCTCGGACATTTGCTCAAGCGTCCCGAGATAACCATCGAACGCCTGCTGCCCGTGCTGGTCGATCTCAGCCCGGATTTTTTCCAGCAGGAACTGATCGACGCATATCCGAGCGAATCCGTGGCCGGCCTTCCGCCTGCAATCTCTTCGGCCACCCGCAACGAACTCAAATCGGTCGAGACTGAAATCAAGTACGCCGGCTATCTTCTGCAACAGCAGCGCGCGATTGACCGGCTTAAAAAAGCCGAGCAGCGAAGCATTCCGCAGTGGTTCGATTACGGCGCGATCAGCGGACTCTCCCGCGAAATACAGGAAACGCTGATTAGAGTCCGACCCCGCACCCTCGGACATGCCTCCCGCATCCCTGGCGTGACCCCGGCCGCGGTTTCGCTGGTGCATGTTTTTATTGAAATCCAGACCAAGCGCCGCGACCAGGCTGCAACAATCTAGAAGTATTCATGTCCGAAAACAGCCAGCCTTATGTGCCGTGATCGGATATCTTGTGACTGGTTTAGAGATGACGACCGCAAGTGAAACCAGAATTACCAGCTATGCCGTACTTGAAAGTCCGGTCGGGCCTTTGCTTTTGGCCGGCGACGATAGCGGCCTGCGCAGCATTGATTTTGTGAATGGAAGACGGCCGGCAAAGCCTGATCCGCAGTGGCGTGACCACGCCGAACCGCTGACTGAAAGCATCCGCCAGCTTCGCGCTTATTTTGCCGGAGACCTGGAAAACTTCGACCTCGCGCTCCATCCCGAGGGCACAGCCTTTCAGTTAGCGGTGTGGAAGAATCTGTGCGAAATTCCTTATGGAGAGACAATTTCCTACGGAGAACTGGCCCGAAGAATTGGCAACCCGAACGCCTCGCGCGCAGTGGGCCTTGCCAATGGCTCCAATCCCATCCCAATTATCATTCCCTGCCACCGCGTGATCGGCAGCAATGGCAAGCTCACCGGCTACGGTGGCGGCTTACCCATCAAGGAAAAACTGCTGGCGCTGGAACGGCATCAATTGCGCCTGCTCTAGTTGCCGCGCAAAAAGAAAAGACGTCATCCTGATCCCGGCGAAGCCGGGTGAAGGATCTCGCGCAAATCTCACAACATCAGCGCAACCAATAGCTCTTTCTCCGAAAAAGCGAGTCTCTGCCGCCCTACGCCAGATCCTCCACGGCCTAAAGGCCATTCAGGATGACGTCGCCATTGGTCTCGTGTCCCCAGCATCTCAAGCTTTTAGCGTGTACCCTGGACCACCGGGTCGGTTACCATAGATTGAGTAATTCGCAGGAAAAACCTGCATCCAAACAATTATGACTACCCACTGCACTTTGTTTGCCTTGGCCTTCCTGCTGGTAGCTTCAATGGCTTCCGCCCAAAACGTCGATCCCGCACTGAGGCCGCCCAAAGGCTCGACGGTTGCTCTGGTGGTTTTCGAAGATTTGCAGTGTCCGGATTGCCGCCGCGCCGCACCGCTGGTCGCCGAAGCGGGACGCACCTACAAGATTCCCGTAGTTCGCCACGACTTCCCGCTTCCGATGCATAACTGGTCGTTCGACGCCGCCATCATCGCCCGCTACTTCGACACCGTGAACAAACAGCTGGGTATCGACTTCCGCGACTACATCTTTGAACACCAGCCGGAAATTACTCCGCCGACCCTGCGCGGCTTTGCGGAAAAATTTGCCGCCGACCACAAAGTGGATCTGCCGTTCGCCGTCGATCCCCAGGGCAAACTGGCGGCTGCCATCAACCAGGACAAGAACACGGGCCAGCGAGTGGGCATCAATCACACTCCGACGATTTACGTAGTCAGCAACAAGGCCCAGGGCAAGCCCTTCGTCGAAGTTGTGGACCGCACCAAGCTTTTTGAGTTGATTGACGCTATGAAAAGCGAGTAAATCCGCCACGAATTACACGGATACACACCAGTAACGCAATCACGAAGGCTTCAACTGGGATTCCTTCGTGTACCTTTGTGTACTTCGTGGTCCAAGCTTCTGGTTTGACCATCCCGCAAGCGTAGCCGGCAGAATGGTGATGAGCTAATTTTTAAGATTTCGTGAAATCCGTGTAAATCCGTGGCGAAGATTTTGTTTTTAACCAACCTGCCAAACCGTATCCAGTACGGTTCCATCCACCCACTTCACTACCGCCACCGGACGTTCGCCTAGTTTCGGACGCGCCGGCTTGCCCCCGCAAATCCGTTCCACTTCCGCCTTGATGTCCGGAAGCGGACGGATCGGCAGAGTCGATCCTTTCACCGCATCCAGTAGATCCTGACGCAGCGGATTGATCGCAATCCCCCGCTCGGTTACGACTACATCGATTAATTCGCCGGGCCCGGTCAGGGTTGTGACTTCATCCACAATTACGGGGATGCGATCACGAAAAGATGGAACCGCAAGAATGGTGCAGCCGGCATCGAGGCAATTCTGCCAGCCACCGATGCCGTGCAGCAGGCGTCCGTCGGAATGTGTCACCACGTTACCGTTGAAGTTCAGGTCCACTTCGGTTGCGCCCAGCACCACCGCATCGATCATGGACGCAAACGATCCCTTGCCGTGATAGTTGTACGAAGTAAATGGAGAAGTCGGCACATGCCGGGGATCGCTGGCAATCGACTTCACCGCGTCCAGGTCGAAGGTCTGTCCATCGAGAATGTAATCGGTCAATCCCTCCTGCAACATCTCCACCAGATAGCGGGTCGATCCGCCGCGAACGAAGCGGGCTTTGATGCCATCTTCTTTCATCATGCGGCGCAGGTAGTCGACAAACGCCAGCGCGATACCGCCTGCTCCAGCCTGAAACGAAAATCCGTTGCGCATGATTCCCGCATCCCGCAGAAAGCGGGCAACATACTCCGCAACCCGCAGACGGTCCGGTGAACGCGTGATCTGGGTGGTGCCGGAAACAATTTTCGCGGGGTCGCCGATGGAATCGACCTCCACAACATAGTCGACGTTGTTGCCCTGAATCTGCCACGGTATGCAGGGGAACGGAACCAGGTTGTCGGTGACCACAATCACGTGGTCGGCATAAACAGAATCGGCCAGTGCGAAGCCGAGCGATCCGCAGGCTGACTTCCCATGCGATCCATCGGCATTACCGAAAGCGTCGGCGGTGGGAGCTGCGATCACCGCGATGTCAATGTGTACTTCGCCATCCTGAATCGCCTGCCAGCGGCCGCCATGCGAGCGCAGAACACCGAGACCTCGCATCTTGCCTTGCGTGCAGTAATCGCCGAGAGGTCCATTCATCGAACCTTCAATGTGATGAATCACTCCCGACTGCATTAGATCGATGGCAGACTTTTGCGAGGGAAACGACGCACTGGGAAACCACAACAAGTCTTTGACGCCGATTTTTGCCGCCGCCTCCAGCATCATCAGCGCCACCCGATCGCCGTCACGAAGATGATGATGGTTCGAGATGACCATCCCGTCGCGTAATCCGCACTTGCGCAGGGCGGTCTCAAGATCGGGCAGACGCTTGTCGCCATTTTCCGGATAGTCCCGGCTGGAACGCACGGGGGGCGCGGTTTTCCGTCCCCGCGGCTGGTACTTCGCAATGCCCAGGTACGGAATCTGCGGCTTGCCATTGACCATGGCCGGTACCATGCGCCCCGCAGCGTTCTGTACCAGCTCGGCGTTATCCGTCATTCCGCTCCCTAAAATCTGTAACCACGAAGGACACTAAGGTTCACAAAGGACTTCGGTTGTGGACCTTCGTTACTGCTCTCTGCCGGTGGCGCGACCGGACATGCGCTTCGCCAACTCCACCAACTTCTGCGCCCTCTGCACCACCGGCGGATCAATCATCTTCGATCCCAGGCTGACCACACCCAACCCGCGCTGTTGCGCCTCTTCAAACGCCGCCACAATTTTCGTCGCTTTCTCGATTTCCGCCGGCGACGGCGCAAAGGCAGCATGAATCACCGGGATTTGCCCGGGATGAATGCAGCCCATACCTTCAAATCCCATAGCTCGCGAATTTTCCGCCCAGCGTCGCAGCCCTTCCATGTCACCCACATCGCCGAAGACCGAATCGATGGCCTGCACTCCCACTCCCCTCGACGTATTTACCAGACGAGAGCGTGCGTACAACGTCTCGCTTCCTTCCGCCGTCTTCACAACACCAAGATCGGCGGTGTAGTCTTCCAGCCCAATCGTGAGCGCCACAACATTTTTGCTGGCTTGCGCGATCGCGGAAGCGTTCTCGATGCCCAGCGCCGACTCCAGAATCGGCATCAGCCAGATGGGACGGGTGATGCCGTAACGTCCCTTGAGTTCTCCAATCATGCGATCGGTTTCCGCAACCTGTTCGGGAAGCTCAGTCTTCGGCAGCAACAATAAATCCGGAGACTCAGGCACGATCTCCGCCAGATCTTCCAGCCCCATGGGTAACTGGTTGATGCGCACCATGCGCTCGCACTTCCCGAAATCCACCGCCCGCAACGCATTGCGAACCAGAATCCGGGCCGCATCTTTTTCCCCGTGATGAACCGAATCCTCCAGATCGAGGATGATGGCGTCGGGCCCATGCAGCGAAGCGTTGATGAAATATTTGGGTTCCGAACCCGGCAGATAGAGACGCGAACGGCGCAGCCGGTCTCGCGGTGAAGGCTCCGGCAATGTGAGCTTTTCAGGAGATGCTTTGCGGCCCAATCCAAGTCCGGCGCGTCGCGCCGCAGTTTCAATCCGTGCCGCGATCACAAACGGCAGAGCGCCTTCATCGCGGATTTCGACTCGCGCATTCCTGATGCCCAGCACTTCCAGCACCTGCCGCGCCTGCGCCTGGATGGATTCGCCATAGTAAGGCGCAACCCGCGACTGCATCGTGATCTCGAGCCCGCCACTGTCGCGAGCCGCAATCGCCACATGCAAATCAGAACGAATATCTTTACCGGCATGTCCAGCTTCGCCCGTACCCGCCGATTTTTCGTCCACCGACCCCGTCATGGCCTTCAACCACCTCAAACCGGCGATTCTGTGCGGACATTTCCGCACAGATGTCATCCCGAGTGCGAACATTCCCGCGCGCATATCCTGAGTGCGGACATTCCGGCGCGGCTGTCATCCTGAGTGCGCGGCATTTCGCGCGCGAAGGACCCAGGTGAGCCCCCGCGCGTTCGAGTCGCTTCGCGACTCGAACAATAAGCGCGAGGCGAACATCCATATTGCTACTTCAGCTTCGCCAGAATCGCGTCGCCCATCTGCACCGAACTGGCAGCGCCCTGCGCAATCGATTTCGCGCCGCCAGAAATCCTCATCATGTCGTAGGTCCGCACTTTGCCTTCTTTCACCACATCGGCAATAGCCTTGCGGATACGTTCAGCCTTTTCTCTTTCGCCGACATGATCGAGCATCATCGCCGCCGAGAGAATCATGGCAATAGGGTTCACAATCGGAGGATTCAGCTCCGCATACTTCGGCGCCGACCCATGGGTCGGCTCAAACACGGCAACTTCATCTCCGATATTCCCCGAGGCCGCAAAGCCCAGGCCGCCCACCAGACCGGCAAACGCGTCGGACAGGATATCTCCGAACAGGTTCGAGGCCACGATCACGTTGTACTCTTCCGGATTCTTGTTCAGCCACATCAATTGCGCATCGATGTTCGTGGACCAGAGCGCGATGCCAGGATAGCTTTTCGCCACTTCCTTGGCCGTTTCTTCCATCATCCCCGAAGTTTCGCGCACCACGTTCGGCTTTTCGCAAATGGTGACGCCTTTGAATCCACGTTTTTTGGCATACTCAAACGCTGCAGTAACGATGCGCTTCGCCGCCGCCCGCGTGATGATGCGCACGCTCACCGCCAACTCCGGACCGGGCACGCTATTGAAAGATTTGAATCGCGGATGGGTGTTCAGCGCGGCGCGCACATTCTCCGGAGGGTTCGTCCACTCCACGCCCACGTACATGCCTTCCGTTCCCTGGCGAAAAACGGTAGTGTCAATCCTGGGCTCATCGAATCCGCCATCGGTTCGTTTGCGGATGTAATTCAGCGGATTGCCGCTAAAACCGATGCAGGGGCGCATGCAGGTATCCAGATTGAATTTCTGGCGCATGGTCACGATCGGGCTGTAGTAAACCAGTCCCTTGCCGCGCAGCTCAGGTTTGAGTTCAGCCTGCGCTTCTTTATTAGGCTTGGACGTGATGGCGCCGAACAGGCCGAGCTTGTGCTTCTTGAGCAGCTCGATGGTGCGATCCGGCAAGGCATTGCCTTCGCTGCACCATATATCCCACCCGATGTCGGCATGAATGTATTCCGCGTCGAATCCGACGGCCTTCAATACCCGCAACGCTTCGGGCAGAACCTGATTTCCGATTCCATCCCCCGGCATTGTCACAACAGTGTGTTTCGCCATCAGTAAAGTTTCTCCCTCTGAGATGTCCACTTGAACAAAGCTCGGCCAGTGTAGCGCCGGCGTCCCGCCGGCTGTCCGGAGGGCGACTCGCCCTCCGCAAAGATTTCCCAGCCAGTCGCGGCGCCCGCGGCCACACGGTCTAACCTAAACCCAAACGCTTCGCTACCAGATTCTCCACGCCCTGCGCGATCACTAGCGACTGCGGCACGCTGCCCAGCGCGGGAAATGGAAATTTCTCTCCCCGCCAGCCGATCACTCCCGAAGTGAAATCAATATCGATCTCGTCTCCGGGAACAATTGTCTTTTCCTTCCCGGCAATCTCTTTGGAAAACTGCTCTCGCAATTTTTTCACCAGCGCCGGCACTTCAACACACAGGAATCCGTTGTTGTAGGCATTTCGCAAGTACGTCTGCGAAAAACTTGCCGCAATCACCAGCGGAATTCCTTTAGCTTTCAAACAAGTGACCGCCTGCTCCCGGCTCGATCCCGTACCAAAATTAAAGCCACTGACCACTACATCTCCGGCGCGGGTGCGAGCCGCGAATTGCGGATCGTAGTTTTCCATAACCACCTTCGCCATCGTTTCCGGAGTTACATCGTCGCGGTAAGTGTAGTCTTTGCCGTAAATCGCATCGGTATTCACGTTGTCCTGCGGCAAAAAGACAAGCCGTCCCCGTACCTGCTCGGGAAAACCAGGAAGGATGTCGACTTTTTCGGCGGTGGTCCCAGTGGGAAATTCTTCGTAGACGCGATCCACGGTACGGTCCGCCATCTTGAAGTGTCCGCGAATGTATCCGGCAACCGCCGACGCTGCCACCACTTCCGGGCTAGCGAGATAGCATTTGGCATCGCGCGAGCCCATACGTCCCTTGAAGTTGCGATTGGTGGCCGAGATTCCCACTTCGCCCGGTTCCAGCAGCCCGACGCCCAATCCGATGCACGGCCCGCATCCTGCCGGCAAAGGATTCGCGCCGGCATCGAGCAACGTCTGCCAGATGCCGCGCCGTTCCGCTTCTTCCTGAACCCAGCGACTGGCCGCGCCCAGATACAGTTTCACACCCGGCGCAACTTTCTTGCCTTGCAGCACCGTGGCGGCGGCAGCCAAATCTTCGATCCGCGAATTCACACAGGACAGCAGGTAAGCCTTCTGGATGGGAATCTTCTGTTGCTCGATATCGGCCAGCGACGACATGATCTGCACCGTATCGGGGCCGGAAACATGTGGCGTTACCTGCGCCAGATCGAGCACGATGCGGGCCGCATAAACCGCGTCGGAATCCGGATGCGGCGGCCTCTCCGTCCAGTTTGCAATCTCGCCATCAGTGAAGCGCTCGATCCCCTGCGCCGCCAGACGCTCCTTCACCGTTTTCAAATATCTGATGGTAACTTCATCCACGGGAAACCATCCCACCAATGGCCCCCACTCGGTGGACATATTCGAAATGGAAAAACGCGCGTCCATGGAGAGGCTGGAAACGCCAGGTCCGCTGAATTCTACGGCCGAGTTCAAAACTTCATCGTGGTTGTAGAGCCCGCACAAAGTGATGATCACGTCTTTGCCGGTCGCGCCCGCGGGCAGCGTGCCTTCGAGAATCACCTGGATCGATCGCGGAATCTGCCACCAGAAATCGCCCGTGGCCCAGGTTGCCGCCGCGTCGGTGCGCACGATCGGGGTGCCGATTGCGCCCAGTGCCCCGTACATATTCGAGTGTGAATCCGATGCCACTACAAACGATCCGGGCACAACGTATCCGCGTTCCACCATGATCTGGTGGCCAATGCCCGAACCCGCCGGGTAGAAATCCACGCCGTGATACTTGGCGAAGCCCGCAATAGCCTCGTATTTGTGCAGATTTGAATCGTCTTTGTTCTGGATATCGTGGTCGAGAGCAAACACTAGTTGCTTGGAGTTCTGGATCTTCTTGGCACCGATGGTCTGAAACTTTTTCATCACCGCTGAAGTGTTGTCGTGCGTCATCACCCGGTGCGGGCGGATGGCGACAAAATCCCCGGTACGCAGGGGACGATTCGGCCCTTCGGCAAGATGCGCCTGTGCGATTTTTTCGACGATGGTCTGACCCATTCAATCTCTCCAGTCCCCAACTTGTCGTCCTGAGCGTAGCATCGCATTTCGCTCGCGAAATGCAATGCGAAGTCGAAGGACCCCTATCAGCTTGTTCTCAGCCGCCGCAGTCGATTTTCGCGGTTTGGGTGGCTTCATCATTCCGTTCTTACAGCCGTCATTAAAATGCTATCCGCGCTTCTTCGTATTCTTCGCCGCAATTCTCCGGGGCGCCGCTTTCTTTTTCACGTCCGCCGTCATCAACCCCATCAGCTTGCTCACCGATCCAACTTTCTCCAGATTCCAGATCGCATTCTTCAGCTTTTTCTGCGCACCTTCGGACAACACGCCCTCGGCCAGCGCCGCGAACTTCTCCTCCACTTCAACATCAGACAGCGGATTACGCGGATCACCCTTGGGATAGTCAAGCTGCTTGGTAAACGTCCGCCCATCGGTAGTCGTGAGGTTCACAATCACACGCTGCAGCGCGGGAAAAACCTTCTCGATCTCAGGATCGGCCACCACTTCAACTTTCTTTAGCTGCGCCCGGATAGTTGGATCCATAATTTTCTTCATTTCAAACTGCACCGGCGTGACTTGCCGATCGGCGATCGCCGCCGCAATCACGTAAGGAAGAGAATGGTCTGCGGTCTCCTTCGACTGCGGATCGTATTTGCTGGGATCGGAGAGAATATCGGCGGCTCGCGCCAGTGAGCGAATTTGAACTTTCTCTACCTGCTCCGGCTTCAGGTCGTTCGACTTCACGATATCCAGCACTGCTGAAATAGGAGTGTGGGTGAGCGCTTCGGTGGGAAAGGCCTTCATGCCGCACTGGGTGATGCGCCACGAGTCTCCCAGCCCATCCGTCAGCAAATTCAACTTCCACGATGGACCGAAACAATGCGTCAGGCCTTCTTTGCCGTCCACCACATGCTCGGGCCCGGTGTAACCCTTCTCCGCCATCAGCGCAGCCAGCACCCCGCTTTGTGTGGCCATGGGATCGACCGTGTTCTTCATCATGGTCAACTTGCCGGCGGTGACCGCGCCTAAAGTCGCGTGACGGCTGGCCGAAATTCCGATGGCATGTTGAATCTGCTCCCAGCTCAGGTGCATGGCGCGGCCGGCGACGATGGGAGAAACAAACGCAGTCAACGTCGCGTGGTGCCATCCCCGCTCGCGTATCCCCGGAAACGCCGCCTCGCAGAAACGCATTTCAAATTCATGCCCCAGCACCAGTCCGACAATCAGTTCCTTGCCATCGCTTTTCGCGCGCTCGCAACTCGCCAGCGCAGCCGGAAAAATATCAGACGGATGAGATGGATCCTGTTTCCAGTAAATGTCGTTGTAATCCATGCAGCGAATCATCAGCCCGTTGGCCAGCGAAGCCGAAACGGGATCGATGCGCTTGCCGGTTCCAATCACCGTCGCCAGGCCTTTCCCCGCGATCTCATCCAGTACTTCGAGAGCGATTTTTACATCGTGCTGCTGGTATCCGCCCAGCGCGCAGCCCACCGAATCAAGCAGGAAGCGCTTGGCCTGGTACGCCGCATCTTGTGAAAGCTGCGCATAAGTCAGATTCGCTGCCCAGCGCGACATTCCTGCGGTAATGGTTTCCTTTGCGCCCGCTTCTTTCGTATGCAACTCGAGAATCTCCTATTTCAGCTTGATGTTCTTGGGATTTTTGAAAGGCAGGAACGCCATGAAGTCGGCGTGATGCACGATGTACGCCTCAGTGGTACGTTTCACCAGTTCGCCTTCGGCGGCGTGCGCAGCAATAATGTGGCAAACGTCATCCCGCACTCCACACTCCAGGGCCAGCGCCACGCCGGTGAAAGGATGCCGCAAGGCCTCGCCACGCTCGCTCTGGCGGCTTTTGCCGTCCGCGCCCAACTCGTATTCCAGCAATTTCCCAACATCCGCCAGGATGGCGCCTGCGATCACTGTATCCATGTTGATCGGCAGAGCCCGTCCCATGAACTCGTGCATGGCTTGCGCACTCTGCCGCGCTATATGGACCACGCAGCGTTTGTGCTCCATAAACGTGATAGGACAATTGGGCACCAGAAGGGTGAAGGGGATGCGATTGAGGTCATCCGGCTTGAGCGGACTGCGTTCCAACGCCTTTACCCAGGTGTCGGTGACCTGGCGGCGCAGCGTCTTCTCCTCGATCCACTCTATCTCCGGCCAAAGGGCGGCCACGGCCTCTTGCATTTCTCGCATCCTCCGCTGGAAAACTCTTTAGCTTACCGTGGCGAAGCAGCAGGAGTCGAGTGCGCAGCGGGTTCAAAGCGAGTTAGACAGTGGAGGACGGGCGTCCGGCCCGTCCAGTCTTTTGACCCAGCATTGTCCTTCCGAACCGGTTCAGCGCCCCGTCCAGTGTTAAAGTGCCATCTAAGGCTGCTATGAATCTGAAGTTCGCGGCACCGGCGTTGCTGTTACTGCTTGTGGTGGTATCGTCGCCGGCTCAACAGGGCGCGGCCACAGGCGAACCTATCGTCATGCCGGCCGGGCCCTTGTCCAAAGGCTTTCTGCGCCAGCCTTACCACTTCAAACTCGAAGCGCAAGGCGGTATCACCCCCCTTACCTGGGAAGTGACCGCGGGAGAGCTGCCCACCGGCGTCCAACTGTCCCCGGACGGCACACTCAGCGGCGCCCCCACCGAAGTTGACAGTTTTCGCTTTGAAGTGACGGTGACCGACAGCGGCAAGCCTCCCGCACAAAAGAAAAAGCAGTACGTGATTGATGTCGTGGCCCCGCTGGTGGTGGAGTGGAGCAGGAAGCCTAAGATCACCGGCCACCGCCTGGATGCCGCCATCCGAGTTTCGAACCAGACCGGAAACGATTTCGATTTCACCTTCGTTGCTCTGGCGGTTGCCGAGGACGGACGGGCCACGGCCGTCGGCTACCAGCATTTCACCTTGAAGACAGATACTGACAAGTATGAAATCCCCTTCTCAGAAAATCTGCCCCAAGGCTCTTACGACCTGAACGTGGACGCGGTAGGCGAAGTCGCCGCCACCAACACCATCATTCGCGCCCGGCTGACCCCAGAAAAACTGGTGGTGGTTCAGGGCCCGTAATTAATTGTGGTCGTGATGTGTGTTTTGCTTGTGTGTTTTGCTTGTGTGGTTGATTGTGTGGTCGCGGGCGACTCGCCCGCGAAGTGCTGGAGAACTAAACACAGCAGTGTTTGATGCGACGGCGTGGGTTCGGGTGGTGGCAGAGCCTCGCGGGCGGCTCGCCCGCGACCACACAATCTTCTTAGGCTTACACCCAAAAAAATAAGAGCCCCGAGGTGGTGTTAAGCCCATTCATCTCGGCCAGTAGCTCGCTTTAGACCCTTACCGACCTGCTCTCGCAGCTACCCTTGCGGGCTGCCGCGCGCGATCATGCTTGGGCTCCGGGCTTACCGCCAACCGGACAAACCTGCTTGACGCCTCGGGACTCTATCCTGCCTCCGACATATCTTCTTGTTCGCCTCGACCAGCGCTTTGCTATAGACCCTTACCCGCCTTCCCTTCGTCATCTTGCGATGCGAAGAGTGACTTGGCTTGAGCCCCGGACGCCGCACCAACCGGGAAAACTTCAGAAGCTGTCAAAGAACGAGTTTGTTTTTACTCCTTTCATTTTCAGAGTCAATTAAAAAGGCAATGTTTTATCTCCCGCTAAATCAATCGAGTGCACGCCGTCCACAGGCCGGTGTCGCATCCACGGTGCAAGCCGGAAATCTTCAGGATCTTTTGTTGCCTGAAAGTGCCTATTTCCCCGTGATCTGTTTTCATGCGGTCGAAAAACCTGCCTCCTACTCATCTGTGAAAATCACAGCAAAATCCTTGCTGGGAGCCAGATTCACAAGATTCCCTTCGCGACCTTTGCAGTGCCTTTGCGTCCTTCGCGGTAAAAGTCTGTTGCCGCAATCGCAAAACCCGTAAAATGCCGCTTCAGCAGGAGGATTGCGTTGAAGCAAACGCTCATTTTTGTTCTCGTCCTGATTGTTTCCGTGCGCCTTAGTTATGCGCAGCCGAAGAGCTCCATCGCCGAGCAGCGAACTTCTCGCCATTTTGATTCGATTCGCCAGCAACCTGGATTGTTGTTGGCATTCTTGCGCGAAATGCCGAAGGGTGGCGACCTGCACAATCACCTGGCGGGCGCGATCTACGCGGAAAGCCTCATCGACTTCGCCGCGGACGACGGCTTCTGCATCGACCGAACCACCTCGGTCCTGATCGCACCGCCCTGCGACGATTCCTGCGACCGTTTTGCGGCCAAACCGTCGATTCGCTGCGCCTACCAGGACCACGTGCTCTACAACTCAATCATCGATGCCTGGTCGATGCGCAACCACACCGGCGACGAACCCGGCCACGACCACTTTTTCGCTACTTTCGATAAATTTCTGCCGGCTCTGAACAATCACACCGGCGACGCCATCGCCGAAGCCGCACGACGCGCCGCTGCCGACCATCTCCAATATCTGGAGCTGATGCACACCGCAGACGGCCTGCTCGCCCCTCAACTGGGAGCAAAAGTCGGGTGGGACGACGACTTTTCCCGGCTGCGGGAAAAACTCCTGACGGCGGGAATGAAAGACGTGGTCGTGACGACACGCCACCAGCTCGATCATGACGAAGCCAAAATGCATCAGGCGCTAGGTTGCGATTCGCAGCAGGCGGATCCAGGTTGCGAAGTAACAGTCCGATATCTCTATCAGGTACTTCGCGGTCTTCCTAAAGAACAAGTCTTCGCGCAAATCGTCCTGGGTTTCGAACTGGCCCAGGCCGATCCCCGCTTCGTCGGATTAAATCTTGTGATGCCCGAAGACTGGTATGTGCCCATGCACGATTTTGAGCAGCACATGAAGATGCTCGATTACCTGCACGCCATTTATCCTAAGGTCCACATCAGCCTGCATGCCGGGGAACTGGCCATGGGCCTGGTTCCTCCCGAGGGATTGAGTTTCCACATTCGCCAGTCCATCGATAAAGGGCATGCCGAGCGCATCGGACACGGCGCTAGTGTTATGAACGAACGCGACGCCACCGGACTGTTGCAGGAAATGTCCCAACGGAAGGTGCTGGTCGAAATTTGCCTGACGTCGAATGACGTAATTCTAGGCGTTCGCGGAGATGAGCATCCTCTGCCGGTTTATTTGCGCTATGGCGTGCCGGTTGCTCTAGCCACCGACGATCAGGGCGTATCACGCTCCGACATGACTCGCGAATACGTACGCGCCGCGGAAACTTATCGACTGAGCTATGCCGATTTGAAACGGCTGGCCCGTCAAAGTCTGGAATACAGCTTTCTGCCCGGTAAAAGTTTGTCGCACGCTCATGTCTGCGCGGCAGCGTCGCCCGCCTGCGAAAAATTCCTAGAAGCAAACGAGCGAGCCCGGGTACAGTGGAAGCTGGAACAACAGTTCGCAGTTTTCGAAAAGCAATTCACTGAGAACTGAGAACCAGCAACCAGGAACTGGTTGTAAATCAGTTTCTGGGTTCGGGATTCTGGTTTCTAGTTTCTGGTTTTTGAGTTCAAGTCCCAGGTTTCCAAGTCTCTGATTTCCAGTTTCTGGAACTGGTTCTTGTTTAAAGTTCAACGAGTCCGTGTGCCGAGGGTTTTAATGAGTAAACCCGAAGATTTCACCCATGCGGAAGCGGCTGCAAAGTTCGTGCTGTCGCAATCTCAGCTGCGCCCGAAGATCGCTCTGGTTCTGGGCTCCGGTCTGGGCGGATTCGCTGACGACCTCAGCGACGCCACGCGCATTCCGTACGAAAATATTCCTTTTTTCCCGCGCTCGACCGCCGTCGGACATGCCGGACAGCTGGTCATCGGCAACGCCGCCGGTGTACCCGTGGCCGCCATGCAGGGTCGCGTTCACCTGTACGAAGGTTACTCTGCCGCGGAAGTCGCGTTCCCCATGCGGGTTTTCGACTCGATGAACATCCGTGCGGCAATTCTCACCAACGCGGCGGGCGGTATTAATCTGCAGTACAAACAGGGGGCGCTGGTCGTGCTCACCGATCACATCAACCTGCAGGGAGATAACCCTCTGGTTGGCCCCAACGACGACCGCTTCGGCCCGCGCTTCCCGGACATGACTCAAGCCTACTGGAAGCCGTACCGGGAAATTGCTCTGGCGGCGGCGAAGAAAGCCGGCAGGACGCTTCATCAGGGGGTTTATGCCGCGCTGCTCGGCCCAAGTTATGAAACTCCCGCCGAGATTCGTTACCTGCGCACCATCGGCGCTGATCTGGTGGGGATGTCAACTGTCTCTGAAGTGATCGCCGCCCGCCACATGGGTATGAAGGTTCTCGCAATTTCCTGCGTCACTAACATGGCCGCAGGAATCCTCGAACAAGTCATCAACCACCAAGAAGTGTTGGAGACCGGCGAGCGAGTAAAGGACCAATTCACAGCCCTGCTGCAAGTTGTCCTTCCAGAAATCGCCAGGGATGTTGAAGAGTCACCCGCAGCCGCCACCTAGCCGGTGCGAATGATCGCACCGGATCGTGTGGTCGCGGGCGACTCGCCCGCGCGGCAGAGTAATGAGGACCCTGACCGGGAGCTGACGACGAAATCTTCCCGCCGCTCGTTCACGATTGTTAGCTGGCTATTAGAACTCGAAGTAGCCGCCGGATGCGGCCCTGCGTGGGATGGATTCGGGCTCACCGGAAGGCAGCAAGCCAACCACTCCGCGCAGATTTTCCCAGGCGGCCTGATTGAGTGCGGGATCGGCGCCGACCAGGTCGCGGATCATGTTCCATGCGGCCAGATTCAGGGCGCCTTCGGGAGGCGGGCCCATGGCCAGAGAGACTGAACATTGCGGGCAGAAACAGATGCGCTGCGCCGAAGATTTCTGCCGCGGCCTGATTCCGACCGTCTGCGCGAACATATATACCGCGACGGATTTGTGCCCGACTTCGATCTCGCGGTTGCAGCGCAGGCAGAACAAGCTTTCCAAGGCGTCCTTTCAGATTGCGAATGAAAATAGTGTCTTGGGTGTTGTTTGGGCGCAAGTAGGTAATCAGATTCCCTAAGGGCGGCCACGGATTTTCACGCATCTATCGCTCAAGCCTTCGATCCTTCTTTCGACTCGTTCGCGCGGACCGCTTTGCGCTTACTCCGGGGTCCCGACTACCACGCTGCGGCGGCGGGGGAGTTCGCTATCCGCGATTTCGCCGATGAATTGCAATTCCGACCCCTGCTGCAGCATGAAGTCGCGAGCCGCAGGATTGAAGAAGTAGACAATATCGCCTCCGAAACGATCCTTGAAGCGGCGCCGTTCCTCCAGATCGAATGGGCTAACGGCATACACTTTCAGATCTTTCAACTCGGCCAACGCGGCGCCCAACTCGCGCTGAAAGGCAAGAGCGCCTTGCCGCACTTGTGCCATGGTGAGAGCGACGACGTAATAGGACATGGGAATGATTGAGGATGGCAGAGGTGAGGTTGGCCTGTCCAGCGGACGAATGTTTGCTTTGCCACCGCAACGTTCCTGGCAATCAGCTAAGCACCATTAACATCGTGTCATCCTGAGCGGAGTGAAAAGTTGGCGAGGCGAACTTTTCGCGCAGTCGAAGGACCCCTATCGCCAAAATTAAAATCAGAGAACGGAGGCGGCTATCGGCTGCCACAAAAACAGGCAGGTGTATTTTCGCTGCGAGG
Organism: Terriglobia bacterium; assembly: GCA_963733545.1. Lineage (GTDB taxonomy): Bacteria > Acidobacteriota > Terriglobia > Terriglobales > Acidobacteriaceae > JAIQFF01. Next base: position 399,572 of record CAVTDQ010000007.1, read on the forward strand.
GGTCTTTCGACTGCATGGCTGCTTTGCGAAACGAAGCCGCCACTCCGCTCAGGATGACAGAACGATTTGATGACAGTGCAGCTTGATAAATCAAAACGCCCGCCTATTCGAAAATCGACCAATTCAATCCCCCCCGAACCAAGCTGTGCTCTAGGCAAACGCGGCGAAAGTCGTGCACTCTTCTGCTATGGGCTCATCGCGGGTCGGCATCAATAATTCGCAGGGCAGGAATTATCAGCTATCGACGAAATTTGTGCGTCTGGCGGAGCTGCGCAAACTGAAAGAGTGCGCGCAGGTGGCTGCGGTTTGTTACCGGGTGCGCGGTGGAGCCATCGAGTTTCTTCTGGTCCGTACCGGCAAGGGACGCTGGATTTTCCCCAAGGGCAGCGTAGAACCGGGGCTTACACACGCGCAGGCGGCCGCGCTCGAGGCCTTCGAAGAAGCCGGGGTGCACGGCCGGATGGAAGAAGCTTCGTTCACCAGTTACCTGCGCCGGGGCCGGCGCCAGATGCGGAGTTCGAGAGGCAGGTCGTCCGGAAAAGAGGGGGCGGTGGAATCGGGAAAAGAGCCGGCCGTGAGTGCTCATCTATGCGAAGTGTTGCGCTTGGTCCCGCCACAAGAGCTTGATCGTGATCCGACGTGGTTTTCCGCGGCGAAAGCAAGGCGTTGTTTGCGGGAAGATCGAACCGCTGATTTCGGAGCTGAACTGGCTCGAGTCGTGGACAGCGCAGTGTCCCGCATCAAGCGATTGCGCGCCCGTGGAGTGGTCGCGGTACCCGATCCGCGGAAAGTGCAATTCATCGATATCGGCCGGGTGCGGCAGGCGGCAAAGATAAAAGCGAAGGTCTGGCGGATGGCCTGAGCTCAGCTGAAATAATCCCGCATCAATTCGGTCATCCATTGCGGCTGCCTGACGCGGTCCGGATGGGGCTCGAATTCCTTACATACGGTTTGATGTCGAGGATGGGGGTTCCGTCAATTGCATCCAGCGCCTTCACTTTAAGTTTCAAGCCCTCCACCTGCAGCAGCTCGCAAACCGATACGCCAATCTTGTTGGGGCGGTCTTTTTTCCGTTGCGCGAAGATTCCAGAGTGGACAACAGAATTTGACGTCATCCTGAGCCCGGCTTCAGCCGGGTGAAGGATCTCGCGTGCAGCGGAACGATTGCAGGGTTTAGGAAAGCTGTAGCTGTTTGACCACGCGCGGTCCGAGCCGCTTCACGCTAGATCCTTCCCGGCCTCACGGCCGTTCAGGATGACGTCCCAGGCCACTGCGCATTTCCGCGAGGATGGTTGGCGTTGGTGACTACACTTTTATCAGCCACGTGATTGAAATGACCATGAGGTGGGAAAAATCGGCGAGTCCGCTGACCGATTCAGTAGTGAAGCGAGTGATGTCCAACTCGATGGACGACGTCACCTCTCCCCAAAAATCATCTTTCGCTTCCGATCGGGAGGACCGCACCAGGCCGATGGGGTTGAGAGTGATTGAATCCATGGCTACATCCTTAATCGCTCGCCGTTTCTGGATTTCGCGCACGACCCACTGACAGAAGTTTGTTTTTCCTCATGCCGGTCAACGGTTCAACTCACCTTTGGGAGCGGATTTGAGCAGATTTTAGCCGCGTAATCTCCGTTTGACCAACCCTACCTAACATGTTATAAAGACTGGTTTTGTGCCTGGCCTCCTGGGATCATCTGGATCGAGTCGGGGAGCGTCTGCGGTGCAAAACATCCGACGCGGCCAAGCTCAACACTCCTGGTCAATGCCGTGTAGTGGAAGCGTGTTCGGAACTCCGGCAATGCGCTTTCGGCGCTCCCAAATCGAGCGTCCGATGGTGCGGTGCGCCGGGCAGAAGTGCCTAAACACGTGATGGCCCTGTACTAAGTCTTCATACCGGAGGAATTCCTATGCGCACCTGGCTTGCGAGAGCTACGTCCGAAGGACGTCAATTCGCCCAGACCTTTACCAGGATAATTGCCGCCACTATCGCGGTCGCGACTCTGAGCTCGGCTTCTGCCCTGGCTCAATCGACTCACGAGGTGGGCGGTGAAGCCGCACTCAAGCTGCCCGATCTTTCGCAAGTCCTGTTCCTCGGAATCGACGGCCACCGCCTGCTGATGATCGGAATTCTGTTCTGTATTTTCGGGCTGGGTTTCGGATTGGTCATTTATACCCGCCTCAAAAACATGCCCGTCCACCGGGCCATGCTGGAGATTTCCGAGCTGATTTACGAAACCTGCAAGACCTACCTGATTACCCAGGGCAAGTTCCTGCTGATTCTGTGGCTGTTTATCGCAGTCGTAATCGTGCTTTATTTCGGCGTGCTCTCTCCGGTTCCAGACAAGCCGATTGCCATTACGTTGCCCATCATCCTTCTGTTCAGCCTGGTGGGAATTGCCGGCAGCTACGGTGTGGCCTGGTTCGGAATCCGAGTGAACACTTTTGCCAACTCGCGCACTGCATTTGCGGGCCTGGCGGGCAAGCCCTATCCGATTTACAACATCCCTCTGCAGGCGGGGATGAGTATCGGCATGATGCTGATCAGCGTCGAGCTGCTGCTCATGCTGATCATTCTTCTGTTTATTCCGGCTGACTACGCCGGGCCCTGCTTCATCGGATTCGCCATCGGCGAGTCGCTGGGCGCGGCCGCACTACGAATTGCAGGCGGCATTTTTACCAAAATCGCCGACATCGGTTCTGACCTGATGAAGATCGTCTTCAAGATTAAAGAAGACGACGCTCGCAACCCGGGTGTGATCGCCGACTGTACTGGAGACAACGCCGGCGATTCTGTCGGACCCTCCGCCGATGGATTCGAGACCTACGGCGTGACCGGCGTTGCACTGATCACTTTCATCCTGCTGGCGGTGAAAGACCCGACCATTCAAGTGCAGCTACTGGTATGGATTTTCGTCATGCGCATTGCCATGCTGGTCTCGAGCGCGGTCGCCTACTTCATCAACGGCGCGATTGCGAAAGCCAGATTCGGCACTGCCGACAAGATGAACTTCGAAGTCCCTCTAACCTGGCTGGTGTGGTTGACTTCACTGATCTCGGTTGCGGTAACCTTTATCATTTCCGCCATCATCGTCCCCAGCTTAGGCGGGGACACAACCCAATGGTGGAAGCTGGCCAGCATTATTTCCTGCGGCACGCTGGCGGGGGCCATCATTCCCGAGCTGGTGAAAGTCTTCACCTCGACTGAGTCGCGGCATGTGAGGGAAGTTGTGACTTCCGCCAACGAAGGCGGCGCTTCCCTGGGAATCTTGTCCGGATTTGTAGCCGGAAATTTTTCCGCCTACTATCTCGGCCTGTCGATGGTGGCGCTGATGTCCACCGGATTCTATTTCAGTACATTGGGGCTCGATAATCTGATGATTGCCGCGCCGGTCTTTGCCTTCGGATTAGTCGCTTTCGGGTTTCTGGGCATGGGGCCGGTCACTATCGCAGTGGATTCCTACGGGCCGGTGACGGATAACGCGCAGTCAGTGTATGAACTGTCGCTGATTGAACAGGTGCCTAACATCCGGCAGGAGCTGAAAAAAGATTTCAACATGGACGTCAACTTTGAGCGCGCCAAAGATCTGCTCGAAGAAAACGACGGCGCCGGAAACACCTTCAAAGCTACCGCCAAGCCGGTGCTGATTGGAACCGCCGTGGTCGGCGCCACCACCATGATTTTCTCCATCATCATGGCGCTTACCAATGGACTTACCGAAAATGTGAACAAGCTTTCTCTTCTGCATGCGCCTTTCATGCTGGGTCTGATCACGGGCGGCGCGATGATTTACTGGTTCACCGGCGCGTCGACACAGGCTGTAACCACGGGCGCTTACCGGGCGGTCGAGTTTATCAAGGCCAACATCAAGCTTGAGGGCGTGGTCAAGGCTTCAGTTTCCGACAGCAAGAAGGTGGTTGAAATCTGCACCAAGTACGCGCAGAAGGGAATGTTCAATATTTTCCTGGCGGTTTTCTTCGCCACTCTGGCGTTCGCTTTCGTAGAGCCGTTCTTCTTTATCGGCTACCTGATTTCGATTGCGATATTCGGTTTGTATCAGGCAATCTTCATGGCTAACGCCGGCGGAGCATGGGACAACGCCAAGAAAATTGTGGAAGTTGAGCTCAAGCAGAAAGGCACGCCGCTTCACGACGCGACCGTCATCGGCGACACGGTTGGCGATCCTTTCAAAGACACTTCGTCCGTGGCCTTGAACCCGGTCATCAAGTTCACGACTTTGTTTGGATTGCTGGCAGTCGAACTGGCGGTAAAGCTCACGTTACAGGCCGGCAGCACCCTAGGCCATCTGCTTGCGCTGGGATTCTTCCTGACTTCTTTTATCTTCGTCTACCGGTCGTTCTACGGAATGCGGATCGTGAAGGAAGGTTCGGCATTGCCGGCGCGAGTAGCGGCAGACTGATTCGTCTCCTAGTGGAGGACGGGCGTCCGCGCCCGTCCAAAATGTCATTCGTACTCAGAGCGATCCCTTCATTTTATCTTTCACGCTGTGTGCCAGTTTTTCTATCTCTTCAGCTTTCTTGACCACATCGACGGACAGGGTGCTGGCGGTGGTTTTGTCCACGGATTCCTTTAGTTCGGTGGCAAGTTTCAGCAGCTTTTCGGTGTCGCGCTTGAGGTCAGCCTGGCGCGAAAGGTTCGCCTTCTTGGCCATCTCCCTTTCCATCCTCACGCGAGGCTCATCTTCCGGACCGGGCCTTTGCTCCAGCGGCGGCGGAGTCGGCAAACGGAGGGGAGGATTTTGGGATGTCGACAGTGACGCTGTCCCAAGAATCAAGGCAGGAACCACTAGCCACAGACTTCGAAGTCGCAAAGTCCACCTCGAAAAGCCAAATTATGAAACTCATTATACGTTCGCCGAGAGCGGCGCCGAGGGCGCCCCGTTCAAGCTACGCTTGGGCCCCGGAAATTGATCCCGGGGCTTCACCGTGCCTGATGCCTATTTGAGGATGAAAACTAAAACCCCGCCCAAGCATAGCCTTGGACGGGGCACCCTCGAGGACGAAGAAGGTTTACAGCGAACTCATGTTCGCCAGGAACTCGCCATTCGACTTTGTTTTGCTGAGTTTGTCGATCAGCAGTTCCATCGCTTCAACTGGCGAAAGTGGATTCAGTACTTTCCGCAACACCCAAATGCGGGTGAGATCTTCCTTGGGGATCAGCAACTCTTCTTTACGCGTGCCGGAGCGCTGAATGTCGATGGCCGGGAAGGTGCGTTTGTCTACCAGTTTGCGGTCGAGAATGATTTCCGAGTTGCCGGTACCTTTGAATTCTTCAAAGATCACGTCATCCATGCGCGATCCGGTATCGATCAGCGCGGTGGCAATGATGGTAAGCGATCCCCCTTCTTCGATATTTCGCGCCGAACCAAAGAACCGTTTCGGACGCTGCAACGCATTCGAATCCACGCCGCCTGACAGCACTTTGCCGCTGGGCGGAACGATGGTGTTATAAGCCCGCGCCAGACGGGTAATAGAATCCAGCAAAATGACGACGTCGCGTTTGTGCTCGACCAGGCGTTTCGCCTTTTCGATCACCATTTCCGCGACTTGCACGTGCCGCGCAGCCGGCTCATCGAAGGTTGAAGAAATGACTTCGCCCTTTACCGAACGCTGCATGTCGGTAACTTCTTCGGGGCGCTCATCGATCAGCAGCACCATCAGCACAACTTCAGGATGATTGGTGGTAATCGAATTGGCCACGTTCTGCAACAGCATGGTCTTGCCGGCGCGAGGCGGTGAAACGATAAGACCGCGCTGGCCTTTTCCGAGAGGGGTAAGCAGATCCATCACCCGCGCGCTGACGTTCTCGCGAAGTGTCTCCAGTTTCAATCGCTCCTGCGGATAGAGCGGGGTCAGGTTGTCGAACAGAATTTTATTGCGTGCTTCTTCCGGCGATTCGAAGTTGACCGCTTCAATCTTGACCAGGGCAAAATACTTTTCGCCCTCGTGCGGCGGGCGAACCTGGCCGCTGATGGTGTCACCGGTCTTGAGGTCAAACTTGCGAATCTGCGACGGGGAAACGTAAATGTCGTCGGGGCCGGGCAGATAGTTGTAATCCGGCGAGCGCAGAAAGCCGTAGCCGTCGGGCAGAATTTCCAGCACGCCTTCGGCAAAAATGTGGCCCTCTTTTTCACTCTGGGCCTGGAGGATTTTGAAAATCAGGTCTTGCTTACGCAATCCACTAGCTCCGGGCAAGTCCAAAGATCGGGCGATCTTCGTTAGCTCGGTAATATTTTTTTCTTTGAGTTCAGCAATGGTCATCAGTCACCTGCGAGGAGATTTTCAAGGGGGGTACGCGAAAGAGAAGGATCATCCAGCGGGGGCAGGGGGCGGGCTAGATTATGCAGCCCGCCGTTGTGCCTCAGCGAAATGTTCCGGTTCGGCAAGAACCGATTGCCGCTCCGAACTTGCAATCCGGTCCAGGACCTCGTTCATCGTTTCCTGGATTCTGGTGTTGGGCTTGTGAAACTTACGGGTAGCCTTCGATGCAAGCTGACAGAGCATATAACGGTTCCGCAAAGTATGTAAAGCATCAAAAACTCGATCAGAGCGCTTCATTTTTCTTTCTCCTGACCCCAGCGAACGGGCAGAAATTTCGTTTTTTCGACAGGGCAAATCCCGGCCAGGTTGTTAACTCTTTCAATTCGAATGGGTTGTACGGGAAATGCTCTGGCTACTGGTATAGATGCTCCGCCTCATCCGAAAGTTTCTTCGTTTCTAAAACCAGTTATCGGCGGAGGTACTGGAAAAGCCTTAAACCTTGTCCCTATGTTCGTGGAACTTAGTAATTTAGCGAGGAAACAGGTTGGGGTCAAGGATTTTGTTTGGGATGGCGGGGACTAGGTTTCGACTTGGGAATGGCAAAAATCATTGGCCAACGAGGCCACGAAGTACTACGAGGGATTAGTTTTAGCCTTCCTCGTGATTAGCAGGCCTCGGTTCCGCCTGTGATCCCTTCCTTACTTATGCCCAAAAGGTGCGGTCGAGGGTGCGGTACTGGATGGCCTCGGCGATGTGTTTGGGCTCGATCGAGGGTGCTCCCTCCAGGTCCCCGATGGTGCGGGCCACCTTTAGTATGCGGTCATGCGCGCGAGCGGTCATGCCGTGCTGGGTCATGGCGCGTTCGAGCAACCGTTCGCAGTCGGCGGAAAGTTCGCAGGAAGTGCGAATATGGCGAGGCGCCATCTGGGCGTTGCAATAGATCCGGGAGGGTGACGAAGAAAATCTCTGCAATTGAATGTCGCGCGCCCGCATCACGCGCTCACGAATCTTCGCAGAGCTTTCGGGCTCACTTCCGGCCCTCAATTCCTTGTAATTTACGGCGGGCACATCAATATGGATATCGATGCGATCCAGCAGCGGACCGGAAATTTTCCCCATATAGCGCTGGATCATGGGCTGGCTGCAGTGGCACTCGCGGGAGCGGTCGTTGAAATATCCGCAAGGACACGGATTCATCGCCGCCGCCAGCATGAAACGCGCGGGAAACGTCAAAGACATGGACGCGCGGGCGATACAGACCGTGCCATCTTCGAGCGGCTGCCGCATCACTTCCAGAACGTTGCGGGGAAACTCCGGTAGTTCGTCCAGAAAGAGGACGCCGTTGTGGGCCAGGGAGACTTCGCCGGGGCGCGGCACGGCCCCGCCTCCGATCAGCCCCGCGTCAGAAATGGTGTGATGCGGAGCGCGAAAGGGACGAACCCCGACCAGGCCGGCGCCGGCGTCGAGCACTCCGGCAACACTGTGAATCTTGGTTGTCTCCAGCGCCTCCTCGAAGCTGAAAGGAGGAAGGATCGTCGGCATGCGCTTGGCCAACATGGTCTTGCCCGAACCAGGCGGACCGATCATCAGGATGTTGTGGCCGCCGGCGCAAGCCACCTCGAGCGCGCGCTTGGCGGTGTGCTGGCCGCGCACATCCTTGAAATCGACGGCGTAGTGCTGGGCCTCGGTCAGCAGCGTTTCGGTATCGACTTTGAGCGGCTGAATCCCATTGCCGGTATTGACGAAACGGATGACATCGAGCAGCGACTTCACCGGGTAGACTTCGACTCCGCCCACCATGGCCGCCTCGCGGGCATTCAATTCCGGCACGATCAGGCGGGAAATCTTCTTCCCACGAGCTTCAATGGCAATGGGCAGCGCGCCGCGTACTCCACGGATGCCGCCATCCAGTGACAGTTCGCCCACGAACAGGCAGTCCGGAACTTCTTTCTTATTCAATCCTCCATAAGCCCCCAGAATACCCAACGCCATGGGGAGATCGAAGCCTGAACCCTCCTTGCGAATGTCGGCTGGCGCCAGATTGATAGTGATGTGGGTGGAAGGAATGTCGTAGCCGCAATTTTTCAGCGCGGCGCGGACCCGGTCGCGGCTTTCGCGCACGGCGGCGTCGGGCAGGCCGACGGTATGAAAATGATCTTCATTGGTCTTGATGCCGGAGACATCTACCTCAACTTCAATGATGCTGGCGTCTATGCCATACACCGCTGCGCTCAAGGTTTTATAGAGCATGAGGCTGGGTGCTCCCAGACCGGATGCGTCCGTTGAGCCACCATGACCAATGAAGATCGAGCCGCTGACACCACACTTGCATCCACCATACAGAAGCGCCCGCATGGCGGCTGTGACGGTGATCACAAGAGCAGGTGACGCACGAACCGCACAATGTAGGCGCGAGCGCCCCCGCTCGTGCTGCAGCGAGAAAGACCCAGGCTATTCAGTGAAGACCGCCTGCGCAGTCGGTCACGCTGCCCTCACGAGCGAGGTCGCTCGCGCCCATATAACCTAGAACCAAGGTGTCTAACAGGCCTTCCATTGTGCCGGTTCTGACGGTGAACTACGATCACGGGAGTGTCTGCAGTTATGGACGAAGAAGACCAACCTGAACGTCCGCCTCGAACTCCAGGACATCTGGAAAAAGAAGAAACACGGCTGTGGCGGATGGCGCTCGCATTTCTCATCTTGCTGGCCACAGCCTTGGCAGCGCTCTCGTGGGAGCGACTGCAGGATCTTCCCTATCACCTCGGCGCCATTTCAATCGGGTTGCTGGGTCTGTCGATCTTGTTTGCCGCGTACGTATACGGCCGGCGCCGCGAGGTTTCGGAACTGAAGCACTTGTTGCACGATCTTCACGATCGCGCGGGCGTCACTCCGTCCGATGAGCAGCTCGATCAACTCGGGCAGGTGATTCAGCGCTCGCAGCGCAGCTTCAAGGAACTCATCGACTCGTTCGACGACGTGGCCTTTGCCTGTTCCCTCGATGGCACGTTACGGACGGTAAACCGCCGGGTCACTCAATTGCTGGAACTCCCCTACACTGATGTTGTAGGTCACAAACTCGACGAATTCCTGAAAGAACCATTGCGCCGGGATGTTGAGACCGGCCTTCCACGCTTCCTGGAAAAGCGACGCTGGTCGGGCTTGGTTCGGGTGGAAATCAAGAATAGCGCGCGCGCCCTTTATTTCGATTGTGTGCTGAACGCGATCGTTAAAAGCGACGAGGTTGTGGGCATTAGCGCCCTGGCCCGCGATGTCACCGAAGAACGTGAGAAGGAACGGCGATTCACCGAACTGTTCGAAACCTTGCAGGAAGGCGTTTACTTCAGTACCCCCGAAGGCAAGCTGCTCGACGCCAACCCGGCCCTCATCCAGATGCTCGGATGCGACAGCCGGGAAGAACTCTTGTCGCTCGATCCCATTGCGCTCAACCTGGATCCAGAACAAGCCGCAGTGCTGGGCCGCACCGCCGGCGACCGCGGCAGCGAACGGCGGCGCGAGCTGGTGTTGCGCCGAAAGGACGGCACCACCGGAACCTTTCTGGATACATCGCGCGCGGTCTGGGACGACGCCGGTAAAATCATCCGCTACCAGGGCACGCTGGTGGATGTTACCGAGCGCCGCAAGATGGAAAAAGCATTGCGCCAGCAGGAAGAGTTCCAACGGTACCTGCTGGAGAGCTTTCCCGACCTGATTCTGGTGGTCGACCTGGAGGGCCGGTACAGTTTTGTGAGCTCAAGAGTGCGCGATTTGCTGGGCCGCACTCCGGCTGATCTGCTGGGAAAGAAGGTGGACGATGCCGAGCAGGAACAATCCGCGGAATTTGTCGCTCTCTATCATGATGTCAGCACCGGCGCCAAAAAGTTCGGGTTTTGCGAGTTCGGAGCCAGGCACCGCGACGCCAGCTGGCGCACCATGCGGGCCAATGCCAGCCCGCTGTTCGACGCTGAAGGCAAGGCCAGCGGCGTAATCGTTTCCGTGCGAGATATCACCGTGGAAAGAAAGCTGGAACAACAGATCATCCAAAGCGAGCGTCTGGCGGCGATGGGGCAGATGATAGGCGGCTTTGCCCACGAATTAAATAATCCACTCACCAGCATCATGGGCGTGGCTGAACTGCTTCAGGAAAACGAGCATGCGGAAGGCCCGCGCAAGCAGCTGATCATGTTGCAGCAGCAGGCCAGGCGCGCTGCCGACATCGTGCAGAACCTGATGTATTTTTCGCGCCCTCCGGCGCCGGGACGTGGGCCGATTAACTTGAGCGAACTGGTGCAGCGTACGTTGCATCTGCACGCTTATTCGCTGCGCAAAAATAATATTTCTGTGGACTTTTTACCCGAGCCGGGTTTGCCGGTGGTGACCGGAGATTCCCACCAGCTGATGCAGATTTTTCTTAATCTCATGCTGAATGCCGAACAGGCGATTCGCGAGGCCCGCGATGGTGGCACTCTAAGGATCCGCTTCGAGAAAGGTAGCAAGGTGGTCGCAGTCATCTTTCAGGATGACGGGCCCGGAATCGCTCCCGAAGTATTACCGAACATCTTCGATCCTTTTTACACCACCAAGCGGCCCGGTCGCGGCACCGGCCTGGGATTGAGTATCTGCAAAGCAATTTTGCGGGAGCATGGCGGAGAGATAGAAGCCAGTTCCGGCCCGGGGGGCGGGGCAATATTTCGAGTTACGCTTCTGGTCCCAGATGCTGCGCCTAAGTAGTGGAGGACGGGCGTCCTCGCCCGTCTGGGTTTTTGCAGAAGACGGACGAGGACGCCCGTCCTCCATTGCTTTTATCTTTCTACTGCCATAGCTACCGCGTTGCCTCCGCCCAGACATAGCGCGGCGATGCCGCGGTGAACATTGCGTCTCGTCATTTCATAGATGAGGGTTACCAGAACGCGCGCTCCGCTGGCGCCGATGGGATGTCCGATGGCGACCGCTCCTCCGTTGACGTTTACTTTCGCCGGATCGAGGCCAAGCTCCCCCATCACCCCCAGCGCCTGCACCGAAAAAGCTTCGTTGAGTTCGTAAAGGTCCACGTCCTCATTTTTCCAGCCGGTCTTTTCCCAGATCTTGCGCACGGCATCAACCGGAGCCATCATGACCCACTTGGGATCGACGCCGCTGGTAGCCTGGGCCGCGATGCGCACCATGGGTTGCGCGCCGAGTTCTTTTGCACGCTTCGCGCTGGTTACCACCAGCGCGGCAGCACCGTCATTTACGCCCGGAGCATTCCCCGCTGTGACGGTGCCATCTTTCTTGAAAGCAGGTTTTAGAGAACGCAGCACCTCGAGAGTAGTGTCTTCGCGTGGTGACTCATCTTTGTCGAAGATCACCGGCTCGCCACCTTTTTTCCTGGGAGCAAGTTCGACGGGAACGATTTGCGACTTAAATCGGCATTCCTTGATCGCAGCCAGCGCCTTGCGATGAGAGTTGAGCGCATACTCGTCTTGCTGCTCGCGAGTGATGCCGTACTTTTCCGCGACGTTCTCGCCGGTCACACCCATGTGGTAGTTGTTGTAGATGTCCCACAAGCCATCGTTGACCATGGAGTCGACAATCTGCGCGTTGCCCAGCCGATATCCTTTTCGCGCTTGAGGAAGAAGATAAGGGGCGTTAGTCATCGATTCCATGCCGCCGGCGACCACGATGGAACTGTTTTCGGTTTGAATTGCCTGCGCCGCAAGAGCCACCGCTTTGAGTCCGGAACCACAAACCTTGTTGACGGTCATGGCACCCACTTCCGGAGGTAATCCGCCGAAGATTGCGGCCTGCCGCGCGGGATTTTGTCCCAGCCCGGCGGAGATGACGTTGCCCATGATGCACTCGTCGATCAGTTTGGGATCGAGATTGGCTCGCTTCACCGCCTCGCGGACGACGATCGCGCCTAACTGTGTGGCGGTGAGGTCGGACAAACTTCCCTGAAATTTTCCCACCGGCGTACGGCACCCGGAAATAATCACAACCTCGTCGTAAGCAGCCATTTATAAGCTCCCGCGATGATTTTCTGACTTCCATTATAGATGCGCGGGGCACGATAACGATTGATATTCCAGACAACGGCGGCGCTGCAACGGCCGCTGCGGACACCATCGCGTCGCTGTCTCTTCAACTTTTTTGAATTGAAGAATCACGCATCACGAGAAAGCGGTGTCGCCTAAACAGTTCGAAAACTTCGCGAGCGTTCGAGAAAATTTATTGAAGGATGCTCGCTAGTGACTTTGGTGCAGCGGTCGCATGCGCGTGAAAGCATCATTTTTTTCTTGACATCACTTTTTAATGACTCTATACATTCAATTAGTTGCAACAGTTGATCGTTGCTATAGCAAGTCCATGAAAAATGGAAAGGGAGAATAGAACAATGGCAACCAAGAAAAAGGCAAAGAAGAAAAAGAAGCACTAAGAGAAGTATCAGTAAGCAGCAAACCGGGGACGCGGAAGCGTCCCCTAAGTTTTTTCCGCCAGAAGTTTTTCTCTGCTAGGCCCCCTATCATCCCGAGCGAGATCCTTGTCATCCCGAGCAAGATCCTTGTCATCCTGAGCGAAGTACATCGATTCGCTTGCGAATCGATGTACGCAGTCGAAGGATCCCTAGGTGCTTAACGATGCGTCAATCTCGGGAGTTTGTTTGGCTCACGAAACCAAACCAGACTCTCGTGTTCATGCCGTCTATAGGGGTGCGGCTTCGCTGCGCGAAGGCCGGACTCCGCTCAGGATGACATTCCTTTGCGTTTCGAAGCGGTAGGATTCTGTGCGGGTTCGGGCAGACGTTTTTCAGTAGCGGGACACAGATTGCGGTAGGCGCAGAATTTGCAGTAGAAGCCAGGTTTTGGATCGAACTTCCCTGCCGCGATGCTTTGTGCTACCTGCATCACCTTCCCGCGAGCTTCACTCAGTTGGGATTCGCTGCGACGGGTAACCACGGCACTGTTCCCTTCAAGGTTGTAGAGAACGAGGTGATCCGCTCGGTATCCCCATTTGTCGCGAGCCGCGAGGGCGTATATCGAGAGCTGCAGGCTTTGGTCGGAGTCTTCCTGGGATTGGGCTTTGCCGGTTTTGTAGTCGGTAATTACGACACCGCCGCCGGGCAATTCGTCGATACGATCGATGCGGCCCACCACTTTCACCTCGCCGAGCTTTACGTCGAAGAATTCTTCGGTGTGGAGAACTCTTGGTGCGGGATTGCGCCGGAAGGCGGCCAGAAAATCCTGCAACTGCAGAATTCCTTGAGCCTGGTAAAGATCGTGCTGGTAATGGTCCTCAATATTAGCGGCGGCAAGTTCGCCGCGGAAGAACTCCATAACATCGTCGTCCGTGATCTCGCGTTCAAGACGGACCGAATCATAGAAGGCAAGCAGGACTCGATGGATGACGCCGCCATATTGCATAGCGGCCGGAACCTCGCCAGGAATTTTCCACTCCCGTTCAAGTTTGAACTGCAGCGGACAGGTTTCATAGGTCTGCACCGCGCTAGCGCTTAATTTCGCCGACAAATCGGAAACAGGAGGTAAGGACAGCCACTCGCTCGCGCGCGACATTCCGGCTGCGGCTGCCGCTGCGGCGAACATGTCGGTTTGAAAACCACGGGGCTGGCCGGCGACCAGCCAGCGCCCCATCAAGCTCTGGTCTTTCAGGAGATCGCGCAGAAATCCGGGAGGGCTGGGGTCTTTCCCCGTACCCTGTTTGGCGTAAATGGTCAGCGAGTCTCGGGCGCGGGTCATGGCAACGTAGAAAAGGCGGCGCTCTTCCTGTCTGCAGAGTTCTTTGTCATCGTCCTGCGCGATCGATCCCGGATCGTGCAGTTCGCGGGGAAACTCGATCAACGTCTCCTTGAAGGGCGAGGGAAACGAGGGCGAGCTGGCGCGAAGAATGAAGACGTGAGCGAACTCCAAACCTTTAGCGGCGTGCACAGTCATGAGGCGAACTGCATTTTCATCTTTGGAAGCCAGCGGGATCCCACCCCCTGCCTCGCGAAAATATTCAAGGTAGTCGAGAAACTCGCTGATCTCTTTGGTCTTGGTGATGGGCTTCGCTTCCCATACCTCGACGAAGTCGAGCACGGCGCTTAAAGGTCGGGATTTGGGGTCCAGAGAAAAGTTGCGCACAACCATGTCCACGGCGAGACGGCCCTTGGCATTCGCGGCAGCGATTTCTTCGCGGGTCTGTCGCAGGCGTTCCAACAGCGCCGGACCGCCGTCGATTTGAGAAAGCACTATGACGATCGCCGCGGTGCCGGCATCGCGCGGCATCGCCTTGATTCCAGCCCGCAGCTTTTCGGGATCGATGGCGAACTGCGGCAAAGCAGCGACCCGGAACAGGCTGGCGCCATCCGCATCGGAAATAACCGCGCCGAGGCAGGCGAACAGGTCGCGCGCTTCGGGCATATCCATGACGTCCATGTTCTCGATTGAGAAAGGAATGCCCTGGCTTGCCAGCTCGGCAGCCAGCTGATCGCGATGAGAGTGGGTGCGGTAAAGAACCGCGCAGTCCTTCCACTGGCGACGGGTTTTACGTTGCCAGGCGCATAGCGCGGTGACCAGTTCCGTACACTCGAAATCCTTTGCCGATAGCACCACCGCTTCGACCGGAACAAGCGGCAATTGGATACCTTCCCGAGCCGCTTCTTCCTCACGGGCTGAAATCAGGGCCGACCTCTGATAGACACTGGAACCCAGCAGTGAATCGAAAACTCCAGGGTTTCTGGAAATAAGAGCGAAAGCGGAATTCAGAATCGGCGAGAGAGAGCGGCGATTCTTATCCAACTTAACCAGTTTGAGGCCGGGAAAGTGCCGTTGAAAAAGAACGAAGGCCGCGCTCGAAGCTCCCCGGAAACGATAAATCGCCTGGTCGGGATCGCCGACCGCAAACACGTTGCGTTCTTCGCCCGCCAGACGTTCCAGAACTTTGACCTGGGCGAAGTTTACGTCCTGAAATTCGTCCACCAGGATGAAGCGGGACCGCGCTCTCACCGGCTCACCACCTTGCTGCAACAGGTGATATGCGTGGGTGATCATGTGGCCAAAGGTGCCAAGATTATCCTCACGCAGCATTCGTTCCGCGGTAGTGAACACGCTGGAAATCTCGCGACAGCGATCGAGCACTTCCTGATCGGAAACCTCCTCTGCCTGTTTTGACTTTGTAACACGCGGAATCGGCAGCTCGCCGCGTTCGAGCCGTTGTACGTATTCCTGATATTTCTCCGGACTGACAAGTTCGTCATGACAGTGCCGCATGAACTTGAGCAAGTCTTCCAGAAATTTGCTCACGCTGGCGGCGCGAACAAAATACTTGAGGTTCAATTCGCGCAGACGCCGGCGCAGGTAAATCCAGAGATCCTGATCGTCGACCACTTCGAACTTCCGCCCGTTTTCGCGGAGAAAATCGTTGCAATATTCATGAAAGGTTGCGATACGCAGGCCGGAGAGGTCTGTTCCTGCCAGCTCATCCCTTACCCGTTGCCGCATTTCCTGCGCCGCGTTCTTGGTGTAGGTGACGGCAAGGATCTCGTCCGGACGGGCGTGTCCGGCGCGGACCAGGTTGGCGATGCGCTTGGTGAGCACGGTGGTCTTGCCGGTGCCCGCCCCGGCGATCACCAGCACCGGACCGTGAACGTGTTCGATAGCTTCGCGCTGGCGCTCATCGGGCTCGAATGCGCGAGGACGTGAAATGGGTTTTGCGACTGCCACTGAGGAGGAGAATATCAGAGATGCGTGAGGATGTTCTTGAAGAGAGACCGGCGAGAAAAAACCTTCACCACCAAGGATACGAAGGTTCACGAAGGAATTCTTTGTGGACTTGGTGTCCTTCGTGATTGGAGCTTTCTTGCGGAAAACCGGAAATCAAAACTGGGACAGCTGCAGTACACGCCAGATCCTGCGGGACTTCGTACCTCAGGATGACGTCCTCAAGGTCACGGGTGGCGATGGGGACAGTGGATCGTCAACTTTACCTACTGCAGCTCGGATAACGTTATTGCGACTGCGGCAATGACTGCGGTCTCGGCCCGCAAAATTGTGTTTCCTAGAGATGCGGCGACCCAACCGCCCTGATGAAACGAATCCAGTTCGGATTTGGTCCAACCGCCTTCGGGCCCGAAGGCCAGGCTGATTTGACTAGCTGCGTCCGCCGCCAGTACATCCTTCAGCATCCGTTGCCCTTCGGATTCGGCTAACAGAATACGGGTGCCGCTGGAATTAGCCATGGCAGTCGCAAGCGCCTGCGGAGCCAGGATTTCCGGAGCCGATGTTCGCCGCGACTGCTCCGACGCCTGAAGCGCGATGCGTTGCCAGCGCTCCACCCGTTTTTGCGCCGCTTTGGCCAGGTGAGCTTCCGTGCGATGCGCGACCGCTGGGACAATTCGGCTGGCTCCGAGTTCCACACACTTTTCAATCGCCCATTCCATGCGATCGAACTTGAATATGGAAAGAATGAGCGTGAGGTTGGGGACCGAAGCGGCGGGAATGACTTCGCCGAGTTCAAACTCCACCCGGCTGTCGGTAATGCTGGTAATGCGGCCGCGGCGCACACTCTCGCCGGTCGCAATATCGAATTCCTGCCCGACCCTCCCACGAAGCACTTGAGATAAATGCTGGGCGTGAGCGCCCGCCAGGGCGGCGCGATTGCCGGAGACTTCATCGGCGATCCAGCGGCGGCGAGTCATGCGAAATCCTGGACTTGCATTTTCATCCTGGCCGGAGCCGGCTCCGTCGGTTATTGCTGCATTGTCATCCTGAGCGGAGTCGGCTCGCTCGCTTGTCGAGCGGGCCAGCGGAGTCGAAGGACCCCTATGAGCTCAACTGTACTCAGAGTGTAAGGGATTTTTGCAAACGCAAACAGCGCAGCGGCGGTGACGATGCCAGAGCTCCTTCGACTCCGTAGCTGCTTCGCGAGGCGAAGCGGCTACTCCGCTCAGGATGACAAGCTATCCAATGACCGGGCAAAGGTGACGCTATCCGAAGATGTCTTTGACTTTGCCTAACAGTGTGCGCCGTTGCGGACGGTTTTCAACCCGAGTCAGGCTCTCGAGTTCCGTCAGCAGTTCACGCTGGCGTTTGTTGAGCTTGCCCGGCGTTTGCACTCGCACTTCAACGAAGAGATCGCCTGTGCCGTGACCATTGAGCAGGGGAACGCCTCTACCCTTGATACGCAGCGTCGTCCCCGATTGCGTGCCGTCGGGCACTTTAAGGCTCTGTTCGCCTTCCAGAGTCGGCACGCTGATTTCAGCGCCCATGGCTGCCTGCGCATATGAGATTGGGATCACACAGTGCAGATCGTTGCCTTCGCGCTCGAAGAACGGATGTTCCTTGACGTGCAGAACCACATAGAGGTCTCCGGGAGGTCCGCCATGCAGCCCGCCTTCGCCGTATCCGGTGAAGCGAATGCGGGTGCCATCTTCGACGCCTGCGGGAATTTTTGCGTCCACCGTTCTCTGCCGAAGCACCCGGCCTTCTCCCTTGCACTTGGTGCACGGGTCAGTTACGACGCTACCGGTGCCCTGGCAGGTAGGACAAGTACGCGCGATACTGAAAAAGCCCTGCTGATAACGGACCTGGCCACGGCCCGCGCAGGAACGGCAAGTGACGGGTGCCTTCCCCGGCGCGGCGCCGGTGCCGCGGCATTCTTCGCAACTCTCGTGACGCCGCACCGTGACCTTGGCTTCGCTGCCAAAAACCGCGTCTTCGAATTCCAGGTTCAAATCTTCGCGCAAGTCGGCGCCGCGCTGGGTGCGGCTGCGCCGCCGTTGACCACCAGCAGCGCCGCCAAAGATTTCTCCCAGGCCGAAGAAGTCGCCGAAGATATCGCCGAGATCGGTGGCGTCGAAACCCGCTGCGCCCGCAGATCCGCCCACGCCGGCGTGACCGAAGCGATCATAAGCGCTGCGCTTATCGGCGTCGGCGAGCACGGCGTAGGCCTCGCTGCACTCTTTAAAACTTTCTTCAGCGTCGGGGTTATTGGGATTGCGGTCGGGATGGAACTGCAGCGCCAGTTTACGATAGGCGCTCTTGATTTCCTGATCGTTCGCGGTGCGGGCTACGCCCAGCACTTCATAATAGTCGCGTTTTCCGTTGCTGGTCAGAATGGCCTTTCCCAAATCCTTTCAGGTCTGCACCACAAGACTTGCACTTCATGATTGACGAGTTCACTGCCGGGGGTTACGCGCGACCCTCACCATGGAGGGACGCAGCAGGCGGTCTTTCAGCTTGTAGCCGCGCTGCAACTCTTCGAGTACATGATGATCCTCAGCCTCATCGGTGTCCACCATTTCAATGGCCTGGTGCAGATGCGGATCAAAAGGTTCACCTTTCGCCGGAATCGGGCGCAGTCCCAGTTTCACCAGCGCATCCTGCAGCTGCTTGTAGATGAGTTCAACTCCGCCACGAAATTCTGATTTATCACCGGCGCTGGTTTGCAGCGCGCGCTCAAAACTGTCCAGACTGGGCAGCAACGACTTCATAGCATCGCTGACCGCGTACTCGCGGAATTCCTGCTGCTCGCGTGCGGTCCGCTTGCGGGCATTTTCAAATTCCGCCTGCAGACGGGCCAGCCGGTCAACCAGGGCATCGCGCTCGGCCCTTAACTTCTCGAGATCGTTGAGCGGACCCGCGCTCTCGCGAGCGTCTTCTGCCGCGGGTAGTTCGTGCTCCGGATCCAGTTCCGGATCAACTTCGGTTTTTCCTCTTGCCATAAATTTCACTCAGATTCGTTCAGTATTTTGTCGAACAGGCGCGCAATGTAAGAGACCGCCGTCATCGTATGCTGGTAGTCGATGCGCGTGGGTCCGATAACCGCCAGCGATCCCATGACATCGTCGCCGACTCGCGCGGGCGCTCCAATGAGCACGAAATTTCGCATCGAGGGCAGAGCTTCATCCAACCCGATGACCACTCTGACCGCTTCCTGTTTGGCATCGAGATAAGCGCCGAGCAGTTCTACAATTTTCTGCTTTTCTTCCAGGGCCTGAAGTAATTCCTGCAGGCGTTGACGATCCTGTTCCCCGCTTACCAGATTGGATGCGCCTTCGACAAAAACGACTTGCGCGGTTTCGTCGGCAGCCAGAGCGCCCTGCCGGTAAAGCTGTTCCACCGATCGCATCAGGCCATCATATTCACTACGCTCTTTTTCGAGGCGCCGTGCCAACTCAATTCGTAAGGCCTCCATGGTCCATCCGCGGAAATTGTCGTTGATGAACCGCGCCGCTGCATCGAGATCACCCTGCGGCAGGTCAAGACGCAGGACCCGGTCTCGCACCAGCCCGGACCTGGTGACCAGAACCGCCAGAACCTTCTGGTCGCCAAGCCGCGAAAAATAAACGTGTTCCAGGGCATTTTTGGGTCCGCCGACTGCGACTGTAACGCCGACGTTGTGGGAAATTAAGGAGAGTACATGCGACGTCCGCTCCATAAATTCCTGAACGTCGGTAACCCCGCGCAAAGACTCCTGAATGATGCCCTGATCCTCTTGCGAAAGGCTGGTGGTTCCCGTAAGTTGTTCTACATAATAGCGATAGGCTTCTGAGCTTGGTACCCGGCCGGCCGATGTATGAGGCTGCTCAAGGTAGCCGGCGTCGGCCAGATCGGCCATAACGTTGCGGATTGTGGCAGGGCTGAGACCTTCCCGGTTCGATCGCGCCAGCGTGCGCGACCCTACCGGATCGCCGGTGGCGATAAAGGTCTCGACAATGGCCGTCAAAATCTCTCGTTCGCGTTCTCCGATGGGAGGTCCGGATGGCATATATATAAGTACTTATAATCCAAAAGCTTAGATTGCAAATCGAAGCTTTCCAGTTTCGATTCTAGGAACACAGGAGGTACCTGTCAAGGGTTGGCACTCTCGGAGGTAGAATGCCAATTCTTCGGTACGGTGGCGTCGCAGAAGGTCGCAAGTCGAGCCGCTGGATGTGCGGGCCACCTTCTTTAAGATGTCCTGTGCAAAATTTGGAGGCCGCATGGTTTCGCTTTCGCGCCGGCGACTTTTGAGAGCCTTTACCGCGGCTGGAGGATTGAGTACTCTCGCCGGGTTGTTCCCTGTCATCAAAACCAGCTCAACAAATATGCTGAGACAAACCGGCGATCAAACAGCGCGAGCAAAAACGGAAACGAAATCTCATGTCGCGGTGATCGGCGCCGGGGCATTTGGTGGCTGGACCGCACTCTATTTATTGCGCTGCGGCGCCCGCGTCACCCTGGTTGATGCCTGGGGCCCAGGCAATTCACGCGCGTCGTCGGGTGGTGAAACCCGCGTAATTCGCGGAACCTACGGACCCGATCAGCCTTATACAAAGATGGCGGCCCGGGCCACGCAATTGTGGAAAGAGAACCAGAAGCGCTGGGACCTGAAGCTGATTCACCAGACCGGCGTCTTGTGGTTGGTTACCGCCGGCGACGATCGATTTGAACGCGCCTCACTGCCGGTGTTGCGAGATGCCGGAATCGCTTTTCAGGAATTGCCGGTGAAAGAAATCGCTGCACGCTGGCCGCAAATTAATCTCGAAGGTGTGCATTGGGGAATTTTCGAGCCTGAAGGGGGATTTCTTAGCGCCCGTTCCGCTTGCCAGGCGGTGCTGGATGGATTTCTGGCGGAAGGCGGCGAATACCGGCAGGCTGCCGTGGTCTCTCCCGACCTTGAAGGTAAGTGGGATCAACTATCCCTTTCGGACGGTTCGAATCTTCACGCCGACGCGTATGTTTTCGCACTTGGGCCATGGCTGGGGAAGCTTTTTCCGGCAACCGTGGGGAATCGTATTCGGGCAACCAGGCAGGACGTATTTTTCTTCGGCACGCCTGCCGGAGATGATCGTTTCGGCGAGGACAAGCTGCCGGTCTGGGCCGACCATCGCGATCATTTTATGTACGGCATTCCGGGCAATCAGGGTCGAGGTTTTAAAGTAGCCGACGACACCCGCGGTCCGGAGTTCGATCCGACTACGGGTGAGAGAACGGTCAGTCCGGAAGGACTCAAAGCTGCCCGCGACTACATCGCCTTCCGGTTTCCCGCGTTGAAAAATGCTCCCCTGCTTGAGACTCGAGTTTGCCAGTATGAAAACACTCCAGACAATAACTTCATTGTCGATCGCCATCCTGAACACAAAAACGTCTGGCTGCTCGGGGGAGGTTCGGGGCACGGATTCAAACACGGTCCCGCGCTGGGAGAGATGATGGCTGCGCTAGTCCTTGAGGATCAGGAGCCGGATGCTTTGTTCCGGCTGGGACGGTTCGGGAAACCGTGATCCTGAGCAAGGTTGCGAAAAAACAAATACATAGGTCCTTCGCTACGCTCAGGATGACAGAATAAAAGGTAAGTGCTACTGAATCTGGATTACGCTCTCGCCCGCATTGGCTTTAATTTCGTCGACCCGAGTCAGCACCCGGCGGGCGAAATCGTAAAGCGATTTTCCGGACGCAGAGACTTCCCCAGCCAGCACGGTGGGTTTGCCCCCATCGCTGGCTTTGCGGATTTCGGGATCAAGCTGAACTTCGCCCAGGTATGCGACTCCGAACTGCGTTGCCGTTTTCTCCGCGCCGCCGCGGGAGAAAATATCGGTTTGATGATTGCAGTGCGGGCAGACGAAGTAGCTCATGTTTTCGACCATCCCCACCAGATCTACTTTCATCTGGCGAAACATCTCGATGGCCTTGCGCGCATCCTGCAATGACACGTCGGAAGGGGTCGATACCACGATCGCCCCGGTGAGCGGAACCGTTTGGATCAGCGATAACGCAACATCCCCGGTGCCGGGCGGCAAGTCTACAACCAGGTAATCGAGCTCTCCCCAAACCACCGAACCTAGAAACTGCTTGATGATCGAATGCAGCATGGGTCCGCGCCATATCAGGGGCTTGTCGCCGGGATTCAGAAATCCAACCGAGATAACCTTGAGACCGTGAGCTTCGAGCGGCTCAATTCGATTGTCGCCAAGAACTTTAGGCTGCGCGTTAATGCCCAGCATCAGGGGAACGTTGGGTCCGTAGACGTCGGCATCGAGCAACCCGACTTTGTGTCCCAGCCTGGAAAGAACGATGGCGAGATTAACCGCGAGTGTGGTCTTGCCGACGCCACCTTTGCCGGAACCGACGGCGATGATCGCGCCTACCCCGGGCAGAGGCTGCGGTGCTGGAGGTTGTTGCTGCTGGCCGGGACGTGGTGGAGTGCTCATTGAAAGAATTATACGGGAGTGAGCGATTGCGCGTTCGGCTGCCGGTTCCCGGTTGGGGCTCCCGGTTATCAGTACCGTTTTCGCTTTTAGCGTTCGAGCGACTGTTTGCGTTCCATCTCCAGTCGCCTGATTTCCCGGCGGCGACCGGCGTCCTCGTAGCGGCGTCTCTGTTCTTCGGTCTCAGGAATCACGGGTGGGACTGGAAGATGGTGTCCAGCCGCATCGACGGCGACAAAGGTCAGATACGCTGAGCTCACGTGCTCGCAGTGATCGTGGATGTAGTTCTCGACCCAGACTTTCACGCCAACTTCCATCGACGTGCGATAGACACGATTCACCGACGAGCGCAGAATCACCAGGTCTCCGACATGAACCGGGACCTTGAAGTCGAGATGATCGATGGAAGCGGTCACCACATAAGTGCGTGAGTGACGATGTGCGGCCATGGCGGCGGCCAGGTCGATCCAGTGCATCAGGCGTCCGCCCAGCAAAGCTCCCAGAACGTTCGAGTCGTTGGGCAGCACAATTTCCGCCATCTCGGACTGCGAATCCCGGACGGGCCGGGGTAATTCCAGATCGTCGTTTTTTGTCATCGGAAATTGCTCGGGCTCATGCCTTGCGCTGCACTAGGAAGCTTTGCTGGCCGAAGTTTCGATGGTGCCGGCCTGAACCTTGCGCTGCAGATAAGTCTCCACGTAACAGTCCAGCATTTTCTGAATGCGCGGTTCAGAGTGAGAAGATATCCAGCGTCCCCTCCCGACATCGTATTCCAGCGTCCCATGAGTGGTGGGACGATGGCCGGTCTCGCACACAAACCACAGAAGCAGACTTGAACCGCGATCGCGCGCCACGGAAAAACGAACCGCGTCACATTCGCGTTCGACCGGAAGGCGCACACATTTCGCGGCGTATCCCAGGTTGCAGAATTCGCGCAGTTCATGATCGGTAGGCTGGGCATCTTGATGACCGGGAGCGGAGCAAGTGCCCGCCCATCCTTCGCCCAGAGGCAGACGCGCAGGATGCAGCCAGCCACCGTCCAATTTCTGCAGCGGGACGAAGAATGGACAAGCCAACTTTTATTCTCCTGAGAGGAATGACGCCATTGTACGCATCTGACTATCGGCTTGCCAGTTGGGATTGCCCACGAAGGCTGTGTGGGCGTCGCGACGGTGTAGTAACCTCGAATGAAAATCTGCATGCAGGTTTGGGAGCCGACTCTTATGGACCGCGTCGCATTGCTTAACGAAGTGCTTTCGCAAAATCCCACCGATGCTTTCGCTCGTTACGGCCTGGCGCTGGAGTATTCAAATGCCGGCGATGTCACCCGGGCGCTGGAAGAGTTCAGCCGGCTGCTGACGGCTCATCCCGACTACACCGCTGGATATTTCATGGCTGCGCAAACACTGGCGAAGGCGGATCGCACGGAAGAGGCCAAAAAAATGCTGGCGGATGGCATCGCGTCCGCCAGGAAAACCGGCAACGGTCATGCCCAGGCAGAGATGGAAGGCATGTTGGCTGAGTTGGGCTGACCTCCAAGTCCGTTCTCCGCGCCACTTCTAATCCGTCCGGCGTGGCATTCTAACCATCACGCGTTCCACGATGCCGGGAAATAACTGGTATACCTTGATCGGCAGATGCATGGTCCAGGGCACAACCACTTCTCGCTTCCGCTTCAGGTAGCCTCGCAACACGGCACGCGCAACCCTCTCGGCACTGATTCCACGGACGGCGGCCGGCCTCACCGTCTTTGCCTCTGCCCCCTTGATGGCGTTAGCGCCGAAATCGGTTCGCACATAGCCGGGACACACCGTGGTTACATGAATCCCCGAACCGTGAAGTTCCACATTCGCCGCTTTTCCGAACGCGTTCATGGCAAACTTGGTGGCACTATAGACCGCATGAAACGGAAGCGGCAGATGGCCGGCGACACTCGATATATTGATAATCGATCCTGAGCCTTGCCGCTTCATAACCGCCAGCGCGGCCTGCATGCAGGCGACAGTGCCAAAGAAATTAGTGTCGAAAGTTTCGCGGCAGGCGGTCATATCAACATTCGCGACCGTGTCCATAAGTCCGTGCCCGGCATTGTTGATCCATATATCGATGCGTTGAAAATGATGCAGGGTGAGGCTGACCACGCGGTCGATCTCTTCGCGATTGCGGACGTCGCACGAAAGCGCCATAGTGCGGTCAGTGTGCCCGATGCGCGAGCGCGCAGCCTCGGCACGTGCAGCGTCACGCGACAGCAACACGATGCTGGCGCCTTCATCGGCAAACAATTTTGCGATGGCTTCTCCGATGCCCATGGAAGCCCCGGTGATCACGACCACTTTGCCTGAGACTTCAGTGTTCACGCTGCTCATAATTTATTTCCGTTTGTAATTATGGCGCATCCGCCGCGCTGCAACCGGGGCGTACAATCTAGAAAAACGTCAGGAGACTTTGGAGCCAGTGGTGAATTTGCTTCCGCTGTTCCCGCTCGATTTGGTGCTGTTTCCGGGTACACCCTTGCCTCTGCACATTTTCGAACCCCGTTACCGTGAAATGATCGCTGAATGTCTGGACCGGAAATTGTCGTTCGGCGTCGTCCGGTCGAAAGAGGAAGGCGTCGCCGAGATCGGTTGCACAGCAGAGATTATCACCGTTACAAACAAATATCCCGACGGCAGCATGGACATCGTAACCGAAGGACGCGAGCGCTTCGAAGTCATGCAAGTCAACCAGGAACGATCATTTCTTCAGGCCGAGGTCCTTTACTTGCGAGACGACCCCGAGAAGGCCACGGCTGAGGAAATTGCCCACGCGGTCGAACTGCAAAACGAAATCCTCAAACTGGCGGGCGCGGATTCCTCTGCCCCTTCCGAAATCCAGCACTCCCAACTATCCTTTACTCTCGTGGGGCCGCTGCCTCTCGATCTCGATTTCAAACAGACGTTGCTGGCGATGAAATCCGAAGCCGAACGTATGCAGGCGGTGATTTCCTACCTGGAAGCCATTCTGCCAAATTTGCGGCGGACGGTGATGGTGCGACAAAAGGCTGGCGGGAACGGCCACGTCCACTAGCAGGCCAAACCTTCGAGTCACCAATTACAGCCGCAGGCAATTCATAAAGCTAATGAAACGCCGCGCCAGGCAACGACAATGGACGGCGTATAATCCGAGCAGAAGCTGCTCCAAATGGGGGTTTTTATCATGAGTTTGCCGCGGACGCTCGGCGAATTGCGCCAAAGTCCTTTCAGCGAACAACGGCTGAGTACCCGGCGCGTGAAGGATGAAATGCGCGATAACCTGATCGCAAAACTGCGACAGGGTGGGCCCATTTTCCCGGGAATCGTGGGATACGACGATACCGTCGTGCCCCAGATCGTGAACGCAATTCTTTCGCGCCATAATTTCATTCTGCTGGGCCTGAGGGGTCAGGCCAAGAGCCGTATCCTGCGCGCGCTGACTACGCTACTCGACGCGCAGGTGCCGTACGTCGCCGGCTGTGAGATTCACGACAATCCCTACGCCCCGATTTGCCGCCCCTGCCAGGAAAAACTGGTCAAGCTGGGTGACGCCACTCCCATCGAGTACTTGACGCCGGAACAACGCTACGTGGAAAAATTGGCCACGCCCGATGTCACTATCGCCGACCTGATCGGCGACATCGACCCCATCAAAGCCGCGCGCGGCGGACATGAACTGAGCAGCGAGTACACCGTGCATTACGGATTGCTTCCTCGCGCCAACCATGGCATTTTCGCCATCAACGAATTGCCTGATCTCGCGGGTAAAATTCAGGTGGGCTTGTTCAACATCATGCAGGAAGGCGATGTTCAGATTAAGGGCTACCCGATCCGCCTGCCACTGGATGTCGCCCTGGTATTCAGCGCCAACCCGGAGGACTACACCGCTCGCGGCAAGATCATTACTCCGCTGAAAGACCGCATCGGATCGGAAATTCGCACTCACTATCCCGCCACCGTCGAAGAAGGCATCACCATTACCGCGCAGGAATCGTGGACCCAGCGCAACGGACACAAACTGCAGTTGCCAAAATACGTGCAGGAAGTAATCGAGCGCATCGCCTTCGCCGCCCGCGACGACAAAAAGATTGACAAGCGTTCCGGCGTAAGCCAGCGCCTGCCGATTTCGACAATGGAGAATGTAATTTCAAACGCTGAGCGGCGCGCCATTCACCAGAAGGAAACTTTGGTGGTTCCGCGAATTGCCGACGTATATGCAGCTATGCCCGCCATCACCGGCAAACTCGAACTGGAATACGAAGGCGAAATGAAGGGTGCGGACCACGTCAGCCGCGAATTGATTCGTTCGGCCGTGGCGAAAACTCACGATGCCTACTTCAAAGGCGTCGACATGCAGCAGATCGTGCAGTGGTTTGACCTGGGCGGAGAGATTCAACTGGCGGACACTGCCAGCGCCGCCGAGGCTCTGCCATCGCTGCGCGGCATCCAGGGACTGATGGAGAAAACCGTAAAAGTCGGCGTGGGCCCCAAGGACAGTGCGGAAGTCCAGGTCTCAGCGGCTGAATTTATTCTCGAAGGTCTGCACGCTCACAAGCGCATCGGCCGCAACGAAGAGCGGATATTTACCGCCGGTGAGAAGCAGCCCAAACAGACCGAGAAACCGTTTGAGCGCGAGGAACATCCATTTCGCGGCCGCAGACCCTATAACTAGGTTGTCAGTCATCGGACTTCTGTCGCTGGCAGGAACAATGAATGTTGCGCCAACGACTGAAGTCCGACGACTGCTGACTATTCTCGCTAGTGGTCGTGCCCGTGATCGTCGTCATTGTCTACCACCAACCGCATCCAGGGATGAATGCAGCACTGGTACCGGCTCACGTCATCCCGTCGCGAAGTTGAGGCCATCGCTGTTCCTCCCGCCGGTACGAATAAATTATTCGCGCTCGGCGGTTGCGGGGTCAGAGCTCCGTTTACCGACTGCGCGCACTCTGGAGCCGGCACCGGATTTCCCGAAGCCTGGTTCAGAGCGTCGACAAAACCGCCACCAAATTTCCGTACCCGGGTAAAGGTATGGGTTTCGCCCCCGACATTCTTCAGAGCGAAGGTCACTTTTTCATGTTCATGTTTTGTCTTCACTTCGTCAGGAGAAAAACGCCACGCTCCGGCTGATTTGTCGGAAGTCACTTCTCCGAGAAAACCGTTTACCGTAATGGCTCCGGTCGAAGTGTCGCGTTCGCAGGTGTTCGGCCCCAGGGCAGCGTTAAAGCTGGCCGGATCGCAATAGTCCCACAGGTGAACCGACACCGTGCGATTGTCGTTCTGCCCGTGATTTTCCTCGGCGAATCCGGCTGACAGGGTGAGCAGAGTCGCAACAACAACCAGAGCCAAAGGGACTATGAAAAGTCTGAAATTCGATTTATGCATGAAATTCTCCTCCGAGATTTTTGCTAGGGACGGGATTGCGCCGGCGCCGAACTCGCCCGGCATAAATGCACAGCATCAGTGTTCGATCTGCGCTAAGCTAAGGTAAGTCGAAGGTAAACAGTCGTTGTCCGGCGGTTGTCACCATTCTGTCTCCGGCATGCAAAAAATATGTCGTGAGCGCTGAAATGGTTCCCCGGTGGCGGCAATCTTTTTCGGCGATCGATGGTTCATCTGTGAAACGAATTCGCTACAGCAAATACGTTCCCGACCCGGCCGGCGAAATGAGCATGGAAGATCTGCTCAGCGCGCTCTCGGATTACCTTTTGCAGAGCGGCTTCCAGAATTACATGCTCTATGACATGCCGGAAGGCGAGCAGACGCTCGACGACCTTCGCCGTGCCATCGAACAGGCCCTGCTCGAAGGCGATCTGCTTAACCAGGAAATGCAGGAGCGATTGCGTCAGATGCAGATGGATGGGACGCTCGATGAACTGATCGAGCAACTCATCGAGCGCATGGAGCAGGAAGATTACATCAGCGTGGACCAGCCCCATGATCCCTCGCAGCAGTCGAGCGTGGGCGGGCAAGCGGGCGAGGCGCAGCAGGCGAAATTCGAGATCACCGACAAGAGCCTGGACTTTCTCGGCTTCAAAACCTTGCGCGACCTGATGGGATCGCTGGGAAAATCCAGTTTCGGCCGGCACGACACACGAGACCTGGCAACCGGAATTGAAGCCAGCGGAGCATCCCGCCCTTACGAATTTGGCGACACACTGAATCTGGACATTACGGCAACGCTTTCCAGTGCCATCGCGCGAGAAGGTTTGAACCTGCCTCTGAACATTGAGCACCGCGACCTGCAGGTTCACCAGTGCGAGTACCAGTCCTCATGCGCGACCGTACTCATGCTCGATTGCTCCCACTCGATGATTCTTTACGGGGAAGATCGCTTCACCCCCGCCAAAAAAGTCGCTATGGCGCTATCGCATCTGATACGGACGCAGTATCCGGGCGACTCTTTATCGCTGGTTTTATTTCACGACTCCGCGGAAGAAGTCCCGCTCTCCCAACTGGCCCGGGTGAAAGTCGGACCGTACTACACCAACACCCGGGAGGGTTTGCGGCTGGCGCAACGAGTTTTACAGCGCCAGCGTAAAGACATGAAACAGATTGTGATGATTACCGACGGCAAACCGTCAGCACTGACGCTGGAGGACGGGCGAATCTACAAAAACGCCTTCGGCCTCGATCCCATGGTGGTGAGCCAGACGCTCGAAGAAGTTTCCAAATGCAAACGGGCTGGAGTGATGATCAACACCTTCATGCTCGCCTCCGATTACGGGCTGGTCCAGTTCGTTCAGAAAGTGACCGAGATGTGCCGGGGCAAGGCCTACTTCACTACGCCTTACACCCTGGGACAATACCTGCTTATGGATTACATGTCACGGAAGACGAAGACAATTCATTAGTTTTGCCGCAGGCTGGAGACTTGAAGCTCTCGCTTCCTTGCCAGGACTTCGCTTATCTTCGTCGTGAAATCAAAGCAGTCTGTAAGTCAAAAGCGATGACAAAATACCAGTTTTTAGTTATCAGTTCTCGGTTCTCAGTTTTAGCTCGTTGACCGCGCGATAAGCATGGTCGATGGCCCCGTCGGTATAGGCGTAGGCCCCGGAATCGGAATTAGCAATTGCGATTCTCCCAAAGGGCTTGCGGGCGACTTCACACGGCGTCTCTTCACCTTCCAGCCAGAATTTATCCCACAGCGAGTTGTATTCGTAAGCGTAGCCGTGAGGCCAGCGGTTTACCGTGATCGCGGTTATATCGGTCGCGGGATCGAAACCTCCCGGACCTAGAATTCGCGCCATTTGTTCGCGAATGTTTCGTTCCATGGTCTCAAAGGTCGTAGTGAAGAGTTCGATGCGGCCCATGAGATGTTGATCCCGCGCCGGCCGGCCCGGTCTGCATGGAGTCTTCATCATGTGAACTACGATAGGATCGCGCGGATTGCTCGAGCATTTGTAACCGCCGATGCTCACCGGCAAATCCAGGTTCATCTGTGAGTGGTAACCGCCCGGCACGTATATTGAGTTTGTCCCCAGCTTCTGAAAAGCCTTCCAATTTTTGAGAGCAACATTGGTGTAGAGCAAAGGAACTTTGGCGGCGGAAGCCAGTGCTTCTTTCTGTTTGTCGGGCAGTTGCTCGCAGATGTGAGGGATCACGACGTGCCAGCAGGCCAGGATGCAGTGCGCGGCCACTACTGTGTAGACCTTACCGGCGCGCGTGTAGGCAATTTCAACCGCCTGCGAGTTGGCGGGATCGCCCTGATGTTTCACCCGCACTGCCGTGCTGTTCAAGCGAATGCGTAAGGGAGATGTTTCCTGATCGAGCTTGCCATAGTTGGCTCGCGCCGTAACTACATCGGTTGCCGATCCGCCTGGAATTGCCTCGGGAATCAGCTTGCGTACCAGCAGTCGCGCGATAGAGGCGTTGCCATCGGGAAAATGAAAAAAGTACTTTTCCGCCTCTTCGTTTGGGATGGCATCCCGGTTCATGCCTCTCCCCGGAGCGGGATCGAGGTTCATGCCGGCAAAGCCGGGCGCTCCCAGCCCCCATGCGTCCTGCGCAGCCACCGCGTCAAAACCCACGCCGAACAGTGGTTGCGGCAGCGCCTGAAACAATTTCACCAGTTCCGGGCTCACCTTGACCACATCGCTCAGATAGCTGTTGTAGCTCATGCGCGCCAGGCGCGACTTCTTTTCCTCCGAGGTTAAGCCCGGCAAGTAGTCTTTTTTCTCCAGCAGCAAACGCCGGTAGTCCGCTTTGCCGGTTTCAGAAAACGGAACGCTTTGCAAAAACGTGTCCACCAGGTCGGCCCGTATTTCGTTATCCCTGCTCTCCCCTCCCAGAGGCATCGGATTAATCAAGAGCTTGTCGCTTCCGAATGTTTCTTTGTCGAAGAAAGTTTTCGGCGTTAAGCCGTAGGACCTGTAAAGATTCCGGTTCACATATGTGGAATATGACGAGACCTGGATCCCAAGTTCCTCGATGAGCGCCCTCGAAACTGCACTATACGGGGCCGGGCTCTCGATGGAAAAGGTTCCGCCAAAACCCAGCATGGTGCGATCGCCGGAGCGAAATTCGTTACGTTTGGCATGCCCGCCAAAGTCGTCGTGATTGTCGAGAATCAGGATGCGCGCAGTCGGTCCTGCGATTTTGCGGAAAAAATGTGCCGCGGAGAGCCCGCTTATGCCTCCGCCCACAATCACCAGATCGTAGGTTTCGCCGGTGGCAGTCGGCGTTCCGGCATGTTCCCAGAAAGTGCCGTCGCGCAGGCTGTGGGCCGCTTCAAAAGATCCGGGGTGGCTGCCGCGAAGTCCGGTCAATGCCGGAGGATAGTAGCCGGAAGCATTTACGGGTAGATCGGAAGCAGCCAGCCAGTCAGAAGGCAACATGGCTGCGCCCGCCGTAACCGCCATGCCGTTCAGAAAATCACGGCGCGTGATCCGGCGACCCATCCCCAGGTCTTTATCCCGGTACCGGTCTTCGCCCTTCGGTTCGTCCATTGGGGCTCCTGAAGTTTTAAGGCCGCAGTACCTTCCTCATCGGCAACAGGCAGAGAGTTTGATCGGCGAAAATAAAGTTGTTGTCCCGATCAGAAAAACTTGACGCGAAAATTCAATCGGTCAGTTGCCGTCCTCCACCTTTTTCACTGCCGACTCCGCCCCCTGAAATCCGATACGGCTGTGGTTGCCATCGCAGAAAGGCTTGGTCACCGACCCACCACAACGGCAAAGAGAAAATGCCGGTTTCCCCGTCAGGTCGTACTTATTGCCATCGGCGTCCACCAGTTCAATCGTCCCGTCAGGATCTTCCACCCGATAGGGCCCATTCTTGCGCACAGTAATTTTGACAGCCATAAAGCCTCCGTGTCCGCTATGAAGATAGCAGAAGGCAGCTGTCAGCTGTCAGCTCAGCTTTCAGCACACAGCGTTCGGACGCGTAGTCGATGGAGGACAAGCCAATTAGTAATGGGGTACCAAAGTGACAAGAGTTGAGCTGAAAGCTGAGAGCTGAAGTTCTACGCCGCCGCCCACTTCGATTGCAACAGGTTGCCGTACAGTTCGAGATATTGGTCGATCATGCGTTTGGAGGTAAAGCATTCGCGTGCTCTCTGATAGGCGCGATTACCGTAAGTGCGGCATAGATCCTTCTGATCGCTCAGGCGGCGGATCGCCGATGCCAGGCTGGCGGCATCGTTTTCGCGAAAGTAAAGAGCGGCGTCTCCCCAAATTTCCCGGAACGCGGGGATGTCGTTGGCCACGATCGCGCAGCGGGAAAATGCCGCTTCAACCGCCGCCATGTCGAACGGTTCATAACGCGAGGTAGCGGCATAAATCGCTGCCCGGCTGTAAAGCGTCCGCAGTTGCGATTCAGTCTGTGGCCCTTTCAGCGCGACATTCACCTGGTCGATCGAAAGTTTGACATCAGCCCTGATTGGCGCCCGCGCCGGACCGTGAACCGGTGTATCCGATCCCACGATGCAGACGGGAAGTGGGTGAGTGTGCTGGGTCAGCAATGAGATCTGCTTGCCCGCATCGACCAGACGGCCAACCGCGAGTACGGAATCGTCCTTGCCCACATAAGGATTGAAGAAAATCGGATTGCGCCCGTTGTAGATAACGGTATCGTGCTGCGCGCGTGGGTAACAGCTGCGGATGGTATCGCGCATCCATACCGACGGAGCAACCACGACGTCCGCGGTGGACAAGCCCTGTGAGACCACCTCGCGGTACCACTGCAGCCAGCGATCGGGTTTTGGGTCGCGACCGTGCACCGCGCGCGACCAGGTGATCAGGTCGCCATGCGCTACCACGACTCGAGGCACCGGTACGGGAAGGCTTCCGTAGCACAGCTGGTTCAGATGAAGCACATCCGGCTTGATCTCTTTGACCAGTGACGTGAGGTAGGCGGAGGAATCTTTGAAGTCCTCCTGGCCGTCCTGCATCCAGTCCAGACGGAAAGCGGTTGGACGATAGTCCAGCCCGTGCAGGTTATCCATCCACACGGTGTGCTGGGGCAGCGGAATTTCACCGAAGCTGACCAGGGTGACGCGCAATCCACGACTTACCAGCCCGGAGACAAGCTCGCGGGTATAAGTCCATGTACCACTCAAGGTGTCGGCCGTCACCAGAACGTGCACAATTTTCCCCTGGGAAGCGCGAACCACTGCGTGGGAGGACGCGAGCCGCGTTTCAGTTCTGCTGCGTCATTGTAGTGCGGGCGGCGCGATGTTCGGAAGGATTATTCGCTGAGCGCTCGCGAGTGCGCAAATGATTGCACTCGCAGGCAAAGTGCGGCTGTTTCCGCGCCAGTTCGCTCTACGCGGAACTTTCGAGTTTTCCCCGTAGCTGCTGGGCAAGCTCGTAAACGGCTCGCATTCTGGCTTCGGCGGCGAACTCGATGGTCGGGGCTTGCAAGGCCAACTCGCAGGAGAGCAGCAGTGCCGTTACTGTCCCTTTCAGATCGTTCCTCAACGCTTGCTGCACTTCCTGACGCACCAGTAGCATCTCTTTCTGATGCCGGTGCAGGGCGCCGCGCAGCTCTCGACCCACCCGCTCCATGTTATTGATGGCAAAGTTTACGTGGACCGGGACTGCGGTTCCGATGTGTTCCAGAACCATGTCGCTTTCGACCGGCTCGGTTTCGAGAAATGCCTGATCGATCAGCACCGCAACGTACTCCTGCGCACGCAAGCGCGCCAGCGCCTGAGATGAGGTCGCTGCCACATGCGTTTCTTCGGATGTGAGTTCCTGAATATCCTGGGCGCAGTCCCGAGCTTTGGCAGAAGGCGTAATCACTAGAAGCATTCTTTTCTCATTGCACGTCCGCAGCCGTGATATTGCCAATGAAACTACAGCAGTTATCGAGTTTTCAGTTCGCGGTTGTCCCAGTCCGGGAACTGCCGTCTCAATCCTGGGAAGCGTACTCCTTCAATTTGCGATATAAAGTTGTCTTGCCGATACCGAGCATCCGCGCCGCCAGCAGCTTGTCCCCGTTAAGGTTTGTAATCGTAGTCAGGATGGTCTGCTTCTCCAGTTCCGCCATCGGCATGATCTGGGCCTTTCCGTTAGTCCCGCTTGCAGGCCTGATCGGTGCGCCATGGATCGCACTTGGCAAGTCCCCCACGTGGATAACTGGCCCCGAGGTAAAAGCGCAGGCGCGTTCCAGACAATTTTCCAGTTCCCGTACATTGCCCGGCCAGTCATAGGCCATGAGAGCCTTCATGGCATCGTCATTCACACTGCGCTCATGCCCCGATGTTCGCGACAGCCTCTCCAGAAAGTAGCTGGCCAGCAGCGGGATGTCCTGCCTGCGGTCACGCAACGAAGGAATTTTTAGACTCAGCACATTGAGGCGGAAATAAAGATCACGGCGGAAAGTTCCCTGGGCCACGGCCTGCTCCAGATCGCGGTTGGTGGCCGCCAGAATTCTTACGTTGATCGCAATCCGCTTCGTGCTCCCCACCGGACGGATTTCCCGCTCCTGGATCGCCCGCAGCAGTTTGGCCTGAAGATCGACCGGAAGCTCTCCAACCTCATCCAGAAAAACCGTGCCCCCTTCGGCGATCGCCAGCAAACCATCGCGCGATTGCACCGCGCCGGTGAACGCGCCTTTGACGTAGCCGAACAGCTCGCTTTCGATCAGAGTCGGAACCAGCGAGCCGCAATCGACCGGAATGAATGGCTTGTCCCGGAAAGGACCAGAGAAATGGATGGAGCGCGCTACCATTTCTTTTCCCGTCCCGCTCTCCCCCAGGATAAGCACGGGATGGGTGCTGTGCGCCGCCTTGCCGATGATGCGATAAAGCTTTTCCATCTCCGGCGAGCGCCCCACAATGCTTCCGAAACCCAGCTTGGATTTAACTTTCTCCCGCAGAGTGCGATTTTCAGTTTTCAGCTTCAGGTGGCCGGAAACCCTCTCCAGCAATAACCTCAGCTCTTCCATGCTGAAGGGCTTGGTGACGTAGTCGTAGGCCCCATTTTTCATGGCCTGCACCGCGGATTGCACCGTGCCGTATCCGGTGACCACCACAACCACGGCGTCGGGCTTGCGTTCGCTGATCTGATGCAGGGCCTCCAATCCGCCCGTGCCCGGCAGCTTCAAATCGAGCAGCACCACATCGATGTTCTGTGTATCCAGCAGCCGGTAGGCATGTTCGGCGGAATCAGCGACTGCGGTGTTGAAGCCGAGCGATTGCGCAACTTCGCGACAAACGTCACGGATGGCGCGTTCATCGTCCACGATCAGCAAGTTGAGGAAGTTAGCGCCTTCCATCTGTACCGGAATGGGGGCGCTGAGTGCGGCAGTGGTCATGAGATTACCTCTCTACTTTCGAATTTAATGAAGTCTCCGGTGGCGCCTGGGGCAGACGTAGCGAGACTCGAGTGCCCATTCCCGGCTGGCTTTCCACCACGATGTTTCCACCCTCGCGCTGGGCCAGCCAACGTGCCGTGGCCAGGCCCAGGCCGTTTCCGCATCCCGCCTTTTTGGTGGTAAAGAAAGGCTCAAAGGCCTGACTCAGAGTTTCCGCATCCATGCCGCAACCGTTGTCACTCACGGTCAGCTCAACCCAGGGAACAATTTCCGTTTCCAATTGAAAGATCTGCGGCGACGGGTCTGAAGAGTTACGAGTAGTCACTGTAATAAGACCGCCGTCAGGCACGGCGTCGCGGGCATTCAATACCAGGTTCAGCAGAATTTGTTGAACCCGCGCAGAATCCATCCGCACCGGGCCGAGGTTTTCCGCAAGCACGGTCTCGAGAGTGATATTTTCCCCAATCAGGCGGGTCAACAGATCTTCGATGGAGGTCACCACATCGTTCAAAGCGAATTCGCGAGCTTGCCCGTCAGCCGGCCGCGAAATTGCGAGTAGCTGCTGCACCATCGCGGCGCCGTTTTCGCCGGCGGCACGCATCTGTTGCAGGTGGCCAAGAGCGCGACTGTTTTCGTCCAGCTCCCTGGTCAGCAGGTCGCAGTACAGCATTATTCCGGTAAGCAGATTGTTGAAGTCGTGCGCAACCCCGCCCACCAGCCGTCCCACAGCGGCAAAAGTTTGAACTTCCATCAACTGCTTTTCGACTTGTTGTTCCCGGCTCACATCGCGCAACTGAATCACTTTGAATTCTGAACTCTGGAACTCTGAGCCCGGGACGTCGAAGCAGGTGGTCACGGTCTCAAATTGCGGGGACGCCCCCTCGGGCCGACCGTAGGCTGTGTGTTTCCCGGAATTCATTTCCTGTATCTGGGTTTTTTTGGAAATGCGCGGATTCTCGCCGCGCACGATCGAGAGTGATTGAGAAGCGGCAGGCGGCTTGATGGCTTGCTCTGCCGGCTGCGGCCGCGCCGAAGGTTCAAACCGGGCGTGCCAGGCCGGGTTGGCGTAGATCATCGATCCTGATACCGCGATGGCCACGCTTTCGGGCAGTGCCTCAATGGCTGCGAGCAGAACCTTGGGATTGGGGGTTCGCGAGTCATGCATTCGCAGATGCTTCTTGGCACCAGTCATTTTGTCCCGATCTTCTTTTTTGCTGGCATGATCCACTAATCCCTCCCGCTCATCGCCTCGGTCGCCTGCCGTCTCCGGCCGCGGAGAGGGCAAACCCGAACCCCTGGTGTCGCACTTCGGTAATCGAAAGCATTAGGCACAATGCACGTTTTGGGAAGGAACCAAATGGGGCGGTCACTACCTCGAAGGACGTATCCCATTCCATTTCGGGATGTCCCATGCCGGCCCACAAACGATTTCTTCATTTCGGGAAGTCTAAGCGGTGGCGAAGCAACTGCTAAGGACAGAGGTCACAGCTCGATGTGACGGGAGAACATTGCGAGACGGCGCCGCAACCCGGCCCTGAGCTTCACCAGAAGGAGTGAAAAAGATTGCGCGCTTCGCCCTGAGAATTCCTGTTCCTGGCTAATACTCTGCGCTTTCTCCGGTCAAGGGATGCAGCGTTTCCACTTGTTGTTTCAATATGTTAAGGACGTCACAAAAAAGATCGGAAAGCCGCCCGTTCGGGGGATTGATTTCTATTCTTCGTGTGGTACTGTGAAGTTCCTCCCCGGTTGCCGTCTCCATAAAAGTTCAGGCTTTCGCAAGCGATGATGGATCGCCATAAATGGATCGCCATAAGGCGACCGTAAACACAAAGGGCCCTGTCGCAAATGAATCGAAATAAGGTTTTGCTCGCGGTTATCGGTTTGCTGGCGTCGAGCTTCACAGCATGCGGCGGGGGCGGAAGTGCGCCAACCCAACCGCCCAAAGTCACTCCGCCGACTCCGCCGCCCACTTCATTTCAGGAGACCTTCGTCGACCCCAGCGGGACCGTCGAAACCTTCAGTCATCAGGAGATTGATCGCACCAATCCTTTTTTTGCCAAGTTGGGAACAAACCAGCGATCATGCGCCAGTTGCCACGACTCGACTGATGGATGGAGCGTCACCCCTGCACACCTGCAGCAGACCTTCCAGTCGAGTCAGGGCGCGGACTCGATATTCGACCCCATCGACGCGGCCAATTGTCCCACCGCCGATGTATCCACGTTTCAGGCCAAGACTTCGGCTTACAGCCTGTTGCTCAATTCCGGTCTTATAAGAATGTCGATACCGCTTCCGGCGAACGCCGAGTTCGGCATCGTCTCGGTCAGCGATCCTTACCAGTGCGCGGAAACTTCGGCTGCCCATCCGGCCTTTTACCGGCGGCCGCTTCCCGCCACCAATCTGAAGTTCGCGACGGCAATCATGTGGGATGGGCGGGAGCCCGATCTGCAAAGTCAGGCTCGCGACGCCACCATGACTCATGCGCGTCCCACCACTCCGCCGACTGATGCACAGCTGCAGCAGATCGTGAGTCTGGAGAGTTCGCTGTTCACCGCCCAGTCGCAAGATAGCCTGGCCGGAGATTTAACCGCGCAGGGAGCAAACGGAGGACCGCAATTCCTCTCGACGCAGACTTTCTCGGCAGGAATGAACTCGGGGGCCGGCTTCGATCCTAACGTGTTCAATCTCTACAGCAACTGGACTGCAGCTGCCGGCAACGAAGCCGAAGCACAGCAGGCGGTCGCGCGCGGCGAGGTTTTATTCAACACTTTCCCAATTACCATTTCGACGGTTCCGGGGTTTAACGATGTGCAGGGGCAATCCCAGATCGTGGGCACATGCTCAACCTGCCACAACACTCCAAACGTCGGCGGCAACTCGTCGTCCTTGATGATGAACATCGGAGCCGGCGCCGCCCTGGGGAATCTGCCGCTCTATGGAGTCCAGTGCAATGACGGTACCCAGGTACTGGTAGCCGATCTGGGCCGTGCCATGGTCACCGGCAAATGCGCCGATATCGGCAAGTTCAAAATTCCCAGCCTCCGCGGCCTGGCCGCACGCGCCCCGTACTTCCACAATGGCGCGGCCAACTCCCTGCTGGACGTACTCAACTTTTACCAGCAGCGTTTCAACATGCTGTTAAGCGCAGATCAAAAGAATGACCTGATCGCGTTCATGAACACGCTCTAGCTCGACGACGCCAATATTTTCTGTTTAGAGTGGGAGTTGCTGAGCCAGCCTGAAGGTTAGCTGGCGCTCGGGCGCGACCCCGACGTCCATGCTGCCGGTAGCGTAGGTTGCCCCGGGAGTGTCAACCGATGCCCCGATCAGTGTGTTTTTCTTTCCCGATCCATCGCTCACAATCGTCAGGTTGCGCTGTTCGTGCGAGCCGCGCTTCATGAAGATGCTCGAGGTTTGTATGGAAATCGACTTTCCCTCCACCGAAATCGCGGTCAGGGCCAGACGCAGATAGCCTGGCTCCTGAAATCGATCCGAAGCTCTTGCATCGAGCACTCGGCCGGACAAAGCTGTGCCTTTCGAAACCAGCGTCCGTCCGTGAATCAGGATAGGTTCGTCGAGCTCCGCATCGAAAGGATCGCCCGGTCGCGAGCTTGCGCTTGATAAAGCCAATCGCAAGTGGATCGTGAGCGGAGTTCCAGCCGGGATTATGACCGGCATCGGCGCGCCGGTGGGAGAAAATCCAGTCTTGTCGGAGGTGCCTTCAAAAGGCAAATGCTGATCCGGCAACGAGTTCGCTTCCGCCGTGGGAAGGCTTTCACGCTGCGAACAGCCACCCAGAACAATCCCCAACAGCAGAACGGAGAACCCGGCGCCGTTCCGCCAACACCCGTTAGACAACTTCATAAAACAATCCTGCCGCGCCCCACCACTTCCCCACAAGTCGCAAACTGGATGCCATCCTGCAATACCGATTTATCAGCAACTTGGTGACGTAACTCCTGCAGGCCGTGTACTTATTGCACGCAAAGCGCCTCGAACTGCGCCACGGATTTTCACGGATCTTCACGGATAAAACATAACGAGACTTAGTCCGTGACGATACGTCAGTCCGTAGCGCTCTTCCCGCAACCGCGCGTACCTTCGCCAAAGAGCCACGCATTTGAACAGAACCACGGATAAAGCAAAACAAGGTTTAATCCGTGAAGATCCGTGAGATCCGTGGCCGCACTTCCCGCAACCGCGCATACCTTCGCGAAACCCACGCATTCGAACAAAACCACGGATAAAGCAAAACAAGGTTTTAATCCGTGAAGATCCGTGAAATCCGTGGCCGCACTTCCCGCAACCGCGCACACCTTCGCCAAAGAGCCACGCATTTGAACAGAACCATGGATAAAGCAAAACAAGGTTTTAATCCGTGAAGATCCGTGAAATCCGTGGCGCACTTCCCGCAAATAAAAAAGAGGAGCGAGATAGCCCGCTCCTCCATCGTGACATAAGTTTCTGCGCTTAATTACTCGGAAGTTCCTCCGCCGATTGAAGCGCTGGCCGCTTCATTCTCCGGCTGCACGATCAGACCATCGAACGGAGTGGCTCCGACGAACCGCCCTCGCACAACGCTGACCCGGCGCAGCGGATATCCGGAATCGGGACCGCGATGCCATTTGCGGCCGCCGTCCTTGCTCTCGAAGATGACCCCGGTAGCGATGCTGGTAGCCAGCAGGCGCTTCTTGCTCTGGTCATAAGCGATTGAGCTGATGTTCTTGTCCGGAAGTCCATTCACGATGTGCTCCCAGGTCGCGCCCGAATCCGCACTGCGGAAGGCGCCTTCGCGGGAAGCAATCAGAATTTCTCCGTCCGGCGTGAGCGTCACCCCATGAATGGCGGTGATGTAGGAGGACAAAGGCGCTTGCTGCCAGGTCGCTCCATTGTTCGAAGAATAGAGAACGTTGGTGCGGGTCGCGGCCACCACCAGTTCATCTCTGGACTCGACCGCAACGAAGTCACTCTTGCCCATCACCGGGCCGCCGGTCCAGGTCTTACCCTGGTCCGTGCTGACATAAAGGCCGGATGAAGTAGCCGCCAGCCAGCGCTTGGGTGTCACTTCGATGTCGCTGACTTTGGCGTCAAGCGTGGAACGTACCGCGACTGTGGCCGGAACCTTTTTGGCTCCCTTTTTTGCCTTCGCTACCACGCGTGTGCCCGGCTTCTCGGTCACGATTGTGTTGCTGGGCCGCCACTGGCTGGAACTGCGATCCAGCAGGAAGATGCCTTTGTTGGTGCCGGCGATCAACCCGCCATTGGGAATCTGCTGCAGTGCGAATACATCGCGTCCGCCCAGTCCCGCGCTCTTCTGTTGCCAGCTTTGCCCGCCATCGCGAGTGGAAAAGACGCCGCCGAACTCGCGATCGTTCACCACACCCACCAGGATGTTGTTGGAATCGTTCGGGTCGGCCAGAATTGCGCTGACGTAACGATGAGCGTAGCCGTGATTCGAAGCGCTAAAGGTCTGCGCCGCATCATTGCTGGCCAGCACGCCGCTGCGGTCAGTTGCCAGCAGCACCCGGCTGGTATTGCGCGGATCGATCAGAACATCGTTGACCACGACTTCAGAGTTGGTGACATGCTTCCAGTTCTTGCCTCCGTCGATGGTCTTCCACAAACCCTCGGTGGTGCCGGCATAAACGGTTGCCGGATCCTTCGGGTCCTGCTTCAGAACACGGGTGCGGCGCGCGGAGAACGGAATACCCTGCAGTTTACGGAAAAGATCGCCGGCACTGTCGCTCCGGTAAATTCCGGAACATGCGCTGGCATATACGACCGAAGGATTGGTCGAATCGACGATGACCGAGAACACATCCGAGTCATCGATCATGCCCTTGTTAATGCGGTGCCAG
Organism: Terriglobia bacterium; assembly: GCA_963733545.1. GTDB lineage: Bacteria > Acidobacteriota > Terriglobia > Terriglobales > Acidobacteriaceae > JAIQFF01. The sequence continues at coordinate 440,641 of CAVTDQ010000007.1, forward strand.
TTGGCGCCACCGTCATCAGTCTTCCACGCCAGGTGCCAGGTACCCGCATAGACCACATCGGGATTCTTGGGGTCAAGCGCGAGTGACTCGACGTTCTTCAGATCGTCCGCCTGCTTCACCGGAGAGATACGGTCCCAGTTCTTGCCACCGTCTTTTGTACGGAAGACACCGTCGAGGGCGCCAATCACCAGAACGTCGGAATCATAAGCGGCGATTGCCATGGCGCGCACCGATTTGCCGTGCACCGCTGGCATCGCTTCCCAGTTGTTGCCGCCATCATGCGAGCGGTAAACGTCACCCGCCTGCTGGTTGACCACGCTCCAGGCGGAGACGTAAATGTGTTTGGGGTTCTGCGGATCGATAGCAATGTGGTCGAGGACGTTGTCATCGTCCCCCAGGTGCGCCAGACGAGACCAGTTGTGTCCACCATCCAGCGACAGGAACAGCGTGCCCGTGCTGGTCCCGAGATAAATGCGGTCGGGATTCTGCGGGTCGAAAGCCAGACTTCGGACATCGCCCCCATCCGGACCCAGAGCGGTCCATTGACCAGCCCACAGGGCAGTGACGGAAAGCATTGCCACGACTAATGTAATCAATGATTTACGAGAAATCATCCGAATCGCGCGTGAAATCATAGGTTGAATTTGCCCCTGGCGAAAAATAGTACGCTCGCGGGTGAGAGTGACAGCGTAATACCGTCTTTTCAAGTTACCGAAGACCAGACAAAAAAGGCCGGTCGAGTATGAAACTCGGCCGGCCACTATCAGCTAACCATCATTGTGCCTTGGGCTTAGCTGCCTTCTTTTTGCCTGCAGCCGGATGATCCGGAACCGCTTTCACGGCCGACTCATCCACCACCTCGGTTCCAGGAGCCGAGAAGGTTGCACCGGCCGGGACCACCCAGTATTCGGCGGTCTTGGTGCCGGCGCTGCCGGTACGCGTTTCAATCCGCGAGGCGTCGATGGCTTGCTTGGCTTCGCCACCTGACAGATATGCCTTCGAATTGACGGCGCGTTCGCCCGCGAGATTCTTGCGTCTCTCGCCGGGTTCGGCATTGCCCACGACTACCAGCTTGGCGTCGGGATCGTGCTGCAGCCGCTGGGCAACGTCGTCCAGCACGGCCTTGCAGGTGTTATCCACGCGCCACGGTTTCACTTTGTTGGGGAAATCGCACTCGCTCAGCTTGCTGGCTTCGGGCGGCGGTGGCGGAGGATTCTCTACCGTCACTGTGCTCGAAGACGACGCCGTGAGACCGCGCGAGTCAGTACAGGTCGCGCTCACCGTAATCGTTCCCGGCGAAGCTCCCGTGGTGTTGAGGGTGCCAGTTCCGGCATCGCCGGTGATGCTGCCACCGCTGGCCGTCCATCCACCCACCGTCACCGGCACGCTGTCCGGGCTGGTGCAAGTGCATGAGATGGTCGACGGGGTTCCGGTCTGAACCGTTGTCGGATTCGCCGAGCATGACATCGTCGGAGGATTCTTCGGCGGCTCTTTCACCGTGAATGTGGCGGTGCAGCTTGCTTCGCCGCCCTTCTTCATTCTCGGATCGCTGACGCGAGCGGTAACTGTGTAGCTGCCCCCGGCAACGCCGTTGGTGTCTACGGTTGCAGTGTTGTCCTTGCTGGTGAGCTTCCCGCCCGTGCTGGCCCAGTTGTAGCTCACGGTGTGCTTAGGATTGAAATTGCTCGGGCTCGCTGTCGCCGTCACCGGTTCGCCCACCATCACTTCGCTGGGTTGAACCGAGCAGCTCGCTGCCGGTACGACAGGATTTGGGAAACCGAAGTTGAAAACCAAACCGGTGCGCAGCCGCACACCGCTCAGCTGAGGTCGGCGCAAGTCGGGAAACGCAGGCCCTGCTTCGTCGGCAAAATTGTGATTGGCCCACACATAATCGGCTTCAAAAACACGCAGCGACAACCGCCGCCAGACGTTAAGATCCATTCCGCCGCCCAGTATTGCGCCAATGCCGTTACTGGTATCGACCAGGGGAACCGTCAGCCGGTTGTACCCAAGCAGAGTGTGCGCGAAGAAGGTCACTCCTTCGTTGCGCCACGCAAAACGGGGTCCGATCGAAACCGTGTTCTCGGTACCATTCTTGTTCGAGTTTCCGCCGTAATCAGCTTCCAGTCCCCAATGGGGAGTGAAGTTGTAATTGAAACTCGCGCCCGCGCCCTGCGGAATGTCTCCGACTTTCAGAGGCACCGGAGCATTCGGGTTGGAAAAAGGAGCTGGTACCGTGGCGCCGGGATGCAGCCACTGGTAGCCCACAAAAATTTCTACTTTCGGAGTGGTCTCATCTTGTGCAACAACGTTAGCCGAGATCAGCAACACAGCTAAAACGCTCAAGAAAATTCCACACAACAATCGACGAAGCGACATGCAATCCTCCAAAAACTCGTTCAAATATAAATCTGCGTCCACGCTCTATCTAGGTAAGGCCGGGAGTTTGCGTGGGAACCAGTACCTCTTTTGGTATGGGCCATGATTTTACCCTACGTCGAGCTCAAATCAAGCCGCTGATGAATTTTTCACCAAGCTCGATAACCCCTTTGGGACATAGCTAAGTGTCTCAGATTGATATACTCCCAGCTTTTCGCAATTGGGGCATTGCTTCGAATCTGAGTATCGGAGGAGAGTTGCCCGGTTAGAGTCTGCGTGCGCCAAAACCGGAGCGCAGGCTACCCGGCTTGCAGACGACGCGGAAAGCCTCAATAATGGCTGCTGCCCACTATGAACCATGAAAAGGTTTTAATCGTCGAGGACGAAGAAAACGAGCGGACCGGCCTGGCCGAACTCGTCAGCAGCTGGGGATATCGAGCTGAAACCGCGAGAGATGGAGCGGAAGGGTTGGAAAAAGTCACGGCGTGGGCGCCCTCAATCGTCGTCACCGACATGAAAATGCCGCGCATGGGCGGCCTGGAACTTTTAGAAAAGCTGGCCACCGACGCTCAGACGATGGCCGTAGTCGTGGTAACGGCGCAAGGCACGATCGACAGCGCGGTGCAGGCCATGCGCATGGGCGCGTATGACTACATCACCAAACCGATCGATACCAACCGGCTGCGCACCATCCTGCAAAACGCCTCTTCGCTTCTGGGAACTCGGGCGGAACTCGAAGTTACGCGCCGAAAACTGCGCGATGCGGGGTCATTGGGCAGCCTGATCGGGTCGTCCAAGAAAATGCAGGAGATTTTTCACCTGATCGAAATGGTCGCTCCCAGTACGGCGTCGGTCCTGATAACCGGCGCCAGCGGTACCGGAAAAGAGCTGGTGGCCCGCACCGTTCATGAACTCAGTCCCCGGCGAAGCAAACCATTTGTTCCCATCAATTGCGCGGCGATTCCTGAAACCCTGATCGAAAGCGAAATCTTCGGCCACGAAAAAGGCGCCTTCACCGGCGCGCTCGAGCGGCGTACCGGATGCTTCGAATTGGCCGAAGGTGGAACCCTGCTGCTCGATGAGATCGGAGAGATGCCGGTCGCCACCCAGGCCAAGCTGTTGCGCGTGCTTGAAGATCGCAAACTGCGCCGCCTGGGCAGCAAGGTGGAAACCACGGTGGATGTCCGGGTCCTGGCCGCAACCAACAAAGTTCCGGAAGAAGCCGTGGCTCGCGGAGAACTGCGCAACGATCTTTATTACCGCCTGAACGTTTTTAATATCCATATGCCGCCGCTGCGTGACCACAAGGAAGATGTTCCCGAGCTGGTGCAGGCTCTGCTCGAAGACATGAACGAGAAACACGGACGCAAAGTTGCAGGCGTAAGCGAGGCGGTCCTCAATGCGTTCCAGAATTACTCGTGGCCCGGCAACGTGCGCGAAATGCGCAACACGCTGGAGCGGGCCATCATCGTGTGCGACGGCGCGGTAGTTGAAACCAAGCATTTGCCGCCAGGATTCGGCCAATCCAGCCTGCGAAGTTCGGCGGAGGACTCCGACACTGTACGTCTGGGCGTGGGGACCACGGTCGAGGAAGCTGAAAAACTGCTGATCCTGAAAACGCTCGAGGCCACTAACAACAACAAAACCCGAGCGGCGGAGATTCTGGGCATCAGCCTGAAAACTCTGCACAACAAGCTGAAGGAGTACGGCAACGCAACCGCCGATGCGGCTCTGGTGAGGGAAGAGTAGAAAAGTTTGGCTCTAGATTCTAGCTTCTGGCCTCTGGCTTCTCGCTAGAACCGATTCGGGGATGCCAAGGGTCGAGTTAAAACGGCATTCCTGAAAACAAGAGGACTACCGACGTAGCAATTCGAACGCACTCGAACCTATCGGCAGGTAGTAGCTGGGAGCTAGAGCTAGAAGCCAGAAGCTGTTTCACCCATGCGCCGAAAAACCAAAATCGTCCTCGCTATTACTTTCATGGTCGCCGTGATGGTGCTGGCGTTTTCCTATCTGTATATTTCGGAACTACTGCGGCAGCGCGTGACCACGGCGTATGAGTCCGCGGCGCAACTGACTTCCAATCTTGCCTACCTGGCGGCGAATGCAGCTCCGGATTTGAGTAGCACCAAGGTGGACACCACCAATCCGCAAGCCATGCACCGGGCGGTGGCCTATTACCTGGGAACCGATCGCGATCTGAATAACTTCCTCGAATCTGTGGTGGGAACCTGGCCCATCATCTACGACGCCGCCATCGTCAACAGCGACGGCAAGGCCATCCTGCATACCAATCCCGATCTGGTAGGCAAACTGGTTCCTGACCGTCCCGATTTTCACCAGGTGGAGAACGCGAAATTTCGCCGCCAGTTCCGCATGGTCTATAACCCGCCCACAGTGTACGACGTGCGCATCCCTCTTCAATTGGAAGGCGCGCACTTCGGCAGCATCCGGGTAGGGGTTTCGACAGTGTTTCTGAAAAACGAGCTGACCCCGCGGCTGCGGCAAGCGGTCATATTTTCCAGCATCGCAATCTTTCTCTCCCTGATACTCGCCGCCGGCCTCTCGCATATTGCTCTGGGGCCGCTGGAGCAGATCAATCGCAGCCTGGATACCGTGACTTCAGGCGGCACCGAAGCCTCCGTCGGCGAACCCGATGCGGGACACGACGAATACGGCATGGTCAGTCTGAAGATCGCGCACCTGGGCCGCCAGATGCGGGATGCGAAGGAAATATTCTCCGCCCTCAAAGACAATGTCGATCAGATCATGGGCAATTTGCAGGACGGCCTGATGCTGTTCACCCGCGACTCACGGGTGGTGCTGGTCAGTGCTTCGGTGGAAAAGTTCATAGGACGGCCCCGTCGAGAATTGCTGGGGCGGACGGCCAAGGAGATTTTTTCTTCGGAATCCGAGTTCGGCGTGCTGCTGTTGCGATCGTTCGAACGGCGCAGCCCGGTGGCTCCGCGGGAAATCGAATTTCCCAGCGGCAAACGAGTCCAGATTTCGCTCGATTTCATTCGCGAAAAAGAAACGCAGATCGGCGCCCTGCTGACCATGCGCGATGCCGAATCGGTTCGCCGCATCGAAGACGAAATCGAAATGTCCCGCCGCCTCTCGGCCAACGGCCGGATCACGCGAGGGGTGGCCCACGAGGTAAAGAATCCCATCAACGCCATTGTTCTGCATCTGCAATTACTACAGGGCAAGCTGCGCCAGGTCGACCCGGACACGCGCCGGCATATGGACATTATCGGCAGCGAGATTCATCGTCTGGACCGGGTGGTTCAGATCCTGGTGGATTTCACCCGTCCCCGCGATTTGCACCTGGAAGAAACCGACCTTCGCCGGCTGCTTGAAGACGGAGTACAGTTGGCGGGCCCGGATGCGGGGCGGCATGGGGTCGACATCAGTTGCAACCTTCCGTCTCAGCCTCTGATGGTGAAAGTTGATACCGACTTTATCAAACAGGCAATCCTCAATGTTGTGCTCAACGGGGTGCAAGCCATGCCCGATGGAGGCAGGCTCACGGTTTCGGCGCGCCGGGAGGATGATATGGTCGTCACTGAAATTCGCGACCAGGGCAGCGGGATTCCGACGGACGCGCAGGACAAGATTTTTGAGTTGTACTTCACCACTAAAAAGGAAGGCACCGGGATCGGCCTGGCCCAGACCTATCAGATTCTGCAGTGGCACTACGGCTCGGTGGATTTTGAATCCGTTGACGGCGAGGGTACGACTTTCCGCCTGCGGCTGCCCCTGGTTCAGTCTCGATTGAAGGCGCTTCAGGAAGCTGCGGCTCGAAGTTAAGCGGGGTGAGATGTGAGAGTGGTGTAAATTGGGGTCGTTGCGGGGTGCCCCAATCGCGGGGCCGCAGTACAATCCTTCTTCAGGAAGCGGCATTAGTTAAATCCGGTTTCTCATGAATACCTATCTGGCCGTGGTTCTCGGACTTTTCGGATTGACGACTTTATCGGTCGCCGCCGTAGCTGTGCCAGCTCGATTTCCGCAGATGAACCAGGAAACCCAGCCGCCGGATGCGACTTCAGCTCCCGCTCAGGGCTCGCCTCAGACTATGGCGCCGCCGGATCCGCCCACCTCCAAGGCACCGCCGCCCACGCAGGACTCGCCAAAACCGGCATCGGAAGCACCTGCGAAAAAAACTGAAGCCAAACCAGCATCCCCGGGCAAGGCATCGACAAAAAAAAGGCGCCGCAAGAATCCGCACCCTGCCCCCGCGGATCCGACTCCGGACGACTCCGACAAGAAGGTTATCAAGAACGGCGGCACCGGGGATCCTGTCCTCCAGTTGTCCCCAGGCGCAACTCCAGTACAAACTTCAAATCCGGAGAAAAACACTTCGGAGTTGCTGGCCGCGACCGATTCCAACCTGAAACAGATTTCATCCCGTCAATTGAACTCAACTCAGCAGGACAGCATCGGACAGATTCGAAAATATATGGAACAGGCCCAGACCGCGGAGAAGACTGGCGACCTCCAGCGCGCCCACACCCTGGCTTCCAAGGCGCTTCTGCTTTCCGACGATCTGGTAAAACACTAAAACAAAAATGTAGGCGCGAGCGCCCTAGCGCGTGCGGCAGCGTTGCGGACGATGTGGGCGCGAGCTCATACTGGTTCCGCTGCACCCCGGATCCTTCTCCCGTCTGGCGCCGGGCTCAGGATGACGTCAAAATTCACGGTATTGTCTGCGTACTCTCTGAAGTTGACCGTCAGAATTTTCGGGAGTTTCGTGCATACTTTGAAGTTGACGTCGTCCTGAACGGCCTTCAGGCCGTGAAGGATCTGGCGTGGACCGCCAAAGACCCCTCCAATCGTCAAGGCCAAACTCCTTGAAAGTGGCCCTCAATGTCCGAAGTCCCACGCCGGTCCAAGATCGGACTGCAGAACGTGCTTCCGCGTCCTCGCTCGTGCTGCAGCATTTCGCAGGATGCAGGCGAGCTCGCAGCTTGGTTCCGCTGCACGCCGGATCCTTCTCCCGGCTGGCGCCGGGCTCAGGATGACGTCAAAACTAACGGTGTTGTCAGTGCGGCAGCATTCCGAACAGTGTAGGCGCGAGCGCCCTCGCTCGTGCGGCAGCGTTGCGGACGATGTGGGCGCCAGCAGCGTAATCGTGTGCTAGTCTTGGCGAATGCAGGGTCGCGAGCGGACCGACTCGCCGGCAGCCGCGCAGAAACCATCCACAGTCCGTCAAGCCTCTCAATCCTGGACTCATTCCATCCTCTATATCGTTCTCACCGCTTTCTTATTGCGCCTGGCGGTGATCACCATCGGCCACACCTATCGCATCACGCCCCGGCGGGATCATTTTCAGTTTGGATGGGAAATGGGGAGAATCGCGCGCTCGATTGCGCTCGGACAGGGCTTCAGCTCTCCCACCGATTTAAACACCGGACCCAGCGCCTGGGCGCCGCCGGTTTATCCCTATATTCTGGCCGGCGTTTTTAAGCTGTTTGGGGTCTACAGCAATCTTTCCGCATGGGTCATCCTGACCTTAAACAGCATTTTTTCCGCGCTGACATGTCTCACGCTTTATCGAATCGCGGAAAAGATTTACGGCGAAACCGTGGCGCGGGCGACTGCCTGGACCTGGGCGTTGTTCCCCTACGCGATCTATTGGCCGGTGCGGGTGGTTTGGGAGATGAGTCTCAGCGCATTCCTGCTGAGCCTCGCGTTCCTCCTCACGCTGCGGATGGCAGACAAGCCGCCGCGCCCACAAATGTGGATCGGTTTCGGAATGCTCTGGGGTTTGCTGGCTTTGACCAACACGGCAGTGCTCTCCCTGTTTCCAGTATTTCTGATTTACCTGTTGTGGCGTCTGCCGCGAACGCGGCGGCAGGTTTCAGGCGTGGTTTTGTGCGTTCTGGCCGCCGGCTTCGTGATCAGCCCATGGCTGGTGCGCAATTACAACGTCTTCGGCAAATTCGTTTTTGTGCGCGACAATCTTCCCCTCGAAATGCACATGGCGAACAACAATCAGTCGTCCGGGCTTTGGACACGGAGCGAGCATCCGGGAAACGATCCCGAAGCCATGCGCAGATTTCAGGAGCTGGGTGAAATGCGATTCATGGAGGAAAAGAATCAGCAGGTTCATGAATTCGTTCGCCAACATCCCGGAGACTTTTGTCGTTTTACCCTCGAACGCATCGTCTATTTTTGGATCGGGCCTCCGCAGACTGACATTGTGCTGGGCTATGACTTGAGCGTCGCCCGGCATCTCATGTTTATTCTTCCCGCCGCTTTCGCTTTCGCCGGCCTGTGGCTTACCGTGAGAAAGCGAATGCCGGAGGGATTTCTGCTGGCCTGCTTTCTGCTCATCTATCCTCTGCCCTACTATTTAGTGAACCCCTTTGCCCGTTATAAACACGCCATCGAGCCGGAGATGATTCTTCTGGCGGTTTATTTATTTTGGAAGGCGAGCCAGGTTCAGATCTCCTCGGCGCATCGCGGGAAGCAATAGTGGTTCGTTCGCTTGGGACCAAAAGCTTTTGACCGCAAAGGCCGCCAAGGATTTCGCAGCGGACACGAAGAAAAACCACAAGCTTCGCGCACCTGCCTGCATTGGCGGCTCACGTTCAATCATTTACATTTGATACATGCGTTCGATTCTGCAGAAGAAAGCGCTGCGGTATGTTTTCGGCGCGAACATGATTTCCATGCTGGGCAGCGGCATGAATTCCGCCGCCGTGGCCTGGTACATTCTGCAGGCCACCCACTCCGAAGTCGCGCTGGGGACGTTTGCTGTGCTGCAGACATTGCCCGCCATGCTGATGCTGCCTTTTACCGGCGTGCTCATCGACCGCGAAGACCGGCGCCGGCTGGTGATGATGCTCGACGCCGCTCGCGCGGTCATCATTCTCGTGGTCGCTATCCTGGCTTTCCGGGGCAAGGTCAAAGTCTGGGAACTTTATCTGATGAACACCTTGGTCGCGGCCGGCTTCTGGATGTTCTGGCCGACGATCACTGCTCTTATCCAGGAGTTGACGCCCGGAGAAGAGTTCGTACACGCCAACACTTTTCTGCTGGCGGGAATTCAGGGCGGATGGCTGATCGCCGGATCGATCGTGGGATTTGTCTATAACCACATCGGGCTGGGCGGCGTGCTGCTGATTGATTTCTCCACCTACCTGGTGTCATTTCTTCTTTACCTGGGAGTACGCAAGGGCCGCCACGTGGTGCCGCGTCCAGCCGAACTGCACGCCGACATCGTGGCCGCGGAAACCGCGGTGGGCCGTTTTGTACGCGAGATGCGGGAAGGGATAGATTTTCTTCGCGGTCATCGCCCCGTGGTCACACTGGGAATAAGCTGGTCTCTGTTTCTTGGCGCGATGATGACCGGCGTGGTGGTCACCGCTCCCCTCAGCGACAACGTATTTCACGCCGGGGCGGTGGGTTATGGCTGGCTCAACGCGGGCTGGGGTACGGGAGCGTTTGTCAGCGCGCTCTATGCTCCGCTGCTGATCGCATCGGTGGGCGCTCGCCGTTCGATTGCAATTTCCATGGGCCTGCTGGCGATTTCGATGACCGTGGCTCCGCTTTCTCCCTGGCTGGCACTGGCGGTGGCAGTTTATGCCATCATGGGTTCGGGGCGCGGGGTGAGCGGCGTAGCCATGAACACCAGCATCATGGAACAGGTGCCGCAACACTTTATGGGGCGTGTGCAGAACACTTTTTATTTTGCCGGCACGTTACTGCAGATCGTTCTCGGATTTCTGGTCGGCGCGATTGCACAGTGGAACCTTGTCGCCGGCTTTTCAATCATCGGTATGGTGTATGCCGTGGCTTTTGTCACTGCGGTGTGGCCGGTGGCGGCTCCGGTTCTTGAAATCAATGCGGCAAAGGGTGATTAGATTTTTTTCGATTGCGGCTTCGGATTCAGGTTTTAGTTTCATTCTGATTCTTCAAATCAGTTTTCAGATCCTGGTTCTCGGTTCTCAGTGTCCTGAGAAGGGGAAATTGGGACTCTAAACTGTTACTCTTGCAAGCTTTAGTGAGGAGCGTTGCATGTTATTCAGCCTCGAAGGTCGAGTTGCGGTTGTATTCGGCGTTGCCAACAAGCGCTCAATCGCCTGGTCGATCGCCCAGGGATTGCATCAGGCCGGCGCCACCGTGGCCGTGACTTATCAGAACCAGCGTCTGGAACTCGAAGCCAGGGACTTGATCGCGTCGTTGCCGGGCGCTGAAAGCTTTATGTGCGACGTGAGCGATGACGCGGCCATCGACCGGCTCTTCGTTCAACTCAAGGAGCGCTACGGCAAGTTGCATGTGGTAGTGCACAGCGTCGCTTACGCACCGGCAGAGGAATTAAAAGGCGAATTCCTGGCCACCTCTCGCGAGGGCTTTCGTATCGCTCACGACGTCAGCGTATATTCCCTGATCGCCGTAGCCCGCGGCGCGGCGCCCCTCATGGAAGATGGCGGCAGCATCATGACCATGACTTACTACGGGGCAGAACGCGTAGTTCCGCGATACAACGTCATGGGCGTGGCCAAAGCCGCATTAGAGTGCAGCGTCCGCTATCTGGCCTACGATCTGGGGAAAAAGAAAATTCGAGTCAACGCCATCTCGGCGGGACCGATAAAGACTCTTGCCTCTCGTGGTATTTCCGGCCTGGGAGAGATGTTGAAAGCGCACGCGGAACGGGCACCGCTACAGAGAAATGTGGATGTGAACGAAGTAGGCGCGACGGGTGTGTTCCTGGCGTCCGATGCCAGTTCTGGGATCACCGGCGAAGTCATTTACGTCGACTGCGGTTACAACATCATGGGCTTTTAGTTTCGCCCAGCAGCTAACGCTGGTTTCTCTTGCCGAATAGTTTGCGCTGAATGTCTGGATAAAATTCTTTCAGTAACTTGAATCCGGCATCGAAGGCAAACTGTACTCCCGCGCGCTCTGCAACATCCGAAAAATTTCTCTGACTCCTGGGATAGTAAGTGACCGCCAGCGCGGACGACGAAAAGCTGCCGAGCACTTCCGAGTAGTTAAACGCATTGCGTCCAGAATCCTGCTTCGTGACCAGGATACGGGTAGCTGCATACCAGGTTCGGCGCGAGAAGCCTCCTTCGCCCAGCCGGTAATAGCGGGGATCCTGGTGCAGTAGGGAAGGGTAAACTCCGGTTACGAATAGACCATCCGTCAAACCATCGGCAAATCCCGCGCCATATCGTTTGCCGTAACCTTCCGCTCCCTGTCCGTATTCACTGGGGGTGTTGCGCGCCTGGTTCACACCCGCCTCGACCGCAACGAAAGCAAAAGTGTAAGGATTGAGGTATTGCACCGCCAGCTTGAACTTCTGCCCGGTGGTCAGCGGAGGCGGTTGCATGCCGGCCTCAACGATCCCGTAGGCGGGCATTATTCCGAACATCTTGTCGTGTCCGGATGGCTGGGTGGAGGAATCTTCACGTTTCTGGGTATGCGCCTGACCGGCGCCAGGTTGGTCGGCGGGCGGCGCGGTGGCCTGAGCATGGCAGACCTGGATTCCGGCCGCGAGGACCACAATCAGGAAGCAGGCAAAATTGAAATTACTCAAAGCACCTTTGCATTCAAATGCTGCTGATTCTGATGCGGCGGTCATCTTCAGAACTCGGCGCTGATTGATCAAATTGATGGTTCACTCTCTCAAGCGCAATCTCTACATCACGCTCACGCTCGAAACGTTCGAATTTCTCTCCCCACTCTATCAGGAGAATGCTGTCGCTGTTGATAAGGTCGTCGATTCCCAGGGTCTCCAATTGGCGGGGCGTGTCAATCCGGTAAAGATCGATGTGATAGAGATTGGCTCGGGGCCCGTGGTATTCGTGCACCAGAGTAAAGGTCGGACTGGTGACGTCCTCTGCGGGTGCAGCCTTGAAGGCTTCGGCAATTCCTTTGACCAGCGTGGTTTTGCCGGCCCCCAGGTCGCCGCGCAGCAGCACCAGCTTGGGCGGAGCAAGCAGCGCCCCGAGGGTGCGGCCGAGTGCGATGGTCTCCTCGGGCGAATGGGTCGTGAATTCTTGTGTCGCCATACTGAATATGAGTGATCAGTATAGCGGCTGTCGCTAAAAGGTCTTCGGGGTCGTCCACTGGGTGGACCGGATGCCCTGAAAACTCCGGTCCGCCGCCGAATCCACCACCATGCGCAATGCGCGATGGTCGTCATCGCCAAGCGCGACGAAGCGGAACGGCTGCAGCGATCCTTCGAGCGCAGTGCGCACCGGAGTGAGCATTTCGGCCATGCCCCTTACCGGCCCTGACTGCGTCTGGAAAGCGACTTCGACAAAATCTCCTTCGCTGAGCGACTTTGCCAGGCGAAGCAGTCCTCCGGTTACGGATACGGTTTGAAGTTTTGCTTTGGCGCGTTGCCCATCTTCCAACATGACCAGGGCCAGAACTGAACCGCCAAGCTGAATACGAGGTGAGCGGCGCTGAGGATGCACTTGGGGAAAGTGTGTCATGACTAGAACTATTTCACGCCCTCCCGCGCGCAGGCAGGTTACGGAAGGCACACATACTGTTTGAGTACGCAGTGGTTTCCGCCAGGCAGCCAAGTCACATTTTCTCAGATGGATAGGAGCTGGTTACCCCGAGTTACCGCCGGCTAGCCGATTGCGACTGACGGCCGCAGCGCTGCCTGCCGGGTTCGTCGAAAAGCTTCGGGCAAACTCGTGAGCAGGTCGGTGGCGATCAGCGAATGTTCACCCATGGTTTCGCGCGCCACATCGCCGGCCAGGCCATGCAGGTAAACGGCGGCAATCACCGCGTCGCTGACACGATCGGGATTTTGCGCAACCAGGCCCGATACCATTCCGGTCAGAATGTCGCCCGTGCCTCCGGTCGCCATGCCGGGATTGCCGGTGGTGTTGACCCACACTGTGCCGTTGGGTTGCGCGACCAGGGTGCGGTTGCCTTTCAGAACCACAATCAGGTTGTGCTCGCGGGCAAACGTCCGCGCCACGTTGAGCCGGTCATGCTGTACCGCCGCGATGGTCGAACTCATCAATCTGGCCATTTCGCCGGGATGAGGCGTGATGACGAGTGAGCTGGCTTTTTCTTTTAACTCCGAAGTGCGATCTTCGAAAGCATTCAGACCGTCGGCATCGAGAACAATATGCGTCTGATATTTCTTGACCACTCCCCGCACAAACTCCGCAGTATCAGGATGGCGTGAAATTCCCGGACCCACAGCCAGCACGGTTTTGCCTTTGACCAGACTATCCAGCTTTCCTTGCTGAAGCGCAATACTGCCGGCATCCGTTTCGTCGAGCGGCTCAGTCATCAGCTCGGGATGAAAGCCGGCGACGGTAGCGATTACCGATTTAGCCGTGGCCACGGTTGCCAGGCCGGCGCCGGCACGCAGAACGGCGATTCCTGCCATCGCTGCCGCGCCCGCTTTGCCGGTCGAGCCACCCAGCACCAGCACATGACCGAAATTTCCTTTGTTGGCCACCGCTGAGCGCGGACCGATGAGAGGCGCGATGTCCGCTGGAGTGATGAGATTCAGCTGCAACGAAGAAATGACCGCTTCTTCAGGTGAGCCGATGGGAACGACAACCGTCGGCCCTGTGGCAAGCATGCCGAAAACATGGGCGGGACGGGGCGCAGTGAAGGTCACTACTGCGTTTGCCCTGGCTACAGCGCCCACCTGTTCGCCAAAGACGTCAGCATCCGCGCCGGAGGGAATGTCCACCGCGACAACCGGCGACGTACCCGCATTCATAGCGGCGATGGCTCGGGCGTAAAGTCCGCTCACCGGCGGGCGAAAGCCGGTGCCGAGTACGGCATCGATCAATACATCGGCATCGAAGACGGCGCGCGCAGATTCGGTCTTGAGCAAATCCTCCGAAGGCGCGATGACCGGCGCCGCCGGCAGCCTGGTGAACATTTCCGCGGCGTCGCCACGGAGCTCCGATCGCTCCGCCAGCAATAGCACGCGCACATCTTTTCCCGACTGTTGCAGTTTTCGCGCGGCAACAAATCCGTCCCCGCCATTATTCCCTTTGCCACATATCACTCCGATATGCCGGGCCGAGGGATAGCGCGAAATCACAAACTCCGCAACCGCCGTCCCAGCATTCTCCATCAGCGTGAGCGATGGCACACCGAAGCGCTCGCTCGTGACACGATCGATTTCACGCATTTCGGCAGCGGTGACGATTTTCATGATTGGTCGTTGGTCGAAGTCTGTTGGTCGTTGGTAGTTGGTCGATAGTCAATCGTCGTTAGTTGTGGTCGTTGTCACCGGTCTTCGATCGATAGTCGTTGGTTGATGGTAGTTGCGGTCGTTGGTTGATGGCCCCAGCTCGTCAAGCACTGTCATCCCGACCGGAGCGAAGCGAAGTGGAGGGACCTTGCGTTAAGCAGAATGATCAAGGCCGCCACTTACCCCGGACACCGCCCAATCGACGACAAAAAAAACGCAAGGTCCCTCCACGACGCTCGCTGCGCGTCGCTCTGGTCGGGATGACAGGTTTTGTTTGGCCGTTGCGTTCTGAACGGCGGCCAACGCTGGCCGACGATAGTCGAGGACGACCAACGAGAGCGACGGCCAACGATCGCCGCAGCGATTACTTTCCGGAATTTTCCGGCAGGGCTTGCACCTTGCTGTGTTTCTGGCCGTATGTGAAGTACACGACCAAACCGATGGCCAGCCAGATAATCAGACGCGCCCAGTTGATCCATCCCAGCCGATACATCATATAGCCATTAAAGATCACGCCCAGGATCGGCACCACCGGGACCCAGGGCGTTCGAAAAGGGCCGCGGCTGATCGGGATCCGTGCGCCGCAGCATGATCACCGCGATACAAACGATCACGAACGCCAGCAGAGTGCCGATGTTCACCATCTTGCCGATGTCGTCGATGGGCACCAGGCTTCCCACCACGGCCGCGAGCAATCCCACCATGATCGTGTTTTTCCACGGCGTGCGCCACTTGGGATGAATATCCGCAAAAAACTTTCGCGGCAGCAGGCCGTCATTCGCCATGGAATAAAGAACACGGGTTTGTCCGAGAAGCATGACCAGCATCACGCTGGTCAGTCCAGCCAACGCGCCCAGGGTGATGATATGAGAAGCGCCCGTCAGACCGCGATCCAGGAAGGCGCGGGCGATTGGCGCTTCGATATTCACTTCTCGCCAGGGCACCATTCCGGTGAGAACGGCGGCGACGGCGATATATAGCGCGGTGCAAAGTAATAACGAAGCGATGATTCCGATGGGCAGGTCGCGTTGCGGATTCTTGGCTTCCTGCGCGGTGGTCGAAACCGCGTCGAATCCTATGTAGGCAAAGAAAATATACGCGGCCCCGGCGCCGATGCCGGAGAACCCCATGGGAGCAAACGTCTTCCAGTCGCCGCCCCAGTTACTGGCGCTCACGTAACGGAAGCCGAGCCCGATCACGAACAGGACCACCGCCACCTTGATCACCACGATGGTGGAGTTGAAGCGCGCGCTTTCTTTGATCCCAATGGCAAGAATGGCGGTAATGACCAGAGCGATTACGAACGCCGGCAGGTTCCAGCCAACTTCGACTCCGAATATTTTCGGCGCGTCCAGCAATGTGTGCGCGCGCTCCACCAGTTGCGGCGACTGCGTGGCAATGATGTCCGAAACTTTGTTGAGGAAGGCTTGAGTCCCGGGGTGAAGTGAAGCGTCAGAAGCCTGAGCCATCTGCCGGGCCACAATATTTTCCGCGGCGCGCAGTCCGGTCCAGTGATCGTAGGCCAGCCACAGCGGCATCTTGATATGGAAAATATCGAGCAGCTCGATGAAGTGGTTCGACCAGCCCGACGACACCGTACTCGCGCCCATGGCGTATTCGAGGGTGAGGTCCCACCCGATAATCCAGGCGAAGAGTTCTCCGAGAGTGGCATACGCGTACGTGTAAGCGCTACCGGCCAGGGGAATCATGGCGGCGAACTCTGCGTAGCAGAGAGCGGCGAAGGCGCATCCAGTTCCGGAAAGGACAAACGAAAGCATCAGACCCGGTCCGGCGTAGTGCGCGCCCAAACCCGAGAGCACAAAAATGCCTGCGCCGATGACAGCGCCGACTCCCAGCGCGGTAAGCTGGAAGGGCCCCAGGGTGCGCTTCAGGCTGTGCTCGCCTGACTCCCTGGATTCTGACAACAGCATGTTCATCGGCTTTCTGGCCCAGATATTTGCCATGCAGTGGTTCTCCTTGAATTCTGCCGTGCGGCTCTGTCCTCCTGAGCGGAGTAAGTTCGCTCGCTGGCGAGCGAACCTACGAAGTCGAAGGACCCCTATAGTTCTGCTCATGCCGCAGCTATGGGTCCTTCGACTACGAGCTCATGATGACAACGTGCTCTCGTGCGAACGCTTCGACCACAAGAAATACACCGGAATCCCCAGCAGCACGATGATCAGCCCTGGCCACGTGTATTGCGGCTTGTAGCGCAATAGTACGATATCGATAAATAAAGCCATCACAATATAAATTCCGGGCAGCACCGGATAACCGACTGCCTTGTAGGGCCGGTCCGCATCAGGACGCGTCCGCCGCAGCACGAACAAACCAAAAATCGTAAGAATATAAAAAACCAGGACGGCGAAGATGATGTAGTCGAGCAGCTGCCCGTAGCTTCCCGAAACGCAGAGGATGCAGGTCCAGACCATCTGCACCATCAGGGAAACCGCGGGAGTCTTGTGCTCGGGATGCAGCCTGGCTACATTCCGAAAAAATAATCCGTCCTTGGCCATTGCGTAATACACGCGCGAGCCCGCCAGGATCAGTCCATTGCAACAACCGAAAGTCGAAAGCATGATGGCCAGGGCCATCAGGGTCCCCCGGTTGCGCCCAGCATTTGCGACATCGCTGCTGTGCCCACCCGGTCCTCGGTGGCGTACTTGATGCCGCGCTCGAGAATGGTGGCGCCTGCAGGACTGCCGTCAAGTGGAAGGCCGTTGAGAAAGACGAAGTTGCATGCCAGGTAAAGTGCGATCACCAGCCCGGTGCCCAGGGCCAGAGACAGAGGCAGATTGCGGCTTGGATTTTTCACTTCGCCCGCGGTGAAGGTCACGTTATTCCATGCATCTGCAGAGAATAGTGAGCCCACCTGCGCTACCGCCAGAATCGTCAACGTGCCCACCAGAACGGTTGGACCGCCTACACCCACCTGCACCGCGTGCTGCGCGCCCAGGGAGGCATTACGCCAGAAGTTTCCATGAAAGTTCGCGGCCAGCGCCTGCGCGTTCCGCCCCAGGAAGAGTCCGAGAAGAACCAGGCCCATCAAAGCGGAAATCTTGGCGAAGGTAAACACGTTCTGAATCAACGCGCCGGTTTTCAATCCGAAGATATTGATCACCGAGAGCGCCACCACCACCAGAATTGCAACCAGATTCTGGGTGTTCAGCCCGGTTTCCATGTTGCCGAGAACCATGGGCCCAACGTGAATGGGCGGGACTTTCCAGAAATGCACGATCCAGTTTGAAGAAGATATCGCCGGGAAAAAAATGCCGAGAAACTTGCCGAAGGCCACGCCGACGGCGGCGATGGTTCCGGTCTGGATCACGAGGAAAAGGGTCCACCCGTATAGAAATCCCCAGAGCGGCCCCAGCGCTTCCCGCAGGTAGATGTATTGTCCGCCGGCGCGAGGCATCATCGCCGCCAGCTCGCCATAGCTCAAGGCACCGACGATGGTGAGGAAGCCGGTTACCAGCCATGCGCCAATCAGAAGCGCAGGAGAATTGACCTCGCGGGAAATTTCGGCAGAAACAATAAAGATGCCGGAGCCGATCATGGAACCGATAACCAGCATGGTGGCGCTGGTCAGCCCTAATCCTTTTACCAGTTCTTTATCCTGGCGGCTGTGGAGGTCCCAGTCGGTGGTGGCGGAGGCCGCTTTGGTTTGCCTGATCTCGGTACTCACAGCCCTCCTAGAGGTTTGTGTGGCTCACTTTATCCCAATATGCGCAGAAATTCCTCTGCTGATTTGCCGGGATCCCGTATCAAGTCGGATATCACGGCCACGCAATCGGCCCCGGCTTCGATGACCTGCCGGCAATTTTGCCGCGTGATTCCGCCGATTGCCACCAGGGGCTTGCGGGTCAATGCCCTGGCCTGCCGCAATTTGTCGATCCCGATCACGGGATCGGGATTCGCCTTGCTGCCGGTCGAAAATACCGGCCCGATGGCGAGATAATCCGCGCTGGTTTGATCGGCCTCGGCGAGCTGTTTGGGATTGTGAGTTGAAACCCCCAGCCAGCGGCGGGGTCCGATGACCGCCCTGGCGCCCTCGGGAGAAAGATCGTCCTGACCGACGTGAACTCCATTAAAGCCGGCTGCGAGACACAAGTCGGCCCGATCGTTCATGATCAGCTGGATGGAATTGCCGAGACGATTTTTTAATTCCCGGGCTTGCTCAAGCATCTGGCGGGGATCGTCAGATTTGTTCCGGTATTGCAGCAAGGTCACGCCCGCGTCGGTGAGTTGATGAGCGGCATTGCAAAGCGCCTCGGTATCCGGGAAACACGAGCTGTCGAGAATCGCGTAAAGGCGCGGCAGCAAAGTCATTTCAGATTTCCGGGTGGCGCCGGGGCTGCCTTCACGATTACGCCTTTTCAGAAAGCGTTCGATGCGATTTCGTGTAGCGCCGGCGTCCCGCCGGCTGTCGGGTGGGCGTCCCGCGCCTACCCCATCGGGCCGGCCAGAGGCCGGCGCTACCTGCACGATTACGCCACCACCTCACGTTTTTCCGTGGGCGTTTCGTTCTTGCCTTTCGCCAGAAATCTTTCAATAAAAGTGGTGTCGATATTGCCAGAGCGGAAATCCGGATCCGCCAGAATGCGCCGGTGCAGCGGGATCGTAGTAAAAATGCCTTCGATGATAAACATCTCCAGCGCGCGGCTCATCCGTGAGACCGCTTCCTCACGGTCTTTGCCGCGCACAATCAGCTTCGCGATCAGCGAATCGTAATATGGCGGGATAACGCCCTCGGCATAAGCGGCGGTATCGATCCTGACCCCCGTGCCTCCGGGCGGATTGAAAGTCGTAATTCTTCCGGCTGAAGGCGTGAACTTCTCCGGATGCTCGGCGTTGATCCGGCACTCGATGGCGTGGCCGCGATGAACGATGGGGCCTTGCAGCACGTTTTCCAGGCGCTCTCCCGAGGCCAACAGAATTTGACTCTTCACCAGATCGACGTCCGTAACCATTTCGGTGACCGGATGCTCCACCTGGATGCGGGTGTTCATCTCGATGAAATACAGCTTCCGGTCTTCATCCATCAGAAATTCGATGGTCCCCGCGTTTACATAGCCGACATCGGAAAGCGTCTTGCACAGCACTTTTCCGATCTCATCGCGCAGTTCGGGCGTCACCTGGGTTGACGGCGACTCTTCCAGCAACTTTTGATGACGGCGCTGGATCGAGCACTCGCGCTCGCCCAGGCTGGCAACGTTTCCATATTGATCGGCCAGCACCTGGAACTCAATGTGCCGCGGCCGCTCCACGTATTTTTCCATGTAGAGATCGCCGTTGCCGAAAGCCGCGGCCGCTTCGGACGATGCTGCCTTGAAGAGCGCGGGCAGCTCTTCCTCGCTGCGCACGATGCGCATTCCGCGTCCACCGCCGCCGGCAGATGCCTTGATGATCACGGGGAACCCAACCTGCTTCGCCCACTCCATTGCTTCCCCGTCGCTGGCGAGAATGCCTTCCGAGCCGGGCAGAATGGGAACACCCGCGCGCTTCATCGCGGCCCGGGCTTTTTCCTTTTCCCCCATCAGCCGGGTAATTTCGGGCGGTGGGCCAATGAACTTGATGTTGCAGGTCTCAGCGACTTCGGCGAAGTTTGCGTTTTCAGCCAGCAGACCGTATCCGGGATGAATGGCGTCAACGTTGGCGATTTCAGCTGCGCTGATCACTGAAGGAATATTCAAATAGCTCTGCGCCAGTTGGGGCGGCCCGATGCAAATAGCTTCGTCGGCGAAACGCACATGCAGGGAGTTGCGATCGGCCTCGCTGTAAATGGCGACGGTGCGGATGCCCAGCTCCTTGCAGGCACAGATGACCCGCAAGGCAATTTCTCCGCGATTGGCGATCAGAATTTTCTTGAACATGCGCTTGTTTGCCGCCAAAAACCTTTTATCACGGAGTCACTGAGACACCGGGAAAAGCAAAAAAATCGGAAAACCTTCGGCCCGAAATAACATTATGGGTTCCTGGATTGTCAGCGTCGAGAGGCTTTTTCCAGTTTTTAGGTTTTCTCTGTGACTCTGTGACTCCGTGGTAAGGGTTGGACCTCTATTTCCGCGGCCTGATCGCGAACAGCTCCTGACCGTATTCAATCGGCGCGTTATTCGCGACCAGCATTTTGACGATCTCTCCGGCCACGTCGGACTCGATTTCGTTCATCAACTTCATGGCTTCCACAATGCAGAGAATCTGGCCGGCCTCGACCACGTCTCCGGGCTTCACAAACGGTGGAGATCCCGGCGATGGCGACTCATAGTAAGTGCCCACAATCGGTGAACGCACGATGTGAAGTCCCTCTTCCGGCGCGGCCGGTTTTTCGGGAACAGCCGCAGCAGACGGCGCGGCTTGCACCGGAGCTGTGCCCGCCTCGGGTCCCGGCGGCGGCGCTGCATGCACGGTGAAAAAACGAGCATCCGGCGAGGTGGCCTGAGCTGCGGCCTCGCTGCCGCGCTTGATCCGAACCTTGACGTCGCCTCGTTCCAGTTCAAACTCGGCGATGTCCTTTTCAATTAAGAACTCAATGAGTTCTTTCAGCTCTTTCTGATTCATGGTTATGCGGTGGGACCGACGTTTAACTTTTCATGCGCCCGCCGGAGAGGCACGCCCAACCGGCCACGCGCCTCATATTCAAGAGACAGCAGCCGTTCAAATCTCGACCAGCTCCTTGCTGGTGGGTGTCAAAACCTCGCACCCTCGTTCCGTTACCACGACCATATCTTCGATTCGCACGCCCCATTTGCCGGGGACGTATGCTCCAGGCTCAATGGTGATCACCATGCCCGGCTGCAGAATCTCAGTCTGTTCAACGCCCAGGCGCGGCGCTTCATGGATTTCCAGACCTACGCCGTGGCCGGTTGAATGCGTGAAATACTTCGCTAAACCACTTTTTTGCAGCGATTTGCGGGCAGCGCGATCGATTTCGCTGACCTTGATGCCGGGCCTCACCGCGTCCAATGCAGCCTGCTGCGCCTGCTTAACCGCGTCGTAGAATCCGCGCGCCTCCGCGGAAGGCCGACCCATGTACACGGTGCGGGTCATGTCGGAACAATAACCCGAGAGTATAACACCGAAGTCACAGACCACGAATCCCTGGGCCGGGATGACAGCCTGCGAAGCGCGGCCATGCGGCAACGCCGAGCGCTCGCCCGACGCGATTATGGTTTCGAACGACATCGCTTCCGCCCCGGACTTGCGCGCGGCAAATTCCATGGCCGCCGCCACGCCGGTTTCAGGGACGCCCGGCCGAATCGTTTCCAGCGCTCTGTCAAAAAGGCTGGCGCCCAGAATCACCGCGGATCGAATACACCCAATCTCGTCCTCATCCTTCACCATGCGGGCCCGTTCAACCAGGTTTGGAGTTTCGCGAAGTCGGAAGCCCGGCGGCAAAATGGCCGCGAGCCGGGAGCGGGCTGCAACCGTCATGTGCTCACCTTCAATCCCAACTTTCGCCGCACCTCGACGGCCCTTCTTCTGATGCCCCGACAACCAGGCAGCAGTCGCCGCCAGCGCTCCCTGGCGACCAATCACGATCTTCGCCGTCCGCACCTCGAAGCGCGCCTGCTCGGTGTAGCGCCCATCGGTGATGAACACTGCCTTCTTTTCAGTGAGCAGCAGAGCCCCGGAGCTGCCGGTGAATCCGCACAGGTAACGAATGTTAGGAGGATGCGTGATCAGCAGGGTGTCGAGGCGAAGGGCCGAAAGTGATTGCTGCAAGGTCGCCTGCCGACGAAGGTGCTCCATCACAGAAGTTTAGCAAGCCCTTAACTGCTTAGGCTTCATCCTGAGCGAAGTCGCCACTTCGCAAAGCGAAGCGGCCGCGCAGTCGAAGGACCCCTATTAGCAGCACACACTCGCCATGGAATCTCTGTCCTCGTCAAAAAATCCAAATTGCCAGGGGTCCTTCGACTCCACTGAGCATGACGCGGGGGGGTGAAATAAAGGTATTTCACCAATAATCCCCCCGCTAATAACGATTCGGACTGAAACGATGGGGCACCCTCGAGGCATTTCTAAAATTAAGGCTGGGCAACCCACCCCCACGCTACACTCGGACCATATGACACCCGCAGGTTACATGGCCAAGCGAGTAAAGATTCCCGAGGGATTTCATTTTGATGGTGTGCTCGACATTTATTCGCTCAGCGGTTGCGTCAACGATGATTTCGCCGACTACATCCAGTACTGGAAGCACAACGGGTATTGGCTATTTGATTCACCAGAAATCATTCAAGCGGTCTCTCGAGAAAATCACATTCAATTGGATGGAACATCCCTCTTTTACTACGAAGTGTACGAGAAGGAGTTCGACGGCAAAAATTGGGTCTCACACCAACCTGAGGCGTCATTCGCAACAAACGTCCTCATACCTTCTGAGAAAATGCTTGAGGGATTCGATGTGGCTACTTTTTTTGCACACAGTTCACCTGAGTGCTCTCCTCTTTCATGTAATCGTATGGCGGGTGAGATGCCAACGAACCAGCATTGCTTGCTGGATTCTTTTGAAAATGCCTACGAGAAAGTGAGTGCCGGAGCCTTCAACCAAACCGAACCCGGCCCTTACCGCATCTTCGCCGTCTATTCTGTCCCTTGGGGCAACAGACCATAGCGGCGTAACCCTCGTATTCCACAAACAACCCGCGAGAAGTCCTCACCGCTAATAAAGTCTCGGAATGGTGGACTTCTTACAAAAAGCAGTAATGGGCTAGCCGTGACGAAACCTGACCTCGAGATCCGCGGGCGGGGGCGCCCGCGCCAAACATTCTGGCACAAAACAAAACCGCCGGCCCTGAGGGTTCAGGATGCCGGCGGCTGTTTTACTTCTACCTCGTTGCCACCACCCGCTATGTCTGGATAATGCGCGGGGTGATGAAGAAGATCAGCTCCTGGTTGGAGGTGCTGACCTGGCGATGTTTGAACAGGTTGCCCAGGTAAGGGATGTTGCCCAGCAGCGGTACCTGTGAAATGTTGACTGAGTTCTGGGTCTGAATGACGCCGCCGATCACCACCGTGCCGCCGTCGGTCACGAGCACCTGAGTGGTGGCCTGCTGCGTAATCAGAGTGGGGTTGCCTTGTACCTGCCGGCCGAAGTCAGGAGTGGTGTTCTCCACGTCAACGTTCAGGAAGATAGTGCCTTCCGACGTGATCTGGGGAACGACCGTCAGCCGCAGGAACGCATCCACGTAAGTGACCGTGGGCGGTCCACCCAACTGGGCCTGAGTCACGATCGGCACGCGCACGCCCTGGCGAACCAGCGCTTGAATGTTGTTCTGCGTGACTACTCGCGGACGGGACAGAATCTTCAGCAGGCCGCGCGATTCAGCCGCGGTCAGAATGGCATCAATGCGAACGTTGTTGCTGGCATTAAGGAAGGTCAAACCGCTGGTCGGGCTGGTAACCGGCAAGTTCGAGAACAGCGGAATCTGACTTCCGCTGGTGCCGCCGCTGCCAGTGGTGATGTAACCAGGCGTCAGACCGCCAACCGTGGTCGGAGAAGTTCCGACTGAGGCAGCGCCACCTACCGCGGTCTTGCCATCGCCCCATCCGAAACCAATCTGGGTGCCGATGTCGCGGGCAAAGCTGCGAGTTGCCGCTACTACCCGGGCTTCAATTTCCACTTCCTGGGTCTTGCGGTCAAGCTGGGTAAGCAGACGATCGATCGCCGGCATCACCGAAGGAATGTCCTGGATGATCAGAGCGTTGGTGCGGTCGTCGGAGATGACATCGCCGCGCTGGGTGAGGAAATTCTTCACCGTGGGGACGACATCCTTGGAGTGAGCGTAGCTCAGGAAACGGGTGACGGTAACTTTATCCACCGCCAGGGCCTCGGCTTCAATCTGTGCGCGCCGTGACTCAGCTTCCTTGCGCATGGTGTCCACGGTGGCGATGCGGAGCACGTTGCCTTCGAGCTGGCGGGACAGATCGTTGTTCTTGAGCACGATGTCCAGTGCCTGGTCCCACGGTACATCGTCGAGAACGATGGTCAGCGTGCCCTTAACGTTGGGATCGAGAACCACGTTCAGTCCGCTGATTTCGTGAATCAGACGGAAGAAATCTTTCAGATCGACATCTTTCAGGTTCACCGAGATCGGTTCGCCGGTATATTTCGGACCCATGACCGGCTGCGCCTGTGCGGCTTGCACTTTTTGCTCGGCAGCCATGTTCACTGCCGGCTGCACGCCGTTGGCCTGCATGGCGGCGCTGGCCTGAGGCAGTACGTTGCCATCGGGGCGGGCGGCAAACTTCACCGCTGCCGCGCTGGCGCGAGCTGAAGGTTCGATCGCGGCTGCTTTGGAATCCTCGGTCGCTGCCTTCGGAGAATAAGAAGGTTCGACAAAAGCGAAATCAGTGGCGCGGGCCGAAGCCTGGATCAGTTTGGCTTCCTGGACCGGAGCTGCTTCAGTCACCGGCGCGGCGACCTTGGCGGGCGCGCTGGGCTGCGTCGCTTCCCTGGCTACAACCAGGTTGCTGTGCAGCTTCAGAACGAACTTGCCGTCGCTGCCAGCCACCAGCTCATGCCGGCATGACTTGGTCAGATCGACAACGATGCGGGCGGTAGGAGTGTTCTGGCCGTCAGTGCCCAGCCGAACATCCTTGACGCCATCGCCGTCAACCGTGATCAGGCCACGCGACGTAGCCACAACTGTGTTGGGGAGATCGATGATCACCCGCGCCGGATTGTCCAGCGTGGTGAGCCGAGGCTTCACCGCTCCGCGGGCGCTGATTTCGACATTGACGCCGTCACCAGTGCGCACGACATTTACGGTTTGCAGTGCGGCGTGCTGCGGTGCGTCCGCGCCCGCGCTCTGCGTCTGGGCCGAGGCGGTGACGATCACCAGTACCAGCGCCGGCATTAAGACTGTTAGAAATTGCTTTCGCATTTCGCTCTCCCCGCGGGCTCTGCGCCTTGGCTCGGCCCGTGATCTTTCTCGCAAGATTCGTTTCTGCCGGTTGCCCGGCCAATCTCTTCGCCGTCTAGACAGCGGACGTCGTAATCTTTTTGGTCACTTCGCGCATCGACGGCTTACCCATGCGGTCCTGCACCGTTTCCTTGAAGACGATGGAATCGCCTGTAATCTTCACCACGAAACCGTTAAACACGGGATCGTTCTCCCGCAGAAAATAAGCCTTATTCAAGCTGTTGACCACGACCGCGATCATGCCTGAATCCGCTTTCACCACGCCCTTAAGATTGATCTGGTCGATGGCTAGGCAGCGTTTGCCGGTGCTGCAAGCCGCGCCCAGCATGCTGCGGTTTACCACCGGGCTTAGGAAAGGATCGCGACGTCCCGAAATGTTGATCTGTTTCGATCCCTCGGGCTTCGCTTCCGCCGGCTTCTTCTGGTCTTCCACCGCAATCTGCTGTTTGGGCTGCGATTTCTTGTGGGCTGCGGGCTTCGCCATGGGCGACGTCTGCCGGAACGGCGCGCCTGGATTGCTGGCTTCTCCCTGGGACGCGGCCAAAGCCTGGTTCGAAGCGGCCGTCTGTCTCTGCTCAACCGCCTTCAAGGTGTCCCTCGTGTTGTTGATGACGGTTGGGTTCTGCGCCAGCGCAGTTCCCGCAACCATCCCCAGGAAAACAATTCCAGTCGTCAGCTTCATATGGTCCCCTGCTTTTTCGGAGCGTTCTGGCCCGCTGTTCCGGAAGCACCCGCCGGTTCCAGATCGTGGCTGAAGAATGTGGTGGCCGTGCAGGTGGCTACGACACTCTCGTTGGGCGCGTACTGATAGGTATGTTTGGCCTTGGCGTCGGCGGGCTTCTTGGTGGTCGAGACCTGCAGCCCCGCGACGTTGACAATGCGCTCCAGCTTGCCCACCTTGTCGAAGAAATTCAGCATCGAGTAGTACGGCCCATCGAGCTCAACCTCGAACGGCACCTCGGTGTAGAACTCTTTCGATCCGGTTGGCTTGGAGGTGTAACGGCGCAGTTCCACTCCGGCCTTGGCGGCCTCGGCGTTCATCATTTTCATGAAGCCGGGCACTTCTTTCTCGTCCGGCACGATCTTGCGCTCGATCTCCAGCTGCTGTTTGAGGCTGGCCAGTTGGCGTTCAATGTCCACCAACTTCGGCCGGTAGGATTCCAGTTCCGCGTTTTCGCGAAGCTTGGTATCCAGAGCGGTTTGTGCCGTCGCATTGGCTTCGCGCTGGCTCTTGAACACGGTGAAGTACAGTGCGACGGTAAGCACAATCCCAACCCCCGCAATGGCTCCCCACTGTTTAATGCCCGACATTTCGTTAAAGTTGGCCATATTTTCCTGCCTTCCTAGGACTTCGCCTTTTCGCAGGTCAACGTGAAGTTGAAAGCCTGCATTTCCTTGTAGGTGTCATCCTGAAAGGTCTCTTTGATTTCGATGTTCTTGAAGTAACCGGTCTTTTGCAGATTGGAAATCAGACTGGCTACGGCATCGGTGCTCAGGGCCATACCGTCGATGTCGACGCTGGTGCCCTGGTCTTTCATGCTGTTCAACCAGACGGCTTCGGTGCTGTTCACGGTCTGGCCGATCGTGTTCATCAGATTGACCGGGCCGCCCTGGGCCGCCCGCAGCTGATCGATCACGTCCACCCGCCGCTTGTAGTTCTGGGCTTCGCGCTGGCGCTCCATGTAGCGCGCCTTCACGTCCGCCAGTTCGGCGTTCTTCCGCGTCGCCACTTCCATCTTCGTGGCGATGTCCCGGTGCTCTTTGTCCAACTGGTGCCAGTAGCCCACGTTGATCAGGGCAGCCGCCACCAGTACGACCAGGACCTTCATTTTCGGAGAGCCTACGTCACCCACTTCCATGACGGCGGCTGCCGAAGCTGCGGATCCCCGCTTGTTCTTTCCCTTACTTTGTGCACCCAGCAGGTTGATTCGGATCATAAGTCTTCAAAACTCCTTAAGGCCAAACCCACCGCGACTGCCAGCTGGCCCGCATTCTGCTCGATCAACTGCACTCCCGGTCCTTCGGTCGGCAGGCCGATCTTCTGGAACGGATTAAAAATCTCTACTGGCAACGAGAACTCCTGGCGCAGCGCTTCGACTAACCCCGGAACCTTTGAAGAACCGCCGGCCAGATAAATCTTTTCAATGTGCTCTCCCGACGAACTGGCGCGGAAGAAGTCGAACGTCTTCTGAATCTCCAGCACGATGATCTCGGTCACTTGTTGCAGGATGGGCGTCTTCGCATCTTCGCTTACCGTGCCCACCTTGTTGCCCAGCTTAAGCGACTCGGCATCGTCGAAGCTCAGATCGAGTTCTTTCTGCAACGAATCGGTGTATTGATGGCCGCCTACGCTGACGTCACGAGGAAACAGCGGCGTCGTGCCCTTCACGATGTTGATGTTCATCACGCTCGCGCCCAGGTTCAAAAGAGCCACCACTTGCCCCGGTGCGGGTTCGTAGTTGTATTCGTAGCAGTTCTGCAAGGCCAGAGCATCGATGTCCACAATAGCCGGAGTCTTGCCGGCCATCGAGAGTACGTTGGTGTAGTTGAGAATCTTGTCTTTCTTGACAGCCACCAGCAGAACGTCCATTTGCGGGCTGCCGGCATCTTCCGACAGGATCTGGTAATCCAGATTCACGTCGTCCAGATCGAAAGGAATGTGCTGCGCCGCTTCCTTCTGAATGGTTTCGGCCAGTTCCTGGTCGCTCATCGATGGCAATGAGATCTTCTTCACGATGACCGAGTGGCCGCTTACCGCCGTGGCCACGGCTTTCGCTTTGATCGCATTGTCGGTGAACAGCTTCGAGATCGCGCTCGATACCGTTCCGGAATCCACGATCATGGAGTCCACGACGATATCCGGCGCCAGCGGTTCCAGGCCCAGGTGCGCGACTTCAATACCGTTGCGCCCTTTCCTCAGTTCCACAGCCTTGATGCTGGAAGAACCCACATCCAGACCAACAATCGTTTTTGATCCCAATCCAAACATGTGCCCGCCTTTTACGGTTGCCCGGCAGCCTTACCAGCCGCCTTCGGTTTCTTCTTGCTCTTGGCTTCCATCTGGCTCGATTTCTCTTCCATCCACTGGTCCAGCCTCGATTTTTTGAAGCGCCAGCGGTTGCCCAGCTTGAAAGCAGGAATCTTCTGCTCGCCTACATACTTGTAAAGCGTGTCCGGACTGACTCCCAGGTATTGCGACGCCTGGCGAATGTTCATCACTTCACGCGAGTCGGCCATAGTCAAAACCCTTTCCACAGATCAGGCCCGCTGTCGGGCAAACTTGGGAGAAAATTCCTCGTACAGAATTTCGTTCGAGTGAATTTAGGTGTGCTGAGCATATATCAACCCCGAAAGTGCCAAGGTCAAGGCGTATCTTCGGGTTTTACCGTGTTTCATACCTGTTTTCTGGAAAGCGCCGGGAATGGACTTGTACTACGCCACTATGGGGAGTATACGGATTACGCGGCAATACAATTAGAAGTAGTGTTTATACAGACGGTTCAAACAGTACCCCCATTGCGTAACCAAAGTACTAGAGACGTTACTCAGGTATCTGGACAGACCGAAAGGGTTTGAATTGTGTAGCGCCCTGGCGTCTTGCGCGCGGGCCCCTCCAGCTCCGCTGGGAGG
The DNA here is from genome assembly GCA_963733545.1 of Terriglobia bacterium. Taxonomy (GTDB): domain Bacteria; phylum Acidobacteriota; class Terriglobia; order Terriglobales; family Acidobacteriaceae; genus JAIQFF01. The sequence continues at coordinate 469,771 of CAVTDQ010000007.1, forward strand.
GTTCTCTATGGCTAGCACTTGTAGCGCCGACGTCCGCCGCCCAAGCGAGGGCGGGGACGCCCTCGCGACAGCCGCCGGGACGGCGGCGCTTCGAAAATCTAGTACTCCGACAGCTCTTTCATGGCCTGGAACAAGTCCGCTGTTTGCGGCAGGATGGCGTTTTCGAGGTCAGGGTGATACGCAACGAACACATCCATGGCCGCGACCCGGCGAACCGGCGCGTCAAGATGTTCGAACATCTGGTCCGCGATCCGGGCGGCGATTTCCGCTCCGTAACCCCAGCTCAAAGTATCTTCGTAGGCCACCAGCGCCCGGCTGGTCTTTTTGACTGAAGCAGCGATAGCGTCCCAATCGAATGGATTCAGGCTGCGCAGGTCGATGAGCTCCGCCTTAACACCGTGCTCCCGCTCCAGTTTTTGCACCGCTTGTAAGGCCCTGGGGACCACCGCGCCATAAGTGATCACCGTCAGATCGGTCCCTTCCTGTACCACTCTGGCCTTGCCGAAAGGCACCATATAGTCCGGGCCGGGATAAGCTGCCCGACCGTAGGTCTCACGATAAAGGCGCTTGTGCTCGAGAAAAAGCACCGGATCGTCGCAGCGGATCGCGGTTCGCAAAAGGCCCGCGGCATCAAGAGCGTTGGATGGAAACACCACCCGCAAGCCGGGAATGTGAGTGAACACACTCTCCCCGCACTGAGAATGGTAAATAGCGCCGCCGGTAAGATATCCGCCGATGGCCACACGAATCACGCAGGGAGCAGAAAATGTATTGAAAGAGCGCCAGCGAATGAGCGGCAGCTCACTTCGCAGCTGCATCATGGCCGGCCAGATGTAGTCGAAGAACTGAATCTCCACGACCGGCTTCAATCCGCGCTGCGCCATACCGGTGGCGCGGCCCACGATGTTGGCTTCGGCAATGGGCGAGTTGAAGACCCGATCGGAGCCGAATTCGCATTGCAACCCCGCGGTCAGTTTGAACACTCCGCCTTTGCCCTTTACCAGTTTCTGTTTTAGATATTCCTCCCGGCTGCAATCCGCCACGTCTTCACCGAAAATCACGATGCGTTCATCGCGGCTCATCTCATCTTTCAAGGTCGCAGTGATGAGATCGGCCATGGTCTTCGGCGCCGGCTTCTTCCCATCAGACCCGGCAATTTCGGGACTGGACGCCGGCTGGTTATCGAATGCGGCCGAGGTGGGGTCGAGATTCGGCGAGTAAATGTATTGCAACACCTGATCGGCCGCGGGTGCGGGCGCAAGCAATGCCCGGTCAACCGCGACTTGTAAATCGTCATCAACCTGCTTCTCCAGGCGGTTGATGCCTTTTTCGTCGAGAATCCCCTCGCGTATCAGAAACATCTGCATGCGGGTAATAGGATCTCGTTGCGCATCGCGCTGGCGCTCGACATCAGGACGGTAAAGCCGTTCATCGTCAGATAAAGAATGAGAATAAGGACGGATTACGTGGGCATGCACGAATGAAGGACCGTGGCCGCTCCGGCTATGTTTGACCGCACGCACGAAGGCCGCATAGCTGGCCACCGGATCAGTGCCGTCGACCTCTTCAAAATGGAAATTAGGAAAGCCGCTGACCAGGCGGGAAATATTTCCGCCCGCCGTCTGCACTTCCACCGGCACGGAAATGGCATAACCGTTGTCTTCGACCACAAAAATTACCGGGAGCTTCGAGTTGGAAGCGGTATTGAGAGCCTCCCAGAACTCGCCTTCGCTGGTGGTGCCTTCACCCAGGGAGACGTAAGTAATTTCGTCTTTGTGGAATTTAACGTCCTTGAACTCCCGGTAGTCGCCGGTGCTGGTTCGGGCGGCGGCATTGGGATGAGCAGCCAGATAGCGGCCCACCTCCCCGCAGCCTACAGCCTGCAGAATCTGGGTTCCGGTCGGGGAAGAACCAGTCACGATATTTAACTCCGGCAGGCTCCAATGCGAAGGCATCTGACGGCCGCCCGAGCTGGGATCTTCGCCCGAACCCACCGCCTGCAGCAGCATGTCATAAGCGGTTGCACCCAGCGCCAGGCAGAGCGCCCGGTCTCGATAATAAGGATAGAACCAGTCGTAACCCGGTTTGAGGGCCAGGGCTGCAGCCACACCCACCGCCTCGTGGCCGGCGCCGGATATCTGGAAGAAGATTTTTTGCTGGCGCTTGAGCAGAATCTCGCGATCGTCCACCCGCCGCGAGGTGTACATGTGGCGATAGGCTTCGATCAGTTGCTCGCGGGAGAGACCTTCATAGGTCTTCCCGGCTCTCCTGACATCGCGTTCGGATACTGCGGCCGATTTTGGGTCAGTCTTTGTCGTGGCCATCCGTCTTCCTCAGATGCGAGTGTACAAGACGCCTTTGCATTGTAAATCGGGGAAAAGCAATGGGAGAAGGTGCTTTCGGAAACCCATAAGCCACCAAGGACACCAAGGTTCTCAAAGGAAAGCCCGGATCAAGGCCTTCGTTGGCATTTCGTGTCCTTCGTGGTTGATGAATCTTGCCGGGTATCATTTATTCTGAAAGCACCGGCATGATCCAAATCAATCGTCGATTCGATCCCAATACAATACAGCTTGTTATCTTCGACCTCGACGGTACCCTGATCGACTCAAGGCTCGATCTCGTCCATTCGGTCAATGCCACGTTGCGGCACATGAAACGTCCTGAACTGCCGGACGAAGTGATCGCCAGCTATGTCGGAGACGGCGCTCCCGCGCTGATCCAGCGTGCCTTAGGCAGCGAAGCCGATGATGAAAAGCTGGTCCGTTCCGGACTGGAGTTCTTTCTCGCCTATTACCGCCAACACAAACTGGATCACACCACCCTGTACGAAGGCATAGCGCAAGCCCTGGCGGCGGTTCAGGCTTCTCATAACGGCCAGCCCCGAAAAATGGCCGTGCTCACCAACAAGCCGGTGAATCCGTCTCGCGCCATCATCGAAGCCCTCGGCCTGGACAGATTCTTTGTCGTGGTCTACGGCGGCAATAGCTTTGCCACCAAGAAGCCCGATCCCGAAGGCGCCCGAGCCATCCTGCGGGAAGTCAGCGTTGGACCAGCTGAAACCCTGATCGTTGGCGACTCCGGCGTGGATATTCTGACTGGCCGCAACGCCGGTATCTGGACCTGCGGGGTCACATACGGCTTCGCCCCGCACACCCTGCGTGACCCCCTGCCGGATGTAGTGCTCGACCAGCCATCCGAAATAGCGAAACTATTCGAGTAAGGGATCAGTTGCGACCTAAAATATTTTGACGTCATCCTGAGCCCCGGCGCCAGCCGGGAGAAGGATCTCGCGCGGAGCGGAACCGGCTGTCTTTCTGCTTATCTAATCGCGCCAGATCTTCGATCGGATGCGTCCGAGACGATCCACGCCGGATCGTCAAAAAAATGAGAACGCACGTGCCGCCAGCAATTTCACAGTAATCAGTGTCCTCCGTGGTTAACGTTGTTTCCGCCTGCCTTCGGCTAAACTGCCAGCGAGAATGAAAAAAAGGTCAGAAAGTTTCACACCCGCCGAACTGCGTAAGCTGCGTAGCTTGAAAGATCCCTACGGAATCCAGCGCTTTCTTGACGACATGCCCTACCATTTGGCCGACACCGCCTGGTCGCCGCGCCGCGTGCTGCGGGAAAATACTTCACATTGCCTGGAAGGAGCGATATTCGCAGCAGCGGCGCTGCGCGCCAACGGCTTTCCCCCGCTGCTGCTCGACTTCGAAGCCGAACACGATACCGACCATGTGCTCGCACTTTATCGAGTAAAAGGACATTGGGGAGTGGTGGCGAAATCCAACTACACCGGCTGTCGCTATCGCGAGCCCGTCTACCGGACGCTGCGCGAACTGGCGATGAGCTTTTTCAATCTTTATTTCAACCTGAGGCGGGAGCGGACGCTGCGTACGTTTTCCCGTCCGGTAAATCTGGCCCGGTTCGATCATCTGGATTGGATGACCACGGAAAAACCGGTCTGGTTCGTAGTCGACCACCTGCTGGAAATCCATCACCACAAACTGTTGCGGCCTGGTATGGCCAAACGTTTACACCGCATAGACGAGAGACTGTTCCGCGCGGAAGTATTGGGCAAGGCGCTGAAATCCGGCGACTCGTAGCCCGCGCGTCTTCACGCCCGATCCCACCCGGCGCACCAAGGTCGGCAGATCGCGGATCATTACGAATGGATCAAAGAATGTAGCGTCAGAAAATCTCTCAGGGACCCACGGTGATGACTGCCGTGGCATTCTTAACCATAGTCAAAGATACGATGTCCTCAGCAACAACGTGGAACGTTCCCGGAGTGCTGGGAGCAAGATAAGTCACTGTCAGGGGGCTGGCATCCGCTCCCTGGATCGAGCCGTCCGGGCACGGTCCAGCAGGCGGCGTACTGCCCGACCAGTTGCATTGCGCGCCGGTGGAACCATTTGCTTGTAGTTCGGCAATGGACCAAAGCAGCGGCGGAGCCGCGGGGCTCCCTTTGACCGTAGCTTGTAATGTCACTTGGCCGCTTGCAGGAATCGTCACCGCTGACGGCGAAACCGTCACAGTCACCTTATTGGGATCAACATTGCTACCGCCACCACAACCGGCGATAACCATCAGCAGGACGAGTACTTCCACCCAGAGGGCTCGGAACAAATTCATTAGGCCTCCAGCAAGAGAATCGTCTGTAGATTCTTGGGTTCCTAAGCAGACGGCATTGTACGCCCACTCGCCTACGCCAGGCGGGCGGCCTACCTCTCCTCCGAATCCAAATCCATCTTAATCGAGGTATCAGGGGTGTCCGATTTCCCGCGCTCGTTTGCGAGAAGTGGGGTCAGAAAACTCATTGTTAGCTTACAAGTATTCGGACAAACATCGCGTGCAAGGCGAAAACCCCTCGCTGATCGCATCTTTCGCGGTGAGGGTTCTAATTGTCTCCCGGTTCAGAATGAAAGGGCATGCCGCGAGATGAAAGAGCTTTCCTTTTGCCGAGATCACAACCAGCATTTCGGGAGGAATAGGTTTGGTTACGTGTCTTGCAAGTCTTGATCGAAAGTAAGGACCGTCAGGGGTGAACGATCGGCTCAGTTCAATTCCCCCTACCGCCAGAACCGAAGCCGCGAGGGCGACTGCCCAGCCAAGAAAATAGCGGCGTGTCGGAGGCACAGTTTCAGCGATCCTGCGGTGGAGTCTTTCCGTGAATCCCGAAGGCACATCTCCCATGCGCTCGTCGCCATAGAGCACGACGATGTTTCTTAGACCCTGGGTTACGGCCGCGCATTGCCGACAAACCTCAATGTGTTGTTCCAGAGCGAGCCGCGAACCTTCGTCCAGCGTCCCGTCTATATATTCGGAACTCTGCCGCCATACCGTTTCGCAAGTCACTGCCATGGCTTGTTTCCTTTTGCAAAGGCAAGCTTTGAACTCCAGCGCCCATTGAGTCCCGGGCTCAAGAAGTCGCGCAGCATAAGCCTCGCTCGCAGAAGCCGCGTCTTCACGGAACCGGTGGAGATGTCAAGAACTCTGGCGGTTTCCTCTATGCTTAAGTGCTGGATGTCGCGCAGAACGAAGACCGACCGATATTTTTCGCCCAAGGTCGCCAACGCCTCGGTCAAGGCGTTACGCACTTCGTGCCTTTCCAGAATTTCGGAAGGAATTTCGTGCCAGTCTGCGAATTCACGCGAGATATAATCGCCCTCCTCGTTGGGCTGATCGTCAATCGACTCCATCGCGTGTGTCCTCATCTTACGTTTGCGCATGCGTGCCTCGTTCACCGTGATCTGGAGAAGCCAGGTGCTGAATTTCGCCTCTCCACGAAACTGACGAAGGTGCCGAAGGGCCTTGAGAATCGATTCCTGCGCAACATCTTCAGCATCCGCGTCATTTTTCAGGATCGCCAGTGCGCTTGCATAAACCCGCCTCAGATAAGGATGAATGAGCAGGTAAAACGAATCATAATCGCCATCTTTAATACGCCGTATCAGCTCGGCTTCACGAGCTCTTTCGCTCCGATCCAGTACGGCTGTCGTTATCCCGTTCACGAAGCTGGGGCCTTCCGTTTCTGCTTTTGAAACATATTTCCGGATTCAATTCGACCCGGTGGGAAAGGACACATCGCTACCCGCAAGCCACGTTTGTGTCCTTCGTGGCCGATGAATAAGAGTACCCACTTCGCCAGGGTCTGGACAATTTCCGATAGGAGATAGAGAGCTGACCAGAGAATGCGGGTAGCATTTCATTCTGCTAACCGCATTTCTGCTCGTTCCGATTCGCAGCGGCGCTGCTACTTGTTCATCATCGAGTCCGGCATGGAGCAGTGTTCGGACACCATCTTCATCTTATTGACTTTGAAGCCCGACATGGCCATATGGTCTTTGCTCATGTCGTCTTTCTTCATGTCGTCTTTCTTCATGTCGTCTTTCTTCATGGAGTCATTCGACATCGCGTCTCCCGACATCGCGTCGTGATTTTCCATCATCCCGGTCACGCTGACCGTGTGCCCTACATGCGGCTTCAGATCTTCCGAGCTCATCAGTTCGACGCCGTCCGGATGCTTCTTATCCATGAGCATATACTTGCCGTCTTTTTCGCTCACACAGCCCGACATGGTCATCTTCTTGCCCATCGCGTCTGACTTTTTCATTGACGAATCGCTGGACATGTTGGACTGCGCAACCACCGAGACCGAACAAGCCAGCACCAGCATGGCCATCCACTGCATTTTTATTGTCATATAGTGATCTCCTTTTTAAGTGCGTTTCAGATATCGCCGCTTCGGAATGCACCTGTCCCGAATCAGACGACTCGCGATAGAGAAGACTATTGAGCCCCAGGGAAGTTTCAATATTTATCGATGGTCGCCGTAATCGATCAAAATAATGACTCGGTTGTAACTTCTGCCGCTTTTGATCATCGACTTCAAAGCCCCGCAGTCGCGTTCGACCGCAAATCACCGGGCCTGGGAGTCTGTGGCAATGAAAACACTAATTCGTTCGCTCTTGATCCTCGCAATCTCATTAACTATTACAGCAACTGCTTTTAGTCAGACTGAAAACACCTTCAATCGCAGCCGAGCTGTGTTCGTCATGACCAACGACTCGAGCCGCAATCAGATCATCGCTTACAAAGCGGGGTCGGACGGAAGCTTGAGCGAACGTCACAGATTTGCGACAGGCGGAAGAGGCAGCGGCGGAACGACGGACCCCTTGGGTTCTCAGGGTTCGCTCACTCTGAGTGACGACGGCTCCTTGCTGTTTGCGGTAAATGCAGGAAGCGGAGAGCTTTCCGTGTTTCGAGTCTTCAACGACGTTTTATGGCTCACGGATATTGTGCCCTGCGGCGGAAGTGAACCGGTCGCTGTTGCGCAGCATGGAAATCTGGTGTACCTGGTCAACGCCGGCGGAACAAGCAATGTTGTAGGTTTTAGACTGGATCGCAATCAACGGCTGAGGAAAATTCAGGACGCAAATGCAGTCCTGAGCACTGGCAACTCCAGTCCTGGCGCGATCGCGTTCAGCCCCGATGGACGATATCTGTTGATTACAGAAAAGGCCACCAACAAGCTCGATGCATTCCGAGTGCAGGGTGACGGAACGCTAGCCGCAATCCTCTCTAATCCCAGCGCCGGCCCTGGCGCCTTTGCAACCGTGTTTGCACCAAACGGAGCTGCTCTCGTCGTCGAGACAGGTCCTGCCGGCGGCAGCAATGCGTCGGCTATTTCCTCATATTCTGTCTCCGGCGCTGGAATGCTTTCTTCGATCAGCACCAGCGTTCCAACTTTGGGGGCGGCAACCTGCTGGGTAGAAGTGACGCCCAACGGGCGATTTGTCTACACCGCTAATTCCGCCTCGTCCACCATTTCCGGTTTCGCAATCGGGCGTGATGGAAGTCTCACAGCGGTGGCTGGGACCGTACTGGCGAATCTGGCTGATGGCAGCACAGACATCGATTTCTCCATCAGTTCCAGCGGCAAATTTCTGTACACCCTCAATACTGGGACCGGAACAATTGGCATTTTCGGTATTGAGAAAGACGGTACTCTGAACAGCCTCGGCGAAGTCGCCGGTTTGCCGGCAAAATCCGGATTCAACGGAATAGCTGCGAACTAATCTTGAACGGCGGGGCTGCACCTAAAAAGGCAGCTCCGCAGTATTTGTTGTTCAAAAGGGAGTCCGATCATTGAAAGTGCGCGAGAAGTAGATGACCGATGGGATTTACTCCATCCGAAGCTCTACGGCGAAATCCTGGGAGCCGTGATGTTCGTATATTCGTAGCGAATGGAGATGTGCTCGTCCGGTCCCAGATTTATCTCCTGGCGCAGCAGGCGGGTGGCCCATTCAAGCCTGGTTTTGGCTTGAGTGAGTGAAGTTCTACCACTGCGCGGGTTCAACCCCAGCCCGCTTTCGCCGGGTTGCGATGCAGCCAAACTTTTCGCAGGGCTAAGCGAAAGCTACTTGTTTGTTTCACTCGCCCCACTTGCAGGTTCGTTGACCAGTTTCTTCAGGTCATCCACAAGGGCGGCGATTGACCGGCTAAACGCGTTCTCTATCGCCGTTTCGGCATGATGTCCAAACGAGATTTTTGGATTGACTGCTTCGCTAAACCACCACAAAGGGACGTGCATCCTGGCATCGAGGATCACCAGTTTGAGTTCTGCGGAGTTGTAGGAGATAGGTCCCGTAGTACTGGAGCCGCCGACTGAGGAAAGGGAACTGTCGAAACTTATCTCCAGAATCAGGTCCGCGTCAGAAGGGGCGGACACGAGCTCATAGTGTCCCCAGCCCTTCATCGCAGTATAGAACTCGTCATAGGTACGCTCAGCGCCACCGAAAGACGCGGGCGGATGGCTCCCAGGGGCATTCGAAATAAACACTTTCCTTGCAGCCGCAATAGGGGAGGGGACGGGCGCCGGCGGCACCGCGTCTTTTGGTTTATCCGCCGCGAACAGCGGCAGCGATAGAAGACCTATCACAAAAACGACATGCAGAATTCCCCGCTTCGCCGTGCAAAGTCGCTCGATTGTCGGCATAGATTCCGTCCAACGCGAATTGAATTGGGAGGGCGGGTGGGCCTGCGTCTCCCTCCGAATCCAAAACACATTTTAACTAAAACAGGAGGGGGTGGCCATTTCTCGCGTCCTTTTACTCTCGAGATGTGGGCCACCCGCCGGACGAAGCCAATGCAATTCAATATCGAGCGCGGGGAGGCATCCCGACTTACGCGCCTGACTACTTTGCTTTTCTGGTAGTGTCTTCGCTTTTCGCTTCGATGGTCACATCGACGTTCGCACCCTCCTTGACCGCTACCTCTTCCCCGTGTGCGTTCGTGAATGTGTTGTCGATGCGAATTTCGCGATATAGGGGCTCGCCTCCCTGAATGCCGATCTGGGCTTTATCGGGTTCGCGTTGATCTATTGGCTTGATGATCTTTTCAACAGTTCCAGGTAAGGTCGTCTTCGGCTTTTTCTTTGCTTCGGTTGAATCCTCTGCCATTGTCCCCTCTTGGCTGCTATACATGCCTGTTTTCTTTAGAACCATTAATCCGGTCAAGCTTTTTGAGCAGCGGGCAATTGTGACCATGCTTGAGTTCTCGTTTGAGACGCAACTCGCGATTGCAGCTGCGCATTGCCACTCTGAGCTCCGCTTCCAGGAGCACAAGGCTTTTGATCATCTGGCGCACGTTTGTAAGTTTGCGCTTCAGCATGGACCGCACGGCTGAACAAGTGTGGCCCTTCTGCCGCAACACCAGCAGTTCTTTAATCTCCTTCAGGGAGAAGCCCAGCTCCTGCGCGTGCCGTACAAATTTGAGCTCGCTAATCTGCACAGCGTTGAAGAGGCGATATCCGCCGGCCGTGCGTGTCGCACCCTTGATGACTCCTAGCCTTTGATAGAAACGGATGGTATCTACACTGACCCCGGCGAGCTTTGCGGCCTTTCCGATGTGGACGGTCTCTGCCACGCAAGCTTAAGGATAAACTCTGGAGCGAAGTCCAGAGTCAAGAACGAACTTGGCGGCCCGGGTGGCCCACAGCCCACTCCGTGATTACGACAGAAAATGGAGGACTGGCGTCCCGCCTGTCTCACGGCGGCCATCCTTCCTGGTGGATGGCGGTGGCCAGGGGTGCCCCATTTCTCGCGTCAATTGCGAGAAGTGGGACCCTCTGATCGATAGCATTACAGGATTTAAAGCTCTACGGCGAAATCTTGGGAGCCGTGATGTTCGTATATTCGTAGCGAATGGAGATATGCTCTTCCGGTCCCAGACTAATCTCCTGGCGCAGAAGCAGATTGGTCTTCTTTGAAATCCAGACCGTAGCGTCCTCCTGTGTATCTTCAGATTCAGCGTGCATAGTAAAGACTGTTGCAGGTTCGCCATTTACAGCTTCGTCGCGGACACGCTGGCAGGAAACTTTGTTGTTCTTGCGATTTTCTAGCTCCTGCTCATGCATCGCCTGTGGGTTCATGAGGCTCTTCACCCATTTGCCCTGAAGCTCAACGTAGGATGCTCCGTCCACTAAAATTGATTCGCTGACCTTTGCGGTTCCCTTTCCCTCGGCACGGCTCATGTAGCTGTGATGGGCGACAGTCACCAGCTTGTCGCTGGCGTCAAAGAAAACCTTGCACTGATCCTGCGATCGGGCGAAAGGAACGGCAAGCACACACAAAGCGAGCGAAATAACGTAGCCACGCATTACACGATCCTCCAATAACCTGATAGCCGAACTCGAAGACCGCGGGCGGGCCGCCAGCGACCACACAATCAAGAACTAGAACACAAACTTCGCCGCCAGCTGAATCACTCGCGGTCCGCCGCCGCCGAGGCCGGGGTTCCCCTGGGCCACATCCGGCGTCTGGCTGATGGTTCCAATCGGTCCCACGCCCGGACGTCACCGTGCCATTCGGCAAAGCAAAATTGGGATGGTTAAAGAGGTTAAAGAACTCCGCTCGCAGTTGCAGATTCAATCCTTCGAAGATCGGCGTGCTCTTGCTCACCGAAAAATCGGCGTTCCAGTAGCTGGGACCGAAAATCGAATCGCGGCCGAGGTCGCCGAAGGTGCCGTCCGCAGGCTGCGAAAACGCCAGCGGATTCAGGTAGCCGGTCACCGGGTTCCAATTGCTTAACACCGGATTCACTCCCGGAACCGCGTTCGGCCGCTGGTTGAAATAAAAACGATTGGTGGTGTCATTCGCGGTGATGATCGGAATCGGACGTCCGCTCTGCGCGGTCACGATGCAGTTCAAGCCCCAGCCTCCGCCCAGGCGCGGCGGCAACATGCGCAGGCTGGGAACGGCATAGTTGAGGGCCGCGGTGAAGCGATGGCGCGTATCGAAAGTTGAAGAGCCATGCTCGGCTCTCAAGTTTGTCGAGTCCTGGGGAAAGGCCGCGCCGGCGGTGAAATCGATTCCGTCAGAAGCGTCGTCCAGTGACTTCGACCAGGTGTAGGCGCCGAATCCGGACAACCCACCCCAGCCCTGCAATCGCAGAGTGGTTTGCAAGGCATGATAGGTGGAGGACGAAATCGGAGCCAGCGTATCCACGTTCAGGAAATTGGGATTGGGAAAATTGAAATTGGCATCCGCCTGGTTCTGGTCATAAAGCCGGACCAGCCGCGTTCCCTTGCTGCCCACATAACCGACTTCAAGCGCCGCTGCGCTGTTCAACTCCTGGGTGATGTTGAAATTCCAGTTCTGCACATACGGCGTAGGAAACTTTCGTGGCGTTACGAAGATGTTGAACGGCGCCGCTCCCGGAGAAAGGATGGGACCGCCGCCCGCAGTGGTGAAGGCGGTCTGGTCAAAGGCCAGAGGCAGCACCGGCTGCGGTCCGATGGGATTGGTAGCCAGGCCGGCCGACGGTGTGAAATTTGCCAGCATCAGATGCTGCGGCACGTAGTCGTTGTAGACACCATAAGCGCCGCGAACCACGGTCCGTGGACGCGCGCTCCAGGCGAAACCCACCCGCGGACCGAAATTGTTCAGGTCGCGCTCGAAAATTCCGTCCACCCCGTGCGTGCCCACCATGGCCAGCGTGCCGTCGGGAGCCAGATTTGAGAGCAGATTATTTTTCTCGCTGAGCGGACCGAAATATTCCCACCGCACTCCCAGGTTCAGGGTCAGGTTCGGACGTACCCGAATATCGTCCTGGGCAAAGAAGGCAAGACCGTTGTTGTAAGTAGTGCGATGCGTGTCCCCGGCCAGCGCCAGCACAAAAGCGTCGCCCAGATAATAATTCGCCAGCGACAAGGTGACCGGATCGGCGCACTGCGCATTGTTGGGATCGGCCACGCACGGGGCAAGAACGCTGGAGTCCGGACTGAACGAAAAAATTCCCCGCTCTTCGTTGTCGTTGAAATTATCAATCGCCGCCCGCCGGTACTCGCCCCCGAACTTGAAACTGTGGCGCCCGTGCAGCCAGGTGAAATTGTCGAGGATCTGGTAGCTCTGGCTGGTCCGGCCCCGCGGGATGCTGAATCCGGTCGCACCAAGATTCTCGATCGGCACGGAAAAATCGAACTCCGGCAGCCCCAGTTTTCCGTTGCCGAAGTCCAGCCCCAAACTCGCGGGATCAAAATTCGCATCCAGCGAACTGAACGACGTCCGATAGCGGGTGTAACCAAAGCGAACTTCGTTGATGCGGGTGGTGCTCAGCGTAGACAGCAGGCTGGCCGACACCACCTGGACCCGCGCCGGAGAAGTCTGGGCAAACTCGGGCAAGCGCGAGCCATCGCCGAAGCCGCCTTGCGATCCCAGCGGAAAAACCTGCTCGCTGCGGGCGAAGGCATACCTTCCGGAAATTTGTTCAGTCTCGGTAAAGTTGTGGTCCAGTTTCGCGATGAAACTATCCATATCGTTTTTATCGCGCACCACCGCCGCAGTCGAACCGGTAGTGCTCGCGGGATAAAGATCGAGCAGCGCATCCAGCGCCGGATTAATGCTGGGGAGTCCGCTGGCCAGCGCAAGCGCTCGCGCGTCGCTCCGCTCCTGCGTCGTCGGCACGCCCAGAATAAAATCCGAGCCCACCCGCTCGCGTTGTCCTTCATAAGCGCCAAAGAAAAAAGTCTTGTCCTTGACGATGGGTCCGCCCAGCGCAGCGCCGAACTGGCTGTTCTGGAAAGAAGTCTTGCGACCTTCAGTATTGAAATAGTTGCGCGCATCCAGTGCGGAGTTGCGGAAAAACCCAAACGCCGAACCATGCAGATGATTTGTGCCCGAACGGGTAAGAATATTCACCACGGACCCGGTGTTCCGGCCGTACTCTGCGCCGAACTGCGATTGCAGATTGAATTCCTGAATGGCATCCACCGGTAACAGCGACGCCGGAGCCCCGGTGATGCCGACCTGGTTCAGCGCGGAGTTGTTGAAATAGGGGTCGTTGTTGTCGGTCCCATCCACGCTGTAGTTATTGGACCGGTCGCGATTGCCGTTGATGTTGAATTGTCCAAAGCCGAACTGGGTACCGGCAACACCCGAAGGCTCGACGGTTGCGCCCGGAACCAGCGCCACCAGTTTTCCAAAGTCGCGCCCGTTGAGCGGCAGTTCCGTCACCAGTTGCTGGTCAACCACTTCGCCGAGGACGTCGCGGGTGCTGTCGATAAGCGGCGACTCTCCAGTGACGGTTACCTGCTCCTGTCTTTTTTCCACCTGAGTCAAATCGAAGTCCGCGGTGGTATCGAGTCCGACTTTCACCGTCGTGTTCTGCGCCACCGGAGAAAAGTTCGCAGCCTGCGCCATCACCACATAACTGCCGGCAGGCAATTCGGCAAACACATAGCCGCCGTCACTGCCGGTTACCGTCTCTCGCGTCAGGCCGGTGGCATTGCCTTTGGCCGTGACCTTCGCTCCCACCATGGCGCTGCCGCCGGGATCAACCACGTGTCCGCGAATGGAGCCTCGATAACTCTGTCCATAGACAAAGCATGGTGCCAGCAACAGCGCGGTCATGAAGATCAGGCGTGTGAATGCGCGGAAACGAGTAGCTGAGAGGAAAAGCTGGCTGCTCATAAACAAATTATCCTCGTTATGGCGACGGCCCTGGGAATGTAATTCAGATGTTCGAAGCCAGCTTCCGGATTCGCCTTTAGTTTCTGGCGATGGAGATGAAAATCGGGACTGGAGGCTTGATGGAATATGTAGCTGCGAAGCTGGCCTGGTTCACCGCCAACCCCACGTGCCCGCGCGAGTCGATATAAAGAAGCGGCTTCTTCAAAGGCACGTCGCTGAACGTCTTCACAAATGGAATATTCATCTCGGTCTTGCCGATGCTGACATGTACGTTCTGCCCGTGCCCGTAGTTCAGCTTTAAAAAGTCTTCGCCGCTGATGTTGGTCACCAGATTGCCAAACGGGCCGTCGGTGGCGATCACTTCACCGGTCAGGCCACGTTCGTCCAGCTTCGAGGCCACCAGATCAAGCCGGATCATCTTGCTCACCGCCATATCGGGTCCCACGCTCGTCCAATCCTCGCCATGAGCCAGATGCGCGCCCACCGGCGAAAAAATGTCGCGCCCGTGAAAAGTTGAAGACAGCGCCGCGCCGATCATCCAGTCATGATTCGTGATCTCGCGCACTTCTTCAATTCCATCGCGGTCCTGCACCAGTGTCATCAGGCCATTGTCGGGCAACACAAAGTATTGTCCGCGTTTCGACTTCACCACCACCGCTTTGCGCGTGCTTCCCACGCCGGGATCGATCACCACCACGAACACCGTGCCTGCAGGATAGTAAGGAGTAGCGCCAAACAGGAAGCGAGCGCCATCGAGAATCGAGAATGGAGTTACCTGGTGGGTCAAATCCACAATGCGCAGCTCCGGCGCGATCGTATACATCACGCCTTTGCATAGCGCCACTGAATCGTCCACTACTCCAAAATCAGTCATAAACACAACCGTAGGATGGGCGGATGTTCCGGTCTGCGCAAACGCCATCCTGTCCGTAAAAGAAAACAGCAGTGTGACTGCAAGCAGAAGATGCGAAAGTCGATGGCGGTTCATAGCGAGTGGGTTTGACATCCTCCAGCGTCAGAAATGTCTACCAGTTTAATCGAGTTACACTCCGATGCAAATTCTCGAGGCGAACCGCCCCGGTCGCCCAGGTGTGCGGCGCCCGTCTATAATCCCAATACTGTACATATTGATTAGGAGGTATGCATGTCCGCCGCCATTCCCGAGAAATATCGTGACCTCTTCAGCAAACGCGCCTTTGCCAGCCTGGGCACTCTGATGCCCGACGGCCGCCCTCAAGTGACCCCGGTGTGGGTCGATCTCGAAGGCGAACTGGTGGTCTTCAATTCCGCCAAGGGACGCCAGAAGGATCGCAATGTGCGCCGCGATCCGCACGTAGCCCTGGCCATCGTCGATCCCGATAATCCCTACCGCTATCTTGAAATCCGTGGCCGTGTCGTTGAAATTACCGAAGACGGAGCCGACGCCCACATCGACAAATTGGCAAAAAAATATCTGGGCGTGGATAAATATCCTTACCGCCAGGCCACCGAAACCCGGGTCATCTACAAGATCCAGATCGAACACACCACCATGATGGGCTGAACCTGTTGGGCTGAACATGTTGGACTGAATAAAGCCCGACGACGGAGAGTTCCCTACCCTATGCCGACTGCACAGACCGAAACCACGGCCCTCGACGTCACCCGGGCGCGCGCTCAGTTTCCTTCGCTGTCCCAGATGGTCAACGGCCACCCGGCCGTCTTTCTCGACGGCCCCGGCGGCACTCAGGTTCCGCAACGCGTCATTGAGGCGATCAGCGACTATCTCAAAAACTCGAACGCCAACACCTGCGGCGCCTATGCGACCAGCCGACGCACCGACACTGTTCTCGCCTATGCCCGTGGCGCCATGGCGGATTTCTTCAACTGCGATAACGATGAAGTGGTCTTCGGCCCCAACATGACCACGCTGACCTTTGCCATCAGCCGCTCCATCGGCAGCCAACTTGGGCCGGGCGACGAGATTCTGCTCACTCATCTCGATCACGATGCCAACGTCTCCCCCTGGCGCGCGCTCGCGGAGCGTGGTGTCACCATTCGTTTCGTGGACATTAACGAGGATGACTGCACCCTCAACATGGCCGACCTGGCCGGAAAAATCAGCAGTCGGACTCGCGTGGTCGCCGTTGGCTACGCCTCCAATGCCGTCGGGACTATTAACGATGTCAAAGAAATTGTCCGCCTGGCGCATCAAAACGGCGCGCTGGCGTACATTGACGCGGTCCACTACGCGCCTCACGGTCCCATTGACGTTCGCGCGCTCGATTGCGATTTTCTGGTGTGTTCAAGCTACAAGTTTTTCGGACCACACATGGGAATCCTCTACGGCAAGCGTGAGCACCTGCAGCGTCTGCCCGCTTACAAGGTTCGCGCCAATACCAACGCAGTTCCCAATCGCTGGGAGTGGGGCACGCTGAATCATGAATGCATCGCAGGAATCGCCGCCTGCGTCGATTATCTGGCTGATCTTGGACGCCAGGTCGATCCCTCCGCGTCCACTCGCCGCTCAGCCCTGCTTGCGGCCTACAGCGCCATTCAACAACACGAACATGCGCTGGCAAAAGCTCTGATCGCCGGACTGCTGGCAATCCCCGGGCTGAAGTTGTACGGAATTCGTGATCTTGCCCAGCTTGACCGCCGATGTCCCACGGTCGCAGTACGGATCGCCGGTCATACTCCGTTGCAGTTGGCCACAGGTTTGGGCGATCGCGGCATCTTTACCTGGGACGGAAACTACTACGCCCTCAATCTCACCGAGCAACTGGATGTTGAAAAAGACGGCGGCTTCCTGCGCATCGGACTGGCGCACTACAACACCGGGGAAGAGGTCGAGAGATTGCTGAGCGCACTGCGCGAGATCGTCGCGTAGCTTTACTTTCGCTGTAACTCCAACACCTGATCGCCCTTGCCAATCAGGACCACGCTGGCCATCCCGATGAATAGTCCGTGCTCGACGACACCGGGAATTTTTTCCAGCTTGCCGGCCAGCGCCGGCGGATCGGGGATCTTTCCGAAGCTGCAATCCAGAATGTGATTGCCCTCGTCGGTGACGAACTTCTCACCCGACGAATCCGTACGCGTCTTGACCGTCGCCCCCAGTGCGGCGATTTTTTTGGTCACCAGGGCTTCAGCGAACTTGATGACTTCTACCGGCACCGGAAATTTTCCCAGCACCGCAACCTGCTTGCTGGAGTCCGCGATGATCACTTCTATCAGCGACGCCGAAGCCACAATCTTTTCCCGCAACAGCGCGCCGCCACCACCCTTGATGAGTTGAAGATTCGCATCCAGCTCATCCGCGCCATCGATGGTGACATCAATCTGCTGCACTTCATCCAGCGTGGTCAACGGAATTCCCAGGCTCTTCGCCAGCTCCGCCGTGTGGATGGAAGTGGGTATGCCGCGAATCTTCAACCCGGCCTGCACCCGTTCTCCAAGAAAACGGACGGCGTACGCGGCCGTGGATCCTGTACCCAGGCCGACAATATCGCCATCCCGAACGAATCGCAGGCTGGCGCGCGCTGCTGCCTCTTTCTCCCGATCATTGGCCATATGCGACCGTTACTTTATCGCGTTCCGGCAAATTGAGCTCCTGGAAAATGGGAAACCACAAAAGAATCCTGCGAACAGTTGTAGTTTTTAAACCTTGGTGGAACTTCGTGCCTTCGCGCTTCAAGTTTTTATTCTGTTCGTACAGCAATTGCCTGTGCACCTGTGTGGAAATTCTCTGCAATATTTTTGCCGCAGAAAAACTTGCGATCACCAGATAGCTCCGATCATCAATCCAGCCGCGCATCTTCGCGGGTTTCCCCGTTCCTCGCTTTCACTGAATTTTATTTTTTTCAATTTCAGAATTGCACCAACTTTGGGGATTGACCGTACCGCAATTGGCGCGTAGATTCTTTTTCACCTTCAAAAAAATCCAGCCAGGACAAACTACGTTTTGCAGAAATCCAATTCCCGCAACCTTCCCTCCCCCAAGGGTGGAAAAAAGTGAGGAAAGTTGAAAACGATTGGCAAGTCTATCGGACTCGATTTCTGATCCGAGCCCGGCAGCTCACCGCTCCACTGAAGTTCCGGGACGCGCTCGGGCGTGAACACCGGGGACAAAAAGGCGATTATCTTGTGGAATCCTCCGACGGCACGCAGAGAGTAGCGCCTCGCGAGATTTTTGAGGATGTCTACGTAACCATGGGGGCAATCAGCGAAAAGTGGCCTCTTATAAACCGGCGAGATTTTTCTCTTTCCGATCTCAAACGGCGCAGCTCGCTGCGGTCCGAAGTGTTGGCCTGATCGGAATTGGGGATTTTTCGCCGCGACATATAAGAGGATGTGGAAAAGCTCGGATCTATGGGGCGCATCCCACTTGCTACGCTTGAGATACAATATATAGGGATACCCTATTGACAGGCCCTACATACGGGAGTACTGTTTGCATCCCATAAGGCTTCAAAACCCCTCCGAAAGAGGCGTGGCGAGGTGATTCAGGATCAACAAAAGGTCTGATGCCTGGTAGAGGTGCCGGGCGTCATACCGGGTAGGTTTTCCCGTTTTTGAACGGGCGTACTGTGCGGTGGCCGCTCCCCCGTAGCTTTAGATACTTGAAATCCTCCTCCCCGGGGGGCGACGACAGTTGACAACTCAAGCTGTGGAAAATGCCTATAAAAGAGGGCTCGCAATCCCTTTTTTATTTGGAGAGATTGAGGATACCGATGGAAGGTTTGGAGCGGATGGTCAGTGAATCTTTTGCACGCCACGGGGTGGAACCGATATTCGACTATCGACGGGTTCAGTGGTCGCCCTGGTTTCGCTGCGGAGACAGTCACAGCCTGCTTCTGACCTCCAGCAAACCCGGAATTTTTGCTTTGGGCGAAGAAATCATGGCTCCCGAGGCAAGTGCGGCAAGCGGCAAACGAATGCTGGCCCTGTTGCAGGTCTCCGAGACCGAAGACCTGGGAATGGCCCTCGGACGAATGTTTTTACCCGGCAACCCTGCACGTGAGCACGTAGCCTCTGGCCGCTATTTCGCTCGCTACGCAGTGATTGAAGATGCACCCCAGCGCCACGCTGCCTGCGCCGCCTTGCAACACTGGCTATCAGACACCGCCGAACTGGGAACCGAAAACTGAGAACTGGGAACTAAGAACTGAGAACTGGTTTAAAAACAAGATTTTGATATTAAGTATTCTGGAAATCTAGCGACGAATCGAAGCGGTGAGCTACCGAATCCCAAAGAAGGAAGAAACAGAAATGGCAGAAGTGAAATTCAAAGGAGCCCCCTCCACCGAGACCAGCGCGGCCCCGGTCAACCCCGTCACCCCCACCAAGAAAGCCCCGGGCCTCAGCTTCCGCCGATTCTTTACCAAGCTTGGTGTCTCTCCTTACGACGAAATCGAATGGGAGAAGCGCACCGCCCTCATCACCGACGCCAAGGGCAACGCCATCTTCGAACAGAAAGATGTTGAAGTTCCCAAGGACTGGTCGGTCACCGCCACCAATATTGTGGCCAGCAAATATCTGCACGGAACGCTCGGCACACCCGATCGCGAGAGCGGAGTACGCGCCCTGGTGACGCGTGTGGCCGAAACCATCCGCGACTGGGGGATGTCGCAAGGTTATTTCAAGACGCCGGATGACGGCGCCACTTTCCACGACGAACTCTCGCACATCTTGCTGCGCCAGTACGCGGCCTTCAACTCGCCGGTGTGGTTCAACGTAGGATGCGACCGCATCGAGCCCGACTCCGACGCCCAGAACTGGCACTGGAACCCGGCCAGCGCGCGCGTCGAGTTCGGCGTCACCGGCTACAAGACGCCACAATGCTCGGCTTGCTTCATCAACTCAGTGAAAGACTCGCTCGATTCCATCCTTACTCTGGCCAAGACCGAAGGCATGCTCTTCAAGTGGGGATCAGGCACGGGCACCAACTTGTCATCGCTGCGCTCTTCCACCGAAGGCCTCAGTGGCGGCGGCACCGCCAGCGGCCCGCTCAGCTTCATGAAAGGTTTCGACGCCTTTGCCGGTGTCATCAAGTCCGGCGGCAAGACACGCCGCGCCGCCAAGATGGTCATTCTCAACATCGACCATCCCGACATCGTTGACTTCATCGAGTGCAAATCGAAAGAAGAAGCCAAGGCGCACGCGCTCATCAATTCGGGATATGACGGGTCTTCTCCCGACTCCGATGCCTACTCGTCCATCTTCTTCCAGAACGCCAACAACTCCGTGCGCGTCACCGACGACTTCATGTACTCCGTCCTGCGCGACAACGGTTTCACCACTCGCGCCGTCCGCGACGGGCGTCCCATGCACAACTTCAAAGCCAAAGAGCTGCTGTACAAGGTCTCCGACGCCACCTGGCGTTGCGGCGATCCTGGCATGCAGTACGACACCACGGTCAATCGCTGGCACACGTCGAAAAACACGGCTCGCATCAACGCCAGCAATCCGTGCTCGGAATACATGTTCCTCGACGACTCCGCCTGCAACCTGGCCAGCCTGAACCTGCTGAAATTCGCGCCTAACGGCACGTTTGACGTGGAAGCTTATCGCCACTCCGTGGATGTGCTCATCACCGCTCAGGAAATCCTGGTCGACAACGCCGGCTACCCGACGGAAATGATCGCGAAGAATTCCCACGACTACCGTCCGCTTGGCCTGGGCTATGCGAACCTCGGTGCGTTGTTAATGGCCGCCGGTCTCCCCTACGACTCCGACGCCGGACGCGACTACGCCGCCTGCGTCACCGCCATCATGTGCGGCGAGGCCTATCTGCAATCCTCGCGCATCGCCGAATCCTGCCCGCCATTGGTTCCAGCAACGGAACCAACTCAAAAAGGCCTGGCTGAAACCAACCTCGGCGCAAACGTCATGCCCGGAGGAGCCGCTCCCGGCTGGTACATCAATCGCGAACCGTTCCTCGACGTAATTCGCATGCACCGCGCCAGCGTCAACAACATCAACAGAACCAATGTCCCAACCAATCTCTACGAATCCAGCAAAGACTGCTGGGACGAAGCCCTGGCCCACGGCGAAAAACACGGCTACCGCAACTCCCAAGTCACAGTCCTAGCCCCAACAGGAACAATTGGGTTCATGATGGATTGCGATACTACCGGGATTGAGCCGGATCTGGCTTTGGTGAAGTACAAGAAGCTGGTGGGCGGGGGGATGATCAAGATTGTGAATAATACTGTGCCTACGGCTTTGTTCAAGCTGGGGTACGACCATGAGGAGACTGACAAGATTGTTTCTTACATTGACGCTACCGGGACGATCGAAGGGGCGCCCGATATTAAAGATGAGCATCTGGCGGTGTTTGACTGCTCGTTCAAGCCGGCCAAGGGGACGCGGTCGATCCATTACATGGGGCATTTGAAAATGATGGCGGCGGCGCAACCTTTTATTTCCGGCGCCATCTCTAAGACAGTGAACCTGCCGGAGAATGCCTCCGTGGAAGACATCATGGAGTGCTACATCCAGGCATGGAAACTGGGGTTGAAGGCTGTGGCTGTTTACCGTGATGGATGCAAGAAGTCGCAACCGCTGAGCGCGTCCGGCACCACGACTGCGCTGAGCAAGAAGGGCGATGCTGCCGCCGCGGTCGCCGCCCAGCATCAAGTCGAAGAAGAAAATCTCAACGCTCCGCCGCGCGCCGTCCGGCACAAGCTGCAGGAAGAGCGCGCCTCGATCACTCACAAATTCAACATCGGCGGACACGAGGGCTACATCACGGTCGGCCTCTATCCCGACGGCGAACCCGGCGAGCTTTTCATCACCATGGCCAAGGAAGGTTCCACGGTCAGCGGCCTGATGGACAGCTTCGCTCTGGCCGTCTCCATCTCGCTGCAACACGGCGTGCCGCTGAAACTGTTCTGCGAAAAGTTTGCCCACACCCGTTTCGAACCCAGCGGCTGGACCAGCAATCCCGACATCGGCTTCGCCAAGTCGATCATGGACTACATCTTCCGCTGGCTGCAGTTGCGCTTCCTTACCGGACAGCAGGGCATGCTGTTCGAAAACCTGAGACTGCGGACGCCCGGCGCCGCATCGCAGTCTGAAGCCGTAGGAGAAGCCACCAGCTCGCCGGTTTCCGACCAGAGGTCTGAAGTCCGAAGTCCGACGCCCGGTTCAGTCCACGCCGCCGACGCTCTCGCCGGACTCATCGACCTGGGCGACGCCCCCACCTGCAGCTTCTGCGGATCCATCATGACCCGCAATGGAAGCTGCTACCGGTGCGGAAGCTGCGGGAGTACGAGCGGGTGCAGCTAGGGTAAGCAACTAATAAATCGAGCAGACGAACTGTGAGGGGGTCACGGCGCACCGTGGCCCCTTTCGGTTTCTGTAATCAGTCGAACGGCGAATTTGTCATGCTGAACGCAGATGACCCAAAAACCGTCCTTGCGTTGCGCCTTCTGAAGAGCACGGTCGAGGCGCACTCGAGACCGCTTGTCCTGTGGATAGGCGCAGGCGCGAGTCGGTGGCTCGGGTATCCATCATGGAGGGATCTAGCGCTCCAACTTCGAAAGATCTTTTTCCGGTCGGTTGAAAAGTTCGACAACGAGCGGGCCATCGAAGTAATAAATAAAAACAATTATTCAGCACTGTTCCAAATGTGCCGAGACCTAGACTCCCAGACCTATTACCGGTTTGTTACCGACAGTTTTGGCTCCAGAACAGACTCCGATCTATTTCGAACATTTGTAGGTCTGCTTGGGAAGATAGACCCGCTGTTCATTTTGACCACGAATGTTGATGAAGCGCTAGAAAGTCGCATGCCTCTATCTACAACGGTCCAAAGAACTGACCTCAGTAGGTGTATCGACCTATTGCAGAGGCGCATTCCGTTTGTGGCAAAAGTGCACGGGTCCGTCAGCTCTGTGCAAAGCGCTGTCTTCGCAACTGATGATTATGACCTACTGGTCAAGAACAACTCCTATCTTCAATCCCTGAAGTACATCTTCGCCAGTTGCACAGTCGTTTTCTTGGGTTATGGTGTGCGCGATTCCTATGTTGTGGAATTAATACAGCAGAACACAGCTGAAATGGACCTGTTCGGTCCGGGTCCTCATTTCGTGGTAACGAATGAGGAAATGCCTTCAAATTCGCTCCATCGAATCAAATACACAATCAAGCTTCATCCAGACCACCGAGCCGCTCTCAGCATATTAAACATCATTGCCGAAGCTGCATCACCTCAAGATCTGGTTAGCATGACAGTTGTGGAGGCAGCACCTGCCAAGGTGGGCAAACCCTCAGTTTGGGTAGTTCCGGTCGACAAGACGGCATATTATCTTTCGGATCTTGCGGCTCCAGGCACTTGGCAGACCTCACAAGAGATTACGGCCGAAAGCGGCGACGGGAAAAAGATAGAGGGTGCGTTCGGGCTGGGCTTTACGAACGATGAAGTACCCTTCCGCGAAGCCACAGCACTTCATGATTTGGCGGTGGCGTTGGTTTGTTTCGATTATGTCTATCTTTCGCTGTCGGCTCTGCCTCGCGCTTTTATCGTACTCGGTGAAGGACTCTTCCGAGAGCTTGTAAGACAAGACGTACTCTGCTTCATTCACAGCCAAGCAGAGATCGGAATTCTGTTCCAGTGGCAAGAGGCGATAGGCATTCTTGGCAGCGTGACCCACCGCGGAAAGGACGGCGGTGTGACGGACACGTTGCCCGTTCGTATTCGTCGTATGTTGCAGCCGGTGCCCGGAAGAGAGCAGGAGGCCCAGGATTTCATTGAAGAAATCGAGCGAAGAACTGTGGTTTACGAACGATCCGATGAAATCAACTTGCCATCTCTTGTTCGTAGCGCTTTGCTAATGCCGAAGGTTACGAAACTACTTGGCATCGGGGATGCCATTCTACCGACGCAGGCACCCAAGTGGCTCCGATACCCTTATCTCCGGTTGGCGCATTTGGTCCAGACCGCCGCATTGTGTGCTGAGTATGGAATTCAAGCCACCAAGCTGCCATTCGGTGGGACTAGTCTGACGAGTGCTGCGTTTGGGGTTCAGCCCGCAGAACTCCATGCCGACCAACTGGCCAGCTACGTTTCGGTTGGCAATTTCAACTCAGACCTTGGCGCACTGTTGTTACAGGAAATGTCAATAATGCAAGCAATCCTTCGTTTTAGAAATTCGGCAGAGGGAGCATCCTTCAGGCGGGAAATTGGACAAGTCCTGGCGGTTGAGAGCGGACTGGAATTTAATGCTTCAGTTAACGCCGGATTGAAGCGAACAATTCCGCTCGATGTTCTGGAGAGGGCTCACGATCAAGTATTGAGGCTGATGACTGAAAGATCTGAGATAACCCCAGTCCCGGCCGTATGGAGTGACAGGCGTCAGTCGGACACCAGCACGCGGTACTGGCGGTTAAAGAGCCAAAAAATGCTCCTTGATATATGTGCAGCCCGAGGTATCAGCAAAAACGATCCTTGTATATGCGGGTCAGGAGATAAACTTCGCTTGTGTTGTTTGCCGCCGCTGTGTGAGTGAACGATATCTGATTGCTGATGGCTTTTGGTTGAGCATTCTTCAGTATCGTCGCAGGCAGGAGCTTCGGGGAAGTTGATGTTCGATTGCCGTCTAGACCACTACGTCTGCGTTTGACGCACGATTCCTATTAGTATCTGTCACGGGATGGCAGTTAGGGCGGTCTGAATCTTTAAGGTCAAAATCCCGCTCTAATTTCGCAAAAAAGGGCGCGAATTAGAATGGGGCACCCGCCCTTTGTATTCCCGTTCGGGCCTGTGTTTTAGCGCGAACCATTCAAGTACCACGAATTTTGTTTCGCTGCTGTTCCTTTGTTGACAAGCCGAGGCCGCGCTATCATCATCTCGGAACAATAAGCTGACCATTTTGGGTCGTATCAATATTAAGAAGGTGCCTCATGTCGGAAGAACTGGACAGACTGATAGAAATGGCGAGAAAAGTGGAGATGACGGCCGAGCAGGCTGAAAGCCAGCGGCGCAGTTTTGCTTACGGCAATACCAAAATCGAGAATGATTCCATCACTTGGGACAGGATTAACCGGGCCGCGGAGCAACTAAAAAACGAGAAGTGAGCGCTCGCTAGTGCCACGCCCAGCTTATCAACTGTACGAAACGCTTGAACAAAAGGCCGACCTCGAATCGAGGAACGGCCTTTTGCAATTTGACGCTGTAAAGCAGATGGTCACCGAGCTTATTCCTGGATTTGAGCTCAAACCAAGAATGCTTTCCCGCCTCCATTACCTGGCCATACGCGACATTTACGGCTGCGCGGGTAGCTTTCGCATGGGTCCGGTCTATCTAAATCGCGCGGGGGTGGCTGACGATACGCTTCATCAGCCTCCGGCTTGGGAGCAGGTAACGCCGCTGGTGGAAGAAATGTGTGCGTACGTGAATAACCATTTTGAGAGCTCAGCCATTCACCTCGCGTCCTATGTGATGTGGCGCCACAACTGGATTCATCCATTTCTTGGAGGCAACGGCAGAACTTCGCGCGCGGCCTCGTATCTGGTCCTGTGCGTCAGGCTCGGGTATAACCTGCCTGGCGAACCGACGGTTCCACAGCAGATCGCGGACAATCCGAAGAGCCGTGATCGCTATTACCGGGCTCTGCAAGCGGCTGACGCGTCTGATCGAAACGGGAGGCTGGATGTATCGGCCATGGAAGAACTGGTTTCGGATTGCTTGGCGGCTCAATTGTTGAGCGTGCACAATCAGGCGGGGAAGGGTGGCTAGGGCGGTTCGATACGTGTCTGTGACGATGCGATCAAACAGCAGGTCCCTCGACTTCGCTCGGGATGACAGGGGTTGGGGAGGGCTGAAGCTTTGAGGTCAAAATCCCCACCCTCCGATGGTGCGTTGGGGTTGGGGCGGGAAGGGTTGGAGAGTTCTACAGTACTTTCGTTCCCTGATGGAAGCGCATTTGCCATCGGCGTTCGTGAAATATCCATAGAGAACTTCTCATCGACTCTGCTGGGATTCTGCTGGGATTCTGCTGGCGGGGATCCGGGTTGGTGGCGGATCGACCGGTAGGTGACCCCATGCAAGCTGCTCAGTGAGGAGAGCCGCCTGGAAGTCATGCATGGCGATGTGGGCTGGGAGGTCGGAGCGCAGTTCGCGGACGATTTCTGCTTTGGAGAAAATGCGTCCTGAGCTTCCGTACTCTTTGAAGTCTTCGGTCAGCATGGAGGAAATGGCTGCGGCGTTCGTCCGCACGGAATGGGTTTGGAGTTTTTCGTTTTCTTAATGTCTCGCTGATTTGAATCTTTGCGGCCTCTGCAGTCTTCTGATCGACAGCGTTCATTTTATTTTCAACGTGAAAGATTAACTGTTCGTGGCTTGTGACGATGCCAGCAGACAGAAGGTTCCCGTGAAAGCAGATTCCTCGGGACTAAAGTCCCTCGGAATGACAATGGTGAGGGCGTTGGTGGCACGACTGAAGTCGTGCCCTTCCCTTCATCCGCGGCCGCTATGGTTAGGGCGTTGGTGGCACGACTGAAGTCGTGCCCTTCCCGTCCCCTCCGTTTCCCTCATACGCGGCCGCTCGGGATGACAGGGTTTGGGGATTTGAATGTTTAAAGTCAAAAGACCCACTCTAATTTCGCAAAGAGCGCGAAATTAGAATGGGGCAGCCGGCTGGCTTTCAGACGACTACGTTTGTATTCGACGCACGGTCCTTGTTCGGGCCTGTGACAATGTAGACAAAAAGCGGGTGTGTGGATTCGTCCGAATCACTTTGGCTCGCGAACGATCTGGGAACGCGCAAAGCAGATTCCTCGGGACTGAAGTCCCTCGGAATGACAATAGTGGGGGCGTTGGTGGCACGACTGAAGTCGTGCCCTTCCCGTCCCCTACCCGTCCCTCATACGTGGCCGCCTTGGGATGACAGGGTTTGGGGATTTGAATGTTTAAAGTCAAAATCCCCACTCTAATTTCGCAAAAGGCGCGAAATTAGAATGGGCCACCCCGCGCCGCTGGTGCTGCAGGCAAACTCAAGGTCCCCATTCGACTCCTCCTCGTTGACACTCGGAGTTCGCTCAGGGCAGGCTCTCCACTGCGCTCGCTTGCGCTTCGCTTCGGTCGAGATGACAGGTTTTGGGAGATTAAGCGGGACGCGGCCAGGGGATTACTCAATCCGGTTGGTGGTGGTGGTTGGCCTGGGGTTGTCAATAGGGAGGAATTACACGAATGACTGCATCGTGAGGGAACGGTGGGAGATATAAAGCGGGATGGGATGTCCCATTTCCGGGTGTCAGGTTGATAAGATTGAATTAAGGCGTCGAATATGCGCGGCCCATGGTGGCCGCGTTTTCTATTTGGGGGTGACACTTTCGATCTAAAAGGAGTTGGCGTGCGAAAAGATATGGGATCGAAGAAGACTTGCAAAGAACGCGGCGAGTGGGCGGAACTTTGTTTTATGGCGCGGGCGGCGGACCGGGGGTTGAATGTGTCGCGTCCGCATGGGGACTCGGCCAGTTATGACGTTGGGGTGGAACAGAATGGGAGGTTTCTGCGGATACAGGTGAAGTCGACGACGTTTTGCCGCAAGGGATCGTACACATCGAATATTACCGGGCCGAAGCATGAGCGCTATCCGCGGGGGAAGGTGGATTTCTTTGCGGTGTACCTGGTGCCGGTGGATGTCTGGTACATCATCCCGTTTGATGTGGTGGAGGGGAATTTGTCGTTGAACCTTACGCCGAGGAAGGGGCACAAGTTTGCGCAGTATATGGAAGGGTGGAATTTGTTGCGCGGGGCGGAGAAGAAGGTGCGGAAAGCGACTCGGAGAACGGTTGAGGCCGCGGAACTGCATGATTAACACAAGGTCTCTCCACTGCGCTTCGCTTCGGTCGAGATGACAGGTTGTTTGGAGGTATGAATCTTTGACTTTCCTATGCCGTGAGGATTTGATCCTCGAGATGCCTGCTATTTAGCCATGGACTGGTGGTCATAGCTGATGACGCGAGCTACCTTCCACACTCCGTCCTGGTTTTGCCAGAGGTGGATGAACCTGGCCTCGCCGACGGAACCGGGTTCCTCGTGTCCGGGATGATGGAAGCGGTGGATGCCGATCTCGACCGCGCCGTAGTTGGCGATGGGATAGACCTCGAGCGTGCCGGGAACGAGTTCACGGGTTACCTTGCCACAGATGTTGTTCCTGATGCCGTCGATGAGAGCCGGGCGTCCGCGGCTCAGGCCGGTCTTGTCGTGATAGAACTCGACATCGTCGGCGATCAGCGATCCGAA
This sequence comes from Terriglobia bacterium, assembly GCA_963733545.1. Classification (GTDB taxonomy): domain Bacteria; phylum Acidobacteriota; class Terriglobia; order Terriglobales; family Acidobacteriaceae; genus JAIQFF01. Next base: position 497,977 of record CAVTDQ010000007.1, read on the forward strand.
TTTCTCCAGATCGCAGTGGTTGTAGGCGTCGAAAAGTTGAGTATCCAGAGACTGGATGGTTTTGAAGAGCGGATCGGCCGCGGGAGTTTGAGCGTGGGCGTGACTGATCGGTGCCGCCAGCAGAGATGCAACTACAACGGCTTGCACGAGAACGGTGAAACTTTTCATTTCGAGGATCCTTTTTTACGCAGGTATGCCACTTTGTTCTACGAGTGGAACGGGCGGATTGTTCCGTGGTGGCGCGGCGAGTTAATAGAAATCGGCTGGGTGCTTCAAACCTTGGCTTGCGCTGATACTGCCTGCCGACCACAGTCGCACTGGAGTAGACTCAAGCGGTTCTGATCGCTCAGACCATTTTTTCACAAAGGAGATTAGATGAAATATGTGATCAGCTGGAACGAACGGCCGCAGGGTTCGCCTGCGGAGTATGAGAATGCGCAGAAGCGAATCCTTGAGGTGTTTGGGCAATGGAAGGCGCCGGCTAATTTCAAGATCGAGTTCTTCGTAATACGAGTGGGGGATTGGGGTGGACATTTGCTGGTGGACTGCGACGATCCGCTGGCGGTGCACAAGTTTTGCTCGATGCTTCCGGCATTTCAGATGGAGGCGCGTCCGGTGATTGCGGTCCAGGATGCGGTACGGGCCGAACTTGAGGTGATGGCCTGGAGAGATGCGTTGTAGGTAAGTGACCGAGGCGGGTGGCCCATTCTAGTCGCGTTTTTGGGCGACTGGAGTGGGCCTTTTACATTGATTCGAGAGTGTGATGATGCGAGCAAACACAAGCTCCCCACTGCGCTTCGCTTCGGTCGAGATGACAGGTTGGGGAGAATTTTCAAGGTACCAATTCCACCTAACCTGTCGCGATGTGAACAACAGAGGTCAGCGGCTTACGGCTGCGAGAATTTGTTTTTGATTTTTCAGAATTTGGTTGAGAGCTGACTGATTCTTTTTGATTACGATCTGATTGGCGAGTATGACTTTCTGATTTTTTACGATTTGGTTCTGGTTGGCGAGGATCGCTTTCTGGTTCTTCACGATCGTCCCTTGATTCGAGAGAATGGAAGTCTGATTGGCGAGGTTGGCATCGGCCATATTTTATTTTCTCTTTTCCTGTGAAGTTTTTCTGGAGCAGTTTAACACTGCGGCCGGAATCGGCACTAGGACGAACCCATGATTCGGTCTTCAAGATTGGCGGCGGCCTCGGGTTTTTCTCCACGATAAACGCGGGCGATGCCACGCACCAGGCGGCGCAGCGGCAATCCTCCTTTGTCGTCAGCGAAGAAAATTTCTCCGGCGCGGGTGCTGCGGTAGTACCAGCGTTTGAGCAGGGCGAGGTGCTCCATGGTTTCGAGAGAAGTTTTCGCATCCGCGGAGGGCATGGTGGCGAGGGTGGCTTGTATTCGCGATTCCATGGATTGCGATTTTGCGTGTTCGCTGGCCTGGATGGGAAAGATCAGCGGGCCGGTGATGACGCCGGCATCGATGCAGAAAAACGTGACCGCCTGGGGGATGGGAGAGGGCTGCACCATCACCGCGGTGAGCTGATCGATGCGGCGAACGATTTCCGGCAGCTGCGCCAGAACCGGTTTGAGTTTTTCCACGCGAGCATGCAGGGTGGCGGCGTTTTCAAATTCGAGCGCGGCGGATGCCTGGTCGCGCTGGGTGCCGATCTCTCGAATCAGACTGCGGCCATTGCTGTCGAAGTAAGACTGTACGCGGGAGACTTCGGCGCGATACTCGTCGTCGCTGCAGCCTTTGAAACAGGGAGCGAGGCACATCTTCATTTCGGAATAGATGCAGCCGGGAAATTGCGGGTCGGGATGGAGGTCGTCCACGCAGCGGCGCATTTTGAAGAAGTCGAGAGAATCGTTGGCAAATTTTTCAGCGGCGGCGCGAGATGGGAACGGACCGTAGTAGAGGGCAGGACCAGCGGGGCGGCCCAGGCGAGTGGTGATGTACGCGCGCGGATATTCGTTTTCAAGATTCAGCTTGAGCAGTGGAGCGTAACGCAGACGCAGGCGGTCGGCGTAGGTTTTCGGAAAGCATTCCCGCAGGACGCGGTAGATGAGAAATCCGGATTCGAAATCGGAGCCGGTGTTTGTGAATTCGATGGAGCGCACGCGGTCACGCAAGTTCAACCGGCGCGACTGTTCGGGAGGGCCGAGCAGGCGATGCAGGCGGCGGCGCAGGTTCGCGGTCTTGCTGACATAGGGCTCGGACTGAGGATCGGAGCCGCGCAGCAAAAATACCGCGGGCGCGGCGGGCGCGGCGGCGAAGGCTTCCGCATCGCGGTCCGGAGCGAATTCCAGGCGCTCGGTCAGCACGCTTTATTCTAGTTTGAATTAAGAGGGGAAAGGCGGCCACGGATTAAGACGGATAACACGGATCTAAAACCTAATTAAATAAAAACCGAGGATTACGACTTTAGCAGCGGGAATAGAGGCCCTCTTTTTTTATGTACTCTTCGACCGCTGGGCTGACGAATCTGCGCAGCGGCTTTTTGGCTACGACTGCCTCTCGAATCGCAGTGGCGGAAATGGGCTGATGCACGTTCTCGAGTAAATGGACGGTGGCATTGCGCAGCACCAACTGTCCCGAGGCTGGTTGTCTGGAAAAAGGCTGGCTGACGGATTTCGGCGGACGAATCGTTTCCGGGAGAGCGTTGGCGACGTCGGCCAGCGAATATCCGGGACGACTGGCCACGATAAACTCGCACTCGCGAAACAGCGCCTCAGATTGGTGCCAGGTGGCAATCTCGGAGAACGCGTCCATTCCGATAAGAAAAAATATGCGATCGATTTTCTTGAGCGATTCTTTCAGGCGCCTGACCGTGTCAATGGTGAAGTTCGCGCCTGGATTGCTGTCTTTGGCTGTACGGCCTTTGCTGGAACTCGAAGCCGCTGGGGGAACGCCAGGTGCTTCCAAAACCGAGGGGACAAAGGATTTCTCTTCCATCGTAGCCAAAACCACCATGGCATAGCGATGGAAATACGGTGTCACCGCCTGACTTTGCTTGTGGGGCGGGACGTTGGCGGGGACAAAGTGGATTCGCGCCAGGTTGAAGCGCTCTTTGGCCGCTCGTGCCAGAGCCAGGTGTCCGAGATGGATTGGATCGAAAGTTCCGCCCAGCAATCCGATATTCATAAATGTGGAAGTAGTGCTTCACATTTGCTCATCAACGATCGATTCATCGCCGTCATTATATGTTGGCCACCGTATTGTCGGTTTTCAGACGGATGAGCGCAAGTCCGCGCCCCGCGCTGGTTTCTATTTAAGCTCTTTCGGAAATCTTTTCTGCCTTAGCGGTTTAATATCAAAACTCATAACCACGGCTGCCGGAACTGGGTAGCTCGATCGCTTAAAAGTTGCCTGGGAGCCCTGATCTCTCCGGTACCTGGCGATTGGCACAGTCCGGTATGAACTCCCGTAACTCGCGGTATCCCATTCCGGGAATTAAATTTAACTCATGCGAACGAAACTCCCCCTCTTTCGCAACCGCAAGATCGCTCCGGCTCGGGCCCCAGTCCTCCGATACGGTGTCGCCGTTCTCAGCATCATCCTTGCTTTGATTCCGGCATTCCTGCTCTCCGACGTGGTTGAGAGCCGGCTCGTGGTGTTTGCGGTTGCCATCATGGTCAGCGCCTGGTACGGCGGTTGGAAGCCGGGACTGGTCGCGACTTCCTTTGCGCTTACAGTGAGCGCATATTTTTCCCTGGCCGGCGCGCGCACCTCTTCCGACTACCGGCGCGCCATCATCCATCTGGCGTTATTTGTATTTGTTGCCGGGCTGATTTGCTCTTTCAACGCAGCGTTGCGTTCCGCGCAGGAAGGGCTGCGACGCTCCGAGATAAATTTTCGCTCGCTGGTCACCCACGCGCCCTATGGTGTCTGCCGTTGTGACTCAACGGGCATCCTGCTCGATGTGAATCCGGCACTGGTCGCGATGCTGGGCTACGGTTCCAGCGGGGAACTGGTCGGCCGAAACCTGGCCAATCTCTATTCTGACACCCAGCAATGGTTTGGACTGGCCGACTATCTTCGTTCTCTACAGAAGTTTCACGGGTTGAATGCCGACTGGATCCGCAAAGACCGGACGTCGATCAATGTGCGCTTATCCGGCCGCGCCTTCCGCGACGATGGCAAAGCAATTTTCTTCGAACTCTTCGCCGAGGATGTAACCGAGCGCCGCGCCCTGGAGCAGCAACTGCGACAGGCACAGAAGATGGAAGCGGTTGGGCGGCTGGCTGGCGGTATCGCTCACGACTTTAATAACCTGCTGATGGTGATCTCGGGATACTCCGAGTTTTTGCTGGAGCGAATCGGCAACGATGCCACCCTGCGAGGACACGCGCAGGAGATATCCAATGCCGCGGGACGAGCCACTTCGCTCACCCGGCAACTGCTGGCATTCAGCCGGAAACAGATGCTGGCGCCGAAGATCGTTGACCTGAACAGCGTGGTCACGGAAAACGTCAAGATGCTGACCCGGCTGATCGGCGAGGACATCGATCTGGTCATGGTCCCGGGCAAGGATATTGGCGCGGTCAAAGCCGATCCCGGACAGATCGAGCAGGTCATCATGAACCTGGCGGTCAATGCGCGCGATGCCATGCCGCAAGGCGGGAAGCTGACCATTGAGACCGCTAACGTCACGCTCGACGCTAACTACGCCCGGCTGCATGCGCCGGTGCGGCCCGGCGATTACGTGATGCTGGCGATCAGCGATACCGGCATGGGCATGGATGCGGACACGCAAGCGCATATTTTCGAACCCTTCTACACCACTAAAGGACTGAAAGGAACGGGGCTAGGCCTGTCCACGGTCTATGGCATCGTGAAGCAGAGCGATGGGTATATATGGCTCTCAAGCGAGGCCAACAAAGGCACCAGTTTCAAAATCTACCTGCCGCGTTTTAGCGCGACCGGGGAAACCCTGGCCACGCAGCCGGCGCTGGCTCACGATCAGACCAGCCGGGGACACGAGATTATTCTGCTCGTTGAGGATGAAGAAAATTTGCGCCGCCTGGCACGCCATGCTCTGGAGAACCAGGGCTATGTTGTGATCGACGCTCCCGACGGCGCCACCGCAATCCAGATTTCCCAGGCACACAAAGGCCCTATCCACCTGCTGCTGACTGACGTCATCATGCCGGGGATGAACGGGCGCGAATTGGCCAATCATCTTTCTCCGATTCGACCCGACATGAGAGTGCTTTACATGTCGGGCTACACGGAAAATTACATTGGCCACAACGGCACGCTGGACGAGGGCATCACCCTGCTCCAGAAGCCCTTTACCCTGCCCGCACTGAAGGCGAAGGTGCGCGAGGCGCTCGATACCCAACTCCCTCAGGAGATACAAATGTCTGCTCGATTAGCGCAACCGGCTCCAATGGCTCGTATCCGAAACAAAGTGTCCTCCCCCTTCCGCGCAACCCGCTTCGATCTTCACCTGCCGATGAAATACCGGCTGGTGGGAGAAAGCGGCTGGCGTGAGGGAACAACCGAAAACATCAGCCGCTCCGGAATGCTCTTCCAGGCGGAAGAACCAATCGCAGCCAATGCACAGCTTGAGATCAATCTGGTGCTTCCGGCGGAGATCGCGGGACTGGCTGCGGCAGAAGTGGTTTGCCGAGGCGAAATCGTGCGCACTGTCATTACGGAAACTGGGACAGTGAGTCCGACTCTCGCGGCAAAGATTCTGCAATACCACTTCCAGCATGGCTCACACCTTTCAGAGGCGTAAGTCGTGACCGGCAAATACCCATAGGCAAGACGTCCGCGGCTGAATGAAGGCGCGGACGTCCTGGCCTATGTGGATAGGCGCAGCTGGGCTGAATTCGTCTGAAGCAAAGGCTATTTCATGGCCGGCATCGCCATGTCCGAGTTAAAGATGTCGCACTGAGTCTTCCAGCTTCCGTTCATCTTCTTCGACGTCAGCATCCACTTTCCGTGGTCCATATGGGCGCCGTCGGCGCCGGTGATCACGTAGGTCCCCATGCCATGACTGATGTCGCCGCCGCTCTCTGCGCTGGCGACCGCAATCTTCACTTTGGCTAAACCATGGTCTTTACCGGCTTTAAGTTGGGCCAGTATCGCTTCGCTGCCATGTACGGCTTCCTGATTGGGCGGCATGCGGCAACCATCACTGGCGTAGAGGGCCACAACTCCGGCAAGATTGCCGGCGTTATATTCCTTTTCCCAGACGGCGGCGCGGGCCGCGATGTCCGACTTGTCGACTGCAGCGGCCGGGACGGCGGCGAACACAATGGCCAGCAGCGAAACCAATCCACAACAAATCAAATTTTTCATGTGAATGTTTCCTTCTCTCGAAATGCAGGCGAATGCTAGTGGATTGTTGGGCAAAAGGCAAAAAATAGTGGACCGGGGATTCCTCCAAAACAATTTGACGTCATCCTGAGACCGGCGTCGGCCGGGTGAAGGATCTCGCGCGAAGCGATACCGCTGTGACTCTGAGTTTGATCGGACCCGTTCGAGGCAATCCACGCTAGATCCTTCGCGGCCTGCCGGCCGCTCAGGAGGACGTCAAAAGATAATGAAGGCCAGGCGCGCCCAAAAGAATTTGACGTCATCCTGAGACCGGCGTCAGCCGGGTGATTTGGAAATCTTAGACGACCGAGGTGACATCCTCGCGGGCGAGTCGCCCGCGACCACATGGGTCGATGCGATTTTCGAAGAATGATTCGACGCTGGTGAGGATTTCTACCCGGCTTTTGGATTCGTAGATGGCCTTGCGCAGCGCTGAGCCGCCGGCAACACCGTGAGTGAACCAGGAGGCAAACTGTTTCATTTTGCCTTCGGCGCCCGGCATCTCTTCTTCAATCAGCATCTCGAAGTAGGTGCGGATCATCTGGTAGCGGTCGGCTTCGCTGGGCTCGTCGTAGGCACGGCCGGCGCTGAGAGGGTTGCTGCAATACTGTTCGATCTGGCGGAAGATCCAGGGATTAGCCGGGGCCATTCTTCCGATCATCACCGCATCGCATCCGGTTCGCGCCACCATGGCGCAGGCATCTTCCGGAGTGCGAATGTCGCCATTCCCGATCACTGGAATTTTCACTGCATCTTTGACCGCCGCGATCCACTCCCATCGGGCCTGACCGCTGTAGCCCTGTTCGCGGGTTCGGGCGTGCAGAGCGACGGCGCACAGTCCGCAGTCCTCGGCCATTTTTGCCAGCTCGACGCAGACGATGTTGTCGTCATTCCAGCCGGCGCGGAACTTTACGGTAAAAGGAATTGTGACTGCGGCCCGCACCGCCTCGAAGATTTTGCCGATAGCGGGCAAGTCCCTGAGCAATCCAGAGCCGCCGTTGCATTTCACAACTTTCTTTGCGGGACATCCCAGATTGAGGTCTACCAGATCGAAACCCAGGCCCTCGACCATGCGCGCAGCCTCGGCCATTACGTTGGGGTCGCTGCCGAAAAGCTGAGCCGAGATGGGATGCTCGTCCTCGTAAAAGTGCAAGTAGAGCTTGGCTTTGCGATCTTTAGAGCGCAGGATGCCGTCGGCCGAGGTGAACTCGGTCATGATCAGGCCGCAACCGCCAAGGTTGCGAATGAAGCGGCGGAAGACGGTATCGGTCACCCCAGCCATAGGCGCGAGGACGGTAGCAGGAGCCATGCGGACTTTGCCAATCGTCAGCGACGGCGGAACCGGCGCAGGTAGGGTGGCTTGTGAGGCTTGTGTGGTCGCGGGCGACGCGCCCGCGGACGGCCCGGAATTGTCCCAATACTTTCGCATGACTAGTCGTCGGTCGTTGGTCGTTGGTTGGTCGTGGGTCGTTGGCAAAACCTGGACCGGCCACTGCCGAATTTCTATTCTACCCGTTGGAAAAACAAAGCCCTCGCAAAAGCGAGGGCTTTAATGTCCGTTTTGATCCGCGAGTTACTTCTTTGCCGGTTCGGCTTTAGCTGGTTCTGGCTTGGCGTATTTGCGGCGGAAGCGCTCGACGCGGCCGGCGGTATCCATAAGCTTCTGCTTGCCGGTGAAGAACGGGTGGCAGGAGGAGCAGATTTCAACGTGGATGTCGCCCTTATGGGTGGATCGGGTCGTAAAACTGCTGCCGCAGGCGCACATAACGCGGATTTCGTCGTAAGCGGGGTGAATGGCTGCCTTCATGGTTTCTCCAAACTTTACTCGAGACATTAGATTCTAAAGGAATAGTGCGGGATTCAGCAACCCTCTGGGCTAGGGACTGGTTGATTCTGCTTAAGTTACGGCTAGTAGTTCCTGCAGGCAAGTGACAACCAGCGATACCCAGAGCAACCGCAACACCTACATCAACTTCAACTGCCGCGGGCGGGTCGCCCGCGACCATACAAGAAAATTCACACGTCACACAAGAAAAAACGGCAGGACCGACCTCCTGCCGTTTGAGTAAAAGTTTGGCCTACTTACTTACCGCGGTTGACCGCTTTCTTGAGTTCGGCTCCGGATGAAAATTTGGCGACTCTGCGAGCGGCGATCTTGATGGTGGCGCCCGTTTGCGGGTTACGTCCGTTGCGGGCCTTTCTCTGTGAAACCGAGAATGTACCAAAACCAATCAACGCTACTCGATCCCCTTTTTTCAGAGCAGAAGTGATGCTGTCGACAGTGGTGTCGATCGCCATCGCTGCCGTGGCCTTGCTGATGTCGCAGCTTGCTGAGATTCGGTCAATAAGATCGGCTTTATTCATCTTCTCTCCTGGCAGGTTTCGTTAGTCCCCCAGCGCGCACAGGGGAGGAAGAATGGACACTCGCTGAGTGGGAAACCCGGTGGCCTTATTTAGCTACCGCAGGTAGAGAATGTCAACTGTGGAAATCCGCATTGGATGCCGAGTTTGAGTCATGTGGGCACGAGCGTCCTCGCTCGAGCGGCCGCGTCGCCGAATGTTTCCGCAGCAGATTTGTGCGGAGGCGTCCGTGGCGCTGCTGCACGAGCGAGGGCGCTCGCGCCCACATTTGGCATTATTTCCTCATCGCTCCACAACTGCATCTTCCTCTCCACAGGATGTACACAGCGCCGACGCCATTGGGGCTTGCACAAGGTGCATCCGCCGGTGCAAAGTCTAAATAAGGACTTAAGGAAAAGAACCCAGGATGAAAGTTGTCGCGGAAGTTTGTCCGCTGTGCGAGGGTACGGGCTGGAAGTCTGTCGCTCATGGATCGGAGCGCCGGGTAACGCGCTGCGATTGCCGCCGGCAGGCGCGTACCCAGACCCTTCTTACTGCTGCCCGGATTCCAAAACGTTATGAGCACTGCGAATTGTCGAACTTCGAATTCGACGGGCCGCACCGGGCGTTGGCGTCCTCGCGCCTGGCGGCGTGCAAGTTTGTAGAAGAATATCCGCTGGACAGCACCGGCCTTCTGATCATCGGGAGCATCGGCGTGGGAAAGACGCATCTGGCGGTGGGCATCGTGAAAGAGCTGGTGCTGAGCAAAGGCATTGGTTGCCTGTTCTATGATTACCGTGAACTGCTGAAGCAAATTCAGAATTCCTACAATGACTCGGTGAAGGCCACGGAACTGGATGTGCTGCGTCCGGTCTTCGAGACCGAGGTGCTGGTGCTGGACGAACTGGGCGCGGTGAAACCGACGGAATGGGTCTGGGACACGGTAAGCCTGATTCTCAATACCCGCTACAACGACAACCGGACCACGATTATCACCACGAATTTTGATGACCGCCCCGCGGCTGCGGTGGCGGGGCCGCGCGGCGCCGCCCGGGAAGAGACCCTAGGCGATCGCATCGGGGAGCGCATGCGGTCGCGCCTGCATGAAATGTGCCGCATCATCAAAATGGAAGGCGAAGACTTCCGGCAGAAATTCCGCAGCGCCAGCTTCCGTTAATGGTTGGTGCATGATCCCTTGGGACTGACCTCGGCTACAATGGACGGGCCCGCAAAACATCGACCCAAGGCTGAACCAGCAAGGACCTACACCACAGAATGATAAAAGACGATTCGAAATTACAGGTCTCTGAGGCTATCCGCGCCTGCGTGGAAAAGAAGGCGGAGGAAATCACAATATTGGAGCTGGAAAAAGGGTCGGGAGCGTTCACCGACTATTTTGTTGTGTGCAGCGGCAGCAATCCACGCCAGGTGCAGGCGATTTCGGACGAAGTGGAACTGCGGTTAAAAAACGCCGGGCTGCGGCCGACTCACGTCGAGGGATACAAACAGGCGGAGTGGGTGTTGCTGGACTACGTTGATTTCGTCGTCCACATCTTCTCTGAGAAAGCGCGCAAGTTTTACGATCTGGAAAGGCTGTGGAAGACGGCCCGGCGAATGGAGCCCGCGGAACTGGTCCCCGAACCGGGAAAACAGCGCCGGACGCCGGCGCGAAGCGTTCGGAAGAAGCGGGCTTAGTTTTTTTGGAGTTTTGCTGGTTAAGTCGGAAGCAAAGACTTTTACCGCGAAGGTCGCGAAGAAATTCCGCAAAGTTCGGAAAAGGAAATCCCGCCTCCGATGTTCACCGTTTTATTCTGCCGATATGGTAAATCCTTTTGCTGAAGCTCAAGATTGTCTGGGTCGGGAAGACGAAGGAACCGGCCATCCAGTCTCTGACCGATGAATACCTCAAACGTCTCTCGCGATATGCCGATGTTGAAGGAATCTCCATCAAGGACGAGCGCGACGTTTTGAAGCTTAGCGCGCGCGATGCGCGTCCACGACACTCTTTGGTGTTGCTGGATGAACGCGGCAAGCAACTTTCTTCAGAAGAACTGGCCCGATTCGTGGAGGGATATCAGGAGCGAACTTCCCTGCCACTGCTATTTGCGGTCGGTGGCGCGGACGGATTCAGCGACCAGGTACGGCAAAGGGCTGAACTGGTACTGTCGCTGGGGAAGATGACACTGGCGCACGAGTTAGCAAGAGTGATCCTCCTGGAACAGCTTTACCGGGCGTTCACCATTCTCAAGGGTCACCCGTACCATTTGGGACATTGAACCAGGACGGGAATTCAGGCGTGTACTTTCGTGACTTTCCTCTGTTCACCTGCAGGCTTAAAGTCAACCAGTCGGCGGAAGATTGCTGAACTCAGCCCTCCCCTATAAGGATTTTATGGCAATGAAGAATCCATTCGAAGTGTTGAAGACCAAGGAACAGGAAGTCGCAAAAGTTAAGAAGGAAATTAATGCCCTTCGAGTTACTATCCAGCTGATCGGCGATGAAAAAACGTCTGCCGATCAGAAGGTGGATCTGCACACCGTCATCGAAATGCCCTAGGTCGGTTCTCTTAGTTCTCTCCGAAACGTAAAGCAGCGGCGCGGGCCCCACGGGGTCCGCTTTTTCTATTGGCGACGAAGTTAAACCCTTCAATCGCAGTAGGATGAGTGTGCCAACTGTGGCAGGTGAAGCCGGCATTTGTCGAAACAGGTACAATTGAACCTGATCTCGAATTGTAGGATTTCGGATTGACGAATTACGCATTAACCTTGGATTTGACTTCCAATCCGGCGGTTCGTAGATTCGTCAATCCGACAATCTCTTCTCCTTATGGCCTGGTTTAAGCGACAAGCTGGTGAGCTCGACACTTCGGGCGAGAAAAAGGTACGCACTGAAGGATTGTGGGTGAAGTGTGACACCTGTCGTCAGATCATCTGGAAGAAAGACCTGGAAGAGAATTTCAACGTTTGCCCCAAGTGCGACCGGCATTTCAGGATCGATGCCCGGACCCGGCTGGCCCAGCTTTTGGATGACAACGAATACGAGGTTTCGGACGCCAACCTGCGTTCCAACGATCCCCTGAAATTCGTGGACCTGAAATCCTATTCGGCTCGGCTGAAGCAGGCGCAAAGCGATACCGGGCTGAAAGATGCGGTCATCAATGCCCGCGGCAAGTTAAACGGACGCACGGTAATCGTGAGTTCGATGGAGTATGCCTTCATCGGTGGAAGCATGGGGGCGGTGGTGGGCGAAGTGATTACCCGCGCAATCGAACAGGCGACGGAAAGCAAAGTGCCGATCGTCATCGTCTCGGCTTCGGGCGGGGCGCGCATGATGGAAGGCGTGATCAGCCTGATGCAGCTAGCCAAAATTTCAGCGGCGCTGGCGCGGCTCGACGAAGCCAGGGTGCCGTTCATTTCGATACTGACCGATCCGACCACCGGAGGCGTCACCGCCTCATTCGCAATGCTTGGCGACCTCAATATTGCCGAGCCCGGAGCGCTGATCGGCTTTGCCGGCCCTCGTGTGATTGAGCAGACCATCCGGCAGAAGCTTCCCCAAGGGTTCCAGCGCAGCGAGTTTTTACTCGAGCACGGAATGCTGGATGCGGTCGTGCACCGCCGGCAGATGAAGTCATATATTTCGCGGGCGCTTGAGTTTATGGGGGATCGATCTTCAGTGGTCAGTCCTCAGGCTCCAGTCGACGGCAGCCGAGCCTTGGCTTAAACCGTGTACTTTGCGGTGCTTCGGTCTTGGCAAGCCCAGCATCAGTGGTTAGTCTTCCTTCAGTCAACGGCAAACTCTTCTGATTAAAACCAGTTGTCAGTTCTTAGTTCCCGGTTCTCAGTGCTCCGGTGGAGTTGCGGTTTTTACTGCTTAGCCCTTCAGTTCGACAATTCGACAGCCGGCTCTCGAAAGGCCGAAGAATAAGCTGCTAACCTAGACTGAGCGCTGATGTCTGCCTACGAAACTGCCGTCGCCCGTATGTATGCGCTGGGCCATGAGTTGGCCCAGACGCCTTCCCATAAGTTCGACCTGGCTCACATGCGGGTCTTGTTGGCAGCTCTGGACAATCCGGAGCGGCGGTTCCCCAGCATTCTGATTGCGGGAACCAACGGCAAGGGATCGACCGCTTCCACTCTGGCTGCAATTCTGCAGGCTTCGGGATTGCGCACCGCGTTGTACACCTCTCCGCATCTGGTGCGAATGAACGAGCGCATACAGATCGATAAAGAGCAGATTAGCGACACCGACTTTTCGCTGATCCACGGCCTGGTTGACCGCACCGCCGAGAGACTGGTCAGCGAACGTGAATTGCCCTGGCATCCCAGCTTTTTTGAGATGCTGACGGCGATTGCATTCGAGTATTTCGCCCGGAGGAAAGTAGATATTGCGGTCCTCGAAGTGGGAATGGGCGGACGGCTGGATGCGACCAACGTGGTCGAACCCCGGCTCAGCATCATCACTGACATCTCGCTTGACCATCAGAAGTATCTGGGCGATACGGTGACGGAGATAGCGGGCGAGAAAGCAGGAATTATTCGTTCAGGCGGAGTGGTCGTCACTTTGCCGCAGCAACCGCAGGCCAATGATGTGATCGGAAACACAATTCTGAATCTGGGGGCGCGGGCAGTGAACGCGGTCCCATTCGTGCCGCCGGTCAGTCCAGCCAGCAGCCCATACCTGGCTGCCGACGGCAAGCGGATGGTTTCCCGCTATCCCCTGCAGGTGATGGGGGAGGAGATCGTGGTGGAAACTCCGCTGCTGGGGCGCCATCAATTGCGCAATGTTGCGCTGGCGATTGGCGCGGCAGAAGAATTAGCACATCAAGGCTTTCCGGTTACAGCAGCCTCGATTGAACGGGGCATACGCGAAACTCAGTGGCCTGGGCGGTTTCAGGTGATGCCCGCGGCTGGTCATGCACCGGAATATGTCTTCGATGTCGCCCATAATCCGGCTGGAGCGTGGGCTTTACGGTCTACGCTGTCCGCCAGCTATCCCGACCGGCCTCTGACGATTGTCTTCGGCGCGATGCGGGACAAGGCAATTGGCGAGATGGCAGAAATTTTATTTCCGCTGGGTGGTCGAGTGATCGTGACTCACGCCGATAATCCGCGCTCGGCGAGTACGGAGGAGATTCGCGAAGCGGCCTCGCGCGTTTCGAGTGAGATCGAAGCAGCCGCAGATGTGGCCACCGCCCTGGAACTGGCGCGAGCCAGCACAGAATGATGCAGTGGTGGTTATTACCGGATCAATATACATTGTAGGAGAAGCGATGCGGCTGCTCGGCGCGCGCATCTGACAAGCTGATGTTGTCCGCAAAAACACCGATCGAAATGGACCGTCCGGCGGAGGCGTCCAACCCAGTTGCCCGGCCCATCCTGCCTCCGTCTACGGCAACGACGGAGTACCGGCGCTACGGGTGGCTAAGCCGGCTGCGCTCGTATCTGATATTCGATCCGCTCATCTGGATGTACACCGTCGTCCTGGGGATTATTTCGATTCCAGTTTCGCTGTTCGGCAACAAGGGACGAATCCTGCACGGGTTCGCGCGCTTCTGGTCGCTGCTGATCATGAAGACGATCTGTTCGCCCACCCGGGTTACGGGGATGGAAGCGATCGACACCTCGAAGCCCCATGTTTACGCGGTCAACCATGCTTCCGCGCTCGACATCCCGGTGCTGTATGTTTATTTGCCCTTCGAGTTCCGCATCGCTTTCAAAAGAGAGTTGCTGGCGTATCCGATTGTGGGCTGGCATCTGAAACGTTCGGGCCAGATTTGCGTGGATCAACAGAACCCGTCGCGGTCGATCGGCAGCATCCGGGCCGCGCTCAAGAGTTTGAAGAGCGGCATGCCGCTGGTCATCTTCCCTGAAGGCGGGCGTACACCGGACGGAGAGATCAACCCCTTCCTTCCGGGAGCATTGTTTCTGGCGATCAAGGCGCAGGTGGATGTGGTACCGGTGGCGCTGGTAGGAACCTACGAATTGCTGCCCATGAACACTTACCACATAAAGAGCCGGCCGCTGGAAATGCGTGTAGGCCAGCCTATTTCGTCTGCCGGTTACACTTTGCGAAATATGAATGAGCTGTCGGATCGGGTTCACAAAGCTGTGGAGGATTTGTATAAGAGGTAGTTTTTCTTTTTCGGAAGCTGGTTTTTTTGAAGCTCGATACTTAAGAAATGCGTTTTTAAAAGCAGTTCTTAGTTTTCAGTTCCCAGTTCTCAGTTTAGCTGGCGGCTGCGGCGGGTTGGGAACGGAGTTCTTCCAGTTTTGCGGCGATGGCATACTTCAGATCGTCGATGCCTTTGCCGGTCACGGCTGAGATGGGATACAACTCCAGTTTATTTTTCTTGCAATAGCGCTTGAGACTGGCCAGTTTCTCTTTGTTGGCCACATCGATTTTGGACGCCACCATGATGACCGGCTTCTCTTCCAGGTGAGCTCCGACGCTGGCCAGTTCTCCGGCGATGACTTCAACATCTTTTACCGGATCAGGCCTTCCACTGGAGTCGGAAACATCGACCATGTGAACCAGCAGCCGGTTGCGTTCGATGTGGCGGAGAAACTGCGTACCCAATCCCGCGCCGGTGTGCGCACCCTCGATTAGTCCGGGAATATCGGCCACCACGAAACTTTTTTCGTCGGGAGGCTCGCCAACCACCGCCACGCCGAGGTTCGGCTGCAGAGTGGTGAAAGGATAGTCCGCAATCTTTGGCCTGGCCGCCGAGATCCGGGAGATCAACGTCGACTTGCCGACGTTGGGATAGCCGACCAGACCGACATCCGCGAGAAGCTTCAGTTCCAGACGGAAAACACGCTCTTCGCCGGGGCGACCGGGTTCGTGCTCGCGCGGAGCCTGGTGAGTTGAAGTGGCGAAACGGGCGTTGCCTCGGCCACCGCGGCCTCCGCAGGCAATTACGATGCGGTCGTCGGGACCGGAGAAGTCGTGAACTTTATCGCCGGTCTCGTCGTCATAGACAATCGTGCCGACCGGCACTTTCAGCAGAATATCAACGCCCTCACGGCCGGTGCGGTTGGAGCCTTCGCCGTGGCGTCCGCGTTGCGCCTTGTATTCGGGATTGAAGCGGAAATGCACCAGGGTGTTGTGACGCTCGCTGGATTCCATAATGATGTCGCCACCCTTGCCGCCATCGCCACCCGAGGGGCCACCGCGCGGGACGAACTTCTCCCTGCGGAAGGCCATGCAGCCGTTGCCGCCATCGCCTGCTTTCACCCGTATTTTTGCTTCATCGATGAACATGAAGAGCCGTCAGCTATCAGCTTTCAGCCACCGCCCTCGTTGGGAAAATGGAGATAAGCTGAAAGCTGATGGCTGAGAGCTGACAGCTTAAAGAAAAAAGCCCCGGCCTGAAGGCGAGGCTGTTTAGGCGGAAATACCGTGTTGCGCAACGCTGCTTACTTCGCTTCGATTGCTTCCAGCGGTTCGACCATGACGAACTTGCCCATCGATCCCTTGTTGAGGAATTTGATGCGGCCGCTGATTTTGGCGAACAGAGTGTCGTCTTTGCCGCGGCCTACATTGAGACCGGGTTTGACACGGGTACCGCGCTGACGAACGATGATGGTGCCGCCGGGGACGACTTGTCCGCCAAAAGCCTTGAAGCCCAACCGCTGTGCGTTTGAGTCGCGTCCGTTTCGTGAACTGCCTAGACCTTTTTTATGTGCCATTGTTTTTCAGTTTCCAGTGTTTTCAGTTTCACGTCTCTAGTTTCTTGTTTCGAAATTGGCTGACCGCTGCCGGTGTTACAACTCGGCGGGCAAGATGCCCGCCGGACAGCCGGCGAGACGCCGGCGCTACTTTTTCTTTTTTGGCGCGGCTTTCTTTGGCGCTGGTTTCTTTGCCGCGGATTTTTTGGCTGAAGGCTTCGACTTCGATTTCGACTCGGCCTTCGGAGGCTCTTCCGCTTCCGGTTTTGCTTTCTTCGGTTTCGGTTCTTTCTTCGGAACATCCGGCGCGGCAAATTTCTGTCCGTCGAACGCGATCTCGGTGATGCGCACCGCGGTATATCCCTGACGATGTCCGCGCAGCTTTTTGTACTGCTTTTTGCGCTTGTAGTGAAAGACAAGAATTTTTGCAGCGCGGCCTTGCTCGACCACCTCGCCAGTTACGAGAGCGGAGGACTGGGGGCGGCCGATCTGTCCGGCCTCGGCGGAGACAGCCAATACATCATTGAACTCGATTTTGCCGTCGGTGCCGTCGCCCTGGTTCTCGAGCCGAATCACATCGCCGGGCGCCACCCGGTACTGTTTACCGCCGGCGCGGATGACCGCGTACATACTCATGCCTCCGTCCAATCTTGTGCCCGTCGCGATTTGGCGCGATTGCGGGGAACCTGCTGAATTTCCTGCGCTTGCTTTCCGCGTCGGCGCTTTGGGCAACGAATGCGGGGAGGCTCCAGAACGGAGCCGTGAGTACAGGCAAACTCAACTATTCTAGCTTGCGCTGTGGAAAAGCGTCAAACTCTTATCACCTTTTGAATGACTTAAGGCCAGATCAAAGACATTACCGCAAAGGACGCGAAGAAGGGCCGCAAAGAACGCAGAGGTGGCGCTTTGAGGTTTCCGCTGAGCTGTGCGACAATTCCTCGCCGTATCGGAGGAAACTGCAATGCACAAGCGCTTCTTTCTGACCCTGTTGTGTGTCGTTACCCTAAGTCTTTCCAGCTTTGCCGCGCACAAGCCAAAGAAGGTCGCGCCTACGGCTCCGGACAAAGCCTATCTGCAAAGGATTCTGGACGGCTGGAGCGCGGGAGATGTATCCAAAATGGCCCAGTATTACGATCAGGGCGATTACAACTTCTTCGACATTGCTCCGCTGAAATACCGCAACTGGGGTGAGTACGAAAAAGGCGTAACGGAATTACTGAAGGGATTCAAGAGCATGAAGCTTACGTTGAATGACGACACTCAAATCCATACCGATGGCAATCTGACCTGGACGACCAGCACGGTTAAGGAAGACGCGGTGAGCACCGCAGGGAAACACGAAATGGCTGTCCTGCGCTGGACATTGATCTTCGAGAAGCAGGCCGGCAAATGGGCAATCGTCCACGAACACATGTCTGAACCTCTGCAGTTGTGAATCCAGGCAGTGAAAGATGACGAACGCCGGACAGGATCGGCCTGTTCGGCGATCTCAATAGGCTTTCGCGAAAAAATATACCGTCATCCCTGCTCCTACCAGAATTACAAACCCTCGTATCCAGGCAGGTGGCAGTTTCTGGGCGTAGTGCGCTCCGAAGTATCCGCCGATCAGGGCGCCGGCGATCATTACAATGGCTTGCGGCCAGTAGATGGCGCCTTTCACGATGAAGACTACCGTAGCGACGCCGTTGATTGCGGCCCCCAAAACGCTTTTCAAGGCATTCATGGCGTGGATGTCGGTCATTCCGACTGCCGACAGCATGGCCAGGTTGACGATGCCGATGCCGCCACCGAAATAGCCACCGTAAACCGCCACTACAAGTTCGAAAGCTGAAGCTCCTGCTATGGCGGCTGCGGTGGCATTGTGTCCAACGCTGGAGGCGCGCTTGCCGGCTAATTTTTTTCCGAAGATGAAAAGCAAAGTCGCGCCCAGCATCAGCCAGGGCAGAACCCGCATGAAGGTGTGTGCAGGGGTGAGAAGAAGCAGGAAGGCACCGCCAACGCCACCAATAAAACTGCTGACCAGGAGCGGTATCAGGACACGCCTGGGCACGTCGAGGCGATCGCGGTAGGCGCCACCGCTGGCGGCGGCGCCGGTCCAGAGCGCCAGGGTGTTGGTGGCATTAGCCGGAATTGGTGGGACGCCGGCAAATAACAACGCGGGAAAGGCGATAAAGCTTCCGCCGCCGGCCACCGCATTCAGCGCGCCACCCAGAATGCCGGCGATAAAGAGGAAAGTGACGTGCTCGACCGTCAAGAGTAAAGGTTTATCACAAGAACTGGAGGCATCCCAAAGACGGTGTGGATGGTTGTGATGTTTCGCTCTGCTACCATTTCCGAGGTTGCGCCGTCTGATGGCAAGCATTCGTGGAGGAAGCCATGCCTCAGAAGTCGAACCGCTCCTGGCTGTTTTTGATCGTCCTGGCACTGGGTTGCGCGGCCAGCGCGCAGAACAATACCGCCAGTCAGCCGAAGCCCTGCACGGAACCGGAGCAAAAGCAGCTTGAGTTCTGGGTGGGCGAATGGGACCTGACGTGGCCCGGCACCAATGCGGGCGAAGTGTTACACGGAACCAATAGCGTCCGGCGAATTCTGGACGATTGCATCGTCGAGGAGAATTTCGACGGTGGCGATGCCATGCATCTTCGGGGACGAAGCGTCTCGATTTACGATATTGTGACCCACAAATGGAAGCAGACCTGGGTAGACAACGAGGGTGGTTATCTCGATCTGACCGGCGAGTTCAAAGATGGGCAGATGGTATTGACGCGCGACAGTATTCGTCCCGATGGCAGCAAGGGGATGCAGCGAATGATTTTCAAAAACATTTCGCACGATGAATTTGACTGGAGCTGGGAAGCGTCAAAGGACGGCGGCAAGACGTGGGTTATGGGCTGGCCGATCCACTACAAACGGAAGAGATAGGTCGGGCGCCGGACTTCAGACGCCGGACTTCGGACGTCGGACCTCGGGCGTCAGACCTCGGACCTTAGACTTCAGATCTCGGGCTTCAGACCTCAAACTAAGACTTCGGATTTCAGACCTCGGGACCTTGGCAAGAGCCGCCTTTAGCTTCAGGCGGCGGTCACCCTTGGGTTTCGCGATGGGGAAAGCTTCGAATCACCGCCTCAAAGCCCAGGTCTGATCTCCAAGGTCTGATTTCCGAGGTCTGTATCTTCCGAGGGATCCGAGAAGTCCAATATCCGTCTACCCTCCGTAGGTGCCGGTTGCGGGCTCGCGCGAGGCAACGCGGTCGCGAATGTCCCGCGCTTTGCTGGCAATTGTATTGCGGGTTTCTTCGCCGCTTGCCGGAGCCAACAGTAATCCGATGCCTACGCCAATGCCCAGACCCAGAAGAGCCGCTGCAGCTGTTCCGACCATGTTGCTGTCTTCGCCGCGGATGACGTCGGTGGCGCGGCTGACGCGGTCTGCGGCGGTTTCGTACGTGTCCTGCGCTCTTGACCTGAGATCTTCCACGGTTCCGCCCATCCGGTTACGCCACGAGTCCAGCAGATAAACGCCGGTGCCGAGAAGAATGTTGAGAAGAACTTTGTCTTTGCGTGCTCCCATAAATTTTCGCCTCTTCCATTAAAGATAATGTCGCAGGTATCAAGATGCCAGACTGAAGGCACCGGTTGGCAGGCTATTTTGCACAGGCTGGGACAACTCTATCCTGGCCACCTTTTTCGGGACGGAATCCAGTGCCTGTTGTATAGTTCCGATTGCTTGCTTTTACTTTCGATCTGCAAGCTGCGAGAAGTCCAAACTGCCACCG
The DNA here is from genome assembly GCA_963733545.1 of Terriglobia bacterium. Classification (GTDB taxonomy): domain Bacteria; phylum Acidobacteriota; class Terriglobia; order Terriglobales; family Acidobacteriaceae; genus JAIQFF01. The sequence continues at coordinate 518,089 of CAVTDQ010000007.1, forward strand.
GAGGCTTCCATGGGGTTGAACGCCAGTTGGGCATGGGCTCTTCTTTTTTGCGTTTCCAGCATGGGCGCCCAGACTTCACCACCGGGGGCCGCGACATCCGACCAGATTGGCTACAAGTCGGCGGCGGACGCAGAGCAGAAGAAGACCTTGCTGCTGCGGGACTTTCATCCGGTGCAGATGCTGCACGTCCCCGTTCACCAGGTTCCGAAAGCCAAATTCTATGTGATTGACGTGCACAATCACGTCAACGACGCGGCAGGCATCGACGAGCATATGGACCCGGCCCGCGTGGTTGAGGTGATGAATAACACCAACGTCAGAACTGTAGTGATTCTCACCGGAATGTGGGGCGAGAAGCTGCAGCACGTGATCGATGAGATGGTGAAGCCGTATCCGGGGCGGTTCATCGTGTTCACCCAGTTTGACTGGAGCAAGATTGACGATCCCGACTTCAGTCAGGAGATGGTGCGTCAGTTGGACGACGCGGTGGCCCGGGGAGCTCGCGGGCTGAAGCTGTTGAAAGACCTGGGGCTGGGGGTGCGGGATAAGACCGGCAAGCTGATCGCGATCGATGACCCGCGGCTCGATCCCGTCTGGCATGAATGCGGAGTTCTGGGTATTCCGGTCTCGATTCACACCGGTGATCCCGAGGCCTTTTTTCTTCCTACAGATGCACACAATGAACGTTACGAGGAGTTGACCGAGCATCCCGACTGGAGTTTTTACGGGCCGCGCTTCCCCAAGCTGGAGGAGTTGCTGGAGGCTCGTAACCGGGTTTTTGCGCGGCATCCGGAGACCCGTTTCGTTTCGCTTCATATGGGCTGGCCGGAAAATCTGGGCTGGGTATCACGGATGCTGGATGAGCATGCCAACGTGATGGTGGAGTTTGGGGCGCGGGAGGCCGAGCTGGGCCGGGCGCCACGGCAGACGCGAGAGTTCTTTCTGAAATATCAGGACCGGATCATGTTCGGCACCGACAACGGGATTGAAGAAGAGATGTACCGCAACCACTTCCGCTGGCTTGAAACCGCGGACGAATCGTTCGATCCCTGGGGCTATCCCGGGCAGGGACGGTGGGAAATCTACGGGCTCGACCTACCGGATCCGGTGCTGGAAAAGATTTATCACGTCAACGCGGAGAAGATGTTCAGCCAATTCAAAGGCGTACCCCGGGGAGGAAAATAAATGAGTGCTGCGAGCAGGAGGAACAGGTCGTTGCAATGGGTGCTGCGTGGGGGCAGGGCGCTGCCGCTGGCGGCTGCATTTTTCCTGAGCATGAGCTGTACACGTCCGCCGGCCAAGACGGAAGCACCGGCTGCTGAAGCTTCGCAGGTCAAGGTTGAGATCAAGCCGGGCGGACCAATCGTGCTGACCACGAGCGCTGCCGAATTCCAGATACAGCCCTCGGGATACATTCAGGCCTCGCTGCTCAAAGGCGGCGAGAAGCTCTCCTTGGACGACACGGCCAGCGGAACCAGTGATTCGCTGGTGCGCGACGGCAAGCCCGTGCAATTTACTTTGGACATCAGCGCTGCCAAAGTTCAGGAGAGTGCGGGGAAACTGGGCCGAGGCAAGCGATTAGAGATTCCAGCGCACTCGACTGACCCCGCAGCCTCCCATATTGAGCGCACTCTCCAGTTTGAAGTTTACGATGGCTTTCCGAACCTGTTGCTTTCGAGCGCGACTTACAAAAACACCGGCTCGGAAGATGTACGCATCGATCGTGTGATCGAGCAGCAACACAAGTTCAACGCCAGCCTGGCGGACAAAAAGGCTTCGCCTTACGACATGTGGAGTTTCCACGGGTCAAGTTATGACTGGGGCAAAGACGATGTCGTCAAACTTGGCCGCAACTTTTCCCAACCGAATGCAATGGGAGCGACGGTGAAGGGCGGATATGGCGGCGGCATTCCGGTGGTAGCGGTCTGGACCGGGAAGGTCGGCGAAGCGGTAGGACACGTTGAGACGTTACCACTCACCCTGTCGTTGCCGGTGAAGGTGGAAGGCAATGGAGTGAACGCCGGCGTTGACATCGCGGCCAACACTACGTTAAAGGCCGGAGAGTCGTATTCGACGCCGCGCAGCTTTGTTTCCGTTTATTCGGGCGACTTTTACGAGCCTCTGCAAATGTGGTCAAGCGTTCTGCAAAAAGAAGGGTGGGCGATTCCCAAGCCTTCCGGCGAAGCCTACAACGTGAGCTGGTGCGGTTGGGGATATGAATTCAATGTCACTCCGGCGCAGATGCTGGGCACAGTTCCCAAGCTGAAGGAGTTCGGCATCAAGTGGGCGACGCTCGATGATCGCTGGTTCGACACTTATGGCGACTGGGAACCGCGGGCGGATACTTTCCCTGGCGATTCCATGAAGAAGATGAATGATGATTTCCATAAACAGGGGATCCTGGTGCAGTTGTGGTGGCTACCCTTAGGCGTGGAAGATGGCCAAGGAAAATGGGAGTCTCACAAATACATCGTGTCGAAGGTGGTTAAGGAGCATCCGGAGTGGCTGCTTCTGGACAAGGACGGAAAACACGCGCGCATGACGCGCGACCTGGCGACCCTGTGTCCGGCGGTGCCCGAAGTGCAGGCCTATTACAAGAAGCTGACCGAGAAATTTATCGGGGAATGGGGCTTCGACGGCTCCAAGCTGGACAATATTTATAGCGTCCCCATGTGCTACAACCCGGCGCACCATCACAAGTCGCCGCAAGATTCAGTCAACGCCATGGCCGACGTTTACAAAACGATTTTTCAGACCAGCCGTGCGATCAAACCGGAGAGCGTGACCCAAAGCTGCCCCTGCGGCACACCGCCGTCGCTGGCGTGGCTTCCCTTCATCGACCAGGCCGTGACCGCGGATCCGGTAGGCGCAGTCCAGGTCCGGCGCCGGATCAAGATGTACAAAGCGCTGCTGGGACCGGAATCGGCAGTTTACGGGGATCACGTCGAACTTTCGTCCATGGATCGTATCGGCAACAACTGGCGCGAGCACGGAGAAGATTTTGCCTCGACCATTGGCGCTGGTGGTGTGGTTGGAACAAAGTTTGTCTGGCCCGACCCAGGCCCTAAATTCAAGGCCGTGGCATTGACGCCGGAGAAGGAAGAGCACTGGAAGAAGTGGATCGACATCTACAACCAGAAGATGTTATCGAAAGGAACGTTCCGTAATCTCTACGTCTACGGATACGACTCTCCGGAAGCATATGCCATCGCAAAAGACGGAAAGATGTACTACGCGTTCTTCGCGCCTTCTTCTGCCGCCTGGAAAGGCGAAGTCGAGTTGCGTGGTCTGGAGCCCGGCAACTATCACGTGCGTGATTACAGCGAAGGCAAGGACCTGGGGACCGTGGAGGTGACAAACGGCTCGTCGCCCAAGCTGAAGACGGAATTCAAGGATCATCTGCTGGTGGAAGTAGCGAAGTAGCAGTTTCTGGTTTTTCCGGTTTCTAGTTTCTGGAACAACTCGTGGTCATCCTGAGCGGAGCGGGCTGCTTCGCATCGCGAAGCAGCTGCGTAGTCGACGGACCCCTATAACTTTGTCTGCAGCGGGTTGTCGACAGCCGCGAGCAATCATCTCCTAACCTACGATGTCATCCTGAGCGCAGCGAAGGACCGATGCATTCCGCGCTAATCCCACTGCATTGGAACTTGGTGATGGAATCGCCGGCAAATGCATAGGTCCTTCGTCGGGAGGCCTTCGCTTTGCGAAGGACTCCGCTTCCTCAGGATGACAGTGAAGAGGGTGAAGGAGCTAGCGCGGAGCGAAAGCGGCAGCCCGCAGGATGACAATCTGCAGGCTAAAGATTCTTGGCAGAAGCGCCGATAAGGGGTCTCAACCATGGGCAGCCAGGCGCAAGCGGCATTTGCTGAAAAACTCGTTCCCTCCGTAGCCCGGCAGCCGATCCTGGGCGCGAACGAGAAGGTGCTCGGGTACGAACTGCTGTTTCGCCACGGGCCGGAAGACGTAAACCTTATTACCTCCGATGTGGAGAGCATTACCTGCGCCATCATCGACACTCTGAATGTGATTGGCCTGGGGGTGTTGTGCGACGGCCACCGGGCATTCATCGACTGCACTCACCAGATGTTGCTAATGGAGTATTTCGCGCTGCTGCCGGCCAATGTAGCGGTCGAGATTCAGAACAGCGTGCCTGCGGAAGAGGGTGTGATCGCAGTGTGCCAACGCCTGAAAGAGGGCGGATACATGATCGCGCTGGACGATTTCGTTCCCAATGATTCCCGCGAGGCGCTGGTGGCTTACGCGGACTTCATCAAAGTTGACATGAAGAAGGTGTCCGCGGCAGACAGCGCTGCGCTGGTGGCCCGCTACGGCGGCAAAAACCGGCACATGCTGGCGCAACGAGTCGAAACCCGGGAAGACTTTGTTGCCGCCAAGCGAGGCGGATACACCGAATTTCAAGGCTATTTCTTTCGCAACAATGAACACCTGCGGGCCCGCCAGATTCCGGCCAGCCAGGCCACTTATCTGCGGCTGCTGAAGGCCATTTCAAAGCCGGAGGTCGATTTTGTAGAAGTTGAAGACCTGGTGAAGCGCGATCCGGCGCTTTGCTACCGGCTGCTGCGCTACCTGAACTCTCCTTTGCTGGGCGTGGCCGCCCCGGTGCAATCGATTCTGCACGGTTTGAATCTGCTGGGCGAGCGGGAGCTGATCCGGTGGATGCGCATGGCTACGGCCATGCTTATCGGGCAGGAAAAATCTTCCGACCTGGTTTTGTCATCGCTGGTGCGGGCACGCTTCTGCGAGCTCATCGCCCCGAAAGTGGAGCACGGAAAATCCGATCTTTATCTGATGGGGCTGCTTTCCTTGATGGACGCCATTCTGGAAGCGCCCATGCGAGACGTGATTCACGATTTACCTTTGGATCCCGACACCAAGGCGCAACTGCTCTATAACAAACCGGGGGGAGCAACGCCATTGTCCCGCATCTATGACCTGATGCTGGCGAGAGAAACCGGCGACTGGGCCCAGGTTTCGAAGCTGGGGCGCGAACTCAACTTGTCCCTGTCGTATATGGCTGGGATATACAACCAGGCCATGCTCTGGGCGCACCAGGCGACTACGATCATGCGGCCCGGCCAGCGGCAATAGTTCCTTAGAATCAACCCGTTCCCGTCAAATTGTCTTTTTCTTGCCTTGCGGCGATTGTGAGCAGTATTGCTCATTGGTCCGAATTGCTCAGACGCAAGCTCCGCACCGAAGTAATGTGTCAGGCAGGATGAAAGGGGATTTCGGTTATGACCCCGCAAACAACTGATTGGCGTAAATTGGCAGAACAGGCGAGTCGGGAACTCGACTCCAAAAAATTGATGGCTTTGGTCGAGGAATTGAATGTGGTTCTAGAAAGTACCCCAGGAATCTATCAACGACCTCACGTGCAATAACTTCAGATTTTCCCTCCTACCGGCCCGGTAGAGTGGGCTTCAAATAGATCACTGAGGTCGGTGCCGGTTGTCTGCCGCTGCGCGCTGGATCCTTCTCCCGGCTGCGCCGGGCTCAGGATGACGTCAATAGTTTAGGTGACGGTTATTGGTGTGTTCGCTCGTACCGATGGCGGTTATTTACTGTGCTCGCTGAGGAAGCGATCGCGATAGGTTTTGTCGCGGAAGGCTTCGGTGCCTCCCGGGCGAGTTACGGAGAGGGCGCCGGCGCGATTGCCGCTGGCCAGGCATGCGGTCAGATCTGAGCCGCGAAGATATTCGTGGAGAAAACCGGCGTCAAAGCTGTCACCGGCTCCCACCGGATCGACGAAATTTACGTTCAAAGACGGACTGGTGAAGCGTTCGCGTCCGCGCTGAGCAAGCGCACCCTCCTGACCAAGTTTGACAACAACCAGGGGAACCATTTCCGCAAGACGGGTGATCGCAGTCTCCGGATCATTCGAGGCCGTGATGCGCATGGCTTCGCGGGCATTGGGAAGCAGCACATCGACATATTTCAGGATGTCTGGCAGCCCGTCCCAACGGTCGTCCGGGTCGTCATTGGTATCGAGCGAGATGGTGAGGCCGGCGGCCTTCAGGCGGCGAAACAATTCCGCCACGTCCGGGCGCAAAGCCTGCTGCAGGTAGAGAGATGAAAAGTGAAAGTGCCGGGAGTCGGAGAGATATGCCAGGTCGAGATCTTTCAGGGACAGTTCCACGATGGTACCGGAGTAGGTGAGTATGTTGCGCCAGCCGGAGCGTTGCAGAATGACGGTGAGCCCGGTGGTGGTCGAGCCCTCGACGCGGCCCACGCCGGAAATGTCCACGCCGCCCTCGGCCAGGCGATCGAGAGCGATTTGTCCCAGCGGGTCTTTGCCGATCAGTGACTGAAAGCCTACGCGGCTGCCCAGGGCGGCAAGATTGTGGGCGACGATGGCGGAAGAGCTGCCCAGAGTGAGCATCATGCGGTCGGCCAGCAGTTCACGCTCCGGCGGAAGTTCGTCAGGCAGACCATAGAGGATGAGGTCGAGGTTCAGTTCTCCGGCGATGGTGACGTCAAAACGGGGCATGGAAGACCTTGCGGAACGGGATTTTCAGCGACGGCAAAAAATTGAACGGCGAATCAGGCGGTCATTATAGACGCTGCGATAGACGCTGGGGCGCGTCTTGATTTGTTAGCCGGTGTGCGCGTGAACTTCGATTTAGGCATCTTAGCCGCATGCAATTTCATATGAGTTCATTTCCCGATACCAGTTTTCCGCCGATCGATGTGCCTCCCGGGCCCGATAATCCTGCGGTTCCGGTAAGAGAACCAGATCCTGGTCCGGAGCCGGATGTTCCGGTGCGCGAGCCTGATCCGCTGGATCCGAATCAGATTTGAAGGGCGTCGCTCAAAGAGCGGACCGCAGCGGCTGAAGCCTCGACTGCAGAAGTTTTGTGGCACGGCTGAGGCCGTGCCCTTCCCGGTTAGCCCTCCTTCTTCAGTATGTGGTTTTCCGCAGACTTCGCGCCGGTTACGCTTCGCGCTGGATCCTTCTCCCCGGCTTAGCCGGGCTCAGGATGACGTCAAAATGTGGGCATGATGGCAGTTTGTTTTAGTCCCGCAAGATTTCCAACCTACATCGAGATAGGTAGCAAGTCTCAGTTTTGTTCGCGCATGCGGCCAGCGACCTCGCCGGTTCGATAAAAGAACAAAACTGCAATCCGAATTGTGCTCACCAGCGTACACAACTAGGAATTCGCTTTTGGGAGCGGCAGCGGAGAATCGAGGGATGTCGGGATCGACGCTACGACCTCAAGACATCTTTTCCTTCTCTATTCTCCGGTTTAATTTCGCGAAACAAACCAGGTAATCGCGCGCGCGACTCATTCCCCTGAACCCGCGTTTTGCAAGTGGTGTCGAAGGCGGCACCGTTCGGTTCTTAATTCATACTCTATGGAGAAATCTCAATGATAAAAGATCTACTCAACGCGACCCACTCCCGGCGAGGCTTCATTGCCGGCGTGGGCGCAGTAAGCGCAACAGCGATGCTGGCGGGTTGCGGCGGCAGCAGCACAAAGACACCCACGCCACCCACACCCACTCCTGGAATTACAGACGCGGACATCCTAAATTTCGCTCTCAACCTTGAATACCTTGAGGCTGAGTTCTACCTGCGAGCAGCCAGCGGCCAGGGACTGTCAGCCACGGATGCGGGCACCGGGGCCGGAGCCGTGACCGGCGGCACACAAGTGACGTTTCCAACCGCGACGCTTCAGGAATATGCCAATGAGATTGCACAGGACGAACTCAATCATGTGCGTTTTCTGCGCCAAGCGCTGGGCTCGGCAGCGGTGGCCCGACCGGCGATTGATCTTACGAACAGCTTCAATGGACTGGCCACAGCGGCGGGAATCGGCAGCACATTCAATCCGTTTGCGGATGCCAGCAGCTTTCTAGTCGGCGCCTTCGTTTTTGAAGATGTAGGCGTGACTGCGTATCACGGAGCGGCCAGTCTGCTTACCGACAAGGCTAACCTGACGGCGGCGGCGGGCATCATGGCAGTCGAGGCCTACCATGCGGCTGAAATTCGAGCCTTGATTTACGGGCAGTCGGTGGCCACACCGTCAGCGCCATTTCTGGGCTACGCCAACAAGGTATCCGCGTTGCGGGCGATGCTGGGCGGAGGCAACGAGACTTCGATCAGCGCCACCACTATCGTGGCGGCTGATACCACCAACGCCATCGCTTTCGACCGCACCACCGACCAGGTGTTGCACATCGTCTATGCGGCGGGCGCGGGGGTCGCGACCAAAGGCGGCTTCTTCCCCAATGGACTTAACGGAAAAATCACAGCCACTGCCTCCTAAGGACGGACAACATGGAAAATATAAAAAATAATCTGGAATTATCCGAAACCAAGCGTCTGGATGCAGTCATTTCGAGCCGTCGCTCCATGATGGCTATCGGAGGCGCCGCCCTCGCCGGTCTGATGTTTGCCGGGAAAGCCAGCGCCGCAACTGTGACCGACAACGACATTCTCAACTTCGCTCTCAACCTCGAATATCTCGAGGCGGAGTATTACACCATCGCAACATCGGGAATGACAATTGATCAGATGGGAGTCGGAATCAACGGCACCGGAACCCAGGGAACGGTCACCGTCAAAGGCGGCTCCCCGGCCAGTGCCCAGGTGCCGTTTGCCAATGCCACCATTCAGTCGTACGCGCAGGAGACCGCAACTGAAGAGCGCAAGCACGTTTCGTTTTTACGCAACGCGCTGGGCTCGGCGGCAGTGGCCCAACCGGCTATCGACCTGCTGAACAGTTTTAACGGGCTGGCGGTTGCGGCCGGTATCGGAGGCTCATTCGATCCCTTCGCTTCCGACGTCAACTTTCTGCTGGGCTCGTACATCTTCGAAGATGTCGGAGTGACGGCCTATCACGGAGCCGCCGCGCTCATCACCAGCAAGACTTACCTGGATGCCGCCGCCGGCATTCTGGCGGTCGAGGCATATCATGCCGGCCTGATCCGCACCGTGCTCTTTGGGCTGGATGCTGCTACTCCAGGCCTCGGCATCAATGCGACGGCGACCAAGATCTCGAACGCTCGCGCTTTACTCGACGGCACCAACAATGACGATGTAGGTCTGGGTGTTGTGGCAAACTCGCTGGGCAATGCTTCGACGGTAGTGAATGCGGATGCGAATACAATCGCTTTCGCCCGCACCACCGCTCAGGTATTGAGCATCGTGTACGCCGGAGGTACGACCAGCGGCGGTTTCTTCAGCGCCGGTCTGAACGGCACCATCAAGTAAGATCGACTGTGCCGGGCGGGAGCGGAAAATCGCCCCCGCCTGACGCTTCGGGATTCGCACTTAAAAGATTCGCAATTAGAAGATTTATACAGCCGGAGGATTTCATGTTTGAAGGACTGTTTCAGCCGATGCATTTGCTGGTAATTGTCGGAATCGCACTTCTTGTCTTTGGGCCGAAGAAACTTCCTGAACTGGGCAAGGGATTGGGAGAAGGAATTCGCGGGTTCAAGTCCGCGATCAGCGGCGAGGAGAAGTCTCCGGAAAGTTCGCCCGCGGCCGTGGACAAAGTGTCATGATCCTCGAGTTAGGATTTGTAATCTTCCTGGGGCTGCTGGTGTTTGGTCCCAAGAAAACGCTGGAAATGAGCCAGAGCGTGGGCCGTTCCATCGCGCAACTCAAGAAAGCTGCCAGCCAGGTGCACACGCAGATGGAAACGGAGCTGGGAAATCCGACGGGAGATATCAAACGATCGGATCTGTTGGCCTCGATCTTCGATCACCGCAAATAATCCCGGCAACATGTAGGCGGGAGCGTCGCGTTCGTGCGGCGGCGTTCCGGGCGGTGGCGCCTGTGGACGCTTGAGCTGCGGTTGTCCCGGACGCTGGGGAGCGGGCGACGTTCGCGCGCGGCTTTTTCCCGACGCTGCCGCACGAGCGAGGAAGCTCGCGCCCACATAAGCGTGAAGTGGTGGACCCGGAGAGACTTGAACTCCCAACCCCTGCGTTCGAAGCGCAGTGCTCTATCCAGTTGAGCTACGGGTCCGAGATTTCGGACAGTGAGTGCCGGCAACATTGTAGTGCAGAGGGCTGATCTTCGCCCACTCTCCCAGGCTTCTTCCTATCTAGTTTTTTTCTGAATACTCGGTGGGCGGGACGCCCAACGGACAGCCGGCGGGACGCCGGCGCTACTTTCGGAGCGCTACGCTAGACTTGGCATGGAGGCCAAATCATGGCTGAAGGCCAACTACCTGAGCCTTGGCTGCGCGGGACTCTGACGGAAGTGCCGGCGGTGCAGCGCGCGGTGGTGCATGCATTACAACTGGCGGAAGAAGACCTGCGCCGGTGGTGTGGTGGATTGAGCGATGAGCAGATCAACGCGCGTCCCAGCGGGTTGCCATCTGTAGCATTTCAATTACGCCACATCGCGCGAAGTCTCGACCGTTTGCTGACCTACGCCGAAGGGCGAAACTTGAGTGCCCAGCAACTGACCGCGATGAAAGCGGAGATGGACGCGGAAGCGCATCGCGAAGAACTATTTTCAGAGTTGAATTCAGCGCTGGAGCAGAGTATCAGCCGGGTTCGGGCATTTGACTCGGCCGCGCTCGAACAGCCCAGGGGCGTAGGCCGGAAGCAGTCGCCTACCACCGCCGGCGGGCTGCTGGTGCATGTGGCGGATCACACCCAGCGGCACGTGGGGCAGGCCATCACCACCGCTAAAGTGGTTTTGGCGGCGGGGCAGCAAAAGTAAACCCACGGCTTGCGCCGTGGGTCTGGTTAAGACAACGATCGTTCTGTTACCGGAGCGACTGGAAGTTCAGGATGAGCGATAAGACGTTTCCCAGAACGCTGTAGGACCCGTTATCGTAGGCGCCGTACTGGTAGCGTTCGTTGTAGCCGTCTTCATAACCACGCTGAAAACCTTCCCGGAAATAATAGTTGTAGTCCTCCTGGTCGAGGTAGTAACCGTCGTATCCGTAGTTCGCATCCTGGTAGGCGAAGGTGTCTCGGTAGTCGGCGCGCCAGTGGTCTTCCCGATCGGCGGCGCCGGCCCGGAAGCCTTCCTGATATCCGTTGTTCACTGCCCGGCGGAGCATGTCCGCGCCATATTCGTTCACTTCGCGATACGAGCCGCCGCGATTGTAGCGATAGATCGGGGCACTGTAAAAATAGGGATCGTTATTGTAGTCGTGGCGTTCGGCTCGAAGACGCTCACGCTCCCGACGCTCGCGCTCATAATATTCCTGTTGAAAGCGATACTGCGCCATCCGGTTCTGCTGTTGCAGCGCGGCGGTCCGTTGCTGGGCAAAGCGTTCCTGCTGTTCAAGACGCTGCTGATACTGATTCACCCGCTGCTGCTGCTGCCGGATCAACTCCTGCTGGCGTTCCTGTGAAAGCCGCGCCTGCTGTTGCTGGAGCTGACGCTCCTGCTGCTGCACCCGCTGTTCCTGCTGGTTCAGCTCTCGTTGCCGGCCCTGCTGTTCCTGTTGCTGGTGCTGGTTCTGCATCTGCTGTTGCTGAACCCGCTGCTCCTGCATCTGCTGACGCTGGCGTTCCTGTTGCTGTTCCTGGCTTTGCACTCGTTGCTGCTGTTGCACCTGCTGACGTTGGCGATCTTGCTGCTCTTGCTGCGCCCGCTGTTGCTGTTCCTGTTGTACATGCTGTTGTTGCTGCACCTGTTGCTGACGCTGCCGTTCCTGTTGTTGCTCCTGCGTGCGCTGTTGCTGTTCCTGCTGCACCCGCTGTTGCTGCTGCACCTGTTGCTGGCGCTGGCGCTCCTGTTGTTGCTCCTGCGTGCGCTGCTGCTGTTCCTGCTGCACCCGCTGTTGCTGCTGCACCTGTTGCTGGCGCTGCCGTTCCTGTTGTTGCTCCTGCGTGCGCTGTTGCTGTTCCTGCTGCACGCGCTGTTGCTGCTGTACCTGTTGTTCTCGCTGGCGCTCCTGCTGCTGAACATGCTGTTGTTGCTGATCCTGTTGCTGCCGTTCCTGCTGCTGCCGTTGTTGCTCTTGTTGCTGCTGGCGTTGCTGTTGCTGTTCCTGCTGCTGAGGACGTGGTTCGGGACGAGCGGTTTTTTCGTTCTTAGGCTGATCTTTGTCGTCCGGGTGATCCTGCTGTGAATAGAGTGGAATGGCCACTCCAAGGGATAACAAGAGAACGCTTGCGTAAGCCCCAAGTCTTTTCATAAACGCCTCCGTCTGCCTACTTAGATGCCAATCCGGCGAACGCGCCGTACAGACAAAACTGGAGCCGACGATACAGGGAACCCGCCGGAACGACAACCCAACCGCCCCATTGGCCGAGATTTCTGAAGCCAACCTTAAAAATACCCTGGATATTTCCCCACAAGAGGGGGGCTCGGCGCGGGTCGCGACCGGACCGATCCATCAACCTGACCGATCCATCAACCTGAAAGATCGCCGATGGTATGATGCTCGCCGATACTGCACCCCGCGATCCGCGAGAACTGGAAGCCGATGGCAATCGTAAATGCTCCGAGCAGCTCCCCGGTCACGACAACCGGACCGGTTGAGAGCAACAAAGTTGCGTTGACGGTGGTCACTACGTTGTTCTTCATGTGGGGATTTCTTACCGTCCTGAACGATGTTCTGGTTCCTCATTTAAAGTCCATTTTCGACCTGACCTACGCGCGGGTGATGCTGATCCAGTTTGCTTTCTTTTCGGCGTATTTTCTATTTTCGATTCCATGGGCCAAGGTGATTGACCGGATTGGATACAAAAAAACGATGGTGGCCGGCCTGTTCACGATGGGGGTGGGGTCGCTGTTGTTTATCCCGGCTGCGAGCGTGCCGTCCTATCCGCTGTTTCTTGGGGCATTGATCGTGTTGGCGGCAGGGATCACGGCTTTGCAGGTGGCGGCGAATCCTTACGTGGCAGTGCTCGGTCCCCCGGAAACCGCCTCCAGCCGGCTGAACCTGGCGCAAGCCTTCAATTCTCTGGGAACCACGATCGGACCCTATCTCGGGGGAATGCTGATCCTGAGCGTGGCGCGGCAGAACATGACCACGGTGCGACAGATGTCCGCAGACGCGTTGCAGGCATACCGGGTGCAGGAAGCGTCATCGGTCAAAATGCCCTATCTGATCATCGGTCTGGTATTGATGGCGCTGGGCGTTGCCATCGCTCTGTTCAAGCTGCCGGCGATGCCGGGTGTCGAAAAGCGAAACGCTAACGGTCCGAAAGACAGTGTGTGGAAGCATCGACATCTGATACTCGCGGCAATTGGAATTTTCGTTTACGTGGGCGCTGAAGTTTCTATCGGAAGTTTTCTAATCAACTACTTCAGCCAGGCAAACATCGGGAACATCAGCGAACTGGAAGCCGCAAAGTATGTTTCCTACTATTGGGGCGGGGCGATGGTTGGCCGGTTTATCGGCTCCGCAATTCTGCAAAAAATCAGTACCGGTAAGGTGCTGGGAATCGCGGCCCTGGTGGCGACCCTGCTGGTTTGTATATCAATGGCGACTTTTGGCCAGATTGCGATGTGGACGATCATTCTGGTCGGCTTGTTCAATTCAGTGATGTTTCCCAGCATCTTCACTCTGGGCATTGCCGTGCTGGGGCCGTTGACCGGAGACGGCTCCGGGTTGCTGGTGATGGCAATCGTCGGAGGCGCTATTATTCCGCTGGCCCAGGGCGTGCTCGCGGATCGCATTGGTATTCACCACGCGTTTATCCTGCCTGTAATTTGCTATCTCTACATCGCGTATTACGCGTTCCGGGGATCGAAGCCGGTCCCGGCAACCTAGGCACGAGCGTCGCGACGATGTAGGCGCGAGCGTCCTCGCTCGTGCGGCGGCGAGATAAAAGAAGGGGTTTCCAGGACTCGGGCCTTTAATTTCCTTCGTTTTACTTAGTGGTTTCGGGTCTTGAGGCTGTCTTCGCTTGTTCGAGTTCATTTCGCTGCCAACGAGCGGGGCGCTCGCGCCTACATTTCAATAAGTGGTATGCTTCCCAACCGTGACTGTCACCATGCAGGACATCGCCCGGGATGTCGGGGTTTCGGTCGTCACCGTCTCCAAGGTCCTGCGCAATAAGGGTGAGATCAGCGCCGCCACCCGGAAGCGGGTTTTGCGGCGAGCCAAAGAACTCAACTACCAAACCAACTGGATCGCGCGCAGCCTGGTCACCCGGCGCACGTTTACCATCGGCCTGCTGCTGCCGGATTTTACCCATCCATTTTTCGCGGAAATTGCCAAGGCGGTGGCAGAAACCGTGCGGCCGCACGGCTACCACGTCGTTATTTCGTATTTCGATGAGAATCCCGAGTTAGAGAAAAACGAAGTCGAGTCGCTGTTGGCGCGCCAGGTCGACGGCCTGATTCTGGCTTCGGCCCAGCCGGGCGCCCAGGCGTTCGCCGGAATCCAGAAACGAAAAGTGCCATTCGTTCTGATCGACCGCCCTATCGTGGGGCTGCAAGCGAGTTATGTAGGGGCCGACAACCAGGCCATTGGCCAGCTGGCAACGGAGCACCTGATCAAGCAGGGATGCCGCCGGATCGCTCACCTGCGCGGTCCGGGTATAGGCATCGCCGCGGGAAGAATGCAAGGCTATCGTAAGGCGCTGGCCAAAAAAGGCCTGGCGTATGTTCCCGGCTATGTCGTGGAAGCCGGATATCAGGATGACTCCGGCCATATCGCCATGGCCGCGCTACTGCGGAAGAAGCCAGTCCCTGATGGCGTCTTTTGCTACAACGATCCGGTTGCGATTGGGGCGATGCGAGCGATCTCAGAGGCCGGCTTGAACGTTCCTGACGACATCGCAGTAGTTGGCGCCGGCAACGTCCATTACTCCGATTTTCTTGCCGTGCCGCTGACGACTGTCGATCAGGGGACTTCCGAAATCGGGAAGCGAGCGGCGGACATGCTGCTGGAACTCATTACCAGTAAGACTGCGCTGCGTCCGCGCAAAGTGTTGATTTTGCCGAAGCTGGTAGCAAGACGATCCACGAAACGCGATCTCCTCTGAAGCTAAAAGACTTAGGCGCCTTTCCCAGTACAGTTCCTTCCCTCTTATGACTACAGGTTCTAGTCGATGTCCGGCTTTTCCAGGGTGAGCTACTTTGGAATGGCATTCAATCCGTGATCATGGGGGTCTTATGGTTGACAAGGACAGGGTGGAAGGCAAAGTAAAAGACGTCGCCGGACGCGTGGAACGCCAAGTGGGCGAATGGACTGGCGATACCGAAGCGCAAGTCAAGGGCGCAGCCAAACAGGCAGAAGGCAAAGTCCAGAATGCGTGGGGCAAAGCCAAAGACGCCGTCAATAAACCCAACACGGCCAATGCTGACGCTGATGCCGAACGAGACGAAGCCGAAATCAGCCGCAAGCGGGCAGCCAACGAGTAAAGGTTTCAACGGATTACTTTTCTTCGAAACGGGGGGGCCAGCATTAAGGTCCCCCCGTTGTATTTTGGTTGGTGTGAGCACGTGTACGCCTTGCGAGTGACAGCACACGCAAGATCCTTCGAGACTGCGTCTCTCAGGATGACGTCAAGAAATGAGGCGCACGATCGAACCACCGCCCTGCGTATTTACCTGCTGCTACTTAAGGCCGAGCCAGCGTTGCCGGCACCGTGCCGGCTACTGATGTGGTTCGCGCCAGTGCAGCACTCAGCTGATCGGGAAGGAAGCCGAACGGCCCCGGCTTACTCTTATAGGCGATGCGTCCGTTGGCATCGATGAGATAAATGCGATCGGGCCAACCCGTGTAAGCCCTTTCTGTCGAATTGCCAAACTCGTCAAGGACACTGGGAAACTTTATTCCAAGCTTTCGTACGCAAGCTCCGGCGATAAAAGCACGCTCTTCTTCATTTTTGGGACTCGCGAAAACAACCTGATCCTTGATATTACTTTGCATCTGCCAGACGTCGCTGGGGTGGGCCTCGGTGATATAGATCACCAGGAACGCGACCCGGTCGCGATATTGATCGTAAAGTTTATTGAGGGCAGGAACCTCCCGCCGGAATGGCGGTCAGGTATAGCTTCCGAAAACAAGCACAACTGGTTGTTTCTGATTCAGAGTGGAAAGCTGCACCCGTTCGGTTTTGTCCAGCTTGAGCAGGGAGAAGTCGGGGGCGGGGTCGCCCACCTGCAAATGTCCGGCGCGGGCGCGCAGCCAGAAGGTTTCAAAAGGAAACAACAGAAACGGAACTGGGCCCGGCATTTTCGCCATAACCCGTCCGAAGGTCTCGGGAGGCTGATTCATGGCCCACCAAATGTAGCCTCCGAATGCCATATAAACCACGATCAGGACAAGTGCGCCAATCCCCAGACGCTTGCGGGAGGTTGCACTCAAGTGCAGGCGATGTTTTGCGTTCTGCCACTGCATGGGCATGGAGTGTAGAGGTTAGGTTGGGTGGGCGGCAATAATTGGGAAATACTAGTCTGGGGCGGAAAGGAGCCGCGCCAGATCCTTCTCCCGGCTGCGCCGGGGTCAGGATGACGTCAAATTCCTGAGCGACCGGGAATATCGTTCTGGGATCTGAAGCTGGCTGTGATCTGAAGCTGCTGGCTGTGATCTGAAGCTGGGTTATATTAGCGACTGGCATGGTGCGTTTCCCCCATTTCCGAGAAGTCCCTATCCTGCTGCGGGCAGCTGCACTTGTGGTCGCGGTCCGGCTGGCATTGTGGATTCTGCCTTTTGTCCGGCTTCGGCGAATGGTGCTTGCGCTGGCGCGTCCTCGTGCGGGACAGATTCTCCGCTATCAAGCGGAGGAGTTGAGCTATGCCGTCCGCGCCGTCAGCCGATATGTTCCCCGGGCGAGCTGTTTGACTCAAGCTTTGGTTCTTCACATTTTGCTGCGGCGAGAGGGTTGGCCGTCGAAGATTCAGGTTGGAGTCAATAAGTCCGCGGGACGTTTTCATGCCCACGCCTGGGTGGAAAGCGACGAAAGAATCGTCATTGGGGAGCTGGGTTTGAAGAACTACAGTCCTATGATGGTTTGGGATTAGCCGTCAAGGGGTTCTATGCAAGTCTCGAAGTGGCGTTGCAACCGTCTAAGTTGACCGCCAGACCACATCTTTCAGAAACTTTTCCGCGGCCGCCCGCGAAGCAAAGCAATCAGCGAAGCGTTCATGCAGCTCGGCCACCAATTGATCGGCGGTGCGTTGTCCATCGAATGCTGCCAGCAGAAATCTCTCGGCTTCACCTCTTCGCGATAGCCTGGGTTGATAGTTGGGCAACTGCTTCTTCAGCTGTTCAGGTTTAACCGGAAAAGACCAGAGCGTGGAGTGATCGAACCGGGCTTTGACCTCGGGCTTGATTTCCGAGTCGACCTGCGAAGAGTTGCTGCCCGTCACTTCCACCTGCCAGCGCCATACTTCACCGTTGCTGGATTGAATCCGGACTCGCACCCTGTCGCCGGGATTTACCGCGACCGGCCGTTCGACAGGGAAAAAGCTTTGCGTCCACTCTACCGCCAGTTCGAGGGGGGAATTTGTGAACCAGATGCCGGGAGCCAGTTCGGTCCGGATCCATGCACCCAGTCCGTGCAGCATACCTTCGCGGGTTATGGTGGTGTTCGTGTCCGCGGCGACATAGGGATTGTCCACTTGGTCGAAGTGAATCCGGGTCAGCGATGCGGGAGGCGCGAGCATGTCTTCAGGTCCAAGTTTCAGGTGATAGTCGGTATTTGCGGCAAAACGTCGCAGCGGCGATAGATCGAGGCCATAACGATCTTTGTCCCAGATGCTTAGGCTGCGGCTGTCTTTAAACTCGACGGGTGCAACTATAAATTCGAGCGATCGCGGAATAATCCCGCCGCCGGGTTTCAGGAAACGTTTTTTGGCGTCGAGAAGAATGCCCAACAAGCCGCCCTGCAGTCCGAAACTGCAACCGGTGTCGGAGACGATAACGTCCACTGGTTCGGGAAGCTGGATATCCTGGGAACGGCCCTGGCGGAATTCCACGATGTTGTCGAAGCCGTTGCTGGCGCAAAGCTCGCGCGCCAGTGCCAGCGCCGGGCTCATCTCAACCGCGAAGACTTTGCGGGCGCCTGCGCGGCAGGCGAAAAACGAGAGAATGCCGCTTCCGGCGCCAATATCGAGGACAACATCATTCTTGCGAACGATCTGAGAGATGGCTTTTTGATAGGCGCCGGTGCGAACGGCGTCGGCCAGAAGCCAATGATGGAACGGCAGCGAATCTTCGATAGACACTAAGCCTTCCTTGTACGAAAGACGCGGAATTTGAGACCGGTTGACGGCATCACAAATGCGCGACTGGTAAAGGAAGATTTTAGTCCCAAGGGGATCGTGGTTTAGCGAGGCTAAGCGAGGAAGTCCTGAAGATTAGGCCTCGCTGGTTAGAGCCCTCTCAGATATTAAGCTCTTCTATTCAGATCCTGCAGTATTGAATGCGCGCCTGAATCAGGGCTTTTTCATCCGGTTTACCATCTGT
This sequence comes from Terriglobia bacterium, assembly GCA_963733545.1. Classification (GTDB taxonomy): domain Bacteria; phylum Acidobacteriota; class Terriglobia; order Terriglobales; family Acidobacteriaceae; genus JAIQFF01. The sequence goes on from CAVTDQ010000007.1 coordinate 536,457, forward strand.
CTGCCTTCGCTCACCGGACCGCTGCCACCCAAGGCAAGCTGCTCGATAGCGCCTAGATCGGTAAGTTCTGGAGTTGAATAAGGTTTTTTCGAAGAGAGCGGTTCCGGCGCGGGTGTTGGACGACTGGAATCCATAAAGACAACCTCCAGCTCACTGATCCTATGCGAGCTTCAGGTTCTTGCCCTTCAGCCACAAGGCTAAATTGAGAACCTGCCACACCAGACCTCCTGCACTTTGAGATCCAGTCAACACCCCATTCGCGTCCATTTGAGCGGCCTCAAGATTAACATATGGTTCCAACCCTCCCAAGGTGTGCTGGAAACGGCCTGGTTGCAGGAGATCCGCGTGTTTTGCCAGGAGAGCCGCCTCAAAAGCCGCGCCCGGATGGGCATAGCGGGTGCGCAGCCGGACCATTTCCGGCAGCACTCCTTTCATCCCTTCTCGTATCACTCGTTTGGGCATAGGAGCGTGAGTCTTCATTCCCAGAGGAAGCGAGAGGAAAAACTCGACCACACGGCGGTCCGAAAAAGGATGCCGGGTTTCGATTCCCATTGTGGCCGCCATTCTTCCCGTGTGCTCGAAGAAGAACGGAAGAACGCCGCTGGTAAAACTCCAGCAATGCAGCTTGCCAACATCCTTTGCGGCATTCCATATGGTGCTGCGGCGTAACTCGATGCGGTCGAGAAGCTTCATGCGAACCGCGAAATCGCGGGATATCAGCGACGTTTTCGGGTCAGGATAGGGGGCTGTACTTCGCCCCCGGAGCAGAGTGCGCAGGGCCAGGAACAGCCGCGGCATGAGCGGGGCAAGACCGAAACGGGCTAGATTTCCCAACCGGGAATCGGCATATTCGTTTGCGGCAAACGACAATTCTTTGCGGACAGCATTCCATTTGAACGAACGGACCAACGTAGCCAGATAGGAAGAGGGCGGAGTGATGTGGTCGCCGGAAGTACCATCCAGCAACACCCGCACACCGGCCTGGCGGGCCGCGGCAAAAGCGAACCAGTTGGAAAAGTACCCGGCGATTTCAAAGGGCTCGTCTGCTTCCATCATCTGCTGCGTCATCGCCGAAACCTGATCCGAACGAACGCTGTGGGGAATCAGGCGGCCGCCGCGAAGCACCTCGCGAATGTATGCAGTCTCGCCACACTTCGATGCGTCGGCATCGACCAGGGAGATAGTATGCAGGGGTTGCTGTAACTCCGAGGCCAGCAGTTCACGCGTGGTGCAGACCACGGATGAAGAGTCGAGACCGCCACTGAGGGTTGAGCCCACGGGGTGGCTGCTGCTCAAGCGGCAGCGTACGGCGGATACGAAAACTTCGCGAAAGGCCTCGCCATATTCTGATAACGAGCCAAGTTTTAGAACAGCGGGCGGGCGAAGATTCCAATAGTCGCTCACCACGAACCGGTCCCGGCTTACGGTCAGCGAGTGGCCAGCGGGCAGGCGGAGGATGTTCCGGTAAAACGTGGACTCTTTATCTTCCCGATCAAGCTCTTCGACCAGATAGTCAACCAGCCGGGATTCGTCCAGTCGCCGGGGAATGGAGTCGAGAGTAAGCAGCGAGCGAATCTCGGAGGCGAATGCAAATAGTGAATCCGAGCAGTGATAGTAAAACGGCCGAATCCCAAGGTGGTCGCGGGCGCAGAACAGCCGTTGCTCGCCGGCATCCCAGATGGCGAATGCGAAGTCGCCAAGCAGCCGCCTGGGACAATCTTCGCCCCAGCATTGGTAAGCCCGAAGCAGCAGCTCCGCGTCGCCAGGATCGCGCGGGGGAAAAGCGTTTTGATCGAGCTCAGATTTCAGTTGCGAACGATTATCGATGCGTCCGTCGAGGACAAGGTGAAGATGCGAATCCGGGCTGGCCAGCGGCTGCCGTTCACCCGGAGCTTCGGGAGTTGTCGAAAGTTTCAGATGACCGAGGGCTACGAAGCCGTTGATCCAATGGGTGATTCCGTCGCTTCCGCGGTGCGCGATGGCATGCGTCATCCGTTCCAGAATGGGCGGATCGAATGGACGTCCATCGCGGTGGACCACGCCGGCTATGCCGCTCATCGAGCTATAATTCTATTCCTCACGATGATCCCGGAGGCCAAATCGCGGAGCCGAATTGAAGCCGGGAACCGGGCTGGTGCCGGCTTGGGAACGGCGCCGATCGGGCAATTTCAGCTGGGCGAGTGGATAGTCGAAAGCACGGTTCCGCTGCCGGAATTGACTCCTGCGACCGACGGGATCGCCGATTGCCGCTTCGAAGTGTTGCCGGCCGGCGAGGGTCTTGCCAGCGAGCACAAATGGTTTCACCGGATCAGTCCGGACGACCAGCCCTGGATCAGCTTTGCCGATTCAGGCGAAGACTACCTGGTCCGATTTCATGATCAGGGCGATTTTCTGATCGCGCGCGACGGCAAAAACGTGATGTGCCAGCCTTTGCCGGGCGCGGCGGAATCGACGATTCGTCATCTGTTTCTCGACCAGATTATTCCGCTATTGCTAAGCCGGATCGAGCCCCTGGTGCTTCATGCCAGTGCGGTGCTTACCGCGGATGGCGTGGTTGCATTCGTGGGCAAAAGCGGGCAGGGAAAATCGACTCTGGCAGCCTGCTTCGGACAAAACGGCTTCCAGATCATCTCCGATGACTACCTGGTTTTGCGGCAAATGGCGCCGGGCGCTCTGATGGGAAATTTGACGGGAAAATGGAGCGCAGTACCGAGCTATCCGGGGGTGAGATTGTGGCCGGAAACCAGCGAGGGTATTTTTAGCGTGCCCGCCGGAAACAGCGAGATTGCCGGCTACACGGACAAGCGACGGGTGAGCGATCCCAGGCTGGTGCCGTTTGCGCAGGGAGCGGCGGTCCTGCGCTGCTTATGTTTCCTGACTGACGATGAAGAAACCAGCTATCCCGCTACTCCGACGATCGCATCGTTCGCTCCCAAGCAAGCCTTCGTCAAGTTGGTAAGGTGCACTTTCAACCTGGACGTGCGAGACAAAGCGCTTCTGGAGCGGCAATTTGCGGCCATCGGCCAAATCTGCGCCCAGACCCATTGCTTTGCCCTCGACTACGCGCGTGATTTCGCCAACCTGCCGGAAGTCACTCGATTGATTGTGCAACAGGCGGCGAGGAGCGCGGCGTGATGCTGGGGCTGAACGATCGTCTCAAGATTCCCGACGAAGTTCTAACCAGCAAAGTCGGCGAGGAGATGATCCTGCTCAACCTGCAAACCGGCATGTACCACAGCCTGAATCCTGTCGGCACTCGCTTTGTTGAGCTGCTGAATGATGCCAGCCGGCTGAATGACGTCCATCAAGCTTTGCTGGAGGAGTTCGAGGTTTCGACGACATTGCTGGCGAGCGATTTAATCAAGCTCTCGCAGGAGATGCTGTCGAAAGGCTTATTAGTGAAGAGCGATTGACGGTGTGAAAACGCGAGAGTTGATCAGCTCTGTCGCTGGATCCTTCGCTGCGCTCAGGATGACGTCAACATCTTTTATATCTCCGGCGTTATTTATTGCTTGTCATCCTGAGAACGCGGAATCCTTCGCTTTGCGAAGGATTCCCAACGAAGGACCTGTGCACTTCCCCGCGATTCAATCTTAAAATTTTGGCGGTTGTTACCGTGCGGCAATCGGAGTTAGCGCGGAATGCATGGGGTTCCTTCGCTGCGCTCAGGATGACAGCCAAAATCTTGTGGATCAACTTCGCTTTCCGCCACCGATCCACTTGAACAACAGCCGCGCTGGCCGTATCGCGTAATACAAAAATCCTAGCGGCGGTGGAAGTCGGAGGGCGTCACGATCGGTCGCTTTTGGGAGCAAAGATTGCGGTGGCAATATAACGCAGCTTATCCAGAGGCCGGGTCAGCACTCGCAGATGGCGAAAGGCCAGGGTAGCCGCCGGAGAATCTTCCATGACCGGATCTTTGGGAAATATATGTGACCGTTGCGGAAGGATCGCCGGGTGGACGCCTTCGGGAATTTGCGTTCCCAGCAGCAACGAGCAAACAGCTGCGGTCTGCCGAATCACATGATCGAGCTGCAGACGTTTCGCCTGCGCCATCGCCTCTTCCCAATCGACGGGAACGAACGAAATCAGCTGGTGAATGTCTGCAATCCACTTCAAAGTCTGCCAATCGTGGTGGGCCGCGTGCAGGCACAGGTAGAGAAATTGCCACTCCGGACTCAGGGAAAATGCCGGCACTCCAAAAACATTTTGCTGGCGAGCTTCGGCCCATAGTGCGCGGACGGCTTCATCGTCTTTTGAGGAATGCTGGATCAGTTTCCAATGCACTTCCAGGCGATATGAAATACCCGTACCTTCACGCGTGACCTCGTGATGACGGCCGTGGCGCAGCACCAGTTTCGAGAAGAACGGGTCGAAATCCTGGGCGCGATAGCCAGATGCCAGAATGAATTCCATGGCGCGGGCCAGGTCGGCAATCGGAACCAGGATGTCGATGTCAGCGCAAATGCGTGCGGCCGCATCTCCATAAAGAGATGATGCCAACGCAACCCCTTTCAGCGGAATCACACGAATACCGGCGGTGTTCAACAAACCCAGCAAGCGCGCCGACTCTTCCACCAGCAACTGGTTGCGAAGCGCATTGGCTAAATAAAGACCTTTCAGTTCGGCTAGCACCTCGGCGGGGACATTAGCAAAGCCGAGATTCCGCAGGTTGCGATAGAGCAACGGGGAAACTTGATGAATCTTGGCGCGCTCCAGGATCGCCGGCCACTGCAGCGGGGTCGCCAATAATTCCAGAATATGAGTTTGATGTTGCAGCGCGAGTTCTCCGCGGGCGAGCAACAAAACGAGTTGGTCTTCGCAACTTAGACCTGAAGGCACCTTCGTAGTCGAGGCAACTGCGGGTGAAGGGACGTTTATTGGAAGCTCAGACTCACGCATGATTTCGAGAAAAGGCTGAAGCTCGCCGTCTCCCGGTCATCGTACACTCAGGTATACGATAAAACATGGCTGCCCCCACTCTTGCGGTTGATGACCTGGTGAAGTATTTTCCGGTGCCGCAAACCGGGTTGCGGGCATTTCTCAATCCTTTTGCCCCGCTTACGCATCCGGCACTGCTGGGAGTGTCGTTCGAGATCAAAGCCGGAGAAGTTGCAGCGCTGATCGGCGCCAACGGTTCAGGCAAATCCACTCTGCTGCGCATCCTGGCTACCCTGCTGGTGCCGACGCGAGGGCACGCCCAGGTCTGTGGCTACGATGTGGAACGGCAAGGCCGCCAGGTGCGCTCGCAGATTGGATTTCACTCGGCGACCGACGGCGGATTCTACGACCGCCTTACCGCCCGCCAGAATCTCAATTTTTTTGCAGCCATGAATAATCTGTTTGATGCCGAGGCGGCCCTCCGTCTTGAAGAATTGACCGATCTTATGGGCATGGGCGAGTTCATCGACAGTCAGGTGCGCACTCTTTCGACTGGACAAGTGCATCGCCTGGGACTGGCCCGGGCGATGATCCATCGTCCCAGCGTCTTGTTGCTTGATGAACCGACTCGCAGCCTGGATCCGATAGCCGCTGCGCGACTTCCGCAGGTTTCTGAAAACGCAACTGGTCGAGCGTCATGGAACGACCCTGGTGTTCGCGTCTCATACGCTGGCGGAAGTCGAACAACTGGCAGACCGCGTGGTGCTGCTGGACAAGGGCCGGATGCGGGCTTGCGATTCGCCGCGCGGATTGCGCGAGGCAGCGGGAGCGGCCACGCTCGAAGAGGCGCTGCAGCGGTTGACTCCGCCCGGCTTTCTGGCCGAGGTGTCGCAATGAAGACGCGGATCGTGCGCCGGGTGCTGGCGTTTTTCCGGCGCGACGTGGCCATTGCCCGCAGCTATCGCATGGCGTTCGCGCTCGAAATCCTGGAGGCATTCTTTGGGGTCGCAACCTTTTATTACTTGTCACGATTCGTTTCGAATAGCGAATTGTCACATTCGCTTCCCGTGGGTACCGACTATTTTGCTTTCGCGTTGGTGGGATTCGCGTTTTTTGACTACCTCACTGTCTCAATGAGCGCGTTCGACAGCAGCATCACCGAAGCGCAGCAGAACGGAACCCTCGAAGCAATGCTGGTTACGGAGACGCCGCTGACCATGATTCTCATCGCGTCGACCGCGTATCCATTCGCGCTGCTGGCAATTCGAACCGTAATCTACCTGGCGTGGGGCGTACTGCTTTTTCACTTTCCGATCCAGGAGGCGAACTGGACGGGCGCGCTGGCGATTCTGCTGGTTTCGATTTTGGCTTTTGCCGGACTGGGAGTTATTTCAACCAGCTATCTTTTGCTGTTCAAGCGCGGCAACCCTGCGCGCTGGATCATCGTGGGCGCATCCAGCCTGCTGGGCGGCATGATGTATCCGGTGTCGGTGCTGCCTGTGCCTCTGCAATGGATGGCGCGGCTACTGCCGGTGACTTATTCGCTCGAAGGGATGCGCCAGGCATTGCTGGCAGGCGCAGGTTTTGCGCAGCTGTGGCCGGCGCTGCGGGCGTTGCTGCTTTTTGCCGCGGTCCTGTTGCCGTTTTCCTGTGTACTGTTTGCCTGGGCTCTGCGCCGGACGAAGATTACCGGCACGCTTACGCATATGTAGGCTGCGGATTATTCTTCATCAAATCCCGCCGGGAGGGAGGATGGACGCCTCGACGATCTACTCTCCGGCTCGGAAGATTGAATATTGATGGGTGCCCGCGATTTTCTCGAATGCCGGTTGACGAGCGATCACGTGTTCGAGCAGTGGATTGTGGTAGACGACATAGACAGTTCGCGGACTCTGGCTCAGCGAATGTACGAGATTCGCGGTCATGTCGATCAGAGCCGGCTCGGGTAGAGGGTTGAACAGGTAAACCACCAGCGGCTCGGCGGGAAAAACAAAGCTTCTGGCATCCGCACATGTGACTTCTAACGCAAAACATTTTTGTGAGTGGTTTTTGTAAGCAGCCAGATTTTCCTGTGCAACCTGGTGGAGAGCGAAAAACAATTCGATTCCTAAAATTCGGCGGAAGGGATAATCCGCAGCCATAAGCAGGACGCGTCCTTTGCCGGAGCCGATATCGATGAAGGTGAAATCTTGGAAATTGACCTCCAGGTGCGCCATCATTTCCTGGAAAAGCGCGGGCTCTGTAGGCTGGTAGGGAGAATGGAAGTTCCCCAGCAAGCGCTCGCGCCAGTTCACGCTGCCGCTGGTGGTGTTCACGCGGTAATCCCAGTCGTATTCAGCGTCTCCGTATCGGCTGCGCCTCTGCTCCGGTGTTGACTCACGCAGGAACTCCGCGAGGCTTCGGGAAAAATCTCGAGCGGCTGAGATGAATCCGTCACGCGCCAGGCTCTCGCGCCAGAATCTCCAGAGGTTTTTGATGAGGCCGGGGGCCGGCGGCGAGGGCATGGGGCTATGGTAATTGCAGTTTTGCAGAATAGATCTGGACGTTCTAGCGCTTGGCGTGCGGAGGCACCGGCAGACCTGCCCAGGCGTTGATCAGCCCCAGATATTCGCGCACCACCGACAATATGTCGCGAGTGTTGCGCCACCAGTGATCGGGATCGAAAGGATCTCCGTGGGCGGCGTGGATCGTGGCTTTCGGGTCCTTGCCTACGAGTTTTTGCCAGATGCTCCAGACCCGGCGGGTGTGCTGCGGCGATGTAACCAGAATCACAGTTGTCTTGCCGCTGCGTCTCAGTTCGGTGCCTGCTTCTTCCATCTCCTCCTCGGTATTCACAACCGGGCCGGCGAGAATATGAATGGCGCTTTCGGGCACGCCGGCGTGAACCAGAATCTCGCGGTTGTATTCTTCCTCTCCCACAAAAGTGACGCCCAGCTTGGCCAGTTTTTTCGCGGGACTATCCGGCCGACTGAACCATACTTCGGGAGCGTAGCCCATGGCGTACACTTGCGCGGCTTCCTGGGCGCGCTCCGGCAAGCCACCGCTCACCAGGAAAATCACGTCGGCATGAGCCAGAGGATCTTCGCGGTTGAGCCATCGTCCCGCGCTGCGAAATGCCGCCAGCGCGATTCCAAGCAGCAGCACTGCCAACACGCCGAGCCGTGCTTTTTTCATGTGGTCATATTAAATGGGTTGCGATGGATGCTGTAGCTGTCATCCTGAGCGAAGGATGGCTCTTCGCTTGCGAAGGCTATCCGCAGTCGAAGGACCCCTAGATTCGGCACGGATGCTGGCGTTCTAATTCACTATAAGTCTACGCAACATCGCCGGTGCTGCTTATAGGGGTCCTTCGACTGCGCGACTGCTTCGCTTCGCGAAGCAGTGGCTACGCTCAGGATGACAACGTAATCGGTAGATGAAATTAAATCAGAAGTGAAATCCAATCTGCGCGGTGAGCGCGCGCGGCGTCACGAAGTGAGTGCCACTGAAAGTTGAGAGGAAATTGTAGAGTGCCACTTTGTTGGTCAGATTTACGGCGGTCAAAGTAAGACTCCACCTGTAGCGTTCCCCGTGAAATAAATTGTCGTCGCCCACGGCCAGATCGAACAGGTTACGGGGGGCGACGCGTGGCGGATTGGTGTCGTCATTTTCTTTTCCCGGCTCGGGCAGTGTGATCTGAGCTTGATCCGTACCCGGAGGTGCAGATTCCCAGCGGTTGCGTCAACGTCGGATGGGCACTGCCGCAGAAAAGCCCGGCTTGCTGCTGCTGATCGCCGGTGAGTCCGGAAAGGTCGACCGTGCCCGAGGAATCGGCGACCGGAACTTCTCCGGCGACCAATCCACTGTCATAGCGCCAGTTGAAACCGAGCCAGGGGCCGGCCTTCCATGGCTGGTACTGCACATGGGTGGTCTGGTTGAAGCGTTCGTCGTGATCGATACGGAAGGGAGTAAAGGCTTGTCCAAGAGTTCCCGCAGGAACTGCTCCGGCCCCACCGATCTGAGGAGTGAAGAAGCGCGCGGCCACGCTGGAAAAAACCATCAATGCGGAGAAACCGTGGAAGTCAGGAACGCTGACACGTCCCGCGAAGCCCGGAATCTTGGAGTTGTGCCATTCAATCGGAAATGTGATCGGAGTGCTTCCCAGCACGCTGAAGTCGTAAGCGTTGTGAGTGTACTTCCAGATATATTCGCCGGAGAAAACCACATACTTTCCAAACGCCTGTTGCAGCCCGGCGTGAAACTCATTGCGCCAACCCGGAGCAAACGGCGTAGCCACGCCCGGTGTCGCGCAGCCCAGCAGCGAGGACAGGACGAGAGAGTCGCATCCGGTGCTGGCCAGCACGAGATTTTCATTGAATGGCGTTTCCAAAAGCCGGGCATAGGAAACGCGAAGTACGGTATTCGTCTTTTTCACGTTGTAGGCGACGCCCACACGAGGCTCGGCTTCCTTATGCATGGTGAGCCCGTTGTAGAGATCGCCGCGCAAGCCCAGACTGAGCGACCACTTCCCTTTAGTGATTGTGTCCTGAAGGTAAAGAGCGAGTTGCTTGACGTCAGCGTGCCCGCGAAAATTGAACAGGCCGCTGGTCGGAGCGGCGCAATTGTCACCCGCCGCCGGAGTGGGACGACTCAGGTCAAAGCAGCCCAGCGAGTTGAAGAAGCCGGCATTGGCGGTAAAAGGCGCCGGATAAAGTACCGGGTTGGTTGAGATAGCCGAGTTGCAGTTGGCAGGATCGTTAAGTCCCGGGCTGCCCACCCAGGGCACTGCGTTTCCACTGGTGTCGAAACACGGGGCATTCAGCGCGGGATCGACAATCCCAAAGTTGGTGTTCTCATCGAGAAAAGTCTGCTGATAAGTCGCGCCCGCTTTGATGTTGTGAATTCCTTTGACGTAAGAGATATCCGAACGCAAGCCGGTATTGGTCAGACTGCGGTCCTGATTGACGGTTTCCTGTTGAATAGGCCCGAGATCGGAAAATGGATTTGCGCTGGGATAGTAGTTGTACTGGTCACGGCGCACGAATGCGCCCAGAGTAAAGACGGTGTTGGTATTGATCAACCGTGTCCAGGACGGAGCTATGTTAAAAGTTTTGATTTGTGAACGCTGGTCTGTAGCGTCGACCGGATTTCCCGTGACCGGATCGGTCACGCCGATGTTCAGATTGTCGAACGGGTTCGGAGTCTGGAACCACGAGCGGGTGAATCCCAGATTTGTGTGCAGTGAATCTTTTTTTGTCAGCTGAAAATCAAGACGATCGAAAGCATTCTCCTCGTTTCCTTTGTCGTGCATGACCGCGAACTCCGGTGGATCAAGAAAGCGCCCGCTGTTCAATCCGCTGGCGGAAATGAAGTTGCCCCAGTTCTGTCCGCCGTAGCCCAGATTGATGCCGACATCGGCGGTGCCAAAACTGCCATAGGACGTGGTGATGCTGCCCTTAGGCGAGGTCAGGCCCTGTCCCGAGCGGGTGGTCACGTTGATGATGACGCTGGTCTTTTCTCCAAATTCGGCCGGCGGAGCGCCGGAGATGACTTCCATCGACTCAATCGAGTCGAGCGGAATCTGGTTAGAAAAAACCTTGCTCTGCTGGTCAGTGATGGGCTGGCCATCCACCGAGAAGGAGTTCTCCGCGTGATCGCCCAAACCATGAAAGAGACCGTTGGAATCAGCTGCGATCCCTGGAGAAGACAGTGTGACCAGCGAACTCACCGATGATGACGCGCTTTCGAGCGGCATTTTGTCGAACAATCCGCGATCCACATCAGTGTGGAATGTCGAAGTATTTTCCAGCAAGTCAGCACCCGCACCCTCAACCGTGACCGTTTCTGCCGAGCCTTTGACCTGAAGGGTGACAGAGAGATTCACCGGCACCGTAGATCGAACGTCGACATCCTGCGCGTAGGGAGAAAAGCCGGGTCCGTTGACGGTGAGGTGGTAGGGGTTGAAGGGAATATTCGGAACGGTAAATTTGCCGGAACTGTCGGTGGTTGTCGTGCGCGCGAAAGCGCTGACCGGATTGCGAATTTCAACAGTGGCGTTCGGCACAACGGCGCCGGATTGATCCACTACAGTGCCGGTGACAGAAGTTGAACTGCCGGATTGGGCGTGGACGTGAATTCCTAAAGCGAATGAAAAAAATACAACCAAAGCCGCGAGCCGCGACTTCCTGTATGAAGCCTGCATAATTCCTCCAAGGGTTCCAGAAAATGGAAAGAGGTGCGCCATGGGCGCACTAAATTTCGATCAGCTCTTTTGCACTTTCTAGACTGCTGGAGGGGGCCGAACGTAAAGCGCGAACGCGATCAGGCGTTGCTTTGTGGAGACAGGCTGCGATTGCGAAATCGCCGTTTGAAAAATTGTCTGGCTGGGTAAAACCGCAGCAGCTTGAGGAGCAGCCGAATGCGCAGACACGCAAACACTGCATTTTGCGGCATCGTTAGCACCAGCGTGATGGTGCGTAACCAATGCGCCCGCTGAGCACAGTGTCAGCAGGATGCAAAGCAGCGCTACTCGTTTCGAGAACGACCGCATAACTAATTCACAATTTATACCGGCACTATCGCGGACGCAACTTATGCTGCTCCCAAATACATGAACCACCAAGGACACGAAGTAGAGAACAAGATCAAGCTATGGGCGTTTGAGGCTGATTTTGCCTTTGAAAGAACGCAAATCGAAACGCGATCCGGTAATCGTTCCCGGTTTCAGCAATAAGTTTCGCTTCCCTCCAGTCGAAAAACCATTGGCGATGGGAAATTCCGGATCTGAGTCGCCTTTCACCGACCGCGCCTTGATTTCAACCAGGGCACTGGCGGGAATCGACACATCAAGATCACCCGAGTGACTGGTAAGCAAATATTCACCTACCGGTCCGGGATTGCCTTCGTATGAAATGCGACCGCTTCCTGAATTCACTTCTGTGGACGGTCCGGTCACATTGTGGAGAGCGATGTTGCCGCTGATCGAGTGGATATCGAGGTGGCTGCCGCGAATGTCAGTTAATGTGATCGGCCCGCTGAGTGTTCTCACATGCAGATGGGCATCGCTGATATCGGTTACTTCGACTGAGCCTCCGGCTGCTTCCATCATGACGTCGCCGCGCAATCCCTGGGCGTGCAGGGTCCCATCCGCCGAGCGCAGGCTCACATAGGCATCGACCGGCACCAGCACAATGTAATCCACGAGATTGTTACCCTGGCGAGTGGATACGGAGCGAAGCTCGATGCGGTCGCCGTGCTGTTCATTCACCAGCCCGACGGTATCGGAATGCACGACGGTCTCAACCACGACTTGCCGGTTGGGAGAAGGCCTGACCGTGATCGGACCGTAAGTGTTGGTGATGGAAACGACTGCCCTGGGTCCGACGGTAAAGGTGAGGTCTTTCTTTTCCTGGGCGCCAGCGGTCAGGGCCAGTAACGAGATGACGACGATCGCTTCGGCCGGGATCTTCAAATTATTGCGGATATTCATATACCCCGCCCCCGCGAGGACGCGGGATTCTGTAGCTAAGTTCAAGACTAGAGAGGATGGTCAGCAAACGGTGACCTATTAGCCTAGATGCACGGGTTGCCGCGATAAGAGGTCTGGAGGGTCAGCAAATTTGTGGCTTGAGTCCTTGTCATCCTGAGCGAAGAAGCTGCTTCGTAGTCGAAGGACCTCTATAAGATCCTGAAGCGGCTGTTACCACGGCAAGAACCCAGCATCATTCGTCCCTGCAATCTATAGGGGTCCTTCGACTCCGCAGGCCGATTCTAGCGAATCGGTCTGCTGCGCTCAGGATGACAAACGCTTCGGGGTTTGGGATACCGGAAACGGCATGGCCGAAACGGCATACCGGAAACGGCATGGCGAAATTGGCTGGCCCATCCTGAATGGCTTGAGCAACCAAACGACTGACCATAGCAACTAAAATATTAGTTGACCTTTGGACCCTGCAATTCGTCTAATAAATAGCAGAGGAGAATCGTCGTGCCGCCCAGGAAGTCCGAAACCCTTACCGAGGCAGAATTGCGGCTGATGGATGTACTTTGGCAGAAAGGCTCAGCCACGGTACAGCAGGTGCTCGACGCGCTTCCGGAGAAGCCGGCGCTGGCCTACAACTCCGTCCTGACTACGATTCGTGTCCTTGAACACAAAGGATATCTGGAGCATATAAAGGACGGCAGAGCGCACATTTACAAGCCGATCATGCCGCGTGAGGAAGCTACGCGCTCGGAAATCAGGCACCTGGTCGGCCGGTTTTTCAAGAACTCACATGAATTGCTGGTCTTGAATCTGCTCGAAGACCTCGAAGTAGAAGCCTTTGAAACCAATGGCGTCGAGGCCAGAGAATTGAAGCGTCTCCGGGAATTGCTGCAGCAACGAACCGCGGATGAGACTTAACGGCTTGGAATAAGAAACAGATAGACACAAACAATGACTGCCGCGATCATGAGTGCCGGATTCGATCTGCAATCTTTGGCTGAGCTTTTCGCCGGGCGCATTCTTAATTGCGCCGCGGACGGAATGGTCATCGCAGTCCTGGCCTGGCTGGTTTTGCGCACCGCCGGGCGCCGAAATTCGGGCACGCGGTTTGCCGTCTGGTTCGCTGCGCTGGTGGGCATCGCGACGCTTCTGTTTCTTGGACGTTGGGTCCCCAACGGCGTTGCGGTGGCGCCTCGGTCTGCAATTACGATGCCGGCTTCGTGGGCGCTGTATATCTGTGGCGCCTGGTCGATGATCGCGCTGGCTGGATTATTCAGAGTCGGGCTTGGCTTCTGGCACTTGCAACGTCTACGCAAAAACTGCTTACCGGTCGATCGCGGAACTCTTGATCCCGTATTGCAGGAAACCCTGAAGGAATTCGGTTCCACCCGGCCGGTGCAAGTCAGCGTATCGGATAAGTTGCGCGTGCCGACCGCCATCGGATTCATGAAGCCTCTAGTGGTCATTCCATCATGGACAATGAAGAACCTGACCACAGCAGAGCTGAACGCGGTCATGCTCCACGAACTGGCGCACCTGCGGCGGCGCGACGACTGGACCAACCTGATCCAGAAAATTCTGGGTGCGTTGTTGTTCTTTCATCCCGCAGTCTGGTGGATCGAGAAGAAACTGACGCTTGAACGCGAGATGGCATGCGATGACCTGGTTCTCGCCCGGACTGCCAGCCCGCAGGCTTATGCGGAATGCCTGGTCTCGCTGGCGGAGAAGAGTCTCATGCGGCGCGGGCTTTCATTGGCGCAGGCCGCAGTCGATCGTTTGCGGCACTTGTCGCTACGGGTCGCGCAGATACTGGACGTGAATCGTCCCAAGGTCACGGGGGTATGGCGGCCGGCCCCGATTTTGATCACCGGTGTTTCAGTGCTTTGCCTGGCAGTGCTTTCCCATTCTCCCACCCAGTTGGTGTCTTTCGGTGATCACGCAGCGCCTTCGTTGGCAGCCCGCGATGTCGAGTCGAGGGGTGCGGCGATGAATGAGATGTCGCGGACAGGCGCTCACGTCATTCCTGCCAAGCTGGAACTTGGAAATTCCGAGGCAGTCCGAAAGGGCAGGAAGCACGTTTCCGAAACTGTGAAAGCGAAGAGCTCATCACAACAGTCTTCAGGGCCTGCAATGATCCCAGTGCGCTTTGATCCTGCGAATAGGCCTGCGCTCCTCCGCTCGAACCTGGTTTGTGTAGCGCCGGCATCCCGCCGGGGCGATGGGCGGGCAGGATGCCCGCCAGACAGCCGGCGAGACGCCGGCGCTACGCAGAGTCTTTATTTTGTGACTCGGACCGAATTTCTCCAAACTCAGGAGTATGACCCTTCCGGCGCCGTGGTCTGGAATGTGTATGTGTGGCGGGTGATCGTTGTCGGCCAGGTTGAAAACAAAATGCAATCAGGAGAAATCGCGAAATCGATCTGAGTTTTTTTATCGCAATCAACTAAATAATTAGTTGGCTTAGCACAGGAGAAAAGGAAATGAATAGCTGGATGCAACACTGCAAGAAGATGCTGAGAGGCCGCCTCGTCATTCCGATTTTGACGCTGGCGATGGTGGGCTCTCTCGTGACATACGATGTGGTCAAGGCGATGCCTGCCAAGGCAGCGGCCATGGCGTCACCAACCACAACCCCGCTCGATGACAACAACGTGGGCGCGCTGCTTTCTCTCGACCAGGCCATGGAAACCCTGGCGGCACGCGTCACCCCGGCGATCGTAAACGTCACCGTGACCTCACGGGCAAAGGCTGCCAATATGGCCGGCGGCGAAATGCCGGAAGGAATGGAAGACAGCCCCTTCGGTCAATTTTTCGGCCATCAATTCGGCAAAGAGTTCGGGCAGAGGACTCAGCCGCAACAGCCGCGCGCCGAGCACGGGCTGGGTAGCGGCGTGATCATCTCGCCGGATGGCTACATCGTTACCAACAATCACGTGGTCGATGGGGCCACTGACGTTCGCGTCACCATGAGCGATCGCCGCATACTTCCCGCCCGGGTCATCGGCACCGACCCCTTGACCGACCTCGCGGTCATCAAAGTGGAAGGTTCGAATCTTCCCAACGCCCCCTGGGGCGATTCGACGAAGCTTCACCCGGGACAGACCGTGCTCGCATTCGGCAACCCGTTCGGTTTCCGTTTTACCGTAACCCGCGGCATCGTCAGCGCGCTGAACCGTCCAAACATGTCGGGCGACGACGCTCGCAAGCCGGGCCAGTTCATCCAGACCGACGCCGCTATTAATCCGGGAAACTCCGGCGGACCGTTGGTGAATGCGCGGGGTGAAGTGGTCGGGATCAATACTTTTCTGGTCTCGCCCTCGGGTTCCTTTTCGGGAATGGGTTTTGCCATTCCGACACAGATCGTGCGTCCCACTGTCGAAAAACTGGTTCAGTACGGCAAAGTAACGCACGGTTACATGGGAATCGGAATTGCAGACGTTACGCCAGACAACTCAAAGTTCTTCAATATGGACAAGGCCATCGGAGCAGTGGTTAGCCAGATCGAACCCGGGTCTCCCGGAGCGAAGGGTGGACTTAAGGTTGGCGACGTAATCACCCAGATCGATGGCAAGGACGTCAGTGATGCCGGTGAACTGCAGGTAGTGGTGGGACAAAAAAATCCTGACACGACGATTCATCTGCAAGTCATGCGTGACGGCAAGAGCGTAACTGTGCCGGTCACTCTGGAAGCCATGGGCAGCCGCGACAAAGCAGCCAGGGAAACGGCTGATGCGGTCAAGGGCAAACCGCGTTGGGGAGTTGGGCTGTCGGACATGACTCCGGAAATGCGCGAGCAACTGCAGGCCCCCAGTGAACTGCACGGAGCCGTGATCCAGCAGGTACAGCCCGGCAGTCCGGCTGACAATGCGGGCTTGCAATCTGGCGATGTAATCGTTGAAGTCAATCGCCAGCCGGTGCAGAACGCCGCCGATGTGCAGAAAGCTCTGAGCAGCGTGGCGCAAGGGGCGGACGCAATGGTGCTGGTCTGGTCAAACGGCGGCAGCAGCTTCCGCGTGTTGCATCCGGCTGAGGAAGACAAGGGCAACAGCGGCATGTAATTGGTTGTGCAGTTCTCCTCCACGGTGGCAGGGCAGTCGTGCCTGCCACCTTTTTTCATGAAGAAAACAAAAATGGCAGCGTACCCGTCAGATTTTTTGAAAATGCTATCGCAGATGGATGTTAAGGATGTTGAAGATACCAAACAGATAAATCGCGCTTCCCAGAGATAGAACGGCCAGCGTGAGGGCGGCCAGGGGCGAGCTGAAAAGATGTTTACGCGGCGTACATTGCTGGTCGAGTGCGGCGCGGTACTTATCGATCCATTCCTGATCTTTGTTGACCTTGCCGAACGATGACTGGATCGATTCATGCAGCCGCCGCTGATCTTCTTTTTCAAGTCCCACAAAACGGAACGGCTGCTGGCTCCACGACACGGGTGTAAGCATCTCCGCGGTGCCCAGAACCGGCCCCGTGGGAGTGACAAACATCAGCTTGACGCGAGCTTGCTTATCGACCGGTTTAGGCAACGAAAGCAGCCCGCCGGTAAGCGAAATCGTTTCAAGTTGTCCCTGAGTGCGGTGACCATCTTCGAATCGAAGGACTGCATGAGTGATGTCAGATAGATTGAGTCGCGGCGCGCGGGTATTAGCGAAGGGTTGGGGGAGGGCGTTCACAGAATGAGTATCCTCTTTGTTTCCATGGAGGAGAAAGATTACGGAAGGACCACCACAGGTATCGTTACCTTGAAGCAGGCGTGCGATTTCGGACAGCTTTGAGATTTTGGCGGTGACGATTGGAGCGGTCGTTGCCGGTCCGCGTCAGATCCTTCACGGCCTGACGGCCGATCAGGAGGACGTCAACTTCACAAAAAGTCCAGATTGTCGGGAGACGCTTCGTAGAGTGAACGGTAGATTGCAATTGCGCCGCCTCGAACTCCCACTTCGGGAAGGTACCATTTTGATAATATCCGCGCTGTCAATTAGGTGGCAGCATGAGATATGCGGGAGAAACCGGAACTTATCGCCAGTCTGCAGGTGGGTTCACTGGCTTCGGGAGAATGCTCTCATTGTCATGAGGTCATTCTGGTCAAAGCTGCGAGCAGCGGATCGGAACAGGTGGGCCAAATGCTTCGGCAGGCGTTCGAAGAACATGTACGCGGCAGCGGATCATCGAAAAAAGCGATAAGCTCTAACGGCAATTTGGATTGACAGAGGCGAGGCGAGGCCGATAGGCTGTTGACTACAGTTCAGGTTGACTATGAACCGTCTGACAATCGCCGCGAGCCGCGCAGCACGGGAGGTGCGATTGCTGGCACTCGCCCTTAGCGTGGCCATTCCTGGCCTGGTGCTTGCACCTCACGAAAATCAGCGCGGCGGATGATTTAGCAATTTAAAGAACAGCAAGAAGCCATCATCCACCGCATCGGATGATGGCTTTTTTAATTTCCGCACATTTTAGTTGGCACGGCCGCTCGGCCGGGGAGGAAGACTTGGCTCAAGCAGATCGCATCACCATATTCGACACCACTTTGCGCGATGGAGAACAGTCGCCGGGTTGCAGCATGAATGTCGCCGAGAAGATACGCATGGCGCATCAGCTGGACCGCCTGGGCGCGGACATTATTGAAGCCGGATTTCCGATTGCATCGGAGGGCGACTTTGAAGCGGTGCGGTTGCTGTCGAAAGAGATCCGCCGTCCGATCATCGCCGCGCTGGCGCGCAGCTGTCCGGGCGACATTGAACGGGCCTGGGGAGCGCTGGAGGGCGCGGCTCGTCCGCGCATTCATACGTTCCTCGCCACCTCCGACATCCACCTGCAGCACAAGCTCAAGATTTCGCGGCGGCAATGCCTGGAGCAGGCCCGCGACGGGGTGAAACTGGCGCGTTCTTTCTGCAAGGATGTCCAGTTTTCCGCCGAGGACGCCAGCCGCACCGACATCAACTTTCTGTGCGAAGTGCTGGAGGCGGTGATCGAGGCGGGCGCGACCACGCTGAACATTCCGGATACAGTCGGCTTCAGCGTGCCGGATGAATTTGCGGAGCTGATCCGGACCCTGCGGCGGCGAGTCAAGGGGGCTGAGGGCGTGACCATTTCGGTTCACTGCCATGATGATCTTGGACTGTCTGTGGCAAACTCACTGGCAGCCATCGGCGCCGGCGCCCGGCAGGTGGAATGCACGGTCAACGGGATCGGCGAGCGAGCCGGCAACACCTCACTGGAAGAACTGGTTATGGTGA
Organism: Terriglobia bacterium; assembly: GCA_963733545.1. Taxonomy (GTDB): domain Bacteria; phylum Acidobacteriota; class Terriglobia; order Terriglobales; family Acidobacteriaceae; genus JAIQFF01. The sequence goes on from CAVTDQ010000007.1 coordinate 555,036, forward strand.
TGCGGGTGCGTGCGGAACACTATCCGTATGCGACCTCGGTGGTGGCTGAAGAGCTGTTCCCGTCGAGCCAGCTGCTGTCGGAAATCACGGGAGTTTACGTGCAGCCGCATAAAGCTATCGTGGGGCGGAATGCATTCGCGCATGAGGCCGGCATTCATCAGGATGGAATGATCAAGGACCCGTCGACCTACGAGATTATCGCGCCGCAATCGGTAGGCGCTCCTCGGAATTCGCTGGTTTTGGGCAAACATTCCGGCCGCAACGCGCTGCGGGTGCGCTTCGAAAAGCTTGGCTTTACTTTCGAACGGGCGCAACTGGACGATGTTTACCGCCGGTTTGTAGCCCTGGCCGACAGAATCAAAACCATCGAGGATGGCCACCTGCTCCAACTGGTGCGCGATGTGCCCACCCGAACCGGGACGGTTGCGGACAGCGCCGGTAAGACGGTATCTACCTGGATGGCGGCGTTGAGCAAGGAAGACGGGCAGCCGTCGCATCCTGACCCGGTAAGCATCAAGGAAAAGGCGCACGCGGGCCATGTTGGTCACGAAGGAGAGCAGGAAGATTACCTTTGGGGCGTGTAATATAAAAAGCTGGTAACCGACCGACTGGTCGGTTACCATAGGGCCTGTTGGCGATTGCAGATATGGTTGTCAATCGCCCGAGGATTCAGCATGAAGGAACCGGGGCTATGAATAAAACGGGAGCACAAATTCTCTGGGAATGCCTGGAGCGCGAAGGCGTTAAGCACGTCTTCGGCTATCCCGGAGGAGCAATTCTGCCGGCATACGACGCCTTGAAACACAGCGACATTCACCACATCCTGGTCCGTCACGAACAGGGCGCCACCCACATGGCAGATGGCTACGCGCGGGCCAGCGGCGACGTCGGGGTTGCAGTGGCCACCTCAGGCCCGGGCGCCACGAATATGGTGACCGGCATCGCCACGGCGATGATGGATTCTTCTCCCATCGTCTGCATCACCGGGCAGGTGGGCAGCAAGCTGATCGGCTCGGACGCTTTTCAGGAAACCGACATTACCGGCATCACCCTGCCTATTACCAAGCACAACTATCTCGTGACCCACGCCGATCAACTGGCCCGGGTGCTTCGCGAAGCTTTCTACGTGGCCCGCTCCGGGCGTCCCGGACCGGTACTCGTCGATATCACCAAGGATGCGCAGCAGTCCTCCTGCGAGTTCGATTGGGAAGCGGCCCGGCCGCAAATGCCGGGGTACCGTCCCGATCTTTCGCCGGAAGAGTCTGAGTACGCGCAGGCCCTGGAGTTGATCCATAAAGCCAAGCGTCCGCTGATTCTGGCTGGGCATGGAATTATCGTCTCCGGTGCGATGGCGGAAGTTCTGACTTTGGCGGAGAAGGCCGGCATTCCTGTCGCTCTGACTCTGCTCGGCCTGGGAGCGTTCCCGGCTTCTCATCCATTGAATCTGGGAATGATGGGAATGCACGGCGAGGCCTGGGTCAATCACGCTATCCAGGAAGCCGATCTGCTGCTGGCGCTGGGTATGCGTTTCGACGACCGGGTGACCGGCAATCTCAAGACCTACGCCCAGGATGCCAAGAAAATTCACATCGAAATCGATCCCACCGAAATCAACAAGAACGTCAAAGTGGATGTGGCGCTGGTGGGCGATCTGCGCGACGTTCTCAAGGAATTGCTGCCCCGCGTGGAAACCGTTGACCACAGCGACTGGCTCGATTCCATCGACAAGCTGAAGGGCGATTCGGCGGTGCGCGACGTCCAGAAGCTTCCCGACAACGGACATTTGTATGCGGCCCATGTCATCAACGACCTGTGGCGCGAAACACGAAACAGCAACACCGTGGTCGTGACCGACGTGGGACAACACCAGATGTGGGAAGCGCAATACTACAAGCACGAAAAGCCACGATCGTTGATCACGTCCGGGGGGCTGGGCACTATGGGCTTCGCCCTGCCGGCCGCCATTGGGGCCAAAGTGGCGCGGCCGGAAGCGGAAGTCTGGGTGATCGTCGGCGATGGCGGCTTCCAGATGACCATGTCTGAACTAGCCACTATTCAGCAGGAGAAGCTGAAGATCAATATCGCCATCATCAACAACGGATTTCTGGGGATGGTGCGGCAGTGGCAGGAATTCTTCTACGAGCGCAACTACGAAGCCACGCCGCTGCTGAATCCTAACTTTGTGAAGCTGGCGGAAGCCTATGGCATTCGCAGCATCGCGGTGACCGAACGATCGCAGGTGCTGCCCGCGGTGCGCGCCGCGCGCGACCACGACGGTGCCGGTGCTGATCGACTTCAAGGTTGAGCAGGAAGATACGGTTTATCCGATGGTCGCAGCGGGGGCGTCTTTGAACGACATGATCCGGCGGCCCAGCCCGATCGTCGAAACCGCGGCGGACGAATAAGGTCAAAATGCTGAATATATTTGTGGTGTACGTCGAAAATAAACCGGGCGTCCTGACCCGTGTGGCCTCGCTGTTCCGTCGCCGCGCCTTCAACATCGACTCGTTGACGGTGGGACGCACGGAGAAGCCGGAAGTCTCGCGCATGACGATCACGGTCGACTCCAATCCCGACCAGGCCAAACGCATCGAAGCCAATCTTTACAACCTGGTGAACGTGCTGCTGGTCGAGAACATAACTCACGAACCGGCGATTGCGCGCGACCTGGCCATGATCAAGGTCGCCGCCACCCATGAAGCTCGTTCGCACGTGCTCGAACTGGCTAACGTGTTCCGCGCCCGGATAGTCGATGTGGCGCCAGAGTCGCTTACCATCGAAATCACCGGCGGTGAAGACAAGATTGACGGATTGCTCGAAGTGCTGCGTCCTTATGGGATCGTAGAAATGGTTCGCACCGGCATCGTCGCCATGCGGCGCGGCACCACTTCCGCCGCCGAGAATCCGGCACAGACCAAGGCGCCGGTAGTCGCTGCCGACGAAGGCGTGTCATATTCAGTGTGAGCGAGTTCGTTTTCCATCGTTATAGGCGTCATCCTGAGCTTGCGAAGGATCTGGCGCGAGGCGGATACACGGTGGCAAGACGATAGGCGGTACACGCGAGATCCTTCACGACTGAAGTCGTTCAGGATGACGCCGAAGATTTTGAGGTGCTGAGGTTTGCTTCTTCGGCCGAGCGGCGTACCTCAGGCGCTAAAGCGCGTTTACGTTCGGCAGGTTGGCGGCACGAGTGAACTCGTGCCCTTCCCATTGGCGAGGACGGAGTTCCTCAGGATGACGCCGAACGCTTTTGACCCGCTGCCAGAAATTCTGTTGAACAGGTTCGCCCAGCGAAGTTCCGTATAATTTCTAACCGCTCTGTAATCATCGAAAGGAACAACAATGCCGAAGATGTATCACGAAAATGACGCCGATGTGGCCATCATCCGGGGAAAGAAAGTTGCCATCATCGGTTACGGCTCCCAGGGTCACGCCCACGCTCTAAGTCTGAAGGACAGCGGTGTGGATGTGCGAGTGGGATTGCCGGCCGGCAGCGAGTCGCGCGCCAAGGCCAAAGCCAGCGGACTGACCGTGGGCACGCCTGCTGAGGTTTCAGCCTGGGCCGACGTCATCATGGTGCTGGTGCCTGACACAGTTGCGCATGAGGTTTACAAAAAGGAAATTGCCCCGAATCTGACTGCGGGAAAAACCCTCATGTTTGCGCACGGCTTCAACATCCGCTTCGGGACCATCACGCCTCCCACCAATGTTGATGTCTCGATGATCGCGCCCAAGGCGCCCGGCCATCGTGTCCGCGAGGTTTTTGTCGAAGGTGGCGGCACGCCTGCGTTACTGGCGATCCACCAGGATGCCACCGGAAAAGCCAAACAGCTGGCGCTTTCCTACAGCAAGGCCATCGGGGCGACCCGCGCCGGCGTAATCGAAACCACGTTCGCCGAGGAAACCGAGACCGATCTTTTTGGCGAACAGACGGTGTTATGCGGCGGAGTGAGCGCCCTGCTCAAAGCCGGATTTGAAACCCTGGTCGAAGCCGGATACCAGCCCGAGATCGCTTACTTCGAGTGTCTGCATGAGCTGAAACTGATCGTTGACCTGATCTATCGCGGCGGCCTCAACTACATGCGTTATTCCGTCAGCGACACCGCGGAGTATGGCGATTACACCGCCGGACCCCGGATCGTCACTGAGCAAACCCGCGAGACCATGCGGCAACTGTTGCGTGAAATTAAAGACGGGACTTTCGCCAGAAAATGGATTAAAGAGAACGAAACCGGCCGGGAATGGTTCGAAGGTGTGCGCGAAAAAGAACAGCAGCAGCAGATCGAAAAAGTCGGGGAAGAATTGCGGGCGATGATGACCTTCCTCGATCCGGTCACGGTGAAGCAGACCAGCAAGCGCGCCAAGGTGCCGGCGTAGGTTGATCTTCGTAGCGCCGCCGTGGCGGTGGGCGTCCCGCCCGCCGCGCCGAGGGCTGGAAGCCCTCGGGACTGCCGGCAAGATGCCGGCGCTACAAAGTGCGTTCGCCACCTTACTGAGGCCGGGAAACTTCTCAACAACGTACAGCCGTCGTCCTCTCTGGACTGCGGCAAGATGCCGGCGCTACTTTCTAGAAGCCGTAAGAAATTCCGAACGCGAACTGATGCCGGGCCTGCAGGTCCACGCCTGGCATGATATTTCCCGCCACCTGGGCCAGCCCAAGGTCGATGGTGAGTTTCGGCGATTCGACGCCCCAGCCGTGGATCGGCAACGCTCCCGAAGGCACGATGCGAACCGCGTATGTGATCGTGGTCGGCACCACCGCTCCCGGCAGACCCTGAATCCTTCTCGGCTCCTGCAAGACTTCGGAACCTAACAGGATCGTACTTTTCCCCGGACCTTTGAACGCGAAACCGGCGGCGCCAAAACCACGGCCATAATATCCAGGAGCGTTGCCGGCAAGACCAAGCAGCGAGGCATTGGTGGCTTTAAAGCCCGCGTTGAAAACCAGCGGTATCTTGCGAAAGCGGGTTATGGTCTTGGTGGCCACGACGTAAAAATCCTGGTTGTTGGTGTCATGCCCCTGAATTACGCCGCCCACGTTTCGCACCTGGGTGCGAGCCACGAAGCCGACAGAAATTGCCGGCAATCCGCCACGGCGCTCGCGCCACAGGTTTGCCTTGGCATGAAACGCGTTGAAGCCGGTGCTCCACAGGCTGCTCAATCCGGCGATGCTGCCTTCCTGGTGGAGGTTTCCGGTGTAGCCGAATTCGAGCCGGTTAAACGCCCCCATACTGATTGAGATCTGGTGAAAGTTCCCCAGCACGGGTCCGGCATCGAGAAAGTGATACGAGACCACCGGTATGCTGAGCGGAACGTTGCCGGTAGAGATGGAATAGGCGAGTGGAGTTACGAAAACCCCGGTCTGTCCCTCCCAGTTGAGGCTTTGGGCTGAAGCCGCACCGCTGCCAAGGCTGATCGCAGCGAGAACCGGCAACACCGCGGTGAGGGTGCGCATGAGTCTTTTCCAATTCGAGATTGCTGTGAATTGTTTCTGGTTATGCATGACATCAACTCCTATATGAATGAGAAAAAACGCCTGATGAATTTGCGCGCTGCGTCTAACGGCTTGAATTCGCCGCATCTGCGAGGCGCCAGAGTTTGATGGTTCCGTCTTCACTTCCCGAGGCCAGCCAGCGTCCCCTGGAATCGAATGCGAGCGAAAAGACCGGGTGGTTGTGGCCCGATAAGGTTTGTATTTCTTTGCCGGTTTCTACGTCCCATAACCTGATGGTCTTGTCCCAACTACCGGAAGCCAGCCAACGGCCATCCGGTGAGAAGGCCAGGCTGCTGACTAGATTTGTGTGTCCGGACAGAGTACGAAGTTCGTGGCCGGTGGATAAATCCCAGAGCTTGACGGTCTTGTCCCCGCTGGCGGAGGCCAGCAGGCGTCCGTTGGGGCTGAAGGCAACCGCGTAGACCAGTTTTTTGTGGCCTTGCAGCCGATATATTTCTGCGCCACTGGAAACGTCCCAGATCTTGATATTTTTCTCATCATCGCCAGTTGCGAGCAAGCTTCCATCAGGACTGAAAGCGATGTAGATTACAGGCCGCCGCTGTCCAGTCAAATCTCGTATTTTCCTTCCGGTCTGCACATCCCAAAGCCGTACCGTTTTGTCGTCGATGCCGGAAGCCAGCCATCGGCCGTTGGGACTGAAAGCAATCGAATAAACCCAGTTGCTGCCTACCGGTCCCAGAGCTTTGTCGCTGGGAAAAGTGCGGATCTCCTCGCCGGTCGCGGGGTCGCGCAGGCTGGCTGTGTCCGAAGAATTCTCCGTCGCCAGCAACTTTCCGTCGCGACTGAAGGTCAGCGCCTGTAATTCCTTGGTCTTGCCGGAGACGGTGCTCAAAGGTTCGCCGCTCGGTACTTCCCAGAATTTCATTGTGCGGTCCCAGCTGCCTGAAACCAGGCGCTGCCCGTTGGGACTGAAAGCGACGCCGGTGACCCATCCATCATGGGCTCGCAGAGTACGAGCCAGCGCAAAGTCGGGCGGTGACGGGTGAGTTGAAACCACTGGCGCAGGAAGCGCGGGCGCGACTGCAAAAACTGGAGCAGTCCCTGATCCGGCTAATGTCGGTAAATCCAGCGGCTCGAGTTTTGCTGTAAGCGAAGAAGTCTTGCCGTCCTCGACCTCAATGCTTTGGTCGTAATCCCGATATCCGTCGACTTTCAGTTGCAAACGATGATGACCGGCGGCTAACGCTGGAACAGTGGTCTGCCCCGCGGCATTGCTCGAAGCCTGCAACTGGTCATCGACAAAAACTTTCGCTCCGGGCGGAACTCCCAGGATCATCAGAGAAGGCACAGCCGGACGCAGGACCTGTGCTGGTTCGCTACTGGCTGCAGGCGCGGGCTTCGGAGATGGTGCCGGCGATTCTGTAACTGTGGGGACCGCAGGTTTGTCTGGAGCCGGCGATGGAGGCTCTGCCGGTGCAAGCGATTTGGGGACAGCAAGGCGGCCAGAGTCGGGTGGAAGAACCGTAGTCGCTCCAGCCTGCGAAGTCTGCGATTCCAGTCCGGTTCGGTTCGGCGCCGGTTCAGTAGTGCGGAGTTGCTGCGGGGACGGAATGTTCCCCGCCCGGCTGCGAACGACGGGCAAACCACAGAAACAGGCCCAGCAAAAGCAGCAGCAGAATTACCGCTGCCAGTACAACTGGGGTCAATCTTGATTTTTGCTCTTCGTGATATTCAAGAGCAGGGTTCTCCGGATAAACTTTCTCGGGAACGAGATTTCCAGCGGCGGGAATTGCCGGAGCTGAAATGTCTGCCACGGGATCAGAAATACTATCCAGCGCTGGCATCAAGAGCGGGGCGATCGGCGCGAGTTCCTGATCCTTATCCTTCTCGGCATCCTTCTCGGCATCAGTCTCAGCATCAGTCGGAGCAGGTACGACACTCTCGGCTGATTCCAATGGCGCGGGCGGCAACAGTGCGGCCGTCAACAGCACCGCGATGCGCTGCAAACCGGCTACATGAGTCTCGTCAAAAGCGTAAGGGCGGGAGGAAAGAATTTCCACAACCCCGAGAACCGAATCGTTCCTCTGCAAGGGGACAACCACGGCAGAACGAAGCCGCAAACTCTTTGCAGTCAAGCGACGCACGCGATAGTCGGTTTCGGTGTCCTGACAAACGACAGTCTGGCCAGTTTCAAAACATTCCCTGGTCAAAGCAGAGTCGGGACGCAACCGTGAGCCCACCTCAGGAGCATCGCCGGTACTGGCCCGGCAAATGACGCCCCATTGATCACAGACGGCGATGGCGGTGCCATCGGCCAGTGTGATCGCGGCAATCCGTTCAGCCACAGTTTTCAGGAGAGGTGAAATTGGCTGGTCGTTATTGACGATTTCGCTTTCAAGTTCGCGAAGCTCCACCTCCAGCGCGCCTGGGGAAGCGGCGGTGTCGGGCATGGGACCGCGATCAGGGACGGGTTCGGCGCTCTGCCTGGCCATGGGGGAGACTCTTGGCTGCTCCTGAATAGATCTCCTGGGAGAGAGAAAAAAGCAGGAACTCTTTCGATGCCGAGGTCAAACAGTACGTTGGTTATGAGCCTCGGTCAAGTCTCAAAAAATGGTGCAATGGCCCGCCAGAATGCGGTTCCGGGATGGGCGGGCTTTCGGGATTTGTAATGTGGACCGCAAGAACTCCGTCTCATCGAACCGGGGAAGAATTGGGTGAGTAGAAAGATCTGTTCCGCTGCGCGCCAGATCCTTCGCCCGGCTGGCGCCGGTCTCAGGATGACGTCAAAATTTCAGGTCTCATGTGCAGCCCTCACGGCCGTCGACTCACCGTGCATTGCACACGTTATTTGCCCACCTCCATCGAGGGCCAATTTCCAAAGTTGACGTCATCCTGAACGGCCTTTCGGGCCGTGAAGGATCTAGCGTGGATCGCCACGGACGGCTCTTGACAACCCCGGTTTATCCCGCCAGACTTATTAGCGAACAAATAGCGAAAACAGCCAGCCACAACGATGTTCGTCGAGCTCCATTCCCGATCGGCATTCAGTTTTCTCGAAGGCGCTTCTTTGCCTGAGGACCTGATCGCCGTGTGCGCGCACATGCATATGCCGGCCATGGCCCTGCTCGACCGCGACGGCGTTTATGGCGCCCCCCGTTTTTACATGGCAGCCAAAAAGGCCGGGATCAAGGCGCATATGGGGGCGGAGGTCCAGTGCGAAATTTCAGATTTCAGATTGAAGATTGCAGATTTAAAACTTGGAAAATCCGAATCAATCTGCAATCTGAAATCTAAAATCTGCAATTCTTTCCGCCTTCCCCTTCTCGTCTCTTCCCGCTCCGGCTACCAGAACCTTTGCCGTCTGATTACAAAAATGAAGTTGCGCGCGCAGAAAGGCGAAGGCGCGGTCACCAAAGAAGAGCTGGAGGAACATGCCGCCGGACTTATATGCCTTACTGGAGGCGATGACGGACCGCTTGCCGCCGCGCTCTCCGGTGGTGATCTGGAAGAAGCACGGCATTCGGTCGAATGTCTAACCGGCATTTTTGGCCGCGGCAATGTATACGTGGAACTGCAGCGCCATTTTCATCGCGAGCAGGAAGCGCGCAATCGTGCCGCAATCGAAATTGCCCGCTCGCTTGCAGCTTCCGTTGCTGGCCACCAATGGTGTTTGCTATGCGACCCCGCGCGAGCGCGAACTTTGCGACGTGTTCACTGCGATCCGCAACCATTGCACGCTGGCGACTGCCGGCCGCCTGCTGGCGCGCAACTCCGAGCGTCATCTGAAATCGCCGCAGCAGATGCAGCAACTGTTCGCCGACCTGCCCGAGGCCATGGCCAATACGCGTGGAACTTTCGTCCCGCCTCGAGTTCACGCTGGAGGATCTGGGATATGAATTTCCCCGATATCCCGTGCCGGAAGGCGAGACCATGATGTCGTTCCTGCGCGAACGTACCCGGGAAGGTTTTCAGCAACGCTATGGCCGCGTCCGAAGCGAGCCTCAAAAGCCGTGCTCAGCGCCAGATCGAGCGCGAACTGGCGTTGATCGAAAAACTCAAGCTGGCCGGATATTTTCTGATTGTCTGGGACCTGGTGCGCTTCTGCCGCGAGCAGAACATTCTGGTGCAGGGACGCGGCTCCGCCGCCAACAGCGCGGTTTGCTATTCGCTGGGCATTACCGCGGTCGATCCCATCGGCATGGAATTGCTGTTCGAACGCTTTCTTTCCGAAGAGCGCGGCGAGTGGCCTGACATCGATCTCGATCTGCCCAGCGGCGACCAGCGCGAGCGCGTCATTCAATATTTGTACCAACGCTATGGCGAGCGCGGCGCGGCCATGACCGCCAACGTCATTACTTATCGCAACCGCATGGCGGGGCGGGAAATGGGCAAGGCGCTGGGATTCGATCCCGAAACTTTGGACAAAGTTTCTGCCGCGGTTTCCACCTGGGAATATCGCGACGCTCATGACGCGCTTGATCACCGCTTTCGCGATGCCGGCCTGGATCTGCGCCATCCCCGCCTGCGCAAATATTTTGAGTTGTGCGAAGCCGTTCAGGATTTGCCGCGCCATCTGGGCCAGCATTCCGGCGGCATGGTCATCTGCCAGGGACAACTCGATTCCGTGGTCCCGCTGGAACCCGCGTCGATGCCGGGCCGCGTCGTGGTGCAATGGGACAAGGAAGATTGCGCCGACCTCGGCATCATCAAAGTGGACCTGCTCGGCCTGGGCATGATGGCGGTGCTGGAAGAATCCATCACACTGATCCGCGATCATTATGGCGAGGAGGTGGACCTGGCGCATTTGCCGCCGGACGATCCCACGGTTTATGCCACGCTGCAAAAAGCCGACACCATCGGCATGTTCCAGATCGAAAGCCGGGCGCAGATGTCGTGCCTGCCGCGCCTGCATCCAAAACGCTTTTACGACATCGTGGTGCAGGTCGCGATCATTCGTCCGGGTCCGATCGTGGGGCAGATGGTGAATCCGTATTTGCTGCGCCGCCAGGGACGCGAAGCAGTCGCCTATGCGCATCCCTCGCTCGAGCCGGTGCTGAAGCGCACTTTGGGCGTTCCGCTTTTTCAGGAGCAATTGTTGCGCATGGCCATGGTGGTCGCCGGATTCAGCGGCGGCGAGGCGGAAGAACTGCGCCGCGCCATGGGATTCAAGCGCTCGGAAAAACGCATGCAGGAAATCGAAGCCAAGCTTCGCGCCGGCATGGAGCGCAACGGCATTTCACGCGAGGCGCAGGAACAGATCGTGCTTTCGATTACTTCTTTCGCGCTGTATGGATTTCCCGAATCCCACGCCGCCAGCTTTGCCCTGATCGCATACGCCAGCGCTTATCTGAAGTGCCATTACCTGGCCGCTTTTACCGCCGCTCTGCTGAACAACCAGCCCATGGGATTTTATCGTCCGGCGACGATCGTGAAAGATGCGCAGCGCCATGGGTTGAAAATATTTCCGATGGATGTGACGAAGTCGGAGTGGAAGTGCACTTTGAAGTCCAGTCGTTCCAGAAATTCGCAGGATGCTTCTCAGCCGAAAAACCGGAAACCGGAAACCGGAAACTTGAAACCCGCCGTTCGTCTTGGCCTGGGTTACGTTCGCGGGCTGCGGGAAGAAGCGGCTCAGGCAATCGTGCGGCAGCGCAATCTGGCGCCCTTCACTTCCATTCACGATCTGATATATCGGGTTCCGGAATTGCGCAAGGATGAGCTGAATACTCTGGCGGAGATAGGGGCTTTGAATTCGGTGGGCAGTTCACCACAGAGGCACCGGGACACGGAGAATGATCACGATTTCTCCGTGACTCCGTGCCTCCGTGGTAAAACACTGCATCGCCGCGACGCGCTTTGGCAAATCGAGCGTTCGGTTCGTCATTCAGGACCACTGCTCGATGAACTTCCCGAACCGGATGCCCGGTCTCCGTTGCGGCCCATGGATCCTGAAGAACGGCTGGTGGCCGACTTTCGTGGCACCGGCATGACCGTGGGCCCGCACCCCATGGCCTATCACCGCGAACGCATGAACGCGATCGGCGTACGTAAGGCCGGCGATCTGGCCGGAATTCCCAACGGCAAATATCTGCGCATCGGCGGATGCGTCATCGCCCGCCAGCGCCCCGGAACCGCCAAAGGTTTTGTATTTCTCAGCCTGGAAGATGAAACCGGTGTGGCCAATGCCATCATCATGCCGGATCTGTTTCAGAAAAATCGGCTGCTGATAACTTCCGAGCAATTTCTGATGGTGGAAGGGATTCTGCAGAACCAGGACAACGTGGTGTCAGTGAAAGCACACCGCGTGATGCGGTTAACGATTACCCAGGCAGCCACCAGCTCCCACGACTTCCACTAGTAGAAAAATTGTTCCAGGATAATCAATATTTTCTTTTTCTTCTCTGTCGAATCCACATGCATCCGGTTTATGATTAATGGGTTCATTCGCCACAATCTCCGCAGGACCCCATCCGGTGACGTCCAACGTGTGCGTGGCACATTTCATCCATTCGGTTCATTGCTGAACCTTGGTATATGTAGAGGAGTATCCATCATGGCTCGTGCAAAAACTTCCGCTAACGGAACCGCCCGCAAGAAGCAGGTAGCCACAATGCCTGCAGTCAATTCCTTCGAACCGACGAAAGATTTCACTCCCAGCGATCTGGAACTGGAGATTCGCCGTCGTGCGTACGAACTCTACGAGCGCCGCGGCTACACTCCGGGTCATGAAAACGAAGACTGGCTGGTAGCGGAGCAGGAAGTGCTGGCTCGCTACAACCAGCTGCAAAGCGCCTAGATTCTGCAAAAGCATGCAAGGACGGCCAAAGCATGGCTTGTTCCAAGCAGCTTTTCCCAGTCTACGGTTGCCTCAGCCCGCCGTTTCTGAAAAAATACTGCCTCGGGCCTTCCCATGTCACAAATTGGCAGTTTTGCGCTTTTGCTCGCGCTGGCACTGAGCACATATTCGTTTCTCGCCGGCGTTCTGGCTTTGGCGCGTCCGGGTCCGGGATCGGAGCGGCTGGGCGAGACTGCCCGGCGCGCGGGCATCGCCACTTTTGCCGTGGTGTTTCTCGCCGCCCTCATCCTGGTCATTTCCGCCTTTCAAAACGATTTCTCGATTGCCTACATTTATCATCACAGCAATCGGGATCTGCCTGCTCCATATAAATTCGCAACTTTGTGGTCAGGACAGGAAGGCTCGCTGCTGTTCTGGTCGTTGTTGTTGGCGGCCTATGGCCTGGTTCTGCGGTTGCGGCACAAGACCGATGCCAGACTTTTCGCGTACGCCTCCGCGATTATTGCCGCCGTCCAAATCTTCTTCCTTCTTTTGCTGAACTTCGCAGCTCATCCTTTTGCGTTGTTACAGGGCGAGTTGCCGGCGGACGGCGCCGGACTGAACCCGCTACTGCAATATCCCGAAATGGTGATCCATCCGCCCATGCTGTATCTGGGATACGTGGGCTTTACGGTGCCATTCGCCTTTGCTCTGGGCGCGCTGATCATGCGCTATCCCGGGGAAAAGTGGATTCGCATCACCCGGCGCTGGACCATGGTGACCTGGGCGTTTCTGACCTGCGGAGTTTTCCTGGGCGCGCACTGGGCCTATTCAGTCCTGGGATGGGGTGGCTATTGGGGATGGGACCCGGTCGAAAATGCATCGCTCATGCCCTGGCTGACCGGCACCGCGTTCCTGCATTCGGTGATGATGCAGGAAAAGCGCGGCATGCTGAAGATGTGGAACATGTGGCTGATCTTTGCCACCTTCTGGCTGGCAATTCTGGGGACTTTCCTTACCCGCAGCGGAATTATCAGTTCGGTGCATGCCTTCGCGCAGTCTTCGATTGGCGGATGGTTCAAGTGGTTTCTGCTGATCACCATATTGACCTTCAGCTTTTTCTTTTTCAAAAACAAGTCGCACCTGCGCAGTGAACATAAACTCGAGTCGTTGATTTCACGCGAGTCGAGTTTTCTTTTTAACAATCTGCTGTTGTTGCTGGCCTGTTTCACCGTGCTGTGGGGAACCTGGTTCCCCCTCATCTCGGAATACGTGCAGGGCAACAAGGTCACGGTGGGCCCTCCCTTCTACAACAAGGTGGCAATTCCAGTGGCATTGCTGCTGCTGCTACTGACCGCGATCGGTCCGCTGCTGGCCTGGCGCAAGACATCATTCGAGAGCTTGCGGCGTAACTTCACCTGGCCGGCATTAGGCGCGCTCGCAGTCGGAATTCTGATGGTGGTTTTCGGAGTTCGACCCTGGCAGGATGTGAGCTATTTTTACGCGCTCATGGCTGCCATGCTGGCGGCGCTGGTCGCATTCACGGTTGTTTCGGAATTTGTCCGTGGCGGACGGGTGATTTCCCGCCATACCGGGCAAAACCTGCTGGCCTCGATGGTGCACCTGTTCCATCGCAACACTCGCCGCTATGGCGGTTACATCGTGCACTTCGGCGTGGCCGTGGTCATTATTGGAATCCTCGGCACTCCTTTCAATCAGGATAAAGAAAAGGAGATGGGCTTCGGCGACAAGATGACCATCGGCCCTTATACCCTGGTCTGCGAGTCTTACACTCAGGACGATAATCCGAACTATAGCAATGAGTGGGCCATCATCAATGTCTTCAAGGGTGATCGGAAAATCGACACCATGTATCCGGAACGGCGCTTTTACAAGGCCAGCCAGCAGCCGCAGACCCTGCCTCGCATTCGCTCGACCTATAAAGAAGATCTCTACCTGACTTATGAAGGATTGAATGAGCAGAGCGGACGCCCCATCATCAAGGCGCACCTGAATCCTCTGGTGATGTGGATTTGGGTGGGCGTGCTGATCATGATAGGCGGAACGGTGCTGGGTCTGATTCCAAATGCCTTGCCGGCAAGAGTTGTGGCTCCGGCCAGAATTCAGCCAGCATCGTTGGGCGCTGGAGACTGAGTCTGGGAAAATTTCAGATTGCAGATGGCAGATTTCAGATTTAAATCTTCTCACGATGACTGCCGTCGGGATTGACAACACGCTGCGATCGATTTGATATCTGAGAATCAATAATCTGAAATCTGAAGTTGAAATTATGAAGTCGTTGCCCAATTCTGTGCTGCGCAGTTTTCAGGCCGGGTTGCTCTGCCTGGCGGTGCTCGGTTTTCTCGGTGCGGGCGATGAAGGTGCGCGTTTCAACGACCTGGGCCATCGACTGATGTGCGTGTGTGGTTGCAGCCAGATTTTGCTGGAATGTAATCACGTTGGCTGCACTTATTCCGACCGCATGCGCGGCGAACTGATGGCCGGCCTAGATCGCGGCGAAAACGACGACCTGACACTACAGGACTTCGTGCAGAAGTATGGCCCCACTGTACTGGCGGCGCCGACCGCCACTGGGTTCAATCGGGTGGCATGGATCATGCCCTTTCTGGTGCTGGTGCTGGGCCTGCTGACTACAATCTTTATCGTGCTGGCATGGAAAAAGAAGCCGGCGCTTGCGTCGCCCGGAGGAGTATTGCCGGCGAGTGGCGGTGATCTAGATCGTTTTCGCAACCAGGCCAGAAAGGACACCGAATTATGAGCGTCGCAACTCTCACTTGCGGAATGGTGACGCTGTGCGTCCTGTTCTATGTTTTTTACCTTCCCGGACGATTTCAAATGGGACCGGACAAGACCCGGTTCGCGTATTTGCAGGAGCGCAAGGAAGCGGTCTATGAAAACCTCCGCGACCTGAATTTCGAGCATCAGGCCGGCAAACTTCCCGATCAGGATTACCAATCATTGAAGACGTCGCTTGAGGATGAGGCGGCGGGTATTCTGGCGGAGATGGCGCGCCTCGAACAGGGGACACCACTTGCCAACCGAAAAGGGGCAAAGATTTGAGGGTTTACAAAAAAATTGCGGTCGTCGCCGCGCTGGCCTTGCTGATCACAACTTTCGCCGCGGCGGAGAAACTGTCCGGCAGCCTCAAGAACGGAACCGTAAGCAAGCCGGCGGCCGGGGACGAAGTCATTCTGATCAAACTCGGCCAGGGGATGGAGGAGGCGGCGCGCACCAGAAGCGACGCCAGCGGTCACTTCAGCTTCGACCTGCCGGATGCCGGGCCGCATTTGATTCGCGCCGTACATCAGGGCGTGACTTATCACGCTATGGCGCCTCCGGGCGCGAACACGGTAGAGATAGAAGTGTTCGATGTATCGAAAAAAATAAACAACATCAGTGTTACCGCCGACGTGATGCGGTTTCAGGCGCAGGGTAACCAACTGCAGGGCACGCGGCTGTTTGCGGTGAACAATACTTCGAATCCTCCGCGTACGCAGCAGAATGATCAAAACTTCGAGTTCTACCTGCCCGACGGAGCGCGCATCGCGGATTCGTCGGCTGAAACTGCCGGCGGTCAACCCCTCAAAACTGATCCCGTTCCTCAGAAAGAAAAGAACCGCTACGCCTTCAATTTTCCGCTGCGGCCAGGACAGACTTTGTTTCAAGTCGGCTTCGAAATGCCCTACAGCGGCGAGTTGAACGTCGAGCCCAAGTCACTTTACGCGACTCAACATTTTGTTGTGATGCTGCCCAACACCATGCAATTTTCCGCGAGCCCGGGCAGCAACTTTGAGTCGCGAGCGAATCCGCGCGAACCCAGCGCAACCGTCCAGGTGGCCTCGAACACCGAACTGGGCCAGCCTTTGGGATTCAAGATCTCCGGCACCGGGGCTTTAACCGAACCCAGCGACGACAATGGAGGAAACTCTGCCTCCGGCGGCAATGCCGGCGGACGCGATTCCCGTCCCGGTGGCGGTCTGGGGCCGCCGATTGATGCGCCTGATCCGCTGGAGAAATATCGTTGGTACATTCTCGGAGGCTTTGCCGCGATTCTGGCCGCGGGGGCCTTCTACATCGTAAGCCGCCGCTCTGCCGCCATTGGAGACTCGGAAATCGGCTCGTCCGGACTCAGATCTTCCAGGAGATCGCTTGCGACCATTCCGGATTTCGGTGCATCAGATGTCAATATGGCGGAGATGCCCGCCACCCGGCAGGGTTTATCTGCACGTCCCAGCATGCTCCTCGAAGCGCTGAAGGAAGAACTGTTTCAGCTGGAAGTGGAGCATAAGCAAGGCAGCATTTCTCAGCCGGAATATGAGCGCGCCAGGGCCGCGCTGGATCAGACTCTCGAGCGAGCAATCAAGCGTGGAGTCTCTGCACCCAAAAATGCGCCCGCTGGGGATTAGACGCCTTGGCCGGTTGACGCATCTCAATTTAAGCGCATATCATTTGCTTCAACTTTTGCCGATGACGCATTAAGGACGCGGCCAGCGCGCCGCGAAATTTATTATTCATGGATAAAAAGAAACTGGAGTATTTCAGAAAAAGACTGGAAACGCGGCAGGTAGAATTGCGCCGCACGGTTACCCGCACCGAGCAGGACGGGCGTACCGTGGACGAAGATTCGGCCCAGGATATTGCCGACCGAGCCGCAAGTTCCTACACCAAGGAGTTTTTGTTTCATCAGAGCAATAACGACCGCCAGCTCTTGCAGATGGTGGATGGCGCGCTCGAACGGCTGCGCGAGGGCGAATTTGGAGAGTGCATCGCCTGCGGCAAGGAGATCAACGCCAAGCGTCTGGAAGCCGTGCCCTGGACCAGGCACTGCATCGAGTGCCAGGAAAAACTCGAGCAGGGAATTCTGGAAGAAACTTCCCACTAATTTCACAGAACGATATTCCAGGCCGCCGGTTCGTCCGGCGGCTTTTATTTTGCCGCGGAAACAGGGATGCTTGACCCGGCCGGAGCCCGGCCTTTCCCCATCGTGTTAGACTCAAGGACGGCCAATCCATAGCCTTAATCTCACCAAAAAGGACGTTCGTGCGCGCAGAAACTCGTCATCGACTCAAGGAAGATCGATTCAGCCGGGCAACCATCGGGGTGGCCGAAGCCACTGCACATTGGTCGGAAGAGCACAAGACAAAGCTCATCGCCGGCGCTCTGATCGTGGTTGTGCTTTTGGCCGCCGCTTTCGGCGGATGGTACTACCTGAATCAACGCGACCAGAAAGCCAGCGTCCTGCTCAGTCAGGCTGTCCGTACAATGGATACCCAGCTTCGGCTTCCTGGAACTCCCGACCAGCCGGATTTCCCGACTTTTACATCGGCCAAAGAGCGCACCACCGCCGCCCGCAAACAGTTTCAGGCGATCGCAGACCAGTATCCGAATACTCGCACCGGAGAATTTGCCCGCTATTTCCTCGGGCTTACGTCTTTCCAGCTGGGGGACAACGCAGCAGCCGAACGCGATTTGAAGACCGTGGCATCGGCCCACAATGAAGACCTGGCGTCGCTGGCGAAGCTGGCTCTGGCCGGGGTTTACAGCGGTACCAATCGTTCGAAAGAGGCTATTGATCTTTACAACCAGTTGATTGCGAAGCCGACTCGTAGCGTGGGCAAGACCACGGCGCAGATGCAGCTTGCGGATATGTATGTCTCAACCCAGCAGCCCGCCGAGGCCAAGCGTGTGTACGAGCAGATTCAAAAAGAAAATCCAGCCAACGAAATAGCCCAGTTCGCCACCCAGAAGTTGCAATCCCTGAAGTAGGCCGGCACAAGCATCCGCTTATGTCGGCGCGAGCGTCCACATTTTTACTTAATCAATATTTGGTTTTGGTGAAAAGCCGCTTCCACTCAGGGAGCAGCGCCGGAGGGCTGAGGGCGGGCTTCAAATTCAGTGCGACATGTTCCTTTCGGCCCATGCCGATTAAAGACGATGCCAGGCCGGGGGCGGAACGTGAAAACTGAATGGCATTGTCGGCATCCGTCGTCATTCCCAGGACCTTTCCGACGAACTCGGGCAAGCCTTGCGCCAGCCTCGCCTGATGCAGAGTCGCGCTGCCCATCACCGCAATCCCGAGACGGCTGGCAGCCGATAGCAGCGACAATTTCTCCTTGCCTTCGCGCTGGTTGATCAGGGCATAAGCCTCCGGCATCGCCAGGTTAAAGGGCAGTTGAATAAATCGAAAGCGATGATCGTCGCCGGCAACATCGTGCGCGATTTTCGCCAACTCAAAAAGACCGATGTAGTCGCGAGAATCTTCAGCCACGCGAAAAGCGCTCCAGGTGGCCACGCCGTAATACTGCAACTTCCCCGCCTTTACCAGGCCCTCAAGCAGAACGAAGGCATCCCGGATGCGCTGCTGGAATACATCCCGAGGCACCTCTGCCAGCTGCGACTCGGGATTGTGAATATAGAAAAGGTCAATGGTCTCCAAACCTAAATTCTGGAGTGAGCGCGCAATCTGATTCTCAAGATAGGCAGGCGACATACAGTGCATCCCGCCAGCCAGTTGCTTGGGATCGAGCACTCCGGTCTCGACATATTCCCGATGGAAGTAGCCGCGCGGATCAGAGGGTGGGCTGCCGTCGAAGGTCAGATAACCCGCCTTGGTACAGACTAAAACTTCATCGCGATGCAAATCCCCCAACGCCGTCAATTGCTTCAGCACCGCCCCGATGTTCCGTTCCGAACGTTGATGACGGTAATTAATGGCGGTATCGAGGACGTTGATTCCGGATCTCAGGCCGGCCTCGATCGCCGACATGTAAGCCTGATCGGCAGCATCGCTCGGGTCCCCAAGATAGGTTCCCAGGCCGATGGACGATAACCATAGCGAACTGACTCCCGGCACATGTTCAGCCTGACGAAAATGGCCGGCGTCGCGCAGGTGCGAAAACCGGTCGCGATATCGGGCAGTGCCCGCGGCGGTGGCATGTCCGGTGAGCATGGGGAATAGTTTAGCAGCCATAACAGGCAGGCCCTTTTGAAAGCTTTATAGTCGTGTTAAGATGACCATGGTCGTTTGGAAATCAGCCATGAAAAAGATCGCAGCCGGAAAATTCAAGACTCATTGCTTGAGAGTAATGGAGCAGGTTCATGCAACCCGTGAGCCGGTCTTGATTACCAAGAGAGGAAAGCCGCTTGCCAAGCTCGTCCCGGCTGAAAGATCTGCCGACGACTTCATAGGAAGCCTGGAGGGTGTAATCAAGATCGTGGGAGACATCGAATCTCCGATTGTCCCGTGGGAAGACTGGGATGCTCTGCGGTGATCATTCTTGATACCCACGCTTTGGTTTGGGCCGTCGCGGAGCCCAAAAAGCTCTCTCGTAGTGCCGAACAAGCCATCAGAAAATCACGTCTTCACGACGGCGTCGCAGTTTCAGCCGTTACTCTCTGGGAACTGGCTCTGCTCGTTTCCCGAGGACGAATTCAAGGGTATGGAACCGTCGAGCGCTCGGTCGAGAAATTGATCGAAGGAGTTACAGTGAAGGCGATAACTCCAGAAATCGCAGCTTTGGCGACTCAATTTCCCGACGAATATCCACGAGATCCAGCCGACCGCTTGATCGGCGCTACTGCGCGCGCAGAAGGCCTGGCTCTGGTCACTCGCGACGAGAATATCCGCAAGTCTCCTCTGCTGAAAACCGTCTGGTAGCACTACGTTTCCCTTTTTATCTATTTCCATTACCATGATTTTCCCTGGCACAAATGAATCGGGGTCTACATGCCTGAGTTCACATTGCGAGTAAACGGCAGCGATCGTAAAGTCGATGTCCTTGCCAACACGCCTCTGCTTTGGGTTCTACGCGATACCTTGCGACTGACGGGCACGAAGTTTGGTTGCGGCGCCGGACTTTGCGGCGCCTGTACCGTACATGTCGAAGGCGAAGCACGGCGTTCATGTTCGACCCCCGTGTCGCAGGCAGCGGGAAAGAACATCACTACCATCGAGGGTTTGTCGGGCAACGGTCTGCATCCGCTGCAACAGGCGTGGATTGCCGAAGACGTTCCCCAGTGCGGCTATTGCCAGGTAGGACAAATCATGTCGGCAGCGGCTCTGCTCACTAAAACTCCGCAGCCTTCCGACGACCAGATTACGGAGGGAATGGCGGGCAACATCTGCCGTTGCGGGACCTACGACCGCATTCGCCGCGCTATCCATCGGGCGGCGAACTCGGGAGGCGCGCGATGACTCCGCTTTCCCGCCGTCAATTCCTGAGTATCGGCGCGGCCGCCGGCGCCGGACTGGTGGTCGGCTTTTATCTGCCGCACAGTGGATCGGCGCGCCAGCATACCTTTGCTCCTAACGCATATTTAAAGATCGCACCCGATGGAAAAATCACGGTGATGCTCACCCGCTCTGAGATGGGACAGGGCGTGAGCACGTCTCTTCCCATGATCCTTGCCGAAGAACTTGAAGCCGACTGGAAACAGATTTCGGTTGAGCAGGCCGGCGCCAGCACTTTGTACGGCGATCAGTCCACGGGCGGAAGCGCCAGCGTTCGTACTATGTGGGATCCGCTGCGCAGAGCAGGGGCGACAGCGCGCGAAATGTTGATCAGTGCTGCAGCTCTGGAGTGGAGCGTGCCGCGTTCGGCTTGCAAGGCGGAGAACAGCACAATCGTTCACGCCGCTTCAAACCGGCGCCTGACTTATGGTGAACTCGTCAACAAAGCTGCAATTCTGCCGGTACCGACTGATCCGCCGCTAAAAAAAGATCCGAAAGAGTACAAAATTATCGGGCAACGTGTACCCCGGTTGGATACTGCGGCAAAAGTTGCCGGAACCGCGGGCTACGGGATTGATTTCCGGTTGCCCGGCATGAAACACGCGGTGTTGGCGCGCTGCCCAGTCATAGGTGGCAAAGTGACAAGTTTCGACGACCAGGAGAGCCGCAAGATCCCCGGCGTCAGTTTCGTGGGGAAGATCAGCGATGCGGCCGTCGCGATTGTCGCCGACAGCGTATGGGAAGCGATGGAGGGACGGCGCGTCCTGAAGGTTACCTGGGACGAGGGTCCGAATCGCGATCTGAATTCGGCGGCGATCTACGCCGGGTTGAAGAAAGCGGTGTCCGAGAAGGCGGTCACTCTTTATTCTGTGGGGGATATTACAAAGGCTTTCGGACGCCGGGTTGACGGCGAGTATCAGCTTCCTTTCATGGCTCATGCCCCCATGGAACCGGGAAACAGCGCGGCGCATTTTCGGGGAACGGAGTGCGAAATTTGGTCACCCACCCAGGTTCCGCAGGATGTCCGTGATTCGGTGGCGGCTGCTCTGAGTCTCGATCCCGACAATGTGAAAGTAAACATCACCTACATCGGTGGCGGGTTTGGACGCAGGCTGGAACACGACTATGCGGTTGAAGCGGCCCTGGTTTCAAAGGCCATCAATGGACCAGTGCAGGTGTTGTGGACGCGCGAAGACGATATGCGCAACTCCACATACAGGCCGGCGAGCTACCACCGGTTGAGCGCGATGCTTGACGGCGGGGGATGGCCGATCTCGTTCTCGCATCGCATCATGATGCCTTCCATCAATCTGCAAAAAGGATTTCCCGCGGAGAATGGTACCGACTCAGAGGTAAAGGACGAGACGTCATTTATCTATTCCTTTCCCAACGCGACCATCGAATACGTAAAGACTGAAACTCCAGTTCCGCTGGGATGGATGCGCTCGGTAAATGCTTTGCAGGCCGGCTTCGCCAGCGAATCATTTCTCGATGAGATTGCGATCGCTGGCGGAAAAGACCCGCTGGCGCTGCGTTTGCACCTGCTGGCGAAAGACGAAAACGTCAATGGATGGCAGACGGCGCGCATCCGCGGCGTGCTTAACCTGGCTGCTGAAAAATCTGGCTGGGGTAAGCCGCTGGCGCCGGGACATTATCAGGGTATCGCCACTTTTGGATCTTTCAACAGCTACATGGCGGAGGTGGTCGAGATTTCGATGGAAAACGATCAGCCGCGCGTGCATCGGGTGGTGGCCGTGATCGACTGCGGCCAGGTGGTAAATCCAAATATTCTGGAACAGCAGATTCACGGTGCGATCATCTTTGGTTTGACCAATGCACTTCACGCGCAAATCACAATCGACAAGGGACGGGTGGTGCAAGGAAACTTTGACGACTACGCGCCCATCAGAATGAACGAGGCGCCGTTGGTCGAAACTTTTTTTGTCGAGAACACCGAAGCGCCGACGGGTGCTGGAGAGCCGCCGATTCCGCCGCTTGCCCCGGCATTGTGCAATGCGATTTACGCTGCGACCAGGAAACGCATTCGCGCTCTGCCCATCATGGCTTGAGATTATTTCAGAGTCTGCCGGGCCTGAAGCACTGGCGCAAGGTCGCGATCGCCCACGATGAGTTTGAACAGTGAGATGTTGCGTCCGAAAGAATCAGGTTCCAGGGTCCGAAACTCTGGAACTTTTTTTTGCAATTGCTGCGCCAGTCCAATGTCCCACCCTGCCTGATAGATCCAGACGGCCTGTCCGGGCTTGAGTTTATAAGTGCTCACCATTTCGCTCCAGCGCTGCAGAAACACATCCGCGGTCAGAACGTTGGTTTCTGAACTGGTGGAAATGACTTGGCGGTTTCCGCAGGAAAATTCTCTGAAATCGGATGGCGGTAAGCCGGTGAAGCTGATTTCGGGGCAAAGATAAAATCTGAGAAAAAAGCTGCTCTGGAAATCGACGAAGATTGTATCGTCCGGAGCGACGCGTTCTTTGACGGCATTGATGGATTGCGTCATGTTGGCGCGGCGCTGGTCTTCGCGTTTCATGTAGGGGCGGTGGGGCGTGCCAAGTGCCTGGCAAACGACAACCATCAGCGCAGCGACAACCAGAGCCGGGACAATCCGCTGCCGAGTCAAAATGACTACGGCGAGGCTGACGCCAGCGATCGCAAAAGGAATAAGAAACGCCGAATGCCTGGTACCGCCATAGGGATATAGATCGATGATGGCAGCCACGGCGTTGATCGCGAAAGGTAGCATTACAAACAATCCCACTTGCTGAGGGGAGGGCTGCGTTCCTGGTACCGGTGTGGACGGCGAATCGGGCGTGATTTTTGTCCTTCCGACAAACAAGAGAACAACAGCGGCAATGAAGAGAAGCCCGGCAACATCGCCCACAGCGAGCTGTCCGAATGTATATTGCAGCACGCCGAAAGTTCTGGCGAAAAGGAAGCTGAGCAAGTGATCGTGCCCGCGATGAAAGTAGGAGTTGGCCAGAAGCTCCCGCATGTGCTGCGCCGAAGCGCTGTCCTTCAATCTGGCAATCTGGTGCACGTACAAGTAGACGAATAGCCCGAACGCCCCTGCCTGTCCGGCGACCCAGGAAAGAATCAATTGCCGCGACGGACGATCGCCAACCAGCCGCCACAGCGCATACACTCCTACGGCTCCAGCGAAGAGCAGGGCGGAAAAATGGGTGAGCATGGACAGATAGAGAAAGATGTAAAAGGCCAGCATCTTCCCTGGGGAACGTTCGCACAGGGAAAGTTCAAGCATGAATGCGGCCGCCATCATGAAGCAAAGCAGCAGCGGGTACTGACGAACCTCAGCCGAGAGCTCAACAAAGACCGGAAGGAAGCTGGCCAGCAGGAAACCGACCCAACCGACTTTGGTGCCGAGAAGACGAGTGAGCCATTTGAAGAATATCCAGCAGAAAATCGTCCCCGCGATTACCGAGGGCAAGCGAAGAGATAATTCTGACACTCCCAACTTTCGCCACTCGTACAGAAACAGAATCAGCAGCGGAGGATGAGCTAAATTCAGACCGGCGTGGTAGGCCTCTGCCAGCGATGGTTTGTTGGCCGCCAGAAAGTGCATAGCCTCATCCAGATTGAGAAAAGTGCCGGAGGCTTTCCAGAGCCGTATCAGGAATGCAAGCAGAAGAATAAAAACTTCGGGTCGGCGATGCCAGTCAGGTCGGGCGGGTCTTTCGGTCATGGGGCGTTTTAGTTCCAGCTCTGGCCGCGACCATGATACTCGGACGACTCAATGTGGGCGCGAGCGGCCCCGCTCGTGCGGCAGCACTCGAGAATAAGACAAGATCAGCGGCGGCGGGCGGGGGCGTCCCGCCTGACACAGGCGGTTCCTTGACACCTTTTCTTAAGGCCTTTATTCTTTAGTCTACTTCCTGGAGAACCTGCTCTTCAGAGCGTGCTTCCGCGGTCTTCGCGGTATCATTTTTAACGCGGGGGGTGCCTGATGTTCATCGAAATCCGCGAGCTTGAGTTGCATCCCATTGATTTCGAAGAGGAAATTCTTCCTGGTGCACTCGATCTGGGAGAGGATCTGCGGCAAGTGGAAGTGCTGCACACCGCCGGTCGCGCTCAGCTGGTTGAGGAGCAGCACGGCAAACATAAGATAGTAAAAGACATACGCGTCAACGGCAGACTTGACACCAGGGTTGAACTGGCTTGCGCGCGCTGCCTGGAGCCGGTTTTACAGAACGTCGCTCACGAGTTCGATTTACTGTATCGTCCTCAGGGCGTGGATGCGGGGCGCGAGGAGCTCTCGGTCACATCCGCCGAAGCTGAAGTCAGCTATTATCAAGGGGACGGCATACGGCTGGAAGATGTCTTGCAAGAACAGGTACTGCTCGCGCTTCCCTTAAAAGTGATCTGTCGCGACGATTGCAAAGGCCTGTGCCCTCACTGCGGCAAGAATCTGAATGTGCAGCAATGCGGTTGTGCCGAGCCCCTGGAAGATCCGCGTTGGTCGGCACTGAAAGATATTCGCGGTAAGCTGGATAACTGACGACTGCAGGGAATGGTCAAGCTTAAAGCATGAACCACGAAGGACACGAAGTTACACGAAGGAAAGCCTGAAATCGAAGCTTTCGTGATACTTCGCGGTAATGGTTTTACGGTCAGTATCGCGAAACTATCCAGTATCCGGGAAAACCCAGCGTTCGTGAAATTCAGACGTGAAGAAAATAACAGAGGAATCGAATGCCTAATCCAAAACGGCGACACTCGAAACGACGCACCAGCATCCGTCGCGCGCACGACGCACTGACCACCCACTCGCTGTCCGAGTGCCCCAATTGTCACGAGCGCAAGATGCCGCACCGAGCCTGCGCGAAATGTGGTTACTACAAGGGCCGCGAGGTCCTGGATGTAAAGGAAGCCAGCTAGTCCGAACCCCTCCATGCCAAGCGTCATAGCGCTGGACGCGATGGGTTCCGACCGGGCGCCGAAACCTGAGATCGAAGGTGCGATTCAGGCCGCCCGGCACCACGGAGTCCACGTCCTTCTCGTTGGGAATGAAGATGAATTGCGTGCGCAGCTGGCTGACTATCCGGCAGCTGCCGGGCTGCCCATTGAAGTAGTTCACGCCAGTGAAGTCATCACCATGGATGACAAAGCGGTGCAGGCGGTCCGCTCCAAGCGCGACTCTTCCATTCATGTAGGCGCCAGGCTGGTTCGCGAGGGTCGCGCTGTCGGCTTCGTGACTGCCGGAAATACCGGGGCCGCCATGGCCACCGCCAAAATGGTTTTCGGGCGGCATTCCCGGAGTCGATCGTCCCGCGCTGGCCGCGGTTTTTCCCACCGCCGTGAGCACGGTCGCCATTCTGCTGGACGTCGGTGCCAACGTCGATTGCAAGCCGGAAAATCTCGAACAATTTGCGGTGATGGGCGAAATCTACTTTCGCAGCATGTTCGGAACCCGGCGCCCGCGCGTGGGCCTGCTCTCCATCGGCGAAGAAGAAAGCAAGGGCAACGAGCTGACCCGGGAGTCCTTCAAACTGCTCAAGCAACTTCCGCTAAATTTTATCGGCAATGTGGAAGGGCGCGACATTTACAGCGGCAAGGTGGACGTAATCGTCGCCGACGGATTTGTCGGCAATGTGGCGCTGAAAACCTCGGAGGGCGTGGCCAACCTGGTGCGAGCCACGCTGAAAGAGACTCTGAAAGCTACCATCACTCGCCAGGTCGGGTATCTCTTATCCCGCAGTGCCTTTGCCGACTTTAAAAAACGCCTTGACCACACCGAGTATGGTGGCGCGCCTCTGCTCGGCGTGCGCGGTGTCTGTTTTATAACCCACGGATCGTCGAACATGAACGCAATCAAGAATGCGTTGCGCGTAGCCGCTGAATTTGCCGAGCGCAACATCAACGACAAGATTGCCAAGGAAGTCGCCAGCCTGCGGCCCCAGATTCCCGTCAGCACCTAGCACCAATGTAGGCGCGAGCGTCCACGCTCGTGCAGCAGCGAAGTTTGCTTCGAAGTCACAGTGAAGAGCAGAAGGCGACAAGCGTCCCCTAGAGAAATGGAAGGGATTGTCCGCCATAGTAAAAAAACATGACAACACAAGCTATAGCGTTTCTCTTTCCCGGCCAGGGATCTCAGGCCATCGGGATGGGCAAAGAACTCACGGAAAAATATCCGGTCGCCCGGCAGACATTCGAAGAAGCCGATGCCGCCCTCGGCTACAAGCTTTCGCAACTATGCTTCGAGGGTCCCGACGAACAATTGCGGCTCACCGAAATTACACAACCCGCCATCCTGACTGCATCCATCGCGGTCTGGCGAGTGCTACGCGAGAAAGGTGTGAACCCAGGCATCGTCGCCGGACACAGCCTGGGTGAATATTCCGCTAATGTCGCCGCCGGCTCCATAAGTTTTGCCGATGCCGTGCGCACCGTGCGTAACCGCGGCAGGTATATGCAAGAGGCGGTCCCGGTAGGCGTGGGCGCAATGGCCGCGATCCTGGGCATGGATCTCGAAAAAGTCGCGGCAGTTTGTGCCGATGCAGCGCAGGGCGAGGTTTGCCAGCCTGCAAATATCAATTCCTCCGAACAGGTCGTTATCTCAGGCCACACGGCCGCGGTCGAGCGCGCCACTAAACTGGCCGGTGAGCGCGGCGCCAAGCGTGCAGTCATGCTCTCAGTCAGCGCTCCATTTCACTGTGCGCTGATGCAGCCGGCGCGCGACAGACTGGCTGCGGATTTACAGTCTCTGCAATTTAAAAAGCCCGAAATTCCTATCGTCAGCAATGTTGACGCAAGATTGATCGAAAGTGAAGATGCTGCCCGCGACGCCCTGGTCCGCCAGGTCACAGGCGCGGTGCAATGGGACCAGTCGATGCGCATGCTGATCGATCGAGGAATTCAAACTTATGTGGAGGCCGGGCCGGGAAAAGTTCTGTGCGGGCTGATGCGGCAGATCGATCGCTCGAAGAAATGTCTGAACGTTGGAGATGAAGCTTCTTTACAAAAGACTCTGGAACAGCTTTCGGCGTGAAGTCAGTTCAATGAAACAGCAGCTCGCAAGGCGGCGGGCTTAGAGTCTTATCGGATTTTTCCACCCACAATTGAGCGTGCTCGGCGCGGTCGTTCACAATCACGTCGACAACGACGCCGCTGGCGCTGCTCGAGCAAGTACTGGCGCCATTTATTTTGTAATTTCTGATGGTCCCCCACTGGCCGCCGGTGCCCCAATCCTGAACGAACTGGTTCAAGGGATATCGCGGGTACTTCCCCGGGTGTTCCTTCCATTGCGGATCGGCAAAATAAAGCCCGTATGCGGTCTCGTAATCCTTGCTCATCAGCGCGTTGAAAAATTTGTCGACTACACGCTTTTCCGACCAGTACCGGTTCATCCAGGCCACGACTGCGATCACCAGCAGAAGGATCACGGCGACGAGAATTCTTATCTTGCGGCGGCGCGCCGGGATCGGATCGTAAACTTCAGCATCCAGCAGAGTCATGGTTCCCTAAGCATAATAGATTGTGAGACCCAGGTAAAAGTTCCCAATCGCCAATTATTTTGCCGTATTTCAATTACCACAACGTGTCATCCTGAGCGGAGCGGATGCTTCGCGAAGCGAAGCAGCGGCGGAGTCGAAGGACCCCTAGGAGTGGCACAAGCGCTACGCCTAGAATCCAGTAACCCCGAACAGCTGTGGCGCTTATAGGGGTCCTTCGACTGCGAACAGCTCTTCGCAAGCGAAGAGCTGTTCTCCGCTCAGGATGACAGCCTTGAAAAACTGTAATGACAGTTATAGCGTTCGTTTGAATAAGGGCGTGGCAATACTGAGCGCGACCACCGCGAAGAGCGATAAATAGATAAGGTCCGGGACGATGGCGAAAAGTCCGGCTTCTTTCAGCAACAACGTTTTGAAGCCGTGGACCGCGAAGGTGAAGGGATCCACCTTGGAGATGGCACGCAGCCACCAGGGAAACGCCTGGATGGGATAGACCGCGCCGCTGGGAAAAAATAACAGCGTATTCAATATCCCGAAAATCGCGCGTGGCACCAGGGGATCGTCAACTCGCACCACCAGCAGGAACATCATCGTATTCAAGGCCGCCGCGGTGAGCAGGATCAGCACGAACAAACCCAGTGCCGTGGAGAGGCTGAACAGCGTCCCCACACCGGCCAGCAGACAGCCGACCACGGTGATCACAATCCCGACCATCACCGCCTTGACCACGCTGGCTGCATTGAGCCCGAGAACCAGCTCCGCTTTAGTGATGGGAGTGACCAGGTAGCCTTCGTGTACGCCGCGAGCCTTGTCGTCGATATAGAGCATGCCGCCGCCGATCATGACCGACATAAAAATGGCCAGCGTGATCGAACCTGGTAATAAAAATTTCATGTATTCGATATAGGGATAGAGCTCCACAATCTGCAGTACGGTTTTCTGCAGGACCCGCGGTTCGACCACGGGGTTATTCAGCGCGCTGGTAATCTGCGAGAGCTCATCTTCCAGCGCCGCGCTCATAAAGTTGTCGCTGTTATCCACCACCAGGGCGATTTGCGGCTGGTCCTGTTCGTACACCCGGCGGGAATACTGCGGCGGAATGATGACCGCGCCTTCAAGCTTGCCGTTGCGCACGTCTTCCATCGCCGTCTTCTGGTCGCTGTAATATGTCGGCTGAAAGGTGCGAATATTGGCGCGGACGGAATCAAAGGCTTCGCGGATCTTCAATGCCTGGGTGCCGCCGTCCTGATCGACCAATCCCAGACGCGCGTCGCGAATCTTGCCGCCGAATGCGTTG
Organism: Terriglobia bacterium; assembly: GCA_963733545.1. Taxonomy (GTDB): domain Bacteria; phylum Acidobacteriota; class Terriglobia; order Terriglobales; family Acidobacteriaceae; genus JAIQFF01. The sequence goes on from CAVTDQ010000007.1 coordinate 584,295, forward strand.
CCCAGAACGATCAGTTGCACCAGCGGGAAGATCATGGAAACAAACATCAGCGCCGGGGAGCGAAAGAATTTCCGCATCTCGCGTTCGACAATTGCCATCATCCGGTTCATGGTTGCAATCCTGGCCGGGGCGGCATGACAAAGCCCTGGGCTTTGACCAACTCATCGCGCAACTGGCGTCCGGTGTAATGGACGAACACGTCATCAAGACTTGTGTTCTGCACCGAAAGAGATTTAACCGTGACTCCCGCGTGAACCGCTACTTCGACCAGTTCAGTCGTGGTCCGCGATCCGTCGCCGGTCAGAATGCGGTACATTCCCGCGCCTTCGTGCTGCACTGAAGTGACCCCGTTGAGTGCGCGTAATTTGCTTTCCCAATCGGGAGAAGCGTTTTCGAACTGCGCTTCAATCACGTTGGAACCCGGCACACTGGCCTTCAATGCGGGAGGAGTGTCGAGCGCCACCAGCTTGCCGTGGTCCACGATGGCGATGCGGTCGCACAGGCGATCGGCCTCGTCCATGTAATGCGTTGTAATCAGGATGGTCAGCTGGCGATGCGACTTGATGTTTGTTAGCATCTCCCAGACCGCAACCCGCGACACTGGGTCCAGGCCGGTGGTGGGTTCATCGAGAAAAATATTCGCGGGCTATGCACCAGGCCGCGGGCAATTTCCAGACGCCGCCGCATCCCGCCGGAAAGAGTTTTGGTCTGCGCCCCGCGCCACTTGGTGAGATCGACCAGCTCGAGCAGCTCGTCAATGGCGGCTTTCCTTTTTGATGACGGCACATCGTAGAGCTTGGCGTAGATGTTGAGATTCTCCTCGACGGTAAGGTCGAGGTCACTGGTCAGCGCCTGGGGAATTACCCCGATTGACCTGCGAACCCCGTCGGCATCTTTGCTTACGTCGTGACCGGCAACCCGTGCACTCCCACCAGTGATTGGGATGAGCGTAGTCATCATTCGAATCAGCGTCGATTTTCCGGCTCCATTAGGCCCCAGCAAGCCAAAAATTTCTTCCTCTTTCACGTTGAAGGAAACATCATCGACGGCGGTGAATTCGCCATACTTCTTGACGATGTGATCGACTTCGATGGCATTGCCAGTTACGGGCGTGCGCCGGTTGGTCGAAGGCTGGCGCGCCTCGGATGCCGTATTCGGTTTGAGCTCAGAAACCATGCTTTGCCGCCGTCAATCTGAAATCATCCATCTGAAACCTGACTTGGAGTTCACTGCCGGTTCTCGACGGCGCCGCCGGCGTTGGCCGCCGATGCTTTCAGTTGGTCCTGCGAAACCAAAACCTCCGCGGTCATGCCGGGCACGTAGGCGCCTTTGGGATTGTCGAGCCGGACCTTAAGCACGATGGTGCGAATGTCGCGTTTGCGCCGGCTGACGTCGCGCTGGGTGGCAAAATCCGCCTCTGGAGACTTGAAGAAAACTTTGCCCGAGGTAACAGTGCCGCCAGGGAGGCGAATGCGCAGGGTATCGCCCAAGCCAATGTGGTCAGACTCGGTTTCGGGAATGGCAACCCTCGCCCAGGTGTCGCCCAGATCGACCACAGTCACAATTGGCTGGCCGGCGGTGAGAACTTCGCCCTCACGCGCGGCTCGCACGGAAACCGTGCCGCTCACCGGAGAGTAAATTTTGGTATAGCCGAGCCGGACTTCGGCTTCCTTTAGCTGGGCTTCGGCGTTCGCCAGCTGTCCGCGGGTTGATTGCACGGTGCTGGCAGCGGCATGCGCCTGGTTGATGTTGGCGAGCGAAGTATTCAGATCGGCTTCGGCGGCGCTGACCTGGTCTTTCAAAGATTGCACCGTCGCCTGCTGCGCCTTCATGTTGCTTTCCGCCTGCACTTTATCCTGATCGGAGGCAACGCCCTGGGTTGCCAGCGCGATCATGCGCCGGCTATCGCTCTCGGTACGCTGCATCATGGCTTCGGCCTGCAATAGCTGGGCGCGCGCCGATTGCAGTCTCGACTGTGCATTCACCACGTTGCTCGAAGTCGAACCGTGGGTCGCCGCGCTGGTGGCCTGGGTGGCAGAAACCTGCGAGCGCAGGCTGTCGATCATGGCCGCAGCGGCGCGAGCTTCGGCTTCCAGTTCCGAGGGATCGATGATCGCAATCAGGTCTCCCTGTTTTACCTGGGTGCCTTCGTCGACCAGCAGCTTGGCAATGCGTCCCTGCATCTGCGGGCTGACGATGATCTGATTCGAATCCACGGTGCCGATCAAAACCAGATCGCTGGAGCGTGGCGTCGAAACCAGGTAGTAGATCGTCGACGCGACCAGAATGATCGCGAGAATCATCAGAAATCGGTTACGCGCGCTCAATTGCGTTCTCCTGCGGAAGTGCCTTGTGGCCGGAACAATGCCGTGGAAATGAAATCGATCACGGCGGCTCGCCGTGCCGCCACCAACTCCGGCGACAAAGGGTCCATCCCTTTGAGCATGCGGAACACGGGAGCGTTGGTGAAATGAAATACGATGACGGCAATCATCGAAGGTACAAAGTGCGTGGCATCGACGGGACGGAAGTCTCCCGTCGCCTGGCCTTCCTCGATCACGGCGGCAACTCTTTTGAACAGCGGAACGAAATATTGTTTGGCAATGCGTTTCAGTTGCGGCGCGTTGCCGTGAGCCGCGCGTATCATTTCGCCTTGCGTAATTCTGGGATAAAGAGGATGACCGGCTATGTAATCAAAGTGCGCCCCCACATATGCCAGCAGCTTTTCCCGCGGCGGCAGGTCGCGCGACAGTGCTTTCTCGATGCTCGCCTTCAATCCTCCGAAGACGTGGTCCAGCACCGCGCCGTAAAGGGTTTCCTTGTCCTTGAAGTAGTAATAGAGCAGGGCCTTGTTGACCCCGGCGCTGCGCGCGATGGCGTCGGTGCGCGCTCCGGCGACGCCCTCGCGGGAAAACTCGCGCACCGCGGCGTTGAGGATCGAGGCCCGGCTTTCCTGGGGCCGGCCGCGGGAACCCATTCGCGGCTTGGCGGCACCAGTTCTCATGAGTTTCGTCGCCATTAATTAACCAGTTAGTTAGATTATACAGGCGGGTCCAGCGATGCACAATCCCATTTTTTTGCTCTAACCAATACAATCCAGATTCTTTAATTTGGCGGAGGAGGACCCATGAAGTACAGGACACTAGGCCGGACCGGGTTGGAAGTCAGCGAAATGGCCCACGGACTTTGGGGTATGAGCGGTTGGACCGGCTCAGACGACACTGAGTCTCTACATTCGCTGCAGATGTCCACCGACCTGGGTTGCAACTTCTTCGATACGGCCTGGGCTTATGGCGACGGCAAGAGCGACGGCTTGCTGGGAGAGATTCTCTCCCGCAACCCGGCTCCTCCGAACCCCAGCAAGCGCTTGTTTGCGGCTTCGAAGGTTCCACCCATGAACGGGAGGTGGCCGGCCCTGCCTTCATACAGGTATGAGGACGTCTTCCCCGCGGCGCATGTCTTCAAACACGCCGACCTGATCAGAAAGCAGTTGCGCGTGGACACAATCGATCTGCTGCAATTTCATGTCTGGGACGATAGCTGGACGGATCAACCTGAATTTCGCAGCACAGTGGAAAAGCTGAAGCGTGACGGGATCATTCGCCACTTCGGCCTCAGTCTCAACCGCTGGGAGCCGGAGAATGGTCTGAAAGCCTTGCGCACCGGCTTGGTCGATGCAGTGCAGGTGATCCACAACATTTTCGACCAGGCGCCCGAAGACGAACTCTTTCCCGTTTGCCAGGAACTGAACGTGGGAGTGATCGCCCGCGTGCCCCTCGATGAGGGCAGCCTGGGCGGAAAGATGACCCTGCAAACGCGCTTCCCGAAAGACGATTGGCGCGCCATGTACTTTGGCCCGGAAAACCTCGGGCCGACCATCGAGCGCGTGGAAAAATTGAAGTCAGCGCTTCCCGCAGGGATGAGCTTGCCCCAAATGGCACTCCGCTACATCCTTTCGTTCCCCGCAGTCAGCACCATCATCGTGGGGATGAGAAAGCCCGAGCATGTTCGCCAGAATATCGCCGCCAGCGACGCCGGGCCGCTGGATGCGGCGTTGCTGAAAGAACTGAAAACCCACCGCTGGGACCGGAGGCCCGAGCCCTGGGCCGACTGATTTGCGAAACCCAATGCGTGCCCTAGGAATTCGAATGTCATCAGGCGCCCTAAAAGAATTTGACGTCATCCTGAGCCCGGCGTCAGCCGGGTGAAGGATCTCGCGCGGAGCGGCGTTTCTGAGGCAGTCCGCGCCAGATCCTTCACGGCCCTTCGGCCGCTCAGGATGACGTCAAAATATTGTGGGGGCACGCGCATCCCTGTAAGTTCGACGGTCAGCCTGAAGTAAGACCAAAAAAATTTCCGTCATTAACCGCAACCTGGAATTTGGGGTCATCCCGAGCCCGGCTTCAGCGGGTGAAGGATCTCGCGCGGAGCGGCACCCTGTGATTTTTGCTTTGCAGCTCTTCGACCGGACGTGTCCGAGGCAGTCCGCGCCGGATCCTTCACGGGCCTTCGGCCGCTCACGATGACGTCGAAATATTCTGGAGGCGCCTACTCTTGCGTTATCGCGAGCTGCAAAATTTGACATGATTGAACGCCCCGAACCCTTGCCACGTAAGGGTTTCCGGGCTTTTACGTCCCGTTTCTATTTCGGTTTTAGCTTTAAAGCATTAAAATAGAACGAGTTCGAAAACACTGCGGGTCGCAGCCAACTGCTTGGGAAAACGGTACATCAAAAAGCGACGTGGGGAGCGGCTGTCCGCGAATCCCTACGTTGTGTAGCTCGCATTAAAAATGATCGTGACCCGCTGAAATTGTGTGTTCCGAGTGAAGCCCAGGGCTTCACTCCGGAGCGGAGAATTGGGGGCCGGTGAAATACTGGTGGCTGGTTTTTCTGTTTTCCTTGTTGGCGGCAAGCATTTATCTGGTCGGTTGCGGAGGCACCTCAAGCAACAGCAAGACCACCGATCCACCTCCCGTAGTCACACCTCCGCCCCCGCCGCCCCCGCCTCCACCGAGCATCGATGGAGTTATCCGCTATAAAGGCGATCTCGCAGGGACCGGGGCAAGCCTCAATGAGACGGTGCTCACGCCGCTCAACGTAAACGTCAACACATTTGGACGCATCGCGCAGACCGGCCATCTGGATGGCGTCGTATTCGCGCAGCCGCTGTACATCAGGAACCTCGCCATCGCCGGCGGCACGCACAACGTTCTTTTCATATGCACGGAAAACGACAGTGTCTATGCCCTGGACGCGGCCAACCCGTCACAGGTCCTGTGGCAGCGCAGTTTCATTGATCCCGCCAACGGAATCGTCCCGGCAAATGGCTCCTTCGGAGGTCGAACCGGCATAGGGCCGTCGGTCGGAATAAGCGGAACTCCAGTGATTGATCCAGCGACTCAGACTCTGTACGTCTCAGCGATGACGGAGGAGAGCGGCACCACCTTCCACCGTCTCCACGCTCTGGACATCACCACCGGGGCGGAAAAATTTGGCGGCCCCAAGCAGATTTTTGCCACCCTCCCCGGCACTGGGTTCGGCAACGATGGCAATGGAAGCGTGCCCTTCGACTCGCCCACCCAGAACCAGCGCGCGGGATTGCTGCTGGTGAATGGCGTGGTCTACATCGGGTTCGCGTCCTTCTCCGACACCGAGCCCTACCATGGCTGGCTGTTCGCCTACGACGCAGCTACTTTGAACCAACTCTCGGCTTTGAACCTTTCACCGAACAGCGAGGGAGCGGGATTGTGGCAAGCCGGGTCAGCACCCACCGCAGATTCCGATGGCAACGTTTACCTGCAAACCGGCGACGGACACAATCTCGGCATCACCACCGGACCGGACTGGGGCGACGCGCTGTTGAAGATCAAACTGACCGGCAACTCATTGAATGTGGTCGACTACTTCATGGCCTCCAACCAGGATTGCATCGATCAGGGCGATCTCGATCTCGGATCATCGGGACCTATCCTGCTGCCTGACCAGCCAGGCGCGACTCCGCATTTGATCGTGAGCGGAAGCAAGGAAGGTCGAATCTTCCTGCTGAATCGCGACAATCTGGGGCATTTCAATGCCGGCGGCGATACCCAGATACCACAGTCACTTCTGATCAATCCCATGCCATGCGGCCAGACCAACGTTGACACCACATTCCGCATATATGGCACCGCCGCGTACTGGAACGGTTTCGTCTACATGGGCTCGGTGTTCAGCAATCTTCGTGCATTCCAACTCACCAACGGACAGATTTCCCAGACCTCCGCGACCACGACTGTCTTCCAGGGCAACGGACAGCAGGGCCGGGGGCCGATTCCGGTTGTCTCCGCAAGCGGCACATCCCAGGGGATCGTCTGGGCGGAGGAGTACATCATTGGCAATCACGTCATCCTCCATGCCTACGACGCCACCAATCTTGCTACGGAACTTTACAACTCACAGCAGAATGCTGCCCGGGATGGTTTTTTTCGCGGCGCAGTATTTAACGTTCCCACGGTCATCGACGGGCACGTCTACGTAACCGCCGTCGACCAGGTGTACGTTTATGGCTTGCTGCAGTAGCAATCGGCTGGGCTGCCGAGCGCGACCTGGGATGAAAACGGCATCCAGCAAGCCTTTCGACGATGCACTCGTTTTGAAGGAGCGCATCGTCGTTTCCGCCTTCTCCTCGGAGTGCCTAAAGTAGAGGGTCCCGGCCGACAATTCCCACGTCGGGAATGTGTACCTCTGACTGATTCCCGAAGGCTTCTTTCTTGACCGATACGGGACAGGTCAATAGAATCTGCCACAATCAGTTAAACAAGAGTCCACTTCCAAGCAAGAAAAAAACCAAACAGCCGGAGAGTACTGTCGGCATGAAGAACATTGGTGTCTACTTTTGTCTTGTCGCCGCCCTAGCCACGTCTGCATTGGCGGGTGTGACGGTAACCAGCCCCCACAGCGGGGCGACCACTGCATCGCCGGTCAGCTTTGTTGCCAATGCTACGTCGGCCACGTGCTCGCGCGGCGTAGCCTCGATGGGCATTTATGTCGACGACAAGCTGGTTTACGTCGTCAACGATCCCGCCCTCAACACCAAAGTTTCCATGGGTGCGGGCGCTCACCGGACCGTCGTGCAGGAGTGGGATTACTGCGGCGGATCGAGGTTCACTGAGGTCGCAATAACGGTAACCGCCAAGAGCGCGGTTTGGGTTACTTCGCCGGCCAATAACAGCACCGTGGGTGGTCCGGTGCGCTTTACCGCAACCGCAACGTCTACGTGCCCTAAGGGCGTCGCTTCCATGGGGATCTACACCGCTCCTTCGCCGGATGCCCGGGTGTACGTCGTGAACGGCTCAAGCTTGAATACCTCGCTGATGCTGGGTCCCGGAACCTACAACACGGTCGTCCAGGAATGGGACTATTGCGGGGGCTCTACCTTCACTCCAGTGAAGATAACCGTGGGTGGCAAAAAGCTGTACAACGTGCAGGCCAGCGATGGATGGAGAGGATGGGGCGAGCTCCGTCCTGCCTACGAAATCTGCACCACCTGCAGTCCGAAAGTTACCTATGGCATGACCCAGACCGGGGGAGCGACCAAGTTCGAGCTCGGCGGCACCATGTCCTACTCCGATGTCCTATGGAGCAATCCCGTGATCGGCCAGGGCTCAACGCAAGGCCTTCCCGATAACGACGAGAAGCTGGTACCCAGTCTCAAACACTTTATATACGACGCTTATTTCTATTCGCCGACGACTGAAGCTTCGCAGGTGCTGGAGTTCGACATCAGCCAGTATTTCCAGGGATTGAGCTTCATCTACGGAACCCAGTGCCGGATCGCGGGCGGCCATGAATGGGATATTTGGGACAACACCAACCATGTCTGGAAGCACACCGGCATCGCCTGCAATCCCAAGAATGGCTCCTGGAACCACGTTGTCATACAGGCATCACGGACCAGTGACAATCATCTGCTCTACGAGTCGATCACCTTCAACGAAGTGGTTCACACTCTTAACAAGTACGACGTACCCGACCGGGTTCCTTCCGGATGGAATGGCATAACCCTGAAATTCCAGATGGACGGAAATTACAAACAGCAGCCGTACACGGTCTATCTCGACAAGCTGCACCTCACGTACTGGTAGACGGCACCGCCGCGGAGCAATAGTTCCGTATCGGGTCAAGAAACGTCTCATTCGTGCCTGCAAGACTCTCGAGCACACACCAAACTGGTAAAGTATGGGGGATGTGTAAGCCTGCATTATTTCTGCTGCTTCTGCTGACGTCGGCCTTCGGAATCGCGGCAAATGTTCCCAACATAGAGTCGGCATCCACCTGGAAGTGCACTCACGACTTGGGTACGCCCGGAAGCTCGTCGGCGACCACGTCTCTGGTTGCGAATCCTTCTAAGGATGGAGAAGCCCGCCGCTTCGATTTGTCGTGGAGCGAGTACGGAGGCGAGCGCTGCAGCGTTCCGATCGAAGGGCTTGACACCACCTCGACCAGTTTTACAGTCGACCTCTGGTGGTTCGTCACCGACCTGAGCCATGTGAACAACCTGGAGTTTGACCTGAACCAGGTGCTGGCCAACCGGGACACGGTAATCTACGGCACCGAGTGCTCGCTGCCCCAGGGACACTGGAAATTCACCACCAAAGCGGGTAAAGACGCGCACTGGAATACGTCGAACGCCAGGTGCAGCCGGTCGGAATGGACAGCCAACACCTGGCATCACCTGATCCTTCAATTTCATCGCGATGACAGCGGCGTCGTGACTTACGATTCGGTGAGCATGGATGGCGACGTGCAGATTTTCAACGACGCCTCCGGTCCCAGCAACTTCGCATTACGCTGGTATCCGCCCGGGCTGTTGAAGGTGAACTTTCAAATCGATGGCGACAAGTCTTCGAGCGCCACGACCGCGTATCTGGACCAGTTGACCGTGACCAGCAACAACGGTCACGTAGCCATCGACGCGCCCGTTTTAAGAGGCGTAATCCAGTAATTGCATCCAAAAAATTTCAATGTCATCCTGAGCGGAGGACATCTCTTCGCTTGCGAAGAGATGTTCGCAGTCGAAGGACCCCTAGAACCGGCGCACTTCTTATCCTGATCATGATAAATCCCCGTAGAACAACACTTGTGCCACTCATAGGGGTCCTTCGACTACGCGGTTGCTTCGTTAAGCGAAGCAACCACTCCGCTCAGGATGACATGTGCACATGAGGTAAGAAGTGAAGATGTCTAACTATCTTTTGACGTCATCCTGAGTCCCGGCGCAGCCGGGCGACGGATCTGGCGCGCAGCGTCCCAGAATCCAGCTACAGGGCTCCGCCGGCGATCGAGGGTACCAGCAGGACTTCGTCTCCATCCTGAAACGCGTACTTGTTTCCGCCGAGAAAGCGGATGTCTTCTTCGTTTACGTACACGTTCAGAAAGCGGCGGATTTCTCCCGCTTCGTCCCGCAAATGGGGTTTGAGTTCGGGAAACTGCTGGTCAAGTGCGGTAAACAACTCTGACAGGTTGGCTGCGGCGCAGGTCACTTTCGCGTTGCCCGCAGTCAGCCGCCGCAGCGCCGTCGGAATTTGCACGGTGATGTTCATTTACGCAACCGCCGGCTCCGGCACTTCCTTTTCGGGGGCGTCGAGCGTCTTTGCCATGTATTTCTCGAACTCGGCGACCTTGGGAGCGATTGGCTCTTCGAGTTCATACTTGCCGGCGAGCGCATCGGTGGTCTTCAAACCGTTGCCGGTAATGCAGAGCACTGTCGTCTCTTCGGGTGAAATTCGTTCCTGGCGATACAGTTTGCGCGCGCAGCCGACGGTTACGCCGCCGGCAGTTTCGGTGAAGATACCTTCGGTCTCTGCCAGAAGCTGAATACATTCCACCAGTTCGGGATCGGAAACGTCCTCCGACCAGCCACCGCTTTTAGTGATGCATTTGATCGCGTAATGTCCGTCGGCCGGATTGCCAATGGCCAGCGAACGCGCGATCGTCGTCGGCTTCTGCGGATCGATGTCTGCGTTCCCGGCTTTTACCGCGGTCGAGATGGGCGAACATCCCGTAGCCTGAGCGCCGAAATATTTCACCGGCTTGGCTTCCACCAGTCCTAACTGGACCAGTTCCTCGAATGCTTTCTTGATTTTTATGATTAATGACCCGCCCGCCATGGGACAGACGACGTTATCCGGTAGACGCCAGCCCAGTTGTTCGGCGATTTCGAAGCCCACTGTCTTCGAGCCTTCGGCATAGTAAGGACGCAGGTTGACGTTGACGAATCCCCAGTGCCGGTCATCCGCGATCTGGGAACACAGGCGGTTGACCTGGTCGTAACTTCCGGAGATGCGGATCAGCTTCGCGCCAAAAACCTGCGTGCCCAGAACCTTCGCCGGCTCGAGGTCGGCGGGGATGAAAATTACCGCCTTGAATCCATTGCGGGCTGCTTGCGCCGCTACCGAGTTGGCCAGGTTTCCCGTGGACGAGCAGGAGACTGTGTCGAATCCGAAATTACGGGCCTGGGACAGGGCCACTGCGACGACGCGGTCCTTAAAACTCAGGGAGGGCTGACAAACCGCGTCGTTCTTCAAATAGAGGTGCTTCGCGCCCAGCTTTTGAGCCAGACGCGGCGCCTCCAGCAGCGGGGTGAAACCGGCAGGAACCGTGGGCTGATAATTGGCCGGAAGCGGCAACAGATCGCGGTAACGCCACATGCTGGCCGGGCCCTGGGCGATCCGCTCGCGGGTAAATTTGGGCCGCACGGCTTCGTAATCGAAGAAGACTTCAAGGGGAGAGAAACAATCGTCGCAGATGGAACGGGGCTGGTTTCCCCAGCTCTTGCCGCATTCGCGGCAGCGCAATTCGTAGGTCCCTGTTTCCGAGGTCATAGGCCACTCACTTTGGAGTGGTCTGCGGGACGAGCCGTCGAAAGTGCCCAGAAACGCGAAATCCTCTTTCCCTGGAATGAGGAAAAGAGGAACGAGATGCTAAGAATTCGGCACCCCGAATCTCATGTTCCCCCTATACCAGGGCGAGAGTTGACACCGGGCGACCAGAAAATTAATTCTGATCCGGTTGTCGTGGCTTCGTAGGGCTCGTCCCTCAGCCACTCTGCATGAAATCCAAGGTCTGCTCCTAAGAGCAAACTTGAGCTAAAGCCTACCGCGAGAGGGGTCGTTCGTCAAGAGGGGGCCAGCGCATCGTTATCCAGATCGGACACTACATTGCAGGCGATCCGTGGGACACCGGCCGAATCCGCTCTGCTGGAACGACCCCTTCCCCAACTTTCCCGGAAGTCCAGCGGACCTCCAACGACTCAATCTTCTCTGCCGACCCTAGCCCAAAGTGCAAACGGAAATCGCTTTGAGATATGTAACTACCGCCACTACCAAGCTCGTCGGTCGACGAGATTGCTTCCTCGATGAGAAACTTATGGCGTCTTCCCAGGAAAACAGATTCGATTTCAAAAAGGAGAACAAGATGGCAACTAAAGGAAAAGTCCTGGTACTGGTCTCAAGCGGTCGCGGCTTGCCCTTGAAAGATGGCAAGGTGTATACCGGCGCCGGCTATTATCTCAACGAACTTACGGTTCCGGTTCGCGCCCTGATGAAGGAGGGCTACGAAATCACTTTTGCCAACCCCAAAGGCAACACGCCGCAACTGGATGTCAATTCAGCCGTAGCCGGCTTCTTCGGTGGAGACGAGGCTAAGCTTCAGGACTATCTGAAATTTCGCGACACCCTGACTGGGCTCAAAAATCCAACTCGTATCTCGGATGTCATCGCATCGGGCCTGGATCAATATGACGCTGTTTTCGTCCCCGGCGGCCATGGCCCGATGATGGACCTGCTCGACGATCCCGATGCGGGCACCGTGATGAGACACTTTCACGAAACATCCAAGCCAACGGCAGTGCTCTGCCATGGCCCAATTTCGCTTCTCTCGGCTCTTCCGAACTCGAAGGAAGTGGTCGCCGCGCTGGCGGCGGGCGATGCCGCTGGAGCGCGGGCAAAGGCTCAAGGCTGGATCTATGCTGGATATAAGATGACCATCTTTTCGACAGCGGAAGAGCAGCAGCGGGAACCGCTCGAGATTGGTGGCAAGGTTCTCTTTTACCCGGACTTCGCCTTGAGCACCGCGGGCGGTGACGTAAGTGTGCTCGCTCCATGGACGAGCTATGTCATTCAGGATCGCGAGCTAATCTCAGGCCAAAACCCGTTCTCTGATGAAGCGCTTCTGAAACATCTTTTGCCGGCACTCAATCGGAAGAAGGAGTCGGTTTCAGCGGCATAAGAATCGGACGGAAACCGGGGACAGACGGGACGTTCGCATTTCCATTCGTCGAAATATCGGGGAACGTTCCGTCTGTCCCCAGTTTTCGTCCCCAGTTTTACCGAGTCGTTATTGGCGTTTGTCGATTCACGATTTGTGGATTTCATTGAGATTCTGACGGCACTGGGAAACAATGACAACATGGAAACCGCGCCCAAGGATTACGACGTTGACAGGGAGACTCAGTTCACTCGCGACCAACTGCAAACGACGATACCAAATCGATTGCAGGAACTCTACGACATCACCACGAGTTGCAAGAGCAAAGAAGCAATGGAGCCCTGGTTTGCTGATCTTGTAGTCAAGGTTCTATTGAGCGTAAACAGGGTCTGTGACGATCTTCTCAAAACGATCGATCAGGACAGTCTCTCGAGTGCAGCGTGGAATTCACGGAACTTGCTAGAACTGTGGGTCTGGCTGAAACATTGCGCGACTTCGCGAGAGAACGCTCGTCATTTTCATGAAGACGCTATAAGAGATATGCAGGGGCTTACGGATGCCCTTTCTCACCCTCGCCGACGTCGAGCGATCGGCTCGCTCCTACGAAAAGGTCTTCGGCGCTCGCATTCTGACCATGGGTGACGGCAACGCGCCTCCATACCTTCAGAGGCGAATATCTGGATCGAAGTCGGACAGAGCACCCATCTCACCTACGGTTAGCGCTCTCGGCCCGGACGAGATGCGTGGGAAACCGGCCGAATCCGCTCTGCTGGAACGATCCCTTCGCCCTCCAGCACGGCATAGAAGCGATCGGCTGCGAGGTTCTTGAACGTCTCAACTTTCCCGGAGGGCCAGCGGACCTCCAGCGACTCAATCTTCTCTGCCGACCCTAGCCCAAAGTGCAAACGGAAATCGCTCTGGGAGATGTAGCTACCGCCACTGCGGACCTCGTCGGTCTGCGTCATCCCTCCGGCCACGATCTTGACGCGCGCCCCGATTGCCATGCGATTGCTTTTGGTGCCCGCCAATTCCAGGCTCACCCAGTGGCGGCCGGAAACACCGTGGTTCTGCAGGATCATCGGCGCGCTATCGAGATCCTCGACTACGACGTCCACAGTGCCGTCGTTGAACAGATCCCCGACCGCCAAGCCCCGTGACACGCGTCTTTCTTCCAGAGCCGGTCCGGCCAGATTGCTGGCATCACAGAAGGTGCCATCTTTCTGGTTCATGTGAAGCAGCTTGGTCTGCGCATAACCACCGCTGGCAGGGACCTTTTCCATTTGCGGATAGACATGACCGCTCACCGCCACCAGATCCAGCCAGCCATCGTTGTCGAGATCCACGAATGCATCACCCCACTTCACAAAAGGAAAGGAGGGCAAGGCTACGCCTGAAGAATAAGAGACATCGGTAAACATCCAGTTTCCGTCGTTGCGATACAGGTCGCTATAGTCGTCGCCGAAATTTGTCACGTAGATGGAAGGGCGTCCATTGTGCAGGTAGTCGCCGAGGGCAACTCCCATGGAGGCTTGCTCCGAGCCCGTCTCGCTTAACGCGGTGCCGGATTCGAGGCCAATCTCGGTGAACTTGCCTTTGCCGTCGTTGCGGTAAAGAAAGTTAGGCACCGTGTCGTTGGCCACGTAGATGTCAGGCCAGCCGGTATTGTTGAAGTCGGCCCAAACGACACCGAGACCGTAGATAACCGTGGGGGTCATCCACGCCGGCGGCCTTGGAAACGTCGGTAAAGGTGCCGTCGCCGTTGTTGTGGAACAGCGAATCGCCTGCGCCCTTCACTCCGCGCGGTCCGCAATAGACATCGATACCGCGATATTTGCAGAGTGACTTGCCGCCGAACGGGGGCAGATGGTCGAGTTGAAAGTCGACATAGTTGGCCACCATCAGGTCAACGAATCCGTCGCGGTCGTAATCTCCGAAAGCCGCACCAACAGACATGCGACCGTCCGCAACGCCGGCTTTCGCGGTGACATCTGTGAACGTGCCATCCCCATTGTTTCGAAACAGAACATTTCCGCCGAAACACGTCAGGTACAGATCTGGCCAGCCGTCGTTGTTGTAGTCGGCCACCGCGCCGCCCATGGCAAAGCAAGGCGCCGCCAGGCCTGACTTGTCGGTCGCATCAGTAAATGTGCCGTCGTGGTTGTTATGGTAGAGCGCTCCGCGAGCCGATTCCTTGCGCAGGGCCATCTCGATGGTAGGCGCGTTCGTGAAATAGATGTCCAGCCAGCCATCGCGATCGTAATCCCACAGAATGACGCCGCCGCTCATCGACTCGACAATGTATGTGCTCAGCGGATTGGCGGTATGGCGGAAACGGATACCTGCCTTCTCCGTGATGTCCTCCAGTTGCGGTACCGGACGTCCTTTGCACTGAACCTTCCTGGCATTCGGCGGAGGAGGAGGCGCGGCCGGATGCTGCTCCTGACTCAAAGCCATCGGTGCAAGCAGCGCCGCTGCGCCGACGAGCAGGACGCGAATGCGAAGTAGAAATAATGATTGCGGATTCAATTGCTGTCCGTCGCGCTCAGGTTCATGGCTTCTTGGCTTCCTTCTTTTGCGGAACCTGCCCGGGGACCGTAGCGCCGAGTTCTCGCAGAACCGCACGAGCCTCATCATCACCCGGGGCAAGTGCCAGCGCCTTTCGCAATGCCCGGATTGCTTCGGGCTGGTTCCCGGCGCGATAGGCTGTGAACCCGAGATTGCGCATCAGGTTGGGTACTTTGGGATCCCATCCCTCGGCTTCCTGGTAGTGTCCGAGAGCTACGGCAAACTGCTCCTGCAATGCTTCGATCGTGGCCAGATCATTGAAGGCGCCGCCCAGAACCGAACGCAAGAATTCTTCCTGGGCCGCTGCCTGTCTCTTTTGACCCTGCGTCAGCTTGGCGTGCGACAGCGCGTTGCCGCCTAACGGCGTGGCCGCATCCTTGCCAGTCCTCCCCAGAGGAACCGGCGGCTCGTTTTGCGAAAGGCTGGTGACATCGGCTGAAGAAACTCCGGATCCACCCGAATCACCCATGCCACTCCCTTCCTGGTTGTCGGCGATGATGTTTTGCTGAATCGCGCGCGCCTTTTCAAAGTATCGCTCCCCTTCCGCTGCTCTTCCGGAAGCAATCAGGATCCGGCCCAGACTGGTGTAGGCCTTCCGGATATCGTTGTGAGCGTCTACGCCGCTACGTTCGGCGAGTGCAATGGCCTTCCGGAAGAGCCGCTCGGCGCGCTGATTGTCCTTGCGGCGGTAGGCATTGAGTCCCAGGTACAGCCAGGCTTGCGATGAAGACGGATTCAATCTCGCCGCCTCCCCCAGATAGTGATCCGCTTCCTGCGGCTGGTTCGAACTGAACGCCATATAGCCCAGGAGATAGTTCGCGAAATAATTTGCAGGATCGACTCGCAGTTGTTCGAGAAATTGCCGGCGGGCGTCCGGCGTGAGCACCCATTCGTCCCGCATCAAGTAGGTCAGGCCGAGAAAATAGTGGGCGTTTGGAACTTTAGGATCGAGTGAGAGCGCACGCTGAAACTCCCGGATAGCGTCGCCGTACAGGGTGGCATTTCGATAAGCGTCGCCGAACAGGAGATGCAAGCCGCTGCGATCACCGGACTCCACCGTCATCTGCTGGAAAATGGCCGCGGCCTTTTCCTTCTCTTTCAATCGGAGCAAACAATTGGCGAGATCGTAGCTGGTTTCGCGGTTGGGACGAATCTCGAGGGACTTCTGGAAAGAGTCCACCGCGGCGCGGTAGTCCTTTTTCTTCATCTGCGCCTGGCCCTGAATGTTCCAGGCCGTGGCGTTGCGCGGATCGGCGGCAAGCGCCTGGCTGATCTCTTTGAGTGCTTCGTCAAACCGGCTGGTAAACAAGCTGGCAGCAGCGAGATCGACGTGCGCATCTGCAACATCCTCGAACTCGAGGGACCTGCGGGAGAATCTGGCGGCCTCGGGATATACGGCTTCAAAAAGGCGCAACTTTCCCATTTCGCGGAGTCCGAGGGCGATTATCTTCTCGCTGGCGGCAGCGGCAGCGGGCAAGTTACCCGCCTGCTTCGCCGAGTTCGCAACGGCAAACCGCCGCTCAAATTCGTCGAGTGGCGACGCGGGCTTCTGTTGCGGGCTGGCTTGGAGGCATCCCAGAACGGCAAGCAGGAAAAGGCACGCGCCACGCGCAGGGCTTCTTCCGAGAGTGAGGTTCGAAAACCGGGAAGGTGGGGTGTGGATCAAAGTCGATGTCCCAGGTTGGCACCTAAAAGTACACGCTTGGTGGGGAGCTGTTCAAGTCGCGAGATTCGGCGAGAAATCGCCACACTCGCAACCAAAGAGACGATTTCTTGGAAGGCTTCAGAATCGTAGTGAGTGTAATCGCCTGATTACAACAGTTGAAGAGTTCTGCCTACGGCAGTGTGGTCGTGAACCAGAACAGCACCGTGCCGATTGCCAGCCCTCGCGGATCTCGAATTGCTCAATTGTGCTTCCGATATACTTGTCCTTGCCAGCCCAGCATCGCTTTGCCAGACATGTAGACCTTTGCTCTCGTGGGACTCCACACATCAATTACCTGGGTGGGCGTCTGCACGAGGCAGCTGCCGTCAGCGAGGGCGGCAAGGACCGACACGTCATCTGTATCGGAATCCCAACGCCACAGCTCCTTCCCGTCGCTGACATTGAATGCAATTAGGACCCCTCCCCGAGTCGCAAAGCCGAGTTCGTCGCTGGCGATGACAACTTCGTCATGTAAGGCTCCGGGATAATTCGGAAGGGGGAGCCGATACAACAATTCGCCCTCTTGGTTTACCCGGTAGATGAACTCGTCCGGTGTATCGCCAACGTTTTCTCTAGCCAACGAGTGCGACATACGAATCGGGATCAGTGTGCCGTTCATGTTGTCGGTGAGCAAGGCAGTTGTCGGATAGGTGAGGTTCACTGGCGCAGAATATAGCTGTTTTGGTTTGTTCTCCTCCACCACAAAGCTGACATAGGTTCCGTCGGGATGGATCTGCCACAAAACTATCTTGTCATCCCGCGTAAAGGTCACTGCCTGAGACTCAAGGACCGACCCTGGCTTGCACCTCTCGCCGTCTAGGGTCCACTCACTCTGTCGGAAGGCGATGTAGGCATAACTGTCCATGTTGACATACACTCGGCTAACGTCAGTCTTTACCGCCTTTGCAGACGTTCCCGGGGTGCATACGAAGCCGGCACCTTCTTGTTTCAAGTTCTTTTCATGCTCATGAGATGCCGGAAGCGTTAGTGTGAATTTCAGATTTCCAGACATTTCGTCCAGTCCACTGAGGGTAGTGACTGTGCCGTCTGGGGATTGGCTCACAATGTGCACTAGATGTTGCAGATTGTAGGCATGGCTCTTCCGCACGCCCCGAAACGTATGCTTCCACCGGAGCTTGCGGTCCTTACCAATCGTGTATAGCGTGAACGCGTCCCCGCGGTCCGCACTGATCAGCGCCCCGCCAGTCCAATCGCCACACACAAGCTGTACGTCGTGGGTCTGCTCTGGCATCTTCCAAGTCCAGACTTGTATGCCATCATTCCTGGTGGCGCGCAGATACGTCTCACCCTTCGAGGTTTGCTCCAGGGAATAGATATCCGGTCCCGTCGGTGTTGGAACGGCTGGAAAATCCCCGATTTCTCTTCCAATCGGATGCAGGCCCCAGTTGGTGGATCCCGGCGGGATGGGCCGCAACGCTGACCAGATCTTGATGGTTCGCGTTCTTGTCTCCTCCCCGAGCGTGGCAGTCACCACCACTGTGCCAACAGCTTTCGGGTGTAGCACAGTGATCCCGTCCTCTATCTGGATCTCTGCCAAATCGGGGTTGTCGACGGCCCAGGCCGCCTTATCCAGTTCCTGTGCGGAATCGTCGAGCAACTGCAGTGGCCGGTCAGTTCCCATTTGGATGTTGATGTTCTCGGGCGATATGCGCCAACCCGAGTTCTCTTGTGCAAACAATGGAGTAGAAAACAGTGCGTAGCAAACGAGCAGGAGTACAGCAAGGTACCGACCAGCACACATGACGAACCCTCGGAGGCTAATCTATGTCAGAGCTTGCGGGCCAACAAGATTACGACCGTGCCGAACTCGGGCTTTCACACGATGCTGCTCATCGGACCTCTAAATTCTTCCGCAAGTTGCCTTTAGGCATTACGCTGGTATGTAGTTGGCGTAACATCGCCATTCCACTCACCAGCCAGCGGTCGAAAAAGGTCACCGAGGGAACGGGAGATTAAAGGGGGCAGGAGCATACCCAACAAAAGGACTTCCGTGGATTACGGCATTTGCGACACCGCCAGCCAGAACGATATACGCAAGAGCGAAACAAAACAGCGCACCAAAGCCAAGGCCATGCAACAATCCATATTTCCAAGGCCTGTACGTCTGGTCGTCATACAGGAACCGTTCGTAGAAATAAGTCAGCAATGCCATGAATCCTACGCTGTAAAGTACGCAGAGTCCCAAGAGAATAAGCGCAAACGCACACGCGTGACAGTAGAAGCTGAGCCGGGAACTCGGCACAAAAACCAAAGATGCGGAGGCAAGAGTCAGCATGACCTCCGCTACGTTCATGTACCTGCACGGGCTGTGGGACTTGCTGCACGAACTTCAGGCGCATGGAGCCTACTCCGCGTTCGCGCCGGGCAAGCTGACCGCGATTCCGCTCGCCTACGGATTCTTTTGTGCCGCCTTCGACTTCTCCATGGCGGCGTATTTCTATACGCGACGCGGCGAGTGGAGTGCCGCACGGAAGGCGGTGCCACAGTGAGGATGGCTGTTGGCTCAACGGTGAGACTGTTGGCGTAACATCGCCATTACACTCATTGGCCCGACAGACGACGAAGTTGGTGGTGATTGGTGGTGAGCGCTATTCTCGAAGGCTTCCGGGATCGGGAAGCCCAAATCACCGTTCGCGTCGTACTCCCAACGAAGTTGCCCGTCAAGCCTCCTGTTAGAAAACGCTAGGTCGGCTCCGATCATTTTCAAAGCGCGTTCTAGTGCTTGGAATGCATCTACGCCAGCTGCGTAGAACATTCTTTCGGTGTCGGCACCCTGATCTCATACGGGCAGTAGTAATCATCTCCAAGAGAGTTGCGGTTTGCCCATTTTTGCCACCACTTTTTCGGATGGGTCGTTCGCGAGAAACAGGGTGCGTATTGCG
This sequence comes from Terriglobia bacterium, assembly GCA_963733545.1. GTDB lineage: Bacteria > Acidobacteriota > Terriglobia > Terriglobales > Acidobacteriaceae > JAIQFF01. The sequence goes on from CAVTDQ010000007.1 coordinate 603,715, forward strand.
ATGACTTCTCTAATACGGTCGGGTTTCATGGTGGGTATGGTAGCCGATAGTCAACCTAACATCGCGATGACTCACAACCCGACAGGAAGTTGCATTTGGGGAAGCTCGAGGGTTGTTGTTCGTGTTAACGCCGGTTTCGTTAACGAATAGGAAGTCGTTCCTAACCCGGGTGATGACCGATCTGCGCTCTCACCGTCCAAGGAATAGAGTCCTGGAAAGGGTGGTTGCGACATGTCCATCGCTTTGAACACTTCCCGACGAAATGCGCCCCGAGTCTTGCCGATGGCGGCCCTGACACTGACGGTATGTCTATTGTCTGCGCCCCTGTTCGCCGCTCCCATGACCGATGCGGACCGCGAACACCTGCTGGTGCACTTCGAGATGACCACGCAAATGGTGGCCGAACAGGTGCGTGGGTTGTCGCCGGCCCAACTGGAGTACAAAGCTTCGCCTGACCGGTGGACCATCCGGCAAGTCGTTTCCCATCTGGCGGTGGCCGAACCTGACTACTGGCGCGAGATCAATAAAGCCCTAAAGGCGGCCCCGGATATGAAAGACAAGAAATCGACGGCTACTGACGCTGACATCATGTGGTACGGCATCGATCGCGTGGTACATACCAAGACCGGTGGAGGGCACGAAAAAGTAGACACCTACAAGGACCTGGACGAGGCTCTCGGAAAGTTTCAGGCGCTGCGCGCCACCATGATCGAATACATCAAGACCACCAAAGACGACATGCGTGCCCACAGCTTTGGTGACTATGGAAACGTGATCGATTGCTGGCAGTGGATGCTCGAAATCTCCACTCACGCCGAACGTCACATCCAGCAGATTCGAGAAATCAAGAACGACCCGAAATTCCCGAAGAATTAATCGCGAGCGCCGGGCTGGTGGTCAGGCGCCTGATTGCAATAGTTTGTCCATCACGCCCGCTCGGGATCCCGTGTTTCTGGCTCCCCACCAGCTGAGTTCGATCTCACTGCGCGATGACGTCGATGCTCTTCCAAAAAGTACCGGCACTGTCGGAGGCCGCCACCGTGATGTGGTGCTTGCCGGTGGTCAGGTTGAGGTTGGTATTGAAATGAGGCGCCGCGACTGAGAAAACCAAAGTTCCGTCAAGATAGACCTTCATGCCTCCAACAGAGTTGCTATCCGTCGCACCCGCAGCCAGCAGCAGTTTCTTGTCGACAGTCGTGCCGCCAGTTGGAGCGCAGATAGTCACCGTCCTGTCACTGCTGCTCAGCGTGCATGGAGGAACGTCCCACTTCGCCACAAATCCTGCCCGCTCGTTGCCTGGACTCGTAGTCTGGAACGCACCGGGAGTGGTCGGCACAAATGCATTCACGGATCCGGATACGTAAGGGTTGCCAGCAATATCTAGAGCCAGGCCGCTCGGGTCGGTGACGTTATCGGTGCCTCCGGCGCCAAACCGGGTGGAGAAGTTGTATTTGTTGCCGGCAGCGTTTAACTCCGCCAACCACATTGCTCCGTTGGCGCTGGTTGACTTCACCAGTGGCACGCTAGTGGAAGTTGAAGAAGCCGCGATGAACACGTGTCCCACGGAATCGATGGCCAGCCGCACGGATGACTCATCGCCGTTCGGACCACCCAGATAGCTGGAGTACGCCAGCCGGGAAAAGTCCGTCGGAAGTTTCATAAGAAATGCGTCACCGCACGGGATGGGTGTGTTGTCCTCAAAATCGCAGGTCCCTGGATCAGGCAGCGGCTGCACAACATTTGAAGTCACAGCAAGGTCCTTCGAGGCGGTTGTGCCGGCGATATAAATCTGACCCGCGGAATCGATGGCCACTGCAGAGCCGAAATCGGAACCCGATCCGCCGATGTAGGTGGAGGCGAGAAGCGAGCTGCCGTCGTACCTGAGCCTGGTCAGGAATGCATCGAAGGGCCCGTTACCGAACTGTGTGTTGCCGCCCAGAAAAGTCGGCTGAATAACGCCGGGGGTTGTAGGAAAATCCGCGCTGCTGGTACGTCCGGTGATGATGGCGTGTCCGGTGCTGTCCACCGCGATCGCCTCTGCCCCGTCGTTCTCCGAACTGTCTCCACCGACGTACGTGGAATACAGTACGCCCGAACCATCGCTCTTGATCTTCATGACCAGTGCGTTGGTGATGTTGGCGGTGTTGCGCTTGTAGGCAGCCGCGGTGGTGTAACAACCGGGGCCGCCGACACCCGCGACATACGCATGCTGCGTGCTGTCCAGAGCGATGGCCTTAAAGGCGTCGTCGCAAGGAGACCCGTCCAGAAATGTCGAATAGATCAATCCTGAACCTGCCGGGTTGAGCTTCACTAAAAAATTGCAGCCTAGCCCTTGCGCTTGCAGACAAGTTGTTTGCCACGCGTTCGCTGTGGTGGGGAATTCCGCACCGCTGGCGTCGCCGACTACATATACGTTTCCCGATGGATCGACGGCGATCCCGGTTGGTGCTCCCGTAGCGATGAATGTGGAATAAACGAGTGCGCTGCCGGAGCGATTCAGTTTCGTGACAAACATTGTCGAGAATCCGGTGCTGGAAAAGCCTGCAGCCGAAGCCGTCCGCCGATATGCTCCCGGCGTGGTAGGAAAATCGGCAGCCAAAGTGACGCCGGCGACGTACTGAAATCCATTTGCGTCGGCCGTCGAGGCCGTGATTATGGAAAAGTGCGAGCCGCTAAGGTATGTGGAATATTGAAGCTTGGGAACGGTGGCGGTAGCGGCGGAAGCCGCGCTGAGTGCCACCAGCAGGAAGATAAACGTGACGCGAGCGCGCACAGGAATACCTCTAGAGGTTTGTACACCTGCGCGTGTGACGGAAACAACCGAAAATTCCCTTGACTCGGCGGGCATAGGTAACGCCGGCAGTAATGTGATATGCCTCGTCGATATCGAAGCTGTCCAGTCGCGATGGCAGAACGCAGAATTCCGCAGAGAGTAAGCAGGAGAAGCAGCCCAAACAAGTTTGTTCCGGCGGACGCCCCACATATCGACGGAAGCATCGCGTGGCGCCCTCAAAAATCGCTTAGTTGCCTTTCCAGGCTCGCGGATTGAATCCGGCATTCACCTTTTAACATCGAATGCCATAAATAGAAAAGAATCATCGATTAAGTATGCGATTGAAACTGCCGCCTGGATCCTTCAAGGCCTATTTGTTCGACTGCGACGGCACCGTCGCCGATTCCATGCCGCTTCACTATGTCGCATGGAGCCGGGCGCTCTCCGAATGGAAGTGCGAATTCAGCGAAGATCTCTTTTATGAGTGGGGCGGCATGCCGATCACCGAGATCATTGCAACCCTCAATCGGAAACATGGATTGAACATGCCGGTGGAACAGGTGGCGAAACAGAAGGAAGGATTTTATTTCGAGATTCTTCCCCAGCTAAGGGCTGTTCCCGAAGTGCTGGAGCACATCGAAACCAGCCACGGGCAAATTCCATTCGCGGTGGTTTCCGGTAGCACCAGAGATTCGGTGACCGCCTCGCTCGAAACGTTGAAAATCCTGGACCGGTTTGAAACTCTGGTCTGTGCGGGAGATTATCGCAAGAGCAAACCTGATCCCGAAGGATTTCTGATCGCCGCTGAACGTCTGGGAGTAGCTCCGGAATTCTGCCTGGTGTTTGAAGATACCGATATGGGCATTCAAGCGGCAACCGCGGCGGGAATGGCTTCGGTAAAGGTTCCTCCTCCGTCGCATAGAAAACCTCATCGCTGATGTGGTTTCGCCCACGGCATTCACTCACACCCCGGTTCAGTCAAGCTATACTTCCTCCGGACGGTGCTGCTGAATGTCAGAGCAGGTATTCGGGCTGAGTATCAATCAGGTGATGGCATACACCGCCATTGCCAACGTATTGCTGGTGGTGGTGCTGGCGGCGGTGAACATCTATTACGCGGGACACGCCAAGCGCCAGGCGGATGCGGCCAGAGAGCAAGTTAGCTCCTCGAATCGCCAGGCAGAAATCGCTGGGGAAACTCTGGCGCTCCTGCGCAAAGAGATGGACCAGCAGCGCACCGTCGATATTTCCTCGGTGGCACTGCAGCTGAAAGTTGCGATTCACGTAATCGAGGATTGGCTTAAGCGAATCAGTTTCGACAAGCATCCGCAATTGCCGGACGAGATCAGTATCCTGCCGGTCGAATTCAGCCTGGCCACCCAGCGCGCCCATTCGATCGACCAGATTGCCGCGGAAAATATGGGTGCTGCCGCCCTGTACGTCACCGACGCCGAGACCAATCTGAAAATCCTGCGAACGGTCGAGGTCGGTTCGCAGAACTCCAAAGAAGTGCAGGAAAAAGCTGCCAAGAGCCTGAATACCGCCAAATACAAGCTGTCCGTGGCCCGCACCCGCTGGGAGGCGCTGACGGATCAACCCTGAACGATCATCCTTGACCGATCATCCTTGACCACCCCAATAGCCGCGAGTCATAATTGCGGCCTTGTGTAGCATGGCTTTCCGGATGAAAGCCCAGTCACCGAAAATCCCCCAGCCAAACAGGCATCCTTGCCGAGTTCCGTTAAGCGGAACAGGGAGAGTTAGTCATGACCGAAGAAGCCAATAAGCGTATCGGCGATTACGAGATTCTCGATGAGTTGGGCAGCGGCGGAATGGGACGGGTGTGGCGAGTACGAAACGTCATCACCGATCGAGTGGAGGCCATGAAAGTCCTGCTTCCCGATCTGGTAGGACGGCAGGAATTGGCCGCGCGTTTCCAGCGCGAGATCAAGCTGATGGCCAGCCTGAACCATCCCAACATCGCCGCCCTTCGAACCGCATTCGCGGCGGACAACCAGCTCTACATGGTCATGGAGTTCGTCGAAGGGACCACCCTGGCGGACAAGGTGGAAAAAGGCCCCATCCCGGTGAACGATGCGGTGAACTACGTCACCCAGGTATTGAGCGCGGTCGGCTACGCGCACCAGCAACACATCATCCATCGCGACATTAAACCCGCCAACATGATGCTCACCCCGCAAGGCGTGATCAAACTGATGGATTTCGGTATCGCCCGCGCCGGGGAGGAACGTAGCCTGACCATGACCGGGACCACCATGGGTTCGTTGAGCTACATGTCTCCCGAGCAGGTCAAAGGCGAAGCCACGGATGCGCGCTCCGACTTGTATTCGGTCGGTGTATCACTTTACGAATTTGTGACCGGCCAGCGTCCCTTCAACGCTTCCAGCGATTATTCGATCATGGCGGCGCATGTGAAAGAAGTGCCCAAGCCTCCGGCCGAGTTGTATCCCGGACTGCCTCCGGCGCTGAATGAAATTATTCTGATGTCGATTGCGAAAGATCCCGGACAACGCTTTCAGAGCGCGGACGCTTTCCGCAACGCCCTGAGTTCGGTGCCGGTGGTTAAGTCATCGCTGGACGCGGCCACGGTCGATTCGTTGCAGGCCATGCCCACCCTGGCAGCCACCGCTACAAGTCCATCCCGCCCGATATCCGCGCCAGTCGCGGCGTTGAAGGATGTGAAAACGTCAACTCCAGTCCTCAGCCCAAGCCCGGCGCCGATGCCACCGCCTGCTGCAAGCGGAAGTGGCCACCGCGGTCTCTACATGACGATGGGAGCCCTGATCGTGCTGGCGGTCCTGGTGCTGGCCGGAATTTACGTCCCCCGCATAAGTAATACCCATGCCAAGGCGCCGGACCTTTCCACCAGGCCTCAGAGCGCGGACAGCGGTTCGCAGGGTGCGATGCAGCCGAGCGAGCCGCCAGCTCCCGCTGCCACCAAGACTCCGGATACTCCGGCCGCGCCAGCGACCTCAACCATGGCCTCGGTTGACAATTCCAGCGCCGTGCAGCCACGGCAGCCCGCTGCTTCCGCGCCGACGGTACCAGTGCCTTCGACAACCGCGCCATCAACCGCGCCACCGGCGCCGAGCGGTCTGACCGCAGCAAAGCCTGGCCACGCTCGCGCCAAAAAGTTGATGGCACAGAATGGCATGTCCGGTGATGCGGGAGATGCCAGCACACCACCGCCGCAGGGCGATAGCGGGATGGCCGCACCCGCCGCAGCCAACGATTCGGCGCAAATGGACGAACTCGAGCAGGACGTCGACAAACTTTCCAACCGTGCCGCAGCGGTAAATAGCGGCCTCGATCGTCTGCAGCAGCAGCAGAGCGCCTCCGGATACGGCCTGCGCGGCGACATTGTCGAACGCCAGGCAAGCATGAAAGCGAATCTGTTCAAAGCCGAAGAAGCCATGCAACGGAAAGATGCGACCAGAACCAAGAAATACGTAGACCTAACCGACAAGGATCTGGAAGCGCTGGAAAAGTTCCTGGGACATTAGAGACAGTTTCTGGTTTCTGGTTTCCAGAAACTCCTGTCATCCTGAGCGGAGGACATCTCTTCGCTTGCGAAGAGATGTTCGCAGTCGAAGGACCCCTACTCTTATAAAGGCGATTGTGGTCTGGGGGATTTCTTTTACCCGCTCAAATCAGCAGCTGGAGCTTAGCTTATAGAGGTCCTTCGACTGCGCAGCTGCTTCGCGAAGCGAAGCTGCTGCTCCGCTCAGGATGACAGAGGGTAAAGTTCTGGAAACCGTCAACCGGAAACTGGGAACTGCCTGACCTGCTGTATTGAGCGGAGCTCAGGATGACAGAGAGTAAAGTTCTGGAAACCAGCAACCTGGAAACTGGAAACTGCCTCACCTGCTGTATTGATTTCTCTTCTTCTCGGTGTGCCGCTCCTGCCCTAGCTGTATCAAGCGCTCGATGAGTTCGGGATAGCCCAGTCCTGAAGCTGCCCACAGTTTGGGATACATGCTGATCGCGGTGAAGCCCGGCATGGTATTGATCTCGTTGAGATAAATTTTCCGGTTCTTGGGGTCCATCAAAAAATCCACCCGAGACAGCCCGGAACCATCCACCGCTTTAAACGCGGCGATGGCAAGTTGCTGTATTTTTTTGGTTTCGGTCTTGCTCAACTTGGCCGGAATGATGAGCTGCGAACCTTCATCCAGGTATTTGGCGGTGTAGTCGTAAAATTCTTTTCCGGGAACGATTTCTCCGGGTACTGACGCCGCGGGGTTGTCGTTGCCCAGCACTGACACTTCAATTTCGCGGGCTTTGTGTTTTTTGCCGCCCACACCTTCTTCAATCACAATCTTGCGGTCGAACTTCGCGGCTTCTTTCATCGCCGGTCCCAGTTCCTTGCCATCACGCGCCTTCGAGATTCCCACTGACGATCCCAGGTTCGCGGGCTTTACGAACACTGGATACTTCAACTTGCTTTCGACCCGCTTCTGGACCTTCTTTGGGGCACTTTCCCACTCGCTGCGCAGCGCGGTGACGTGTTTGACGATGGGCAGGCCGGCGGCGAGAAACAGCGACTTCATTACGTCTTTATCCATGCCGGCCGCCGAACCCAGTACACCGGCGCCTACGTAGGCAATGTCCGCCAGTTCGAAGAGTCCCTGAATGGTTCCGTCTTCACCAAAGGTCCCGTGGAGAACCGGAAAAATGATGTCCACGTTTATGGCGCGGTCGCTGGCCCGGCGAGTCAGTGCTTCGGTCTGGAAGGCGGCCAGTGAGCCCCCCGGGCGATGCGGCTCTGGGGGAACCACTACAGCTTGGCCGGTGGCCAGGACCGCTGCTCCGGGCGTTGCCCCGGGATCGCCTGCGCGCAGATGGGACTGAGACTCGCTTTTCCCCTGCAGCAGAAGTTCGGCATCCCCAGCGGTTAGCCAACGGCCATCCTTGGTGATACCGATTGGTACGACTTCAAACTTGCTTTTGTCGATGGCGTTCAGGACAGAAGCAGCCGAGAGCAACGAAACTTCGTGTTCCCCGCTTCGCCCGCCAAAAAGAATGCCGACACGTAGTTTTTTCATTGGTTCTTGGGGCTTGATAAGGCCTCACCATTCTTGCACAATGTCATACCGTCCGGGTTGACAAGGGCTGTACCCCGAGCCAGACTCGGCGGCCCGGTCCGGCGGCTCGAGCTTGTCCTGATTTCTTTGGGGGAAGGAACATTACGTCATGCGAAAAGTAACTTCTTCGGTCGCGCTGTTTTTGCTGTTTTCCGTTGCGGTGGTCTATGCCCAGGCGCCGGCCGCGGCACCGCGCAAAAAGCGGGTGGCCATCTTCGACTTCGACTATGCCACGGTGCATAGCAGCGTTGCCGCGCTCTTCGGCCAGGATATCGATGTAGGCAAGGGTATCTCTGACCTGCTGGTAACTTACCTGGTCAAGGACGGCAGCTACTCGGTAATCGAGCGTAAGGCGCTGGACAAGATCATGGCGGAACAGAACTTTTCCAACAGCGACCGCGCCAATCCGAATTCTGCCGCGAAAATCGGCAAGCTGTTGGGCGTGGATGCCATCGTGGTTGGCAGCATCACCCAGTTCGGCAATGAGACCAAAAACACGAACCTGGGAGGCGCGGGCGGAGCTCTCGGCGGTTTTGGCCTGGGCGGCTTCGGACATAAAAAATCGAAAGCCATCGTTTCTCTGACGGCGCGCATGGTAGACGTTGATACCGGCGAAATTCTTGCGGTCGCCGAAGGCCACGGTGAATCGGCGCGGGAAAGCACTTCATTGCTTGGCGGCGGCGGCAATTGGCACGGATTCGGCGGCGGCAATGCTGACTTCGGCAGCAGCGACTTTCAAAGCACCATTATCGGAGAAGCGGTGAAGGCAGCGGTGGAAAAAACCAGTGCCGACGTGATCGCCGATAAAGACAAGCTGGTCGCTCGCACCATTACGGTGGAAGGGCTGATCGCGGCGGTGGACGGCGGACAGATCATCCTGAACGTTGGAGCCAAAGCCGGAGTGAAAGTTGGCGACCAGCTGAGCGTCGAGCGGGTATCCAAGGAAATCAAAGACCCTTCGAGCGGCAAGGTGATCCGGCGGATGTCGACCTCGGTCGGAGTAGTCAAAGTTACCGACGTTGACGATATCTCATCGGTCGCCACTACTGTGTCCGGCAGCGGTTTCAAGACCGGGGACGCAGTCAAAACAGTTACACAATAGCGACTGCACAACCGCTGATGCAACAGCCCGGGTCTGCGCCCCGGGCTTTTTTCTAGTTGACCGTAAACGACATGGTGTTCGAGGTTGCTGCTGCCGTCCCGCCGTTGCCATAAATGCCACCAGCCCCCGGGGTCGCGGGATTGGTCACGGTGATTGACACAGTTCCAGCAGTGGCGATTGCCGATGCTGGAATTGTGGCCATAAGCTGGCCATTGGTGACCCGACTGGTGGATGTTGCCGTGCCATTCCAGTTCACCACAGCGGCGGCGGCGAAGCTGGTCCCGTTCACTGTCAGCATGAACTGAGGGTCGCCGGCATTCGCGGTATTGGGCACAAGAGCTGAAATGGTAGGCTTGGTGCCTGGCTTCGGCGCCATCGACGAAGAAGAAGGCGAACTATATCCGCCGCACCCCAGGCATATTGTGGTCAGCAACAACGCAAGAAAAATCTTCATTGATGTTCTCCCCAGCGCGTATTTCTTTAGGGGAAGATATCAACCAGGGGAGCGGCGAGTGTCAGCTGATTGTTATTTGTTTGTAAAGGAAATGTCTTTTCAGGTCCGCGAAACGCATGTTTGGAAAACGAAGTCTTGAGAGAGGTTGACTCGTGAAATTACTAATGTTTTCCCTGATCCTGTTGTTACCTGTGTTCGCAGCTCTTGCCCAAAATCAGGAGGCGGTGCCGGTCGTCTCGCCCGAAGTGCAGAGCGACAACCGGGTAACAGTTCGTTTGCGCGCACCGAACGCCAAACAAGTTTCGGTCGAACTCGACGGTTCCCATCCCGTGCCGATGGCGAAAGACGAGGACGGCGTGTGGTCACTCACCACTGCTGCTCTCGAGCCGGATTTCTATAACTATATGTTCATCGTGGACGGCGTCAGAATGCTGGATCCCTCCAATCAGTTGATGCAGCCGAACCTGAAGGACACTTCGAGTGTTGTCCATGTACCCGGCCCTGCCGGCTTGTCATGGGAAATCAATCACGTGCCTCATGGGGAAATTCATCGCCATTTTTACCGCTCCGCCGTGGTCGGGGACGAACGGGATTTTTACGTGTACACGCCGCCGGGCTACGACCCGCGAGCCAGGAAGAATTATCCGGTACTGTACCTGCTTCACGGTTTCACTGATGATGCCAGCGCCTGGATCGCAGTGGGCCGGGCGAACGTTATCCTCGATAACCTGATTGCACAAGGGAAAGCGCGGCCCATGCTGGTGGTGATGCCGCTCGGCTACGGCGAGCCCGAAATACTTGGCCGCGGCGACCATATGTTTGACCGGTTTAATCAGCGGAACATCGAGAGGTTTCGCGAGTCGCTGCTCACGGAAGTAATACCGCAGGTCCAAGCTGCTTATCGAGTCGATAAAGATCGCAAGTCGCGCGCCATTACGGGCCTCTCGATGGGCGGGGAGCAGGCCCTGTTCACCGGCCTGAACAACCTGGACAAATTCGCATGGGTGGGAGGCTTCAGCTCGGGGATGCCGCCGCAATTCATCGACACTCTCGATTCCCAGTTCCCTGGAATCGGGGCGAGCGCATCCTCGAAATTGCAGTTGCTATGGATCGCGTGCGGTCAGGACGACGAACTTATTTCGAGGAATCGAAAATTTAGGTCGTGGCTCAAATCCAAGGGAGTGCAGCCGGTAGAAATCGAAACGCCCGGAGCTCATACCTGGATGGTGTGGAGGCGCAATCTAACCGATTTCGCCCCACTGTTGTTCCACTGACGCAGCTTTCCCGGATTAGAGCGCGCCGCGGCCGCCCATTTTGATGGGCGCCGCTGCTCGAGTAGAGAAGTGCAGGGCGGTGGCATGCTGGTTCATGGCGGTTGCCGCCTGCGTGCGCCGGTTGCCGGCGGTGCTGTTGTAGTCCAGCGTAGTGACGGTGTGAGGGCACAAGGCGCAGCTAAACGTGGTCCCCCCATTCATCGATTTGGTTGTGTAGTATCGCACCTTTCAATTGTACCGCTTCCCGAGGCATTTGCACGTGGGTATTAGGTGAGCGACTTTAGTTTCGTTCGACAGTCTTGCTGAGCTTGCGAAGCTAGTAGGGGCTTGTGTCCGTGACAGTACACGCGAGATCCTTCGAGACTACGTCTCTCAGGATGACGTCAAAGGAAGGGAGTGCACCAGTGAACTAGGGTTCGCACATTCAAGACTCACTACTTCCTAACGCTCCCCAAAAGAAAGACGTCATGCTGAGCTTGCGAAGCATCTGGCGCGCAGCTGGTATGCGCCGCGCGGCCCCTGACAGTAGACGGAAGATTCGAGACTACGTCTCTCACGATGACGTCAAAAAAAGGGAGAGGACGCCGAACCAAGCTCACGCTTACAGAATTTTCTTTCCGAACGCGGACTGTACCAACTCCACAGCCAGGTCCGCAGTGCGGTTGTGTTCATCAATCACGGGATTCACTTCAACAATTTCAAAACTCAGCAGCCGGCCGTGGTCAGCGATGATCTCCATCGCCAGGTGGGCCTCGCGATAGGTGGCGCCGCCCCGGACCGGCGTGCCTACGCCAGGTGCGTCTTCTGGATCGACCCAATCCATGTCGAGCGATACATGGTATCCGGCGGTGCCACGTCCGGCCATGCGCAATGCCTCTTCCATGACGGTTCGCATGCCGCGTTCGTCGATATCGCGCATGGTAAAGACTCCGATGCCGGCCTTGCGCACGTTTTCTTTTTCGATGGCATCGATATCGCGCACGCCCACCAGCACACAATTCTCCGGCCGTACTTTGGGCGAAAAGTCGAAGATGTTGGCTAATTCAGCAGGGCCCAATCCCATGATGGAAGCCAGCGGCATGCCGTGGACGTTCCCACTGGGCGAACTATCGGGGGTATTGATGTCGGTGTGAGCATCGATCCAGATCAAGCCGATCTTCTGATTTTGCCGGCGATAGAATTCGGCAACTCCCGCCACCGTGCCTGCCGCCACCGAGTGATCTCCGCCCAGAACCAGCGGGACTTTGCCCGCTTCCAAAGTATGGACCACTAATTCGGCTTCCCGAATGCACGTGGCGGCGATTTCCTTTAGATACTTGGCACGGGGATCGCCTTGCTCCTTTTGTTCGGCAATGGCGACGGCAATGTTGCCGGCATCCTCGACCACATGACCGAGAGCTTCGAGACGCGCCTCCAGGCCAGCCACCCGCACCGCGGATGGTCCCATGTCGACTCCGCGGCGTGACTGGCCGAGGTCCAGCGGAACTCCAATGACGCAAATTTTTTTGCCAACGATGTTGGAAGACATAAGAGTGGTGATGCGAGCTAATGAACCTATTCCTAGTTCAAAATCCTCAAGCTTGCAGACTATTTACCGGCGGCATCGGGCAGACCCTTGTAGTAGCGGAACCCCTCTACAGGTTTCCCATCCTTCATCCGAATGTTTGACCGCACTTCATCCTTCATCTGCTTCACTTCTTCCGCGGAAAGGTTGGGTTTGTAGTTTTTCCAGCCGGGTCCGTTCTGGCTTACGTATTTTGCCCCCGCGTTAATTTTCTTATCGGCGAAGCCGCTGATATCAACCCATGTGTTTTCGTCGCCAAAGTCGTAATCGTTGTAGAAGAGGTATTCCGGAACCATGAACTCCTTCAAGCCTTCCTGGGTAACCTGGCCTTCGAAGAGCAGACGCCACATTGCCGCACGGGCTGCATCCGCGGCCAGGTAGGCCGCCGCACGGTGGTCGGACTTATGCCAGCGCTGGTAGTTCATTCCCGGATCCCACGCCATCAAGACATCGGGACGCAATTTTCGAATCAGGCGAACCAGATTCTCCACCACCGATTTACGATCTTCGAATTCAAGAAGCCCGTCGTCATATCCAAGATTGATATAGTGGGCACCGGGGATGCCCAGTTCCGCAAGGGCGTCCAATTCTTCCTGCCTGCGAATCATGGCCAGCTGGGTTCGCGAAAGATTCGGATCCTGGGTTCCCACATTTCCCGTGGTCAGGGTCACAACATAAACCTGATTGCCGTGGGCTTGCAGCATCGCCAGTGTTCCGTGAGAGAGGGAGTCATCGTCGGCATGAGCGCCGATCAGCATGATGGTTTTTCCCGACCACTTTTCGACCGGAACATCAGGCTTCGGTCGAGTGATCTGGGCCAGAGACATCAGCGGAAGCAGTACGGCGTAACAGGTCAATATCGTCCTCTTGCTATTCATCTGTCTCCCCAAAATGGATAGGAATCGTCGTTGGCTTTGATGTTGGTCGTTCGTCGTTGGCCAAAAACCCAAGACCAACCGCCAACGACCTTCCTGGCACTTGCCTACGGATACAGACGGTTTAACATGCGCGGAAATGGAATGGTCTCGCGCACATGCTCGAGCCCGCAGATCCACGCCACTGCGCGTTCAATCCCCATGCCGAAACCGCCATGCGGAACGCTGCCGAATTTGCGCAGGTCAAGGTACCACTTGAAAGCTTCCTGGGGAAGGCCGTGTTCCCGGATGCGCTGCACCAGCAGCTCATAGGAGGCCATGCGCTGGGATCCACCCACGATTTCGCCGTAACCTTCCGGAGCCAGCACGTCTACGCATAACGCCAGGTCGGCACGCTGCGGATCGGGCTCCATATAAAACGCCTTCACCTTTGCCGGATAGCGATGCACCATCACTGGCTTGTCGAACTGTGACGAGATGTAAGTTTCATCCGGCGATCCCAGGTCTCCGCCCCATTCAAAATTGTTTTCGAGGACGCCTTTGGCATGGGCTTCCTGCAACATCTTCACCGCCTCGTCGTAGGTAATTCGCGGAAATGGGACTTCAACTTTCTCCAGCTTGGTGACATCGCGGCCGATCACCTGCAAATCGCTGCGCCGCCGTTCCAGGCAGCGTTTTACCAAAAAGCTGATCAAGCCTTCCGCCAGATCCATGATGTCGTCGAGGCCGGCGTATGCGACCTCAGGCTCGACCATCCAGAACTCAGTCAGGTGACGGCGGGTTTTAGATTTTTCCGCGCGGAAAGTTGGACCGAAAGAGTAGACCTTTCCCAGCGCCATCGCGGTGGCTTCGATATAAAGCTGTCCAGACTGGGTCAGGAAGGCCTGCTCGTCGAAATAGTCGACAGGAAAAAGAGTGCTGGTGCCCTCGCACGCGGCCGGAGTAAGAATCGGTGGATCGGTCAGGACAAAGCCGCGCTCGTCGAAAAAATCGCGCGCCGCTTTGATGATTTCCGCGCGAACGCGAAGAATGGAAGCTTGCCGCTGCGACCGTACCCAGAGGTGACGGTGCTCCATCAGAAATTCAACGCCATGTTCCTTGGGAGAAATCGGATAAGGATCGCTCTCAGAGACCCGCTGCAGCACCTCAATCCCCGAAACGTCCAGCTCGTATCCACCCGGAGCGCGTTTGTCGGCCCGCACCTTGCCCTCGACGATTACGCTCGATTCCTGGGTCAGACCCTTGATCGTGTCAAAGACTTCGGGAGCGACTGCGTTTTTCGGCACAACCCCTTGAATCAGGCCGGAGCCATCGCGAAATTGCGGAAACAGCAGTTTTCCGCTCTCTCGCAGGTTATAGAGCCAGCCCTGAACAGTGACCGTCTGGCCTTCGTGTTTGCCGATATTGGAAATTGTGGTTACGGGAGATGACATAAGATTCTGGTAACACCGTGCGGAACGGCGGCGCTACACTTCCAGCTTCTCGAACGTCTCAGTCATTTTTTCTACCGGATTGATTTTTTCATCGGCTTCGATCTCGAGCAGCAAGGGAGGCGTGTTCGGAGCTGAGCGCAATAAATTCATCGTTTCTTTCCAATCGATTTTCCCCGCGCCAGGCCAAAGATGCGAGTCGCGGTCTCCGGCATTGTCGTGAACGTGGGTCGAATGAATATGACGCTTCAAAGTTTCGAACGCCTCGGCGACATTACTCATGAGATTGGCGTGGCCAAGGTCAAAGCACACTCCGACATCGTCGAAGTGCGTGATCTGGATAAACTCCACCAGTTTTTCCGGCGCCGATAGTTCATTAGGAATATTTTCCAGCAGGATTCGTACTCCCAGCGGCTTGGCGAACGCACGCAAATGTTCGATCGAAGTCATGGCAGCTTCGACCTTGCGCTCATCAAACGATTCTCCGCTCGCTCCCATGTGCTGCACCAGAAAGCGAAAAGGAAGTTGCTCGGCTACTTCGATGGCGCGCTTGATTTCATCCATGGCCTCAATACGTTGCGCCCGGTCGATGGCAGCCACGTTTACCGGCAAAGCACCGGCCCGTCCAGACTCGTAGTCCGGATAAATGGGCGAATGAATGGAGTAAAGCTGGACCCCGCTGTTCTGAAACCAATCCGCAATCTCGCGAACGTGCTGTTTGCGATTGGCATAGTCGAAGTGCTGGCGCGCGGCAAAAATCTCGATCGCCTGGGCTCCGCCTCGCACCAGGCCGTCGAGCAAGCCGGGATGCAGCCGCTCTTTCAAATACACGTAAGTGGATATTGCCTTCAGCATGATTAGGCCTGCGCTAATTCACACAATGGAGGCCGGGCGTCCCGCCCGGCAGACGGGCGAGGACGCCCGTCCTCCATATATTCAGAACCTAATTAAAATCCCAGCGCCCTGCCGCCGCTACGTTTGTCGCTCGCGCCCAGGCGGTCTCCCCGTTTGGGATCGATCATGATGCACTCGCCGTCGCTCCAGTGAAGATCTCTTTCTCCTGCTTCTCCCACTCCTGTTTCAACTCGTTGACCCATTTCTTCCAGACGCTTGACCACGTCTTGGGGAAACTCCGGTTCGACGCTGGTCACATCCGGCAGCCACTGTTGATGAAAGCGAGGCGCATCCACAGCCTCCTGAATATTCATTCCGTAGTCAATCACGCCCATCAGAATATTGGCCACAGTGGTAATGATTCGTGGCCCGCCAGGAGAGCCCAGCACCAGAAACAGCTTACCTTCTTTCAGGACAATGGTGGGAGTCATGGCGGATAGCGGCCGCTTGCCGGGGCCAATCGAATTTGCCGGACCCTGGATCAGGCCGAACATGTTAGGGACACCTTGTTTCGCGGCGAAGTCGTCCATCTCATCGTTCATCAGGAATCCCAGCCCCTCGGCTGTCACTCCCGAACCGAACCACGCGTTGAGAGTCGTCGTGACCGCGACGGCGTCTCCCTCCGGGTCGACCACGGAGTAGTGGGTGGTATGGTTGGGCTCGGCTGCCTGGCGCGCGGAAAAATGCGCGGCTGCATATTGTTCGAGCTGGTTGAAAATGGCAGGGCGGCGCAAATCCTTGCTCACGCTGGCATGATTCGGATCGATGGAAGCTCGCCAGGCGGCACCATATCGTTTGTCGATAAGTTGCGCCACCGGAATTCTGGAAAAATCGGGGTCGCCCATAAACTCAGCGCGATCGAAGAAGGCGCGCCTAAAGGCTTCGAGGGTCAGATGGACTGCCGGCGCTGTCCGGCCCTTGAACCCTGACAAGTTGTCATTCTCAAGAATATTCAGGATTTCGATCAACGCCGTTCCACCCGACGATGGCGGAGGCGCGCTGATAATCTCGTATCCGCGGTACGATCCCTGCACCGCTTCGCGCTCTTTCACTTCATAGTGGGCCAGGTCGTCCGCGGTCAAAAGACCTCCGCCCTTTTGCATGGACGCCGCCAGCTCTCGCGCCATGGCGCCGTGATAGAAATCGTCAGGGTCGGCGACGATCCGTTTCAGGGTGCGCGCCAGGTCCGGCTGCTTGAATATCTCGCCGGTCCGGTAATAGTTTCCATCGCGCTGAAAGATGCGTTTGGATTCGGCAAATGCCGCCAGATGTTGATCTTCCCGCAAGTCGCGGGCATCGTCGGCGGTCAGCGCGAATCCTTCGTCCGCCAGCCTGATCGCGGGCGCCATCACCTGCGCCAGTGAGAGCTTGCCGTACTTTTTTTCTGCATACACCATGCCCGCCAGCGAACCGGGAACCGCGATTGATTTGTATCCAACCGTGCTGGCAGCCTCGATAACGTTACCCTGGGCATCGAGGTACATGTTGGCGGTGGCAGCCGATGGCGCTTTTTCGCGAAAGTCGATGAAATGGGTTTTGCCATCCGCCAGGCGAATGAGCATGAAGCCGCCGCCGCCCAGATTTCCAGCCTGCGGGTGCACCACGGCCAACGCAAATCCGACGGCCACGGCGGCGTCCACCGCATTGCCGCCAGTCTTCATGATCTGCACCCCAACTCGTGAAGCCAGGGGATGCACCGTGACCGCCATGGCGCGGGGTGCCACAACCGGCACCAGGCGGGCTCCGGAACTTCGCAAAGCACTGGCCGACAAAACTAACAGAATGAATAGTTTGCAATGAAAGCGCATTTGGGTGGGGACAGCTAGAGGCTAGCCCAGCGACAGCGCGGCCGTCAAATCGTTACTGGTCCCGCATCGCCAGTGGTTCAAAATGATGGTTGACGCTGTTCGCATACAAAGTGACGAGTTTCAGATGAACGCGGACCGCCGCCAATTCAACCTCGGGCTGACCACCGCCTTACTCGGCTTGGGCGCCCGGTCCAAAGTGTTGGCACAAAATTCCGGGAGATTTGCACGTCTTCGACTGGCGGGATGAACCTTGAGGTCATCTATTTACCGAGAACTAAGAACTGACATCTGGTTTTAATAATCAACGCGACGTCGTCAGTGGCCGAGTCTTTTTCGAATTTGAGGCTCGAACCGTCGCCTTGCCGTTCTTCAGTCGGGGCCGCTTGTTTATTCCCTCCTTCGCCACAACCATCTGGTACGAGTGCTCGATCAGGTCTTTCAGTTCCCTCCAGGGGAGCGCAGTCAATTTCTCTACTGACACCCATTTGTAGCGCCCGACATAGGGGGCTGGAATAATGTCTTCATGTTCGATTAACTCGAAGAACTTTTCCGCTTCACACTTGAACATGACTCGCGGCGGAACCGCATTCAGATCCAAAAGGGCAAAGATCTTCCCTCGTACCTTGAAGCAGAGGTCGTCGCCCCATTGCAGGTTCTCCTTCGCTTGCGGGAAAGAAAGACAAAATTTGCGAATAGATTCAACACTCATTTTTCGGAACCTGTGACAACCGTTTTATGATGACGTCATCCTGGCGACTGAAAAACCGAGAAGGATCTGGCGTGAAACGCGTCCGCCAGGGCGATTTGACGAGCACCAAATCACATCCGATCCGCTCCGCGCGAGATCCTTCACCCGGATGAAGCCGGGCTCACGATGACGTCAAACTCCTTGGGCAGTGACGACGTCAAATCTTGTAACTCCGCCTGATGACGTCAATATTTGTGACGTCATCCTGATTGGCCGTCAGGCCGTGAAGAATCTGGCGCGGACCGCCTCGGGCCTATCGGATCAAACGGAACAACCTTAAACCTGCTCGCGGGCCTCGCCCAATGTGACATTCACGTCCATCTTTTTCTTGCCGCGATAGATGGTGAGCCGCACAGTGTCTCCGGCGCGATGGCTGTTCATCACCTGGCTCAGGTCCTGCTGGTCCTGGACATCCTGACCGTCGATGGCAACGATGAGGTCGCCGCCCAGCGTGATCGGAATATTGCCGATGTATGCGCGTTCAGTGCCGCCGCGAAGTCCGGCGCGGTCGGCGGCGCCGCCAGGAACCACCTGTACCACCAGCAAGCCGCTGTCGGCCGGCAGTCCCATCTGGCCGGCGAGTTCAGGAGTAATCGGAATGGTGCGCACACCGAGCGCGGGACGCCGCACTCGTCCCAGAGTCATGAGGTCGTTCAGCACTGCCTTCGCGGTGTTGACTGGGATGGCGAACCCGATGCCCGCGCTCTGACCAACATTCGAAGCGATCAGGGTATTGATGCCGATGACCTCGCCATGCCAGTTGAGCAACGGTCCTCCGGAATTCCCCGGATTGATGGCCGCGTCGGTCTGAATGGCTTCGTCAATCTGCATCCCGTCAGGCTCCTGCACCGGGCGGATCGAACTGATGATGCCCCGGGTCATGGTCCCGGAGAGGCCAAAGGGATTGCCGATGGCATAAACTTTTTGTCCCACCTGGAGATTCCGCGAGTCGCCCAGCACCATCGGGCTGAGTCCCGGGCCTTTGATCTGAATCACCGCCAGATCATGCGAGCGATCTGTACCAACCACCGTGGCCCGGTACTTTTTCCGGTTGTGCAGGGTGACTTCGACCTGGCGGGCGTCGGCGATCACGTGGTAGTTGGTCAGCACGTGGCCCTCTTTGTCGATGATGAAACCCGAGCCTTGTCCCTCCTGGGGGGTCAGTCCATAGAAGAAATCAAAAGTTACAGCCCGCGATGTGATGTTCACCACCGAATCGATGTTCTTGCGGTAGACCCCGATATTGTTCTGCTCTTCCGCATCGAAAGCCTCGTTGGAGGCGGCTTCAGTAATCTCAATCTTGTTGATGGGACGGCTAGCCTCTTCAGTCGGCCGGCTGGGATGACCGGCCTCACTTGCCAGACGCTTCTGTTCCGAGCGCCCGCTGGTGAAAAAATAGAACGCTCCGGCAAACACAATGGCTAGCAGAACGGGACGCAGCAGCTTCATATTTCAAAACTTTCGATTCTAAATTTGTAGCGCCGGCGTCTCGCCGGCTGTGGCGAAGGGCATCCTGCCCTCGCTTCGGTGGGCGGGCACAGCCGCCGGCGCTACTTTTCCGCTTCTTTTTTTAACTCGGCGTAAATTTTCTCTACCTGCTGCCGGGTTTGATCCAATGTTCCCGAGTTGTCAATCACGTAATCCGCAACTTTGATTTTTTCTTCATCCGGCAGCTGCACAGCCAGCCGTCGTGTGACTTCGCGACTGGCGGTTTCCAGGTCAACCTTGAATCGCCGGGCCCAACGCTCAATTCGCTGCTCCGGCCGGCAAGTGACCACGACCAACCGGTCGAGATACTTTGTCATGCCAGCCTCGAGGATGAGCGCTGCCTCCGCAATCGCTACCGCATGCGAATCTTCCGCAGCTACTTGCGCCATCCATTCTTCCTGGCGCTGAATCACGGCGGGATGAACGATGCGGTTGAGCTCATCCACACGCGATGCCTGGGCCGCGCTCCCGAACGCCAGTTCCGCCAACCGAGCCCGGTTGACGTTGCCATCGGAGTCCAGTATTCCCGCCCCGAAGCGCGCCACCACTTCACGGTAAACCGGCTCGCCCGGCTGCATAAGCTGATGAGAGACTTCGTCCGCCTGGATCACATGCGCGCCCCGCTGTCTGAACATTTCTCCGACAGCCGATTTTCCGGCCGCAATTCCACCGGTCAAGCCGACCTTAAGCACTTCGAACGTGCTCCGCGGACTGAATCGGAATGCGCGTCCCTCTCCGCAGCTTCGCCGCCTTGACCGTGTTCGCCATCAGCATGGCGATGGTCAGGGGACCCACTCCGCCCGGCACCGGTGTAAGCGCGCCCGCCACATCCGCCACGTGGGGATCGACGTCGCCGGCCATGGTCGAACCTTTCGCCAGGAAATTCTCTTCGCGCCTGGCATTGCCCGCAAAAAGGCGCTCGAACTCGGCACGGTCGGTCACTTTATTCATGCCGACGTCGATCACCGTCGCTCCAGGTTTCACGAAATCACGGGTCACCATGCCCGCCCGTCCGATGGCCGCCACCAGAATGTCAGCGCGACGGCACACCTCGGCGAGGTTTCGTGTCTTCGAATGGCAGATGGTCACGGTGGCGTTGGCGTTGGTCAGCAACATCGCAATCGGCTTGCCGACAATGTCGCTGCGTCCGATCACCACCGCTTCCTGGCCCGCGACCACAATCCTGCTGCGCTGAAGAATTTCCATAATGCCCGCCGGAGTGCAAGGCACCAAGCCCGGACGCTGGGTGGAAAGAAATCCCACGTTCATGGGATGGAAGCCATCCACGTCTTTGGCCGGATCGACCGCCATCAGTATTTTTTTGGAATCGATTTGGACAGGTAAAGGTAACTGCACCAGGATGCCGTCGATGTCATCGCGATCGTTCAATTGCCGGACCAGTTCCAGCAACTCATGAGTTGAAACCGTATCGGGCGGGGTGAGCTTTTCGCTATGAATTCCCACTTCTTCGCAACTCTTGACTTTGCCGCGTACGTATATTTCGGACGCCGGATTATGGCCAACCAGAATCACCGCCAGCCCGGGACGAACACCGGCCGCTGCCATTTCCTTCGTCTCAGCAGCCACCTCAGCCCGTATACCGGCGGCGATCTTGTTGCCGTCGAGAATTGTGGCAGCCATGAACTATCGCCTCCGCGTCAAATCGAAGAGAAACTTTATCGTAAACTATCTCGGGCTGTCAGTCCTGCATCGTCGTCCTCACCCAAGTCAGACCAGCGGCGGCTAAATGGTTCATCGTGAATAGCCTTCAGGTACTGAACCAGGGGAACCGGATCGACCGAGCCTCGCAGCCCGCGGCTGATTTAGTGATGCGCCGGAAAAGAGCGTAAAATCCCTCCATGCTTTCCCAGGATTTACTCGACATTCTTGTCTGCCCGGTGTGCAAAAAACCACTCTCTCAAAAAGACGAAGGACGCAGTCTCAAATGTGTCTCCTGCCGCCGTGTGTATCCAGTGCGTGACGGCATCCCCATCATGCTGGTCGATCAAGCTGTGATCGATCCGTCATAACACCACTTCTCGCAGAACAATTCTTTACAAAACGGTCGTGGCTGAACAGTCTCTACTGCGACTCCAGCCGTAATGTGTCACCCGCCCGCGTCCCAAAACGACACAACGTGTCAATCATGGGAATTCATGGCATGGCCCATTGGTGCCAGTAAAACCGCTTATCTGAATTTAGGCTTAAATTGTGGTACGGCTGCAACTCGGGGCAGCGTAAGGGGTTTGAGAAACCGAAACGAATTCCTGTACGTACTTAGAATCAGGGGCCCGAAGGCGGCAGCAAAATTGCATGCAACGTTCGTGGCTGACAATGAGTCTAATGAAACAAGGAAGTCAAGGTCGGAGGTGATAACGACCATGAAAGAACGATTCTCCAGTACCGAACTTACGGCTCTGCGAAACGACCTGTTGCAGGGGGGCCTGGTCGATTCGCGCGAAGCCGCTGAACTATTGCAAGTCTTCCTCATGGGCCGTGGCTACGGAGTTTCGCCTCAAGCAGCCATGGACGCCGTGGGCCGGGTTGAGATGTCAGGCTGTTCCATGCCGGTACTGCAAAAAGAGCTGGAGGGTCTGGCGCTGGTAATGTAAGCGGTGACTTACATTTTTAAAGATCTACGGGGACCTCAGAACCAAGCCGTTTCCCCGCGAGGTGAGTAGCAAAGATGAGCCGGGCCAACCAGCCCGGCGTTTTTGTTTTTAAAACAGCTTCTGGCTCCTAGCTACTGGCTTCTGGCCACAGCGACAGGGAACGTTAGAAGCCAGGAGCCAGGAGCCAGCAGCCAGAAGCGATCTTCTTTACTCGTACCTCAAACTCTCCACCGGATCCAGCTTCGCTGCCCTGGTGGCCGGGACAGTACCGAAAATGACGCCTACCAGCGATGAAACCAGAATCGCCACAATCGCTGACAATCCTGAGATCGGAATACGGTACTCCGTGAGAAACCGTACAGAATAAGGAATTGCCAGTCCAATCACGACTCCGATCAGTCCTCCGACCAGCGAGATGGTCATCGCCTCAGCCAGGAACTGAAAGCGAATTTCGCGGTTGGTGGCTCCCAAAGCTTTGCGAATGCCAATTTCGCGAATTCTCGAGCTGACCGTTGCCAGCATGATGTTCATGATTCCGATGCCGCTGACCAGCAGAACCACTGCGGCGACCAGCAACAATACGAGAGTCAGAGCATTGGCTGTCTTTTCCGCCAGGACCACCAGCTGGGTGAGGTTCATGACGTTATAAACGGACTCGGCCCGATGCCGGCTCTTGATGACGCGGCGTATCTGCTCGGTGGCCGGCTGCACCATCGAAGGGTCGGCGGCAGAGAAATAAATCTGCTTTACGGTGGGAGTGTCGGTAAAGTAGCGACTGACCGTGTAGGGAATCAGCATGGTGTAGTCGACAACTTCGGTTTGCCCGAAGGTGTCAACCCGCTCACGAAAGGTTCCCACCACCGTAAAGGGAAGGCCGCTGAGTTTGATGATTTTTCCGATCGCCTCTTCCTGCGATCCGTAAAGCTCCTCGGCCATCTTCTGGGTTATGACCCCGACTTTGTTGTGTTCCTGCTCATCCTTGGAGTCAAAAAAACGGCCGGCGATGATCACCAGGTTGCGGACGATCTTGTAATCGGGAACCACTCCCAGCACCGAGATGTCGCGCTCGTTACCGCCGCCCACCGGAATTCGCTCGCCCAGAGAGACTACGGGGGAGGCAGCGACAATGCCCGGAACCTCCTCCAACGCCGCCTTCATGTCGTCGATGGTGAGCGGATCGGGAGCGACCGTGGTGACCCGCTGGGTCCCGCTCTGGTATTCCGCTTCGATCTGATTGGTGCCGATGGACTGAATCTGGTTGAGCACGTACTGCTTGCCGGTCATGCCGATGGTCACAACCAGAATCAGGGAGGCGGTACCGATCACCATCCCCAAGCGCGGTCAGGGCAAACCGCACCTTATTGCTGCGAAAGGTCTCGTAAGCGAAGCTCAAAACCTCGCTGTAAACCATCCGGGGCGATTCTCGTTGGGAGGCGGGAGTAGAAGTGGCAGTAGCCATGCGTCGTTAGATTAGATGCTAGCCGCAGCGTCCCAGAGTCGCAACTTAAGCACATCCCGGTCTGTGTAGGGCGGGCGCCCCGCCCGCCGCCGTCGAATTAGACGTTATCGGAGGGGTAACCAGGCGAAGGCGAGGAAGCTCCAAACGGTGCCAACCCCGGTGATGACAAGATGCAGGCAGTTACTATTTAGAGTAATAATTTACTTGTCTAATCAAGCAATCCACCTTATTAGCTACATGGACGCAATCGCAAGCAACCAAAGACTTTCCAAGAAGCGGTCGTATTCTTCGCCGACCCCAACAGGCTTAAGAATTATCCTGCCGGCCCATCATGCTCCTAAATGGGTATTGGGACTACGACAAGGATTTTACGAATTACATTCTGGACAACGTGCGCCAGTCTACAACCTGTAATTGAGGCAGCATGGAAAAGAAAAAGGTCACCGTTCTGTTCTTGGTAACGTTCGGCTTGTTCGTGGGTGCCATTTTCGCACTAGTCTTAATGGGGTCTTTGCAGGAATATTATTTGTCTGATCACAGTGGGGCGACGGTGTATTCGAAGGGTGATGAAGCGTATTTGTTCCTCGGTTCAGGCCACACCGGTTATCGTTTTAGTTATTTAAAGTACCCACTAGTCGTACTGGGCGAATACTTCAATTCCCCACCCTCACCCAGCGATCAACGAGCCATCAGTACAGTGATGCGCGTGACGCCTTCAGGAGTGGAACGCCACGTCATAGACTATGACCAACAAGGTGGCAACGCGGTTGATTTGCTGACTCCATTCGACGACGGCTTCTACGGCATTTGCTCCGGCGGAATTCTGTGCAAATGGACGCAAAGGGGTTTCGAGCCAGCAACGGAAGCAGAACAACGGAGACATGACGGTACGAACGGTCTCTTTCGCGGTAATTTCAACAATCAGAGGATAAATGGATGGTTTGTGCGCGAAATACGTCGCACGCCGGGCGATCACTTCGAAGTTCAGGTAGGGGATAAACTTGTGATAGCGGCAAAGAACCAAGCTACCGATCATGGAGAACATGAGTGGATTTCGGTCGACCTGCTACGTGCGGGTAAACCGCCCGAAAGACTGTACGACGTAAATGGAACACCTCGAAGAGTCAGCCAGACCGAATATGAGCGGTCGTTTCAGTGAATCCACCCGAAAACCGAGGAGTACTGCGTGTTCCCTTCAGAAGACTCTTGCGATACTATTGGCGGCTTCATCAATTACAAAGCGAGATGAAGAGTACTAGCAGGCTTTTGTCGATTAGCTTTCGCGATTCGACGGTTGGTCAAAACGCGGAATACTCTCAGTGTTCGACGGTTCCCCCCACAAACAACGCGACTTCGCGGAGATCCAAGGGCGCTCTATTTAGTAAATCATTTCAAAGAAAGAAATAAAGCGCAATCCGCGGGGACTTTCGTTGCCTACGACTCGGAATCAGGAGCCTTGGTGGCCGCGAATCGCAGTCGTACGTAGTCGGCCACCCAAATTCCGTTCGCATCGCGAAGTTGGGGTTCCAGGACTCTCCGAACCTCCTGCAGATACTCGCTGCGACCTTCGTCGGAAAAGCCTTGAAAAAAATCGAGAGCAAAAGTTTCCAACCAGCCAGCGACGTCGCCAGGCAAGGGAGTCGGACGCGGGATCAGCGCAATGCTATCGACGCGAAATCCTGCGCGCTCCAGCCGGGTGGCGTAGTCTCCGGGCGTGGGGAAATACCACGGCACGCGAGCCTCGCCATCGAATCCACGACGGTCCAAGGCTTGAACCAGGGCCATCCGAATCTTGTGAACGCACCCGTGGCCTCCGCATTCAGCGACAAATCGCCCGCCTGGTTTCAAAGAACGATAAACTCCGGCCAGCACCAAATCTGCGCGCTTGATCCAGTGCAGCACGGCATTACTGAACACAGCATCGAATTCCTCTTTGTATTGCAGGTCTTCGCCGCTGATCACGTGCGCGTTCAAGCCGAGTTTCCTGGCGGCTTCGACCTGCGGGAGGCTGGAATCGACCGCGACCACTTCACACCCCAGGTCCACAAGTTTTTTCGTCAGTACGCCGTCCCCGCAACCAAGATCGAGGATTCTTTCGCCGGGCCTTGGCGCCAGCAAATCCACGACAGGCGACCCGAGGTCGGATACGAATCGCGCGTTTCGAGCGTAAGACGCCGGATCCCAAGTTTGTACTGTAGCCATGAGAAAAATGATAGCAGCTTGAAGTTTGATTGCGCGGAACGTCCGGCATGGTCACGCAATGTGGAGCGATCTCCGGGCGTGGGCTGTCACCGACCGCAATCTCATACCAGCTTCACGCCAGATGCTTCGCTGGCTCAGTGATGACGTCATTCGTTTGGGGATCGTCAGGAAGTGAGCGACAGGCAGCAAGCAAGACCCGGTTCGACTTCATCATCCCATTTTGACGTCATCCTGAAAGACGAAGTCTCGAAGGATCTTGCGTGTACGGTCACGGACGCCGCAATCCGCTTCAACCCCGGATGCTTCGCAGGCTCCGCATGACGTCATTGGTTTGGGAGCGGATGGATACGCAAGCGCTGGTTCAATCACATCGCCTATGATTGGCTGCCTAGCAGGGCCTCCACGGCTGCTTCGAGCTTCTCGAAGGGTTGATCGGGGCCGGGGGCGGGCTGCAGTCGTCCGCTGCGGTCGATTAAAAAAACTGCCGGATAGCGAGCGATGTCGCGGTAGAGACTGGGCACCGTCCCTTTCACGGTTAACAGCGGGTAGCTCACTGGAACCTGTTGCAGGTATTTCTGCTGCACTGCCACATCTTCGTCCGATATTCCAAACACGATCAGCCCTTTGTCTTTTCGATTCCGGTAAAGTTGGTCCAGCTTAGGCATCTCGCTGCGGCAAGGCCCGCACCAGGTCGCCCATATGTTGATCAGCACGACTTTACCGGCCTGATCACCGAGGCGTTCCGGATTTCCGTTGATGTCCGCGGTGTCAAACAGCGGCGCAGCCACATTGTGCATTGCCATGTTTCGCGTCTGCCTCGAGCGGAGAAGGCCGTCGCGAATTGGAGATGCCGCAAGTCCGAGCGAGAGAATCGCAAGCAGGACCCCTATTTTCGCGGACAAGGAAAATTCGCCCGTACGTCGGGCTTTCAGCGCAAGGGCAATGGTTGCAAAAAACGGGATGGTCATCGCGATTGCCGCCAGGGACAATCGAAATAGCCAATCCTTTTCAAGATCCGTGCTGTAGCGCGTCAACGTCCCGTAGACGAGCACATACAGAATCACAGCGAACACAGGGGAAAGAATCCCGCAGAGGAGTACGCGGTGCCTGGACAGTTTCATTCAGTGCCTCGATCTGGTTTGACTTCGCGGGTTGACCGATGGTTGAGGCGTGCAAGTCTAGCAGAACCTTCCGTAGCTATTGCAATCGGCGATTGCGGCTGAAAGTGGGATCAGAAAATCCTGTGGTCAAAACGTGCGTTGGGAGCCGTACGCCAACAGCTCTTCTGAGCCGCGGTCAAATCACCGCCCTTCATTGACTAGCCCGCGCTTCCGCCATAGGATGCTTGCCAATGATCAGGCGCAAACAATGATCGGGCAGACCATCTCGCACTACCGCATCGTGGAGAAGCTTGGCGGTGGCGGCATGGGCGTGGTCTATAAAGCCGAGGACATCAAACTTCGCCGCTTCGTCGCTTTGAAATTCCTGCCTGACGAAGTCGCCCAGGACCCGCAAGCGCTCAGCCGCTTCCAGCGCGAGGCGCAGGCCGCTTCCGCCTTGAACCATCCAAACATTTGCACCATCTACGAAATCGACGAGCAGAGCGGGCAAGCCTTCATTGCCATGGAGTATCTGGAGGGCGAGACGTTGAAGCATTCGATCTCCGGCCGCCCCATGGAACTGGAAACACTTGCTGGCGCTGGGCATCGAAATGGCGGATGCGCTGGACGCGGCGCACGCCGAAGGCATCGTGCATCGCGACATCAAGCCGGCCAACATTTTCGTGACCCGGCGCGGTCACGCCAAGATTCTGGACTTTGGTCTGGCCAAGGTGACTGCCCAGCAGAAACGCCGTGAGAATGAAGCCGGGTCTTCGATGCCGACCATGGACGAGCAGCATCTGACCAGCCCTGGGACGGCGCTGGGAACGATGTCGTACATGTCGCCGGAGCAGGCGCGGGGCAAGGAACTCGATCCGCGCAGCGATCTTTTTTCGTTTGGCGCGGTACTCTACGAAATGGCGACCGGAGCGTTGCCGTTCCGGGGGGAAACTTCGGCGGTCATTTTCCACGCCATTCTGGAGAGGACGCCAACCTCGCCGATCCGTCTTCACCCGGACGTTCCGCCGGAGCTGGAACGGATCATCAACCGCGCGCTGGAGAAGGATCGTGAGCTGCGCTACCAGCATGCCTCGGAGATGCGCGCTGAGCTGCAGCGCCTGAAGCGCGATTCCGGATCGGGCAAGAGAGTGGCGGCGGAAGAGCCGGCGGAACTATCGGGGATGTCTCAAGCCGCTCTTTCGTCTCCATCGTCTGCGATTGCTTCGGGATCGTCCGGAAATAGGGCTGTCGCAATCTCTCCCTCATTGTCGGCTTTGCGGGCGGGAGCCCCTTCGACTGACGCTCAGGGCAGGTCCGCGCCACACCAGCCTGACGAGCTACGCTCGCCTCCCCGTTCGCGACTACTGGCGATCGTGGCCGCTGTTGTGGTGATTGCGGCTTTGCTGGGGGGTGGGTTGTACTGGCGATCGCGCACGGGGCAGCAACTCACTGAGAAAGACTCAATCCTGCTCGCGGATTTCGTGAACACCACCGGCGACCCGGTCTTTGACGGCACCCTCAAGCAGGCGCTGGCAGTGCAGTTGGAGCAGTCACCCTACCTCAACATCGTGCCTGATCAGACTGTTCGCCAAGCCCTGCAGTTCATGGGGCGGGCCGTCGATGAGCGAGTGACCGGTGGCGTGGCCCGCGAAATCTGTGAACGAGAGAACATCAAGGCCATGTTGAGCGGCTCGATTGCGGCTCTGGGCAGCCAGTACGTGATTGCTCTGGATGCCACCAACTGCGGAACCGGTGCTTCACTGGCGCGCGAGCAGGTGACCGCGGCAAGCAAAGAAGCGGTCCTGCCGACGGTCGGGAAGGCGGCCTCCAGCCTGCGTGGGAAGCTGGGTGAGTCGGTGGCGTCGATTCAGAAGTTCGACACGCCGGTGACGGAAGCGACGACTTCGTCGCTGGAAGCGCTCAAGGCCTACGCTGCAGCCGACGGGTTGCGCAATGGCGGAGGTGAAGCCGAGTCCATTCCTCTATTTCAGCATGCTCTTGAGTTGGATCCTAACTTCGCCATGGCTTATGCGCGACTGTCAGCCATCTATACCAACCTCGGCGAAGAGGATCGAGGGGTAGAAGCGGCCCAAAAAGCCTTCGACTTGCGCGGACGCGTGAGTGAGCGCGAGCGCTTCTACATCGATGACCACTTCTATACGTCGAGCGGCGAC
This sequence comes from Terriglobia bacterium, assembly GCA_963733545.1. Classification (GTDB taxonomy): domain Bacteria; phylum Acidobacteriota; class Terriglobia; order Terriglobales; family Acidobacteriaceae; genus JAIQFF01. The sequence goes on from CAVTDQ010000007.1 coordinate 632,777, forward strand.
ATCGAAAAAGACCGGGAAGATCTCGAGTCGGCTATCCGTGCCTATCCGAACGATGGCACCCCGTATACCAATCTGTCGCTGTTGTATGACCTTTTTTACGGGCAGTACGACAAGGCCATTGAGTTCGGAGACAAATTTTCTCGCATTGAGCCCGCTTCTCCCTTTGGCTACTCGCACACTGCCGCAGGCTATGTGGCTCTTAACCGCCTGGAGGAAGCGCGGTCTACGCTGCAACGGGCAGTCGATGCCAAAGCGGACAACCTGTTCATTCACCAACAGCTCCATCAACTCGCCTATCTGACCAACGATGCCGAGGGAATGCAGCGCGAAGTGAAATGGGCTGAGGGTAAGCCCAGTGAATACCTGCTGCTCATCGACGCAGCGAGCGCGGCGGCCGCACACGGGCAGATGCAGAAGGCCGAGGAACTGGTACAGCGTTCGGTGCAGGTGAGCGACCGCCTGGGATTCAAGGGAACCACAGCCGACACCAAGGCAAGCTGGGCTCTCGTACAGGCCTTAGTCGAAAACGCTTCCAAGGCTCGTGAACTGGCGGCGGCCAGTTCCACACTCGCGCATGGCCGCAGCAACATGGTGGCCGTGGCGGAAGCCTTAGCCATATCGGGAGATGGAAGCCGCGCGCAGAGCATCGTGGAAGAACTTGGGCGGCGTTTCCCTAATGACACGCTTCTGCACAATGTAGGAATCCCATCGGTAACCGCGCTGGCGACAATGAATCGCAAGGCTCCGGAGCAGGCGATAGAGGCGCTTCGCGCAGCGACGCCTTATGAACTTGGCAACAGCCAGGGGCTGTTTCCCATCTACGTTCGAGGTCTGGCTTACCTGCAGGCGAAGCGCGGGCCGGAGGCGGCAGCGGAATTTCAAAAGATCGTGGATCATCGGGGAATCGATCCCACAGGCGTCGAGCATCCGCTGGCGAAATTGGGGCTGGGCCGGGCTTACGCAATCACCGGGGACAGCGCCAAGGCCAAAGCCGCTTATCAGGACTTTCTGGCGTTATGGAAGGATGCGGACGCTGACGTTCCAGTCTTAAAAGTCGCTAAGGCGGAGTACGCGAAGCTGCAGTAATAATTCGCGATCCCGTCCATCCATCACTGCACATGCACGGTTGCAATCGACTGCTGTCTTTAACGGGACGAAGGAACTATGCACTTTACGCAAGGCGATCAGAAATCGGGGATTAAAATTTTGCGCTTTACAAAAAACTTGACGACGTACACAAGCAATCCACCGTAGAACAGATAGTCGACGTATGGTGTCTCTGGACGCCATACCATTAGCTCCGACCACAAAAATATTGCTATTCCCGACACGATCCTTAACCAAGCCCAAAGAGGACTTGCGTAGCGGCGGGGCCATGCCAAGCCAACTTGTATAAGCCAGCAGCAGCCAACGAAGCTGAGCAGAATTCTCGCAAGCAGGTTCATAGGCAATCCCGCTGATGAGTAATTCGCCCAGCCTTCCGCTGGCTTTTTCCTGGACTAGACTTTTCTAGAAAAATAAAGTGGACCATTTAGTTCTTTGAAGCACGCCCTTGCGTAAAGTGCGTACTTTCGACAGACGTTTACATTCACTTCCCACCCATCGACTATGGCACGTGGAAATCCAGTGCGTAAACTTCTTGTGTCCCCGTGTCTCGCATGATGAGCGGGGCACCGTCTGGGGTCAGACCCATCCAGGCTGACCAAAAGGTGACCGTCCGGCGAACCTCTTTCAGGCTGCATACCTGCTCCAGTTTGCGATCGGCGACGCGCACGCGATAGATGGCCGGGCTGGGACTGGCCCCATTGTCGAAATAAACGTACTGGCTGTCGCGTGACCACTGGGTTGACCCTACCTGGGTACTGGCCAGTCCTGACCACTTCTGGGTTGTGAAATCGAAGAGCATCATCTTCTGTCCGTCCTGGGTAGCTGGCAACCAGCAGGTTTCCCTGAGGTGAGCGCGCCGGCGAAAGCAGCCGTTGCCCATCCGGAGAATCCGGGAGAGTAACGATCTTCTGGTTTTGTAAATCGAAAGTGCGCACCATTCCGTCACTGGGGGACGACGCATCGCCGAAGGCGATAGAGTGTCCATCGGGGGCCCAGCTTACGCGGGTCACATTGCGCTCGCCGGCGTTGATTTTGCGCGGCGTACCGCCATCGACGGAAACGATATAGAGGTCTTGTCGCAAGCCGGGCGGATTACCTGAAAAAGCGATCTCCCGACTGTCCGGCGACCAGCTGGCCGTCGCAACAAAAAGTGGAGTTGACGTAAGTTTCAGCTTTTCACTGCCATCAGCCCGGCTGCGCCAGAGTTCGGGTTCGGGATAAGAGATATACGATATCCACTTGCCGTCGGGAGAAAAGCTCACATTCCCCACGGAGATGCCACCGAGATAAGGAAGGAATTGATTCGATTTTGCGTCATAGCGCACCAACTCCGCGCGCGGCTGTTCTCCGATCACATAAATCTTCTTGCCATCCAGGCTGGGCTGAGGAGAGTGAAAACTTAAAGGACCGGAGGTCAACTGAAAAGGCTCACGGCTGACTTTGTGGAACAGGTCTCCCTTCTCGCGAACCGCCCAGATATCGGAACGACCATTGTGGACGACTTGAAACAGGAAGAATTCTCCATCGGGCGTCCAGTTCCCATGCTGCATGAAGTCCGCAGGATGCCAGTCAGGAAACAGCAGATGATAGTTGGAGCCGGTGCTGGAGACTTCTCCCAGGCGATAGCGATTTTATCCGCCACCGAAAATCGCAGAACCTTTCCGTCCGGGGAGAAGCGTAGCCAATACGCGGTTGTGAACGATTCCTGGAAAGTCAGAAATTGACGGGGGCCGACGCCATTGGGAGCCGTGATCACCAGACCATTGGCGTGGGAAATCAGAAGCCCGCCGTCCGCCGTCCAGGTAACATCCTGCCCGCTAACGTCTGTCAGTCTGCGGGGCGAGCCGCCCGGCAGCGGGATAGACCACAGGGGTTGATCCATTTCCGTACCGGTAAAGCTGCCCACCATCAGTTCTGATTTGTCCGGAGAAAGGTTGGCCAGGGAGACATTGGGAAACGGGGTATTAATTGGGACACTCTCGCCTCCATTGGTGGAAACCTGGGCCACAATAAAGCGGCCGTTCAAATTTTCCTGTACGTACAGTCGTGGCCCGTCGGTCAGCACTGTCGGAGCTACCTGACCAAGAATTGCCTTGGCAGAACCGTCGTGCGTGATTTGGGTAGACCCAGTGATGGTTGCAGGCGGCAGAGTGGGGCGCAGAAGATACAGAAGAGACCCGGCCATCAGAACTGCAATCGCGACGACTGAAATTTTCAGCCAGGAGCTATGGGGCGGAGTGACCGCCGGGGTTGAAATCGGGAGCGAGCCCGAACGTCCGGAATCGAACTCCCGCTTCAGGCGTTTCAAGTCGACAGTTAACTCGGATGAAGTGTGGTAGCGCAGCTTGCGGTCCTTCTCCAGGGCCTTATTGACGATGCGCTCGATCTCGGCCGGAATTGCCGGATTGAGGCGGGCGGGTGCGAGTGGCGCCTTGTGCAGTATCGCGTCAAATACCATCGCTGAAGTATTGCCAGTGAACGCAGCCGTCCCCGTGGACATTTCGTAGAGCACTGCGCCGAAAGAGAAGATGTCGCTGCGGGCATCCAGTTCCTCGCCGGCGGCCTGTTCCGGAGACATGTAGGCAACCGTGCCCACGGCTGCGCCCGGACTGGTGAGGCGCGGGTCGTCCCCGTCCAAGGTGAGTTCGGCGGCGACATTGCGCGGGGCCGCGCCCAAACGATCGGGAGTTAACTTCGCCAAACCGAAATCCAGAATCTTGGCATGGCCCTGCCGGGTGACGAAAATGTTGGCCGGCTTGATGTCGCGATGGATGATGCCTTTGCTGTGAGCGGCTTCGAGAGCTTCGGCAATTTCGATGGCGAGCGAAAGCAGGGTATCCGCCGCCAGCGGACGATTGCCGATGGAGTGTTTCAGGGTGATGCCGTCCAGAAACTCCATGGCAATGAAGGCGCGCCCGTTTTCTTCGCCGATATCGTAGATGGTGCAAATATTAGGATGGTTCAGAGCAGAGGCGGATTTGGCTTCACGACGGAAACGCTCCAGTGCCTGGTGGTCCTGAGCGATGTCGTCGGGAAGAAATTTGAGAGCGACAAAACGGCCGAGGCGCGTATCTTCGGCCTTGTAGACGACGCCCATTCCACCGCTGCCCAGCTTTTCGACAATCCGGTAGTGCGAAATGGTTTGTCCTATCATGTTTGCACGAGCAGAGGCCTGATTAGAAGGGCACGAACTTGAGTGCTGACATGTTAGGGGTGGCCGAGCGGCAAGTCAACGAAATGGCGGGGATAGGATTCAGACCATTTAAGGAGCTGCGGGCGCGCACATTTCACGTTGCGTTATCGCAGTCTTACGCCGTTCGGCGATAGCAACATCGATGAACGAACAGCCAATGCGTAATCGCGTCAACGCCGTTTAAGGGTCTCCAACTCCTCCAGGGTGCGCGGCCAGTCGGCTCCCAGAAGCCGCGACAGGCTGCGGTCCGCCAGGACCCTTCCTCCAGTCTGGCAAGGGGCGCAGTAGTTGGTTTCTTTGTCCGCATAACGAATCCGCAAAACGTTTTCCCCGCATCGCGGGCACGGTTCCCCGTAGCGTCCATGGACCGCCATGCCTTTACGAAACGCTGTAACCTTTTCCGGAAAACCCTTCTTCGCTTCCTCACCCAGGCGATCGATCCAAAGCTGCAACGTTCGTCGCGCCTCCAGCAACAGCCGCTCGACTTCCTCGGGCCGCAGTTTTTGCGTCAACGTGATTGGGGACAACTGCGCCGCGTGCAGAATCTCGTCCGAGTAGGCATTGCCAATCCCGTCCAGCACTCGCGGATCGGTAAGCGCCCGCTTGAGGGTACGGTTCTCCGCCGTGAGCGCCGCGCGAAAGGTTTCGAGATCGCTGGAAAAGATATCAATTCCTCCGGGATCCATGTCGCGCAATGCCTGTTCTCCGGCCAGCACATGCAACGACGCGCGTCGCTTTGCGCCGGCTTCGGTGAGCACCAGCGTGCCGTTGGGAAAATCGAAAGCGGCCAACTGATTGCGGCCCGCCAGCTTGGACCCCCGCAGCCTTCCAGTGGAGGCGCCCGGCAATCATCAAATGCAGCACCAGCCACAGGTCGCCTTCCAACCCGATCGCGATGCGCTTGCCCACCCGCCGCAACTCGTGCACCATCCGGCCTTCCGCACTCGCAAGCGGCGGCTGCACCGTCCGCAACAGAAATGCGCTCGCCAGGCGCACCTTCTGCAAAGGCTGCCCGACGATCCGCGATTCAAGCGCGCCAATGTAGGCGGTGATATCCGGCAACTCCGGCATGGCCAACAGCATGCAGCTTACCGGGGACAGTTTGCAACTTCGTGAAGCGCCACAGACCGCGTTTTAGCCCGGCCTAACATTTCCTTCGCTAGCTTCCACGAAGGGCCCGTGCAAAGAAGAGCTCTTCACGATTTTCAGTTTTCAGAAAGGATAGCCCGCCGAGCGCGAGAGCGCTCGCTGAAGGGTTGTGTTGGTTGCGGTGGGATTGATCTTTGCTGGCTTGGTGTCACTCTGATCGCGCTGGTCCGGCAAAACGGTCCGCAGAACTGCACTCCGCAGGCATGGCGTAGGCTCGCACTCGGCGAAACACAACCCGCTATACAAATGCCATCAGGATCGGCCTATATGAGTGCAGTCCGTGCGTTATTCGTCCTGGGATTTGGACCACACGGGACCGTATCGCACTTCGAGCGCGCAGATACGAAGCGTGCAGCCCAACTCAAACTATTGCTTGTCGTACACCGCAGTGCTGGTAACTTTCTTGCCCGCCGAATTCTTGCCGGATGAGGTTAAGGTGCGCTTCTTGCCGTCTGCGGACACCACGACACGCCCGCTGGTGGTAACGCTTCCACCTTTTTTGTTTTCCAGAGTCAAGGTGTGATCGTCAACCTTCTTATAGGACCGCGTGTCCGCAACCGGGTCGCCGGTCAGAGGATAGTCTTTGCCATCGAACTTACCCGTCCACTCCGTATGCAAAGGGCTACCGTCGCCGTTGGTCCCGTCGGTGGTGACCTTGACGTTGTCACCATCCTCGGCGTAAGTGACGGTGGAATTTTTCATCATCCCAGCCGCGATCTTTGATTTAGCTTCGTTCAGCTTCCAGGTACCCATTTGCGGGTTCTGGGCGAAGCTTAGAGATAATCCGGCAAAGCACACTAACATCGTGAGAAGTACCGATCTTTTTTTCATGTTGTCTCCGATTTGCGAAGCAAGAATGGACTGCTTGAAGCGCCGCAAGTCTATTCCATTGCTGTAGGTTGAGCAAACAGTTGGGTCGAGGCAACCACCCCTCCAGCCAGAAATGGCACGTGCGGCCTCGGGCATGTCGCGGTGGCCGAATCCCTGGACCCATTGTGTTTCGTCTCAGAATGTGGTATAATGCTAAAGCCCGATTTGCGTCAGAGACCCCTAGTGCTGATTGTCAGAATGGGGATCATCGGTCTGAGGATAATTCGAATGAATGAAATTCGTGTAGCAATCATCGGGATTGTGGTTGTAATAACGGGCACGCTCCTCCTCGCCAAGCCCACTGCGAAATCCGAAATCAAAGAAGCCGGTGACCGAATTACTGGACACAAAAGTGAGGGAGATATGGATCAACGAGTCAAAGAGTTCTTCTTGAAGTATGAGAAAGCAAACTCCTCTTCCGATATATCCGGGATCGGTGGCTTGTACGCGGATACGTTCATGTTTGGTGGACCCAATGGCGTTCAAGCGGTCAAAAAGGAGGACTTCCTCAAGGTCGTTCCCAAAATGAAGGCGCACTTTTCTTCAATGGGCTTCTCTGAAACCCAACTTCAGACTGTGGAGGCGCACCCTCTGGATTCCAAGTATCTGCTCGCGACCGTGGTATGGCGGATGAAGCTTCGGAATGCATCCGCCAGCAAACATGTGGAGGCATCTGCAACCTACGTTCTGGTGCAAGAGCAGGGAGACGCATTCTCGATCGTCTTCCAAATCGATCATCAGGATTTGGCAAGAGTTATTAAGGGCCAGCAAAACACTCAGCAATAAGCTCGCCTTGTTCGGCGCCGACAGGCGGGTGGCCCACATCTCGAAAGTAGCGGAAGCGAGATCGGGTGCCCCATTTGTCGCGCTCTTTGCGAGAAGTGGGATCGGTCCATAGTCTCTGAGTTGAATGTTTTTATTGGGTCATGTGTCACAGACCAGCTGTGCGCCCGCTGTCCTAGGATTTCCCGTGCCCAAGCAACCTTAAGCGATATTGTGGCGCGGGAGATCTTCATTTCATTACCTGCAGTTGTTATCACCGCCAGCCCTGGCTGGGTTCGGCCAGCGGCGCGGCAGTGCAGCGCGAAGAGAAAATTTTCTTGGGACGGGAAGGGACTCCCAACATCTGGGCAGTCAACTCTCCGACGTGAATTTCTCTTCCAGAACCCAATTAGCCCCTTTGTTGGGACAATTGCGATTAGCGCAAAGTGGAAGGATCTTCCCCTCATCGAATGTTTGGGTCTTGGAACAAGCCGCGTGACTGTATCGACCCGCATCCGACACGGCGCTTCCGACCGCCCGACTGTCCCCGATTCTACTCATGAACATTTTCCACTTACTTGATTGAGAGAGCCAATTGTAAACAGCTAGAGAGCCATTTACTGTGCAATTGTAACTACAGAGGGAATTTAGAGGTCCTAACTAGCCCCGTCGGAAGTAAGTTTGAACGCGACAGGAGGCGGGCGTTAGCCTTCTGAGGCCGCTCAACCTAAGTTTACGGCGAACTGTTTAGGGCGCTGGATTCTCATCACTGTAAACTAAAAAATCATCCGTACGCTGCCTCGCAGAATCAACTAACAGGAACCGACTTCTCATTCGAGGTGCTCGCATGCAACTCAAGCCCTTCCTGCTTGATGTTTGGCTCGACCAGTATGAACACGATATAGAATTTAACCTCGCTGCGAGCACCGGACCGACCTGGACCGTAAACAACATCCTCGCCCTTGCCGACGACGAAACGCGCCACCGCTTCCTGAACCACAAGCTGGTCTACAGCCGACCCGCCGGCTCCGACAGTCTGCGTGAGGCGATTGCTGAAATGCAGCATGTCCCGGTAGAGGCCGTCCAAATCGTGACCGGCGCCTCCGAAGCGCTCGTCGCTTTGATGTGGCTCGCCGCCGAGCCCGGCGCGAACGTAATCATTCCGCAACCTGGATTCACTACTTTTTCGGCGCTTCCGGAATCTCTAGGCTTGGAAACCCGCTTCTATCGCGTGCGCCGCGAGAACGGCTTCCGCATCGATCCCGACGAGATCAAGCAGCTCTCCGACTCAAAGACCAAACTCATATTGGTCAACAGCCCGCACAATCCGACGGGCGCGACCATCGGCGACGCGGAAATGGAAGCCCTGCATGACTTCACCGCCGAGCGAGGGATTCAGCTGGTGAGTGACGAGGTCTACCATCCCATCTACCACGAAAAGCAAACGAAATCGGCGGCGCGGCTGCCGCACGCCACCGTGATCGCAGACCTGTCGAAGGCATTTTCGATTGCCGGCGTGCGGACGGGATGGATGATCGAGCACGATGCCCGGCGCCGACAGCAATACTGGACGGCGCGCGCCTATTTCTCGATCTGCAACACCACCACGGGAGAAATTCTTTCGGAGATCGCAATCCGCAAACGTGACATCGTGCTCGGAAAGACCCAGGAAGTCGCCTCCCGAAACCTCAAGTTCCTCGAGCGCTTCATGGTGGATCATCGCGAAGTACTTGGCTGGATTCCGCCGCAAGGCGGCATGACTGCGTTTCCTTGGCTGGTAAGCGGGGAGAACGGCCGCGCGTTCTGCCAGGCTGCCGCCGACAGTGGGATCCTGCTGGCTCCCGGCGATTGCTTCGACGCGCCTTCGCATTTCCGCCTGGGTTTTGCCGCCGCCGGAGACAATTTCTCCAAGGCGCTTGACCGCTTCGGAGCATTTGTAAAGAACTGGTCGGCGAAGATGGTCACAGTATGACGGGAACTTGCTGCGACGCGATCAATCTGTTTCTCGGATCAGCTATCCAATGCCGGCCAACTCGACGACCTCCCGGTCATACCACTGCTCCTAGAACTATCACGATTTGTATGTAAAGACCTGACCGTTGACAACCACGGCCACGTAGCGCCCCTTCCTTAGGAGCTGCATGACCTTCTTGCCTTCGCGAGCCATTTTCGCCCACCGTGAGCCGGTCGCCGGGTTCTGTTCAAGTCCCCGCCATTCTTCTCCGTCGAATGTGAAGTCGATTTGACGAAGGCGGTGCCGCGACGTTTGCTTGACGAAATAGCGCCTGCCCTCCAGTTCAACGATCTTGGCATTCTCAACTAACGTCTGCTGCCAGACACTAATGAGGGCACCGTTAAGATGTCCCGCCAGATCGGTCGGGTCTTGGGCATTTGGCATAACTTAATCGAACTCGGTTTCGGCGGTCGCAGTCTTTGCTCAACGTTCAAATCCTCACCTGTCACAGCAAGATGCCGGTTCAAGCTCCCGAAGTGGTCACGAATGACTGGTATTCGGGATGACTGTTTACATATTCTTGGACAAAAGGGCAAATCGCAACGACGCTCAAATTATTTTGGCGTGCATATTCAAGCGCAGCATGCGCCAACTTCGAACCCAAGCCTTGGTCTTGGAGGTCGGGTGGAACTTCTGTGTGTGTCAAAAATAATCGGTGATTCTTGAATGTATATTCGAGCACGGAAAGATGGTCATCTATCTTGATTTCGAAACGCTGATTGGACGCACTATGAATTACTGCGGAATGTTCTGTATTCCGGTATTTGGGTACGTTCATAAGAAACCAATTCTAGGCCTTCTTTTCCCTCGAATACTACTTTGCGACACCGAGCCAGAGTCGTTGTTCCGGGTGTAGCCGTGCAGGCTGGTGTAGCTTTCTCCAGATCTTTTTCGTGAAAGATCTTCCCAAAAGGAGTATTGAGACAGACTACAGTGGGGTACACGCCTACACACGCAGCCGGAAACTTGTCGGGAGGTGCAACGCAGTGGCGTCGCGATGGGCGTACCACAGGAAATATGTATAGGAATGCTCAAAAACCTGTTTTGAAAGGTGGTGCGGCTTGGTTTCTCGGGACCAAATATATTCGGAAGGAAAGCGCAATTAACTTGCCGGGGAGTATTTTCCGGTCACTGGCGGGTCACAAGATGTACGATTTCCGATCATCAGTTCTGGGAAGCCGCTAGCCATCGGCAAGGCACAGCGGTGGAATAAGCCTTCCAAAGTTGAGAAATGGCTTCAAGTCAACTCACCTTCGCCGCAACCTCGCTTCACGATCGCATTGCGTTCGCCTGGCTTCATCTCTAACCGGACTGCAAACGTGCTCGACGGAGAAAGCTCGGTGAATAGGCGCCATTCACTCTAGCAGGGACAGTTATCGGTCCGTACGTAAGATTAGTACCGAGAAACGCGCTTGGGGGAAGCGATGAAAGGCATTCCCAAAGGCTCAAGTCAAGTCAGTTTCGCCACATCATCGGTTTGTGATCGCGTTGCATTCGCTCGCTTAAGTCATTGAAACCGGACTGCGCAAAGGCCGTCCAGAGAAAGGCCGGCAGATCGATGCCATTCGATCCCGCGTAGTCCGTTCTCTCCAGTCCGCTTTGCGGGCGAAATATTGTGAAATACGGGCATTTTGTGGGTATTTCGCGGCAAAAGGCGCCTCAGTTTCTCTGCAACCCAGACTGTGTGGCGGAGGGAGAGGGATTCGAACCCCCGGTACCGTTTCCGGCACAGCGGTTTTCAAGACCGCCCGTTTCAACCACTCACGCATCCCTCCGTTAGTGAGGATAGCATGAGGAATATTGCCTTTCCTGGCTTCGCATTGAGGCCGCGCCCGCTGCTGATGTATAAGACAGAGTTTATGTATAAAGCACACGTTTTCCTGTTGCTGTTATGGCTGATTGTGAATGCCGGCCGCGCCGGCGCCGAGACTGCGCCCAAGCCAGCCGGCGAAAGTTCCGGGCTGCCGGCTCGCACCGCCGGATTGCAGCGGCACGATGGCTTTTTCCCTTTTTACTGGGACGAGAAGAAAGGCGACATCTTATTCGAACTTTCGCCCACGACCCTGCAGAACGAGTTTCTCTATTTCACCGGCCTGGGTAGCGGCGTCGGTTCCATTGAAGCATTCGCCGACCGAAGTTCTTTCGGGGCTGGATCGGTGTGCCGTTTTCGCCGGGTGGGAATGCGGGTTCTGGTGATTGAAGAGAACAGCAATTTCCGCGCTCCGCAGGGAGCGCCCGCGTTGCAGCATTCGGTGGAGTACAGTTTCCCAACTTCGGTACTGGCGTCGCTTCCGGTGGAGGCAGAGCAGAACGGCACGGTACTGGTGAATGCCGACAGCCTGCTGGTCCGCGACGGGTTTGATCTGCTCTCCCAGTTGCGCCGGCCCAGCCGCGCCGTGGGCGGCGCGATCATCCGCGAACAATCGTCCAGGGCAGCCGACTGGAAGATGGACGCCGACCGCAGCGTCATTGACCTCGAGCACACCGGCAGTTTTCCGCTGAACACAGAAGTGGAAGCGCTGCTCACTTTCACCACGGATTCCGAAAGCGACTTGAATCAGCCCGACCCGCACACGCTCACCCTTCGCGAGCATCACTCCTTTGTGGCCATGCCGGCTCCGGGTTACGAAATTCTGGACCAGGATCTCCGCGTCGGATTTATCAGTGCAAGTTTTCAGGATTTTTCCCAGCCCTATGATCGTCCGCTCACGCGTTACCTGGTAAACCGATGGCGCCTGCAGAAGAAAGATCCAAACGCGGCGCTGAGCGATCCGGTAAAACCGATCGTGTTTTATCTCGACCGCGCCATTCCAGAACCAATTCGTTCAGCGGCGCGCATGGGCGCGTTGTGGTGGAATGCCGCCTTCGAACAGGCGGGATTCAGCAACGCACTGCGCATCGAGGATTTGCCGGACGGCGCGGACCCGATGGACATTCGCTATCCCACGATTCAATGGACAAACCGCTCGGGACGAGGATGGTCGGTGGGCCAGAGCCACGTCGATCCGCGCACCGGCGAAATCATTCACGCGGTGGTGCAGCTTGATTCTCACCGCATGCGTACCGTAAATAATTACTGGGAATCTACGATGCCCGCGGGCCGCGAACAGGGAGAGCCCGCGCTGGATGCATTCGCCGCGCTCGATAATCTGGATCCCCAAACCAAAGAAGAACAGGTAATGCTGAAGCGCCTGGCCCTGCTCACCTGTCACGAAATGGGCCACGTGCTGGGCCTGGAGCATAACTTCGTTGCCAGTACCTACGATCGCGGTTCGGTAATGGATTACTTCGCTCCGCGAGTAAAGATTCGCGCCGATGGCACCGCCGATCTCTCCGACGCTTACATGCAGGGCGCGGGCAGTTACGACCGCTTTGCCATCGAGTGGGGATACAGCCAGGGCAAGCCGGGGACTGATAACAACGAAAGCGCTCGCCGGGATGCGATGGTGAAGGCCGCGATTGCGAAAGGAATCGTCTGGGGCAATACTTACGATCCGCGCTGGAATTCCTATGATGACGGTCCCGATCCGGTGGCCTGGCTGAAGCAAGTGCTTCCGGTGAGAGACGCTTTGCTGGCGCACTACAGCCCAGGTATGCTGCGTCCCGGCGAACCTAATTCAATGTTCGCTTCGCGCCTGCCTTTGGTCTACCTGTTTCATCGCTATGCCCTGGGGGCCGCGGTCAACGTAATTGGAAGCGCGAAAATTCCGCTCTCTTTGGCGGGGGATGGACAACAGCCGGTGATCATCTGGCCGGCGGAGAGCCAGAAAGAAGCGCTGCACCTGGTGTTGGGCGCGCTGAGTCCGGCGAAGTTGAATGTTTCGGACGGCACATGGAAGGCGCTGGCGCCGTCAGAGAACCGGGATCCTGATGCAGAGCGCTTCGCATCTTCCGCGGGTTATCTCTTCAGCCCGCAGGACGGAGCGCGAGCGGTGAGTGAAATTGTTGCGGGTGGATTACTCGATCCCAAACGGATGCAGAGGCTGGCGGTGCTCTCGGAGCAGGACGGCCAGGCGCCGTCTCCAGCGAGCGTTGTCTCCGGCCTGGTCCGAGCCGCGTTTTCGGATGCTGCGAAGACGACGTCGGAGCGCGATCTTGCTGGAGTTATCCAGATCGACGTGGCCGAACGTCTGATGGTGCTGGCGGCAAATCCCGAGGCGACGGGTGAGGTGCGCGCTGTCGCGTTGGCGGGAGTGCGCGAAGTGCAAAATGCGGTGAAGAAAGGCGCGGCGCCGGGATTGGCGCGGAACGCTACGAGTGAACAAATCGATCACGAAATTATGTTGTTCCTGCAGAATCCGGAGCAGAATACGCCGAAGCTGAGGTCGTCCGGAGCGCCCGCCGGCCCTCCGGTTTAGGTAAATGGAGGCGCGGGCGTCCCGCCCGTGCGGCGGGACGGAACCCCGCTTCCGGCAAAGAGTAAATCAACGGCGGCGGGCGAGGGCGCCCGCCCCACACACACTAAATGATCGGTCGGGCGATTGGGTGGCGGGCTTCGTAGGCGGTGATGTCGGCTTCGTTCTTCAAAGTCAGGCCGATGTCATCGAGACCCTCGAGCAGGCAGTGACGAGTGAATTCGTCGATTTCGAAGCTGGCGGAAAATCCGTGCTCATCATGGACTTTGCGCTCTTCCAGATTGACGGAGAGATGGTACTCGGGAATTTCGTGGGCGCGGCGGACGATCTCTTCGACTTCTTGCTCGGTGAGAACAACTGTCAGTATCCCGTTCTTCACGCAGTTGTTGGCAAAAATGTCGGCAAACGACGGGGCAATCACGGCGCGAAAGCCGAAATCATCCAACGCCCAGACCGCATGTTCGCGTGAAGATCCGCAGCCGAAATTTTTCCCGGTCACCAGAACGCTGGCTCCGGCGTGCCGGGGATGGTTCAAGGCAAACGAAGGGTCGGGCGAACCGTCCTTACCGCGACGCCAGTCGTGAAATAGAAACTCGCCAAAGCCGGTGCGCTCGATCCGCTTCAAAAATTGTTTTGGGATGATCTGGTCAGTGTCGATGTTGGCGCGGTGCAGCGGAGCGACTTTGCCTCGATGAGTGCGGAACGGTTGCATCGTTTCTCCAGTTTAGGAGTCTTTTGCGTCCTTTGCGGATTCTCTCAGCGAACTTTGCGGTTACGATGTTGATCTTGCTCTAAGCCAGGCAAATCTTTGACCGCAAAGGTCGCTAAGAAATCCGCAAAGGTTGCAAAAAAATCAAAACGCCTGCAAAAATGCCGGCGCTATTCTTGAAACTTCCAGTTCCGGATATCGGTGAAGTGCCCGGCGATAGCAGCGGCTGCCGCCATCATGGGGCTGACCAGATGGGTGCGCCCGCCGCGTCCCTGGCGGCCTTCGAAATTGCGATTGCTGGTGGAGGCACAGCGCTCCCCGGGTTGAAGGATGTCCGGGTTCATGCCCAGGCACATTGAGCACCCTGACTCGCGCCATTCAAATCCCGCGTCCTGAAAAATCCGGTCCAGGCCTTCCTGCTCGGCTGCATGCTTTACCGCTTGCGAGCCGGGGACGACCATGGCACGGACTTTGGGATTCACGTGATGTCCCTTGGCTACGCGGGCGGCTGCACGCAAATCTTCGAGCCGCGAGTTGGTGCAGGATCCGATGAACACGCGATCGACAGCAATTTCCTCGACCCGCTTGCCCGGCTCGAGCCCCATATATTCCAGCATGCGCTGGGCGGCACCACGATCCGCTTCGGTCTTGAGTTCCGTCAATTCCGGGACCCGGCCGCTCACTGAAACCACCATGCCAGGGTTCGTTCCCCAGGTCACGAAGGGGGCCAGCTTCGAGGCATCAATCGTCACAACTTTGTCATAACGTGCCCCAGGGTCGGATGGCAGTGCGCGCCAGTGTGCGACTGTCGTTTCCCAGCTGCCGTTTTGTGGAGCGAAGCGGCGGTTCTTAAGATAGGCGAACGTAGTCTCGTCCGGCGCGATCATGCCGGCGCGGGCTCCGGCTTCGATACTCATGTTGCACAACGTCATCCGCGCTTCCACTGAAAGCGCGCGAATGGCCTCGCCGGCGTACTCGATGACGTGGCCGGTAGCGCCGTCGGTGCCGATCTGTCCGATGATCCCCAACGCCAGGTCTTTTGCGGTTACGCCCTCGGGAAGCGCTCCGCGCACATCGATCAGCATGGTTTTCGGCTTGCGCTGAGGCAGGCATTGAGTCGCCAGTACATGCTCGACTTCAGAGGTGCCGATGCCGAAAGCCAGCGCGCCGAAAGCTCCGTGAGTGCTGGTGTGGCTGTCGCCGCAGACGATGGTCATGCCGGGCTGGGTGAGGCCGAGTTCGGGTCCGATGACGTGCACGATGCCCTGGTCTGGCGAATCCATGTCGAACAGGGGGACGCCGAATGCCTTGCAATTTTTTTGCAGGGTTTGGATCTGCAGGGCGGCAATGGGATCGGTGATCGGCGTACCCCGCGGCTCAGTCGGGATATTGTGGTCGACTGTGGCAACGGTGCGGTTGGGCTGGCGAACCTTACGTCCTGCCACCCGCAATCCGTCAAATGCCTGCGGAGAAGTGACCTCGTGGACCAAATGAAGGTCAATATAAAGAAGAGGCAGCCGGTCGGGCGGCGAAGACACAATGTGCTCGTCCCAGACTTTTTCGAATAGGGTGCGCTTTTCCGCCATGGGCCTGGTGTCTATTTTATCAACAAACAGGGGGCGGGGCAGAGGACCGTTGCCAAGCGTCGTGCACGAACGAACTCTCGATGCTTTTACGGGCTTACTCGTGGGGCTGGTACCAGAAGACCGCGCCTTTCGAAATTGCGGGGAGCATGTAGGACGTCCGGCCGCCGGATTGCTCAGCTTTCAATGTTTGCACCTCCCCCATAAAGGGGAGGAAGAAGGCCTGGCCACCTTCCGGTTCGGATAGCGTAATTCGCACTCCGCTTTGAGGAGTCTGCACCGGGTTTTCGCCACCGCGCAGGCCGGCGAAGTTGGCCATGAAGATGTGGGTCTTTCCATCGACTCGAGCAATGGAAGTTGCAATCATCGGTGAAGCGGCGATTTCGATCGTCGCTTTGTCCTCCAGGCTGCGAAGAAATTCTGCTTGTGACTCTGGAAGCGTATGCTCGAAGTCTTTTTGCAGAGCGTCTGCATAGGCCTTGCCGGGACAATTCTGGAAGCGGACTACGTTCGAAGCATCGCCCAGTTGAGTAACATCCGTGCCCGTGATGACTAACTTCTTTCCCGACGCGGCAAATTTTTGCAGCCAGCTCTTCTCGCTATCGTCGAGCACTCGCACATTGGGCAGAACGAGAGTTGCGCCCTGGAAATCCGCGAGCGTTCTTGGGGTTACGATCTGAAATTCCCGGTGTTGTTGCATCAATAGAATCAGGACGCCGCGGTAGGAACGAATAAAGTCGTCCGCGTAGTAGTTTCGGGTCTGCGGAGAAAAGTAAACGCCCACCGGGTGAATCGGAGTACGAGGCTGATAGAAAGTCTTTTCGTGAGCCTTGATCCAGGCGAAAATTTTCTGCCGGGTGGGCAGGTTGTTTGAACCCGCCATCGAGTGACCCGGCGCATCCCAGAAATTCGCTCCGGCCATGATTTGCGACATGGCCAGGTTCATCATGGATTCCGGAATGTCTACTTTTTTGTCGCCATCCCAGGAGTAATTCAGAATCCACGTGGCCTTGCCCTGAGCGAAAGCGCGGAATGAATGCATTCCGACCTGGTAGGCAAACCAATCCATGGGATTGCGCTCTGAGGCCATGTGATTGCCTTTGCCGAACTCGTACTCGTGGGCGATAACGTCGACTACGGGATAGAGACTGTAGACATCGGCGCCCACCCGAACCGCTTCCTGCTCAATACCAGGATAGATTTCAGGAATCGTCTTGATCTCGGGATTCACCGATTTGGCATTCACGTCGATGTCGTGCATGAAGTCGGTAAAGGTCTGAATGCGGAAATCGACCCACTTGCGAAAGTTGGCGTCGCTGAAGTCGCCCACCTTCAGGTCTTTTCGTGCGTCGAGACCGCTTCGCTTCTTGAACTCCGCCACTGTGTAGTCGTCAAAGCTGGCCCAGGTATCTTCCCAGCCTTCGAAGTGCGTCATCCAGTACGGAATGTCGACGTAGATGCCGTCGATTCCGGTGGCGGCAATCTGCCGCACTCTCTCCATGTAGATCTTGCGCCACTCGGTGGCGTACGGGCTCACCCAGACGTCTTCGTCGCCTTTGCGGATCCAGAAGGCTGTGCCTCCGCCAAAGATCGCGGGTTCGCCGGTAAGCTTTCGTTGCAGCCAATCAGGATGTTCCTTGGCCAGAGTGTGCGGAGTCTTGTCTCCGTTGGCGGTGATGCACTCGGTGCCGGCGATATAAACGAACGCGTGATTGCCGTTCTGATGAGCTTTCGCCGCCACCGCACGGATGGCTTTCAACTTCTCTTCCGGATTCACAAAGCTTTCGTAGCGGCCGGGAATGTCATTGTCCACTTCGATGCCAAAGACGTTGCTGGCCGTGGCATCACGGACGATCTGATCGGCATTGTCAGTGCGCAGGCCATAGCCGCCTATGCGCACGTAGTGGGTCCAATTCTGTCCGGCGGGAAAATCCTGAGAAAGACCGAGAGCGGCAATCAGAATCAGAAGGGCAAAAATCGCCACGATTCGCAAACGAGCGGCTACGCGTGAGGGAGCAAGCACAGGTCGTGTGTCTCCTTGGAAGGATTGGACGTGTAAGACGTGCTTCGCGTCCTATGCGGAGGTTCTTTTGCGATCTTTGCGGTGAAGATTTTTCTGCATCAGCAGTCAAATCTTAAACCGCAAAGTACGCAAAAGAAGTCCACAAAGTTCGCAAAGGAAAACTAGAACTGGACGCGAGCCCCGAATTGCATCCGGCGGTAGTTATTTCTGGTCGAGGTGACGGTGCCAAAGCTGCCGTCTCCCGATCCCACATCCGGAAACGCAAAGCGCTGGTGATTGGCCACGTTGAACATCTCGGCGCGAATCTGCAACTGTGCCCGTTCGCGAATGTTGAATTGTTTCTCGAGCGACATGTCCAGGTTGCGAATCCCGTCCCCGCGCAAATTCGAGAAATGCCGTGGCGCGTCGCCCGGGATGTTGTCCCCCGGATCGGCGAAGCAGTCCTGATTCAGATATGGGTCGCCTGTCTTGGCCGCCTCGTGATAGCTGATGCCGGTCCTAAGCTGCGGGCACACCACGTTCGGTCGTTGGTTTCCGTCGGTCAGCCGGGAGTTGCTATCAATGATCGCAATCGGCTGCCCGCTTTGTATGGTCAGGTAAGCATTTAAAGCCCAGCCGCCCACGATGGCATCCGTCAGGTTGTTCATGCCGCGCCCAATCCAGCGCCCGCGCCCGACCGGGAGGTCAATAATAAAGGCCGTTGTCAGCCGGTGGGTGGCGTCGTTCGCACTGATCCCATGCTCGGCTTTCAGGTTGTCCAGCAGTTGGGGATTGTCGAACTCCAGATTTGTCAGCCAGGCATTTCGTCCCGACGAGGAATCGTCAGTCGCCTTCGAAAGCGTGTAGTTTCCCTCGAGGCTGACGTAGTGACTCATTCGCTTCTGGAATCGAATCTGCAGCGAGTTGTACCACGAGGTTGCAATCAGGCGCGGCAGGCCGGCAAAGCCTCCCGCGAACTGCGGATACGGGTGCAAGAGAAGTCCCTGAGGGATCTGATCCTGCACGTACTGCGAATCGGCCACATCGGCTGGGTTGAAGGTCGGCGTCGCCGGACAGTACGATGCCGGCGATGCCACGGTGGCAAAGAAGCATTGAAACGGATTCGCAACTGGGGTGGCAAGGAAGTCGCTCACCGCAGTGTTGTCCGGATCGTGGGTGGGATTTAGTTGCTTTACCAGCGCCTCGCGAATGCTTGAGGGCAGGAAGTTTCGCTCCCGCGTGGAAGTTGACGCGCCTGCCCAGGGAAGGTGCGTGGCGCGGTTCGCGGCATAGTCCGCCGCGACCACAATTTGTCCCGGCAACATGTGTTGCACTCCCAGGTTCCACTGGTAGATTTCGGCATTGCGCGCGACGCCCGTATCCAGGTCGCTAGCGTTGTCGAATCCCCAGTTCGCCAGCTTCCCGTACGTTCTGCCTTGCGGCGGCGCCAGCCCGGCTGGGAAAGGATTCTCCAGCGTCGCAAATTGCGTAACATAGTTATCTTTCGTGAAATACAGCGGCGCGGACTTGGAGAACGAAGGCCCGGCGTACTGGTAGTTGGTGGCCACGTTCATCCCATAGAAAACGCCCGCCCCGCCCCGGATCACAGTGTTGTTCGCCAGCTGGTACGCGAATCCCAGGCGCGGAGCAAAGTTGTTCCGGTCCACCGGGGCGTTGCGATGTCCAGAGCCTGCGAACACCGTCGTCCCCTTTAATTCCCCAATTTGCCCGAAGTCGAAGGCCGGGTCGGCACTGCGGGCCACCGGGATGTTGATTCCCGTGTCTCCCGTAAAATTGCTGAACTGCAGCTGGTTGTTTCGTTCCGAGTAAGGTGTGCTCCACTCGTAGCGCAGGCCAACATTCACGGTGAGTTTGGGAGTGACCTTCCAGTCATCCTGCACGTAAAAGGCGGTCTCGACCGATTTATCCGCTACCGCCGGAATGATGTGCAGTTGGGAGTTTTCTGGCGAGGGATAACCGACCAGCAAGGTCGCAAATGGATTGCCCTGATTGTTGTCTCCCAGGCCGCCATTCGGATCCTGGGTGGTCACGTCCCGTGTGAAGTTGAAAATCCCCGTGGGATTGTCCGGCTGGAAGAAGTTGTTAAAGAATTGCCGCTGCTCACCACCGAATGTGATCGAGTGGCGCCCTTTCACCCACTGTAACGACGACGAGTAGCTGTAGAGAGAGTGCGCAAAAGCGGTGTCCACGCAGCACTGAGTAAACATGGAGAGGAAAGGGTCTCCGACGTTGATGGCGGGCATCCGGTCGAGCCCGTTCTGGTCCAGAATGGCCGGCAACCCCACATCACTTAATGTCGGATAGTGATTGCTTATGCCAGGCGCGTGTACCCGATCCACGCTAAAACGGTTCGTCCAGAGCAGCGTCGGCTTGATCGCCCAGTTATATTCAAGGTTGCCGTTCTGCACAGTCGTCAGGTAGATCACTCCATCGCCCTGGTCGCCATTGGCGACGATGGTCGGAACGGTGTTCTCGCTATGTGCGCGACTGTAACGGCCAGCGATCTTGTGGTTGTTGGCGATCTGGTGATCGATCTTGACATCGAACTGCCAGGCGGGCGCGGTTGACAAAGTCACCGCTCGGAAGTTCGGGTCCGGATAGACCGCGTTCGGCACATTGGCATGCGGGTACAGATTCAAGATCGCCTGCCCGATGGGATCAATGTTCGCCGCAGGAATCTTGTTCAGAACTCCTCCGTCCGAAAATTGCTGGCGCGGACACACGAAGTTCGGATCCGAGTTTTTAGCACAGGGATCGTAAATTCCCGCACTGGCCGTATCGGGATTGTTGGGATCCGGCAGGTTCGCCAGGCTCTGCGAGAAATCTCCGGCGCGCTCCAGGTCCGTGGGCACAATCCCTTCAATGTTGACGGGATCCTGTTGCCGGGTTTTTTCGAAATCCACAAAGAAAAACGTACGGTTCTTGATGATGGGCCCGCCCAGTGCGAAGCCGTACTGGTCACGTAAGTGATCGGGTTTCTCGCCGGTATTGAAAAAATCGCGGGCATCGAATGCCGACCGTTGCCCGTACCACCATCCGCTGCCGTGGAACTTGTTGGTGCCCTGCTTCAACACGATGTTGACGACGGTTCCTCCATTGTTGCCGAACTCCGCCGAGAAGCTGTTGTTCTGCAGCTTGAACTCTTGCACGATCTCGACCGAAGGCTGGTAGTACACATTGGAATTACCGCCTTCACCTTGCTCCGGCGCGCTAAGCGGACTGCCGTCGAGGCTGATCTGTGCGGTCGCGTTGCGCTGGCCGTTGGATACGAAGTTGGTGCCCGCAGGATAGTTGTCGTTGATTCCGGAACCCGTAGTCTCGGTTACTCCTCCAGCCAGAAACACCAGACCGAAAATGCTCCGGTTATAGAGCGGAATGTCGCGCACGTATTCATTCGTGACGTCCGTCCCCAGGGTGGCGCTGTCGGTATCGAGCAGGGGAGCGGCTTCGTTCACATCGACGGTGATGTTAAAGCTCACCGGTTTCAGGCTGAAGTTCAGGGTCGACTGCTGAGCGACGGCCAGCACCAGGTTCTTGCTTTCCGACGCGCGAAAGCCCGCCGCTTCCACCTTAATGGTATAGGTGCTGGGGCGCAGGCCGGTCAAAAGATACAGTCCGTGATCGTCGGTGTGGGCGGTGGTGGAGACGTTGGTGCCATCGTTAGTGATGGTCACGGTGGCGCCCTGTACAACCGCGCCGCTGGGGTCGGTTACCTCGCCGCGTATCTGGGCGGCATAGTTGGCCTGTCCCATCGCGGGTTGCGTGAGCAGCAAGGAAAATCCGAGCACAAAGAGAAGCAATAACTGAAGGCGGCGACAGTCAAAGCCCAAGCCTGGCATTTCGACCCCCCGAATGGCGATTGTGAGTGAGCGCTCGCAAAGTTTCACATCATTGCGATAGATATCTTTTACTTTCGATGATCGTAAGGAGTCAAGCAAAAATAAGAGAAAATATGCAGACACAGGCAACCCCGGAACTTCGAATGCTTACGTTTCCTTGCGTTCCGGGCCGGGTCCCCCGGCCACAGGTCAGTGATTACGCGTTGGGCCGACCCGGACCTCTCCCAGAGATCCCAGGTCCAAACCGTTCGTGTCTTCGAGATGCAGCGAGACCCGGCCGGCCTTTCCCGCGGGCGCGATCACGGTTTCAAGCGAAACCGGTTGGTTGGGACTGGCATCGCCGGCAGGGACGCTGCCCAGGCTGGCGCCGTGTTCGTCATAGATGCGAGCCACCAGACGTCCCGCAAAGAACACTCCGAACGATCCGGAGATCGCAACTTTATCGTCGGCCTGACGGGTGGCCTGAAACGGATGGATGACAAGACCGGCATCGGTAACGCCGTGGAACTCACTCTCGGCGCGGGTAGGAAACCATTCGGTCTCGAAATCGCAGCTCTCGCCGGCAGCCAGCCGACAGAGAGGCGAATTAAGTTCGGCTTCGAGATAGTAAGGAACAGAGTCGTCGTCGGCGCTCATGGAAGGAATGCCCTCCGGGCTCATCTTCACACCCAGACCGTTCGTCCAAAAAATAATCGAGGCCTTGCCGGGGTAAGGCTTCGACTCCTGATAGTGAAATCTTTCGACCATGCCGAAGCGGCTGCTGCCATCAACCACCGCAAGCCATCCGGCAGTCGAGTCGAGCCATAATTCGGCGGCCAGATGAGCGTAGTGAACCGTGAACAGACCGTCTTCACGCACCGAGGCCGAGGGATTCTCCGCCGGACCGTAGTGCACGTGATAGCGCTTCAAATAACTGCTGGCTGGATTTACCGGGGCGAAGGTATGAAAGTCAGGGTTGAAGCGCGAGGCCGATCCGGGGGTGGCTGAATTGCGGTCGCCGGTATCGTATTGTGAAACCGACTGCATCGACCATTCCAGAGGATGGCCGGTAATGTTTTTCATTACGGTGCGAAAGTGAATGCGCGGAGTTTCAGAATCCAGGCGAATATAGCGGACGAACTGAACCCCGGTTCGCGGATCGGAGGGCCCGGTAAGCTCCACTTCGCACTGTAAACCTTCCGTAACCTTTCGAAAGGAGAAGGGCGAATCGTCGATGACGTCGGAGCCGCCAGCCCAATGCTGCTCGTCTTCAGTGCCTTCCGGCAACAGCCAGATTTTATCGCCACCGTAGTTGAACCATTTGCCCTGGCTGGGCGGAAGATACTGGCCTGCATATTGGGGGTTGACGAAGAGGTAAGGATGTCCGGCAAAAGTGACCTGCATGAGGCGTCCGCCGTTTTGCGGCACGACCATAAGCTGGACCCAGCGGTTCGACAACTGTTGCGCATGCCAACCCTTGTAATCCGCGGGTTCGATCCGACAAGCGGAATTGGCCGAGGGCTGAACCTGAGTTTTGTTCTGGGCGAGAATCGGGTTCAGAGCGAGGCAGACAAAAATCAATCCGGCAAAGTGACGGGCGAAAGGAGTTATCGGCAACGACAGGGTCATGGCTGTCTCTCTCGTAAATGGATTGGCTTGCGCATCAGCAGATGGGACACCGGCCGGTAGCGCTTGATTTTTCGAACCTTGATTTTTCGAACAATGTGTCGCCCGACAAACGAAACTAAACTCAATCAAACGAAATAAATTGATTGGGGCTCAAGTGAATTATGTGTTATACCAAGTTCGCATTTCAGGTAGCGGTAAGACTATACATTCTCCGGTAAAAAAACGATTCACTGCAGGAGGCCACCCATGAGTGCGCGTAGTTCAAGCCGGCGATCTTTCATGAAACTGGCGGCGGCAGCGCCGCTATTGAGCCAGATCGCGGCGCGAAATCTTTACGCCCAGGCCGCGGCCGCAATCGGCCGAGACCCGCGGCAGAACGTTTACAGCCGTCTGGGAGTAAAGACTGTAATCAACTGCCGGGGCACGTGGACTTATCTGAGCGGATCGCTGCAATTTCCCGAAGTGCGACGGGCCCAGGACGAGGCCGCGCAACATTTCGTGAATATGCTGGAGCTACAGCGCGGGGTGGGGCGCCGTCTGGCGGAATTGACCGGCGCAGAGTCGGGCATGATCACCTCCGGCGCGGCCGGCGCCATGGCTGCCGCAACTGCCGCATGCATGGCCGGCACCGACGACAAGCAGGTGTGGCAGTTGCCCGACACCACTGGACTCAAACACGAAGTGGTCATGGTCGGGGGCAGAAGCGCATTCGACAGCGCCATCCGGTTGACCGGAGCGAAGCTGGTACTGGTGTACTCTCCCGAGGAACTTGCAAACGCGATCAATGAAAACACGGCAATGATCTACACCACCCACCTTGGCGAAAAGCTGCAGCAGGAGCTGGCGGTGGCGAAAGATCATAAGGTGCCGATGCTGCTGGATGATGCTGCCGGGATCCCTCCGGCGGACAACGCCAGACTTTACGCGCGAATGAAACTGGATCTTTACGCTTTCTCCGGGGGGAAAGGTTTGTGCGGGCCGCAGTGCAGCGGGCTGCTGCTGGGACGCCAGGATCTGATCGATGCGGCACTAATGAACAGCGCCCCGCGCGAGGGCTCGGTGTGCCGCCCCATGAAAGTCGGCAAGGAAGAAATCATCGGCTGCCTGACCGCGCTCGAGACCTGGCTGAATATGGACGAGAAAAAGATCTATAGCGAGTGGAACGGGCGGGTGGAAAGGATTCGGAAACTGGTGGACACAGTGCCCGGCGTGAAGACTGACATCTTTATTCCCAACGACGGAAATCGTTTCCCCACCTTGAGAGTCTCATGGGACCAATCGGCTTGGGGCTTCACCACGGCTGACTGTGTGCGCAAATTGCGCGAGAACGATCCCGTGATCGAGGTGCTGGGCAAAGACAACCCCAGCCTGGTGACCACGGTGCGCGAAGGCAAGCCTAATCCGAAAGAGCCAAAAGACGCCGACCACATCGAACTGGTTTCGATGACTATCCAGCCCGGCCAGGAAATTATCGTAGGACAAAGATTGCGGGAAATTTTGAGTGCGGCACAGAAAGGAAAATCCGCCGCTTGAACGGAAAGCGCTGTGCGTTCGTGCTCCCCCTTTTGCGGGAAAAGTGAACCATAGAGCACAGAAAGTAGACGAAGGAAAAGCCGCGATCGAAGTCTTCGTGCTACTTCGTGTCCTTCGCGTAGTTAAAGGTTTGCAGCGTGTACCGGTAAAGCGGCTGTATCGGGGAATGAACCCCTCCGTTTCCCGTGATGGATCGAAGTGACATTGCAACTGCTGCACGAGCGAGGCGCTGGCGCCTACATAAGGTCGATGAGGAAGATGAGAAACTGGCGCAAGGCGCGAATCAAATTTCTGCTTGCCGGGACTTTGTTTTTTACGTTCGCGGCCCACGCGCAGATTCGGCCGATCGTGCCCTCTTCTGCGTCTGCACCAACCAATCGTTTCTATACACCGGGTATCGACGCCGGTGACTACGTTTACATTTCAGGACAGGGACCACGCCGGCCCGACGGTACTCTTCCCGCTAACTTCGCGGACCAGGTCCGGCAAGCTCTCAACAACGTCAAACTGGTCGTAGAAGCTTCCGGGCTGACGATGGACCACGTTGTCTACACCCAGATTTATCTCGAGGACATCAGCAAGTCTGATGAAGTCAATCGTATCTTGTCGGATGCATTTGGCGGGCCGACCGGCAAGGGCAATAGGCCGCCGGCCAGAGCAACCCTGGGGGTTGCGAAACTTCCCGATGCTCCGGTGTTAATCAATGCGGTGGCGGTAAGAAGCATGGCGGAGGTGCGCAGCATCGATCCGCCGAGTTTCAAGAGCAACGAACCGGCGCCGGCAGCGGTGCTTACTCACGACCGGCTCTTCGTCTCCGCGATGCCCGGCAGCGACCCTGCCACTGGGAAAGTCCCGGACGATCCGGCGGCGCAGGTAGATTTTGCTCTGGACCGCATGAAAACGGTCCTCGAAGCGGCCGGCCTCGATCTTCGCAACATGGTGTTCGTGAATCCATACCTTACGTCTGCGATTCCCAGCCAGGTCATGAACCAGCACTACGCCAAACGATTCGAATTTGGCAACACGCCGGCGCGGGCCACGATCCAGGTATCGAGTCTGCCGGGCGGTGCACAGATTGAATACACCGGCGTTGCGGTGCGCGACTTGAGCAAGAGGCAAGCTGTGCGGCCGAAAAACATGCCCCCGAGCCCAACGGCGAGTCCGTGCGTTTTTGCCGGCGACACCTTGTACTGTTCGGCGAAAAGCGGGTTCATTCCGGGCCCGCATGGCGGAGTCTATGCTTCCAGCACAACCCATCAATTGCGCCAGACCATGCGCAATCTGCTCGACAATCTGGAGGAAGCTGGTTTGAATTTCGAGCAGGTGGTTTCGACCACGGTTTACCTGGACGATCTATCCGACTTGCAGAGCTTTGATCCAGTTTACGGACAGTATTTCACGCTCATGCCCAGCCGAACTACGGTTCAGCAAATCGCTCCCGCCGAGCGTCATGCGGATAAAGATGACCACTATCCTGACCTTGAACAGATATCTCTGATTGCGATACGGAGCCCGTCGAAGTAAGAAGTTACGGATGTGTGCCGGCAGATGGGCTTTGCTAAGGGTCCCCTACCGAGATTCTTTATCCCACCTTGCGCTCTGTCTCACCATGGCCGCATAGCATTCGCAGGACGCGTCTTCCAATTTTTGGCGGTTCACGATTTTGACCGACCCCCGGGTATAGGTGATCAAACCCGCTTTCTGCAGAATGCCCGCCGCGACCGTGACGCTGGCTCGGCGCGTACCCAGCATGTGGGCCAGGATTTCCTGAGTCAGGGACACAGTGTCGGTGTTTACCCGGTCCTGGCACATCAGCAGCCACCGCGCCAGTCTTTCTTCGACTTCATGAATCCGGTTGCAGGCTGCCACATGCGTGGCTTGCATGGCCAAGCGTTGGACATAACGCTGCAGTCGTTGATTAAACTCCCGACACTGAACAATGAGATCTGCAAGATCTTCGGCTTTTATACGAAATGCTGTTCCTTCGATCTGCACCACAGCCCTGGTCGGGCTGGTGCTGAAGCCTACAATCAGCGGCATGCCGACAAAACCCTCTCTGCCTGTCAAGCCTACTTCCACACTCTTTCCATCGCCCAGGACATTCAGTATTGATGTAAGGCCGAAGTTCATGAAGTAGGCAAACTTCAAGGCTTGCCCGGGTTCGTGCAGCACCTCTTTACTTCTGAGCTTCAGATAAACCAGTTTGGAAAAAATCTCTTCGGATTCTTCGGAGGGCAGATCGAGCAAGAGTTCGCTTTCGATCGAGTGCCCATCCGCGGCCGGAAATCTTGATTCAGATTTCCCGCGACTTGAAAACGATTTATCAGGCATGAGATTCCAGTGCTACGGCGCCACTCGTCTTTCTCGAAACGTTCACCCAAGCTGAAGCACGGAACTTAGTGATGAGACGTTTTAGATTACGCTTTTGCAGCAAATTGTCGGCGCGACGGCGTACTCGAATGCGTACGTTGCCGTACAGTCTCCACGGTATTGACCGCAGGAGAGCGCAGCGTATGGTGAGAAGCGAAGGCAATCCGTAACCTAGCCGCACGTGGCCCCGGGTCGCAACTGCCCCCCGGCCGGGGAGAGAACCGTGGCCAGATCCATCCTGATTGTTGATGACAATCCCTCCGTGCGTAGCGTTCTTCGCTCGGCGGTGGAACTGAATACCGACTGGAATGTTTGCGGTGAAGCGGAAAATGGGGCGATGGCCGTAGACAAAGTGCGGGAGATGAATCCGGACATGGTGATACTGGATTTGTCGATGCCGGTAATGAACGGCCTGGAAGCTGCCCGCCGCATCAGACAAATTTCGCCCGGGGTCTACATAATTCTGTTCACGATGCATGCTTCGACGCAGCTTTCGAACGAAGCACGCCATGCAGGGGTGAATGAAGTTGTATCGAAATTAGAGGATCCTTCCAGAATACTGGAGACACTGCGCGACTCGCGTTGTGCCTAGCTCCAATCTTTCTTCTGCCAGGAAGCAGCGTCAGCGCGGCGTCGTCAATCCCAGTATGGCGTCGGTCAATCCCTCGATTCCACGGCAACCCTGCAGAAAACTCACATGTTAAATCGCAAAGGAGCGAAGACTTCGCTAGATTGCAAAACGGGAGTGCGCCGCTAATGTTTTCTGGAGGTGCGCCAGCACTTTCTTCAGATCGTCAATGAAAGATTGCTTCGCTTCGACACGCGCCGCTTCGTCGGGAGCGCGGAGTATCGAGGAGGGATGTACAGTTGCCATGACAGTTGGGGCGATTTCGGACTCAATGACTTGGCCGCGATCGCGCATCAATTTGAAGTTCCTGCCCAGCAATGCGCCGGCGGCAGTTGCGCCAAGACAAACCAGGACCTGCGGTTGAACGCAGGCAATCTCAGCGTCGAGCCAGGGACGGCAGGCATTAATTTGTGAGGCCAGCGGTTTCTTGTGAATTCGCCGTTTGCCCCGGTTTGCCAGCTCCCAGCGGAAATGCTTGACTACGTTGGTGACGTAAACTTCCTCGCGATCGATGCCGGCGGCAATAAGAGCTTCGTCCAGTAGTTGACCAGCGGGGCCTACGAAGGGCTTCCCGGCAAGATCTTCGCGATCACCGGGCTGCTCTCCGACCAGCATAATCCGGGCTCGCGGTTTGCCCTCACCGAAGACCGTTTGAGTCGCATTCTTCCAGAGGTCGCAGGCTTTGCAGCCGGCCGCGGCACGTCGCAATGTGGCAAGGGTAGGGTGCGCGGGTATGAACGTTCGGGCGGTCCCTTGCTGCGGAACGCGATTCGAATTCGCCATCGAGTTGCCTGCAGTTCTGTTATCGCGAGCGAGAGCGGCCAGACGCCTGACGGTGTCTGCGAGTCTGGGCGGCTTTGGCGGCGGATCGCTTAAGCGAAGCCGCACCTCGTTTGCGGGCTGCGCTTTTCGCTTGTCTCGATAATGACGCAGGCGAGGCGGCACTTCGGCCTTCACGCTTCAGCGCCTGGGTCGAAGCACGAGATCGAGCCCGTGACGTCTTCTGCCTGGAACCTGCGCGCCCTTTGCCTGAATCGCGGGCTGCCTGTTGCTTCGTACGCGTCGAAGCGGAGCCCTTTGGAGGTGGCAGCTTTACACCCGCCCGGCGCGCCTTGGACAGTCCTATTGCGATCGCCTGTTTGGTGGAAGCGGCTCCGTGCTTGCCTTCACGTACGTGATCCATTTCTTCACGTACGAATTCGCCAGCCTGGGTGCTGGGAGATTTGCCCTCACGTTCATCTTCGCGGGCTCGGTCGATGGTCTCTTTGTCCGGCATAAGGCCTCCTTGAGGCAGATTATTCCGGCGAGGTAAACCTTCTCCATAGAGCGCTTCCTGTAATCTCGTCGGGAAAGATACTTATGAAGCCTGCGCGCCCAAGCGGAGAAGAGCGTGGCTGAGCGAAACCCTAGTTTTGGGATTTTTCCTGTCCGGAGGGTTTTGCCTGCCTGGCAATTGTGCCCGAATCAATGGTGAGCCCGGTTCTGGTGATGGTCTGAAAGTGAAGTTCGTCGCCGTCCATCTCGACCAGCATGAAGTCTCGGTCGGCATCGAATCCCACTTCCATCTGATCTGACGGCCGAAGATTGTGATATCTGAGCTCGCCTGAATTGCCCAGCACAAAATAGTAAATGCCATTCTGCGGCTTCAGTCTTTCGTATACATGCTCATGCCCGGAGAAAACCACGTTGACGCCGTATTTCTGGAATAGCGGAGCCAAAACTGAGCGCAAATCAAGATCAGGTCCGTGGTACTTTCCATCGGAATATAGCGGGTGGTGAAAATAACAGATTTTCCACGCCGCGTTCGAATTTCGCAGCTGTTGTTCTAACCATCCGAGCTGGGTTTGGTCCATGTAGCTGCTGTCGAGTGCAAAGAAGGCAACGTCGTTTTTTTTGAAACTGTAGTAGCGCTCGCCTCCCATGTTGAAGTACTGGTACAGGCGTTCGTCGGGATTGTCGTGATTGCCGAGAGAGGCATAAAACTTAACACCAGCGTCCAGGAGAGCCTTGTATGGCTGCTCAAATTTCTTAACAAAGTCCCGGTTGCTTTCCCTGCCGTAAATGTTGTCGCCCAAAGTGAGAACGAAAGTGAAACTCACAATCTGGCGATAAGCTTCCATCTCCTGAGCCACTTCCATCTGCGGAGTTTGGCCGGTTCCCATATCCCCGATCACCGCAAATCGCACCGAGTTCGGTTTCAAGGGAAGCCGCAGAGGTAAATTCGAAGCTGCTGACGCAGGAGGGGGGTCGGACAAGGACAAAAGAACGGGGCTGGAAAGTTTTTGCCCGTGGGCAGAGATCACGCCGACCAAAACCAGGAGAACGCGAAAGTTCATGGTGCGACGTTTCATGTTTCAGTGCCCGTTCTGAAGGGGAGGCAATGCATCCGGCAGCAAATCCACGACCAAATTGGAGGTGCTGTCAAGAAGAACAAGCTCACGGCCTACGATGCGATATTCCAGGCCGGAAGGAAGTCTGGGCAGGTCGATCAAGAGAGTTGGCGGAGTTGACTGGAGAGCTGCTGCCTCCGGATATTCGTGGTTAATTTCGAGAGCAAGGCCGCGCACCGGCTCGGCATGGCGCAAGCTGGCGCGAATTTTTCCACCGTTGGCACCCTGCAGCGGAGCCGCTATCAATTTCCTGAAAATCTGACTTATCGCGGAAGAAAAAAAATCGCCTTGCCTGGCTTGAGGTCGCGCATCGTGAATTTTATGTGCCAGGGTTGTCTGATACTGTTTGATTTCGGCGCCTGAGCTTCCAGACTGTGGGGCGGGCAAATCGCCCTGCATCCGCTTGCGTAACTTTACGTAATCATCCGCCCGCTTGCTGAAATCCTGAAGCGTCAACGAATCCTGATTCACCGAAGCCTGGCGGGCGAACATCCAGATTTCCGCCCCTGGTCGCAAGCTCGGGTTTTGTCCAGGCTGTCCATCGATCCCTATCAGAATCGATGCCAGCAAAGCAATTCCGTTCAGAATAAACACGATCGCCTCAAGCTGTTCAGATGCGTTTTATGGTCGAGACAGAGGCAAGACTTGAGCATTTTGGCAGGTCATTTTTTAGCCGGCTCCTCGTTGTCGGATCTTTCCGCCATCACTCCCTGCACCGCGTCCTTCACGGCTTCCCTGACGGCTTCCGCCACGGCATTCTGCACGTCTTTATGATCGAGGTCGATTTCCGAATCTTCACGGGTCACTTCTTTTATCACCCTCTCCACCACTGGCCCGACCGGAGGCAGATCTTTAGCGATGCTTTTGGCTACTTTTTTCGCGGCCTTGACCACGGTCGCGTCCGGGGGCTCGGGTGAAGTTTGCCGTGGAGAAGCACCCGCCGACTTCCAGTCAGCCTCAAAAGTTTT
The DNA here is from genome assembly GCA_963733545.1 of Terriglobia bacterium. Taxonomy (GTDB): domain Bacteria; phylum Acidobacteriota; class Terriglobia; order Terriglobales; family Acidobacteriaceae; genus JAIQFF01. The sequence goes on from CAVTDQ010000007.1 coordinate 663,878, forward strand.
GATCACGCCATCGATGACCTTGCGATCGGAGACGATAATGCCTATTTCCCGGCGGGCATCCAGTTCCAGTTCTCGCAGGCTCTGGCTTCCGATAAACATCAGCTTGCGATCGCGGACGATGGTCCGTGTATGTAAGCGCATGTTGTTCAGTCTGCGGATCTGCAGCCCGCTGGTCTTGCGCGTGAGTTTGCCGATAATGCGAATTTCGATTCCGTCCTTGGCCCGCTCTTCAAGCAGACGGGTGATTGCGCGGTCCGCGATTTTCATGTCATAGATCAGCAACTGTTTTTTGGCGCCTTCGATAAATTCGGTCAGTTCTTTTCGCGCATTCAGCGGGCTGACCAGAAATCGGGAATTACCGGGCGTGTACGGTTGCCGTTTGGTGTCGCTCTCAAACAGCTTGTCGGCCTCCTGCACCAGCGGCTTATTCGTGGCTACTATGCCAAAGCTGCGGCTGTGGTCGATATCCAGACGGGTTAGGTTGAAAGCCAGAAGGTAGAGCTGTTTCCGATCCACGATCATCATCTTGCCGTGGTAGCGCACCAGGTCGTTGGAAGTGCGTGCGACGGTTATGCCGGCGGCAAGAAACCGCATCTCCAGTTTGCGTAAATTCTTCTCGCCGCCGCGATTGGTATAGGCGATGAGGGCGTGGACGAAAACACCACGCTTCACTGCGGCCTCGAGAGCATTTTCGATTTCGACGCGATCAAAGCGGAAAATTACGATTTCCACGCTCTTTCGGGCCTTCTCGATTGCTTTAACAAGCGGCTTGATGCCGTCCTGCGGCTGAATAAGAAGTTTCAATGCTTCTCCTGAGTTGCCGGTGATCGGTAACCTAAAACGCTTGCGTTATGGAGATTGAGCTAACTTATCAGAGCCTTGAAGCATCAAACGTCGTCGAATGACTGTGCTTGATATGCACCATCTTACGGGATATGGATTGAAACGGACTTCCTTCAGGGCAGGCGTGGCTGCTGCGCCTGCACCGCCGGCTCCACGTGCACAAAAGAGGATGCCGGGCAGGCCGATTGCGTTGTTTCTGGCCTGTTTCCTCATTCCACTGACCTGCCCGTGGGCGAAGGCTCAACAACCGCTTCACGCCCGTCCGAATCGTGAAAACCCGGATGCCGCCATCTGGAGCGATCCGGGCGACATCCGCTCGCGAAATCTTTTTTATGGCGCCGGAGGCGCGGAGCACGAGCCTCGTGGAACGATGACCTTCGTCGAAGAAGACCGGGCAGGCTCGAATCCTAAATTTGATGTGCGTGACCAGCAAGGTACGAAGTGGAAGGCAAAGATGGGGGCTGAGGCCAGGCCCGAAACTGCAGCCGCGCATCTGCTGTGGGCCACGGGATATTTTACCGACGAAGATTTCTTCGTTTCCAAGCTGGCGGTTGAAGGCATGCCGCCGCAGCTTCACCGTGGACAAAATCTTTTGGCCGCGGACGGCACACTCGAAAATGTTCGCCTGGAGCGGAAACTGAAAGGCTGGAAAAAGAGCGGCAACTGGCATTGGAAAAATAATCCGTTCACCGGCTCGCAGAAATTAAATGGATTGCGAGTGATGATGGCGCTGATGAACAGCTGGGACTTAAAGGACGAGAACAATGCCATCTACGAGAAAGACGGCGGCACGGATGCGCCGCAAAAGATATATCTGGTCAGCGATCTCGGTGCCAGCTTCGGCACAACCGGATACAGCTGGAGCCAGGCGATGGCGAAAGGCAACCTTAAATCCTACGAGCATTCCAAATTTATCGGCAAGGTGCATTCAGAGTTTGTGGACTTTAACTCTCCCAGCCGGCCGGCCCTGATATATTTTTTTGATGTGCCTGGTTTGATCAGCCGGTTGCGTATGCGCTGGATCGGCCGCCACATCCCCCGCCAAGACGCCCGGTGGGTGGGAGACATCCTTTCTCATTTGTCGTCGGAACAGATCCACGATGCTTTCCGCTCCGCCGGATATTCCGATCAGGAAGTGGAGCGATATTCAAAGGTCGTGGAGGACCGAATCGCACAATTGACGAAACTTTAAAGAGAGCAAGCCGCGATTCGACTATTTGGTCGTGATTTTCTCCAGGTCGTCTTCTTCCGCCCGGTGCTGTATCAATTCAAGCTCGGAATATAGGCCACCGGCTTTTAGAAGTTCTTCATGAGTGCCGCTCTCCGCGATAGAACCATCCTTAATTACAAAGATGACATCGGCACGGCGAATGGTGGAGAGCCGGTGCGCGATTACGATCGCGGTTTTGCCCTCCATAAGACGATCCAACGCCTCGAAGACGAGCTTTTCCGAAGCGGCATCCAGTCCGGACGTGGGTTCGTCGAGAATAAGAATTGGAGTGTCCCGGATGATGGCGCGAGCAATCGCAATGCGTTGCCTTTGCCCGCCGGAGAGAGTCATGCCGCGTTCACCCAGCATGGTGTCGTAGCCATCCGGCAGCTTCTGAATAAATTCATCCGCATTGGCCTGTTCCGCAGCGCGCAGTATTTCTTGCCGGCTGGCCTCGGGCTTTCCGTATGCGATGTTCTGCCAGATAGGAGCATGGAAGAGCACGGTTTCCTGCAGAACGAAGCTGATCTGCTGGCGCAGCGATTTCTGCCGGAACCGCTTTACGTCGGTGCCGTCTATGCTGACCACGCCGGAGATGGGATCGTAGAAACGCGGAATCAGGCTGATGATCGTGGTCTTTCCCGCTCCCGTGGGTCCGACCAGTGCAGCCAATTGTCCCGGCTCGATGGTCAGGTTCAGATCTTTGAGAATCGGATTCTCCGGGGTGTAATAGAAGTCGACATTTTCAAATTCGATCTTCCCTTTGAATCTCGGAGCGCGTATCGCTCCGGGAACGTTCTTCACCTCTTTCTCGGTTTCCAGAACTTCCTGAATGCGCTCATATCCAACCAGTGCTTTGGAATATGTATCCGTCATTTTGGAGAGTTCCTGCATGGGCTTGTACATCTTGCTCAGGTACATGATGAACACCACCAGCGAGCCGGCGGAAAGCGTCGAGCCCAGCACCAGGCGGGCGCCGAACCAGAGCACCAGGCAGGTTCCCACGGCCACGATAACGTCGACCAGCGGGGTAAGCTTGGCCTTCAGCCCCCTGGCCCGCAGCCCGATCTCGACGCTTTCCAGGCTTTCTTCCTCCAGCCGGCGGCGTTCGTAGTCCTCCCGGGCAAACGCTTTGACTACGCGAATCGAAGAGAGCACCTCTTCAACCACCGAAACTATTTCGCCTTCTTTTTTTCGCACTTCCCGTGAAGCCTTTTTGATACGCCGGGTATAGCTGTAAACCACCAGAAACAAAACCGGCGCCACAGAAAGCGCAATCAGGGTAAAACGCCAGTTGAGATAAAACATGACGCCAATCATTCCCACCAGGGTGATGAGATTGATCAGCGCGCCCAGCAGAGTTGTGTTGATGAAACTTTGGATTGCATCGATGTCGCTGGTCACACGGCTGATCAGATCTCCGCTACGCTTCTCGTCGTGATAAGAAAGTGACAACTGCTGGATGCGCGAATAGAGAGTACGGCGTAGATCGTGGGTGACCCACTGGCCCACACTGGTGGTGTAATACTTTTCCGTGTAGGAACTGACAGCATCGAGCGCGGCGATCCCCAGCACGGCGGCGCAGGCAAACTTTAAAACCGCTACCTTGTCATCCCCTACCGTCGAATGAATCAGATGATTGAGCCAACCCTGCAGGGGCCGCGACCGGAGCACGTTATCGAGCACAACCTTCAACGGCCAGGGTTCGAGAAGATTGGCAATCCCTTCGCCGACCACGGCAATCAATCCCAGGGTGAGGGCCCGGGTGTGCGGCTTCAGCAACTCGCGGATCGTCAGCTTCTTTATTTCTGCGCGTCTGTTCTGCATCTGGAACGTTCCCCGGACTACGAAAAAACGCCACGGATTTCACGGATTATCACGGATTAAACCTATTTTTGATTTATCCGTGTTAATCCGTTAAAGCTGTGGCCGATCTTTATTTTTGAGGTTCCTTGTTCTCCCTGCGATCCTGCGAAGATTGGGGCCAGACCGGACTGGTCAGCTGAATTCTCCAGATCGGTCCACCCGCGTACAACGGTCCTTCAGACTTGATGAAAGCCGGAGCCTTGCCGCCTATAACCCAGACGTGGAAATTCGGCGGCTGTTTTCCCACGATCGGAGCGACCACTCCGGCGACGCCGCCAAGCTGCACCTTGATCACAAAGTGGATGGCTTTCAACGTGGTTTCGCCAAACGAGAAGGGCTCCTCGCCCAGCGAAGCGATGGCCAGTTTTACCAGCCTCGGTTTGGGAGTTACGGCGACCATTGCAACCTTGGTCTCGCCGGCGTCAGGCTGAATGTTTTTGAAGAGCGTCAGAGTCATTCCATTGGCTAAATCTGTAGCATCGACGTGCTCGGTCGCCACTTTCTCTTTTCCATCCTCAACATAGCGTACCGACACCTGACCGGTGACCCCATCAATCGAAACATCCACCGCTTGTTCAAACGCCGGACCCTTCTGCATCAGATGGTCGCTTATCAATTGAAAAACGCGGCGTTGAGAAAAGACGACAGTTTCATCATGCAACGAGCCGTCACGAAATCGGAAAACCAGATGGTTGGTGACTCGATCGCCACGCGCCACCTGGGTCAGTTCTCCGTCGGCGAGCAAATCGCCATCCAGGGTACGCAGGGCAAGAAAGCCGTGGACCAGGCCTTCGCTGAAACGCACGGCTACAGGTTCCGCGGCCAAGGCGGAAGGCCGGGCCAGTGACGCAAAAATCAACGTTCCGCCGATCAGTAAATTAGTGAGGAATTTGGCGCCACGACGTTCACTGTTCAGCATTGATCTCCTAAGCGTGATCTCCTGAACATGATCTCCTAGCTTTGTCCTAAAGCTCTTTGCTGCTAGTCCGAAAGCCCCCTAGTTGATGCCTCAGATGGCGTTGGGGTGGCTTTTACGGCTCGCACTTGGCTCACGTGGAGGGGAGGGCAGATTCTTAATACGTTCCGCTGCGCGCCGGATCCTTAATCGGCGCGCCGGATTGAGGATAACGTCAGAATTTTGGAGTGCGGGGCCGTGGACGGAAGAGCCTGACATAGAGGAGAGGCATGCTGCCGCGATTGCGAGGGCGGCAGCATCACCACCACTTTATGACGCGTTGGCTAGGCAGCTTCCTGCATTTTCTTGCGCGCCTCATCTGCGTCTTCAGCGCCCAAGCGTTTGAAGACCGCCTTAGCGGCCGAGGCCAGCTCATGATCATTCACATTGGCGATAACCAGCGATCGTCCACGCTTGAGCAACGCGTGATAGATGAAGGTATCGTCTTTGGCCACTCCGATGTCGGCCGATTCTTCAGAAGCCTCTCCCGCGGCAGCTCCAGCCGCGGCGCCGCCCAGGCCCAACAACGCCGCGGCACCCAGCCCGATAGCGAAGATGGTACCCACGCCGGGAACCAGCAGACTGGCAATCGCGGTGCCCAGAGACAATCCCGCACCCATGCCGACAGCTCCACCCACTACGCCACCCATGGTTTCGCCCATCCCATCGCGCTCGGCGTCGGTGGTGGGCAGCTTGTCCACCTGTGCGTCTCCGGCCTCGCCGGTTAGAAAAACAATGGACTGCGGGGAAATACGCGCGGCCAACAAACCTTGCACCGCTTGTTCGGCTGCTGCGCGGGTTTCGAAAATGCCCAGGACACTTTGCATGAGTTCTCCTCTAGCACTGGCTTGGCACTCGCCGGCCGAGTGCAAAGCTTGGATGCAAAAAATCCCCCTTAAGTTTGCTGGAAGTGAGTGACGCCAGAGGGGGCAGGTTATGCAGCTTCAGTTATCCAAACCTACCGCAGTCTGGGTGAAAGCATCTTTCCCGCCCAGGACCGCCATCTTTTCGTCCCGAAGCGGAGGGTGCTCTACCGCAGCTGCGACCGGGATCGTGACCTCGACCATGGTGCCGGGATTGGCATTCGACAGTTTGAGAGTGCCGCCGAAATCCTTGGCGCGTTCGTTCATGCCGCCAATACCCACGCCGGTGCTGCCTCCGCGCAATTCCGCCACTTCGTTGACAACGCCTTTTCCGTCGTCCCTGACTTTGACCACGATCTCGTTGTCGCGCTGCACCAGCGTGATCCATGCCTTCTGCGCTCCCGAGTGACGAAAGACATTGGTGAGCGCCTCCTGGACAATGCGGAACATTGCCGTCTCCAAATCAAGGGGAAGGCGGGGAAAATCGTTGGGCTCGGTGTCGAGCGTGGTTTCAATGCCGCTCCGCTGGGTCAAACCCTCGAGATACCAGCGCAGGGCGGAGAGCAAGCCCACTTCATCAAGTAACGGAGGATGCAGCAGATGCGACAAGCTGCGAACCTGCTGGGTGCTGCGGTCGACCACGCTGATGGCCTCGGCCACTTGATCTTTCAGGGCCGGGCCTTTCTTTGCAATCGCATTCAACATCATTTTAAGCGCCACCATCTCCTGGCCCAGCCCGTCATGCAATTCCCGGGCAATGCGGCGGCGTTCGTCATCCTGCATGGTCATGAGGCGGTTGGAGAGGCGGCGCAAAGCCGCTGTTCTTTCGTCCACCATTTTCTCCAGCTGGACCGCGCTCTCGCGCATGGAATGTTCGATCAGCTTGCTGTCATGAATGTCGGAACAGGTGCCGTACCAGCGGATGATTCTGCCTTTGGGATCGTACAGCGGCACGGCGCGGGCACGAAACCAGCGATAGGCCCCGTCTTTTCCCCGTATGCGATACTCGGATTCGTAATTCTGCCGGGACTGAACACAGCGCATCCAAAGCATCTTGCTGGCGTCACTGTCGTCGGGATGAACGTAGTCCAGCCATCCGAACCCATTGGCGGAGCCAGGCGCGGCGCCTGTGTATTCGTAAAATCGATCGCTGATGTAGTCGCGGGAGCCATCGGATTGCCGGCTGAAAATGATATCCGGGGCGGTCTTTACGATGGCGTCGAGTTCCTGATTCTTTTTAGCCAACTCGCCATTCAGGAGTTGCAGCGCTTCTGCGCGCTGGTGTAATTCATCGGTCCTTTCGGCGACTCTTTGTTCCAGTTCACGATTGAGGGCTTCCAGCTGATGAGTTTTGCGGTGCAGCTCGGAGAAAACGCTGACTTTCGCCCGCAGAAGTTCCGGGATAACGGGCACAGAAATATAGTCCACAGCGCCGCGCTCGTATCCCTTGAGTTGATCGAGTTCGGTGAGGTGCACGGCGGAGATAAAAATTACCGCTATATCCTGGCAGCGCGGATGCTGGTGAATCATCTCGGCCAGCTCGAAGCCGTCGAGTTCCGGCATGCTCACGTCCATCAGCACGATGGCAATGTCGTTCTTCAGCAGCTGGTCCAGCGCTTCCCGTCCCGAAGTCGCCTTGATGAGATTTTCATTCAGTTCGGCGAGTATGACCTCATAGCTGAGCAACTTTGCCGGTTGATCGTCCACCATGAGGATGTTGACTTTGGTTTTGGTGCTCATAGTTTTCCTGTCTTCTTCCAGCCTGGGCAAATCTCCTCCAGCTACCGGTGCAGCCACACCCGCAGCGCCGAGAGCAACTGCTCAGTGTTGACCGGCTTGGCCAGGTATTCGGAAGCGCCGGCCTCAAGACATTTTTCACGATCGCCCTTCATCGCTTTGGCGGTCAGAGCGATGATGGGCAAGCGCCGGAACATAGCGTTTTGCCGGATGACCTGCATGGTTTCGTAGCCATCCATCTCCGGCATCATGATATCCATAAGCACAATCGCAATGTCTGGAGTCGATTCCAACGTCGAAATCGCCTCCCGGCCGGTGCCAGCGGTGAGTACGGTCATGCCCCGCCGCTCCAGGACGCTGCTGAGGGCAAAAATGTTTCGTACGTCGTCATCGACCACCAACACCCGCTTGCCGACCAGAGCGTCATCCGAGCGGTGCAATCGGTCCAGCATTCTTTGTTTTTCAGGAGGAAGGTCGGCCACTACGCGATGCAGGAATAAAGCAGTTTCATCCAGCAGGCGTTCCGGCGATTCCACGCCTTTCACGACGACGCTGCGCGCCAGAGTGTGCAGACGAGCGTCTTCATCCGGCGACAACTCCTTGCCGGTGAAGACGACCACCGGCAGGTCCGCCAGTTCGGGCGTGGCTCCCAGACGTTCCAACACCTCGAAGCCGGTCATATCGGGCAGACGGAGATCCAGCACAACGCAGTCGTATGCCTGCTCGGTAACTGCAGCCAGCGCTTCCGCCCCGGTGGAGGCAATGAAAACGTCGATGTCGTCGTGCCCCAGCAATTCACGAATGCTGAGTTGTTCCGCGGGGTTGTCTTCGACGACCAGGAGGCGTTTACGGCGCGGCCTGGTGTATTCCTTGATGCGGGCCAATGCCGAATCCAGCCCTTCGGGCGTAGTCGGCTTGGTGACGAAGGAGAACGCTCCACGGGTCAGCCCGTGATGCCGGTCTTCATCCAGAGTCAGCATCTGCACCGGAATGTGCCGCGTGGCCGGATCCTGTTTCAAATGATTGAGGACGGTCCAGCCCAGCATGTCGGGGAGGAACACGTCGAGCGAGACCGCGGATGGACGAAACTCGCGGGCCAGAACCAAAGCTTCTGCGCCACCCATGGCGACCAGCACTTTGAATCCCTTGTCGTGTGAAAGATCGACAAGAACGCGAGCATAGTGAGGATCATCTTCGACGATAAGCAGAACCGGATCATCAGGTTCTAGATTCGTACGATCATCCGCGACCCGCTCGACGGCAAGCTCAACCGCCGCCGGAGATAGCTGGCGAGGCAATGGGCCGGTCCTGCGCTCCGCGAGTGCTGCTTGCGGAGCCGATGGTCCCACGTAGGTCTGCGGCAGATAAAGGGTGAAGGAACTGCCACGGCCGGGGGCGCTACGCAGTTGAATTTCGCCACCGAGCAGGCTCGCCAGTTCGCGGCTGATGGCCAGGCCCAGTCCAGTTCCGCCGTACTTGCGGCTGGTGCCTGCGTCTGCCTGCTGAAACGCTTCGAAGATAATGCGTTGTTTCTCCGAGGGAATGCCGATACCGGTATCGGAAACCTCGAAGGCGATGACGGAGGCTGCGCTGGCCAGAATTGGATGGTCTTCGCTCCACCCGCTGGGTGCGACCGTAACAGACAGTTGCACACCGCCGTGCTCGGTAAATTTGAAAGCGTTCGACAGCAGGTTTTTCAGCACCTGCTGCAGACGCTTCGAGTCGGTGACCAGGCTGCGGCTGAGATGTGGGTCGGTGTGTACTTCGAAGCTCAGCCTCCGGTTTTCTGCCTCGTGGCGGAATGGACGTCCCACCATGTCGAGCAGGCTGGCGAAGAAGACTTCTTCGGCATCGACCGAAACCGTCCCCGATTCGATCTTCGACAGATCGAGAATGTCGCTGATCAGATTCAGCAAGTCGGTTCCGGCGCCGTGAATGGTACGGGCGAATTCGACCTGCCTTGGTGTCAGGTTTCCTTCGGGATTGTCGGTCAGCTGCTGGCCCAGCACCAGGATACTGTTGAGAGGCGTCCGCAGCTCGTGCGACATGTTGGCCAGGAACTCTGACTTGTACTTCGAAGTCAGCGCCAGTTCTTTGGCTTTCTCTTCCAGAGCGCGGCGGGCTTGTTCGATTTCCTGGTTCTTGCGTTCCACTTCGACGTTTTGCTCGGCCAACTGCTGAGCCTTTTGCGCCAGCTGTTCGTTGGTCTGCTGCAATTCTTTCTGCTGTGTCTGCAGTTCGGTAGCAAGCTGTTGCGACTGCTTCAGCAAACCTTCCGTCTGCATTGTCGCTTCGATACTGTTAAGCACGATACCGATGCTGGCGGTGAGCTGTTCCAGAAAGGCCAGGTGCGAAGCGGTGAAGGTGCTGAGTGAAGCCAGTTCGATGACGGCTTTTACGCGATCCTCAAAAAGGACCGGGAGAACGATCACATTCCGCGGTACGGCTTCGAAGAGCCCGGAGCGAATCGGGACCGTGCCTTCGGGCAGGTTGCCAATCAGCATGCGCCGTTTTTCAGCGGCACACTGTCCCACCAGTCCTTCGCCTATTTTCAGACGGCGGAGTTGACCATCGGGACCATCAGACGCGAAAGCCGAAAGCAGGATCATGCTGGCGGACTCTTCCGAATCCATCTGATAAATGACTCCTTGCTGGGCATCGACCAGCGGCGCCAGTTCCGACAACAGCATGCGGCCCACACTGGAGAGGTCGCGCTGGCCCTGCAACATGCCGGTGAAACGCGCCAGGTTGGTCTTCAGCCAGTCCTGTTCTGTGTTGCGGTCGGTGGTCAACCGCAGGTTGTCGATCATGGTATTGATGTTGTCTTTCAGGTCGGCAACTTCGCCGCTGGCTTCCACCTGAATCGAACGGGTCAAGTCGCCCTTGGTGACGGCTGTCGCCACTTCTGCGATCGCGCGGACCTGGTTGGTGAGGTTGTCAGCCAGCAGATTGACGTTGCCGGTCAAATCTTTCCAGGTGCCGGCGGCTCCGGGCACGCTGGCCTGTCCGCCAAGCCTGCCTTCCACGCCAACTTCACGAGCCACCGTGGTCACCTGATCGGCGAACGTAGCCAGCGTGTCGGTCATGTTGTTGATGGTTTCGGCCAGTGCCGCTACTTCGCCCTTCGCATTCACGGTCAGCTTTTGCGTGAGCTCACCGTTGGCGACAGCGGTCACGACCTTCACGATTCCGCGCACCTGTTCCGTGAGGTTCGCAGCCATGACGTTTACGTTGTCGGTCAAATCTTTCCAGGTTCCAGCCACGCCAGGCACTTTGGCCTGACCGCCGAGCTTGCCGTCAGTTCCCACTTCGCGGGCCACGCGGGTCACTTCGGCGGCGAAGGCGTTTAGCTGATCAACCATCGTGTTGATCGTATTTTTCAGTTCGAGAATTTCGCCCTTCACGTCGACGGTGATCTTGCGGGACAAGTCGCCGCGAGCCACGGCGGTGGTCACTTCGGCGATGTTGCGCACCTGCGCTGTCAGGTTACCGGCCATGGCGTTTACAGAGTCGGTCAGATCTTTCCAGGTGCCGGCCACACCGGGCACGTTAGCCTGTCCGCCCAGACGGCCTTCGCTACCCACCTCGCGGGCGACGCGGGTCACTTCGGCGGCGAACGATCGCAACTGCTCGACCATGGTGTTAAGAGTTTCTTTGAGCTGCAAAATTTCGCCGCGGACGTCTACAGTAATTTTCTTCGAAAGGTCGCCGGTAGCGATGGCGGTGGCGACTTCCGCGATGTTTCTGACCTGGCCAGTCAGGTTGCTGGCCATAAAGTTGACGTTGTCGGTGAGATCTTTCCAGGTGCCGCCAACCCCAGGCACCTGGGCCTGGCCGCCGAGCTTGCCTTCGGTACCGACTTCGCGGGCGACGCGGGTCACTTCTCCGGCGAAGGCGTTGAGCTGGTCCACCATCGTGTTGATCGTGTTTTTCAGCTCAAGAATCTCGCCTTTCACGTCCACCGTGATCTTGCGCGACAAATCGCCGCGGGCCACGGCAGTCGTGACTTCGGCGATGTTGCGCACCTGGCCGGTCAGGTTGCCGGCCATCGAGTTGACCGAGTCTGTGAGATCTTTCCAGGTACCAGCCACACCCGGCACGTTCGCCTGTCCGCCCAGCCGGCCTTCGGTTCCTACTTCGCGGGCCACTCGAGTTACTTCGCCGGCGAACGCGTTGAGCTGGTCGACCATGGTGTTGATGGTTTCTTTGAGCAGCAAAATTTCGCCGCTCACGTTGACCGTGATTTTCTTGGAGAGGTTTCCGCTGGCGATCGCGGTGGCAACTTCAGCGATGTTGCGCACCTGGCCGGTCAGGTTGCTGGCCATCGAGTTAACCGAATCGGTGAGATCTTTCCAGGTACCGGCCACGCCGGGAACTTGCGCTTGACCTCCCAGCCTGCCGTCGGTGCCGACTTCGCGGGCCACACGCGTGACTTCAGAGGCGAACGAACGCAACTGGTCGACCATCGTGTTGATGGTGTCTTTGAGTTCGAGGATTTCTCCCTTCACGTCTACCGTGATTTTGCGGGACAAGTCGCCACGGGCTACAGCGGTGGCAACTTCTGCGATGTTTCGCACCTGGCCGGTCAGGTTGCTGGCCATGAAGTTGACGTTATCGGTGAGATCTTTCCAGGTTCCGGCAACACCTGGCACCTGTGCCTGGCCGCCCAGCTTGCCTTCGGTACCGACTTCGCGGGCCACGCGGGTAACTTCGCCGGCGAACGCATTGAGCTGATCCACCATTGTGTTGATGGTGTTCTTCAACTCAAGAATTTCGCCTTTCACGTCCACCGTGATCTTGCGCGACAAATCGCCACCCGCGACCGCGGTCGTCACTTCGGCGATGTTTCGAACCTGCCCGGTCAGGTTTCCGGCCATCGAATTGACTGAGTCGGTGAGATCTTTCCAGGTACCAGCCACACCGGGCACGTTGGCCTGACCGCCCAGACGACCTTCAGTTCCTACTTCGCGGGCCACACGGGTTACTTCGCCGGCAAACCGGTTCAGCTGGTCCACCATGGTGTTCAGGGTCTCTTTCAGCTGCAGAATCTCTCCGCGGACGTCCACCGTAATCTTGCGGGAGAGATCTCCGCTGGCGATCGCAGTCGCCACTTCAGCGATGTTTCGTACCTGGCCGGTCAGGTTGCTGGCCATGAAATTCACGTTGTCAGTGAGATCTTTCCAGGTACCGCCGACGCCAGGCACCTGAGCCTGGCCGCCGAGCTTGCCTTCGGTGCCGACTTCGCGGGCAACGCGGGTAACTTCTCCAGCGAAGCCGTTAAGCTGGTCGACCATGGTGTTGATAGTGTCTTTGAGTTCTAGAATTTCGCCTTTCACATCGACGGTGATTTTGCGCGATAGGTCGCCGCGAGCCACGGCGGTGGTCACTTCGGCGATGTTGCGGACCTGCGCTGTCAGGTTACCGGCCATGGCGTTTACAGAGTCCGTAAGATCTTTCCAGGTGCCGGCGACGCCGGGGACGACCGCTTGTCCGCCCAGTTTTCCATCGGTACCCACTTCGCGGGCCACACGCGTGACTTCAGAAGCAAACGAACGCAACTGGTCAACCATGGTGTTGATGGCTTCCTTCAGCTGCAGAATTTCGCCGCGCACGTCCACCGTGATCTTGCGGGACAAATCGCCGCTGGCTACGGCGGTGGCAACTTCCGCGATATTTCGCACCTGGCCGGTAAGGTTGCTGGCCATGGAGTTTACGGAGTCGGTGAGATCCTTCCAGGTACCAGCGACGCCGGGCACCTGTGCCTGGCCGCCCAGCTTCCCGTCAGTGCCGACTTCCCGGGCCACCCGCGTTACTTCGGCGGTAAAGACGCCGAGCTGCTGAATCATGGTGTTGACGATATTTGCCGAACGCAGAAACTCGCCTTCCAGGGGACGGCCATCAACATCCAGACGAACAGTTTGAGTCAGATTGCCTTGCGCGACTCCGGCGATGGCGCGGGTAACTTCTGCGGTGGGGCGGAGCAAATCCTCGACCAGCGTGTTGATCGATACTTCCATTTCGCCCCAGGCGCCTTTGGATTCGTGGAAACGGGTTCGCTCTCGAGTCCTTCCTTCCTTGCCTACCGCCTGCCCGACGCGATTGAGTTCCTGCGCCATCTGCTGATTCACGGCGACGATGTCGTTAAAGGCGTCAGCGATTTTGCCTGCCAGGCCGGTCCAGGAGCCCGGTAGACGAACGGAAAAATCTCCCGCTCGCATGGTCTGCAGGCTGGCAAGTATGACGGCCAGATCAGGAGCTGCTGCCGACTCCTCGGCAACCAGCAGCGAATGCCCATTACTCTTCGCCTTTTTTTCAGGTCCGCCTTTTTCAGCCACAGCAGTCACGTTCGCGGTCGGAGTCTCCGCAGCTCGATCGCTCTTCTTCAAGACGGCCTCCTGACAACAGAAAATATCCGGTCAATCGATTTGGATCCCGCTTTAAAAATGGCGAGACATCCCGTGGAGCAGCGCCGAAAACCTTCAACGCAGAAATTTTCCACGACCTCGCACGGGCTTATCAGTTAGTAAACAGGGGGAGTAGAATCCTGCACAACTTGGTCATTCTAAACACGAAATTTATGGTCTGACTCTACAGTATTTCCTGTATTGCCCCGCGAAAAGGTAACCGTCGCAGCGCGACGATCAGACTTACAGACGATGAGGCTGCCGAACGAAGAAATGTCCAGAGGCTGCGATCATTCGCAGCCTTATCTTTAAATGTGATCGCTCTGGAACAGGGCAGCAGGTAAAGGCGGAGAACCGGCTCCAACCGGGACCAGCGATGGTCCTACGAAGCGTGGGACGTCAAGGTCGGGCATGGGAGTACCGGCAAACAGACGCCGGCAAGGTTTTGCCAGCCATCTCGCCCAGCGGCCTGACCACGAAACTCGGGCGCTGTCGGTGGCAATGCCGGTGTCCGCATACATCTGACGGTAAATCTTTGAAATCAAAACGAATGCCAATCGGCCACGGCTGGACTTGATGAATCGCGACCGCTTCCAGATGGATCCCAGACTGTAAAAACTGTCCCAGACGGATTGCGTGCGCGAGCGTATTTCCTCTGCCGACATTACCGGATGGTCCCAGTACAGCTTGGGACGGAGCGCTTGCGGGATGAGCCACCGCCGGGTGAGAGGCACGCCCGCGATAGTAGGAGGAGAAACACCCAAGCCTTTTTCCCAACGATCGAAATCGACGGTGCCAGGATAGGGACTTAAAGTAACAAACTGTGCGAAAGTCAGGTCGGCGCTGATGGCGGCAGCAGCGGTCGCGTCAAAGGTTTCGGGACGATCGCTGGGCAAACCAAAAATGAAAGATCCGAGCACGTGAACTCCACGGCTGCGAAAAACCTTCAGACGCTCGATCAAGTGCTCTCCCGAGAGATTGAAATCCTTATAAACGTCCTTCAATCCGGCAGGGGTCACGGCTTCCACGCCCACCAGAGCGCCTTTGATGCGGGCGGCCTTCATGGCGTCGAGAAAGTCGGTGTCTTCCGCCGCTTCCATGGTGATCTGAGTAAAGAAGACCATGTCATCGGGAAGCTGGGCCAGGCGTGACATCAGTTCGAAACGCTCGGCGCGCAGGGTTTCAAGTTCGTGAACCCGCGCGGCATTTTTCTGCAGACGAGCCAGATTCAAATCGGTAAGGGTGACGGGATAAAAATTGTCGTCGGCGAGAGCGATAAAACGGAATCCCAGGCGGCGCAACTGGACTACTTCTTCAATGACCGCGTCCGAGGCACGCTGCCGGGGACGCTGCCCGTCGGTGCGCCACACTGAACAGAAAGAGCAGTGCTTGGGGCAACCGCGCACGGTTTGCACCGAAGCCCACATGTAACGGCTGCGCGGGATCAACTCCCAGCGCGCGGCGACGAAGCTGCTGGCCTCGATTTTGCCTCCGTGATAGATAGGCAACGGAGTTCCCTTTTCGCAGTCGGCTAAAGCAATCGGCCAGGCGACATCGCCATCCCCCAGAACGATGGAATGAGCTCCGCCCAACTCCCGGGCTTCTTCGGGAAAAAGCGTGGCGTGGATTCCGCCGAAAATTACGTACGCTCCCCGCCGTCGCGCCTCGGTGCCAATTTCGTAGCCGCGCAGGGCATTGGCAGTGTGAATACTGATACCAATGGCATCCCCGGGCTGAATCATCTCGGGATCCATGGGACTCAGGGTTTCGTCCACGAGGATGGGATCGCCGAATTTTCTTGGAGTGGCGCCGGCAAGGACGTACTGCCAGCGCGGCGTAATGACCGCAGTCCCGAACGAGACCTGGCTCGGGTTAATCAGATGAACCTTCACGCGCAGTGCTCCTTTTACTGCGGATTGCTCCGAACAGTTCACGAGTCACTAGCGGAACACGCGTCAACGTGCGTTGTGTTCTTGGTGAGACGCTTGATCTTCTGGCGCCTACAAAATTGGAGCCAGTCAGCGCGCTCTGCCTGGCGGGATCGGAAGGCAGGAGACTCAGGAGAGGTGAGTAAGACTCCAAGTCGTCGAAAGCAGCTTAGGCCACAAACAGGTACAAGTCAAATTTGTCATTGCCTCGGAGACTAGTGAACGCGAGGGTATTTGATGCGATTTCGAGGGCTCTGTCATCCTGAGCGAGTGCCCAGTTCGCGTCGTGAAGGTGTAACGAAGTCGAAGGACCCGTTTAGCAAAGGTACTGCGTGTTGGGCAACGGCTTTTAAGGTATTCCGCCGCACCAGAACAAAATTTTCACTATCGGCTTATAGGGGATCTTTCGACTGCGCAGCTGCTTCGCCAAGCGAAGCAGCCGCTCCGCTCAAGATGCCAAAGCTAGGTCTTGGCCGGCGACTTGGGAGGAATTTCGGCAAAGCCGGGCGTGGCTTGCGCGAGATTGTGAGTAAGCGAAGCCTTGGCATCCCCGATGGACCAGCGGATGCCTCCGGCGAGAAGGTTCAGAAAAAACTGGTTCGACCAGTTTTCCGGACGGTCGCCGATCGCGGTGTAGAAGACGCGTCCTTTGCCGTGCATCCGCGCCCAGGTGGCGGGATATGCAGCGCGCTGGTACGGCTCGCCTTTCATCCCGGCAGTGTCGAGGGCGAGAATCACGTGCAGGTCAGGCACGAAATCTTTGAGCGAATACCATTCTTCCGTGAAATTCACCGGGGAGGTAACACCTTCGAGGCCGGGGAACTTCGCATCCTTCACGATGAGGTTGGCGGCCTGCAGCCGGGGAGTGCTGCCGTGTGTAATGAATTCAGCGCCCAGCATTCGTAGATAAGGGTCCTGCTGATCGCCGTGCGCAATGTAACGATTGGAGCGGTCTTCAGGATCGGGCTCGGTGTGGAATGTATCGGTCGCGGCGTGGACGCCTACGAAACCCAGGCCGCCATGGATGGCGTCCAGCAGGGCCTGCTTACCGGCCGGGGACATCGGCGGATTCCCGTCAGTACCGGGTTTGGTCAGATCGCCGGTGGTGAAGAAGAGAACGGCCGAGTATTTTCGGAAATCAGGCGGATCATGCTTGGCCGAATCGCGGTTGGCGGTATCAAATACGCGGCCGTCCTTGGTCGCCGTCACTTCAAAACCATGCTGTTCGCCCAAGGTTTTGACTGCCTGCTCAAGAATACTGGGGCGACCTTCGGTGGTTTTGATTACGGAGTGTTCGAAGCCTGAAGATTTGGTGAAAATGAGCACCGACTTTTTCTTCGCGGCCAGCAGATTCATCGGCAAGGCAAGGCTGGCTCCGGCGATGGCGCTGGCCTGCAGGAACTGACGGCGGCTGGTGGGTTTTGTCATGTGCTGTTTTGCTCCGCAAGCATAGTAGACGCGATTGATCGCCAACTCAAATGGGTAAAATCGCTCGAGCCGGTAACCCCATTGTTGGCAGGAACTGCCGCTGATTCGGCGTACAGCCACTTCCGTAATCTCCTCCTCTTTCAGGACCCGTTCCATACTGGATGCAACTACATGGCCTCACATCTCGAACCCACTCTCTGAATGGCACCCTCCCCCATGAATACGCGCCGCTGGCCACGCAAGCAGGTTGATCTGCAGGTCTTCGTGATTTCAAGCGATGGAGAATCTCGAGTTTTCGTGCCGGGGCGGCTCACCGAAATCAGCAAGGGCGGCCTGGGTTTGTATGCCGGAATCAATTTGCAGCCGGGAGATCCGGTCGAGATCGAGTTGCCGGCGCCGTATGCCCGAGTGAAAGGGACGATTCGCAGCCGCGACGGCTATTGTTTTGGAGTGGAATTTTTGAATTCGCTTTCCACCACCGCGGATCCCGCCAGCCGCAACCTGGCTATCTTCCAGGAGCGGCACGAAAACTATCTGCGGGAAAGCGAACAGGAAATTACCAAACTCCAAAGAGAAGTGGCCGCTTTGCGGCGGGCATCGCTGCTGGCGGATGAGATCAAAAAATTGTAATTCCTCCGGTTGATTTCTGTTCTCTTACTGGCCGGGTTGCAAGACCAGCGGCTTTTCCAGCCGGAATCTAAGCGTAGTCTCTGCGGGAACGCGGACTTCTTTGCCCCGAGTAAAGACCTGGCTGACAAAACCTCCACCAGCACCTGCAAGCGCTCCAACGCCCGCGCCCTTGCCGCCTCCGAACAAGCCGCCCATCAAGGCCCCAAGCGCTGAGCCGCCGCCCAGAAACTCGGCCGTTCTACGGTTTTTGCCGACGCCCTTCCGGTTATTTTCATCTACGTCGGAAGTGGCCACCCGGTATTGCTTTTTGTCGAGTGTGACTGAATAGAGATCGAGGATTACTTCGGGACTATGCACCGCGCCGCCCCCGGAAGTGCTTCGCACCATCAGCTGGGCAGATGAGCCGGCCGGAATTGCCACCGCCCCCACGGTGTCGAGCACATCTTCGGTAATGTTTGCCGAATAAGTCTGGCCTTGGTAGGAGCTGTTCGAATCAATGGTCTCATTGGTTCGGACAGATAAGTCAGCGCCACCGGGAATCACCTTTGCGTTGCTGGGCGCGATTGCAGTTCCGGCACGGTTGAAAATGATCGCGTCCAGGTCATCGGTGGGAAACTGATATCCAATTCCTTGTGCATCCTTGAAATCCACTGGATTGGATCCGGTGAAGTGTCCAGAGTAGCTCTTGCCATTGCGCAGCGTAATCACGTCGCTCGTACCGAAAACCAGCGATTGAACGTCGCGCGCGGGAAACTCGTATTTGACTCCCTGGGCATCAGCAAAAGTAATCGGGCCGCTGCCAAGCTGGCCGTTATAACTGGATCCGCTACGAAGAACTACGGTGTCGGCGCATGCGAAAATTGTGAAGACTGTCAGCACCATCAACAAGAGAAAACTGGCTCTGAAAAATTTAATTGGGCACATGGGCACGCTCCCGGCGGAGTGAAGTGCGCAAAGTATACCGGAAGCCAACGAGAGCAGATCAACAGCTCAAGAATCGCAAGTCCGGCTTAGCTGCCGCTACCTGCGGCTGTGCCTTTGGCCGCGGAAGAAGTCTTCTGCGCCAGCATTTTGCGAATCTTGCGCCTGAGATCGTCGGGAGTGAAGGGTTTCTGAATGAAGGAAACACCTGGAATCAGCATGTCTGCGCGGACGAACTCTCCGCTGTATCCCGTCATATAGAGTATTTTCGTTTCTGGACGAAGTGCGCGCACCTGTTTGGCCAGGGCCGGACCGTTCATCCCGGGCATGATCACATCTGTGATCAGCAAGTCGATCACACCCTTCTGTTGGCTTACCACGCGCAAAGCTTCCTGAGCCTCGGGCGCGGACAGCACTACGCAACCGGAAGCCCGCAAGGCCTGACAAACCAGATCACGCAGAGGCTCGGCATCTTCAACCACGAGCACGGTCTCGCCCGCGAAGACGACCTCTGCAGCTTCCTTGTTCGGCTCCAGTGCGGTGCAAGCCTGTGACTCGGCGGGAAGATAAATCTGGAACGAGGACCCGCGTCCTGGTGCGCTCTGCACCTCGATATATCCACAACTCTGCTTCACGATGCCATAAACGGTCGCCAACCCTAATCCGGTTCCTTTGCCAATAGCTTTCGTGGTGAAGAAAGGTTCGAAAATGCGCGCCTGGGTTTTCTGGTCCATGCCGGCGCCGGTATCGGTCACCTCCAGAAGGACAAAGCGCGACGAGATTCCTGGCTCGGCGTGGGCGGGAACCCTCTCGACATTCTTGGTCTGGATGCGGAGGCACCCGCCGTTGGGCATGGCATCGCGGGCGTTGACAACCAGGTTCAGGACGATCTGTTCGATCTGTCCCGGGTCGGCCTTTACGCGATCGAGTTGCGGGTCGAGAACGAAGGTAAATTCAATGTTCTCCTTGATCAGACGCCGCAGCATTTTGTCGAGGTTCCCCACCGTCTGATTGATGTTCAAAACTACGGGTTCGACGACCTGTTGCCGGCTCAGCATGAGAAGCTGCCGGGTGAGCGAAGCCGCGCTGTTCCCGGCCTGCTTGATTTGCTCGAGGCTGCGGCGCTCGCCCTCCGGCAGATCGACCCGTTCCAGTAACAGATCGCTGTAGCCGTTGATAACCGCGAGCAGGTTATTGAAATCGTGAGCCACGCCGCCGGCGAGAAGGCCAATGGCTTCCATTTTCTGCGACTGTTGTAAAAGTTTTTCGGAGCGCGCCAGCGCATCCTGCGCCACGGCTTTATCGGCTTGGGCGCGATTCATCACGAACGCCAGGATCCATACGAGGGCCATGAACAGTACGATTTGCGCCACCACCAGGCAGGCAACACTCAGTCGTACATCGGTCGAGAACATGCTGCTGTGAATGCACACCGCACCGAATCCGGCAGGCGCCAGCGCTGCCACCGGCAGCAACTTCCGGGAGAGCCATCCGCCTGGATAAGGATTGGTGAGCACAGACATCAATCCGCGGTCCGGCCGGCAGAACAAAATGGAAAGCGAACACACCAGGAAACCGATGCCGGTGTGTAGCGCCATCGAGGTGTACTGGATGGAGCCGTAGAGCACCGGCACTCCATACAAGTATCCGAGGATGGCAAGCAGAGAGCTGAGCCCGGTAAGCGCCGCGAGCCCCTGAAACAAGTTTGCCCGCTTTTCAGCTACCGCGAAAAGTAAGACGCTCAGTCCAGCCAGACAAAAGTTAAGAGCAGAAATATGAGCCATTCTGCCCGGATAAATTGCCTGCCAGGAATCCTTGAACAGCAACTGGTCAATCTTCAGGTCGGCGTGGAAGAAATATTCGGAGAGGGTAAGTAGCCCTATCAGAATAACGACGCTGGCGCAGACTGCAGACAAGACTTGAATGACACGGCTCTTGCCGATGCGGCTCAGCGTCAATACGGCCGCGCCCAGCAAAATGAAACCAAGTGCGGTGTTGGGCTTCATGGCAATTCGTCCGGGAAGCACGCTGGTCAGGGAAGGAATATTCCAAAACCAGCCGAGCAGAACCAGAGTGCCAAGCAGCATGAGCATTACCGCGCCCACGCGGGAGGTCGTCCGATACACCGTGTATGGATTCTGGCTCATTGCACCCCGGTCGCAAGCGATCGATCTTTAAAAACAGCGCACCAGCCTTCTGACTAGCTGCGGCATTGCGTGCGCTTCCGGCGAGAACCATCCCTGCCGGAAACGCCCACTTTGCGCGCTTATAGTGTCTCTGGCGGGTGCGGCAATGAAAAAGAGTACAAAGGTAACGAAAAATAGCGTTGCCGCTATGTGCTCATGAGGCAATTGGAGGAAGGCATGCCCAAGAAACTGGAGGACTATCTGGATCCCTTATCGCTGGCCGTGATCGTACTAACCCTGGTGCTTTTTGTGCTGGCGTTATTCCTGAACGGGTTTACTCACGACATGTTGCAGGAGTGTGGAGTTTTTCTGGTGTCGGTGAAGCTGATTCTGATGAGCTACAAGAATGGGCAGGCGACACGCCGGGCGGAGGAACGGCTGGCGAAAATCCAGACTCTTCTGCAAGACCCCGGGCAACAGGGCGCGTAAATCGAGGTATCGCCAACCATCCGCCTAGATGGCTTGTTTGTGAAATACCTTCAACTCCTTGGGCACGACGAAGACCGTTTCCTCTTTAGCCAGCTGAAGTTCGTGGAATCTTTCCTGGGAAATCTCGATCTGCACCGGCGCGCCCCACTCGCTGAGCGCCTGAATTTTTACCAGCGGGCCGGCGGAGTTGATGTGTTTGATGATGGCGCGAAAATTACTGCCGCCGTTTGGCTGACGCTGAATCTCGAGCAGGTGGGGGCGCACGTAGACAAACTCGCCGGTGTCTACGCTATGGATGACGGGGGTTTCCTGGTCAAGACGTCCGTGAAACAGATTTACGTTTCCCAGAAAGTTGTAAACGAAGGGTGTCGAAGGGTGATGGTAGACCTCGTCCGGACTTCCGACTTGTTCGATTCGGCCTTCGTTCATGACGGCAACGCGATCCGCGACTTCAAGCGCCTCTTCCTGGTCGTGGGTAACAAAAACGCTGGTGATGTGGACTTCGTCGTGTAACTGGCGCAGCCAGCGCCTGAGTTCCAGGCGAACTTTTGCGTCAAGCGATCCAAAGGGTTCATCCAGCAGCAGCACGCTCGGTTCTACCGCCAGCGCCCGGGCGAGAGCAACCCGCTGCCGTTGCCCGCCGGAAAGTTGCGCGGGATAGCGGCCGGACAAATTTTTCAGCTGGATCAATCCCAGTAATTCATGAACTTTGGCGTGAATTTTTTCCTTCGAGGGCCGAACGCTGCGCGGCCGGACTTTCAGCCCGAAAGCGATGTTTTCGAATACCGTCATGTGGCGGAACAGGGCGTAGTGCTGAAATACGAATCCGACGCGGCGATCGCGAGCGTTGCGGTGGGTGGTGTCTTCGCCATCGAAAAGGATGGTTCCCGATTCGGCGAATTCGAGCCCGGCGATGATGCGCAACAAGGTGGTTTTGCCTGAGCCGGAAGGGCCCAGCAGGGCCACCAGTTCACCGGTAGGAATTTTCAAATCGACATTCTCGAGCGCCGCGAACTGGCCGAATTTTTTGCTGATGCCTCTGGCTTCAATACTCATGCGATTTGTCCCTCCGCATCCCAGCGGGCGGATTCCGCGAGTTGCCGCCGTGCCCGCCATTCCACGATGGTCTTGACCAGCAAGGTCGCCAGCGCCAGCAGCGCCAGCAGCGACGCCACCGCAAAAGCAGCCGAGAATTGATATTCGTTGTAAAGAATTTCGACGTGCAGAGGCATGGTGTTGGTGCGTCCGCGAATATGGCCGGAGACTACCGAGACCGCGCCGAATTCGCCCATGGCACGGGCGTTGCAAAGAATCACGCCGTAGAGCAGTCCCCACTTGATGTTGGGCAGGCTGACACGGAAAAAAGTCTGCCAGCCGCTGGCTCCCAGAGCCATGGCAGCTTCTTCCTCTTCTTGTCCCTGCGCCTGGACCAGGGGAATCAGCTCACGGGCAACGAACGGGAATGTGACGAAGATGGTTGCCAAAACAATTCCGGGGACAGCAAAGATAATTTGTAAATCGTGGCGGGCCAGCCAGGGTCCCAGGACTCCCTGCAGCCCAAAGAGCAGCACGTAGATCAATCCTGAAACCACAGGGGAAACTGAAAAGGGCAAATCGATCAGTGTGATGAGCAGGCTTTTTCCTGCGAATTCGAATTTCCCGATGGCCCAGGCGGCCGCCACTCCAAAGACAACATTGAGAGGCACGGCTATCGCCGCAGCCAGCAGGGTCAGACGAATGGCGGCCAGGGCGTCGGGTTGACGCAAGCTGGCCCAGTAGAATCCGATTCCCTTGGCGAAGGCCTGGGAAAAAACGATAGCCAGCGGCAGGAAGATAAAAAGAGCAAGGAAGGTGACAGCCGCGCCAATCAGAATCCAGCGGATGAGCGCTGACTCTCCGGTCGCGGCAGTGGTGACCTGCCGGGCGGGAGAGAAATTGCGCGCGCTCAATGGAACCGTGGCTGCCATGGTTAGTGAACCTCCTCCGTCGCCAACACAATTTTCTCGTCGCGATTGCTGCTCCATTTCTGCAGAAGATTGATGGGCAGCAGCAAAATCAAAGAGAACACCAGCATGACCACCGCAATCGCAGTTGCTCCCGCGTAGTCGTACTGATCGAGCTTGGTGATGATGAGCAGGGGCGTGATTTCGGTTTTCATCGGCATGTTCCCCGAGATGAAAACCACGGAGCCGTACTCGCCGACGGCGCGGGCGAAGGCCATGGCGAAACCCGCCAGCGCCGCGGGAAAGATTGTCGGCAGCACCACGCGCGAAAATGTTTGCCAGCGGCTGGCCCCAAGGCTGGCTGCAGCTTCCTCGAGTTCCTTGTCCATGTCTTCCAGGACGGGCTGCACACTTCGCACCACAAAGGGCAGTCCAATGAAAGTGAGCGCGATGGCCACCCCAAGTGGAGTGTAGGCCGCTTTGATTCCAAGCGACGCCAGCGGCCGCCCCAGCCAGCCGTTGGGAGCATAGATGGTTGTGAGCGCGATGCCCGCCACCGCGGTGGGCAGCGCGAACGGTAGGTCTACCAGAGAATCAAAAAGACGCTTGCCGGGAAAACTATAACGAACCAGCACCCAGGCGATCAGAACTCCGAAAAACAGATTGATCAAAGCGCCGACCAGCGAAGCGCCGAAAGTGAGGCGGTACGAAGCGACGGCTCGGGGAGAAGCGGCGATGTGCCAGAACTGGCCCCAACTTAGCGACGAAGCCTTCCAGAACGTAGCAGCCAGCGGGATGAGGACAATGAGGCTGAGATACAGCACTGTGTAGCCCAGCGCCAGTCCAAACCCCGGCAGGTTGCTGCGTTTTTTGAAAGCGAAGGTCATGGCGCTACTGGTTAGGAACGTAGATCTGGTCGAACACGCCTCCATCCGCAAAGTGGGTCTTCTGCGCTTTTTGCCAGCCTCCGAAAACTTCGTCAATGGTGACCAGCTTTATCTTGGGAAACGTTGCGGCGTACTTCGTCGCGACCGAATCCAGACGCGGCCGGTAGTAATTCTTGGCCGCGATTTCCTGTCCCTCGGGCGTATACAGATATTCGAGGTAGGCCTGGGCCACATTTCGCGTGCCTTTTTTGTCTACAACTTTGTCCACGATCGAGACCGGCGGCTCCGCCAGAATGCTCTGCGATGGCACCACGATTTCTACTTTTTCAGGACCGAGTTCTTTGATCGAGAGAAACGCCTCATTTTCCCAGGCAATCAGCACATCGCCGATTTCACGCTGCACGAACGTCGTGGTCGATCCGCGCGCCCCGGAATCAAGGATGGGCACATTTTTGTAGAGCCGTTTGACGAACTCCTGCGCCTTTTGCTCATTACCGCCTGGCTGCTTCAGGGCGTAAGCCCAGGCGGCGAGATAATTCCAGCGTGCGCCTCCGGAGGTTTTGGGATTGGGTGTGATCACTGAAGTTCCCGGCTTCACCAGGTCATCCCAGTCCTTGATTTGTTTGGGATTTCCCTTGCGCACCAGAAAAACGATGGTCGACGTGTACGGCGTGCTGTTCTGCGGCAGCCTTTTTTGCCAGTCTGCGGAAATCAATCCGGCATTCTGTGAAATTGCGTCGATGTCGTAGGCGAGCGCCAGGGTCACGATGTCGGCCTGCAGGCCGTCGATGACGGCGCGAGCCTGTTTGCTGGAACCGCCGTGAGACTGCTCGATGGTCACCGTTTGTCCTGTCTTGGCTTTCCAGTATTTGGCGAACGCCTGGTTGAAATCCTGATAAAGCTCGCGGGTGGGGTCATAGGACACATTCAGCAACGAAACCTCGCCCCCCTGCGCCGCACCGTGGACCGAGAACATGAGCAGCAGCCCAGTCAACAGCACGCCCGTGATAACCAGCACTTTCTTCCGCATCTCCACCCTCTTTTTGGATCTCTGCTTTGCCCAGGACCGGGTTCGGTGGCCGCAAAAGCAAACGGCCCACGATTTTGATCTCGTGGGCCGCTTGAGAAATTTGAATGTCTTAAAGCTACATTCCATCCCCAGGCCCACGGCGGCAACACGTACAGCGACAGCACATACAAAGGGCGGAGATGAAACCGGTTGCCATTGGGAACGAGTATACGTGAGGATTGGAGAATAAGTCTACTAATAAGATAGACATTGTTCTTTTGGCGATAGTCTAGCTTTCGCCCTCCGAAATCAGGGGTTGGCGGCGCCGGGAAGAATGGCTTTGGATCGTTCCCGCGCGGAGTCCGCAGTTCGTCCCACATTTTTGTAGGCCTGCGCCAGCAGTGAGTGCAGGCGAGCGCTGCCGGGTAAGCGGCTCGAGGCGATCTCCAGGTGAACCACCGCGGTCTTGGAGTCACCGGTCTTCAGAAGCGCCGAACCCATCTCGCTGTGGGCCCAGGTTGAATCCGGCTGCAGCTCGATGGCAGTGTGCAAACGTTCAATCGCCTCGGGATAGTGTTGTTGCCGCAGCAGGGCCGCACCCATCACAAACTGCAGTAGATACATTTTTGATCCGGCCGCCAGCAGCGGCTGCAGGGTGGCAACCGCTTTGTCCGGCTTTGCTTCGTTCAACAGAGTGAGTGCGGACAAAGTCTTGTTCGCAGTTGTAATCGTATCCTTAGGATCGACTCCGGTTGCCGCTGCTGCCCCGGAACCAGTTTTCTGCAGACCAACGTATCCCAGCGAAGCCAGCTTTTGCATTTCGCTGGAAGTAAGTTCGGAGCCCGGCGAAGCATGCCCCGAACTACTGAAACGTTGATCGAATGCCTCGAGCTGGCCGGCGATGGTTCCCAGCGTGGCTTTCGAAGCTTGCGCCAGGTTGTGATTAGCGCCAGGATCAACCGATAGATCGTAAAGTTCAGGCGTGGGCGCTTTTACGTAAAGATATTTACCTGCACGCCACGATTCCAGCGGGCTCCATCCAAAGGCGCGTTGTGAATAATCACTGGCAGCATAGACCGGTTGGTCGGAATTCGTCTTCGCCAGCCGCAGAAGAGATTGCCCTTGCATTTCCGACGGGACAGGCACGGCCGCAATTTCAAGAATAGTTGGCGCAACATCGACCAGCCGGGCCCTTGCGGTTACACGCTGTCCCGCGTTCTGGTTCTGCGGCAACTTGATTAATAGCGGGACGTGAATGGTTTCATCGTAGAGAAATACTCCATGAGTTTCCTCTCCGTGCGCGCCCAGGCCCTGGCCATGATCGGATGCCACCACGATCAGTGCATCGTCAAAAAGCCTGCTGCTTCGAAGAGCTGTGAGCAACTTTCCTACTGCCGTATCAACGGCATTCACAGCGGCATTGTAGGAGGCCGAGGACGCAGCCTGCGGATCGTTCAAGTGCATCCACAAAAAGAACGGGGCCTTGGAGTTGTGCGCGAGCCAGGCGCCGGCGTGGGCTACTACTTGTACTGCTGGCCGGTTTATCGACCCAGCCCTGAGCGGCCCCGTTTCTGGCGGAAAAAATCCGGCGTCATACGAGCCGAAACCGCGATCGAAGCCGGGGGCCAAACCATTCTTTGGATCGAGTGCAAAGCTGCCAACAAACGCCGCAGTGTGATATCCGCGCGCCTGTAGCAGGTCGGGAAGGAACGGCAAAGTGGCTGCGAGTCTGGCGCCGAATTCGCTTACCTGATGAGTCTGAGAATAAGTGCCGGTGAGCAGGGTGGCATGCGAGACCACCGTCTGAGGGCTCTGTGAATAGGCGCGCTCGAAAATCATCCCCTGGCGGCTCAGTTCGTCCAGGCTGGGCGTGATCTTGAGCTTCGAACCAAGGAAGCCCATCCGATCGGCACGCGTCGACTCCAGTGTGATGAGAATGATATTCGGCTTGGTCGCGGCGGTCGCCGGCACAACGATCGACAGGATGATTAACAGCGCAGGACCAATCCGCCTGAACATACCGTCAAGTCTACCCCAGCGCTCTGACACGAACTGCGCCACGAGTGGCCCGCGACCACGTAGTCCGGTTCATCGACTATTATGGAAACGAGGTTCACCGCCTACCTTGCGCAGGTTACGAACACGGAATCTTCTGCTTTGCTTTCTGGTTTGCGCAACCGTCTGGTTGTCGCTCTCCTGCCAGTCGAAAAAATGGCAAGGCGACCAGAAACTCATCATTCTGGGCATCGACGGCATGGATCCGCAGCTTCTCAAAAGGTTCATGGCCGAAGGGAAGATGCCGAACTTTTCCGCTTTAGCTCAAAAGGGATCTTTTCGATTACTCACCACCAGCATTCCTCCGCAAAGCCCGGTCGCCTGGTCGAACCTCATCACTGGGATGAATGCCGGGGGCCACGGCATATTCGATTTCATCCATCGCGATCCCAAAACGCTGCAACCTTATTTCTCGGCATCGCGAGTGGAGCCCCCGAAACACGGGATCCATCTGGGCAGCTGGATCATTCCTATCGGAAGTGGCAGTGCCGAACAACTGCGCCAGGGAAAAGCGTTCTGGGAAACACTGGACGACTACGGCGTCCCCAACACTATTTTTCGCATGCCTTCGAACTTTCCTCCGGTCAAATCGAAAGGAAACACTCTTTCGGGCATGGGCACTCCGGATTTGCGCGGAAGTTACGGCACATTTTCTTTTTACACCGATGACCCCATGACCGCAGCGGGCGCGGTCGAAGGCGGACAGATCATCCCCGTGAAAGTGGAAGAGTCGCAGGTGAACGCCAGGCTGATTGGTCCTGACAACACATTTCGCAAGGGATCTCCGCCCACGCTCGAGCCGTTCACGGTCGCAATCGATCCTCTGGAAGCAGTGGCGAAGTTCACGGTACAGGATGAGAAATTTGTCCTGCGCGAGGGAGAATGGAGCGATTGGGTGCACATTCAATTCCAACTAATCCCGTTCATCGGAAACGTGAAAGGCATTTGCCGTTTCTATCTGAAGCAGGCGCATCCGCGATTCGAGCTTTACGTCTCGCCCATCAATATCGATCCGGCGGACCCGGCGCTGCCGCTTTCCACTCCCAAAAATTACTCCCGCGAACTTTCGGAAGAAATCGGCGAGTTTTACACCCAGGGAATTTCCGAGGACACAAAAGCCCTGTCCGCCGGCGTGCTTGACGACAAGGAATATCTGGAACAGGCAAAGACGGTGTTGGCGGAACATCGGCAGATTTTCGATAAAGAGTTTCCCAAGTTTCACGCCGGCCTGTTCTTCTTTTATTTTTCCAGCCTTGATCTGAATTCGCACATGTTCTGGCGGCTGATCGATCCCAAACATCCGGAATATGACGCCGCACTGGCGTCTCAGTACGGATCGGCGCTGCCGTTGTTTTATCAGCAGATCGATCAGGTGCTCGGGCAGGTCATGCAGCGTGTTGACGATCACACCACTGTGCTGGTGCTCTCCGATCACGGATTCGCACCGTACAATCGCTCCTTCAATCTGAACACGTGGCTGCTGAACAACGGTTACATCACCCTGAAAAGCGAACCCAATCCCGATCAGAGCGAAGCCTTCGCCAATGTTGATTGGAGCCGCACCCGCGCTTACGGTCTTGGACTGAACGGGCTTTATCTGAACCAGCGTGGCCGCGAGCGTGAAGGAATTGTGGAAGCGGGAGGGCAATCCGAAGAGTTGCTGAAGGAGATTAAAGAAAAGCTGCTGGGAGTGCGCGATCCTCAAAATAACGCGGCTGCGATCACTCGCGTCGATAAAGCCAGCGAGGTTTACCAGGGTCCGCACGCTTTGCAGGGACCCGATTTATTGGTCGGCTACAATCGCGGCTATCGGGCGGGATGGCAAACGATTCTCGGCAATTTTCCTTCGGACGTGTTCGAGAACAATACCAATCCCTGGAGCGGCGACCATTGCATGGATTACACGCTGGTCCCCGGCGTGCTTCTCAGTAATCGGCCGATTGACGCCGCCACTCCGGCGCTGACTGACATTGCGCCCACTATCTTTGCGCAATTTGGAATTCCGCAGCCTGGCAGTATGATGGGTCATTCAGTTTTTTCATCAACTCGCTGACATTTCGCCAAGAAGCGTCAGATTCATGGAGATGTCCGTATGTCCTCGCAAAAAATAAAGATCGAAGGCGAGTTGCTGGAAAAAGCAAAGCAGTGTGCGGAAGCTTCCGGTTATGCGTCAGTAGACGAGTTCGTGTTGCACACGATCGAGAAAGAAGTGCAACGCCTGGCGCCCGATCAGGGAGGCGGCACAGAATCGAAGGAGAAGGTGACGAAGCGGCTGCAGGGTCTGGGCTATATCGAGTAATCCTCATCTGACTCTCCACGTGCCTTTCACGCGATCTAAATGCTTCTACTTTTCATTCCAACAGGATTCGCCGCTTTTGATTTTGCCGCAAACACGCCGCTACTGCTGGTGCTTGCCGTTTCCATCGTGATCGGGCTGGTGATGG
Source organism: Terriglobia bacterium (assembly GCA_963733545.1). Lineage (GTDB taxonomy): Bacteria > Acidobacteriota > Terriglobia > Terriglobales > Acidobacteriaceae > JAIQFF01. Next base: position 693,616 of record CAVTDQ010000007.1, read on the forward strand.
TGGTTGTGTTCCGTTATACGTCTGACCAGAAGGCGATTGGCCGGGCGAAGGACCGTTTGAAAGCGCACCTTCTGGCGGTAAGACTGTTCCAGGACCAGCTTCCGGTAGTGATGCGGGCTTATGGGAAGATTCTTCGCGGAACCGGAAGCTACCTGCGCCTGGCGTTTACTCCGTTTTTAATTGCGATTCTGCCCATCACTTTTCTGATCGTTCAACTCGACCGGTATTTCGGATGGCTGCCGCTACGTCCGGCACAGACGTTTCTGGTGGAGGCGCGAGTGGAAGATCCAGCAGCCTTGAACGAGGCCTCGCTACAGCTGCCTCCGGAATTGTCGAGCACCGCACCCGCGGTTCACTCCATGAAGGATAACCAAGTTGTGTGGCGTGTAATGGCGGAGCGTGCGGGGCGATACGATATCAGCATCACGACCGCGGGCCAGACGGTCTCAAAGCAGGTGACTGTGTCGCCGGGCCTGGCGCGGATTTCGCCGGTGCGTCTACGCGGAAGCTTCTGGGAACGCATGTTTAGCTCCGGCGAAGCGGCGTTAGCGGATGGCAGTCCGGTGCAATCCATCACAGTGAGCTATCCGCCGCGTGTAATCTATTTCGCCTGGATGGAATGGAACTGGATTGTTTTGTTTTTTGTAGTGTCGCTGATCGCAGGTTTCATTGCCAAGAGTGCCCTGGGAATTCAGGTATGAGATCGTTTTCATTGCATCGAAATCGAAGCAGGGCGATCCCAATTCTGTTTTTGGTGTTGGGAGTCGTATTGCTATGGCCCACGCGCAGCCATGCCTACGCGGGCCCGGGCGCAGGCTTTGCTGTCTTGTCGTCTTTCTGGACCATCTTTGTCGCATTTCTTTATTCCTTCTACGCGCTGGTGACGTGGCCGATTCGGCAAGTACTGCGAATCTTCCGTCGCCGCAAAGCTTACGGCAAGGCGCAGGTAAGGCGCGTGGTGATTGTCGGCTTCGACGGCATGGACCCCGAACTCGCCAGCCGCTTCATGAGCGAAGGCCGGCTTCCCAACCTCACCAAACTTCGGGACAGCGGAACTTTTCGCTCGCTGCGGACTACATTTCCGGCAATTTCGCCGGTGGCGTGGTCGACATTTCAGACGGGAGTGAACCCCGGCAAGCACAACATTTATGATTTTCTTGCCCGCGATCTGAAAAATTATCTTCCCTTTCTTTCATCGGCGCAGATCAGCGAACCCACCCGGCACCTGCGCATCGGCAAATATTCGATTCCGCTGGGGAAGTCCGAAGTCAAGGGCCTGCGAAAAGGCACGCCATTCTGGCATTGGCTGGGCAAGGCGGGCGTCTTCTGTTCCGTCATTCGAGTTCCGGTAACTTTTCCGCCGGAGAAGTTTCCCGGCGTGCTGCTTTCCGGAATGTGTGTACCCGATTTAAAAGGCAGTCAGGGAACATTTTGTTTGTGCACAACCCGCGCCAGCAGCGACAAGTTTCGCGAAGGCGGGGTGCGCATTCCCGTCGAACCAGATGGCCCACGAAACCCCGCTGGGTTTCATTCCTACGTCCCCGGTCCGGATAATCCTCTAGGCACCGGCAGCGAGCTGCGTGCGGAATTCAATATCCGCCTTGATGTGAAAAAAGGCCAGGCCAGAATCGAGATTGACTCTGAAACTTTCACCGTGAAAGTTGGCGAATATTCGGAATGGATTCCGGTGAAGTTCAAGGCGGGCATGGGATTTACCGCCCGCGGCATCTGCCGTTTTTATGTGAAGGAGATCTCGCCTGAGGTTGAAGTGTATGTTACGCCGGTCAACATCGATCCGGGACATCCTGATCTGCCCATCTCTCATCCCGTGACTTATTCGATTTATCTGGCAAAGTTATTTGGACCGTATGCAACTTTGGGCCTGGCGGAGGATACCTGGGCGCTCAACGAAGAGGTGCTCGACGACAATGCATTTCTGGCGCAGTGTTACGGCAATCATGAAGACCGCGAGCGCATGTTCTTTGACGCGCTCGACAAAACCCAGCAGGGCCTTTGCGCCTGCGTGTTCGATACCACCGACCGGGTGCAGCACATGTTCTGGCGTTATCTGGATAAAGACCATCCGGCGGTGCGAGATGTGCCGCAAGACCAGAAGCCGCGCGTGATTCAGGATCTCTACGATCGCATGGACAACCTGATCGGGCGGGTCATGCAGCAGATTGACGATCAAACCCTGCTGCTGGTGATTTCCGACCACGGCTTCAAGTCATTCAACCGCTGCATGAATCTGAACGCCTGGCTGCATCAAAATGGCTACCTGGTTTTAAAAGACGGCAAAAGCGAAAGCGGAGACTGGTTCGAAGACGTCGACTGGTCGCGCACCCGCGCCTACACCATGGGCCTGAACGGGCTCTACATGAACGTCAAAGGCCGCGAGCGCGAAGGCATCGTGGAAGCCGGACCAGAAGCGGAAGCTCTAAAAGAAGACCTGCGCAGCAAGCTCGACGGGCTGGTCGATCCAGCGTCAGGAAAGATCGGTATCACCGGAATGTTCGACTGCGACGCCGTCTACGCCGGCCCGTATGTAGACAACGCTCCCGACCTGATTGTCGGTTACGGCGAAGGCTTCCGCGCGTCCTGGGATTCGGTCATGGGCAAAGTGACCACCGCAATTTTCGAAGACAACCTCAAAGCCTGGAGCGGCGACCATTGCGTGGACCCCCGGCTGGTGCCCGGCGTGTTGTTTTCCAATCGCAAGATCGCGATTGAGAAACCTGCCATCGTGGATGTGGCGCCGACGGTGTTAAAACTTTTTGGTTTGCAGCTGCCGGCGTATTTCGATGGCAAGCCCTGGGCAGTGGCTGCGGCCGGTGGTAAGTAACAATTCGTCTCCGGCAACCCGCCGGGTCGCCCGCGATCACATGGTCCAACTGCGACGATGAGCCGCTGCTCTCCTACGGAATCAACTGGTAGCTGACGAATGCCAACTGCTTGCTGTCAGGAGACCATGACGGCACGTTGATTGTGCCCTGCCCGCCGAACAGCTTGGCCAGCACCTCTATCTTTTTGTCTCCCTCCAGCGGCATGATCCGCAGCATCACATCTTTGTTTTCGGGATGGCCTTTCACACTCTGGTCGTAGGAGAGAAAAACCATCCACTTTCCATCGGGCGAAATGTGCGGGAACCAGTTGTTGAAATTGTCGGAAGTGATTTGTTCCTGACCGGTTCCGTCAGCCAGCATGCGCCAGATCTGCATAATTCCGGTGCGTTCAGAGTTGAAATAAATATATTTTCCGTCCGGTGAATATTCCGGGCCGTCGTCCAGCCCCTTGGCGGTGGTGAGGCGTGTTTCCTGTCCGCCGGCAACGGGGATGGTGTAGATGTCGAAATCGTCGTTGCGCTGACCGACGAAGGCCAGCGTTTTTCCGTCAGGCGACCAGCCATGCCAGTAAGAAGGAGAAAGCTGGGTGATGCGGCGGGGCGTGCCGCCGCCAATGGGCACGGTGTAGACCAGCGAACGATGCTCTTCCTGCGATTGATCGCTGATTGCCAGCAAGGTTCCATCCGGCGAGATGCCGTGATCGTTATTGCAGCGAATCGCGAAACCGGTGTCGATAGTCTCCGGCGTGCCGCCGGTAACCGGCATGCGCACAATACGTCCCTCGCGATTGAACAAAAATGAGGAGCCATCACGAGTCCAGTTGGGAGCCTCGAAGTGTTCGGGCGCAATGTAGGCGACACGGCGTTCCCTGGATTCGACTACGACTGTCTCCAGCGAACTATAGAGCGTGGGCTTTGACGCAGCAGGAGTATCGGTAGCCAGTTCGACATTGGAGAAGATGGCCTTCTCGACCACATCTTTGTTGTGGGAGCAAACTCCAATGCCAACGTAAAACTCACCCTGCAGAGGAATTCTCAGCCAACCCGCGGCAACTTTCAGGTCGTCGCCGCCGCCCAGCGATATGTAAACATAGTCGCCGCGTTTTGCGATCCGCAGGCGCTTGGGTGCGGAAACATTCGCCTGAATTTCTCTGGTGTTCGGTCCTTTTTCATCACGAAATTGCAGCGAGGTCAATCCGCTGGCGTGCAGGGCTACGTCGGCGTACGCCGAATCCTGATCCAGACTTTGGCGCACCATCAGCACCGCCTTGCGATGCTCGTGCCCGCCGCTGCCTGCGAAAGAAACATCAGCTGTGAGCGTGACGTCGCCGGAAATCTTTTTCCAGACAAAGTGGAAGTCGTCTTCGCCGCCCCACATATCATCGCCGCTGCCGCTGACGGTATAGGTTTTTTTGGATGGATCAAACTCAGCCGAGCCGGGACGGAGAATGGTGCCGACATCTGTCTGGCTCTCGAATATTCCGACGGGCGCCGGAGTTTGCGCTACAAGAAAACCTGGGATTAAACAGCTAAGAAATGCAAAGGCGCATGGAAACCACAGCGCCTTATTTATCCAGTTCATGGCGAACCTCCGCAATCGGCGTGGCTAGTGTAGGGGTTCCGGCAGGTTTAGGGGAAGCTGGGAGTGGCGAAGATTTGCCACTCCGCTAAAAGACGCGGGCGAGTCGCCCGCGACCACACAATTCAACTCCACAATTCAACTACACAATTCAACTTCTCCGCTACTGAATCAGCGTCGCCCCGTTAGCCGGCTCTTCCTCTGGTGGAATCACCACTGATGCGGCTACGCGATCGCCTGGTTCCAGGTTCAGCAGGCGGACGCCTTGTGCGGCGCGGCCGGATTCGCGGATGGTTTTTGAGTCCATGCGGATAATTTTGCCATACTGGCTGATCAGCATGACCTCGGAGTGTTCATCCACTTGCGCGATGCCTACGACTTTGCCGTTGCGCTCGGTGGTCTTCACGTTGATGACGCCGGAACCTCCACGCCCCTGCAGACGGTATTCGTCGGCGGGTGTGCGTTTGCCGTAGCCGTTTTCGGTGACGGAAAGAATCAGCGAGCCTTTCAGCGGAAGCGTTTCGTCTGTCGCGGTTGCTTCGGGTATGCCGGCTTCGGCGGCGGCTTTGGCAGCCTCGGCAACCGCCTTCTTGATATCTTTCGGCGTGGTGGCCATGCCGACCAGGTAATCGCCCTTTTCCATGCGGATGCCCCAGACGCCGTACGCCTGGCGGCCCATGGGTCGGACGTCGGCTTCGTCGAAGCGGATGGCCTGGCCTTCATGAGTTGCCAGGAAGACGATCTGCTGGCCGTCGGTCAGGCTGGCGGAGACCAGTTCATCGCCCTCCTCGATGCTGATGGCGTAAATGCCGTTCGAGCGCACGTGGCAGAAATCCTTGAGCTCGGTCTTTTTCACCAGCCCGTTGCGGGTGGCGAAGAAAATATATCTCCCGGCCTCTTCGAGATGGCGAACTGCCAGCATGGTGCGGACAGTCTCACCCGGTTGCAGACCGACCAGGTTGCCGACATGTTTGCCTTTGCCCGCGGCGCTGATGTCGGGAATCTCATACACCTTCAGCCAGTACACTCGACCGGTGTTGGTGAAGATCAGAATGTACGCATGAGTCGACGCGATGAAGAGGTGTTCGACGAAATCCTCGTCGCGCGTCTTCATGCCGGTGCGGCCCGTGCCTCCGCGGCGCTGCATGCGATAGGTCGAAATCGGAGTGCGCTTCATGTAGCCGCCGTGGCTGACCGTGACTGCGACTTGCTCGTCGGCGATCAGGTCTTCAAGATGGATTTCGGCAGCTTCATCTTCGATGACTGTGCGGCGTTCGTCTCCGTAAAGCTTCTTAACTTCTTCGAGTTCGCGAACAATCACTGTACGCAGTTTCTTTTCCGAACCCAGAATGGATTCGTACTCGGCGATGTGCTCGCGGGTAACGCCCAGTTCCTTCGTGATCTCGTCGATGGAGAGCTTGGTCAGCCGGTGCAGTTGCAGTTCGAGAATCGCGTCCGCTTGAATGCCTGTGAACGGTTTTTCCGGATCGCGTTTGGGAGCGCGGCCGGTAACGTTGATGTCGATCTTTTTGCCGGCAAAATACGCGACCAGGTTTTCGCGGGCTTCGGCGCGGTTGGCGCTGGCGCGGATGATGACGATCACATTGTCCAGGTGATCGAGCGCGGTCAGGTAGCCTTCGAGAATGTGCTCGCGGTCTTTGGCTTTCGAAAGCAGGTAGGCAGTGCGGCGGCGGACCACATCGACGCGGTGGTCGATGAAATGCTTGATGGCCTGCACCAGGCCCATTTCCTTGGGCTGTCCGTTGACCACCGCCAGCAGGATCATGCTGAAGCTTTCCTGCATCTGGGTGTGCTTGAATAGCTGGTTGAGCACAAGCTGGGGCTCACCGTCGCGCTTGAGCTCGACCACGATGCGCATGCCGTCGCGATCGCTTTCGTCGCGGATATCGGAGATGGTCTCGACAATCTTGTCATTGACCAATTGCGCGATACGCTCGACCAGGCGTGCCTTGTTCACTTGATACGGGATTTCGGTAATGACGATTGCCTTGCGATCTTTGTTAAACGTTTCGATGCCGGCCTTAGCGCGCATCATAAAGCGGCCGCGGCCGTGCTCGTAAGCTGCCTCGATTCCAGACCGGCCGTGAATGATTCCGGCAGTGGGGAAATCTGGGCCCTTTACCAATTTCATGATTTCTTTGAGCGAAGTCTCAGGACTGTTTACCAGCGTGATGGTGGCATCCACAATTTCGGTCAGATTGTGTGGCGGAATTTTGGTCGCCATGCCCACCGCGATTCCGTCTGATCCATTGACCAGCAGGTTGGGGATGCGCGCGGGAAGAACGTCCGGCTCAATTTCGTTGCCGTCGTAGTTCGGACGCATGTCGACGGTATCTTTGTCGAGATCTTCGAGCAGCGATGTTGCAATCCGGGTAAGTTTTGCTTCTGTATAACGATCTGCCGCGGGCGGATCGCCATCGACTGAGCCGAAGTTGCCTTGTCCATCGACCAGCGGATAACGCAGGGCGAAGGGCTGCGCCAACCGCACCAAAGCGTCATAAACCGCGAGGTTGCCATGGGGATGGTATTTACCCATGACGTCGCCGACGATGCGGGCGCACTTGCGGGTGGACTTGTTGGGGGCCAGGCCCATCTGCTGCATGGTGTAAAGAATTCGGCGATGGACCGGTTTCAATCCGTCGCGCACGTCGGGCAGCGCGCGCCCGATGATCACCGACATCGAATAGTCGAGATAAGACTTCTTCATCTCCTCTTCGATATTGACGGGTTGAATGCTCAGCGCGCCGGGGATGCCGGTGCCGTCTCCGCCATTGGGCGGCGGAGGAGTCAGGGGAAGTTCAGGATTTTGATCGTCAGCCATAAAAACGCTTCTAGCTCCTGGCTTTAGCTACTAGCTCGCATCGATCTTGTGGGGCGGGCGCCCTCGCCCGCCGCCTTTGACTTGAATAGCTCCGCAGCGAATCGTTAGTCAAAATCAACCGCAAAAGTGGCGGGCAAGGGCACCCGCTGTACCCCTTCACAGGAGCTTAACGCTTTGATTAGCTTTGGGCCTAAACAACTGCATTTACAGGAAGTTACAGTCGATTCGCGATGTGAGAATTATACCACGTTTTCGCCCCGGCTGTTGATGCTTCGGCTTCCGGGAGGAGCTGCTTATTTATCTCAGAATTCCCCAGTTGTGCAGGCGGTCGCTGTCTTCATCCCAGCGATCTCCAATGTCGGTTCTGTAATACATGTTGGGGATCATGACATTTTTGATTCGCGAATAAACCTGCGACTGTGCCTGCTTCATAGTCTGTCCCAAACCGACGACGATCAGAATTACACCCGATGTACCCGCGACCAGCCACTGGCTGTTCACCTGTTTCACATCCTCAATGTGGTACTCGTCGTTCGGCGGTTTTTTGAAAACGATGGCCGCGTTGCGCGAAAAAGACTCGAAAGTTTCGTGGTCGTCGAAGGGAAACGGCGGAACTACAATTCGCACTCCGATTTGAAAACCGCTTTTCACCCGCAACTTTGGATCGTTGCCATTCGCCAGGTCCCAGAAAAACTGGCCAATAGGAGTAGTCATTCCCGCCTGCTGAATGCTGATAGTGGGATATCCAAAGCGGGCCGTGAACTCGAGCGGATAAATACCGTTACCGTTCACAATGCAATTTACGTCGATATATCCGACATAGCCTTCGGTCGCCAACTTCGATTCCATCTTAAGCAGGGTCTGATTGAAAAGCTGGTTGGCCGGACTCCAGAACATGGATGTACCCATCTCGCCGGTGGGCGGCCCCAGATTTCCAGGAAACAGTTTTTTGTGCTCGAAATTGATGTTCACCGGATAAATAAACTGCTTGCCGTTGAAGAAGGCTCCGACTGCGACTTCCACCCCGGTAACGCGACGCTGCAGCTGAAAAACTTTGATCTCATCGGAGAAGGCGCGCTTGTAGGCATCCAGCATTCGTATTACATCCTGACCGTCCTCTTCCTCACCCACAAAAAGTCGCCGCTTGACGTTCTGGGCCTCTCCGCTGGGCTTGATTACGTAGCGGTCAGGATTTTTGACCACGTGTTCGATGGCTTCGTCGAAAGAATCGAATTCCCGGTAGGGAATAATGTTTACGCCCGCTTTTTTTAACTCTTCTTGTCCGAAGGAGCGGTCGTCCTCCAGCCGGTCGCTGTAGGCGGACCCGCCGATGACCTTTTTTCCCTGAGCGCGCAGGGCGCTCGCCTTCTCTCCCTGGCCCAGAGTGTCATCGAAGACGATGATGTCAGCCCACTCCGCATCCTTTTCCGGATTCTCGGACTTGGCGACGAAACCGTCTGCAATATCGGCTTCTTTCTGGTCCTTGATGTAGTAGCGGACTTCGTGGCCTTCCTTGGAGACCTGCCAGGCTATGTCGCCAATCAATCCGCTCAGCGAATCAAAGAGAAATTTTTTCTTTTCCATAAAAAGTCTTTCGCAGCCGCGGACGGCAAAAAAATGTGAGGAGAGTTCCGCGAAAATTATACCGAATCAGGGACACGCGCCGTCCGAGCGATGGGATAATCGAGGGCGGACAGTAAATCATGGATTCTCTTCAGGGAAAGATTGCACTCGTAACCGGTGGCAGCCGCGGTATCGGCGCCGCAGTCGCGTTGTCACTTGCTAGAGCGGGAGCTGATGTTGCGGTAAATTTTCGCACGCGTTCAGAAGACGCGGAAAAAGTCTGCGCTGCGATCCGGAAACTGGGCCGGCGCGCGTTGCCGGTGCAGGCGGATGTTTCGAAATCCGGCCAGGTAAAAACCATGGTCGCGAAAATTGCAAGCCAACTCGGACCTGTCAATATTCTTGTGAATAACGCAGGCATGGCGCGGCAGATCAAGCTTGAGGACATTGCGGAAGCTGACTGGGACGAGCACATCAGCGTGAATTTGAAATCCGCCTTTCTTTTGACCCAGGCTGTATTGCCGGATATGCGTGCCCAGGGCTGGGGGCGAATCATTAATATTTCGTCCACGGCAGCGCAGACCGGCGGATTGGTGGGACCGCACTACGCGGCCTCGAAGGCCGGGATGCTGGGGCTCACTCACTCCTATGCCGCGCTGCTGGCAAAGGAAGGCATCACTGCAAACACCGTGTGCCTGGCGCTGGTCGAGACCGATATGCTTCGTGCCAACCCGCGAGCGACTTCCAGCGTAATTCCCATCGGGCGTTTCGGCAACGTCGACGAAGTTGCTTCGGTAGTTTTGATGTTGGCGGAAAATGCTTATATGACAGGACAGACCGTAAATCCAAACGGGGGATGGTACTTCAGTTGAGCCAAAGTGTTTATGGAGGACGGGCGTCCCGCCCGTCGCGCACAGGACATTTCCTGACGGGCGAGGACGCCCGTCCTCCATTGCTACGGCCTGATGATGACTTCGTTGGAGCTCGACGGCAGCACGAACTTCAGACCGCGATCCTGATTGAGTTTCAACGTGGCGGGCACATCCAGATCTGCTATTTGTATCTTCCTGTCCCATGAACCGGTTGTCCAATAATCTGCCTTCGAATAGATGGTCCCGTTCATGATGGTGTATTCGCTTACTTCTTCCCGGCGACCATCGCGAAACACCAGCACGGCAGGCGGAAGCTCACGCGCCGGTTGAGGAGTGGCGGCCGGCTTGGACCGGCTGCTTGAGCTGAATGACGAAACCGGTTTTTCCGAGTAGTCGGGTGCGATTTCTCCTCCGCTCGAAGTTGCCGCCGACATTCGGGTACGCACGAAGTGATCACCCTGCCACTCGATCAGCAACGACTCCCGCGGGGAGGGCGGAACCGCTGGCGGAGCTGCCGCCGACGCCGGTACTACGACTACCTGCGGTTGAGAGGATTGTTGCGAAGCGTAGGCCTCGTCTGAACCCGGATAAAGATAGGGATAGGAAAAGAAAACTCCACCTCCTCCGGAACCGTGGCCCGCGTGGAAATGGCCGTTGGGCATGCCATTGCCGTGCCCGGGAAGCCCTGCGGTCGGGGATGATCCAAGTCCGCCGCGTGAGATTCCGGCACCGGCGCTACCTATTCCGAAGCCTGTAGACGAACCGGCACCGCGAATCTGAGCGGTCGCAACCGGTATCACTACAGCGGCGGCGATGATGGCGAGAGAGAAGCGCATGGCATCAATTGGTGGCTTCTGGTTTTGGAGGCAAACGGAAATCGACACCCCGATCGTCATTCTGCTTCGCAGTTGCGGACAGATCAAGTTCGCTCAGCAAGATTTTGTGATGACGGCCGGGGGTCAAATCGTAAAGCGTATCCCCAATGACCGCGTAGTTTTGCACTTCGAGCTTATGGCCGTCTTTGAACATCAGAACAGTCTGCGGCTGGTCCGGCACGGGCGCTTCATCAGTTTGCAGCGCAGGAGGCGGTTCCGTTTCCCTCTGCTCCAGAGTGGGCCGCTGCGATAAAAAGCCAGCCGGAGCGCGCGCCGGCTGTCCGGAGCCTCGCCGATCGAAAATTGTTGGGCCTCCGCGATAGGCTTCTTCGTCGCTTTGCGCTTCCTGCTGATCTCCACTATCGCTCAGGTCCGACTCGCCAACTACGGGATAAGCGTAGGGGATGTAGACCGCCCCGCCTCCGGGAAAGAACTGTCCGCGCTGGTGCTGGCGGTGACGCGGAATAATATGATTGGGATTTGAGGGGAAAAGCGGATTGATGCAGCAAGGCTGATTAAAACCAGGATTTCTCGGGTGCAATCCGTTGGTGCCGAGCGAAGTGACACTTGCCGGTACTCCGGGTGTTGAATTCAGATGCCCCCCGAAGTTGCTCGAAGTCACCGATGAAGGAGTGCCGTTGATCTGCGCTGCCGCCCCCGGAACCGCAAAGAACAATCCAGGAACTATCGCCGCAAGTACCGCTACCGTGGCTGATTTCAGCCGCTTCACATACTCATCATACGCCAGTTTTTGACTCAAGAGAGGGCCCTCTACCACTACCCTATTAGAGCCCCGCGACGCCATTTCGGTTTGTCTTTATTTTGTCATTTTGCTTACTGGTGCCATAGGACTGGAGAGCCTCCTGCTTCCTGCCCGTTGAATTACCCCGTGTCATCCTGAGCGCAGCAGGCACGTTCGCTTGTGAACGGGCCGGCGGAATCTAGCCATGTGTGGATTCAAGTAGCTAGCGGATAAGCCGGTGCACCATGGCTCACACAACCCGAGCCAGTTCCCATACATTCCATGCCGCGCTGGCTACGAGAAGGCCCCAAACCGCAGCCAGGGCAACGTCGCGATACCGAGTTTCGAGGAGGTCGGCGGCGATGCCGGCCACAAAGACGAACAGGAATGGGTAGGCCATAAACTGAAAACCGAGTCCGGGATAGTGCGGCGTTCCCAAACTTAACAGCAAAAATAGAAACGCTACCAGCAGCGGCGCGGAATTCCCGAAGTAGCGAGTGCGCGGCCAGGCAACATAGGTGATCAGCGCAACCGGCAGGGCAATAACCAGCGCGGGACTGTTCTGCCCGAGCTGGGCCAACATCTCGCGATAGGCGCCGGGCATGGTATACGCCTTGGCCGAAACTCCAAAGAAAGATGCGTGCGAAATCCCATTCCAGAATGCATGCTGGTCAAAAAAATAGGACGCATACCATAGCAACACGGCGAGTGCGCAAGCGACGGCCCAAATGGTCAAGGCCGCCAGGCGGCGGGTGGGCGCCAGATACAACATGAATCCCAGCGCAACCGGAAGAACCACCACCAGTGAAAACTGTGAGCCCACGGCAAGAGTCAGCGACAAACCTAACAAGAGGATTCGCCGCCAGTTCCACAAGATGACCTCACGGGGCGCGTACAAGGTGTGAGCCACCGCTATCGCAGTAAAAATCGCGCCGAAAGTTGCCCACGCGGCTCCGATCTCAGGCTCCGCGGACCATAGCGCGCTGGAACGAACGATGCCGGGAGAAAAACAATAAAGAGCGAGAGCAATGTAACCGCCGGCATTACCGAAAAGGCGGCGGGCCACGTACCAGAGCGAAGCCCCCAGCAGCAGTCCAAGAATAAGGTAGGGCGCGGCAGCAGTCAGGTGCAGGTCGAGAATGCCTCCAGGCGGCAGCACTCTCGCACGCGCCCATAGCGGAGCGGCTGCGACCAGATACCACAGCTCAGAACGATTCGCGTCGTAGCCAGCGTGCGCGAGTGAGAACTGCGCTGATGGATCAAGCTCTCCGTCTCCTTTCTGCGAAGCTGAATCCTCAGCAGACCCGGCCCTTCCCGAATTCGCCTCCCCTGCAGATCCTTTTTTATTCCAAAGTGCCATGCCGTGCTGCAGCCGGTAAATTTCGTTCATGCCCATGGCTTCGGGGCGCGCGCCTTTTTGCACCAGCCACAGGCACTGTGCCAGGAACGCAAGCAGCAGGAATGCCGCCAGCACCTGGGGCCGGCCAAACCGCTCGTAGCTAAAGAATCGCGCCATCTAGAACCGGCGAGTGTTTTACCATGACGGAGTACGAATCGGGAAACTTCCGCGGATGAGGAGCGCATGGACGAACCAGGAAACAACCCAGGCGAACAGCTCGAAGCGCTTCCGCCCTCGGCGCCATCGTCAGCTTCAGACTTTGGCTCGGTCTCTCGATTTCAAACGCTGACACAAAGGATATTCATCGGACAGAACGGCCTGCGCTGGATTTGGCGGCTTGTGCTGTATCTGATCCTGTTTCGCGGCGTTCAACTCTGTTTCTCCTTCCTTCTCCACCACTCGCCCGCGATGCCGTCTTTGTGGAAGCAACTCGTTCTGGGAGCAGGATTCGCCATCGTTATCATTGCTCCCGCACTGGTAATGGCCAAAATCGAACGGCGCGCTTTCGACTGCTACGGATTGCCGCTGGGCAAAGCTTTCGGAAGACTCTTCTGGCAGGGAATGTTATGGGGAATAGGCTCGCTCACCCTTCTCATGCTTGCGCTGCGAATGTCGCACGCATTTTATTTTGGCAGCCTCGCTTTGCACGGTGCGCGGCTGCTCAAGTTTGCCCTCTTCTGGGCGGTGTTCTTTCTGATCGTGGGCGTATACGAAGAGTTTTTTACCCGCGGATACACACAATTCACTTTGAGCGACGGGATCGGCTTCTGGCCGGCCGCGATTCTGCTGTCGCTGGGCTTCGGCGCGCTTCACCTGGGAAATCCCGGGGAAACCTGGGTAGGCCTTCTCGGAGTTGTCGTGATCGGATTGTTTTTCTGTCTGACCTTACGCCGTACCGGAACCCTCTGGTTCGCTGTCGGATTTCATACCTCCTGGGATTGGGGCGAGAGTTATTTTTATTCTGTCGCGGACAGCGGAGGCAAGGCGCCCGGACATCTACTGAATTCCTCGCTGCAGGGACCGGTCTGGCTCAGCGGCGGATCGGTTGGTCCGGAGGGCAGCGCCCTGGTCTTCGTGCTGATCGCTCTGCTCTTCCTGGCTTTCAGTCGAGTCTATTCGGAAGTGAGATATCCGGTCACACTGGCTGAAGACTCCAAGGCCACGCCACTAATCGAGTAGCGCCAGCATCCTGCGGGCTGGCTCGGGGCACATCCTGCCCCGGGGGGCGGGCAAGCAGCCCGCCCGGCAGTCGAAGAACCGTACTAACTACCACGAATAATGGACGGTGTAAGTCACCACTTGCTCGCCGTCGGGCGCGATGGTTACGGGAAACTCAATCGTCTGTGCATCCATCTTCCGCGACTCCTGCGACTGATCGGTCAGCTTCCAGTTGGTCCAGCGATAGAGGTGCTCGACAACGCGCACTGTTACCGCTTCTTTCTTGTGATTACGCACCCGGATTTCAAACGACTCGTCCATCCAGTTGCGGGCAGAATCCACGTGATAGTTGGTACGCTTGCGCTCGCCCACCACGTCGAACGAGTTGCCGGTGAAGATGCGGATGGTCTCGTCTTTCGGGGTGTGGTCGATCACGTTCTCGCCGACAAACTCCAGGTGCCCGTCCGTATCTCGACGATAGAAACGCAACTTTCCTTTCGGCAACGCAATTCCCAGATGATTCGCTTCCGCGTTCTTGAACTCTTCCATCACCCACACCTTGGGATTGGACTGCGTTCCGTAACCCTGGTCCTGGCGAATCTGCTCCAGGTTGTAATAACCGTACTGCGCCACTTGCGCGCCGTCGTACACAAAGAGCCGCTGCGCATGAACGCCGGTGGAGCGCACGAACTCGACCTGCTTGGTTTCCTGATCGTGCAGCGTGGTCGGACGAGCCACAGTATAAAGATGAAATTCGTCGAAAGATTTTTCGCTTACCGCCGGCGCTGCGGCATCATTCATCATGGCTTTCGCTTCCGCTGCATACGTGCGTGCAGCGACCGAACCGGGCTGAATCTTGTTTACGTCCCCAGCCATCAGCTTGATGTTCGCGTTCTCAAACGTCTTGCCACTCTGATTCCGCATGGTGATCCAGCCCACCATGTCGAGCAGATCGGTCTTGCCCCTGGGATTGTCCGAGACCACTACGTTATAGTCCGCCTGCCAGCTCATGCCGCCGGCAACATACGAAATTTCGGCGTCGAATTTGCCGGGGTCGTTAGTCTGCAGAAGCCAACTCAGAGTCGGCTTGAGCACCGTGTCGCCGGAAAGCGCCGGAAACAACGGCTGACCGGGCAGCCCGAAGCGCAACACGCCATCCACTTCAATGATGGGCTGGGTCGAAGCCGGCTGCTGATAATTCTGCGCGTAGTAGCTGCTGGGAATATATCCGCTGCGCACAATCTTCCCTTTGATGATTTCTTGTCTGTCAGCATGCTGCACCAGGAAGTCAATGGTCTTGCCTTCGTAGAACGAAAGCAAAAGTTCCTGCGAGATGGGATCGTTGCGGTAATTCTGTTCCAGAACCTGCAGACTGCGCCCGCCAGGATCGCGCAGGATCACCGAATCCGGCTCGAGATGTGAGGCGATGCCGGCAAACTCGGCACGGTTCACACCGGCCGCAAGATCAAGCGGCACATACTCCCGCGCCACGAAAAAATTCTGGTTGTAGATGGTCAGCGCGGGCTGTTTAGTGTCTACCGCCTTGTCCTGTCCTATCGCAGCACCGGCCAGTAGAAGCAGAGTCAGCAGCAACTTCTTCATTGTCGTTTCCCCTTTTTCTTCAGTGGACGGGAAGGAGGAGGATTTCCCGTCCTGTGGGAAGAACGCAGGTTAAGGGGAAACTTGCAGGGAGTTTTTAAAACACGGAGGGCACACAAGTAACCGAACAGTAACCGGGAAAAAGAGCGCTGGACTAGCGGTGACGTTTCGTGTGCTTGCGGATCCAGACTGCCAGCTGCGATTGGCTTCCGGCAAGGAGGGCAGAAACTTGCGCAGAGGGTTAGGCCAGGATCAGAAAAGAACAGGCGACCCGAAGGCCGCCCGTTCGACTGCTCTTAATCCGTGAAGGTCCACACAAATCGGTGACTAAGGAATTTTAGATATCCAGGTTCTTCACATCCAGCGCGTTATCTTCGATGAACTTGCGCCGGGCTTCGACGTCTTCGCCCATGAGCGTGCTGAAGATGATTTCGCACTCGGCGATGTCTTCGAGTTTCACCGATAGCAGGGTGCGGCGTTCGGGATCCATGGTGGTTTGCCAGAGTTGCTCCGAGTTCATTTCGCCCAAACCTTTGTAGCGGGTCTTTTCGTAGCCCCGGCTGCCGGCTTCTTTTATGTATTCGAAAAGATCGCGAACGTCGGTTTTTTCGACTACTTCGGTCTCGATAGGTTTCTTCTTCGCCACTGCCTTGGCAGATTTCTTTGGCGCTTTGCCCGCCTCTTCGGTCCCGACGGCTGCGCTCTCGATGGCAGCGCTCTCGACTTCTGCGTCGGCATCTTCGTCGCCGGCAGCCCCATTCGCTGAAGTGGCTTCGCTAACCGCCTCGATCACGAACGGCGGCTCCATGTAAGGTTCAATCTGCTTGAATTTCGAAAGCAGCTGGCGATACTCCGCGGTCGAAGCCAGCTCCCAGTTGATCAGGTGCTCCGCGCCCTGCGAATTTACGTAGTGCACCGCCCACAGGTTGTGCTCTTCGTCGAAGCGAGCTTCCACGCTCTTGAAGTCACGCTCTTTCTGCAGCTTCTTCAGTTCTTTTTCCAGCTTTTCGATTTTCTTCGACGCGTTTTTCTTATCGCCTTCGAAGTCCGCACGCTTGGAAAGGTCGAGCCGGGGCAGAAGCTCGGTGATCTTTTCGTCCCGCAGGCGTTTGTTCACTTTATCGAAGAAGCCGAAATATTCCTTGAGGCCGGAGGCGAACTTCGACAGGCTCGCGCCCTCGAGCTTGGCCGCGCCTTCGCCGTAACGAACCACCAGCCCGTCCGACGCGCGCTTGAGGATGATCTTGTCCAGCGCGTCATCGTCCTTGATGTACTGCAGGGTCTTGCCCTTCTTGATCGAATACAACGGCGGCTGCGCGATGAACACGTTGCCGCGAGCGATCAACTCCTGCATATGCCGGAAAAAGAACGTCAGCAGCAGGGTGCGGATGTGACTTCCGTCAACGTCAGCGTCGGTCATCAGGATGATCTTGCCGTAACGCAGCTTGGCGGAGTCGAAGTCGTCTTTACCGATTCCCGTACCCAGGGCAGTAATCATGGCGCGAATTTCTTCGTGCCCCAGCATCTTGTCGTAACGCGCTTTCTCGACGTTGAGGATTTTTCCCTTGAGGGGAAGAATCGCCTGAAAACGCCGGTCGCGGCCCTGCTTGGCGGTGCCGCCGGCGGATTCGCCTTCGACCAGAAACAACTCGCAGCGCTCGGGCTGGCGTTCGGAACAATCCGCCAGCTTGCCGGGAAGTCCGCCGCCATCGAGCGCACCTTTGCGTCGAGTGAGATCGCGGGCCTTGCGGGCGGCTTCGCGCGCGCGCGAAGCTTCTATGGCCTTGTTGATGATCTTGCGTCCAACCGTCGGGTTCTGTTCAAGGTAGGCGCCCAGACGCTCGTTCACGAATGCCTGCACCACACCGGCGATATCGGAATTCAGTTTGCCCTTGGTCTGCCCTTCGAACTGCGGCTGCGGCAGCTTCACGCTGATCACGGCCACCAGTCCTTCACGCACATCGTCACCAGTGAGGTTTTCTTTGACGTCCTTGAATAGTCCCATCTGCTGGCCGGCATAGTTGATGGTGCGGGTCAGCGCCATCCGGAAGCCGGAAAGATGCGAACCTCCGTCTACCGTGTTGATGTTGTTGGCAAAGCTGAACACTGACTCCGAGTAGGCGTCGTTATACTGCAGGCCGATCTCCATGACCACGCCGCTGCGCTCGGCTTCCATGTAGATCACTTTGTCGTGCAGAACCTGCTTGCCGCGGTTCAGGTGCTTGATGAACTCTGCAATGCCGCCGCTGTACTTGAACTCCGCGGATTTGGCTTCGCCGGTCTTGGCGTCGGTGGCTCGCTCGTCAGTCAGGGTGATGAGCAAACCTTTGTTCAGGAAAGCCAACTCGCGCAGACGCTGAGCCAGCGTGTCGAAGTTATATTCAGTGGCGGTAAAGATCGTACGATCGGGCAGGAAGCGGATCTTGGTTCCCAGCTTCTTGCTGGCCCCCGCCTTCTTCAGCTTGCTTGTGGGCTCGCCTTTTGAATAGGTCTGTTCCCAGGTAAATCCGTCACGCCATATTTCGAGGTCGAATTCCTCGCTCAGCGCGTTCACGCAGGAGACGCCAACGCCGTGCAGTCCGCCTGAAACTTTGTAAGAAGACGCATCGAACTTTCCGCCGGCGTGCAGCTTGGTAAGCACCACCTGCGCGGCGGGAAGCTTCTCGCCGTCGATGTCCATCATGTCGACTGGAATACCGCGGCCGTTGTCGATCACCGTGATGGAATTGTCCAGGTGAATGGTGACTTCGATCTTGTCGGCGTGACCGGCCAGCGCTTCGTCGACCGAATTGTCGACGACTTCATAGACCAGATGGTGTAATCCCATCTCGCCGGTGGAACCAATGTACATAGCGGGACGTTTACGCACCGCCTCCATGCCGCCGAGCACTTTTATGGAGTCGGCGTTGTAGTCGCCGTTGCCTGCGGTAACGGCAGCAAGCTTTCCGTTTTTTACTTTTGTTTCGTCGATGGAAGTAATTTCTTTCGTAGCCATTCAGCTCCGTGGAAAGGGCCGGGCGTGGGTCTGAGCCGGCGTCCGTTTCCGATACCCTGGAATTTGCCTCAAATTACTGAAATTATTAACACTTACGGCTTCCGAGGTTGTTCTTAATTGTACCATGAAAAAGGCTGATTTTCGATCCCTGAACCGCCACGGTAAACCACACATTTTCAAGCTTTTTTGTGGAGGACGGGGCCCCCTCCAAGTCGGGCACAGGCCATTGCAAAGCACAAAGACCGGCGCGGACGCCCGTCCTCCGCCAGCCCGCCCGCGCCTACATTGTCAGCGCACCAAACTCCCGCGACCTGATAGCATATTGGGAGGAGATTTCAGTCCAGAATGAGTGTTCCCGTATCGCAGATGTGGACGGTGGCAAGCTATGTCATCCGTCAAAAGCTTGCCCGGCGGAAGCAATACCCGCTGGTGCTGATGCTGGAGCCGTTGTTCCGCTGCAATCTGGCCTGCGCCGGCTGCGGCAAGATTCAGTACCCGGCCCACGTCCTCAAGCGCCAGCTGACTCCCGAGGAGTGCTTTCGGGCGGTAGACGAATGCGGAGCGCCCGTGGTTTCGATCCCGGGCGGCGAACCGCTCATGCATCCCCAGATCGACAAGATTGTCGAAGGCCTGGTGGCGCGGAAGAAATACATCTACCTGTGCACCAATGCTCTCCTGCTCAAAGAGAAAATCCATCTCTTCAAGCCCACCAAATACCTGACCTTCAGCGTCCACCTGGACGGGCAAAAAGAGCACCACGACTTCGCCGTATGCCGCGAAGGCGGGTATGACATTGCGGTCGACGCCGTCCGCGAGGCCCTGAAACGAGGCTTCCGTGTCACCACCAACACCACGCTGTTTGACGGAGCCGATCCCAAGAGCGTGCGAGCATTTTTCGACGACATGATGGAGCTGGGCATCGAGGGCATGATGCTCTCGCCCGGCTATTCGTACGAGAAGGCGCCCGATCAACAGCATTTCCTCGGACGCGCCCGAACCCGCCGGCTGTTCCGGGCGATTCTTTCCAATCGCGAAAAGAACTGGCGCTTCAACTTGTCGCCGCTGTTCATGGAAATGCTCATGGGCAAACGCCAGTACGCTTGTACCCCTTGGGGAATGCCCACCTACAACATCTTCGGCTGGCAGAAGCCCTGTTATCTATTACAGGACGGCTACGCCGATACCTTTGAAGAGCTGATCAAGGAAACTGCGTGGGAGTCTTACGGCACCGAGTCCGGCAATCCGCACTGTGCCAACTGCATGGTGCATAGCGGATACGAAGCCTCAGCCGTAAACGACACCTTCGGTTCGCTGGAAGGATTCTTCGCCACCGTGAAGGGCACGCTTTTCACTCGTTACCGTGACGAAGGCGCCCTACGGCTACTGGACGAGCCCGTTGAACCGGCTCATTCCCTGGTCCAAATTTCCACGCAGAACGAAACGCTTGAGGAGACTCGCGCTTGACCGGCAAGGCCGCCGGGCACGTCCCCGAAGCCCAGGTTGCTTCGCCTGACGCGCTCGAAGTCTCTCCGGGATGGGAACACGAGAAACTTGAGGGCTGGGTACCTGCACTGGCCTCGGAAGAAGAAACCCGCAAAGCTCTGGAGAAAGCCTTCGACTACCGCGGCGACGTAACCATCACGCGCAAAGACGGGAGCATCGTTGAAGGCTATCTGTTTGACCGGAAAAGTGGGCCAACTCTGGCGGAGTCGCTGGTGCGAGTGCTGCCGAGAACCTCCAACCAGCGTGTGATGATCGCGTATTCAGACATCGCCGCTCTGGCGTTCACCGGTCGCGACACCGCCGCCGGCAAGAGTTTCGAAGCCTGGGTCAAGAAATACACAGAAAAGAAAGCTGCCGGCGAGAAGCATATCGGCCTCGAGCCCGAAGCGCTGGAATAACTCCCTGCCGTATCCCGCTGTCATCCTGAGCGCAGCATCTGCGTTCGCTCGCGAACGGAGATGCGGAGTCGAAGGACCCCTATAAGCGGCACCACCTACGTTAGGAGCGACCTCCCTCGTGCGGAAGCGTCCGGAAAGCCGTAGCACGAGCGGGGACGCTCGCGCCCACATTGAGAGCAGAGTCAATGCTGCGTTTTTTGCGCGGCAAAACTTAATTTCTCGATCAGCTCGTTCAATTCATCTTCGCTGCCGCCGATAAACGTAAACGATACCGCGTAGCCTTTTTTCACTACCACCAGGGATGCCTGATGCATGATGAGCTTCCCTCGCGCCATGCTGAAGTCTCCCCGGACCAGCGTCGTGGCTCCGAGAGAAACGTCCTGGGGATCGCGCGTGGCCTGAAAGCCCTTCGCAGTGATCAGCGCAGCCAGCGATTCGAAATATTGGACTGCGCTGGTCATGCCGCCAGCCAGCGGTTCGGCTGCGATAACTACTGCGGAATTTATAGAATCGCCGGTCGCTTGCGGGGGCCTTTCGAAGGTCGCTAACAGCACCCTGGATTTCGACGCCTCCGCCGAGTCATCCTGCATCCCGGCGGTTCGGTCCACCCAGCCAAAAGGAATTTTGTAGCTGAACCCAAATGATGGGTTGCGGTATACGCCATTGCCGATGGCGCCGGCATCCAGTATTGGCGTTTTCGCACGCGTGGCTGAATGGGAAGAGGGCTTCGTTTCCTGGGCGCACACCGGCAACACTGTAAAGAACAGCAGCACGCCGCCCAGCAATCGAACCATGCCTGGATGTTACAGGACAGCTCCAAAGTAGCGCCGGCATCTTGCCGGCTGTCCCGAGGGCATCCTGCCCTCGGTGTGCTGACCAAGCGCGTTAACGACAGCCGCAGGGAACAGCGCCGCTACCCTACTCGTTCCATCTCTTCAATCCCAGCAGCTTCTCACCCAGCGCAGTCAGCCTCGCGGGCGAAGCATTCTTCTTCTCCCACTCCCGCGGATCGCCGGGAAACGCAAAGCCCTGCGGCGGCTCCATCTCGCGCCAGGAGCGGACACGTATGTCGCGCAAGTCTTCACGGGACTCATCCGCCGGCGTCATCGAAATGTATTGTGCGATTCGGACCTTGTCTTTCGAAACATTCGGCCGGATGCCGTGCGCCAGCAGACTGTTGAAGATCAGCAGGTCGCCGGCCTTGGGCATGACTGGAACCACCTCGAAGCCGGTCGTGTCCGGCTTCCAGGGATCGCGATTGGCGGGCTGGGTCTTTCTCCACTCTTCCAAAGTGCGAAACAACTCCGGCACCCCCTGAAATCCGCCCATCTCCGGTTCGTGATCAACCAGCGACAAGACCCCTTGAACATTGATGGGCAGAGGATCAAGGGTGGTGTCCGCATCCCAGTGAATGAATCCGGTGAAGGGACGCTGGCTGCGATTCGGCGGATTCAGATTGGCGCGGTCGATGGTCACCCAAAGCTTTTCGTTGTCCCATATGTCGACGAAGGCGTCGTAGATTCGCGGATACTGCCGGTTGTCCCACAAATACTGGTGATTGTAGATTTCGACCATGCCGCTGTTATTCAGTTCCTTCATAGCATGGTCGCGGAGTTGGTCTTTGTACCAGGTGGTGGGATCGTCGGGCTTCATCTCCTGAAATTCCCACAGCAAATCCACCAGCCGCTTTACATTTTCCGCGGGGACCGCCTGCTTGACCACGACGTAGCCGCGGGTGATCCAGTGTTTCCAGTCATCTTCCGACAGCACCCGCAACGGCATTGTTTTTTGAATGTCGCGCAGCTGGGTCTCGGCCACGTAGGC
Organism: Terriglobia bacterium; assembly: GCA_963733545.1. Taxonomy (GTDB): domain Bacteria; phylum Acidobacteriota; class Terriglobia; order Terriglobales; family Acidobacteriaceae; genus JAIQFF01. Next base: position 715,807 of record CAVTDQ010000007.1, read on the forward strand.
CACGCTGGCATTTCCCGGACGGTTGTCTCCATAGGCGTAGCGATCCATGTTGTTCTCCTGTGCTTCCGGCCGCCTTCGATGGCGTTGCCGGAAGTGACTTGCAATGTGGAGATTTTAAGCTCGTACTCCCAACGGGAATTATCCTGACCTCGAAACTTTCTGTACTTAAATGTCAGAATTCGCCGGCTGCGGAAGACTTTAGGCCATGCTCGCGACCCAAGCCCAAAGCCGTGTCATCCTGAGCGAAGCATCGGCCTTCGCTTGCGAACGCGGATGCGAACTCGAAGGACCCCAGGGGTGCCACGAAACCTGGATTCTTGGGCATGTCTCGGCCATGTTCTGAATCCCCAGCCAGACTTGAAGTTGTGCCGACCATAGGGGTCCTTCGACTGCGAAACTGCTCCGCGATGCGGAGCAGTTACTCCGCTCAGGATGACACCCTTCAGGCTACTTTGGGAGCGCGGGCATGCACAGTCCGGAACTGCCGTGGAGTCATCCCTTTAAGCTTCTCGAACTGGCGGACGAAGTTCGCGTAATTGTAATAGCCGGCTTCACTGGCCACGATGGAGATAGGAATCTCGGTATTCATCAGCAAAGAGCAGGCCTTGCCGATTCGCAACTGGGCAAGATACGCACTCAACGGCATGCGCACATGCCGTTTGAACAGGCGATGGAAGCTGCTGGCACTGACGTGCGCCCGCGAAGCCAGGTCAGCCACCGAAAGTTCGTCGCGGTAGTGGGCGTGTAGATAGGAGAGGACGCGGTCGATGGTGGCGTGGTCCCGGGCTCCGTCCAGCGCCGTGTTGCCCACGGCGGCGGCAGAGAGTGTCACCCGGTTGACGTCGCCCGCCAGCAGGTTCAGCGTCGACAACAGCCCCAGCAGCCGCTCTGCCGGCTTTTGATCGACCAGAGCCAGAATCTTACCTTCGGCCTCACGCCTGATTTGTTTGGAGAAGCAGACTCCCCGGCCCGCCTCGTCCTCGAGCAGCCGCCGAATAACTCCGAACTCCGGCCAACGCTCGATCAGATGGTGTGCCAGGTCGCGGGAAAACCACAAGACGATCGCCTCATGGGGACGGCGAGCTTCGATTTTTTCCTGCGAACACCAGGTGTGGGGAAGGTTCGGGCCCAGCAGAATCAGGTCGCCATTTTCGTAGGAGCCAATGTGGTCGCCGATATAGCGTTGCCCGACGCTGTTCAGCGTCATGGTCAGTTCAAATTCAGGGTGGTAATGCCATTCAAAGGGGAAAGATTCGAGGCGGCGATGAAAGACAGTCCATGAACTGCCCTGGTCTACCAGAACTTTTTCGAAAAAAGGTTTCATCGCCGCCCAACCTATTTTGGTTGGTCCGCAGTGCTCAAGCGGCCCGGCTGAGCACCGGCTGCGTGCAGAATCCGCAGCGCCGGGCATCGATCGGAATCTCGCTCAGGCATTCCGGACACTTCTTGGTCGTAGGATCGGCCGGCGCCGGCGCCTTGCGCATGCGCGCGATCAAGGCGTTGATGGGCGTGACCACGAAGAAATAGACCGCAGCCGCAACCAGGAAGAACGACACCGCAGCGTTGATGAAGTCGCCCACCGGAAACACGCTGCCGTTAACGGTGAAAGTGATTGCCGAAAAATCGGGTTTGCCGATCAGGGCGGCGATGAGCGGCGTCAGCAGGTCTTTGGTAAACGCCGTTACTACCGATCCAAAGGCGGCACCGATGACCACGCCGACCGCCAGGTCGACCACGTTGCCGCGCAAAATAAATTGCTTGAAACCGCTAAGCATGGGGTGGAACCTCCAAAACGAGAGGCGCCTAATTTACGGCGGCCGCCAGGGGTAGGTCAAGCGTTGGTTGCGCCTGTGTGGGACGGGCGTCCTCGCCCGCCGCTGCTGCAGTTAAATTTGTTGGTTTGCAGGAAAGCAATCAGGAGACAAGATTAAAAGCGGCGGGCGAGGGCGCCCGCCCCACACACAACCACAGAGCACCTCAGATCCGCATGGGCATAACAATGTAGCGGTACTTGTAGTCTTCACTGTCGGCGGGACGAAGCTGGCCGGCGGATTGGGGGTCCTTGAACTCCAGCTTAACGTCGCCGGCGCCGACTGCTTTCAGGAAATCCAGAATGTATTGAGCGTTAAAGCCGACGGTCAAAGAGTCGCCCTGGTAGCCGGTTTCGAGCGAATCTTCCGATTCGCCGGTTTCGGTCGAAGAAGCGGAGAGCTTGACTTCGCCTTTTTCGAGCTTCAGGCGTACTGCACGCGAGCGCTCATCGGCGAACTGGGCTACGCGAGAGATGGCTGCGCTCAGTTCATTGCCGGGCAGAGTGACGCTTTTATTGTTGTCCTTGGGAAGGACCGCTTCGTAATTGGGAAATTGTCCGGTCAGCTGGCGCGAGGTTAGCAAGCGCTGCCCGATGCGGAAGTAAAGCGTTGACTCGTCTTTCGCAAACTCAATGGATTCGGCCTCGGTCGAATCGAGCAACGACCGCAATTCGTCCATGCATTTTTTAGGAACCAGAGTCTTCAGCTCACCGGAAACGCCTTCGAATTTTTCGCCGCTGCGTTCGATGTGCGCCAGGCGATGTCCATCCGTCGCCACCATGGTGATGGATTCGGGCTTCAGCACCATCAGCGCGCCATTCAGCGTATAGCGCGACTCTTCACTGGCGATGGCAAAGCAGGTCTTGGCAATCATGTTGCGCAACACCTGCGACGGAATTTTTACCGCGCCAACCGTGGGGAATATCGGCAGCGTGGGAAAATTCGACCGCGCCATCCCCACCATCTTCGTATTCGACCGTCCACAGCGAATGCTGATCCAGTGATTGTCGAGCAACTTGATGGTGATATCGGCGTCGGGCAAAAGCTTTACGTAATCATGCAACTTGCGCGCGGGGATGGTGCAGGAGCCTTCCTTCTTGACCTTGGCGTTGCAAACCGTGCGCAGGCTCAGATCAAGATCGGTGGCGGTCAGAGTGAGTTGGTCGTTCGAGGCTTCAAATAAATAGTTGGAGAGAATTGGAATTGTGGTCTTGCGCTCCACCACGCCCTGGGTCGCTGTCAGTTCCCGCAAGAGTTCGAATTTGCTGACTGTGATTTCCATGGTGGCAGTCTGCGTGGCTGAGGCCAAGGCTTCTACCGGCATAACCCAAATCTCCCGTCGGTCGACGCTACTTTGAGTACTTCCCTTATATCAAAATAAAAACATATAAAACCAGCAGTAACAGTAGAGAGCTCGTAAAAGTGGAAATCCCGGCAAACCCCGCTTACCACTTGCATCTGCGCCCGGCTTTACGTGTCCAAAACTAGACCAGTTCGCGGCGGAGAGGAAAGTAACGTTTGGCCGTGCTTCGCGGCTGCCTCCGGCTCTTGCACAACTTGCACACCCGATTCACAGGACCTGCCAAGGAAGAATGAGCGCTGGAGTGGAAATACCGGTCAAAACCGCGAATTATCCGCCTAACTGCTCAGTCATTTTATTGATCAGCCTGTTCAAATCTTTGTCGGTCTTGCGGGTGACGTCGATCTTGTCGACCGAGTGCAGGACCGTGGTGTGATGTTTGCCGCCAAACTGCCGTCCGATTTCCGGCAGTGAAGCCTCGGTGAGATGCTTGGCCAAGTACATCGCGATCTGCCGCGGATAAACGATAGCCCGCGAATTATTTTTGGCCTTGATCTCCACCAGTCGCAGCCCGAACTGTTCCGCCACCGCTTTTTGAATCGACTCAATCGTCACTTTACGCGCCTGGGAGTCGATGAAGTTCTTGAGTACCTGCTGGGTATAGGGCAGCGTGATCTCGGCGCCGATCAGCGACGAGTGCGCCACCAGGCGGATGAGGGCGCCTTCCAGTTCGCGAACGTTGGAACGGATGTTGGAGGCTATGTAGAGGGCCACATCCGTCGGCAGGATAACTTTTTCCTGCTCCGCCTTCTTCTGCAAAATCGCAACCTTGGTTTCGAGGTCGGGCGGCTGGATGTCGGCGATCAATCCCCATTCGAAGCGGCTGCGCAGCCGGTCCTCGAACTCGGCCAGTTCTTTCGGAGGCCGGTCGCTGGCGATCACGATCTGCTTCATCGACTCGTGCAGGGCGTTGAAGGTGTGAAAGAACTCCTCTTGCGTCCGTTCCTTCTGAGCCAGGAACTGGATGTCGTCGACCAGCAATACGTCTACGTTGCGGAACTTGTCGCGGAAGCTGATCATCTTGTCGTAGCGCAGCGAGTTGATCATCTCGTTGGTAAATTTCTCGCTGGAGACGTAGCAGATGGCGGCTTGGGGTTGGCGGCGCTTGATCTCGTGCCCGATGGCTTGCATCAGGTGGGTTTTGCCCATCCCGACGCCGCCGTAAAGGAAGAGCGGGTTGTAAGCTTTCGAAGGACGCTCCGAGACCGCCTGGCAGGCCGCATGCGCGAACTGGTTGCCGCTGCCGATCACGAACGCGTCGAAGGTGTAGCGCGGATTCAGTTGCGCCGCGCCGTCCCAATCGAATCGCGATTGCGAAGCGTGCATCGTGGCCGGCACCAGGTGGGCGGAGAGTCCGCCATCGTGCCGGACCGGCGTGGATGCGGGATCGTCTTCCGGGGTGACGAACTTCACTTCCTGAAATTCGAGGCCGAGATTGTCCAAAGCTTCCTGGATCAGGTCGGCATATTTATCTCCCACGTGGCGGAATTCCGCGGTGGGCACACGCACGAACAAAACGGGTCCGCTGGAATGGCTGTACTTTGTGGGCTTGAGCCAGGTGTCGTAGGAATGACGGTTGATCTTTTTTTCCAGCGCATCCAGGACGCGCAACCACGGATTGGGAGAGAGGCTAGGGCTTGGAACAGACATAAATAATTTTCGTGGGGCTGCGGCCAGGTCAGCGCCCGGTATCGAATCTTTCCAGCAAGAATGCTTTCAGTTTTTCCAGCGGCGGAATGGCCTCGAATGTCCGGGCCGTTCGTACTGGGTTAAGAAATTTTGTAAGCTTGATCAGTCCGGCATACTAGCACAATTTTTTTTTCCGCATGCGGGAATCTTGCGCGCAAATTTTTCTGTCTTACGATTCGGAACCCTAACCTAACTTCCTGTCAAGTGTTCAAGTTATAACTGCAACGTAGCTGGTGCAAAAATGGAGTTAGTCGGCGAACTCTCTGTCGTCTTTGAATGGAGTTACGCCGCCCTGCTTGTCACCTGAGCGTAGTGAAAAGTTCGCTTCGCGAACTTTTTACGGAGTCGCAAGGATCTCTGTAGGCCAGGCGGCGTAGTTAGCCCGCTAGCGATCCCTCGACTCCAACAAAGCATTCGCAAGCGAATGCTCTTGTCTCCGCTCAGGATGACAGATGATTGTTTTCAAAGACAGACTGTCTCGCGTTTGACGGCGACAAACCCGGCGATTCCTGCCCCACCTCCGGTTTGCCCGCTTGGGCGCGCTCATTTATACTTCTTCTTCGCTTTCTAAATTGAGCCAGATCGCAATCAGACCATCAGGAGCAAAGATTTTTCATGCCCAAGCGCACATTCCAGCCCAACCGTCGTCACCGCTCGAAGACGCACGGATTTCTGACGCGGATGAAGACCAAAGCCGGCCGCGCGGTAATTTCGCGGCGGCGCGCCAAGGGCCGCAAGCGAGTGTCGGTGAAGCCCGGCTTCCGGGAGTAGTGTTTCTTCCTGTCCGAAGTTCGCGGACGATTCGCAATCTGGACTTCGCAACTTGAATTGAGGCGTCAGTTGTGAGCGCTCTTGCGGCGAACGGCAGTCCCGAAGTTTCCGGATCCGGCAAGCGCAGTAAATTTCCTCGCAGCGTTCGTTTACTCCGGCACGCAGACTTCGAGCGAGTGTACAAACAGGGGCGGCGGCATTTTGCCTCGCACATGACGGTTTTTTATCTGCCGCGCCAGGAAGCTGAAGGGGTTCGAGTAGGCTTCACCGTAGGCAAGGTGCTGGGCGGGGCGGTGGTACGCAATCGCATGAAACGGCGTTTGCGGGAAGCGGTTCGATTGCAGGGCAGAATTCAGGCTGCCATGGACGTCGTCATCAATCCAAAGAAGACCCTCCTGACTGCGGCCTTCACCGATGTGCAAAACGAGATTCGCCGGGCATTCGAAGTGATTGCCAGAGCAACGGGAAAATCATGAGTCAAGTCCCCAGACGCGTCGTGCTCTTGTTCTTACGCACATACAAATGGACGCTATCGCCATTTCTGCGTCCCGCCTGCCGATACCTTCCTACATGCTCCGAGTACGCAATGGAAGCAGTGGACCGGCACGGCGTGATTCGCGGCGGACTGATGGCCATGGGGCGGATACTGCGCTGCCATCCCTTTGTCGAAGGCGGTTACGATCCAGTTGAGACTAGAGAGTACGGCGTGGTGCCTTCTTCGACGCCTCCCGCCAGTTGTGCGGTCACTGAGTAGCGACTTTGCCAGAATTCAACAATCCTCAACAAGAACCCGGGATGGAGCGCCGCCTGCTGCTGGTGTTCGCGCTGACTTTTCTGGTCATCATCCTTTTTCAGCCTCTGCTGAAAAAATACATGCCGCAAACGGTTGCGCCGGCGTCCGTTCCCCCGGCGCAAACTCAGCCGACGGCTCAAAGTTCGGCCGGTGCTGCTCCCCAGGTCATGGTTCCTCCAGCTGGTCCGGGCAAACAGGCCGTGGCTGAGACGGAAACAGTCATCGAGAACGATCTGTATCGCGTGACCTTCACCAACCGCGGCGCCCAGGTCAAATCCTGGATCCTAAAAAACTATAAAGATGAGCATGGCAATCCTCTGGAACTGGTCAGCCAGGCTGCGCAGACTTACGGCTTCCCGCTCTCGATCTGGACCTACGACGAAACCCAGCGCAACAAAATAAACTCCGCACTCTACGTAGCTTCCGCTTCTGGAAAGCTGTCCGCTCCGGCATCCCTGTCATTTGAATACTCGGACTCGGAAGTCGCGGTGCGAAAGACTCTGAGTTTCGATCACGACTACGTGGTGCATCTCGAAACCTCAGTGGCGTCGAAAGGGAGCCAGGTGACGGCCTTACCCCATGTGGCCCGCCGGTTTCGGCGATCAGTCCAGCCTTTCGTCTTACGCTGCCAGCCGGATCGAGTACCAGTTCAATGACAAGATCCAGCGCCAGGATATTAAGAAGATAAGTGGAGGCGCCACTCTGCCGGGGCCCTTCAACTGGGCCGGTGTCGTTGACCAGTATTTCGCCGCCGTTTTTCTGCCCGACCAGATCGACAATGCGGTCATGGTGAACCTGCGGCACCAGATCGATGTTCCCAAGGATCCGAGAAATCCCAAGCCGGGAGAAACCATTAAGGCGGATGTGCTGGGAGTGGCTGTGGGAAATCTGCATGGGCCCAGCATTGAACGCCTGTACGTAGGTCCGAAGTCACTTGGGAATCCTGGAATCGGTTGCTGTCCCAACATTGGCGGGGGCGCCGCAGGATTTGCGCGGACTGATCAACTTTGGTTTCTTTGGCGTGATCGCGCGCCCGTTGTTTTTATGGCTGAAATGGACATACGGTTGGGTTCACAACTGGGGATGGGCAATCGTCATCCAGACCCTGATCATCAACCTGGCGTTACTTCCGCTGCGCATTTCCAGCATGAAGTCCGCGCTGAAGATGCAAAAGGTGCAGCCCCAGATCAAGGCCATTCAGGAAAAGTATAAGAAGTACAGCATGCGCGATCCGCGCAAGCAGGAGATGAATCAGGAAGTCTCCGCGCTGTACAAAGCGGAGGGTGTAAATCCGGTGGGCGGCTGCTTGCCCATGGTCATCCAGATGCCATTCCTGTTTGCCTATTACAGCATGCTGGGTGCGGCTCTTGACCTGCGCCAGGCGCACTGGCTGTGGATTCACGATTTGTCCTCGCCTGACCCGTGGCATCTGTTGCCCATCGGGATTATCATCACCATGCTGCTCACGCAGCGTATGACGCCGCAACCGGGCATGGACGCGTCGCAACAAAAAATGATGACCCTGATGATGCCGCTGATGCTGGGTGTTATCAGCTGGAACCTGGCCGCGGGCTTGTGCCTGTACTGGTCCGAAGGCAACCTGATCGCACTGGCACAGCAAGCGATTATGAACCGTACCAGCCTGGGCCGCGAGATGCGCGAGATGGCATTGAAGCGGGCGAGAAAGAAAGAGAAGTAGCTTCGCGTCAGCCGTCAGCCGTCAGCTGTCAGCCATCAGCTTGAATCCTCTGCTCGAGCATCTTCGTGGAAGAGCTGACGGTTGAAAGTTTGCGATTCAGAACAATAGATTGGCACTCTGCAACGGATACGCTGAGAGCTGACGGCTGAAAGCTGAGGGCTGATTTTTTATGTCCATTCCCGATAAAATCGCCGCCGCCAACAAGATCAACGATCTTCTGAAAGGCATTGTCAGTAACGGTGGATTGCGCCTGAAGTACCGCATCACCGTGGATCCGCCGCTGGCCGAGCAGCGGGATTGGGAGCGGCCTGAAATTCTGGTGGAATTCGTCGGCCCTGATTCGTCATTGCTGCTGGAACGCGGTGGCGAACTGCTGCGCGCGGTTGAATTTCTGGCGCTCGAGATGTTACGCCTCCCCGGCAACGAGCATGAAAAAATCTGCTTCGACTGCATGAACCATCGCGGAATGCGCCTGGAAGAGCTGCGCCTGGCCGCGGGCGTTGCCGCGGATCGCGTCCGCCAAACCAAGATGCCTTACGAATTTGCCCCGATGTCGTCGCGCGAGCGCCGTATCGTCCACCTCGCGCTGCGCGAGCAGACCGACCTGCGGACTCAGAGCGAAGGCGAAGGATTGCGCCGCTACGTGGTCGTCTATCCAGAAAACTACAAAGCTGTCGCCGGCAAAGCTCCGCGCAAGACTATTCCCTGATTTCTTCAACGTAGGAAAATAGACCTGTGAACCTCGACGACACTATCGTCGCCATTGCCACCCCGCCGGGGCGCGGCGGCATTGGCGTGGTGCGCATCGCCGGCCCCGAGGCGCGCAGCATTGCCGCCCCCATGCTGCGCCTCAATCATGATCTCGAGCCGGGCCGGGCAGTGGTTGGAGAGCTCATCGAACCGTGTGGGCGCGGGCGGCTCGCCCGCGGTTTTTCTTCGGCGGTTGAAACATCTGGCTCCGATGCACTTGCTTCGCGGGCGAGCCGCCCGCCCCCACACCAGCAGCGGATCGATGAAGTTGTCGTCACCTACTTTGCCAAGCCTCATTCCTACACCACCGATGACATCGTTGAAATTTCCGCGCACTCTGCGCCGGTTGTGCTGCGTCATATGGTCGAGCTGTCGCTGGCCGCCGGCGCCCGCCTGGCCGAGCCCGGTGAATTCACCATGCGTGCGTTTCTGAACGGCCGCATCGATCTCACCCAGGCAGAAGCTGTAAAAGATTTGATCGATTCGCGAACCCTCTATCAGGCGAAGATCGCCGCCCAGCAACTCGACGGCGCCATTTCCCGAAGGCTGCAGCCAATCAAGCGAAAACTGGTGGAGCTAATCGCAGTGCTCGAAGCCGGTATCGACTTCGCCGAGGACGACGTTTCCGTCCTGCCCGCCGAAAGGATTCTCGAAGGCATCGCCGCGATTCAGGTCCCGCTGGAACAGCTGGCTGCGTCGTTCGCCTACGGAAAGTTGGTGCATGAAGGTTTGACGCTTGCCATCGTAGGCCGGCCTAACGTAGGGAAATCAAGTTTGTTCAACCGCCTGGTGGAAAGTGATCGTGCCATCGTTACCGCGACGCCCGGAACAACTCGCGACTTGGTCACAGAAACTGTCGCGCTTGACGGTATTCCGGTAAAGCTGGTGGACACTGCCGGGATTCGAACCGCTGTCGATGAAGCCGAGAGCATCGGCATACGCAAATCAAAAGAAGCGCTCGCCGATGCCGATCTGGTGCTGGTGGTGCTCGATTCCTCCGAACCAGTCGTGGCTGAAGATCGTCAATTGCTCGAACTGGTGGCAACGACGCCCGCTATCCTGGTAGAGAACAAAGCGGACATCGCCAGTTCGCAATTCCAAGTTCCCGGGTCACAGTTGCCACGAGTTCGCACTTCGGCGGTGACCTCGGAAGGAATTGCAGAACTGCGGGCTGAAATCCTGCGGCTGGGTGGCGGAGACCAAAGCTCGCAGGGCGAAGGCGGCATGCTCACCAGCACCCGTCATCAGGCACTGGTAGGTGATTCTCTGGCCGGGCTTGCGGCAGCGGTCTCCGCGGTCGGCAATCGAATCCCGCACGAAATGCTTCTACTCGATCTCTACAATGCGCTGCGCCCGCTGGATGAAATCACCGGCGCAACCACTAACGATGACATTCTGAATTTGATCTTCAGCCGATTCTGTATCGGAAAATAACAACAAAGACAATGGAGGACGGGCGTCCTCGCCCGTCGGGCACGGTCTAATCCCGACGGGCGAGACGCCCGTCCTCCATTGTTAAAACGAAATCACATTCTCGCGACCGAAGCGTTAGCCAGCGCTCTCTCGACGCCTGCCAATGTAAGCTTCACATCTTCAGCCGACGTCTTCCAGTTCGAGACGCTGATCCGCATCGCCCGGCGTCCGTTCCACGTAGTTCCGGAGAAGAAAGATGTGCCCTCTTTTGCGATTGCTGCAATCATCTGTTCGTTCCATTCATCCGATGGCTTGCCCGACGGGTCGAGAAAAGCCACCAGGCCTTGATTGATCACCGGCCAGACGAGCACTTCAACATTCTCGAGTCGAGACAGTCCATCTACGATCTCCCTGGCGCAATCGCAATTGCGTTCGACCAACTCTTGTATGCCGTTGCGACCCAGTTCGCGTAAAGCGGCGTAGCTGGCGAAACCGCGGGCCCGGCGGGAAAACTCGGGATTCCAGTCCAGCGGGTCGCGGGCTTCGCTCTGATGTGACAGATAGCTGGCCTGATAGCTCATCGAAGCCCGATGCGCCTCGGGTTGAGCCACGAATGCATATCCGCAATCGTAAGGAACGTTCAGCCATTTGTGCCCGTCCGTAGCCCAGGAGTCGGCGGCCTCGCTGCCCTTCATCAGATCCGTATATCGCGGACTGGCCGCAGCCCACATTCCGAACGCGCCATCCACATGGGTCCAGGCGCCATATCTGCGCGCGATGGGAATCAGACTTACGAAGTCGTCGAAGCCGCCAGTATTCACGTCGCCGGCTTGCAGCAAGACCAGAACCGGCTTCTCTGCCAATTCTTGGAGCGCGCTATCCAGCGCGGCTGGCTCAATCGCACCTGACTGGTTTGTTCCCAGTACCTTCAGAGACGCATCACCAAACCCGAGCAGCCGTAACGTGCGGTCGATGGTGGCATGGCGCACGCCGCAGAGCACTGTGATTGGTGTAGACCCGGCCAGCCCTTGCCGCTCCACGTCCCATCCGTGTTTCTTCAGCAACCACGAACGTGCTGCGGCCAGGCAGGTGGTGTGCGCCATCTGGCAGCCGGTGACCAATGCGAAAGACGTTTGCGGCGGCAAGCCGAACAGCTCTTTCAGCCACGCACCCACCGCTTCTTCAACGATGGCCGAGGCCGGGCTCACGGCATACATGCCGGCATTCTGGTCCCAGGTTGAAGTGAGCCAGTCAGCAGCCAGTGCAGAGGGCAGCGTTCCGCCAATCACCCAGGCATAAAAGCGCGCGCTCGGGGAATTGTTCAGGCCTCCCTCAATGTCGCCGACGAGATCGTCAATTACTTTGGTTGCGTCGATCCCCTCGACGTTCCATTCCCTGCAGATACGCGCGCGCAAGTCGGTGAGCGATGCCGTCGGACCCACGGGGCGGTCGTCAACGTGATTGAGATATTCGAGAGCCTGGCGAAGCGCCAACTCCAGTACCGGACTGAAATCTTTACGCATAAATCCACCTGAACCATTTAAACAAAAAGGAAGCTGGGATACTCTTGGCTATTTTGAAAGGCCAGCCAGCGCCTGCCGGAACATGGCATCGAACTGGCCGTTTTTTGGGATCGAGGATAAAATTTTTTCCGCCGCCGCTCGCTGGTATCCCAGGTTCACCAATGCCGAGAGCACGTCTTCTTCGGCCGGGCTGAGGGTGGGCGCCGTCGTAATTTCTCCGTGAGTTTCGGGAGGCAATTTATCTCGCAGCTCCAGCACCATGCGTTCGGCAGTCTTCTTGCCGATTCCCGGGATGCGCGTGAGCCGCGCGATGTCGTTGCCCCGGAGCGCGTTAACCATCTCGTCGGCGGCCATGCCACTCAGGATGGTGATGGCGAGTTTAGGCCCAATGCCGCTGACTGTAATCAGCTTTTCGAAAAGTTTTTTTTCCGCGGAGCGCATGAAGCCGTAAAGGGCAATCATGTCTTCGCGCACGTGGGTGTGGATGTGCAGGGCGACATCGCCGCCGATCGTCGGCAAATCTGAAAAAGTGGGAACGCTGATGGTGACGTCATAGCCGACGCCTGCGGTCTCAACAATGGCCTGGTTGGGATGCTTGGCCAGAAGCTTTCCGCGCAGATGAGCAATCATAGATCGGTCGTTAGTCGTTGGTCTTTGGTCGTCAGGACGAACATCAGGTTGCAGAATCCTGGGGTGCTTTCATTAGCTCGATATCTTTAAAATGTACAAGGTAGGCAGTCTGCTTGTCGTACTTTTCGTATTGCGATTCCCTCGTCTTTAAACCAGATCGAGACAACATCGTCTTTCCATATCTGAAACAAGCGACACCCTAGCTTGAAAGAATTTCTTCATCTTGGCAAATGATTGTCACCAGATTATGAACATTGGCTCGAGGAATGTTTAATCCTGTTCCGTCACGATGGAAGGCTCCTGAAGAGCACAGGCGGTGACCTCAAGGAAAGACCAAAGATTTAAACTTCAAAAAATGAGCGCGACACTTGAGACTGGCGAATGATTGAGTGCGAAGTTCCGGTGCGAAGTTCAGAGTGGTCGGGAACAGGAACAGTAATGGTGGAGTTGTTAGTTCGTCTTTGCATCACAATGTGACTGCCCTTGCGCCTCACCTCCGAAAAGCCTTGGCGACCTAAGATCGCGCAGACCTCACGTCCGGAAAGAACGCGCAGCTTACCCAACCTCTACCTCGAGTCTGGTGATGAAGACTTCAGAGCGACGTCTACTGTCAATTTCGGATGGGTCTGCGGCCTCAAAAAACAATTCGACAGCTTCCTGGAGATGCCGTCGGGTTTCCTCAATCGTGTCGCCCTGGCTGGCAATGTCGAATTCGGGGCATAGTCCCACATAGCCGTCGCCCTCGCGTTCGATGATCGCGGTAAGCTGTTGAATATTCTTCATGTTTCCTCTTCTGACTGAGCTCTAGAAAAGCGAGCTCTGCCTGCGGGTCGGAGTGATTCCGAAATGCTCGTAGGCCAGTTGGGTCGCCACCCGCCCGCGCGGCGTGCGATTCAGAAATCCAATCTGGATCAGAAAAGGCTCGTAAATTTCTTCAATCGCGTCCTGTTCCTCGGCCAGGGCCGCCGCCAGAGTATTCACCCCCACCGGACCACCCTGATACTTCTCGATGATGGTGAGCAGAAGCTTACGATCCACCTCGTCGAATCCGTGACGATCGACTTCCAGCATTTGCAGCGCAGCCTGCGCCGTTGGAAGGTCGATCTTTCCGGCACCGCGCACCTGGGCATAATCGCGCACTCTTCTAAGCAGACGGTTGGCAATGCGCGGAGTTCCACGAGAGCGGCTGGCAATTTCGAGCGCTCCGGCATCATCGACTTCAATCCCCAGAATCTCGGACGATCGCTCCACGATAATACGCAGGTCTTCGTGGGTATAGAACTCGAGCCGCAACACGATTCCGAACCGGGAGCGTAATGGTGACGACAGCAAACCAGCGCGGGTGGTGGCCCCGATGAATGTAAACGGCTTAACATCCATGGTGTGGGTTCGCGCCGACGGGCCCTGCCCGATCATGATGTCGAGTTTGTAGTCTTCGAGCGCCGAGTACAGCAGTTCTTCCAGGGTCGGCTGCAGGCGGTGGACTTCGTCGATAAACAAAACCTGCTTGTCACGCAGGTTGGTCAGGATGGCGGTAAGGTCGCCCTTGATTTGCAGGGTTGGCCCGGAGGTCTGTTGAAACGGCACTTCCAGTTCGTTTGCAATGATGGTTGCCAGCGTAGTCTTACCCAGTCCCGGCGGACCGTAGAGCAAAACGTGATCCAGCGCTTCTCCGCGAGAGCGCGCCGCCTCGATAGCGACAGCCAGATTTTCTTTAACTTTTGTCTGCCCGATGAACTCCGCAAGCCGTTGCGGGCGTAGTTTTAGCTCAAACGACGAATCGTCTTCGACCGGCGCCGCCGATACCAGGCGCTGCTTGAGATCGGGAATATTCCTGGCGGTAGCCACTGACTGGATGGTAAGGCGAAAACACAAATTGGGCAATCAAGATTGAAATGTGGGCGCGAACGCCCTCGCTCGTGCCTACATTATTATTCTCGGGCTTTGGCCGGCTCTGGCTCTCCCACCCGCTTGCTGACTTTGAATATCATTTTTCCGACTTTCTTGTCGGCGTCCACCACCACGTGGTCGCCGTGCAGAACTTCGCCATCCAGAATTTTCAGCGCCAGAGGATCCTGTACCAGTTTCTGAATGGCACGCTTCAGTGGACGTGCCCCGAAATTCGGATCGAAGCCCTCGACAAACAGCAGGTCCTTGGCAGCGTCAGTCAATTCTAACGAGATCTTTCGATCGGCCAGCAGCCCGCGGACGTCTTCCAGCCGCAATTCGATAATCTTCACCAATTGTTCTTTACCCAGCGGACGGAAGACGATGATGTCGTCCACCCGGTTCAGAAACTCCGGCTTGAAGTGTCCATGCAGCGCGCCCATCACCTGCTTGGAAGCCTCTTCGAATTCTTTTTCTGAACGTGAGCCTTCTGATTGCAAAAAGGCAGAGCCGATGTTCGAGGTCATGATGATGACCGTGTTGCGAAAATCAACGGTGCGGCCGCGGCCGTCGGTCAGGCGGCCGTCGTCCATCATCTGCAGCAGAACGTTAAATACGTCGGGATGCGCCTTCTCGATTTCGTCGAACAGCACCACCGCATAAGGCCGCCTTCGCACCTGCTCGGTGAGCTGCCCGCCTTCCTCATACCCGACATATCCGGGAGGCGCGCCAATCAGACGGGAAACGGCGTGTTTCTCCATGTACTCGGACATGTCGATGCGCACCATCGACTTCTCATCATCAAAGAGAAACTCGGCCAGGCCGCGCGCCAGTTCGGTCTTGCCCACGCCGGTCGGCCCGAGAAAAATAAATGATCCGATCGGGCGTTTGGGATCGCTCAATCCGGCGCGGGAGCGGCGAATCGCATTGGCCACACGTTCCAGTGCGGCGTCCTGACCCACCACCCGCTGCCGCAGGCGATCTTCCATGGTGACCAGTTTTTTGACTTCACCCTCGAGCATTTTCGAGACCGGAATGCCGGTCCATTTGGACACGATTCGGGCGACATCTTCTTCGTCCACTTCCTCCTTCAGCATCCGGGTCGCGCCCGATCCCTCCATCTGCGTGGTCAGCTTTTTCAGCTCCTCTTCGGTCTGCACCACCAGCCCGTAGCGGATTTCCGCCACCCGCTGCAAGTTTCCTTTGCGCTCCTCGGTCTGTTCTTCGATTCTCAATTGCTCGAGTTTTTCCTTGAGCGTCCGGGCACGCGCGATCAGCTCTTTTTCCCGCTTCCAGTTTGCTTTGAGTGCGTTCGACTTTTCCCGCAGCTCGGCCAGTTCCTTTTCCAGCACTGCCAGCCGCTCTCTGGAGTTTGAATCGCTTTCCTTCTTCAACGCCTGCTTCTCGATTTCGAGTTGCGTGGCGCGGCGCTCCAGCTGGTCGATTTCGGTGGGCATCGAATCAATCTGAATACGCAGAGACGCTGCCGCCTCATCGATCAGGTCGATGGCTTTGTCGGGCAGGAATCGATCCGCAATATAGCGATGCGACAAAGTCGCCGCAGCCACGATCGCCGAATCTTTGATGCGGACGCCGTGATGCACTTCGTAGCGCTCTTTCAATCCGCGAAGAATCGCGATGGTGTCTTCGACGTTGGGTTCGCCGACAAAGACGATCTGGAAGCGGCGTTCAAGCGCTGCATCTTTTTCAATGTATTTGCGATATTCATTAAGCGTGGTGGCACCAATGGCGCGCAGCTCGCCGCGAGCCAGCGCCGGCTTCAGCATGTTCGAAGCGTCGATGGCGCCCTCTGCGGCGCCGGCTCCAACTAGCGTGTGCAGTTCGTCGATGAACAGAATGATCTTGCCTTGAGAGTCTTCAATCTCTTTCAGGATCGCCTTGAGACGGTCTTCAAATTCGCCGCGGAACTTTGCTCCCGCCAGCATCGAACCTAAATCCAGCGAAACCACACGCTTGTTTTTCAGCGCTTCGGGTACATCGCCCGAAATAATCCTCTGCGCCAGGCCTTCCACGATCGCGGTTTTGCCCACGCCGGGCTCGCCGATCAGCACCGGATTGTTCTTGGTGCGGCGGGATAGGACCTGGATCACGCGACGGATTTCCTCATCGCGACCGATCACCGGATCGAGCTTTCCTCGACGCGCCTGCTCGGTCAGATCGCGAGCATAACGCTCCAGCGCCTGATATTTGGCTTCGGGATTCTGGTCGGTTACTTTTTGTGAACCGCGTACCGAGGTCAGCGCTCTAAGATGGCGTCGTAAGTGGCGCCTTGCCGCGCCAGGATTTCCTGCGCCGGATCCTTTTTCAGGTGCGTGATGGCCAGCAACAGGTGCTCAGTTGAGACATATTCATCCTTAAAATTCGCCGCTTCCTTGAAGGCGCGGTCCAGAAGGTCGTTTGCGGCCTTCGAGAGAGTCGCCTGGGCCGCGCCTCCGCCAGAAACTTTGGGCAGGCGTTCAATTTCTTTATAGGTATCGCTCAACACTGCCTGCGGACCAATGCCGATTTTCTCCAGCACCGGCTGCACGATTCCCTCTTTGTCTTCAAGCAGCGCTGCCAGCAGGTGCAAAGGCAGCAGTTCAGGGTTGCCGTGTTCGCTGGCGAGATCGTTGCCGCGCTGCACTGCTTCCTGCGCTTTCACGGTTAGTTTTTCCCAACGAATTGCCATGGTTTTCTTCCTCTTGCTCTCGCCATTCTGAGCGAAGAGCAGGTACCCATGCAATGCCGGTTTCGGCAAATGCGTGGCTCTTCCGTCCAGGTGCGGAATACGGAGACTTTATAAACAACAAAACAAAACGGGAGACGGTCTGTTGTCCGCCTCCCGTCGATTTGCTGCGGTCGGAGATTGACGGGCGGGGACGCCCGTCCTCCATCGGAACTAGTTATGCGGCTTTGCTGGGTCCCTTGCCTTCCAGCGTCTTGTCACCGCTACCTACGTTGACCTTGATCTGCTTCGGCTTGGCTTCGGCCTTTTTAGTCAACTTGATCTTCAACACGCCCTTTTCGTAGTCAGCCGATACGCTCTCGGTGTCCACGGTGGTGGGCAGTGTGAAGGTGCGCGAAAAGCTGCCATATTGCCGCTCGACGCGACGGTAGTTCTCTTCTTTCTCTTCCTTCTCAAACTTGCGCTCGCCGGTTACGGTCAAAGTCCGGTTTTCGACGCGGACGTCAATGTCCTTTTCATCAATTCCCGGCACATCGATCTTCAGCGTGATGCTGTGTTCGTCTTCGTAAACGTCCACAGCGGGCGCGAAGGTCGAGGTAGCCAGAGATTCGTCGCGGCCTTCGCTGAAAGAGTCATGGAACAAGCGATTCACGCGTTCCTGCAAAGTGTTCAATTCACGATTGGGATAGAAGCGAGTCAAAACTGTCATGGTAATTCTCCTGGTTAAGATCTTGAGGCTGGTGTTCACTCAAGGCCTTAGATGTCTATTTAGTACAACAGGATGATAAAATATGAGTGTCATATTGTCAACTCTATAAATCGTCTGTCCTCAGTTACTTACGTAGGCTATGACGCACTTCAGGTATTCAGTTTCCGGCACGTTTAACAAAATCGGGTGATCTTTAGACTGTCCGCGGTTCTCGATAATTCGCAGGTTCCGGTGCACATCCTGGGCCGAGACTCGTACCACATCCAGGTACTGGGCGGAACTGACGTGGTAAGAACAGCAGCAGCTGATCAGAATGCCGCCGGGGCGCAGCATTTTTAGCGCCCGCAAATTCAGCTCCTTATAACCTCGAAGCGCAGTCTCGAGGTTGTTCTTGCTCTTCGCGAAGGCCGGCGGATCGAGAACGATAGTGTCGTAGCGGCGGCCGGCGTCGGCATAATCACGCAAAAGATCAAAGGCATTCGCCTCCACCCACTCGATCTCGCGGTGATTGAGTCCGGCATTGCGATCCGCCACTTCAAGCGCGGGACGTGAGCTATCCACCCCGGTGGTTTTGGAACAAGATTGAGCGAGGTGGATGGCGAACCCTCCCTGGTAGCAGAAGACGTCGAGAGCTTCGCCATGCGCGTATCGCGCGGCGGCCGCATAGTTCTCCCGCTGGTCCAGGAAGGCGCCGGTTTTTTGCCCTTGCAGCGCCTCATAATGAAAGCGCAGATTATTCATGGAAAACACCGTGCTGCTTCTGTCGCCCTGGATCAGTCCCGAGGGGCGCGACGGAAGCAGTTCCAACTCGCGTATACGCGGATCGACGCGTTCAGCAATGGCTGCCGGCTTCATTCGGTCGTTCAGTTCAGCAACCACGACGTTGCGCACCGCTTCGGCATCCATCGCCTGGGTCAGTGACTGGATGGAAAGCATGTCGTTGTAACGGTCTACGACGAGTCCGGGCAAAAAGTCCGCTTCGCTGAAGATGACGCGATAGGCATCGGTGTCGCGTACAACTCGTTCGCGGTAGCTGATGGCTCCCTGAATGCGCTCCCGCAACAGGCGCGGAAGATCACTCACCGGTCGATCCGAGATCATGCGGATGGCGATCTGTGAGGCGCTGCTGTAAAGTGCCGTTCCCAGAAATTTTCCGCGTTCGTCGGTGACGCCTGCCGCAGCGCCGGGAGCTACGCCGTCAGCCGAGACGATGTCAGAGCGATAGACCCAAACATGACCATCCTGCAGGCGCTTGGCCCCGCGGCGCGAGATTTTCACGACAGGAAGCGGCGAGGAGGCTGACCTTAATGACATGCCATGATCTTACATGCCATGATCTTACTCGACGCATAAGTAGGGGCGGGCCCCCGCCCGCGCTATTGATCTTGATTTTGATTTCGATGGGTTGATGTGGCGGGTGTTTTGGCGAATAACCCGTGAGAACATGCAATCAAAAGCGGTGGGCGAGGGCGCCCGCCCCACACATTGCCCTTAGCTGGCGGCAGGATGTTCGGCGGTTTCTACGGGTGCTTCGCGTAAAGCTTTTTTCAGGTCGGCGTGCAGTTCGTCGAGTTCGGTCATGGGCAATTCCGAGGCCCAGTCTTCAAGCTGATTCAGATCCAGGGTAGTGTGAAGGCGAACCCCCGACTTGATATCGTCGGCAAACACCGCGCTGAAATCACCCGGCACCGATTGGGTATCCCCAATCTTGCGGCCGGTGTGAGCGTCGTACACCCGGCGGCTGGCGTTTCCGTCGGCGTTCAGAAAAGCGAAGAACACCTCACCGAGATCACCGTACTCTGCCCGGTAAAACCAGGCTTTGTCTACGTGGGTTTTGGGGCGCGCCCTGCGCTTGGCGGTCAGACTGGGTTTTTCGACTGCCACTCCGGTTGCCGGATCGAAGTAAAGAACCCGCTGGCAGGATTCACAAATTACGATCTGCCCACTGCGCACATCGTTATAAGTTTGCGGCCGCAGCATCACCTGGCATCCCATACACTTCTGATCGCGAACTTCGGCGATGCCCGAACCACGAAACTTGGCCACTCGTTCATATTGCCGCAGCAGGTCTTCGTTGATTCCCGTGCGAGCCTGGGCCCGCTTTGCATTCCATTCCGCGAGCAGCTTTTCGTCTTCGGCGGTGCGCTCGCGGGCGGCGGCCTTTTCCTTCTCGACCTCCGCCATCTCGGCCTTAAGTTCCAGCTCGGCGGCTTTCACGTCGCGCTCGCGGGCCTCGGCGTTAAGCATCAATTCCAGAATCTTGTCTTCGTTGGCCTTGATGTCCTGCTCGGCAAATTCGATTTCGTGCAGCAACGCTCTGTATTGTTCGTTGGTTTTTACCGCCAGCGACTGGTCGCGATACTTGGAGATTTTGCCCTGCTGGTCCTGGATGGCGCTTTCGTACTTTCGCTTGGTGGCTTCGTCGGCCTTGACCGCTGCCTTGGCCTGTTCCAGTCCGGCTTTGGTGCCGGCCAGCTTCTCTTCGATGGCAGCCACGCGTTTGGGCAGCGCAGCCACCTCCTGATTCAGGCGGAGGATTTCGCGGTCCGCCTGCTGTAGCTCCATGAGGTGTTGCACGTCTGGAAGCATTTGGCTGCCGTAATTTTAGCATGCCCAAATAATGAAGATGGAGGACGGGCGTCCGCGCCCATCCAGCGTCGGCACCAGCACAGTGCCATGGGAGCAATAAATGGCTCAAGCAAAATACCAGGGCCACGAAGGACACAAAATTCCACAAAGGAACGCAATTCATCCATGAAAGCCGCAATCAGAGGATTTCCTTCGTGCACTTAGTGCCCTTCGTGGTTAAAGCTCCGGGTTTACCGAGCAATGATAGGCTTTCACCGAGGCCAAATATCCATGCAACGAATGACCCTGGGCGACTTCGAACTCACCGCCATCTCCGACGGAATCTACCACCTCGACGGCGGCGGTATGTTCGGCGTCGTTCCCAAGACTTTATGGGAGCGCAAGTTAAAGGCCGACGAAAAAAACCTCGTATCCCTGGGACTGAACTCAGTCATAGTGCGCACCGGCTCTCAAACCGTCCTGATTGAAACCGGGGTAGGCAACAAACTTTCAGACAAAATGATCAAGATTTACGGCCAGCCCGCACAGTTGCTGGAAAAACTCAGTGCCGCCGGCATCGCCCCCGACGACGTCGATATCGTGATCAACAGCCATCTGCACTTCGATCATTGCGGATGGAACACTGTTCGCAAGGGCGACCAGATTGCCGCTACCTTCCCTAAAGCAAAATATTACGTGCAGGAAGGGGAGTGGAAACACGCGCACGAGCATCAGCGCGACGGAGTGAGCTACATGACGGAAAATTACGATCCCCTGGTCGAGAGCGGCCAGATGACGCTGCTGCGCGGCGACTCGGAAATTGTTCCGGGCATATCGGTTCGCGTTTACCCTGGTCACACGCGGGATATGCAAGCCATTTTCGTCCAAAGCGGCGGGCAAACCGCATGCTACATCTCAGACCTTATCCCCACCAGCGCTCACCTCGATTTGAACTGGGTGATGTCCTACGATCTCTACCCGGTCGAGACAGTGGAAAGTCGAAAACGCTATTATGCCCAGGCCTTGCCGGAAAAATGGCTCACCATGTTTACCCACGATGCCACCGTTCCCTGGGCACATGTAGTGAAGGATGAGAAAGGAAAGATGGTGGTAGCGTAATTTTTCTTGCACCCGATTTGGCGCTGCTTTCGTGTAGCCGACCACGACCCTCGTGGACGTCATCCTGAACGGCCGTACGACCGTTCAAGATCCAGCGTGGGCCGCCTCGGACGCCGCCTGTTCGAACAACTCCACCCTTCCGGAAACCCTTGCACTCGTTCCGCTGCGCGCCAGATCCTTCACCCGGCTGAGGCCGTGCTCAGGATGACTTCAAATGTTCCCTCCGTATTCTGCTGTTTCGTGTGACATTTCCCCAGCTGAATCCGTTTCTCCACAAATACGCCGCCGGATAGTCTTCGGGGCGGATGAAGTCAAAACTGTCGCCTCCACAAGCTGCGGCCAGCTATAGTTCCGATCATGAATCAGATGCCGATCCTCTCGATGGTCGCGCTCGCAGCCACTTTCATGCCAGCCGCGCTCCAGGCACAATCCTGCGAGAATCTGGCGAAATTGGTTACGCCAGCAGTCACAATCACGATTGCGAAAACTGGTGGCGCGGGAAGCTTTAGTCCGGTTGGCAGCGCGGAGGCACTTCCAAACTTGCCGGCTTTTTGTCGCGTGGCCGCAATCCTCAAACCCACTTCAGACTCCGAGATTGGAATCGAGATCTGGCTTCCTGTTTCCGGCTGGAACGGCAAGTACATGGCAGTCGGCAGCGGCGGGTGGGGAGGCTCCATTGCCTACGAAGAAATGGCGGATGCGCTCCGGCGCGGCTACGCTACCAGCGCTACCGATGACGGCCATCGTGGGCCAAGCGCCGGCTTCATCGTGGGTCATCCGGAGAAATTTATCGACTTTGCCTACCGTGCCGAGCACGAGATGACCGTCGAGGCCAAGACGCTGATTAAAGCATTTTACGGTCGTGACCCACGGTACTCTTACTGGAACGGTTGTTCCGGCGGCGGGCGGGAAGGGTTGTTGCAGGCCTATCGTTATCCCGATGAATTCGACGGCATCATCGCCGGCGATCCTGCGAATGTACGGCGCAACGCCTGGGCGCTATGGCTGGCCGTGCAAACCTTCAAAGATCCCGCTGCCTATATTCCGCCCAGCAAATACCCTATGATTCATCGCGCCGTGCTCGCCGCCTGCGATGCCAACGATGGATTAAAGGACGGACTGATTGGTGATCCCGAGAGCTGTCACATCGATTTTAAAAACCTGGAGTGCAAAGCTGGCGACAACCCTGATTGCCTGACCGCACGCCAGGTTCAGACCGCACAGGCCATGATTAGTCCCGTCGTCTCAGGGAAAGGTAAAGTCCTGTTTCCCCGCCTTGAACCTGGGACCGAACTCCGCTGGGCTCGTCTTGCCGGCGGCCCTCGCCCTGCGGATCTTTTTCTCGATCAGTTTCGTTATGTCGTCTATCAGGATCCCAACTGGGATTGGAAAACATTCGACCTTGAGCGCGACTCGGCAAAAGCAAATGCCGTCAACAAAGACGTCGACGAACTCGATCCTCATCTCGCAGCGTTCATAAAGCACGGCGGCAAGTTGCTCATTTATCACGGTTGGGCCGATCAGCAAGTGGCGCCAGGTTCAAGCGTTGAATTTTACAAATCGGTGGTTGACCTCAGCGGAAATCCGGCACAAGCTTCGACCTCTGTCCGCCTCTTCATGGCTCCGGGCATGGCGCACTGCGAAGGTGGAGAAGGCCCCGACACCTTCGACAAGATAGGCATCATCGAACAGTGGGTGGAGCAAGGCAAAGCTCCTGCTCAGATTGTCGCCTCGCACCAGACAGCCGGTCATGTGGATCGCACCCGTCCGCTCTGTCCCTATCCTCAAGTCGCTCTCTACAACGGTAGCGGCAGTATCGACGAGGCAGCCAACTTTACCTGCAGGATACCTCATTGATTATTGGGTGCCCGCGTTTTGCCCGAGCCTGATCGGAAAAAATCACAACCGCAAGACTCGCTGGAGAGCTCAAGCGATTGGAAAAGCTGACGAACGAGTCCGCCAACAATTGGCGGGAACCGAGCTCCTGAATATCAGGCAGTCAACCCGCTGCGCACCGTTTTGCGAATCTAAGCCTTGCGGGTGAGGGCGGCGCGAATACGCCGGCCCACGATTTCATCTTCGCCCGGCTGCAACATCCAAACCCCAACCACGAGGGTATTGGCGTCTGCGGGAATGCCCTGGTTGGGCTTCTGTCCGGTATTCGGGTTCAATTCAATAGAAGGCTGCTCGCTGCGTAATGCTGCGACGACCTGGCTGGTGGTGACGCCGGTGACCGCTGGATCGAAGCGTATGAGCAGATGCGGAACGTGGTTGGCGATTTTCGGGACAACCGTCTCCATCTTTACCGAAGGAACCCCTTTCACTTCGGCGACGATGCGATCGACTCTCGCCTGGTAGTCGCCTTGCATCGACTCTTCAGTGTGCGACAGCACCCAGTCGACCGCCGCCACCATGCCGACGATCTGCTCCTTGGCCACCTTCATGCCGCGCCCGATGCCTTCTTCCGGATTATTGTTGGCATGGGCAAGGTCGGTAAGGTCTTTCCTGCCAAGTAATAGACCCGCATTCTGCGGACCGCGCATTCCCTTGCCGCCCGAGAATGCCACCAGGTCAAAGCCCATGCCCGTGTATTTCCACAGATTCGAAATCGGCGGCATGTCGGCGGCCGCGTCGATGTGGCACGGAATCTTGTGCTCGTGCGCCACTTTCAGCCAATCTTCTCTCCCGATTTGCGCGCTGCCGGGAAGACCGTATTCGTCTTCCGCAGCGTTGAAAAAATTCGTCATAATCGCGTTGCCCTGATCGCAAGCGCGCTTGTAGTCGTCGAGAGTGACGACTTCCGTTACCCGCGCCCCGCACAGATACATCGCGCGGTCATATCCGTAACGGTGCGCCCGCTGCACGATGACCTGGTTCTTCTTGCCGTCGATCGACTGCGGCATATCCAGAACGCCGATGTTGTTTGCGTACTGCATGCAGGCGGCGGTGGCCAGGCTGATGGCTCCTGACGCTCCCGAAGTCACAATCGCACCCTCGCATTTGAGCCGCTGGGCAATGTACTCGCCAGCCTTGCGCTGCAGATCATGCAGGCGCACAGGATGCATCGCGGCTTTCTGCACCGCGGCCAGAACCTCCGGAGGCATGCAGGCAGCCGTCAAGCGTGGTGTACGTGCCGGCGGCGTTGATAATTGTCGGTACACCGAGTTTGGCGTAGTAGTCCTCGCCATCCGGCAGAGGCGATGCCATGGCCGAGCCGGTCGCCGAACTCATCGCCGAATCAAGCGTCCTGGCGGACGAAAACAGAGGCGCCGCGCCCACCGCTGCCGTCAGCGAACTGGCCCAGCGAAAAAAACGGCGGCGCGAGAGAAAGCCTGTTTGAGTTTTAGTCGATGCTGACATCGTGGGTGCTCCTTTTTATGAGGTTTCAACGCTTCGCGTCGCCTTCGCCGATGCAAATAAGCCGGCTGCCAAATTAACATAAGCCAGCAGGCTCATATTTTCATAATATTTCTGGGGGGCGCGGCCACGATTCGCTGGCGCGGCTGACTGCGGGGCTGCTTAGGTTAAGTTGCAGCGAAGGATATAATTTCAGTCATGACTCAGGAAGCGCAAGAACTACTGCAAAAGGCGTTGGCGTTGCCGGAGAACGAGCGGGCTGAACTGGCCGGTAGTCTGATCGCCAGTTTAGACGCAACCGTTGATCAGGACGTAGACGCGGCCTGGCAACAGGAAGTCGTGCTCCGTCAGCGCGGCGTCGAATCCGGCAAAGTGAAGACTGTCTCTTGGGAAGAGGTCCAGCAGAAGGGACGTGCAATGCTGCATGACAAGTAAGCCGTTTCGATTTCATCCTCAAGGGGAACAGGAGTATTTAACGGCGCTGGCTTGGTATCGAGAACGCAGCTTGATTGCAGCGACGAACTTTGAAAGGGCTTTTGAGCAGGCGGTAGAAAGAATCAGAGAATCGCCACGGCGCTGGCCGGGGCCAAATGTATGCTTTCAGAAAGTGCGATTACGCGAGCACTAGGGCCTTTGGCAGAGCATGTAAAGGTCACCACGGCACGAGCATCCTACGAAAAGTTTGAGATGCTCGAAGCCATCTAGCTCCAACCATACATTCTAGTTCCGACTGATCCACTACTAGCTCCACCGTTTGACCCTTCCTGCACCCTCCAATAAACTGAAAACATTCAACTTCGAACCTAACCTATGGCAGACAGCATTCACGTCAAACTTCCTGACGGGTCCGTGAAAGATGTGCCCAAGGGGACGACCGCGCTCGATATCGCGAAATCAATCGGTCAACGCCTTGCCGACGCAACTCTTGTCGCCAAAACGAACGGCGATCTTATCGACGTCACCAAGCCGCTGGAGAAAGATACCGATCTTCGATTGCTCACTGATCGCGATCCTGAGGCGCTCGAAGTTTACCGGCATTCGTCCGCTCATCTTCTTGCTGCGGCAGTGCTGGAGTTATTTCCTGAGACCAAGCTGGGCCACGGGCCGCCTACCGATACTGGATTCTTTTACGATTTCTATCGTCCCACTCCCTTCACGCCGGACGACCTGCAGAAGATCGAAAAGAAGATGCAGGAACTGGTGCAGCAGGACCTTCCCTATGCGCGTGAATTTCTGCCGCGTAACGAAGGCCTGGCCAAGTTCAAGGGCGAAGGCGATTTCATGAAGTGTCATTTCATCGAGCAGTTCACCAAGCCCGATGAAAAGATTTCCATCTACAAGACGGGCAAGTTTCTGGATTTCTGCCGCGGTCCTCACATCCCTTCGACTGGGAAGATCAAGGCGTTCAAACTGTTGAACATCGCCGGCGCCTACTGGCTGGGCGACGAAAAGAACCCGCAGCTGCAGCGTATTTACGGGACCTCGTTTTTCTCGAAAAAAGACCTCGATGATTTTCTCAACAAGCAGGAGGAGGCCAAGAAGCGCGACCATCGCGTGCTGGGCCAGCAGCTCGATCTGTTTTCCATCCAGGAGCTGGCTGGACCGGGACTGATCTTCTGGCATCCCAAGGGCGGGATCATCCGCAAGGAGATGGAAGACTGGATGCGCGCCGAGTATCTGAAGCGCGGCTACTCGCTGGTGTACACGCCGCACGTGGCGCGGCGGCAGCTGTGGCAGACCTCCGGGCACGAGGGCTACTACGCGCAAAACATGTTCGACATCATGGAGCTCGATGACGCCGAGTATCGTATGAAGCCCATGAACTGCCCCTTCCACATTCTGATTTACAAAGATTCGCTGAAATCGTATCGCGACCTGCCGGTGCGCCTGGGCGAGTTGGGCACCGTTTATCGTTACGAGCGTTCGGGAGTGATGCACGGCCTGCTGCGGGTACGCGGCTTCACTCAGGATGATGCTCACATCTTCTGCACCCCGGAGCAGATTGAAAAAGAGATTGCCGATTGCGTCGAGTTTGCCCGCGACGTGCTGAAAGATTTTGGCTTCGACAAGTTCCAGACTGAGCTTTCCACCTGGAATCCCGATGATCGCAGGAACTTCGTGGGCACCGAAGAGCAGTGGAACGGCGCCACCAACTCGCTGGAAAAAGTTCTCAAGGAATTGAACATCGAATATACGGTCATCCCCGGCGAGGCGGCGTTCTACGGGCCCAAGATAGATATCAAGCTGGTCGACGCCATCGGCCGTCTATGGCAGCTTTCCACGGTGCAGTTCGACTTCAATCTGCCGCAGCGCTTCGCTCTCGAATATGTCGCCGAGGATGGATCGCGTAAGCAACCGGTCATGGTGCATCGCGCTTTATATGGATCGGTCGAGCGATTTTTCGGAGTGCTGATCGAACATTACGCTGGCGCTTTTCCGGTCTGGCTCTCGCCGGTGCAGGCGGTAATGATTCCGATCTCCGAGCGCCACGCGGATTACGCCCACAAAGTCGCCGACCAGTTAAAAGCAGTTGGCGTGCGGGTCCAGGTGGATGCGCGCAATGAGAAGATGAATGGAAAAATTCGCGAACATGCCATGCAGAAGGTTCCGTTTCTGCTGGTGGTAGGCGACAAAGAGGCGGAAGCCGGCAAAGTGAATGTCCGCACCCGCGGAAAAGAAAAGACGGAGGATATGCTGGCGGCCGAGTTTGTCCAGAAGATCAAGCAATTGATCGATCAAAAAGCTGCGGGCACGGTTCTCAATCTCGGGTCCGAAGCCGCTTCGGTAAAGTCTCCATCCTGAATTCGCCTTAACTATGCTTAACGTATAATGCTTCCTGGATGATTACCGTCTCCAAGGAAGATTATCTAAAGGCCATCCTCGAGGCTGAGAGCGAGGGCGAGACTGTTATTTCGGCCACGCTGGCCCACTGGCTGTCAGTTTCTCCGCCGGCGGTCACCATGGCGGTTCGCCGCCTCAAGAAAGATGCTTTAGTGCGGGTACGAAGTGGCGGAGAAGTTAGCCTCACCGCCGCCGGACGCAAAATTGCCCGCAAACTAACCCTGCGCCATCACCTGATCGAACGCATGCTGGCGGAAATGTTTGGCATGGAGTGGTACAAGGTCCACGACGAAGCCGAGCGCCTGGAGCATGCGGTCTCGCCGGACTTCGAAGCCAAACTGTTGGCGAAGTTGGGGCGCGGCGGGGCTTGTCCCCATGGAAATCTCAGCGAGCTTGAAAGTCCCGGAAGCCGGCGCCGGCGGGGTTTGCTGCTGCTGGCTCATGCGGAAGCGGGTTCCCGCTTTCTGGTCAGCGGGATCTATGAGCGGGACCGGCGACTCCTTGAATTCCTCGAACAACGAGGCATTCGGCCGGGCGCCGAGGTGTTCGTTTCCGGACGAAACTACGATCAGACTCTGACCCTTGACACCGATGCCGGGAGGGTTGCTCTGGGCGGTTCCGCGGCCGAAAAGGTTTGGGTGACGGCAGCCCAGCGTCGCAGCCGTGCTTGATCAAAGTTTCACATCTGCCTTGCTGCAGTTTATTAACCATAGTTTACGCTCTCGTGTATACTTGGGCTAATGTTGTCGCCAGCGGAAGTGCCGGTCAGCTCCAGCGCGGAACCCAGCCCCGATCCCGGATGGCGCAACGCGGTGGTTCGTCCCAGCCTTCCGGAAATCTACCGTAGCCTTCCCGTCCCCCAATCGGCTGGTTTTCTGCGGAAACTGCTCGCGTTCGCCGGCCCCGGCTACCTGGTAGCGGTGGGCTACATGGATCCGGGCAACTGGGCCACCGACCTCGCGGGCGGTTCGAAATATAACTACTCTCTTCTTTCCGTCATTCTGCTTTCGAATCTCATGGCGATCTTGTTGCAGACTCTCGCCATCAAACTGGGAGTGGTCACCGGCCGGGACCTGGCCGCTGCCTGTCGCGATCACTTCAGCCGTCCCGTGTCGTTTCTACTCTGGATCGGGGCCGAGATCGCAATCGCCGCTTGCGACCTGGCCGAGGTCATCGGTTCCGCGATTGCCCTGAACCTCCTCTTTCATATTCCGCTCCTTTTGGGAGTTTGTCTGACCTCGCTCGACGTGCTGCTTATACTTTTCCTTCAACAAAAAGGTTTTCGCCTGGTCGAGGCGCTGGTCATCTCCTTAATTGGCGTGATCGGAGTCTGCTTCGGCCTGGAAATTATTTTCTCGAAGCCCAGCCTGCTCGGCATCGCACAAGGCTTCTTCATTCCTTCGGCGCAGATAATTAAAGATCCGGGAATGCTGTATATCGCTATCGGCATCCTCGGCGCAACGGTGATGCCGCATAACCTTTATCTCCATTCCGCTCTGGTGCAGACTCGCGACTTCGAAAGGACACCGCGCGGCAAGCGCGAGGCAATTCGGTTTGGCACAATCGATTCAAGCATCGCTCTCACCTTCGCATTGCTGGTGAATGCGGCCATCCTTATTGTGTCGGCAGCTACGTTTTTCAGTCATGGCTACAACAATGTCGCCGAGATCAACGATGCCCACCAGTTGCTCACTCCGCTGCTGGGAGTGACCGGAGCCAGCACCATGTTCGCTCTGGCCCTGCTGGCCTCGGGACAAAACTCCACTCTGACCGGAACCCTGGCCGGCCAGGTGGTGATGGAAGGCTTCCTGAACATACGGCTGCGTCCATGGCTGCGCCGTCTCATCACCCGGGTTGTGGCGATTGTCCCCGCTGTGATCGTTACCGCCTTCTGGGGCACGGGCGGCACCGCCAAGCTGCTGGTGTTCAGCCAGGTAATTCTCAGCATGCAGTTGAGCTTTGCCGTCTTCCCCTTGGTAATGTTCACCAGCGATAAGAAGAAAATGGGTGAGTTTGCCAATGCCGCATGGCTTAAGTTGCTGGCCTGGATTACCGCGGTATTGATTGCGGTTTTGAATGTGTGGCTGCTGGCGCTGGCCTTCCGCGGGGTGTGACGACCAGTCGTCCTGAGCGGAGTGGAAAGTTCGCGAAACGAACTTTCCGCGCAGCCGAAGGACCCCAGGGCAACAACGCTCTGGCGTTGTTGGGAATTTGGATGCGAATAGGAAAAAAGGAATGCCTGCGTGCCGCTGCTAGTGGTCCTTCGACTACCTCTCCCGTTCGCAAGCGAACGGGAATACTGCGCTCAGGATGACACGACGGAAGAAATATCAGATCCCCAAAAAATTCTCTACCAGCTTTTTCCCCTCGCCGGTTAACACGCTCTCAGGGTGGAATTGCACTCCTTCGATGGGGAACTTTCTATGTCTCAATCCCATGATCGTGCGCGAGCCGTCGCGTTCGGTGGTGAAGGCGCTTATCTCGAGTTCCGAAGGCAGGTCTTTTTCTTCGACGATTAACGAGTGATAGCGGGTAGCCGCCATGGGCGACTGCAGGCCTCCGAATATAGTCTTACCGTCGTGCTGCACCGGACTGGTTTTGCCGTGCATGAGATAGGGCGCCCTTATCACTTTGCCGCCGAAGGCCGCACCAATCGCCTGATGTCCCAGGCAAACTCCCAGCAGCGGCACCTTGCCGGCGAAATGGCGGATGACCGGAATGGTGACCCCGGCTTCCAGTGGCGTGCAGGGGCCAGGGGAAAGCACGATCCGCTCCGGACGCAGCGCTTCGATTTCCGCCGGCGTTATTTGGTCATTGCGACGTACTTCAACCTCCGCTCCCAGTTCGCCCAGGTACTGGACCAGGTTGTAGGTAAATGAATCGTAGTTGTCGAGAACGAAAACCATAGGCTGATGGCCGAACTCCTAGCTTATACCAAGGTTTATTTTGGAAGAATTGCTGGCCGACATCCAAGCCTGGTTTCCACCTAAATCAAAAATCGCAGAGGTCGTTCGCTACTGCGATTTGTCCCGAGCCCGGCAAATGTTGGCGCGAGCGTCCCCGCTCGTGCTCCCTCTTCTCCGAATCTTCGCTAGTACAAGACATCGCCGCTGCAGCACGAGCGAGGCGCTCGCCTCTACATAATCGCTGGGGAGCGCTTATCCTGCACGGAATACGTCTTTTGCCCGCGCGGACACAGGTTGCCGGTAATCTCGAATCAAAACATCGCCCAACTACTGTCTTGACACGATGGACTCAAGACGCCATGCTTAGGCAGCTTTAACGGAGAGCTCATGGCCGAAGCTGAACCCGAGAAGCGGGCTACGCGCCGTTTTGCTTTGCGGCTGCCCGTAGCTGTTACCTATTCCGATAACGGATCGCAGGAAAAAAGCGCCCAGACTCGCGATGTAAGTGCGCGCGGGATTTGCTTTTATGTCGATTCGGCCATCACGCCGGGTTCACTCATTGAATTTACCCTCACCCTTCCGCCGGAAATTACTCTGACTGAAAGCATACGGGTCCGCTGCAAGGGAAAAGTAGTTCGCGTCGATGATGGCGACGGCAAAGTGGCGGTGGCCGCCGTGATCGACGAATATGAGTTCCTCGCTGAGCCTTAAACCACTCTTGTTTACGATTGTCGTTTGCGGGCCAAGACTTCCCCTCAATTTTGCGTAGCATCCAACATTAAAGCAAAAGAAAGAGCGGCAAACCAGAGCGCTGGCTCCACACTTCGGGTGAAGTGGGATGCGTACCTTTGTCACTTCTCCCGGATGCCGGAGCGGTGTTATGGTTGCAACTGACAACCCCTGATTTGAGAGATGACGTCTTTGCCGCGTTTCGGCCGCCAATTTGTGTGTGTTTTTTCGCTGCTGGCGGCTACGCTGGGCGCGAGCGTCAGCCTGGCGCAGACACCGGACGATCCCCCCGTGCACAAAGGTCCGCCGGCTACTCTGCGCTCGGTGAAAATGATCTCGGACGCGCAAGGGCCCGCGCTTGAAATCGTCTCCAGCGAAAATATCGTTCCCAGCATTGAGTTTATCGACAACCCTCCGCGGCTGGTGATCGACTTTCCTAACACCAAGGTTCTCTTACTTAAGAAAAAGATTGATGTACGCAGCGACCAGGTAAGCACACTGCGGCTCAATCAATTTCAGCAAGCTCCGCCGATCGCCCGCGTCGTGGTTGACCTGGTCCATCCCGTCGGCTACAGCAGTGCTGAAGATGGCCAGCGCCTGCTGGTTCGCATGCACCCAATGGCCGAGGCCCGGCAAAAGTTCGAAACTCCGTCTGTACCCGCTTTTACCAAAGGAGTTGAGCCCGCTTTCGTGCCCATCGCTCCGGGAAACAACGGTGTACTGGTCGAAGCTGGGAGCCGGCTGAGCGGGGATTCTGCCATAACCGCGGGTTTGCAGACTTCGATTCTCCGTCTGGCGCGCGGAGGCGAGGTTCGGGTGTGCCCTAAGACAACGCTTTCCGTCACCCCATCGCAGAATGGTCACGATCTGATGCTGGGCATGAGCACCGGGGCGCTGGAAGGTCATTACACGCTGAATGCCTCTGCCGATTCCGTGGTGACGCCGGATTTCCGCATGGTGCTTGCCGGGCCGGGGGAATTCCACTTTGCCATCAGCGCCGACGCGCGAGGAAACACCTGCGTCCGCGCCCTGCCCGGAGATACCGCTTCGGTCATCGTGTCTGAGTTGATCGGCGACGGCACCTACCAGGTCAAGCCCAACCAGCAGGTGTTTTTCCGTTCCGGACAGTTAAGCCTGATGGAGACCACGGTACCGGACGACTGTGGCTGCCCGCCACCTCAAATCCCTGAGTTGCGGACGGCAATGACCCAGCCGGCCGTTTCCGAAAAAGATCTGCCGCCGTCGGTACATCTGGCGCAGCCGGAAGACAGTTCCAAACCCGTGTCTTCCGATTCGACATCTTCAGACTCGGCCCCTGACTCATCTCAGGTGACTGTGACCATCGCTCCGCCACGGCCTGCCGGGTCGATGTCGGCTGCGTCCAGCGCACCTCATGTCCAGGTGGACGCTCCGTTCGTCTTCCGCGCCACTGACCTGCCGGCTTCCGCCGCGGATTTGGCCATCCAAACTTTGCCTATCTCGCGCGACAGCAGACCGGCGCCGCTGCTCACAATGGCCGAGCCTCCGCCGCCAAACAATCAGGACGATCGCAAAGGTGTCATCGGGAAAGTCAAAAGCTTCTTTTCGTCGCTCTTCAAGTAGCCATCGCTACAAAAAATGCAGGACGGCCGTCCTCGCCCGTCATGGCCCGCCATTCGCACTCCCAGCCCGACGCCAGTTGTCCTACCGGCGCATGGCCCTCCTTAGCGGAGCTACCCTATCCTTGACCTGGTCGGCGATATCCGCGCCACGCTCCATTGCGCCTTCGGCAAACTCTCTGGCATCGTCGGTCCATTCATCCACGGTTTCTCGAGCGCTATCGATTTTGCGGCGAAGTTCTTTACGCATCTGCTTACCCGCTTTTGGGGCAATCAGCATGCCGAGCAGTGCTCCTGCGCCAAGGCCGATCAGCAGAAAAGTCAGAGCCGTTCCGGCAGTGCTGCCGCTGTCCGAAGCTTCATAATTTCCAGATCGCATGAGAAATCCTTTCCATTCGATATCGACTTCCGGTTTCTGTTTGATTCTAGCTGGCGGACACGGGTTCGCCGATTTCTTTGTGGGATTCGCGAGCCCGCCCGGAAGACGTAAACCATAAAGAACACGAAGGTACTAAAAACAAAGCCAGTGATCGGAACTTCGGATTCTTCGTGATTAGAGATTTTTATGCCTGCATCGGAGAACTGCCCTCGGCGTGATTCCCAAATCACCTCAAGCCCGTGTAAAATAAAGAGTTGGATCCTCGTAGCCGGCGAAAAATGTGGCCTGCCCGCCTTTCGCCGGCGTAATCGCAATCGTATTTAAGGAGAATTACCCAGCAATGGCTATCCCCGCCACCCAGCTTCGCCCCGGCATGATCATCAAGCACAACAATGATCTGCACTCTGTCTTCAGCGTCGAGCATCGCACCCCCGGCAACCTGCGCGCGTTCATCCAGGCTAAATTGCGCAACCTCCGCACCGGCGCCATGTTCGAACATCGCTTTCGCTCGCCGGACCCCATCGAGAAGATCACCGTGGACGAAGTTGAAATGGAGTTTCTGTACGCCGACGGCGACAGCTACTATTTCATGGACACTACTAACTTCGAGCAGACTCACCTGACCCGCGAAATTCTGGGCGATGCCGTCAATTACCTGATTTCCAATCTGCAGATAAAGGTTGAATTTTTCGATGGCAAGGCGGTAGGAATTGAATTGCCGCAGACCGTGACCTTGACCGTGGTCGAAACCGAGCCGGGATTGAAGAGCGCCACCGCCTCCAGCGTAACCAAGCCGGCCAAGACCGAAACCGGGCTGGTGGTTTACGTTCCGCCGTTCATCAACGAAGGTGAGAAGATTCGTGTGGACACAGCCGAGGGAGCGTATCTGTCGCGCGCCTAGTGTCATCCTGAGCGGAGAGGAGAGTTCGCATCGCGAACTTTCCGCGCAGTCGAAGGACCCCTATAGTTAGGATGCTGCTGCCAGAGCGGGCTTTTCCCGCTGGCCATTTAGAACACAAGATCGCTGGCACCGATTCAACTGGCAAAGGTCTTTCGACTACGCAATTGCTTCGCGAAGCGAAGCAGTCATTCCGCTCAAGATGACAAGTGAATTGGATTGAGATGACCTCCACAGAAAAAACCACTCAGGCGCGACGCTTCCTCGTGCGCGGAAGGGTCCAGGGTGTGGGCTTTCGCTGGTTCGTGGAACGCGAAGCGCACATTCTGGGTATTGCCGGCTGGGTTCGCAACAATGCTGACGGCAGCGTGGAGATTCTGGCCATGGGAACGCACGAGCAGTTAGTCGCTCTGCGATCGCGATTGCGGTCCGGTCCGCGAGCGGCTCGGGTCGATGACGTCGAGGAAGCTGAGACCAATCCGGTTTCCGGCCTTACAACTTTTCGCATCGAAGGAGCCTGGTAAATGCTGAACCCCGCGCCGGTGCGGTCGCCGCTTGACTGCGAGCCGCTGAAGAAGCTCATCCGGGAAGTTCCGGATTTCCCCAAGAAGGGAATTCTCTTCTACGACATCACCACGCTGCTCAAAGACAAACTTGGCCTGGCCATGCTGATCGACGCGCTCTCCGAGCATTACCTGACCGCCGGAGTCGATCTGGTGCTGGGCATGGAAGCCCGCGGCTTTATCTTCGGTCCCGCCGTCGCTTATCGCCTGAATGCCGGCTTCGTTCCTCTGCGCAAGCCCGGCAAACTCCCGGCCGCCACTGCAAAGTTTGACTATGCTCTCGAGTACGGCACCAACACTTTGGAGATTCACAAAGATGCTATCCAGAAAGGCCAGCGCGTACTGATCGTCGACGATCTTCTGGCCACCGGCGGCACCGCCGAGGCCACCGCCAAACTGGCTCATTCACTCGGCGCCGAAATCGCCGGCCTGGGCTTCGTGGTCGAACTCGACTTCCTGAAAGGCCGCGACAAGCTGAAAGAATACGACGTGTTTTCGCTGCTGCATTACAACGAGTAGAGACATTAAGACCGGGCGGTAGCCGCCGGACAAGCGCGAACACGACTCGCCATCCTGGCTCTTTGAGTTGCAAAAGTGTTCTTAGGGCCTGGTACGTTTGCGCCCTTTGCGGTGAGCTTTTGACCTTGCTGCCACCCAAAAACGAATTCTCACCGCAAAGGCCGCCGAGATATTCCGCAACGGCCGCAAAGAAAACGCCCAGACGTCAGATCGGCGCCAGCAGCTTGAGCCATGCGTTCTAACGGTTGCGTCAGCTTCGTATTTAACACAGAGCTTGACAGCGTGGCAGCGCGAGCATACGCTTCCGCGGCGTATCTGGAGGCATCACATGTTCCTGGGCAGCGGTTTGGTCTACGTAATTCTGGTGGGACTGATTGCGGGCTGGGCAACCGGCAAGATCATGAAGGGTACCGGCTACGGCGTGCTCACCGATATCCTGCTCGGCATCGCCGGCGCCATCTTCGGCAGCTGGGTATTGCGAGTGCTTGGAATCTACACCAGTGGTGGATTGCTGCCTACCATCCTGGTGGCCATCCTTGGCGCCGTGCTGCTGGTGGTCATTGTCCGCGCGTTAAAGAGAGCTTGACGAACGAGAATTGCCTGGCAAGTTCAAATCTCAGTCACTGCGGCCGCTCGGACCAATTTGTACAAGTTCGCCGGTTGATGGAGGCGCAGACCCCACCCGATGCCAGCGAGCAGGCATGACGGAGCCGGACCGCAGTCGATTCATCAGGGATCCCACCGCAGTCGAGCTACGGACCAGGTGGCCCATGCTCAGTGGGCCCAACAGCTTTTTCTGTTGGACATGATGCAGCCCGCTTGATACCACGCAGCCGCATTGGCTGCAATCGGGCGTGCCGCCAAAGATGCACGGCTCGACTCGCGTGCGCATGTCAGCGGAAAAGTTTGTCGACATTTTGGAGAACAAGCATTCCTGCGGATTCTGCGGCGGCTTCAGCAATGCCTCTCCAATCCCCGTGTTCATCAGCAGCTTGGGATAAGCTTCCCGCAATTCCGGCAGCTCCCGCGCCACCCTTCGCCGCTCCTCCATCGTGAGCATTTCCGGTGTTTGCTCGCCCTGCTGCGGGCTGTACAAGCTGACCCAGACTCGCTTCACTTCTGGTTGCGCCTGCCAGAACGCCAAATATTCCTCCAGATATCCAGGACGCTTCATCATCGGCCCGGTGATGGTCCAGTGAATGTTCACCTCGCGCCCGCGAATATTTTCGAGAATGCGCTCGTACGTTGCGGGCTTGCGGCGCGGATCGTGATGTTCCGGTAGTCCATCAATCGATACCGCTACCCGGTTGCGACGCAACGTCATCCACTCCGTTGGAATAGGAATGATTCCGCTGGTCACGACCATGGTAAAGATATTCTGCCGGCTCAATTCAGGCAGGATGCGGCTCAGTTCACGATGCCGGATCATGGGTTCGCCGCCCACCAGCGAGACGTGCAGCGGCCGGTGTTTTTTTACCAGGCCCAAAACTCCATCCACGAGCGCGTCGCCGCGCAAGTCAGAAAGTTCGGTCAATTTTTTTTCGCCGCCCAGATGGTTATCGCCGTAGGCATAACAGCCGGGACAGCTCAGCGGACACTCGCGAGTGATCTCGATCGACAACATAGGAGCGCGGCCGCTGAGGATGCTTCCCCAGGCCGCAAACAGTTCTCCCACCTTCATTCCGGGGTTTGATTGAGACATAAATATTTGCTTAGTTGGATGCGGCAAATTCGGGGATTGATGGCGAAAAGAATATTCAATTTCTACAGTGTTTGTGCGGTGGCGAACGAAAGTCTATAAACCCAGTGACTGCAGTTTTTTACCTGTAACTATTTTGTGCCGACACTAAGGTCACTGGCGAACGCCGGTGGCAAACAAGCATTTCCACGCGTTCTCTGGCAAAATAGAAGTGTACGAATTACAACTTTCCATACCTAGAAGCTTCCGCCCCCTCGACAGGATGGCTATGAAAACTGCACGTTCGCGCGGTCCGCTCACGCGCAATATTCACCTTGTTAAATGGGTTGAGAAAACCGCCGAATTGACCAAGCCCAAAGACATTCATTGGGTCGACGGCTCGCAGGCCGAGTACGACAAACTGTGCCGCGAAATGGTAGCCAGCGGCTCGTTCACCAAACTCAATGAAGAATTGTGGCCGGGCTGTTTTCTGGCTCGTTCCGATCCCGGCGATGTCGCCCGCGTGGAAGACCGCACATTTATCTGCTCGCTCTCGAAAGATAGCGCCGGTCCCACCAACAACTGGGAAAACCCCTACACCATGCGGCGCAAGTTGAAAGAAAAATTCAACGGCGCCATGCAGGGACGCACCATGTACGTGCTGCCTTTCAGCATGGGCCCCGTCGGCGGCCCCATGTCGCAGATCGGCGTGGAGCTCACCGACTCGCCCTACGTGGTCGTAAATATGCGAATTATGGCGCGCATCGGCATCGACGTCTTCAAAGAGATCGATAAAGATGAGCAGCGTGTAGTGCCGTGCATCCACAGTGTGGGAGCGCCGCTGGCTCCTGGCCAGAAAGACGTGCCCTGGCCATGCAATCCCGACAAATACATCGTCCACTTTCCCGAGACCCGCGAAATATGGTCTTACGGATCGGGCTATGGTGGCAATGCGCTGCTGGGGAAGAAATGTTTTGCTCTGCGAATCGCCTCGAACATCGCGCGCGACGAGGGATGGATGGCGGAACACATGCT
Source organism: Terriglobia bacterium (assembly GCA_963733545.1). Taxonomy (GTDB): domain Bacteria; phylum Acidobacteriota; class Terriglobia; order Terriglobales; family Acidobacteriaceae; genus JAIQFF01. The sequence goes on from CAVTDQ010000007.1 coordinate 753,718, forward strand.
CATCCTGGGGGTCGAAGATCCCAAAGGAAAGAAAACTTACGTCGCCGCCGCATTCCCCAGTTCTTGCGGCAAGACCAATTTCGCCATGATGGTGCCTCCCGAGGGCCTTAAGGACTGGAAAGTCTGGACCGTCGGTGACGACATTGCCTGGATCAAGCCGGATGCTCAGGGCTGTTTGCGCGCCATCAATCCGGAAGCCGGCTTTTTCGGCGTAGCGCCCGGCACTTCGGAAAAAACCAATCCCAATGCCATGGCGACGCTCTCGCGCAATACCATCTTCACCAATGTCGCGCTCACTCCCCAGGGCGGCGTGTGGTGGGAGGGCATGACTGACAAGCCTCCGGACGAATTGCAAGACTGGCGCGGCCAGCGTTGGACCCCGGAGATCGCCCAAAAAACCGGCGCCAAAGCTGCGCATCCCAACGCGCGTTTCACCGCTCCGGCCTCACAGTGTCCAACCATTGATGCCGCCTGGGAAGATCCCACCGGCGTTCCCATCAGCGCCATCATTTTTGGCGGACGACGCGCCTCCACCATCCCGCTTATCTACCAGGCCTTTAACTGGAGCGCCGGAGTTTACGTTGGCGCGACCATGGGATCGGAGATGACAGCAGCGGCCGCCGGCGAAGTCGGCAAAGTGCGACGAGATCCCATGGCCATGCTTCCCTTCTGCGGCTACCACATGGGCGATTATTTTCGCCACTGGATCAAGATGCAGCGCTCGCTCAGCCGGACTCCGCGCATCTTTCACGTGAACTGGTTCAGGAAAGATGCCGACGGAAAATTTGTCTGGCCGGGATTTCGCGACAACATGCGTGTGCTCAAATGGATCGTCGACCGGGTACACGGCCGCGCCCAGGGCAAAGAAACGCCCATCGGCTGGACACCACACTACGAAGACATCGAGTGGGAAGGCCTTAATTTCCCGAAAGACAAATTTGAGAAATTACAGACTGTGGACCGCGCCGCATGGAAGTCCGAGGTGATCGGGCACGAAGAGCTGTTCATCCGCCTGCATGCGCATTTGCCCCCAGAGATGATTTACGAGCGGGAATTGCTGATCTGCCGGCTGTAAATTGAAGTCATGGAGGACGGGCGTCCTCGCCCGTCAGTTTCGCGAATGAAGGGCGGGGACGACCGTCCTCCATCAAAATTACCTTACTGGCTGGGATTCGGGCTGCTTTACGGCGGCTTCGAGGTGCTGCAGGGTTTCTGCCACGGTCAAAGAATACATCTCCCGGCCCGCACCCTCGCCGGATTCGAGCGCGGTCTTCAGATAATGTCCGGCGATCTCGACCGCCAGCGTATCGGTAATCACTCTACCCGTAAGCTTTTTGTATTCAACCCAGGCCGGATTCGGCAGCGCAATCCACAACGGCCGCCCATCCACCAGAAATTTTATGTCGACAGCGTCGGCATGGCGGGTTGAGATGGCGACGATGAGCGCCTGATAGATGCAGTGCACCTTCTTCTTGGTCCAGCGGTCGACTGCATGAAAGTCCTGAAACATAATTACAAAAACTATATCCGACCTGTTCAGCCCGGGCAAATCTGTTCAAATCGTAGCGCCGGCGTCTCGCCGGCTGTCCGGCGGGCGCCCCGCCCGCCGCTGCAAACCCCAAGCAGAAAATGCACAGGTCCTTCGCTATGCTCAGGATGACAACGTTTAGATTGATGGGCAAAACCGGAGCGCCAGTTGAATTATGATGTCGGATCGAAAAGCTTATGGTGATAGCTGACAGCTGAAAGCTAATTATGAAAAACCTCGGCATACTCCTCTCCGGGCGAGGCTCGAACTCTGAAGCCATCGCCAAAAATGTGGCTTCAGGAAAAATTTCCAACGCCCGTATCGCTGTCGTGATCTCCAACAAGTCTGACGCCGGCGGCATTGCAACCGCTAAACGCATGGGACTTGAAACTCTCGTGATTCCTTCCAAGGGCAAACCACGCGAGGATCACGATCGCGAGATGGTCGCGGCGCTGCAAAACCACAAAGTGGATTTAATTTGCCTAGCGGGATACATGCGTCTGCTCTCGCCATGGTTCGTACAGCAGTTTCCCCGGCGCATCCTCAACATCCATCCATCGTTGCTTCCCGCATTCCCCGGGCTCGAGGCTCAGGAGCAAGCCTTCGCCTACGGTGTGAAAGTCACCGGCTGCACCGTGCACTTTGTCGACGAAGAACTCGATCACGGCGCCATCATCGTGCAGAAAACCGTGTCAGTGCTGGACACAGACGATGAGCAAACGCTGGCCGCCCGCATCCTGCAGCAGGAACACGCAGCATACAGCGAGGCGATCCAAATCGTGCTGGAAGAAAACTTTGAAATCGTTGGGCGAAGGATTGTGATGAGGGTCACATCTAAATAGGTCATTCGAACAGACATTGTAGATTTCAGATTGTAGATTTCAGATTTTTCCATGGCGCAGACAATCAACTCAGAGGCAATAAAAAGTCGTACCAAGCAATTCGCACTCATCGTGCTTTGCCGCGCCCGCTCTACTGCCGATTTCACTTCCAAGCTTGGCCTTGTCCTTGAAGAAGCAGACGAAACGCTCTTTTGGCTGGAACTCCTAGTCGACGCCGGCGTTTTACGGCGAGATCAGATCAATGCTTCCCTCGATGAAGCGAATCAGCTGGTGTCTATCTTCGTGGCCTCGCTGCGTACGGCCAAGGGCTTGAAATCTGAAATCTAGAATCTGAAATCTGCAATCGCCTCTACCGCCGCTATAATCTTTAACCTATGCCCACCTTCCCTCCCGTCGAAGAACAACTCGCCTACATAAAAAAAGGCTCTGCTGAAATTGTTAAGGAGTCTGAGCTGCGTTTCAAGCTGGAAAAATCTCTGTCCTCCGGCAAGCCCTTGCGGGTCAAGGCGGGATTCGATCCGACCGCGCCCGATCTTCATCTTGGCCACACCGTGCTGTTGCGCAAACTCAAGCATTTTCAGGATCTCGGCCACACCGTCATTTTTTTGATTGGCGATTTCACCGGCATGATCGGCGATCCCACGGGACGCTCCGCCACCCGGCCCCCCTTGAGCGCGGAAGACATCATGCGCAATGCCAAAACTTACATGGCGCAGGTTTTCAAGATTCTGTCCCAGGCCAAGACCGAAACCCGTTTCAATAGCGAGTGGTTCGACAAGCTGAAGCCCGCCGACTGGATACGGCTCACGGCAAAATTCACAGTTTCCCAAATGCTGGAACGCGAGGATTTTCACAAACGCTTCCAGGAGGAAAAACCCATCGCTATGCATGAACTGCTGTATCCGCTGGCGCAAGGGTACGACTCCGTTGCCCTTCACGCCGACGTCGAACTAGGTGGCACTGACCAGAAATTCAATCTGCTGGTTGGGCGCGAAATGCAGCGTGCCTACGGGCAAGAATCGCAGGTAGTGTTGACCACGCCCATCATCGAGGGGCTTGACGGCGTGCAGAAGATGTCAAAGTCGCTGGGCAACGCGATTGGAATTCAGGAGCCGCCGCTCGATATGTACGGCAAAGTGATGTCGATTTCCGATCCCATGATGTGGCGTTACTACGAACTGCTGACCGACGTACAGCTGGATGAGATCGAAAAGATGAAGAGTGGATCGCATCCCATGGAAGCCAAAAAAGACCTGGCCCGGCGCATTGTCGCGGACTTTCACTCAGCGGATGCGGCGACGAAGGCTGCGGAGGATTGGGCCAAGCAGTTTCAGAAAGATGCAGTACCGGAAGATGTGGAAGTGGTCGAAGTCAGGTTCGCAGATGTTGAGTCGTCGGTCGCTGGGCGTATCAAGCTGGACAAGCTGCTCGCGCTGATCGGATTGGCTGATTCGGTCAGCGACGCAGGTCGCAAGCTCAAACAAAATTCGGTGAAAGTGAATGGAGAAGTGACAACCGATCCCACCATCGCCTGGGAGTCGAGTAAAGAGTTGACGGCGCGGGTGGGAAAGAAAATTAAGAAAGCGCGCTTCACTAAATAGGCATGTCATGCTGAGCGGAGTGGAAAGTTCGCTTCGCGAACTTTCCCCAACTCCGCCACTTCGCTCACGATGACGAGTGAGCTACGGCAGCAACCCAAACACTCCCACGCTATTCGTCGTCCCGACAAATACTTTGCCGTTGATGACCGTAGGAGTGATGAATTTGTTCCCCGCCCCGAACTGGTCACGGCTGCCGGCCTGAGTGCTGTTGTAAAGCTCATGCAGGTTGCTGGCATCGTAAGCGTGCAGCACCGCCTGACTGCCATTCTCAGCCGCCCACACAATCGCGTTGCTGGTCCCATTTGCTGAAATGCTGGGAGTTGTGCCCGGATAGCCGAAGCTGGTGCTGGTTTGGCTTACCGGCCCGCTCGAGACTTTGGCGTCGGTAATCTTGAATGCCTTGATCGCATCTCCGATTCCTCCGTAGAAAATCGTCCCGTTGAAATAAGCGGGCATGCCGAAAATGCCCCCGCCCAGAACGTTGGGAAGTTCCTGGTAGACATTGTTGCTGTTGCTATTGAACTTTCCCATCGAATCGCGATCGACAACGTACATGTGACTGTCCTTACCCGCACCCACTGCAAGATGGCGCACCTTGCCACTGCTATCCGTTAGGTCGGGCAGCACTAAAGCTCCCCCGGAGCCGAGGTCAGTGTCGGCATCGTTCTCCGTTTGCTGATTACTCATCTCGAAATAGTCCGCAACCGCGAGCCCACCTGACGTGGAGAGCTTGAGGAAGGCGTTGCCGTAGTTTCCGTTGCTGGGAAAGCCTTTGGAGTTCAACGAAGTTCCGAAATCACCGTTGGCATCGAGAAGATAAATGTTTCCCGCGCTGTCCGCCGCCGGGCCGGTGTTGGCCATCCAGATGGCGCCTTCACTGCCATTGGGAACGACGTTCAGCACGGTTACCTGAGCCAGGGTGGTGGGGTTGTAACCCATGATCCAGCCGGTGTACGGACGAATGTCGCAATGCGACGACCACGCAATGTAAATCACACCATTCAACAAAAGCAGGGCAGCGCGGTCTTTATACTGCGCCGGGTCGAATACAACCTTGCCGTTAGAACTGTTGTCTCCCGTACCCGGGAAGGTCGCTTGAATGGTTTTGGGACCGCCGAACATTTCCGCGCCGGTGGTCACGTCAAGGGCATGGAGCCGCTGGAAATAATTGGAGCCGGATTTGGACATCGCCACCACGTAGATGACTCCGTGCGTTCCCGCATTGCGATCGATCACGGGCGTGGCCGTGATTCCGATTTCTGGAGTGACCTGGTCGCAGCCTCGCTTGTCGCTTGTAGTTTCACCCGAGCCTAAGGTCGAAACCTGCCACAACTGAGTGCCGTCATCGGGATCGAACGCATAAACGCTGCCATGTTCGGTCGCGACGTAAACAACGTTGTGGGTTCCGCCATGAATATTCGTCACACTCGACAGGTACAGCGGCTGGGCGTCGACTTTACCATCCACCGCCAGCGAACGAAGTTTTCCAAATGTCGAGGAGTTGACGTTGGTGGTGGTCAAAATAGTTTCTTTAAGATTTTGCCCGGTGCGGGCAAGATCGTTGTGGTACGTCACCACATCGGCCGTGGAAGGCGGAGGATTGGAAGGCGGGGGATTTGAGGGTGGGGGATTGGAAGGTGGCGGAGTAGACGGCGTGCTGACCGTCAGCGTTGCCGGATCGCTGCTCACGCTGCCTGCGGAATTGCTCACCACGGCAACAAACTTGGCTCCATTGTCCGCGGCAGTGACCGGAGGTGTCGTGTAACTCGAGGCCGTCGCTCCCGCGATCTCCGCCGAATTCTTTTGCCACTGGTAGGTCAGCGGGCCGGTCCCGGTTGCCGTGACCGAAAATGTAACCGTCTGGCCGGCTTGTATCGCCCGGCTGGCCGGGGCGGTCATGATCGTTGGCGCGGTCACAGACGGCGGCGGAGTGGTGGGCGGCGGGCTGGAAGGCGGCGGAGTAGTTTTTGTACCCCCACCGCAGCCGGTCATCATGACCGCAAAAGTCAAAGTGCACACTACGGCTAAAGCTCGCAAGCGCATCACTGGAAAGTCTCCCTCTGAAAAAGTGGCTTAGAACTGCGGCATTAGCGTCAGGCCAGGGATGAGAGTATGCCAGTTCTCTCCCTCAAACTCAAGGCTGGTGGCCCACTTCGGGACGATAGCCCTTTTCGACGAACCCTGCATTTTCGGTCCCATCCCGCAAAGATTGCATCTACAGCGACCCTGAGTGCGTAACTTCCGAGGCTTCATTTTTTCATCGAAACAGCCCGTTCGTTGGCTTCTGCATTTCGAGTACCCCGCCGCGATTTGAATGAGCTCCGTGCTGTTTTCACGGATTAAAGTTTGTTAATCTCGGCCGGCCCAATGCGCGTTGCCGCCATCCTCGGCTTAGGTTGTGCGCCCGATCTGCTCCATCCCTTCGCCCACATCTCGGATGCGGTATGGCAGCTTGGGTTGCCCACCGGCCCCAATCGAGCAGATGCCGTGCTGGTCCTGGGTGGAGACGGCACCGTCCATCGCAATCTGGCCCAACTTGTCGCCCTGAAATTGCCTGTGCTGGTGGTGCCGCACGGCAGTGGCAACGATTTTGCACACGCTCTGGGTCTGCAAAACATTGCAGGTGCTCTTGCCGCATGGCGCGATTTTCTCGCCAGCATGCTTTCCGACCAGGTCAACGTGCGCAAGATCGATCTGGGAGTTATCTCGCCCGTTGCTTCGCTAACGAATCCGTTGTCTGGCGAGGGCGAGAAGCCTGGCTCTTATTTCTGCTGCGTTGGCGGGGTGGGTCTCGATGTCGAAGTCGCGCGCTTCGCTAACCGGCTTCCTCGTGCCCTGCGCCGCCGCGGCGGCTATCTGCTCAGCCTTGTGCCTGCATTAATAAAGTTTCGAGCGATGCACGTATGCGTGCAAACCCCGCAGCCGGGGCGGATTGGCGGGCTTGCTACTCGGCACCAGGGTCCCGTGATGGTGGTGGCATTCGCCAACACTCCGACCTACGGCGGAGGCATCATGATCGCTCCCCGCGCCGCCATCGACGACGGGAAACTTGAAATCTGCCTGGTTAGCAGCATGGCGAAACTTCGACTGCTGCGCCTGTTCCCGTCCGTGTATCGCGGCAATCATCTGAAGCTTCGCGAGGTGAATTATTTTCCGGCGGAGCGTCTGCGAATCGAAACCGAAATCCCGGTGGATGTCTACGCCGACGGCGAATACGTCTGCCAGACTCCCATCGACGTCACAGTCAAACCCGAGGCGCTGACCGTGATCGTCCCCACAGGCCCATGAACCCAATGCACGAAACAACAGAACCTAACGCCTGTAGACGAAAAAAAGAATTGGTAAGCCGGGTGAAGGATGCAGGCGCAGCGGCACTACTGCAGGTATACGCGGGCAGCGATCACTTAGTCTCAGCCGTCAGCGGAAGCACCACGATCACTTTGGTCCCTGCACCATCTGAGACGATTTCCAGGGTGCCGCCGAATTGGCGAACTCTCTCTTCCATGCCGCGCACTCCAACCCCAGCCCGCGCGGCTCTCATTTCGCTTTGTGTTTCCGCGGAAATTCCTTTTCCCCGGTCGCTGATTTCCAGCTTCACAGACCCGTCCGAGCAGCGCAAATAAAGTTTCGCCGATTGGCTGCCGGAGTGGCGATGAATGTTGGTCAGACTTTCCTGGACGACGCGAAAAACCACCAGCTCGAGTTCGTTCGCCATGCGGCCGATTTCCGCAGGCAGATCCAGCTCGACGTTGATTTTGCTGCGCTCGGAGAATCCGCTTACATACCACTGCAGGGCCGATCCCAATCCGACCTCGTCCAGAAGCGGCGGATGCAAAAGGTACGAGAACGTCCGTATTTCTTTTGACAGATCGTTCGAGAGTTGCTGGCTTTCGGCTACCAGTGCGGCGATCTTCGCATCCTGGTCCCGCACCATGCTGTATAGTCCGCCCAGGTTGATGGACAGAGCAGTCAGAGTTTGTCCGGCGTGGTCGTGCAGTTCGCGGGCCATGTGCCGCCGCTCTTCATCCTGAACCAGCAGCAGGCGTCCGGTAAGTTTTCGCAGGTTCAACTCAATGCGGTTCCGTTCCAAAACCTCAGCCTGGAGCTCCGCGGTACGTTCTGTGACCTTCTTGTCCAGCTCGGCGTTGGCTTTCCGCAATGCCTCTTCCGCGGCTTTCAATGGCGTCAAATCGGTCACGAAAGCGGCGACTTCGGGCTCTCCCCGCAAACTCTCCAGGAACGACGCTCCCACAAGGATCGGAATACGGCGGCCATTCTTCGCTAGATAGACCTTTTCGTATACCTCGCAGCGTCCGGAGCGGCGCAGTTGCTCTGCGGCGTTGGCGTCAGCTGCTGCATATTCTTCAGGGGTCAGATTGTCCCAGCGCACTTTTCCAGCCTTGAGCTCGGCTTCGCTGTATCCCAGAGCCTGCAAAAGTGCGGGATTGATGTAGCTGAGCTCGCCGCCCAGATTTCCGATGACCATGCCGAAAGGATTCGCCTCAGCCAGACGGCGGAATCTCTCGGCAGCCTGGGCGATTTCGAGTTGATGAATTTCGCTCTGCAGTAGCGTAGCGATCCGGCTTCCCACCAGCTGAAGAAAGGTTTGATAGCGGTCGTCGAATGGCAGACGGGGACTGATGCCGAAAATCATCGCTCCCTGAAACGACGAACCTGAAATCTCCAGCGGCAGGACATACGCGCGGGTCACGGGCTCGGCCCAAGGCGGACAAACCAGTTCGCCAAAACGTTGCGTGAGGTCTTCCACCAGCAGCGGCTTCTTGCCTGCCACCGCCTCGATCAGCGGCCAATCGTCCGGGGTGCTCAACACACAGGTCGACGCGGTGCTTCCGACCGGCAGAACCTCGCCCTGGGATAAAAGGTAGAGCGAAGCGAAAGGGATGTCTGCGGGATCGTGCTCCAGCTTTTCTATAATCGTTCGAGCAAAATTCAGTAAGGGTTGGGAGCTGGAGCTCTCGACTTCGCTTAAAAAATCTGCGCTGATCGCGAGCAGCGCCCGCAGCCGGCGTTCACTGAGAACTTGTTCAGTGGTTTCGCTGCAAACTACCAACGTTCCCTGCACCGTCCCGTCTTTGTCACGCACCGGACTATAGCTGTAAGTCCAGAATACTTCTTCCAGCTTCCCGTTGCGGTTGATAGGCACCAGCTGGTTGTTGTTCCAGGTGGAATCGCCTTTAGTCATCACCGCTTCAATCTGCGGACCGATGATCGGCCATATTTCAGGCCAGCATTCGATGCCGCGCTGGCCGATCGCTGCCGGATGCTTGTCGTCCCGAATGCTGGGCCGGTAGCCGTCGTTGTAGAACTGGATGAGATCTGGGCCCCACCACAAAAACATAGGGTGCCGGGACCCGAGCAGAAGATTGACTGTGGTCACCAGCGTGTCCGACCAGGACTCGATCGGCCCCAACGGACCGCCACCCCAGTCGAATCGCCGGATCAAGTCGGCCATTTCACCCTCACCGATAATTCGCGAAGGCGCCGCCATGATCCGCGGCAAACTCGCCGGTGCTTTGCGTTTGCTTGACAGTGGAGACATCATTGACCTGGAAGACGCAATCTCGGGACAATCTCAGCTGCAGGATGAAGAAAAAACTTTGACCATTTCTTATGAGACCGACGGAAGAGAAGAGGCTATGACCCTTTGAAAGAACGTCGTTATCGCGATGACACCATCGCTCTGAAAGGATGTTAGCACAAGAAAAAGCAGGTAACCCCGAGCCATGGCCTCCCCGCAGTGCTCGAGACCATAAAGAGGCTGCTTTTCAATGCGTAGCCATGAAACTGCCGGTCACGTATCCCAGCGTGCCGCCGACTAGAATGTCAGAAACGAAATGTTTCTTCCCCCCGACCCGAGCCAGACTGACACCGGTTGCCAGCCCGTAAGCTCCCCATTTGAGCCAGAAATTGTGCGGATAGCGATGAGCGATAACACTCGCGAAGGCGAAACTGGTGGCTGCATGGCCGGATGGAAATGATCTGCCCCCCTCCCAGAATTCGCCGTGAGGATTGGCATGGTAGGCATATTGGCGATTGGTAGCCACCTTGACCGCGAAAGTCATCACGTTTGCCGCACCCATGGCTTCAAGCGCCGTGAACCCCGTGTTTGCCAGATACGGCGAGCGGTGTTTCGCGCATCCGGCCAGGTACATCAAACCTGCGGTGCCCAGTTCGACTCCCAGGCCGATGTTTGAAGTGCGCGTCGAAGCCTGCACAAACGAAGTCGACTGAATGTGCTGATTGATGTGATCGTCGCCGGCTGCGATCAGCACTCCGGCGGCTGTCGCGACTGGCAGCTCCCATTTCAAATTGTTCCAGCGCACAGCCTCGCGAGGTGCCGCTGCCAGTCCGTGTTCGAAGCTGGCCGCGTTATGCGGCAACTGACGCGCGACCTGCCAGCACCCGCCCTCGTCCGAAGTGGCTATCTTTTCCGCCGCCAATGAAAAAGTCGTGGCCAGGATCAGGAGCGGCATGAGCACGTAGGTAAGCCGTAATTTCATTTGAGAACACCACCCGGCAGTCGATGCCGTGGCACAACAAGGCCCGCCGTTAGAACGACGGGCCTAAAAAAGTTATGAAACGTATGAACTCTGTAAATCGTAGTCAACACCGGGCCGCTTGCCAATACAGTTCCTTCTGTAGCATGAAATGCGCTACTCCGCCGGAGGCGTTACCAGGGTAAGCTGCAGGCTCTTGTGATCAAGTTCTGAAAGCGAGATATCCTTCGGCTCGGAACGAAGCTCGCGGGCTGCGGATCGGCATTTCGCCCGTACCCGGTAAGCGCCAGGAGGCACGCCGGCAAACGAGAAATGACCGCTTTGATCGGTGCTCGAGCGCTGAGAGCGCATTTTGTTGTAGGGCGTCGAGGGTTCGGGTGAAAGAAATACACGGGCTCCCACCACTGGACCGTCCGGGCCGCTGACGCTACCCTCCAATTGGGAGCTGGCCGAACTCAGGACCACATCGAGTTTGCCGTTCGAGGTTTTCTCTATTTGCAGCTCCTTGTCCAACACCTCTTCGCCGTTCAGCCGCACTGACTTTATGTACCAGTTGTTCTCAAGTCCCCACATGGAAAGGCCGTAACTGCCGTTGGAGATTGCAGGGGGGTCTGGGCAAGCAGGCCTGAGGACACAACCATCACGGCAGCGGCCCAACTGAATTCACCAGACCAGGGACCGAAAGTCCGACGTCAAAAGTACCTGAAGTTACAAGCGGCCCGCAATCCTGCTTGCCATTTTCTTGGCCGCATCGGGGCTGAGGCCGCCCTCGCGGAGATCGATAGTTACCATCACGTCGCCCTTACGCATCATCAGCGATGAATTTCCCGGAGCCAGGTAGGTTTCGTCACCCACGCCCGGGACCGTGGTAAAGGTGTCCATACCAGCCACATGTTTCATGGCGCCATGCGCAATCCCCATGGTGATGCCCCCGTTTTCCCACTGATACTCGACGTCGAAATGCTGGCCATTGCCGTAGGCGTACTCGCAGGCCGACGTGCCGCGCTGCTCGACTGAACCTACCGGAACGCCCAGGGCCTCTGAAGCCTCGCTGCTGGACAACAGGGCGCAAGGCTGCCGTTTACCGGTGTAAGGCCGGACGTCGCCTCCCATCGAACGCGAGAATTCGTGGGCGCGCTGCTTGACCCGGTAAGCGACGTAAAGACAACCGCCAGCCCCCAGCAGGGCCACCAGGACTATAAAGGCGAGGAAACCGATGAGGATCTTGATCGCGGTGTTGCTGCCCTTCGACGCGGGAGTGACCGAAACCGGAGTCATCACCGGTGCCGCTGGTGTCACTGCCGCCGGTGCCACTGCCGCCGCCATCGCCGGCTGGGTCGCGCCGCAGTTGTTGCAAAACCTGGCTCCGTCCGCCAACGGCTTTCCGCAACCAACGCAAAATGCAGCCATTAGTCCCCCCTCTTTCTTAGCGGCGCAATGTTACGAAGCTATGGAGCGCAGGTCAAGGGGGGAGTTCGAACTTCTATAGATGGAGTTGAAGAATTTGACGTCATCCTGAGCCCGGCGTCAGCCGGGTGAGGGATCTCGCGCGAAGCGAAACAACTGCAGGGTCTCGTAAGGGGAACGCTGCGTCGTCCAGCCGCTTCGCGCTGGATCCTTCGCGGCCGCAATCGCGGGCAACCTGGGTTTTCTGCTCCCAAAATCGATGGCAGGTTTGATGGAACAGTCAGGAGAAGTAAGCCGCCTTCTACACGGGCTCATAAAGTCGCTCCAACCGGTTGAGACCGTTTCCCGAACCAGAAACTAGAAACCAGAAACTGGAAACTGTTTCCTGCTAAACTATGCCATCTGTATGGCTGAAAACGGACGTTCGCGGACTTTTCTCTGGATCATCATCGGAGGAGGAGCTTTCTTCCTCTTTGTGCTGGCGGTGTTCACTCTGGTCTATCTCGCGCTGCACGCGGGCGGAGATAACGCTTCGCTGCGCGCCAGCTTTGGCGACAAGATCGGCGTCGTCGAACTTGAAGGCGTCATTCTCGATCCCAGCACGGTGGTACAGCAGGTCAAGAAATTCGGCGATGACGATTCCATCAAAGCCATCATCATCCATGTGAATTCGCCGGGCGGCGGCGTTGCCGCGTCGGAGGAAATTTACCGCGAAGTCAAAAGGGTTCGCGACGAGAAGAAGAAACGCATCGTGGCTTCCATAGAAACCGTGGGCGCCAGCGGAGCCTATTACGTCTCCTCCGCTACCAACAAGATTTATGCCGATAACGGCAGTGTGGTAGGTTCGATCGGCGTCATCTCGGAGTGGGTCAACTACGGCGATCTGTTGCGCTGGGCCAAGCTGAAACCCGAGGTTCTTACCGTCGGCGAGTATAAGAGTACCGGCGACCCCACCCGCGACATGACCCCCAAGGAACGCGCCTACCTGCAGTCCCTGATCGACAACATGTATGGCCAGTTCGTAAAGGCTGTGGCCGATGGACGCCACGCCAAGTTCGACGACATCAAGTCGATCGCCGACGGCCGGGTCTGGACTGGCGAGCAAGCCTTGTCCATGCACATGATCGACCAGATTGCCGATTTTGAAGCGGCCGTGGACGATACCGCGAAAGCCGTCGGTATCACCGGTAAGCCGGTCCTGGTGCATCCCGATAAAGACCATAAGACGGTCCTCGATCTGCTGTTTGGGGATGTATCCCAATGGTTACCAAGCCGCGAAAAGCTGATGGATCAGCATACGGGCTTCTATTATTTGTGGAAGTAGTGGTTTGCGTCGCGTAAGGCGGTAATTCCGCAAGAATCGCGGAAAAAAGCGCCAGTAAGACCATCGCGGAGCCGGTTGGCAAGCAGCCGTTCCGGAAAAGCCGCTTGCATAGAACCCCTGAAATTTGAGAAGTTTATACAGGATTGCGGCCCCAGGATTGCTGCTATCCCATATAATCCAGACGGACTGAGGAGCGTATGACAAAAGCCGATCTGATCGACGAAGTCTCAAAGCTGGCGGAATTAACGCGTAAGGACAGTGAAGTCATCGTCGAGACCATCTTTGACAGCATCGTGCGCTCGCTCCGCGTGGGCGACAAGATTGAGATTCGCGGCTTTGGCAGCTTCCGCACCCGCCAGCGCAAACCACGCGTGGGTCGCAACCCCAAGACCGGCGAGCGCGTCGAAGTGCCCGCCAAGAAAATCCCGTTCTTCAAGCCCAGCAAAGAGTTAAAGGATCTGGTCAACACCGGAGGCGCACATGCAGCAACTCCTCCCGCGCCACCAGCTCCACCGGCGCCGACTCCTGCCTAGTCCGTAGCTTTTGGTCCTACTCTGGAGCGAGACGTCCCGCTTCCCCGGTCAAACCGACTTGCCTTCGACTTCTTTCGACAGAATCTCAATAATCTGTCCCGAAACGCTGCCGCCTTTTATCGTCAACCGGCCGACGGTTATCGGCAGCCGAAATCTCCTCGGACCGGCGCTTCCTGGATTGAAGTAGAGCACTCCATTTTTCACTTCCTGTTTGGCGACATGCGTATGTCCGTAGACTACGACGCCGAATCCCGCTGCCTCAGGTTTTAAATCCAGTGCCGCCAGGTTATGCAGGACATACAGGGAAGTTTCCTGGACTTCGAGCACGTTCGTTGCAGGAATTTTTGCCGCCCAAGCCTCCCGATCCACGTTGCCCCGTATGGCAGTGACCGGAGCGATCTCCTCCAGTCTTTTCAGGATGGAAGGGTCGCCGATGTCACCCGCATGAATGATGTAGTCCGAGCCACGCAACGCACTCAACGCCTCCGGACGAAGCCGCCCATGCGTATCTGAAATAACTCCGACAATCACACCCATACCATAAACCACGTGCAAGGGCGGGCGGCCCCGCCCACCGCCGTTGACGTAGATTTTTCTGTCCGAGCAGGAGGACGAGTGTTTCCAGTGGATACACAACAAAGTGCGTTAAGGAAAGCCGAATTAAGCCTTGGCGATACTTCGTGTCCCTCTTGATGACGATCTTGCGGACTGTATAGGGAGGCTGACCCACTGCCTGCCCTTCTGCAGTTTGACATCGCTCGCACCTGCCCCTAACCTTGTCATTCTCCAGCTATGAAGGTTCTTGTCATCGGAAGTGGTGGGCGCGAGCATGCCCTGGTATGGAAGCTGCGACAGTCTCCGCGGGTCTCTCAGGTTTATTGCGCACCCGGTAACGGCGGCATCGCTCAGGAAGCCGAGTGCCTCCCCGCCGACGCGAAAAACATAGACTCTTTGCTGGCGGTGGCCGAACAGGTTCGCCCTGACCTCACCGTGGTCGGGCCTGAACTGGCTCTGTCGCTTGGCGTCGTGGACGCATTCACCGCCCGCGGCTGGCGTATCTTCGGCCCCAGCCAGGCTGCCACGCAATTGGAGTCAAGCAAGAGTTTTGCCAAGGAATTCCTGCAGCGCCATCATATTCCCACCGCCCACTTCGCTATCTGCGATTCTATGGACGACATTCTTGCCGCTCTGCCTCTCTTCTCCACCCCGGTGGTGGTGAAAGCGGACGGCCTGGCTGCCGGCAAAGGGGTCGTAATCTGCCGGACAAAGGAAGAAGCCGCCTCCGCCGCGGCCGAAATGTTCAGCGGCAAAACCCTGGGCGAAGCGGGCCGCCGCGTGGTGCTCGAGGAATGCCTGCAGGGCGACGAGCTTTCATTCCTGGTCTTAAGTGACGGCGAGAGGGTGGCGCCGCTGGTGGCCGCCCAGGATCACAAACGCATCGATGATGGCGACACCGGCCCCAACACCGGCGGCATGGGAGCCTACTCTACCGCCACCATCGTGGACGAGCAGATGACCCAGTGGCTGCTGCAGCACGTCGCCCGGCCGGTGATTGCCGGAATGAAAGCCGAAGGCGCCGAATACAAAGGGATCCTCTATTGCGGATTGATGATGACCGCCCGCGGCCCCATGGTTCTCGAATTCAACTGCCGCTTCGGCGATCCCGAAACCCAGCCCATTCTTATGCGCCTCGAAAGCGATCTGCTCGAAGCTCTCGAGGCCTCGATTGAAGGCCGGGTCAGCGAGGGCGATTTCCGCTGGTCGCAGGATGCTTCCGTCTGCGTGGTCATGTCGTCGGGCGGATACCCTGGTACCTACGAGTTGGGCAAAAAAATCTCAGGTCTCGAGGACGCCGAGAAGCTCGAAGGTGTGAAAGTCTTCCATGCCGGCACCGCTTTTCGTCACGGCGGGTTCTTTACTGCCGGGGGCCGGGTGCTGGGGGTCACTTCGCGCGCGCCCGATCTGCGGACCGCGGTGGACCGTGCCTACGCAGCCGCGGCAAAGATTGGTTTTGAGGGCGCCCACTATCGCCGGGACATCGCAGCCAGGGCGCTAAAAAAATAATTCTGGTGTAAAAATTAGTTTCCAATCCAGATTAAGGAGAGGTATGAGCACAAAACCTCAGGTTTCGATTGTGATGGGCAGCGACTCCGATCTCGACATCATGCGCGAGTCGGCGAAGGCATTGGAAGAATTTGGCATCGAGTACGAGATTGATGTGACTTCCGCGCATCGCTCGCCCGACCGCACCGCCGAGTTCGCCCGCAAAGCGGCCGGACGCGGGGTGCGCGTCATCATCGCGGGCGCCGGGGGCGCGGCCCACCTCGCCGGGGTGATCGCGGCCCACACGACCCTTCCGGTGATCGGCGTACCCATTCCATCGACTTCGCTTCAAGGCATGGATTCGTTGCTGGCCACGGTGCAGATGCCTGCGGGAATTCCGGTGGCCACAGTCGCCATCGGGAAGCCGGGCGCTACCAATGCGGGGATTCTCGCGGCTCAGATTCTGGCGCTGTCCAACGAATCCCTGGCAAAAACCCTGTCGGCTCACAAAGAGAAGCTGGCCAACGGCGTGGAAGAAAAATCGAAAAAGCTGAAGAGCATGACGTCAATGTAGGCGCGAGCGTCGCGCTCGTGCGGCAGCGCCACAAACGTCGTTGAGTTTCCGTCCGTGCGTCAACAGCAAAATCGCCGGTCGAGCCATGCGGCAAAGAAAAAACTTGGAATCGACGTACGATCCTTGAGGCTTCCGCGAAGCCCCTGCACGATCGGGGACGCTGCGCCCACACTAGAGATTTAACGTCTTCAGATAATCCCGCAGCGGACCGCCCAGGTCCGATCGCTTCAGCGCGAATTCCACCGTAGCTTTTAAGAATCCCAACTTGTCCCCGGTGTCGTGACGTTTGCCATCGAACACGTAGCCGTAGATTTTTTCTTTCTTCAATAATTGCTTTAGACCGTCGGTAAGCTGCAGTTCGCCGCCGGCGCCGGCTTTTATATCCGACAAAGTTTCAAAAACCGTCGGAGTAAGAACATACCGTCCAATTACCGCGAGGTTAGACGGCGCTTCCTCGGGCTTCGGCTTTTCCACCAGGCTGAGCACTTCGAACAACTTGCCATTCGTTCCCGGCACCGGCTTGCCTTCGAGCACGCCATATGCGGAAATACCCGGACCCTCGACCACCTGGGTGGCCAGCACCGAACATTGCTTCTCGGCAAAAACATCCATCATTTGTTTGAGACACGGCACCTCGGCATCGATCACATCGTCTGCCAGCAGGACGGCGAAAGGCTCATCGCCCACCAGTTCACGCGAGGTAAGAACGGCATGGCCCAGGCCGAGCGCTTCTTTCTGGCGAACATACGCGATGTGAATCAGGTCGGAAATCTGGCGGACGATTTTCAGCAAGTCAGTCTTGCCGCGCTCCTCCAGCATTTTTTCCAGTTCGTAGCTGACATCGAAGTGATCTTCGATGGCGGACTTCCCGCGTCCGGTCACGATAATGATCTGATCGCAACCCGAGGCCACGGCCTCCTCCACCCCGTACTGAATGATGGGCTTGTCCACCAGCGGCAGCATCTCTTTGGGTTGCGCCTTGGTCGCCGGAAGAAATCTGGTGCCCAGACCGGCAGCAGGAAAAACGGCTTTGCGAACTTTTTTAGGCATTCCTGATTCCTTTTTGCCGCTGGAGTGACAACGCGCTTGACCGGTTGCCGGCTTGAACCGACAAACCTACAAAGTCGGGCTGTCGCTTCCCAACATGCTTTTGCGAATAATCTTCATCGGCACCGATCCCTGCCGCATGAACTGATCGTGAAATTCCTGCAGTGTGAATTTGCTGCCCTGCCGCTTCCGGTAATCCTCGCGCAGTTTCAGAATCTGAAGCTTGCCCAGATTGTAATAAAGGTAAGTAGGGTCGGACGTCGCACGCTTGGCCTCGACCTCGGCCACGGCCGGAACCTGGAAGCCCTCTTTCACGAAAAATGCCCGCCCCTGTTCCAGCGTCATCTGGCCAGTGTGCATTTCGATGCCGACAATGAAGCGCGCGTTGCGCAGCAGCGCATCCACCAGTTGTCCCAGTCTCAGCTTAGGATCGTTATTGCCATATCCTTCGTCGAGCATCATTTGCTCGGTGTAATGCGCCCAGCCTTCGGCGTTGCTGTTGTTGTAAAGCAGTTTGCGCGTCTTTGAGGGCGCAGACTGCACCCATAAAAACTGCGTATAGTGGCCGGGATAAACCTCGTGCACCGCTGTGCTGATAATCGTCCCCCGGTTGAACCCCTGCATCCATTCCTCGACCTTCTCCGGCTTCCAGTCGGATCCGGGTAAGGTCACATTGAACATGGCTTCTTTGGCTTTGGTTTCGTAGGCCCCGGGCGTATCCATCGAAGCGGTGGTGAGTGCGCGCTCGAAGGGTGGAGTCTCCTCCACAATCGGCGGTACCGGAGAAGGAATAGTGATGATCTTCCGCTGCTCGATAAATTGCCGCAATCCGCCAAGCGTATCGCGAAACGTCTGCAGCAGCTGGCCGGCCGGCGGATGGTCTTTGCGCAGGTCGTCCAACACCTCCTCCGGACTGCGCTTGGGATCGATCTGGGCGGCGACTTCCTTAAGTTGCTGCTGGTTGCGCCGTAAATCCGCAAATCCAATCTCGAGCAGACGACTCAGTGGAATCTCCAGCATCTCGTCGTACAGCAATTTCTTCTGGAAATTCTCGGTTCCGAGACGGAAATCGCCTTTCGAAACCGGCAGCAAATCGTTTCGTAGAAACTCCTGAAACTTTGTCAGGGCATCGACGGCAGCGTCATTGCTCGCCTTGAATTGAGCCTCTAACCCGGGATCGTGGACCTCACGAAAGGCCGCTGGCACATCGTTTTGAAAAAATTTGATGCTGTCCGGCAGCTGCTGCAACGCTACTTCCGTGTATACCCGCGGCGGGTTGCTCAGGTTCTGCCGGGCCACTTCCAGAACCCGTGGAATCTGCTGTTCGCGCGCAACTAAAGACCGCAATCGATCGGCCGGCGGGGCAAAAGTTCTCCGCATAATCACGAAAACGCTGCTGCTCAGAGTGGAGAGATAGACATCAGGATCTTTTCTCCACATCTGAATACTCTGCAGTTCGAGCAGGCGAGCTTGAATTGACGAGGTCAGTATTGCCAGATCGCCGGCAGACTCTTCAGACAACTGGTTGCTTTCAATCGAGGCAAACTGTTTCTGGAATTTCAGCAATCCGGCGATTTCCGCGTCCACGTTGGATCGCGAAAAATCTTCCAGCCTGGTGTCGTACTGGTGAAGCCCCGCCTCTGTCCCCTCGGTCGGATGAAACTGAAAATGAAAATCGAAGTACTGATCAACCAGAGGATTAAAAGCGTCCGGACCCGGGGGAAGCGGGGTTGGTCCGGCCGCGGCTGTAACAACCGGCAGCATAAATAGAAATGAAGAGATTAGTGCCACACAGAACTTGAGTTTTTTGAGTTTGATCATTTGGGATTGAAAACGTCCTGGGTTTCAGGTTGAAAACTTTCCTTACGACGGTACGGATGGCAATGCCTGTCCCGCGGGCGACAATTCTTCCAGCAGTCCTCGCATCTGCGCCAGCACTTCTCCCGGCGCAACTGCCTTGGAAACATATTTCAGCGTCCCATCGGGAGCGAACTGGGCTCCGCGCTGGGAGGAAACGAATTTCGCCAGCTTGGCGGGATCGATCTCCGCATTCTGACGAAATTTGACGCTGACCAGATCGCGCTTGCGCTCAATCGCCGTCGCTCCAACTCTCATCGCAAGCAACTTCAGCCCCGCATAGTCCAGCAAGTTGCGTACCGGCGGCGGAGGCTCACCGTAGCGGTCTTCCAGTTCGGCGCGAACATCGTTCAGTCGGGCTTCATTTTCGACGCCGGCGACCCGCTTGTACATTCGCAGGCGCTGGTTTTCTTCCGGAATATATTCCACGGGAATCCGAATATTGAGTCCGAGGTTGAGTTGAGTTTCGGCTTCGTCCGCGGCCGCCTCACCCTTCATCTCGCGGACCGCGCGGTCGAGCATCTGCGTGTACAACTCAAATCCGACAGCCTCGATGTGTCCGCTTTGCTGGCCGCCGAGAAGATTCCCCGCGCCCCGAAGTTCCAGATCAAGAGCCGCAATCTTGAAGCCGGCCCCCAGGTCGGAAAATTCTTTTAAAGCCGCCAGCCGCCGCCGCGCGATCGGAGTCAATTCAATCTCGGCCGGCAGCAGGAGGTAAGCGTAGGCCCGGCGATTCGAGCGCCCCACCCGGCCCCGCAACTGGTAAAGCTCGGAGAGTCCAAGACGGTCGGCGCGATTGATCAAAATCGTATTGCATAGAGGAATATCCAGGCCATTCTCGATAATGGTTGTCGACACCAGAATGTCGGCCTCGTGATGCATGAACTTGAACATCACCTTTTCCAGTTCACCTTCCGACATCTGTCCATGACCTACGATGATTCGCGCCCCGGGAACCAGCACCTGCAGCTTGGCGGCAATTTCCCATATGCTGTCCACCCGGTTGTGTACAAAAAACACCTGGCCGCCGCGTTCGATCTCCTGCTCGATGGCGGATTGAATCAGTTTCTCGTCCCAGCTGGCGACCACGGTTTGAATCGCGATCCGGTCTTTGGGAGGTGTTTCGATCACACTCATGTCCCGTAATCCAACCAGCGACATGTGCAAGGTGCGCGGAATCGGCGTGGCCGACATGGTCAGAACGTCCACCTGTTTGCGCATCTGCTTCAGCCGTTCTTTGTGGCGGACACCGAAGCGCTGCTCTTCGTCCACCACCAGCAATCCCAGATCGGCGAACTTCACATCTTTCGATATCAGCCGGTGAGTGCCAATCAGGATGTCGACCTTGCCTGCTTCCACCTTTTGCAGAATTTCTTTCTGTTGCTTCGGCGAACGGAAACGGCTGATCATTTCGATGGCGACGGGGAAGGCGGCAAAGCGCTGCTTGAAAGTTTCGTAGTGCTGGAAGGCGAGAACCGTAGTCGGCGCCAGCACCGCAACCTGTTTGTTATCGCTGATCGCCTTGAAGGCGGCTCGCATGGCGATTTCGGTCTTGCCGTAGCCCACATCGCCGCACAGCAACCTGTCCATCGGCTGGGTTGATTCCATGTCACGCTTCACGTCGGCGATGGCAGTTTCCTGATCGTCGGTCTCGCTGAATTCGAAAGTATCTTCGAACTCCCGCATCCACTCATTGTCGGGCGAAAACGAATGACCCTGAGCGGTCTTACGCTCGGCATAAAGCTTCAGCAGCTCGTCGGTCATGTCTTTCATGGCCTTTCGCACACGAGCTTTGGTCTTGGCCCAGGCTGCCGTCCCCAGATGATTCAGTACGGGCTTGGCCCCTTCAGACGACCGGTATTTCTGCACCAGGTCGAGGCGAGTCAGCGGAACATATAGCCGCGCTCCGTCGGCATACTCCAGCAGCATGAATTCCGCATTGCCGTTGCCCTGGTTAATCTCCTTCAATCCCTGGTACTGTCCGATTCCATGTTCTACGTGGACCACGTAGTCGCCTACCTGCAGGTCGCGAAAATCGGAAAGAAACGCGGAAGTCTTCGACTTCTGCCGCTGCGGCCGGGTGACCACCGCTTCTGACTCATCGAACAAGTCGCGCGCACCGAGAATGGAGAGATTGGCGTCCGGAAAGGTCACGCCATCGGGCACGTAGGCCTTGGCCAGTGTTGCCGTCAGCAGCTCACCCGAGAAATACGAAGTTTCGTCAGCGTAGCTTTCTCCACTTCGGGTCCGGCTGCCCAGGCGGAAAGAAACGCCGTACTCACTGAAAATATCGGCCAGCCGTTCGACTTCCCCCGTATTGGGGACGGCGATCAGAACTCGTTTGCTCTCCGCAATCTCTTTCTTCACTTCCTCAAGCATGGTGGGAACCGAGCCGTGGAAGCGCGGAGTCGGCTGAGTATGAAAAGAAATCGAGGTGGAGTCATCGCTGCGTTCGATCTCGAGATGCTCGATTTCCGCACCCGCTAAGCCCGACAACTTCTGCGACCAGTCCTCCGGCGAAAGATATAAATCAGTCGGCCGCACCAGATTGCCTACGCCGCTATTCTCATGGGCCTGCTCGATACGCGACCAGACGTGGTCGAACTCCGAACGCATCACTTCCAGTTCGTCGGTGATCACCACTGCGCGCGGCAGCAAATCGAATATGGTTTGATTGGCGCCGGCAACTGGTGTGTAAAACTCCCATCCCGGAAACACGGTTACTCCGCCGGAGCGTACTGCCTGCTCGATAATCTCCTCATTGCCGGTAATTCGCTTCCCCGACAACCGGGCATGCACCGCGCCCAGCAGCTCCTCGCTGACCGGCGTCTCGGTGAGCGGAAGCATCAATGTTTCGTCCATCGCATTCGACGAGCGCTGCGTGGCCGGATCAAACTTTCGAATGGACTCGACTTCGTCCCCGAAAAACTCGATGCGCACCGGACGTTCCGCTTCCGGTGAGTAGGCATCGAGGATGCCGCCGCGCAGGGCGTACTCGCCAGGCATCTCCACTACATCGGTCGAATGGTAGCCGACTGTGTTCAGGTGCGGCAGCAGGGCATCCACATTCAACACCTCGCCGCGACGGATGGACCGCGCCAGGTCGGCATAATATTCAGCCGGACGCAGGCGTAGCGCGGTAGCCGCAACCGGCGAAACCACGAAAGATGCAGCGCCGGTCGCTATCTTCCACAACGCAACCGCGCGCTCTTCCTGGATTTCGGGATGCGGAGACAGGTTCTGGAAGGGCAGCACGTCATGATTCGGAAGTGAAACAACTGATTCGGGATTCGCGGCCCCCGTAAGTTCACAAAAAGCCTGCAGCACCGGGACGAGTTCTTCGGCGACACGATTGTCCGGTACCACCACGATCAGCGGACGCTGTGCCGCCTTCTGCAGCAAGACGATAAGCAAAGCTTTTGCGGTAGGGATGAGCCCGGACACACGTATCCGCCCCGTGCCCTCTTTGAGATGGGAGGCCACACGCGAAAAGGCCGGCAACTTTTCTACGTCCGTGAATAGATCACGAACGAAGGGGAGAACCATGCAAATCAATTTTAACAGGGAAACACATCTTCAGCGTGCCAGCGGAATGTAGCCCGAGCGCATTCGCTCGTGCGGCAGCGCCACGAACTCTTCCACGCGAGCGAGGACGCTCGCGCCCACATCAGGACCGAAGCAATGGACGCGTCAGGCAAGTAGGCCCTCCGCCTCCGTTAATACACAACTCCGAGCCGGGAAAAGTCCGCACATCAAATCCTGCCTGCCGGAGTTTCTGATTCGTCTTCTGATTTTCTGCAAGCGCGAGCAGCCGGTTCTCTCCCAACGAAAGTACGTTGCACGCCAGTGTCTCGCGTTCTGAATATTCGATCTCCAGCAAACGGTAGCCTCGCGACTGCAGCAGTTCCACAGTCTCTACCGCCAGCCAGGGCAAATCCACCAGCGCCGTCCGCTCATCGAGCATGCTCATCAGCGACATCAGGTGCAGACACGCTGAAGGTCCGTTGCCGTGCGGCAATGGCGCTGACAGCACTTCAATGCCGCGAGGTTGCAGCAGAGCCCGCATCTGCGCAATCCCGGCAGGATTGGAGCGATATCCATGACCGATCAGCAAGGTGCGGGAATCCAGCCAAACCATGTCGCCGGCTTCTGTTTTTCCCGGCGGCTGCATTTCAGCGAACGCCGGAATATTCAAACTTCGGCAAAATTCAACGTGATGCCGGCTTTCGGCTACGCGGTTTACCTTGCCCGGATGCAGGCCGATGAGCCCGTAGTCGCAGGCCAGTGAAGGATCGTGCGTGTACACGGCATCGAGCGAAAGCTCCGCAGCGCCCGGCAAATAACAAATCTCCGCGCCAGCGGATTCAAGCTGGCGGCAAAGTTCGTCATGCTGCGATTGTGCGGCGGCGAAATCAGGCGCGTGCAGAAAGCCAAGCGCCCGCCAGCGATCGGCGATGGCGTTTCGATCCCAACCCGCGGCCCGCGGCGAGCACACCAGCACGCGCTGCAGCTTACCCACCATCGAGTGGCCATTAAAAGCGGGGCCCTCAGTCAGGGTCTCAGAGGACGGACCCGGCAATTTGTTAAAAATGCTCAAATGATTGCAACCGCCTTCCCGTTCTGCAATCTAAACAGGTGTTATGACAAAAGCAATCTGGGAAGGCACAATACTCGCGGAGTCGGACAACTGCGTTGAAGTGGAAGGGAATCAGTATTTCCCGCCCGACGCCATCAAAGCGGATCTCTTCAAGCCGAGTGCCAAGCACACGATCTGTCCGTGGAAGGGCACTGCCAGCTATTACGATATTGAAGTCGGCGGCAAACTCAATCACGATGCCGCTTGGTTTTACCCTGAACCCAAACCCGAAGCGAAGCAGATCAAAAATTATGTGGCGTTCTGGAAGGGCGTAAAGGTCGAGAACTAGCCGCCTGCTTTTCAGAAATCCAGATGAAAACGAATGCCGGGGACGAGAACCGGGCCGCGATCGCGGTTGTACCCTGGATTGTTGACGTGCTGCAGATCGGCGGCAGCGTAGATTCCGCGCCACACATGCGCGTTGTAGTAAGTTTCTAGAATATTTTCCCGGCCGTAATTCAGCGCGCCGTCACCCACTAAAAACCCCAGGCCTCCCAGTGCCAGATATTTCTGATGGTCGGCGGAGATGCCATTCGAAACGAACACGCCGCCGAGCTTGTCCCATCTGCGGTGCCACGAGTTTCCCGCCAAGTCAGCGCCCGCTTCGATGGTCTGGTCAACTTCGGTATAGGCGTAGGATTCGTGCTGGCCTTCGTTCCACCCCCAGCGCAGAAACCCACGTAGGTGATGCGCCAGTTCCTGTTCAACATTAACTCCGAATCCATACTTGACAGTGGTCTGGAACGGATGCGCCCGTATCTCGGGGCGCGGCGTCCTTCCCCCCAAAAAATCGTTGATGGCTTCCCGGTAAACGCCCATGTTGGCGTGATTGATGAACGACAGCAGGCGTATGGAAGTCGCATGGTTGGCAATCGCGTGCGGATGAATTTCAAACTCGAAATTCTCCGCCCGTGCGCGGCGAAGGTTCCAATCGAGGTCCGGACCATTCGCAACCTTAGGCATCAGAGATTCGCCGAAGCGGAAAGCCCAGTTGCGATCGTGATATTCGGCGATTACGCCGATCGTGTAGCCGCGGGTGTCGGCGGCATAGTCATAAGCACCATTGTTGTCCACGGTCCAATTCATGAATTGCGTATGACTGTCGCTGCCGCTGTCATTGACGTCAAAAAAATCAGCCATGCCGAATTTTCCGGCACGAATTTCCAAACGACGCACCGGCAGGCTCGTCGCCAGGGCGAAAGGACCGCGCTCCGCTTCCACCTTCTCCGAACTGAGAGCAATAATCTGCCGGACCATGGCCCGCGCCAAATAGGGGCTGGGCCCGAGTTGGGGATTGCGCACTACATCGACGTTTACAAATCCGGCCAGACCTAGCGCGTCGCTGAGTCCGCCGCCGGCCGCGCTCTCCGCATCTCCAAAAATCTCGGTAGTGCTGCCCAGTTGATATCCGATAAAGACGGTCGCCACGTTTGAAGTGGCATGCTCGGATTTTGAACGAAAACTATTTTTCCCGCTGTAAGGCGAGTCGAACGAGGGATGCGCCTGAAAAATGATATTGTCCTGGCCCGATATCCAGTAACGAGCGGTTTGAGTGTGGGGAAATAAAGTCAGCGCCGGATCGTCTGGAGTACCGGCATCCTGGCCGCGAGCACAAGCCACCAGAGTGCATGTCACCAGGACACTGATTCCAAGCGAATGGAAAAGAGTGGCGGTTCTTCGGCGCATTCGATTTTCAGCACGGCCGCTTCAAGCGCGGGTTAGCGAGCATTTTAAAGAATCAATTCGGCCGGCAACGGAATTGTACAGAGAATCGAAAAGAAAAAGGGACAGTCCGGAGCCCCCCGAGACTGCCCTGATACCCTCCCGGTTAGAAGGGTATGTTACTGCCGCAAATCTAGTTCGCCGACATTGCATGAAGATAACTGAGGCGTGAATTTTCCGTGAATTCGGCAGCAACGTGCCCGCGAAACCATGTCATCAACCTTCCGTCATTGCTGTTCGGCGCAACGCCTTCACTGCTATATTTATGGGTCTTCACTACCATGACTCGCCAGGTCGAAGCTTCACGCAAATTGCAGAAACGCGCCGAACAGGTCTTTCCCGGCGGCGTGAATTCTCCGGTGCGCGCTTTCGGCTCGGTTGGAGGCGATCCCCCATTTATCGTGCGCGGCCAGGGGTCGCATCTTTGGGATGCCGACGAAAATAAATATATAGACTACGTCGGATCGTGGGGGCCGCTGATTCTCGGCCATGCTCCTCCCGGCGTTCCCGAAGCCGTTAGCGCCGCCGCCAAACACGGAACCAGCTTTGGAGCTTCCACCGCCGCTGAAGCCGATCTCGCTGAAATCGTGATCTCGGCGTTTCCTCACGTGGAGAAAATGCGTTTCGTCAACTCCGGCACCGAAGCCACCATGTCCGCCATTCGCCTGGCCCGTGCCTACACCAAACGTAAATACATCGTGAAATTCGAGGGCTGTTACCACGGGCATGCGGATGCCTTACTGGTAAAGGCGGGTTCGGGAATAGCGACGTTGGGCATTCCCGGCTCGGCCGGTGTCCCCGAAGAATTCACTCAGCTGACATTGGCGCTTCCCTATAACGATGTCGACGCTGTCGAACTGGCTTTCAAAAAGTTCGACAAACAAATCGCCTGCGTGATCGTCGAGCCGGTGGTCGGCAACATGGGTTGCGTGCCGCCCAATCCCATGTACCTGGACGCGCTGCGCGAAATTACCGATCGGGAAAAGTCTGTCCTCATCTTTGACGAAGTCATGACCGGCTTTCGTCTGGCCTTCGGCGGCGCCCAGGAACGCTATGGAATTCTGCCCGACCTCACCACTTTCGGAAAAATCATAGGCGGCGGCCTGCCGGTAGGAGCTTACGGCGGCTCCGTCGAAATTATGGACATGGTCGCGCCACTGGGTCCGGTCTACCAGGCGGGAACGCTCTCCGGAAATCCGTTGGCCATGGCCGCCGGTCTCGCAACTCTGCGCTACCTGAACAGCCACAAGAGCACGATCTACACCAACCTTGAACTGCTCAGCGCTGAATTGTGTGAAGGCGTAACTGCCGCTGCCGCCGATGCCGGGGTGGCCTTCTCCTGCAACCGCGTAGGCTCAATGTTTACCTGGTTTTTCAATCCCGGACCGGTGACCGATTGGACCTCAGCGTCCCAGTGCGATACCAAGGCTTTTGGCCGCTTCTTCCGCGCCATGCTGGATAAAAATGTTTACCTGCCCCCATCTCAGTTCGAAGCCGCTTTCCTGAGCGCCGCACACACAGTAAAAGATGTACACCAAACCATCGCAGCCGCGAGGCACGCCTTCCTCCAATCCAAATAAAACTGAGAACCGGGAACTAAAATCTGAGAACTGAATTTAGAAACTAGAACTCAGAAGCCAGAAACTAGCACCCGCCCTTCATCATTTTAGAAATCGTAACCAACTCATACCCTTCCGCTTTGTATTTACCGATCAGCCGATCGGTGGCCGCAACCGTGAACGAGCGATCAGTACCGAAGCTGCGATGACCGCCGTCATGCAGCAAGATCACATCCCCGCCGCACACCTGGCTCGTCACCTTGCGCTCGATGTGCTCAACCGACGGCGCATTCCAATCATATCCGGTCACATTCCACATCACAGGCTCGAGGCCCATCTGCCGCGCGATCTGAAAAACCGCCGGACGTCTTCCGCCGAAAGGCGGACGAAACAGATTCGAGTGTTCGCCCAGCGCATCATGCAGCGCCTGAGTGGTCTTGCCGATCTCTTCTCTTAGCTCGTGCCCACTCTTGAAGATGAGCAGCGGATGGGTAAACGTATGGTTCCCAATAACATGTCCGGCGTTCGCGACTTCACGAACAATGTCCGCACGCTGCTGCGCATACTGGCCGATCATAAAAAAAGTTGCACGGACCTCGTGCCTGGCCAGCACTTCCAGCAAACGCAGTGTGTGTGGATCGTTAGGTCCGTCGTCGAAGGTTAACGCCAGCTGCTTCGACCCTCGAGCCAGACCGGTAAATGCGCGCCCAAACCATTGTCCGGTCGGCGCCATCGATTGGTAGCCCAGAGCGGTGGCAGCAGCGGTGGCTGCAGCAGTGGCGAAGTAGCGATACATGCGTGACCGCGATTGTAAACTGCGGGGGAGGGAATCGATTGAAGATTGCAGAACGCTGATTTTAGATTGCAGATTGTAGATTTCAGAATTGTCAATCAGGCAAGATTCTCAAATCATTAAATCTGAAACCTACGATCTGAAATTTCCCCTGTTAACTCTTTCCACAATTGCCTCGCAGGCCCAAGCGGGATATCCTGCGAAAGTCTTCCATTCTTCTATCCCATGGCTAATCTTTTTGAGCTGCCTCGCTATATCGCAGTCGAAGGTCCAATCCGTGTCGGCAAGAGTACGCTGGCGCGAATCCTGGCTGAGCGTCTCAACGCCCAGCAAGTCATGGAATCCGAGGACAATCCTTTTCTCGGCGCGTTTTATAAAGGCGAACCCGGCGCCGGCTTTCAGGCGCAATTCGCTTTCATGATTCGCCGCTTTGAACAGCTGCGCGCCCTCGACCTGGGCCCGCAATCGCAGAAAACGGTGGTAACCGATTTCGTATTCGAAAAAGACAAGGTATTTGCCTGCCTCAATCTGAACGATCAGGAACTCGAAACCTATAACCGCTATTACAGTTATTTTCGCGAACAGCTGCCCACGCCCGACCTTGTCATCTATCTGCAAGCCACTCCCGAGGTGCTGAAAAAGCGCCTGAAAAAGAAGAATGCCCCGGGAGAGAAATCGATCAACGAAGATTATCTGGAAGAAGTGATCAAGGCCTACGAACATTTCTTCTTTCACTACACCTCTTCGGACCTGCTGATCGTAAACACCTCGGAGATCGACTTCGTAGAGCGCAACCAGGACTTGCAGGAGCTGCTGCGAAAAGTCTCTGCGCCAATCAAGGGGACGCAATACTTCTTGCCGCTGGGCAGTCAGGACGCAGCCAGCGCGTAGCAGTATCTGTGCTTAAGAAAATCACACTGCTCCGCGACTGGGTAAATGATTGGGACGCCTATCCATTCTCGGTCGCGACGCGCAAATCCAGTCCTTCGATGACGGCAGCATTCATGAAGTCGACTATGAAGACA
Organism: Terriglobia bacterium; assembly: GCA_963733545.1. GTDB lineage: Bacteria > Acidobacteriota > Terriglobia > Terriglobales > Acidobacteriaceae > JAIQFF01. The sequence goes on from CAVTDQ010000007.1 coordinate 782,727, forward strand.
CCTCGTCCGCGCAAATTGTCCGGCACTTTGTAAATGAGCGTGAGAGGTTTCTGGAAGAGCTGCTGAAGGAACCCCCGTCGTTGTTTCCGGACCCTGAGTAACTCCGCGTTGGCAGCAGGCAGAAATTAATGTTTTCGATGCCGGCTCCCGCGAAACATTCGCGGATCGTATTGCAGAGGCTCCGGCGTGACGTACAGCGACCTTCCTGAAATCCGGATGCAGCGGATTGATCAGCCAGTTAGTCTCACTTACCGCCAGGGCTGACGGCACTACCAGCACACAATTCTCGTTTCCCTTTACGAACTCGTCGCCAATTTGCGCCAACTCAAGCGGCGCGGGCGTCTCTCGCCAATGGGTTGGCAGTTCGCGAACCCGAATCTTATGCCGCGAAGTGTTTTCGGGAACATCTGCCGTGGCCAGCTCCAGATCGTCGGGAGCATCTTCAGGATCGAGGTGAACGAAATACTCCAGCATGGCTAGAGACTGGTGTTCGGAGGTGTAGACCAGTCGTGTTCCCGGACTCGACCAGCGCCCGCCATAAAGGTAAGAACCCTCTCCGTCGAACGGGTAGCGCGCATAGGCAGCGCGCAGCACCCGGAACACACGCATCAGCTGATGCCGCCGTAAGCAATGCGCCCCAAAAGGTTTTCCACCTGGCGTGCCCCAACTTCAGTGTCGATGGCGGCGATCGGGGCCACTCCTCCCAAAGCGCGATTGCTGCGCTTCAGCCAACGGCTGGCACGGTCGCCATCGCCCATGGTTTCGCGGGCCAGCGCCAATAAACGCGCCATGCGGTAGAGACGGTCCGACTCAAAGCGGGCAAGGCGCCCGCGGCGCCTTCTCTGCAGGCTGCGGGGGGAAAGATCCAGGGCGCCGGCAAGCTCTTTCAGGGTCAGACCCGAGGACTGCATCAGCTCTCCCACAACCGCATGCGGGAAACCTTCGCGTATCGCATCCCGCAGATCCCGGTCATCGGTCAGCGCCCGCCCCAGGACCTTCTTGCCGCCCAACTGTTGCAACACGGCCTGGAGCTGATTTGGCATTTGTCGTCTATTATAGCGACAAATGGCGCAGAGGAGCAACGCCGTTGTTCGATGTAGGCGCGAGCGCACCGCTCGCGCAGCAAGTCACCACAACCGCCAGGTCATCAGGCCCGCCTACTTCTCGTATCGAGGCAGCGAATATATGGACAGCCCTTTACCCACCTTGGCAAACTCAGGATCGGCCGTCACCAGCCAGGCGCCGCGCTCGATTGCGAGCTCAGCAGCCAGGGCGTCCGCGTAACCCAGGCCATGCCTCTCTTTTAACGCGCCGGCGCGAGTCGCCCGCTCGCGATCTACGGGGATAACCGCGATTGGCATCCGTTGCAGGCGAGCTTCTGCTTCGCGCGCGCTTCTTTCTCCGTGATGCCGCCAGGTGATGTAAAACACTTCACCCCAGGTTACGGCGGAGATTAACATCGGCAGTTCCTGCCGCAAAGATTCCCCCAGAAGTTGCCGCATCTTTTCCACGAGGAGACGGCGGCCCTCAAAGAAGCCGAAAAGCGCGTTGGCATCGAGTACAAATCGCCTCGTCCTCATGCGCGCGAACGCCGGCACTACCGTTTTTCCCGCTTGCGCTCGCGTTCCCGTTCCGCGAACGATTCCTCAAACATGGAGGGTTCGCCGGGTGCCGGCTTCAGAAAACCCATGATCTCATCCAGTTGTCGCTCGGTCATCGGAGTGAGCACCAGCCGTCCTCGCTCTTCACTCCAGGTGGCTCGCGTGCCCTTTTCAAGCCCCAACTGCTGCCGCAGTTCCGCCGGGATCACCACCTGGCCTCGGGAACTGATAACGGTTCGATATGGTTTCATGATCTTATTTTACTATAAAGTAAGATGAAATTACTTACGTCTTACTTTGCCGCATCTTTAAATCCAGCTAACTTGTAGTATTTTCTTAGCCTTGCCAGGCGTCGGACGAGCTCTTCATTTCGTTAACACGACATTCGTTTACCTCTCGACCGCATCCGCCTTTGCAGCTACAATTGCCCTCGTAGCATCCAAGACTTTAGACAGGCTCTATCCGCCAAGTTGCGGAGGGGCACTGGAGGACATCGTGAGTCTGGTTCCCATCGGCGAACTTCGCCGCAAAATCACCGTCGCTTCTCTCCGCGATAAGAAACTCCACCACGAACCGATTACTTGTCTTACCGCCTACGATTATTCCAGCGCGCGCCTGGTAGACGAAGCCGGCGTCGACATCGTTCTGGTCGGCGATTCTCTGGCCCAGACTATGCTGGGTTACGAAAATACGCTTTCGGTCACCATTGACGAAATGCTGCATCACACTCGCGCTGCGCATCGCGGCGTGAAGCATGCGCTGCTGGTCGGCGATATGCCGTTCGGTTCCTATCAATCGGACCCCAGCGATGCGGTACGAAATGCGGCCCGTTTTGTGAAGGAAGCCGGGGCTGAAGTGGTGAAGGTTGAAGGCGGCGAGAAACGCGCCGACCTTATTCACCGCATTATCGACGCCGAGATTCCGGTCGCCGGCCACATCGGCCTGACCCCGCAATCCGTCAACGTGATGGGCGGATATAAAGTGCAGGGCAAGACTCTCGGCGAGGCCGAGCAACTCATGCGCGATGCGGTTTCTCTCGATCGCGCCGGCGTGGCTTTCATCGTTCTCGAAGGTATTCCCCGAGAAGTTGCCGCCATGATTACCGCCGAAGTCAGGACGCCAACCATTGGAATCGGCGCCGGCCCCGACTGCGATGGCCAGGTTCTGGTGTTCCACGATCTGCTGAATCTCAGCTTCGGACATCCCGCAAAGTTTGTGCGCCGTTACGCTGACGTTGGCGCCGCTATCTCCGGCGCTGTGCATGCGTTTTGTGCGGACGTTTCCGCGCGGCAATATCCGTCGGACGCTGAGTCCTACCATCTGCCGAAAGAAACCCGTGCGGCACTGGACACCGTGCTCGAACGCAAGCGGGCGATGAGGCGCTAAAGTTCGAATGAGATTGCCGCGCCTCTTCCTTTCAGCAGCAGCTGCCGCTCTTCTTCTTTCCTGCTCGGGCCCTAAAACGCCCGACACCGCCGCGCTCGAAGCCAGCGCCGCGGCACGCATTCTCGCCATCCCTGACGCTTTGCCCGAAAAATATCACGGCCCCGAAGCCCGCAAAGGCTGGAGAAATCCTTACCTTATCGTTCGCGCCGACGGAGTGGCCCTGCTCGATCCTGACGATCATCTGGAGCGCATTCTCAAACTGGAGGAATTGACCCAGGCTCTGGGAAATCTTCCATCTTCCGCGTGGCCCTACGGACGGGTAGTGGCGGTGACCGAGAATGCGGTGCGGGTCTCCGCCGATGACGACGTGAAAATTCGCAAGAACCGGGCGGTGGTGGCCGGCACTCTGGATGGTATGCATGTGGTCATCAACTGGATTCCTCCGGCCTTGAAATGAGCCGCCCGCCGCGCCATGAAAATATGCACTAGCATCGCCGAAATGCGCGCGCTACGCCGCAATTCGCGTAGTGCCGGCCAGGCCTTGGCTCTGGTTCCGACCATGGGTGCGTTGCACGACGGACATCTCGCTCTGGTGCGCGCCGCCCGGGCGGCATGTGATCTGGTTGCGGTTTCCATCTTCGTCAATCCGCTGCAGTTCGGCGCGAACGAAGACCTCGCCAAATATCCCCGCAACTTTGAGGCGGATCGCGAACTTTTGCAGCGGCAGGACGTCGATTTCCTCTTCGCCCCCGGCGTGGAAGAAATGTATCCGGCAGGCGCCATGACCTATGTCACGGTCGAAGGGCTGAGCGATAAACTTTGCGGCCGCTCCCGGCCCGGACATTTTCGCGGCGTCACTACCGTTGTCTCGAAGCTGTTCAACATCGTCGAGCCGGAGCGCGCCTTCTTCGGACAAAAAGATGCAGCTCAGTCCACCATCATCCGCCGTATGGTGCGCGACCTGAACATTCCCGTCGAAGTCGTAGTCTGTCCCATCGTCCGCGAGCCTGACGGTCTGGCCATGAGTTCGCGCAACGCCTATCTCGATCCCGCGCAGAGAAAGTCTGCTCTGGTCCTCAATCGTTCCCTGGCCGCTGTGCAGGAGAAATTCGATCGCGGAGAACGCAATCCGCAATCGCTGATTGAGGCCGGCAAACAAGTTATCGCCGGCGATGGCGCGGTACGTCTGGACTACTTTGAGATCGTTGACCCCGAGACTCTCGATGCGGTCAGCGACCTTTCCCGCCCAGTCTTAGTCGCGGTCGCAGCCTTCGTAGGCAAAGCCCGTCTGATCGACAATGTAGTTCTGAACCCGGCTCGTTAAATTGTTCATGTCATCCTGAGCGGAATCTCATCCGCCCAAATCTGTCCCTGTCATCCTGAGCGGAGGATAGCTCTTCGCTGGCGAAGAGCTATCCGCAGTCGAAGGACCCCTAACAGCGGCACGGACCCGTCGGGTTTGAAACTCACAAGCGCAAGCAATCGTGCCACTTCTAGGGGTCCATCGACTGCACAGCTGCTTCGCGAAGCGAAGCTGCTACTCCGCTCAGGATGACAAATCTCGGATCTCATAATCACGTCAACCATTCGAGGGATGCGACAGAGGACGCTAGAATTGACGCGAATGAATCGAATCGCCCGCAGGTCGTTCGCTTGCCTGTTTCTTGTGGTTGCGTCCCTGGAGCAGCCACGAAATGCCAACTGAACATCCGGAGGTAGTCATCTCCGCGATTCACGAAGTATGGCAGGCTACCCACTAACGTGCGGGTCTGGTGATCCGACCGCTGACCTCAGCCCTTCGCCAGAACCACTTCCAACTTGACCTGCGGAGCCAGCGCGGAAAGGACCGTTTCTGTTACCGCTCGCTGGCTGATCTTTGCGCCCTGCATTTCGACCAGCGTTACGGCGGAGATTGCAGAGTAAGCCTGGCCCGCCGCAACCAATTGCACCAGGGCGGTCTGCAGCGGCGAGAGACTGGGATTAAAAGCGACATTCTCAATGTAGCAACCTTGAAAAATCCGTCCGCCAGTCGTACGAATGGCGACGCCCGCCGGCGATTTGCTGTACGGCGCATAAGATCTGCAGGCTGCGTCCAGGGCGGCGGCGCTCACAGCGTCGGAAGTTCCTCCGCCGAGAGTAAGATTCGTTTTCCGGATCGGCAGCGCTCCCTGCGCGGCTCCCAGGGCCGCCGGTCCGAAAGCCTCGGGCAGAATCGACGCCAGCCTGGCCGGCGCATGATTCGGAATCAGAATCTGCATTTCTCCGGAAGGCGATATCTCTTCCATGAACTGCCGGCAGTGGCCGCAGGGCGCGCCGCCCACCACCGCCAGCGCGGTGACCGATTCCTCGGAGTTCATGTACGCGTTCGACAGCGCCGCTTGTTCGGCATGCACGGCAAAGCCCAGACATTGACCGGGAATTTCGATATTGGCTCCCAGATAAAGGCTTCCGCTGGGTCCACGCACCACGACGCCAACCAGGAAGTTCGAAATCGGCGCCCGCGCATAGGTTTGGGCCAGCGGCAGCAGGCTCATCATCAGGTCGTCGACACTGACGTTCTCGCTTTTTGCCAGCGCTTCGACTGCGCTCGTGGGAATCCGCCCGCTGAACTTGGGATCGTCGAGCACCTGGCGAAGCAGCGCGCGCGAGCCCTCGCTGAATTTCGGCAGCCGGGAGCGCAGAGTCTCATCCTTAGATTCGGAAGCGAACGATGAAGAGTTCATAAACGCCAACCCCAGCGCGGATGCGCCCAGACGAGTGATAGCCGTGCGGCGGCTGATGCCGTCATCCCCAGACAGTAAACCCATTCCGCCTCCAGGTGTTAAGAGAAGTCGCGAATGAGTATATCGAGCGCTCCCCGCTCGCACGACAGAAAATCATTTTGTGTGTCCTGGAATTTGAAAGTGCAATCGCGATGTTTTTCGACACCGACGATGTTTCACGGCCTGGGGACAACGCCGGTCAGACGTAATCGCGGCCACGTTTTGTGCCTCTGATCATCGCTCTTGCGCAACTCTACTACTCGTTCCGCCACCCCTGCTGGGCCAATCGATCATACATCTGGCCCTCCGTGGTCAAAGATTACGCCGCGTTTAATGTGGGCGCGAGCGTCCTCGCTCGTGCTCCCTCTTCCCAAAATCGTCATTCATCCACGCCCGGAGCAACTAGATCGATGCAACGGCAATAGACTATAAAGATCGCATGACCAAGCCTAAAACCAGCGTTCGCATCGCCATGTTGGGATCCGGATTCGTCGCCGGCTTTTACCTGCAGGGTCTCGCTAATGTTCGAGGCCATGAGGTTGTCGCGAATTATTCGCGAAAGAAAAATCGCGCCCGGAAGTTCGCCCAGGAATGGTCAATTCCAGAACCGACCGCAGACCTCAACCAGCTTATCGCGCGGGACGACATCGACCTCTACGTCATCGCCGTTCCCAACGAAGATCATCTGCCGGTTTCTCTGGCGCTTTCGCGTGCGAAAAGAAATCAGGTCTGCACCAAGCCTTTGGCGCGCACGCCCCCGGAGGCGCATGCCATGTTCCAGGCCGCCAAACGTTCCGGTGCACTGCATGGCTATGCCGAAACCGAGGTCTTTTCCCCATCTGTAGTCAAAGCTCAGCAGATCGTCGCCAAGGGTGGGTTGGGAAAAGTTCTCTGGGTGCGCTCCCGGGAGTCGCACGGAGGGCCGCACAGTCCTCACTTCTGGGATGCAGAAAAAACCGGTGGCGGCGCCATGCACGATCTGGGCTGCCATTGCATCTCCGCGGCCCGTTTATTTTTCGGCAAGGACGATGCCATCGTGGAAGTAATGGCATGGGGAGGCCGCCTCGTTCACAAGAAAATCAATTGTGAAGACAATGCTCTGTTGTTGCTCAAGTTTGCCGGCGGCGGGATCGGCCACTGCGAACTTTCATGGACGACAAAGGGCGGCCTCGATCTTCGAAACGAAATTCATGGTTCCGAAGGCTCTATCTTTACCGACGTCACCCGGGGCACCCCCATTTCCGCTTTCACCACCCGCTCCGCGGGATACGTAGTCGAGAAAGCCGAAATCGACTTTGGCTGGACCCGGCCATTGCCCGAAGAAGCGTTTGCCTATGGCTACCAGGCCGAAATGCGTCACTTCGTCGAATGCGTTCGTGATGGAACCACTCCTCGCGAAACCTATGAGGACGGCTACATAGTGAACTGTGTTTTGGCTGCCGGCTATCAGTCAATGCGCTCCAGCCGTTGGGTCCGGGTGAAATACAAGCCGTAAAATGTGGGCGCGAGCGCCCTCGCTCGTGCGGCAGCGGCACGAACGCTTCTTAACGAGCGAGGACGCTCGCGCCCGCATGTTTGCGAGCGCATATCGACCACGCTGGTGAAAAAAGCCAAACATCGCCTGGTGAAGCCAGCCCACAATTCTGTCATCCCGACCGCAGCAGATCATCGCGAAAGCGATGATCCGCGGAGTGGAGGGACCTTGTGTTTTTGAGGGGTAGGGCCGCTACTCTTATCAAAATGAGTCGTCGCTTCCCGCGCCTGGCGGGCGGTAGCGCATATGGGCTGCCTTTCACTTCGAAACAAACCGGTTCCCGGCAATGATGTACCGCAACGGATGCTCCGCCGCCTTGGTAATCCCGATGCGTGGCGTAACCTCGACTCGCGGCGCTCGAAAGCCGTCGTCCACTATAAAGAGATCCGACTTCCGGCTGGTCAGGTCTTTGCCGTTGTCCCGCTCGCGGGTAATGCCGAAAGCCTCAGCCAGGCGGCCCGGGCCGCTGGTAAGTTTTCGCAGATCGTTGCTGCCGTTAATCGCAAGGTCGCGCGCGGCCTCCATCTGTGCGATACCGGAAATTGGTTCCAGCGCGCGGAACAGCACTCCGCCGGCTTCGCCATCCGGCAGGCAGGAAACGTTGAAGCAATAGTGGTTCCCGTAAATAAAGTAAACGTAGGAGAAACCGGGCGGCCCGAACAGAACTGAGTTGCGCGCGGTGCGTCCGCTGGCGGAGTGCGCCGCCGGGTCGTCCTGACCCAGGTACGCTTCGACTTCAACAATCCGCGCGCTCAGAAGCTTGCGTTGCTGGCGTCGCACCAGAACCTTGCCCAGCAAATCGCGGCTGACCTCACGCGGATCGCGCTCATAAAACTCCCTCGGCAGTGGCGCCGTCACCGTCAGCTTTCGGCTCTTGGATATTTTCATGCGATCACCGCATAATAGCGCCACGGGTCACACTCTGAAGGAGGATTTATGCTGGGGAAATCTCTCAAGACTGCTGTTCAACCGCTGCTGCTGTTGCTGATATTCGCGCTCGGCGCAGCTGCGCAAACCATTCCTGCCGGGACCAGGCTGACGGTTCGCATGGGTTCCGAGATCAGTTCTGCAACCGCCAAAGCCGGCGACAGATTCGATGCCAGCCTGGCGCGTCCGCTGGTCGTGGAGCGGCAGGACTCTGGCTCGCACCGGCACCCCGGTTCGGGGCAAAGTGACTTCCGCAAAATCCAGCGGACGTCTCCACGCCCCGGGCGAAGTCACTCTCCGCTTGACCTCGGTCCGGGTCAATGGACGCATGCTGCCCATCGCCACTCAGCCTCACTTCGTAAAAGGCAAAGGTCACACTAAAAGCAACGCAACCAAGATTGGAGGAGGCGCCGCCGCCGGAGCTTTGATCGGAGCACTGGCCGGTGGAGGCAAAGGCGCGGCCATCGGAGCCGGCGTCGGTGCCGGAGCGGGGACCGGCGTGGCGGTAGCCACCGGCAAAGAAGAAGCGGTCATTCCGGTAGAGACGGCGCTGACCTTTACCACAGAAAACAAGTAAGTATGTGGGCGCGAGAGCTCCGCTCGTGCGGTCCCGCAATTAACGCCGCATCAGCGGAGACGCTCGCGCCCACGTTAGTGAGCTACGCGCCCTTCATCGCGCTTTTGAGATAACTCAGCACCTCTTCCGAGTGCCCTTCAGGCTTTACTTTGTGGAAGATATGCTTGATCTTGCCCTCCGGCCCGATGATGAAAGTAGTCCGCGCCACCCCCATTACTTTCTTGCCGTACATGTTCTTTTCCTTGATCACGTCGTACGCGTTGCAGACCTTTTTGTCGGCATCGCCCAGCAGGGTGAACGGCAGGCTGTACTTTTCTTCAAATTTCTTTTGCGCTTTCGGCGTATCCGGCGAGATGCCCAGCAGCACCGCGCCGGTATTCTGCATCTTTCTATAGGAGTCGCGGAATTCGCAGGCTTCGATTGTGCAACCCGGCGTATCGGCGCGAGGATAGAAAAACAGCACGACGTACTTCCCACGAAAAGCCTTGAGCGAAACTTCTTCTCCATTCTGGTCGGGTAAAGTGAAGTCAGGGGCTTTATCATTGACGTCGATAGCCATAGCCAGGTCTCCAGTTTCTATGAATCGTCGTTATGCAAAATGTGTGGTCGCGGGCGACTCGCCCGCGCAAAGCCTGAATCATTTGACAGGAAACAATCGTACCAACCCGCGACAGCGCTTTAGTCTGGCAGCACTCCGCCGGCGAGTCACCCGCAGTCAAACGCGCGTTGCCGCCTCCACGTTATATCGCACCGCCCGCCAGGCCGTCATCCTCATGGCACTGGCCTTTGCCCTGTTTCACTCGCTCCCCGCTCGATCAGCCGACGGAAAAAAATCTGCCAAGAGCCCGCGCGCTCTCGGAGTAGTGCAGTTGTTGCCCAACGGTAAAGCCCGCCTGATACCGGTCACCATCCTCTACGATGGCGAATTTTACGATGCCAGCGCGTACAAGGCCTCTCCAGTTCCCATGGCACTCGACAGTGGAACCGTCTATGAGGGCTTCCGCACCGGCGTTTCCCAGGGATTATTTACCGTCACCAGCGCGCTGCAAGGAAACAACACCTGGGTGGGAAACGGAAACTGGCAAACCACCAGCGCGATTACCGCCGCTGCCGACGCTGCCGCTAAAAAGAAAGCTGCAATGTCGAAGCCCGCGCCGGAGGCGCCTGAAGGTCCGCCCGTATTGCGGCGGGCAACCCCGAAACCGAAGTCCGACGACACCGGTTCATCCAGCCCGCCGCGCCTCTTCCGCGCCCTCCACGCCCCCTGCGTCCACGCCCGCCCCTGCGCCGGCAGCAACTTCAGTACCGCCGCAAGCTTCGCCTGGCGACGGCGATTCCGACCGTCCTGTCTTGAAGCGCCCCGCCCCGGCCTCAGCGCCGGATGCGCCCACGCCCGTTGCTTCCGCGACTCCTCCCACGGCAATCGACCCTGATACCGTGGAGCCGAAAGATGATCCCAATCGCCCGGTACTCAAGCGGGGAGCGCCCACGGCTGCTGACCTGAAGAAACGGAACGCTCCGATGCCGGTCTCATCCCATGCGGCCTCTTCCGCGCCTGATACCCACACAAAAGACGCCCGCAAACCCTCTGCAGCTCCCGAAGTCGCAGCCACTCCTGCGCAACTGATTCCAGCCATCTCGGATGCCGCCGGTCCCGACCCGCGTCCTTACGCTTACAGTCTCAAGCCGGAAGAGGAGCAGAAGTTGCGGCAAAAAACTCTTGCCATGGCTGCGGTCGAGGTGCGCGCATGGGCGGCGCAGTCCACTGACACCGGCTCACCGGCACCACGTTCGTCTCGTCCATCCGCAACCGCCAAAGCGGCTCAACCCACCTTCGAAGACGTCCAGATGCACGCCTTCGATCTTTCCAACAGCAACGAGCCCATTATCGTGTTGACCGCGAAAGCCCGCATGCCGGCGCGCGCCGAATGCCACGTCCGATCTTCAATATGTCATCACCCTCGTGGCTCGGGATGACATGTACGGCGAGCTCCACAAAGTTTTCGCCAGCGTCACCGACACGCTGCACTTTGACGTTCTCTCCCGCCTGGAATTGATCGATGCCGTCGACGCTGATGGCGACGGGCGCGGCGAGCTGCTCTTCCGCCAGGTCTCTGACGGCGGCAACGCGTTTGTACTCTATCGTGTAATTGGCGACAAACTGTGGCCGCTCTTTCAGGGAGCCCCAGGCCAGTAGTCGAACAATGATGGAGAACGGGCGCCCTCGCCCGTCCAGTTTTTATCTAGCTCTTACTTCTGCGTCATCACCAGTTCGCCGTTCTCAACTTTCATTCCACCCACATTGTCCGGAAGCTTCAGCCGGTCATGCTGCTCATTCAGCTTCTTCTGCAACGCATCATTCACCAGCGACACCGGAACATTCAGATCTCCAACTTTGAACTCGGTAGGATCGAAGGTCGCGTACCCGTCCCTCGAGCCGAGATGCCCGGCCAGTGTGACCCACACATCCTTGCCCGCGATCTGAGTGAGAAACTGGCCATGCGCCACGTCGCCGTCAAAACTTACCTGATAGTCCTTGACTTCGGGTTGGCCGGGAGCGACCGGCGCATCCGGCGACGCTACCCCGGATAGTGCCTGTGAAGCCGCAGCCATCGGAATTTGTCCCGCCGCCTGCGCCAGCGCTGCGCTCACCTCGTCGGAATTGATGTGCACCTCCGCTGGAGGCCGCCCCTCCTGCTTGGGCTGGTCCAACTGCTGCACCTTCTGCTGAAAAGACTCCGCATTTACCGCCGCCGCAGCCGCCAGCTGCGGCGCCGCCACCGGCGCCGGTTTTTTCAGGACCAGGAACAATGCAATGACCGACGTGACCAGCGTCGCCACACTGATAATGCGATCAAGTTTCCATTTCTTCATACAGACACCTCGGGCCCGCTGCCTCCAAAATGTTACCAAGGTGAGGCCGAACCCTCACATGACGGAAGGTACTGACCGCGCGGTCAAATGTGGGCAAGTTGCCCCGCGAAAAGTGTCACAGAAACCAGTCTCAGTCCCGGCAAATTTCCGACTCTTTCGCTAGACACCTGTCTCACTCTCATTTCTAATGACCAGTCTTCGCCAGAGAAAACGGGAGATTACGGGCGCGCGACGGGGGAAGAGTCGATGAAGTTTCGTATCCGGGACATCTGTATTGCCATCGCTGTCGCTATCGTTATTCTTGGACTTCCGCGCAATACCCACTCACAGACGCCATCTTCAAAATCTCACCAATCTCAGACGAAATCTCAAGATTGGCCTGTCTACGGAGGGCAATCCGCCGGTGACCATTACTCAAGTCTTTCCCAGATCAATCGCAGGAATGTGCACGACCTGCAGGTCGCGTGGAAGTTCGACGCCGGCGAAGAAGGCGGTCTCGAAACCAGTCCCATCGTCGTCGGTCGCGTCCTCTATGCCTACACCGCAACTCAGAAGGTCGTCGCTCTCGACGCGACATCCGGCAAACTGATCTGGAAATTCGATCCCGGCGTCCCCGGCAAAAACCCCGTCCGCGGCCTCTCTTACTGGAGCGACGGCAAAGACAGCCGAATTTTCGCTCCGGTAACCAATTTCCTATACGCGCTCGACGCTAAGACCGGCAAACCCATTCCGGATTTTGCCGAAGCCGGAAAGATCGACCTGCGTAAAGATTTGCGCGGCGACTACCAGCTTCTCTCCATCGCCATGACCAGCCCCGGCATCGTTTACAAAGATCTGATTATCGTCGGCGGCCGCAATCCCGAAACTCATCCCTCTCCACCCGGCGACATTCGCGCCTTCGATGTTCACACCGGAGCGCTGCGCTGGAGATTTCATACCATCCCCCATCCCGGCGAATTCGGATATGAAACCTGGCCGAAAGATGCCTGGCAGAAAGCTGGCGCGGCCAACAACTGGGCGGGCATGGCACTCGATGAAAAACGCGGCATCGTCTATGTCCCTACAGGATCACCGGTGTTCGACTTCTACGGAGCTGATCGCGTTGGTGACGATCTGTTTGCCGACACCCTGCTGGCGCTCGACGCCCAGACCGGAAAACGCATCTGGCACTTTCAGGGTGTGCATCATGACATCTGGGACCGTGATTTTCCTTCGCCGCCCGCGCTGGTGACGGTAAAGCATGACGGCAAGCGCGTCGACGCGGTCGCGCAGACCAGCAAGCAGGGATTTCTTTTTCTTTTCGATCGCGCCACCGGCAAACCATTGTTTCCTATCGAAGAACGCAAATATCCCGCCAGCCAGGTTCCTGGAGAGGTGACTGCGCCGACTCAGCCCGTCCCCCTTTTGCCGGAGCCTTTCGCGCGCCAGCTTCTCACCGAAGATTTGCTCACTCAACGAACTCCCGCTGCCCATGCCTGGGCGGTTCAGGAATTCAGCACTTATCTCAGCGGCGGACAATTCATCCCCACCGCACTCGATAAAGAAACTGTCGTCTTCCCTTGTTTTCTTGGGGGAGCCGAATGGGGAGGGCCTGCCGTCGATCCAGAACGCGGCGTCATCTACATCAATTCAAATGAGTGGGCTTGCGTGGTTGCTCTGACGGAAAACAAACCCGCCCGCAGCACCGGGGAGCGGACTTACCACAATCAGTGCAGCGTCTGTCACAACGACGACCGCAAGGGCTCACCCCCTACTTATCCTTCGCTGGTCGACATCGCTAAACGTCTGCCGCAGTCACAGATCGAAGCTACGATTCTTCAGGGCAAGGGCCGCATGCCCGCCTTCCCGAATTTGAAAGGCGATTACCTTCAATCGCTGGTCAAGTATCTGAGCAATCCCGGCGAACCGGCTGCGCCCGGCCCAACTCAACCGGCGGAAAAAGTTGAGAACGGCGTAGCACCACCTGCTTCCGGATCGCAGCCGGCTTCGCCACCAGCCGCCGGAGTCGAAGTTTACGTAAACAAGTGCGCAACTTGCCATGGCGACCGGCGCGAAGGCAAGCCGCCCACTTTTCCAGCGTTGATTGGAGTTACTCAGCGTCTCTCGCCGCAACAAATTCAGGATCGCATTCATCAGGGCAAAGACCTCATGCCCGCCTTTCCCGATCTTGCGGGAAAAGATCTGGATGGCCTGCTCACTTACCTGGGCACGCCGCAGAATGTTGCCGACGCCGATCCCGATCACGACGCCATCTACTCCAGCACCGCCGAAGGCGCGCCGATGAAATACCGCATTACCGGTTCAAAAGATTTCCTCGATCCCGACGGTTTCCCTGGAATCAAGCCACCCTGGGGCACGCTGAACGCGATCGATTTAAATTCCGGCAAATATCTCTGGAAGATTCCGCTGGGCGAGTATCCCGCGCTGGCAGCGCAGGGCCTCACCAATACCGGCACCGAAAATTACGGAGGCCCGATCGTCACCGCAGGCGACCTGTTATTCATCGGAGCCACCGTCTATGACAAAAAGTTCCGCGCCTTCGATAGTCACACCGGCCAGCTGCTGTGGGAAACGGTTCTCCCCTTCGCCGCCGTAGCCACCCCCGCCACTTACATGATTGACGGCAAGCAATACGTGGTCGTTACCGCGGGCGGCGGTAAGGATCCAAAGTCAAAGTCAGGCAGTGTGTATGTAGCATTCACCCTTCCATAAGCAGCCTGTGTGGGGCGGGCGCCCTCGCCCGCCGCCTTCGATCCGGTAAGCCGGGGGGCAACATTTCCAACAAGTAATGCGAAAAGCTGGATGCCTTTTTAGGTGGGTGCCCCGTCCAAGCTCCGCTTGGGCGAAGAGTTAGTCCTGAATCGTCGATGAAAGACAGCGAACTAAGTGTACTTACTAAGAGCTATGCCCCGAACAACGCAGCACTCCCAGATACTTACTCCACGGACCTACGGCATCACGATACTGATAAGCCATAATTCGTGAAAGCTGATGCAGGTGCGTCAGATCATGAACTACCCAGGTCGACAACAGTTGAGCAAGAGTAACCACTCCAAGCTCAGGATGATTGCCTCGAAGATGGAGCTGTTCCGCACTAAGATTCAATCCGCGCAGGTCAGCAAGGTTAGCTGAGCGCAAACTCGCAAACTCATCGAGTAACTGTTGCAGCGACTTGCCTCGACTTTCGCGCTCCTGTGCCCAACGATCGAAAGGCACAAACGTCTGGCTCTCGCCCGACTGCAAAATCATCCTGACTCGCGGCATCCAGTCCGCGTGTTCACCGTGGACCAGATGTCCGACCACATCGAACGCAGTCCATGTATCCGTACCCTCATTTCGCAAAGTCCAAATGGCCGGCATATCGCGCAAAAGCGCATTCAAAGCCGCAGGCGTGCGTTCAAGTAGGGGCATTATTTCCGGCAAAGTATTTTCCATTTCACCTCGCAGCCCAGCCAAATGCCGGTGCAGGGAATTCCACCAACATTCAAACCGAGCCTTCTGCTGATTCTACCCAAACCAAGTGGAAAGATTTCCTGCGCCAATCTTCGGGATCCTGTCATCCCGAGCGAAGTCGAGAGCCTGCCCTGAGCGAACTCCGAGTGTTAACCAGGAGGAGTCGAATGGCGACCTTGTGTTTCAGCCGATGCCCAAACAGTTCACAAGGCCTTCTGTTTCCCGACAAAAACGTGGGTCGCATTCTCTCCCGCAAGAGTTTTATACGGAACGAGACCCAGCTTTGAGAGATTGATGCCGGAAAACAGGTTTTCCCCTTCGCCCAAAAAGACCGGCGACACGGCCAGATGCATTTCATCGATCTGCCCCGCAGTGAGATATTGACGGATCGTAGAAACTCCACCGCCGATTCGCACGTCTTTGCCCTGCGCGGCTTCCCGGGCTTGATGTAAAGCCGACTCCGCTCCATCGCTGACGAAATGAAATGTGGTTCCGCCTTCCATCTCCAGCGCGGGACGCGGGTGATGCGTGAGCACGAAAACTGGCACATGATACGGAGGATTGTCGCCCCACCACCCGTTCCACGATTCGCCAGGCTTATCGTTCCAAGGCCCCCGCACCGGCCCAAACATATTGCGTCCCAAAATCCACGCGCCGACATTTACAAAAGACTGCTCGGCAACATCATTGTCGATGCCTTTCGTCCCCTCTTTCGTCGCGTCTCGTTGTCCGTGCATCTTTTTGAATGAGTCTGTCGTGAAGACCCACTGGTGAAGTTCCATTCCGCGAACCCCAAGCGGATTTTCCAAATCCTGCCGGACGCCGGCACCAAACCCATCCAGTGAAATTGAAAACGCAGCAACTCTGACTTTGCCCATGCTCTCCTCGGTGTGACATGTAATGGTATCAACTTAGACGGTTGAGAAGGCGCGAGGGCACTGCGCCGCGAAGGCTAACCGGGCGGTAGTGCCCCGTTCTTGCGCGTTCTTTGCGCAAGAGTGGAATTTTACAAACGCCGACAGCAGTCTTTTTTTATGGACTCACTTAGTCAAAAGAGTATCGACGGAAGATAACTACCAGCGGGCTCCTGATAGAAGCCCAAAGTCATAAGTGTCATCGGCTGCACCACACGAAGCCCATTCTCCAGACACCACCGAAACAAACCTGCATTTCTCGTCGGAACAAGAATGCCGGGCCCGGCAAAAGAATCCGCATTCGCGATCAGCGCCTGCACATCATCGTTGCTCTCGCCGACTGAATATCCAAAGAATCCAAGCAGGGTCGAGTACGCCACAATGCGCCCATCCCGCTCGGCGACCACGGCTGTCCCTTGACCAATCGCATCGCGCAGCTCCCCACCGCGATCATGACCGTGAACCCGCTGGCAAAGCCGGTTGCACTCCTCCAGATCCGGCACACGCGCAGGTCGTACGTTGTACCCCGGAGTTGCCACCTTGATCGCCGGCCCTTGCATCGCAGATATCGGCTCACGAGTATCAAATCCAAGCTTGGTGTAAAGAGAAAGTGACCGGTTGTGAAACGCTGCCTGCAATAGCCGCGTACCCCGGCATCCGATTTCCACCGAGCGCGCCAGCGCCGCATCCATAAGCGCGCGTCCAACGCCTTTATTCTGAACTTCCGGATCGATCGTAATCGGCCCAACACCCGCGATCGCCGACCGCTCGTCCAGACAATTACTCCCCAAAATCTGCCCACCCGATTCCGCCACCACGCAATAGAAACCAGGATGACTGAACATCATCGAGAGCACGCCCGCCGCCACCTCCACCGACGGAAAGTCAGGCGGGAAACCGTGCGCGGTAGAAATTTTAGTGAAGGCCTCATAGCAGATCCGTCCAGAGACCGGAGCGTCCTCCGGCCGAGCTCTGCGGACGGTCACAGGTGAGTTGTCAGAGACACGTTGTCGCGAAGTTGACACAGATTCCCCGATTCAGCGAGATGCCAATCCTGATCATCCTTGATTTTAACTACAAGACCTTGTGTTACGTAAGACCTGTCGTTACGTCACACCTGTCCATCCGCCACGCTTTCACGCCCCAGGTTCCCTCTCCTTCGACAAGCTACGCAACGTGATCGAGTATCGCAGCTCTTTCACCGCCGGAATACTATGCTGAAAATTCCAGCGAGCCGCACCCCGCATCACATAGATCGAACGCGGCTCGAGCAACACAGAAACAATCCTGCCTTCCCCCTGATACGGTTTCAGCCGGAGCTTGCACGAACTACGAAGAGAGATTCCGATAATAGTTTCGAACTGCGGCGAATCGCGATGCCACCCAATCGGAGTCCCCACGGAGTACTCGGTCACCAGCGCCTGCACAATATCATCCGCCGACATCCCGGCGACGGCAGCCGCGCGCTCTCGAATCGGCCGCAGAAACGGCGGAATCATATCCGAGGCAATGGCCATGCGCCGATTGCCAGATTCGTAACCTCCTCCATAAGCCACAACCCGCCGTTTCGCAATGTACCCACGAAACTCGTACGCCCCAAACTCCAGAGTCTCGATCGTCGCCATAAGATCGGCCTCTTCCGTATCGCTTAGGAAGTCCGCCTGGTAGAGAAAACCGTCGGGCAGCACCGGCGCAAAAAGGGACGGCCCATCAAATCGACTGCGCGCCATAACTCAAACTTAGGTGCGAACCCAAATCCCCAAGTTGCATCTGCGAACGTCCGTGACAAAACGCCGGGCTCCCCATTATTTGCCCAGGCGTAGGATTTCACAGACGCATTCATCTGGGTGGACAGGCAACGATAGTGTGCGGTTGCAGAAAATCTTTAAGGATTGTTATCGTCTTGCGGAATTCAAGACCGCGAAGAGAAAAGAGTTGTGGCTCACCAACGAGACATAGGTTCTGAAATACCTAAGAAGCGGATCCAGTATTCGCAGTGCAACTCACAAACACCGCGATGTCCGGGAGAGCGGACAAAGAGAATATCCCGGGCTTCAGACTGTACGCGACTATTACAGATTGATGGCGGACAACGTCCAATTCAAACTGTATAAACCACGAATCCAGGAATAGCCCACAATGGAAAAGGCTACTCGTCTTTCGCAACGTGGGCCTGCATTTAAGCTGGCGACGAACTACTCTCCCAAACACGTGTGGCGCGGGCGCCCTCGTCCGCGAGCTGTCCCTCGGCAAGACAGCATCTTTTCGGAGGCATTTACATCCCGTGTTCAAATGTCACAGACAGAGATCATTGGGCCCGGTTACGCTACGGGCTGAAGGCGGCCGGGGCGGCCGCCCCACACAATCGGTCCAGCATGTCTATCAACCAGACAATCGCGAAGTACGGGTACCGCAGAAGGCTCCCGTATTCGCAGAAGGCGGACGCGGCCCTGTTTGTGACTTTTAGACGCGGCACGAATAACTTACCCGCCGAGGCTCGCGACCTCGTTCTCGTGGAAAGGCTATTTTTGTTTATAAGCTCTCCAGCAAACTGGAGTCGCCTGTTGAACCAACTGTGACGGTCAGATGGTTCGGAAGAACTGGTGTAATTCGAGTGGAAATTGAGTCTGCCCGGTTCCAAATGGAGACAACCACTACTCGCTAACCCCACAAAAGGAAAAGGCATCGAGATGTCTCTCAATGGCCTTTATTTAAGCCGGCGACGACCTACTCTCCCACACACTTTCGCGTGCAGTACAATCGGCCCTGCGGGGCTTAACTTGAGGCGTCTTGCGGGCGTGAGCGAAGCGGGAGCCCACAGCCGAAATCCCGAGCGCCTTAGGCGAGGGATCCGTTCGGGACGTTCTCACCGTGGCTCGTCTGGGAAATCCACTTCCATCTGACTTCCCGGAGTTGCTGCGTTGATAGCATCCAGCACGAGTCGAACGTGAGGCCGAACTCGTGGCCATTGCTGCTCGGCGAGAACCACGATGGCGATTTTCTTTGCGACAGATTTTGCTGATAGCGGATGTTCTTGTCGTAGTCAGGAATATATCGAATCCAGAAGCTTCTGCGGCGGAAAGCAATTCGCCATTCTTGAGCGTGTCCAACCTTCTGAGCGGCCGTGCGCACCTCATGTCCTTCCAAGTGGGAGCGGATCGGAACAGGCGTCGCCTGGTCAAATAGGATGCGCATCGATGTAAACCCTACGACGCACAGGCAGGTGTTTGTCGAGGCTGCGGGCGGCAAACTCGATAACGGCTTTGACTTGTTCGCGATCAAGGCCGTCATACCACTCCATGATGTGGTCGATATTCGCTCCAGCTTCCAGATTCTCGAAGATGGCGGATACCGGCATGCGCGTGCCTTTCAACACCCACGCGCCGCTTACTTTGCCGGGAATGCTTTCCACTGCCGGACATTGCGACCAATCGAGGTTTGCCATGGTCGGTCCGCCACTAGACATGACGCCCCAACCACAAAAGGAAAAGGCCAGCAGATTTCTCTCAATGGCCTTTATTTAAGCCGGCGACGACCTACTCTCCCACACACTTTCGCGTGCAGTACAATCGGCCCTGCGGGGCTTAACTTCCGTGTTCGGTATGGGAACGGGTGGATCCCCCGCGGTAAGATCACCGACAACTCGTAGCAGCCGTCAGCTATCAGCCGTCAGCTTTCAGCTAGTCTGCCGTGCGGACTTCGCACTGGTCCGCAATGCGCGCTGCAAACTTGTAAGATTCGCCCACAACTGCCGCTCTCAGAGTCTCCGATTTCTGAGGACAAGCTGAGAGCTGACAGCTAAGAGCTGATTTTCAAAGATCGTGAGGTCGATGCCTCACAACTGAATAGATTGGGTGTGGCTTACTTTCTTCTTGGTTTACTTCCGATTTCAACCACTGCTACCAAGGCTAGCTTGCTTTCACAAACTCGTCGGCGCCCAGTGTCAGCGTGTTTTTCTAACTTCCATCCCAGGTTCGAGCGGATGAGAAAAACGCTGCTTTCATTCAGCTCAGGTTCTAGCTGAAGGCTGAAAGCTAAGAGCTGACAGCTGGTTTAATGCACCGAGTAAATTTTATGGTCAAGCCGAACGGGCGATTAGTGCGGGTAAGCTTCACACATTACTGCGCTTTCACTTCCCGTCTATCAACCAGGTGGTCTTCCTGGGCCCTTCTTATCCCTTACGGGTTGGGAGATCTCATCTTGAGGAGTGCTTCCCGCTTATATGCATTCAGCGGTTATCACAACCGAACTTCGCTACCCAGCTATGCCGTTGGCACGACAGCTGGAACACAAGAGGTTCGTCCATCCCGGTCCTCTCGTACTAAGGACAGGTCCTCTCAAATCTCCTGCGCCCACAACAGATAGGGACCGAACTGTCTCGCGACGTTCTGAACCCAGCTCACGTACCGCTTTAATAGGCGAACAGCCTAACCCTTGGAACCTTCTACAGCTCCAGGATGCGATGAGCCGACATCGAGGTGCCAAACCGGAGCGTCGATATGAACTCTTGGCTCCGATCAGCCTGTTATCCCCGGCGTACCTTTTATCCGTTGAGCGATGGCCCTTCCATGCAGAACCACCGGATCACTAAAGCCTACTTTCGTACCTGCTCGTCTTGTAGGACTCGCAGTCAACCACGCTTATGCTTTTGCACTCGTCGGCTGATTTCCAAACAGCCTGAGCGTAGCTTCGCGCGCCTCCGTTACCGTTTAGGAGGCGACCGCCCCAGTCAAACTACCCGCCTTACTATGTCCCTCTCCCGGTTTACGGGAGTAGGTTAGAACCACAGAACTCGCAGGGTGGTATCTCACCGTTGGCTCCTCCAAGCCCGAGAGCCTGGAATCAAAGCCTCCCACCTATCCTGCGCAGCAAGTGCCATAGTTCATAGTAAAGGTATAGTAAAGGTGCACGGGGTCTTTCCGTCTAGTTGCGGGCAACCGGCATCTTCACCGGCACTACAAGTTCGCCGTGTCAGTCGGCAAGACAGTCGCACTTTCGTTACGCCATTCGTGCAGGTCGGAACTTACCCGACAAGGAATTTCGCTACCTTAGGACCGTTATAGTTACGGCCGCCGTTCACTGGGGCTTCAGTTCGAAGCTTCACCTTGCGGTTGACCTCTCCCTTTAACCTTCCAGCACCGGGCAGGCGTCAGCCCCTATACGTCGTTTTCGACTTTGCAGAGACCTGTGTTTTTGTTAAACAGTCGCAGTGCGCATTTCTCTGCGGCCGCTTCGGGCTTTAACACCCTAATGCGGCACCCCTTCTCCCGAAGTTACGGGGTTAATTTGCCGAGTTCCTTACCAACTGTTCTCACGAGCGCCTTAGGATATTCTCCTCGTCTACCTGTGTCGGTTTGAGGTACGGATCCCTTATCTTCTCCTTAGAGGTTTTTCTTGGCAGTGTGGAATCAGCAGCTTTCCTCCATACGGAGTACTGTTTTGCGTCTCAGTGATAACTTCCTCGCGGATTTTCCTACGAGAAACACCTTACACGCATCAACCGTCATAGCCATAGGACGGCCTGCTTATCCTACTGCGTCACCCCATCGTAATAACGAATACAAGGGAGTTCCGGAATATTAACCGGATGTCCATCGGTTACGCCTTTCGGCCTCACCTTAGGATCCGACTGACCCTGAGCGGATTAACCTTTCTCAGGAAACCTTAGACTTTCGGCGCGGAGGGTTCCCACCTCCGTTATCGCTACTTATGCCGGCAGGGTCTCTTCTCAACCGTCCACCAGTCTTTTCAGTCTAGCTTCAAACTGTTGAGAATGCTCTCCTACCACGCACACCCGTAAAGATGTGCATTCGCTGCTTCGGTACCAAGCTTGAGCCCCGTTATATTGTCGGCACCGGACCGCTTGACCAGTGAGCTATTACGCTTTCTTTAAAGGATGGCTGCTTCTAAGCCAACCTCCTGGCTGTCTGGGCGTTCCGACTTCCTTTCCCACTTAGCTTGAATTTGGGGACCTTAGCAGGCGATCTGGACTGTTTTCCTCTCGACGACGAAGCTTAGCCCCCGCCGTCTGACTCCCGTGCTTGTTGTTCTATGGCATTCGAAGTTTGATTGGATTCTGTAAGCTGGAAAGCCCCATAGTCCATTCAGTTCTCTACCACCACGACAAATCACACGAGGCTAGCCCTAAAGCTATTTCGGAGAGAACGAGCTATCACGGAATTTGATTAGCCTTTCACCCCTACCCTCAGCTCATCGGAGCTTTTTTCAACAAACACCCGTTCGGCC
>CAVTDQ010000007.1:810000-2454969 GCA_963733545.1 Terriglobia bacterium
CGCCCGCGGCCACACGAACTATATCCTATGGAAATTCCAGGGTGATTAGTCTTGCGTCGTGGGTGCCTGTGTTGGTCAGAGTGTGGGTTGCGCCGGCTTTCACCCAGGCGGCTTCTCCAGCCTTCATTTCAACTTTAGATGGGCCTTTGCCTCCGACGTCGCTGCGCAGATCCAGATCGGTGATGGCGACCACGACGTGCGGTCCGTTGTGATGATGTTTGGGCAGGATGCCGCCGGGATTGAGTTGCAGGTCGGTGACGCGGACGCCGTCTTTTACGTAGAGGATGTCCTGGGTGCCGCCGTTGAGGATGTGGAGGCCGCGTTCTTCGTCCCACTTGGGGGCAGGTTGGATCTTGTCGCCCTGCAGCAGTTCGACGGCAACGACCTGGAAGGGTTTGTCGGTGAGATTCTTTGCGGTGTGGGCGAAGGGGCCGGGAACGAACACGGTTTCACCCTCCTGAAAGCTGCGCAGGAACGGATCTTTGCCGACGATGTCGTTTTCGATTTTCGACTGGGCGAGAACGACGAAGATGTAATCGTAGCGGTGATGGTGCACGAGCATGGCTGCGTGCGGCGCCAGGTCGATCTTGAAGGCGCGGGCATATTGGTTCTGGAACAGCAGGTGATGACTGGGCTCGGCGGTGATCTCGATGATGGGAGCCGGGGCTTGGGCTGCGGCGAGAACGGCGACGAACAGCAGTGAAAGAAGAAGGCTACGAGGATTCATCGGGCGCGATTTTAGCACTACCCAGAGAAGACCTAGAAGCTATGGAGAACGGTTTAGACTGGATGGCATGAGCGATCTGGGGAAATTGCTGGTGGTAGCCGGAGCGGTGGCGATCGTTGCCGGGATTGCGCTCATGCTTTTGGGGCGGACAAACATTTCCCTGGGCCGGTTGCCCGGGGATATTGTTTACCGGGGCAAGAACAGTACGTTTTATTTTCCGCTGGCGACTTCGATTGTGGTCAGTGTGGTGTTGTCGGTGGTGATGTATTTGATTGGGCGGTTGCGGCGATGATGAGAACACGTAGCGGATCTCAACCAACCTCAAAGGCGGCGGGCGAGGGCGCCCTCCCTACATGGAACTAGCCGACCAACTCGGATTCAGTTTTAAGCCTCCGGAGCGACGCGTGTGGACAGTGCGCGATCTGGTGGCGGCGGTGCGCACGCATCTCGAGCGCGAGTATGGCGATACCTGGGTGGAGGGGGAAATATCGAACTTCCGGGCGCATGACTCCGGGCATTTGTATTTCACTCTGAAAGATCAGAACTCGCAGATCCGCGCGGTGATGTTTCGTTCGCAGGCACGGTTGCTGCGGTTTCGTCCCGAGAACGGGATGCAGGTGGTGCTGCGCGGGCGGGTCACGATCTATGAGGATCGCGGCGAGCTGCAGATTTCCGCGGAGTATCTTGAGCCCAAGGGCGCGGGCGCGCTACAGGTGGCATTCGAGCAGCTGAAGGCGAAGCTCGAAGCCGAGGGGCTGTTTGATTCCGCGCGCAAGAAGCCGATTCCGACATTGCCGCGACGGATCGGGATTGTGACCTCTCCGCAGGCGGCGGCGTTGCGCGACATCCTTAACATTTTGCTTCGCCGACATCACACGGTCGGGGTTTTGATTTTTCCCGCGCAGGTTCAGGGCGAGGCGGCGAGCTCTGAGGTGGGCACGGGCATTCGCTATTTCAACAAAGCGCGCAATGTGGACGTAATCATCGTGGCGCGGGGCGGCGGGTCGGCGGAAGATCTGGCGGCGTTCAATCACGAAGGCCTGGCGCGAGTGGTAGCGGCTTCATTGATCCCAGTGATTTCGGCGGTCGGGCACGAGACTGATTTCACAATTATCGATTTCGTGGCCGATCTGCGGGCACCGACCCCTTCGGCTGCGGCCGAACTGGTCATCCGTTCGCGGCAGGAAGTTGAGGATCAGGCGGAAGCGCTGCGCCAGCGACTGGTACGGGGCATGCGCTACCGGTTGCTGATGGGGCGACAAGCGCTGACTGAACTGGCGCAGCACGGGGCATTCGGGCGCATGGTTGACGTGATCAACCGGCGGCAGCAGAAGCTGGACGATCTGAAGAACCGGCTGGAACGGGCGCAGCGGCAGGGTCTGGAACGGCAATTGCGGCGATTGGAGCTGGCGGCGGCCGCGGTCCGTCACTATGATGTGCGGCGCATGTTGGCGGGCATCCACAAAGAACTTGATGCCGGTGTGGCGGCATTGGCGGCGACGGCGCGGACTTTGCTTTTGCGGCGAAGAGGGATTCTCAATCAATTCACAGGACAGTTGGAAGCGCTGTCACCGCTGGCCATTCTTGATCGCGGATATGCGCTGGTGTTTGATTCTTCGGGCGTGCTTTTAAAGGATGCGGAGCAGGTGAAAGCCGGTGACGATATTTCGGCGCGGTTGGCTAAGGGGTCGGTTACGGCAACGGTGAAGCGGGCGGGCTAAGCCCGGATGTGCGGCGGTCACCCTCGGCCGCCGATTTCGGCCTTTTGCAGGAGGCCGGTTAGTCCGGCTTTCCCCAGCTGAGAATTGGAATGAAAATCAAAACAAGTCAAATTCAAGATCAGAAGCAAATTTAAAACTAAGTCGACGGCAGCGGGTGGGGGCCCCCGCCCCACACCATGCACGCTTCTTTACAAAGCCTTTATTTCGATCAACATAGCCAGCTCTGGATTACAATAGTCCCGTCCCTGTTCAGCTTCTGATATTTTTTGAAAGAGGCAGCAAGTGAAGTTTTTGTGGGCGCCGTGGCCGCATTTGTCGATGATTTCGGTCGTCGACATTCTGCTGGTGGCGTTGATCATTTACGAGTTGCTGGCCCTGATCAAGGGGACGCGCGCCGCCTACATGCTGGTCGGGGTGGCGGCGCTGGCGCTGGCATTTTATTTTTCGCGTGCGGGCGAACTGGTCACCTTGAACTGGCTGCTGAGCACCATGTTGCCTTACGCGGTGTTCGCCCTGATCGTGATTTTTGCGGGAGAGATTCGCCAGGCTTTAGCCCGGCTGGGCCGCAGGCTGCTGCGCAGCCGCTCGCCTTCGGCTGAAGCCGACGCTTACGACGACATCGTTCTGGCCGCCAATCTGTTTTCGCAAAACCAGACTGGGGCGCTGATCGTGATTGAGCGCGAAATCGGATTGCGCACCTACATTGAGAGTGGGGTGCCGCTTGACGCTCGACTTTCCTACGATCTGCTGGCGACAATTTTTCGTCCCAGCGCTCCCTTGCACGATGGCGCCGTGATCGTGCAAAAAGACCGGATTTCGGCGGCGGCGTGTTTCTTGCCGCTTTCGATGAATCCGGTGCTCTCGACTCAACTGGGCACACGTCATCGGGCGGGAATCGGGGTGACGGAAGAAACCGATGCGATCGCTGTGATTGTCTCGGAAGAAACCGGGGCCATCAGCCTGGCAGTTGGGGGGACCATCGAACGCGATCTTACCGTGGAACAATTGCGCGAACGCATTGGAGAATTGTTGCGGCGATACGTGCCTCCATCCACCCTGCCGACTCCCATGACAAATGGCGGCGAGGACCTTTCGAACAGCGAAGATGACTCTCAAGGAATATCGCTGCAGCGTGGCGGCGAATCGCGGACCGGGCCGGGGAGCGAGCGCTAACCATGGGCGACTTTTTTCACCGGCATGTGCTGCACAACTTCGGAATCAAATTGCTTTCACTGGCGCTGGCGGTGGGGTTGTGGATGGCGGTGGCCAGCGATCCGCCGGCAGAAATTGCGGTGACTCTGCCGATCGAGTTCCGCAATATCCCGGAGAATCTGGAAATCAGCAGCGAAAATATTCCCCAGGCGCAGCTTCGGGTACGGGGACCGCAGCGCATTGTGCGGCGTCTGCAGCCAGCGGATATTTCCGCCGAGATCGAACTCGGGGAGATGAAAGCCGGGGAGCGAACCTTCGATCTGACCGCGGAGCAAATCCATAAGCCACGCGAACTGGAAATCGTGCAGGTCATTCCCAGCCAGTTTCACCTCACCTTCGACAACCGGTTGACGCGGCAGGTTCCGGTTCGTCCGCGGGTGTTTGGCAACTTTGCTGCCGGTTACGAAATCGGACGAATCGACTCTGAGCCATCGACGATCACCATCAGCGGGCCGCAGAAACGGGTGGAGGCGGTGGAAGCAGCGATCACCGATCCGGTAGACGCGAGTGGAACCATGGAACGGGCCACGTTCGTGCGCCATGCTTACGTTTCTGATCCCCTGGTGCAGGTGATGAATCCCAATCCGGTGCGAGTCACGGTTATCATGGAAAGAGTTCCGGCCGGAACCGGCGGCCGATAAGTATTCTCAATTCAGCATGACAACTCAGACACGACAACTATTCGGTACCGATGGGATTCGCGGCGTCGCCGGCGAATTTCCCCTGACCCAGGACAGCACCTACATGATTGGCCGCGCACTGGGCCATGATCTCAAACGCTCCGGGGGATCGGGGCGGGCGGTGATCGGGCAAGACACGCGGGAATCAAGTTCATGGATTGCGGACCGGGTGATGCAGGGCCTGGCCGCCAGCGGGATTGAAGTGCACAGCGCTGGCGTGATCACTACGCCGGGAGTAGCGTACCTGGCGCGCTCGCGCAAATATTCCGCCGGTGTGGTGATTTCGGCGTCGCACAATCCATGGACGGACAATGGCATCAAGGTGTTTTCGGGCGACGGATACAAGTTGCCTGACGCCCATGAGATCGCCATCGAGCAGGAAATTTTCGCCTTGTTGCAAAGTCCCGAAGCCCATGTGGATTCGGCACTCCCCGCCTCCGCCAGCCTGCCGGGACAGGCCGAGTTGCGGCACGCGTACATCGAATGGCTGGCCAAGACGGTGCGCGCCGACTTGAGCAAGTTGCGAGTGCTGGTGGATTGCGCCAATGGCGCGGCCGCGGCGGAAGCGCCGCAATTGTTCGAACTGTGCGGAATTCAGGCGACCTTCCTGAGCTGCAAGCCTGACGGCAAAAATATCAACGAAACTTGCGGCGCGTTGCATCCGGAAACGATTGCCAAAGCGGTGGCGGAGCAGTCCGGGGAATTCGATCTGGGCGTGACTTTCGATGGCGATGCCGACCGCGCGCTTTTTTGCGACGGCCATGGTCACGTGGTCAACGGTGACGCAGTCTTGCTGATGGCGGCACGCGATATGAAATCATTCGGAGCGCTCCCCGGGGAAACCGTGGTCGCGACCACCATGTCGAACATGGGGCTGGAAATTGCGTTGCGCAATTCCGGAGTGCGCATGCTGCGGGCCAACGTCGGAGACAAGTACGTGCTGGAGGAGATGCAGAAGAGCGGCGCGGTGCTGGGCGGAGAGCAATCCGGCCACATCATTTTCCGGGATGGAGAAGCTACTACCGGGGATGGATTGCTGACCGCGCTGCGGGTGATGGAGACGATGGCTCGGACCGGCAAGCCGCTGGCGGAGTTGGTCAGCGACCTCAAAGTCTTTCCGCAGATGATTCAGAACGTGCGGGTGCGCGAGAAGGTTCCCTTTGCCAAAGTGCCGGAAATCCAAAAGGCGATCGAGGCGGCCGAACGTGAGTTGAACGGGAACGGCCGTGTTGTGGTCCGCTACTCGGGCACCGAAGCATTGGCGCGGGTGATGATCGAAGCGGAGTCAGAAGAGAAGATGAAGGTGCTGGCGCAGAACATTGCGGGAGCAATTAAAAGTTCACTGGGAGCGTAAGCGGAATATCTGCGACGTCCTTAATCCAGATCGCGCCAGTTTTTTCCTACTCCAATCTCAACCAGCAATGGAACCGAGAGCGGATGGACATTTTCCATCTGCTCGCGCACCAGGGTGCGCATGGTGTCCATTTCGCTTTCCGGGACTTCAAAGACCAGTTCATCGTGGACCTGCAGGGTCATGCTAGATTTCAATTCGCGCTGGCGAATGGCGGCATCGATGCGGATCATGGCGATTTTGATGAGATCCGCAGCGGTGCCTTGCAGCGGTGTGTTGACCGCGGTGCGTTCGGCGAAACCGCGCTGATTTGTGTTTTTACTATTGATGTCGGGAATCGGGCGGACGCGTCCGAACAAGGTTTTGACTTTCTGTTCGCGCCGGGCTTCTTCCAGCGTCTTATCGATGAACGCGCGCACACCCTGATACTTTTCGAAATAGGCGTCGATAAATTGTTTGGCTTCCCGGGGCTCGATGCCGAGGGTTTGCGAAAGGCCGAACGCAGAGAGCCCGTACACGATGCCAAAATTCACGACTTTGGCCTGGCGGCGATGATCGGCAGTGACCATGAGCGGAGGCACGCCGAAGACTTGCGAAGCGGTGAGGGTGTGAATGTCGTCGCCGCGACGAAACGCTTCGACCAGCAATGGATCCTGGGAGAAGTGGGCGAGCAGCCGCAGTTCGATCTGGGAATAGTCCGCCGCCATCAGAATGTGGCCGGGTTCTACGGTGAAGGCGGCGCGAATCTCGCGTCCAAGTTCGGTGCGGATGGGAATATTTTGCAGGTTGGGATTGGCCGATGACAGGCGTCCGGTGGCGGTTCCGGTCTGACCGAATGTGGTGTGCAGGCGCCCGGTGGCGGGATTCAGCAAGGCCGGCAAGGCGTCCACGTAAGTCGATTTGAGTTTTGAAAGCTGGCGATATTCCAGCACCATGCGGGCGATGTCGTGGGTCAGGGCAAGCTGCTCCAGGACATCGACCGCGGTCGAAATCATTTTGCCTTTGCCGTATTTGACCGGCTTGGGCAAGTTCATTTTGTTGAACAACATGTCTCCCAGTTGCTTGGGAGAGTTGATGTTGAACTCCGATCCCGATTGCTGGTAAATTTCGCGGGCCTTGGCCTCGACCTCACGCTCCAGCCGGGACGACATTTCCTTCAACACTTCGCGATCGATTTTGACTCCGGCGTGCTCCATTCCGGCCAGCACCTGCACCAGGGGAAGATCGATTTCTTCGTAGAGCTTCAGCAATCCTGAATTTTCAATCTCACGACGCAGCGAGGCGGTGAAGCGTCCGGTAATGTCGGCGGATTCCGCGAGTGCGCCGCCGAGCTTGAGGTTAAAGCGGCGTAGCGCTACTTCAGCCAAACGGTGCGAGGAGTAGGTGGGATCGAGCAGATAGGAATACAACATGGGATCGTGCTGTACCCCGCGCAGGTTGATGCCTTGCGTTTCCAGTGCGTGAATCGCAGCCTTGTAGTCGTGAACCGCTTTCGGCAGATCTTCATCTTCGAGAGCTGTACGCAATTCCGCAGCGGATTCTCCCTGCATGGGCACGGTCATGGCGAAGCCGGCGCTCGATGAAATGGCGAGATTTCTCACCGGCGCGACCGCAACCGGAGGAACAGTGAGCGGCAACATGCTGGCTTGCGAATCGTCGAGTTCCTCTTCCTCTTTTTCGGCGGGAGCAAAGATTTCCGCATCGATGGCGACCGCTAACGGATTTGAGGAGGAGACTTTCTTCAGTACGGCGGCGACTTCCGTGGATGAACTGGCCTCGGTGTAGTGCGCTTCCGTTACTTCGACCACCGGCAGTAGTTCCTTGAGCAGGGAAGTGAACTCGAGTTCGGTGAAAAGGTCGCGCAACGCATCGATGTCGGGAGCGCCGGCACGCATCGCATCCACATTCAGATCGACCGGAACATCGCAGTCGATGGTGGCCATGCGCTTACTGAACAGCACAATGTCGCGATTGTTCTCGAGCGATTCGCGATAGGACTTCTTTTCCACCTCAGAAGCGCGGTCAAGCGCCTGTTCCACTGTTCCGAAACGCTTGATGAGATCGACTGACCCCTTGTCGCCGATTCCCGGAGCGCCGGGAATATTGTCGACGGAGTCGCCGCGCAAGGCCATCACGTCCACAACGCGCTGCGGCGGAACCCCCAGAATTTCTTCCACTTTGGCGGCGTCACAAATCAAATTGTCTTTGGGTGGATTCAGCACCAGCACCCGGTCATTGACCAGTTGCAGCATGTCTTTGTCGCTCGAGACCACGTAGACCAGGTATGACTGCGCGACCGCTTTGCGGGCCAGCGTCCCGATCACATCGTCGGCCTCGTAGCCGGATAACTCCAGAATCGGGATGCGATAAGCCTCGAGCGCACGCCGGATGTAGGGAACCTGCTGCACCAACTCGGCGGGCATTTCGTTGCGGTTAGCTTTGTAACCCCGGTATTCGATTTCCTGAAAAGTTTGGGTCTTGAGATCGAACTTGCGCACCTTGGTGATGGCTTCCGCGGCTTGATCGCGGAAAGTCGGGGCGGCCACGTCGAATACTGCAGCCAGGTATTCCGGCGAGAAGTCCTCGCGCAGTTTTCGCAACATGTTGACGAAGACGTAGGTGGCCGCTGTCGGCAGGCCGGTCTTGGTGGACATTCCGCGGGTTCGCGACATGGCGTGATAGGCGCGAAAGATGAAAGACATCGTGTCCATGAGGAAGATGCGGCGGCCGTCGGTGGCAGTAAGCTTTGCCGGGGAAGCCGGGACCGGAACGCTTTCGACCTGGGCACTCGAAGATTTGCTTCTCGGAGGCAACGTCCCAGTTTAGCAGGAGAATAGTTCTGGATCAGGGCTGGAAAAGGGGTTGTTCCAGACCATCTTTCAAGACCGGCTCTCGGGGACGGCCGGTAAAGATTAGTTTGAAAAATCAGAGTTTGAAGAATCAGCGTTTCAAAAATCAGAGTTCGAAAAACCGAGTTAATAAAACCAGTTGTCAGTTCTTAGTTCCCGGTTCTCAGTTACCTGGTGGGTTGGCCGTATTCGGTTTGGTAGTGAAGTTTGATTACCCCGCAGGTGCCTTGCTCCTGCGAATAGACGACGCAGGTGTCGAAGGGGCGGGAGTACACGTGCAGGCTTACCGCGCGCTGGTCGAATTCACGGGGATTGTAGACGCGGTGAACCGGTTCGTGGGGATCGACAGCGCATGGCTGGCGAGGATTCATTTCCACGGTGTCGGCGGTTTCCAGTTTGCAGGTGCCATCCTCAAGATTCTGCGAGATGGTTTTAAAATTTTCTACGCGCAGACGTCCTGCGGGCACCGCCATCCAGCAATTTTGCTCGCGGTGATTGTGGATCGAACTGGCCTGGCCCACTTCCCAGCAAATGGCCACCAGTTCGTAGAGCGGCGTCTTGTCAATCAGGTTGCGGGTGTAATGCTGGCGGTCCCAGGTGAGATAAGAGGCGAGCGTGTCGGAAGCGACCGGAGTAGTTTCGAGAAATCGTAGTATCTGGTCGATGCGGCTGAAAGCGGCCTCGGGAAAAGTTCGCAGCTCGGCGACGAAGTCCTGAATAGCGACGGGCTTTGATTGAGCTCGAGTGTCCATGTTTTGCTTCCTGCACGGTTAGTATATTCCACACACCGGGCGGCGGCGCTAGTCTACAAACATGCAGTCTCCATAGGAATAAAACCGGTATCGCCCGGATATGGCATGTTGATATGCGTCAAGCACCGGTTGCCGGCCGGCGAAGGCGCAAACCAGCATTAATAATGTGGATTGCGGTAGATGGAAGTTAGTGAGCAGCGCGCTTACCACGCGAAACTGATAACCAGGATAGATAAAGATGTCGGCCTCGCCGGTGCCAGCGTTTACCCGGCCGGATTTCGCGGCGGAGTATTCCAGGGTCCGAACCGTGGTGGTCCCGACTGCAATAACCCGCCGTTTCATATCCAGAGCCCGATTGATCGCGGTGGCGGCTTCGGTGGAAATGGAATAGGGTTCGCGATGCAGCCTGTGATCTTCCACACGCTCTTCTCGTACGGGCTGGAAGGTTCCGAGGCCCACATGCAGAGTCAATGCTGTTGTCTCGATACCTCGTTCATCCAAGCGAGCCAGAATTTCTGGAGTGAAGTGCAGACCCGCGGTTGGGGCTGCGACCGAACCGCTTTCCCGCGCATAGACGGTCTGGTAACGTCCGCGGTCAGTGGGACTGTCGGGACGGCTAATATAAGGAGGGAGCGGCACGTGGCCGACATGTTCGATTTCAGCGAAGAAATCAGGAACAGGAGCAAAGCGGATGCGGCGCTCTCCAAAACTGCCGCGAGCAACAACCTCCGCCTGCAGATCATGTTTATCTTGATCTTCTCCCGATCGTCCGAAAAATAGTTGCTCACCTACGCCAATCTTCCGTCCCGGCCGGACCAGACACTCCCATTCGTTCGGTTCGATGGAGAGTTGCCGGGTCAGGAGAACTTCAATCTTGCCGCCAAGGAATTCGCGCGAGGCTGGATTGGCCGGGCTGAGCGGCTGTGCTCTGCTGCCGCCCCTTCTTCCAAACAATCTCGCGGGAAACACCCGAGTGTTGTTGAATACGACCAGATCCTGCGGCCGGAGCAGGTCGGGGAAATCACGAAATCGGGAATCGACCAGCGCCTGGCTGGCGCGATTCAAATGCAGCAATCGCGAGCCTGCCCGGTCAGGCAAGGGTTCCTGGGCGACAAGTTCTTCGGGAAGTGAAAAGTTGAAATCGGAAACCAGCACGCTACTTCATTATAGATTTCCGCGGCTGCGCACCTGAAAGCCTCCGCCACGGCCGAGACAACGGAATGTAATTGTCTGTAAACGACGTTGTAAGCGCCAATCGCTTGGGTTACCATACGCGGAAACAGCCGGGGCTTTCATTTTCCCTTCCCGTAACCATGACTAGTGAACGTCAATATCGGCGCGAAATTGTTCTCTTTGGCCGGGCGCTGCACGAGCGCAGCTATGTGGCCGCCATGGACGGCAATCTTTCGGTGCGCCTGAATGAGCGTCAGATACTGGCCACGCCCACGGCCATGTGCAAGAGCATGATGAAGCCTTCCGACCTGGTGGTCGTGGATATGGATGGCAAGCGGGTGGAGGGGCGGCGCGAAGTTTCCAGCGAAATTGCGATGCACCTTCTGATTTACAAGCTGCGGCCGGACGTCCGAGGAGTGGTGCATGCCCATCCTGCGACCGCCACCGGTTTTGCCGCAGCGGGTATGGCGCTGAACCAGCCGCTGGTGTGCGAAGTGGTGATTGGTCTGGGTTCGATCCCTCTAGCCAAATATGGAACGCCGGGAACTCCGGAACTTACCGATGCGCTTGAACCGCTGGTCCGGGATTACGATGCCATCCTGATGTCGAATCACGGCGTGGTTGCATATGGCCCCGACCTGCATCACGCGTACATGAAGATGGAAACGGTCGAGCACTTCGCCCAGATTGCGCTGGTCACGCATTTGCTGGGGCGGCAGCAACCTTTAGGTCGCGAAGACCTGGGCAAATTGATGGCAGCGAGAAGCAAATATCAAGGATCGAGATCGGCGGCGCCCCTGCCGCTTGCCGTACCCCTGGGCGAAGAAGTTGAACACGCCGAACCTGCGGCCAGACCATCCCGCCGCGTGCGTCACCGCTAAAGCTGGTGTGGCGCGGGCGCCCACGCCCGCGCGGCTTTCGCAAGCAGCGAGGTCAACGAATCAAAGAGTAGAGAACCTGGACGAGTCTCGTTACGCTCTTACCTTTTTCGCGGGCGAGGGCGCCCGCGCCACATGATGCCGCTTAGAGGGTGTGGAGATAGGCCAGAACGTCCTGAATCTCCTGTTTCGACATTGCCTGGCTGAAGGCCGGCATCATGTTGCGTCCGGTCAGTATCAGTTCCTGGACACGTTCGTCGTTCGCCGGCATTCCACTTTGCGGTAGGAACTGCTTCTTGAAGACTCCCTGCAGGCTTCGTCCTTTTTTGTCGCGGGAGGAGTAAGCTTCGTGGCAGCGATCACAATGTTGGTCGTAGAGGCGGCGCCCGGCGGCCTGTTGCGGGTTGAGGTGAAGCTCGGCGTCGCTCTGGCGCCGCTGCACATCGCAGCCAACGAATACGATCACGAAGATCGCCATGACCGCAAGGCTGAACCAGGTGGCCACAGCCGGGACGGGCGAGATCCGAGAACGTGAACGACGCATAGGTTCCTCAAAACGTAATCCCTGAGCACTAAGGCGGAAGTACAATACTAGAGCACGCACCATGCCCGCCGCTATCAAACGCGTAACGGTCAAGCGAGTTTACGAGAAGCCCGCGCACGGCGATGGCTATCGCGTCCTGGTAGACCGGCTGTGGCCGCGCGGTGTCAGCCACCGCCAGGCAGAGTTGGACGCCTGGTTGCGCGAACTGGCGCCATCGGATGAGCTGCGTAAATGGTTTCATGCGCGTCCTGAAAGCTGGATCTCATTCCGCAATCGCTACCTTAAAGAGTTGGCCTTACCCGAAGCCTCGGAGGCTCTGGCGAAACTGTATCGTCTGGCCGGGAAGAGGAGAAAATTGACTCTACTGTTTGCCTCCAGAAACGAACAGCAAAACAATGCAGTGATTCTGAAAGACCTGCTGGAAGGGATGCGGAAGCCTCCAACCGGCACCGGTCCCGGCGCGGCGCGCGGTATGCGCAGCCGTCAAGCCAGAAGGATGCCGCGGAGCTAATTTGCGGGTTTTGCGCGAGCATTATTTTTTGGGTTTGTCGTCGTCCAGGATTTCGGCGACGATGTGGTCGATGACTTCGTTAATGCGTTTGTCGGGCTGGTTGAAGTTATTCGACAGAATCGAAAAAGCCACGCGATCGCCGTGCCGGGTTAGGGCATAACCGGAGAGGGTTTTGACCCCGCCGAGAGACCCAGTCTTGGCGTGTACCCGCCCTTGCGCTTCCACATCCTTGAAGCGATTGGAAAGCGAGCCGTCGGTCCCGGACAGAGGCAGAGTATCGAGAAAACTTGAACCCCAGGGTTGCGAGTCGGCGTATCTGAGTAACTCGACTACAGCGTGTGGGGTCACCAGGTTTTGACGCGAGAGACCCGAGCCATCGTAGAAGGAATATTGATCGGGCGTGATCTGGGCCTGGTTGAGAAATCCCCGCAACACTTCGAGTCCGCCTTCGACTGTGCCTGCCGTTCCTTTTTCGCGTCCCAACAAGCGCAGCAGAATTTCCGCGTGCAGATTCTGACTGACCTTGTTGATGACCCGAACGTCCTCGATCAGCGGTTTCGATTGATAGCTGGCCAGCACCAGCGGCTGGCTTTGGAAAGCGCGGGCGGGTTCATCGCCGCCGCGGGCTGCGGCCGACGCGGTCACCGTCAAGGTAGAAAGACTGGAGAGCTCGGTGTGTCTGGTTTTTTGCCTGCCATAGACCGCGATGCCACGCACTTCGAGTAACTGGCGCAGCAACCCGGCGGCAAACTCTGCTGGATCCTCGATAGCAAGAGCCTCATTGGCTCCGGCATCCCCGAGCGGCATGTTGCCCCAAAGGGTGAGGGTGGTGGCTCCGGGTTCGCGATTGATGAAGATCTTGCGGCCGGTGCCGGCGGGCGTGGTCATGATGCGATTGTCGATGCGGTAGTAATCGGCAAATGGCGTGATGCTGACAAATGCCCGGTCGCCGGCGCGATCGGCGGGCAGGATGTTTACGAAGATCACGTTGTCGTTGATGGTGAGCGCGGAGACGGGCGCGCCGTCGGCCCATACCAGATCGTCCTGGCTCCAACCTTCGCCGTAACGTTCGAAGGCGAAATAAGAATCGTCGGCGATGATGTCGCCGTCCACGTACTTCACTCCTTTTTGCGCCAGGGTATCGGCCAACTGCTCAAGCACGCGAATGGGATGATCGTTGCGTTCGGTATGCTGGGCATAGGGCAACTTGCGGCCCGAAAGGTTCGGATCGCCGCGTCCCACCAGAACTAAATCGCCAGTGAGCCGTCCGTGGGTATCGAGGGTCCCGTTGGTTTCGACGGTGGTGCGGAATGTATAGTCCGGTCCAATCAGCGCCATGGCGGCGGCGGTAGTGAACAGCTTGGTATTGGACGCCGGAGTGAACAACTTGTCGGCGTCGTGGGCGTAAAGCAATTTGCCGGAGGGAAGCGAAACGATCTCGATGCCCCAGAAGCCACGCGCCAGGTCGGCGGGCTCAATCAGAGCGGCAATGCGCTTGTTGAGCGGCTTGCGCGAAGCGGCTTGCAGTTGCGTCAGCAACAGCAGACAGAGAGCGATTCGCGGTAAGAAGCGCATACGGCGCATCGTGAATGAATTGTACATCGGGGATGCTGCCGCAGAGCCAGGTGGCAGGTGTGGGGGCGGGCGCCCACGCATGCCGTTTTGCCCCAGACTTTGACATCGAGCTGCAGGCGCCTCGGCTAAGGCCAGCAAAATCAGAGTCAAAGGCGGCGGCGCCCGCCCCACACATTCGCCTGGGTTTAGAATCGCAGGCTATGCGCCCTGTGTTCGAGTGGCAAATTGGTTCGCGGGCATTGCAGCTGGGGAAGCGAACCTTGATCATGGGAGTAGTCAACGTCACCCCGGATTCGTTTTCAGACGGCGGCGTAAATTTCGACCGTGATCGAGCGGTGGAATACGCGCTGAAACTTCTGCAGGAGGGCGCCGATATCCTCGATATTGGTGGGGAATCAACTCGTCCGGGAGCAAAAGTCGCTTCTGCTGCCGAGCCGAATGGGGTCAGCGAAAAAGAAGAACTGGATCGGGTGATGCCGGTGATTTCGGGGGTGAAGAAAGCGAATCCGCAAGCCCTTATCTCGGTGGATACTTATAAGTCCGGCGTCGCGCGGGCGGCAGTGAAAGCCGGGGCGGAGATCGTAAACGACGTGAGTGGATTTCTGTGGGATCCGCTAATGAGAAAGACGTTGGCAGAGTTGAAGTGCGGAGCGGTTCTGATGCATATGCGCGGACGTCCCCGGGAGTGGAAAACGCTGCCGCCTTTGACGGACGTTGTCACCGTGGTGAAACGGGAACTGCGCGAGCGCTCTGACGCTGCGGTGATTGCGGGAATGAAGCGCGAGCGAATGGTGATCGATCCCGGATTCGGTTTCGGCAAAAACCGGGAAGAAAACTATCCGTTGTTACGGCGATTTGAAGAATTCCACCAGCTGCGTTTTCCATTGCTGGCTGGGGTGTCACGAAAATCTTTCATCGGCCGAGCGGTGGCACGCCAGGGGAGCGACGCGGAAGTTTCGGAACGGTTGTCAGGCACGCTGGCCGCGGAAACCGTGCTGATCATGAAAGGAGCGCACATTATCCGCACTCATGATGTGCGTGCCTGCGCCGACGCAGCGCGGATTGCCGATCTGGCCGGCTAGGTGGAGGTTCGGTGCCGGGACAGTCTAGCTTTAGCCGGGCCGGCAGGCGTCTGCGAATTTCCGGATAAGCTCAGACTCCAGTTGCTTGTTCCATGCCATTCCGATATCCCACTCTGCAAAGCTGCTGAGAACGGGTGCGAACTTCACTCCATTCACCTGCATGGCGCGCGCCGCGCGAGGAACGAGAGACACTCCGATCCCGGCGCTGACCAGATTCAGAATGGTGAACATATCATTCGGTTCGTAGACGATTCTGGGAGTGAATCCGGAGCGGTCGCACAAGCTGATGCAATGGTCGTGGTAAGTCGCGGAAACTCCGCGATCGATCAGAATAAAAGATTGGTCCTTGATTCCCTTCATCGTCATCGGTCCATTGAACTTGTCGGAAGTGGCGATAGTAAGACGCTCGGTGATTACTTTTCGCACCGCCAGCAGAGGGTGTTTCACTGGAAGACGCACGAAGCCCACGTCGAGACGTCCGCTGGTCAAAGCTTCGATTTGTTTGAGTGTGGCCATGTCGGCGATCTCAATTTCCACTCCGGGCGAGCTGGCGCGGAATTTCAGTAGAGCCCGTGGAACCAGACCATGTATGGTCGACATGCCTACGCCGAGTCGCAGCCGACCCAACTCTCCGCTGGTGGCCCCACGCACCAGGTCGAAAGCGACCTCGAGGTCGCGGGTAATTCTGCGGGCTTCCTTGTAGAACATTGTTCCGGCCATGGTGAGCGCAACTCCTCGCCGGTTGCGGACCAGGAGCGGGCCACCAACTTTTTCTTCCAGGCTCTTGATTCGTTTGCTGAGCGCAGGCTGAGAGATGTGCAGGCGCGAGGCGGCACGGCCGAAGTGCAATTGTTCGGCCAGCGTGGCAAAATAACTTAGTTCCTGCGTGTCCAGTGCCATGAACAAAAGTTATCACACACGCCGCAAGATTTCATTGGACGAATCACGGGGATTGCCTTCTACTAAAACGAGAGGTAAGGGAATGTCGCTGACCGGCGTAGTGGGGAGTATGGCAGCATTTTGCACCACGGTGGCGTTTGTGCCGCAGATCGTGAAACTACGAAAGCAGGGGGGCAGAGATTTGGCCTACTCCATGCTTTTTCTTTACCTGGCCGGGGTGCTGCTGTGGCTGGTTTACGGAATTCGCATCCATGCCGTGGCGGTCATCTGGGCCAATATCGTGGCGTCGATCCTGGTGCTGATTTCGATTGTGATGAAGGCTAATCCGCCCGCCAGAAAGCCGATCACGGAGGCGCGAAGATTGCGTATCGCGGTAGACATGGACGAAGTGATTGCCGACTCTTTCAGCGAGCATCTGCGTCGCTTCAACCAGGAATGGGGAACGCAGCTGACCGTGGCGATGGTCCACGAAAAAGGCCTGAAGGCGGCTGTTCCGGGGGAGTTGCTGGAAAAGTTCAGCGCAGTTCCGCACGGGGACGGTTTCTTCGACGAACTCCAGCTTGTTCCCGGCAGCCGGGAGGCGTTGCTTGAGCTCTCACGCGACCACGATATTTTTATCGCCAGCGCCGCCATGGAAGTGCCCAGCTCGTTCGCGGCAAAGTTCCTGTGGATGGAAAAGCATTTCCCGTTCATTCCGCCAAGCCGGATCGTGTTTTGTGGGGACAAGAACATCATCAATGCGGACATTCTGATCGACGATCGTTCGCGCCACTTCCAAGAGTTCCGTGGCACCGGAATTCTTTTCACCGCTCCACACAATGTTGCCGAGACCGGGCATCTGCGCGCCAATAACTGGAATGAGGTAGTGCAGATCCTGCAAGACGGACGCCACAAAACGGTGGATACGCAAGCTGTGGCTAGAACGCTTTCGATGAGTCCAGCAAGATAGTTACCGGCCCGTCGTTGACCAGCTCGACCTGCATGGTCTGCTGAAAGCGGCCGGTTTCGCAGCGAACCCCGGT
The DNA here is from genome assembly GCA_963733545.1 of Terriglobia bacterium. Taxonomy (GTDB): domain Bacteria; phylum Acidobacteriota; class Terriglobia; order Terriglobales; family Acidobacteriaceae; genus JAIQFF01. The sequence goes on from CAVTDQ010000007.1 coordinate 826,978, forward strand.
AGCGCGGATGCGGTCTACCAGATACTCGTAGAGGGGCTGGGCTTTTTCAGGCGGGGCGGCGGCAGCAAACGACGGACGCTTGCCACGCCGAGCATCGCCGTAAACAGTGAACTGCGACACCACCAGAATAGAGCCGGCCGCGGCGCTGACTGACTGGTTCATCTTTCCGCCGGCGTCGTCGAAAATTCTGAGCCCAACAATTTTCTCAGCCAGGTAGTTGGCGTCGGCTTCCGTGTCTTCGTGGGTGACGCCCAGCAGAACCAGCAGCCCTTGCTCGATATCGCCGACAACTTCACTACCAACGGAGACGCGGGCCCTGGCGACCCGCTGCACGACGGCGCGCATGGCTTATCTCGCTCCGTCCCCCTTTATCATCTCGACCACGCGATCAAAATCCTCCAAAGTCGCATACTCGATGACGATCTTTCCTTTACCTTTGCGGTCGCGGATGCGGACTCGCATGCCCAGGGCCCGTTCCATGTCGGTCTGGGCCGCGCGTACGTTGGGATCGACCCATCGCGCGCGATGCGCAGTCTCGTCCTTGACCAGGGGCACGTTGGTCTGGTCAACAAGTTCCTCAAGTTGAGTTACGGACAGATGCTTACGTACGGCATCGTCGGCGATTTTCTCGATCAGACTGGGATCGAGCAACTGCAACAGTACGCGGGCTTCGCTGAACCCGAGGCGCCCTTCCTGAAGATGTTGCAGGACGGAGGGCGGCAGCTTGAGCAGCCGCATGTGATTCGAAACCGACTCTCGCGAGACTCCAACTCGCTGCCCGATCTGTTCCTGAGTCAAACCGAAGTCGCGACTCAGCTTGGAGAAGGCGGTTGCCTGCTCGATGCAATTCAGGTCCTGCCGCTGGAGATTTTCGACGACGGTCATCTCCGCCGCGGTTTGGTCGGAGACTCTCCTCACGATGGCTGGAATTGTGGTCTTACCCGCCAGCTTCGATGCCCGGCAACGGCGTTCGCCCAGAATCAGTACATAGCGACCGGCGGCTCCCGGCCGCACCACCACCGGCTGAACTACGCCATTGGCACGAATTGAGTTGGCCAGTTCTTCCAGCGCTGAGTTGGAGAAGTGATAGCGCGTCTGATATGGATTCTCGTCGATAAGTTCGAGGGAAAGCTGGATCACGCCGTCCCTAGCCTCGGGCGCCTGGGAAACGGGCGCTGTCGCGGCGGTTGCTGTTTCCGCGGCAGCCGCGCTGGAAGGCACGGGCGATGGGCCAACCATGCGCGGCCCACCCGGCAGCAATGATTCCAGGCCTCGTCCCAGTGCTTTTCTTTTTTCGGGAGCCGGCTTTTCCGTATCGGTCAGTTTTTCTGCGGCGGTTGTCACTTTTCGTTTTTCCCTTCTATACATCGATGGATATCTATCTACAACATAGATGCATGTCGATGTACTATGCAGTCTTGTCCATTTCCTGAACCGGAGACTGGATATCTGCCGGCAGATGGTGGGAGATGATCTCCTTGGCGAGGCGGATATAACTCTCGGCCCCCTTGGACCGCGGATCGTAAAGCAGCGCTGGACGTCCGTGGCTGGGAGCCTCGGCCAGGCGAATGTTACGCGGAATGGTGGTGGAACAGACTTTGTCGCCGAAAAACCGCTTCAGCTCCGCCATCACCTGCTGGGCCAGGTTGGTACGCTCGTCGAGCATGGTCAGGACCACCCCTTCGATGGTGAGCTCAGGATTGAAGCTGGCGCGGATGCGTTCGACAGTGTCCATCAGCTCGCTAATACCCTCGAGAGCAAAATATTCGGCCTGCATGGGTATCAGGACTGCGTCGGCCGCGACCAGCGCATTGAGAGTGAGGAGATCCAGGGCAGGCGGACAATCCAGAACGATGAACTGGTAGCGTTCACGGATGGCTGCCAGGGCCTCCCGCAGGCGAAACTCGCGGTTATCGGATTCCACCAGCTCGATATTCGCGCCAATCAGGTTTTTGTGGGCAGGCACCAGCCACAGCTGCTCGATTTCAGTGGGCTGAACCGCTTGTATCGGCTCTGCCGCCCGCATCAGCAGATGGTAGGTGCTGATCCGATCAGGATCGCGGGCAAGACCAAGTCCGCTGGTGGCATTCGACTGCGGGTCGCAATCGACCAGGAGTGTGTTGACTTCGGCAGCCGCAAAGGATGCGGCCAAATTGATGGCGGTCGTAGTCTTACCGACGCCGCCCTTTTGGTTGGCTACAGCAATGATACGTCCCATGTAAGTTTTCGGGAGAATCCAGAGTGGTTGCAGAATATGCCCAAAGAAGAAGTGATTGCAATGACGCAATTTGGTGCAAAGCGCTTTTGATCGAGAAGGCGAATTAAAAGTGATGTTTGCGAGGCAGTTCTGCTACGGCTTCCACAGGCTGGGCGCTTTTCATTGAAGGCGCGCAGGTGGCGAAGTCCGATGTTCCACGTGGAACATCGGCCAGAGGGCGCGTGTGCCGTGGGTTGGTGTAGTGATGAGCGCCGATACTAATTAGCTTGAGGTTCCACGTGGAACACAACGCACTCCGTGAGAATACATTCGGCGAAACCGATCCGAAGGCCAAGTCTTCCCCTCATCCGGGCTTCAGTACAGCGAGCAGCGTCGATTGGGAAGAGTGGAGGGTGGTCCCTGAAGTTCGTTTTCTTTCGTGAGGGGTTATGGGAAAGAAAATCTCTGCGTGAGGTTGGCGCCCCTTAGATGAATAGTTACTGGCTTGATTCTTGTCAATCGAGTTTCATTTAGACACTGGATTTCCAAGGATCAAACTTTTGTAGACATCACTACGCATGTTGTTAGGTGTCAACCGCCACGGTTCAAGCGGCTGGAATCGCATAGAATTCCCACTTTCGACGTCTGGTGTTTACTAAAATGATTCCTCTCAAGAGGAGATTAAAAACTCTGGCGGGTCCAGCCTTGAATTCGACTTTTCCCACTTGCGATGGTATTTTGTGCTCGCCGCAAAAATGTCAACGCAAGAGCGATTAGCCCATGCTTACTCCACTTATCCAACCATTTACGCTGCGGTGGGATAAATAGTAGCTGGAAGGCGTCATGCATCCCACTTTCAACCATAGTGATGACGCTGTCCGATTACTAACGACCGATTGGCTGATAGCGGAAAAACTATAGGTTCATCCCACTTTAGGCTTGGAGTGAGCTCCTTAAGCTGGCTCATCTGCGCTGTGCCGATTAGCACGGCCAGCCGGCCACCGGTTGCGACCATCTCCGCGGCGATCGGCAAGCTGACGCCAAAACGCTCAACTGCGCGAAACGTGACCACGTCAGCTTTGCCGCCGGTGAAGCCCTCCGCTCGGCCGTTGAAGACCTCGACGTTGTTCATGCCGAGGCTGCGAACGGCCTCCCGCAGGAATGTTGACTTCTTCTGATTTGACTCGATCAGGGTCAGATCTATGCCGGGGGACCAGATTTTTATGGGAAGACCTGGAAAGCCCGCGCCCGAGCCAAAGTCGATCACACGGTTGAACCCAGCACTTGTCTGCGTCGGCCTGGGAAACAGGCACCTAGCGGTGAAGATGGATTCTCCAAAATGGCGGGTGACAATTTCGTCGGGTTTTCTGATCGCAGTCAGGCTGATGCGTACATTCCAGCGTAGCAATAGATCGATATACATCGATATATATTGTAGTTGCTCGGTAGTGAGGACGGCCGCCTCTCGAACCGGAACGCCTTCCATTTTCGGGGCACCGCATTCACCGACCAGGAAGGGTGCCAGCAGCGTCGCTATGCGATTCTGGTCCATCGATTCGAGCCGGATTCGCGTTCCCCTTCAATTTTTCTGATTGCACACTTCAATCCCTGAGGGCGACGCGAAGAGATCAGAACAATTTCAGGGTGAATCACAGGCATATTGCAAAACAAATTCAAGATCGAGTTCCAAGAAACAAATGCAACATCAAATTCAACATCAAGTTCAATTTAAAACCAGTTCTTAGTTTTCAGTTCTCGGTTCTCAGTTTTCAGTGGACTACCTTTTCTATGGCGGCGCGAAGCTCGTCGTAGGGCATGGCTCCGGGATGGTAGAGGGCCACGCGACCAGCACGGTCGAGCAGTACCAAAGTCGGCGTGGTGCTGGCGCCGTAGTGATTGAAGTTTTCTTTGCTCACGGGGACGGGCACTCCCTGCAATGCGGAGTAGTACTGCTGCCACACTTTCTGAATGTAAGAGAGCTCGGCTTTGGGCTGCGCGTCTTCGCCTTGGGCGCCATAACCGTAGAGTTGAGTGGGAGCCACCAGCATCAGACCGCGACTGCCGAATTCCGAATGAAGCTTTGCGATTATCGGACCTTCGGCTTTGCAATCGCCACACCAGTGCGCCCAGAAAAACATAAGCACCGGAGATCCGTTGAGCTGGGCGAGCGGCACCGGCTTAGGGCCAAGGTAATGCGCAACCTCCAGCGGCGGCGCGGCCTGTCCTGCAAGCGCCAGCAGATTCAGATTTTTTTGCAGACGGGCCTGGATGGAAGTGTTGCGGTAGGTGATGATGTTACGGCGTAGCAGAGCGGCCGCTTTGGCTTGCTCTCCTCGCGCGGCCAGAATTTGAGCTTCGACCTCAATCGCAGCGCCGACGGCAATCGGAAGATGAGGATCAGCATCCAGCGCTCGCTTGGCTAGAAGTTGCCGCGACAGACTTTCCGTCTGCCTGGCATAGCTTTCGGCACGGTCAAACTGTTTGGATTGAAGATTGGCCCGCGCCATCCAGGAAAGAGCTTCGGCATAATCCGCGGTAGCACCCTGGTGAGCGTGATAGTTCTGTAAGGCACTTTCGGCAGCCGAAAGATCGTTTCGTGTCAGCGCCTCGCGGACGTCGTCTGTAATTCCGGCAAATGAAGCGGTGGAAAGCAGCAGCAGAATGGCCAGGCGGAGAAAGCGCATATCCCATAATAAACCTTCGGAATCAGGGGAACGTTGGCCATCCAAACTTGTCGTTTTCCAAAGCGGCCTGAGTTACAATCATTCCGCGTTTGATCTTGCGGTTTTTTGCAGTTTCCAGATTCTTCGCCAACCAGCGTGGCCTGCCTGCGAAAGTCCTGCGAGTACCATAGCGCTACATTCAACAAAAAAGGAACCAGGCAATATCATGGAAACAGGAACAGTGAAGTGGTTTAACGACGCTAAAGGTTATGGTTTTATCAGTCGCCAGAGCGGCGAAGATGTATTCGTCCATTTTTCGGCGATTCAGGCTGGCGGATTCCGCAGTCTTCAGGAAGGCCAGCAAGTACAGTTCGACGTGGTCAAGGGACCGAAGGGCTGGCAGGCAGAGAACGTTAAGGCGGCTTAGTTATTGGTGTGGAAAGGCGGGGCGGCCTTCGGGCCGCCCTTGTTTTTTTGGCGGCATTTATTTTTTCAGGCTTTGGTTGCCTGCTCTGCGTCGCTTACCGACGCGACAAACTTGAAGAACTGTTCCACGTGTGTAACCTTCAGCGCATTCTGGACGCGTTCGCTCACTCCAACCAGGTACAAGCTGCGCTTGTCATTCTGGCGGGTGACGTATGCGCCGACCAGGGCGCCGATCCCGGCGGAATCCACGTAGGGAACCTTGCTGAAGTCCAGCATAAGCACGCTTGAAGTGTCGGAGCGTACTTTGGACTGGAAGTCGAACAGATTAGACATGGTCAAAGGCCCGGTGAGGCGGAGAATACGCTGTCCATCTTTTGCGCCGGGGACGTCTTCTATGGCGAGAGGCTCCAGTGGCATCGGGAAATATTAGTCGTGCGTAGTGTGGGAAATGTTAAAGCAATGTTAATTTTAAAACTGGCCCATTGTGGCGCGGAGCTAGCTGCCCGGTTATTCAAACTCGATGAAATGCCGTTATGATGAGTACAGGAGAAAACCATGCCCTTGAAGGTTGGAGATACGGCCCCGGATTTCGAACTGCCCGCGGTTGAGGGAGAACGGCATCTCAGCCTAAAATTAAGCGACTTTCGCGGCAAAAAGAACCTGGTGGTGAGTTTCCATCCGTTGGATTGGACCCCGACTTGTGCCGCCCAGGTACCCGCGTTCGACGCCGATCGAGAGAAATTTGCCAGCCTCGATGCCCAGGTTATCGACATCAGCGTGGACTCAATTCCCAGCAAGATTGCATGGCAGAAGAAAGAGCTGGGCATGATGCATACGCCTATGTGCGCAGATTTCTTTCCTCACGGCAAGGTTTCTGAGCAGTTTGGAATCCTGCGCAAGGAGCAGCCTTTTCCCGGCATTTCGGAACGGGCGGTTTTTATCGTGGATAAAGCGGGGAAAGTAGCTTTCGCCAAGGTGTATCCGCTTGACCAGGCTCCGAATAACAATGAACTGCTGGAAGCGTTGAAAAAGATGGGTCCAGGCAGCTAGGCGTCAGGCACACGTTGAAACCTTCGTGCAATCAAGGTTCCTGAGACCATAATAGTGAAAAGCGAGATTACGCCCAGGGACGCGACGCAGTAGATGCACCAGACTCCTAAAAGGTGGGCTTCGATGTGGGCGAGGTAAAGAGAGAAAGCCAAAGCGCCCAACGAAAGCGGCAACAGCGCCAGATAACGGTGAGCCAGCGCGAGCCCACCCAGCAGCAGATATCCAGCAATCCCAATAGTGGCCACCGGCATGCCCCAGAGCACGGCATAGGGACTGTGATTTACGATTCCGCAATCCCACTTCTCGTTAATACTGCAGGGTGAGGTGTCGGTGCGGTAGTGTTCGCGCAAGGCGAGCGCGGAGACCGCAATTCCAATCACAGCCAGCAGAGCAAGAACGAAGCGCATAAACCGGACCTCGCGTCGGACCTCGGACTTCGGACGTCAGAGTCATGCGTAGGGCCGAGGTCTGAAGTCCGAGGTCTGTTCTCAAAAATGGAACCTGTACTTTACCTGAACTGAAATCTCACGTGGGTTCACGAAATGGGTTCCGCCGAAGGTGTTGCTGTTGTCCAACAAGTATCGATGGTTGGATAGATTCAGTGCGGTGAGCCGCACATTCCAGTTTTCGCCAAAGGCCTTGCCAATCGATAAATCGAAAGTTTCGTGGGAGGGCAGGTGTTCCGGGCCTTCGCCATCGACGAAACCTGATCCGTAGTTTGCGTTAAAGTCGGTCCACACCCGCCAGGGAAGAGTCAGGTTCACACCGGTTGAAAGAGTGTTGCGCTGGTCGTGGTCAAGGAAGAATGCGCCATCTTCCGGGGGCTCAAAGTCGGTCAGGCCTCCAGTAACGCCGCCGAAGCCTTCAGCATGCTGGTTAGAGTAGGCAGCGTGGAACTGGGCGTGGCCGGCGATCCGGGGCGAGTTTGCGGTGGCTTCCCATCCGCGAATGCGAGCGCGGTCGATGGTGAGTGGAAAGAAGATGTTGGAATTGCCCAGGATGTCGTGATCGAAAAAGTTTTTCGCACCGGTGCGAAAATTGGAGACGTCGAGCGTCCAGCCTGCCACCGGGATGGTGAGACCGAATTCGTGTTGCTCATCGCGTTCGCCGCGTAATGGCAGAAAGCCAAATCCCTGTTGTGCGGCCTGATCGAGGAGCGGACCATTGACGGTGAGGAGCGGGGGCGGCTGGTAGTAGCGTCCGTAGAACCCGCGAAAGACCCAGTTAAGGCGTGGGATTCGAATCGCAGCGCCTACTCGGGGGTCGACCGCGTTTTCGCTGATGGTCGAGCCGAAGTGGCTAAGACGGACGCCGCCGTTGAGGGTTAGCCAGCTGGTGACTTTGTACTGATCTTCGAGGAAAAGCGTTTCAACATTCCCCCAGACGATTTCGCGCTGTCGCAAGGGCGGATTGCTGCCATCACTGGTGACTACACCGAAGATCTGATTGTCGCGAGCTCCAAAGACCTGCAGGCCGGCACGGACATTGTGCTTACCACGGTTGACGGCGATGGAAGTCACGCCCCCGAAGTAGTTCGATCCCCGGTCGTCATCCGGAACGATGACGTCGGGATCAGGTTCGCCTGTGTATCCCCCGGTGTAGTGCGCGCGATTGAAGTGGTAAAACGGTGAAACCGTCAGGATGGTTCCCGGGTTCAGGGTGTGCAGCCAGGAAAAATTGACCAGGTCGTCGCGTTCGTCTTCAACATCGCGAATTCCGGAAGCCTGCTGGTCGGGATCGTTGGGAACCTGATAGTGATCGCCGCGCGCGGACGCCACCAAACGTAGTTGGTCGTTGGGAGTTTTGTTGAAAGTCAAAGAAGTGAAGCCGCTGAGGCCTGCACCCAGATCATGCAGAACCTCGGGGCTACCGGTTTCCAGTCCGAGATCGGAGCGGTTGCCGGAAATACTGCCGTAATACGCGAAGCGATCGCTGTGGTCTCCGAAGCTGAACTGATCCTCGGTGCGGTTGAAGCTGCCATAGCTGGTGACGAGTTCAGCCTGACGATCGCGCTCAAAGCCGGAGCGAGTAACGACGTTGAAGACGCCGTAAGTGCGATCGCCGTATTCCGCGGAATATCCGCCTCGCTGCACTTCAAGATAGTCGATGTCCTTGGGATCGAATTGCGGACCCACGTTCGACGCGATATTGGTATTCGGGACCGGAACTCCGTCGATCAGCCACGAAACCTGATGTCCTCCGCGAATGTGGAGCTGGTCATGAACCATGTAGGCGCTGGGCACATAGTTCGTGATCATGCTCAGGCTGTTGGTTTGATCGGCGCCGGGAGTTTCTGCAATCTGGCGGCGGCTGATCAGAACCGGGGTTGCCGAGGAGTCGGAATTGACCGCGACCGCCGCATCCTGCACTTCGACGGTCTCTTTCGCCTCAGCCACGGTCAAGGAAAAGTGGACGCGGGCATCGCGGCCGGAACTGAGCACAAATTTCTGTTCTTGCGTGGCGAAGCCCGCAATCGTGACCCGCACGGTGTATTCACCCAGGGGCACGCTGTCGAACTGGAATTCGCCCGCATCGTCGCTGGTGACCGACTTCGTCCAGTCGGATCCCGCGGCGTGCAGCGTGACCTGCGCATCCTGCACCGGACGATGCTGAGGGTCGTGAATCAGTCCGCTGACGGTGCCGAAGATGGTGGCCAGAGCCGTCAGACTGCTTAACAGCAGTGCGCCTGTAACCAGAAGCCGTGTTTTGTAACTCATAATTCTCCCCAATTGCCGTCAGTGCTGCGTAGGTGCGGCGCCGGTGCCAATGTTGACTTCCGCGGCGTGGAGCGTGGTGTCCTGCTTGTGGGCATGAATGACGACCCGGGTACCTACCTGAACGTCTTTGACTGTGGCGGCGGCAGTGCCTTTGACAAATTTAGTTTCGCCGTCGAATTCCACCGTCTGGACCGAACCGTCGCGAGTTTTCACCGACAGAGAATGATCGGTAACAGCAGTTACTGTTCCCATCACGTGGTCCATGCCGCCATGAGCGAAGGCCAGAGCGCTGAGTAACAAGCTGGCAATGACAATCTGAATTGAGAACAACCAATGCTTTTTCATTTCATTCCTCATTTCATCTCCTTCACTTTTTGCCTGTGTTGTTCATCGGGTTTGGTGGGGTGATCTCCAGCCGGGCCGCCGTTCAAAAATTCCTGTTCCTCTTTTTCCTCCTGGCGCTCGGAATCGCTTCTGGGATTGAATCGTTCCATGTCGTGAATCTCGGCTGCCGTCAACGCCGGGAGGTGACGAATGAAGAGCACCAGCTTCCAACTATCCTGATCGCTGGCGTTGCCGGGCTCGCCCCATGCGGGCATCCCGGTCCAGCGAATGCCGTTGTGAATGATGTAGTAGAGTTCGCCATCGCTGAGTTGCTGGGTACCAGTCTGCCGCATGTCCGGCGCCGGCGGGTACAGGTTGCGTCCCATCTCGGTGTTCCCGCTGCCGTCGTTTGCATGACAGGAAGCGCAATGATCGGCAAAGTGCCGCGCCGATTCCTGAAGTAGCTCAGGCGAACTGGTGAGCGGATTCTTGCTCTGCTTTGTATCCGAGGGGACCAACCACGAGCGCAGATAACGCGCCAGCATGGTTTCCACAGCGCTGGGCGTTAGGCGGGCGCCGCAGCAGTGCGTGATCAGTCCCGAGAACCAAATGGCGGCTCCCAGCAAGAGAACGACGATCAATCCAGTTCGAAAAGCACGAGACACCGGCAACACCTGACCCATTCCGCACACTTCTGTGCGAGGAAAAAAGGACAGCCGCGACACGATTGCTTCCCGGGATGCAAGAAACGCCTGCGACCATTCATTCGCTCAAGCGAATACGGATGGACGCCCCGAAAGAAATCAGGCGCAAAAGTACAGATTGAGATCTGGTTATTTAGCTGAGTGGGGGACCGCGGACGGGCTTTAAGACAGTTGCGTGAATACTTTGAAGAGCCGGATGTACGCCAGGCGGCAGGTAAGCCAACTGGGGATGAATATTCGAAGTGTTGACGGATGCGACCTCAGCCCAGTGAGCCGTGGTCACGGGAGGACAGCAACTGCGCTGGTGGCCCTCGACCGCAGCGATGTCATGGCTGGAGCCGTGATCGTGCATCGGCTTGCGCACGCAGCAGGCGTGAGGTGAAGGCGAGGAGATTGCCGTTGCTACCGGGACAAATATGCCCGCGAACAAAAGCGCAAGCAACAATCCTGAGGTCAGGCGATACATTTTGTGAGAGTGAGTTGCCAGGCCTGGATTCTGATTGGGCCGGGCGAACTCCCGCCATAAGACTAGTTCAGGCGACGGCGCGAAGCAAGTAACTTGAGTTTTACGGGAGGTGCGTGTCATTCCGGAGGCAGCTTTTCCGACGAGGGATCTTTTTGCCGGGGCGGGGTAACAGCAGATTCCTCGTGCGAAAAGCCGCGCTTCGGAATGACAATTTCTTAACGATCTTTAGATTCGGTTCCTCTGTGAGACGTCGTCCTGAATGGCCGTCAGGCCGTGAAGGATCCAGCGCGGACTGGTTCGGAAGCGTCTGATTTAACAGCTTTCCCACTGTCGTGCCACTGCCCGCCAGATCCTTCACCCGGCTGACGCCGGGCTCAGGATGACGTCAAGTTCTTTTGTCTACTCCGTAGGGCGTCGAATTCTGCTCTAAGGATTTTCAAACTGGACGGCGCGAAGCAAGTGACTGAGTTCCCAGGTGCTGAACGGCGAAATGTTGGTCTGGATTATCGCAACAGCACCCAGCGCCCGCCGCCGGTAAAGATGATGACCAGGTTCATAACCACGAACATCAAGTCGTAATGCCATCCGCTGTTCTTTTCGCCCCAGAAACCGGTGTGCCACACGAAAAGTTTTCTTCTGAATCGCTCCCAGCATGATCAGAATCAATCCCAACGCCGCCAGTTGTGTCAGCACTCCGAATATGACGCCGAGGCTTCCGGCAACCTCGGCAGCCCCGAGGAAAATAGTAGGCCCCTTGCTGAGGCCGATGCTCTTGCCGCGCCCCACCGGATCTTTCAAGTGACTCCAGCCGCTACTGAGGAAGACCACGCCGACCATAATCCGCAGCAGCAGAAATCCAAGGTCCGAGAATTGGGCAAGTTGAGGGAACATAGATAAAAAATCGTCGCCGGTGCGGGCTTCAAACCGCGACGCTACGCTTGGAATTGTAAACTTGATCCTGCGTTGTATAAATGCGGAAATCATGCCGTTTGAGGCGGCCTCTCGACGATGACGACAATTATCCTGCTCACCATTTCGAACGTCTTTATGACTTTCGCCGTGGTACGGACACCTGAAATACAGGCAAGCACCTTTATTCAAAGTGATTCTCATCAGTTGGGGAATCGCATTTTTCGAATATTGTTTTCAGGTGCCGGCGAATCGTATTGGATCCTATGAATTCAGCGCGGTCCAGTTGAAGACCATTCAGGAAGTGATCACGTTGGTGGTGTTTTCTGTGTTTTCGGTTTTTTATCTTGGGCAGGGAATAAAGTGGAATTACATCTTAGGGTTCGTCCTGATTGTGGGGGCGGTATTCGTAATTTTCAAAAAGTGGTAACTCAAGAATTCGGTGGCGGGATGGGTTAGGATGTCGGCTGCCATCTGAATATCCGCATCCCGCGCCGTCAATAAATGAAAAACTTGAATCACCTCGGTCGCGCCTTCTTCGCCATTTCGATGGCAGCTTTGGGCCTGCAATACCTGTTGCATTTGGTTTTCGTAAAGGCGCCCGCGCTGGGGCCGCCGTGGACTCCGGTTCATCCATTCATGGGTTGCCTTACGGCGATTGTCATGGTCGCCGCTGCCGTGAGCATTGCCACCCGGATTCAAATGCGTTGTCTGGCAATTGCGTTGGCGGTGGTGATTCTAATTCGCGTGCTGATCGTTTATCTTCCCAAACTTGTCGCGAATGTACACGACCCGGGGCCGTGGACCAGTGGCTTCGAACTTCTGGCACTGTGTGGAGCGGCGCTGGTGCTGGCCGGCTTCATCAGCTTGGGCCGTGTGTTGTTTGCCGCGTCTCTCGTGAGTATTTGGAGTTCAACATTTTATGTACGCGCGGTTCATTGCGACGCTGGTGCCGTCGTGGATACCAGGACAGCTTTTCTGGGCATACTTTGTCGGCGCCGCGTTCGTCGCCGCGGCGGTGGCGATCGCTACCGGGGTGATGGGACGCCTGGCGGCCAGTTTACTGGGACTCATGTTCCTGCTGTGGGTATTGCTGCTGCACTCGCCGCGGGTAGCCGGCGCAGCGCACAACGGGAATGAGTGGACCAGTTTGTTTGTAGCGTTAGCCATGTCTGGCGCGGCTTTTCTGGTTGCCGAAACTCTGGGCAGTCATATTTTCCCCAGTGCGCGAGTTACGGCCCGGTAAATCGCGCTTGTCATCCTGAGCGGTGAAGCTGCTTCGCTTCGCGAACAACTGCGTAGTCGAAGGACCTCTATCCGCTTGTTCGCAGCTGTTGGTTTCAAGCTGGGAAATCCCCCGATCCGCAATCGTAATTTTCACTGCCAGGGGTCCTTCGACTCCGCATAGCGATTCGCGAGCGAATCGTTATGCTGCGCTCAGGATGACATGGTTTTCTAGAAACTAGAAACTGCAGAAACTGCAAACTGCAAATTGCCTCGGATGTTCCAGGAAAATCCAGCAGTGCTAGGGCCAGTTATCCGGCGGCTGCGCGCTTCCGCGAAGAATAGCGGCGGAAATTTCCTTCAGGAATTTGGCACACACCATGGCGGTCTGGCCGTGGACATCGCGGGCGGGATTGTATTCCACAATATCGGCGCCGACCACTTCAGCATTCAATCCCTGGATGCAGCGCAGCACTTCGCGAACCGACATGCCTCCGGGTTCATAGTGGGAGATGCCCGGCGCGAAGGCGGGATCGAGCACATCGATATCCAGCGAAATAAAAAGTGGGCCCGAGAACTTCAGGCGGGAGAAACTTTCGAGATTCCGCATGGTCACGACTTCCACGCCGAATTTTGCCGCTTGGGATAACTGGTGACGGTTGATGGTGCGAATGCCAACCTGAACCAACCGGCGAGCAAGACGTTCCTCCATGATGCGCGCGAAAGGGCAGGCATGAGAAAGACGGTTGCCATCGAGCTGGTCGTAAAGATCGGGGTGAGCGTCGAAATGCAGAATCGTCAGATCGGGATAGTGAGAATGGAATGCCCGGATGGTTGGATAGGTCACAGAGTGATCGCCGCTCAGGCAAATCAAGGGATGGCCGAGTTTGAGAGTTCGATCGACGGCGGTTTCAATGGCGGCAAATGCGGCGGTGTCGTCGTCGGGAAAGACAACGTCGCCGGCATCGTGAAAAGTATCCGGGCGGCCCAGGTCGATGCCGTCTTCAGTCCAAAGATTGCTGGAACCCGAGTAAAGCTCGTCGCGAATCGCTTTCGGTGCTTGGGCGGGACCACGCAGGTAGGAAGAATTCGCGTCAAACGGAATGCCGAGAAGGGAGATTGTTTTCACCGGCAACGAATCTGAATCTGGAGCGGCCATAGTTGATTAGTTCAACGTTGCTAGTCTGCGCTTCTACCACTGCACTAACTCGACGCGGCGGTTCTTGGCTCGACCTTCATCACTTTCATTGGATGCGACCGGCGCATACAAACCGCAGCCGAACGAGTCCATGCGATTTGCAGCGACGCCATACTTGCTGGTGAGTTCGCGGGCCACGCTGGCCGCACGGCGTTTGCTCAGATCAAGGTTGTAGTCTGATTTCCCCTGATTGTCGGTGTGACCCACCACGTGCAGACGCAAAGCAGGTTCGCTCTTCAGCAGTTTTGCGATCTCTGCCATTGTGGGCTGCGATTCAGGTTTGACCACGTCTTTATCGGTGTCGAAATAAAGTCCATACAGTGCTACCTTGCCGGAATCGTGAAGCGACTGTTTCATATCGTCGGCATTCACGAACGTCATCTTCTTTTCCAATGTGTCCGGGGTCACAACCACCAGGGCGGCCAGCGCCTGGGCTTTGGCAATCCTGCCCTCGAGGCGTTCGGGGATTACGCCGTCCTTGATAGGCGGTGGCGAAAACCAGGTAGTAGCTGGGCTTGGCATCCCGACTTTTGCCAACCAAGAGCCGCTCGTCGGCTTCGTCATAGGCCAGTATCTGGGAGAGATCGGCGTCGGTGGCGATCTTGTCGAAGGTCGGACCGAACCATCCATGCTCGCCGGCTTTTTTCTCGTATATCACTTGCAGACCGAGGCGCTGAAACTCGTCCTTGTAGTTGCGGAGCAGCTCGGCCGGGGTGCGGCCTACCGGAGCCAGGTAGGCGTAATAGCTGACTTGGCCCTCTATCGGCTGACTCTTTTCGTAGGCCACCGGATCGATGTTGGTGGGCGGCCCCAGGGGCAGCAAAAATTCGTCGAATTTGGGTGCCCGGTATCCGATCAGCGCGCTGCCCTCGTAGCGTTTCATGCCCGCGGGATCTTTGGAGTCGGGCACATCCTGCGCAGCACTGGACAGGAAGGCGATGGACGAAAAAATACAAACAGCAGAGATCAAGGAAAAGATTCGCATTGACCTGTGGAGGTAATAAATATTTTTCGAACTGGATTCGCCATAGGCGATTCGTGCGGCGGGGCTGGCCATCTCTGGCACACTCCTTCCAAGGAGCGAGTCACGGATGTACAAGTTTAGCGTTTGACGGGCGGCGGGCAATTGTCGTCCGGGCGGGAGACACTGTCAACAGTGGGGTTTGGTTGTGTGGCCGGGGGCCCGTGCCTGCGAGGCAAAGTCGAGGTCAAAATCGGCGGGCGAGGGCGCCCGCGCCACACAAACCTTCTCTTGAGCGGCCAAAATCTGCTGTGGTAGCATCCTAGCCTTTGACAGGCCGCCGGGCTTGGGCCTATAAGTTGTCCTCTTCTTGTTCGAGTGTCAAATGAGCCCTCCTCTTTCTCAAGGAGCGAACCCGTGAAAGTCTACGAAGGCGCAAACATAAGGAATGTAGCGGTGATTGGGCATGGGCATGCCGGCAAAACCTCGCTGGTTTCCGCGATGCTGTATGCCTCGGGTGCGAACCAGCGTATGGGGCGGGTCGATGACGGAACCGCCGTCACCGATTATGACGAGGAAGAGATTGCCCGGAAGATGTCAATTTCCGGCAGCCTGGCCCACGTGGAATGGGGCAAGACGAAGATTAATATCGTGGACACGCCCGGCTTCAACATGTTTGTGCACGAAGCCAAACTGGTTTTGCCGGTAGTGGACGCGGCCGTGGTGGTGGTCGATGGAGTGGCCGGGGTAGAAGTCGTGACCCAGCGGGTGTGGAATTATTGCGAAGAATATCAAACCCCGCGCCTGATCGTGGCCAGCCGCATGGACCGGGATCGCGCCGATGCCGAGCGCGTCCTGGAATCGCTCACCAAGGCGTTCGGGCGGGCGGTCATTCCATTGGAGCTGCCCATTGGGAAAGAGAAAAACTTTCGCGGCGTGGTCGATCTGGTTACCCTGAAGGCTTACACCTACGAACTGGGAGGCAACGGCCGGGGCAAGGAAATAGAAATTCCAGCCGACATGAAGGATGAAGTTCAGGCCCAGCACGAGAAGCTGGTAGAGCTGGTAGCCGAGGGCAACGATGCGCTGATGGAGGAGTTTTTCGAGAAAGGGACCATCCCCGAAGAAGACCTGATTCCGGCGCTGCATAACGCCATTCGCGAGGACAAAATCTTTCCCGTAATCTTCGGCTCCGGCCTGGGCAATGTTGGGGCGGACCGGGTGATGGATTTCATCGTCGACTACACGCCTGCGCCTTCGGAACATGAGTGGGTACAGGGCGAGTCGCCGGTAGCCGGCAGTTCGAATGGAAATCACGCGGAGCCGCCCAAGCGGCACGAAGCGGATACGGAGCCGGTGTCGCTATACGTGTTCAAGACGGTTTCCGATCCGTTTGCGGGGCGAATTTCCTATTTCAAAGTGTTCTCCGGGGTGCTGAAAAACGATTCCACGGTGGTGAACTACAGCCGTGGGTCGCAGGAAAAGCTGGCGCACATTTCCATCCTGCAGGGAAAGACCGCCGTGCCGGTAAATGAACTCCACGCCGGCGACATTGGCGCGGTGGCCAAACTGAAAGACACACTCACCGGCGATACATTGGGCGATAAATCCGCGCCCATCCAGTATCCGCGAGTGAAACTGCCCGAACCCGCCATTACTTTTGCCATCGAACCCAAGAGCCGCGCCGACGAGGACAAGCTCGGTCCCGGCATCCACAAACTGATGGAAGAGGACGCCATGCTGCGTTTCTTCCGCGATGCCCAGACCAAGGAATTTCTGATCGCGGGTACCGGGCAGCAGCATATCGAGGTAGTGGTTTCGAAGATGAAAAAGCGTTACCACACCGAGGTGGTGCTGAAGGCTCCGAAAGTTCCCTATCGCGAAACCATTCGCGGCAAGGCTGACGTTCAGGGAAAACACAAGAAGCAAACCGGCGGGCACGGCCAGTACGGAGACTGCAAAATCAAGATGGAACCGCTGCCGCGCGGCGCCGAATTCGAATTCGTCAACGACATCTTTGGTGGCGCTATTCCGAAGAATTACATTCCCGCCATCGAAAAGGGAATCAAGGATGCCGCTGCGCGCGGTTACCTGGCGGGATTTCCCATGGTGGATTTCCGGGTGATCCTTTATGACGGGTCGTACCACGATGTGGATTCGAACGACATGTCGTTCCAGATGGCGGGGCGCATTGCCTTCCGCAAGGCGATGGAACAGGCCAAGCCGACTTTGCTGGAGCCGGTGATGGCGGTCGAGATTACGATCCCCGATGACTTTGCCGGCAGTATTATGGGCGACCTTAACAGCCGCCGCGGACGAATCCAGGGAATGGACAACAAGGGCGGCACCACGATCGTGAAAGCCGAAGTTCCGATGTCGGAGATGCTGACTTACGGCGTCGATCTTACCGCCATGACCCAGGGCCGTGGCAGTTTCAACATGGAAATGCATCATTACGACGCGGTGCCAGGAATGCTGCAGGAAAAGATTGTGGAGAAGGCGAGGGCGGCGCGGGGGGATGTGAAGGAAGAGGAAGAGTAGTGTGAAGTGGCACAACTAAGGAAGATTTGTAGTTCCGGTGCGAATCATGGCCCCATCTCGCCAGGTGATTAGTTCAATGTCGGTGGCGGAAAAATCGGCACCTTTCGCCAACACGGGTTCGCTCAAAGATTTAGCGAGTGCGTAAGCGAAACAATCTCCGAAATTGAGCGCAGCGGGATGGCGTCCTTTTCCGTATTTGCGCCACGCGGAGCGTCCGATTTCGGACTGTTCGCTGTCTACTGAAACGATCTTCAGGTTAAGTCTCACGAGGAAAAGGTCCAATTCCCGACCTGCGGTTTCCCCTCGCTTAGCCTCAAGCACAATACCTGTCTCGAGCACCGTGGCAGCAGAGATTTTCGGTTCCTCGGCTGTCAGGATGGACTGGAGGAACGGTTCGCGCTCCGGTTCGCTCAGGAAGATTGCTAGCAGAGCAGATGTATCAATGATCATCAGAGTGGGATCATGACCGTGGAATGCCGTCTTGGTCATAGCCTAGGATTTCGTCCGCAGACCGGGAGTCGCGATCAGGAAGTTCGTCTACCCGGCGCAACATCTCCTCGATTTGCCCGCTGAGTATGTGGTTTCGCCGCCTCGCTATTAGCCGTTCCCATCGTTCCTGAAGTGCTTTTTGAATGGCATCAGTAATCGATTCCCCGGTTTCCTTAGCCACTCGCCGAGCGAGTTGTTCAGTTTCCTCGTTCTTGATGCTCAGAGGCATAAAACGACTATACACCATTCTATAAAAGATGGTACCTATATATAATGGGACTTAATCTAATGAAAATGAGAGGTTTAAATATTTAGTGAGGGTCTGAACAGGTCTCGCACCGGCTCCTGAAACAGATACCAGACGATCATCGTCCTCAGCATCACTCCGGCTGCTCCCCATGCCAGCCTGCCGAAGCGAAAAAACACGACCGCGCTGGATACGCTTGGTACCAGCATTACGATTCCTGCGACTGCGATGAGAATCGCCATCCAGCGGGCCCAGTTGTCGAGTTGCCATAGCCCGAGCGCGACCACTGCGCTGAGGAACGCCGTCAGTAGAAACGCGTAGGGCCCCGCGAGTGCGAAGCCGCCGAGCAATTGCGTTCCTGTCCTTATGGAGAGCAGCCCGGGGCGGGCCAGTGTGATCAGGCCCACCGTCAGCAGATACGCCGCCGCAAGGATAAATGCGCCGGCGATCGCCTTCACCCCAGCGGGACGCTCTACCGTCACTTCTTATTTTCTTCCGGTTTTTTTTGCGCGGTCGGTGGCACCAGTCCGTTGGCGCGGAGATACATAGCGGCCGCGCCGTAGTGATCGGCCCAGCTTCCGGCCAGGGCGAGAGCCGCCCAGGCGCGCGGCTTAGGTTTGCCGGCGAAATCCTGAATGGTGTCGCCGAGCTTTGCATCTTCAGCTTTGGCGAGTGCGGTGCCGCAAAAATCAAACGAGGCTTTCACTGCGGCGACCAGCTTGTCTTTGCCGGCGCCCTCGGTTACTTCTTCGACCTTGGGCGAGGGAACGTCGCCTACTTTGGCGCAGAAAAAGTAATTGGCTTCGGCGATGTGCGCGGCGAGATGTCCGAATGACATTTGGTCCGGCGTTGGTTTGGAGCCAAACTTGTCAGCAGGCATTTCTTCAATGGCTGCCACCGTGTTTTTTTGACGGCCGGCGAGCGAATCGCGCAGGACATCGGTGACCGGATTCTTCGACTGCTGAGAGAATGCTGCGGCGGACAGAAGCAGAACGGCGATCGCAAATTTCATTGACGCCTCCGAAAACGCATCAAGGATAACTCAAATCATGAACTGGCGAGCGCTAGACTGCGATTTCGGGGGTGGCGTCAAGCAGAGTGCGAGTGTAGGGATGCTGCGGCTGTTCCGTGATTTGCAGGGTGTCGCCAATTTCAACAATTTTTCCGCGGTACATCACAGCAATGCGCGTGGCGAGATAACGGACGACCGGCATCGAGTGCGAAATGAAGAGATAGGTCAATCCAAACTCGCGTTGCAGCTGGGCCAGCAGGTTGACGATCTGCGCGCCCACGCTGACGTCCAGGGCCGATACCGGTTCATCCGCAACGATGAATTTGGGACGCAATGCCAGGGCGCGAGCAATGCCTACACGCTGCCGCTGGCCACCGCTGAATTCGTGAGGAAACCGTGGCAGGACTGACTGATCAAGGCCGACCGCTCCAAGCAATTCGCTCACGCGAGCGCGGCGCAGTGTCGCGCTGAGCGATTCGTGGATCACCAGCGGCTCGCCGATGATAGCTTCCACGTTCATGCGCGGATCCAGAGAGCCGAACGGATCCTGAAAGATGATCTGCATATCGCGGCGCATGCGGCGTATTTCGCGATGGCTGGCAGAGAGCAGATCGCGACCTTCAAAGCGCACGCTGCCGGAGGTGGGCTCGATGAGGCGCAGAACCAGGCGACCCAAAGTGCTTTTACCCGATCCCGATTCGCCGACCAGCCCAAGAGTCTCGCCGGCATTGATGTCGAGCGAGATGCCGTCCACGGCGCGAACCTCTCCCTTGGCAGGAGCTCCGAACATGGACTGTCCCAGAAGGGAAGATTTTGGTCAGGTTTCGTATTTCGATTAAGGGCATGGATGGTTGTGCGAAGCGCGCGGACTCCGAAGAAAGCAAAACCTCAGGGCTAAAGCCGGAATGTCCAGATTAGTCAGCAGCACGAGTAAACTCGTGCGTTTCCCGGTTTTCCCCCAATGCTTCCGGCGGAATCTTGCTGTTCAAGCCGTCCTGCACTATGCGTGGACGGGCGCCGGCTTGCTTGAGATCAACTGGCGCAAGACGAACTGCAGAATGCCGCCGTTGGCGTAGTACTGCGCCTCCTGGGGAGTGTCGATGCGCACCAGCGCGTTGAACTCTTTGGTTTTGCCCGAGCTCGTGGCGCGAACCTTTACTTGCTTGCCGGCCGCGAACTTGCGAACCAGTTCACTGATCGCGGAAATCTCAAAGATCTCTTCGCCCGTCAGTTGGAGCGATTGCGCGGTTTCTCCCGCCAGAAATTGCAGCGGCAAAATTCCCATGCCCACCAGGTTAGAGCGATGGATGCGTTCGTAACTCTCCGCAATCACCGCGCGCACTCCGAGGAGGCGCGGCCCTTTGGCTGCCCAGTCACGGGATGAGCCGGAGCCATATTCTTTTCCGGCGAGAATCACCAGCGGCACGCCTTCGGCGATGTATTTTTCGGATGCCTCGAAGATCGACATCTCGGCGCCATCGGGAAGGTGGCGAGTGAATCCGCCTTCGAGGTTTGGAACCATCTTGTTGCGCAGGCGAACATTGGCAAATGTGCCGCGGACCATGACTTCATGATTGCCGCGGCGCGATCCGTAGGAGTTAAAGTCGCCCGGTTTTACGCCGTGCTTGATCAAGTATTTTCCGGCGGGGCTGTCTTTTTTTATCGAGCCCGCGGGTGAAATGTGATCCGTGGTTACGCTGTCTCCGAGAACCGCGAGCACCCGTGCGCCGCGAATGTCGTCTACCGGCGCGGGCTGCAGCGACATATCGTCAAAGTAAGGGGCGCGCCGAATGTAAGTTGAATCTTCTTCCCAGGCGTAGGTCTCGCCCTTGGGCACGGGCAGCCCGCGCCATTGTTCGTCCCCCTGATAAACCTCGCCGTAACTCTTGGTAAACATTTCGGAAGAGATAGATTTTCGGATGGCCTCTTCTACTTCACGCTGCGGCGGCCACAAATCGGCCAGATAGACTTCCTGGCCGTCTTTTCCTTTGCCGATCGGGTCTTTGCGCAAATCGAGATCGATGCGGCCGGCCAGTGCGAAGGCTACCACCAGCGGCGGAGACATCAGGTAGTTGGCTCGCACTTCGGAATTGATGCGTCCTTCAAAATTGCGGTTTCCGGAAAGAACGGAGGCGACCACCAGGTCTTTTTCGTCGATCGCTTCCGAAACCTCCTTGGGCAACGGCCCCGAGTTTCCGATGCAGGTGGTGCATCCGTATCCGACGATGTGAAATTTGATCTTCTCGAGATAAGGCAACAGTCCGGCCTTTTCGAGATAATCACGAACGACCTTGGAGCCGGGAGCCAGCGAGGTCTTTACCCAGGGAGGGACGGTCAATCCTTTTTCAACCGCCTTCTTCGCGACCAGGCCAGCCGCCACCATCACCGATGGGTTCGAGGTGTTGGTGCAGGAAGTGATGGCAGCAATCACCACGCTGCCGTGGCGCAGTGAGTTTTTCACGCGAGCAGTCACGTGTTCTTCATGCAACGTGTCTTCGGTTCCAACCGCTGTCGGGCTGCCGCCCTCCTGTTCCCAGCGATCGACTTGTTTGGGAACGCTGCCGGAAGACGCGCTGCCGGAAGCCACGACCGCGGGCGCCGCAACCTGGGCCGAAGTTTTGGGCTTGATCAGCGAGGGTAGCGCGGTGCGGAACGATTCGCCCGCCTGCGACAGGATCACACGATCCTGCGGACGTTTGGGGCCTGCGAGACTTGATTCGACCGTATTCAGATCCAGTTTTAACAGTTCGGAGTATTCCGCGTCCGGAGTTTTCTCGTCGTGGAACATGCCCTGTTCGCGGCAATAAGCTTCGACCAGCGCAATCTGCTCTTCAGAGCGCCCGGTCAAGCGAAGATAGTTGAGGCTTTCTTTGTCTACCGGGAAAATGCCGCAGGTGGCTCCGTACTCCGGCGACATATTGCCGATGGTGGCGCGATCTGCGAGCGGCAACTCCTGCAGGCCGGGACCGAAATATTCGACGAATTTGCCGACTACACCGTGTTTGCGCAACATCTCGGTAATGGTGAGCACCAGATCGGTCGCGGTTGCGCCCTCGTGAAGTTTGCCGGTGAGCTTGACCCCGACCACTTGCGGAATCAGCATGGAGACGGGTTGACCTAACATCGCAGCTTCGGCTTCAATTCCGCCCACGCCCCAGCCCAAAACTCCCAGGCCGTTAATCATGGTGGTGTGCGAATCGGTGCCAACCAGAGTGTCAGGATAGGCAGTGCGCTTGCCGTTCGTTTCCTGTACGAAGACGACCCGCGCCAGGTATTCCAGATTTACCTGATGCACGATCCCGGTATCGGGCGGCACGATCGCCAGATTGCGAAAGCCGGTTTGTCCCCAGCGAAGAAATGTATAACGCTCTTTGTTGCGGATGAATTCGAGTTCGGCATTGAGTTGAAATGACTGCGGCGTGCCGAATTCGTCCACTTGTACCGAGTGATCGATCACCAGTTCCACCGGCTGCAACGGATTGATGAGACCGGGGTCGCCGGAAAGCCGCTTCATGGCGTCGCGCATGGCGGCGAGATCGACCACGGCGGGAACGCCCGTGAAGTCCTGCAGCAGGACGCGGCTTGGAGTGAATGCAATTTCTTTGTCGGGCTGAGATTTGCTGTTCCAGGCCGCCAGAGCTTTGATGTCGTCTGCGGTGACGTTGCGCCCGTCTTCGGTGCGCAGCAAATTTTCCAGCAGAATTCGCAGCGAATAGGGCAGATGCCGGGTGGAAATTCCCTTGTCGTCCAACGCCTTGAGGCGATAAATTTCGTATTCCTTGTTGCCCACACGCAGGACGGACCGGCTGCCAAAGCTGTTCATGGATTGATTGCCTTTCTGTTTCTAGTTTAATCCCTGGGTTGGAAATTTGCGTAGTCGCGGATGCGCGGAATGACTCAACGGCATATGCGCTACACGCTGGATCCCTTCGACTGCGCTCAGGGCAAGCTGTTCGCAAGCTCAGGATGACGTCAGCAGAGGGAGTGTTGGTTGGCCATCAGCCGCTATGCCGGGCTGACTCGACGGCACGCAAGACGGCTTGCGCCTTATTCATGGACTCTTCGAATTCTTTTACGGGATCGGAATCCGCGACGATCCCTCCTCCGGCCTGCAGAAATGCTTTTTTACCCAGCATCAACATGGTGCGGATGGCGATGCAGGAATCCAGGTTTCCGGCAAAGTCGGCATAAAGAACAGAGCCGCCATAGATACCGCGCCGCGATGGCTCCAGCTCTTCAATGATCTGCATGGCACGAACTTTAGGCGCACCGCTGAGGGTGCCGGCGGGGAAACACGCGGCAAAGGCATCGAGAGCATCGAGATCACCGCGCAACTTGCCTTCGAGCGCGGAAACGATGTGCATCACATGCGAGTAACGTTCCACGTACATCAGGTCTTTCACTTTCACAGACCCGTATTCGCTTACCCGACCTAAATCGTTGCGTCCCAGGTCGACCAGCATCACATGCTCGGCACGCTCTTTCTCGTCGTGGAGCATTTCCTGTTCCAGGCGCCGGTCTTCGGCGTCGTCGCGGCCGCGCCATCGGGTGCCCGCAATCGGGCGATATTCGAGCTTCCTGTCCGTAACCCGGACAAGCATCTCGGGTGACGAACCCAGCACGTGGGCGTCGCCCATTCGCAAAAAATACAAGTAAGGCGAAGGATTCACGGTGCGCAGAGCACGATAGATGTCGAAGGGCGCGACTGACGGGGTGAAATCCAGGCGCTGCGAAAGGACGACCTGGAAAATATCTCCTGCGGCAATGTATTCCTTGGCGCGCCTCACGGAATCCATGTAACGTTGCCGCGGCGTCACCGCATGTATTTTCAATTTTCCCGTGGCCGGGCGCGAAGCTTTCTGCAAATGTCCTGGCCGCAGCCCCGCTGCCAACTTTTTTTCCAGCACCGCAATGTCGGCCGCAGCCCGGTCGTATGCCTTGCGCGGGCTCTGGCGCGAGACGTCGGCGGTGGCAATGATGTGAATCTGGTGGCGCAGGTGGTCGAATGCCAGCAAACGGTCGAAGAACATGAGCACGCAATCGGGCAGCGAGAAATCGTCGCGGGTATGCTCGCCGATATTTTCCAGTTGCCGCACCGCGTCATAGGCGAAGTAACCGACGGCGCCGGCGGTGAACGGGGGCAGTCCGGAAACCGTGGCCGGCCGGTGCTGGCGCAACAATTCCTTGATGACCTGGATGGCACTTCCCTGGCGTTTTTCTTTTTTCTTTCCTCGGTGAATCACGATTTCGTTGCCGCGCGCGTGGACTTGCATGTAAGGACGCGCCCCAAGAAAGGTGTAGCGTCCAATCTGCTCTCCACGCTCCACGGACTCGAGCAGAAACGCGTCGGGCTCGTCGGCCGCAATCGCGAGAAAAGCTGAAACCGGAGTTAATAAATCGGCGGCGACAGACTTGACCACCGGCACCAGGGTGGCGTCTTTGGCGAACTCGGAAAACTCTTTGTAATCGGGATGCAACCTGCTCTGGGTCATTAGAGTTTAGTCATTATACGGACTGGCGTGGCGGTACCGGGTGCGGCCTGTGCGGGGGATTGAGATGCAAACTGCCGCAAGACCTAGTCGCGGAGCAGCTGAAAATCGGTCAGGGGTTCATTCTGAAGGGCGGGGTTTTGCGCGAGGAATCCAGCCAGCAGATTCCTGGCTGGTAAAACCGGCGTCGGAATGACAAGGGGTGGGGGCGGAGCGCGACGCGGCGTTTCGTGAGCGGCCGCACGAGCGCCTACATTTGGGCGAAGCTGGGCCTGTAGAATTAGAGCAGGAACCATGTCTGCAGCCTCTCGTCGTCGCCCGCCCGGCCCTCCACCCCGATTCCTGATCGGCAATCTTCCGTTATTCAATAAAGATCCTCTATCGGTCTACACGCAATGGGCGCGCGAGTTCGGAGACATTTTTTATTACCGGGCGGCGTGGATGGATATCTATTTCCTGAACCATCCCAGCCTCATCGAACAGGTTCTGGTCACGCAGTCGCAGAATTTCGCGAAAGATAAAGTAATTCAGAACAGCCGCTGGTTTCTGGGTGAAGGCCTTCTGACCAACGAAGGCTCGGGATGGCTGCGGCAAAGACGATTGTCGCAGCCGGCATTTCATCGCGAGCGAATGTCATCGTACGGGCGCGCGATGGCTGCTTACACCGAAGAAATGCTCTCCACATGGCAGGACGGCGAGGACCGCGATGTACATCAGGAGATGATGCAGCTCACCATGCGCATCGTGGCCAAGGTGCTGTTCAGTGTGGAAGTGAAAGCCGACACGGAAAGAGTGGCGGGAGCGCTCAACACTCTGATGCGGCACACTTCCGGTGGACGAATGATTCTGCCGCCGGCCATGCGTCACGTTCCGATTCCGGCGATGATCAGAGTCAAGCGTGCGGTACGCGAACTCGACGACATCGTGAATGGCATCGTGCGGCAGCGGCGGGCCAGCGGACAGGATACCGGCGACTTGCTATCCATGCTGGTGGCGGCGCGCGATGAAGATGGCAGCGCCATGACCGATCGCCAGCTGCGTGACGAAATTCTGACCTTCCTGCTGGCGGGACACGAAACCACCGCGGTGTCGATGTCGTGGACCTGGTACTTGCTCAGTCAGAATCCGGAGGTTGAACGGAAGCTCCATGAAGAATTGAGCCAGGTTTTGAACGGCCGCACGCCGCGTTTTGAGGACCTGCCTCACCTTCCCTACACGGACAAGGTGGTCAAGGAATCGATGCGGCTTTTTCCTCCGGCATGGAGCCTGGCACGGACGGCGGCGAAAACCACTGAGATCGCGGGCTTTGCTATTCCGGCGGGCGCGAACGTTGTGATGAGTCAGTGGATCATGCATCGCGATCCGCGATTCTTCGAGCAGCCTGAACAGTTCAACCCTGATCGCTGGACCGCAGAAGCAGTCCAACGGCTGCCAAAATTCGCCTACTTCCCTTTTGGCGGCGGCCCGCGGCTGTGCATCGGAGCATCCTTCGCCATCATGGAAGCCAACCTGATTCTGGCCACCATCGCGCAACGGTTTCAGTTAAGCCTGGTTCCCGGACACCCGGTGGACACAATGCCGAGCATCACGCTGCGCCCCCGAAATGGCATGCAAATGACATTGTCGAAACGCCGTCTGCTGGAACCCGCCGTCCAAAATACGGCGCGGAAGCAGGCCTAGAGTAACCAGCGAAAGAATTGACGTACGGCGGCATACGTTGGAAGATGGCGAGTCAGCTCAAATCCTCAACGGGGGCGTATGCGGATCAAGTTCTGGGGCGTCCGTGGATCCACGCCGACTCCCCAGCCCGACAACCTGCGCTACGGCGGAAACACGTCGTGCGTCGAGGTTCGCCTGGGCGACAGCATTTACGTCTTCGATTGCGGCACGGGGCTGCGCGCGCTGGGGCAGCAACTGCAGCGCGACTCCGAGGGCCGGGCGATTCGCGCCCATATTTTCGTCTCGCATTTTCATTGGGACCACATACAGGGCATTCCTTTCTTTGGTCCGCTGTATGAGAATCCCGAAAATTCTTTCGCTTTCCACTCGTCGAACCGCAGCCGTTCCTTCAAGCAGGTAATGGAAGAGCAGATGGCCGCTCCCTATTTTCCCGTGGACATGACCGAGATGAAGTCGCAGCGCGGCTTTTACAACATGGAGCAAGGCAGAATTCCCCTGGAAGAAGTGATGGTCGAAGCCATGTGGCTCAATCATCCGCAGGGGTGCATGGGTTACCGGCTTGAAACCCGGGAGGGCGTGGTGGTGTACGCGACCGACAACGAGCCGGGCGATCCGATGTTTGACAAGAATGTGAGAAAGCTCGCCGCCGGCGCCGACGTTCTCATTTATGACGCGCAGTATTTGCCGGAAGAATACAGTGCTCGGAAACGTGGCTGGGGGCACAGTCACTGGCGCGAAGCGATCAATGTTGTGCTCGAAAGCGGGGCGAAAGAATTAGTGCTGTTTCACCACGATCCCGACCATGATGATGCCTGCATCGACAAAGTGGTGGAGGAGGCGCGCAACCACTATCCGAAAGTTTCGGCAGCGGCCGAGGGAGTGGAAATCAAGATTTGATTTTTGCTGTGTGGGCGCGAGCGTCCTCGCTCGTGCTCCTCTCCGCGTCGAGATTTGCTTCGCTTCGCGAAGCAATCTCTCCGCTCAGGATGACAGAACTTTTAGGGTTAGTTCAGAACGACAGAACTTGATTGTCGCTTGGGTTGCTGTCGTCAGCCGATGACGTGGTGGATTCGAGACCGACGCCAGCGGCAGTGCGCGGGCTGGCGTTTTTCAGTTGTTGAAGGGCGACCTGCACTTTCGCCCACTCTTTCGTCTTCCTCTTCATCGCATACGGCGCATCGGGATGGCCGAAAAATTCCAGAAGTTCAGCACGTACCTGGGGAGAGACATCGGCGAAATTTTGCTTGGCCAGATCCTCCAGCAGCCTGGCGTGAGCTTCGTCATTGAGGCGGTACTTGCCCGGCCCGGTGATGTCGCCGGTGTCAAAATTGTCATTAGGCAAATCCAGGTGGCCGCCGTCGACCTGGGCCAGCAACTTGCGGTAACGATCCATGGTCGCGTTGAAACTGGATTCGAACAGCCGTTCTGCCTCAGGAGTCGGTGTCTTCAGCTGGAGCACTTTCAGGGGACCAAACTTGGGGAGAATACGGATCAGGAACGCAAGAAATTTTTCTCCAAAGCTTGGACGCTGGTAGTCCTTCCCCCAGTTTTTCTGATAACTGGCGCGCGACAGATTGTAGAGAAACTTTTTCTTAGTCATGCCCGGCTGGTCCTTCACGATCTCTTTGCTTTTTAACTGCCAGGCAATGCGGGTCGCCTTGGGAAGAATCTGACTGACATCGTGACGGTAAGAATTGAGGACCTTGTTTTCGTTCGAGAGGACGGCCTTGAGCTCCAGGCTGTAGGTTTCCTCAAATGCCTGCTCCAGCAAGGGAACGGCGACCGCAAATCCGATGAAATCGTGATAGCTATCAGGTGCGTATCGCCCGCGCGCCACTTCGAGAACATCGAAACCGAACTCCGTCTTTACGTGCGCCAGTTTGTCCTGCTCATAGGTAACCGAGTCGCCGTATTTTGCTTTCAGTTTGGGGTACAGAAGAGGAACTGCCCGATTTGTTCCCACCGGATGACCGTCATTGTCCGCCGCGTAATGGGCCAGTGCTCCCAGCGCAAACGCGTACCCGTTGAGATCTTTGGAATCACGAAGAAGCGCGAGAACAAAATCCCCGCTTCGCACATAGTGCGCAAGGTCGCTGAAGAAAAAACTACCGTGCGGGTAATAACCCATGTCCTGGATAATGGCACCGCCGTAGGCATAACCATGCGCTTCCTTGAGTTGTTCCGGCGTGGCGGCGGGAAAACGCTTTAACAGCAGAGGGCGCAGGCTGGTATCCCAGGCGCTGTCGATAATCGCCTCATGCGCGAGCACGGCATAAGCCATGGTGTTCGTCGGCAAACTCACGCAGAGAAAAAACGCGACGACGGCGGTGCGGATTCTCATAGCCGGGAACACCTCGCGGACTGCCCACTATAATCCTCTAGCATCCTAGCAACTGCCGACAAAACTTGTCTGAGATTCCCGGTTACGATAGAGCGTTGTCCGGCTGGGCTTATTACGCTGCAAGCCGTCCCCAGAACCTAAGGAAGTTCCCTGGTTGGCCGGAGGAAATGCTGGAGATTAACGCCGAAAGCTAGAGAAAGAAGATCGCGGGAAAGCCGCCCGCAAGTGACGCGACCCGCTGCACTGATTTAATTGGTGGCGGCGCGTGGACTCGAACCACGGACCTACGGATTATGAGTCCTGAAACCCCCGTTGCAGACAAGGAAGGTAAAGGACTTAACTCGGCAGATTCCGGCAAAGTCCTGCAAAATCCGCAACCCCCACGCAACAAAGACCAGACATGAGCGAACCCGTGGGCAACTCAATCGAGCACTTCCAAATACCTATGACAAACAGAACGTGATGGAGAAAATCATGCTAGTTAGTATTGACAGCAAGGGGGCGAAATTCCGCGAGCGCGTTTTGCTGCTGCGAACGCTGAGGAATGTCGTTTCTCGACAAATCGAATTTTGGGATTGCATCAACCGGCTCGAAAGGCTCGTTGACATGGCCTCTGATACTCAGCTCTGGATCGAGAGGACAAGCGCGGTTGTAAATAGCGGCAATGAGCTCACTCTCGTGGATGTAGATGACTATCTCGCCACAGGGCTGATTCACGTGGTTTCTCAGGGTCAAGGAGGACTTTCGACGGCCTCCCACCGCACCTACGTTTTTCGCCAGTGCCCCTTCATCAAAATTGACGTGAAGTTCACGGTTTCGAGCCATGGCGAAGAACTTCCGACAGACAAAATCGCTGAAGTTTCGCGCCCGTATTTGGCTTGGTCGGTGATGGATTGAAACTCAACTGTCGTAATATCGCCATTACACTCATTGGATAACCGGCCAGGGACAGTCATGTTGAACGTCTGGGAGGTGGGCTTATGATGGTCGAGCTGCAGGCAACTAGCCTCGTCCTGAAGAGGTGGAGGGAAAATCCGGCTAGAACTAAAAAACAAATCGGCATCTGGCGGCACTGGAAGGAGCCGGAAGCGAGCAATTATCAGCGGCTTTCTGGAGTTGAAGTGAATCGAATGAAGATGTTCCTCAGGAAAAATGCGCCAGCCAGCTACTTCGAAATCTTTGCCGAGGAGAAAGCCAGTAGGTGATCGAAGAAGAAGATTGCACGCCGCACAAGAAATTACCGCGGAAAGACCGTCCGGCGAGAAAATCCGGATCGGTGAGCCATTTTGCAAATTTGTGCAACGCGCATCGCGTGCTTAAGTTGGTCGGCTGGCTGAAAGCAATGTTGACCCCAGGGCTGGAGTCGCATCACTTGATCCATTTCGTCGCAGTTGAATTCATGCCTGTGGACTGACGCAAAACAAGGTTGGTCTTGAGGACATACTCAGTTCCGTTCGGGGCCGGGACTTCTCGACCGACATCCGCCAGGAGGGCATCGAATGCAATCCTGGCTAACTCCGCTTGCGACATTTGAATTGTGGTAAGCGGCGGGATCATGAACTGCGCAAGCCGTATATCGTCAAATCCAATCACTGACAAATCATGTGGAATGGCGATTTGAGCTTCGTGACTCTTTCGCATGACGCCGATCGCCGTCATATCGTTCGAACACATCACGGCCGTGGGATGGACAGGCTGCGCCAGAAGCTTTCCAAAGTAAGCCATGCCGCCTTCCATGGTATGGTCGCCTTCCACCATGAGCGCGGGGTCGGCCTCGAGCCCTATCTCGCGCATGGAGCGCAGAAAAGCTTGCTGGCGGACGAGCGCTGACTTTAACTTCAAAGGTCCGGAGATAAATGCGATTCGCTCATGCCGAAGAGCTGCAAGATGCTGAACGGCCTGCCGAATGCCATTTAGATAGTCAATCCGTATATTGCTTACCCTGGGACGCTGCGGGCCCACGTCCACGAAAACTATGGGCACTTCGCGCACGTGAAGGTGCTCAAGCAACGGTTCCTCCATGCCAAAGGTCAACACAGCGACACCCTCGACACGCCGTTCCAGCATCCGCCGCACCGAACTCTCCATCCGTTTGGGGTCGTGGCTGGTGGAGCTGAGCAGAATCTCGTAGCGGTGCTGGACCGCAATAGTCTCAAATACCTGGACAATTTCAGGAAAAAATGGGTTAGTGATGTCGGAGATGATTAGTCCGAAGATCCGGCTCCGCCCGGAAACCAACGCTCGAGCCTGCGTATTTGGATAATATCCAAGTTCTTCAATCACACTCCAGACACGTCTGGCCATTTGTGGATTGACCGTGGGAACGCGATTGACGACCCGTGACACAGTGGCAGTAGAGACGCGCGCTCGCTTTGCGATTTCTCGGATGTCCATGAATGCTCAAAACTACCAAATTCTAGCATGGTAAACGTTTCCTACAGAGAACGGAGGAGGCAGCAAAAGCCAACGCCGAGCGGAGACCGCCAGCTCCATGATTGCGCTCCATGATTGTGAAAAAGAGATCTAAGGCCGCCGGATATTGGGTTGGTTTGGGAGATTGACAAAAACCCCCCGCTGCTCTAGTTTCACGGGACGTGGTAAACGATTACTGACGTTCCAAGGCCTTGTAGGATCTTCTTCCGATGCCGCCGGATTTGCGCGAACCGTTGCTGCACGCCAACCTTGAATTAGTCCGGCAAGGACTGGTTCAGTTTACCGTTGCAAGTGCCAGTGACATCGCTGTCGATAAGGAGCTTGTGGTCGTTGGTCCAAGTGGTGCTTCCTCCTGCTCCGTCGCGCCAGCTCCTCGGACAGTTACTAATCCGGCTGGACAGATCGGTTAGCCTGGGCTCCGCGATCTTCGCCTTCCTTGCAGCGGGGACGTTCAGGTCTGTCGAAGCTTCGCACTCGGCGAACCGGGCAAAAATCCTTTGGCCGGAGTACTGCCGACTTTGATTCGGATCGCGGCGTCGGCTCACGGCGCGCGGGACGGCGCCTAGATCGAATCCCGTGCCCGGCGAAATGCACGGCGAAAAGCTTTAGAGAGATATTTTTGAGAGGAAACCCATGAAAATTCGTCTGTCCGTCACCGTAGCGATTCTCGTCGGGATTGTAATGATGTGGACTTTGCCTGTTACTGCTGAGGGGAAATCAATTTTGAAGAAACAGTCATTCGGAAAGACCAGCGACGGTCGGCCTGTCGATCTCTACACCCTGGCAAATAAAAAGGGTATGGAGGTTGCTATTACCAACTTTGGAGGCATCATCGTCGCGCTGAAAGTTCCGGACCGGAACGGCAAATCCGACGACGTTGTTCTGGGCTATGACAGCATTGATGGCTACTTGACCAATAAAGCCTTTTTCGGCGCCCTTATCGGAAGATACGGCAACCGCATCGCTCATGGAAAGTTTCAGCTCGACGGCAACACCTACACCCTCCCTAAAAACGACGGAGACAATACGCTGCACGGCGGCCCGGAGGGATTCAACAAGCGCTTGTGGACCGCGAAAGATGTGTCCAGCCCCAGGGGGCAGGCTCTGGAGTTAACCTATCGCAGCCCGGATGGCGAGGAAGGCTTTCCCGGCAACCTGTCCGCCAAGGTTGTTTACACTCTTCCCAGCCAGAATGAACTGACGATTGCTTATTCAGCCACTACGGACAAAGAGACAGTCGTGAACCTCACGAATCATTCCTACTTCAATCTTGCGGGCCAGGGAATGGGAGACATTCTCGGCCACCAGTTACTGATTCGGGGCGATCATATTACCGCAGTCGATGAGACTCTGATCCCGACCGGTGAACTGCGTGCAGTCAAAGGCACGCCCTTCGATTTTACCCACGCCACTCCCATTGGCGCGCGCATTGATCAGGACGATCCGCAGCTCAAGGTGGGCAAGGGTTACGATCACAACTGGGTGTTGACCGCTCACGCATCGCGTACACCCGTGCTTGCTGCCGAGGCTTACGAGCCAAAGACCGGCCGCGCGCTGCAGATTCTAACGGTCGAACCCGGTGTCCAGTTCTACAGTGGAAATTTCCTCGAC
The DNA here is from genome assembly GCA_963733545.1 of Terriglobia bacterium. GTDB lineage: Bacteria > Acidobacteriota > Terriglobia > Terriglobales > Acidobacteriaceae > JAIQFF01. Next base: position 859,660 of record CAVTDQ010000007.1, read on the forward strand.
GGAACGATTACTGGCAAAGGCAATATCGTCTACAAACATCGTTACGGATTTTGTCTGGAGACCCAACACTTTCCGGATTCCCCCAATCATCCGAAGTTTCCATCAACAACGCTCAAACCCGGCCAAACCTATTCCACCACCACGGTATTCAAATTCTCTACCCGCTAGAACCGGGTGAGTGCTATGGAACCGGCGGACTATTACGAACCTCGATCTGAGAGGCGCGAAATGATTCGACGTAGAGAGTTCCTTCGAAATACGGTCACGGGGGCCGGTATAGTCCTGGCCAGCCGCTGGGCGCCCATGGCAGCAGCTTTTGATTCCGTTCCCACAGCCGGGCGCATCGAAATTCTTACGGACGAACCGCTGGGCACGATCTCCCCGAACATTTACGGACACTTTACCGAAAACCTCAGTGGAGTGGTCTACGACGGCATGTGGGTAGGCGCGAATTCGAAGCTTCCCAACATCAATGGCATCCGCAAGGAACTAGTCGAAGAAATGCGCAAGATCAAGCCTTCGGTGGTGCGGTTTCCGGGTGGCTGCTTTGCTGACAGCTACGACTGGCGTGATGGTATCGGGCCCGCCGATAAGCGTCCCCGGCGCACGAACTTCTGGAACGAAGGCGAATCTGCGAGTGCTCCTGCCAGCCATAAGTACGATCCCAATCCCAACCAGTTCGGTACCAGCGAATTCGTTCAGTTTTGCAAACTAGTCGGTAGCGAGCCGTATCTCGCCGCTAATGTGCGCAGCCTCAGCCCGCAAGACTTTTACCGCTGGATCGAGTACTGCAACTCGCCCGCTGGAAGCACCACCCTTGCTGACACGCGAGCTGCTGCGGGATTTTCTGATCCCTTCAATGTCCGTTATTGGGGCGTGGGCAACGAAAGTTGGGGATGCGGCGGCGACTTCACTCCCCAGGAATATGCGGTGGAGTTTCGGCGTTGGACAAGCTGGGTGCCGCGCTTTCATCAGGAACTCTCATTCATCGCCTCGGGTCCGAATGTGGAGGACTGGAGCTGGACGCGAAGTTTCCTGGAAGAAATCCTGAAGAAGGGACGAACGCAGCTGCGCTCCATCTTTGGTATGGCGCTTCATCACTATGCCTGGAATCTGAGCCGCGGCGCCACCCAGGATTGGGTCAAGGGCAAAGGCGATGCCCTGAAGTTCGACCCGGTTGACTGGTATGAGCTGTTGCGCGAAGGGGAACGAATGGAGGGTCTCATCACCGGACATTGGCAGATCATGAGCGAATTCGACCTCGAGCACAACATCAAGCTGGTGGTGGACGAATGGGGTCCCTGGTATCGTCCGGGTAGCGAGGCAACTCCCATTAATCAGCTTGAGCAGATACCCACCTTGCGCGACGCCGTGTTCAGCGGTATGACACTCGACATCTTTAATCGTCATCCTGAGAAAGTGGGCCATGGCGAATTGCGCGCAGCTGATCAACTGTCTGAACAGCCTGTATCTGGCTCACGAGGACAAATTTTGTGTAACCCCTGTGGGCCACGTGTTCGCGATGTATGCCGACCACCAGGGCGGGCAAAGTCTTCGCGCGATTTTTTCCACGCCCGATGTGACCTATGACCGCGACGGCAAGACGGCGCACTTTTGGGGACTTAAAGGCTCGGCTTCGCTCCGCGACAAGCAGCTTGTGCTGACCGCTGTGAATCCGGATGTCAGTGCTCCGCGGGAGACTGAGATCGTTGTTCGCGGCGCCGGGATTGTATCCGGCTCGGCCACAACCCTCACACATCCCGATATTCACGCGCACAACTCTTTCGAGCAAAGAAATGTTGTGAGCCCGCAAAGCAAGCCGGTGGAGGGCAAAGGACGGTCACTGAGGTACACTTTCCCGCCCGCATCGGTGACCAAGCTGGTGCTAAAGCTGGCCTAGTAAAAATCGCTTGGGCACGAAACTACGGCACCCGACCCATGGTAGAAGAACGGTATAGCGCGGGCAGCAGCTTCACCGCTCTATGTCCAGTGTGATCACGGATACGGAATGCTGCGGGAGGCTTACCGTGAACGACGATCCGGTGGCAATCTTTCCGGTCTCGACGCGCACCGTATCTGGATGGCTGAAATCGTTGGAGTCCGCCACGCCATCGCCATTTACTGTTTCTATTTGGCCCTGGCGTGCGATACGAACGCCCGTTAACGATACGCGAGTAGTGATAGCGATTGACGGGTCGGTGTTGACGGCTTTGATGAAAATCCGGTTGCCATCGTCGGACCGGCTCGCCACTGCATCGACAACGGGAACGGCGCTTCCCTCCAGCGTGGAATCGAAGGTCGGTCCTTTAAGCGTGCTCCACAATCGGTCATGTCCGAGGTGCGCAGCGTAAAGGGCATTCACCAGATAGGTCGGCGTGACGAACAGGGCGTGGTGACTTACCTGAATGATGCCGCCGGTCCATCCGTTCACCATGTCTGAAACTGCGCTCATCTGCACCAGGTCGCCGGTACGCTCGAAAACATTCATCAGGCGGGCGGCGTAGATTGCGGATTCCATCGAGTGTTGTCGCGGCAGACGCGAGGGTCGTGTTCCACTCGTTAACCGCCAGCTTGATGTCACGACCGGGCACGAGTTCCCGAATCATCTGCTGCATCTGGCGATAGAAACGTTCGTAGTACAAGGGGCGGGCCCGTAGGTTGTTGGTATCGCCCTTCATCTCGGCTAGACCGTAGTAGTGGTGGACTGACAGGTAGTCAATATTCTTGCCAGCAATTGTCAGGACAGTGCGGTCCCATTCAGGATTATTATCCCCAGTAGCAATGATTCGTATAGAAGAATCGACGGCTTTCATTCTCTCTACATAGCGATTCAGATTATTGGCATAGGTGGCGGCGTCGCTGTGGCCGCGAACCCAGTCGCCCCATATTTCGTTTCCGATCTCCCAGTACCGCACGTGGAACGGCTCTGGACTGCCATTTGCCGAGCGGAGAGCCCCATACTTTGTTTGCGGAGAACCGTTGCAATATTCAACCCAGGCAGCGGCTTCGTCAGCCGTCGCTCCGCGCCCCTCCACGTTCACCGTGATTGAGGGCTCGGCTCCTACGCGCCGAGCGAATCGGATCAGTTCGTCAGTTCCAAAGTCGCTCGGCTCCAATTCGTTACGCCAGGCGGCGTTGATCCACACAGGTCTTTGATCGCGCGGCCCGACACCCCATTCCCAGTGATAATCCTGAGCCACATTTCCGCCAGGCCAACGGATGAACGCGGCATGTAGCGCCAGTATTTTCTGGGTGACATCATGGCGGACTCCGCCTTCGGCGTCGCCCGGCAGCAAAGAAAGTTGGTCAAGCCACAGCCGCCCTCGGCCATTGAAGAGAAAAGCAATTTTCGCCAGGGGATCGGACTTCAGTGGTACCAAAGAGAACGAATACTGCTTCCAATCGCCACTTAGATTCGCGAGCGTAGCGCTGGCGTATCTCTCACCGCCTGTTTCGTCGGCCTCCAGTGCAACGGTAATGGTTCCGGTGTAGCCAGTCGTTTTTATCCATACGTAGCCGTGGTATTCGATTCCTTTGCGGATCGGGATTGCTGCCTGGCGGATGCCGCGCCGTTGCTCGTCATCGCGTCCGATGTCCACTTGCAGGGAATGCTGTGCGCGCAACGTATTGGCGTCGCCGCGCACGGGACTGTGGACGCCGGCATCCCAGACAAAATGCAAGGCGTCATCGTCGTTGCGGTCGTCCGGGTCCCGTTCCCAGTAACGTGGCAGTCCCAACGCATTAGGCGCTTCGTCGAAGCCGCGGTCGCGAATCAGTTCCGCGTACAGTCCGCCCTTAATATCCTCGAACATGAACTCGGCGAATTGTCCATACAAAGCTGGACTAAGAGTGTTTTCGATTCTGGTTGCATCGATTGCCAGAGATGCGGACGGTCCAGCTTGTGCCGGCGCATCGGCAGACAGACTGCATAGCAATAAAACTAAGGATATTTGCCAGGAACTTATTTGCATGCTGACTTTTCTGCGCGTACCCCAACTTCAATGTTCGGTGAGGTCTTTCGCGCTTCCCTACCCAAACTGTGACTTCGCAACACTGTCGGGACATCGTATCAAAACTGAAATCGCTGACCCATGGTGGAATCTTCTTGTAATCTCTATTTGAGGTCGCTCCGAGTGTGATAGGTTACATGGCGCTCTCAGTTGTTTGCAGAATCCGCCATAACAATTGACTGCGACAGCATCATCGACGGAGCAGGTGCGAATTATGGTGACCCAAGCCCGAAAATCGGTTCGTCGATCTGCCGTTTTCTTTACCTTGATTCTTTTTGCATGCTTAAACCCGCTGGCCGCGCAGACTGGCCGCTGGTCGGAAGCGAAAGCCAAGTCATGGTACGACCAGCAGCCTTGGCTGGTGGGAAGCAACTACATCCCGACGAATGCAATCAATGAACTTGAGATGTGGCAGGCGCAGACGTTCGATCCGACGCAAATCGACAAAGAGCTGGGCTGGGCTGAAAACATCGGGATGAACACGATGCGAGTGTTCCTGCACGATTTGTTGTGGCAGGAGAATCCCGCCGGTTTCAAACAGCGCATCGATCAGTTTCTTGAAATTTCTTCTCGACACCATATCAAGCCATTGTTCGTGCTTTTTGATTCTTGCTGGGACCCAAATCCGAAACTCGGCGTGCAGCACCCCCCGGTTCCGGGTGTCCACAACTCAGGCTGGGTTCAATCGCCGGGAGCGGAGGCCCTGAAAGACCCCGGCCAGCAGGAGCGGTTAAAGGCATATGTGATGGGCGTCGTCGGATCGTTCGCGAACGACTCGCGGGTTCTTGGGTGGGACGTATGGAACGAACCCTCGAACACCAATGAGGGCAGCTATGGTAAGCATGAACCGAAGAATAAACCTCAGATCGTCGAGGAAATGCTGCCGAAGGTTTTCTCCTGGGCGAGACAGGCGCACCCAACGCAGCCCCTTACCAGCGGCGTTTGGGACATTGATTTCGCAAAGGGGACGCCACCCACGAAGACCCAGCAGATCCAGTTGGAGAATTCCGATGTGATCACCTTTCATAATTATGGATGGCCAGAAAGCTTCGAAAGCGAAGTTCTGTTTCTTCAGAAGTTGAACCGTCCTGTGTTCTGCACGGAGTACATGGCGCGTGGGGCAGGGAGCACGTTTGATACGGTATTGCCGCTCGCCAGGAAATATAAAATCGGAGCCATCAATTGGGGCTTTGTGGCAGGGAAGACCCAAACTTTCTACCCGTGGGATTCCTGGAGGCACCCCTACATTTTGGATGAGCCGGCGGTCTGGTTCCATGAGGTACTGCATGCGGACGGGAAACCATATCGCGAAGCCGAAGTGAAGCTGATACGTGAGTTAACCGGCCGAGGAAAGCCAACCAGTTAGGCTAACCAGTTAGAACCTGAAGCCCGCGCGCGAAACGCGAGGGTGCATCACCCTGCCCGCAATTCCGAGGGCTTGGTCGTGGATATAGGTCCTGATTCTTTTGAGAGAATAGTGGCCTAGCGTCTCCGCTTTTAGTTAGGGGCCTCGACTGCGCCTTCGCTTTGGGCCCCGCCCGTTAATCTCCTCGGGCATTGAGTCACCTACCAACAGCGCTCTTTACAGACCGCGGGGCGCAAGCTAGATTACATTCGCAGGAAACGTTTACTCATATGGCCTATAACTCACCGTCTCTGAAGCGAAGCGGGAAAGTAGATTCCGCAGGCGCATTTGAAGAGCAGAGGTGCAAATGATTGATCTTGGCAACCTGGAGGCATGGTTTGTTACGGGCAGTCAGCATCTCTATGGGCCGGAAACGCTGAAGAAGGTGGAGGAGCACGCTACTACTATCGCGCAAGCATTCAACGCATCCCGCGATATACCGGTTAAGGTTGTCGCGAAACCGATTTTGACCAATGCTGAATCGATTTTCGAATTGTGCCTGGACGCCAACCGGGCGGGCAATTGCGTTGGCGTGATTGCTTGGATGCACACTTTCTCGCCAGCTCGTATGTGGATTTCCGGTCTTAAAGAACTGACAAAGCCACTCCTGCATCTTCACACCCAATTTAACCAGGAGTTGCCGTGGTCAACGATAGACATGGATTTCATGAATTTGAATCAGTCCGCCCATGGGGATCGCGAGTTCGGATTCATCGGGTCACGGATGCGGCTACGGCGCAAAGTCATCGTCGGATTCTGGCAGGATGCAGCACTTCATACTGAGATGGGGGCCTGGCTACGGGCAGGCTGCGCCTGGCACGATGCACGACATCTAAAGGTCGCTCGCTTGGGCGATAACATGCGTGACGTCGCCGTGACCGATGGCGACAAAGTCGAGGCTGGAATCAAACTGCGCTACACGGTGAATGGTTACGGGGTGGGCGAATTAGTGAACCGTATCGAGCGAGTGACAGATACGGAAATCAAGCAGCTCACGGATGAATACGATGAGTCGTACCAGGTGGTGGATTCGCTTCGCGAGGGTGGACGCCAACGTCAATCCATGCGTGATGCCGCCAGGATCGAACTCGGACTACGCCGCTTTCTGGAAGAAACCGGATCGCACGCGTTCACGGATACATTCGAAGACTTGTGCGGCTTGACCCAACTTCCAGGCATCGCCGTGCAACGCCTGATGGCCGATGGTTATGGTTTTGGGGCGGAGGGTGACTGGAAAACAGCTGCTCTGGTGCGCGCCGCGAAGGTCATGAGCGTAGGACTGGAAGGCGGCGCCTCCTTCATGGAAGACTACACCTATCACCTGACAAATGGCGGCCAGGTGCTGGGGGCACATATGCTGGAGGTATGTCCGTCGCTCACGAGCGAACGTCCCTCCGCCGAAATCCACCCTCTTTCGATCGGCGGTAAAGCCGACCCGGTGCGGTTGGTCTTCACCGCTGCCAGCGGCAAGGCGGTGAACGCATCTGTAGTCGACCTGGGGAATCGCTTCCGATTGATTGTCAATCAGGTAAACCTGATTCAGCCCGAGCATCCTCTCACGAAGTTACCCGTCGCGAGGGCGGTCTGGAGACCCGAGCCCAACCTGAAAGTTGCCGCGACTGCCTGGATTCTGGCGGGTGGTGCGCATCACACGGTTCTGAGCCGTTCCTTGACCCCGGAGTACTTTGAGAATTTCGCCGATATGGCGGGCATCGAGTTTTTATTGATTGACCACAAGACCGAGACTTCAGACTTTGTGAATCAGCTCAGGTGGAATGAAACGTACTACCACCTGGCGAATGGAATTTAAGACGATTCGCTGTGGCTGCGGCCCGGTAAACGCTTACTGGGCGGCTATAATTCCGTCCGGTTCTAAAACTAAACGACCTTTCGCAGGCCCATGGAGTAAACATGACCAAATCTCGAGAGTACTCCCGTCGTCAATTCGTCGCCTTCGCTATGTCAGCGGCCACAGTCTCGGCGGTGCCAGTACCAGAGGTCTTTAGTCAGAATGCAGGAGTGCCGCCTGCTCGTCCTGCTCGAGGGGGAATCTCTTTGACTGACGCACCCGGGTGGAGAGATCAGGCCATTGAAAACCTGGCAAAATCTCCCCACGCAAAGTTACGGCAAATTCCAGTTCACGCGGTGACCATCAAGGACGGTTTCTGGGGACAGAGGCGGGCGACTAACGTCGCGAAAAGCATTCCCACGATGCATGATCTTCTGGAAGCCAACGGCCGCATGAATAATTTCCGGCGGCGCAACGGGAAGAGTGATGCCCCGCAGAGCGGCCCGGTCTTCTCTGATTCCGACGTTTACAAGTGGACGGAGGCCGTAGGCTTCGCCCTTCAATCCGGCGACTTGCCAGACCTGCGTCGGAAAGCTGAACGAGCCATCGAAGTGGTCGTAGCAGCTCAGGAGCCAGGCGGTTACCTCAACACGTATTACGTCGAGGATCGGAAGTCTCTGCGGATGCTCCCGCAGACTCAGTCGACTGGCCACGAACTGTACAACATCGGCCATCTGCTGCAGGGGGCGATAGCGTACTACCGCGGCACAGGCGACCGAAAGCTGCTCGACGCTGGAATACGGTTCGTAGACGACTTCCTGCTGCCCAACTACGGTCCCGCGCCCAGGAAGCCGATTGTGTCGGGACATCCTGAAATTGAAATGGGGCTGGTCGAGCTTTACCGCATTACCGGTGACAAGCGGCAACTAGACTTGGCAGGATACATCCTGCAAGGTGATGAACGCGCCAAATTCCCCGAGCGCAGAACGATCTACATGTTCAGTGGAACCCCGTTTACTTCGCGTACAAAGTTGGAAGGGCACGCGGTGCGGTCCATGTATGCCTGCTGCGGAGCGACCGATTACTACATGGAAACTGGCGACCCTGCCTACTGGAAGACGCTGAACACGCTTTGGCAAGACATGGTCAACACCAAGATGTATGTCAGCGGCGGTGTAGGTTCGCGATCGGACGGCGAAGCCTTTGGCGATGCCTATGAACTTCCGAACTTTCGCGCCTATGGAGAAAGCTGCGCCGCCATCGGCAACATGATGTGGAACTGGCGTATGCTCTCGGCCACTGGCGACGGTAAATTTACGGATGTCATCGAACGCGCTCTTTATAATGGCATCAATTCCGGCATGTCCCTGGATGGCACGCTATATTGCTACCGGAATCCGCTGGCATTTGATCCCACCACCGGAGACAAGATTCGAAACCCCTGGTATGACGTGACTTGTTGTCCACCCAATCTTGAACGCACCTTTGCGGCATTGCCCGGATGTTTCTACAGCACCAGTGGCGACGGAATCTATCTCCACCTCTACGACAATTCTGAACTGGATTGGCGCCTGGAAGATGGGACCGGGCTCAAAATCACACAGAAGACGAATTATCCCTGGGACGGTGATGTCGAAATCTCGGTCACACCAGCGAAAGCCGCCAACTTCGTCTTCCATCTCAGAATTCCGGGATGGGCCGACACAGCGCGGGTGTTTGTGAACGGCCAAGCCGTTGAGGGAATCAAGCCTGGCGAGTATCTACCCCTGGAGCGCAGGTGGACTTCGGGCGACTTGATTCGATTACGAATGGAGATGCCAGTGCAGGTACTCGAAGCGAACCCGCGGGTTGCCGACGACACCGGACGGGTTGCCCTGCAGCGCGGTCCACTGGTCTATTGCCTGGAAGGAATAGATCAGCCGAGCGGACTGGAATTGGCTGATATAGCGTTGGATGTTGGACTGAAGCCTGCATCTCAGTTCCAGGATGAATATGTAAAAGACCTGCTGGGTGGCATGGTTGTTCTTCGCCATAAAGGCGTCGTGTACGAGCGGAGTGGCTCCGGCAATGGTCTCTATTCGCGATACACTGGTCAGCTGGCGAAGACCCGACAGATTCCATTGACATTCATTCCGTACTACGCCTGGGCAAACCGGCAAGCGACGGCCATGCAGGTGTGGAATCCTCTATCCAAGGCGTGATCCGGGCGTTGGGAAGGCAGAATGATACCGCGCTTCGAATCCTGCGGCCTGGCGGCGAGGTCGCCCCAATGGAGGATGGCCATCCTGGTTAGCGCCGCCATTGCCATCAGCTATCTGGATCGACATACTTTGCCAGTGGCTGTCAACGCCATCGCAAAAGAAATTCCGCTTACCAACCAGCAGTTCCCAGCATCAACTCAGGGAATGCAACTGCAAACCCGCTGTGGAGGCCCTCGAAAAATTCAAACTGGCGGTCAGTGGAGGTCATGGCGACGAAGACTTTTCCGCGATCACCAAGGCATTTGAGCGTCATTGACCGGTATGATCCGACCGGTCCAAGAATTGTTCCCGGAATCGCAGTGCCTACCACGCAATGCGCAACAGTGAAAGCCCTTGTCGGGGCAAGTTAAAGCCCAGATGCGCGCTTCCGCTGACGACAGTGATCCACTCCGGCGAGTCCAGCAATTGCAATTGTGACGCCCTCTGTAGTTTTTCATCTTGCGAGGCTGAAGGCGATTGCGGCGATCCCATTTCCTTCCATGCCGCGAAAGCATTGCTGTGTCCCGCATCAACTCGATAATGCTCCAAAAATGCCCGCTTCACGTAGGCCGGCATGCCGCTCAACGTCAGCTCAATCGAAGCTGCGGGCGCGGCCACGTCGTCGTCATGATAATTCCAGATCAAAACATCGATTTCTTTCTCTTTACGACCCGCCATGGCGTTGACGTCTGGTTCTTTCCGTACCCCAAGCCCCACCACCTCACTGCTGGACAATGAAGCCGAACTGCTCGCCATGATTCGGCTCTCACTCAGCATGCCGAACATGCGGAAGCCATTCAGCACTGCCTTGTCGACACCATTGGTGGCGAGGGTGCGAAAACCTTCGAAATAAGGCTGACCTTCAAACTCGAAAGCCCAGGTTACAACTCCCATGACGTTGACATGCTCGGCCGTTGCGAGAGCCAGGATATTGTTCAGGACCTCCGCTTCATAGCAGGCATACAGGGGTCCATCCCGATAAGAGTTTTGAGGATTGGTTCGCGCGGAGCAGGCCGCGCATCCCTCAGGATCGGATTCTCCCAGAACAATTGGGGTGTTGCGCCACTCCGGAAACGACGCGACTATTTTGAAGCCCTGCTCGATGGCAGCCAGATGACGCGCGATTCCCATCTGTACGTGGTCGGCTTGCCAAGCGGGCGCTCCCTTGGGGTGAAAGCTGATGAAATCCAGTCGCGACCCGGGCTTGCCGTTCACGTAGTTGGGTTGGCGCGCGCAATGTTCGAGAAACATTCTCAGGAATTCGCCGGCGTGCGGAGACGCCGGTCCAGTGCTGTCCGGTCCGCCAATCCGGGCTTCCGGCCATGCCCGTAGAACGGCGTCGACCGAATAGTCATAAAGTTTGAAAAACTCTTCCGGCGTCCCTTGCCAGTAGCCTATGTCGGGTTCATTCCAGACTTCCCAAAGCCAGTCCCTCAGTTCTCCGTCGCCGTAACGCTCCCGCAAATGTCGGACGAATTGAAAGACCAGTTCTGACCACTTTCGAAAATCCTTGGGCGGATAAGCCCACCCGGTATAAATGCTGTTGGGAGGGCCGTTGGGAAAGTTGTGACGATAAGGCTCAGGGTGAATGGAAAGCGCCTGCGGCATGAAGCCGAGTTCCACAAGCGGCTTGACTCCCGTTTCCCTGAACTTATCAAATATTTGATCGATGATCTCCCACCGGTAAATTGGATTTCCCGCGGGATCTTCGCTGTAAATATTAGTGGAACCCCATTTCAGCGATGCAGAACCATCGCCACTCGTGAACAGATTGTGCACGCGAACGTATACGGGTCGTGGACTAAGCGCGGTCAGCTCGCCCAGAAGTTTGCTACCGTTTGGGGCATAAGTGTAATTGGGCTCGTCATAACCGAAGTAGTTCCACACTGGCGGCAGCGAGCCTTGGTAGTGGTCGGCGGCGACCCGAATTGTGACTGGCGCCGATGATAGTTGTCCCTGGCTTGGCGAGACTACGGAAACTATGAGCGCCAAGGACATGATCGCGAAGACAACTGCCATGCGAGCCCAAGCAGACATGATGGCTGAGGCGTTCGGCCAAATTGATATCCGTAAGTTTTCAGGCATGACGATAGATCAATTCCTGCGGGCCAGCGGGGATGATATACCCGTAATCGTTTACAGGAACAGTCAGTCTGTGGATAATGCCATCCGGTGAGGAAACGACGTTAATCTGTTTTTGCATGACTAGGCTGCGAAGAGCGCCCCGGTCAAAGATCCTAACTTGGTAAGCAAACGTTTGCCGCAGAGGCTTCGAAATGTCCAAGTCATCCCTGTGACACTTCGTCGTGCTGCTGCGCAAACCTAGAGGAGATTGCAAATATGTTTTCCGATAACAGACGACACTTCCTCCAACAGATCGCCGGTGCGGGACTGGCTTGTTCAGCCGATCTCCTCCTTAGCCGCTTCTCCTTCGCTCAGTCGCCCTCCATTAATCCAAACGATGTCACTCGCATATATCTCGACTCACGGCGCACGATTTCGCCTATCGATCCCAATTTATTTGGTTCGTTTCTGGAGCATCTCGGGCGCGCCATCTATGAAGGCATCTACGATCCCAATTCAAGCTTGTCCGACTCCAACGGGTTTCGGAAGGACGTAATGGATGAAGTTCGCCAGCTTGGGGTTCCACTTGTTCGCTATCCCGGCGGCAACTTCGTTTCCGGTTACAACTGGCTGGACGGCGTGGGACCCAAGAAAGATCGTCCGCGCACGCTAGACAAAGCCTGGAACACGATCGAGACCAATCAGTTCGGCACCAATGAGTTTATGTCGTGGTGCAAGCTGGTGGGATCTCGTCCCTTGATGGGACTGAACTTGGGAACAGGAACGCCAGAGAAAGCGGCAGCCCTGGTGGAATACTGCAATGTAGAGAAGGGCACGAAGTGGAGCGAACTGCGGCGCACCCATGGCGTCGCCCAGCCCTATAAAGTCGAGCACTGGTGCCTGGGAAACGAAATGGACGGACCCTGGCAGATTGGGCACATGACGGCAACTGAGTATGGGATGAAGGCGCAAGACGCCGCTCGCCAGATGCACTACGTGGATCCAACCTTGAAACTCATCGCCTGTGGTTCCAGTCACAATCGCATGCCTACTTATCTGGAGTGGGACCGCGAGGTCCTTGAACAATGCTATGAGCATGTCGATGGGCTGTCGCTGCATCGCTACTTTGGCAACACTCCGGAAGACACCGGCGGCGACAGCACGAAGTACCTGGCGATGAACCTCAGCATGGAGCGTCAGATCGCCGAGTCGCTCGCAGTGTGCGATCTGGTTCGGGGGCATAAACGTTCGCCAAAGAAATTGTGGCTGTCATTCGACGAATGGAACGTCTGGTACCGGGCTCGCAGCGGCGATGCAGTGAATGGTCACGAGCAAGAGGCCCCTCATCTCCTGGAAGAGGTTTACAACCTCGAAGATGCTCTGCTGGTGGGTGGAATATTGAACACTCTGATCCGTAACGCGGATCGGGTGAAAATCGCATGTCTGGCACAGCTGGTCAATGTCATTGCTCCTATCGCCACGAACTCAAAAGGTTCGCTGCGGCAGACAATCTTCTATCCCTATAGCGCCGCATTGCAATATGCACGCGGGAACGTGTTGAGTTTGCTGGTGGAATCACCCAGTTACGAAGCTTCCGACATCGGCCAGGTGCCCTACCTCGACGCGGCTGGAACCCTGAGCCCTCAGGACGGAAAAGTCTCAATGTTCATTTTGAACCGGGACCTGAACAAAGCCCGTGCGGTTGAAGTCAATTGGCAAGACAAGGCGCCGGGCACGGTGCTGAGTTTCACCACCCTGACGGGTAGCGACTTGAAAGCCTTCAACAGCTTTGAGTCTCCCAAGAAAGTTGTGCCTCAGACAGCCGACAAACCGTCGACCGCCGGCGGGCGTACTAAATTTGAAGTGCCTGCCCGTTCCTACACGGTCATTCAGTGGGCCGGATAGCAGGATTGGTTTAAGGGAGACCGGTGTCAGTTTCTGGCAGGGTGTTAAACCGCAAAAAGTGTGAAAGAACCTCCTTCCCGGCGGGATTTAGAGGGATTTTCCCTGTCCGGACGGAGAGAACTCCTGCTGGCGAACAGGAACATTGCACTGCACCTGTCTTTTTGGGGGCGGTCGGGAAATCGTTTACGCTGCGGTCGGTTGGCGGACGCAGCTTTGGGATGCCGATCGCACCTGAGATCCCGGCCAGCAGACCTCTCTTTCCGGCCCCGCTGCACAAGCACGATCTGCCGCAGAAGACTGTAGAAGGAGAAGCTTACCCTGGGTTCAATTCGAGGGGTAATAGAAAACTACTAGATTTTTCTTGACAGTGATCAGAATTAAAGCGTAACGTTCCCGGCATTACAGCAAGCGTTTACTCGGTTGACCGAGAACGCACCATGGGGGTTACCATGAGATCCTACCTCGTAGTGGGGCTATGGGTATTGCTTGGAGCCATTTGCTTAACGACGCCACTGTCGGCGCAACGTTCGGACCGCGGTATTATCACCGGTATCGTAACCGACCAGACCGGTTCGAGCGTCCCGGGCGCTACGGTCAAAGTTCGCGACGAGGGAACCGGTGTCGTCACCTCGCTTGTCACCAATGACGCCGGCGCCTACAACACTCCACCGTTGGTACTGGGCAATTATTCGGTAACCGTCGATCACGCCGGATTCAAAACGGCGGTAGCTTCCGGGATTCAGCTCCTGGGCGCTGAGACGATTCGCCGGGACGTTACTCTAGCGGTTGGCTCGGTCTCGGAGTCGGTGGAAGTCAAGGCCGGGGCAGAACAACTGCAGGTGACAACTCCGGACGTCAGCCACACCGTGGATGAAAAGTATTATCGCGACATTCCCATCATCACCGCAGCGGATGTCCGGCTTGCCGAGGCCATGCTGCAGATTCAACCTGGCTATCTCCCCATGAAGCCGAACGGCGACCCGATGTTCCGAGGCAGCCAGTTCAACTCTCGGATTAACGGCGGCCAGACTATGGCGACCGAGAACTTCTTTGACGGTGCGGCGTTTGGTTACGCGGTGGGTCACCAGCAAAGTCAGGAAAGCGCTCCGCCGGCCGAGAGCATTCAGGAGATGAAGGTCATTACCACGACCTACTCGGCTCAGTACGGCCACACCAGCGGCGGATTCATCGAGTACACGTCGAAGTCCGGCACAAGCAGTTTGCATGGCACAGCGTACGAATTCTTTGCCAACGATGCCCTCAATGCCCGCGGTTTCTTCGACGCTGACTGCGATGCCACATCCGGCCGGTGCACGTCGCGAGCGAAGACTCCGGTGCGCAACAACGCCTTCGGCTTTACCTTGGGCGGCCCGGTAGTCATTCCGAAGATTTACAACGGAAAAAACAAGACGTTTTTCTTCACTAACATTGACTGGACGCGTTTCCGCTCAGGCGTTCTGCCGGGTTTCGGCAACACCACGCCAACCGATGCTTTCAAAGCTGGGGATTTCAGCTCGCTCCTGACCACCAATCAGATCGGCACAGACGCTTTGGGGAGGCCCATTTTCCAGGGACAGATTTTCGATCCCTCCACGACCCGCCAGGTGGGAGGGATAAATGTGCGTGATCCGTATCCAGGCAACATTATCCCGGCGACCGATCCGAGCCTAAGCACGGTGGCTTCACGTATTGCGGGTTTCATGGTTCATCCTGACCGGGCGGGGAACGCCTTCAACGTTGCTGGGAATCCTGCAGGAGACCAGACCTGGATCTTGAACGCACGAACCATTGAGTTCCGCGTAGACCACGCCTTCAATCCGCATTTCAGGATGAGTGAAAGCTTCTACTGGGGGCATCGGCCGTCCATCCGAAACTGCGGCGAAGTAGCAGGTTGCGTCACTCAATTCAACGGGGAAACCTCGCCGGCGAAAAACACTGACTACTATGGCAATGGTTTCTACCAACGCATCGCCACTCAGCACACCCATACCCAGTTTGACTGGATTATCCGCCCCAATATTCTGAATCACACTACAATTGCCTGGGACCGTTGGTTCATGGGCGGAAATCCGCTCTCTGCGGGCGCGAGCTGGCCGCAGCGGCTTTGGGCGGGCACTGCCGGAGCGTCGGTGGCAAACGGCGGCGGTCTCCTCGCCGGCGATGCCGGACCGCCGCTGATCGACTTCCAAGGCACCATACCCTACAACTCCATCGGGCAGTATGGTTGGGGCAAATTTGGTTTTCTGACCAATAACCGCTGGCAGTTCTCCGACGACCTGTCACTGGTTATGGGAAAGAACACGATTAAAATCGGCTTCGAATACCGCTGGCATCAATTCCCATATGCTGGCTGGGCAGTGGGTAATGAAGGTGGAGAGTTCGCTTTCAACAGCCAGGAGACTGCCGGCTACGATGCTGCTGGAAATAATCTGAACGGCCAGACCGGCGAGTCCTTTGCCTCGTTTCTGCTGGGGCAAGTCCATTCGTCGACCCAGACCATTCCTTTCCATCCGATGTTTTACGAAGCCTACACGTCTCCCTGGATCAACGATGAGTTCAAAGCGACCAGCCATCTGACTATTACCCTGGGGCTGCGCTTTGACTATCAATTCGCGCGCACCGAAAGCCGCGACCAGATGTCCACGTTCGATCCCAACACCCCTAATCCGGGTGCCGGGAATCTCCCGGGCGCCATTATCTTTGCCGGGAAAGGTACGGGCCGCGCGGGAACTCGAAGTTTTGAGCGTCCGAACCACGACGCCTGGGGTCCGCGCATAGGTTTTGCTTACCGATTGGGAGATAAAACCGCCATCCGCGGCGGCTATGGGATCTACTACTCCGGAATCTCCTTCGACCAGTTCATCGGACAGCCGACACTCGGCTTTCAATCGAACCCAACCCTGAACAACACAACCAACGGCCAGAAGCCGGCGTTCCTGTTTGACAATGGCTTCCCGCAAAGTGATCCGTCATGCGGCGGTTCTTGCATCAAGATTCCGCCGTTCATCGATCCCACAGTCGGCAACAACCAATCGGTAATCGCAGTGGCGAAGAACGGTTTGACGCTGCCGCGCTACCAGAACTATTCGCTCACCTTTGAACGACAACTTACCAACAACATGCGACTGGACGTTTCCTACATTGCCAACCGTGGTTCTCGCCTGACCAACAACTGGCAATCTTTGGGTGTTGACGCTAACATGCTCAACCCCAGCGTGTTCAACACCTACACTGCGGCGCAATTGTCGGGGCCTCCAACCACTCTCCCGTACGCTGGTTTCACCGGAGACCTGGCGCAATCGTTGCGGCGCTATCCCCAGTACCAGAACATACTGTGGCGCGACGTGCCGACGGGCAGCAGTATCTACAATGCCCTTGAAGTCGTTCTGGAACAGCGCTTCGCACACGGAGTCCAGTTCCGCGCGGGCTACACCTATTCCAGGTTGAACAACGACGGATCCGAGAGCGCACAGGGTGGAAACGGCGTGAACGCGACCATACAAAACCCGGCGTGTCCCCATGTTTGCGAATGGGGGCTCAGCCAGGATGACACGCCGCACGTCTTCCTGTTTGGCTACAGTTGGGAGTTGCCGGGAGGCAAGAGGTTCCATGGCGCGGCAGGAGCGCTGCTGGGCGGCTGGAACTTGTCCGGAGCTCTGCGTTACGAGAGCGGACGTCCTCTAAACGTTTTCATGAACAATGACCTGGGCGGTTTGATATTCAATGGACAGAAGCGGCCCAACCGGGTCAAGGGCACGAGTGCGATCGCCAAGCACAGTGGCTTCTTCAACCCGCTCACCATGAACTATTTCAACACCAGTGCGTGGGTTGATCCGGGCGCAGACCAGTTTGGCAACGCGCCTCGCGCCGACGGGTCGGTCCGTGGCACTCCCACCTATAACGAAGACGCGAGCGTATTCAAGGTCTTCAAGTTACACGAGCAGTTGAACATGCGGTTCGATGCGGAGTTCGGAAACATCTTCAACAGGACGGACTTCTGCAATCCAAACACGAACTTCAGCGCGGCCAGCTTCGGAACGATCAGCACGCAATGCAACCAGCCGCGCTCGATTCAGTTTGGCTTGAAGTTCACTTACTAGCGATAATGGATGCCAAGCTCCGTTCCCGGAGAGAACGGAGCTTGGGAGCAATCGTGACGGGTAGCGGTAACAGGGGCAGGCTGCGGGAAAAAGTTGCGTTCGCCGCGATAACTTTGTTTTGGGCCTTCTTGTTCCTGAATACGGCGGTCGAGCTAAGAGCGGACGCTCGCCAGGCTCTTCAGAAAGCGGTCGCTTTGGTCCAGGAAGGACGGCTGGAAGAAGCAGATCAGCAAGCTCAATTAGCGCTTTCAAACCCGCAAACCCGCGCCGTAGCGTATTCGGTGCTCGGCACTATTCGCTTTCAGCAGAAACAACTCCCACAAAGTATTGATTTCTTTCAGAAGGCGATCCGGCTTGATCCTCGCCTGCTGGGCGCCCAGCTCAGCCTCGCCGATGTCTACACTATCCAGGGAAAGCCGAAACTGGCTGTCGCACTCTACGAGCGAATCCTCGCCCTTGATCCTTCGAATGCTCCCGCACGGTTAGCATTGGCTCGGTGGCAAAGCGAGAAAGGAAATTACCAGCGGTCGCTGGAGCTTGCGCAACCTGTTGTTCCGGTTTTGAAACAGTCTCCCGACGGGCTGCTGGTGCTCGCAACGGATTATGTAAAGACCGGAAACCATAAAGCAGCGGCCGGGCTGGCCAAGGATTGGGCGCTGCTCACTGACCCTCCTCCGGCGTGGTCCGTGAAGTTTGCCTTGCTGCTGGCGAGAGAGGGAATGGCTCCGGAGGCGATCGAGATTCTGGAGCGGGTCAAACGGACCAGCCCTCCTTCGTATGAGCTGGCCTTTAACCTGGCGGGCGTGTACTTGCTAAGAAAAGATCCTGTGGCCGCGCTCGAATCGTATGATCAGGCTCTTGTCCTGAATCCCACGTCGCTCCCGGCGCTGCGCCAGGCGGCGGAGATCGCAGAACAACAAGGTGAACTGGAGCGATCCCTTTCCTATTGGATACGGGCCAAAAAGATCGAGCCCGAGGATCCTGAGATTCTGTTCGGCTTTGGCCGAGTGTGCTTGAAAATGGACCTTCTGGACGATGCCGAACCGGCTCTGACCAAAGCGGCCAGCTTGCGGCCGGAAAATCCTTCTTACCAGTACGCTCTGGCTGCCGCCAAGGTTGGGAAGCGGCAGTTCCAGGCAGCAGAGTCAATGCTCGAGAAATTGGTGAAAGTGAAGGCGAATGACCCGCAACTGGAGTACGCGATTGGCTCAGTCTTATATCTGGAGGGTCATCTCGCGGACGCGTCCATGCACCTGCGGGAGAGTGTACGCTTGCTGCCCGACCAACTGGCACCCTACTATTATCTCGCTCTGGTTGCCCGCGACCAGGGGAAGGATGCCGAAGCCATCAGCATGTTGGAGGACTTGCTGCACCGCTATCCTGACCACGCTTCGTCCTGTGAGGTGCTGGGCAGCTTGCTGATGAGCGCCCAACGATATCCAGAGGCAGAGATCAGCCTGAAAAGAGCCGTTCAGTTAAACCCCAAGTCAGTGAAAGCCAACTACCAGCTAGGCTTGTTGCTGTCGCGGATGGGTAAGAAAGATGAAGCGGACAAGCGGCTGGAGGTGGCGAAATCGCTGCGTCAAGAAGACGAAGCCAACTCGCGCCTGCAACTTCGACTGCTGGATCCCGACCAATGAATCGCGCTCCCACGACCGTTCGACGGTGGGCCGTCACCATTTCGATTATGGTCGGGCTGGTTCCGGCCTGGTCCCAACGGGCGGAAAAGGCTTCCCCGTCAATCAGCCAAATTGAGGCCGCGATCCAGCGTGATCCTGGCAACGCCAAGCTTCGGGTAACTCTCGGCCTGGCATATTGGGACCGGAACGACTATCCCCATGCGCTCGAAGCCTTCCAACGCGCGGTGAAAGTAGCGCCGACTTCCGCCGAGGCGCACAACTGGTTGGGAGTGGCTTTGATGGGAAAGGCCGACCTGCCCAGTGCCATCGCGGAATTCAAAAAGGCCGTTGCTCTCGACCCAAAATACACGCGGGCGTATACAAATCTGGGGTCGGCGCTGGCCAAGAGCGGTGATCTCGAGGCTGCAGTCGCCGCCTTTAAGAAGGTGTTGGTTTTGGCGCCGGACAATCTGGCAGCTCATATGAACCTGGGCGTGGCCCTGCGGGAGAAGGGCGATGCCGAAGGCGCGCTGGTTCACCTGCGTCGCGTTGCTAAAAAAGATCCGGGAAACGCCAACATCCAGTACGAGTTGGGGCAGACGCTGCGGCAGAGTGGCAAATTGACCGAGGCGATCGCGGCCTTCGAGAAAGCGCTGGAGATGAATCCTGAACTCCGCGAAGGCTACTACGGACTCGGCTTGGCCTTGAAGCAGCAGAGTGCGGCGAAGCGGAAACCCCCTGCGGGAGGTCCGGCAAATGATTTGTACAAAAATGGTCAGGAAGCAGTCGCCCGCGGCGATCTGAAAGACGCCGCAGGAGACCTGAGCCGGGCCCTCGAGCGGGATGAACATGACGCAGAGGCTCACAACCTGCTCGGTTTCGTTCTCGGTCAGCAGGGAAACATGGCTGCCGCACTGGTGCACCTGGAGCGCGCCGTCGCGCTGCGGCCGGATTGGGCTGAAGCTCGCTACAACCTGGGGGTCGCGCTGTGGTATAGCGGCTCGAAAGAGAGGGCCATTTCAGAGCTGCGAGAAAGTGTGCAGCTCGATCCCGCGGCGGGCGCCAGTCACGCGTTTCTCGGAACTGCCTTGCGGGAGATGGGGGACTTGGGCGGTGCCCGCGTGAGCCTGCAACGCGCGATTGCACTTCTGCCGCCTCTTCCCGCCACGTATATCGACCTGGGTATTGTGTTTCTTCGTTCCGGCGAGTTTGATAAGGCGACGGGACAATTCGAAGCCGGACTGAATGTCGAGAATCCATCACCTCCCGAGCCGGACTGGGACGGAGCCATCAGCGCGTTGCGCGAAGCGATAGCCCAAAAGCCTGATCGGGCCGAAGCGCACAACATGCTGGGACTTCTGCTCGGTCGCAACGGTGCTGACAAGAGCGAGGTCATCGCGGAATTTCGCGAAGCAGTTCGTCTGCGTCCTGAGTTCGCCCCGGCCCATAACAACATGGGGCTCGTCCTGGTGCAAACCGATGACGATCCGGGAGCCATTGCGGCTTTCCGGGAGGCCATCCGCATCAGCCCGGAGTATGCCGATGCTCATGCCAACCTGGGCGCGGCGTTGATTCCCACGGACGCTGAGCAAGCCATCCACGAACTGGAGAAGGCGGTCGCGCTGGCTCCGACGTCCACCAAGGCCCAGTTCAACCTGGCGACTGCCTACGGAGCCAGCCCAAAGTACGGCGCCGCGAAAGAGATCGAACTGTTACGCAAGGTAATTGCGGCGTCTCCCACCTTCGCCCGGGCTCACCTTACTTTGGGCAAGGCGCTTCTACAGGATGGAAAGGTGCCAGAAGCAATTGCCGAACTCCAGGAAGCGGCGCGGCTCGATCCACCCAGCGGCGAAGCCCACTACCAACTGGGACTGGCATTGTCGCGGGCGGGACGCAAGGATGAGGCGGCGGCTGAACTCAAGCGGGGCCGTGAACTCTCCGCTGCCGATGATCGTAACCAGAATGTGAATCTGGACATCGCCGAGGGCCGGGCCGCGCTCGACAAAGACGATCTGGATCAAGCTGCCACCAAGTTCCGGCATGCCATCAAGCTCCAGCCCGAATCGTCAGACGCTTACCGTTATCTTGGGACAACGCTGGAAAAGCAGCGCGACGAGGAGGGAGCGTCCAAAGCGTATGAGAAGGCTGTGCAACTTAATCCAGGCGACGAGGCCGCCAGGCAAGAACTGCAGAAACTGTCATCGACCTCCGTCGCCAAAGAAGATTCCGCGCGACTTACTGAGTTCGAAGGTTACATACGGGAGACCCGGTTCAAAGACGTAGAGCCCCTCCTCAATGCCTATGTCAAGGAACATCCAGAGTCTTCCCGGGGCTGGTACGCTCTCGGCTACACGCTTTTTGCTGAGCAGAAGATCGGCGAATCCATACAGGCCCTTGCGAAATGTCTCCAACTCAACGTGAAAAATAGCGAGGCGCACAAGATTCTGGGGCGCGACTTGATGATCATTGGCAGATTCGATGCTGCGCAGGTTGAGTTCGAGCAGGGCATCCGTTACGACCCGACCTCGGCTGAGATGCACTACAACCTGGGCAAACTATTTTCCATGCAGGACAACTGGGCCCCCGGGCGGAAGGAATTCGAAGAGGCCATGCGCATCGATCCTTCATATGTTGAGGCTTTGGACGCTCTTGGGTTGACCCAGGAAGCACTGGGTGACAACGCTGGCGCGGTGGCCAGCTACGAAAAAGCCATCGCCCTGAATCAGGCGCGTAACGGCAAGTTTGCCTCTGCCCACGTTAACCTGAGCGCATATTACAATCGCACCGGCGATGCTGAAAAAGGCCTGACGTATGCGCGGCAGGCCATCGAACTTGATCCCAAGTCCGACCGGGCCTGGTTTCAGAAAGCGAAGGCGGAGGAAAGCCAGGGCCGGTTGAACGACGCGGTTGATTCGCTGGCCCAGGCCATCTCATTTAACACTCGCGCTTCCTCTTATTACTACGTTTTGTCCGGCGTACTTCGCAGGCTGGGGAAGATGAAGGAAAGCAAGGAGGCGCTGGAAGTGTTCTCGCGCCTCGACAAGGAGTCTAACGATCTGGAGAAGATGCGGCGCAGCGGCGCCAATCCTCCGGCAAGCCTGCCCAAGTCCGGAGCGCAGCGTGAGTAGCGACTTCAGCCGCAGGACATCGCGGCGTGAGTTTTTGCAGTGGCTGGGCCGGGCCGGGGCAGTATTGCCGTTTGCATTGGCAGCTCCGAATCTGCTGGCTGCCGACTCGCGCTCCTTCTGTAGTTTTCACCGACATCACTGGCCACGCCGGATTGGGGCATGCCAGGAACATTTCCGGCAGCCCTGCAAACAAGCAGTTTCTGCTCGAGGAAATGGGCTGCGGGGTAGCGCTGTTCGATTACGACAACGATGGCTGGCTCGATATTTTTCTGGTAAACGGAACCAGCCTCGATCCGGCCGCGCGGAGTCAGAATCCCACCAGTTATCTGTTTCACAACAATCGCGACGGCACCTTCACCGATGTCACCGAAAAAGCCCGCCTGACCACAGTCCGGCTGGGGGCAAGCCTGCTGCGTCGGCGATTACGACAATGACGGCTTCGACGATCTTTTCGTCACTTACTTTGGGCGCAACGTTCTCTACCACAATAATGGTGACGGCACTTTCACGGACGTATCCGAACAAGCCGGTGTGGCGGGATCTGAAAACCGTTGGGGAGCAGGTTGCTGTTTTCTGGATTACGATCGTGACGGTCAGCTTGATCTGTTTGTGGCGAATTACGTGAACTTTGATCCAGGCACATGCCCCCAAGCCAGGCCAATCGCCTTACTGCATGTACAACGACATTCCCGTGCCCTGCGGCCCTCTGGGTTTCGCCGGTGGGACCAACATTCTTTATCGCAATCGTGGCAACGGCACTTTTGCCGACGTCTCCGAAGAATCGGGCATCGCCCGGCCGCGCGGACCTTCCTCGATGGTCTTTGTGGACAGAAATTGGCAGGCCAGCGGTTCCTACGGAATGGGAGCCGCGTCCGCGGATTTCGACAATGACGGATGGCCGGATATTTACGTCGCTTGCGACAGCGCTCCCAGTCTGCTCTATCGCAACAATCATGACCGCACATTCCGTGAAATCGGGGTGCCGGCGGGTTGCGCTTTGGACGAAAATGGCGTTGCTCTGTCTGGAATGGGCGTTGCGGTGGGCGATTTCGACGGCTGATGGCTGGCTGGACATCGCCCGCACAAATTTTTCCGAGCAAGTGACCACGTTGTATCGCAACTACGGCAATGGCGCCTTTGAGGACGCCAGCATCAGGGCCGGCCTGGGCGTCAACCGGAAATATCTCGGCTTCGGCGTCGGCTTCTTCGACTTCGACAACGATGGCTGGAAAGATCTTTTCCTGGCCAACGGCCACGTCTATTCTCAGATCGCCAGCCGGAAATTGCACCTGTCTTACAAGGAGCCGAAGGTCCTGTATCGCAATCTGGGGAACGGGCGCTTCGAGGATGTTTCCGCAAAAGCTGGTCCGGCGATCCGCGCCGAAAACCTGGGCCGCGGTTGTGCGTTCGGGGATTTCGACAACGATGGAGATGTGGATGTGATTGTGAACAATCTGGATGGGCCGCCGTCACTCCTGCGCAACGATGGTGGAAACAGGAATAACTGGATCATGATCAAGTGCGTGGGTACGCGTTCCAACCGCTCGGCGATCGGGACTCGGGTGAAAGTCACCAGCAGCGGGCACAGCCAGATCGACGAAGTGATGAGCGGATCAAGCTACTATTCGCAAAACGATTTCCGCCTCCACTTCGGATTGGGCCGCGCAACCAAGGCGGACAATGTTGAGCTTACCTGGCCGTCCGGCTTAAAGGAGAGCTTCCAGAATCTGCCCGCCAATCGCTTGTTCGTTGTGCAGGAAGCGAAAGGAATTCTCGAGACCAGGAAATTCGGATAGAGCCAAGAGTGGCCCACCATGAGAAAATCCCAACATGCACGCTGCTGGAGCATGGCTTCTGGGCTTTTCTTTGTCCTGATGGGTTGCCTGACGGCCGCTACGCCCGCGCCCGACGTGCAGTTTACCGACATCACCCAGGCTGTCAAAATCGATTTCAGGCACGAAAGCTCCGCCACCTCGAACAAATACCTGGTGGAAACCATGGGGGGCGGCGTGGCGCTGCTCGACTACGACAACGACGGACGGCTGGATATCTTCTTCACCAACGGCGCCAGCATCGACGATCCCATGCCGGAGGACAAGACAGCCCGACAAGTCCGACCACAAATTCTGGAACCGCCTATATCATCAAAACGCCGATGGCACATTTACCGATGTCACGGAAAGGGCCGGACTTACCGGGATGCCGCAGAATCACTACGATATGGGCGTCGCGGTAGGCGATTACGATAACGACGGCTTCGAGGATATCTACGTAACCGGCTACGACGGCAACACGCTCTACCACAACAACGGAAACGGCACCTTTACTGACGTCACCAAGAGCGCTGGAGTCGCCGGCGGAGCTTGGAGCGCCAGCGCCGGGTTCTTCGACTACGACAACGACGGCAAGCTCGACCTATTCGTCACCCGTTACGTGAATTGGACTTTCAAGAACAATCGTTATTGCGGCGAAAAACAACCCGGCTATCGCGCTTACTGCCACCCCGACAACTATGACGGCATCGCCAACATTCTGTATCACAACAATGGTGACGGTACCTTCACCGATGTTTCCGAAAAAGCCGGAATCGCCAATCCAAAAGGTAAGGGCTGGGCGTTTCCTTTGCTGACTACGATGGCGACGGCTTCAGCGATATCTTCGTTGCCAATGATTCGGTGCAGTGTTTCCTCTATCACAATAATGGGAATGGCACTTTCACGGAAACCGGCCTGCTGGCCGGCGTGGGCTACAACGAGGACGGAAAGACTTTTGCCGGGATGGGTACCGATTTCAGCGACTACGATAATGATGGCCGTCCGGACATCGTAGTCACCGATCTCTCCAACGAACGCTATATGCTGTTTCGTAACAATGGCGACGGCACTTTTCGGGATGTGACCAATCAATCTGGCTTGGGCAGCGCAACCCTTTCCTTCGCGGGCTGGAGCACTCGTTTTTTTGATTACGACAACGACGGGTGGAAGGATCTCTTCGTTGCTCAATCTCACGTGATGGACACCATCGAGAAAACATCGCCCAATCTTAGATACCTGCAACCGCCGCTTTTATTGCGAAATGAATCCGGACATTTCGTGCGTGTGGCTCCCGGCGACGCATTCCAAATCCCATGGGCTGGTCGCGGCGCCGCATTCGGCGACATCGATAATGATGGCGACATCGACATTATAGTCAGCAATGCCGGCCAGAAAGCGTACGTGCTTCGCAACGATGGCGGCAATCGGGCAAACTGGGTCAGGATCGAGACTACCGGCCGCAAATCGAATCGCGACGGAATTGGAAGCCGGGTGAAAGTTGTCGGCGCGTCGGGATTGACTCAGTATTTCACGGTCAATACGGCAGTCGGTTATCTTTCGGCTAGCGACAAGCGCTTGCTCGTAGGCCTTGGGGCGGATTCCACGGCAAAACTGGTGGAGATAAAGTGGC
This sequence comes from Terriglobia bacterium, assembly GCA_963733545.1. Classification (GTDB taxonomy): domain Bacteria; phylum Acidobacteriota; class Terriglobia; order Terriglobales; family Acidobacteriaceae; genus JAIQFF01. The sequence continues at coordinate 885,364 of CAVTDQ010000007.1, forward strand.
CCTCAGGAACTGTTCAGAAATTCGAGAACGTTAAAGCCGGCCAGACCTTGAGAGCCATCGAACCAGTCCAATGAGTCGAGCAATGAAAATTACTCGCCGTAGAATGATCGCCACCGTAGCCGCAGCAGCGGGCGGAGCGATAATCGGCAAATCCGCCTTCGGCCAGGGAATCTCCTCGCGCAATGTAAAGCCCCAGCCCCGGGGGAAGCCTTCCGGCCGGCCATTTCTATCGCGCCTGACCGATGTTGCGAAACCGGCTGGCCTCATCCACCCGGTCATTTACGGTGGCATTGAGAGCAAAAGCTACATCATTGAGGTAGTTGGATGCGGGGTGGCATTCATCGATTACGACAATGATGGCTGGCTTGATCTCTTTGTCCTCGGCGGTACTCGCCTGGAAGGCCCGCCGCCCGGTGCGTCAAATCGCCTCTACAAAAATAACCGCGACGGTACATTTACTGACGCCACTGTTAAGGCTGGCCTGCTTCACGCTGGCTGGGCATCCGCTGTGACCGTTGGTGACTATGATAACGACGGTTTCGACGACATCTTTATTACTTATTATGGCAATAACATTCTCTATCACAACAACGGCAACGGAACTTTCTCGGACGTCACGGAAAAAGCCGGCCTTAGCCAGACGGCTGTACATTATGGCTCGGGCTGTACCTGGGTGGACTACGACCGCGACGGCCGGCTGGATCTGTTCGTGGCTAACTATCTGAACACCACGATCGAGAAATTGCCCAAGCCGGGCGAAAATCCCGACTGCACATGGAAAGGCGTTTCCGTGAATTGCGGTCCGCGCGGTCTGCCCACCGGATTCGTTCAACTATTCCACAACAACGGCGACGGGACTTTTACCGACGTGAGTAAGTCCTCTGGTGTCTCTGCGGCCTCCGGCTCGTATCCCATGACGGCGGTAGCTGCGGACTATGACAACGACGGATGGCCGGACATTTACGTGGCCTGCGATTCCACGCCGAGCTGGCTGTTCCAGAACCAACATGATGGAACATTTCGCGAAGAGGGCCTGGAGAAAGGCGTTGCCCTGAGCGAAGACGGCCTGGAGCAAGCCGGTATGGGCGTTGGAGTTGGAGACTATGATCTCGACGGCAATCTGGACATGTTCAAGACCAACTTCGCCGACGACACCAATGTGCTTTACCGCTGCGACGGAAGAGGAAACTTCGATGATGTCACCATTCGTTCCGGCCTGGGAGTTGAGACCCGATATGTGGGCTGGGGTACCGGAATGGTCGACCTGGACAACGATGGCCTTCCGGACCTGTTCGTCGCGACCGGGAGTGTTTATCCCGAGGTGGAGCGCAAGCTGCCCGCTTACCCGTTCCGGACTCCGCGCTTGGTCTTCCGCAATCTGGGTGACGGCAGGTTCGAGGAGTTACTCGAGGAGGCCGGAAGCGGTGTTTCGGAAACCCACTCCAGCCGCGGCTGTGCCTTCGGGGACTTTGACAATGACGGCGATATGGACATCCTGGTGATGAACATGAACGAACCGCCGTCCCTGCTGCGCAATGACGTTTCAAGCGGAGGGCATTGGCTGAAGGTGCTTCTGATTGGGGTCAAGAGTAATCGTAGCGCCATCGGGTCGCGTGTGGTCGCACGCTACGGAGCCCGGCGTCAGGCTCAGGAGGTGCTCGCTCAGTCCAGTTTTTATTCCGCCAACGACCGTCGTCTCCACTTTGGTCTCGGCTCCGAAACGGTTGCAGACCTGAATATCCGCTGGACCAATGGAGCTGCGGAGACTATCCCTAACGTGGCAGCCGATCAACTGGTTGTCATTCGAGAGGGAGAGGGAATCATCCATAAACAGAGATTCCGGTAGTGATGCTGCATGACAATGCTAGTCTCTCCAATCCACAAATTGAGGGGTGGCCATGAATCGCAGGATTGGGAACTTGTCGGAAGTCATTGCATTTGCAGTTCGGATCGCAATCCTGGTTCTTGCTTCCGGGGGTCAGGTCAGTGCCGCTAGTGCTTTTCCGATTTTCGATCCAGTTGTCAATCCGCCGCTGGCGACTAAAAAGGGCAGACAAGTAGCGGTCTTTGCGGGTGGTTGTTTCTGGGGAGTCCAAGCTGTGTTCGAACATGTTAAAGGCGTTAGCCATGTGACGTCGGGATACTCCGGCGGTACCATCGCGGCGCCTGCATATGAACAGGTGAGCAGCGGAGAAACCGGGCACGCCGAGTCCGTGAAGATCACTTTCGACCCGGCTCAAATTTCTTACGAGCAGCTCCTGAAGCTGTTCTTCTCTGTGGTACACGACCCCACCCAACTCAATCGTCAAGGGCCGGACATCGGCAGCCAGTACCGTTCGGTGATTTTCTACACTGATGATGAACAGAAGCGTCTGGCAGAGGCTTACTTATCCCAACTCGATCGAACGAAATTGTTTCCCCGCCCCATTGTGACCCAGGTGATGCCATTGAAGGCTTTCTACGACGCCGAGGCTTATCACCAGGACTACGCCAGGTTTCACCCAGATGACCCTTACATTATTTTCAATGATGAACCCAAGATTAAGCAGTTACGCCAGCTATTTCCAGACCTCTATAAAAAATAGATGGCGAGACTCAACTGAGGGTTCGTGCCGCATGCGGGGGCGGGACGATTAGGTGGAACCCAACTGAGCCAGAGGAGTGGCTGCCGGCGGACCAGTGACATCAGTCCCCTCAGCGGAGTTCGGGCGTTTCCTGGAGAAAGTTTGCGCGGTCAGGAACATCCCCGACAAGGTTATCGTCACCAGCGCCGCTTCATGCCAACCATTTACAACGGGTGCGTCGCCCATGAGTGCCAGTCCGGCAAGACAGAACAAGAGGTGAGCGCAAAAGATCGAGGGGACGATCCCAATAATCTTATGTACGAAGCCCTGGATGAAATTCTCACAACGATGGCACCCTAAATGTCATTTTGGATCAGGATGCTGCCGAAGCCAACTAATGGTTAATGAATCAGTTAAGCCCGGCAACGTTATTTCATATATGGAGATGTGCTCCTCGATTGGAGTAAATCTGCAAAGAGGAATGAAACTTCCGCCTGCCAGGTGGCTACAGCGTCATTCTCGTGAGCCTACGCCCCGGAGCTCCGTATGAAGACCGTGTAGAAGAAGACGGCAGGGTGTTGATTTACGAGGGCCATGACCTCGGTAGGACTTTGAACGGCTCGATACCAAAACAAGCGGATCAAGCGGACCGCAATCCGAATGGTTTCCCTGACCCAAAACGGATTGTTTGCGGAAGCGGCCCGGGAATATAAGCAAGGTGAATTGCCGGAGTTAGTCAGAGTCTACGAGAAGATTCGTCCGGGAATCTGGGTCTAGAATGGCCTATTCAAATTAGTGGACAGCTGGCGTGAACTCTCGGGCGACAGCAAAGTTTTTTAAATTCAAGCTGGAAATTGTCGATTTGGAGTCGATCACTCAGCGGCGATCAGTCGCGTTGAAAAAGATCACGATCGATTCATATCAAATTAGAGGTCTGGAAGCGTGACAAGGGGTGCTGTATAAAGTGCGCGGCAAACTCCAATCTTCATTTCGATCACATCATCCCATACTCGAAGGGCGGATCGTCGAAAGACCCCAAAAATATCCAGATTCTGTGCGGCCACCATAACAGTGCCAAGCGTGATCAGATCGAGTAGGTCGGCATGATGGCCGATTCGAAGTCTACGGCAGACTAGCATGCCCCATTTCGTGGGACTTTTGCACCAGCACATCATTCCTTAACTCGATCGTGGTTTGATCGTACGGCCCTACGCGCGGAGGATGGTTACAAAGGGGCTAATGACTCATGAGGAGTGCCCGGGTGACTACAACGCAGATGCGTGGACACTAGGGACTGAAAAATTAACGTCATCTCGCAAACGCCAAATCGGGACCGCTACATTCTCGCATTCGAATCAAGGGGGCCTATGATATCGTTGCCCCCCGTGCATATGCCGGAAATCACCTCGTAATCGGAATCGTGGGTGCGGCTCTCCTTCTCTGCAATTGCGGAGGGAATGGCTCATCAAGTTCGCCGCCTCCTCAACGAACTCCGGATTTTGCACTAGCGTAGGGCCCTTAACTCTCCCCGCCACCGTCGGGACTAAAAGCCCTCCCGCTGTGGGGTCTGTTACTGGCAAAAATGAATTCACGGGAACAGTTACCATTACGCTCGCTGGGTTACCAAACGGTATAGCTTCCTCGCCTGCATCTTCCTTTACGCTAGCTCCAAACACTTCTCTTGGTTAGTTCCAAACCGGGGCGCCTCTCGCGTCACGGAGGACGAAGGTGTTGTTTCCCTTCACCACTTCCCGAGCCAGGACGAATTCCGCTTCGCCCTGTTTCACTTTCGAGCCGGTGAGGGTGATCTCGTCTCCCTTGCTGAAGTCCATGCCCATGTCGTCGAAATAAGACTTCGGGCACAAGTAAACGTCGGCGGACTCCGTGCCATTCTTTACCAGCAAATGAACGATCTCTTTCTCGCTGCCTTTTGAGGGCAGTTTCACTTCTTCTATAGGTCCCTTTATCTTCGCCTCCGTTTGGAGATCGTACTTGGGAGAGCTTGGCTTTGGGATCTTTTGAGCAACAAGCGATGCAACGAGAAGGAGCGTAAGAAATACGGGTAGGACACTAATCTTGCGAGAACGATTTCGAGCGGCCGAATTCAGTTCGATCACGAAAGGCTCCCTTCTTCACGGGAACGCCCGGACCAGCGCGGCTAGAGGGTCAACTGCCAAGAGTTACCATTTACCGGTTTCTTTAGCGCCTAGGATGGCCGCCTTTGCGCAGGCCTATCGTACTCCAATTTCAATGTGCGAGATCAGGTGCGTTCGCGCAGGACGAGTAACTTTTCAGATCCCCGCAGGTTCGCTTGAAACAAATAGTCCAGAGAACGTTGCTCGACCTTCGGGACAAACGACTGCTCGAAGCATTTCTGAAGGGCAAACCGGAGATCTCTGGCGATTTGGTCTTCCCTTCGCCGGATGGTTTGATCCTGGACCCAGACAACCTCTACCACCGTTACTTCCTACCCGTCCTCGCAAAGGCAGGACTCCGCAAAATACGGCTGCACGACCTTCGGCACACGTTCGGCTCATTGCTGATACAAAACGGCGCCTCGATTGTGTACGTGAAAGAGCAAATGGGCCATAGCTCGATTCAGGTCACAGTAGACATCTACGGGCATTTGGTTCCCGGAGCCAACGTCTCGTTTGTGGATACGCTGGACCAGTTACCGGAACAGCCAGAAAAAACAACTCCGCAACAAAACGCAACCCAGGCGCAACTGCCGGAAGAGCAAGAATCTGAGATTCTCGCCGAAGTGACTGATTTAATTGGTGGCGGCGCGTGGACTCGAACCACGGACCTACGGATTATGAGACCGTCGCTCTAGCCACCTGAGCTACGCCGCCAAAGGGAACAGGCTTTTCAGGAAACTCGAAAAGGGCAAACGAGGATTCGGGCCGGCTATGTTCCTGGAACCTCAAGGAAGCAGTAAAGCACCCCGCCCCGGCAGCCTCTTTGATTCTAAGTGTCGGCTCAAACGAGTGTCAAAGAATAACACGCGCGGTTTGCGTGCAGCCGTAGTAAAGGCGCGACTTCTCAGATTCTTCCTACCCATGGTGTAGCAGCGAGTGACATGCACTGCAGAGCGTGATCAGGTTTGCTTCTGAATCATTGCCGCCCCGGCTGCGAAATTCTTTGTGGTGAGCCTCCAGATTGGACTTGGTTCCGCAACATTGGCATCTCCATCCATCGCGGCCCAGCACCTGTTTTCTGAGTTGGTCGTAAGATTTGGGATCAAGCCGGAGGCGTGGTTGCTTGGGGCGAATCCGGTTCACGAAGCTTTCTCGGTCACTTCGTGCAGAAAAGCCTGCCGTTGCTCGCCCGGAAGGAACTTGAAGAAGCGTGACATCGACTGCAGGAGCACGGTTGGGTCCTCGTTTTCGAGGTTCGCTCCTGCCAGGAAGTCCGCACAGATCATCTCCAGGCAGTAGCCGCGGGACTTGTCCGTTCCCAGCATCAGAGCTGCCGTCTCGATTGCCTGCTCGACCACCGGAATCTGGGTCTTGTACAGCTTGAAGTAGATAATCTCCCACGGTTCCGATTCCCGCCCCGTCAGCTCCCTTTCGACCTCCCGCTTGAACTCATCCTTCGGCAGTGAGCGCGCCTTGTGCAGCCAGGTTGCACAATCGAACTCCTGCCCATCCCTCCTCGCCACTTTCGCCAGTTCCAGCCCCTTCGTCCATCCCACTTCCTTTAGATCCTTTCTGGCCTGCGGCGGCAGGTGCTCATGGATGGACATGAGGTAGTACGCCTTCCGCCTCGACTCCGGAAACCGCCTCGCCAGAAATTCGTCAAAGGACTTCAGGTTCTCCAGCCGCCAGTATTGCCCCGCCCGCACTTCACACAGGTATCGCCCCAGTTCCACGAACCGGGTGTCCCGCTCCGCTTCCGACCTTCGCTCCCAGGCCAGGATCTCGTCGATCTTGGTCAGAACGAACAGAGCTCGTTTGCGATTGAGCTTGGGCAGCATCGGCGGATTCCTAGTACGTAAGCTCGTCAAGCCAACCAAGGTCGTCTGCTCCTGGGCGCCGTACCAGCGCCGGTTTCGGTCAGATCCGGCCGCCCCAGGCACAGCCCTATATAAGGACAGCTGGTACAGGGGTTCTGGGGAAAGCGGATGCCACTGTGCGGCAGAAACTCAGCGGCTTCGATCCGGCGAATGGAGTCCTGGACCAAATGGCCGAACTCCTCTCGCTGCTCGTCGCTGATGACAGTTCGGAAATACTGAATCTCGACCAGTCGTTTCCGGACGAACACCACCTGGGCGACGTCGGCGATGCCGGTGACCCAGGAGTAGCAGACCAGTTGCGGATCGAGAGCGAGCAATCCGGCGGGTTCCTCCGGGTACCGGCTGGCGGTGGTCTTCCACTCCAGCAGACAGCGAGTGCCGTCGAGCTCTCCGATGGCATCCACGTAGGCCACAAAGTCGTTCTGCCCGGCCAAGGACTTCGTGAATTTGACTTGCAGATTGCGTCGAGGCTGGCGGATGCGAACCCGGTCGTCCTGGGCGAAGCGATCAAGCAGCTGCACGCCCGATTGCAGCATGCGGTCCCAGCTGTCCCGCTCGGAATAGTGAAGACCGCTGTCCCGGTGGGTGTCCCATTCCCGGTAGAGCGCCACGGCGGCATCCTGCCGCTGGAAGTAGGCAGCCACCGCCTGCTCGAAGGCTCGGCCAAACAGCATGGCTGCCCGAGTGTCTTTTTCTTTCCAGCCGTCGAGGTAGCGATGCTTGTAGCGGCGCGGGCAGGACAGATACTGGCTGATCTGGGTATAGCTGTAGGTCATGAGGCCGCCTCTGACCCACGAGTGATCCTGGTCGGTGAAGACCGAGAGTTCGTCCCACCGGGCCGCCGGCGCAAAGCCGTCGAAGTTGAGAACCGAAATGCCGTGTATCGTGACCTCGCTGACCTTGACCACGCCCCAAAGGTCGACCAGGGCCTTGTCGTCGATCTCGTTCTTCCCGAGCAATTCGGCGTCGTAGCCGAAGTCGCGCAGGAACCAGCTCAACTTCCACATCGCCTTTGGCTGTGCAGTAGAGGCGGCCAGTGATAAAACAGCCGGTCAGGTGCTTGGGTTTGAGGACGGCGAAGCGGATCTCGTAATAGGGTTTCTGCTTGTGCCAGCGATACTGGGCCCGATCCACGCGGACCAGGAAGATCCCGTCCGGAACCGAGTGAATGGCCGACACATCCGCCGGGCGCAGCGACTCGAAGTAGCGTCTCATGCCGCACCTTCCTTGTTTCTCGGATAGCTGTTGAGCTGGCAGAGCAGGGCGTTGCGGTCTTTCTCGGCCCAGTCGGCCAGGTGCGCGACAAAGTCTTCGACCTGCTCGCGGGTGGCCTCGCGGAGGCTTTTGGTGCCGCAGAAATCGACGGCGTAGGACTTCACCAGGTTGGCATCGAGCTGGTGCTGGCGGATCAGCTGGCAGAGGCGGTCGCGGACCTTAGGGCGGCCGTAGTTTCCATTCTTCCCATTGACCGGCTGGGGCGGTAGCTTCTTCGCCTCCGGGAGGACGGAGGCGCTTCGGTGAACGAACCGATCTCCTCGACCGAGCAGATGCCGATGCCATAGGCCTTGCGCAGGGCCCGGTTGACGGCCCGGGTTTCGGCCACCCGCATCTCGGCGCCGTGGACTAGGGGAGAGACATTGGATGGATCGGCATCGCCGTAGCCGACGAAACCGGAGGAGTTTTTAGAGGGGTAGACCGTGGCCTTAAGGACAAACCGACTCGCGGCTGAATCACAAAGTGAATCGACAGCCTCGACGTGGATGCCACTGCATTTCCTCCGGCGCGCCAGCCGCAACAGTCCGGTATGCGTCACGTACCAACTGCCATTAATGATCTGGAGCTCGCCCGCCTTAAAGGAGAACTGGAAGTCTTTCGTTATGGAGGCGAGAAGATCAATGGCACGGGATGAGAAAGGTGCAGTTCCTCTGGCAAGCCGCACATTCTCCCGAAGTAACTTCTTGAAGTTGCCGGCCCGGATCGTGTTCGATCTATGTGTAGGAAGTTGCATGGAGCCTCTTCGTTATCATTTAATAACATATACAACAATGTTAACTTTGTCAAATGCTGTTGCTGGCGGATACTATTTGGATCGTGACCAAGACCGAATTCATAGCTTTTCGCGTTTCCGCAGAACTCAAGCGCGAGCTACAGCGTATGGCCGACGATGAACAGAGGGCTTTGTCTCAAATCTGCGAGATGCTGCTACACGAAGGTATTGAGGCCTACAAGAAAGAAGGGCACAAGTTTGTGCAGCGCCTGGTGACCAAGCAAAAGACTCGGGTCAAAGATTAGCGGCACAGGCTAGATGGCCAAAGAGAAGAAACGGTCGGAATGATCACCGCTCTTCTGCCGAGTCAGCTTCTGGCCGGACTCACGACAGGACTATAGGCTTCGTGGAGCGAAACGGTGTCCCTTCCATACTTCTCCGCGGGCTTCTCCATCGCATCCCAAACGGTTCGTCTACCGGCTGCTCGATCTCCACTACGGTTCCCGCATTTCGTTGGCCGATGCCCATCCGCAGGGTTTGAAACACCGCTCCTTGTCTGAGACCCAGCCCCTTGCTGAGGTAGGGTGTCGCCACCGCCTTCCATGATGTTCACCCGACTCAACATCAAATCCAGATTCAGGACCGATCCTGAGGGCAAGGCGCATCGCCGGTCTGTCGCGGCTCAGGGTTTGACGCCCATGGTAAGCTTACATACAGCCTCAACCAGACCGCGAAGTATCGACCTGAACGTGGACCAGACTGAACGGTAGGTATCGTTTTTCCCCAACAATTTTTGATGACGCACGAGTGTTCGCCTGTTTGCCTTGGTACAAACAAGGCGACGAAGGGCGACGTCGCGCGCCGTTCTGGCGGTGGAATGCGAGGAGACCTCAAATGAAAATCCGTAAGACCGTAACTGAAAAAGTTATCGCCGCAAATCGCGCAAACGCTAAGGAGTCCACCGGGCCGGGGGACTGCACGAACGTAAAGGACAATGCGATCAAGCACGGCTTTCGCGGTAAGCAACTCATTTTCCAGAACGCGGAGGAAGAACAACGGTACGCCGCCTTGCTGCAGGAACTGGAGGAATACCACCAGCCCGATGGGCCGATCGAGGGGATGTTGATCGAAGAAATCGGGCGATGCCGGTGGCGACTGGAGGATCTGAACGGTTGGGCACTCCAGGAAATTACCAATCGGCGCCAGGCCTCGCGAGCCATTCTGCGGGGCGTGGCCGAGAACTACGACGAAGAGCGGCTCCCCTTGTTTACCAAGGCGAGCGGTTCCGATTCTGCCGCTCAGCTCGGATGGGATTGCGAGCAGCTAATTGTTCGCACCGGCAGCAAGAATTTCGAGCGGGAAGAACCAAGGAGCGGCATGGGGAAGATGAGCAAGACCGATACGAGCGGCGCCGTGCAGATCGAGGTGAAGCTCAACACGTCGATGGACTCGATCTTGCGTTACGAGGCAGCGCTGAAACGGGATCTGTACCGCGCCATTCGGACCCTCCTCGAAATCCAGCGGCAGAGGCTGGGGGAGTGAAAACCATGCGCACTCCGTCATCGCGGGACAAATGCAAGGCACCGGAAGTGCAGTCGGAAACACATGCCAACCGCGGCGAGGCGGACCGGCCTGCAAAATTCGACGATATAGCCGATCCATTCTTGCGCCACGCGGTCGAAAATAAAGTTATGGGCCTCGACGGTTTACAAGCTGCGCGTCTTGCGCTCGTAAAGCTTTTTGGCCGGATCGAACGAATGCATCAACAGATCGACATAGCTTTCGGCGGTCAGCCTTTTCTGCCGGATTTGTCCGCTACTTGCCCTGCCAACCGCCGTCGGTTCAACACCTTCTTCCGCCAGCACGAGAAGGTTACCCAGCTCTTCGGCTATGCCCTGGAGTTGTGGAGTTTTGCTTGCGGCCTGAAGAGAGAAGACGATTGGACTCCCGTGTTGGTCGCGGACATCAACATGAAGGCCTTCCAGGAATTCTGGCGCCAAGATCCGAAGCCGAATACCGCCTCTGGCGCCGGGTCTGCGCCTGGGAATGGGTTCTCAGGCTCGGCGGGAAAAACCGACGGAGCACCGGTCACACCGATTGATATCGGCCGATCCAACAATTTTCCCGTCAACAAGAATCGAGCTGCCAGAAAGACGCAACGGGGAGCGCTAGGTTCGCCCAAGAAAGGACGGCAAGATATCATTTCTGCCAAACAAAGCCACTAAGTGCCACGTTTTCAATAGCGCTTTTACTCGCAGGGGGCGGGTCGCTATCCTCGTGACACAAGGGCAACAGCCAAGGCCTGGGGCTCGATGATAGAAGGAATCAGGTGGTACCGCCTAGGTTGCAGCCTCAGCGGTGCACACTGTCGAGAAATCGAGCATGGGATTGAAAGGAGATTGACATGGACGTACGGCAGCATGGACAAGAACCACAGGTCTATGCGTTTTGACTACGTCAGTGTCCAGGCACCCGCGGGCGTGCACTGATGACTCTCGTACAAGATGCAGCTCATGGAGAAAACGGGCACGATGATTCAGGCGCAACCATCTGGCGAAACCGTTGGCTGGCGGCCAGCCTCAGGAGGACTTCGCGGACTCAACCTGCGGAAAGCCTTGCCGGAAATCAGGCAATCGGGTGCATTGAAGGTGCGCCAATGGGGGCTTTACCGAACAGTACGCAAAGGCCGAAAGGCAGGCCCAGAGCGGGATTTGGCGGGATGTACTGTGCAAGAAATTGCATTTGAATGCAAGCTGGGTTGCGTTGCCAAGGAAGGTATACACCGGTTCACAGCTTAAATCCGTTGACAGGCAGGCGATTCGATAGCAGAATTCATGTGGTTAGGCAAGCGTTCTGACGGCAGCAGCGCCGCAAGCTTTCGAGCAGATGAAGTCCCACGTGGTTGTCTGCTCACAATCGACTCTGCGGCCACCCGTTTTCCCCCCACGCCCAGCCTGAACACCGACCCAATGGGCTGAATCGTTAAGGAAATAAATCCAGGAATCATCCGGACAGTTGTTGTAGTCCTGTCGGCGATGCGAGAAGTGCGCCGGCTTGTTCAAGAATTATCACCGGAGCGGTCCAGGTTCATTGCGAAGCCTCATCGCCTTCGGGAAGGTTCGAATAGGGCTGGGAAACCAGCAAGCGGTTTAAAGGGGGATTCATGAAGTCAGCAGCGATCTCAAGATTTTTGGTAGTGGCCGCGGTGTTGGCGCTGATCAGCACACCTTTATTTGCCCAGACCTCATTTACCGACTTTACGGACACAAGCAGCCTGTCGCTAAACGGGTCGGCGAAATCGCCGGCAAATCCAAACAGCGCGAAAGTTCTAAGCTTGACGACGGATGGCTCCGTTCACGTCTCCGGATAGCTTGGTTCAACACGCGGCAGCCAGTTACCGGCTCCTTTTCAACCACGTTCAAATTCCGGATCACGCATAACGTAGGCAACGGACCGGCGGACGGAATCGCTTTTGTGATTCAAAATACGGTTGGCGAAGATTCTGGCCTCTTGGCTCGCGGCGGCTCGGGCAGCGGGATAGGCTACGGCGCAGCCCGCTCTGCTGAAGACCTTGCCAACCATGGAGTCGCCATCCCGAACAGCCTGGCGGTGGAATTCGACACCTTTCTTAACACCCCGTATGACCCAGACCGGAATCACGTGGCCGTTCAAAGCTGCGTAACTGCGGCCAACACGCAAGACCACACGCAATGCAATATTGGGCTGGCGCCAGTACCGCTGACTCAAACAAATTTGGCCGATGGCCTGGTGCACACCGCGACAATTACTTATGCGGGCGGCAGACTGGATGTGATTCTGGACAATATCGATTTGTTTCCGCCTGTCTCGTCCCCTGCCGAGAGCGCGCACCCGGCTGGCGTTGCATTCGACTTGACAACGCTAGCCTTGACCAACGGCACCAGCGCGTTTGTAGGCTTCACGGGCTCAACGGGCAGCTCCGCCGAGAGCAATGACATCCTGAGCTGGACCTTCACCCCGCAGGCCCAGAGCGCTCCCGTAACAACTACAACCTGCCGTCATTCCTTTCGATGGGGGCACCAACAACAATGCTTATGATTACAACGCAGTACTTACGGGTGGCGGGGTCACCTCGGCGACCGTGACGATCAAGCCGATCCTGATCGGTGAGGAAGCTTGTGAAAAGCTGGTGGACGCGAATCCGAAGTTTGGGAAGGCCCAATGCTTCGTTTACCAGAACGCCGGTAAAGACAGCAGTGGTAACAGTGTAGGATTCAGCAGTTCTGTTTGAGCTCACATGCCCAGATCAACCGGGCGGAACGTGCGGCGACACCGGTCCGGCTAACTTCTTTGCTGACCTGGGAAGCAACTTTCCTTCACCAAAGCCGAGAACCCGGGCTTCCAGCTCCTAACTCGACAATCGGGCCATATCAGGCTGGCTCAAGGGCTCGGGTCCCAATCCTTTGCATCCTTGCACCCCGAACTCAGACGGCGTTACCCCACTCTTCCAGAGCAACCAAATCACTTCGTTCTCGGTGGTTGGTGATCCAACTGGTAAGACGGTGGGCAGAAGTGGCGGCGGTGGTTCGTGCTGGGTAGCGACTTACTTCACCGCAGGTGAATTACCACCGGGAATAAAAGTTACCTCTCCGTCATACACAACTTACAACCAAAAATAAGTCGGTCCCGGCCACCTATAGCTGCAGTGATCCTGCTAGTTCGAAGGTTGCGGGCAGCGCTACCGGTCCGTACCTGACGGTACCGCTCGTTGGAGGATGCTCACAACGCCAGGCGCCAACGGCGGCATCAATAACAACTCCTGTATACAAGGGACCCGCAAAGTGACCTGCTCCGGAGCCGTTGACACTTCCGCATTGGGACTGCACGTTTTCACGGTGACCTCGAAAGACACCGGCGGAAACGTAAATGTCAATGCGGTGATCTACAACGTGAAAAAACCGTAACCGATTTCGCGAAGGACGCGTAATCGATAACCAGGGCGCCGGTAACGGCGCCCCTTTTTTGTTGTGCGAACCTCAGGGGCGGAGCAAGCACGAAGCAAGTCCGCCGGGGTTCAGACCTGGCGATAGTTGTTTTGAAAATGCCCAAGGATTGTCATTCCGAAGCGCGGCCTTTCGCGCGATCTGCTGTTGCGCGCTACCCGCAAGCAAGCAGATTCCTCGCCGGCAATGCCGGCTTCGGAATGAAAGGAGGAAGGTTGTTTCGTGCAAACGGTAAGCATTCCGGTTCTGGTGGTTGACATGCACGCGGAGATGCCAGGAAGTACGTTACTGGGTTTTATCAGCTCTTGGCGGCTTGGGAACCGCGAGTGGCGGCTTCGTACATCGACTTGAGGTCGGAACGGTCCAGAAGCTTTTCCGCGCCCGGATCTTTCTTGATCGCATCCAGCAGGCGGAGTACTTCGCGGTAGTTGTCCTGGGCTTCACTGCTGCTGCCGGTATTACCTGCAATCGAGGCCAACAGGTAATGCGCGCGGGCGCTCAAGGGCTGCATGCCCAGCTTGTCGGAAAGTTGCAGGGCGCGTTCCAGTTCCTGGCGGGCATGGGTAAAATCACGGCTCTGCATCATGGCTTCCGCCATAAAAATGGAAGACTCGACGGAAACATATTTCAGGCCGCGCTCGTTGGCCTGCTGGATCAACGGACGCAGACTGGCGATCGCTTCCGAACCGTGTTTTTCCTGCACCATGACTTTGGCCAGATCGGCTTTGGCCATCAGGATGGCTTCCGGCTCCTTGCTGCGGGTGGCCGCCTGCAGCGCCTGCGAATAAGAAGCGTGCGCCGACTTGAAATCTCCGCGGTAGAAGAACGAATCGCCCTGAACGCCCAATGTCTCCGCGATCATGCCGTCATTTTTCTGCTCACGCGAAACGCTGAGGGCCTCATCGACCAAGCTCCTGGCGTCATCGCCGCGTCCAGCCAGGATGAGCGCCTCGGCCAGCCCGCCCAGCATTTTGGGCATCCAGAAAGTCTTGTCTTTGATGTCACGCAGAATCTTGAGCGCATCCTGCTTGGAGTTGATGGCGGCGCCGAAGCGTCCCTGGTAGCCGAACAAGCGTCCCAGGCTGTACGATTCGATAGCCGCGCCCCGCTGGTCGTCCATCTTGCGCCGCAAATCCAGCGCGCGCAGGTAGTAAGTGATGGCCTGATCGTACTGGCCCATGTCCGCCGAGGTCTCGCCCAGGTTGTGGACAGCCTCGACAATATCCTGCGGCACTTTCGATTTTTCGCGAAGTTGGAGCGCCTGCTGGTAATACGTCAGGGCATCTTCGTATTGGCCTTTGTCCGCATAGGCGGTGCCGATGTTGTTCAGGCAGATCGCCTGCAATCCCTCATTGCCGAGATCGCGCTGCAACTGCAGTGATTCCTTGTAAAGCTTCAGCGACTGATCGTAGTCTCCACTCGAATAGTAGAAGTTGCCGAGATCGATGAGAGTATCGCCCACGCCCCGCTTGTCGCCGATATCGCGCCGGACTTCCAGAGCCTGCTGGTAGTTGGCCAGCGCTTCCTTGTTTTTTCCCAGCGCTGCTTGCGCCGCCGCCATCTCATTCAAGCTCAAAGCCAAGCCGCGCTTCTGGCCAATGTGTTTCCAGATCACCAGCGCCTGCTCTTCGTTGCGCAGGCTCTCTTCAGGCTTGTTCAAAAGATCGTAAGCCACCGCCATGAAGTGCAAAGTCGCAGCTTTTTGTTCCTGATTGTCCACCTGTACGGCCAGGCTGTAAGCGCGATTCAAAGGCTCAAGACTGCCCTGCGGATCACCGCTCTTGATCGCTACCCGGCCCAGTTCGAGCGTGGCGGAGACGTCCTTCGGATTGGCCGTGAGCAATTTCTGGTAATACTCACGCGCCTTGGCGAAATCTCCGGAGTCTTTGTAGAGGCTGGCCAGCGCCGATTGCACGTCGGAGTTGTCGGGCGACGCTTTGGCCAGATTTTCGTAGGCCTTGATGGCTTCGGGATAGTTCTTCGTCACCTGCGAACGGATGGCGGCGATCAGATATTTCTCCGCCTCCGGCAGGTCCTGACTCAAGGTCACAGCTTTCTGGGCTGATTGCTCGGCTTTGTCGTCGTATCCAAGACTGCTGTAAGTCTGAGCCAGCCGGGAAAACGCCAGCGCGAACGAAGAATCCTGCCTGGTCGCGTCCTCGAACTGCTGCTGGGCGTCGAGATTTTTGCCGTCGCGCTGCAGCCCAAGTCCCAGGTTGTAGGCGCGCAGTGCAGGCACGGATTGGGATACGGGCTGGAAGGAATTTGCCTTCAACTCCTTGAGCACGTCTTCGGGAAGCGCAAGCTTTTGCCGGATTGACTCAGCCAGCCGGTCGATGGCGCCGGGAATTTCCTTTTCGCCGGGTACGTCAATCTTCAGCGGTACCGTGCGATCGTTTTTGATGTCCAGCAAGGTAGCGTCAATTCGAATCTGGTCTCCGAATTTGGCGTACTGCCCCCACACCACGCGGTCAGCGTTGCTGAAATCAGCCACGCGGCGAATGGCGGTGGGATCGAGGACGGTCGTAGGAGCAATCCGCAGGTCGGTCAATATCTGGTGCAGAACGTTAGGGCTGACTGTACGCAGTTGCGATGACTGCCCCACATCTGTGCTCAGCATTTCAGCGACGCTGGGTCCGAGCCAGTCCAGGCCCGGATCTCCCGAAGCATTGCGGAACGGCAGAATCGCCAGCGAGACGGTTGGACCGGACGGCACGCCTGCAGCTCGCGGCCGGAACAGCTTGTCGCGCATCATGAAGCCGACAATTGCCAGCACCACGATGGCCAGAACTCCGCCGACCCAGTGCCAGGGAATGGTCTGGCCCCAGGGGCGTGAACTGCTGGGGAAATTGAGGGTGGCGGCAGCGCGACCGCCCTGCCATGCGTCCAGATCAGCGAGAATCTCCGCCGAGCTTTGGTACCGGAGCTTAACGTCGGGCTCCATGCACTTGCCTACGATATTGCTGAGCGGGCCAGGGATGGTGGCGTCGTGGCTTGATACCGGCGCTGCCCGCTCCTGGGTCCGCTTGAGCAGGCTGGCGACGACGCTGTCGGCCTTGTAAGGCATTTTGCCGGTCAGCAGTTCGTAAAAAATCAGGCCCATCGCAAACAGATCGGAGCGCTGATCCAAATCTTTTCCCAAGGCCTGTTCGGGGGACATGTAATCCATGGTCCCGACCAGGGCGCCGGTCTGGGTCATGCCGTCGCCTTCAAGCGTGCGGGCGAGACCGAAATCCATGACCAGTATTCGGCCGGACTTGTCGCGCATGATGTTCTGCGGCTTCAGGTCGCGGTGAATAATGCCAGCGCTATGCGCGGCTTCCAGCGCACGGCAGGTCTGCTGCATGATCTCGACGGCTTCTTCAGGGGTAAGTTTTCCCTTCTGCTGCATCAGGCCGCGCAAGTCCTCACCCTCGACAAACTCCATGGTGATGAACTTCACGCCGTCGGCTTCGCTGAGGTCGTAAATGCGGATGACATTTTTGTGCGTGACCTGGGTGGCCAGCAGCAGTTCCTGCTTGAAGCGGTCGATGATGGCCTGGTTGCCGGCCAGATCGGGCCGGATGACTTTCAACGCCACCATGCGATTCAGTTCGCGGTCTCGAGCTTTGTAGACCGCGCCCATGCCGCCTTCGCCGAGGATTTGCAGAACTTCGTAACGCTGTCCCAGGATCGTTCCGCTTTGTAGAATCGAAGGACTGTTCTGGATTCTGGGTATCCAGGTCGCGGGTTTCCCCGGCGCCGGGCCGGTATCAATCATGGTTGGAGAATCTGGCCCGAGGCGGGACGGAATATCAACCATGGTCGGCGAGTCGGACGAACCGCCGCCCGGAATGTCCACCATGGTCGGAGAATCGGACGATGGACCGCTGAGGATCGGGGAAGGAATATCGATCAGGGTCGGCGAATCCGAGAGCGGAGCGGAGCCCGGAGAAGAACTGTCACCCTTGGAGGGTGTACGCAACGCGGCCCCACCTTCGCCGGGTTCTGAAGGCTTTCCATCGGGGCGGCCTCGCGAGGAGTCTTCCATGGGCCTCGATCAACTATCTCTTTTCAGTGATCGCGAACAGCGATCTGTCGAATCACGCTCTCGAGCGGTCGAGCGGTTACCATTGACGGAAGCTGCCAAACAGACCGCCAGTGGTTTACACACACCTGCCCTATACGCGGCGCCGGTCGGGGACAGCGGCCCGTGAGGCGACAAGTATATAACTTAGTATCGCCAGTGTCAGCCGATTGTCGGGGGGAAGTAGTCCAGGCGTAACCGCCTAGAGATAACGCTGGTAAGCCGCTTTTGGGATGATTGTAGGTGATTTCCGCAGGATTTCTGCACCCGGCCCCGCTGCCTATGGCTGGCGTGTATATCATGGAAGCGCAAACCATGAAAACTGTGGCCGTCATCCCCGCCCGTCTGGCCTCAACCCGTTTAGCTCGTAAGGCGCTACGCGAGATTGCGGGGAGGCCGTTGGTGGGCAGGGTTTATGAAGCCGTAAGTGCTTCGACTCTGCTCGACGACGTGATCGTCGCTACCGACGACGAAGAGATAGCCTCGGTCTGTCAGCTCCATGGCTGGAAATTCCAGATGACTTCGGTGGCGCATTCCAGCGGCACCGAACGTGTGCATGAAATCGCGCAGTCGGTTGCCGCCGATGTCTATCTCAACATCCAGGGCGACGAACCTCTGACCCGGCCGGAGCACATCGCCGGACTGATTGAAGTTATGCAGGACCCTTCGGTGCAGGTGGGCACGCTGATGACGGTGGCTTCGTCGGCCGACGTCAATAATCCAAGCGCGGTAAAAGTAGTGTTGGATTCAGCGCGGCGGGCGCTTTACTTTTCGCGCGCCACCATTCCCCATGACCGCGACGGCGCCGGGGCCAGATATTTCAAGCATCTCGGTTTCTATGCGTATCGCAAAGCGGCGCTCGACCGCTTCGTTACGCTGCCCGAGTCCGTGCTCGAGCGCAGCGAGCGCCTGGAGCAGTTGCGTTTTCTGGAGAACGGAATTCAGATCTCGGTGATTGAGACTCCCTACGACACGATTGGGGTGGACACCGAAGACGACCTGCGGCGAGTGGAAGAAATTCTCAGATCGCACTACTAATGTAGGCGCGAGCGTCCTCGCTCGTGCAGGCAGCGGCAATGCAGCGGGGGGATCGTTGATCATCGCTTCAGCAAATACAGATTCCAGCAATACAGCCTCAGCAAAACGGCATTTACAAATCGTCAGTAAACACACTCTCAGTGAATAACGGGCGGAGCGACTCTGCCGGGATGACTTTCGCACGAGCGGGGACGCTCGCGCCTACATTACCTGGCGGATGGTTGAACTTTTGCCCACGCTTTGGCGGCGGCGATGCGCCGGGAGATCGCCGGATGCGAGTGGAAGAACCATTCCACCCAGGGCGCGGGAGAACGTTCCGCGAGATTTTGTTCAGCCAGTCGGTCCATGGCGGATATGAAAGGTTGAACCGCAGGAATTGAGCGGAAAGCGTAACGGTCGGCCTGACGCTCGTTGAAGCGGGAATAGGCGTTGAGTGCCGGCAGAACCAGAAATGAAAGCGTGGTGGCCACCAGCATGAGCAGCGGCAGGTTAGCAAAATCGGAGAGGGTTTCAAACATGTGCAGCCGGTCCACCGCGTAATGCAACACGCTGTTCGCCGCCCAGAATCCGACAAATGTAATCCCCGCCTGTACCAGGATGCTTTTGAAAATGTGCCGGTGCACATGGTGACCGAGTTCGTGGGCCAGCACCGCTTCGATTTCGTCGGTCGAATAGTTTGCCAGCAGAGTGTCCGCGAGAATGATGCGGCGGGTATTGCCCAGCCCGGTCAGAGCGGCATTCGCCTTCTTGCTTTTTTCTGAAAGCTTCCACTGGTAGACACCGCGAATGTGGGTGCCGGCTCGTTCACCTAATCGCACCAGCCGCTCTTTCAACTCGTCATTTTCCAGGGGAGCGAATTTATAAAAGATGGGAAAGAGGACGACCGGAGCCAACTGCGCCATCAGAACAAAAAGCCCGAGGAATGCCGCCCAGGTGATGAGCCACCAGTGTTGCGGAGCCTGGCGCATGATGAAATAGAGCAACTCGGCGACGATTCCGGCCAGGACCAGGCCCACCAAAAAGCCTTTGGCTTCGTCCCACAGCCAGGCTCGCCGTCCCATATTCGAAAGCTGGTATTTATGCTCGAGACGGAAACTGTAATAGTCGAGGCCGAGGCCAAGGACTTTCGCCAGGAGCATCAACATGAATACATATAAAAACAACGCCAGCGCGTAGTACTGAAAGGCGGCTTCGTAGGCGATGTCGCGCAGAGCGCCGCTCCATCCGGTGAGCAACAGCACCAGCATCAAGCCCAAGCCAAGAATGAAGTCGGCGACGCCGAGCCATCTACGGATGCGGTTATAGCGCCGCACCTGAGGTGTGTCGACGGGAACCGGAAAGCTGGCAGGGGCGGAAACCATTTTTACCTGTCTGATTATGGTATCGCTGAATAAGAAATGCGACACCCGGAAGTCCAATGGTTCTGCCGTGACTTCCGCGCTGGCTAAGTGTTCTCCCGGACAAAGGCCTCGGAGACGGAGAGAATTTCTTCCACAAGGTCAGGAGACGCCGCCTCGGAGTACACGCGCAGCAGAGGTTCTGTGCCCGACATCCTGAACAGCACCCAGGGCACCGCGCCGTTGCCGTCGTTGGGCGCGTCCAGAAAAAACTTCACGCCGTCGAGCCCTTCCTTCTTTTTGATGGGAAATTTTCCCAGTTGGTTGGTCTGGCTGGAGTTTGCCCGCCGGATCGCGCTCTGCTTCATCTCTTCGGTGATGTGCAGATCGCGGCGTCCGTAGTAGTGGGGGCCGTATTCGCGCTGCAGGTCCGCGACCAGCTGGCCCAGAGGCTTACGCTCTTCCGCCATGACATTCGCCAGCAAGAGGCAGTTCAAGCTGCCGTCGCGCTCGGGAAGATAACGCGAGTATCCGATGCCGCCGGATTCTTCGCCGCCCACCACAATTTCGTGTTCCAGCATAAGATCGGCGATGTACTTGAATCCGATTGGGCACTCAATCAGTTTGCGGCCATGCTTCGCGGCGATGCGATCGATCATCCCCGTGGTGTTGAAGGCGCGCACCACGTCGCCGGTCCACTTCTTGCGCTCCAGAACCCACCGCAACAGCACCGAAAAGCATTTGTGAGAGTCAACGAAGGTGCCGTCTTCGGCGATTGCGCCAATGCGATCCGCGTCGCCATCCGTGGCCAGCCCGGCATGGCATTTTTCTTTCAGGACAGTCTGCCGCAACATTTCTATGTGCGGTTCGATCGGCTCCGGATTGATGCCGGGAAATAGCGGGTTCAGTTCCTGGCGAATGGGGACGCAGTCAATTCCGCGATCCCGGAAAATTTTGGTCAGAATATGGCGCCCGGAGCCGTACATCGAATCCACGGCGAACCTGAATTTCGCTTTGGCGATAAGATCAAGGTCGGCGAAGCGGCTGATGGCATCGAGATATGCGGGCTTTAAGTCTACTTCCTTGATGGCGGCGGCTTTGCCTTTTGGCATGGCCCCCGCGCTGACTTCTTGCTCAATGATTTTCATGATGGCGGGAGTGGCCGATCCGCCAAACTTTGCCTTGAACTTCACGCCATTCCAGTTCCAGGGATTGTGACTTGAGGTAACCATCACCCCGCCCGCCGCACCCTGACTCTTAACCGCGAGGGAGACCGCAGGGGTGGGAATGGAGTCCGAGGACAACTGAATGGGAATGCCGGCGGCGGCGATGATTTCGGCCGCGATTCGGGCAGCTTGTCCGGAGAGGAAACGGGTGTCGTAGCCGACGATGACGCCGCGGGTGGCATCTTCATGACGGAGAACATAGGCTGCGATTCCGCCCGCCACACGACGGACATTCTCGAAAGTAAAATCGTCGGCGATGAGGCCGCGCCATCCGTCGGTGCCGAACTTGATATTGGTCATTATTCGTTAGTCGTTGGTGGTTAGTCTTCCGTTGTTAGTCGTTGGTCGTTGATCATAATGCGTTGGTCCTGGCTAACGACCAACGAACAACGACCACTACACCAGTTTATGCAGTTTCTTTTCGTCCAGATACTTCACAACTTTCCCGACGTCCTGGGCCTGGTCACGGGTCGTGATCAACAGGGCGTCGTCAGTTTCCACCACCACCAGGTTATTTACACCAAGGGCGGCAACGAACTTTCCTGGAGCGTGAATGTAGTTGCCCTGGGCATTCAGCGTGAACGCGGTTTCTGCCGTGATCATATTGTCGTCCTTAGGCCGGCTCTTTCCCACATGGTGTTCGTGCAATGCGGTCCAGGAGCCCAGATCATTCCAGCCGAAATCGGCGGGCAGGCAAATGATGTTGGAGTTTTCCTCGCCCTTGCTGGACCGGGGTTCGAGGATGGCGTAATCAACGCTGATGTTTTCGCACTTGGGATAAAGCCGGGCAAATGTGGCCGCGAATTTGCGGGTTCCAAATGAGGCGGCAATCTGCTGCAGCAATGAAGCTGTGTTGGGCAGGTGCTCGAGCAATGCGTTGGCCAGTGTGCGCGCGCTCCAGAGAAACATGCCACTATTCCAGAAATAATTTCCCGCGTTCACAAATTCCGCGGCACGAATTGCATCGGGTTTTTCGGTGAAACGCCGCACTCGCCTGGCGTCACCTGACAGCGACGAACCGGCCTCAATGTAGCCGTAGCCAGTCTCCGCCCGGGTTGGACGAATGCCCAGCACCACGATATTTTCTCCCGCTGCCGCGATCCTGATCGCCTCCTGCAGCGCTTTACGATAGCGCTTCTCGTCGCCGATCACGTGGTCCGAGGGGAATAATCCGATCACGGCCTCGGGGTCGGCGCGCAATAACATGAATGCGGCCAAACCAATGGCGGGCGCGGTATTGCGTCCCACCGGTTCGGCAAGAATCTGCGGCCGCCGCAATCGCGGAAGCTGGCGCGAGATTTCCTTCTGAAGAAATCCGTTGGTGATGACCCAAAAACTCGATGGCGCCGCCAGCGGCAAGAGTCGCGCCACGGTCTGCTGAATCATGGTCAGCTTTCCGTCCAGGGCGAGTAGTTGCTTGGCCCGGCGTTGCCGGCTCAGCGGCCAGAAGCGGGTACCGCGGCCGCCGGCAAGAATCACGGGATGGAAGGTCGTTTTTGGCAAAGGCTTTAAG
This sequence comes from Terriglobia bacterium, assembly GCA_963733545.1. GTDB lineage: Bacteria > Acidobacteriota > Terriglobia > Terriglobales > Acidobacteriaceae > JAIQFF01. Next base: position 908,092 of record CAVTDQ010000007.1, read on the forward strand.
AGATTTCAGATTTCAGATTTCAGATTTGCAATCCTTAGCTCATGGCACTCATGATTGAAAAACTTAATCTCAATTCTGTAACTTTGAGCGACCCAGAATCTGCAATCTGAAATCTCTTCCCTACATTCTTGTCTCTGGTTCAGGCAGCGCGGCTCCCGGAACAGATGCTTTCAGGAACTCCACTGACCACTGCGGACGCACCTGAAATTCCTGGACAGACGCTGGCACTACCACCGCGTCCCCACGCGCCAGGGTAACCGGATTTGCGCCGGAGGCTTCTACGATTCCGCAGCCTTCCACCGCCACCAGAATCTGTACAGAATGCTTTCCGTCCTCGACTTCGGTTCGCAACAAGTGTGGCTGCTTGAGTTCGAACATGTCCACGGCGAAGTATGGGGACGAAATCAGCGGTGCTCGCCGATTGCCCCCGCCATTCAAATTCGAAGGCGCGGGCCGGATTGTCTTACCCGATCCAACTGTCTCCTTTATCACCGCCAATCCTGCCTTCAGATGCAGTTCGCGCGGACGACCGTAATCATAAAGCCGATAAGTTGTATCCGATTGCTGCTGGGTTTCGACGATGATGGCTCCCGGACCCAGCGTATGCACCGTGCCGCCGGCTACATAAATCATCTCGCCCGAGTAAACGTTGATCCAGTTCAGCAACTCCTCGGCACGTTTCTCGGCAATGGCTTGCTCGAACTGTTCGCGCGTAACTCCGGTTTTAAGGCCCAATCCCACTTGCGCGCCGGGTCTGGCGTGGGCGACGTACCAGCACTCGGTCTTTCCCCAGGGCTGACCCACCCGGCGGGCGGCGATGTCGTCCGGATGCACTTGCACTGAAAGTTTCTCGTGCGGAAAAAGAAATTTGAGGAGCAATGGAAAACGTGAAGGATCGGAGGCCGCGTCTCCGATCAGTTCGCGACCATATGCGGAGCTCAACTCCGCCAGGGACTTATCCTTCAGCGGACCGTTTGCCACTTTGCATGCGTCCCCGGTGAGCCAGGCTTCGCCGATCTTTTCATCGAACTTATGATTAGGATAGATCGGCGACAGGTCGAGCGTTCCCCAGGGACGAGGATCAAACGCAGGCTGCATCGAAAATGGATAGAGAGGAATCACGCGGTTTTTGACTAACAACTGTGGAGCAGCATGGGAAGACTTTAAGATGCCTTGATCTTCTCAGAGGCTGGCAAAAAAATTGCGCATGCGCTCCAGTCCGCGATCCAGTTCGGTGAACGACGTAGCATAGGAGACCCGGATGTGCTCGCGCGTGCCAAAGCCTTCACCCGGAACGGTGGCTACATGCGCTTCACGCAGCAGCCTGCCAGCCACGTCGGAGGCCGATTTGACGCCGCCACGACCGATGAACGAAGAAATGTTTGGATAGGCATAGAATGCGCCTTCGGGCATGGTGCACTGCACCCCGGGAATCGCGCGTAGTCCCTTTACCACATAGTCGCGCAGCTTGATGTACTCCAGTCGCATGTCTTCCACACACTGCTGCGGTCCGCTCAGAGCGGCCACTGCAGCCTTCTGCACGATCGAAGTCGGATTTGACGTGGACTGGCTTTGCAATTTCTGCATGGCCGAAATTACCGGCACCGGCCCCAGCGCGTAACCCATGCGCCAGCCGGTCATGGCATAGGTCTTCGACAGAGAACCGATGATGACCATGCGCTCGCGATACTCGCGCAGAGAGCCCACGGAGAATTGTTCGCCGGTGTAATTCAAGTACACGTAGCACTCATCGGACAATACCCAGATGCCACGCTCAGCCGCCAGCTTCACCACCGCCTGCAGATCTTTCGGCGACATTACCGCGCCGGAAGGATTCGAAGGCGAATTCAGAATGATCATCTTGGTCCGCGGAGTGACCAGGCGTTCGATCATCTCCGCGGTGATCCGGAATCCCTGACTCTCATCCGACTGCAGCAGAACGCAATTGCCTCCGGCATAGCGCACGATGTCTTTAAACGAAACCCAGTACGGTACGGGAAGGATGACTTCATCGCCGTGATCGACAAGCACCTGGATGGCATTGAACAGCGCGTGCTTGCCGCCCACGGAGGCCATCGACTCCTCGCGGCGGTATTCGGATTTGAAGTCATCCGCGTGGCGGCGCACGATAGCATCCCGCAATTCAGCGGTTCCACCCACTGCCGTGTACTTGGAAAAATTATTCTGGATGGCGGCGATGGCTGCGTCTTTGACATGTTGCGGCGTGGAGAAATGCGGTTCGCCCGCGCCGAAATCCACGACGTCTATGCCTTGCTGGCGCAGTTTGTCGGCTTCGGCTACGACCGCCATGGTCGCCGATGGCTCGATGCGGTTGATTCTTTCCGTCAATTTGAGGGCCGGGACTGCTTCCGTGACTGGAGTCATGCTCGCTTTCCTGTTCTGGCTTTTCGTGCGTCCTGTAGTTTGATTGCCGGATCGAGTTTTTCCCGCAGGCGGCGCTCCACCATCTCCGGCACCAGGCCCTGGATCGATCCACCCAGTTTTGCCACCTCGCGGACCAGCCGGGAACTCAGGTAGGAATACTGTTCCGCCGGCATCATAAAGACGGTTTCGAGGTCGGGCTGCAGTTTGCGGTTCATCATCGCCATCTGCAACTCGTATTCATAATCGCTGAGAGCTCGTATTCCACGCAACACCGCGCTGGCTTTGACCCGGGCAGCGTAGTCCACGGTCAGGCCGTCGAAAACATCGACTTCAACATTTTTAAAGTCCGCAGTCAAAGCTTCCAGCATGGCGCGGCGCTCGCCCAAGCTGAACAGCGGATTCTTGTCCGGATTGCGCAGGATGGCCACGATCAGCTCGTCGAAAATCTTGCTGCCGCGCTCAATCAAATCAAGATGGCCGTTGGTCGGAGGATCAAACGAGCCGGGATAGATGGCGATGACTTTCTTCAAGCGATCCTCGATTTTCCTGACGGCGAGCAGGCAGGGAAAAGCTAAATAAGATTCTATGCGGCAAGGACAAGAGATGGCAATTCTTCAGGCGCTGCAGAGGAGAAAGGCAGGAGTGAAATTCTGGTCTTGTGTGGGGAGGGTGCCCGCCAGACACAAGCTCGGCCTCTCTATGAACTCCTTGGCCACTGTCATCCTGAGCGGAGCAGCCGCTTGCTTCGCGAAGCAGCTGGCAGTCGAAGGACTCCTATGACCTCGGCCGCAGATGCGGCTTTCGGCGCACAAAATCGCTTAGATCAAATCGGCGCATAAACTCTTAGGGGTCCTTCGACTCCGCAGACCGATTCTGCGAATCGGTCTACTCCGCTCAGGAGGGCAGATTTTCGAGGTTCGGCCGCGTCGAAAAGCTATTTGCCGCCGTAATAGCCATCTCTCGATTGGACTATGAGATCTTTCTTGCTCGCGGAGACTTGGATCTTGTGGTATCCGGAGTCGGCGGCATTTTCGCGATTGGGGGTGTAGCCGAGGTTGTACTGGTTGCGCAGCTCTTCCTGAATTTGCGAATAGATCTGTTGCACCGGCTCTTTTTTGGAAACTTCAAACATGCGGCCACCGGTTTCTTTGGAGATCCGCTCCAGAACTTTTTTGCCGTCGGCATGCTCTTGGGGATAACGGCGACCGCCTCGTCCGCCACCCATTCCGCCTCCGCCCATGGGACCGCCCATTCCAGGGATACTGATGCCGGTACGGCCGAAACCTCCGCCGCCACCGCCGTAGGCTTCGTCATCCTTGAACAAGATGGAGTAAACGATCGTGTTGGCCTTCTGTGCAGACTCGATTGCGGTATCGAGACTTTCCTTGCTACCCATGTCAACGCCGTCCGAAAGCACAATCAAAGCTTTGCGGCCGGGCTGTTTTTCCATCAATTCGTCGGAGGCCAGATACACCGAATCGTAGAGCAGGGTGCCGGCGCCTCCGCCGCCGCGGCGTCCGGAGCCGCGCCTCGAGCCTCCTGAGGGATCGCCGCTTCCGCCGTTGCCGCCGGAGCTGGCGCGGGTAAATTGCGGAGTTTGCAGCGACTCCAGAGCCGAGCGCAACTGCTCGTGCGATGAGGTCAGGTCCTGAAGAAGCTCGACCTCGCGATCGAAGTGGATGACGAAAGCCTTGTCCTTGTCCTCGCGCAACACCTGTGCGAGAAAGCTCTGACTGGCATCACGCTCTTCGCTTAGTACGCGCCTTTGACTCATGCTGGTGTCTACCAGCAGCCCGAGGGTGAGGGGCAGATCGGTTTCGCGGGCAAAATATTTTATGGTTTGAGGGCGCCCGTCTTCGGACAGCGTGAAATCATCTTTAGTCAGACCGTTCACAATCTTTCCGTGCTTGTCGCGTACCGTTGCCAGTACGTTGACCACCTTGACCTGCACCGACATGGTGGTGAGCGGCTGGTCGGATGTATCGGCGGCGCTGCTGTCCGGCGCGGCAGCCCGGGGAGGGTTGCCTTTTACATCGTGCGAAGATTGCGCTAATAAGGTGCCAAAAGAGAATGCGCCGGCAGCGCATAACAGCAAAATCCGGTGGAAGTTTAAACTCAAGGACTGACCTCTCTAAATGCTGGCGGACGGAGTTCGAGCTGCCTGACTGGTGAGAACCTCAATCTCCGGCAATTGGTTGTGAGTCGCGATCGTAAAAGTTTGTAAAGGCGCAGAAGTAACGAGCTGGCTTGATGTCCCGAGGATGACTTACTCTTGCAACGGTGAAACACAGCATGCCCAGCCCGCATTCCGGAGATGACGCCCCGATTGGCGTTCGCGTCGAGACCACGCCGGCGCTGCGCCCGCAAAGGACCACGCTGCAGGGACGTCTGGTAAAGCTTGTCCCACTGGATGTGAAGATCCACGGAGAGGCTCTTTACCAGAGCACACGCGGCGAAGCCGGTGAGCAGTTGTGGACTTACCTGTTTGAGGGGCCGTTCCCCGATCGAGTGAGTTTCGAGGCGCACTTGCTGAAGATCGCGTCATCGGACGATCCCATGTTTTTCGCGATCACGGATGCAGCGTCGGGCAGTGCGTTGGGCTACGCCTCCTACATGCGGATTGAGCCCATCCATCGGGTCATCGAGGTGGGCAGCATTCTGTTTACGCCGCGCCTGCAACAGACCGCGATGGCGACGGAGGCGATGTATTTGATGGCGCGCCATGTCTTCGATGATTTGAACTATCGCCGCTACGAATGGAAGTGCAACGCACTCAATGCGCCTTCGCGAAAAGCCGCTCTGCGCCTGGGTTTCAGCTTTGAGGGGATATTCCGTCAGCACATGATTGTGAAGGGGCGCAATCGTGACACCGCCTGGTTTTCCATGCTCGAATCGGAGTGGCCGGCTAGAAAAGCCAATTTCGAACGCTGGCTTGACCCCGCCAATTTCGACGGGAGTGGGAAGCAAAAGGTGTCGCTGTCAGATCTGAACCGGCAAGGCAACGCCAATTCTGACATTCGGTAGGCCAAATCTTGGCCCGACAATCAACCCTAAACTTAGTCTTTTCATATCTCACTATTGAGCAATTCTGGCAGTTGGGGACAATGCTGCAATCTTTTGTACATCCCTTGCCCGGCGCGGGTTTTGGCCTGAACTGGCGCTCCTGATTTGAGGCATTTAGCAGGGCGCGGGTAGCCCTGACTGGCAGCACAATTGCACTATTCAGCCCGTCTAATATGCCTTCGCTGGTTTACATCACTCGTCTGGAAACGCTTAACCAAGAACTCGCCGAGGGTCTGGAATCGGCAGGATTTCATGTTAAGTCCTTCGCGCCGGGGGACATCACCTCGGATGACTGCTTACTGGTCATGACGGCAGAAGCAGCGCCGGTCGGACTTCCATTCCCGGGGACAACCCCGCCGGCTGGAGCAAATTCCGAGAACGGCTTCGAATGGATATCCGCGATGCGGAAGGGTACGATACACGCCGAATCTCAGGCGGCAATCTTGAAGAGCATCAAGGCAGTTGCATCGGCTCAACCGGTGATGGCCGAGGCTAAGGCAACTCCTGCGGCGGTTCCGGCCAAACTCACGGCGGGCGCTGATAAGACGCTCGGATTTATTTCCACGCAAGCCCGGCTGCGGATGCTCGCGACCCCGCAGCTGAATTCTGCATTAGTTCCGCAGCCTGGGCCGTTCGAGCAGAAAAAAACGAAAGACCAGACCGCGGAGAAGAGACTGCCCGAGAACAAGCCGGCGAAAAAGAATGGGGCAGAAGCGGTTCCCCTGCACCTTTTGAAATTTCCCGAGAAAGTGGAGGAAGTTCTCGTCCACGATCCTGTCTTACAGGAAGAAACGAATTCGGGACCGGCAGCTCAGCCGCCGGTCGTGAAACCGGCCCGATCATTCTGGAAGCCGCTGGCCGCCGCCGCCGGGCTGGTGATATTGGCTGGAGCTTTGCTGGGAAGGGCTTCGATATTCGACTCACCCGCGGAGGCGACTCCGGCAAAAGCAGGCATCCCTGAGACGCATCCTAAAGCTGAGTCGTTGGATACAGGAGAAAAAGCAGCTTCGGGGTCAGCGCTTACCCCAGAGCCGGCAGCGTCCAAGCCGGAGGATCCTTCGGAAATAAAACCTGCTGAGGTTCCAAGCGTTGAGGTCCCCAACGAAACGCGGCGTCATATTTCTGACTATGACTTCGTCGCAGAGGATTACACCAACCACTTCGACCTTCCTCATCACAGGTTGACGGCGCGCTCGCACGAACTTCGGCAGGGCGCCCAAAATCACTTCGCGCGAAAGAGAATAGTGGATAACTAGAAGCTGCTTTTCAGGCTGAAAGGTCCTCGCGGGCGGGTCGCCCGCGACCACACAAACCCCGCACTCCTGTAAAACCCCCGGCATCTGTTCCGCGACGCGCGAGATCCTTCGCCCGCTGAAGGGGCTCAGGATGACGTCACAATATTAAAAGGGGCGGCTAAGCACCCAACTCTCGGTCTTGACGTCATCCTGAACGGCACTCAGCCCGTGAAGGATATGGCGTGGACCGGCAAACCTCGCAACTCTCATTCCGGTTTTCCGACGAACCGGTCGTTTTTTCGCGCTCCACCAGTCGGCAGGGCGACAATTGGAAGCGAGTAACAATGGAGGAAGTCTGTCCGCATGGGTTCTCCCGGAGCCGGCATTTCAATGGGTCGTGTGCTTCTTGTCTGCGGCGACCCTGCCGCAGTCGAGCTATTGGCCAAGGGCACTCAACAACTGGCCCTGGTCACTGAATTTTCTGACGACGTCGGTCAAGCCCTGGCGCTGCTGAAGCGCAACAAGTTTGAGGCGGTCATCATTGATTTCGAACTGCCGCGGGCAGATGAGATGCTCGAACAGGTGCGGCTCTCTCCCGCAAATCGGACGGCTGTAACTTTTGCCATCGCTGCCTCGGGTAGCCCGGCAAACTTCAATCTCCAACCGAACTTCGTCCTGGAAAAGCCCTTCGCGCCCGGGGCGGTCGAGCGTACGTTGAAAGCGGCTTTTGGCTTGATCGTGCGCGAGCGGCGGCGTTCTTTTCGTTGTCCCATCACCATCCCGGCCGCAATCCAGTCCGATGGCGAAGAAGTCAGCTGCCAGCTGGTCAATATCAGCGAGGGCGGATTAGCCATCCGTAACTCGCCTTCTCTCAAGCCGGGAATGCAGGTCAAAGTTATATTCACGCTGCCGCCGCAGCTGGTTTGCTTCAAAATCAAGTCGGAAGTGTGCTGGTATGACGAAAAAGGCCACGCTGGGTTGCGATCGATAATGATTCCTTCCGAACAGAAATCGATATTGCAGCAGTGGCTGGCCGGCAAACTCGAGGAAGACTTGCCGGAATCGGTGGCCCGCCAATTCCGCAACGATTAACCGGGTCAGCCTCTATCCAGTAGCTGATCTCAAGGTTACCGTCGACCCTTGTCCTTCAGGACAGGTAATCCATGTCTGAGTTACGTGTCCCAGCTCGTCTGGAATGCGGCACTTCGTAACTTGTCGCTCCGCACCGGTCAAATTAGCCTCAATACTATGCGGCCACACTCTCTGCTGTTCTCCTCCGATGAGGAGGCCTCACGCGCCCTGAGTCATGCATTGCGAGACCTGGAATTTGAAGTCGAAACCTGTCCCGAGATTTTCAGCGCGGTGGAAAAGATCACCAAACGCGCTTTTGACGTCGTGGTCTCCGACTGGAACGAGGGGCTGGAAGCGCTCTTCATGTTGAAAACGGTGCGCGAGCTGAAAACCAATCATTCGGCTTTCACCATCGCCATTGCCGACGCGGACGCCATCACGGCTGCCCGTGACGCCGGCGCCGACCTGGTCCTGAGCCGGCCGATTGTTCCCGACGCGGTGAAGTATTCCTTGCTGACCTGCGATGCATTCCTGGTACGGATGAAGACATGGGTGCCGCGAATGGCGCCGGCGGCTCCGCAGACAACGGATGCACCGCTGCAAGGGCAGACCGCGCCGGCTGGAGAGATTGTTCGTTCGGATGGTCAGCGTTTGCCCAGTCTGAATTTACAAACGCATCCAGAAAAAACATCGCAATTGAGCAGAGGCGCGGTTCCGTTGCCGCACCTTCGCGCATGGCCCTCCCCTCCTCCCCCACGTCGATCCGAAGGCGTTGCTCCGATGGTTGCCGCTGAGTCGATTTTCGACGATAGCTCGCAGTATCGAGCGCACGCACAAACGCCACAGGCGCCGGAGCCGAGTTTTTCCTCCTCTGCCATTCCTCAGCAAAAACGTCGAAGCAGGATATTGCCGGGGATCGCCATTGCCGTGGCTTTTCTTTCCGTGGGATATGTCTTCAGCGAACCATTGCGTGGAGAAGGTACGCAAAGCACCGTCGCCCGGCTATGCGGTCGCATGCTGGAACGAACAGAAGCCTGGCTACACACTCCCAGCGAGGATCTGAATCCGAAGGCCGAGGTTCAGACCGCGCAGAATGGCGATGCAGAGTCCGTACGGCCGGGACGTGCGGTTTCGAAGATTCGCATCACGCCGGTGCGAGATCCATATAGTACCGAGCCGGCAGCCGCTGAGCCGACACAGCCGGCGGTAAACGAGACGCCTTTGCCGGCGCCCGTTGAAAGCCGGGCACCTGTGAGCATTCCGGAAAGCATAAAGGCGCCGGTGCAGAATGCCAGCATGCGAGCGGTGGCAACGCGCATTGCACCATCGCTTCTTGCCGCGCTTGAACCGGTTTCGCTCTCCGAAGATTTCTCACGCAGACTGCTGCTGCAAAAAGTGCTGCCCAGCTATCCTGAACAAGCGGTCAAGGCTGGTTTACAAGGGCCGGTCACACTGCAGGCCTGGATCGGACGCGACGGCACAATTCAGGACCTCAAGCTGGTGCGGGGATCGTTCCTGCTGGGCCAAGCCGCTTACCGGGCAGTGAAGCAGTGGCGCTACCAGCCTTATTTGATCAATGGCCGCGCGGTGGAAGCGGAAACTTTCGTCACGGTCGATTTCCGGCTGCCTTAAAAGAGCTATTAGCTTTTAGCTCTCAGCTTCAGCGCTCAGGTCCGAACGGTCCGTCTTTCCCTCATGCCATGATGTTTTGCACTTTGGATTTAACTGATAGCCGAGAGCTGACCGCTGTTCTCCAGTCAGCCGTTACCCGACCATCTCGCCGTCCCACGTCGTTTCCATCTTGGGATTGAGCTGACAGCTAAGAGCTGAGAGCTGACAGCTGCCTTTCCATTTCACAACTTTTTACGTATTTTTACCCCCGATTGACACCGGATGTGCCTCACTTGACTATGTTTGATGGCGAGCCAGAGATGCCATGCCACCTGGCCAAAGGATCCGGATGAGCGCAAAGCGGCAAAATGAAAAGACCCGTTTGCTCCTGACCCTGGAGCTCGCGGTAATTTTGCCCGCCGCTGCTCTGGTGCTTCTGAGCGCCTGGCACGTGAAACACATTCAGCGCGACCGTGCGGTGGAAGCCGCCATTCAGCGCGACTTCAGCCAGGTACTGGTTATTTCCGAAAAGCAGATCAATCACAAGGCCTACGAACTGGTAGACGATGTCCGGAACGAATTCCCCGCGCCGGCGATGGTCTGCAGCCCCACTCTCGACAAGATGCTGTCCGCGCATCCCTACGTTTCGCACATCTTCATGTTTTCTCCAGAGAGGGGAATGACTTTCCGTTCCCAGGCAGATCGTGCGAACAAAGATCAAGCGTTCCGGGACGAAGCCGACTATCTCAACAAGATGTTCGAGGGGTGGCTGAAGATGGACTTCTCGGAAATGTCGGAGAAGCTGATCAAACTGCAGCAGAAAGGGATGCCGTATATTTTTGAGCCGGAATGGGTTCCGCGGGGCGACAAGAAGGCTTATCAATCGACGGCGCTGTTTATTGTGAAGGACGAAAAGAAAGGGTCGCTGGCGATCGCCGGAATCGCGCTGGACGCGGACTACCTGAAAGATCACTTCTTTCCCGAAATGCTGGATGACGTGATTACGCGCAATGTCAGCGACAGCGACAAGAATCATGCGGTCATGATGTTACGGGGCAAATATGAATCCGCCGCGTTGGCTCAGTCCAGCGGATGGGACGGCGGCTTGCCGGAAGTGGAAAGGAATCTGGAAGGTGCGTTCCAGGGGTTGACGCTGGCGATCAAGCTGCGCGGCACCACCCTGGCGGCAATCGGTGAGCGGTTCGCACGCATCAGCTTCCTGACTCTGGCGGCGCTTTCGCTGGTGCTGGCGGGCGGAATCGCTCTCACCTACCGTAACGTGACCAAAGAAATGGCGCTGGCGCGCCTGAAATCCGATTTCGTTTCCAACGTATCGCACGAATTGCGCACCCCGCTTTCCCTGATTCGCCTGTATGCGGAGACGCTGGAGATGGGGCGGCTCACCAGTCCAGAAAAATATCAGGAGTACTACTGCATTATCCGCAAGGAAAGTGAACGGCTGACTGCGCTCATCAATAACATTCTCGACTTCTCGCGCATCGAGGCGGGGCGCAAGGAATACGACTTCCGCGAGACCGATATGAGCGAACTGGTCCACAACACACTCGATTCTTACCGCTATCAACTGGAGCAAAGCGGCTTTCAGTTCGAAGAAAAGATCGATGAGGTACCGCCCATGCGAGTGGATCGCGAAGCCATGGCCCGTTCGCTGCTGAACCTGGTCAATAACGCTCTGAAGTATTCGCAGGATCGAAAGTACATCGGCGTGAATCTTTATCGTGATAACGGTTCGGTAAAGCTGGAAGTGGTGGACCAGGGCATCGGAATACCGCACCAGGAGCAGGAGAAGATTTTCGAGAAGTTCTATCGCGTGGGCGATCCGCTGGTGCACAACACTAAAGGCAGCGGCCTGGGGCTTTCCCTGGTGCGCCATATCGTTGAGGCCCACGGCGGTGATGTCTCGGTGGATAGCGCTCCCGGCCAGGGCAGCAAGTTTACGATCGAACTTCCGGTAAAGCCGGCACTGACTTCCGCAAACGCTTAGGCCCGCACAGGTTTCAACGGCAGAGGGAAAACAGGGAATGACCAGAATCCTCATCGTCGAAGACGAGCCCAACATGGTGGCCGGCTTGCGCGACAACTTCGAATTCGAAGGATACGACGTCATCACCGCGCCGGATGGCGTGGCCGGCCTGGAGCGGGCTCTGAAAGAGGCCCCGGACCTGGTCATCCTGGACGTGATGATGCCTCGCATGAGCGGCCTCGACGTGTGCAAGCAGCTCAAAGCCAAGCGGCCATCGGTGCCGATCATCATGCTGACCGCGCGCGGCCAGGAAGTGGACAAAGTGGTTGGGCTTGAACTGGGCGCGGATGACTACGTGACCAAGCCCTTTTCGATTCGCGAGTTGCTGGCCCGGGTAAAAGCGGTTCTGCGCCGCGCGAAAACCGTACCCAAGGAGCAGGACCGTTATTCGTTCGGCGAGGTCGAGGTGAATCTGAAGAGTTGCCAGGTCTCGCGCAGCGGCCGGTCACTGGATTTTTCCTCGAAAGAGTTTGAGCTGCTTAAGTATTTCCTGTGCCATCCCGGCGAAACGCTGAGCCGCGATCGCCTGCTTGAGGATGTGTGGGGCTACGACCGCTTTCCCACCACGCGAACGGTGGACGCGCACATTGTCCGCCTGCGGCAGAAGGTTGAGCCGAAGCCGGAGGAGCCTCGTTTCATCCTCACGGTGCACGGTACGGGTTACAAGTTCGTCGGGTAAACGGAGATGATTGTGCCGGAGATCGGTAAAACTCGCGCGCCGTCTTATATGGACCGTCCTGTGCTCGCTTCGGTGAAACCGGCTGCCGCCGCTACGCCGATCCGGGTGGATGACTCCGCGCTGATTCGCGAAGCGCAGCAGGGAAATACCGCCGCTTTCGAAGAGCTGGTGCGGCAATACGATCGCGCGGTGCTGCGCCTGGCTATCCATCTCACCGGATCGCCGGAAGATGGGCAGGATATCTATCAGGAGGCGTTCCTGCGCGCCTACATCAATCTGGCGCGCTTTCGCTTTGAATGCTCGTTCTACACCTGGATTTATCGCATCGTTACCAACCTCTGCCTCGATCACCTGCGCAAGAAACGCTCTCGCGGCCGCGACCTGAACACGACACTCTCTCCCGAGGGCGAGCAGGAAGACATGCTGGAGCGCATGCCGGACCACAGCCCCAACGCCAGTCCGGAACGGAGCTTTGCCGGACGCGAATTGAAACATTCGATCGTCCGCGCTCTGGGGCAGCTTTCGCCGCGGGAACGGATGGTATTCGAATTGAAGCATTACCACGGGATGAGATTGCGGACGGTAGCGGGAATGTTGAATACCACCGAAGGGACGATCAAAAACACGCTGTTCCGCGCCACCCACAAGCTGCGCACGCAGCTGGCTGAAGTACGGTGAATTAAGTCCTCAGCCGCTTCCAAAAGAATTTGACGTCATCCTGAGGCCGTCTTCAGCCGGGCGAAGGATCTCGCGCGGAGCGGAATGTCTGTGGTTTGCTTTTGTAGTCGCGCGCACATGTGTCCGAGGTGGTCCACGCCAGGTCCTTCACGGCCTGCCGGCCGCTCAGGATGACGTCAACTTCATTTAGGACATGCGCATCCTCAGGTTCGTGCTAAAAGCTGAAGCCAGAAGCTAGACGCCAGAAGCCACAAGTTGCCCTGTCCTATTGCCGGTCCAGATTCTCATCCAACACCAGCTTGCCGCTTTTCTGAACTTCGATGACGCGATGCACGGGCTTGAATCCCGACAGCGTGATGTCGACTACGTAGGTGCCGGGGTTGAGAAAGAAATCCACCGGTGAAAATTTGTCCAGGATGCGGTTATTGATCGCGACCTGCGCGCCCTTGGGCTGGGTCTTGATGCTAACCGCTCCCATGCCTGCGGTGTCGCCGCCACCGAACAATTTTTTGAATTTTCCACCCAGCTTGATGTCGTCCGCGGATCCCAGAGGCTTCAACGTGGATGCGAGATGGAAAAGCTGTCCCGCCTGCAGGGTGGCATTCGCCGACTCTTCAAGATAGCCCTGCTTGCTCAGCAGGAAAATGTGCGCGCCGGGTTTGTCTACCGAGATCTGGGACGGAGTTACGCGCCCGGTATCTTTGCCGTCGACAAAAATCTCGGCGCCGGATGGCTGACTGGTTATATTCGCGGAAGCGGTAAGCTGCGCCAACTGAATCACCAGAAACGATTTGCTGCCCGAACCTACATCAATGGCGCGAGTCTCGGCGGCGTAACCGACTCGCGAAACGATGACAGTGTGTTGTCCCGGGGACAGGCCAGGCAGGTTGAAAGGTGTGACCCATCCGGCATCGCTGCGCCCGTCGATATGAACTTCCGCGCCTTCGGGAGTCGAGTTGATGGTCAACTGTCCGGGAATGATTGCGGGAGCGGCGGCGGGCTGCACTTTTATTTTTTTCTGCTTGTAACGCGGAGTCACCGAAACCGCGGGTGCTTCCGGGCCCACACTGACCTGCTCAGGCTGCGCCTGCTGCGGGGCCGGAGAAGGGGGCTGGGCCGTGTTCCATGCCGGTTTCGGAGACGGTTCTACCGGAACCGCTGCTGCCTTCGTTTCCGTGGAACCATCGTCCGCCGAGTTTTCGGAATGGATGCGGAACGCGATCAGGCCGACCACCAGCAGGATGATCGTGATCGCTCCGGCAATCGAATACAGGAAAAGCTTGGGCGGAGTTTTTTTGATTTCGTTGACCGCCTTGAGTGCCACTTCGCGTGGCTGCACCTTCGGCTTTTCCGGCTGCGCACGGTTTAAAGAGACCAGTTCCTGCGGTTGCTCCTCGACTGCGGCAGGAGGCGCGGGCGGAGGCGTGTAAATTTCTTTCAGCGGCGGCAGCTCGGTCATTTCCGAAAAGCTGGGCCCGCGCGCCGCACTTTTGGACTGTGCCATCGCGGGATCAACCTGGAAGGCCGGAGTTTCGGCGGGCGCTTCAACAGCGTCGGCGACAGTGCTTGCCCGCTCCTGGAAGCTGCTTTGTCCACTGGCTTTGGCCGGGTTGGGCGTTGCTTTCGGCGTAATGAACTGCTGCACCGTCGAAGTTGCGCCGGCACTTTCCCATCCGGCAGCCGCGGCGGCCGCTCTTGCCGCGGAAGGCGGTGCAACATCCGCTTCGGCATCCGTGGCGTGAGTTGGAGCTGTCTGAAAATTTGTGGTGACGGGAGCAGATGCCGGAGCTGATCGATCGTCCGGTTTTGCGGCAACGGTATCGGCGTGCTGGGCAGGCACCCTCGGCTTGTCCGCCAGCTGGGCGCTGGATGCAGCCACAGTCTGTGAGGGCTGTGACGCAGACGCCGGCGGGGTGTTCGAACTTTTTGCCGGTGCTGCTTTCTTTCCGGGCGCCTTGCTCGCGCTTTCCTTGCAGCCTTCCAATTCGTTGACCAGTTCTTGCCCGCTCTGATAGCGATCTTCCGGCGCCTTGGCGAGCGCTTTCATGATGACTTCGCTCAATACCGGGTGAATCTTGCGGTTGATCCCGATCGGCTCTGCCGGCGTGGACTCAACAATCTCTTGCCGGACCTGGTCCGCATCGTCGCCGGGAAAAGCTTTGCTCTCGGTCGCCATCTCGTACAGGATTGCGCCCAGGCTGAAAATGTTGGAACGGGCGTCGACCGGATCTCCGCGTAACTGTTCAGGCGAAACATAGTGCAATACTTCCGGAGCCTTGCCCGAAGCCTGACAATTAAAAGCACCCATGCAGGAAACCCCGAAACTCAGCACCTTCACGGTGCCATCCCAGGTGACCATGATCTTGGCCGGTTCCAGGCTGTAGTGCACGACGTTGTGCGAGTGCGCGTGGTCCAGTCCCTGGCAGGTCTGGCGCACGATGTCCTGCAGGTCCCAAATGGAAAATCCTTCTTTGCGGGCCAGCATGGTGGCCACGCTGTTGCCCTGCACATATTCCTCGGAGGCGCAGCACTGGCCGTCAATTTCCTCTACCCCGAAAAGTTGTGCGATATTGTGGCTGCTGAGCGGTTTGGTTCCGGCAGCTTCCTGCAGAATGTACTGCATGACCGTGTCGCCTTGTTCGGCCAGATTTTGCAGGCGAATGGTTTTCAGGGCGACGGTTTGCCCGCTCTCCGGATCGGCGGCCTTATAAACGGCGCCAATTTCAGAATGCGTAATCTCGCTGAGAATCTCGAAACGTCCAATCTTGTTGGCCATTGCGCTTGAGCCCCGGAAATCAACTTGCGAAGACTTGGCTGAAAAAAGCCAGACTTCGCTCCTTGGGGAAAGGTGCGACTAGAATATCGCGGCTGAATCAGCGAGGGGAGTTACGAAGGTACTCGCAAATATATGGAACAACCATGCGGAGTGGATGAAGAGAAGAGGTAGATTGCGAAGCTCTTTGTTGGTCAACTATTGTGTCATCCTGAGCGGCCGGCAGACCGGGAAGGATCTGGCGTGGACCCTCTCGGACACATGCGCGCGCGACCACTCAAGCACAATCGCAGCTGTGCCGCCCCGCGCGAGAGCCTTCATCCGGCTAAAGCCGGGCTCAGGATGACGTCAAATTCTTTCGGTAGCGGTTGATCAGGACCGTAATTAAACGGCCGCGGCGGGATGGAATTTTCTCATGGCAAAAATAGTCAGAAGGATGAAGATCGCCAACACGGCCAGCTGTGCTACCAGGAATGGAGGCTCTTTTTGGGTCGGCGCCATCGCATTTAAGGAGGGCACTTTCTCAAAAGCCTGCACCACCAAAACGAAGAAGTTCAAATACTGAGCGATGATGGCGGTGACCACAAAAACCGATCGCCATTTGCCCACCATGCGAAAGCTGTAGCGTGCCAGAATCGCAATCGCCAGAACTACCAGCGAGATGATGCCTAGCTTGTGCGCCGGCGACAACTGGTGAAAGGGAAAACCGAAACCGGTCACGCTGGTGAGTACCGTGGTCAGGAGGAAAACCGCAGTCAAGCCATTGACCGTTTTCGACTTCATCATGCCGAAAATGACCGCGAATCCCGCCGAGATGCCTACCAGGCTGATCATCACGTGCACTGCGGTGAACGTAGAGAGCGACATGCCTAGAATCATCTGGGGTGGTCCTTTCCGAACAGGGCTGAGATAGTACGACGGGGAAGAGAAAAATTCCACAACCGGTTATGCGAATTCGATAGAGTTCGGAAGGTATCTCCCCGCTTCGAATCAGGCGGCGCGGATCGAGGTCAGCCACGTCCGTAACAGATGCCGTACTTTGGCGCCTTCCGGCTTACGCCGCACGGCATCGATCACCGCCATGCGCGCCCGAATTCCCGATCCACGAAATCCAACCCAATAAGGAATATAGATTTCACCAGTCACCGGTTCGGCATTGATCCGCAGATTGCGAACCCGGAAAAAGCCGGTGCTGAACAGCAGGCGCTGCACCTTGGCGGTCACCGTTTTTCTGGTTTCGGCCTCGCCCAGCAGCACTTCAGCGCAGTTACGCGTTTCCAGGTAGCGGACCTCGGATTCGCCCGGCAATTGTTCGAAATGGTAGAGGTCGAGCGATCCGTTCACTGCGTCCACGCCAAAAATCCCGCAGGTCGCGTTTGGCGCCGTTCAGTATTTCGATCTGGAAGAGACGGAAGGGTATGTAAAAGTCAGCCACGGAACGCAGCGGGCCGAAGGTGGTATCGCGCAGGAAATACAGCATGCCGGAAGAGAAGTGTTCGGTCGCCTCTTCGCGGGTGACGTTGGCTCTCAGGCTGCGAATGCGGGCCATTTCGGTGTTTCGTAGTTCGTGGATGCGGGACGTCCTCGCCGCCGGAACGGGCGAGACGCCCGTCCTCCATCCAATCAGCGGAAATGAAACCACAATCCGACCACTGTAGCAATCAACGCCAGGCTGAAGACGACATTCAGCCGGTGTTCGGCGGCGGTTTCGGCGGCGGGCTTGTAGTCGAGCGTGCGCACTGGAGTCACATCCATCTTCTCGTCGACGGTGGCAAAAGTCAGACCTGCGAGCTTTCTGCGCTCGGGCGCCGGCGTCACCAGACTGACCCCGATCAGTACCACACAGCAGATCACGAACATAAGTATGGAATAGTGCAGAAAGTTCATGTCTACCAATCCGCGCAGGAAGGGAGTTTCGAAGGCGTGTCCGCCGGCGGCGCGGTCCATCAATTCCAGAATAAAGCGGGCCGCGCCCATCACGAAGCCGGTCAATAGAGAAGTGATCGCGCCCTGCGAGTTCAGGCGGGGCCACAGAATTCCAAGGATGAAGCAGGCGGCGATTGGCGGGCTGATGTATCCCTGCACGCTCTGCAGATAAATGTAGAGCTGGCTGCTGATGAGATGAATAAACGGCACCCAGGCCAGGCCGAGAATCACCATCACGCCGGTCATGATTCGTCCGAAGCCGACCAGTTGCTTTTCGGAGGCGTCGGGCTTGATCTTCTTGTAGAAGTCGAGCGTCACCAGGGTCGAAGCCGAGTTGAATACCGAACTCATCGCTCCCATCAGGGCGGCGAGCAGGGCGGCAATCATCACACCGACCAAGCCTGTAGGAAGAAGATTGATGATCAAGGTGGGATAAGCGATGTCCCCGTTCAGGACTTCACCGTGAGGGCCGAATTTGAACAGGTCGCGATAAAGTGCGACAGCGATCAGGCCGGGCAGCACCAGCATGAACACCGGAAGTATTTTGAGAAAGCCGGCAAAAATGGTGGCCGCCTTGGCATGGCCTTCATCTTTGGCCGAGAGCACGCGCTGCACAATTACCTGGTCGGTACACCAATACCATATGCCGAGAATAGGGGCCCCGAAGAAGATTCCGGTCCAGGGGAAGTCGGGATCGCTCATCGGCTTGACCATGTGGAAATAGCTGGCGGGCAGGGCGGCGCGCAGGCCTTCGAATCCGCCCACTTGATGCATACCAATCACGGTGAGGATGACCGCGCCGAAAATCAAAATCAGGGTCTGCACCAGGTCGGTATAAATGACCGCAGCCAGTCCTCCGGCAATGGTGTAGATACCGGTAGCGATAACCAGGATCACTGCTGCCGTCAGCGGGCTCCAGCCCACCACGCGTTCCAGCACGATCGCCGCCGCATAAAGATGAACCGAGATTTTCGTGAACACATAGGCCAGGATCGAAATTCCGGCGAGGTAAACCGCGCAAGACCGGCTGAAGCGCCGCTCGAGAAATTCCGGCATGGTGAATACGTTTGAGCGCAGGTAGAAGGGGACGAAGACCCATCCCAGAACCAGCAGGATCAGGCAGGCCAGCCATTCGAACGATCCCACCGCCAGGCCTGAACTGGCGCCCGAACCCGCCAGTCCGATGAAATGTTCGGTGGAGATATTGGAAACGAACAGCGACGCGCCAATGGCGAACCAGCCCACGTTACGGCTGGCCAGGAAGTAGTCGGCCGAAGTACGTTCCTTGCGGGCGAAGTAAAAGCCGATCGCGAATATAACCACGAAATAGACGGCGATGATGGCAATGTCGATTCCGGTAAGGGCCTTGTGGGTAAGGTGCGCCGCCGTTTCTCCCATACTCCTCCTTGAACGCGGTTGATCGAGAGACCGTGCGTCATGCTAGTCCAATGGGGAAACTCAGGCAACCGGGAAGTCATCGGCAGGTATGGAGTTAGCTATCACGACTTAGTGCTTGGGGGCGAAATACGGCGAAGGATTCGGCGCCGGATGATTCCCCCGGTCAAGGGCCAGTTTAAGCTGCAAAAGGGGTCCTTCGACTGCCTGTCGGCTTCGGGATGCGAAGCCGCCACTCCGCTCAGGATGACATGGGGATTCAGGATGACATGTCGATTTTGCTGCCTCTTGTTCGACATACAGATAGTACGGAAACGGCGGCGATTTAAAGCGGGCAATGGAACATTTTTACCGCCGCCGCCGTAACTTTCCGGAGTGGTAAGCCGTTATTTATGAAGACAGTCGAGAATTGCCCGCATTTTAAATCGAAACAACCGGTTGCCGCAGCCGGACTTTTTCGTCTATCTTTGTTGGACCCTGGAGACGGCTGCGCCGTAACCCGGGTGGTCCCTTCCGGAGTTGGCAAATGACCCTGACTCGCTTTGTCACCAAGAATGCTTTTCGCAACAAGCGCCGCAGCATCCTGACCGTCCTCAGCATCGGCGGTTCGCTGTTGCTGCTGACCTTCCTGATCACCATCTGGCGCAGTTTTTACGACAGCAAACCGAGTGAGCAATCAGCACAGCGTCTGATCGTGCGTCATAAGGTTTCGCTGGTGTTCAACCTGCCGAGCTATTACCGGCAGAAGATTCAGTCCATGCCCGGGGTCAAGGAAGTGGTGAATCAGCAGTGGTTTGGCGGCCAGTATAAGGACGACAAGCCGGGTAATTTTTTTGCTCAGTTCGGGACGGATCCGACAGAAATCATGAAAGTGTATCCGGAATTCCAGATACCGCCGGACCAACTGGCTGCGTGGCAGCACGACCGCGCCGGCGCCATTGTTGATGTCGGCCTGGCCAACAAATTCGGCTGGAAGATTGGCGACCGGCTTAATATCACCGGCAAAATCTTTCCCGTGAATCTGGAGTTGACCATCCGGGGAATATTCACTCCGCCGGATCCCACACAATCGATTTATTTCAATAAGGACTACATTGACGAAGGTTTTCCCAAGCTCAAGGGAAACGAGGGATTTTTTGCCGTCCTTGCCGATTCGCCTGATTCGGTTGCCCGGGTGGGCAAGGCAATCGATGAAGAATTCCGCAACGCCGACCGTCCTACCAAGACCGAGACCGAGCACGCATTTCAATTGGGCTTTATCGGCATGCTGGGCAACATCAAGGCATTCATCATGAGCATTTGTCTGGCGGTGGTTTTCACCATTTTGTTGGTTTCGGCCAACACCATGGCTATGTCGATTCGCGAGCGCACCCGCGAGGTCGCCGTATTGAAGACCCTGGGATTCACCCGCAACAGCATTCTGGGATTGTTTATCGGGGAAGCGGTTTCACTCTCGGTGGTGGGCGGCCTGATCGGTTCCTTGCTCTGCTTCCTTATCGTGGGCGCGATGTCGAGCCAGGGAGGAATGTTTACCGGCATGAAGGTCACCCCCGTCACAATATTGGCGGCGCTGGTGATCGCGGCGGTGGTGGGTCTGGCCAGTTCATTTGTGCCTTCGTATCACGCGGCCAAGGTCAACATCGTGGATGGTTTGCGGCATATCGGATAAAGATCAAAACAAAGTCAAAACATAACCACGAAGGACGCGAAGTATCACAAAGAAACTTCCTGAAGTTAGATAAAAGAGATCGCTGGAGCTGTTTTTAGAAGGGCGAAACATTCATGGCAATTCCTCTCAGCTACAACGTGCGTAATTTAAGGCTGCGGAAAAGCCTCACCATCATGACCGCGCTTGGTATTGCGCTGACGGTTGCCACTGCGGTCTTTATTATGGCCCTGCTGGCGGGCCTGGGGCGCGCTTTCGCGACTACCGGCGATCCTCTGAATGTGCTGATGCTGCGCAAGGGCTCGGACTCGGAACTCGCGGCCGGCGGCGTGTCGCGCGATGCCATGCAGGTGTTGAAAGACCTTCCCGGCGTGGCTAAAAACAGCAAAGGCGAGCCACTGGTTTCCGGGGAAGACATACTGGTGGTGGTGCTGCCTCGCAAGGGCGGTACCGGCGAGACCAATGTCACCACGCGATTCCTGTCTCCGCTGGGAATCGAGATGCGGCCCGAGATTCACATCAAACAAGGACGCTGGTTCACTCCCGGACAGCGGGAAGTCGTAGTCAGCGAGTCCATCAGCAAACGCTTCGAACACGCCAATATCGGCGATGTGGTGCACATCGGCAAGGGCGACTGGCCCATCGTCGGCATTTTCGACGGCAGCGGCACCGCGCACGATTCCGAAATCTGGGGTGACATCAACCAGCTGGTCACCGACTTCGAGCGCTCTGTCTATTCCTCGGTGCTGGTGCGGGCGACGGACAAGGTTGCGGCGCAGGCGCTAAAAAACCGCGCCAATGACGACCAGCGACTGGAACTGAACGGTCTGCTCGAACCCGATTACTACGCCTCGCAAACCAAGTCCGGAGGTCCGATCAAGTTCGTGGGCTGGGTGGTGGCCTTCATCATGGCAGTGGGATCCTGTTTCGCGGCGGCTAATACGATGTACGCAGCCGTAGCCTATCGCGGCCGCGAGATTGCCACATTGCGGGTCATCGGATTTTCGCGGCCCAGCATTCTGACCTCGTTCATGCTGGAGTCGTTGTTGCTGTCATTGCTGGGCGCAACTTTGGGAATCATCCTGATGCTGCCGTTTAACGGCATGACTACCGGAACGCAGAATCAGGTGACGTTCAGCGAAGTAGTATTCAGCCTGCAGATGACACCGGCGGTGGTCATGGCGGCGGTTATTTTCGCTTTGATTATGGGAGTGGTGGGCGGGTTTGCGCCCGCCTGGCACGCTTCGCGGCGCGATATTTTAAGCGCGCTGAGGGATTAAGTAGCGCCGGCCTCCGGCCGGCCCGATGGGGTGGCCCGGACGACCACCCGACAGCCGGCGGGACGCCGGCGCGCTACAAAGATAAATATGCCGATAGACGCTAAACATCAAGATCTGAGCAGCCTGCGCATTGATCGCACCGCTCGAACCGGAGGCGAAGGCGAGCCTCCCACCTGGGCACGCCGCTACATCATCATAGGGATTGCCGTGCTGGTGCTGCTGGGCGCGTTCACGTTGCTCTACCGCCTGTTTTCTCACGACGCTCCGGAAGTCGAAGTGGTCCGCGCCTCGGCGCCTAACAATGGCAGCGATGAAGGTGGAATCGTACTGTCGGCCAGCGGCTACATCGTGGCCCACCACAAAATCAACCTGAACTCTAAAGTGACCGGCCGGGTGAAGTGGATTGGCGTGGAAAAAGGCGACAAAGTTAAAGAAGGGCAGATTCTGGTGCGTCTTGAGGACGACGAGTTCCGGGCGCAGTATGAACAGGCCAGCGGCGCTGCCCAGAATGCGCAGGCTTATCTGCAGGAACTGCAGAACGGATCCCGCCCCGAGGAAATTCAACAGGCGCAGCACAATCTGGACGAAGCCCGGGCCACGCTGGTCAACGACAAGATCACGCTTGACCGCACGCGCGGGCTGGTAACGCAAGGCGTCCTTTCCAAGCAGGCATTGGACGATGCCACGGCGAAGTACGAATCCGATCAGCAGCGGGTCAATTCGCTGGACAAGGGATTCCAGCTGGCCAGGATTGGGCCCCGGCAGGAGGAAATTTCGCGCGCTCGCGGCGCGCTCATGCAGGCAAAGGGTCAGTCGGATTACGCAAAATCGTTGCTCGACGCGACTGTGATTCGCGCCCCCGTGACTGGAACCATCCTGGAGCGGGCGGCGGAGAAAGGTGAACTGGTGACGTCGGGTTTTGCCAGTACAGCCGAGGGCGGTCCACAGGGACTGGTGGTTTCGCTGGCGGACCTCAACGACCTGCAGGTTGAACTTGATATTGCGCAGGACGATTTCGCCAAGCTTGGTCCCAAACAAAAAGCCACGCTCACGGTGGATGCCTATCCCGATCGCCATTGGGACGGAATGATTGCGGAAATTTCTCCCCAGGCGAATCGCGCCAAGGCAACGGTGCAGGTGAAAGTGCAAATCCTTAATCCGGATGCGTACCTGCGGCCGGACATGAACGCTACCGTCAAATTCATGGCCGACGAAGGCAAGCACAATGCGTCGGGTCCGCCGGGTGTTTTTGTTCCAACTTCCGCGGTAAAAGATCGCGACGGAAAGAAAGTCGTTTTTCTGGCGTTCGACGGCAAGGCCACTTCGCGTGAAGTGAAGATTCTGTCGCCCCGCAGCGGCGGCGTGCTGGTGCAGGGGCTGAATGGCGGCGAAGACGTGATCTCCTCCGCCCCCCAGGATTTAAAAGACGGCGAAAAAATCAAGATCAAAGGACAGTCATGAGCGCAGCAACCATTCCTCATACCGCAATCCAGGCCAAGGTGGTTCAGGCCCGCAACGTCAGCAAGGTTTTCAAGCGCGATGCTTTCGAAGTGAAGGCTCTGGACGATGTCTCCATCGAAATCGGCGGCGGCGAATTCCTGGCGCTGATGGGCCCATCGGGTTCCGGCAAAACCACTTTGCTGAACATGATTGCCGCCATCGACCGGCCGACCGGAGGCGAGCTGCTGGTTCTGGGCGAAAACATTTTCCGTTTTGGCGACGCGCAATCCGCCCGCTGGCGCAACGAGCACATCGGATATGTCTTTCAGACCTTCAATCTCATCCCCGTGCTCACCGCGTTCGAAAATGTCGAACTGCCGCTATTGTTGACCAAGCTGTCGGCGCAGCAACGGCGTGACCACGTGATGACGGCGCTGAAACTGGTGGGCCTGGAAGAACGGATCGGCCACCTGCCTAAGCAGCTCTCAGGTGGGCAGGAACAGCGCGTGGCCATTGCCCGCGCCATCGTCAGCGATCCCACGCTGCTGCTGGCGGACGAGCCCACCGGCGATCTGGATAGCCATTCCGCGACGGAAGTACTGGAAATTCTGAAGCGGCTGAATGAAGATTTCAACAAAACGATTGTGATGGTGACCCACGATCCGCATGCGGCTTCTTACGCTCACGTCACTCGTCATCTGGAAAAAGGCATGCTGTTACGCGCGTAGTTCGATAAGTGATCCGGCGGAAAAGATCACGCAACCTCGTGGGGTATGATTCAGCGTGTATAGGATTCGAGGAAACGAACTGTGAAACTTTTGCTGAGCCTGACGCTGTTCGCCGTTTCAGTCGCGCCAGTGATGGCTGCGAAATGCCCCACCAATCAGGGCAAGAACGAGGATGCGCTGGTGAAGATCGAACAATCGTGGGCGGCGGCGCTTGAAGTGCGCGATGCTGATGCCGTGGGATGCATTCTGGCCAGCGAATTTCAGGATATCGATCCCAAGGGCCAGCTTCACAACCGGGCCGAAACTCTGACCCAGGTGATGTCCCGGCGCACCGGAAAACATACTCTCAGCGAGCTGGTGCCGCACGTGTTTGGCGATACCGGCTACATTCGCGGACTGGCCACGCTGCGGGATGCCGACGGTAAGGTTGTAGCTCGAGCCAGATTCACCGACTTCTATGTATTTCGCGATCACCGCTGGCAGGCGGTTTCCGGCCAGGAAACCCTGATCCCCGCAGAGATAGCCGAATAGTCACGGATTTCCCAACCTCTGATAAATCCCGCTGTCATCCTGAGGGAGGAGGATCGTCCGCTTCGCGGACGATCCGACGAGTCGAAGGACGCCATAAGAGCGCATCATGCTGCGCACGAACTTGATTTCGCCGTTTCATGAAGCAAGATGGCTTTTTCGTGGTGCGTATAGGGGTCCTTCGACTGCGTGAGTGCTTCGCTAGGCGAAGCGCTCCCTCCGCTCAGGATGACAGAGTTTGCACGGGCTGGTGGTATGGGAATCACCCGCTCGGAATCAAATCTAAATACAACCTCCACACAAGTGTCATCCTGAGGGAGGAGGATCGTCCGCTTCGCGGACGTTCTGAGATGCTGCGCGCGAGATTTTGAAACTTCATAAAACGAAATACTCCCCTCGGAAGTACATAACTTTCGTCAGTGGTCTGCTGTAAGTCAGCTCTCCCAGGTTTTCGTGATATCACAACTGCAGGAGAGTTGCCGTGAAGCCAGCCAGGATACTAGGTGCGGTGTTGGGGATGGCGACGCTGGTCTTCGCTTGCCCATCGTCAATTTCTTGTCCGGCGGATCACGGCGAGATGCACAAGGTAGGCGATGAATATACGGGCGCGGTACACTTCGCGATTTACGAGCACAGAACTTCTTCCGGCGTCACCCACCAGGTATCTTTCCGCTGTGAAAATTGAGACCAGATATCCCGCTTCGTGAATCGCTTTTGGTGTCCCGCGTAAGCCCTCCTCCTCTATAACATTCCCATGGTGACAGCCTAAGCCTTACCCAGTGCAGAATTGCGCCGGTCGATCGCATCCGCCCTGCCCTCCGCACAATTACAAAGCGCTTGACAGTGTGCTGCTGTTTCGATGAGACTACGCGCGCTTGGCGGGCCCAGCTCGGAAACCACGTTAACCCTCAAACCTTCAACCTGAACCTAAGTCTTGTGCACATTCCACCGATTGACCCTGGATCGGAATCATGAGGACCCCACCCATGCCATGCACTCGCAGACCTCGCTCACTCTATGCAGTTCTTACTTTCTTCGCACTGGTACTGGTCTTAAGTCTCCCTGGTTACGCTCGAACCGCCCGGCAACCAGCGCAGGATATGGGGCCGACCGCGGCCGCCGAGACGGTTACCGTCTCGCTGGTGCTGAAAGTCCGGCATCCCGATTTGCTGGAGACATTTGTCGCTTTGACGGAAGATCCGAACTCGCCCTTCTTTCACCGCTTTCTATCAATGCATGAGTTCAGATCGGTGTTCTCTCCCCGGGAGCGTGACATTGACGTCATCACGAAGTATCTCAACCAGTTTGGCATCAAAGTGACGGACGTTTATGCGGACCGTCTGGTCATCAAAGCAAGCGGCACCGCCGATGCTTTCAATCAGGCGTTCTCGGTTGACATGCACGACTTCGTCAAAGGGCGAAAGCATTTTCACCGGCCGCGACACCGCGCCAGAATTCCAGTATTGCTGAGTGATCTGCTGGTAGCGGTTGCCGGTTTGAGTAATGAGCCGCACTACCACCCCATGAACCGGCGCGCAGCTGCGGCCAAGACTCCCATACACACTCCGGCAACCGTGCTGCCAAAACACGGCGCGATTGCAACCGGAGTGCCGGGCAGTTATACCGTGGGCGATACCGCGAACCTTTACAACATCAACCCACTTTACAAGGCCCATATTGATGGACGAGGGCTCACCGTCGGCATCGCTACGCTGGCCAATTTCCTTCCGGCTGATGCCTTCTCCTATTGGAGCTTGATCGGGCTTAACGTCAATCCCAATCGTCTGACTCAGGTGCACGTCGACGGTGGTGGCGAACTCAGCGCTGACGCCGGTTCGGGTGAAACCTCGCTGGACGTGGAACAGTCCGGCGGCCTGGCGCCGGCGGCGAAAATCATCGTCTACGACGCGCCCAACACCGATGCCGGGTTCATCGACATGTTCTACAAAGCGGCCTCGGATAACCTGGTAGACAGTCTTTCCGTTAGCTGGGGTTCAGCCGAAGAATTTTATTTCGAAGCGGTCACAGGCGAGGACAAAATTCCCCAGCTTCATGCGCTTCACCAGGTTTTCCTGGAGTCGGCGGCGCAGGGCATTTCACTTTTCTGCTCGTCCGGCGACAACGGAGCCTATGACATCAACGATGCATTCAATGATCCCGTTGCCAACGCAATCACCGTAGATGAGCCCTCGGCGGACCCGGCCATCACTTCAGCCGGCGGTACGACTACGCCCATCATTCTAAGTGCCGGGCCCGACACTCCGGATCTGATTGTTCCTACCGAGCAAGTCTGGGGCTGGGATTACATTCAGGATTATCTGGTTGGGCTTGGTCTCATTCCGGACAACGCCTTGTTTCCCGCCGGGGGCGGAGGAGGCGTGAGTATTTTCTGGCCCCGGCCTGCCTACCAGCAGGGAATTCCGGGCATGCGGGTTACTGAAAAAAACCAGAGCATCGTCTTCGACGATGGCAGCGGTAGCGGCCCCGTGGATCTGTTTGATCTGCCGGCGCACTTTGCCGGACGCAACCTGCCGGATGTGTCGCTCAACGCCGATCCGTTTTCCGGTTATCTGCTGGTGTCGACCGAAGATGGGGGATTGCTTGACGGGAACGGCGGCACCAGTTTCGTGGCGCCTCAACTGAACGGCATCAGTGCGCTGCTTGAACAGGTGGCCGGAGGCCGCATCGGGCAGTGGAACCCGATGCTCTACCGCTACAAAAAACTTTACGGCAACCGTGAGTTGTCGCCGTTTGTGGACATCACGGCCGGAGACAACTGGTTTTACAAAGGCGTTACGGGATACGAGCCTGGCGCAGGTCTTGGGGTGCTCGATGTCACCAAGCTGGCGCTGGCTGTCGCCCGCGACACCCGCTTCTAAGCTCGCCGTTATCGAAGCACTGTTAAAAAAAGAACAGGGCGGACTGAGATCTCACTCAATCCGCCCTGACTTGCCCCCTTTACGCGTTTCCGAGCGCACGGCAAACTTTAGAAGCCCCA
The DNA here is from genome assembly GCA_963733545.1 of Terriglobia bacterium. Taxonomy (GTDB): domain Bacteria; phylum Acidobacteriota; class Terriglobia; order Terriglobales; family Acidobacteriaceae; genus JAIQFF01. The sequence goes on from CAVTDQ010000007.1 coordinate 935,592, forward strand.
GCCTCGGCCTCCGCCGCGATAGCTCGATTGGTAGCCCGCTGCGTAGCCGCTGCTGTATTCCGACTTGTAATAGTTCCTGTCGCCGTAGGAGCTGTTGTAGCCGTGGGTACGATTTCCGTACTCGTTGCGCGGATTGGGATTAAACGGTTTGTTCTGCGACATGTCTCGGCGCGCCATGTTGATCCCATCCTGATAACCGAATCCGTAGCCGGCGTTGCGGCCTCCACCTCCGCCTCCGCCATAAACCGAGCCGGGATAGCCGTAGCCTCCGCCTCCGTAAACCGTTCCAGGATAGCCGTAACCGCCGCCGCTGGGATAACCTCGGCCAGGATAGCCGTAGCCGCCCGGATAATTCTGGGGATAGCGGTTATAAACCTGTCCTCCGCGGTAGTAGCCGTCGTCACGGCGCTCGCGCTCCCACCAATGATGGTCGCGCTCCCGGCGTTCGCGTTCCCGCTCGCGGTCGCGGTCGCTCCAGTGGTCATGTTCATTCCATCGGTTACGATCATGATTGCGATCGTGATCACGATCCGCGTGATGGTCCCAGTGATCATTTTTATAATCGTCGTGGTCACGGGCCAGCGCGAGACCGCTGAACATCACGGACATCGCGACTGCCAGGGCTGCCATTCTTATGCTTCGCATATTTCCTCCCACCCGGTACCATCGTTCGAGGACTCGATTACGATCACGCCTGCCCTCGAAACGACCCTGGGACCGGTTTTTCTAAAACGTCGGATGCCAGCGCAATTAAAATTGGCTGCATTGGGAAGCATATTTATTTGTACCTTAAGCGAACCTTAAATCTAGGCCCTGCAATTACTTGGGAGTGATAGACTGTCCGGGTTCCGGGGCGAAAGAGAGGCGATTATCCATGCCAATTGAGCGAGTCGGAGTGGTGGGAGCAGGCACCATGGGCAACGGCATTGCCCACGTGTTTGCGCGCAGCGGATACCGCGTCACCCTGTGCGATGTGGAGCAGAGATTCCTCGATCGCGGCCTCGAAACCATCGGCAAGAATCTCGACCGGGAATTGGCCAAGGGCAAAATCACTGCTGGAGACAAAGCCGCGGCGCTGAAGCGAATTGAAACCGGGCTACGGAGAGCTGATCTGGCCGCCTGCGACTTCGTCATCGAAGCGGCTACCGAGAAATTCGACGTTAAAGCGGAAATTTTCCGTGACCTCGATCAGATTTGCCGGCCTGAAGTCATTCTGGCGACCAATACATCTTCGATTTCGATCACACGTTTGGCGGCCGTGACCCGGCGTCCGGCAAAAATTATCGGAATGCATTTTTTCAATCCCGTGCCGGTCATGAAACTTGCGGAGGTGATTCGCGGGCTGGCCACTTCACAGGAAACTTTTTCCATCGTGCGTGACCTGGCATTGCAACTCGACAAGACCCCCATCGAAGTCAACGACGCGCCCGGTTTCGTCTCCAATCGCGTGCTCATGCCGCTGATCAATGAAGCCATCTACGCGGTGATGGAAGGGGTGGCCACCGCGGAGTCGGTCGACGAAGTATTCAAGCTGGGCATGGCGCATCCCATGGGCCCGCTCACCCTGGCGGATTTCATCGGACTCGATGTTTGCCTCGACATCATGCGGGTGCTGCAGGATGGCCTGGGCGATCCCAAGTACCGGCCCTGCCCGCTTCTCATCAAGATGGTGGATGCCGGCTGGCTGGGAAAAAAGAGCGGTCGCGGCTTTTACAAATATTAAGGCGCAGGTTTATTGGAGGACGGGCGTCCCCGCCCGTCGGGTCTGTGCATTGACGGGCGAGGACGCCCGTCCTCCACCAGGACAAAATGTCACCGAAACATCTGCGCAAACTGACGATCGCCGCATCTATCTCTTGGCCGCGGTGCTGGGATTGGGTGCCGGCGTGCTTGACGTAAAAGTTGGCGACCTCTTGCTGACCGCGCTGTTCGTGCTGGCGGCGACTATGCTTCTAGGCGCGCTGCGTCCGCAACGTCCCTGGCGATGGACTCTGACAGTCGCCGTATTCGTTCCCCTGCTTCAATTGTTTGCCTATGCGTGGCTGACAGAAAAACCTTACCGGGCGCAGATCTACGAATCGTTTTTGGGTTTTCTGACAGGAATCGCGGGAGCGTACGGGGGAGCGACAGCAAGACAAACTTTGGCGACCCTATGGGAGAGGTGAGGATCTTTGTCATCCTGAGCGAAGTGGCGGCTTCGCTTCGCGAAGCCGCTACGCAGTCGAAGGAGCCCTATGAGCGCATCACGCTTAGCGCATTCATTAGACTATGGAGGAAACGCTGGTGGCGCTGCTAGGGGTCCTTCGACTGCGGCGAACGATTCGCAAGCGAATCGTTCGTCTCCGCTCAGGATGACAGAGCGTTTAGAGCCAGAAGCTAGGAGCCAGAAGCCAGCAGCCAGCAGCAGCCTGCCATCCCAATAGTTACTCGCGTTTCCACAGCGGCAGCGAGTATTCTTTGCAGATGGGAGTTTCGGTTACGGTGCTGGCCAGCGGCAGCCGGGGAAACAGCACCATCGTTTCAAGTTCGCGGACCAAGATTCTGATTGATGCGGGAATTTCCTGTCGCGAAACCGTCAAACGCATGCGCGCGCAGGGCGACGATCCTTGCAGCCTGTCTGCGATTCTGATTACTCACGAACACTCCGACCACGTTTATGGACTGGCGGTGTTGGCCAGAAAATTCCAGGTCCCGGTATTCATGACCGGCGCCACCCATCAGGCGTGGGCGCGTTCCTTGCGCGATGATGATGGTGAACTGCCGAAGCTTCCCTGTCTGCAGATTTTTTCCGCAGGCCACCGTTTTGAAATTGGCGACATCGCTATTACTCCGTTCACCATCCCGCACGATGCGGTCGACCCGGTTGGACTGAGCTTTCGCACCGAAGGTGTCAAGGTTGGGATTGCCACCGATCTGGGCTACATGCCACCCAACGTGTGCGACCAGTTGCGGGCCTGCGACGTGCTGGTCATCGAATCGAACCATGACATCGAAATGCTGCGCGGGGGCCCTTATCCGTGGTCGGTCAAGCAGCGGGTGGGCAGCCAGACTGGCCACCTTTCCAACGACAAACTCGCGAAATTCTTATGCACCCAATATGATGGCAGCGCATCTTACATAGTGCTGGCGCATCTCTCTGAGCTTAATAACCATCCCGAAATTGCGCGGGGAACAGCGGAAAAGGCCTTGGAACGGCGTCAGACATTGTGGCAAAACCGTGTGATGCTGGCCCGGCAGTCGGAGCCAATGGAAACGATCCAGCTGTAATCCGTATGATTCAGTGCGTTGATCCTATTGTAGGAAAGATTCTGGCTGGCTGGCGGTACGACATCTCCGGCCTCGCGCCCGAAATGCGCGAGGATTATGACGACCACTTTGATGCCTGCGCTCACTGCCGCTCCCGGCAACATCTGCACCGCAACATCGATCTGGCTTTAATCGTTCTGGCCTCGCTTTCCGGAGCGGTTTTTTTGCTCGCCTTCGGGGTTATCCTTCATCTCAATCCCCGGCACGCATTCTGGCTGGAAGTGGCTGCCCTGGTGGGGTTCGCGCTCTCCACGCTAATCTGGCTGGGGGTGGCGGTGGCTACGCCTGCGCCGATGGCGGTGGTCGATGCCGCCAAACTGGGCGCACGCCGCGTCCATGATCGCCTGCCTGCAGAAATCCGTGAGCGCCTGCCGGAAGAATTCCGTCTAAAAATTACCGGCTCCTAGACTCACGCTCGCCGACTTTCGCTGGTCCAGTCCGTCATCCCATAAATCCAGTTGCTACAATCCCAGCTTGTCTTTTTCTTTCCAGATCGACGCTACCGCCGGCCCGGCCCGCACCGGCCGCCTGACTACGCCCCACGGAGTCATCGAAACTCCAGTATTCATGCCGGTTGGGACCGTGGCCTCAGTTAAAGGCGTTTCACAGGACATCCTCGAAGAGTTGGGCGTCCAGATTCTGCTGGGCAACACTTATCACCTCTATTTGCGGCCGGGGGTGCAGCAGGTCCGGCAGTTGGGTGGGTTGCATGGTTTCATGTCCTGGCCGCGGGCGATTCTGACCGATTCCGGCGGCTTCCAGGTATTCAGTCTTAACGAACTGCGCAAAATCAACGAAGATGGCGTTACGTTTCGCTCCCATCTTGACGGCTCACCCCACTTCTTCAGTCCGGAAAGCGCGATGGAAGCGCAGATCGGGCTGGGCGCCGACATCATCATGGCGTTCGATGAGTGCACCGAGTATCCGGCGAGCGGGGAGCGGGCGCGGCAGTCGATGGAGTTGACTTTGCGCTGGGCCGCCCGCAGCAGGAAATATTTCGATGATCACAAGCACGAAGTGCCGTGGAAGGCAGTGTCCAGTGTCCAGTCTCCGGTTTCCAGTGACATAAAGACCGGAAAGTGGAAACCGGAAACTGGGAACTGCTGTCAATCTCTTTTCGGCATCGTGCAGGGCGGGATGGATGCTGGCTTACGCAAAGAATCGGCTGAGCGCACCATTGAGATCGGCTTCCCTGGCTATGCCATCGGCGGGCTGAGCGTGGGCGAGCCTCGCGCCCTTACGCGCGAAATCGTGGAAGCCACCATTCAGCATCTTCCCGTTGACCAGCCTCGGTATCTTATGGGAGTGGGCACCCCGGAAGAGATTGTCGAATACGCGAACCTGGGAATTGACATGATGGATTGCGTGCTGCCGACGCGCGCCGCGCGGCACGGACTGTTGTTCACTTCACAAGGAAAGATCTCGATCAAGCAGGCCAGGTTTGCCGGCGATCCAGGGCCGCTTGATCCTAATTGCCGGTGCCGGGTTTGCCGGCGCTACTCGCGAGCCTACCTGCGGCACCTTTACGCCGCCAACGAAGTGCTGGCCCAAGTCCTTAATACTGTCCACAACCTTAGCTTCTACCTTGACACCATGCGGTCGGTACGTCATTCTATTGCGCTTGGGAACAAGGCCCAACTTCTTTCTGGGGAACCGACTGGCGTAAAGCCGTGAATGCGGCATCCCCGGTGTATGCCTGAAGCAAAGACTCCGGCCTGAAGAAGCGAGCAATCCTGCGGTAAAATGCACAGGGTTCCAAGACGCCCACAGGCGTAGTACTGGTCTGTTGGATTGATTCGCTGAGGTGGTTTGGAGCTGTTTTAAGGGTCAAGCGATATGAGCATGGCAAATCTGCTGGCGCTGCAAACTCTTGGGTCCGGGGGCTGGCTGGGTTTCGCTCCGCTTATTTTTATCTTCGCTATCTTTTATTTTTTGCTCATCATGCCGCAGCAGCGCCGCCAGAAAAAGTGGCAGCAGATGCTCAACGATTTGAAGACCGGGGACAAGGTCATCACCAGCGGAGGTATGCGCGGCACCGTGATCGCGTTGCGCGACGACTACATACAGCTGCGCGTGCCACCGGACAATTTACGCATCGAAGTGACGCGAGCTTCAATAGCGTCAGTGACCGCGCCGGACGATAAGAGCAACAAAGCTGCATAAAAAGCAGCGGCGCGATCGTGGCTACGTCCCGAATCGCGGGCGACTTAATTAGAGACGCCACCTGGGACAGCCGACAGCAAGCCGGCGTTGAGAAATCCAGCCCGGCGGCACGAAATCGCAGTTACGAAATCAACGACCATGAATAAGAATTTGGGCTGGAAGCTCGGACTTAGCATTGCAATCCTGCTGCTTTTCCTGTTTGGTATCTTCGGCATTCCGAAGGACTTTTCCGGCAGCGGGTTACTGGCGTCGATCCAGAGCCGCATTCATCTGGGCCTCGACCTCAAAGGCGGCACCCACCTGATCCTGCAGGTGCAAGTTAACGATGCGGTCAATGGAGACTCCGATCGCGCGCTGGAGCGGCTGAAGGAAGATCTGCGGACCCACAAGATTAACTACACCGACATCTCCAAGCCCGACCCGGTAGGCCGTCCTGACCAGATCGTGCTCAAGGGTGTTCCTCCGGACGCGACCTCCGAGTTGCGTTCGTTCGTCAGCGAGCGGCTGCCCGAATACGATCTGAATTCCGGCGCGGAAAATTCCTGGACTTTTACCATGAAGCCGCAGGCGCTGGCCGAGTTGAAAAACCGGGCAGTCAGCCTGGCGATTGAAACCATTCGCAATCGCATTGACCAGCTGGGTGTGACCGAACCGGTGATTCAGGAACATGGATTGGGCCAGTACCAGATTCTAGTGCAGCTTCCGGGCGTGGACGATCCCGCGCGAGTCAAGGAAATCATGCAGTCCACCGCCATGCTTGAAATCAAGCAGGTGCTGGGTGGGCCCTTTTCCAGTGAGCAGGATGCCTTGCAGCAGCACAACGGCGTTCTGCCTCCCGATTCTCTGCTGCTGCGTGGACGCAGCGTGGGCAGCCAGCCTTCCGACGATGCCGCGGAGCAGTGGTATCTGGTAACCCGCAGCTCTGCGGTGGCCGGAGCCGATCTGCGTTCGGGCGGGGCCACGGTCGGACACGACACCAATACGAATTCACCGGACGTGGGTTTTGTCCTGACCAACGAAGGTGGGAGGAAATTTGCCGCGTTTACGGGTTCGCACGTCGGCGAAAAGTTGGCCGTCGTTCTCGATAATCGGATTCGCGAAGTGGCCACCATCAACGAGCAGATCCACGATCAAGGGCGGATCAGTGGCGGAGGGATGAGCGACCAGGCGGCAAAAGACCTGGCGCTGGTGCTGAATTCTGGTGCACTGCCCGCCGGAATCAAATATCTGGAAGAGCGGACAGTGGGGCCGTCGCTCGGTTCCGATTCGATTCGCGCCGGCGTGCGAGCGGCCGTAATCGGTATGCTTGCGGTGCTTGTCTTCATGCTGGTTTACTATCGCGGCGCAGGCATTAACGCGGACATCGCGCTGATCCTCAATCTGATTATTCTTTTGGGCTTTCTGGGATACAGCAGCGCCACCCTCACCCTTCCCGGAATTGCCGGCGTGATTCTGACCGTCGGCATGGGCGTGGATTCGAATGTGCTGATTTTCGAGCGTATCCGGGAGGAGTTGCGCAACGGCAAAACCCCGACTTCGGCGGTGGAGCAGGGCTTCGGCCATGCCTGGATCACGATCGTGGACACTCACGTGACCACGATTGTGTCGGCCTTCATTCTGTTTATTTTCGGGACCGGACCGGTGAAGGGCTTTGCCGTCACCCTGACCTTCGGACTGCTGGCAAATCTGTTCACCGCGGTGTTTGTCTCGCGGATGATTTTTGACTGGATTCTGAGCCGCAAGCAGCGCGGCGAGGCTTTGAGCATCTGAGGTAACGGGTTTCTTTGCGCACTTTGCGAAACCTTGGCGGTTAAAAGCTCTTACCGCTAAGGCTGCGAAGGATTCGCAGAGAACGCAAAGAAAATCTTCACCAAGATCTAAAGATAGACAGGCTACAAAAGAGGGGTTTAGGGACAGCGTGGAATTTTTTCGAAATCCGAACATAGACTTTCTGGGCAAGAAGTGGTATTTTCTCGCCTTTTCGCTGATCTTCAGCGTGGCGGGCATACTCTCCATGCTGTTCTGGCATGGCATCCCGCTGGGTGTCGATTTCCGCGGCGGAACCTTGATTTATGTGAAGTTTTCGCACCCGCCGAATGACAACGCCATTCGAGCCTCGCTGGAGAAGGTGGGTTTGGGCCAGGCGAAGATCCAACGCCTGGGCGCGATCGCGAATAACGAAGTGCTGATCGATCTCGACGTCCGCGAGACCAGCGAGAAGGCGCTGGATCAGGGCAAGATTCAGATCATCAATGCGCTGGAGACCAATGCTCCCGCGGGCAAGCTTGATCTCAATAACACCAGTTCTCTGACTTTGGCCAATTATCTGCTGGAGAAGGATCCTCTACGCGCCGGCAGTGACGCCAGCCAGCGTTATACAGCAGCAGCCAAAGCAATGGTCGACTATCGCGACAAGACGCGTGGCGGGGTGCTGAGTTCAATGGACGAGCTCAGGAATGTGGTCGATCCAGCGGTAGTTGCGTCCCTGGCGGAGGGCTTTTATTTGTCGGACTTTGGAGTCTACCAAGTGGAAATTGTTGGCCCACAAGTGGGAAAACAATTGCAGAGTCAGGCGCGGTGGGCGGTGGTCTACTCCCTGGTCGGCATGCTGATTTACCTGGGATTCAGGTTTGAGTGGATTTATGGTGTGGCGGCTGTAGTTACGGTGTTTCACGACACCCTGATTACAGTGGGCGCGTTCTCCCTGGCCAACAAGGAAATATCGTTGACCGTGATCGCCGCCATCCTGACTCTGATTGGTTATTCAAATAATGACACCATCGTCATCTTTGACCGCATCAGAGAGAACTTGAAATTGATGCGCCGGGAAAAGTTGTCAGAAATCGTAAACCGGAGTATTAATCAAACGCTAAGCCGGACGATCCTGACCGCAGGGTTGACCTTTTTGACGGTAGTGGCTCTGTACCTGTTCGGCGGAGAAGTGCTGCATGGATTCTCCTTTGCCCTGGTAATCGGCATCTTAATCGGGACGTATTCTTCGATCGCGATTGCGGCTCCGATTCTGGTGGCTTATCAGGACTGGCGTTCGAGCCAGGGTAAGCCGATAGCAGCCATAGCCGGTAAGGGCAAGACGGCAGCTACAAAGACGATGCCGGGTAAGCCGGGCGGTGGTAAAGGTCGCGTGGCCAGCGGCGTCTAGTTAAGAGATCGAAAGACAAGTTCCGCTGAAGACGAACCAGTTTCGGGAGCAAAGCAGTTGCAGGCGGTGTCTAAACATACGTAAGGGTCTTGCAGGAGAATCCTCATGTTTGAAGATAGCCTCATAGAATCCGGTAATCGGCTCAAAACCAAGCGCGGCGTGACCACCTTTCTGTCATTTGGTTTGCAGATGGCGCTGGTCGGCGTGCTGGTATTAATTCCATTGCTGTTTACCGAAGCTTTGCCTAAAACTCAGCTGATGACTTTCCTGGTGGCTCCGCCACCGCCGCCGCCACCTCCACCGCCGCCAGCCGCTGCCCCGGTCAAGGTGGTCAAGCAGATCCAGACCGACTTGGATAACGGGCGGCTCCGCACCCCGACCAAGATCCCCGAAAAAGTACAAATGATCAAAGAGGAAGAGGCGCCTCCTCCGGTTTCGACCATGGCCGGAGTGGTTGGCGGCGTCCCGGGCGCGGCCGGCGGACAGATTGGCGGCGTAATTGGCGGTATCATCAGTTCCACGCCGGTTGCCGTCCCCAAAGTTGCGACGCCGCAGCGGGTGCGGGTTTCGCAAGGTGTGACCCAGGGTCTTTTGTTACGCAAAATTCAGCCGGCCTACCCACCCCTGGCGCGGCAGGCTCGCATCCAAGGGTCGGTGCTGTTGCAGGCTGAGATCAGCAAGGATGGTTCGATTCAGAACCTGCGCCTGATCAGCGGGCACCCCATGCTGGCTCCCGCTGCTATCGAAGCAGTGAAGCAGTGGAAGTACAAGCCCTACATTCTGAATGGCGAGCCGGTGGAAGTGGAAACCCAGATTACGGTCAACTTCACCCTGGCCGGAGGTTAAACTCCGGTTTTTCGGTAGTTCTGGCCGAGAAAAAGTTTTGCATTACGCAACAAATTCTGTAACCTGACCAGCTCTGAGGAGGAAAAGCAACTCATGTTCGTAGCCAATCTAGCATCACTCGCACTTACTCATATGTCCACGGCGGCGGCCTGGTTCTTTCAGGAACAGGCGGCAGTGGGCTGGGACCCGATTTCGCTCTGGCACCAGATGGGTATTCCCGCCAAAGCCGTGGTCATCATTCTGTTCATCATGTCGGGCTGGTCAATTGGTGTCATGATTGATCGCGCCATGGCGTTCAGCGCCGCGCGCAAACAGTCGCGTGCATTTGCTCCCGCCGTGGCTGGAGCTCTTCGCGATGGCAAAATTGAAGAAGCCATCAAAGTTGCCGAGCGCAACAAGAAGAGCCACCTGGCTAAGGTTGTCACCTCTGGCTTGATGGAATTCCGCGCTCATCAGGAAAGCGGAGACATCCCGGGCGAGACCATCGAAGCCTCCAAGCGCGCTCTTGAGCGCACCGAAGCTATCGTTCACGCTGAGCTCAAGCGCGGCCTGGGCGGACTGGCAACCATCGGTTCGACCGCCCCGTTCGTGGGACTGCTCGGCACCGTGGTCGGCATCATCAACGCGTTTAAAGGTATTCAGTCTGAAAAAGCTACCGGTCTGGCAGCCGTTGCCGGTGGTATTTCGGAAGCGCTGGTGACCACCGCAATCGGCTTGTTCGTGGCTATCCCTGCCGTGATGATGTTCAACTATTTGACCGGCCGGGTGGAAGCCTTCGACGTGGAGATGGATAACTCGTCGAGCGAACTGATCGATTACTTCCTGAAGCGGCGGGGACTGCGCCGCCCGTAAGGTCTCGACCCACGGGTTCAACCTCAGAGTTGCTGATGGCGCCGGGTGTTAAATCCCGGCGCCACATTAAAGCATGAGGCTGAAGTCGGGGAACAGATGACGGGGGACGCCGGGAATCATCTCAGCTCGGGGGTTTGCCCAGGCGAGCTCCCAGGAGACGTAAGTTTATGGCACTGAACAAGCGAAACGAAGGAGTCAAGGTCAACTCCAACATCAACGTCACACCCATGGTGGACGTGATGCTGGTGTTGCTGATCATCTTCATGGTGATCACGCCCATGTTGCAACACGGAGTCAGCGTGGACATGGCCAAGGTAAATAATCCCGAATCGATGCCGGACGCGGACAAAGAAGACGCCCTGCTGGTATCGGTCATGCGTGACGGGACCGTTTACTTTGGGACTGACAAGCTTCCCGCCGATCAGTTGACCGGCAAAGTTAAAGATCGTCTGACCAGCCGCGCGGACAAGCGGGTCTTTGTTAAGGCTGACGCGCGTGCCCGCTTCGGATCGGTGGTCGAGGTCGTGGACAATGTCCGAGCTGCGGGAGTTGACCAGCTGGGCTTGCTTACCGACCAGAAGAAGACGCCAACCGCACCGGCGCCAGGCGCGCCCGCAACTACGCCTGCCGGCGGCCAATAGCGACTCGCAGGCTGAGTCATTCGTAGCATCGAGATTTCGAGGAGACTAGTTATGGGAATGGCAATGGGATCGGGTGGCGGTCAGAGCGCGGACATGAATGTCACGCCTCTGATCGATGTGCTGCTGGTGCTGATCATCATCTTCATGGTGATCACGCCGTTAACTCCGAAGGGCCTGGACGCTCTGGTGCCCCAGCCGCCTCCGCCGAATGCGCCCAAGAACAACACCCCGGACCGCACCATCGTGGTGCAGTTGATCGACCGGGGAGCGGGCCAGCCGCCGGCGCTCAAGATCAATCAGGAAGAGACCACCTGGGACAACCTGCAGGGCCGCCTGACTGACATCTTCAAGACCCGCGCTGAAAAGGTGATGTTCGTCAAAGGCGACGATGCGGTTCCTTTCGCCGACGTAGCCAACGTGATCGATATCGCGCACGCTTCGGGCGTCGACAAAGTGGGTCTGATCACCGCCAAGATTGAAGCCGGCGGTTAGTCTGTAGAGTTCGGTTTGTGGTACCGTGGTGGGCGAATTTTCGATTCGTCCACCCGTCTCATCCAAAGCACGCCCGTTCAACCAACGCGTGCGGTTCGTCTGTTTGCACCAGCACAGGCCTGACGATTTCTGGCAAGGGAGACTTACAGCGCAATGAAAACAAGCGTACGAATGCTGGCAATGGTGGCGCTCGGGTTGGCGATGCTGGCCACCACGGGCTGCAGCAAGCTTAGAGCGCGCGATCAGCTCAACAAAGGCGTGCAGTCCTACAAGAATGCCAAGTATGAAGAGGCCATCAACCACTTCCAGCAGGCGGTCTCGCTGGATCCCAGCTTGTTGAATGCCCGGCTCTACCTGGCCACAGCCTTCGCCCAACAGTACATTCCCGGCGTAGATGCGGAAGACAACAATCGCATGGGGCAGAACGCCATCGACCAGTACAGCGCGGTCCTGGAGCGCGACCCTAAAAATATCAACAGCGTTAAAGGAATCGCCTACCTGTATTTGCAGATGAAGAAATTCGAAGAGGCGAAGACTTTCTATCGCAAAGCCAACGAACTCGATCCCAACGACCCCGAGCCTTACTACTCGGTCGCCGTCATCGATTGGACCCAGAGCTACCAGCCTCGCATGGAAGAACGCGCCAAAGCGGGATTGAAGCCGGACGAGTGGATCATGAAGGACAAGGCGAACAAAAAAGTCTGCCAGATGCTGCGCGAGAAAAGCTCGCCGGTGATCGAAGATGGAATTGCCGAGCTGCAAAAAGCACTGCAGTTACGCCCGGATTACGACGACGCCATGGCCTATCTGAACCTGCTGTACCGGGAACGCGCCGACTTGCAGTGCGACGATCCCGCTGCCCGGGCCGCCGATTTGAAGACAGCCGACGAGTGGGTTGACAAGACCATGGCCACCAAGAAGGCTAAGGCGGAAAAACAGCCCGGCGCCAACGGCATTACCATGCCCAGCAAGTAGGATGTTCGCAATTCATCCGTTCACGAAAGCCTCTTCTGAATGAAGGGGCTTTTGTTTTGGGCAGGAAACGGGTAGCGCCGACGTCCCGCCCGCTGTCGGGAGGGCATCTTGCCCTCTGTTAGCACCAAGAGAGCAACTGCCGGCCGTCGACGTTCTTGCCTCTGCTGCACGAGCGAGGGCGCTCGCGCCTACATTCGCGGCTGCAATTATGTTCAAGAAGATTCTTATCGCGAACCGGGGAGAGATCGCGGTGCGGGTAGCGCGCGCCTGCCGCGAGATGGGGATTGTCCCGGTGGCGGTCTACTCCGAGGTCGATCGTGCCTCGCTCCACGTTCTGATTGCCGACGAGGCTTACCCCATTGGCGCGGCGGCCGCGGCCGAGTCGTATCTCAACATCAGTAAGATTCTTGAGACCGCAAAAGCCTGCGGCGCGGAAGCAATTCACCCCGGTTACGGATTCCTTTCGGAAAACGCGAAGTTTGCCCAGGCCTGTGCAGATGCAGGGATCAAATTCATCGGACCGAGTGCGGCTTCCATGGAAATGATGGGATCCAAAACCCGGGCACGTCAGGAAATGGAAAAGGCCGGCGTACCGTTCGTTCCCGGAACCTCGCGAGCGCTCGAATCTGTGAAAGAAGCGCGCCAGGTTGCAGAAAAGATCGGCTATCCGGTCATGTTGAAAGCGGCGGCGGGCGGTGGCGGCAAAGGCATGCGCCTGGTTCACGCCGAAGCCGATCTGCAAGCGGCGCTGGAAGCGGCGCAAAGCGAGGCGCAGCGTGCGTTTGGAGACAGCGAGGTTTATCTGGAAAAGGCGATTGTCGATCCCCGGCACATTGAGGTGCAGGTGCTGGCAGACGAGCATGGCAGCACGGTCTACCTGGGTGAACGGGAGTGTTCGATTCAGCGGCGGCATCAGAAGGTGCTGGAAGAAGCGCCCTCGCCGATTGTGGATGACGACATGCGGCGCCGCATGGGCGAGGTCGCGGTCAAGGTAGCCAGGGCTGCCGGTTATAGCAACGCCGGCACAGTTGAATTTCTGGTGGACCAGCAAAAGAATTTCTACTTTCTGGAAATGAACACCCGCCTGCAAGTGGAGCACCCGGTAACGGAACTGGTCACGGGATTGGACCTGGTGAATCTGCAGATCCGCATCGCGGCGGGTGAGCCGCTGCCCTTCCGGCAGGAGGATGTGCTGATTCGCGGGCATGCCATCGAGTGCCGCATCTATGCGGAGGATCCGGACAACAATTTTTTCCCCAGCCCGGGCAGGATCGAAATGCTGACGACTCCGGCCGGACCTGGAATTCGTCTCGATAGCGGAGTTTATGCCGGCTGGACCGTGCCGATTGACTACGATCCACTGCTGGCAAAACTGGTTGGCTACGGGAAAAACCGCGAGCAGGCGATTTCGTGCCTGCTGCGGGGACTGAGCGAATACTTTGTCGCGGGTATCAAAACCAATCTGAATTTGTTTCGCACAATTCTGGCGGATGAAAACTTTCGCGGCGGAAAAATCGATACCGGATATCTGGAGCGTCTGCTGGCAGCGGGGAGTGCCAATGACCAAGGCCAGGACGGGTTGAAGGTCGCGGCCATCGCCGCCGCTGTGTTCACGTTGCTGGATTCCACATCGAAAGTCGCGGACAATCCGACAGTTTCGAACGACGCGGCTTCGAACTGGAAGAGAACAGCACGAAGTGAAGGACTGATGTAGCAACAATTTAATGGAGGACGGGCGTCCTCGCCCGTCCCGCCGGGAACGACGGGCGGGGACGCCCGTCCTCCATTTCAAGACACATGATCTATAACGTCACTATCGATGGCACAGCTCACCGCCTGGATCTTGCCCTGGACGACGCGGGGCATTGGCGTTGCCTTCTCGACGGACTCGAAGTCAAGATGGATGCGGTGCTGGCCCAGCCTGACATTTTGTCAATCAGGATCGGCGGCAGAATTTATCAAGCCAGGCGGGAGCGCCTGGATGGCGAATTGCGAATCTGGGTGGGCGATCATGCCTACAGCGCGGAGGTAAGCGATCCACGATCATTGCGGGGTCGCAAGGCCCGCGCCGACGTGGGCAAGGGCCCGCGGCATCTGGTGGCCCCGATGCCGGGCAAAGTGGTCAGATTTCTGGTCGCAGAGAATGCCGCAGTCGAGGCGGGCCAGGGCGTGGTGGTGGTGGAGGCGATGAAGATGCAGAACGAAATCAAGTCGCCGAAAAAAGGTGTTGTGCGCAAACTGGCTGTGGTTGAGGGTGCAGCAGTGAATGCCGGAGATGTTCTGGCGATTGTTGAATAGTGGAAACTCGCGGGCGGGTCGCCCGCGGGCACACAAACCAAGAAAACCGGCTACTGGGTGATGCCGTTGCCGTCCATAACTTTCTGGGCGTAATAATTTTCCACTTTGGCCTGGTCGCGCAGGACTTCATAGTACGCAGCCTTTAACAGTTGCTCGCGGCGGTCGCGAAGCTGGGTGCGGATGGCTTGCTGCACGCGCGGATCGGCCAGTTCACGTTGTCCCGCCGGTTCCTTTGAGATCAGCTTAACAATCTGGAATCCTGCCGCCTGCTTGTTCATCGGGCTGGAAAGTGTAATCAATCCGCTGTACTGGCCGGGCTTCAGCTTGGTGACCGCGTCGCGGGTGTTCGCGTCCGTATTGCGCAAAGAAGATTCGGGGGCAAAGCCAAGATCGCCGCCGCTGCCGGAAGTTTCCGCATCCTCCGAGTAGTTCATGGCCAGTGTGCCGAAGTCGTCGCCGCTGTCCAGCCGATTCATGATCATCTGGATTTTCTTGCGGGCATCCGCTTCGTTCTGCGCTTTGTCATTCTTCAGGTTATGAACCTGAGGATTCGGGGTGGATGTTACCAGAATGCGGGCGACATGATACTGCGGCTCGATCAGGTTGAATTCCGCTTTGTGCGCGTTGTAATAGTTGGTGATGTCCTGATCGGAAACGTTGATCTTGGAGGTGATTTCCTTGTTCAGCACTTTGTCCACGGTAAGCGAACGGCGGAGATCGCGTTTGAAGTCGTCGACCGTAACCTTTTTTTCCTTCAGACGCGCTTCGAACTGTTCCTTGGTATAGGGCGACTTGATTTCGTTCAGCTTGCCTTCAACTTCTTCGTCGGTTGCCAGCAGTCCAAGTTTTTCCGCCCGGCGCATGAGAATTTCGTTGTCAATCAGTTCGCGCAAAATGCTGAGACGCAGGCTGGTTGCCTGTTCACCTACCGGCACCTGTTCAGAACCTGAAGTCTGATTCTGATAATACTTCTCCACATCAGCGCGGTAGATTTTGCGGCTGTCCACGGACGCGGCGACGTCGTCGCTACCGCGTTTGGAGGAACAGCCGGCAAATAAAATCGAGAAGCTGACGGCGAAAAGTGCAACCATGCTGTGACACGAGAGATGGTTTCGTTTCAAATCAGGTCCTCCGCATTGCCACCGCTATAAAAGTGGATCGCAAGTATGCCGTTGAGCCGTTCAGAAATCATTGGCCGCCCGGTTTAGACGTTCCGGCGGGAGCTGGTTCGGCGGGATGCACTGGCGCCGTTTCTCCGGCTTGTACCAGGGCCCGATCCAGAATCGCGCGCAGCTCGGCAACTGGCAGCGCTCCGTCAACTTTCTCGCCGTTGACGAACATCGTGGGTGTTGCCTCGACGCCCAAGGCATCCCCCTCTTTGACCGAGGCTTTGACGACATCGTCTTTTTGCGCCTTGATGCACGCCTGAAGTTTGGGCTCATCAAGATTGCGCTTTTTCCCCTGCGCCAGGGTCAGCCGATCGAGCACGCCAAATTGCGCGTCAGGCGTTTTCTCGGAATTCACTTCCTTCTGGTTGGCGTGGATGTAATCGGCAAAATCCCAATAGGCATCGGGGTTTTGCGTGGCCAGGCAATTTGCGTTCACCGCCGCATGCGTCGCCCAGGGATGAATCTCGGACAGCGGATAATCCTTGTAAAGGAAGGTGACGCGGTCGCCATATTCCTTCAACAGGTCGGGGAAAAGAGTCTGGTGCATGCGCGAGCAGAAAGGACACTCGAAGTCGTCGTAATTGACGACCACCACTTTGGCCTTGACGTTGCCCCGCGTGGGGCGTCCGCTCACGTCGATTTTTTTCATGACCTCGGCGTAGGGATCCTTGCTGAGATCAAGCTTAGTCATGCGAAGCAAAGTCTTGCCGTCTTTGGCCAGAAGGAAGTCGTAAGTCTGTTTTTTTTCGCCGCCGTCAAAGGTGATGGTCAAAGCGTCGTAGTTGGGAAAGTCGCTGGGCTTGGTCGGACCAAGAATCACTTTCACCCGAGGCGGGATGGTGTAATACGTCCGCACTTGTTGCTCGATGCGCCGGGCCACTTCAGGGGGCGCGGACTGGGCCGAACAGCCCAGGCAGATAAGTAAAAGCACAAGTGTGGCACGGCGAAGAAACGTCACTAGAAACCGCCTGTACATTGAAGATTATCCAACGATTATCTCATAGCGGAGCGCCCGACATTCAGTCCTGGTCACTCACCGTTTGCAGTCAGCAATTGACAATGAGCCAAGACTCAAAGTGCTTTGCTGAGTGCAAATCGCGGCCTGTTGAGCGGTGCGAATCAACGTCCGCGAGTGAGGACGTCAGCCGGCAACAGAGTATTCATGGAGCCGGAACGGAATCCTTCCAGGTCCAGGGTGACGAATTTGAATCCCAATGGTTTGAAGATGCGGGTAAACTCCGCGGCCATTTCGGGAGTCAGCGCGCGCGGCAGTTCGTCGCGTGCGATTTCGATGCGCACAATGTCTCCGTGATGGCGCACCCTGACCTGCCGAAACCCGAGGCCGTGCAGAGCGTCCTCACCTTGCTCGACAACACCCAAAGCTTCGCGCGTGACTTCGCGGCCGTACTCGATCCGGGACGAGAGGCAGGCGGAAGCAGGTTTGTCCCATATACGCAGCCCGGCGGCACGGGAAAGCTCGCGAATCTCCTGCTTGGTCAGTCCCGCGTGCCGTAGAGGAGCCGCCACATGGTGCTGTTCGGCAGCCTGCTGTCCGGGACGGAAGTCGCCCTGATCGTCGAGGTTGACGCCGTAGGCGATCGAATCGAAGCCATGCCGGCTGCGAAACTCTTCCATTGTGGTAAATAGCTCGTCCTTGCAATGAAAGCAGCGTGAGGAATCGTTGCGGGCGTATTCCGGCCGATCAAGCTCGTCCGTGGCGATGATTTCCAACGGAATGCCTTGTTCACCGGCAAAAGCAGTGGCGTCAGTCAGTTGAGCGCGTGCCAGGCTCGGGGAATCGGCAATCACTGCCAGCATGTCGGCGCCCAGAGCCCGATGCGCCGCCCAAGCCAGAAAAGCCGAATCCACGCCGCCAGAATAGGCGACCAGGGTCCGTCCCAGACCGCGAAGTTGCTGGTCGAGGAGGGCTTGCTTGCCGGCAAGGCTGGTTTCAACGGGCACATTGATATCTTACGATGTTTGGCGTGTCGGGGCGAGTGGAACGATCCGCCATGATCGGGACCACATGTGTCATCCTGAGCGGAGGAAAGCTCTTCGCCGAGCGAAGAGCTTCCGCAGTCGAAGGATCCCTATCAGCAGCAGAGACCCGGTATTGTGGCCGCCAGAATTCCAGGCAAGCAACGCTTGCGCTACTGATAGGGGTCCTTCGACTACGTTGTTGCTTCGCGATGCGAAGCAATCCCTCCGCTCAGGATGACAATATTGCGAAGGTGATGACGATTTCGCGAAACTGATAACAATGTCGCGGAACTTGGGCTATGCGTTGGACTGAAGAGATACCGGCACCGGAACCTGCGGTTTTTGCCTTATACTTTCGCGTTCGCCTCGTAGCTGCTACGCATGCCTGATTCTTCCACACATCGCCTTGCTTATATCGACTGGATGCGCGGTCTGGCGTGCATCCTGATGTTTCAGACACACTGTTATGACTCCTGGCTCAGTCCCGAGGCGCGCAAGTCTACGTTCTTCATGTGGTCGCAATTGGGCGGGACCTTGCCTGCTCCGTTATTTCTTTTTCTGGCAGGAATTTCCTCTGCGATGGTGGTGGATAAGCTGCGCCAGAAAGGTCAGTCGCCAGATTTTATTGCCCGCACTGGTTTACGGCGGGGAGCGCAGATACTCGGATTAGGTCTTTTGTTTCGACTGCAGGAATACGTGATTGCCTGGGGATGGGCTCCGTGGAGTGACTTGTTGCGGGTCGACATCCTGAACACGATCGGCATTTCCATGATGCTGATGGCGGTGATGTGCTGGATCGTGCTCAAGCTGGGCCAGCCTTCGCGCATCCGCCAGGCTCTGGGTTTGAGTGGCGGAGCGCTCGCAATGCTGATTTCGTTTATCACGCCGTGGCTTTGGACAACCTGGCGTCCGCATTGGTTACCCTGGCCGATCGAATCCTACATCGACGGTGTTCACAATCTGGGCCAGCCGCAAGCCTGGCTCTTCCCCGTCTTTCCGTGGACGGCCTTCGCCTTCGCCGGCCTGGCGGTTGGGTTCCTGCTGCTGAGTGATTTTGTCCGCCAGCGCGAAGCTGCGGTGTTCGTGATGGCGGGTGTGGCGGGCCTGGCATTGATCTTCCTGGCGCGGTGGATCGAGGCACGCCCCGAGCAACTTTATCCGGTCTACGATTACTGGCACACCAGCCCCAGCTTTTTTCTGGTTCGCGTGGGCTTGCTGCTGGCCATTCTGTCTCTGACGTACGCCTGGTGCCGCTGGGGAGCGGGGCAATGGGGATTCAGCCCGTTGATACAACTGGGGCAGACTTCTCTGCTGGTTTACTGGGTCCACTTCGAGTTCGTGTACGGGCGAGTTTCGATTCTCCCTAAACACGCTACCAGCATCCGAACCGCCTCATTGGGACTATTGACGATCTGTCTTGCCATGCTGGTGCTGTCGATGGTGCGGACCAGCTGGAAAAAACGTGGCGCCGGAGTTCGATGGCGGGTGGGTGTTCCGGTTCGTCCGGTTTGAAATGGCTCGGGAAGATTCCCGCACGAGCGAGGGCGCGCGCGCCTACATTTTCAATCCTGCATTTTCGAAACCTGGCGGATAGCATTTTCTACTAGCTTCAAAGCAATGGCCCAGCGCTTTCGCGCTTGCGCTTCATCTTCTCCGTAGCCGAAAACGTAGAGCGTAATGTAGAAACCTTCCCGGGTCTCGTCCTCCGAGAGGTCAAAACAGCGACGGATCAGCATTTCGCACGCCGCAGGTATCTCTGGCACGCGCTGCAAAAGGTGGATCACTCTTTTTGCGAACTGTTCATGCTCTGCCAAAGAGATGCGCAGGTTTTCCGGTGAGAACAAAAGATCCACGTAGGAACCGAACTTGAAAGCGGCCGCAAAAATTTCCTCTTCGGGGTTCAGTTCCGTCGACGCCCAGGCATCGCACTTTGCGGTTTCTAGAATTCCGGAGGGAGAATTCAACACGACAAGAAAGTCGCGGAGCTCAGGGAGACTGCTGACTTCTTCGATGTTGGACAGCAGCTCGGGATGGCGCTTCAGGTCGTAATAGCGAGGGCCGCCTGCGGCGGCGGCCCAGGGTATTTCCAGAGTTTCATCGGCAGATCCAAGTTCAACTGCGAAATCGGCTTCCACCTAGTGCGCGGGAGCCGGTTGCGGTGTGGCTTGAGGAGCGGCGGCCGGAGGCGCGAAATTCACCGTCGGCACCTGGCGCGATCCCTCGGAGGCCGCGAAATAAGCTTCATTGGGCTTGAACCCGGCCCACCCGGCGAAAATGTTGTTGGGAAATTTCCGGATGTAGGTGTTGTAGTCCTGCAGCGAGTCGTTGTAACGCTTGCGTTCGACCGCGATGCGATTTTCGGTGCCGGCCAGTTCGTCCTGCAGGCGCAGGAAGTTTTCGTTGGACTTGAGCTGCGGATAATTCTCGACGATGGCCAGCAATCGGCCGAGGGCGCCATCCAGTTGCTGGTTGGCGGCGATCTTGGCCGAAGGCGATCCCGCCGACAGCAGTTGCGAGCGGGCTTTGGCGATGTCGCCGAAGACCGTCTGTTCCTGCTGCGCGATGCCTTTTACGGTTGCGACCAGGTTAGGAATCAGGTCAGCGCGGCGTTGCAGCACGATGTCCACCTGCGACCACGCGGCTTTCACCGCCTCGTCCTTGGTCACCAGGGTGTTGCGCACGCCGACGTATTGCCCGAAGGCAACGAAGGCAATCAGTGCCAGAACGACGACTACGATTATTACCTTGACCATGTTTTTCCTCCTGAATCAAAATCGCAGAAACGGTCAGACTTTGTCCGGTTTGGATGTATCCAGCATTGTATCGACTGCAGCGGTAACGCGCTGCACCGCTGCCAGATAGCGGGTGAAAACGTCTTTGGCATCGAACTGCTTGCGTTCGGCTTTACGATCGCGAATGTCGAGCAGCTGCAGAAAGGCGGACGGCTCGAATTCTATGCGAGTGGCAAGAATCTGGATAGCTTCCCGCTTGGAGTGGGGAGCAACATCGCCCAAAGCCAGCAGCGCGTGCCGGAACAAAGTCGAAAAGGCGGAGACCGAGCCCAGCAGCAGCTCCCACAGGGCGCGATCGTTGTCTCCCTGCTCCAGCAGGCGTTGCCGCAGCAGAATAAGCTTTTCGCGCAGCTCGTATTCCAGCTGCGAGCGATGCAGATGCATGGGAATGCGCAAGCCGGTAAGCACTTCTTCGCCAAAGACCACCCGGTGATGATGCTGCATGTCGAGCAATTCAATCGAGAAGACATCCGTTGAATGTTCGAGCTCTTCGTGAGTCATGACCAGAGGCGCGGGGTTTTTCTGCCGGTGCCACCATTCGACCACCGGCGCAATTGTGGCAAGATGGGAAAACGAACTCTCGCGCAGGATGCAAAGCAGATTCAGGTTAGAGAACTCGGCCTGATATTCTCCCGCGGCGGCAGATCCATAAAGGATCACGCTTTGCAGGTTTTGCCCCGCAGCTTTTTGCATCCGGCTGACAAATTCGTCGATCTGTTTTTCTGCGACCATTCTGAACCCCCCGCTGCTACAAGTGACAAATCGGAAGCTACCAGCCTCCGCTGGCTCCGCCGCCGCCCGAACTACCGCCGCCAAATCCTCCGAATCCACCGCCTCCGCCACCGAAGCCGCCCCCGCCGCCATAGCCGCCCCCGCCATATCCTCCGCCACCGCCTCCGCCACCGAACAGCAGCATCCAAAATAAAATCTTGCGCAGGGGGGTCAGCAGGACAATCAACAAAATTATGCCGAGTACGAGAAGCTGTTTGCCGGACAGGCTGGCTTGCGGTTCGCGGGTCTGCGCCGGGATTTCGGGACGCGGCCCCGTAATTTCGATGCCGGCATCCTGAGCGATGACGTCGGCGACTCTCGCTGTCATCAGTTGAATTGCGCCGCTGTAGTTGTTCTCTCTGAGCAGAGGAACCGCTTCGCGTCCGAATCCTCCGACCTTGCCGTCGGGCAGGATCGGCTCCAGTCCATAGCCAACTTCGATGCGGTATTTCCGGTCCTGCACCGCCATCAGGATGAGGACGCCGTGATCGGTCGCCTTGCTGCCGATACCCCATTGCTTGTAGAGCGCAACGGCGTAGCTATCGATGTCCGAACCGTCGAGTGAATTTACGGTGACGACGGCAATCTGAGCGTGAGCTTTCTGATCGAGCTGCTGGCAGATGTTGTCCAGTTGCGCGATCGTAGGCTGGTCGAGGACATGGGCGAAGTCATTGACGTAGTCGGTAGGACGCAGTTGGGATACGGGCTCGGCGTGCAGCAGCAGCGGGAGCGCCAGCAGGAGAATGGCGACGCGTATCGACTGCACAAACTTCATCCGGGGTGATTGTATAGGAAAAGGGCTTGCTGCCCTGAGGGCTCGGGGAGCGGTGAAACGGGCTAGTGGAGATATGGCTTTCAGCGTTTGGCGCTCGCACTCGCACCCGTTCCGCCGCGCGCTGGATCCCTCACCCGGCTGAAGCCGGGCTCAGGATGACGTCAAAAGGCTAAGGTCTTAGGTTTATTGCTGCGGTGCATCGCTTGCGTGCAGGGCGACGTTTTTTGCTCGCGTATATCGCCACGCGCTAGAGGCACCATCAAAATTGACGATCCAGCGTGAACTGCCACGACTCGTTGCCGATCGCGACGCAGCTTGCGCTACAGCTTGCTCAGAAAATCCACGACCTGCGATTCGGCCCATCGGCCGTCGTCGCCGCCCCCTTCGGTTGCGCCCAGATAAGAGCAGTGACCGCCATCTTCGGTTTCGATGAAGGTGATGTGGGGATTGTTTTCGATCTTGCGCCGGGTTTCGGGCAGGATGCGAATGAAGGGATCGTTGGCCGCGTTCAGGATCAGAGTCGGGACTGCGATACGGTCAACCACATGAGCGGCTGCTGCGCGGTCGTAGTAGTCATCGGCTCCGGTGAAGCCGCAATAGAAGGCGGTGATTTTGTCGTCAAACTCGCGCAGGCTGCGGATGCCGCGCAGGCGGGAGACATCGAACGCTCCCGGAAACAGCCGCGCCTTTTCCCGCAGCCGGCGGCCCAGCTTCCACAAGAAGTACTGCTCGTATAGACGGTTGCCGCGCAGGTGCAAGGCGTCGGCGGACGCGGCCAGGTTGACGGCAGGGCAGACCGCGCACACCGCCGAAAACTCGCGTGGACCTGAATTCCCCCACTCGCCTGCCATTTTCAGCACCAGGTTTCCGCCCATGGAAAACCCGGCCAGGGCGAACCGCGAGATGTGGTCGTGGTCGATCAAGTTCCGGGCCACGGCCGCGATGTCCTGCGAGCGTCCGGAGTGATAGAGAGTGGCAGCCAAAGCCTGGGTGCCGCCGCAGTTGCGCTGGTTCATGCGGACAACATTCATGCCGGCAGCCAGCCCCTTCGCGGCAATGCCCAGCATGTAAGTGGAATCGCTCGAACCTTCGAGGCCGTGGACGATGATGACGGTCATCGCCTTCTCGCGGTTAGCTTGCCAGTGACAATGAGCCATGATCTGGACGCCGGGCTCGACTGCGATCAGACGTGCTTCGGAGGGCGGCAGCGCGATTCGCCGGGAAAGAAAAAAGCTGCCCAGAGTCTGCCGATGTCCACCGCTGAAACCGCGCCGCGAAACAAATGCCGGCGTTTTCGTTTGCACGCTCTCCACCCGGTGATTTTAAATGGTGAGGATGTCGCAGTGCGGTTAAAGGAGTTGAGCCATGCCTATATTCGAGTACATCTGCAAAGAGTGTAAGCACCAGTTTGAAGCGCTGGTGTACGGCAAAGAGAAAGCTGAGTGCCCGAAATGCCACGGCAACAAGCTAGCGCCGCAGCTTTCGGTGTTTGCCGTGAGCGCAAAGGGCGCCTCCGCGGGCGCGCCCTCAATGGGCGCCTGCGGGTCCTGCGGCGACCCGCGCGGGCCGGGATCGTGTTCCCTTCCCGATATGAACTGAGCGTTATTCCGGTCATTGTCCCTAAGCGCATGAATGGCAAGCGTGTTACCCAGGTGACCACGGGCACCAGCCAGGCGTGACGGGGGTAAGTTTTCCTGTCGGCGCGCGCACCATACCATCCTCCCAGCATCAAGGAGCATGGAAATGGATCGTCGTCGCAACCCTCGAGTCACAGCACAATTTCCCGTTCGCATATGGGGCGTCGATGCCCACGATCTACCGTTCATGCAGTTGGCCAGCGTGAGAAATCTGAGCAGCACTGGTGCCGTCATTCAGGGCATTCGTCGCCAGATCAAGCCCGGCGAAATTCTGGAAGTACAGTTCGAGGATGAGAAAGCCCAGTTTCGGGTCGTTTGGACCGGTATGCCGGGCACCCACAGCGCCGGCGAAATCGGCCTGCGCAGGCTGATCACCGAGCCTTTGCTCTGGGGTGTGGCTTTGAGTTGCTACACCGAGTTAATGGCAGAGGTGTAGGGCCGGGAACATGTAGGCGCGAGCGCCCTCGCTCGTGCTCCGCGGCAAGGACCAGGTTTTTGGCTCGCATGGTCCCGGATGACACGAGCGTGGACGCTCGCGTCCACATTCCGCCAGCATCGGTCTGTTAAGATGCTGCCGATTCGTGCCGTCCCATTGCACCAGTCTCGAGGAGAGCCAATCGTGCGGATAATTTTGCCGCTGCTGTTGCTATCTGTGGTTTCTTTGGCCGCGGCTGAAGTTCCGCCGTCAGCTCTCAACCTCATGCCGCTTCCCGCTAAAGTGCAGCCGGGTAGTGGCAGGTTGCTGATTGGTCCAACCTTTTCGGTTTCAATCTCCGGACATCATGAGCCTCGGCTGGATCGTGCGGTCCAGATTTTTCTGGGCCAGCTGGGCCGGCAGATTGGAATGCCACCGATCGACATGCAGGTCGCCAACTCGGCCCACGCCACCCTGGTGATCCAGGCCGCCAGCGGAACTCAAACGGTGCAGGAGGTTGGTGAAGACGAATCTTACCGTCTCGAGATCACCAACTCCGGGGCGCGGCTGAATGCTCCCACCACTCTTGGGGTGATGCGGGGGCTGCAAACGTTTTTGCAATTAGTGCAGACCACCGATGAGGGGTTTGCGGTGCCGGCGGCATCCATCGATGACGCACCAAGATTTCCCTGGCGGGGATTGATGATTGACGTGGGCCGTCACTTCATCCCGCTTGAGGTGCTGGAGCGCAACCTGGACGGCATGGCGGCGATGAAGCTGAATGTTTTTCACTGG
The DNA here is from genome assembly GCA_963733545.1 of Terriglobia bacterium. GTDB lineage: Bacteria > Acidobacteriota > Terriglobia > Terriglobales > Acidobacteriaceae > JAIQFF01. The sequence goes on from CAVTDQ010000007.1 coordinate 960,659, forward strand.
CATCTCTCGGAAAATCAGGGATTCAGAGTGGAGAGCAAGAAATTCCCCAAGCTTCACGGGATGGGTTCGGATGGCTTGTTCTATACGCAGGATCAAATCCGTGGTCTGATCGCGTACGCGCGCGAGCGCGGAATTCGCGTCGTTCCGGAGTTCGATATGCCGGGACACGCCACCGCCTGGTTCGTCGGCTATCCGCAACTGGCGAGCGGGCCGGGGCCGTACGAGATCGAACGCAAGTGGGGAATCTTTGATCCCGCGATGGATCCCACGAAAGAAGAAACTTACAAATTTCTTGACGTGTTTATCGGCGAGATGGCCGCTCTCTTTCCGGACCAGTTCTTTCACATCGGCGGCGACGAGGTGAACGGCAAGGAATGGGATGCAAATCCCAAAATCCAGGCGTTCAAGCAGGCGCACGGATTGAAAGACAACAACGACCTGCAGGCGTATTTCAACCAGCGTGTGCAGAAAATTGTGGCCAAACACGGAAAGACGATGCTGGGATGGGATGAGATTCTGCGTCCGGATCTGCCGCACAGTATCGTGATTCAGTCGTGGCGCGGTCCGGATTCTCTGGCCCAGGCGGCGAAGCAGGGTTATAGAAGCCTGCTCTCTTCGGGATATTACGTTGACTTGATGTGGTCGGCGGAGAGGCATTACAACAACGAACCGCTCAGCGGAGCCGCCGCCAGCCTGAGTGCTGAAGAGCAAAAGCGTGTTCTGGGCGGCGAGGCCTGCATGTGGTCGGAATATGTTTCTCCGGAAAACATCGACTCCCGCATCTGGCCGCGCACCGCGGCCATAGCCGAAAGATTGTGGTCACCGCAGGACGTTCGCGATGTGAATGGCATGTACCAGCGCATGGCGGTCGCCAGCCGCTGGCTGGACGGACTTGGCCTGACGCACAATTCCAGTTACGCTCCCATGCTGCGGCGGGTAGCGGGAAGCGAAGACATCTCCGCGCTCAAGGAGTTGGCCGACGTGGTTGAGCCGGTGAAGGATTACACGCGGGAAGAAACCGCGCCGGCCCCCGCCACCAGCGCGTCGCCGCTGAACCGGGTAGTGGATGCGGCGCGTCCGGAGAGCGTCACCGCCAGGCAATTTGCCGATGCGGTGAACAAACTTGTGAGCAGCAACGCCAAGCCGGGCGCGGAACCCAGGGTGAGAGAATTGCTGACACGCTGGCGCGATAACCAGGTTGAACTGCAGCCACGATTCGAGAAATCTCTCCTGCTCAAGGAAGTTGCGCCAATCTCGGCGAACCTCTCCGCGCTCGGAGCGTCGGGCCTGGCCGCACTCGACTATTTGGACCGTGGAGAAGCGGCGCCGGCTGGCTGGGTGAACGCGCAACTGGCGATGATCCAGCAGACTAAAAAAGCCCAGTCCCAGTTACTGATCATGGTGGCGCCATCGGTTGAGAAGTTGGTCCAGGCCAGCTCAGGACAGCCTGGTCCAGCGCCGGCACCGGGAAAATAGGAGTACGCTGGTCAGGTCCCTGGGGGCGTTATGGATTCCGCAGGACCCGATACCAGCAAAACAGCTCAGCAGCGCGCAGACTTCACTACCAAGGCAGAATCCTGGCCCGCCCTTCCACTTGAAGCCTGGCAGGATACTTTCGCCACGCTGCACATGTACAGCCAGATCGTGGGCAAACTGCGGCTGGCGCAAAGCCCGCTCATCAATCACTGGTGGGAGGCACCGCTTTATGTCAGCGCTCGCGGGCTGACCACTTCCGCGATTCCTTATGGCGACGGGATCTTCGAAGTTCAATTCGATTTTATCGATCACAAGCTGATCATCGAGACTAGCCGGAACCAGACAAAAATCATTCCACTCGTGCCGCGCCCGGTGGCTGAGTTTCACAAAGAGCTTATGGCTGGTTTGGCGGCGCTCGGAATCGAGGTAAAGATCTGGAACATGCCGGTCGAAATACCGGACCCCATCGCCTTTGACCAGGATACGAAGCATTCGTCCTATGACCGCGAATATGTGAACCGCTTTTGGCGGATTCTTTTGGCTGTGGATACAGTTTTCAAGGAATTCCGCTCGCGTTTCATCGGCAAAAACAGCCCCGTGCATTTTTTCTGGGGCAGCTTCGATCTGGCGGTAACGCGCTTTTCGGGACGCCGGGCCCCTGAACGCGAGGGAGCGGACGCGATTACTCGGGAAGCTTATTCCCACGAAGTGATAAGCGCCGGATTCTGGCCCGGCGGAGGCGAGATCAAGGGCCCGGCTTTTTACGTCTATGCCGCTCCCGAGCCTGCCGGGTTCGGGCAACATCCGGTGCGGCCCGCCAAGGCCTTCTACCATCCCCAGATGAAGGAATTCTTTCTGATGTACGACGACCTTCGCCAGGATCCATCGCCGCGCGCGGCCCTCCTGGAGTTCCTGCAGAGCACCTACGAAGCTGCGGCCGATCTGGCGGGGTGGAACCGGAAAGAACTGGAACGAACAGCTTAGGAAGTTCGAGAAGAATAGTAGGCTTAGCGAGCGAAAAGTGGGCGCCGGCCAGGTATCTGTCATCCTGAGCGGCATAGCAGCTTCGCTTCGCGAAGCTGCTATGGAGTCGAAGGACCCCAGGGAGCGTCGCGATTGCTTGCGCTAGTGAGCTTCAAACCCGACAGGTCCGTGCCGCTGTTAGGAGTCCTTCGACTCTGCAGTGCTTTTCGCAATCGAAAAGGACTGCTTCGCTCAGGATGACAGGATGAAAATTTGATCGTGTCGTTGTTCGTTCGGGAGGTGTCTCGGAATGAGACTGTGCGGCACAAATATCCACAGCCAAAGGGTTTAATTGTCCCTTACGTCTATTGTTTACCAGCGCTTCGTTCGCGATCATCGTTTTTCTTGGTCTTCCGTTATCTGTCCAAAGGTTACTTCTGGTCATAGGATGAGACATCACTTATTCGACTATGGCGACTCCGACTCTAGATCACAAGTCCAGCGACACGGTGCAGGCGCTGATACAGCTTCTCCGCTCGCGCTCGTCCGAAGAGATTCGGCAGCGCATGTACGACAATCCGCCGGGAAGTCCGTGGTGGGCCGCCTGCAAGACCGAACTCGATCTGAGAAACAGCGAGCGTTCGGCGGCCGCACTGGTTGATACCTCTCGCGTACTGGACAAACTTCGCAGTGCCACCGATCACCTTGATGAACTGACCGGGAAACTGGTGCAGGCAACCTCCGACATGGCCGAGGTGGTAAAGAGTGTGCGCGAATCAGGCAGACGGATGGAAATAGCCACCTACGTAATCGTCGGATTGACCATCGTGCAGCTGTTTTATATCGCCTTCCAGTTTTCCGCCAAGCGCTAAGCAAACATCCGCGCCACGGATCTAACGGATCTGCACGGGTTAACCAAAAGAAGTAAAAGATCTTAATCCGTGAAGATCCATGAAATCCGTGGCCGCGTTTTTGCCCTCCGTCCCCAGCCTCCGTTACCATAGCCGCCGTGGCAAACTACATCGGCGCAATCGATCAGGGGACAACCAGCACACGATTCAGCGTGTTCGACGCGGAGGGAAAGATCATTGCCGCCGCACAGAAAGAACACGAGCAGATTTATCCGCAACCGGGATGGGTGGAACACGATCCCGCAGAAATATGGCGGGCCACTCAGGATGTGATCGCGCAAGCTTTGCAACGACGAAATCTTCGCGGCGCCGACCTGGCGGCGATCGGTATCACTAATCAGCGAGAGACGACTGTCCTCTGGAACCGCAAAACCGGCAAGCCGGTCGCGAATGCTTTGGTCTGGCAAGACACTCGCGTGGATGATTACGTGACTGAACTCTCCCGGGCTGGCGGCGCCGACCGCTTTCGCGCCAAGACCGGACTTCCGCTCAGCACTTACTTCAGCAGTTTGAAAATCCGCTGGCTGCTTGATCATGGAAGCGGCATCCGTGAACAGGCCGAAGCCGGCGACGTGCTGTTCGGCAACATCGATTCCTTTCTCACCTGGCACCTTACCGGCGGAGCCGACGGCGGCCTTCACATCACCGATGTCACCAACGCCAGCCGAACCCAGTTGATGAACCTCGATACGCTTTCGTGGGACAAGGAATTATTGAACGCTTTCGGGGTTCCCGAAGCGATGCTGCCACGGATCTGCTCCAGTGGCGAGATTTATGGAACGGTGAAACTGGGCGACGCCAAGGGTGTGGCGATTGCCGGAATTCTCGGTGATCAGCAAGCCGCGCTGGTAGGCCAGACCTGCTTCAGACAAGGCGAAGCCAAGAATACCTACGGGACCGGCTGCTTCCTGCTGATGAATACAGGAGAGCGCGCCGTGCGGTCCACTTGCGGACTGCTCACGACCGTTGCTTACAAGTTCGGCGAGGAGCCTGCACATTACGCGTTAGAGGGAAGCATCGCCATCACCGGCGCACTGGTGCAGTGGATGCGCGACAATCTGGGACTGATTGGGGCAAGCCCGGAAATTGAAACGCTGGCACGCACGGTCGAAGACAACGGTGGCGTCTATTTTGTTCCCGCCTTCTCCGGTTTGTACGCGCCCTACTGGAAGCACAATGCGCGCGGCGTGATCGCCGGGCTTACCCGCTACGTAAATAAAGGGCACCTGGCACGGGCGGTGCTGGAAGCAACCGCGTTTCAGACTCGTGAAGTGGTGGAAGCCATGGCGCAGGATTCCGGAATTACTTTGGACGTTCTGCGGGTGGATGGCGGTATGGTCGACAACGCGCTGCTGATGCAGTTTCAGGCCGACATTCTGAACCGGCCGGTGGTGAAGCCGTCAATCAAAGAGACGACATCGTTGGGTGCCGCGTATGCAGCGGGCCTGGCAGTGGGCTTTTACAAGAACACAGACGACCTGCGCGCGAAGTGGTCAGTGGATCAAACCTGGAAACCTGGTTTAGACGAGGCTAAACGCGAGGCAATGTACCGGCTGTGGAAGAAAGCTGTGACGCGATCGTTTGACTGGACAGAATAGATTCCGGTCTTACCAGGTAGTGCGCAGCGCGTTTGATTTTCGAATTTCAGCGTCTGCAGTGACGAGCACGATCCCCTCAACCAATGCAGTGGCTCCGATCACCCGGTCCGCTGGATCTTTGGGATAGGCGGACGGAAGTGCCATGGCGCTCACGCAAACTCTGGCCGTGATTGGTAGTACAACAAACCTGGACTCCACTTCTGTCAGGAATGTTTCGAGACTTGCGTCCAACTGTATACGCCGTTTGCTTTCGCCAAGAGCGATTTCAAGCAAGGTCATATCGGAGATCGCTAATCCCTCACCACGGAGTCGGGTATGCTCAATGGCCGCTGCAGCCTTCTTGGAAATCCTGTCTGGCTCAAGCGCCAGCCAGAGTACAACATGGGTATCGACCAGAATCATCCCAACTCACCCCACTCAGCCGGTGAAAGGACTGGAGAAACCACGTCGCCGGTGATGCGTCCCCGGTCGCGAAAAAATCCGAAAATGTCGTCCGCAGACGCCTTGATCGGCACCAGCATCGCTATGGGTTCACCGTGTTTGGTGATGACGACCGGCTCTCGCTTGGCCTTAACCTGGTCCATCACCGCAAGACACTTGGCCTTGAATACGCCTGCAGGCATCGTTTTCATATTGCCTCTCTGCAACTATGGTCATTATACCATGGTCATAACTGGGAATGGCCTAGACCGGCCAGCCTGTTGCCGCCGCTGAGCGAATCTGATCGGCCAAACTTGCGCGAATCATAAAGGGAATCTTCTCCTCCCGACCCATCTCGAGTTCGACAAATTCGACAAACAGGATTCTCCGGCGGCCACGGAATGAGATTTCACTCCAGGGAATGAAGAGAGCTGGATGGCCAATCCGAAAGAATAAAAGGGATGAGAGGTAAAGGCCCGCAGCATCGGCGCCGATCGAGAGACAGTTCTTGTAGTTCGCTCCCCAGCGCATGCGGGCGCTCTTCCAGCGCCAGCTTTGGCTGGGGAAAGGAAGGGTCGAAGCGAAATGGCGGCCCAGAACCGCCCACCCGCTCAGCCTTCCAGTCAAAAGGCTGGTAACGCACCAGAGTGTGACGAAGAAGATCAGGAAAATAAAGATTGGAACCGCAGGATTTATCGCGATGTGAGTTTGCACGGTTCGCATCCCGTTGCCTCATGTCAAAAACGCTTGAGTCGGCCGATAACGTCACTCTGGTGACTCCGCTCGGTAACGGCAATTTTGTTCCGCTTAGACTGAAGTCGAACCTGCGGGGGAACGTGCTTTCATGCCCCGCATCATAATTTTGATGTCATCCTGAGCGGCCGTCAGGCCGTGAAGGATCTCCCGCGAAGCGCCTCGGACGCGCGTGTTCGAACAGCTGAACCCTTCCTGAAACCGTGCACTCTTCAGCTGCGCGCCAGATCCTTCACCCGGCTGAAGCCTTGCTCAGGGTGACGCCCACTTCTTTTGCCCGCACCTAATTTGAGTCTTCACCCACTTTGAGGACTGCCAGAAAAGCTTCCTGCGGAATATCTACGCGGCCGATACGCTTCATGCGCCGCTTGCCTTCTTTTTGCTTCTCCAGCAGCTTGCGTTTTCGCGAGATGTCGCCGCCGTAGCATTTGGCGATCACGTTCTTGCGTATGGCCGATACGGTTTCGCGGGCAATGATTTTCGAACCGATCGAGGCCTGGATGGCGACTTCAAACATCTGCCGCGGAATCAGTTCCCGCATTTTCGAGACCAGCAACTTGCCGCGTTCATAAGCGAAGTCACGATGCACAATGATGGAGAGTGCATCCACCGGTTCCCCCGCAACCAGAATGTCGAGTTTCACCATGGGCGATTCCCAGTAGTCCGCCAGGTGATAGTCAAGCGAAGCGTAGCCCCTGGAGACAGATTTCAGCCGGTCATAAAAATCGAGCACGATCTCATTAAGCGGCAGCTCGTAATGCAGCATGACCCGAGACGAACTTACGTATTCGAATGTTTTCTGTTTGCCACGCTTGTCTTCCACCAGTTTGAGAATTCCGCCCACATATTCTTCACCAGTGAGGATAGTGGCAAGAATCACCGGCTCTTGAACCTTCGCAATCTCGCTGGGGTCCGGCCAGCGCGAAGGATTGTCGACTTCGATCAGTTCGCCGTTGGTCTTGGTGATCTTGTAGCGGACGCCCGGGGCGGTGGTGATGAGTTCAAGATTGAATTCGCGCTCCAGCCGTTCCTGGATGATCTCCATGTGGAGCAGACCGAGAAAGCCGCAGCGGAAGCCGAAGCCGAGCGCAACCGAACTCTCGGGCTCGAAGAAGAACGACGAATCATTGAGTCGCAACTTCTCCAGCGCTTCGCGAAGCTGGGTATGTTCATGCGCGTCCACGGTATAAAGGCCGGCGAACACCATGGGCTTGATTTCCTCGAAACCGGGCAAAGGTTCGAGCGCTGGATTGGCTTCGTCGGTGATGGTGTCGCCGATCTTGGTGTCGGCCACGGTCTTGCTGTTGGCCATCAAAAACCCCACTTCGCCGGCGCGGAGTTCTTCAACCTCGACCGGTTTGGGAGTGAGAACGCCCAGAGTTTCCACTTCGAGCACGCGACCATTCCACATCAGGCGAATCTTTTGTCCCTTGCGGATGGTCCCTTCAAAGACCCGGGTGAGCACAATCACGCCTCGGTAGGGATCGAACCACGAGTCAAAAATCAGCGCCTGCAACCGGTTGTCAGGATTTCCCTTGGGCGGGGGCACGCGTTTGACGATCGCTTCCAGAACATCAGGTACGCCGAAACCTGTCTTGGCGCTGATCAGCACCGCATCGGACGCATCCAGACCCACCGCACCTTCGATCATTTCCTTGGTGCGCTCCACGTCGGCGCTGGGGAGATCAATCTTGTTGATGACGGGAATAATTTCCAGCCGGTTGTTGATGGCCAGATAGGCGTTGGCAAGAGTCTGGGCTTCGACGCCCTGAGAAGCATCCACCACCAGCAGCGCGCCCTCGCAGGAAGCCAGCGAGCGCGAGACTTCATAAGAAAAATCCACGTGGCCTGGGGTGTCGATCAGATTGAGCTGGTAAGTGTGGCCATCCTGCGCGGTGTACATCATGCGGACGGCATGGGCTTTGATGGTGATGCCGCGCTCGCGCTCCAGGTCCATGGAATCGAGCACCTGAGCCTGCATCTCGCGGGCAGTCAGCGAGCCGGTCAACTCCAGCAAACGGTCAGCCAGCGTGGACTTGCCATGATCGATGTGAGCAATGATGGCAAAATTGCGAAGAAAGGCGGCGTCCATGGGGGCAGCGGTCAATGTTTTGATTCTAACAGGGGAAAAGGTGGAGGCAGCTGCCCGAGGGTCAGGCCGTTGGAGTCCGAGGCCTGCATTCGCTCGTTGTAAAATGAAGATATGCGTTATCTGGTAAGAGCGCGAGTGAAGCCTGGTCGCGAGCGGGCGCTGCTGCAAGCGATTGAAGATGGAACCCTGGGCAAAGGTTCGGTGGCCGAAGGCGAATATCTGCGAAATATGAAAGATGCGCGCCTTTGTACTGACGACACCGCACGCTGGGTCGAAGTCTGCTACTGCCCTACTCCGTTGCAGGAGGAACAGCCGTACTGGAACCAGTTTTTCGAGCTGACGCGGATTCAGGATGCTCATGATCGCCGCCGCTGCCGGGATGAAAATGGATCGGAAGCCTGGGCGTGCAGCGACTGCGATTGCACCGAACGGCTGGAGAGAAAGCTGGAAAATACCGGCCCGTCATTTCTCGAACTCCTGCGGAAATCAGTAACCGAAACGGAGTCATCGATGGCTGAACCGCATGAGTCCGTACGGCGATGAAAACCGGGCCCGGCGTGTCACCATTTCTTTCGATTGATCACGTCCAGCTTGCCATGCCGCCGGGCGGCGAAGATATCGCGCGGCGTTTCTATCGCGATCTGCTGGGCATGGCGGAGATTCCGAAACCCGCCGAACTTTCAAAACGTGGCGGATGTTGGTTCGAGAGTGGTCACGTCCAGGTTCATCTCGGTGTGGAAAACGAGTTCCGGCCGGCGAAGAAAGCGCACCCAGCGCTCCGCTGTCGCGATTTTGCCGGATGCATTGCCGGACTTTCAACCGCCGGTGTGGAAGTTAACGAGGTCGAGGATATCCCTGGGGTCCGCCGCTGCCATATTCACGATCCTTTTGGCAATCGCATTGAGCTGATTGCGGCGTGACCGAAGCCTCGATGTTGATACTCGCTTCCGCCTCTCCGCGCCGGCAGGACTTGTTGCGCGAGGCCGGAGTAGGGTTCACGGTGCTGGCGACCAATATTCCGGAATTGCCTCAACCGACAGAAAGACCGAAAGACTTCGCGGAGCGTATGGCGCGAGAGAAAGCGCAGGCAGCTTTCCGCCATCATCCCGATAAATTCGTTTTGGGAGCAGACACAGTCGTGGTAGTCGAGGGCGAAATACTCGGTAAACCTCGAGACGATGTTGATGCCCGGCGTATGCTGCGCCTGCTGTCAGGAAGAAATCATCAAGTCATCACCGGAGTCTGCCTCGTAGGCCCGGCCCTGGGAACCGGAAACCGGAAACTTCAAGCTGGTTTCGAAGACACGCGCTCCGAAAGCACGCTGGTGACGATGACCAGCATGTCCGACAATGAGATAACTTCGTACATCGCGACCGCCGAGCCCATGGACAAGGCGGGAGCGTACGCCATCCAGGGCGTTGCCGCCAGATGGATTCCGCACATCGATGGAGATTATTCCAATGTAGTGGGTCTGCCCGTGAAGTTGGTGTTGCAGATGCTGCAGGAGCACGGAGCCGTGACCGGAAAGAAAATCGGCTGACTTGTCTTGTCTAGTGTGGTCGCCGGCGACTCGCCCGCGCGCTTATTTTGACTCATGATTTTGATTATTTTGACTCGATGATTTTGACTTAATGCTTTATGGTTTTTACTTTGGTGGCTTTGATTCCGCGGCTTTTGATCCGCTCTCTCGCGGGCGAGCCGCCCGCGACCACACTAACCGGTGAGGACTTAGGCTTTCTTGTCTGGATCCTGTTCGCCGTCTTTCACGGCGGATTTGAAGTTCTTGATGCCTTCTCCTAGTCCTTTGCCCAGATCAGCCAGCTTGCTTGGTCCAAAAATGAGTAGCGCAATCGCCAGGATGATCAGTATTTCCGGCAACCCCAGTTTTCCAGGCATTTAAATCCTCCCTAACGGGTTTGCCAAGCTTGCATAGAGCGCGTGAAGGCGGCGAGCAACCCTGTGGAAATTCTAGGCTACCCCGGGGTTGTAGTCAAAGGATTGTGGTCTTACGTAGGGCGCAAGTGGCCGACCAGTTGCCAACGTAGGTTCCAGCGCAAACGCCGCTCACCCTCCGTTGTGTTTCTTTGCGAATTTTGCGGTTTTATGACGAAATCAAAAGCTTAACCGCAAAGATCGCAGAGACAGTCCGCAAAGAAAGCCTTATGTTCCGGCATTCAGGCGCCTTCGATTAATTGCGCCAGCAGCGCCGCGCGCTTCGGCAGTTCGGAGATCACGATCGACTCATGGGTAGCGTGTGCACCTTCGCCCACCCCGCCCAGGCCGTCGAGCGTAGGGATGCCCAGGGCGGCGGTGAAGTTTCCATCCGACCCGCCACCAACCGATGCTTCTTCAAGCTTCCAGCCCAGTTCCCGGGCGATTTCCGAGGCCTTCTTGTATAGCAAAGCCGTGCCCGCGCTGCGTTCCATGGGGGGACGGTTCACGCCGCCGCCGATTTCCAGCTTGCACTTAGGATTAAACGGCTTGAGCGCTCTGAGCTGACGGTCGATTGCCGCGGAGTCTTTCACCCGCGCTACCCGTACGTCGAGTAAGGCTGAAGCTTGGGCGGGAATTACGTTAGTTCGGGTGCCGCCGGCAACCACGCCTACACTCAAAGTGAGGCCGCGCTTCAGATCGACAAGCTTTGAAATTGCCGTGATTTGCTTTGCCAGTTCCAGAATTGCGCTCTCGCCCTTTTCGAAGTCGAGGCCTGCGTGAGCCGCCTTGCCAATCACCTTGATCGTGTATTCCCCGACTCCTTTGCGCGCCGTTTTCAAGGCGCCCTTGATTCCGTAGGACGGTTCGAGGACCATCACTGCCTCCGATCTCCGGGCGACGCTTTCAGTAATGCGGCGGGAGGAGTTGCTGCCAACCTCTTCGTCCGATACCAGAAGCACGGTCACGGGTCGCGGGAGCGTGTCATTGTGCCAGGCACGCAGTCCTTCGAGCGCATGCAAAATCAATGCGATGCCCGACTTCATGTCGAGCACGCCCGGGCCCCAAAGCTTCCCATCGGCCATACGGCAGGGCATGGTCGCCAATGTTCCCATTGAATATACGGTGTCTGTGTGACCCAACAGCAGGAGAGGTTTGCCGCTGCGAGAGCCGGCGAAATCCACTTGCAGGTGATCGCCGAAATCTGTGGTGCGGTGAAATTTCGCGTGGCCGCCGATTTTTTCGAAGCGTCCGGCCAGCAGCGCGCCCAGCTGATCCACGGCCGACTTGTTGTCGCTGGGAGATTCGATCTCGACCAGTTGACGGATGGTCTCAGTGATTGCGTCTTTTCGTTCAGCGAAAAAATTCAGACGCCTGGTGCTCTCGGCTGGGATTGCCGGGGATGATTTTGGCCGAGAGACGGGTGGCTTCTTCAAGACCTTCTTCATAATTTTGTGGTGATTCATTCACAACAACTAACCGCCTGGCCCTTAATATCGTTGGTGTAGAGCCCACCGGATTAAAAGTTAAAACCAGAAACTCCGCAAGCTGCGGATGATGTCCAGCGGCACCGGGGTACAGTATAATCTTCGCTCCTGACGTGAAGAGTTTTACCGGAGAACGGAGATTATGACAGATACCGCGCAGTCCGCGACCGCGTCTCCTTCGCCCGTCAAGACCACGATGGACATTGTTGACATCTTTCACATTCTGCCGCACCGCTTCCCTTTCCTGCTGATCGACCGGGTAATCGAAATACAGCCCAAGCATCGGATCGTTGCCATCAAGAATGTGACCATCAACGAGCCATTTTTCTCCGGACACTTTCCCAATCTGCCGATCATGCCGGGGGTCCTGATCGTGGAAGCCATCGCCCAGGCGGGTGGCGCGCTGTTGCTCACAGAGACTGAGGATCGCGAGGACAAGCTCATCATGTTCACCGGTATTGAGCGGGCGAGATTCCGCCGTCCAGTGGTGCCCGGCGACCAGTTGCGCATAGAAGTTGAATTGAAGAGCTGGCGGCAGCGGGCGCACATGGTTGCCGCGCGCATGGAAGGGATTGTCTACGTCGGCGACAAGCGGGTGGCCGAAGCTACGGTAAGTTGCCAGCTGGTCAATTCCGCTCGCGGGCGTGGAGGCTCGAACTCCGCCGGCGCGGATACCGGCGAACCGGAATAATCCCCGCATGACCACGCGTTCGAATTCCCGCTCGACGGCGAAGTCTTCGGCAAGCATTCATCCCACGGCGATTGTCGATCCCGGCGCGAAGATCCATCCCTCATGCAAAATCGGCCCCTACAGCGTAATTGGATCACAGGTTGAACTGGGCGAAGGCTGCCACCTGGTCTCGCATGTGGCCATCGAAGGCCCTACGAAAATTGGCGCCGATAACGCGTTCTTTCCCTTCTGTTCGATCGGAATGGCGCCGCAGGACATTTCTTACGCCGGCGAGCCCACCCGGCTTGAGATCGGCGACCACAACGAGATTCGCGAGTTTGTGACTATCAACCGTGGCACCGTCAAAGGCGGCGGCATCACTCGCGTCGGCAACCACACCCTGGTGATGGCCTACACCCATATCGCGCACGATTGCGCAGTCGGAGACCACGTCATTCTCGCCAACGCCGCCACTCTGGGCGGCCATGTTACGGTGGGAGAGTGGGCGGTGGTGGGAGCGTTGTGTCCGGTCCATCACTTCGTTCGCATCGGTGCACACTCGTTTATTGGCGGGGGCACCACTATCACCCGTGACGTGCTGCCTTTTTCCAAAACTGCCGCCGCGAGAGATACCCATGCCTATGGCATCAACGCTGTGGGCATGGAGCGGCGCGGGTTCAGCAAGGAACGCATTCGCAGAATTCACCACGCCTACAAACTGCTGCTGGCCTCGAAACTCAACACTTCGCAGGCGCTGGAACGATTAAAGTCCGAGCCTGATCGAGGAGAGGACGTGGATGCGCTGATCGAGTTCATCGAAACGTCGGAGCGGGGCGTGATCAAGTAATTCTTCATTTCAGCTCGAATGAAGCCAAAACTTGCACGCACGTGTTTTCATGAACCACCATCATTTTGACGTCATCCTGAGCGGCCGTCAGGCCGAGAAGGATCCCGCGCGGACCGCCTCAGACGCATCCGGATCGCACTAGGTTCGCAAACACACAGCCGTTCCGCTCCGCGCGAGATCCTTCACCCGGCTGAGGCCGGGCTCAGGATGACGTCAGATTCTTTTGGTCGCGCTCGATGGCGTCAAAAATGTTCGAGTCGGCCGCAAATTTCGTAGTCCGTCCGCTTACTGCAAATTCTTATTTCAGCTAGGATGAAGTCGAACCTCCAGGGCACGTCTTTTCGTCAACCGCCATCATGTTTTGACGTCCTCCTGAGCGGCCGTCAGGCCGAGAAGGATCCCGCGCGGACCGCCTCGGACGCATCCGATCGCACTACGTTCGCAAACACACAGCCGTTCCGCTCCGCGCGAGATCCTTCACCCGGCTGACGCCGGGCTCAGGATGACGTCAGATTCTCTCGTGAGTGGCAAATCTTCAGGTCGCGCACGATGATGGCAAATTGTTGGATTCGGCCAGATGACTTCAAGCAGGCGCCGAGGCAAAAAAAGCGATTCCGCCGGGAAGAATCAGCAGATAGGCCACAGTCCCGGGCAAAATTTCTCTTCATTGAGCACGTGCGAGATGGTCCATTCGTCGAGAACGTCGATGGACGGATCTTTTGTCAGTTGGGCATTGATCATGGCGCGAACCAGCTTCTCGATGTTGCTCTGGGCCTCGGCTTTGCGTTGGGTAAACTCGACCAGGCTGATATTGTGAGTTTCGAGGCTGGACTTGAGGAGGGCCTTAAAACTGCCTTCGCAAGGGATCGAAAACTTGAAACGATGTCTCGCCGCCGCCCGCACCGCGGCCCCCCACATGTATCCTGACGGATGTTGGACAAAGGAAGACGGCTCAGCCATAGAATTTCTCTCGCGGTAGAAGGATTGTGCTACGTGACCCGAAATATAAGCAAGGGTGAAGCCGGAATCGGAGGGTTTTGACGATGCCGGAGCGGATCGGCCTCATTGCGGGAAACGGAACTTTCCCCTTGCTGGTGCTGGACGCGGCGCGGGCGCAGGGCTTCGAAGTGGTCGTCGCAGCCATTCAGGAAGAAGCGGTTCCGGAAATCGAGCAGCACGGTGCCGCGGCCGTCCACTGGCTTTCGCTGGGCGAGTTGTCAAAATTGATTGACACGTTCAAGCGCGAGGGCGTGAAGCGCGCCATCATGGCGGGCCAGGTGAAACACAAACAAATTTTTTCCAGCATCCGCCCCGACTGGAAGCTGGCCAAGCTGTTGCTCTCGCTGGGCACGCGGAATACCGACTCTTTGCTGGGAGCAGTGGCCAAGACTCTGGCGGAGGAGGGCATTACGCTGGAAAATTCAACCTCATTTCTCGAAGCATTGCTGGTGCGGCCGGGCGTGCTTTCAATACGTCAGCCTACAGCGCAGGAAAAAAAGAATATCGATTACGGGCGTGAAGTCGCACGGCAGCTGGCGCAATATGATATTGGGCAAACGGTGGTGATTGCGGAGGCCGCCTGCATCGCGGTCGAAGCCATGGAAGGGACCGATGCCGCGATCACGCGTGCCGGCGAGATTATGCGCTCGCTGGACGGGGAAGCGTCCACTCTCGGCCGCGGGCTTACGGTAGTAAAAATTGCCAAACCGAATCAGGACATGCGCTTCGACGTGCCGGTAATCGGAGCGAAAACCATTGAAACCATGCACCAGGCCGGAGCCACGTGCCTGGCGCTTGATGCCGGCAAGTGCCTTCTGCTGGATGGACAAGCCATCACCGCAGCGGCCGATGCCAAGGAAATTACCATCGTGGCTGATTAAGGTGTCTGGCTAGGATCCTTCTATGACTGAACCATTTCGTCTCGCAGATCAGATACGGCGCGCGTTTGAAGGCAACGCGTGGCACGGAGATTCCGTTCTTGAACTACTGGCGGGAGTGACCGCCGATATGGCAGCGGCTCATCCCATCAAGAACGCTCACAGTATTTGGGAACTTCTGCTGCACATTGCAGCTTGGGATGAGGTCACGATCCGCCGGATTGGCGGCGTGGCCGTCACTCTTACCGACGAGGAAAATTTTCCGCCAGTAAAAGATTCCAGTGAAGCTGCCTGGCGCCAGGCAATTGAATCTACGAAAAAAATTCACAATGAGCTGATCAGGGCAGTGGCCGCTTTTCCCGAATCACGCCTGGGAGACCAGGTCCCTGGAAAAACCGAGAACTACCATAACTTCTATTACCTGCTTGCCGGCATTGTGCAGCACGAGCTCTATCATGCCGGACAAATCGCACTGTTGAAGAAGGCCGCGCAGGAGTAAAAGCGCCTTATGTGGGCGCGAGCGCCTCGCTCGTGCAGCAGCGGCAATATCGTGTAATTGTCCTTGGTGGTTGATGCTTTTCCCATGCACAACTGAAGATTCCGGGAAGAGGGGAGCAGGAGCGTGGGCGCTCGCGCCTACTTTAATATTTCAGAGCTTGTCGAGTTTCACTTTTTGCCGGTGCAGCGATATGGCGGCCACGATATCGAGTGCAAGCGCGAGGGCGCGCCGTCCGTCTTCAAATGAAACCACTGGTTGGGAGCGTGAACGTACCACATCGAGAAATGATCTGAGTTCCGCGCTCAACGGTTCCTCGGCCATGATCGCTGGTTTGGCGACCTTGATTTGAGGATTCACCGATGGCGTGCCTTCGACTTCTCCGGGGTCGCCCACGCTGAAAACAAGAACTTCCTGGCGGCTGTAGTCGAGGGAAACATATTGCCGGGGTTGAAAGAAACGCAGCTTGCGTACGCGTTCGGTAGAGACCCTGCTGGCAGTGAAATTGGCCACGCATCCCGATTCGAATTCCAGGCGAACGTTGGCGATGTCGGCCTTGCCCGAAAGGATGGGAAGGCCGACGGCGCGAATCTCTTTCACTGGCGACTTCACCAACGACAGCACGACATCGAGATCGTGGATCATCAGATCGAGAACCACGTCGACGTCAAGCGAGCGCGGAGTGAAGATACTAAGACGGTGAACTTCAAAAAACATGGGCTGCGTAATTAACGGGACGGTGGCCCTGACCGCGGGGTTGAAACGCTCAAGATGGCCAACCTGTCCAACCCGCTTCAACGAATGGGCCAGCTTCACCAGCTCATCGGCTTCCGCAAGCGAGGCCGCCAGCGGCTTCTCCACCAGGACATCGACGCCCGCTTCCATCAGGACGCGGGCGGTTTCGAGGTGTCTCACCGTGGGAACGGCGACCGATGCCGCCTGCACTTCGCTATGCGTGCTTACCAGCTGCTCGACGGAACCGAAGGCGCGACATCCAAACTCACGAGCAACCGCATCGGCGCGGTTAATGTCGGGATCGACCACCCCCACCAGGCGGACCGGTTCTCCCTGCTGCGCCAATTGTTGATAAATGCGGGCATGGTTGCGTCCGAAAGCGCCCACCCCGACGACCGCAACATTGACAATTGAATCGGCCAGATCGCAGCTCCTCGCGCGGTTATTTAGAAACAGAATAGAGCAAAAAAAAGAGATCGCAGTAAGTTCGCACGTTCGGCTTTGACGTCATGCGTGGCTTGCACAGAACGCAAGTGTATATCCGCTTCGCGCCAGATGCTTCGCAAGCTCAGCATGACGTCATTCGGGGGGGGGGGTATTTCGTTGGCGGAGCATTCGTTGGGGGAGCAGCAGCACGTGGCGCAAGTCCGCTACAGAATTTGACGTCATCCTGAGAGACGGAGTCTCGAAGGATCTAGCGTGTGCCATCACAGACTCCAATGTGTATACCAGATGCTTGGCAGCCGACTCCAACGGTGGAGTGGCAATCAACGAACCTTGTTTTACACTTCTTGACAATCCAGCTTAGCGCTTCGCGGTAACCTTTATTGACCAGTCAGGTACAAACTTAAGTGCCTATGCACACTGGTGTTTCGCGGTTTTTCCGGAAAGATGCGAAAATAGGATCGCGGAAGAACAATATTGGCAGACGGTGACGGCCGTTTTTCAGGCCAGAATGTATCCAGATTCACTCCTGACCAACGATAAAAAGCCAACGGCAACACTCCGGCCGGCAACTAATGGCCAGTTGCCTGTGTCTAACGCAATAAACCAGCAGGCTGATGTCAACCACTGAAATCCCGCCGCGAAACCCTGTTCCACCCGCTAAGACGCCCACGGCCCCGGGCAGCGATCTCTACGACGCCAGCGGATGGGAGACAGCTTATCGCGAAATGCACGACGTTCCCGCTCTGCTGATTCAACTGCAGGACGATCTCTCTCGATCGCGACAACGGGAAGCGTTCTGGATGTCGGTGGTGGTCCACCTGACCATCGTCATATTAGTCGTCAACTCGGCCCGGTTGGAAGGTTTGCTGCACAAGCGTTCGGTCATCCTGGTGAGCCCGCGAGACCTGATGAAACAGCGGGACCTCACCTATCTGGAGCTTCCTCCGGACGAGCAGAAGTTGACCAAGCGGCCCGACACTAACAAGATTTCGGACAAAGACCGGATTGCAACCTCGAAGTCTCCCCAGCTTGATCGCAAGGAGTTGAAGAAGATTCTGGACAGCGCGCGTCCGGGTCGGCCGGGCGCAAGCGCGCCGGCAGCACAAACGCCCGCGCCCCAGGCGCAGGCTGCGAACCAAGGTCCGCCGGCACCCCAAGCGCAGACGGCGCCGCAGCCGCCTCCGGATCAGGTTTCGCGGCTGCAGACTCCTCCGGCCGAGAAGCCCACCCCGAATTTCAACACCGGCGCGATGTCCGCAGGCTCCGCCATCGAACAAGCCGCCCGCGCTGCGTTGTCGAATCGTGGCGGATACCAGGGGGACAACGGCGACTACGGTTTGGGACAGGGCAAGCAGCCGGGCGAAGCGATCGGGCCCCTGGATGTCCTCAGCGACACCATGGGAGTGGACTTCGGCCCTTACCTGGCGCGAGTTCTGCACGACGTGCGCGAGAACTGGTATCGCATTATTCCCGAGTCGGCGCGTGCGCCCCTCATGAAGAAGGGGAAAGTCTCGATTGAGTTCGCCATTCTGAAAGACGGCCAGGTTGGCGGGCTGCAGATCGTCGGCTCTTCCGGTGACGTCGCGCTGGATCGCGCCGCGTACGGCGGGATCACGGCATCCAAGCCGTTTCCGCCGCTGCCCGCCGAATTCGGCGGCCAATATCTCGCCCTGCGCTTTCACTTCTACTACAACCCCGAACGCTCGGAAATCCAGTAATAAGCGCTGTGGCGCTCGTGTAAACGACGACGCCGCTTACCAGATCCGGCATTTGTTCTCGCGCGACATTGCGGCACCGGCTTTGCACTGGAATGCCTGCTGAAACTCTACCGAGTTTGCCACCACTCCGTTAGCCCGATATTTATCGGGAGAGTGAGGATCGATGGCGGCGTACATGCGCTTGGTTTCGTCCCGCGTGTCGGCGCACCAACTCTGTCCGTAACCGATGAAGAAGCGCTGCTCGGGAGTAAAGCCGTCGATTGAATCGAGTTTTTGGTTTCGGGTTTCGTTCTTCCAGGCCACGTAGGCCAGCATTAGCCCGCCCAGATCGGCCACATTCTCTCCCATGGTCAACTGCCCGTTA
Organism: Terriglobia bacterium; assembly: GCA_963733545.1. GTDB lineage: Bacteria > Acidobacteriota > Terriglobia > Terriglobales > Acidobacteriaceae > JAIQFF01. The sequence continues at coordinate 979,445 of CAVTDQ010000007.1, forward strand.
ATCTTGATGTCATCGACCGCGACATAGGATGAGTACTGATCCGAGATGCAGCTGGCGCGCTGGTCAAACTGTTTTCCATCTTCGGGTGTCCACCAGTCTCTTAGATTGCCTTGCGCATCGAACTGGCGGCCCTCATCGTCGAATCCGTGAGTGAGTTCGTGCCCGATGGTGGCCCCGGTGTTGCCGTAGTTGGGCGCATCGTCGGAATTCGGATCGAAAAGCGGAGGCTGCAGGATGCCGGCGGGAAAATTGATGTCGTTGATTTGAGGATTGTAGTAAGCGTTCACCGTCGGCGGTGTCATGCCCCATTCGCCGCGGTCCACGGGCTTGCCGATCTTGGCAATCTGCCGATTGAACTCAAACGATCGGGCACGCAGCACGTTGCCCATGTAGTCGTCGCGGGCGATGCGCAGCCCGCTATAGTCCCGCCATTTGTCGGGATAGCCGATCTTGTTGGCCAGTGCGTGCAGCTTTTCCAGGGCTTGCTGTTTGGTGGCCGGAGACATCCAGGACAAACTGTCGATGTCCTGCTGCATGGCTTCTTCAATCTGTTTCACCAGTTTTTGAGCGCGTTGTTTAGCCTCCGGAGGAAAGGCGCGCTGCACATAGGCTTGCCCCAGCGCTTCACCCAGATCGTTGTCGACGTAATTCACACAGCGCTTCCAGCGTGGCTCAAGCTGCTGGGCGCCAGACAATGTTTTGCCGAAGAAATCGAAATCGGCGTTCACAAAAGCCGAAGACAGAGAGGGGGAGTTTGCATTCACCAGGTGCCAGCGCAGGTAAGCCTTCCAGCTTCCGAGGTCTTCTTTTTTCAGGGTGGCGTCGAGAGCTTTGACGAAGTCAGGCGTGGCCACATTCAGCGACTGCAAGTCCGGCTGTCCGGCGTGCGCAAAGTATTCCTTCCAGCGGAACGACGGGCTGAGCTTCTCCAGTTCCCGTCGCGTCATCTTGTGGTAAAGCAGCTTGGGATCGCGGCGCTCAACCTGGGTCAGCGATCCGTTCGCCAGTGCGGTCTCGATTCGCAATACGGTCTGAGCTTCGCTCACGGCCGTGGCCGGCGCGTCCCCCAGCAGCTCAAACATTTTCTGAACATGCGCAACATAGGCCTGGCGAATCTCGACGGACTTGGGATCGGTCTTGAGGTAATAATCGCGATCCGGAAGTCCCAGGCCGCCCTGATCGACCTCGGCGATGACCTGGCTGGAATTTTTGTAGTCCTGGTCAGACTGGAAGTCGAAGGGAACGTTCAGGCCGGGCATGCCGGCTGCAATTTTCGCGATGTCCCGCTTCGAGTGCATTTCACCAATTCGGTCAAGGCCGTCTTTCAGCGGAGCGGTGCCGGCGGTTTCAACCGCCTTTTCGTTCATGCACGCGGCGTAATAGTCGCCGATTTTTTGTTTAACCGGGTCGCCGCCAGAGGCGCCGGCTGCGTCTTCGAGAATTTCGCGCAGAACCAGCCGGTTTTCGTCCGCAAGTTTTCCCGAAGCGCTCCAACTGGTTTTGTCCGGTGGAATGGGGTTCTTCTTGAGCCAGCCGCCGCAGGAAAAAGTAAAAAAGTCATTGCATGGATCAACATTGCGGTCGATAGAGGTGACATCGAGAACCGGAGTGCGCACGGTTGCTGGAGATGTCGTCGACGCGCCCTGCGCGTACGCGACCGCAGAAGCCAGAATCAGGGAAAGAGCGGACCAGGAAAGATGTCGAAACATTGTCGCCTCACGGGAGATCGTTTGCTGGGACTGTGCACAGACACTGCTGCCTCGGTTTCAGACGGCAGTAAGGATGTTTCGTGAGCAGGTTTCCCAAATGATTAACCGCTCAGATGATCAAAGCTTCGCCAGTCTACCGTATCCGCTTGGCGAGGCTTATTGTGGAATGGCAGCGCCCGCATTGACCTACAATATTGTCGTGAGTGTCATCCCTCCGCCGCCGCCCCCCGACCAGCCAGCGCCGGCGCGTCCGCCCAGAGCGCACATTCTCAAGCGGGAAGCTGCCGGTTTTCTGATCATCGGGACGATTATTTTCATTCTGACGCTCGCCCGATACTGGCACCACATTGCCTGGGGTGCCCGCTGATCGCATCATCCGTCCCTTTACTGCTGGTGGTACTGGGCCCAACCGCCAGCGGCAAGACCGCTCTCTCACTCGCGCTGGCGGAACGCTTTCAGGGCGAGATCGTGAATTGCGACTCGATCGCCATGTATCGCGAGTTCGAGATCGGGACCGCGAAGCCAACCGCTTCCGACCGGGCTCGTGCGCCACACCATCTGCTCGATTTTGTCGACCCTTCCCATTACATCACGGCCGGAGAATATGCCCGCCAGGGTCGGCAGGTGTTGCAGGAGATCAAGGTGCGCGGAGCAATGCCGATTGTTGCTGGCGGCACCGGGCTCTATCTTCGCGCACTGCTGGACGGGCTCTTTGCCGGCCCGCAGCGCTCGGAAGAGTTGCGATCAAGATTGCTGGAGCGGAATAAAGAAAAACCTTCCGGCTATCTGCACCGGATCTTGCGCCGGCTTGATCCCGCGGCAGCGGTAAACATTCATGCCAACGACACCCCAAAGTTGCTGCGTGCGATTGAGGTCTGCCTCTCCGCGCGAACAAAAATGAGCGAGATGTGGAAGCAGGGCCGCGATCCGTTGCAGGGTTTTCAGATCGTCCGGATTGGCCTGGACCCCGACCGGGACCTTCTTTATCAGCGAATCAATCTCCGCGCAGAATGCATGTTTGACGGCGGTCTTATCGAGGAGACAAAACACCTGATCGCGAAATATGGCGACGGCATTCGTCCCCTGGGGGCGCTCGGCTACAAGCAAGCGGCGTCGTTAATCAGAGGAGAGATAGACCGGGAGTCGGCACTACGCGCCGCCCAACAAGCACATCGAAACTATGCCAAGCGCCAGATTACCTGGTTCCGGCGCGAACCAGACGTTATCTGGCTCGCCGGCTTCGGAGACAACGCAGACATCCAGAGAGAGGCGATTGGGGTGGTCGCCAGAAAAACATCCTGATTGGTTTTCTTTGCGTGATTTCGCGGAAGTTCTTTGCGTTGTTGGCGGTAAGGGTTCTAATACGCCGTCGCAAATTCAAAGTCTTTACCGCAAAGACCGCGAAGGACTTCCGCGAAGGTCGCAAAGGGCTAGCGGTGCAGGATGTTTTTCAGGGCAAGTCTCAAATCTGGAAACTGAAACCGATAGCCGCTGGCCACTAGTTTGGCCGGTTCGACGCGCTGGCTGCCCAGGAAAAGCTCGGCTCCCATCTCTCCGAATAACAGCTTCACAGCGAACTCCGGTACGGGAAAAATTGCAGGCCGGTTCAGCACTGCAGCCAGCACCCGGGTAAATTCGGCGTTGGTTACCGGATTTGGTCCCACCGCGTTGACCGGACCTGAGAGCGATTCATTATTGAGGACATGCTGGATGGCGCCGGCCACGTCGCTGATTGAAATCCAGCTTTGCCACTGGCGTCCGCTGCCCAGCCTGCCGCCCAGACCCAGGCGGAACGGAGGCAGCATTTTCGGCAAAGCGCCGCCATCCGCGCTCATCACTACGCCGATTCGAGTTTGCGCGGTGCGGATCCCGGCTTCGGCTGCAGGCTGGCTAGCCGCCTCCCACTGACGGCACACTTCCGCGGCAAATCCCTGCCCCGGCGAGCTGTTTTCGGTGAGTATTTCATCGCCACGGTCTCCGTAAAAACCAACCGCCGAGGCCGAAATAAAAACTCGCGGCCGTTGCGATGCTCTCGCGCTCGCTTCCGCCAGGTGGCGAGTGCCTTGCACACGGCTGTCGATGATTCGTTGCTTTTTGGCGTCGGTCCAACGGCCGACGATCGATTCTCCCGCCAGATGAATGACTGCGTCGAATCCGGAGACAGCATCAGGCGATAGCGGACGAGCCGGGTCCCAGACGATCTGGTCACTGCCGCTTCCGGGTTGCCGCACCAGGCGCGTGACGGTTACACCACTTGCTTTCAGAGCAGGCAAGAGTGCTGCGCCGATCGGGCCCGAGGCCCCGCTAATCAGTATTCGCGATGAACTCATGGAAGCGGTTCAACTCTAGCAGATCGGGTGATCGTCCGGGCCGTGTGGACATGAGCGAGGACGCTCGTGTCCAGATCGACGGCATGGCTCCCGAGGCCCGCACGCTATAATCGTATATGGCGACACTGCGCCAACAATTCGCGACGAATGTCTTGACCGTCACCCGTTTCCGCGAATTAATGCGCAGGATGCGGGCCAACCGGCCCAATGACGATCTCGAGCTGATTCGAAAAGCCTACGAGTTTTCCCAAAAACATCATGCTGGCCAGAGCCGCGCCTCCGGCCAGCCTTATCTTGTCCATCCCCTGGAAGTCGCGTTGGTTCTGGCTGAGATGAAAATGGATCCGGTCGCCATCGCGGCGGGACTGCTGCACGATTCTGTCGAAGACACCTCGGTGACTGTAGTCGATATCCGCAAGGAATTCGGCGAACAGGTCGCCCACATCGTTGAGGGCGTCACCAAAATCAGCGCTATCGATTTCGCCACCAGGGAAGAACAGCAAGCCGAGAATCTGCGCAAGATGATGCTGGCGATGGTGGATGACATCCGAGTGGTGCTGATCAAGCTCGCCGATCGCCTGCATAACATGCGGACGCTCGAACATCTGGCGCCCGACCGCCAGGAAAAAATTGCCCGCGAGACGCTGGAGATTTATGCCCCCATCGCTCACCGCCTGGGCATGGGTAAGATTCGTGGCGAGCTGGAAGACCTGGGCTTTCGCTACGTGGATCCGATTGGCTATCAGCAGGTCCACGATGCGGTGGAGGCACGCAGGAAAGCCGGCGAGGCTTTTCTGGCGCGAGTGGAATCGATTTTTCGCGACAAGCTGAAAGAGGCGGGAATCATCGCCACCGTGGAAAGCCGCATCAAGCGTGTGTACAGCATCCACAAGAAATTGCAGCGCCAGCATATTGCTGTCGAACAGGTTTACGACCTCTATGCCATGCGCGTGATCACGCGATCCATACAAGACTGCTATGCGGTGCTGGGTATCATCCACAACCTGTGGCGTCCCGTGCCCGGCAGAATCAAAGATTTTATTGCCATGCCGCGGCCGAATTTTTACCAGTCGCTGCACACTTCGGTGATCGCCGAAGAAGGTACGCCTTTCGAAGTGCAGATCCGCACCGAAGAAATGCACAAGATGGCGGAAGAGGGCATCGCCGCGCACTGGAAATACAAGGACGGTCCGGTCTCGGCGCAGGACGAGCAAAGGCTGGCCTGGTTGCGACAAGTCGTGGAGTGGCAACGCGACGTTTCCGATCCCAGCGAATTTTTGTCCACGCTGAAGATCGATCTTTACCCGGAAGAGGTCTACACCTTCACTCCGAAGGGCAAGGTCGTGGTCCTGCCGCGCGATTCTTCGCCCATTGATTTTGCCTATTCCGTTCACACCGAGGTGGGCCACAGCTGCGTCGGCGCCAAAGTAAACGGACGCATGGTGCCGCTGCGCTTCAAACTGCATAGCGGGGACATCGTAGAGATTCTGACTCAAACAGGGCACAAGCCCAGCCGGGATTGGCTGGCTATCGCCAAATCATCCCGTGCCCGAAACAAGATAAAGCACTGGCTGAATGTTCACCAGCGCGAGCGTGCGATTGAGATCGGCCGCAAGCTGATCGAGAAAGAAGCGCGTAAATATCGCGTATCGCTGAAGGAAATCAAGGACGAAGAATTACAGAAAATTGCCTCCGACTACGGCGCGGGGCGGCCCGATGATCTGATGGCGGGCATCGGCTATGGCAAATACTCCGCGCGGCAGATCCTGGGACGTCTGGCGCCGACAGCGGGCACGCCTTTGGCAGATGAAGAGCAGGAAAAGCCAAGTGGTCTGGCCAGTGTCGTCAGGCGGGTCTTCGGCGCCGATCAGAATAACCATGCCATCCGGGTCAAAGGCCACGGCGATCTTCTGGTCTACCGCGCCCGCTGTTGCAATCCCATACGCGGCGAGTCGGTTGTCGGTTACGTTACGCGGGGCAAAGGTGTGGCGGTCCACGCGGCGAATTGTCCCAACGTCACCAACCTGATGTATGAGCCGGAGCGCAAGATCGATGTGGAATGGGCCCAGGACGACGGCACCCCGAGCGCCTACCCGGTGAAGCTCACCGTATTCTGCGACGATCGGTTTGGCATGCTGAAACAAATCACCGCCGTGATCAGTGACACCAAAACCAATATCCGCAACATCGAGGCCCGCACCAGCAACGGCCAGGCCAACGTTGACATCGTTCTCGACATCGCCGATTTGAAGCATTTGGAGAATATCGTTACCGGAGTACGTAAAATTCCCGGCGTGCACGACGTACAGAGACTGCAGAAAATTTAGGGAAAGATTGGGGTGGCGGCTGGGCTGACTTCCAAATCTGAGATTTTAGACTGTAAATTTTAGATTGTGGGTTCGGATTGTAGATTTCTGATTTGTGACTTGGTCGCGTATTCGTTGCCGGTCGCCCAACGAATGACGTCATGCTGAGCTTGCGAAGCATCTGGCGTGAGGTTGGCATAAACCTTGCGGCCGGTGACAGCACACGAAGGATGACGTCAAAACAGGGCGCGCACAGTCGAATCAGTAGAGTTCAAATTGAGAAGCGTGCCCCTGAGTACGAGCCGAGAGTGTCGCAAAATCTGAAATCTGAAATCTGAAATTTAAATTGTTCTTATTCCGGAGGCTCCATGCGCGACGTGATTGCAACCAATGAAGGACCACAGGCGATCGGTCCGTACTCGCAGGCGGTCCGGGCAAACGGGTTTGTTTTTGTTTCCGGACAGGTCGCGATCGATCCCGCGAACCAGCAGGTAATCAGCGGAGACGTAGCCGCGCAGACCGATCGGGTGATCCGGAATCTGTCTGCCATATTGACCGCGGCCGGGAGCGGCCTGAAAAAAGTGGTGCGAACCACGGTCTTTCTGAAAAATATGAGCGAGTTTGCCGCCATGAACGAAGTCTACGGCCGATTCTTCAATGTTGCGCCCCCGGCGCGCTCCACCGTGGAAGTGGCGCGTCTGCCCAAGGATGTTCTGGTCGAGATTGACGTCATCGCCCTAGAGTAGCCCAGAAGTTCTGTCATCCTGAGCGGAGTGACTGCTTCGCATCGCGAAGCAGCAACGCAGTCGAAGGACCCCTATAAGCTCAAATTATCTGGGAGGGCTGGTTCTTCTGTGGCGGAGAATTGCCCTTCGCGCTCCGGCTTACGATTTGCTACTAGGGGTCCTTCGACTGCGCGCAAAATTCGCTTCGCGAACTTTCCCTTCCGCTCAGGATGACATCGCTGGTCAGCGAACCTCACCTCATTTAGAATCTTTAGTCTCGTATTTTCCTGAGACAACAGGGAGTTCGCTTGATTCCACGCTACACCCGCTCCGAAATGGCCCGCATCTGGAGCGATGAAAATCGCTTTCGTACCTGGCTAACGGTCGAAGTCGCGGCCACGGAAACACTGGCCGCAGCCGGCATGGTGCCCAAGGATGCCGCTAAAGCGATTCGCGAACGGGCTGACTTCAATCTGGACCGGATCGCTGAGATCGAAGCAGAAGTTCGTCACGACGTCATCGCTTTCACCACTGCCGTGGCTGAGGTTGTCGGGCCGCAGGCGCGCTGGTTTCACTACGGGCTTACTTCCAACGATGTTGTCGATACCTCCCAGGCGCTGCTTATCCAGCAGGCTTCCGCAATTATTGCCGCCGATCTGGAAAAACTTTCTGAGGTGCTCGAGCGCCGTGCCTGGGAATTTAAAGACACACCCATGATTGGCCGGACCCACGGCATCCACGCCGAGCCCATCACGTTCGGCTTCAAGCTGGCGAACTGGTATTCCGAGACTCAACGCAATATCAGCCGCTTTCGCGCCGCCGTCGAGGACATGCGAGTGGGCAAGTTTTCCGGTGCGGTTGGCACCTTCGCGCACCTCAGCCCCGAGCTTGAGGAGCGCATGTGCGAGCGCCTGGGATTGAATGCCGCGGCAGTGTCATCCCAGGTAATTCAGCGCGACCGTCATGCCGCTTATCTTGCCACCCTGGCGGTGATTGCCTGCACCTTGGACAAGATTGCCACCGAATTGCGCCACTTGCAGCGAACCGAAGTGCGCGAAGTGGAAGAGTTTTTCAGCGAAAAGCAAAAGGGCTCTTCCGCCATGCCCCACAAACGCAATCCAATTACGCTGGAACAGATCAGCGGATTGGCCCGGGTGGTGCGAGCGAATGCCCAGGCTGCGTTTGAGAACGTTGCTCTCTGGCATGAGCGTGACATCTCGCACTCGTCAGTCGAGCGCATCATCATTCCAGATTCCACCACCCTGGTCGACTACATGTTGCAGAAGACGACCAACGTGCTGGAGACAATGTTTGTGTATCCGGAACGCATGAAGTCCAATCTCGAAAGCACGCGGGGCTTGGTCTTCAGCGGGCAGCTTCTGCTTGACCTGGTGGAACAGGGCGTTTCCCGCGAAGACGCATATCGCACGGTGCAGAGCCACGCCATGCGAGCGTGGAAAGAAGGATTGAACTTTCAGGAACTGGTGCTGAAGGATAAGAGCATCACCAGTCGAGTCCCGCCGGAGAAGATTCAGCTGGCTTTTGACCTGAAGCGGCAGCTGCGAAACATAGACAAGATTTTCGCCCGCGTTTTCGGCAGCAAAAAAGCTGTGCGTCCAAAGCCGGGCAAGAAGCAGACGGCGCGCCGTTCCTAGGCGTTTCGCCGCGGCAAAGTCTCGCCCAGGCACATTACGTGAATTTAAGTGCGCTTGGTTAGCGCTGCGTCCACCGAAGGCCAACCAGGACCCACAATGGCCAGCGCGATACATGCCGCCAGCAGGGTCAGGGGAAACTCAATGCCTTTGGGAGAGTAAAATCCGTTCTTCAGATGGACCATCAGGATCGCGACCACCATGTCAAACCCGTTGAGCGCCGCGGCCCAGCGCGTGAGAAATCCCAGGATCAACAGTGCGCCGCCAACCAGTTCGACCACGGCGACGATTACGCTGGTCAAGGCCGGCGCCGGAATACCCATCGAGGCGAAGGCGCCCGCTACTCCGTGAACGCCGTAGGTAAAGACTTTTTGAATGCCGTGCGCCAGGAATACTGTGCCCACCACGACGCGAAGCACCGCAATTGCCCAGGACTGATTCGAACCGTTACTCATCGGCATCTCCTTAAATTGTTTTTCTGCGGACCGGAACTGCAGTTCCCGGAAAGTTAAGGGCCATGATCTTACGTGAAAACGATCTCAGGTGAAATGATCTGAACTGAAATGATCTGACCGAAACGATCTCAGCAGCCCTTCGACAAAAAGCGAATCCAAAATTCGTTAAACCGCCTCGGTATTCCAGCCTGCAGCCTTCCATTCTTCCAATCCACCCTCGTAGGCGCGAACATTTTCGTAACCCAGCTTTAGCAGTTTCTCAGCCGCAAGGCGGCTCTGCGGACACGTAGGGCCGCCGCAGTATACGACGATTTGGGCGTCCTTGGGTAAATTCGTAGACCGTACTTCACTGCCCACTTTGTCCAGAGGCACGTGCCTTGAGCCTGCGATGTTTTCACCCTTGAAATATGGGTCAGTAAGCACGTTCCAGAATTGCAGAGGATGCCTGCCTTCCAGAAGCTCATGAAGTTCCTGTGTAGAAATAGTTTTAACCGGCATTGCGGTCGTCGTATCGCTCATGATTGTTACCCTTTGAATATCTGTCTATAAACCGGCATACAGTTACTCAGTGTCATCCTGAGCGCAGTCACCCCATTCGCTCGCGAATGGGATGACGAAGTCGAAGGACCCCTAGCAGCGTAACGATGCATCCTTCGATCGTTGACTCTAGCCGAAACTGGCGAGACTGTGGATGGTAAAGGGGTCCCTCGACTACGGACTGCTTCGCTGCGCGAAGCATCCCTCCGCTCAGGATGACAACGCTATTATTCATCTGCAAGTGTCATCCCACACCATTCCGGTGTTGAAGTCTCAATGCATTCGCTCGCGCACGGCCTCCAGCAGGCGGATCAAGGTTCGCACCTTATCCTTCCCCAGAGGAGTCATGACCTTCCTTACATATTCACCCACCGGCTGATCCAGCTTAATGAGAAGATCCAAACCGTCAGGGGTGATGCGTGTGGTAATGACCCGCCGGTCTTTTCCTTTGCGGCTGCGCGCCACCAGGCCGCGGCGTTCCAGGCGGTCCACCAGGCGGGTGATGTCAGGATCGTGATTGACCATGCGCTCGGCGATCTCGCTGCACGAACGCCCGTCATTCCCGGCGCCTCGCAGGATGCGCAGGGCATTGTATTGGGTGGGCGAGAGCCCGTAGGCCTTCAGCATCTCGCCGAAACGCCACTGCAGTCGATCCACGGTGAGGTTCAACGAGACTAGAGCTTCTTCCTCCAGACTATCGAAAGGCTTGGTCTGCTGAATTTCGGCTTGGGTACTTTTTGCCACATCTTTAATGTACTCGTTATAACGAATAACATCAAGTTGGACGTGCTTTTGGGATTGGGGCACCAAGGGTGCGGGGTGGGCGGGTTGGCATCCAACCCGCTCCGCGTAGCATCCAATTATTTAACTAACCGGTTAATCAAATACCGGAGAAGGAAACGACGATGAAAAATATTCTCAGGGCAGCCACTTCATTTCTTGCGGTGGGAGTACTCAGCGTGGGATTGAATGCGCAGTCCACCAGGGCGCGTTATGACAGCGACATCCAGAGCCGGGTGACCCAGCAGTTGACGAAAAAGCAGCAGTTTCGCGACCTGCAGGCTACCACTGAAGACGGCATTGTGACTCTTTCAGGCACGGTCGATCTCTATCAACAGAAGCTCGACGCCGCCAAAAAGATTCGCAAACTGGCGCAGGTTCAGGGTGTTCGCAACCTGGCTGAAGTAAGTTCGTCCGCGCCGGACGCCGAGCTTCAGGCCAAACTCGAGCGCAAACTGCACTACGACCGCATCGGCTACGACAACCTGTTCAACTTTGTCGACGTCTCGGTGAAGGATGGTGTGGCCACTCTGGATGGCGAAACCCGGAACGATGTCGGCCGCGACTCCGCTATCGCGCTGGCAAATTACATGCCGGGTGTGAAGGACGTGGTCAACAACATCAAAGTCTCCCCGGTTTCGGGCTTTGACGACCGCATTCGGATCAGCGCCTTACGCGCGATTTATCGTGACCCGATGTTGAGCCGCTACGCCAGTGATCCGGCGCTGCCGATCCGCATCGTGGTGGACAACGGCAAGTTAAGCCTCTACGGAACCGTCGCCACCACCATGGATAAACAGGTCGCCGGAATCCGGGCGAACCAGGTGTTTGGGGTGTTCAGCGTGCAGAACAACCTCGAAGTGGTAAAAGGTTCGTAATGTGGGGGCGAGCGCCCCGCTGGTGCTCGGGGCGAGATTAAAGCAAGAAGGCACGGCTTCGGCCGTGCCTTTTTTTATGCGAAGTTACAGCCGGTTGATCAGCGAAGCCACGTAGCCAGCGCCAAAGCCATTGTCAATATTGACCACGCTGACGTTGGAGGCGCATGAGTTCATCATCCCCAGCAAAGCGGCCAGACCTTTGAAAGCCGCACCGTAGCCTATGCTGGTAGGCACGGCGATCACGGGAACTCCGACCAGCCCGCCCACGACGCTGGGCAGCGCACCTTCCATTCCAGCGCACACAATCACCACCCGCGCCCGGGCCAGGGATGCGCGATTCGCGAGCAGGCGATGAATTCCAGCCACGCCCACGTCATAGAGGTGTTCGACGTCGTTGCCCATGATTTCCGCGGTGACCACCGCCTCTTCCGCGATCGGAATGTCACTGGTTCCGGCCGAGACCACGGTAATAATCCCCTTGCCGTATTTCTTAGTGTCGCGTCGCAAAACGATGGCGCGCGCCAGGGGTTCGTACTCGACCTTGCGGACTTTTTTCTTTACCGCGGCTAACTGTTCCGCGCTGGTACGAGTGGCGAGAATGTTGCCGCCGTGTTTTGCCAGACGGGAAAAAATGGACGCCATCTGCGCCGGGGTTTTGCCCGGGCCGAAAATCACCTCCGGCATTCCCACCCGCAGGGCCCGGTGATGGTCCACGTTGGCGAACCCCAAATTTTCAAAGGGAAGATGGCGCAGCCGGTCCACAGCACCGTCGGGAGATAGTTTGCCGAGCCTGACCTGGTCGAAGAGTTCGCGGATAGAGTCAGCGTTCAAGAGAGCTTTAGATTAGCATCCTGGCTCAATTCCGCAGGCCGCGACGGGTGACGTTAATTTTCTTTGGTCGTAAGGCGGGCGAGGGCCTGCCGGCGTGTCCGCTACATATCCAGGTTGACTGACGCAGGGAGTTTTTTACCCAGGCCTCGAACTTTTGCGGCGATTTCCCGGTAAGCCTCTTTGGCTTTTCCTGGTTCGTCGAGGTGGAGCAGAAACAAACGCCGCAGCATAATCCGCGAGACGCGGCCTTTGAGATAGGCCTCGTACAGGGCATCACCCAGCATGTAGCCGAGCAGTTGGGCACTGGTTTCCGTTTTCTTACGGTCGAACTCAGCAGTAGACTCCATCGGCTCACGCCTCGCCAAACTTCCGGCTGAGCAACGCGCGGGATATAAGACTCGCGAGCCGAAATATCCAAGAGCGTATTCGATGGCGTGAGTGTAAAACCTGCCCGAATTGTCGAGTGCCTTTGAATTCGCGGCACGCATGGGCAAACCGCGGCAGGCATGATGCAGGAACCGCGCAGCCTCTTCCGCCGCATACATCATCTTGAACTCGCGCACGTAGAACGCGTTCACCTGCGGCAGATAAACGCTGCCGCGTTCTTCTACAGCTCGCTGCATCGCTACGAGATCATGACTGGACTGGTTGCGCGACAACAGCCGCCGCAATCGCGCGGCGGATGAGTTGCTGTAAATTTCGGGCATCAAGTCTACGAGAAACTTTGGCTGGGTGCCGTTGTGCGACGAATAGCGGTTGATGTCTAGGAACCGCAGCAGGCTGTCGATCAGGTTGTAGATGGTGGGAACGAGATCGGGGCCCTCTTCTTCACTGCGTCCCCAGCGGCTGAGATGCAGGCGGTAATTTTCGTATTTTTCGATAGGCGTGGAGTTGAAGACGCAGAACACGTCATTGCTCACTCGAACGGCATCGACTCTTTCACGCGGTTCGCCGGCGGCATGCCAATAGAGCGGGTCAACATTTTGCAGAACGGTGACGACATGTTCCGCGGGCAACTGCTGTCTAAGCGTTTTGGGAAGATGCGCGGGCGCCAGATGGGATTCGCCGAACAGCACCATGATGACTGCGTTGGGATGTCGCTGCCGGATCTCAATGATTTTGTGGGCCGCGTGGCGATCGCGGGCGCCGATCTTACGCAGATCTTCGCGCGGCATGCAGTCCAGTCCATAAATGGCGTCGGCATGCTCGCGGGCGGTCACCAGCAATTCGTAAAAGGGAGACCAGTCATAGCCCCATTCCAGATCGAAGCGGATACGCTGCTTCAACTCTTCCGCCTCAATTTCCCGGCGCCACCATTCGTCCAGGATGTGCTGGTCGCGGGAAAAGATGGTTTCCAGGCCCAGCACTATCGGCCGATCTCCCGGCTGAGCACGTTGTTCAAGCAGAGTCGCTGCGAAGCGCTGGGCGGAGGGCAGGGCATGGTAGTCGCCGATGAGCACCAGATCGGCGGTACGCACCCGGGCAGTGAATTGTCCCTGGTCGATGACTGATTCGTAAGAGCGAAAAGCATTACTGAAATCGCGAAGATATTTGCGGCGGCCGTTTGAGTCGTTGATTCTGATTTCCCGTTCCACTCCCGCCAACGCGTGCAACTGCGCCTCACTGCGCCGCACTCGTAAATTGGAGGCCGATGCCATATTGGTCGTTAGTCCTTGGTCTTTGGTCGTTGGTCTTTAGGCCTTGGGGGCATTGGCGCTTGAGATCGAACCGACTAGCGACCAACGCCTAACGCCTAACGCCTAACGACCAACGCCTAACGACCAGTACCCTTTCTTGACTCTTTCCCCCGCTCTGCCTATGCTCCAAATCCAAGAGCATCGGAGTCCAGTGCCTAATTACCCGCCGCAAAACATTACCGTCGCTACCACCGGGGCCAGCGGATCGATTTTTCTGAAGCACTTCCTTCTTGCCGTGGAACGCGACAAGCGCATCCAGGCCGCGAACTTTATCGCTTCCGACAGCGCCTTGCGCGTAATGGCCGAGGAACTCGGACTGCGCGGCCGCAGCAATCTGATCGGACAAATCCTCGGACGCACATCCGGCAACGCAAGCCGCAAAATCCAGCAGCAGGCTAACGCCGATATCGGCGCCAACATCGCCAGCGGCTCTTATCCCGTGGACGCGATGATCGTCATGCCCTGCAGCATGGGCACGTTGGCGCGCATCGCCAACGGCATCGCATCCCACCTCATCGAGCGCGGTGCCGACGTATGTCTGAAAGAAAAACGTCCGCTGGTACTATGCGTTCGTGAGACGCCGCTCAACAAAATCCACATTCGCAACATGTACCGGGCTGCCGACGCCGGGGCCACGATCTTTCCGCTGATTCCGGCATTTTATTTCCGCCCTGCCGGGTTAGATGCCATGGCCCGCGAGTTCGCATACCGCGTGCTGGCCCACATTGGTCTGCCTCAGCCGGATGCATACAAATGGAAGGGCTGAGTACAGACATCCGGTTACCCGAAGGTTACTTCCAGTGTAGGAAGGCAGGCCCGAAGCAGGTAGATTCCCCTGGGTCATGACCGCAGGGTTGTGTAGGTTTGGCTTTGTGCTCGTGTGGTCGCGGGCGGCCCGTCCGCGGCTTTTGACTTTGACTCAATCGCGGGCGAGTCGCCCGCGACCACACGTCAAGGAGACTTAAATGTTCTTTCGCAAGCGCGGGTTCGTTCTGGCTGCGTTGGTCGCTGGCCTTTCGCTTCTTACACCTGTACTGCATGCTGCAGAGCCCAGCTTTGCAATATCGTTTTCCAGAGAAAGCAGCGGCCAGCCACTCGACGGACGACTCTTCCTCCTGCTGTCGACCGATCCTGCGCAGGAACCGCGCATGCAGATCGACGATAGCGTGCGCACGCAGATGATTTTCGGTGTGGATGTTGAAGGTTTGAGGCCGGGGCAAGCGGCAGTTGTAGACGAGACCGCCGCCGGCTATCCCATCAGGAGTCTGCGCGACGTGCCGCCGGGAGAGTATTACGTGCAAGCGACGTTGCATCGCTACGAGACTTTCCATCGTTCCGACGGACACACCGTGAAACTCCCGATGGACCGCGGCGAAGGGCCAGCACTGGAACATTGCGCCGGGGAATCTTTACTCTACACCGCAGAAAATGAAGCTCGGGATCTTCGACCCAGCCGATTGCACTCGTGCTCGACAAGGAAATCCCGCCCATCCCGCCTCCGCAGGACACCAAGTACATCCGCCATCTCAAAATTCAAAGCGCGCTGCTCACCAAGTTCTGGGGACGGCCCATGTTTCTCAGTGCAAACGTGCTGGTGCCCGAGGGATTCGATGCGCATCCCAACGTTCATTTTCCCGTCATCATCAACGAAGACCACTTCAATGCCGACTTCGGCGGCTTCCGCACCGAGCCGCCCGATCCTAACCTGAAGCCGGATTACAGCGAGCGCTTTCACATCTCCGGTTACAACCGCATTCAGCAGGAAGAGGCCTACAAGTTCTACCAGCAGTGGATTGCGCCGGGATTCCCGCGCGTCGTGATCGCGGAGATCAACCACGCCAACCCTTATTACGATGATTCGTACGCGGTCAACTCGGCCAATCTTGGCCCTTACGGCGATGCCATCGAGACCGAACTCATTCCCGCGATCGAGAAAGAGTTTCGCGGCATCGGACAAGGCTGGGCGCGGTTTGCATACGGCGGTTCGACCGGTGGATGGGAATCGCTGGCGGTGCAGGTGTTCTATCCCGATCACTACAACGGCGTCTTCGTGGCTTGTCCCGATCCCGTAGATTTTCGCTCGTACGTAACCGCCAACATTTACAGCGATCCCAATGCTTTTTACATGATGGGCGCGCACACAAAAATGGCTCAGCCAGCCATGCGCGACTACCTGGGACGCACGCTGGCCACGATGCAAAGCGTGAACCAGTACGAACTCGCTCTCGGATCCCACGCCCGCTCCGGAGAGCAGTTCGATATCTGGCAGGCGGTCTACGGGCCGGTTGGCGACGACGGTTATCCTAAACAGATCTTCAACAAAGCGACCGGCGAAATCGACCGCAGCGTCGCCGCTTACTGGAAAGAGCACTACGATCTCAGCGCCATCATGCAGCGCGACTGGGCGACGCTTGGTCCCAAACTGCAGGGCAAGCTCCACATCTACGTGGGATCGGCCGACACTTATTTTCTGACTGACGCGGTCTACTACCTGGAAGATTTCCTGAAATCGACCAAAAATCCGCCCTATGACGGAGAAGTGAAATACGGCGACCGCGCGGAACATTGCTGGAATGGCGATCCGGAGCTTCCCAACTATCTCTCGCGTCTGCACTACAACACCATGTACGTGCCGAAGATTCTGGATCGCATACAAAAGACGGCACCCGCGGGGGCCGATCTGACTTCGTGGCGTTACTGAATTTCTTCGCGACCTTTGCGGATTCTTGGCGGTCTTTGCGATGAAGGTTTTGACTTTCCCCGCCCAAAAACAAATGCTTACCGCAAAGACCGCAGAGAAATTCCGCAAAGGTCGCAAAGGAAACCGATCCGTCATCAGGCACCACCTTTGTGCCAGTTGACGTGCACAAGCCTTCCGTACTAATGTGCAATTACACCGGAAAGGAGGTGGTCGAATGACAAGTTCTGATTCAAGTGGGAGTTGTAAAAGACCAGGTGAGGTGGCTGTGACTTAGAGCGGTCGCTCTAAGAACCATCGCACGACTACCGGTGATTTTAGGGTTGTAATTCCACTCGGCGTAAGGTCGCGCCGGGACCCGGAGTTATCCGAAGGGGACCACCTTTAGAGTGGCCGCCTCTTGGTCAATCCCAAACAGTGCACCGGGCGGCCCGCGTACTTAAAAATGCGCGGGCCGTTCTCTTTTTTGGGTTTCTGCCGCAATATGAACCGCCCAAAGTAATGTTCAGGATGACAGACTAGGCATGTTTTCCGCCTAGTACACTGTGACTGTGTTTTTCCGGTACGTCACGTTCGTTGCCGCATTATTCTTAATTGCAACTGCTGCTTCTGCCCCGCCGGAAAAATCGACTCCAACTTTCTATAAAGACGTTCTCCCGCTGTTGCAGGATCACTGTCAAAGTTGTCACCGTTCCGGGCAAGTCGCTCCTATGCCCCTGGTGACGTACGAACAGACCCGCCCCTGGGCAGCTGCCATTGCCGGCGCCGTCCAAAGCGGGACGATGCCGCCGTGGTTTGCCGATCCCGGAATTGGACATTTTTCCAACGATCCTTCGCTCACTCCTCAACAGATCGCCGTCGTGACTGCTTGGGTTGAAGCCGGTGCTGCGCCCGGCAATCCCCAGGACGCTCCTCCGCCCGCGCGATGGACCGAAGGCTGGAACATCGCGAAACCCGACATGGTTTTACCCATGCCCGCGCCGGTGCCAATTCCCGCAAATGGAGATATCGAATACACCTACGAGATCGTGCCCACCCATTTCTTGGAAGATAAATGGATACAGATGGCCGAGGTTCATCCTTCGAGCCCGCAGTATGTGCATCATGCGGTGGTGTATATTCGCCCGCCGGGTTCGAAGTGGCTTCGGCATGCGCCCACGGGCATGCCGTTCACGGCTTCGACACTCAATGATCCACAGGACCGGTTGGAAGCGCACGGCACTACCAGTGACCTGCTGCTGGTGTATGCGCCGGGGAGCTCTCCGGACCGCTGGCCGGAAGGAATGGCCAAGTTCGTTCCCGCGGGATCAGACCTGGTTTTTCAGGTGCATTACACGACGGACGGCACCGCGGGCCACGATCAGACAAGCATCGGCCTGGTTTTTGCGAAGCAGGTTCCCGAACAGCGTGTGATCTCGCTGCAGCTCAACGATCACAGCTTTATTATTCCGCCGGCCGCTGACAACTTTCGCGTCGAAGTGCAAGGCACGCTGCCGAATGACGCAACTTTGCTCAGCCTGTTCCCTCATATGCATCTGCGGGGCAAGCGTTTTGAATATGACATCGTGCACTCCGATGGTTCGATCGAGACGCTGTTGCGAGTCAACTATCATTTCCACTGGCAGCTAAGCTACCGGTTGGCGGAACCGCGCTTGCTCAAAGCCGGAACCAGGCTGCGCGCGGTGGCGTGGTACGACAACTCGCGCAACAACCCGCACAATCCCGATCCCGGTGCGACCGTGACCTGGGGCGATCAGACCTATCAGGAGATGATGGTGGGATTTTTCGATGTGGCGGTGCCGGCGAAGGATGGACAAAGAAAGTTTTTTCGTTCGCGGGAAGAGGGGGCGTTAGGGCGCGGCGAAAATTGTACCGGGTTCACCTTGAAGCTTGTATTAGCGAAATCAAATCGCGCTACGTCTCGACCACGAGGAAAGACAATCAGCTCCGCGCTGGATCCCTCGCAAGCTCAGGATGACGTCTCTCCTATGATATGACTGGGATGACTGTGCTAGCCTGAGTTTTTATGACAGAAATCGCCATTCACCAGAAATCTTTTCTCAGCGGACGAGTCGCACACTTCACCGAATCCGTGATTCGCGAGATGACGCGTCAGGCCATGCTGCACGGCGCGGTGAACCTGTCGCAGGGCTTTCCCGATTTTCCCGCTCCTCCTGAGGTCAAGCTGGCCGCGCAGGAAGCCATTGCCGCCGACATTAATCAGTACGCGATTACCTGGGGAGCGAAAGCCCTGCGCGATGCTATTGCGCGACAGATGCAGGTACGGCAGGGCATTGAGATCGATCCGGAGCGAGAGATCACGGTGTGTTGCGGATCCACCGAAACCATCGTCTCCACCTTGCTGGCGGTGTGCAATGCCGGGGACGAGGTCATTATCTTCGAACCTTTCTACGAAAACTACGGGCCCGACGCGATCATCTCCGGCGCCAAGCCAAGATTTGTGAAACTGCGGCCGCCGCAGACCCCGGGGGGTGAATGGACCTTCGATGAGGGCGAGTTGCGGGCGGCGTTTCACAATCAGACCAAAGCCATCGTCGTAAATACTCCGAACAATCCGACCGGCAAAGTGTTTAGCCGGCGCGAACTCGAACTCATTCGCGACCTGTGCGTGGAGTTCAATGTGCTGGCCATCACCGATGAAATTTACGAACACATTCTTTATGACGGCGCGCAACACCTTTCTATCGTGAGCCTAGAAGGCATGCGCGATCGCACCATCACCATCAACGGCATGTCCAAGACTTATGCCGTTACTGGCTGGCGGGTGGGATGGGCGGTGGCCCCGCCCGCGATCACGGATGCGATTCGCAAAGTCCACGATTTTCTTACCGTCGGCGCGCCGGCGCCGTTGCAGGCAGCGGGAGCCGTGGCGCTCAATTTGCCCGCGGCTTATTACCAGGGGCTGGCGGAAGCTTATGGCAAACGGCGTGACCGCCTGATTCCCATCCTCAGCCAGGCGGGCTTCCGCTGTTTTCGTCCCCAGGGCGCTTACTACGTAATGACCGACATCAGCGATTTCGGTTTCGCCAACGACGTCGAGTTCGTTAAGTACCTGGTGCAAGACATCGGAGTGGCGGCGGTCCCGGGCTCAAGTTTCTACAGTGCCGGGCGGGACGGGTCGCAGCAGGTGCGATTTGCCTTCTGCAAACGCGATGAGACTCTGGATGAAGCCGGAAAGCGGTTGCTGAAGCTGCAGGGGCGAAAATAATCCAGCGGACTTGAGCATCGAAATCCCGCTCGAGCCGGCCGGAATGGCGCACCTAGTTAACCAACCGGCACGCCTGGTCAAGCATCTGATTCATTTCGCAGGATTCTGCGTTATACTGCGCTCGAGTTGGCAATTTCTCTTAGGAAGTGGTGGGACCCATGTCGGTGAGAATGTCTGAAGGAGTATCTGCGCAGGTTCCGGCTGACGATTTTCATGCGCTCGAAGAGAAGGTTTATCGCACCATTGAGATGTACAAATCGGCGCGCGAGGCTCGATCGGTTGCGGAGCGTGATTCTCAGCGTCTGCGCCAGCAACTGGAAGAGCGCGAAGAAGAACTGGACACCCTGCGCCGGGAAGCGGTTCGGTTGCGGAAGGAACGGGAAGAGATCCGTGGCCGTGTGGAAAAGATGCTGGGACAGATCGAGTCCATTTCCGAGGAGCAGGCGGTCAGTTAAGCCCAACCGGACCTCCGCCCCTCAGGAGAAACAACTATGGCGACAGCCACAAAACACACCCCGCTGAAAGATCCCAGTAATAATGCCGTCCGGGTCGAGATCTTTGACCAGCCCTATAATCTGCGCGGCTCCGATGCGGAATACATTCTCAAACTGGCGGAGTACGTGGACGGAAAAATGCGGGCAGTGGCGGAACAGACCCATACTGTCGATACCGCGCGCCTGGCCGTGCTCGCGGCCCTGAATATTGCCGACGAGTATCACCTTGTGAAAAGAAATCAGGATTCCGGGTCGGGTGAATATCTGCGGCGGGCGCAGCATCTCTCCAGCGCGCTCGATGAAGTCCTGGTAGACAAACGTAAAGCCGGGTAGACGCTAGCTAAAATATTCAACCACGAAGGACACGAAGTTTCACGAAGGAAAGCAGAATCTTCTTCGTGATAATTCGTGTCCTTCGTGGTTTTATGATTTGTGCGTGAGATGACCACTTACCAAAGTCGCTGGCAAGCGGAGTGCCAACTTTTTGCGCTCTCCCTATTGCCAACCCAGGGATGTTTACCCTAGCATCCTGATTGAAAGCCGACCTGCCGGGTTGGTGATGGCGGTAACCGATTTTTGAACCAATGCTGAATGAACGGGAGCTCGACTCGAACTAGGATCCGGTGTGCAGCGCTCCGCCATGCGGAGATGCCTAAAGGGTCTCGGCGGGCGCCCAACGTCTACCGACGGGTTCATTCTCGGCCCGTCACACGGCACAGTGGGTCGGCTTCTCAATTCTGCTTTGCTCCCGACCTGTTTCGAGTTGGAAACTAGAAACTGCATTCCTGCTCCTGCTAAACTTGAGCTGTATCAAATTCTTCGGGCAGCGCATCTACTCTAAACAGTGTTTCCCCAACTTTTTCATATCGGAAAGTTCTTCCTTCCCACCTATGGTTTGCTGGTTTCTACCGGCGTACTGATTGGCCTGTGGATCAGCGTTCGCAATTCAAGCAAGCAAGGGATTAATCCTGACGATGCCTGGAACCTGGGCGTTCTGACCGTGTTGTGCGGCATTATCGGCGCGAAGGTTTTATACATCGTCAACGATTGGACCTACTACTCGACACATCCCGGAGACATTTTCAGCTGGTCAACCATGCAGGCCGGTGGCGTGTTTTCCGGCGGACTCCTCGGGGCGGCGGTCGCAGCCGTCTGGTACATCCGCAGTCATCGCATGCCGGCACTTGCCACCTGGGACGCGTTTGCGCCCGGCTTGGCCCTGGGACACGCGATCGGACGGGTGGGATGCTTCGCTGCCGGTTGTTGCTACGGCAAGCCTACCAGCCACTTCTGGGGCGTGACCTTCACCAACCCGATTGCCAATGCGAACTCCTACACGCCGCTGGGAATACCGCTGGAACCTACCCAACTTTTCGAAGCGGCGGTAGAACTGGCAAACTTTTTTATTCTGATGTGGCTTTTCAACCGCAAAAAGTTCGATGGACAAGTCCTGGCGGCGTATCTGGTTCTGTACGGCATCGCGCGTTATTTTCTGGAATTCCTACGCGACGATCCCGGCCGAGGATCAGTCTTTGGCGGAATCATGACCGGGACGCAACTGATTTCAATCGGCCTGGTGATCTCGGGCGGGCTGATCTGGTGGTTGAATTCGTCCGCCAGAGTTGTGCCAGCCCACGCCGAACGGTAGCGTACAAGCCTCGACGTAGCGCTGGGGACGCCGGTGCTACCAAATGCCTGAATCGTTTCCACTGCTGATCTCCGCGGACTCAGCCGACGCCGGCAAGCGGCTCGACCAGTTTCTGGTCGCACATATTCCTGAAACCAGCCGTGCCCGGATACAGCAGCTGATCGCGCAAGAGTTGGTTCTGGTCAACGACTCGATTGCCCGCGCGGCTTTGCGGCTGCGCGGTGGTGAGCGCATTTCCATTCTTGGCTCGGCGGCGCAGCCGCCGCTGCGTGCGATGGCCGAGGACATTCCGCTGGATATCGTCTTCGAAGATGACGATCTGGCGGTCGTCAACAAGCCGGCCGGGATGACGGTGCATGCCGGGGCCGGAGCGACTGAGGATGATCGCAACCGGGGAACGCTGGTCAACGCTTTGCTTCACCACTTTCGACAATTATCTTCAGTCGGTGGTGAACTGCGACCGGGAATCGTTCACCGCCTCGACAAATCCACCAGCGGGCTGCTGGTTGTCGCCAAAAGCGATGCGGCCCATCGCCGGCTGGCCAGCCAATTCGCCAAGCGGCAAGTGAAGAAACAATACATTGCGCTGGTGCACGGCTGGTTAAAGCAAGAGCGGGGAACGATCAGCAGCAGCATCGGTCGCGACCGTATACGCCGCACTCGCATGACCACGTTGCGGACCGGCGGACGCGAAGCGATCACCCATTACTCGGTAAAACGCAAGCTGGAGTCACCGTTCGGTAAATTAACTCTGCTTGAAGTGCGGATCGATACCGGACGCACCCACCAGATTCGAGTACACCTGGCGTCGTTACGCCATCCGGTTGTAGGCGACACGCTGTACGGCGCCGCGCGTGAGCTTGCCACCAAGGCCGGCACCCGGCTGTCGCTTCCGCGCAATTTTCTGCACGCGGCATCGCTGCAATTTGAGCATCCCCGAACCGGCGTGGCCCTCTCTTTTTCGGCGCCATTGCCTGCGGAACTCAGTGACTACCTGCAAAGACTCGAAGCGTGAACCGGAACTGGGTTGCGGCTATAATTGAGGCCTGATGAAGTTTCGCGGCGTCACTCTGTGGCTGAGCGGCATGTTGCTGGTGAGCATTGCCGTTGCGCAGAATTCCGGGCCGGACGATCTTCCTTCGGCGCCCTCTGCGACTCAGCAGAAGAGCAAGCCAAAGCCCACGCCTCCACCTGCTCCTGTTCCGGCCGCACCACCGCAATCGCCCGATGCATCCGCAACAAAGATTCCGCAAAATTCCGCTCCGGCTCAGCCCGCCGCCCCGAGCCAAGGCAAAGCCGACAGTGCTCCGCCCGATGACCCTTCCGCTACGATTACCACTACCGTTAACGAAGTTAACGTCGTGTTTACCGTCACCGACCGGCACGGCCACTACGTTAAGAATCTGGCTAAAGGCGATTTCTCGGTGATTGACGACAGCAAACCGGCCGAGCCTCGAAGTTTCCACAACGAAACCGATTTGCCGCTGCAGGTTGGCCTCCTGGTCGACGCCAGTAACTCGGTGCGCGACCGCTTCAAGTTCGAGCAGGAGGCGGCCATCGAGTTCCTGAACCAGACGGTGCGGCCGCGCTATGACAAGGCTTTTGTAGTCGGCTTCGACGTCACTCCGGAAGTCACGCAGAATTTCACCGACAATACCGAAGCGCTGTCACGCGGAGTTCGCGCTCTGCGCCCCGGCGGAGGTACGGCGATGTACGATGCGCTGTATTTTGCCAGCCGGGACAAATTGCTCAAGGAGCAGCAGAACGGTCCGGTACGGCGCGCGATCATTTTACTGAGCGATGGTGAAGACAACATGAGCCACGTCACCCGCGAGGAAGCGATCGAGATGGCGCAGCGCGCGGAAGTCATCGTCTACACCATCAGCACCAACATCACAGGCGGCAGCAGGCATAGCGGCGACAAAGTGCTCGAACGGATTGCCGACGCCACCGGTGGACGCGCCTTTTTTCCCTTCCAGCTCAACGATGTGGCCAACGCCTTCGTCGAAATCCAGGACGAACTGCGCAGCCAGTACGCGCTTTCATATAAGCCCTCCGATCTGCGCAACGACGGCCGTTACCACACCATCGAAATTCTGGCGCAGAATCACAAAGGCCTGCGGGTGCGCAGCCGCCGCGGATATTACGCGCCCAGTCGATAGTTCTAAGCTATGGTGGGATATTCGGGCACTCCCCTTCCTCAAAAGCTCGGCTTGAAACCAGGGTTTCGTGTCGGGTTTTGCCAATTGCCCAAGGATGTAAAGACAGCATTGGACGAGATTCTGTCCACTTGCATGGTGGTAGAGAAGGCCCGCGAGCGGTTGGATTTCGCGATGATTTTTTTGACCAGCCAGCAGGAAATGCAAAAACAGTTTCCCAGGTTTGCCCGCCGCCTCGCGCCGGCCGGGATGCTCTGGGTCTGCTGGCCCAAGAAGACTTCAGGCGTGGCCTCCGACTTGAAAGAGAGTGATGTAATGCGGATTGGGCTGGCGGCAGGCCTGGTCGATATCAAAGTCTGTGCGGTGAGTGAGACCTGGTCAGGATTGAAATTTGTAATTCGGGTAAAGGATCGCAAGCCACCTGAATGAAGTTCATCCTGGGTGAAAAGTCACAGATGTTGATGTCAGCAGTTACGCCCAAAAGAAGTTGACGTCATCCTGAGCCCGGCTTCAGCCGGGTGAAGGATCTTGCGCGGAGCGGAACGGGTGTGATTTTGCGAACGTAGCAAGCTTCGATCGGATGGGTCCGATGCGCTCCTCGCGAGATCCTTCTCGGCCTGACGGCCGCTCAGGATGACGGCAAAAATATGATGGTGGTGACGAAAGCATGTGCCCGCAGGAAAGACGTAACATCACTCAAAAATAATGCAAGTGTTCAATCACTTCGCAAGTTCCACTCGCTGTTCACAGTGGGAGGCCGTAGCAGGGTTTGCATGACGACGCAGTATTGCTCCGTTTTTTCCTGCAGCGCGCGCAGTTGATCGGGAGCAACGTCAGGCGCGTCGATATCGAATTTGACGCGGATCGATTCGAAGCCGACCGGGACTTCTTTTGAAATCCCCAGTGTTCCCTGCAAATCCAGATCGCCGCTGACCGTGACTTCGATGTGCCGGGTTGGAATCTTCATTGCCACCGCCACCAGCTGGCAGGTGATTTGCGCGCACGCCGCCAGCGCGCCCAGCAGCAGGTCGCCGGAACACGCCGCTGTGCCCGCGCCTCCGACCCCGGTGTGAGCTTCGGCTGCGTACACCGCGCGCCCTATATCCACCGAGCAATTCATCGGCGTAGTGGTCTCCGAACCCTTGGCACTCAAGGTGATGCGCGATGCGGCCGGGTCGCTACGATACTTGTCTTTGAAGGGCTTTTGCAGCGCTCTGACGTCCATTACGACCTCCGAATTTTGGTATCCTTCATTCTCTGAGAATTGAGATTTTGGCAGGCATGTGAAAAGAGAATCCAGATGAGTGAACGGCTCTCAATCCCGGATCCGGTCGTGCCTGCAAAAGATGAGCCGCTGATCTTTGCCCCCGGATCGCGCTTCGGCCGCTACGACATCATTGGCCCGCTGGGAAGCGGCGGCATGGGACAAGTTTACCGGGCAAGAGATCTTCGCCTGGGCCGCGACCTGGCGATTAAAGTTCTTTCTTCCAGGCTTTCATCCGACCCGCAAGACCTGGAACGTTTCGAGCGGGAAGCGCGTGCCGCATCGGCGCTAAACCATCCGAATATCATCACCATTTTTGAGCTCGGCCAGGTTAACCATACTTACTACATCGCAATGGAGCTTGTCGAGGGAACGCTCCTGCGCGACATGCTCCTGGCCGGCCCAATCCCTTTGCAGAACGCCATCCCCATTGCCGCGCAGGCTGCCGATGGGCTGGCGAAGGCTCACGAAGCCGGCGTCGTCCATCGCGACTTGAAGCCGGAAAACATCATGGTCACTCGCGATGGCTTCGTAAAAATTCTCGACTTCGGAATCGCAAAGCTGGTGGAACCCGATCTGCAAAAGCTGAGGGAAGCTGAAACCGTCGGTCCGACTCGAACTCTTCCCGGGATGGTGATGGGCACACTCGAGTACATGTCTCCGGAACAAGCCAACGGTCTGCCGGTAGATTTTCAGTCCGACCAGTTCTCGTTCGGATCGGTCATGTACGAAATGGTGACGGGTAAGCGCAGCTTTCCGGGCAGCAGCAAGGCGGAGACCCTGGCCGCTATTCTTCGCGATCAGCCGGAACCTGTGGTCTCGCTGAATCCGCAGGTTCCCGCGCCTCTGGCGTGGGCGATCGACCGCTGCCTGAACAAAAGCCCTCGGGATCGATACGCGTCCACGCGTGACCTGGCCCGCGATCTGGCCACCATACGCGACCGTTTGTCAGAAGCGCCATCGCTGCACTCGCCACCTCGGCTCAGCAATCTTCCCACGCAAAGAACTGCACTGATCGGGCGTGAACAGGAAGTCGAACAGGTGAAGGAATTGTTGCTGCGCGACAGCGTCCACCTGGTGACCCTCACCGGCCCCGGAGGAATCGGCAAATCGCGCCTGGGACTTCAGGTTGCCGCTGCGATTGCCGGTAATTTCCCTGGCGGAGTATTTTTTATTCCGCTGGCCGGCGCACACGATCCCGCCATGATTCCGTCGCTCATCGCCCAAGCCCTGGGTATGCGGCAGACCGGCCGCCAGGTGACGATCGAGAGCCTGAAAGAGTACTTCCGCGACCTGCGCACGGATTTGCTGCTGTGCTTCGACAATTTTGAACATCTGCTCGCTGCCGCGCCGGCGGTGGCCCAGCTGCTCAGTATTGCTCCCAGGTTGAAATTGCTGGTGACCAGCCGCGCACCCTTGCACGTCTATGGCGAACAGGAATTCCCGGTTCCCTCCCTCGAATTGCCCGACTTTCAATCCATTTCGTCGCTTCAGGAATTTTCACGGAATCCGGCGGTGGCTCTTTTTCTGGAACGCGCGGCTGCAGTCAAACCTAATTTCGAGCTTACCGACGAAAATGTTCTGGCGGTAGCGACGATTTGCACCCGTCTCGACGGATTACCTCTGGCGATTGAACTCGCAGCCGCCCGTATTAAGTTGCTCTCGCCTTCCGAGATGCAAGCTCGCCTGGAAAGCTGCCTCCAGTTACTGACCGGTGGAGCGAAAGATCTGCCCTTGCGGCAGCAGACGCTGCGCGGAACTATCGACTGGAGCTATGACCTGCTCAGCCCGGCTGAACAAATGCTTTTCCGCCGGGTCTCGGTATTTGCAGGCGGCTGCACCCTCGAAGAAGTCGAGGCAGTCTGCAATACCAAACAGGACCTCGATCTCGACGTGCTTGACGGGATGGCGTCGCTGGTGGACAAGAGCCTGGTAGGACAGATTGAAACGACGTACGGCGAATCCCGTTTCGTCTTGCTGGATACGATTCTTGAATACGGACTTGAACACCTGTCAGCCAGCGGAGAGGAGAGTGCTACCCGTCGCGCTCATGCCGCCTACTGCCTGGTGCTGGCGGAAGACTTCTCATCACAGGTTGCCGGCGCGCGATCAGACTGGGCCCTGGTTTTCGATGCTGAGCACGACAATTTCCGCGCCGCCATGGAGTGGATGACGGAAACCGGCAACGCCGAGTGGGGACTGCGCCTCGGGGCCGCCCTCTTTCCTTTCTGGGAGATGAGAGAGCACCTGACCGAAGCCCGTGACCGGCTGAGACAACTGCTCAAACTGGAAGCCGCAACCTCGCGTTCCAGCCTGCGTGTCCGTGCACTCTTTGCCGCCGGTGTGCTCGCAGGCGAACAGGGCGATTACACCGAAGCGCGAGGGTTGCTCGAGGAAAGCCGGGACATCGCCCGCGAACTGGATGATGTGCGGGGTGTGGGAATCGCGTTGAATGCTCTGGCTGCGATCGCACGAAATCGTGGAGACCTCGAGGCTTCGCGTTCGTTATTTGAAGAGAATCTCGCCGTCTGGCGAATGTTGGACGATCGCGCCATGGTGGCACGCTCGCTTAGCAACCTGGCCAGTGTGGTCAAACTGCAAGGTGATTACAGTCTCGCTCGATTGCTCTTCGAAGAGTGCCTCACCATGTTCACCGAATTAGGCGATCGCAACGGGATGGCGTGGTCCCTTAACTACGAAGGTGACGTAGCCCAGGAGCAGGGTGACAAGGAGTTCGCGCGTGGTCTGTACGGGCATAGCCTGGCAATCTTCAGGGACATCGGTGACCAGTGGGGTGTCGCCGGATGCCTGGTCGATCTGGGAAATCTCGCCCGCGATCAGAGGGACTACGAAACCTCGCGTTCGCATTATTTTGAAAGCATGAAGTTATTTCAGGAGTTAGGCCAGAAACGCGGAATGGCCCGCCTTCTTGATTGTCTGGCCTGTTCCGCAGCGACCCAGGGGAAACCTGAGAGCGCGTTGCGATTCGCCGGGGCGGCTGCGGCGATGCGGCACGTCCTGAGCGCACCTTTATCTTTTGCCGAGCAAGCGCAGTTGGACAAAGCTCTAGAACTGGCTCGCCAGTCAATATCTCCGACGATAGCAGCCGCAGCGTGGATGGATGGCTGGACAATGCCGCCGGAGAAAGCTATCCGCACAGCGTGCGAACCATGACGGAAATCAAATCAGAGGAGAAGAGAATGGATCATTCCGCAGTCGTGGGATCGATCATGCGGCGGACGGCAGAAACCCGGTTGGCGGGAAAGCCCCCTCTGCGTGCGTGTTCCATGATCGTAGCCTCATCCGGCGCAAGATATACGCAGTAAATCTTGTTGCCCGTAACATAGCTGTGCAGCCACTGAATCTCCGGGCCCATCTCCTTGAGAATCCTGACTGACTTTTGCGCGAGCGCCTGGAACTCGCTGTCGGTGAGGCTCCCCACATTCGGTATCTCGCGTTCAATGACAAATTTGGGCATAGGTTACCTGCCAAAGTTTCTGATCTTCATATCTTAGTGGAAATCCAAACCGTAGGTCGGATCGTGACCGAATCTTTAATCTTTTTTGGGCACGGCGTAATAGCCGGTGCGGGCCTGTATCTTGTAGTCTTTTTTTGTAGTGTGAATTTCTACACGCCGGAAGGTCCCGTCCAGCGCGGTATTGGTGGGCGTATATCCGACGTTGTACTGACTGCGCAGCTCCTGCGCGATCTGATCAAAGGCCTCTTTGAGCTTGTCCATTTTATTCCCGACTTCAATGACCCGCCCGCCGGTTTCGCTGGCCAGCTTCTTCATCTCGCGATCACCGGAGTATCCGCCAAATCCATAAAACCCGCGATCCGCGATGAGCAGGACGTAACAGATGGAATCCGCTTTCTGCGCCGCTTCAATCGCATCATTGATTCTGAGCTGGCTGCCCTGGTCTTCTCCGTCGGTAAGAAGGATCATGGCTTTACGTCCTACTTCTTTGGCCAACTCATCGTGGGAAGCGGCATAGACGGTGTCATAAAGCACGGTACCTTTGGGGCCGGTCGAGCCGCAGGGTACCGGCCCGCCGCCTTGTCCCGGGATGCCGCCGCAATTACCCATCGGGGCATTGATGCGGGCGCTGTTGAGGGCTGCCCTTAGCTGGCGCGAGGAGTTGGTAAAGTCCTGCAGCAGATTGGAGTCGACGTCGAAGCTGATGACGAACGCCAAATCCTTGGGCCGCAGAATTTCACTCAGAAAGTTGCCCCCAACTTCCTTTTCCATTTCCAGGACGCGTTGCTGGCTGCCGCTGGAATCGATCAGAATGCCCAGGGTCAAAGGTAAATTGGACTCGGCGGTAAAGTATTTGATGGGTTGGGGCTTGCCATCTTCGAGGATCTGAAAGTCGTCCTTGGTCAAGTTGGGAATCAACCCACCCTTTTTGTCTTTGACGTTGAAGAAAAGCTGGACAACGTTGACGTTCACTTTCAGGGTGCTGATCGATTGGTCCTGCTCGTGGCTCTGGTCTTCCTGCGGCGGATTGTCCGAGTCAGGTGTGCCTGCGAGGTGCGGAAGCTGCTGCGAAAATGCCGGGGTCGCAAACAATGGGCCGGCAGCCAGCATGGCGGTCGCCAAAATTGGGACTGCAAATGCCTGCAC
This sequence comes from Terriglobia bacterium, assembly GCA_963733545.1. Taxonomy (GTDB): domain Bacteria; phylum Acidobacteriota; class Terriglobia; order Terriglobales; family Acidobacteriaceae; genus JAIQFF01. The sequence continues at coordinate 1,009,461 of CAVTDQ010000007.1, forward strand.
CCTGCCGACTTTCTCCATCCAGATATTCTCCCGTACTTTTTGTTAGTCTATTCCATCAGGGTTAGATGCACGAAACCCCGAGTCTCAGCATCCGAATAATCAATGCACAGGTAGACGGAGAGGGTCCAGCGTGTCTTCAGCGATGGGTAGAACGTCTAAGGCTTTGGCAACGATGGGCCTGGCTTTGAGCCTGCTTTCGGGGACGATTGGTGCCCAGCAGCAGCCGGATTCGAAGCAGGACATTCCGGACGCACCTTCTTCCACACGGCCTTTTCCCAACGCGCCTCCGCCCGGCCCGGCGCCACGCGATCAGCATCCCGCCCCGGACCAGCCGCCGCCACCCTCGAACCAGGCGCCGCCGACCAGTTCATCGGAAGATCCGGTTTATGCCCCGGGAGTCTCGCCCGCACCTCCCTTCAACGTGAAGACAGTTCCGGCAGGGACGTCCGGCGCCCCGGGCAGCAGTAACGAAGAGCTGTACAAGGTTGTAACCAACGTGAACCAGGTACTCGTTCCGGTGATGGTAAAAGATGACTCGGGACGTCTGGTGAATGGTTTGCTTTCCAGAGATTTCTCGGTCTTTGAAGACGGGAAGAAGCAAAACCTCAATTTCTTCACCACCGACCCTTTCGCCCTGTCGGCTGCGGTGATTTTCGACACAGGCATGCCGGATGTCGCGGTGCAAAAGGTGATCCAGACTTTCAGTGCCCTGCAAGGCTCGTTCAGCCAGTTTGACGAAGTTTCGCTTTACACCTACAGCAGCAGCGTGACCAAGATGACCGATTTTGCCGCGGTCGGGCGCCAGTTGAATGCTGCCCTGGACAGCCTGAAGATGATCACTGGAAGGAACAACGGACCACCGGTAGTCAGCGGGCCCATGGGACCGCAGGGGCCGATCGTAAACGGTGTTCCCGTCGATGCCGGCGCGCCCCGCACCATCAATCCGCCCAAAGAATCGCACGTGTTGAACGACGCCATCGTGGCCGCGGCCCTAGAATTACGCAAGCGGGAACGCGCCCGGCGGAAGGTAATTTTTATCATCAGCGACGGTCGCGAGTACGGCAGCAATGCCAGCTACAGTGATACCTTGAAGGTGTTATTGTCGAACGGAATTCAGGTCTACGGCGTGGCCATCGAGAATTCGGCTATCCCGCTATACGGCTCCCTGCAAAAGTTACATGTACCGCTCACCGGCTCGAGATTGGGCTATAGCAATGCTCTGCCCAGGTACGCCAGCGCCACCGGCGGCGAAATTCTTCCCGGCTTTACCCGCGACGCCATCGAGAACACCTATGCCCGCACCCTGGGAGACGCCCGCAATCAATACACCCTGGGATATCTGACCCACGCCACCCCCAGCAATACTCACCGCGAAATCGAAGTAAGGATCGCCCGTCCCGACCTGAAGGTCACGGCAAAAGAAGGCTACTATCCGGTGGGGTTGGCGCGGTAGGAGACGATTGCAGATTTAAGATTTCAGATTTGAAATCCTTTTGCGAACTTTGCGGAATCCTTGGCGCTCTTTGCGGTTAAAAGCTTTACCGCGAAGGCCGCCAGGGAGTCGCCAGGAAGTCCATCCAGGCGGGGATTTCAATCTGAAATCCAAAATCTGAAATCTGCAATCCCCTGGCCGGTGTTGTACAAGTAACCTGAGTAACCTGCCGTTCATACTCGGCCGTGTGGTATAAAACCAGCAGTATCAAGCACAATTTCAATCGGGACCGGTTCGCTTCCAGGCGAACCAGCCCCTGGTTTCGAGGGAAGTCTTGAGTTTCATCAACTTCGCAGCCCGCGAGATCAACTGCAAGATCGTCTATTACGGCGCCGGATTGGGCGGCAAGACGACGAATCTTCAGTTCATCTACCAGAAGACCGCAGAGCAGCAGAAGGGCAAAATGATCTCGCTGGCCACGGAGACGGAACGTACCCTGTTCTTCGATTTTCTGCCCCTGGATTTGGGGTCGGTCCGCGGCTTCAAGACTCGTATTCACCTCTATACCGTGCCCGGCCAGGTGTTCTATGACGCCAGCCGGAAGTTGATTCTGCGGGGCGTGGATGGCATCGTCTTCGTCGCCGACTCTCAGGAAGAACGCATGGACGCGAACGTCGAAGCCCTCGATAACCTGATGGCCAATCTGAAAGAGCACGGGTACGACTTTAATAAGATCCCGTACGTCCTGCAGCTGAACAAACGCGATCTTCCCAATGTGCTGCCCGTGGATGCGCTGTCCAAACAACTTCGCCGCAAAAACGAACCCATGATCGAAGCGGTCGCCTTCCAGGGCCCCGGGGTGTTTGAGACGTTAAAAGAAATAGCCCGGCAAGTGCTCACTGATTTGAAGCAAGGTGGGTAGAGAAGCGGACCTCAGACTTCGGACCTCAGACTTCGGCACGGTTTTGCTTGCCTCTTTTCATCTCACTGCCAGACCTTTTCGCAATTGTCATCGCCTTCCGAGCCTGAAGTCCAAGGTCGAAGGCCGAAGGCCACCCTCTCCGCAAGGATATAATGGCGCCCACCGATGGCTCTTGCCGCAGGCACAAAACTTGGACCCTATGAGATTCAGTCGCCGCTCGGCGCCGGCGGCATGGGTGAAGTGTACCGCGCCCGCGACACCCGCCTGGACCGCACTGTCGCAGTCAAGATTCTGCCTTCGCATCTTTCCTCCAACCCAGAAGCCAAACAGCGTTTCGAGCGTGAGGCTCGAGCAATTTCTTCGCTGAACCATCCGCACATTTGCGTGCTCCACGATGTCGGCAGCCAGGATGGAACGGATTATCTGGTGATGGAGTATGTTCAGGGCGAGAGCCTGGACGCCCGCCTTCAGAAGGGGCCTCTGCCTGTGAGGCAGGCATTGGAGTGCGGCATACAGATTTGCGATGCGCTGGAGAAAGCTCACCGCGCCGGCATCGTGCACCGCGATCTTAAGCCGGGAAACATCATGCTGACTCCGGCGGGGGCCAAGCTGCTGGATTTCGGCTTGGCCAAACCCTCGTCCGGTCTGCTCAGTTCTCAAACTCTCAGCGGCGCGACTCAGCTCACACCTTCCACTCCCACCATGAATTTGTCGGTGCTCAGCGGGCCGCCCGCCGCTCTTACCCAGCAGGGTTCGATTGTCGGCACCTTCCAGTTCATGGCGCCCGAAGTCCTGCAGGGGCAAGAGGCCGACGCCCGCAGCGATATTTTCAGCTTCGGATGTGTGCTCTACGAAATGATCACCGGCAAACGCGCCTTCGAGGGAAAGAGTCAGATCTCGGTAGCCTCGGCAATCCTGGAGAAAGATCCGGAAGCGATTACCGTCTCTCAGCCCTCGGCTCCAGCTGCGCTCAATCACGTGGTCCAGGATTGCCTGGCAAAAGATCCGGAATCGCGTTGGCAGAATGCAGCCGACATTGCCCGCGAGTTGCGCTGGGTTGCGAGCGGTGGTTCCGGCGTTGCCCCTGCGCCTTCGGTTCCGCCTCGGCGTCGCTGGCTTGAATACTTACCGTGGGCCGCGGTGGTCGCGGCGTTGCTGACGGCTCTTGTGTGGTCGAATTTGCGCGAGCACGAGTCCGCGCGGACCATGCGATCGTTCTTACCTCCGCCGGTGGAGATGAGCTTCGATTTCACCGGCGACTTTTCGGGGCCGCCCGCAATCACCGCCGACGGTACCTTGGTAGCGTTCTGCATCCGCAACCAGAAAGAACGCAGTTCCATCTGGGTGCAATCGCTGAGCGATCTGACGGCAAAGAAAATCGAAGGCACCGAGGGCGCTTCGTTTCCTTTCTGGTCGGCGGACGGAAAATTTCTCGGATTCTTCGCCGATGGCCGGCTCAAGAAAGTGCTGGCATCGGGCGGGCCGATCACGGTTCTGGCCGATGCCCCCAACCCGCGAGGAGGCTCCTGGAACCAGGACAACGTAATCATTTACGAACCCGATTACCGCGATTCGCTGTGGCGGATCAGCGCGGCGGGCGGATCTCCTGTGCGCCTGACCAAATTTGAAACCGGCAAACATACGACCCATCGCTGGCCCTTTTTCCTGCCTGATGGCAAACACTTCTTGTTCTTCGCCACCAATCACGCAGGCGATCCGGACCAGGGGATTTATTTCGGATCGTTGGAGGACGGTTCCTTTAAACGCGTGCTCGACTCTGATTCCGGGGCCCAATATGCCTCCGGTTATCTGATCTACCATCTCCAGTCCCAGTTGCAGGCGCAGAAGTTCGATCCGGCGACGGGAAAAGTTTCCGGCGAACCTTTGTCGGTGGCGAATCTGACGGAATACGATTCGGGAACATGGCATACCACATTCGCAGCCAGCCAAAACGGCGTGCTGGTCTACGAGCCGGGATCGAAGCTGCTGGGAACCGATCTTTCTTGGCTCGACCGCACCGGAAAAACGTTAGCAAAGGTCGGGGAGCGTGCATTTTACAAGGGTAGCGGCAGAATTTCTCCGGACGGCAAACGGTTGGCTATTTCTCTGGGCGATCCTCAGGCCGACATCTGGATATTCGACTTGGTTCGTGGATCGCGAACCCGCCTTACTTTTGGTGGTGGAACTAATCTGATGCCGTCCTGGTCGGCGGACGGCCAGCGGGTGATTTTTGTACGCCAGCAAGGAGCAACCACAATCACCGGCACTTCGCTGGTTTCGCGGCTGGCAAATGGTGGCGGCCAGGAAGAAGTCCTTATGGATGGCGGTCACAACGGGGATCCGGTCACGTTGCTGCAACCGCAGTTCTCGCCCGATGGCCGCTATCTGGTTCACACCGAGCAGCGAGGACCAAGCGCGACAGTGTGGGCTCTTCCTCTGACCGGCGACAAGAAGCCATTTCTGGTTTTGCAGGCTTCATCTCCTCAGACGAGAATCGTCCAGTTTCGCCTTTCGCCCGATGGCCGGTGGCTGGCTTATAGTTCAACCGAATCCGGGCGCGAGGAAGTTTACGTAACCCACTTTCCCGGCGGCGAAGGCAAGTGGCAGGTTTCACAAAACGGAGGCACTTTCCCCGTCTGGCGCGGGGACAGCAAGGAAATCTGGTTTGCCGGAGTCGACGGTTCGATCAACGCCGCCGCAGTCGAGACGAAGAGCACAGAGTTCGAGCTCGATCCCGTGCATTCATTATTCCAAGTCAGCTATCTTGGCCCGGTGGGAAACCCGTACGATGTGGCCCCGGACGGGCAGCGACTTATCTTCAACACCTATCCGGAAAACACTCCCACACCGCTGGTTCTGGTAACAAACTGGGCAAGCGATCTCAGGAAGTGAGCGCGGACAGCGGGCGTCGGGCGTCAGACTGCGCACTTCGGCGCTACTTCCACAACTTGTCATCCCAGCGAAGCCGAGGGATCTGCTTTCTGCCGAAGTCGATTCGGAGCCTGCTGGAAGATGAGCCGGGGTCGCAGTTTCAATCGGCAACTGTCGTGCCAGTTCCCGCTGGATCGTTCACGGCCTGCGGCCGTTCAGGATGACGTCAACACCTGAGCGATGGACCAGAACGGTGCTCCCGATCCCCTGAAATTTTGACGTCATCCTGAGCCCGGCTTCAGCCGGGTGAAGGATCCAGCGCGCAGCGGAACTGGCGCTACCGAAAAAAAGCGCCTACGGGAAGTTGCACGACTTCAGTTACAGAAACAGCAGGTCTTTCGACTGCAAGAAGCGCCTCGCGAGCGAGGCGCTTCTCCCGCTCAAGATGACAAGCTAAAAAAAGTGACGTCTGAGGTCTGAGGTCCGAAGTCTGACACCCAGCGCCCGACGTCCGTCTTTTCACCGCAGCCGCAGCGACTTCAGCATCTGTTCGAAGGTGGGTCGCAGCGACTCGAAGTCTTTTTCCGGAGCGATCGAGACTACGTAGACGAGGCTGCCGTCACTGCGCATCATGGCTACCACCCAGTCGCGCTCCTGAGTGGGACGCCCGTTCTGATCGTGCAGCGGGGAATTTCCCACCAGGTCTACCGATTTCCCGGATACGCCATTTACTCGTATGTTTTCGTCCTGCCCGATCACTCGCAGGTCGGGATTGGACTGGCGCAGCGATGCCAGCAGTTCGTGGGACGCCTGATCGAGACTGGTGTTCGCATTTTCCGGTTCGAAGGTATTGATCATGACTCCGTACGCGACTGCGTTCTGCGAGACCCCATTCTGGGGAGCGATGGTGAGCGCGGAATTCTTGTCACCAAAAACCTGCCAGCTGTCCGGATAGGAAATGTCAAAATCACGATGACTGAAGCTGCGCAGGCTGGTGCTGGGTTGAACACTCCCAGGGGCAGCAGTTATTGCGGAATTCTGGTGGGCGGCAATCTGCTGTGCCGTGAGTGGGCGCATTCCGGCAACCCGCTGCTTGATGTCGCGAAACTCCGGACTGTCGCTGCGGTAGTTAGTCTTTCGCGGCAGTGTGCCAACTTCCGCCGCTACCGCCTGGGCACGATTGCCGGGGTCAGGGTGGTCGCTGAAAAACTGCGGTCCACGCGAGCCGCCTTCGTGCTCAAGCTTGTTGAAGAAGTCGGACATGGCGCGCGGATTGAACCCACTGTCATACATGATGTCGGTTCCCAGCAGGTCGGCTTCAGATTCAGATTTCCGGGAATTCCTCAAGAAGTAAGAACCCACTCCAAAGCCAAGTCCCATCTGCGCCATTTGCGAGAGAGCGCCCTGCCCCATCACGCCGCCAAAAATGGCCAGCGGCAGTTGCGCCGCCATCTGTTTAGTGGCTGCGCGGGTGCCGTGGCGCTGAACCACGTGCGAGATTTCGTGTGCCATCACGCCGGCGAGTTCGGCTTCGTTGTCCGCGGCCTGGATCGTCCCCAGATTTACAAAAACAGGTCCGCCGGGTAGAGCGAAGGCGTTAATTTCTTTCTGATTCACCACGTGGAAGGTGTAAGGCCATTTCTCGCCCGGAGCATGCGAGGCCAGTTGCTGTCCCAAACGCTGCACGTAGATGGAGACTGGGTCTGAGTCAGGAAGTACCGGAAGCTGCTTGGATACCTGGGAGGCGGATTGCTGCCCCGCCTGCACTTCTTCCTGGGCCGAAAACATGTTGAAACCGTGCGACGGCGTCACCCGGGCCTGTGCAGTGACAGAAAAAGCTACAGCAACCGCCAGGCAGCGAGCGACTAAAGGATTCAGCCTTATCATTTCTCCATTTTAGATGCTTTCAGGCGGGTCGGTGTAGCGCGGGCGCCCTCGCCCGCCGCCCTCAATGATGTTCTTTTAGTCGTGGCGGGTCTGGAAGGTCCCTGCAAATAAAAAAGGTGCCGGCTGCCCGGCACCTTGTTCGAGTTACTTTAAAACGAAATTACTTGCTGTCTAATGTGCCGGTGGCGCCGAATTCGCGCCGGGCCACGGTACGCGCCTGGCGTGCCATGGGAAGCGCTCCCGCGGCTGCCCCGTGACGTTCGAGCAGCATGGGAACCATCGCGTTTTCGGCTTCCTTGATAAACATGAGCTTGCCTTCAGGACTCATGTCGATCCGGATAAAGTCGCCCAGCTTGATCTGTCCGGTTGCCACCAGATTAGCCAGCTGGAAGACGATGTGCCGTTCGATGGCGCGCTTCAAGTGCCGGGCGCCATATTTAGGATCCGTGCCCTCGTGCAGCAGAAAACTCTTCACCTTCGGAGTGCAGCTGAAAACAAACTGGTTAACGGCGGATGCCATCAGGATTCGTTGCTGCACCATCCCCAGTTCGATTTCCAGAATCTGCTGCAAATGTTCTCCGCGCAGAGTTCTGAAAACCACGGACTTGTCGATGCGGTTCATGAACTCAGGGCTGAACTTGCGCCGGGCGGCGTCAACCGCGGTGCGGTTGATTTTCTCGTCGAAAGCCGCGTCCACTTGAGTGGACTTTTGCACGAAGCCCAGTCCACCGTCCACCATGTTGCTCATCTCACCCGCCCCCAGGTTCGAGGTCATGATGATGATGCACTGCGACAGGTCAACCCGGCGATTGTCGCCCAGAGTCAGAGTGGCTTTGTCCAGGATGCCGAGCAGCAGCTGCCAGAGCGAGTCGGAAGCTTTTTCGATTTCGTCGAAAAGCAGGATCGAGAGCTTCAAGGTTTCGGAGTGCCACTGGTTCAGAGCTTCCTGAGTCAGCAGCGGATGGGTCTCGCGATGCCCCAGGTATCCCGGAGGCGAACCGATCAGCTTGGCGATCTCGTGGGAGTGCTGAAATTCGGCGCAGTCAATTTTGATACAGGCGCGAGCGTCACCAAAAAGCGATTCCGCCATGGCTTCGACAACGCGAGTCTTTCCCGAGCCGGTGGGCCCGAGAAACAGAAGATTTCCGACAGGGCGGCCAGGCGGATTCAGACCAGCTAAAAACATCTGATAGATTTCGACCACTTTTTCGACGGCCTGGTCCTGACCGACGATTCGGCGGCGAAGGGCGCTTTCGAATTCCCGGGCATCATTGGAGCGGCGTGTTGGATCCAGCATGGTGTTGACGACGGTTTTCATAATGGGTCTGGCCCTGCGTTTCCTTTCGTAGGCCCCTGTACTTCTGGAACAGCGGGTCCGCCATCTCGTCTCGGAGAAGGACAAATTCTGTCACTCTCCTCGCTTCGGCAATACGATTACTGCAAACCAGCCTCCATCCTCAGAGATCAGCTAATTCCTATCTGTCTGTATGGGTTAGATGCGGAGCCTGCCAAAAAAGGCACGGTTACTCCGCAGCAGCGTTTGGGGAAAGGGAAATACTTTGCCACTAGCTGGAAGTTCTCTGGTTACCACGACCGAGCCAGCGGAGCGCCTGACTACGGTCCGACGTAACTGGCGAGGGGGTTTGCCCGACGCTAGCATCCGTGAAAACAGCGGTTTCCACGGAGAACACTTTGCGTCATTCTGGGCCCAAACGATTCAAGCTTATCGTCCTTCTTTCTTGCAGTTTAGTGACTCTTGCGGTCGCGCCGGCCATGGCGCAGACCGCCCACGCCGAACTGGTACGCGCGTCCCGGCCGGCAGCGCATCTGGTTGCTAAAGCTCCCGAGCCCTCATTGACCGTGGCCCCGCCGGGAAGCGCGCTCTATGTCGCCAAGCGCGGCGACAGTATCCCGGTCATCGCCCGGCGCTATCTCTCTCAAACGTCGTACCTAACTTCGAGTGAACTTGGCGACGCCATCCGCAAAGCCAACGGAGATTTCCACAGCACCTTCCTGAAAGCCGGTCAGCAGGTCATCATTCCTGGCCTGCTGCCGGCTCCGATTGTGGAAAAATCGGTTCCGGTCGATCGCGACTACGAAGTCCGGGCTATCTACTTGACCGGTCTTATGGCCGCGAGTGACCACGGGATACGTATTATCCGGCACTGGCGTGAGGTGGGCGGAAACGCGGTCGTATTTGATATCAAGGACAGCGACGGCAGTGTGACCATCGCCTTCGATCACCCGCTGCTGGGGAATCACCATACCGTTTTTCACGATCTGCCGAAGTTCATCCACTTCCTGCATTCACAGAACCTGCACGCCATCGCCCGGGTGGCCATGTTCCGGGACCAGCGGCTGGTCGAGACTCATCCCGAGCTGGCGGTGAAGTCGCATAAGACCGGAGAAGCCTGGCGCGAGAACGGCAAACTGGTCTGGACCGACCCTTCCCAGCCTAAAGTGCAGGAGTACGATATTGCCCTGGCCAAAAAAGCTGCCGAAGCCGGAGCCGACGAAATCCAGTTTGACTACGTGCGCTTTCCCGCCGAAGGCGACCAGAAAGATGCCAGCTTCTACTTTCAGACTGAACATCCTGATTGGCACCGCTCCGACGTAATTGCCGACTTCCTTAAACATGCCTACGCCGAACTTCATCCCACGGGCGCGCTGTTGTCGCTGGACGTGTTCGGAATCATGGCCTGGCAGCGTCCAGTCGATCTGGCTCACACCGGTCAGGACATCGTGCGCATGGCGAAATATTGCGACGTGCTTTCGCCCATGATTTACCCGTCGCACTTCTTCGGTATGGACGGCATCGCCCATCCCGGCGACGCGCCCGAGCACTTCATCGGCGAATCGATGGTTCGCTTCGAAAAGATTACTCAGGGCAGCGGCGTGGTGATCCGACCCTGGCTGCAGGCCTTCCGCTGGAGAACCAAGACTTATTCGCCGCAATACATCGAAGCCCAGGTGATCACCGCCAAGAATAAGGGCGGCATCGGCTTTCTTTTCTGGAATGCCGCCAACGACTACAGCAAGCCCTACGCTGCCATGCCAGAGATGGCGGCGGCCAAAGGCAAATATTTTCGCGGAGACGAACTGCGAGGAACCGTGCAGGCGAGCGTTCCTCATCCAGCTAACTGAGAATCGGAATATCCCTTAGCGCGAAAATGCATAGGTCCTTCGCTGCGCTCAGGATGACAATCAAAATCTAAATTTCAGAAGTTACTGAACGCCTGTCATCCTGAGGAAGCGGATTCCTTCGTAAAGCGAAGGAATCCCGACGAAGGACCTATGCACTCCCGGCGATTCACTCTTCAAATTTTTGTTATTGTTACCCGGCGATTCGGCCCGCCCTGCCGCCGTTGCGATCAGTGCAATCACTGAAAGCTCACATCACACTACTTGCTGGTCGAATGAACCTTCCCTAGTAGTTTGCCGATTACCTGTGTAACCGCGTTTCATCGCCGAAGCGGCATACGGCCGCTCCAGAGCCTCGGTTATAATTGCTGCAGGAAGCAGGAGTATTCATGGCCATCCAAAAGACCGAGAAAATCTGGCACAACGGCAAACTCATTCCCTGGGATAGCGCCCAGATCCACGTGATGTCGCACGTGATTCACTATGGCTCGTCGGTATTCGAGGGGGTTCGCTGCTATGCCCTGCCCAGCGGTCCGGCTATCTTCCGGGCCCAGGAACACATGCAGCGGCTGCTCGATTCCGCCAAGATTTATCGCATCGACGTGGATTTCACCGCGGAAGAGCTGATTGCCGGAATGTCCGACGTGGTCCGAAATAACGGGGTCTGGCCCTGCTACATCCGTCCTATCGTGCTGCGCGGTTACGGGGAAGCCGGAGTAAATCCGTTCAACTCGCCCACCGAGGTCTACATCGTCAACTATCCCTGGGGAAAATACCTTTCGTCCGATTCCGGCGAAGGAGCCGACGTCTGCATTTCGTCGTGGACACGGATCGCGCCTAACACGCTGCCCGCCATGGCCAAGTCCGCTGCCAACTACATGAATTCGCAACTCATAAAAATGGAAGCCGTGGTCAACGGATACGTCGAAGGTATTGCGCTCGACGCCAATGGATATGTAAGCGAAGGCTCGGGTGAAAATGTTTTCGCGGTGCGTAACGGCGTACTGAATACCGCGCCTCTAAGTAATTCGGTTCTCCCCGGAATCACCCGCGAGTCTGTGCTTCAGATTGCCCGCGATCTGGGCATCCCGGTGACTGAGCAAGGTATTCCCCGCGAAATGCTCTACATTGCGGACGAAGTTTTCTTTACCGGCACCGCCGCGGAAGTCACTCCGATTCGTTCCGTGGACAAGATTTCCATCGGCAAGGGCAAGACTGGTCCCATCACCAACGCTATACAGAAAGAGTTTTACGCCATCGTTCGCGGCGAAAAGCCGGACAAGCACAAGTGGCTGACCCCGGTTGCAGTCGACAGCAAACAGCCAGTCGGTGTGTAGAGTTTCAGATCCGTGATTTTCAGATAATTAAACGATAGGTGAAGGGCGCCGGGGATGGCGCCCTTCTTACTTTCCGCACCGGATCGGCAACATTTCTGTGATGTAAATCGACTGCAGCATTCACTTATCGCACCACACCACATCCACAGGATATTTTGCGAAGATTCGATCCGAGGTCAGCACCGTCATTCCTTCGACCATAGCCTGGGCAATAATCAAGCGGTCGAAAGGATCGGAGTGGTGCGGCGGAAGATCGTACACTTTTACCGCATGCAAATGGGTTACGGCGATTGAAAGCAGGTTCTGCCTGGCCATGTAAGCCGGTACGATTTGTGCCGGAGATCCGGGTAAATTCAGTTTGCCGAGCCGCATCTTGATGCTCAACTCCCAGGAGCTCGCGGCGGACAGGTACACATCCTCTTTTCCGTTTTCAAGGAGGTCGTGTGCATTCTGGCTCAATTTTTCGTCGGCATGGACGCTCCAAAGCCAGGCTACGGTATCCAACAGGTATTTCATTTGCGTTTGCGGCCAGGCGAGCGAGTCAATTTGGGGAGTGTGCCCCCATAAAATTGCTTCAGCAAATCGTCTGGCAGGGGCGCATCAAAATCATCAGCGACCCAGACCTCGCCCCGGGCAAAGCCGAGAGGGCGGGCATTAGACTTCTGAATGACAGGCACCAGACGCGCCACCGGCACACCGGCCCGGGCGATGACAACCTCTTCCCCCGCGGCAACCCGCTGTAAGAGGCGCGAGAAATGGGTTTTGGCCTCATGGATGTTGACTTCCATTTGGTTAGACTAGACTAAGTCCATGGACTAAGTCTACCAAAAATTGTGTCATCCTGAGCGGAGTCGAAAGAGCCCTGCGAACTGAAATCAGTTTGATTCTGAGAATTTAACGCCTGCTTTCGCTACCGGTTCGCTTATAGGGGTCCTTCGAATGCGCGGAAATTCGCTTCGCTAACTTTCTCCTCCGCTCGGGATGACAGATTGAGGTGAGGGTGCGCACTCTGACAATCCAAAGGCTCGCCCCTGCAGCGTCCTGTTCCGTTACCAAGGTCATCTTGGGAAGAGTGACTTTTCAGGTCATCATACGGGAGGTTATCTGGGGGAAGTGTCGAATGAACATTGACGATTTGCTGCGCATTGCCATGGAGCGCCGGGCCTCCGATCTGCATTTGAAGGTAGGCAACTATCCCCATCTACGGGTCGATGGCGACTTGACTCCATTGACCGACCAGCCGCGCGTCAGCGCCGAAGATATGCTGACCATGGCCTTCAGCATGATGTCGGCGCGGCAAAAACAGAAATTCAAAGAGACCACGGAAATTGACATGGCCTACGGCGTCGCCGGACTGGGCCGCTTCCGTGTGAACGTTTTCCAGCAGCGTGGCAACGTCGGGCTGGTACTGCGCGTCATTCCTACCAAGATTCGCGCGCTCGACGAACTCTACCTGCCGAAAATTGTGGAACAGGTTTGCGAAATGCCGCGCGGCCTGATCCTCGTCACTGGCGTCACCGGTTCCGGTAAGTCGACCACTCTGGCCGCCATGGTGGACCGCATCAACTCCACGCGCGCCGAGCACATCATCACCATCGAAGATCCAATCGAATTTCTGCATCGCGACAAGAAGGGATACGTCAACCAGCGCGAAGTGGAAGTAGACACGCCGTCATTCGGCGCCGCGTTGCGAGCTTCTCTGCGTCAGGATCCCGACGTCATCCTGGTCGGCGAAATGCGCGACCTCGAAACCATCGGCACCGCGCTGCACGCCGCCGAAACCGGTCACATGGTTTTCTCGACTTTGCACACTCTGGATGCGGTCGAAACCATCAACCGTATTATCGCCATCTTCCCGCCGCCGGAGCAGAAGCAGATTCGTCTGCAACTCGCCGCGGTGCTGCGCGCCGTCATCAGTCAACGTCTGGTCCGACGTTGCGATGGCGACGGCCGTGTACCGGCTGTCGAAGTCATGATTAACACCGCGTACATCCGCGAATGTATTCTGGTTCCGGAAAAGACGCGCGCCGTCCGCGACGCGATCTCCGCCGGAACTTCGCAGTACGGCATGCAGACCTTCGATCAGTCTTTGTGGGATTTGTTCCAGGCAGGATTGATTAACTACGAAACCGCTTTGGAAAACGCATCCAACGCCGACGATTTCAAACTGCGGATGCAGGGCGTTTCTTCGACCAGCGACATTTCCCGCAATGCCATGCAGCAGACAGGATTCGGCGGTCGCTAAAGCGGCTGTATGGGGGCTGGGCAGAGCTTACTGCGAAAAATTCAGGGACGCGTTTATCGCGTCCCTTTTTTAATTCTTACCGGACATACCTCAGACGGTGCTATTTCGCAGCCAGTGCGTGAGGCACAAATCCAGCTGCAAACTTGGCCTGGGCACAATCCGCGCCAGCCAGGATGGTAATGACGTCATGCAGCGACGACATATCGAACACCCGGTTCAGGCGGGTACGGGTGATCATCTCGTAGACCAGACGCGAGGGCTGCATCAGCTTGAGAAGAATTCCGTGGTTACGCGTCCAGTGCAGCAGCGAGACCAGGGAGTTCAAGCCGCCTGCGTCCATGAACTCAACCTGGGAGAGATCCAGCACCACTACCCGCGTAGTCTGCTGAGAAACCACGGCGGTCCGGAGCGAACAGACCTCAACCCCGCGCACCAACCGGCCGCTGCAATGCACCACCGCCACTTCGCCGTTTTTTTCCACATCGATCGTTAGCATGACTGACTCCTGATTTCTTTTCATGAATAGACGACGCGTTGGGGGGAAAGTCACCATCCCGCCGCGAAGCTCATTTCCTGAATTTCACTCTCCGTTGGTGTATACGTAGTTGGCAGTACAGGAGTTCCGTGCGATCGCGGTGGTGAGCCGCAGAGCGCTGTTTTTACAACAATTTACATAGCTGAAACAGAATCGTTCAACATGCCGTTCCCCCGCCCTAAGAAGACCGATTCGGAAGACGTGCTTTACGAGTACGCAGTCGGCGCACTGGCCCGGCGCATGCGATCGGTTGCCGAACTCAAACGCCTGTTGCGGCCGCGGGTTGACGCCGACACCGAGTACGGCAGGACGCTGGTGGAGTTAGTGATTCGCCGCTTGAAAGACCAGGGATATCTGAACGACGCGAAGTATGCGGCGGCGTTCTCGTCATTTCGCCGTGACAATGAAAAATTCGGGCGCAGGCGCGTGATTACCGATCTGAAATCGAAAGGCGTGCACGGCGAAGTAATCGACACCGCGGTGGATGCGGTTTACGACGATGTAAACGACGAGAAACAGGCCCGCGCATACCTGCAGCGCAAACGCCTGCGGAAGCCACAAAATCAGAAAGATGCCGCGCGCATCTTCCGGCAGCTGATGCGAGCCGGTTTCGCAGCCAAGACAATTTTCGCCATTCTTAAAAAATGGGATATAGATGATGAAACCCTGACCGCGCTGGAAGGAGAACTGGAATGAGCTACGCTCACCGGTGCTGCGTTTCTCGACCTTTGCGGCTTTTCTTAGCGACCTTTGCGGTAAAAGGTTTGCCCCCGATAAATACGTCCGTGAAGATGCAAAGAAGTCAGCGCCACTGAGGAGTAGCCGGCACCAAGCACAGTGTCGCGTTTACCCCTATAATGCAGATGCCGTTTCACCTTACTGGAGGAAGTATGAAAGCAAAATGGACATTGACGACCGCAGCAATCTTACTTGGCCTGGCATCTCTCGCCTATGCGCAGAGCGTCGGAGCTGACGTCGACAAGGCTGGGGACAAGACTGCCGATGCCGCTAAAGACACGGCCCGGGGCACCAAGAAAGTTGCGCGTAAGACCGCCCACGGCACCGAAAGAGCAGCGGATAAAACCGCTGACGCAACCAAGGATGCTGCCAAAGACACAGCCCACGGCACCAAGAAGGTCGCGCGCAAGACCGCGCACGGAACCGAAAAGGCTGCGGACAAAACCGCTGATGTCACCAAGGATGCCGCCAAAGATACCGGACACGTCGCCAAAAAGACTGGCCACGGCATCAAGCGGGGCACCGAGGATGTAGGCCACGACGTTAAAAGAGGCGCGGAAAAAACCGGCGACGAACTGAAGAAATAGCTGGCAAGGCTGCTCGAAAAACTTCTGCCTCAAAGAGCAGGCCGGTATCGTGCCGGGGGAAAATGTAGAGGCGAGCGCCCCGCTCGTGCGCCAGCGTCCCAGCCCGGCCCGCTGTCACCCGTCTGTTGCCACTATCGTATTTTGACGTCACCCTGAGCGGCCGCAAGGCCGCGAAGGGTCCAGCGTGGACCGCCTCGGACATGTTCGATCAAAACCCCACTACATACACCCCTTCCGCTTCGCGCGAGATCCTTCACCCGGCCGAAGCCGGGCTCAGGATGACGTCAACTTCTTTTGATAATGAAACCAACCATCTTCAGCCCGCGCCGGCTTCTGATTCCGTGACGGGCGAACATCGAGCGCATCGGCGCGATGTCCTTTTCCCGATGTAGAATCGAAATAGAAACCATGCTGACCGGCTCCGAAATCCGCCGCAAATTTCTGGACTTTTTCGTTCAAAAGGGACACCGCGAGGTTCATTCCTCGTCGCTCGTCCCACAGAACGACCCAACGTTGCTGTTCACCAATGCGGGCATGAACCAGTTCAAGGACGTCTTCCTCGGATTGGAAAAACGCGATTACAACCGGGCCACGACGTCGCAGAAATGCGTGCGCGCCGGCGGCAAGCATAACGATCTCGAAAATGTCGGCTTCACAAACCGGCATCACACATTTTTCGAGATGCTGGGTAACTTTTCTTTTGGCGACTATTTCAAAAAAGACGCTATCGCCTACGCCTGGGAGCTGATCACTTCGCCGCAATGGTTCGGCATCGATAAGAACAAGCTGTACGTCACCATCTTCAACGGCGAAGGCAGCATGCAGCGCGACGCGGAAGCTTATGAGTTGTGGATCGGCCAGGGCGTCCCCAAAGACCGCATTTTCGAATTCGGACTAAAAGACAACTTCTGGCAGATGGGCGACACCGGTCCCTGCGGCCCCTGCAGCGAGATTCATTACGACATGGGCATCGTCGCATCCGATCAGAGCCACGCCGATTGCGCCTTTGGCTGCGATTGCGGGCGCTATGTCGAGTTGTGGAATCTGGTCTTCATGCAGTTCGACCGCGATGCCGCCGGGAAGCTGACTCCGCTGCCCAAGCCGTCGATCGATACGGGGATGGGCCTGGAGCGGGTCACGGCGGTTTTGCAGGGAGTAATCTCAAATTACGACACCGATTTGTTCACTCCGCTGATCAAGCGCGCGGCTGAATTGACGGGAGCCTCGCTCAAAAAAGAACTAGAAAAAGAAACGCATGCGAAATCGGCTGCGTCGCTCCGGGTTATCGCGGATCACTCGCGGGCGGCGACTTTCCTGATTTCCGACGGCGTGCTGCCTTCGAACGAAGGCCGTGGGTACGTGCTGCGCAAAATCATTCGCCGCGCCATTACACATGGAAGATTGCTCGGCTACGAGAAGCCGTTTCTGTATGAGATGGTTTTTGCTGTTCGCGAACTGATGCACGATGCATATCCGGAATTGAACGAATCCGCGGACCGTGTCTCAAAGACAGTGCTGTCGGAGGAGCAACGGTTCGCCCACACTTTGGATGTCGGACTCAAGAAACTGGAAGATCTTTTGGTTGTGGCTCACAGGGGGTTTACTGGAACATCGGATCAATCATTGCGGGCGGTGTTGAACGCCGTTACCGGAGAGTCGACACATGATCTTTCGGATGTTCGGGAAAGGTCAGTTCGACTAGACGGCGACGATGCTTTCCAGCTTTATGACACCTTCGGAATGCCGCTCGACTTCATGCAGGACGCTGCTCGCGATCAAGGAATCGCCTTCGACCAGGCAGGCTTCGATCGTGCCATGCAGGAGCAGCGCGAACGCGCTCGCGCCTCGTGGAAGGGCGCAGCGAAACAAACCGCCAATCCCGCCTATCAGCAACTGCCGAAGTCGACCTTCGAAGGTTACAGCCAGACCCGTTCAAACGGCTGCGAAGTTCTCGCCATCATTCACAACGGGCAGGGCGCGCAGGAACTGAAGCCCGGCGAAGAAGGCGAAATTATTCTCGACCACACTCCATTTTACGCTGAGTCCGGCGGACAAGTAGGCGACCGCGGATGGTTTTACAGCGACGATCACAATACTGTGATTGCCGAAGTCAGAGGCTGCTATTACCCCGTCCAGGGAGTGCGCGCGCACCAGGTGGCCATGAAATCCACTCTCCGGGTGGGAGACAAAGTCGATGCCGTGGTCGATGTCGACATTCGAAATGCAACCATGCGCAACCACACCGCCACTCACCTGTTGCAGGCGGGTCTGCGTGAAGTTCTGGGCAAGCATGTGAAGCAGGCGGGATCGCTGGTGGCGCCCAACCATCTGCGTTTTGATTTTTCCCATTTCTCCGGGGTGGCGGACGAAGAATTGCAGGACATCGAAGACATCATTAACAAAGAAGTCTTACGCAACCAGAAAATAGAAGTCATCGAGAACGTGCCCATCGATGTCGCGGTCAACGAGTACAAAGCGATGGCGTTGTTTGGAGAGAAGTACGGCGACACGGTTCGGGTGATAAAAATCGGCGACTTCTCGACCGAGCTGTGCGGCGGCACCCACACTTCGCAGACCGGCGAGATCGGACTGATTAAAGTTCTGAAGGAAGGCAGCGTCTCCTCGGGCGTGCGGCGTATTGAGGCGGTGACCGGTGAAGGCTCGCTGCATCACTTCCAGCAGGATCATCAACTGGAAAACGTAGTCGCCAGCTTTGCCGGACCTGCCCTTTCGCAAAAAGCGCGAAAGGATGGAGCGCCCGCGTCCGGAGAGACTTCGCTGTCGCCGGCCGAAGCCTTGAAAGCCGAGCTGGAAAAGAAAGATGCAGAGATCAAGCGGCTGGTTCGCGAACTCGACCAGGCACGGATGAAATCGGCATCGTCTTCGGTAGCCTCGATCACCGATCAGATCAAAGAAGTTCGCGGCATAAAAGTTTTGGCCCATCGCGTGGACAATCTGGAGCGCGGGCAGATGCGCACGCTGGTCGATCAACTGCGCGACAAGTTGGGATCGGGCGTCGTCGTACTGGGTTCAGCCACGAACGGAAGCGTGTCGCTGATTGCCGGCGTAACCAAAGACCTGACCGGCAGAATACAGGCGGGGAAAGTCATAGGACCGGTGGCTCAGAAAGTTGGCGGCAAGGGGGGCGGCAGGCCTGATCTGGCTGAAGCCGGCGGCAAAGATCCCGGCGCTTTGGATGCCGCTCTCGGAGATGTGTACGGCGTAGTGGAAACGTTGTTGGGAAATTAAGATCAGTTGTCAGATTCCAGTTCTCAGTTCTCAGGAGGGCGGATGAAAGATCGCATTCGTTTCATCAGCCACAAGGGTAAGAAGATTCTGCTGATCGACGCTACCAATTTTTCACCCGAAGAATTGGTGGAGCTCTTGCCGCTGGCTCTATCCAGGATCACGGCCGAAGCCCGCGGTTCGGTCCTCCTTTTAGCGGATTTTAGCGGCTCGAAGGTTGATAAAAAGGGCGTTGAGGCCATTAAGCCGGCCCTGGTTATTGACCGTCCCTACCTCAAGCGCTCAGCCTGGGTAGGAACAGAAAACCTGCCGAAGATTTTCTACGAGCACTTAAAATCGTTTTCGCAGCGGGAGTTGCCGTTGTTCAAGACGCGGGAAGAAGCGTTGGAGTGGCTGGTGGAGGGCTAACTCCTCCACTTCAGCGTGACCGGCCCCGCCAGAGGATGCTTCATCTCATTTCCCGTCCGTCGCGATTCCAGGAGTGCCGCCTTCAGCGCGAAATACCACTTGGCGGGACGGTCGGCGTCGTCGATCAGCATCAGGTGCGGATCATGCTTCAGCCCTTCGGACTGCAGTTCCATCGTCCGGCGGTCTTGTTCTACAAATTTCGCAAACACAAACTTGAGCAGCTGAGGCCCCAGCGGCATCCAGCGAAAAATGTTCCACGCCGCTACCACATCGATGCGGCAGTGGCTTCGGGTGATGGGAGTTACGGTCGTCAAAGATGAAAACCAGTATTTGCCGGCGCGAATGGTTTCCAGCCGCAGGTTGGGCAAAACAAAATCAATCGTAGTGGTGATCGATTCCGCGTCTGCATACAGCCGCAAAAGCTTGTAAGGTGCGCTGTTGGCGCTGGGCGTGTGCGCGCTCATACGAAAGCCATTTGGGATAGGCTCGAAATTCTTTTGCTTCTCGTGGATGCTGCTGCGGCTACGCCACCACCATGCCTGATGCACGAACGGCCCATGCGCCGGATCCATCAACCCGATGATTCCGTGGTCAACGCTGCAGGGCAGCTCAGCGGAAAGATATGCCATTTCGTATTTATCGCTGAAAGCAGGCACCCGGGGCGGCGGGGTAGGAGCGGGTTGCGCTTTAGTAAATCCCGCTCCCGCCGGCGGTGGCTCGGGAACGAAAACCCATACGAAGTCGTCGTGCTCTTCGCAGGGATAGCTGCCGGCGTAGATGCGATCAATCTTCAGCTTCTGATCGGCGGTGAGCGAAGGAATAAGGCGGCACTGCCCGGTCTGTCCGTCGAAACGCCAGCCGTGATAGCTGCATTCCACCTGCTCGCCGTCGAAGTTGCCATAAGAGAGCGGCATCCCGCGATGCGGGCAAGCATCGTGCAAAGCAAAGGGACGCCCCTGGCGATCGCGTCCGATGGCCAAGGGGGTTTCGAGCAACGTGGCTTTCTGCAGCACGCCTCCGCCGACCTGCTCGCTGGGCAGGGCCCGATACCAGAAACCGTAGAGCATGAGGGAATTAGGAGCTTCGGGAAGAGGCGCGATCTGATTCATGGTTGACGCAGGCAGCCTACTACAAGCGTACTAAAGAGGTAAAAGCAGCGGTCGTCCTCATCTGCGAACTTTGCGGTTGAGATTTGGGTGGTCTGTCACAGATAACTCCTAACCGCAAACGACGCAAAGATCCGCGAAGGTCCCAAGCAACAGCCGTGACCGTCTACCGGTAACCAACCGGCTGCTTAAATATCTATATTATCAATCAATTGCGGTATTACTTCGGTGGTTCAATTGGCCTTTAGATTCATTGCTAGAGGATTAGCCGCAGCCTATAATCGCCTCACTCTGGTTGGTTTTCTCCGTCAGGTTCCGGGTAGGTAGGCGCGGGGTATTTGTCTGTCCGCGTGCACGTTCTAAACCCGGCTATGCGAAAACGCCTGCAAATCGCCCTGATGGCTAGTCCCGTACTCGCGACCTTTCTTTCATTCGCCCCGCCATATTTGCGGGCACAATCCGCCAATATCACCAGCAGCGTCGACGGTTCCGGCCGCAAAGTCTACGTTAATGACGAAATACCGTTAGCGCCATCAAACCGCGCTGCGAGCATTCCGCGCAGCAGCGGGCTCGTATACTGGAGTCCGACTGCGCACCGCTGGAAATCGATTCCGCCGGCGAATGTGCGGGCGGCGCGTTCGGCTGCGGCTGAAGTAAGCACTTCCGAGCAGGTTTCGAGCTTTGTGCGCGGCAAGCCATTCACCCAGCAGGAAATCGACGCCGCGATTGAACTGGCGGCTACCCGGCACAACGTTGATCCCAGCCTGGTGCGCGCCGTCATCAAAGTGGAATCGAACTTCAACCCCAATGCGGTTTCCCGCACCGGGGCCATGGGTCTGATGCAGCTGATGCCGCAGACGGCCAGATCGCTGAATGTTGTCAATCCGTTCGATCCGCAGCAGAACGTGGATGCTGGCGTCCGGCATCTCAAAAGGCTGATGGAAAGCTACGGTGGCGACGTCAGACTGAGCCTGGCGGCTTACAATGCTGGCGCGGGCGCGGTCGCCAGAAGCGCCGGGATTCCGCACTTCCGCGAAACCCGCAACTACGTCAAGCGCATCACCCAGCTCTATTACGCGGGAGCGGTTCCCGGGTACCAGATCCTGAGCAGTCCCATTCACGAGCCGGTGACCATGAAGCGGGACGACCGGGGCATTCTCTATTTCAGCAACACCGACTAAACTAAAACCTTTAGCAGGATCAGCCACCAGAACAGGTCACAACGGGCGAGCGACGACAGGCTGGAAAATTGAAGACTTCCGATCGAGGCCAACGCGCGAGGCGTCTGGGTGCGGCTCTGCTCCTGCTGGTGCTCCCGGCGCTGCCCTTGCAGGCGCGCGGCAAGAGCGAGGCTTGGGCCTCGACCCAGTTTTCCGCCGCGGAACGTTTGCGGGAGTCTTTGAACAGCCTGCCCCCGGGCCAGCAATCACGTATCCTGTACCAGCGCACAATCACCGCCTACCGCCGGGTCTATTACGGCTCGCCGGCTTCTTCCAAAGCAGATCCCAGCGTGGTCGCTGTAGCGGAATTACTTACCGATATGGGGCGGCGCTTCAACGATCCCAAAGTTCTGCGCGCCGCTGTTGGTCAATACAAATTTCTTCGTCGCGAATATCCCGGCAGCCGCGGCCGCTTCGATGCGCTGTTCGCCATCGGACAGATTTACCAGGACGACTTGAAAGACCCGGCGCAGGCCAAAGCGGCGTTTGAGGAGTTCGTTCGCCGCTATCCTCGCAATCATCTTGCAGAACAGGCCCGCGAAGCGCTCTCCGAGCCGGTCCAGCAGGCCGGCCTGAGATCGAAGATTGCCGGGAACTCCGAGGAAGACGGCTTCCCGGAGACAAAAACAGCTTCCGAGAAACTTAGCTCCGGCAAAACCACGAAGCCGAGTGCAGCCGACAATGCGGCTGATGGAGACGATTCCGAGGACGCCAGCGAGAGCGTCAAGACGAACCGCGTCACTAGCATCCGGCACTGGTCCACACCCGAATACACGAGAGTTGCGATCGGCCTGGAAAAGCCCATCAAGTTCGATTCTCAGCGCATTGAACATCCCGAGCGTATTTTTTTCGATCTGCTCGAAACCAGTGTGACCCCTTCTTTGCTCAAGTCCGTCGATGTTGACGACGGGCTTCTGAAAAAGATACGGCTGGCGCAGTTCCAGCCGGGAAAGTCCCGGATCGTTCTCGAAGTTGAGGACAACTCCGAATACACCACTGTGCTCCTGGCCGATCCGCCGAGGTTGGTCATCGACGTTCGGGGGAAGAACAAGGCAGCGCAAACATCCTCGAAATCCGAAGAGGCTGACTCGCAGAATGGCAAGCTTTCGCAGGATGTACCGGTTGCCCGCACCAGCCCGCCGGCGTCCACCGGAAAGGTTGGAAGCACTGCGAACAATCCCTTGCCGGTAACCGGCAATTCGATATCGAACTCGAGTGTTCCCAAAAAAATCGTGGTCGAGGATGATGTTGACGACGCCCAGAGTGCCGCTACCTTGGAGAAAATCGAGCCTCCAGTGGTGAAACCTGCAGCCAAGTCAGCGGTACCGTTGCCCGCCTCAACGCTTACCCTGCCTGCTTCCGGCAGGAGCGGAAATCGGGGCAAGCTTAAGCCGGTTGTGGTTTTTCCCGACGTGCATGAAGCTTCGCCCACGGCTAATGGCGATCGCTCGTTGATCCGCGCTTTGGGACTGAAGATTGGGAAAATTGTTATCGATCCGGGCCATGGCGGCCACGATACCGGCACCATCGGTCCCAACGGCTTGGAAGAGAAAGACCTGGTGCTCGATGTCGGCCGGCGGCTGGGCAAATTGCTGCAGGGACGCATGGGCGCCGACGTGGTTTTCACCCGCAAGGACGATACCTTTATTCCACTCGAAACTCGCACATCGATCGCCAATCAGGAGCAGGCAGACTTGTTTGTGTCGATCCATGCGAATTCGAGCCGTGATCCGGATGCGCGCGGAGTCGAAACCTACTATTTGAACTTCACCTCGTCAGCCGAAGCTCTGGACGTGGCCGCCCGCGAAAATGCCGCGTCGGATAAATCCATTCATGAACTTCAGGATCTGGTGAAAAAGATCGCATTGAAAGAAAAGATTGAGGAATCGCGCGAGTTTGCCACCAACGTCCAGCGCGCGCTGCATACCGGGCTGGCGGTGAAGAGCCCGGGAGTTCGCGATCGCGGAATCAAGAAGGCGCCGTTCATTGTGCTCATCGGCGCGAATATGCCGTCAATCCTGGCCGAGATCTCATTCGTCAGCAACCCCGGCGACGAACGCAGGCTGAAAACCTCGGACTACCGGCAACGTATTGCAGAATCGCTGTACCGTGGAATTTCGAAGTATGTAAGTGGCCTGAGCGGCGTAAAAGTGGCGAGCAAGATCGATAAAGGCGACGGCCAGTAGGCTTTGGGCACACGCACTCCTTTTATTTACACGACGTCATCCCGAACGGCCTTCAGGCCGTGAAGGATCCAGCGCGAATCGTCACGGTCCGTCGAGGTTCGTGCGCTCCGCGCGAGATCCTTCACCCGGCTGAAGCCGGGCTCAGGATGACGTCTCTACCAAGAATGCGTCCCCGCATCTGATGGAAACTTTCCAGCCTCCTCTGTAGTCTAAGTAAAAGGGCCTTCCTGCCCATGTGGTCTTATGTTGACTAAATTTCTTCCCGTTCTGATTTTGTTGGGCGCTGCCTTCGCGGGCGAATCGCACGCGACCACACAACCCCCGGCCACATCATCCCCATCCACACAAAGGTCTTCTTCGATTCTTCCTCCGCAATTTGGCGGGTGGCATCTTTCGGGTCCAAGCCGCACCAGCAGCAACCCTGCAGTCGCCGACTCCGTAAACGCGGCCTTGCTCAAGGAATACGGGCTGACTGATTTTGAATCCGGCACTTACACTCGCGAGGATGGCCGCAAGGTCGATCTCAAGGCGATCCGGTTCGGTGACGCGAGCGGAGCCTACGGCGCTTTTACTTATTACAAGATGCCGCAGATGCTCAAGGAATCGATTCCGGATCAGGGCGCGTCGCTGAACGAGCGCGTGCTGTTCTACCGCGGCAACATCCTGGTGGACGCGGTCTTTGAAAAACTCAGCGCCATGTCGACCGCCGAATTGCGCGAACTGGCGGGGGCGCTACCTTTGCCGGTGGGAAATGCCCGCAATCTGCCCATCCTGCCGCAGTATCTTCCCAAGTCCGGTTATGTGAAGAACAGCGCCAAATACGTGGTCGGGCCGGCGGGCCTTGAGAAGATCGGAGGGCCTCTTTCCTCCGAACTGGTGGATTTCAGCAACAGCGCCGAGGTAGCGGTGGGCAACTACCAGACTTCCGATGGCCTGGCGACGTTGATTCTGATTGAGTATCCAACGCCGCAGATTGCCGCAGAGCATCTACGCCGCATCGACGCTGCCAACCAGTCCAACCCGCACTCAGCTGCGGGCAGTCAGGCGGCAATCTTCGACAAGCGCACCGGTCCTATCGTTGCAATCGCAACTGGAACGATTTCGAAGTCGGACGCAGGAGCGCTGCTGAGCGCAGTCAACTACGAAGCTGACGTAACCTGGAACGAGAACACTTTTCAGGGAAAGAAAAATAATCTTGGAAATTTGCTGATCAATGTTTTCCTGCTTTGCGGGATTCTGATCGTGTTCGCGGGCGTCGCCGGCCTCGCGTTTGGCGGGATTCGTATCTTCTTCAATCACATCTTGCCGGAGCGGGTGCTGCACCGGGAAAAGGACCTGGATTTCATATCCCTGAACTTGTCCGAGGGTCAGAGTGAGGCCTCCGATTCGAAGGTAAGCCCATCAATCAAAGCCGTTTAGGAGAGTAAAGCCGGCGCAAGCGGCGAAAACGGACCGCTTTGAAACCCTGTTAACCTATTTTGTAAGTTGTTGAATCCAAAGATATTTATTTTCCTAAAATCGCTTGACGAACCCCTTTTTCGGCTCATAAGATTTCGCCAGAAAGTTTTGACGGTTTTTTGCCCCGTTGGAACTATTCTCCCTAAAAAGAGAAGGCTGCCCCTTTGCCAGGGTGGCCTTTTTTTTTGCCGTCGGTTGTTTGTCTTTGGTCGTCGGTCGTCCGTCATTGGTCGCTGGCAAACCATTGCTCGGTCGTCGGTCGGTGGTGATTGGCAAATCTATTCGAATGGAGAGATTTCAATCATTCAACAACGCAACGGCAGCTGGTCCGCGGAGTTGATTGACCGACGGCGGACGACGAACGACCATGCAGCGATTCCAACGACTATCGACCAACGACTGTCTTTACGCTCTCAGCGCTCGCAGATAGAATCGAAGTCAAGGCCGACGTAGCTCAGTTGGTAGAGCAGCCGATTCGTAATCGGCAGGTCAGCGGTTCAAGTCCGCTCGTCGGCTCCAGCTCTCCAGTCGGTGATTTGGTACGGCGGTAGCGGTTCAGGCACTCCGCCAATCGTTTAAAATTGACTCATGCAGTTCCAGCGGATGCCTTCGTGGTCCTTCAAGCGTTCGGCTTTGATCGCGCTTTTCCTCCTCCAAATCTACGTCGCAGGTGGCTTTGCCCAAGCGGTGCAATCGGTGCCGACCGAGGGGCGCAAGACCAGTGATCCCTACACCGGGGACCTCACCATTTTTGATTCTCCCGGGCGAGAGCAGCGCCTGCAGATCGACCGGGTTATGGATATTCTCGGTATAGTTCCCGGAAAAAATGTAGCTGACGTTGGAGCCGGATCCGGCTGGTTCACGGTGCGGGCTGCGAAACGTGTCGGCGATGGCGGATTGGTCTATGCGGTGGACATTAATCCGGAATCGATCCGCTACATCGAGGCTCGAGTGCAAAAAGAGAATTTGCACAACGTAAAAACGGTTCTGGGCAAGCCCGACGATCCGCTCCTGCCAGGTCCGGTTGATGCCGTACTCCTGTTAAAGACTTATCACGAGGTGGCACAGCCGATCGATCTGCTGCGCAAGCTGCGGTCATCTCTGAATTCCGGGGCGCGGGTAGGAGTGATCGATCGCAACGGCAATGGCGAGAACCACGGTATCGCAAAGGACGTGGTTATCCGGGAAGCGAAAGAGGCCGGCTATCGACTGGTGCAGCAGGAAAATTTCGTCAAGGACGGCATGGACTACTTCCTGATTTTCACAGTTCGATAACACCCTGATCGGCGTCTCGCGTAAGCGATATTTCAGACATGTCCTTTTTTCCACGCCAGATTGCACTTCAAAATGGGCAAGTTGGCGTTTCAGATTCCCTTTCCGACTAGTTTCCCCTTGCCAACAAGTATTAACTTTTCCGATAATATGAGTAGAGTTTCATAAACAAACCATCGTGCATCGCTACAGTCAAGCAGATCTGCTGCGCATCCTCAGGGTGACGGCTCGCCAGTTAGCGTCCTGGGAAAAGGCCGGCCTGGTGGCAGCCGCAGAGAGCTATTCCTTTTTCGAGCTGTTGCAAATCAAGAAAGTACGAGACCTGTGCGCGCGCAAGGTGCGGCCCGCGGTCATTCGGCAGTCGCTCGAAGCTATGTTGAAGCAAGTGGCGGGCATGCAAAACCCCTTGCTCGAGGCAGGTGCTTTCACCACCGGCCACCGCATCGCCTTCCGTCATCAGGGGAAAGTGGTTGAACCCATTGCCGGACAGTTCATGTTTGACTTTTCTCCGGGACAGCGAGTGGTGAGCAGCAGCACTCCGATCTCCAGCCGCCGTGACACGGCGCCGGCGACCGATGCGGCCGAGCTATTCGCGCGGGGGATTTCCCTGGAAGAAGACCCGAGCCAGCAAGGACAAGCCATTGAGATGTACCAGCAGGTCCTGGACCTTGATCCCGACCATGCTGCGGCCCATATCAATCTGGGAACCCTCCACTACAACCGGCAGGAATATGCTTTGGCGGAAAGACATTACCGCAGCGCCATCGCGGTCGACCCCCGGTATGCGCTGGCCCACTTCGATCTGGGCAACGTGCTGGACGAAACCGGACGGGTCGCCGACGCTATTCAGACTTACACCACCGCTCTGCAACTGGCGCCCACCTATGCTGACGCCCACTACAACCTGGCTCTGGCCTACGAAAAAACGAAAGAACCGCGGAAGGCGCTCAAACACTGGCGCGCTTACGTGAAGCTGGACACCGCCGGGCCCTGGGCCATGCACGCGCGCAACCAGATACAGCGCATCATGCAAGCCGACGGGCTGAAGCTCATCCAGGGAGGATTGCAAAAATAACTTCAGGCGGATCCCTTCTGTGTCGCTCTGCTTCGCGGTATCAGCTGTCCTCAGTGGTAGCCTACAGAATTGCAATCCTTTTTGAAAAACGCAGGCTACGTGCTAAGTTCCATTTGGCGCGAGCCCTCGAATCGCGGCCAGCGTGGCAAACGTCTGTTTTTCTTTTTCGCCTGGCAATTGTGGAAGCGAACCGTACGCCGTCCCGTGTTCGTCAGATTGTTCAACGGACTGCGTTTTCGTGCCTACCCTGACTGCGATGTGTCGTCGGGTGTGATCTACTCGAAAATTCCCGATTCTCGCGACATCCTCTTTTTGCGGTCACACCTGAAACCTGGCACGCTGATCGATATCGGA
This sequence comes from Terriglobia bacterium, assembly GCA_963733545.1. Lineage (GTDB taxonomy): Bacteria > Acidobacteriota > Terriglobia > Terriglobales > Acidobacteriaceae > JAIQFF01. Next base: position 1,037,481 of record CAVTDQ010000007.1, read on the forward strand.
GCCAACGTAGGACTAATCACGCTTCTGCTCGCCGAAAAAGTGCAGTATGCCTGGCTGTTCGAGCCCAATCCGGTTGCTGCCGCACGGGCCCGGGCCAACCTGGAAATCAATCATTTGAAGTTTGAGGTGCATGAAGTGGCCTTGTCGGATACAACCGGCAGCGTCGAGTTTGAAGACGAAGGTGGCGTGAGCAGTTGCAACCGGACAGTCGTGGGTTTTACGACTTCGGCTCCCACGCGGACGGTTCCATGTATTCAATTTGACCAATTCCTGGCGGCACATCTTTTACCTTCTCCTATCAGCGCCATAAAAATCGATGTCGAAGGTCACGAGAACAGCGTGCTGCACGGGATGATCGAATGCCTGCGCCAGAATCGGCCACGGATAGTAATGTTTGAATATCTGCAGAGAACCAACCTTCGCGAGACCATCAAGTTGTTCGAAACCGCAGGCTATACGGTCCTGCAACTCACTGCTCATGGCGCGGTGGTCGCAACCGCGGAGGTGCCACCGCTTCAGAACTTGTTTGCGTCTCCCAACGAGTTATTGCAGGAGTTTCTCAGTCGGGCAAGCTGATTCACTACGCAAAGTCGTCCCGATCTCCGAACGCATCCCTTCGAGGCTTTCCTCTTCAGGTACGGATGACGTGCTTGCGCCACAGTCGGGAGCCTGAGAGGATGCCGTATGAAAACCTTCCTCTTCGTGCTTCTGGCAACGATTCTCGAAGCGTCGGGCGATTCCATGGTGCGCATCGCGTTGCATCATTCGAGCTTGCCAGTGCGGATCGGCCTCTTCCTGGGCGGATTCATACTGCTCGGGCTCTACGGTACTTCGCTCAATCTCGCTCCCGTAGAATTCGCCACGGTAACGGGATTGTACGTAGCAACGTTGTTCGTAGTCTTTCAGATCGCTAACGTCGCATTCTTCCACACTCCTCCGACGCCATCTGTCCTCGTGGGTGGGGGGTTTATTGTGACTGGAGGGGTGATTGTCGCACTTTGGCGATAGGCTTCAACGGTCTCGGCTATTCCTGGAACTTCCCAAATGTCCCGTACTATATCTCGCCGCTGCCGGTGCTAAAATTCAGAGTCTGCCATCCTAAGCCTGAAGGTATCTTCATGCCTGACGCAACCCTGCAACTTCCACCTCCAACTCCGCTGACATCTTTCACAGAAGACGAAATCATGTTTCGCGACAACATCCGGCAGTTTGCCGATGAGAAAGTTAGGCCCCTGGTCAGGGAGATGGATGAAAAAGGTGTATTCGACAAGGATCTCATCCAGCAGTTCTTTCAGTTGGGTCTCATGGGGATCGAAATCCCCGAGCAGTATGGCGGTGGCGGCGGAAAGTTCTTTGAGGCGATTCTGGCGGTCGAGGAAATGTCGCGCGTGGATGCTTCCGCCGGCGTGATCGTGGACGTGCAGAATACGCTGGTCAACAATGCGCTGCTGCGCTGGGGCAATGAAGAGCAGAAGAAGCATTTTCTGCCGCGAATGGCCGCCGACACCTGTGGCGCTTACGCATTGAGCGAAGCCGGTTCAGGGTCGGACGCGTTCGCGTTGCAAACTCGCGCCACTCTGAAAGGAAGCGATTATGTAGTCAACGGTCGCAAGCTTTGGATCACGAACGGCAAAGAGGCGGGGCTTTTCGTGCTATTCGCGACCGTCGATCCGGCGGCCGGATATAAGGGCATCACGGCTTTCCTGATTGAAAAAGATTTTCCCGGCTTCACCGTGGGCAAGAAAGAAGACAAGCTGGGAATTCGCGCCTCATCCACCTGTGAGTTGATCCTTGAAGACTGCCAGGTACCGAAGGCCAACGTGCTGGGGGAAGTTGGAAAAGGCTACAAGATCGCGATTGAGACTTTGAACGAAGGCCGCATAGGCATTGGGGCGCAGATGGCCGGCGTGGCTCGCGGCGCGTGGGAGTACGCGTCGAAGTACGCGCAGGAGCGTAAACAGTTTGGCAAAACCCTGGCCGATTTTCAGGGCATCCAGTTCCAGATTGCACAGATGGCGACCGAAATCGAAGCGGCACGACTGATGGTGTATAACGCGGCTCGCATGAAAGATGCCGGCATTCCTTTCGTGAAGGAAGCGGCCATGACCAAACTTTTCTGCTCCCAGGTAGCAGAGCGGGTAACGTCTCTGGCCATAGAAATCTATGGGGGCTACGGTTTCACCAAGGATTATCCGGTCGAAAAATACTGGCGCGATTCGAAAATCGGCAAGATTTATGAAGGTACTTCGAACATGCAGTTGGCCACCATCGCCAAACTGGTGATGGGCGGGAAATGATGCGCGGCAATAGCGACGGTTGCCTTCCCGATCATCAACTACTGTCATCCTGAGCGGAAGGGTTGCTTCGGATCGCGAAGCAACCATGTAGTCGAAGGACCCCTAGGAGTGGCAGAAGCGCTGTACGCGGAGTTCCCGATACTCAAAACCAAGGGTCTGTGCGCTGATAGGGGTCCTTCGACTGCGAACAGCTCTTCGCAAGCGAAGAGCTCTCCTCCGCTCAGGATGACATAGGAAAACCATATTTGGATGACCTGCTTACAAAACCCTGACAAGCCCGTCGAATGCTTGGGCCCATTCGTCTGTTGCCGCCGCATCCTCTTAAAGGACAAATAAATGATCAAGCAAATGATAGCCGCGCTCGTGCTCGTAGCAGCGTCGATGGTGCCATCCATCGCTCAAACGTCGGGTCCAGACAAGGCAGCCGCTGAAAATGTTCCTGAACTCCTGCCTGGTCTGGACCAGCGATTGATCGATACCGCCGCCGATCCCTGCCTGGATTTCTTTAAATATGCCTGCGGCAATTTTTCCAAACTGCACCCGATTCCCAACGACCGTTCTGCGTACGGAACCGGCGCGATGATCGCGGACTATACCGAGCATGTCCTGCTGGCCATGCTGGAAAAAGCGGCCTCCGGAGGCGCCGGGCGCACTCCGAACGAACAGAAGATTGGCGACTCCTATGCCGCCTGCATGGATGTGGACGCCATCAACCAGAAAGGATTGAAGCCGCTGCAAGCTGAGTTCGATCGCATCTCGGGGCTCAAGAGCAAAGACGAGCTGCCCGAGTTGCTGGCCCATTTTCAGTTGATTGGCGTCAACGCGTTTTTGAACTTCAGCGAACAACAGGATTTCAAAGATGCCCGAAAGCAGATCGCCGTGGTCGATCAGGGCGGGTTGGGTTTGCCGGAACGCGACTACTATTTTCGAACCGGCGATGCGCCAGAGAAAACTCGCGTCCAGTACGTGCAGCACATCGCCAACATGCTCAAGCTGGCCGGCGAGCCGCAAGAAAAAGCCGCCAGCGACGCCAAGGCCATCATGCAGCTGGAAACTGCGCTGGCCAAGGTTTCGATGGACGTGACTTCGAGGCGTGATCCTAACAAGATCTACCATCTGATGCCGGTCTCGGAGCTGGCAAATCTGGCTCCGTCGCTGGCCTGGGACCGTTTGCTGACGGCATCCGGCACGCCGGCGGTAACCGAGCTCAACGTTACCGATCCTGACTTCTTCAAGGGAATGAACGCTGTAATTGCCTCCAGCGATCTGGAAACGATCAAGACTTATTTGCGCTGGCAACTGCTCACTTCCACCCCGGGGTACGTGCTGCCCAAGGCGCTGGATGATGAGCACTTCGATTTTTACGGACGCAAGTTGCGTGGACAGCCGGAGCAGCGGGCCCGCTACAAACGTTGTGTCCAGGCCACCGACGCGGCCCTGGGGGAAGCGCTCGGACAGGTCTATGTCGCGCAGGAATTTCCTCCCTCCAACAAAGCAGCCACCCTGCAAATGGTGAAGGACATCGAAGGCGCGATGGACCAGGACGTTGACACTCTCGACTGGATGAGTTCGGCGACGAAAGTTCGGGCCAAAGAGAAGCTGCGGGCGGTGGCCGACAAGATTGGATATCCCGACCGCTGGCGGGATTACTCCACGCTGACGATCGCGCGTGACGACGCTTTTGGAAATGCGTTGCGCGCCACCGAGTTCGAGAGCCGGCGCCAACTGGCGAAGATCGGCAAGCCGGTCGATCGCGGCGAATGGCTGATCACCCCGGCCACGGTGGATGCTTATTACAACCCCAGCATGAATGACATCAATTTTCCCGCGGGCATTCTGCAGTCGCCGCTATATGACAGCCACGCGGCGGACGCTTCAAACTACGGGCACGTTGGCGGCATCGTCGGGCATGAATTGACGCATGGGTTCGACGATGAAGGCCGCCAGTTCGATGCCAGCGGAAATCTGGCGGATTGGTGGACGGCGGAAGACGGAAAACACTTCGAGGAAAAAGCCGACTGCGAAGTCAAGGAATACGGCAACTTTGTCGCCGTCGACGATGTAAAAGTGAATGGCAAACTGACCTTGGGCGAAAACACCGCCGACAATGGCGGACTGCGGCTCGCTTACATCGCGTTCCTGGCCGATGCCAGAAGAAAAAATATCGACCTCGCGAAAAAAGAGGATGGCTACACGCCGATCCAGAAATTCTTTCTAGGACACGGCCAGAGCTGGTGCGGCGCCACTCGTCCCGAACAGCTTCGGCTGCAAGTGCAAACCGATCCGCATTCGCCGCGACAGTTTCGGGTCAATGGCGTAGTGCAGAATATGCCGGAGTTCGGCAAGGCTTTCGGTTGCAAAGCCGGTCAGCCCATGATGCCGGTCAACGCCTGCCGCGTCTGGTGAGGCAGCCTCAGTCATGGTGCCAGCGAGATTGAAAATTCCGAAAGAGGGCCAGGCTTTCTGACATTTGCGATCATGTCATTCGCAACAGATTCGGCAATTCCAGCCTGAAATCTGGGCGATTCGCGACCTGCTACGCGGTAAGGTCCACTACTATGTCAACCCACTCGCCATCCAAATAAACGTTTCCATAGTTCGCAAGTATGAAAACCAACGCTTCTGACTGTTCCGAAAGTGTTTTAGCTTCAATCCAGTCGGCGATGTAATAGTCCGCCTCCGGACCGTGTTATTACTCTTGTGCCATGAACCCACCCCGTTGTGCCATTTGATGTGGCGTCGAACTGAGGTCTAATCGCTCTAACGCCTCCCCGCGAAATCGAGTTCGTAGCCCGATCATAATTTCCATTTATTTTTGAATCAGGAGTAGATCGTGCATTTTTTCATAATGGCGCACCAATTAGCGTGGATGGAACACCCAGTCATGTGGCTGTGTGCATCCTGTGGAATCCTGTGGCTCGTGTTGCGTGTGGTTCGATCTCCGTTGGTTCGGACCGGCGTTTTGCTAATGCTCTGTGGACTGGGGATGAATGCTCTAGTAACCGACAGCAATGCCGGGTCGATGCCCGTGGTCGGGATGCCGGCCACAGTGCGTCCTGCGAGCCCAATGTGGCAGGGCGCGAGTTTGCAAACGCGGTTGCCGCTGCTGGCAGATCAAGCGTGGCTTGGACTGTTCAGCATCGGCGACATCACTCTGCTCTTCGGAGGTATTCTTGTCGTGGCCATTTGCTTTCGGCGGACACTGGAACGTCGACGCCCGTATGTGCAGGCGGCTTCATGACGCCCCACAAACCTCCACCAGCTACTATTGAGTTTTTATTGACAATCCCACTCTCGGACGGCGGAAAAAAGGAATAAGGCGATCCCAACTTTCCGGACTCTCTCCAATTGAAATGTAGTCGTACCTACCTCCCTCTGTTACTAACGTAACTTTAAAAGCTTACTTTTCGCAAAACTGGTGGGACCTGGAAGTAAAGTAGCTCCAGGAGAATCCCCCATGAAAAAGTTCGTTCAAACTCTCTGGAGTAATCAGGATGGCCAGGACATAGCCGAATATGCGGTGATGTTGGCCGTTATTCTCGTGATCGTAGTTGGTACGATTCGCTTGATCGGTACCAACGCTAATAACGTGTTTTCTTCGGTCGCCAGTTCGGTTCAGTAGCCCGATAAGAAAGCCCCGCTTTTGCCTGTTTGATCCGTGCGGGACTCTCGGGGCCGCTACCTTCCCGGAAAGTGGCGGCCCATTTATCCATAAACAGGCGTTGACATCCGAGGGACTTCCTTGAGAAATGGATTCAAGGATTCCTGTCCGCGAGACAAAGTGACGATGTCGGCTCTGATTGTTGGACAAGATTTCGCGATCTTGTTCGGATTATTGGGTTCATTGTGCGCGCAGCTGAAAACAGGGGCCGGGATAGAAGTTTCGGCCAGGCGCCGGAGCACGCGGATGTCGATCGGCAATCCGCCACTAGTCAGAACGGCTGAAGGGTAAGGCTAGGCTTGATTGACGAGCCAGTCTAAAGCTTCCTCACGCGTTGCGAAACTAAGCAGATCTCGCCGGGAATACTTCTTTAGATCATCAAGAAACGATACTGGGAGATCCTCAATCCCAATCAGGGCCGATTTCTTCACAAATGGTTTGTCGAAGACGGCCGTTTCCTTCACGGCACGAATGGCATCCCGATCAAACAAGGCGCCGGTAAAGTTCGTCAATATCAACACCGAGCCGAGCGGTTCGCTCGTCACATAGTCCGGAACGCGGCGAGCTGTCCCTTCGAGTTCGTCAGCCGGACAATTTGAGAAATCAACGACCAGGATCCTTAAACCCTGGTGGTTGATGAATCGAATGCGGTCATTGATGTTCACGGTGAGAGAAGACAACTAGATTTTGTGCCTTCGTTTTTCAGCGGCATTGACATCGAAGTCCCCTGACCTTATTGAACAACGAATTGTCTCCAGCCACGCCTTAGCTTCCGGCTCACGTCTCTCCAATTTGCAATATAACTTTTGTGAGGCTTGCGTCGATGCCCCTAAGAGCCGGGCAACATAAGTCTTCTTGCGTTCATCCTGGACCGAGATTAGGCAATCACCCGCCGATGGAGGTCTGTCTTCGATTGTGGCAACAGGCGGGATGCGTTGGTAAAAAATATATCCAGATGTCGGGTTTCCGACGCCGCAGATGCAGCGAGTGGAATGGCACAACGCCGATGTAGCACCGCATTTGTTTCAGAATCGGAGCGGTTCCACAGGTTGAGATCTATTCCATTTTGCCAGCGGCCGGACCGACGCCGGTGGCCTGCTTTGTGCCGGGATCAATACCGATGAGCGCCACTCCGCCCACTCCTTCGCGGCCGATAGTTACCACGTGTCCGCGAGCCCTCAAGTCGGCTTGAACTCCTTCCGGGATAGTGTCGGGCAAAGAGAGGCTGCCGAGGCTCGCACGGTCCTGGCCGAAGGAGCTGATGAAATGCGTGGTAGAGAAGCGCGGCGACTTAAATGCCTCCTCGGGACTCATGCCGAACTCCACGTAGTTGAGGATGACCTGGAGGGCCGCCTGATCCTGCATGTCGCCTCCCGCTACCGAGATCGCCATTACGGGTTGATCGTCATGGAAAAGCAGCGTGGGGCTCAGCGTAATTCGGGGCCGCTTGCCGGGCTGGATGACATTGGGAGTTCCCGCAAAGGTGTTCAGACTGCTGAGCCGGGCTCCGTGAATAATGCCCGTGCGTCCGGCCACGCCAGCTGTGCTTGAGAGGCCGCTGGGAGTAGCGGCGATGACGTTCCCGAACCTATCCGTCACACACATGACAGTGGTTCCGCCCTGCCAGGGTCCGGTGATGGTGGGCGGCTTGGTTGGTTTCATGTTGTAGGGGTCACCCGGCCGAAGTTCGAGAGATGCTTTTTTCGGATCGATTAGTTTGCGCCGCATTTCGGTGTACTGATCGGAAAGCAACTGCTGCATCGGCACCTTCGCAAAATTCGGGTCGCCGTAATACTCGTCGCGGTCTGCGAGCGCCAGCTTCTCCGCCTCAATCACTGTATGGATGTAGTCCGCCGAATTAAATCCCATCTGCTTAAGGTCGAAGCTTTCCAGCAATCGCAGCGTCTGTGAAAGATAAGGACCTTGCGTCAACGGACCAGCCTTATAAACGGTGTAGCCACGGTAGGTGGTTTTCAGCGGATCCACCACGGGCGTTTTGTGCGCGGCCAAATCCGCCTTGCGAAGGAAGCCGCCCTTTTCGATATACCAGGCTTCCAGGGCATCCGCGATGTCACCGCGATAGAAGCGATCAGAAACTGCCTGCAACTTCTGCTCCCGCGTGCCTTTCGCGGCCTTTTCCGACTCGACCAATTTGCGGAATGTCACCGCCATGTCCGCTTGCCAGTTCACACCGGTTTCGATCTTCTTGTCGCTGCCGGTGTCGATGTACCAAGTGGGACCGCCAGCGTCCAGAATGGCCAGCGTCGGCTGTACGACCTCCTCAAAGCTCTTGGTTCCGTAAATTTTCAGCAGGGTAACGATCGCATCGACTGTGCCAGGCACGGCTGCAGCCTTGACGTCACCGTCCGGGATTCCGTGTCCCATGTACCAGGCGATGGCGTTGGGATCACGAGGGGCCTCGCCTTGTCCCTCCAGCAGCTTCACGTTCTTCCCCTCGGCGTTATAAACCAGAATGGGGATCTCTCCTCCCACGCAGAATGCGCCGACGTAGGTTACGGACAACGCGAGCAGAGTGGCGGCGCCCGCGTCGGCGGCGTTTCCGCCGTGTTCCAGAATCTTGATGCCGGCTGCAGTAGCTGCAGGCTTACCGGAAACAACTACGCCCTGTTTGCCGGCGGCAACACTCGGTCCCCGCCGGTTGAGCGGGGTTTTGGTGGCCTGCGGCCACGCGAAGGGCACAAGTAAGAGAAGGAGGAAAACCGATGTTATCGAAATGAGCTTGCGCATAGTAGTGAACTCCGTTTTAGTAGCGGGCGGGTAGAGTTTTTAAGCCGCATTTCATTTCTGCGAGCCGATATCCTACTACCCATCACGGGAAATTGCAGCAGTGCCACTCCGTGTGACCCTCCACAATTCGTGTTCGCATATGACGCAATAAAATACGACTGAGTAAGCCTACCGGCTTGTTGTCATCCTGAGGGAGCCAGGATCGTCCGCTTGCGGACGATTCGACGAGTCGAAGGACCCCTAGAGTCTGGCTATACTTCGCAGGCGATTGTGCCGCTTTATAAAACGAGATGACCTTTTTCGTGGAGCTTATAGGGGTCCTTCGACTGCGAGATAGCTTCGCGAACGCGAAGCAATCACTGCCGGCTCGCGACCAGCCATCTCACTTGCGAGCCCTAGACCGAGATCGGCAACAACGGGGTTAAGGTGGGCTCCCGCTCGTTCACTTTTCACGCAAGGCGATCAGGGGCACGACTCGCGTCGTACCCCTTTCATCATTAGGTAAGTCTACTGCGGTGGCGGAGCTGGCCGCGTGGTGGCTCCAGGCGTGATCTGGGTTCCGATCACATCGCCTGAAACGATCATTTCGACGCGGCGATTCAGTTTACGGCCGGCGGCGGTGCCGTTGTCAGCGACCGGGCTGCCTTTGCCCAAACCTCGGGCGATTACGTTGTTGATGGAGACGCCGTTGTTTACCAGATAGTCTCGCACTGACGCCGCCCGCTTCTCCGACAAAGTCTGGTTGTAACTATCGCTGCCGACGCTGTCGGTGTGGCCTTCGATTTCCAGGCGCAGGTCGGGGTAGGCCAGAACGATGCCTGAAATCCGAGCCAGCCGCTCACGGGCAGCCGGTTTCAGCGTGTAGCTTCCGGTGTCAAAAAGTACGTCCGGCATGCTGACTACCAGGCCTCGGCTGGTGTCCTTGGTTTCAAGCACCTGGTTGAGCTGGTCGAGCAGGCGCTGGCGTTGTGCTTCTTTCTGACGAATGGCTTCGGCTGCGGCGGCCTCAGCTTTCTGCTGGTCGGCCTGCGCCGCAGCCCGAGCCGCATCGGCCTGGGCCTGCTGCTGTTGCGCTTCTGCCTGGGCGCGTTCGGCGGCCGCCCGGTCAGATTCTGCCTGTGAGCGCCGGCGGGCATCTTCTTCGGCCTGCGCCCTGGCTTGAGCCTCGGCTTCAGCGGAGGCACGCGCTTCCGCTTCAGCCTGTTGCTGGCTGTTCATCATGGCCTGTTTTTCGTTGGCGATCCGCTCCTGTTCCTTACGGCGAAGGGTGAGCACACGTGCATCTTCAGCCATCTGGGTGGCGCCGCGCGCGGCGGTGCCGATAGGAGTCTTCCCTTGTTTGCGCAGCAGGTAATCTTCCGCGCGGGCCAGGTAGTCTTCCGCCTTTCTCAGGCTGTCGGGAGCATATTTCGCCGCACCCGCGGCCTTGGCAATCGCTACTGCATTTCGTGCCTCCAGCAGAGTGAGTGGCGTTTTCGCATCCGCTGCTGCGGAGGGCAGGCGATCGGGATTGACGTCGATGGTGTATTGACCGCCTTCAAGCATGTCGAATTTAGCGTCAATTGCCTCTTCGAACCCCTTGGTCTGCTGCCGGATAATGTTTTCAGCCACAACCTCATTACTGGGCCGGGTTACGGAGAAGTAAGGCTCCGCAGTCACGATCAGGCCAAAGGCCTGCAGATCGCTGGTCACTTCAAGGCTGGCTTTTCCGTTCCCTTCGGGAACGATCTCACCCAGGTTCTGGGGGCGACCTTCTGGCGTTATCGCCCACGAGAACATAAGTCAGATATTGCGGACCCACGCGACTCGGAGGCCCCATTTTGGAGAGATCGACGTTGATCTGCAAACGCCCGTTCTTGCTGTCTACCTTGGCTTTACCGGTTATGTCCGGCATCAGGCTCGTGCCCATAATATCGACGGTTGTTGACCCGCCGCGATGGCGATAATTGACCGCCCGGGTGGTCCGCGAGACCACATTCACACGGAAGGTGGGAGTTTGTTCCAATCTTTCCGCGGGAGGAGTGTCTTCCTGTGCGATCGCGAACACCGACAGAATCGATAGGCAAATGAGGATTGCAAGTTTCTTCATGATTGCTTCCTTCGTACTTCGACAATTTTGGCAATAGAGGCCACGAAATCCTAACAAGTTAGCCGGTATCCGGAAGTGCCTTTAAGAGCTACCCTCCGGCCACCTCGCCGGCAGACTTCGGCGCTGCTATAAGATGCCGAATCAGAGACTTGTGGTCGGCCTGCCGGCGCAGAGAATTTCCGTCCGACAAACTTAAAAGCCAAATCCTCGGAAACCTTTGCCTGTGGCTGATTCCAGCCGCATCGGGGACCCCGCGGTAACTTATCCCGGTTACCTATAATGTGCAGCAAGTTGCATTTGCAGGCCGACGCTCCGTCCCACAGAACCACGTTAAATCTCGATGCGTCAATAGCTTAAAAGAAGTGCCGGTGATGGCGTACAAGCTGCAATCCGTACTATGCCTGCTCCTCCAAAGGCGATAGATCGGGGTGCAATTTGTGGAAACTGACGGGCGATAAGACGACGAGCAAACCTGGACGCACGCTTTTGCCCGTACTCACCATTCTATTCATCGTTTCCTACGGCTTGCTGACCATGCTGGTGGTGGAACAGGGCCGAACCATCGATTCGCAACGCAATCTTATTCAAATGCTTTTCAGTGACAGCGTTGAGCTCACCGGCATGAAGGGAAAAGCGACTCAAAAGCAGCAAGCCGAGTCCCAGGCCCGAGCTCAAGCTCAGAAGAAGCTGCCACCGGGACAAAGTGCCCCGCGCGATCCGCAAATGGTCTCGCCGCCGGCACCGGTACCCCACGGCACCGCCAAAAATCAGAGCACCAGTAAATTCGGAAAAGCACATCCCCAGCGCCCCCCCAGAGACGCAGCGGACGAAGGGGATGAACGCAGGATTTTGATTTCCATTTAGGTCAGGCAATCAGGGATTCCTATGAAAGTACTCGCGACTCTCTTGTTATCGATTTCTCTCCACGGATACTCGTTCCGATCCCCCGCTCCGGTGGCCCCGCTCGATCGTCCGGCAGCCAAGGCGGAGGCGCGAAAGGGCGGACGCTGGTACTTTGCCGAAAACGGCCATGCCGTCTATTGCTACGGTCCGGTCCGCATGCTGCCGCAGGCCGAAGGCGGATTGCAGCGAGTCGCGACCTTTTGCCAGGGCGAGAAAAACATGGTTCCGTTGAAAGACTAGCTTTCGCCGGACTGCCGATTGAACCTTGTAGAAGGTTTAGACTAGTTCGCTGCCGGTTCCTGCCCGAACTCATCCTCTGTCATCCTGAGCGGAGGGGTTCCATTCGTTTACGAATGGAACTGCGAAGTCGAAGGACCCCTATACTCTTCGCAACTGTTGTCTTCGGAATTTGCTGCCGGAAAAATCTCTCGATTTCCAACCCAGTTGTCCTGCTAGGGGTCCTTCGACTTCGTGGCTGCTTCGCTTCGCGAAACAGTCACTCCGCTCAGGATGACAAAGACGAAGTGAGTTCGGCTCAGAGCATGAACTTTGTAAATCTTATACATTTTTATTATGCCGAAGTTCGAGAAACACATTTTCATTTGTGGAAACCAGCGTCCTCCCGGAGCTCCGCGGCGCAGCTGCGACCCCACGGGCCAGGGAGAGTTGCAGAAATCATTCAAGGACAAGCTTGCAGCCCTCGGCCTGAAAGGCAGAGTGCGGGCCAATCAGGCGGGATGTCTCGACCAGTGCGAACATGGCCCCAACATGGTGGTCTATCCCGAAGCGGTCTGGTACGGAAATGTCACACTGAACGACGTCGACGAAATCATCGAGTCTCACATCCTGGGTGGCAAGCCGGTGGAACGGCTGGTGATGCCCGATTCCTGTATCAACACCAAAGACTGCGAGCACCGAAGGCGGAGTTAGGCCGCAAAACTAGTCTGAGGTTGGTAGGCCCGGCAGGAATCGAACCTGCAACCGCCGGATTAGAAATCCGATGCTCTATCCGTTTGAGCTACGGGCCCTCTCATCGAAGAGACCGTGCCTAGTTTATCGCAGGCGAAGATCAAACTAGCGCCGCATCCAAGCATCGAGCAGTTCCAGACCACACTACCGCCTGACCAGATGCTGATGGTACATGTCCGTATTTTTCTGCGACATGGCCTCACACCACGTGGCTTCGCTGCCGATTCCGGTGACAATAGGGATATGACATTTGCCTGGAAACGATCCCTGGCCGCGGCCTGCGCGCTGAGCTTGGCGCTTGCCTCGGTAAATTGCGGCGGCGGCAGTACTGGGTCAAGCACGATTACGGCCGGCGCCGGTTCAGGCAGCGGCAGTGGATCTGGCAGCGGCAGCGGATCAGGATCAGGATCCGGAAGCGGCGGATCTAGCGGGACCGGCTCAGGAAGCGGAGGCTCAGGCGGATCTGGATCTGGCGGCAGCGGTTCTGGAGGCTCCGGCGCGACTCAGAGCGCGTGCAGCGCAATGAGCGGTGGGCAGGGCGCCAGCCTCAACGGCTTCCGTCCCTTCGGCAGCGACAACCTCTGGAACAAGGATATTTCCGGCGCGACCGTCGATCCGAACTCGGACGCCATCATTAACTTCATCGGTCCGAGTTCCGGCATGCACGCCGATTTCGGATCCGGGCTCTACCAGGGTTCGATCATCGGGATTCCCTACGCGGTGGTGAGCGGAACGCAGACACCGGTTAACGTCACCCTCAATGCATATGCTGACGAAAGCGATCCTGGACCGATGCCGTTGCCGGCCAACGCGCAGATTGAGGGCGGCCCCAACCCCAGCAGCGGCGGAGACCGCCACGTACTGGTGCTCGACAACAGCAATTGCTTTCTTTACGAGTTATTCGCCGCGGCTCCAAACAGCAACGGAACCTGGAGCGCCGACTCCGCGGCGGTCTGGGATTTGCTCGCCAACGAGCAGCGTCCCTGGACATGGACTTCCGCCGATGCCGCCGGGCTGCCGATCTTTCCCGGCCTGGTTCGATATGACGAAGTTGCGGCCGGACAAATTCAGCACGCGATTCGCTTCACGGTTCCGCAAAGCCGGGCTGCGGTGGTGTTGCCCGCGACTCATTGGGCGTCAAGCTTGACCAGTGCCAATGCTCCGCCCATGGGCATGCGCCTGCGTCTGAAAGCCAACTACAACATTTCCGGATTCTCCACCAACATGCAGGTGATTTTGTCGGCGATGAAGAAGTACGGACTGATCCTGGCCGACAACGGCAGCGCGATGTACATCAGCGGCGCGCCCGACAGCCGATGGGACAATGACGATCTTCACGACCTGGGACAAGTGCAGGCTTCGGCATTTGAGGTCGTGCAGATGAATCCCGTTTACACTTCCTCGAACGTGCCGCAAGGCGCGGCTCCGAGTATCGCCAGCTTTACCGCCTCAGCTTCGACGGTGAGTTCCGGCGGCAGCGTCACCCTTTCGTGGGATGCCGGCAATGCCTCTTACGTCATCGTCACTCCGCAGGTGGGCGCGGTCCGAGGCACCAGCGTCACCGTTCAGCCGACGCAAACTACGACTTACACGCTTTACGCCACCAACCAGTTCGGCCGCAGCACGGCGACCGTCAAGGTAACCGTCCAATAAATGTAGGCGCGAGCGCCCCCGCTCGTGCGGAAGTTAGCAAGGGCGTGTTGGTTTCTGTCCCGACCGGGCTCGATCGATGAATGGGTTTTATCGAAAACTGGGTTTGATTCGAACCCCTGGCGTCCGTGCTGCTCCTGCACGAGCGAGGGGGCTCGCGCCCAGATTCTTGTTAGAAGAGTTTTTCCTGGCGGCGGAGGTTGCCGAACGATCCGATGTTTGCCAGCGCAAAATTGAAACGAAACTGATTTTCATTGCGGACTGATCCCAGGGCAAAGCGCCGGTATTCCACACTGAGGCCACAGCAGTCCCAGTTGTAGGCGGCCTGCACGGCCGAATACTGCAGAAATCCCAGGTTGGCGTCGAATCCGAGATTCGTTGCTCCACTAAATCCACGTTTGTTCAGCTGTCCATATCCGAACAGCACCCGGAACTGATTAAAAGCCTGTTGCGAGGCGGGCGTCGGCACATCGCTGGGTGCGAGCAGATAGGCATCTCCGCCGCCGATGGTGTACGGACCGAAGCGGTAGTTTACGAATGCGGTGCTGGCGTTGATCCGGTCGTTCTTGAAGTCATAATCGATGTCCCATTCGGCTTCAGTCCGGCTGGTGGCCTGGAATTTAAGCCGCGAGATTAATGGTGACAGTCGCCGGGCTTCGGCTAGAAAAGCGATTCCGGTAAAGTCCGCGGTCGTGGTGAACACGTTACGCTGCCCCGGAACAAGTGCTCCGCCGAAGGTAGGATCGAAAAAGTATTTCTGCGCCAGCTCCCAGGTAACGACCTCGCGGACTTTGGGCTCGGCCTCGCAAGGAAGATCAGTCCGATCCGGCGGCCGCTCCCATGGAATCGAGCTGGCCACAGCAGGACGTCCAATAATCAGCGAAGCCATACCGGTGGCGTCGCAATCATCGGGCTTTTCCGACGTGCGCTTGGCATAGAGTCGGTTCACGACCGCATATTCCACTTCGCTGGTGTTGCTCAGGATGTCGCGTTCGTCAAAACGTAGGATCCTGGAAAAATTGTCCACGCCGGTGACGTAACGGTAAGTTACGCGCGGTTCGATGACGTGCTTCCATTTGCGTCCCCAAATCTGGCGGTCGTAGATCCGCGATAGCGCCGGTGGCCGGATTTCCACGGATGTCTCAAACGCCTTGCGATTAATGACATCGCTCTGGGCCACGCCAACTCCGCCACCCACGCCGCTGGAGGCAAGTTGCTGGGTGTAGAACGTCTCGCGCAGCGAAACATCCGACCGGATCGACCAACCACTCAGCAGCAGGGGCAGGGTCAAAGTTGGACGCAGATCAAAACGACCGACCAGTGGCGCAGTCGAGAAAAAGTGAGTGCAGGTCTGCGTCACCGAATTTACGTTGGTGCACTCGCGGCGTGAGACTCCTTCCGCCGCAGCCTCGTACGACCAGTAGAAGGGCGTGTGCGCAATGGAATGGTCCACGCTGGAAGAGTCAACGCTGGGCGCATGAAGAATCGTGACTACATCGCCCGGCGTTGTGCTCTCGAAGTTCTGGTAACGCAGCGCGGAACCGTTGTAGAAAAATCCGCGGGTGTTGTTGGAGAGAAATGCTTCCGACTTTACTTCCGAGTTCACCGCCTGGCTGAATACGTCGTTGAAGGCGAGGCGAAAAACGAAAGAGCTCAGATAATCGATGCTGGCGACGCCGCGGAAGTTATGGGCAAAATTGTCTTCGGCATTGAGCTTGACCTCATGTCCGCCCTGATCGACCACTGGCTTTCCGATCCCTCGATCAAAAACTCCAAAATAATTCAGGTCGAGGTAGGCGTCTTCCTTCGGGCGTGCGCGAAATTCCAGCTGCGGCGCCCATCCGCGGCGGGTGAAGTATTCCGCGCCCGCGGTCAGGTCGGTGCTGCGATTGATGGCCCAGAATGCGGAATCGCCAAAGATCGTTCCCTTGATCGACGAGCTTCCAATGTTGGGGATGAGAAAGCCGCTCTGCCTGGGCTCGCGTTCGATCGGGTGGGTGGCAAAAGGAAAATAAAAGACCGGAACGCCTCGGATGCGGAACGTGCTGCGGTAAATAGTGGCGTTGCCGCCGACTTCCACGACAATCTTGTGTGCGTTGAACTCCCACTTGGGGCGGGGCAGTTCGCAGGTGGTGATGGTTCCGTCGTAGACCAGGTAGTGGTCAGGACCGGTCTTCTCCACCACTCCGCCGGAGAAGGCAAACGGATTCGGCGAGGTCAGAGTCATCCGCTTGCCCCGCAGACGCATGCCCGTGGTTCCGACCACATGTTCGAAACGACCGGATTCGGTTCGGACATTGTAGGTTGCGTGCGTGGCTTCTACGTGTTCGTCATTAGGGCCGCCGTCAAGCACGACATGACCATCCGCGATTGACTCTCCGGAGTCGGAGTTATAGTCCACCGAGTCGGCGTGCAAAATGTAAGTGCCGTAGTGAATTTCGGCCTCTCCGCGCAATTTGTACACGGCTCCATCTTTTTCCTGATGCAGTGCCCGGATGGTTACGTCCTGCTCTCTCACAGAGGAGGGAGCGGAGGGTAGAGAAGATTGGCTTTCTGGCTTTTCTGACGCGAACAGCAACCGGCTGGTAACTACGGGCACAGCGAGTAGCAGATGACAAACAAACGCCGCCGTGATAAGGAATCGTGTGCGGGATGTCATCGCAAGCGGATGGAACCCTTGGTGAAGAAATCCACGCTGGGATATGGTGACGTTAGCACGGCGCCAGCCCGAGTGGCAAAACGCCAGGTATCAGCGAAATTATTTGGGAGTTCAAACCTTTTTCTTTAGGGACCAGTTCTTCTCTTGCCGCATTACAGTCGTTCTGCCGCTGGAGGTTCACCGGGGCCCGGCCATTTCTTCATGAAATCAAGATTCGAACCCGATGTTCCAATCGATGCGAACCACGGACTTTCACCCAGTCTCATCGACCCTGATGCGTACGATGCCAGCGAGCAACAATTCGCTGCCAGCCTTGAACCAGTGACCCATAGTAGTTCCGCGAGCGCTCGACCGCGGTTCATTGTCGAAGACGATCCGGGGCCAACTGCTAAAGAGATTGCACCCCAAGATTTCGTGTCGCAAGTAGAGGCCATTGCGGAACATGCGGAAGCCGAAACTCCTGTTCAACGAAATGAACCCGAAGCCCCGCAGGATCCCGATGCCTGGCGGCGCGAGGTAGCGAATCGATTGAGTCATTATCGCTCTCGCCGGCGTACTCGGGAGCCGCGCTACCCATCGTTGCAATTGAAGTTCGAAACTGACTACAGCACAGGCAATTCCACCAGCCCATCGGATTCGTCCTTGTCTTCAATTCGCGACACGTTAACGCGTGAAAGCAGGACCCGCGAAAGCATGACGCGAGCGCCTTTGACGAGTGACGAGCGCGACTTTGATCAGGCAGCAGCTCCGCGAATAACCCTGGCCGAACCGTTGAACTTTCCGCGCCTGGTCCCGTCTCCGTTTACCGAGAGTACGGCGAAAGTCATCGAATTCGCCAGCTACAGTCCGGCCCCCCGCGCGTTCGACGAACTGGCCGAGCCGGTGCTCGACCGGCCCAGAATTATCGAAGCGCCCGACTTGCTCCCGCCTCCACCTGCGCTGGGAGGAATTCTCATCGAACCCGTCGATGAGCCAGCCAGCGAAAGGCGTCCGGGCTTCGAGATTCCGCTTCAGGCCGCCCCTATGGGACGACGACTGGCGGCTTCCGCCATCGACGCTACTCTCGTGGTTTCGGCATTGGCTGCGTTTGCCTGCATTTTCTTTCGCTTCGCGGCTGAAATTCCGCCGCTAGGCAAAATCGCGGGTACCGGAGCTCTCCTCATCGCACTCTTGTGGTCCGCCTACCAGTATCTGCTGCTGGTTTACAGCGGCGTCACACCCGGTTTGAAACTGGCGAAGCTCGAGCTGCATCGCTTCGACGGAAGCCCCGTCCCTCTGCGCGTGCGCCGGTGGCGTGTGCTCACCGCCATGCTTTCCGGATTGTCGCTCGGCCTCGGATACGCCTGGTGCTTCCTCGACGAAGACCGCCTCTGCTGGCACGACCGGATAACCCGCACCTACATGGCGCCAAAGAAATAGAAGCTCTCCATACTGTCATCCCGACCGGAGCGAGCGAAGTAGAGGGACCTTGTGTTGAGCGATCGCAACGGTCCTGCTTAATACTTGCGCTTCCGACACAACTTATCCGCATTGCTTAACACAAGGTCCCTCCGCTGCGCTCGCTACGCTTCGCTCCGGTCGGGATGACAGGTCTTTTTGAAGTTGGACTTCCCCCGCTCCGGAACTTCGCTACGCGGCGCCATGTGCTACCTGGACAGGTTCGGTCTGCTAACATCTTTTCGTGACTCCAACTTCTCCCGTGCGTGTACGCTTTGCTCCTTCTCCCACCGGGCAACTCCACGTTGGCAATGCGCGTACTGCGCTGTTCAACTGGCTATTCGTCCGTCACGCCGGTGGCACTATGGTGCTGCGAATCGAAGACACCGACGTTGAACGTAGCGAGGCTCGTTTTGAGGACCAGTTGATCGCCGATCTCAAATGGCTTGGTCTGGATTGGGATGAAGGACCAGACCTGGGTGGTCCGTATGCTCCGTACCGGCAGTCCGATCGTTTGGATCTTTACCGGGAACAGGCGCAGCGCTTGCTCGACGAAGGCAAAGCCTACCTTTGTTTTTGCTCAGAAGAAGATTTGCAGAAAGACCGCGAACGAGCGCAGGCGGAGCATCGCCAGCCTATCTATTCCGGAAAATGCCG
This sequence comes from Terriglobia bacterium, assembly GCA_963733545.1. Lineage (GTDB taxonomy): Bacteria > Acidobacteriota > Terriglobia > Terriglobales > Acidobacteriaceae > JAIQFF01. The sequence continues at coordinate 1,056,551 of CAVTDQ010000007.1, forward strand.
ATCCATCGATCCTGGGGAAGCGAAAGCACGGAGCCATGCCGGCGAGCCCTGCGCCATACGGCTGAGAATTCCCGAGCGTCCCATCCGGTTTCACGACATCGTGCATGGCAACGTTGAGTTCTCGAATGAAGTGGTCAGCGATCCCATCATTGTGCGTTCGAACGGGATGCCGGTTTACAACTACGTGGTCGTGATCGACGACGCGCTGATGAAGATTACGCACGTGATTCGCGGCGACGATCATCTGTCGAACACTCCCAAGCAAGTTGCGCTTTATGAGGCGCTGGGATGGCCAGTGCCCGAGTTTGCCCATCTTTCGACAATTCTGGGTGGCGACCGGGAACGGCTGTCAAAAAGGCACGGCGCGACTTCGATTGCGAATTTTCGCGACATGGGCGTGCTGCCCGAAGCGCTGACGAACTATCTGGCTCTCCTGGGATGGGCGCCTACTGGCGGCAACCGGGAAATCTTCAGTCGCGAAGAGTTGAAAAAAGAATTCTCGCTGCAGCGCATCACTCCGGCGGCGGCCATGTTCGACATGGAAAAACTCTACTGGCTGAACCGCCACTACATCAAAAGTTCGTCGGTAGGAAATATCGTCGCACTAAGCGCATGGTTTCTTTCCCAGGCCGGCTACATCGAACTGAAAGATGCAAAGTGGTTAAGCGCCGAAAGTTTCCCCGCAATTCATTTTGATGACGATGAAGTGCAAGTCTGGCTGGCCAGAGTCACGGAATTGCTGGCGCCATCGGTCGACCGCCTCGATCAAATGCCGCAGCGGGCCGAATTGATCTTCAATTATGACCCTGCTGCCGCACTCGCCGCTCCCGACAATGCCGAAGTGCTGGCCTGGCCTAACACCGACGCAGTTTTCACCAGGTTCACGGTCAAGATTCTGGAGGACGAATCCGCGAAGGCTGGAAAGCTGACTACGGAATGCTTCAAATTGCTGGTGAACGAAGTAAAGGCTGAAACTGGTGCGAAGGGCAAGGAACTCTTTCACCCCATTCGCATCGTGATCACCGGTTCGCACTCCGGACCTGAATTCGACAAGCTGATTCCCATCCTCGAAGACGGCAGCCGGCTCAAGCTGCCCAAGCACGTGCTCAGCGTGTGCGAGCGCGTGGAAGAGTTCGCCAAGGCGCGGGTCCACAAGTAGGAAACGCAGCGCCGGCATCCTGCCGGCCCGATGGTGCGGGCGGGACGCCCGCACGAGAGCCGGCGAGACGCCGGCGCTACGAACAGTGCGGAGCACGAGGGCGCCTCGCGCCCACATCATTCCATGCTATCGTCCTTCCATGATTCGAATCATGGCAGTTTTCCTGCTGCTCATTTCGTCCGCCGTGACCGGCGTGGCCAAGGAAAAGTATCAGAAAGCAGGTCCCATCCACCTCGATAGGGACGGTGAAAAATGGGCTGAGAAGACGCTCGCCAAGTTGTCTCTGGAAGAAAAGATCGGGCAGCTTTTCATGGTCTGGGTGCGAGCTGAGTTCCTGAACGTAAACAGCCCCGAGTATTTGCAGCTGCGCGAGACCATGGGCAAGTATCACATTGGCTCGTTCGCCATGACGGTTCGCTGGGAGCCTCCCTTCCTTTATCGCAGTCAGCCCTACGAGGCGGCCGTGCTGCTTAACCGTTTGCAGCAGGACTCAAAACTACCCCTACTTTTCGCCGCCGATTTTGAGCGTGGAGTTACCATGCGCCTGCAGGGCGCGACTTCATTTCCACACGCCATGGCTTTCGGTGCGGCGGGGAAGACGGATTATGCGGAATCCTTCGGCCGCATCATCGCCCAGGAATCCCGGGCTGTCGGAATCCACTGGAATTTCTTTCCCGACGCCGACGTCAATTCCAATCCGGCGAATCCCATCATCAATACCCGTTCTTTCGGAGAGAATCCGCAACAGGTTGGAGATCTGGTCGCCGCATACATTCAGGGATCGCGCGCCAACGGCATGATGACCACCGCCAAACATTTTCCCGGACATGGCGACACCGCCACCGATTCGCATCTCAGCGTGGCCCAGGTCACAGGAGACCGCAAGCGTCTGAATGCGGTAGAACTGGCGCCCTTCCGGCAGGCCATCACCGCCGGAGTTGATTCGATCATGGTGGCACACGTCACCATTCCGGCACTTGAGCCTGACCCCAACCGCGTGGCCACGACTTCACCTGCGGTAGTTACTGATCTGCTCAAACACGAGCTCGGCTTCCAGGGAATCGTTGTGACCGACGCCCTCGACATGGCCGGACTCACACGCCTGTACTCCGCCAGCATCGGGCGCGCGGCGGTCGATGCTTTTAAAGCCGGCAGCGACCTGTTGCTTATCCCCGCCGATCTGAACGCTTCCTACAATTCGGTTCTCGCCGCAGCTCGCAGCGGAGAGATTTCCTCGGCGCAACTGGACGCTTCAGTGCTTAAATTATTGAAGGCAAAGGCTTCTTTAGGGCTGAATAAAGCCCGGCTTGTGGACATCAACGCTCTGCCTGACATCGTTGGCAAACCGGAGAATCTTACCCTGGGGCAGAAAATCGCCGACGACGCCGTGACCCTGGTTCGGGACAACGGAAAAATCCTTCCCTTGAAACCATCGGGAACTGTTCAGAACGGTTTGCCGTATCAACATGTGGACGAAGTGCGCAACCGGGTGGTGGCGATCGTTCTTTCTGAAGATGTCCGCACCGATTCCGGGCGCGCGCTCGAACGCGCACTTAAGACTCGTGTGCCCGATGCTAACGTGATCTATGTCGATCCCCGCATCGCCGCCGCGTTGTCCGCTGACATCCTCAAAGCTGTGGACGAGGCTGAGTCAGTGGTGGCAGCAGTTTACGTCGTACCCACTGCGGGAAAGGCAATGAAAGGCGCGACCGGTTTGACCAACTCGGTTTCACTCAACGACGCTAGCGGAACTCTTCTGCAAACCATTCTGGATCACGCGGCGCAGAAGACGGCGGTGCTGGCTATGGGCAATCCCTACGTCGCGCAGGATTTTCCCTCGGTACAGAACTATCTGTGTACTTTTTCAAACGCGGGAGTTTCCGAACTCTCGGTGGTCAAAGCGCTTTTTGGCGAGATCCCGATTCGAGGCCATCTGCCGGTCAGCATCCCCAATATTGCTGAGCGCGGCGCCGGAATCGAACGACCTTCACGATCAGCCGAGAAAGGATTGCCATATGCAAACACTCAAGCAGCTCGAAAATGACACTTGTGTAAGGCTGGCCATCGCTCTCGCAGTCCTGCTGACTTTGTCAGGCTGCAGTTTGAAAGTAAAGAAAGACAGCGAGGGGCGCGAAAACAAAGTGGACATTGAAACTCCCGTAGGCGCGCTTCATGTCGCCACTGATGCGGAAGCAGGGGATATCGGGCTACCCATTTATCCAGGCGCGCGGCTGAAAAAACCCAACAACCACGACGACAATAACCGGGCACAGGTGAACATATCCAGCAATCTGTTCGGCTTCAAAATCGTGGCGGTCGAGTATTTATCTGACGATGCGCCGGAGAAGCTTGTCGCTTACTATCGGGACAAGCTGAAAAAATACGGCAATGTACTGGAATGCCATACCGACAAGGAGGACGTCGATCCAGACATTGACCCGGATGACCATTCGAACAAACTGAAATGCGAAGGCGATCACAACGGAAATACGGTTGAACTGAAAGTCGGCACTAAACAAAGCCAGCACATCGCGTCCATCAAGCCCGGTGACGATAAGAAGGGTTCCGATTTCGCGCTTGTATTTCTAAGCATCCGGCGCAGCAAAGATACGATCTGATTTCTCGCAGCCTGGGCTCCGCTTCCTTGCCACCGTTCGCCACGCTGCTGTAACTTGAAAGTAAGTGGAGTATCCCTGTCATCAATGTGGAAGTGCGGTGGAACAAGGCACCGCTTTCTGCCCCCAGTGCCGCGCTCCGCAGATTCGTGTAGCTGTACCTGAGACCTTCACCATTCCTGTAACCGGTTCCGATCCTTCAGTGGGTGCGCTGCCGGCTTACCTGGGAACGCGGCTGATCAACCGGATCGAATGGTCCCAGGCATTGCCGGCCAGCGCACTCGCCGGATTGATTGCCGCCGTCCTCATGATGACCCCGCTTGCCGGCTTCGGGCTGGGCATGTTGATCGGCGGAAGTCTTTCCGTGGTCTTCTATCGCCGCCGGATTCCGGTCGCGAACATTACACCCGGGATGGGCGCCCGACTGGGCATGCTGTCTGGCATTCTTGGGGCCTGCATTTTTGCTGTTTTGCTTTCCCTCGGCACCCTGCTTTTTCACGCCTGGGACACCATTCGCGGCAAGCTGATGGAAATAGTCGAGCAAACGGCCGCCCGCAATTCCGATCCGCAAACCCTGCAGGCTCTGGAGTTTTTCAAGTCACCCCAGGGCATCATGATGCTGCTGAGCATGGCTTTGCTGGGGACACTGCTGGCCTTCGTAATCTTTTCCGGGTTAGGAGGCGCTTTGGGAGCCGTGCTGCTTCGGAAGAAAGAACATTCGTAGCCGGATGCGCCAGTCCGTGCGCTTTCCGGTTTCACAACGGAGGGAATGCAATTTTGCCGCTACTCGAAGCAAATTCTTACCGCAAAGAACGCAGAGATATTCCGCAAAGTTCGCTAAGAAAATCCTGAAATTAGCCAGTCGTCGCGGCGGAGGCAACATTTTCTCGCGGGAAGGCACGACTTCAATCGTGCCGCAACTGCGAGACAAGAGGGCGGCTTCATGCCGGTGAGGTTGCTCTAAATCTCTGACCGCCATGAGTGCGAAGTTGAAAATCGTGTTTGTTTTGCCCCAGGCCTGAGTTGCGCCCGACGCCCAGGAAGTCTATAGTCACGGTTTTCGGAGAGCGCCATGAGACATCTACTCAACTGGGCGTTGAGTGCTTTGGCAGTCTGGATTGTGGCTCGGCTGGTGCCGGGTTTCCATGTCAATGGACCGCTGGCGGCGCTGATTGCCGCGCTGGTCATCGGCTTTGTGAATGCCACCCTGGGCGTCTTCTTGAAGATTGTCACCTTCCCGCTGGTCCTGCTCACCCTGGGTTTGTTCTGGCTGGTGATCAATGCGGCGATGATCGAGTTGGCTTCAGCCGTTGTACCCGGCTTCCACGTGGACACGTTCGGCGCCGCTTTCGTCGGAGCCATCTTTCTGGCTCTGGTCAATATGTTTTTCCGCTGGCTGGCCGGAACCACCCGAGTTGACTGAACTGCCCGGACGTCTGTTTTTAAAACTACGGATCGCACACCACGCGAAATCCATAATCGGCGTAGTGGAAGTCCGGAGGGATGCTCGAACGCGCCGCGCAGCGGGTCGCCTTCACATGATGCCGCCAGGAGCCTCCTCGCGACGCGCGCCGCTCGCCCTGGCTCGGACCCCGGGGATTGCGCTCGGGCGCGATCGCATAATATTCCGCCTGGTACCAGTCGCTGCACCACTCGTGAACGTTCTCGCAAATATCGTAGAGACCGAACGAATTGGGTGCATATTGCGCCACCGGCTCCGGACCTTTTTTCCAGCGCTTTTCATAGTCGGGCAACGACTGCGGCGGATCCTCTCCCCAGGGATAGGGGTTGTTATCGATGCCGCCCCGGGCCGCACGTTCCCACTCCGCTTCGGTGGGCAGCCGATAACTTCGTCCCGTCTGTTTAGTGAGCCATCCGCAGTACTTCTCTGCCTCGAACCAGGAGACGGCGACCACCGGCTGCTGCGGATGGTTGAAATCTGGATTCGTCCAAAACATGGGCGCTTGAATTTCGCAGGATGCCAGGAAGGGCGCAAAGGCAGTGTTTGTCACCTGGCACGAAGCCATAAAAAATTCATCGATCCAGACGCGATGCACTGGGCGTTCGTTCTCCTGGCCACCCACCGAGCCCATCGAGAACCAACCTGCCGGGATTCGGCGCAGTTGGGGCTCACGTATCTCAGTCTGGCCGGCGATGGATAGGGAGGCGGTCATCACATCCAGTTTAAAGGCGTTATACGGCTCTGCGAAAATCAGCGACGGAAAATCGTTTCCTACGCCGGGAAAGCGCCTTCCATTTTCTGAACGATCAGTGCCAATTTTAAGCCGCTTATTTGCATATACATAGACGGTTGCGCTCGGTTTAGCGATGGCCCCTCGGGTGCAACAGAGATAGCACAGTTTTGATTGACTGATTCGGCTTAGGGGACATTGACTTATGAAACCGCTATACCAGTTGCTCATGACCGGCCTTGTCTTAATGCTTGCCCAGGGTTGTTTCGCTCAGGAACCACGACGTGCCGTTGTCGCACAGGACCCGGTTGGGACGGCGGTGTCGAGAGAGCAACTCATTGTCGCCGGCGAGGCGCAGCAACACCAGGCTCCGCTGATACTGCCCAAGGCATTGCCGCCGTTGAATCCATCCTTGGGCGAAATTGCCCGGGCGGCACGCGCGGCTCATGCGGCTGCCGCCAAAGCGGAAAAAATTGTCGCGGACGATACCGACGAGGAGCAGAAGAAGAATTAAATAATCTTCGCGCGGTACACTGGTCGTCATCAGCGGACTTTGATTTTTGACTGCTGTCTATGACCGCATCTGCAAAATCATCAACTCTTGGCGCGATCATTGGTCAGCGCTGTCCCCGTTGCCGCTCCGGAAAAATTTTCAACTACTCAATCTTTCGGGGCTTCCCTGGAATGCGGCAGCGCTGCCCGGTCTGTGATCTGAAGTTTCAGAGGGAAGAGGGATACTTCCTGGGCGCGATGTACATCAGTTTTGGGTTGGCCCTTGTCGTCATCGCGATAATCGCGGTCGTGCTCTGGGCTGTAACCGGTTGGTGGATTACGAAAGACGTAATCTGGGCGGTGGTGTTATTTCTGCCGATCGCACCGGGCATCGCTCTCTTTTCCCGCGTGCTCTGGATTTATCTGGACCAGACCTTCGATCCCGAGCCCCCGGTCGTGAGGAGTATTACCCGGTAAATCAGGCTACGGAATTATCAGCCCAGCCTGCCCCGAATAAGCGCTCTCCCGCCCTCGATCGTCGACCGCAGTGACCACGTAATAATATCTGGTGCCGGATTGCACCGACGCATCCAGATACCCAGTGGCATTCAGAGCACTGGCCAGCAGAGCGTACGACTGTCCCGAGACGGTTGAGCGATACATGCTGTAGCTGATGACTTTGGGGTTCGCGCTCGGCTTCCAGGTTAAAGCCACTGAATGCTGCGTCGCTGGCGGCGCAGCCACTGGTGTGGTGACAGGTGGCGTACCGGTTGGAGTTTCAGCGGACGGCGTAATCGTCAAAGTAGCCACGCTGGTCATAGCTGCGTCGGCCGAACTGGTAGCGGTTACGCTGATCGTAGTCGCGACTGACACTTTAGGCGCGGTAAACAAACCAGAAGTGGTGACAGTTCCAGCAGTGGTTGACCAGGTCACTGTGGCACTTGGGGAATTGCTGATGGTCGCCGTGAATTGTTGCTTTGCCCCGGACACCAGCTTCGCGGTTCGCGGAGAAGTTAGCACACTTCCTGCCTGCGCAGGATGGGCGGGTACTCCCGACTTGGCTGCAGGTATTGAGCCGCCACCGCAACCCGTCAGCACGAATGTAATGATTGAGATGAGTGCGGCCAATCGCAGATTTCTTAAATGTGTAACCAGAAAATGACGACGGGCGTGCCTGCTAAACCTTGCCATACATCATTCATCGTCAGGAATCTTGAAGAGACTGAGAGATTCTCTGCAGAAGGCCGAACCAAAGGCCAGCAGACAAGAAGGAGCATGGCGGAGATCGACGGGCGGATGGACATGCGTCATTGTGCTGCGCATGTTCTTGCGAGAGGAGGAAGAAGGGAAGGGCACGACTTCAGTCGTGCCGCAAAGCGGTTCGAATGATTGCGGCTTCAGCCGCTGAGGTGCGCTTCTGCTAGTGTGTTCGCGGCAAACCTCAGGGGCTAAAGCCCGCAAGAGCCCAGCGACTCGTGGCACGAGTAAACTCGTGCTCTTCCCTTCTTTCGTGACGATGTCCCGCGAGCGCGACGCTTCTTGCAGATCGAATTTCCGATCACACTTGACTCGGCAAATCGCCGCGAAGTTCAGAAACTCGCCTCACTTCCTGCCCTGCCGGCAGGGCATCCTTGAGTTCACTTACGGTACGCTGCAATACTGGGTGGAGAACTTCGGCGGCGATTTCGGCGAGAGGCTCGAGCACGAAGCGGCGTTCGTGCATGGCTGGGTGCGGAATGGTCAGACCCTTCGCCTGAATGATCGAGTTCCCGAACAACAGGATGTCGATATCGACATTGCGAGGGCCTTTGTTCTGGACGCGATGCCGTCCCATATCCCGTTCGATGATGAGAATATCCTCAAGCAGTTGAGCGGCGGTCTTCTCCGTCTCCAGTTGCAGAGCGCAGTTCAGAAACCAGGGTTGAGCGGTGAGTTCTACCGGTTCGGTTTCGTAGAAAGATGAAACAGCAACGACTCTGCCAAGTCTTCTCAGGCGCTCGATTGCAATGTTCAAATTCGCGGTCCTGTTGCCAACGTTGGAACCGAGCGAGAGATAGACCTGGTTAAGCATAGGCGAAATTCTTGCATTCTTGCTCGTCAATCAGGCGCGTCAACCAATTTGACAGTTCATCGCGCAACCCGCGCGGGTGGATTCGAAGCCTAACATGAAAACTCCGACGCTCAGGCGAGCGGCAAGGCCGCCGTTGATTCAGCCGCAAAATCCCGGCTGGGCGTACCCAGATTGTGACTTGCGCCCTTACCGCGCGGCCATCACGCTGTAACAAAATCACAACGAGGTCCTATGCTGTCGATCCATGTAAGAATTGATCGCGCTCAACGACTGGTGCGCATGCTCGAAGGAGATGCCGCCCTGCTGGCGGTGCGTGTCGCGGAGTTGACTCCCGAACGGCAACACTCGGCGAAGAGTTTCGCCGCTCAACTGACGGAACACGCCCGGGCGGAACTGGAAAAGCTTCTTGAAGAGGGGTCCTACTGGGATCCCAACGACCCGACGCCGCATCCGGCAGATTGAATTTTATTCGTGGCGGTGCTGGTCGTTTATACAACCGGCTGAGGGGCGGCGTGTACCAACAGAGCGGGGGTTTCTACGTCCTCTTCTACAGTGGTCTCTTCCCACAAGCTACGATCACGCAGAATGCGCGAGACCAGAGCAGTGTGCATGGCGTGCCCGGCGCGGTCGGCAACCACGTTGCCCAGGATTTGTTTTCCGAGCAAAGCCAGGTCGCCGATCAAGTCCAGGACCTTGTGCCGCACAAATTCGTCGGGGAAGCGCAAAGGCGGATTCATCAGGCCTTGCCGCGTAAGCACAATCGCATTTTCCTGCGAGGCGCCGCGAATCAAGCCTTGCTGCCGCATGGCGTCTGCTTCGTGCAGAAATCCGAAGGTTCTGGCCGCCGCGATCTCCGCTCGATAATTTCCGTCTGAAAGATCCACCTTGAAAGTTTCTTTTCCGATGAGCGGGTGAGGAAAGTTGATCGCATACGACACGGAATAGGTGTCGGCTGGGTAGACTGCGATAAACTTGGCTCCCTCCCTGACTTCCAGCTCGCGGCAAATTCGCAAATAGGTCCGGGGCCGGCGTTGCTTACGGATTCCAGCTTTGGTGATGGCTTCCACGAACGGCTGCGCGCTGCCGTCAAGAATGGGCAATTCCAGATTGTCCAATTCGATAATCGCGTTGTCGATGCCGCATCCGATGAGCGCTGAAAGAAGGTGCTCGGTGGTAGAGATCAGGACGCCTTTTTTCATCAGGCTGGTGGCGTAGCTGACGCGGGCAACGTTTTTGCTCACCGCCTCCATCTCGAAGCCATCCAGATCGGTGCGGCGAAAGATCACACCCGATCCTGCGGGCGCAGGAAGAATTCGGAGATGCACCGGCGCACCACTATGCAGCCCAACTCCACTACACTCCGCCGGAGTTCGTATTGTTTGTTCGTGTATCAAACGGGGTCGTTGCTAACCGGTTTGATGACGAATTTATCCTGCGCGGCGTAGGTCTGACTGTGGCTAATTAGCCACAGTATTGTTTATCCGAATCGTCAGCGGCTCTGGCGGACATGTTATCTACATGATAACAATGCTTTTAATCGGAGGTAATTTGTTAGTAAAACCGGAAGTCTCCCTCGAAGGATATTGGAAGCGCGATGATTCGGAAAAGCCTAGCGTTTCTTGCCACCGATGGGAGCGTCGGCGTCGAATTGGGAATCGCTAATTCCCTGGTTGTAGCTGACCGCCGTCAGAAAGCGCTGGCCCGACATGTCTCCGTTATAAAAACGAGTGACTGTGTGTGGGGTCATGACGCCCTGCACCGGCCGGTAATTGTCATAAACCTCGTCCTCCACGTTGCGCTGCTTGTCGGTGGCATCGCGCCAGGAATAGGTTTTCTTTACCGGCAGGTGATCGTCGGAGTTGAGATAGAGCGTCACGCCTTCGTTGTTGGCGTTCATGACGGTTACCTGTTCTACCGGCTTTTCTTCGGCTACGGTCGTGCCCTCGTAGAAGAACGCGACGCCAGGCTGGGAAAGCCACGATCTCAGCACTGAGTCGAGCGAGAACCGGCGGCGGCGCAAATACTCAGTCAGGTCCTTAGGATCTTGCGGGCGCGGGCCCTTGAAGGTAATTTCGGTTCCTTTGTCCCCTTTGTAGACGTAAACCACGTCCCGCTGCTTGGTCAGCTCAATCCGTTCCCGGTCGGGGAACTTGTAGTAGCGCCAGAAGAGGATTCCCAGGCTGTTTGGGCGCCCGTGATAGAAGCTGTAAGTGCGCCCTTCCTGGGTGACGTCCTGAATGCCGAGATAAGCCTGGCCGCCCAGAGCCTGAATGGCCTGGTCGAGCACTGCGCGGGCTTTGCGGGAGTTCTCCTGATCGACGGGAATGGTCTGCGAAGGCGGCGCGCTATCACTCTGCGCCAGGGCTACGCCGGCGAAGAGAAGAAAAAAAAGACAAAACTTCGTCATCGATAAGTTAGATGCAAATGTGGGCGCGAGCGTCCCCGCTCGTGCAGGGGCGGCACGAACCCTTCAGGTTTCTCAACGAACTCCAATTTCGACGCGCTGCCGCACGAGCGAGGGCGCTCGGCCTACATAAACAGCTAGCCGATCAGAACCGCTCCGCCGTTTACGTTGAAGACCTCACCGGTGATGAAGCCGGCATATTTTGTGCATAGAAAAAGAATGGGCCCGGCAATCTCTTCAGGCGACCCGGCGCGTCCCAGGGGAATTCCGGAATAGATTCGGGCGCTGGTAGCGGCGTCGTTCAATGCCGGGGCGGACATATCGGTATCAACCCAGCCCGGCGCGACCGTGTTGATGTAAATTCCGTCGCGCGCCAATTCCGTGGACAGACCCTTCACCATACTGATAAGCGCACCTTTGGTAGCCGCGTAGTCGCAGTGGAAGGCCTCTCCCCGCTGCCCCGCGGTAGAGCTTACCAGCACGATGTGTCCAGCCGCGGTGCCGGACTTTCCCTGCTTCTTCATCTGCGCGACTGAATGCTTCACCAACGCGAAGACGCTATCCAGATTGATGGCCATGGTGCTGCGCCACTGCACATCCGTCATTTTATCGATGGGAGCATCCGCTGGCGGCCACACGCCGTGATTGGCGACCAGAATATCCAGCCGGCCGAATCGTTGGACTGCTTCCGCAATAAGAGACCGAGCGGTCTCGGTTCCCGACAGGTTGCAGGCCATGGTTGCGCAGTTTTCCTGACCCAATTCCTTGACCAGTTGTTCGGCCGGACCTTTGGCTTTTTCGTAGTTGAACAGCACGCGAGCTCCCGCGCCAACAAACAGCCGAACCGCGGCCGCACCGATGCCGCGGGAGCCGCCGGTGATGAGAGCAACTTTTCCGGAGAGAGAAAGAGGGATCGACATGCAGTGATAGTTTCCAGTTTCAGAAGGGAAATGGCAAGTGGTGACGGCTGAAGCCATCAGTCAGCCGTATGCGGGAGCGTCATTCCGTTACCATGCCACCGGTTAGATCGGCGATTCGCTCAATGTGATGCTGGCTGCACCAGGTCTCCAGTTCGGCGGCGATTTTTTCGGTGGCGACTGGATCCCAGTAACTGGCGGTCCCGATCTGCACGGCGCTGGCTCCGGCCAGCATGAATTCCACGATGTCGGAGGCGGTTGAGATTCCTCCCATACCGATGACCGGAATGCTCACCGCCTTGGCAGCGTCATACACCATGCGCAGGGCGATAGGCTTGATGGCCGGGCCGGAGAGTCCGGCGGTAATGTTGGCGATGCGGGGCCTGCGAGTTTCAGGATCGATCGCCATGGCCACGAAAGTATTCACCAGAGAGATGGCATCGGCCCCGGCTTCCTGCGCGACGCGGGCCATCAGTGCGATGCTGGTCACGTTGGGAGAAAGCTTCACGATCAGGGGCCGGCGCGAAATTCGCTTCACCGTATTGACAACTTCGTCCAGGGAGCGCGGGTCGCTGCCGAATTGAATTCCGCCCGCGACCGTGTTTGGGCAAGAAACATTCAGTTCATATCCCGCGATGTCCTCGCCCTCGTTCAGAATTTCTACACTGCGCTCGTAGTCTTCGCGGCGGTAACCAAAGACGTTGGCGAAGACGACGATATTCTTCATCTTTCTCAGCTTGGGCAATTTCTCGTCGATGAAAGCGCGCGCGCCGATATTCTGCAGTCCGATCGCGTTGAGCATGCCGGCCGGAGTTTCATAAAGTCGCGGAGGCGGGTTTCCCGCCATGGGTTCGGCGGAAAGTCCCTTGACTACGAAACCGCCCAGCTTGCTGAGATGAACAATGTCCTCGAACTCCACCCCGTAACCAAAGGTGCCGCTGGCGGCAATCACGGGATTTTTCAACTGGATGCCGGCGACGTTGACGGCAAGGCTCGGCGGAGCGGCCGGTACGCCTGAAGCTGTCATCGCTGGGCCTCTGCGACCGTGGAGGCATTTTGTTGCGGTTCGATTCGAATAGACCGATCCTGAGCCTCCGGATCCAGTGATCCCGGCACTTGGGCGGACCACCGGGAACTTCGATTCGATCCCCCGCCATTGCTTGCGCCTTGCGTGATTCCGCCGCCTTCGACTGTCGGCTTGCCTCGCTCTTCGCGATCAGATCCATGAGCCGAAGCCGGCGTACGTCGTGGCGCAGGCAAAGCCTCCGTGAGAACGTGGCCGATGGCGTGAGAAGGAGCGTTGATGCCCAACAGCGAAGCCAGCGTCGGCGCCAGATCAACCGGTTCGGCGTGAGTCCGGTAAGTGCCGGCCTGAAAGGGGAGACCATAAAATGCCAGCGGCACGTGTGTGTCGTAAGTGTAGGGCGAAGCATGATCGGTTCCCGATGTAACTCCGATGGTGTATGGCGCCGGAATACCCAGCACGTACCATCCTCCAAGCGGCGAATAGCTGTGCAGATATTTCAGCCCAGTCTCGGTGTTCGGCACTGCGCCTTGCTCCAGTTGCGAGCGGCTGTAATAACCGCGCATGCCGCCCTGCTTCAACGCTTCTCCCACAATGCGCTCCGCATCTTCTTCTTTCATCTTCAAGCTTGCGAACGCATCAGCGTTGACCCAGGCCAGCGGATAGTCGATGACTTTTACATATTCGCCGGGATGAGCCAGCCGGGAGGAGATCACGCTGTTCGTTTGCGTGCGTATTTTGTCGGCGGAATAGCCCACCGCCGGAACATGCAACTTGACGGCGACCGCGGGCAGGGGTGCGATTCCATGGTCCGCCGAGAGCGCAATCCACACGTTGGCGAGTCCTATCTGATGTCCGAGAAAATCGAAGAAACTCGCCAGCTGCCGGTCCATGGCGAGCGCCATGGCCTGCATCTCCGGAGAATCTGGTCCAACTTTATGGCCGAGTATGTCGTTTGCGGATAAGCCCACCACCAGCAGGTCGGTGGCGGGACCGTTTCCCAACTTCTCGAAAGTGATCAATTCTTTTACGAAGTCAAATTCGTAGTCGTTGGCAAAAGGCGTAGTGGCAATCTGATTATAAAAGTTGGCGGACTGTCCTTCCACCGGCTTGGTCGAACGCAGGACTTTGCCATCGCTGTCTTTCCAGTCCTGGTTCATATATTTTTCCGCGCGCTTTCCGTCGTTGAAATCCTGTGCCCACCTGGGAAGCTCGCTGCGGTAGTAAGTGGAAGTAATCCAGGTGCCGGTTTTCGGGTCAATCCAGTAGGCGCCGTCTCCGGCGAAGCCGGCGGGAAGAATGGCGGCGCGATCTTTCAGCGCCACTCCGAAAACGCGAGCCTTCCCTTGAGTGGCCAGCTTGAGTTCGTCTCCCAAGGTGTCCGCCAGCAGATTGTGCGGCGAAGCCCCGGCACCGCCTCCAGTAATGCCGACAATTTTTGAGTTTTCGTCCTCGACCGACGTGACCACGCGTTTCTTTGCCGGATCCCACCACTCGTTTGCCATGATGCCGTGGCCGTTTGAATACGCTCCGGTCAGAAGGGTGGCGTGCCCGGGCGCGGTCCGGGTGTTGGCATAGTTGTAGTTGCAATCGGTGAAGTAGGCGCCATGTTCTAACCAGAGTTTGAAGCCGCCCTCACCCCACTGGTCGCGATAGCGTTCCAGATAATCTCCGCGAAACTGGTCGATGACGACGATCACAATCAACTTGGGATGGGCGTTGTAAGCGGAGCTGAAACCCGCGTCGCTGGCAGCAAGACAAGCAAATAAAAGCAACAGAGACCGGAGGGAGAACTTCATGGCGCTGTAGTTTACAGCTTGCGCGGTGCCGAACCAAGGCCGTTCCACAAAGTCGCCGGCGCTGACGTCCAGCGGGTTTCGTGGCGGAGCCGCCCACTTTTTCGATACAGTAATTGAAACTCCATGCTTGATCTCAACTTCGTTCGCGACAACCTGCCCCTTGTAGAAGAGAAACTGCGCCATCGCGGTATGGATCCGGCCCAGGTGCTAAAAGATTTTCACCAGGTGGATACTCAGCGGCGGGCCGCGATCACAGAAGCTGAAACCATCAAAGCGCGGCGCAACCGGGCCTCCGAAGACATTGCGAAATTGAAGAAAAGCGGTCAGGACGCCACGGCGCAAATCGCAGAGACCAAAGAACTGCGCGAGCAAATCCAGCAGCGGGAGAAAGCGGCGCAAGAGTCCGAAACCAAATTGCAGGAAATTCTCGCCGGAATCCCGAACCTCCCCCATGAGAGTGTGCCGTTGGGTAAGACGCCGGAAGACAATATTGAAGTTCGGCGTTGGGGAACGCCACCTCAGTTTGATTTCGCCCCCAAGCCGCACTGGGAGCTGGGAGAAACGCTTGGCATTCTTGATTTGGAGCGTGCCACTAAACTTTCCGGCGCGCGATTCGCCGTGTATTGGGACATGGGGGCCAGGCTGGAGCGGGCGCTGGCAAACTTCATGCTGGATCTGCACACCCGGGAGCATGGTTATACGGAAGTGCTGCCACCTTATCTGGTGAATTCAGAATCCATGTACGGCACCGGCCAACTGCCGAAATTCGCCTCCGACCTTTTTCGTGTACCTCATGGCGAAAAAGATTTATGGCTCATCCCCACAGCCGAAGTTCCAGTAACCAATCTTTACCGCGATGAAGTGCTGGAGGCCGCCCGGCTACCGATTTCACTTACTGCTTACACTCCCAGCTTTCGCAGCGAAGCTGGGAGCTACGGAAAAGACGTACGTGGCATCATTCGCCAGCACCAGTTTCAGAAGGTTGAGCTGGTTAAATTCGCGCGGCCGGAGACTTCCTACGAGCAGCTGGAAAAATTAACCCGTGATGCCGAGGAAGTACTGCAAAAGTTGGGATTGCACTATCGCGTGATTGCACTCTCCACCGGCGACATGGGCTTTGCTTCTGCGAAGACCTACGACATAGAGGTGTGGCTGCCGGGACAGCAGTTGTTCCGGGAGATTTCATCCTGTTCAAATTTCGAATCCTTTCAGGCTCGCCGGGCAAATATTCGCTACCGCCCCGAAGGTAAGCAGAAGCCTGAATTCCTGCATACGTTGAACGGAAGCGGTTTGGCGGTGGGCCGTACCTGGGTGGCGATTGTCGAAAACTTCCAGCAGGCCGACGGCAGCATCCTGGTTCCCGAAGCCTTACGTTCCTTCATGGGCACCGACCGCATCAAACCTCAGAAGTTCTAGTTGTGGACTTTCGCGTCTTGGTCTAATGTGGGCGCGGCCTGGATAGGGCTTTGTGGCCGCCGCAACTACAAGGTTGCCAACGCTGGGAGGGACAGCCTAAACTTGATCGAAACCAGAATGGCAACGACCATTGCCGACCCGCCCACCGTTCCCGGATCACGGATCTGGCGCACAATCCGCGATTTCATACTGTGGTCGTACGAGCGCGGCACACTTCAATACGATGTGATGGTCACGCTGATTCTTCTCTTCGTCTTCCTATCGCCTTACTGGATCAATTTCCATGACAAACCGGTCGAACGCAACCCGCATCCAAGCGGAGTAGTGGTTACACCGGAAGTTTCCGGGGGGTTTGTTTATCAGATCGAAGGCAGCGCCATTTCGGGCAAGGACGAGGCAGCAGTAAGACAGCAGTTGCTGCGCATTGTCGAACCCATATCCGGTGAAGTAAGCATCACCCGCTACGAAGCTTTGCGTGACCCTCAGGGGCACGTCTTGAGTTACAAGGTTTGGGCGCAAAAGGAGTAGCGACACAAGCTCCGGCTGGGCCCGGCGAGGCGAACATGAAACACTTTTACTCAGGCAGCCGCTGGGTTTTGTTGATTGTCTGTCTCGCACCGGTACTAAGCTTCGGTGCTCCCGCCGATACCTCCCTCGATCCCGCACTCGATAAAGTTTTGAGCCAGATGGACGGCGCCGCCGACAAGTTTCGCAGCGCCGAAGCCAGCGTGGTCTGGGACCAGTATCAGAAAGTCGTCGACGAACACGAAGAGCAAAAAGGCAAAGTGTATTTTCGCCATTCCGACGGCGGTATCCAGATGGCCGCCGACATCACCGACCCGGACCAGAAATATGTGCTGTTCAGCGGCAACAAAATTCAGGTTTACCAGCCCAAAATCGATCAGGTGATGGTCTACAATCCCGGCAAAAATCGCGATGCCTTTGAGAGCTTCCTGGTGCTTGGTTTCGGAGGCCGGGGACACGACATGCTGAAGTCATTCGAGGTGAGCTATCTGGGCGCCGAGACAGTGGAAGGGACTTCGACGGTAAAGCTGAACCTGGTCCCCAAGGCGGCCAACGTGCGTAACAATGTTGACCACATCGTTCTATGGATCGACCCCGCCCGCGGCGTATCGGTGCAGCAGCAATTCTTCTTCGGTAACTCCGGAGATTTTCGACTGGCCAAGTATTCCGCTATCAAGTTGAACGAAAAGGTTCCGGATTCGGTTTTCAAGCTTAAGACCACCGGCAAAACGAAAACCATTACTCCGCAGGGTTAACCGGCTTCGAATAGCGCGCTGAAATCTTCTCTAAAATAGGGGGCTGAAAAACGCCAGGCGGGGCGGTATACTGCTTTTTCGTCAACTTCCGGTCGATGACTAAGAAAATTGACCTGGTACTCGAATCGCATGGCCAAGGTTTTCACGATACCCGTCCCTCCCACGATTGGACGCAAGCGCCGCGAACGCACGTCTGACCCGCGCTACGTCGATGGTCAACGTTTGCTGGTGGAAGCGATGCGCTATCTGGCCCAGGCCGATCCGGTTGCGAATCGTGGCGCTATCGAACTGCTCTCCGAACACGTTCGTACCCGCTTCCGCATGAGCGACTCTCCGCTCAGCTAGCAGCTTCGCTTATTTTCCAGCGAAAAAATCACGCCTCCCAATTCAACTTTTCGATTGCCGGCGACCATTCGGCTGGACCAGCGCGTTAATGACCGCCAGTCAACTTGCTTCGGCATATTCACGCCGTTATTGGAGGGAAATTCCTCTTGATAGTTGTCGCAGACGCCCACTAGACTCCTGCCTTGTAAAGCAATTTAAATTTGGAATGTTTCGGGAAGCGGTCACGGGGGAAGGGATGCGACGACAGCTCGGATTCTGGCTTTCTGCTGCAGTACTTTTTACCAGTTTGATTTCCGGTCAGGAACTTTTTGCTCAGCGGATCACCGGTGATATCGCCGGCGAAGTGACGGATGCTACGGGTGCGGTATTGCCCCATGTCATGGTCACGGCGGTGAATAGCGATACCAACATCTCGCGCTCAGCCGTCAGCACCGACGCCGGCAGCTTCCGTATCCTGGAGCTACCGATCGGAACCTACAAAGTCACGGCGTCGTCGGAAGGCTTTAAATCCGCGGTTCAGACGGCAACCGTGCAGGCTGGAGGCGTGACCCCGGCGAACTTCAAGCTCAGCGTTGGTCAGCGCACTGAAACCGTCGAAGTCGAAGGCACGGCTCCCATGGTGGAGCTTTCCCCGAACAACAACAATTATGTCGACAATGAAAAGATCGAAAACGTTCCTTTGAATGGGCGCGATTTCAATTCGCTTCTGGCCATCACCCCCGGGGTACAGCGCACCCCCGGAGGCGGATTTCAGGCGATCAGCATCAACGGCAGCAAGGTTGAGTCGAACAATTACTTCATCGACGGTCTCTATAACAACGACCGCTACTACGGAGATTCGGCCATCGGCGAGACCGGCATCGTGGGAATTCCGGCAGTATTGTTTCCCCCGGAGGCGATCGAGGAACTGAGCGTTCAGGAGACTCCTTCCGCTGAGTTTGGAGTCAAGGGAGGCGCTCCCATTCTGCTGAACATGAAGAGCGGTACCAACGCCTGGCACGGATCGGGAACCTGGGTCAATCACAACGGATTCGGTGACGCTTCCAACTACTTTTCTCAGGGTCAGAAGACTCCGATTCACAACAATCAGTTCAATGGCACGATCGGCGGGCCGATTATCAAAGATAAGATGTTCATGTTCCTCTTTTATGAGGGCCAACGCTACAAATCACTGGCGGTGAGCAATCGAGCCGTTCCCACCCCCGATGAAATCGCTGGTGCACAAGCGGACATCGCGGCCAACGGACTGGCCGTCGATCCCGTTGGGCAAACGTTGCTAAATTTCTTCCCGACCGACCCCAGCGGATTTTTCATTGCGAAAAGTCCGACCACGGCGAGCGCCAACACCTTCGGATTCAAAATCGACTACCATCTGAACGACAAGAACACTATTACCGGTCGTTACATTCTCGGAGACAGCCTGCAAAGCGCTCCGCCCTTTGCAGGCCTGCCCCCGGGTCCATCGCTGCCCGCCGATTCGTTCAATTCAGTAGCTGCGTCGCGAGCGCAAATGGCCGGGGTAAGCTGGACGACCAACCTCGGTCCTAACAAGATTTTGGAAAGCAGGCTTGGATTCACCCGTTTCGCGCAACTGTTGGGCATTCAGAACAAAATTGATCCCAAGAGCCTGGGCGTCGACACCGGTCCTTTGAGCACTGCTGACTTCGGCGTTCCTTACGTCTATCTCTTGCCGCTGGGATACGGCGGATACATCGGTGGCGTTCAGGGATATCCGATCACCACTCGTCCGGATCAGACGTGGGACTGGTCGGAGCATTTCTCCTGGGTCAAAGGAAATCACACCATCAAATTCGGTGGCAACTTCCAGCGGGCGTACACCAACAGCTTGCGTAACAATGCGCGTACCGGATTGTTGCTGGGCTACTTTTCGTATTATGCACCTATCTCTGGAGACCCCATCCAGGATTCGATTGAAGAACTCCTGTTGGGGAAGTCGGACAACGCCAACCGCGCATTCGGGGACACGCACCGGCATCTGGTCCAGAATTCTGTTGGCTTTTATATACAAGACGATTGGAAGATTAAACCTCGACTGACACTGACCCTGGGCCTGCGCTACGACATATTTGGCAACTTGCGCGACCGTAACAATATCGCAGCCAACTTCTTCCCCGGTCAGGGTCTGGTGCAAGTAGGCCACGGAATCGACCGGCTTTATGACGTGGATTACCGTGACTTCGGGCCTCGCGTGGGATTTGCCTGGGACATTTTCGGTACGGGAAGGACTGCGTTGAGAGGGGGCTACTCTCTGACGTATGACGTGCCGAATATGGGCACGCTCGCATCGCCATATTCTCTTGCAGGCGCATCCGCGGGTGCATTTACGCAGCCGAATCTTGGACTGTTCTCGGTATCGATTTTCGGCGATGCCGCTTCGGGCAACTCCACGGTTGCACCGAACCAGGCAAACAATGTCCCGGGCGACGGCTGTTTCGATCCGGTTACGCACGTAGGAGATTACATCTGCTTCTCGCAGGGCCCGGTCTTCGGTCCGAGTCCGACCGGCGAGCCTCCTTTTGACGCGTACTCCGTTGTCAAGAATTTCAAAACACCTTACGCGCACAATTTCAGCTTGAGCCTTCAGCAAGAAGTTGCTCACAATAACGTCTTCACTCTCGGCTATTCTGGTCAACACGGAGAGCGACTGGCGGTTAATCGTGATCTGAATGCCAGTCCGTTGGGTAGCGCCGGCGATTTCTCCGACCGCCCCTTTTCAACACAGTTTCCCGACCTCCGCCACATTATCCAGACCACCAATCTGGGTGACTCCCAGTACGACAGCATGCAGGCGTCTTATAACCAGCGTGACTGGCACGGACTGGACACCACATACAATTTCACCTGGAGCAAGTGTTACGACGAGAGCTCTTTCAACCGCGGCGGCAGCGGAGATTATCCGCAGCTGCAGAATCCTCTAAGCATTGCCGATAATCGCGGTCTCTGCGATCACGACGTGCGTCTCAACTTCAACGTAAGCGGCGTTTATTCTTTGCCAACAATTCCACATTTAGGCCAGAGGTTGGGGAAGGGCTGGCAACTGAGCACCATTTACACGGCCATTAGTGGGCGTCCTTTCACCCCGCTGCTGGGCGGAGGAAACGATCCATCCGGCCAGGGACTTTCCGGCATTTCAATTCGAGCCGCCTGGGACGGAACCCCGGTTCACTACAACACACGCAATCCAAGCGATTACGTAGCCGAGACTTTTACTTCCGGAACACAGCCTGACCCATGCGGTCGGGTGGTGCTCGATAGCGTAGGAGACCCAGTTCCGCAGCCTCTCTCGCCCTTCTACGTGCCGTGCGACGGGACCGTGGGCAATTCCCGCCGCAACCAGTTGATTGGCCCCGGACTTAGTCAGTGGGACATGACACTAATGAAAAACACCAAAATCACTGAGCGCCTGAACGTAGAAATACGCTGGGAGGTTTACAACATTCTGAACCGCGGGAATTTTTACTACGCTCCCGACAATACCCTAGGGGCAACATTCGGAACGGTTACGAAGACCTCAGACGTGGCTGCTGGAAACCCTGTGATCGCTCAAGGTGGGCCGCGTAATATGAACTTCTCATTGAAATTTACGTTTTGAAATTCACTGTTTGTGACAACTCGTAACCCGGGGGTCTGCCTGTGGTAGACTCCCTTTTTCATTTCTATGGCAGTCAGGCGCCGGGCGGCTTCCTTTTTATTGTTGTATCTTCTCGCCGCATTCAGTTCTGCAGTCTGTCAACGATCTAAAAACCCGCCACGCCACAGCGTCTCGCAGTATCCCAACATCATCATCATCACGCTCGATACCACGCGCGCTGATCGCATGGGATTTCTGGGGTCGAAATCTGGCATCACTCCGAATCTGGATGCCATGGCCCAGCAGAGCGTGGTCTTCACTCGTACCTATTCGCATGTCCCGCTGACTACGGCTTCGCACACCACCATCTTTACCGGAACTTATCCGCAGTTCAATCACGTCAACGATTTTGGGGTGCCGCTGTCGGCGAAATTGCCATATCTGCCCGACCTGCTGCACCAGCGTGGATATAAAACGGGAGCTTTCGTTGGGTCGCTGGTGCTCGATCCCCTGGACGGGACTGCTCCCGGATTTGATCGCGGCTTTGACATTTACGATGCAGGGTTCAGACTGCGTCCCCACGGTGCCGACCGCTACCAGACGGTGGAGCGTCGCGCCGAAGTTGTGGTACAGCATGCGCTGGCCTGGCTGAGCACGGTTCCCAACGGACCGTTCTTTCTTTGGGTGCATTTGTACGATGCTCACGATCCTTATGATCCTCCGACGCCTTTCAAAGAACGATTCGCATCCCAGCCTTACGACGGCGAGATCGCCTATGCTGACTCCTGCGTGGGCAAATTGCTGGATGCGTTGCGCAAACACACCCTCTACGACGAGACTATGATCGCGGTCATGGCCGACCACGGCGAATCTCTCGGCGCTCACGGCGAGAACACTCATGGGGTTTTTCTCTACGATGAAACCCTGCATGTACCGTTGCTGATCAAGTTTCCGCTCAATCACTTCGCAGGACGCCGCATCGAAGCCCGCGCCGGACTGGTGGATGTTGCACCCACGGTGCTGGCCGCCGCCGGGCTGGCGCCCGCGCCGCAGATGCAGGGCGAGTCTCTTCTTGAACTGGTGAAGAACGCGCCCGCTGCAAATACGGACGCCTCGATGCCGGACCGTCCAACTTACGCTGAGACGGATTATCCGCATCGGGCTTTTGGCTGGAGCTCGCTTCGGGCGCTGCGAACCGGAAAATATCTCTTCATCCAGTCTCCGGAGCGGGAGCTCTACAACCAGGCGGATGATCCCCAGGAAGCCCACAATCTGTCATCGAGTTCGAAGGCGGTCACGGACACGCTGGCTGCGCAGCTCACCGATTTCCGCGCCCGGACCAGCCAGAGCCTGATCGACCTGACCAAGCCGGATCCCGAGAAGATGCAGAAGCTGCAGGCGCTGGGGTACGTAGGCTCGGACACAACTCCCGCCGCGACTGATAAGAATCTGAATGGCGCCGATCCCAAGACTCGAATCGAAATCGCCAACCTGCTGCACGATGCAATGCTGGATGTGGAAGACGCTCGTTACGAGCAGGCCATTCCGCTGCTGGAACGAACGCTGGCCGCGCAACCGGAGATGCCTGTGGCTAATCTGCAATACGGAGTTGCGCTGGCCCGGCTCAGACGCTTCAACCAGGCGATCGAACCTTTACGGAAATCGGTGGCAGCGCAGCCCGACAACAATCTGGCCCGCTATGAACTGGCGCTGGCTTTATTTGAAAGCGGAGACTGGAAAGGAGCGGCGCCGGAGTTCGCGGTGGTGGCGGGCCGCGCTCCCCGCTGGGCGGATGCCCATTTCTCCCTGGCGGCGGTCTATGCACGCATCGACCGCGTACCC
This sequence comes from Terriglobia bacterium, assembly GCA_963733545.1. Classification (GTDB taxonomy): domain Bacteria; phylum Acidobacteriota; class Terriglobia; order Terriglobales; family Acidobacteriaceae; genus JAIQFF01. The sequence goes on from CAVTDQ010000007.1 coordinate 1,079,699, forward strand.
GAAGCCATGACCGAACTCGACACCACGCTCGGCATCAGTCCCGGGCATTACCGGGCAAATTTGCTGCGTGGACGCATCCTTTCTCTGCAGGGGAAACCGGCGGACGCGCTGGGAAATCTGCAAAAAGCCGTCGAGGTCCAGGCCGAATCGCGCGAGGCCCATCTTTTTCTAGCCGATGCTTACGAGCAACTTGGCCGCATGCCGGATGCGCAACGCGAGCGCGCCACCGCCGGCAGCCTGACCGGCCCAGCCAGTCGTCGATGACTTTACTAACTTATTTGAACAGGGAACTGCCCAGCACAATCACCGCAAAGTAAGCCTCGAGGGTGTAACGAGGCTCCGGATTTTCGAGTGTTCCCAGGAAGAGCGAACGCATCAGCACAAAAGTCAGAACCAGTCCAAGCGCCACCGACCAGCGTCCCCGCAACAACCCAGCCAGCGCCGCTCCGATATACAAAAGATTGATCACTCCAACCGCCACTGCCAGCGCCGACCAGCGTGGATCGTCGTTAAATTCCCACCAGCGAGTGTCCGAGGGTAGGGTTTCGGTTCGTGGGCGCAGCCACATATCAGCAACGCGCTCCAACGGCAGCCAGATGTAATAACGGAATGGAGATTGCCGGATGCGCTGCGCGGCCAACGCCACGAAGCGAGCATCAAGCTCGGGCGTGACGTGAAGAGCCTGGTTGTAGTCACTGATCAGTTCTTCCGTCTGCTTGCGTTGCGCGTCGGTGTCGAATGCGCGGCCAGGAAGTTTGCCGGGGTCGACTGTGTCTCCTGGGACTGGCCAGTAAACCTCCTCCACTGAAACGAAATCCGCCATCCAGGTCTTGACCCAGCGGTTGAATCCAGCGGGAACGAATTCGTCTTCCTCATTCGCGTAACGAGGGGCGAGCGGCTGAAAGCGATGAAAGGTATTGAAATTCCGCCAGGCCCACGGAACCAATGGCGCGCAGGAAGAGAGTCCTACAATCAAGCCGGCTAGTACGAGGTGCATAACATAATTTCGCGGACGATTTGCCTGGAATTTATCAGTCGCTTCTCTCTTGCTTCGCAGATTCCGAGCCAGAAGAACCGCCAGGTACAACTCGATCGCCATCAGGACCAAGCCCCCATCCGGACGCAGCAGAATGGCGGGAGCGATGGCAAGTCCGCAGCAGAGCCACGGGCGCAGCTTGCGTTGGGGAATTGTCTCCAGGCCGGAGATGGCGCAATCAAAAGCCAGCGTCGTGAAAAAAATCTCCAGCGTCTCGGTCAGGGCCGCCGCGGCGTAGGTGGCTAAAAATGGACACAGAGCCGCCATCAGAAATGCAGCTTTGGCGGCGCGGTCAGAGATCAGGCGGCGGGCAATGTCGGCGATCAGAAAACATGTTCCGATATCGACGGCCACCTGCAGCACCAGTACAGTGCGGTAATGCTCCATGCCGAACACCGCAAACACGGCGGCCAGGAAAGCTGGATATCCGGGAAGGCGGATATAGGTTGGAGAAATTTCGTCGGTGCCGCTCAATCCGTAAATTCCATGTTGCAACCAGTTCTTGGCGATATCGCCGTAAACAAAGGAATCGTTGGTGATGGCGGGAAAGCGCAGAAGAAAAAGCAGCCGCAGCCCTAACGCCGCGAGCGTGGCCCAGAGGAAAAAACGAAAGTGTTGGCGCACGAGCAGGCGCACGTTACGAATATACCGCAGTGGCAATTGAAACTTCTGATACTTCCTGTCCTGATGGTTGAGGCTTTTGCGGGTTGGTTTGACCGCCTGAATACCTCAGCTTAGGATGTAATCGTCCCCCATTTTCATGGCGCAACCTGTCTTTTACGATCCCCGCAAGGCTCGCTGGAAGCGGATTCGACTGGCCTTTGACGTTATCGGCGTGAGCATCACGCTGCTGGTGGTTTTTTTCGCCTACACCGCCTTGCGGAATGAGCCTTTGCCGGACCTGCTTTTGCCTCCGCAGAAACGTCCATATCACGCCCTGAAGGAAAAAGAACGCGAGAAGGCTAAAGACCGAAGAAAGTTGGCGGCTGCGCACCGCAGCCATCGCAAATCCAGATCGTCGCCTTCCCAGGTAAGGCTGAATGCCGAGGAAGGGATTCGCGCAGCGTTTTATGTGCCCTATGATGCCGCCAGCTTTTCGTCCCTGCGTGAATACGCCCGGCAAATCGATCTGCTATTTCCGGACTGGCTGCATGTCATCACCCCGGACGGCCGCCTGCAGGGCATCGACGAACAGACCAACAAATTTTTCGACGTAGTGCAGGACTCAGCGGTCCATGCCGTCGATGAAAAAGTAATGCCTTTTCTGAAGGCGGAAGACACCGGCATGGAAGTCTTCCCCATGGTCAACAATTTCGACGGAACCGATTGGGTAGACATCAGCGCGTTCCTGAACAGTCCGGATGACCGTGCGCGTTTTCGTCGTCAGGTCTCTGGTTTTCTGGCCAGCGACCGCTATCGCGGCCTGATGATCGACTTTGAAACGCTGCCCAGGAAGGCGCAGCCGGGTTACCTGGCTCTGCTGAAAGAGCTTTCGAGTGATCTCAGCGCCAGGGGCATGAAGCTGTATGTCAGCATCCAGGCCCGCAACGAAGAATATGATTACGCCGCCGTGGCATCGCACGTCGATGGCGTCGTGCTCATGAACTACGACGAGCACTATCCCGCACCCGGGACGGCCGGGCCGGTCGCGTCACAGGACTGGTTTTTCGACAATCTCAAAGCCGCGGTCAAAGTGATTCCGAAAGAGAAGCTGATTTCGGCGATAGGCAATTACGGCTACGACTGGGTGCAGAAGCCGAAGGGCGGCAAGGTTCCGCCGGGGGTAAAAGATACCAACGTCACCGTGCAGGACGCGTGGCTGGCGGCACGCGATTCGGAAGCTGACGTCGATTTCGACGGCGACAGTCTCAATCCCCATATCAGCTATCTCGATGAACACGACCTGCAGCATGACATCTGGTTCCTGGACGCTGTAACTGCCCTCAACCAGATGCGGGCGGCGCAGTCGCTGGGCATCGAGACGTTTGCGCTGTGGCGGCTGGGTTCTGAAGATCGCTCCCTGTGGCGGGTGTGGGATATTCCGGGCGAGGCTGGCGCGGAAAACAAATTGAAAGATGTTCCGCCCGGCCAGTACGTGGACATGGAGGGCAACGGCGAAATTCTGCGGATCGAGGCCCGGCCCGCGGACGGGCAGCGCACGGTCACACTCGACCAGGCGTCGGGAATCATTACCGATCAGAGTTTCGAATCGTTGCCTGAACCATATCGAGTGGCACGTTACGGATCGAGCCCCGACAAAGTCGCCATCACCTTCGACGACGGCCCCGACCCGGAGTGGACTCCGAAAATTCTGGACGTGCTCAAGCAGGAAAAAGCGCCGGCGTCTTTCTTTTTAATCGGCATTCAGGCGGACAAATTCACCGACGTTACCGACCGCATTTACCGCGAGGGTCACGAAATCGGGAACCACACTTTCACCCATCCCGATATCAGCAACATTTCGCGCAGTTACATGCGGGCCGTCGAACTCAATCTTACCGAGCAGCTTTTCGCCAGCCGCCTGGGTATCCGCACGATTCTTTTCCGGCCGCCTTACTCGATAGACGCCGAGCCCGATACCGACGATCAGGTGCGTCCACTTGAGATCACCCAGGACATGGGCTACATCACCATCGGCGACAAGATCGATCCCAACGATTGGCGCGATAGTCCCCGTCACAGCGCTGACGAGATCGCGAGCGACGTGCTGGCGCACCTGCCCCCGTGCGCGCCGGGAGACATTCATTGCGGCAACATCATCCTGCTGCACGACGGCGGTGGCAATCGTGAACAAACCGTGCTGGCGCTGCCCCGCATTATTCACGGCATTCGGGAAAGGGGACTGCAGATTGTCCCGCTCTACGATTTACTGGGCCGGACGAAAGCTGAAGTCATGCCGCCGATCCCCGCAAACCAGCGCTGGATCGCGCGTCTGAACCTGTTCGGCTTCGCTCTCTTTCCTCTGGCGTTTAACATCATCACCTGGATTTTCTTCGTGGGCGATGTCCTGATGACCGGGCGGCTGGTTTTCATCGGGGCTTTCGCAATCTATGACCGGCTCTGGCCCCGGCGCTACGGCACGCCCGGCGATGCAGCGCACTATCTGCCGCAGGTTGCGGTTTTGATTCCGGCGTACAACGAAGAAAAAGTCATTGCCCGGACCATCCGCTCCGCGCTTGTCTCCGACTATCCCAATCTGCACGTCATCGTGATTGACGATGGCTCCAGCGACAAGACGCTGGAGGTGGCGCGTGCCGCTTTCGCGCAGGAGGAAGCCAGCGGCAGGGTGCTGATTCTGACCAAGCCGAATTCCGGCAAGGCCGACGCTCTTAACTTTGGCCTTGAACACCTGCGTGGCGAGGAATTGTTCGTCGGCATCGACGCCGACACTGTGATTGCCGGAGATGCAATTTCACGGCTGGTCCCGCACTTCCTGAATCCGAAAGTCGGCGCGGTCGCGGGTAATGCCAAGGTCGGTAACCGCATTAATCTATGGACCCGCTGGCAGGCTCTGGAATACATCACCAGCCAGAATTTCGAGCGCCGTGCCCTGAATACCATGGGTGCGGTCAGCGTCGTGCCCGGTGCGATTGGAGCCTGGCGGGTTTCGGCGGTGCGCGAAGCTGGCGGATTTCATACCGACACTGTGGCCGAGGACGCCGATCTGACTATGGCTCTCCTGCAACGCGGCTACCGGGTCGAATACGAGGATCTGGCGCTTGCTTACACCGAAGCCCCGGACAATGCCCGAGGATTGATGCGCCAGCGCTTTCGCTGGTCCTTCGGCATCCTGCAGTCGGTATGGAAGCATCGGGGCGCGTTCGCCCGCAAGGGCGTGCTGGGCTGGGTGGCGCTGCCAAACATCGCCATCTTTCAGGTGCTGCTGCCCCTGGTTTCGCCTTTTATCGACATCATGTTTTTTGTGGGAACGATCTGGTATTTTGTGCAGAAATTTTTTCATCCTGAATCCACCGATCCGGGAAGCTTTCAGCGCCTCTTCGTTTTCTTTGTCGCGTTCCTGGTGATGGATTTCCTGGCTTCGGCGATCGCCTTCGCGCTGGAGCGCCGCCGTCCGGACGCGCCCGAAGATCCCTGGCTGCTGAGCCAGGTTTGGCTGCAGCGTTTCGCCTACCGGCAGCTGTTCTCTCTGGTGCTGCTGAAGACTCTGAAACGCGCCGCGGAAGGCCAGCGCTTTGCCTGGGATAAACTGGAACGCACCGCCGCCCTGAGCTACCAGCCGGCAGAAAAAGAAGAAGTAAAAGTTCCGTAGTTGTTCGTAGCGCCGGCCTCTCCCCGGCGGCCCTTCCCAGCTTGTGTTCACGATTGCGCGGAAACAACGCTGGACCCAGGTGAAGTTCCTTGCGCCAACTATCTCTCATCCTGAGCGGAGTAGCTGCCTGGCTTCGCGAAGCAGCCACGGAGTCAGGACCCCTATGAGCGGCAAGAGCGCTTGGGCTGGGAGCTGCAAACCCGAATGTTCGGTGCCACTGCCAGGGGTCCTTCGACTGCGGATAGGTCTTCGCAAAGCGAAGAGCTATCCTCCGCTCAGGATGACATTGATTGCTTTTGAAGGTCGCCTGGGAATGCTTAGCGTCTCGAGCGGGCGTGACGAGACAGCTGGCGGGACGCCGGCGCTACTGTACAATTCTCGGCGATGAAAACCCTTCTTCGTATTTCTCTGCTCGCATTGCTTTTTCATCACCTCGCATTCGCTCAGGACGGACAACAACAGTTCGCTGCTCTCGGTGATTTCAAACTGGAGAGCGGCGAGGTCATTCACGACTGCAAGGTCGGGTACCGCACTCTGGGCCAGCTGAGCTCTGACAAATCCAACGCGATTCTGTTTCCGACCTGGTTCACTGGAACCAGCTCGCAGCTGGTTACGCTGGTCGGTCCCGGTAAAATCGCCGACAGCTCGAAATACTACGTCATCCTGGTAGACGCGCTGAGCGATGGAGTTTCAACTTCCCCTTCCAACAGCCAGGCCCAGCCGCGCATGAAGTTTCCAAAAATTACCATCCGCGACATGGTCAACAGCCAGCATCAGATGCTGACACAAAACTTCCATATCAATCACCTGAAGGCGGTCACTGGAATTTCCATGGGCGGGATGCAGACTTTTCAATGGATGGTTTCCTATCCCGACTTCATGGATAAAGCCATCCCCATCGTTGGATCTCCGCGCCTGGCGCCGTTCGACCTGCTGCTCTGGCGAACCGAGAACGATGCCATCATGAGCGACCCTGCCTGGAACAATGGCGAATACAAGGAACAACCCGCTTTGGAATTGCTCGCCGGACTCGAAGGTCTCGCCATCGAAACTCCGGAAAAGTTTAACCAGGACACCACCCGCGAGAAGTTGCCTGAGTGGTTTGAACAGACCCGGAAAGATGTCTCTAATTTCGACGCTAACAACCACATTCGCCAATCCCAGGCCATGATCGCTCACGACGTATCGGCTCCGTTCGGCGGTTCGATGGATCGCGCAGCGGCAGCGGTAAAAGCCAAAGTGCTGGTTGTGGTCTCGCTCAGCGATCACATGGTGACTCCCGGACCGGCGCTGGACTTTGCCCGGCTGTTGAACGCGGAGGTGCTTGAGTTACGCAGCAACTGCGGCCACATTGCTCCCGGCTGCGAAACCGAAAAAGCCGGCGCGGTCATCGCCAGCTTCATGGAAAAATAGAAAACTTCACAGGCGACGTCATCCTGAGCTTGCGAAGGATCCAGCGTTGAGCGTTACATAGGTCGCTGGGTTTGACGTGGACGATCCGCAGCTCGCGGAACTGATTCAAATTGCATCACTTCGCACGCGTTACCCAGCGATCTCAGCCCCTTTCCCAGTGCTACAATAAACAGGAAGAGTCTTAGATCTACCCACCGGCATCGAATATTTCCGAGGTGCGCAAATGGCAACCGTTGAAGCTCCGACCCGCCCACAAATCCGCCTTCATGAAGGTCCGTTCGTGAACGAACCGCTCACGGATTTCACCAAGGAAGACAATGCCCGGCGAATGCGGGCGGCGATCGAGAAGGTGCGAGGACAGCTGGGCCGTGAGTACGACCTGATTATCGGAGGCAAGCGGATCAAGACCAGCGACAAGATCAAGTCCATCAATCCCGCCAAGCCGTCGCAGGTGGTCGGTCTGCATCAGAAGGCCGGCAAGGAACACGTCGAGCCGGCGATGAAAGCCGCGCTTGCCGCTTTCGCCACCTGGAGCCAGACATCGTTTGCCGAGCGGGCCAGCCTGCTCTTTCACGTGGGCGATGTAATGCGGGAGCGCAAGTTTGAGTTCTCTGCCTGGCTGGTTTTTGAAGTCAGCAAGAACTGGGCCGAGGCCGATGCCGATATCGCCGAGACCATTGATTTCTGCGAATACTACGGCCGCGAAGCGTTACGTCTGTCGCGGACGGAACTGCCGGTGCAGATGCCGGGAGAGCGCGACACTCTGATGTACATTCCCCTGGGTGTGGGCGCGGTGATTCCGCCGTGGAATTTTCCCTGCGCCATCATGGCTGGCATGACTCTGGCCTCGATTGTGAGCGGCAACACTGTGGTGCTTAAGCCCTCGAGTGACTCGCCGACTATCGCGGCAAAATTCGTGGAACTGCTGGAAGAGTGCGGTATGCCGGAGGGCGTGGTGAATTTCTGCCCCGGAGCCGGCGCCAGTTTCGGCAACGCCGTTGTCGCCCATCCCAAGACGCGATACATCGCCTTCACCGGTTCTCGTGAAGTCGGTTTGGACATCAACAAGAGCGCTGCTACTCAGGCGCCCGGACAAGTATGGATCAAACGTACCATCCTCGAAATGGGCGGTAAAGACGCCATCATCGTGGACGCTGACGCCGATGTTGACTCCGCCGTTGAAGGCGTTGCCCAGGCGGCATTCGGGTTCCAGGGCCAGAAGTGTTCTGCATGCTCGCGAGCCATCGTCGACGAACGCATTTATGACAAATTTCTTGAGAAGCTGAAAGCCCGAGTAGAGAAGATCACCATTGGCGACCCCGCTGAAAATGCCAACATGGGCGCCGTGATCAACGAAGGTTCGATGAAGTCGATTCTCGATTACATCGAAGTGGGCAAAAAAGACGGACGCATCATCACCGGCGGCGGTACTGCGAAGAACGCGGGCGAAGGATACTTCTTGCAGCCGACAGTCATCGCGGACATTCCCGCGAAGTCGCGCCTGGAACAGGAAGAGGTCTTCGGGCCGTTGCTGGCCGTCACCAAGTCGAAAAATTTCGACCATGCGCTGGAGATTGCCAACGATACAGAATTCGGATTGACCGGGGCGGTCTACACCAAATCGCGCGAGAAGATCGAACGCGCGATACGGGAATTCCATGTGGGCAATCTTTACATCAACCGCAAGTGTACGGGCGCGACGGTAGCGGCGCATCCCTTTGGCGGATTTAACATGTCGGGTACCGACTCAAAATCCGGCGGACCGGATTATTTGTACCTCTTCACCCAGGGCAAGGCGGTCGGCGAAAAAATCTAATACCGCGACGCGGCCGCGGCTTCGACCTGCAACAGAATTTGACGTCATCCTGAGCCCGGCTTCAGCCGGGTGAAGGATCTGGCGTGAAGCGGAACGAGTGCAGGGTTCCCCAAGGTGGACGCTGTTTTTGACGCGCGCGGTCCAGGCGCTTAACGCGGGATCCTTAACAGCCCTACGGCCGTTCAGGATGACGTCCCATGGAGGAAGCAGCAGAATTTTGATGCCTAATAGAGAGAACGAACTTTCGTTGCCGCCTCGTGAAGCGTGAACCACGCTTGGTCCATCTTAGATCAGCAATCCCCACCCAAGCGGAGCTTGAACGGCGCCCCCCAGGGCAGTCTTGTTCCCGCCCTGCTTCGAGCCCTCTGGGTCTCATGAATTTATTAAAATTTCGTAAAAATTCCGAAAAACCTTTCTATTCCGGTGATCGAAAATTGCAATTGGACAAGCCGAACCTCGCCTCCTATCGTTGATGCATGGCAACTTCAATTCACGTAGACGATTTATCAATTGAGTTTCTGCACCAGTTGGGCAGCAGCCTGGCGTCAGCGGACGCCTTGCATGAGGTTCTGGCTCGGGTGGTGGACTTCGCGTCGGCCCTGGTGAAATGTGATTCCTGCCTCATCTACATCATGGAAGACGAGCAACTGGTGCTGCGCGCCTCGAAAAATCCCCACCCCGAGGTTGTGGATCGGCTGAAATTGAGCGTGGGCGAGGGCATTACCGGCTGGGTGGCCGAACATCGCGAGCCCGTCACCGTCTCGAAGAATGCTTCTCAGGATCCTCGCTTTCAATTTTTCCACGAATTGCCCGAGGACACCTATGAAGCGTTTCTCTCCGTGCCTCTGATGTCCCGTGGACGAGTCGTGGGCGTGATCAACCTGCAGCATCGCCGGCCCCACGTTCACAACGAGCGCGAGATTCGGCTCATCTCTACCGCCGGCTTTCTGGTGGGCGCCGAGATCGAGATGGCGCGACTGGAGAGCGAAAATACGAACCTTGCTCAGCAGCTGGAGACGCGAAAAGTCGTAGAGCGGGCGAAGGGTATTCTGCAGCGCGATCTTTCGATTGACGAGGAGCAGGCCTACCTTGCCTTACAGCGGCAAAGCCGGCAGACCCGGAAATCTATGCGGCAGGTTGCCGAGGCGGTGGTGCTCACCGACGAGTTGCGGCGCAATTCCCGAACCAACTGAGCGGCATCTCGTCATCACCAACCCACGCTGTCATCCTGAGCGGAGCCGGGCTTTGCGAAGCAAAGCAGCGCGCAGTCGAAGGACCCCTATGAGCGGCATGAGCGATGTTATGTCTGGTGGCTCCAGAACACGAAGGGTCTGTGCAGCACATAGGGGTCCTTCGACTGCGCATTGCATTTCGCGAGCGAAATGCAATCCTCCGCTCAGGATGACATTCTGAGGAGGCATCGGCGCATCTACAGCCGTACCGGACCGCAAGTTCTTCTTCTTTGCGATCTTGGCGGAACATCTTTGTGCGCTTTGCGGTAAGGGGGTGGCAAAAATCAGAATCTTTACCGCAAAATCCACAAAGAAATTCCGCGAGGTTCGCAAAAGAAACCTAAAAGAAAAACGGAAGCGGGCTGCGCAGCTCCGCTTCCGCGTCCGTTGTTACCTGCCCGCCTGAGAATCCGCAACCGGACCCGGCCTGGCGGTCGCTGTCTCTATCATCTGCGGCTTCGGCAGCCTGTAGTGCAGAACCAATCCCAAATCTTCCAGGTACAAGGCACTAACGTAGGATTTACCGTCCTGCCCCCGGCTCAGTACCAACCGGCTGGTGTCAGCCGGCTCCTTGGTTGAAACATCAGACGGGATGACGAACGCCATGTCCCCCTTAATGTTCCTCAGAGTCAGGGTGGCGGGCAGGCCCGGAGACTGCAGCGAAAATGAATACGACCCGGGAGCCAGCACCATTCCACCCCATCGGGCTTCGTGAGCAAGCGTGAAACTGCCATGGGCAGCTTGTGCGGATGCGGGTGTTGCGACGGCTGCGATTAATCCAGCCGCCAAAATAAGCATTGGGAAAAGCGAAGAGCTGCGAATCGATTTCATGACCTCATCTCCTTTGTCGAGTTATCGCGAGCCGGCACACTTCCGCCGTGGCGGGAGAATGTCGATCGCGGGGATTTAGGTTGGGACGACGAGGTCAGAAACGAAACAACGTGCAGCAGCAGGTGTTAGGGAACGAACTTCAAAGTTCGCAGCACCTGCGGTTGCGGTCTGCTCGGTGCAGACTATCGGACATTGCTACTGTGCCAGCCGGCACAAATTAAGTCCAACGCAAAAATGTGATCCCGATAATCCGCAGTGAATCTCGCCCCACACGACTGCAGGCTTACCGCGGCTCAATCATTTCCTTAATACGCCATTGGAATAAATCCTGCCCAGCGCAGTTAGTACCAGCAGAGTGCAAATGCAGCAGCAAGGCAGCAGCACTACTTAACACTGAAATCAGTTAAGAAAGGATTCGCATATGAAAAATCGAGGCATCAAATTTGTGTTCACCACTTTACTGCTGAGCTCGTTGGCTTTCGCTGACAGTCCGACCGACGCACCGTTGATGGTCACCGACGCGAATGGGAACGTGGTTAAGCAGGGTTATCAGGACAACCAGAAAGACCAGGCGAGCCCCAGGCGCAAACGATCCAGCAAGAAAGACGAATCAGTGTCAGCCAAAACTAAAGCTGACAATTCGCCAAAAAGCGACCGCCAGGCGGAACCGATGCGTCCGGTAACGAACGCCGACTACTCCGGCAACTACTAGCGGACGTCAGGCAGCTGATGTTCTCTCCAAATGCGAAAGGCCGCCCGTGGGCGGCCTCTCGGCATTCCAAATGAAAACCCCCGCCCAAGGGATCTTGGACGGGGGCACGCACAGCTCTCTTAGGATATAGCTCCGGCTCCCGCCTGGGGCGTTGCCGCCGCGGCGGTTGCTGCCGCAGCTTCGTTAAGGATGCGATGATGGATGGTGAACAGGGCGAGTTCCAGCCGGTCGGAAACACCGATTTTATCGTACACATTGCGCAGATAATTCTTGATCACCTGCTCGGTGGTTCCCAGTTGCGAAGCAATCTCTTTGTTTTTGTAGCCCTGCACAATCAGGGCCACGATGCGAAGTTCTTTTGCGGTCAGCCGGTCGCGCACCCGCAATCCGACCATGTCGTTTTCGGTAAGCTCGCTGGGCACCGCGATATCCTGCACCCAATTCTCGCCGCGCGCTACCTTGCGGACGCAATCGACCAGGGCGGCGCTGGTGACGTTACGATACACAACGCCATTGGCGCCGGCGCCCATGTAGCGTTGCGCGCTCTCGCCGGTATCGGCCAGGACTACGACCCGGGTTTTCGCCTTGCTGGCGGCTTGTAAAATGCCGTTGAAATCGGAATGGAAGCCACCCGCCACCACCAGAACGGCGGCACGGAATTTATCCAGGGCCATGAACATCTGCTCCTGGGTTTGCGCCTGGGCCACGATGCGCATCTCGTCCTCAACCGCTAGCACTTTGGCTATTCCTGCACGGAAGATGGCTTGATTGTCGGCCAGAATCAATTTCAGCATCTTTCAGCTCCTCGCCTAGTGGCGGACAAAATCATAGGAGTCAATGACGCAGGCTACGCCGCGGGCCTCAGTAGGACCGTCCGCAGGCTCATCCGTACGCACAACCCGACCCCGGCATTGAATAACCACACCTTCTTTGGCGCCCGTCATCTCGGGCGGCAAAGTAATCTCAAATTCGACGGTTGAACCCATTTCGAGCGCGGCCCCGGCTTTTATATACACCCCGGCAGCGCTCAGGTTGCCGGTAAGCCCACTTTGCTCGCCGCCCGCTTCATTGTGAATCTTGATCGGTAATTCTAGGGGAAATCGCTTTCCCGTCCGTGCTTCGGACACAAAACCTCCTTGCTCCCGTCCATCTCACGCTGCCAAACCCGGCCCTATTGGCGGATTGGCGTGGCTGGAGCCATAACCATCTGCTTGCGCGGTTATATCACGGATGGCATCCCCGTAACAGTCTCATAACGCCCAACGTAGGGGTAAGAACTAGATTCCCCCCGTGTTCAGACGGGCCGAGGGCCGTTTGGCTGAAGATAAAAAGTCATTACCAGGCAAACCAGGGACACGTTTAGGCAACACATATCCGTGAGGACTATTCGGTGGCATTTCTGCTTCATTCTCTTAGTAGGAGTGGTGGGCGGCTATGGACAAGAAGCGCCCAAGCCAAGCGGCCAGCAAACCGGTTCTTACGAGCCGATCACCGGTAAACAGCGTTTGAAGTGGTTTGTTACCAGCACGGTCGGACCGGAGAGCCTGATGGCCGGCCTCTTCAGCGCTGGATTTTCCACGTCCAGCAATAGCCCGAGCGAATACGGACCTCACTGGGAGGGGTTTGGGAAACGTTATGGCATGAGGCTTACCGGTGTGTCCACGGGCCATGCCATCGAAGCAACCGTCGGTTCATTTTGGGGAGAAGACCCGCGCTATTTCCGGGCCGAGGGCCAGCCACTGAAGGGCCGCGTCAAAAATATAGTGGTGATGACATTTCTAGCGCGCCGCAGGGACGGGAATCTGGCGCCAGCCTACGCCCGCTTTATTGGCAGTGCGGGAAACAATTTTCTGTCCAATACTTGGCGGGCTGACAGTCAGGCTGGCACCGGGGACGCCTGTAGTCGAATCCTGGTTGGAGTCGCGGGTCGCATGGCAGGTAACGCATTCTCCGAATTCTGGCCGATCGTGACCAAGCACGTGTTCCACAAGGATCGCTGAAACCCCGGAATCTGTGTCGCTGACGGGTTCCAGAATTCGTACTTTTTGCAGAGAGATCGCACAAGTTCGGGGAGAAGATCTAAAACGCGCTTCCGCCGCCGCCGCCGAAACCCCCTCCGGAGAATCCTCCTCCGCCACCTCCACTAAAACCCGAACCGCTGGAGCTTGAACGCGGAGCGGAGACAAAAACCTGGTGCATGTCGGACGCCATGTTGTGCATCGAACTCGAGAAGAAAATCGGATTGAAGCCGGTCATGCCATTGGGAGAGGCATACCACGACGGCGGGCTCTGAATGATTCCTGCGAAGGCCTGCGCCCAGTGGTGCTCCACTCCGAGAGCCATGGCATACGGCAGGTATTTTTCGAACGTATCCGGGGGCATGCGCTTCAGGCGGTCGGCATCCACCCGGTTCATGAACTCCTGAAAGCCAAGCACCGCGATGCGGGTGCGGGCGCCTTGAACAGTCTTCGCCGACATTTGCCGCGCAAACAACCACCAGATAATGGCGGAGATGACGCCGCAGGCGAGAGCGACAAGGACGGAGTTAAACACCTGCTTGTAGCCGCTGAACTGCGCCAGAAGGAACGGAGCGAGGATTACGAGCGCCCCACCAATGCTGTAGCCGTTGGCTGAATCGGGATCGAGCAAATAGATGCCCTTGTTTTTGAGGGCGCTCTTAATGTCCTGCTGGATGACCGGAATCGCGGTGTAGAAGCGGTTCTTGAGACTGGACAGCCTGGTTTGGTCGCCGCCCGCAAAAATATTCTCCATCATCACGCGCTCGTGGGGCACCAGCTGCTGCCATTCGGTTGCCGGCTTGAGCGAGTGAAAGATGTAATCCCTGGAATGAAAGACCAGCAAAGTGGTATCAACCGTTTCTTCGATCTTTACGTAGCCGCGTACCGCCAGGTCCACAATGGTGGAAGTAATGTCGCGGGGATGAATGGTGTCGTCAATCAGCGTTCCCGCCTCGGCGGGCGACATGCCCGGTGGCGGCTCGTACATGGGCGCGACCGAACGTCCGGCATCGGGATCGCGGCCTTTGTACCACCAAAGCGTGAACATGACCGCCAACGTCACAAAGGGCAAAAACACGATGGGGTTGCTGCCTAGAAACCAGATGAACCGCGAGATCGCACCCGGCTCTTTGAGAATGCCTTTGGGGACGAAAATGTCGATGGTCATTCCGCCGCGCATGGGCAGCGGGTTGGTCGTCTCGAAGGCGATATCGGCGCCGTTCACGTCGCTGGTAACGTTCCGCTCCGCCGATCCGTATACCCCGGTAAACGCCTGCGCCCGCAAGCGACCCGCGGCTTTCTTCGGCAGATAGACGTGGGCTTCGGCATGGTCGATCGGCACTGGCCAGTCGTTGCCCGTGACATTCCAGTAGAATTCGTCGTGGTCGTCAAAAAAACGAATTCCATTTCGGACGCTGTAGCTGATGTCCACGGTGCGCGTGGCATTCACCGCGTCCGGAATATAGATTTTCAGATCGCGAAATCCGCCTGAGGTTTTGGATTCGTACTTCAGTTTTCGGCCGGCGCCGTCAGTAACAGAATCGACGTCCAGAAATAGCGTGTAGTTCGAACCTCGGGGACCGGGATATTCGACGGGTATGGTGCGATGAATGCCGTGGAATTCGCCGACAAACACCAGATTGATGCGTTCCTTGACCGCCGTCGAACCATCTTCGGTGATGTAGATCAGGTCCTGAAAGTCGGAAATCCGCCAGCTCTGAGCGAATACCGGAACCGACACCGCGAACATCCATCCCAGTAACAGCAGGTTTCGTGCGGTGCGGAACATCTTAAAATTTCACCGCCACGGGTTCGCGGTCGGCGGCCGCAACTTCAAAGAATTGTCTCGCCTGGAAACCGAACATTCCCGCCAGAATGTTGGTGGGGAACGATTGGATCTTGGTGTTCAGATCACGAACCACAGCATTATAGTAGCGGCGCGCATTCTGGATCGTGTCTTCGGTCTGGCTCAGCGAACCTTGCAGTTGGGTAAACTCCGTAGAAGCTTTCAGATCGGGATAATTTTCGGCTACCGCGAACAGGCTCTTAAGTGCCCCGCTAAGCTGGTTTTCGGCTTCAGCTTTGTCACCGGGCGTGGTTGCCTGCATAGCCTGGGAGCGGAACTTGGCGATATTTTCGAAGGTGCTTTTCTCGTGGGTAGCATAGCCCTTAACCGTCTCCACCAGGTTGGGGATGAGGTCGTGGCGCCGTTTGAGCTGGACATCGATGTCGGACCAGGCATTATCGGCGCGCACACGCAACTGAACCAGGCTGTTGTACATCCCAACCAGCAGGATGACGATGACCACCAGAATGCCCAGAAAGATCAGAGTCATGAGCGTCTCTTTCGCGTGGAAATAGGGACTGCGGCGACGGTAGCACACGGGTCATTTCGGCGCAATCGGGCCTTAGTGGTGGAAGGAAATGGGTATATCGAGGCGAGGCTCCGACAGTTTAAGATTGTTCAGAGGTGAAATATCAGCACCGCAAAAAGTGTCTCGAAATTGCTGCTCGCGTTTTTCATTTCGCTGTCGGCCATGGCCGCTCCCGCACAGACCTGCCTGACCAGAAACGACATGGACGAGGCCACTCAATCGGCTCTGACTGCCACTGCAAAACGCTACTACGACATGACCACGCGAGGAGATTCCGCATCTTTGCGGCAGAATGCGATCACCAGCCTGGCCTCAGATTTTACCGGCATTGAGAATGCGATCAAGGAAAACCAGCCGAACCTTGCCGGAGTTCAGGGCACGCCGCGTCCGCCCTTCTTGCTCAAAGCAGAGGGGAACGCGCCCCTGCAGCGCGCCGAGTTTCTGTGCGGCGTTTTCGGGGCCAGCGGACAAACACGGGACAGCGCGGTCTTCATCATCCCCAATTTGCCGCCGGGAAATTACGGCATCGTCACCCTCGACGCCCCGTCCGCTCAAGGCGCCTACACCGTCTCTTTCGTTTTGCAGCAGCAAGGGAATAGCTGGAAATTGGGAGGCTTTTACGCCAAGCCGGCACAGATCGGCGGTCATGACGGCTCCTGGTTTGCCGATCGGGCGCGGGAATTTAAAACAAAAGGTCAGCTGCGAAACGCCTGGTTCTATTTCGGCGAAGCCCGCGAACTGCTGGTGCCTGTTCCTTTCATGGCCACCTCGACGACAGACAAGCTGTACGACGAGATGCAGACCTCCAAGCCGGCCGACCTGCCTCCACTCAATCTGACCGGCGGAGCGAAAACTTACAAAGTCACCGACCTGTTCCCCGTGCCCGTCGCCCGCGACTTCGATCTGGTGGTGAAATATCAGACGGCTGACGTTTCAGACACGGGTAAAGCTTTTCAGGAAAATGCGGCGGTGATGAAAGCGCTGCTGGCAAAGTATCCAGAATTACGCGAAGGATTTGCCGGTCTGGTGGTTCGCGGGGTAGAACCTTCGGGGCGTGATTACGGCTCGATGATGACCATGAAAGACATTAAGTAGCAGTTTCTAGTTTCTGGTTTCCAGTAGCGAATTTTCATGATTTGCCCGCCGGTTTTGAAACCAGAAACCGGAAACTAGAAACTGTTCAGTAACTGTTCTTTCGGATCTTTGTCTTCCCGCAGACGCATAAAGACCGGAGCCCGCAGCTTCATGCCGCCATCCGCTGTTTCGTGGGTCCACTCCGAAAATTTTATTTCCGCGACCAGTTCAGGCTTTACCCAGTGCACCTTTCTTAGCGCTTCCACGCCGCGAGGGAATGGGCTGCGGTCAGTCTTTCGTTTTTCCAGTGCTTTCCATATTTCCTTGAGCATGGCCTGATCGAAACCGGTGCCTGCCTGTCCGACATGAATCAGAGCGCCATTTTTGTCATAAAGGCCAAGCACGATTGAACCGAAATAGGCGCGTGTTCCTTCCGGGTCGGTGTATCCGCCGATGACGCAGTCCACGGTTTGCGTGATCTTTATCTTGAGCCACTGCCGGGTCCGGCGTTCCTCGTAGATACTGGTCCGGCACTTGGCCAGAATCCCTTCCAGGCCTTTTTCTTTGGCCACATCGAACAGCGCTTTGCCCTGCGAAAAATGATCGGAATAGCGCACCGGGCCATCCGAGCTGGTAATCTGCGCGAGCATCGATTTGCGTTCCTCGAGCGCCACGCGGCGTAAATCGTATCCGTCGAGATAAAGCAGATCGAAGACGTAGTAGAGTACCGGAATGTCCCGCCGCGCACCGGTACGCCGGCCTCCTTGCCGGATACCGGTTCTTTGTTGCATCAGGCTGAACGAGGAACGGCCATTTTCGTCAAGAGCGGCGATTTCACCATCCAGAATCACGCTCTCCCCTCGAATATACGACGCTACACTTTGCAATTCAGGATATTGACCGGTCAGTTCATTCTGATTGCGAGACACCAGCCGAACCTTGCCATCGCTGATAAAGGCGATCGCGCGATAGCCGTCCCATTTGATTTCAAATACCCACTCGGGATCGTCGAAAGGTTTTTCGACGGAAGTTGCCAGCATTGGTTGTATCGAAGCAGGCATGGGCCGTTGGACCGCACCCTTCAAACTGCTAACGGCGGGGGATGAAGTGGAAGTTTTCGGGGAACGCGCGATGTTGCGCTTTGGCCGCTCGGCCGGCGACTCTACGATTTCAGCTTTTTCTTTTTTTTTACGACACGCTTCGCGGGCTCGGCCTTGGTCTCTTTTTGTCTGTTCTGTTTATCAAATTTTGCGATGGCATCCGCCAGCCAGGGCGCTTTCACCGCTCCGCGCGACGCCGGGCGATCGCTCTTCCATTCTTTCGACTTCGCATCGCCGCCGATTTCAGCCATGCTGCGTTGGGTGAGCGCCGATTCATCGAACTGGTCGATGTCGTAGCCTTTCACCACGGCATCGTCCTGCTTCTTGATCAGCAGCCATTCCGTGCCCTTGGTGCCGGGACGCCGCGATCGCATGTGGATCAAGGCAAAATCGCCATTAAGTTTTTTGCCGTGCAGCCGGATCTTGAAGTCCCCCTTCTTCAGCATGGCTGAAGCTTCGGCATCCGTCCCGGGAACAAATTGTCCATTTACCGGTTCTGGCGATAGTGGCTCCCAGGTGCCCACATCCCAAACCATGACGGTTCCCGCGCCGTAATTGCCTTCTGGAATTGTGCCTTCAAAATCGAAATAAGAGACCGGATGATCTTCCACCTGCATCGCCAGGCGTTTGTCGGCGGGATCGAGCGACGGCCCTTTAGGTACGGCCCAGGATTTGAGCACGCCTTCCATCTCCAGTCGAAAATCGTAATGCAGACGGGTAGCACGATGTTTCTGCACCACGAAGCGATGCTTGGATTTTTTCTCCAGCTTGGGCGGAGGCTCTGGAGTCTCCTGAAAACGGCGTTTGCGTTTGTATTCGTCGAGAGACATCGGGATCATTCTAACCAAGTCGCCGGGTCCAAGGCGATTCTTTCCACTGTTTTCAGCCGGCGCGGTGATAACGTTCGTAGGCTGTCATCCTGAGGAAGTGGAGCCCTTCGCAACGCGAAAGGTTCCCGGCGAAGGACCCCATGCAGTGCCCCGCCATGGCCGAATCCGTGCCGCCGCCGTCCCTTGTTAGAATCCTTTCCCAGTCCGATTATGAAACGTGAGTATCCGGATTCGCCTCTGATAGGGGTTGGAGCTGTCGTCATCGACGACGGCCGCGTGCTGCTGGTCAAGCGCGGCCATCCTCCTCTGCTTGGAGAATGGTCCATCCCTGGAGGAGTGCTGGAGCTGGGAGAAACCCTGCGCGAAGCTGCCGTGAGGGAAGCCCGCGAGGAAACCTGCCTGACCGTGGAACCGGTTGAACTTCTGGGTGTCTACGACCGTGTAATTCGGGATGACCCGGGCCGTACGTTGTATCACTACGTGCTCATCGATTTTCTCTGCCGACGGACAGATGGAGAAGCCCAGGCGGCCGACGATGCTGACGAAGTCCGCTGGTTCACTGCCGCGGAAGCCGCAAGACTAGGCCTGGCGGAGGATACCGCAGAAGTGGTGAGACTCGGATTTCTGAAAGCCGACCGCTAAGTCTCAGAGGGCTGTCATCCTGAGCGGAGCAAAGCATTTCGCTCGCGAAATGCCATGCGCAGTCGAAGGACCCCTATAGCCACCCCTTGACCATTCCAAAAGTGCCAGCGTCACTCCGAGTCGTGCCCCAGCTGTCCTTCAATTTCGCATGAGGCCCGCGTGCTTCATGATCAGAAGCACAAGGCTAGGCCCGCTGCTTGCCGCCCAGACCTTCGAGCGCAGCGATGATCTGTGACGACCATTCTGCCACCTCATCCTGTGGCAATGTCCGCTCGGCCGACTGGAAACGTGCGCGCAACAAAATCGAGTATTTTCCCGCGGGAACGTTGCCTCCACGGAAAATTTCAACCGGCGAGAAACTGCGCAGTTCATCCAGAGCGAGCCCGATGACCGCATCCTGAATCTTCTCGAACGTCACTTCATCACCGAAGACGAACGAAAAATCGCGCTCGGCCGCAGGATAACGCGGCAACGGCTGGTAGCGCACCACACGTAGTCCCAGGGAATAAAGGCGGTCCAGATAAAATTCAGCGATAAAAACTTTTTGCCGCAGTTTGCGGGAAGCGGAGATGGCGGAGTCGATCTGTCCAAACTGGGCCACTACCACGCCATCCATGGTCACCCTTGCGGATCGTCCTCCGTGGTAGTAGTCGGAAGTTTGCGCATCGTACTTCAATGATTTGTGCTCAAAGCCGTGCAGCACGTTCTCCACATCGCCCTTCAGATCAAAAAATCCGCCATCGCCGGTGCCCCAGGTTTGCGTATGTTTTGCTGATGTCGCGCTGGTGACGCCCAGGCAAAGGCATTTGGGCTCAACCGCGCCGCCTTCGCTCGCCTCGAAGACGCTACCCGCTTCGAAAAGGCGTACATCATCCGCCCCGCGATTCAGGTTGTAAGCCAGCATGTTGAGCATGCCCGGCACCAGGGAACTACGCATCACCGAGGCTTCTTCACTCTGCGGATTGGCCAATTCGATCAGACGCGCCGACGAAAATGTTTCCGCATCTTCATGCGAGATAAATGTCAGCGACACTGCCTCGTCATAGCCCAGCCCGAGCAGGGTGTGGCGAACTTTGCGATCTTTTTCGGCGTCCGGCGCATCCACCACCGCCCCGGCAAATGCCGGCAGAGTGTTGGCGAATTTGTCGTAGCCATGCAGGCGGGCGATTTCCTCGATCAAGTCGATTTCACGTTCAACATCCAGCCGCCAGCTGGGAATGCGGACGGTGAAATCAGGGTCGCCGCCGCGCTCCGGCATCAACTCAAATCCCAGTTGCTGGAGAATGCGAAAGATCTCATTCGTATCCAGCTTCTCCCCGAGAATGCGGTGCACTTCCGAAAGATGCAAACCCACCGGAGCAAGGTCGACTTGCCGTGCGACCATGTCGATCGCGCCGCCCGCCAGCTGACCACCGGCTGCTTCAAGAATCAGCGCCGCCACCCGGCCGCAAGCTTTAGTCGTAGCCTCGAAATCGGCGCCCCGTTCGAAGCGGTGCGACGCATCGGTGTGCAAGCCGTGGCGTCGAGCGACTTTGCGAACCGTGGCCGGATCGAACCAGGCCGCTTCGATGAGAACGTTGCGGGTTTTCTCCGTGATCATGGTGTCGAATCCGCCCATGACTCCGGCCAGTGCAACTGGTTTTACCGCATCGGCAATGACAAGGTCTTCTGGCGTCAGCTTGCGCTCGACGCTATCCAGCGTCTTCAGAGTTTCGCCGGTGAAGGCGCGCCGCACCATAATCTTGCCGCCTTCGAGCAAATCGAGATCGAAGACGTGGGTAGGATGGCCCATTTCCCAGAGCGTGTAGTTGGTGGCGTCGGCGGCGTTGTTGATCGGGCGCTGGTCAACCTGTAGCAGCCGTTTCGCGATCGCATCCGTCGAAGGCTTGATTTTTACATCGCGAATGATGCGCGAGGTGTAACGCGCGCACCCGTCTTTATCGGCTATCTCGATGGTGAAATTGGGGATGCCCGAAGCCGCCGGCAACTTCGTTTCGAGGGGACGCAGCGGCAGGTTATAAATCACCGAAGCTTCGCGCGCTACGCCGTAGTGATTCATGGCATCCGGACGGTTGGTGCCAATCTCCATCTCGAAAACAGTATCTTCCCCGTCGCCGCTGATGCTCTCCACGGCGATCCCAACCGAAGTAAGGTCCTGCGCCAGCCGGCGGTCGTCCACCTTGGCGTCCACGAACTTGCGCAACCATGCAGGAGAAAGTTTCATGATGCAGCTTTTAGCTCTTAGCCTTTAGCTTGTGGCCCAAAGCGTCATAGTTTTTGCTCTTCGCTAAAAGCATAAGAGCTAACAGCTAAAAGCTTTCTTATCCAAACTGTTCTAAAAATCTCACATCTCCGTTGAAGAACAACTGAATGTCGTCAACGCCATATTTCAGAATCGCGATGCGGTCCGCGCCCATGCCGAAGGCGAACCCCGAAACTTTCCTGGGATCGTAATCGACGAATCCATAAACGTTGGGATCGACCATGCCGCATCCCAGAATCTCGATCCATCCCGTCTGCTTGCAGGGCCGGCACGGTTCCAATCCGCGCTTGCCGCTGCCTCCGCAAATAAAGCATGACACCATCATCTCCGCGCTGGGCTCGGTGAAAGGGAAGAACGACGGACGGAAACTGGTCTTCACACTCGATCCGAAGAGCGCCTTCATGGCATGGTCGAGCGTTCCTTTCAAATCGCGAAAAGTGATGTTCGTGTCGACGGCCAGGCCTTCGACCTGATGAAACATTGGCGAATGGCTGGCGTCCGGAGGATCGTTGCGGTGCACTTTACCCGGAATCACAATCCTGACCGGTGGCTTCATCTTCTCCATGGTGCGAATCTGCACCGGCGAAGTGTGGGTGCGCAGCAGCAGGCGCTCGCGCTGCGGCTTCGATTCCTGTCCGGCGATGAAAAGCGTGTCCTGGGTATCGCGCGCCGGATGGTTAGGCGGAAAATTGAGCGCCTCGAAGTTGTAATAATCAGTCTCGATTACCGGCCCTTCCTGAACCGAGTAGCCGAGGTTGCGAAAAACGGAGACGATCTCGTGCACCGTCTTGATTACAGGATGTTCGGAGCCCAGCGGGCGACGGTTGCCGGGAAGGGTAATGTCGAGCACGTCCGATAGAATTTTTGTCGAAGCCTTCTTCGATGGATGACTCGGTATCTCCTCAGCTTTCGTTACCGATTGCTCGACGAGGCTCTTGATCTGATTGACACGCTGTCCCACCTCACGCTTGGCTTCTTTCGGAGCAGCCTTCAACCATAGATCATTGATCTCGGTCAGAATTCCGTTTTTTCGCGACATCCAGCGATCGCGGAAAACTTTCCACTCGGCCTCGTTCTTCACGGCCGCCGCTTCTTGTTTCAGCCCAGCCAGCAACTTCTCGACAGCCTTATCAAGAGCGGCTGCGGTAAAACTTTTGAGTTTGGGGACGGAGTATGCCAATTTTTTCTCGATGACGACCGGCGATGTTGCGGGAAAAGCGAAGCCCCAGCGGCTAAAGGCGAACGAATGTCAGGCGGTCAGCGGCACGACTAAGGTCGTGCCCTTCCCATTCCCATCCCGACCGATGTCGGTCATTCGCCCAATTACTGATCCCGTCTGGATTTGGCTACAAGCTAAGAGCTAAAAGCGAGGAGCTAGAAGCTTGAAGCTTTTTTAAGCTGCCCCGGCGATGGCGCCCTTCGCCTGCTCGGCGAGGCTTTTAAACGCGCCGGGATCCTTCACCGCCAGATCAGCCAGGATCTTGCGATCCAACTCGATGCCGCCCAGTTTGAGGCCGTGGATGAACTGGTTGTAGCTCATCCCGTTCAGTTTGGCGGCGGCGCCGATACGGACGATCCACATGGAACGGTATTGCCGCTTCTTCTGTTTGCGGCCGGAGTAGGCAAACTTGAGCCCGCGCTCGACTGCTTCTTTAGCCGCCCGGTAGAGCTTTGATTTTGTAAGGAAATAACCGCTGGCGCGGTCAAGTATTTTCTTGCGCTTGGCACGACGCTTGGTTCCCCGTTTTACGCGAGGCATGGTAGCTCCTTTTTACTTTCAGATTATGGCGGCTGGAGGTAGGAGACTTTAAGGTCTGATTGCCTCTTCACACGCCCGGGCCGCTGATATTGCAGATTGCAGCCCTGCTCGCGACCCAGCCCTTTTGAATTCGCTCAGGGTGGGCTCGCGACACACTACAAAACTTGCTAGTACGGAATCATTCGTTTGATCTTGGGCGTGTCCGCATCGCTGACCAGAATCGCTTGGCGAAGCTTGCCCTTTCGCTTCTTGGGCTTGGACGTGAGCATGTGGCGCAGGTGGGAATGATGGCGCTTCACCTTGCCGGTAGCGGTCTTCTTGAAACGCTTGGCCGCGCCTTTATGTGTTTTCAATTTCGGCATAAATCCTCGATACAGAATTGGCGATAAGCGATTGGAACTGCCGGCATCTGCCGCTGCGGCCAATGCTGAATGCTGATGACAATTGCTGGTTACGCTTGATTTACCCGGCCAGGGGCCGGTTGCGACTGCACGGGCTGCTTCTGCCCGGCATCTTTTTTCGGTGCCAGGATGGCGTGCAGCGTGTTGCCTTCCTGCCGCGGCCGGAACTCTACGATGCCCTTGTCGGCGATATCTTTGATCAGCCGCTCCAGGATTTCCCGTCCCAGGTTGGTGCGCGTCATCTCCCGTCCGCGGAAGAAAATCGTCGCCTTGACCTTGTCTCCCTCATCGAGAAAGCGCAGCACGTGATTTTTCTTGGTCTCGTAGTCGTGATCGTCCACATTGATACGGAACTTCACTTCCTTGACTACGATCACCTTTTGATGCTTCTTGGCTTCGCGTTCCTTTTTTTCCTGCTGGTACAGGAATTTCCCATAGTCCATGATCCGGCATACTGGAGGAGTCGCAGTGGGCGAGATCTCTACCAGGTCCAGGTTTTTTTCGCGGGCCATTTTGAGCGCATCGTAAGGAGTCAAAATGCCGATCTGCTGGCCTTCGTCATCAATCACGCGGATTTCCCGCGCCCGAATGCGTTCATTTGTGCGGATAAAGCGTTTATCGATACTACCCTCCGTCAGCTAACAGAGCCAATAAGATAGAAAAAAAGTATAGCATGGCCGGAAGCAGCGTGCCCCCGGCTGCCAGTTGAGACAGGTTAGAAAGAGCTTTAACCACTAGAGCACTAAGGTCCACAAACAATTCCTTTGTGATACTTCGTCCTTCGTGGTTAAGTTTTTGAGGACACCATGCTGCTGCTTGTCACAACCGGACCTTAAGCGCAGAATCAGGCTTCCGGCGGGCCTGAAAGAGAAATCTCACAGGAGAATGTATGCGCCAAATCATAAAGAGCAATACCCTGAACCGCAGTCTGATGCTCTGCGCAGGCTGGCTGCTGCTGTCGACCGTCTCCCTGGCTCAGCTCGGCGAGCTCACCCACCGGCTGGGTTTGGGGAACTCGCTCAGCGATAGCAAAATCTCGTCCGGCTTAAAGCAAGCGCTACAAATTGGAGCTGAGCAGTCGGTGAAACTTACCGGGCGGCCTAACGGATATTTTGCCAATCCGAACATAAAGATTTTGATGCCCAACAACATGCGAACCCTCGAAAAGGGACTGCGCATGGTGGGCTATGGGCCCAAGGTCGACGACTTTGTTTTAAGCATGAACCGCGCGGCCGAAGCAGCCGCCCCGGCAGCGCGAAAGATCTTCATCGACGCCATTACCGCCATGAGTTTCGATGATGCCCGGCGGATTCTTTCAGGCGGCGATACCGCTGCCACCGATTACTTCAAGGACAAGACCACGCCGCAACTGACCGCTGCATTTCGCCCGGTGGTGGATAAGACGATGGCGAAAAATGGCGTTACCCAGCAGTACAACGCCCTGGTCTCACAAGTGAAGTCGATCCCGTTCGCGAAAAATCAGGATCTGGACATCAGCCACTACGTGGTCGCTAAAGCTCTGGACGGATTGTTTTTCGAACTGGGGCAGGAAGAACGCAAGATTCGCCAGGACCCGGCGGCGCAGACTACCAACCTGCTCAAGGAAGTTTTCGGACGGCGCTGAACCTATGACTTTAAAGATCGCAGAAAGCAGTTCGAGCCGGAAAAAGCGGCCGTAAGCCGATATCTGCCCAGAAAACGAAGACTTCCCCGGCTACGGAATCACAACAGACACGGTAATCAGGATTTCGCTGTATTGTCCTGCGCATCAGGATGTGGCGTAGTGACAATGACAGGAGTGCGGCCCAAGTCGGCTTCCCTCGTGATCTTTCTTTCGTACCGCCGCTGGCGACGAGGAGGAATGCCATGCCAACCCGTATTCTGATCGCCGACGATGATCCCACCATCCGCCTTTTATTGCGGCGACTGCTCGAGGAGAGGCAGCCGGACTGGCAGGTATGTGGCGATGCCAGCAATGGAGCTGAAGCCATCGAAAAAGTTGAGCAACTGGAGCCGGACGTTCTGGTAATGGATCTGGGGATGCCGGTGATGACCGGTCTGCAGGCAGCCCCCCAGATTGCAAAATCGCATCCGCAGCTGCCCATGTTGCTGATGAGCGTTCAGGAAGTATCGAGACAACTGGCGCACGAAGCCCGCACGGCTGGCTACCGGGGAGCGGTAACGAAGAGCAGCGGCAACGAGGTTTTGCGCGGTATCGAAGCGTTGCTGCGGCACGAGACTTTCTTTTATGCGGAGGACGGGGCCGCAGCCTCCAGTGCTTAAGCCTTCAGCTATTCTCACTCCGCCCCCGTTAAGCGTATCCTGACAACAGGGATTCCGCGCCACTGCGGGATCGCGAAATCATCCAGACTTGAGGTCAATGACATGCGTGCACCTCGTTCTTTTGCCGTGTTCGCAATTGCGATCATTTCACTTGCCGTGTTGTCGGCATGCGCCCCCAATCAGAATCCGCAGGAATTGAAAGAAAAGACCGCGCGCGCCACCGCCGAATTGAAAACCAATGCCAAGGCGGTCGCCGCCGGAGTACGCGAAGGCTGGAGCCGCGACAAACCCCTGGATATTAATTCCGCGACCAGAGAGCAGTTGATCTCCTTGCCGGATCTCACCGGAGCTGAGGCCGATCGGGTGATCGCGGGGCGTCCCTACGATGAACCGAAAGATCTGCTGACTCGTCGCATCTTGTCGCCAAACAAGTACAACAAGATTTCAGACCGGCTTACCGCTAAGAAGTAGCCGCGAAATCGATGCGGGGTGTGAACGGACTGACCTTGAAGGGCAGTGGTGACACGCGCCAGTTCCTTCCCCCGAACGCCATTCAGGGTGTACTCCATACTCGCCGTTGCTTTTCGATATGATTTTAGTGGGGGGCATTGCCAAGACCGCGAAAGAAGAATCTAGCAGGCAATGCCGAGCAACGATCCGTCCACAATCCGCTCGACCCGTGTTGCCATCCAGCGATTGGGCGAATGATTTCCCTGCACCCGGATGGGAAGATAATTATCCGTTAAACCTTCCGTGTAGGCGCCATCCCCATCGTCATTCATGGCATTCAATGTGATCGCTTCGACCGGTTTGCCGATAAAGGCATTCATAAAAGCCGCTCTCTTTTGCGTGGCCAGATCGCGCAGCACCTGGTTGCGGCCCCGTGCGACGTGAACCGGAACCTGCTTGTCCATATCGGCCGCGGGCGTTCCCGGCCGCGCCGAATACGTGAACACGTGCAGATAAGTAAATGGCAAGCCGGCGATGAAGTCGCGTGTCTCTTCAAATTCGGCGTCGGTCTCTCCGGGAAAACCCACCATCACGTCTGCGCCGATCGCGGCGGTGGGCATGGCGGCATGAATTTTTTCAATCTTCTCGCGATAGTGCCAGGGGCGGTACTTGCGATGCATCCGGCGAAGAACTGCGTCGCTGCCGGACTGCAGCGGCACGTGGGCGTGCTTGGCAATACGTGGCGACGCCGCAACCAATTGGATTAGTTCATCACTCCAATCCATGGGCTCGACTGAACTGATGCGCAGTTTTTCCAGCGACGTCTTGGAGAGAATCGCACGCACCAGATTTTCGAAAAGCGGCCGCTGGTCGTTAGCCGCTGGCCCTTGGCTGGTCGTGCTGACAGCTGAAAGCGGAGAGCTTACAGTTAAGTCTCTCCCCCATCGTCCCAGGTTGATTCCGGAAATCACAACTTCGCGATAGCCCGCGCTCACCAGCCCATCGACTTCGTGAACCACCTCCGCCAGCCGCAGAGAGCGGCTTTGTCCCCGAACATAAGGGATCACGCAAAAGGAACATCGGTTGTTGCAGCCGTCCTGAACCTTCAGGTTGGGGCGCGTTCGCTGATTTGCGGCTTCAAAAACCGGTGCGGCCAAAAGTTCAGTGTGAGCAAAAATGTCGGAAACGAAGATCGGGCTTCGGACCTCAGATTTCGGACGGCAAACAACGCGTGACGTGAGCTGTGTAATCGGGACAAAGCTTTTCGAATTTATCTGAGAGCCGGCCTCAAACGGCCGAGGTCCAAGGTCTGACGCCCGCCGTCCTGCCGTCCGGCGGCTGCAGTCCGCCCCACGCCAGTTCCGCCAGTTCATGTTTGTGCGAGTTGCCGATGACGCAGGTCACGCCCGGAATTGTCGCGATCTCCTGCGGCGCGCGCTGCGCGTAGCATCCGGTGACTACGATTTTCGCTTCTGGATTCTTGCTGTGGATGCGGCGAATGGCGGCGCGAGCGTCGCGGTCAGCCGCTGCCGTGACAGTGCAGGTGTTGAGAACTACCAGCGCAGCTTGCGCCGGCTGGCTGGCCGGATCGAGCCCGCGCTCCCGCAACTGGCGCTCGATAGCGGCGCCATCCGCTTGCGTAGCGCGGCAGCCGAAGTTCTCAACGTAGAAAGTTGCCACGTTTCTATACTAACGCAGCAGCGAATGCTTCGACTCAAGGCAGAGACTGGAATGCACGATCATCCGAATCGAATGTTTTCTCATCATCCGCAGAACTCATTCACTACTAAAGGCACGAAGAAGCCTCGGGTCTCAGGCTTCCTTCGTGTCCTTCGTGGTTCAAGGTTTTTCGGGACTCGTCGCTCGAAATCAAGCGAGGTTTTCCCCGACCACCAAATACACTGGTTCATGGGCAGACGAGATTCAGATGGAATCGGTCAGGCGGGAGGAAGAGCAGCCGCCGACCCGAGAATCGTCTACAAATTTCTGATCAATTCAAGCCGTTGCCGGTTGACGCTTCTGCTGGAAACATTCCCGGCAGAATACCGGACGTCCCTGCGTCGGCTTGAAGGGCACGGTAGTTTCCTTGCCGCACTCCGAGCAGGTAGTGCGGGTTTCAACTTTGGCGAATCCATTGCCCGGTCCCGACGGCGCCGCTCCTAATACGGATACCCGTTTGGTCTTGCAGGCCTTGCAGCGTTTGGGTTCGTTTTTGAATTGCTTGTCGTGAAAAAATAACTGTTCGCCCGCGGTGAAGATGAAATCTGAACCGCAGTCAATGCACTTCAATACCTTGTCCTGAAATTCCATTGAGAGATGCTCCCTTCAGCCCATTCCCCGAATACCCGCAGACAATCCCGCCTGCTGTGCATTCAGGGTCGTTTGCCCCCTCAAGCTACGACCTGGAATATTGACCCCTGGACTCGGCCCGCCATGTCGCATGGCAACATGGATATTGCGCTGACAACTATCTGAAAAAACTCCCAGCAGATTCCTAAAAATCTGAAAAGACCGGACAAGGAAATGGGCCACCACTTGCCGTGGCAGCCCAAGGAACCCTAGTCTTGTTCTTTACGTGCTTTCTTCCGGCTACGCTTGCGCGCCAGCGCTTCTTTCACGCGCTTTTTTTCGCCAGGCTTCAGGTAAAAGGAGTGACGCTTGACCTCCTTGATGATGTCTTCCTGTTGCACCTTGCGCTTGAAGCGACGCAACGCATTTTCGAGGGATTCGCCCTCTTGAAGTCTAACTTCTGCCAACTGAACTACACCCCCAAACCGGTCCCGTTTGGACGGTGTTAGTTATTGCAAGGTTCTACCGGCAAGTCAAGTAGTATGTGGGATTTTCGCGCGGATGAAGCGCCAGAAACTTCTATTCATCACACAATTAACTTCAGTAGATCAGCTTCAACGCCAGTTGGATCTGTCGCGGAGCATAAGCGTCGGTGGCCCGCAGGAAACTCGTTGGCACTCGATACTGGGCGGGGAAAATATTGATTCCAATCGTTTTAGAGCTTTGAACGAATTGGGCCGAGTTGCTGATGAACCCATCCTGCGTGATCTGCACCCGCTGATTGTCGCGGTTGAACAGGTTGAAAGATTCGGCCATCAGTTCCAACTTGATTCGATCTCGCACATAGATACGCCGGGTAAGCCGCAGGTCGGTGGTGGCATAGTCAGGTCCGAGAAGTGAATTGCGGGAAACTCCGGGCAGCCGGTCGTTGTTATCGTTGCCATCCTGATTGGCATCGCCGCTGACCGTGGCGCTGACCGGCCTTCCGCTGCCGTAAGTGAAAACGCTCGACGCTTTCCAGTTGTTGAAAAATTTGCCGAGCCACTCGTGGTCGCGATGAAAAGGTTTTGGCGCAAAAACAAACGACAACACGAAACGCTGCCGCTGATCGGTGACGCTTGGGCCCTTCTCCGAATTCGGTGCGTACGAATTCTGCACGGTCGCGGGACGCCCCGCCACCAGCGCATCCTGTCCGTCGTCGATCGCATGCGCGAAGGTGTACGACAACATGAAATAAACGCCGCTGGTCATGCGCCGGCGAATGGATAGAGTCGCGCCATGGTAGACGCTCGACGCCGAGCTCTCGAAGACATTGATCGATCCCAGTTGTGCAACCGGACGCGCCAGCGGATTGATGCACGGGGGAAACGGACAGGTAAGACTTCTGGTGGGTTGGACTGTAGAGAACGACTCGACATTGTCGTATGTTCCCAGAAAGTTTGTTCCTGACGTGTCGTACACGGGGTATGAAACATTCACCGGCGGCGGCAGGTTTTCGTCGCGCGCGCGAATCATATCCACGCCATGCACGTACATGTAGGAGACGCCGACTGCCAGGCGATGCGCCACTTCCCGTTCGACGTTCAGGCTGGCCTGCTGGACTCTGGGAGTCTTGAAGTTGTGCGAAAACGCGGACACGTCGGCCTGCTCCAGTTGCGCCAGGCCGGCCGGCAACCTGCAATCCGTGGCGGTCACCGGACAACTCACCAGCGGATTGGGATATTGGGGAAAAACCTGACGATCGTAGAAGTTATTGTTGTTGAGGAAGAGAAAATTCCCCGTCAACCCGTTGTCGCTCTGAATTGCCGAAGTGTAGATCTGCGGTATCCGAGTGTAGAAGAGGCCGTAACCCGCGCGGATCACGAGGGGATGTTCGTTGCCCAGCGAATAGGCCAGTCCCACGCGGGGCGCAACGTTGCCGGTGTTGTATGGGACCCGGCCCGCGTCCGGCCACAGCGGATTTGATTGCAGACCTTTGGTGGTGAATGTCTGCAGATCGTAGCGTCCGCCCAGGCTGAGAGCGAAGTGATCGGAAATCCGGATCGTGTCTTGCAAAAATCCGGAATATTCGTTGCTGTCGGGATGAGTGACCACCGGACCAAAGCTTTGTAGGTAGTAGTGTGGAACATCGTGCGCGTAAGCGCGCAGCGGCGTGAGCTCAAGCCCTCCTTCCTGTGGCGCGAAAGTAAATGGGTTTACCTTGATGGGATCGAAGATGTACTCTCCGCCACCCAGTGCGGGGAAGAAGTTGTAAATCCAGGTCAGCAAAACATCGCCACCGAACTTCCAGGAATTTCTTTTGCCTTCGACGCTCAACGTTTCGGCAAGATGCAAACGATGTTCCCGGGTCTGTCGAGGAAGGATGGATGAGCGTCCGAAGCCATCAATCACATTGCGAATCTTGGTCAACGGATCGCTGCTGTTCGCAGTCGAATATTGCAGGTCGCGGGAGAACTGGCCGCGAAAACGGCTGACCACTCGGGTGGAAAGATTGCTGGTGAAAGTAAGCGCCGCGCTCTCGGTGGAGACATGTTCCTCTCCGTTGTCGCTGACCCCAAAACTGCTGAGCGGGCTGGCGGGATCAAGAAAGACGTTGTTGTGCCCGAAGTAGCGCGAGGTGTTCACTCGAAGAGAGAGATTGTTGTGCTGGTTGACTACGAAATCCAGCTTGAAAAAACCGGCGTTGCCCAGCATTGAAGCCGGGAAAGTTCCGGCCTGCTTCGAGAGTTGCGCCGCATTGGCAAAAACCAGGGCCTGATCGCTGGCTTCGTAATCGCCCGGAGTTTCAGGGCCGGCGCCGGCTACGGGTATGACCGCCGAACTTCCATTGAGAAAACGAACCACGGCAGGAATGTGAAAGATGTGCTGGTCCCAGCCCGCGAAGAAAAAAATCCGGTTGCGCTTGATCGGACCACCCAGCGTAAACCCAAACTGCTGCTGCTGGTCGTGAGGCTTGAAATCCATGAAGGGATGCCTTGCCGCAAGCGCGCTGTCCCGTACGAAGTAGAAATCGGTTCCATGAAGACGATTCGAACCGGACTTGGTGACCACATTCACCACCGCGCCTCCGGCCCGTCCCAGGTCAGCGCCGTAAGTATTCGAAGAGACGCGAAACTCCTGCACGATCTCGTTGGAGAATTGATAGGGTGCGCGATAGCGGCCGCGGGCCTGTCCGAAAAACGCGTTGTTGTTGTCGCCTCCGTCCACAAGATAACTGGATTGGAAGCCGCGAATGCCACCAAAGGCGAGGTCTCCATTTGATCCCGAAGTGAGGCCGCGCGGGTCCTGGGTCACGCCCGGGGTCAGCAGGGCCAGGTCGGTATAGCGCCTGCCGTTAAGCGGCAGTTCGTTGATGGCGTGCTCGTCGATCAGAGTCGAAAGCCCGCTGGGCTGATTTTCGACCAGCGGCGGCTCACCGGTAACAGTGATCGTTTCCCTGTTGCCGGCTACCGCCAGTTTGAACGTCAACTCAGTGGTGCCGCCTACGTCTACATGCAGGCTGGGCGTGATTTCGGGCGACATTCCCGGCGACTCGGCACGAGCCGAGTAGTCGCCGGGCGGAAGCAGTTCGAAAACGAAGCGGCCGAAGCCGTCACTGACCGTCGAATAGCGGAAATTGGTGGCCGCGTTCACCAGCACGATGCTGGCGGTGCCAATTCTCGCTCCGGCAGAATCACCCACGGTTCCGCGGATCGCTCCGGTCCCCGTGTCCTGCGCGACGGCTGCGACAACGAAAAAAGAAAAGAAGAGCCCGAAAAGACAACCGCTAACTCTCGACATGTGACTCGCACCCACAAGCGAACCGAATCGTGGACGAGTCCAGATTTGAGAATAGGGGACTTGCTGTGTATATCACGTGAAGCGAGAGACGTCTGTGATCGCCGAACTATCTCGCGACCATTGTCCCGCGTCGGGAAGGAAAAAATTCTGTCTATGTTTTGAGCTTGCTTTGCACCAGTTTCTCAACCCGCTGCAGCACTTCATCCTCGGACAACTGGGTTGAGTCAAGAAGCAGAGCGTCGCTGGCAGGCACCAGCGGCGAGGTGGCTCGTGTACGATCGCGCCGGTCGCGCTCGCGCAGTTCGGCGGCGATCGTCTGTGCCTCTGCCCCTTTAACGTTCTGCTGCTGCAAGCGGCGCTGCTCGCGCACCACGGGATCGGCGTCCAGAAAGATTTTGACATCCGCGTCGGGAAACACTTGAGTCCCGATGTCGCGGCCTTCCATGACCACGCCCCCGTTTATTCCCATCTCTTTCTGCCGAGCTACCATCCATTTGCGCACCCCGGGATGCACCGACACCCGGGAAGCGGCTTCAGTGACGTCGGGTTCGCGCACCCGCTGGCTGACATCGCGGCCATCCAGCAGCACCCGGTTTCCCCCCATGCTGGGCTCAAGCTGGATGCGAGTGTCGTGCGCCAGTTTGACCAGGGCGGGTTCGTCGTCGAAAGACACATCCCACTCGATTGCTTTCAGGGCGAGAGCCCGGTACATGGCGCCGCTTTCCAGGTTCACATAACCCAGCTTGCGTGCCAGCCGCGATGCGATCGTGCTCTTACCGGCGCCGGCGGGCCCGTCGATCGCGATGATGAGTTTGCGTGCAGAAGGTAAGGTCATTCCGGAAGAGAATGATTGTACACGCCGGGTCATTCCGCGAGCTGTCATCCCAGCGACCTGTCATCCTGAGCGGAGTAGCTGCTTCGCTTCGCGAAGCAGTTGCGCAGTCGAAGGACCCCTATAAGCGAATCGGTTGCCGGAGCCCGTTGTGTGCAAATTCTCACGAAGCGAAGTATGTGCAGGTCATAGGGGTCCTTCGACTCCGCAATGCGTTTCGCAAGCGTAAACGCACTGCTGCGCCCAGGATGACATGAACCGGTTTTACCAGACCCGGCAGGCGTTGGCATGGACCATGGTTTGTCCTTTGTGACAACCGAACGCGTGAGCAAACTCCGGCAGATTCCCCACCACGTTGTTCACCCGGTAGCGGGCCAGCGAGTGTCCTTGCGTCATCACCAAAGTCCGCGCCACCTCAGGACGGACCTCGCCGCACCACACGTTGGCGTAAGCGAAGAAGAAACTCTGCAATTCAGTGCTTCCGTCCGCCGACGAACGGTCCAGATTCTTGCCTTCGGCTTTCAGGGAGTTCTCCAGTCCGGCCAGCGCGATATGAATGCCGCCGTTGTCGGCGGTATCTTCTCCGGCGGAAAGCTTGCCGTTCTGTTTCACCCCGGCTTCGGGGATCTCTTCGGTGTATTCGTCGGTAATGCATCGATCGCGTTGCTCGTAGTTCGCGGCGTCGGCTGGAGTCCACCAGTCTTTTAGATTTCCGTCGGCATCGAATTTGCGCCCCTGGTCGTCGTAGCCGTGAATAATTTCGTGCCCGATCACAGCCCCGATGGCGCCATAGTTAAACGCGTCGCCCGCCGCTGCGTCAAAAAATGGCGGCTGCAAAATCCCGGCGGGAAAATTAATGGTGTTGGTTGGAGGATCTTCATAGGCATTCACCGTCGGAGGCGTCATTCCCCATTCATAACGGTCGCTGGGCTGGCCAACCTTGGAGAGGCGGTACTTAATCTCGAATGCCGACGAGCGTTCCACGTTCGCAAGAAAATCTTCGCGCCGGATTTCGACGGTCGAGTAATCGCGCCAGTGATCCGGGTACCCGATTTTGTCAACCTGCGCAGCCAGCTTGAGGTGCGCCGCCTGTTTGGTTGCGTCCGTCATCCAGGTGGCCGAACTTATGTCCTGGTCGAGCGCGGTCTTGATTGCTTTCACCATCTGCAGCATGCGCTGTTTGTTTTCCGGCGGGAAGTATTTGGCCACGTACGCTTGCCCGACCGCCTCGCCCAGGTCGGCGTCGGCGTAGTTGGAACAGCGCCGCCAGCGCGGCTGAAGCTCCTTGGTGCCGCCCAGTTTCCGCCCAAAAAAATCGAAGTTTTCGTCGACAAAAGGCTGGCTCAGCGAGGATGCCATCCAGTGCAACGTGGACCAGCGCAAATACGCCTGCCACTGTTCAATCGAGTACGCTCGTACCAGCTTTTCCATCCCGCGAAAGAAGTCGGGAGCGAGGACCATGTACATCGGCGCAGCCGGCACCTGCATCGCTGAAAAGTAATGGCTCCAGTTGAAAGATGGCGTCAGTGCCTGAAGCTGCTGCAGTGACATCTTGTTGTTCAGGTTCTTGGGATCGCGGCGTATAACGATGTCCATGGCTGCCTTGGCCAGGTCGGTTTCCATCGCCAGGACGGTCTGCGCGTCTTTGGCCGCCTGCGCCGGAGCCTCTCCGCCCAACTCCAGCATGCGCCCGACATGCTTTACAAAGTTTTCGCGAATCTCCTTCGACTTGGCATCGTCGTTCAGATAGAACTCGCGGCCGGGCAGGGCCATGCCGGATTGGTCGAGCGCAGCCACAATCACCCGGGCATCGTCGAAGCCCGGTTGCGAATAAATTCCGAAAACCACCCCCTGGTAGGCGGCGTCAATGAAACTCAGATTAGCGGGCCGGATAATCTGGTGAATGGAAGCGACCACTTCGGGAAGCTGGGCTTTGTCCTTCAATCCAGCGATGCGGTCGAGTTCAGGCTGCAACGGCTTCAGGCCCGCTTTATTGATGGCGTCTTCATCCATGCACGAGGCATAGTAGTCGCCCACCTTCTGCTGCACCGGGGAACGGCTGGCGGAAGTCTGCGCCGCCTCCTGCAAGGTGTTACGCACCGCGGCTACGTTCCATTTATCAAGCGCGTTGAACGTGCCCCAGCCCCCTTGATCCGGCGGAATCGGATTCGCCTTCAGCCATTTGCTGCATGCGTATTGAAAGAAGTCAGTGCAAGGGTCCAGAGACTTGTCCACCTGATCGATGCTGAAGTGCTGGAGCGAGGGCATTGAGTTGGTGGATGAATCCGGCGCAGTTTGGGCGGTGGACCCAAGGGTAAGAGCGACGGCAATCACGAACAAAGCACAAAGACGCATAAACCTGCCTTCCCGAGCCAGCTGGCCGCTCAATAGACGTACGAGCAGCGAAATAGTAAGTGGGCGCCTTTAAATTCGGGCCACGGATTTTTACGGATCAAGTCGAAGAGAAAAAAGTCCATGGGAAATGTGGAAAAGAAGATCTGTGAATGCCCATGGTCAGATTCTGCGTGAAGCTTTGTCTCGGTTCGAGCGCGACGAATTTTTTCTCTTAGAATTGATCCGTGAAAATCCGTGAAATCCGTGGCCAGGTTTTGATCTAGTTTCATCCACGACGCGATAATCTGGTCGGGCGCGAGGGATTCACTGCCGCAACCCGGTCTTTGGCGATCACCGGCGCTTTGGGTTGAGCCATCTGGATTAATGTTCGGTTGCCTACGCGAATGAAATCCAGTTCCCGAGCCGCCTGCAGCGCGTTGACCGCTTCCTTGACCCGTGAGCGCGGCACGAAGTTAGCGAAAAATGATTCCACTTCCTGCTGGTCGGCGGCGATCACGCAGTCAAGATATTTGGAAAGCAAAGCCGAAAGCGCTTCACCCACCGACAGCCCCATGCCCTCGCGGACTGCATCCGGCGCCCAGCGGTAGAGCACATCCCAGAATGCGCCCTCTTCCGGCTTGTAATCCACGCGGGTGATGCGTAACTTCGACCAAAGCTCGCCTAGCGCATGGTCCAGAGCAACAAACGAAATGCTTCCGCCCAGCTCCTCGCGCATCTTTTGTTTCGAGATGGGCCCGGCCCGGCGGATCAGTTCAAACGCGTCACAGGCCAGCGGTGAATATTCCGAGCGCGGCTTGGGCTGTGGCGCCTGTTTGGGATTTCGCTCACCTACCAGCGCGTAGAAATAAGGAAAGATCGATCCTGCCACCAGAAAGGCATTGTTCTCTTCGAACTGGTTGGCCTCATAGGCATCGTGGCTGCGCAGCAAGCGCACGATGATCTCAGTCGCCTCCCCGGCGCGAGCATCCGCATAGGCATGCTGCTGGGTGGGCAGATTTTTATCCGATCCCGTCCAGGCGCCGATGAAAGTCGGTGCCAGCAGCGGCTTCCGCATGGGATACATCAGGCAAAATCCGACCGACTCAATGAAACGATGGGCATCGTCAAGGGTGCGCAGAGGCATGCCATTGGTGCGCCACTTTTCCCGCCGAAGCTGATCGAGATCCTGTTCAGTCATGGAATAGCTTTTAGCTCTTAGCCTTTAGCGTGTTTCCATACTTCAGCCGCTTCATTTCAGACATATTAGAGGATTGCACAAAGCTAAGAGCTAAGAGCTGAGAGCTAAGAGCTGGAGAGCTGAGAGCTGGCTTTCAAATTCTCTTAAACGCCTTCTGAATATCCTTCATTGAGTATCGCAGAACAACCGGCCGGCCGTGTGGACAGGTCATGGGGCAGTCGGTTTTCGCCAACTCCGCCAGCAGCCACTCCATCTTATTTTGTTCCAGCGGCATGTTGACCTTGATGGCGGCGTGACAGGCGATGGAGGCGGCGATGCGCCCGCGAATCTTGTCCAGATTCAGGGCTTGTTCCTCGCGGGAAAACTGGTCGAGCAATTCGTGCAGCATGTACTCCACGGCGGAAGCGTCGATCCCGGCGGGAGCGATCTTTACCGCGATGCTGCGGGTGCCGAAGGGTTCGACTTCAAATCCATTTCTGGACAACTCATCGGCAATGTCGGTGAAAACAGCCTGTTGCGCCAAGGTAAGCTCGATCACCAGAGGCAGCAGCAGGCGCTGGCTTTCAACCTTCTGGACTGCCCGCTGCTTCAGGATTTTCTCGAACAGCACCCGTTCGTGAGCCACGTGCTGGTCAACGATCCATAGACCTTCTGGGTTCACCGCCAGAATAAAGGAGTCGCGAATCTGCCCCAGAGCCCGGAGCGAGGCCAGCGCCGGGGCCAGATCGCTCGCAGCCTCGCCATCGTCGGCAATGGGCGGAGCACAACTGTCGGCGGCGATGGGTTCAGGTGCGCGTACCAACGAGAGGGCGGCGTTGCCGTCAACCGAAATGCCTCCGCTAAACTGGAAACGTTCGCTTACCAGGTGCAGGGCTGGCGCTTGCAGGTTGAAGGCTTGCAGTGCGGCCGAGGAATGCATCGACTGCCGGGTGCCATCGAAAGGGGTGCCGTCGAAAGAGGCGCCGGGGGTGGGCGAGCCAACCCGGCCTCCGCCCAGGGACGGGCTGGCGCTCGGATGGGCGCTGATCTCGATGGCAAACTGCGGGACTGGCCGAGCCTTCATCAACGC
The DNA here is from genome assembly GCA_963733545.1 of Terriglobia bacterium. Lineage (GTDB taxonomy): Bacteria > Acidobacteriota > Terriglobia > Terriglobales > Acidobacteriaceae > JAIQFF01. Next base: position 1,117,706 of record CAVTDQ010000007.1, read on the forward strand.
GGCCCGCACCGAATCGCGCACAAAATCATGCATCACGCTCTGCTGGCGGAAGCGCACCTCGGTTTTTGAGGGATGTACATTGACGTCCACCTCGCCGCTGGGAAGATCAAGGAACAGCAACACTACCGGGAAAACGGTTGGCGGCAGGATATTGCGGTAGGCCTCGACGATGGCGTGTTGAATCAGGCGATCGCGGATCAGCCGTCCATTGACGAAAACATAGATCGAGTTGCGATTCAGTTTCTGGATTTCCGGCTTGGACACGAAACCGTGCACTCGAAATTCGCCGAAGGGCGCGACCTCTTCCTGACCTTCGCGTTCTTCGCTCTCGGAATTCTCGACGGCGGCAATGTCCGCGACGTATTCCTCTTTCCGGCGCCAGGGTGGTGGCTGCGGCAATCCGATACGTTCGAGAGGTTGCACCGCGGCAATTGCAATCAGCTGGTCGAGAACCTCTTTGCCGAATACCTGGTAAACGCGCTCGCTGTATCCCGCAACCGGCGGCGCGATCAGCAGGGCGTTGGTGGCGGAATGCAACTCGAAATGTTTATCGGGATGGGCCAGCGCGTAGTGGGTCACCAGCGAAGCGATATGCGATAGTTCCGTGGATTCGGCTTTAAGGAATTTCTTGCGTGCCGGAATATTAAAGAAGAGATCGCGAACCGATATCGATGTCCCCGCCGGCAGGCCGGCTTCCGTGACTTTGAACATCTTGCCGCCGTTGATTTCGACAATGGTTCCTGCGGGCTCTTCTGCGGCACGGGTTTCCAGCCGCAACCGCGAAACCGAAGCGATGGACGGCAGCGCTTCGCCGCGAAAACCCAAAGTTGCCACGTTGAGCAGATCTTTCGCGTTTTTGATCTTCGAGGTGGCGTGGCGTTCAAAGGCCAGCAGGGCATCATCCCGCACCATGCCGCAACCGTTGTCGGTGATTTGAATCAGTTTTTTGCCACCGGCCTCAACCTGAATGCGGATGCGGGTTGAGCCCGCGTCAAGCGAATTTTCCAGCAGCTCTTTAGCTACCGACGCCGGACGTTCCACCACCTCGCCAGCGGCAATCTGGTTGGCAACGTTTTCAGAGAGTACGTGGATTCTGCCCATGATCGGAGATCGGACTCAGTGTCGCAGATCGAGGGCTGAGGAAGCAAAGCACGAACAGGCGACGGCTGAGTGGTCATCGGAGAGAGAAAAGGCGGAACGAGCCTTCACGCCGGCGAAGGGCACTTGCAAGCGCAACGCTTTCGTTGTGAAGCACGGAGAGCAAACCCTTTCGCCTCCCGCCGCGGTTGAGGTAATAGGGGTCCTTCGACTGCGTGATCGATTCGCAAGCGAATCGATGACTCCGCTCAGGATGACACCGCTACTTCTTTTCCCTTTTTCACGGGTGGAACTCGACTGTCAGAGTGGTTTCAACTGCGGCCGGTTCTCCGCGCACGCGATAAGGGCGGAAGCGCCACCATCGCGCCGCGTCCATCGCGGGAGAAATAAACCCCTCGGGGCCGCTGGCAGGATGAAGGTTTACCACACTGCCGTCGGCCGCGATCATGGCGTCCAGTACGACTACGCCCTGAAGATTGGAGCGGCGGGCGAAGTCGGGATAGACCGGATCCACCTTTCGGATCAATAGACGGTCCATCACCTCCGGCGCAACCCGGGCAGTGGGCGCTTGCGCATGGACGTCTCTCGGTGCGGTGCGGGATTCCAGCTGTTGCCATCCGCGATGCCACTGCCACGCTGCCCAGATTGCAATCACTATCAGCAAGGCCGCCGTCATCCGCATCAGCCGGGCCAGGTCGGAGTGGCGAGCCGGCCGTGCCGCCGGCCGGGGACGAGGTGGAATCAGCGGAGCCGGATGCGCCTGCGGCGTTCTGGCCGCGGCCGCGCCCGATCCCGGTGCAGCTGGTCTCACGACCGGCGCGGAACTGATCGAAGCCGCTGCCGGAGTAGCGGCTGCGGGCGGCGTCGATGGCAATGGTTGACTGATGCCAGCCCAGCGCCGGATCATCGATCGCTGGTCGCCGGACAACTCCAAAAACTCGAAGCCGCAACGTAATTGATTCTGGTGCCGGACCACGGCTTTGGTCTGCAGGCTCTGAACCGCATTGGGTAACTGGAACTCAACCGCCACCCACTCTCCCGGCTGCAGTTCGGCCGCCAGCACCGCGGCGACGCCGCCTTCGCCGATATCCAGCGAGCGTCCGGGAATGTTGGCAGAGGTGCCGGCGCGAAGCACGGTGACATCCATCGGCACGGCCACCGCGTAGCGCGGAATGCGGCGGCGAACTCCAGTGATGGCCGAAGTCTGTCCGCTAGCGCTCATTGAGGATTGGCCCGGTGAAGATCAGGTTGAGACGGTTTGAAGTGATCAGAGCTGTCTGGCACGGGTGATTTGATGCCGGGCCGGTGGTTCCCGGGTTGGTGCCTCGTAGGCCGTGCCGGCAGTGGAGGTGAATATTTTTACTCCAATAAAATCGTGGCCCGAAGCGGGGCTCCGGGCCAGGATCGATTCAAATACCATTCGCGGCCAGTTCGTGTATCGACAGATTGTATCGATAGAGCTATGGCCAGCAGAGCTATGGCCAGCGCTTGGCCGTGTCTTCCCAGCCCGCGGCGCGGGCGGTTGGTGGCGCGGCATTTACCGCCGGTTGCGGGATGCGAATGGGCTGCTGCGCTGAAGCCGATGCGGCCAGAGTCGGCTTGTTCTCGTTGCCTGCTTCCTTGTCCTCGGACAGAAGCGGCGCGGCTACCCGCAGAGCCTCAACCTCTTTTTCCAGCCTGGACAGTTCCAGCTCTTTCTGTCTCAGTACTTCGTAAACGTTCTTCATGCGTGAGCACCTGGATATTCTCTAGGAATTGGGACGATTAAATCGAACTTTATCAGTTGTCTTAGTTTTGTCAAGAAGTAACACCGGCCGAAGGAACCACATTTGCCTCGGGTGTTTACCGTATGGACGTAGCTGAACTTCGATTGCCATCAATACATTTTTTACAAACCAATAAAAATCCCAAGATTGGAATTCTTTTGATGCGCGCGAATATGGAAATCGGCATGAGAACCACTTCGGGTGAAATCGGCCAGCAGTCCGCAGTCTACAGCCTCACGAGTGAACCACCGCACACACCGATTTTACATTTCCTGCTCTTAACCTTTCCTCACTGTGCACGTCTAAGCCAGCAGGACGGTCGAGATGTGGCCTTGATTGCGGTCAGCCGGCCATAAAACATTCAGACATTGGCGCGGACCGTTTGCACCGGCATTTTTGCATCAGGACGTTTTGCCAAAATGAACACTGGAACAAAGAGTTGGGCGATCGCGTATCAAACCTTGAGAAGTATGGCGGCGTCGGGCACAAACTCGCAATCCGCACAGAAGGCAGGCCGGTCTTGAGCTCTGGAGGTTGGGTCATGGATATCGGGCGTAACAGTAGCGCGGGAAACAGGAATCTTCCCGGCAGCTCTGATCCTCACGTGCAGGAAGTGGTGAAAGCGGCGCACGAAGAATTGCGCCAGCTCATGCGCCAGCGTGCCGATGTGATGAAGCGTATCGGTACGGTAAAGCAGACCATAGTCGGACTGGCCAACCTTTTCGGAGACAAAGTTCTGAGCGAGGAGCTTCTGGAACTGGTCGACCGCAAAAGCGGAGGCCGTCAGCCCGGTTTTACCAAAGCCTGTCGCATGGTGCTGATGGAAGCGGCCCGGCCCCTGGGCGCGCGCGAAGTCTGCGAACACATTCAACAGCGAATACCACCCGTACTTCTCCGCCACAAGGATCCGCTGGCGTCAGTGACCACGGTCCTCAATCGCCTGGTGGAATACGGCGAGGCGCGCACTGTGGTGCGGGAAAATGGCCGTCGCGCCTGGCAGTGGGTGGCCGATCCTGCCGACAGCGGCTTCGCGCCCTCCCGCGGCAGCCTCCCCATCTCCGACCTCTAGTACGATCCTGTGTGGGGAGGACGCCCGCGAGCGGCCGCAGGCAATATGGTGGTCCGCCCCCCAAAAGTTCTTCCTCTCTATTTGCCGCTGTTCATGCCCCTCGCAACCTGCTCATCTCCGGGCGAACGCGCTCATGTGCACCACCGCTGGTCCTCCGATATTCTTCCTCTCGCGGGCTTTACATGAATTCGCGCTGGCCGTTACACTACTCGTTCCCTTTAAACTCAGGAGGTTGAATTCATGGCTGCCGAAGAAAAAAAAGAGATAGTGGAGAAGGTAAAGCAGATTATCTCCGAACAGCTGGGCGTAGATGAGAACGAAGTCACTCCCAGCGCGTCGTTTGTCGATGACCTGGGCGCGGACTCACTGGATCAGGTGGAATTGGTCATGGCCCTCGAAGAGCACTTCGGCGTCGAAATTCCCGACGAAGACGCGGAGAAGCTTCGCACCGTGCAGGACGCGATCGCCTATATCGACAAGCACGCCAAAGTAAGCAAGTAGCCGCCAGCCCGCAACTGAGCCTACGGCGGTCAGCCCAGCTCCCGCGCGAACCCCGGGAGAGTTGCCATCGGCATGGGGCGAACGCCGGTAGCCGATCGCCTGTTGTGAAATAGCCCGCATCGAGGAGAAGACATGGCAGCCGTTGACGACAAAGTGAAACAGATCATCGTAGAGCAGTTGGGAGTGGATGAGGGCGAAATCACGGCCAACGCCTCGTTCGTTGACGATTTGGGCGCCGATTCTCTTGACACCGTTGAACTGGTAATGGCTTTTGAAGAAGCCTTCGAAATCGAGATTCCGGATGAAGACGCGGAAAAGATCCGCACCGTGCAGGATGCGATTGATTACATCGGAAAGCACGCGAAAGGCGGGAAGTAGTTGGGACGTAGAGTTGTGGTTACCGGTATCGGCCTGATCTGCGGCGTAGGCAACACGGCGGAAGAGGTGTGGAGCAAGCTGCTGGCGGGCAAGAGCGGAGTGGCCGGCATCACTCAATTTGATCCCACCCAGTTTGCCTGCCGGATTGCCGCCGAAGTCAAAAATTTCGATCCGCTGCAGTTCATCGAAAAAAAAGAATTGAAGAAGATGGGACGTTTCATCCACCTGGCTATCGCCGCCGCGGATGAAGCCATGAGGGCCTCAGGCCTGCAGGTCACCGCCGAAACTTCGGAACGCGTCGGGGTGCACATCGGTTCCGGAATTGGCGGCTTCGACGTGATCGAGCGCGAACACCGTAACCTGCTGGACGGCGGCCCGCGCCGCATTTCTCCGTTTTTCATTCCCGCCGCCATCGTCAACCTGGCCGCCGGACACGTCAGTATCCGCTACAACGCGCGTGGCCCGAATGAAGCCACCTGCACCGCCTGCACTTCGAGCGCCCACTCCATTGGAGACGCTTACAAGATCATCGCGCGTTGTGATGCGGACGCCATGATCGCGGGCGGCACCGAAGCCGCCATCACTCCCATGGGAGTAGGCGGATTTGCCGCCATGCGCGCACTTTCCACCCGCAATGACGATCCCGAAAAAGCCAGCCGGCCCTGGGATTCGGGACGCGATGGATTCGTAATCGGCGAAGGTGCGGGAATTCTGGTGCTGGAAGAACTGGAATTCGCCCGCCGCCGCGGCGCCCACATCATGGCGGAAATTGTGGGCTACGGCATGAGCGGCGACGCTTATCACATCACCCAGCCGGCAGAAAACGGCGACGGCGCCTACCGCGTGATGCTGAACACCCTGCGCGACGCCAAAGTGCAGCCGGAGCAGGTCCAGTACATCAACGCGCACGGGACTTCCACCGATATCGGAGACAAACTGGAAACGGTGGCCATCAAGCGGGCCTTTGGCGATCACGCCTACAAGCTGGCGGTAAGTTCGACCAAATCAATGACCGGCCATTTGCTGGGCGGGGCCGGCGGCCTGGAAGCCGGCATCACCCTGCTGGCGCTGCGCGACCAGATTCTTCCTCCCACCATCAACCTGGAAAACCCGGAACCCGATTGCGATCTGGACTATGTCCCTAATACCGCCCGGAAAGCGGAAGTGGAATATGCCATGTCCAACTCGTTCGGCTTTGGCGGGACCAACGGCGCTCTGCTCTTCCGCCGCTGGAGCGAACAGGCGTGAGTGGTCAGGTTTCGCACCTTCTTCCCAGATCCAATAGTGTCCCATTCCCATAATGTCATCCTGAGCGGAGATAGATCATTCGCTCGCGAATGATCTATCGCAGTCGAAGGACCCCTAGCAGCGGCACAAAAGATTCGGAGTTGCAGCTCCTCAGCTCAGGCAATCGCGCCACAACCGGATGAACCAAACTTCGAACCTTCCCACGCACGTACCCACGCCATTCAATATCCAGTTTTTGGTATTACGTGTCAGAACCACCGGCAAACACCCAGCCTCGGCGTTAGCGTAACTGGCACACAAAAAAAGACTTATCTCTCCCGTTTTGGCTCCGCGGTCCATTCTGGGTAATGAGACTTTTGTACCCCCATATTGTCCTTCTATCCCTTTGCCAAGCGGCCCCCGGCAGGGAAGAATGGAGGCTGTGTTGATTCCCCCAAACGCCATGCAAAAAACGTCTTCGTCTGGAATCGCCCTGGCCCCGCTTCCGCGTAGCCGAAAAGCCGCGGCCCGGGTCGCCCTGATCGATATCAAGGAACCGGCTCGCTCCCTGTTGACTGACTGTTTCAGGCAGTTCGGGATCGAAACGGTGGTGCTGGCCGCGAACGCGCGGGAGCGGCTGCGGCGCGAGAAGATGGAAGCCTGCGTAGTGCATCTCGTGCCCGAAGCCTTACCGGTCATGGAACTGGTACGCGCATCGGCTTCGAACAACCGCATGGTCATCTACGGCCTGGGGGGCAGCGCTCAGGAAGCGATGAAGTTTTCGAAATACGGCATCAACGCGGTTTTTCACGAACCCCTGGAGCGTCAGGCTGCGCTCAAACTGGTGCGCGCCACCCAGATGCTGGTGCTACACGAATTCCGCCGCTACGTGCGCATCCCCATTGTCACCGAGATTGCCATGGTCACCACTGACAACCGGCGCTTCACCGCCACCAGCAAAGAGATCAGTACTGGAGGCATGTCGGTCAAAGCTCCCGAAGAAGTCTCGATTGGCATGGCGCTGGAAGTTTCGTTCGCCTTGCTGACTTTGCCTCGCATCTGGGTGCGTGCCCAGGTGAGCTGGAAAAAGCCGGACAAAACATTTGGCGTCCGCTTCGACCTCAAGGATGAGCGCCGGCTGCGAATCAAAGAGTGGATCGAAGCCTACCTGGAAAATTAATGGTCTGATGCTGCACGAGCGCCCCCGCTCGTGCAGCAGCGCCACCGGCCCCGGTAGTCCGTATCGCTCGCAACCCGGGCTCTCCCGGGGAAAACTTGCCCGGGGAACTCTTGCCCTCGCACATCTAAAATTAAGATCTTTAACTTCAGAAAAGCTGCCGCACGAGCGAGGACGCTCGCGCCCACATGAGCCTTTTGGGGAATCGTGCGGCCTGCATGTAAAATCTAAGCAGCCATGGCAGCCACTTCTCAGCTGGTCCAGATCGAACTCAGCCCGCCCGTCCGGCAACCGAAGCCGGAGTGGCTTCGCGCCAAGGCTCCGGTTGGGGAAAATTTTCATAACCTCAAGAAGCTGGCTCGCGGCCTGGGATTGCACACCGTCTGCGAATCGGCGCAGTGTCCCAATATTGGCGAGTGCTGGAGCCATGGCACCGCGACTTTCATGTTGCTGGGCGACATCTGCACCCGGCGCTGCGGCTTTTGCGCCGTGCCCAAAGGCAAACCCGGCCCCATTGAATGGGACGAGCCGCGACGTGTGGCCGAAGCCGTGGCCACCCTGGGCCTGAAGCACACGGTCGTAACCAGTGTGAATCGCGATGACGACAACCTGGGCGGAGCCCGCATCTTCGCCGAGACCATACGGCAGATTCGCGAACTGACTCCCGACTGCTGGGTAGAGGTGCTGATTCCCGATTTTCAGGGCCTGGAAGAACCTTTGAGAATTGTCCTCGACGCCAAGCCTGACGTTCTCAACCACAACACCGAGACAGTGCCGCGGCTATATCGCTCGGTGCGATCGGGCGCACGTTACCAGCGCACCCTGGCCCTGCTGAAAAATTCCAAGACGATTTCGCCCGCGACTGTTACCAAATCGGGTGTGATGGTCGGGCTCGGCGAGACCATGGATGAGTTGCTCGAAGTCTTCAGTGATCTGGGATCGCGCGGCGTCGAGATTCTTACCGTGGGACAATACCTGCGCCCTTCGCGGGACCATCTGCCGATTTCCCGCTTCTACACCCCGGACGAATTCGAATATCTGAAACAGGAAGCGTTACGCTTCGGTTTCCGCCACGTAGAATCCGGACCCCTGGTGCGTTCCAGTTACCATGCCCACGAACAAGCAGAAGCCACCCGCCCAGTGTAGGCGCGAGCGCCCTCGCTCGTGCGTCGACTATTTCAGAAGCTGAAGATTATTTGTCCGAGGGCAAGATGCCCCAGGACAGCCGGCAGGATGCCGGCGCTACAAAATATCCTGCTGGACGAGCGTGGATGCTCGCGCCTGCATTAGAAGACTTTGAAATGGATGGTCAGATACTGCTTGGGATTCTCGCGAATGGACTTCACCAGGCCGCGAGTTTCGACCAGCATCTGGTCGGCGTTGTTATAGAGCGACGGATCACGCAGCAGCTTGCCGGCTGAACCTTCGCCAGCTTCCAGGCGATCGGAGATGGCGGAAAGCTTGTCCATGGTATCGCGCAGCTTGCGGGCAAACTCTTCGTCCTTGGCCAGCATGCCGATCGGACCCTTACCGGCGTTTACATCGTCGGTAAGTTTCTTGACGTTGGCGATGGTGGCGTTGGCGTTATCGTAAAGCACAGGATCTTTCAGGAACTTCCCGGCACTGCCCTTACCCGCATTGATGTCATCGATGGTGACGTTAAGCTTGTCCACGGTGCCGTTGACCTTGCGGTAGAGTTCGTCGTCAGAAAATAATTTTCCCAGTGTGCCCTTGCCCTGGGCCACCTGGTTCACCAGTCCCTGAAACTCATTCACTGTCGCGTTGAGGCGGTTATAGAGCGCGGGATCGTATAACAATTTGCCGACCGAACCCTGACCGCTTTCGACGAACGCGACGATGCGATCCAGGCGCTTGATCAGGGCGTCCATATTCTGCAGCGTGCCCTGGCCGGAGCGCACCATGTCGCCGAAGTCGGGTACTTCGCGGCTGGGCAGCACATCGCCATCGTCGACTTGTCCGAGTTTGGCTTGCGAGCTGTCGATGTCGATGTAAGTTTCGCCCAGCACTCCGGCGGTTGAGAGCAGAGTCAGGGAGTCCTTGCGCAGGTTGAAAATGTCGCGCGTGCTCACCTTCATCACGACTTCGACGGGGGTCAGTTGTTTCTTGGGATCGTGCACCACATGGATAATGGTGACGTTGCCGATATCAACCCCGGCCAGGCGAACCGGCGCTCCGACGCGCAATCCATTGGCATTGTCGAAGAAGGACCTGAGCTGGATTTTTTTGGTGAACAGGCCACCGGTGCCGCTCATGAGGAAAATCAAAACGCCAAGCGTTACACTGGCAGCCAGCACAGTCAGTCCAACCTTCAGTTGAGACCACTTCAACTGTTTCTGGCTAGGCACGCATTCTCCCGAGCAAAATCATTTTCTCCGTTGTGCAGGCACGGCTTAGTTGGGAATCATAGCAGAGTGTGTCGCCAGGTCACGCCATCCGGTGTGCGGGCCGCAACAAAGTTCCCAATAAGAGCGCCAGAGCGTAAGCTGCCGCCCCGGTTGCGAGGGTGACATTCAGTCCAAACTGGATGGCAATGATGATTGCCAGCACCGATCCCAGAACGCTCGAAGCCGCGTTCATGGCCCAGGCCCACTCGACCAGATTGTGACTGTTCGGGTTCGAGGAAGCAGCCGTCTCTTCGCCGGCCAGCGCTCGCAGGCCCGAGGGGAACGGCATGCCCATGGCGAACCCCAGCGGAACCAGAAGCCCCGCGCTGACCAGCAGCTTCGCTGCAAACGGTAAGCCCACCAGCTTTTCCAGCAAGCCGGGGAGCACGGCAACATACAAAAGGAGTCCCGCAGCGATGAGAGCAAGTGGAATCCATAACAAAGTAAATTCTGACAGCCACCGCCGGGACGCCATGCTGCCGGCGCCGCTCGAAAGCATCAAGAGAAACACGACTACGGTCAACGCGTACACGGGATGCCCGAGGAAGAGCACGAACCTCTGGATGAATGCGATTTCCACCAGAATGTATCCCAGACCGACGGCTATGAAATAGAGCAGCCGAACCGGTCGCGCTTGTTGGCCGCGCGTTCCCATCATGAGCGGAAGAACGAGAAAGATCACCACCGCCAGCAACGAGATTCCCAGAACCATGCCCAGGACGGCTACGCCCAGATTCACTTTCCAGTCGATCCCTCGTTGCAGTGATTTGGGATGCAGGATCTGGTCCAGCTTCAAAGTGAAGAAGAAAAATGGAGCATTGTCGGTGACTGGCGAGACGTCATACGGATAGCGCTCGGCAAAATGCTTAGGATCGTTCGATTGAATCAACTCTACAAACGAGCCGGCGCCGGCTGAATACTGCGCTTGATCCGTGCCCGGAGCCCCGTATTTTTCCTGTGGATCGTAGAGCAAAGACAATTTGGGCTGGACCGCGAGATGTTGCCGTACCTGATCCAGTTCCGGCCCAGTGAAAGCGGTGCGCTTGGCCAGCACCACCACGGGGATGCCGTCCGCATCGAGATGCCCTTCCGAAACCACGATGAAGTTGCCCGCCGGATCTGGAACTCCCATTTCATGCAGGGCCTGCATCGCGACCGAAACCACGCGCAGGGCTTCACGAGGCTGTTGAAACTCCCAGCGGGTAATGGCGATCATGCCCTCCGGCTTGAGATGCTCGAAGTATTCGCGGAAAGCTTCGACGGTGTACAGACTGTTTTCGCTCAAAGCAAACGCGCCTGCTGCGGTGGAGGCCCATGTATCCACCAGCGTCATCTGGACCACATCGAAGCGCTGACTGGAGTTGCGTATAAACGACCGCCCATCGGTGACATGAATATGCACCTCGGGCCGCTGGTAAAGATGAAAGGTGTAATCTGCGTAGCGGCCGCGCATGATGGTGTTGGCGATGATGGGATTGATTTCAATTCCAGTGACGCTCGGACTGCCATTGCCGAGGGCGCGCAGAACATCCACGCCGCCACCCGGTCCGATGATGGCGTAATCTCCGTGCGGGCGCAGCACGTTGGCCAGACCGGCTGGCGCCGACATCAGATTCTTTTCCCATGCACCTTGCCAGTGTTTGGGATCCACATTCATCAGATAGGTCGAGGCGTCGGCGTCGATGACGATCGCTTTGCCGTTACCTTGAGCGTCCACCTCGACGCGGGAAATGGCATTCCAGCGCGCGAACTCAACCCACGAGGCATCGCGAAAGCCGCCCTTCGCGTAAACGATGTCGAAGCGTTTGCCGGAGTAGTTGACGGCAATCAAGACCAGCACCAGCAAGGCGCACATAACGGCAACTCTTCGTAGCTTGCGGCCCACCGGCCAAACCGTTCCCGCCACAGCCATGCAAAATCCGGTAAACAAAATTGTGTTAGGGCCGCCCAGCCAGTTGAGCAGGGGAACAATCGCCAGGCAGGCCAGCGCGCCACCGGCCAGGTCGGCGGCGTAGAGCGGAGACACGTGTTTCGCCTCCCGCGCAAACACGATGGAAAATTCCAGTCCTGTAATGAAGAAAGGAACAGCAGACGCCAGGTAAATCAAGCTCAGCCTGAGGAAGTTGGCTTTAGAGATATCCAGCGAGACTCGCGTGTGCAGCACGAGCAATAGAACCAGCGGCACCGCGAGCGCGTTGATTGAGCAGAGCACGGATACCAGAGCCCTCGTCTCAAAACGTGCCAGGCTCGGCTTGCGCAGGTGGGCGAAGACCCCGCCGGCGCCGAGGCCGAGCAGTGCGATAGAGATGGCGAGAAACGCGAAGTGGTAAAAGAGCACCACAGAAAACAGCCGGGTAAGCGCCAGTTCCAGCAACAGGGCGGCAAAACTGCAGAGCGCCATGCCGAAAAATATGGCGCGATCCAGGGTGCGCTCCGTACTGCTGATGGGGGTCAGGAGGGACGTTTCACTCATCGCCGAAGGTGTGCCCGGAACGCGCCAGTCTAGCAGACAAAAAACTGCTTGCCCGAAGTTCAGGTCTCAAGAATCACCTGCGCGATTGCCTGCTCAGCGGTGTGGGAAATCGAAAGCGCGACGTGAGCAGCGCCCAATTTAGCGGCGAATTCGGCCGCTTTGCCGTGGAAGGTGATTGTCGGACGGCCTCCCGGCTGCCGCGAGACTTCGATGTCGCGCCAGCGCACGCCATGGTTCCATCCGGTGCCGAGGGCTTTCATGCCGGCTTCCTTGGCGGCGAAGCGGGCGGCGTAACGCTCCACGCGATTCGCCTTGGACTCGCAGTAGCGAATCTCACCTTCGGTGAATACGCGATGGAGAAAGCGGTCGCCGTGTCGGGCCAGGGCTTGCGCGATGCGCGGAACCTCGGCGATATCGATTCCAGTGCCGACAATCATGGAGGAGATAAGTTAGCACGAAGAAATGCGAGCGCGGGCGCCCCGCCCGTGCTGGCCGAGCTTTGCTCGGTGATCAAGTAGACTATCCGCTGCCGCACGAGCGAAGACGCTTCGCGCCTACATTAAGCGGGTTTGTCGCGATGCCGTGCTTCGATGGTAATGCTGGCGGCCAGAGCGATTGCCCCTGCCACCAGCGCCGCCGGGAATGCAATCTGGCGGTAGGCGATGGTCATATCGGGATGAACGCCTCGCATCCCCGCAATAACTAGAAGTCCCATAATTCCTAAAAACAGGCACACTGCGAATGAAAGCAGCGCCAGCAAAAACGTAACCAGCAGCACGCGCAGCGTCACCAGCGGCCAGCGAAACCTATGCGCGGAAGCTCTGGATGGCTGCATGCTCTTTAATTGTAACGTTGTCATCTCGCGGAAATCACACGGCGCCGGCATCTCCTTCCAGCATGGTGCGCTAGAATACCTTTATGCCTCAGGCTGCGCCGCCGATTACACGCCCCCCGGCGGAGGTCGTTCGTCTGACCCCCGTCTCTCAAGCCCCGAATGGAATCTGTTACGCCGGTTCCGGCGACATCACGGTTCCGCAAGCGGATCTGGAACGCATGGTTGCGGCCGTGCCCGATTCCGCGGCTGCGGCGTTACGACGAAAAGCCTACTACTTCGTGCCACTGACCGTGAACCAGGGCGATGAAACCGTGATCGCCGACCGCTATGACGTGGCCCTCAGCGACAACGCGGTTTGCCATAGAAACTTTGAACTCGGCGATTCGCAGTGCGTATTTATCTCCACCCGGTTGATGGACGACAAGTTCTCCGTTGCCTTTGAGTTCTATATCAATGTCGGCCACGCGGTTGTGGAGCGGGCGGGAGTTTCGCAGGCGTTTTCCGAGCTGGTGTGGAGGCAGGTGCAGTCGAAGGCCCGGGGAGAAACCTCGTTGGACGCATGGGAGTCGCGCAAACTCGCAACCGAACCCGGTCCGGATACCGAAAAGTATAAGAACGAATACTTCTCCGCGAGTTTTTCCGACGCAATATCCATCTACCTGCTTTCTTTATTTATCGATGTGGACTACTACGATCTGCGCGAGCGCGATTACCCGTTGCTGGCGCCGACCCAGATGGCGGAGCGACTCAAGAAGGTGGCGGAGTTGTTTCCCGCAAATCCCGGATTTGAATTCACGATTCACTACAAGAAAAAAACTTAAGAGCGGCCCACGGATTTCGCGGATCACTGGCGACCGTTCTCTTCCACTCGGAAGGAGTGCTGGCAAAGCCTTCTTACCAGACGCCGTTTCCTTTCCTCAACCCATTCCCCTAAGTCCGACCATCCTGAGCTTGCGAAGGATCTCGCGCGGAGCTGATCCGCACCAACGGCGGTCCGTTCAGGTGCCGAGCCAGTCGTTTGTGCCGCTTCGCGCGAGATCCTTCACGGCCTGACGGCCGTTCAGGATGACGTCCCCTGTTAACGGGGCGGGATTCAAGGTCCTTTTGTCGGGCCCTAGTGTCGAGCTCAGTCTCAAGGCTTAGTGTCGAAACCATGTTGCCGGCGAGCCTGGCGCACTTTTGCCTCTTGCTTTATGTGGTTACAATCAGCATTCCCATGACTGTCACCGTCCGCTCCTTCGCCAAGATCAATCTCGGACTGTGTATTGGCGCACCGAGGCCGGACGGCTTTCACGACCTGCGTACGATCTATCAGACGATCGCTCTGCATGACATTATTCGTGTGCAAGTGGAACGTGGCACAGGCATTGAGATTCGGTGTGAAGATCCCAGTGTCCCCCGTGACGAGACTAATACCTGCTACCGCATTGCGGAGCGGGCAATGTCCGCACTCCGGGCTCGTGGACGCGTAACCATCGCTATCGACAAACGCCTTCCGGTGCAGGGAGGCCTGGGTGCCGGTTCTGCAAATGCCGTGGCCACGATGCTGGCGCTCGAAGTGGCTCTGAAGAAAAAACTGTCTGGCCGGGACAGGCTTCGCATCGCTGCTGAGGTCGGCTCGGATCTACCATTGTTCCTGGTTGGCGGCACCATTCTTGGGGTGGGGCGCGGGGAAGAAGTTTACCCACTTCCGGATTTGCCTTCTCTCTGCTGCGTGGTGGCGACTCCGGAGATCGGAGTTTCGACGCCGAAGGCTTTTGCGGATTGGGACGCGATGATGTCGCGGCTTTCCGCTGGAGCGAACCAGACAACTGATGGGAAAAGGGATCCGAAAGCACACGACTCCAGTCATCCCGACGGGAGAAACAAGCGGGAAGGGCACGACTTCAGTCGTGCCACCAGCGCCCAGGAAAAAAGCTCGGCTTTAGCCCGTGAGGTTGGCGGACTGCGCTTGGCCCGGACGGTCGAGGGCCGTCCCCGCGCCAATGCCAGGCGAAAATTGACGCCCTTTCCTCCCTCCGATAGAATGATTCAGTTCGGTCGCGCGGTTTCTGCGTGGCTGAGTGGTCAACCTTTATCCGGTGTCCCTGTGAGTAAAGGCAGGGGCCGGGCCGAGACCTCGCTTCTCGACCTTGTCCGTACCGGGATCGAAAACGACTTTGAACGCGTCGTCTTTCCTAAGTATCCCGAATTGCGTGAGGTTAAGAGTATGCTCGAGCGCTCCGGGGCGTTTTATGCCTCGCTCTCAGGCTCCGGCTCCGCCCTCTACGGTTTGTTCGATTCCCGGGCGGCGGGCCAGAAGGCAATAGCCAGGTTGCAGCGCGACGGCGTACCGGCAGTGGTCACCACTACCTTGACGCGGCGGCAGTACTGGAAAAAGTTTCCAGTTTCCGGTTTCTAGTTTCCAGTGGATAATGCGGGGCACAGCGTTTTACCCGAAACCAGAAACTAGAAACCCGAAACTGAATTTACTGGGCCGTCGACTAATGGTAGGTCAAGTGCCTTTGGAGCACTTTGTCTAGGTTCGAATCCTAGCGGCCCAGCCAGAAAACCAGCTTCTAGCTCCTGGCTTCTAGCCAGGGCGACGTCGCGGCGGTTGACGGCTAGAAGCTAGTAGCTAGGAGCCAGAAGCGCCTATGGCAACTCTTGCGACAGCGACCGAAAAGAAGGCCCAGATGAACGCTGACGAGAAACCTGAGCGCAAGCCTCAGCGTTCCCGGGTGGACGATAAGTTCAAGATTTTCTGCGGCACCGCCAACGAGCCGTTGTGCGATGAGGTTTGCGCCTTTCTGGGGTTGACGCGCGGCCAGGCGCAAGTCACACGCTTCAGCGACGGCGAGGCTTACGTTCAGATTCAGGAGAACGTTCGCGGCGCGGATGTATTCGTGCTTCAGCCGACCTGTCATCCGGTGGACGAGCACCTGATGGAGTTGCTGCTGATGATCGATGCCCTGAAGCGGGCTTCGGCGCGGCGCATCACCTCGGTGATTCCGTATTTCGGTTACGCCCGGCAGGATCGTAAGGACAAGCCGCGGGTGCCGATTTCGTCCAAGCTGGTGGCTGATCTGCTCACGACGGCGGGTGCGGATCGGGCCTTGATCGTGGATTTGCACGCGCCGCAGTTGCAGGGATTTTTTAATATTCCGGTGGACCATCTGTTTGCGTCGCCGGTGCTGGTCGATCATTTCAAGCGGCTGAATTTGCCCAACCTGACGGTGGTTTCGCCGGACGCGGGCGGCGTGGAGCGGGCCCGTTTCTTTGCCAAGAAGATGGACTCCGCCCTGGCCATCGTCGATAAGCGCCGTTCGGAAATGAATGTGGCGGAAGTGATGAATGTCATCGGTGATGTCAAAGGCCGCACTTGTCTCATCATCGACGATTTGATCGATACAGCTGGGACCCTGGTGAAAACCGCCAGCGCGCTCATGGAAAACGGCGCCACTCAGATTTTTGCCTGTGCCTCGCACCCGGTCTTGTCCGGGCCGGCGGTAGAGAATATTTCGCAGTCCTGCATTTCAGAAGTGGTGGTAACCAACACCATCCCGTTGAGTGAAGCAGCCCGGCGGGAGCCGAAGATCAAAGTGCTCACTATCGCTGGCTTGATCGGACGCGCAATTCAGTCGATTCACGAAGAAACTTCGGTCAGCAGATTGTTCTTATAGGAACCTAAATTTATGGCAACCGCAGCAACTGAAAGCAACGTTCTCGAAGCGCAAACACGAACCCCTGGCAACAAGAATGTCGCCCGCCGGGTGCGCATGGGTGGCAAGATTCCCGGCGTACTTTATGGTGCCGGCAAGGATTCGTTACCGGTTACCCTCGATCCGCGCCAGGTCACGCGCATTCTGCATTCCGCGACCGGCCACAACACCATTTTCGATCTCGCGGTCGAAGGCGGCGAGCGTACCAAGGCCATGATCGTCGACTGGCAGTATGAGCCCATCAAGAGCCATCTGCTGCACATCGATCTCAAGCGAATCGCCATGGACGTGAAACTGCAGGTCAGCGTGCCCATCGTGCTCAAGGGCGAGGCCGCCGGAGTCAAGCAGCAGGGCGGCATCATGGAGCAGATTCTGCGCGAAGTGGAAATCGAGTGCTTGCCCGGCGACATTCCCAGCATGATCGAAGCGGACGTCAGCGAACTGGTGTTCGGCAAAGTTCTGCGCGTTTCCGATCTGACTCACGACTCTAAGAAGATTACGTTCATCACCGACGAGAACCAGCCCGTGGCTCACATCACCACGGTCAAGGAAGAAGTAGCTCCGGCAGCAGATGCCGTTGCCGCCGAAGCCGGTGCAACTCCCGCCGAGCCCGAAGTTATCAAGAAGGGCAAGCAGGATGCCGAGGGCGAAGAGGGAGCCGAGGCTGCCGAGAAGCCCGAAAAGGGTGAGAAGAAAGAGAAGAA
Organism: Terriglobia bacterium; assembly: GCA_963733545.1. GTDB lineage: Bacteria > Acidobacteriota > Terriglobia > Terriglobales > Acidobacteriaceae > JAIQFF01. The sequence goes on from CAVTDQ010000007.1 coordinate 1,135,040, forward strand.
GTAAGCAACGCGGTGGAGGGACGGGCGTGCTCGCCCGTCCAGTCGAGCGAAGGTCGACAAGGTTTTTGGTGCGAGGCAAGTTGATCAAGCGTGAAACTGATTGTCGGGTTGGGTAATCCGGGCATTGAATACCAGTTCACGCCCCACAACTTGGGATTTCTCACCATCGACCGCATTGCCAACGACTGCGGGGTGGAAGTTAGAAATCGCCAGGGCCGGGCGCTCACGGCCCGCGCGGTGATCAACGGTGAGCAGGTGCTGCTGGCCAAGCCGGAGACTTTCATGAACCTGAGCGGGATATCGGTTCGTGAGCTGGCAATCCAGTACGAGATCCGGCCGGAGTCGGACCTGATCGTGATTTACGACGAACTGGATTTGCCTTTAGGCGCGCTGCGAATTCGCCAGCGGGGCAGTTCGGCCGGGCACAACGGAATGAAGTCGATTATCGGGGCGCTGGGTACGCAGGAATTTTTGCGCATCCGGCTGGGAGTTTCCCCGGAGCGAAAAATCGCCGACAGCGTGAAGTTTGTTCTGACTCCATTTCGTAAAGCGCAGCTCAAGAAAGTGGATGAAGTTCTGGACAGCGCCGCTGAAGCAGTAAGCGTGATTTTGAAAGAGGGTCCGGCTGCGGCAATGAACCGCTTCAACCGGAAGGCAGAAGCAACGTAAATGTAGGCGGAGGGTTGTGTGGTCGCGGGCGACTCGCCCGCGTGGGTTGAACCCTGGGTCAAAAGCCGCGGGCGAGTCGCCCGCGACCACATCGAAACTCGAAACTTACACGAAATCTGAAGTGCTGGATGGAGAGAGAATGAATCGTACTTATGAATTGATGTTTATTGTCCGCCCTGACATGGTGGAAGAAGAACAGGACAAGCTGATTTCTACGCTCGAAACCGCGGTCACTTCCTCCGGCGGAAGCGTCAAGAGTGTCGAGAAGATGGGTAAGCGCCGGCTGGCCTACATGGTCCGGCGCTTTCATGACGGCATTTACGTGCTGCTCACTGTGGAAGGCGCCGGCGGCCTGATTCACGAACTGGAGCGCCGGCTGCGGGTTACTGAACCGGTGATCAAATTCATCACCGTGCGCATTGACGAAGAACAAAAGCGTCTCGACAAGATCAAAGCGATCCGCGACGCGAAACGCAAGACGCCGCCACCTGCGCCCGCCCCGGCACCGGCCGTGGAAGGCAGCGGAGAAACGGCAGCGGTCACAGCTTAAAACCGTCCTTGGTCGTTTGTCTTTGGTCGTTGGCCTCTCAATGCCGGCTGCGATTGAATTCCCTGTAAACGGCGGAGCCAACGACCAACGACCAGCGACCAACGACCAACGACCGATTTTTAAGGAGCATCATGGCTGAAGAGACTAGAACAGCAACGGCACCGAGTTCGGGCGGGGATCGTCCCGCAGGCGGAGATCGTCCCTCTGGCGACCGGCCTTCGTTTGGCGATCGCGAACGGCGTCCGCCGCGTCCAGGCGGGCCGGGGGGTGGCCGCGAAGGCGGCCGTAAGTATTTCCGTCGCAAGAAGGTTTGTAAATTCTGCGTGGAGAAAATCGAAGCCATAAACTACAAAGACGTTCGCCTTCTGGCCCAGTTCGTGGCGGAGAGCGGCAAGATCGTCCCGCGGCGTCTGACCGGAGTTTGCACTCCGCACCAGCGGCGTTTGTCGCTGGCCATAAAGCAGGCGCGAAATATTGCACTGCTGCCCTTCGCGGGCCGCGCGTCGTAATAAAACTGGCCACGGATCTACACGGATTCTCACGGATCAATCAAGTAATAAAAAATCCGTGAAGATCCGTGCAAATCCGTGGCAAAAGAATCTCTACAGGGAGTCACCATGGAAGTCATACTGAAAGAAGATGTACCGAAACTGGGCTCGCGCGGCGATGTCGTGAAGGTTGCCGAGGGATTTGGCCGCAACTATCTGCTGCCGCATAAGCTCGCGATCGAAGCCTCGAAAGGCAACAAAGCCGTCATCGAACAGATGAAGGCTGCCTCCGTCCGGCGTTCCGCCAAGGAAAAAACCGGTGCGGAAGCCCTGGCGAAACAGTTTGAAGGCGTGTCGGTTTCGTTCCAGCGGCGTTCTGGCGAACACGATCAGCTTTTCGGTTCGGTGACCTCCGGCGACATCGCGGACGCGCTGGCCAAGAAGGGCTTTGAAGTGGATCGCCGGAAAATACAAATCCACGAACCGCTGAAGACCGTGGGCGAGTTCGCTGTGCCGATCAAGTTGCACAAGGACGTCACCACCCACCTGAAAGTGATCATTGAAAAGGAAGCGGCGGCCGCGGAATAGTCAGGCCCGGCACGCCGGTTTTCTTCGCGAACTTTGCCCAGCCTTGGCGAACTTTGCGGTTGGCTTTTGAGCTTGCCGCCGAAGCCTGACCGCAAAGTCCGCCAAGCACCGCCGCAAAGAACGCGAAGATTTTCCCAGAGGGCCGCTGATGGGTTGGTTCTTCTTTTTCTTCTTTGTCTCCGGCTTCTGCAGCATCCTCTACGAAACTATCTGGCTGCGGCTGTCAATGGCGCAGTTTGGCGTCACCAGCGCCCTGGTTTCGATCGTGCTTTCAATGTTCATGGCTGGCCTTGGGTTGGGTTCCTGGGGCGCCGGACGCGCCATCCGCAAGTATCGCAATCGCACTAACCTTCCGGCACTGCGGCTTTACGCTCTCGCCGAATTGCTCATCGGAATATCCGCGCTCGTTGTCCCGTTGGAGCTCTCGTGGGGACGAGCGCTGCTCGAGCGGGCGGCGGTTTCTTCATCCGCGGGATATTATTTTTTCGCCGCCATCTGGATCGCTTTCACCTTGATCCCGTGGTGCGCCTGCATGGGGGCAACCATTCCACTGGCCATGCTCGCCATCGACCACAGAATTCCTCGACAAGCCGGCCGCTCTTTCAGCTTTTTGTATCTTGCCAATGTTTTGGGAGCAGTGGCGGGCGCAATCGTGCCGCTGTTCTTGATTGAGATATATGGATTTCGCGGCACGCTCGCTGCAGGCGCTGTCCTGAATGTTCTGCTGTTCATCGCAGCGGTGGGCTTGTCGCTGCGGCCGTTTGCTTCGCAAACGTCAACCGAGGTCGCTGCGGTCCGTGATCTAACTAAACCCCTCGCCGGGAACCGGCCTCTGGTGTTCCTTTTTCTCACCGGACTTACTGGCTTGGGAGCAGAAGTTGTCTGGATCCGCCAGTTCACTCCATATCTGAGCACGGTAGTGTATGCATTCGCTGCCATTCTGACTGCGTATCTCGCTGCAACTTTCTTCGGCTCGCGAGTCTACCGCGACTTTACCCGTACTCAGGTGGATGAAGGCGGATTGATCTGGGGTTTGCTTGGGTTCTTCTGCCTGTTTCCGTTACTGACCACCAGTCCCGAGTTTCGCTTCCATTCATCCGCAGTGCGGCTGGCGCTCGGCATTGGCCCTTTTTCGGCGTTGCTGGGTTTTGTAACTCCCATGCTGGTGGATCGCTGGTCCGCAGGCGATCCTGACCGCGCGGGCAGAGCGTATGCGGTCAATGTGATGGGATGTATTCTTGGCCCTTTGTTAGCCGGATTTATTTTCCTGCCGCTCATGAATGAGCGCTGGGCGCTGTTCGCGTTCGCTCTCCCCTGGTTTGTGATCGCCGTGAATCCGGAATGGTCCGTCCGCCAGCAGATCCCGAAGCACACTTTGCAGGTAAAACTCTCCTACACCCTGGCTGTGCTCGGACTGATCGCAGTATTCACTCTGAAAGACTTCGAAGAGTTTTACTCCGGCTCGCAGGTTCTGCGCGACAGCACTGCCACCGTCCTCGCCAATGGCACCGGCATGAACAAACATTTGATGGTCAATGGAGTCGGCATCACCTATCTGACTCCAATGACTAAAATGATGGCGCACCTGCCTCTGGCTTCTCTCGATCACGCTCCGCGAAACGCTCTGGTGGTCTGTTTTGGGATGGGCACCACTTATCGTTCGCTGCTTTCGTGGGGAATTCCAACCACGGCGATCGAACTGGTTCCCAGCGTTCCCCGATTGTTTGGCTACTTCCATTCCGACGGCGCCGAACTTCTGCGCTCCCCGCTCTCTCACGTAGTCATTGACGATGGCCGGCGCTATCTCGAACGCACCACCGGACAGTACGATGTCATCACCATCGACCCGCCGCCCCCGGTCGAAGCGGCCGGTTCGAGCCTGCTCTATTCGAAAGAGTTCTACTTGATCGCGGGACGGCGGCTGGCAACCGGCGGCATTTTGCAGCAGTGGCTGCCGATGGGCGATGCCGTGGTTAAATCCGCGGTCGCCAAGGCGTTGCAAGAGTCTTTTCCTTATGTTCGCGTTTTTCGCGCCCTGGACGGCCGGGGATTCCACTTTCTCGCCAGCAATCAGCCCATAGCCAGCCGAACATCGCAGGAACTGGCGGAACGCATGCCTGTAAAGGCCGCGACCGATCTTGTCGAATGGGGGCCAGCTCCGACGCCAGGAGATATGTTTGGGATTGTCCTGCGGCAGGATCTCTCCCTCGAGCAGTTGATTCGCGATGCGCCGGAGGTTCCCGCGCTTCAGGATGACCGCCCCGAGAACGAATATTACGTCCTGCGCCAGGGACTGCCGGCACCCTGGCTTTCGCGTCTTTCAGTGCCCCACTAGGCATGCACGGACAGGGCCAAACTCCTATAATCCCTGCTCACGGTTCTTTTGCTGCCACGTCCATAGCTATGCAACCGGGAAGAACGGCGAGGCACCCGGCTTAGTCGAGGACACCAGAGATGCCGGCCGATGCGTGGGCGATACAAACAGGAGTTGGCGGGTATCCGCTTGCGGACATGAGTCGCGGGACGGAATCCAGCAGAGAATCCCAGGACCCCCTGGTTCGGGGCCAAATGGCTGGGCACAGTTTAAGCCGCATTGACGATACGTTGCTGGTCCGCGAAGCACAGCGCGGCAATCGCGCCGCCTTCGAGGAACTGGTGCGTCACTACGACCAGGCGGTTCTGCGGCTGGCCATGCACCTCACCGGCTCCGAGCACGAAGCCCAGGACATTTATCAGGACGCCTTTTTGAAGGCGTACAAGAGCGTGGGTAATTTTCGCTTCGAGTGTTCCTTCTATACCTGGATCTACCGCATCGTGACCAACCTGTGCCTCGACCACTTGCGAAAAAAACAGGTCCGCAAGGAAGATGCTCCGGTGGCAGTCGATGCGCAGGGCGAAGCCTACGACGTATTGTCACAGGTGCCGGACGGCAGGAGCGGAGCCAACCCCGAGCGCGACCTGATGCGGCGTGAATTGGGAACTCGCATCAACCACGCGCTGGACAAGCTTACCCCGCGTGAGCGCATGGTGTTCGAGTTGAAACATTATCAAGGCTTGAAATTAAGGACCGTGGGAGAAATCTTGAATACTACGGAAGAAACCGCGAAAAATACTTTGTTCCGGGCCACCCAGAAGTTGCGGGGCTCACTGGCGGACATGCGATGAAAAAAGTTCGTGGAGGGATGGGCGTCTCGCCCGTCCAGGCCGCCCGCAGGGCGGCAGAAGAGAAAAATCAACGGCGGCGGACAACAAAGCCCGCCCCACACCTCCCCTGCGAAGGGGGCACACTATGAAATGCGAATGGGTCCAGGAAAATATTCTGCTGCATATTTACAACGAGCTGCCTGACGACGCTCGTTACGAACTGGAGCAGCACGTGGCCCGCTGCACCGGCTGCGCAGCGGAGCTTAAGACTGCTCGCCAGCTTCACCTCACCCTCTCTCAGGTTCCGGTGCAGGAGCCTTCGCCCAACCTGGTTGCGGCCTCGCGAATGCGACTGCAAGAGGCCCTCGAGACCACCGAGCAGGGTGGCTTCTGGCAACGCCTGGTCTTCGATCCCGGCGCCTGGCTCCGCCCCATCAAGCTGGCTCCGGCCCTCGCCGCAGCCATCTTCATCGTAGGCTTCGCCGGAGGAATAGGCGCAACCTATCAGATCATGAATGGCCGCAACCCGGTCGATCTTTCAGCCACCGCGGCTCCCACAGAATCTTCCATCACGGGTATTCAGTCCATCTGGCAGGAACCTGGTTCCTCTCAAATCAACATCCGCTACAACACCGTTTCCACCCAGGAAGCTCAGGGCTCGTTGAACGACCAGCGCATCCAGCAACTTCTGCTGTTTGCCACCCGGAACAATTACAACTCCGGCGTGCGCATGGATTCTGTGGATCTCCTCACCCAGACACCTAACGATACCCATGTGCGCGAAGCGCTGTTGTATGCCTTGCGCTACGACTCGAATCCTGGAGTGCGTCTGAAAGCGATCGAAGGGCTGGGGTCTTACGTAAAGAATGATGTACGCGTGCGCGATGCGGTGCTCGAAGCTCTGGTGAACGATTCTAATCCCGGGCTGCGCACCCAGGCTCTGCATCTTCTGGAGCCAGTGCGCGCCGACAGCAGCGTTCGCCGGGTCCTGCAAAAGCTGGCTGACAACGATCAAAATCTCTACATACGGAGCCAGGCGCGAAACGTTCTGTCCCAGATGTCGGAGATCGACTAAGCGCTATTCAAGCTGTAGCGATGAAAAAAGAACTGGAAGGTGAGAAAAGTTGAGAACATTTCCCAAAGTCGCTGCACTGATGCTGCTGCTGTCGGCTCTTGCGGTCGCGCAAGAAGCGCGTCCCGACGAACAGTCCCGGGTCTTCCAGGAAAACGGCCGATGGTCGAGACAAATATCGGGGTCTATTGCCGCGGCGAAAAATCTGCGGGTAAAAGTCGACTCTGGCGTGGTGAAGGTTGTGGGCGGCTCGCAGCCGGCAATCAGTTATGTCATCAAGAGCCGCTCGTATGCGTCCTCCGAAGAGAAGGCACGGCGCGAACTAGACTCCTACAAGATCAGCGTCACCAACCGCGGAGATACGGTCTGGGTGACGGGCGAATGGGAAGGCAGCAAGCCGCCCCGCCGGTCCTCGAGCGAATTTGTAATTAATATTCCACGCAACACCGATTTGGTGAAAGTTGAAACCGAAGGAGGCGATCTGACGGCGATCGCCATCAATGGCAAGGTTGAAGGCGAAACTGGCGGAGGCAGCATCCATCTGGATGACATTATGGGGATGGTCAACGCCGAGACCGGCGGCGGCAGTATCGACGTAGGCACAGTGGGTGGAGATCTTGGACTGCGCACTGGGGGTGGCAGCATCAAGGTAGGCTCGGCGAAAGGTAAAGTCACCGCCGAAACCGGGGGCGGCAGCGTGGTCGTGGTCTCCGGTATGCAAGGTGCGGTGCTGGAAACTGGTGGCGGCAGCATCGAAGTGCAACGCTGCACGGGGCCGCTTAAGGTCACAACCGGAGGCGGCAGCATCGAGTTGGGAGAGATTGCGGGCGCCGCGGAAATTGAAACCGGTGGAGGCAGTATCCGTCTCAGTTCGGCGACTGGCGCTGTGCGCGCGGAGACCGGCGGCGGCAGCATCACGTTAAATGGTGTACCCGCGGCCCGCGCCGAAACCGGAGCCGGAGGCATCGTGGCCAAGTTCGTCTCCGGAAACGAGCGCACCGATTCTGTATTGGAAACGTCAGCCGGAGATATTACTGTCTATCTTGCGCCGAACTTGAATATCACGGTTCGAGCTTCCATTGACCTGGCCAACGGCCATCGTATTCGCTCTGATTTTTCCGAGATTCGGGTTACAACTGAAGGCGGCGAATGGGGACCCGGCACCGCGACTGCCGAAGGCAAGTTGAATGGCGGCGGCCCCACCTTGAAAGTGCGTACCACTACCGGTGATATCACATTTCTGGCGAGCCGTTGAGTCTTAAAGGGGGACGAGCATGCGTAAATCAATTCTGGCAATCTTGATTTTGCCGGTATTCGCCGCAGCCGCGAATGGAGGCGAACTGTGTTCGCAGCAACCCTTCAGCGAGACTTTTGGTTATTCCAGTGAAGATTCCGGCGGCGGATCCTATCTCGGCGTTGATACTCGCGACATCACTCCGGACCGGTTGGCCGAGCTGAAGTTAAAAGAAGAGCACGGGGTGGAAGTGACCCTGGTCGATCAGGATGCGCCCGCAGGGAAAGCTGGAGTTAAAGAGCACGACGTAATCCTCACCATCAATGGCAACCAGGTGGAAAGCGTTGAGCAGTTGCGGCGCGTAATTCGTGAGATTCCTCCCGGGAGACTGGTGAATTTGGGAGTCAGCCGCGATGGCCAGAACCTGACTCTGAAAGCTCAACTGGCGGACCGGAAGCAGATGTTTGCCGCAACCCGTCCCGGCAAGACTTTCTCATTTGCCATGCCGGCGATGCCAGCCATGCCAGCCATGCCGGCGATGCCTGCTATGCCCGCCACCCCGTTCGTCCCCGATATGGATATGCCGGTCTCGATCGTAGTCGTGCACTCATCCGCGCGCAGTGGAATGATGGTCGAAAACCTCACTCCCCAGCTTGGTGAGTTCTTTGGCGCCAAAAACGGCAAGGGGGTTTTAATCCGCTCGGTGGAAAAAGGGAGCCGCGCCGAGCAAGCCGGTTTCCGTGCCGGCGACGTCATTGTGAAGGTGAATGGGGAAACGATCAGCGACAGCGGCGACTTTACTCATGCCATCCATGGCCGCAAGAACAGCACCGTGACCGTCAGCATCATTCGCGACAAGAAAGAACAAAACATCACTCTGACCGTCCCCGACCGCAACCAGTCTCGCATCCTGGATACGGATGAGACTTTCGAAATCCCCGATTCCGGCATGGACGCTGAAACTGTTATTGATCTGAGCGATGCTCAGGCGGAGATCGCGCATATCCAACCGCAGATCGACCAGGCCATGCGTGAGGTCACCAGGATCAGGCCGGAAATGAAAGAAGCCGCACGCGAACTGCGCGAAGAACAAAAAGAGTTACAAAAAGAAATGCATGAATTGCAACGCGAGCTCAGGAATGAAGGGCGTGAAATCCAGGAAGAAGAACAGATGGAAAATCAGAAAGTAAAAGCCTGGCAGCCCGAAGCCGACATTTAAAGGGTTGGGCCGACGTCCTGCAGAAGGTTGGGTCGCGCCGGCGTCCCGCCGGCTGTGCTGAAGGCATCTTGCCTTCACTCCTACTCCGCAATTGCTATCGGGAAGTTACCTTAGCGCGGCTGAGCTCCGCCGAGCCTTCCCGCACACAATTTCTTCCTGCCTGCTTCGCCGCATAAAGTCCGGCATCCGCTGCTTTCACCAAAGCCTCGCGAGTATTGCCATGGTCGGGACAAGTGGCCACGCCGGCGCTGATGGTGACCGACCGCGGAACTCCGGGAAATTGCCAGCTGTCCACCATTCTTCGCAGCTTCTCAGCGACGCCCAGGGCATGCTGCTGGCTGGTTTGGGAGAGCAGGATGGCAAACTCTTCGCCGCCATAACGGCAAACCACGTCGATCTTTCTCAACTGCTGCGAGAAAATCGAAGAGACCTGGCGCAGCACTTCATCCCCCAACAGATGGCCGAATTCATCATTCAGGCGTTTGAACTGGTCGATGTCCACCATGATGACCGCCATGCCACTGTCAAAGCGGCGCGCGCGTTCCAGTTCTTCCAGAATTCGCAATTCGAAGTAACGCCGGTTAAAGATTCCGGTGAGGCCGTCCAGATAGGCCAGATGCTTCACTCGTTCTACATAACGTGCGTTCTGAATCGCGGTGGCGCAGATGTCGGCAACCGATTCTAGAGACTGAACGTCGCTGACGTTGAAGCTGCCGGAACGAATGCTGTCGAGGACGAGCACTCCGAGTGTTTGTCCAAATGAAACCAGGGGAATGCACATCCGCGAGCCTGACTCTTGGTAGATGCCCAGGCAGTCCGGGTCTGTCTTCACATCGTTTTCAATGAGGGTCTTGTTCTCGCGCAAGGCGCGTCCCCACAAGCCTGCTCCGGCGGGCATCTTCCCATTTTCCGGGATGCGCAGCGTCAGGTTGCCGTGGTGCGCCTGTAAAACCAGGTCTTCGTCGTCTTTCACCAGCATGGATACATGGGACACTTCGAATGCAGTGCGAATCTTCTGGCAGGCCTTCAACAACAATTCCCGGACGTCGAGCACGACGGTGGTTTCCCGGGCAACCGCGTTTATCGCCTCAAGCTGCGAGGCCCGGCGGCGCTCCAGCGAATACAGCCGGGCATTCTGCAACGCCATCGACGCCTGAGTGGAAAACAAGGTCAAGAGGTCGACAGTTTCGGAATCAAAGTGATTTGCGTTGTCGCTCTGGCAATCGAGCACTCCTACCATTTCGTCTCGAACCATGAGCGGGATGGCCAGTTCCGACCGGGTCTTTTTTCCCCGCCGCTTGTAGCGCATTTCGATCGCGAAATCCGGCACGTAAAGAGGCCGTTTCTTTTTGGCGGCCGCTCCGATCAGTCCGGTTCCGATATTGACCCGGAAATCCTCAAAGCCTTTTTCTCCGCCGATCTGGGACCGGGTACAAAGTTGGCCAGAGTCCTTATCTATCAATAAGATAGCGACATTCTGCAGATGAAAATAATCGCGCGCAATCACCAGGATGCGCTGCAGCACCTCGTCCAGGTCGAAGGTGGACAGGACGGCCTGGCTGGCGTCGTAGAGAATGGCGACTTTTTGCATGAGCCCAGCCGGATTGTAACTCGTGAGGCTGGCCCGACCGAGGTTCCGAAAGTAACAGTCAGGTGAGGCAATCGTCTTAGCCGCCGGTGCGGGAACGGTGTTTTCGGGCGCTCACTGCCTTCACGATGCCGAACGCGACCAGAGCAAAACCAGGCATCCACCGCCAAACCCAGGTCGGTGTGAAATGGAACGTGCCTGGCGGCTGGCGGAAGATGGGGCAACAGCACGAAATAAGCGAGATTCCCGGCGAGAACCGCGATTAGAGATTGAACAAAGTTCCTCATCAACTCCTTCGACACCGGGCTCCTCCCTCCTACTTTCCTTCGACGATCGCAGCCGGACGTGCCTGCCGATCCTGCTAACATTCCTGAGATGCTCGAGTTGTCTACCTCGGTCCAATACGTCAAAGGCATCGGCCCGCGCCTGGCCGAAGTACTGGGCGCCAAGGGGATCTATACCATCGACGATCTCCTTCATTATTTGCCTTTCCGTTACGAAGATCGCGTCAACCCGCGCGGCATTTCGGAGCTGCGGGTGGGAGAAATGGCGACTGTGATTGCCGAGGTGCGCACCTCCGGTCTTTTCCGCACCCGCCGCATGCCGATCTTTCAGATGACCGCCGGGCAGGGTAGAAATCGCCTGAAGTGCATCTGGTTCAACGGCACCTACTTGCGGGATCGCTTCAAGCCCGGACAGTTGGTCGCTCTTTACGGCAAAGTCGAGCAGGAACGTGGTGGTGAACTGCAGCTGGTGCAGCCGCAATTTGAAATCCTCGGCGACTCATCCGACGACCCCGAGGCCGGTGAACAGAAAGCCGCCGCATCACTCGAAGTCGGCCGCATCGTGCCGATCTACGAATCGGCGGGCCAGGGAAGGCTCACTCCCCGGTGGTTCCGGCGCATCATTCACAACGTTCTGGAAAATCTCGCACCCCAGCTCAAGGACCCCCTCCCAGAAATAGTGCGTAGCCGGATGAATCTGATCCCGCCCCAGGACGCACTCAGGCAGGTTCACTGGCCCGATCCCGGCGAGAGCTTTCAGGACCTGCTGGCCTCGCGCACTCCGGCCCACATCCGGCTGATCTTCGAAGAGCTTTTCTTTGTGGAGTTGGGCCTGGAACTCAAAAGGCGCGAGCAGAAAACGAAAACCGGAATCGCATTCAGTCTGGACAAGCGTGCGCGGGACGCCATTAAAAAGATTCTGCCTTTCCATCCCACGGCCGCGCAAAAGCGAGTGCTCAAGGAGATCGCCTCCGACATGGAAAAGCCGTTTCCCATGCGGCGGCTGCTGCAGGGCGACGTCGGATCGGGCAAGACAATCGTGGCTTTCGAAGCCGCCATCATCGCCATTGAAAACGGATACCAGGTCGCGCTCATGGCGCCCACGGAAATCCTGGCCCAGCAACACTATTTTTCCGCGCGGCGGATTCTGGAGAATGCCGGCTACCGCTCGGTGCTTCTAACCGGCTCGCTGGAAGAAGACCGCAAGCGCGAAATACGCCGCCACATTGCTCAAGGCAACGCCCAGCTGGTGATCGGAACTCATGCGCTGATTGAACAAAAGGTCGAGTTCGACCGGTTGGGGCTGGTGATCGTTGACGAACAACATCGCTTTGGCGTGATGCAGCGTTTCAAGCTGATGAAGAAATCAGCAGACGACGGAACCGGCAACGGTTCGGCGCCTCTGGGAGAACCCGACGTTCTGGTCATGACCGCCACGCCCATTCCTCGAACCTTGGCTCTGACCTTGTACGGAGATCTCGACATCAGCGTCCTCGATGAAATGCCGCCCGGCCGGACGCCAATCGTGACTCGCCGCGTCTCCGACGACCGGGCGGAGGAAGTCTGGCAGTTTGTCGGCAAACAGGTCGCCGCCGGACACCAGGTTTATGTCGTCTATCCGGTAATAGAAGAGAACGAAGAAACTGAACTCAAGGCCGCGATCAAGATGCACAAGGAGCTCAGCAGGAAAATCTTTCCCAGCTTGCGAGTTGAGCTTTTGCACGGCCGCTTGAGCGCCGACCAGAAAGAAGACGTCATGCGGAGATTCCAGAAAGGTGAAGTCGATATTCTGGTCTCGACCACCGTGATTGAAGTCGGAGTCGACGTCGCCAACGCCACCGTGATGGTGATCGAACATGCCGAGCGGTTTGGTCTTTCCCAGTTGCACCAGCTTCGCGGCAGAATCGGCCGGGGCGCGGCGAAATCGTTCTGCGTTCTCATGACCGGCGGAAAAATCTCCGAGGACGGCGAACGCCGCCTCGACGCCATGGTTCGCACTACCGACGGATTTAAGATCGCGGAACTCGATCTTGAACTTCGGGGGCCGGGTGAATTTTTCGGCACCCGCCAGGCCGGTATGCCCAGCTTTCAGGTCGCCAACCTGATCCGCGATCGCCAGCTGCTCGAAGCAGCCAAGCGCGAAGCTGCCGCAGTGCTCGCCGGTCCCAACCCCGAAATCTCAGAAGCAGAAATCGCCCAAGCCCTCAGCCACATGCGCACCCACTGGCAAAAAACCTACGGACTGGTAGAAGTAGGCTAAGGACAGTGGCTTGTCTGATCGCGGGGCTTGTGTGGTCGCGGGCGACTCGCCCGCGGCTTCTGACTTTGCTTCTTTTGACTTTAATTCTCTTGATCGCGATTAACTCCGCACGTGAAACCCGCGGGCGAGCCGCCCGCGGCCACACAAGCCAATCCTTACGGCCTTTGGCTTACCACCGGTGAAATGGGATAATCATCCCCGGTGCCAACCTCATCCAAACCCGACCTCTACCGCAAGTTGCCGTCGGTTGACGAATTGTTGCGCCGGCCGGATCTCGCCGCGATTATTTCGAGCGAAGGCCCGTCCGCCGCGGTTGACGCCGCCCGCACCGTTCTTTCCCGGGTGCGCGCCGAAATTGCAGCCGCGCGACTGGATGCCGCTGGAGTCGACCTGGCACTCTCCGGCATCTCGAATGCGGTTCATCAACAAATCCAGCAGTCGTTGAGTTTTTCATTGCGCCCGGTGATCAATGCGACCGGAGTCATCCTGCACACCAACCTGGGCCGCGCTCCCTTGGCCGCTGCTGCTTTCGAACATATTCGCGATGTAGCCTCTGCATATTCCAACCTGGAGTTCGATACAGATAGTGGAGAACGCGGCAAACGTGACGTACACCTAGACCGTCTTTTCCGCAGGTTGCTGGAAGAAGGCTCCGGAGGCGAAAGCATCAACGCCGCACCGGCGATTTCCAGCATTGTCGTGAATAACAACGCGGCAGGCGTTCTGCTGGCACTGAATTCTTTGGCGGAGGGCGGAGAAGTTATCGTCTCCCGCGGCGAACTGGTGGAAATTGGCGGATCATTTCGCATTCCCGACGTGATGTCGAAATCGAATGCGGTACTCAGGGAAGTCGGCACCACTAACCGCACCCGGGTGGCCGACTACGAACGGGCGATCAATGAAAAAACGAGACTGCTGTTGCGTGTGCATCGTTCCAATTTCCAGATTACCGGATTTACCGAACAGCCTTCGATCGAAGAATTAGTTGCACTGGCTCGCAAGCGAAATATTCCGCTCATGGAAGATCTGGGCAGCGGTGCGCTCTTCGATCTGCGCTTGATCGGAATCAACGGAGAGCCGGGAGTACTCGAGAGCATTCGCGCCGGGGTGGATGTCGTCAGTTACAGCGGCGACAAACTTCTGGGTGGACCGCAGGCCGGCATCCTGAGCGGGCGCAGCCAGCTGATCGCGCAGATGCGCGCCAACTCTCTGTTTCGCGCTCTGCGGGTTGACAAACTGACCTATGCCGCTCTGGAAGCCACACTCATGGCCTACGTAAAACGCGATCATCAGGCAATTCCGGCGTTGCGCATGATGTATTTATCCAAAGATGAGATTGGCCGGCGTGCAGATATCGTTTCCGGAAAAGTACGATCACTCAAAGTACACGTCGACATCATTGATGGCGAATCGGTGATTGGCGGTGGCGCTGCGCCCTCGGCGGTTTTGCCTACCCGGTTGTTGGCTGTGACCTGCGATGGCCTGAGCGCGGATGAAATATCCACACGCCTGCGATCGTCGAGGCCGCCAGTCATCGCCCGCGTAGAAGAAGGCCGCGTATTGTGCGATCTCCGCACTGTGTTTCCGGAGCAGGATTCCAACGTGGTCGCCGCGCTGCAAGGACTGTCGTCGCCGTCTTGAGCCCGACACTTCGATCGGCATTGCAACTCATCCAGGCAACCGACAATCTAAAACTTGGTATCTGGAATCTGAAATCAACAATCTAAAATCTGAAATCTAATTTGTCGATTCTCTACACCATCGGCCACTCCACCCGTTCTCAAGATGAATTGGTTGAGACTCTGCAAACGCATCAGATCAAAACCCTGGTCGACATCCGCGCGTTTCCCGTGTCGCGTCGGCTTCCGCACTTCAATCGCGAAGCGCTGGAGAAAACTCTACCGGCGGCCGAAATTCAGTATCTGTGGATGAAAGAACTGGGCGGGCGGCGTAAAGCCATTCGCCATGACTCGCCCCACATTGCGCTGCGCAACGCCAGTTTCCGAAACTATGCAGACTATATGCTGACCGCTGAATTCAGAAACGCGGTCATCGCTTTGACCAGACTCGCCGATCAATCACGAACCGCCTACATGTGCGCCGAACGAGTTTACTTCCACTGCCACCGCATGCTGGTCTCGGACTGGCTGGCCGCGCACGGAAATGAAGTGCTGCACATCGATGGCACGGGCCCCGTGAAGCCGCACAAATTGCTCGCCGAAGCCCGCCTGATCGATGGCGAAGTCATCTATCGCGGAGACTTTCTGCTGTAGCGTTTTCACGGAACCGATACAATCAATACTATGCCGCCGCGCATCGCCATCCCGGTTCCACATTCCACAGACACGGATTATGCCGAGCGCTCGCTTCCGCAATACGTACAAGCCATAGAGATGGCCGGTGGAGAAGGCGTGAGTGTGCCTCTCGATCAAAAAACTGAAGAAATTAAGAAATTAATTGAGAGCTGCGATGCGGTTTTATTGCCAGGCAGCAAAGCCGACGTCGACCCTTCAAAATACAGAGCGGAAAAAGATCTGAACACCGCCCCAGCCGATGAGAAACGCGACCTGGTCGACCAGATGCTGTTGCAGGATGCATACCAGCGACGCAAGCCCATCCTTGGTATCTGCTACGGCTTGCAGATCATAAATGTGTATCGCGACGGAACTCTTCTGCAGCACATTCAGTCGCCGGTGAACCACGAAGCGGGCAAAAGCGTGGCGGTGGCACACTCGGTCGACATAGCGCCTGATTCGCAGTTGAACCGGATTGTCGCAAATGGTGTCAGCCGCGCGCCGCAATCTGTGATTTCCATTCCCGTCAATTCGAGTCACCATCAATCAGCGGAGAGAATCGGCGAGGGGCTTCGCATTGTTGCTCGGTGTCCGGAGGACGGCGTGATTGAGGCACTGGAGGGAACTTCTCCCGGTCATTTCGTTCTAGCAGTTCAATGGCATCCGGAGCGTTCGGTCGAAGAAGATGCAGCCTCGCGAGCGATCTTCAAGGCGCTGCTTGAGGCGGCACGCAATCGCCACGGCAAGACCGTGACAAAACTCTAGCCTCGCAAAGATTCAGTCGCCAGAGTATTTCCGAGCTTTCTTCCCCAGCCTTCGGACCGGTCGCTTCTCCAGCAGCACCACCGCGTGGGCAATCGCTGCATTGTCCGTCCCCATACCTTCGGGTGTCTTCGCTTTCACGCCGACACAGTCCGGAGAGATTCCCAAAAGCTCGGCGACGTGGGTTCGAATCGTGACGGCATGGGGACCGATCTTCGGCGACAGCCAGGATCAAAGTCGAATCCATATTGATCAGCGCATACCCGGCGGCGCGCACGCGTTTGAGTGCTTCCGCCAGAAAAAGCGCGGAGTCCGCCCCCTTCCAGCGAGCATCGGACGGCGAAAAGAGCGAGCCAATATCCGGAGCAGCGACGGCTCCCAGCAACGCGTCGGTGATGGCGTGCAAGAGCACGTCCCCATCCGAATGGCCGCCCAAACCCTTCGGATGTTGAAGCGTAACCCCGCCAATTTTCAGCGGAATGCCGCGTTTGAACTCATGTGAATCCCATCCGTAGCCTATTTTCATGCCGAAACCCCGGCCACGGATTCACACGGATTTTCACGGATTTTCTTTCTTTCATTATCGAAAAATAAACGGCGGAACTGTGGACGTGACCCTAAGTTCATCAAGAGGCCAATTTCGATCTCGGTGGATTTCAAATAGTGGAGCAACTGCGCTTCGTGCGATGGCTCCAGTGTGCGAGTACTTTTCAGCTCAAGCAAAACGCTCGACTCGACTAGCATGTCCGCCCGGAAATGGCCAACATTCTGTCCGCGGAACGAAACCGGCAGCAGTATTTGCCGTTCGAAAGATAATCCCGACTGGCGAAGAGCAATCACCAGCGATTCCTCATAGACCGACTCAAGGAATCCAAAGCCAAGCTCGTTGTAGACATCGTAGAAAATCCCAATCAGTTTTTCCGTCAGTTGTGCGTGCTTCAGGCCAATTTGTCCAGCACTCATGCGTAGAGTGTACAAGCTCGAAAATGTTTTATCCGTGTGATCCGTGAAAATCCGTGGCTGCCTTTTCCGTTTCAGGAAATCTCTCCCCGCTGTGGTCGCTCGGTAGTCGTTGGCAAAAAAATCGTCCACACAACGATCTTGCGATACTTCGGTGTTTTATCCGTGTGATCCGTGAAAATCCGTGGCCGCCTTTAACATTTCAATCCGTGGCGTGCGCTTATGGTTTCAAGAAGAACTCTGCCAATTCCATATCTGCCGGAGTCGTAATCTTGATGTTTCGTGGCGAGCCCATCACCACGACCACTTCGTGCCCTGAGCGTTCGACCAGCGAAGCTTCGTCAGTGCCGAGAAAACCGTCGCGGGCGGCGTCATCAAAAGCTTTCTTGATCACGCTGTAACGAAAGCCCTGAGGAGTTTGTGCCATCACCACTCGTTCGCGTGGCAACGTCGCTGTTATGACCGCGCGCTCAGACGTGCGTTCCACCTGTTTAATGGTATCCATGGCCGGCATCCCGGCGATGGCCGCGCCAAACTTGCGGCCACCCTCGATTACATCGTGAATGATCTCGGCAGTGACAAAGGGACGAACTGCATCGTGCACCAGAACAATATCGTTGGCATCGGCAGCGATTGAGGCGATCGCATTCGCGACCGACTGCTGGCGATGTTCACCGCCCTCCACCAATTTAATTTGTGCCTGCGTCAGTTCATTGTCCGTTTGCAGGCGATTGCGAAAGCCGGCGATTTCATTGGCCCGCAATGCCACGTAGATTTCCGAGATGTCGGAGTTGGACGCAAACTTGCGCAAGGTGTGAATGAGGATCGGCACTCCGCCAATTTCCGAAAATTGTTTGGAGGCTGCCTGTTTTTTGTTCTTGCCGTCGGAGACAGGCGTCATCCGTGTTCCCAGACCGGCAGCCGGAATAATGACTACGACCTTCATCGCGGGCTGTAAGTATACGGGCTGAAGCGCGCCGGTACCAAATGCAGACCGTGAGAAAGAAACGTCTTCTCAGGTTTTTACCGTATGACCTTTTCTCCGAATCGTGAAGTTTTTGCTCGCAGCAAGGGGGTTATTAACTGATGGAATTTCCGGATCGTATTTCAAATGCAACCAACCACATTGCTTGTCGCACCTGAGGGTCATTGCAAATCGGCCCTGCAAATGCTGCCGCAAGCTGTTAGCAAGACTGTTTCGGAGAAATATGAGCCAGGAAAACATCAGACATCAACACCGTTCGTGGCTGTCGCTGGTAACCTTCTGCGCGGTTACCGTCCTAATCGCGGCGCTTGGGTCTGCCGTTCTTTTTGCCGGAGCTTCGGTAGCATTTGCAATTGCCCGCCCGGCAACCGGGGAATTCCAGAACGCCACTGCGACGCATGAAGTTTCATACCAGACGAGCGATGGCAGCGCGCCTGCTGATCAGACTTTTAACGGCGTCATTACCGATTCCCGCTGCGGCGCCCGCCATCGTAAAAATTCAGGCAAGGCTCCCGCGGAATGCACTCGTACATGTGTGAAGGGCGGCGCCAAATACGTCCTGGTGGATGGCGAGAAAATCTACGCTCTCCAGGGCGATCCCGCTCCACTGGAGAGGCTGGCGGGACAAAGAGTGACCGTGGTCGGAGACCTCGAAGGTACCACCATCAAGGTCAAGACAGTTAGTGGAGTGTAGCGGCTAACCTCCACTAAAGCACGAGGTCCAACTACCTAGTCGGCGGGGCGTTCTATCATCACCGCTTGCGGCTTTTTCGCCTCGGAGCTTGGTGAAACCGGCGGCGTAGGCACGACCGGCACCGCATTTACACTCGAGCGAGACTCGTTACGCAACCCGGGACGCTCGTCCCATTTTCCAAAAATCATTTTGCCGGCGGTGGTCTGCAGGACCGACGTCACCGAGATGTCGATGGTTTTGCCGATCATTTTTCTCGCATTGTCCACGACCACCATGGTCCCGTCATCCAGATAAGCCACGCCCTGGTTGTATTCCTTTCCTTCCTTGAGGATGAATACACGCATGGTTTCACCGGGAAGAACAATCGGCTTCAGTGAATTGGCCAGCTCGTTAATGTTCAGCACGGCCACACCCTGCAACTGGGCAACTTTATTAAGATTGAAGTCGTTCGTGATTATTTTTCCTTCATAAACCTTGGCCAGTTCGATGAGCTTCAAGTCCACTTCACGGACCGCGGGAAAATCATCTTCAACAATCTGAATCTGCAACGTCGGTATTTTCTGCAGGCGCTGCAGAATATCGAGACCGCGCCGTCCGCGATTGCGTTTAAGCGAGTCAGCCGAGTCGGCAACCAGTTGCAATTCGCGCAAGACAAACTGGGGAGTTACGATAACTCCGTCGAGGAATCCGGTCTCGGCAATGTCGGCGATGCGGCCATCGATGATGACGCTGGTATCCAGGATTTTGTAGCTTTTCTTGCCCTGCTTTTCTCCCCCGAACACGCCGCCCAGCGCCGCCAGGTTCAGCAAGTCGCCTTTGTTCGCCCCCACCACCAGTCCAACGTAGGCCATCAACAGCATAACCAGAATCTGGAGAAAGCTCTGCGTGTTTCCCGCAGCGACGCTATTGCGTATGACCAGGGAAAACAGGTAGGCGCCGAAGATGCCGAGGATGCTGCCGGCGGCGGCGCCGATCAGGCGCTTCAGGCTGATGCGGCGCAACCTCCACTCGAACAGTACGATGGCCAGGCCGGTGGCGGCGCCCACCCCGGCGTCGAGCTTCGCAGGCAGGTTAAACGGATCAGTCAGGTAGCAAACAATAGTGATTATGAGAACAAATAAAAAACGCACCAAAAACAAGTCCACCGAAGGACCTCCCCGGGAACTCATTCGCGGACCCCTCCGCGTATGATCCTCCCGCACTGGCAAACCCGGTGCTACTGAATCGGTCCCAGTGATCCGTTGAGCGGAGCCTATGAATTAGATATAAAACAGCGCTCCGGCTTCCCCTGATTTTCGTGTTGTAATTTGTCTCAAACCAGTCAATTTCAGACCGGTCTGCTCTGGCAGGAACAGCAAGCCCCGACCATGTTACGCAAGAGTATATACCCGCCACCCAAACCCAGTCGCGTGGCGGTGCCTGCGTGCGGGAACGAACCGTTTTCCCCGGTTCGACTGTTGCTACACTGTGTTGGATGAAGGCCCTTGTCATCAGCCGCTTAGGTGGACCAGAAGTCCTTGAAGTTCGCTCCATGCCGGACCCGGTCCCGGCCGCTGGGCAGGAATTAGTGAAGGTCGAGGCGGCGGGCATCAATTTCGCCGACATTATGAGTGCGGAGGGCGGATATCCGGGCACACCGAAACCGCCGCTGATCGCGGGACGTGAATTCTGCGGAGTCCGAGCAACCGACGGAAAATTAGTGATGGGCTACGCGCAGTGGGGAGCCTTCGCCGAACGGGTTGCTGCGACGACGCAGTTGCTGTGGCCGGTCCCCGAAGGATGGAGAGCGGAACAAGGCGCGGCGTTCCCGGTTAATTATTTCACCGCATACTTTGCTTACTGGAAGGCAGGGCTTCTGGATACTGCAAATTGTGAGACGGTTCCGCGGGTTCTGATTCATGCTGTAGCGGGAGGTGTGGGAACAGCTGCGGTGCAAATCGGAAAGTTGCTGGGCATTGAAATGTACGGTACGTCGTCTTCGCAGGAAAAACTCGCGCGCGTGAAAGAGTTGGGATTGCAGCACGGCATCGACTACAAGCAAGACGACTACGAAGCGACAATCAAAAACCTTACCAACGGCGAAGGGGTGGACGCGGTTTTCGAAATGTTAGGCGGCGAGCACACCGCGAAGAGCGTGCGCTGCCTTCGCGACCTCGGACGAGTCATCGTCTACGGCGCCGCCACCGGCAAACCCGCTCAACTGGACGCTCGAATACTGTACGCCAAGGGAACGAGTGTCCATGGTCTGTGGTTGACATACTTGGCCGCGAACCCCCAGTTGATGAATAAGGCATGGAAACAGCTTTCCGCGTGGACCGCTGCGGGACATCTGCATCCGGTCGTGGACAACGTATTTCCACTGCACCGGGCTGCGGAAGCCTACCGGTTACTTCTGGAACGCAAGAATTTCGGGAAAGTCGTTCTCAACCTCGATGAATCCTGATAAAAGAATCAACCAAATTACAGGGGAGAACAACAAGACAAGCTCGTGTTGTGTTGAGTTCTCTCGCCCGCAAGGCGCTGCTAACAACTGCCCGTGCAGGTCGTCCAAAGAAGTGCAGACGAGATCAACCACTGCGGAACTTTTTAGTTGAGCGCAACGTATCAAACAATGAATGAAACCGGGTCTTATCGGACGGCGGTTTCGTAGGAAAAAATTCAGGGGTTAAGGGACTGGCTCACATCGGTTTGGCGGCCCAGGTGAGAACAATCCCCGGAGCAGAAAGCATGCGGTCTTGCGGCCGTGCTGTTTTCGCTTAACCCCGAGGCAGCATTTTAGGCCTTCGACGGCAAAACGCAAGGTTTTCCTGCCCCAGGCAAATCCCGGCCGCCCAGAACCGGTTCCCGACGTTATCGGGAAAGAAAAAAGGAGTGAAATGAGCGTC
This sequence comes from Terriglobia bacterium, assembly GCA_963733545.1. Classification (GTDB taxonomy): domain Bacteria; phylum Acidobacteriota; class Terriglobia; order Terriglobales; family Acidobacteriaceae; genus JAIQFF01. Next base: position 1,156,716 of record CAVTDQ010000007.1, read on the forward strand.
TCGAAAATCTCCAAAGGCTTGTTACTGGGTTTTGCTCTACTGCTGGCGACGAGCGTTTTTGCCGTCAACAAGGGTTCCCTGCAGGTAAACGAAGCGGTAAACGTAAGCGGAAAGCAACTTCCCGCTGGCGATTACACGGTGAAGTGGGAAGGCAACGGACCGAACGTTGAACTCAACATCCTGCGCGGCAAAAACGTAGTGGCTACCGTGCCGGCGCGCATGGTCGATCTCGATCGTTCCCAGGACCGCGACTCAGCCGTGACTACGGTCAATGGCGACGGACACAAAGCACTGAACGAAATTCGCTTCGCCGGGAAAAAGTACGCCCTAGCAATCAATGCGGAATCAGCCAACGCCGAAGCGGGCTCGACCAGCAAATAAATTTCAATTAGTTTCCGATCGCGGGACAAAGGGCGGGAAAGCTTTTCAGCTTTCCCGCCTTTCTTTGAAAGACGAGCAGGATCTTAATATTTCGGCATCTTCGGATCGACGCGATCCGCCCAGGCCAGAATTCCGCCGGCCAGGTTATGCACCTTCTTGAATCCCGCCTGGCGCAGAAAATCCACGGCTTTGGCGCTGCGCACACCGGAGCGGCAGTGCGCCACGATCTCGCGGCTGGAATCGAGTTCATTGACCCGTTTGGGCAGATCGCCTAGCGGAATCAGATGTCCGCCAATATTGCAGATCTGATATTCGTGCGGCTCGCGAACGTCGAGAACGAAAAGATCTTCGCCCGCATCCAGTCGACGCTTCAGTTCTTCCACCTGTATATCGTCAGCTAGTGCTTCCACCGGTTTCTCCTCGCCGCGAATTCCGCAAAACTCGTTGTAGTCGATCAGTTCCTTGATCGTGGGATGGGTGCCGCAAACCGGGCAATCGGGATTCTTGCGCAGCTTGAGCTCGCGAAACTTCATGTCCAGCGCGTCGATCAGCAGCAACCGGCCGATGAGCGGATCGCCTTTCCCGAGAATCAGCTTGATGACTTCCGTCGCCTGGATCACGCCGACCAGTCCGGGCAGAATGCCCAGCACTCCGCCTTCAGCGCAGGATGGAACCAGTCCCGGCGGTGGCGGCTCGGGATAGAGGCAGCGATAGCACGGGCCTTCCTTGGTCGCGAAAATACTGGCCTGGCCTTCGAAGCGGAAAATCGATCCGTAGACATTCGGCTTGCCGGTAATCACGCAAGCGTCGTTCACCAGGTAGCGGGTGGGAAAGTTGTCGGTGCCGTCGGCGATGATGTCGAACTCGCGGAACAACTCCAGGGCGTTGTCACTGGAAAGCCGGGTATCAAATTTCCGGATGTTCAAAAACGGATTGATCGCCTTCAGCTTCTCTGCGGCCGAATCCAGCTTCTTCCGGCCAACGTCGGCGGTGGAGTGGATGATCTGTCGCTGCAGGTTGGTGTAGTCGACGACATCGAAGTCCACGATCCCCAGCGTGCCCACGCCGGCCGCGCCCAGATACAACGCCAGCGGCGAACCCAAGCCTCCTGCGCCGATACAAAGCACCTTCGCCGCTTTAAGCTTGAGCTGACCTTCCATGCCGACTTCGGGCATGATCAGGTGGCGCGAGTAGCGCAGAATTTCGTCGTTGCTGAGAGTTGCGGCTTCGGGTTTGACTTCGAGCGTCGTGGCCATGAGAACCTCTTGAGATTGAAAAATTGTCGGATTTACGAATGTACGAATTGAAAAAACAGCTAGCGACAGGAGGGACAACAACAGCGGCGGACTTTGTGTTCGGTTTTCAATTCGACAATCCTAAATTTCGACAATCCGGTAATCCTGAAATCGGGCAATCGTTCAATTAACTCCGCCCCCGGCAATCGAAGGCACAATAGAAATACTATCACCGTCTTTTACTGCAGTGGCGTCTTTCTGCAGGTAGCGCACGTCTTCGTCGTTGAGATAGACATTCACAAAGGCGCGCAGTTTCCCTTCGTCTGTATACAGATGACGGCGCAAGTCGGGGTGCTGGGCGACCAGGTCGGAAAGAGCGTCTCCGACGGTGCCAGCCTTGACGTCAACAGCAGGCTGTTTGCCGGTATATTGGCGCAGAGGCGTGGGAATCTGGATCTTGGGCATAGGCTATACATGATGCCACAGGAGAGGCTGGAGATTCAGCCTCAAGCTGGTTGTGTGGGGCGGGCGCCCTCGCCGCCGCCTTTGATCTGGATTTTGGGTGTTCTGCACTGTAGCTCGAAAATTCAAAAGCGGCGGGCCAGTGCGCCCGCCCAACACCCCCTCACACTCACGTCACTACAATCTCTTCCTTCAGCAGATTCTTGTCATTCTCATCGCTGCCAGTCAGCTCAAAGGAATTCGTAAGCGCAGCTTTTCCCTTCTCTACGGCAGTGATGACGTAGGAACATCCAAACCAGTGCGCCTCGGCCAGATCGGTCTGCGACCACTGCGCAGGATGGTCGGGATGCGAATGATAGAAGCCGATGATGTCCTCGCCGCGCCCACGCCCCTCGCGCTGAATACGAATCAGATCCTTGGGATCGATGTTGTAGCGATTGTGGGCCGAATCCGTGCGGGTGTTGCCTGCCCGCGCGACCGTGGTCACGGTGCGCACTCCGTCATCGTCCATTTGCCCCAGCAAAACCCCGCAGCATTCATGAGGATAGGTCTCTTCCCCATGCTGGCGCAGCGAATCGTAGGCGGACTGGGAGAGCTTCAGCATTGGAGAATCATTTTCGAATTGTCGGATTTACGAATGAAGAATTAAACGTCAACAACCTCGGACCTTTCAAATTCCACAATTCGGCAATCTAAAAAATCGACAATCCCTCTATCCTTCTTCCCAAAATCTCTCACTCAAATATTTGTCACCGGAGTCGCACAGGATTGTGACGAAAACAGCTTTCTCGCCCGGTCCAAGTTTTCGTGCCACCTGCAGACATCCGACTACCGCCGCGGCTGCGGAAATCCCCACCAGCAATCCTTCTTCGCGACCCAGTCGTATCGCCATCTTGTAGGCCTCTTCGGTGGAGATGCCGAGATCCTCATCGGCCAGGGAGGCATCATAAATCCTGGGGATGATAGCGCTGGCCATGTGCTTGGCGCCTTCGATTCCGTGAAACGGCGAGTCAGGTTGCAGCGAGATGCAGCGAATCGCCGGATTTAATTCCTTCAAGCGCCGGGTTGTGCCAACAAAGGTCCCGCTGGTGCCCATCATGGAAACAAAGTGGGTGACGCGGCCTTCTGTTTGTTGCCAGATTTCGTTGGCTGTGCCATGGTAATGGGCCTGCCAGTTGGCATCGTTCGAATACTGGTCGGCGTAAAAATATTTGTCGGGATCTTTCGCGTACAGTTCGCGCGCGGCGCGGATCGCTCCATCAGAACCGTCGCCAGGGTCGGTATAAATAATGTGTGCGCCGTAAGCGTGCAGGATATGCTTGCGCTCGATGGAAACGTTTTCCGGCATGCACAGCGTTACGGGAAAACCTTCCGCGGCCGCGATCATGGCGTAAGCGATTCCGGTATTGCCGCTGGTGGAATCGAGCAGGGTTTTGCCGGGACCAAATTTTCCGCTGGCGCGAGCCTGCGCGACAATGTTTGCAGCGGCGCGATCTTTTACCGATCCGCCGGGGTTGTACCATTCGGCTTTGCCCAGCAACTCGACGCCGGGCAGCTCGCTGGTAAGACGTTCCAGCCGTAGTAGAGGAGTGTTGCCGATAAGTTCCAGGCTGCGCCGCCCCAGCGCAATACCTCGGCCAGAGACTGGCTTGACCACGCTTTCGGCAGGCGCAGCCTCTAAAGAATCAGGCACATCCGTTGGTTTTAATGAGACTGGCTGCATGATTTAAAAAGCTGTCGCCGTGACCATCGTAACGTATGACGGCCGCGAATTAACCGCTTCGTAACGGTTGATTGGATTATAAAAGAGCCAGCTTCGATCCATCCGGATTACGGAATTGCACTTTTTTCGCACTTCCTGCATCTGATGGATTGAGTTGTGAACGGATATAAAGAGGTAGAAGGGATTGGGAATTCCACACGAATGACAACCAAGATAGAGCAGCGAAGCTTCGAGGACGGGGTGAACTGGCTGCGCGAGCACGGTTTCGATCTGATCGAAGCTCCCGGCATGCAGGGTCGTGTGTTCTTGAGGAAGTACAACGTGTCGGCGGCCATCCAGAAGGACGGCGACGACGGCGTGAAAATCTTCGCCTATCCTGGATACGTCATCGGCAGCGAAATCTCAAAGCTGGTGAATCGCGGCTACCAGCAGTTTCTGAAAACCGCCAAGACCGAAGTTCCCGCGACCGCCGATCATCTGAAAGCTCTGCAGCAATTCACTGAAGAATTAAAAGAAGGCCTCGGACTGCCGGTTCTCTACAACGAGTCCCTGGGCACGGTGAGCGAATCGTATCAATACGACCGCATCAAGGATCGCGACAAGCCCAAAGCCGAGCGTCCGAAGCGTCCCTGGGAAAAAGCCGGAGCGCTGACCGCATCCGCAAAAAAAGGCCGCGCCTAGTTTTTCGGTATTCCGCCCATCATTCGTTGATGTCATCCTGAGCGGAGCCATTCGATTCGCTTGCGAATCGAATGCGCAGTCGAAGGACCCCTGTAGCTGGTTTGAGCCCACCCTACCGTGTCTCCCGCCCGTCCAAAAGCTGACTACTTTCTCACCCGCACCTGCACCCGCGTACCTTCCGGTAACTCGCCCTTCAGCAACTCGATGACCCCACCCCGTACCACTCCTTCGAATTCCTCCAACATCGCAGCCGCTCGCGGCGCGCTCGTAGTTTGGGCCGAGCTGCCGGTTCGCCCCATGCCTTTATCCATCGCCTGATTCGCCAACTCGTCAGCCTCGCGATTGTGCTCGCGCAGTGCGTGGTCGATGGAGAACCATTCCAGTTGCGCGATTAACTCTTTGGCGCGGCCGTGCAGTTCCTGCAGAGTCAGGTTCTTCACTTTGTAAATGCCCTTGATCTGCCGTACCAGCAGCTCTGAATCGCTGATCAACTTCAGGGCCGTGTGTTTGTGGTCGAGCGCATACTCGAGCGCCGCGATCAGGCCCTGATACTCCGCAAAGTTGTTGGTCTGGTGGCCGAGATACTGGCTGAGCGCGGCAACTTTATGTCCGGCTTCGTCCTGAATGACTACGCCATAACCGGCCGGCCCAGGATTGCCGCGAGCGCCGCCATCGCTGTGCGCGATCAGATAATGCTCCGGCGTTTTGGCGTGAGAAGGGGACAGACTGCGAGAAGAATAAGAGGGCATCAAGAAAGTTTACATCGCAAAGTGTAGGCGCGAGCGCCCTCGCTCGTGCGGCAGCGCCACGAACGGTTCTGCAAGATACTTTTCCTTCAGCGCCACGAACGGCTCCGCACGAGCGAGGACGCTCGCGCCCACATTTTAGCGCCCGGCAGCCAGCCGGGTAGCCAGCCGCTGCGGCAGGTTGGCTGCGATGATCCGCTCCTGAGCCTGCTTAAGATTGTAGGGAACGCGGCAGAAAGTAACGATGCGAGCTTCTGAGTCGAACACAGCGAAAGATGCGCGCCAGTCTCCATCCCGCGGTTGCCCCACCGAGCCGGGATTCACCATGTAGCGCATTCCTTCCTTGAGCCGGAACTCTGAAGTCTCGCTTTGGCCAACGGTGTTATACAGCGGACGAAAATAATCGCTGGCGACACTATTGCTGCAAAAACTTCCCTGCAGATGCGTGTGTCCGAAAAATGTCAGGCCCGTCGCCGAGGTGAGCAGAGGCTCAATCGCATCACGCAGGGTGACCACGTACTCGTCCTCATCCACCGGCGAGCCGTGCACGAACTGGGTATCCACTAATTCGCCGGTCTGGATGGGACCATGCGGCAAACCTTGAAGCCACTTCAGATTCGCGGGCGTTAGCTGATCGCGAGTCCACAACGCCGCTAATCCGGCAATGGGATTGAAGTCTCGCAGGTCCATGGCCCCGCTGGCTGCCTTGTCGTGGTTGCCGCGCACAAAAACATGTCCCAACGCCTGCGACCGCTCGATGACTTCATTGGGGCTGGCGCCGTAGCCAACCACGTCGCCGAGGTTGACGACCATATCGTGCTCGGGGGCCACGGCCAGGCACGCTTCCAGAGCTTCCAGGTTGCTATGAATATCGCTTAATAAAAGGACGCGCACAGATCACCGGACAAACTCGCGATTATAGACCGTAAGGCCCGCCCGTGGGCTGAAAATGAATTCATGTGTGGGGCGCCCCCGCCCGCCGCCGTTGACCTTCGCTTTGTATTTGCTTTATCGAACACTTGAACCCAATACCTTCAAAATCGGCGGGCGAGGGCGCCCGCCCCACACTTGTGCATTTTTGTCTACATTGCAGTATTCACCACTGGGCATCTCGCCCAATGCCCATCCGAAACTTCGACCAGCGGAGGCAGATCCCTTGCACACTGTTCCACCCGAAATTCACATCGCGGCTCAAACGGACACCCGGGCGGGACCGCATGCAGCGGCGGCACCGATCCTTCGATGGTCTCAAGTGGGCGCACTCGATCAGTCTTCAATGTCGGCACCGCATGCAGCAGTCCGCGAGTGTAGGGATGCGCCGGCGCCTGAAATATATCCCGCTTCGATCCCAGTTCCACCAGGTTGCCGGCATACATCACCGCCACCCGGTCCGCGACCTGCGAAACCACTGCCAGGTCGTGCGAAATAAAAAGCATGGTCAGGCCGAATCTCGCCCGCAGGTCGGCAAGCAAGTCGAGAATCTGTGCCTGGATGGTGACATCGAGCGCAGTAGTAGGCTCGTCGGCGATCAACAGCTTGGGCCGGTTGACGATGGCCATGGCGATCATTACCCGCTGCCGCATTCCACCCGAAAGCTGGTGCGGATAGTCCCGGGCGCGCCGGTCTGAGTCGACGATGCCGACTTCTTTCATGGCGGTGACCGCACGCGCCCAGGCCTCACTTTTCGGCAGAGGATGGTGCGCCCGGACCGCTTCGGCAATCTGGTCGCCCACTCGCATCACCGGATTCAGCGCGGTCATGGGTTCCTGGAAAATCATGGCCAGTTGGGATCCGCGCAAAGGTCGCATCGCTGAGTCGGACAATTGCAGCAGGTCGCGGACACCCTCGCCGTCGGAGATACGTATTTCACCGCTGACCCGCGCGTGTGGAGGTAGCAGGCGCATTAGTGCCAGCGAGGTGACGGACTTTCCCGAACCGGATTCGCCCACCAGGCCCAGCACTTCGTTGGCAGTAATAGAAAAGCTGAGGTCGCGCACCGCCACCAGGCCGCCGCTTCCCCCGCCGTTTGTCGAGCGGGGAAATTCGATAACCAGATTCCGGACCTCGAGAAGATCAGTCATGCGCGATGTTGTGTTGTGGAGGACGGGCGTCCCCGCCCGTCATGCCCGAGCCGTCTGTCATGCCTGAGCCAATAGCGAGACTGGCGGGGACGCCCGTCCTCCATTCATATCTATTGTCCGAGAATCAAAGGCAACCCGTTTTTTGGATTCCCGATCACGACCACTTTGGCATTTGCGCTTCTGGCCAGAGTTTCGGTGGCTTCAATTCCCTTCCACTCCAGCAATTGCGGGCTGATGCCCTGCGCGACAATCTGCTGGAAGTCGCGAATACCCGCCGCTTCAATGCGCTTGCGCTGCGCCTCCTGCGTTTCTTTCTGCAGACGAAAGCTCATGGCCAGTGCTTCCTGCTCAGCCTGCTGCTTGGATTCGATCGACGACTTCAGCGTGGCCGGCAACTGAATGTCGCGCAAGAGCACACTCTCCACCAGAATTCCGCGTTGTCCCAGTTTGTCGGTGAGCTGGTCGTGAATTTGCCGGGCTACCATTTCCCGCTCCCCGGTGTACAGGGCATTCGCCGAGTGCGACGCAGTCGCTTCCCGGATGGCCGCTCGCAGATTGGGCTCAACCAGAACCGCCATATAGTTGGGTCCAATCTTCTGATAAACCTCAGCCGCCTTCTCGGGGTTGAGGTGATAGATCAGCGAAGTATCAAGATTCATCACCAGCCCCTCTGCCGAGGGCACGCTGGCCGATTCCTTTATTTCCTGCGTGCGAATCGAGAGCTCGTGATTGGCTTTGAGCGGGTTGATGAGATGAACTCCCTCGGGCAACACTTCGCCGGTAACCCGCCCAAATAAAGTCAGCACGCCGACGTGTCCGGAATCTACCCGCGCCACTGAAGCAAAAATCGCAATCACCAGCACGAACGCCAGCGCCGCGACCCCAACCAGGCGCAACGACGAGCCGGGATTCGTGTCCAGCACGCGACCATGCGGTTCGTTGAAAATCGTCATAAGATTTCCTCCCCGCGGCGATTGTATGCCAACTACGAACCTGGTCGCGGGCCGGAGTAATGGAGGCCGGGCGAGCCGCCCGTCCTCCAGCTAATCAAAACCCGCGTGAAGATTGATTTGTTCGAAAATTTTCACAAGCGAACGCCTGACGACAATCACGCGTTGTATGCCTATAACGGACCGCATCGTCCGATAAATCGCACTGCTGTATCCATATCAATCATGCCCTGTTGCAGCCGGTGCACCAATTCCGGTCACCCCCTTGTGGATGGGCTGCACTCGCTTGCATGCAAACGAGATAAATCACGTCAATTTTTATTGACTATAAAAATAGAAAGCGTAAAAACAACCTCGTTCTTTGACACGTTCTGAAGTTTACCCGGTTGGTGCGGCGTCCGGGACTCAAGCGAGGTCACTCTGCAGCATCGCAAGATGAAACAGAGAGGGCCAGCAAGGGTCTATAGCTAAGCGCTGGTCGAGGCGAACGAGAGCATCCGTCAGAGGCAAGATGAGTCCCGAGGCGTTGAACAGTTTTTCCGGTTGGCGGTAAGCCCGGAGCCCAAGCACAGATCGCGCCCCGTAGTCTTCGCAAGGAGACCACGAAAAGCAGGTCGGCAAGGGTCTAAAGCGAGCTACTGGCCGAGGCGAACAGGTTCAACACCCCTCGGGACTCTTATTTTTTGTAACCCTTCAAAGGCTCATCCTCCCAGACAGCTTTGTTTTCCGCACGGCGCGACGCACCGCAGAGGTACGCTTTGAGAGTCGAGACGGGAAGCGCCCAATGAGAGCGGGAACAAAAACGGGAAGGGCACGACTTCAGTCGTGCCGCAAAGACGCTAAGCAGCGGCTTTAGCGGCTGAGGTTTGCTCGTCGAGCTTAAATCCAGGGTAGGCTGAGCAGTAGCGATAAGTCATCGCACACTCAACCAATCCGCGCTTCACGGGATTTTGATGGATGTAATCGCGATGCCTGGCAAAATCCTTCGCATCGCGAATACGATGATCAGTGAAGCCTCTTTGCCAAACTTCCCCAGCTCTGAATTCAAGTCCGAAGGCGCGCGAATATCCCCCTTTGACGAACTGAATGGCTCGCTCCAAGCAGAGATCTTTCGCCGGCGTCAGCAGCAAATGCGCATGCTCAGGCATGAGCACAAAGGCATGAAGTTGAATTTTTCCTTGTCGTTTGTAGCTATATAGTGTTTTGAGAAAAAGTCGGGCGTACGCCTCGACAACGAAAAGCCTGCGACGCCGCCACGTATTGAACGTCACGAAATACGTTCCCGGCAGGGACATCGCGCGAGTAGGCTTCACGGCAAACCCCAGCGGCTGAAGCCGCTCGACTACAGCCTAATGCGGCGCGAGTGAACTCGCGCCCTTCCCGGGTCGAAAAATGTGGCGTTCGTTCTCTTTTGGGAACTTCGTCGCGTCGAGAGGCCATCCCGATAGTCGAGAACGCCATTACTTCAGTTGTTGAGCGAACGCGCCTACCGGAACAAGCCCCGTTCTACAGCGGTATATTCCCATGCTTCTTCAGCGGCAACTTTTCCCGCTTGGTCTCCAGCATGGCCAGCGCTTGAATCAGTTTCTTCCGCGTGTCTCGCGGCTGGATGACCGCATCCACGTATCCTCGTTCGGCGGCTACATAAGGATTGGCAAACCTCTCGCGAAACTCCTCGATTTTTTCCCGCCGCAGCTCTTCCCGCTTGCGGCGAGCCGTCCAGTTCACGCTTGTACACGATATCGACCGCGCCCTCCGGCCCCATGACTGCGATCTCGGCCGTCGGCCAGGCATAGTTCACGTCGGTGCGGATATGTTTTGACGCCATCACGCAATACGCGCCGCCATAGGCCTTGCGTGTGATTACCGTGATTTTAGGCACCGTGGCTTCGGCGAATGCGAACAGCAGCTTGGCGCCGTGCTTGATGATTCCGCCGTACTCCTGGGTGATGCCGGGCAGAAACCCCGGTACGTCTTCGAAGGTAATCAGCGGGATGTTGAAGCAATCGCAAAAACGCACAAACCTCGCGCCCTTGGTCGAAGCATTGATATCCAGAGTGCCTGCCAGAAATGCCGGCTGGTTGGCGACAATTCCGACCGAGCGTCCGTTCATGCGGGCAAAGCCCACCACAATATTCTTCGCGTAGTGCTCCTGAACCTCGAAAAAATAGCCGTCATCGGCGATCGCGTGGATCACATCTTTGATGTCGTAGGGCACACTCGACGCTTCCGGCACGATGCGGTCGAGCGCCGGGTCGGCGCGATCAATCGGGTCGGAGCACGGACGCCGGGGCGGATCGTCCACATTGTTGGACGGCAGAAAGCTGAACAACTCCCGAACCATGGAGAGACATTCGGCGTCGTCATGCGCCATGAAGTGCGCTACCCCGGAAGTTTCGTTGTGCGTGTGAGCTCCGCCCAGCTGCTCTTTGGTGACTTCCTCGTGCGTCACTGTCTTGATCACGTCCGGCCCGGTGATAAACATGTAGGAAGTCTTGTCCACCATCAGAATGAAATCCGTAATCGCCGGCGAGTACACTGCGCCGCCCGCGCACGGCCCCATGATGGCGGAAATCTGCGGCACCACCCCGCTGTACAACGTATTGCGCAGAAAAATGTCGGCGTAGCCCGCCAGCGACACCACGCCTTCCTGAATGCGTGCGCCGCCTGAATCGTTCAGGCCTATGACCGGTGCCCCCATCTTGGCCGCCAGGTCCATGATCTTGACGATCTTGGCGGCGTTGGTCTCGGAGAGCGATCCGCCAAATACGGTAAAGTCCTGCGCAAACACGAAAACCAGCCGTCCCTCAATGCGCCCGTAGCCGGTGATGAAGCCATCGCCGTAGTATTTTTGTTCGGCCATGCCGAAGTCGTTGGAGCGGTGGGTGACCAGTTTGTCGGTCTCTTCAAATGTGCCTTCGTCGAGCAGGAAATCCACCCGCTCGCGGGCCGACATTTTGCCCTCTTTATGCTGGCGCTCGCGGCGCGCTTCGCCGCCACCCTCGGCAGCCAGGCGATCGCGCTTCTTCAACTCTTCCAGCTTCTGTTCCAGGTTCATTGCTTACCTCGGATTTGGGACCTCGGACGTCAGACCTCGCCTCGGACGTCGGACTTCAGACTTGATGCTGCGGACATAGTCTAAATTGTGAGGTTTGCTGAAGTCCGAGGCCCGACGCCCAAGGTCTGAAGTCCGGTGCCAGGCTACTCCAGGCTTGATCCCATAGGGCGATACTTATATTTTTTGCCGTCCCAGAAAACCGTGGAAGTGATGCGATCCCCGCCGGACTCTTCTGCGTAGATCGCCATCACCGGTTTCTTCTTTAACATCATTTTTTTTACGGTAATCTGCTTAAAGGGCAGATTCACAATCACGAATTTCGCTTTCGGCTTATCCGCGCGCCAGGCTTCGGCGCCTGTTCCGTGGATCACCAGCAGCACCAGTCCTCGTGTCGCCGGATCCTCCGAGGCAAACTGGGTGGTGATCTTGGTATCGCCGTATCCGAAAAAAGTGTTGTAGGGATCGATCACCGTAAAACTGTTCTCCGCCTGATCGGCCAGCGGATTGGTGCAGTGGGCCGCGACCACCAGATCTTCCACACCGTCGCCGTCGAGATCGGCCTTCAGCTGCGGCGGCCCCGCCACCAGTTTGCACGTCGATCCAAATTGCTTCTTGATGAAGTCGTCATCTGCAGGCGCGGCCGCGGAAGGCGGTGCTTGCTGGGCCAAAGCCATCAATGTGAGCGACATCCCAACCAGTAAGTGGCAAACGCGAATTTTGAACTGCATCGATCTACTCTAGTCCTGTACAACACCGGAGAGTAGAGACAGACTAGGTGACCCAGCTCGAAGCACCACCGTAGCGCCGGCGTCCCGCCCGCTGTCCCGAGGGCGTCCCGCCCTCGGCAAAATACAAGAGCTACCTCTTCGTTTTCCTGAAATGCTCCCAACCCTGCGGCGGCAATTCTCTCCGCTTTCCCTCTTCCAGCAGGATAACTTTCCGGCTACGGGTGACCACCCCGATGGCCGTGACAGCAACTCCGGCAATCCTTCGCGGGATGCTTTTCCCCTGCCCGGCTGTGAACAGCAGCTCATAGTCTTCGCCGCCGTTCAGGGCGAATCCGAGAAGTTTTTTGCCGGTTGCGTCGCCCACCTTAAGCCTGGCCACAGGAACAGCTGCAGCTTCGATTTCCGCCCCTACTTTGCTTTCCTTACAGATATGTTCGAGATCGGTGGAAAGCCCGTCGCTGATGTCGATCATGGCCGATGCCAATCCCCGTTCCCGGAGGTAGCGGCCAATTGCGATTCTTGGCGTGGGACGGAAATGGCGGTCGAATTCCGATGCCCGAAGCTTTTTCCCCGAGCGTAGCAAATCCAAAGTTGCCGCCGAGGCGCCCAATTCGCCGGTGACGTATATACGGTCACCCGCCCGGGCTCCCGAACGAAGCACTGCTTTCCCGCTTGGCACTGAACCCAGCACAATGATGTCGGCCAGAATTCCTCCGGCAGAAGCAGCGGTATCGCCTCCAGCCAGGGTTACGTTGAACTCATCCGCCAGCCGGAGCAGGCCCTGGAGAAAGCCGTCGACCCATTTTTGCGGCAATTCCCTGGGAACGGCCAGCGAGAGGAACGCGGCCAGCGGTTGCCCTCCCATCGCGGCGATGTCGCTGAGCCCACGAACGAGGCATCGGTGACCAACGCTTTCCGGTGGGTGCCACGTTCGCTTGAAGTGAACGGTCTCCAGGCTGAAATCGGTGGTGACCAGGGCTTCATGACCACGTGAAATCGGGAGCACCGCGCAGTCATCCCCGATTCCGAAGCCGCCTCGCATTCTGCGTGGCCGTGCCGCACGCTTCCGAATTTCATCGATTAGGGTTTTCTCAGGCAAGGGCACAGCGCCACCAATATACAAGTTTCACTGTAGCCGCATTTTCAATCGACAAAAGCTGCAACGCATCTAAGAAGCTGGCAAGGTGGTGTGAGGCTGGGTCTGGTTCACGTTACCCTCCCTCCTAAAGTCACCACTGAGTAACACGTCCCTAAGGGCAGGGTCCCGCACCCGGCGTTGGTAAGGCCCGCGAACGTTGACATGGGGGAACCTACTTTGTTACCGTTGCGGAGCTGTTCAGAGGTATGTGGCTGAACTAAGTGCTGCATCCAGTAGGGATTGCGGACACTGTTCTTTAGTCATCCCGGTTCCGGTAGGGTTCGGGCGCGCAAGTTCCAGGATGGGGACGCCGGCCCGGATTCAGGATGGCAGTAGGGCTCTCGTAGTGCAGTAAATGAGAAGTCCGGTCGGCGGTCCTGACTACTTAACGGAAGGAAAAAATTGCAAAAACGCTTTTACATCTTGTTCGTGGCACGCGGCGACGACGGCCAGATCCGCAAGATTCCGATCCCGGTTCACTACTTGTATGTGCTTCTGGTAGGGGCATCGATCGTGGGTTTGAGCCTGACCGGAATCGCTAGTTCGTATCTACGAATGCTGCTGAAGGTTTCGCACTACAACGAGCTTCGCACCGAGCGAGAAGACCTCAGGAACCGCTACTCCCGGCTGGAACAGGTGGCCAAAGAACGCGACATCCAGGTGGCTTCACTGGGCTCGCTGGCGGGCGAAGTTTCGTCGCTGTACGGTTTGAAATCGGATCCCAACCTGGTTACGGCGTCGTCTGAAAATGTCGCCGGAGCGCAGGTCATCTCTTCACTGGACCAGTTGGGCGCGCTCAAGACCTCGGCATTGAGCGGCGCTACCATGACCGGTCTGTCGCTGGGGCTCATTCGGAATGTGACCACGGCGGACTGGCTAAAGGCCAATTCAGCGCCAAACTTATGGCCGGTCGAAGGTCCGGTTACCGGTTCTTTCGGCGAGCGCGTTGATCCCTTTAATGGAGAAGGCGCTTTTCACAGCGGCATTGATATCGGTTCCACCGACGGACAGCCAGTGGTGGCTCCCGCCGACGGTATAGTCACCTTTGCTGATTTCATGGGCGGCTACGGACGGGCGGTCATGATCGACCACGGGCATGGCATCAGCACCCGTTACGGACACCTGGCCAGCTTTGCGGTCATGCCCGGGCAGCACGTGCACCGCGGCGATACCATCGCTTTCGTTGGTGAAAGCGGACGCAGCACCGGCCCCCACTTACACTACGAAGTCCGTATCAACGACACTCCAGTTAATCCCCACAAATACCTGCGCCTCACGGTCGCGAACGTCGGGGGCTTCTCCGCCGGCAGTTAACTCTCAAGACAGTTTTGGGCTTCCGGTTTCTGGTTTCCAGAAACCGGAAGCCTGTCGTCATAGATATAGATGAAGAGATCTTCTATCTTTTGACGTCGTCCTGAGCGGCCGCAAGGCCGTGAAGGATCCGGCGTGAAGCGTGACCGCCATCGCCCATCTGAGGAATTTGAAACCAGAAACACGAAACCAGAAACTAGCTCTCAGGCCTGGTATCCATCCCGAAGTCTTTTTCTACGCGACGGTACCAGGTGTCGTCGTCGCTGGCATTCAAATCCACCCACTCTTCGTCCGTCATCTGGGCGCGCCACTGCAGGTAAGGGATGGCATCGGGTCCGACCGGGTGGCGAAGTTGCCAGCTATCGCTCTCCGCAATCTCCACAATCTTCTTCGCAACCAGCGATGGGGGCGCTGGATTCTTCAGGGAAGCCGCAAAAAGCAGAGCGAAACGGGCGTGCTGGCGGTATGCGGATTTCTCAGGTTCATTTCCAATGCGCCGCGCCATGGCGGTATCGATTATGCCGGGTTCCACGATGGCCACGCGCACGTTAAATGTCTTCATCTCACCGGCCAGCCCTTCGCTCAGCGCTTCGAGGGCCCATTTGGACGCCATGTAGGAGGTCAGCGGAGGACTGGAAATCCGGCCCGCCACGGATGACACGTTGATGACGCATCCGCTCCGCCGCTGACGCATCTGCGGCACCACCGCTTGAACGCAGCGGATCACGCCGAAATAGTTGGTCTCCATAACCGCCCTGAACTCGGACAGGGAAAGCTCCTCAACCGACCCCGACCGCTCTATGCCGGCATTGTTGACCAGCACATCGATCTGTCCGTTGTCTTTGTAAATGGCGGCGATGGCGTCGCTCACCGATTGGTCGGAGTCGACGTCCATGGTGGAAACTGTGATTGGCAATTTTTCCCGCTTGGCTGCTTGTGCAAGTGCCGGAGCTTGCGATGGGTTTCGCATCGTAGCGAATACTTTGTGGCCCGCGCGGCCAAACGCCAGCGCCGCCTCCAGGCCGATTCCTTTGCTGGCCCCAGTAACAAGTACCGATCCCATAACTTCTCCCTGGCCAGTTGGCCAATTTCACCACGTCGCGAGCCAAACTGAGAACCGAGAACTGAGTACTGACAACTGGTTTTAAAAAACAATATTTGGAAATGGTAAGTCTTGCAATTAACGTCCACTAAGAAGGTCTTCGTGCCAGCAGCATAACACCGCGGGTACGATGCTAGAGTCAAACGGTCCTGCCCGTGAGTGGGGCCTCAAAGCATAAACCTTGACCACGGAGGACACAGAGGTACACGAAGGAATCCCAAAGAAATCCCGCAGAAGTTCTTCGTGATACTTCGTGTCCTTCGTGGTTTAAGATTGCTCACCATGTCTGAAGCAGGCTTTCCCGCCTCGCGTTGACTTGCACCTTCGCCCCACCTAACATGTCAGCCTCTGCAGTTTCGGCGGCGACTTGAAACCATGATTGGACAGACCGTTTCGCACTACCGCATTGTCGACAAGTTGGGCGGCGGCGGTATGGGCGTGGTTTACAAAGCGGAAGACATGCGGCTGCACCGTTTTGTGGCGCTCAAGTTTCTGCCCGATGAAGTTGCCAGAAACGCCTCGGCGCTCAGCAGGTTTCAGCGTGAAGCGCAAGCTGCGTCCGCCCTGAACCATCCCAACATCTGCACGATTTACGACATCGGCGAAGAAAACGGCCAGGCGTTCATCGCCATGGAATATCTGGACGGCGTCACCCTGAAGCACATGATCGCCGGACGTCCGCTGGAGATGGACACTTTGTTGGGGCTTGGCATAGAGATTGCCGACGCGCTCGATGCCGCCCATGCCAAGGGCATCATCCATCGCGATATCAAGCCGGCCAACATTTTTGTCACCGAGCGCGGCCACGCCAAAGTGCTGGATTTCGGTCTGGCCAAGGTTACGGTGCAAGGCGGCGGTATGGATGCGCAGGGTGCATTTTCCCAGGCCACCGCCATGAGTCAGGACCATCTCACCAGTCCCGGCTCGACCATGGGCACGGTCGCTTACATGTCTCCGGAGCAAGCCCGCGGAAAAGATCTGGATGCGCGTACCGATCTGTTTTCATTCGGTGCCGTTTTGTACGAAATGGCGACGGGCACGCTCCCTTTTCGCGGTGACACGTCAGCCCTGATCTTCAATGCGATTCTGGAAAAACTACCCACCCCGCCGATCCGGCTCAATCCCGATTTGCCTGCGGAGATGGAACGCATCGTCAGCAAGTCGCTGGAGAAAGATCGTAACCTGCGCTACCAGCATGCCGCCGACATGCGCGCCGATCTGCAACGGCTGAAACGCGACACTGACACCGGCCGGGCGGTAGCCGCTGCCAGTTCCGGAAGTGTGCCGGCGGTGCAGGAACCTCCGGTTTCTTCGTCGGTTGCACCCTTCTTCAGTTCAGGATCCGCTTCAGGATCAGTGGCGAGTGCCGGGCAGGCTTCGTCTTCTGCGCAAGTCCCGGCCGCTCACACATCGACCCCCGTAGTAGTCCCCGCGCCCTCCGGGAATAAAAATTTGTGGAAGATCGCAACTCCAGTGGTCGTGATCCTGCTTGCGATCGCCGCAGGATACTTCTTCTATGCCCAACGCAACCGCGCGCTCACCGAGAAGGATTCCATCCTGCTCGCTGATTTCGTCAATACCACCGGGGACGGCGTCTTCGACGGCACGCTGAAGCAGGCACTGGCAGTGCAATTGGAGCAGTCGCCGTATCTGAACGTTCTACCGCAGTCGCGCATCCGCGAAGCGTTGCGCTTCATGGGGCGATCTCCCGACGATCGTATTACCAGTGATGTGGCGCGCGAGATTTGCGTTCGCGAGGGCGTAAAAGCGCTGCTGACCGGTTCGATTTCAGGTTTGGGCAGCCATTTCGTGATCGACCTCAACGCGGTGAACGCCCAAAGCGGTGATTCGCTGGGACGTGCGCAGGCTGAGGCGGACACTAAGGAACAGGTGCTGAAGTCGCTGGACAAAGCGGCATCTGATCTGCGGCAGAAGCTGGGAGAGTCCATCGGGTCGGTACAGAAATTCACTACGCCGCTGCAACAGGCGACGACCTCTTCACTGGAAGCTTTGCAGGCGTACACGCTGGGCCAAGCCGCACACCAGAAGTTGGAAGATGAGAAATCGATTCCGTATTTTAAGCGGGCCATCGAACTGGACCCGAACTTCGCCATGGCCTACGCCACGCTCGGCGTGGTGTCCGGAAATCTGAGCCAGAATATCCAACAACAGGAAAATCTGCGGAAAGCATTCGAATTGAAAGACCGAGCCAGCGAGCGAGAGAAACTTTATATCTCGGCTCACTACTACAGTGAGGGTACGGGAGAGATTGATAAAGCTGCATCGATCTACGAGCAGTGGAAGCAGACCTATCCCCGGGAAACAGTGCCGTGGGACAATCTGGCGCTGCTCTATCGGATAGCGGGACAGCCGGAAAAGGCTCTGGCCAATGCCAGCGAAGCCATGCGTCTGGATCCGAAGGACATATTCTCGTATTCCAATCTCGCGGATGCTTACCAGAGTCTCAATCGCTACGACGAAGCCAAAACCGTGATCGCTCAAGCCACCAGCCAGGGATTGGGGTCCCCCACGGACGCCTTCTCGCTTTACACCATGGCATTCGCCGCGGGAGATAAAGCCGGAATGCAGCGAGCCAGAGACTTAGGCAAAGGATCGTCGGTCGAGCCGATTGTCCTCCTGATTGCAGGAATGGGGGAATGCGCTCTGGGCAAGATACAAAGCGCCAGGCAAGTCTTTGGCCAGGGCATTACTTCGGCTCAGAACTCCGGCCTGAAGGAGCTCGCGGCGGGCGTCCGCGTGATGGACGCTTCCTGCCAAGCTGAGGTTGGCAACAAGGAACTCGCACGGCAGACAGCATCGCAAGCACTGGCCTCGTCAAACGATCGCGATACGCGGATCAATGCTCTCCTCACGCTCAGCCGGTCCGGCGACACCGCAGGTTCGCAGAAATTGATGGATGGGCTGGTAAAGGACTTCCCCTCCGACACTTTACTGAATTCAGTCTGGCTGCCGGTCGCACGTGCATCCCTGCAGCTCACTGCGAATCAAGCGGCGCAGGCAGTGACTACGCTGGAACCTGCCAGAACTTACGAATTGGGCGGTCCGCCGAACGGCGCCGTGTACTGGCCTATATATGTGCGCGGAGAAGCGTACCTGAGCTTGCACGATGGAGCAAAAGCCGCCGCTGAATTTCAAAAGATTCTGGACCACGGTGGCATCGCCCCGTCCATGCCGCTCTATACGTTGGCCCGTTTGGGATTGAGCAGGTCTTACGCGGTGCAAGGGGACAAGGCAAAAGCCAAAACGGGGTATCAGGACTTCTTCGGAAGCTGGAAAGACGCCGACCCCAATGTGCCTATCTTGAAGGATGCAAAGGCCGAATACGCCAAACTCCAGTAAATCCCGAAAATGTGGGGCGGGCGTCCTCGCCCGCCCCACACAGTTCCGACCTGATATGATTGCTGCTCCCTGATCTTCGCGGGCGGCCCGGCCGTCGCGAACGATCTTATTCATGCGCATACGACGTCGCCTCCCCATTTTGTTCGGCGTGGTGCTGGTCGCCGCTGCCATCTCTCTTGCCGTTGTATTGCGCAAGCACGCCCCGCCTGAACCCGCCCGCCTGCTTCCCGGCGCTGACGGATACTTCTACGTCAATTTGAAGTGGATTCGCCGCGCCAATATCGCCGGCCAGATGCCGGACGTGCCCCACGAAGCAGAGTATGAGCAGTTTATTCAGGCCACCGGATTCCAGTTTGAACGCGATCTTGATCAGGCGGCATTCGCGATTCACTATCCACCCAAGCGCAAGGTCCAACCGTCGACGCCGGAGCCTGCCAGATTTTCTGAAGTTTTTGTCGGCAAGATCGAAGGCGAGCGGTTGCGGGAGTATCTGAAAAAAATCTCGGGCTCGGTGGAGAGCTACCGCTCGGTGGACATCTACAGCATCCCGCTTGAAGGCCGAACTTTGCGAGTGGCGGTGCTCGGTTTTGACACGGTCGCGGCTTCGAACCATGACGATCCCATGGTGATCCATGGAATCGTGGACCGTTCGCGCAAGCTGGCTTCGCCGTTCGGCGGACCCGCATTGTTGCGCCGCTACTACAAATACGTTCCTTTCACCAGCCTGGCTTGGGCCGTCTTTCATGTGGATCCGGTTGACACTCTAACTACGCAGAGTGCGTTGTCATTTCTGTTCACTAAGCCGGCAACCGTGGTCGCCTCCGCCCGGTACCTGGGCCGCGTACACTTTCGTGCCGAAGCCTTTACCGGGAGCAAAGATGATGCCCAACGCCTGACCGAACAGCTGGGTACTTTCCTGCAGCTTTTCCATACTGCCGAGGGCACGGTGGCGATGCCGGGCAGCGATCCCGACGTGAAGGCATTTTTCGATGGCCTCAAGGTGCAGCAGCATGATGACCGGACAGTGTTGACGGCTGCCATCCCGCCAGGATTTCTGCGCAAGGCCGTGGCTCCATCCCCAGCCGAAATGCTGCCGGGAGCCCCACCATCGCAGCCGGCGCCTGCGCCAAAGCCCCGCAGCAAGAGCAAATAGCTGTATCCTTCGTATGCTCCGGGCATCTTCTTTAATAACCCAGTGGTGGTTACTGGTGGCACTCGATATTGACTAGGGGAGGTTTCCCCCAGCAGGTACAATTACTTCGGATGTCAACTCTTCCTCTTCCCATTGCGGCTTTCGTTGCCGGGCTGGTTTCCTTCCTCTCGCCGTGCGTCTTGCCTTTGGTTCCAGGCTACGTGTCCCTGATTTCTGGAGCCGGAGTGGAAGAGCTTAAGACCCAGGAATCCCGCCTGCTGGGCAGGGTGATGCTGAATTCGATCGGCTTCATTCTTGGTTTCAGCGTAGTTTTTGTCTCGCTGGGCGCGATCTCGACCGAGGTCGGACAAGTGCTGGCCCGCTACAAATCGACGCTGGCTCAGGTGGCCGGCGTGGTCATTATCATCTTCGGATTGCACCTGACCGGTTTATTCAAGATCAAGGCGCTGTACACTGACGCCCGCCTGCACAGCGTGAAAGGCGGCAGCACGCCCTTTGGCGCTTTCCTGATCGGCTTTGCCTTCGCTTTTGGATGGACGCCATGCGTGGGTCCGATCCTGGCCGTGATCTTAGGTTTTGCCGCAGCCCAGGATTCGGTGGCAAAGGGAATTTTGCTGCTCGCGGTTTATTCGTTGGGGCTTGCGGTACCGTTTCTGCTGACATCGTTGGGGATTGAGCGCTTCCTCAAATTCTACAAGCGCTTTCGCATGCACATGCATGCTTTGGAAGTGGCGAGCGGAGGCTTGCTGATCGTGCTCGGCCTCCTGCTGGTGTTCGGGCGATTCACGATCATTTCGAACTACTTGTCGTTTTTAAACCGTTTCGCACTTTAATTGTGGCTTCGCCGTCGAAAGGGAATTTGTCGTGAAACGCGATCCAGTGGTCATTATCGTGGTCGCCATGGTGGTGACCATCATGCTTGTATTCGGCTTCCAGATGGCTCGACGGAACTCCGGTCCAGTCCGCTCCACCGGCCCCAGCATGAATGGCACGGCGGCGCCGGACTTCACTTTGGAGACGCTGGAAGGGAAAACCGTGCACTTGTCGGACTATCGCGGCAAGGGTGTGCTGCTGAACTTCTGGGCCACCTGGTGCCAGCCCTGCAAAATCGAAATGCCCTGGTTTGCCGAACTGCAAAAGCAGTACGGACCTCAGGGACTGCAGATTGTCGGCATTGCCATGGACGATGCCAGCCCAAAGGACATCGGCGAATTCGCCCGTGACCTGGGCGTCAACTATCCGATTCTGGTGGGCAAGGAAGAGGTCGGAAACGCTTACGGAGGGGTTCAGTTTCTGCCCGCCACGTTTTATATCGGCCGCGACGGCAAAGTCATCGATAAGGTATTTGGCCTGAAAGGCCGGGGCGAGATCGAAGACAGCATCAAAAAAGCGCTGGCCGGGGGTCAACCCGTACAGGCGCAAAAGTAACGCGGGCCTCAAGGCAGCAAAGCCGCCTGACATTTTTCGAGATGTTGATTCTTAAGCAAATCGTATCCGGTCTGGCCATGCTGACGCTGCTGGCAGCGGCGCAGGAAAGCCCTGTCGCATTGGACAGCCCTGGCAGCAGAGCTCCGTCGGTTACCATGACGCCAGTCGGTTCGAGCGCGGTCACCCGAGGCAAGTCGAACACGGTCAACCTGCGCTTCCGGGTGAGCGCCGGTTTTCACGTAAACTCCAATAAACCGACATCGGACTTTCTGATTCCTACCTCGCTCAAGTTGAGCGCGCCAACCGACATCGTGATCGGGCGCGTAGGCTACCCCGAAGGCACCCAGATGAGCTTCGCTTTCGCGCCCGAGGATAAACTCAGCGTCTACAGCGGAGAATTTCCCGTGACCGTGGAGGTGCGGCCGCTGGCCGAAGTGATTCCGGCGCAGTACATGATCCGGGGAGAGTTGAAATATCAGGCGTGTGATAACGCCGCCTGTTACCCCCCTAAAAAGCTTCCCGTGCAGTTCGAGGTTAAGGTGGTAAAGGGCCCTGCTCCGCGGCGCAAGAATCCGGGCCAAAGCCCCCATGTGCATCTCTAGTTGCGGCCTACGTCCCAATTGTTACTTGAATCCAATGATCGCCAGAGTACAATTGGGAGCAGAACGACGGCCCCAGCAGCAGCCAAGACAGTCGCCCCAGACTGCCTAGTTGAGTGCATGACGAGCAAATTCCCGAGAATAGAAACGGCGAATCTGCCTGGCTTGAGAACCCAATCGAGGTCTGCAAAAGGTCACTAGCTTCTGATGTAGTTTCGAGAAGAGACGTGAGCAGATGCCAGAGCACAAGCATTTGGACGTGAAGCCGGGGACGCCTGAGTTGCTGCCGCCCGAAATCGGATTGGATTCAGGGTTCGACATCGGGCCCGATTCCGACAGTGTTGCGAGCTATGTTCACCGAACCGTGCTTGAGACTCTGCCCAACGATCTGACCCGGATGGTTTACCTGGCTTCGCTCAGGGATTGCAACAGCGGAATGTATCTGCATCCCGAACTCTCGCGCCACTGGGGAGTGGAAGCGGCCGACCGCGGACTGCGCTGTTGCCACGAAGCAGTGTTCCGGCGATTACTTACTACCAAACTGCCGGAGTACGTAATCCAGTTGCACGAATATATCCGCTATACCCGCAGCGAAATTTTTACCGTGCTCAAGACCTGGAAATCCCTGCAAGCCTACCGCGCCACGGTCCCGGTGGGCGCATTCGCTACGTCGGCGGAGCTGTATTTCATCAACGTCGCCATCGCGCTCGAGATCGTAGGTCAAGAGACCCTCGAGAGCGTACATCCCTAGTGAGTTGAAGCGCCGTTGGGCAATTGTTCAAACGGGAGCCAGGCGTTGATCACCCGGCCGATGACCGAGGCTTCTCGCGGTACCTTGAAGCGTCTGACCGGCTGTCGCGAAAGCGGATAGGGCAGCAGCGTAAGCTCTTTTCCTTCGAGCTGGCACCAGCAGCAGCTATGTCCATCGGTGTGCCAGACCAGGTAAACCGGACGCTCGCGAATCGTCTTCCACTCCAGCACCTGCACAGTATTCTGCATTACGTCCACTTCCACCAGGGAGCCCGGCGGAATCAGTTCTCCCATGGTGTCATCTTTCAGTCCAACCACCGCGTAGCGGTATCGTCTGGGATCGAGACGTTTGCGCAGGGCCGACGGGAGAGTGGCCAGCTCCTGAGGGTTCAATTTCAGCAGGCTGGTCTCGTGACTGTTGAAGCCGGCGTCAAAGTTGAGTTGAAAGCGGAATCCGGGCTCGCGTGTTTCCGAGTTCTCCAGCCGGGCAGTCCCGGGCTCTAACTGGCCCGCGTAGTGCCGCACCTCATTCACGTCGATCCCGAAAACCAGCAGCAGTTCTTCGAGGGACACTTTGAGGCAGGCGGCTAGAGTAAAGAGCTTGTGAATGCTCGGGACCGATCCGGTTTCTATGTCCGCCAGGGTTGAGTGCGAGACGTAAAAGTCGGCATTCCCTTTAATGTCTGCAATCGAACGGCTGATCCGTTCAATGTCGCTGGACTTTACAAAGCGCTCTTCCCGCAACTCTCGAATCCATTTTCCCGAGTCCATGTTCGTGGCCCTGATCCCGTCTCAGCACTGGTTCGCGATCCGTCAAGGCCCGCACGCGAACCAATGGAGTCAAAACGTAGAAGACTTCTACTTGCTTGACCGCCGAATGCTTTTTCAAAAGGACACAACAGAAAATTTAAACAAACGGTATTTGCGCACTCAACGCAACCGACTGCTTCTAACCTGCCATGACTGCGGTATCGAGATTCCACTGCGGTTGCTGCTGGACCCGATTGAGGTAAGTCAGCAACTCCTCATACGGCGTCGCAATCGCGGGAAGCGAAACCGACCAACCCGGGAAAAGCCATTTCATCCACACGCAGGGTTGAGCCAGTGATAAGTTTACACGAAGCCACAGCGCGGCGCGGATCAACTCCTCCGCCTCATTGGCGACTTCTGCATTCGCATTCCCTTTCGCCAATTGTCCTAGCTTCATCAGCATCGCGGAATTGTCCGCTACCAGATCCAGAGAACGCAGCGCCAGAACCATGCGTTTGCGTTGAAACGAACGGAACTGCTGCGAAGATAGCGATTGGCGAAGGTACTCCTCCTCGGTGCGATCGAGGAGAGCCTGAAATACCGCTGGATCAACATCGTGCTTGTGGTTCTCCCAGTCTTGCAGGCCGTTAATGTGAGGCAGGGTGGGACGAAGGATCGTCCAGACCAGATACAAAGACAAACTGCTCAGAACGAAAATTGTCAGCGTCGATACCATTTGTTGAGATGCGGTCTTAGAGCATCACTCCACCCGGCCAAGTCGTTTCCGGGCAAACGGTCGATTGGATTTCCTCTCCGATTCCGGAGAAAGTAAAAGACCCAGATCAGGACGCCGAGATTATATGACGCCGACCTCATTAACACAAAGGTTGTGTCTGTCAGAACGTGAAAATGGGTACGAAGTTCAAGCAAAATAAGGTCAAAGGCCGCATAGACGCCAAACCCTGCGGCGATTCCCAGCGAATAGTTTTGCCAGGCCAGGCCCAGCCGGGACATAAAAGCAATGGCCACCACCAGCAGGCATACCTGCAAAAACCGGGCTGATCGCTCAGTCAGAATGATCCATTCCAACGCCAGATCGGTTCCCGCCGGACCCTTGGTCAGGACCAGCATGGCAAAGGCTCCGGCAGCCAGAATCCCGGCGGTGATGTAGAGCACCTTGAGGAAAAGTTTCAGGAACGGATAAGGCCGTACGAAGTGCAAACTGATTTCAAAAATGACCGCCAGAGCCAGGATGATGGCGACGGCTTCACCCCACCAGAACACGGTTGCGTAAATGTCTCGGGAGCGGCGTAACAGGAACAAAATTGCGTCCCGCGCCGGAACCAGCGCGATGAAAGTGAAAAAGAAGGGGAACTGGCTCACTAATCCTCGCCGGAACAAAATAATGGCGACGAGGAATTGAAATAGTATCGGCAGCACCCAGAAGAGTGCCGTTGCTATTGAAAAAAAACTCATGGGCCGACTGGAAGGCTATCCGGAAACCAGACGACCCACAAGCAATTTAGAACTGAACTTTTAAGTGTGGTTTAGTGTCCCGAGCAATGTCCAGGTGAACACATGGGCGTTGGAGCGCCGCCCTCGGCCAGGGATGAGGTCGACATCGCGCCGAGCAGTACCAAAGTCGCGAGCATAAGACGAACAATATTTTTCATGAAACCCCCTTAGTGAGGAGGATGCCCCACTGAGGTTCGAGCTTATTTTTTGTGCGGAGCAAACTCCGAAGTGTTCGAAAACCGCACGATCAAAATTTTTGCTTCGTCGGAGTTCCGACCAGACAAACGCCGCGGATAAGGTGCCGACTTTTCTCCCGTCTGACACTGAACTTGGCTCCAACTCGCCATTCTCACGCGGAATGAAGTAAACGCGTGCTCAGGTTCGCGGAGCATGTATGACCTCGCCGTCCGTCGGTTAACCGACGCGTATGGGCGTCTTTCCACCCAGCGCAGCAGGAAAAGTATGCTGATCCCGGGTCATTTGTCGTACCAAAGCGGGGTACAACCTTGACTAATCGGTCAACTACAGCCGAGCGACTCGCTAGCATCGGCATCTGATGGCGATTGGAAGCACGCCGCCGGATTCGAAGAAGCAAGAGCAAATAGCGGCGTCTCGAACCGCACACGGCATGATCAGTCGTAAGAAACTGACTGACGACCGCTCGAACTGCCAAGGTGTAAGGATTTATTCCCGCTGTTGAAGTAGCTGCTCCGGCGTTGGAGCGCTATAGAGTTTTTCTTCTAGCGCCGCAGTTCTGAATTTCAGCCGTCTTAATTTCTTTGTCACAGATCACTAAGGCGTGGGCGCCACGCGCTGGTGGGGTTGACCTGGGCCGCTGCTGATGGCGGGGATGGATGGTGAATGTCAATCGTGGAACCATGTGTGGCATTCCTGGAAAAGCAGACGCGCGGATATGCGCGCCAGCAACATGATGCACCAAGAGAGGTAGCACCCAAGCTGCTTACTGGCAATGCAGCCGGGGCTAGTATCGATGAATGAGCGCGTCCACGGCGGTTCATGGACTTTTCAGAATTTCGCGTGCAATACCCGCCATTCGCCGTGCCAAGTCCGTCCAAGAACCGGCGCCGCAAAGCCATGCCCGGTCGGACGCCATCAAATGCGTTTTACAGCAGAGCGGACGGTCCATAACTCAGCTTTCTGATGCCACTCGCCGTCGTTACGGAGCTGCATCGCCTTACTTCATTCCGCCAACTTTTCTTTACAAGCTCAGAAGCGGGGTCACGCCGCATCTTTGCCAGATGGTTTCGTTGAGCGAATACACTGGATATCGGTTTGCCGATTGCCTGAGTTTGTGCGGGTTCGATCTGCGGCAGATTCCCCGCCTGCAAATGCGGCTGCACAACCAGCGTACAGTTTTGATTACCCCGCTTGAAGACTGCTTCGAGTCTTTCCGTCCTCTCGTATTCTCGGCCGGCGATTTCTCCCGAGGGTCGTTTGCATTTGGCAAAAGCATAGACTGGGGCTGCAGCCGTCGTTACCGCTTCGCAAAAATCGGGGCCGCTGACGCCCGCGCTTGCGCCACCCTTCTGGCCGGCAGCATTGTGCGGGTCGACCGGTTCTACACCAACCCTTTTCGCTGCCACGACAGGTTCCACACGGGCGTTTCCATCGATAGCCTGCTGTGGCTGGTCGAGCATCCGGACGGGCTTACCTGCTCCCAGGTGCGATGGATCGACGACCGCCATATCGTTCTGCTGCCCAGCCGTGAGCCCTGGGGATGCTGGCCGCTGCGCCTGCATTCCGAGGCCAGAATTCTTGGCTTGTTGGATACGGACGTTCAGCTCGTCCGCTCAATGCAGTCGGGAATCAAAGCCGAGACCGAAAAGCCGGAGCATGAGCGTCCCTGGACATACGATGCAACGAAATTGAAATTGCCGGACTTACTGCAAGCCACTCGTAGGCGCGCCGGTTTGACCTTCCGGACAGCACACCGGCTGACTCGCAGCGTTGCGCAGATTCTTGGCGACCGCGAGTATGCCGTCGCCCTGGGTTTGCTTTCTGACTACGAAACCATGCACCGGCTACCCAGGCACATCGCCAAGATACTGAGCCTTTGCGTCGCGTACTGCATGGACTTTCGCGAACTGTTGAATGCCGCTGGGGTATTCATCGACGACTCCGGAAAGTCGCCTATTCCGCAGTCCGAAATCGTGCCTTCGATACCCGTCAATCTATTTGCCGGAGCCGGGCACCGCAACGCGATCAAAGCTTACGCTCGGTCCGCCGTCGGTTAGTCGCTTTCAGAGTAAGCACGACTTACTAAGTGGCCTACTTAGACCGCCCGCTCATTCGCGCCTCCAATCCTCGCTTTAAAACTTTAGTAACGTTACTTACCTCAGTACAAGAAAGTCCCTGTCGGCGTGTGACTGTAGTGCTTTGACGCTGTTCCGAACTCACCCTACGATGATGGTTGCACGGAAGCCCTCGCTTCCGGCCATTCTCTCCCAAGAAAATGTGGATTCGATCGTGTCCGCCGACTGCGGCGGTCAAACGGAGACGGAGCCGGGCATGATGAGCTCTTACAAATTAGAAGGTTCGCAGCGCCGCTCCATTCTTGCGAGCGAAGCCCGCGGCTTCAGCCTGATTGAAATGATGATCGTGTGTTGCATCATGCTGATCGTGGCCGGAATCGGCTTTATGGCCATACAGCCTGCGTTAAAAGATGCCCGCGCCAACCAGGCGTACGAAAATGTGATGATGCCCTTGCGAATAGCTCGCCAGCGCGCCATCGCTGAACGCAAGCAATACATCGTGTGTTACGGGGTCGCGGCGCCGGGAGGAGCTCTCACTCCGCTAGGAGCTCCGACTACACAGAGCGTCCAGATATTCCGCTGGGATGCCGGCACCGCGCTCTCCGCCGCTGTCCAGGTAACCAACATCAAGCTGCCGACGGACATGCAAATGCAGGTCCAAGCTGGTTTGCCGAATGGCGCGACAACCGTGCCGGATGGATTCGGAAACGCAACCACGCCGATCGATTTCGACCAAGGCGTAGCTGGTCCGATCAAGAATCAGGTCATGTTCATGCCTGACGGTTCGGCGCACGACGTCAATGGAAATTTGAATAACGGCATTGTCTACACAATTCGTCCGGGAGATCTCTACAGCGCACACGCCGTCACAATTTACGGAGCGACCGGAAGGATTCGAGGATGGCGACTTCTCCAGAGCGGAGCATCGCCCAAATGGTTTCAACAATGACCACACATAAGCGCAGTTTGAGCTCGAAGAAAATGAAGCAACAGGGATTCGCTTTGCTCGAAACTCTGATTGCCATCGTGGTGTTGATGATTGGACTTCTGGCGGTGTTAGCCACCTTCGCCATGGCCATCGGCAATACCAACTCCGTGCAGAATGACAGCATCGCCCGTCAGAAAGCCGCGGAGGCCATCGAGAGCATTTACACCGCGCGGCAAACCAGCCAGCTAACTTTCGATCAGATCCAGAACCAGGGGTCGGGCACTGGCATTTTCGTGACTGGATTTACGGCCATGACCGATCCCGGCCCGGATGGGTTGGATAACACCGGTGATGACACTGCAGCGCAACCGGTTCGATTGCCGGGACAGGACGGAGTGATCCACAACGACGGCCGCGACGTATTAGTTGACCTGGGGAACTTTACCCGGCAGATACAGATTGCAAACGTCCCTGGCAACCCCAACGTACGCCAGATCACGGTTTCAGTGCGTTATCCGGTGCCGCAGGGTTGGTTTCGAACATACCAGATACAAGCCCTGATTTCTTCGTACCGCTAAGAGGAGAGAGATGCGATCGAACAAACACAAAGCGCGCGGTTTCAGTCTTGTCGAGTTGCTGATCGCAACCGCCTTGGGCTTGACCGTCCTGGCCGCTACCACCCAGCTTTTCAAAAGCGGCATGGATGCGTCGATCCTGGTTTCGCAGTCGTCCGAGATGCAGCAAACTCTTCGTGCCTCGCTCAACCTAATTGCCAAGGACGTAAGCATGGCAGGCTCAGGCCTTCCTTCCGGCGGCATGGCCTTACCCAACGGCAACGGCGCAGTGGATTCTCTTTTTGCGGTTGATGCTACGAAGTCGTGGCTGGCGAACAATGGATATCCAAATGGCCAGGTAGGAGCCGCGGTAATTCCTAATTTTATGTACGGGATTATTTCCGGACCAGGCAACGGTCTTGAGCTCGGAGGCCCAGCCACGGTTACGGCCACCGGAGCCGCGTCCGACGCGATAACCGTCGTTTATGCGGACTATGCCTTTCCACTTAGCCAGTACCAGACTACTTTCCCGGCCGCCAATCCGAACGGCGATATGGTCAATTTCAAACCCCCTGCAGTTCCGCCGGCAGGATTCCCAGCAATCCAGTCACCCACGGGATTGCAGGTGGGCGATTTGATTTTGCTTACAAACGGCAGCGGAAAAGCGGTTGGTGAAATCACTGGAATCACACCCCAGGCGAACGGAAGCACGAATGTTGCATTCGCCAACGGTGACCCTTTGAAAATGAACCAGTCGGGTGCGCTGGCAGGCAATATCAAGGTCCTTGTTCCAGTCGGCTCCGCCGTGGCAACACGGATATGGGCAGTAACATATTTTATTGAAGTTCCGGCGGCTGCAACTTCGCAGCCTCCCCGCTTGATGCGTCAAGTTAACGGACAGGCGCCCTCGCCCGTGGCCGACAACATCATCAACCTGACAGTCACCTACGATCTGTGCGATGGAACCAATGGCCCAGCTTGCTCAGGAGTCAGCAATCCATTGGGTGCGCCTTTCTCTCCAACTCAGATCCATAAGGTGAACATTCAACTTATGGGACAAACGTTAAGTTCTTTCGGAAATAAGTCGAGAAGTACAGCGCTCAGCACTTCGGTCAGCACGCGCAGCCTCTCGTTCAAGGATCGATATAACTAGCGGAGTAAGTTCGGTTGTGGGCGGTAAAGATCAAAGTCGAAGGAGATACAGGGTTTCAGGAGACCAAGACTATGCGTACGGTAAAAGGCCGATCACGGGGATTCACACTTATCGCCAGTTTGCTGGTGCTCGTACTGTTATCCGCCATCGCGGTGAGCCTGTTGTTCATGGTCCATGGCGCAGGTCAGTCGGGCAACAATGATTTGGAGACCAATCGGGCCTATTACGGCGCAGAATCGGGCATGGAGTTGCTGACCGCGAATCTCGCGGCTCTCTACCAGCAGTCCCAATCTCCCACCCCGGCACAGCTCACAAATCTGACCACCACGCCGCCCGATAGCACCATGATCAATGGCATGAATTACCAGGAGAATATTACCTGGACCCCTGATGCCAATGGCAATCCCGCTGCCACCGTCAGCGTCATTAGTTCAGGAAACAATGCCGGCCTTAGCGCCGAAATCATTCCTTTGACCTTGAAAGTCGCCGCTACCCGTCCGGGCGGAGCTTCAGTAAACATGACGCGGGGAGTGGAAGTAGCGTTGATTCCGGTTTTCCAGTTCGGCGTTTTTTCCGATAGCGACTTGAGTTATTTCGCTGGTCCTCCGTTTGCCTTTCAGGGCCGCGTTCACACTAACGGCAACCTGTTTCTGGCGGCCAACTCGGGACCACTTATCATCGATGCGAAGACTACCGCCGTAGGACAGATCATTCGCGACCGCCTGGCCAACAATTACAGTTCAGGCGGAGCCTACCAGGGCGATGTCTACATACCCTTTACCGACCATAATTGCGACCCACCGAATGCGACAAGTAATGCGGGCTGCTTGAAGTTCACCATTCCCATGGCTAGTTGGAGTGGCGGAATTCCGCCGGCCGGTGTGCAAACACCCCTGGCGACCTGGAAGAACACATCGACCACGGTGTTCAATTCCATGATCGGCAATGCCGACTCCATGGCAGTCCAGCCGCTCAAACTGCCTTTCGTGCAGGGTGCAAACGGCTCGGCACAACAGATTCAGATCATTCGCAAGCCGCCCCTGGGTGAAGTGGCTTCATCGCCAACCGGATCGTCGCGCGAATTCAACAAGGCCAACATCCGTATCCTGCTGGCGAGCAGCGAGCAGGATCTGGTACCCGACCGGCCGGGACTCGTGGGTGACGCGCAAAATATCAATCTGGATTTGGCCTGCGTGGGTGGCAGGACCTTCAACGTGGGTGGAACTGTTTATCCTCTGGCCATGGCCCAGCTACCGGCGCAACAGGTCGCGCTGGTAGGGCAAACCTATGAACCTTCGTGGAAGGGGCCGCCAGTCGCGGTAGCTCCGCTTCCTCCTAATACTTGCGTACCCGCGCCCGCTGCCAACCAGTGGCCCCTGGTGGACGGATGGTTGCGGGTTGAATATAAAAATGCCGCCGGCGCCTGGATTGGTGTGACTACGCAGTGGCTGCAACTCGGCTTCGCCCGCGGCTCTACAATCCCCACAGCTCCGGCGGGTGGAAACCCGGTACATCCCAACGCGATTCTGATCTTCCAGAAACAGGCTTTCGATCGCGATTTGAACGCGGACCATCAATGCCCTGGACGGCCCGCAGAACTTCTCCGGTGCGAATTCGCAGTTCAGCTGGCATCCCATCAATTTCTACGATCCACGCGAGGGCTTCCCTCGCGACTCGACCACCGGTACCGGATTGGCCGGAACTCAGTGCTACGCCAACGGCATCATGAACGCAGTGGAACTCGACGTAGGCAACCTGAACCAGTGGCTGATCGGAAATACCGGCGGTGGAACTGGCCTCAACGTCGAATTCAGCAGCCAGAATGGTTATCTGGTGTTCTTCTCCGACCGTCGCGGCATGCGTCTCGACCCGAATCACGGCAACGTAACGTCGGGAGAGTACGGATTTGAAGATGTGATCAACTCCAATTCAGCGACTGGAACTCCGGACGGAGTACTCGAACCGAAAGGTCCGACCGGATTCTCACCGGAAAACGTCGACGAAGTCGATGAAGCGGCTGTTCCTTTCCCTGATACCTGGGGATCAGTCAACGTGGGCAGCGGGTTGAATGCCGCATTCGGAATCAACACAACCGGCAACCCCTATAAAGGTGTGGATTGCCTTAACGGTGGACGGCAGAACATTGTCACCGGCGCCCGCCATGCACTACGCCTGATTGATGGCAGCCTGAATAACCTGCCAGTGAGACCTGATACGGGGTTGGGTGGCTTCACCGTGGCTGCGGAAAATCCCGTTTATATCTTCGGGGATTACAACACCAACGCGGGCGACCCCTGGTGGGGAACGCCGGTGACGGGTACGGCTGACATCAATCACTCCGCGGCTGCAGTCATCGCTGACGCCGTAACGTTGCTGTCCAACAATTGGTCGGATATTGGCAGCATGCAAAATGCGTTGAACCTTGGCAACCGCGTCGCCGCTCCGACTTTCTATCGTTTGGCGATCGCAGGCGGCAAGAACATGAACTTCCCCCAACCGGCTGCCGGTAACGGCATCGGGGCTGACTTCGGAACCGACGGTGGAGTTCACAACTTTCTGCGGCTCCTCGAAACCTGGGGTGGAGCGACGCTCAGTTATCGAGGATCGCTGGTCAGTTTGTACTACTCACAGTATGCGACAGGGACTTTTAAGTGTTGCACCATGGTCTACGGCGCCCCTAATCGTAACTTCTACTTCGACACCGCGTTCCAGGATCCGGCAAAGCTGCCGCCTGGCACACCGATGTTGCAGGACGTCGTGAACCTGACCTACTGGCAGGATTTCAAACCCTACTAGTTCGAACGAACCCGGCCGGCCCTCTAAACGGGGCCGGCTTTTTTTATGTACGTGTGTAGGGCGGGCGCGCTCGCCGCCGATTTTGAAGTCGATTCTTTTGAAGGTCTAGCTGAGGTCGCGGTTCAATCCAATAATTCAAAACAAGATCGGCGAGCGAGGGCGGCCCGCCCCACACTGGCAACAAATTATTGCTTGAGAGATTGCCGGGCGGCGGTGCGTTCCTGCAACGCCAGAGTAACTACCCGCAGCATGTCGTCCCACGGAGCAGGTTTGCCGGTCCATATTTCGAACTGGCGTGCCGCCTGGTGGACGAACATCTCGATTCCTGGAATTACTTCAGCACCACGCTCTTTGGCCAGCTTCATGAGCCGGGTTTCAACCGGGTCGTAGATCATGTCGAAGACGTAGCGCGCCTTGATTTCATTTTCATTCAGAGGAGAGTCGCGCGTGTTCCCCATACCCACCGGGGTCGCGTTAATGATGACATCGAAGGCGAGCTTTTTCAGATCCGTGCGTTTTACCGTTTTTGCTCTGGCCTGGCGGGCCAGCTTTTGCGCCGGGCCAGCCGTGCGGTTGAGAATGAATACTTCTGCGCCGCGCTCCTTGAGTCCGAAAACTGCCGCCCGGGCCGCGCCGCCCGCGCCCAGAACCAGAATCCTGGCCTTTTCCAGCGTGATCCGCTGTTCCAGCGGCCGCACCACGCCCGCGGCGTCGGTATTGAATCCGTAAAGCTTTCCATCCTGTGCCCGCACCACGGTGTTGCACGCGCCGATTTTGGTGGTGTGCGAATCGGTGTTATCGAGGTGCTTAAGGATGGCTTCCTTATAAGGCATGGTGATCGACATGCCGTGGATTGGAATATCCCGCACGCAGCTTAAAAGATCTTTCAACGCTTTGGCATGGAGGGCGAGGTAGACGCCGTTCACATTCTCCCGCCGCAGCGCCGTATTCATGATGACCGGCGAAAGCGAGTGCGCCACCGGATCGCCAGCCACGCCATAAATTCTGGTGGCCGCGTCCATCTGCTCGATGCGATAAGTATTGCGCAACTCCTGCGATGTGATCTGGCCGGGAGCAGTCTTTTCGTCGGGAGTGACCGCGGCGAAAGTGAACACGCTGCCGGCCCGTACTCCGAGCAGGCGGCTGATGATGCCTTGCTCACCCATGCACAGGCCGACCAGAGAATGGCGATCGCCGAATTTCTCCAGAAATTTCATCATGGTCACGTTGTCGGAAAGTGTCGTGGCCGTGCCGACGATTTTGTAAAAATCGGCGGGAAACTTCAGCATTTTCTCCAGAGTCTGTTCCAGATTCTTGGTGGCGCGAAAATCGTGGTAGGAGAGAATCAAGGCGGACTTTGTCCGCAGGCGCTGTATCTGCTCGGGTTTGCATTTGACCGCGCTCTGCAGTTCGATATCCAGTAATTGGCAGCCTGAGGCACTGGCCTTGGCCAGAATATCCAGCTGCGATGCCAGCGAGCCTTTGAATTTTCCGCCGCTGGCTGCGCGCCGGCAGGTCGCAATGGCCACCACGTGAGGATGGTATTCCATGAAGCGCTTGATGCGGCCGAGCGCAACCGCGGGACGGGGCAGATAGTCTAACCTGAACTCCAGAAAGCTGTTATCCCGAACCAGCGCCTCCGCCTTGTCCACCAGGTTGGCAGGATCGGTGTCGGTTACAGCCACGCATACTCGGGGAAGGCGCAGAGGCAGGAGCCTGGCGATGTAACTGTTGGGGGCTGCGATCATGATGTAGAACGATTGGGGATATTACAGGCGCGTAATTGCAGATGCAACAACGGATTATGGCAACTTGGCGCCAGAAAACTATTTAACCTCCTCGCGATAACACCAGCGTAACCTTGACCGAGTTCCGTCCCCTTGTTACTGTCCGACTTGGAAGCCCTTTCATTTGCGCTAGATAGCGAGAAAAAGCCGGCGGGGGCCCGGCCTCGATTTTGGAGGTAACATGAAGAAAACAGGACTGTTGCTGTTACTGTGCCTGACGGTCGCGGCAGCGGCGCAGCAAGCCGACTCCACCCCGGCGGACCAGGCTGCTCCTCAAAACACCGAACCCACGGTCGGCACATTTCCGATTGAGCGGGTACAGACACCGACCAAAGCCGACATGTACTGCGGCGGGTTTGTCAGCAAAGAGCTATTGCCCGACGCTAGGTTTGTCGCCGGCGGCATCGAAAGCCCCAACACCACCAAATTCGCCACCAACGACACCGTGTTTCTGTCTGGTCAGGGCTACCAGGTTGGCCAGCAGTACGAGATTGTGCGTGAACTGGTGGATCCCAACCAGTACGAGCTCTTCGCCGGTCAGCACTCCATGCTGAAGTCGATGGGACAGCCCTATTCTGAGCTGGGCCGGGTTCGCATCGTCGATACCCGCAACAAAATGGCCGTAGGCCATGTTGAATTCAGTTGCGAAGCCATCGTCCCCGGAGATACCGCCATTCCGTTCACCGAGAAGCCGGCGGTTTCGTTCCACATGCCGGAGCACTTTGACCGTCTTATGCCGAGCAATGGCAAAGCCAGCGGACGGATTGTGCTGGCCAAGGATTTCGATCTGTTGCTGGGTACGGGTTCAAAGATTTACATGAACGTCGGCGGCAACCAGGGCGTGAAGGTAGGCGACTACTTCCGCGCGGTGCGCACGTACGAAGCTGACTTGCGCGACCCCGTGGATTCGCTTTCGTTCAAGGCGTCCACCGCCGAAGATACCCAGAAGCGTCCGCCATCCATTGAAGGACACATGTTCACCAAGACCAAAGGGCCGTCGATCCGGGTAGCTGACATGCCCCGCCGCGCAGTGGGAGAGATCGTGGTCATCAACACCACCCCCACGACCGCTACCGGCATGATCGTGTTCGCGCTCGAAGACGTGCACGTCGGAGACAACGTAGAACTCGATCAGCAGTAAGTTTGCTTAGGGGAGAGATTTTTATAGGGAGGCTTCGGCCTCCTTTTTTTGTGCCACCCTGCTCCGGATAATTGTCATCCTGAGCGGAGTGATTGCTTCGCATTCGCGAAGCAATCACGTAGTCGAAGGACCCCTATAAGCTCCACGAAAACGCCATCTCGTTTTATAAAGGGCAAATCCCACCCGGGCGAAACCTAAGGAACTATAGAGGTCCTTCGACTCGTCGAATCGTCCGCAAGCGGACGACCCTCCTCCCTCAGGATGACAACGAGCTGAAAGTTTTGTTCGAGGAAGATAGTTCGCACCCCTCCGGCCTCAAGCCACGCTGGCATCGCAACTCCGTCATCGCACCTCTGTCATCCTGAGCGGAGTGATTGCTTCGCGAAGCGAAACAATCACGCATTCGAAGGACCGCTATGAGTTCCACGAAAAACGCCATCTTGATTTATAAAGGGGCAAATCCCACCCGGCCGAAACCTAAGGAGCTCTAGGGGTCCTTCGACTCGTCGAATCGTCCGCAAGCGGGCGATTCTCCTCCCTCAGGATGACAACGAGCGCCGCTCTACTCAGAATCGGCAAAGGTTTCCGCGGTGAAGGCTTCGAGGCGAGCGCCCTGCTGCCATGCGTTCGTTGGCAGCCCGGCTTTCACGCAGGTTTGTTCGAGAAAGATAGTTCGGTCCCATCCATGCTCTACCGCGACCTGCGGGAGCAGCAGGCCTCGGTATGGAGGCAGGCTGACCAGCAAACCGTGCCGTCCGATTTCAACCTCTTCAGGTGCGATGGGCTGCGGCGGAGAGAGCACGCTCAGTGAAACTCTTAGTTCCGCAGCTTCTTCCTGGGTCACCGGTGCGAAACGCGAATCGTTGAAGGCGGCGCCGCGCGCGCTTTCCACCACGGTGCGAAACAGGGAAGCCACGGGCAGCACGTATCCAACGCAACCTCTCAGACCGCCGCGATAATAAAGCGTGGTGAAGACGCCCCGCGGTTCGGCAAGGTGCGCAGTGGGCGCCTCCAGCGCGATTTCGCGCTGCTCGAAAGCCGCATTTATCGAGTCATGCGCCAGCCGCAACAGCAAGGCGCGTTCCTCGGGAGAAAACTCGTCCGGATGAGATTGGGTCGATACAGAGATCAGCCGATGATCAGGTAGCGGGCACATCGCGTTTTCTCCGCCGGCTGAGGACGAAGGCGCGCTTCCGGCGCTTGACCACATGGCGATCGATCTTCGACCAGAATGCTACAAAGTAATCGAGCGCCGACGCCATCGACAAAAACACCATGAAACAAATGGCCACAAATGCGATCCAGTGGACCGGAAAAATGTACGGACCTACCGGCCATTCTTTCCAGTGATGATCGAGAATTACCGCGACCACAGAAACGATCTGCACCAGCATCTTGAACTTGCCCAATTCGCTGGCCTCAATGGTAAAACCCTCGGAGGCAGCGATGGAGCGCAGGCCGCTCACCAAAAATTCGCGGGCAATGATGACCACGGCAACCCACGCGGGAACCAGGCCGGGATTGTATTGCACCAGGGTGATGAAAGCTGCCGCGATGAGGAGCTTATCGGCCAGGGGGTCAAGCAGCATCCCCATGGTCGTAATCTGGCCACGCCGCCGCGCCAGATATCCGTCGATGCCGTCAGTGATGGAAGCTGCGATGAACAGCGCCGACGCCAGCAACTCCTGCTCGCCCCCGAATGACCGGAAATGGTTGGTCGAAAGCAGCCACATCAACAGTGGAATGCTGAAGATGCGCGTCAGCGTTATGGAATTGGGCAGATTCACAACAGGCGCAGGCCGCCAGTTCACGATCGAAGGCTGGCAACAACTCATTATCCTCCACCGGTAATGGCGAAAGCAATGAAACTGCGCCGATCATAAAACCAATGGGCCTCTCTGACTGCGTTCTTGAATGTTCCCAGTCAAGCCTGCCCACTCACGCTGCTCGATTGCTTAGCCCTCAGTGCCGGTTTTCGGTAGACCGCCGAGGTTCTTCAACATATTCATTCCCTCTTCCATCATGGACGATGTCTGGGGAACCTGCCCGTTGGGGGTAAGTTTGTCGATCAACATGGGCAGCAGCTGGGACAAATGGGAACTGGCGGCCTCGGGAGAAATACCGGCCTTGGCGGCAATCTCTTTTACCTGCTCGTTGCCCAACACTTCTTGAACCTGATTGGGGGAAATTGGCAGGTTCTGTCCTGTCCCCACCCACGAACTCACCAGACTTCCCAGGCCCTTTTCGTGAAATTGCTGAATCAGTCCGGAAAGACCGCCGGGCTGGTTGTTGACCATCTGGATAATTGTCGACGCCAGCGGATTCGAGCTGTTTGCCATCATTCCGCTGAGTTCCTTGCCAGCCATGTCCTCGAGAAAATTCATAACATCTCCTTCTTCAATCTGCCGATGGATACCCACAGGGGGCGCCGCCAATTGTTTAAACCGTCGGCGCCTCCGGTGGACTGCTATCTGCCAAAGTACGGTGAAAGCTATTTCTGTTTGGCGATGATCTTGTCTTTAATCTTGGCGTAGGTAGCCGCAGGAATAACTTTCTTGCGGGTCAGGTCCGTCTTTTTCGCGTAGGGACGGCCATCGATAATCTTCTGCGAATAAACGTCGCCGATTCCGGGCAGCGCGGACAACTGGTCTTTGGTTGCCGAATTGATGTCCAGCAAATCGGCGTCTGCCGGGGCCGACATGGCGGTATCGCTGGCCTTCGAGCTCTTGGTGGTTTTTGTCTGTGCCGTGGCCACGGAGGCAAGCAGGGCGATGGCGAAAAACGACAATAGAACTCTGCGAATCAGGTTTTTGGTCTTCATAGTTTCT
The DNA here is from genome assembly GCA_963733545.1 of Terriglobia bacterium. GTDB lineage: Bacteria > Acidobacteriota > Terriglobia > Terriglobales > Acidobacteriaceae > JAIQFF01. The sequence goes on from CAVTDQ010000007.1 coordinate 1,195,327, forward strand.
CCTTAGTCTTTCTCCGATGCTTTGTAACCAGCGGCTTTAGCGTCCGCCTCGCTCATAAATTTTCCAGTCTTGGTTTTTCCATACCAGCGGCCACCCTTGTGATAGACCCCGCTGTCGGTATTGACCCATACCATCCCGCTGGACTTAGCCGAAGCCACTTGTGAGTCGGAAACGCTGGCATTGGTGGCAGCAGTCTTGTGACTCGTTTTTGCGGCGGAAGGAGCTGATGAATTGGCCGCAGTCGTCGCCGAACTTGCCGGAGCCGCTGCCGGCGCGGGAGCAGAAGCAGGCTGGCTTGCCGGAGCGGTTGTCGCAGCCGGAGCCGATGCGCCGGTATCTGTCGCTGTCTTCTTGCTCTTGCGGGTTTTCTTGGTTGCGGTCGTGTCCGCGGGCGTGGCGCTGGCCGCATCCGCGGCTGGAGTTGCAGTGCCGTTGTCTGTAGCCGTTTTCTTGCTCTTGCGGGTCTTTTTCGTGGCGGTGGTGTCGCCGGGTGTTGCCGTGCTGGCGTCCGCGGCGGGAGCGGCGGCCGTGGTATCCGCGGCGGCTTTCTTGCTCTTGCGGGTCTTTTTCGTGGCCGTAGTATCGGCCGGGGTGGTGCTGGCCGAATCGGTTGCGGCAGCGTCCGCGGTTTTCTTGCTCTTCTTCTTGGTGGTTGCGGGTGCCGCAGTAGTTGCGTCTGTTGACTGACTATCCGCAGCCGCAGCGTCGGCAGTCTTTTTCTTCTTTTTCTTTTTGCTGGTCGTAGTGGTCGCAGATTGGTCGTCGGTGGTGCTGGTCTGCGCCTGCGCCATCAGAGAAACCCCGCTCAGCACAAAAAACATGCAGAGCGCGATCATCCATATGCCTAATTTAGTGTGAAGTCTGTTCATGATTTCCTTTCTCAGTCGGAGCGGCCGGAGTCAATGGCGAAAGCCCGCCGTAAGCGCTTTCGCAGGCCAGCGGGGCACAATAATGACATCTGGCTGGGTAAGGGTCAACTCGGGAAAAACCAGAGGTGATGGGGAACTGCCCCCGGTTGAGTGATTAGGGGTCGGTAATAGCTCCGCGCAGGATCCTTCGAGACTGCGTCTCTCAGGATGACGTCAAGAACGGCTGGCTAATTTATCGCTCCATGATAGGACGTCATGCTGAGCTTGTGAAGCATCTGGCGCGGAGCTGATTCGCCTTTTCGAGGACCGTGATAGTACGCGCTGGATCCTTGGAGACTTCGTCTCTCAGGATGACGTCAAGATCAGGGCGCGGTTAGCCCTGAAGGGGGCTACCCTGACCCTGCGCTAAGCGTATATTCCGCGTTGCCGGATGGTATAGGCAACACGATCGATCGCCAGCATATAAGCCGCGATACGATTGTTTACGCCGTGAGTCTCGGAGAAACGGACCACATCGTCAAATGCGCCCTTCATGATGTGTTCGAGCTGCTCGTTGACCACCGATTCCTTCCAGAAATATCCCTGACGGTCCTGCACCCACTCGAAATAAGAAGTAGTTACACCGCCGGCATTGCAGAGAATATCCGGAATGACGAACACACCTTTATCCGCGAGGATGTCGTCGGCCGTCGCCGTGGTCGGTCCGTTGGCGCCTTCAGCCAGAATCTTGCACTTGATGCGATCCGCGTTACGACTTGTGATCTGGTTCTCGGTGGCTGCCGGGATAAGAATCTCGCACTCCGCAAGCAGCAGCTCCGCCGGGTCTTCGGCGGAGGCGCCGGTAAAACCCTGAGTGCTGCCGTGGCGCTGGCGGTGTTCCCACAGCGCATCGACATCGATACCGTTCTTGTTGACCAGGCCGCCATCTACTTCAACGATTCCGATCACCTTGTAACCGGCCTCCGCCATCAGGCGAGCCGCGTTCGAGCCGACGTTGCCGAAACCCTGAACGATTACACGGGTTGACTCCGGGCTAAGGCCGAGTTTCTTGACCGCCTCGTCGCACACGATCATGATGCCCCGGCCGGTGGCCTCGCGGCGTCCGCGCGATCCGCCGATATTGATCGGCTTGCCAGTGACCACGGCGGTAACCGTCTGCCGCATGTGCATGGAATAGGTGTCCATCATCCACGCCATAGTCTGCTCATTGGTGTTCATGTCCGGCGCGGGAACATCTTTTTCCGGCCCGATGAACTCGACCAGCTCCGCTGTGTAGCGGCGGGTCATGCGCTCAAGTTCGCCTTGCGACATCTTGTGGGGATCGCATATGACCCCACCCTTAGCCCCGCCGAACGGAATATTGACCACGGCGCACTTCCAGGTCATCCAGCTCGCCAGTGCGCGGACTTCGTCCAGCGTGACATCCGGGGAATAGCGCAAACCGCCCTTGGCGGGCCCGCGCGCAATGGAATGCTGCACCCGAAAACCGGTAAAAACTTCAAGATGGCCGTTGTCCATCATGACCGGAATGTGAAGGATGATTTCCCGCGTGGGATACCGCAAGACTTTCATTAAACCTTCGTCCAGGTTCAACTTCTGGGCAGCAAAGTCGAAACGGGCGGCCTGAGCCTCCCAGGGATTGATCTCCTGTTCGAGGGAAATAGTCTTCAAAGCCATCAGCGGTCTCCGTGTTCGGTCAGACAAAAGCTAGATGCTGGCCGGCGCCGGGTGGCACATACCCGGAGTTGGCGGGCAAACCCCCAAAGTATATGAGGCCCGGGGTCAGGAGAGGCAAGTTACTGAGTCAGAACGTGGTCGGTATTCATATTCGTTCCCGATTCCGAAACAAGATCTCTTCCAAAAGAAAGACGTCATCCAGAGAGACGAAGTCTCGAAGGATCCAGCGCGGGGCCACCCAATGGCCGGGGAGCGCCTGCGTCCGCCGTTCCTAATCTAACCCGCAACCAAATTCCCGCCGCAATATCTGGCATGCTGCTCATAAATAAAGTTGTCAGTCATCCCCGCAATGTAGTCGCACACCACACGGGGGAGCGGTTCGACGCCTGCCTTCTCCTGATACCCATGCGGCAGACTCGCGGGCTTGGCCATCCAAAACTCGAACAGATCTTTGATGACGCGCTCGGCATCGTTTTTCTCCGGATCAAGCGCGGCGCTGAAATAAAGATTTTTGTACAGAAATTCCTTGGCGCCACGCCGCTCTTCCTCAACCTCGGGACTGAAAACGGCAAGGCGCCGGGGGCATGCGCGCACGTCCTCGAGCGTGCCAACGCCCTCCGCGGAGATTCGATCCTGTAGATTGTGAATCAGATCGCCGACCATACGATCAAGGATCTTTTTCACCGCCTCGTTGAACTTCAGTTTCTCCGCAGCCATGGGATACGCCTGCTCTGCCTCGCGAAAAAAGCGGTCGAAAACCGGCATACCCTCGCGCAACTGCTCGAGTGTTAATAGATGGGCCTCGTAGCCATCATCCAGATCAGAGGTGGCATAGGCGATTTCGTCGCACAGATCGATCAGTTGCGCCTCCAGCGGCGGCCGCTGGTCAAGCAAATACTCCGCCAGTTCGGGGAATTGGTTCGCAGGATAATCGCGTGAGTGCTTAATGATCCCTTCACGCACTTCGAAGGTAAGATTCAATCCCCGAAAACGTGCGTAGCGGACTTCGAAATCTTCGACGATCCGTAGCGCATGCAGATTGTGATCGAAAAATAATCCGTGCTCCCGCATGGCAGTGTCCAGGGCTTTTTCACCGGCATGCCCGAACGGAGGATGCCCCACGTCGTGAACCAGGGCAAGCGCCTCTACCAGATCGACATTCAAACCCAGCTGGCCGGCAACCGTGCGGGCGATTTGCGCTACTTCAATGGTGTGGGTGAGCCGGTTGCGAAAGTGGTCGGAGAAACGGCGGGTAAAAACCTGGGTCTTGGCTTCCAGCCGGCGGAAGGCGCGGGCGTGAATAACCCGGTCGCGGTCGCGCTGGAAGTCATTGCGGTAAGGATGCTGAGTCTCAGGAAACCGGCGTCCGCGAGATTGTTCTACGCGTACCGCGTAGTCAGCCAGCATGAGGAAAGTCTAGCACCGTAGGGCGGAAACGCGGTGCGGGATCCTCGAGGACTATTGTTGGATTTACGAGTTTACGGATTGACGAATTAAAAGCCTAAACCCAATGCGGCCAGTGAGGGTTCAAACCCGTAAATCCGAATCCAACAATCCGTCCATTGTCTCAATCCGTCAAATTTTCAATGTCTGCGGGAAGCCCGATATGCATCTAAACATCCGGAATGCGAGGGGATATGAAAGCATCGGTAACCGCGAAAGTAACCGGAATAATGCATTTTTTTGCGGCTTTGAGTCACCCGAAGTTTTTATATCGGATTCCGCCAAAATTACTCGTAGCCCCCCGTTTTAACGTTCGCTCGCCGACGCGCAGGGTTACAATGTGTTGTTGGCTAACGACTTAGTTTTGGCCTGGTTTGGCATTAGACCTGTTATATACAAGCAGGCGTCGGGCATTTAAAAACGCCAGAGTTTTTGTCTGAATGCTGGAGAGAGCATCGGGCTCCTCCCGGAGGACTTAGAAAATATGAAGAATCGCCTATTCGTTGCGCTGCTTCTCGCCGGTGTGCTCGCGCTTCCAGTTTTCGCGCAGCAGACCGGTTCTACCACACAAGATCAACCAGCCGCTTCCGCCTCGCAGACAACCGACCAGAGTGCAGCAACTTCGACCAGTGGCGCCAGCGGCAAACCTGCCCTGCAGCCGGACACGCATGAAGGCTTCTGGGGCAAGGTCAATCCGTTTGCCCGCAAGAAGTATGTTCAGCGGCAGACTGCTCCGATCCGCGATCGCGTCAACGAGTTGGATGAACTGACTTCTTCCAACGGCAAGATGATTAAGGACACCGATTCGCGCGCTCAGGAAGGTATTCGTCTGGCATCGACCAAGGCCAACGAAGCCGACCAGCACGCCATTGATGCCGGCAACAAAGCTACGATGGCGCAGCAGACCGCGACCCAGGCGAACACCCGCCTCACTACCGTGGAGCAGGTCGTTGGCAACATCGACCAGTACAAGGCCTCGAACCAGACCGAGATTCGCTTCCGTCCCGGTCAGAGCGTGCTCAGCACCAACGCCAAGACTGCTCTTGACGAGATGGCGACCCCGTTGAAAGATCAGCGCGGGTACATCATCGAAGTGCAGGGCTTCTCGTCGGGTCACGGCCAGTCCGCAATCGCCACCTCACAGAAGATGGCGGACGCGGTAGTGCGCTACCTGGTGCTCAATCACGAAATTCCGGTTTACCGGATTTACGTGGTTGGCATGGGCAACGCCCCGGTCCCTACGGCAGCTGGCGACGATGCCGCCAAGACCAAGCGCACCAGCGGTGGACGGGTTGAGATCAGCCTGCTGAAGAATGATCTTGAGACCCTGGCTTCAAGTGGCGCAGCTCCGGCTCCGTCCACTCAGGACCAGCCCGCGCCCCCGAAATAAATAAGACTTAAGCCCTTCACCGAAAAGCCTCCCACGCAAGCGGGAGGCTTTTTATTTGATTTCAGATGGTTGATTGCAGATCGGCCCACCAGTCCGCCGTCCATTCGAACGACGCAAACAAAGTAGCGCCGGCGTCCCGCCGGCTGTCCGGAGGGCATCCTGCCCTCCGCTTTATTCGATCTCACAAAGTTGTGATTTCAGATTTGTGATTTCAGATTTCAGATTGAAAACCGTCGGCCCAATCGATTCGGGTTTCAATCTGAAATCTAGATCTAAAATCCAAAATCTCAGATCTAAAATCCAAAATCGCTATAATCCAGCCCGTGCCCACGCCCGCGAAGTCTGCCCTCAAAAAAGCCGGCCTCTTCTACTTCGTCTGGGTAATGTTTTCGTACTGCACCGGCGGCCCCTTCGGGCTGGAAGACATGGTTACCACTTCCGGCCCGGGTATGACCCTGATCTTCCTCCTGGTGATTCCTTTCTTCTGGTGCATTCCGGTATCGCTGGTGTCGGCGGAACTGACCACCGCCATGCCGGTCGAGGGCGGTTTCTATCGTTGGGTACGCGCCGGGTTCGGAGACTTTTGGGGGTTTCTCGCCGGCTGGTGGAACTGGTGCGCCTCATTCCTGCTGGGCAGCGTTTACGCGGTTCAGTTCGCCGACTACCTCGGCTTCTATTTCCCCGAACTCACGGGATGGCGGCACTACATTGTCTCACTGGCGATCGTCGCGGTCATCACTTACATCAACGTGCGCGGCATCGAGATGGTAGGAAAGTTCGCCACCATCCTCGAACTTTTTATTCTCCTTCCGGTTCTGGTGCTGATCGTGATTGGCCTGACCAAGTGGCACCACAATCCCTTCATTCCCGCCGTCCCGCCCCATCAACCTTCGTTTCACGTCTTTGGTATAGGGCTGGCGTTGGGGCTGTGGCTCTATTCCGGATACGAACAGTGTTCGACCGTCGCGGAAGAAGTAGACAATCCCCGCCGCAGTTATCCGCTGGCCCTGGCGCTGGTCGTGCCCATGTCGATCGCCGCTTACTTTCTGCCGACTATGGTATCGCTCGCGGCCCTGGGCAACTGGCAGAGCTGGCACACCGGATATTTCCCCACCGCCGCGCAACTGATCGGAGGTCGCTGGCTTGGCGCCTGGATGTTCGCGGCGGCGATGGTTACCCAGGTCGCGCTGCTCAACGGCACCATTCTCGCGTCCACGCGCATGCCCTTTGCCATGGCCGAAGATGGATATCTCCCGCAGGCGTTGGCCGGACGGCATCGCCGTTACGGAACCCCGTGGATTGCCATCATCACCTCGGCGGCAGTCTATGGCCTGCTGGCGCTGCATTCGCTGGTCGAGCTCATTAGCATCTACAACTGGCTACGGGTCGCGACCACGGTCCTGACGGTTCTGGCGGCGTGGCAGTTGCGTCGCAAGAAACCGGAGATGCCACGGCCATACGTAATTCCCGGTGGACGCGCGGGGCTGATGTATTCTGTGGCGGCCGTGGTAATCATGAGCGCCGTGGCCCTGATGGGCAGCGACCGTTATGGCCTGATATGGGGTCCGGCGGCGATGGCTGTGGGACCGGTGGTGTATTTATTCGTTCGTAAAGTCTAAGTTCTAAAAATGTGGGCGCGAGTGCCCCGCTCGTGCGAAAACCGTCGGTGCCGCTGCCAGGAATGCCCCAACCTCTTTGCAAAACCTAATTCCCATTTACAAAAAAAGATTTATCCGTGGAAATCCGTGGCTGATTTTTAACTCAACTTACCCAGTCCAGAAACTTGTACCACGCCCCGGCGAATGGCAAAAACCAGGGTCTGCCGTTGTAAAGTCCGAGCGGCGCGCCGGGAAACGGAATCCCCACAAACGGATTTTCCGGCTTCTCTCCGGCAATCATCTTCGCCATTTGCTGGCCCTGCCAGGTCGCCATGGCCACACCATGTCCCGCATAGCCGACCGCATAGTGGATTCCATCCATCTCTCCGGCATGCGGCATGATGTCGAACGCGAAGTCCAGCGTGCCTCCCCAGACATATTCGACTTTTACATCGCGCAATTGCGGATAGACATCGATCATCCCCTGCCGCAAGATTTCGCCGCTCCGGCGAATCGAGTCTACGGTTTCGGGAAAAAACGCCGCTCGCCCGCCAAACAACATCCGCCGGTCGGGAGTAAGACGATAGTAGTAGAGATAATTCTTGGAGTCGTAAATCATGCGATTGCGCGGGCTCAACTCGCGCGCCAGCGCTTCGGGCAGGACTTCGGTGGTGATGATGTAGGAGCCAATCGGGATCAGCTTTTTGCGCAGCGCCGGAGTGGCCGCGCCGGTGTAACCGCTGCTACCAACGAAAACTTCGCGCGCCCAGAGCGCTCCGCGAGAAGTAGTGATTCGCCAGCGCGACATTCCCTGCCTGCATTCACGCTCAATTTTCTCCACCCGCGTATTTTCACAGACGGTCGCGCCTGCCTTGATGGCTGCCTGCGCCAGCCCTGCAACATACTTCGCGGGATTCAATCCAGCGCTGACTTCGTCCACCATGCCGCCGAAATAAATCGACGACCCGATCTCGGATCGCAGTTCAGCTCTGGGCACGATGCGTAACTCATGATTGAACTCGCGCGCGATCACCTCGATCTGACGGGCGTAGTCATCAAAGTGTTTCTGCTTGCATGCGACTTCCAGATGTCCGCAACGTGCGAAGTCGCAATCGATTTTCTCCTCCCTGATTATTTGCTCCACGCAATCGATCGTCGCCAGCGACGCGGCATACATGCGCTGTGTGCGCTCCCGCCCATACATCGAAATCAACTTGTTAACGCCCAGCTTGAGGCCGGTCAGGACCATGCCCCCATTGCGCGAACTGGCTCCCCAGCCGATAGTCTCGGCATCGAAGACGGCAACTTTGGCGCCGAGCTTCGCCAGTGTCCTTGCCGCCGAAAGCCCGGTGAAACCAGCTCCAATGATGGCAACGTTGACCGCGTCGGGAATGGGAAGGGCTGGGTCAGTGGCAGGCATCTCCGCGGTAGTCAGCCAGAAGTTTTTTTCTTGGACGGGCATAGTATCGATTCAAAAGCTTAACCGCAAAGTTCGCACAGAAAAGCCGCAAACGACGCGGAGAACTATAAAACTGCCGTCTCTTCGATCATCCGGCCTTCTGCGAAGCGCGACAGTCCGAGCAACGATGCGTCTACCAGATCAGTCTTGCCGGTAAGAATCAGGTCGGACAAAATTTTCCCCGTTGCCGGCGCATGCATTACTCCGTGTCCGCTGAATCCGTTGGCCAGGAAGAATCCCGGGAGGCCAGGCGCCGCACCCAGGATGGGATGATGATCGGGCGTCATTTCATAGAGGCCCGCCCAGGCTCGCTTCGTATTCACTGCCAGATTCTCGAATATCGGCACCCGGTTCGCCGCCCGGGTGAGTATTTTCTCCACAAATCCGTCGTCGAAATCAGTTTTATAGCCTGGCGTCTCCGCGGGATCGTTCCACGCCAGCAGGAATCCCAGACCTTCGGGCCGGAAGTGAAAGCCGTTCGACATGTCGATGATCATCGGAGCGCTGTGCGGAAACTGGTCGAATGGTTCGGTCGGAACCAGCATCCGGCGCAGCGGTTCGACCGGTAAATCCAGGCCCACCATGCCGGCGATCTCCGCTGCCCACGCGCCCGCGCAGTTGAGCACTGTACGACTAGAAACACTTCCTTTCGAGGTTTCCACCACCGCTGAATTTTGACCGTCAATCCGAATCCCGGTAACTCTCGCGTTCTTCCACAATTTGACCCCACGGTCGGCAGCCCACGTCATGAAACCGATCATGACGCTATAAGGATCGACGAATCCGTCGCTCGGACAAAAACTGCCGCCGACAATGTCGTCGCTGCGAAGTTGGGGAAACCGCTCGCGAATTTCCTCAGCTGTGATCAACCGCACGTCTTTCAATCCCAACTCTACCTGTTTGCGATAGTTGGTTTGCAGGTAGTCCAAATGCTTTTGGTCGGTGGCGCAAAACAAATATCCCTGTGGCCGGTAGCCCGCGGGATGCCCCAGCCGTTCATCGAAGCTGGCATAGAAGGGAATCGAGTAAAGCGACATCTGTATATTCACCGGCGTCGAGAACTGCGCGCGAACCCCTCCCATGCTCTTGCCGGTCGATCCTTTACCTTGCGCGCTCTCACGCTCGATCACCAGAACATCGGTGCAACCTGCGGCCGCCAGGTGGTAAGCGATGCTGGAGCCGACAATGCCACCGCCCACGATCACCACTTCCGCAGTCTGCATAAAATCCTCAACTTGCCGCCGTAAGACGAGAAGCATTCTAGTGCATCAAGAAATGGGGACGCGAGCGCCCTCGCTCATGCGAAAACCATTGGCGCTGCTGCCTCAAGAATTTTGACGTCCGCGCGCGCGAACAAAAGATTTTGACGTTATCCTGAGCCCGGCTTTAGCCGGGTGAAGGATCTCGCGCGTATCGGAACGGCTCTAGGTATACAAAGTACTTATCCGTGGAAATCCGTAAAATCCGTGGCCGATTTTGTTGTCGTTCGCCGCGCAGCCGCACCAGCGGGGACGCTCGCGCCACATTGCATTACCGCTGTGCCTTGAAGCCTTTTCTCTATCGGCTTAAACTTGACTTATGCACGTGCACGCACATGGCGGAGGTGAAAAGGCCTCGCGAATTCTGCGGGTTTCGCTTGTGGTTACCGCCGCCTATATTGTGCTGCTGGTGGTTGCCGGCATTCGCGCCCACTCGCTGGCTTTGCTGTCCGAAGCCGGACACAACCTCTCCGACTTTTTTGCCCTGCTGCTTTCACTTACTGCGGTGTACCTGCAGTCCCGCCCGCCCAGTTCTACGAAGACTTACGGCTATCACCGCGCGGGTGTGCTGGCCGCTCTCGTCAATGCAGTGTCGCTGGTCGCAGTGTCAGGCTTCATCTTTTATGAAGCTTTCCACCGGCTGCAGGACCCTCAGCCCGTACATGCGGGCGTGATGATGAGCGTGGCCGCGGCCGGCGTGGTCATGAACGGCGTTATCGCCCTGATGCTTTATCGCGCCGGCAGCGATGTGAATATCCGCAGCGCTTTGCTGCATGAGATCGGGGACACGCTTTCGACCGGTGCAGTCATCGCCGGCGGTTGGGCCATCATGGCCACGGGCCGCTACTGGATCGATCCGGTGCTTTCGGTCGCGATCGGAGTCTTGATCTTATGGTCAGGCTTCGGCATCGTGCGCGAGACCCTTAACATCCTGCTCGAAGGAACGCCGCGCGGCGTCAAACTCGAACAAGTCGAAGCCGCTATGCGCCTGATCGATGGCGTAAACGATGTCCACGATCTTCACGTATGGAACATCGGTTCTGAAACTCGCGCTCTCTCCTGCCACATTTCTATCGCCGATATTCCGCCATCGGTGAGCGAGCGCATACTCCGCGAACTGAAAGAGTGCCTGCGCCACGAGTTTCAAATCAGCCACACCACCATCCAATTTGAAAACGCAGTCTGCGAGGTTGCCCACGGCTGCGTAATTCCCGTCACTGAGGAAGCTCACCAGCACAAACACTAGCGCATTGAAGATTTCAGATTCAAGGACCCGGCTGATTTGCGTTCTGAAATCTAAAATTGAATCTGCAACTCCGCTACTGCCCCTCAAAAATCTCCCTCGCCCGCTCGATCGTGTCCGCATCTTCCGGCAGCTTATCCGGGCGCAGGCGCACGATTCTGGGGAAGCGCAACGCGTATCCACTTTCATGCCGGTCGGATTGCATCATGTTGTTGAAGGCCACTTCCAGGACGATTTTTGGCTCGACCACAAGCCGGAAACCTTGATCTTCCACAACGTGTTCCAGAAACCATTTGGTCATCTCTGCAATTTCGACATCGGTTAGTCCGGAGTAGGCTTTGCCGATGTTCACCAGCTTTTCTCCTTCGCGCACGGCGAAGGTGTAATCGCTCAGAACTCCGATACGTTTGCCGTGGCCATACTCGACCGCCGTGACCACCACATCCAGCGTGGCCAGCTCGCGCTTTAGCTTCAACCACGATTTTCCCCGCCGTCCTGGCGTGTACGCGGACCGCGGATCTTTGATCATCAGGCCTTCGTTGCCTCGGGCCTGCGCGAAGTCGAACAGTTCATCCAGTGCCTCCGGCGTGGACGCCTGAAATACCGGCGCGCGAATCAGACGCACCTGCGATTTGCCGGGGTAATCGTCAAAATCGAAACCCGACTGCGGTCTGGAACCGGTCCACGTTACAGTTGCGGCATTTCTTGGCGCTGCCAGCAGCGCGTCCAGAATTCTTTCCCGTTCCGACAACGAACGCTCCAGCAGCAGTTCGCCGTTCGCATACAACAAGTCGAAGACCAGGTAAGCCACCGGCACTTCGTGCATGAGCTTGTCGCTGACCTGCTTCCGTCCTAATCGCTGCTGCAGCCTGCTGAATGGCAGCGCATGGCCTTGGCCGGTCTTACTTCCAGCACGGAGGGCGGAACGTCCACCGGACACCCGGCGAGACGCCGCCGCTACATTTTCCTCATCGTCAAATGTCCAGGCTACAATCTCGCCATCGAGAATCGCGTCTTCCGGCAGACCAGCCAGCGCGCCCGGCAGTTCGGGAAAAGATTCCGTAATCTCGTCGCGGGTGCGCGAGAAAATGCGCACTTCGCCGCCGGAACAATGGGCCTGGGCGCGGATGCCGTCGTACTTGTCTTCTACGAGTGCATTCTCGAAATAGCCGAGCGCCTCTTCCGCCGTCTCCGCAGGGCTGGCCAACATGAATCCCAGCGGATGAAACAGCCGCATCTTGGCCTCGCCTAATTTGCCCTCGATCGCCATCTGCAACGTTTCCCCAACATCGCCCAGCAGCATGTTGGCTCGCTGAACATCTTTCAGCGCTCCGCCATAGGCTTTGGCGATCGCCTCTTCGACCAGACTCTCCTTCAGGCCGATGCGCAGATCTCCAGTCATGATTTTGACGATGTATTTGGCCTCAAGCGGAGTGGCCTGTGAAAGTAGCTGTTGCGTCAACGCAGCCTTGACTGCCGGACCGCGGGCCGCCGCAATCTCCCGAAACCTGGTTTCAACTTCGAGCACGTTCAAATCAACGTTCGCCGAACGTGCTGGCAGCACGTCGCCAGCCGCCGCTCCCAGATCGCCGAAACGCCGGTAAGCCGCGCTCATCTCCGCCTCGCTGCGCCCGGACAGTGCGGCCACGATCCGCCACAGCGCTCTCCCGCCAATCTGCAGAGTGGTTTCTTCCCAGACAGGAAATGGCCTGCCCGACAGAAAGGTCGCGGACACAGACGCTTCCTGCTGGTGTGCACGACTTCAGGTAGTCGGCGACGATCGCCGTCTTCTCCAGCTTCTTCGTCGTGGCCGCAATGCGCTCGCAAGCTTCAGCCAGCTTCTTCATTATTCTCAATGAGGGCGTGAGCGCCCGTAATGCAGGCGCGAGCGTCCTCGCTCGTGCGGCAGTGAATCAGCGGTGCAAGTTCCCAGGTTCCCAGTGATTTCCAACGAACGGCCCTTCGCCGAGCAAGAACAATCGCCCACAACTCCATTATCCTTAGCCACATACAGCCCGTCTGCCAAAGCCGCGGAACGCCTGTGGTACCCTCATAGCTTGAGCCTTAAGCAACGGAAGGGCATCTAACAGTCATGCGGTTCTTGCGAACATGGTGGCGTTTTCTGGTGGCCATTCAGCTTTTGCCCGCGCTTGAAGGCGGCGAGGAAACACTGGTTGGCGGCCAGGCCGTGCTTGAGGGCGTTATGATGCGCTCTCCCCATGCGTGGGCTATCGCTTGCCGTAAGCCTTCGGGAGAAATCTCCACCCATAGCGAACCGCTGGAGCGTCTTTCCGAAAAACGTAAATGGATGGGCTGGCCGGTCATTCGAGGCGTAGTCACTCTCGGTCATGCCATGTCCCTGGGCTTCCGCGCGCTGAAGTTTTCCGCCAACGTCGCGCTGGATGAAATTCAGCCCGAACCCGCCGAGGACAAAAAAAAGCTCGAAATCACAGGGTGGATGGCTGCGGTCAACATTTTCATCTCGGTCGGCTTTTTTATCTTCATGTATAAGTTCCTGCCGCTGCTGGCGGCCACCGAACTGAAGCGGGTGAATCCGCTGTTCGGCGAGCAGATCATATTTAACCTGGTGGACGGCGTCATCCGCATCGCTTTATTTTTGCTGTTCATCTGGGGAGTTTCGTTGTGGAGCGATATTCACCGGGTCTACGAATATCACGGCGCCGAGCATAAAACGGTCTACGCATTTGAAAACGGCGACGCGATGGCCACTGCCTCGGTGCAGAAATACTCGACTTATCATCCCCGCTGCGGCACCAGTTTTCTGATGACGGTAATGATCATCTCCATCGTGGTCTATACCCTGATTCCGGTTACGACCTTCTGGGCGCGCTTTGGAATTCGCATCGCACTGCTGCCGGTGATCGCCGGCCTTTCGTACGAAATCATTCGCTTTGCCGCAAAGCACCGGGGATCGCTGTTCGCGCTCATGACCGCTCCCGGCCTGTGGTTGCAGCGCATCACCACCCAGCCTCCGTCCGACGCCCAGGCCGACTGCGCCATCATCGCCCTCGACCACGCCATGGCCCTGGAGAAGCAGCACGGCGGCGAACTCGTCATTGCCTAGCGGTTCCCCCGCGAACATTCCCTCCAACCGTTTCCAGTAATAGAATTGATAGACACAAGGTCTGCAAACTGACCTAAGTTGGTTTGCCAACGACCAAAGACCAGCGACGAACGACAATTTTTCTATGTTCGACCGACTAGACCAAATCGAAGCTCGCTACGAGGAACTGACCCAGGCGCTTTCCTCGCCGGATATCGCCGGCGACTCGGCGAAATATCAGAAGACCGCCAAGGCGCACAGCGAAGTCTCGTTCATCGTGGAAAAATATCGCGAATATAAGGACCTGAAACGCGGTATTGCGGAAAGCAAAGCGGTGCTGGTGGATGAAAAAGATCCGGAAATGCGGGCCTACGCTCAGGAGGAACTTGATCGCCTGGAAGCGCGCGTCGGCGGCGTCGAAGACGAACTCAAAGTGCTGCTATTGCCCAAAGATCCTAACGACGAGAAAGACGTCATCCTCGAAATACGCGCCGGCACCGGTGGCGACGAAGCCACTCTGTTCGCCGCCGAAATGTTCAGAATGTACACCCGCTACGCGGAAACTCAGGGATGGAAGGTTGAAGTGCTCTCCACTTCCGACTCTTCGGTGGGCGGTCTTAAAGAAGTAATCGCGATCATTGAAGGCCAGCGCGTCTTTTCCCGCCTGAAATATGAAAGCGGCGTCCATCGTGTACAGCGGGTTCCGGCGACCGAACAGCAGGGACGGGTACACACCTCGGCGGTCACGATAGCTGTCCTGCCTGAAGCCGAGGACGTCGACATCAAGATCGAAGCCAAAGACCTGCGCATTGACACCTTCTGCTCTTCGGGACCAGGAGGACAGTCGGTGAATACGACATACTCCGCCGTGCGCATTACCCACATTCCCACCAACACCGTGGTCAGCTGTCAGGACGAGAAATCGCAGATCAAAAACCGGGAAAAAGGCATGCGCGTTTTGCGTGCGCGTCTTTACGAAATGGAAATGCAAAAGCAGCAGGATGCGCTCGCCAAGGAACGCAAGGCCATGGTGGGATCGGGCGACCGCAGCGAAAAGATCCGTACCTACAACTTCCCGCAAAACCGCGTGACCGACCACCGCATTGGACTGACCATCCACCAACTCGAGCAGGTGATGGACGGCAAACTGCAGCCCCTCATCGAAGCCCTGGTCAGCCACTACCAATCAGAAAAACTAAAAGCCGAAGCCACCACCGCCGTATAAAAGCCGAGCGTGTGCGGTGTGGCTTTTGTGCGAATTGGCTCGTGGTTTGTGAGGCTTGTGTGGTCGCGGGCGACTCGCCCGCGAAAAGCATCCACTGTCACACTCCAAAACCCCTGTGTTCAAATAACCAGGTGACCCTCCGCGAATCCCTGGCCTCCGCACTCTCGCGTCTCACTGCCGCCCACGTCCCATCACCGCGCCTGAATTCGGAACTCCTTCTCATGTTCGCGCTCGATTGCGATCGTGCTCATCTCTATGCCCATCCGGAACGCGAACTTTCCCCGGACGAACAGGCTCGTTACAACCAGGCCCTGGCCGAGCGCGAGCGCGGCGTACCCGCGCAATACATCACCGGACATCAGGAGTTCTGGGGAATGGATCTCATCGTCACGCCGGCCGTGCTCATTCCCCGTCCGGAAACTGAACACGTCATAGAAACCATCCTCGCATGTGTGGAACGGGCGCCCTCGCCCGCCTCTTCTCTGCGGATCGTCGATGTCGGCACCGGCTCCGGATGCATCGCCCTGGCCCTCGCCAAAGAATTCTCCCAGGCAGAAATTCATGCCACGGATATTTCTCCCGCAGCTCTCGAAGTTGCCGGCGCTAACGCTGCTCGTCTTCAACTAGATCGTCAGATTCAATTTCATCAGACGGACCTGTTGGATAGGCTCGGTCGGGGAGTCTTCGATTTTGTGGTCTCCAACCCGCCGTACGTAGGAGAGTCGGAAATAGACCAGGTACAGCTCGAAGTGCGGAAGTTCGAACCGCGGGGCGCGGTCTTTGCCGGTCCCACCGGATTGGAAGTGATCGAACGGTTGATTCCGAAGGCGCGCGAGTCGCTGAAGCCTGGGGGCTGGCTGGTGATGGAAATCAGCGGCACGATCGCCGAACGGGTGCGGGAGTTATTGGCTGGTTGGAATGACGTTGAGATCACCAACGATTTGCAGGGCATTCCGCGGGTGGCATCAGCTCGAACCGCCGCTCGCGGGTAATCAGCTCGGGTGTTTCTTCTCTCCCTCGAGAAACACAAGGTCCCTCCACTACGCTTCGCTTCGGTCGGGATGACAGAAATTAGTGCTAGGTGATTGCTGGGTGACTTAGGGCTGGAGCTGATTTAGGGCTGGCTGATCGCTGCTGGCAGAATCTCGTCCACATCCACCCACTTCGTGGGATAGCTGCCGGTGTAACAGGCGGTGCAGTAGGTAGTCTTCTCGCCGTCGGCGCAGGCCTTCTTCATCCCTTCGAGCGAGAGGTAAGCGAGCGAATCCGCTCCGATGAATTCGCGAATTTCTTCTATTGATTTGTTAGCGGCAATCAGCTCTTTCTTCGATGGGGTGTCCACGCCGTAGAAGCACGGCGAAACCGTAGGCGGACAGGACACGCGCATGTGTACTTCTTTCGCGCCCGCGTTGCGAATCATGCGAACGATCTTGCGGCTGGTGGTTCCTCGCACAATGGAGTCGTCAATCAGAACGACTCGCTTGCCTTCAAGCAACGTGCGCACCGGATTCAACTTCAGCTTCACCCCGAAATCGCGCACGCTTTGCCGCGGCTCAATGAATGTGCGGCCAACGTAATGATTGCGGATGAGTCCAAAGCGAAAAGGTATGCCGCTTTCGGCTGCGTAGCCTACCGCTGCGGTCACACCGGAGTCAGGCACCGGAACCACCACTTCAGCATCGGCCGGAGCTTCGCGCGCCAGTTGCCGTCCCAGGCCTTCGCGGCTGACCTGGACCGGACGTCCAAACACCATGCTGTCGGGCCGCGAGAAATATACGTGCTCGAAAATGCAGCTGGACTGGGGAGCCACCGGCGCATAGAAGCGCGAGGTGATGCCTTCCGGTCCAACGATCACCAACTCGCCCGGCTTGACCTCGCGCTCGTAGGTGGCGCCGATCAGATCGAAGGCACAGGTTTCAGAAGCAAACACAATCGTGTCCTGCCGCTGCCCTTCGAGCCGCGGAATCCTTCCCATGTTCAAAGGACGAAAGCCGCGAGGATCGCGCGCCGCAAACACCCGGTCTGAACTCAGCATTACCAGCGAGAAGGCGCCTTCGACGCGGCGCAGCGCATCCGCCATCGCATCCGGCAAAGTCTGTTCTTTCGAAAGCGCGATCAGGTGAACGATCACTTCGGTATCGCTGTTGGTTTGGAAAATCGACCCCTGAACCTCGAGCCGATGCCGGATTTCGTGCGCATTCACCAGGTTGCCGTTGTGCGCCAACGCAATCATGCCTTTATTCGATTGCACCATGATGGGCTGAGCGTTGAACAGAGCTGAGTCACCGGCAGTGGAATAGCGCGTGTGTCCGATGGCAAGTGATCCGTGGAGCGGCGACAAAACCTCTTCGGTAAAAATGTCGGCGACCAATCCCATGGCGCGATGCGCCCGCAACGTCAGCCCGTTGGAGGTGACGATGCCCGCCGATTCCTGACCGCGATGTTGCAGAGCATGCAGCCCCAGGTAAGCCAGCTTCTCCGCCTCGGGGTGGGCGTATATGGCTACCACGCCGCATTCGTCATGGAATTTGTCGAACATTTTAGCTATCGGCCCTCAGCTATCAGCTCTGTTGAACCACTTGAGAAACACACGGGTAGTCACCCCGCCGTAACCGCCTCTGTCCGCAGCGCCTTCTCCAGCGCGCCCTCGTACACGTCACGTAACTCCGAAATTGCCGCTGACACCGCAACCCGCCCGTCGAGCTTGATTTCGACCCGGTCGACTGCTGTCTCGCCAATTATTTCTGCTGAGACTCCATATTTTAATGCCACTTGTTCGATTCTGCCGAAGTTCTCGCGGTCGCAGGAGATCACTACGCGGCTGGCATCTTCGCCGAACAAAACAAACTCAGGAGGCAGTCCCAGCGATGTCAGATCAACATTCATTCCAATACCTTTAGCCAGTCCTGATTCCACCAGCGCCACTGCCATTCCACCATCCGAGCAGTCATGTGCCGAATCGATAATTTCGATTTGAGCTATTTCCACCAGCGCTTTTTGCAGAGCGGCTTCTTTTTCCAGCTCCAGTTGCGGAGGGTAGCCCCAGACCGCGCCCAGAATTTCCTTGGCATACTCCGACGATCCAAATTCCGATTCAGCGTCGGTCGCATCTCCCGGTTCGGTGCCGCGCAGAACAACGATTGCCCGTCCCGCCTCGCGAAAATCCGGACGCACCGCCTTATGCACGTCTTCCAGAGTGCCGACCACGCCCAGCACCGGCGTAGGATAAATTCCTTCACCCAGAGTTTCGTTGTAAAAACTAACATTGCCCCCGGTGATGGGGATTTCCAGCTCCTCGCAGGCCTTGGTGATGCCATCAATCACCTGCGAGAACTGCCACATGATGTGCGGCTTTTCCGGATTTCCAAAATTCAGGCAATTGGTTCCGCCGATCGGCGTCGCGCCGACGCAGGCCACGTTTCGCGCAGCTTCCGCCACCGCATGCATCGCACCCAGTCGCGGATCCAGATAGCACCAGCGTCCATTGCCGTCGAGCGCCATCGCCAGCCCGCGCTGCGAACCCTTCAGACGAATCACGCCTGCATCACCGGCGCCCGGCCCTTCCACCGTGTTCGTCTGCACCATGTGATCGTATTGCTGCCAGATCCATCGCTTGCCCCCGATGTTCGGACTGGCCAGCAACCGTTTGAGATTTGCGGTCAGATCGGCCGTGTCCGCCAGCTTGATATGCTCCGGCATCTCGCGGGGCACGGGCGGTTCCCACCGTTCCAGCGGACGCTTGTAAACCGGAGCATCGTCAGTCAGCGCTTCATTGGGAATTTCGGCGACCACTTCGCCGTGGTGCAGCACCCGCATCTTGTTATCGCTGGTAACCCGGCCCACTTCAACCGCGTCCAGTCCCCATTTTTCGAAGACGCGAAATACTTCCTGCTCGCGGCCTTTTTGCGCCACCAGCAACATACGCTCCTGCGATTCGCTGAGCATGATCTCGTATGCGCTCATGCCGGTTTCACGTTGCGGCACGAGATCGAGTTCAATCTCGGTACCCACTTGCCCGCGCGCCCCCATTTCGCAGGTGGAACAGGTCAGCCCGGCCGCACCCATATCCTGAATGCCGACGATGGCCCCGGTCTGCATGGCTTCAAGGCAGGCCTCAAGCAAAAGCTTTTCCAGAAAAGGATCGCCGACCTGCACATTCGGCCGCTTGGCTTCAGAAGCTTCGCTGAATTCCTCGCTGGCCATAGTGGCCCCGTGAATACCATCGCGCCCGGTTTTCGAGCCCACATAAATCACCGGATTTCCTTCGCCTGAAGCCTTGGCGTAGAAAATCTGATCGCGCCGGACCAATCCCAAAGCAAACGCATTTACTAACGGATTCCCCGAGTAACAAGGTTCGAACTTGGTTTCGCCACCCAGATTGGCCACGCCAAAGCAATTTCCGTAAGAAGCAATTCCGCTGACCACGCCCTCCAAAACCGATTGATTCTTGTGAATGTCCTTGTCCAATGTGGACGCGAGTGCCTCGCCCGTGCTGGCGGACGGGACCGTCCGCTCCCTCCCTTCAATCGGACCGAATCGCAACGAATCCATCACCGCCACCGGCCGCGCGCCCATGGTGAAAATATCGCGCAGAATTCCGCCGACACCCGTAGCCGCACCCTGGAAAGGCTCGATGAACGAAGGATGATTGTGCGACTCGATCTTGAAGGCGCAAGCCCAGCCGTCGCCGATGTCGATGATGCCGGCGTTCTCTCCCGGTCCCTGCAGGACCAGGCGGCTGCGCGTCGGTAATCGTTTTAGATGCACGCGTGACGACTTGTACGAGCAGTGCTCGCTCCACATCACGCTGAAGATGCCAAGTTCCGTGATGGTGGGCTCGCGTCCGCCCAGCAGCTTTTTGATCTTTTCGAATTCATCAGGAGTGATGCCGTGCTCCCGAATTATTCCGGGAGTGAGAACGGGTGCTGAAGAGGCAGTCATATGGGGAAGCACTATTGTATTAGGAAAGTAGCGCCGGCGTCCCGCCGGCTGTCGGGTGGGCGTCCCGCCCACCCCTTCGGGCCGGCGGGACGCCGGCGCTACCTCGCTGCGACTTATACTGTCCCGAATGAAGTCGGTCATCGTTGGCACCGCCGGACACATCGATCACGGAAAAACCGCGCTGGTAAAAGCGCTTACCGGCATCGATGCCGATCGACTGGAAGAAGAGAAACGCCGCGGCATCACCATCGATATCGGTTTTGCCCACCTGGAGCTGCCTCTACCGGACGGTGAGATTCTCCGCCTCGGTTTTGTCGACGTTCCCGGACACGAACGTTTTGTGCGCAACATGCTCGCCGGAATCGGCGGCATCGATCTCGTTCTACTGGTGATCGCCGCCGACGAATCCATCAAGCCCCAGACTCGCGAACATTTTGATATCTGCCGGTTGCTCTCGGTGCGCCGCGGCATCGCAGTACTCACCAAATCAGACCTGGTCGACCGCGAAACTCTGGACGTAGTGCGCCTCGAGGTCGAAGAATTTGTGCGCAATTCGTTTCTGGATCCCGCGCATTCATCGATCGTTGCTGTCAGTTCTCTGACTGGCGCCGGCCTCGAGGAACTCCAACAGGCGCTGGTGCGGACCGCTGCCGATATTCCAGCCAGAAATTCTGCCGCGCTCCCCCGTCTGCCGATCGACCGCGTTTTCACTATGAAAGGCTTCGGTGCCGTCGTCACCGGGACGCTGGTTTCCGGCAGCATTCGCCCGGAAGGCGAACTCGAGGTTTTTCCCTCGGGCAAGCGCGTGCGCGTTCGCGGAATTCAGGTGCACGGCGTAGCCGCGGACAAGGCGGTCGCGGGTCAACGCACCGCGCTGAACCTTACCGGCATCAGCACCCAGGAACTGTCACGCGGCATGGTGATGGCGCCGCCTTCGACGTTTCAATCCGCCTCTCGCGTAGACGCTACCATCACTCTCCTGCCATCGGCCAAGCCCATGAAAGACCGCGCCCGAGTGCATTTGCATTCTTTTACCTTTGAAACCATCGCCACGGTCGCCCTCCTGGGACAAAAACATCTGGCGCCGGGCGAATCCGCGATGGCCCAGTTGCGACTGGCAAACCCGACACTATTGCTGCCGAGCGATCGCTTCATCATGCGGCAATTCTCACCCGTGATCACGATCGGCGGAGGAGTGGTAGTCGATGCCTCGCCGCTTCCTCGAATGCCGGAGCTGGACGCCTTCCTGAAAACTCTGGAGGCTGGTGATTCTCAAGCGATTTTGCAGGCTCGCATCGCCCGACGAGGTCGCAACGGAATCACTCTCGCACAACTGACCGCCGAAACAGGATGGGCCCGCCAGGTGCTGGAAGAACATTTAAACGCTCCCAATTTCCGGGGACACTCCGCTCGCATCGCAGATTTGCTGGTGCACCTGCCCGCGCTGGAGCAATTGAAATCGTCGATCATCAATGTGGTTGAAGATTTCCAGAATAAAAATCCGCTGGTCGCGGGGATCAGCAAGGAAGAGTTGCGCAGCCAGACCCGCTCGCCGGTCGAAGTATTCACCGCCGCCCTGGAGATGCTGGTCACCGAGAAAAAGCTGGAGGCCTGCGGGAGAGGCCGTTCATCTTCCCGGACGCAGGGTGGTCATGAAAGACGAAGAGGCCGAGTCACAACAAATCATCGAGCAGGCATTCGCTTCCGCGGGACTGAAAGTGCCTGCGTTGAAGGATGTTCTCGCAAACCTGAAGCTCGACAAGACGCGTGCGCAGAAAATCGTGACACTGTTGTTGCGAGACAAATTGCTGGTAAAAATCTCTGAAGACCTGGTTTTCCATCGCGACGCACTGCTGGACCTGCGCAAACGGCTGGCCTCCGAAAAAACAAACTCACCCCGAATCGACGTCGCCCGCTTCAAAGACATCACCGGAGTGAGCCGGAAGTACGCCATCCCCCTGCTGGAATATCTCGACCGTGAACACGTAACCCGGCGAGTAGGAAACGAACGGGTGATTCTCTAAATAAAATCAGCCACGGATTTCACGGATGCTCACGGATAAACCTTTTTTATCTAAAACCGACTCTCGGCTTTGTTAGTAATTGAATTTCTTATTAATTTCGCTATCTGTTTATTACGATTTTCTTTAAAAGAGGTTTATCCGTAAAATCCGTGGCCGATTTTGCTCGACAAAACCCAGCCACCACATCCGTATAATAAACAGCCTACCCAATAATCTGTTTTCTTTGAGAGGAAGCATGCTTTCAATTCGCCCCGCCAATGCCAGCGACGTCCCCATACTGAAAACGCTCATTCACGAGTTTGCCAGGTTTGAGCGGCTGCCGGCATCGGCGACAGAAGAAAATTTATCGGCCGATGGGTTCGGTAAATCTCCCAAATTCCGGGTCCTGATGGCGGAGTGGGACGGCGAGCCCGCCGGCTATGCTTTTTTCTTCGATTACTATTCGTCATTCGAAGGCCGTGCCGGACTTTTTCTCGAAGACATCTACGTGCGCGACCAGTACCGGGGAAAGGGGATCGGTAAAGCTCTGCTGGCGGTGGTGGCCTCGGCCGCGGCACAGCAGAACTGCTTTGGCGTGCGCTGGCAGGTGCTCGACTGGAATACCCCAGCCATCGAGTTCTACAAAAATCTCGGCGCCACATTTCTAAATGACTGGAAGACCATCAGTCTCGAGGGCGATGCCCTGGCGCGTCTGGCCGCGAGTTCTCAATGCAGTCAGGCTCAATGACGCCGAAAATACGCATCATTGGTGCCGGCCTGGCAGGGTCGGAGGCGGCGTGGCAATGCGCGCGTCGCGGCATTGCTGTCGAATTGTTCGAGATGCGTCCGGTGCGCTCGACTCCGGCCCACCAGACCGCGGATTTCGCCGAACTGGTCTGCTCCAACTCCCTGAAATCCGATAGCCCCAACACCGCGCCCTGGCTGCTGAAAGAAGAAATGCTCCGCGCGGGATCGATGCTGCTGGAGATTGCCCGCCAGTGCGCGGTCCCCGCCGGTCATGCGCTGGCGGTTGACCGTACGGTTTTCGCCGCCCGGGTCACCGAGGCGCTCTCTCATGAGCCTCTGATTACCGTGCTTCGCCAGGAAGTTACGCAAATCAACGAAGATCAAATCACTATCGTTGCCACCGGCCCGCTGACCTCCGACGCTCTTTCACAGGAGATTGCCCGACTGAGCGGCTCAAGTCATTTGTATTTTTTCGATTCGATCAGTCCCATCGTCGAAGCCGATTCGATCGACATGTCGAAGGTTTATCTGGCGGCGCGTTACGACAAGGGTACGGCCGATTACATCAATTGCCCCATGTCGAAACAGGAGTATGACCTTTTTTGTGATGCGCTGGTCGCCGGGCAATCGGTCGAGGAACGCGACTGGGAGAAACTGAATTATTTCGAAGGCTGCTTGCCTATCGAAGAAATCGCCCGCCGTGGCCGCGACACCCTGCGCTTCGGCCCCATGAAGCCAGTTGGGCTGAAAGACCCGCGCACCGGAAGAATTCCGTATGCCGCCGTACAACTCAGGCAGGAGAATCTCCGCGCCGACTCCTACAATCTTGTCGGCTTCCAGAACCACCTGAAGTTTGCAGATCAGGCCCGCGTACTCCGTCTGATTCCCGGCCTCGAGAATGCCCGCTTCCTGCGTTTCGGACAAATCCATCGCAACACCTACATCAATGGCCCGACCCTGCTGTCGGAATCGCTGCAGATGAAAAATCATCCAGCGGTATTCTTCGCTGGCCAGATCTGCGGGGTCGAAGGATATGTTGAATCAATCGC
Source organism: Terriglobia bacterium (assembly GCA_963733545.1). Lineage (GTDB taxonomy): Bacteria > Acidobacteriota > Terriglobia > Terriglobales > Acidobacteriaceae > JAIQFF01. The sequence continues at coordinate 1,219,294 of CAVTDQ010000007.1, forward strand.
CACCGGCCTGCTGGCCGGCATTCACGCCGCGACCCTGGCATCGGGCGCGCTGCCGGTGCCGCCACCCCGGCCGACGGCATTCGGCTCGCTGGTCAACTACGTTGCTCATTCCGACGCCAGAGAATTCCAGCCGGCAAACATAACTTTCGATCTTCTCCCACCGCTACAGAACAAAATCCGCGACCGCCAGGAACGCCGCCGCCAGCAATGCGACCTGGCACTCAATCATTTTGATGAATGGCTCGAACAATGTGGGGCGGGCGCCCTGGCCCGCCGCCCTTGACCTTGATTTTTGGGTAATTAACCTCACAAAATCTCCCAACCAGATTCAAACCCGGCGGGCGAGGGCACCCTCCCCGCACGACCAATTCTCTCTGAACAAAATTCTGCTGATCCTCGTATATGGAATTGAGGGCTGGTGATACCCCTCACGGCTTACATTCGGCCGGCCTCCGCGTCCAAACAGCATGGTTTTACGCGACCTTATCGGCGACGTGTTGCGGACCTTGTGGGCTCACAAGCTGCGCACTTTCCTGACCATGTTCGGGATCGCGTGGGGCATCGTCTCTATCGTCCTCATGGTGGCGGCGGGTGAAGGCTTACGTAAAGGACAGGAAGAACAAGCCAGAAATCTGGGCAAGGACATTCTCATCGTCTTTCACGGACGCACCAGCATGCAGGTCGGCGGCGCCCGCGCTGGACGCGCTCTGCACTGGGACGACGCGGATGTTGTGGCGGTGCAGGCGGAGTCTCCTGATTGCCAGTACGCGATTCCCGAGCTCGAGCAAAACGATGTCCGCGCTCACAGCGCTTTCAACAACGCGGCCTTCACCGTGACTGGGTCTCATCCTCCATTTGGATATATTCGCAGCCTTAATGTAGGCGAGGGACGTTTCTACGACTGGGACGATCAGAAAGAATCTCGCCGGGTCGCATTCCTCGGCAGCGACGCCGCCAAGCAACTTTTCCCCGGCCGCAATCCTGTAGGCGAAACCGTTTACCTGAATTCTTATCCGTATGACGTTATCGGGGTGATGGCGGTCAAAAAACAGGATTCCAGCTACGACGGTTGGGATGTCAGCAAAGTCTTCATTCCTTTTGCCGCGATGCGGCGGGATTTTCCCGACAAGCCGCCAGGTACCTCTACCACCTTCGATCAGTTGCTGGTCACTCCCCGGTCGGTTGACCAGCATGAGGCCTGCAAGCGCGAAGTCCAGACCGTGCTGGCGCGAATGCATGGCTTCGATCCGCACGACAAAGAAGCTTGTCCCATCTGGGATACGGTTCAGGAAGCAAAAGCCTTTCGCCAGATGACCGACGGCATGAAGTACTTTCTGGGGGCGGTCGGCATTGTCACTCTTTTCCTGGGCGGTCTGGGAGTAATGAATGTAATGATGGTTGCAGTCCGCGAAAGAACCCGCGAGATCGGCGTCCGAAAGGCCTTGGGAGCCCCCGCCAGCACCATTCTGAAACAGTTCTTTATCGAAGCGCTGCTGATCGCGTTTCTCAGCGGCGCCGTTGGGATGGGAATCGCATACGGCATCTGCTTCCTGGTAAACCTGCTGCCCATGCCGGATTTTTTCGCGGGGCTGATCGCCACCTGGCAATCCGGAGTTTCAGCCTGCGCACTGCTCGGCATCATCGCGATTTTCTCCGCGCTCTATCCGGCAAGAAGAGCGGCCAGAATCGACCCTATCGAAGCACTGCGCTACGAAGCAGGAGGTTAAGGCGTGAACCACGAGAAAGCACAAAAACAAATCCGCCTCCGCGCCGCTTCCTTGGCGTCCTTCGGGGTTGAAGATCTTAAGCATGCTGATTGAAATTATTCTCGAAGCCTGGGTCGCGCTAAAGCGCAACTATACCCGCAGCCTGCTCACCATGCTGGGCATCGTCTGGGGAATCGCCACGGTCACTTTGCTCATTGCCTACGGCAGCAGTTTTCGCCGCATCCTGGTGGGCGGCTTCGACGCCTTCGGCAAGAGCGTGACCGTTGCCTGGCCGCAGCAGACCAGCGAGCAGCCAGGAGGCCAGCGTGCCGGCAAAAAAGTTCTTCTCGAGCAAGCCGATCTTGACGCCGTCAAAGAAATGGCTCCCCTGGTGAAACACGTTTGCCTCGAAACCGTGCACCGGCCGGGTATCAGTTACGGGGAACGGATGGTCGGCACCGCGGCCATTCGCGGAGTCTGTCCGGAGTATGGCGAGATGCGCAACGAAAAACCCTCCGAAGGCCGCTGGATTTCTTCTGCGGACGAACTGGAGCGCCGGCGCGTGGTCTTCATCGGGGGACGAGTTCGCGAGCAGCTTTTCAGCGGCCGTCCCGCGGTTGGCGAGTCCGTGCAGATCGGCGGCGTGCACTTCACCGTGATCGGCGTGATGGCCCGCAAGATTCAGCTGAGCAACTATTTTTCCAGCGACGACGAGTCCGCATGGATTCCTTACAGCGCCGCCGGCGACCTGTGGAATACGAAGTACGCCGCGGTCATGGTCTTCGAACCCATCGCACCTCAGTTTGAAAAGAAGGCTCAGGCCCAGGTGCTGGCCGCCATCGCCACCCGCCAGCAGTTCTCTCCCACTGACAAAAAAGCTTTTCAAATGTTCGGCCGTGACGAATTCCGCCCCGTCATCGACGGCCTCACCATCGGATTGCAGGTTCTGCTCACGTTTGTCGGCACCTTGACTCTGGGGATTGGCGGCGTAGGCGTAATGAACATCATGCTGGTGTCGGTGGATGAACGCATTCGCGAGATCGGACTGCGCCGTGCCCTGGGCGCAAAAAAGTGGCAGATCAAGCTTCAGTTTCTTGCCGAAACGTTGCTCATCATGCTGCTGGGAGGAGCTGCGGGCGTTCTCCTTTCTTACGCGATCGCCGCGCTGGTGGGGACGTTGCCGCTCATGGGCCCGTTATTCGAAGACGATTCCGGCGCGGCCGATATTCACCTGAAAATCTCGCTGACGACGGTCCTGCTATCAAGCCTGGTTCTGCTGGCGGTCGGTGTAGCCAGCGGCATGGTGCCCGCCCTCCGCGCATCGAAACTCGACCCGGTGGAAGCGTTGCGATACGAATGAGCCGGGATCGACATATCAGATATTTACGGAATTACAAATTGTCGGATTATCGAATTTAAATTCGTAAATTCGTAAATCCGGCAATTCGAAAATCAGACGTCTTCCGAACTTGACGTCTCTCTCGCTTAGCAGTAACTTGCAGCCAACCCCCATCTTCTGAGGTGTGTCTTTGCCGATCTCCGCTATCGATGCCATCAGCCCCGCATTTGAACATGCTCGCCAGCAGTTGACTCGGCCGTTCCGCTCCAGCCAGTGGGCCAAGTTGGCGCTGGTGGGACTCTTGGCGGGGGAGATGGGTTCCGGCGGCGGAGGTTGCAATCCGGGCAGCTTTCGCATGCCTGCACATACCAATACTTCGCAGCATTTTCTGGGAGCCAATGGCTTGCCCGCTGTCGATCCCGCGCTTTACGCGTCTCTGATTGCTGTGCTGGCGGTAACCGGGTTCGTGTTGTTGATCCTTTTTATCTACGTGAATAGCGTGATGCGTTTCGTTCTTTTCGACAGCGTTGTCTCCAGAGAGTGCCGCATCTGGCAGAGCTGGACCCGGCGGCAAGGCCCGGGATGGCGCTTTTTTGTCTGGCAGATTTTGCTCGCCCTGGTTTCTGTGATGTGCCTGACCATTCTCGTGGGAATCCCGGCGGGCTTCGCTTTTCTGGTTGGCTGGCTGAGAGCGCCAAAGGAGCACATGATCCCGCTGATCCTGGGCGGCATGGCCCTGTTCTTTATCTTGCTCTTGTTCGTGGTCGTGCAGTTGATCATCCACGTGATGACCAAGGATTTCGTCGTTCCCCAGATGGCGCTGGAAGAGATCAGCGCGGTCGAAGGCTGGCGCCGCCTGTGGCTGCAGATCGAACGTGACAAAGGAGGCTACGCCGCTTACATCGGAATGAAAATCGTGCTGGCCATAGGCGCGGCCATTGTTTTGGGAATCGCTTCCTTAATTGTGATTCTGCTTTTCGCTATTCCGATTGTCGGACTGGGGGCAGTGGCAGTGATCGGAGGTATGGCCGCCGGACTCACCTGGAATCTTTACACCATCACCTTGGCAATCGTCGTCGGGGCTACTGCGATCTTCACTTTCCTCTATGTAATGTCGCTGGTCTCAGTTCCAGCGGTTGTTTTCTTTCCCGCATACTCCATCTATTTCTTTGCCTCGCGCTATGCCCCGCTGGACGCGTTGCTGCACCCCGCGCCTCCAATTACGCCGGTGTTGCCCCCGCCGCCGGAGGAACCGCCGCCATTCTTGCCGACACCCGAGCCGCTCGTGTGAATTGTTGTTTGCTCGTCCGGTTTGCTTGTGTGGTCGCGGGCGACTCGCCCGCGGCTTTCTGCCGGCATCGCCGAGCCACAGTTTATGTCATCCTGAGCGGAGAGATTGCTTCGCTTCGCGAAGCAATCACGTAGTCGAAGGACCCCTATAAGCTCCACGGAAATGGAAGCCGTAAAATTCCGGCGTGTGCTCAAAGTTGATTGTTCTCGGTTGTGACCAGCTGCAGATCAAAAGCCGCGAGCGGTCGATCACACTAATCCCGAGTTCTTGATCCAGATCGAGGTCTCCTGTGTCATCCTGAGCGGAGAGATTGCTTCGCTTCGCGAAGTAATCACGTAGTCGAAGGACCCCTATAAGCTCCACGGAAATGGAAGCCGTAAAATTCCGGCCGTGTGCTCAAAGTTGATTGTTCTCGGTTGTGACCAGCTGCAGATCAAAAGCCACGGGCAGTCGATCACACTAATCCCGAGCCCGGTTCTTGATCCAGATGGGTGTTCCCACGAACCCGAACGCTTTTCGAATCTGGTTTTCGAGGAAACGCTGGTAAGCGAAGTGCAGCCTGACTTTCCGGTCGGTGAAAATCACAAAAGTCGGCGGTCCCACCGCGGCCTGGGTCATGTAAAAAATCCTGACCTGCTGACGCGCGGGAACTGAAGCACGTTCGAAATCGACGTGCTTCAGGAAGCGGTTCATTTCCCCGGTGCCGATCCGCTTGCGCCGCTCTGTGGCAACCTCCTCGAGCGTCGGAAATATTTTCTCCGTGCCTTTGCCGGTCGAGGCTGAGACGAACAATATGGGGGCATAGCTGAGAAACTTGAGCGAGTCTCGCAACCGTTCTTCATAAGCAATGCGGTCCGCCGGACGCTTGTTTTCCTGCATGCGCGAAGATTTCGTCTGCCGCCCCGTCCGCTCCTTGCCGCTGACCACCAGGTCCCACTTGTTCACGATGATGATCATCGATCGTCCGCTCTCGTGAGCGTAGCCCGCGATCGCAGCATCGAGTTGACTTACCCCTTCGGTGGCATCGATCACCAATAGCGCAATGTCAGCCGCCTCCAGGTGTTTGCGGGCCATGACCACGGAAAGTTTTTCCGCCATCAGGTGGGTTTTGCCCTTGCGCCGGATGCCCGCGGTGTCGATGAAACGGAAGCGCATGCCGTCGTGCTCGACGATCTCATCCACTGCGTCGCGGGTGGTTCCAGGAATCGGCGAAACGATCGACCGCTCGGCGCCGGTCATGCGATTCAGCAAAGTCGATTTCCCCACATTGGGATGACCAATGATCGCGACCTTGGTTTCGTGAGGTTCAACCTGATCTTCCGCAGCTTCCTCTGGCTCTTCCGTGTCTTCAGTCGTCAGCTGAATGCGGGCCGGCAGAATCTCCAGCACAGCGTCCAGCAGATCATCCAGACCGCGGGCGTTCTCTGCGGATATGGGAAACACCTTGCGGATTCCCAGCCGGTGAAAGTCGTCGGTAAGACTTTGCTGCTTTTCGGTGTCGACCTTGTTGACCGCAAGAAACAGCGGCTTGCCGGAGCGAATGAGCTGGCGCGCCAGTTCGATATCCGAAGAAGCCATTTCGGTACGGCCGTCCACCACCATGATGACCGCATCGGCCTCTTTGAGAGCGACCTTCGCCTGGCGAAAGATTTCTGCCGGAATGAAGTCTTTATCTTCCGGCAAAATTCCGCCGGTATCGACGATGCGCAGGTGCCGTCCGCGCCATTCCGACTCGCCATAAAGGCGGTCGCGTGTGATCCCGGGCTCGTCGCCGACAATGGCGCGCCGCGAACCTACCAGGCGGTTGAACAAAGTCGATTTGCCGACGTTGGGTCGTCCCACGATCGCAACAGTAGGAATGCCGGCAGCGGCTTCCGCCGATGGAGAGTTCAAAGTTGGATGGGTCATAAGCCAGGCGGCGACGTGGACGCGAGCGCCCCGCTCGTGCGGCAGCGATCAAAACGCTGAGGCGGAATCAAAACTCTGAAGCAGAAATCAAAATGCCGCAGCGATAGAACGCTTCCGCACGAGCCAGGACGCTCGCGCCCACATCAACCAGCTTCTATTATAGTGACTTTGTGGCTCCCGTCTCGGATACCCGGCAGCGCGATGTCTCGCTCTACCAGTTCTTCGGCCCCGGTGGTGTGCTCTCACGCACCCATCCCGCCTACGAATTTCGTCGCGGACAGCTCCAGATGGCACAAGCGGTTGAGCAGGCGCTCGAAGAAAAGCGTCACTTGATCGTCGAAGCCGGCACTGGCACCGGCAAAACCCTTGCCTATCTGGTGCCGGTCATCCGGTCGGGCAAGCGTGTCATCATCTCCACCGGCACCAAGAATCTGCAGGAACAGCTCTTCCACAAAGACATCCCTTTTCTTGAACTCGCGCTTTTTCCCGGTGGAGAAGGCAAACTCAAGGTCTGCTACATGAAGGGTCGCAACAATTATCTTTGCCGCAAAAAGCTTTACGACCTTACCGACCAGCCCGTGCTCAGCGGACTGGAGGAGATCGAGCACTACCGCGCGATCGCCGCCTGGGAAAAAGTTTCAGAAACCGGCGATCGGGCTGAACTGGCATCGCTGCCCGAGGCCAGCGCCCTCTGGCATAAGATCGACGCCCGTGCGGACACCTGCATCGGCCAGAAATGCAGCGCCTGGGAGCGTTGCTACATCACCGAGATGCACCGCAAGGCGATGGAAAGCGACATCATTATCGTCAATCATCATTTGTTCTTCGCCGACCTGTCGATCAAGCAGTTATCCGAATACGCTCCCGATGCCGGAATTCTGCCGGAGGCTGGCGCCGTAATTTTCGACGAGGCTCACGAACTCGAAGATGTTGCGGGAAGCTACTTCGGAATTGCTGTGAGCAACGCCCGTTTTGAAGATCTCTGCCGCGACGTGGAAGTGTCTCTGCAGCGCAATCACATGTTGTCGGCTGCCGTGTCGGGCGCCGTCAAAAGCCTGCGCGAGCGCGCTCTTTTTTATTTTGCCCTGCTGCCCTCGGGCGAAGGCCGTTTCGCATTCGAGAATCGGCGCGAGTTTATGGAAGAAAACGGCGACGAATTTCTGGGCCTGCAGCAATCGCTCACTCGCCTGGGCGCGGAGCTGGAAAGCCTGCCCTCGAAACCGGAGGAAGTCTTCAACTTCGCCCGGCGAACCCAGGAACTGCAGGTTCAATTGGCTTTCCTGATGGAGTCGGAAGACCGCAACACTGTGTTCTGGATCGAGCGGCGCCGCGGCGGGCGCGACAAGCAGAATGTCTTTCTCCAGGCCACTCCCATCGATGTCGCCCCGATTCTGAAAACCTGTCTGTTCGACAAACTGGAGTGCGCCGTGCTCACCTCGGCTACTCTGGCCGTGGGTGGAAGCTTTGATTACATGCGACACCGCCTTGGCCTGGAACACGCTCGCGAGACGGTTTTGCCTTCACACTTCGACTATCAGAAACAGGCGCTCTTCTATGTCCCTCCCGACCTTCCCGATCCCCGCACCCCGCAATTTGCGGTTAAAGCGGCGGACCGCATCCGGCGCTTGCTGGAGCTTACTCGTGGACGCGCCTTCGTACTATTCACCAGCTACGCTCAGATGAACGATGTTTATCACCGCCTGCTGGGCGAGCTGGATTTCCCCATGCTCTTGCAGGGCGACGCGCCCAAGACCGCGCTGCTGGAAGAATTTCGCCTGACTCCGCACGCGGTTCTTTTTGCCACCTCATCGTTCTGGCAGGGTGTGGATGTGCAAGGCGAGCAGTTGAGTTGCGTAATTATCGACCGCCTTCCTTTTGCGGTTCCCAGCGATCCTGTGGTCGCCGCCAGGGTCAAATCGATCGATGCCGATGGCGGGAACGCCTTCTTTGATTACCAGGTACCGGCAGCGGTCATTACCCTGAAGCAGGGCTTCGGCCGCCTGATACGCTCGCTGCACGATCGCGGCCTGCTGGTGCTGCTCGACAACCGCATTCTCAAGAAACAATACGGAAAGGTATTCGTCGAAAGCCTGCCGCCCTATCGCAGAACCACCGATTTGAAGCTGGTAGAACAATTCTTCGGGATAGAGTAGTACGCGGCCGATCGCGGTAAAATATACCTAGAGGATCCATGTACGAGGTCACTGTCGAAGATTCGTTTGCCGCGGGACACTACCTGCGCAACTACAAAGGCAAGTGCGAAAATCCGCACGGCCATAACTATAAAGTTCGCGTCACTCTCGCCGGCAAAGAGCTGGATAAAGCCGGCCTGCTCCTGGATTTCAGGGAATTGAAAGAGGCAATGAAGCCGGTCGTCGACCGCCTGGATCACCAGATGATCAACGATCTCGAGCCCTTCAAAGTCCTGAATCCGTCCGCCGAGAATCTGGCTAAATATTTTTACGATCAAACCAATATCAATCTCGACCGCGTCACCCAGGGCCGGGTGCGGGTCAAGAAAGTAACCGTATTCGAGACCGACATAACCACCGCAACCTATTCCGAATAACCAATTGCACAGAACCGAGAACCGGGAACACTGAGAACCGAGAACTAAGAACTAAGATCTGATTTTTAATCAACAAACCAGAACTAGAACCCCAGAACCCAGGAAACCAGAAACCAGAAACCAGAAACCAGAAACCGCCTCTCATCCCATGCAGATTACAGAAATATTCAGATCGATCCAGGGCGAGTCCACGCACGCCGGATTGCCCTGCGTCTTCGTGCGGCTCACCGGCTGCAATCTGCGATGCTCCTGGTGCGACAGTGAATACACTTTCACTGGTGGCGAGCGCCGCACTCTGGAAGAAGTTATCGCAGCGGTGCGACACCTCAGTCCGAATGGTGGACTGGTCGAGATCACCGGAGGCGAGCCCTTGCTGCAAGAGCGCGAGGTCGTCCCGTTGATGCAGAACCTGCTCGATGCCGGCTACACCGTTCTTCTCGAGACCAGTGGCGAGCGCGCGCTGGCCCGCGTTCCCCGTGATGTGATCAAGATCGTTGACGTGAAGTGTCCCAACTCGGGTGAGCCTGAAACTTTCCAAATGGAAAATCTCGACTTCCTTACCTCGCAGGACGAAATAAAGTTCGTGCTCAGCGATCGCGTCGACTATGAGTTCGCGCGCGATTTCGTTACCCGGCACCATCTGGACCAACGGGTCAACGCCGTGCTGTTCTCCCCCGCCTTCGCCAAGGAAGCCCGCGGCATGCGTGGCGCCTCATGGTGTCACCTGGACCCGCGTGAGCTTGCGGAATGGATGCTGGCGGACGGAACCCCGGCGAGATTGGGTCTGCAAATTCACAAGTTTATCTGGGACCCGGCACTGAAAGGCGTCTAAGACGATTTCAGATTGAAGGCCTAAGCCGATGATTTTCAATCTGAAATCTGCAACCTTAAATCTGCAAAAACGTCCGTATCGTAAGTGTTTTCATGTAGTTAGCTCCCGGTTGCGCTTTCCTCCTTTGTGACATCTAACCTATGGTGACAGATCGACAGCGCGCGGTAGTGGTGTTAAGTGGCGGCATGGATTCGTGTGTCTGCGCGGCGTTGGCGGTTCGGGATCACCAGACTGCTGCTCTGCACGTCAGCTACGGACAGCGAACCGAGGAGCGCGAGCGCCAGGCATTTCTCGGAATCTGCGATCATCTGGGAATTCGCGATCGCCTCTTGGTGCGGAATGATGCGCTCGCCGCCATCGGTGGGTCGGCATTGACCGATCACAGCATCGGCGTCCCTGAGGCGCACGACATAGGCCACGATGTCCCGGTCACTTATGTGCCCTTCCGCAATGCGCATTTTTTATCGGTGGCGGTCAGCTGGGCGGAGGTTCTGGGAGCCGAAAAAATATACATCGGCGCGGTCGAGCAGGACAGTTCCGGGTATCCTGACTGCCGCCCTGCGTATTACCAGGCATTCAACGAAGTGGTTAAGCTGGGCACGAAGGAGGGCAACATAGAAATCGTCACGCCGTTGATCAAGATGCGCAAAGCGGAAATCGTGCGGCTGGGTCTTGAACTGGGCGCGCCCTTGGATTTAACTTGGTCGTGCTATAGCCGGGAGAACAGTGCCTGCGGCGTGTGCGATAGCTGCATACTGCGCCTGCGGGCTTTCCGCGAGGCGGGCAGTCAGGATCCAATTCCGTACGCTGCCGTACCCGAGAGAGTTTAATCACGGTGCTTTGATTCGGCGTGATAGCTTAGGCGGCTTGCCGCCAGTAAGCATAAACATTAGAAGATCAGTGAGCCGGGAGGCTAAAAAATGAAGCAACGTTGCTTGGTTTTGATAATGGTGGTGGCGGTAACCGCGCTTTGCGTACCCCGGGTGTTCGCCCAAGCCACTGGATCCGTCAAGGGTGTTGCCAAAGATATGCAGGGAAACCCGATCGTGGGCGCGACCTTGGAATGGGCCAATAGCGACAACGGAAGAAAGTACAACCTGAAGACCAATAAAAAGGGCGAATATTTTTCCCTGGGCATCGAGCCCGGCAAGTACAAAGTCACGTTGACTCAGGATGGAAAGCAGTTGGATCAGGTCAGCAACTTTCCCGTCGGTGCCGACGAAGCCACCCTCGATTTCGATCTGAAGAAGAGCCAGTCCGAGGCCGCGCAGCAGAAAGGCATTAGCCCGGAGCAACTGAAGGCAATGCAGGAGGCGCAAGCCAAGGCCGCGAAAGAAACCAATACGGTAAAGAGTTTGAACGAGAAGCTGGCTGCCGCCAATCAATCGATTCAGGCGGGCGATTTTGATGCCGCTGTGGCCACTCTCAACGAAGCTACGCAGATGGACCCTACCAGAGACTTGCTCTGGGCCCGTCTCGGCGATGCCAACCTGAGCGGCGCCGCCAAACAGACCGACACTGCTGAAAAAACAAAGCGCTACGGCGAGGCTGTTACCGATTACCAGAAAGCGGTCGATCTAAAGAAGAAAGCGATGGAAACAGGCGCCAAACCGGATGATCCTAAGACTCTGGCGGCCTATTACAACAATCTCGGCCAGGCTGAAGCCCGTACCGGTCAGATTGCCGATTCGATTAAAGCTTATGACCAGGCCGCCCAGCTCAACCCTCCGGGCGCCGCCCAGTATTACTACAACCAGGGAGCGGTACTCACCAATAGCGGCAAGGTGGATGAAGCCAACGCAGCCTTCGATAAGTCGATTGCCGCCGATCCCAACAAAGCGGAATCCTACTATCAGAAGGGCGTCAATCTGATCAACAAGGCCACGACCGACCCCAAGACGGGCAAAGTCGTTCCCGCGCCTGGTACTGAAGAGGCGCTCAACAAGTATCTCGAGCTACAGCCCACCGGCCAGTTCGCGGAAGGCGCCAAGGGCATGTTGCAGTACATCGGCAGCAGCATCGAGACTAGTTACGGCAAAAAGAAAGCTCCGCCCACCAAGAAGTAGTAGGACGGAAAATGTGGGCGCGAGCGCCCCGCTCGTGCAAGGCAGCATCACGAATCCGGCCGGTCGTGATGCTGCTTTCCTAAATGAGTGACGTCCGCGGCCGGCCTCACAAGCCGGCCTAAGTCTCCCCCATTCGCACCCCATTACCAAGGTCTATATCCAGCACGTTCTTCGTGGAAGCCAGCCACCGTTTTCGCTACAGTTATAACCAGAACGGAAAGCAAATCAGGATATCTCTATTGGCCGAACCCCCTTCGGCAGTTATTTCCTGAGCAACGAAAATGGCAACCGCCGCTCCAGCGCCCCTTCAAATCAAGCTCGACCCGTCATCGAATACCGGTGCGGTGGCTACCAACGCCCTGTTGACCGCCATGCTGCGTGCTACCGACAAGGTGAGCGACCTCATTTTTTCGCCCGGCCGCCCGCCCCAGGTCGAGGTCTATGGCCAGCTGATTCCGGTACAGAGCGCCGGCTTGCGATTGCTGACTGCCGACGACACCCGCCGCATTGCTTCCGATCTCATCGGCGACAACAAGCAGGCCATCAACATGCTTCGCGAGCAGGGTTCCTGTGACATTTCTTTCGGCCTCCCCGGATTGGCCCGCTTTCGGGTCAACGTTTTTATCCAGCGCGGCAGTTGTGCCGTGGTCATGCGCGTCATTCCCACAGCGATTCCGGCACTTTCCACTCTCGGTTTGCCGCCCGAACTGGGAGAAATCGCGGGCCTTCGGGATGGCATAGTTCTGGTCACAGGGGCGCGCGGTTCCGGCAAATCCTCAACCCTGGCCGCCCTGCTTGATCGCATCAATGAAACCCAAACTTGCCACATCATCACCATCGAAGACCCCATAGAATTCCTGCACAATCACAAGCAGTCGACCATCCATCAACGGGAGTTGCACAGCGACACGCCCAACTTCGCCCTGGCGTTACGGGCTGCCTTGCGGCAGGCGCCGAAAGTGATCCTGGTCGGCGAACTGCGTGACCGTGAAACTACCGAGATGGTGCTCGAAGCGGCCGAGACCGGCCACCTTGTCTTGTCCAGCTTGAACGCCCCGAATGCAGTCAAGACCCTGGAGCGCATTGCCACCGCCTTCCCGCCATCGGAACAACCCTTATTGCGCCGGCGGCTGGCCAAGAGCTTGCGCTACGTAATTTCGCAGCAACTCATTCCGCGCAAGAGCGCCGGCCGCGTGGCCATTCTGGAAGTCTTCAAGAACACACCTCGCACCGTCCACTACGTGGATTGCGAAGACTCCTCTGGCGGCACCTTGCTGGAAGCCGTCAGGAACGGTTCCCTGGACGGCATGCGGCACTTCGACCAGGAGATCGAAGCCCTCATCCGATCCGGAGCCGTCGACCGGCAAATTGGATTGAGCTACGCCACTGACCCCCCAAGCCTGGAACGCGCCCTGGCCCTGTGAATTCTCGCAGTAGCCAGTCCAAATAATTTCTAGAATTTATCCTTAAAATCTGTGTAAATCCGTGGCCGCTTTAAGCTTCGTTGTTTCTACGCCCCCAACGGCAAAAACAAACACATTCCCCACTGAATCTCCAGTCGCGATACCATCATCTGAGACTGTATAGAGGAGAAAAAATTATGGCATTCGAATTACCCCCACTGCCCTACGACTATTCCGCACTTGAACCCACCATCGATGCTGCCACTATGAAATTGCACCACGACATGCATCACGCGGCTTACGTAAAAAATCTGAACGCAGCTCTTGAGAAACATCCAAATCTGCAATCCAAGAGCGCAGAAGATCTGATTCGCGATCTGAACGCTCTGCCGGAAGAAATCCGCGGCGCCGTGCGCAACAACGGCGGCGGTCACGTCAACCACAGCATGTTCTGGAAGATCATGAAGCCCAAAGGCGGCGGCGATCCCAGCGGCCCGGTCGCGGAAGCCATTCAGAAAGCTTTCGGCAGCTTCAAGGACTTTCAAACCAAGTTCAACGATGCCGGCGTTAAACAATTCGGCAGCGGATGGGTTTGGCTGGCAGGAAAAAAAGGCGGCGACGTGCAGATCCTCAGCACCCCGAATCAGGACAGCCCCATTTCACAGGGACTGTTCCCAATATTCGGCAACGACGTCTGGGAACATGCTTACTACCTCAAGTACAACAATCGCCGTCCGGAATATCTCGCGGCCTGGTGGAACGTCGTCAACTGGGACGAAATTAACAAACGCTACGAGAGTCTGAAGTCTGGACAGCTGGAACCAGCTCTCGCGCGCTAGCTGGATCACGCCGGTCCACAGCGCCGGCAAAAAGTAGCGCCGGCATCCTGCCGGCTGTCGCGAGGGCGTCCCGCCCTCGAACCACGGACAGAAAAGTCCGACCGACAGCCCAAGATGCCGGCGCTGCTCTCAATCACCCACCCCGATCCGACCTCTGAGCGATAATAGCTGTACATCGGCCGCCAGCTGCATGGACCGTGCCCTGATCAGGAGTTGGTTATGAAAGTCCTTTATCTGCTCACTGGCAGCCTCGTCCTTTTCACCGGACTACTCACGGTTCCAGTTGCTCCGGCGCAGTCCGCGTCCCCCGCCGCACCCAGCGACTACTCTTTTACTATTTCTACTGCTCAGCCCTGGACTGACACCGGTCTCGACCTGCAGGCGGGAGCGGTCTTGCAGATCAAGGCCAGCGTTGGGCAGAACTGCGATCCGGCTGGAATAAGCGGTACGGCGAGCACCGATCTTCCGGAGATGTCAGCCCCAGCCGGTAGTCTGATCGGCAAACTGCAGGCAACTGGTGCACCCATCCGAGTGGGAGCTGACAAGCAACTTACCGTAGAAAAGTCCGGTCATCTTTTTCTCGGAGTGAATTCGTCAGGCACCTCGCCGTGCAACGGCAGCTTCGCGGTAAAAGTCCACCTCACTCCAGGACCCCCGGTTTCATCCTCATCGTCTACAGCATCGCCAGCCGCAGCATCACCAGCCGCGAAGCGCCGAGGACCGCACCCGCGCAAGACATCAAGTCGAAGCTTTCCAGCGCAGCCCAGGTGTTTCTCGCCGGACAGTTCGGCACCGGTGCAACTGCTTCCACCAGTTCGGCCGCAACGGCCCCAGCAGGAAACGATGTGGTCGCCCCAACTTCCGCGACCAACCCGCCGCCCGCCGCTCCGGTGAATTTGAAAGTTTCTCCCGGCAGTCTGGATTTGACGCTCCAGAAAGATATCGACGGTTTGCCGCGGAGAGTGAACGACGAATTCAACAATCAAGGCGACATGGTCAACTTCGTCCTCGTAGGATCGGAGCAGCAGGTAAAAGATGCACTCGATGCGGCGAGTTGGCGGGTCGCTGATATCGACAGCAGGGAAGCAATTCTGAAAGCGGTCCTCGATACCTACCAGAAAAAGGACTATCTGCAAATGCCGATGAGCCAGCTCTACCTGTTCGGTCGCAAACAGGACTTCGGATACGAACTGGCCCAAGCCTATTCGGTGGTGGCCAGCCGCCATCACTTCAGGATTTGGAAAGCTCCCGCCACCTGGAACGGTAAACCGATGTGGGCTGGCGCCGGCACTCACGACATCGGATTCGAGAAGGACCAGCGCAACGGGAAGGTTACCCACAAAATCGACCCCGCCGTGGATGGCGAACGCGACAACATCGGTCAAACTCTGCAGACATCCGGCAAAGTAAAAAGCATGTATTACTACTTGCCGCCCGACCCCGTGCAAGGCGCCAAAAACGCCACCGGCGGTGGCTACCACTCCGACGGCCGAATCCTGGTGGTCGAGCTTCTGTAGCCAACAAACATTCGGGGGTTGTCATCCTGAGCAAAGTAGCTGCTTCGCTTCGCGAAGCAGCTGCGCAGTCGAAGGACCCCTATTAACGAATCGACGCTGACGCGCAATTCTCACGAAGCGAAGTATCTGCAGCTCATAGGGGTCCTTCGACTCCGCATTACGCTTCGCGAGCGAAACGCACTGCTCCGCTCAGGATGACAAGAGCAGATTCACCAAACTCGGTAGCTACTCAGCGAGGGGACCATCGGTTGTCATCTATTGCAAATCTCACTGCAGCTTGGCGTACTCCGCTTTAATCGTGTGCAGCACCGGTACATCAGGGTCGGCATCTTTCCACAGTGCGAAGAAATCCTGATAGGTAACCCGGGCTCGTGCCTTGTCGCCGGCCATCGCGTAGGCCCGCGCCAGGCCAGCCTTTCCCAGAGGCATGATCGGATCGATGTTGATCACGCTCTTCATGTCCAGCAATCGCTGAAACGCTTGCACCGCCTCATTTCCGCGTCCTGCCTTCAGGTACGCGTTGCCGCGAATATACAGCACGCTGGAATTGGCGCGCGCATACACCAATGCACTGTCCAGCAGATCTACCGCCTTTGCGGGATCGCCCTGGTTCAATTCGATCTGTGCCTTCACTAGCGGTAGTTCGACGAATTGCACCACCGTATCGTATGGACGTTTCTGCGCCGTTTCATTGGCCAGCTTGGCGGCACGTGCGTTGTCGCCGACCATCGCCAGGGTGATCGCGCAATTGAGGACAACATTGGGCGACTGCGACAACTTGAGCGCCTGGGTTACATCATCCAACGCGCGTGCCTTATTGAGAAAGCTGGCCTCGGTGAATGCCTCCTGCGAATACTCGTTCGCCGCCGCTTCCTTAAAACCTATGCGCTCGGCCGCTTCTCTCTGTTTCTGTCCGAAACTTCGTCCCTCTTTGATCAGGCCGTCAGACTCAGCCATCGCCGAGCGCAGCCCCGAAACCTGGAACTCGCCCTGAGGATCGTTCTTCATCGCATCCAGTTCGCGCTCGGCGCCATCCTTGTCGCCCTGCAGCCATGCGATGATGGCCAGCGAAGTGCGTGCCACCGCTGCCCCCGCCTTGTGCTGCAACGCCTGATTGAAGGTTGCCTTGGCTTCGTCCAGACGGTTCAATCCCGCGTAAGCAAAACCCACATTCGAATATCCGCTCGCGCTGTCGGGATCGAGCTGGACCGCCTTGCGCGCATTATCCAGCGCATTCTCGTATTGGCCCATCTGGTTGTAGACCACGGACAGGTTGTTGTACGGTGTTGCGTCTCGCGGATATGTCTGCTTGTAAAGCTCGAGCGCGGTGATGCCTTTGTCGAGCTGTCCGGAGTCGACGTAGTAGTGCGACATGATGTAAAGCTTTTCATGCTCGCTGGCCCGCTCGCGCAGTTCAAACGCTTTTTGCCGGTTGGTTTCGGAAAGTTCGCTTTGCCCCAGATTGTTGTAAACCGTCCCCAGGCGCGCATAAGCCATGGCGAAATTCGGATCCAGCTCCGTGGCATGCTGATAAAGCGGCAGCGCGCTCAACTCATCGAACATCTGGTGCTTCATGTCACCCAGGCTGAACGCCTTCAGCGCATCCAGCGATGAGGTGGTGGCTTCCGACAACGGCTTGTCATATTTCTGCACCGAAGCCAGCGACTCTCCCAGCTTTTTTCGCAGGCTGGATCCTGCCTCATGCAACGAATTCAGCACCGACTCCTTGCTCGGCGCCTGCACCTCTTCTCTTGCCAGCGACTCTCCCGTCCCGGCATTGACCGCATCCAGCGTGATCACATACTGGCTGCCCAGGTTCGCAATCGAGCCATTCAGCATGGCTTTGATTCCGGCACGCTGGCAAATCTCCCGTCCCACGTCGCCGGTAATACGTTCATCGGGCGTGCGCCCCATGAACTGCAATGTCTGCCGGACCTTTTGATCGGGAAAGACATTCAGGTAAGGAGACTGCTCCAGATCGACCGCCAGCGCCTTCTTCAGCGTTCCATCAAAAACCGGGTCAGCCGTGGTGTTCACAAAATCGGAAACCAGAATCGCATCGCGGTCGGTCATCACTGCGCGCGTTCGCCGCAGAAAAACCGTCATGGCCAGCCCGAGCACGGCAAGTACCACCACCGCCATGGCCACAAGATTCCACGCGCGTCCGGGCGTTCGCGCGCGAACCGGTCTCACAGTGGCGGAACTTGAAGCCGCCGAGATCAGGCCGGAATCCGTGTCGCGTTTCAGCCGCTTGAGGTCGGCTCGCACTTCCGCCGCACTCTGGTAGCGCAGCTCGCGGTCTTTTTCCAGCAGCTTGGTGATGATTTCGTCCAGCTGAGGCGGCACGTCGGGATTCAGCCGTACCGGCAGCGCCGGAGCCCGATTCAGGATGGCTTCGAAGATCACGGGAGACGTATCGCCGCGAAAGGGCAGTGTCCCGGTCGCCATTTCATATAACACCGCGCCGAAAGAAAACAGGTCTGTGCGCGTATCCAGTTCCTTGCCTCGCGCCTGCTCCGGAGACATGTAGGCAACAGTCCCCACCGTCGATCCCGGACTGGTCAGCAGTTCTTCGTCGACGGTCACCTCGGAACTGTGAGCGCCCCCACCCGCCATCGCTTCAGCTTTGACCGTTTGTTTCGCCAGCCCGAAATCCAGCACCTTCGCCTGGTTCCGGTTGGTGACGAAAATATTGGCGGGCTTGATGTCGCGGTGAATGATGCCCTTGGAGTGCGCCGCTTCAAGCGCGTCGGCTATCTGGATCGCGAGGTCAACCAGGGCTTCCATTTCCAGCGGCTGTTTCCCGATACGCTGCTTGAGTGTCTTGCCCTCGAGCAGCTCCATGGCAATGAAATACCGGCCCTCGGCAAGTCCGATCTCATAGATGGTGCAGATATTAGGATGGTTCAGTGCCGACGCGGCCCGCGCCTCCCGCTGAAAGCGTTCCAGGGCGGCTGCATCTTTTTCCATCTCCCCCGGCAGAAATTTGAGCGCCACATGACGGCCCAGGTTCAGGTCCTCGGCTTCATACACCACACCCATGCCCCCACCGCCCAACTGGTGCAGGATGCGGTAATGCGAGATGTTTTCGCCCATCATCAATGCGCGCGCTCCAAAAAATGATCACCCGATGTTAGGCCGCGCTAACAGGCAAGTCAATGTGAAGGCCCGAGTTAGACAGCGCCAGACAATTGTTGAGCGAAGGGCACGGCTGCGCCGTACCGCTCTCAGCCAAATTCCCTGTCATCCTGAGCGGAGGATAGCTCTTCGCTGGCGAAGAGCTATCCGCAGTCGAAGGACCCCTGGCAGCGGCACGGAATATTCGAATTTGCAGCTCACACCGCAAGCGATCTTGCCGCTCATAGGGGTCCTTCGACTGCGTCGCAGCTTCGCGAAGCGAAGCCGCTCCTGCGCTCAGGATGACAAAGATTTCGGGAAGGGCACAATCAGGGAGAGTATTAGAGTCGCCAGATCAACAAGGCAATCGTGGCCACGGCGACCAGGGCGGTCGCAATAAGATATCCGTGCGATTTCACCCAACTCTGGTTGGGCTCGTTCAAACTGGCGAGAAATGCAGGATCATCGCTGACAGTTGCGACTTCACCTGGCGCGGAAGCCTCGCAATCCAGGCACAAACGCCGCCCCTGGGACACGGGAAAACCGCAAGTCTCGCATCGGCGAAGATTTCCAAACTCAATCTTCGTTGAACCGGATGAGTCTCCCCCCTCCGCGATGGTTTCCAGGTTTTTATCTGTTGAAGAAAGGGAAGCCTCGCTGACTGCTAAAACATCTTCGTGCAGGTCGGGTGACGCAGCCACCGTTCCGCCGGTTAATCGCGCCGGCGCCTTCCAGGGTGGAGATCTTTACTGCATCTGTTTCCGGACCCGAACTCACCGGGTCAACATCGAGAATCTCGTCCGCTGGTTCAAGGCTGATCTCCGGCGAATTGCCCTGCTTCGAAGCAGCACTTTCAATAGCCGGCTCTCCGAGTTTTTCTTCAGTATGCCGCGCGCCCTCGGAATGCTCCACCGCCGTCTGAATCATCTCCGAGAGTCGGTTAAGGGCCACGAAGTCGCGCTCCTCGAACGCCCGGGGTCGCCCGGAGAGCAGTTCGAACACACCATACACGTCGTCTCCGCGCACCAGAGGCATCACTACCACCGATGCGATTCCGAATGCCTTGCAGCTTTCCCGGTTTACTCGCGGATCGTTTTCCGCGTCTTCGCAAATCAAAATCTTCCGGGTCCGCACACTCTCAGCCGAGAGACCTGAATCGATTTGCAGGTGCGCCCCCAACTCCGGCGCCGAAGGCCCGGTGCTGGCGCAGCACACCATGCTGTCGCCCTGGCGCAGCGCGATCGCAGCGCCGGATGCTCCGGTAATGTATTGCGCCCGCTCGGCCAGAAGCTGCAGGGTGGCGTCCAGATCCCGTTGTGCCATTTGGCTCAACGATTTGCCGCCATCCTCGCCGGGAAATCGCAAAGTCTCGCGAACCACCGCCTTTTCCTTCGCTTCAACCGATGCGGGATCGGACTTCGCGGCAGCGCTATCGTCGCCAGAGGCGAGGTTCGACGTCACCAGGCTTGGCAAAGCAGGTTTCGGCCCCGCCTGGGAGTTGTGGTCCAGGATGGAATAGGATTCCATGAAAAATTTAGAGAGTCTCTACTCGAAGTTTCGCTCCCGCAACTTGTGGTGTCAAGGAGAAACCCACAAGTGCTAGACCTTATGGGCGCCCGGTATCTCCCAAAAGATCATTAACCACGAAAGACTCGAATTAAAAAAGACTCAAACTAAAAAAGACTGAAACTAAAAAAAGAGAAATCTAATCTGGGTAGTAACCAATCTTGATTGTCATCCTGAGTGAGCGTCTTTCGCGAAGCGAAGGATCCGGACGAGCCGCGCGTGTCGCTTTCCTGGCGACTCAAATCGCGCGTTTGGCTCGCTCCTTTTCGCAATTGAGCCATTACCAGATCTTGTGACTTAGTTAATGAATTTTCAAACTGACGCAAGCAGCCTGTCCCCGACCCGGATCGAGCCCTGGGAAAGTATTTGTGCACGCAGTCCGCCACGATGCAGCAATCCCTTGATCACCGGACGTCCCGTAACCCGCTGCAGGTGGCTGCAAGGCTCACACAGCCGAATGCCGTGAAGTTTCACATCGCCAATCTGAAAATCTCGTCCCACCAGATGATTCAGCGCCACATCGCGTGTGACCAGATTGCGGCGCGCTTCTCCGGGCGCAAGCTCAACCTGATAATCGCGCTTGAGCGCTTCGATAGCCTCGGCTTCGATCAAGGTCAGTTCGAAATCGGGTTCAGGTTTATAGAAGGTTCCCTGACGCTTGGCATAGCGATCGCCCTCCAGTCCAACACCCGGAATGGCGAGAACCTCATTGACCGACACCGTGGGAGCAGCCGGGCCAGGCGCGATATAAATGAATTCGACAGTACCTGTGCTCATAAAAGTGAAACGGGCGCGAACGCCCGTCCTCCATTACATATCTATTTGCCTGCCAGAGCGATGCACTCATCCAGCACATCGACTGCGACGTCGGCTTCATCCTTGGTGACGATCAGCGGTGGCGCAATGCGGATCGTGCTCGGGCCGCAACCCAGGAACAGCAACCCGCGTTCGAATGCCAGTTCGATAATGCGGTCCCGCTCGTCCGCACCATATTCCTTGGTTTGCTTGTCTTTCACGATCTCGACGCCGACCATCAGCCCGCGCCCGCGCACATCGCCCACCAGCCTGTGCTTGCGCGGCCAGTCCGCCATGCGTTTCATCATGTGGTTGCCGACTTCGCTGGAATTGGCCATCAGGCCTTCTTTCTCGATCACATCCAGGGTAGCCAGTGCGGCCGCAATACAAACGGGATTTCCGCCAAAAGTTGACGCATGCGAGCCCGGCACCCAGTCCATGATGTCAGCGCGGCTCATCATCACGCCCAGCGGCATGCCCGATGCAATCCCCTTCGCCATGCAGACGATGTCCGGCTGCACTCCCGTATGTTCGATGGCCCACCATTTGCCGGTGCGGCCCGCGCCACTCTGCACTTCATCCGCCACCAGCAGGATGCCGTACTTATCGCAAATGCGGCGCAACTCTTTCATGAACACGGTCGGCGCGACCACATATCCGCCTTCACCCTGAACCGGCTCCACGAAAATCGCAGCCACTTCTTCCGGGGCCATCGTGGTCTTGAACAGCTTGTCTTCGATAAAACGCGCGCAACCCAGCGCGAACGCTTCAGCATCCTGCGCGCCGCCTTCGCATCCCCGGTACACGTCGGGATAGCGCACGTGGGTCACGCCCGGAACTCCCGGACCGAAACGCCGCTTCTGCTGCGGCTTGGAGCCGGTCAGCGAGAGCGCGCCCATGGTGCGTCCGTGGAATGCTCCGAAAAACGCAATCACGTTCTGCCGCTTGGTGTGGTAACGCGCCAGCTTAAGCGCCGACTCAATCGCCTCGGCGCCGGAGTTGCCGTAGTAAATCCGGTGCGGCCCCGGCATGGGTGCGATCTTCGACAGCCGCTCCGCCAGCGTGACCATGTTTTCGTAGTAGAAATCGGTGCCGGACATGTGGATCAGTTCGCCCGCCTGTTTCTGGATCGCGGCCACCACGTCAGGATGACAATGACCCGTCGACGTCACCGCAATGCCGGCGGAAAAATCGAAAAACTCGTTACCGTCCACATCGGTAACCACAATGCCGCGACCTTGCTTGGCCACCAGCGGATACGAACGCGTATAAGAAGGCGAAATGTACTTATCGTCGCCCGAGAGCACGCGCTTGGCATTGGGGCCGGGCAGAGCAGTCTTGATCTTGGGTCCTGCAAGAGTCTTGGTAGTCATTGGATCCTCCGGAAAGTACTCGTCAGTGATCGGTCGTCAGTGGTCAGCCCAGGACGGTCCCGCCGAAAAAGCCGGATTCAGCCCTTAAGCCACATGACTGGGAGGATAGGAAGAACTAATCGCTACCGAAGAGACTGGGACGCGCCTGCGAAGGCAACACTGCCAGATGACGCCGCGGGCAGACTAAAAAGTCGAGCCAGCACACGGGCAAGTGCGAGTTGGAGCTCTGTTGGCGCATCGGACACCATTCCTGCACGATTATAGCCCGCCTACCCCAACTGCGTAACCCCCTAAATTCCATCTCCAACCATGATCCTGCCCACAAACAAACGCGTCATCCCGCCACAGACCCGTCACCCCGACCGAAGTGGAGGGACCTTGCGCTTGGTTGTAAACGGGCCGGGAACTATCTTCCTCGAGTACAACTTTCAGCTTACCTGTCATCCTGAGTGAGGAGGATCGTCCGCTTGCGGACGATCCGACGAGTCGAAGGACCCCTACAGTTCCTTATGCTTCTCCCGGGTGGGATTTTGCCGCTTTATAAAACGAGATGACTTTTTCGTGGAGCTTATAGGGGTCCTTCGACTGCGCGATTGCTTCGCTCAGGATGACACAAATGCGATGACAAAAATTTGATGACAGATGGCAGTGTTCCTTGGAGTCAGGCGGGATCCCCGTCGGAGGGTTTAACCGCAAATTAATTGAAGACATAGTTGAAACCAGCTATTGCGAAGCCCTCTGCATCTGTCCATAATTCCACCAAGATCTTAGCCCTCTGCAGAGGCACCCCCATAACGCCGCCCCGGGCGTTGAGCCCCGCCCTGTCTGATATGTTCTACTTTCCCCAAAATGTCCACACCCCAGCGCCAGCAACGCTTCGCCGTAATCCTCGCCTTCGCGCTGGTGTACTTTTTCTGGGGATCGACTTACCTCGGCATCGACATCGCGGTCGAACGCATTCCGCCCGCTTTGATGTGCGGCGTACGCTTCCTGATCGCCGGCGTGTTCATGCTCGCGTTTTGCGGCGTGCGCGGCCGCAGAATCCTGTACGCGCCGGCGCAACTGGGACGCATGGCCACCGTAGGTTTATTACTGCTGGTCGGGGGCAACCTGACCCTGGCTTACGCGGAGCAGCACATCGCCTCGGGCTTGGCCGCGCTCATCATCGCAGTAACTCCGCTTTGGTTTCTGATATTGGATTCGCTGCTGCTCGGCCATCATCGCATTGAGTTCCGGGGAAAAATCGGACTCGTCCTCGGAGTCGCAGGGCTGCTGGTCTTGCTGTGGCCGGATCTTTCCACCACCGGTGCCCTGGGACGCATTCAGTTCTGGGCTTCCATCAGCCTGCTGGGCGGATCATTCAGTTGGGCGCTCGGCTCCGTGCTCTCCAGGAAATGGAAATCTCCCGATGTCGATCCCTTCTCCGCCACTGCATGGCAGATGATCATCGCCGGCGTCGCCAGCCTGCTGCTCGCCTTCGCACTACGCGACCCATCGAAAGCGGAATGGACCGCGCGCGGAGTCGCCGCTACCCTCTATCTCGTGGTTTTCGGATCGTGGGTCGGATACACCGCATACATCTGGCTGCTGGCCCACGTGCCCACCTCGAAAGTTTCCACTTATGCCTACGTCAATCCCGTAGTCGCGGTGTTTCTGGGCTGGCTGATCCTTCATGAACCGGTAAGCGGATACATCCTCGCCGGCAGCGCGATCGTGGTCGCGTCCGTAGCCCTGGTAACCAGCGCCGAAGTCACCACAAAATCCCCCAAACAAATGTCATCCTGAGCAAGCCCGCGCTGTCACCCCAGGCAACGCTTTGTCATCTCAACCAAACCTCTGTAATCCTGAGCGGAGTTGAGTGATTCGTCTGCGAATCACTCAACGAAGTCGAAGGACCCCTATAGCCCCCCAACCATTGTCATCGTGAGCAAGCCCGTGCTGTCACCCCAGGGCAACACTTTGTCATCCCAACAAAACCTCTGTCATCCTGAGCGAAGTCGAAGGACCCTATAGCCCCCCAACCATCGCAGATCTAGGCGTTTCTTCTGCCCCACCATCCGATGTAAGCGTGTCCTGTTCACCCACCTGAAACTGCCGTACCATCAATCCATGCCGCCTTGCGTACATTGCGGTCGGGAAACATCGTCGTCAGCGTCGCCGGCGATCTGTCCGGATTGCGCCGCTACTTTGGCCAATTCCGCAGCCACTTCACCCGATACTGTCCGCGCTCGCGTTTCGAAAACCCAATTTTTCTCGCTCACCAAAATCATCTTCGGAATCAACCTCGCTGTCTTTATCGCCATGGTGTTCTCCGGAGTTTCTCCCCTGCAGCCCACCACCTCGCAGCTGATCAAATGGGGAGCGAACTGGGGACCACTCTCGCTGGGGCCACAACCCTGGCGCATGCTCACTTCAAACTATGTTCACATCGGCATCATTCACATTTTTTTTAACATGTGGTGTCTGTGGAACCTGGGCCAGCTGGCCGAACGCATCTTCGATCGCTGGACTTATCTGCTCGTCTACACCGCCACCGGCATCGGCGGCAGTCTGGCCAGTCTGTGGTGGCACCCCCTTGGTCCGGGCGCGGGCGCATCCGGCGCCATCTTCGGATTGGCTGGCGCTCTGATCGCGGTTTTGTATTTGGGCAAACTTCCTTTCGCGAAGGAAGCACTCAAACCCACGCTCAGGAGTTTGTTGACCTTTGCTGGCTACAATTTGTTTTTCGGACTGAGCGCCGGCATCGACAACGCAGCGCACCTTGGAGGTTTGGTGAGCGGATTGGTCTTGGGTGCTGTCTTATCCAGAAGTGTCGCCGGCCCGGTTGAGGTTCGGCAGCGTTTGCGTAACTACACCGTCGTAGGATCGGTTCTATTGTTGTTCGTCACCGGGAGTTACCTGAAACAGAAAACAGAAAAGTTCGAATCCGCTGCTGCGATTGACCCGGTGAGTGCGATCAACCATGGAAATTTCGGACAGGCCATCCCTGGTCTCAAGCAGGCCTTGGAGCGCGATCCTGATTCCGCGGAAACCCGCTACCTGCTGGGAGTGGCCTATGTAGGCGCTCACCAACCCGACGCCGGCCTCGCTTCATTTCAGGAGGCGCTGCGTCTGAAGCCGGATTTCGCCGAGGCCGAGGGCGGGCTCAGTCTCGCGTACCGGGCCAAGGGCATGTACGGCGAGGCGGATGAGGCTATGCGCAAGGCCTCCGAGTTCAACCCCCAGCATCCGTAGAATTCCGGAAGCAGTTCGACGCTCACTGCGAAGATTTTTCCTCTTCCACTTCGTCCTCGCTCACCAGATCAGCCGCATGCCCACGCACCGTGAAGGTCGATTTCTCATCTTCGCTGGGCGCAAAAGTCACCCGCACCGGCCGGCGCTCCCACACCGGCGCCGGACATTCCGAATCCGGAGCTTCATCTCCGTCGGCTTCGCCCAGGCTTTTTTTCAACACCGGCTTGCGCCGTCCCACCTGATAGACGATCGCGGAAAGTTTCTTACCGTCATCTGAAACCCCGCAATACGCCGCATAGTCGCGATACCAGTTCACCACCGAGTAGTAAGGATCGAATTCAGGCAGGGCGATCGCCGAGATGTGGCCCGACATGCGGTCCACCAGCAACCATCCTCCGCGCTGCCACGCCCATCGAGTCGGCGCGTTAGCCTCGCCCGGCAAGTTGTCGTTTACCCGGAAAACTCGCCGCACCACAAACAGCCGCTCGGTGATCTCATGAGGAGTGCTGGCCGTGGACTCGCGTACCCGGCCATCCACATACAAGGCGCGCACCTTCAGGTCCAGGCACTTTGCTTCGTTTGCTCCTGCGCACCATTTGACCGTCGTCCATTTGCCGAAATTGATGACGTGCGGCTTAGTCGTCGCGAAAACCATGCTCGCCGGCATCGCCAGCCCAACCAGAATCATTAGAAAAAATAAACCGCGCATGACCGAGAGGCTATGCGCCCGCCCACACGGCTACAAGGACTTGAGACACACCCCGCGCAATCCTGTTCCAAATTGGGAACAAGACCACGTTGCCGGCCGTTCATCTCTCTGAAATCGACTACAATGTTGACCAGGCGTCTCCGACGTTTTAGATGAGCCCCCCGCAGAAACTGCCGACAACCATTTCCTCCCGCCCCGGTTCTCATAAAGATATCGGGGACGTACTCGCCCGCCGCTCACCGGCGCGCATTCTGGTCGTCGACGACAATCAGGACATCATGGGCCTCATGCAGGAACTTTTGGCGACCCGCGGCTACGACGTGATTGCGGTCCCCGATGCCATCCATGCCGAAGCCGAAATCCTTCGCCATCCTCCCGACCTGATTCTGTCCGACGTCGTCATGCCCGGCAAGTCCGGATATGAATTGTGCCGCGAACTCAAGGAAAACCCCGCCACCCGCCTGATTCCCTTCGTCCTCATTACCGGCCTCAGTGATCGTCAGGACCGGGTGCTCGGAATCGAATCCGGCGCCGACGACTTTCTGCACAAGCCGATCTTCCCCGAAGAGCTTTTTGCCCGGGTCAAATCGCTGCTCAAGCTGAAGGAATTTACCGACGAACTGGAGACTGCGGAAACTGTGCTGTGCACTCTGGCACTGAGCGTCGAAAGCCGCGATCCTTACACCGAGGGCCACTGCGAACGGCTCTCCCGAAACGCCAGCGACCTGGGCCGCTACCTCGGACTGAATCCGGAATCTATCGTGGCTTTGCGCCGCGGCGGATATCTGCACGACCTCGGCAAGATCGCCGTGCCCGACTTAATCCTAAAAAAAGGCAGCAACCTCACTCCGGACGAATGGGTCATCATGAAGCGCCACCCGGTTACCGGAGAAAACATCTGCCGCCCCTTGAAGTCGCTTCGGCTGGTGCTGCCCATCATTCGCAGCCACCACGAACACTCTGACGGCAGCGGTTATCCGGACGGCCTGCACGGTGACGAGATTCCGCTGCTCGCGCGCGTGCTGCAAGTGGTCGATGTGTACGATGCCCTGCGCACCGCCCGTCCTTACAAACTCGCCCTCACCCATGAACAGGCCGCCATCACCATGCGCGAAGAAGCGAAATCCGGATACTGGGACGAACAAATCACCCGCGCCTTCTTCTCCATGCTGAAAAAACAACAAAAAGTAGCCTAGGTCTGTGGTCTGTGTGGTCGCGGGCGATTCGGCCGGGCGGCAGTGCCGAAGTGATGCCAAGTCGCCAGAATCTTGCGCCAAGTTTACTCAAAACAAAAGACGTCATCCTGAAGGACGTCAGTTCGGAAGGATCCAGCGCGAAGTCACACAGTGCGACTTCTTGCGAGTTCGCTCTTTGACTTGTCCGCATATTTCCTCGAAACTGTTGCCCGGACCATAAAACTACCGGAGCACATGTCACCCGACGAGCACGCCCTGTTCTCACCACCCCCCGACCGCGGACCCTCCTACAGCATCGTCATTCCTGCCTACAACGAGGGCGCACGTCTGGGTGCAACTCTCGACAAAGTGCTGGCCTACGTGGCCGAACGCGAATGGAACGCGGAAGTGATCGTCGTCGACGACGGCTCACGCGACAATACCGCCGACATTGTTCGCGATCTTGCGCTCAAGAATTCACGCCTGAAGTTGTTGCAGAATCCCGGCAATCGCGGGAAAGGTTTCAGCGTTCGCAATGGCATGCTCAATTCACAGGGGGAAATTGCACTCTTCAGTGATGCCGATCTTTCCTCGCCCATCGAGGAAGCTGGCAAGCTGCTGGCAGCAATCGCTGCCGGCGCCGACATTGCCATCGGCTCTCGCTGGCTGCGCACCGATCTGCAGACCCAGCGCCAGCCGGTTTACCGGCAACTGTTTGGACGAATCTTCAACCTGTTGCTGCGCATCACCCTGGGCCTCAACTTCAAGGACACGCAGTGCGGATTCAAGGCATTCACCCGCCGCAGCGCCCAGGCAATATTTCCCCTGCAGAGAATCGAACGCTGGGGATTCGATCCTGAACTTCTTTACATCGCCAAGCGCTTTGACTTCAAGGTGGCTGAAGTGCCGGTATCGTGGGCCCACCGCGAAGGCACTCGCATCAGCCCGTTGCGCGACGGTCCAAAAATGTTTTTGGAAATGCTGAGAATCATGTGGAACGCGGTCACCGGCAAATACAACGCCCCACGATCGGAGCTGAAGCCGCCAAAGTGAAGCCAACGGGTGCTGTGCAAGTTACGGGCGAGGACGCCCGTCCTCCATTGTCTGCACAACTCTCGAGTCCATTTGCGGCTGCCCCGTCCAATCCCCGCTTGGGCGGGGTTCTCATGTCATTCAAGACAAGTGTTTCTATGGAGAAAAGTATCAACCCGCCGCTTTTTTCCCCAGACTGGCGCGCTCGCTGATCGCCTCGCCGACTTTCCCTCCCATTGCCGACGTGCTGAGGGCTTTTTCTCCCGGCTTGGCAAGGTCCCTGGTGCGGAATCCCGCGGAAAGAACTTCCGCCACCGCCGATTCAATCCATTCCGCCTCGGTTTCAAGTTTGAACGAATAGCGCAAGAGCATCGCGGCTGACAGAATCGCGCCCAGCGGGTTGGCAATACCTTTCCCTGCAATGTCAGGTGCGGAACCATGCACCGGTTCGTAAAGACCGACGGTCCCGCCGATGCTGGCCGACCCCAGCATCCCCAGAGAGCCAACCACCGCGCCCGCCTGGTCGGAAAGGATGTCGCCAAACATATTTTCCGTAAGCATCACATCAAATTCGGCAGGACGCGCCACCAGCGCCATGGCCGCCGAGTCCACATACATATGACTCAATTCCACATCGGGATATTCCTGACCCATCCGGCTCACAACCTCGCGCCACAATCGCGAGCAATCGAGCACGTTGGCTTTGTCCACCGAAGTCAGCTTGCGGCGCCGTCCCCGCGCCAGGTCAAAAGCCATCCGCGCGATGCGCTCAATTTCGGGCTCGGCGTAACGCATGGTATCGATGGCAACACGATTTCCCGGGGCGCCTTGCGTGCTTCGTGGCTCGCCAAAATAAATTCCGCCCAGTAATTCCCGCACGATGAGCACATCCGTACCGCGCACCACCTCCGGGCGAAGTGGAGACGTGTCTTCGAGCGCCGCAAAACACAGCGCCGGACGCAAATTGGCAAACACTCCCAGTTCTTTTCGCAGACGCAGCAACCCGCGCTCCGGCCGCTGGTTGGACGGCAAACTGTCGAACGACGGTCCGCCAACTGCGCCCAGCAGGACCGCGCCTGAAGCCAGGCAGGCCTGCACCGTATCCGCCGGTAGCGGATCTTTGCTTGCGACCACGGCCGCGCCTCCAACCAGTTTGCGGTTGATCGTCAGCTGATGGCCAAACGCCTCAGATATTTTTTCCAGAACGCGAATGGCTTCGTCGGTTACTTCCGGCCCAACCCCGTCGCCGGGAAGAGCGGCAATTTTTAGCTCCATGGCGGAGTCTATTGTATGGCGCGAACCCCCCACAGCAAAACCGTACCATCCAAACGAAAATGGAGGACGGGCGTCCCGCCCGTCGCTTTTGACCCCCGTGGTCGCGGGCGACTCGCCCGCAGCTTTTGATTTTCAAGTGCAGGCATCACCAGCTATTGCTTTTGAACTAAGCATTCGCCGCCTTTTACCGCAAAACCCCGAACCACCTAAGCCGCCTGCGCCCGGAATCCCATCAAAGCCCCCTCCAGCGTGGAATGAATCTCAAACACAGAAGCCAGATTCGTAAGCTCAAATACTTCTCGCACCTGCGCATTCGGAGCCGCAAGCTTGATGCTGCACCCCAGTGTGCGCGCCCAGGTCAGCATCAGCGCAAGTTCGCCCAGTCCGGCGCTGTCAATCGTCTCCACCCCGCTCAGTTCAAGCACCAGCTGTCGCGTACACGGCAAAAGTTCGACGATCTGCTCGGACAACTCGATGGCCTCGTCGCGATACACAATCCGGCCCGAGCACGAAATGACAGTGACATCATCGCCGGCGGCAGTTTCGCATGTGTGGTCGCGGGCGACTCGCCCGCGGCTTTTGACCTCGCGGACTTCCAAACTTAACTTCGATCTCCGCGAATTTTCTGACTTGCGATTTCCAGACTCGATCATGAGTTCCATGTTACGAGTCGAATCGGGAACCAAACATTTAAAGTCCGTGAAAATTGAATGAGAGTCCCATTCCGAACTTCGTGAGAACAGAATTCCCGGCGACAACCACCGTCTCTCATCTCACATCCAATCTGAACTAAAGATTCCATATATATACGAGGATTGTTGTGTCAAAACTCATCACCATACTGTTTGCTTTTCTGCTCCTGCCGGTAGCCGCATCGGCCCAGATTCCCACCCGCGGCAACGTCTTCTTCGGATACTCCTACGGCAGCGCCGACTTTGCCTCGGGCGACCGCACCAATCTCAACGGCTGGAACGGATCTCTCGAAGGCAAGGTGCTTCCCTGGGTGGGATTTGTGGCCGATTTCAGCGGCCTTTACGGCTCGCAGACTTTACCGATTATTCCCGCGATCAAGGCCGACACCAGGCTGACCAGCGTCATCCTGGGACCGCGCGTTTCCGTGTCGGTGGGAAAGTTCACTCCCTTTGCCGAAGCCCTGTTCGGCGCCTCCCACATTCATGAAAGCGCAACCGGATTCTCCGACTCGGATACTTCGTTTGCCGATGCCTTCGGTGGCGGCATCGATTATCGGCTGATCCATGGAATCGGTTTACGGGTAGAGGGCGACATGCTGCAAACCCGTTTCTTCAGCGGTACCCAGAATAATTTCCGCCTGTCTACAGGGTTGGTCTTACATTTTTGACGGTGTGCGGATCGTTTAACACGTGCAGGTCAGCCCACGTTTTCGTATTCCGGCTCTTCGAGGACGAACTCGTCGTCAGCTTCGCTTGACCCAGGTTCGCAATCGGCGCGCTCAATATTCCCGCTGGATTCGCGATATTCGTGAATGCTGACGCCGCCGGAATCGACGGTGATGTAGGTGGGTGGAAAATCCGTCCAGCTGCCGGAGTTGTAATAAGCTACGCCATCCTTTTCGCTAGTCAGCGCCTGGTGCGTATGCCCGCAGAAAACCCGAGTCGCCTCGCGCGTTCGTGCATGCAGCAGAGCTCCGGCCGCCACTTTCGACGAAAGCCGCAGCCAGCGCGCGCCCAGTCGATCCAGAAATCGCGAAAACGCCTTGTCTTTGAAATCAAATTTCTGCAAAGACAAATGTAGCCAGGTGGCCAGGGAACTGAACAGCAGGTTGTTGACCGCGAAACGGTCGAACTGATGGCCGTGGATGGCCAGGTGCCGGCGCCCGGCGAATTCCCACTCGTACTCCTGATAAACCTTCACCCCGACCAGGTGAGACATCACATCGCTCAGTCCGGAATCGTGGTTGCCCTCCACCCATACCACTTCAATGCCGCGTTTGGGATTGGAAAGTTTTCGAATGTAGCTCAGGAACTTCCAGTGAGGTTTGGTCAGGCGGCCAAAGTTCAGATCGGAAAAAATGTCGCCCAGCAGAATCAGCCGCCGGAAACGGTTTTCCCGCAGCATCCGCGTGGCCTGTTCCGCGCGGCTGATCTCCGACCCCAGATGCAGGTCGGAGAGGATGAGCGTGTCGTAAACGCGGGAACTCATCACCTTGTTTGTAACAAAGCAATGTTAAGCCTTGATGAATTTGCACAAAAATCAGTGCACTGGTAACCGGATAATTAAACTCAAGGGTGCGCCGTCCAAGCTCCGCCTGGGCGGGGGTTTTTGAAGAGTGTAGCCAGACTACTTCGCTACCGGAGGCACATACTCTTTGGGAGGCGCCGCGCCTTCTCCGAAAAAGTATTGCTCCATCTGCTTGACGATCGCCGCCTGGTCTTCGCGGCGCGCCGGATTCAGCCGGTATTCATTCAACAGCATCTTGCAGAATTCCGTCCACCCCTTCCAGGCTTCGAGCGACACATTGTCATAAACTTTCTGGCCCAGTTCGGTGTCGAAAGGAGGCTCATCCAGTCCCGGAAGCTCTTTCTTCAACTTGACGCAAAAAACCTTGTGTTCAGCCATAAAATTCCTCGCAATCAACGAAAGAAAATTATCTCACAAGGCGCGAATGTAGGCGCGAGCGCCCTCGCTCGTGCGGGGACCATACGCAGTGCTGCAGAACGAGCGGGGCGCTCGGCGGCTCACATAAAATTTTGCTGACTACACATCGCACAAATCCACAGCTTCGCGCAACGAGGTCAGCGGATCCTTCGTCGGCACGAACTCATGCGCCACGTACCCTTTGAAATTCGTCGCCGCAATCCCCCGCATCACCCCGTCCCACTGCACCTCCTGCGTGCCGTCCAGTTCGTGTCGTCCAGGAACGCCTCCGGTATGGAAGTGGCCAATCCACTGAATATTTTTTTGGATCGTCGCCACCAGATCTCCTTCCATGATCTGCATATGGTAAATGTCGTATAGCAGCTTGACGTGGTCCGAATTTACCGCCTCGACTACCCGCACTCCCCACGCCGTGTGGTCGCACATGTAATCTTTGTGGTCCACCTTACTGTTCAGCAATTCCATGCAGATGACGACTCCGTGGTCTTCGGCAATTTTCTTCACCCGGTTAAGCCCGGCAATCGTGTTCTTCGCGCCCTCGTCATCCGGCATGCCGTTACGGTTGCCGGAAAACGTGATCACATTCGGCACCCCCGCCTTGGCCGCAAGCGGGATGTACTTGCGGAATCCCTCTTCGATGCGGGCATGGTTCTCCACCCGGTTCAGGGCGTTCACCAGTTCGCCGCCGCCCGCATACGCCATGCTGCAAACCAGTCCGTGGCGTCGCGGGACTTCATAATCCTCCGCCTCCAGCAGGTCAATTCCCTTGAGACCGATCTTCGCCGCGTAGGCGCAAAGCTGGTCCAGGGGAGTGTCTTTATAGCACCAGCGGGAAGCCGACTGCCTGATGCGCCCTTTGCGCTGCGCCGCGGCACTTTCTTCCGCCCAACCCACGAACGGAGCCGCAGCCGCAGCCGCCCCAGTCAGGGCCCCTTTTAACACCGCACGCCGGGATAAATTATTCATAGACGGCAGAGTGTACATCCACCAACCAGAAATTCAATACCTGCACGCAGGGGCCCCGGCACAAACCGTGTGGTCGCGGGCGACTCGCCCGCGAATCCCATCTAATGACTTTTCCGTAATGCCGGGGAGCGCTGCGTACGATAGGTGTCAGATATCTGAAATAACAGCTTCAACTCACGGGGTCGTCAATTCCGCTCGCACCGCCCAGAACCGCTCCCCGTCGTTTTTTTCAATCCGGTATTGGGTAAGCTGCCCCGGTGTGCATTGCGCTCCCACCACTGTGCCTTCGCCGAGATCGGCACGAGCGTGCTCGCCCAGTTTTAAATCAAAGCATCCGCCAGGAACGGTAGACGTGGGACGCCCCGGCACCGCAGCCGATGTCGATAACAAAACTCCCTGATCGGTAAGCTCGTACACCGGCGTGACCCAGGTGGTCGTGAACGGTCCGATTCCATGCACCTGGACGATCGCATCCGTCTTGGAGCGGGCGAAATGCGCCATCCGCTTGCCCACTAATCCGTAGCCGCCAACCTCCATCATTTCGAGCCCGTCCCGATTGAAGCGGTCACCCATGCCCAGCGCCCAGCTTCCTTTCACCACCGTAATGTTCTCGTCTTCCGGATGAGTGTGAGGCATGACGATAAATCCCGCCTCCGAATGTATCCGAATCACATAAGGCGCCCCAGGTACTGTGAAGTCGCCCGAAACCGTTTCAAACCTGTGCTCCCGGGGAAACGGTTTCAGCGGCACCACGTGACCCTGCACGCCCTGCGCCGACGCACCAGGCTGCTGCGCCTGTCCAGAGAGCGTCACTAAAACCAAAAAGATGAGTAGCACAGGAATGCTCTTTGCCACGATGTCCTCCGCCTATGAAGAAGCCTTACTGGCGCCGTAGTTCGCCACCACCCGTTCCACTTTTCCACTGGGCGAAAGCTCCATGTACTCCGCCACCCGTATTCCACTCTGATTTGTGTAATAGAGAACGATAGAGTGCAGCCCCCAGAGCACATCCTTCAAATCGAACCGGAGATTCGGATATGCTTCCAGCCCTCGCTGAAAGTAAGCTCTCAAGTTCTGTTTCGTGATCACCTTGCCATCGCTCCCCAGCAGTCGGGCCGCAACCGGCGACGTCAACTCGACCGCTTCTTCATAATGCGACATGATCGCAGCCAAATCATGAGCATTCCACGCCGCCACCCAATCGTTAGCCAGACTCCAGGCCTCATCTTCAGTCATCGTGGCCTCCGGTTGAGAGCGAAATTGTTATCACCGCGACTGAGCCACCACGGCAACGTCAAGCTTGGAATAGTATTTTTTCACATCGCCGGCGCCGTACTTGGCGCGAAATTTCTCGACAACAGACGAAACCTTCTCATGATCGGTAACAGGCATCGCCCTTAATTCAGCCTCAGCACCCTTCGCATCGATCCGAATGGATGGATTGTTAAGCACGTTTTTATACCACTGTGTGTCCGAACCCTTCACCGGCAAAAGGTACAACTCATCACCATCCATTGCAAACCAGACGGGCTGAGAGATGGTTCGTCCTGACTTTCTGCCGGTTACGCTGAGTTTGATTTCACTATTGCGGGAGAGTTGGCTCTTCAGAGTATCGTTAGTCGCTGCCATCTTCACTCCTTTCACTAATTTCAGAGTTGCCCAGTTCAGGCTCCGCTTGAGCGGGAAATTTTCGGTCTACTCTGACTTAAGAGAACCCATATCGATAGAAAAACGGTATTTCACGTCCGACTTGAGCAGCCTCTCATAAGCCTCGTTCACCCTCTGAATGGGGATGACTTCCACATCGGCGGTAATATTTTCCTTCCCGCAGAAATCCAGCATCTCCTGGGTTTCGGCTACTCCCCCGATGCTCGAGCCCGAGAGATTGCGGTTGCGCAGAATCAGGCTGAAAGCCTTGACCCCAAGAGCCTTCGGCGGCGCCCCCACCAGAGAAAGATTGCCTTCGCGGCCCAGCAATTCAAGATAAGCATTGATGTCGTGATCCGCGGATACCGTGTCCAGAATAAAGTCGAAACTGCCCGCACGCTTCTTCATTTCGTTCGCATCGCGTGAGACCACAACCTCGTGAGCACCGAGGCGAAGCGCATCTTCCTGTTTGCCCGCTGAAGTCGTGAACACAACCACGTGCGCCCCCAGCGCGCGGGCGAACTTCACTCCCATGTGGCCCAGGCCGCCCAGGCCGACCACGCCCACCTTCGTGTCCTTGCCGACTTTCCAGTGGTGCATCGGCGAATAAGTCGTAATCCCGGCGCAAAGCAGGGGTGCGACCCCGGCCAGATTCAGATTCGTGGGAGGACGCAAAACGAATCGCTCGTCCACCACGATGCTCTCGGAGTAGCCGCCATAAGTGACGCCCCCGAGATGCCTATCCGGGCAGTTGAAAGTAAGCGTCATATTCGGACAAAACTGCTCAAACCCCGCCCGGCACTCGGGACAGGTTCCGTCCGAATCCACCATGCAACCCACCGCCGCCAGGTCGCCGCTCTTGAATTTCGTAACCGCCGCGCCTACCCGAGTGACCCGTCCGACGATCTCGTGACCCGGAACAATCGGGTACACCGTGGCACTGAATTCGCTCCATTCATTACGCACCGAGTGCAAATCCGAGTGACAAATCCCGCAGAAAAGAATCTCGATCTGCACGTCGCGTTCGGTCGGGTCACGGCGCGAGATTTGTGTAGAAGCCACCCCCGAACTCGCACTGGCCGCGGAATAGGCTTTCGCCTTGTACATGGAGCTACCTGTCATGACCGGTTATTTTTACGTTGGATGTTCAAACAATCCTTGATGCGGGAGTTCCCAATCGGGGACACCGCAAAGCAGCAACGATTGCCCCTAAATTTAAGCTCTTCTTAGCGCCCTTTGCGAAATTCCTTAGCGTCCTTTGCGGTAAAAGCTTCAACCGCAAAAGACGCTAAGAATATCTTTAACAATTGTCCGTCAGAAAAATGGAAGCGTGTCGTGTCAAAAAATTCACGCTTACCGTCCCACCAGCTGTTGATGAACTGGCGAATACCGCGCCCCGTGGGTCTTGATCTTTGACGACTCACCTTCGATGGCACGAACATCTTCCGGCGTCAGTTCAATCCTCAGCGCGCCCAGGTTTTCGTCCAGACGGTCCAGTTTGGTCGTTCCCGGAATCGGAACCATCCACGGCTTTTTCGCCAGCACCCAGGCCAGAGCGATCTGCGCCGGCGTCGCCTTCTTTTGTTTTGCGAAGTTGCTGATGACATCAACCAGGGGCTGGTTTGCTTCGCGATTGTCCGCGCTGAGACGGGGAACGGTGTTGCGGAAATCCGTACTGTCGAATTTCGTATCCTGATTAATCTTGCCGGTAAGAAAACCTTTGCCCAGCGGACTGAACGGCACAAATCCGATTCCCAACTCTTCCAGAGTCGGCAGTATCTCCTGCTCCGGCTCTCTGAACCACAGCGAATACTCACTCTGCAGCGCAGTCACCGGCTGCACCGCGTTGGCGCGGCGAATAGTCTTTGCGCCGGCCTCAGAAAGTCCAAAGTGTTTTACCTTGCCTTGCTGAATCAGCTCCTTCACCGCTCCCGCCACATCCTCTATCGGCACATTCAAATCGACGCGATGCTGGTAATACAAATCGATCACGTCGGTCTTGAGTCGCTTGAGCGACCCCTCCAGGGCCTGCTTGATGTGCTCCGGCCGGCTGTTCAAGGCGCTCCACTTGCCTCCGTCATTGGGATTGGCCTCCCACCCGAACTTGGTCGCGATCACCACCTTGTCGCGAAACGGCGCCAGAGCTTCGCCCACCAGTTCTTCGTTGGTGAATGGACCATACACTTCGGCAGTATCGAAGAATGTGACACCGCGTTCCACGGCCGCCCGAATAAGCGCGATCATCTCCTGCTTGTCTTTGGCCGGGCCGTAGCCAAAACTCATCCCCATGCAACCCAGCCCGAGCGCCGAAACTTCAAGATTGCTTTTTCCCAGTTTGCGTTTTTGCATAAAATTCTCCTGGATTAATATTCCGTACCGTCAATTACTTCTAAAGCATAGCCCCGCGACATGACGCCCTCGCCGATTTCGATGAAGTTTTTGCCAAATTCTCCAGATATCGCCAGTCGAACGCGTGACGAGAAGGCGGGGTGGCCTTACGGCCGCGCAAATTCAAGCCCGACTCTGGCTTGACTGGGCACGTTCAAATCTCCCCAATTCCGTCATCCCGACCGGAGCGGTCAGCGCGAAACGATCATCCGCGGAGCGGAGGGACCTTGTTCCGCCCACCCGGAAATAAAGAGTTCGCTCCCTCTACGGGATCGTGATGTGGACGGTCTGGAGCCACTTCGTTCCGGCGGTGTTCACCGCGAAAACATCGAAGCGGTGATCTCCCCGCCCAACGAAAACTGATGTGTTGAACCAGGGGCTGGTTGTCTCGGTGTATTTTTTTACGCCGTCGACCCAGAGTTCCATGCGGGCGAGGGTGCCGGAGATATTGGCGGCCGCCTCGACGAGGGCTGGAGACGATGCAGCGGATCCTGCAGGCTTGCAGATGTTGACACCCGGCGAGACCGGCGCCGCGCACGGACTCGCACCGACGGTGAAATCGAAATCGAGTTGCTGCAGGTCGTTCCCGATATCGGCAGCGAAGAACGTGCCCTTGTGGATGCCCGAGCTGAATGCCGCGGTGTAGTTGAACCAGGCGCTGCCATTCCATGTGTGGTTCTGCTGTGCGATCTTGTTCCCGTCTACCCAAAGCTCGATCTTGCGCAGCGGCTCGAAGGAGTTGGCGGTAGCGCTGAAGTTGACCGGCGAGGAAGTACTGTCGATCGGCGCGCAGAGAACCAAGGCCTGCCCCTGGCGAGGATAGTTGCAGTTACTCCACCGGTTGCCGACTGTCCGGTTGAGGGCAGCCACGCGGACGGAGTGCGTATCGCCCGACTGCGACACCCCGGCAGTGTCCGCTTCATTAACCAGAACATCAGGTCGTGCATCGCGATTGAAGTCGCCCACCACGGGATTCGTAGTGAATTGATGTGAAGGCAAATTCACAAGTTGGGTGGTGAATTCTCCCGGATTCGCACCTGCCAGAAAGAACGCCAGCTGCTCCTTGGTCCCGGAGTAGCCCTGGCGCAGCAGACCGACGATGTCCATGCGGCCGTCGTCGTTGAAATCAGCCATCGCCATGGTTGCCGCACAACACTCGCTTTGGCTGCCCAGCGTGCCCGAAATAGAAATTGGCGAATAGTACAAGTCGAAGGTTCGGTCCTTACGCCCGTAAAGCGATACCAACTGGTTACTGCTTCCATCGATTCCGAACAGGTCGGTGCGGCCATCGCTGTTGAGGTCTCCCGCGGTGAGAACAGGAAAAATGGTTCCGGGAAATGGAGTGGTATCGAGAAATCCCAGACGGCCGTTGCCGTAGAGAACGTGCAGAATTTTGGGGCAGGAATCGTCGGCACATGCGGGCGCAAGCAGGGCCAGATCGGCGCTGCTGTTGGAATCGAAGTCACCGGCCACAATGTCCGAGGCGGCGGTATTGAGGGCAGGCGTGAAGACGTTCCGGACACTAGCAAAGCCGCCGGTTCCGTCGCCTTCAAGCAGAAGAACTCCGGCGCTGCATTGCACCACGACATCGGGCTTTCCGTCATGATTGAAATCAGCAGTGAGGATATTCAGAAAGAAGAATTGTCCGCGTGGCATCTGAATGCGGGCCGTGATCGGGAACTGAAAAGAGCCGTCACCGTTGCCGAGGAAGATCAGGATTTCATCGCTTCCCGGGATAACCACGATCAGGTCGGCTTTGCTATCTGCGTTCATGTCCGCGGCGGCGATGGAGCATGTTGTCGCCTCCCCGGCATCGAGGTAGAAGGTGGAAGGCGCCTGGAAGGAGCCGTCTCCATTGGCAAGGGTGGTCGTCACCGAGCACGGCTGGGTGGCAAGAGAGCTACTGACGATATCGGGAAGGCCATCATTGTTCAAATCAACGGCGAGAACATCGAAGGCAGCCGGGCCGTCCGGCGAGGAGACGCTGTGAAACGTAACCGGAACCTGACCTGAGCACCATGTCGGCAACGCCAGTATGCACAGGGCGACAGCGAGAAAGTAACAACGGACCGGCATGAGCAACTCCGTAAGTCTGCGTTTCTCCGAAGTATAGGTGAAAGACGCTAGCTTGAACCTGTCGAATCCATGGAACGGTGGCCCAACTCGAGCCCGATCCTGGGATAAAGTGGGCGACCGCCGAACTCTCCAGTCCTGTCATCCCGACCGGCGCAGAATCGTCGCGAAAGCGATGATCCGCGAAGTGGAGGGGACCTTGTGCTTTCGGTGTGCTTTCGGTCGTGAGGGATCGCTTGAGAATTGTGCTCCACGGCTTTGGTGGGCCCTCCAGGATTTGAACCTGGGACCAATGGATTATGAGTCCACTGCTCTAACCGCTGAGCTAAGGGCCCTCTGGCAGATCAACAGTTTCGCATAGCCCCTTCACAACCACCAACTTTGCCCATTCCCGGCAAGGCTCCCCGCTCGACGACGCGTTATTGGTCTTTCGTTACCCTCGTAACGGCGCGTAGAACGTTAGAAAGTTCTAAACTGTCACCCGAGACTGAATTTTCAGAAGCGATTAGGGAAATGCACTCACAAACTGAAACTGTTCTGGCCCGCGTCAGCCAGCAGCTTTCTCAACTCGAAAAACGGGATGGAGAGCTTTGGATGATTGTGTCCCTGGCCGGCCTGTTAGTCGGGGCCGGGTTGTGCGCGGTGCTGTTTCCCGCGGCCTTTCTGAAGGAAGGCAACATCCATTTCGAAATTACGGTTTCACGTCCGCTGGTGCTCGGTCTGATCGTTTTGCTGACTCTGCTCAACACCTACCTGATCTCGCGCCGCACCGAACTTCGCCGTTTGCGTGAGCAACTCATCTCCCGCACCATTCAGCAGGAACTGGTGCAGCAGCAATCTTTTACCGATCCGCTCACTGAGATCTACAACCGCCAGTCGCTTGAAGAGATGGCCGGACGTTTCATGAGCCAGGCCCGCCGCTCCAAGAAGGCGCTGACTCTGTTGCTGATCGATGTAGACAAATTCAAGGACGTGAATACCCGCTTCGGCCACCTGACCGGCGACGTCGTTTTGGCGAACGTCGCAGCCCTGCTGAAAACTTCCGTGCGCGGGTCGGATGCGGTCTTTCGCTACGGTGGAGACGAGTTTCTGATCATCCTGGCCGACACCTCATGCACCGATGCCAGACATGTCACCGATCGCATCAACCGCGGACTGTCCGATTGGAACCGTGCCGGACATCTGGAAAACTTCGAACTGAGCCTCAGTATCGGTGTCGCAGAATGGGCGGAGGGAAAAACTCTGGACAACCTGCTCGACGGCGCCGACCACCAGATGTATGCCGCCAAAGCCGACAACAAATTAAGCCAAAGCAAATCAGCCGGGGCCTGATCGTTATTGTGTAGGGCGGGCGCCCTCGCTAGCCGCGGTTGCTGTTGATTTTTGCTCTTGCTTTTGATCTTGACTGCTTTTGATTCTTTCTAAAACCAAGCCCTACATCAGCAATTCATTCGCCCGCTGCGCCAGCGGATGCTGCATCTCCTGCAACTCGTTCTTCACCAGGTTCAATCCGTAAACGCACTGCTCGAAATTCTGCGAGAGATTGGCAAACAGCGGGGCCACCTTGGCATACTCAAAATGTTCGAACTTCGAAACAATGTAATAACTCTCTTTTCCTGCCTTGATCCAGTCCACGAAATTTTCCAGACGGTGGCGGCGCAGGCGAAAGTGGTTGATGCTTTCCGGAAACATCCCCGTGAAGAACAGGGTGTAATCGCCAATGTGTTTCCGCACCTGCCGCTCCCGGTCGAAAGACGGCGCCGGTCCGTACACCGGATTCGATTCCACCAGCATCTCGCCGACATCGGTCAGCGCCCGGCCTCCGGCATTACGAATACGAAACAATTCCTCGGCATCGCAAAACTCCGCCAGCAGATGGGCGACGTAGTTCACGATCTGCGGATCGCGCAACCCGATCTCTTCGGCATAATGCCGCCCCACCAGTTCAACAAACAACTTCTGCAAAGGATGCGATTCCGGAATCATTCTGAAATCACCTCATCCGGGAAATTACCGCCTGACGCGTAGCCCCTTATCGGCATTTCCCGGCTACTACTTAATCTCAGCCCCATCTCCAAAGCAAGTGACTTTTGTAAGTCACGCAAATCGATATTTCCTATTCACTTAGAACCCGACGGCACCGCAAAGGTTTTCTGTGGCCGATTGCTGGCACACTCAGCACATGGCTGCCAAAACGGGTTTGCGCTCGCTCCAGCTACAATGATTTCTGGAGAACATCATGCAACGAATCAACATTTCGAGCGGCGCACCCTGGGAACCGATCGTCGGTTACTCTCGTGCCGTCAAGGTCGGCCCTTACGTCCACGTCGCCGGAACCACCGCCACCGGCCCGGACGGCAAGATCGTCGGCATCGGCGACGTTCGCGCTCAAACCATTCAGACCCTCAAAAATATCGAGTCTGCATTGGCGAAAGCCGGCGCCAGCTTGAAAGACGTAGTGCGCACCCGCATGTTCGTCATCGATATCGCCCAGTGGGAAAAAATCGGCAAAGCTCACGGCGAGTTTTTCAGCGACATCCGCCCCGCCACATCCATGCTCCAGGTCGCCGCGCTGATATCTCCAGAAATCCTGGTAGAAATCGAAGCCGACGCCTTTATCTCCACTTAGTTTTATGTGTGGGTGTGGGGAGGGCGCCCCGCCCGCCGCGGTTGAATCAGATCTTGATCTTTTTTACCCAAGACACTAACCGCGATCCCCCGCCACCCCAATGATGTATCATGCCCACCCGAACCTGAACTCGAGGTGGACCATGCGTTCTCTGCTCGTTCTTTCAGTCGCCTTCGCCCTGATCTCGCCCGCTGCTTCACAGACCGCCGCTTCACAGACCGCCGCCCAGCTCGACGTCACTGTCATCCGTGCCGGCGTTCTCATCGACGGAAAATCCGGCCAGCCTCGCCGCGATCAGTTGATCGTCATCCGCGGCCACCGCATTGAGAGTGTTTCCGACGCCGCCTCCGCCCACGTTCCCGCTGGCGCAAAAACCATCGACCTCTCGCACTCCACCGTCCTCCCCGGCCTCATCGATTCTCACACTCACATTTTTTTGCAGGGAGAAGATCCCTCACTCGGCGGCTACGACGCCAACATCCTCAAATATCCTTTGTCATTGCGAGCGGCGCGGGCCACCGTGGCTGCCCGGCGCGCGCTGGAGCAGGGTTTCACCACACTGCGCGATCTCGAGACTGAAGGCGCGGGCTACGGCGACGTAGGCATCAAGCAGGCTATCGAAGGCGGCTACATTCCCGGACCGCGACTGTTCGTCGTTACCCGCGCCATCTCAACTACTGGTGGATACAACCTCGACGGCTACGCGCCCGAACTCGACATGCCCAAGGGAGCTCAGCTGATCGACGGCCCAATTGAGGCGCGCAAGGCGGCTCGTGAACAACTCGACCACGGCGCCGACTGGATCAAGGTTTACATGACCCACCGTTCCTGGGTGGGAAAGAATGGCGAGTTGATCTCGCAACCCACCCTCACCGTCGAAGAATTGAAAGCCATCGTCGACGAAGCTCACGGCTGGAACAAAAAAGTGGCCTGCCACGCCTACAACGGCCTCGGCCTGCAGCGCGCCCTGGATGGCGGATGCGATTCACTCGAGCACGGCCTCGAAATCACCGATGCCCAAATCTCGCAAATGGTTAAACAGGGCACCTGGTACTGCCCCACCCTGGCCGCTTACTATCATGACTGGTCTCCGGCCGACACCCCTGAAGGCCAGCGCGACCGCCGCCGCGTCGCCGATCACGGAGTCTCTTTCCAGAAAGCGCTGAAGGCCGGAGTGAAAATCGTCTTCGGCACCGACATGGGCGGCATCCTCTGGACTGAGCCTATGGCCCAGGAGTTTCCCCGCATGGCGGAATTCGGCATGTCCCCCGCCGAAATTATCAAGAGCGCTACTTCCCGCGCGGCTGACATGCTTGATATGACTGGACAAATCGGGGTGCTGGCTCCCGGCGCCTTCGCCGATGTCATCGCCGTCAA
Source organism: Terriglobia bacterium (assembly GCA_963733545.1). Classification (GTDB taxonomy): domain Bacteria; phylum Acidobacteriota; class Terriglobia; order Terriglobales; family Acidobacteriaceae; genus JAIQFF01. The sequence continues at coordinate 1,262,757 of CAVTDQ010000007.1, forward strand.
CGGCGACCCGCTGCGCGACATCAACGCCCTCGGCGCCGTCACCTTCGTAATGAAGGATGGCAGTGTTTTCAAGTCAGAAACCAGATAAGAGTCGACCCACGGTACATCCTTGCCAAGTGTTGAGCGAATTTGCGGGAAAGACGTCATCCTGAACGGCCCCAGGCCGGGAAGGATCCAGCGCGCAGCGGCAAGGCACCAACCCGGTCTAGCCCCAAAATCGGACAGCCAAAAGCGCGCCGTCAAACCGATACTGAATCTGCTTGACTCTGCCGTCGCGCAAGTCATAATGCGGAATTCTCACCGAGGGGTGCTCCATGAGTGTCCTGGAACTTTGCGATTCCGATGTGGCTTCCGTTCGCGTGGAGGCGAGTGCCGCCGATGCCATCCACCTCATGCTCGACCGGCATGTGGGAGCGGTGGGCGTCGTCGACAGTGAAGGCCGCGTTGCCGGAATTTTTTCCGAGCGCGACGTCCTCCGTAAGCTGTCTCTCACCGGACGCAATCCCGAACAGACTCCGGTGCGTGATCTAATGACCACCCCGGTCGAGCTTGCCACCATTTCCACCCGTCCCGGCGAAGCCCTGGCCATCATGCTGGAACGCCACTTCCGGCATCTGCCCGTGGTGGATAATTTCGGCAGGCTGTTGGGCATGCTTTCCATTCGCAACCTGCTGGAGCAGCGTATCGACGATCTCAGCCACGAACTGGATTCGCTTGAGCAATACGTCACGAATGACGGACCGGGAGGCTAGTCGTCGCGGCGCCACTGGCTGTTCCCGGACTTGGCTGAAATCCAGCGTGCTTTAACATCGGGGTAAAATACAAACTCTGATGCGCAAAATTTCCGCTGCCCTTCCCAAAACGATTGCCGTGGTGCGTATTGCCACCTCGATCTTCTTCCTGCTGTTCGGCCAGTACAAAATCTTCGGCGCCGAGTTCACTCACGGCGGATTTCAGCAGTATCTTCAGGGCTTCATCCAGAACGGTGCGGTGAGCTTTTACCAGCCGTTTCTTGAGGACATGGTCCTTCCCCATGCGGTCTTTTTTGGTTACCTGGTCGGGGTCATCGAAATGTTCATCGGTGTTTCTCTGTTGCTCGGAATCTGGGTCCGCCCAGCCTCCATTCTGGGAGCGCTGCACATGCTGAGCCTTACTCTCGCCACCTGGTGGGAGCCCGGCCATGGCATTCCGGTGTGGCGTTATTTTGGCGCCGAACTCGACCATCTGCCGTTGCTGTTTCTGTTTATTATTTTCTTCGTGGCCGATGCTGGAAGAGAGTGGGGTCTCGACGGACGTCACCCCGGCAACTAACTGCAATGCGCAATACCAAACTTTGTTCGGTAGGAATTAGTCGTCACAATACAATTCCGATGACTAGCGGAGATGACCAGCGGGATCAAAACGAGCGGCATAAAAAGGAACAAATGAAAATCATCGCCAAAGGTTTTTCTCTGATCATCACGCTTGCCTGCTTTTTCCTGAGCGCACCCGCCGGTGCGCAGGAAGCCAGCAGCAAGCCGGCAACACGAGTCATCGTTCACGCCGGAAAACTGCTCGACGTGCGCAGCGGAAAAACTCTTTCCGATCAGGCCATCGTGGTCGAAGCCGGCAAGATCGTCAGCGTCGGTCCCTTCTCACAGGCCACCCGCTCCTCTGGCGATCGTCTGATTGAGCTACCCGCCGCTACCGTTCTGCCCGGACTTACCGACGCCCACACTCATCTCACCGGCGATCCGCAGGATGTCGGCTACCAGGCGCTGGGCATCTCGCTTCCGCGGGCGACGCTGACCGGGGCCCGCAACGCTCGCCTGACTCTGGAGGCCGGTTTCACCACGGTTCGCAATGTCGGCGCCGAAGGTTACAGCGACGTGGCTCTGCGCGATGCCATCAACGCCGGGGATGTCCCGGGTCCGCATATGCTGGTCAGCGGCCCGCCTCTCGGCATCACCGGAGGACACTGCGACGAGAACCTGCTGCCCGCTGAGTTCCACTTCTCCGCCGAGGGAGTTGCCGATGGCGTTGAAGGCGTGCAGCATAAAGTCCGCGAGACCATCAAGTATGGCGCCGACCTGATCAAGATTTGCGCCACCGGCGGCGTGCTTTCTCATGGCGATAATCCTCAGGCATCGCAATACACGCTCGAAGAAATGAAAGCGATCGTAGCCGACGCCCATCGCCTGGGACGCAAGGTAGCCGCACATGCTCATGGAGCGCAGGGAATTCTGTGGGCGTCGCAGGCCGGCGTCGATTCAATCGAACACGGCTCTTACATCGACGATGCCGGCATCGCCGAGATGAAAAAGAACGGTACCTATCTCGTTCCCACTCTCTATCTGGCCGACTGGTTCCTGGCCAACGCCGAGCGCCTGCACGTTCCTCCGGAGATGGTTGCCAAAGGTCAGGCAGTCATGCCCGCTGCTCGCAGAAATATCGCCCACGCTTTCTCCAGTGGCGTGAAGGTCGCTTTCGGCACTGACTCCGCTGTCTATCCTCACGGCCTCAATGCTCACGAATTTGCGGTCATGGTGAAGCTGGGTCTGAGCCCATTGCAATCCATTCAATCAGCCACCATAAACGCCGCTGATCTTCTGGGCTGGTCAGACAAAATTGGCGCCATAGAACCCGGCAAATGGGCAGACATCATCGCCGTCGAAGGCGACCCGCTGCAGGATGTAACCACGCTGGAACGAGTGAAGTTTGTCATGAAGACAGGTGAGGTAGCCAAGAACGAATACGTTCAAGAATCGAACAGGTAAGAAATTCAAGATTGTAGATTGAGATTTCAGATTAGATTGCAGATTGGAGATTTCAGATTGAATCTCCAGAGAGCGGAATGTCGCTACCTGATCTTGACGTCATCCTGAACCCGGCGTCAGCCGGGTGAAGGATCTGGCGCGGAGCCAAAACGCATCAAGGCGCCACCCGGAACCTGAAATCCGGAACCTGAAATCTAAAATCTGAAATCCATCAATCCGAAAATCTTCATCCTTCAATCCTCCAAAAACACCAAAGGCCGGCATTCAGCCGGCCCGCACAACATAAAACTGAAATCTACTTCTTCGGCGCGATGGCGTCTTTGGTGGCCTTGGCAATGCGGAACTTCACCACCGTCTTGGCCTTGATCTGAATCGGTTCACCAGTTTGAGGATTGCGTCCCATGCGAGCCTTGCGGTGTGCCTTCACCAGCCGGCCCAGTCCCGGGATTACGAAAATGCCGTTCTTCTTGGTCTCTTTCACTGCTGTGTCAGTCAGCTGCTCGAGAAACGATGCCGCCGTCTTGTTGTTGGTCTCGAGTTTCTCCGCCAGATGGCGGACGAGTTGCGTCTTGGTCATGCCTGATGCCATGAAACCTCCTGTAAGTTGTTAGAGTTTTCCTGCGAGTGCGGCCTATCTTATCTCAGAGCTCTGTGGAAAAGTAACGTTTCACCCGCATTTTATGCGGATTTCTGCACATCAGCATGCGCAAACACCGCCAAAATTGCCCTCGCCACGCATATCGATTCCCAAAATGGCCCATTTGTCGGCACAAGCGGCGGAGCTCAAAATTGGTTTCCGCGAAATCTGCCACCTGCGCATGATGTCATAATAGTTTTCGGAGGCCTTCACGTGACCTGCGCGATCTGCGAAAAACGTAAAGAGAAGCGCTTCTGTCCCGCGATCCATGGGCGTATTTGTCCCCAGTGCTGCGGCGAGCAGCGCGAAGTCACTCTCGACTGTCCCAGTGACTGCGTTTATCTGCAGCAGGCGCGTGAGCACGAAAAGCCGCGCAGCCTCTCCGCTTTGAATCCCGCCGATGTTTTCGCCCAGGTGGAGATCGAAGACCAGTTCCTTTATCAGCACGAACACCTGATCATGGGATTGACTTTCGCCCTCGCGAAAAGCGTTCGCGCCGATCGCAATCTGAAAGACACCGACTTGATTGCAGCGCTGACCTCGTTGACAAAAACCTGGGAGACGCTGGTCAACTCAGGGTTGCACTACGACGCTCCCGTCACCAGCGCACCCCGGCAGGCGGTCGCGGCGGAAGTGCAAAACATGATCAGGGAATATCGCGAGGCCGAGAAAAAACACGTAGGCTACTCGCAGTTGCGTGACATCGAGGTGTTGCGGGCTCTCGTCTTCCTGGTGAGAATGGCGTACGGCCGCACTTCGGGAAGGCCGAAGTCCCGCGCCTTCATGGATTTTCTCGTGGCGCAATTTCCGGAAAAGCCGTCAGGAATCGCCGCGCCCGAAGACGCCGGCAGCAGACTGGTCCTGCCCTAGCCTTGAAGACTGACAACTGACGCTGAAACATTAGGCCCCAGTTCTGCTCACCCGGTGAATAAGCATCCCAGCCGTTCGTTGTACTAACTGAGAACCGGGAACTGAGAACTAACATTCAAAAAAGTTTGTTTGATTCAGACCAGAGGGAACAAACGTCAGGATTCAGGTTTGCTTACGCCTTACCCGGTTGATAAACATCCCTCCCAGGCCGAAACCGATCGCTGCTCCCAGCACGGCTGCCGTGAGCATAATGACCAGGGAAACATTTCCGTTGCCGCGCGCGAGAAGAAACGCGGTGTAGGCCATGGCCGCAGTCCAAAAAGCCAGCCGGATATACATAGCAACCACCTCTTTAGAATTGTGGCGAGTAGCCGATCAGGGAATGATACATAGTAGCGGCTCAGGGGGAAGTTTTCTACGGTTTTATTCGGCGGGCGGAATCTCTCCCACATTGGCATAAATTTTTAGCCCCAGACTGCGGCCCACATGCACCATCTCATCGGCTCCAGTGGATGCGCCTCCTACCCTGAGTACGGCATCGCACTTTTCCAGCAGACGGGTCGCAATCGGATGGAATATCTCGTTGAAGGCATCGTCCCCAATCTTTTTCGATCCAGCCAGTTCCACCAGCGGAAGCGCCAGCCACTCACCCAGCACTGGAATATGGCCGCTGCGGAAAATCGGCAGGGCATAAGCTTCCATTTCCTGAACGTTCTTCTTGATTAGTGTCGTGTCGTCGTTGGTGCCCGACCGGTACGGACCGGCAATCAAAATCATCATCGAATTTTTGGCGGTCTTTGCCATCGAAAATTCCTTTTCGTTGCAAACGATTTGAGGCGCACGAGGCGTTCACATCCCTCGAAAGGGTGCCTCAACGGGCTGAAATCTAGGTGTTACCCAAGTCGGATCGGTTCTCAGCCGCGGGCACGCACTTGTGCGCGTTGAACTGTTGTTGAATCACCGCCTGTGCCCGTGACTGTTGGCCAGCCGGCTGATGCTCCGCCTGGAACTGCACCCCGCAGCTCTCACAGACTCCGATCACCGGAACATTCTTCACGCGTTTGACGATCCGCAAATTGCGCTTAGCCATGCCTACAGTCTCCCACACTTGCCCCGCCACGGGTTTTCTTTGCGCCCTTTGCGGCTGTTCTTTGCGAGCTTCGCGGTCAAAGTCGTTTAGCCGTCCCCCCGTTCCCTGAGACGCAAAATAACAAGGACGTCATCCTGAGCGGCCAAAGGCCGAGAAGGATCCAGCGCGTACTATTACACTCCCGGCGAACGCCGCCCCTTGCACGTAAAATGCCGTTATGATAACTTTTAAAATTGTCTCGGACATCAGGAAGGGATCAGAGGGCGTCTTGTCCCCAAAAAGGGACTGACCCGATCTAATACCTGCTGGCGTAGCTCAGTTGGTAGAGCATCTGATTTGTAATCAGAGGGTCAGGGGTTCAAATCCCTTCGCCAGCTCCAGCATTGGTTCCGGAAAGAAGAACAGGCGAAGCAGTACGCGCGGGCGCGGCGGCGGTTTGACGGATTTTTCCAACGGCACTCCATAAGGAAGCTTTCCAAGTGTGGTGTTTGCGTGCGAAGGGATTTTCGCGCGCTTTTCTGTTCGTCACTTTCGATGTTGCTTATCGAAGAGCCGTCTGTAACGACCTTCCGTTAGCGTGAATGTCTGCGAGCAATGCCAGACAAGCAGGTAAGGCCGAACTGTTCTGCAGTTCTGCACAGGTGGGTGAGTGGTTAAAGCCAGCAGACTGTAAATCTGCCCCTCCTCGGAGGTACGAAGGTTCGAATCCTTCCCTGTGCACCAGAGACTTGAAATGAATCGTCTCTACATGGCGCTGGCCGCCTTCGTGGTTCTGGGGGCGTTGTCGTGGGCGACTTTGAGCGATCCGAAATTGCGTTTCGCCACCCTTGCGGTTCTGGCCATGTTTGCCCTCAAGACCTGGCTGCGCCGCAACGATGTAATGCATCCCGATGGCGAGAGTGAAAGCGATAAAGAGTTAGTCATCAAGCCGTCGGCGGACGAAGTTGCTGAGGGCTGAAGGCTGATAGCTGAGGGCTGGTTTAGCCGATGTAGCTCAGTTGGTAGAGCACTCCCTTGGTAAGGGAGAGGTCATCAGTTCAATCCTGATCATCGGCTCCATGATTTAAGTGGTGAAATTCTGTGCAGATGGAAACCGGCGGCCGAAGCCAGGGATTGTCGCAGAAGGCCGACGGCCGATAGCTGACGGCTGCTTCAAGCGGGAGTAACTCAGTGGTAGAGTCACAGCCTTCCAAGCTGTTGGTCGCGGGTTCGATTCCCGTCTCCCGCTCCAAAGTTTTCTGACGCAGGTGCATGATGGTGAGCTTTCAGCCAACTGTCATAAGGGTTGAAAAAGAACAGGAATTTGAGGGACTGAAAGGCGCGATTGATCGCGCACTGAGCCGGGACAGAGTTGAGAAGTTTCTCAAGCGGGTACGCAGAAGCGGCGCCCGGGTACGTGATCTGGAAGTGATACTGGCCAGGGGCGTATTTGAAAAAATAGATCACACGCTGGCGAAACTGGGAGCGCAAAAGCTTTACCAGGCGCTGACCGTTTCCGACCAGGCGCAGATGCGGGAGTTCTACTTGTCGAAAGTGGAAGAAGTGGATCCGGTGATGCGGACGAAGTTTCAGCAGCTTTATCGCTATTACTAGAAGGAAGGAACCAGCGAGCGAGATATGGCGAAAGAGAAATTTGAGCGTAATAAGCCGCATTGCAACGTGGGGACGATTGGTCACATTGACCATGGCAAGACCACGTTGACGGCGGCGATCACCAAGGTGTTGTCGAAGCACAACCCCAAGATCCAGTTCCGGTCGTTTGATTCGATCGACAACGCGCCGGAAGAGAAGGCGCGCGGCATAACCATCGCCACGGCGCACGTGGAGTATGAGACGGCGAACCGGCATTATGCCCACGTCGATTGTCCCGGCCACGCCGATTACATCAAGAACATGATCACGGGCGCGGCCCAGATGGATGGCGCGATTCTTGTGGTGGCTGCGACCGACGGTCCGATGCCGCAGACGCGTGAACACGTGCTGCTGGCCCGGCAGGTGGGCGTGCCTTACATCGTGGTGGCGCTGAACAAGTGCGATGCGGTGGATGATCCGGAACTGCTCGACCTGGTCGAACTCGAAGTACGCGAATTGCTGAAGACTTACCAGTTCCCGGGAGACGATGTGCCGGTGGTACGCCTCTCGGCCTTGGGTGCGTTGAACGGCGAAGCCAAGTGGGAGAAGCAGATTGACGAGCTGATGGAAGCGGTGGACAAGAGCGTGCCGCAACCGGCGCGCGAACTGGACAAGCCGTTCCTGATGCCGATTGAAGATATCTTCTCGATCTCAGGCCGCGGCACGGTGGTGACCGGCAGAATCGAACGCGGCAAGGTGAAAGTTGGCGAAGAAGTTGAGATCGTCGGCTTCCGCGATACCCGCAAGACGGTGGTGACCGGCGTCGAAATGTTCAAGAAGCAATTGGACGAAGGCTTGGCGGGCGATAACGCTGGGCTGTTGCTGCGCGGCATCGCGAAAGAAGATGTGGAACGCGGTATGGTGCTGGCCAAGGGTGGATCGATCACCCCGCACACCAAGTTCAAAGCCGAAGTCTACATTCTGACCAAGGAAGAAGGTGGACGGCACACGCCATTCTTCAAAGGCTATCGCCCGCAGTTCTACTTGCGCACGACGGATGTAACCGGAGTGGCGGAGTTGCCGGCGGCGACCGAGATGGTGATGCCAGGGGACAACGTGCAGCTGGTGATTGAGCTGATCACGCCGGTGGCGATGGAAAAGGGCTTACGGTTCGCTATCCGCGAAGGTGGGCACACGGTGGGCGCGGGCACCATCAGCGAGATTGTGCAGTAGATAAGTAAATTAATGGAGGACGGGCGTCTCGCCCGTCCCAGCCGGGCGGGACGCCCGGCCTCCATCAAGAAGACGAATTGAAAACCAGTTGTCAGTTGCTGGTTCTCAGTTCTCAGTTGGGTTTGAGGTAAGAGCCAGGAGTCAGGAGCGATTTATGCCCCGAGAAATTATTACTTTGCAGTGCGGCGATTGCAAAGAGCGGAACTATTCGACCACCAAGAACCGGAAGACGATGACCGAGCGCCTGGAGCTGAAAAAGTTCTGCAGCGTCTGCCGCAAGCACACGCCACATAAGGAAGTGAAGTAATTGACGGATTGTGAATTTACGAATTGTCGAATTGAAATCCGTAAATCAGTCAATTCTTCAATCAACACAGGGGCGTAAGCTCAACGGTTAAACTGTCGGTCTCCAAAACCGAACTTGGGGGTTCGAATCCCTCCGCCCCTGCCAGTTTTTTGGGCCGATGCGAACGAGTGGAGAAGGAAAGCAGGAATAGGTGATGGCGAGCATTGCGGAACAGAACGCGCTGACGACGACCATTAAGGCCTGGCCGGAGCGGATCAAGACCTTCTACAACGACGTGCGCACCGAGATGAAGAAGGTGACCGCGCCTTCCTTCAAGGAGGTCCGGGCCACGACCGCAGTGGTGATCGTTACCGTATTTCTGTTCGCGGCGTATTTCTGGGCGGTGGACCTAATCATCGGTCACGGGATTGACTCGGTGTTCCGCTATTTCAAGCAGCACTGATCAGGAAGGAACCGGAGTGCTGGAAACGACGAGTACAGAGACATCTATGCAGGACGAAGAAAAAAACGAAGCGGGGACGAGCGGAGCAACAGCGGATGCCGTGGGAGCGATCGAGGCCCCACGCAATCCCAACATGAAGTGGTACATCATCCACTCCTATTCGGGATTCGAGCGCAAGGTGAAGGAGTCGCTGGAGTCGCGGGTCCAGGCCTTCGGGCTGCAGGAGAAGATCGGTAAAGTGCTGATCCCCACCGAAGCGGTCACCGAAGTACGCAACGGCAAGAAATATACGGTTGAGCGGATGTTTTATCCCGGCTATGTGCTGGTGGAAATGGACATGGACGACCATGTCTGGCACGTGGTGAAGTCCACTCCGCGGGTTACCGGTTTCGTCGGCACCGGGCAGCAGCCTACTCCTCTTTCTGAAGAGGAGGTCCAGCACATTGTGTACCGGGTGGGCGAGGCCAAGGACAAGCCCAAGCTCAAGGTCAAGTTCGAAAAGGGCGAGACCGTGCGGGTCACGGAAGGTCCTTTTGCCAGCTTTGCCGGAGTTGTGGATGACGTGAACGAGGACCGGGAGACGTTGAAGGTGATGGTTACGATCTTTGGACGGTCGACGCCGGTGGAGTTGGAGTTTAATCAGGTGGAGAAAGTGGCTTGATAGGGATGCGCGCCAAACGCGCGATTGATGCGCCCTGCGGGCGCTTCGCGCGGCGCGCCCAGGTCCTTCGGCGACGATGAAGCCGTCGCCTCAGGATGACAATCGAGAATTGGGTTTGCGTGCCTGGGTCCTTCGGCGACGATACGGCGGTCGCCTCAGGATGACATTTAAGAATTGGAACGGTTTGGCGTCCTGGGTCCTTCGGCGACGATAAAGCTGCGCCTCAGGATGACATCGAGAATATTGAGGGCTTAGAGAAATGGCGAAGAAGGCTACAGGTTCGGTAAAGCTGCAGATTGCGGCAGGCAAGGCTACGCCGGCGCCGCCGGTGGGGCCGGCTCTGGGGCAGGCGCAGATCAACATCATGGAGTTCTGCAAACAGTTCAACGCCCGCACTGGGGCGAAGGAACTGGAAGGACTGATCATTCCCGTGGTGGTGACGGTCTACAGCGATCGTTCGTTCACTTTTATTACCAAGACGCCGCCGGCTTCGATTCTGCTAAAGCGGGCGGCGGGAATTGCCAAGGGATCGGGTGCGCCAAACAAGGACAAAGTCGGCAAAGTTACGGTCAAGCAGATTGAAGATATCGCGCGCCAAAAGATGCCGGATTTGAATGCGGCGTCGGTGGAATCGGCGATGAAGAGCGTGCGGGGAACGGCGCGGTCGATGGGGATTGATGTGGTTGGGTAATGAAGCGCGCCAAACGCGCGATTGATGCGCCCTGCGTGCGCTTCGCGCGGCGCGCCTGGGTCCTTCGGCGACGATAAAGCTGTCGCCTCAGGATGACACCGCGAGAATTTGGAGATCGGAACAGTAGGGTCGAAATAACTACGGTTCAGCGAAACAGCGCTGGGCGGTGGGAGACAGGAAGACAATATGAAAAAAGCAGGAAAAAACATTACCAAGGCGCGGGCGGCGGTGGAGGCTCATCCGTATTTGCTGAAGGATGCGGTGCCGCTGCTGCAAAAGGTCAAATTTTCGAAATTTGACGAGACTGTAGAAATCACCATGCGGCTTGGGGTCGATCCCAAGCATGCCGACCAGATGGTGCGCGGAACTGTGGTTCTGCCGCATGGCCTGGGGAAGTCAAAGAAAGTGCTGGTGATCGCCAGCGGCGACAAGATTAAAGAAGCGGAGCAGGCAGGGGCTGACTTTGTTGGCGGCGAAGAGATGGTCGAGAAAATCAACAAGGAGAACTGGACCGACTTCGACGCCCTGATTGCCACTCCTGACGTGATGAAGTCGGTGGGTCGGCTGGGCAAGATCCTGGGACCCAAGGGACTGATGCCGAATCCCAAGACCGGCACCGTGACTTTTGACGTGGGCAAGGCGGTGCAGGAAGTCAAAGCCGGTAAGGTTGAGTTCCGCACCGACAAGACTGCACTGGTGCATGTGCCGGTAGGCAAGATTTCGTTTACTCCTGACAAGCTGGTGGAGAACGCAACCGTGGTCATCAGCAGCGTGATCAAGGCCAAGCCGACCGTGGCCAAAGGGAAGTACATCAAGGGCTGCTATTTGAGTTCGACCATGGGGCCGGGAATTGCGATTGATACGGCCGGGGTGGAAGCGGCGGCTAAGGCTTGATAAGGAAGCGGCCTGAACGCGACGTTCGCGCTTATTTCGCCCGCTTCGCGGTCGAGCGCTCATCGCAGGCCGCCCAGGTCCTTCGGCGACGATGAAGCTGTCGCCTCAGGATGACAGCACAAATTTCAGGATGACATCAATTAAAGACATCGCAATAACGACATCGAGGGATTGAATCATGGCGGTTAGCAGAGCGAAGAAAGTTGAGCAGGTGGAGAAGCTGGGGGCGGAGCTGAAGAAGGTTTCCAGCTTGATCATCGCGACCTACAGCAAGCTGACGGTGGCGCAGGATTATGAATTGCGCAAGACTTTGCGCAACTCTGGAGCCAAGTACCGGGTGGTGAAAAATACCCTGGCCAAACTTGCCTCCAAGGGAACTGCCGCCGAAGAAGCGTTGAAAAGCGTCAAGGGCGTGACCTCGCTGGCATACACCGAGGGCGATCCGGTGGCGCTGGCCAAGGCGATTTCGAAGTACGCCAAGGATAATCCGGAATTCACTTTTAAGGCTGGGCTGGTCGAGGGCCGCGTGATCTCCATTCAGGACATCCAGGCGCTGGCGACCATGCCGTCGAAGGAAGAGATTTACTCCAAGCTGCTGTTCCTGATGAACGCTCCGGCGCAGCGCCTGGTTACGGTGATGAATGCCGTCGGCAAGGATCTGGCGGTGGTCATCAATCAGGGCGTGGAGAAGGGCAAGTTTAAAGAGGCATAGACCGCTGTGGCCGGTGGTCGCGGGCGGCTCGCCCGCGAGGGTTCGACCGGCACAGGCTCAAAAGTTCTGCTGGCATCTGAAACCGCGGGCGGTCGCCCGCGGCTACACAAGCAGATGCCCAGATAGAGATCAAGGGCGGGGGTTGCGCGGTTCCTGACTGCCGTGTTGTCTGGCATGGCGTTAGAGGGTTGAGCGCACTGGAAACCCGGCTTGCGATTGAACGCAAATAGAATCATCAAAAATTCGAGGAGACTAGACAAATGGCGGATCTGCAGCAGTTGGAAGATCAAATTGTAGGCTTGTCGTTGCTCGACGCAGCGGCTTTGGTGAAGCGGCTCGAAGAGAAGCTGGGGGTGTCGGCAGCGGCAGCGGCCCCGGTGATGATGGCGGGCGGCGGCGGAGCCGCAGCGGGCGCAGCGCCGGCTGAGGAAAAGACCGAGTTTGCCGTGGTTCTGACCGCCGTTGGGGCCAATAAGATCAATGTTATCAAGGCGGTACGCGAAGTCACCAGCTTGGGCCTGAAAGAAGCCAAGGACCTGGTGGATGGCGCTCCCAAGACCATTAAAGAGGGCGTCACCAAGGACGAAGCGGAGAACATCAAGAAGAAGTTCACTGAGGCTGGGGCGACCGTCGAGGTTAAGTAGGCGGGCGGCGATATTGCCAGCTATAGGGGTCCTTCGACTGCGTGGCTGCTTCGCTTTGCGAAGCAGCCGACTCCGCTCAGGATGACAACGGGGGCGGAATCGCAGTGACCGGCTGGCTGTCCCGGAATGGGCTTCTCGGCGACAATTTAAACTGGTGAACCCTGGGCGGCGATGGTAGCATCTATATATCGTCTGCTTCCCACTTCACGGGTATGGCGACTCTCCACTCCAACGATCCGGGGAAGCGGAGATGAGTCGCACACGAGTTGGCAAACTGTTTCGTGAACAGCGAAACGGAAACAGGCCTGAGAACTGGCGCGGAAAGAAAAAATTCTACTGACGCTAAGCGCCGCAGCTGGCGCCCACGAGGAGCTATGCCCTCGAGGGCGTATTCGTGTCTGCGGAGTGATGCAGTCACCGTACACAAGACAGATCGCCAATTAACGGTCTGCCCCGACGAGACTCGAGTCTTGTCACCACGTAATTGTCTCTCGCAGCCGCCGGCTGCGCTTGAAAGTTTGGGAGCCTCTGAATGCCGAAGCATAACGCCTACCGTACCCGATTTGATTTTTCAAAAATTCCAGCCACCATCCAGATTCCGAACCTGATCGAGGTTCAGAAGCGTTCCTACGAGCGCTTTCTGCAAATGGACCGGCTGCCCAGCGAGCGCGACGATGCCGGCTTGCAAGCCGTGTTTCAGTCGGTGTTTCCGATCAGCGATTTCCGCAACGTCTCGCAGTTGGAGTTTGTGGATTTTGCCATCGGCAACTGGGAGTGCAAGTGCGGACACCTTAAAGGTCTGCATCACCTGCGCACCACCTGCAAGAACTGCGGCTCGACCGTCATTACCGATCCCTTTCATCCCGGCGATGTGCTGTGCTCGAAGTGCGGCACCTACAACGCGAACACGCCCGATTTCTGCAACAAGTGCGGCGATCCGGTGGGCTTGCAGTTGAAATACGACGTGAGCGAATGCGAAGAGCGGGGGATGACGTACTCGGCGCCGCTCAAGGTCACCATGCGCCTGACGATTTTCGAAAAGGACGCCGAGACCGGGGCCCGGTCGATTCGCGACATCAAGGAGCAGGAAGTATTTTTCGGCGACGTGCCCTTGATGACGGAAAACGGAACGTTCATCGTGAACGGCACCGAGCGGGTGATCGTCAGCCAGTTGCACCGTTCCCCCGGCGTGTTTTTTGAAACCGCCAACAACCGCACCTACTTCCTGGGCAAGATCATTCCTTACCGCGGATCGTGGGTGGAATTCGAATACGACCAGAAGAATGTGCTGTATGTGCGCATCGACCGCAAACGCAAATTCCTGGGCACGATCTTTTTGCGCGCGCTCGGCTTGCGTTCCGGGGAAGACATTCTGCGGACGTTTTACACGGTGGACCGGCTGGTGGTCCGCGACAAGAAGCTTTTCTGGACACTCGATCCGGCCAGCGAGAAGCCGACCAATCTGCTGGGCATGAAGCTGGCGCACAGCGTCAAGTCAAAGTCGGGCGAGGAAATTGCGCACTCGGGACGCAAGATCAATGCCGCGACCATGAAGGAAATTCAGAAGGCAAAGATCAGCGAGATCGAGATTGACGTTTCGGACCTCGAAGGCGCGTGGGTGGCCAGCGACGTGGTCGATACCACTACCGGCGAAGTGCTGCTCGAAGCCAACTCGGAGCTGACGGCGGACAAGGTATCGAAAATTCTCGAGTCGGGTGTGGTCGAGATCAACCTGTTCTTCCCCGAGCGCGACGATGTGGGCACGGTCATTGCCCAAACCCTGAAGCGCGACGCGGTGAAGACACCGCAAGAGGCGCTGATCGAAATCTATCGCAAGCTGCGGCCGGGCGATCCGCCGACCCTGGACACGGCGACTGCCTTGTTCCACGGGATGTTCTTCGATCCGCGCAAGTATGACTTCTCTCGCGTGGGACGCTTGAAGTTCAACATCAAGCTGTTCGAGAATCAGGACGCTTCGAAGCTCGATAATCGGACGCTCGAGCCGGAGGATTTCTACGGCACCATTCGTTACCTGCTGAAGCTGCGCAAGAACATCGGTACCGTGGATGACATCGATCACCTGGGCAATCGCCGGGTGCGCGCGGTCGGCGAATTGCTGGAAAACCAGTTCCGCATCGGACTGGTCCGCATGGAACGGGCGATCAAAGAAAAGATGTCGGTGTACCAGGAAATGTCGACGGCCATGCCGCACGACCTGGTGAACGCCAAGCCGGTGATGGCTGCGATCCGGGAATTCTTCGGATCGTCGCAGCTGTCGCAGTTCATGGATCAGACCAATCCGCTGTCGGAGATCACACACAAGCGGCGTCTGTCGGCGCTTGGGCCGGGAGGCTTGTCGCGGGAACGCGCGGGATTTGAAGTACGCGACGTGCATCCGACCCACTACGGACGCATCTGCCCGATTGAGACGCCGGAAGGTCCGAACATCGGTCTGATTTCTTCTTTGAGCTGCTACGCGCGGATCAATGATTATGGCTTTATCGAGTCTCCGTATCGCCGGGTTAAGGGCGGGCGGGTGCTCGACTACGTCAGCATTCTGAATGCGGGCGACAGCGATCACAAGGTCGGCGACCATATGGAGAAGCATGAAGCTGAAAAGCTGAATGCCGATCTGAAAGACAAGAAGAAGCGAGGGGCGGAGCTGGAACCGTTCTCGTTCTATCTTTCGGCGTGGGAAGAAGACCGCCACACCATCGCGCAGGCCAACGTGGAACTGGACGACAAGGGCAAGATCGTTGGTGACCTGGTGAACGCGCGTAAGGCGGGCAACTTTGTCCTGGTCAGCCGCGATGAAGTTGATTACATCGACGTCAGTCCGAAGCAGCTGGTTTCGGTGGCGGCATCGCTGGTGCCGTTCCTGGAGCATGACGACGCCAACCGTGCGCTGATGGGCGCCAACATGCAACGCCAGTCGGTTCCTCTGTTGCGCGCGGAAGCGCCGATTGTGGGGACGGGAATGGAAGGCGTCACCGCTCGCGATTCCGGGGCGGTGATTCTGGCCAAGCGTAACGGCATCATCGACTCCGTCGACTCGGAACGGATCATTGTTCGGGTCGAGGGCGAGCATCATCCCGGACAGCTTTCGCGCGAGGTGGGCAGCGACATTTACCAGCTCACCAAGTTCAAGCGGTCGAACCAGAACACTTGCATCAACCAGAAACCGATTGTGCAGAAGAACCAACGCGTCACCAAGGGACAGGTGATTGCCGACGGCCCCTGCACCGATCATGGCGAGCTGGCGCTGGGACGAAACGTCCTGGTCGCCTTCATGCCGTGGCGCGGGTACAACTTCGAAGACGCCATCCTGGTTTCCGAGAAGCTGGTGAAAGAGGATTACTACACCTCGGTGCACATCGAGGAGTACGAGATTGAAGCTCGCGACACCAAGCTGGGTCCGGAAGAAGTAACGCGCGACATTCCCAACGTTTCGGAATCGATGTTGCGCAATCTGGACGAAGCCGGGGTCATCCGCATCGGAGCTTCGATCAAGCAGGGCGACATTCTGGTGGGCAAAGTCACGCCGAAGGGCGAGACCCAGCTGACACCGGAAGAGAAACTGCTGCGCGCCATCTTCGGCGAAAAGGCCGGCGACGTGCGCGATGCTTCACTCTACTGTCCGCCGGGCATTGAAGGCGTGATCGTGGACGTCAAGATCTTCTCCCGCAAGGGTCAGGAAAAGGACGAGCGCGCCAAGTTCATCGAAGGTACGCAGATCGCGAAACTGGAGAAGAACCTTTCGGACGAAATACGGATTCTGACCGACGAGCGCCTGAAGCGTCTGGACAATATTCTGGGCAGCAAGGAAGTCCAGGCCGATCTGCACGACGAACGTACCAACAAGCGTCTACTGACCAAGGACACCATTCTTGATCGCGACACCATCGAGCGCATTTCCACCCGCAACCTGAAGCGTATTAAATACGCCGATAAAGATCCGCGGGTAAATGAGCAGATCGACGAGATCGAAGAGATGACTTCGCGTCAGATCGACGTGCTCAAGAAAATCGTCAACGAGAAAAAAGACAAGCTGACCAAGGGCGACGAGCTGCCACCGGGCGTGATCAAGCTGGTGAAGGTTTACATCGCCATGAAACGCAAGCTGAGCGTGGGCGACAAGATGGCCGGCCGTCACGGCAATAAAGGCGTGATTGCCCGCATCCTGCCTGACGAGGACATGCCCTACCTCGAAGACGGCACGCCGATGGAAATCGTGCTCAATCCGCTGGGCGTTCCTTCCCGTATGAACGTTGGGCAGATTCTCGAAACCCACCTGGGATGGGCCGGACACGAACTGGGGACGAAGATCTCGGCCATGCTGGCGGAGAACACGAAGGAAGAAGCGATCCGGCGCGAACTTAAAGCGCTGTTCAAGGATACGACCCTGGCAGACACCATTGCCGACCTCAGCGATGAGGAGTTGATGGCGGTGGCTCCGACGTTGACCAAGGGCGTGTACATGGGATCGCCGGTGTTCGACGGATCGCGCGAAGGCGAGATCAAGGCGCTGCTCAAGCAATCGGGCTTGCCGGAATCGGGGAAGACGTACTTGTACGACGGCATGACCGGCGACAAGTTCGAACAGCCGGTCACTGTCGGCTACATCTACATGTTGAAGCTGTCGCACCTGGTGGACGACAAGATCCACGCGCGGTCGATCGGGCCGTACTCGCTGATCACCCAGCAGCCGTTGGGTGGAAAAGCGCAGTTCGGCGGCCAGCGCTTCGGAGAAATGGAAGTGTGGGCTCTCGAAGCGTACGGCGCGGCGTTCATCCTGCAGGAGCTGCTTACCGCGAAGTCGGACGACGTATACGGCCGCACCAAGATTTACGAGGCCATCGTCAAAGGCGAAGCGGCCATGGAGCCGGGCGTGCCGGAATCGTTCAACGTGCTGATCCGCGAGTTGCAGTCGCTGTGTCTGGATGTGGAGCTGATCAAGGCCGGAGAGAAGAAGCCGGTTTTGAGCGCGGCAGCGGATTAAGAAAGCGATCAGCCGTCAGCTCTCAGCTTTCAGTGAAAGCAAGAGTCGGCGGTGGGCTGAGGGCGGGGCGCCCTCAGGACAGCCGGCGGGACGCCGGCGCTACGAGTAGAGACTGAGAAGACTGGCGGTTTTGCTCTTGGGCCGTCAGTCTGGGATTTTCGCTAGCGAGTAACTCTAGCGACTGGTTTCAAGAGCCGCCAGCGGCGGCGTACGACCGCGGGAAAGCGGAGGACCACCTTGTATCGTTCTAGCCCTTTTGACATGGCAAACCCCATCGCTGACTTTGACGCCATTCGCATCAGCCTGGCTTCGCCGGAGAAGATCCGGAGCTGGTCGCATGGCGAGGTGACCAAGCCCGAAACCATCAACTACCGGACCTTCAAGCCGGAGCGTGATGGCCTGTTTTGCGCGCGCATTTTCGGTCCGGTAACCGACTGGGAGTGTTTGTGCGGCAAGTACAAACGCATGAAGCATCGCGGAGTGATCTGCGACAAGTGCGGCGTGGAAGTGACGCTCTCGAAAGTACGGCGCGAGCGCCTGGGCCACATCGAGCTGGCTTCTCCCTGCTCGCATGTGTGGTTCTTCAAGGGACTGCCCAGCCGCATCGGGCACCTGCTCGACATCTCGCTGCGCGATCTGGAATCGGTCCTGTATTTCGAGGCTTACGTGGTGGTCGAGCCTGGAGACGCGCCGGTAAAAGATCACGAAGTGATCAAGGACGAAGCCAAGTACCGCGAACTGGACCAGCAGTACCGTCCCGCGGGCTTCAAGGCCATGATGGGCGCCGAGGCCATCAAGGAACTGCTGAAGCGCGTCGAAATAGAGACTCTGTCGGGCGAACTGCGCGAGAAGATGAAGCATGAGAGCTCGCTGCAGAAGCGGCTCAAGTATGCCAAGCGCCTGAAAGTGGTCGAGGCATTCCGCAAGAGCGGCAACAAGCCCAACTGGATGATTCTGGATGTCATCCCGGTGATTCCACCGGAGCTGCGTCCCCTGGTTCCACTGGACGGCGGCCGTTTTGCCACCTCCGATCTGAACGATCTGTATCGCCGCGTGATCAACCGCAATAACCGGCTCAAGAAGCTGATGGACCTGCACGCTCCCGAAGTCATCGTGCGCAACGAAAAGCGCATGCTGCAGGAAGCTGTGGACGCGCTGTTCGACAACGGACGCCGTGGCCGGGTGCTGCGTGGCGCCAACAACCGTCCGCTGAAATCTTTGTCGGATACGCTCAAAGGCAAGCAGGGACGCTTCCGTCAGAACCTGCTGGGCAAGCGCGTGGATTACTCGGGACGTTCCGTCATCGTGGTCGGTCCCGAACTCAAGCTGCACCAGTGCGGGTTGCCGAAGAAGATGGCTCTGGAACTATTCAAGCCGTTTATTTATCACCGGCTGGAACAGACTGGGCACTGCACCACCATCAAGCAAGCGAAAGAGATGGTCGAGCAGCAGGAACCGATCGTTTGGGACATCCTGGAAGAGGTCATCAAAGATCATCCGGTGATGCTCAACCGCGCTCCTACCCTTCACCGTCTGGGCATTCAGGCTTTCGAGCCGGTGCTGGTGGAAGGTAAAGCAATCAAGATCCATCCGCTGGTTTGCACGGCGTTCAACGCCGACTTCGACGGCGACCAGATGGCGGTGCACATTCCGCTGTCTCCGGAAGCACAGGTCGAAGCCAGCGTGCTGATGCTGTCGTCGCACAACATTCTTTCTCCCGCATCGGGGCAGCCGATTACGGTCCCGACGCAGGACATGGTGCTGGGCCTCTACTATTTGACCAAGGGAAAGCCCGGCGCTAAGGGCGAAGGCCGCGCTTTTTCCAATATCGAAGAAGTATTACTGGCGCTCGAAGCCGGCGCGGTGGAAACGCTGAGCCCGATTCGTCTGCGCTACACCGGCGAAGTCATCGATCTGATGACCGCCTACGACGATCAGGAGATCATTCACACCGAGCCGGTAATGTCGGACCGGGGATTCCTGAACACGACCGTGGGACGCGCCATCCTGAACGATCACCTTCCGGAAGGCATGCCGTTCATCAACGGCTTGCTCAAGAAGAAAGGTATCGGACAGCTGGTGACATATTGTTACCTGCGCTTCGGTCTGGAAGTCACGGTCAAGATGCTGGACGAGGTGAAAGACCTCGGATTCCGATATGCAACTAAATCGGGATTGTCCATCGGCATCGACGACATGGTCATTCCCGACAACAAGAAGATACTGGTCAAGGACGCGGAAAAACTGGCGGTGACCGTGCAGCAGCAATACCTGGACGGAGCCATCACCAACGGCGAACGCTACAACAAGGTCATCGAAATCTGGTCGGCGATTACGGAAAAGGTCGCGGACGAGATGTTCGGGCAGATGCAGCAGCGCGACAAAGAAGGCGCGCTGAATCCGATTTACGTCATGGCCGATTCCGGCGCTCGCGGATCGAAACAGCAGATTCGCCAGCTCTCCGGTATGCGCGGACTGATGGCCAAGCCGTCGGGCGAAATTATCGAGACCCCGATCACGGCCAACTTCCGTGAAGGGCTGACCGTGCTCGAGTACTTCATCTCGACCCACGGCGCCCGCAAAGGTCTGGCTGATACGGCGCTGAAGACGGCCGATTCAGGCTATCTGACCCGGCGTCTGGTTGACGTGGCCCAGGACGTAATCATCAGCGAATACGATTGCGGAACCGTCGACGGCATCTACGTCGCAGGAATCGTCGAAGCCGGCGAGATTATCGAGCCTTTGCGCGACCGCATTGTGGGCCGCGTATCGCTCGAAAAAATCAAAGACTACGACGGCGCTGTGATCGTCGACATCAACAACGAGATCACCGAAGACCTGGCCAGCGCGATTCAGGCTGCCGGTATCGAACGGGTGAAAATCCGCTCGGTGCTGACTTGCGAATCGAAGCGCGGAGTCTGCGTGATGTGCTACGGACGCAACCTGGCGTCGGGCCGGCTGGTCGAACTGGGCGAGGCCACGGGAGTGATCGCGGCGCAGTCCATCGGCGAACCCGGAACCCAGCTCACGATGCGTACCTTCCACATCGGCGGTACGGCGTCGCGAGTCTCCGAGCAGTCGCGGCTTGATGCCAAGAGCAACGGCATCGTGCGCTTCATCGGACTGCAGACGGTGAAATCGAAGTCGGGCGATCTGGTGGTGATGAATCGTCAAGGCTCGATTGCGGTGGTCGACGACAAGGGCCGTGAACGCGAGCGCTATGCGGTCGTGTACGGAGCCAAGTTGAAGGTCAACGAAGGCGATCAGGTTGCACTCGGACAGGTAATGGTCGAGTGGGATCCTTACACCTTCTCGATCCTGACTGAAATCGGCGGCACCATTCAGTTCAAGGACCTGCAGGAAGGGGTCACGCTGCACGAAGAAGTGGACGAAGTGACTGGCTTGTCGCGGCACGTGGTGGCGGATTCGCCCGACGAGAAGCGGCAGCCGGCCATCGTGATCAAGGGCAAGGCCAGCAAACGCTACCTCATGCCCTCACGCGCTCACCTCATGGTGCAGGACGGCGAGACCGCTCATCCCGGGCGATGTGCTGGCCAAGATCCCGCGAGAGACTACCAAGACGAAAGACATCACCGGTGGTCTGCCCCGCGTGGTCGAACTGTTCGAGGCGCGCAAGCCGCATGAAACCGCGGTCATCAGCGAAATCGATGGCACGGTGAAGTTCGGCGAAGTCTCCAAGGGACAGCGCAAGATGTATGTGGTCGCCGACAACGGCACCGAAAAGGAATACTCGGTACCGCGCGGCGTTCACATCAACGTGCAGGAAGGCGAACGGGTCAAGGCGGGCGAACCGCTGATGGACGGTCCGCTGAACCCGCACGACATTCTCGCGGTCCTGGGAGAAAAAGAACTGCAGTCTTACCTGGTGAACGAAATCCAGGAAGTGTACCGGCTGCAGGGCGTGAACATCTCGGACAAGCACATCGAAGTGATCGTTCGCCAGATGATGCGCTGGCGCAAAGTGGAAGACGTTGGCGATACGCAGTTCCTTCTGGAACAGCAGATCGACAAGTTCCGCTTCGCGGAAGAGAACGAGCGGGTGATTGCGCAGGGTGGACGTCCGGCGACGGGCCGGCCGCTGTTGCTGGGTATCACCAAGGCTTCGCTCTCGACCGATTCGTTCATTTCGGCGGCGTCGTTCCAGGAGACCACGCGAGTGCTGACGGAAGCTTCGATCAACGGAGCGGTTGACCACCTGCGAGGGCTGAAGGAAAATGTCATCGTCGGACGGTTGATCCCGGCCGGCACCGGCATGGAGTACTACCGGAACGTGCGCTTGTCACCAGAGATGGAAGAAGCCGCGGCCAAGGTGCAGGAGGAAGTTTCGCAGGCCTACGAGGAAGCCGAGCGAGCGCTCGAGTTGATGCGTACGGAAGGCGAGACCGAGGAACTGACCGCCGAGTAATCAGGAACAGCAATGGGGCGGATGGACTTGTCCGCCCCGCTGCTTTTCGTGTAACAGCTTCTGGCTAATACACATGAAAGCGCAAGAAGCCAGTAGCTAGCCGCCAGAAGCGGCTTTTCTTAATTCCCAAAATGCACGCTAATCCACAGCGATTGCAGGTTCAGGAACCCAGCAGCACTTCGCAGTTGCATGCGATGCCCCAGCACAATACTCTGAGGCCATTCATGTTGCGTTTTCTGCGCCTGCTTCGCCTAGCCTTTTGGCGCGCGTTTCAGCATGACGCGTTCGCCACCGCCAAAGCGGCGGCGTATTCGTCTATTCTCACTTTTTTCCCCACACTACTGCTGATTGGATCGGTGCTTGCGACCTCGCGGCGGACGGAAGCGTATCTGCGCGAAATTTCGGATGCGGTGGGCAAGATTCTTCCGGCGGGAGCGGCGACCGCGCTGGCTTACCTGCGAGGAACGACGCAACGATCCGTGGGCGTACTGGTTACGGCGTCGCTGATCACACTGTGGACCGGGTCAGGCGTGATGATTTCGTGGATGGAAGGCTTCCGCCGCTGTTACGAACTGCCCAAGACCTGGGGCCTGGTGAAAGAGCGGCTGATCGCGTTTTCGCTGGTCATACTCGCCGGTATTCCGCTGTGCTTCTCCACCGTGCTGGTGGCCTTCGGCAATCGCATCGAAAACCAAATCCTGTTTCAGCTTGGACACGAGTTCGGGCCGTTCATTCTGTTGATGTGGACAGGCATCCGATGGCTCATTGCCGGCCTGACCAGCATTGCGGTGATGGCGCTCATCTATCACAACGCGGTTCCCCGCACTCAACCCTGGCACAGCGTGTTGCCGGGGGCGACGCTGGCTTCGGCGATGTGGTTTGCGGCCACCACGGTGTTCGGCTGGTATCTGCAGCGCTACGCGGACTACAGCATTCTGTACGGCTCGCTGGGCGTGGGTATCGCCCTCCTGGTGTGGATGTATATGATCTCGCTGGTGGTGCTGGTAGGAGCGGAATTTAATGCGATGCTTTTCCCACGCGCCCGTTTGGGGAAAGAGCTGATCGAGATGAGCACTTCGAGCGTGAAAACCCGGTCGGTGTAAGCGCGATACTCTTCGTTAACTTCTCCACTGCAGTCCTCTCGTGCGAAACTATCCGATATCACATACTTGCTGAAGTGGTCTCAGCCTTCGCGGGCGAGCCGCCCGCGACCGCACAGACTCGACCACGTCGGAATGGGGAGAACTTGAAACCTGGAAAGGCAGATGGAGAGGCTGATGGTCTGTCCGCGGACATGGCAGCCGCGGCGGCCCGGCGCGCCAAGATAATCTGCACCATCGGTCCTGCGTGCAATACCGAGGCGATGCTGCGCGAGATGATGCGGCTGGGCATGGATGTGGCCCGGCTGAATTTCTCGCACGGGACGCATCCTGAACACGCGCGAAATATTGCCCGCTTGCGGCGGGCTGCGAAACTGGAAAATCGGACCATTTGTATTCTGCAGGACCTGCAGGGTCCGAAGATTCGCACCGGGCTATTGCAGGACCACGAGCCGGTGTTGCTGAAGGCGGGGTCGACGGTGACGATCACGACCCGGCCTGTACCCGGGACGGCGGCTGTAATTTCAACTACGTTTCAGGGGCTGGCGCAGGAGGTGCGGGCGGGGTCGCGAATTCTTCTCTCTGACGGGTTGATTGAACTGCGGGTGCGGCAGGTGCGGGGCGGGGATGTGGAATGTAAAGTGATCAACGGGGGAATGCTAGGGGAGCATCAGGGCATCAATCTGCCGGGTGCGGCTTTAACCATTCCGGCGCTGACCGTCAAAGATCGGGCTGATCTAGAATTTGGTTTGAAGCACGGCGTCGATATGGTCGCTTTGTCGTTTGTGCGATCGGCGGCGGATGTGCGCAGTGTGAAGGAGATTATCGAAGAGCGCGGGCGCGACGTGCCGGTGATCGCCAAGCTGGAAAAGCCGCAGGCGCTGAGAAAGCTGGAAGAAATTTTCGAGGCGGCGGATGGAGTGATGGTGGCCCGCGGCGATCTGGGAGTGGAGATGCCGGCGGAGAAGGTGCCGGTGATCCAGAAGTATGTGATCCGGCGGGCGGCGGATTGGCGCAAGCCGGTGATCATTGCCACCCAGATGCTGGAATCGATGATTGAGAATCCCAGGCCGACGCGGGCGGAGGCTAGCGACGTCGCGAACGCTGTGTTCGACGGGACCGATGCAGTGATGCTGTCGGCGGAGACGGCTACCGGGCTTTATCCTCGCGAGACGGTGGCCATGATGGCGCGAATCGTGGTGGAAGCGGAAAGCAATATGGCGGAGTTTACCCAGCCGCGCCGGCGGCAGCAGCGGCGGCTTTCGATCGCGGAGGCGATTTGCGAATCCATTGCGCACGCCGCTGAAGATCTTCACATGGGCGCGATTGCCGTGTTCACGGAAACCGGAAACACGGCGCTGCTGATTTCGAAGTATCGTCCGCTGGCCGAAATTTATGCCTTCTGCCGCAGCGTGCAAGTGTGCAACCGGCTGAACCTGCTGTGGGGAGTGCGGCCGGTGGTGCGCGCGCAGGCGCTTACCGCGGAGGAGATGCTGCTGGCAGCGGAGCAGGAATTAGTGCGCCGGGGAAAAGTCAAAGGTGGGGATGTCCTGGGCGTGGTGGCAGGGAACGCAGATGGCATCGGGATCGACCAATTTTATGCGGCTGCACCTGGTGACGGCTGAAGAGGAGCGGGGAATTTCTTTGGGGAAAAAGCGGCGGATGGTGCGGCGGGGAGCTTAATTTTAATTATGCGGGCCGGTTGTCGCGAAGCAATTAGTTATTAAAAGCAGTTCTTAGTTGCTAGTTCCCGGTTCTCAGTTTGGATTGCGATGGCGGTTTTTGGCGATGATTCGGTGGACCCACCGGTACGGGGGTTTGTGCATACTCCGGAGCGGGGGAGTAAAGGGCTGGTGCTGGCTCATGGTGCGGGAGCAAATTCTAACGCTCCTTTGCTAATGACTTTGGCCGGGGCATTCGCGGACGCTGGGTGGGTGGTGCTGCGCTGTGATCTGCCGTTCCGGCAGAACCGCGCATATGGTCCGCCGCGACCTGGGGATGCGGCACGCGACCGCGAGGGGCTCAGGAACGCAGTTGCGGCGGTGCGAAAAATGGGCTGCGAGCGGGTTTTTCTTGGTGGGCATTCCTACGGTGGACGCCAGGCGACAATGCTGTGCGCCGAGCAGGCTGATCTTGCCGACGGGTTGCTGCTGCTTTCATATCCGTTGCATCCGCCGCGTAAACCGGAACAGCTGCGCGTGCAGCATTTGCCGGAATTGCGCGCGCCCTCGCTGTTTGTGCATGGGACGCGAGATCCGTTTGGGACGATTGAAGAGATGGAATCGGCGTTGAAACTTATTCCCGCCAAGACTCGACTACTGAGCCTGGAAGGCGCGGGACATGATTTAGGTTTCAAGGCAAAGGCGATGCCGGACGAATTGGTCGGGGGAGTGGTCGAAGCGTTCGTGGATTTCTTCGGAGAGAAACGGAGTTAGTTGACCCAGCCGGATTTTGAGCCGCCGTTTTTCTTTTCTTCATCAGGCGGAATGTAGTTGCCTTGTTCGTCGAACTCCACGGTGCGATTATGTTTGTCGCGCATGTAGACTTCGAACTTCCGGGCGGCACGGCGCCGCTTCCAGCGATAGTAATCGTTTCGAATGCCGAAAAACCGTTCGCTGGCATTGAAGCCTATTCCCTTTTTAGGGATCAATTTCACGTAGAGAAAACCGAAGAGCAGGCCGCCCAGGTGAGCGGCGTAGGCGATGTTCGATCCATGGCCCGGTCCGGCCGCATTGATGGCGTCAATCAAGGTAAAGAACGCGACACCCATTACGAAGTATTTGGCTTTGATGGAGAACGGAATCGGAAACAACATGATTTCCTGGTTTCCGAATAGAACTCCGAAGGCGGCCAAAATTCCCAGCACCCCGCCGGAAGCGCCTTCGGTGCTGGTGTTCGGCGAAATACCTCCCCAACCGGTGTACGACACCGCGATGGTAACCAGGGCTGCGCCGACCACGCAGAACAGATAAAACTCGACAAATTTGCGCGTTCCCCATTCCATTTCCAGCTGGGTGCCGAACCACCACAGCCACAGCATGTTCAGGAGAATGTGCCAAAAACCGGCGTGAAGGAACGAGTAAGTAACCAGCTGCCACAACCAGCCATGCAGCACCAGGCTGGGAACCAGGGAGAACGAATAGGAAAGGACGGCAGCGACGCCGGGATTCAAGGCCGACAGCAGGGTGGTCAGGAGAAAAACCCCGGCGTTGGCCAGCATGATCCATTTCACCGCCTTGGTGAATGGGGGCAGGCTCAGCGTGAGAGTGCGTCCGCGGGGCATGGTCGGTGGTTCAATGTTAACAGGTTTCGTCTAGCGTTCCGGCAAAGGCGGCACTGCCAGGCTGCGGTGCCCTTCGGCGTCGACTGCGCGTACGGCGAAGATCACATTATCCTTCGAAAGCGGCAGCGTGGCGCGAGTTGCGCTGCCTGTCGCCTGGGCGTGTTCCCATTCCGGACTGGCAGTGTCGCGCCAGACGATTTCGTAGGAGGCGCTGCCGGGGTTGGCTACCCATGAAAGAGTAGAACTGTTTTCCAGTTGTTTGGTCTGAAGGCGGACCTGGCCGGGTGGAGCAGGCGAAGATGCCAGGGAGGCGAGAGTCGCGGCGTTCAAGCGTGCGACGTCTGCAACATAATCGAAGTTGACGAACTTGATCTGGTCGCCGAATTCGGTGCCGTTTTCGGTGCGAACATTCTGGTGCTGGTGGTTATAGTCTTCGCGATATTCAGTAAAGCGTACGGCCGCGTAACCCTGTTCGTTGAAGGAAATATGGTCTCCGCCGCGCAGGTACCGGTCGAGGCGAAAGACAAGCAGGGGCTTGACCGCCGTCTTGTACGAGCGGCTGACTTCGGAGACATAGCGTGCGACCTGGCGCGAAGCGGAATCATTTTCGCCTCCTAGATTCTGGATCAGCCGCACATCTTTATCGGTGGCACGAGGGGATACCTTCGGAAAAGACACGGACGACGCCCGGGTCCTGCTGCGGAGCTGCGATCGCCGCCGACAATGTCGTTGTTGAACGCGGCTTCGATGTTCCAACCCTGGGCTTTCGCCATCTTCGCGAAGTGACCGCTGCCATTCAAGCCTTGCTCTTCACCGGCCACTGTCAGAAAAATAATCGTCGCGGGAAACTTGAGTTGGCTGAGGACGCGGGCGCATTCCAGGCTGACGGAAGTACCGCTGGCATCGTCGTTGGCCCCAGGAGCGAGGCCCTTGACGTCAAAAGTATCGCTGTTGCGCGAGTCGTAGTGACCGGTGACCAGGAAGATGCGTTTTGCGCTCTCCGGATCGGTGCCCTTGAGAACCGCATAGACATTGGTGATTACAGTTGGTTTCGGAATCCGCTCGGCAGGATTTTCGGTGAAGCTGTCAGTTTTTACTTCAAGACATCCTCCGCAGGCGCGAGAATAGCTTTCGAATTCCGATTTGATCCACTCCCGGGCAGCGCCGATTCCATGGCCGGCCCTGATAGATTCCGGATCCTGATCCGACAGGGTGAGACGAGTCTGAAAGCTGACCAGTTTCTCGATGTTGGCCTGGATACGCTGTGCAGAAATCTGCATCAAAGCCGCGGAGATTTTAGGATCCGCGGGTTGAATGACGATGTGCTCGGCGGCTTGCGACTCGGTGCGATACAGTACGCTGACCACAAGGGTCGCAGCCAGGGAAAAAATTCGGCAAATTTTGGAATGAAACATTGTCTCCACAGGGTAAGCTTGTTGCCTGGCGTTTTTCAGAGACCAGCCACTTGACCTCTGGCCCCGGAGAAACTAAATATTAACAGTAGTACTCTTTATCAGGACACCTCCAGCCCGGAGGCCATCATGATTTATTGTCCAGAATGCGAAACCAACCTCGATATCGACGAGGAAGAAGTTGATGAAGGGGAAATCGTTTCCTGCCCGGAGTGCGGCAGCGATTTCGAAATCGTTACCGTAAGTCCCATCGAACTGAAGCCCGTGGAAGAGGCCGCCATCGATGAGGAGGAACTGGAAGAAATGGGGGATGGGGACGATTCCTAGCCCTGCCTGCATTCCAGCATCGGGCGAGCGCATTCGCCTCGGGCGCCTCGCCGCCGCATTCTGCCATCCTCGCCACTCTGCTAACGGCCGCATCGTTATTGATCGCACCCGCTTTGCCTGCTGAACAGAAGCCCGATAAACCTTACGCTCTCATTTTCGGCACGGTGTGGGGTCCGGACGATCATCCCTTGTACGGGGTGAAGGTGAAGATTCGCCGGGCAAACGACAAAAAAGCGCACTGGGAGCTCGCCTCCGATCATCATGGAGAATTCGCCCTGCGAGTGCCGCCCGGACCCTCCGACTACCTGGTCCGGGCCGACCTGAAGGGTTTTAAGTCGCCAACTGGTAAGGAGTTACATCAGGACGGCGAGGTAAAAGTGCACCTCGACAAAGACGAGCGCCAGGATATCGGTTTGCATCTAAAGCAGTAAGGGTGGTAGCGGTTTAAGGGGAGAAATCGGATGAAGAAGTTCAGCGTGTTGGGGTTGATTGTCTTAGTTACCGCTCTTGCCGTTGCCAGCCTGCCTGCTTCGGCTAAGGATAAGAGTGGAGACGCGGGGCGGCTTTTGACGGGAAGAGTCACCGACAAGCAGGAGGCCCCGCTCCCTTCTGCGGTGGTGTATTTAACTAACACTCGCACCCGCGCGGTTAAGACGTTCATTGTGGGGACCGACGGCATGTACCGTTTTCCGGCGCTTTCGCCGAATGTGGATTATGAGGTGTATTCCCAGTACAAAGACAAAAAGAGCGATACCAAAACGGTGAGCCAGTTCGATACGCGTCCGACTGTGAATATCAATCTGAAGATTGATTCAAAGTAATTCCACCCTCCTTTTCGAGTTTCGTCCCAAGTATTGAAGTTTTCGCCGCTGCCGCACGAGCGGGGACGCTCGCGCCTCCATTTGCGCGGCGGCGCTTTCTTTCAGTAGCATTCTGTTGTCTGGTATGAGCCGATCTGATCCAACGGGCGCGTTGTTTCTGGGAACGGCAGCCGGGGTCTGGTTTTTCTTCAAAGGCTTCCGGGTATTTCGCGAGTTCAAGATAGTCGCTGACACCCCCTGCATGCCCATCCGCAGCATTTCCATGGGATTGGTGCAGGTGCGCGGGCAAGCCCAGACCGAAAAGTTGATTTCAAGCCCGATCACACACACCCCGTGCTGTTTCTACCAGGTCAAAATCGAACGCTACGAAACCGGGGAGCATGGAGGATGGAAGCACTACCGAACCGACATGGACGGCGCGAAATTCTATCTGCAGGACCAGACCGGCAGAGTGCTGGTCGATTCCTATTCCGCGGAATACGATTTGCCGGAGAGCCCGCCGCGAATCGTGGACAGCGGCCGGACGTCACCGCTGATGGGAATGGGCGCCAGCGATCAGGAGTTGCTGCAATATGTGTCCACGGCCGGTGCCAACCAGTTTGCGTCGACGGTTGAGCACTTCCTGGAGCGGAAGGGACCGCTGGACGATCCCAAACGTGAGCAGGGCCGTCAGACCTTGCTGGAGATGCGTGCGCTCTGATGCCGCAGGTGGGCAGCGGAAGAATTCCGGCCGACATCATCGAACGAATAGCAGCCACCCATCCGCTGGACGATCCTGAAAAAGAACAAAAGCGGCAGATGTTTCTGCAACACATACGTGAGACCGGCAGCTTGCCGATGGCGCAATCAGGCGAGTCGCAATTATTCGAAACCGGCGCCAGCGGCCGCTACCGGCTGCGCGAGGCGCTGATCCTGCCGGGCCAGGAGTATCACCTGACCGGAACATGTGTCGAGAATCCGGAATCGCAGGATGGGCATGACCGGAACATGATCGTGAAAGGTAAAAACGAGAAGACGTTTCTTATCTCCTGCAGGCCGGAGCAGGAGGTGCAGCAGGGATTGCGAAAAAAGGCGTTTGGCATGGTGTTCGGCGGGGCGGCGCTGGCGCTGATCTGTCTGGCTTTACTGCTGGCGCATCTGCATATGTACTGAGTTGGGGGAAGTCCGACGCTAACGGGTTCATACCGCTTCAAGGGGCCCATCGGCTTCGCTTATGGGAGGCTCTTCGACTGCATGGCCGCTTCGCCAGCGAAGCAGCCACTTCGCTCAGGATGACAACGGTAAAGGGAGAGATGGAATGAGTATCGTGGCGGGCGCGGCTGTGTTCTTCGTGGTGGCGGGAGGGTTGCTTTACCTAATCATCATGTACAACGAGCTGGTCCGGTTGCGAAACGAAAACGATCGGGCGTGGGCAAATATTGATGTGTTGCTGAAGCAGCGACGGGATGAGATCCCCAACCTGGTAGAGACTGTCAAAGGTTACATGCAGCACGAGCGGGGGACCCTGGAGTCGGTTACGCAAGCGCGGGCGATGTCGATGAACGCGGCTAGTATCGGTCAGAAGGCGCAGGCGGACCTGATGATGACGGGGGCATTGCGCGGCTTGTTTGCGGTGGCGGAAAATTATCCGCAGTTGAAAGCGAACGAGAATTTTTTGAAGTTGCAGAACAGGATTTCGGAGTTAGAAGAGCGGATTGCCGACCGGCGGGAATTTTTCAACGATGATGTGAATACCTACAACACACGTATACGGCAGTTGCCGGAAGTTTTTCTGGCCAGCCTGATGGCTTTGCAGCCGAGGGAGTTTTTCAAAGTATCGGATGAAGACCGGAGGCTGGTGGAAGTGAAGTTGGGGTAGGTTGCGAGACTTCGTTTGGCTTCGCGCTGGATCCTTCACCCGGCCGGGGCCGGGCTCAGGATGACGTCAGAATCAAAGTCAAAAGCCGAAGCAAAGTCAAAAGCCAAAAGCAAAATCAAAGGCCAAATTCAAAGTCAAAAGCCAAATCAAAGTCAAAAGCCGCGGGCGAGTCGCCCGCGACCACACGATTTACTTTAGTTGTTGTCGCCGCCGGCGCGCTTCCAGGACATCAGTTCGCCGATGGTGGATCCGCCGGTACTGGATACCGGTTGCTTGTAGGCTTCGACCTCGGAACGGGAGGCTTCTTCGCCCACCGCCTTGATGCTGAGGCCGACCTTCTTTTCTTCAGGATTCATCTTGATGATTTTGAAGTCGTGTTCTACGCCGGGCTCGAGGGTCAAGGGCTGGCCGTTGGCATCCACGGCTTCGCTGTTGTGGCAGAGGCCTTCGATACCTTCGGCAATTTCCACGAAAGCGCCGAAGGTGGCCACCCGCAGAACTTTGCCGTGGACGACGTCACCGACGTGATGCTGTTCGAAGAAAGTTTCCCAGACGTCGGGTTGTAACTGCTTCACGCCCAGTGAAAGCCGGCGCTTATCGGGCTCGATGGCCAAGACGATGGCTTTTACGCGGTCACCCTTCTTCAAAACTTCCGATGGGTGCTTCACGCGCTTGGTCCAGCTGAGATTGCTGACGTGGACCAGGCCGTCGATACCTTCTTCAATTTCGATGAAGGCGCCGAAATCGGTGAGGTTCCGTACCCGGCCTTCGACCGTGGCGCCGACCGGATATTTGTCATGCAGGGCGTCCCAGGGGTTGGCGGCGAGTTGCCGCATACCCAGCGAGATTCGACGTTCCTGGGGATTGACGCTCAGGACCACACAATCGACCTGGTCGCCCACATTGACCAGCTTCGACGGATGCTTGATGCGCTTTGACCAGGTCATTTCGCTGACGTGGACGAGGCCTTCGATCCCCTGTTCAAGTTCGACGAACGCGCCGTAGTCGGTGACGCTGATTACGCGTCCGCTGACGTGGGCTCCGACCGGATAGCGATGCGAGGCATCGAGCCAGGGGTCAGGAGTGAGTTGCTTGAAGCCCAGCGAAACCCGCTGCTTGTCTTTGTCGAACTTCAGCACCTTGACCTGAATCTGATCGCCGACGTTGACCAGGTCGCGAGGATGAGTGAGGCGTCCCCAGGACATGTCGGTGATGTGAAGCAGGCCGTCGATACCGCCGAGGTCGACGAAGGCGCCATATTCGGTGAGGTTTTTAACCACTCCGGTGAGGACCGTGCCTTCTTCGAGGTGCTCCAGGGTCTTGGATTTCTTTTCGTTCTGTTCCTCTTCCATCAACTGCTTGCGGGAAACCACGATGTTGCCGCGTTTTTTGTTCAGCTTGATGACCGCGACTTCGATGGTTTCGCCCTTGAGGACATCCAGATTACGCAGCGGGCGCAGGTCGGCCTGGGAGCCGGGGAGAAATGCCTGAGCACCCAGAATGTCGACGGTCAAGCCGCCTTTGATGCGATCGATGACGATAGCCTTGATCGGCTTCTTCTCGTTATGTGCTTTCTCAATCTCGTCCCAGGCGCGCAGCCGCTGCGCCTTCTGGTGAGAGAGGTTGATGTACCCTTCCTCGGCCTCACCCTTGTCGCGCATGACGGCGATTTCGTCGCCGGGCTGGAAGCGCGGCTTGCCGGAGTGATCCATCACTTCGGCGATGGGAAGCATGCCCTCGGACTTGGCGCCGATGTCCACGACCACGTGAGTGGCGGTGATCTTAAGCACAGTGCCCTTGATTACGTTGTCTTCGCGGGCAGCTTCTTCGGTCTCGGTGGTGAAACTTTCGAGAGCGGAGGCAAAGTCTTCGGTGCCTGAAGCCTGTTTTTCGTCGGCATTCTGGCTGGAGTCCGTGGGTTGAGACTGAGATGAATGGGGGGAATCGCTGTTTAAGGTCGAGCCCTCCGCGGATTCCAGGGGTCGTTCTACAACTGATGTCGAAGTGGAGGAATCCAGGTCGTGGGCGTTGTTATCGTCAGGCAAGGTTGATGGCCTCTCTCGGGTTTACCGCGCACGTCAGTGCGGGGACGGATGCGGGGCGGTTTAGCGGACGGCTGGCGTTAGTCTAAGGTTGTGTTGAGCTCGCCCTGGCGGACGAACTGGAACAATCCCAGCGGTCGGACGTCTCTAAGCAAACCCGCGTCCAAAGGGAACTCTTCGACTATAGCAACCGCTTCGGAACAGTGTCAAACGACAAAAACAGCTTCTGGCTGCTGGCATCAGCCAACGGCTAAAGACGCCTCTTAACTGGGAGCCAGCGGCTAGGAGCCAGAAGCGCTTTTCTGCTACTCTGCCCTCCCATGGATTACCTTTGGACTCCCTGGCGTTATGCCTTTGTGGCGGGTAGCGACAAGGCTTCGGGATGCATTTTTTGCGATTTGCCGAAGCTGGGAGACGATGCTAAGGCTCGGATTGTTTATCGCGGGCAGGATTGCTACGTCATTCTGAATTCGTATCCCTATACATCCGGACATGTGATGGTGGTGCCTTTTGCCCATCTGGACGAGTTGCAGAAATTGCCTCTCCAGGCGGCCCACGAAATGATGGACCTGGGGCAGCGAATGGAGCGGGTGTTGCGGAAGATTTACAAGCCGGACGGGATGAATCTGGGGATGAATATCGGCAAAGCAGCCGGGGCCGGAGTGGCGGGGCATATTCACCTGCACGTGTTGCCGCGATGGGTGGCGGATGCCAATTTTATTTCGGTAGTGGGAGAGTCGAGGATTCTGCCGGAGACTCTGGAAACGACTTTCGCAAGGATCAAGGCGGAGATGGAAGGGTAGGCTTGTGTGGACGCGGGCGGCTCGCCCGCGATGCTGGAATAGCAATTTAAGTAGAAGATCGGGGCCAAAAGCTGCTTGCTTGAGTGCCCGGAGATTGAAGGTCAAGGTCAAAAGCCGCGGGCGAGTCGCCCGCGACCACACAAGCAAAAACAACAATCAAGACCTATCTACACCAGCTGCTGCATTTCTTGTTCGGTGATTACTTTTACGCCCAGCTCTTTGGCTTTTTCCAGTTTCGAACCGGCATCGTCGCCGGCGACTACGTAGTCTGTTTTTTTGCTGACCGATCCGGAGACGCGGCCGCCGGCGTCTTCGATTATTTTTTTGGCCTCGTCGCGAGTGAAGTGCGCGAGGGTGCCGGTCAGGACGAAGGTTTTGCCGGCAAGCGCGGTGCCGCGCTGCCGCTTTTTTCCGGAGAAGGTGAGTCCGGCGGTGCGAAGCTGTTCGACCAGGTCGCGATTCCTGGGCTCCTGGAAAAATTCCACGATGCTCTGCGCGATGCGGGGACCGACTTCGTCCACCTCCTGTAGTTGTTCTTCAGTGGCATTCAGAATCCCGTCCATGGATCCGAAATGCTCGGCCAGGAATTGCGCCGTGCGTTCGCCAACGAAGCGGATGCCAAGTCCATAGATCACGCGTTCCAGGGGCAGCTTCTTGGAGGCCTCGATTTCGTCGAGCAGGTTCTGGGCGGATTTGTCGCCCATGCGTTCGAGCGAGAGCAGGTTGTCCTTAGTGAGTTTGTAGATGTCGGCGACGTTTCTTACCAGTTCGCGGTCGGTGAGTTGGGTGACCGTGGCATCGCCCATGCCCTCAATGTTCATGATGCCGCGGGAGGCGAAGTGGCGGATGGTCTCGCGCAGCTTGGCGGGGCAGTTAGCATTGACGCAGCGATGATCGACTTCGCCTTCGATGCGGACGACATGGCCTCCGCAGATGGGGCAGCGTTCCGGCATATGGAACGATTTGTGGCCGCGCGGATGTTGCTGGTCTTCGATGACGCGCGTGACTTTGGGAATCACGTCGCCGCCGCGCTCGACTTCCACCCAGTCGCCGATTTTGACGCCGAGCCGGTCGATCTCGTCCATGTTGTGGAGGGTGGCGCGGCTGACCGTGGTGCCACCGATGAAAACCGGCTTCAAGGCGGCTACCGGCGTGAGTTTTCCGGTGCGGCCCACCTGCACCAGTATATCTTCGATCTGGGTGACGCCGGAACGGGCGGCGTACTTGAAGGCGATGGCCCAGCGCGGGGCTTTGCCGGTGTAGCCGAGTTCGTCCTGCAGAGCGGTGCGATCTACTTTGATAACGATGCCGTCGATTTCATAGGGGAGTTTTTCGCGCCTGGGCTCTTCTTCTTCGATAAAGTTCCAAATCTGGTCGAAGGTTTTTGCCAGAGTGCGGCTGCGATTGACTTTGAAGCCGGCGGCGTCGAGCGCCTCCAGAGTTTTTGAGTGGCGATCGAAGTAAGTGCGGCCCTCTTTCAAAAGCATGTATCCGAAGTAGTCGAGGCGGCGCTGCGCGGTGATGCTGGGTTCGAGTTGACGCACGGTGCCGGCGGTAGCATTGCGTGGATTGGCAAAAACCGAAAGGCCTTTCTCTTCGCGCTCGGAATTCATTTTCTTGAAGGCGGCGATGGGCATGAGCATTTCGCCGCGAACTTCGAAATTAGCAGGAAGGCCGGCTTTCTTCAGCTTGTCCAGCGGAATGGAAAGCGGAATGGACCGCACGGTGCGGACGTTCAGGGTCACGTCTTCGCCGATGGTTCCGTTGCCGCGGGTGATGCCGCGGACCAGCTTTCCATTTTCATAGTGCAGAGCGAGAGACATTCCGTCGAGCTTCAATTCACAGACGTAATCGATGTCACCCTCTTTGCGCCCGGTCAGTTCGTGAACGCGGCGTTCCCAGTTGCGGAGTTCCTCCTGACTGTAGGTGTTATCGAGCGAAAGCATGGGTGAAGAGTGCGGCGCTTTGACGAAGCCTTCGCGCGGCTTGCCGCCAACCCGCTGGGTGGGAGAATCCGGCGTGAGCAGTTCGGGATTTTGCTTCTCCAAATCCTTCAGCTCATTCATGAGCTGATCGAATTGGGCGTCGGTGATCCCGGGATTGTCGAGAACGTAGTAGAGATATTCGTGGTGGCGGATTTGTTCCCGGAGAAGTTCGATCTTTTTTTCGATTCCTTTGGAGGCAGGCGGGCATGACTTGAGAATTATATTCGGAAGGTCAGCGGAGATTGTGCGGTGTGGCTATGGCGGGATTGGGCGGACAGCCGTAGATGGAATCGTTGTGAAGATTACAGGGGTCCTTCGACTGCGTGGCTCGATTCGCAAGCGAATCGGGCCACTCCGCTCAGGATGACAGTTTTTTTGGCTGCTGGATGGTGACGGCTGAAAGCCGCGGGCGGGTCGCCCGCGACCACACTAAACCAAGTCCACACAAACCAGGTCCACCACCTCACGCCCAGCATCACACCAGGTCGGTTACTTTCAAGGTCGTCGCTGTGCCTTTCCAGCTTGAGTGGAATTGTTTTTGAATGAAGGCGGCGTCGTAGTCTCGATTCTGGGCTTTGAGAGCCTGTTCCAGGCCGAATAGGGAACGCGGGTTTCTGGGGTGGCGGTCGAGGTCTTCACGGAAGACTTTTTCGGCTGCGGCATGGTCGCCGTTTATCAGCAGCAATGCGCCCAGAGACTCGCGCACCGGAAAGAACCAGTCTTCCGGTTCGTCGTACTTCAGGGAGTCCTGAATGGTGACCGCCTCCTGCAGTTGCGCGATCGCTTTTGCGTTATCTTTTCTGGCGAAAGCAATCTTCGCGCCCAGCACGTCGCGGGCGATTTTCAATACGTCTTTGGTTTTGTTGTTTACCGGCATGGCGAAGATGGCGTCTTCTGGTGTGTTCTTTTCCGCATCGGCTACAACCTGATAGTCCGCCTCCGCCTCTTGCGGTTTGCCGGTACCGGCCAGAGCCATGCCGTGCGCGAAGTGCCAGAAGACGGTTTCGACCTGCATCTCCGGTTTCGGCTTCGGCATTTTTAAAATCGTGTCCCACTTGTGGAAGCGGACGTCCACCGCGATCGGGATGGTGACGAAACCTTCAAGCGGCGGCATATCTTTCACGCCCGGTCGTACGTGATCGGCCAGCAACTGCGCGTTGCGGATGGCCTCGGGATAGTCTCCGTTCATGGCGGAGCACATGGCGATGAAATGCAGGTTGTGGCTGTAATACATCATGGGGTAGAGGCCCTGCGCGCCGCTGTTCTTGATGTAGGTGCGATCGGCGATGGCCGCGGCCTGATTGGTTTTGACGGCGGCGGCATAGTCGCCGGTGCGAATGTAGACGTGGGCCGGCATGTGAACGATGTGTCCTGCGGCCGGGGCCATGGCGGCGAGACGATTCGCGCCCGCCAGCGCGCGTTCCGGCGAGGCCGAGGCTTCTACGGCATGAATGTAATAGTGGATGGCGCCCATGTGATTGGGATCGCGCTTGATTACCGATTCCAGAGTGGCCACGATTTCTTCGGTGCCGGCTTCCGGAGTTCCGTCACGATGCCACAAGCCCCACGGGTGCAGATTCATCCCGGATTCGGCGAAGAGAGTGGCCGCGTCCAGATCGTCGGGAAAATTCTTTGCCAGCTGGCGCATGGCGTCGTGATAAGCCTCGGCAGCCTGCTTGCGGTCTGCTTTTGGGTCGGCGGGAAAGCGCAGCGCCATGGCGTTGATGTAGGCCTGCTCGGCGGGCGATGCGTGATCAGAGAGATCGACCGCTTTCTGGATGGCGTTGTGGGCCTCGAGGAAGCGCTCGTCGCTGGCGGGATCGTTGTAGTTGGGACCTACGGCCTCGGCCACTCCCCAGTAGGCCATCGCCAGTTTGGGATCGAGATCGGCGGCGCGTTGAAACGAGCGCCCAGCTTCATCGTGATTGAAGGCGTAGATGAGCCGCAATCCCTGATCGAAAAACTGCTGCGCCTGCGGGTTCTTTGTGGAGACGGGATGATGAAGATCTCCTATCCCCGTCATGAGAGTTGCAGGCTTGGGTGCGGATGAGTGCTGGTGAGCGGGAGTCTGAGCGTTGAGCGACGCGCACAGCAACAGGGCGAAAAGAAGCGGGAGCCAGAGTTTCATGGCAGTTTCCTTCCCAATCATTAGAAGATCAGCGCGTGAAGGGGCCCCGGGCAGGGATAGCTTAGTAAAAACGTTGGACGGGTGCAAGGGGATTGGAGTGTGGAGCGAGTGCTGGGCGCTTCACGCTGGATCATTCGCTTTATTGAGAGGGCACGTCAAAAGCTTGACCGCAAAGATCGCAAAGAACATCCGCAACGGGCGCAAAGAAAAGCTAGAGTGGAGGGTAGTGCACACTCACCTGAGGTTCACATCATTCCAGTACAATCCATCTAATTCCAACGGCAACGGATGCGTAAGGCTGCGCTCTTCTATAACCCGCTTTCTGGACGGCGTCGCGCGCGGCGATTCGCGGACGTTCAGGCTGTTCTGAAAATCCTGCATCAGGCTGGAATTGAGGCGGCCGCCGAAGCTACAAAAGGTCAGGCCGATGCCGCAGGCCAGGCGCAGCGCGCCATCGCCGATGGCTGCGACACCATCTTTGCATGTGGTGGGGATGGCACCGCACACGACGTATTGCAGGGTATGGTGGGAAGCGATGTGGCCCTGGGAATTATCCCGCTGGGCACGGCCAATGCGCTGGCGCATGATTTGCGGTTGCCGCTTTCCGCGGAGGGAGCGGCGCGGGCGCTGCTGACGGCAACACCACGCCGCATCACACTGGGCCGGGTGGAATTTTGCGACTTTGAAGGCAATCGCGGCTCCCGTTTTTTCACCGTGGCCGCGGGGGTGGGCGTGGATGCTCACTTGTTTTACAAATTGAATTCGCTGGTCAAAGGACATTTAGGAATGGCGGCTTATTATGCGAAAGCCGCGGAGTTGTGGGCTTCTCATCCCATGGAAAAGTTTGCCGTCCGATTCGGCCAGAGCGACGGACCGGATTCGACGGTGGAAGTTTCGCAGCTGCTGTCGGTGCGTATACAAAATTTTGGGGGTTTGTTGCGGGAGCTGGCGCCGGGCGCTTCGCTCGATCGCGATGACTTGAGAATAGTCTTGTTTCGTACTCGCAGCCGAATTGCGTATCTCAGGTACATCGTGCGCGGGCTGCTGGGAGCGAGGTGGCGGATTGGAGGAATCGATTTGATTTATGGCGTCAAGATTGATTGCTGGGCGCGGGAAGGTGTGTCGCCTGGGGCTCGCATCTTCGTGGAAGCCGATGGAGAGTTGCTGGGGACTTTGCCGGCGAGTATGAGCGTGGCGGCTGATGCTTTGGTTTTGCTGGTGCCGGGCGGGAAAGAGAATTGAGCTTCTGGCATTTGAATCTGGTTTGGTGGGCCGAGCATCCAACCGACTTCAATCTTTCCGAATAATTTTGGAACCTCTAACTCACTTTCTTACCGGAGCGTGCCTCGCCCGTACCGGATTCAACCGGAAGACGGCGCTGGCCACGGCAACCATGACGTTGGCCGCTGAAGCTCCCGATATCGATATCGCGGGGAATTTCAGAGACCCGGTGTTTGGGTTCGCCCATCATCGCGGCTTCACTCATTCATTTCTCGGACTGCTGCTGGTTCAGGCGGTGGTGGTTGGCTTGATGTACGGAATCTGGCGGATGCGGGGAAGAAAGGTGAACGATGCGAATCCGCCACCCCGATGGGGGCTGTTATTTTTATTCGCGTACCTCGCTGGGCTGACTCACATCCTGCTGGACTTCACAAATAATTACGGGGTGCGTCCCTTCTGGCCTTTGCTTGAGAAGTGGTATTCGTGGGACATTGTGTTCATCGTCGAGCCGCTGCTTCTGATTTTTCTGATCGGCGGACTGGTGGTGCCGGGGCTTTTCTCGCTGATCAACGACGAGATCGGGGCGCGTTCGAAAGGGCCGGGCGGGCGGGTGGCGGCCATGGTTGCGTTACTGGGTGTGGTGATGGTGTGGGCGGTCAGAGATGTCGAACACCGTCGGGCGCTACAGGCACTCAATTCCCGGGTTTACAACGGGGCGGACCCGGTACGGGTGTCGGCGTATCCGTACTGGCTGAATCCGTTCAAGTGGTATGGGGTGGCCGAGACCCGAAATTTTTATGCGCGGATGCTGGTGGATTCCGCGGGCCCCGAGGTGGATCCTGAGGGACGCATGCAGATTCAGCAAAAGCCGGAAGAGACTGCGGTGACGCTGGCGGCAAAGCGAAGCGAACTGGGGAAAGTTTATCTGGATTGGGCGAAGTATCCGATTACCGAGGTTGAAGAGAGGGATGGCGGATATATCGTGCGTTTTCGGGATTTGCGGTATGACTATCCGGGGCAAGGTCGGAGGGATGTTTTGGCGGCTAGTGTGAAGTTGGATCGGGATTTGAAAGTGGTTCGGGAGAATTTTGGGAGCCGGGGGCGGGGGCGCTAGTTATAGAAATAGAGCAACTGCAACAGCAACAGCAACAGCAAGTGCAACAGCAACTGCAACAGCAACTGCAACAGCAACTGCAACAGCAACAGCAACAGCAACAGCAACTGTAACTGCAACAGCAACAGCAACTGTAACTGCAACAGCAACAGCAACAGCAACTGCAACAGCAACAGCAACAGCAACAGCAACTGCAAACCCCGCGGCGGGTCGCCCGCGTCCACACTCAAGAACATTACCAGCGGCAACAGCCGCGGCGCCCGCGCCACATGGGCGGTTATGTTTTTTTTCTTTTCTGGAGGATGACTACCAGGGCGATAGCTATTGCGACGGCGACTGCTGCCAGAGCCCATGGCCAGTGTTCCCGGACAACGCTTCCGAAGATGCGTACGATGTCGGGGCCGAAGACCAGCGTCAGTATCGAGAGGATGGTGAAGCGGACGAAACGGCCGGCGAAGATTGCCAGCAGAAAATGACTGAGTTGCATTTCGGAGACCGCGGCTGCGAGCGCGAACAGTTTGAAGGGTGTGGGCGGAGGGAGCATGGCCGGGAACATCAGGCTCCAGAAGGGATGTTTCTGGAACGCCTGGTGAAATTTTTCGAAGCGAGCCGGGGGGATGCGTTTGCGCAGTAATTCTTCGCCTCCCCAGTATCCGATCCCGTAGATGACGATGCTGCCGAGGGCCGATCCGGCAGAGGCCATGAGCACGTAGAGCAGGAAGCGGGAACGATTCTGGTAGACGTAGGTGGCGACGATCGGGTCCATGGGCAGGCCGAGAGCTGCGCCGTCGAGGGCGGCGATGGCGAAGACCCCCCAGGCGCCCAGCGGCTTCAGCACTCCCCATAGAAATGCAGAGTAGCGCAGGAAAATGTGTTTGATTGTGTTCAAGTAAGTAAGCCTCAGTTTACGCGTTTGCCTCGACTGGAGATAAAGTCAAAAGCAACGGCGGCGGGCGAGGGCACCCGCCCTACACAGACACTAGTGGTCGGTTTTACCGCTTAAGAGCGCAAGAGCGTGGGGGAGCAGGGCGATGACGGCTTCTAGAGATTCTTTGGCGCCGCTGGGACTTCCGGGGAGATTGAGAACCAGCGAAGTTTCGCGGACGCCGCAGAGTGCGCGGCTGAGCGCGGCCAGCGGAGTCTTTTTGGAGCCTTCGAAACGCATGCGTTCGGATATGCCTTCGAGCAGACGGGTGCAGACGGCGCGGGTGGCTTCGGGAGTAACGTCTCGAACCGCGATGCCTGTTCCTCCGGTGGTGGCCACGAGGCGAGCCTTGCCGGCAAGGCGAATGATGGCTTGTTCAATGGCGGACTGATCGTCGGCGACGATTTCAGTTGCAACTACGGTGAAGTTTTTCTGTTTGAGGATTTCCGAGACCGCGGGTCCGGAAAGATCGACGCGCTCTCCACGTGCGGATGAATCGCTTACGGTGAGCACGGCGGCGGTGAGAACAGTTGAAGGGTCAGTCTTCGAGGAGGACATCTTCCTCTTCTTCGCCGGCGCTGTCTTCGTCGCGTTTCGACTCGTCCAGCATGCGCAGGCCTTCCATCAGCAGGCCCTGGGTATTCAGGGTGGTGGTCTGCTTGCTGGTCTTGCCTTCGAAATTGATTTGAAAGTTTCCGCCGGTCCAGCTCAGAACTTTGAAAACTGCTTTGTCTCCGGTGAGTGATCCGTAGGCGGCGTGGGTTACCTGGCCTTCCTTAAAATACATTTCACATTTGTCGCGGTCGCGGGTGAGGGTGAGGGCGCAACTCTTGCGTCCCATTTCGAGCGACTGGACCAGATCGATGACGTTCATCTGCGCCAGGCTGCCGCGTAAAACGCCGTCGGAGGGCGCGGTCCTGGCCATTTTTTCGAGAGCAATTTTATCTATGACGCGCTTGATGCGCTGGGTGGCATCTTTCAAAAAGAATGGCTTTTCGACGAAGTCGTCGACTGGGTCCTGGCCGGAAAGTTTTTCGCTGATGTCGGATTTGCTGGCGAGCAAAATCACGGCAATGCTGGCGGTCTTGGGACGGCTGCGAAGGCGTTCGACTAGTTGCTGGCCGTCCATGCCGGGCATGCGATAGTCGCTGACCAGCAGGTCGGGAGGGTCATCGACCGCTTTGAGCAGGGCGTCGGCGGTGTCGCTCGAAGTGATCACGCTGGCGAGCGGAGTCAGGGCGCCGCGAAGCAGTCCCAGAACCATGGGATTGTCGTCCACCAGCAGGATTTTTACGTTCGTATTCGGCATGGCAGGCTAGGGTTTGTTGCGCACACGACTGTAGTTGCCGCTCTTGCCTCCGGATTTGTGCTCGAGCACGATATCGCGGATTTCGATTCCTTTATCCAGCGCCTTACACATATCGTACACGGTCAGAGCGGCAACACTGGCGGCGACCAGGGCTTCCATCTCGACTCCGGTGACCGCCGTAGTCGTAACTTTTGAGCTGATGGCGACGCCATTTTCGCATAGCCGGATGGTCACATCAACGAGCGAAAGCGGCAAAGGATGGCACATGGGGATCAGATCGGAGGTGCGCTTGGCGGCCATGATGCCAGCCAGGCGCGCGACTTCCAGCGGATCGCCCTTGGGATTGTTCGGAAGCGCGCGGAGGACCTCGGGTTTCAGAATAACGAAAGCGCTGGCGCGAGCTTCGCGTTTGCTGGGAGTCTTGGCGGAAACGTCCACCATTTTGGCGCGTCCTGCGCGGTCATAGTGAGAGAGTTTGCGAGGCATCGCGAAGAGCTATCTTACATCGACTGATGTGGAGGGCTCTGGCGAAGTATGCTGGAATTACACAGTGAGAACCTTCTGTCCCACCGAGTTGTGGCAGCGAGGGCGCTCGCGCCCACACTACCGCACCATCACCGGAACCCACTCGCCGGCGGGGATTTTGTCGCCATCTGAGGGGATGACGATGTAGCAATTGGCTCGGGCCATGGAGGCGATGTCACCGGAGCCGTGCCAGGCAGCCAGTTCAACTTCCGGGTGTTCGAATTCTCCGGAGAGGATTGCGGGCAGAAATCTTTTCAAGCCGGTTTTTGTTTTGATTTCTGACTTGAGGCGGGCTCGCAGGAAAGTTAACTTTCGCGGGGTCAGGCCGGCGAGGGCTTCAAGAACCGGGCGGGCGAACAGTTCGAACGTCACCATGGTCGAAACGGGATTGCCGGGGAGTCCGAAGAAATAGATAAAGGCGGGAGCAGAGGCGGGCAATTCGCGAGCGAGCCGCCCGCGGCCACATGGAATCCTTCCGAAGACGACTGGCTTTCCGGGCTGGATTTGCGCTCCGGTAAAGAAGAATTCCGCCTCAAGTTCCGCCAAAACTGGTTCGACCAGATCGTACTTGCCCATGGAAACTCCACCGGCGAGCAACAGCAGATCGGCGTCGAGGCCGTCGGATATTAATTCGCGCAGGCGTTCCGGTTCGTCGGGAGCGATGGGCAAGAGAACGGGCTCGGCGCCGGCGGCTTGGACCTGGGCTGCCAGCGAATATGTATTTGAGTTTCGGATCTGCCCGGCGGCGGGAGGAACGTCGATATCGACGATTTCGTCGCCGGTAGAAAGGATGGCTACTTTCGGTTTGCGGTAAACCAGAAGACGGCTTCTGCCCACCGAGGCGGCGACGGCAATCGCAGCGAAGTCGAGGCGGGCTCCCGGAGACAGAAGACGCTGACCGCGTTTCGCCTCCGATCCGGCGGGAGCGATGTTTTCGCCTGCCGTAACTGAATTCTTTATGTGCACACGGCTGCCGTCCTGCGATGTGTATTCGACCATGACAACGGCATCGGCGC
The DNA here is from genome assembly GCA_963733545.1 of Terriglobia bacterium. GTDB lineage: Bacteria > Acidobacteriota > Terriglobia > Terriglobales > Acidobacteriaceae > JAIQFF01. The sequence goes on from CAVTDQ010000007.1 coordinate 1,306,560, forward strand.
CTGGCGGCGCCGGCGCTCCGGTCATGATGGCGGCTGCACGGCCCGCCGGCAGAGTGGGAAGGTCGTCGATGGTAGCACCGGCCTTGATTTCTCCAACAACCTCAAGCGTGGCGGGAAGCTGAGACAGGTCAGCGGCGCGGACCGCATAGCCATCGCGCATGGACCGGGCGAACGGTGGAAAATTGCGATCCGCGATTATGGGTTCGGCAAGAACCTGACCCGCGCCTTCGAGCAGGTCTACCAGTTCTTTGCCGTGGGGACGCATCTGCGCGGCGTGCGCTTCCACCAGATGGCGTGCGTCTTCGAAAGTCAAAACCGGAGAGGCTTCGGGTACGGCAGCCATGCTGCAGATGATACGACAGGGAGCGGTTGGCCGTGGGTCGTTAGTCGTTAGTCGGCGGTCGTGATGGAGGACGGGCGTCTCGCCCGTCGAGCCGGGCGGGGACGCCCGGCCTCCATAAGTAAAATCTCGCGCAGCCTAAGCCTCAAATACAAGTCCGAGGCTTGAAACCGGTGCTTGTAGTGTCTCCGCTGGTAACCCGGCTGTTCTTGGCATTGAGCAACGCTTCGCCTTCGAGGACAATCGGTCTACCGGCTGAAATATGGGGGAGAGCTGTGCTTTTCAGATTTGCATTTGGACTGTGGCTGATGATTTCGGGTTGGACGACGTGGGCCAACGCCAAAGACCTGGCCCTGGTTTCCAACAAAGCCAATGGCGTGTCAGAAGTGAGCATGCCCGAGCTGACGAAAATCTGTAAAGGTCAGACCAGTCGCTGGCCCAACGGCAAACCGGTTACGTTTTTCAGTCTTGACCCGGCATCGGGCGAGATGAAGATGGTGCGGGAAAAAATTTATGGCGCGTCGGGCGAAGACGTAACCGCGCTCATCGGCAGCGCCAATCATGGTAGAGCGAACCATCCCGCGATTGTGGTGGTGAATTCGGGCAAGGCGCTGGTGGAAGCGGTGGAATCGACGCCCGGCGCGGTTGGGTTGGTGGACGTGTATTCCATCACCGGCGGCGTGACGGTGTTGCGGGTTGAAAGCAAGTTGCCCCTGGAGCCTGGTTATCCTCTGCACGGAAATTAGCGGACAATAGAGATTCTGGTTTCAGGAAAGTGGCAGAAACTGAATGAGCGGTCCCGACCAGGAGTTTGATTCCCGGACATTGCGCCGTTTTTCCCGCTACCCGCTCGATGTACATCTCTCGGTACGGGTTTTTCGCGGAGCGGAAAGCGTTTCGTTTTGGGGACGATCGAGTGAAATGGGAGAAGATGGCATCGGGGCAACTCTGACCGGGGAGCTCGAAACCGGGGAAGTGGTGACCATGGAGCTATCGTTGCCGCGTAATTCATTTCCCATCAAGTTCCGCGCTCTGGTGCGTTACCGCGACGGGTTGCGTCATGGGTTCGAATTTCTGGCGTTAAGCGCAGTCCAGCGTGAAGAGATACGCCGGATGTGCGAGATTCTGGCAGCGGGATCGAGCTCGCAATCGTCAGCTTCCGGCAGGGAAAAACTCTGAGATCGGCGTTGGTCTTTTGTCTTTGGCGTGGATGTCGGACGTCGGACTTCGGACTTTAGACCTCGGCAATAGCTTTATGGAGGCCGGGCGTCCCGCCCGGCTGGACGGGCGAGACGCCCGTCCTCCATCACGACTGATCAGTAAGTCTAACGACCAGCAAGGCAGCTATCGACTGCCTCCAGGCATCTAATTCACGACGCGGAAGATATCGTAGGTGAACTCTGCGAAGACAACTTTATAGGCTTGGTTGGGTTAAGGTTTCGAAGCTTCGTTTCCAGCTTGATAAGGAGTTGCTGTTTCACGCCTGACATCTGTTTATGAAAATCATCTATCTGTGCCTGGGCCTGCTTGCGCTCTTATTCTGTGCTGGTTGCGGAAACAACAACGGTACCGTCCCGGGATTCATTCCCAAGGGCAACTTTTCAAATGCCAGCCTCAACGGACAGTACGTTTACCAGATCGAGGGCTTCGATTTCAGCGCCAACATCAATGGCGTCGCCTACCGTGAGGCCGGCGTTTTCACCGCCAACGGTAATGGCGTGATCACCAGCGCGAGTGACGATTTTGCCGAAGGCAACACTTTCCTCAGCACCAACAGCACTGGGACGTACGCCATCAGCAACGACGGAACTGGAAGCTTGAGTTTTAACAATGCCCTGGGCCCGATCAATCTGGCGGTCACGCTGGTGAGCTCTTCGAAAGTTTATCTGGTGGAAGGTGACAGAGTCCTTAACGCCGGCGGGCTGGCGGAGAAGCAGGACCTGACGGCGATTGCCGCAGCTCCGACCGGAACCTTCGTTTTTCGTGAGCATGATATTACCGCCTCGCAATCCGTAGCCAGTGTGGGTGCGTTTACGGTGACTGGCGGAGTTGTCAGTAACGGCGCCGAGGATGTTAACCGCGCCGGAAGTCTGACGTCGTTGACCTTCACGGGAGCATTCAACGCTCCAGACACCACGATCGGGCGAGGCAGCGGAACCTTCACCGACAACTCTCCTTCAACCAGCAGCTTTTTCTATTACATCGTGGACGCTAACAATGTGCGATTTCTGGCCAGCACGGTGGGCGTGAATGGGCTGGGACGGGCTGAACTGCAGAGTGGCACGCCTGCGCTCTCCGGCAGTTACGCATTCGGCAGCCGGGGCGATACCGGACTTCTTGATGGTGTCAACATGGCCGGGCGGTTTACCGCGAATGCGGGCGCGATCAGCGCGGGTGCGCGCGACACCTCGCAAGATGGTGTGCCATTTTCCAATGTGACTTTTACCGGAACCTACACGCAAGCGCCCAGCGGACGCGCCCTGGTAAGCCTCACCACCGCCGCCAACAGCAACCTGGTGATCTGGATGGTGAATCCGACGCGCGGTCTGTTTATTGTCAATGATTCAAACACTGTGCAGGACGGCAGCCTGGACTTGCAGCAAAGTGCCACCTTTTCAAATTCGTCGATGAACGGGCAGTTTGGGCTGGTCATGGATGGCTTTGACGGCGGAGGCGCGAAGGACCGGGTGGGCACGCTGCGGTGGGATGGGTCGGGCAAGCTAATCCTGAACGAATTCACAAACGCGGCGGGGACAATTACCGCGCCGATCATCCTGACGGGAAATTATGCGGTGGCGGCGAATGGACGCGCGTCTGCGTCGATAAGCAGCCTTTCCAATAACCTGGCGTTTTATCTGGTTTCGGGGAATGACGCTTACGTGGTGCAGAATGATTCAGGGGTTAATATCAGCGGGACGATCAGCAAACAGCATTAGGGGGCTTGCTTTTACGTCGGTGTTTGGCAGTTGTTGATTTAGCACTGAACGGCCTTGAGGCCTGGGCGGCTCGGACCGCGCGGGGTCAAAAACAGCGTCGCCTTCGGGAACCCTCCACTCGTTCCGCCGCACGCCAGATCCTTCACCCGGCTGAAGCCGGGTTCAGGATGACGTCAAATTCTGTTGTTCACTATGGGACGTCATCCTGAACGGCCGCGAGCCGGGAAGGATCCAGCGTGAAGCGGCTCGGACCGCGCGGGGTCAAAAACAGCGTCGCCTTTGTGCCGCTCTCTGGCGCTGCTGCACGAGCGAGGGCGCTCGCGCCTACATTAAGTCATTAACCTCGTTCGTAGGCGTGTTTTTGTTCCAGTTCGGTGATCGCGGTGGACATGTCGGCTTCGAATTTTTCTGCCTGCGCCATCAAAGACGCGTTGGCTGAGGCCCATTCGCCTTCCAGAGTTATCAGTTCCTGCTCACGCAGTTTTTCGCCGACCTCCACCAACTGGGAGGGTGAAGTTTCCAGAAACAGCGCCTCGGTGGGATCGCCGATCCAGACCGGACCTCCCGCAATCTTGGTTTGCCAGTAAATCTTGCGCGCCACCAGCAGGGCCGTATTTTCTTCCGTCGCCTTGCCAAATACCCACTTGTTGCGTTTGAAATCGTAATAGCGGCTGGAGAACTGGACGGGAACCCGTTTTGCCGACTTGGCGAACTCTATCTGGTGGCGATCGACTTCCTTACGCAGGGCATTAATGACCGGAGCTTCGATGTCTTTCGGTTCCAGCGAAGGCATTACTTCGTAGACCGTGGCCGAAAGATTCACGGAAACCGGGGCGTGAAAGCCATCCGAATTTTCCAGGACGATGTCGGCGTGGAGGACGTAGAAGTCCGCGCCCGAGGTCGATTTGCGGAAGGGCCATTCCAGATGGAAGGAAAGCGGCAGGCCACTGAGAGAGACATAGATCTTCTTGGCTGGCGATTTGGGGTTTGTATCCATGATTGATGGTTTCGGAGTTCGTATTCTAACTGGTTCAGTCCACTTCGATGGGGGAAAGTCGGCAGTTTGGGATTTTACTGGCTGTTTTTCTCGGGTGTGTGGGCGGGGATTTGTTTTGGTGATAACTGCGATTGAGTCTTGATGGTTGTGATGCGGTTTTAAGCAAAAGCCGCGGGCGAGTCGCCCGCGACCACATGAGTGGGTGAGATTTACCACTTGTTTACTCTCGAGAGTCTTGTCGGGTGAGATTCTTCAGACTCGAAGCCACGAGAAAAGAGGCGGCTTGCGCCGCCTCTTGTTTGTAGATCCTAGTCGAAGTGCCTTGTCGTTCGAGCCGACTTATCTGCCTGCCGCTACGCCGGCTGCTTGCGGGAACATGGCCGCGATCTGCTCGAGGAGTGCGGTGAGGCGGCTGCCGGTTTCCAGGGTCGCGTCAACCGCGGGATGGCCTTCGCCGTCGGTGTGCATGACCAGAACGCGCGATCCTGGCTGGCTCTTTTTAACCATGTAGGCGAGATGATGGCGGTCGTTTTTGGTCAGGGACGGACCCAGAATTACCAGGTCAAATTGCTCTCGCTTGAGGGCTTCCAGCACCGGCTTGCGGCCTTCGGCCTGAACCACCTTGTGGCCTGCCTTTTCAATCGTAACCGCCTGTGCAGCAAGTACTTCTGAGTCTCCTTCGGCGTAAAGAAGCTTCAGTTTTGAGGTTGATTTTGAGGTGTTTTCCATATTGGAGTTTGGGGCCGGCCTTTCTGTTCCGGCTGAGTTGCCACGGTAGCAACCGCCTCATAGCTTGAGAATGTCACCGAAGTCCAATGAAAGGGACACCGAAGACCAACGGCCGAAAGGGGTTTTCAGGCATTTGACGCAGGCGGGACGGGCTGAAAGACGGTCAGGAAGTATGGATTGCGGGGGGCTGGCGGCTTACTGCCTGAGGCCCATCCAGCGTTCTGAGAGAACGATAGAGTTTCCGGGATTGTGAGGGTCGAAGCGGACCGAGGTGGGCAGGCCGAGGCGGCAGGAGTGCAGATTGATGAGCTGGCGAAGGTAGGTCACGTCCTGGGAGGCTTCGTAGGAGACTCCGGCCACGTCGTACTGGTAGATCAGGAAGGTGGAAGGCAGGTCGCGGGCTCCGGGCATCTCCTGAACATCAATCACGGTGCCGTCGGTGATCCGGCCGATGCGGTCGAGCCATTCCCGGCGTTCGCGCTCAAGGTCCTCGGCGGTTTTGGGCTTGCGGCGCAGAAGCGAGTAGGCGACCGCCAAAACGGCGACAATCACCAAAACCAGAGCATAGAGATGAAGTGAGTTCATGATTTGGGCGACGGACACAGGACCGTGGGTGCGGCAGTACGTAAACAGAATAATGCCTGATAGAGCTTCGGGGAAGTTTCAATGTGGGCGCGAGCGTTTGGAATCTAAGCGACCCGGTTGGTGAGCGTTCCTATTCCTTCGACGATGATTTCCATCGTGTCTCCGCTCAGCACCGGGCCCACGCCTTCCGGGGTGCCGGTGGGAATCAGGTCGCCGGGGAGCAGAGTCATGACTTGCGAGATGTAGCGAATGATGACATCGAGCGGGAAGATGAAATTTCGCGTGTTCCCTTGCTGCCGCACCTCGCCGTTGATTTTTGTTTGCACACCGACGCCCGCCCAGGGATCGATTTCGCTGGAGACCAGGGGGCCGGCGGGGCAGAAAGTGTCGAAACCCTTGGCGCGAGTCCATTGTCCGTCTTTTTTCTGCAGATCGCGGGCAGTGACGTCATTGACGCAGGTGTATCCGAGAATGTACGAGCGAACGTCTTCGTCCGCGGAGAGCTGGTAGCAGGTTTTGGCGATGACGACGCCGAGTTCGCCTTCGTAGTCGATACGTTCGGCTTGCGGAGGACGGCGAACCAGGGCGCCCGGAGCCAGCAGAGAGGATGGCGGCTTGAAAAAAATAAGCGGCTCAGCGGGGACTTCGTTGCCGAGTTCAGCGGCGTGCTCGCGGTAATTGCGGCCAACACAAACGATCTTCGATGGCGCGACTGGCGGCAGCAACGTAGCTTCTGCCAGGGAAAGACGATCCATGCGCCGCGTGGGTGCGTCTTCCAGGTCACCCGCGAAATCCTGCGGAGGGCTTAGAAAGGTGCGGGTAATCTGTTCGGTGCCGGCGACGGATTCGAGAAGTCCGTAGTTGGGCTGGTTGTTCAGTTGGAAACGGCAGTATTTCATGGAACCTCGGGAGTCTGGCGTCGGACGTCGGACTTCGGACGTCGGGCTTCGGGCGTCCGATTTATGATCTCAGATTTTTGATTTTAGATTTTGTGCGATGCGTTCTGTATCTCCGGGCGTTCAAAGTTATCCTTTGCGAGCTCATTTCTAAAGTGGATGACTGATAGCTGACGGCTGATAGCTGCCTTCATGGTACTTCCTCATTTGCCTCTTCTGACTTTCCGCTCTCGTTGTTGCGCTCATCGACCGCTGATACCGAGTAAAAATATTTTTTGCCGGATTGCACGTTGGGGTCGCGGAAGGCTGACGTCTTCACCGGGTCGGAGTTCAGTTTCAGTGGTGGTGCGTCCTGCTCATGGCGGAAGATGTTGTAGCCGGCGAGATCGGCTTCGACATTTGGTGACCACACCAGATCGATGAACGGGGCTTGCCCAGCGCCTGAGAAGACGGCCTGCAATCCGGTGGGGACGGCGGGAGGATAGATATCGTGGGCGAAAATATTGACCGGGGGAGTGTCGTCACCCTCGACTTCAACTTCGCCCGTTCCCGGAGAGGCAATCACAGTCACGATGGTGGCATGGTACTCATAGGATTTTTCCCAGTCGAATGTCTGATCAAGGTATTCAGGCAGACTGCTCTCGGGCAGATTCTTATCGGAGCCCCCATCCGGATGATCGGTGGACGGTGACGATTTCGCAACGGCCGATTGCGATTGTGAACAAGGCGCCAGAACGGCATCACTGATTCTGGTATTTGATGGCTTATCTGGATCGTGGCGGTAGATGCGGATCTTGTGGGTGATGATGTCTGAAGGCAACGCGCCGGAGGGACAGTCCCAGGAGAGCAGCACGCCGTCGCTTTTTACTTCAGCACGGAAATTTTGCGGCGGAGGCAGGGTGGGTGCGGACGGCACTTGTACCTGATTGGAAAGTCCGGCGCTGCGTCCGCTGTCGTTTTGTACGGATACCGCGTAGTTGAATACGGCGGCGGGATCCTGCTTTTGCAAATCCTGGGGCAGAACGTCGCTGTAGTTTGCCTGAACTTTCGGCGCCGGCGGCGTGCCTTTTTTTGCCGGTTGGGCAACAGGCAGCGGAAACTGCGTGGAAGAAATTTCAGCGACTGGATTCTTACAATCTGTCACCGGCGCCTTCAGGTTGCGACATACACGAGTCACACCCGGTCGCCGCACCGCTTGGCGGTCGACGGTTTTCGCGGGCACGCTCCAGGCAAGAAAAACCTTGTCGCCTTTGCGAGTAGCCCGCAAGTCGGTGACCGGCTTCGATAGTTCAAGCGATGGGGGGATAGGAACGCCGGGCGCACCGCAGGAAACCAACGCCGCGGAGCCCAGCACGCATACCAGAATGTTCCAACCGGATCGCTTCATCGCGAGAATGAACAGGTTAACAGACAGAATAACGATTTCCGGCTGAGCTTGGCGATGGGCGTTGGGTCGTCCAGCGGCTAGGCGAAAAGTTCTTTGAGGGCTTCACGAAACACGCGGGTGTGCTGGTCGACGTCGTCGGGATCGGTTTGCGGCGACATCAGTGCCATATTGTGAAACGGGGTTAACAGGATGCCGCGGTTCATGGCGTAGAGGTGCATGTAGCGTTCCAGTTCGAAGTCCATGGCATCATGAGCTTCGTCGCCATTCCGGGGCGGCACGAGAGAGAATTGATATTCGGCACGGCAACCGAGCCTGGTGACGTGCCAGGGCGCGCCAAATTCGGTGATCGCTTTTTCCACTCCTGCAGCCCAGCGTTCAGCGGGCGGAATCATGCGCGTGTACGCATCCCGGGTGAGGACCTTGGTTAAGGTGGCCCGCATGGCGGCCAGGGAAAGCGCATTGCCAGCCAGGGTGCCGCCGATTCCACCGGTGTCGCAATCCTCGAGATTCTGATCTTTGGCGATGGCGCTGGCTACTTCTTCGGTAAATCCGTAGGCGGCGCCGGGCACTCCGCCGGCAATGGCTTTGCCGAAGATGAAGAAATCAGGATCGAGATTTTCGGCACGGGTGTAGCCGCCGGGTCCGGCGCAGATGGTATGGGTCTCGTCGATGATGAGCAGCGAGCCGTATTTTTCCGTGAGCTGCCGCAGCGCTTGATGGTAGCCAGGGTCGGGATGGACGATGCCCACGTTGGTCATGACTGGTTCGGCGAGCACGCAGGCAACGTCGCCCGGCGCCAGCGCCTGTTCGAGAGCCGCGACGTCGTTGAACTCGACCACTTTGGTGGTGACGGCGGGATCGACCGGCGGACCTATGTTTCCACGGCGAGCTTGTGCGACGCCGTCTCTGAGAGTGATGAAACTTTCGTCGACGGTGCCGTGATAGCACCAGTTGAAAACCAGAATTTTCTGCCGCCGGGTGATGTGTCGCGCCAGCCGGATGGCGAAGCGATTGGCGTCGGTGGCGGTGAGCGCAAATTGCCAGAAGGGCAGACCGAAGCGCTGCTGCAATTCTTCGGCGACAAAAATCGCGTCTTCGGTCGGCAGCATCAGGGTGATGCCGCGCTTCATCTGTTCTTCCACAGCTTTGACGGTGGCGAAAGGAGAGTGTCCGGTCATTGCGCCGGTGTCGCCCAGGCAGAAGTCGATGTAGCGGTGCCCGTCGACATCGTAAAAGTGCGCTCCCTGGGCTTCGCGCACGAAGGGCGGAAAAGCGCCGGCCCACTTGATCATCCAATTCATGGGCACGCCACCCAGCAGAGATTTTCCAGCACGTTCGAAGAGGGCTTTGGATTTGGGGCGCTCGTTCACGAAACGTGTTTGTTCGCGCTGCATCAGGGAGCGAAGGCGAGGGCGATCGAGAGGGCTCATTTGAATTGGATGGAGGACGGGCGTCCTCGCCCGTCGAGAACGAACGTTGAGTCTAAGCAGGGCGGCGGCACAAATGCAAGCGGTTCTCGATGGGATGTGGGATCGAGTTCTGTTCGACCGGAAGACTTAAGAAGGCCCTACGAAAGTACACTAGCTCCTCTCTCTCAAGCGGTGCTATCCAATTTGGATGCAACGAAAGTATCAGTATCGCCGTAAACTTCCTCATTATCAGCCAGACTTCAAAGCATTTTTCATAACCTTCTCAACACACAATCGCTGGATCATTCCGGATTCAGTGCGTCAGATTGTGATTGATACATGTCTTGCGGGGAACGGAAAAACTTTTCAACTGTATGCGGTGGTGGTAATGCCCGATCACGTCCACCTGGTGCTGGCTCCGCTTTATGACGGCGATGGAGCGGTCAGCATTGCAGAGATCATGCAAGCTGTGAAGGGGGCGTCAGCGCACAGGATTAACAAAGTTTTGGGGCGCAAGGGCAGAGTCTGGGAGGAGGAGTCGTTTGATCGAGCGCTTCGTCGGGAAGAAAGTATCGATGACAAAGTTGATTATATTTTGGGAAATCCTGTCGGGGCTGGACTTGTTGGGGATCCGTTGGAGTATCGGTGGTTGTGGAGGGCTACGGGGGCCCTGTGAACATTTGCAAGAGCGACGGGCGGGGACGCCCGCCCTCCATTTGTCTGTTCGTTTACAGGATGTAGCGCGAGAGGTCTTGATCTTTTACGATGTCGGCTAGCATTTTGCGGACGTAGTCGGCGTCTACTTTTATGTGTTCGCCTTTTTTGTCGGGGGCGTCGAAGCTGATTTCGTCCAGGACGCGCTCCATGATGGTGTGCAGGCGGCGGGCGCCTATATTTTCCGTACCTTCGTTGACGCGGAAGGCATAGCGGGCGATTTCTTCCTGGGCTTCCCGGGTGAATTCCAGTTTCACGCCTTCGGTTTCCATCAATGCGATGTACTGCTTGACCAGCGAAGACTTGGGTTCGGTGAGAATGCGGATGAAGTCTTCCATGGTCAGCGATTGCAGCTCGACCCGGATGGGAAAGCGTCCCTGCAACTCGGGAATGAGATCGCTGGGCTTCGAAACGTGGAAGGCGCCGGCGGCGATGAACAGGATGTGGTCGGTGCGCACCATGCCGTAGCGGGTGTTGACCGTGGTGCCTTCTACGATGGGCAGAATGTCGCGCTGCACCCCCTCGCGCGAAACGTCAGGACCGTGACCGCTTTCGCGTCCGGCGATCTTGTCGATTTCGTCGAGGAAGATGATTCCGGAGTCTTCCACGCGATCGATGGCCAGGCGGGTGACTTGATCCATGTCAATCAGGCGCTGCTCTTCTTCCTGGATCAGATATTCGAAAGCTTCGTTGACCTTCATCTTGCGCTTTTTGGTGCGCTGGCCGAAGAGGTTGGGAAGCATGTCTTTGAGATTGACGTCCATCTCTTCGACACCCTGATTGGAAATAATTTCGAAGGAGGGGAAATTGCGTTCGCGGACGTCGATCTCAACCGTTCGGTCATCCAGTTTGCCTTCGCGCAACTGCTGGCGAAGTTTTTCGCGGGTGCGGCTCTGCGATTCGCTGCTTGAACTCGCAGAAGACGCGGTGGTTCCTTCAAGCACCATGCCGCCGGTGTTGGGCTCGGCAGGCCGAGGCGCGGCAGGCGGAAGCAAAATATCCAGCAGGCGTTCTTCGGCGTTCAGTTCGGCTTTGTCGGAGACGTCTTCAAGCTTCTCTTCGCGAACCATTTCTATAGCGATCTCGACCAGGTCGCGAATCATGGACTCGACATCGCGTCCCACGTAGCCGACTTCGGTGAACTTTGAAGCTTCCACTTTCAGGAATGGCGAATTCGCCAGCTTGGCCAAGCGGCGGGCAATTTCTGTTTTACCCACGCCGGTGGGACCGATCATGATGATGTTTTTGGGAATGACTTCTTCTGCCAGGTCAGGGGTAAGCTTCTGGCGGCGCATGCGATTGCGCAGAGCGATGGCGACGGCGCGTTTGGCGTCTTTCTGTCCGACAACGTGTTTGTCGAGTTCGACGACGATCTCGCGCGGAGTCAGTTCGTCGAGCGCGATCTGTTCTTCTTCAGCGGTAGCGGGTAAGTAGATAGCCATAAATCAGTCGTTGGTCTTTGGTCGTTGGTCTTCTGGCCGTTCGCTGCCCTCGCGGGTTCAGAAATTCAAGGTCTTGACCAAGAACCAGGGGCCAAAGACCAACGGCCAGACTCAGAGTTCTTCAATCGTTACCTTGTCATTAGTATAGATGCACATTTTGCCGGCAATCTTCATTGCTTCTTCGGCGATCTGGCGGGCGGACAGCTGGGTGTGCTCGGCCAGCGCCTGCGCGGCTGCCTGGGCGTACGGGCCGCCGCTGCCGATGGCGGCGATGCCGCCGTCAGGCTCGATCACGTCGCCCTGGCCGCTGAGCAGGAATGTCTGCTCTTTGTCGGAGACCAGCAGCAAGGCTTCCAGATGGCGCAGGAATTTGTCGGTGCGCCAGTCTTTCGCCAGCTCGACCGCTCCGCGTCCCAGGTTGCCGTGATACTGCTCCAGCTTCGATTCAAACCGGCTGAAGAGGGTGAAAGCATCGGCGGTGGAGCCAGCGAATCCTGCCAGAATTTTGTCCTGATAGAGACGGCGAATCTTTTTGGCGGAATGTTTGATAACGCCTTCGCCGAGCGTGACCTGGCCGTCTCCGGCCATGACCACGTTGCCGTTGCGGCGGACGCTAAGAACTGTGGTGGATCGAATCAGACGCTTCGTAGGCATGAGCGCAATTCTTGATTATAGCAGCGCCGGAGGACTTGATGTGGGCGCGAGCGTCCCGCTCGTGCAGGGTGGCGGCGACAGGTCAGCAAAGTCAAGTCATTGTAGCATCACAGCAGACAACCCGTGGAAACATTTTTTGCACGAGTAGCTGGAGTCCCTCGAGTGTAGGGCTGGGAGACAATCGCGATGAATAACAGTTCGCCGACGCTGCAGAAATGACTCTCGCACGAGCGAGGGCGCTCGCGCCTACATTTACTGCAGAGCAATCAGCGGGACGGCGAGCAGAGCGGCGACTATGCCCATGGTTTTCCAGCGGGTGAATTTTTCTTTTAGGACGATCCGGGCAAGGAGGACGGTGATGACCGGGTAAAGCGAACTGAGGACGACCGCAGTATCGAGGCGTCCGGTCTGCTCGGCGCGGATGAAGAGAGCGGTACCGCTGACGTCGAGGCATCCGGCAAAAAGTGCCAAAGCGGCGCCGGATGGTTCCAGTCGCAACGGACCCGTCTGGAACCAGATACGGCGAACCAGAACTATGCCGCCGACAATTAGCAAAGACGCGACGCGTGAATGCACCGCCGACCACAACGCGGAACTGTCACCGGCGCGATCGATGCAGATAAAAAATCCGGCAAAGCCGATGCCGGCAAGCGCGGCCATGGCGAGTCCGGAATAATCGCTGGAGCCGTCGTCGGGCCGCGAGATTAACCAGATGCCGAGGCCCGCCAACAGAAAACCGGCGATGGAGAGCGCTCCGGGAAGGCCCTGGGTGATGATGGCGAAAGCTGCGGGAATTGCCGCCCCGAGCACGGCCGACACCGGAGCGATGATCCCCATATTTCCGCTGGATAGAGTGCGATAAAAAATAGCCAGTGCTGTGCCGCCGAATGCGCCAGCGATTAACGCCCAGATCCGGCTCGACGCCGAGGGATAAGGAGCGTGAGTGACGAGCGCGGCGGAAAGCATGAGCACGAAACCGCCTGCGTGGGAGAGCAGGGTAATCACGAACGAGTCGGAACGCTTCGAAGTATAGCCGCCGGTGAAATCGCTGGTTCCCCAGCACATTACGGCTGCCAGGCTGAAGCCAACCGGCACGAGTTGTTCGGGCGTGATCAATTTCTTTCTTACAGTTTTGATCTGGAGGTCGAGAGTAGCACGCCCTCGGTTTAATGTAGGCGCGAGCGTCCACGCTCGTGCGGAGGCGTGTACGGCGCTGCATGTTGTTCGATGTTGCTTGATCCTTGGGGATGCTGCATCATCCGTGGCGCTGCTGCCCGAGCGGGGCGCTCGCGCCCACATCGGTCTACACCTTGCGGGCGAGTCGCCTGCGGCCACATGTGCGAACCAAATTGACTTGCTGAAGGTGCGCAGCCTAACATGGCCGACCTACGCTACTTATGATCGGGCAAACTATTTCCCACTACCGCATTACTCAGAGGTTGGGCGGCGGTGGCATGGGCGTGGTTTACGAAGCCGAAGACCTGCGCCTGGGGCGTCGCGTGGCCTTGAAGTTTCTGCCGGATGAGCTGGCGCAGGATCCGGCGGCGCTGGAGCGCTTCCGGCGCGAGGCGAGAGCGGCGTCTGCTCTCAACCATCCCAACATCTGCACGATTTACGACATCGGCGAAGAAGATAGCCATCCTTACATCGTGATGGAATATCTCGATGGGACAACCCTGAAATATCGCATCGAGGGCAAGCCGCTTTCGGTGGAACAACTGGTCGATTTCGGGGCGCAGATTGCCGACGCACTGGATGTAGCGCATACGGCGGGCATTGTTCATCGTGATCTCAAGCCGGCGAATTTATTTCTCACCAAACGCGGTCAGGCAAAGATTCTCGACTTCGGTCTAGCCAAAGTTTCCGGAAAGCCCACGCCGGAGCTGGAGCCGGCAGGGGCGTCGTTTGCGACGGCGGCGGTGGATGCGGCCCATCTCACCAGTCCGGGCAGCACCGTGGGAACGGTCGCGTATATGTCTCCGGAGCAGGCGCGGGGCGAGGAGCTCGATGCCCGCACCGACCTGTTTTCTTTTGGCGCGGTGTTGTACGAGATGTCCACGGGGCGCCAGCCTTTTACCGGCAACACCTCGGCGGTAATTTTTGACGCCATCCTGAACCGAGCGCCGACGGCGCCGGTGCGGCTCAATCCGAATTTACCGGCGGAGCTCGAACGCATCATCAACAAAGCCCTGGAAAAAGACCCCGACCTGCGCTACCAGGTGGCAGCAGAGATGCGCGGAGACCTGAAGCGGTTGAAACGGGAGATTGATTCGGGCAAGAGTTCGTCATTCAGCGTGACAACCCCGAGCTCGGCGACCCCCGTGGATTCAAAGTCGTCGGTCGCGGCGGCAATTGCGGCGCCGACCTCCGCAGCGCTGGCGCCGCCGGCATCCGCGGTTTCAGGCCCGGCTTCGGCGCCTACTCCGAGTCAGGCCGCCGCAAACCGGAAGTACTGGTATATCGCGGCGATCGCAGTCCTCGTGGTGGCGGCGTGCCTGGGAGCGTTTTTCTATAGCCGTGGCGCCAGTGCAATGACGGAAAAAGATTCCATCCTGCTGACTGACTTCGTCAACACTACGGGGGATGCGGTCTTCGACGGAACTCTCAAACAGGCGTTGGCGGTGCAACTGGAGCAGTCACCATACATGAATGTGGTCCCGCAGGAACGGGTACGGGACACTTTGCGATTCATGGGGCGCTCGCCCGACGAACGGGTCACGCCCGACCTGGCGCGAGACATCTGCAAACGTGAAGGCATCAAGGCTGTGATGAATGGAGCCATCAGCAGCCTCGGTACCCAATACGTGGTGGATCTGAACGCCATCAATTGTCAGAGCGGAGACACGCTGGCACACGAGCAAGTGCCAGCCGACAAAAAGGAGCAGGTGCTGGCGGCGGTGGGAAAAGCGGCTTCCGGCTTACGCAGTGCTCTGGGAGAGTCGCTGGCTTCGGTGCAAAAGTTCGACGCGCCGGTAGAGGAAGCAACTACTTCGTCCCTGGAAGCTTTGAAGGCGTTCAGCCTGGGAGAGACCGAGCGGACCAAAGGAAACGAATTGGGAGCTGTTCCTTTTTATAAGCATGCAATCGAAATCGATCCCAATTTCGCGGTCGCGTATGCGCGCGTGGGCCAGGCTTACGCCAACACCGGACAGAGCGACCTTGCCATCGAAAACACCCGGCAGGCGTTCGAGCGCCGGGAGCGCACCAGCGAACTGGAGAAGCTGTATATCTCTACGCACTACTACGATATCGTCACCGGAGAATCGGACAAAGCGACGGAAGCTTACGAACTGTGGGCGCGGACCTATCCGCGCGATTCAATTCCAACCAACAATCTGGCCACGGACCATGCAGAGGCAGGTCAATGGGACCAGGCTCTGGCGCGAGCTCAGGAGACGATGCGTCTCGCCCCAAACGATTCGCTCAGCTACATCGTGTTAGGAGTTTCGTATATAGGACTCAATCGGCTGGCTGAAGCCAAAGCAGTCTGGGAGAAGGAAATAGCAGCAAAACTCGACGGAGTTTTTGAACACAGCCAGTTGTATGGCATCGCTCTCGTCGAGGGCGACACAGAGGGTGGGCAACGCCAGGTTGAGTGGGCAAAAGGAAAGCCCGATGAATTTGACATGTTGGACGTTGTGGCCACTGCCCAAGCCTCGGCCGGCAAGCTTGAAAAAGCAAGAGAGGCATACGCAAAGGCGGTGGAAGGCGAACGTCGGGGAAAACTTAACGAAATCGCCGCTCGCACCATGGCTACACACGCCATCACAGAAGCGCTGGTGGGGAATGGCGCCATGGCGCGCGAGCAAGTCGCTGCAGCTTTAGGCTCGAGCCGAAACCGCCCGACTATGATCCTTTCCGCAGGTGCGCTGGCTCTTGCCGGAGATGTTGCGAGAGCGACGGCGATAGCGGATGAGTTGGTCAAAAACTATCCTACGCACACGTATGTGAATTTCATCTTTGTGCCGACGATTCGTGCGCAAGTCGAGATCGACCGAGGCGATCCGGCAAAAGCAATCGAACTGCTGCGGGCCGTTACTCCCTACGAATTCGGGCTGGCCGCGCGGGTTCTGCCCAACTACGTGCGCGGGCAGGCTTATCTCAAGTTGAAGAAAGGGACGGAAGCCGCGGCCGAGTTCCAGAAAATTCTGGACCATCGCGGACTTTGCATGACTGCGCCGGCTTGCTCTCTGGCGCGGCTTCAGTTGGGACGCGCTCGCGCGTTATCGGGCGATAATGCCGGAGCGCGGACGGCTTACCAGGACTTTCTTGCGCAATGGAAAGATGCCGATCCCGACGTGCCGATTCTGAAGGAAGCCAAAGAGGAGTACGCCAGGCTGCAGTAGTAGGTGTGAGTTTGGTAGCGGGCGGCCTCGCCCGCAGCTTTTGAAGTCTGGGGCTAAAACCGCGGGCGGGTCGCCCGCGACCACACGATCGCATACCTACATGTCTTTGATGTGGGTGGCGATGTACCACTTGTTGCCGAAGGGATCGGTCACGCCGCCACTGCGGTCGCCGTAGGGATGGTCAGTCGGTTCGGAAATTGACGTCGCGCCCGCAGCCAGCGCCCGTTTGTAAAACGTGTCGCAATCCTCTACGTAGAGATAGAACATCGTCGGCATGGGCTGGTAGCGGCCGCTGGCTTCGCCCATTTCCATGTAGGCGTTGCCGATTTTCACCGTGGTGTGGTGAATCACTCCATCGGGTGAAGTGTAGCGGCCCAGTTCCTCGGCTCCGAAAGCTCGCTTCATAAAATTGAGCACGGGCTCGGCGCGCAGGGGATGCAGATACGGTTGCAGGGTGGGCGCCCCTTCCCATTTGTAGCTGTCGCCTTTGTAGGTTGCGATGTACCAGAAGTTTCCGTTGGCGTCCTGTACATTTGCACTGCGCTCGCCGTACTCCTGATCGGCGGGAGCGCTGATAGAGGTCGCGCCGGCAGCAACGGCGAGAGCATAAGTCGCGTCGCAATCGGGAACATACATGTGAAATGCACTGGGCATCGGAGTGCCGCGCCACTTCATTCCCTTGGCGCCGCCGCCCACCATGAGCATGGAATCTCCGATTTTTACTTCGGCATGCAAGCCACCTTCAGCACCGGGCCCGCTGCGAAATGTTTCCTGTGCGCCGAACGCCCTGGTCATGAAGTCGATCAGGCCGTCCGCGTCAGGCGCGACCAGGTAGGTGGTCAGGGTGGTATAGCCTTTCGGTACCGGGTCAACCGCCGGCTTTTTCTTGGGCTCGCCCATCATGGCCCGGAAGCGGCGGTGCATCTCCTCGAGGGGCATTTCTTCTTTTACCGTGGACACATTCCAGGTGTATCCGAAAGGATCAAGCAGGTTCGCGTCGCGCCGCCCGTAAAACTGGTCGGCGATCTCGCCTTGCAATTTGGCGCCGGCCGCGACAGCGTGTTTGACGAAGGCGTCCACGTCCGGAACCTGCAGCGCCATGCTGACGGCGGAACTGCCGGTGGTCTCCGGGCTGTAGCGTCCACCCTCCGGCCACTCATTCGCAATCATGATGATCGAGTCTCCAATCATGATCTCAGCGTGGCCGATTCCCAGCTCGTTCTCGAAACGGAAAGTCTCCTTCGCGCCGAAAGCTTTCTTGTAAAACTCAATGGCGGTGGCGGCGTTCTTGAAACTGAGACGCGAGAAAGCGACGGTTCGCAGTGAAGAAACAGGTTCAGTCGTGGTTGCCATGGACGATTTCCTTTCCAGATCAGCTTTGAGTCTTGCCTTGAAATCTTCTCGCGGAAGCTGGCGCAGCTCGGCGGCAACGTGCAGCAGAGGCAACAACTCGGTATCGCCGGTTGCGACCGTGATCACCCGAGTGGCCAGCAGCTGGGTCACGGCCTGGTCGAGCTGGTCGATTTGCTTTCGATCGGGCATCTTGCGATTCGGCAGGGAGCGCTTAGGCATTGGCACCCTCCATGCGATCACGCAGGCTCTGCAGGGCACGGAATTGCAGTTGCTTTACCGCGCCTTCGCTGCGTCCCAGCGCCTGCGCGATTTCGCGAATACTCTTCTCTTCGGAAAAGCGCAATGCGATCACGCGACGCTGGTCCTGCGGAAGCTGGTCTACCAGGCTGAAAAGCCGGGCACTGCGGTCGGCTTCCTCGAGCTTGGGCCGCTTATCCAGATCGGGCCGATCGGGAATATCCTGTCCCGTGATCTCTTTCGTTCCGCGCCTGGACCGATCTGCAATCATGTTGGAAGCAATTCTCAGCAGCCATCCAGCAAAGGGCACGCCCCGCCATTCGAAGGCATGCAGGTTGGCCAGCGCCTTGTGGAAGACATCCGCGGTCAGGTCCTGGGCGACGTCGCGATCGCCGACACGTCTTGCGATATAGGCATAAACCCGCGTGAAATTCAGTTCGTACAGTTCGGCAAAACGGCTCGGGTCTTTTTTGGCGGCATCGACGAGCCGGCGATCGTCGTCCGGGCGACCGTCGTTTGTACGAGCGTCGCCAGGAGGCAAGCCGGAGGCCTGCTCCTGGAGCTTTTTCGCTGCCGGTCGTCTGACGGCCATCGTGCCTCTAACTATATAAACTTTGGCGGAGGGAAAAGGTTACGGGTAAAAATTTCATAAGTTCGGTGGTCTGATTGTGCTCTGCTTGTGCGGTGGCGGGCGACCCGCCCGTGATGGCTCAGGCTAAAGTCAAAGTCAGAATCAAAAGCCGCGGGCGAGTCGCCCGCGACCACACGAGCCAAAATATTTAAATTGGATGCTTTGTGACAGATCTTCAACAACTGCGCGTTTACGCCATTTCTCATTCGCTCTTTCAACCGGGCACGCTGAAGGCCGCGATCCGGCGCATGGGATTTGTTCAGGCTGATCCCATACGCTCGCCGGCACGGGCACAGGATTTAATCCTCCGCCATAGAGTGATCGGCTATAAAGCTGGAGATCTCGAGCGCCATTACCGCTCGCTCAATATCGAAGAGGACTACCTGTATGCGTACGGATTTCTGTCTCGGGATCTCTGGCAACTGCTTCATCCAAGGGCGGCGACCCGCCTGGCTAAGCTGGATCGAAAGGTTCTGGAACTGGTCCGCACCGTCGGCGCGATGCACTCGGGTCATCCTCAGGCGAGTTTCGGAGGCAAGCGGGTCATCAATGCCTGGGGCGGGTATTCCAAGGCTACCAAGCAAGCGTTGGAGCGGCTGCACTATGGCGGATTTCTCCGCATTGCTCACCGTCAGAAAGGAATAAGGGTGTACGAGGCGCTGGCAACAATCACGGGATCGCTTTCGCCAGATGAGCGGCTGCAGCAACTGGTGCTGGCGGTGGTAAATATTTTGGCGCCGGTGCCGGAGAAAACCCTGCACTCGATTGCAAGTTATCTGCGTCGACCGATCGCCAGAGCGCCGAATCATCGAAAGACGATTGAGAGCCTGATCAGCACCGGCAAACTGGAAAGGCAAGTCATCGAGGGGCTCAGTTATCTTTTGCCGGCAGCGATTCCAGTCGCCGCACCGCCGCCTCGCTGTGTGCGCTTCCTGGCTCCGTTCGATCCGGTGGTTTGGGACCGTCTGCGCTTCGAGCATCTATGGGGCTGGCCTTACCGGTTTGAAGCTTACACTCCGTTGGCAAAGCGTGTTCGCGGGTACTACGCGATGCCTCTGCTGTGGTGTGATCGGGTAATCGGATGGGCTAACGCCAGCATGGCCGCAAGCAAGTTGGCGGTTGAAATCGGCTTCGTGGAGAAACGGCCCTCGGGTCGAGAATTCAAGCGCGAGCTGGAAGCCGAAGTGGGCCGTCTGGAAATTTTTCTCGATCACAAGGGGCCCGCGCCGGCCGGGTAGGGGCGGATGTTCTCCTCGTCTCTGACTCTGGGCGGGCGTGCCAATTAGCGTACATTCGCGTGGTAGAATTTGTTAACTGTAGTCTGATCGCGAGAACCCAGGTTGATTGAACTCGCACCCTCGATTTTAGCGGCTGATTTCGCCCATTTGGCGGACCAGGTCCGTGCGGCTGCGGCTGGCGGAGGCGCGGTCATCCACGTGGATATCATGGACGGCCATTTCGTCCCCAATCTCACCATGGGACCACCCCTGGTGAAGTCGTTGCGGAAGGTGACTGAGCTGCCGCTCGATTGTCACCTGATGATCGACAATCCCGATCAGTTCATTGCGGAGTTCTGCGAAGCGGGGGCCAACTGGATTTCAGTGCATCAGGAGGCATGTCCGCACCTGAATCGCACGCTGCATCTGATCAAGGATCATGGTTGCAGGGCGGGCGTGGTCATCAATCCGGCAACGCCGGTGGAGACGCTGACTGAGGTGCTGGACTTGGTTGACTACATACTGGTGATGTCGGTGAACCCGGGCTTTGGAGGCCAGAAATTCATACCTGGCGCGGTCCACAAAATTCGACGGCTGGCCGATTTGAGGGCGCAGCGGCGTTTGGGCTATCGTATTGAAGTAGATGGTGGAATCGACCTTCGCACCGTGCCTGAGGTGGTGCGTGCGGGGGCTGAAATTTTAGTGGCAGGCAACGCTATCTTCGGTGAGGGCGATCCAACGATTAACGCCCAACAATTATTAAAGAGTGCGGTGGAAGCAACTCTGCAGAGAGTCTAAAGAAGCTTCTGGCTTCTAGCCACCAGCTTCTAGCCGTTCAACCAGGCAGTAGCTGGAAGCCAGCAGCCAGGAGCTTCCGGCGCCGCAGCCTGCGGCTATCTTAAGAGGTTTCTATGTCACGTCGTATCCCCGTTGTTATCTTGCTGGCTGTGCTGGCGTTTTCTGCCGGCTGCACCAACAAGAAGGTGAATAATCCGCTGGCCAATGTCGGCTCAAAGCAGCCGGACAAGGTGCTGTTCGATCGCGCCATGGACGCCATGAAGCACAATCGCTTCGACGTGGCCCGGATAACTTTGCAGACCCTGATCAACACTTACCCGGATTCCGAGTACATCGCGCGCGCCAAATTGGCGGTAGCTGACTCCTGGTACGCAGAAGGCGGCGGCACAGCGCTGACCCAGGCGGAAATCGAGTACAAGGATTTTGAGACGTTCTTCCCCAACATGCCGGAGGCGGCCGAAGCGCAGCTGAAGATTGCCAACATTCACTACCAGCAGATGGAAAAGCCGGACCGCGACTATACCCACGCGATGCGGGCGGAGGAAGAGTACAGGCAACTAATCCTGCAATATCCGGACAACAAGAAGGTGGTGGAAGAGGGCAAACAGCGCCTGATGGAAGTGCAGGAAGTGATCGCGGAGCGCGAATACCGGGTGGGACGCTTCTATTTTCTGCGGCAGTCGTATCCGGCGTCGATCGCGCGGTTGCGCTCCCTGATGGACAAATATCCGCTCTACAGCAAGGCGGACGAAGCGTTGTTTCTGCTGGGACAGGCTTACGAAAGCGAAATCGCGATGGTGCGTTCGCGGCCGGGCAATGAAGTGGCGAAAACGCGCATGATTCAGGAATTCACCAAGGACGCAGTCGACGCTTACTCGCGGATTCTTACCCGGTATCCATTGATGGAGCGCACCGTCGACGCCAAGGCACGCCTGGAGGCTTTGCATGTGCCGGTGCCCAAGCCGACTAAAGCCGCGCTGGCGCAGAACAAGGCCGAAGAAGACAGCCGCCGGGAGGCGGGAACAGTTGCGAAGGTGATGGCCAACTTCCAGAAGCATCCGGATGTGGCCCAGGCGGCGAAGGTCGGCGAGCCGACTCTGGTGGATCCTCAAGTGGTGAGTGCGACGACGGTGGTTCAGGAGGCGACGCGGGCCATGATGGGTACCGCCGCTCCGGGCAACAATTCGGTTGCCATTGAAACCGTGAACAAGGGAACGCTGGCTCCCGACCAGGCAGCGCCGCGTTCGGATTCTCCCGTACCTGAAACCGCGGTGACTCCGGCGGACAGTCCCGCTGCGGCGCAACCGGCGCCAGATGCCAATGAATTGAAGCCGAATGTGGCGGCCGATCCTAACGAACTCAAGCCTAACGTGGACAACTCGGGCCAGACCACGGCGGCGCCTCCGACCCAGGTAAACGAGATCGACCCAGCAACCAGTGGCGCGGCTGCAACCGGTGGCAACAAGACTGCCGGGGCCGATTCGAGCAGCGCCGACGACAAAGACATCGACGCGGCTATGTCTTCGAGCAAACACAAGAAAAAGAAGGGCGTACGGAAGATCGTACCTTTTTAGGACCGGTTGCGAGCGACTTGAAGCGATTTGGAACTGCCAATAGGCAAGCGGAGGGCCGTTTAACCCGCTTGTCTCTGACCAGTGGTAACCTGCTTACTATCTTCCTGTCATTGACTTACGGGCTGGCACCAATTAACTTCAGGCTGTCTCCCCCTCACCAAAGGAAATCCCTTGGCGCGAAGAATACTGCTTGCCGATGACAGCGTAACTGCCCAGAATATGGGCCGGCGCATCCTCACCGATGCGGGCTACGAGGTTGTTACCGTCAATAACGGCTCGGCCGCGCTCAAGAAAATCGCTGAAAACAAACCCGATATCATTATTCTTGACGTTTACATGCCGGGCTACGGTGGCCTGGAGGTTTGTCAGCGGGTCAAACAGGACGCCGAGACCGCCCGAATTCCAATATTGCTGACGGTGGGGAAACTGGAGCCGTTCAAGCCCGATGAAGCGCGGCGCGTGGGCGCTGACGCCTTCATTATCAAGCCCTTTGAGGCTACTGAACTTCTTACCGCGCTTACCAAGCTGGAAGACAAAATCGTTGCCGGACCTCAGCCGCAAAAGACCGGCCGTTTCGCCCGCGCACTGGCGGCGATCGAGGGCGCTGATTTCGGCGACAAGGAAACTGGCTGGAAAAACCGGCTTACCATTCCTGGGCCGAACGCAAAGACCCAGATGGCGGAACCGGAGGCGGCTGAATCGGTCTCGGGCAGCGATTTCGGTCGCGGCCAAGCCGTGCCGCTTGATGCGCGCCAGGAACTGGAGAGAGCGATTCCGGCGGGCCTTCCGGCTGACATTACACCCGAAGAAATTGCCGCAATCACCGCCGCAGCGGCTTCGTTCGACGGCAAGCCCGCACATCCTACGGTGATACCGGAAGGGACTGCGTCGGGATCGGTAGCCGCGATGCAGGCCGCCTCTGCAGAAGTTTCCGCAGTCCAAAGCCAGGAGGCGGAAGTTCCTGCGACTTTTTCATCCGCAGCTTCGACGGCGGAAGCTGAAGTTGCGCCGGCGCCGGAAGTTGTAAGGGAAGCCGCACCGGTAGTAGAGATCGCGCCCGAGGTGACTGCGGAGGTTGAAGCGACGACAGCCGTGGAGGAAGAGCAGGGTGCCGACGCAGCGGAAGTGCCCGCAAAAGTTTCCGAAACCGAGGTGCCGCCGGCACCGGAAGTATCCGCGCAAGTATCCGAAATCGAAGCGCCGCAATTTGTGGAACCAGAACCATCTTCAACGGCAGTTGGAGAACGTTCCGTTGGCGATGACGAAGTTCTTGCCGCGCTGGCTTCACTGGCGCCTGCGGACGGCCACGGTATCGAAAATCCCTGGCCCGCAACAGCCGCGCCAGCAAACGAAACGAGTCACGAAGCTGCGAGCGGGACGATTGCCGCAGTGGCCGGCATTACGGGTCCAAGGTGGATTGCCGCAGGGGTAGCGACATCTGTTGAAGAATCGGCGAGCTCGCTCGAACAGGAGATGGAACTGGCCAGTGCAGCCAGAATAGCTGCGGAGTCAGCGCGAGCAGAAGCAGCGGCGGCGACGGTGGTTGAGGTTCAAGTTCCGGAACAGATTGTTGAAGCCGTTGCCGAAGTGGCGAAGACTGAAGTAGCGGAAATACAGACCGCGACAGTAGAAAGCGTTACCGAGGAAACGGTTGTTGCGGAAGTACAGCTTGAGCCGGGAGTGACTGAGGCTGTCGCCGAAGTTTCTGCTCAAAGCGAAGTTTCTTCTGACCAGCTAGAGACCTCCGCTTATGCGGCGGCTGCTTCGGCGGGCGCGCCCTCGGATCAAATTCCTGCGGTAGAGGCAATTTCGCAGGCAACGATTACGCCCGAGGTAACGGAGAGCACGCCCGTGGCCAGCACGGCTGCGACGCCACAACGCGAAGCGGAGCTGGCGGCCGCCTGGGAAAACTGGAAGCATATACGCGAATCTTTCGTTAGCGATCCGAAGCCCGCGGCCGCGATTGAAGCGGAAGCAGCGGGCGCTCCAGTTGTGGAAAACAGCGCGACTGAGACCGTGGATGAAGTCGAAGTTGAAGAGGATGAGGACGAGGTCAGCGATGCTCCGGGAGAGTCGGTGGCGATTGCCAGCATCGTCGATTCCATGCTGGCCGAACTCAGGCCCAAGCTGGTCGAAGAAATTGCCAAGAAGATGAATTCGGAAAAGAAGCAGAAAGAGAAAAAGAAGAAGAAATAATCCTGCCCGGTTTTGTTTTCCTCGCTTTTGTTGCGATCCCCAAAGTCAATTTAAGCTTCACGCCAGATCCTTCGCTTCGCTCAGGATGACGTCCGTTTGAGGGGTACGGCTTGACGGGCGGGGACGTCCGTCCTCCACTAGATCGTGGCTGCCACTACTTTTTTATCGCTGCCAATGATGGCATTTGTAACCAGCGGCCGGGCCCAGAATCCTACGCTGAGAACAAAGCCGAAGGTGAGATAGAGAAACGTCATGCCGCTGCGCAGGCCGGCATAGTCGCCAATCCGCCCGATCACAACTGGAATGATCGCACCACCCATCAACGCGGTACTGAGAATGCCCGAGAACGAGCCGTGATGTTCGCTGACCGAATTCAATGCCAGAGAAACCACCACGGGCCAAAGCACGGAGGTGAACAAGCCGATTGCAGGAAAAGCCAGCAAAGAAACTTTTGCAGGTCCGAATAAGGCGGCTGTTAAACAGCACAAGGAGCCGACCGCGCCACCAATCAGAACTTTGCGGCTATCGAAAAACTTCAGCAGCAACATGCCCACTACGCACCCGGCTGTAAGCAGTCCCCAAAACCATGAGACCGCGTTGGCGCCGGTGGTTTGCGGATCGAAGCCGTGGTAGGTGTAGAGGAATTTAGAAATCCAGTCGGCTGTCCCTTGTTCGCAGCCGATGTAGGCGAACATGGCGATGAAATAAAGCCAGACGATGCGCTTGCGAGCCAGGCTGAGATACATGTCCCACGAGCCCGCTTTTTCATCGTCGGTTTGCTCGACCCTGGGAAATCTGGATAAGAGCAGCCAGATCACCATCAGAAAAGAAGAAGCGGTGAAGATCCAATAAATAGATACCCAGGGAAGTTGCGCGGGGGTGAGCCGGCGGAGAATCCGCAGCAAAAGATTTTCATGGTCCGGGATCTTGCTGAGATTCAGATACGAGATAAGAGTAGATTCGCGGGCTGAGAAAAGATGCGCTGCCGAACACAAGCTGGGACAACGTCGAGTTAAAGGCGTAGTGTTCTTCACCGCCGGCCACTCGCAAAAGGGGAACGACAACCACCTGCAGGACCGCCATAGCCGCGCCGATTGCGAACCATGAAACGAAGGCGACGCTGTATCCGGGGAATAGGGCAAAGGCAAGGGCGCCCAAGGTGCTGGCCACAAATGACCAGACCATAACCGGTTTTGCGTGGAAGCGCTCCATGAGAAAGCCGGCGGGAATGGACATTACCCCGTAGGCGATAAAAAACGCGAAGGCCAGAAATCCGGCGGCGGTCAGGCTCACATGAAAGCTGTTGATGATGTCGGGCAGAATGGGGCCGAGGATGTTGGTCAGCAATGACATTACAAAAAATACAAGGAAGACCAACACGATCATGTACTTGCTTCGTCCCATAGGGGCCCGCTTTCTCTGTTGTTACGATTACGGCGTGCGATGCGTCGTTATTCCCGAAGCGATGATGCCAAACCATGGCCGCCCCGATCAGGTTGGCATTTTCTCCCAGAGAGGCGAGGAGCAGTTGGGTTTTTTCAAAGGGAACGAAGCGGCAGCCCCGGCGGATGGTCTCGCGAATGCCATCGAGAAAAAGATTCGAACTCTTCATAATGCTGCCGCCCAGCACGATTGCATCAGGGGTGAAGAGATTAATCAGGTTGGCGAGGCCGAGGCCAAGATATTTTGCTTCGCGATCTACAGCCGAACGGGCCAATGCATCGCCTTCGCCGGCCAGCTGACAGATTCGTTTTGCGGTCAACCCGGAGCGATGCGGATAGTCCGGAGGCGAAGCAGCTTCCAGCCATGCGGCCATGGCCGGCCCCGCTGCCAGCGATTCCCAGCACCCGCGATAGCCGCAAGAGCAGAGTGGCCCCGAAGGATCGATTACCTGGTGGCCGACTTCAGGATGGGCGCCGTCCACGCCGCGGTAGAGTTTTCCATCCAGAATAATTCCCCCACCGATGCCGGTACCCAGAGTCACATAAATCAGGCGAGACTTGTTTTTGCCCGCGCCCCAGCCCGCCTCGCCCAGCGCTCCGGCGTCCCCGTCATTTTCCATGGCGGCGCTTACATTGAAAATTCGCGCCAGATCTTTCACTAAACTCTTGCCGCGCCATTTGGGAAGAAAATCGACCTCACCGAAGTCTCCGGTAAAGGGATCGACCGGGCCGGTGGATCCGATGCCCACGCCGGAGAATTTGACTCCGGCATTTTGCGAAACGTTCTTAAGCATGTTGACGATCAGGTCGAGGCCGCGCGCGTATTCGCACTCCGCTCCGGTTGGGGACTCTTCCGCGGCCAAGACCTTTCCCGCGCTGTCCACAATGCCGACTGCGACTTTCGTTCCTCCGATATCAACGCCTGCGATCATACTTTTTGCTTCTGCTGCTGATTTGCTCAACGCCAGATCCTTCGCTTCGCTCATGATGACGTCAAAAGAATTAAAGATGACGTCCTAAAGGTGAAGATGACGTCGTGCAGAGCAGTCGGTTTCGACCTGCCCAAGGATGACGTCGAAAAACTTAGGATGGATTTTTCGACGCGCTGAGAAGCCCGGAGTCATCTTCCACAATATAGGAGCAAAGTTTGAACGAGTCGCAATCCTCTCCTGCCAGTCGCGAAAGTCGCTCCGCCGCCAGCTGCGCCGGAATAATGTCGATCAGGAATTGCCAATCTGCCGGGACCTCGGGAAGTTGAAAGACCAGGTCGGCTGCGGTTTGCGGAAGGTGCTGGCCGATCAACATGACCGAAGCGCCAAGACGTTTCAGGTCGCGGGCGACGGCAAGGTCGGGTTCACGCATTCGCCGACCATCGATCCACAAACCGAAGCGCATGTCTTTGGCGACCATTTCTTGCGGTCCATGCCGGAAACTGCCCGTACCCATGGCGGTTGCGGGAGACTTCACGCCTTCCTCCCACAACAATCGCGTTTCGCTGCAAGTGCCCAGACCGCCTCCGCGGCCGAGAAAGTAATATACGCCGCGAGGCATGAGCCAGGAGGCATCCGCGACCTGTTGCTGCCAGCCCGGCAGGGCGCGTTCGGCGGCATCGAGCGACTGCAACAGTGAATGCGCCAGTCTGTCGTCGAACGCACTCACCACGGTTGTGGCCAGCGCGGCTGCGGTTGCTGCCAGCGTGATGTAGGTGTTGACCGAGATCCCGTGGTCCAGCTTGGTGTGAATCACCAGCGGGATTTGCGCCTCCCGGGCCAGCGTGCCATCCTCCACGTTGGTGATACCGATAACGCTCGCGCCGCTTTCGCGAGCCTTCGCCAAAAGGTTCACGATTTCCACGCTACGGCCGCTGCGGGATATTACGATCAGTACCGCGCCCGATGGAATTTTGGCAAACTGCAACAATTCGGCCGCGTCTCGCAGATAGACCGGAAGCCCACCGAGCGAAAAAATCGGCTCTGCGGTCAATGCAGCGTGCCAACTGCTTCCGATTCCAGTCAGGTAAACGTGACGAGCCCCGCGGATTGCGGACGCAGCTTCATCCAGTGGGAGGCGCCCTGGTCCGCGCAGAAAATCAAGGGTGTTTCGTAATTCCGTCGGCTGGCGGAGAATGTCACTCAAGAAATGGGTCATGATCCTGGGTTGACTGCTGGCGGGCTGATGTACGACATGGTCGAAGTTAAGCGAATCATATTAGAGGCTCAGATTCAGTCTTGACACATTTCAGACGTGGTCTGAGGTGCGTTTCAGAATACACCTGCCGGCGTGATTGCGGGTTATGAACGAATCCTCGTGATGAACGAGTCTTACGGGGCGAGTTCGCAGTGCTAAGCTGAAAGAACATAATGATTCTGAAACAGTATTACCTGGGCTGCCTGGCCCACGCATCCTATCTGATCGGCGACGAGGCCAGTTGTACCGCCATCATCGTCGACCCTCAACGGGACATTCAGCAGTACCTCGCCGACGCCGACAAATACAGGCTCCAGATCCGGCATGTCTTTCTCACCCACTTCCACGCTGACTTCGTTGCCGGTCACCTGGAGTTGCGCGACCGATGCGGCGCCACGATCCACCTCGGTGCTCGCGCCCAGGCGGAATATAAATTCGCCGCGATGAAGGACGGGGACACCCTAGAGTTCCCGGGGCTTCGCCTGCAGGTGCTGGAAACGCCGGGGCATACCATCGAGTCAATTTCGATTCTTGTCTTCGATCTCGCGAAAAATCCTGCTCAGCCTTGCGCTGTTCTCACCGGAGACACACTGTTCATCGGAGACGTGGGCCGTCCGGACCTGCGCGCGTCGCTGGGGTGGAGCGCGAACGACTTGGGCTCTTATTTGTATGACTCGCTGCATGACAAGCTTCTGAAACTTCCTGACGAAACGCTGGTCTATCCGGCCCACGGATCGGGATCGCTGTGCGGGAAGAACCTGTCGTCTGACACGGTGTCGCCGCTGGGAGTGCAACGGCGCATGAACTACGCGTTGCAGCCGATGACCAAGGATGAATTCGTTCGTCTCGTGACTGCGGACCAGCCGGAAGCTCCTCCGTATTTCACTTACGATGCCATTCTCAATACTCGCGAGCACGCTTCGCTCGAAAGCAATCTTAAACAGGTTCTCAATCCCATCGAACTTGAAGAGGTTCTGCGGATGGGAGATGCCGGCGCGCAAATTCTCGACGTTCGTGACGCCGCAGAATACGCCAAGGGGCATCTTGCCGGCAGCATCAACATCGGACTCGGCGGCCAGTACGCCACCTGGGCAGGCACCGTGCTTGACCGGACTAAACCGATCGTCATCGTTTCCGAGCCTGGGCGGGAGAAGGAAGCTGCGGTCCGATTGGGCCGAATCGGTTTCGATCACGTCACCGGTTACATGCGAGGTGGGATGGAAGCGCTGGCGGAGCGGGCGGACCTGGTGTGGCCGACGGAACGAATCAGTGCGCCGGAGATCGCAGAGGAGTTGGCGGCGGCCCAGCCGCCGCTCGTGCTCGATGTGAGAAATCCGCGGGAGTGGGCGACTAAACACATCAAGGATAGCCTAAATATCCCGCTCAATCACCTGCAACAGCGGATCGGCGAAATTCCGCGCGACCGCCGCATTGCGGTGCATTGCGCGGGCGGTTACCGCTCGTCGATTGCGGCCAGTATCCTGCAACAATATGGGGTTACGAATCTGACGGAGATAGCGGGCGGCCTTGCCGCCTGGGAAGCGGCCAAACTGCCGGTGGTTTCGGAAGCTTAGCTGTTCATTACGCCGGGGGCGGGCGAAGTTGGTGCCTGCGACGATAAATGTATTCCTAGTTTAATTCCGTCGTCAGCTGGCTGCTTTCACCTTACCCAGCCGCAGCCTGGGTTCCAAGATCCCGATCGACGATGGTTTCGGTGGCGGCGTCCCAATACTGTTTCTTGCCTGAGGCGTAAGCCTCGGCTGACATCATGCAAGCCACCGAGTGCGCGAATCCGTCATGGACGGTGCAGTTCGGTTGTTGCCGCGAGCGCATGCACTCGAGCCAGTTGGTCATGTGTCCAAGCGACATGTCATCGATGGTCATGGGCGGCAGCGTGGTCTCTCCGGGAAGAAAAATGTATTTCGCGGCCCGCGACTGGTCGATGTCAGCGTTGTCTTCATGATTTCCCTTTTCTTCGACCACTTGGTATCGGGGACTGCCTTCGCCTCCTATGTTGATCAGGGTTGATTTCTTCCCCATGAAGCGAGTGAAGCTGGGGGCATCGTTGCCGAAGCTGGTGGAATAGCTCAACAGAAATCCCTTGGGATATTCCAGCAAAGCTTGAAACGTGTCGGGATTTTCGCGGCCATCGCGCCAGGCAAAGACGCCGCCGTGAGCGACCGCGGACCGGGGAAAGTTGTCGTTCATGAACCAGTGCACGAGATCGGTGGCGTGGCTCATCCATTGGTCGGGAATGCCGCTGGAAAATTCCTTGTACAGGCGGAATTCGCAATAAATTTTGGGATCGAAGGGTCGATAAGGTTTGGTGAGCAGCCACTTTCGCCAGTCTGTATCCTGTTCGCGCAGCAACTTTGTTTCCTGGCGTCCGCGCCAACGGGGGCCGTGGTAGTTCCAGACAATTTCCACCTTGCTGATTTCTCCCAGCGCACCGGACTGAACTAAATCGTAGGCCGCCCGGGGATACGGTTCGCTGCGGTGCTGGGTTCCCACCTGCACGATCTTCTTTAATCTGACGGTTGCATCGCGGGCCGCCTTGGCTTCTGCCAGCACGTTGCCCATCGGCTTTTCCACGTAGGCGTCCTTGCCGGCTTCCACCGCCATTTTCAAGATGGGGGAGTGGGAGTGCTCGGGCGTGGAAATAATCACGCCGTCGACGTCTTTCAAGGCCAGCACGTCGTCCACATACTGGTAGGAGCGTGGCGCGCGGCCATAATATTTTGTATTCACGGCGACGGCTTTTTCGCGGTTCAGCCGCCACAGATCGCAGACCGTGTTGATTTCCACGTTCTGGCTGGTCTTCAGCTGAGAAACGATCGTGGCCAAATCTCCGCCGCGGCTGCCGTTGCCGATGTGGCATAGCGAAATGCGATCGTTGGCGCCCAGAATCCTGTCGTAGGAGAGAGCGGTGCTCGCGAAAGCGGCGCCTCCGGCAAGCAGGGCTGCCGACCTGGTCAGGAACTTTCGTCGATCAATGCTTTGTTCCGCGTCGCTCATACTGTCCTCCGGTGCCGGCCTATTTAAATTGCCGCCAAGGCGCCCTAATTATGCCAGAAGCGCGGGGCGCGGGCTGTTGAACAGATTGCCTCGAGTATCGGAAATTATCGCAGGTCGAATGGCTTAGAATATCGCAGGGAGGCTTTATGCCGGTTGCTCAAATGCTTTCATCCGCCCGGGAGCTTGTTGCCACCAATACAGCTCATTTTCCTAACGAGAGTGCGGCCTACCGCACGGCGCGAAATGCGCTGCTTCTGGAAGAGATCGAACTGCGCCGCCACATCGAGCGGGTGGCAGCGCAGCGGCGCGCTCTGCCCGCTGGCGGAGAGATTCCGCGCGACTTCGAGTTGGCCTCCGAAGTCGGCCCCGCTCGGCTCTCCAGTCTGTTCGGCGATAACGACACGCTGCTGGTCTACAGCATGATGTACGGACCCGAGCGCAAAGCACCGTGTCCCATGTGCACATCGTTTTTGAATTCGTGGAATGGCACTGCCATCAATCTTCGCGAGCGCTGCGCAATCGCGGTTACGGCGCGCTCGCCAATAGATCGACTGGTGGAGTACAAGCAACAGCGAGGCTTTGCAAACCTGCCGTTTGTTTCTGACGGGTCCGGCGATTACACCCGCACTTATGTCAGTCCGAGCGATGCTGACGTGCCGGGCTTTACTGTTTTCACCAGGCGTAACGGAACCATTCATCATTTCTATAGTGGTGAGATGAGCGGGGCCATGGCCGATCCCGGTCAGGATCCGCGTGGCGCTCCGGACCTCGATCCTCTATGGCTGATGCTGGATCTGACACCGGAGGGCCGCGGCACCGACTGGTATCCCAAGCTCGACTACGATCACAAATAGCTCGAGAATTCCTCCCGCCAATTCACTCGGCGTGAGCGTTCAGTGTCCGAAGCGGGACAATAGGATCTTTCGGAGGTTTTCGAAATGGATACTGCTTCAGCTTCCGTTACTGCGGTTGACAGCTTTCGTCCCCAGCTTCTTGAGCGGCGGGTTCGATTGCTGGCGGCTTCCGATGCAGTTCCGGCCGCCTACTTCAACGAGTTGATCGCTGAAATCGATGCCGCATTAGGAAGAATCGATAACGGCTCATATGGCTTGTGCGAGACTTGTCACGATCCCATCGAAGCGGACAGGCTGGTGCAGAATCCGTTGGCGCGATTTTGCCTGGACCATCTCAGCCAGGCTGAGTTACATGCTCATCAACAGGATATCGACCTGGCTGCGCAAATCCAGTTGAAACTTTTGCCAGTGCATGACATTACCCTGGAGAACTGGGACACGCACTACCGGTACCAGCCCGTCGGCGCGGTGGGCGGCGACTATTGCGAACTCATCGTTCTGGATAGTGGCCTGGACAATGGCAAATCGCTCTTCTTCGCGGTCGGGGACGTTGCCGGTAAAGGAGTGGCTGCGTCGCTGTTGATGACCCACCTCAGTGCAATCCTGCGCAGTTTGTTGTCCCTTGATTTATCGCTCACGGATCTGATTTCTCGCGCCAACCGGCTCTTCTGCGAGAGCACCGCGCCGGCCCACTATGCAACTCTGGTGTGTGGCCGCGCAAGTGCCAGCGGAGTGGAAATCTGTAACGCGGGCCACTGTATGCCACTTGTGATTAATCGGGATGGAACCCAGCGGCTCGATTCCACTGGTTTGCCGTTGGGCCTGTTCACTTCCAGCCAATATCCAGTGCAGCAGGTCAGCCTCAACCCCGGGGACAGCCTGGTTTTATATACCGACGGAATCACCGAGTCGCAGGATCCGGAGGGCAATCAGTACGAAGAAGACCGCTTGTGTCGAGCGCTCGGGGATCATCGTAACCAGTCCACGGAACTCATGGCTGACGGTGTCTTGCAGGATGTAGCCGGCTTCCGCCAGAGTCGCTCGCCAAATGACGACATTACTCTGCTCATCTTGCGTCGGCGGGATTGATAAACATCCGCGAGGTGCGCCGTGTCCCGGCTCGAAGTTTCAACTCGGTCATCGGTTCTAGTCTTGGTGAGTCTTTCGGGGTAAGTGTGTCCTGACTCATTGCGCCGTCCTTTCCGGAAATTGAGCGGCCGCCAGTTCCTGGATGCGGTGGATTGCTTGCTCCCCATCGGACTCTCCGGCCAGCACATCGTAAAATTCGAACGAGGTGAGTGCCACGAGTGTGGCTACGTCATCAGCCCGCGATGGACGGCCACTCTGGCGTGCAATCAAGTTCACGATCCGCGTCGCCGCCCGGTGGCGTCGCAGATTTCTCGCAGTCACCGCCACTGAGAACTCCGGATCGATCGCGGCGAGGCCGTGCACTCTCCGCAACAGCAGCCGGTTCTTGCTCCAGAACCCGCAGAAAATATCCACGAATCCGCTCAGCATCTCCCAGGGGTTAGAGAATCGCATCACTTCGCTCATGCGAGTCATACCTCCCTCGGCAGCGATCTTGTCGAACAGCGTTTCGATGAGCCCTGCCTTGGTGCCGAACAGGTTGTAAACAGTCTGGCGGGTGACTCTTGCCTCTGCGGCAACAGACTCCATGGAAAGCTGCAGAAATCCTTCGCGCTCGAGTTGCCGCCGGGCGGCGTCCAGAACAACCATCCGCTTGCGGTCGGAACTTTCCAGCCGCTTGCCCAACGAATAGGGCCGTTTACAGGTGTCCGGGCGGATCTCCCATGGCCTGCTATCTTAGTTCATTAGTCAATTGACTTGACAGTATGTAAAATAAAAATATACAACAGTGGTAAGGAGTGGACGATGGCTGCGACGCACTTCCCGGGTATGCGGCTTCTGGAAGGCACTTCTCGGGCACTTCGGATCGTGCTCTGGATCAGTATTGCGGTCAGTGTTGCGGCAGTGCTGCGTCGCCTGGTTGCATTGTTTCACCCCGCTGCGCAGGGACCGCCAGGTCTCTTCGAACTCGATGCTGCATTTCTGAACCATCGAGCACTTACCTTGGCCCACATTCTTCCCTCACTGCTCTTTGTGCTCGCCGTTGCTTCGGCGTTGTCAGGAGATGAGCGCCTCGAGGCGGTTGGTGAAAAACTGCTTTACCCCCTGGGAACAGTCGTTGGCGTGACCGCTTATCTGATGAGCGCCCACGTCGTGGGGGGAGCGGTTGAACTGGCCGCGGTGTTGCTATTCAATACGCTGTTCCTGTTATCACTCGGTCGTTCCTACTTCTACTCCAAGCAGCATGAGGCGGGCGCGCAAAAGCGCTGGCTGCTTCGCGCCGTCCTCGTCCTATTTGGGATCGCGACCACCCGGCCCGTCATGGGCCTGTTCTTCGCGACTTCGCGCTTCACTCACCTCAGTCCGCAACAATTCTTCGGATACGCATTCTGGATCGGGTTCTCGATCAATGCATTGCTGGCCGAAATATGGGTCCGCCGGCGCCGTGCGGGCGGTCCCCAGGTGGATTCGAATTAGGGAGAAGTTCCGCTTGTCCGATCTCCGGGTTTCGTATGGCTGATAGGAGTCGGCTGGACATTACCCTAGGTGCGAGTATCCGTGCCCGCAAACAACTGATCTAAGCTGTCATCTTCTCTGGAGATCGATTGCGTAAATGGGAAAGCGCGAACAGGTCGGTTCGTTCCGGGCTGTTGGTCCTACTATTTGGAGGACAACTTCGATTGAGAGTTCCCGGCGCCGCAGCTTAAGTTGGAGCAATTAGTCAAACTGACTGGTTCCGTAGTCCGGAATCTCCGGCGCAAATCATGCAGCCTTAGTGATGCTGGGTTTCGGGATCAGGTATTTTTCATGGGCCGGGGAAGGGTGGTTTACTTTGGAGCGACGCCCTTCCTGCTGTAGACGGCGATGCGCTTCCAGCCAGTCGGGCTCTTGCTCAGACTCCTGCGCCCAGTGAACCACGGCGGCCTCATCGCACCACTCCAGTAACCGGCGCATCACCTGACGATGCGGTCCCGAGAGCACGAAAGACTTCATCGCGGCTTCCGTTGTCCACACCGTACGGGTCCAGTAAATGTTGTTCGACTCGCGTAACAAAGACATGGCGAGACTGCCTTCAGCTACTTTCGCCTGCCGGGAAGAGCGCACCGCATAAAACAGGAATGGCAGCAGATATTTCCATGAACGTACACGTAAGCGAGTGATGGAAACCATAGGCATGGGTTGCTCCTGTTTCGACCGGCTAATTCTGCGGGCATCGACCCCGCAATCCTTACAGCGTTAAAGTCGCCGGATCAGCGACAATTCTGCTGCTCAGTACAGACTCATAGATTCGAGGATCACTGCTGACGACGCTTTAAGAACGCGAGAATTTTTCCTGATACAGCGTTTCGTGTTAGGGCCGGGACTTTCGCGGCGCTTGGGCGCATGAGCTATTCGGCAGGCACAAAACAGTCAATATTTGTGAGGTTTGCAGTGGTCAACATTTTCGCTTGACATATGCCTATATAAGAATATATTTAGGCAATGGCACGAGCGGCAACCACGACGGATGTATTTAACGCAATCGCCGAGCCTCGCCGGCGCCAGGTGATTAAGGTGCTGGCGGACGGCAGGGAGTATGCGGTGGGAGAAGTGGTGGTGAGAATGCGAATGTCGCAGCCGGCGGTTTCCAAGCACCTGGGGGTGCTGCGCAAGGTTGGAGTGGTATCGGTGATCAAGCGCGGACAACACCGTATGTACCGGCTCAATGCGGCGAAGCTGAAACCGGTGCATGACTGGGTAAAGACATTCGAGCGCTACTGGACGCATCAAATCGGCCAGATTAAGGAACGTGCGGAGCGCAAGGCTCTGGAGCGGATGATTGCAAGTGACATCATAAAAAAGGAGGAATAATGGCAGCGAATATTCATGAGCCGGCGACGGCAGTGCAAACCTTCGAGATCGTGAAGGAAGAAGAGATTGCGGCGCCAATCGGAATCGTGTTCGAGACGATTCTGGAACAGATGGGACCTTTGAATTCGACGCCGGAAAAGGTCATGCCAATGAAGCTGGAGGCGTGGCCGGGAGGGCGCTGGTTTCGCGATCTGGGAAACAACACCGGACACTTCTGGGGCGTGGTGCAAGCGATCAAGCCTCCGGGGCTACTGGAGATAAGCGGGCCGCTGTTTATGTCCACGCCGGCATTCTCAAATCTGCAGTACCGGCTGACCGAGGAAAACGGATTGACCAAGTTGCGCTTTGTGCATCGGGCGATGGGGTGGATCGAGGCTTCAGATCGCGGCGTAGATACCGGCTGGACCGACCTGATGACCCGAATTCGTACGGCGGCAGCAAAACGTGCAAACAAACGTTGAACGAACAAGCATTGAAGGAGGACCTATGTGTCCTGCGTGTATTGCGACCGCGGCCTGGATCGTCGCAGGCACCGTTTCGACGGGCGGCATCTCCGCGCTGGTGGTGAGCTCATTCCGCGGAAAGAAGCTTCGCGGCGAGAAACGTGAACTTACAACCGATAACCAGAACCCCGAGGAAGGAGAAAGACATGGATAACAAGAAAGAAATGAAAAATATGAAAACACCTGCGATCGTGTCGCTGCATGAGTGGGAGGCAGCCCGCCAGAAATTGCTTGTGAAAGAAAAAGAATTGACCCGCGCCCGCGACGCGATGGCGGCCGAGCGCCGCCGCATGCCGTGGATGGCGGTCGAGAAAAAGTACGAGTTCGAGGGGCCTAAAGGAAAAGTGAGCCTGCTCGACTTGTTTGAGGGCCGTCCTCAGTTGGTCCTCTACCGCGCTTTCTTCGAACCCGGCGTGTTCGGCTGGCCCGATCATGGGTGCCGCGGCTGCTCGCTGGGGGCGGATCAGGTTTCACATCTCGCCCATCTCAACGCCCGCGACACTACTCTCGCCTACGCCTCGCGGGCGCCGCAGAAGGACATCGCTCGGCTGAAGCAGAGAATGGAATGGAACATGCCGTGGTACACCCTGACCGATAGCTTCGACAAAGATTTTGGAGTCGATGAATGGCATGGCCACAACGTTTTCTTCCGCGATGGTGACAAGGTGTTTCGCACCTACTTCATCAACAATCGCGGCGACGAAGCCATGGGCAGCGTCTGGAGCTACCTCGATCTCACCCCGCTGGGACGTCAGGAGACTTGGGAAGACTCGCCAGAGGGCTACCCGCAGAGCGCGCCGTACAAATGGTGGAACTGGCATGATAACTATGGCGCGGAGGCTTCGCCTGATCCCAAGTGGGTCCAGGTTTCGGACGTCGGAGAAGCGGCCTTCCGCAAGCGCAGCGCGGAGGAGAAGGCTAGCTAGATCGGAGATGGCGGCGCCTGGCGCCGGGCGCCGCCGGTTTATTGGTTTGTGTGGTCGCGGGCGACTCGCCCGCGACCACACGAGCCCGCGACCTCGTGTGAATAGTGAAGAAGGCTGGAAGGACTCTCCCACCAGCTCTTCACTTTTGTTCTCCTTGATGTATTGATTCTCCCGAGTAATTGTCACGTTCGCAGAAGCGCTACCCGTTCACGGGGACAGCGTCAGCGGCGTGTGCAAAATAATGTTCTGCATTCAGATCGGCGATGAGCCCAGGCTGAACCGGTCGCCATCCCAACCATTTTTGGGTTTGCGCGCTGGACGCGGGACCATCGACAGCAAAGAATCGAGCGATCCAGCCAAAATGGTCGGCTGCTTCCTCGCGAGATTTACTAACCACCGGCAGGTTCAGCTGCCGGCCGATAGCCTCAGCGATCTCTCGAGCCGGCACGCCTTCATCGGCCACGCCGTGATACATAGCTCCTGCGGCATTTTTCTCGAGCACGAGCCTGTAAAGGTGAGCGACATCGAACCGGTGTACCGCCGGCCAGCGGTTGAGCCCATCGCCAATGAAGGCGGAGACGCCCTTTTCACGTGCGATGCCGATCAACTGGGGCACAAAGCCGTGGTCGCCACTGCCGTGTACCGATGGGGGAAGTCGCAGCACAGATACGCGTACACCTTTTGCCGCTAGTGCAAGTGCCGCATCTTCTGACTTGCGAGGGAAATTGGGATCGGTGACATCCTGTTCTGTGGCGAGCGGGCCCTGGCGTTGAGCAAGCAGGGTTCCGGAAGTGACAACGAACTGGCGATCGGAACCTGCAAGCACGTCGCCCAGAGTTTGGATTGCGCGCCGATCCGCTTCAGCGGCTGCTCCGTAGTTGGAGAAATCGTGGATGAAGGCGGTGTGGATCACACCGTCGGTGGCGGCTGCGCCGCTGCGAAGGCTTTCGAGATCTTCGAGCGAGCCGCGATGTACAGCGGCTCCCGCCGCGATGAGCGATTTGGCGCCTGCATCCGAGCGCGCCAGACCGAGCACCGCGTGACCGGCATCAATCAACTCCCGGACAACTGCCGTACCGATAAAGCCTGTAGCTCCTGTAACAAAAACACGCATACTCTTTTTCTCCTACGCAATTTGTAGTTCGGAAATGAAGGATGAAGCGTTCACCCGGCTGGCCAGCCGAGTTGAAGCCTTCGCGCTGATCAGTTGCCACTCTCGGGGTGAAGCAGGAAGATCGTCGTTTTCGGACAACTCACGCATCCAGTCTTCGGCTGAGAGGTTTGCTTGTTCCGATCCAAGCAACTGGGTGATGGCTTTGAAGAATGCCGAGAGCTCGCGCTCCGCCATGGTTATGAGGTCAGGGCAAGGATGACTGGAATTCGAAACTGATTCATATCGGGCGATAGCATTCATGTTTCTCACCTCAGGGGAAGCCGGAGAGATCGGGATGCACTATTGACAGGCCGTCATGTTCCGACTAAAACGGAGAGTGTCTCCGAATCAATAGATAAGATAACCGGAGAGTGTCTCCGGTTGCAAGTTTTTTTTTTATGCCCAGCAAAAGCCGACAAATCGCTCCCCGAAGGCCACGTACGGACGCGCAGCGGAACCGCGAGCGCATTCTCGAAGTGGCGAAGGAGGCCTTTACCCGTTTGGGATCGAATGCCAGCCTGGACGATATCGCCAAAGAAGCGGAGGTCGGAGCCGGAACCCTGTATCGTCACTTTCCTACTCGGGACGCGTTGATCGAAGCGGTTTATCGCACCGAGGTGGAAAAGCTGGCGGCAGCGGAGCGGAAGTTTTCCGACGCCATGCCGCCGGCCGAGGCGTTACGAGCCTGGATGTTGTTGTTCGTCGATTACATCGCGGCCAAGCAAATCATCGCACCCGCCTTGAACACCCTCGTTGGAGGACCTTCGAAGTTGTATGAAGGTTCACGCACTCAGGTCCAGGGCGCAATTGATTCGCTGGTGAAACGCGCCATCCGGAGCGGCGAAATTCGTAAGGATTTGGAGCCCTTCGATCTGCTACGGGCGCTTATCGGAGTTTCAAACGTGGCCTCCGGGCCGGACTGGCGGCAGAGCGCCAAGAGACTCGTTGATATCCTTATCAAGGGTTCGCGGCCAACCAGGTAGCTCGAAAGCCGCTCAGAGTCAATAATGTTCAACAAATCCGGCATCCTCGAACTACATGCCACCATGCATGCGCGGTTGGATCTTCTGTTGAGCCATGTTGCAACCGTTCCGGATGACCTTTGCCGGAAGCAGATTTCAGGATTCGGCCATCCAACCATTTGGAAGCAGCTCGTTCATATCCTGACCTGTGAGGAAGGTTGGGTTCACGATCTCCAGTACAAAGAGTTCGCCGGTTGGCAAGAAGAAGATTGCACAACCATCGCGGATATGCTGGCTACAAAAGAGCGAATTCAAAAGGCGACCCGACACTATGTCGAAGGTCTAACGGAAGAGCAACTTAATAGGACACTGGCGGAGCGTCCCGTAGATTGGGGTGGCGAACTGCGAAGTCCAGCTTTTATCCTGCTGCACGTAATAACTCACGCCTTTCATCACAAGGGCCAGGTGGTCGCCATGCTGCGAATCGTAGGATATCCCGCTCCTGACACCGATTTGCAGCCGGTTTAAAACCTTTCGATCTTACACAATGTGAAAACTATTTCTCTGCGCAAGGATGACCGGGCCCGGGATTCGGTAAGATGTCTGCTTAATGCGCAGGCGTGATTTGTTCTGAGGAGCGTGCATGCTTCTGCAGTCCGCCGAAGTGGCAGTTTGTCGCAGATTTTTGTGCCTGATTTTTTTTGCGTTTCTGCTGGCCACCGCAGCGGCAGCGCAAAATGCGGCAGACACTAATTCTGCCAATAAGAATCCCACCGATCTCAATCCCGCTGACCCTGGCATTAAAGATCTTTCCAAGTTCGATCCAAAGCGGCCGCTGGCTCGGGAACTTGAGACCAATGTTGCGGACGGTTTTAACCTGGTGACGGTTGGCGATTGCATAATTTCGCGGCCGCTGCTGCAGTATGCGGCTCGCGACGCCGGCTTTCGCAACGTGGTGGATATTCTGAAACGCGCCGACGTGACCTACGGCAACATGGAAACTTCCATTCTGGATTTGCGTCACTTCAACGGATATCCCTATCCCGGGCCCGACGATGTGACCCTGCTGGCGCCGCCTGAAGTGGCGAAAGACCTGGCGCAGATGGGTTTTGACATAGTGTCACGGGCGAACAATCACGCTCTCGACTGGGGCGTCGAAGGCATGCGGGAAACGAGCCACTGGCTGGAGACAGCCGGGATCGCCTATTCAGGCGTGGGCGAAAATCTGGGACTGGCGCAGTCTCCGGGATATTTTGAAAGCGGCAAGGGGCGCGTCGCCCTGGTGTCGATGGCTTCTACGTTTCGCCCCGGTACCGAGGCGCTGCCGTCCATGAGCGCGGCTCCTGCGCGTCCTGGGATCAACGCGCTTACTTTGAAAAAGACGGTGACCGTCTCTCCTGAGCAGATGGCGGATGTAGCGCGGCTGCGCGACGCGCTCTATCCCGCGGAGAAAAACCGGAAAATCCCGGAGGAACTCTCGCTGCTCGGCACAAAATATGTGCTGGGAAAAAGTTTCGGCTTTAAATATGCGATGGATCCGATCGACCTGACCGGGATCCTGCGCGGGGTGCGGCTGGGCAAGCAGCATTCGGATTTCCTGATTGTCAGCATTCACTCTCACGAGCCCGGAGGCAGCGCCGAGGCAGAGGCGAAAAATGACTTTCACGATATGCCGGCAGACTTTGTTCATGATCTTGCTCACCAGGCGATTGACAGCGGCGCCGACACATTTGTCGCCACCGGCATTCATCATCTGGGGCCGATCGAGATTTACAAAGGCAAGCCAATCTTTTATGGCATGGGAAATTTCTTCTGGGCCGACATTCAGGAACCGATGGCGGCCGACATTTATCAGCAGTATCAGAAGGCGATGGCGGATGCGCTGGTCCATCCCGAGCGGGCCACAGCCGCCGACCTGAACAGTGTGAGCAATGCGATGGGATTTGCCGGGCAGCCGGCTTTCGATGCCATGATCGCTGAAAGCCTCTTCGATCATGGCAAGCTGGTGGAGATCCGTCTCTATCCCGTGGATCTGGGATATGGAATGAAGCTGACAGAAAGCGGCACACCGCGAATGGCCGGTCCGGAACAGAGCCAGAAGATTTTGCGATATGTGAGCGAGGTTTCACAAAAGTACGGGACCAAAATTTCGATCGAGGGATTAGTGGGAGTGATCCGGCCTTAGATTGCGATATGTTTGCTTTCAGAGTGGGGACGTTCCCAAACGCAAGGTCCCTCCACTTCGCAGATCACCGCTTTCGCGGTGATCTGCTCCGGTCGGGATGACAGAATTGGAGCTCAACAGCCTCACTCAAACAAGCGGGCTTCAATAAAATCAAAAGCCGCCTTCAATACGCCGCCCGTGCTGTCCTCCATGTGTGCATCACGGACAGGGCGCGCCGGCGGCCTGCCATTGCTTTACTTTCGCGGCGAATTCTTCGTGAGGCATGGGCACGGCGGTGCGTCCCTGGCCTGGGTTCCAGCCCCACATCACCAGTTTGTCTTCGGTAAGGTGCTCGACCAGTTGGTCGAGATTCCGGTTCTTGTTTTGCCTGGGGTCTTTTATCGACTGGCAAATCTGGCCGTCCGTCAGGCCTTGCCAGATCATGGGCATGCTGGCCGGCGGCAGGGCCCAGTTGGGTGCGCCAGGAGGAAGATGGGCGCCGGCGAGGTTGTGATCCTGATGACAGGTGCTGCATTTCTCCGCAGTCACGCCGTGTCCTTCGGCGCCGCGGCGTACATTCATGGCGTGGGGATGCCCGTCGTCCCCCTGACGGGGGAAGTCTCCGGTGGAGTGGCAATTCATACATCGGGGATGACGCAGGACCGGGACAAAGGCGGTGAATAGCGATCCGTCCCGAACTGCCGGGGCGTTGCTCTTTGCGGGTGGTTCTGCCGCGGCAAAATACGGGGAAAGCAGCAGCGCGCAGATGAGAGTTGCGATCGTGGCGGTCGAGGGCGGAGTTGGCAGAAATTTTTTCATACGGCCTCCGACAGGCGGATAGGTAGCCGCCGCACTCTTTTTCCGGTTACCGCGAAAAGGGCGTTCGCGATTGCCGGAGCGGCGCAGGGAACACCCGGCTCTCCGATGCCGCCGGATTTTTCGTTGCTCTCGACGATATAGGTTTCGATCTCGGGACATTCGTTCATGCGCATCACGGGGAAGGTGTTGAAGTTTGTCTGCTGCAGGCGCCCGTTTTCAAACGTGAGTTCTTGAAAGAGCGCGGCGGATGCCCCGAAGATGGCGCCACCCTCGATTTGGGCGGCGATAATTCCGGGGTTCACATATTGACCGCAGTCGACCGCGCACACCATGCGATGTACTTTGACCTTGCCGTCCGTGACCGATACTTCGGCCACGTGGGCCAAATAACTGCCGAAGGCAAAGTGCACGGCGATGCCGCGTCCCATGCCTTTGGGCATCGGCTTGCCCCATCCGGATTTCTGCGCCGCAAGATCCAGGACTCCCAGGTAACGAGGCTGTTTCAACAGCAAATTGCGCCGGAACTGGTAGGGATCTTTTTGCGCCAGGGCTGCCAGTTCGTCGATAAAGCATTCGACAGCGAAGGCGGTGTGGGAGTGTCCGACGGAACGCAGCCACTGCACCGGAACGTTGATTTCCGGGGCGTGAGACTCGACTGTAATATTTGGGATCGCGTAGGGCAGATCGTCAATTCCCTCGACCGATGCAGGATCGTAGGGTTTGCCTTTCATCATGGCCTCAAACGGCGTTCCTTTCATGATGGACTGGCCCACCGAACGCGATGTAAAGCACACCGCGTCGCCCTTGGCGTCGATGCCGCCCTGTATGGCATGCAAAAAGGCGGGGCGATACCATCCTCCCTGCATATCGTCTTCGCGCGTCCATACAACTTTTACTTTCGCCGGAGCGCCGATGGCTTTGGCAACGTGAACCGCCTCGACCACGAAGTCGGACTGCGGCGTTGCGCGCCGGCCGAAGCCTCCGCCCAGGAAGGTGGTGTGCAGCTGAACTTTCTCGTTGGGCAGGCCTGCGGTT
Source organism: Terriglobia bacterium (assembly GCA_963733545.1). Taxonomy (GTDB): domain Bacteria; phylum Acidobacteriota; class Terriglobia; order Terriglobales; family Acidobacteriaceae; genus JAIQFF01. The sequence continues at coordinate 1,350,000 of CAVTDQ010000007.1, forward strand.
TTCGCGGCGTTGGCGCGATCGATGGTCTGAAATTGAGAGCCGGTCCAGACTTCGCAGGAATCCTGCCCCAGGTCCACTACGCAATTCAGCGGCTCCATCATCAGGTGTGAGAGGTAAGGCGCCTCATACACCGCTTCAATTTTCTTAACGGCCGAGGCGAACGCAGTCGAGGCATCGCCTTCTTTCCGGACACTTTCTCCCGGCGTCTTCGCCTTCTCACGGTACTGCTGCATCATTTGGCTGGTGCTGAATGCCTGCATGGCGCCTTCATCCCATTCGAGGCGAAGAGCGTCACGTGCAACCTTGGCTTGCCAGAAAGTGTCTGCGATAACGGCCACGCCGGAGGGAACCTGCACGACCTTACGGACACCCGGCATGGAGCGAGTTTTGGAATCATCAACACTCTTTATCTTTGCCCCGAAGATGGGAGGACGGGCGACCACCGCCGTCAGCATCCCCGGCAGGTTCACGTCGAGTCCGAAGATCGCTTTGCCATTCAGTTTGACGGGAGTGTCGAGGCGCTTGATGGGCTTGCGGATGAGCTTGAAGTTTCTAGGATCTTTCAGTTCGACCTTCGCCGGTGGAGGCAGTTTCGCGGCATCGGCGGCCAACTGGCCGTAGCTCAGCTTCCGGTTGGAACCATCAAAGACGGCGCCGGATTCGGTGCGGCAGGAAGCGGGATCGATACTCCAGCGTTGCGCGGCTGCAGTTACCAGCATGGCCCGCGCGGCAGCGCCTGCCTGTCGAAATTGCTCAAGGCCGGACCACACGCTCGAGCTTCCCCCGGTCATCTGCATCCCGAAGGCGGGATGATTGTATTTTGCATCAACCGGAGCCGACTCGAAGCCGACTTTTGACCAGTCCGCATCCAGTTCGTCGGCCAGCAGCATGGGCAGCGAGGTATAAACCCCCTGGCCCATCTCGGAGTGGTTCACGATGACAGTGACTTGCTCATCTGTTCCGATCCGGACAAAAGCGTTGGGCATGAAGGCGCTTGCGGATCGTCTGCGCAGAAGCCTGGGTGCCGGTTCCGGGAAAGTAGAATCCAAGCAGCAGGCCGCCGCTGGCGGCCACTGAGAACTTCAGAAATTCACGCCGCGCCATGCCGTTCGAGACAGGTGTAATGCCGGCAGTCCGGGTGCTCATTGCGCGCCTCCCTTGGCGACCATGCCGGCGGCGCGGTGGATGGCCCGCCGAATGCGCGGATAGGTTCCGCAGCGGCAAATGTTGCCGGTCATGGCTTGATCGATGTCCTCATCGCTGGGCTGCGGTTTCTCTCGTAGCAGCACGGCCGCGCTCATGAGTTGTCCGGATTGGCAGTAGCCGCACTGGGGCACGTCCTCTTCCAGCCATGCGCGTTGTAAAGGATGGCTGAGGTCGGACGACAAACCTTCTATCGTCGTAACCGCCTTACCTGCCGCCCGCGACACCGGCGCGACGCAGGAGCGCACCGCCTCGCCATCGATGTGGACGGTGCAGGCGCCGCATTGGGCCATGCCGCATCCATACTTTGTGCCGGTGAGATGCAAGTGGTCGCGGATGACCCAAAGTAGCGGAGTGGAGGGATCGACATCGAGATCGACCGGTTTATCATTCACCGAGAAGGCAATCATGATTTCTCCTTAGGTTGTTCAGGCCGATTGCTTAAATTCCGTATCGCCCATGACCCAGGAACTTTACGCCAGTGTAAACCTGGCGCAGATTTTTTTGGATTTTCTCATCGTATTCTAGTGGGTGCTTACTCAAGCGCGGTTCTGGATTGAGTGGGTTCTACTTACTGCACAGAATCTTTTTGCCGCTCGTGGGGTTTCGTTTATTCTGACGTGCTTCAACCTTCAGAGGCTAGCCGGGTTGCAACACGAGGTCCCTCCACTTCGCAAATCACCGCATTCGGGGTGATCTGCTTCCGGTCGGGATGACAGTTTTGAGAGATGTGGACAGTGGCCCACTCAAGCTGAAGCCGGGCTTGAATGGGCCACTGCCTATCTTGCCACCAACCTCATTGCTACTTCGGCGTCACTCGGAAGACGCCACCTGGGTTGTCATCCTCTAACAGCCAGAGCGCGCCATCGGGGGCGACTTCGACATCGCGGATGCGGTGACCAACAATCAGCCAGCGTTCTGCGGGCTTGGCTCCGCCTTTGCCATCGAAAGTGATGCGCAGGATCGCTTCGCTCGCCAGGCCACTGATCAGCGCTGAGCCCTTCCACTGCGGAAACATCTCGCCATTGTAAAAGGTCAGGTTGCCGGGCGCGATGATCGGAGTCCAATAGATGACAGGCTTGGTTAGATCAGATCGCGTATCCGGGCTCGGGATCGGCACGCCGTTGTAGTTCACCGCATAAGAGACCAGAGGCCAGCCATAATTTTTACCCGGCTCGATCAGGTTCAACTCGTCGCCGCCTCGCGGCCCATGCTCGACCTCCCACAAGCGGCCGTCGGGTCGCGAAGGCCAGACCATAAGGAGTGCGGTGGCCCGTGGTCCAGGTCTCCGACGGGGTGAGGTTCGGTCCGGGAAAGTTATAGGTTCTGATGACGGGCGCGGTCTTGGCGGCTTCGGTATCTTTTGGCGGATTGATGACGGGCACACTGGCGGCGCCCGTCTTCCCCGCCATGGGATTTCCCGGAGCAGGTTTGCCATCCAGCGTCAGCCGCAGAATCTTGCCAAGCGGCTGGTTCGGGTCCTGGGCGGGCGTCATGCGCTGCCGGTCGCCAACGGTGAGGTACAACAAATTGCCATCCGGAGAGAAAGCGATGGCTGCGCCGAACTGGCCGCCATCGCCCCGCTCTCCGTCGCGCCAGATCACTTTCAGGTTCTCGAGGCTGGCTGAATCTTTCCCGATTTTCAATTGGGCCCTGGCCAGGGCCAGGCTGGAGCCACCCGGATCGCCCGGTTCAGAATAAGTCAGGTACACGCTTTGATCGGAGGCATAGTGCGGAGACACAAAGACACCCAGCATGCCGCCTTGTCCTTTGTGCAGAACGGCGGGAATATTCGTGACCGGAGTCTTGGCCCCCTGTTGAGTGACCAGCCACAAGCCGCCGACCTTTTCGGTAATCAGCATCCGCCCGTCGGGCAGGAAGGCGATCCTCCACGGCAGTTTCAGGGTGGTTATCTGGGTCACCGTGAAAGGCAGGAGGGCATTGGGTGCCTGCGCGCCGGCATTGATCTGGGCGTGGGCTTGAGTTACCAGCAAAGCTAAAAATAATGCCGCAATTAAAAACTGTCTCATTTGTTTCCTTTTTTTCTTTTATTGTCTGGTCCGGTGGCTCACCACAAACGTTTCATTCTATACGGCATGGGGATTTGATCGGGGTTGCTTACTCTGAATGAGATGAGTGTGTTCTACGGAAAATCGAACACTCATTGCGGGGATGCCCGGCCTCACCGGGTCAATGAGTGTAATCGCCTGTTACCGTTAACTATTCGTGCTCTAACGAAAAAGTTGTACCGCTTTACTTGTGACAAGGATACTAAAAGCCAAGTTCCTTTGACGAGGAGAAGAGCAGATGACTATTCAACGGCTGGGAACGACCGAAGGCATGACGGTTCCGGGTATGAAAACAGTTCCGATTATCAGCTATGCCCTCGTACATAACGACGTCGTTAGCCTCTGCGGCATTCCGGGTGACCCGGTCGGCGATGTCAAGGCGCAGACCAGACAGGTGCTAGAGCGTATCGACCAGCTTTTACAAATGGCTGGTACCGATAAATCGAAGCTTTTGGTGGCCCAGGTCTGGCTGGCCGATATGAGTGATTTTGACGATCACAACGCAGTCTGGAACGGCTGGGTCGATCGACAAAATCCGCCCGTGCGTGTTTGTGTTGGAGCGCCGCTCTGGCATGCAGGCGTTCGCGTTGAAATCATGGTAACCGCTGCGAAATAGCTATGCTCAAGTACGGCTTTTAGCCAGTATCGAGCAGACATCGTGATGGTTCGCGAAAAATCGCCATTACACTCATTGTGGAAGCGGCAGTGCTGTCCGGGGGTCAATGAGCGTAATCGCCTGATTACAACAGATATCGTTCCGGCCCATTTCCTGCCTAGGGAAAGAAACTCGTCATGCTAGATTGTGCCTGTGAACTTAGCTTTACTACTTCTTCTTGGCAGCCTTCATCTGGCTGCAAACGCACAATCGCCGACGGTAGGCGCGAAGTCTATCGAACAGGTTCGACAGATTATTCTCCACAGCCGAACTCCAGGCGCGCACGGAATGGGCTATAGCAGCCAATCACTAAACACCCTTTCTCAGAAACTCACTCCGACCGATGTTCCGACCTTGATTGATCTTGCGGCTGATCATGATCTTCACGTCGGAGTACAGTTTGCCTTGGCCTCACAATGCGAGGCGGCGCTCATTCCTGTTCGGGAAGCCGTAATGCAACACAAGGTGCGTTTCCTCGACGCCGAGGATGTCATGGGCTTGATAGAGGAGTTCGGTGTCTGCACGCCGGAGACACAACAAAGGTCGTCTGCAATGCGCTCCGAAATTCATTCGATAGGTGAGGCAGAGCAGAGGCGGTCGGAGGAAGAAGCGAAGGAGAAGGCGGCCGAAGATGCCCGCATCCAGCGCAACGCTCTCAAGATGCTGGACTCCGAGCAGGCCAAGGATCTGACGCTTAAGGAACGTGAAGAAGTGTACAGGCGTTCCCTCAAGCAGATGGGTCTGAAAGAAGATGGCCCGATGACCCCGGCACAGAAGGCCATGGTCGAGAGAATGTACCGAACCATGGTCTTGGGTGAATCTGGCAAGCGACCCCCAAACTAGGACACCTCCAGGGGCACAAGATCGTAATGCCGGGTCGTGAGTGTAATCGCCTGATAACAACAGTTGCTTCCTGTCTGCCCCTACTCGCCAGGTAATCAACCGCAAACGCGTTTTTCGATATGACTTGCGAAGCTGCATCCTCTCTCGGCGCTTCGAACAACATCTCACGTAGTGTGAAGTTTGAGTTAAGCTAGCCCATCCGCCCGCATTTGCAGGAGGTGACCCCATGTCCGCGAAAGTGGATCTCTACAGCAGCGCATACGCAAACTACGCGTCAGAGGTGTACCGACAAGTACGAATAGAAACCTATGGAGAGGATTTTGGTCAAACCGGCTGGACAACAACGGAAGAGTCACGAGAGATCCCCTCCCGGCTTGCCTTAAAACCTGACTCATCAGTGCTTGAAGTCGGGTGCGGTTCTGGTGGATATGCCTTATACCTGGCGCAGACCGTGGGTTGTCGACTGGTGGGCCTGGATATTAATGAGCCGGGAGTTCAGAACGCGAACCAACTTGCTGCCGCCAGAGGTCTCGGTGAAAGGTTCGTTTCGAACGGTGCGACACTTCGAAAGAGCTCCCCTTTAAGGACGGAACTTTTGATGCGGTATTCTCGAATGATGTCTTGTGCCATCTTGCAGGACGTCCCGGAGTGCTCGGCGAGATGTTTCGCATTCTGAAGGCCGGTGGACGAATGCTGTTTAGTGACGCGCTGGTAGTAGGCGGCATGATTTCCCACGAAGAAATCGCCACCCGTAGCTCCATCGGGTTCTACGTGTACAGTCCGCCGGGAGAAAATGAACGGCTGATTGCGAGAGCAGGGTTTCACCGGATCAGCGTGACGGATACGACCGACAGCGCAGCCCAAATCGCGAAGCTGTGGTATGAGGCCCGAAAGAAAAGATCGAAGGAACTGATCGCAGCGGAAGGCAACAGCAACTTCGAAGGGCTGCAACGGTTTCTGTCGTGCGTGCACAGCTTGACGGCAGAAAGGCGTTTACTGCGGTATCTGTATTCTGCGAATAAGCCACAGTGAGAGGAACGGCCGCAATTCGAAATGTGAAGTCCGGGTTCGGTCGCCATCGGATCCGATGTATCGCCCGATCCCTCGTGTATGTCGGCAATCCGGAAGTAATCCCACTGGATTGAGGCTTTGGGATCCCCCTTAGAAGGCCTAACGAATTGCTGACTGGTGAAACATCACCATTACAGTCGTTGACCAGGTTCGTCCGAATTTCTCAATGAGTGTAATCCCCTGTTTACATCATCCACGCTTGTGAATATGCTGATGCGGGGGAACGTTCAAATCAACACGATGCCCAATATTGCACGCGAATCAGACAATTCCGACAATCTTGCGGACGCATGGGCTCAAACTGACGAAATTTTCCGCCTGCTGGTTGAGGGTGTTCAAGATTATGCCATCTTCCTGCTCAATTCTGAAGGCAAAGTCATGACATGGAACGCAGGCGCAGCTCGCATCAAAGGTTACGAGGCCTCTGAAATCATCGGGCAGCACTTCTCCCAGTTTTATTCACGGGACGCGAAGGAAAGCGGGTGGCCTGCGAGAGAGCTGGAAATTGCCTCAGCAACCGGACGTTTCTCGGACGAAGGCTGGCGTGTGAGAAAAGACGGCACCACATTTTGGGCTTCGGTCGTCATCACCGCTCTGCGTAATCCCAAAAGCGGCGAATTGCGAGGGTTCTCGAAGGTTACCCGCGACCTGAGTGAACGGAGGGCACTCGAAGAACGTACGCAGGAATTGAATAAAGAGCTTCGACGCCGAATGGCTCAGTTGACGGAATCTCGCAGCCAACTCGAACTCAGGAACTCTGAATTGCAACGTTTGTCCGGTCGGCTTGTGAGTCTTCAAGATGAGGAGCGTCGTCGCATTTCCCGAGAGTTGCACGACGATTTGGGGCAAGAACTCATCTCCTTGAAAATGAATCTGGACACCGCACCGCAGTTTCCCTCGCGAGAGGATGCGATTAGATTGACAGAGAACGCATTGGCGAAAGTGAGAAATCTTTCCTACATGCTACATCCACCTCTTCTCGATGAGTCAGGTCTGATGGCAGCATTGCATTTGTTTATCGATGGGCTTAGGAAGAGAAGTACCTTGCGCGTCACTCTTGATTGCAAGCCAGATTCGTTCCCACGGCTGTCTACCGATATCGAGACTTCTATTTTTCGCATCATTCAGGAAGCGATAACAAACGTTCAACGCCACTCGGGTAGCAATGATGCGCGCATCGAGATTCATGTTCAAACTGACCGTGTTTTTATGAGAATCCGCGATTACGGTGTTGGGATGCCAATCGATGAAGCGACGGGCGGCCCGGCACCTACTGCGGGCGTCGGAGTCAGCAGCCTGCGGGAACGAGTGAAACAGCTCGGGGGCGAGGTAAAGATCCTTCGCGCGGAGCCGGGAACTGTGGTTGAAGCGGTGATTCCTCTTTTTTAATGACTGTTGTTGGCTCTTGTAACATCGCCATTACACTCATTGACCCGGATCGGGCAAATGCTCCCAACCCCGACAAGAATCCGCATGATTTCAGGTGGGCCAACCTTAATGATTGCTGATTCGCCGGAGGACCTCGGCGGCTTGGCGGGCGACGTTCGAGTCTGTGCCGGCTGCGGCTTTGCGTAGGTGCTCAGTCGCGCTCTGCAGATCTCCTTGTGCGGCCAGAACCAACCCTAAATCCAGGTGTGCCAGACTGAAATCAGGCTGTAGTTTCACCGCCTGCTGATACTCACTCACCGCCTCCGCCAATTGCTGTTGTCTGGCGAAAAGTTCACCCAACAATACGTGGCCTTCGGCGAGATTAGGATCCGCCTTCACTGCGGCTTGCGCTTGTGTATGCGCTTCGTCGAACCGCTGGGCGGCTACCAGCGCCAGAGCATAGTTATAAAGATAGCGTCCATCGTCGGGACGAAGTTGCGTTGCTTTTTGGAACCTATCGAGAGCGGTAGACATTTCATTCTTCGCTGCCAGCACCCGCCCCATCAGATCGTAAGCAGCCGCGTCGTACGGATCAATGCTTAGGGCGCGTTTCAAGGCTAATTCGGCAGGTTCCATCTGCGCTTCGCGGACCAGGAGGGTGGCAAGGTTCAGGTCGCCCTCCGGCAAATCTGGATTTAGCACAAGCGCTTTCTGAAGTTTCTCGATTGCGCGACCGGTTCGCCCTAGGTCGGCCTCAAGCATCGCGTATTGATTCCAGGTGCTGCCGTCGAGAGGCGCCAAGTCGAGCGCCCGGTTCAATATCTGCTCGCTTCGTGAGACATTCCCCGATGTTTTTAAACTAGCGGCCAGGGACCGTAACGCTGTCACAGATTCTGGCTCGATGCGAACTGCCTCTTCAAACGCTTCAACGGCCGTTTTCGAATTTCCGCTGTCTTTCCGGGCATTCCCAAGTGCCATGTAAAACTCCTCCGCGCGAGGAGGATGTTGGTTCATTTCTCGGGTCAGATCGGCTACTCCCTTCTCCAGATTATTCTGACGAGCCACTTGCGCTACAGCAAGATATTGGTTGTTTTCGATCGTTTTCGGCAGGGGCGACGGATAATACGGGACCACTTCTCCGTGGTATTCCTCTGCATCAGTCAAATCACGTTCCTGAAGCTCTGCCTTAAGATCGCGCATTGGGACCTTACGCTGAATGAAATGGTCGGTGACGAGTGCGTGAACTACATCCTCGGTTCTCCTTTTTGGCATGTGGCACGAAACGCAGTCAGCTGCATCCGGGTGCTTGCCCTGGGCAACCAGGGTCTTAATTACGGTTTCATGACAATGGCGGCATTGCCCGGAATAGTAGCTTGTGGCTTCCTCGCCTGTGGGGAGCTTGCGATGTGGATCATGGCAGGACAGGCATGTCAGCGCCCCCTTGCTCTCTAAAAAGCAACGGGATTTCCGAAGGCGATAGGCAGCACTCACGAATTCAAATTTGTCATCGTATCCCGTGTTAGGGGCATGATCGAAGTAGAGGACGTAGTCCTCAAGGGGTTGTCCTGGGATGTAGGAAAATATCCCGCGATTAAATCGTCTCAGTAAAGCTGGTAGGCGGCCGCTCGTGGGCTCCAGGTGACATTGCATGCAGAGTTCCATCTGCAGCTTTGAACTTAGCCGTGCAGGATTCACAATTCTGCTACGGATGTCCGAAACCTCAGCGCCTGCCTGGGCTGCTCGAATATGTTGGCCGCCCGGACCATGACATCGTTGACAATCAATCCCTTCAGGAAGGTCCCCGGTAAAGACCGGATCAGCGTCCGGAACATCGCTTCCGGAAGGCACTTGAGGATATGCATCGTGACAAAATACGCATCCATACGAAACCAATCGCCGGGTCTGCGGATGACGGGAATCGAATCCTGGACTCATGGCCCAATATCCACCTCGTTCCGTATACCAACCCAGAGGAAGTTCGATCAGCGTTCCTCGTTTGGTACGGTGCAGGTAGGACCTCGAGTGGTCGCCTGCACCCATCACGTAGTCAATTTTCATCTCTTCGACATTCGTCTCATTTCCGTCGGAGCCGATTTGCCACCGTCTCTGGTAATAGGCCTGGTCGCGAAAAATCATCGAGAAGTGCGTGTCAGAGAGGGAGTGGTAGAACTGCGTGTTCCCTTGATAGTCTTCGATTGCGTTCGCAGAAGTGGGCTTAAACAGGGATTTGGCCATTCCCGTCTGCCGATAGTTTTTATAGATTTGACTATGGCAGCCCGCGCAAAGCCGGGAGTCGACGTACTCATTTACGGCAGTGCTTTTAGGTGGGGTGACGCCAGCAACTGGTATCCCGGTTTTTTCCCAGGTAGCCGCAATGAGTGCACCCGCGCAGAAAATGAGCCCAGTCACGCAGCCGAAGCTGAGCCAGCGCCGAGACTTCATATCGGCTCCTTGGACCACTCGTTCCCGGATGGCGACTCGGTGTTTTCGGGCATCCTCCAGTAAAAGACCCGAAGAACTTGATCAAATCTGCGGGAGCTCTGACCGTCTTCAAACTCCGGTAATAGATGTGAGCTACATCATCACGACAATGCAGAGGCTTCCGAGTCGAAAGTATGTACCACTTTTAGACGAGGTTGGCGAAAATCGCCATTTCACTCATCGAGGTAGCCGGCCCTGGCTGGCATCAATGAGTCTAAACGCTTGTTCTGAACAGTTGATACCGAATCGGGCGACAATCTCCTCACCGTGCGGGTAAGTCGACTACCATTGTGTTGTGGTCCTGCATTATCAGCCAGCGTCCCCCAGTTGCGCCACATGCCGTGCAAGACCAGCGCAGGCAAGATCAACTGACGAAATCAGGCGATTACACTCAATGAGTCTAGACGGCCTCCTGGGGGTCTGTTCCGCTCAATGAGCGTAATGGCGATTTTTGCCGTCGCCGTACACTACCCCTCGGGTGGTTTGACCCTGCTTTTCTCCGGCCTGTAATATCAAATATCCACTTTCAGCTTTCAGCGATCAGCCTTCAGCATTTCGTTCCTGACCATTATGGTCGATTGGACCGACGGGGTAGCACCAGCATTGGTGCTGGCTGAAGCCGCTGGCTGAAACTTAGAGCTGAGAGCTGACTGCAAGACAATCCATGGCGCACGAATTATCCAAAGCGTACGAACCGGGCGCGATTGAAACGCGCTGGGCGGAATACTGGGTCAAAGAAAAGCTGTTCTCCGCGCCGACGCCTGGGCCTGGGGAGAAGCGGCCGGTGTTCACTTTGCTGCTTCCACCTCCGAACGTGACCGGGCGCCTGCATATGGGCCACATGCTGAACCAGACGCAGATGGACATCATCGTGCGCTGGCATCGCATGCGCGGTTTTTTGACGCTGTGGCTTCCGGGCACCGACCACGCCGGTATTGCGACCCAGATGATGGTGGAGCGCCAGCTGGCAAGCGAAGGCAAGAAGCGGCAGGACATGGGGCGCGAAGCCTTCATCGAGCGGGTGTGGGAATGGAAGCGGCATTACGGCGGCGCCATTCTTGACCAGATGAAGCGGCTGGGCGCGTCGGTCGATTGGGACCGCGAGTATTTCACCATGGATGAAGGGCTATCGCGCGCCGTGCGCGAAGTCTTCGTTCGTCTTTATGAAGAAGGGTTGATCTATCGCGGCAAGTACATCGTCAACTGGTGTCCGCGATGCGAAACCGCGATTTCCGATCTCGAGGTCAAGCACGAAGAGGTTCAGGGCAAGCTGTACGAGATTCGCTATCCCGTGGTTGGAAGCGATGAGTTCATCACGGTGGCCACGACCCGTCCGGAAACGATGCTGGGCGACACCGCGGTAGCGGTAAACGAGAAAGACGAACGCTACCAGCATCTGCACGGAAAGAAAGTTCTGCTGCCGCTGATGAATCGGGAGATTCCGATCATCACCGATGAGCTGGCGAATCCTGAGTTTGGCACAGGCGCGGTGAAAGTCACTCCGGCACACGATCCCAACGATTTTCAGGCCGGCCTGCGGCACAATCTGCCGCAGATCGATCTCATGGATGAGCATGCTCACATGAATCAGAATGCCGGCGCTTATGCGGGGTTAAGTCGCCATACCGCGCGGGAGCGTGTGCTCGAAGACCTGCGCGCGCAGGGATTTCTGGTGGGCGAGAAAGACTACACGATCGCCATTGGCAAATGCGATCGCTGTGGGACCGTGGTCGAGCCGCGGCTTTCGACTCAGTGGTTCATCAAGATCAAGCCGCTGGCCGATCGCGCAACCGAAGTGGTGGAAAACGGCGAGATCACGATTGTCCCGGAGAATTACAAGCAGATTTATCTGAACTGGATGCACAACATCCACGACTGGTGCATTTCGCGGCAATTGTGGTGGGGACATCGAATTCCGGCGTGGCACTGCAAGTGTGGAGAAATCATTGTCGCCCGTGAAACGCCGGAGAAGTGTACGAAGTGCCAGGAGTCGAAACTCAAACAGGACACCGATGTGCTGGACACATGGTTTTCGTCCGGGCTGCTGCCGTTCACCACGCTGGGTTGGCCGGAGAAGACTCGCGATCAGGAAGCTTTCTATCCCACGACGCTGTTGATTACGGCGTACGAGATCCTGTTTTTCTGGGTGGCCCGAATGATCATGTTCGGCTGCCACTTCATGCAGGAGCATCGGCAGGATCCTGCCTTGAAAGCAGCCAGCGGTTGGGCCGACAAGAAGGATGACAGCGTGCCCTTCCGCCAGGTTTACATTCATGCGCTGGTGCGCGACGCCGACCGGCAGAAAATGTCGAAAACCAAAGGGAACGTGATCGATCCCCTGGACATTATTCAGCGCTTCGGCACGGACGCGACCCGTTTCACGCTGGCGGCTATGGCGGCGCCGGGCACCGACATTGCCTTCAGCGAGAGCCGGACTGACGGCTATCGAGCATTCGCCAACAAGATCTGGAATGCGGCGCGTTTCATGTTCATGAATGTGGATCGGGCTGAACAGGCTGGAGTCTGGAAGCAGCAGGAGTTTCTCAAGAGTCTGCATGCTGGATTGGGCGGTTTCCAGGCGGCCACTCTCGAAGATCGCTGGATTCTCTCGCGTTTTCAGCGGGTGAACCAAGATGTAAACGAGGCCTGGCAGACGTATCGTTTTCACGAGGCCGCTAACCGGATTTACGATTTCTTCTGGGGCGATTTCTGCGATTGGTATATCGAACTGGTGAAATCGCGGCTCGGTCCCGAGAATGGGGCCGCCGCCGGCATTGCGTGCGGGAATCTGGTGAGTTTGTTTGAGGCCTCGTTACGGCTTCTGCATCCGGTGATGCCATTTATCACGGAAGAAATCTGGCATGCAGTTTACGATGGCAATCCGCCGCTGAAATCGATCGCGCTGGCTGCGTATCCCCAGGTGAATGAAAAGCAGGTTGACCTGGCGGCCGAGACCAGCATGGCGATTGTGCAGGATTTGATCGTTGCAGTCCGAAACTTGCGCGCGGAATTGAAAGTCGAGCCGAAGCAGAAGGTTCCGATTCAAGTTTTCGCACCGGATGCAGCCATCAAATCACTGCTGGAACAGAATCTGAGTGCCATCGAGCGCCTGGCCAGCGTGGAAGTTGTAACCTTCGTCGACAGCTCGTTGGCGAAGGTCGCGGGCGCACGATCCACGGCGCGGTTCGATGTTCACGTGGTTTTCGAGAAGAAGATCGACGTGGCAGCCGAACGCGCGCGTCTTAAAAAAGAGCTGGAGCAAGTAGAAAAAGAAATGGCTAACGGACAGCGGCAGTTGGGCAATGAACAATTCCTGGCCAAAGCTCCGGCCAAAGTGGTCGATGGAATGCGGACGCGTCTGACAGAATTGGAAGGGTTGCGAGAAAAAATACTCAATAGTCTTGAGCAGTTAGGGTGACGTGACTGGCATTTCAAGAACCCAAGGACTAATTTTGAAACCCAGTTCTTAGTTCCTGGTTCTCAGTTCTCAGTTTGATTATGGATTGGAATGGACGGCGGATTACCGCGATTGTCGAGAATGCGCTGCTGGAAGACCGCGCCACCAGCGATGCGTCCAGTTATGCCTGCATCGATCCCAGCCAGCGTGCCGCGGGCACCATCGTTGCAAAACAGGATTGCATTCTGGCGGGATTGGGCTGCGTTTCCCGCATTCTCGACGTCTACGCCATTCTGGATGGAGCCGTAACTTCGCATTACGAGGTCACCAGCCATCCAGAAATCTTTGATGGGGTTCGATTGCACCACCGGCAGACGATCGCGGTGGTGCGGCACAATGCCCGGGTTATTCTTTCCTGTGAGCGCGTGATTCTGAATTTTCTGCAGCGGCTGAGCGGGATCGCTACGCTGACCCGCATGTTCGTGGAGGCAGTTTCCGGAACCAGGGCGCAGATCCTGGACACGCGAAAGACCGCGCCCGGCCTGCGCATGCTGGACAAATACGCGGTACGTTGCGGCGGCGGTCAGAATCATCGTCTTGATCTTTCCGAGGGTGTGTTGATCAAGAATAATCACATTACATTGGCTGGAGGCATAGCGCCGGCGCTTGAAAGAGCGCATCGCAACCGCCGGGGATCGCAACCGATTGAAGTGGAAGTGCGAACGCTGGCGGAGCTGGAAGAAGCGTTGGCCCATGGCGCTGAGGCGGTCCTGCTGGACAACATGCCGGCGGCGCTGGTGAAAATTGCGGTCGCCCGCTGCGCTGAAATTGGACGGCGGATTCCGGTGGAGTGTTCTGGCGGGATTACGCTGGAGAACGTTCGATCCTATGCCGAAACCGGAGTTGATTTTATTTCTGTTGGGGCGCTGACTCAATCGGCGATGGCGGTGGATATGAGTTTGCGAGTTTCGCCGGTGTGACGAAAAAGCTTTCAGCTGTCTATCACCAAGTTCAGCACGTTGACGGGCGAGGACGCCCGTCCTCCATTTTGTTCATTTGTTCTTTCTGGCGGGCTACCGCATAATTCTTTGCATTACGGAAGATTCTACAGTTCGGAATTCCATCGAGAATTCGCGCGCAGGTCGTCCGCGGGCACACAGGCAAACCCACGAGTTTGCGCCGCAGCGGACGGATTTGCGCCTGGGGCTGGTCGTGCGCCTGCTGATGGACCACGCAACCGTGGTGGTGAGCGGCACGAAGATAGCCGACGAGATCGGCACCAGCCGTTCCGAGGTCTGGCGACTGGTGCAGCAATTACGTACGCTCGGGGTTGAGATTGAAGGGCATCCGGCGACCGGATATCAGCTCAAAGCCGTACCTGATTTACTGCTGCCCGACATGCTGGCAGCGGGGCTGCGAGGCACGATTTTCGGCGCCGACATTCACCGCAACTTTCATCACTATTACCGGATCGGCTCAACTAATAACGAGGCCATGGAGCGCGCCGCCGCGGGTGCGCCCGAAGGCAGCGTTTTCGTGGCAGAAGAGCAGACCGCCGGACGCGGGCGCGGAGCGCACCACTGGGAGTCGGAGGCCTCGGCGGGAATCTATTGTTCGGTAGTGCTGCGCCCGGTGCTGCCTCCTTCGGAGGCTCTGGTACTGACGTTGGCCGCGGGGCTGGCGGTGCATTCCGCAGTACAGCAGGTCGATGGCAGAGTCTCGCCTGACCTGAAATGGCCCAACGATGTGCTGATCGATAACAAGAAATTCTGCGGAATTCTTACCGAGATGAATGCCGAGCCGACCCGCGTACGTCACATCGTGGTGGGAATCGGAATCAACGTAAATCAGGCGAAGTTTCCGCTCGAACTGCAACCTGTCGCTACATCACTGCGGCTGGTCAGCGGGACGGAATGGTCGCGGGTGGAACTGTGCGCGGCTTTGCTAAAATCGCTCGATCGCGAATACCGGGATTTTCTTGAAAAGCCGGGGGCTCATGAGTCGATTCTGCGGCGTTTTCAGGAGCGTTCGTCCTCGGTGCGAGGCCGGCGCGTGGTGGTCGAGGAGAACGGCGGGTTTGAAGGAGTCACAGAGGGTTTGGATCCGCGCGGATTCCTGCAGGTGCGAACCACTGACGGTTTGCGAACGGTCCTGAGTGGTACGGTAAGACAGAAGTAGGGATCAATGCTGCTTGTGCTGGATGTGGGAAACACCAACACGGTGCTGGGAGTCTTCTCCAGAAAGTCGGGCGACGGAGCTGACTCCGAGCGCTACGAGTCGCTGGTGGCGAACTGGCGTGTGGCCACGATTGCGACGCAAACCGTCGATGAGTATGGGGTGCTCTTCCGCAACCTGTTTGCCATGGACAAGATTGAAGTCAAGGGTATCCGCGGCATCATTATTTCTTCCGTGGTGCCGCCGGTCGATTCCACTTTGCGCCAGGTGTGCGAGCGCTATTTCAATACCCGTCCGCTTTTTATCGAGCCCGGGGTAAAGACGGGAATGCCGGTGCTCTATGAAAATCCCGCCGAGGTGGGCGCGGACCGGATCGTGAATTCGGTTGCCGCATTCGAAAAATTCGGTGGCCCCTGCATCGTGGTGGATTTCGGCACCGCGACCACATTCGATTGCGTGTCGGCCAAGGGCGAATATCAGGGCGGGGTGATCTGTCCGGGCATTGGAATTTCCGCCGACGCTCTCTTCGAAAAGACTGCGCGCTTGCCGCGCGTGGCAATCCGCAAGCCGGCGCGCGTGATTGGCAGCACCACCGTAGGCAGCCTGCAATCGGGTCTCTATTACGGATACCTGGGGCTGGTGGACGGAATATTGCAACGCCTGCTGGAAGAAATGGGTGAGAAAACCACCGTGGTGGCTACCGGCGGTCTGGCCGCACTGATCGGCAAAGGATCGAAATACATCAAACACGTGGACGATCTGCTTACGTTGGACGGTTTGCGACTCATATGGGAGCGAAACGCCGACCTCAAGCGTGACCGCGACGCTGCGTCCGTTAAAACGCCTGCGCTTGCCCCGGCCAGCCGCAAGCCGCGAACCGGCTGATTGTCCGTGGAAAATTACTTCAACTACTTCACCGAAATCGAAGAACAATTTCAACGGCGCAGAGGCGGCCTGCTTCTGCTTTCCACTCTGGACTGGGCGCTGATCGAAACCTGGAAAGATGCGGGCATCCCGCTGGAAGCGGTTTTGCGCGGCATCGATGGGGCCTTTGAGCGTTATGAAAAGCGGCCTACCCCACGCAAAGTGAATAGCCTGGCGTACTGCGCGCAGGAGGTACTGGCTGCGGCTGAAGAGATGAAGGAGGCCGCGGTCGGCGCGTCCAGCGGGGAGAAGCCGGCAGCGACGGCGGCGGGATTTCAGAGCACGGACATCATCTCTTTCTTGCGGCGCAACGCCGACTTGCTTCTGACCGCGAAGTTACCCGAGCGTGAGGGGATTTCCGGAGCGACGGCGGCGCGAGCAACAGCGAACACTTTACGTGAGCTGGCTGCAGAAATCGAGCGCGCTTCGCCACGCCTGGAAGACCTGGAACGGCGGCTGACCGTGCTGGAGGAAAAATTATTTGCAGTGTTGCTGGCGGCGACGCCCGACGAGGAGATTGTCGCGGTCCGGGCCCAGGCCGATCGAGAACTGAGTCCATACCGGAGCAAAATGCCGGCAGCGCAAATCGGTCAGCTGCAGAAGCAGTATCTGCATAAGCGATTGCTGGAGAAGTATGGCCTGCCCCGGTTGAGTTTGTTTTATATGTAGGCGAGCTGCCATTACATGTGTGGTCGCGGGCGACTGGCCCGCGAGAGTTAGGAAGTCAAAAACCGCGGGCGGGTCGCCTGCGGGCACACGTGCCCTCGCGCCTACATTCTCCCTGTAGAATCTTGGCTTGCGACTGACAGTTGAAAAGCTGGTTTATGGCGGAGACGGGCTTGGCCGGCTTCCCGCTGACGATCGTGGTCCGGGTAAGGCGATATTCGTGCCGTTTGTGCTGTCCGGAGAAGTTGTGGAAGCGGACATCCAGGAAGAGAAGCCTGGATTCGTCCGTGCCTGCCTGAAAGAAGTTGTCACCCCTGCTGCCCGCCGAATTGATCCGAAGTGTCCCTACTTCCAGCGCTGCGGCGGATGTCAGTACCAGCACACTGACTATGCTCACCAGTTGGAAATCAAATCTGCGATTCTCCGAGAAAGTCTGCGGCGCATTGCCCGGCTGGAATTGAATACGGAGTTACAGGTTCACCCCTCTCCGCCGTGGAATTACCGCAACCGTTCACGCTTCAAGGTACAAATCAAGCCGGAATTTGCCGCTGGATATTACAGGTTCAACTCTCACCAGTTGCTGCCGGTGGAAGAGTGTCCGATCAGCTCTCCATTGATCAATCGGGCGCTGGCGGAACTTTGGAAATTGGGACGCGCCGGCAAGATTGCACAAGGCATTCAGGAGATTGAATTTTTCGCCAATGCGGATGACACGCTGCTGCAGTGCGAGGTGTACTGTTGGCCCGAATTTTCCACTGAGCTTTTCGATGCGGTTTTGAAAGATGTTCTGACCGAGATTTCCGGAGTTGCGTTCTTTGCGGCCCGTGGTCTCAAGACGGACGAGCGCGATCCCAGGCAAGTTGGTGGTGGCGGCAATCTTGTTTACGAAACCCGGCTGGCTTCGTATCGCGTCAGCGCCGGATCGTTCTTTCAGGTCAATCGGCATCTCACGGATGAACTGGTGGAAACCGTTGTTCACGGGCGGGGCGATAACCAGACAGCCGGCGCGACGGGGACTGCGCTCGATCTCTATGCAGGCGTCGGACTGTTCTCCTCTGTCCTGAATCGGGAATTTGAGCGCGTGATTGCGGTTGAGTCGTCACCGACTTCTCATGCCGATCTGCTATACAATTCGCCCGCGAACGTGAAGGCGGTTCGAGCTACCACCGAGCGGTACCTGGAGAATGTCACGGGCAAATTGCGTCCGTCGCTTGTGGTTGTGGATCCGCCGCGCAGTGGGTTGGGCGAGAGAGTGATCAAAGGGCTGGTGAAGTTAGGAGCGCCGCGCATCGTGTATGTATCGTGTGATCCTGCGACTCTCTCTCGCGACCTGGTTCGCCTGCTTCAATCCGGATACCGTGTGGAGGAGGCGCATCTCTTGGATTTATTTCCCCAGACCTACCACATGGAAAGCGTCTTCCATCTCGCACGCTAGGCCTTGAAATTTCAATTCGACTGAATCGCTGATTTCTGACAGGCGAAGGCCCCTTCCACCTCAGTGACGATTTGCATTCAAAGACAAACACGGGTCAGGGTACACATCGGGTTCCCGTTGGACGGCAGCCCTTGCTGTGGGCGGCGTTGGCCTTTGCGGCAGGAATCGCCGCGGGCGTTCATGCCTGGCGGCCGCCAAGCTGGTGGGTGGCGGCGTGGGTCGTCTTTGTGGGCTCGAGCGCTTATTTGCTGAGGAAGCGGGGCAGGCCGGCATTCGCGCTCGGCTTAGGTGCGTTCTTTTTGCTGGGAGCTTTCATGATTCAGCTTCGCAGCCCAAGTGCTGCGGGCAGTTTCGGCGTGCTTCAATTTGCCGGCGAACCCGAGGTCATGGTAACTGCGCACGTGACCAGGGAGGGAACGCCGCAAGAGGATGGCTCCGGCGGCTTCCGGCAGCGGCTGGAGGTGGAAACTGAATCGGTGGCCGCGGGTGACGGGAATCAGACGGTTACGTCAGGCGTGCGCCTCACTGTTTACGAACAGCGAGCCAAGCCAGAGACCGACATCGTGCCGGCAATGTCATTCCGTTACGGCGACCGTATACGGTTTCCCGCGAAAATTTCAGCGCCGCATAATTACCGCAATCCGGGCGCATTCGACTATCGCGCATACCTGGCGGAGAACGAAATTGTGGCCCTGGCGTCGGCAAAAGCGCAAAACATTACGGTCCTTCCCGGCTTTGTCGGGAACCGGATCGAATGGTGGCGCTCGCGAATCCATCGCAGCATCATCGATAGAGTTCACGCGCTCTGGCCGCCCCCTGAAGCCGGGCTGATGGATGCAATGGTCATCGGGGAGGACGCCTTCATCAACCGCTCGACACGCGCGAACTTTCAACGCTCCGGGACCTATCACGTCCTGGTGGTTTCAGGAATGAATGTGAGCATTCTCGCGCTGGTCACATTCTGGTTTCTGCGCCAGATGCGGGTCGGGGACTTGTTCGCGTCGGTTCTTGCAGTGTCGTTGATGGGCGCCTATGCGACGCTGACTGCCCTGGGTTCGCCGGTGTGGAGGGCTACGCTGATGCTGGCTCTCTATCTGGGCGCACGGCTGTTCTACCGCGAGAAGTCTATGCTGAACGCCATTGGCGCGGCGGCGCTGGCGCTGCTGGTAGTGAATCCGCAGCTTCTGTTCGGCGCCAGTTTCCAGTTGACGTTCTTGTGCGTGTGGCTGGTCGCGGCGGTGGCGATCCCAATCCTGGAACGCACGACCCAGCCTTTTTTGCGAGGCGCCAGGCACATCAATTCGCTGTCCTACGATCTTGTCTTACCTGCGAAGGTCGTGCAATTTCGACTGGATTTGCGAATGATTGCCGGACGATTACAGAACTTTGCTGGAAAGCGTGTTCCGTTACCGGCGTTGGCAACTAGTACGCGCGTGTTGTTGGGAGCGACGGAGTTGTTGCTGGTGTCGATGGTGATGCAGATTGGGCTGGCGCTGCCGATGGCTTTCTATTTTCATCGGGCAACCGTTGTGGGATTGCCGGCCAACATGCTGGTGGTTCCTTTGATGGAATTGCTGATGCCGGCGGCAGTGGCGGCGACATCGCTCAGCTATGTTTCGCAGACACTGGCCAAGATACCGGTGTTGATTGCGGGCTTTGCACTCCAAGGGATTGCGGGAACGGTGCGTCGGTTGGGAGGACTGCAGGTCGCCGATCTCCGGGTGGCCACGCCGGGAACCGTTCTCATATTGCTCACTATTCTTTCAATCGTGCTGGCCATGGTTTTGGTACGCCGGCGCGCATGGCTGGCCGTTGCCGGCGTCGCTGCGCTGGCGGCAAGTGCAGCGTGGATTTCGGCGGTGCCGCCGCGTCCCCAGGTTCGCCCTGCGGTAATGGAGATGACCGTGATCGATGTCGGGCAGGGTGATTCGATTTTGCTGGTGTCTCCAACTGGAAGAACGCTTTTGGTCGATGCGGGAGGTCTGCCGCAGTGGGTGCATTCCGATCTGGATATCGGCGAAGATGTGGTTTCACCCTACCTATGGTCGCGGTCCATCACTCATCTGGACGCAATTGCAATCACGCATTCGCATGCAGATCACATGGGCGGGGCGGCAGCGATTCTGGCGAATTTTCGTCCGCTGGAATTGTGGCTCAGCGATCCCTCTGACTTACAGATGAAAACTCTGCTGCAGCAGGCGGAGTCGTTGGGCGTACGTGTGGTCCGGTACCAGGCCGGAGACAGCTTCGATTTTGGCGGAGCCGAAGTGCGAGTCCTTGCGCCGGGCGCGCTTGACACGCTGTCGCGCCGTAATGACGAATCACTGGTACTGAAAGTGAGCTATGGCAAGACCGCCGCGCTGCTCGAAGGCGACGCGGAAAAAAAATCGGAAGAACAGATTGCCGGAGAGTCCCCAGAAGCGGATTTGTTAAAAGTGGGCCACCATGGCAGCGCGACCTCTACGACTCCATTGTTTCTTGATCACGTTCATCCCCGCTTTGCGGTGATCTCGGTGGGAGCGCGAAATACGTATGGACATCCGCGGGCAGAAGTCCTGGCCCGGCTGGGTGCTGCCCACATCCAGACTTATCGAACTGATCTTAACGGTGCGGTAACTTTCTATATGGATGGGAAGAGCGTCAGTCCTCTTCTTCCTCTGATTCCCCAGGAGTTCCACTGAGTTGAATCTCGGCGGTTTCGTCGGCCGGGGCCTGACGATAGGCTTCGATTACCTGGGTGGCCTGGGCGGCATCCTCCTCACGAACCAAAATTACCGTGCCGCCAACTCCGGGAAGAATGTCT
Source organism: Terriglobia bacterium (assembly GCA_963733545.1). Classification (GTDB taxonomy): domain Bacteria; phylum Acidobacteriota; class Terriglobia; order Terriglobales; family Acidobacteriaceae; genus JAIQFF01. Next base: position 1,371,090 of record CAVTDQ010000007.1, read on the forward strand.
TGTTGTGCGTCAAGGGAGGTGACATCGGAATCGATTCCGGAAGATTCGAGCAAGCCGTGCACGACCAAAGCTTCGGATTCCTGTTCGGTATCGAAAACTCGCACCAGCTTTTCATTGGGATTCGGGCGCGGTGCGGGGGGTTTATTCATAGATCCTCCGATCAAAATAGCGGGGTTGCAGACAGGAAAGCTGTCGTCATCAGTTCCATCAAGCAGCCTTGTGATTGTAACCTGCCGCGCGCGAGAACCGAAGTCTACCGTTCTGGGTAGTGGTGCAGTCTGAGCATCCTCAGGAGCTTGACAAGGGTGCTGGATTGTTTCGCAACAAACTGATCCAAATGCCCAAAATACAGTTGTATGACCGACCAACACCTGTCGACGAAATGTAATTAGCGCAACGTGCCATGGCGGTGGCGCATCGAATTAATGGAAGAGTTGAAGAGTCTGGGGGCAGTATGAGTACAGGAAAACGGGTTGATTTCGCCACACACCTGAGCGAGAAGGAGCAGGAAACCAGAAACATCCGGCGATTGCAGATGATGATGAGCATGGTCATGTCGGTCATCAGCCAGGATCGCAACCTCACCGTGGAAGAAGCGTCGGAAATGGCGGCCGACGCCAAACGCGCAGCCCTGGCCATGTTTCCCGACAAGGAACTCGCCTACGATCTAATCTACCGGCCGCGATTGCAGCGGCTGATGAATGAACGCTTTCGACTGCAGTAACCAACTTTCCGCCGTTTCTACATCGTCGAACCATTTCATTTCCATGCTCTCAATCCCTGACTGGTGCGGATTGACCCGCCGAACGCTACCGGTCTAGACTCGCTTCCCATGGAGCTGTCTATGAAACGGGTTGCGCTCGCTTTCGTTGTTGTGGCCGTGTTCGCTGTGTTGGCGATGGCCGATGAAGACCATCATCATGAAGAGCTGACCGTGGAACAGTTAGGGACTGTGCATTTTCCGGTTTCCTGTTCGGCATCTTCCCAGAAGGCTTTCGAACGTGGCGTCGCCCTGCTGCATTCCTTCTGGTATGAGGAAGCAGAAAAAGAGTTCCAGCAGATCTCGAAAGATGACGGCAGTTGCGCCATGGCGCACTGGGGCGTAGCCATGAGTTTATGGCACCAGCTTTGGGACCATCCCAATGCGGCCACGGTGAAGCGTGGCATGGCAGAGCTGAAGAAGGCGCAGTCGTTGCATCCCGCGACCGATCGCGAGCGTGATTACATCACTGCGCTGGCCACGTTCTATCGAAAAAAAGGAGACAACGAAGCGCGGGCCACAGCCTACTCGCAGGCCATGGAAGCCGTTTATCAACGATACTCGACGGATCGCGAAGCAGCAGTTTTTTATGCGCTTTCGCTGCTGGCGTCGGAACCCGACGAGGACACCACATTCGCCAATCGAAAAAAAGCAGCGGCTGTACTTGAGCCACTTTTCAAGCAGGAACCGAACCATCCCGGAGTGGCGCATTACCTGATTCACAGTTATGACAAGCCGCAATTGGCCGAGCTTGGACTGCCGGCGGCGCGCAGTTATGCAAAGATCGCTCCCGCAGCTCCCCATGCGCTGCATATGCCGTCGCACATTTTTGCCCGGCTTGGCTTGTGGCAGGACGATATTGATTCCAACTTGGCTTCGATCGCCGCCACCCGTAAGACCGCAGCCATGCACATGGGTGGCGAGGGCCACCAGTTTCATGCCATGGATTTTCTGGTTTATGCCTACATGCAGAGTGGACACGAGGCCGATGCGCAGCAGGTGATCGCGGAGATAAAGAGCTTGCCGCCGATGAAAGACATGTACGGCAAGGGTTATGACCCGCATGCGTACGCGTTGTCAAAATTCCCCGCGCTCTATTCGTTGGAGCTGCACCATTGGGCGGAAGCTGCCGCATTGTCGCCCGCTCCCGGAGCCGATTCCGGAGACAAAGCGATTACTTACTGGGCGCGCACGATTGGCGCAGCGCGGGCGGGGAATGTGGCGGAAGCACGAAAGAACATTGCGGAGCTGGAATCCATTCGCCAGGAAATGCTGAAGAAAAAGAATAAGTCGGTGGCGGGGGTCATCGAAGACGACCAGAAAGAAGCCGGTGCCTGGCTGGCCCATGCGGAAGGTAAAGATGATGAAGCCATCAAAACCTTACGCGAGCTCGCGGAGAGCGAGGAAACGACCGGCGACGAACCGGAGGATATTCCGGCGCGAGAGATGCTGGCTGACTTGCTGATGGAGACCAAGCATCCAGACCAGGCTCTGGCGGAATATGAAACCGATTTGAAGTTCAATCCCAATCGGTTCAACGGGCTTTATGGAGCGGCCCGCGCGGCCGAGATGTCCGGCAAGAGCGAAAAGGCTTCGGCGTATTACGCGCAACTGGTAAAGGCGTGTGATGGCTCGAATTCCGGTCGCCCCGAACTGGGGCGGGCCCGGTCGCTGCTGGCGAAGAACTAAAAGCGCCCGCTCTACTTCCAGAATCGCATCTTCAGGACCAGCCCGACAAACATTGCCGATGCACCCATCGCCGCGTTGTATTCGCGATGCTTCCAGTACAGGTCCCAGGAAAACCTGCCTTGGGTTTGGCTGAATGGCCTCAGCCGGGGGAGCAGTCGAGGGACGTGGCGAAAATAATCCTCAAACTGCGGAAAACGCTCACGTAGAAATCTCTCCTCGGAGCGAATCACGGGTAGGTAGATGGCAAAGAACAGCAGAATAATTACGACGACGATCCACCAGCTTCTCGAAGCGGCCGCGAAGCCGAGAGCCAGAATCAACGAGCCCAGGTACAACGGGTTCCGTGTGTATGCATACGGTCCAGCGATGGCGAGTTGCTGGTTTTTTTCCAGCTGCCCAGAGGCCCACGCCCTAATCAGGAGCCCCGGAATCACCAGGGCTGTGCCAATCAGAATTGATTTTGCGCTGGGCTTTGCCAGCCAGAAATAAAGCGCGGCAAATGCGAATCCCAGCGGGACCCGGATGCGGCGCGCGATTGCGGACCAGCTAGCCATGACGTTCCTCGAGCAACTGCCTGGCGGCCGCGATCACCTGAGCAGCGTTGATTTCAAGTAAACCGGCGTCGGGCTGGGAAACGTGATGATAGCTGTTGGTACTGGAAGGGCTGCGCAGCACCACGCTGCCAACGCTGAATGGGCCATTGCGGGCGGGATCGGTCGGTCCAAAGATTGCCACGATGGGAACGCCCAGAGCCGCGGCCAGATGCATGGGACCGGTGTCACCGCCGATGAACAGTCGGGCACGGCGGGTTAGCGCGATCAGTTCGGTAAGCGAACCGCTGAAGATTTCAACATCACTGCCGGCTTTGATGGCCTGCGCAAGGCTTTCTTCTCCGGGGCCGACGTTGATCACGACTTTTAATCCGTGTGCTAGAAGTTGCCTGGCGACCTCTTGATATCGCTCGGTTGGCCACAGTTTTGATCCCCAACCAGCACCGGGATTTATCAGCGCGAATTGCCGGGTGCCGTTCGTATTCAGCATTCGCTCAATTTCCTGGTCGGCCGCTGGATCGCGCGGAAGCGCGATTTCAGGCGTTCTCAATCGCTGTTCAGCCACGGCTTCGGCCAGCGAAAGATTCTGTTCGATTACGTGCCGGCCGCGAGCGATGACTTTACGCGTGTAAAACATGGTAGCCAGATTTTCTCTAGGCTGGGCTGCTCCGTATATGACCGGCGCACCCGACAACTTTGCCAGCAAGGACGAGCGCACCGCTCCCTGAAGATCAACGGCGACTTCGTAGTGCGCGGCGCGCAAATCGCTCAGTGTGGCCGCTACCCGTTCCCAGGTCGCAGCGGTAAAAGGAGCGCGCCGCCACTTCCGGGTATCGACGGTGTGAACTCGATCGACCAGCGGACGTTGCCCCGAACGGGGGCCGTATCGCGGCGCCGGCAAGGTGCAGAGCAGTTCTGCCCAACGCTCTTCGACCAGCCAGCCGATTGTGGTTTCAGGAAACGCTCTCCGCAGCGCGGTCACGGCATAGAGACCGTGAATTACGTCGCCCATGGCGCCGAGACGCACGATCAACAAACGCCGGATTGGGGGCCGCCAGTCGTCTGAAACTGCATCTGATGCGGCGGAAGATACAAATCGAGATGACAGGCTCACGAACGGGTCCGTCCCAGGCGCGAGCGGATAATTTCAGTCGTGGAATGATCTTTGGGATCGCCGACAATCTCAACGCGCCCACCGCAGGCAACAACTTCATCTCGCTCGGGAACGGTTTCCGCGGTGTAGTCCGTTCCTTTCGCATGCACGTCCGGGCGAACTTCACGGATGATGGCCCGCACATCAGGCTCGGGAAAAATGACGACGGCATCGACGCCGGATAATGCTGCGACGATTTCAGCGCGTTCTTCCGCTGGGACAACGGGACGACCTTCGCCCTTAGATGCGCGCACGGAAGCGTCGGAGTTTATCGCCACAACCAATCGTCCGCCCAGTTTCTTGGCGGCGCTCAGATAGCGCACATGACCGACATGCAGCAGATCGAATCCGCCGTTGGTTAAGGTGACAGAGTCACCGGCGCGGCGCCATTCCGCGACCTGTTTTTGCAGCTCTGCGCGAGTGAGAATTTTTTTCGCGATAGTCTTTGCCTGCAAATATATTTCCAGCTAGTGCGAGCGCAATGCTGGTGGCGCCTGATCCAAAGCCTGCAAAAGTTCCTGCTGCGATACGGTGGCGGTCCCCCGCTTCATGACCACAATTCCGCCGGCATAATTCGCCAGGTGAGCAGCATCCTCGGCGGCGGCGCCGGCGGCCAGTGCCGCGGTGAAGGTGGCAATGACGGTGTCGCCGGCGCCGGTGACGTCGGCTACCTGATCGGATCCAAAAATCGGGATGTCGGCGGGCTTGTGACGCCGGGTAAACGCAACCATTCCGTCGCGTCCGCGGGTGATGAGCAGCGACTGCAGCTTCATTCGGTTCAAAATCTGCTCAGCTGCCAGGCACAAGCTTCGCCAATCATGGCCGATGCGAATGCCCAGGGCGGCTTCGACCTCGGGTTCGTTTGGAGTAGCCGCGGTCACGCCGGAATATTGCAGCATGCGATAGCGGGAATCAAGCACAACCGGAACTTTTCGCAGACCTCCCTTGTAGCGAATCGCATTCAGAATTGCAGGGCTGGCAGCGCCGTATCCATAGTCGGAAACGAGGAGAACATCGGCGGCACGTGCGTACTCGCGCGCGGCCAGAACCAGTTCGCGTTTCAGGTGACGGTTAGGCTCAGCCTCGGGTTCGCGATCGATGCGCACCACCTGCTGGCGCGAAGTGTGAGCCATGCCCGCCAGGATACGAGTCTTCGTCACCGTCGTATAACTCTTGTCTTTCAGAACGCCAACTACCGGAACACGTTTATGACGGAATGCCTTGAGCAGCAGACGGCCAGCCTCATCATCGCCGACGACGCCAACCGGTAAAACATTGACGCCAAGATCGGCGAGATTGTTAACGGCGTTGGCGCCGCCGCCCGGCACCATGGTGCGTTCGCGATGTTTAAGAATCAGGACCGGAGCCTCACGCGAGACCCGGGAAATTTCGCCGAAGACAAATTCGTCCGCTACCAGGTCACCGAGCACCACCACGGTGACGTTGGGAAAAGCTTCGACGATCTTTCGTAGCCGATCGGTTTCCTTGAGGTGTTTGCTCATGGTCTGGAGGCGAAACGATTTTCTCACGCCGGGCGCGATCTCTCCGCAATCCTGGACAAGATGGTATCCACAGCGTTAGCTGCGTTGGCCAACTCCATTTTGACCGGTACGACTGCTATCGGCTCGAGTGCGGCCAGGTAGCCAGCCAGGTTGATAGCGTCTTTTTCGGTGGTTACAAAACCGTCCGCGTCGCTGCGTTTTCGCAGGTTCAGCAAATCGCGGATGTCCCGCTCGGTGTAGGCGTGATGGTCGCGGAAAAAAGCTTCTGCGGCAGGTTCGATTCCGGCGGTACGCAGTTGCGCCACGAAGTTGTTCGGACGCGCGATGCCACAGAAGAGCACAGGCCGCGCTGGAGTATTTATTGGGGCAATGCCGCGCCGAACCTTCCAGACTAGTTGCTGCTGGAGCGGGAACGCATCGGCTGAGGCGCCGCTGCTAAGTACAACGGCATCGGCGCGGCGCAGCGACGACATTGGCTCGCGCAATCTTCCGCCGGGCAAGAGATGATCGCGTGCATCTTCTGGAGTGACCAGCACGATGTCGAAATCGCGGGCCAGCGAACGATGCTGGAAACCGTCGTCAAGGATGTGAAGCTGCGGCCCGAATTTGTTTTCGGCAAAGACGCCGGCGGCGTGGCGACCTTCTCCGACGATGACGGGAACGCTTAGGCGCCGTGCCATCAACAAAGGTTCGTCGCCGAAATCACGGGGAGAGCCTGCGGGATCGACCAGAGCAACGCCCCGGGTCTTGCGCCCATATCCGCGCGAGAGAATGTCGAATTTGACACCTCGCGCCTTGATCAGATCTCCCAGCAGCATGACGAAGGGTGTTTTTCCTGATCCGCCCACGGACAAGTTGCCCACGCTGACCACCGGGCCGGCGAGTTTGTGAGCGGGTGCGATGCCGTGGTCGTAGAGGGCATTGCGAACGCTCACACCAACTCCGAACACAGCGCCAAGCGGATTGATGCTCATGACCTTGTCACTGGTTCGGCCGCCGGGTGCTCCAACAGTTGTTCCAGCGCGCGCACAGTTCTTTCCGTCGCTCCCATCTGGGAGCGCAGGGTTTCCGCCCCACGTCGGCCCAGCGCAATCCGCTCATTTTCGTTAGAGAGTAATTCCATAAGAACCAATGGAAACTCTGCCGGCCCCGCCACACGCACCGCACTATTGGCTTGAAACAGTCTAACGATGTCGCGAAAATTTTCGGTGTGATTGCCGACGATGATTGCAACGCCCTGCTGCGCCGGCTCTATGATGTTGTGTCCGCCCCGCGCCACCAGGCTTCCGCCTACAAAGGAGACGTCGGCCAGCGCGTAAAGAGATGACAGCTCGCCGATGGTGTCGACCAGGAAGACACCGCCGGCAACCGCATCGCTGCTCCACAATGACCGACGCCAGAAACGGATTCCAAGCTGCTCCAGTAACTTTGCCACTGCACTAAATCGTTCGGGGCGGCGCGGCGCCAGAATCATTACTGCCCGGGGATATCTGGCTAATACATTCTCGAAAGCGCGCAACACAAGAGTTTCCTCGCCCTCGACCGTACTGCCGCATACCACTACGGGGCCCGCGCCCGCCTGCTGAAAGGTTGCACGCAGGCTGGCGACGATCGGAGACTCAACCGGCGCGGGTACATCAAATTTCAAGTTGCCGCTTACGTGTACTGTTCCTGGTGGGGCGCCGATTTCGCGCAACCTGCGGGCGTCTTCTTCAGTTTGCCCGAGGAACAGATCCACATTTTGCAAAACTCGTTTCAGGATAATGCGGAAGCGAAAATATCCGGGACGGGAGCGGTCCGAAATGCGAGCATTTACTACCGCCACACGGGCGCCAGAGGCACGGGCCAGGCGCAAGAAATTAGGCCAGAACTCGGTTTCGGCCACGACAATCAAACGGGGGCGCAACGCCCGGAAATAAGGGCGAATGGCGAAGGCAAAATCGAGTGGAAAGTAAAAAACGTTGTCCTCCCCGAAATATTCTTTGGCCAGCTTCTGGCCTGTGGCGGTCGTAGTCGAAACCACGACGCGATGATCTGGAAAGCGCCCACTTAATTTCCGCACCAGTTCAGTGATCGCGATCACTTCGCCAACCGAAACTGCGTGTACCCAGATTGCCGGGATGGAACGGTGCAAATTCGCCGGCACTTTTCCCAGGCGCTCAGCCAGTCCCTGGCGGTACTTGCCGTGGCGTCGCTTTCCGAAAATCCAATAGGGCAGGCTTATCAGCAGGCCTGCCGACAGCAGCGCGCTATAAAGCAAGTACATGAAGGAATGGACATTCTAAACGCATGTGCATCGGGTAAGGCACCGTTACCGGGACGGGGTGCATCCTATAATCAACCATCATGTTACGAGCAGTCTCGAGAACTTGGCATTGGCCGGTTATGGCGATCATCGCGATCGGCCTGGTTCCCGTTCTATGTCTGGCAGGGAAAGAATTTGTAATGCCGCAGGCGGAGCCCGCAAAGAGTTACCCAGCTCACGACGAGCATCCTCTGGAAGCGATGACTGTGGCGGTTGATCCCTACGACCTGGCTGACAAAGCGAAAATATTCTCCGTTCAATACAGCGAGATTGGATTTCTTCCCCTCTTCGTGGTTGTGACCAATGACGGCGGCCAGCCGGTGGAACTCTCCGGCATGAAGGCGCAACTGGTGACGGCCAGCCGCGCCAAACTTTCGCCTGGCTCGCAGGAGGACATTTCGCGCCGGCTCAGCAGTCCATCGGCCAACACCAACCGTTATCCAATTCCGTTTCCCACTAAAAAAGTAAAAGGTGGACTGAGCAAGCAGGCGGCAGAGGAAATACAGAATTCCCAGTTCGTGGCAAAGGCAGTCGAGCCGCACAGTTCGCAGTCGGGATTCCTCTTCTTCGACGTTTCGGGGATATCGGTGCCGCTGGCGGGCGCGCACTTTTATCTGACTGGAGTTCGCGACGCCAAAGGCAACGAGTTGATGTATTTTGAAGTGCCGTTGGAAAAGTATTTGAGCGCGCCGGCTACGCGGTAATTCTTGGGCGGCTGTGTGATAGTCCTCGCTGGATCCATCTCGGCCTTACGTCCGCTCACGATGACGTCCCTAAACACCTCGCGCGCTGCTCCCGCAGATTTTATGGCCCGCTTTATAATGATTTGCCTATGGCTACCACTTCGGACCCCTCCACCGCCGCCCGCGCCAAGTACGAGCCGGTAATCGGATTGGAGGTCCACGTCCAGTTGCTGACGGCGACCAAAATTTTCTGCTCCTGCTCCACTCATTTTGGCGATCCGCCCAATACCAACGTGTGTCCCGTATGCCTCGGTCTGCCGGGGGCTTTGCCGGTGCTGAACCGGAAGGTAGTTGAGTTCGCCACGCTCGCGGCCATGGCTTTGAACTGCCGCATCAACCAGACTTCGATCTTCGCCCGCAAAAATTACTTTTATCCCGATCTGCCCAAGGGATATCAGATTTCGCAGTTCGACAAGCCGTTGGCCGAGCACGGCAAGATCGAGATCAAGGTTGGCGGGAAAACTAAAACGATCGGTATCACCCGGTTGCACCTGGAAGAAGATGCAGGCAAGAGCCTGCACGAAGGTTTCGCCAATTCGTCAAGCACGACGGCCATCGATCTCAACCGTAGTGGAATGCCGTTGATCGAGATTGTCAGCGAACCGGACCTGACTTCTCCCGAAGAGGCTTATGAATATCTTACCCGGCTTAAGGAGATCATCCTCTACACCGGCGTAAGCGACTGCAACATGGAGGAAGGCTCGTTGCGCTGCGACGCCAACATCAGTGTGAAGCCCCGGGGACAGAAAGAATTCGGCACCAAGACAGAAGTAAAGAACGTAAACTCCTTCCGCTTTATCCGCGAGGCCCTGGAATTCGAGATCGAGCGGCATATTGGAGTCATCGAGTCTGGGGGCAGAATCACTCAGGAAACCCGTTTGTATAACTCCGGCGAAGGCAAGACTTACAGCATGCGATCCAAAGAGCAGGCGCACGACTACCGGTATTTTCCCGAGCCTGACCTGCTGCCGCTGGTGGTGGATGAGAAATGGCAGAACGAAATCCGTCAGACGCTACCCGAACTCCCAGAAGCCCGGCGCAAGCGTATGGTTAGCGACCACGGCATCACCGAACAGGACGCGCAGGTTCTCACGATAAGCAAAACTCTGGCCGACCAGTTTGAGGCGGCGGCCAAGGCCGCAAATAGTCCGAAACGGGTTGCCAACCTGGTGCAGAGCGAGTTGCTGGGGCGCCTGAAAGCCAAAGGTCTGGAAATCGAACAGTCGCCGATTTCGATGCAGGGCGTGGCCGCCTCCGCCGACCTGGTGGAGAGCGGAGCCATATCGGGCAAAATGTTGAAAGATCTTTATGACCTGGCCTTTGAGCGAGGACGGGACTTCCCGGCAGTGTACGAAGAACAGGGCCGGCCGCAGCAGTCCAGCGACACCTCGGCTCTGGAAAAAATCATTGACGAGGTCATAGCCGGCAATCCCAAGCAGGCGGAGCAGTACCGCGCGGGGAAGAAGACGGTCGCAGGCTTTTTTGTCGGCCAGGTGATGAAGGCGTCCAAGGGGCAGGCCAATCCGCAACTGGTAAACGATTTGCTGGCGAAAAAGTTGAACAAGTAACACTCCTCATTTAGAAATCAGAGCCAGAGCTCTGGACAGAAATGTCCGGCGCCGCACTCACCGGTGAATAAATCTCATCAATACGGCTTATAACGTTTTTTAATAGCGGCAACTGGGGTCAGGCGCTATGCTGATACTTGCGAACCAACCGCAAGATCCCCACTGCAGTATTGAATCGATAGTCACATTCAAGGAGATGCATGTCGAACGAACTGCGCAATTTCCTGGCTTTGTCGTATGACGAATTGGAACAGTTGAATCTGAAGGCTAAAGAGCAGCGAAAAAACCGCACTCCGCTGCACAAGGTGCAAGAGGACCGGATCAAATACCTGACCGACGAAAAGCGCATTAAGGCTGTGACCGTGCTTTTCAGCGATCTTGAAGGCCGGTTGCACATGCTGGACTACGACAAGAAGTTTCTCATCAAGAGCTGGGACAACCTCACTTTCGATGGCTCTTCCATTCGCGGCTTCACCGCGCAGCGGGAGAGCGATCTCCGGCTGGGGATTGACTGGTCGGCATTTTATTGGGCTCCGGCTGACTATTTCGGCTCCGGCAAGGTACTGGTGTTCGGCGATGTCATCGACAAGGGCGGAACTCCATACGCCGCCGATATTCGCGGAATCCTGAAATTGTATGCCGACAAGCTGAGCAAGAACGAAGGTTACACGCTGAACGCAGCCAACGAAATTGAAGGCTTCCTCTTCAAGGGAGTGGATGCGGAGCGGCGGTATAACGAAACCGGCAAGTTTGAATATGTAAACACCGGCGGGTATTATCACTCGCTGCCCGGAGATCTGCTGCGCACTTTTATCGACACGACTGCGGAAGTTCAGCGGGCCATGGGCTTCCAGAACGAGAAAGACCATCCCGAAGTGGCGCCTTCTCAGTTCGAAATCAATTACGGATACGGGGAAGTCGTAGCCGCCGCTGACCAGATTCAGATCTACAAACTGGTTTGCCGGCAGGTGGCAACCAACATGGGTCTCACCGCCAGCTTCCTGCCCAAGCCGGTGGTCGGTGTAAACGGAAGCGGCATGCACACCAACGTTTCCATCAGCAAAGGCGGAAAGAATTTGTTCTGGGATCCAAAGGGCGAAGAGAAACTCAGCAAGCTGGGTTGGGCGTTCGTGGATCGCATTCTTACTCACGGCAACGATATTTGCCTGCTGCTGAATCCGAGCGTGAACGCTTACCGGCGCCTGGATCCGCACTTCGAAGCGCCGAACCAGATCAAGGCTTCGGCTGTCGATCGCGGATCGATGATTCGTATTCCCATCGGCAACGAGAAGAGCATGCGCGTCGAGGTGCGCTCGGTTGCCCCGGACGCCAATCCTTATATGGTGATGCTCTCGATCTTCAAAACCGGTATCGATGGCGACACTTCAAAAATCAAAAACCTTCGCCAGGCCGAGCGTTATCTGCCGGACAACATTTATGACGCGATGGCGAACTTTGAAAAGGCAGATTGGACGGCCACGCTTTTTGGCGACGACGTTAAAGCGCGCTACCTGGATTTAAAAAGGGCGGCGGCGGACCGCTGTCCTCGACTGTTGGGTACATTCGTGAAAGCTCCGGAAGTTCAGTATCATCACGATGTTTACAACCAGTTCCTGTGGAACCTGTTCTAGACCTGATTCAGCTTTTCAATAGAGTTGCGGCCACGTTCGCAGGAGCGTGGCCGTTTTCATGAGAAAGACCAGACCATGAGCGAAGAGGTAAGTCGAAGAATTACGTTTACAAATGTTTGCCGGAATTGACCATCTCTTTATAGTGGGGAGCGGCGTCCCGGTTTCAAAATGTCCTTGGCGGATTCAATGCAGATAAATTTTTCATCCCGGAAGGCAGGTTGGCGGGCGAATAAACTGGCATTAATAGCGTTAGGACTTCTGTTGGTCGCTTCTCCAGAAGGTCTATTGGCGCAGCACGGTGGCGGCGGACGCCGCGGAGCATCCGGCCCCAGCGCGGGGACCGCCGATCCGGGATTGACGGACTTTAAACAGGCGCTGGCGGTGCAGGCCACCTCCGACCAGACATCGCACTTCGAGGAACTGGTTAAACAAACTGATACAGCGAGGAAGCTGGCGTTGGATTTCTCGAAGGTCAAACAGCGGCCGAGCGATGAAACTGAATGGTTACGAAAAAGTACGGCGCTCAAGGATGCGGTGGCAGAAACCCAGGGCGGCAATCAGGAGTTTTTGAAGAGCTTTTCGAAATCGCAGAAGAACGGGCTGAAGGAGTTGGCCAAGAAGCTGGAGAAGGCGGATTCGGAAGTTGGCAAACAATGGAAAGTTTTGGAGAAACAGCTGGCTGACAAGTCTCCCGGTACAGAAGTATCCGGGGCCGCGGATCTGCTGGAGAAAGCGTTGGAAGAGTTACAGAGCCAGCAGGTCGGGCTGGGTAAGGAGATGGGGATCGAGAAACCGGCGGGCTCGGGCGGATAAAACTTTGGCGCTCTGATTTATGTCTAAGAAAAACGCGGGCGAGCCGCCCGCGTCCACACAATCTATACCTTCCACATAATCAACATTCCACACAATCTGAATACTTTTTAGAACAGGGCGGTGGGCCTTCGCTTCCAGTTTTTGCCCTTTTCGGCGGCAATTTTTTCCATGTCGTTTACGTAAGCACCTGCCTGGGTAAGAACGTGGTGCAGATCATTGCCCACGCTGATGAAGGTGAATCCTTTTTCCAGGAACTCGCCGACCCGTGCGGTGCCAAACAGGAAGACGCCGAGAATCAGTTTGTTTTTTCGGGCGTTGTCGACCAGTTTCTGGGTCGCTGCACCCAGTTCCGGCGATGTGTACATGTGAGGGAATTCGTATTTCTCGAACAGCCCCATCGACATACACAGATCGTTTTGTCCCAGAAACAAGATGTCCACGCCGGGCACGGCGGCGATCTCAGCAATATTGTCGATGCACGAGGCGGTTTCCACCTGGAGAGCGACGATGCCATTGTTATTGAAGTTGCCGGCGTATCCCAGCAGTCCGGCTCTGTTCATGCTGCGTTGCGGAAAGTATACCGAGCGTGTTCCTGCCGTCGGATACTTGGTGCAACTGACCGCCTGGCGGGCTTCTTCGGCGGTATTGATGTAGGGTACGAGCACACCGTCAGCACCCATATCGAGAGCTTGCTGTATGCCGGGGCGATCGTCATATCCGCCAACTCTGACCATTGATTTAGCGCCGCCGTTTGAAATTCCGGAAAGCATGGCGGAAAGTTTCTCGTAACCCATGGGGCCGTGCTGGGTGTCTACCAGCAACCAGTCATAGCCGCTGTGCGCCAACTGCTCGGCAACCGTGGGGCTGTGCGAGTTCAAAAATAAACCCATCTTGGGCGAACCATCTCGCAGCTGCTTCTTGAAGTCGGCGCCACTAAGGGTGGCTTCGGGCATAGCAGATTCCTCCTGAATGTCGATTGAAAGTTTCCCAGTGTAACCTACATGAGCTACGGATTTCTCGTGGCGTGTGTGACCCGCGGACATCCAGTGTGGGAGTGTGAGGGGTAGTGTGACGGGCAGTCTCTTAAAACTTTTGCAATTTAGCGCTGATTGCCCGTGGGCGAGTCGCCCGCGGCACACTAAAATCCAAGAGAAAAGGGACAGCGCTGACGGCCGTCCCCGATTGCTTAGCGATGGAAATTAATTATTTCTAGTGGCGATCATGATCATGATCGTGGTCATGATCGTGGTGATCGCGATCATGATCGTCGTGATGACTGTGACGCCAATCCCAATATTGCTTTTGCTGGTCGTGATCGAGCCTGCGGAAATCTCGATTGTCGCGATGATTTTCCACCACCCACTGCTGATAGTAGACATTCTCGTGGCGGTCCCAGCGGTGATAATCGTTGTAATAGGGATCGTAGGCGCGATAATGCCGTTCGCCACAGCCGGTGGTCAATACCGGAGCGAAAAATGCGGCTGCTAGTAACATCGAACTCAGATATCGGGATCCAGATTGCATAAGTCGTACTCCTTGCCGTCGTTGCTGCGGAAACTTTGGTGCATCAACGGACCCTGGAGTTGCCTTGGCTGTGCAGTGACCCGGGTGCCCCGCGCGGACGGGCGTAGGCGAGAATGTTCTGGCGGTAACTGACTGTTTCGATAGGGCTTAACTGTTGCTGCTCGACTGTCCGCCTTGCTCCGCATGATGCTGCCCGCGTATGATTCTGCGTTTATGACTCCGAAAGCGTCTCCCCGTTCCCCAAGCCTGCGCGAGAAGTCTCAACTGATGTCGGCCTCGGAAGTTGAACGAACCCTGGTTCGGCTGGTCCACGAAATCATTGAGAAAAACAACGGCGCCGATAACCTCGGACTGGTTGGAATCCGGCGGCGCGGCGTACCGCTGGCCGAGCGCCTGGGCCAGATGATATCCCGTATCGAAAAAACCACGGTCCCCGTCGGCACTCTTGACATCACCCTCTACCGCGACGACCTTTCCACTCTCGGACCGAAACCGGTGGTGCAGAAGACCGAGATCGGATTTGCCATCACCGGCAAAAACATCATCCTGGTGGACGACGTGCTTTACACCGGACGAACAATCCGCGCTGCCATGGATGCGCTCTTCCGCGAAGGCCGACCCAAGCAGGTGCGATTGTGCGTGCTGATCGACCGTGGGCACCGCGAATTGCCAATCGAGGCCCAATTCATTGGACGCACGGTGCAGACCTCTGACCGCGAAATTATCGAAGTGAAGCTGCGCGAGGTGGATGATGCGGAGAAAGTTCTGCTGGTCGAACGACAAGACTGATTTCCGCAGGACGGTTCGAGACTTCCAAAATTAATTCTGACGCGTTTAGAACCCTGTATTCCAGCAAGATGTTTTCTGGTAAATCATGATTCAAGCTGCTCGCGGCTCCCTCCTGGGTATTGAACATCTCGGAGCAGAAAACATTTTGGCCCTGCTCAACCTGGCCCGGCGCATGAATCCGGCCAAGCCACGCCCTCTGCTTCGCGGCAAGCGCGTGCTGCTTCTTTTCTACGAGCCTTCCACCCGTACCCGCAGCTCATTTGAAATTGCGGCCAAATCGCTGGGCGCGATGACGACGCTAGTGCTCTCCAGCGGATCGAGCATCGAAAAGGGAGAATCGCTGCTCGACACCGGGTACACTCTGCGAGCCGTGGGCGCGGACGTGATCGTGATCCGGCATCCCCAGGCCGGTGCTGCGGCGTTGATGGCTCGCCATCTCGATATTCCTGTGATCAATGCCGGCGACGGAATGCATGAACATCCCTCGCAGGCCCTGCTCGATGCCTACACCATCCTGCGCCACAAAAAGACTCTGAAGGGCCTGCAGGTGGCGATTGTGGGAGACATTTACCACAGCCGGGTCGCGCGATCCGCTATCCATTTGCTCAGCAAATTCGGCGCGCGCATCACGCTCTGTGGGCCGCCGGAATTCTTGCCTGATCACGCCATCAGCCTGGCCCCAGGCCTGCACATTACGCGCACCGTGGAAGACGCGGTGCACGGCGCCGATGTGATTCTTACTCTGCGGATGCAGAAGGAACGGCTGGCCGGAACCAAGGTGAGCCTGCAAGCCTACATTGCCCGTTACCAGATCACCATGCCGCGGCTGAAACTGGCCAAGAAAGACGCGATGTTGATGCACCCGGGCCCGATCATTCGCGGACTGGAGCTGACCTGGGAAGTGGCGGATTGTCCGCAGTCCGCTATCGTCGAAGAAGTGCGAAATGGGGTGGCGGTCCGCATGGCGATACTGAGCAAAGCGCTGGGGAAAGCCAGATGAAATGGTTTGATGTAGACGCGAGCGCTCCCGCTCGTGTCACCCGAGACGATGCAAAGAGCCACGGCCACTTGGTTGGTGCCGACTGAGCACGAGCGAGGGCGCTCGCGCCTACATTTTGAAAGGAATGCGTTTTGAATCGTAAAGAAAATTACAGCCTGTTGATCAAGGGCGGGCGCCTGATCGATCCTGCCGCCGGGATCGACGCGCTTATGGATCTCCTGCTGCGCGATGGGCAAGTTGCCGAAGTGGCGCACCCCGGCAAAACACGTGGTGCGGCCCAGGAAAAGCTGGATGCACGAGGCCTGATCGTCGCCCCCGGCTTTATCGATCTGCACGTGCATTTGCGCGAACCCGGACAGGGATATAAGGAAACCATTGCCACCGGCACCGCCGCCGCTGCGGCCGGAGGATTCACTTCGGTGTGTTGCATGCCCAACACGCAGCCGGTGGTTGACTCGCCGGAGTGGGTCACGTGGCTGCAACAGCCAGAGCGCGGTGCGGTGGTAAATGTCTTCCCGATTGCTGCAGCGACTCATGCCAGCAAAGGGGCGGTGCTGACCGATTTTCGCGGATTGCAACGAGCGGGAGCGGTGGGCGTCAGTGACGATGGCAAACCCATTCTCAACGATACCGTCATGCGCGAGACACTTCGGTTGTCTTCTGAAATCAATCTGCCGGTCATTCAGCATGCGGAAGATACGCGCATGACGGATCGCTGCTCCATGAACGACGGCCCGACCGCCTTTCGCCTGGGATTGCGAGGTATGACAGCGGAAGCCGAGGCATCGGTGGTCGAGCGCGATGTACAACTCGCACAGCAATTCGCCGGTGCGCGTCTGCACGTCGCCCATCTTTCGACAGCGGACGCGCTCAAGGCGGTGCGCCGGGGAAAGCGCAGCAAGTCGCACGTGACCTGCGAAGTTACCCCACACCACTTCGCTCTGACCGATGCGGACGTTGGTGAATACGACACCAACTTCAAAATGAATCCGCCGCTGCGTTCAGACTTGGACCGCGAAGCCATCCTGGTAGCCCTGGCGGATGGCACTGTCGATGCCATTGCCACCGACCACGCTCCGCATGCGCCCCAGGAAAAAATCATCGAGTTCGAGCGCGCCGCGTTCGGGATTACGGGGTTGGAGACAGCGCTCGGCCTTGCCATCACTCACCTGCACCGTGGACACAAGATCCCGCTTAACCGCATTGTCGAACTATTCACCTCCGGTCCCGCGCGCGTGTTCAGCTTGAGAGGCCGGGGGACGCTTGTTCGCGGCAGTCATGCGGATGTGACGATTTTCGATCCGCAAAAACGCTGGACTTTTGACGCTGCCAAGTCGCACTCAAGGTCGCAAAATACGCCGTTTGGCGGAGCCCAACTGACTGGGAAAGTTGTGACGACGATTGTGAGTGGACGGATCGTGTACCGGGCGCATTGATGTCGGCACCGAGCGCCTCGCTCGCGCAGGGTAATTCATGGCTTCGCACGGTTGGGATCGCCCCCGCACGAGCGGGGACGCTCGCGCCTACATTAGTTCAAAATTCCCATTCTCTTGCCTACGCGTTTCAGCACTTCCAGTGCCTGCCGCAATTCCTCTTCAGTGTGCGTCGCCGTCATGATGGTCCGGATGCGGGCTTTTCCTTCGGGAACGGTTGGGAACGCGATGCCCGTGCCCAGAACTCCTTCTTTGAAAAGCTCACGGGAAAAATCCATGGTGAGCCTGCCGTCGCCGATGATGATGGGGGTAATCGGGGTCTCGCTGGCGGGCGTGGTCTTGCCTCCGATATCGAAACCCAGCAGACCCAGTTCCTTTTTCCAGAAGCGAGTGTTCTCCCACAGCTTCTCGATGCGCTCCGGCTCGTTTTCGAGAACGTCAAAGGCAGCGATGCAGGTTGCCGCAACCGACGGTGGATGAGAAGTGGAGAATAAAAACGGGCGGGCGCGGTGGTAGAGAAAATCGATCAGGTCCCGGGTTCCGCACACATATCCTCCGAGCGCGCCGATCGCCTTGGACAAAGTTCCGACCTGGATATCAACGCGGTCGTGCATTTTAAAATGGTCGATGGTGCCGCGGCCATTGCGGCCAAGTACGCCCGAGGCGTGCGCGTCATCCACCATCATGATGGCGCCGTACTTTTCCGCCAGATCGCAGAGCGCGGGGAGTGGGCCGATATCTCCGTCCATGGAAAAGACGCCATCGGTGATCAACAACCTTTTCCCGGGCTGGTCTTTTATGCTGGCCAGGCGCTCTTCGGCCTGAGCGACATTTTTGTGCTCGAAGACCAGAATCTTGGCGCGTGACAGTCGAGCGCCGTCAATGATCGAGGCGTGATTCAACTGGTCGGAGATGATGAAATCTTCCTTGCCCAGCACCGCCGACACTGTTCCTGCGTTGGCGGCAAATCCCGATTGAAAGACTACGCAGGCTTCAACATTTTTGAAGCGGGCAATCTTTTGCTCGAGTTCCATGTGAATCTTCATGGTGCCGGCGATAGTGCGTACAGCGCCCGATCCGACCCCGTATTTGCGGGTAGCTTCGAGTGCGGCTTCGCGCAGCCTGGGATGCGTGGTCAGGCCAAGATAATTGTTCGAAGCCAGGTTGATGACTCTCTTGCCGTCGAAGGTGCAGACCGCGGCTTGCTCGTCGTCGAGGACGCGCAAATTGAAATGAGTGCCTTTGGTCTTAAGCTCGTCGAGTTGGTCGGTCAGGTAAGAAAGCGGATTGGATCTGGCGCTGGTGGTTGACATCTTTCTAGTCTCCGATTGGTGTGGAGGAAAGTCCGATACCAGTTTAGTACTTGAGAACCAGTTTTCAGTTCTCGGTTCTCAGTTCTCAGTTACGGACAGATCCGCCAGGGTTTTGAGGTCAGGCACTACGAGATCCGGCTTCCCCGAAGCGGCTTTGGCTGCGCCAGATCCAAATCGCGGCGACGGACGGTTTACCCAGACACTGGCGATTCCCATGGAATTGGCTGGAATCACATCGTGATAGACGCTCTGGGCGGCGTGCAGCCATTGCCCCGGGTCCACACCGGTGCGTTGCTGCGCCAGCCTGAAAATCTTCGGCGACGGCTTGTAGGCGCGGGCTTGCTGCGCCGTGATCACGTAGTCAAAGGGCACCTCGAGATGGCGGGCGGTGGAGGCAAAGAGATCGTCGTCCACGTTAGAGATGATCGCTAGTTTATAGCGAGTTTTCAATCTGCGAAGAGCGTCGACAGTGTCGGGAAAAGGCTGCCAGTCGGAGAGCGAATCAGCCAGTGATGATGCCTGGGATTCGGTGGGCTTGAAACCAAGCCGCTGGCCAAATCCGTGGACCACAGACTTGAGCACTTCGCGGTAAGGCCGGAACTCGCCTAGCTGGGCCTCCGGTTCAAGTTCTGAATACAGAGCCAGAAGTTCTGCGTCAGCGACGCTGACGCCGTGGGCAGCGAGAATGGGACGCAGAGCGGAGAAAATCCCGGTCTCCCAATCGATCAAGGTTCCGTAGCAATCGAAGCTGAGAAGCCGGAATGGAGCGAAGTTCAACACGAGGATGGGGCGAGAGCGCAGAGCCAAAATAATCGGTTCTGCGCCCTCGCGAACGGCCGACGAAAAAACTTATCTCACTTCCAGCGGTTGTTCGAGCTTGAAACTGACCGCCGATTCTGCCGGCAGAACAACGTCCTTGTTGCCGGTAAACGCAGCGCCGCCCGTACCTGCGCCAGCCCCGGCGAGTGCGCCGATGGCGGCGCCCTTGCCACCTCCGGCCAGGCCACCGATCAATGCGCCCAGACCAGCGCCACCGCCCGCCAGCACCGCCGTGCGCTTGCCTTTGCCGGTCGCGCTGCGAACTACCGCCGAAGTAGAGACCGGCTGGTCCGCGCCGCCCACGTTGATTGAGGTCAGTCGTAACTCAAGAGTAGCTGCGCCCTTGAAGCGGCCCAGAGGTTTCGCGTCAACTACTGTTCCCGAAGCGCCTGCTCCCGATGGAATCGCGGTTCGGCCTTCGACCGTAACCGGCGTGGCGACAGTTGCCGTAAATGTCTGGCCGGCGGTGCTGACCTTGGAGCCGACAGTTTGTCCGAGGCGAACAGTCACGACTGTTCCCGCTGGGATTACCAAAGCTCGCGCCGCTTCTGGCTTCATCGACATGGTTGATTTCGACATGGAAGCGCCAGGGGCGCTTGGGTTGCCGACGGGCAGCCGAATTGCTGCTACTGCTGTTGCTGTTGTCGGTGGAAGACGGAGAAGAACTTGAATCTGGGGGAGCTGCGGGCTTATTGCAGCCAAGCACCGCAAAGCACAAATAGAGACCGAGGGTGAGCGCTGTAAAACGGATTCGCATAATGTCCTCCAAGACACATGATCGATCGCAGGTATCGCCTTCAGGCAGGCGCGGTTCAGGACTCCCGAACAAATTGGCCTAGATTTTATCCTCAAGCGCGGCGGAAGTCATGGCGGGGTCGATTTTTTCTTCTACTTTTTCTATTTCAATCTCCATCCCATTGCCGGTGGGTTCCGAATCCGCTACCTGGGGCACGCCATCCGGGGTGGGATCGGCAGCGCTTACCTCATCCTCGGGTGCGGTCTTTTCCGCCAGGAATTTCGCTGTGTTGAGCACCGGCCGGCCCAGCGAGGGGTTGTAGCCGGTCCAGGCGCCTTCCGTTTCTCCACTACGCTCAAACTGCGCGCGCATGGCTTCCATCTTTGAGTCGAGGTCGTCGAGATAGTGCAGCATCAGTGCTTCCGGAAACATAGGCAGCTTGGGTGAGCCGAAATCGTACTGGCCGTGGTGACTGATGATCATGTGTTCGATCAGGGTTTTCAGCGTCTCGGGAAAACCCGGCAGCAGAGCCAGTTTCGCCTGCAGCATTTCCAGTTCGATGATCATGTGCCCGAGCAATTGCCCGCGGGTGCTGTAGGAGAAGGCGCGCTTGTAGGTGAGTTCGTGAATCTTTCCGATATCGTGAAAAAAGGCGCCAGTCAGCAACAGATCGCGATTGATGTGGGGATAGTTCTGGCACATCAGATCGCAGGAGCGAAACAGCGAGACTACATGTTCCAGCAATCCGCCGATGAAAGCGTGGTGCAAGGTCTTTGCGGCGGGCGCGTTGCGATAGGCTTCGGCGATCTCCGGGTCCGCCATGAACGATTCAACCAGCGCCTTTAAGTAGGGGTCTTTGAAAGTGTTGACGTATTCCGCCAGGGTCTGCCACAGTTCGCCAACATCCTTCGAGGATTTGGGAAGGTAGTCGGCGAAATCGACTTCGCTTTCCCCCATGCGGCGCAGTTTGTGGATGGTCAGCTGAAAGCGATTCTTATACTTGTTGATCAGACCCTTAACTTTGATGAAGTCGTCCTGGTCGCAGCAGTCGATTGCGTCTTCGACGTTGTCCCACATCTTGGCCTCGATGTGGCCGCTGCGATCGCCCAGAGTCAGGGCCAGATAAGGCTCTCCGCTCTTTTTGGGTTTCACCTGGCGGGAAACCACCACGAAAGTCGAGGTGATTACTTTGTTCTCGTACTGGATGCAGTTACAGACGAAGAATTCCTTCATAGCTCACTGCCTGTCATCTTTTTCCAGAATCCCGGAAGGATGTTCACACCGATCCACCGCACCGCAGTGCATCAAGCCGCTGTGATCAGACCAACCTAAACTAGATGATGCCCAGCTTCTTTTTTTTCTTCTTCAGTTCCTTGGCGCCCGCGTCCTTCGCTGTGGTCTCGATGGGCTTAGTCTGGTTGGGGCTGGCGCCGGTATCCACGTAACCGGGCTTGATATCGATGAAAGCGTCCTCACGGAGTTTCTGCAGGTACGCCCGCAGCGCGGGTTGAAGCTTCTGCATATAGATGGCGTCCTGCACTTTGGGCTCGATCTCGGCCAGCGGAGGTACGCCGGCATGCTGGTGTTCGGTGACCCTGAGGATGACGAAACCTTGTTTGGTCCGAACGACCTCTGAAACGTCGCCTGGCTTCATGGCAAAAGTCTGATCTTCGAGTTCCTTGGCCAAGGTTGCTCGTTTGAAATAGCCGAGATCTCCTCCTTGCGCCGCGGTAGGCCCATCGGAATTCTTTTTGGCGAGATCTTCGAACTTCGCTCCTTTGCGGATCTGGGCCAACAAGTCGTCGGCTTTGGCCTTGGCCGCCGCCAGTTGCTGGTTTTCATCCATGGGAGCGCCGTTGGTTTTCTTGTCGTCTTTCTTTTCTGTGGAGATCAGCAGTTCGCTCAACCTGATCTGCTCCGGCTGCTCCATCTGATTCTTGTGCTGGTCGTAGAACTGCTGCAGTTCGTCCTTGCTGACGTTCATCCGCGAGCCGACTTCTTTCGAAATTACCTGCTGGGTGATGATCTGATTTTTCAGGTTCTGTTTGAAATCTTCGAAGGAAATGCCCTGGCCCACGGCCGCCTTTTCCAGGTCTTCCATGGATTCCAGCTTCATCTCCTTGCGCATTTCGTCGAGCCGCTTGATCACTTCGGTGTCCGCCGTGATGCCCAGATCTTTTCCTTTTTCCAGGAGCAGTTGCTGGTCGATCAAGTCGCGCAGAACATCCTTGTCCCTTTCCGCAACCATTTTGTCGGCGTTGGCTGGGTCCTGCTGCTGCGCTTCCTGTTTCAATTGTTCTTTGCTGCGCAGGTATTCGGCGCGGGTTACGATCTGCGTATTGACGCGAGCGATGATCTCCTCGATCACCGTGTCGGCGGACAAGGCTGAGGGCAGGGCAACGAGGCAAATCAGGCAAAAAGGAACTAGCTTTCGCATAAAAATCCAGGCCGCCAGCGACTTATAGCATTCGGCGGCTCGATAAATTGTACCTCTCGGGGCCGGTTCACGGCTACGACCAAGGACACTGCGTCTCCGCATACGCTGGATCCTTCTCTGCCTGGAGGCCGAGCAGGATGACGTCAAAGCCGGTGTTATTGGCTGATCACGGGTGCACCGGCTGCTATCATGATGGGTTTGTTGACCATGAGGAGATGTTAATGAGGCTTGTGAGACTTTTCGCATTCGTCGTGATCCTCGGAGCTGCAATCATCCCTGCCATCGCACAAAAAGCCAAAGGTCGAAAAACCAGCTCATCCGCTCCGGGACTGGCCCAACTCGACAGCATGTCTGCGCGCTTTGCTCCCACAACTCTCAGAGTGGATACTTCGAAACTCTCAGCTGGAGACAGACAGGCGCTGCTCCAACTGATCGAAGCAGGACGGGTCATAGACAGAATTTTTCTGAAGCAGTACTGGAGCGGCAACACCGCTCTCTATTCCCGGCTGCAAAAGGATTCGTCTCCCCTGGGCAAGGCGCGCCTGCGATATTTCTGGATCAACAAAAGTCCCTGGTCTGCGCTGGATAATTTCCAGGCTTTCCTCCCTGGCGTTCCCGCGGAAAAGCTCAAAGGGGCGAATTTCTATCCCGAAGATATGACCCGCGAGGAATTCGAAAAGTGGGCAGCATCGCTCTCCAAGGAAGACCAGGAAAGGGCAAAAGGATTTTTCACGGTGATTCGCCGGAAGACCGATGCCGGATCGAAGACCCTGA
The DNA here is from genome assembly GCA_963733545.1 of Terriglobia bacterium. GTDB lineage: Bacteria > Acidobacteriota > Terriglobia > Terriglobales > Acidobacteriaceae > JAIQFF01. Next base: position 1,394,630 of record CAVTDQ010000007.1, read on the forward strand.
CCCTGGTCCCATACAGCGAAGAGTACAAAGATGATCTGGCTCAGGCTGCGCAGCTGCTGAGGTCCGCAGCCGGGTTAACCGATAATGCTTCGCTGAAGAAATTCCTTGGCTTGCGGGCGGATGCGTTTCTCTCTGACGACTACTACGCCAGCGACCTGGCCTGGATGGATCTGGATGCACCCATCGACATCACCATCGGTCCATATGAAACTTACAATGACGAACTCTTCGGCTACAAAGCGGCGTTTGAGACTTTCCTGAACCTGCGCGATGATGAGGCCAGCGTCAAATTTTCCGCTCTCAGCGCTCACCTGCAGGAGATCGAAAACAATCTTCCCGTCGATCCGGAATACCGCAACCCCAAGCTGGGGGCAGCGGCGCCGATCCGGGTGGTGGATGAAATCCTTTGCTCCGGAGACGGCAACAAGGGAGTGGCAACCGCCGCTTACAACCTTCCTAACGACGAGCGTGTGGTCAATGAGAAAGGCAGCAAGCGGGTGATGCTGAAGAATGTCCAGGAGGCGAAGTTTCGCAGCGTGCTGCTTCCTATCGCGCGGCGGCAGCTGCCGGCGGACGCCCGGGATGTAAACTTCGAATCTTTTTTCACCCACATCGTGGCCCACGAACTCATGCACGGGTTGGGTCCGCATCAGATCAAACTTGACGGGCGCGATACGACTCCGCGGGCCGAGCTGAAAGAACTCTACAGCGCCATCGAAGAAGCCAAAGCCGATATCACCGGATTGTTCGCGCTGCAGTACATGATGGACCACGCTCAGGAGATGAACCTCTCAAGCGTTCTGCCCTCTGACGACGCGGCGCAACGCCAGTTGTACACGACTTATCTGGCTTCAATGTTTCGCACCTTGCGTTTCGGTTTGAATGATGCTCATGGCAAGGGTATGGCCATCCAATTCAACTATCTGATGGACAAAGGCGCCTTCAGCCAGCAACCCGACCAGACTTTCCGGCTGGACCTGGCGAAGTTCAAGCAGGCTGTGCGCGATCTCGACCACGATCTGCTGACTCTCGAAGCTCACGGAGATTATGCCGGAGCGAAGAAATTGCAGGATGAAATGGGCATCGTGCGGCCGGTACTGAAGAAAGCGCTGGGCCGCCTGCAAGGAATTCCTACCGACATCGAACCGGTATTTGTCACGGCGGACGAGCTGGAACCAGAGAAAAAATAGAGCGCTGTTGGATCAATGTGGGCGCGAGCGTCACCGCTCGTGCGAGGCAACGCGATAAAAGATGGCGTTACGCGACCTGAAACCGCGACCGGCGGGGACGCCCGTCCTCCACTTAAGCTGGAACTAGGCTTTGCTGTTTTCCTGTCGAACCAGGGCCAGCGCGGTCACGTCGTTGTGGACCGGCGGCTTTTGCATGAACTGCTGCACGCACTCGATCACGCCCGCGCATAATTGCTTGGCGGTTTCCTTAGCGGCTTTCTGCAATCCGCTTTTCACCCTTTCCAGCCCGAATTCCTCGCGCCGGCGTTTGCCCTCAAGCAATCCACGGGAAACCAGCATAAGTGCGGCGCCGGGTGGCAGCGCCACCAGCGGGGCTTCACAGGTGGCATGGGAAAAAAGACCCAGGGGAAGGCCGGTAGCCGGGAGTTCGGTGATGCCGGTCATGTCGCGCAGCAAGCCGGGAGTGTGCCCGGCGTTGAAGTAACAGACTGTACCCAGGTCTTCGTTATAACACCCGGCAAAAGCCGGGCATGAACGGACACCGCCTTCAGAGGACATGATGGTCCGGTTCAGTTCCAGACAGAGCTCGGACATGGCGTCCGCTTCATTTACATCTGGGGCAGCGAATAATTCCTGCGATCGGGTACGAAACGTGTGCTGGGCGGCGGACACGATCGCGCCGTTGTCTTTGAGGCGTCCGGCCATGTCGAGCAGTCCGAAGAGGACGCGGTTTGGAGTGACGCGAACGAAATCATGGAGGTCGCCGCCCTGGCGCTCGCCGAAGTAGGCAGCCGCCAGTTGGGCAGCATGCAACTCCGGGACTTCAGCTTGCACCGGTTCCTGGGAGGATATTCGATCCGATTTGTCGTGATTGAAGAGGAAGGCCACGGCCCAAGCTCGCTGAAATAACCGCTAAAATAATCGACCGGCGAAATTAGCATAGAAGCCAGCCTGCGGCAACAACGCCAATCTGTGCCGCAATGCTTGCTTCAAATGTTGCCCAAACGTCGAAGTGCCTACGCTGTTTAGCGCCGCGCCGCGGGCACCTTGGCCGATTCCGGGGTTGCGCTGGGCATAGTGGTGACGCGGGCACCGGAGCTGGGCGGGGCGGCTGGCGCAGCCGATGCCGCCGGCACCGCAGCCAAAGGAGCGGCCCCAGGCGCAGTCAATCCCAGATGTTTGCGCACTTCAGCTTCGAGCTTGGCAAAGGTTTCGCTGTTGTCCTTGAGGAACTGGCGCGCGTTCTCGCGACCCTGGCCGATACGCTCGCTCTTGTAGCTGTACCAGGCGCCTGATTTTTCCAGCAGGTTATTGTTTACTGCCAGGTCAAGCAGATCGCCTTCGCGCGAGATGCCTTCTCCGTAGAGGATATCGAATTCAGCTTCGCGGAAGGGAGCGGCGACTTTGTTCTTGACCACTTTAACCTTGGTGCGCGAGCCGATCATCACATCGCCTTCTTTAATGGCGGCGATGCGGCGAATGTCCACGCGCACCGACGAATAAAACTTCAAGGCGCGTCCGCCGGTGGTGGTTTCGGGATTGCCGAACATGACTCCGATTTTTTCGCGAATCTGATTGATGAAGATGAGGCAGGTGCGCGATTTTGAAACGGTTCCGGTCAACTTGCGCAGAGCTTGAGACATAAGCCGCGCCTGCAGACCCATGTGGCTGTCACCCATTTCGCCATCCAGTTCGGCTTTGGGGACGAGCGCGGCCACCGAATCCACCACCAGGACATCAATTGCCCCGGAGCGCACCAGCGCTTCGGTGATTTCGAGCGCCTGTTCGCCGTAATCGGGCTGCGAGACCAGCAGGTTGTCCACGTCAACCCCGAGTTTCTTGGCGTAAGCGGGATCGAGCGCGTGCTCGGCGTCGACAAACGCAGCCATGCCGCCGGTTTTTTGCGCCTGAGCGACCACCTGAAGTGCAATGGTAGTTTTGCCGGAAGACTCCGGCCCGAAAATCTCGACCACCCGCCCCCGCGGGAAGCCACCCACGCCCAGCGCCGCGTCGAAAGAAATGGCGCCGGTAGGGATCACGGCAATGGGGACGATTTCCTTCGAGCCCAGCCGCATGATGGAGCCTTTGCCAAATTGCTTTTCGATTTGCGCGAACGCCAGATCGATTGCCTTTCCCCGTTCGTCAGCCATAAGAGTGCGGCTCCTTTGATTTATGAAGAATTTAATTTGTGTCGAAGGGCGAATTATACACGGCACGTTAAGCGAAGAAAAGGCGAATTTAAAAAGAAGGCGGTGGATAAGTCCCGAAACAGGAAGGTCCGCCACGGATTTAACGGATGCACACGGATAAAACAGATAAAAAAGAGCTGATCCGTGCATATCCGTGAAATCTGTGGCTCGGTTTTCAGTTTGCCGGTTCGATAACGCTACGATAATATGCAACCAGAGGGTTGCATAACGTGGACAAGATCGAGAAACGCATCGAGCTCAAAGCTCCGGTGGCGCGGGTGTGGCGGGCGCTTACTGATCATCGCGAGTTTGGCCAGTGGTTTCGAGTGAAAATCGATGGCCCCTTCAAGCCCGGCGAGGTTTCGCACGGACAAATTACCCATCCCGGCTACGAACACCTCAAATGGGAGGTGGTGGTGCAGAAGATGGAGCCCGAGAGCCTGTTCTCATTTACCTGGCATCCCTACGCGGTCGATCCCCAAACGGATTATTCGCAAGAGCCGCCCACCCTGGTTGAATTCAGGCTGGAAAAAATTGCGGGCGGTACCCTGCTTTCCGTTACCGAATCCGGCTTTGACAAGATTCCCAGCCGTCGCCGCCTGGAAGCATTCCGCATGAACGAAAACGGATGGGGGCAGCAGATCAAAAATATCGAGAGCCATGTCGCCCAAACGCCGTAGCCCAGCGCCTGCGCGAGGACGAGGCCACGCGGGGATCTTTGCTGCCCTGGGCGACGAGACCCGCCTTTTGCTGGTCACGCGGCTTTGTCACGAGCGGAGCCGGTCGATCTCTCAGTTGGCGCAAGGCTCAAAACTCACCCGCCAGGCGATAACCAAACACCTCCGGGTACTGGAGAAAACAGGGATCGTGCGCCATGTCCGTGCCGGCCGGGAGATGCGTTTTGAACTCGATCCGCGGCCGATGGAAGAACTGAAGCAGTACCTGGATTCGGTATCCACCCAGTGGGACCGGGCGCTCTCCAGGCTGAAGTCATTTGTCGAAGAGTGAGCCAGAGGGCCGCGGATGATCGCCTTTCGACGCGTGCCTTCGCGGCCCGAGCAAAGGACGATGGGGAGCTTTGTGCCAGACCTCGGAGTTGCCAGGATGGCAGGGCGATTCCGACCGTCCGTCCGGTTCGTCAAAATTTTCCTGTCGGAACCGCCCGGGAACCGTAGTAATATTCGGCGGTTCGAACTGCTTCGGCAGGGACGCTCTGTCGCGTCTTGTTTTCCACCTTGTTCGTGGAGGATTCATGGAGAATCGAGCCCTAGGAAATTCAGCCACCGCCAGCACCCAGTCAGCCGCACCCCATCACGAAGGTCGTCACGTTTGGGTTCTGACCGCTTATGCGGTTTCAGGCTTGGCTTTGTTTGGCGTGTTGGTTTACTACGTTTCGGCCTACGTTACACAGTAGTCGAAGCGCTTTTCTCAGCTGGTTTGCCCGGCGGCCCGGGGCCCTCACGGCGCTTAAGAACGTCAAGCCACCGTTGTGCAGGTTTTCGCCCTTCGATCCCGTACCTCTGATTTTGTACGGATAGTCACAGGTTACCCCGCCGTTTCTGAATCTATTGTTTTGAAAGCCGCTTCGATTTCCGTAGCAGTGACCGTGCTACAATCGCCGCTTGCCGGGTTAGAAACTCCCGGCAAATTCCCCACTTAACCGAGACGCTTTGGCTCCCGCATCCAATGATCCCTCGAAGACCGGTGTCACCTACGCCGATGCCGGCGTGGACATCGACCGCGCGAATCGCACCAAGAAGCGGATCAAATATCTAGCCCACAAAACATTTACCCGCAGCGTGCTCAGCGAAATCGGCGGCTTCGGCGGCTTGTTTGCCGTCGACAAGGTCAAGTGGACAGACCCGATTCTGGTTTCTAGCGTTGATGGGGTAGGCACCAAACTCAAGATCGCGTTCGAGATGGATGTGCATCACACCATCGGCGCCGACCTGGTGAATCACTGCGTCAACGACATCGCGGTGCAGGGGGCGACACCGCTGTTTTTCATGGACTACCTGGCCAGCGGCAAGATCGAGCCGGAAATTATCGAGAAAGTGATTGAAGGTCTGGCCGAGGCCTGCAAACACAATGGCTGCGCCCTGATCGGCGGAGAGACCGCGGAAATGCCGGGCTTTTATCCCGACGGCGAATACGATCTCGCCGGATTTATAGTCGGGGCAGTGGAGCGGGAAAAGATCATCACCGGCAAGACTGTTGAAGTTGGCGACGTGGTTCTGGGTCTGGCCTCGAACGGCCTGCACACCAATGGGTATGCGCTGGCCCGCAAGCTGCTTTTCGAAGTAGGTAAGTACACGCTCGATTCTTATGTCAACGAGCTTAAGGGAAAAGTCGGCAACGAACTGCTGCGCACCCACAAGAGCTACTGGCCAGCCATCAAACGCCTGGTGGATGGCGAATGCGTCTCCGCAATGGCTCACATCACCGGCGGGGGCATCACCGAAAATCTGCCGCGGGTGCTGCCTCGAGGCGTAGCCGCGGTCATCGATATGGGCTCCTGGCAAATACCGCCGATTTTCGAGCACCTGCAGCAACTGGGCAATGTGTCGCAGGAAGAAATGTTCCGCACCTTTAACATGGGGCTGGGCATGATCCTGGTAGTCCCATCGAAGAAATTCAAGAAGGCTCAGACGGTACTGGAGCGTGCGGGAGAAAAAGCTTTCACTGTAGGACGAATAGTGAAGGGCGACCGCAAAGTGCTCTACAGCTAAGATTGGTGGAGGACGGGCGTCCCGCCCGTCCAGCCGGGCGAGACGCCCGTCCTCCATAAAGGCGCTGCGATGAAACAAGGAAGCCTCGAACTCCTGCAAGATCCGATCTCAAAAGAACTGATGCAATCGAAGATTCCAGCCAGGCTGGCCTATGTCTGGACTGATGGAACCCCGCGGGTAGTGCCCATCTGGTTTCATTGGAACGGGAAGCAATTTATTTTGGCATCACCACCGAAAGCGCCGAAGCTGAAGGCTCTCTCGCAGAATGCGAAAGTAGCCCTCACCATCGACGACAACAATTTTCCCCACAAAGTATTGTTGGTTCGCGGAACCGCATGTCTGGAAACCATGGATGGGATCGTGCCCGAGTACGCAGCCTGCGCAGAGCGATATTTTGGGCCCGAACAGGGGAAGGCCTGGGTTGGAAACCTTCGCGGCATGATTCACTCGATGGTCCGCATCTCTGTAACCCCGGAATGGGTGGGCCTGCTGGATTTCCAAACCCGGTTTCCCAGCGCCCTCTCGGCATAGCCTTCTAACCGGAAGACAGGATGGAGGACGGGCGTCCCGCCCGTTAGGCCGGGCGAGACGCCCGGCCTCCATCATCACACCTTCGTATTCAGCCTCTGATTAGTGACATCGAATTTAGTGCCGGGAAAGTGCTTTGCGGTAATCGTCCGCGGTGGTGCGGTAGCAGGGCAGCATGCTCTTGCGGTCATCGGAGCTCAAGGCGGGATTGTCGGCAGCGTTCTGAGTGTCGGGATGGGGATCGGTCTCCGGCCAGGTCATCTGCATCAGAGACTCGTCGCAGCTGCGGTCCCGGCTGACCAGAAGTTTGAAAATCTTCGAGTTATCTACGCCGTACTCGGACAGCCGGCGCTGATAGGGAAGGGAAACATAGACCAGCTTGATGAGCTGAGTTACATCTTTCCGCAACCGGCGTTCGGCAATGTAGACCTCGTAATTCGAGAAGAACGAGGAAGTCGGCAATGCCATTGCCATTCCGATCACTCGTAACGGCATTTCTTCGGTTCCGGCATCGGGGATTTTTTCCGCTTTCGGCCGGGCGTTGTCGATGATTGGCGAGGCGCCGGGTGCGAGCGAAGGCGCAACATTCATGGCCACCTGGCGTCCTTCACGCGCTGAATTTCCTCCGCCACCCACGGATGGGGCCGGGCCGACACCTTGTACAGCCCCGCCAGGCAGACCGCTTGCGTGCCGTCCGCTGCCCGAAACACCGTTGCCTTCACTCGCCTGAATGGAAGGCGACGGCGGCACCGCTTGTAACCCCACGCCGGAGAAAGAACCTGCTGGTCCGCCGCCGGCGGAATTGCCGAGAGTCTGCAATGATGGAGAAGGCGGTACTACCTGCAATCCAACGCCGGAGAACGAACCGGTTAGCCCACCACCGCTGGCAGAATTTCCGAGATTTTGCACGGAGGGAGACGGCGGCACGATCTGCGGGCCACCTCCGCCCGATAGCGAGGCCATGCGAGCACTGGCCATTGTTCCTGAGCCTATGGCTGAAGGAGTGGGCGCGACCGCGAATCCAATCGCACTGCCCATTGCCGCCCGTGCAGCTCCGGAGGGCGCACGTTGCTCGTCCATGGGTAAACTCGGCGAAGGCGCGACCACAGCCGAGGAACCGATATTGAGTTCTCCCAGCTTACGCATTGAAGCCTGTACCAGCGGCGGCGGACCGATGATGGCAGCCGCCGGCACCGTCATCACGCGTCCCGACCCAACCAGACCGAGTTGAGGTGCGGGGCCAACCCCCGCGCCTTGCGGCAAACCCATCCATCGGCCTGTCGATTGCTTAACTTCGGGCGGCGGGGCCACGATTGAGCCAGGCCCGGCGGCTCCGCCAAATTGCGATTGAGCCATGGAGCGATTCACCGACCCCAGCGGCATGACCGGAGCCACCGCCTTGGACGCCAGAATATTTGGGCTGGCCGGTGCGTTCAGCTTGATGCTGGGAGCTTTGAGCGCTTCCTGGGCATGTTCAGGGGCCACACGAATCGAACCTCGGCCGGCAGCGCCCGTCGATTTTTTATACGGCCGAACCTTCCCGGGATTACCCCGCAGCGCGGGAAACGAATCGGTCGGCTTGTAATAAGTGATATGAGAATTCTCGAATGCGCTCCGGCGCATGGGTTGCCCCTGCGTGTTCCACACCTGGGACGCAAGCAGCACAACGGCAAGCACGACCAGATGCCCGACCATCGATTCCGCGAAGCGCTGCCAGGGGATATCAGAATTGAAAAAGATTTCGCGCCACAAAGGCACGGAAGGAAGCGCATCTGCGCCCGCGGCCGGGGGGCGCAGCACGTCCCTCAGATTGTGGAGAAATATGCGATGCGCTGGTTCCAGTGCTGGAAGCAGGTTCAGAGAGGGCTTGGAACTGGATGGCGAAGCGACAACTGACCTGTCGCCCTCAACCCGCTGCATGGCTTCCCAATCGTATTTGCTGCGCAGACCACAAAAACGACACACCTGGTAGTAGTGGCCGTCGGCCGCTTTCAAGGGCCAAAAAAACTCGTGGCTGCAGACTTCGTGCATAACGATTGTGGTAACGCTTTTTGGGGTCCAGGCAGACCTGAAGTAACTATCATCTAGGCGTATTGCAGACTTGGCTAGCTTACTTTAGTGCTGGATGTACTAGTGATTTTCTGGACGGCTCCTGATTTATAGCTGGATGTACGGAACGCATAGAGTCCGCGCCTATGGCCGGAGTCAGCGTTTAAGCAGATCGACCGGCTGCTTAACATCGTACACCCTGAGGTACTTTGCCAGCGCCGGATATCTACGGGCCACGGCTTCGTACATCGCATAGGCCGCATTGCGGTAAGAGAAGTGGCCGGCGGGCCCGGTTCTTAATTCGGAAATGTAGACCACTTCGGCGAAATCCATCTTGAAAAGGGTGCGCTTGCGGAAGGCCAGTGGGATAGCGTATTGGGAGTTTTCCCTGGCTTCGCTTCCGCCGCCCGCCGCCAGCTGGTCGATGGCGATAGCGGTCCGCTGCATCAGAGCGTCATAATCTTCTCGTGTTCCCGCCGCTTCGAGTTCTGCCGGCGCGTCGTATCCGTGTCTGGTGGTGAAGTCCTGGCCGATCTGAATGCAGCGGCGATGACGGTGCATGTCGCGAAAGCCGCCTATATCCATCAGGATGTCGAAGCGGAACTGCTGCCCGGCGCAGAACGCGCGCGAAATCTCGTCGTGGCGGCCTCGATGCCGCATGCCCAGGTCGATGATCTCGCGGCGAATAGCTTCTCCCGCCGCCTGCACCGCCTGCCGAAGCTGCCGGTAAGAATAATGGCTGTGCTCATAGATCAATGTGGTCGCGAGTTCAACTTCAAGCGGTTCTTCTTCGAGGAGGTCGACCAGCGGCGCGGGCGCAATCGGCAAGTCTCCCATCAGTTCGGATGCGACCTGCCGGAGCGTGCGCCGGGTTTCAATCTCATACTGGCTGGGGTCGGCATACTTGACCAGCGTCGGCGCAACCCGGACTTCCCGCAACAGTTCCTGCTCGGCGCGTGCGCCTAACTCGGGTGACGCTGCGCGAATCTGTCGGACCAGTTCCTGCAAAGATTCCTGATTAACATTGTAGGCAGGAGAGGTCGCGGCCTGCTTCAGCAACTCTCCTAATTGCCGAATTTCCTTGTGAGTGTGCGAAAGCAGGTGCGATACCTGGTTCTCCAGGGTGCGCGCGTTCACGATCTCTCCCAGTGAAGTGTTGGCCGCCAGCGGCAACAAGTAGCGGGATATGTCAAAAGCCCGCGCCCGCAGGGTGCGCTCGTAAGCGTCCTGCTTCATCTCGTCGGGCTTGGGCGTGATGCTGGCCAGGTACATAAACATCCGGTCGGAGAGCGTTTCGTACTCCGCGAATAGAGAATCGACCGTGCCCCGGTAAAGATCTCTGGCCCCGGCGTCATCGCCGAAATCTGGAACGTAGTAGCCGCTTTTTTTGAAATCCTGATAACGCGTGGAGCGCTCCTGGCCATCCCAGCGCTGTTCGTCCGCAACTGCGATCGCGGCCAGGATGGACAGCCGTTCGATTGCCAGAGCGATATGCGCCAGGTCGGCGATGGAGCGGTGACCGTACTGAAAATAGAAAGTATTGAGAAACTTCTCCGCCTTCTGTTGGCTGATTTCCCGCAGCGACTCTTTCATGGAGAGCGCCGAGCGCGAGTATTTCGCCATGGCGTATGCCTGGATCTCAGGCTCCGCCCCGTAGACCGCGTAAACCTCGACCGAAGGCGGGGCGCCGGCGACGATCTGAGGATCGGCGCTTTCGGCGGCGGGTTTTTCAACTACTTCAGAAATGGTCATCTATGACCTCAAGCATGACTCGCCTCGTGTATTGAAGGGGAACTGGAATCTTACTGCATCGTCAACGCGGTTGATTGAGGAAAAGATCGGCGACCTTCAGCGCGAGATCCGCCGGCACCAGGTCGTCGCGATTGCAGAGCACGATGATGGTAAGGCGGTCGTCCGTAAAGCGCTGGATGGTGGTGCGGAATCCCACAGTTTCGCCGTAGTGCCACATGCGACGATGTTCGTGATATGGATTCAGAAACCAGCCAAAACCGTACGCCGCCGGCTTGCCATCAGGCTCCTGCACGCTGCCATCGGATACTTTCACCGGTGTGATCGCAGTCGCCATCTCGGCCTCGCTTAATAGGGTGTTACTGGCGAGTGCTTGGTCCCACCTGGCCAGATCGTCGAGCGAGGAATAGACACCGCCGTCCCCCAGGGTGGCCGAAGTGGGACTTTGATCCATTTCACGCCAGGATCCTGTTTCGTGAGTGTGACCATAGGCGCGGTTGGCGACGGCGCTCTTGCCATTTTCATACGCAACTGTCTGCTTCATGTTCAACGGAAGGAAGATGCGGTCGCGAAGAAAATCGGCAAACGGTTTGCCGGAGACTTTTCCCACCACCATGCCCAGGACGACATAGCCGGAGTTGCTGTAATCCCATTTGGTTCCGGGAGAAAACTTTGTCGTCTTCTGCTGCTTTTAGCAGTTCCAGTACTTCAGCGTCCTGAATCTGGCGAACCTTTTCCGGCGCGGTGCCGGGATCAGGCTTGTCCATCAAATCTTCATAATCGAGCAAGCCCGAAGTGTGGTTGAGAAGGTTGCGAATGGTGATGACTTTCCCGTACTGAGGAAAGTCGGGAAAGATGTCTGTGAGCCGATCTTCATAGTTCAGTTTGTGGTCGTGTACCAATAGCATGATCGCCATTGCGGTGAACTGCTTGGTGCATGAGGCCAGGCGAAAATTGGTGTGAGCGTCGATGGCGCGGTGCGAACGCAAGTCCGCCACGCCATAACCACGCTCGAAGACCTTCTCGCCGTTTTTCAGGACGAGTACGGCTGCTCCGGGCGCAGCCGTCGATTTGACCTTGTCGAAAATTTGATCGATTTGAGCTTGCGGGACGGTAGTCTGGGCCATGATGGTTGGCGGCGTGGTGAAGGACATGGCTAGTACCAGTGCGATCTTTGTGGCTGTACTAAAAGCAAAAGCATTTACTGCGAAGTGCGCCAAGGCGGGCCGCAAAGGTCGCAAAGAAAAGCGTTGGTTTTTTGTGTCGTCTTCCATCATGGGCGGATACCCGCTACCGCCATCATGCGACCAGTTATGCCTTTTTCCGCACGATAAGAGAACAGCATATCGGTGTGGCATGAAGTGCACAGCGGCGATGTGCTGATGTTTTTCGCCGCCACCCCCACGGCGACGAGTTGCCGCCGGTTGGCTTCGGCGAGGTCAAGGAAGATATTCTTGGGAAGCTCGCTGTGGCCGGGAGCGCGAGCCGTCAGAAACAACAACGGATATTTCTCGCGTACCGGATCTGACTCCTCAACCTCACGAAATAGTTTGGACCCATATTCGAACTGCGATTCGAATTTGGCTTGAACTTCGGGGCCAACCTTGTAACAGCAGCCGTGCACTCCCGGACCGATAGCAGCTTTAATATCGGCGGCGCGTGTGCCGAAGTGACGTCGCATCTCACCTGCCCCTTTTTCGACGATACGTTTGAGAGTACCGCGCCAACCCGCATGGAAGACGCCGACGGCGCGCCGTTTTGTGTCTACAAGAATGACCGGCAGGCAATCCGCTGTAAGAATTCCCAGAAGAAGGCCTGGGCTTTGAGTGATCAAGCCATCTCCACTGAGGCTGGTCGGTGGTTTTTCTGACACGCAGTGTATTAGGTCGGAGTGAATCTGCCGCATGGTGACCAGGTGCCAGGCGCGGTCTTTTGAAATCCCAAGTTGCTGCAGAAATGCGGCTCGATTCTGTTCCACGGCCCGCCGCGAGTCCTCACGGGTAAAGCCAAGATTCAAGCTCTCTCCCCCGTAAATTTCGGAAGCCCCGCTGGTGCGGGTGCTAAAACCGTGGACCAGCCAGGGAAGTCCCGAAAAAGTGTCGGCTTCGAGAATATTGATTTGGTTTTTTCCCGCAGTTTTTGGCGGCACCCGAACATCTTAGCAATGTCGTGACTTCAGAGCAGGTTCGAGTTTCATGCATGGCCTTGCTGCTCCGCGTATAATCGCGCGCGTTGCTGCTGCGGAATATTTTCAATTCCATATTTTTCAGGAGTTCAAATACATGCGCATCGTTCTTGTGACTTTTGCCTTGCTGTGCGCGCTGCTTACCGGCGCTGTGGCGCAGCAGGCGAATTCGTCCAACGAAGAGCCGAAAGAAAGTAATAAAGAGAAGAAGTCAAAAAACACCGAGAGGTCCGCCAAAAACCCGGACAAGGCTCAGGACAAAGAGAAGGCCGCAGAGCCCGGTGCTTTCGAAGAGCAGAAGCCGGCGGCGCCCAAGCCGGGTACCGATAAAGATAAGGAAGAGTTTGATGTTTCTGAAGTTCCACCTGTCGTTAGCCATCACCAGATCACCATGGACGGCAAGCTGCTGAAGTACACCGCCACCGCTGGAAGGCTTCCGCTCAAACGTGGCGACGGCAAAATCGAAGCCGAGATGTTTTTTGTCGCCTACACTCTCGACGGTCAGGATGCAGAAAAGCGGCCGTTGACCTTCGCCTTTAACGGGGGCCCGGGTTCGGCCACGATCTGGTTGCACATGGGCGCGCTGGGCCCGCGACGAGCTGGCCTGATGCCCGATGGACTCTTACCGCCGGCGCCTTACCGGGTCATCGACAACCCGCACACGCTGCTCGACAAAAGTGACGTAGTCCTGATTGACGCCATGTCTACGGGCTTCAGCCGCGCAGCCAACGCCGAGCTAGCCAAAAAGTTTTTGGGAGTTAAGGGCGACATCGACGCCTTCAGTGAATTCATCCGGCTGTACCTGACACGCTATGAACGCTGGGGTTCTCCTCTATTCCTCTTCGGAGAAAGTTATGGAACCACGCGCGCGGCGGGCATTGCCGGCAACCTGGCGGGCCAGGGCGTTTCATTCAATGGCATAACACTGCTGTCTACCGCACTGAGTTTTCAAACCCTGGTGGACAACAAGAGCAACGACCAGCCCTATATCCTGCTGGTCCCCACCTACACCATGATTGCCGGGTATCACAAAAAGCTGTCGCCGGACTTGATGCAGGATATGTCGAAAACCCGTCAGGAGTCAGTGCAGTGGGCTGCGACGGATTACACGCAGGCGTTGGCCAAAGGTGATGCGATCCCTCCGGAGGAGCGGCAGAAAGTTATCGACCAGATGTCCCGCTACACAGGACTAAGTAAAGAAGTGATCGATCAGGCCAACCTGCGGATCGATGTCCCCAAATTCACTCATTATTTGTTGCTTGATCAAAAGCTGCGGGTCGGCCGTCTGGACGGGCGCTTCACCGGACCTGACCCGGACGGTGTCCTGGATACACCCTTCTACGATCCGACAGAAGCGGCCGTGCTGCCACCATTCACTTCGGTGTTCAACAATTACGTGCGTTCCGAACTGGGTTACAAGACCGACATGCCCTACCAGGTTTTTCCCGCGGATCAGAACTTCGAAAACGCGTGGAACTGGGGCTCGGGCATCGGAGGATTTCCGGACACGGCCACCGCGCTGCGACAGGCGATCGTGAGAAATCCCTACCTGAAGGTTCTGGTGATGGAAGGATTTTATGATCTCGCCACGCCGTTTTACGCCGCCGACTACACCATCGATCACTTGAATCTCGGCCCGCTGTACCGGAAAAACATCTCCTTCGCCACCTACGATGCGGGACACATGGTGTATTTGCCGGCAGACGGTTTAAAAAAGATGAAGAGTGACGAGGCCGGATTCATGGACAAGGCGCTCAAATCGTCCAACTGAGAACTGAAAACCAGAAACTGGTTTATCAAGAACAAGTTTTGTGAGGTCTGGGTAGCTGCTAGGGGTCCTTCGACTGCGGAATGAGTTTCGCAAGCGAAACTTATTCCTCCGCTCAGGATGACAGCGGGGCGCTCACATCGTCTCACTGAGAGACGTTAACTGAGAACTGAGAACTGAAAACCAGGAACTGCTTTTAATATCAAGAGTAAGTTCCGCTAAGGATGAGGAGCTTAGAGGGAACCTTCGACTTCGAAGCGAGTTTCGCAGCGAAACTTCTTCCTCCGCTCAGGATGACAGCGGTATGGGCTCGCGTTTATGCCACGCGGTTGCTTGTTCATAGGCATAAGCAGCAGCCAGCACCGTTGCCTCGTCCCAGTGTCGCCCGACGATCTGAAGCCCGATCGGCAAACCGGCGTCGGTGAAGCCGCAGGGAAGTGAGATCGCCGGCAATCCCCAGACATTGATGGGACGTGTGTTTCGCAGCAACATGATTTCGCGCGGCCGTAGCTGATCGGGATTCTCTTTCAGGTCTGCGATGGTGGGCGCGACAATGGGAGTTGTAGGAGTTAACAGCAGATCGAGGTCGGTGAAAATGGTCTCGGTACTACGACGCAGCTGGCCCTGTTCCTGCCGGCGTTCAAGAACAGTTTCCTGGCTGATATTCTCGCCGCTGCGGATACGGCGCAGCGTTTCCGGCTGGTAAAGTTCCGGACGGCGAGCGATAAACTCCGCATGAAATGCATACGACTCCGCGCTCTGCAAGGTCCGATCGGTGGGAACTGATAGCTCGATGTCGCGTATTTCCGCTCCCATCGCGGCCAGCGTCGAAATCGCCTGTTCGATCGCGGCAGCGACTTCGGTTTCCAGATCGTCAAAAAAGAATTTTCTGGGGATGCCGACTCGCAGCATTCGCAGTTGTTGCCCCAGGCCGGACAGATAGTCTTCTACTGGAGCATCAACACCGTTGTTGTCTGCGGGGTCGTAGCCGGCGATTGCCGTAAAGATTGCAGCCACGTCTGCGACATTGCGGGCGAGCGGGCCAACATGGTCGAGCGAACTTGAAAGTGGAATCACGCCACGGACGCTGACCCGTCCATAGGTCGGCTTCAGTCCAACGATGCCGCACAACGCGGCTGGCTCCCGAATCGAGCCGGCGGTGTCGGTGCCAATCGCGCCAAAGCCCAGACCGGCGGCCACGGCGGTGGCTGAGCCTCCGGAAGAGCCACCGGCGATGTGTGCTGGATTCCATGCGTTTCGCACTTCACCGAAAGCGCTGATCATCGAACTGCCGCCGTAGGCGAACTCATGCAGGTTTTGTTTTCCCAGCAAGACCGCTCCGGCCGCCTTCAACCTGCGAACGACTTCCGCGTCCTCATGCGGGATGCGATCTTTGAACAGCAAGCTGGCCGCCGTAGTCCTGACGCCGGCGGTGTCGATCAAATCTTTGAGCGATAGTGGAACGCCATGAAGCGGCCCACGCCAGTCGCCGTGCCGGATTTCCGCCTCGGCTCGACGCGCGTCCTCCAGGGCCGAATCCGCGGTGACCGTGATGAAGGCATTCAGTCTGGGATTGAGTTTTTCAATGCGCGCCAGGGCGTCGGTGGTTAATTCGACCGGCGAGACCGAGCCCTTTCGTAGCAATTCGCTGATTTGCGCAATGGATGGCTGCAAGCTTCGCTCTCCTCTACGAAAAATATCGTCTCATGTCTTTGGTTGTGCGGGTGGTGCAGCCGCGGGCGGCTCGCCCGCGAAAGCAGGAAGCCAAAAACGGCGAGGCTTTAAACTTCAAAAAGACGCGGGCGAGTCGCCGGCGACCACACTTCCGAAGGCCTATAATGACCTTTCGACTTCTGGCGGAGGTTAAGATATCGCCATGGCCCATTTGACTGCGGCTCCAATAAGCACTCAAGGCTTTTTTGTCGATGGAAAATGGATTGAAGATGGCGATCCCGTCGAGATACGGGCTCCGTATGACGGCGGGGTAATCGGATCTGTATTCCAGGGCCGACGCGAGCATGCGGAGATGGCGATCGCAGCCGCCGTGAAGGCTTTCGGCACCACCCGCAGACTTCCTGCCTTCGAGCGCCAGCGAGTGCTGCGGCGCGTATCCGAAAACATCGCCCAGCGGAAACAGGAATTTGCCCACATCATGGCGCAGGAGGCGGGCAAGCCCATCAAGGCTGCGCGCACCGAAGTTGAGCGAGCCATCTTTACGTTCAACGTTGCCGCCGAAGAAAGCACGCGCATTTACGGCGAGTATCTGCCGCTCGACTGGCAGGAATACACGGCGGGACGCTTCGGTATTGTGCGCCGCTTCCCGTTGGGACCTATCGCGGGGATTACTCCATTCAATTTTCCCCTGAATCTGGTAGCTCACAAGGTCGCGCCTGCGATTGCGGCTGGTTGTCCCCTGGTGCTGAAGCCCGCGCCGCAAACCCCTTTAACCGCCCTGATGCTGGCGGAAGCCGTACAACAGGCGGGTTGGCCGGACGGTGGCTTGAACGTGCTTCCACTCTCCAACGAAGATGCCGGTCTGCTGGTGACGGATGAGCGCATCAAGCTCATCAGCTTTACCGGCAGTGCGCCGGTGGGCTGGCAAATCAAGAAAAACTGCGGGAAGAAAAAAGTTGTGCTCGAACTGGGCGGCAATGCCGGGGTGATCGTGCACAGCGATGCCGACCTGGCCTACGCCGCTGACCGCTGCGTTGTGGGAGGGTTTGCTTACGCCGGACAGACCTGCATTTCGGTGCAGCGCATATTCGTGGAACGCCCGGCCTTCTCCAGGTTCACCGATCTGTTGCTGGCCGGGGTAAAGAAACTAAAAACCGGCGATCCCCTGGACGATTCTGTCGACCTGGGACCGCTGATCCGCGAAAGTGACGCGGTCCGCGCCAGTGAATGGATCCAGGAAGCGGTTAGAGGCGGCGCCCGCTTGCTGTGTGGCGGCCAGCGCCGGGGCCCGATGCTGGAACCTGCGGTTCTTACCGGCACTCGCCCCGAGATGAAGGTCAACTGTCAGGAGATATTTGCCCCGGTGGTGACCGTCGAGCCCTACGATGATTTCAATCAGGCGCTCAAGCAAATTAATAATTCTCCCTACGGATTGCAGGCCGGACTATTCACCCGCGATGCCAAGCTGATTTTTAACGCCTACGAGGAACTGGAGGTCGGCGGGCTCATCGCAGGCGACGTTCCCGCATTCCGCATCGACCATATGCCCTACGGAGGGATCAAGGATTCCGGACTGGGCCGCGAAGGCTTGCGCTACGCCATTGAAGAGATGACCGAGCCCAAGCTGTTGGTGATGAACCTGAAATAGAAACAGCGACAGACGCCGGTCTTGTCGGGCAAAAAATCGCGAATCCTTTCACTGTGCTGAATATTTCCAGGATTACAGAACCCGCGGCAATGTTTCCACAATCTCTCCTGTTATAATCACCAGTTTCATTGCACAAGTGAACGCGGTTTATCGGCCACTTTGGATAACGCTGCACCAGCCGGCAGCCGGAAAAGGCTGACGCGGGACCAACGTTTTCAGTCCATGCAGATCTTTCACCGCAGCACGAATACTCTTTCGCGGGCGACGATCTATGGCGCCATCTTCGTAGTGGCGGCATTGTTCTGGGCTGCGGCCGAGATTCAAAGGTCGCCGTACGTGACCTATGCCGGGGTGCGGCGCCCGCAACCTGTGCCCTTCAGTCATCAGCACCACGTTGCCGGCCTGGGAATCGATTGCCGTTATTGTCATACGTCGGTCGAGACCTCGAGCTTCGCAGGCATCCCTCCGACCAAGACTTGCATGAATTGCCATTCTCAAATCTGGACGAATGCGGCCCTGCTGGAGCCCGTGCGCGAGAGTTACAAGAGCGGCAAATCGCTGGTCTGGACCCGAGTCAACGACTTACCCGACTTCGCATATTTCAATCACAGCATTCACGTCAATAAGGGCGTGGGTTGCAACACCTGTCACGGCCCGGTCGATCGCATGCCCTTGATGTATAACCAGGCTTCGCTGCAGATGGAGTGGTGTTTGGAGTGTCATCGCGCTCCGGAAAAGAATCTGCGCCCGCGTGACCAGGTTTTCAACATGCGCTACGAGCAGCCTTCGAGCGGCAAGCCGGTCGAAGTTGATGGCAAGCAATACACCGATCAGATTTCGCTTGGAACTGACCTGGTGAAAAAGTATAAGTTGCGGTCGGTGACGGACATCACCAGCTGTTCGACCTGTCACCGGTAGAAATGGATGGAGGACGGGCGTCTCGCCCGTCCAGCCGGGCGGGGACACCCGGCCTCCATAAGAAAAGCTGAGTATGAAGATGGAAGAGCCAAACTCGAAGCCGCATCGCGAGGACGTCTGCCCCAGCAAGAAGGGCACGCTCGATCTGGATGCGGTTCGCGCCCAGGTGGCCGGGACCAAAGGTCCGGAATACTGGCGCAGCCTGCAAGAGCTGGCCGGCAGTCCTGATTTTCAGGAGATGTTGCACCGCGAGTTTCCCAAGGGCGCTTCGGAGTGGCTGGATGCGGTTTCGCGCCGCGGCTTCCTCAAGCTGATGGGCGCATCGCTGGCGATGGCCGGCATGACTGCCTGCACCAAGCAGCCGCTGGAGCCGATCGTTCCCTATGTCAAACAGCCCGAAGAGGTAGTTCCAGGCCGGCCTTTGTTTTTTGCCACCGCGTTTACGCTGGGCGGATACGCCAGCCCAGTTCTCGTAGAAAGCCACTTATATCGTCCCACCAAAATTGAAGGCAACGATCAGCATCCCGCCAGCCTCGGCGGCACCGATGTTTTCTCTCAGGCCTCGATTCTGGGAATGTACGATCCCGATCGTTCGCAGACCCTGACTTACCTGGGCGACATACGCTCCTGGGCATCGCTGGCTGAAGCGATGCGGGGCCCGCTCAATATCCAGAAGAGCCTGCAGGGTGCCGGCATCCGCATTCTGACGCCGACAATCTCTTCGCCCACGCTGGCTGACCAGTTGCAGTCGTTCCTCAAGATCTACCCCCAGGCGAAGTGGCATGTGTACGAGCCGGTGAACCGCGACAACGTGCTCGAGGGGGCGAAGCTGGCGTTCGGACAGCCGGTCGAAACCCGGTACAAGCTGGAGAATGCGGACGTCATTTTGTCGCTCGATGCCGACTTTCTCTATGCGGGCTTTCCGGGATTCACGCGCTACGCCCGAGACTTTGCCAAGCGGCGCAATCCCGATGGCGGCAGAGATGAGCCGGCTCTACGTGGCGGAAAGCACCCCCAGTTCGACGGGTGCCAAGGCCGACCACCGGCTGCCGTTACGGGCCATCGAGCTTGAGAATTTCACCCGCCAGCTGAGCCTCAGGCTGAGCGAACGGGTTCAGGGGAAGGCCCAGGCCGACACGGTCGGCCCCGCGTTACTGGGAGATCAGGCCAAATTCGCCGACGCTGTGGCCGAGGACCTGGCGAAACATAAAGGGTCTTGTGTGGTGATCGCCGGGGACCACCAGCCCGCGAATGTCCATGCCTGGGTTCACGCCATCAATCAGACCCTGGGCAATGTTGGCAAGACAGTTTTCTATTCCGATCCGGTCAACGCCAACCCCGTGAATCAGACCGAGTCTTTAAAAGACCTGGTCGCGGATATGCGCGGCGGCAAGGTTGACATCCTGGTCATCATGGGGGGAAATCCCGCTTACGATGCGCCCGCCGATCTGGGATTTGCGGATGCGCTCAAGAGTCCTAGCGTTCCCACTCGCGTGCATCTCGGCCTTTACCAGAACGAAACCGCGGAGCTCTGCCAGTGGCACGTCAGCGAAGCCCACTATCTGGAAGCGTGGGGCGACACTCGTGCCTACGACGGCACCGTCAGTATTGTGCAGCCACTCATCGCGCCCTTGTACAACGGAAAGAGTGCTTATGAACTGATGGCCATGCTTTCCGGGCAAGGTGATACCAGCGGACACGAAATTGTGCAGACGTACTGGAAGAAGCAGCATCCTGGCGCTGACTTTGACGCGTTCTGGAGAAAGTCGCTGCACGATGGCTGGGTGGAAGGCACGACATTCGCTGCGAAGCAAGTTGCAGGCAAGGGAGCAGGGCCCGCGCCATCGCGAGTGGATGAGAAGGCGATCGAAATCAACTTCCGCCGCGATCCTTCCGTCTACGACGGCCAATTTTCCAATAACGGCTGGCTGCAGGAATTGCCCAAGCCGATGAACAAGCTTACCTGGGACAATCCAGTGCTCATGAGCCCGGCCATGGCCGAGCGCATGGCGATCAACACCGAAGACCTGATCGAGCTTGAGTTCAATGGTAAGAAGGTGACCGCGCCGGTCTGGATCCAGGTAGGCCATCCCGACAATTCCGTCACCGTATTTTTAGGATACGGACGCCGCCGCGCCGGTCGCGTCGGCACCGGTGCTGGTTTTGATATGTACGCTTTGCGAACCAGCGCCACCCCGTGGATTGCGAGTGGCGCGACCGTTCGCAAAGCCGGGGGTACTTACAAGCTGGCTTCCACGCAGGGATACCAGACGATGGATACGCCAACCGGGACGCGTCCACTGGTGCGTCACGCGGACCTCGAAGAGTACCGCGCCGAACCGAACTTCGCTCGGGAAGAGGAACCAGCCAAAGATCTGACTCTGTACAAGCCTTACCCTTATGCAGCCGAACCTTACGCCTGGGGAATGACCATCGACATGAACGCCTGTGTCGGCTGCAACAATTGCGTTGTTGCCTGCCAGTCGGAGAACAACATTCCGGTCGTCGGCAAGGAGCAGACTGTCCTTGGCCGCCACATGCACTGGCTCCGGGTTGATTCTTATTTCCAGGGCGATCGCGCCAACCCCACAGCCTATTTCCAGCCAGTGCCGTGTCAGCAGTGCGAGAACGCTCCTTGCGAGGTCGTCTGCCCAGTCGGCGCTACCGTTCACAGCAGCGAAGGCTTGAACGACATGGTTTACAACCGCTGCGTGGGCACGCGCTATTGCTCCGACAATTGTCCCTACAAAGTGCGGCGCTTTAATTTTTTGCTGTTCCAGGATTGGGAGACGTCGCAGTACAAGATGATGCGCAATCCGGATGTGACCGTGCGCAGCCGTGGGGTCATGGAAAAGTGTACCTACTGCGTGCAGCGCATCAACGAGCATCGCATTGATGCCGAGCGTGAGGATCGAAAGATTCGGGATGGCGAGTTGCAGACAGCGTGCCAGCAGTCGTGTCCTGCAAATGCAATCATTTTTGGCAACATCAACGATCCCGAAAGCAAGGTTTCAAAATTGAAGGCGGAGCCGCGAAATTACAGCCTGCTGGCGGAGTTGAACACTCGCCCACGCACGACGTATTTGGCGGAAATTCGCAATCCGAACCCCGAACTGAAGGCAGAGCACAGCTAGTGGTCAGCGAATAATCATGGAAGAGCCAGTCCAGGACGAGCGCGCACCAGTTATTGAACCCGGCTACACCCTGGGTTCGGTCACGGACAAAATCAGCTCGATCGTGCTGACCCGTCCGACTTCGAACGCTTGGTTTGTCGGCTTCGGCGCCGCCTTTCTGCTTCTGATGATGCTGCTGTTCGCCATCTCCTACCTGTTTGTAAAAGGTGTCGGAATCTGGGGCGTGACCATCCCCATCGGTTGGGGATTCGCTATTGTCAACTTTGTATGGTGGATCGGTATTGGACACGCCGGCACGTTGATTTCCGCCATCCTGCTGCTCTTGCGGCAGTCGTGGCGCAACTCCATCAACCGTTTTGCCGAAGCCATGACGCTTTTTGCGGTGGCCAGCGCGGGTATTTTTCCGCTCATTCACGTAGGGCGTCCCTGGCTTGCGTACTGGCTGTTTCCCTATCCCAACACCATGCGGGTATGGCCCCAGTTCCGCAGTCCACTGGTCTGGGACGTGTTCGCGGTCTCGACCTACGCCACCATCTCGGCGCTGTTCTGGTTTATCGGACTGGTTCCCGATCTCGCCACCCTGCGCGACCGTTCTGAGCAGCGCTGGAAAAAGATCATCTACGGCATGCTGGCCCTGGGCTGGCGCGGATCGGCACGCCACTGGCATCGTTACGAAACCATGTACCTGCTGCTGGCTGGGCTGGCCACTCCACTGGTGCTTTCGGTCCACACCGTAGTCAGCTTCGATTTCGCGGTGGGCATCGTTCCGGGCTGGCACACGACGATTTTTCCACCTTACTTTGTGGCTGGCGCCATTTATTCCGGCTTTGCCATGGTGTTGATGCTGGCCATCCCGATCCGCAAGTTTTACAACCTGGAAGACTTCATCACCGAGCTCCACCTGCAGAACGCGGCCAAGGTCATGCTGGCTACGGGATTGATCGTGGCCTATGGATATGTGGTGGAAGCTTTCATGGGCTGGTATGGCGGAAATCGTTACGACGCATTCCTGCTGTGGAACCGCCTCCACGGACCCTATTCGTTTTTCTATTACATGCTGCTGGTGTGCAACATCGTGATCCCGCAGGTGCTGTGGATTCCCAAACTGCGTAGCAGTCCGGTGTGGCTGTTTCTTATTTCCGGCGTGGTTCTGGTGGGCATGTGGCTGGAGCGATTCATCATCGTGGTCGTCAGCCTGCACCGCGACTTCCTGACTTCGTCGTGGGGCATGTACTATCCGACGCGCTGGGACTGGATGACGTACATCGGCACTATCGGCCTCTTCCTTTCGGCCATGTTCCTGTTTGTGCGCCTGCTGCCCATGATTTCGATCTTTGAAATGCGCACTCTGCTGCCCGAAGCGGAGGTCAAGGAATGAAGCGCGCGAAGAATTACGGCCTCATGGCGGAATTTGACTCCGTGGACACGCTGCTGGATGCGGCCAACCGGACTCGCGAAGCCGGCTATAAAAAGATCGACGCGTATAGCCCATTCCCCGTGGAAGGCCTGGCGGAAGCCGTCGGCTTTCATCACGACGAGGTACCGCTGGTGGTGCTGATCGGCGGCATCATCGGCGGCCTGACCGGTTACCTCATGCAGTACTGGATTTCGGTGGTCAGCTATCCGGTAAATGTGGGCGGCAAGCCGTATCACTCATGGCCGTCATTCATCATTGTGACTTTCGAAATGACAATCTTGTTCGCCGGAATTTCGGCGGTGCTGGGGATGCTGGCGCTTAACGGGCTGCCCATGCCCTACCATCCTGTGTTCAATGTTCCGCGTTTCGCCATGGCCACCAAAGACCGGTTTTTCCTGATCGTGTTTGCTTCCGATCCTAAATACAACGCCGGCGATGTACGAAGTTTTCTCGAAGCTCTGCGGCCGCGCTCCATTTCGGAGGTGCCCGATTAAGGCGGCTTTCAAGTTCGATGTGGGCGCGAGCGTCCCCGCTCGTGCGGAAAGTCACCACCAAGCAGGCGGGGAAAGCCGACCTGTTGGTGTGGTCGCGGGCGGCTCGCCCGCGGCTTTTGACTTTGCACCTCGCGGGCGAGTCGCCCGCGACCACGCGATCCGTATGCTGCCCTCATCTCTCGTGATAGCCCCTGCACGAGCGAGGGCGCTCGCGCCTGCATTGCTGATTGCCGCCTTACTTACGCTGGCCGGATGCCGGCAGGATATGCACGACCAGCCCCGTTTCAAGCCTCTGGCGCGGAGCGATTTTTACACCGATCTGCGTTCTGCGCGTCCTCCCGTCGATGGGACAGTCGCGCGCGGGCACTTAAATGAGGACACTTATCTTTACACCGGCAAACTGGGCAACGATCCCGGGGACTACATGCCCTTCCCGGTCACAGCCGAGATTCTTGCCCGGGGTGAACAGCGCTACAACATCTATTGCGCCCCCTGCCATTCCCGGGTGGGCGACGGTAACGGCGTGATTCCATCGCGTGGTTTTCCGCGCAAGCCGCCTTCTTTCCACGACCAGCGTTTGCGCAAGGCCCCGTTCGGATATTTTTTTGACGTGATCACCAACGGCTTCGGCGCCATGCCCGACTACGCAGCGCAAATCCAGCCACGAGATCGCTGGGCCATTGTGGCGTACATTCGCGCGCTGCAGTTGAGCCAGGCAGCGACCAGTGCTGACGTTCCTGCCGGACAACAGGTTCCTTCTGAAGCGCCACGGTTTGAGGAGCTGGGTTCAGGCGCGACCTTGCCGGTGGTTGAGGACAAACCGGCCCACGGGGAGCAGAAATGACGACCACTCCCTCGCGCAATCTCGATCTGATGGCGCCGCCGGTGGTCAAAACCATTCAGCAGCGCTCGCTGATTATTGGCCTGGTCTTCAGTGTGATTGCCGCGCTGGGGGCGTTTCTGCGTCCCGACGAATTCTTCCGCGCTTATCTGATGGCCTTCATGGCTTGGCTGGGCGTGACCCTGGGCTCGATGGCGATTCTGATGCTTCGTCATCTGACCAAAGGCGCTTGGGGAATGGTGATCCGCAGAATTCTGGGCGCGGCCATGCGCTGCGTGCCGCTGATGGCGGCATTATTTATTCCACTGCTCTTCGGAATACGCAGACTTTATATCTGGGCGCGGCCGCTAAATCAGATTGCTGACAAACACCTGCGCGAGCATCTGGAAGAGATTACCAAGACATATCTGACGGTAAATGGTTTTATCATTCGCGCCGCCATTTACTTTGCCATCTGGTGCGCGCTGTCTTATTTCCTGACCAAGTGGTCGGCGGAGCAGGACCATCCGCCAATGCGGGATAACAGCGGCCGCTTCAAGGCGCTCAGCGGGCCGGGCCTCATTCTTTACGGCTTCACCATTACTTTCGCCGTCATTGACTGGATTATGTCGCTCGATCCCAGCTGGATTTCGACCATATTCGGGCTGTCGTTCCTGATCGGACAGGTGTTGTCGGCGCTCTGCTTCGCCGTGGTGGTGGAACGGATTCTGTTCGATTACAAGCCCATGTCGGAGCTGTTAAAACCGGAGCAGGTGCACGATCACGGCAAATTCATGCTGGCCTTCATCATGGTGTGGGCATACTTCTCGTTTTCACAGTGGCTGATCATCTGGGCGGGAAACCTGCCCGAAGAAATTACCTGGTACATTCGGCGGTTGAATGGCGGCTGGGGATACGTTGGCCTGGCGCTGGTGATATTTCATTTCGCGCTGCCGTTCATCGTTTTGATCTCGCGTCCGTTCAAGCGGGACATCACGCGGCTGGTATGGCTGGCGGCGTGGCTGATGCTGATGCGTTACGTTGATCTGTTCTGGGCCATCGAACCCAACTTTTCCACCACGTTCAATTTGACCTGGCTCGACCTCGTGGTTCCGATCGCGATGGGCGGCCTCTGGCTCGCCTACTTTTTCCGCCACCTGAGCACGATGCCCCTGGTTCCGGCCTACGACGTTTATGCAGTTGAAGTTCTGGAAGCGGCGCACGACTGATGATTTAAAACATGGCTGACCACATTCACATTGACGGGCAAAACGAGGACGCAGAGTTTGAGCGCGAGGATTTAGGCGCCAAACCGATCCTGATTTTTCTGCTGGCCCTGACTATGGGGTGCGTGCTGGTGGCGCTCATCCTGAAGGGAATGTACCTCTATCTGGATGCCTACGAAAACCATCACCAGGCAGCGCAGAATCCGCTGGTGCAGCAGACTACGACTGACACTCGAAACGTTGCGCCCGGTGAAGTCCTGAAATTTCCCCAGCCGCGCCTCGAGACCAACGAGCCCAGCGAGATCAACGACTTTCGCATGCAGGAAGAGAAGACGCTGCACAGCTATGGCTGGGTCGATCAACAGGCAGGGGTGGTTCGTATCCCGATCGAGCGTGCCATGGAACTGGTGGCGCAGCGCGGGTTGCCGACCCGGCCTCAGGCGGGTGCGGCGCCGGCCTCCGACATCAAAAACGTTAACGACGCGGCGCGGCGAGCGGATACAAGCGGCGCACCGAAAACACGGAAGTGAAGCTGAATTTAGTGCCACACACTACCAACAAATCGAAATCCATTTTCGCGACGGCGTTTGCCGCGCTGCTTATGACTCTTTCCGCCTTCGGCCAGGGGATGAGCCAGGGAATCATGTCGCCGCCGGCGAACGTTCGCCCGCCTGGCTTGAAGAATGTCGGCATCGAGCAGCATCTCGACCAACAGATTCCCGCAGATCTTGATTTCCGCGATGAGACCGGGAAGCCGGTCCGCCTGGGAGATTACTTCGGCAAGAAGCCGATGATCCTGAATCTCGTTTATTACAACTGCCCCATGCTTTGCGGCGAAGTTCTGAGCGGGCTGGAGAGTGCTCTGCGGGTTTTGAAATTCGATGTGGGAAAAGAATTCGGGGTTCTGACCGTGAGCTTCGATGCTCACGAAACTCCGGAGATGGCCACAAAGAAAAAGGCGGAGTTCTTAAAGCGGTACGGACGCGCAGGGGCGGCGGAAGGATGGCATTTCCTGACTGGTCCGCAAGAGTCGATTGATGCCTTGACCAAAGCGGCCGGCTTTCAGTACCAGTACGATCCCAAGACCGGACAGTTCGCACACGCCACCGCCATCATGGTGCTGACACCTGAGGGCAAAATCGCACAGTACTACTATGGAGTGGAGTACGCACCCAAGGACTTGCGCCTGGGGCTGATTCAGGCTTCCGAAAATAAGATTGGAAATTTAGCGGACCAGGTTTTGCTGTACTGCTATCACTACGATCCCACCACCGGGAAATATGGCGCCATCGTTTCGCGCGTACTGCAGCTTTCCGCGCTGGCGACCATTCTGGCGTTGGGAGTATTCATGACCGTACTGATTCGCATTGGATCGGGACCACAAGCCCACGCGCGATGACGTGGACGAGGACCGGAGACTAACGACCACCGGCTAACGACCAAAGGCTAACGACTAACGACCAGATATGTTCGATACCTTTCCACTGTGGCCCGCACGAGCCTCGACAACCGCCGGGGGCGTTGACGCGCTTTTTATCTTTCTTGTCGCGCTCTCCGTGATGGTCAGCGTGGCCATCTTCGCCATGATCGTGATCTTTGCCGTGCGCTACCGGCGCCGCAAAGGTGTGCGAGCGGAACAGATCGAAGGTTCGACCCCTCTGGAAGTGACCTGGTCGGTGATTCCGCTGGGAATTTTCATCATGATCTTTTTGTGGGGCGCGCTGATTTATTTCCGGGAACGCACGCCGCCCCGCGGTGCGACCGAAGTTTACGTGGTGGCAAAACAGTGGATGTGGAAGCTGCAGCACGAAGAAGGCCAGCGCGAGATCAACGAACTGCACGTACCCGTCGGACGCGACGTGAAAATGATTCTCACTTCGCAGGAC
Organism: Terriglobia bacterium; assembly: GCA_963733545.1. Lineage (GTDB taxonomy): Bacteria > Acidobacteriota > Terriglobia > Terriglobales > Acidobacteriaceae > JAIQFF01. The sequence goes on from CAVTDQ010000007.1 coordinate 1,422,234, forward strand.
GTCATTCACAGCTTTTACGTTCCGGCTTTCCGCATCAAGCAGGACGTCCTGCCGGGGCGGTATACCACGGCGTGGTTTCGTGCCACCAAGGCCGGGACTTATCATCTGTTCTGCGCCGAGTATTGCGGCTCGCAGCACTCCGGAATGATCGGGCAGGTGGTGGTGCTGGAGCCGGCGCAATATCAGCTCTGGCTCAGCGGAGGCGGCGCTTCGGGTTCGATGGCTTCGAACGGGCAGAATCTTTTCCAGCAATTGGGTTGTTCCACCTGTCACCGTTCCGACACCCAGGGGCGCGGCCCCAATCTGGTCGGACTGTTTGGCAAGCCGGTTCAACTTGAAGACGGACGTATAGTCACGGCGGACGAGAACTATATTCGCGAATCAATTTTGTCGCCCAGTGCGAAGGTGGTGAGCGGCTTCAAACCCATCATGCCGGTCTTCCAGGGATTGGTGAATGAAGAACAATTGAACGCCCTGGTGGCGTACATAAAATCGTTGAACCCGAGTCCATCGGGAGCGGCCAGCGCATCGACGGCGGCCCCGTCGGACGCGAAACCGCAGGAATCAAAGGTGCAATAGCGATGGCAACCGCAGCAATTACCGCGGAACGCGAGAATTATCTCAACCAGGAATATGGAATCAGATCCTGGCTGCTTACGGTCGATCACAAACGCATCGCTCTGCTCTATCTGCTGTCAATTACGTTTTTCTTTTTCATCGGAGGATTTTTTGCCCTGCTGATCCGCCTGGAGTTGCTGACTCCGGCGGGCGATCTGGTCCAGGCCGACACTTACAACAAGCTTTTCACCATGCATGGCCAGGTGATGGTTTTCTTTTTCCTGATACCGTCCATCCCCGCCGTACTGGGCAATTTCCTCGTGCCTCTGATGATCGGCGCCAAAGACCTGGCGTTTCCACGAATCAATCTACTCAGCTGGTATCTCTACATCATCGCCGGCATTCTGATGCTGCACTGCATGCTCACCGGCGGCGTCGACACCGGCTGGACGTTCTACACGCCCTTCAGCACTGCTTTCAGCAACACCAAGGTGATTGAGGCTGGGCTGGCAATATTTATTTCCGGCTTCTCATCGATCCTGACGGGACTGAATTTCGTGGTCACGATTCACCGCATGCGCGCTCCCGGCATGACCTGGAATCGATTACCTCTGTTTATCTGGGCGCACTACGCCACCAGCATCATCCAATTGCTGGGCACGCCGGTGATTGCGGTCACGCTGGTTCTGGTGGTTCTGGAGCGCGCTCTTCACCTGGGAATTTTCGATCCCACCCGAGGCGGAGATCCGCTTCTGTTTCAGCACTTGTTCTGGTTCTACTCCCATCCCGCGGTTTACATCATGATTTTGCCGTCGATGGGAATCATTTCCGAAATCATTCCCTGCTTTTGCCGCAAACGTATCTTCGGCTATCACTTCATAGCGATGTCCAGCATCGGAATCGCCGTGCTCGGTTTCCTGGTATGGGCACACCATATGTTTGTGGCGGGTATTTCTCTTTACGCGGCCCTGATTTTCTCCGGTCTTAGCTACCTGGTTGCGGTCCCTTCAGCCATCAAAGTCTTTAACTGGACCGCCACCATGTATAAGGGCTCGATTACATTTTCGACCCCCATGCTCTATGCCTTTGGCTTTGTCGGCTTGTTCACCATGGGCGGTTTGACTGGATTATTTCTGGCGGCGCTGGGCATCGACGTCCACGTTACCGATACCTATTTTGTGATCGCCCACTTCCACTACATCATGGTCGGCGGGGCGGTGATGGGCTACCTGGGTGGCATGCACTTCTGGTGGCCGAAGATTTCGGGCAGGATGTATCCCGAAGCTCTGGGCAAACTCGCGGCACTGATCGTGTTCCTGGGATTCAATCTGACGTTCTTTCCGCAGTTCATCCTCGGCTATCTGGGAATGCCGCGACGTTACTGGCAGTACCCGCCCGAATTCCAGGTGCTGAACGTGCTCTCCACCGCCGGGTCAACGATTCTGGCTGTGGGATATCTGCTGCCCATGGTGTATTTCCTGTGGTCGATGCGTTACGGAAAAGTCGCGCCCGACAATCCCTGGGGAGCGTCGGGTCTGGAATGGATGACGACATCGCCTCCCCCCACCTACAACTTTGATGTCCCACCGGTCGTCGATTGGGAAGCGTACGATTACGAGAACATTCCCTCACCGCAGGAGGCCCGCAGTGGCGGATAGCCCGATCGTCGTCGAACATCAGAATCCGGCGCTGAAGCACCACTTTGCCAACATGGAGCAGCAACGCGAAGCTTCATCGCTGGGCATGTGGCTGTTTCTGGCAACCGAGATCATGTTTTTTGGCGGCATGTTCTGCGCCTACCTGATCTATCGCTACTGGTACTTTACTGATTTTGCCGCCGCCAGCAATTCACTCGACATCACCTTGGGCACGGTCAACACCGCGGTCCTGATCTGCAGCAGTCTGACGGTGGTGATGGCGGTGCGCGCTGCGCAACTGGGCAAACGCCAGGCCCAGGTGGTTTATCTGGCACTGACGCTAGTTCTGGGTTTGGCATTTCTTGGCATTAAGGGCGTGGAGTGGGCCAGCAAGTTCGAAGAGCACCACATTCCCGGCCCTACTTTCAATTTCCAGGGCAGCGTTCCTGGACATCCGGGAATGCCGGTTGATCAGCATCATGCGCAACTTTTCTTCTCGCTCTACTTTGCCATGACCGGCATGCACGCGCTGCACATGATCATTGGAGTCGGAATCTTTACGTACCTGCTCTACCATGCCTGGAAAGGGGCGTACACGCCGGACTATCACACCCCTCTTGAAAATTCCGGGCTGTACTGGCACTTTGTCGATATTGTCTGGATTTATCTGTTTCCGTTGCTGTATCTGATCGATCGAAAGAAGTAAGTTCTTTGCGTCCTTTGCGGGGGTTCTTTACGATCTTTGCGGTAAAAAGCTTTTGACCGCAAAGTGCGCAAAGGTTTCGCAAAGGAAAAGACCGAGCGTTCCTTATGTCCGAACATATTGTCTCCGCGAAAACTAACATAGCCGTATGGCTGACCCTGCTGGTGCTGACCGGGGTCACGGCCGGAATCGCTTTCGTCGATCTGGGCCCGTTCAACACGGTGGTGGCCCTGGTGATCGCCACCTTCAAAGCCTTGCTGGTGGTGCTGATTTTCATGCACGTCAAGTACAGCAGCGAAAAGCTGGTCAAAGTGGTGGTGATCTCTGCGCTCTTCTTTCTGATGTTGTTGCTGGGCTTGAGCCTGGCGGATTACACCACCCGTATGGTGATGTAGTCAGCTGCAGGCGGGTCTTGTCTGCGATAAAAATTGAGTGCGAGGTGCTCCGATGGCATTCTGCAATTCTTGCGGCGCAACGTTAGATAGTGGAGCCCGCTTCTGCACCAAGTGCGGGACCACCCAGCCCGGAGCTGCCTCCGTGTCCGCAACTCCTGTCTTTACTGGAACCAATCCTGCGCCCGGCGCGACTTACGGAATGACCCCGGGAACGGCTCCAAAGAATAACAATGCCCTGAAAGTCATCCTGATCGTGGTTGCCGTGATTGTAGGGCTCGGCATTCTCGGAGTAGCTGCGGTATCGTTCATCGGCTACCGGATTGCCAGGCATAGCCGGGTGCATAACGAAAACGGAAATGTGCGCGTAGAGACACCGTTTGGAAGCGTGAACACCAGCACCGATCCGGATCAAGCCGCACGCGACCTGGGAGTGGATTCTTATCCTGGAGCTACCGTGGTCAAGGGCACCACCTCCAACATGACCATGGGCAGCATGCACACTGCGACTGCGGATTTTGAGACCAGCGACGCACCCAGCGCGGTCGCCGATTTCTACAAGGCTCAGGTTCCCAATGCCAATTTGGTTTCTTCCACCAGCGATCATTTCGCCCTCATTTCAACCGACAAGAAGAACATGCTGTCCATCAACATCGAGCCCAAGGATGGCAAGACCAGAATCCATATCGCCAGAGTTTCAGGCAAAATAGTGGGCGGCAGCGATTCCAACAATTAACAGTTTCGAGTTTCTGGTCCTGAGTTTCCAGAAACTCGAATGTGCGCCCCGCAGATCCCGGCCTGAAGAATAATGCCCGACAAATTCGTAGAAATCGCCAGTTCCGCGCGAACCTCCGTCGTGGATGCGCCCGCGCTGGATCAAGCTTTGCGAAGAAATATCCGCGGCGACGTCCGCTTCGATTCCAGCAGCCGCGCGCTCTACGCCACCGACGGCTCGAACTACCGCCAGGTTCCAATCGGGATAGTTCGTCCCCGCGACGCGGATGACGTCATTGCCGCCGTTTCACTGGCCCGCGAGTTCGGCGCTCCTCTCCTGTGCCGGGGCAGCGGGACTTCGCTGGCCGGGCAATGCTGCAATGTGGCGCTGGTGCTCGATTTCACCCGCTACATGGGCAACATCGTCGAGATCGATGCGCCGCGGCGCACTGCCCGGGTGCAGCCGGGTGTGGTCCTCGACAACCTGCGCAATGCCGCCGAAAAACATCATCTGACTTTCGGCCCTGATCCCGCCACCCACGATCGCTGCACCCTGGGAGGCATGATCGGGAACAACTCCTGCGGCGTGCATTCCGTAATGGCAGGCAAGACCGACGACAATATTGAAGCGCTCGAGATCCTTACTTATGACGGGCTCAGAATGCGCGTAGGCAAGACCAGTGACCGTGAACTGGACCAGATCATTGGTGAAGGAGGACGCCGGGGAGAGATTTATTCGGGTTTGAAGAGTCTCCGCGACCGGTATGCGGATCTGATTCGCCAGCGATTTCCCAATATTCCCCGGCGAGTGTCGGGATACAACCTCAATTACCTGCTACCCGAAAACGGATTCGACGTGGCCCGCGCCCTCGTCGGCTCGGAAGGCACGTGCGTATCCGTGCTCGAGGCTACCTGCCGGCTGGTCGAAAGTCCACCTGCCCGGGTCTTGCTGGTGATTGCTTATCCCGACATTTTCGAGTGCGCTGACCACGTGCCCGAGGTCATGGCCCATAAGCCGATCGGGCTCGAAGGGATCGACAACCTGCTGGTCGAATACACGCGGCGGCGCGGCATCAACTCCGAAGGGCTGGCGCTATTGCCCGAAGGAGGTTCCTGGCTGCTGGCGGAATTCGGGGCTGGCACGATTGCGGCAGCCGAAGCGCAGGCTTCAAACCTGATGGAAGCCCTGAACCGAGCCTCAGCTCCGCCGCACATGCGCCTCTTCACTCATCGCGAACAAATCAAGCGGGTATGGGAGGTCCGCGAATCCAGCCTGGGCGTAATTTCTTACGTACCCGGCGAACCCTTGACCTGGGAAGGCTGGGAAGACTCCGCGGTCGCTCCGGAAAAGCTTGGCCACTATCTGCGCGAACTGCGCCGGCTCATGATCAGCTTCGACTATCAAGGTCCGCTCTACGGACATTTTGGACACGGCTGCGTTCACAATCGGATCAACTTCGATCTGCAGTCGAAGCCGGGAATTGCCAAGTTCCGGAAATTCATGGAGGCTGCCACCGACCTGGTGGTGGGTTGCGGCGGATCGATCTCCGGGGAGCATGGTGACGGCCAGGCGCGGGCAGAGTTGCTGCCACGCATGTTCGGTCCGGAGCTGACTGAAGCTTTTCGCGAATTCAAAAATATATGGGACCCGGCCTGGAAGATGAATCCCGGCAAAGTCGTCGAACCCTACCGGATGGATGAAAATCTGCGGCTGGGCGCGGACTACGCACCGTGGGATCCCGAAACTCACTTTCAGTTTCCCCAGGACCAAGGCAGCCTGGCGCACGCCACATTGCGTTGCGTGGGCGTAGGAAAGTGCCGCCGGGATGAAGGCGGCGTGATGTGTCCCAGCTTTCGCGTTACCCGCGAAGAAGAACACTCCACCCGCGGCCGCGCCCATCTGCTTTGGGAGATGGCGAAGGGCGACGTAATCAAAGGTGGGTGGCGCGATGAGAACGTCAAACAATCGCTCGATCTATGTCTTTCCTGCAAAGGCTGCAAGAGCGATTGTCCGGTGGGCGTCGATCTGGCCACCTACAAAGCGGAATTTCTTTCTCACTTCCACCAGGGACGTCTGCGTCCGCGCAGCCATTACGCCTTCGCCCACATCGATTTATGGGCACGTCTGGCCTCGAACGTTCCCGGATTGGTGAACCTCGCGACGCAACTGCCGTTTGTGAAAGACATTGCCAAGCTGGCTGCGGGCATGCCGATCCAGCGCAGCGTTCCTGCATTCGCGCCGCAGACTTTTCGAGCCTGGTTTGAACGGAGGCAGCCCGCAATTCTGGACGCTCCGCGGGTCATACTTTGGCCTGATACCTTCAATAATTACTTTCTGCCGGAGACCGCCAAAGCCGCGGTGGAAGTGCTGGAGGCCGCCGGATTTCGCGTCTCTATTCCAACTTCGATCCTTTGTTGCGGCCGCCCCTTGTATGACTTCGGCATGCTGGACCGGGCCAAGCGACTCTTGCTCAGGACGCTCGACACTCTGGCCGCCGAAATCGAGGCCGGTATTCCCATCGTGGCTCTGGAACCCAGTTGTGCCGCGGTCTTTCGCGATGAACTGACCAATCTTTTTCCCAACGATCAGCGGGCGCTTAAACTCTCCCGGCAGACGTTTCTGCTTAGCGAATTCCTGGAAAAAAAGGCCGCCGGTTTCAAGCCTCCCCGACTTGAGGCGAAAGCGGTGGTCCACGGGCATTGCCACCATAAGTCATTGATGAAAATGACTGATGAGGAGGCAGTTCTGCAAAAGATGGGCATCGATTGGAGCACGCCCGCTCCGGGATGTTGTGGCATGGCCGGATCGTTTGGGTTCGAGAAGGACAAGTACGATGTTTCCATGGCGATCGGGGAGCTTGAGCTTCTCCCGGCAGTCCGGCAGGCTCCGCTTGAAAGCCTGATCATCGCCGACGGCTTCAGCTGCCGCGAACAGATTGCTCAAGGCACCGGCCGCCACGCCCTCCATCTTGCTGAAGTGATGGCTTTAGCTCTGAAAAGATCGCCCATCGGCGAGGCCTATCCGGAGAAAGAAATAGTAAAGACCAGACAAGCGGGGATCGACCGCTCGATGAAGCGGGCTGCACTGGCGGTCGCAGGAATCGCCGCCGGAGCCGCGCTTTTACGGTCTTTGAAGGAATGTAGGCGCGAGCGCCCCGCTCATGCGAGGGTTTGACCGAATGATGAATTCTGAGGAAACGTTCCCGCTGCCGCACGAGCGGCGTCGTTCGCGCCCACATAAGTCGTTTATTATAAACAGCTTAAGTGTTTATCTCTCCGGCTCTCCCCAACTTGGCCGAATTCTGGGAGAATAGATACATCCAACAAACCGGGAATTCCTCCTTCTTCGCGCCCGGTTAGCGAGCAGATTTTATGGCTTTAGACTCAGAAATCATTCTTAATTTGCCCGTAAGCGACCGCCGGAGCCAGGTCGCGGCCGAACAGGCGTTGTCCGGCTCGGTTCTGGTGCTCATCCAATTCGACGTCTGCGAAGAAATTCGCCTCGATGAACTGCGCCAGATTTTCGGCGCCCGCACGCTGGAACCGCCCAATTTCAAACATCCCGCTCCAGGTTACGTTCGCTACCAGCGGCCGCCGGTGGTTGAACCGATTGACGCCCTGATTCTGGATAGCGGCGAACGCCTTGAAGGCCAGATCAAATATTACGATTACGGCGTTATCAGCGTGGTTTTCGAGCTGCCGTTTTCGGGCGACTGGGATTCGCTGGTCCGCATGGGCAGCCGTTGGGTCTGGGACGTCGATTTTGAAAAGCACGCTGCCCGCATCGTGCGCCAGAAACTGGAGCGCGCCGCGCCGGCGCTGGTCAAACAATATCCGGAATGGCTGAGCGAAGACTATTTCATCTTCCATTTGCGGGAGATCGCGGGTTCTCCTTCGGCCGCGGAGTTGTGCAATTCCCACGGTGGGCGCATCGCGCAAATCGTTCGTGGCGAAATTGCCCAGCTTTCGGATGGCGAGCGCAACGAGATTTTGCAGTCTCGGGTTTCCTACTACCCGAACGACCTGGCGGTGATCGGCTGGAATGCAGCTTTTCTTTATGACAGCGAGGCTGGCGCGGAAACTGCTATCCAACTTCTGGAGTACGCCAATTCGCAGCTGCTGGAATTCCGTCACTATGACGAATTGTTGACTCGCGAGCTGGCGATCGTGTATGCCGCCCTCGACAAGGGCACCGGCATGCTGGCCCGTTGGCGTCTGGCTCGCGCCTCGACCAAACTGCATACCGTCCTGCTCGATGTGAACGAACTGACCGAGCGCGCGGACAACGCCATCAAATTTCTCAGCGATATGTTTTCCGCCCGTCTGTACAAGGTGGCTGCCGCCAAGGTAGGCGTGCCCGACTACAAGGATCTGGTCAAAGAGAAACTGGAAACCGCGGAAGATCTTTACCGCTTCATGGTCGACCAGTTCAATCAGAGCCGGGCCTTCGTGCTGGAACTCATGGTCGTGATCATTCTGGTCATCGAGCTGGCGTTTCTTTTCGGCGGCAAACTGTAATGTAGGCGCGAGCGTCCTCGCTCGTGCCGAGACCATTCATCGTTTACCATCATTAGGATTTGCTGACGCACGGGCGGGGACGCCCGCGCCTAGACCACGAATCAAGGAAGATTTCATGCGCGGACTTAAGGGCAAGCGCGTCCTGATTACAGGAGGCGCGAGCGGAATTGGGGCGGCTACGGCCGCCCGCTTCTTGGAGGAAGGCTCGAGTGTGGTTGTGCTGGACCGCGACAGCAAGGGTCGCGCGCAAATTCAGGCGCAATTGCCGCAACTGGCCGGGACGGTGGATGCCGACGTCTCTAACCTGCAACAGGTTCAGGCGGCTTTCGCCGAAGCCTTGCGCCTGATGGGCGGTGTGGACGTGCTGATAAATAACGCCGGCATCAGCGTGCGCCACAACTTTCTCGACATCACTCCCGACGAATGGGACAAGATGATGGCAGTGAACCTCACCGGCGTCTTCTACGTGGCGCAGACCGCGGCACGTCATATGTTCGAGCGCGGCAGTGGCGTGATTTTGCAGACCGCGTCCACGAACGGGCTGGTTGGCCAGCCCTACTACGCCGACTACAATGCCACTAAAGCAGGAGTCATCGAGCTGACCAAATCCATGGCGCTGGAGCTCGCGCCCAAGGTCCGGGTGTGCGCCATCGCGCCGGGCTACGTCCTCACTCCCATGCAGCGCGCCGAATATACGGATGAAATGCTGGACGCCGTAAATCTTAAGGTCCCGTTGCGGCGCCACGCGCAGCCGGAAGAGATTGGGGCCCTGTTCGCGTTTCTGGCATCCGACGACGCCGCGTATATCACGGGGCAGGTGTTCACTATCGACGGCGGGGAAACTGCCGGAGGTCTAGCCAGCCGGTAAACTTTGCCTGGATCTCTCTAGACTCGGGCGGCAATCAACCGTCCAGCCAGTCGGCAAAATCGTACCACTCGATATAGGGGAAATAGAGGATCCGGCAAACGGACTGTCGACCATTCTCCGGCGCCGGGCGTGACCAACAGTCGCCACCAGAACGACAGCCGATCTCTTTGCCGCTCGCGTAGTTTCGTCATCAGGCGAAAGTATGCAGTCGATTCCGCGTCCCATTCTTCTTCCGCAACGATCGTTGGCACGATGGAGTTGGCCAGAGCTTCCGTAGTTTCATTGCGCAAGCTCCCGATTTCCGGCGGCAGCTCCGCTCCCAGCAAGTTTTGAGCAAGCAGAAATGTGACCACCACGATGCGGGCGATGCCAAGCCTCTCGGCTTCGGTCTTAAGCACTGCCCAGTCGATATTCGGGGATCGCGCCAGCTGGACAATATCGCAGAGCCACGAAATCTGTTTCCAGGCATGTTTGGCCGCGTGAACGCAGAGCACGAGCATGAGGTCCTGGTCGCAGAGGGTCCGTAGTTTCTGGCCCTCCAGAACGACGCTGCCAGCCCGCCCAAAAAAATTGTCGACGTCGAAATTCACCGAGTAAAATGCGCGGCAGAATCTGCCACTTGATTTCGAGCAGGTTGCGTCCCCGGGCGCCGTCGAAGCTGTACTCATAGCCGGATTTCAGATGGTCGCGCTCCGCGGCTGGGCCGAGGCTCAGGCCTGGCGAATATCCCAACTCCGCCAGCGCCACCTTGATGCCCGGTAAATCACGGGGATGGACCAGGATGTCGAGATCAGTAAACTGGCGCAATGCCACGTTGCCATAGAGAGCTTGTGCCAGGACCGGCCCCTTGTAAGGCAAGATCTCGAAACCGCGCGCCGCGAGGTGACGCTGGATATTCAGCAGTTCGAGCGTCAGCCAGAGGGCTCGATGAGTGTTGACTTTGTCCTCATGCCGCAGCGCTTCCAGGCAAATTGACTGGCGAGCATCCATCTCGACTGAGAGACGCCGGTGAACCTGAGGCGTCAATCCGTGTTTCTGCGCCAACCGAACCAGTTTCTGTTCATCGATAGCTTGTTCATCGATAGTTTGCGGGAGAATTTGCTGGATTCGAGCAGAAGCCTCTTCGTCTGACTTCTGACTGCAGCACGCGAGAATCAGATCAAGTTCGGGCGAGAATCTTTCCGTGTACCGACTCCGCGGCTCGAGCAGATGGTGTGGCGCGAGTTGCGGAGAAGCGCTCGTCATGAAAGACATCAATCCACACTCAGACTGAAAATTGCTGGTTCGCGAACTATAGTACGAACTCTTGCCTGTGAGGTTTACTCGCCCTGTTCCCATCGTCTGGATTTTAGGCCGTTTTCACGGGTATCCAGCCACACAACAGTCACCTGCTTTAAACCTTTAGATCGGAGTTGCGGTAGGTTATCGTGAACATTGCGATAAATTTAGGACCGCGGCAAAGCCCTTGCTGGATCGGTTCTTTGACCGCAGACCGACTTTAAGAATGGACGCTAAACTACGAGATGCATGCAAGCTCAGGCTGGCTGCCGAAGGCCTGAAATCCTGGGGAACGCTGCGGCTGCGCGTCACCGGCATGAGCATGCTCCCGACTTTGTGGCCAGGTGATGCCCTCGCCATCGAGTCCTGCGCTGCGGGTGAGGTCGAGCCTGGCGAGATTGTGCTTTTTATGCGGGACGATCGCTTCTTTATTCACCGGCTTTTGAGCAAGCAGCTCGGAACGTACGAAATTTGTCTGCTGACCCGAGGCGATTGCATGTCCGATTACGATCCGCCGGTCAGCAACGACGAGTTCCTGGGAAGAGTTAAAACGGTGCAGCGTTCTGGTCGCGCGTTCACGCCGGGGCGCAATCGTTCGCTTGGCAACCGTTTCCTGGCATTTTTGTTTTGCCATTCAAATCTATCTCGTGGTATTGCCCTCCGCATTCGCGAATACAGGAATTCAAACGAAAACGAAACGACGCGCTCGTTGACCAGGACGGCAGAGTTCGGAAGCATGTGCGAGAACAATCTAATGCCCAGTGTCGGGGTTGCTCAGGAGTGAATCCTAGCTACGAGATTACTGTCGAAATCGGTGGGATGCCGATCCTGTTGCAGACCCAGGATCACTCTTTTCGACAGTTGTTGGCTCGCCGCTACGCGGGCTTCGTCGCATCCAATGCGACTCCACGATTCGAATTTGCAATAGAACTGACAACGCCAACGGCGAAGACTCCCGATGAGGATGTGCAGGTACGGATGCAGGGCGGCAGCTGGCGAATGCGCAGAGGCGACTTTCGCGCACAATGGAATCCGACTGCCGGACGTGGCCGAATTCGACAATCGGCGAATCCATATTCGATCGACTCGGTATTGCGCATCGTGCACACGCTGATTCTGGCGCAAGAGGGCGGCTTCCTGCTGCATTCCGCCGGCGCCATCCGTAACGGGCGTGCCTTTCTGTTCTCCGGAGTTTCCGGCGCCGGCAAAACCACCATCTCGCGGCTCGCGCCTCCGGACGTGACCCTGCTCACCGACGAAGTTTCTTACATACGCCGCGCCGGTGACAATTACCGCGCCTGCGGAACGCCCTTCGCCGGCGAACTGGCGCGGGTTGGAGAAAATTGTTCCGCTCCAATTGAATCGCTGTTTTTTCTCCATCAGGGACCGGAAAACAGGATCGAGTCGATGGAAAAATCGGAGGGTATCCGCCGGCTCATGCGAAACATCTTATTTTTCGCGGAAGACTCCGGGCTGGTGAAGAATATTTTCCAGGCAGCCTGTGAATTTGTGGAGCGGGTTCAGGTGAAGCGTCTGACTTTCACTCCGGATTCTCGAGTATGGGGCTTGATCCAGTGAGCCACCAATTCGGCAAAAAATATATTGCCCGAAGCCCCGCTATCGCCTCCCGCCTGCTGGGCGGAGAGATGATGATCATGTCGGCGGTCGATTCGACGTTCTACACACTGAATCCGGTGGCCACCGTGATTTGGCAGGCAGCCGACGGCCGCACTCCACTTTCCCAGATCGTCGCTGACCAGGTTTGTGCCGAATTCGACGTAGACCCCGAGACTGCGCAGCGCGACGTCGAAGGTTTTGTCGCGGAGCTTTCGAGCCACGGAATTCTTCTGCTCTCCGATCGTCCCTTTCCGGTCGCAGCCACTAGCCCCACGGAGGCGGCGTGAGTTTGATTCAGGAGATGAGCCAGCGGGCGCTCGATCTCGGCGTTCCCATGTCGGTTCACTTCGACATCACCTACCGATGCAACGAGCGTTGCGTCCACTGTTACCTCGACCACGACGATCACGGCGAAATGACTACCGCCGAGATCAAGCGCGTGCTTGACCAACTGGCCGATGCCGGTACTTTCTTCCTGACTTTCAGCGGCGGCGAAGTGCTGATGCGGCGCGACTTTTTCGAACTGCTGGAGTACGCGCGCAGCCTCATGTTTGCGGTAAGGATCAAGACCAATGCTGTGATGATCGGCGAAGCGGAAGCCCGCCGCATGTTGGAGTTAGGCGTTGACCAGATACAGGTCAGCATCTATTCGCATCGCCACGACGTTCACGACGCCATCACCAAACTCCCCGGTTCGCTACACCGCAGCGTTGAAGCCATCCGCTTCCTGACCGCCCAGGGACTTCGCGTAACCATCGCCAATGTTTTGATGACCGCAAACATGCACGACCACGCCGGAGTTCAACAGCTGGCGCATGACCTGGGCGTGCAATATACGCTGGACCCAACCATTACGCCCAAGATGGATGGCGACCGCTCCATCCTCAGTCTGAGGATCCCCGGAACCGAGCTCGACGGCGTGTTTCACAATGAAAGCCTGGTCGGCAACGTGGAAGAGTTTTGCGCCCCGCCTCCCGCACCAGACGAAGATGTGATGGAAGGCTACCCGTGCAGCGCCGGCCATACTCTCGCTTACATATCCCCCTACGGTGACGTCTTCCCGTGCGTGCAGTTCCCCTTGCCCAGCGGCAACGTCCGTCGCCAGAGGTTTCTCGATATATGGAACCACTCTTCCGAATTGAATGAAGTCCGTTCCATTCGAGCCAAAGATTTGCCGGTGTGTTCTACCTGCAGCCATGTCGGCACCTGCACCCGCTGCCCGGGGCTGGCATATATGGAGGGCAGCATGCGCGGACCCTCAACCGCCGACTGTGAAAAGTCATTTCATCGCACCGGGATCCAGTCGGCGAACATGCTTCGCCAGAGTCAACCTGCCTTTTCCGGGCCGCTGATTCACATCCAGCCCCTGACGGCGTAACCGCGCCTGACGGTTCCCACTTGGTTACTTCGGTGTACTTCCGGGTGCCTGAAGGCGCCATTGTTCTCCCATATGAAAGTAGAATTTATTAGAAAGCTCTCATATGGAACCCAACGACAACGCAACCGACTCCGGTAGGCGCAGCACCCGCATACGCGCCCAGATTCCAGTTCGCATCACCAGCCTGGACGCCACAACTCAGTTTTCCGAATCCGCACATACCCTGGTGGTCAATACGCAGGGATGCGGAGTACGCATCTCGCGTCCTCTTGAGCCCGGTCTGGCGATTTCGCTCGACACTCTTCCCGCATGCAAAGGTGTGACTGCCCGGGTGGCCAATTGTGTGCCGCTGGGAGCGGGGGGAAAGTGGTGGATGGTGGGGATCGCGCTGGATGAGCCCGGCAATGTCTGGGGTATACATCCGACACCCGCCGATTGGGGCGAAAACACCGCCTTTGCCGCGGCTGCGGCAGCGAGCAGCGGGGTCAAGGGTGGAGAATGGCCGTTCCGTCAATTCTCCAGCCGCGGCGAATTTCATCCCGGCAAAAGATAACTCAAGAGAGATGTGCGGGCATGTGGATGCATGTGTGGGGCGGGCGCCCCTTGCCCGCCGCTTTTCTGTAAATGATTTCAACTATCAACCCGCCTGCCACTACCCAGACCTTTCCACCACCATCAGCATTGCCACCCCATCCGGGGTGGAAATTTCTCCAACTCGTCGAAACCCCGCCTTCTCGTAGCATCGAATCGCGCGCAAATTGGTTGGTGCCGGGTCTGCCTGAATTTTGGTAACGGTGGGGTCCTGGAACAAGAACTGGACGAACTCGCGGACCATCTGGCTGCCAAGTCCCTGGCCAAGGCGCTGTCCGTCGGCCAGGAACTGGTCTATTCCGCGCACCCCGGGATCATTCTCGGACGGCCACCAGCCATCACCGGCGCTGGCGACAACGTACGACTGTATATATCCGACTGGCAGACCTTCGAGATAAGCAACGTAGGGCAGAGGCGCCGAGTCGTCCCCGGCAGGCGGAAGAAAATCCTCGCGAAGCTGGGAGAAATCTTCGGAACTCTTCCACCACTCCGCAACGTGCGGCCGCTTGAGCCACTCAGCCAGCATCGGAAGATCGGCTTCCGTGACTCGCGCAAAATGGAAAGACCGCACGCTCGATATGTCCTCCGTCACCCTGTGAGCGTTGCTGTTATTTTGTATATTCCCAATGATCGCCGGTCATGACCAGGGTTGCGGTGTCAGAAGGATTTGCATCCAGAGCCGTGGCAATCGACGGGTAAGCGGTTTTCATCTCCGGCGAATTGGCCCATCCGGCAACGCTTCCAATCTTGTAGTGGTAAGTGACGGTAACCGTCTTGGCGCCGGCTCCGTTCGTGCCTGGAGTCGAATTGTCGATCGAAGTTACCTCGCGAGTTCCGTAGCAGAAGTTGCCATAGCCGGGCTGTGATGTGTCCGGGGTCCACGACGTACGGCCTTTTTCTGAAAGGTCGTAATTGTTTACCTGCTTCGAAGCAATTATCAGCACTTTCTTTTCCGCGGTGGTGCGAGTCAACAATCCTTCCTGGGTCAGTGCGTCATAACCTTCAGTTTTAGAGTCGTCCGAAGTCGCAGCCTGTACGGGAAACTTCTTCGCCGAACTCCAGATGCATGCCGGATATGCTTTGAAGTGGTCATTGATCGCAGTTTTGTAGTTGAGATCGTTGTTCTCACCTTTGTTGCAGGAGGTGGTAAGCAACATGAGAAGTGCTAAAAATAGTGCGCTGCCCCAAGTTCGACTTTTAATCATGAATCTCCTTTTCAATCAAAACGGTAATTTAAAACACAGCTCCCGAACGCACCGGATGTTACTACGGCGACGGTCAGCAGAATATCGGTTAAACCCGGTATGCCCCCGAAGACGGGACAAGCGGGTTTTCAGGAGTTTGCAGGTCGATTGCTCAGAAGAGTTGGCCAGACGGTGGCGAAACGGGGAATTTACGGTACGGGACAGCAACTGCAGTTTTTAGCCAGGAACTAGGTTTTCATTAACTTTGACAAGTAGCGGTTGTCATAGAACATCGAGGTGTTGTGTACGAACTCCAGGACTTTGTGCATCTTGTCCCGATCCTCTCGGTTCATATCGTGGAACTGGATCGCAATCCCTGATCCCGGATCGATCCGAATTACCTTTCCCGCTGCTTGAAGCCGTCCGTCGTCGATCGAGAAAATCACTTTCAGCTTGGAGCCGGCAGGCAAAAGAGCGCTGGTTTCGACATAGCATCCGCCCAGACTCACGTCGATCAGGTTTCCCAGCACGGGAGCTTCCTCTTGCTGCGGACGCAGCTCAATCGTTACACGGCACTTCATGCGCGGATACAAGCGGCGATTCTTGCGCGTCGCCTGCTTCTGTTTTTCGATGTACATGCGGCGGTCGGCTTCCGCCAGCAACGCTTCCGCGTCTTTGCCGTCCTCGGGATAGAGAGCCTGGCCCACGCTGAGAGAAAGGATGTCTTCGTTGCATACTTCCTGTCCTGCCAGTCTCGCCAGTTCTCGTAAGCTGTCTGCTTTTTTGGATGCAGCGTCGGCGGTCAGCCCCGGTGCCACCACCACAAACTCGTCTCCACCCATGCGGGCGACGTAATCGTACTCACGGCAGCTTTCTTTCAACGCCTGCGCGAACAGGCGCAACACCCGGTTGCCTTCAAGGTGGCCGAAGCGGTCGTTGATCTGCTTGAAACCGTCCATGTCGCTGACCATCACCACCAGTGACGTCGCGTCCCGCTTGCAGCGTGCCAGTTCGCGGTCCAGTTGCAGGAACAGAGAGCGCGCGTTGGGCAATCCGGTAAGGTAGTCAGTGACTGCCGAACTTTCCGCCTGCTCGTATTTCAACGCGTTTTCGATTGCCAGTGCCATCTTCGAACTGATGGCCAGCAAAATTCGCAAATGGTCCGAAGTGAAAGCGTCGGTTTCCGCGTGATAGAGGGCAAGCACTCCGACCACGCCAGCCAGGCCTTCCAGAGGGATGGCCAGCGCCGATCGCAGCGTGCTGAACTTCGTAGGATCGTTCAGATACCCAGGTTCGACCGAGGGATTGCCGTTGATGATCGGCTTCCGGTTTTGCGCCACCCATCCCGAGAGGCCGCTGCCCAGAGGAATTCGCAACGACGAAAATAGCCGGTGGTTGTCTCCGCTCACCAGTTCCGGAATCAGTTCCTGGCCGCGCTTCACATAGATCGCAATCGCGTCATACGGAACCAGTCGCCGCAGCTTCACCGAAAATACAGAAAGGGTTTCACCCAGGCTGAGCGAAGCTCCAAGATCCTGGCTGAGTTCGAACAGGGTTTGCGCTTCTTGCCGAGCCGCCGCAATCGATGACAGGAAAGTTGCTTCCTGACCGGGCGCATCCTTGACCGTAATGTCTTCGAAGCCGGCCGCCGGCGCCGCTCCGGTTTCAACTTTCATTCCCGTAGCCAGCGGAAGCACCTTGGTGCCTCTGAAGGTGGATTCCACCAGCTTTTCCAGTTGGCGGTAGCGTCTCTCGAGAACGCTCACCACTTTCGGATCGAACGACTTTCCCGACTCGGCCGACAGCCGTTTCATTACCTCTTCCAGCGGCAAGGCCCGCCGGTACTGGCGGTCGGAAGCCATGGCGTCAAGGAAATCCACCGACGATAGAATGCGTGCGCCGATCGGAATCTCCTCACCCTTCAATCCGAAAGGGTAGCCCGATCCGTCCCATTTTTCGTGATGGGCGCGGACGATCGGGACCACGGGATAAGGGAAACGAACCCGTTCGAGAATCTCCGCCCCGACCAGCGGGTGGATCTTCATCTTTTCAAATTCTTCAGGAGTTAACCGGCCCGGCTTCGAGATAATGTGCTCAGGCACCGCTAGCTTGCCGATGTCGTGCAAAAGCGCCGCGGCGTGCAGTGCTTCCATCTCGGCCGGACCCACTTTCAGCTCCTTGGCTACTTCGATGGCATAAACACGTACCCGTTGCAGGTGATCGTGGGTGGTATGGTCTTTGGCTTCGATGGCCAGCGCCAGCGCCTCAATGGTGCGCAGGTGGAGCGTGGCCATTTCGTCCACGTGACGCTTCTCGTCCTCGAGTTTACCCAGGTAAAGCCGGTAAGACCTGAAGATCAGATAAATGATAGGAACAATCAGAAGCGATGTTTCCCACCCGAATTCACGGTTGAACCAGCCAATCATTCCAGCGAAGGCAGCGCCCACGAGGTAGTAAGGAAACGACCAGAAATAGCATTCCACCCAGATTCTCTTGATGGACTTCTGTTCGGTGAGAGCGATGACGGCGGCTGTGGTTCCGGTGTTCGCCGCAAAGTATGTGATGGCGGCCAATCCCAGAAGCAAAGGATGGCTCTTTACCTGCCCTCCGGATATAGCCAGGTGGTAAACGTTATAAGAAACGGCGATGGCTACGGCGCTCGCCGAAAGATTGAAAGTCACCTGGATCGGACTGGGCCGGTCGCGATAGAAACACTGCACCACGGTGGCTGCGGTCGCCAGCGCCAGGGTTTCGGCAAAACCTAATTCAAGTATTCCGAGCAGGATGAACAGGAAATTCACCGACATGGTGCCGGTGATTCCGGGCAATCGAACCTTCAGCCGAGCGGCCAGAATCGCGATCAGCAGATAACAGATGAATTGGGCGATGTTCCGACTGGTAGGACGAAGCGCTCCATAGACCAGCACACTCGTCCCGGTTAGGACGACCAGGCCAATAAAAGCCCGGGCGCCGAGGCCCAGTTCTCTCCACGACTGAGAGCCGCTACCCACGTCCCTCCCCGTTCAATTCTGCTTAGCGATCTGTTTGGAACCTGCATATTCATAACAGCTAACATGTTCTAATACAACAACTTGCATGATTTCTGGCGAAACTTTCGTAACCAGGATCGGCTTACTTTCGGCCCCGGACTTGCGCCTTCGATATAAGCGAAGGCGTATCAGTTAGTTGGGTATACCGGTGGGTTCGTAAGCTGGGACCGCGCGATAAAAACTAAGCGCCGCATCCCCCTGTTCAAGTTTGCGATAGCGAAGCAGAGGCGAAAAATTGTGGCCGGGATCGAGCTTCTTGTCATGTTCGGCTACAACAATCGCGCCGGGCGCGAGAAGGGAAGACTGCGAAAGCGTTTGCAGCACCTGCGAATACAGTTTGTCCATCTGGTACGGAGGGTCGAGGAAGATGAAATTGGCAGCGACGTCTCTAACCTCGAGTTTGCGTAAAGCGCGATGAGCGTCGTCTCTTAACAGCTCGACGCCTTCCTTGACTTGCAGCGAATTTAGATTGCGCTGGATCTGCGCGGCTGCTGCTGGTGAAGCTTCGACGAAATAGACTTTGGCGGCTCCACGGCTCAAGGCTTCGATTCCAACCGAGCCCATCCCTGCGAATAAATCCAGCCAGACCTTGCCCTCGAACGCGGATGGGTCACCAGCCGAGAGCACATTGAACAGCGTCTCTCGCAGGCGGTCCGAGGTTGGGCGCACATCCGTCCCGGGCAGGGAGCGCAACGGGCGGCTGCGAAATTTACCCGCAATCACTCGCACCGCGCCACCGTGGATGCCACGCCTTCTCTACCCATGGCTGATCCCATTACCTTCGATATCGCGAATTTGCAACTGGCGGCTCCAATCCGGTGTCTAAACTATATAGAATGGAGCGAGCGGGAGAAGCCGCTGCTATTTCATGAGAAGTTGGTCCATTTCCGCAGGCCGTATCTTCGGTGTCGACCTTCGCATTCACTGGACTTTTTTCCTGCTGCCGCTTTTTGTCTGGTACACCGAATACAGTACCCATCGCACCGCCAATGAGGGACGCGGTCTGGCCCTGGTGGCGATTATCTTCGCGGCGGTTCTGATTCACGAGTTCGGTCATGCCTGGATGGCACGGCGTTCCGGGGTACGTCCGAAATCGATTATCCTGCTCCCGATCGGCGGCATCACCCAACTGGACGATAGCCAGCCTGCGCCCGACCCTAAAATCCTTCCCTGGAAGCGCGACATAGGGATTGCACTGGCGGGGCCGCTGGCCAGTGTGCTCGCCGCTCTGGTTGCCGGTGTCATCATTTCAATTGTTGCCCCGGAGATCGACCTTTTCATCTGGCCATTTATGCGCTCCAGCAATCTGCCTTGCAGCCTGGTGTGGGCCAACCTGTACATTGCAGGATTCAACCTGCTGCCGGCTTACCCCATGGATGGGGGCCGGGTTTTGCGCGCACTTTTCAGCCGTCACATGGATCCCGTTCAGGCGACGCGGCGCGCGGTATCGATCGGCCAGGCTTTTGCCACTATGTTCATCCTGGGCGGCATGCTTTTGCCCAACTACTGGCTCACGCTGGTGGGTTTGTTCCTGTTCATTGCATCGCAGATGGAAGAGCGCTCGGCGGTTTTTCAGTCGGTGCTGGAAAAAGTCCTGCTGGAAGATGTCATGCTCACCGATTTCGCCACGCTCTCGCCCGCGGACACGCTTGAGGATGCGCTGGAAAAAGCAGTGCACAGCCTGCAGGATGATTTCCCCGTTATTCGCGGAAGCGACATGGTGGGAGTGATCTCCAAACAAAAGATTCTGGAAGCTCTTCGCGTCGAAGGCAATGGCTATGTCCAGGCAGTCATGAACCGGATCTTCGATGTGGCGCAAAAGGGCGAATCGCTGGCCTCAGCTTTTCGCAAGCTCACAACCAGGAACCTGAGCATTATTCCGGTTGTGGAAGATCAGCGACTGGTCGGTATCGTCACGCTGCAAAACCTTATGCACTCGATGACTCTACTGGCAGAAAGCCGCAAGCTCCGCAAACAAGCCCTGAACTCCTAGAGCTGCTCTCTGCTTTTGCCACTCAAAATTTAACAACTATTCCAACCGATGGCTCGGCCATATGCCCCAGGGCGCCGGTCAAAAGGTTCTGAATTTTGTAGTCCGGCGCTTTGAAAACCAGGCCCCGGTACTGGAGACGCAAGGCGAGATACTTCGCGACGAATGTGCGGCGAACCAGGGGAAGGCCGGAGAAAATACGCCAGTCGACTCCTGCGCCGTAGAGAAACATTGGTTTGGTTTGCTGGGATGCCGGAAGAGTTGACGGGACACCGTTGATGTAGTTGAAATTGTAACTCGGATAGAAGACCAGGGCCCCCGCGCCGGCAAAGGCAAAGGGCTCAAACTGCTTGCTCTCATGAAAACTGTAAACATAAGCCCCGGAATACTCGGCGGTGGTGCTCTGAATGCGATAGGTCAGCGGGTTGGCAAAATAGATCTGTGAATTCGCGGTGTGAGAATAGTTGATCTCCACGGAACTGTGATCGTTGAAGCGGTAACGCCCCGTAATCAGGACCGCGCCGGAGTTGGTCGGGGTCAGAATGGTGCCGTTGCCGGTCGACTGCTTGTTGAAGACGCCCGCGTAACCCAGGCTTACCTCGTAGGTGTTGTCCTGGGCCCATGCGAAACAGGTCAGCAGAAACAATCCCGCTATTGCGATGCCGCAGCTTCTCAACATCAATTTTCCTCGCGCTCCGTTCAGGATATTGGAACCAGCAGTTGCTTCTGGAGATGTACGCACCTAACGAATTTCTGTCGCCAGAAATCGAGCATGTGAATGCCTCGGGTCCGCTAGAACAGGCGGATGGCTTTCGCCTGCTCTACCGCCGGCACCTTTCGCAGTTCGGCCAAAACCTCCGGGGAGACCTTACCGTCCACATGGACCACCGCAACTGCTTCCCGGGGGGCGCCCGGCGTGCTGCCCGCCCGCCGGCCCAGCGAAAAATTCGCGATATTGATCTTGTGCTTGCCCAGGATTGTGCCAACTTTCCCGATGACGCCGGGAACGTCACGATTGCGCAGGTAGACGAGATCGCGTTCCAGCGGAGCCTCCACCTCAATGCCGTCTAAATGCAGCAAGCGAGGTGTATCTTTGTGCAGCACCGCACCCTTGACCAGATGCTCTCCGTTGGCTGTCTTGAGCAGAATCGACAGCACGCTGCCGGAGCCGCCGCTGGAGCTGTTCGGTTTGCGCGCCTCGTGAATGCGCAGGCCGCGCGAGGATGCGATGGCTTCGGCGTTCACCAGATTGGCCTTCTCCTCCAGCGATTCATTCAATATGCCCTTCACCGCGGCGTTACGAATCAGGTCGGTCTTCGATTCGGCGATGTGTCCGGTATAGCGCAGCGATATTTCTTCCAGCGTTCCCTCACTCACCTGCGCCAGAAACGAGCCTAGCCTTTCCGCCAGTACGATGTAAGGCTGGAGTTCCAGATATTCGTCGTGCGAAACCGACGGCACATTCACCGCATTCTGGATGACGCCATGTTTCAAATATTCCTTCACCTGCAACGCAATCTGATATCCCACGGCTTCCTGAGCCTCGAAAGTGGAGCCGGCGATGTGAGGAGTCAGAATTACATTCTCGAGAGCGGTGAGTGGTGAGTTCTTCAGGGGCTCATCGACAAATACATCCAGTGCCGCGCCCGCGACCAGGCCCTGCTTGACGGCCTGCGCCAAGGCGGCTTCGTCTACCAGCTCTCCGCGGGCGCAATTCACCAGACGCACGCCGCGCTTCATTCTTTTGACCGAATCCGAGTTGATCATGCCCGCGGTCTGTGGCGTCAATCCCACATGCAGAGTGAGGTAGTCCGCGGCGGCATAAACTTCTTCCAGTTTTGCCAGACGGATGCCCTGTTCTTTTGCCACGGCGGTGGAAACGAAAGGATCGTGCGCGACAATCTCCATTCCGAAGGCCCGCGCCCGCCGCGCCACTTCCATGCCGATCCGTCCCAGGCCGACGATCCCCAGCGTTTTACCCCGCAGTTCGGTGCCCTGCAAAGATTTCTTTTCCCACTTGCCGGCATGCATCAACTCGTTCGCGCGGCCAATCTGGCGCGCCATGGCCAACATCAGCGCCAGTGCATGCTCGGCCACGGCCACGGCGTTGGCGCCGGGTGTGTTCATGACCGCAATCCCTTTGCGGGTGGCAGCGTCGAGATCGATGTTGTCCACGCCCACGCCGGCGCGTCCCACAACCCGCAATTTGCGCGCATGCTCCAGCAAGTCACCATCCACCTGCACCGCCGAGCGCACAATGAGGGCGTCTGCCGACTGCAATGCCGCCGCCAGGTTTCCTTCCACCTGGTCGGGCGTGACTACGGTCCAGCGCGGCTCGCGCAACAAATCGATGGCTGAGGATGAAATCTTTTCTGCGACCACAACTTTCATAAATGCGGGTCTACTCTCCAGTTAGTTTTGAGTTGCGAACATGTGGGCGCGAGCGTCCGCGCTCGTGCTCCCACGGCAAGAGCCAAGTTGCCAGTCTCTTCATCGTCCCGAGTCACACGAGCACGGACGCTCGCGTCTACATCGAGCCGTCTGGAAGCAGTGGCGTAATGCGTCAGACTCCAACCGGTTGCCGTTTTTCTGCGGCGTTGCGTGAGTAAACTTCCTGGGCCGCGCGAACCGCGGCACCGTACTCCACCTGTTTGCCGGTTACGCTGGCCAAAACCTGCTCCAGCGCCGCCAGGATGCCGATGGTGTCCAGATAGTCGTAGTAGCCGAGGTGTGCGATGCGGAACAACTTTCCCTTCATCTCGCCTTGTCCGTTGGCCACCACTGCGGCGAAGGTGTCGCGGAACTCTTTCACCAGTGCGCTGGAATCAGTTCCTGCCGGCGACTGGATGGCCGTAAGCGCCGCTGCTGGCGACGACGAAAACAGTTGCAGTCCCAACGACTGCGCACCGGCTCGAGTCATTTCGGCGGCCAGTTCGGCGTTGTCGACCAATGCAACACGCCCCGCCACCAGATCGCCGCTGCCCATCTGGCGTATGAAATCCAGGGCCGCTCCCAGCGCCGCGAACAATGAAGTGGCCGGCGTGTAAGACGACTCTCCCTTGGCCGCCGCCTTTCGTTCTTTGCGGAAGTCGAAATAGTAGCGCGGAGATTTTGCCGTCTCCATCCGCTTCCAGGCGCGCTCGCTGACCGCACAATAAGCCAATCCCGGCGGGATCATTAACGCCTTCTGCGAACCGCCGATGATGACGTCAATTCCCCAGCCATCGACATCGAAGTGGGTGGTGCCCAGACCGGTGATCGCGTCCACCACCAGCAGGGTGTCATCGCCTTGTGCGCGAACCACCTTTGCGATTTTCTCTACGTCGTGGCGGGCGCCGGTTGAACTTTCGGTCGCCTGAACGTATACCACTTTCACATCAGGAGTCAGTTTTTGCCGGATGTCATCCAGCGAAAACGTGCCACCGTAAGGAGCGCTGAGTACATCCACGGAACAGCCAAAGGCCTTGGCCAGATCGCGCCAGCGTTCGCCAAATTTTCCCGCGGTCAGCACCAGGACCTTGTCGCCGGGCGAGGTCAGATTCGAGACTGCACCTTCCATCACTCCCGTGCCTGACGAAGCCAGAACCAGGACGGCGTTCTGGGTGCCGATAAATTCCTTCATGTCCGCCAGCACCCGCGAATACAGGGCGCGGAAGTCGGCCGTACGATGATGCATGGCGAACGATGCCATGGCAGTCTGGGCAGCGGGTAGGATGGGAGTTGGGCCAGGCGTAAAAAGACGATTCTTGCGCAGCATTTACGAAGGAGTCCTTTTGTCAGGAAGATGATTCATTTTACCGGAATCAGCGCCTCCGCACCACGCAGAGCCCACGCCATCCTGCGTCGTCAGACACTGTCTGGCGTCATACCACCATCCCGGCTTCATCACACAGCAATCCCGGTGTCATCCTGAGCGCAGTCATCTCATTCGCTCGCGAATGGGATGACGAAGTCGAAGGACCCCTAGGAGCGTAACGATGCATATTTCGATGTCGTTGACACTAGCCGAAACTGGCGAGACTGTGGATGGTATAGGGATCCTTCGACTACGCGACTGCTTCGCTGCGCGAAGCGATCCCTCCGCTCAGGATGACAGAGCTCAGGATGACAAGCTCGTATGACAGCGTTGTTTATATGCCAACCGCTATAATCCCCCCATGAGCCTGAGTGAGCAGATACAAAAAGACATCATCACCGCCATGAAGGCGCGTGAAGAGCATCGCCTCTCCACCTTGCGAATGGTCAAGACCGCGCTCAAGAATCGCGAGATCGAGAAAATGGCGCCGCTCGATGACAAGGAATCGCAGCAGGTCCTCACCACCCTGATCAAGCAACGGAAAGATTCCGTCGAACAGTTCACCAAGGGTGGACGCCAGGAAATGGCCGACAAGGAAGCTGCCGAAATCGTCCTGATCGAAGCCTACATGCCCAAAGCGGCCGGCGAGGAGCAAATCGTTGCCGGCGTCAAAGCGGTGATCGCCGAAATGGGGGCGCCCACCATGAAAGAAATGGGCACAGTGATGAAGAATGTCATGGCGCGATTCTCCGGTGCCGGAATTCGTGTGGACGGGAAAACCGTCAGTGACGCCGTGCGGCGAGTGTTGGAAGGAAAATAGTTTTCGGCAGAAATCCGCGGACAGTTGTTTTTGAACCAACAAAAGCCAAGAACCACCAGGGAAGCTTAGCATCCCGAAAGCATGTGTCCTCAGTGGTTCATGGGTTTTGCGCACACTACCGAAAGCCTTCTATATGAATGATCAGCGGCTGCGTTGTAATTCGCGGTAAGCTTCGCTTTTCGAGATTCCCATTTCTTTGGCGAGTCTCTTGAGCGCAGCCTTCTCGTCCAGTTTTTCTTCCGCCATGATCTGTTCCAGCCGCTGGCGAACGCTGACTCCAGCCGCGAGTTGTTGTTGTCCCGCTTCTGCCTTGCCGATCAACAACGTGATTTCACCTTTAATATCGCCGCGAGACTTCAGTATTTGGAGAACATCGCCTGACCGTCCGCGCAGGAATTCCTCGTGGATCTTGGTAAGCTCGCGCGCCACCACCAGTTGCCGGTCTTTCCCCAGGACCGCGACCACATCCTCCACCGCGTCTTTTAAGCGATGCGGCGCCTCGTAAAAGGCCTGGGTGCGCGGCGATGTTTTGATGCTTTCCAGCATCTGCCGGCGCTGCCCGCTTTTTGGAGGCAGAAATCCGTTGAAGCGAAACGCGTCGGTGGGCAGGCCGCTGGCCGCCAGCGCCGCCAGAAATGCGGAGGCGCCCGGAACCGGTACCACCGGAATCTGGTGACTGATGGCGAGTGAGATCAGGCGAAAGCCGGGATCGGAGATGCCGGGCATGCCGGCATCCGTCACCAGGGCGACGCGCGCGCCAGCCTCAAGATCGCGAACCAACTCTTCAGCCCGCGCGAATTCATTGTGTTCGTGATAACTGACGGTGCGGGTGGCGATTCCATAGTGGTTCAGCAGCTTTTGCGTCTGCCGCGTGTCTTCGCAGGCAATCTGGTCCGCTTGCTTAAGCACCCGCACCGCACGGAATGTGATGTCTTCGAGGTTACCGATCGGCGTGCCCACCAGATAGAGGCCCGGCGCTAAGCTGCCTCGCTTGTTCGCGCCCGCATCGTCGACCGCTGTCATGCAGGCGAGTCTAACATTTGGACTATTTCCTTCGTGTCCTTTGCGGCGTTTCCTGGCGGCCTTCGCGGTAAAGGATTTTCATTGCCCGGCAAGACTCGAGATCGCAGATATGCCACACGACCTTGCGGTTCATTGACGCAGGCGAGCGCACACCCTAGAATCAATAGGTGAGCTCTTAGTCGGCAGACACAACCTGCCCTTTTCAGGAGAGTTTCAGGAAGTCCATGCCACTTTACGAATACGAGTGCAAGAAGTGCCATCACCGCTTCGAGCGCATCCAGAAGTTTTCCGACCCTCACGTCAAGAAATGTCCCAAGTGCGGTGGCCCCATCGAACAGGTGATCTCCGCTCCGGCGGTCCAATTCAAGGGCTCGGGATGGTACGTCACCGACTACGCCAAGAAGTCTTCAACCGGCTCGGCTACAAGTTCTTCAAACGGTGATTCCGGATCCAAAGACTCAAAGTCCAAGTCCGACGACTCCTCCTCGAAAAGCGAAAGCTCATCTAAATCGGAAACCTCGAAATCCGAAACATCGAAGAAATCGGAAGAAAAAAAGAAGTAAATGTAGGTGCGAGCGCCCCGCTCGTGCTCCGTCTTCCCCGGCCTAAGTTTTCGAAGTTTCCCAGCACATTCAAAATGGCCACAATGAATCCTTTTCTTTGCCTCGACATCTAAGTAGTCGTTATAACGAGGATTCCAATATGATCAATATCAGACCCAGCCACGAGCGCGGCGGTGGCGACTTCGGCTGGCTCAAGACTCACCACACATTCTCTTTCGACCAGTATCACGACCCACGTTTTATGGGATTCCGGTCCCTTCGCGTAATCAACGAAGACTGGGTGCAGGGCGGCCATGGTTTCCCCATGCATCCGCATCGCGACATGGAGATCATTACCTATGTCCTGGACGGTGCCCTCGAGCACAAAGACAGTATGGGCAACGGGTCCACGATTCGCCCCGGCGACGGTCAGCGAATGAGCGCGGGCACGGGAGTGCGGCACAGCGAGGCCAATTCTTCAACGACCGAAGCCGCACACCTCTTGCAAATATGGATTCTGCCCGACCGTCGAGGTCACGAGCCCGGCTACGAGCAGAAGGAGTTTCCCGATGTCGAGAAGCGCGGAAAGTTACGCCTGATTGCAAGTCCGGACGGCAAAGACGGCTCGGTGACCATCCATCAGGATGCAAAGCTGTATGTTTCGCTGCTCGCTCCTGGACAAGAAGTGAAGCACGAACTGGCCAGCGGACGTTACGCCTGGCTGCAGGTCGCCAGGGGCGCAGTCGAATTGAATGGAAAGGGCTTAAAACAAGGCGACGGCGCCGCCATCAGCGACGAACAAAAGCTGGCGATCAAGGGCACCGAAGACGCAGAAGTATTGCTATTCGACCTGGCGTAATCGATCTGGCATATCATCGATTTGGCATATCGTCGATCTGGCATATCAAAGAGTGTGGCGGACCATCCGTTCGCGCACAAACGCTTTGACCTGCAGCCGTTCCGCTCAAATCATTTCTCTAAAAGCCGCATCTCTCAAGGCAAGTCGCATTTCGTTGGTGGCCACAAATCCCAATTCTTCGTAAAGTGGACGCCCCTCGTCACTGGCGTGCAACGTGACGTGGACAAAGCCCTGATTCCGGCACCATTCGATCATGGTCTGCATGAGTCGCCGGGCGATGCCACGGCGGCGGAATTCCGGTTCGGTAAACATATTCAGGATGGTGGCACGCCGGCATTGCTGGTCGTATGGATGAGCCGGCCAGGGACTGATCAGGACCATACCTCCGGCCACGACTTGTTCCCCGTCGCAAGCCAGCCACGCTTGAATCGTTCCGCTCGCCAGAGACTGCGCCAGGTAGGGCTGACAAACTCCAAGCATGGCGGACATCTGCTCCGCATCTTTGTAACCCATGTCTTCATACATACCCTTGCGATGGTGCAGCAGTGCGGGGATGTCACCGGGGGTGGCGTGCCGAATGAGCAGGCCTTGACTCATTGGTTTTCTCCTGACAGCGCAAGCGACAAATTGTTGGGACAAAAAAAGAGCCGAGCTCAAGCTCGGCTTGGACGGCCGAGAGCGGCTGTCCTCATGCGTTTGTGGTGCCTATTTGTTCTCGGAGTCTTCCTTCGCCAGTTTCATCTTGGCCGATTCAAGTTTTTTCTGAACCCGGGCCACATCGTTCTGGTCGACTTCGGCGGCCACGGTCTTGTTCCACTCCGTGATCGCGCGCTCCCAATGCGCAGCGGCCAGCTTCAGACGTCCTGTCTTCTGATAAAGGTCGCCAAGGTGGTCCTGCACCGTGGGATCGGTTCCGATGCGCTGTGAAGCCTTGATCAGGGTGTCTTCCGCTGTCTCGTATTTACCCAGCTTGAAATAAGCCCAGCCCAGAGAATCAAGATACGCTCCATTGGCGGGATCAAGATTGACCGCCTTCTTGATCATGCCCAGAGCTTCATCCAGCTTGACCCCACGATCGGCCAGCATGTAACCGAGGTAGTTGAGCGCGGTAGCGTTTTGAGGATCGCCGGCCAGCACCTTGCGGAACATGTCTTCCGCCGGCTCATATTTCTTCTGGCGCTCGTAGGTTGACCCGCGCAGGAAGTAAACATACTGCTTGTCTTCGTCCTTGGTCGAGAGTTGCTCAGCCTTATCCAGCGCCGCTTCCGCTTCCGGCCAACGCTTGAGCCGGCTGTACATCTGCGACAGGGTTATGTAAACGTCGCGGTCTTCGGGCGTCCCTTTGAGCAGCGACTTCACCTGCTGCAATCCGGCATCGGGCTGGCCCATGTCGGAAAGTTGGGCGGCGTACACCATCTTCAGGCTGCGGTTGTTCGGTAACTTCTGGACCGCTTCCTTGGCCGTATCCGTGGCCTGCTGCCACTGCTTGCTCTCGCGGTAGGTATCGATGACCTGCTGGTATCCGCGCTCCGCGTTCTCGTCACCCAGCACCAGCATCTTTCTGAAAGTTTCGATCGCCTGCGGCTCATTTTTGTTGTCGCGATAAATCGTGCCCAGCCGTTCCAGGAATACCGACCGGTTATTTTTTTCGGCCTGGGTATAACCGTTGTCCGCCTTCTCGGTCTTTTTCAGCAGATCCTGCAATACCTGAATGGCCTCGTCGTAACGGCCCTGCGCCTGGTAAACCGCGGCCATGTTGTAGGGCACTTCGATCGAGTCCTGAGCCATCGATCCGGCCTTTTTCAAACTTTCCAGCGCCTGGTCGAACTTGCCGCTCTTCCGGTAAATCTCCGACATGCGCAGATAGGTCGACGGATCCTCGGGGTTCGTGTCGGCAATAACTTTGTACTGCTCCAGCGCCGCATCGGTCTGGCCATCGTTCATCAGGTTCTGCGCCAGGCCGCGGATCGCATCCAGATTCTCTTTGTCGAGTTCGATGGCTTTACGGTAAGCGGTAATCGAATTCTTATATTGCTTCTGCTGCTCGTAGGTGTATCCGAGTGCCGAGTAAAGCTTGGCCGAGCGCGAGGCGTCAGGTATGGAGCTCAGCACTTCGCCGGCCCGCGCGGTGTCGCCTTCTTCGTTGTACAGGTAAGCCAGCGTAGTCACAGCTTCTTCAGAGTCAGGTTCCAGCTTGACCGCAATCTTGAACTCGCTCTCCGCCTTCTGCAGGTCGTTGTTGAGCCGGTAGAGGCGGCCCAGCAACAGGTGATCGTCGACGTTATCCGGTTCGATCTTGATGATCTGCTCGTACTGGTCAATGGCCAGCTTCAGCACGTTTTGCGAACTTTGCCCCGCCTGGTCGCCCAGTGAACGCAGGTAAATTCGGCCCAGCAGCTTGTGCGCTTCGAGATTATTGGGATCGCGCTTCAGAATGTCCTGGGCCTCGAGAACGGCGTCGCGGATGCGGCCGGTCTTGGCATAAAGTTCAGCCAGGGCAGAGGTCAGGTATTCGGAAGTAGGGTCGGCTTCGATTGCCAACCGGTATTCCTCAATGGCCTTGTTTGCCAGTTCGCTGCGCCCGTAGACCGACACTTGCTCCTCATAAACATGCGCCAGCGCGTAATGATAGTAGGCAGAGGCTTTATCCAGCTTGCGGGTCGCAGGTGCAGGGGCCGGTTTGGAATCGGCAGGCGTAGTTTGTGCCGCGGAAACCGCAGGGATGACCAGCAATAAAATAAGAGTGCAGTAGATACTTTTCATGAAAAACCTTCGGCTTCCTGGACCATAGCGATTGGATGCGGAACCGCTGCTGGTGGGTGCTCTTTACATTGTAAACCGTCATGCTGGAGGCGGGTGAAAAAGGACATCGCAGAACCGGAGAAGCAACGACCAGAAGTACAGGTACCAACAGGATTGACGATCGCAGGATTTTCGAATTGACGATTTGTAAAGAACTGTTAAGGCGCGACGGGGCAGTCCCTGCTGAGGATCTATTACCCTGCCGATGATCAGTCATCTGAGCGGAGCAATGGATTCGCGTCAGCGAATACATGGCGCAGTCGAAGGACCCCTATAAGCGCCACACTCCTACTGCGGAACTTCAGTGCAGGAAACGCCCCGGCCTCCGCCCCAACCGTTCACAGCGGTAAAGCTGATAGCGATCCTTCGACTCCGCCGGAGCATTCGCAAGCGAATGTTCCAGCCTCCGCTCAGAATGACAAAACAAATTTAGTGCCGGAAATGCCTTACCCCCGTGAAAATCATCGCTAAATTCAGACGGTCAGCAGCTTCGATGACCTCCTGGTCCCGCATCGACCCTCCCGGCTGAATGATCGCTGTAGCGCCGACTTTTGCAATCTCCTCCACTCCATCGGGAAAAGGGAAGAATGCATCGGAAGCGGCCACCGTTCCCTGCAGCGGCAAAACCGCCTTCATGGCGCCGATTTTGCAGGAATCCACGCGGCTCATTTGTCCTGCGCCCACTCCAACCGTTTGCCCGTCGCGAGCGTAGAGAATCGCATTCGATTTCACATGCTTCGCAACTTTCCAGGCGAATAGCAGGGCTCGCTTCTCCTCCGGGGTCGGCGATCGCTTGCTGACGATTCTGAGATCAGATTCTGCCAGCACTCGGGTGTCGGCGTCCTGCACCAGGATTCCGCCGGATACGTTTTTTAGTACCCACTTTTGCGGCGAGTCTTTAATTTCCACCAGCCGCAGGTTTTTCTTGGCTGCGAATTTTGCCTTCGCAGCTTCGTCAAACCCCGGTGCGGCGATGACTTCCAGAAACAGTTTTGCCATTTCCTCCGCGGCCTCGCCATCCACGACCTGATTCACTCCGATCACGCCTCCGAAAGCCGATACCGGATCGCATTCCAGAGCTTTTTTGTAGGCCTCGGCCAAAGACTTGCCGGTTGCCGTGCCCGATGGATTGGTGTGTTTGATAATGGCACAGACAGTTTCGTCGAATTCCTGGGCCAGGTCCCAGGCTGCCTGCAAATCGACAATATTATTGTAAGAAAGTTCTTTACCCTGAATCTGGCGGCCGTTAGCCACGCCGGCGCCCGAGCCATCGCTGTACATCGCAGCCTTCTGATGAGGGTTCTCGCCGTAGCGCAAGTCCATTACCTTGCCGAAAGAAAGTCGCAGGTTCTGCGGGAATCCGCTCTCAGGATTGAATTCGAAATGTCCATTGGCGCTGACCCGCTCCAGGGTTGAAGCAATGGCGGAGTCGTAAGCCGCCGTAGTCGCGAAAGCCTTTTGCGCCAGGCGCCACTTCGTCGCCGCCGAAAGCCCGCCACCCGATTTCTCCATCTCTTCGGCCAGCATGCCGTAGTCCCCGGGTGAAGTGACCACCGCGACGTCCTGAAAATTCTTGGCGGCGGAGCGGATCATGGATGGTCCGCCGATATCGATATTTTCGATGAGGTCCTCAAAAGGTACGCCCGGCTTGGCTGCCGTCTTCTCGAACGCATAAAGGTTCACGACCACCATGTCGATCGGAGCGATGCCGTGTTCGGCGACTGCGCTGCGGTGCGACGCCACCTCGCGCCGGTGCAGGATGCCGCCGTGCACCTTGGGATGGAGAGTCTTGACCCGTCCATCCAGCATCTCGGGAAAGCCGGTGAGTTCGGAAATATCTTTGACGCTGATTCCGGATTCGCGCAGCAGCTTGGCCGTGCCCCCGGTCGAGATCAATTCCACGCCCATTCCAGAGAGTTTGCCGGCAAACTCCACCAGGCCGCTCTTGTCGGTCACGCTGAGGATGGCACGCTGAATTTTCGTCGGGCTTGCGGACATGGCAGACCTCGGAGGGGGTGGGAATGTGCCCTGGGAAAGGCAGGAGGAATTCTAACAGCAAGGACGGCGGACGTCAGACCT
Source organism: Terriglobia bacterium (assembly GCA_963733545.1). Lineage (GTDB taxonomy): Bacteria > Acidobacteriota > Terriglobia > Terriglobales > Acidobacteriaceae > JAIQFF01. Next base: position 1,454,633 of record CAVTDQ010000007.1, read on the forward strand.
CGGACGTCAGGCTTCAGACTGAGATCTCGGATCTTGGATTTCGTGTTGAAGGATGATTGAGGACGTTCCGAAGACCAAGGTGTCGACTGAAATTCGTTCTTTTGGGTCTGAAGTCTGAGGTCCGATGTCCGGAGTCAGCTTTTCGCCTTTGCCTTCAGTTTCACTTGCCCGTTCTGCATTTCGACGGTGTACTCGACCGCTTCGCAGCCATACTGCTTGCGGATCTGTTCTGTCTTTTTTTGCACGAACGAAGTGAAACTGTCGAGGTTGCCGGAAACAGATTCTCCGGTTCGTTTTTTCGCCTCGCTAAGCGCCTGGTAGAGTTTCTGTACCTGTTCGCGCTCCGCGCGGGCGTCCGCGCACTGCATGCTGAAAGGTTTGGGTTCCGCGGCCGGACTAGTAGATGCCGCCACCGTGGCGGGCGTCGTCGAGGCCGAGGCCGAAGCTATGGCAGCGGCGGCATGGCTGATGCCGTACACCTTATGTTCCGGTTCGGGTTCGAGTTCGCGAACCCCTTGCACCGAGAGCAGAGCATCCTGGGGACGGCGGTAGCCCTCTTCACGGATGCGGCTTTTTTTGCGCCATAGATCGCTATAGACGGCATAGCGCTGCGCAATTTCGTTGTAGCGGAAGCGCTGCGAAAAACTCATCCGGTTGCCGTCGCTGAACTTCCGCAGCAGCGAGAGCACCTTCCACTCCACATCCGTGGGCGGACGCTTGGTAGGATTGCTGAAAAAAATTTCGTACTCGATTTTCAGCCGGCGCAACTGCGAGTCGAGGACGGTCAGTTCTTCGTCGATGGTCACCCGGGATCTCCATCGACAGTCTAGGGGTTACCGGCTCCCGGCACGAGATTCCCGTTGGACACAAGAGGGATAGAACGAAAGTACCCAATGGCAGCTGTCAGCTTTCAGCCGTCAGCTCTCAGCAAGATCCCCTGGTCCGGACAAACGGCGGAAAAGAATACGCGCAACCAAAATCATCAATAATCGGTGTAGCGATATGGTTTTGCTGAGGGCTGACGCCTGAGAGCTGACAGCTTATTTCGTGGCCATCTTCTTAACCATGGCCAGCACCAGCTTGCGGTCGCTGTCGTTGAGAGTGACGGCGTAGCGGCGAATCTGGCTCAGGAAACGGACTTCGTCATCGGATAACTGCGGCAGATTCTTGGAGCCATTACTGTGGCCGGATTCGGAGAAAAATTGCGACAGCGCGATCTCCATAGCCCCGGCAATCTTGGCCAGAGTATCGAGCGAGGGGATGGTGTGCCCGTTTTCCACCCGCGACAGGTAGCAGCGCAGCAAGCCGGTGCGCTTTTCGATGTCCCCCTGAGACATGCCTCTTTGCAAGCGGTAGTTGCGGATGGTCTCGCCGATGTTCATAGAGAAAGCGACCAAAAAGAACCCCCAAGGGATGACGTGCATAGTAACCAGAGTAGTACCTTCTGGCAAGAAAAATTTCATTGCACCACAATTGGTGATGGAGTAAACACGCGAACTCGATCGGCAGAATCGGCTGGCAGAAAATTTTACTATTTCGCGCGCTCGCCTGAAATATTTCTGCGGCTCGAAGGAAGTAATTTTGGATGCCCGACAGAACGGAGGCCACGTTTTCAGAGAGAAAGAACAACCGATATGAACTTCATTCAATCGTTTTCATTAAGCAAAGGTTCTATCCATTTTGACAGGGCTCACAATTCCAACTCCATGTATAAGGCGCCTTCGATAGGATTTGGACGATAAGGCTCAATCTGCTTAAATCCCAGCCTTCTGTACATAGCCACCGCATTCGGCATCACCGGTTCGACCGTGTCCAGGCGCATTCTGGAACAGCCCATGCTTCGCGCCTCCGTGATAACCGCTTCCGCCAGTACCCGGCCCAATCCTTTACCGCGAAATTGCGGGCGCAGGTAAAGCCGCTTCATCTCGCAGACCTTCTCTGCGGAATCTTCACTGTCGAGTGCCTGCGGATTTAGTGGATGCAACGCCACGCAGCCGGCGATCTGGCCTCTGTATTCGGCCAGCAGAAGGCGCCCGTTGGGCGGCGCATACTCGCCCGGCAGCGTCGCCAGTTCATGGTCAAAGTTCTGAAAGCACAAACTGAAGCCGAGCGAATCCGCGTACTCGACAAATAATTCACGTGCCTGGGCAAGCTGAGCGGAGGATTCTGCCTGGCTTATAACAAACCTGGGATTGGACACGCGGTTATTCCTGTTCCATCGATCGATTGCGGTTAACCCATCAACATGCCGCCGTTAATGTTCAGCACGTGCCCGGTGATATAGGCGGCCTCATCGGAGGCCAGAAACGCGACCGCGCTCGCCACCTCTTCCGGCGTGCCTACACGCCCCAGCGGAATCATCTTCATCGCATTCTGTTTGAACTCGTCGCCCAGGCCGGAGGTCATAGCGGTCTCGATGAAGCCGGGAGCGACCGCATTGCAGGTAATGTTGCGGGAGCCGACTTCCCGGGCAATGGCCATCGTCAATCCAATCAGCCCCGCTTTCGATGCCGCGTAGTTTGCCTGCCCGGCTTGCCCGGTTTGTCCAAAGACCGATGTGACGTTGATAATTCTTCCCCAGCGCTGCTTGAGCATCGAGCTGATCGCCTGCTGGGTGCAAAGATAGGCCGATGTCAGGTTGGTGTTGAGGACGGCGTCCCAGTCCGCACGCTTCATGCGCATCAGAAGTTGGTCGCGAGTAATTCCGGCATTGTTGACCAGGATGTCGATTTTGCCGAACTGGGCGATTGTATTCTTGAACGTAGTCTTGATCTGTTCTTCATCACTGACGTCCACCACGAAGGCAGCGGCCGAGCCGCCCGCAGAAGATAATTTCTCCCACCAGTTCCTGCAGCTTTTCCTGGCTTCGTGCCGCCACCGCCAAGGTGGCGCCGGACTGAGCCAGCTTCAGCGCACACGCCCGGCCGATGCCTTGCGATGCCCCAGTGACCAGCGCAACCCGTCCTGAAAGACTCATGAATTCTCCTGACCGGCAGAACGTGGATTATACGGGATTAAAATGTGGGCGCAGAGCGCTCCGCTCGTGCGCTTTGAGGAAATCGTTCTACACAGAGGAAGCGCTCGTCCGGCAGGTTTTTAAAAGTTCCAGCCTAGAAAGACGTCATCCTGAGCTTGCGAAGGATCTCGCGCGGAGTCGGACAAAACCTGAAAGACTGTGTTGACACGAGCCAGATCCTTCACGGCCTGAGGGCCTTTCAGGACGACGTCGTACAAATAAGCGCACCGAAATCGCACCTATTTGATATGGCAGGTCGCCATGCCACGTTTTTCCAGGTACTGCTGGTGGTAGTCTTCGGCTGGAAAGAACGTCACCGCCGGCACGATCTGAGTCACGATCGGCTTCTTGAATCGACCCGACTTTTCCAGCTGTTCCTTTGACACCTTGGCTTCGCTTTCCTGCTCCGGTGTGTGAAAAAAGATTGCCGAGCGGTATTGCGATCCGTAGTCCGGTCCCTGGCGGTTCAACTGGGTCGGATCGTGATTTTCCCAGAACACTTCGAGCAGCTTGTCGTAGGAAAGTTTTGCCGGGTCATAGTCCACTTCGACCGCCTCGGCGTGTCCCGTGCGATCACTGCAAACGTCCTTGTAAGTTGGGGCCGCGAAATGCCCTCCCGTATAACCCACGCGGGTCGCGGTGACGCCGGGCAACTGGCGAAAGGTCGCTTCGACTCCCCAGAAACAACCTGCTGCAAAGGTGGCTTTAGCCATAGCAGAAAACTCCTCATCGAAGTATATAGACAATCATTAGATGGATTTGGGGACGAAAAGTGGCAAGTCACGAACAACCTGGTCTCCCGGGTTAATGGAGGCCGGGCGTCCCGCCCGGCTCGACGGGCGAGACGCCCGTCCTCCACTGTGTCCTTTGCCGGAGCAAAGATTCTCAGCTTCCCCAACTGCTGGCGCGCTCCGCTTTGAGCTCGCGAATCAGAATACGAACCAGCATCCCGTCATAACGGGTGCCGCTCAATTTCTCCAGCTCGTTGAGCGCCTGTTCGCTGGTCTTTGCGGGGGCAAAAGTGCGCTCCGTGGTCATGTTCACGTAAGCGTCGGTGATGGCCATAATGCGCGCCCACAACGGTATTTTTTCGCCGCGCAAGCCGCTGGGATAGCCCCCGCCGTCGAAAGATTCGTGGTGATGCTGTACTGCCTGCTGCAGTTTCTTGCTCTCCGGCAGGGTGGCCAGAATTTCGCCTCCAACCTCGGCGTGGATCTTCAGCAGGTAGAATTCTCCCTCGGTCAGCGGGCCCGGCTTGTTCAAGATCCGCTCCGGCACGAAAATTTTGCCGACGTCATGCACCCGCGCGGCGAACACCAGATCGACGATTTCCTCTGGCGGCAGTTCCAGTGAGCGCGCAATGATCTCGCAGTAGCGCGCCACCATCTCGCCGTGTCCCGAACTATTCAGTTCGCGAGACTCAGCCGCCCCGGTCAACGTTTCGATAGCCTCTCGCAATATATGGTCGGTGTGAACTTCATCGCCGCACATCTTTTTCAGCGTGCTGATGAGTTCTTCGACATGCTCGGGGCCGGTGTGCTCGCGGTGCAGAAATCCCTCGATGTAATTCGAGATGACCTGGCGGCGCACTGCAGCGCTCTCACCACCCGAGACCTCTTCCGCCGTCGACACCCGGTCGCCGCCTTTATGTTTGGAGATATACATTCCGGCATCGGCGACCCGAACAATGTCTTCCATGGAAAAACCGTGCACCGGAAAACTCGCCACTCCGAAGCTGCCGGTGATGTGGTGCTCGGCCAGCATCGGGTCCTGGGCGATCCACAGCCGCAGGCGTTCCGCCAGAATCTGAGCCTGCTCGACTCCGGTTTCAGGCATCAGGATGATGAACTCATCGCCACCGTAGCGGGCCACCACGTTTGACTGCCGGCATTTCTGTTCCAGCAGGCGGCCCACCCGGGTCAGAACCAGGTCGCCTTCCAGGTGACCCTTGGTGTCGTTCACGCCCTTGAATTTGTCCAGATCCATAATCACAACGGAAATGGGACGGCCGGACCGCGAGGCGCGCTTCAGCTCTGAACTGAGTGCCTCAAAGAAAAATCTTCGCGTCTTGATCAGCGTGAGCCCGTCGGTGATCGACTGCTGCTGCAATTTCTGAAACACGAATGCATTGTGCAGCGCGGTCGCCAGCAAATCAGCCAGGGTGTTCATGATCAGCCGGTCCGCCGGCTTGAACGCATCCTCTTTCTGGCTTTCAACGTTGAGCACGCCCAGGAAATTTTCGCCGTATGCGATCGGGATGCAGAGCACGGAACGGGCTCCGGGAAGAACGCCCTGCAGCTGGGCCTCACTGGAAGTCTGAACCAGCGCGGCCTCTCCGCTGCGCGCCACCCGCCCCAGAATGCCAACTCCCAGCGGGATACGCATTCCCAGAGCCTGCGCGGTGATGCCGGCTTCAGCCTTGATCTCAATTTCTTTGGTCGAGTAGTCGAGAATGCCGATGCCGATATGATCGAAGCTGAAATTCTTCTGGATGTGCCCGACAATGTCGGCCATCATCTGCTCGGAATCCTCGCTGGAAATCGCCGTTTTCGAAATGCTGTTCAGGAAAGCCAGTTGGCGCGAGCGCCGCTGCTCCTCGGCAAATAAGCGCGCATTTTCCACCGCCACCGAAACCTGACCGGCGGCAGTCTGCATGACTTCGAGATCACGCTGCTCGAAGGCGTATTCACGGTCCGTGTTCATCGCCGCCATGACTCCAGCAGGCCTGCCTCCCAGAAGAATAGGGGCGCCGCAGAAACATTTAGCCGGCCGCGGCGGTAAATAGGTCACGCCCAGTCGCTCACGTGTTTTTTCCAGGTCGGCGCGAATCACCAGCGGCTGCCCGCTGCGAATGATGAATTCGCTCAAGCCGTTGGTCACCTTGCGTGAGCGTTTGGGCAGTATTTCGCCCTTTTCAACTTCCAGTTCGAAGTAAACCTCGTCGCCTTCCTGGAAGGCGATATAAAAGTCGCTGGTGTCGAAAATCTGTCCCAACTCTTTTTGTACCGTGCGCAGGATTTCATCCTGATCGAGACGTGAACTGATGGCCTGGCCAATCTGGGTGAGCAGCGCGAATTCCTTGGTGCGCCGCTGCGCGTCATGCATGACCGCATAATTTTCCAGGGTAAGACCGATCTGCAGGGCCAGTCCGATGAGGAGGCGCAGATTCGACGAGCCGAACATACGCCGCGCCGCGTGCGGAAAAAGGATTACGCCAAAATTATTCTCGCGCGTTTGCAGGCTCACCGCCGTGAGGTTGTAAATGCGCTCTTCGGTCATCACCTCGCGGAATTGCAAAAAGCGCCCGCCGGGAAAAGCCGGCAAAGGCTCGGGCATCTCCGGCACGTTGCGGAAGGTGACAAAGCCGCCGCGCCGGTAAGCCAGCTCGCAAACGTATTCTCCGGCGCCGCTCTTTGCCAGCTTGTCGAGGAACTCGCTGGAAAAACCGCGCTGCACCGACGGCAGCACCGCGCGCCAGCGTTCCGAAATGCAGATCACCGCGCCACCCGCCGGCAATGGAGCTACCAGCCGGTCAAGAATGCTCTGCATGCTGGGAATCAAATCTTCGGCGGAAAGCAATCTCGTCGGATCCACGCCCAGGGTGGAAAAAGCCAAAGCATTTTCCTGGACCGCGCTGCGTTCGTTTTCCGCCAGCACCATCACCATGGCGATTCCCAACGCCAGTTGCGGAATGGGTCCCAGCAAGTCTGAGAGCTGCAGGTAAGAACTGCTGAATTGTCCGAACAGCATCAGCACCGACCACAGCGCCAGTGCCATGGCTAGGAGGGAAAAGGCCAGTGAGTTTTTCCGGTGCGCGTAGCGGTAAAAGAAAAAAGAACAGTAGAGCAACACCAGGGCCACGCCAACTTCCAGGCGAAAGCGCGGATCGGGAACCAGTTCCGGATGAAAAACCCTGCCCACCAGTTGCTGCTTGAAGTTCAGCAGGATCAGGCCAATCCCGCCTAAAGCAATTGCGACGTCGTACCAGCGCAAATGAAATCGCTCGCGCATCAGACGGGTCGAAATGAATATGCAGAGAGCCATTGCCGCCAGAAGCAGCGAGGCCAGCAGGCTTACAGCGGCGGATGGGGTTCGAAATGCGCTCCAGGCATCCAGGGCATAGTGAAGCGTGTAAGCTCCCCATCCCAGTTGCCAGGCACGGAAGTAGTGCTGCCGGGTCTGCTCGTAAAGATAAGTGAAGACCAGAAAGAGCAGCAGGGCCACGACGGCCGGTACAATCAGCAAACTTATTGTGACGCTGTTCATTGCGGGAAAAGAGCTACCTCGGCCAGAGAGTTAAGCATTTTCTAACCGAACAATGGTTTCACAGCGGTTCCGGCATGACAATAGTCTTCTATTTGGGGCTTGTTTAGCGCTCCGGAGACGTTTTCCTCTTCCGCATCAATTACTTGGAACGATTCTGAAGCCCACGGAAGCTTGACGCTACATTTCCTCAGCCCGTACCATCAGGTCAGCAACTTTAGTAATGTCCGACATTCCTAGTTCGCCCTTGGCTTCCCCTCCGCGGGTTCGTTTCGCGCCTTCGCCTACCGGTTATTTACATGTGGGTGGCGCCCGCACCGCGCTGTTCAACTGGTTATTCGCCCGTCATCACGGAGGCACCCTCGTCCTGCGTATTGAGGACACGGATCTCGAACGCTCGACGCCGGAGATGGTAGAGGGCATTCTGCAGGGGATGCGCTGGCTGGGCATCGACTGGGACGAAGGGCCGTACTTTCAGACTCAGCGCATGGAAATGTATCGCCAGAGTGCGGCCAAACTTCTGGCTTCGGGACATGCCTACTATTGTTTTTGTACCAGGCAGGAACTGGAGCAGCGCCGCGCTGCCGCCACTGCCGAGGGACGTCCTCCCCGCTATGAGGGTACCTGCCGAAAGATCTCGCGCGAAGAGGGAGCGCAACGGCGTTCCGCGGGAGAATCCGCGGCGGTCCGCTTTGCCATACCCAGTTCAGGCAGCACCGCATTCGACGATGCTGTCTTCGGACGCGTTGAATTTGCCAACAACGAACTTGAAGACTTTGTACTGCTGCGCTCCGATGGTGGTCCCACTTATCACTTGAGCGTGGTCACCGACGATGTGGATATGCGCATCTCTCACATCATTCGCGGGGCCGATCATATCTCCAACACCCCGAAACAGGTTTTGCTTTATCAGGCTTTGGCAGCGCCGTTGCCGGTGTTCGCGCACGTGCCTTTGATCCTCGGTCCGGACAAGACCCGCCTCAGCAAACGTCATGGCGCTACCAGCGTTATTGCCTATCGGGATGAAGGCATTGTGCCGGAAGCGTTTCGCAATTTCCTGGCTCTGCTGGGATGGACGCCCCCTGAATCCGGATTTGGCGGACCCTTCACGGAAATTCTCGGAGACCAGCAATTGATCAAGTTATTCGACCTGAATGGTGTCTCTCATTCCAACGCCGTTTTCGATCGGGTCAAACTGGACTGGTTCAACACCGAATACATCCGGGCATATCCCGCGGAAAAATTGCTGCCGCTCATCCAGGAGGAGTGGCATAAGGCCGGCTTCGAACCCGATCACACCGACCCTGATTGGCTGCTGGCCACCATCAACCTGCTCAAGCCGCGGGCGCGCAGCCTGAAAGATTTCGCTACATCGTTCCGCGCTTACTTTGCCGACACCTTCCAGCCTGATCCCGCGGCGGTGGAGAAGTTTCTCGCCGATGAACGAGTTCGCCGGGTGCTGGTCGAACTGGGCGAGCGTTACGCGGCCTCAGATGAAATTTTCACCGAGACCGCAAGCGAAAGGCTGCTGCGTGACTTTGCCGCCGAAAAAGAAATGAAAGCGGGAGCTCTCATCAACGGCGCCCGGGTAGTCTTAACCGGTCAAGGCGTGGCTCCCAGCCTTTTCGCCGTCATGATGGCCCTGGGTAAAGACCGCACTGTCGCCCGCATGAAAGCCACCCAGGAGCTAGCCGCCCGCGCCGTAGAAATGTGGGCGCGAGCGTCCACGCTCGTGCTCACGCTCCCGCTCGTCCTCCCGTTACCGGAACCGTCCAAAGACGGGACTTTCATCTTGCGTTGGATATGCCGCTGCCGCACGAGCGAGGCCGCACGCGCCCACATTATTCTGAAATTAATCTTCGGGGGCGGAATTCTGTGCCGGCGTCAGGGGCAGTTGGGAAGCGCTGCTGAGCAGGCCGCGTTCCTGCGGCGAAAACTGGCTCTTGAAGCGTTCGGATTCAATGACCTGCTGGCGCTGCCCGGGAGGCATGGCGCTGAGATCGCGTATGGCGGTGCGTACTCTCTGCCGCCGCTCCGGTGGCAAATCCTTGAGTTGCGAGAAAAGCTCGCGTGCCTGTTGCTTCTGAGTCGGAGTCAGGTGCTCCCATGTTTCCATGCGTTGCAGGATGCGGTTCTGCTGTTGCGGAGGAAGGCTGTTGAAGCGCTGCAACCTCTCCTTTAATCTTTGCTGCCGCTCCGCAGGCAAGCTGCGAAACTGGGAGTCGTTCTCTAACGCCCTCTGTTGCTGATCGGGAGGCAGATCCTTGTAACGTCGCAGCCACTGTCCCGCGTGATTGCCTTGCGCCTGTTGACGAGCCTGCTGCCTTTCCAGGCGACGGTTTTGCGCCGGACAGGGCGAGGCCACCGGCCCCAATACAAGGGCGATGGCCGCCACCTTCATCGCAATCGACTTCAATGCGGACACGGCTCTGAATCTCCTGCTCGGGGGAAACAGTTTTTAAAACCCCTACGGATTGGCGGTCACATCCGGCTGTACGGCCAGATCATCCAGCACGTCGAAATCGGAATACAGATTCTGATTTTTATCCAGCGCCTGCAAATCTCCGACTGCCGTCCCTGGCGCGGCCGCAGTCAGCATGGAGATTGCCGGCGTTCCGCGTTCGCCGCTGTTCATTCGGACCAGGCTTACGCCGGCCACCAGGACCAGCGCAAATGATGCAGCCAGCACCGGCCTGCGCATCCAGCGCAACCAGCCGGTCGACTGCTTCGCGCTCTCTTCACGCAGGCGGGCGCGCAAGCGGACATCAAAATACGGAGTAGGCTCAGGCGTTTGCCACTCGTCCAGCAGTGACATCGTCTGGCGGAATGCTTCCAGCTTTCCGGCACACTCTGAACAGGAATCAAGATGGATCTTGACCTCAGGCGTGACCGGGGTCACACCGGCGGCCAGATCCGGCATCACTTCGCGGGCTTCATTGCACTTCATGGCGCTTCCTTTTAGACAAACTCTTTCAACTGTTCCCGCAGCGTTTCATAGGCGCGAAACAGCAATGATTTGGTGGCAGACTCGCTTAGCTTCAAAACCTCTGCTATCTGGCGATACTCCATCTGCTGATACTTGTGCATCACCACCGCAATCCGCTGCCGTTCCGGCAATGCCTGCACCCGCTGGCGAATGGCGGCCACGCGTTCGCGGCGCACGATGGTCTCTTCCGCGCCCGGAGTCTTATCGGGCAGGTCGAGGGTGTGTCCGCTCTCGTCGTCCGGTTCGTCCAGGCTGACCGTGTTCTCCGGCCGGTCGTGCCGGGTATCACGCGCGTGATTCACGGCCAGGTTGGTGGCGATGCGATACAACCAGGTGGTGAACTTTGCGCTGGCTTCATAATTTTGCCGCGACCGGTAAACCCGCAAAAAAACTTCCTGCGCCAGGTCCTCGGCGGCGGCGCTGTTGTGCGCCATGCGGAACATAAAATTGATCATCGGCCGCCGGTATTTCTGGACCAGGTAATCGAAGGCCGAATCGTCGCCGGCCTTCACCCGCAGCATGATGTCGGCGTCGCTGACCGCGGGATTTTGCTGTTCTGTCCCGTCTGCGAAAGACGCAGCCGTGCCCTCGCCGCCGACGGCTAGAAAACCGCGATCCAGGGCCACACTGCTCACCTTTGATTGAACCCTTTCCGAGGACAAAAGTTGCGCCTCCGCCACCTCGGGATCAGGCCCTGAAGTCCCTTTGGTAGTATGGGCTGCGGGTACCCTGGCGGGTTTGGGTTCGGTGGGCATCGGTGCGTTTCAATCGCGCGCACGACGGAGCCGCCGGACCGGCCCCAAAAGTCGCAGCGAGATCAGGCTATCACGGTCTCCGACTACACGAAACTGGTTCGTTTGCTAGAATATAGCGGCAGTTCAGGCGGGGCGCTTAACTCAGCGGTAGAGTGCCATCCTCACACGGTGGAAGTCATAGGTTCGAATCCTATAGCGCCCACCATCACATCCATCCGATGTGGTGGCAATTTAAAGCCGTTTCCCGGTCACGAATCGCCACACCCGTACCACACTGCTAGCGCCGGGATTCTCCCGAAAAGCACCATTAGACATGGCCTTCTCACTGTGCCGACAGGCTTGGCGTACATCCTTTGCTGGGATAATCTGAATCCATATTCAAAAAGGCGGTGCTGGGCTTGGCCACCGGCACGAGTCGGCAAACAAGGTACTCACAGGAGAGCAGTAATGCCCAGGACCCCGGTGTGTCCGTTCAGCAAAGGCTTTCTCTTTTTTTTTATCGTTTCTAATTTTCTCCTACTTTCAGTAAGCCCTTCCAGCGCTCAGTCCCGAAACCGCCTTACCCGCAACATCGCGGGTGACGAAATGGCCGTGGTGATGGAATCTCATCCCTTGGCCCGGGCGGAGTCCGATCGAGGCCGCGTGAATGCCTCCTTGCGCATCGGTCATGCTTCCCTGGTCTTCAAACTCTCCTCTGCGCAGGAAGAAGCGCTGGACAAGCTTCTCGAAGAGCAGCAGGATCCCAGCTCCCCTAACTACCATCGCTGGCTGACGCCTGAACAATACGGCCAGCGTTTCGGCATGAGTTCGGACGATCTTGCCAAGGTCTCCTCGTGGCTGCGGTCGCAAGGTCTGACCGTGGATGGAGTTTCCCGCTCCGGCACGCGGGTATTTTTCAGCGGCACCGCGGCCCGGGTGGAGAATGTGTTTCATACCGAACTGCACCAGTATGCAGCGAACGGCGAGACCCGGTTTGCCAACGCCACCGAGGTTTCGCTGCCCGCGGCCTTGTCCGAAGTGGTGCAAAGCGTGCGCGGGCTGGATAATTTCCGTCCCCGCCCCCGAGCTGTCCGGGCGCACATCACCTCGCATCTGTCCGGGAACCATTTCGTCACCCCCGCTGACTTTGCCACCATCTATAACCTGAAGCCGCTGTACGCCGCCGGACTGGACGGGACCGGCCAGAAGATTGCAGTGGTGGGGCAGACCGAAATTGCGGTCTCCGATATCGACGCCTTTCGCGCCGCCGCCGGATTGCCCGCCACCAATCTCCAATTGGTTTCTGTAGACAACAGCACTGGAGTTTCTCCCGGCGATGAAGTTGAAGCCGACCTGGACGTGGAGTGGTCCGGCGGCGTAGCCCGCAACGCCACCGTTCTTTACGTGTTCGTCGGGGGCAATTCTCCGCTGAACGTCTTCAACTCGCTCGAGTTCGCCATCGACAACAATCTGGCGCCGGTCATCAGCACCAGTTACGGGAATTGCGAAGCCAATCTTTCTCCCAGCTTTCTTCAATCTCTAAGAACGGAAGTGAAACAGGCCAACTCGCAGGGCCAGACTATTACCGCGGCGTCGGGAGACGCGGGCGCGGCAGACTGCGAAGCTTCTTCCGCCAAGTCGGCGATCAAAGGTCTGGCAGTGGATGCTCCCGCCAGCGTGCCCGAAGTTACTGGTATCGGGGGAAGTGAATTTTTTGGCGACTCGCCGAACGCTACCTCCAGCAATCTCACCGACGCACCCGCTAATTTGCCTTACTGGGCGGGAACGACAAATCAGACCGACAACATAGATTCCGCGCTCACCTATATTCCGGAGATGGGTTGGAATGACACTGCCGCTTCGATTGCCACCACTAACGGAGGACTGTCCTCGAGCGGTGGTGGAGTAAGCAAAACCTTCGCCAAGCAGTCGTGGCAGCTGGCGCTGACCCCCATGGCAGACACGAATCGTGACGTTCCCGATGTCACTCTCGGCGCCTCGCCTGCCCACGATGCCACTCTGATTTGTTCCGCTGGAAGTTGCGTTGTCGGATTTCGGGACGCGGCTGCAGGCAACTTCAATACGGTTGGAGGAACTTCGGTGGGCGCACCCGCGTTCGCCGGAATCGTCGCTATCCTGAACCAGGCCACACATTCGGCGGCAGGCTCGGGCAACATCAACATTCCTCTTTACAGTCTGGCGGCATCGAAGCCCAGCGCGTTTCACGACATCACCACCGGCGACAATATTGTGCCTTGCACGTCGGGTTCGCCCAACTGCCCGGCCAGCGCCCCCTTTCAGATCGGTTTCAGCGCGGGTACGGGATACGATAAGGTCACCGGCCTGGGATCGGTCGATGCCAATGTGCTGGTCACCTCATGGCCCGGTTTTGTAAGCGCTCCGGATTATTCGATTGGTGGAACCCCGGTCACCGTTTCGTCCCTCGGCCAGCTAGGCACTTCGACGGTTACCGTGACGATGAGCAACGGGTTCAGCGGCACCGTCAACCTGACTTGCGCAAGCGGATCGCTTCCCGCCGGCGTGAGCTGCTCGTTCTCGCCAAACTCTCTTACCGCATCCGGTACATCAACGCTGACTCTGAGCACAAGCTCGTCCACGCCGACGAATTCGACTGTGACCGTGGTCGGCACTTCAGGAGCAACAACTCACAGCACAACCATCAACTTGAGCGTGGCAGCGCCGGATTTCACCGCCGCCGCAGCCCCGTTGACGCCGGCGGCGATCGCTCCCGGCGGATCCGCTTCTGCGGTAATTACGATTGCCCCGGTTGGCGGATTTACCGGGGCGGTTTCGCTGGCCTGCACCAGCATCACCGGCGGCGGCACGCCGGGGCCCACCTGCGGTTTTAGCCTGACTTCGGTGGCCAACGCCTCCGGCACCTCAACCCTGACCATCAGCACCACCGGCTCACGCAGTATTTCGTCGGGGCTCACTGCTCCGCCGGACCGCGGGTTCGGTTGGATGTTTGCCAGCAGCGGTGCACTGTTCGCGGGAGTATTTATCTTCGCTCTACCGGTTGGAAAACGCCGCCGTCCTGCGGGAAGACGCATCGCAGGAGTTGGACTGATGCTTCTGCTGTTTTTCGCGGGTTTAGGCTGCGGAGGCGGAAGCAGCAGCAAAACCACTCAGACTGGCGGCACGCCAGCGGGCACCTACAACATCACGGTGACCGCCACCAGTGGAAGCATTACTCATCTGGTGACCTTCAAGCTGACAGTCAACTAGAAGTGATTACGAATTTAGTATTCGACCTCGGCAAGGGATTTACTAATAAGTATTTGACGTCATCCTGAGAGAATTTTGGAATTTGACGTCGTCAAGCATGTGCGAATTTTAGTATTTGACGTCATCCTGAGCCCGGCTTCAGCCGGGTGAAGGATCCTGCGTGTAGCGGAACCGCACAATCAAGGTACCCAAAGCACCCCAAACGCCCTACTTCCTGAAGTCAACAGCCGTCGTATTTCCGCCGCAGATTAAAACCCCCACTCGCTCTCCCACCTTCGGCAGATAGCGCCGCGACAAAAGTGCTGCCATCGCGGCGGCGCCGCCTGGTTCGGCCACCACCCGCAACACTTTCCATAATGCAATCTGCGCAAGGCGAATGGATTCGTCGGAAACCAGCAAGACGCTATGCAGGTTGGATTGCGCGATGGGAAACATCAGTTCTCCAACCCGCTTCGGAGCCAGTGAGTCGGCGGCAATTCCACCCGCTTCCGTATCCACCGGCCGGCCGGCTTCGAGGGCTCGCGTGAGCGTTGGCGAAGCTTCGGGCTCGACGCCAACAATTTTTACCGCCGAGCCATACCATGCGGCGATGCCGCCCAGCAGACCTCCTCCTCCGACCGCCACCAGAAGACTGTCGAGTTTGGGATATTGCTGTTCGAATTCCAGCCCGACGCTCCCTTGGCCCAATAACGTTTCGACCTGATCGTAGGCGTGGATCGGGAGCGCGCCGGATTTTGCTTCCCAAAGTTGGCTTGCAGCTAAAGCGTCGGCATACCGTTGTCCGGTCACCACCAGTTCGGCTCCGTATTCCCGAATACGATCCATCTTTGCGGGCGACGCGATTTCAGGAACAAAGATTCTGGCGGGCTTCCTGAGTTTCATGGCGGCGAATGCGACAGCCGTACCATGATTTCCGCCGGAGGCCGCCACCACGCCGGCGGCGGGAACCTCGCGGGTCAGCAAATTGGCGAACGCTCCCCGAGCTTTGAAGGATCCCGAATGCTGCAGCGATTCCAGCTTGAAAACCAGCCGGACGCCGTCCAGCCCGAAATCCGCTCCTTCGACTTCAACGATGGGAGTTACACGTATGCAAGGACGGATTTGCTGGTAGGTGCGGGAGATATTCTGGCGGTCGATGGTGTGCTGGCCGATGGTAATTTCGCAAGGCATAATCTGATGATAATCCGGCTTGAACTTTTTCTTCTGTCCTGCCGATACAAGGGGCGTGAACGCGCCTGCTCCCGCTCCCGATGCTCGCGTAGCCAAAGCTGCTCCGGCGCCTGGCTTACGTTTTGTTGCCCGTCAACCCATTCTTACCAAGGACGAGAAAGTCTTCGGCTACGAGCTGATGTTTCGCGACGGCATTGAAGACTATTTCTGCCCTGCCGATGCGGAAGCCGCCTCGAAAACCATGCTGGACAGCTCGCTCATCATGGGGCTGGACGTACTCTGCAACGGCGGTCGCGCATTTGTGAACTGCACTCGCGACATGCTGTTGAAAGATTACGTGACTCTGCTGCCCTCCAACGTCACGGTGGTCGAAATTCTGGAAAGCGTTGAACCCGATGATCTGGTTATGGCCGCCTGCCAGCGCCTGAAAGAAGGCGGATACATGATCGCACTCGACGACTTCGAGGTGGGCGACAAGCGTGAAGTGCTGACCGACATCGCCGACATCATCAAGGTGGATGTGCGGACCACTTCGGTGGAAGAGCGCGCCGCCATGGTCAAGCGCTTCGGCCCCTGGAAATGCCGCATGCTGGCCGAGAAAGTGGAAACGCGCGAAGAGTTCATGGCCGCCAAAAAGGCGGGCTTCACCTACTTTCAGGGGTATTTTTTCCGCCGTCCGGAGACGTTAAAGACCCACGCTGTCAGCGGAAACAAGCTCAACTACATCAAGATGCTGCAGGTAGTGTCGAAGCCCGAACTGGAGCCGCGAGAGATTGAAAACGCGATCAAGGGTGAAGCCTCGCTGTGTTATCGGCTGCTGCGTTACATGAACTCCGCAAACTTCGGTTTCGCCAATGAGATTCACTCGGTTCGTCACGCACTTGCCATCATGGGAGAGCGTGAGGTCAGGCGCTGGGTAAGATTGGTGGTCACGCTGGCGGCGGGACAAAACAAGTCCAGCGACCTGGTTTTGTCCGCCCTGGTGCGTGCCCGCTTCTGCGAATTGCTCTCGCCCAAAATCAAGCATGGCGAATCGGACCTGTTCCTGCTGGGTTTGCTCTCGCTCATGGATTCCATCCTCGAACTTCCCATGACCGAAGTGCTGGAGAAAGTACCGATCGATTCCGAGACCAAGGCCGTCCTGCTCGGAGGCGCCAGCTTCTTGAGCCCGCTTTATCAATTGATGCTGGCCCAGGAATCAGGCAACTGGCAGAGCACGGCAGAGCTCTCCAAATCGCTCAAGCTCACCGAGAGTGAAGTGGCGGAAAACTATTGGAACGCGATGCGCTGGGCGAAAGGAAATGAATGGTGGATAGTCGTTCGCCCTTGGTCGTTGGTCTTTGGCCAAACCGGTGAGGCGAGGCTCCGGGCCAACGACCAGAGACCAACGGCCGACGGTAGCAGCCATTCACGGTGCGCCATCGGTTTGGCCAACGACCAAGGACCAAAGACCAACGACGATACCCGAATCTCTGTGCGCCATCGGACCCCCGCCTGCGCACTGCTTGCGGTTACCGATGTGCAAAACTCCGACAGTTAGGACTTGCGCTTGATCGTCCGTGAGCGTTAACATCGTAACTGTTTCCAGTAGCCACGCTCTCTAGCTGGCTCTCCGCACCCCCTGGCTCCAGACGCCATACGTATAAAGTCATTCACGCGTGAGTTTCAGCCGCATGGGGTTTTCCGGCATAAGGTGCATGCCTGTGTCCGGAGCGAAGCTTATCGGAAAGCGGTTCATAGATCTGTGATCAGCAAAATCGGGTCCCCCTTCGGGCGGACTGAATGCAACGACAAAACGAGAACAATATGAATGCAGGACCTGGACATCCCTCCGGCGGTGGAGGAGGGAGAGGTAAGCGGCGACGCGGGCGTCGTCCGCCTAATCGTGGAGGCGCGCCCAACGGACGCGACCGCCAGCAGCATAGCGGCATTTACAGCGCTCCCATGGATCACAGCTACCGCGCCAACATGGGCGGCAACAACGGGTCGAGGCCAGGGCGGATGCGTCCCGGGTTCGCGCCCGCTTATGCTCCGCTCGAGCCCGAGCCCCTGCCCCAGGGCGACAACGGCAATTCCCGAATCTTCGCCTTCGTCGACGACTTGTTTTTCCAGGCAAAGATTCAGGAGACGGCGCGCAAGCTCAATGTAAAAGTCGAATTCGTCAAGACGGAAAAAGATCTGCTTGACCACATCAAGCAGAATGGCGAGGAAAAGCCGTCGTTGATCATATTCGACATGAACAACGCCAACGCCAAACCTCTGACCCTGATCCCGAAACTCAAAACCAAATTGAAGAAGGGGACTTCGATCATCGGCTTCCTGTCACATGTTCAGGGCGACCTGAAGATGAAGGCTCACGAAGTGGGCTGCGACATGGTGTTGCCGCGATCGGCGTTTTCGCAAAATCTGCCGCAGTTGCTGCGGCGTCACGGCGCACCCGAAGCCGAAGCCACCAACTAGGACTTAGGGATTAATGGAGAACGGGCGTCCCCGCCCGTCGTTTTTCTAAATCATCTTCCATCTCGCCGCCGCACGAGCGGGGCGCTCGCGCCTACATAGTCTCTATCCGGGTGGCCATTTCAAGTCTCTTCCACCCAGCAAGTGTACGTGCAGATGAAACACCGACTGGCCCGCTCCTGGCCCCACATTCAACACCGTCCGGTAGCCGTTCTCGATACCGCGCTGGCGGGCGATATTCGCCGCCGCCAGCTGGCACAGGCCGACGATTTCCGCCTCTTCGCGGGAAGCTTCCTTTAATCCACGAATATGCTTTTTGGGCACAACCAGGACATGAGTGGGGGCCGCCGGCTTGATGTCTTCGAAAGCCAGGGTATTCTCGTCTTCGTAAACTTTTTTGGCCGGAATCTCCCCGGCAACAATTCGGCAAAACAGACAATCTTCCATGACCCATCCAGTTCAGAGGTGCGAACTCGAATCGCTGATTGAGGTCACTATAAACCGCCTTGTCCTCAGATCGCCAGCTGCCGTCATGTCGGCAGCAGGTCCTCGGGCAAAAGCCGAATACAGAGGAAAAACATCGGTCAGGAAGGGCAAAGATTTTCCCTGCTTTCCCCGCGATTCAGGCCTCCCGCGTGGTGTTACGAAAGGCCGGTAACCTGTCCCATAAATGCAGTAAATCTATTTAATTCATGAGTTTACGACTAAGGTTCTGCCCGGGTAACAAAGTAGAATTTAAGTTGATCGGAATACCGCTAAGTCCCATACTGATGACAGGTTATAGCGCCTTTACGGTTACATCGGGGACTTGGCATGTCCCTTGCACTGTAACTGTCAGCCGAACCGGGGATGGGGAACATATCAGTGATTTCCAGCAAACGTTTTGCAGTATTGGGTTTAGTGATTGCCTTCGTCTTTACCACCCTTCCCGAGTCTGGGATGGCTGCGACGGTCAACACCCGAACCTTGACTGGTACCAAATCCAAGACACAGAAAGTCAATGAGACCCCGCGCACCCGGAAGCGCCTCAGCAAACTCTCGCGCAGCCGCGGCCGCGTAGTTCGTACTGCGCGTTCCACCCGTCGTCACCGCCGTCGCTACTATGAGCACTTCACCGCCAGCTCGTTCATGGATGACAATTTCGACAGCGACGTGACCGCCGGAGAAGATCCAGTGGTTCGCCAGGCAGCGCTTGATGCTTTGGGCAACATGAACGGCACCGTGCTCGCGATCGAGCCGACAAGCGGCCGCGTGCTGGCCATGGTCAACCAGAAATTGGCGCTTTCGAGCGGTGCGCAGCCCTGCTCAACCATCAAACTTTCCGTAGCTCTGGCTGCACTCAGCGAAGACCTGATCACCAAGGACACGCAGGTTGCCCTGGGCAGCCGCAGCCGCATGAACCTGACCACAGCCCTGGCGCACTCCAACAACGCTTACTTCGAAGCCCTGGGACGCCGGTTGGGATTCGAGAAAGTCAGCTTCTACGCTCACCAGTTTGGTCTGGGCGAGCTGGCCGGATACAAGATTCAGGGCGAACATCTGGGAACCTATCCGCAAGAAGAAATTTCGTCCAAGCTGGGCGGCGTGGGCAAAATGTGCTCCTTCGGAGAAGGCATCTCAATGACGCCGCTGCAGCTGGGCGCCATGGTTTCAGCCATCGCCAACGGCGGCACTCTCTTTTACCTGCAGCACCCCAATACGCCGGACGAAGTAGCCAGCTTCGAGCCGCGAGTAAAACGCCACCTCGATATCGCCCCGCTTGATCCCCGAGATTTCTGACGGGATGGCTGGCGCAGTGAGCTACGGCACCGCCCGCAGCCTGCGAGTGAATTTCAACGAGGAAGAAATTCTGGGTAAAACCGGCACCTGCTCGAAAGCCGGCACCCGTTACGGATGGTTCGCTTCCTACGCCAAGACCGACGTCGGCCGCATCGTAGTAGTCGTTTTCCTGCAGGGAGGACGCCCAACCTTCGGCCCCAAGGCCGCGGAAATTTCCGGACGCATCTATCGCAATCTCTACGATCACTCGTTCTTCATGGCGCATCCGACGCTGCCGACCGACACCGCCAACGTGAAGCCGGTGGTCAACCCGCAACAGTAAAGCCCAACGACTCCAGAAGGTGGCCCGTCCAAGCTAGGCTTGGGCGGGTTTTTTCATGTTTGCAACCTGTCATCCCGACCGGAGCAAAATCATCCGCGAAGCGGATGATTTTGAGAAGCGGAGGGACCTTGCGTTTCTTTCGTCCAGTTCATCCCCCAGGAGAATCCCGCCCAAGCCTCGCGTGGACAAAGGACCGTCGAGCTAAGTGATCCAAATCAACCTTGCCTTTCAGGTAGGATTAAAAATCCTGAGAGGCCGAACATGTCTCTGCCACGCCGCAACTTCTTGAAGTCGATCACCGCTGCCGGGCTGCTCGGCGTAACCACGCGCCGCTTGCAGGCAGAAGAGCAAGTCACCCGCGCCACCCGCGGACTACCCGCGCCCCGGATCAAGGACATCAGCGTGATCGAATGCCAGCCTCAAGGCGTTCGCCTGACGGTGGTCAAAATCACCACCGATCAGGACGGCTTGTACGGCTATGGGTGCGCGACATTCACGCAACGCGCTGACCTGATAAAGCCGGCGGTCGAAAAATATCTGAAGCCATTCCTGCTGAACAAAACCACCGACCGCATCGAGGACATCTGGCAGTCCTGCTATGACAGTTCCTACTGGAAAAATGGTCCGGTACTGAACAATGCCATCAGCGGGATCGACCAGGCGCTTTGGGATATCAAGGGCCGCCAGGCCGGCATGCCGGTCTATCAACTAGCCGGGGGCAAATGCCGCGAGGCTGCCGACACCTACGCGCACGCCGATGGCGCCGAGTTCCAGGAGGTGGTCGAGAGTGCGAAGAAATATATGGAACAGGGTTTCCGCCACGTGCGGGTGCAGGTAGGAGTGCCGGGAATGGCAGGCTATGGCGCCCGACGCAGCGGAACTCCTCTTCATGCGTTGCACGATAAGCCGCTGTTCGAACCAGCCTACTACTTCCGCCGGGCCTTGAAGCTTTTCGAAGTATGCCGTCAGGAACTGGGAGAAGAAATCGAATTGCTGCATGACATGCACGAACGCCTGCTGCCGAATCAGGCGGTGCAGTTCTGCAAGGACGCTGAAAAATTCAAAATGTTTTTTCTCGAAGACCCGCTCTCGCCCGAGGATCTCGGCTACTTCCGCCAGATTCGCCAGAATTGCGCAACTCCCATCGCTATGGGAGAACTCTTCAACAGCCCGCACGAATGGCAGCCGCTGATTTCGGAAAGACTGATCGACTACATCCGAGTGCACGTTTCGCAGGCCGGCGGTTTCACTCCTGCCCGGAAGATCGCCATCCTCGCCGAGCAGTTTGGTGTGAGGACGGCGTGGCACGGTCCCGGCGATGTGTCGCCGGTCGGCCACATGGCCAACGTGACGCTGGACGTAGTTAGCTACAACTTCGGCATCCAGGAATACTCACCGTTCAACGCTCAGACCCAGGAAATTTTCCACGGCTGCCCCGAAATGAAAGATGGATACCTCTGGGTCAACGAGAAGCCCGGCTGGGGAATCGAGATCGACGAAAAAGCCGCTGCGAAGTTCCCCTTCGTCTCCGCGCCGGACAACCTGAACGGCGGCTGGGGAGAAGTCCGCAAACGCGACGGCACGGTAATCAAGCAATAGTTTGGGCATGACCCGGAGTTTTGCCAGTTTCGGCTAGTGTCAACGACATCGAAATACGCATCGTTACGCTGTCGGGGGTCCTTCGACTTCGTCATCCCATTCGCGAGCGAATGATATGACCGCGCTCACGATGACACCGGGATGGTGTGTGACGACACCTGCAGATAAATAAACAGCGCTGTCACCCGAGCTCTGTCATCCTGAGCGGAGGGATTGCTTCGCGTAGCGAAGCAGTCGCGTAGTCGAAGGACCCCTATGGGTGCCCGTCCAAGCTCCGCTCGTGGAGTGTTGAATGATTAGCAACCTCAGCCCTTGAGATGGTCTTAGGCGAATCGGGATTGTGCTTTCTGTGAGGGGGGGAGAGCCATCCGACAAAAACCCCGCTCAAGCGGAGCTTGGACGGGGCACCCCGCGCTCGAAACAGCCCGCAATAGTTCCCGCCCAGTCAGGCAATCCAAATCAAGTCTCCGGCCGTACTCAACACGTACGCAATTGAAAATCAGAGGAGCGATTATGAACAAGAAAATGGCAGTTGTGCTGATGGGCGTCGTCGCGCTCGCCGCATCCCTCGCCTTTGCCGCATCAGACCCGATGGTGGGTGGACACGAAATGTTCCCCAGCAAAAACATCATCCAGAACGCGGTCAATTCCGAAGATCACACCACTCTTGTGGCCGCAGTCAAAGCCGCGGGTCTGGTAGAGACGCTGCAGGGACCGGGCCCGTTCACCGTGTTCGCTCCCACCAATGAAGCATTCGCCAAACTGCCCGCCGGCACCGTCGACGATCTGCTCAAGCCGGAGAACAAGGACATGCTGACCAAGATCCTCACCTACCACGTGGTTGCCGGGAAGATGAGCTCTTCCGACCTGATGAAGGCGATCAAAGCTGGAAACGGTGAGGCATCACTGAAGACGGTTAGCGGAGGCACCCTGACCGCCTCGATGCAAGGCAGCAATATCATCCTGAAAGACGAAAAAGGCGGCATCTCAACGGTCACAATCGCAAACGTCAATCAATCCAATGGCGTGATTCACGTGGTTGACACTGTTCTCTTGCCCAACTAGCAGTACGGCTGTTTTACTTCCCACGAGCGCTCCCGAACATCGGAGCGCTTTTTTACTTCCGCTTCCCCGGACACAATTCTCCAATTTTTAACTTGACCTTCGGCGATGCCAGCGTCAGTATGTGCGCATCCTAGGCGGCCCTGCTTTTTCTGATTTGCCAAGTTTCCAACCTTCTCAATTCAACCAACCCAGCCAGGCCCTCGGCCCCGACCGACTTCAACTGAAGGATTTAAAAATGAAGACGAAAAGCCGATTCTCCCGCCGGAGGTCTCTTGCATTCTCGGTCATCCTGATACTTTTTTTCGCAGTGGCTCGGGCCGACGACCAACGATTACTCCAGGTCAGCCAGGATCCCTACACTGATCCTCTCGCTCAACATGCCACCGAGGTAGAGCCCGTAATGGTGGCTAACGGAGACACGATCGTCTCCGCTTTTCAAGTCGGCCGCTTTCAGGGAACCGGTTCTGACAATGTTGGCTGGGCGACTTCACGAGACGGCGGCCGCAGTTGGAAACACGGCTTCCTCGACGGACTGACGACCGTCGCTGGAGGAACATGGCCCGCCATCAGTCTTCCGGTGATTGCCTACGACCGGAAGCACCAGAAATATCTCGTCGCAAGCATGCCCTTTGATGCGGACGGCAATGGCCGCGGCGTTCTTATAAGCAGGTCATCGGATGGTTTGCATTGGAGCCGGCCGTTCGTAGCCGCTACCAGCAGCGGCACCAACGGACACTGGATGGCCTGCGACAACAGCCCGGAGTCGCCGCACTACGGAAACTGCTACGACGCCTTCCTGGATTACTCTTCGGGTACTTCTTTCCTTAACGATCTGGTGACTTCAAGCGACGGCGGTCAGACCTGGAGTGCTCCCGTGCCTTCGCCCGATCAACTTGCAGGCCTGGTGACTTCGATGGCGATCCAGCCAAACGGAAACCTCATCGTGCTGGGTAGAAATGGCGGCGCTGACGGCACTCAGGAATACGCCATTCCGTCCGTCGATGGGGGCGCCACATTGCAGACCACCGCAAACATCGCCACCAATCTGTTTGATTTTCCATTTATGCGCGCGGATCCGAGCCCCAGTTCCGCCGTGGATTCTGACGGCATCATCTATGTAGTCTTTCCCGATTGCCGCTTCCGGAATGGTTGCGTTGATCCGTTCGACGTAAGCGCTTGCCGGTTCACCACCGACAATACTTCCTGCCCCACCAATGACCTGGTCCTGACGAAGTCCAGCGATGGCATCAACTGGAGTGAGCCGGAACGGATTCCAATCGATCCGGTCACCAGTAACGCGGACCACTTCATCACCGGTCTGGCTGTGTTCAGCGACGATAATCACGATAATGATCACGACCAATATCAAAGTTTCAGGCACGACCATCACACCAAGCTGGCGCTGACCTACTACTATCTTTCCAATGGCGGTACCTGCAGCGAAAGCACCTGCCTGGTGAATGCGGGATTCATCTCGTCCGACGATGGTGGGGGATCATGGAATCACGCTGAAAAAATTGCCGGCCCCATGCTCGAAACCTGGCTCGTTCCTACTTTTGCCGGGGAGATGGTGGCGGACTATATTTCCGCCGTCTTTGTCGATGGAAAACCGCAAAGCGCGTTTGCCATAGCGAAACGGCCCAATGCCAAGACAGGACTGTTCGATGAAGCTATCTACGCCGTGAAATTACCCGAGGACCGTCACTAATTGCTCTCTTAATCCAACGAGTCGATCGTCGCATCACCTGACTTGAGAAGATCGCAGAGTGCTCGTCCAGGCCCCGCTTGGGCGGGGATTTTTCCAGGGTAAATTCAGAAATAGCTCAGCCATGCATTGCTCCGTCGCTGCCTCAATGCCGCAAACCATCGGCACAGCGGATAAAGCGCGAGCACTACGGAAGCCCAGACCAGATAAACAATCGGCAAAGAATATCCCCATCCGGGCGGCGTTGTGATGGGAAACTTGTCGATGGTGGGCGACTCAAACATCCAGTGCACCTCTCCGTAACGCGCGTAGCACACCGCCACCGCCAGCAGATGAATGAGCGGGAAGTGCAGCAGATAATAAAACATTGGCACCTTGCCCAGGACCAGCGCCGGACGCAGGAACCGCGGCGTTCCTCCATCCACAGCCCAAAGAAAAAGCAACGCCGGACCGAGCGTCATCAGAAGAAATAACAGTGACGGCGGATATTTGTTCGTGTTCAGGAACGAAAGCGCAGTGAAAGCTGCCGATTTTTGTGGGGTCCACGGCACCGGATCGCCGTAAACGTTGATGACGCGCAGAATCACGAAGGCAACCGTAACCCCAACTCCCACGCGCAGTAGAAAATTCCTTCGGCGCTCGGGTGTCCAGCCATAGATTTGCCCGAGGCCATACCCCACCGCGGTAACTCCAACCCATGGAATCAGCGTGTACGCCACAAACACGGCATGCCCCGGCGGTGCCACGATGAAATTGAGCGAATGCAGGATGGTCCAGACCGGGTTGGCGGACTGGATGGTATCGAGAAGATTGTGTCCCGCGATCAGCACCACACCGAAGGCTGTAGCCACAGGCGTAGGCAGGTGGACCAGCCCGGAGAGCACGATCATCGCCCACCCCAGCGCCCACAGCACATCGAGGAGCGTCAGCCGGTAGTCGAAGTTAAACTGCAATCCGAGGCAGCGAAACAGTGTGGCCTCCAGAAAGATCAGCCACAGGCCTCGCGTGAACAAAAATTGCGACAACTCGCGCTTCGATTTCTTCCGCAGTGAAAGATAAGCGCCGGTGCCGGTCAGCAGAAAGAAAACCGGCGCACAAAAATGCGTGATCCAGCGCGTGAAAAATAACGGAATGTTGGTCTGGGTAGGATCGGTAGGACTGAAGCTGGTCTGTCCGAAAAAGTCGCGAGAGTGATCGAGCGCCATAAGAATCATGATGACGCCGCGAACCACGTCAACCGATTCCAGACGAAAACGTTTCGGGACAACCTCTTCGCTGATCGTCACCGCAGGCTCGTTCTTCGACGCGACAATCCGTGGACCTGTCACAGGGTGCCTCAACTTGTCTTAGACGATTACCACCCAAAAAGTTAGAGAGAAACCCTGTTTAAGCTCCGCTCGGCGGGTGTTTACATGCAACCACCCCAACCTGTCATCCCGACCGGAGCAAGATCGTTCGCGAAGCGGGCGATCTTACGGAGTGGAGGGAGCTTGAGTATGAGGATGGCACCAACAAAAACGCCCAGCCTCCCGGCCGGGCGTTGCTGACGACTGAAGACGGACAACTGAAGACTGATGAACTACCTTCCCGCTTTCCTCTCGTCCTTCTCCACCACGCCGTCTCTGACATAGATCACGCGGTGCGCGAACTCGGCGATGTCGTGTTCGTGGGTGACCAGGACGATGGTATTGCCGTTGGCTTGCAGGCGGTCCATCAGGGCCATGATTTCGTTTCCGGTCTGGGAGTCGAGGTTGCCGGTGGGTTCGTCGGCCAGGATGATCGACGGACGATTTACCAGCGCGCGGGCGATGGCGACTCTCTGGCGCTGTCCGCCGGAGAGTTCGTTGGGCTTGTGCATCATGCGGGATTCCATGCCCACCGACGCCAGCGCGTCTTTGGCGCGCTGTACGCGCTCTTCGCCCGGGACGCCGGCGTAGATCAGCGGCAGTTCGACGTTGTGCAGCGCGGTGGCGCGGGCCAGCAGGTTGAAAGTCTGGAAGACGAATCCGATTTCTTTGTTGCGGATGCGCGCCAGTTCGTCGTCATCGAGTTCGCTGACCAGCTGGCTGTTCAGCCAGTAGTGTCCTTTGCTGGGCGTGTCCAGGCAGCCGATCAGGTTCATCAGCGTGGATTTGCCCGAGCCCGACGGTCCCATGATGGCGACGTATTCATTGCGCTGGATGCGGATGTTGACTCCGCGCAACGCCTGCACCTGCTGCTCCGATCCCATGTCGTAGGTCTTCCACAGATCTTCGGTGCAGATCATGCATGATTCGGGAGGCGACGACACCACGGGATGCGCAATGTTGATTACTTCTGCAGTTGCCATTTTTCTCTCCTGGTCTCGGGACACTCCCCGCTCCGATCCTGTGTGCTGCCTGTTGGACGCTTAACTGAGGCAGTCGTTAGTCGTTGGTCGTTCAGTCGTCGGTCAGACAAAACGGCAGTTCGGAGACTGACGACCAATGGCTGAGCGACTGACGACCAACGACTAGTTCTCTTCTTCCTTCTTCGCAGCCGTGTTATCGACTTTTACCGTGGCCTGCGGACGCAGGGTTCGCAGAACTTTGTAGCTGCCGGTAACGATTTCGTCTCCCGGTTTCAGCCCGCTCACCACTTCGATATCGGTGGTGCCGGTGATGCCGGTCTGCACCGGCAGGAACTCTGCCTTGCGATCGCGGATGACGAACACGCCCTGAACTTCTTCTTTATCTGCACTCGTGAGGTTGGATGCCGCGGTTGCCGGAGCAGCGGCCTGGACTGAACCTTTCTCGGAACTGGCCGCTTTCAAATCTGCGCGGGAGCGAATGGTCAGCGCCTGAATCGGGATGCTCACCACTCCACTGCGGGTTGCGGTTGTGACTTTAGCGGTGGCGGAAAGTCCGGGCCGCAGATTTTCCGGCGGGTCCTGCAGCGTAACCACTACTTTGAAATCCTTCGCTTCCTGGCTGGCCGACGTCTGCTGCGAAGTGGAGACGCCGGTCGAGCGAACGATGGCATTGTTTCCGATTTCAGTAACAACCGCCTTGAAAGTTTTCTTGGGAATCGCGTCGATGTTGACCTCGGCCGGTTGTCCCAGCTGAACGTTGACGATATCGGTCTCATCCACCTTGACCTCGGCGGTGATGACGGACATGTCCGCCAGCGTCATCAGCGTGCTGCCTGGAGAATTCTGGATGCCGATCACAACTGTCTCGCCCTCGCGCACGGGCAGGTTTGTGATCATGCCGTCATAGGGGGCGGCGTAGGTCGTCTTTTGCAGCACGTCGGCAGCATGGGTCAGATTGGCGGCGTTCTGCGTGATGTGGCGGCCGGCGGAATCTTTTTGCGCCTTGGCTTGCGCCACCCGCGCCTGGGCCTGGGCCAATCCGGCTTGCGCCGTCTGCCATGCGGCTTTCTGGCTGTCGTAATCTGACTTGGAAATCAGTGCGTCTTTGAACAAGCCTTGGGCGCGCGTCCAATCGAGTTGAGCGCGCTCGTAGTCTGACTGCGCCCGGTTCAAGTCGGCGGTGGAGGTGTTGAGCGCAGCGTCGGCGGCGATCGCATCCGTGCGTGCAGCTTCCAGGCCCGCCTGCGTGGCGTTCACGTCAGCGGAAGATTGCACGTTTTCCAGTTGAGCCAGCAATTGTCCCTTCTTGACCCGGTCGCCTTCCTTCACGTAAAGGCGTGTGATTTTTCCAAAAGCGTTGGCGCCGATGTTGACGTAAGTCTTGGGCTTGATTTCACCCGAAGCGCTCACGATCGAGGCCAGGTCCTGACGCTCAACCCTGCCAGTCTGGACCGTGACCACGCCTTTCCGGCTCTCGTAAACCGCAATCCCACTGACCACCAGCACGACGATGACCGCGGCGGCCCCGATCAGTATTTTCTTCGTCCTGCTCATTGCCCCTTGTTACACCATGTTGGCTACGGCGTGGTGACTGCGCCTGCTTGGACCCGAATCGCGGATATTTGCCAGGCGTTGTCTCCGGATTGGCGCTGCCCGCGCCTGCGAACTGTCCGGCGTAACTGGGTACCAGTCCCAGATACGGCGGTGCGGGCGTAAAAGTTCCTGCGAAACTGAATGTCCTGCGAGTGTTGAACCGCTGGAGCGGCGTTGACTGCGTTGATAACAAGTCGATTATAGTCGCATCAAGCCAACGAATCTAAGAAACCGTAACCAAAGCTGGTAAAGGCTCAAAATCGGCCCAGAGAATGATACTTTTTACAATCTTTACAATTGGTTAGAGCTGATTTCTTGGCCTTGCCTTGGCTGTACTAAAGTCATAGAATGGTGAACCAAGAGTAACCGTCGTAAGGAGTGCCCATCATGTCCCGGGTCGGGTTTCTGAATCGCCTCTTCGCAATGTTGGTCTTGCCGATCTTTATTCTGGCAATGTTGTCGATTGTGTCCGCGCAGGATCAAGCACCGAGTCTGAAAGATCAGAAAGCGGAAGGCACACCGGCCGACGCCTCATCTGCACCACCCGAGAAAGTCACTCCCGAAGCTGATCCGCTGAAGCGTCCGCTTACTGACAAACAGAAAAAGCAAAACTCCAAGTCGCTGAAGATCGAGTTGAGCAAGACCTACAAGAAGTGGCTCGACGAAGACGTGCGCTGGATCATCACAGACGAAGAACAGAAGGCCTTCAAGCTCCTATCGAACGACGAAGAACGCGACCAGTTCATCGAGGCATTCTGGCAGCGTCGCGATCCCACGCCGGACACGATTGAAAACGAATTCAAGGAAGAACACTACCGGCGCATGGCCTACGCCAACGAACACTTCGCCGCCGGAATCCCGGGCTGGAAGAGCGATCGCGGCCGAATTTATATTATGTATGGACCGGCGGATGAGATTGACTCGCATCCTTCGGGTGGATCGTACGAGCGTCCCATGGACGAAGGTGGAGGCGAGACTTCCACTTACCCGTTTGAGGATTGGCGTTATCGCTATCTGGAAGACATTGGCCAGGAAATCATTATTGAGTTTGTGGACACCTGCATGTGCGGCGACTATCACATGACCATGGACCGGTCAGAAAAAGACGCCCTGCTCTATACCCCGAATGCCGGTTTGACCATGTACGAGCAGATGGGCATGGCCAACAAGGCCGACCGTTTCAGCGGCGGCGGTCTGGAGCGGCTGGGAACTGGCCCGTTCAGCCAAAACCAGCAGACCAAGCAATTCGATCGTCTGGAACAGTTCTACAAGCTGCAGAAACCGCCCGCAGTGAAGTTTAAAGATCTGGAAGAAGTGGTCAGCCACAAGATCAGCGTCAACCTGATGCCGTTTGACGTTCGCACCGACTTTGTCCGCGTGACCGGCGATACGGTGCTGGTGCCGATTACGATTCAGGTAAAGAATCGCGATGTCACGTTCGTTAACAAAGACGGCGTGCAGCGCGGTACGGTGAATATTTTCGGGCGCGTGACCACGCTTACCGGCAAGGTGGTGCAAACTTTCGAAGATACGGTGCAGGTCGATGTGCCGGCGGAGTTGCTGCCCAAGGTGACGGAAAATTCGTCGGTTTACTGGAAGGCGCTGCCGCTGCGGCCGAATCTCTACCGGATCGACGTTGCCGTCAAGGACGTGAATGGCGACCGCTCGGGCCTGTGGAGCAGCCGGCTGCCGGTTCCCAGCTATGACGACGACCGTCTGGCGTCCTCTTCGCTGATTGTTGCGGACACGATGGCGCCGGTCTCGACCAAGGAAATCGGCACGGGAATGTTCGTGATCGGAAACACCAAAGTCCGGCCCCGGGTGGCATCCGCCAACGGCAAGCCGGTGATCTTCAAGCGCAACCAGAAGGTCTACTTCTGGATGCAGGTTTACAATCTGGGCGTGGATGACAAGACGCATAAACCCTCCGCCACGGTGGAGTACAATGTCATCAACGCGGCAACCAACAAGGCCGTGATTCATACGGTAGAGTCGACAGACCAGATGGGCAATATTGGCGACCAGGTGACCCTGGAAAAACCGCTCTCGGCCGCCAGTCTCGATCCCGGGATCTATCGTATTCAAATCAAGGTGAACGACAATATCTCAAAGCAGACGGTGGACCCTTCGGCGACCTTTGCCGTCGAGTAAACCGAAGCATTTGGCTCCTGTGAGGTGGTTGGACTGATGCTCGGCAGACTCGGGTTCAAGCTCGGGTTGTTGGCAGTTGCGCTGGCGCTTCCGGTGCTGGCTGCAGATCGTCCTGCATCTATCTCCGGTTACGTGCGCAACGCACCGGCGTTCCTCAAATGGGAGCGATGGTGGAAGTGCTGGGCTCCGCTGCCCACAGCCTGAAAGTCTTCACCGACGAAAACGGTTTCTACTCGGCCAGCGGTTTGCTGCCCGGTACTTACAGCATAAAAGCCTATTCGCCTTCATTCCTGCCGGCGCTGCGTGAGCGCGTTGGCTTGCGACCAGGCACCAGCGTCATGGTCAACCTCAAGCTCAGCGGGTTGTTCGACGCGATGCAATTGCCCGCGATGCGAGGCCCCGCTGATGACGACGACTGGAAATGGGTTTTGCGTTCGGCCTCTAATCGTCCGATCCTGCGAATGCTGGATGACGCAACACTGCCTGCGGCGGCAGAGGGGGGCGGCGAGAAGCATGACCTGAAGGGCACACTATCTTTCGTAGCTGGCTCGGCCTCTGGCGGCTTCGGAAGCTCTTCCGACATGAATACCGGCTTCTCGGTGGAACGCTCGATTTTCTCCTCCGGGACAGTCGCTCTGCAGGGCAATGTCGGCTACAACGGCGGTTCGCCGAACACCGTGCTGCGTGCCTCATACAGCCATGCCATGGCCGACGGATCGAAGCCGCAGATGGCATTTACCATGCGCCGCCTGGCTGCACCCGGCATTAACGGCTACGGCACCGCGCTGCAGGCGATGGCGTTTTCCGCGTCCGATGAATTCTCGCTCGGGGATATTCTGGAATTCCGTTTCGGCAGCGAGCTGCAGACGATTCAATTTCTCGGGCGGGTGACAGCATTTCGTCCATTCGGATCGGCAGATCTGCATCTTTCGCCCAACACTGTGGTGGAATACCGTTACGCGACTTCGGAGCCAGATGGCCGCGTCGAGAAGGGCTTTGATTCGGCGCCGGCTGATCTGAGCGAGTCTGGTCCGCGAGTGAGCCTGGCCGGATTCTCGACGACGGTCGAGCGGGCCCACCATCACGAGGTGTCGCTGTCGCACCGCGTGGGCAACACCAATCTGCAGGTTGCCATGTATTCCGACCGGGTATCCGATCCGGCGCTTACCGGTGTCGGCGACGCCGGGTCAGATGGCGGCGAAGTATTGCCTGATTTCTACTCCAGACCTTTACCTACCGGGGCAAGGAACTCGACGCTCATGGGATGCGAGTGGTGTTGCAGCGCAAGTTGGCATCGGACCTTACTGCGACTCTGGATTATGGCTACGGGGGCGTCCTCGATCTGAGCAAGACTGATATCGCTTTACAAGATGCGCGGCGCGACAGTTACGTGAAATATCGGCACACTGCGTCGGCCAAATTCGGTGGCACGCTGCCGGGAGCCAAGACGCGCTGGATCGCCTCCTACCGCTGGATCAGCGGCCAGGCGTTGACTCCGGTAGACATGTTCAACGAGTCTGCGGGCCAGTCCGATCCTTATCTGAATCTGTTCCTTCGCCAACCCATTCCGGGTACCGGGTTCCTGCCTTGCCACATGGATGCGGTGGTGGATGTACGTAACCTGCTGGCACAGGGCTATGTTCCAGTCATGGGTCAGGATGGACGCACGGTTTACCTGGTGCAGTCTGCGCGCACGGTTCGCGGCGGAGTTGCTTTTACCTTCTAGTTTCGATTTCCCCTCGCGATTTCGTTTTCCTGGCTCATGGGACCTTCTTCTTCCAAAATCAGATTTTGTTCAATTTTTTGAAATCAGCGGTTTCGTTTTTAAAATCAAACTCCTCGTTTTTACAATCAAACTCCTGTTGTTTTTAAAAATCAGTTGTTAGTTTTCAGTTCCCGGTCCTCAGTTAGTTTAAAAAGCATTCGACTGTATCGTTAAGACAAATAGCGGGCACGCGGGTTATAATCGCCGCAATTTCCAGCAGACAGGTTTAACAATCGTTTGCGCTTCTCTGTGTGACTCGATTGTGTATGTAAGGAGCAGTTCGATGATGCGATGCAGGGTGCTTTTTGTTTTTGTGCTTCTGGCGACATCCTCACTGGTCGCGCAAACTTTCCGCGGGACAATCCTTGGAACGGTTACCGATGCTTCCGGAGCGGTGGTCGCCGGCGCCAGCATCAGTGTGAAGAATGTGAACACCGGCCTGGAACGCACTACGCAGACCAGCGCGGACGGCAGTTACAGCGTCCCCGAATTGCCGCTGGGCACTTACACGGTGACGGTTTCGCAAAGCGGATTTCAGACCTCCGCCACCACCAATGTTGTGGTTGACGTCGCTACCGATCGCCGGGTTGACGTGCAATTGAAGACCGGACAGGTTGCCGAGCGCGTCGAAGTATCGGGCGAAGAACTGTCCCAGGTAAACACCACCTCCGCGGAGTTGGGTGGAACCATTACCACCGAGACAATTGAGAACCTTCCCGTCAACGGACGCGACTATACGAAGCTCATTTATCTGAATCCCGGCGTCTCCGGATCGCCAGATCAGATTTCGGACTCACCGGGATCCTTCGGAACGTTTTCCATGAACGGTTCCCGAGGCCGCGCCAACAACTTTCTGCTCGACGGCACCGACATGAATGATGGTTACCGGAACGATCCGGCCATCAACGAGGCGGGTGTGTTTGGCGATCCGGCCACCATTCTTCCCATTGACGCGGTGGCCGAGTTGCGCGTGCTCTCGAACTACGAAGCGGAATATGGACGGAACAGCGGGGCGGTTGTAAACATTGTGACCAAGAGCGGAACCAACCAGTTGCACGGTTCGGTACTTGAGTACAACCGGACCAGTTCGGTGGGCGGAGCCCGTAACTTCTTCAACACCGAAGGAGCGCAGGATCCGTTTCACAATAACCAATTTGGCGGTTCGCTGGGAGGCCCGATAGTCAAAGACCATACATTTTTCTACGTTGACTATGAAGGACAGCGGGAATCTGGAGCGCAGTCGGGAACGAGTTGCGTGCCTGATCCCCGGCAAATCGCCGCCGACCAAGCCGCGATTGGGACGACCAACACTGTCATAGCAAATCTGTTGGCGCGCCATCCTTATCCCACGCCGAATATTGCCGTGGCCTACGATCCCACCAATCCGGATTTCGAAACCGGATGCCCGACGGGCAATAATCTGGCGATATCTACCCGCTTCAACAACCGCGTCGACAGCTTCATCGGGAAAATCGACCACAATTTCAATGCCAACAACCTTCTGACCGGACGCTATTATTTCGGCGACAGCGACCAGAGCTTTCCTTTCGCCCAGTTGGCCGGCGGACTCTTGCCCGGGTTCAACACCGTGACTCCAACCCGGGTGCAACTGGTCGCGCTTTCGTACGTCAAAGTGGTAAACCCGAATCAGGTGAACGAAGCCCGCCTGGGCTGGAACCGCTTCGTTGAGGGTTTTTTCCCCGAGGACGGGAACTTCGATCCGTCTTCGATCGGATTGAATACCGGCGTGAGTTCAAGTTTTGATTTCGGCCTCCCAAAAATTTCGCTGAGCAACTTTTCGGTGATCGGCGCCACCACTTCGGTTCCGCGATCGCGGGTCGATTCCAACTGGCATTTCATCGATAACTATTCCTGGAAGGCGGGGCGGCACGACATAAAACTTGGATACGAATTTCGCCGGACCACGATCCAGTTGATCCAGAACAACACGTTTCGTGGAAAGCTCGATTTCGCCGACCTTACTTCCTTCCTCCAGGGATTGCCCAACGACGGCAAACAGGTGGAAGGGAACTCTCGCCGTCATTCATTCGAAAATAACCACGGTTTCTATATTCAGGACAACTTCCGGGTAAATTCACGCCTGACTCTCACGTACGGGCTCCGTTGGGATTACTTCGGAGTGATTGGAGAGAAGGACGGG
The DNA here is from genome assembly GCA_963733545.1 of Terriglobia bacterium. Classification (GTDB taxonomy): domain Bacteria; phylum Acidobacteriota; class Terriglobia; order Terriglobales; family Acidobacteriaceae; genus JAIQFF01. The sequence goes on from CAVTDQ010000007.1 coordinate 1,488,974, forward strand.
TTGTTTAACCAGATTCAGACGGCGGGCGGAGGAGTTACGGTTCCCACCGGCCAGCTTTACGATAAGGACCTGAACAATTTCGCTCCGCGGTTTGGTTTCTCCTTCGACCCGAGCGGCAAAGGCAGAACGGTGCTGCGGGGCGGATGGGGCTTGTTCTACGATGCGTTCGCGCAGGATATTTTTCTCGGCCACGTACCCTACAACTGCGCATTCTGTCCGGGGCCGGCACTCACCGGAAGCGGTCCGGCCGCGATCGGTGCCGCCGGACTATCGGGTGGACCGCTTGATCCGGCGCTGCCCGTGTTTAGCGGGTTCTCGCCTTTGGGCGACTTTTTTGCGGCAGATCCTAAGATTCGCACTCCCTACACGCAGAACTTTAATCTGAACGTACAGCAGCAACTGGGCAGCAGGGCAGTGTTCCAGATCGGTTATGTCGGCGCCATCGGTACCAAGTTGTTTCGCTTCCGCGATATCAACCAGCCGAACCAGGGACAGATCACGGCATTCGACTCCGGTCCGCAATGCGCCGGTTTTACGTTTCCGAACTGTCCGATTGGGGGTTTTGATGGACCGGACGGTGTGAATTTCAACGTGCCGCGCACGGTTTTCCCCAACTTCTTCTACGTGAACCAGTCCGAATCCGAGGCGAACTCACACTACAATGCCCTGCAAACCAGCCTGCGTGTCAGCAGCTGGCACGGGCTGAACTCGGCAGTGAACTTCGCCTGGTCACACTCCATCGATACGGCAAGTGACAGTGAAGACTTTATCCCTAACGCGGCGCAGCCAAACAACAGCGTGTTGCCGCAACTGGAAAAGGGCAACTCGAACTTCGATATACGCCGCCGCTTCACCTGGAATTTTGGCTACGAGTTTCCCAAGATGAATGGCAGCTGGTCGAAATTAAGAAACGGATGGGGAGTGGATGGAGTGTTGAACCTGCAGGACGGGCAGCCTTATCAGCTCAACTATAACTTTGAAGGCGACTACTCGGGTTCCGGTGAAGGCTTTGACCGACCGGATGTGGTCGGTCCTATTCGTTATGGCAGCGGCGCATTCGGCGTCGATCTGTCTTCGTTCCAGGTGCCGTGCACTTTCGGAAATACGACCGCGATCGCCGGTTCGGGCGACAGCAACTGTCTGGCGGGCAGCCGTCACTTCGGTGATCTCGGTCGCAACTCGCTGCGCGCCCCGGCCTTCAAGGAATTCAATTTCTCCATTTTCAAAAACACAGCCATCACCGAACGGGTTGTGCTGCAGATACGCGCCGAATTTTTCAACCTGTTTAATCATCCTAACTTCGCAAATCCGAATTTGCCGAACTTCATCACCGATCCGGCCAACAACGGGCTGACCGCCGGCGGTCGCGGGATTGGCCTGCTGCCGCTGACGGCCACCGGCGACGTCGGAATCGGCAACCCGTTTCTCGGCGGGGGCGGCCCGCGCGGAGTGCAGTTTGCCGCCAAGATCACCTTCTAGATGGCAGGATCAGCGACCCCTCCCCTGGAAACCCGGAGGGGTCGTTTCTGCCCGCTGCTCATTGCCCGCTGCTTAGCCCGTACCTCCAACCTCGTACCTCGAGGGACACTTTTTCAGCCACGGCGTTCATGCTAAATTTTGCCTCTACGACACCGCTCTATGTGGACGACCTCGAAACGCCGTATCCGTTTTCCCCACCTGCTCATGTGTCTTGTTTGTCTATTCGTAGCTCCCCTGGCTTTCGCTCACCACATCAAGCCAAGTGCGGCGAAGGCCATGCCGGTGACCACGTCTTCGCTTAAGGCGAAAGATTTGCACGAACGGGCATTACAGGATTACGAAAACTTGTACCTGGAGCGGGCCAATATTGGCTGGCGGGCGGCGGTTGAGGCCGATCCTAATTTTGCCGTGGGCTATATTTTCCTCGCCTATAACAGCAGCGATCCTGCGGAAGCGCAAAGCGCCCGGCAAAAAGCCAGGCTGCTGGCGCCGAAAACGACTCCGGGCGAGCGTCTATTGATTCAATGGATTGCCGGCGCCAAAGAAAATAATTTCATCGCCGCCATTTCCGGCATGAACGACCTGCTGGAGATGTATCCGAAAGACAAACGTTTGGCCTACCTGGCGGGCGGCTGGATGATGGCCCAGAACAGCTACGAGCAGGCGCAAAAGACGCTGGAACGGGCGCTGGTGCTCGACCGGAATTATCCCCCGGCGCTGAACGATCTCGCTTACTGCTACGCGCACAGCCGGGAGTATCCAAAAGCTTTTGCCATGATGGAACGCTACGTCGCGGTGCTGCCTAAATTGCCGAATCCTCAGGATTCCTATGCAGAGATCCTGCGCATGTCAGGCAACTTCGATGCGGCGCTCAAACACTACCGGGCAGCGCTTAAAATCGATCCCGAGTTCGACTATTCACAACTCGGCCTGGCCGATACCTATGCATTGATGGGAGATCAAGCTCAGGCGAGGACGGAGTACGACAAGGCCATACGGCAAGCCCACACTGAAGCGGACCGCCTGAGCTACGCATTGCAGAAAGCCATCACCTGGGCGCGCGAAAATCATTTTGCTCAAGCCGACAAGGAGTTTGCTGCGGCCGCAGAAAAGGCACACGCTGGCGGATTCGATCTTTTGGCAGCAGAAGCGCACCGCATGATGAGTCTTTACCAAACCGACGATGCGGAAGCCTTGAAGCATCTGCTAACCGCCGAGGAAGTGTTGAGTCACCAGGACAGCAGTCTGTCGCAATCCGACCGCGAAGAGGAGCGAGCAAAAGTATTGCGCTATCGCGCGGTCCGCGAGGAACATGCCGGCAAGGACGAGGTTGCCACGCAGACTTTGCAGCAACTGGAAACCATGGCCGGCAGCAGTCGCAGCGTCGCGGTGCAGAGTTCGTACCACGGCGCAACTGGGACGGTGCTGATGAGCAGGCACAAGCTAGCGGACGCGATCATCCATCTGGAGGAGGATGAGGACAATCCTTATTCTCTGGAGTTGTTATCGCAGGCCTATTCGGTCACCGGCGCCAACGAGAAAAAACAGGAGGCCGACGAAAAGCTGCGCACCATCAATCTGCCCACTATGGAACAAGCGTTGGTGGTGAAAGGAACTCGCGATCATCGGGCTCAGGGTGAATAAGCTAGGCTCTCCGGCTGTTATTCCAGGAAGCTGCGAGTGACAAATCTGCGTTATGAATGGCGATGACAAGAACGTGACTGTGATAGGCTCCCCTTCTGATGGCCAACCCAAAATCTGAACGTCGTAACAAGCGGCGCGTGACCGCGCGCGTGCCAGTCTCGATCAAGTCGAAGGCGGCCCCGGTTGAGGCTTCCGGATTCACTCGAGACTTGAGCTCGGGAGGGATATTTCTCTACACCGACTCTCAAATCACGGCGGGCAGCGAATTGGAAATGGTGCTGATCCTGCCGCCGGAACTTACCCACGGCGAAAAGCAGTGGGTGTGCTGCCAGGCCTCGGTAATCCGGGTAGAAGACGGCGCGAAGGACGGCAATGTTGGCGTGGCCGCCAGCATCCGCAGCATGGAAATTCTGCCCGAAATTCCCAGTTAGATATTTTTGGGAAGCCTTTCCTCGGCGCAAGGCGATTGCAGCCGGCCCGCTCCAGGAAAAATCAAAATTCCTTACATATTTAATGAGACGTCTCATATTTTGGCAAGATTTTAGGCCCTTGAATTGCTGCATTTTAACCAAGGTCTGTTAGGTGCGGATACTGTATCGCCGATTCCGGGCGAGCCGGGGTTGCGTAGTCAAGGTCGAAAGAGTTGGACGGCATGTGGTTTGAAAAATTGTTTGCCGGCGTATTGCGCGTGATCACACCGCTGGGACCTCGATTCATTCAGCCGTCACTTTCCCAGCGAATCTATCTGTTGTGGATCTTCCGGAACTTCGAAACTCTACCGGTGCAGGTATTGACCCGCCGGCAACTCCGATTGATCGATGCACTCTGTGCAGAGCGCCGGTTCGTCTTACAGCCCGATTCCAACGGACGGGAATGGCCGATCCTTGGAACCGTGGAGCGCCGTCAGCCCAGGGTCTCGGAGCCAGCGGAAGTGGATCCGCGGATGAAGAAGTCAGTGACATTCTCGCCCCGCATCTCTCCAGCGCTGAACCGCCCTCGTGACCGGCCACCCCACCTTGTGGAAGTGGTCAATTTCACGGTTCGCCGAAAATCGGCCAACCACAAGGACATGAAGTATCACCAAGCTCCAAGTTGGGTCTTCCTTCGTGGACCTTGGTGTCCTTCGCGGTCTATGCTCTTCTAGAATGACTCTCACCGCACCCCGCTCCCGGTTAGTCCGCCCACAAGTCCCTGTGTTATATTCGTTAACGTTATTTGCAGTCAGCTGATCAGGTGCTTTTGGCAAGCAGCTTCCCGGCTGCAGCAAGAAGGCGAATCGCCCGCAGCCTGCGACCAGACCGGCGGGCCTCCAAGGCTGAAAATCAATTCCCAAACCCGGGCGCGTAGCTCAATTGGCAGAGCAACTGACTCTTAATCAGTAGGTTGAAGGTTCGATTCCTTCCGCGCTCACCATCTTTCTTTTTTACCCTTTACTTCTCAGCACAACAACTTCATCACATCGCTCATCGCTCGTCGCGTACCACTTTCAGTTATTTTTATCTTGTTTCAGCAACTCGTAGAGCAATGGACCTCACTTGTCGCGGGATAATTGTGAGTGTATTCTCTCCGGCACAGACTGCATGCGGGCATACCCTCACGAATATGTTCGCTTGACCTCTCACGTCGGCTCACAACCGAACAGTGTGTGACAACAATTTCGATTTCAAAAGGGGCTTATGAATCGGCGACACTTTCTTCAATCAACCGGCGCAGTCTGCGCGGGTTTGGCAGTTACAAAATCAATGCCAGCGTTTGCCGACGCGTTGCAGGCCGGCAGCGGCTGGCGCACTTTCGAAGTGGTTACCAGGGTGGAAGTACTGAAGCCCGTTGGTGTCACACACATCTGGCTGCCGGCGGCGATGATTCGCGAGACGCCATTCCAGAAGACGCGGGCAAACAAGTTCACGGCTGAGGGTGGAACGGCCAAGTTGAGCACGGACAAGCCTAGCGCGCTTGGCATTGTGTCGGCGACTTATCCCGCCGACGCCAAACCGGTGCTGACGCTGATCAGCCAGGTTTCGTTGAAAAATTACTCCGTCGATCTTTCGGCGCCGGCGAAAGCGCCGCACGTTTCAAAAGCCGAACTCGACTATTTTCTTCAGCCCACCCGCTATGTGCCGACCGACGGCATTGTGAAAGAGACTGCGCTCAAGGCGACCGCCGGGGCGACCACAGAGATGGAGAAGGCGCGCGCGATTTACGACTGGGTGGTGGACAATACTTTCCGCGATCCCAAGGTCCGCGGCTGCGGACGCGGCGACATTCGGGTCATGCTGGAATCAGGCGACATGGGAGGAAAATGCGCCGACCTGAATGCCCTTTACGTCGGACTGGCGCGCGCCGCGGGCCTGCCGGCGCGGCATGTTTATGGTTTGCGGATCGCCAAGTCGGAACTTGGCTACAAGAGTCTCGGAGTTGCCACCGACAAAGCTACGAAAGGCCAGCATTGCCGCTCGGAAGTATACCTTCACGACCGCGGATGGGTTCCGGTGGACCCGGCAGACGTACGTAAGGTGGTGCTGGAAGAGCCTCCCGGGAATCGTCCGCTGAGCGACGAGATGGTGTCGAAGGCGCGCAAGCGTTTGTTTGGCTCGTGGGAGATGAATTGGATGGCCTACAACTACGCTCACGACGTAGCCTTGCCCGGCTCCGCCAAGCCGCCCTCGTCTATTTCATGTATCCGCAGGCGGAAACAGTAGAAGGACGCGTCGATCCATTCGATCCGGACAGCTTTAAGTATGAAATCACGGTGAAGGAACTGAGTTAGGTTTTTCACCGTTAGCGGTTTTGTCTAACAGGCAGACGTAAGCTCTCCTGACTTGAACCAGCGCCGCTCTGCTATTCAGGATGCGCGCATTCAAAGCTTGAACCACAAAGGACACGAAGGGGCATCAAAGGTGCGCAGCATCGAAATCTGAACGAATAACGTGCCATTCAGAAGTCATAAGCAGGTACCCTTCGATCAAGCCTCACAATTTTCCGCAGATTGATCATTCTGGTAGTGTAGACGGGCGAGTTTAACGAACATTGCGGATGGCGGACTCGAATTTTGTGCGGCCTGAATCCCAGCCATCCGAGGAGCCAAATTGAAATTTCGCAACTGCTTATTCACTGTCGGCCTTTTAGTGTTGACCATCACCTCCCAAGCACAAATTGACAACGCGTCCCGCCAGCTTTCCCACGACATTCTGAAGCAGTTGATCGAGATCAACACAACTGATTCCGTTGGCAATGTGACGACGGCGTCGGAAGCTATGGCGCAGCGCTTTCGCGACGCGGGATTTCCTGACAGCGATCTGCAGATCATGGGACCGAACGATCGCAAGAAAAATTTAGTGGTGCGCCTGCACGGCAGCGGAAAGCATAAGCCGGTGCTGCTCATCGGGCACCTGGATGTGGTTGAAGCGCGGCGCGAAGACTGGACGACCGATCCTTTTCAGTTCGTCGAAAAAGACGGCTACTACTACGGCCGCGGCACCCAGGATATGAAAGATGGGGACGCGGCCATGGTGACGACGTTGATCCGGTTCAAGAAGGAAGGTTATGTTCCGGACCGTGACGTCATCCTGGCGCTGACCGCCGACGAAGAAGGCGGCACCTCGAATGGAGTGGACTGGCTGATCAAGAATCATCGCGACCTGATCGACGCCGAATTCGTCCTCAACCACGACGGGGGCGGAATTTTGTCGGAGCAGGGCAAACCCCAATACATGACGGTGGACGCGTCGGAAAAACTTTACTCGGACTATCAGTTGACGGTTACCAATCCCGGCGGTCATAGCTCGCTGCCCAAACCGGACAATGCGATCTATCACCTGGCCGACGGTTTGGCCAGGCTGGAGCGCTACCAGTTTCCTTTCGAGCTGACCAACGTCACTCGAGCTTACTACGAGCGCATGACCAAGATCGCAACCGGCGAGCGGGCGGCTGACATGCTGGCGATTCTGAAAACCCCTCCAGACATGGCAGCGGTGGCGCGTCTCTCCAAAGATCCGATCGACAACTCGATCATGCACACTACCTGCGTCGCCACCCGCCTTAACGGTGGCCACGCCAACAACGCCCTGCCGCAGATGGCACAAGCCAACGTGAACTGCCGCATCATTCCTGGCCACTCGCCGGAAGAAATCCGCCAGGAACTGGAAAAGGTAGTGGATGATCCCAAGATTTCGGTGAAGGACATCGGCGCCATCGGCGGGTTGAACAACCGCCGTTCGTTTACACCGCCGCCGTTACGCCCGGATGTTTTTCAACCGCTGGAGAAAGTCGTGAACAGCATGTGGCCGGGATTGCCGGTGGTTCCAGACATGGCGACCGGCGCCTCTGACGGTATTTACACCAACGCCGTTGGCATGCCGACCTATTGCGTATCAGGCGAGGCCATCGACCGCGACGACATTCGCGCCCACGGCAAAGATGAACGCATTCGAGTGGAGGCGTTCTACCGCGCGGTGGAGTTTTACTACCGCTACCTGAAGGCTGTGACCGCGCAGTAGAGTGCGTCGGGCTTTGGGCGATGGTGCTTCACTCATCGCCGGGCGAGTGCGAATTCGCTCCGCGCTGGATCCTTCGCTTCGCTCAGGATGACTGTCATCATTCAGATCTCATCGTGATTTCTTCGCATAAAAAAAGGAGCCCCTGAGTTCGGCTGCTCTTGCGCGACGCGGAAGAGCTGCCGTTCTCAGAGGCTGGGAGAAAACTCAAGGCCCAGTTTCAGTAGGGCTTCATTTTCAGGCCTGCTTCGACCTTACTGCTGGGTGTCTGGAGCGGCGGCCGGAGGCGCGTTATCGCCTCCCTTGTGCCACTGCTTCATCCGGTTCTGCTGGTCCGCACGCATCTTGTCGAAATTCTTCTGCTGATCTTCATTCAGCACACTCTTGATCTGACTGTCGGAGTTTTGCCGAATTTCCTGCATCTTGCTGAAGCGGTCTTCGCGCGAGAGTGAATTATCGCTGCGCAGCTGCTCCATCTGCTTGTGCTGATCTTCAATGATGGGTTTCAGCTTAGCCTGCTGATCGTCGCTGAGTTTCAGGCGTTTACTCAGATGCTTGAGTTGCTCGTCCGCTGTGGGCATCTGGCGTCCGCCGTGCATGTGCCCGCCCATTTCCTGTCCAGACTGGGTTTGCTGTCCGGATGGAGGCTGCTGATCCGGCGCGGGCGCTTGCGGGTCCTGACCGAATGCACTGCCAGTGGCAAGGCCCAAGCCAAGAACCGCCGCCAGGGCAATCGCGGAGAACCGCGATTTATTAGGCGTGAAAGCAAGATCTTTGGGAGCCGATGAATTCTTCATTTATGTACTCTCCAATTCCTATGACTGTCGGAAGCCTGCTGCCTCCGGAGAAATATCTCTCAGTAGTTAGAACACTTGACTAACAGAGCCGGAGTAAAGAATTGGTAAAGGCGTGTAAAGGTTTGTCAGCGAGTTTCATCAGCTTTTGCTTTGATCAGCCTATAAGGGTCCTTCGACTGCGCAATTGCTTCGTCGAAGCGAAGCAATCACTCCGCTCAGGATGACAAAGAAAAAAGGAGAGTGTTACTGATTTACAAGTCTTTACCCTGCGCTGACGCACTCTTTACGCGATGACGGCAACTCTGAAACGAAACGGTTGCATCACTTGGTTTTTACTTCACGTAATTTCCAAACTTTGCAACCAAGGGGTGAACAGTGGGCCGATTTTCGCGGTTAGGGTGGTTGTGCGCCAGCACCATGCTTATGGGAACGGTGGTTGGCATTACAAGTTGCGGGGGTGGAGTGCAAACCCGTTTCCGTTTGATGAATGCGGTTCCCGATCAGTCCAGTCTTGACGTGTTGGTTGACAGCACATCGGTGTCGAGCAATCTCGCTTATGGCACCAGCACCGGATACCAGTCGGTGAAATCAGGCGCACACCAGGTGGCGATTGAACCGTCGGGAAGCTCGAATGCCCTGCTGCAACAGTCCATCACATTTTCCAGCGGCGATACCACCATCATTTCGGCGAACTTTTCCTCGAACATACAGAACCTGGTGCTTACAGACAACAATGCGGCACCGGCTTCGGGGGATTTCAAATTGCGTATCGTCAACGCCGCTCCCGGATTGGGCCCGGCCGACGTTTATATCGTCGCGCCCGCAACAGATTTGAATACAGTCAGCCCCACTATCAGCAATGTGGGTTTTGGAACCGCGGCCGATTATCAATCTTTGACTGCGGGCAGTTATGAAATTCTGCTCACGCCGTTGGGTCAGAAATTTACCGCCATCGATACCGGCACGTTGACATTGAGTTCCGGCCAGGTTCGGACGTTCGTAGGCTTGAACAGCCAGGCGGGCGGATTTTCCTACACTATGCTGCAGGATGTGAATTGAGAAGCGGCGAACCCCCGACCCAGATAGCGACAGGGTGATGCCCGGGCGGACGCGGTTTAAGATGTTTGTCGAAAGCGTTCTGCTATCATCAGCTTTTTACACGGGAGGGATTCATGGAAGAAGTACCGGGGGGAGCATCCGGCTCGCGCCGCAACGAAGACATCGCACTGGATCTGATGAAGTTCGTGGCCATGACAACCGGTTACGGACGCACCACTTCGTCCGGAGTTGGTTTTCAGGGCACGGGTGCTGTGGCCAAGCCCGAAGATTATGCGGGACATTTGCTTGAGCTCTATGGCAAGTGTCTGCAGGCGGTTGCCGGAAAGAAATAGTCAGCAGGAAAAAGCATGAACCACGAAGGACACAAAGGTACACGAAGAAATCCTACGAAACGTTCGTGATACAAAGTGTCCTTCGTGGTTGACTGGTTTTCCCACGCAACTCGCCCTTTCTTATACGGCTTGCGAAAAGCCTCCTGCGGGTGCAGAATGTGCCCGTTCTGAAAATCGAAGGAGGCACCTATGAATACACAATCGGCCTCGTTGATACGACAGGCTTCTGGCTGGTCCATTGTCTGGGGCGTCCTGCTCATTCTCTTCGGAGTGCTGGCAATCGGTGCACCGCTGCTGGCGGCGGTGGCAGTAAGCGCGCTGATAGCCTGGCTCATTGTCCTCGCCGGCATCGTCCACCTGGTTGTGGCATTTCACGCGCATGGCGCCGGCAGCATGATCTGGAAACTGCTGGTCGGCCTGGCCTACATCTTCATCGGCGGTTATCTGCTGATGCATCCTCTTTTAGGAGTGGCGTCACTGACGCTTCTGCTGGCATCGTTATTCCTGATTGAGGGCGTTCTGGATCTCGTCCTTTACTTCAAGCTGCGCCCGGCGCGGGGTTCCGCTTGGGTGCTGTTCGACGGCCTGGTGACGCTGGTGCTTGCATTGTTCATCGGAATGCACTGGCCTTCGAGTTCAGCATGGGCGATTGGAACTCTGGTGGGGGTCAGCATGATCATGAGCGGAGTAACGCGACTGATGATGTCCCTGGCCGTGCGTAAAGCAACCGGACCGATAAGCTTGCCTCGCGCTGCCTAACTCTGCGGGAGTTCTACAAAAATTAAGGCGGTGCTCGCCTGTTGGAATTCGAAACAGTCGAGCATCGCCTTAAGCTGCGTCTGAAAGTAATTCTTCGAAACTAACGGCGACCGCGTTTGCCTTTGCGGGCGGCTTTCTTGCCCTTGGGAGCGGGCCGTTTCTTCGCTGCCTTTTTTGCCGGCTTGCGTGCCGGTGCTTTCTTTTTCTTGGCAGGCTTAGCTGGTTTCTTTTTTGCAGCCGGTTTGGCCGGAGCTTTTTTAGCGGGCTTTTTGGCGACTGGTTTGCGCGGAGGTTTTGGCGAACCGCCACCACCCGATGGCCGGGACCCGCCCGGAGTTGACGTCGTCGGTTCCGGTTCTACTGTGCCCGGCACCTCGGCTTCTTCTTCCTCTTCTTCTTCCTCGTAATCCTCTTCCAGCGAATCGCCGTAAGCGCCGCTGTCGCCGAACTCATCCATCTCTTCATCACGTGCGTAGAGGGTCTCGTCGAACGCCATTGTTCCTCCTGGATTTGGCTGCGCCGGACGCGGGCTGCGCGTACGCGCTGCGAGTACTAAAGAAATAAAAAGACAACTGAAAATGTGATGCTTTGCCCGAACGGGGCGCGATTATAGCACAGGGCGTTTGCTCGCGACCGTCGCAGGAACCGCTTCACCGCTTTGCATCTTACACCGAGTCCGCAAAGTCGAATAGCTGAGGCACGGGGTATTTGAATTGATTTTTTCGCCTTGGGTTTCAGAACAGAAGCGGCGTTTTGCAAGCAGGAATCAAGACGGGGAGAATTCCTACTGCACGCCCTTGATGACCAGAATCATGCCTGGCCGCAGCATGGCCAGGTTGCCGTTGGCCTGTTTCAGCGCCTGAACGGTAGTGTGATGAGTGCTGGCGATCGAGACCAGGGTCTCCCCGGGCTGGACTTTGTGGCGCTGCACTGTGATCAAGTGCGTAGTATGTAAGTCTTTTCTCTGCTTTGATTTAGGCTGATCTTCCTGTCCGCCAGAGACGGCGCTGGGGGTTACAGGAAGGTGGACGTAGACGATTCTGCGCCCGCGCAGGCTGTCACCGCGCAGATGGTTCCAGCGGCGGATCATGGTCGGCGGAAGGCTGAAATTGTCGGCTACAGTCTGCACCGTGTCCCCGCGCCGCACCCGGTAACGGGTAGCGCGGCGGGCATAGCTGGCAGTGTCTTCGGTGGCGGCGTGTTTGCCCGGGGGGATGGGGACAATCAGCTTGCTGTCCGGCTGCAGCTGATCCCCGTTCGAAAGATGGTTTTGCTTTTCAATCGCAAGTGGGCTGGTCCGATAGGTGCGCGCGATTGATGCCACGGTGTCACCTTCGGCGACTTCGTGATACCGCCACCATACCCGCATGTCAGGCGGGATGGGAGCGATCGCCGTCAAATATCGTTCTTTGGTGCCGACCGGGAGGCGAAGCTCGAAGGGCTGACCTACGGGAGTGCTCAAACGCAGCAGGCTGGGATTGAGGTCCTGCAGGGTTGCTGGCGGAACGTCGATGCACTGGGCAACCAGGCGCAGGTCGATCGGGTAGTCGATCTTTACCGCATCATAGGGAATCGGCTGCTCCGGGACGATGTCGTCCAAGCCATACTGCGCCGGATTCTTGGCCATGATGGTGACGGCAAGAATGATTGGTACGTAGTTGCGAGTCTCTTTAGGCAGGACGTCGCGCCGGTAGAGTTCCCAGAAGTCGGCGTAACCGGTGCGCTTGACCGCGCTTTGCACCGTACCCGGTCCGGAGTTGTAAGCTGCCATGGCGAGATACCAGTCGCCGAACTGGTTGTAGAGATCTTTCAAATGATGAGCTGCGGCCCGGGTCGATTTTTCCGGATCCTGGCGTTCGTCGATCCACAAGTTGTGCTGCAAGCCATAACCCCGGGCGCGACTGGACATGAACTGCCACATGCCTCGGGCACCGACCCGTGAAAGCGCAAGCGGGTGGAAGCCGGATTCCGCCTGGGCCAGGTAAATTAGCTCCTGGGGGACGCCCTGTTCTCTCAGCGTGCTCTCAATCATCTCGCGATAACGGCCGCCGCGCTCAAGAGCATGCTGCAACGTATCGTGACCTTTAGGGGTGGAGAAATAATTAATGAAGCCTGCCACCTGATCGGTCAGCATAAGCGGCAGATCGGAATGGGTGGCCCTGATCTCGGCTTCTGCACGTGCCTTAACGCTGGGATCGACCGGAGGGGATACGTCATTGACTTCGTCGATGGGCGCGGGCTCGGCTTTCTGAGCCGGGGCAGGATTGTCCGACTGCAGCGCCGCCAGCTCCGGACGGTTTACACCTTCAAGCACTCTTTCCAGTTCGTGTTGCACCCGTTCGTCGGCTCGAATCTCCTGCGGGCTTTGCAGCAGCATGTCAAGGGCGTGATCGAAGCTCCGCTTGGCCGCGGCTAAATCTCCCGCTTTGAACTTGTCTTCTCCAGCCTGATTTTCTTTCTCGGCATTGGCTACGAGGTCGGCGACCGGGTCGGGTTTGGCCGGAGCGGCTATCTGGGCCTGGTCAGACGCTATCGGCTTAGGATCGGATGAAGGCTGAGGAGCGGGTGTTGCGGAAGCTGCAGGAGCGATGGCGGGAGCGTTCGCCTGAGGCGCGGGAAGCTTTGCCTGATTTTTGTCTGTATGACAGGCGGTGGCTGCCAGAAGCAGGATCAGCCAGGACGGTGTCAACAGCTTCAGCTTCTTGATCCCCATGATTAATTGTCTGTCTGTGGCCTTTTACCTACATCCGGATCCAGGCCGTCGGAATGCCGACCTAGCTTGGTTTCCCGCCGGGAACAGCGAGGCGGCAAACTCAGCCCTGTCTATCGATTGGATTCCATTCACTTTCGTAAATTCTGCGAGCCTACGGCAGACCTTCAAATCGTACTCTCCCCTAATTTGCAGGGTCAATCCGTATTCGGGGTTCCCTGTTACTTAAGGGACAAGCGCGGGATGATACTCGCGAGTATTACCGGCGAGCAATAAATTTCATTTGGGTACTGGTTACCGGTTGTAGATCGAAGCTACGATGGTCCAGTTTGCATTGCAGGTTTATACTCTGGTCAGGCAGAGGGGGACTCGGTGGACACCTGTCCGCAGCTGTTTCATTGTCATCCCAATCTCGACGATGGAGTGAACCGCAACATCGTTGAGTCGGAGATTGAAGGCGGCGCTTTTCTCGAGGACCTGCCTGCGCGAACCATGTTGCAGATTCAAACTCAGCACCGCTGGTACACGGTGGTGCATCGCGGTCGAGGCGAAGCCTGGATTTGGGGACATCCTGCATTCTGTCCAGAGCCGGTGCTGGTGCGGATTGAAGGTTCTTCCTGGGGCGGCTCGATGTTGAAAATAGGTTTTGTCGGCCGCGGCATGCATCTGGAATTTCGCCATCCCGGTTATCGCACTCCGATCGTTACTTCGCGCATTCTGGAAATCCGTCAGTGCGAACATGACGCCTCTGAACTGACCTCGTCCGAGTTTGAAACTCATCCAACAAATTAGTGTCCCGTAGAATTGGTTCGACCCTCGGCGCAACGCCCACCGCACAGCCGCCGGACGGCCGCGCTACCTGGCCTCAACGGGATCGACGCCCGCAGTCCCAAAACTACAACAATTGTTAAGTGTTCAGGAACGAAAGGCTTAACGTGAGCTTTGCCTTGACTCTTATAGGGAGCGCTGTTTAACCTCACCGGTTTGTATACGTCTAAAGCATGCGATGGTTGTAGGGTCTGTCGCTCGAAGCTTGAACGGAGAACAAAAAATGAGTCGCAAGTTTGCCGGGTTGCTGTTTACGTTCTTAATTGGTGTCGCAAGTGTCCTTTCGCACGCTCAGGAGCCGATGCCGGCGCCAGAAGCTTCGAGTTTTCTGGCCGGTACCGCCGAGTCTTTCCTGGCATCGTGCCGCAGTGATCTCGCGGAGGGGAAGAAGCGGATCGCCGCCATCAAAGCCAGCCCTACGCCCCGCGACGCAATGACCACGCTGCAAGCATTCGATACCGCGCTGGTGGTCATGGGCGATGCCGAAAATCGCGCCGGCCTGGCGGAGCAGACGCATCCTTCCAAACCCTTCCGCGATGCCGCTCAAACCTGCGAACAGGAAGTCAGCAGCGCGCTTACCGACATCTCGCTGGATCAGGAGATGTTTAAAGTGCTGTCTTCGCTCGACGGCTCGAAGCTGGATCCGTCAGGGACGTATTTTCTCAAGACCACGCTGCTGGATTATCACCGCGGCGGTGTCGATCGTGACGATGCTACCCGGGCGAAGCTCCGGCAGTTGCAGGACGAACTGGTGAAAATCGGCCAACAGTTCGAACAAAATATTGCTGGAGACGTACGAAAGCTTCAGGTAAACGCCTCCGACCTGGACGGCCTGCCTGACGATTTCAAACGCTCTCATCCCGCCGACGCCTCGGGCAAGGTGACGCTGAGCACCGACAACACCGATTATTTCCCGTTCATGGATTACGCCAAGAGCGAAGCTGCCAGAAAACAATTTTTTGTGCTCTACCGGCAGCGGGCGTATCCCAAGAACATCGATGTCATGGCCGACTTGCTGCAGAAACGCTATGAACTGGCGAACATGCTTGGGTATCCGGATTGGGCGGCTTACATCACCGAAAACAAGATGGTGCAGACCAAACAGAACGCGGCCGATTTTATCGAGAAGATTACGACCGCCGCGCAGGCCGGCTCGAAACAGGACTACGCCGAATTGCTGGCCTACAAGAAACATGAAGACCCGAAGGCGGAGAGCGTGAATGGATGGGATGTGGCGCACCTGGTGCGGGGCGCCAAAATCGAAAAATTCGGATACGACTCCCAGGTGATGCGCCCTTACTTCGAGTACTCGCGCGTGCTCAAAGGCATTCTCGACATCACCAGCCAGATGTACGACATCACTTACAAGCCGGTCTCGGACGCGAAGGTATGGCATCCCGAAGTCGCCGTCTATGACGTGTTCGATCACAGCAACCGGATCGGGCGCATTTATTTCGATATGTTCCCCCGGGAGAACAAGTACAAGCACTACGCGACCTTCACACTGGCCACCGGCAAAGCAGGCTTTCGGCTACCTGAATATGTGCTGGTCTGCAACTTTCCCCGGGCGACGGGCGAACCTGGGCTGATGGAGCGCGACGATGTAATCACCTTCTTTCATGAGTTCGGACATTTGATCCACGGAATCATGAGAGGCGACACGAAGTGGGCGACGGGTGATCTGGAAAACGATTTTATCGAAGCGCCTTCACAGATGTTCGAGGAGTGGCCTAAAGATCCGGCAATCTTAAAGTTGTTCGCGCGAAACTATAAGACCAATGAACCGCTGCCAGCGGAGCTGGCGGAAAAAGCCCGCGCGGCTGACGATTTCGGGCGCGCCCTGAATGTGCGCACCCAGATGTTCTACGCCGCCATCAGCCTGGATTTTTATAATCGAAACCCGAAGGGACTTGATCAGGATCAGCTGGTCTCCCAGTTGCAAACCCGCTACACCCCGTTCAAGTACGTGGATGGCACCCACATGCAGACGGCGTTTGATCACCTCAACGGCTACTCCGCGGTTTACTACACCTACATGTGGTCGCTGGTGATCGCCAAAGACATGTTCACCGAGTTTAAGAAAAATGGACTACTGAATCCAGAAGTAGCCGGCAAATACCGTACGTCGGTGCTCGCGGCGAGCGGGACAAAGCCGGCCGCGGAGCTGGTCCAGGATTTTCTGGGACGTCCGTATTCGTTTCAGGCGTATGCAGATTGGCTGAATGGAAAATAGGGCGGTCGTTGGTCTTTGGTCGTTTGTCTTTGACAGAGCAAAACCGGCCACGGATTTTGACGGATTATCACGGATAAACCCTGTTTTGATTTATCCGTGAAGATCGGTGGAATCCGTGGCCGAACTTGTTTTTACGACACGGAACCTGTGATTTATCCAAGATCGGTGGAACCGGCCACAGCTTATCGTTTGCGTGAGTATGCAGTTGCGTAGGCTGGCACGGGAGTTGTTGCATCAAGACGGGGATCATTGATCGGCCGGCCTGCAGTCATCTCGAGCGGAATGACCCCAGCCCAGGTGGGAAACGAATAGTCTTCTTCATCGTCGATGGGCGGCCCTTGTCTTACCTTGGCTGAGAATTCGTCGATTGGCAGGCGCATGACCAGCGTCTGCTTCAGTTCCTTTTCGTTAGGCTCTCGGGATTCTGCCCAGCGACCGGGAAGGATGTGATCCGATAGCAGGCGCAAAGCCTGCAGTTTTTCTGCTTCATCTCGCACGGCCACCGCTGTGCCCAACACAACCACGGATCGATAATTCATCGAGTGATTGAAAATCGAGCGTGCCAGCACCAACCCATCCAAAAGGGTGACAGTGATGCAGACTGCCACGCCCTTGTCGAGATTGCGCAGCATCCGGCTGGCGGCGGAGCCGTGAATATAAAGATTGTCACCGGATCGTCCGTATCCGGTCGGAATGACAAAGGGCTGGCCCTCGATTACGAAGCCGGCGTGACAGATGAAGCCCTCATCGAGAATTTCGTACACGGCGGCGCGCTCATAAATCCCCCGGTGAGCCTCGCGAACAACACGAGTTCGTGCCGTGGGTACGTGGGTTTCTGACATTTAAGGAGTCTCCGGCAAACGCCAAGAATAGAGAGAAAGTGTAGCAGAGGCGGAGTCGGACCTCGGACCTCAGACCTCAGACCTCGGACACCGGACCTCGGACTTCAGACTTCGGACCCGGACCCCGGACTTCAGGCTCGGACTTCAGCTTTTGATCGGGTCCAGTCCTTGCCAAAGTCTGACGTCTGCGGTCCGAAGTCCGAGGTCCGAGGTCTGACGCCCGAGGTCTGACGTCCGACGTCATTTACCAGGTCAGTTTGAGGGCGAACTGCAGTTGCCGCGGGTCAAATGCTGCCGTCGGAGTTTGGCGGCTGTTCCACAGGGGGTTCACATCGGAAACGTTGAAGCGGTTAATGAAATTGAAGGCGTCAACAATGCCTTCAAGCGCGGCCCGTTCCCCCAGAGGGATGCGTTTCGAAATACGAATATCGGTAAACAGGTTGTACGGCCTGACGCCGGCATTGCGTCCCAGATTGCCATCGAGTGTTCCATCCAGAAAGCAGGAGGGAATCAGGAAGCCGGTTGGCGAAAATTTAGAGGGTGCCGCGGTGTCGCCGCAACTGTCTCTCGCATTCGCCGCAGCTGCATTGGGCCGGTCGGTGGGCGTGCTGAAATCGAAGTTGCGATCATCCCCGCTGATGATGTTGAAAGGGCGTCCTGACGCGATTTCAAATATCGGCGCGAGCGTCCAGCCGGAGAAAAACTTTCCCACGAATCCGTTGCTGGAAAGCTTCCCACTCTGATAAACGCCACTCAGCACAAAGCGATGACGCTGATCAAAGGAAGAGTTGGAGCGTTCCGCCGCGAGATTGTAGTTGTCCTGCGGCTCCAAGGGCGATTGCAGATCCGTGGAGTCGTCGATGGTATGCGACCAGGTGTAAGAACCCAGAAATTCGTAGTGCTGTCCGAATCGCTTTCGCAAATTGGCGGTGAGGCCGTGATAGACGGAGCTTCCGTTTGAAAAGTTAGCCGGAGTATCGCTGAAGGGAACACATCCGCTAAGCGTGGTGGGATCGCAGGCGGCGCTGAGGCCATCTGCCTGGATAATCTGCTGCGCCAGCGCAACGCAGCCCGCCGCCGGCGACAGCAGCAAAGCCTGACCCAAAGCAGGATTGAGCCCGGAAGGTCGGAAAAAATTCGTCAGCGCCGCTGCCACCCAGGGCTGCCCGGCGCCGTTAACTCCGCACGGGGTTCCGGCGGCGCCTACACCCTCCGGCCCCAGAGTGGCTGCGCCTGAAGTTGGATCGCCCAGCGCGACCTGCCAGTTGGCCAGCAACGGCCCCGGCTTAACTGCATTTGCGTTGATGGGACGGTTGAGATGGCGTCCACCATTGAAGTTGTAAGCCAGACTGAACGAAATGTCGTGGCCGAGGTCCTGTTCGAAAGTCAGGTTCGCCTGATGGGATACCGCATATTGAAAGTTTTTTGCGGTCGGGAAGCTGAAAGGCAAAAATGACAAGGGCACCGGCGCAGCCGGGTTCAGAAACGCCTGGCCTACAAAAATTGACGGCGCATTCGGGGTGGGATTGAAACGCTGCTGGTTGGGCAAATAGTTGAACGCGGCCGGCAGGCAGCCCAGTAATCCTTGAAAAGCGTTGGTGGAATTCAGGTTCGAGAGCGTGGGAGTGCAAGTGCCTGGGGATCCCGGCGTCAAGACCAGCTGAGGAGCCTGGGAACCATCGGCGACGTCAGAATCGAAAGCCAGGCCCAGCAAGGGATGGTCGTAGAACATTCCATAGGATGCGCGAAGAACACTTTTACCGTCCTTGCGCGGGTCCCAGGCCAGGCCAACGCGCGGGGCAAAATTATTGAAGTCGCGCGGAATACCCTGGGTGATGCCGATAGAATTTTCCGCCGCCTGGGAGAGCGCATTGATGGCGCGGAAGGTGGGCGTGAACTCAACGTCGTAGCGAACGCCGTAGTTGAGGGTCAGATTCGGCCAGATGCGCCAGCTGTCTTGCACAAAACCGGCAGCGGTGGTGTTGCTGAAAGAATCGTGCGGATTGCCCACACCCTGTATGAAATTTGAAGGAATGCCGGCGCCATAGGCCTGCACCGGACTGAATGCAGGGAAGGGAGTGTTGGGTGGAGGAGCGATGGTGGGATTGTCGAAACCCAGGCTCTGCTGTCCAAAATTGTAAATCCCGCCGAAGTTCACCGTGAAATCTGCTTGTATCGGAATGAAGTTGCTGTCAATGCCGAACTTGATATTGTGCGTGCCTTTCGACCAGGTGAAGTTGTCGGTCAGTTGATAGCGCTGTTCGGTGCGCCGGACGAAAGAGAAGGGTTCACGGCCAAAAAAGGCGAAGCCGGGAATATTCACTGCTACATCGCTTCCGCCGGCGGCGCGTGAGAAGTTGTACAACAATCCGCGGCGGGCATACTGAAAGCGGAGTTCGTTGATTTTGTTGGTGCCGATGGTCGATTGGTCCTGACCGCTGATGTTCCAGTCGTGATAGTTCTCCAGCGAAGTCCGGGAAAACGAATTCTGCCCGAAGTTCTGAGGACCTTGCGCCTGCACCTGGATTCCGGTCTGATCGCTGGGGCTCACGCCCGCGCGCACAGTGAGCCGGTTGTTGCTGGTGAGATTGTGGTCAAGGCGAAGCGAGTAAAGATCGGTGCGTTCAGAAACCGGGAAGTTCCCGATCAGACTGTTCAGTGCTACGAAAGATTTTGGTACAAAACAGTTTGGAGTCGGGGGCGGGCAGGAGGTGGGAAATCCACTGAAACCGCCCAGAGTGGCTGGCCATGCGCCTTTCAGCGCCATGCCGGAAGACGATGCCGCCAGGGCCGTATACTGCCCCACTTCCAATCCAAACGCCGGATTGAGGAATTCCTGCTGCTGTACCGCCGGGTTGTTCAGGAATTCAATTTGTTGCGGAGTAAGAAGAACGGTACCGAACGGTTGACCGACCTGCGCGGTGTTGAAGGGCACCAGTCCGAAATTATTGGCGCCGATCGACGAAAACCCGGTTTCCTGCCGCCATGTGCCTTCGTAAGAGAAGTAGTAAAAAGTTCTGTCTTTCTTGATGGCCCCGCCGATACGCCGCTCCCGCCTGCACTCTGGTGTAGGCAGGATCTGGAACCGTGCTGAACGGATTGACTGCCTGGAAATTGCGATTGCGCAAATATCCAAAGACCGAACCGTGGAGATCGTTCGATCCGGAGCGGGTGATGATGTTTACAACTCCGCCGGAAGCTCGTCCGTATTCGGCAGCGTATCCGTTGGTGATGATTTGAAATTCCTGTACGCCTTCCTGAGAAATGGTGGAACGAATTCCGTTAGTGGAATTGTCGACTGCGTCGGCGCCGTCCACATTGACCAGGTTGGCGCGCGCCCGTTGCCCGCTCATGTTCAATCCTGACGTGGGGGCGGCCCCGATGCTGGGAGCGGTATCGCGCGCCAGCCGCGAATCCGTCAACGCAAAGTTGATGTAATTTCGTCCGTTGATGGGAAGGTTATCGATGCGGCGCTGGTCAATCGTGTCGGTCGAAGAGGTGCGTTGAGTCTCCACCAGTTCCGCGGACGAGTTTACATTTATCACTTCCTGGGTACCGGCGACCGAGAGCACGATCGGAAGTTCCGCCATCTGGCCGACGGTGACGGCAACATTCTGCACGGTCGCGGCGGCGAACCCCGGCGCCTGGGCTGAGACTGTGTACTGGGCGGGCGGCAACAGCAGAAAGCGATATTGTCCATCGTTGTTTTCACTGGTCGAGCGCTCAAGCCCCTTGGTTTCGTCCCGGACCGTGATTGTGGCGCCAGTCACCACGCTGCCTTTGGGATCTCGAACTGTGATGTGCAGATCTCCGGTGGCGGCGCCCTGGGCAAATCCCAGGACCGCGAGCATCGTTACCAAACAAGCAATTGATGACAAGCTTTCGCACCAACATGAAGTTATCTCCGTGGACCGGAAGGCGGCAGGTTTCTCGCTGATGGCAGCGATGACCTCGAAGGCAGGATTGACCAGACACAAAAGGGACAGAGGATGTCGCAGGATTTGTACTCCGGAGAGCCGATGAAATCAAGCCAAAACACGGAGAGGAATTGTTTTGGTTATCTCATCTAGGAGGGGTGGAGAAGCATTCAAATTAAGTCTTGCGTTCAATTCCGCTGCTCTCCTGCTTTGGTGTTTTGAGCGCCCAGGCCATGCGCGGGGTGTTGTGCGCGATTCCGAAGCGCCCGCGTGCGTCTAGCAGGATCATTCCGCCGTGGCCGTTTACCCGGTCCTTCAAATAATTGATTGCCTCGGCGGCTACCCACTCCGGCAAGCTTCCAGTCGCCACCCGGTCTGCCGCCCATTTTGCCAGAACGAGTTTCATGATCGGCTCTCCCCATCCGGTGGTGGAAGCGGCAGCGGTCTGGTTGTCGGCGTAGCATCCACAGCCGATCAGCGAAGAGTCGCCTAGACGGCCGGGAGCTTTGTTCAGGGTGCCGCCGGTCGAGGTAGCGGCGGCAATGTTCCCGCTGCTGTCGAGTGCGACTGCACCGACGGTATCGTGAGAAATCGTCGGGGCGAACAGATCGATCTCGGCGTCCGCGGCTCGCGCCTGTAATTCCCGCAAACGTTCAAGCTCGCGCGGGATAATCAGATCTTCATTCCGGCAGAGCGGAATGCCGTGTTCGGCAGCGAAGCGCTCTGCCCCTTCCGCGACAAAGTACACATGCGGGCTGTCACTCAATATTTTGCGGGCGGCGCGGACCGGATTGCGCAGGCGTTCGACGCATCCAACTCCACCCGCGCGTAAGGTCGATCCGTCCATGATGAGGGCATCGAGTTGCACCTTGCCGTCGCGATTGAGGAAGCTGCCGCGCCCAGCGTCGAAAGTTTCGTCGTCTTCCATGATGACGACAGCTTCTTCGACCGCATCGAGCGCACTTCCACCGGCCTGCAGTAAGCGCCAACCTGCAGACATGGCGTTGCGTACACCGTGGAGATGGGCTTCGACCATGTCGTCGGGAATGGCCCAGGCGCCCCCATGAACTACGAGAATTGGATCAGGCAAGAAAAATGGTCCTCGAAAAATCAAGAATAACAGGCGGATCGAACCGGAAGTCGTGGAGATCCATCCAGATCCTGGCGGTGCTGCATGCGGCCCGGAAGTGGCCGGAAAAATTCTAAGCCGCCTGCCCCGCCTTCTGCGGCAAGGCGTCCACGCCTTCGGTTCGGGTCCAGGTGTAGCGGATGCGATGAATGACGGTGATGGTGGAGAGCACCGCTATCAGCCAGAGCACGGGGGCCATCCGGTTGAACAGGGCGCCAATGATAACCAGGACCAGGCGTTCGGGACGTTCCATGAAGCCGACGCGGCAGGAGCCGATCAGAGATTCGGCGCGGGCCCGGGTATAGCTCACCATGATGGAGCTGACCATCACGAAGGCGGTCAGGACCACGTAAAAGAAACGGTCGCCACGGGCGAAAAATACCAGGAGTCCAAAGAACTGCGATGCGTCGCTGTAGCGATCGATGACGGAGTCGAAGAATCCGCCGAAGCGGGTGACTTGATTGCTGGCGCGAGCAACGCGGCCATCGACCAGATCGAAGAAGCCGGAACCAATGATGACCAGGCCGGCGTAGCGAAACATGCGCGCCTGATTGTCGCCGTTGGCGTAGCCGAAGAGAAAGGCTGCGATGGTGTTTACCACCAGGCCCAGGAAAGTCAGCACGTTGGGATTGATCCGCGCCAGGGCGAGCCAGCGGACGATTGCGTCCAGCAGCACGCCGCAACCTCTCCCAAAGGCGCTGGTCCATGTCATCGAGATTTCGGCACCCACGTCATCATAAGGCTTTCGCTATTTGGCTTCCGTTTGTTCATGAATGGTGCTCAGAGTAAGAATTTCCATCTCGCGATTGCCGTTGGGAGTGACCACGACGGCGCTGTCTCCCACCTTCTTGTTCAGCAGGGCGCGGCCGATCGGAGAACTGGTCGAGATTTTGCCTGCGGTCACGTCCGATTCTTCACTGGTGACCAGCTTGTATTCGACCTCCGCATTCTTGGAGCTGTCGAAGACGCGAACAGTTGAGCCCAATCCGACCCTATCTTTAGGAATGTTATCCATATTGATCAGGGCGAGTTCTGCCATACGGGCGCCCAGCTGGCGCAGCCGCGCTTTCACGAACTCCTGGCGTTGTTTCGCCATGTGATACTCAGCGTTTTCACTGAGATCTCCCAGGGCGGCCGCCTTCTTGATTTCTTTAGGAAGTTCGTGAACCAGCTCGTGTTCGAGCACGTTCATTTCTTCCTGTAACTTTCTTTTGATAGCCTCAGTCATGTGCTTGAGGATTATAAACCTGTACGAGGTGGAGCCTCAGGCCCCGGCTTGGTCGAGGCAAAAACATTTGCCACAAAGGCACGAAGGTCAACAAAGGAAAGCCCGAAATTGAAGGCTTCGGGATACTTGGTGTGCTTCCTGGTAACGGTTTTAACTGGCTGGGTATGAAACTAACGTTCCCGTCCTGAGTGCTTTAAATTGTCATTTTTCCCAGATTTAAGGTAAAATCAGAGGGTGCTGTTCCTCAAGTCTCCTGCCCTCGTGGACGTTTCCTCATGATCAGCGGTGACCTCAATTTCCACATAGGCGATAAAGTCGTCTATCCTAATCATGGCGTGGGGGTTATCGAACAAATCAGCAGCCGGACTATTGGCGAGACTGTGGAAAAGTTCTACCTCCTGAAGATCAAAGCCAACAGCCTCAAAGTGATGGTCCCGTTTCACAATGTGAACACGGTCGGTTTGAGGCGAGTTGTTAAAAACGGGGAAATACAGAAAATCGTTGATTTTCTAACAGATGGCGAGTGTGACAACAACGCCGACTGGAAATATCGCTTCAAGGAGAACTCGGAGCGAATGCGTACCGGGTCGCTTCTGGATGTCTCAGCGGTCCTGAAGGGGCTGCTTCTGCTGAACCAGTCAAAGCCCTTATCCTTCCGTGAAAAAAAGATGCTGGAACGTGCCCGCTACCTCCTGGTAAGCGAGCTGGCCATGGCCAAAAATACAGAAGAAGATCAAATTGAGGAAATGCTCTCGAAAGCCCTTTCGAAGAGCAAGCTGCGTTTCCCGGAAGCGTCGGATTTCGTAGCGTAAGTAGCCATTGGTCGTTAGTCTTTGGTCGTTAGTCCTCTTCCCATAGAAACTTACATTTCAAGCGGCCATGGGTTTTAGGGATTTTATTAACGCGTTTAAGGTTTTGGCCAGAGTCTCGACTGACTTTAACAGCGTATTTGTCTCAAGTTCGTCGCCATATTGAAGCCTTTGGGAGATTAGAAGTTGGGTCTCGACTTCAAGGAGCGAGCCTCTGGCATGGTGCAGAAAAAGAACAAGCTCCTTGTCGGACGAACGTCCCTTGCCTTCCGCGATGTTACTTGAGACCGAAACAGCCGCCCGGCGCAACTGGCTTATAAGCCCGTACTTTTCTTCGCGTGGAAAGTTCTTTGTGACGCGATAGATTTCTAGAGCCAGTTCAATCGATAGCTTCCACGCTCTCAGGTCTTTGTAAGAGCCGATCATGCAGACCTCCTCTCAGTGGATATGTCTTCTTTAACCGAAGTCACGGCTGAAGTCTGTGACGGATGACCAAAGACGAGGAGGGCGGTCTGGAAGCGTTACCGGAGACAGCGACGGACTTACACCAATCAGTCAGAAAGCTCAAAACAAAGATTGTTCGAAAATCCGTGAAGAGGAAATCCGTGGCCAAAGTTTGGCCAACGACCGAAGACCAAAGCCAATGGCCGGCGACGTCTGATGACCAACGGCAACGACTAACGTCACGACTAACGACCAACGACTAACGACCAACGACTGACGACCAGACCCCTCACTCGCCCATCCACGCCCCGTACGGTTTTAACGACTCGATGTGGTCGAAGACGATTTTCATTGCTGCCGTGATGGGGACGGCCAGGACCAGTCCTATGGCGCCCCATAGCCAGCCCCAGACCAGTAGCGCGATGGTGACGGCCAGTGGATTCAGTTGCAGACGGTTGCCGAGAAATTTGGGATAGAGCACGTTGAGCGCGATCAGGTGCAGGCCCAGCACAATCGTCACAATGATGATCGCGTCCTGGGACTCGAGGTGTTTCATGCTTACGAAGATCGGAGGCGCCATGGCCAGTACCACACCGAGGTAGGGAACCAGGCTCAAAAATCCGCTGATGAAACCAATGAAATAGAAGAACGGCAAACCCATGATCCCAAAAGCAATCGTGCTGGCCGTGCCCAGGAAGAGACCGATCAGGAGATTTCCCACCATGAAGCTGCGAATCATGGCGGAAATCAACCCTAGTGTGATGTATGCGGTGTTGCGATTCTCGAGAGAAAACAGCATCACCGTTGCAGAACGCACGTGATGTTGCCAGCTCAGCATGAAGTACACGAGAAAAGGAACGCAGGAGGCGGCGAGCAAGACATGCGAAATGGATCCGAAGCCGCTTGCCACAAGATCCCAGTTGGTGTTGGAACCAGACTGCTGAGATTTCGGAGGTCCGCCGGAGTTGTCGCCTCCCAACGATTCCGCTTGTGCCCGGACCTGTACGACTTCCTGTCGAATCTGTTGCGTGTATTTGGAAAGATCGTGCACGAAAACAACAGCCTGGTTCGAGGAGTAGTAAGCCAATCCGGCAATAGCGCTGAACAGAAGAACCACCGCCACTGCCGCCGCCAGACCACGGGGAAGATGCAGCAGAATAAAAAATTCCATCACCGGCGCGAGAATGAAGGCAAACAAGACTGAAACCAGCATTACGGCAAGCACGGCCTCTCCCCAGTAGCAAAGACCGAGGATGGTGGCGATTCCGATGGCTGTGAATGCCCAGTGAGGCTTCGCTGGTTTGGACGGAGGCACAATCGCGGCCGGCACCGCCGGTCGCTCGATTTCCGCCTCGTCAATGGGCATAGCGGTATCGTAGCTTAATCGCAAAAATGTGTGTGCGCCATATAATCCGGAGGTGCCTTCTCACCAAACCGACGAGTCTTCCGGCAAGCGTGGCTCCAGGGTTCTGGGCCTGGATGTAGGTTCAAAACGGATCGGGATGGCTATCTCAGACCCCTTGGGGATCACGGCACAAGGCATCGAAACCCTGCAACGACGGAACAAACGAACCGATTTTGCCCGGCTGGAGGAAATAATACGGCAGTACCAGGTGTCCGAGATGGTCATGGGATTGCCGCTTCGAATGACGGGAGCGGAAGGCATTCAGGCGGAGAAGATGCAACTCTTCGCGGAAGAAATCCGCCGTAGATTCCGGGTGCCGGTACATTTGTGGGACGAACGCCTGTCCTCGGTCCAGGCCAACCGCCTGTTGAGAGAAACTGATATGTCGATCAAGCGCCGGGCGGAAGTGGTGGATCAGATGGCTGCGGTCCTGATATTGCAGAGTTGGATGGATGCGAGGGGGAAGTAGGGGTTGGTCTTTGGCCTTTGGTCGTTGCTCGAAACCTGTCCACGGATTTACACAATCAAACGGATAGATCAAGAACAAATAGGGTCGTAAATCCGTGAAGATCCGCGAAAATCCGTGGCCAGGCTTTTGGCCAACGACCAAAGACCAACGACCGAGGCTTAAGCTGCCTTGGGTAACGAGAACGGTTCAACGACTACCGGCTCGCGATCAACCTCCCGTCTTCATCTAAACTGGTTCTGAATTGAGAAAGTTTTTTACACTCGTGCTGCTTGCGGTTCTGGGAGCTGGCGGCTGGCTGGCCTGGGCGTTGTGGTGGCCGGTGGCGCCGGCGGGGCAGAAGTTCGTAATGTTGCGGCCCGGATTCTCCACCCGCCGCATCGCCAGCGAACTGGAGGCGGCCGGAGTCATTCGCAGCCGGCTGGGTTTCATCCTCTGGCACCGGATGCATCCCCGGCAATCGCTCAAAGCCGGCGAGTACCTGTTCGACAAAACTGCCAGAATGGTGGATGTGCAACAGCGTCTGGTGCGCGGCGATATTTACGTACACACCGTCGTCATACCCGAAGGGTTCACCATCTTCGATGTTGCGCAGGCTTTGCAGGACGCTGGTCTCGGATCACGCCAGGAGTTCCTCGACGTAGCCCGAACCCATGTCGAAATGATTTCGGATCTCGCACCGGGGGCGAAGAGCCTTGAGGGCTACTTGTTCCCGAATACCTATGAATTCACCCGCACCCAGAGCCTGACCGACATGGCCGCGGCCATGGTGAAGCAGTTCCGGCAGGTTGCCGGCCAGATCGGGCTGATTGGAAACGGACCAGCAACGGATGCGGCAAAGATCGCCGAAAATGACGTGCAAAAAAACGGGGTGCAGAAGGACTTGCAGAAGATAGTGACGATGGCCTCGATTGTCGAGAAAGAAACCGCGGTCCCCGAGGAGCGTTCGGTCGTGGCCAGCGTTTACTACAACCGGCTGGCGCGAAATATGGCGTTGCAGGCCGATCCCAGCGTGATCTATGCCGAACTTCTGAACGGCAGTTACGGCGGAGCGCTGCATCATGCCGACATGGGGTTTCAGTCCGCCTACAACACTTACGCGCATCCGGGGCTTCCGCCCGGCCCCATTGGCAATCCTGGCCGCACTTCACTGGAAGCAGCTATGCATCCGGCACAGACTGAGTACTTCTACTTCGTCAGCGACGGCAACGGCCACCATCGATTTTCGCGCAGCCTCGAAGAACACAACCAGAATGTGGCCAAATTGCGCGCGGCCATGCAGCAAAAGTAGCTTCTCAGGCCGTACCGCGCACCATCCATTGCCGATCTGGACAACCGCGCCTCGCGTCCCAAATATTCGCATATACTTGTTGGTATTGGTGAAACCAACTGACGCCTGACGAATCCAATACAGTCTCAATGAGAAGTTCATCCCGCTTTCGGCCAATCATTATCTTTTTAGTTATCCTCCCGCTGACCGGGTGTCTTTTCAGATCGCGCCGGGTTGAGCGGCAGATCAGTACCGCCCCGCTGAAATCTGCCACCCAGGCCGAGTTGATCGAGTACGTAAACAGCCAGGCAGCCAAAATCCAGAGTCTGCAGGCGACGGTCGATATCGATACTTCGGTGGGCGGTGTAAAAAAGGGCAAAGTCATCGATTATCAGCAGATTCGCGGCTACATTCTGCTGCGCAAACCCGCCATGCTGCGCATGATCGGATTGCTGCCCATTGTGCGCAATAAAGCTTTCGACATGGTGAGCGATGGCCGGGACTTCAAATTGTGGATTCCACCCAAGAACCGTTTCGTGGTAGGCCGCAACGACATTGAGGGCCACAACCCGGAGCAGTCGCTGGAAAACCTGCGTCCGCAGCACATTTATGATGCGCTGGTTCTGCGCGACGTCGATTCCCAGAATGAAATTGCGGTCATGGAAAATAATTTTGAGACCATCACCGATCCCAAGCACCACCAGATGCAGCAGGCGGATTATGAGATCGACGTGATTCGCAAGGGTGATCGGGGATGGTATCTTTCCCGCAAGATAATTTTCAGCCGCACCGATCTGCTGCCCCATCGTCAGCTGATTTACGATCAGCAGGGCAATCTGGCCACCGATTCACACTACGAGGGATACAAGGACTACGACGGACTGAAGTTTCCTTCGCAGATCGAAATCTGGCGTCAGCAGGAAGAGTACGACATCACGCTTACGATCCTTAAGCTGCAACTGAACGAGAATCTGCCCGACGACAAGTTCGCGCTGGAACAGCCTCCCGGGGCTCAGGTCGTGCATCTCGATCAGGCTCAGGCCAGCAAAATAAACGCAGATGTGAAGTGAGTCAGAGTTGGAGGACGGGGCGTCCTCGCCCGTCGGCCAGGGACGATGCATGATGGGAGGAACGCCCGTCCTCCATTATGTTTCGCGATGACTGAACAAAAATGATGAATAAAATGATCGTCGCCAACCTGGTGCAACGACCGCTGCGGTCGTTGATCAGCATCGTGGCGATTGCGCTTGAGGTCACCCTGATCCTGCTGATCGTCGGGCTATCGCGTGGGCATGCTGAACGATTCCCGGGCGCGACAGGCCGGCATCGGTGCAGATGTCATCGTGATGCCTCCAGGCTCCTCCTTCATCGTGGGTCTTACCGGCGCGCCGATGTCGATCAAGGTGGGAGCGATCCTGGCCAAGCTTCCTCACGTGGTTGGCGTATCGCCCGTAGTCACGACGGTTTCGACCGCCGGGGCGCTCGAGGTAATTGCCGGTATTGATTTGAAGAGTTATGAACAGTTGTCGGGCCAGCCTTTCCACTACCTGCAGGGCGGGCCGTTCAAGGGGCCAAACGACGTTTTGGTAGACGGGCTCTTCGCCAAAGCCAAACACGTTAAAGTCGGCGACAGCATTGAAATTCTGAATAACAAGTTTCACGTGGCTGGCGTCATCGAGGAAGGGCGGGGCGCGCGTAAGTTTGTCCAGATTGAGGCGTTGCAGGATTTGATTGGGGCGCAAGGCAAGGCGTCAGTTTTTTACCTTAAGCTCGATAATCCGGCTAACGCCGATGCGGTGGTCGACGAGATCAAGGAAGTTCCCGGAATGGAGAAGTATGTGGCCAGTTCGATGGCCTATTACCTCTCTATGATGACGCCCAGCAATTATCCCGGTCTCGCTACTTTCATCCGGGT
This sequence comes from Terriglobia bacterium, assembly GCA_963733545.1. Taxonomy (GTDB): domain Bacteria; phylum Acidobacteriota; class Terriglobia; order Terriglobales; family Acidobacteriaceae; genus JAIQFF01. The sequence goes on from CAVTDQ010000007.1 coordinate 1,518,733, forward strand.
GGTGATTGGGATCTCGGTCATCATTGGTTTCATCGTTATCTTCCAGGCCATGTACACCGCGGTGATGGAACGCACCCGCGAAATCGGAATACTGAAATCCATCGGAGCGTCGAAGTTTTATATTGTGAATGTGATCCTGCGGGAGACAATTCTGCTCGCCCTTGGCGGGATTGTTGTCGGCATCCTGTTCAGCCTGGCGGCGCGCGCAGGTATCAGGTATCGCCTGCCCACTCTGCCTGTGGTGGTCACTGGGGGATGGATTCTGCGGTCTACTGGCATCGCCATTGTCGGAGCAGTTCTGGGAGCGCTGTATCCCGCCTACAAGGCGGCGCAGAAAGATCCGATTGACGCGCTGGCGTATGAGTAGTCGCTCGGACTTCGGACCTCGGACGTCAGACCCCGGACTGTCATCCTCCGCTCAGGATGACAGGGGTTGAAGGTCGGCGAAGATGGCCGACTGAGAGCAGGGCGGAAAGTCCAATGTCTGAGGTCCGACGCCTGACGCCTGAAGTCCGCCGTTCTGCTCGTTGACAATATCGTCTACCGTACGCTATCTTTAAGTCTTTGGCAGTCCTGCGGTTGCCCGCCTGGTACCCAGCGCCTTCGGCGTTGAAGTGGATACTCAGCGGTCTTCTTTGTTTTTTTAAATTTTCTGGGAGACTCGTAATGTCAACCTATTTCCCCAAAGCGGGGGAAATTGTGCGCAAGTGGTACGTCGTGGATGCGTCCGGGCAGACGCTCGGTCGGCTGGCTTCACAGGTCGCTCGCATTCTCATGGGTAAAGAAAACCCGCAATATACTCCGTTCCTGGACACCGGCGATCACGTGATTGTGATCAACGCCGAAAAGGTCAAAGTGACAGGGATGAAGGCCGAGCAAAAGGTTTACCAGCATTACACCGGCTATCCCGGTGGATTGCGCTCGGAAGATTTTCGCAAGCGTTTCGTGCGCAAGCCGGAACTCATTGTCGAGGAGGCGATCAAGCGCATGCTGCCCAAAACAAAATTGGGCGGCCACATGATCACCAAGCTGCAGGTGTATCGCGGCGACAAACATCCTCACGAAGCCCAGAAGCCGCAGGTACTGGCTCTGGAAGCGACGAGAGCGTAGGACAGTTTCTGGTTTCTGGTTTCTAGTTTCAAAAGCCAGAACGCAATTTGGAATTCTTTGAAAGGTCAGATAGCCGGATTCTCTCCCCGTCATACTGGGCGGGAGCTAGAAGCCAGGAGCTAGAAGCTAAAACATGGCAGAGCTAGTGCAGTATTACGGTACGGGGCGCCGCAAGTCGGCAATCGCGCGCGTCTATCTGCGTCCGGGCAGCGGCGATTTCAAGGTTAACGGACGTCCTTTCGAGCAGTATTTCGTGACTGAATCGCAGAGGTCCAGCGCGAAGCAGCCTTTGCTTTCGACCGAGACGGCGGCAACGTTTAATGTGCTTGCCAGGGTCAGCGGCGGCGGAGTGAACGGCCAGGCGGATGCGGTGAAGCTGGGTATCGCCCGCGCCCTCATGCTGTTCAACATCGAGTTGCGCAAAAAACTCAAGGCAGAGGGATTGGTCAGCCGCGACTCGCGTTCCAAGGAACGCAAGAAGTACGGCCAGAAGGGCGCACGAAAACGCTTCCAGTACAGCAAGCGGTAAGGAGAGGTCCGAGTAGACCGAGATTCTCCTACGCTTCGCTCAAGGTGTCGGAAGACAAGTTGGTTGGGGTTAGTTTTGGCTAACGGCCGATGACTAATGACCAACGACTGAATTTAAGGTGTTCAATTCATCCTGTGCCTCGCGGCGCGGGGCGGGAATGGCAATCCGGAAGGGCAGTTTCAGAGTTTCCGGTTCCCAGTTTCTGGTTTTGAAACCGGAAACTGGACACTAGAAACTGACTCCCTCGGATGCAGACCAAATGAGGAGGTTAATTGGCTAACATTACCATGAAGGAATTGCTCGAAGCGGGAGTTCACTTCGGGCATCAGACCAAGCGCTGGAATCCCAAGATGAAGGAATACATCTTCGGAGAGCGCAACGGTATCTACATCATCGACCTGCAAAAGACGCTGAAGATGTTCAAGGAAGCGTCGAAATTCGTGGCCGATCTGGCCGCGGCAGGCAAAATTGTGTTGTTCGTGGGCACCAAGCGCCAGGCCCAGGACGCCATCGCGGAAGAGGCCACCAAGTGCGGCGGCTACTACGTGAACCAGCGCTGGCTGGGCGGCCTGCTGACCAACTGGGTGACAGTGCAGAAGTCGGTCAAGCGGCTTAAGGAACTCGACGAGATGGCCACGGATGGCCGCTACGAGTTGCTGCCCAAGAAAGAAGTCATCAAGCTGGAACGCGAGCGCAAGCACCTCCAGGCGAACCTGGCCGGCATCAAGAACATGAGCCGGTTGCCGGATGCGATCTTCGTGATTGACTCCAACAAAGAGCAGATCGCGGTGCGTGAAGCGCGCAAACTGGGCATCCCGGTGGTCGCTGTGGTGGATACCAATTGCGATCCCAGCGAAGTGGATTACGTGATCCCCGGCAACGACGACGCGTTGCGCGCGATCCGTCTGTTTGCCTCGAAGATTTCTGATTCGGTGGCCGAGGGCGCTCAATTGATGAGCGACAAGCGAGACGCCGATCTGGCTGCCGCCGTTTACGCTGAACCCGAAGCCGCAGCACCAGTTGAAGCCGCCGGTGAGGTCGAAGCTGCGCAGGCGCCGGAAGCGGGAACCGAGGACATCAGCATGGAAGATGTCCTGGGCAAGGGCGTGCGCAAACAACCGGCACCCGCCAAGGAAGCGGTCGAGGAAGACGTTCCGCAGGTTGAAACCCAGACGTATTAAACCGTCGTTGGCCTTTGGTCTTTGGTCGTTGGCCAGGATCAACACCTTGAGCTCTGACGAAATCAGGCCCGCGCGGGTCGTCCGGCGCGGGTCAACTTTTGTAAGGGCTGTTTCAAGTTTCTGGTTTCCAGTTTCCAGAAACTAGAAACCCGAAACTGGAAACTTTATTTATGAGCACAACTATCGTGAATATTTCTGCCAATCAAGTGAAAGAGCTTCGGGAAAAGACCGGAGCGCCGATGATGGACTGCAAGCACGCTCTCACCGAAGCCAAGGGAGATCTGGAGCAGGCGGTCGTGCTGCTGCGCAAGAAGGGCATTTCCGTTGCCGGCAAGAAGGCAAGCCGGGTGACCAAAGAAGGTGCAGTCTCCAGCTACATCCACGCCGGAGGCAAGATCGGCGTTCTCGTGGAAGTGAATTGCGAGAGCGACTTCGTGGCCCGGACCGACGATTTCAAGGAACTGGTCCACGATATCGCGATGCACATTGCCGCCAGTGATCCGAAGTTCGTGCGCAAGGAAGACGTCACTCCGGAAGCGTTCGAACGGGAAAAGGACATTTATCGTTCCCAGGCTGCGGCCACCGGGAAGCCCCCGCAGGTCGTGGAAAAAATCGTCGAAGGCAAGATGAGCAAGTTCTACGAAGAAGTCTGCCTGATGGAGCAGCCGTTCATCCGCGACCAAACGGTCAGCATTGGCCAGCTGGTTGCCACCAAGATCGGAAAGCTCGGAGAGAATATCGCGGTCCGGCGCTTTGCTCGCTTCAAGGTAGGCGAGGTCGGCGAGACCATCGCGGTCACCAAGCAGGAGCAGAAAAGCGAATAAGGCAGTTTCGAGTTTCCGGTTTCTAGTTTCCGGACAAACAGGCGTGTACCATAGGCATCGGGCCAGTGACTAGAAACTGGAAACCAGAAACTGGAAACCAACTGATGTCAGGTCCGGTGTTTAAACGCATCCTGCTCAAGCTGTCCGGCGAGGCCCTGGCTGCAAATCAGGGCTTCGGCGTTGATCCTCTCCGCATCCACGAAATTGCCGCCGAACTGGCGGACGTCCATTCTCTCGGCATCCAGATCGCAATCGTGGTAGGTGGTGGAAACTTCTTCCGCGGGGTGGCGCAGCAGGCGCGTGAGATGGACCGGGTATCGGCCGACCACATGGGCATGCTGGCCACGGTCATCAATGCGCTGGCGCTGCAGGACGCCCTGGAAAAGCAAGGCATCCATACTCGCGTGCAATCCGCCATTGAGATGAACCAGGTGGCTGAACCTTTCATCCGGCGCCGCGCCATTCGTCATATGGAAAAAGAGCGGATCGTCATTTTTGCCGGGGGCACGGGCAATCCTTATTTTTCGACTGACACCGCGGCATCGCTGCGCGCGATGGAAATCAAGGCAGACGCGATTCTCAAGGCCACAAAAGTCGACGGCATCTACGATGCCGACCCCATGCTGGTCAAAGACGCCAAAAAGTTCGCCGAAATTACTTACATGGAAGTGCTGAAACGCGGCCTCAAAGTAATGGATTCGACCGCCATCTCCCTGTGTAAAGACAATAATCTTCCTATCATTATTTTCAATCTCAACCAGCGCGGGAATATCCGCAAGGTAGTGCTTGGCGAAAAAATTGGTTCGCTGGTCAGCGCGTAAACCCTCGCCGCCTTGTCATCCCGACCAAAGCGAAGCGCAGCGAAGGAAGCTTGTGTGTGCCGCGACTTCCGCACTGCCCCTTCCCTGGTTACCAATGTGGGAGATAATCTTCGAGGGCGTTCGCGCTGGCTAAAACTCAAGGTCTCTCTACTGCGCTCGCTGCGCTTCGCTCCGGTCGGGATGACAGGAGCTTTCGATGTTAGAAGGTTTATAATTCAGCGTTTTGAACTTGAACGATAACGGAGTTGATCATGGCTGATGCCGGCCCCTTGAAAGACATTCGCGCTCAACTGAAGACGCGAATGGATAAAGCGGTAGAAGATTTTCGCAAGGCCATGGCTGCCACCCGGACCGGGCGCGCCTCCGTCCACCTGCTGGATGCAGTCAGCGTGGACTACTACGGATCGCAGATGCCGCTGAATCAGATTGCCCAGGTGCATGCGCCGGAACCGCAACTTATTACCATTCAGCCTTTCGATCCCACCGCGCTGGCGGCCATAGAGAAAGGTATACGCACTGCCGATCTTGGCTTGAATCCGATGAATGATGGCAAGATTATTCGCGTCCCGGTGCCTCCGCTCACCGAAGAGCGCCGTAAGGACATGGTCAAACACCTGCACAAAATGCTGGAGGAACACCGGACTGCGGTGCGTAACATCCGCCGCGACGGCAACGATGCGATAAAAAAGGCCGCCAAAGATAAAAAGATCGCGGAAGATGACGAGAAACGGGCGATGGACGAAATCCAGAAGCTTACGGACGACGAAATCAAGAAGATGGAAGAGATGAGCAAAGCCAAAGAGAAGGAAGTAATGGAGATTTAGAGGCCGACGCCAGCCGCGAACCTCCGGACTGCGGCGCCAATTGGCGACCAGTGCAGCCGGACGTGGTTTCCGCTAAACTGCATTGGGCTCGCCTGAATGCGGAAACATACGATTAATGTGCTCACTTCGGAAAAACTTACGGACCTAGGCAACTCCGCCACGTTTTATTCCGTCTTGGTTGAGATAGGACTCTTTAAATCACCGGCAGGACAGCGCCGCGGTTTGGACGGTCTCCACAGCTCTACCGTATAATTGCCACTTTCCATAATCCAAGCCTCCGAGGTAGTAGCGATTCTTCGTTTTCATCAGGATAGCCCTGTAGTGACGAAGAGCAGGTCGGACTGCAACCGGTCCGCTCCGGCTAGGCCATCGGCTCCATCGGCTTCAATCCTAAAGATTTGTAAAGCGAGGTGGCTTTTTTGCTGCCTCCTTCTGGTGCTGCTGTGTTCCGTGGGTTGGGGGCAGCAGGAAGTGATCACAGACATCCTGGTCCACGGCCAACGGCGTATTCCAGCAGAAACCGTTAAAGCCCGTATCTTCACTCGCGCCGGCGACGTTTACGACGAGGCGGCGCTCGATCGCGACTTCAACTCTTTGTGGAACACCGGCTATTTCGAGGACATACGGTTCGAGCGCGAGCAGACGGCAAAAGGCTGGATCATCCACGTTTACGTCAAAGAACGGCCCACCATCAGCGAGATTGAATACCTGGGACTGAATTCAGTCTCCAAAAGCGATGTGCTCGACCGTTTCAAGGATCGCAAGGTCGGCCTGTCTCCCGAAAGCCAGTACGATCCCACGAAAGTAAAAAAGGCTGAGGTGACGATCCGGGAGTTGTTGTCGGAACATGGACGCCAGTTTGCCAGCGTCCGTACCGAAGTCCGGCCCATCCCGCCGGCCAAGGTGAGCGTCACTTTCGTGGTGAAAGAAGGCCCAAAGGTCACCGTCGGGAAAATCACGTTCATCGGAAACAAGCATGTCAACTCGCGCACACTACGGGGCGCGATGAAGAATCTGAAACCGATCGGCGTGCCGCATTCCATTTTCCTGGAAAACATTTTCGCCAAGACTTACGACGCCACCAAGCTTGATGAAGACACGGAACGGGTGCGCGCGGAATTTCAGAATCGCGGCTACTTCAAGGCCCTGGTTCAGGATGCCAAGACGGAAATTCATGACACCGGACGCACCGGTTTTCATATTCCGCTTTTGATGAAAGGGCCCGGCAAGTCGGTTGACATCACCATTCCAATCGAGGAAGGAGATCAGTACCGGTTGGGAGAGATTACTTTCAAGGGCAACGAGGAAGTGAAGAACGTCAAAGCTCTGCGTTCGCTATTTCCCATGAAAGATGGTGACATTTTCTCCCGTGAAAAGGTGGCCAAGGGCCTGGACAACCTGCGCGACGCCTATCGCACGCTGGGCCACATCAACTTCACTTCGATTCCTAACACCACTTTCGATGAAGACAAGAAACTGGTGACACTTTCCATCGATATCGACGAAGGCAAGAAGTTTTTCGTCCGTCGCATCGAATTCGCCGGCAACACCACCACTCGCGACAAAGTCATCCGCCGCGAGGTCGCTCTGGAAGAGGGCCAGGCTTATGACGAGCACCTGTGGAAGCTCAGCCTGTTGCGCCTCAACCAGTTGGGTTATTTCGAGCCGCTGAAACCGGATGATCCGAACGTTACCGAAACCCATCTCGACGAAAAGAACGGAACGGTTGACCTGACACTCAAGGTGAAGGAGAAAGGCAAAAACAGCATTGGATTGAACGGCGGCGTGAGCGGGCTGGCCGGAGCGTTTATCGGAATCAATTACAGTACGAACAATTTTCTCGGTTTGGGCGAAACTCTCGCGGTGCAGAGCAGTATCGGAAACAGCCAGCGCATTCTGTCGTTCAGTTTCACCGAGCCTTATCTCTTTGACCGCCCGATTCAAGGCGGCTTTTCGGTTTTCACCCAGAAATACAACTACAACCAGGCGCGGCAAGAGGCCATTCTCACTGGCCAGCAGGTAAGCCTGCCCTCGACTTTCCTCAATAACCTGCAGAATTACACGCAGTCCAGCACCGGCTTTACCGGATCGCTGAGCTACCAGCTCCATCATTCCTTCAAGCGTGTCGGAATTACCTATTCGTTCGACCGGTCGTCAATCGTCGCGGTCAGCAATGCGTCCAAGATATTGTTCACCGATCTGGCCTTCCGCGGAATCAGCGGTCCTAACTCGCTGGAAGGGATTATCACCAGCAAGGTTCTTCCCAGCTTCTCGTTCAGCACAATCGACAGCCCGATCTCGCCCAAGAGAGGGACCAGCGTTTTCCTGGGCGGAGAAATCGCCGGACTGGGCGGGACCGTCCGATCGGTGCGACCGATTGTTCAGTACAAACATTTCAAGCCGGTGCAAAAAGGCCGCAACACCATCGGCTTCAACGTGCAGGGTTCATTCCTGGCCGGCTACGGCGGAGTGGTGGCGCCTCCGTTCGAGCGCTTCTACCTTGGCGGTGAAAACGACATTCGCGGTTTCGATATTCGGTCCGTCTCTCCGGTCGCGTTTCTTCCTGACAAGAGCAGCATTGTGCTGCGCAATCCAGATGGCACTGTGGTTCCGAAGGACCCGTCGAATCCTCTGCGCGGCAGCTACACCATTCCGGTTCCCGTCGAGCGCATCGTTTTTCCCGGCGGCGACGCCAGCCTGGTCACCAACCTGGAGTACCGGATCACCATCGCTGGGCCGGTCGCTCTTGCGCCTTTCGTCGATGTGGGAATGAATCCGATTATTCGAGGATCGCAACTGCGCATCAATCCCGGGCAGTTGGCTGATATTAACAACACAGTCTTTGGCTGTCCTGCTCTCGATATCGGGTTGAATTGCAGCGGCGGGCATCCGCAGACCCCTGCGTTTTCGCAAAATCTGCAGATCGTCAGCGCAACCAACTGGGTTCCCAGAATGTCTACGGGGCTCGAGGTGCAAGTGTTCCTGCCCATTATCAACGCACCATTCCGGGTTTACTGGGCATACAATCCGCTGCGTCTGGACAACGTGACCCGAGGCCCGGTTCCTATCACGCGGGACATGTTTCCCGCCGGAGCCGCCGGAGATTTCACCTTCGAACAGGCGGCCCGAAGTCTGGCGCCGCAGTTTCAATTGCGGGAGCCTAGAAAGACGTTTCGCTTTAGTGTAGCGACTACGTTCTAGAGCGGACTTCGGACCTCGGACTGCGGACCTCTGACGTCGGACTTTAGAGTTACGGTCTTGTCGCTTGCACCTTGTCATCTTGAGCGTAGAGAACCGCCTGGCTTGCGAGGCGTTTCTCGAAGTCGAAAGACTCTGCTTTTTGCTTGAGCCGCCACCCAGCTTCGTTTTGCGGAAAGGTCCATATCAGCTTCGGCAGAAAGCAGATCCCTCGGCTTCGCTCGGGATGACAAGGTAGAAATAGCAACTCTCGTGGATGACTTGCAGAGTCTGAGGTCTGAGGTCAGACGTCCGAGGTCCGAATTCCGGGTTCCGCAGTTTGACCTTAGAGAGAACCTGTACCTATAATGGGGGTATTCACGCCCTGATAAAGGCATGCCAACGGGGTGGTCACCATGCCGCCGGTGTGGCATGAGGCGCTGGGAGCTCAGGTCCAGCCTCTTCCGTTGACAGCGAAGGATCGGGCGTTAGTGCTGAGGCGCGGCCAGCATCGGCTTGTGTAAAAATCCACCGATTTCCCGGGACAAATTCCAAGGAGTTCAAAATCAACCACATGATAAGCAAGTTCGCGCGATTTCTGATGTTCCCTCTGTTCGCCGTATCAGTTGCAGCCCTGGCCCAGAATGCCGCACTACCCGCGGCACCGAGCGCTGCAGCCAGCAATGCCGCCGCTCCTATCGCCGCTAACGCCACCGGAACCAGGATTGGAACGGTCAATGTTGAACAAGCCATCTTTGCCACCAACGAAGGGCAGCGCGATTTCGAGGCCCTGAGCAAGAAGCTCGAACCCAAGCAGACTGAGCTCAAAAATCAGAATGACGAAGTTGAGAGCCTCAAGAAGCAGCTGAATACCCAGGGCGAGAAACTGAACGACGACAGCCGGGGTACGCTGGTGAAGCAAATCGAACAAAAACAAAAATCACTGGAGCGCCAGGTGCAGGACGCTCGCGACGATGCGCAGAACCAGCAGAATGAAATCGCGCAACGCATCCTGCAGAAGATGGGGCCGATGCTGGTGAAGTATGCAGCCGACCAGGGTTTTGGAGTGATCATCGATACTTCCAATCCTTGGCCTAACGGACCGGTTCTCTGGGCCGGACCGGCGGTAGACATTACCAAGCCGGTAGTTGACCTGTACAACGCCCAGTCTGGTGTAGCGGCGCCCGCTCCACGTCCGGCGGGAACTAAACCGGCTGCTCCAGCTCCGAAGTCAGCCACTCCGCCGGCGCCAAAAGCGCCAGCGACGCAACCCAAGTAGTTTCAAACTGTAGTCTTCGAACTACACCAGATGTCGTGAAGAAGTTCCCACAGGCCGCGTGCACACGCGGCCTGTTTTCTTTTCTGTGTCTTTCCAAAATGCTGCTGAAATCCGGCTGGACGGTGTCCATACAGATATCGCACCACTTCAGGAGGACACCATGTTCCATGATGCATTTCTCGATGCCGGATGCCTGGATCCATCGCGTCGCGGATGGGCCGCGCTGATTTCCTTTTCCGTGCAAGCGCTGGCGTTAACCTGCGCGCTTCTTCTGCCTCTGCTTTACATCGAGGGGCTGCCCCGGCTAACCATGCTGACTCCGTTGCTGGTGCCAGCGCCTACGGCTGCCGTGGTGCGGCTCCGGTCGCATGCTTCGGCTGCAAAGGCCGCCACCCCTGGGATCATCAGAATGTGGGCTCCCACCGAGATCCCGCATGACGTCGGCATCCTGACAGAAACGGCGGATCCAGTTGCTGTCGATCCAGCCGCAGTGAACGAAGTTATGCTGGCCGGTTCCTGTCATGGAATCGGGTGTGCTCAGGGCCGGGACGGAGTGCTCGATTCAATATTCGGCTCGAACAGCGTTGTCCCGCCTCCTCCCGTCGCGGCGCGCCATCCTCCGATGTCGCGGGTGATGGAGGGAAACCTGCTCTATCGCGTCCAACCAGACTATCCGACGCTGGCCAAGCAAGCTCGGGTGGAGGGGAAGGTCGTGCTACAGGCCGTGATCACCCGTGAGGGCGCGATCGACAATCTGCAAGTGGTGAGCGGCCATCCCATGCTGGTTCGAGCGGCGATCGATGCGGTACGGCAATGGCGATACCGGCCATACCTCCTCAACGGCGAGCCGGTGGAAGTAAAAACCCAGGTAATAGTAAATTTCATCCTGTCGGGCGGATAGCGGGATGAATGCGACAACCGGGAGTAGCACAGGCGTAACCTCTTGGCGGCGGATGTGGCCGCTATAATCGCCTGCAGTGGCTACTGCTGAAATCTTGAAGAGGGTCGCGACCCGGCCGACCTGGGCCCAAGTGTCGCTGGAAAATCTGCGCTACAACTTCGGCGTGGTGCAGCGCCACATCGGACCAGGCTCCACGGTGTGTGCAGTGGTAAAAGCGGACGCTTATGGTCACGGCGCTGCCGAATGTGCGCGCGCTCTCCAGGAAGAAGGAGCTCGCTGGCTGGGCGTGACTTCGCTCGATGAAGCGATTCCGCTGCGCGAAGCCGGCATCAGCACCCGCATTCTCTTGATGACAGGGTTCTGGCGCGGCGAAGAAGAAGAAATTATTCGTCTGCAATTGACACCCACAATCTGGGAGCCCGGCCAGGTCGAACTGCTGGAAAAAGCCGCCGCCGGAATGGGCCTACCCAAGCTTCCGGTTCATCTGAAAGTGGATACTGGCATGGGACGGCTGGGAGTGGATCCGGAAGATTTGTACCAGGTATGCTCGGCTCTGAAGTCGTCGCCACATCTTTTGCTCGAAGGACTTTCAACCCACCTCGCCTCGTCCGAAGTTCTGGACGCACCCTCGGTGAGCGAGCAGTTGCAGAAATTTGAGCAGGTACGGAGCATTCTTCGAAACGAAGGATTCGATCCGCCGCTGGTGCATGTTGCTAACACCGGCGCTGTGATTTCGCGGCGAGAATCGTGGAACACCATGGTCCGGCCGGGAATCGCGTTGTATGGATACTTCCTGCCGTTTGAACGAGCAGGCCGCGAAGTAAGTGGGAGCAAACTGCGACTCGGGGTAAAACCGGTTCTGACCTGGAAGACGCGAATCCTCTCATTGCGCGATGTGCGCGCCAACCAGCCTCTGGGATACGGCGGCACCTACGTCACCAGGGCGCCGGCGCGGATTGCGGTACTGCCCGTGGGATACGCGGACGGATTGAACCGGGCGCTGTCATCGCGTGGACGGGTCATCGTGCGTGAACATTACGCTCCCATCGTCGGCCGCATTTCCATGGATCTGACTCTGGCGGATGTGACTGGCTTACCGGGAGTTTCCGTGGGCGATGAAGTTGTGCTGCTGGGTGCGCTGGACGGGTTGAGTGTGGATGCACGCGAGCACGCGGAGTTAGCGAATACCAATGTCTACGAAATTCTTTGCGCTATCTCGAAGCGGGTGCCGAGGAAATATAGTTAGGCGTTGGTCATTGGCCGTTGGTCGTTGGTCAATACGAATACTGTGACGGCCATCAGACGGCGTTGTCGCGTTCGCCACTTGAAACGAACCTGCCAATGCCGATTTCCGCGCTTCAGTGTGCCCGCGCTGACCTGGTCCTTACCCTTTGTTATCCTGAACTATCGATGCCGACCCGCTACGAACAGTGGATGTGCGACTGGGAGACGCGACTTACCTCGGTTGATAACAATCGCGTGGTGCGGCCGCTGGAGTGGGGTGTCGAGTGGGCGCGGAATTGGCCCTGCCGTAATGGTTTCGCTCCCGGATATCTGCCGGAGAAGGCCGATGCGGAAAAGTTTCTACGCGATTACAGCCGGCGTATCGTGGCGTCGAGCGACGAGTTCTATTCCTACAAGTCGCCGTCGGATTTTCGGCTTGAGCGGCGCGAGATACAGGTTTTCAGCACGCGGGCAGTGCCTGATGCGAAACTGGAGGCGAAAGTCCGCGGCAAATTCGCCGATTTCCTTCGCTTCACCTCGCCGGTTAACACGCCTTATCCGGAAAATAATCTGGTAAACGCACGCTGGTTTCCAGCGCGAGGACGGCGGGCGGTAGTTTTATTGCCGCACTGGAATTCCGATGCGGTCTCTTACACCGCTCTTTGCCGTACGCTAAATCTGCTGGGCATCGCGGTGCTGCGGCTGAGCATGCCCTACCATGACATTCGAATGACGGCGGACACCCGGCGGGCCGACTACGCCGTATCTTCCAACATCGGCCGTACGCTCGACGCTTGCCGACAGGCGGTCATCGATATTCGCTGCTGCTTCGACTGGCTGGAGCAGCAGGGCTATACACGGCTGGGAATACTCGGCACCAGTCTGGGCTCATGCTATTCGTTTCTTGCCGCAGCCCATGATCCACGCATCCGGGTCGCGGCATTCAATCACGCTTCTACCAATGTTGCCGACGTGGTCTGGCACGGACAATCCACCCGTCACATTCGCGAGGGGCTCGAAGCGGAAATCGATCTGGATCGTCTGCGAGCCATGTGGAGCGGCATCAGCCCGATTTCGTACTTCGAGCAATTTGCCCGATGGCCAAAAAAGTCGCTCATCATTTATGCAAAATATGACATGACGTTTTTGCCCGAGCTCTCGCGCGATGCCGTGGCGGAATTCGAACGGTACGGGTTGGATCATAAAGTAGTGGTGTTGCCCTGCGGCCACTACACTACGGGAGAAACGCCCTACAAATTTATGGACGGATGGCAACTGATCTCATTCCTGCGGACCGCATTTGAGAGTATTTGAGTGGCGTGGTGCTCGTTTTTTTGTTGGCTTCGCGGACTGGAGGCGCAGGCCTCATAAGCTTATGGCTGCTCATCTCTGAGGCGCTTTGGAATAGTAGGGGTCCTTCGACTGCGCCGATGCTTCGCTCAGGATGACAGTGGGCTGGGCTGAGAGCTAGAAGCTAAAGGTCAAGCGCTAAGCTAAAATAACAATAGCAACGCCACGGAAATCAATCATGAAAACTGACCGCATGTCACTCCCGCTGAGAGAATCCGATCCCCTGGTGGCCGCCGCCATCGACAGTGAAGTGCGCCGCCAGCACGAAGGACTGGAACTTATCGCTTCCGAAAACTTTGTCAGCGAAGCTGTGCTTGAAGCCATGGGTTCGGTCTTCACCAACAAATATGCGGAGGGATATCCGGGAAAGCGTTATTACGGGGGCTGCGAGTTCGCGGACGTGGTAGAAGACCTGGCGCGGGATCGCGCGAAAAGTTTATTCGGCGCCGAACACGCCAACGTTCAGCCTCACGCCGGCTCCCAGGCCAACATGGAGGCTTTTGCCGCGGTGCTCCAGCCTGGTGACACCATTCTCGGACTTAATCTGGCCCACGGCGGACATCTTACTCACGGCCATCACCTGAATTTTTCGGGCAAGACTTACCGCATCGTTCCCTACGGCGTGACCAAGGAAACCGAGACCATCGACTACGACGATCTGGAGAAGCTGGCTGAGAAGGAACATCCCAAACTCATCATCGGCGGAGGCAGCGCTTATCCGCGGGTCATCGACTTCGCGCGCATGCGGCAGATCGCCGACAAAGTAGGCGCGCTTTTCCTGGTCGACATGGCGCATTTCGCCGGATTAGTAGCGGGCGGGGTCCATCCCTCGCCGGTGCCACATGCGCACATCGTCACCACCACTACGCACAAAACCTTGCGCGGGCCTCGCGCCGGAATGATTCTGAGCAAACAGGAGTTCGCCGCGGCCATCGACAAAGTTGTTTTCCCGGGCATGCAGGGAGGGCCGCTCGTGCACATCATCGCTGCCAAGGCAGTCAGTTTTCAGGAAGCGATGCAGCCGGAATTTCGCGAATACGCACGCCAGATCGTAGCCAACGCCAAAGTGCTGGCTGAGACCCTGGCTGCCGAGGGCTTCCGTATTATTTCTGGCGGAACCGATACTCATCTCATGCTGGTGGATGTTTTTTCTAAGGGAATTTTCGGCAGTGAAGCCGAGAAGGCGCTGGGCGAGGCAATGATTACGGTCAACAAAAATGCTATTCCGTTCGACGCCAATCCGCCCATGAAGCCAAGTGGAATCCGCGTCGGAACTCCAGCGTTGACGACGCGCGGCATGAAGGAAGAAGAGATGAGGCAGGTGGGAAGGTGGATCTCCGAAGCTTTACACCACCGCACCGAAACGGCTGTGCTGGGAAAAATCCGAAAGCAGGTGCTGGATCTGGCGGAGGCTTTTCCGCTGTATCCGGAGCGCCGGGCGAAGGCCCAGGTCGAAGCGAGGGCTTAACGGCCAAATGGAGCACGGGCGTCCCCGCCCGTTGAGTGCTGTCACCGGATGTATGCGATTTTCAGTTTTCCTGCGCTGGACTGGCGGGGACGTCCGTCCTCCATCGATGCAACTCACCCCCCGCTTCGAAAGTATCGGCAAGAGGGAGCACAAGCGAGGCGCTCGCGCCTACATTTCCATCGAACACTCTGTGTGCCTAGCCGAAGACTGATCTCTGTGGTTAAATCTCCCGGTGAGAATCGCGGTCGATATACGGCGCCTGACTGAGTTCGGCGTCGGTACATATACCCGCAATATCGTCCGCGCGCTGGGCCGTCTGGATGGAGAGAGTAAATATTTTCTGATTGGCCCGCCGGAAAAGGTCGCCGAGATCGGCGCGCTGCCTTCCAATTTTCATACCGTCCCGTTGCTGGGTAACGATGCCACGATAAAGAACTATTTTGACTATCGCGCCATCCTCAAGCGCCTGAATTGCGACCTGGTTCACATTCCCCATTTATTTTGGCTGCCACGAAATCTACCTTGTCCTTATGTGATGACCGTGCACGATGTGCTCGATCACATGTACCAGGCGCGCGATCAATCGGGATTCAAAAGATCGCTGCATTTCTACCTGACTCATCGGGCGTTGAAGGGTGCTGCACGAGTTTTCGCAGTTTCCAATTTCACCAAGAGCGAAGTTGAGAAGCTGTTCGCCATCCCATCCTCTCGAATCGAGGTCGTGTATAACGCCATCGATGAGCGCTTCCTGCGCGGACACGCCAGCGAAGCCGACCGCCAGCTTTTGGCCGAACGCTACCGGGTGAATCATCCATTTCTGCTTTATACCGGGCGAATCAGCCCGCACAAAAACGTGGTCCGGATCATCGAAGCGTTCGCCGCGCTCAAAGCGGAACTGGAAAAGGAAGACATGTTTCCGGGGCTGAAGCTGATCATCATCGGGGACGAACTATCCAAACATCCGGACTTGCGGCGTACCGTGGTGCGCAGCCGCATGCAGAATGAAGTTCGCTTTATGGGATTTGTTCCGATTGAAGTTCTGCGGATTTTTTACGACGCGGCGAAAATATTCGTCTTTCCCTCGTTGTACGAAGGTTTCGGATTGCCGCCGCTTGAAGCCATGGCGCATGGCACCCCGGTGGTGACTTCGAATACATCTTCTCTACCTGAGGTAGTTGCCAACGCGGCAGTGCTGGTAAATCCGGAAAATGTTTTTGAGATTATGCGGGCGCTGCATCGGGTGCTGCTCGACCAGCAACTGCGAGACAAGCTCAAGGCGCGGGGCTATGAGCAGGCGAAAAGATTTTCCTGGGACAGCGCTGCCCAGCAGATTCTCCGGGCCTATCACGAAGTATCAGAGAAGTCGCGGCTCCGCCCGCCCCTACCTGATGACAACCGGGCGGTGTCGCGCGCAGCCAACCCTTAGCCCAGGCAGGCGTAAGCTCAGGCGCTTTTGAGCAAAGTATATCCGGGAGAGTTCAGCGACAGACGATGCAGCTTGGCTGCGATGCGGGTGCGATCGGCGTCGGTGGTGGCGGCGTTGTGCCGTTTTTTTAGCTTGGCAATCTTTTCGTTGCGAGTACGACGGCGGCGAATTTCGGGCCGGCGGCTGGGTGCGGACATCGAACCTCCTGAGTTGTTGCGATCGGCAACCAGTTTATATCACCGGCGATGTTTTGAGGGATCAGCCCGGGTTCTGTGAGAACCCTTCGCGCGACCTGATGAAAAGTCTCACTTCAGGCAATGCCGGAGCGGAAGCGGCGGATGAGCAGGGTATGCCGATCGGAGCGGTAAAAGCCGATCACGTAGATGGTGGCTTTTCCCTTCGTAGAGTAGATGACCTGGCGGATACGCAGCAAAGGTGTGCCGCGCGGAATGGCGAAATAGTCGGCAATTCTCTGGTCGGCGGCGGTGGCGTCGACCTCCTCGTCCGCATGTGCGAGTTCAATGCCGTAGTCATTCTCGAGAGTAGAGAACAAGGAGTTGCGTCCCAGGCCGGCTGAAACCAGGGCGCCGAACTCTTCACCTGACAAGTAGCATGCTTCCAGGGCGAATGGTTCGTTGGCTGCCTGCCGCAGCCGTTCCACTTTAACCAGCGAGCTGTTGGGCGGCAGAGACAGGCGGGCTGCGATCTCCGGCTCGCGATCGACCAGCTTGATGCATAGGAGATGCGAGCAAGCCACCAGACCGCGGCTGGCCATCTGCTCGGTATAGCTCATCAATTTATTGAAGTGAATTTTGGGAGGGGCAACAAAAGTTCCGGCGCCGCGCCGCCGCTCGACAACTCCTTCACGCTCCAGCGAAGTCAGGGCATGGCGCGCTGTCATCAGGCTAACCTGATGGATTCTGGCCAACTCCCGTTCGGATTCGACGACATCGCCGGGCTTGAGCTGCCCGTTCTCGATGCGCTTCCAGATCACAGTCCGGATCCTTTTATAAGCGGGGGTTCCGTTGCGGCCATTCTGTGCCATGAAAAATTCTGACCTCATACGACAAGAGTTTTACGAACCAACTGAACGCCAACATTGCAGGCGCGCTAACTGTGAACTTTAGAGGTCGACGATTCAGCGTAGAAATTTCCCAGCTTTGGGCCATCACGGTTCGCGCTCGTGGTTGTCACGCCGGTATGGGCAGCGGCCTTGGCCTGATAAGCCGCGCCCCACATGGGCGCATTCTCATTGAGGACGACGTAGATCGGAATTCGCGCCAGCACCGGGCCCAGCATGGTCTTGTCGCAGAAAGCGCGGAAGAAGGCGCCGTCCTGCATTTTGCTGAGAATTTTCGGAGCGATCCCGCCCGCCACATAGACGCCGCCGAACGCCAGCGCGCGTACCGCCAGGTTTCCCGCTTCAGAGCCGTAGGCCTCGGTCCAGAGGTCCACGGTGGTGATGCAAACCGGGCAGGTGCCTGCGCAAGCCTGCTCGGTGATTTCACGAGCCGGATCGACAGCCGAGCCCTCGAACGACGGATGACGGACGGCAGGATCAAGAAATTCGTGGATGGCCCGGATGCCCCGCCCGGAGAGAACGTCTTCGCAGCACACATGACTTAGACGTTGCTGCAGGTGAATCAGAAGCTGGATTTCTCGTGGCGTACGTGGCGCGAAACTCGCCAGCCCACCTTCTGAAGGAAAAATGCGGTATTGCTGCCCATCCCAGAAAAGAAAGGTTTCGCCCAGCCCGGTTCCCACCGCCATCAGCGCCTTGGTGCCGTTCGGTTGCGCCACGCCCTGGTTGAGCACAGCCAGGTCTTTCCCCGGCAACTTGTCTAGGCTCCAGGCGGTGGCCACGACATCGTTGAGCAATACAACGTTCTCCAAATCCACATTGAGCATCGCGGCCAGTCCCGCGGAAGTCAGGTCCCAGGGCAGATTGTTGGCGTGAAGATGTCCATCGACGACTGCGCCTGCGACTCCGAAGCCCGCCGCGGTAATGCGCTGGCCGACAACGTCAGCAACGCGCCCGGCAGCATCTTTGCGGAACAGTTCGACCAGGTCCTGGAAGCGGGAAAAATCATGGGTAGCATAGCGGGATTGGAAAATGGGTTGAAGCTCGCCCCCAGCCTCCTGGAACAAGGCCAGGTTGCATTTGGTCCCTCCGATGTCTCCCGCCAGAATCATGATTTCAAACCTGTTCGCGCAAAATGCAGCCGCAACCGGCGGCCGCGCGGGCATTATAGCTCGAATTGCTATAGAGCTGAACCTATTAGTATTTCAGATGGCATCCATCTGACAAACGCATCGTCGAAGCTGAAACCGGCGACAAACTTGGCGAATGACTTCTTCGACCTCGGAGCGGTATTGCAATAGTTTCTCGCCTGCCGGCCCGCACCACCATCCTGCAGATCGCGCCGCAACCCGGGCTAAGTCTTCTGACCCTCGCATAACGGACGCGATTCTCCCGATTTGCCGCTGGATCGCTCAGCGCAGTCCTGGCAGCTTTCCTGGAAAACCGTGGCCGCTGATTGCGCTCCCCGAATAGGGGTCAGCAAAAATATAAGTCAGCGAAGACACTTTTTTCTTGACGGTCGTCATTCACCTGCTATATAGCATGTGGTCATATTAGCAGGCCTCGAAATGGTCTGCCAGACGCGCCAGGTTCAACCGAGCGTCTTCCAGGAGGTTTGTAATGCGACAGTCAATGAGGGGTGGGCTGGTTTTTCTGCTGCTGGTGGGGGTCCTCGGTGTCGTGCAACCTGCATGGAGCCAGGAGGTAACCGCCGCGATCGTAGGAACCGTGACAGACCCGAGCGGTGCGCCGCTGAAGGATGCGAGCGTCGTCGCAACCGACACCGAACGTGGAACGGTTCTAACCACCAAAACGAACGATTCCGGTGCTTACAACATCACACGCATGCCTGTTGGAAATTATTCGGTAAAGATCACTTCGCCGGGATTCCAGACGGCAGTGCACACTGACATTGTTTTGGTGCTAAATCAGACCGCCCGAATCGACATGCAGATGACGATGGGTCAGGTTTCGGAGACGGTGGAGGTAACCGGCTCAGCTCCCGTGCTCCAGACCGACCGGACAGAAGTCAGCACGATCATTGACTCTACGACCAATGAGGCGCTGCCGCTTGCTACGCGCAATTATGTTCAATTGACGCTGCTGGCACCTGGCGCCGTATCTCCAAGTCCTGATGGTTTTAACAACGGCGACAACACCGCCAATGGCTCCCGTCCCTATATAAACGGGAACCGGGAACAAGCCAACAACTTCATTCTGGACGGCATGGATAACAACCAGGTGTCGGACAACCTGGTAGGATTCACCCCGGCGCCAGACGCCATTCAGGAATTCAACCTCATTACACAGAATGCCTCGGCCGAATTCGGAAACTACCAGGGCGGCATTGTAAGCACAACGATCAAGTCCGGCACCAACGGTTTACACGGCGATATTTGGGAATTCTTTCGAAACGACAAGCTGAACTCGAATTCCTGGGAAAATAGATTTAACGGAAATCCTAGGCCGCTACTACGTTGGAACATGTTCGGTGGCACTGTAGGTGGCCCGATCATCAAGAACAAGCTTTTCTTTTTCTTCGACTATCAAGGACAACGTTTCGACCACCCGTCTACCTCCAAACCGATAACCGTCTTTACGACCGCGGAACGCAATGGCAACTTTGCTGATATTTGCACAGAAGGTTTCAACGGATCAGGTTTATGTAATAATTTGGCTCATCAGCTTTATGATCCGCACAATGCCAACGCGGCGATCCTTAATAACAACATCGCCGCCGTCGAACCAGTTGATCCAGTAGCACAGGCCCTGTTTAGTTCGTCTCTCTATCCCGCCGCGAACGGTTTGGCCACGCAGAATAATGCCAGCTACACCCAAGCGCAACTGGTTAACAGCAACCAGTACGACGTCAAGATCGACTTCAACGCCACCAACAGCGACCATATTTTTGGCCGTTTTTCGCACGCCAAGCAGCACAATCCGACCATTAATTCGTTTGAGTTGCTTGGGACTGGCTTCTCAGACGCCCCGATCTACAACTACGTGGTCGACTGGAGTCACACTTTTAGTTCAAACCTGCTTAACGACCTTCGTTTCGGAGTCAATCACGTTACCCTGCATAACGGCACACAGTTCGATGCCACAGTCGGAAACCTGGGTACACAGCTCGGTATTGCACACGCTAATGATGGCGGACCGGGGTTGCTTGCGCTTGGTTTCGATGGCGGAGATCCGAGTGGTCCGAACCAGGGGGTTCTTACCAACGTTGGCAGCGGTGGCGTTCAACAGCGATTCCAAGACGCCGTCATTCAAGCCTCGGATGCCATCGTCATGACTCGTGGCCGCCATGTGTTTCATCTCGGTTTTGAGTTTTGGCGCGACCGCATCAACACCTTCTACACGGGTAATAGCGGAGCTTTGGGGGCGATCATCTTTAATGGCGCATTTACGTCTTCGGATCCAACGAACACCACGACGCCTACCGGCGGCTATGGCGGGGCAGATTTCTACCTCGGTTTGCCAGCTTCGTATGGTAAGGGCGTGTCGAGTGGACAATGGGGACAACGCGACAACATCATCGCCGGGTATCTCCAGGACGATTGGAGAGCCACTCAGAACCTGACCGTCAATCTTGGTCTGCGCTACGAGGTTCACACGCCATGGGTTGAGGCTCACGACCAGCAGGTCAATTTCGATCTCTTAAGCGGTCAGTTGATCGCGCCGAATTGCTCAAAAGTGGACCTGGGTACGGCTCCCCTGACTTGCAAGCAAAGCGACCGTGGGCTCTATAATGGGAACTACGGCGCGAAGAATCTGCAGCCCAGGATCGGCTTCGCTTGGACACCGTCGCGGCTAGGTGGGAAGACGGTAGTACGCGGCGCCTTTAGTATCTCCTCTTATCTCGAGGGAACCGGTACCAACCTCCGTCTACCTATCAATCCGCCCTTTACCCCCGCTGAAACCCTAGTTAAATACAATAACCAGGCGTTGCCAGGCACGACAACCGATCAAGGTCTGGCTCCTGTTGGTGCGGCCACGGACCCATTTGCCGGAGCTACACTCCGGGTTTGGGATCCTAACGTTCAACCCGCCATTACTCAGCAGTGGAACGGAACCGTGCAGCAGCAGTTGGGACATAGTACAACTCTTCAGGTTGGCTATGTTGGGCAGCACGGTACGCATTTGATGGTTCCAATGCCCTATCTGCAACGGCAATTACTGTCGAACAGTGCGTGTGCTACGCCACCCTGCACTGCCCCAAGTATTTTCCTTTCCGGCAATCCGGCATTCCAGTCCGACATCTCACAGATATCGGGCACGGCTTCGGTGGGCAGCATGAATTATCACGCGCTGCAGGCCGTTCTCCAGAAGCGTTATACAAACGGATTGCAATACCAGGTCGCGTATACCTTCTCTCGGTGTATGACTGACAATAGCGGCTACTACGGAAACTGGGGAGCGCAGGCAGCACCCGCGAATCCATATTACCAAAACCTCTATGATCCCAAGAATGATTGGGCCGACTGCTTCTTTGACGCCAAACACGTAGTCAGCAGTTATGCGGTTTACGATCTCCCGTTCGGGCGAGGCAGAAAGTTTGGTCATGACTCGAATCGGGCGGTGGATGCTATTGCGGGCGGGTGGTCGATCGCTCCAATTGTGTCTTTCCACACCGGCTTCCCGGTCGCGCTTTACGATTTCGGAAGCGATCCGACCGGCACAAATTCGCGCGGATTGCGACCTGACTGCGGTGCTGGGGCGGGGAAGACCTTCGGACGACAACCTGCCCTCAGCGCCGGTAAGTACATCGGCTACCAGTGGTTTGACCCCACGCCATACAGCGCCCCAAGCGTAGGCTCTTTTGGCAACTGCCCCGCGCAGGGCCCGGTTCGTGGGCCAGGGTATGGCGACGTCGATTTGAGCCTGCAGAAGGATTTCACTTTTACCGAGAGGGTAAAGCTGCAGTTTCGGTCCGACTTCCTCAATGCCTTCAATCGTGTGAATCTGAATTCTCCGGCAAGCGCGCTGGGCGACAATATGGGCGTCGTAAACACTTCGAACTCCCCACGAGTCATCCAATTTGCTCTGAAGCTCTACTATTGATGGCTGTATGATAGGAGCAGGCGTTAATGACGCCTGCTCTATTTTTATGCTTGGTTCCTCGTTCAAAGCTTTTGTTTTTGCTTTTTTTCTCGGTCTACTACTTTCTGGAAATTCCTCTGCCCAATCGTCAAGGCCAACACAGCTAGAGCAGCATTCGTCGTATGCGCAGCAAGGGTTGGTTTTGGCCAGGGCTGGCCGCTGTGACCGGGCTCTTTCCGTGTTCAGAAAGGCGTTACCACAACAACTGGCTGACAAGGACCTCAGTCGCCAGGTAGGCTTCGCCGGCGTCCGTTGTGCAATGTCGGAAAATCGACTGGATGCGGCTTTGGAGTTTCTTCACTTCTTGAATCGAGAGTTCCCTCATGATCCAGATGTTCTCTACGTCTCGGTTCACACTTACTCGGATCTTTCTACCGCGGCGGCGCAAGAACTGGCGGCGACCGCCCCGAACTCCTCCCAAGCGCGTGAACTCAATGCAGAAGCGCTGGAATTACAGGGAAAATGGGACCAGGCAGCGAAGGAATACCAGCAAGTCCTTGAAGAAAATCCGCGCTTGCCCGGAATCCATTTCCGCTTGGCGCGCCTTTTGCTCTCTCGTCCCAATCCCACTCCGTCGGTTGCCCAGGATGCGAAACGAGAATTGCTGCAGGAAATCGACATCGATCCTTCGAACGCCGAAGCTGAGTATATCTTTGGCGAATTGGCTCGGCAGGAAAGTGGGTGGACTGAAGCGATTGAACATTTCACCCGTGCCACCAAACTAGATGCAGGATTTGCCGATGCCTACATCGGGCTGGGGGTGTCCCTGATTTCGCTCAAGCGATTCTCGGAAGCTGTGGCCCCGCTGGAAACGGCGGTCAAACTCCAGCCGAGAAATCCGGCGGCACACTATGACCTGGCCATGGCTTACAACCGCGTGGGACGTAAGCAAGACGCGGATCGGGAATTTGCCTTACACCGTCAAATGACCGCCACGGATGGCAACAAATCCGATGCACCATCAGGCATCCAGCCTGAAAAATCCAATTAGTGGCCGGGCCAACTTGAGCGATTTCGTTTCACGAAAAAGCAATTTTTTACGCGAAAACACAAAGACACTTCTTTCCCGGCGGGACCTGTTAAAAATAACCGCTGGCGGCGTCGCCTTCGGCGGGTTGGTTCGGCAGGTGGGCGCTTTTCCCAACTCTCCATATCCCTTTGAACTGGTTTCCCCTTCCACCAGCGGCATCAGTTTCACGCATGTGAACGGCAGATCTCCCGAACGGTTCCTGCCGGAAACGACTGGCGCGGGCTGCGCTTTCTTCGACTACGACAACGACGGGTGGATGGACATCTACCTGGTCAACAGCGGCAAGTGTGATTTCTTCGCCCCTGATCCTCCGCTGCGCAATGCGCTATACCGGAACAATCGCGATGGAACCTTCACCGATGTCACCGAAAAAGCCGGCGTCGGGGGCGGCGGGTACGGCCAGGGTGTCGCCGTCGGAGACTATGACGGTGACGGCTTCCCCGATCTGTACGTGACCCAGTACGGCCGCAGCATCCTGTATCACAACAACGGGGACGGCACTTTTACCGATGTGACCGAGAAAGCCGGCGTGGCTGCGCCAGGATGGGCCTCCAGCGCGGTCTGGTTCGATTACGACAACGATGGACGCCTGGACCTGTTCGTATGCCAGTTCGTGGAGTTCTCGAAGTCTCTGAACAAGACCTGCGGTAGCGGCGAGGAAGGCAAGCACGGATATTGCATCCCCCGCCTGTATAAACCCATGGCCAGCTGGCTGTTCCATAACAACGGCGATGGAACATTTACCGACGTGAGCGCTGCGTCAGGTATCGCCAAATATCCGGGCAAGGCCTGGGGCGTGGTAGCCACCGATCTCAACAACGATGGCCGAATGGATTTGTTTGTCGCCAACGACACCGTAGCCAACTTCCTGTTTATGAACCGGGGGGAAGGGAAGTTCGAAGAGATCGGAACCCCGGCCGGCGTGGCGTTCAGTTCGGACGGACGGCCGCGCTCGGGGATGGGCGTCGATTCGGCGGACTACGATCAGGACGGCTGGATGGACCTGTTCGTGGCAAATATCGATCGCGAGATTTATTCCATCTACCAGAACAATCACGATGAGGCATTTGACGATCGCGCGGTTGAAACCGGCATCGGGCCAGTGACCCGCTTGATGAGCGGCTGGGGTTTGAAATTCTTCGACTACGACAACGACGGCAACCTGGACCTGTTTCTGGCGAATGGCAATCCTGACGATCTGATTGAGTCAATGCATCCCGGCGTTACTTACAGAGAGCCGCCGATTCTGTTGCGCAACACCGGCAAGACATTCCAGAACGTGAGCTCGCAGAGCGGTCCCGTGTTTTCGACCCCGGTTTCTGCGCGCGGTATGGCGATTGGAGATTTCGACAACGATGGTGCCGTCGACGTACTGATCTCGGTGAACGGCGGGGCGCCCATGCTGTTGCGAAACAACGCCGGCAAACAGAACCACTGGCTGGGAGTGCGACTGATCGGCAAGAAGTCGAATCCCGACGGGATTGGAGCGCGAATCACCTACCAGGCAGGCGATTTGAAACGAAGCCACATGAAAGTGGGCGGCGGCAGCTACCTGTCGGCCCACGATCCGCGCATGGTTCTCGGGATTGGCGGGCGTAAAAAAATGGAATCGCTCGAAGTGAAATGGCCGCAACCCAGCGGACTGGTGGAGCGGTTCACAGATCTTCCCATTGATCGTTACATCACCATCGTGGAAGGTCAGGGAAAATGGAAGTAGTGGGCCTTTCTTGACGACCTTTGCGGTAAAGGTTGAACCGGAAAAATCTCAACCGCAGAGAACGCAAAGTGATTCCGCAAAGTGCGCAAAGACTCCTTAGTAGTTTTTTCGGGAGAAATTAGTTGGGTTTCTTTGCGATCTTTGCGGCTCTTTCTTAGCGTTCTTTGCGGTTTAGATTTAGAGGTATAACCCTTACCCCAAAGATCGCAAAGAAATTCCGCAGAGGACGCAAAGACTGCTTCGTTGCCCGGCTACTTGTTTGACAGGTGGACGCGGCCTGCGATCCGCAACGACGGGACGACAAACTCGGTGTAGGCTCCGCGCTGCACGGGCGCCAGCGATTGGCAACATGGCTGGTCCGGGCTTTCATACCTGACCGAAGAAAATGGGCCCTTTATTTGCACCTGGACCGGTATCGGTTCCTGGGAGTAATTCACAAGTTCGACTGTCTTCTCTCCGCTGGCTGAGCTGTACGGAACCGCGACCACGGTGAGCGCATTCCAAAGGCTGATTTCGATCTTTTGCTTGTCGATGAGCCGGCGTATGTCTTGCGCGAAAGTTTCCGGGTCGATGATGGGACCGGGAAGCTCGATCACCCGGCCCTGGCCCGCCGCGTAGCCCAACGAATGCTCTCCAGCGGGCAACGTCTGGCCGGATTGCCAGGGAAAAGAGCCGTGTGCGCCCACCACCACCGCCACGCCGCCCTTCGAAGCGAAATCGACGATCGCCGCAGCGATCGCTGGGTCGGGGTTCGCAAACACGACGATAACTTCGAAAGCTTCAAGACTGTGCGGTTTCAAGTCAGCCGCATTCAGGACCGCGAATGGAATATTGTGGCGCGCTAACAGGTTGGTAGACTCATACGCTTTCTGGTGACTGTCGGTGATCACGCCGACGTTGGCTTCTGGTTCACGAAGGTTCTTTTCCGCACCCGCCGAAAACGACGAGTAGCGCGAGATCTGTTCAAGAACCGCCCACGCCTTTGGATCATTTTTCAGCAGCCCGGCTTGCAAAGTGGGATCGAGATCGAGAACCAGGTCACCATGGAAGGCGCCAACCTCGGCAACCGCGAGCGCATAGTCTGCCGCGTCAGGGCCGTGTTCCTGCTGCACGCTATCGGACAGCTCCCACTTGAATTCGTACATTGGAGTTTCTGAGGGACGAAACGCTTTGTCGATGCGAACCAGGGCGAGATTGGAATCGATCCAAGGTTGGGCGGTCGGGCTGGTTACCTGCAGAACGCCGTCCCTCTTGACGACCAGTTGACCCTTCATCTGCGGCTGCTTCGCCCTGTGGTCGAGAAACAGCACGCTGAAGCCGGGATTGTCCGCTTTCAATCGGCGCAGTTCGTCATCTAATTGCGCCGGCTGGGCGTCTTGCGGATCAACGACGATGCCTGCAAGATTGGACTTTACGCTGTGGGCTAAATCCGCTGCCTTGCCCAGTGGGACCTCGGCGTAAACCATATATCCCTGGTCGTGCGCGGTTTTGCTCAGTTCCGGCGCGTCCCACGAAATCACTACGTCTTTCAGTCCCATTTTTGCGGCTGGAGGAATTGCTGTCTGAGTCCAGCGCAAGAGTACTCGGCCCCATCCCGGTGTCACGGCCAGGACGCACATCCAGGTCAAAATCAGATTTCGCACGATGGTGGATTTAACAGGTGCTTTCATCGCGAGCCCGCCGTTCCAGCCTGGATGTGGTTGTTTGACAGCGATGCGCCGCGGCCAAGAATTGCGCCGCGGCCAAGAATAATGTGAGGCCCGTTCGACGCCACCTGTGTCTGTCCATCGGCTGCGATCCAGATGGCTGCGCCGCCCGGCACGCCCTCGATTAATGATCGGCCCTTTTCGGGTCCCAGCAGCAGCAGCGTGGTTGAAAGCGCGTCGGATGCGGTGCCGGTGGTGGCTACGGCGCTCACCGCGAAGGGCGTCTTCAAGGGCATCCCACTGTCGGGATCGATGATGTGTCCCGCCGCGGATGGGTCGAGCAGGCTGGGGGGAGTTTGCTCGGAAGTGGAAACACTGCTGTCGTTAAGTGTGATTACAGGGTCCACATGGTCCGACGGGTCTCGCAAATGGATCAGCCAGCCGGTTTGGCCGGGAGGAGCGCCCATCGCGACAATCGTGCTGCCTCCAGAATCTAGCAGCGCGCGAGAGACACCGCTCGCGCGCAACGCGTCAGCCGCGCGATCGAGGGCATAGCCTTTGCCGATGCCGCCCAAATCAATCTGGAGACAGGGTGAGTGAAAGAGAATTCGATCAGGAGGCACGAGTTCGACTTTCTGGTATCCCACGCAGGCTCGAACCTTTTCTTCTTCAGCGGACGACGGAGACTTTTCTCCCCTGATCGCGGCTTTCCATAAATTGACTAGTGGTCCCACAGTTACATCGAACTTTCCTCCCGAGAGACGTGAATACTTCAAAGCTTCGCTGATTATGCGGTAGAGATCGGGCGGAACGGTTTGTGCTTGCGTATGCGAAGAGTGATTCAAACGGCTCAGGGCGCTGTCCGCCTTGTAGTCACTCATCGCATCGTCGATGCGGATGATTTCCTGAAACGCCTGGTCGATGGCTTCTGAAACCTGCGTGGAAGACTGTCCGTAGGCCACGATTTCGAAGACTGTGCCCATGACGTACTTCTTCTTGTGGACCAAAGCCATCTGAGGCTGAGGCTGATCTGAGGCCTGCGCCAAAGATGCGGAAAGCAGCAAAGCCAAGAAGTAGTTATTCCAGCGCATAGACCTCACCGTCGTTGGTGGCAACGTAGATTGCATCTCCGGTGAGCACCGGAGCGGACTGAATTGCGCCGCCCAGACCCGCTCTCCACACCAGATTGCCGGTCGCGATATCGAAGGCTTGCGTTCCACCCGCCTGGATGCACACCAGGCCGCTGGCGATGACCGGAGGAGCAGTCACGACGTCGCTGATCTGCACTTTCCATCGAAGCCTGCCGCTTTGAACCTCGAAAGCGTAAAGAAATCCAGCTTTACAGCCGACGAACACCAGATCATCAGCAACGGCAGGCGATGACGAAATGCCAAGGGCAGCTTCATACTTCCAGCGTACCGCTCCGGTTTCGGCATCGAGCGCATAAAAGAAAAAGTCTTCCGACCCGATCAGTACTGAATCTGCCGACAGTGCAGCAGATGACCCGATGCCGTTACCCGTGGGAGTGCTCCAGACAGTTTTGCCCGAGGAATTTTCCAGGCAGTAAACCTTGCCGTCGCCGCAACCGACGTAAAGGTTCTTTTCTCCGGCATAGGCGGTGGAGTAAATTCGGCCGCCGAGTTCATGCTTCCACTTTTCATGTCCGGTAGCGACCTCCACGGCGTACATGTGGCCATCCGCACTGCCGAAAAAAACTGTCCCCTTGCGAATGACCGGTGAAGCCCAGACTTCAGCTGCCGCGGTCGCTTCCCACGAAACCTTCCCAGAAGCGCAATCCACGGCGTAAACCTTACCGGAATCACAACCGAAAAAAACCTTGTTGCCGGAAAGACAAGGTGTGGAATGGATGTTGCCTGCAGCCTTAAGTTCCCATATCTGGCGTCCCTTTTGAACATCTATAGCGTGTAGCTTACCCGCCGTCGAAGTCACATACAGGACGCCATCGCGCAACACCGGTGCGGTGCGGACCGCGCTCCCCATTCTTATATGCCAGGTCACGTGGTCGGGCGATTTGGCAGCGCGAATTCCCTGACCACCGGTGCGTGAGTTGTCGTACAGCAGCGCAGGCCAGTCGGAGTCAGGTCTAGAAGCTCCGGAACTCTTGGGCGGGCCTGGCATTCAATGGTTAACCGAGGCGGATTTGTCCGTGATCGATGCGCTTGAGGTCGTAGACTCCGAGCCCCAGCTTTCCGGCGGAGGCAATGTGACCTGGGCGTCGATAGAACAGGTTTTTGTGAGGATCGTTATAGAACTCGTAACCACTATTGGTAATGCTGTCTGGCGCGTGTTCCCATACGGAAGGGACGCCTTCGTCGCGCCGCTTTTTCTCGATGGCTTCCAGTTCAATTGTGTCCATGGCCACAGGATCGGTGCCGAAAAGTAGAAGGCCTGCCTGGTGAATGAAATTCTGGACCTGAGTCAGCGGGCCTCCGTGCCAAACCTGCCGGGTACCGTCCATGATATGCAGCACCGCCTTCGATCGTAAAGGCTCCACCGAGCACATGACTCCGATCAGCGGGTCGGTGAACGAAAACGGAGAACGATGCGAGCGCGCGACATTATCAAAAGTGCCGTAGCCCAGGTTTTTGAGACAGCCGGTGACGCCGGAAGCGGAGTGGTCCTTCATGGTGGGGACATTGATAATTTTGCTGACCCCGGTAGAGACGATCCGCGCCATATACGAACGATTTTCCCACTCGCCAAAAAACGTTGCCTGGCAATAGACGTTGGGATCGTAGCCGGCGTCGATCAATCCATCTTGAATACCTACGATGCGCACACCGGGCGGCAGCAACACCTGATAGCTGCCCAGATCGATTTCATATTCGTAACGATCGTAGACAACGATGTTGTGCGCGGGTACGCCGACCGACTGGACGCCATGGATGATCTCCCGTACGATTTCCGGGGACGAACAACAGGCGGGCGCGCCGGATGGATTGATTTTGATACCGACAATATCGGACGGCTCGATAAACTTGGCCCAGGCGGCAGCCGCAGAACGCTCGCCGGTCAGCTCTTTCATTCCGCGTTCGATCATGTCGTGCACGACTGGTTGCGACACGCGGTTGCTTACGATGGACTTGGAGTCGGCAACCTCCACGACGCGCCCGGGAAATAAACCGGGCATTCCCAGTGCGGATTTGGCGGGGCGTGTCCCGTGGACTACATCAATCGGCGGCGGCTCGGGCATGGTGATGTCGCCAAAGGCTCTGGGATCGAGCCCGTCGAGAAACAGGCTGGCGCTCCCAACACATCTGGCCTTGACGAACGTCCGCCGATCCATCAGTTTGCTCCAGGAAGCGAAAAGGTACCGCTCAGGCTACGCCACGCGCTCAGCCTTTTCAAGGGCCCGCGCTCTGTTTGAGAGAGATGTCTTTGCGTTCTTTGCGGAATCTCTTTGCGAACTTTGCGGTTAAGATTTTTGGGTAAAAACTTTACCGCAAAGCACCCAAAGGAATTCGGCAAAGTGCGCAAAGAAAACGATACACGGAAAGGGATACGAAATGTCGAAACGAAGCAGGGCGCTGCTCGCAGTTGTTGTTGTATTCGCTTTTGCATTGTCGGCCTACTCGCAGACGCCGCGTTATGACTTGCTCCTGAAAGGCGGGCACGTCATCGATCCCGCAAATCATGTGGACGCGGTCATGGATGTAGCAGTCGTGAAAGATAAGATTGCCGCTGTCGAAAAAGACATCCCCGCCAGCCAGGCGGGCAAGGTGGTGGACGCCAGCGGCCTCTACGTCACTCCCGGCCTGATCGATATTCACGTCCACATCGGGCACGGAGGCGCTCCGCTCGACTGGTTCACTCCCGAGGGCAGAGCCCATACCGCCCCCTATGGAATTCCAGCGGACCTGGCACTGCAGGCGGGCGTCACCACCATGGTGGACGCGGGAAGTTCGGGAGCGGATACTTTTCTCAAGGAAAAAGAAGAAGTCATCGACCACGCCAAGGTTCGGGTGCTGGCCTTCCTGAATATCGTCGCCGACGGCATGCAGGGGAATCTCGAACAGACCGTGGACCAGATGGACGCTAAAAAGTGCGCCGACACCATCAAGAAATATCCCGACTTGATCGTTGGGGTGAAGACGGCGCACTACTGGGCGGAGGAACCGCCCGATGCCCTGCACCCGACCTGGGCTGCTGTCGACAAGGCGGAAGAATGCGGCCGCGCCGTCAACTTGCCCGTGATGTTCGATTTCTGGCCGCGACCCGACCGGAGCTACGCAGACCTCATCTTGAAAAAGATGAGGCCGGGCGATATTCACACCCACGTTTTTGCCCAGCAGTTTCCCATTCTGCTCGCCGACGGCAAAATCAATCCCATCCTGGCGCAGGCACGAGCTCGCGGTGTCATCTTCGATGTGGGGCACGGAGCCGGGAGTTTCTGGTTTCGAAACGCGGTTCCCGCGGTAAAGCAAGGCTTCATTCCAGATTCGATGTCTACCGACTTGCACTCGGGAAATTTCACCGTGCTCAACCTGACCCAGGTGCTTTCAAAATTTCTGGCGATGGGCGTGCCTCTGGAAGATCTTATTCGGCGATCGACGGTCAATCCCGCGCAAGAGATCCATCGGCCTGACCTGGGTACATTGTCGGTTGGCAAGGATGCGGATATTGCGGTGCTGGAACAACTCAATGGATCGTTCGGCTACATCGATTGCGGCCTTGCCCGGATGGATGGAAAAGTGAAGCTGGTGGCGCGCATGACGGTCCGGGCCGGGCGAATTGTTTGGGACCCTTCAGGTCTCAGTATGGTGGAATGGGAGAAGGCGCGTCCCCAGTATTTCAATATGCCGAGTGTAGGACATTCCGCGCCGGCGCAGGCGGATGATTTCCCCAGGTAAAGAGGGAAAATTGCCCTGAATCGTAACCTTGACGAGAGGTCATGCTGAGCTTGCGAAGCATCTGGCGTGAAGCGGAGAACACAGCTGCGTGAGTCCGGTGGCTACGCGAGATATCCTTCGAGACTCACGTCTCTCAGGATGACGTCAAATAGAATGCCCCTTGTAGGACAGCTTTTGTCTTGCGCGGAACTTCAGCATTCGTAGTACTTGTCAATGCCCCACCGGCCGACGAGTAAACTTTTGCATCTCGAGGTGGTCGCTGCCTTCGTTGAGCAGGTAGAACTTGTCGGCATCGACGTCTTTGAATATTTGATGCAGGCCGCTGGGCCAGTTGATCTCGACTGTTTCAGCACGCGAGGCTTTTCCCAAACCAAAATTCGCGCGCAGGTCGCTCTGCGAAAGATAGCTGCCGCCGCCTTCGACTTCCCGTATTTGCGAGGTACCACCCGCCTGTATCCGGATTCGTGCGCCCATCGCATCCCGATTGCTCTTTGTACCTGTCAGCCTGAAATTCAAGAAGTGGTTGCCATTGCCGCCGCTGTTGCGCAGTAACTGTGGAACAGCGCCGTTGTTGGCAATCACTACATCCACGGAGCCGTCATTGTCGAAGTCTGCAAACGCGAGTCCGCGACCGACGTAGGGAGTTTGAAATCCGTCGCCGGAAGTCTTGCTTACTTCAATAAATTTCCCATTGTGCTCATTATGAAACAGGGAATTGAGCTGCTTGTAATGGGTGCCGGGTGTGGCTTGTTCCACCTCGGGATAGACGTGGCCGTTGGCGATGAAGATATCAAGCCATCCATCGTTGTCGTAGTCAAAGAAACCGCCGCCAAAGCTCAGAACATCGCGGGTTGCCTGAGTGATGCCGGCCTGATCGCTGACTTCGTCGAAAAAACCCTTGCCATCGTTCTGCCAGACATGGTCGGAGGAGCGCTGAAAGTCTGAGATGTACAAATCGAGCCAGCCGTCGTTATCGAAATCACCCAGAGAGATGCACATGGCCGCCATGGTACCGCCCTGTCCGGTAAACGCCATGCCGCTGGATAAGCCTATCTCCTTAAAAGTTCCGTCATGCTGATTATGGTAGAGGTAGGCATTGAGTCCGTCGTTGGCGACGAACAGGTCGGGCCAACCGTCGTTATCGTAATCGGCGGCGCCGACCGAAAGATTCTTGCCTTCGGGTTGATGGATTTTCGCCTTGACGGTGACGTTGGTGAAAGTGCCGTCGCCATTATTGTGATAAAGGGCGTCAAGACTGCCCCGGTAAACGCTGGGAGCACAACTGCTTTGCACTCCGCCCAGGCTGCAATATCGTTTATCGCCCAGAGTCACGTAGCTTCCCACGTACAGGTCGAGCCGGCCGTCGCGGTCATAATCGAAAAAAGTGGCGCCGGAATGAAATTCGCCGGACTCAATGCCGGCGACGCCGGCTTTGTCGGTCACATCGGTGAAGGTTCCATTGCCATTGTTGTGATAAAGAACGTTGCGTCCGTACTGGGTGACGAAGAGGTCGGGAAATCCGTCGTTGTCGTAGTCGCCCCAGACACACCCCAGGCCGTACCCGGTTCCGGGAACGCCGGCTTTGTCGGTCACATCAATGAAGGTGCCATCGCCATTGTTGCGATAGAGCGCATTGCGAACCGCGATGCCGCGGTTGTACAGGTCGCGGCCGTTGACAAAGTAAATGTCCTGCCATCCGTCGCCATCGAAATCAGCCACACAAACGCCAGGACCAAACTCCTCGCGATTGATCGAGATTCCATTGTTGCCTTTGAAGTGAACAAACTTGATGCCGGCCGCAGAAGTGACATTCGTAAACTGGATGGGAGGTGCCGGCGTTTGAGTCTGGCTGACAGAAGTGGGCGCAACAGCAAGGAGCAAGAGCAGGCGAAACCTGGCAAACGGATTTTTGGTGAGAGCGTACCGGAGTAGCGACCTTGCCAGCGTTATCACCCGACTTTCTACTCTCGCCATCGAAGAATATTTCCGCCCCAGGTCCGAGCGGCAAAGCTTGTTCCCGTCCGTCGGGTTGATAGGGGTCGTTCTGGTTCAGTTTCGTATTACCGGAGGGTTCTTCGTACTGTCGCGATGTGATTCTTTCAACATTTCAGCGGTTTGCTGCTGGATGGTTTCCGTGATTCGTTCCATGTTCCGGCGCATGATCGGCATCATGGATTCCATCGCTTCCGACATGATTGCCGGCATTTCCCGCAAAATCTTTTGCCCGGTGGGAGAGCCATAGAACTCGGCCAGCGCCGCAAGTTCTCCCTTGGTGAAATGCTTCTGGTAGGTTGGCACCATGGCCTGCATCATTTCGTCAAAGGGCAGGCTCCTCATCAAATCGTCCTCCATCTTGTTCATTCGCACTTCAAAATCGCGAGGAAGTTTGTCTTTGTTCTTCAAATACTCGTCGTGCACCATCTTGTGCAAAGGTGTGGACATGGCCGTCACCATCTGCTGCATCATGTCGTGAGAATGCATAACATCGAGATATTTTTGGACATCTTCTTTTGTGGCCGGAACGTCAGTGGCGGTTTCCTGAGCAACGGCATTCCAACTGAAGGCAAGACAAAAGGCGAGGGCAACCAGCGCGCGCTTCATGGGCGAATATCTCCTGCAGCTAGAGAAAAATAACCTATTTCGGGTACCGAATCCAGAAGTCTTCCGTACAACGGTCTTCGGGTTGGTTATCGGGCAGCAGCGAACGACGAGAAGATTTGTGGCAGCCGGACCTGTAAGCCGAATTCTGTCCGCGGGATTGCTCCCGCAGGACGGTCATTCCTCTGGGCCACGCATTACTGCGGGGCTCAAGCGACCTACCCGGAGGTTGTGGCGCGCCGAGCAGGCACGCGCCTGGGAAGGCTTATTCAGCCCGCCCCAGGCTTCCTCCCTATTTGGTCTTGCTCCGTGTGGGGTTTGCCCTGCCCGCTGCATTACTGCGGCGGCGGTGCGCTCTTACCGCACCTTTTCACCCTTACCCCGGCGTTGCCGCCCGGGCGGTATATTTTCTGTGGCACTTTCCGTCGAATGGGCTTGAACCCACCCTCCCGGACGTTATCCGGCACACTGCTCTGTGGAGTTCGGACTTTCCTCCCTCACCACTTGACGCGGCAAGAGCGACCGTCCGGTCCAGCTGCCAACGGGTTCATTATAGCGGACTTCGGACGCCGGACTTGGGGACACCGGCAAAACGCCTGGCCACGGATTTTCACGGATCAGAACTCTTTTTGTCTTTTCTGATCCGTTCAGATCCGTTTAGATCCGTGCAGATCCGTGGCAAATTTCTAGTTAGGCAAATTCTTCTCTAACTTCTGAATTTTCCAGAAAGCGTTGGGCAGCCGTTCATTGATGGGAGGAAGTGGGAAGAGCTTCTGATGGGGTTCGGTCTGGTACCAGAAAGCCACACTGGTGTAGTCGTCTTCGCGGTCATTGGCGTGGCCGTGTTCGATTGTGGCGCGTAGAGAATTCTGAAAATAGATCGGATCTTCGATGTGGAAACGATACATGGTGTGGCTGCCCGTCCAGTCCCGGTTGCCCTGTTGCGAATATCCGATGTAGGGATAGTTAAACTCTTTTTGAAACATCCATGCATTGTTAAAGTAGTCTTCCATGCCAGTTCCGTTGATGGTTGCGTGCCCGGTTTCGCCGTCGACGAAAAACATGTCATCACCTTCTCCCCACCAGCCTGTGGAGAGACCAAATACGTTCAGGATGGTCCCGACATATTGCCCTTTGCCCTTCGCATCCATGAAGACGTAGTTATTTTTGCCATCCAGATTTCTCCCGCCCGATTCCGACTCAGGAATCGCGCGCGTAGTTTCGTGCTTCCACTGTGCATGGAAACGGCCCTTGCCCGCCACCCTGCGGCCGTCGCCAACCTGCTGGTAGTCGACATGGAAGTAGAGATTTGGTACATCCTCCCCGCCGTCATTGCTCAGGGTGATACGGGCTCCGCTGGCGAACGGCATCTCGAAATAACAATTAAGGGCGCGATCCTGCACCGTTATCGGCAGCGACATCCAGGACTGATACTTTTGTCCGCGATGTCCGCCGGGAAGATCTTCGTACTCGAAGCCGGTGCCGAAGAAGTCGCCGATGGGAACCTCGACGCTGGGATCGGTTTCACCATCCCAGTACATTCGCAAAACCAGTTCGCGTAAATGAAATGGACTGGGCGAGTTGATGGTGAACCATATATGGCGGATAAGTCCCGCGCCTTTTATATCCGCAAGAGTCACACTGGATTTGGCTTTCACTTCTACCCAATCAGCATTGCCGCCAGTTCGATCAGCGCTGGATGCCCGCCGGGAAATTGCATCGCTGAGATTGGACAACCCGTTCAACGGACTATCCTGCTGTCCGAAAGAAAGAATCGAGAAACAAATAAGAACAAATAACGTTCGCAACATAGCGGGCCTCCACAGATTGCGCTAGAGAACTTATCACAGGCCCGATGGAGGACGGGCGTCCTCGCCCGTCGGGCACAGGCGTCAGCCGAGCGGCCGGGACAGCGTTCTCTTATGCCTAAACTGCTAGACTTGATGCACAGCTGGATTCCCGAAGAATCCGGGTCTGACGCCCGCCCATGACCACCCTTGAAGCCATTCGCATTGCGCTTTTATCCCTGTGGGCGAACAAGCTTCGCTCGGCCCTGACTCTGCTCGGAGTGGTGATCGGGGTAGCGGCGGTGATTGCCGTAGTCACCTTCGTCAACGGAATTAACGGATATGTGGCGGAGAAGATTTTTAATCTGGGTGCCGACGTCTTCATCATCAGCAAAGTCACGCCGGTGGTCACTAACGTCGATCAGCTTCTCGAGGGGCAGAAGCGCAAAGATCTGACCATGGAGGATTACCAGGCGGTGCTGGAATCGTGCCGGCACTGCACCATGATCGGCGCAGGCCTTACCAATACCAGCGGGCATGTCAGGTACGAAGAGCAGTCGCTCGCGGATACATGGATTCGCGGAATGACCCCGTCGATGGCGCAAATCCTCGACCTTGATCTTACCGCCGGGCGAATGCTTAACCAGAATGACGCGGAAAACCGTTCCCAGGTGGCGGTGATCGGCACTGACGTGGTGGATACTTTTTTCCCTACCGTCGATCCTTTGGGGAAAGAGATTCGGATCGAAGGCGAAGTCTACCGAGTGATCGGAGTGGGCAAAAAGCAGGGAACAACGCTGGGCCAAAGCCGGGACAATTACACGGCGATCCCGATCACAACTTATCTGAAACAGTTTGGATCGCATTCCAGCATTCGCATTTCCGGCAAGGCCGCGGGCGTCGGCACCGAACTGGACGCGGCCATCGACGAGGCCCGCGCCGTGCTGCGAGCCCGGCGTCATGATCTTCCGGGGCGTCCCGACAGCTTTGCCGCCGAGACCAACGCAAGTTTTCTGAGTATCTGGTCAAACCTGAGCGGAACATTCTTTGTTGCCATGATCGCGATTGCGGGAATTTCATTGGTGGTGGGCGGAATTGTGATTATGAACATCATGCTGGTATCCGTAACCGAGCGCACTCGCGAGATTGGAATACGCAAAGCCATGGGCGCACGGCGCCAGGACGTGTTGCTGCAGTTCCTGATCGAGTCGGGAACCATGGCACTGGTGGGAGGGCTTTTGGGAGTGCTGTTCGGAATCGTCGTCGCCAAGGGAATTACCTGGCTTATTGGCATGCCCTCTGAAATAAAACTTTGGGCGGTGGGAGCGGGATTGCTGGTATCGGCCAGTGTGGGTGTTTTCTTCGGCGTATATCCGGCACGGCGGGCGGCGATGCTCGATCCGATCGCGGCGCTGAGGTTTGAACTTTAAGAAGCAGTTTCTGGTTTCCTGTTTCTGGTCCAAAACCTAAACTTAGAAACCGGAAACTAGAAACTAGAAACTAGAAACCAGAAACTGATTTCAATGCTGCGTACAAGTGATTACGGCGAAGTGGTCCGGATGGCACTGGACACGATCCGCAACAATAAAATGCGGTCGGCCCTTACTGTGCTGGGGATCGTCATTGGCGTGGCGGTCGTAATCGGCATTTCATCCGTCGTGCGCGGGCTCAACGACAACGTCAGCCAGGTGATCAGCAGCCTGGGCTCGAATATTATTTTCGCCTATCACCAGCCTCTGACCTTCGGCCGTCCCACCGAGGAAATACGGACACGCAAAGAATTGACATTCGACGATTTTGAAGCCGTACAGCAATTGCCTCACGTGAAGATTGCCACCGTCGGGTTGCGCTACTTCCGTCAGGAATTCGGTACCGGGACTTACGAAGTGAAGTACAACGGGCGCATGGTCAAGAACGTCGTCCTGGAAGGCGATACCGGCACCTGGAAAGATGTGTTCGATCTGGACATCGCTTCGGGACGATGGATGAATGAGGTCGACGAAGAACATCACTCGCCGGTGATTGTTCTCGGCTCCGACACCAGCGATGAACTGTTTCCCAACGGAAATGCGCTGGGCAAGGAAATTACGATCGATGGCCAGCTGTTCACTGTGATCGGCGTGGCGGCCAAGCGCAAGAGCGTGTTTGCCGCGGGAAAGAATCCCGACGACAATATCGTTTATTTTCCGCTGGCGACGTTTCGCAAACTGCATCCCGAGCTGAAGCAGTATTGGATCAGCGTCAAAGCCAGCTCGCATGATGACATGCCCAAGGCCATCGATGAGATTCGCGAGCTGCTGCGCCGCCGCCGCAAAGTCTCTCCCGACAAGCCGGATAACTTTGCGGTCTTCACCCAGGATTCGCTATCCGACGTTTGGAACCAGGTTACCGGTGCGGTCTTTATTTTTATGTTTGCGGTTTCGAGCGTGGGTCTGATCGTCGGCGGCGTCGGCGTGATGAACATCATGCTGGTTTCGGTCACCGAACGCACGCGTGAGATCGGCGTGCGCAAGGCCATCGGCGCCCGCAAGCGCGATATCTTGCTGCAGTTCACTCTCGAGGCCATTACTCTGACCGCCCTGGGCGGAGTTCTGGGTGTGTTGCTCGGGGCGATCATTACCTGGACGATTCCCGCCATCTGGAGTTCGCTGCCGGCGCGAATGTCTTTTTTCTGGGCTGCATTCGGGCTGGGTTCGGCGGCCGCCGAAGGTCTGCTCTTCGGGATTTATCCGGCATGGAAAGCTGCGAACCTCGATCCCATCGAGTCTTTGAGATATGAATAGCTTCCTTCGTGTATTTTTATTGCCTCAGTGATTATTGAATTTGTCCTGGACGCGAGGGAAATCGCAGGTTGACTCACAACATTTTTACGAACCTCGCAATTGCGGCGGCAGTGCTCGCTTCTTGCAGCATGGGTTATTACGCGCTTTGCCTGTTCAGTGCGGCGCGGTTTCTTCGCAGGCGAAAAGCGGCGGACGAGGGCGCCCGCTTTACACAACCAGCCACACCTCCGGTGTCGATTCTCAAACCGCTCAAAGGCTCCGATCCGGAGATGGTTGAGAGCTTTCGCAGTCATTGTCTGCAGGATTATCCGCAATTTGAAATCATTTTTGGCGTCAGCGACCCTGCAGACCCTGCCATCGAGGTTGTCGAGCAGCTCAAGCGTGAGTTCCCACGTTGCGCGATTCACCTCGTGACCTGTTCCGAGAAGCTGGGTGCGAACGTCAAGGTAAGCAATCTGGCGCAGATGCTGTTGCAGGCGGCGCACGAAAACATTCTGGTCAATGACAGCGACATTCGGGTGCCGCCGGACTATTTGCGCCGCGTGGTAACGCCGCTGTCGGATCCGCAAATCGGATTGATTACCTGCCTTTATCGTGGCATCGCGAATCGGACGCTGGGTGCGAAACTCGAATCGCTGGGTATCAGTACAGATTTCGCCGCGGGGGTGCTGGTCGGCGACGCCAGTCTGGAAGGCGGCATTCGTTTCGGCTTGGGCTCAACTCTGGCATTCCGCAAAAGGGATCTGGAAGCGATCGGCGGCTTTGAAGCATTGGTGGATTATCTTGCCGACGACTACGAACTCGGCAGGCGCATCGCGCAGCGAGGTCTGGCGGTGAAACTCTCAGAAGTTGTGGTCGAAACTTTTCTCCCGAAATACAGTCTTCGCGGGTTTTTCGATCACCAGTTGCGCTGGGGCCGCGCCGTTCGCGATTCACGGCGCTGGGGATATCTGGGATTGCTGCTGACCTTCGGTGTCCCCTGGGCTGGGTTGGCCCTGCTGTTGAGTTACGGCGCGGCTTGGGCGTGGGACCTGTTCGCCGCTGTCCTTAGTCTGCGGATCGCGGTCGCCGTGGTCGTGGGTTGGTCAGTGTTGCGTGATCGCCAAATAGTGCCTTTGCTGCTTCTGCTTCCACTGCGGGATCTTGCGGCGCTGATCGTTTGGATCTTGAGTCTCCTGGGAGACACGGTGGTGTGGCGAGGAGATTCCTTTACGTTGAAAAATGGGAAGCTGATGAGGCGGGATTTTTAGTCTCCCCTATTGGTGAACATAATCTTAAAGTCTACAGCTTGGCTCCGACCGCGCTTTCTGCTGGACGATCCTGGGGAACGATTCGGCCACCTTTGCTGAAATGGTAAAGTTCTCCGCGCCAGAAAAAACTTCGGCTGCTGAAACTTGCCAACCAGGTAAAGAATCCGAGCAGATCGCGAAGTGGATAAATCCACGATAGATACAGCGCGCGCTGGTCGCCGATAATTCCCCAGCCGACAAAGAGTGATTGCAGCATGCGGTTTAAGAACGCCGCAACGAACAGCGCGATGCCCAGCTCCCAGCGACCCATTGCCCACGCCGAAAACAATCCCAGAACTCCGAAAGGCATGGCATAGGTGAGACCGGAACCTACATGGCCCAGCGGACGGGAGAAACGTGTGCTCTTCATCCAGCGCAATTGGTCGCCTAGAGTTCGCTTCAACGAGCGCGGGGTGAGTACATGCTGAACAATTTCGTGAGAAAAGATAACTTTATAACCCGCCGCCCAGACCAGATTGCCGAGCACGAAGTCATCCGAATAGTAGTCCGCGGTGGCGGCGATACCGCCAATTTTTTCCAACACCTCGCGCCGTAGCGCCACCGCAGGTCCGAGCGCGAAACGGATGCCTTCCAGCATTTCCGCAACCATCACTCCCGAAGGCATCTCCACGGACATTCCCAAAGCCTCCAGCGTCGACCAGAAGTCGCCGGCACTCACGCCGCGGTAAGGGCAAGTGACCAGGCCGATTTGCGCATCGAGTAGAGGTGGAATCACCTGGCGAAGAAAATCCGGCGAGACCCGCACATCGCTGTCGCTGATCACAAAATAATCGTTGGTCGAGCCGGGAATCATTTTGCTCAAGGAAAAAACTTTGGCGTTCGGCCAGGTGGGTGGACCGGAAACAACGATGCGGCTCTTGACCTGCGGATAGCGTTTGCGAATGGTGTCGGCAATCTGCAACCCCGCGTCGTCCGCGTCGCGAGCGCCCAGGATGATCTCGAACTCCGGATAGTCCTGTTGGAAAAAACTCTCCAGATTTTCTTTCAGCTGCGCTTCCAGTCCATGTACGGGCTTAAAAATGGTCACAGGCGGCAGGGAAGAGGTGGCAGTTGCAGCGGCAGCTTTCGCTTGCAGACGGGCCCCGCCGCGCCATCGGACCGCCGCCACCATAACCATAAGAAGGAAGACTGCGGAGCTGAAAATACCGAGGACGGCGATGCCCAGGAAAACACTTCCCACCGCCATGGCCACGGTCACAGGTTCAGCGTCCAATAGGCGGAGAGCGCGGAGGCGGGCGAGGCAGGCAGGTTCATTCGGGTTTCCGGCAAGCAATTATACGAGAGGGGTGCGGACCGCAGAAATAAACCGTCGATGTTTTGGCCGACAGTGGCGCCAAGTTTCGAGATTTTCAGACTGCGGTAGTCGCAGCCAGCGCCATGCTTTCTGCGTCAAGAACTTCCCGAATCTTTGCGGCCAGAGTTTTTAAGGAGAAGGGCTTCTGCAGGAAGCGTTTGCTGACTTCGATGGCCCCGTGACGCAACACCGTAGCCTCGGCGTAACCGGAGACGAACAAGACTTTCATCTCCGGGCGATCGCAACTCAACTGTTGCGCCAGTTCTGCTCCGCTCATCTGCGGCATCACTACATCAGTGATCATCAGATGAATAGGGTTGCTGTACGAGCGGGAGAGAGCGAGCGCATCCGCGCCGTTTTTTGCCTCCAGGACGATGTAACCGTTCAAGGTCAGAAACTCGCGGATGGATTGGCGCACTGCATCTTCATCTTCGGCCAGCAGTAGAGTTTCGCATCCCCGAAAACTGCCCTCTACAACCTGTGAAGGGTGCAGTGCCGGCTTGGACTGGCGGGTGCGGGGTAAATAAATCTTGAAGGTTGTTCCCATGCCCGGCTCGCTGTAAACCCAAATGAATCCGCGGTTCTGCTTCACGATCCCGTACACGGTGGCCAGACCCAGCCCGGTGCCCTTGCCCTCTTCCTTGGTGGTATAGAACGGTTCGAAGATATGTGGAATATGTTCGGGAGCGATACCCTGACCTGAATCGCCGACGGTCAGCAGCACATAATCTCCCGGCGGAACGATCGAATGTTCTTGTATGTAGGCGTCGTCGAGTCGCACTGTCGCGGTCTCGATCTCCAATCTGCCGCCCCGGGGCATGGCGTCGCGCGCGTTGGCGACCAGGTTCATGAGGATCTGCTCGATCTGCACCACATCAGCTTTGACCTTGCCCAGTTTCTTTCCCGGCTTGAAGACCAGTTCAATGTCCTCGCCGATGAGCCGGGGAAGCATTTTACTGATGTCCTCGATGATGAGATTCAGGTCGAGGAGTTGCAGGCTCTGCATCTGCTTGCGGCCGAAGGCCAGTAGTTGCCGTGTCAACTCGGCGGCGCGACGTGATGCTTTCTGAATTTCGTTTACGTTACGCCGCAGGGGATGCTGCGGGGCCAGAGAATCCAGCATCAGCTCGGCGTAGGAACTGATGACCATCAGCAAGTTGTTGAAGTCGTGAGCCACGCCGCCGGCCAGCCTGCCGATGGCGTCCATTTTCTGCGCTTGCTGCAACTGGTTTTCGAGCCGGCGCCGGTCGGTAATATCGCGATCGTTGGAGATAAAGTGGGTGAGCTTGCCCTCGTTGTCGCGCAGGGGTGTAATGGTTTTTTCCGCGACGAAGGTTTCTCCATTCTTCTTGCGGTTGGTCATGATGCAGCGAAAGACGTT
The DNA here is from genome assembly GCA_963733545.1 of Terriglobia bacterium. Classification (GTDB taxonomy): domain Bacteria; phylum Acidobacteriota; class Terriglobia; order Terriglobales; family Acidobacteriaceae; genus JAIQFF01. The sequence continues at coordinate 1,561,448 of CAVTDQ010000007.1, forward strand.
TCCCGCCAGGATGGTCTGCCACAGCTCGCGATAGAGTTCGGAGGTTTGTTGTCCCGACTTCAGCACTCGCGGAGTCTGGCCCATCAATTCGCCGGGCGAGTAACCGGTAAGCGATTCAAAGGCCGGATTCACATATTCGATGATTCCCGCGCGATCGGTAATCATGACCAGGTCGGCCGACTGCTCGACCGCGCGCCAGAGTTTACGAAGCGTATCCTCGGCTTTGCGGCGCTGCCGTTCCTTGCAGTATTCGTCGATGGCGAGGTTGATGCCGACGGTGAGGCCGGGTCTGTCGATGGAGGAAACGCCTGCAACCCCCTGGGGCCTTGTTTTCAGGGCGATTTCCACGGCAGTATCATCAATGTGATCGCTGAGGAAAATGACCGGCGCCCCAGGGCCGTTCGAACGTAGTTCGTGCAGCAGGCGTAACGCCGCACTATCGCCCGCAGTGTATTCACAGAGCAGCAAATCGTAGTTCGTCCGGCTCACCCGCTCCATTGCTGCTTCCGTCGAAGGGGCATAGTCAAGGCCGAGGCGTCCCTCTCCAGTTCGGTTGAGAAGTTCGCGCAAATACCCGAAATTGTCGTTATCTCCAACCAGCAACAGGTGAATCTGTTCGTTACCGATCGCGGATTCTGTCGGGGTAGCCATAAGTAAGCTGGTAAACGCGCCTATTTGCTACATCGGAAGGCAATGGCACGAACATGTCATAGGTACGCAGATTGCGAAAAAAAGAGGGTGGCAGAGTGTCGAAGGGGGAATTCCACCGTTTCAGGAATGAGCCTCGAAGTTCGACCTAAATGGGCGATGACAAAACAGTGAAACAAATTCAATGTCAGGCACGTACTATTCCGAAGTCGTCAAGAAATGCCCAAACTGAGGACGTTCTGTGACTAATAAATTGGCGAGACGAGCGGGGAAAATAGCGTCGTGCCTGCTGCTTACAGTAATCCTGACAGGCGGGTTGGCGGCCCAACAGGATAAATTTGTTGACCGGTTGGTGCAAAATCGCTACCAGTTGAATCTGGAGGCGGGCAAGCTTTCCGGCGCGGCGCTCCCAGTTCTGCAGGGTGCATTGGCGGGAACTCAGTTCGTTCTGATTGGCGAAGACCACGGCATCTCCCAGATTCCGCAATTTGCCGCAGCGCTGTGTGAAATGCTGGCACCGCAAGGGTTTCATACTCTGGCGATCGAAGTTGGACCGCTGGCCGCGAGCGCGATGCAGCCCTGGATTGCGGAGGCCGGCGGCGCGAAACAGCTGGTCGAGTTTGAAAAGAAGTATCCGGAAACCATCGCTTTTTATAATTTTCGCGAAGAATACGATTTTCTTTCCCGGTGTGCCCGTTCTTCGTCCGGGAACAAACTTCGCCTATGGGGACTTGATCAGGAGTTAATGGGAGCCTCCGGACTTATTCTGGACCGCATTCTTGATACTCACCCAGGCAAACAGGCCGCAGAGGAGACAAGACGCCTGCTTCGAAAGAATGACGAATCCCATGCGGCGGCCGTCAAGAGTGGAAACCCGGGCGACACTTTCATGATCACATCGTCCGAAGAAGATTTGACCAGGCTAAAAGATCTGTTGCACAAGGATGGGAATGCGCCTGGTGAAGCCTTGATCGACGAACTGATTGTGAGCCGCGAGATTTATCAAAAAAACATGACGGCCGGTTACGAATCAAACCGCGAACGCGCGCTGCTGATGAAGAGTACGTTTCAACAGTCATACGCCCGCGCAACCAGGGAAGAGGGCAAGCCTCCCAAAGTCTTGTTGAAGCTGGGCGGCGATCATACTTACAAGGGCTTTAATCCGCTGCGAAACAACAATATTGGGAACTTTCTCGCGGAAATGGCCGACGGGCAAGGCGCAAAGTCGCTGCACATCCTCATTCTTGGAGTGAAAGGATCGCAACTGCGTTTCGCCGGCATCGGGCGGCCGTTTCAGCCGGGAGAGTTTAACCTTGCGGCCGATAAGGATTCCGACTTTCTCTTCCTGAAACCGATGTTCGAAAATCTCTCCAGCGAGGGGTGGACAATGTTCGATTTGCGAGCCATGCGCCAGGGTTTCCGTTCGCTCGGTGCGGTGGACAAAGAAATGGAACGGCTCATTTTCGGCAATGATCTGCTGGTCTTAATTCCGCAAGCCTCACCTTCGCGGCAAATTCAGTAGTCTCGTACTAGACTGTTCCGTCCTTCCCTGAATCGCAGATGGCAATGGAAAGCGCTTTCTTTCGGGATCTCGCCTATGTTTTTGGCGCCGCCGTTGTCGGCGGCACCGCAGCCAAACTGCTGCGCCAGCCTTTGATTCTCGGATACGTGCTTGGCGGATTTCTCATTGGACCGTTCACCCCCGGGCCGACCCTGTCGCACGTCCATGAATTTGAAGCTCTGGCCGAAATCGGGGTCATTCTGCTGATGTACTCCATTGGACTGGAATTTTCTTTCGACGAGTTGCTGCAGGTGAAGTGGGTGGCGATTTTCGGCGGCCCACTGGGAATATTGCTCTCAGTCGGGCTTGGTCTGGGGGTGGGATGGCTGCTGGGCTGGAGCCCGATTCAAGGCGTCGCCGTCGGCGCCATTGTTTCCGTTGCCAGCACCATGGTGCTCTCGCGATTGTTGGCCGACCGCGGAGAATTACGCTCTCCGCATGGTCATGTGATGATCGGCATCACCCTGGTTGAAGACCTTGCCGTCGTGGTTTTAACGGTTTTGCTGCCCTCACTGAATCAACTCACCGGAAGTCATTTTCTGTCACTGGGAATCGCTTTCGGCAAGGCGCTCCTGATCCTCACGCCGGTGATGTTCGTCGCCGCCAGGTTGGTGCCGCCGTTGATGAAAAGAGTTAACCGCAGCGGCAATGAGGAGCTTTACCTTCTGGTAGTACTGGCTTTGGGGTTCGCCACGGCTGCCATCACTCAGGCGGTGGGCTTGTCGCTGGCATTAGGGGCATTTCTGGCCGGCCTGATCGTCAGCGAATCGGATACCACGCACAAGATGCTGGAAAAGCTCTCCCCGCTCCGCGACGCCTTTGTGGCTCTGTTTTTTGTCACCATCGGAGCCCTGGTCGACCCGCACATATTCATCTCGCGACCTGGGTTGTGGGGAACCATCGTGCTTCTGACCATGCTGGGCAAGTTTATGGTCTGGACGCTGGTGGTCTGGTTGTTTCGTTATCCGGCACGAACCGCGCTGCTGGTGGGCCTGGGGCTGACCCAGATTGGTGAGTTCTCTTATGTCCTGGTCCGCGTGGCTCGCGACGCTCAGTTGGTGACCGGCGACATCTATCACGCCACACTGGCGGCTTCAATCGTGACCATTGTGCTAAATGGTTTGTTATTGAAAGCTTTACCGAGAACCGCCACCCGCTGCGAGCTAGCCGGCCCCACCAATCGGGACGAATCCAGCACACACGGCGCTGCATCCGTTATTCTAGTAGTAGACATATGGCGACCCGAACCAAATCTGCCCGTGAATCTGCCACAACCGGCGTTTTAGAAGCTCCCAACGGCGAACGAGAGCGCATCTTCGACTCGTTCCGTAATTGGGGATATTTAGAGGCTGATCTCGATCCGCTCGGATTTTTGCCCCCGGTGACTCACCCAAGTCTCCGGATCGAAGGCGAAGTCGCGGAGGACGCCCGCCGCATTTACTGCGGAACCGTAGGCTCGGAGTTCATGCACATTACCGATCCCGAACGGCGGCGTTGGATCCAGGAGCGCCTCGAACAACCGCAGCCGGTGGTCGATCAGGAACGGGTGTTGGACCTGTTGATGCGGGCCGACCTGTTCGAGCAGGTGCTGCAACAGCGCTATCTGGGCAGCAAGCGTTTTTCGCTGGAAGGCGTCACCGCCCTGATTCCTCTGGTCGACGAAATTCTGGACGCCTCCGGCCAGCAGGGAGCGGTCGAACTGGTAATGGGCATGAGCCACCGCGGCCGCCTGAACGTAATTACGCACGTTGCCAAGCGTTCCCCCGAGGAGGTCTTTGCCGGTTTTGAAGACGTCGATCCGCGCAGTGTTCTGGGAAGCGGAGACGTGAAATACCACACGGGAGCGACCGGCGAATACGTGACCCGCTCGGGAACCAAAATACATATTCACCTGGTTTCAAATCCCAGTCACCTCGAGGCAGTTGATCCCGTAACCGTAGGACGCACCCGGGCCAAGCAGGATCGTGCGGGGCAGGACGGCTCGCGACAATTCGTGCCTCTGCTGGTCCACGGAGATGCTGCCTTCGCCGGGCAGGGGGTCGTGGCCGAAACTCTGAACCTGTCTGACCTGGCGGGCTACAGTGTGGGTGGAACCGTGCACATCATCGCCAACAATCTGCTCGGTTTTACCACGCTCTACAACGAGGAACATTCGTCCCGGTTCTCCGCCCAGCTGGCGCGCCGCCAGTCTATCCCTATTTTTCACGTGAATGCTGAAGACGTTGATGCGGTTGTGCGGGTAGGCCGCCTGGCCGCCGATTATCGCTACACCTGGAATGGAGACGTGGTGATCGATCTGATCGGTTACCGGCGCCACGGCCACAGCGAAGTGGACGACCCAACCGTCACCCAACCGTTGCTCTACAAGGCAATCAAGGACCATCCGCCGCTGTGGGAGATTTATGCGGAAGACATTGAGGCGGAAGACGTTCAACTGAAAGTAGCGAAGATCAAGGAAGAACTGGAAGCGGCGCAAAAAAAAGCCAAGACCGCCAAAAAGAAGCCGTTGTATCGCGAGCTGCCTGATTACTGGAACAACTATCAGGGTGGCCGCTACAAGCCCGAATACGAGGTGAATACCGGTCTATCCGTCGAAGAACTTCAGGACATCACTGCACGCCTGACAACGTATCCCCGGAATTTCCATATTCATCCCAAGGTCAAAAAGCTGCTGGAACAGCGGGCGGAAATGGGAGCCGGCAAACGCCTGGTGGATTACGGCATGGCTGAAGCTTTGGCGCTCGGAGGTTTGGTTAAGGGCGGCGTGCCGGTGCGGCTGAGTGGGCAGGACACTCGGCGCGGCACTTTTAACCAGCGGCATTCGGTGCTGCTCGATATCGAGAATGAACAGGAGTACGTTCCGCTCGAAAACATCGCCAACGGTCAGGCTCGTTGCGCAATTTACAACTCGACGTTGTCCGAGGCCGGGGTGCTGGGATTTGAATACGGGTATAGCCGGGATTATCCCGAGACTCTGGTGATGTGGGAAGCGCAGTTTGGCGATTTTGCTAACGTCGCACAAGCCGTGATCGATCAATTCATCAGCGCCGGCGAGGATAAATGGGGATTGCTCTCGGGGGTGGTCCTGCTTCTTCCTCATGGCCACGAAGGTCAAGGCCCGGAGCATTCGAGCGCGCGGCCGGAACGCTTTTTGCAGCTTGCGGCTCGCGATAACTTCCAGATCTGCCAGCCTTCAAATGCGGCGCAGTATTTTCACCTGCTGCGTCGGCAAGCCCTGCGGCACTGGCGCAAGCCGCTGGTGGTGTTTACGCCCAAAAGCATGCTGCGCCATCCCGACGCGTCATCTCCCATCCAAGATTTTACCCAGGAGCGTTTTCTGACAGTGCTTCCGGATAAAGAAGTCAGTGACGCCACCCGCGTCCTGCTCTGCACGGGGAAGATTGTCCACGAACTGCGCGCTGAACGCAAAAAGAGAAATGACCAGACCACTGCGGTCGTGGCGGTCGAGCAGCTCTATCCTTTTCCGGAGAAGGAAATCGAAGCTGCAATCGGACAATTTTCGGCCGCGCGAGAAGTGGTCTGGGTACAGGAAGAGCCGGCCAATATGGGAGCGTTGTTCTATGTGCTGCCTCGCCTCCGGCGCATCGCCGGTGAACGTGCCGTTCTCTCGGTAAAGCGTTCCGCCAGCGCCAGCCCGGCGACCGGCTCGGCAAAGGCTCACGAAGTGGAGCAGAAGACTCTGGTGACGCTGGCTTTTACAAACAAGACCTAACGATCTTCGATCCCTATCTCCCAGGCCGTCGCCCGTCTGGAGGCTAGATTCATGAGCGAGCCGCAACCCGATCAGATTCTCCAGGTGGGCCTGAGTTTCTGGGCTTCCAAAGCGCTTTTGAGCGCTGTAGAGATGGAAATCTTCACCGAACTGGCAAAACACCCGGAGGATTTGGAGACCTTGCAATCACGGATCGGTCTCCATCCCCGATCCGCTCGTGATTTCTTCGACGCACTGGTGGCTCTGAAATTTCTCGAGCGTCGAGACGGCAAGTACTACAACACACCATCCACAGATTTCTTCCTCGATAAAAGCAAGCGTTCTTACATCGGCGGCATTCTTGAGATGGCGAACCACCGTCTCTATCCTTTTTGGGGACAGCTTACAACCGCGCTGCGCACCGGCCTTCCGCAAAATGAAACGAAAGATGGTGGCCCAAATCCCTTTACGATTCTTTATGCGGACCCGGCGCGTTTGAAAGAATTTCTTCAAGCCATGACCGGCGTGAGCCATGCGGGGAACTTGGCCATTGCGCGCCAATTTCCCTGGGACAAATATCGCACAGCCGCAGATATTGGAACCGCGCAAGGCGACCTGATTGCCCAGGTGGCCCTGGCCAATCCGCACATCCAGGGAATCGGCTTCGATTTGCCGGAGGTAGGACCTATTTTCGAAGACTACATTCAACTCCACAGACTTTCGGATCGCGTGAACTTTGTGCCTGGTAGCTTCTTCGATCAGCCGCTACCGAAGGCCGATGTCATCATGATGGGTCACATTCTGCATGACTGGAATCTTGAAGAGAAGCGAATGCTTATCCGGAAAGCGTTTGAAGCAGTGCCAGAGGGCGGTGCTTTTATTGTTTACGAAAGCATCATCGATGACGACCGCTCGAAGAACGCTTTCGGGCTCCTGATGGCTCTGAATATGCTGATCGAAACTCCAGGGGGATTTGACTACACCGGCGCCGATTGCTCGGGATGGATGAAAGAAGCGGGATTTCGCGAAACCCGCGTCGAGCATTTGGTCGGCCCCGATTCAATGGTCATCGGAATCAAGTAGCGAGACTGAAACCGCGCCAGCCCTGCACGCTTCTTTTCCGGATGTTAACCTTCCCTTACTTCGATGCCTCGCCGCACGCGAATTCAACCTCTCCATGTCGCCATCGACACCGGCGGCACTTTCACCGACTGCGTCTGGATGGATCGCGGGAAAGTTCGGATGCTCAAGGTGTTTTCCACACCATTCGATCCTTCGCAAGCGATTGTCGAAGCGCTGGAAAAGATCGGCGGCAAAAATACTGTTGTTCTATTACACGGCACCACTGTGGGCACCAACACCCTGCTTCAACGCAAGGGTGCGCGAGTTGCATTGGTCACAACCGCCGGCTTTGAAGACGCGATCGAAATCGGCCGTCAGGCCCGGGGCAAGCTCTACGATTTCTCTTTCGATCGAGTTGAACCCCTTGTTGCTGGAGATTTGCGCTTCGGCATAGAAGAGCGCACGGCAAGCGATGGCAAGATTCTGCATTCTCCTTCACCTCGAGACCTTCAATCTCTTTCTGAAAAGCTGCGGCAAAGCCGTCCGGAAGCAATCGCCATCTCTCTGCTGTTTTCGTTTGCCAATGCAGCAAATGAAAATGCTGTGGTAGACGTCCTGGGAAAATTGAAACTCCCGCTGTCGATCTCCCACCAGATTCTTCCCGAGTTCAGAGAATACGAACGTACCAGCACAGTAGTGGTAAACGCATATTTGCAACCGGTGATGCAGCGGTATCTGCAGAACCTTGAACTTCGGGCGCGAACCCTCATGAACGGGGCGGGAAAGTCGCGAATCTTTGTCATGCAGTCGAGCGGGGGAATCACGGCACTCGGGTCGGCGGTTCGGGAACCTGTGCGTACTGTGCTCTCCGGACCGGCAGGTGGAGTGGTTGGAGCGGCTGCGATGGCGAGCCGCAGCAATTTCGAAAGAGTCATTTCCTTCGACATGGGCGGCACCTCGACTGACGTCGCGCTGGTGGATGGCCGGGCGCATACCAGCAACCAGGCGGAAATTGCGGGCTTTCCCATCGGTGTCCCCATGCTCGATATTCACACCGTGGGCGCCGGCGGGGGCTCCATCGCTCGCTTCGACGCCGCAGGGGCGCTGCGCGTAGGACCTGAATCTGCCGGAGCCGATCCCGGACCCATTTGCTACGGGTGCGGCCTTCAGCCCACGGTGACCGATGCGAATCTGCTGCTTGGCCGCTTGCAGCCGGAGCGGTTTCTCGGTGGAGAGTTCACGCTGGACCTCGAACGCACACGCCGCGTCTCCGCCGAATGGCTCAAACGCGCAGGATCAAGGTTAACGGTGGAGCAATTCGCCGCCGGAATCGTGCGGGTTATCAATGCCACCATGGAGAAGGCCCTGCGCGTGGTTTCGATCGAGCGCGGTTTCGATCCGCGAGAGTTCGCGCTGGTGGCTTTCGGCGGCGCCGGCGGCCTGCATGCGTGCGAGCTGGCGGACGCCCTCGCTATTCCGCGAGTGATTGTTCCGGCGCTTCCCGGCGCGCTTTCGGCTTTCGGTATCCTGGTCAGCGATGTGGTGAAGGACTATTCCCGCACCGTGCTGTGGCGGGTCGCGAATGACCTTCCCGCAAACCGGCTCAAAAGCGAATTCATAAATCTTCGCCGCCGCGCCGAAAAAGATTTTCGAACCGAGAAATGGAGCGGTGCTATCAGCCACCACGCCAGCGTCGACTTACGCTATCGCGGCCAGGGTTACGAGTTGAATGTGCCGCACACGAGCAGTCTGATCCGTGATTTTCGCAACGAACATCAGCGACGCTACGGCTACAACTTTCCCGCGCGCGAAATTGAACTCGTAACCCTGCGTTTGCGCTCGACGATAAAATCTCAGCCCAGCCGCGCGGCGCAGAAAGCACTTCATGACCGGGCTCGATCACCTTTCGCAAAGCCCGACAATTCGGTACACCGCGCCGAGGTATATTTATCCGGCCGGAGAACATCGACGGCGATTCATTCCCGCGAGCGCCTGCAGGCGGGCAGAAAATACAGCGGCCCGGCGGTGGTGGCGGAGTACAGTGCCACCACCGTTATTCCGGCGGGCATGCCTTTCCGGGTTGATCAATCCGGAAATTTGATCATTGAAATTGGGACTGGTCAGAAACGGGCCTCAAGCCGCTAGTTCTTGAGTCTTTATTTTCGACGATCTCAAAACTAGGTACTCCACAGGGCAGGCCGCTACAATACGTCCCATGAAGCCCAGCATCTTTGTGGTAGAAGACGATCCCGACATTTCTCGACTGGTTAAGCACCATCTGGAGGCGGATGCCTTCGCGGTGAAAGTATTCGCCACTGGCAACACCGTGATTTCCGAATCCGAAAAACAACGGCCGGCTCTCTTCATTCTCGACATCATGGTGCCCGGCAAAGACGGTCTCGAACTGTGCCGCCAGATTAGACAAATCCCGTCGCTGGCGGCAACCCCCGTGATTTTTTTGACGGCAAAGAGCGGGGAAGCGGATCGCATTCTCGGTTTGGAGCTTGGAGCGGATGACTACATTCCCAAACCATTCAGCCCCCGCGAACTGGTGGCAAGGGTCAAGGCTGTGTTGCGCCGCTTCGAGCGTCCGCTGTCGCAGGCACCGGTAAAAATCGGGGAAATCGAAATCGATCCCGGCGCCATGACGCTTACGGTAAGCGGAAACCTGGTAACCACCACCGCCACTGAATTCCGGTTGCTGGATTATTTCGCCCGGCACATCGGGCGGGTATTCACCCGTGACCAGTTGCTCGATTCCGTCTGGCGTGACACCGCCTACGTCACTCCGCGTTCGGTGGATGTCTACGTCCGCCGCATTCGCGAAAAGATCGAGCCCGATCCGGAAAATCCCCGTTATTTGAAGACGGTAAGAGGAGCGGGATATCGATTTGAGGCGCCGAAGTGAGCAATCGGTTATTCCTTAAATCCCTGGGCGCTTTTGCCCTGGTGATTGTGGCGTCCGCGGTTGTTTTCGATTTCTCGCTCCACAATGCCTGGAAGGGGGCACTGCTTGCGTTCGTCATAGCAGCCGCAATTTCTGCTCTTGCCGCCAGATCCTTTGTCCATCGTCTTGACCGTATCGTGAGCTTCTCCGAGCGGGTGGCCGCCGGGGATCTTTCGGCTCGGGTTGAAGACCCTACCGCGGACGAGATCGGACGGCTCTCCGCCTCCCTGGACAAAACTGCCGGTCATCTGGAACAAAACTTTATCGCCCTGCAAACCAGCCAGCGTCAGCTCGAAACGCTGCTAAACAGCATGCAGGATGCCGTGATCGCGGTCAGCGCCGACGATCGGGTTCTATGGGCTAATCAGACCATGGATCGGCTAGTCCCCCAGCACACTCGCAGAGACGCGCTTTTGGTCGAGACTGTTCGCGATCCTGATTTTCTGGTGGCAGTGCGGGGCGCGAATGAAGCCCGCAGAGTGTTCAACGCCCGGGCTGCATCTATCGTACCCGGGCACAGCTTTGAAGTGACCGCCGCTCCCATGCCGGGCGGGGGGGTGGTGGCGGTGCTGCGCGATCTTACTGAGACCGAGCGAGTGGAAAAGACCCGCCGCGATTTTATCGCCAATGTCTCGCATGAGCTGCGCACGCCTCTGACCTCGATCCAGGGCTATACGGAAACGTTGCTGGACACCGCATCTGACGGCGGACATTCGCGTGAGTTTCTTGAGATCATCCGGAAAAGCGCGGTGCGGATGTCCCGACTGACCGAAGACCTGCTTACTCTGGCGCGGGTGGAATCGGGAGAGCAGCGCTTCGATATCCAACCCACGACTCCGGCCGAACTATTGCAGGAAGCAGTGCAAAGCTTCCGCGAAATCGCGCGCGCGCAAAATGTCGACCTGAAAGTTGAGGATAATGCCGCCGCTCAGGTCGGTGCCGATCCGGAAGCGGTCCACCAGGTTTTTTCCAACCTGATCGATAACGCAGTGAAATATGCGCAGGCGGGGGGGCGGATTATTCTGGGGGCCCGGCCGCTTCCGGGGAGCGTCGAATTTTACGTACAGGATTTCGGCCCGGGAATTCCGTCTGAACATCTGCCTCGCCTGTTTGAGCGTTTCTACCGCGTCGATAAGGCCCGCTCCCGCGAATCCGGCGGAACCGGCCTGGGGCTGGCAATTGCCAAACATATTGTTCTGGCTCACGGCGGTTCAATTCGGGCTCAGAGCGAACTCAACCACGGTTCGACCTTTCTGTTCACTCTTCCACTGACTCAGCCAGCCCTGGTTGACTAAATTTACGTCGTATTAACCTTAAACTTGAAAAAGCGGCCTATTCTCCGGTATTGACTATCCACAGGAGCAAGCGCATGACCAGACCGAGCTCGACCCGGCCGGTCGCGGTCGTTTCCGGAAGGGGTTCGCGAATGAGTACGGCCATCCTGAGAAGTCCGGAACCGGAATCACCGTACTCGTACCTGGTGAAGCGCACCGTCGAGGCCTGCCGGGTAGCAAAAGAAGCGGCGGCGACCGCTGCTGAAGGCATCGCAACTGCCTCCGGTCCGTTGCTCAACACTCTGCGTGACCGGGAAAAAGAACTCGACGCTCTCGACATGGAAATAGATGCGGGCGTGACCCAGATCATCACCCAGGTAACCGAATCGGAAGCGCGCGAACTGCTGGCTTGCATGAAGTTTATGATCAGCCTGGAGCGTATCGGCGATCTTCTGCTCAGCTTTGCTGGAAGCGCGCAGGCAGTGTGCGCCCGCATCGATTCCCAGGACATTCATGACCTCACTCACATGGCGACGGTGCTGGAAAAGATGCTTGCCGATGCCGGTGCAGCATTTTCCGAGCGGGACGTCAAAAAAGCGGTCGACGTATTGCGTGCCGATGCCGAGATTGACCGTTTGCGAAACCTCATCTTTCTTCGGCACATTGAAAATCCTGAAAACGTTCAACGCCACGCCAGCTTGCAAGTCATATTCATGACCCAGTCACTGGAACGTGCGGGCGATCACGCCAAGAATCTGGCGGAAGAAGTTTGCCACTTTGTCAGCGGCCACACCGTTCGCCACGTGCTGATGACGTACGACAAGCCAATCGAACAGATGTTTCTCGACTGGCTGCGCGCCCGTGAAGACCATTAAGCCGAACCTTTCCATCCCTTACTGGGATTCGGGTACAAGCCAGCTAGGGTGAATTTTTGTCCTAAGGCAATACAAAAATATCCCACCCAGCGAATCCCGAAGTCCGTAAGTCACACAAACATCGTTGTATGACAGGGCGACGACTGGCACTCTTCTTGCTTCATCGAGTGCGTACACGATCTGCTCGGTCCTAACAGAACAGGAGGAATCAAAATGAAGAAAAATCTGAGTTTGTTGGCAAGTCTAGCGCTGGCGGCGACCCTATCCCCGGCGGCTTTTGCACAGCAGGATCAGAGCCCGCAGCCGAATACTACCGATCCACCGAGACAGACTGCACCGTCCACGAACGCCCAGCCGGCGGTACCGGACTCTGCCGGCGATGCCGCGGCCCCAAGATCATTTTCAGGCACTGTAACCAAAGCGCAGAAGCACTATGTTCTCAAGACAGACACAGGCACTTATAAACTTGACGACCAGACCAAGGCCAAGCACTACATGGGCAAACAGGTAACGGTCAGCGGTATGCTTGACCAGTCGACAGGCATGATTCGCGTAACCGACATCCAGCCTGGCTCGTAACGGAACTACATCAAGGCAGACAGGTAAACCCGCTCCGATTCTGAGCGGGTTTTTCTTCTGTCAACACCCGTTGTGACGTCCGTCACAGCCAAATCCCATTTAACGATCTACGCTGAAATCCACCATCATGTTGGCTGGACGACTTACCCACGCTACGGTCAGGATCCTCGACTGGATTGCAGGCAAGACCTTGCCCCCATCCGACATTGCCAAGCATCTGCACACCGGACGCCGCGGCGAGGAGGACGCCTATTTTTATCTACGCAGCCACGGATACATTGTTGTCGCCCGCAACTTTCGCTCGCCAAACCGGCGAGGCGAAATTGATCTGATCGCCTGGCACGAAAAGATTTTATGTTTTGTCGAGGTTAAGACCCGCACCAGCCACGCCGTCAAACCTGCCGAAGCCGCCGTGGATCGAGAAAAACGCCGGGACCTGCTGGCGGTCGCCCGTGAGTATATCCGCCACCTTCCGCATGCCACCGAATGGCGGCTCGAAGTTGTCACCGTTTATTATGACCAGCCGTCCGGACGTCCGCAGATTGAATTGTTCACCAACGTCCCCATCTAGGTGCCCGCCTCCTGCCGGGTTAAAATAGCCGCATTCGCTGATCGCGGTTCATCTTCTGTGCCGCGGAAAGGATTCTGGTATTGCCCGAGCTTCGAAAAGATCCTATCGTCGGCCGCTGGGTAATTATTTCGACCGATCGCGCCAAGCGCCCCACTGACTTCACTCGAGAACAGGTCAAAATCAAGGGCGGCTTCTGTCCTTTCTGCTACGGCAATGAGTCCAAGACCCCACCTGAGATACAGGCATACCGTCCCAGTCTCAACGGCGGGCCGACTCCGCAGCGCGACACTCCAGGGTGGACGGTACGGGTCGTTCCCAACAAATTTCCAGCGCTTGGTATTGAAGGAAATCTTGACCGCCAGGCCGAGGGAATGTTCGACCGGATGAATGGCATTGGTGCGCATGAGGTCATCATTGAAACTCCAGACCACAATGCCAGCCTGGCGGCTCTTCCCGCCAAAAGTATCGAAGATGTTCTGTGGACGTTCCGCGATCGGATCCTCGATCTGAAAAAAGACCGGCGATTCAAATACATTCTGATTTTCAAAAATCATGGGGAAGCCGCGGGGGCATCGCTGGAGCATGCGCATTCACAACTTATCGCGCTGCCGATTCTTCCGATCTATGTGAGCGAGGAAATCGAAGGCGCCAAGCAGTACTACATTTACAAAGAACGCTGTGTTTTCTGCGATGTGATTCGCCAGGAGATCGAAACCGGGACGAGGGTCGTGGCCGAGAATGCCGACTTTCTGACTCTGGCGCCTTACGCGCCACGCTTTCCTTTCGAAACCTGGATCCTGCCCAGGCAGCACGAATCAGCCTTCGAAAACTGCTCTTCTCACATGTTTCAAAATCTGGCCCGGGCGCTGAAGACGTTGCTCATGAAGGCGGAGCGAGTGCTGGAGAACCCGCCTTACAATCTGGTCATCCACACTTCGCCGGTGCAGGACGCCAACAACGATCACTATCACTGGCACATAGAATTCATGCCTAAACTGACCAAGACGGCGGGATTCGAATGGGGAACAGGTTTTTACATCAATCCCACGCCTCCGGAAGAAGCCGCGAAATTTTTGCGGGAGGTCAGTGTCGAAGAGACCTCCACGCCGGCTGAGGTCTAAACCCTTTTCATCATCGGCTACTTTGGGGCCGCGATTACTTCTGGGTTTATCTCAACGGGCAGCCGCTGGCAGGATACGAAGGCGGGTTCACACCCATCAATTTTGAAATTACGGACAAGGTTCCTGAAGCCATAACCGTCTAGTCGCGGCCTGGACAACACAGGCAGGCGCTTTATGTATTGCAGAAATACAAAGGGGGTTGGACTCCGCCAAATTGCCAGGAGGCAAGTCAGGCCTGGGTGCGATCTAAAAATTCGGAGTGCCACGCCATCTGTATGGCTTCAAGCTTCCCCTCGGTGGACTTTTTGGGATCATCTTTGAATTCGGGCAGTTCGGTGACCAGCCGGTGCAGTTCGGTGAAACGCACCGCCAGCGGATCCGCTTCAGGGTGTTTCTCGGAAAGCAAAAGGCCGAGATCTTCGGGATCGTCCCAGGTCAATTCTCTTGGCATGGCAAAAACTCCTTGGAAATTAGTCGTTGGCCGCTAGTCGTTGGTCACTGGCCAACGACCGACGACTACCGACCGTCGACCGCTATCTAGTGCTCTTCGGAAACGTAATTCCGGTTCCAAGCCGGAATCTCAACCACCACTTTGCCGGGCTTGGTGATGACCGCCTGGCAGCCGAGTCGGGAGTTTAACTGTAAATCAGCGGCCATGTCCAGCCGGTCGGCTTCGTCGTCATCCATCTCGGAAAGACTGTTGGCCCCTTCTTTCACCCAGATATGACAAGTCGTACAGGCACAGTTGCCGCCGCAGGCGTGGTCCAGCCGGATGCCGTTGTTCAATGCGATATCGAGCAGCGATTCTTTTTTGCCGTGATCTTTGTAAGGCAGTTTGCCGTGCTCAAACTGAACCGTTTTTCCCTCGGGTAAAAATGTGACCTGGACGGTGTTCTCGCCGGGAGGATCGACAGTCGCAGTAGTTCCTCCGCTCGTGGTTTTCTCTTCGGCCATTACGTCTCTCCTGATCTCGTCCTCTTGCTTGCTTGCGCTGGCCACTAACGACCGGCGACTGCGTTATTCAAAGTCCGCTTTGGCGACCGGATGCGGCGCATTCGGCCCTTCGCCCAAGTCAGTCTGGTCCATGGTCTTGCCCTTCAAGGCTGTCGACACTGCGGTATCCATCATCAGCTCCGCCAGCCGCATCGTCCCCTGATTCAGTTCGTCAATAGCATTGCGAATCGCCTGATAGTCATCCTCGTCCTTGACTTCGTTCAACACTTTTTCCATCCTGGCAATGCGTTTTTTCTCGTCGCTGGTGAGCTGGCCCCATGCCGGACTCTTCTTGCCTTTTTCGAGAGCTGCCGTGATGGTGCCGGCCTCATTGCGTGCCTCGATCAGCTGGCGTTGACGAAAATCTTCTTCCGCGGAATCGAAAGAATCGAGAATCATGCTCTCGACTTGCTCGTCGGTCAGTCCGTAACTGGGCTGCACTTCGATTTCCGCCTCTTTGCCGCTGCGCTGCTCACGGGCAGAGACGTGCAGAATGCCGTTCGCGTCGATGAGAAACTTCACTTCCAGCCGCGGGATGCCTGCCGGCATCGGTGGTACGCCCTTCAGTTCAAAGCGCGCCAGGGAACGGCAATCTTTTGCCAGTTCCCGCTCCCCCTGCAGTACATGGATGGCGACGTTGGCCTGCCCGTCCACCTGCGTGGTGTAATGCTGGGTGGCGGACGCCGGAATCGTCGAATTGCGCAGGATGATTTTGTCGGTCACGCCTCCCGCTACTTCAATGCCTAGCGATAGTGGCGTGACATCCAGCAACAACATGTTCTCAGTGGCTTCCGATCCGCCGGAAAGAATGTGGGCCTGCACCGCCGCCCCCAGAGCCACTACTTCATCGGGATTCAGATCGGTATGCGGCTTGCGTTTGAACAGCTCTTCTACCAGTGTCCGCACTTTGGGTATTCGCGTAGAGCCGCCGACCAGTACCACTTCGTCGATCTGCTCAGGTTTCAGGCCGGCATCTTTCAGAGCCTGCTTGCAAGGACCGACGGTGCGATCGATGATCGGCTGAATGAGTTGCTCGAACTGTTCCCGCGTGATTTCTCTTTGATACTGCCGACCATCCGGAAGGTTGACTTCAAGAGTGGTTGCAGCTTCGGACGAGAGCGCAATCTTGGCCTCGATGACCGCCTTGCGAATCGTTGCCACGGCCTCGCCGTCTCGAGAAACGTCCAGACCCATATCGCCGCGAATGTCATCCACCGCGATCGCGATCAGCAGGTTGTCGATGTCGTCGCCACCCAGATGGGTGTCGCCATTGGTGGCAACTACCTCGAAAATGCCGTCTTGCAATTTAAGAATCGATACATCGAAAGTTCCGCCGCCCAGGTCATACACTGCGACGATGCCGTTTTCTTTTTTTTCGAGCCCGTAGGCCAGTGAGGCTGCGGTCGGCTCATTGACCAGGCGCATGACTTCCAGACCGGCGATTCGGCCTGCGTCTTTCGTAGCCTGGCGCTGGGCATCGTTGAAATAAGCGGGCACGGTGATTACAGCTTTCGTCACCGGCGCGTTAAAAAATCGTTCGGCATTGCGCTTAAGCTGACGCAATATAAACGCCGAAATTTCGGGAGGCGTAAAAGTTTTCTCGCCCAGCCGAATGCGCAATACTTCGCCGGCCTGAAGATCGTCAGCCAGGCTGAAGGGAAAAAGCTTCAACTCCTGCTGAACGTCTTCAATGCCTCGGCCCATCAGGCGTTTGATCGAGTAAACCGCGCGCTCGGGCGTTTCTATCAAATACTTTCGCGCTGCATTTCCGACGATGACCTGGTCCTTGCCGTCGAGCGCAACCACGGACGGCACCAGGTTTACACCGTCCTCGCCGGGAATCACGACAGGACGATCCCCCTGCATGAAAGCCACCAGAGAGTTGGTGGTTCCGAGATCGATTCCGACGATGCGTTCAGTAGACATAGCGGACATTTTAGATTTCAGATTTACGATTTGAGATTGAAAATCTGAAATCCTAAATCACAAATCTGAAATCGCTTTAGGTTTCCAGCGCCTCATTCACGTCCCGTACCAGATTCCTGATGTAGCTGCGCCGGTTCAACAGATCGACCATGCCATCGAGGGCGTCGTGCCGTGCTTCATCGCTGTCGGCGTCAACCGCACGGTCCCAATGATCCCAGTGAGTTTTCAGCTCCTCCGCCAATTCTTCGTATTTCTTCTCAAACTGCGTCTTGTGCGCTTCGAGATCTTTCACCAGCGAGGGATCAGCCTCGCCGGTTTTCTTGTTCATTCGCAGTTCTTCGAGCTGCATGTTCAATTCGAAAACCTCTTCCAGCAAATCAGGGGGGACGATCTGCTTTTTGACCTCTCCGCTGGCGCGCGCCTTTTCAGTCGCGCTCTTCGATTGCTCTTCCAGTTCTACCCCTTCCAGCCGCAGCAAATACTGGGTGCGCTTGATGGGGTCCTTCAAGGTGCGATAGGCGTCATTGAGCAGGGAACTTTGTTCGAGACTCCATTGCTGCTCCCGTTTGTCGGCACGTGCGTTCAGATCGGGATGCAGCTTGCGGCTTAACTCGTAGAACTCTTTTTCCAGTACCGCCACGTCAAGGTTCAACTTCCGAGGCAATCCGAAGTACGAAAAGTAGTTCACCGGCCGGGGCGGCTGCACCTTGCCGCAGCCGTGGCAAAAGTGAGCGGCGCGCATATCGCCGCATGACCAGCAACTTGCGGTGGCGTCACCGCTTTCGGCCGCTGCTATCGTTTTGGAAGTATCAGTTGCCATTGTTCGTGTGGCGCGGGCGCCCTCGCCCGCGACCGGCGCATGCATTACCCAGAACTCTCAGGGATTTCCAATCATTGGAGCGGAAAAGCTAGGCGGAGGGCAGAGAGCCATGCCTCGCCAGATTCGCGGGCGAGTCGCCCGCGGCCACACAAGCGCACCAACCACACCAGACTTCACCCTGAGAATGACGTTCCGCAGCCGCATGACTTCGATGCATTGGGATTGACGAAGACGAATCCCTGCTGCATCAGAGTCTCCTGATAATCCAGCACCATCCCGTTCAAATAGATAAATGATTTGGGATCGACAAAGACGCGGACGTCGCCGAACTGGAAAATCCGATCCCGTTCGCGGGGCTGAGTGTCGAACCGGATGTTATAGCTCAGTCCGGAACAGCCTCCGCCCTGCACGCCCAGCCGCAACCCACCCTGCTCGGGTGAGATGCCTTCCTTTACGATAGCCGTGCGCACCTTGGCCAGGGCTTTATCGGTAACTTTAACGCCGCCCTTGGCCGGAGCGGCCGGCTTTTTTTCTTCCGCCAGTACATTCATATTGGGCTCACTATTGCCGTTGGATCTTAAGGCCAACGACCAGCGACTAGCGGCTAACGGCCGAATCCACCGGCTTGGCCGCGCCCTGCTTGGCTTTCCAGTCGTGAATCGCCGCCCGGATGGCATCTTCCGCCAGCACGGAGCAGTGAATCTTGACCGGAGGAAGCGCGAGCTCCTTCACGATCTCGGTGTTCTTGATCTGCAGCGCTTCTTCGACGGTCTTGCCCTTCACCCATTCAGTGGCCAGGGAAGACGATGCGATGGCGGAGCCGCAGCCAAAGGTCTTGAACTTCGCGTCTTCGATGACGTTGGTTTGCGGATTAACTTTGATTTGCAGCTTCATGACATCGCCGCACTCCGGCGCGCCAACAAGACCAGTCCCGACTTCGTTGCTGTTTTTATCCATCGAACCCACGTTGCGCGGGTTTGAGTAATGATCGAGAACCTTATCGCTATATGCCATTTTGACCCTCTCCTAAGAAATTCAAGTTACATGTCATCCTGAGCGTGCCGCTTTCGCTCGCGCAGGACCTGAGTAAGCGACCGTGCGTCATCGCGCTTTGCGCAATGACAATAAGCGCTACGCGAACATCCTTACTCCGCCGCCCACTTAACGTTCTTCAAATCCACACCCTCTTTCGCCATTTCGTAAAGCGGCGAAAGTTCGCGCAAGCGTTCCACCGTCTCAACTACCCGGTCGGCCACATAATCCACTTCAGCCTCGGTGTTGAAGCGGCCGATGCCGAAGCGTATTGAACTGTGGGCCAGATCGTCACCAGTTCCGAGCGCCTTCAATACGTAAGATGGCTCAAGCGTCGCCGAGGTGCAGGCCGATCCGCTGGAAACTGCGATGTCGTTGATGCCCATCAGCAACGACTCGCCCTCCACGTAGGCAAAACTGATGTTGAGATTGCCGGGCAGCCGGTTTTCCCACGAGCCGTTGATATAAACCTCGTCCAGCCGTCCCATGATGCGGTCGCGCAGCCGGTTTCGCAGGCCCGCCAGGCTACAGGCTTCCTTCGCCATCTCTTCCGAGGCAATGGCGCAGGCCTTGCCCAGCCCAACGATTCCGGGGACGTTGAGCGTTCCTGAACGCATACCGCGCTCGTGCCCACCGCCGTCAATGATCGCGGAAATCTGTACCCGCGGATTCTTGCGACGCACATACAATGCCCCGACACCCTTCGGCCCATACATTTTGTGCGCCGAGATCGACATGAGATCGATATTCATCTTGTTTACGTCGATCGGTATCTTGCCCACGGCCTGGGTAGCGTCGGTGTGGAAGATCACGCCGCGCTCATGACATAGCTTCCCAATTTCCGCTAGCGGCTGGACCACGCCGATTTCGTTGTTGGCAGCCATAATCGTCACCAGGATGGTCTTGTCATCCATGACCCGCTTCAGCTCTTCCAGATCGATCAGCCCGTCTTTCTGTACCGCCATGTAAGTAACCCGATAGCCGTACTTTTCCAGGCGCTTGCAGGTATCGAGCACGGCCTTATGTTCGGTCACGGCAGTGATGATGTGGTTGCCCTTCTCGCGGTACATCTCGGCCACGCCCTTGATCGCAAGGTTGTCGCTCTCAGTGGCTCCCGAGGTAAAAATGATTTCTTTAGGCGTCGCGCCGATCAGCTTGGCCACGCGCTCACGAGCGGTCTCGACGCCTTCTTCTCCGGCCCACCCGAATGAGTGGTTGCGGCTGGCGGCGTTGCCGAATTTCTCCATGAAGAAGGGAAGCATCTCCTCGAGCACCCGAGGGTCCATCGGGGTGGTGGCATGGTTGTCCATGTAGACCGGCAGTTTCACGCCGTTCGCGGCAGTTCTCTGCTCCTGAGTCTGCACAGCGGAGTGTCCGTTCGATCCCTGGGGTATAGTTTTCACATCCGTACTCATAGTCACTCTCCTCAGAACCTGCTATCCAATCGTTACAAAATCCTTGGCGCTTTTCACGGGCTTGGGGCGCCGGCTCTCGCTGCCGGCATGATCGCCCTGATCATCCTTCATCTCTTTAATAGTGATGCTTCGCAGCAACTCTTCGATTCCATGACTTACCCGGCGCAGCGGCCCCCGGACATTGCAACGGTCGCTCTGATCGCATTCGCCCCGCACGGTGACGCAAGAGGTAATGAAAAGCGGCCCGTCAATGGCCCCGATTACCTCAAAAGCCGAAATCGATGCCGGATCGCGAGCCAGCGTATAGCCGCCGTTGGTCCCGTGCTGCGAATGAAGCAGCCCTGCCTTGACCAGGCGCTGCAAAATTTTGGCCAAAGCTTCCTGGGGAATCCCGTAGGCGTCGGCTACATCCTTAGCGCTGCACGATCCATGATCGGCGTGTTCCGCCAGGTGCTTCATGGCCATCAACCCGTAGTCCGCCTTTTTGGTCAACTTGAGCATGCGATCAACAGGTATGGCAAATCCGACCTTTTTAGTCGGACATATATATATTAGCTGTCAAAGCGCTACCATGCAACCTGTTACAGGCAATGGTCGAAAAATGACGGTGAAGCGCAACCAGGTTGGGCGGAACGTATGCCGGAATCCCTGGCGGCCAACAGTCTTCACGCTAAACCGTGGGTCATTGCGCCGAAGGCTGATGCCGTAATACGCCCATCATCCCTTTTCGCAATTTCGTATATCGAATAGAAAAGCTTGACAACTCCGGAAGGCGTTCTAAAATACCGCCAAATTAAGAGAAAACATCCGGCCGTTCAACAGGAATTTCAAACCCGGCTTTATGAATCCATCCTCACCGTCCCCACTCCCCGAAAAAAAGAGCAGCCCGGCGCCATGCAAGCACCCACGGGTGCAGATCGTGGCGCGCGAAGAAGATTCCGAGTTCGTCGAATGCAAGGAATGCGGCGAAGTCTTTGAGTCCAGCGAATTCAAGGACATGACCATTGAGGACACCAAACTGTCGAACGAATCCTGATCGCGCTCGTGTCTTTATCGCTCGTTTTTCCGCCAGCCCTCCTCGAAGTGTGACGAAGGTAACCCTTGAGCCGGCCTTTACCCTTGTTGACGCCATAACAAGTTGTTAATGTCACCCGGGGAATACTTTGTCCGCAAAAAATAAAAATCAGCTGGTAGCTTTGGTTGTAGACGATTCCATGCTTATCCGGCATACCGTCTGCCGGTTTCTTGAGGAACGCGGCTATACGGTTGAGTCAGCCAGCAATGGCGAGGAAGCTCTTCCCATTGTGGCTCGCATTCGTCCCGACATTATTGTGACGGATTTGCAGATGCCCAGGATGAGCGGCACCGAGCTGATCTCTGCTCTCAAGGCCAACCCCGAGACTGCGGATATTCCTATTGTTATCGTGGCCGGCAAAAACAGTGGACCTGACGCTCAGGAGCATCGGGCCAACTTTGCCATTTCCAAAGATATCGACATTGAAGCCCAGCTCACCAAAGCGCTCGAAGCGCTGCTGGGAAAACGGGCCAGCAAGGGAAAAGCCGCCGGGAAGTAGACCCCGCCTAAGGCGAAACGCCCTGCACCTGGCTGGTTTGACGCTCCAGCAGTGAACGCACTGATCCTACTGCTGATTCGTCGAGATCATCCGCCTCGTAAGCGATGTACCCGTCCGGCCGGACGAGAGTCATTCCCTTTTTTATCGACCATCGTAATTCAACCACGTCGGTAAACGATTGAGCCAGCTGTGTTGCAGCTTGTTTGGCCGATGAGTTTGCATCTTCGTACGCTTCCAGCAGGAAACGGCTCCGTATACCGTCGCCACCGCGCATCGAGTCGTCAAGAAACCGTTTTCCCGCTCCTTCAATGATCGGACTGCCGCTGTAGGTAATGCCCAGTTCGGACAGTCTCTGCACGAATGCATGCTGAAAGGGTGCCAGGCGCGAGAGCATGGGAATTACGGCGTCCCTCAGTAGTTGCACAAGCCGGTTCGGTGTTCCCATTGCCTTGGTAAGAAAATCCGTAGTCTCGATAACATTCTTGATCACCGGGCGCCGTTCGGCGGTGTAGCTTTCCAGCAGTTCCTCGTTTCCGTATCCGCGGACCGCGAAATCAAGTTTCCACACCAGGTTCCACACATCGTGCAGGCCGGTGTTCATTCCCTGCCCACCGAACGGGCTATGAATGTGAGCGGCGTCTCCGGCGATGAACATGCGTCCCACCCCCAGCTGAGCCGCCTGCCGGTGATGGATCCGGAAGTAGCTGCTCCAGTAAAGCCCGCGCGCAGCAATGCTTCTGGGCGCGCGTTCTCTGAGTATCTTCTGGACTAGTTCCAGTGACGGCGCGTCGCCATCTGCCTTCTCGATGGTGGCTACAATGCGGCGGCGATTCGCGCTCATGGGGAAAATAGCTACCGCGCCAAACTCACTGGGACAGAGTTGTAATTCGTCACTGGGAAGCGTTTCGTTCGTTTCAATATCAGCCAGCAAGAACAAATCGTTGTATTGCGCCCCGGTAAAGGGGAGATCCAGAAAATGCCGAACCGCGCTATGCGCGCCATCGCATCCGACGACGAACGCCGCAGTAAGCTCCAGCGTGCGGCCTCCCCCGTCCAGGGTCACGCTCACATAGTCGTCGTGCTGGACTGCGGAAACAAACGACGTCTCGTACTCGACCGTTCCGCTCCTGCGTTTTAATTCTTCGACCAGCAGCCGCTCGGTCACATTCTGAGGAACCATGGCAATGAACGGATAGGGGCTCTCCTCAGGCGCGAACTGCATGTGGGCGAGCTTGTGATCATTAGTAATGATGGCCACCGACGTCACCCGGTTCGCCTCTTTGAGGAAGGGGCCGACGACGCCGGCCATGTCGAAAATCTCGAGCGTCCGCGGAAAGATTGCCAGCGCCTTGGAGTGTTCCGACTGCGCCGACCGGGCCTCGAAAATCCGATATCGCAAACCCCGGCGGGCGCATTCATTGGCGAGAAAGAGTCCAACCGGTCCCGCGCCAACGATCAGGACATCCGTATCAGTTGAGATATTGCGCATGACTGCAACCTCCTCAGACAAAGGATTGTTTTTGGAAGCAGCGCCGCCGCCTAATTTTTAGATGTTGATCGCGGATGTGGGATGCAGGGAATACCGAGCCGAATGCCGGTCTCATTATGAATGGCAGGAGTTTCCAGTTACCGCAATACCATTCCGGCTTCAGCGGAAAAATCCATCGCGGCAAATTCCCCGACGAGAAATTTGGGATAGGCAGCGGCCGCGATCATGGCCGCGTTGTCGGTAGAAAGGGGACGCGAAGGAAAATAGACGCGCAAGCCTTCCTGTGAGGCATCCTGCTCAAAGCGCTGGCGCAATTCATTGTTTGCCGCCACCCCGCCGGTTACGAACAGCGTGGCGACGTCGCAGGCGCGGGCAGCAGCCAAAGTCTTCGCCGTAAGGTCACTCACCAGCGCCCGTTGAAACGAGGCCACAAGGTCCAGTGTTTGCCGATCGCATTGAAGCAGATAGTCCTCGAGAGCTGGCTTCTCAATCGCAGACAATGCTTTCCTTCGCGCTTCAATCGACGCTTTCATGTTGTGAACTTCAACATAACGGAGAACCGCTGTCTTGATTCCGCTATAAGAGAAGTCGAAGCGTGCTCCGAGGGGAGCGTCATCTTTCTCATTTCGATCGCGATGCTTCAGTTGTGACGGGAGAAACTTTACCGCAGTCGGATCTCCGTGGGTCGATAGCCGATCGACGATGGGGCCCCCCGGGTATCCCAGGCCCAGAAGCTTTGCCACTTTGTCGAAAGCCTCACCTGCAGCATCGTCGCGAGTGTGGCCAATGTTTCGATAGGACCAGTGCTGGTCCCGCTGCTCCGCCAGATAGAGATGCGTGTGCCCGCCGGAAACCACCAGCGCAAGCACGGGAAAATTAATCTCGTGATTACTTTTCTGCCGCTCTTCAAGCAGCACCGCGTGGATGTGACCCTCGAGATGGTTCACCGCAATCAATGGTTTGTCGAGGGCGAAGGCCAGCGCCTTGGCGTATCCGATTCCAACCAGCAACGCGCCGGCAAGTCCCGGCCCCTGAGTGACCGCCAGAGCGTCAATCGACTGGTAGGTATGCCCGGAGTCGGCAAGCGCTTTACGCACGACCGGCACAATCGCCTTCAGATGCTCACGTGAAGCCAGTTCAGGAACCACACCGCCGTAAGGTTGGTGGGCGGCGATTTGGGAGAAGACAACGTTGGATACAATTTTCTCGCCCGAGAAAACGACAGAAGCTGCAGTCTCATCGCACGAGCTTTCGATCCCGAGAATGTAGGCGCCCGCCACGATTGTCATTTTAAATCACGATCGAACAATGGAGGACGGGCGTCCCCGCCCGTCATGCAGCGACCGTGCCTGACGGGCGATGGCTGCTGGCGTGTCTGTCAACCGGCCCGCAGGACGGCTACAATAACCGTGATGTCGAGCGGAAACCTGAAAGCATCCCCCGCTGATGAGCCCGTCAGTTCGCTCTACGACACTCGCCTGCCGCAGCTTTCTCTGTGGCGGAAGATGCAGATCCCGATCATCGCTGCGGCGGTCATTTCGATTATTCGCGTGCTCGGACCCACTTTACGTTTCGAAAAAATTGGACAGCAGCACTACGATCAATCCCGCGCTCACGGCGTGCCGGTCATTTCAGCGTTCTGGCATCGTTGCATCATTTCCGCGACATGGTACTGGCGCAACCGTGGCATCGTAGTAATGAACACTACCAACTTCGACGGTCAATGGACCCGGCGCGTGATCGAGCATTTCGGCTTCGGCACCGCACAGGGCAGTTCCACGCGGGGAGGTATGCGCGGGCTGGCGGTCATGGCCCAGCGCCTGGAAAAAGGCTTCGATTGCGCCTTTACCATCGATGGTCCGCGGGGTCCACGCTATGTGGCCAAGCCGGGTCCGGTGATGCTGGCGCGGCGCACCGGACGTCCCATTTTTGTCTTTCACGTGGGACTGGAAAAAGCGCTTACCCTGGAAAAAGCCTGGGACCTGATGCAAATTCCCCATCCTTTTTCGCGCGCGATTGTGGTGAGCGCTCCGTTGATTTCAGTCTCACCGGATGCCGACGCAGAGGAGCTTAAGCTCAAGCAGGCGGAAATGCAGGCTGCCCTCGAACGCGTCCGTGATACAGCAGAATCGTGGTTTGGATTAAGCGAGACCGAACGCGAACGCCTGCGGGCGGAATGGAATGCCTGAACTCATCCAACCCGCGGTTACAAGAGATCGCGCGATCTCAATTATCAGCGTTCTGCGCCAGCACGGCCATCAGGCCTATCTCGTCGGCGGATGCGTGCGCGATCTGCTGCTCCAGCGCGAACCGGCGGATTACGACGTGACCACCGACGCTACGCCATATGAGGTTATGCATATATTTCCCGAGACCTATGCAGTGGGTGCGCAGTTTGGCGTCGTGCTCGTGCCCGTCGGAGACGCCGGAGGCAACACCGTCGAGGTAGCCACTTTCCGCAACGATATTGGATACAGCGATGGACGGCATCCCGACCAGGTGCGCTTCAGCAAGAGCGCTCGCCAAGACGTCGAGCGGCGCGACTTCACCATCAACGGCCTGCTGCTCGATCCGCTAAGCAATGACGAAGTACTCGATTTTGTTGGCGGGCGCCAGGATCTTGAAGATGGGATCATCAGAACCATCGGGCCGCCAGAAGTGCGCTTCGCCGAAGATAAACTGCGCATGCTCAGGGCCGTACGCTTTGCCGCCCGCTTCGGATACATCATCGAGCCGAAAACTCTTGCCGCGATTCAGCAGCTGGCTTCGGGCATCAATCAGGTTTCGCGCGAGCGGGTGCGCGATGAATTGACGAAAATGCTGATCGAAGGCCACGCTCGCGAAGCCTTTCTCCTGTTGGACAAAGCCGGCCTGCTGCGCGAGGTTCTGCCGGAAATTTGCGCGATGAAGGGTGTACAACAACCGCCGGAGTTTCATCCCGAGGGCGACGTGTTCGTACATACCCTGCTCCTGCTTCAGGGGTTGCCGCACCCTTGCCCGCCGACGCTTGCCTGGGGCGCGCTGCTTCACGATGTTGGCAAACCACCGACTTTTCGAGTGGCGCCGGATCGTATCCGCTTCGACAATCATGTCGATGTCGGGGTGAAGATGGCGGAAGAAATCTGCCGGCGCCTGCGCTTTTCCAACACCGATAGCGAACAGATTCTGGCTCTGGTCGCGAACCATATGCGTTTCGCGGATGTGCCTCGGATGAAAGATTCTACCTTCAAGAAATTTGTGAGGATGCCGCAATTCGAAGAACACATCGCGTTGCACCGGCTGGATTGTCAGGCGAGTCACTGTGACCTGGACACTTACAACTTTACCCGTGACCGGGTTGCGCGCATCCCGCCGGAAACCATCCGTCCCACGCCGCTGATCACGGGTGCCGACCTTATCGCCGCAGGGTATCAACCCGGTCCACGCTTCAAGGAAATTCTCTCGCTGGTGGAGGATGCGCAACTCGAAGGACAGTTGCAGTCTAAAGAAAGTGCGCTGAAGTATGTCGCCAGCGAATTTCCTCAGTGAGCTGACAATTCGTTGCGAACGCTTGAGCCGCGGCTCTAAACCTGTCAAGCCCCACTTTCGGGGCAATCGTGCTCAAGCGGTTGAGAGCAAACGAAATATATTTTGTCGCTGCATGTCCCATTTAGTCTCGCCGGCTTGATATTCTTGAAATGTAGCGCAAGAGTGTTGCGCGGCAGGCTGATGCTTCTGGAGTGGTAGAATCGTTCCCGCTCCCACCGTAAATTGATTCGCGATGAACCGGGTATCGCCGAAAGTTGACGGTTACACCCGAGAAGAATTGACGACACCAGCTATGGAACAAGCCGGCGCAGGACTGGAAAAGATTGTGATCAGCAGTTTGCGGCGCTCACCCGCCGGGGAAGGTCCGTTGCTGGCGTGGGCGTTGGCTTGCGGCCAGGCGGTTGCGGTGCGGACCCGGGCATTCGACTTCGCGGAAGGCATCCTCCAGGTCGAAGTTCCAGACGCAGGATGGCGCATCGAGTTGCAGATGCTCGCTCCGCAATATCTGGCGATCATCAATCGCTATGTGACCGAGAGCGTGAAGCGGATTGAGTTTGTCGTGGCCAGCAAAAGAGTTTCTGGGGAAAGTCGGGCGAGCTGATGAACGTCACCGAGAAAGATGTCGCCTATGTTGCCGACCTGGCCAATCTGGAACTGAGCACGGAGGAGCGCATCCGCATGATGCGCGACCTTAACTCCATTCTTGGCCACATCGACAGCCTGAACCAGCTCGACACTTCGAACGTCGAGCCCATGGCGCAGGTATCGGATCGCTACGGCGTCGATCGAACCAAGCAGGGAAGCGAACGCTTCGCATACGCCAGCCGGGAAGACATTCTCGAGGGACTGCGCAAATCGTTGCCGCACGCGATGGCGCTCGAAAATGCGCCCGATTCTGATGGAACATTCTTCAAAGTGCCCAAAGTGATTGAAAGGTAGTTGGTGGTTGGTCCTTGGTCGATGGCCTTTAGTCGTTGACCCCTGGTCGTTGGATTTCCAATAAGGCCAGTCGAGACTGATCGGTTAACGACCAAAGACCAATGACCAACGACCAATGACCGATTTTATGCATCTCGATTCGCTCACCATCGATTCCGTGCGTTCCGCTGTGCAGGAGCGCAAGACCAGTGCTGCCGCGCTGGCGGAATCTTTTTACGCCAGGATCGAAAGCGATGATCCGAAAATTGGCGCTTTCCTTACTCTCTCGAAAGAACGGGCGCTGGCCAAAGCCGCCGAAATGGATGCCCTCGCCGCCAGGGGTGAGAAGCTTCCGCCGCTGGGCGGAGTTCCAGTTGGAATCAAAGATGTGATGGTCACCAAGGGAATTCGTAGCACGGCGGGTTCGAAAATTCTGGGGAACTACATTCCACCGTACGACTGCACCGCGGTGGCTCGACTGGAAGCGGCGGGCGCTGTCGTACTCGGCAAGTTGAACTGCGACGAGTTCGCGATGGGCTCCTCGAACGAGAATTCTGCGTGGAAGCCGGTACACAATCCCCATGACCTCAGCAGAGTTCCGGGTGGTTCTTCCGGCGGATCGGCGGCAGCGGTTGCCGCAAATATGGCAGTGGCAGCGCTGGGTTCAGATACCGGCGGCTCCATCCGCCAGCCCGCCTCTTTTTGCGGAGTGGTTGGATTGATGCCGACTTACGGCAGAGTCTCGCGCTATGGGTTGATTGCGTTCGCTTCGTCACTCGATCACATTGGACCGCTGACCAGGACGGTGAAGGATGCGGCCATCATGTTGCGAACGATTGCCGGACGCGATCCCATGGATTCAACTTGTGCCGAGGTTCCTGTCCCGGACTACGTGGCGGAACTTGAGAAGCCGGTAGGCGGACTCAAAATCGGTGTGGCCAAAGAGTATATGGGCGAAGGGCTGGATCGGGAAGTTCGCAGTGCGGTTGAAGCTGCAATTCAGAAGCTGGCCGCGCAGGGATGCGAGATTGTGGAAATTTCGCTGCCTCACACCCGTTATGCGATTCCGGCGTACTACATTGTGGCGACGGCTGAGGCTTCTTCGAACCTGGCCCGCTTTGATGGCGTTCGCTTCGGTTATCGGGCCAAAGATGCGGGCACGCTATCAGAAATGTACCGGCGCAGCCGCGATCAGGCTTTCGGCGCTGAAGTGAAGCGACGCATTATGCTGGGTACCTATGCTCTTAGCGCTGGCTATTACGACGCATATTATCTGAAGGCGCAGAAGGTGCGCACTCTGTTGACTCGGGATTTCGAAGAGGCCTTCAAAAAAGTTGATGCGATTGTCGGCCCCGTCAGTCCCACGGCGGCTTTCAAGCTTGGGGAAAAAGTTGACGATCCGCTGGCCATGTATTTAGCCGACATCTACACCGTGACCGCGGACCTGGCTGGAATTCCGGGTATTTCCGTGCCCTGCGGTGAAACCAGCGAAAAGCTGCCGATCGGACTTCAAATATTGGGCCGCCACTTTGATGAAAGCACGGTTCTTCGCGTAGCACATGCCAGCGAAAAAGCTGCATGATTTGGTCAATGTGCGATATTTCGTTGCCACGCTGAAATAATCACAAACTTTACTGAGAACAGGCGCCACCGGCTTCGATCGGTGGCGTTTTCTTTTGCACCTGCACGCCAGATTCACTAATGCCAAATCCACACAACTTATTTTTACAGGGAGAACCCTTCATGAATAGAAATTCGAGCAGCAAGATCCTGTTGGCCGTTGTACTGAGTGTCGCGTTGATCGCTACCGGATGCAGCGCGCAGTGGTTAAGTGTCGCTCTGGCGGATTTGCCGGTGCTGACGCAAATGGCGTTGAACATTGCAGCGCTGGTTTCGACCCTGCAATCGGGAAACCAATTGAATCCCACCGAAGCACTAGCGATTCAGAACATCTCGGCAGAAGCGAGCAAGGATCTGACGCTTTTGCAGGCCTTGTACGACACTTACAAGAAAAGTCCGAATGCAAGCACGTTACAGAAGATTGAAGCTCTGATTCAGGATACCAACCAGAACCTTTCGGCACTCCTTCAGGCTGCGCACATCAGTGATCCTGCGCTTTCCACACGAATCAGCGCGGCAGTCAACCTGATTCTCACCAGCGTGAGCAGTTTCGCATCCTTGATTCCAAAAGCCCCAATCCCAGCCGCCCGAACCGCTGCCGCCCGAAGCGGGAGCCAGAATAAAGCTATCCTTCATCCCAAAGACCTGAAGAAGCAATGGAACCAGTTGGTCTGCGCGCCCAGCGGGAACCCTGTGCTTGATACCGCCCTGAGCGGGAGCATGTTGCGTTAGGGATTGGCGACAGTTCCTCAACTGCGCAAAAGTGGAACCACAAACCGAGACCAGAATCACAAAGAAAAATCACAGAGAACATCTTGAGCACAAACTACAGAACACAAACTACAAACAAATACGCAGAACAAGAATGAATTGAGAACCAGTTCTTAGTTATTAGTTCTCGGTTCTCAGTATTGTTTGCAAGAAGGGTTATGGGGCGCCGTTGCGGTGCCTATTTTCGGCGCCAGCGTACGCCTTCTTTAGTGATCTCCACGAGAAGGCCACTGGAGGTTAGTTCAGCGCGTATGGCGTCGGAGGCCTGAAAATTGCGCGCGCGGCGCGCGGCTTCCATTTCCGCGATCTTCTTTTCGATCTCGCCATCGGAGAGACTCTGCGTTCCAGCAGCGGCCAGCAACTCCGGGCTGATATTACTCTCGCGCCCCGCTGTTTTTGCCCAATCCAGTACAGCTTTCATCTTGGGCGCGTCGTCATCCCTAAGGACGGCGAAGATTTCATCGAATTTGGCGAGCGTTGCCAGCAATGAATCTACGTCGTCCCTTTTTATCTGTCCGCTATCGATCGCGACATTGGCTTTGCGAACCATATCGAAGATCGCGGCCTGAGCCTGGGCCGTGTTCAGATCGTCGTCCAGCGCAGAGGTCATGCGCTCCAGAGTGTCTTGAGCCAGCGCCGAGTCGGTGGCGCCGGCAGGAAACTGTCCGGTCTTCAGCCGCAACTCGAAGTTCCGCAACTTTTCGACGTTGCTGGCCATCTGCTTCAATCCGTCAAAAGTAAAATTCAGCTGATGACGATAGGGCACCGAGGATAGCAACAGGCGGATCGACGATGGCTTATAACCCCTGAGGGCCAGGTCGCGAAGGGTGAAGAAGTTCCCCGTGCTCTTCGACATCTTCTCGCCTTCAACCAGCAGAAAGCGGGCGTGAAACCAGAAATGGACAAAAGGCTTCCCGGTCAACGCCTCGGATTGGGCGATTTCGTTTTCGTGGTGAGGGAAGATCAGATCCTCGCCGCCGGCGTGAAGATCGAAAGTTTCACCCAGTTCCTGCATCGACATGGCAGAGCACTCGATGTGCCAGCCTGGCCGCCCAGGTCCGATCGAACTTTCCCAGAACGCCTCTCCGGGTTTGGGCGCTTTCCACAGTGCGAAGTCGCGGGCATTGTCTTTTTCGTATTCATCCACATCAACCCGGGCGCCGTCTTCCATTCCGGCAAAGTCTTTCTTTGAAAGCTTGCCGTATTCGGGAAATTTGGCGATGCGAAAATAATAGGACCCATCCTCGGTGCGATAGGCGAAACCTTTTTTCTGCAGCTGCGCAATGAAATGTGCCATCTCTTCGATATGCTCGGTAGCTCGGACAATAAAAGGTTGCTCGATGTTGAGCGTTGAACTGTCTTCGAGAAAAGCCTGCTCGTACTTGGCTGTGTAATCCTTAACGCTCAAGCCCTCCTGAGCGGAGTTGCGAATGATCTTGTCGTCCACGTCAGTGATGTTCATGACGTGGCGTACGTCAAAACCCTTCTGGCGCAGGAACCGGCGCAAAATATCGACCGCGACAAAAGTGCGAAAGTTGCCGATGTGTCCGTAGTCGTAAACCGTGGGCCCGCAGGCGTACATCCGCACTGCATTGCCTTGCAGGGGGTGAAAATCTTCGATCTTGCCGGACAGCGTGTTGTACAAGCGCAGGGCCATGAGCGGAAGTTTGTCGGTGGAATCGTAATTCTAGGGGGACACTGGAAACAGCGTCAAATCGCGTCCTTCGCCGGTTTTGCGGTTTCCGCGGAAAGATGGGTCGGTGCCCGCAGCCGTTGGCCGACCAACAACACATAATGCAGGGCGGAGACAACCGTGAAGGCGACCGTGGCATGGAGAAAAGTGGTTTGTGTGATCCAGACCCAGCGCAGGTGTTTGAACTGGTACAGCAGCACGAAGAAGATGGCCGAGACTTGCGCGAAAGTGTTGGCCTTGCCAAAGATACTCGGGCGGAAATCGCGCAATCCTGCGATGGCGTAGAGCACCGCGCTGGCGAAAAGAATAGAGATGTCGCGGCTGAACACCAGCACCGTATATTTCCACGCGATCTTGTGCAGGATGGCCAGCACCATGAACATGGTGCTGAGTAGAAGCTTGTCAGCGATGGGATCGAGATATTGGCCGAGCACGGTTTGCTGCTTCAGGGTTCGGGCCAGGAGACCGTCGAGACCGTCACTGAATCCCGCCAGGACAAATAATATGAGCGCCCAGCGATAGTGACCGGCCACCAGGTCGATCACGATAAACGGTACAAACATCATCCGCAGCAGCGTAAGTTGATTGGGCGCGGTGAGAAGTTGGGAAAGCTTCATTTCAGTTCGGCGCCCATTCGGTCCTGCTCTGCGCGGCGCTCAAGTCGGTAATAGCCACAGAAGATTGTCGCCGCCAGCGGCAGGGAATTGCAACTCTCTATGCAACGCGCTACTTCGCCTCTTGCACGAATACAAGACTCGCCGGCTGGATTGGTATCGCCTTGAAAGCCTTGCCCGACAAGAGTTGCTGCTGGTCCTCCACGCTTTTCTCCCAGGAGGCAAAGCTCACGCTGACCGAGACCATGGCCGCGCGAATGGTGCGAGTGATCGAAATAATGTCCTGCACGCTGGAGATTGCGCCGATCGGACTGAATCCCGACATCGCCATATCCATACTGGCGTTGGCAATGTTGTATCCCATCTTGAATTTTTCCCCTCCACTCATTCCTTCGGTTCCGAGCTTGGAATCCTCCAGCCCAGGATAGCGAACGAAGAGGCGAGTGTAGTTGTTGGCGAAGCGCCGAGCCTGCGGACCTTCGGTGGGAGTGAAAGACGGCAAATAAATCGGGGACAGATATACATCCTGCTGGGCGAGTTTCAGCTTCAGCATGCCTTTGTCAGTCTCCACTTTCTTGATCTCGCTTAGCGTCAAGTCCATCGAATCGAAGCCCTGCTGCCGCGCCGTCGCGGGCGAGATCACCATGTCTCCCAGACCGTCGTCACCAGCCGGCTTGCTGGGCGGCGCCGGGTTTCCTTTCTTATCGTATGAAGACAGGAAAATCAGTCGCACCCGGTCTCCACTCAGCTCGCACTTCACTGCCTGGTCCTGCTTGTGGCCGCGCATCTCCGCGTAAAACGAGACGGGCAGGTTCTGGCTGGCCACCACGTCATAGTTTCTGGTGGCGGAGTGACCGTCGTTGGCTTGCAGGAACACTAAGCCCATTAACTGGTTGGCCTCGGCTCCCAGCGGGAAGAGCGCCAGCGCGATTTCAAGATGCTCGCTGGCTCGCGCCAACTGCTGCTGCGCGTAAGCAAATGGAATGGAAAATCCTCCCACCCGGTTTTTGGCGGTTTTCTCTTCTTTCTTCTTTACTCGCGCACGTTTGGCGCGCAAGGCGCTGCGTTTTTCGGATCCGTTAAAAGTCAGGTTCATCGACCGGTTGAACAAATCCGCGACTATATCTTCAGCTTCGTCCACCTCCTCGTCGTATTTCGTGCGCTTCGCCTCCAACGTGCTGAGGTGAAGGTTGGCTTCTTCTTTTGCGTTCTGGTCGGACGCCAGTTGCTGGTAGTGAGTGAAATTCTCCCGGGCGCGATCGATGTTGCCCATGGCCTCATAGAACAATGCCAGTTTCCACTTGGTGAGAGCGAAATCGGGCGCCAACTCCGACGCTTTGTTGAACGCAGTCAAGGCGCGATCGTACTTGCGCTCCGCCAGCGCCTCATACGCGGAAGCATAGAATCGGCGAACTTCGACGCCAGTCTGCCCGGGCAACGTTAACAAAGCCTTCAGGTCGGCGATCCGGCCCCGGGCTTCCGCGGCATCGAGCACGCCGGGAGACATTTCCAGATATTTCTCCAGCAATCGCATTGCTTCGGTGGTTCGTCCATTGGACTCCGCACAGTTGGCCAGATTGAAAGTCGAGGCCGGACTCGCCGCGAGCGTACCTTTCAATTCACTCAGCGCGTTGCACAAACTTGATCTGTGTCCGGTGTGCGTTTCGCTGTGCGGTCCGGACGAACGCTCCGTCTTCAACAGAGCTTGTGTCGGAGCTTTCGCGGCCGGCGCTTCCGAAGCGGCCTGATCACTTGCGGAGAAAGACTCGTCAGATCCTCCCTCATCTTCCAAAGACGCTTCCATACCGACGTTGTCGGCGAGGCCGTTCACCCGGGTGATGCGTTCTCGATCACGGTCGTTCACCGTGAGTCCATTTTCCCCGGTCATGAAGAAGGTTTGCAGTTGCGATAGCTTTTGCTTTTCTTTGGGGTCGCTGGTGCCGCTCCTGGCCTTCTTCAAATACTCAAGCGCCTGGGTGCGATCGCCAAGCTGGTAGTAGCAGAGTGCAAGATTGTAGGCGAGCACGGGTTGAAAAGCCTGCAACTTCATCCCCGCATCCAGAACCGTGGCAGCTTCTTTGAACTTTCGCGCTTCATAAAGTTTGCGCGACTCATTCAAATTGTCCTTCACGCGCTTCTTAATTTCATCATCGAGGTGTTTGATGGAATCGGTTACCTCTTTCACTTCAATCAGAGCCTGCGATTCGGCATATTTAATTCGCGCCTCGGCCAGTTGGCCCGACTTTTCCAGGCTTTCGGCCTCGGCCTTAATCGTCTTGACCTGGGCCTCGAGCTCCTTCTTCTGTGTCTTTTCGAGATTCTCGGCATTAAGTCCGGAACCGCACAGCAAGATCAGAACGACCATTCTTGTTCGCATAAGACCTTTCACAAAACTTTTCGGTAACAGGAACTATGGTGCTGTCAGGGGAAGGCGGGGCCGCGCCGTTGCACGTCTCCGCGACGATCGACGGGAATCGGCGACCGGGCAGGCGTCAGCCGCTGATCCCAAAGCATGCTACACCTTGTTAAGCTGGGTACTCGCCGAAAACGTTTGGCCGATCCGTTTGAACCGCTATACGCGATCAACCCTGCGAGGGTCAGCAGGCAGGAGGCGAGGGGGAAATGTTGCTCTTTTTCCGAATAATGCGTTCAACCTGGTCCCAGCGTAAGTTTTCGGCCGGTCGGAAGTCTCAAGTCAGCGAAACATTCGTCGATTTTCCGAAGACGATTGCGAGAGGTTCGAGACTACAGGTCAACGTCAGCTTCAATACTGCGGTCTGGTAAACTACTGAAACACTGTTGTAGGCGCGTAGCTCAGTTGGTTAGAGCGCTACCTTGACACGGTAGAGGTCGCTGGTTCGAGTCCAGTCGTGCCTACCATATATCTCATTGAATCTGCTGCGAGGCGAGCGGCAGTCTCGCCGGGTTTTGCTCCAACTTGCAGCATGCCATTAAAACCGAGAGTTTTTCGACCGTGGTGCGCTGCTGCTCGGGAATCGGTAGGGTGTAAATCTCGAGGGTAGTGGACATCTTGGAATGACCGAGCTGGGCCTGTGCGTCCCGCAGAGAGCCTCCCACCGCTTGAAACAGCGTGATGTGAGTCCGCCGCATGGTGTGCCAGTTGAGCCAGGGCATGCCAAGCACACTGCGCAGTCTGCCTTCTTCATGATCGGTAGCACCGCACGATTTGAGATTTCGGACCGTGATAAATACTAATGATCGCAAATCACATCAGCAGATGAACTATTGTGGCCTTGGAATGTTGGACTGACAAGCCGGCAAGCCACCCTAATCTTCCCATAAGCCCGTTTTGAACGAAGCCTTAGCGGCAGACGCTTTCGCGTGCAGAAATCAGCGCATCCTATAGGACGTGTTTTGCAGGTTATAATTGCACCCACGGATGGCCCTAACTCCTGGCACGAAACTCGGGCCGTATGAGATTCAATCGCTGCTAGGTGCTGGCGGCATGGGCGAGGTCTATCGGGCCCGCGACCCGCAACTGGGACGCGATATAGCCATCAAAATCCTTCCGACATCGCTGTCGCGTGATCCTGACCGTTTACGGCGATTCGAACTGGAGGCTCGCGCTGCAGCGGCGTTAAATCACCCAAATATCCTCGCCGTTTATCAATTTGGCACTCACGAGGGATCACCGTACCTCGTTTCCGAGTTGCTCGAAGGCTGTACCTTGCGTGAGCAGTTGTTGCGGGGAGCGGTTCCAGTTCGCAAAGCTATTGACTACGCCATTCAGACTGCCCACGGTTTGGCGGCGGCTCACGAAGGAGGCATTGTCCATCGTGACCTCAAGCCTGATAACCTCTTCCTTACAAAAGATGGGCAAGTCAAGATTCTGGATTTCGGCCTGGCTAAGCTGGTCTCTCAACCTCACGCATCAGATCTCGGCACCCCAACCCTTACTCAGGCAACTGAACCCGGCGTCGTCCTCGGCACGGTCGGATATATGGCTCCGGAACAAGTCCGGGGTCAGGACGCCGATAGCCGTGCCGATCTGTTCGCCCTGGGTGTAATCCTCTACGAACTGCTCACCGGCAAGCGGACGTTTCACAAACCCACGTCAGCCGAAACAATGACGGCAATCCTCAACGAAGAACCAGCTTCGGCTTCTGATCTCGTGCCAAATCTTTCCCCTTCGTTGCAGCGCGTTG
The DNA here is from genome assembly GCA_963733545.1 of Terriglobia bacterium. GTDB lineage: Bacteria > Acidobacteriota > Terriglobia > Terriglobales > Acidobacteriaceae > JAIQFF01. Next base: position 1,598,357 of record CAVTDQ010000007.1, read on the forward strand.
TCCAGCGATGTCTTGAGAAACGTCCGGAGCAGCGTTTTCACTCGGCTTCCGACCTCGCGTTCGCGTTGGAATCCTTGTCTGACGTTGCCAGTGCGAAGTCGAGGGTAATGTCGGCGTCGCCGTCTCGCCACAAATGGTTCTGGGTCGTCGCGGGAATGTGTGTCGTTCCGATTGCAGCCGGCATTCTTATCTGGTTTGCGCCGATCTGGTTTGCGCCGAATCCTGGCCCTGCTGTGGAAACAGTTGATCAGCTAACCGATGATGGCGAGCCGAAAACGGGCGACCTGGAAACTGATGGCTCCCGCATCTATCTCAATGAGGGAGTCTCGGGTAGCCTCCGAATAGTTCAGGTCTCCGCGGCTGGCGGCGATACCGTGACAGTCCCGACGCGAGTAACAGACCCCCAGATTTCCGGCCTTACCAGCGATGGTTCAACATTGCTCGTGGTGGGCAGTCCCATAGAAGAAGATGGCTCGATCTGGTGGGTGTCTCTTCCTGCGGGCGCAGCACGCCGCTTAGGAGAGCTTTCTGCCAATAGCGCTACTATCGCTCCGGATGGACGGATTGTTTATTCCTCACACTCGGCTGTTTTTGAGGCGAAAGAGCCTTCTTGGACACCGCACAAATTGGCCGAAATCGCCCACATCAGCGCATTGTGGCCTACAGTTTCCTTCGACGACCGCCGCATCATTTTCAGCTCCTTTTCAGGCGGTCTTGCCCCACGCTGGGACGCGATGTATGAAATCACGTCCCAAGAGCAAGGAAGCGGTCCGCATCCACTCCTTCGTGGCGGCCAAAGAGGCCTTCCGGCCGAAGTATGTTGCGGCAAGTGGACCAGCGATGGCAAGTTTTTCGTCTTTCAGGCGCGTGGACGCGGACGATGGGATCTTTGGGCTCTTCGGCAAAGCCAAGGGCTCTTCCACCGCAACTTAGCTCCCATTCGGCTCACAAACGGTCCTCTGTCCTACAGCGGCTTTGCTATCGGCCGCGACGGAAAACAGATCTTTACAATCGGTACGAAAGCGCGGGGAGAACTTGTCCGCTACGATGCGCGATCGCACCAATTGACCAAATTCTTAGGGGGAATCTCTGCCTTCGACGTAACTTTCTCCCGCGACGCTAAATGGGTGGCGTACGTTTCCTACCCCGATCATAAGCTCTGGCGCAGCCGATCAGATGGCAGTGACCGTCTTCAACTCGCGGACGCTCCTGAGACGGTGCTTTATCCTCGTATCTCGCCAGATGGAACCAGAGTCGCTTATTCCAACTTTGACGGCGATGCGTACTTGATTAGCATCAACGGGGGAACACCAAAAAAGCTTTACGAAAACGCCTCCGCACCGGGCTGGTCTCCCGACGGCAAGTTCATCGTCTTCACCTCCATCGTTGCGTCGAAAGCTGACAAGGACCATCTTGTCTCAAAAATTCTGGACGTAAACAGCGGCACTGTGTCGATCGTGCCAAACTCATCCGACACTCTGGGCCCCTGGTTTCTTACCCAGGACACACTGATAGCGGCGACAGCAGACGCGACGAAATTTATGGTTTTCAATCTCAAGACCGGGAAAGCGACGGAATTGATTCACTCACCCGATTACTTCACCGCATGGTATCCATCGTCTGACGGGAAGTACCTCTACTGCTCCAGCGCAGGCGCAGATCCCAAGCTCGAGCGCATTCGAATCTCTGATCATGCGGTCGAGACCATCGCCAACGTAAAGGATCTGCACTTTGCCGACGATCCCTACGAGCAGGTCCAAATGAGCGTAGCCCCCGACGGCATGCCGGTGTTCACTCGCGACATTGGTACCCAGGAGATCTACGCTATCTCGGTGAGATGGCCGTAACAAGATGCGCAGCCTCTTGTTGTGAGCGGAATTGAGGGTTTACAGAAGCGCTGGTGTCTACTACCAGCCCGAGCCGGAAGGGCAGATCACGTTGATAACCGAATGCTGAAATTCTCGTAACCTGTTTGTTATCGTTTCCTGACACGAATATTTCCCTTATCGAGACCCTGAACGAACCTGTGTCCTTAGGGGTCCACCGTCACAGTCAAGTTTCCTTCTTCCCCAGCTCTCAAGGTCGCGATAACGGTAGCCGTCCCGGTAGAAGTGAACGTCGCGAGTCCAGGCTGAAGACCGTAGGGATCATCGAACTTCATGACACTTGTGGGGCTCGCACTCCATTTAACCCAGTTCGTCAGATCCATGGCCGTGCCGTCTGAGTAAGTAGCATTCGCGAAGAACTGCCGCTGCGGGTTGGACAGGTTAAACGGGGTAGTACTGTCCGGCGTTACGGCGATGGTTGGTGTGAGGCCGACAACGACTCGTTTTCACATCCGAATAGCTCCCGAGCTTTGCCGTGATTGCAACTGAACCAGCCCCCGTTCCTGTTACTACTCCGGTCACAACAGTTGCCACACCCTCGTCCGAAGACGTCCAGGTCGCGGTGCTTGTCAAGTCTTTCGGCACGCCCCCGCTCAAGGGGTCGCCGTATGTTCCATAGGCAATAAATTTGACAGTTCCATTCGCCGGAATCGACGGCGCTGACTGCGCTTGCAGAGTGAGGCCCGTCAGAGAATTTGCTTGACCTCCTCCCGGAGTTGAATGAGTTGGATAGCTACCTCCGCAGGCGGTGGTGGTGATCGCCAAAGCGAGGACGATCATCAAGCTTGCATAGGAATATCTGAACGAAAGAATCATGAAACCTCCAAGTGGCTGTCACTTTACCGTTACGATGTAAGCACCGAACAAAATGCCGCCATCCCGAGCCGGAAACGTTCTATCTTTTTTGGGCAAGCCCAGGTCCTTTGATTTCCACCCCGGTCTCTACGTTGAAGAGGCGAAAGTTGGTGAACGTGTGACGACGCTGGTAACGGTGTCCACGAAAGTCCATAAAGACTTCTGCAGTCTGCGGTAACCAGAGGCGAATATTCTGTTGGCGAAACTCTACGGGACCGTATTGAATATCCGAATGCTCCCTTTGTAGGCGAATCTGGGTGACCGGCTCTAGCAAGTCAGTCTGCAATCGCAGCACCTCGTAATTGTCGGCCGCAATCCAGGCGCGGCCCTTGAGTTTTACCGGATAGTAATTGCTGCCCACCCGGTACACGTGAAACAGATTGTTCCGGTTCGGCAGCTGGGAGAAATGCAGTTGCCAGGCCGGCCTGGAGTTGATTTCGGTCAGTCCCTCGCAGCTCATTGCGAAGTCTTCAATGTAAAACGGGTGGAAAATCAAGGCGAACATAGCCGTGCCGGTGTCGATCACTCCCGCCTCGGCAGCATCATTTTCAATTGTGTTCGTACGGAACTCCTCCACACTTGGCGATCCCGACGAATTCTGATTGATCTGCGCGACATAATTGAAGCTGGTTTTTCTGGCCCTGTGTGGATTCCCTTTTCTGCCTATCTCGGTGTGCTCGATTCTTTCGTGGGCGGAGAACCGATGCACATTCGCCATTAATTCCTGCACCCCCGTGCTGACCTCGTGCAGGAGATGCGGCAACGAACAGGGAACATCTGTACGTACCAGAGGGACTGTTTGATCGATATCTAAGGGTACCGAAGACGGTGGCAACGGACGATCGACGGGAGCCTCCCCGCCTGCTATTGACGAGGCGGAGCCTAGTTGACTGATCAACACGGCTGCGAAGAGTCGTATCGTAAATTTACTTAAGAGTGGGAACATGCATTCCGCCTAAACTTGGAGCATTGTTCAAATAGACGCAAATTGCAACCATTGTCGAACAGTCATCCACATGGGTTAGTCGCGTGAATCCTTTACGGCCCAAGGTCGTTCACAGCGCAATTCGGACAAACGCAGATTCACGATTACCCGGCGATACGAGCCGCTTGACCACTAGATGAAAGCTCTCGGTAAGTCAATGATCGACTCATTGATACAACTCGGCGGTCGTCGAATCCCTTACCGTAGTCGAATCCACCAACAATGAGTACACTTCCGTTCTTCAGCAGTGTTGCCGTAAGTTCCGCAGACGGTCGGATCCGTCTATCCCGATAGCCGAGAACGAGACCATCGGACGGACTATAGGCCTCAGCAACGAGGCTTCCGCCCCTCCGATGAGTAGAACGTGCCGTCTGGAAGCAGCGTCGCCGTATGGGCCAAGCGCCCCACGACCATTGGCTTGTTCGTGGCCAGAAACATGCTTTAGCAGGGTCGTAAATCTCCGCCGTGTCAGTCCCGAACGACAGTGCGGAGTCGGTGAACCACCTGTTACTAACACCTTGCCGTCCGGTAAGAGTGTGGCCGTATGTCCCGGCGCGGGGCACCGTCATCGTTGCGGCGGCCGTGAAGGCTCCGGTTAAGGGGTCGTAGAGTTCTGCTGTGGCGAGCGGGCTGGATGAACCTGGTGTTCCACCGCCTGCAACTAGCACCCTGCCATCCAGGAGGAGGGTTGCAGTCTGCCCAGTTCGCGCGGTAGACATATCTCCAGCGGGAGTAAACGTCCCGGTTGCGGGGTCGTAGACTTCGGCTGTTGGCTAACCGCCCCAGCAAAGGGAGGCCAGCCCGTGTATTGCCGACCGACGATCAGCACTTTTCCTGACGGTAGAAGCGTTGCGGTGTGTCCCCGGGCTTCACTCATCCTGCCAGTCGGCGTAAAAGAGCCACTGGATGGATCGTATAGTTCTGCGCTTGTCGTTTGTGGCGGCGTAACTCAGATCAGAGCATTCGAAATTGAATGAATATCCCCCTGTGATCAATACTTTTCCATTTTGTAGAAGCGTGGAGGTTTGGGAATACCGGGGATTATCATCGACGAGGTAGGCGCGAACGATCTCGATGCCGGATCGTAGAGCTCAGCTGAATCGCTTGCGTCGGGGCAATTGTTGGTATTAAGCCGCCCCCAGCGACCAGCACTTTTCCGTCTGCCAGCAATGTCGCGGTGTGAAACTTTCGTTCGTGCACAAGGTTTCCTGTAGGGGAGAATGGGGATGGCTTTGCTGTTACCAATGCCACCGCCACAGCGCTGTAGTGTGCATCGGCTGACGAAGTGGCAATCACTGTATATATGCCCGTCGCCGAAGGAGCCGTGTACAAGCCATTGCTGGTGATTAACCCGCCGGTACCTTCGATCTGCCAGGTTACTGTCTTGTCGCTCAGACCGGACACTTGCGCCACGAACTGCTGGCTTTGGCCGGGGAGGATGGTTGCCGCCGCGGGCATTACCACCACTGAAGTCCCTGACGTGGCAGGCGGCGGCGAGGCAGGCGGGAGTGGGACGGACTTGGCTGCGGGCGACGACCCACAACCGGATAAGGTTAGCACTGCTGAAAGCAGCGTAATCACCTGGAGGCGTTTAATCCGGCTGGAATTCATTTCTTACACCTCGGTCGAGGGTGAGATTCAGGGAATAAGGCGCGGGCCGCAATGGACGCGGTGTCAATTACTCTTCAATTCTTCTTCAACAGGCAACGCACTGTATTGATAGAACTTAGGCTATCGTGCCTGGCTCGATTTGTTTGACCATCTTGCCGCCTCCTGCTACGCTTTACGCCTTCGTTGAGGAGAACGTCATGGGGCCCCCTTTTTCCGCAGCCCGCCGGCTCTCCTTTGGCCCTTATGAAGCGGACTTATATTCCGGGGAATTGCTGAAGAACGGAAATAGGGTTCGATTGCAGGCGCAGCCCTTCCAGCTACTGGTCATGCTTCTTGAGCGTCCGGGCGAACTCGTGACCCGAGAGCAGATTTGCGCGAAGCTTTGGCCGGCGGACACATATGTCGACTTCGATCGCAGTCTGGGCACAGCCCTCAATAAAATCCGAGAGGTATTGAACGATTCTGCGGCGGAGCCGCGTTTTGTTGAAACCTTGCCTCGTCGCGGCTACCGTTTCATCGCTCCGGTCACTCCCGTAGATCCAGATCCTCCTTCCTCGCTGTCTCCCGTTTCGTCTCTGCCTCCTCCGGCAACGGAAGCAAACGCCAAGCCCAAGCTTCACCCTATCCGCCTTATTGGGTTAAGTGCGGCTGTGCTTCTTGTGACCGCCGCCCTTGGCGGTTGGCTCATGATGAACCGGCGAGAACAGTCGACGTCGAAGCCAGCAAGCCCGTCCGTCATTCGATCCATCGCTGTCCTCCCGTTACTGAATCTTTCCGGCGATCCTGATCAACAATTCTTCGCTGACGGCATGACCGATGAGCTCATCACCAGCCTGGCCCAGATCAGTTCCCTGCGTGTTATCTCCCGCACCTCTGCAATGCCGTATCTAGGCACTCACAAGTCCGCCCCGCAAATCGCCCGTGAACTTGGGGTCGACGCTTTGGTGGAGGGTTCGGTTGTACGCTCAGGCAGCAATGTCCGCATTACGGCGCAGTTAATCCAGGGCGCATCCGACCGTCATCTCTGGGCACAGAGTTATGAACGGCAACTGAGTGACATTCTGACCGTACAAGGAGAGGTAGCACAGGAGATCGCTGCACGGGTTTCTCTTCAACTAACTCCGAACGAGCGCGCACAACTCTCGCGATCGAATCCTGTAAACCCGGAGGTCGCCCTCCTTATCTTCAAGGGTTCGTACCTTCTGGCCAAAATGGAACCCGGGCGGGCAAAGGATTACTTCTCGCAAGCGACTCAAATGGACCCCAACTGCGCCGAGGCTTGGGCAGGATTGGCGGATTCGTTACATACGATGGCCGTCGAAGGGGATTTCGAAGCCTTTGCACAAGCCAAAAATGCCGCTAACAAGGCTCTGGAGATAGACGCTTCCCAAGCCCAGGCCCTGATGGTGCTCGGAGTAGTTTCATTCCTCAAAGACTGGAATCCGCAGGCCTCGGAAGCATTTTTCCGCCGTTCTCTTGCCGCCCGCCCTGGCTTCGCAATGGCTCACGCGCTCTTTGCCACCACCTTGGCCCATCAGGGTAAATTCGCTGAGGCGATCGAGCAAATTAATTTAGCGAGCTCTTCCGATCCTGTATCGGTGCTAGCCCACTCTCAGGCGTGGCATGTATATTTCTCCGCCCGGCGGTATGACGAAGCCCTCCGGATCATTCTCGGTACCATTGAACTGGATCCCAAGTTTGCGCCCGCTTATTGGCGATTGACGACGAGTTGGGAGCAAAAGGGGGAGTATCACCAGGCCATCGATACATTCCTTGAAGGCAAAAGGGTGACCTCTGACCCCAGTCACGCAGGGGATGATAGCGTGCAGCTAAAGGATGCGTTCGCTGCCGGCGGGGTGACGGGCTATTGGCAGCGCAAACTGGAGGCATTGCTAAAAGAACAAAGACCCCAGGATCGTTACGGGTTCACTGCGATCGCGCGCTGCTATATGCGACTCGGGAAACCAGAGCAAGCTCTCAAAACCCTCGAATTGGGGTATCAGCGGCATGATCCATATCTTATTTTCTGGCTTCCGATTTACGAGGAATTCGATCCGTTGCGTGCCGAACCGCGCTTTCAAAAGATGCTCCACGGGCTGGGTATGGAATAATCGAGCGACGTCGGAGTCAACTTGTCGAGTTTCACCCGGTCAATAAAAGTTTTTCGCTTTGGCTGCGAACGAATACTCTCCAGGACGCAAATACGCAGGTCCTTCGGCGCGCTGCCTACTCTCATCGTCGGCGTCTTGTTGATTTGCTCTCTTCCATCGGCCACGGCGCAAGTTCAGAATGGACAACTCACCGGAGTTATCGTTGATTCTTCCGGGGCGATAATTCCCAACGCGATTATTCGTATTCGTAATCCGGCCACGGGATATGAAGGCCATTTTGAGAGCAATGGCTCCGGTCTATATACGGCCGCGGAGATGATCGTCGGCTCCTACAGTGTGCAGGTTCAGGCGCCCGGCTTTAAAACCGTTGTCGCAGCCGGCATTGTGGTCACCGCCGGCATGGTTTCGCGGGTGGATTTCGTACTAAATGTTGGCCCTCGCTCGGAATCGATTGAAGTCACTGATGCCGCCCGGCAAGTGAATACTGAAAACTCGCGTCTTTCCTACACGGTCGCCTCGTCCCAGATCGAGAACCTGCCTCTAAACGGCCGCAATGTCTATGACCTGATCCAGTACCAGCCTGGAGCTACGAATGTGCGAGGCATCATGTTCGAACACGGGGCTGACACGGTTGTGAACGGCGTGAGAGAGAGCTTCAACGACTTTCTGATTAACGGAATTTCTAATAAAGGGCTGAGTGGCGGCCCCGTCAACCGGCCCATTCAGGACACGGTCGAGGAATTTCAACTTTTGACGTTGAGTAACTCCGCAGAGTTCGGCAACAGCGCAGGCGCCATTACTAATCTGGTAACAAAGTCGGGAACCAACAGATTTCACGGCAGCGCTTGGGAGTTTGTGCGCAACGATGTCTTCGATGCGAATCCTTTTTACGCCAACCATTTTGAGAATCCGGCGGATAGGCACAAATCGCCGCTACGATTGAATCAGTTCGGCGCAACCCTGGGTGGTCCTGTGAAAAAAGATAAGATATTTTTCTTTGCCGGGTATCAAGGGGAACGATTTCTAACTTCCAATCCAAGTCTGGTGCCGTCCGAATCAAAAGAATTTCGGACGGCGACTATTTCCGCTTTCCCCAGTTCGGTAGCTGCGCTCCTGTATTCAAATTTCCCGCCTCCGGGCAAGGCGATTCCGCTAAAAACCCTGCGGCAGGCCATTGACGATCACGAAGAAAGATATTCTTCATTTGCTGACTACCTGTGTCCCGCGAATACGGACTCAGGGACGGGCACCCCCGGCGCGATGTCGCACAAGTTCGCTTCTCTCGTGGGCGTCGACCAAGCCGATATCGACAAGATGAATTTACCCGTGGCCGCGGGCGGTTGCCCTGGAGGCTCGCCTTACACTCAGCCTTTGACGGGAACATTCGACAGGGACAGTAATTTTGTCGACGAAGTGTTGGATCCACAGAAATCCCAGGAAAATGGAAATCTGTCCGACGGCAATGAAGTCAGTATGCGTCTCGATGACAATTTTGACTCGGACAACCGCTTGTCTGTTCAATTCAATTGGGCCCGCTCCACAGACCGATACACTGGCCCGAATTCGCTTCGCGGATTCACTAGTCCCGAAACCCTGACGACGCCAACGTTTCAGTTCAGTTACGTCCATGTGCTCAGCCCCTCGCTTTTGAACGAGTTTCGGGCCGGCTATGTGCATAACAGCGACGTTATTACAGTTGCGTTGCCGGGCGTCCCTGCAATTGGGCTATTCGGAAATGAAGAAGGACTTCCCCAAAGCACTCGGGAGCACATCTACGACTACAATGATGTGCTCTCGATTGCTCATGGAAGACATCGCCTGAAAATAGGAGGCGAACTGCGCCGCAACCTCGAGAATAGCGAGTTCGATGCTGGCCGTCCCGGCTATTTATTCTTCGATGACCTGTTTTTTGCTATCGATGCGCCGTTCAGCGAAGACGTCGGAGTGGATCCGGGATTCAAAAGCGGGGAACCTGCTCACCTCGCTACCAACGTCCGTCACTGGCGGAACTGGGATGTCGGGGCTTATGTGCAAGACGATTGGAAAGTCTTTAGGCGGCTCACCTTAAACCTTGGTCTTCGCTACGACCTTTACACCCGGAATACTGAATTGAATGATTTGGCCACCACCTTCGTAAAAGGTCCCGGGCGGAACTTGATCGACAACATCACCACCGGCGCCGGACAAATAAAAGATGCCAGCACGCCGTGTCCGGGTGATCCGCGGGCAACTCTCGCCGGCGAATGCGGCCCTGGAGGGTTCGCGGCTGCTAACAATCTAGGTCGGGGCGATCACAATAACCTGGGACCGCGCGCTGGTTTTGCCTGGGACATTGCCGGCGATGGTAAGTCTTCGTTACGAGGGAGTTTTGGTATCTCCTATGAAGGTACTCTCCAGAAACGTCTTTCTCTTACGCGTTGGAATCCGCCTTACTACTCGCTCAATCTCGTCTCCAACTTTTTGGACGATTCTACCGCCAACGTAGTTTACGGCCCGGTCAGCGGAGGCATGCCGACATTCCTTGGTCCTGCTCCTTCAGCCCAGCATTCCGGAACCGGAGCACAAGCGACAGGCAACATTTCCGGATGGGATCCGGCGAACCCGCAAACATCCAATTTTACGTCGATCGTATTTCCCGAAGGGCTTAATGATCCGTATATCGAAAACTGGTTCTTCGGTGTTCAACGAGAGTTGCGCCCCAGACTGACGATAGAAGTCAATTACGTGGGCACAGCTGGTAAAGATCTGTTTCGTGCGGAGAGCGTGAATCGCGTGCCCGGGGGCCGCCTGCCCGAAGGAACCTGCGTGATCGATAACTTTGGACGGAAGCTTTGTAGCCAGAGAGATACGAATATGGCCGTCAACGGCAGCGTCATTAATCCAAGTGGGAGTTTTCTGAACCCGAATTACGGACACCTGCGAGTCTGGGAAAATGCGGCAAGTTCGATTTATCACGGTTTGCAAGTTTCTATCAAAAAACAGGCGAGTGGAGGATTGCAATTAAGCGGCAATTACACCTACAGTCACTCGATTGACGATGCCTCAGACTGGCAAAGCCTCGGCAATAGCGTGAATGGCCCCGCCGCTGGGGATGGCTTTACCACAGACCAAACCCAACCCGGACTTGATCGGGGAAATTCTGTCTTCGACATTCGCCATCGCCTGACGCTGACCTTCATCTGGGAAATTCCTTCCCTTCGTAGTACGCACGGTCTGCTCGCATCTACGCTACGCGGCTGGCAGCTGAATGGGATCTGGTCATTCCAGAGCGGAGCTCATTGGTCTGCTTTTAACCAGGATCCACCCTCTTTACAGGAACGATCAGCCGGCGCCTGTGATGCCGCCACTTTCGACCCCAAGCATTGCGTAAATGAAGGCGGAGACTACAACTTGGATGGCGAAAATAATGATCGGCCCAATGCGATCGCTAACAACATCCATGCCACTCACTCGCAATGGGCTGATGGCTTTGATCTGCCCTCGAATTTTTTTTCTGCGCCATGCCTAGGGTGTGTGGGAAACCTCGGCAGAAATACCTTTGTGGGTCCCAGTTTTTGGGCCGCCGATTTCTCCCTATTCAGAGATTTCCTGCTTTCGGAACGATTTCAGCTGCAACTTCGGGCTGAAGCCTTCAATGCGTTCAATCACACCAATTTTCTGATCGGCAATAACATTGCCTTGCACGATCCCGTTTTCGGACTGTCGGGTAGCACAGCTCCGCCGCGCAACCTGCAATTCGGACTAAAGTTGCGTTTTTGATTCTCCGTAATTGATTCCAGAAACCCGCGTGTCAGACCAAAATTCTCTCTAGCCCGGAACCCGAGTGGGATTCCATAAGCACCGCTGGCCTCGCGGTCGCAAGAACTGAAGTTTCAGCTCGATTCAGCGGCAAGACTCCGATTCATCTGATCATTCTTTCGACGAACATCGTTTTGTGTATGGTCCAAGCGCTCTGCGGTTGCGAGTGTAATGGCAGTGGCCCGCATATACCCGCGGCGAAGAAATACCTCCGGCCGCGACTGAGCAAACGGAGTGTGAAAGACAGTTACTGAATCTGGAGCGTTGCGTTCAGAACACTCTGGCTCGAGGACGGACCTACAAAGATCTTGTAGGCACCCGGCAGCAGGCTCCAGCTATTTTTCTGCTCATCGAAGACCGACATCACTCTGGGATCAACGGCAACGGTCACTGTCCTGGACTCGCCCGGGGCGAGTTCGATCCTCTGCCATCCCACTAGACGCTTGAACGGTTCACCGGCGGGCTCCGGAATAACCGCGTACACTTGTGCGATTTCGGCGCCGGCGCGCTTGCCGGTATTCTTCACTGCAAAGCTTACGCTGCGCTGCGCGTTATCCGTCTTGAGATTGGAATAGTCGTAAGTTGTGTATGAGAGCCCAAAGCCGAACGGGAACAGCGGCTGCTTGTGCTCGGACTCGTACCACTTGTATCCCACCTTCAAGCCGTCGTCGTAGTGCACGGTGTACTTCGATGCCACGTGCGTGGGCCCGTTCTCCACCCCGGTGCCCTGGCCTGCGTCTTCTGCAGGAAGCGGTGGAATGACTGGACGCGGCAGGTCGGCCTCACTTTTCGGGAAAGTCATAGGCAGTTTGCCGCTGGGGTTCACGTCTCCGGCCAGTATGTTTGCCAGCGCCGTATGGCCGCTGCTGCCCGCGAACCATACTTCCACAACGCCGCGCACCTTTGCGATCCAGGGCATGGTCACGGCGGTGCCGGTTTCAAGAACGACAATCGTATTTGGATTCGCTGCTGCGACCCGTTCGATGAGCGCGTCCTGGTTGTCGGGAAGGGAGAGGCTGGGCAGATCAACGCCTTCCGCCAGCCACTGGTGAGCAAAGACGATGGCGACATCGGATTTTTTTGCCAGAGCTGCGGTCGCGGTTGCGTCCTGGCCGGCGTCAAACTCTACCTTGGCATTAGGAAACTTGGCCTGTAGCGCTTTCAGCGGCGATGTGGGAAACCAGATATGGTCCTGCCAGTGGGTAGCACCCTGCCCGGGAGGCATGATCGCATTGCCGCCGGGCGGATCCACCTGGGCTGAACCGCCGCCGGAAATCATGCCTACGTCGGCGTGCCCGCCGATCACGGCAATGGTCTTGATCCTGGCCGAGTTCAGCGGAAGAATCTCGTTCTCGTCCTTGAGCAGCACAATGCTCTTTTCTTCGATTCGCTGCGCGACATCCAATCCGCCGAGCACATCGACCACGCCCTTCTCGACGGGATGGTCAACAATGCCGGACATAAACTCCGCGTAAAGAACCCGGCGCGCGTGTTCATCGATTTCAGCCATCGGCACCTTGCCATCTTTTGCCGCCTGCAGAAGCGCCGGACCAAAAAAACCAGCCATGGGTTGTTCCTGGTCGAGGCCCGCAGCCGAAGCTTTCTCGGTGCTGTGGGTTGCGTCCCAGTCGGAGATGACGAAACCCTTGAATCCCCAATCCTTCTTAAGAACGTCAGACAGGGTGTAGGTATTCTCGCAAGCGTAGTCGCCGTTGATACGGTTATAGGAGCACATCACCGCGCCCGGATTCGCAATCTGAATGCCGATATGGAATGCGAGAAGATCGGTCTGTTGCAGAGCGCGTTTGGAGATGATTGCGTTCACCACATTGCGCCCGGTTTCCTGGTCGTTAAGGACGTAATGCTTCATGTCTCCGACTACGTGCTGTGCCTGCTCGCACTTCATCAGATTGCCCACCATGGTTCCGGCCAGCAGCGGATCTTCACCTGCATATTCGAAGGTGCGTCCATTCCTCGGTTCACGGGTAAGGTTCACGCCACCGCCCAGCGTCATGTTGAAGCCCTGCGCCCGCAACTCCCGCCCGATGAGCGCGCCATATTCGCAGGCGCCTTGCGGGTCCCAACTTGAAGCAGCCCCCAGGCTGGATGGAAGCGCTGTCGAGTAGCGGCCGTTCGCTCCGCTATCGCGCACGCCGTAAGCGGCGTCAGAAATGAACAGCGGCGGAATGCCCAGACGCTTTACCCCCTCGACGTAGCCCGCGCCGCCGTTGGAGATATGGGTCAGAGGCATCTGCCATTGCGGGGCATGCTCCATGCCGTTGCCGTGCAGGAGCGCAACTTTCTCCTCCAGCGTCATCTCCTTCAGTACCATCTGCGGCCCGCTCTTCGGGAGAGAGGCTGGAGTTCATCCAGGGCTGGTTCGTGTTCTGCGCCATGACGGAGCTCACGGCAGCGGTCAAGACCAGCATTCTTGCCAGTACACTAACTGCCCATGACTGAGATCGCCTTAGGTTTTTCACACGCATGTTTTCCCTGCCGCCTTTGCTTACCATTTCTGACTGTGTGATTTGTCGAACGCAGCAATCCATTTTGGCCTGGCTGCGTGACTAAACTTCGTGACTAAAAAGAACAAGCGCCGAGCCATTTTTTCACGAATTGAGATCGATTCGAAACCCAGCCCTGAAAATGCGACAACCACTCTATCCTATTCAGCAGCTCTGTCTACGAACATCCCGCGTGAATTACGCGATTCACGCATCCGCCACGGCTACGCGGCAAGGTCCACGATTATGTCAACCCACGTGCCATCCAGATAAACGTTTCCGTCGTTTGCAAGCACGAAGACCAGCGCCTCTGGCGGTTCCGAGAGTGTACTGGCTTCAATCCAATCGGCGATGTAATAGTCCGCCTCTGGGCCGAGGCCTTCTTCACGATTGGATAAAACGCGGGTTACAACCGCCTTCTGCCAGCACCCTCTATCTTCATGCATCGCGAACTCGAATTGCTGGCCGATCTTGATCTCAGATTCCATGCCTGTCCTTTCCGCTTTGCCTCTCTCTTCCCCCTGTGGTTGATTCAGCACGACCGCAATTCGCCGATGCCGCGTTGAGGAGACGAGCATTTTACCCCTAAGCCAAAACCTCAGACGATGAAAATCAGGGGATCAGTCAATGAACTAAGGACGGCTGTGGGATGGTTGGGTGAAATCGCAATGTTACGTCAACAATCATATCTTTTCCGCGAAGCGACTATTCTGCAGCGGATTTCTACACAACGAGCTTTGAGCGAAGTATACTTCGCACGTCATGTCCACAATCGGAGACAAATACCTGTTAGGGAGCGGCCGAACCGACCACGAGCGCCTGCGCGTCATTAGTGAAATCCACGATGGGCGAACTCGCGATTTGCTGCGGAGGGCCGGATTCGTTTCGGGGCACCATTTTGTGGAGTTTGGCTGTGGGCTGGGCTATGTCACCCGATGGGCCGCAAGCGAAGGAGCTCACGCCACTGGGATCGACCTGAATGAAGATCACTTGACGGTCGCGGCGGAATTGGCACACGAAGCTGGCCTGCAGAACGCGCTGTTTCGCTCAGCCAACGTTTACGAACCCGGATTAGAGCCGCAGAGCGTCGATGTGTCTTACTCGCGTTGGCTGATGGTCCATCTGAACAGGCCCGTCGATGCAATGCGCGCCATCCATGCGGCCTTGAAGCCGGGTGGCGTGATGGTTTGCGAGGAGGCGGATGTGAGTGCGGTATATGCCGAACCCTCTTCACCCGCATATTCGGAGCTGCGCGACATTTGCATGGAAGGCGCCCGCCAGCGAGGGGCGGATTATTCGGGCGGACGCAGAGCCCATTTGTGGGCGAAAGAAGCGGGCTTTGAGATCGTCGATGTAGATGCTTATCACCCGCACTACATTCGTGGCGAACACAAGGGCTTCTGGAACTGGACGTTGCGCGCCGTCGCCCTTGGCATGGTGAAAGAGGGAAGCTTGAGCGCGGCCCGCCTGGAAGAGCTGGTTGCAGGTATGAACCAGACCGACGCTTCGCCCGACACATTGGTGGCGCATTGCCGGATGCATCAGCTGATCGCGAAGAAGCCTGACACTAAGGTCTAGGTCGCATTATTCCGTTGCCTACACCGGAAGCGATCACTTTGGTTGAGCGGCTCGGGCCAGTTCCCTCCAGGTGATTACCTTGATCTTCTGTTGAGCCAGGATCTCGCGGAACTGGTCGCTGGTGAAAAAATCGTAGTCGCGCTGCCTCCAGGCCGCACCCCACGTGGAGCGTTCCCGGGTGGCGGCGCGTAGTTCCTCATCGTCGAAGCCGGGATGGATCACGAACTCCGTGACCCCGGGTTGGAGATTCTTCAATGCCGTGAGGTAAAACTCGGCCCATTTTTCCGGCGACAGCCCAGCCTCGACCGTGACCGTATGGTCGAGCACAATATCGGTCGGACCCAGGCTGCCCTGCAAATAAGGATGGTCAGCGAACCAATCCCGGGTAACGAAAACCGGCAACTTGTAGTCGTGCGCCACGCGCAGCATCGCGTCAAACAGTTCCTTGCCATTCATTATCAGCCGGTATTGATGTGAATCGAGGTGCGTGGGACGAACGCCCATGGCCAGCGCGCGCTCGACCTGGGCGCGAAGTTCGATCTCAACCTCCGCCGGATTGATTTTCTCGTTCTCCTTCCAATCGTGGCGAAAGTATCCATTCTCATCCAGAAGAGTCGGCACCTTGTTCGCGGGCGCCACCGGACCCCAGCGGTAATAAACCCGCTCACTGGTCAGCGTCAGGTGCAGACCGAAGTCAGTTTCGGGATGCGATTTCGCATAGTCGGCAATCTCGGGAAACCATGGACACGGCACCATCAGGCTCGCGGAATTAATTGTTCCCCCCTCCAGAGCTTTAATGGCAGCGGCATTCACCGAGTGGGTTTCGCCCAGATCGTCAGCATGGACAACGATAAGTTTTGTGCCACCAGGGTATCCCAGGCGCTCCACCAGAGTTTGTGCAGAGCCTGCGCACGAGAACGTGATCAACAGGGAACCGAGTAATAGCACTCGCCGGATGAAAAGATCAGTCATGGTGCTTAGTAAATCACAGCCGGGTGCCTACACATCGCGCTTTTGGGATTTGTATTTTTTGCGGACGTTTCCCCGCTGGATCGACCCTACTTATATCGCACCCGTAGCCAGGCTTCGATTCGCGTTCACGTCGTAGCTTTACTGCTTCTCGTAGACCACCACTTCCTGAAAAGGTTTGCCGTCCTTGTCTTTTCCTGGCGCTGCATAGAAGGTTTGGGTCTTGCCGTCTTTCGAGAGAGTGGAGTGGCTTTTCGAAATCTTTCCCTTCGAGTCCCAGATCTGGTCCATGCGTTGGTCGTTTACTTTCACGATCTTGACCTTTACATTGTCGCGGCCTTGAATGGGAACGAAATTCCCGGCCTGAGGCTTGTAAGACCAGTCGGTTGTTTTACCCTCGGAGTTCACGACATGCACCGCAACCGTTCCATCCGGTTGGATTGTGACCTGGTCGACCTGCGGTGGAGTTCCCGGGAATTTGGATGCGCTGCTCGCGGACCAGGTGCCCGCCCACGCGCCAGCCGGAATATCTTTCGCCGTTGCACTCAGCGAGGCGAATGCTAACAGGGAAAAAGCCAAAACACAGGTCCTAAGTTTGAGCGAAGGTAGCTTTAGCATTTGCGTTCTCCAGTCAGAAAAAGTTTCAGCACTGCACGCCGGAATCAATGTACCGGCACGAATTGGAGACACACCGGTGTGTCCACTTTTATTTCTTTACCGGTTTTTGCCAGCCGGCCGGTCGCCGGATCGACCTTGAATTGCACCACTGTATTACTGAGCTGATGCAACGAAAATAAGTAGTGGCCGCTGGGGTCAATGGCGAAGCTTCGCGGCATGACGCCGCCTGAGGGAGTTTGTTCAACTTCAGACAGAGTGCCCTTTGAACTGTCGGCCGCGAACACTCCAATCGTACCCGGCAACCTCTGCATATCGCGGCTCAGACGGTTTGACTCGTATAAAAATTTGCCGTCCGCGCCAAACTGGATTTCAGCCCCGCCGCCCCTGCCATCGAAATCCGCCGGCTTGGTTCGAACCTGTTGCACCGGAGTCAACGTGCCACTTCCGGCATCCCAGGCGAAGACGCTCAACGTGGAGCCCATCTCGTTGAGCGAATATCCGAACTTCCCCGCCGGATCGAAGGTAAAGTGCCGAGGTCCTTCGCCAGGCGCCACCGCGACAGATGGAGCATCAAGCGGCGACAGCGTCCCAGCGTGATCGTCGAAGTGGTAGATAAATATTTTGTCCAGTCCCAAATCTGAGACTAGTACATAACGGTTATCTGGCGACACCAGGATAGAGTGCGGGTGAGCTCCGCTTTGAACCGGAAGATTAGATCCGCCGTGACCGATATGCTGCATGAACGCGGTCTGCTCTCCGAGGGAACCATCTTCTTTCACCCGGATCACAGACACGCTGCCGCTGCCAAAGTTAGCCAACAGGACAAATTTTCCCGTCTTGTCCATCGAGAGATAGCAGGTGCTCGTGCCTCCGGTGGGAAGAGTATTCAAAAGGTGAAGTTTGCCGCTGGCAGAATCGATGGCAAATGCGCTGATGGAGGAGGAGTGGTCGAGCGGCGGTCCCACAGAAAGCGGGTCTTCGGTGATGGCATAAATAAAACGGTGGTTGGGATGGACGGCGAGAAATGCCGGATTCACAATCTCGGCAGCGAGTTGAGGCTCACCCATTAGGCCGGTGGCGGAATTGAAGCGGCTGACATAAATGCCACGGCTGTGACTTTCGCCCACGTTCTGGGTTTTGCTCTGGGTCACGAATTTGAAGCCGGTGTAGGTGCCGAAGTACATCAAGTAGTCAGGCCCTTCGGCCATCGCTGGTGTGAAAAGCAATACGCACGAGAGGAAGGTAAAGAAAAAAAGGAATATGAATTTCCTGCTATTCACGAATCACATCTCCTGGCATCAATGAACGGGTACGAATTTCAGACAGACTGGCGTATCGACTTTGATTTCCTGCTCAGTCTTCGAGAGCCTACCCGTGTTCCGGTCGATGCGAAAGACAACCACGTTGTTGCTGACTTCATTTGCGGTCAGAAGGTATTGTCCGGTCGGATCGATGGCGAAACTGCGCGGCATGATTCCCCCGGTCAGCGTCTGCTCGACCGGGGTCAGCGTACCCTTTGCCGGGTCGATGGCAAACACGCCAATCGTGTCCGGACCTCTGGTGTCATCGGTTTTGAGGCGGCGGTTCGATTGATACAAGAATTTACCGTCCGGCGATATCGCAATTTCCGCGGTGTGATCGGTACCCGCGAAATCAGGCAGTTGTGTGGGAACACTCTGAAGATTGGTCAGGCTTCCCTGGGTGCTATCCCAGGCAAAAACGGTTACCACCGCATCGTTTAGTTCGTTCATCAGGTAGCCGAACTTGCCCGCGGAATCGAAGGTGAAGTGACGAGGACCGCTGCCGGCCGGCAGTGCGGCAAACGGCGGATCGACGGGGGAGAGCGCTCCGCTGTTCTGATCAAAACGATAGATCAAGACCTTGTCGAGTCCGAGATCGGCCACCACCACAAAGCGGTTGTCAGGCGAAACATCGCTGGAGCTGGGATGCGCCATGGTCTGATTTCCGCTGTGTCCGATGTGCTGCACGAAAGCCGTCTGCTCGCCCAGCGAGCCGTCTTTTTTGACTCGCAAAATCGAAATGCTTCCGCTGCCGTAACTAGCGGTCAGCACGTAGCGCCCGGTCTTGTCGACCGACAAATAGCAGGTGCTGGTGCCGCCGCTGGGCACGGAATTTAGCAGGCGCAGCTTGCCCGTCCTGAGGTCGATCGCGTAGGCGCTGATGTAGGATTCGTGATCGCGGGCTGGCCCTACCGAGAGAGGATCTTCGCTGGCGGCATAGAGAAATCGATGGTCAGGACTGATGGCCAAAAACGAGGGATTGTTGATTTTTGCCGCCAGTTGGGCTTCCGTGATTTCTCCGGTCGCCGGCCGGAAGCGGCTGACGTAAATGCCTTCACTGTGACTTTCGCCAGTGGGATTGCCGTGCGAGATGAATTTGAATCCGGTATAGGTTCCCGAGTACAGGAAAAATTCGCCGTTCCGGGCAAATGAGAGAGGGCTGGCAATGACGAGTCCCACAACAATCAGGAGCAACAACCTGCTAGGGCTAGGTCTCATTGATCATGTTATCCGGCTTGGAGGGTTGAGCCAGTAAGCCATTGGTTGGCGCTGTGCAAGCGTTATAAGTCGACTACAGACTCTACTTCATAACTAAACAAATCGCCCCGCGCCGGCAAGCGAAATAGTGCGAAACATATGCGAAGATCAAGTCAAACGCCAGCCGAAACCTGCACTCAGCGGGGATTGTTCCGTCAAGTCTTTCGCCACCGCCGTCCAAACTTAAGGCTCGTTCTGTTCAGGTTGACTGTAGACCCCGTATACACACTCTAGGGTATCGAATAATCCCGGTGAGTTGGTATTATGAAGTGTTCCCCAACCTCAGCCGGACCTATACCGAAAGCCATCGATGATGTCTGCAACCCGGATTTTAGTGGTGGATGACCATGTTGCCATCAGGCGGGCAATTTGTTCGGTTATCTCAAATGACTCTTCTTTATGCGTGATCGGCCAGGCGGCTGACGGCGAGCAAGCTGTCCTGAAGGCCCAGGAACTGCAACCGGATCTTGTGTTGATGGACATCAGCCTGCCGGGAATGAACGGTATCGAGGCTGCAAGCCGGCTGATGAATGTCTCGCCAAATTCCCATGTCATCTTTCTAAGCCAGAATGACACGCCGCAAATAGTGGACGATGCCTTGCAGGTCGGTGGTCATGGATATGTCGCCAAAATGGACGCAGGATCGGAACTTTTGGACGCCATCCACACCGTCACTGGCGGAAAGCGATTTGTCAGCCAGCGCATCGTTTCTCAAGGCTGGACGGCGAAAGTGGAAAAAACGGCGCCAGTTTCTGAAGTGGCCCGGTAGGGCTTGAGCGGTCAAATTCACAACTGACATTTGTCCCGGTTTTCAACTGTTTTTCCCCGCGCAGTAGGTTGGATGGCGCGCACCCCTTCGAGCACGCGAAGATTTCGTTTGTGCTACCCTAACCCCAGAATCTCAGCCCGCGCCGCCTCCGGCTGAGCCAGCGCGTGCGTGATTCCGGTTACCCACGAGCTTTTTCCCGCGCATGCATATTCCTGACGGATATCTGAGTCCTTCGACTTGTGCTGTGCTTTACGGCGTCGCGATGCCTTTCTGGTACGGCGCCTTTGCCCGGGTCAAGAGACTGCTCAATACCCGATTGATACCGCTGCTGGCTGTAGCCAGCGCATTCTGTTTCGTAATCATGATGTTCAATGTCCCCCTTCCCGGCGGGACCACCGGACATGCGGTCGGCGTCGGGGCCGCAACCGTGGTGCTGGGTCCCTGGGCGTCGATGCTGGCCGTGTCCATCGCCTTGCTGATTCAGGCGATGTTTTTCGGCGACGGCGGAATCACAACTTTTGGCGCGAATTCTTTCAACATGGCGATCGTCGGTTCGCTGGTTGCCCACCTGGTATACCGGACACTGGCCGGCAGAACGGCAGTGACATCACCGCGCCGGATCCTTTCGGCGGCGCTCGCCGGCTATGCCGCGGTAAATGCGGCGGCGTTTTTTACCGCCTGCGAACTGGGAATTCAACCGCTGTTTTTCACAGATGCCAGCGGCGCTCCTCTGTACGCTCCCTATGCTTTGCACATTGCAATTCCGGCGATGATGATCGGGCATCTCACTTTCGCGGGGCTGGCGGAACTCTTTGTTTCGGGCGGAGTGGTGGCTTATCTCCAGCGCTCGAATCCCGCCCTGCTGGGTCAGAAATCATCTGGGGCAGTCGCGGGAATCGCTCAACCGCGCACCGCGAAATCAAGCTGGACGAGCACCCGGCCGCTATGGATCCGGCTGGCGTTGCTCATGCTTCTGACTCCACTTGGAATTCTGGCGGCGGGAACGGCATGGGGTGAGTGGGGGGCAAAGGATTTTTCCAATCCGCAAATGCGGCAGCAGATCGCGGCCGCATCGGGAAACGTTGCTCCGCCCTCCCAGCAGCCACAGGGGTTGGCCCATTTGTCCAGTTTGTGGAGCGCACCATTCCCGCAATACGCGCCTCCTTTTGTGCACCATCCCACCTTCGGGTATGCGATGTCAGCGATCTTCGGCAGCGGACTTATCCTCGCCTTCATCCTGGTGCTGGGATGGCTGCTGGGCAGAAAAGAAACCATGCCATCGCGGATCTCGTCGTGACCCGCGGCCGTAAGAGATCGCGAGGTGTGATTGAGGGTAGTCTCGCGTCATTTGTGGGCGTCCTCGAGCACGCGTTCTACGCCGAGGAACTGGCCAAAACGGATGGCTTGCTGCAGCGGCTTGATCCCAGGGTGAAGATTGCGGCGATTCTGCCGCTGACCGTGATCGCGGCGCTGTCGCGCCGTTTGTGGGTGATCGCGATGCTTTTCATCATTGCTCTCGCCGTCGCTCTTGCCTCCCGCATACCGCTGGGAACCCTTGCGAAGCGAGTCTGGTTGGGTGTGCTCGCATTCACCGGCGTCATTTCCTTTCCCGCATTATTTCTCACCCCGGGGCGAGTCATTTATTCTCTGCCGTTTCCACGATGGGCGGTCACCGCGCAAGGGCTGCACGCCGCGATGTACCTGATCTTGCGTGCCGAAACAGCTGCAACTTTTTCTGTCTTGCTGGTGCTCTCCACTCCCTGGAGCGCACTGCTGAAGGCATTGCGGGTGTTAAAAATACCCGTTGTGCTGGTGGTAATCCTGGGCATGACCTACCGCTACATTTTCCTGTTGCTGCGCAGCGCGCACGATATGTTCACATCCCGCAAGAGCCGTATGGTCGGGCATCTTGAGGGACGCGAGCAGCGCCGGGCGGTCACTGCGAGCGCGGCGGTGCTGATGTCCAAAACGCTGCAGCTCAGCGGCGACGTTTATCAGGCCATGCGGTCGCGCGGCTTTCAAGGCGAAGTTTATTTGCTGGACGAATTTCACACTGCCTGGTTCGATTGGGTCATGCTCGCTCTTTTTCTCACTATAGCGGTCGCGGCGTTCTGGTTGGGACAATGAGGTTGGGATGATGAGCTCGTATCTTGTAAAAAGTGGCAGTGCGAAATTTGCCAAGAGGCCAACCCGTGACCGTGCCTGTTTTTGAAGCGCGCGAGGTGAGCTACAGCTATCACAAACTCACCGCTCTGGACGGGCTGAATCTTTCCATTATGCCGGGACAGAGAGTTGCTCTCTTGGGAGCCAATGGGTCCGGAAAATCAACTCTTCTCAGCGCCCTCGATGGCCTGTTGTTTCCTCAGAAAGGAACCGTCTTCTTTCAGGGAGAGCCCTTGACCGAAAGCCGGCTGAGTGGAGAA
The DNA here is from genome assembly GCA_963733545.1 of Terriglobia bacterium. Taxonomy (GTDB): domain Bacteria; phylum Acidobacteriota; class Terriglobia; order Terriglobales; family Acidobacteriaceae; genus JAIQFF01. Next base: position 1,621,022 of record CAVTDQ010000007.1, read on the forward strand.
GTGGAATACGATTTCCGGCGCCGGGTTGCGCTGGTGTTCCAGAACCCTGACGTGCAGTTGTTCAACCCTACGGTATTTGACGAGATTGCTTTCGGGCCTTTGCAGCTGCAGTGGCCCAGGGAAAAAATCCGTCTTCGCGTTAACGCGATGCTCGAGCAGATGGAAATCACGCATTTGAGGGAGCGATCGCCCTATCACCTTTCTACGGGAGAAAAAAAACGCGTAGCGTTGGCCTCGGTTCTGATTCTCGATCCCGATGTCTTGCTGCTGGACGAACCTACCGCCGCTCTCGATCCTAAAAGCGAGAGCCAGATGATTGATTTTCTGGTGGACTGCAGCGGTGGCAAGAAAACAGTGGTCACTGCAACCCACGATCTGGACCTGATCGAAGACATTGCCGACTACTGTCATGTCTTTCAGCAGGGACGGATTATCGCGTCAGGATCGCCCGCGGAAATATTGAACGATCACGAGCTCTTACTCGGCGCGAACCTGGTTCATGCCCATCGTCACGCTCATGGGCCCGGCACCCTTCATTCCCATCCCCACCGGCATGGTCACCGGCACTAACAAGAATGCGGGTGGAAAAATCTGTCTGCAAACGTCCTTGGAACATTTTTAATGTCATCCTGAGCGGAGGATAGCTCTTCGCTTTGCGAAGAGCTGTCCGCAGTCGAAGGACCCCTAGGTGTGTCACGAACGGTTCGAATTTTTAAAGCCACCTAATATGAACAGCGCTTGTGGCGCTCATAGAGGTCCTTCGACTCCGCAGCTGCTTCGCTGTGCGAAGCCGCCGCTGCGCTCAGGATGACAAGGGTGTTGGAACTCTACTGTGTGATGTTACTCGCCGCCACTCGCGGGGGTTACGCTAGCGGCTTAAACTTACCTTACGGAACAAGGTGCATTAATCGGCGCCGCTGGGCCGGGGAGAGAGCGGCGATATCTCGCTGGGATCGCTTTGCTTTTCGCGTTTCAGCATCAGGCGGAAGCGATCGAGATAGAGATAGACGACCGGCGTGGTGAACAGCGTAAGCGCCTGGCTCAAGATCAATCCGCCGACGATCGTGATTCCGAGCGGCTGGCGCAATTCCGAGCCGGTGCCGGTTCCCAGGGCCAGCGGCAACCCGCCGAGCAGCGCGGCCATGGTGGTCATCATGATGGGCCGGAAGCGCAGCATGCAGGCTTCGTAGATCGACGTCTGCGGGACTCTTGCCTTCGCGCGTTCGGCCTCCAGCGCGAAATCGATCATCATGATGGCGTTCTTTTTCACAATGCCGATCAGCAGAATGATGCCGATCAGCCCCATCACGTTAAGTTCGCTGTGAGTGAGCAGCAACGCCAGCAATGCGCCCACCCCGGCCGAAGGCAGAGTCGAAAGAATGGTGATGGGATGGATATAACTTTCGTAGAGAATTCCCAGCACGATGTAGACCGTCACCAGCGCCGCGAGAATCAGCAACGGCTCACTGGCAAGGGATTCCTGGAAGGCCGCCGCCGTTCCCTGAAAGCTGGCATGAATGGTGGCCGGGAAATTGATTGCACTTTGCGCGCTGTTCGATGGCCTGGGTGGCCTGTCCCAGAGAAACATTGGGCGCGAGATTGAACGACAATGTGACCGCAGGGAAATTGGCCCTGGTGGCTGACGGCCGAGCGGCGTATTCGACGGGCCAAAATGGGCGAATGCGGCCAGTGGAACCTGCGTTCCGTTCGACGAGCGCGACATAGATATTCTGCAGCGCGTCCGGTGCTGTTGGAAAATTCGCGGATCAACTTCCATGACCACGTGATACTGGTTCAGTTGCTTATACATGGTCGAGACCTGGCGCTGCCCGAAGGCGTCGTAAAGCGCATTGTCGATGTCTGCGGAGAAACCCCCAGCCGCGAAGCGGTGTCGCGATCGATGATCACGGTTGCCTCCAGACCCTTGTCCTGCTGGTCGGTATTTACGTCGCGCAGTTCTGGCAGCGTGCGCAGTTTCTGCAGGAGACGAGGGGCCCAGTAATTCAGTTCGTTCAGATCTTCGCCTTGCAGCGTGTACTGGATATTGCGCCTGGCTCTGGCGGCCGCCGATGGTGAGGTCCTGCGCGGACTGCATGAATAGGGTGGCGCCCGGCACAACCGCCAGTTTGCGGCGCAGTCGGCCGATCACCTGGTCGGCGCTGAGCTTTCGCTCCGCCAGCGGTTTGAGCGTGATGAACATGCGGCCCTGGTTGGTCGAGGTATTGCCGCCGGCGAAACCAACAATCGTCTGCACCGTCGGATCATGCATGACGATGCTCACAAACTGCTGCATTTCTTGCTGCATCGCGGCAAAGGAAATGTCCTGCGCGGCCTGCACCGATCCCATCACGCGGCCGGTGTCCTGCTGCGGGAAGAATCCCTTGGGCACCTGGATGTAGAGATAGACGCTGAGGGCAGCCGTGGCGATGGTGATCAACAGGGTCAGCGGCTGGTGCCGCAAGACCCAGCTCAAGCGCACGCTATAAAGTTCGAGGAGTCCAGTCGAAAACTGTCTCGCTGAAGCGGTAGAAGCGGCCGTGCTTCTCCTTTCCGAGCGGCTGCAGAAACTTGGCGCACATCATCGGCGTCAGTGGTAAGCGACACCAGCAGCGAGACGGCGATCGCGATGCTGAGCGTGACCGCGAACTCGCGGAACAGACGGCCGACGATGCCGCCCATCATCAGGATCGGAATGAATACCGCGACCAGCGAAGTGCTCATGGAGAGCACGGTGAATCCGATCTCGCGCGCGCCCCGGAAGGCAGCCTGCACCGGCGGCATGCCTTGCTCGAGATGGCGCGTAATGTTTTCCAGCACGACGATGGCGTCGTCGACCACGAAGCCGGTCGAAATGGCCAGCGCCATCAGAGAAAGATTGTCCAGGCTGTAATCCAGCAGATACATCACCGCCGAAAGTCCCAACCAGCGAGAGCGGAACCGCAATGCTGGGGATGATGGTGGCGCGGAAGGTCCGCAGGAAAGCGAACACAACCAGGATGACCAGGAACACCGAAATCATCAGCGTGAATTCGATGTCATGCACCGAGGCGCGAATGGTGGTGGTGCGGTCCATGACGACGTCGACATCTAATCGCCGGAGAGATGGAAGACTGCAAGCTGCGGCAAGGCAGCGCAGCACGCGATCGACGGTGTCAATGATGTTCGCGCCGGGCTGGCGGAAGATGATGATCAGGACTGCCGGCTTGCCGTTCGGAAAGGCCCATGGTTGCGGATGTCCTCGACGGAATCCTGCACGTTGCCGACGTCGCCCAGCCGCACCGCCGCTCCGTTGTTGTAGGAAACGATCAGCGTTCGGTATTGGTCGGCGGTAAAGATCTGATCGTTGTCGTCGATGCGTCCAGGCATTGACTGCGTCCGCTCAACTCGCCCTTTGGGCGGTTGGCGTTGGCAGGTGCCCAGCGCAGTGCGTACCGTGTCCAGTCCGACGCCCAGCTTGTTCAGCAGAGTCGGATTCACTTCGGCGCGCACCGCCGGTTGGCGCCGCCACCTACGAACACTTGTCCGACGCCATCGACCTGCGCCAGTTTCTGCGACGAGGATGGAATCGGCGGCGTCGTACATGTGCGGCAAGGTGATGGTGTCGGAAGTCAGCGCCAGAATCAGGACCGGCGCGTCCGCCGGATTCACTTTGCGGTAGGTGGGATTGCCGGGCAAGTTGGCGGGAAGTTGGCTGCGCGCGGCATTGATCGCGGCCTGCACATCGCGAGCGGCGGCATCGATATTGCGATTGAGATCGAATTGCAGAACGATGCCGGTCGACCCCAACTGGCTGGTGGAGGTCATCTGGTTGATGCCGGCGATGCGTCCGAATTGGCGTTCCAGCGGAGTCGCCACCGCGGAAGCCATGGTTTCCGGACTTGCGCCCGGCAGACCTGCGCCGACCTGAGATGACGGGAAATTCGACCTGCGGCAAGGGCGCGACCGGCAGGAAGTGGAACGCGAGGGCTCCCGCCATCAGCAGCGCCGCTGCCAGCAGCGACGTGCCAACCGGACGCTTAATGAATGGAGCGGAAATATTCATAGGACGCTCAGTCTAATCGCCTAGCCGCGAGCTCCGCTCGGTTCCTCGATCGGATTGCCGATATTCAAATCGCGAGAAACGTTGCGCCAGGCGGTCGAACCAGAGATAAACAACCGGCGTGGTGTAGAGAGTCAGCAACTGGCTGACCAGCAGTCCGCCAACGATCGTGATGCCCAGAGGATGGCGCAGTTCTGATCCGGTGCCGCTGCCCAGCGCCAGCGGCAATCCGCCGAGCAGCGCCGCCATCGTGGTCATCATGATGGGACGGAAGCGCAACAGGCAGGCCTGAAAGATCGCTTCCTCGGGCGGCTTATGTTCATCCGCTCTGCTTCCAGCGCGAAGTCGATCATCATGATGGCGTTCTTCTTCACGATGCCGATCAGCAGAATGATTCCGATCAGCGCGACCACGCCGAGATCGTTGCCGGTGATGAGCAGCGCCAGGATCGCGCCGACTCCTGCCGAAGGCAGCGTGGAGAGAATCGTGATGCGGATGAATATAGCTCTCATACAAAACTCCCAGCACGATATACACGGTGATGATCGCCGCCAGAATCAGGCAGGGTTCGGAAGAAAGCGAATTGTGAAATGCGGCGGCGGTTCCCTGGAAGCTGGTGTGAATGCTGGGCGGAAGATGGATGTCCTGCTCGGCTTCATCGATCGCCTGGGTCGCTTCTCCCAGTGAAACTCCGGGCGCGAGATTGAACGAAAGTGTCACGACTGGAAATTGTCCCTGGTGGTTGATCGCCAGCGCCGTATTGGAAGTTTGAAAATGACTGAAGGAGGCCAGCGGAACCTGGCTTCCGCCGCTGGCGTTTACGTAAATGTTTTGAGCGAATCCGGATTCTGCTGGAACTGCGGATCGACTTCCAGCACGACGTGATATTGGTTCAGCTGAGTGAAGATGGTCGAGACCTGACGCTGTCCGAAAGCGTCGTATAAGGTGTCGTCGATCGCCTGCGGCAGAATGCCCAGACGGGACGCGGTATCGCGATCAATCACCAGGTCTGCCTTGAGTCCGCCATTCTGCTGGTCGCTGGCCACGTCACGCATGGAGGGAAGCTTGCGAAGTTCGTCGACCAGCTGCGGCGCCCACAGCGACAAGCTCCTGCGCGTCGGCGTCCTCCATCGAGTATTGATACTGGGTGCGGCTGACCCGGTCTTCCACTGTCAAATCCTGCACCGGTTGCATATACAAGGTGATGCCGTTCACCTTGGCCAGTTCCGGCTGCAGCCTGCGGATGATTTCAGAGGCGGTCGACTTGCGCTGGTCACGCGGCTTCAGATTGATCTGAATGCGTCCGCTGTTCGGAGTGGAGTTGGTGCCGTCGATTCCAATGAAAGAAGAGAGGCTTTGTACATCCGGATCTTTCGAAGGATGACCTGGGCCAGCGCCTGCTGACGTTGCGCCAGGGCGCTGAAGGAAGTATTCTGCGGACCTTCGGAGATGCCGAGAATCACACCGGTATCCTGCACCGGAAAGAATCCCTTGGGTACGACCACGTACAGGAACAAGGTTAAGACCAAAGTCCCTGCCGTCACCAGCAGGGTGGTGGTCTGATGCTGCAAAACAAATTTCAGAGTGCGTCCATAAAACTCGATGACCCGGTTGTAAAAATTCTCAGTAGAATTGTAGAAACGGCTGCGATGCTTGGGATCGTGCCGCTTCAGCAGCTTGGCACACATCATCGGCGTCAGAGTCAGTGAAACCACTGCCGAAACCAGGATCGTGACCGCGAGGGTCACCGCGAATTCGCGGAACAGACGTCCTACGATGTCGCCCATGAACAGCAGGGGAATCAGCACCGCGATCAGCGAAACGGTCAAGCGAAACGATGGTGAAGCCGATCTGTCCTGCGCCTTTCAATGCCGCGTCCAGCGGCGCGTCTCCTTCTTCCAGATAGCGCTCGATGTTTTCGATCATCACGATGGCGTCATCGACCACAAAGCCGGTGGAGATGGTCAACGCCATCAGGGTCAGGTTGTTCAGGCTGTAGCCCAGCAGGTACATCACGCCGAATGTTCCCACCAGCGAGAGCGGTACCGCGACGCTGGGAATCACGGTGGCGGAAAGATTGCGCAGGAAGAGAAAAATCACCATCACCACCAGCCCGATGGTGAGCATCAGCTCGAACTGAACATCTTTTACCGAGGCGCGAATGGTCTCGGTGCGATCGGTGAGGACCTGAACTTTCACCGCGGCGGGAAGCGAGGACTGCAGCTGCTTCAGCAGAAGCTTTACCCGGTCGGCAACGCTGATGATGTTGCTGCCGGGCTGGCGTTGAATATTCACGATTACCGCCGGAGTAGTGTTCATCCAGGCGGCCTGTTTCACGTTTTCCGCGCTGTCGACGGCGGTGGCGATATCGGAAAGCCGCACCGGCGCGCCATTTTTATACGCAACCACGACACTGTTGTACTGCGCGCTCGAGTCAAGCTGATCGTTGGCGCCGATGGTGAATGACTGCCGCGGACCGTCGAGCGTGCCTTTGGCCTGGTTCACGTTGGCAGCCGCGAGTGCGGTGCGAATGTCTTCCAGGCTCAGTCCATAAGAGGCCAGCGCCGTGGGATTCGCCTGAATCCGTACTGCCGGCTTTTGCCCGCCGCTGATCGAAACCAGGCCGACGCCGGGGAGTTGCGAGATTTTCTGCGCCAGCGCGGTGTCCGCAAGGTCTTCGACTTTTGAAAGCGGCAGCGTATCCGAGGTTAAGCGCCAAAGTGTCAGGATCGGCGAGTCCGCCGGATTCACTTTGCTGTAGATCGGCGGATTGGGCAGGTCTTTCGGCAGATAAGTGGTGGCCGCGTTGATCGCGGCCTGAACCTGCTGCTCCTCGACGTCGATATTCTGTTCGAGATTAAATTGCAGCGTGATGATGGAGCTGCCCAGCGAACTGGTGGACGTCATCTGGCTCAGCCCGGGCACCTGGCCGAACTGGCGCTCCAGCGGCGCGGTTACTGAAGACGCCATCACGTCCGGGTCCGCCCCGGGATAAAAGGTCACAACCTGGATGGTGGGATAGTCAACTTCGGGAAGGGCGGAGACCGGAAGCTGGGTGTAGGCGACGATGCCGACCAGCAGAAGTCCGACCATCAGCAGAGTCGTCGCGACCGGACGAAGAATAAAAAGCCGCGACGGGTTCATGGCGCTCCCGTGCCGGAGGTTGCAGCAGGCTGCGACGCTGAAGGTTGGGCATTACGGTTTCCTCCCCCAGCGTTGGTGTGCGGATCGACTTTGCTGCCCGCCTGCAGCTTGTCTTGTCCATCGACAACCACGATATCGCCCGGCGACACCCCGCTGGCGATCGAAGCCACATTGTTCTGAGTGAACGAAACCGTGACCTGGCTGACCGCGACCGTCTTGTCGGGTTTGACGGTGAAGACATAACTTCCCTGAGGTCCGGTCTGGACTGCTACCGACGGAATCACGATGCTGTCCTTATGCATCTCCAGCAGCAGCCGGACATTCACAAACTGGTTGGGCCAGAGAGCATCGTCCGGGTTGTCGAACATCGCTTTCAACCGTCCCGTGCCGGTGGTCTGGTCAATCTGATTATCGATGGTCAACAACTTTCCTGTGGCCAGCTTGGTCAGATCATCACGGCTGTAAGCTTCGACCGGAAGAGTGCTTCCATGCATGTGCTGGGAAACTGTGACCAGATTGTCTTCGGGCAACGTGAAAACAACCGCGATCGGCTGCAGTTGCGTGATTACCAGCAGAGGATTGGTATCCGAGGCGTGGACCATATTGCCGACATCAACCAGCCTGAGTCCGATGCGTCCATCAATCGGCGCGGTGATGTGGGAATAAACCAGATTCAGTTTGGCGTTATCAATCTGTGCCTGGTCGCCGCGAACCGCCCCTTCCAGCTGGTCCGCTGAAGCTTTCTGAGTATCGACCTGCTGCTGCGACATTGCGCCGGATTCATTCAGCAGGCTTTTGAAACGCTCATAGTTCAGTTGCGCGTCTTTAAGTTGTGCCTGGTCGCGGAATAAAGTGGCCTGGGCTTGATCGAGCGCCACCTGGAAGGGCCGGGGATCGATGACCGCCAGCAGTTCTCCTTTTTTTACGTGCTGGCCTTCCTTAAAATTGACCTGGGCCAGCTGACCATCGACTCGGCTTTTCACGCTGACCGTGTTGGACGCGGTTACCGTTCCCAAGCCCTTCAGGTACACCGGCACGTCGCGTTTTTCGGCAGTTGCCACCGCCACCGGCACTACGGTCTGGGTGGCCGCCCGCGCTGTGCTGGGCTTGGAACTACCGCTGCAGCCCAGCAAAAATGAGGTCGCAGCCAACGTACAAGTGGTGAAAACGTCGAAGCGAAGCGACTTGCTGGTCCGCCACCACCGGTTTTCGGCAATCAATGTCATCGCTCCATGCTCCCGAGCCCTACACGCGTAGCCATTTGACTCCAGAAATTATATCCCGGTTGCGGCTTATCCTCCGCTTTTACAATACTTTACATTATTAAAAGATGCCGAATCAGGCCGCGGATGTTACAGCGTTCTGCGCTGAGAACTGAGAACTGAAGACTGAGAACTGGATCCCAGTCGTTTTTTGATTTTAGTAAGTCGAACCACTGGGATTTGCGGGGGGAGTTGCTGGTATCAATCGCGCAGAGATCTTACGTAGGAAATGACCTGCCAGAGTTGCTGGTCTGGAAGCTTTGCCCACGAGGGCATGCCTTTGCCCATATTTCCGTTGACCAGCAACCAGTGTAAATCGCCTTCGCTGGCTTGCTGTTGCACCCGCTCGCTCTTCAACGACGGACGTTTCCTGATGCCCTCGGCATTTTCACCATGACAGTGTGAGCAGCGGTCTACAAAAATCCTGCGTCCGGCGGCAATCGCATCGGGCTGATCGCGATACGGGTTCATCTTTTCGTGGTCACCTGCAGGAACATGTTTGAGCCAGCCGCCATCCGCTGCGCCGAAGCAGAAAGCCGCCAGCAGCAACACCAGCAGCAGGGGAGAGACTCTGCGGATCATCGAGCACCTCGATGGAACCTGCCGAATAACTGGTCAATTTCGTATGAGACTCCAAAACGGTACAGGCGCGGAATGCTGAAGTCGTTCAATCCAAACTGGGGAGAAAACGATAGGGTCATTCCGTTCGGCGCCGTCCAATTAATCAGGGGACCAAGATAGTGTGAGGTATCGTTCAGCCCGAAGCTGTAGCGATCGCCCAGGCCGCCGTACATTTCAACACCTGCCTGAAATTTCTCCCCGCAAAAAGTGCAGTCGTGAGCGCTGGCCGCCAGGCTGAGCGGGCGGCTTGCGCCGACCGCATAGCCAAATTCCCAGGGCTCATTGGAAAGATTCTTCTCCGCGATAATGTTTTCGCTGATGTTCCATCCCTTGTAGTTGCTGCCCAGAATCAGCTTGAGCTCGAGTTCGCGCTCTTTATCCTGCCGGGCTTCGGAGTTGGAGCCGAGAAAGTCATCTTTGCCGTCGTGACCCACCACTTCACGCAACGCTTTGTCGGCGCTGGTATTTTCAAATTCGATATAAATGACCGGATTGATCCAGTGTTCACGCAGCAGCGGCCGGAAGCGATTTTCCCAGCGGTAGCCGGTAAAGATAGTGCTGTCGTGTACGGTCACCTGGCCGTCCAGATAAAATTCCGTCGTCCACCAGGCGGTGGCGCCGTATTCAAATTCGATGTTGCTGCCGATGAAGCGGTTTCCTCCCGGAGGTTTCCCCACTGCGTTGAAGAACTCGATATCGAGGTTCCCCGGTTCTTCCATTTCATGCGAGTAGGTGACGAAGTAGGGGCGTTCCTGGGCGTGACCAGCTGTTGAGAGAAGCCCGACAAGCAGAGAGACAACAAAGGCTGTTTTCATAAGTAGGTTCAGCCGCCGCTGTCTGCAGTTGCAAAGCGGTTGCAACTGATTGGGACTGCAATCAATGTAACGAATTCGTCGCACAGCGTCAATTTTCGAGAAGATTTTGTGTTGCGTTGCGTTTGCAACTAAATGCAACCGGTGTGAAACCTGGAAATCGCGGAGACTTCGTGACACAGCTTGTGTGCCTTTGAGGGATGGTGCGGGGCAGCATTCTACCAGCGCGCAAAAATCTAGGCCTTGGCTTGCTCGGTGGCACGGCACTGCGCGCAGTAGCCGCCAACTTCAAGCCGGGTAATGACAATATGGAAGCGGCAATCTCGTTGAATCTGGCCCTTGAGTCGATCGAACAGATCGCTTTCAAATTCGGTAATCTTGCCGCATCGCAGGCAGGCCATGTGAATGTGATCGCGCTGGGGGCGGCGTTCGTAGAAGTGTTTCTCTCCCTGCATGTGCATCAGGTCGAGTTCATCGATCAGTCCGTGACGCTTCAACAGTCCAAGAGTGCGATAAACGGTCACCCGGTCAATCTGCGGATCGATGCGCCGGGCGCGACGAAGTAACTGGCTGGCGTCAAGATGCTGCTTGGCGGTTTCGACAACGCTCAGAATGGTGCGGCGCTGGCGAGTCATGCGCAAACCTCGCGACATAAGTTCCGCCTGCAGACGTCCGGGAATTTCGGTTTCAGGAAGAGGCATGGAGTTCCTTATTGCAACCCGTTTTCAATTATAGCAGGCAGGAAAACCGTCTCGATAGATTGTCCAGGGTGGATGACGGGCGTCCCGCCCGTCAGGCGATGGCTTGTGTAAGACGGGCTAGGGCGCCCGTCCTCCATAACTACTCGCGAACTAGTAAAGACAGCCGGGGAAAGCGGAACTGTCCCGCAGCATCGTCGATGACGTTGATCTGGCAGGTATAGAAGCCGGGCTTCAACTGGGTCAGCGGAACATCGAGTTGAAAAATCGCAGCTTTGCGATCTGGCGCATTCAGTTGCGCGCTCTCAACCAGCGGGGTCTCGTAGGCTTTGGTATTTCCACGAAAAAAAGCAACGTTGGTCATGAGGTGAATCGCCGGGTTCTTACGATCGGCCAAGGTCGCATTTGCATTGGTCAATGCGCGACCCGGATCGTAAACCTCGTAGTAGAAGTACAAATGCTGGCCGGATGAGAATACGTGAGTGACGCTGGGAATAACCTCTGACCCGTCGCGAATGAGTGGGTTGTCGGTCTTTTTCCGGGTGTTCGGCTGCAACTGGTTGGCCAGCACGATGGAGCTTAACTTTAGCGGCACCGATTTCAGGTCGGGAACCGCAAAGTCGGTTTCGAACGAACCCAGCCGTCCACCCTGGTTTTCTCGCACTACAAACTTCAAATGATAGGCGCCCGGCGGCAAAACAAATCCGCTGTTGTACTGCACGTTTTTCCGTTGCACCAGTTGGGAAACGTTCAATGCCAGTTTCACCGTATCGCGAATCTGACCCACCGGCCGCTTCTCAGGATCGGTGACGACGCCGAGGACATCCAGGGTCGCGCGGTCCTGATCGTTGCTATGAGTGAAGGGAATTTGCGAGCCGGGAACGACCACCGAGACTGGCACATAAAATTTGCGCTCGGCAATGCGAAAGTACGCAGCCGATAAATAAACCGGCAGATCGGTGGTCGAAAGATCGGAGGCCAGTTCCTCGTCCAGCTGGCGTTCGCGGTCATCGCGAGTCGAATGCTGAAAATCGGCGGGTGCATAGTAGCCGCGGCGAAAGTCGATTTTGACTCCGGGCCGGTTGACCCGCACCGTGATCCGCCGGAAATGCCCGTCACGTGCCGCATTCGAGCTGTGATACCCCAGCAGATAGTACAGCGAAGTGTCCTGTTGCACGCCGGTAAACACGCGCCCGAAATCGTTGGAGTCTAGAAACGCGCGTCCGCCGGTGTCGCCGGCCAGAGTGACCAGCGTTTCCTGGGTGGTAGCGTTAGAGTCGTACTGGCTCGCCACTGACTTCCCGGAATAAGGAGAAGTCCCGCGCATGCTTGCATTTTGCGCTTCGCCTCCTGCTACCAGGGCCTGAAGTCCGCGAATATCCATGGTGTAAATCGCCATGTTGGCGCGCACCGCCGCGTTGGTGGCGGATCGCAGCTGCGACTGGTTTTCGATTCCAGTGCGGTCCATCCCGCTGGAAAAATAAATCAAAGACTTTTTTTCTTCGATGGCTGAAAGTTTGTCGGCGATTGACCTTAATGCCTGGAGCCTGCGGTCCGTATTGAAAACGTTGTATTCGGTATCGTCGACGGTGAATGAACCGCCGGTTTCAGACGTTCCTTCAGTGCTGCCGGTGCTGCCTTCCTCAAAACCGCCGCCCGCTCCCAGGTTGAAAGTCTGTAACGCTTTTTTCAACAACACCTTGTCGGACGTGAAGTCCTGATTCACGTTCAGCCCGCTGCCCAGGGAGACGACCGAGACCAGGTCCGCGGCCACCATCTGTTTATCTACATAGTTTTGCGCGGCGGCGGTGGCGCGGTCGATTTCATCCGGCTGCATGGAGCTGAGATCAAAGAACAGAATGATCAGACGCCGGTCTTTCAACGGACGGGCTTCGAGCGAGGGCGCAGGCTGGTCTTTCCGGGCTGGTGAAGGCGCGAGTAAAGCTGCCTCTGACGCCGCCGTCGAAAGCACCGCGTCGGTGTTCTCCTGATCGAAAGAAACTATCTGTTGCGGCTTGTTGTCTTCGAGGACGGTAAAATCTTCGCGCTTCAAATCGCGCACCGGATTGCCCTTGCTGTCCCGCACGGTCACATTCACCAGCACCAGTTCGCTGGTTGATTTGAATGTGTATTCCTTCGAGTCTTGCGATACCAGCGAGACGCAGAGCATCAGCATCGCCAGAAACACGGCAACCGAGCCACGGGCGCGCCCGCTTGATTTGGAAATAGACGGGCGCTCGCAAATGAAAGCGGTAAGCATCAGAATCTAAACCTGGCGGTCAGCTGCAGGGAACGCATTCCTCCCACCGAAATTACACGGCCAAACGTCGGAGAGTTCACGACAGTGTCGATGCTGACATATTGCGGAGTGTTAAAAACGTTCGAGAACTGCGCCCGGAATTCCAGAAACCGCGATTCGCTGATAGGAAAAATCTTGGTGAACGCCATATCGAACAAACGGCTGCCCGGTCCTTCAATGCTGTTGCGGCGAGCATCGCCGAATGCCCCCGCCGGTGTGGTAAATGCCGCCGTATTGAACCACTCCGCGATCGACGGATTGGAAAGGCTGACTAGCTGTCCGGGCACGACATCGGCTCGCACCGTGCCATTTGTGCCGCGATTCACATCCAGCGGATCGCCCAGAATTCTGGGAGTGAAAGGCAGTCCTGAGGAAATCGTCCAGTCACCGCTCCAGTTCCAGTCACCCAGAACGGCCCGCAGCGGACTGCTGGTGCTCAACCAACGCCGTTCGTGGCCAAAGGGAAGCTCCCACAAATAGTCGGCGGTAAAACTATGGCGCTGATCGAAGCTGGATAAACCACGTTCAGCCTCAAGGTCGAAAGCATTCTGGGCCACGTTGGTCGTGCCCGAAATCGCGCTGCGCCCCGAGCCTTGGGCCACCAGCGGCTCGCCGCTCCCGATGGTGGAAGCGTTGTCCAATGACTTGGAAAATGTGTAACGGCCGCCAATCGAGAACCCTGCCTGAAGTCGTTTGCGCACTCGCACCGAGAGCGCATTGGCCGTCGAATCTCCGACCGAGTCTTCAAAGTAGAAGGGCTGCACCCCGGGAAAAAGAACTCCGGTTGCGGTGCGGTTCGGCGCTTCCAGAATATCGAGCCGGGTGCCTTTGGTTCCCGTGTAATCGAGATTCATAATCAGCGTGGGACGAATCTGCTGCTGTATGTCCACATTCCAGATCTGCGCATAGCCCAGCCGGTAATCAGGATCGACGCCAAAATTATTGGTGATGGAACCGGGCGCCACCGGCGGAAATCCATTTTGCAGAGTCAGGAGCGTGGTTGCCGATTGGGTATTGGTCGCGGTCGTAGAAAACGGCGGCTGGAAGGCCAGGTTCTGCACGATGCTCTGGTAAGCGCTGGTGTTGTAGTTGATGCCGTAGCCGGCTCGCACCACGGTGTTCCGCAGCGGCTTCCACGCCAGCCCCAGGCGGGGCGCGAAATTGTTGCGGTCAGGCCGTACCAGAGTGATCGGAAACTGTCCGTTGTAGGGGCCGGTCTGGCCCACCTGCACCGGCACCGGCGGAGAAGTGAAGCCCGCCGGCAAGTCCAGATTTACAACCCGATTGTTGATTTCGGAAAAGGGCGAAAAATATTCGTAACGCACGCCCAGGTTCAAAGTCAGATTGCCGCGCAGGCGCCATTCATCCTGCGCGAACAGATCCCAGGAATTGCCGCGAAAGTGATAACCGCTGTCGCCGAATTGAACCGAGGTCAGCTGCGGAAGCCCCAGCAGGAAATCGGCAAAATCATAACCACTGTTCACCCCGGTGAAAGTGAAAGTGCCGCGAGCGTTGCTGTCGGTCTGGGTGTTGACCTGAATACGCCGGAAATCGCCGCCCCATCGCCATGTATGTTTTCCGCGCCGGTAAATCATGTTGTCGGAAAACGTCCAGGTCTGGTTGCGCAGCAATTTCGGATTGGTATCGTTGAGGCTGCCGAAATGACTGAAGGAAAGATTGGGCAAACCCCAGTCGAATGGATTCGTCGAAACTCCCGCGATCCCCAGGTCGCCGGTGATGTCCTGATTGAAGGCGTAAAGGTTTTGCGTGCTGATCCGGGATCGGTTGAAGTCCACGCGAGCGTTGTTGACGATCTTGCCGAACGTTCGCACATATCCGACCGGGACATCGAAACTGCGGGTGCTGGTGTGCCCGCCCACGCTGGGAAAAGGATTGGTCAGATTCGCGCTGGCGGCGTGGTAGTGAAGTCCGAAAGTGAGATTGTTTTGTGGACCTCGCTGGCCCCGCTGGCCGCGTTGCCGGGTGGTGCCACCCAAAGACCGGTTCAGCCGGATATTCAAGTCATCGCTGTCGTTGAGGGTCGAGGTGACGAAATGAAAATTTGGCTGATTCGCCGCCTGTACCGAAACGTTGGGCTGGGGAATGAATGGCAGAAGCCCCTGTGCCGCCGGATTGATTGCGATTCCCGCATTCTGAAAATTATTTCCAGGAATCGGCTGTCCGTTACTCGGATTCACCAGCTGAATTCCCGGGACCGCTGAAAAATCACCGGCCCGCTCCGCCGCCGTAGGCACAAACGAGAAAGCGTCAAACGGTGAGTCCCCGCGAGAGCCGTTGTAATTCACGAAGAAAAAAGTCTTGCTGCCGCCTTTATAAATTCCGGGGATATTCAGTGGCCCGCCCAATGAAGCCCCAAAACGCTGCCGCATGTAGCTCGCCTTGTTAGTGGCGGTTTCGTTGAGCGAATAGGGTGCGGCATCGAGCGCCGAATTGGCAACTGAGTAATAAACCGAACCGTGCGGTCGATTGACGTCAAACCTGCCTCTACCGCCGCCCAGAACCATGGCGCCGCCCGGGCCGCCACCGCCGCCGAAACCTCCGAACCCGCCGCCGCCTCCACCACCAGGAAATCCGCCTCCGCTTCCGCCACCAGGCATGCCGCCGCCTCCTGAGCCACCGCCTGGTCCGCCTCCCCCGCCAAAGCCGCCACCCTGCTCCCGGCCTTCACGCATTCGCTGGTCGAGTTCGTCGGTATTCATTCCGAACATGCCCACGCCCGACGAAGTACCCGAAACTGAAACCGATTCAGTCGCGACGTCCGGCGCAATTCCCGGCACTGGCATACCGGAAGGCACGATCTGGTCCGTTCCAGCTCCATTGCCGCTTTCTGCGCTGGCCAATCCCTGCATCACCGACATGCTTTGGAAACCTCGTCCGCTGCGGGCGCCAGCAGGACGCTCTGGTGCCCGGGCGGCCTGCTGAGTTCGCGAGAGCAGAGTCAGTTCAACGTCGGCGTGAGCGACTGGCTGAGACAACTCTGGTTGCGCCGTACCGGCTTGACTGGTGTCCGTCGTGCCCAGCTTCACTTCCCGCGTGCCCACCGCAAACGCCGGCATTTCAACCCGCAGTTGATACTTTCCCTGCGCGCTAACCTGTAGCGAGTAAGCGCCATTGATGTCAGTGGATGTCGTGGTTTTTTCCTGGTTTGAGGAATTGATGGCGGTGACCGTCGCTCCTGGGATGGGCGTGTTGCCGGACTTGACGATGCCGTTAATCGAGAAACTCGGAGCAGAAGTTGGCGCGATGGTTTCCTGAGCGCTGGAAGACGGGGTCATCAGGAGAATGGCGAACGGTACGAGAGCGAGGAGCCGGAAGCTGCGGCTAAAAGACGATCGGATACCCGCCTTGAATTCTGCGCAACCACTCATGCGCAGTTATTCCGATCACGGCGATTCAGGCGGATTACGGGCATCATGTCTATATTCAACACTCAGCAAGCCACCCAATGGGTAAAAACTCGGTCAACAACCGTAAAGTTTCGTAAACCTAAGGTCGGTTACGGGAGCAGCGGGGTAGCAATTGCGCCGGCCGGCGCTTGCGTGAGGAAAAGCCAAAAAGGGGTTGCTTCGGTCCGATGCTTCAGAATCAGGATTACTTCCAGATCGAGGCCATCTTCCACATGTTCAGTGCTATCACTCTTCCGCCACTCCCGTTTGCGTAGAGTTCGATCCCATCGCTGCCGGGTGGAGGGTAGATACGTTCGGAGAACACACGCTCTCCATCATTCACAAATAATTCGATGCTGGAACGATCAACGAAAACGTGCAATTTCACACTCGCTTTGGGCTCAATCCGAGCGCTGTGGCGTCCGGCAAAGTCTTTGCTGAACGACGACTCTCCAGATCGGGTCTGGTCCACGTAAATCTCGTCACGATTGGTGTTCAGCCCAACCATCGTTTCCGCATTCGCGCCTTTTCGTAAGCGAACACCGATATCTTCGGCCTTCCCTACCGCCAGTTCCAGCTCCAGTTCATAGACTTCGCCCTTGATTCCTGCATCCGCAATCTTTTTGTTTGCATCCGCGATGCTGGCATTTGCGATGCTGAACTTTTCGCCACGCAAACTTTCCAACTCCGGCACTGGAAGCTGAACCATCCGCAGCCCGTCGCTGTATTTGCGCACCTGCAAAGTGCGCGGAATCGATTGGGCGCCCCGCCACAGAACGGTTGGCTCGACGTTGGCGTAAAGCCAGTTGCTGAACCAGCCAACCCATATTTTTCGTCCGTCAGTCGCAGGCATATCCTTCCACGTATTGGTGGCGTAAAAATCTTTGCCAAAATCAGCCCATAACGCTGGCGCTTCCGGAATCTCGCTGGTAAAGCTGGCGCCATCAAACTTACCGATGAAATAACGCACACCGGTGCCTCCGGCCGGCGCGCCGGTGCTGTGGCTGATGATCAGCACCCACTTCTTTTCTGTGCTGCCTTCGACAGGAACTTCGAACAGGTCGGGACATTCCCACTGCCCGACACTGTCTCCGCCCGGACCGAACTGGGAGCGCCGGGTCCAGTGTCTGAGATCGGTAGAGTCCAGGATGAGTAGTGTTCTCTCGTCGGCCAGAACCGCCACCATCACCCACTTATGTTGCGGCGCATACCAGAAAACGTTCGGATCACGGAAGTCGGGCGCGTCCAGATCGATCACCGGGTTGCCGGAATAGTTTGTCCAACTGCGGCCACGATCGTTGCTGAAAGCGATGTGCTGTTTCTGCCGGTCTTTGTAGGCAGCGGTATAGATCGCGATCAGACATGAATGATCGGAAGTGTCGCCATTCCTGCAGAGCCCGCTGCTGTTGTTCCAGTCAACCACGGCGCTGCCGGAGTACACCATGTAGTTACCGGGCTCCTCGCGCAGGGCGATTGGCAGGTGCTGCCAATGTATGGTGTCGGTGCTGACCGCGTGCCCCCAGCTCATGTGTCCCCAGACTTCGCCTTCGGGGTTGTACTGGTAGAACAGGTGATATTCGCCCTTGTAGAAGACGGTCCCGTTGGGATCGTTCATGAAGTTTTTGGCGGGCGTGAAATGGAACTGTGGCCGCCAGGGTTGGTCGTAACCCGGTTCCTGCGCGAACAAACACAATCCAGGCAGGGCCCACGCCAGCACCAACCAAAGCGGCAACATGACTTTTTTCATGGCAGCAGAATGCTACCTCACACTCATCCTGGTGTAACCAGCCGGTGTGTAAAACCAGCTAGTGAGTAAATGAGAAGTTCAACCCGGTGGTGAGCAAAATATCGTTCTGCTTTGCTCCTCCCGGCGGGTTGGTGACGTAAATGTCGCCAAACGCATTCTGCCAGCCCAGCCACTTGTTGATCTTGGTCACGGTACCGAAGTTGAAGGTCGCCCGGTATTCGCCGGTGTCATTTAAATTGGGAAAGAAATAAAGTTTTTGGGTAAGCAGAGTGCTTTTTCCCAGCTTGTGTGAGAGCTCTTCTCCAACCGACACCGCGGCAAAGCTGCGGCTGGGAAGGAAAGTATATTTTTCACGCGTGTAGTTGATGCCGCCGAGCAGATCCAGAGTGGTTCGCGTGTTCTGGATCACATGCAATCCCAGGCCGCCGCCGAAAACAGAACGCAGATCCAGGGTCTGCAACGCGTCGGTCTGGAAATCGGCGCCCACGTATCCGAACAAGCGTGGGGTCAAGTCGTGATCGTAGCGCGCACCGCTTTGAACGGAGTTAGCGGTGGTGGCAGGGATTGCGCCCGCAGCATCGTTGGTCGCATAAACGCTGTTCGCATATAGCCCCAGATGGTCGTGGAGGGTCTTGCGGTCGGCGGTAAAGGCGATTGCCAGACTCTTGGTCTCGCTGTTGCCGCGAGTCAGGGCGAACCCGACGTCGGCCCCACCCTTCCATCCTTCGAGCAAACCTGGATGCAGGGACTTTTCATATTCAGTTTGTTGCGCTTCACCCAGAAGTTTCGTAACCGAAGCCTTAGGTTCCGTAACCGTTCCCCCGGCAGGAGTGGCTATGGCCAGCTCGCCATCCCTGGTGGTGACAGTTCCTGAAACCGTTTGTCCATTGCTCAAGCTCACATGCAAGGACTGCGTGGAGTTAATTTCCTGCACCGCGGGCCACTGCACCTCTACTTCCCCGGCGAACTCAGTCTTGATCAGCAGGGTTTTGTCATCCGACTTCTCGATGGTGCCGGTAAGGCGGTCGCCGTTCTTCAAAACGATTTGATCGGCAAACAGCGAAATCGGACACAAAAAACACAGCGCTAGCGTAACTGCTTTGAGTTTCGACACGTCTTTCCTCCGAGAAATAGACTGCAGGATACTTGAGTTCATGCACAGCCGGTGAAAGTTGCTGAAGAAGAAGAGGATCAACAGAGGGGATTTTCCTGCTGCGTGAATCACTCGTTCTTACGACAAAATTTTATTGGGTTGCGATGACCGTCGAATTATATGGCAGGCATGAAACCAGAGCAAAAAGTTTGCGGGAGTTTAGGGAAAGTACAACACCGGGAATGCGGCAATCCCCTATTCCGGCGCGATTCAGCTGGGCCGATTGGAAACGTCGGCAGGTGGGGTAGTCTTTACTTCTGCATTGGCGTTGTTCACGTGCTCAATGGAATTTTCCTTCATCCCATCTTTCAGGGCGCGAATGCCCTCACCAATACCCTTGCCCAATTCGGGAAGTTTCTTGGGACCAAATACCAGCAACGCAATGGCGAAAATCACCAGCAGATGCATCGGTTGAAACAGGCCTTCGAGCATTAAATCCTCCGCCGCCTGCAGCGGGCAGCAAACCCAACACTATCGAAAGTGGCTACCCGCGTCAACTTGCCCGCAGGCCATCCCAAATCGGACCGAAGGCCAGTTACCTCGGTGACCTACCCCCTGGCCCTTTGCAACTCTATGTTTGTGAGTGGCCGTCCGGCGAATTCGTTTCGCATCAAGGAGTTGAGGTGCGCCGTCAGTTTCTGTTCGTCCTTCTCTGTGTTGCCTCCTGGGCGGCTGCGTTCGCGCAAGATACCCGGCCTTCGCCGGTAAGCTGCACCCAGTTTTTAGCCTGGACGGCTGGAGGCATGTCAAGCCAGCGTCTCGCCCGGCTGGTTCACCAGGATGGCCTCGCTTTTGCTTTGAACCCGGTCACATTCCAGACCTTATTGAGTGCGGGGGTTGAGCCGGCATTGCTCCAGGAAGTGCGGGCAAACAGTCCGGCAACATCGCGCACTTCGGACTGTCCGGCGTCGCTTGTTCGCGCAGCATTGTTAATAAGAGAAAAAAAATATCGGGAAGCCCAATCCATTCTGCGGAAATTGATTGCGCTCGATCCCGGTAACGCCGCCTTGCATTTCGCCATGGCCAATGTTCGCCAGCTGCAGGAAGACTGGGAAGACGCTTATACCTCCTACCAGACCTCGCAAACTCTGATGCCGGGCCTTTCCGATGTGCATAGCCGGATGGCCTACCTGCTTTATCGCGCCGATGATGGCGACGCCGCCGTGGCGGAAGCCCGCACCGCTCTGAGTATCGATCCCCGCAATGCGGAGGCCTACCGTTTTCTCGGTCTGGCTTTATACGCCAACGAAAAATATGCGCCCGCAATCCATGCTTTCCGTGAGTCGCTTTTGCGCCAGCCCAATAATGCAGATGTCTACTACGACATGGGAATCACGCTTCGCGATCAGGGCGACATCAATGCCGCCGCCGAAGCCTACCGCAACGCGATCACACTAAATCCCCAGTTCTGGGAAGCCCATAACAACCTGGGAATGCTTCTGCACGATCTCAAGAGTTTTGACGGCGCCATCGCGGAATACCTCGAAGCGAAGCGGCTGGCACCGGATGAGTCCGTGGTGCGAAACAATCTGGGAAATACCTACTGCGATAAGGGTGACTACTCAGCCGCGCTCAACGAATTTCACGAACTTTATCGCATCGACGCAGGTTGGCAGAGTGGTCACGATTGCGTGGCCCGGGCGCTTATGTCCCGCCACGATTACGAGTCTGCGATCGCGGAGCTCCGGCTGGCCATCCTCCAGGATCCTATCAATTCCGACGAGCATCGCTATTTGGGACAGGCTCTGCTTCTGAGCCACCGCCAACCTGAGGCGGTGCGCGAATTTCGGCTGGCGGTCCAGTTGGATCCGGATTCGCCGCTCGCCCACCACTACCTCGCCACTGCTCTCTTCAGCGGTGAAGATTTCGAGGCCGCTGAAGTCGAGTTTCGCCAGGCGGTGCGGCTGCAGCCCACCGCCAACAACCATTACTATCTCGCGGCCTGCCTGATGAGCATGGGCCGCTACGATGCTGCCTTGTCCGAATTAGATATCGCCGCACGGCTCGAGCCCGCGAAGGACCTGTATCGGGCTCGTAAGAAGGAACTGCTGAAGCTGATGCAGACCTCGAATTTGCGCTAGCGGATTGCGGTTGACGTGCCAGAACGGGAAGTGAAATCGCAAAAACGCGGTTCTTGCAGATTCACCCGTTGGAATTCCAAATCCGTCATGCACTATAGGGCAATAGGGACCCTGACCTCTCGTGCATCGGCGAACCACGCAGGCGGACCTAAAATGTTTTCATATCGGGGCACAAACAGCAGTTTGACTCCGGGAGCAATTTGATGAACACCGCGACATCGTTACAACCTCTCGAGACCACTTCGTTACCCTCGAACATTCTTTCCGATGAAACCGAGTTCCATCACGCCGTTGCTGCCAGGGTAGAAACGCTGCCTTCTGCAATGGGCCCGCGGCGTATCGGATACGGTTTGCCCTGCATGAAGTGCAAAACTTATTACGCCGCGGATTTATCGAAATGCCCGGTTTGCAAAAATGAAGAGCGGGTATCGCCCATCGTAGACGCCGCAGTCAGTTCAAGCGCGAGCCTTCCCGAGATCGCGCTGCCGGTGCCCGACGAAGCGGTGTTGGAAGAGGAAAGAGAGCGCTTTCTGCGGGAATTCAACGCCTCCCGCGGCCAGAATGAACCCGCGATGACTTTGAATTGCAGCGTGCAGGGAAATCATCAGGGAGACTTTGAACCCGCGGCGGTATGTCAGGCTTGCTATGTTCGTTTGCAGGAGCGGGTCGACCAACTGGAAGCGGCTTTGCACATCGACCTGGTGGAAGCCACCCGCGTAGTTTACGAAGCGGTATGGGCCGATCCTTCCGACTCAACCAAAACTTATCAGAATGCCGCGAGCGCCATCATGACCGAGTTGCGCAAGCGCGCCGGCATCGCAAACGTCCTGGGCAAATTGCAACCCCTGGCCCACTAACTGAGAACCAGGAACTAAGAACTGAGAACTGATTTTAAAAAAAGTCTTACTCGACGCCCAGGCCGCTCGCGGTTAAAAGTTCGAAGTTATCGAACTGCAGAGCCAGAGTTCACGGCGCAAACCGTAACCTTCCAAACGCAGACGGAACATGAAAGTTAGGCTCGGGCGTGCCCGTCGGTCGCCAGGCCAGATAAGCTCGCGGCTCGCTGGTGCCTTCGACTCGATAAAAATTTGCCCGCCATATCGCCGCGGGATCGAAGTTCGCGGTTAGCGCCTTCATCGGAATAGCCAACTCCGCCGCCCAGCGATGGCCCTTCTCATCCAGGAAAACCGATTTTTTCATCCCGCTCTTAAGATCCGAAAGTCCTCCGGGAAAAATATCCAGGTCGATCCACATTCCATTAGGACTGACTTCAAATTCCCGGTACTTATGCGCTTGTGAAGGATCGGGCTGAAGAAACGCTTCCGCCACATCACGATCCCACAAGTGATCGCGCCGTCCATTGCTGTCGGAGTCGGTAAAAAGAAAAAGTTCGCGATATCGGCACTCAAATCGTAGATACAGGGTTTGCGCAGACCACAAAACCCGTACGCTGGTCTCTCGCAGTTCATCCGCATTCTTGCCTTGCCAGTCGGAACAGAAAGCAACGGGATGCGCGCTCTGCCACTGCGCTGCCGGATGTTCTGCGTTGAGACTGATTTCAGCCGCGACCCGCGTGGCAACCACCTCGGAGTCAGTCGTAGAACATTTCGGCGAAGGGATATTCTGGCTCATCGCAATGTAGGAGGAAAAGAAGATGATGCCAAGCGCGAAAGACTGTTTCATCGTCCGTCACCAGCATAATCCAACGAAATCACTCTCACCGCAAGATCCGGATAGTCCACGTTGCCACCTCGGCCTAACCTTTGGTCATTATGACAACCAATGCGATACTCAACCTGACATCCGCCACTGATATGGCCCGCAACCACGAAAATCGAGCCATCGATCAACCGGACATCGATCAACCGGATCCCGACCGCATTGCCGCCAGCCACCGCTGGCAGGCCGTTCTTGACCGGGATGCCAATCAGGACGGCACTTTCGTATTTGCCGTCTCTTCAACCGGAGTCTACTGCCGGCCGTCCTGCCCGTCGCGGCGTCCGCGCCGGGAAAACGTCGCCTTTTTCCGCAAGCCTGAAGAAGCTGAAAGGGCCGGTTACCGCGCCTGTCTGCGCTGCCGTCCCAAAGCCATCGGCGGCAACAAGCAGGCAGAAATGGTCAAAGCCGTTTGCCGCTTCATTGAACAGCATCTGGATGAGTCGGTAACACTAAGCCGTCTCGGAGCCGAGTTCCACCAAAGTCCCTTCCATCTGCAGCGCTCCTTCAAAGCCGTGCTCGGCATTTCGCCGCGCGCCTATGCCGATTCCTGCCGCATGAACCAACTCAAGCGCAATCTGCAAGCTGGGCACTCGGTTACGCGTGCAATGTACGACGCTGGCTACAGTTCCAGCAGTCGCCTCTACGAGCGTACCGCGTCGCAGCTGGGCATGACTCCGGACAAATATCGTCGTGGCGCCATCGCTGCGCCCATTCGCTACACCATCACCGATTCTCCGCTGGGGCGCATGCTGATTGCCGCCACCGAAAAAGGTATCTGCACCATCCAGTTCGCGGATTCGGACGACGAACTCGAGCACGGTCTGCGCCACGAGTTTCCCTTCGCGATGCGGCGTCGCGATGATGCCGCCATGCAATCCTGGAAAGAAAATCTGCTCCGCCAGATGCGCGGTCACAAGCTGCGCACCTCTCTTCCCCTGGATATTCAGGCCACTGCTTTCCAGCGCAAGGTGTGGACGCATCTGCAATCCATTCCCTTTGGCGCCACCCGTTCCTATGAGCAGGTGGCCAAAGCCATTGGCCAGCCGACCGCGAGCCGGGCCGTGGCCCGCGCATGTGCGACTAACCCAATCGCGGTAGCGATTCCTTGCCATCGCGTTGTCCGAAAAGGTGGAGAGATGGGCGGCTACCGCTGGGGAGCAGGACGCAAAGAAGCGCTTCTGCAACTCGAACGCACCCACACACCCTGAACCGCGCCCCTCCGCTCGTCTCTCTCCTGGTCGGGAGAGACCGGAGGGGGCACGCTTTCAATTCTCCAGGGACGCGTAAATCTTTCGTGCCGATCCCAGCGTATCCAGCACCGCATTCTTTTCGGCGTCGGAATTCCAATCCTGGTTTGACTTTGCTGCGTCGATCATGCGATCGATCCAGGCAACGAAATAGGCGGCATCTTCAGCATGTTTGGGATGCGATCCTGCGACCTTGACGTAGATCGGACTGGTGGTCGCGTAAGGATACATATCCAGAATCGGATACTCGGCCTTTTCACTCCACGCGCGCAGCAGGCACCATCCGCTGTGCGAAATTGAAATGGCGTTCTCGACGTCGGCACTTTCGTTCTCGCTATTCAGCTTCAGATCCTGCACCACCTCACCGTCGCAAATCACTTGAAAATGGTCGATAGGTACAAACGATCGCAGCCAAGCGCTGAACTTCACTTTGTTCTTACCCGCCGGCAACGGCAATTCATCGCCCACATTTTTCCCACCAAGAGAAAATCCAATCAAGGGTCCGTTGCTTGCAAAAGTCCGGCCGTGTTTGATCGCATCCAGCCAGCCATCAATATCGAGTGGGCCCTCGGGCACCTTGGCATAGACGCGATTCAATCCGACTGGGCCGCGCAGAGATGCGAAGTTGGCCATGGCATCGGTGCCCGCCAGCCGTGGGCAGGCGGAATCCGCAGTTCAGCAGCCGGTACCAGACGCTGGCCGTGGTTTTGTGCTCCGCGAAACCCATGACTTCGACGTAATCCACTTTCCCCAGCGCAAGATCCACGGGCAGTTCATGGTTCAGCGACACGTCTTTCTCGGGGTCTGGAATCGAATCGTACGGGTGAACGTATCCGACCAGTCCGTGCTGTTCGTGCGCCATGTCAGCCACCATTGCATTGGCTGGAAACAGGCTGGCCGCCGCTGTGTTCGGGTAGGCGGAGTAGCCGGGCAGAAGGAAATGTTGAGTCAGGTTCAGCAGTCCCAGGTGCCCCCAGTAGCTGGTGTGAAATTCCTGTCCGTGAAGCAATAGATTGGCCGCGTGTCGAAGCCGCATCCGGCTTGGTGCTGAAGTACGCGATGTCGGGGATACGCTGTTCCTTGTTGACCACCAGGTCTTCCACGATCGGCAAATTCTCCGCCGCCGCCTGCGCCACCAGATGTTTGGGCGTATTGCGATACGTTCCGCCATAGTTCATGTGCACATGAACGTCGCCGCTGACCCACTGCCATCCCGGCTCTTTAGGAACGCTGAGCGGCTGCAGACGAATCGTCAGGCTGGAATCCTGTCCGGCGGTTATGCTCACCGTGCTGCCGTTCGAAGCCGTATTCGAAGCCCTTCATCACTTCTACTTCCGCGTGTCCCGCCGGCAGCATCATGGTCGCAGTGCCGGCGGTGTGGAAGTAGTGCGCTTCGAAGGGACGTTCGGAGCGCACGAAATTATCGTCCGCATTCATCCACGCATCATCCGGAGCGTAGGCGCGTCCATCCTCTCCGACGACGAACACCCGGGCAGCTGTGGGTTTTCCCGCCGGATCCAGAACCGTGACACTCAATTTCCCCGCCGGCTTTAGATAATGCTTCTCTTTTGCCACCAGTTGCGTTTGTGCTCCCCCGGGAATCTCCTGGGTCCACAACGAAGTGTTGCCGTCACGGTTAGAAACGAATGCGATCCGGGCTCCATCCGGCGACCAGCGGGGCGCGACGTCATCGAAATCGCCATAGGAAAGGGGAAACGCGTCGCCGCCCTGGGAAGGCAATATCCATAGCTGGTGCCATTGCTGTCCAAGGTAAGAGGCATAGACGATGCGCTTGCCGTCCGGCGAAAAATCCGGCCGCGCCTTCCATGCAGTTTCTTCGTAGTGGATTTCATGCGCATCGGCGCCCGGCTCCGCTTTCATCCGCCAAAATCCGCCGGTGCCATAGATGTGCCCGCGGTTGGATACGAAAAGTATTTCCTTTCCATCCGGCGACCATGCCGGGCTGATCTCATGATCGAACTGGCTGTAGTAATAGCGATTAAGCTCGCTACGATTTTCACCGGTAAGGCGCCTGACGTTTTTCAGTTCGCCGTCGCTGAAGTCGCCCACGAATATATGAAATCGTCCATTGAACGAAGTGGAAACGAACGCAAC
This sequence comes from Terriglobia bacterium, assembly GCA_963733545.1. Classification (GTDB taxonomy): domain Bacteria; phylum Acidobacteriota; class Terriglobia; order Terriglobales; family Acidobacteriaceae; genus JAIQFF01. Next base: position 1,647,366 of record CAVTDQ010000007.1, read on the forward strand.
ATGCTTGCCATCGGGCGAGAAACGGGGCTCGAGATTCACCGCGCCCCCGCCGGTAAGTTGGCGGGTACTCTTTGTCTCCAGATTTAACGCCCAAAGTTCAACAGCGTCCTTCGCATATGAGCCGTAGACCACCCAACGCCCGTCGCGTGAGCAATCGGGTTGATAGTCGTACCCCGGTCCACTGGTCATTTGCTCGGCTACGGTAGTGTCGATCTTCTGCTGCCACAGCGATCCTGCCATCGAGTAGACCAGAGCTCGGGAATCGCCGGTCCAGGACGCAGCGCTGGGCCCGGTCGTAAGCTGAGGCAGATACATCTCGCGAAAATAATAGGGATGCGGCTCCTGAATCTGCTGCAGCACCGGTTCACGCTGTGCCGCCAGGGGGAGGGAAGCTACAGTCAAACTGCCAGCAGCCAGCAGGAGCAGCAGTCGAATCCTGTTTCTCTGGGGCAAGAAATCCTCCAGGTTCTGTTGTCATGCCGAATATTATCGAATTATCTTGGAACGATAGGCAGAACAATGCGCGACCGCCGTTGACCGTCGCTATAGATCGAAATCTGGGCTTTCTGCATCTTGTCCGAAGCGTTCTCCAGCTCGCCGGTCTGCAGATTACGCGAGAAATTCGGAAAGAAACTGCCCGACACTTGCACTCGCACCCGATGATCTTTGCGAAAAACATTGCTGGTGATCAGGTTTTCGAGATTCAATTCGTACACCTGCCCGGGTAACAGCAATTGCCGGCCTTTCTTCAGGTCGCGATAGCTCGCACGCAGAACATCCAGGCCCGGACTCATCAGATTGTAAGCAGTTCCGTCCGGCGCCACGTCAAGCAATCGCACCCAAAGATCTGCGTCGCGGCAGTCGCAAGCGAAATAAATCTGCGCGTGGATAGGTCCACTCACCTCAATGTCACGCTCAAGCGGTGCTGAATCAAAAGTCAAAATGTCCGGCCGCTCTGCCAGCGCCCGGTAATCGTGCGCGCCCGAGTTGCTGTATGGATTGATCACCGGCTTGGCGGGGTCGGATACGAAAGAGCTCGCTTTCTCTTCTGCCTTCGGACTTTCAGTCGACAAGCGGCCCGGAGCACTGCTTTTCTCAGGACCCACAAGATAGTAAGAAGTGAGATTTGCGGCTGGCGGCCAGGCCTCGGCGTCACGCCACTGATTCTCTCCCATGACAAAGTAGCGGACCGGCTTTTCCTTCTCTATTCCGTTAGCCTCGCCGCGCAGGTAATGATCCATCCAGCGCAGAACCACTTCATCGTAGTCAATAGCAGCTGCGTTCCCAAACTCGCGCTCTCCCGATTTCGTCTTTGCCGTCGAATCCACCCCATGCACCCAGGGACCAATCAGCAAGTGGGTTGCGGCGTCCGCAGATCCGCTTCGTGATTTCAGCAAACCGAGAAAGTTTGTAGTGGCGCCCTCGGGGCCATAGTTGTCGTCGTACCATCCGGAGAAGTTCAAAACAGCAGCGTGAGTGCGGCCGTACTTGTTTCGCAGATCGCACCAGTCCCACCAGGGGTCGTCGAACGGATGGTTGAGCCAGTCGTAATAGTAAGGAGCGATGCCGCGCAGTTCCTCCAGTTGGTCCAACGGCAGCGTGTTCAGCATCTTCGGCGCAGTCTGGCTCCAGGCTGCGCTTGCTTCTTCGGGCGTCTTTGCTCCGGCAAGGTTTTTCTTCGCCCGAACGTCAGGCGCGATGTTGTCCCAGATCCAGTCAATCCACGACATGTCCCACAAGCCGCCGGCGTAAAAAAAGTTCTGCGCGGAAGAAAAGGTCATGGCCGGAACCATGGCTTTGAGATGTGGGGGATTTTCGACCGCGGCCAGCCACTGCACCGCTCCAGGATAGGAGAGCCCGAACGTCCCTATCGCGCCGTTCGACCACGGCTGGCGCGCTGCCCACTCGATGGTGTCGTATCCATCGCGGCCTTCGTTCTCATAAGGGCGAAACTCGCCGCCGGAAGCGTAACGGCCGCGGACATCCTGCACCACCACGGCGTATCCGCGTTCAACCGCGTGGCGAAACGTGGTGTACTCCTCGAGCGCAGGCTCTTTTCCATACGGTGTACGGTAGACAAGAACTGGAAATCGCCCGGTATCGCGGGGCCGCAATACGTCGGCGCGCAACATGACACCGTCACGCATCGGTACCGCAACTTCCTTTTCCAGGATGAAGTTTTTGGCTGCGGGAGAAGCTTGCTGAGCCACAGCCAGGAGGCTGATCGCGGAAAGTAAAAGTAGAGGAAGAAGACGTTTCATTGGAACGGCGTAGCCTAGCAGTTTGACCGGGCCATCACAATAGGGGTGCGGGCCGTTTTCGTACCAGCAGCCAGTTCACCATCGCCACCAGCGCAGTGGCCAGCAGGATAAAAGATCCTCCCAGGTTCACTCCTGTGATCAGGATCGCACAGATCGCGATTCCCAAAACCGCAAACAGCGTTCCAGCCGGAAGCCGAAACATCGCCGCTCCAGGCTGCCGCCGCCGGAGTGCAGGAACTGCGGCGCAGACCAGGGCATAGTAGAGCAGCCGGGCCACAGCCGATAACGTTGCATTCCAGGTAAAGCTGCCCAGCAGCGCCAGCAACCAGCTCAGCAGCGCGAAAGCCACAATCGAAATGTAAGGAGTTCGGAAGCGCGGATGAATAGCCGCGAAGATTGAAGGGAAGTCACCGTTTTCAGCGAGGGCGAATGTGATTCGGGGTACTCCCAGCATGTTCGCGCTCAGATAGCCAACCACAGAGATCAAAGCTCCCGCCGACACAAAGGCGGCGCCGCCATTTCCAAAAACCAGCCGCGCCACATCCGCCAGTGGACGCTCACTGTGGGCCGGGTTGGGCAAGACACTTACCACCACCCACTGGATCGTCGAATACAGCAACGTACATGTGGCCAAGCCGGTGAACAGTGCGAACGCCGCGTCACGCCTCGGGTTTTTTGCTTCGCTCAACGGAGTAAGCGCAGTTTCGAATCCTCCGTAGGCGAACACTAGAAGCAGGCAGGCTTTCAGCCAGGCTCCATATCCGGCGTTGTCCGGCAAAACGCCGGTCACCGCGTGTCCCGTCATCAGATAAACCGAACCGGTGATCGCCACCACGAACAATGGCACCAGTTTAGCTACGGTGAAAACATTACTGGCCCGAGTACTGGCTCGCACTCCGCGAAAGTTAATGAGCGTCAACATCCCATACAGAATTGTGAGAATAAGAAAACGTGGAAGAGGTTCGCGGGCACGCGCCCAGAATTCACCGCAATAAATCACGAACAGGTTGGCGGTAGCCGCGGGCGCAGCCAATCGCACCAGCCAAAGCATCCACCCCACTTCAATTCCAATGAGACGCCCGAAAGCGGTTCGGGCGTAAAGATAAGGACCGCCGGCCTGGGTGAATTGCGAAGCCACCTCGGCGAAACAGGCCATGATGACAGCGGCCGCCGCCCCTGCCGCCAGGACTGCCCCGGGGCTGGCCCTTCCGATGAGTCGGGCCACATCCGAAGGCAATCCAAAGATCCCGCTGCCGATGATCGAATTGACCACCAGCGCCGCCAGGCTCCATCGTCCAATAACGCGTACCAGTCCGGATTGACCCTGCTCAGGCAAGACGTGGTTGTAACACAACGGATGGCTATCAGCTATCAACCGTCAGGACACACGTTCAGAACAATAAGGGATTTTTTTAGAAGGAAACGCCCGGTTTACGCCGCGTCGTTCTCAATCTTGATGCGCAGCGATTTGAGAAATTTGAGGTCCTGATCGCTGATCTTCAACTCGGGATTGGTGGTCAAAGTGGTTACCATGGACGTCTTGTCGTCGGATTTCTCGCCGGGCTTGCTCACGCCGATGGTCGCTTCCAGCACCAGAAAAATGTCGTAGCCGCTGTCTTTGATTCTCGAGACGACTTCGGCAATCTGTTCGCTGTCCGCCAGCGACTCGTTGATCGCCTCGCCCAGTTCTTTCATCAGCTGCTTCAATTGCTGGTCCACACTTCCCCCCGTAGCGGCGGTAATCGGTTACTAAGATGCCGGATAGTAGCATCGGGTTTCGCAATTCCGCCGCGACCGGGTAATTGTAACTCCGAACACTGCTAAAATCGACGCTGATGGCGAAAGTCTCGACCGTCCGCAAGCTAGGGATAGCGGCCCGGATCGCCGCCCAACATGCCGGGCGCACGCGGACCGTAGGCGCCGTATTAAAAGGCGCTCGCACCACCGCTCTGCACTTCGGACGCGTCCTCCACCAGCTTTGGCTCGAGGTCACGGGCTTTGTTTTCCTTGCTTTGGCGTTCATCGGCGCGGGCGCTTTTTTTCGCGAGTATGCTCGTTACCAGGCCGGCCAAACCACAACCGGACGCGTAGTAGTTGCAATTGTTTTCACTCTCACTTTTACCTGGTTCGGCGCAACCTCATTCTGGAGAGTGTGGAAGAAAAGCTGAAAGCAGTCGTCGCCGTTAGCCAACTGAGAACTGAGAACCGACAACTGACAACTGTCTTTCATGCCGAACAATCCAAAAGCCGAAAGCTCCACAACTCCGGACCCGGCAACTTCGTCCCACATCCCCATTCGCCCCATTTACACCGCAGCCGATCTAAACCCTCAGAAGCAGGAGCAAGACGTCGGATATCCGGGTGTTTATCCCTTCACTCGCGGTATACAGCCCACGATGTATCGCGGCCGCCTCTGGACCATGCGTCAGTACGCCGGTATGGGCGATGCCGAAGAATCCAACAAGCGCTACAAATATCTGCTGGCCAACGGCACCACCGGTCTTTCTGTGGCATTCGATCTGCCCACCCAGATCGGCCTCGATTCCGACCACGCACTCGCGGCCGGTGAAGTCGGCAAGGTCGGGGTCGCCATCGATTCAATCGAGGACATGGAGCGCCTCTTCAGCGGCATCGAACTGACGAAAATTTCTACGTCGATGACCATTAACGCTACCGCCTCGATCCTGCTCGCCCTCTATGTCGCGGTTGGCCGTCGCCAGGGCGCCGACATCCGACAACTTTCCGGAACAGTGCAGAACGACGTGCTCAAGGAATACATTGCTCGAGGCACGTACATCTTTCCCCCGGCGCAGGCCATGCGCATCATCACCGACCTGTTCGCCTGGACCAACCAGAACGTTCCTGAGTGGAACACCATTTCCATCTCCGGCTATCACATGCGCGAAGCCGGATCGACCGCGGTGCAGGAAGTCGCATTCACTCTGGCAAATGGCGTCGCCTATGTGCAGGGCGCGATTGATGCCGGCCTCGACGTCGATAAATTTTCTCCGCGAATTTCCTTCTTCTTCAACGCTCACAACAATTTTCTCGAAGAGGTCGCGAAGTTTCGCGCTGCCCGCCGCATGTGGGCCAGAATCATGCGAGAGCATTTCAAAGCGAAAAATCCACGCTCCTGGATGCTGCGCTTCCATACTCAGACCGCCGGTTCCACGCTCACCGCGCAACAACCCGAGAACAATATCGTCCGTACCGCGTTGCAGGCACTGGCGGCGGTCCTCGGCGGCACTCAATCGCTACACACAAACTCTTACGACGAAGCCCTCGCTCTTCCCACCGAGCAGGCCGCGCGTATCGCGCTTCGCACCCAGCAGGTTGTCGCCTACGAGTCCGGCGTTCCCCAAACTATCGATCCGCTGGCCGGCTCCTACTTCATCGAAGCCCTGACCAACGAGATTGAAACTCGCGCCAATGACTATCTTGGAAAAATTGACGCTCTTGGCGGCATGATCAAGGCTCTGGAACGAGGATACGTACAGCAGGAAATCCAGAACGCAGCCTATGAATACCAGCAGCAGGTCGATCGCGAAGACGCAGTCGTGGTCGGAGTAAACCGCTTCACCATCGAAGATGAGAAACCAATCCCCACACAACGAATCGATGAGTCGCTGGAACGAAAGCAGGTCGAGCGCCTGCGGTCACTTCGCGCTCGCCGCGATTCGGTCGCGTGGAAAGCGTCGCTCCAGCAAATTGAGGCTGCCGCCCGCTCCGGCGAAAATCTTATGCCGCGAATTCTGACCGCGGTCGAAGCCTGCGCCACCGTCGGAGAAATTTCGGACACTTTGAGAACCGTCTTCGGCGAGTACAAAGAGGCCGTCGTCATCTGACGACTGATATCGACCAAATCATTCTCGCACCCATTCCACCCATCCGCGTTTGTGCGTCGCATTTCCGACGACGACGCGAAATCCATTGTCGCCGAGTCCCCTAACTGCCTGATTTAAAAAGATTAATTCGTCCGTAGAGAGCAGTTTGCAAAGCATATAATCGGGCCATTCCGAACCGAGGCCACTGTGGGAAGCGAGCCAGGCGAAATAACCCAACTGCTGCAGCAATGGCGCACCGGCGACCGGCAGGCTGAATCGAAACTGTTCGAGTTGCTGATGCCGGAGCTGCGCCACATCGCAGGCAGATGCTTCTGCGGAGAGCGTCCCGGTCACACCCTTCAGCCCACCGCCCTGGTGAATGAAGCATTTCTGCGGCTGGCATCAGCAAAAAGTATTGAGTGGCGGGACCGCGGGCATTTCTTCGCTTTAGCTGCTAGGGTGATGCGGCATTATTTAATCGATTATGCCCGCTCCCGCCCCAGCGTCAATTTTTTCCCGATGGAGGGAATGCCGGAGCGCACACTTGGCCGCAGCACTTCGCTGGAGTTGGCGATTGCTGTCGATACATTGCTCGATGAGCTTGAGGTTGAGTCGCATCAGCGACGCGCGGTTGTCGAATTGAAGTTTTTCCTCGGGTTGACCGACGAAGAAGCCGCCGAGGCCCTCGGTCTTTCGTTGCATACCCTGCAACGGGAATGGTACCGGGCCCGCCGCTGGTTGTACGAACGATTGAGTGCGGAGCCATGCAAAGCAGTCCCGAACACGATCACCGCGTGATGACCGTGCTGGCGAAGTTCCTGCGCCAGCCGCCTGCGAAACGCGATTCCTACCTGGAAGTCGCCTGCGCTGACGACGAAAATCTGCGGCATGAAGTCGCTGAGACCGTGGCCTGGGAAGCGCGCATGGGCGATTTTCTTCTGAAGCCGGTTTTGACTCTCAAAGATTTCGCCCGTCCGTTTCACACCGGCCAGGTGGTTGCGCAGCGTTTCGAGATTCTGCGCGAGATCGGCGACGGCGGAATGGGTGTGGTGTACGAATCGTTCGACCGGAAACGAAAACAGAAAATCGCCATCAAAGCGGCAAAACCGGGCTTTCAGCGCCTGCTGTCGCCCGAACTTGAGGGCGCTCTCAAAGTTCGCCATCCGAATATTTGCCTGGTAAATGAGATTCACACCGCTCAGACCGAGCGCGGCGAGATTGATTTCCTCACAATGGAATTGCTGCACGGTGAGACCTTGTCAACCCGTCTCGCGGCGCAGGGCAAACTGGCTCCTCCGGAAGCTTTGGAAGTTGCCCGCCAACTTTGCGCCGGATTGGCCGAAGCTCATCGCAGCGGAATCATTCACCGCGATCTGAAGAGTGCCAACGTGATTTTGTCGAAGGCCGAGGACGGCGGCATGCGCGCCGTAATCACTGACTTTGGACTGGCCGGCGCGTTAACCCAATCCGGGGATACCGCCGGCACTCCTGGCTACATGGCACCCGAGTTGTGGCGCGGCGGAGGCAAGACCACCATAGCGTCCGACATCTATTCACTAGGCGTAATCCTGTACGAGACGGTGACCGGTCATCGACCGTTCGACTCGGCAAAAAGCATCCTCGCCGGGCGTCCTGCCCCGCCCACAGCGTTAGTAAAGGGTCTGGACCCGGCATGGGATCGCGTAATCCTTCGCTGTCTCCATGTCTCGCCGGATGCCCGGCCTGCATCGGCATCCGAGATCATTGCAGGTCTCGAAAAGGCGCCCCGTCAAAAAGCTCCCCTGCTGGTTCTCGCGATGGTTTTCGTCGGTCTGATCACCACTGTCGCATTCGTTCCCTCATTTCGGCAGCGCGTAGAGGACTTTGTCTGGCCTCCAACCAATGTGCGTCTCGCGGTGCTTCCATTCGATGGGCCGCAGGAGGCTGTCCTCGGCGGTGGCGTCTTGCATGACGTTTCCGATCGCATCTCCCACTTGCGCAACGGGCGGCGGACGATAGTTGTAATCCCTTCCTCCGAAGCGCTTCGGGACCACGTTCAGACCGCCGACCAGGCGCGGAAAGTGCTGCACGCCACCCACGCGCTTCAGACCTCAGTGCACCGTGAAGGCGATGAGTTTGTGGCTCAGGCATCCGTGCTCGACCTGGGCACTGACACTCATGTCCGCGACTTCTCCGGCCACTATTCCGCTGCTACCATCGGCAGCCTGCCCGCTGCGTTGGCCGGAGCCGTCTCCGTAGCCTTGCGACTGCAAGGCACACCCGTACAGGAGAATTTGTCACCTGCCGCCACTGCGCCTTACGACCGTGGACTTTATCTTGTCCGCGAAGATCGGCACAAATTCGAGGATGCCATTGCCCTTTTTCAGGAAGCCATCCATCTTGATCCGCGTTCTGCATTACCGCTAGCGGGTCTGGCCGAGGCGCAGATCGCCAAATTTCAGTTCACCAAGCAGGAGAGCGCTATCGGAGATGCCCAGAAGGCTCTACGCGAAGCCGAGAGCATCAATCCGGATTCGGTTCGTGTACGTCTGGCCGCGGGCTTGCTGAACGAAACTGCCGGCCAATACGAAAAGGCGCTGGAAGATTACCGCCGGGTGCAGGATCTCGAGCCGCGAAATATGGACGCTTTGCTGCGCATCGGACACGTTTATGGTCCCGATGGGCTGGACTTGCCGGACAAAGCCATCGCCGCCTACCAGAAGGCGATCGATCTCGATCCCGCGTATTACGCCACTTACGAGGAGTTGGGCGAATTCTATTTTTTTAAGGGAAAATATCCCGAAGCAGCCGAAAACTTTCAAAAGACCATCGAGCGTGCTCCGGGAATTGCCTATGCCCACACCAATCTTGGCGCCGTGCTCAGCGATATGGGGAACTATGCGGACGCAGACCAGGCATTTCGCGACTCCCTGAACATCGAGGAGACGGCGCGAGCGCTCAACAGCATAGGCGCCAACGAGCAGTATCAGAATCGCGATGCCGAGGCGGCTGGCTACCTCGAGCGCGCCGTAGCTCTGGATCCGGGCGACTATGTGTTTTGGCTGAACCTGGCCGATTCCGATCGTCGTCTGGGACGGACCGCTAAAGCCAATGCCGCCTATCGCAAAGCCATGGACCTGGCGCTGGTTGAAATCATGGAAAATCCCAAGCTGGGCTATCCGCGCGGTTTCGTCGCTTACTTCGCCGCTGAGCTTGGCGATAAACAAAGAGCCGAGCAGGAAATCCGCCAGGCGTTACAATTGTCGCCCGGCGATAAAAAGGTGATTCGACGCGCAGTGTTCACGTATGAAGTGCTGGGTCAACGGGATAACGCGATTGCGACCCTGGCCGGAGCCACCCCGGACCTGCTGCGCGAGATGAATCGTGAACCCGACCTGGCGGACTTTTGTCAGGATATTCGCTTTAGACAATTAGTAGAGAAAATCGCAAACGGAGGATAATTCGTTATGGCAAATCAAGACACCACCACCCCAGCCACCGCTACCGAACCGCAGGTTGAACAGAGTATTGAAACCACGGCACAGCCGGCTGGTGAACAAAGGCCCGGCAAAAGCACCCTTACACCCAAGGGTGAGCAAAGGCCGGGAAAGTAGACAACCGGGCGCCGAGTCATCAAGGGGGGAGAAAACTGAGGTGGTTCTGCGCCCGGATGTTTCACTGACGCTGGAAGTGCGGCGGTCGAAGCTGAGCCGCGTGAAATCGGGAAGATTCGTTAGTCCGACACTTTGTAGCCACACGCATCCCGGCAAGGAGGGCAGTAGTAAAGCCCGTCGCTGCACAGGCGAACGTCGATCTGGCCCTGGCACGAGCAACAATACTTCTCGCAATCGCACTTGTCTTCAGTCATATCGCACTGCATGCAGCGATACTTGGTTTTCGTCGTGATGGTCGCCATGGTCGAACTTTAGCCCGGGCACCGGGATCGACAAAGTTCCGTTGGTAACATTACCCCCCCACCGCTGATAATTTTGACGTCATCCTGAGAGACGAAGTCGCGAAGGATCCAGCGCGTACTATCGCCAGCCAATCTGGCGGCGGACAATCAAGCCCGCAAAACCGTCAACCACCAAGCACACGAAGTATCATGAAGGCTTCGATCTTGAGCTTTCCTTCGCGTCCTTCGTGGTCATGCTTTCCCCCAACCCGCCAAGTTGAAGCCATCGCCGAACGCGTGTTAGGGTTATTAGTCTCACCATTTCAGCAGCCCAGCCCTGCTTTTACCGAGGTTTCATTGCCCGCAGTCGAGGCGACTTCGCCAGCTATTCGCAAGACCGCGCTTAACTCTGTGCATCGCCAGATGGGCGCGAAAATGGTCGAATTCAACGGCTGGGACATGCCCGTTGAATACCCGTCCGTCGGCGGCATCATGGCCGAGCACAACGCGGTTCGTACTGGCGTCGGCATCTTCGACGTCAGCCACATGGGCGATATCCGGCTCGCCGGACCGCAGGCGTTGGCCGCGGTACAGCATATTTCGATGAACGACGCTTCGCGGCTCGCGATCGGCCAGGCGCAGTATTCGGCGCTGCTTTATCCGCAGGGCACTTTCGTGGACGACGTGGTTGTGCACCGCCTGGGCGAAGACGAGTATCTACTCGTGATCAACGCGGGCACGCGCGAGAAGGACTTTAACTGGGTGCGCGATAACACCCGCCAGTTCAACTGCAAGGTTGAACACCTTTCCGACGACTTCACCCAGATTGCGATTCAGGGCCCCAGGCGCCGTGAACCTTTTGCAGAAACTTACCGACGCCGATCTTTCGGCGGTAAAGTTTTATTGGGTGACTCGCGGTACCGTCTGTGGATTGGAAAATACTCTGATCGCCCGCACCGGTTATACCGGCGAGGACGGATTCGAAATCTACATCCCGAATGATGAAGCCACCAGCGTTCAGGTGTGGAACGAAATTCTTAATGCGGGCAAGGAATTCGGGGTGGTTCCTTGCGGTCTGGGTTCGCGCAATACTCTGCGGCTCGAAGCCAAGCTGCCGCTTTACGGCCACGAAATTTCCGACACCATTAACGTTTGGGAGGCTGGCCTCGATCGTTTCTGCAAGATGGAGAAGCCCGATTTCATCGGACGTGCCTCCCTCGAAAAGGCGAAGGCAGAAGGCGTAAAACGCACCCTGGTCGGGTTGGAAATGGTTGATCGCGGTATCGCCCGCGATGCTTACAAAGTTCTCGACGCAAGCGGTCGCGAGATTGGCTATGTCACCAGCGGCTCTCCCGCGCCATTTCTGAAGAAAAATATCGCGCTCGCCTACGTGCCTTCCGAGTTCTCCGCCTTGGATACTGAAGTGAAAGTTGAAATTCGCGGCCAGGGCGTGAAGGCGAAAGTGGTGCCAACGCCGTTCTATAAGAAACCGAAAAAGGTTTAGCCAGCAGCCAGAAGCTGCATCCAGGAGCCCGAAGCGATCATGCCTTTTCCCGCCGACTTCAAATACACCAAACAGCACGAATGGATCAAAGCCGATGGCCAGAATGCCACAATCGGTATCACCAGCTACGCCCAGGAGTCATTGGGCGACATCGTATTTGTCGATCTGCCTAAGCCGGACACCCAGATCACAGCCGGCAAATCGTTCGGTTCGGTGGAATCCGTAAAAGCTGTTTCGGATATTTACGCACCCGCCTCCGGCACCGTGACCGAGGCAAACCCCGCGCTGGCGACGGCTCCCGAGAACATCAATAAAGACGCCCACAGCGCCTGGATGATCAAGATCACTCTTAAAGACCCGGCCGAGCTGAATTCTCTGCTTTCCGCCGCCGACTACGAAAAGTTCGTCGCCGAGGAGGGCGGGCACTGATCTTCGCGCCAATTTTACTCAGTAGACATACAACAATCGAACCGACCTCGAGGATCATCTAAAAAGTTCTATGCGTTATTTGCCCAAATCTCCCGCCGACAGAAAAGCCATGCTCCAGGCTATGGGGGCTCGCTCCATCGACGATCTGTTTTCTCCGATTCCAGCGGAATACCGGTTGGAGCGCGACCTCAAAGTGCCCCGCCAGATGGCGGAATCTGAAATCGTGGACTGGTTCCGCGAGCGATCGCGGGAAAACGGCGACAGTTACGCCAACTTTCTGGGTGCCGGAGCCTACTACCACTACCGGCCGGTAATCATCGACTCGCTCATTTCCAGAGGCGAGTTTCTCACCGCTTATACCCCTTACCAGGCCGAGATTTCTCAGGGAACCCTGCAGGCGATCTTCGAATTTCAAAGCATGATCTGCGAGCTTACCGGCATGGAAGTCGCCAATGCTTCCATGTATGACGGTTCCACGGCAGCGGCCGAAGCGGTGATGATGGCGGTGCGTCTTACCGGCCGCCGTTCGGTAGTCATCGCGCGCAGCGTCCACCCTGAATATCGCGAAGTTCTTACCACATACGCTCACCACCAGAACCTGCCGCTCGCCACTTCTCCATTCAACCATGACGGCAGAGTCAATCTGCAAGAGCTGGAAAAACTCGTCACCCAGGACACGGCTTGCGTTCTGATTCAGTCGCCCAACTTCTTCGGCACCATCGAGGATGCCGACGCCATCGCCGAGATTGCGCACAGAAGCGGCGCGATGTTGGTGGTTTCGATCGCCGAAGTGGTCTCCCTGGGCATCGTAGAACCGCCTCGCCAGGCTGATGTGATTGCCATGGAAGCGCAGTCTTTCGGCGTGCCCCTCGGCTTCGGTGGCCCCTACTGCGGAGTCATCGCTACGCGCGAACGCTTCGTCCGCCAGATGCCCGGCCGGCTGGCGGGCCAGACCACCGATCGCAACGGCAAACGCGGCTTCGTGCTTACTCTGGCCACCCGCGAACAGCACATTCGCCGGGAAAAGGCGACCTCCAATATCTGCACCAACCAGGCTTTGGTTGCGCTGATGGTCAATATTTTCATGACCATCTACGGCAAAGTTGGACTGAAGGAATTGGCTAAACAAAATCTGGCCAAGACCGCTTACGCTGCCGCTCAGTTTGGAAAACATGCCAAGGTTTTGTTCTCTGGATCGCCGCGCTTCAATGAATTCGTGGTCCAGACCAGCGAAGATCCTTTCGCCATCAACAGCCGCATTCTTGGGCACAAGATCATCGGCGGCCTTCCCTTGAAAAAGTTTTATCCCGAGTTCGGCAATGCTGCTGTCTGGTGCTGCACCGAATTGACCAGCCGCAGCGCGATTGATACCGCGGTCGGACTGGTGGCCGAAAGCGAACGCTCCACTGCATCTGGCGCCGAAGAAGTCGATGCGCAGGAGGTGGCAGGTTGAAGCCCACGACTCGTAAAGCCACCCGTCACGTAAATCAGAACGAAGGGTTGATCTTCGAGAAGTCCTCCCCGGGAAAAGCCGCATGGAAGCTGCCCCCGCTCGACGTTCCGGAGGTTGACACCGCAAAGCTCCTGGGTGCGTCCGAAAGAAAAGACCTCGGCAACATGCCCGAAGTCAGCGAAATCGAAATCATCCGGCACTTTACCCGGCTCTCCACCTGGAACTATGCCATCGATCTTGGTATGTATCCGCTGGGCTCCTGCACCATGAAATACAATCCGCGGGTGAACGAACTGGTCGTCCGCCTCGACGGACTGGCCAACGGGCACCCCTACCAGCCCGAGCCCATTTCGCAAGGCGCTCTGCGCATCATCCAGACCCTGAGTGAATGCCTGCTCGAAATTACCGGTATGGATGCCATCACCCTGCAACCGGCGGCTGGCGCGCATGGCGAACTCACCGGACTTCTCATGGTGCGGGCTTACCACGATTCCAAAGGCGATGCACGCAGGAAGATTCTGATTCCAGATTCTGCCCACGGTACCAATCCGGCTACGGCTGCGATGGTCGGCTACACCGTCGAAAATTTGAAATCCAACGCTCAAGGAATGGTGGATGTCGCCGCCCTCACCTCGCAAATGAACGAAGGCGTGGCCGCGCTCATGCTCACCAATCCCAACACCCTGGGAGTGTTCGAGCAGGAAATCCACAAGATTGCCGAAATCATGCACGCTAAAGGCGGCCTGCTCTACATGGACGGCGCCAACATGAATGCGTTGGTGGGAAAAGTTCGCCCGGGTGATTTCGGCGTCGATGTCATGCACCTGAACCTGCACAAAACCTTCTCCACGCCGCATGGCGGCGGTGGCCCGGGCTCTGGCCCGGTCGCAGTGAAAAAGATTCTTGAGCCTTTCCTGCCCACCCCGGTACCGGTTACGAAGTCCGACGGGACTTTGGGATTTGAATATGATCGTCCGCAGTCAGTAGGCCGGGTCCGCGCCTTCTACGGAAATTTCGGAATGTTCGTTCGCGCACTCGCTTACATTCTGGCCAACGGCCCGGATGGCCTGCGCCAGACCACCGAAGATGCGGTTCTCAACGCCAACTACATTCGCAAAGGCCTTGAAGGTGTCTACGATCTGCCTTATCCCACTCCCAGCATGCACGAAGTCGTCTTCAGCGATAAGCTACAAGCCAAAAAGGGCGTGAAGACTATGGACATCGCCAAACGCCTGATCGATTACGGCTTTCATCCTTACACCACCGCTTTTCCGCTGATCGTTCCCGGCGCCTTGATGATTGAACCGACCGAGAGCGAACCCAAGGAAGAGCTGGATCTTTTCATCGAGGCCATGAAATCAATCGCCGAAGAAGTTCAAGAAGATCCGCAGACCGTACTCGACGCGCCGCACTCCTCACGCGTCTCCCGGCTCGACGAAACCGCCGCCGCCCGCAAGCCCGTCCTAAGGTGGAAGCCGAACAACTGAGAACTGAGAACCAGGAACTAGGAACTGATTTTAAAACTCCGACCAGTCACCATCCACCATCGCACCCGCAGTCATCACATGATGAAAAAGGTGCGACCCGGAGAATTGACCGTGATCGTCTACTTCCCTGTGGTTAAATTCTGTCGTTGCCGATTCCCAAACAATCCGCAGGCCTTTTCTCGTCCCCGCAAAAGCGCAATGTAGTTCTCTGCCTTCTGCTTGTCGGCGTCAGTCTCGTAATCTATAACCCGGTCAATCGGCATCCCTTCGTCAATTATGACGACGACCGTTACGTAATTGAAAACCCTCACGTCCACAATGGCGTCACCTGGGACACTATCGCCTGGGCCTTCGCCGCCGAGGAGCAAGGCAACTGGCATCCGCTTACATGGCTGTCCCATAGCCTCGATTACCAGTTATTCCACCAGAATCCCGCCGGACATCACTTGACCAGTTTGCTGATTCACGCCGTCAATGCCGTCCTCATATTTTTGTTTTTGATCTATGCCACCGGACGGCCGGGCCCAAGCTGGCTCGTGGCCGCATTGTTCGCGTTGCATCCCATCAATGTGGAGTCGGTAGCCTGGATCGCGGAACGCAAGAACGTTCTCAGCACGTTTTTCTTTTTCGCCACACTCATCGCCTACTGCTGGTATGCGCGCAAGCCGGACTGGAAAAGATACCTCTCGTTCGCCGCCCTCTTTGTTCTGGGACTGATGTCAAAGCCCATGGTCGTCACGCTTCCATTTGTTCTGTTGCTCCTGGACTACTGGCCGTTGGGCAGAATTCAGAAAAGTTCCGCGGGCATGCCGCTGGTTCCACAGACAACTCTCTCCCGGCTGCTGATCGAGAAGCTCCCGCTGCTTGTGCTTTCCGCCGCCAGCGCGCTGATTACAATGCAGGCCCAGCAGATGGGTGGCGCCATGCGTTCCACTCTGCAATTTCCTCTGGGGGTTCGCCTGGAGAATGCCGTCGTCGCCTACGCCATGTATTTGTGGAAGACCATCTGGCCTGCTGGCCTGGCGCCGCTCTATCCCCATCCCGGAGACTCACTCGCAGGGTGGAGAGTGGCGATATCGGTCCTGGCGTTGTTCGCAATCAGTTTCGCGGTTTTAAAGTTCCGTTCGAAACCATATCTGCTCACTGGGTGGCTCTGGTTCCTGGGAACTCTGATCCCGGTCATAGGCCTGGTACAGGTAGGAGATCAGGCCATGGCCGACCGCTACGCTTACATCCCCCTGGTGGGAATCTTCATCATGATCGCGTTTGCCGCCGCTGATGTAGCCGATGCGCATCGGATTACGGTCTCGGGGCGCATGATCCCCGCAGCTTGCATTCTGCTCGCTTTGTCCTACGCCACCCACCGTCAGCTGGAATATTGGTCGAGCAGTTACGATCTCTGGTCGCACACCCTGGATGTCACCAGCAGGAATTTTATTGCGCAGGATAATCTGGGCGGCGCGCTTCTTTTTCTCGGAAAACCCGACGAAGCCTATACTCATTTTCAGATTGCATCGCAGATCAATCCTCTCGATCCCATGAGCCACTCCAATCTGGGTGCCTATCTGCAGTCGCGGGGACGACTGCCGGAGGCCATCGAACAGCACAATCGCACCATCAGTCTGACCTCTGATGCGGGGCTACTGTCGTCAACCTACGCCAATCTCGGCGGGGCCTACTTAAAGTTGGGAGAAGATGAAAAAGCGCGGGAGAGTTTTGACCGCGCATTGCAACTGAATCCGAATCTGCCCAATGCCTACCTGGGCCTGGGTCAACTGGCGGACAAGCAAAATCGTACGGACGACGCCATCACAAATTATTCAAGATCGGTGGAATTGCGTCCGACGGACACGGGGTTTCTGCTGCTCGGCCATGCTCTGGAAAGAAGCGGGCGCCGTCCGCAGGCTCTGATGGCTTACCAGTCAGCCTTGCAGCTTGCCCCCGACTCGCAGGAGGCGCAACGTGCGATGGATGCTCTCTCCAGAGAGCAACGCTGACTCCACCGCACGATCGCATGGCATCCGCCCGCCTAATCGCGAAACTATTTTTTCTCGCTGATATCTATTGATGCGCGTGTCTTCTCCCAGTCCAGATTCATCGTGCAAGTCGAACCCTTCTGGTCGAAACTGATAGTGAAATTTTCTACCGCAGAAGGCAGTGGCGATACCCGCATGTCGGCGCGTGCCAGGTCGTCGCCTTCGCCCGGATAAGGGATGCCCCATTCTCCCGTCTTCTTGCTGACAATCAGGCTCCACTTGTCGGCATTGGGCAGGGTAAAAATGGTGTAGCTTCCGGCGGGAATATCTTTGCCTCCGACCGTCAGATTCGTGTCCGTGACCAGGGTGGTAGCGTCGTTGGCGCCAGTTCGCCATACCTGACCATAAGGCACCAGGGAGCCGAAAATTTTGCGGCCCTTGACGCGGGGACTCGAGTAGTCGGTTTTCACCATTTTTCCGTCGCTGAATTTACACTGCGCCTGCGCCGCGGGGCTGGGACGTTTGTTCGGGTCCTGTGCACACGCCAGCAAAGCAAATATTGGCAGCAAGAGGATAACCATCGCATTACGTATTCTCATGAATCTCTCCTTCGGAAGAATTGGCAATTAACACACGGCATCGGAGTCGGAGCGTCACTCATCAACCGCTTCTATGCCTGGTGCTGATTGCCAGTTGCTATCTGCTTTGACGTAACTTCAAAAACTTGGACAGCGCAACGCCGCAATTATGCCGTAGTCAACCCACCCGATACAATCGAAGCATGCCGGTATTCGACGAAAAACGGGAAGAACTCGAACACTACGAAACCATGATGGGCGTCTCGCGAGGCCGGCTGGCCGTCACCATGGACACGATCACCGATGCCATGGCGCTGGTTGGCCAGCACGGGGTCTACTGCCAAAGCCAGCGCTGTCCGGGCAAGCCCGTGCTCGACATCCAGCTGATCATGAAGGGTCTTACCGACGCGAAGGAACTGATCCAGAGTGTGATGTCTGAGCTGAGCAAGCCGCAGAAGCCCTGATTCATTAATTCAGAAAAAGTTGTTTTGACTTTGTGATTGTGTGGCCGCGGGCGACCCGCCCGCGTGACGCCGGCGCTAATTCTGCCTCGCTAATTTCTGTTCAAAGAACTTCGCCATCAGTTCCAGACATTCTTTGGTTTCAGGCAATTGAAAGTGATACCAGAAGGCGTGCGGCAAAGCCTCAAAAACCACCAGTTGCGCATCGTTTCCAGCACCCAGCAATGCGCGATGAAAAAGAGCAGTGTCGCTTAGCAACGAATCGCGCGTGCTGGTAACCAGCAGTGCAGGGGGCATCCCTTTCAGATCTGCAAAGAACGGAGACAAGACCGGGTCTTTACGATTGGCGGCGCCGGGGTACGCTTCGTCAGGCGCACGTTTCGGATCGCGCGGCTCCAGCGGACCGGGAAGGCCATCGAGAGCAAACATTTGCCGCGAGTCGCTGGGACGGCTGTAATCGGTCAACACGGAAAAAACTCCGAGTGCCGCGGGTAACGGCAGGCCCAGTTGTTTGAGGCGAACCGCCACTTCACAGGTCAAAATAGCTCCCGCCGAGGTGCCAAAAATTCCGATGCCTTGCGGTGGGTAAGTTTTGAGCAATTCACGGTAGACGGCTACGACATCATCGACTGCAGCGGGAAAGGGATTTTCCGGCGCCAGCCGGTAATAAACCGACACAACTTTGATTTTGGCCAGGTTCGCGATGGGGATGCCCTCAATGAGCGATCCCGAGTCCACAACAAAACCTCCGCCATGCAAATTGATCAGGACCCGGCCGCGATTCGTATCCGGCATGGCCAGCGGAGTGATGATATCGGTGCGTACCCCGGCGATCTTCGATTCCTTAACGTCGACCGGATAAAGCTTCCGTGCTTCAGCAGAGTCTTTTTCACGCCAGGCGTCAGTGGCAGCACGTCTTTCGGCCAGGGTCTGGGGTTGCGGCTTACCTGCACTCAGGGAGGCCAGCCACGCCTGTGCCTCCGGGCTGACCGTCGATGGCATGGGGATGACCCGCGTGATGTGTGCAGTGCCGTCACTGTCGAAGGTGGCGGAATCCACCACGGGAGCTGGGTTCGACTGCGCCATCAGCGATAAGCACAGCCCAGCCCCAATCACGCTCGCGCAAAAAGCTCTGGCGATTTTCATGCCGACATTTGTAGCAGACTTGATTGAAGAGGGGAACAGAGACCAAGACGGGAGAGTTGCAAAGAAAAAGGGAAGGGCACGACTTCAGTCGTGCCACAAGCGCCACTAGAACGGCGGCTTTAGCCGCTGAGGTTCGCTGTAAGCGTTAGGCCAGCGTGTACTTTCCCCGCTCAATGACTCGTTGCGCAATCTGCTGTCGCAACTCAATCGTATTGAATGGCTCATGCTTTGCCAGGCGCCGCAAAATCGCCAACTGGGTTCGCAACATGTCGCCTTCCGCCACCGCGGCAATTATCTTCTTCGCCGCCGCTTCAATCTTTTCCATAGCCTGCGAAAGATAGACGCGAGTCATGGCTATTGAAGGCGCGGCCGCGGCTTCTCCATTCTGTAGCGCCATTTTTTGCGCGCGCAAAACCGCCGATTCCATCGCATAAGTCTCAATCACCATGTCGGCGATTGCGCCCATGACTTCCTGCTGGTCCTGGATGGTTTGCATATATTTCTGGGTTGCGGCCCCGGCGGCAAACAAGGCCAGCTTTTTAGCTTGTTCCACCAGTTTGCGTTCTTCCTGCAGCGGTCCCTCAAAGTCTTCACCAACGCTTGGCCCGGCAAGCACTTCATCCATTAACTTTTTGATCGCCGGCATCAGTGGCAATTGTCCCGACATGGCCCGCTTGAGCAGAAAGCCGGTGATGATCAGCCGGTTGATTTCGTTGGTACCCTCAAAAATGCGATTGATACGCGCATCGCGATAAGAACGCTCGGCGGGATACTCCTCGACAAAACCATAGCCGCCGTAAATCTGCACGGTTTCATCCACCACGTAGTCGATCATCTCCGAGCCCCAGACCTTGAGGATCGAACATTCCACCGCATACTCCTCGATTGCCTTTCGAGTTTCCCGGGCGGCATCCGCGCCACTTTTGTCTACCTCGTTGAGCGCCGCATCCATCATGCCCACGGTGCGATAGACCAAAGCTTCGCCGACATAAATCAAAGTCGCCATGTTCGCGAGTTTTTCGCGTACCAGTCCGAAGTCTGCGATCACTTTGTTGAAAGCCTTGCGCTGCTTGGCGTAGCCAATCGCGTTTTCTAAAGAAATACGCGCTCCGCCGACACACATCGCACCCAACTTGAAGCGGCCCACATTAAGGATGTTAAAAGCGATGACGTGGCCTTTCCCGATTTCGCCCAGCAGGTTTTCAACAGGGACTTTGCAGTCAGTCAGGATGAGCGGGCAGGTGGACGATCCGCGTATACCCATCTTGTGTTCTTCCGCGCCCACGGCAAATCCAGGGAAAGTTCGTTCCACCAGGAAGGCGCTGAACTTTTCGCCATCGACCTTGGCGAACACGGTGAACAGGTCGGCGAAGCCGGCGTTGGTAATCCACATCTTTTCGCCGTTCAGGATGTAATGTTTGCCGTCAGGAGATAGTTGCGCCCGAGCCCGGCAGTTCAGCGCGTCGGAACCGGAAGACGCCTCCGACAGAGCATAAGCTCCCACAATCTCACCGGCAGCCAGCCGCGGCAGATACTTCTTCTTTTGTTCTTCGGTGCCGAAATAAACAATCGGTAGCGTGCCGATACCGGTATGGCCGCCCCAGGTGGTCGCGAAGCCCGCGTACTTGGCAATATGATCCGCGATTACCGCGGCGGTAACTTTGTCCATCTCCAATCCGCCATAGGCTTCGGGGATTTCGACCCCGCTTAATCCCAGGTCTCCGGCCTTCTTCAACAGATCGCGCGTGATGGAAAAGTCCTTATGCTCCATCTTCTCGGCGTTGGGCAGAATCTCATTGACCGCGAACTCCTCAGCTGTCTGCCCAATCAGATGATGTTGCTCGGTGAAATCCTCGGGAGTAAAAACTTCTCCGGTCTTGCGCTCTTCAAGCAGAAAGCTCCCACCGGAAATCTTGGTACCTGGAGATGCTGTTGTGGTAGCCATTGTGATAACCCTTCGTGGTTAAAGATTTTCGAAAATGCCGGCAGCGCCCATGCCTCCGCCAACGCACATGGTTACCATCCCGTACCGTGCGCTCCGCCGCTTCATCTCGCGAATGATGGTTGCAGTCAACTTCGCTCCAGTGCATCCCAGCGGATGCCCTAATGCAATGGCTCCGCCGTTCGGATTCACCCGCTCCGGATCGAGCCCGGCTTCCTGGATCACTGCCAGCGACTGCGCCGCGAAAGCTTCGTTCAGTTCAATCACATCGATCTGCGAAAGCTTGAGCCCTGCCAGTTTCAGCGCTTTCGGAATCGCGAACACCGGGCCCAGTCCCATCTCCTCAGGTTTGTATCCCGCCGTGGCGAAAGCAACATAACGTGCCAACGGCTTGATTCCCAATGCCGCCGCCCGTTCCGCGGACATGACAACAGCGGCTGCCGCCCCGTCAGATGTTTGCGAAGAGTTCCCCGCAGTCACGGTTCCTTGGCGTGAAACACGGGCTTGAGTGCGAGCAGAGCCTCAATCGAAGTGTCCGCCCGCGGACCTTCATCGATTTTGAAGACAATCTCCTGCCTCTTGGGCTTCGATCCATTGGGCGTGGTGAAACTTACCGGTACCGCTACGGTTTCCTCCTCAAACTTCCCGGCCTGAATCGCCGCTAGAGCCTTTTGATGGCTGCGCAGAGAAAATTCATCCGCCGCCTGCCGCGTGATCCCGAAGCGCTGCGCCAGGCGCTCGGCCGTCAGCCCCATGGTCAAATACGCGTCGGGATAATGATCGATCAGCCACGGGTTCGGCGAAATCTTATGTCCGCCCATGGGAATCATTGACATCGATTCCGTTCCGCCGGCAACGATGATCTCCGCACCGCCGCTCATGATGCGTTCCGCCGCCATCGCAATCGCCTGCAGTCCGGAAGAGCAGAAGCGGTTGATGGTGATCGCCGAAACCTCGACCGGCAATCCTGCTCGCAGGGCCGCAATGCGGGCCACGTTCATCCCTTGCTCGGCTTCCGGCGTGGCACATCCCAGAATCACATCTTCAATCTCTTTGCTGTCAATTTGCGGCACGCGTTCCAGCGCGCCTTTGATGGCAATCGCGGCCAATTCGTCAGGACGGGTAGCCCGCAACGTCCCCTTAAACGCACGCCCCACCGGAGTGCGAACAGATGAGGCAATTACGACTTCTCTCATATGAATTACCGGGTGCGAACAACTCTAGCGCCTAAGTGAGGCGCGTAAACTAAATTCCGAACTAAGAACTTAGATGCGTTACCGCTGCACAAGCTCTTTCAGTTCCTCAACGTTTTCCCCGTCTTCAGCGTGTACTGGATGCGTTCCTGCGTCTTCTTCTCCCCGCACAATGATTTAAACGCTTCCCGCTCCAGATCCAGAAGGTACTGCTCGCTGACGGGCGTGCCGGAAGTCACATTTCCGCCGCACAGCACTTCAGCAACTTTCGTCGCAATCTTTACTTCGTGATCAGAGATGTATTCGCCCTGCCGCATGATGTGCACTCCAAGCCTCAGCGCCGCGAGAACATTTTCGCCAGGCGCGGGAATGTCCGTCCGAGGCTGAGGCGGTTCGTATCCGGCTCTGACCAACTCCAGCGCTCGGGCTTTAGCGTCGGTCAATACACGCTCCCGGTTCATCGTGATGACATCGGACTCGTTCAGGAAACCGAGGCCTCGCGCCTCGTGCGCCGATGTCGCAACTTTCCCGGTCGCAATCGTCTCGAAAGCCTTCTTGATCGCTTCAATCAATTCTATGGACTCGCCGCGGCCCGGACGAACCCGTCCCGCACTGTCCACCGCGCGCAACAGCATCTCTTTGCAACCGCCTCCGCCCGGCAGCAGCCCCACGCCGACTTCCACCAGTCCGGCGTAAAGTTCAGCATGTGGTTGTCGGGCCGCTCCGTGTAATGTGATTTCTGTTCCTCCGCCCAGGCACAGCCCGAACGGCGCGACCACAACCGGCTTCGGAGAAAACTTGATCGCCTGTGTCATTGTCTGAAACTGGCGGATGGCCAGATCAACTTCGTCCCACTCCTCCTCCTGCACCGACATCAGCAGCAACATGACATTTGCGCCGACGGAAAAGTTGTCGGCGTCATTGCTGATCACGAACGCATCGAAACCATCGCCCGGACCATTGGCTTTCAGAGTCTGAGTAATAAGACTGACAATGTCTCCGCCCAGCGAGTTCATCTTGGAGTGAAACTCAATACAGGCCACGCCGTCGCCCAAATCGACCAGCGATGCCCCGGAATTTTTCTTTACCACGCCGTTTGATTTCTTCGCCACTTCGACCGACCATAAGCCGGCGGCAACAATTACCGGCTCGTAGTTCGCCGTTCTGAGATCGAAATAAACGCGTCCCGAAGCAGCCTTGGGGTCGTCCAGGTACCAGGATTTTTTCCCCGCCGCCAGTAGTTGTTCAACATTAGCCGACAGCGGACGGTCCTCCTTCTTCATGCGCGCGACTGTTGCCTCAACCCCAAGTGCGTCCCATAGTTCAAACGGCCCCAGCTTCCAGTTGAAGCCCAATCGCATGGCACGATCGATCTCGACGATGGAGTCGGAAATTTCCGGGATACGGCCGGCCGAATAATTCCACAGATCACTCAGTACCGGCCACAGGAACGCGCCCGCCTTGTCGCCCTTCTGCGCGCCTCCGTCGAGCCCCAGCAGCATGCGTAATCGTGCGCCCGGATCGTCGATATTCTTCGCCATATCCAGCGCGGCAAACCTGGGTTTTTGTCGGGGACGATATTCAAGCGTCTTCCAATCCAGCACTAACCGGTCATCTTCTTTGCCTTCGCCGCCTTTTACCTTCTTGTAGAAGCCGCCCTTGGTCTTGTCGCCCAGCCACTTGCGCTCGAGCATCTGCTTGTAAAAATCCGGCAGCGAATTTTCGCGTGTTCCTTCGTTGGAATCAGTCTGGGACATATTGCCGACGACATGAGCAAGAATATCCAGACCTACCAGATCAACCGTGCGGAAGGTCGCGGACTTTGGCCAACCGACCAACTCTCCGGTCAGCGCATCCACGTCTTCAATGCTTAAATCCAGTTCCTGCATCAACCGCATGACGTTGAGCACGGAAAAAGTCCCAATGCGATTGGCAATGAAGTTCGGTGTATCTTTGGCGAAGACCACGCCTTTGCCGAGATTCACGTCGCTGAAGTGCGCGACCGCATCCACGGCTGCACGGTCTGTCTCCGGCGTCGAGATAATTTCCAGAAGGCGCATGTAGCGTGGCGGGTTAAAAAAATGTGTGCCCAGCCACGACTTGCGAAAATCTTCTGAAAAACCTTCGGCAATCCTGGCCACCGGAAGGCCGCTGGTGTTGGTGCTCACAATCGTCCCTGGCTTGCGGACCGCTTCCACCTGCTTTAGCAGCGCCCGCTTGATGTCGAGATTTTCCACTACCGCTTCGATGATCCAGTCCACTTCGCTCAGACGTTTGAGATCGTCCTCAAAATTGCCGACGGTCACCAGGCGCGCCAGCCCCGGCTCGAAAAATGCGGCCGGTTTGGATTTTTTCGCTGCTTCCAGCCCGCTTAAGGCAATCTTGTTTCGCGCATCCCCCTCGGCGCCCGCCGGTACGATGTCGAGCAAGTAGCTGGGAACGCCGGCATTTGCGAAGTGGGCGGCAATGCGCGCGCCCATGGTTCCGGCACCAAGAACAGCAACTTTGTGGATACGTCTCATGAAAACCTCGGACGCGCAGGAATCAAGATTGTAGCGCCCGGCGCCAATCGATGTGGACAGGCACTCTAAAATTAATCTTCAGCAAAATTAATGTTCAGCAAATGAATGTCCAGGAGGAACCAGCGACGAGAGACCGAAGGTAGGGAAAAGGCCATCGCGCGGACGCTATGGTTAGGGCATTCTGTCGATTGTCCACTCATCGTTGGCTGCGTGCACCACCACGATCTCGGTTCTTTGCGAATGGCCGGTCTTGTTTGCCGAAGGGAAGAGCGCTACTGGAAAAGTATATCCCCCGGTCTTCAGCTTTTTTCCTCGGGCGATCTCGTAGGCCGCGTCGCTGCCCGGCGACAAAAGATTGTTCAGGCGGGCTTCAGAACTGCTTTGCTTCGCGGCATCGCTCAGCATAAGTAGCACAGTTTCGTGGTCCTGGTTCTGCCATGCCTGAAGAAAATGATTGGCAGCGGCCAGAGCCGATGCATATCCAGGGTCCGCCGCCGGAAGAACCGGGGCACGTTTCGGTTTAGCGATTGAAACCGTCGACGACTGCAATGCGAGCGATAGAACTATAAGGGGGAAGACCAGATGCTTTCCCGAGAGCCCCGCTTGCCGAATGGGAGATGAAAAAGATCTCGGTTTCGTAGATTCAAAACTCACCAACAAATTATGCGTGAACCCGCAAATTACTCCAATCACCACCAAGGTTCACTCTCAGCCTCCCATAAATGGAGGACGGGCGTCCCCGCCCGTCTCATCACAAGCTTCCAAGTCTTCCACCCCAGACGACGAAACCAGAGTCTATGAAATAAGTTTCGCCAAGGCGAAGGCCGCCGCGGCAGCCAGTCCACCGATTACCATGGTCTGCAAGGCGCTTCGTGCTGGTCCGGTCCCGGTGTATCGACCCTTCAAATAACCGAAAATTCCAAGCGCCGCCAGAGTCACGATGGCTGAAACCGTCAATCCATGCACAGCATTGGAAAGAAGAATGTAAGGTGAAAGGGGAATCAGGCCGCCGGCAACATAAGAGGCAGCGATGGTGGCGGCGCTGGTGACAGCTCGTCCCGGATCCGGCGCTTCCAACCCCAACTCAAAGCGCATCATGAAATCCACCCAGGCATCGGGGCGTCGACTAAGCGCCTGCACCACCGGCGTGCTTTCGCTCTCGGTCATTCCATAGGACTGGAAGACACGTCCTACTTCCGCCATTTCCTCGTCGGGAATTTCTTTGATCTCGCGATATTCACGCGCCCGTTCCTGCTCGTAATGTTCGGCATCGCCGCGAGCTGCCAGATATCCGCCCAGACCCATGGCAATCGAACCGGCTGCAATCTCAGCCAGGCCTCCCACGACGATCAATCTCGTGTTCAGGACCGCGCCTGAAAGTCCAGCGGCAAGCGCGAAGGGCACGGTGAGCCCGTCGGCCATGCCAATGACGACATCGCGCACCAGGTTCGTCGCCATGAAGTGTGTTTCGACATGTTCATGCGCCATGAATCACACCTCCGGATGTTCTATTAAATATTGCTGGGCCCGCCGGACTACGTCCCGCTCGCCCCGGTAAGCGAGTTTGCCGGGCGCTTCCTCCATCGGCAACCAGAATGCGCGTTTGACTTCGACTCTCATCTCGTTGGAAACGTCGTCAATTGCACCCGAGTGATAACGCAGCAGAAAAAACGAGACGATCTTGAATACCCGCTGCTGATCTCCCCAGGAGCGAACATAGACATACTTGATGTCCGCCAGCTTTGCGATCGACGTGGCAGTTAGGCCGGTTTCCTCGTGCACCTCCCGCAGGGCGGTTTGTTCGGGTTTTTCGCCGGGATCTACCAGGCCTTTCGGCAGCGCCAGCACCACTTTCCTCGATTTCTTGTTGCCGGTACGCGCGGGTGAATTCTCGGCTTGAGGCTCAATCACGGCAATTTCCCAGGCTTCGCCCGCCCGTTTCACCACCACGCCCCCCGCGGAGATTTCCCGTACCATGGCCCCAAGTTAACAGGATTGCTGGAGTTAGTCATTCGGGCCGGACCCGGAGTCGCGACCTTGCCGCCGGTAACGTCAAACGCGAACCGCGGTTACTGGAACGCAACCGCGCGAGATGGCATCTTAAAGTGAGAAGAGACATGCGGTGCCGGGAGAAAAGAGGTTTCCGGTGAAGCGAAGTCTGGGAAAGATCATTCGGTCCGTACAGGCCTTCGGACGCGGGCTTTCGGCCGACCCCATACCCTCCCCTGGAATCGGCCTTGCCTTGGGGGGCGGCTTCGCTCGTGGCGTAGCCCACATCGGCGTTCTCAAAGTTCTCGAAGAAGAAAGCATTCCAATCGCCATGATGGCCGGCACCAGCGTGGGCGCCCTTGTCGGAGCGGCCTACTGCAGCGGTGTCACCATTGCTGAATTGGAAGAAATGGCTGCACGGGTACGCTTCAAGGACTTTGCCTGCTGGACTCTTTCCCGCTACGGCTTCGCCAGCAACGAACGCATGATCAAGTTTCTCAGCAGCATCGTAAAGGTCAAGACCTTCGAAGAACTGCAAATTCCTCTGGCCGTGACCGCAACCGACTTTTCGACCGGGGCGGGAGTTGTCTTTCATTCCGGCGCGCTGGTTGATCCGGTGCGTGCCAGTTGCGCCTATCCCGGTATGTTCCTTCCGGTAAGAATCAATGGCCGTTTGCTGGTGGATGGCATGCTGGCTCACGCCGTGCCCACTATGCCGCTCCGCGAGATGGGTGCAAAGCGAGTTCTGGCGGTGCATCTCAAGGGGACCTGGACCAACCCTGGCGCCGGCCCACGCCATCTGTTTGATGTAATCGGTCAGTGCTTCGCAATTGCTCAGGAAATGAACTGCGGAGTCTGGAAGGCAGGGGCTGACCTGGTCATCGATCCCGATGTCAACGGTTTCAAGTACGACGATTTCGGTCGTTCGGCGGCTTTGATCCGCGCCGGAGAAACCGCAACCCGTGCGGCTTTGCCCGAAATCCGCAAGTGGTTACAGCACTCCGAACCCAGCCGCAAGCCTCAGGCCGCCCTGTTGAACCAACCCGCAATCTAGAAATAGTTTCAGGTTCCCAGTTCCTGGTTTGAAGCTAGTCGATTCCAACTGAGAACTGAGAACCAGGAACTGAGAACTGGTTTTAAAACCGCGCGGGAAAGCAAAATCGGATGAGGAAGGGAATATCCGACGAAACAGCACAGCGAACTCTTAGGTTTTTTTGTTTTGAAACCAGAAACTGACTACTTCATCACTCCGCGTGAGGCAATCCCGATATTGTCGCGTGAAGTGTTCTTGACCAGATACATCATCTCATCCGCCTGGCGGATGATTTCACGGGGAGTCTTGGCGTCGTGCGGATAAGTGGCCACGCCCATTGAAGCCCGCACGTTCAGATTCAATCCTTCTTCCTGGCAGAACATGCTCGTGCGCAGACTGTCGCGCAGGCGTTTGGCTACGATCAGGGCAGCATCTTTTCCGGTTTGCGGCAGCAGCACCACGAACTCGTCACCGCCATAACGGAAGGCGTAGTCAATCAACCGCAACTGCGCCTTGATCAGGTAGCCGATCTCCATCAGCAATTTGCTTCCGACCAGATGCCCGTGGGTATCGTTCACCTGCTTGAAGTGGTCCAGATCGATGAACACCACGGTGAACTCATAACCGTAGCGCGCCGAGCGGTAAACTTCGGTCTCCAGCGTTTTGTAAAGATGCCGCGCGTTGTAAAGACCGGTGCAGTCATCGGTGATGGTGAGTTCCTGAATCTTTTCCACCGACCGCGCATTTTCAATGGCGATGGCTGCGTAATCACAAATTGATTGCAGAAAAAACGATTCCTGATCGGTGAAGTGTTCCATCCTCACGTTGACCAGTTGAATCACGCCTAACACGCGAAGCTTGGAGCGCAGCGGCACGCAGATAATGGATCGCGTTTCCCACTGCGTCATCTCATCGATGCGTTTGGCAAAACGCGGATCGGTGTAAACGTCAGGTACGACCACGCGCTCGCCATGTTTTGCCACCCATCCCGCGATGCCTTCTCCAACTTTAAGCCGCACGTTCTTCAGAGCTTCGGAGGCTTTCCCCACGGCAATGGCGAAGTAGAGTTCTTCTCGCTCCTCATCCACCATCAGCAAAGACCAGTTGTCCGGACGGAAATACTCCGCCATCTTTTCCATGATGGTCTGCAGAATTGAGTCAAGATCGAGGGACGAGGTCAGGGCCTTGGCCACATCATGGAAGATGCCCAATTCCTGCACTTTGCGGTCGGCGGCGGCCTTGGTCATGAACTGCAATCCTCAATGCGGGCAGGAAGTGTAGAAATTATATGCGGCCCCCGAAACCCGCGGCAATCAACCTTAGTAACCTGAACCCCTAAAGCCACGTCCCGCCTGGAATCTGGCCAATGCCAGGTTACCGGCCATCCGGGTGGTTTAGCACTACGGTTCTCTGGCCAGTCAGATTGATGATTCTCATCAACCAGGCCTACACTATATTTGTCTTGAGATTACTCACTAATCTCTGATGCGGCCAGCGGCATTCGCACGCTTTAGGAGATGGCCAGGTGGAATCTTTTGGAGCACGTTTAAAACGGGAACGGCTGCAGCGAAAGATTTCGCTGGATGATATTGCTGTCGCCACCAAGATCGGTACCCGTTTCCTGACTGCCCTTGAGGAAGACCAGTTCGATCAGCTTCCCGGCGGTGTCTTTAACAAGGGTTTCGTGCGCGCCTACGCCCACCATCTCGGTCTGGACGAAAACCAGACTGTTGCCGATTTTGTGGCCGCCAGCGCCCCCGTCCTTCCCGTGGTCGAGACCCTGGATCCCCCTGTACTCGAGGCCATCGCCACTCGAACCCCCGATACCATCCGTCAACGCCGTCGCGATAAAGATGACGGATTACCCTGGGGCATTTTTGCCCTCGTGCTCCTAATGGGAGCATTCGTCTTCGCGCTGTGGGGCTTCCATTCCCGCGACCACTCGACCAATGTCAGAGCGAAAGTCCTATCGCCCGCGGGAGCCGACGTCGCCACCGGTGCCGACCCGTCGCCCGCCTCGGAAACCGCAATTTTGCCATCCACTTCCCCGCGGGAAGCTCCCGCTCCTAAGTCTCCGACTGCGCCGGAAGCTCAAAATACTGCTTCAGAGACCGCGTCTGCCACGCCTGAACCTGCCACCGCCGAACCCGCAGCAATCGAACCCGCCGGAGCAGACACCACCCCGGGCAGGTTTTTGGTCCTGGTTAAGGCAAGACAAGACGCCTGGGTGGACATCACGGCGGACGGCAAGCAGGCCGTGCAAGACACGCTCACTCCTTCCGCAGGCAAGGCTGTGGAGGCCCGGAGCCAGGTCGTGATCAGGACCGGTAATGCCGGCGCCCTCGATATCTCATTCAATGGAAAGAAGCTAGGGTCACAAGGCAGCCTCAACCAGATCAAAACCCTGACTTTCGATTCCAACGGACCTAAGCAGTAGGGCCGAGAAACTCTATTTTTTACCAGCTTCCTCCCCCGAAAACCACGGTCGTCGCCGCTCAACCTCCGGCAATCGCCGTAGAATGCCAAGACTCTCAAATGGCTGTCTGGAAGCCGCAATTGGCGCCTAAATCATTGCGCGCAGGCCTCGCGTCTGTTACTTTAGTGGAGTCTGCAAAGTGCTCATTAATAGGCTGTTTGCGTTCTGACCCCCCGCCCTGGCTCTAAAGCCCAGATCGCTTGAAGGAGAAGCTGATTGTCATCCAAGAATCGTTATCTTTTCACCTCTGAATCTGTCACCGAAGGCCATCCCGACAAAATTGCCGATCAGATCTCAGATGCCATTCTTGACGCCTGCCTGGCTGAAGACCCGTCCAGCCGCGTCGCTTGCGAAACCCTGACCGCAACCGGATTGGTCGTAATCGCTGGTGAAATCACAACCAAGGCTTACGTGGATTTCCAGTCTCTGGTACGCGGCACCATCGCCGCCATCGGCTACAACAACGCCCTCTACGGATTCGATTCCAACACCTGCGCTGTCATCTCCAGCATCAACAAGCAATCCGGCGACATCGCCATGGGCGTAGACACCGGCGGCGCCGGCGACCAGGGAATGATGTTTGGCTATGCTTGCAATGAAACTCCTGAGTTGATGCCTACGCCGATCTCACTGGCGCACAAGCTGTGCCAGAAGCTTTCGGAAGTTCGCAAGAACGGCAAGCTGAATTATCTGCGTCCCGACGGTAAGTCTCAGGTTACGGTTGAATATGACAAGAACCACAAGCCCCTGCGGGTCGATGCAGTTGTTATTTCCACCCAGCATGCGGAAACTGTGGGCAACGACGAACTGCGCAGCGACATTCTGAAGCACGTAATTCAAGCCACAATCCCCGCTCACTTGCTCGATGAAGACACCAAGTACCACATCAATCCCACCGGACGCTTTGTGATTGGCGGTCCCATGGGCGATACCGGCCTTACCGGCCGCAAGATTATTGTGGACACCTACGGTGGCATGGGCCGTCACGGCGGCGGCGCTTTCAGCGGTAAAGATCCGACGAAGGTCGACCGCTCAGCCGCATACATGGCGCGCTATATCGCAAAAAATATTGTGGCCGCTGGATTGGCGGATCGCTGCGAAGTTCAACTCGCCTACGCCATCGGCGTGGCCGATCCGGTCAGCGTGCTGGTCGATACATTCGGCACATGCAAAGTGGATGCGGATACGCTTCCCGACCTGGTGCGGGCGAATTTCCAGCTGACCCCAAAGGGCATTATCGATTCGCTCAAGCTGCGCCGGCCGTTCTATCGCAAGACCGCAGCCTACGGACACTTTGGCCGTAACGATCCCGACTTTACCTGGGAAGCTACGGACAAAGCTGCCAAGCTGGCCAGCGATGCAGGTTTGCGCGAGCCCGCAGTACAAGGTGTCCGCAAATAAAAGTTTTCACCACAAAAGAACATTAAGATCCATGAAGGATCCGGGAGCCTGATTTCCTTCGTGTTACTTCGTGTCCTTCGTGGTTCAATGAGTTTAACAACGCAAGCGCCAACAGGAGAGGTATGTCAACCACACCGACGCTGAATTGTGATGTAAAGAGCTTAGAGTTCGCCGATCTCGGCAAAAAGCGCATTGACTGGGCCAACCAGTCGATGAAAGTTCTGCAGATCATCCGCAAGGAATTCATCAAGAACCAGCCCCTGAAGGGCATCCGTGTTTCGGCCTGCCTGCACGTCACCGCCGAAACCGCGAACCTGATGATCTGTCTGAAGGATGGCGGCGCCGATGTTGTTCTGTGCGCTTCGAATCCTTTGTCCACCCAGGATGACGTGGCTGCCAGCCTGGTCCGCGACCACAACATTCCGGTCTTCGCCATCAAGGGCGAGGACAACGATACTTATTACAGCCACATTCTGGCTGCCATCGATCACAAGCCGCAGATCACCATGGACGACGGCGCCGACCTCGTAACCCTGCTGCACACCAAACGTCAGGACGCGCTTGACGGCGTCATCGGCGGTACCGAAGAAACCACCACCGGCGTCATCCGCCTGCGCGCGATGGCGAAGGAAGGCGTGCTGCGTTTCCCCATCGTCGCAGTCAACGACGCCGACACCAAGCACCTGTTCGATAACCGCTACGGCACGGGCCAATCCACCATTGACGGCATCATCCGCGCCACCAACTACCTGTTGGCAGGATCGAAGTTCGTCGTCGCCGGCTACGGCTGGTGCGGACGAGGTCTGGCCAGCCGCGCTCGCGGCGCCGGAGCTGAAGTCATCGTCACTGAAGTCGATCCCACGAAGGCGCTCGAAGCCCACATGGACGGCTTCCGCGTGATGTCCATGACTGATGCGGCGAAACTTGGCGATGTGTTCTGCACCGTCACCGGCAACAAGAGTGTGCTCACCAAAGACCACTTCGACGTCATGAAAGACGGAGCCATCATCTCCAACAGCGGGCACTTCAATGTCGAGATCGATATCGTCGCCCTGGAAAAAATGGCATCTTCGAAGCGCACCACCCGCGTGTCGGTCGAAGAGTACTCGCTGCGCGATGGCCGCAAAATCAACCTGCTCGGCGAAGGCCGCCTGATCAACCTGGCCGCCGCCGAAGGCCATCCGCCGTCGGTTATGGACATGAGCTTCGCCGACCAGGCTCTGTCAGCCGAGTACATGGTGAAGAACTACAAAACGCTGGAGAAAAAAGTCTACAAAGTTCCCGATGATCTCGACAAACGAGTAGCTAAGCTGAAACTCGAGTCAGTCGGCATCAAAATCGACAAGCTGACGCCAGAGCAGGAAGAGTATCTGGCGGGCTGGTCGGAGGGAACGTAAGCGCTTCTGTCATCCTGAAGAGGGGAGCCCTTCGCCAAGCGAAGGGCCCCCGACGAAGGACCTATGCATTTTCCGGCTGATAGCGATGCCGGACAAACCATTCTTCACTCAAGTCCCTCCACGCCGGATTCATCGAAACAATCAAAGCGATTTTTTTGATCCGTAGCAAGCCCTTGATTTGTTTCTCCCGCGCAATCGCAGCGTGAATGTTCCCAAACCGCTCGAAGTAAATCAGACGGTCAATCTTGTATCGCGCTGCGAAATCACCTTTGATCCCTTGCTTATGTTCAAGTACTCGACGTTCCAGGTAACCCGTGACCCCGGTGTATAAGGTCTTCGAGCGGTTGGTCATGATGTAAACGTAGTAGAGGCGCGGCGGCGAATACATGGGTCCCTCCCTCGCTTCCGTCCCGCTCCGCGGAAGAAAAGACTGCTCTCAGGATGACAAATGTCGTCAACGTTGTATGTGACAGATGAACATCACGACGTTTGTCATCCTGAGGAGTGAAGACCTTCGCGCAGCGAAGGGCAGAGCGACGACGGACCTATGCATTTCGGGCGGACAATGCCCATCAACTCTGCAGGCGACTTTCCGCAGAAGAATGCACAGGTCCTTCACTAGCTTTCATCCTGCTTCGCAGGACGAAAGACGGCGCTCAGGATGACATCAGCCGTGCCGATTGTTGTGTGTAAGAACGAACTTGAAAGCAGTGCCATCCTGGGGAAGCGGAATCCTTCGCTTAACGAAGGATTCCCGACGACGGACCTATGCATTTCGCGACCGCCCCCTCTCGAAGAGAACCGGAGGTTCTTGTTCCCGCATCCAACTAAACACCAAGGGGAGAAACCATGAAGCCATTCATCCTCGCCACTTTTATTTTGCTGATGTTGCCAGCGCTTGGCGCGGACAACACAACCACCGCGAAGATTCTGTCGGTGAAGGCTTACGAGCAGGGGCGCATCGCTTTCTGGGAGGGCAGAAGTCCTGTCTATGATGGCTATCCTTTTTATGACATCACTCTGACCCTCGATCAGAACAACGCGCAGCAAAACCATCAGAAGAAAGATCCGAACAACAATCCGAACAACGATCAGAAGAAATATGTTGTGCGCTACGAAAGCATGACCGGATACTTTCCTGCCGCATGGCAGGCGGGGCGCGAGATCCGTGTGCGCCTGGCGGGCAAAGGAAAAATGTTTTTGCTCAACGGCGAAGAGGAAGTGATGGCGCAGATTTACAACGGGCATTTGCAGGACTGCGTGCCTACCAGCGGGCGTCCGACGGTGACTGGGCCTGGTTCCCAAGTGCCTTGCGATTGACCGACGCCGCTCGTGACTTCCATTTTTTCCGCAACTCGCCGCAGGTGGCCATGGCCCGCGCCGGTGGCAAACTGCCTCCGTGCCCGCGCCACTCCGTAAATTCTCCCGCAATTCCATGATCCGCAAGGCTTTACCGCTACTAGTTCCATGACTTCCGTAACTTTTATCTGTTGGTTCAGCGGTGTAATCTGCCTCACGTAATGTCGAACAATGGGCGATTTGCGGAGGACGCGAACACGGGCGTCGAGCCGGGCAAAGAAACATCGCTGCCGCTGTCCGCGGGCAACGCAAGCGCCGATGCCGCAGCCGGCGCGGCCCGAGTGCGCTATCCGGACATGCAGAGTGCGGTGCGATTTCCCATCAAGCTGCCGGTTTCGGTGAAGTCGAAATCCGGCGCCAACCTGGCTGAGACCGAAAACATCTCCGCCAACGGCGTGCTCTTTCACGTGGATTCCGAGATGCCGGTTGGTTCAATGGTGGACTTCACCATATCGCTGCCCGCGGATGTGGTGGGCGCGGAGGCCGATGTGCAGCTCGATTGCCGGGGCCGCGTGGTGCGAAATCTTGTAGAGGACGGGCGCCGCGGCGTTGCCGTCATGATCGATGAGTACCGTTTTGAGCGCCGCTGAGGATCACGGCGCTGAAGGGCAAGGACACCGAATGGCAAGCGCTTCCGCCAGTATGGAGATCAACGTCGAGCAGCCGCCTGAAGTCGACGGCCACTTTATTCGCGTAATCGTGGCTGATACGCAGGCTATCTTTCGGGCCGGGTTGCGCAAGATCTTCGCGCTGGAAGATGACATACGGGTGGTGGGACAATCGGAAACTCTTTCCCAGACACTTTCCGCAGCCAAGAAATTTACCGCTGACATTCTTATTTTCGAAGCGGCGCTGGCGCCAAACCCGGTGGAAGCGGTCTCAGATCTGATCCGGCAGACACCCGGTCTGCGCCTGGTGGTCGTTACCCAGGAACCGCAGCAGGAATTGACGCTCGAATTGTTGCGGCGGGGCGCGCACGGAATTGTTTCCCGCGAAGTCGAGCCTGAACTGCTGGTTGAGTGCCTGCGAAAAGTATCGGAAGGCCATCCCTGGCTGGATAGCCGGGGCGTGCAGTGGGTGCTCGAAGCGTATCGCACCCAGGGGGTTCGTCCCGCGTCGGCGCGGCCCAAAGTGCAACTGACTCCGAAAGAATCGCTCATCGTCTCCTGCGTAACTCAGGGGATGAAGAACAAGGAAATCGCGCTGCGCGTGGGCACCACCGAACAGGTGGTCAAAAATTACCTGCGCAAAGTCTATGACAAGTTAGGGGTCGCCGACCGTCTTGAGTTGGCGCTGTTCTGCCTGCACAATCGCGTCCTGGAGGGAGCGGCGAAAATACCTGCTGCGCCCGCGGCATCATCCGGTAATGGCAGCGCTTCGGACGCACTGCCCGCGATAACCGAAATCGTAAGCAAACCTTCCTGACCGTCGCTTCCCGACAAACTTGCGGTAGAATCAACCTGCAACATTTCCGCGCAAAAAACCTCAGGGAGAGATGGCCGAGTGGCTGAAGGCGCACGCTTGGAAAGCGTGTTTACTCGAAAGGGTAACGTGGGTTCGAATCCCACTCTCTCCGCCAGAATTTCTGAACCCACATAGACATGCTGTTCGGTGGTCACATAAGTAGGGCTACCGCAGCACGGCTACCGAAACCGCTGATGTCCTAAAAATCCCGGTATTGGCTCTCAGGAGAAGGAAGCCAAATGCCGAGAGTCTCAATCTACACACGCGCAACTACAGGCGGGGGTCGCCGCCGTTACACCAAAGCCACACGAGGTTCCACCGGGCCGTTCTTTTGCGTTACGAGTTGAACGGGAAACGAGTCTGGGAAGGTTTTCGTACTCGCACATATACCTTCGCTCTGGCCGACGCACGCTCGAAGGAGTCCCAGCTGCTCCGAAACGAAGCTACCCCACCCAAACCGTCACCCGCCACACGGAAGTCCTTAGAGGAGCTTCGAGCGGCATTTATGCACGACAAGAAAACCATGTTCAAGAAGGACGGCACGCCGCTGAACCCGGAACTATTTCGTCCTGAGAAAAGGTGACGCGGGAGTTCCTCGACACTATCAAGCGCACCTTTCGACAACCTGGTCCATAGCTCGCGTGCAAGGCGTGAAGCAACTCGGTCATCCCCTCGGGAAGTTGGCTGAGCCTGGAGCAAAGCGCGGAGGTGTTGAGCCGCGCACGAGGCGACAAATATGCTCGAGAAAAGAGACTGCGCCATGCTGGCCCTTCTCTTTGGCCGCGGACTTCGCAGATCGGAACTGGTTGGATTAGAGACGAGCGATGTGCAGACGCGACAGGGTCACTGGGCTATTGTGGATTTAGTCGGGAAGGGTGGACACATTCGCACTGTCCAAATACCGCTGTGGGCAAAGCAGGCGCTGGACGAGTGGATCACGGCTGCGGCGATCTGGAACGGTAGGATTTTTCGAGCTGTCAGCAGAATGGGCAAGGTCTGGGACGATGGCATCTCGCAGAACGTGGTCTGGTACGTGGTCAAGGCGTGCTGCGAGAAGGTCGGGCTGGAACGGATCGCGTCGCACGACCTGAGACGAACCTGTGCGAAGCTGTGTAATTCGAGCGGCGGGGAACTTGAGCGGATTCAGTTCCTGCTGGGCCACGCTTCTGTTCAGACAACGGAACGATACCTGGGCCGCAAACAAACTTAGGGCACCCGGTAAACGACCGTTTCAGCCTTGGAGCAATCATCCCTGCCGCTTGAGGGGGTTCTGAGTGTCAACGCCTGTTTTCGCCAACCGCTGTGGGTCGCTAAAGAGGCCGCAAGAGATTGGTATACGGCGGGTACTGAAAGCGGTGAGAGGGACCATCCATTGCCGTTCGACTACTCGAATCTTTTCGTCCCTCAGCGTGGAGACATTTGCCTCTGCCTCATTGGCAACTATGAACACCAGCTATTTGTCCTCCTCCAGTATGGCTAGGTCCCATGGGGCAAGGCTAACACTGCTGCCCCGACCAATGGCGCGACCGGTGAGCAGATCGCGGCCTGCAGCGTGGGCGTAGGTGAAGTCAGCCGAAGCACCTGAGTAATTCAGATAGTAGTGGATCCGTTTGCCGGCTCGATTGATACCGTGCTTGACGCGCACAGATGCTGGAAGGTCCTGATCAGAACTGGTGAGGCCGGACTCGCGAAGAACATCAAGAACAACGGCCTGCTGGAGTCCGTCGGAGAGTACGGTGCCTTCGTAGGTAAGCGTGCCTGTACCGAACTGGTTGCGGGTGATGGCTGGCCAGCGACCGAAAAATGGATGATCGTAGAAAGCAAGTGCTTTGGCTGACGTGGGCAGGAGGAACTCCGCCCACTTGGTGACCTTGTTATCGGCGGCAGAGACATGCCACGGGTTATCTTTGAGCGCCAGCGGCTTCTCGAGATTCGAAAATTCCTGATAGGTGAAGCCAGCAGCTTCGCGGAGGGGGCCGGGGGCGCGCTCCCAGCGGACAGCGGAATTCTCGTTAGTGAAGCCGCTCTTGAATGTCATGAGGACGTGGCCGCCGCCGTGGACGTAATCGGCG
This sequence comes from Terriglobia bacterium, assembly GCA_963733545.1. Lineage (GTDB taxonomy): Bacteria > Acidobacteriota > Terriglobia > Terriglobales > Acidobacteriaceae > JAIQFF01. The sequence continues at coordinate 1,685,207 of CAVTDQ010000007.1, forward strand.
ATCTTCTTCAGCAGGGCATCATCGGCAACGTAAAGTGCAGGAACGATGAGGAGTTTGTAGGGCGAGAAATCGGCAGTCTCCGGGAAGACAAAGTCCGTGCCAACGTTCGCCTGATAGAGGGAGCGGTGCAGCTGCGAGAGAACGGTGTTGTATGTGCCCTCCGCTTTACCGGGAATCCATCCGACCTCCGGCCGTTCGATAGGCATGAAGTTGATCGCGTTTGACGAATCGACACTATAGAGGATCGCCACCTGATTTCTGATTTGGAGGTTGACGATCTCGGGGCCGACCTTCTGCAGTTCGTGCGCGATACGTGAAACCTCGGCGTAGGCGCGGTTAGGTTCGAGGTCATGGCTCAGGACACCTTTCCAGTAAGTCTCCTGACCGGCGTGGATAGAGTGCCAGTGCCAATACTCGACCAGGTTGGCGCCGGAGGAGAGATCGGTGTAGACGTCGAGACGGAGCTGTCCGTCGTAGGGCGGGAACTGCCCGGCAGAATCCCAGCCAAGCGTCTGCGCATTTGTTTCCGTTACCAGGAAGTTCTGGTGTTTGAGGGAGCGGGAGAAGTCGCCCTGCAACGCTTGCCAGGCGCCGTCGAGATGGTCCTGGGAGCCGTGGTAAGGATTGTTGGCGACGACATCGAGGGACTTGGCGACCTCGACCTCGTTGACGTCCAGCCTCATCATGGAGCCGTAGTCCTGGGTGACGAATTGGTCGGGGCGTCGCGATTTGCGGACGAGCGCAGCCTGAAAGGCCAAAAAATCGGTAACCCGCATTTGCTGCCAGCGAGACCATTCAAGTTTGTAACTGGTGCTGGTGGCATTGTCGCGGGCAGGCATGTCGGCCCAGTCGTTTACGTCCTGGCCCCAGTAGTTGAGGAACCAGGCCTTGTTGAGCGCATCGGTGGTGCCGAATTTTTTCTTCAGATGGTTGACGAAGCCGTTGAAGACATCTTCATTGGAAGCGCCATAGGCGCTGGTTTCGTTATCGATCTGCCAACCAATGACCGAGGGATTGTCTTTGTAGTGCGTGACCAGGTTTGTAATGATGCGCTCGGCGTAGAAGCGGAACTTCGGATTGTCGGTGTCCATGTTCTGGCGCATGCCGTATCGGACCGAAGCCCCGCCCAGCGGGCGGGCGTAGAACTCAGGATGAGCCTTGGCCATCCAGGTCGGCATGGAGTAAGTGGGCGTGCCCATGATGACCTTGATCCCGGCCTTGTCCATGGCATTGACTACACGATCCATCCAGGCGTACTCGAAGACTCCATCCGAGGGTTCCCACAGACTCCACGTTGACTCTCCCATGCGAACCACCGAGATGCCGGCCCCTTTCATGAGGGCGATGTCTTTCTCCAAGCGGCCGGGTTGGAGATCGGCGGGCATGTACTCGTTGTAATACGCAGCCCCATAGAGAACATTAGGCAGCCGCGCTCCGGGAGGCGGAGTAGAGTCCTGCGCCACCGCGGACAGGGACGTGAGACTAAGAGCCAGGAACGTGCTGAGACGACGCAGGGTAAGCCAGCAAGTCATAAGTGTCCTTCCTTCTGCCTACTAGAACTTCCTGATAAAAATTTCGTTGCGTGAGGAAATATCCAACGTTCTTCAGTTTGCGAATTCCGCTTTTCAAGGTCCGTAGTCCCAGCCGGAGAGGTGTTTGAGGGTGTGGGCTGAGATACTCCACTTCCGGCCAGCATCCTAACCAACTTCATAGATCGATACGATAGCGAGGGAAGCTTCAGCCAATCATGGAGTCGGGTGGTGTTAAGCAGTATGGGCGGCCAAGTCAAAATGAAAGCCGTGGAGTTGTGGCCGCTACGAAAAGGTTGTTGTTGAAACATCGCAATATCCACTCAGAACCCCCGAGCTGGGCCGCTACAACAACTACTGGAGCGCCACATCGAGGGCGTCGCCCGTTTGGTGTTCTGTGATTTGAAAACGCATGAGTCATGGATCGAAGCAACCGCTATTGGGTCACCCGACTTTATCCGTACTCTTCCGCCTGAGGCCATCTCTTCATAAGCGTAGTGGATTGCTGACTTCATCAGCTTCATAGTCGTTACACAGGGCGGCACACCATCGTGTGTGAATATAGGTGCGGAGAAGTCGCCATCGCCAAACATCATCACGATATGCCTTAGGTGCGACCGAATCACTTCCGCAATTTTCCGAGTCCTTTGGGTCATTTGCCACTACCTCGATAGCACCGCCATCCGTCATTCTGCGGAAGTGATGGGTCGCCTTGTCGTGCGAAAAGCCCATCGCTTCATCCCAGTGACTGTCCACGACGGCACTATGAGCTGCGTGCTGAGGTAGTCCTATGCCGTGATCAGGCACGCCATGTTGGGGCGCGGGAACTCAACGCTCAAACTGCCGTCGGCAACCGCAACTTTGATGCCAATGCCTGCCGGATAAAGAAGCTTGGCCTCAGGTGCTGCCCATGGAAACTTTGTGACCGCCGGACCGTCAATTCTCCAGACGCCGAGCACAGTCTGTTGCGGAGCTCTCATTCCCAATGCAAGGGGCGCGGCACGATTGGTGACGTCCGATGTGCCGAGAGGATAGAACGGCACGGATGCAGGAATGTGCTTGCGGAGAACTTCTTTGTAAATCCGGATCCCTTCCGCGACCTGCGCCAATACTTGCGGAGCGATGGAGTCGAGGCGCCCGCTCTGATGAATGCGGCAAAGCATCGCCGTCACCATGTTGAAGCTGGCCTGATCGGCATCCGCGTTGGCCAGGGGGTAAGCCCAGATTCCGAGTTGCTCCGGCAATACCGCCGCGGACGCGCCCACCAGGATCGCCGGCACTTTCAAATAGTTTTCCTGGTCGGTCATGGACTGCATCTGAAGACGGCTTAGCATGGCGTAATCCATGCGTCCGCCTCCACTGCCGCAGTTTTCAATGATTAACTCCGGATACTTATTGACGATGCTTTCTAACCACGCCAGGTGGGCGCGGTTATGTTCGAGCAGACCCTGCCCAAAGCTCTCGGCATTGATCTCAGTGCCCTGGAGCGAATCAACGTTGTAGTCCATCTTGATGTAGCCAACACCGTAGTCGTGTACCAGCCTCGCCAGCACCTGGTCGAGATAGACGCGTACCTCGGGATTGCGGAAATCCAGCATAAGCCGCGAATTTTTGAACACTCGCTTGCCGTGCCGCATCAGGAACCAGTTGTCGGGTTTTTGTGCCAGCAGCCGACTTTGCCCCGGCCACTTCCGGCTCGAGCCACAGCCCGGGGACCATGCCCGCCTGCCGTATCTGGTCGAGCACGAACTTGAGACCATGCGGCCAGCGCGTTTTTGAAGGCTCCCACGCGCCGATGGTCTGACTCCAGTCCTCATTCGCTTCCGCATACCAACCGGCGTCGATGACAAAATATTCGCAACCCGCCTTGGCCGCGGCGGCGATCAGCGGCAGTTCCTTGGCCTCCGTCGGATCGCCCCATAGACAATTCATATAGTCGTTGAAAATCACCGGGCAGTGCGAGTTGGTTTTGCTCGGCTTCACGCAGGCAACGCGGCGGTAACCGGTCAGGGCCGCGACCGCCTCGCCAAACCCGCCGCGCACACAGCCGATTGCAACCGGAACAGTTTCGTAGGTTTTCCCGGGCTTCAGATTCTTCCAGGCCGCCGAGTGCAAGTCATCCGGACCGCCGAGGTAGGCGTAGACGTCGTCGGCGTAGTTATTGCGGGCCGATACGTTGGAGATTTCCCAATACCAGGATCCATTATGTTCAATCTGCCAAAACCAGGTCAGGCCGAGACTCGTGTTTTCAGCCATCGCCATCGGCAGATAGCGTTCGCTGGACCAGCTACCTACGCTTCCGGCCTGCGCTTCCGACCAACTGGTGCGCTCATTTTCGACAAAGCCCATCTCGGATGGGCGAAGCGTGTGCCACTGGCCCTCCGCCATCCAGCTATTCATGGCCAGGTGGATGCGCAGTTCGCGGTCATAATCCTGTGGCGCAGCCAATCCATGAAGCATGGCCGAACTCAGGAATTCGATTCCTGCCGGCGCTGTTCCATTATTCCTGACCCTCGTGTATCGCCGAACTACAGGAACTCCAGCAAAGGACTCGTAGAACGATTCCACATCCAGTCGAAGGACTGGGTCGTTATGCGTGCATACCAGGCGCTTACCTGAGGAAGTGGATTCCTCACGCTGTGCCGACAAAGATAAGCCGGGCCCCGGGTTGACCCATGCCGGACTTCATGCCCTGATCGGGAGAATTCTCTCCACTGCACTGAAGGGCGACCTCGACGCCAGAGGAATCCCCGGCACCAAGTGGCACGCCAGCCGGAACCATGCGCTTTTGCTGCAACTTTCCCGCCGTCACGTCAAATGTGAAAATCAGTTCGTTGGTTTTCCATTCAAATGTTTTGTTTGGAACGTCCGCTAAGGCAAAGCGAGAAACTGAAGGGACAAGAGTGGCGAACGCAGCAACGCCGCTGGATGCCAGAAATCTTCTGCGATTCATAGGAGACCCGTAAGACAGCGGGCGATATCGGTAACTGTATCGCAAATTCTGCGAAGTGTATTCCCTGAGAGAGGAATTTGTCGATCTCAGGTGTGGTGAAGCGGTCGGGTGATTTATTTCTTTCTTCGTGGCCGTGATCGCGCATTCGTCGCCGGACGCCGCAGGCTGGATTCGCGAACGATGAGTCTCGGTTGCAGCACGATCGTTTCAGGAGCGGGGGGTAGCTTGGAATTGAGAATCGTTAGCGCGATGCGTGCAGCTTCTAACCCGATCTGCCGGCTGTGCTGGTCAATGCTTGAGAGCGCAACCCGAAGCGAATCGTCGTAATGAAGATTTCCGCATCCCACTACAGCAAAGTCATCGGGTATGTGCAGCCCTCGCTTTGTCGCGTAGTTCATCGCTGCCATGGCCAGCGGGTCATTGAAACAGAAAACACCATCGGGTCGAGGTTTCAGGGTCAACAGCTGGCTCATCGCCTCTGCGCCCCTTTGTTTACTTTCGACATCGCCTTTGCGTTCAGAGATGATGTAATCATCGACAATCTTCATCCCGCTTTCCAGCAGCGCCCTCTTATATCCTTCCAGTCGGCGGATTCCAGGGCTGGTTTCCGGTCCGCGGATGTGAGCGATCCGCTTGCAGCCAACGTCGATCAGATGCCGCGTGGCCAGTACGCCAACCGCCTCATCATCTACACCGACGTAGTTGCTGGAGAGACCGGGCAGCCAGCGATCGATCAGCACATATGGTATTTTTTGATTCTGAATTCGGAAGAACAAATCGACCGTAGTACGGCAAGAGGCGATGATCAGGATATCGAGGCGGCGGGCGAGCAACTGATTGATTTCCTGCTCCTCGAGATCGGGATCTTCATCGGACGAAGTCACAATCAGGTAATAGCCACTCTTCCTCAGGACCTCGGAGAGAGCCTTGGCAATTTCAGCGAAGAACGGGTGGAGGAGATCCGGAACTACCAACCCCACTAGATATGTGCGTCCGGTAACCAGGCTCCGTGCGGCCAGGTTCAGCTGGTAGTCAAGTTCTTTCACGCGGGCCAAGACCCGCTTTCGGGTCTCGTCCCCAACATCAGGATGATTGCGCAGCACCTTGGAAACGGTGATCACGGATACGCCAAGGTCCTTGGCGATGTCCTTCATTCGCACGCTCATGATGGCGCCAGTCAGTATATAGGAACTTCGCGTGGGCCCTGGCTGCAGCGATAGGCAGGTTGAAGTTTGACGAACTGGCCATTGTTGCCGGAAACGCGCGCTGCGGATCTCTACGGTTGAATCTCCGTAAATGACCGGCTACACCGGGCCGGCTCCCCCAAAAGCGGCCATTTTGACCCGTTGACATCGATAACTTTACCGACTATCGTTCCTTTGCCGTATGCACCGCCGTTCCTGCCAAAGAGCGGCGGTGTCGACGGAATCTCTTGCGGCGGAACGAGGTCTGCAGCATGAAGGTTCAGAACGCATCCGGGTCAGTGGCGAATGGGTTGGTCGATCCTGCGCTAGTGCCTCAGAAAATTTTATACACGGGTGCCAGGATGCCCGCGATTGGCCTGGGAACGTTTGGCTCGGACCATGTCTCCGCAAACGAGGTGGCGGCTGCTGTGGAAGACGCCGCCGCCGTTGGATACCGTCATTTTGATTGCGCGTCTGTGTATGGCAATGAACCGCAGATTGGATATGCGCTTCAGCAGGTCTGGCGCACCTCGATTCGGCGCGAACAGGTGTGGATTACCTCCAAGCTATGGAACGATAAGCACGGAGAAAATGACGTAATTCCTTCCTGCAAGCAGTCATTGGCGGATTTGAGATTGAACTACCTCGATCTCTACCTGGTGCACTGGCCCTTTCCCAATTTCCACCCGCCCGGTTGTGATGTGACTTCCCGCAGCGAGGATGCGAAGCCGTACCTGCACGCCAACTTCATGAAGACCTGGCGCAAGATGGAAGAATTGGTTGACTTGGGGTTGGTGCGGCATATCGGGACTTCGAACATGAGCGTCCCCAAACTTAAGCTGGTTCTGCACGACGCGCGCATCAAGCCCGCAGTGAATGAGATGGAACTGCATCCCCACTTTCAGCAACCCGAGTTGTTCGAGTTCGTCCGCTCCAACGGCATGGTCCCTGTAGGCTACTGCCCGATAGGTTCGCCAGGGCGGCCCGAGCGGGACCGTACTGCCGAAGACACCGTGCCTACCCAGGATCCGGTGATTGTCAAGATCGCAAATCGCCTCGGGGTGCATCCGGCAGTGGTCTGCATCAAGTGGGCCATCCAGCGCGGGCAGGTGCCGATCCCGTTTTCTGCCAATCACAACCACTACCTCAGCAATCTGGAAGCCGCGGTCAGCGGTTCCTTAACGCCAGATGACATGCGTGAAATCAGCACCATCGATCGCAATAATCGGCTGATCAAAGGCCAGGTGTTTCTCTGGAAAGAGGGGCAGCCCTGGGAAGATCTCTGGGACGTGAATGGAGAGATCACTCCCCCGTGAGGTCTCCAGCCGCACCGTCGGCGTGAGCCACCAGTATGCAGACTAGTGAACAAAGCATGCGGGCCGCGTACCTGCCCGGAAATGACCATGTCGAGTTGCGGACGCTGCCGGTCCCGCACCCGGCGCATGGCGAAGTGCTCCTCCGCGTGAAAGCGTCGACCATCTGCGGTTCGGATATCCGCTGCATCTATCACGAGCACCTTGGCAAAGGCCCAGAGGGATATCAAGGCGTAATCGCGGGACATGAGCCGAGCGGGCGGATCGTGGAGGTGGGCCCGGGCTGCCGGCGGTTTGCCGTCGGTGACCGGGTCATCGTGTATCACATTTCCGGTTGCGGGGTGTGCAACGACTGCCGCCGCGGCTACATGATTTCCTGCACCAGCGAGAAGTACCGGCGCGCCTACGGCTGGCAGCGCGACGGCGGCATGGCCGATTTCATGATCGCGGAAGAGAAAGACCTCATCGCTCTTCCTGACGAGCTTTCCTATGCCGACGGCGCACAAGTCGCATGTGGCTTCGGAACGGTCTACGAAGCCATCGAGAAAGTCGGGGTCAGCGGCAACCACGCTGTGCTCATCACAGGGCTCGGACCCGTAGGACTGGCCGTCGCGGCATTGTGTCGTAAGCTTGGCGCGCAACAGATCATTGGTATCGATGTCGTGCCCGAGCGCCTCGAACTGGCGCAATCCCTCGGGCTGTGTGATTCCGTCCTTAAATCCGGTTCCGACAACCTCTCTGCGGTACGAGACTTGACGCACAGTTACGGGGTCGAGCGGGCGTTCGATTGCTCGGCCAACGCGGCAGCCCGCGCGACCGCCATTCGGGCTACACGCAAGTGGGGAAGAATTGCTTTCGTCGGCGAAGGAGGCACAGTCGAGTTCAATCCGTCTCCGGACATTATTCACGATCAAAAGACCATTTATGGCTCGTGGGTGACCTCGACCTGGCTCATGGAAGAACTGGTCGAGCGTCTGGTACGGTGGAATCTTCATCCCGCGGATATCATTACGCACCGCTTTGCCCTGGAGAAAGCTGCCGACGCTTATGCCCTGATGGCTTCCGGAAAGTGCGGTAAAGTGGCGGTCTGTTCCGACGAGGAGCTGATCTCGAAATGAGCTCACAATGGGAGGAGGTGCTCAAAGAACGGCTGCCTCTCTATGGCCATCGTAATTGGGTCGTCATCGCGGACTCGGCCTATCCGGCCCAGTCGAGCGAAGGTGTAGAAACCATCGTCGCGGGAGCAGACCAGATTACCGTTCTCGGCAAAGTATTCGCGCTTCTGGGCGAATGCAAACACATCAAGCCAACCATTTACACCGACCAGGAATTGAACTTCGTTTCGGAAGCAGACGCCGGTGGGATTACTGCATACCGGGGGCAACTCGAACAACTTTTGAAAAGACAGGACGTGCGCGTTCTGCCGCACGAGGAGATTATTTCCAGGCTGGACCGCGTCGGCCAGATGTTCCGGGTGCTGCTGATCAAGACCAGCATGTGCATTCCGTATACTTCGGTATTTTTTGAACTGGAATGTGGCTACTGGAATGCTGAGGCAGAGAAACGCCTTCGGGACTCTATGAAGACCAGCAATCAAAAACGGAAGACTGCAAAACGTAAGAAGCGGCCTTAATTGCGTGTTCCTGAAAGTCGCGTTCAACCATGAAGGCACTCTTGCTGCAGAAGCCGGGCCAGGCATCGATCGAGACTATTCCGGAACCGGTGATTGGACCCGGAGAACTGTTGTTGAAGGTGCGCATGGTGGGATTCTGCGGAAGCGACTTGAATTCCTTTCGCGGGTTAAATCCGCTGGTGTCCTTTCCGCGAATTCCAGGCCACGAAGTATCGGCCACAGTCATGGAGGGGGATAGCGATCTTCCCGCCGGGACCGATGTGGCTCTCTCCCCCTATACCAACTGCGGTAAGTGTGCCTCATGCCGGAGGGGGCGTCCGAATGCCTGCCAGTTCAACCAGACTCTTGGCGTGCAACGGGACGGTGCGCTCACCGAATTCATCGCGATGCCTCGCGAAAAGTTGTTTCGGGCCAGGCTTTCGCGGAAGGAATTGTGCCTGGTGGAGCCGCTCACGGTGGGCTTTCACGCGGTAGGGCGCGGACGGGTCGCCGGGTCCGATACGGTGGCAATTTTTGGCTGCGGCGGAGTAGGGCTCGGCGCCGTGGCCGGTTCAAGCGCCAGCGGCGCCCGCACCATCTGCGTCGATGTGGAGGATGACAAACTTCAGTTGGCGCTGGCGGCCGGCGGCACCCATGCTATCAACAGCACCAGGGAACCGTTGCACAACCGCTTGCTCGAGCTCACAGACGGACGCGGTCCGGATGTCGTAATAGAAGCCATCGGATCACCAGCGACATTCCGCGCGGCAGTCGAAGAGGTCGCATTCACGGGCCGGGTTGTTTATATCGGATATGCCAAAGAGCCAGTCAGCTACGAGACCAGGCTATTTGTGCAAAAGGAATTGGACATTCTGGGATCGCGCAATGCCCTGCCGGAGGATTTTCACGCTGTCATCAAGTTGCTTGAGGCAGGGAAGTTTCCCGTGGACCAGGCGGTGAGCCTGGTCGTCCCGCTTGAGGAATCCGGGAACGCCTTACGCTCCTGGAGCGAAGGTCCGTCAAAGTTCAAGAAGATTCTGGTGTCTCTGGACCAACTATGAACACATACACAGGCGAATCAACTACGCCGGCCGGTTCTGGTGAGCGCCGCAGCGGTCTGTTTCGCGCTGCCGATGGCCGCGACCTGCTGACTCCCTTTGTACTGATCACCGCATTGTTCCTTTTGTGGGGCTTCTGCAACGGGATGATTGACATCCTCAATAAACACTTCCAGGACACGCTGCGGATAAATAAGGAACAATCCGGCCTGGTGCAGGCAGCTAACTATCTCGCCTATTTCCTGATGGCCATTCCCGCCGGGCTGCTCGCCAAAAGATTCGGCTACAAAGGCGGGATCCTGGTAGGGCTGTCGCTGATCGGCGCAGGCGCCTTGTGGTTTATTCCTGCCGTCAACATCGGCACCTACTGGGCATTCCTGCTGGGCTTGTTCGTGATTGCTGCGGGCATGACTTGCCTGGAAACGATCGCCAATCCTTACGCCACGATTTTAGGGCCACCGGAAAGCGGGCCGACGCGCATCAACATCGCCCAAACCACCAACGGCCTGGGTTGGATTCTGGGGCCGATCGTGGGTGGGTATTTTGTTTTTTCTGGCGCGGGCGGGGCCAATGCCAATGCCGGTCTTACCACGCCTTACATCGGGATTGGGATATTCGTAGCGTTATTGCTTGTCGTTTTTGCGGTCTCGAACATCCCAGACCTGCACGCCGAAGATGAAAGTCGTGCAGCGGCCGCCGGGAAAAAACGGATCAACCCCACGGGTGGGCAACAGGCTTGGATTGCCATCGTTCTGGCGGCGGTCTGCGGGTTGCTGTATTTCTTTATTGCTCCGATTCTGGGACTGGCGTGGACCCTGCTGCACATGAACGAGGCATTGTTGCAGCCGACGAAATACGGACTACTGATTGCCGCTTATGTGGCTGCTTTCATGACGGTCTCCAGGAATTGGGACCTGTTCCGGCGCAAGCACTTCACCCTGGGGGTGGCCGCGCAGTTTCTTTACGTGGCGGCGCAAACCGGTATCTTCAGCTTTTTTGTGAACTATGTTCTGGAGAATGATCCGGGGGTCACGCGCTTGCAGGCCTCGCGGTGGCTGGGTGCCATCGGGTTCGTTTTGTTCATGGTCGGGCGGATGTGCGGCAGCGCGGTCATCAGCCAATTAAAGCCGGAGCGCGTGCTTGCGGCCTATTCAGTCATGAATGTGGTGTTGGTTGCGATTGCCATCGGCGGTGGCAAATCTGGAATGTATGCGATGTTCGCTTCGTTTTTCTTTATGTCGATAGGGTTCCCGACCATCTTTGCCCTCGGCATCAGCGGGCTGGGCGAACATACCAAGTTCGGCTCATCGCTGATTGTGATGTCCATCGTCGGCGGCGCCATTAGCCCGCCTTTCATGGGCCGCATCGCGGATCAGCATTCCATGCGCGCCGGTTTCGTTGTGCCGCTGATATGTTTTGTGTTTGTAGCCCTCTACGGACTTGTCTGGGCCAGACTCAGCCGGCAAGACGCTTCATCTGCTGTCGAGGGTTAACGCGCTTCAACCCGTCCCGAACGATGATGACGGCATTTCTGGAGTGAGGAAAAGACAACATGTCTGATCATTTTTCATTGGCGTCGCATTCCATTCGCAGATTCGTCGTCGTTGTGCTGGCACTGTCCGCCGTTGCCACCCTCCGCGCTCAAGATGCCATGGCCCCGACCGCGTCGCAAGATCCGGCCGTCATTGATCAGATATGGCAGAAAGCGAGCAGCAAATATGATTCGGAGCGCGCGACCCTGCTGAAAGATGTTGACAGTGTCAATGCCCAGGGGCCCTTCCGCGCGGACTGGGAGTCGCTGCAAAAGTATGAGACGCCGGAATGGTACAAGGATGCGAAGTTCGGGATTTTCATTCACTGGGGAGTGTATTCCGTTCCGGCATTTGGCAACGAATGGTATCCACGGAACATGTACACGGAGGGGTCTCAAGAATACAAGCACCACCTTGCGACCTACGGACCGCAGGGCAAGTTTGGCTACAAAGACTTTATTCCCATGTTTAAAGCCGAGCACTTCGATCCCGTCGCATGGGCCGATCTATTCAAGAAGTCGGGCGCGAAATATGTGGTACCCGTGGCAGAGCACCATGATGGGTTCGCCATGTATGACAGTGGTCTGAGCGACTGGACGGTAGTCAAAATGGGACCGCACAGGGATACCACCGGTGAACTGGCGAAAGCGGTAAGGGCGGCAGGTTTGCATTTCGGTTTGTCCTCGCATCGCGTCGAACACAACTTCTTCCTCGGGGTGGGCCGCGCAATCACTTCTGATGTGAATGATCCGCAATACGCCGCATTCTACGGCCCCGCCCATAACTGGCTATCGCCCTGGCTCGATCCCCTCGCGAATGATTACACCTATGTTTCCTCCGCCTGGCCTGACGATTGGTTGGCGCGCAGCGCGGAACTGGTAGAAAAATATCATCCCGATATCGTCTACTTCGACTGGTGGATCGGGCAGGCGTCAATCCGGCCCAATCTCACCCGCTTTGCCGCTTTCTACTACAACCGTTCGCTCAAGTATGGAGATCAGGTTGGAGTGATCAACTACAAGGACTATGCCATGCAGGCGCACTCCGCTGTGCTCGATGTGGAGCGCGGGCAACTGGGCGACATTCGCCCTCTTTACTGGCAGACGGATACTTCCGTGAGCAACAAGTCCTGGGGCTACATCAAAGATGACACGTTCAAGTCACCGGAATTCATTGTCCATCAACTGGTCGATATCGTCAGCAAGAACGGCAACTTGCTTATGAACATCGGTCCGCGCTCGGATGGAACCATACCGAACGAGGTGCAGCAGGTGCTCCTTGAAGTCGGCGGCTGGCTCAATGTCAACGGAGAAGCAATTTATGGTACTCGCCCTTGGCGGACCTTTGGCGAGGGCCCAACGAAAGTGTCGACTGGTTCGTTTCACGACGCCGACACGCAGCCCTTTACCGCTCAGGACTTCCGCTTTACGACAAAAGGCAATGTTCTTTATGCCATCGGACTTGGCTGGCCGGGGAACGGAGAAGCGGTAATTCACTCGCTGGCGAAAACAGCCGGGGATGAACCCGTACAAAGCGTGGCCCTGTTGGGTAGCGATTCGACATTGCATTTCGAGCAGCGTCCAGACGGCCTGCATGTCCAGTTGCCCGCGGGAGATCCGCCTAAATATGCTTACGCGTTGCGCGTGAAATTCGGCGGAAGCACGAACTAGGCAACCCGGTTTGCGGGACACGCAGCGAAGGCTTTGTAGATTACCAGTAATGCACGGCAACCACTGTCGGTGAACTCGGAACACCATTTACCACATCGGTGTGGAGCACGACCTGTAGATTTTTCTTGTTCCAATCCTGGGGCGAATCCTTTACAAGATCCGCGATCATCTGCGGATTGGTGGCGAATTCGCCGGCCGCCCGGGTGCCCTCATGGTTGAGCCCCGCAATGATCACCAGGATACCTCCCGTCTTCGAATCCACAATGCGCGAAACAATCGCGTAGTCTCCCGCGATGTTCCCCTGGCGGCCCTTGGGCCACCAGGAACGCGAACGATCAACCCGGTCCTGGATGTGCATTTGAGGACTGTCGCCGGATTCGAAGACGAATCGCAAATTATCCGTCATGTTCAGGGTCCAGCTGTTGTTAAACGCGCCGATCAGGATTACGGAGCCCTGCCGCAAATCGCCGAACGAGAGATCATTGCCAAAGCGAAGATCAAAGGGATGCTGGTGCGAGGTGAGCAGCGACGAAATCTGGGCCGTTGCCCAGGCGTCGCCGAGGGTCATATAGGTGTCCTTGAGGGGAAAGAAGTCTGCGCCGGTAAAGTTTTTCAAATCCTCGGGTGGAACCAGCCTTTCGAGGTTTGCGCTCGCATCCTGCTGGGGCGAGTGCGTCTTTTTGTATTTGTCCAAAGCCAGTCGCGACAGCAGATACACGGAGTTGCTGCCGGTGCAGACCAGTACTGGTCTTGGGTTTGCCAGAATCGGACCCCAGAAAAGGTCTAACGAATTCATGGGGCGGGGCTTGGTCTGGACCAGGGTAAACACGAGCACGACCGCCAGACAGGTGAGCAGAGCAGCTAAACTCCACAATCTTTTTCTTGAGATGCGGTGGTGGTTCGAAGCCAAAGCGTCGCTCGGGCTCAAGGGAGCGCCTTCTGCCGGAGAAGGGATCAGGCTTCCCGGGGTCGGCACCTGGACTGCAGCAGGCTCTGAGCGATGGAAATAGGCCCTGTATGATCCGGTCGGAATGTCGATGGTCCAATCACCGGGTTCGCTTTTTCGAGACTGATAGTACTGAGCCAGGCGTTTTCTGACATCGGCAGCTCGAAGGCGCACCACCGGGTCCGCAGCCGTATCGTAGTCCGCGGCCCGCCCGAATACTTCCATCCCGATGATGCGTTCGCGAAGCGATTCTTCCGACCCTGCAAGGCTATGCTCAACCACGAAACGAAACATATCCTGGCATTGCCGGCTGGTCCGAAACGGCGCGCTCCGAAGGATGGCGTCCAATAGTTGCTGGATTTGAGGCCGAGCCGCTGCTGGCGTTGGGTCGAGAAGCGAGTTCTGGTGTGGCGACATAAGCAGCCAGTGATGGTATTTAAGCTTCGGCGGGAAACTGACAGTATGTTACCTCTGATCCCGGCGTATGAGCGGCTTTTTATCCCGGTTGATAATCCGTTGTCAACCGGGGATTTAAAAGAACCCGGAGCAGGTAAGCTACCGTAGTCAGCCTAGACAGATGCGGCGATAAGGCGTATCCGTCGTGCCTGCGCTCTACGCAGCGCGCAAAATGCCATGCCGCGGTTTGTGCGTTCTATTAACACTCTGCGACTGTTGGACGCAGACGCCTGAAAAAACTTCCGGACCGACCGAGTGTTGTCGTGGTGGCGGCATGCCCGAAGAAATGGCTTGACAGTGCCTACTAGGTTGGTACTAAAATCCGCAGAATTCGGTACAGTTACCGATACCGTAAGTTAAAGAGGGATGGGGGTCCCTGTCGATGCCCAACTATCGGAGTATTTCCGTTCTGTTTTTGTCGGTTTTCTGCTGTTTCGTCGGCATAACCGTTCCCTTCGCTCATGGCCAGTCACTGGCTTCATCGGCAGCGTTCTCGGGTTCCGTCTCCGATTCGTCGGGGGCGCGCATACCCAATGCCACTATCACTCTGACCAACGCGGAGAAGGGCATAGCCCGCGCCTTCAAGACCAACGAAGAAGGGAATTTCTCGTTCGCACTGCTGCCGGCCGGTACATACACGCTGACCGTGGAGGCGGCAGGTTTCAAAACCTCCAAGCAGCAAGGAATCACGCTGGAGGTCGGCCAATCTGCAAGCCAGGCAGTCACTCTGACGGTAGGGGCGGCTGAGCAAATCGAAGTGACTGACACGGCTCCGTTGTTGCAGGTGGATAATGCGAACGTGGGCGCTGAAATTTCCTCCAAGCAGGTCACGGAGTTGCCTTTGAACCTGCGCAATGTTTTTAACTTTGTGGAGTTGAACTCATCGGTCAACAATTTGTCGCAAAGGCAGACCATTTCCTCGGGCGGACAGCAGGGCTCCGCCGACCAGGACGTCTCGTTTTTTAACTTTGGCGGCGGTTACTTTGGAACCACGGCATTCCTGCTGGACGGCGCTTGGGACGCGACTGAGGGCTGGGGTGGAGTTATCTACGTCCCATCGCCTGACAATGTGCAGGAGTTCAAGGTCCAGCAGAATACGTTCTCCGCGCAATATGGCTGGAGCACCGGAAATGTGATCAACGTTGTGACCAAGTCCGGCGGCAGCAGCTTGCACGGAGACGCATACGATTATCTGCGCAATGCGGCCCTCGACGCGAACAACTACTTCAACAACCTGAACGGGCTAGCGAAACCGGTTTCGCATCGCAATCAGTTTGGTGTTGCCCTGGGAGGCCCGGTGTACATTCCGGGCATCTACAAGCAGCGGGACAAGACCTTCTTTTTCTTCAACTACGAGGGGCATAGAGACCATAACGCCGGAAACTATTCGGGCACCTTGCCCACACCGGCTTTTCGCACGGGAGACTTCTCGGCGCTATTGGGGCCGCAAATTGGGACCGATGCTTTAGGCAGGCCGATTCTTAGCGGCCAGCTTTATGACCCGTTCAGCACTCACGCCGTCGGCAGTGGCTTCATTCGCGACCCCATCCCCGGGAACAATCTGGCGACATACATTTCCCCCTTTACAGGTGCGTCACTCATCAATCCTATTGGACAAACGCTGATTAACTTTTATCCCACCCCGCTCAATAGCGGGTTGACGAACAACTGGAGCGCGATTGGCCTTCTGGCGGACTATTCGGACGAGTACAGCGGCCGGATTGATCACAACCTCAACGACAAGACCCGGCTTTATGGAAGATTTTCGTACAAGAAGGAATTCAAAGACGAAGAGGCTGCTTTCTTCGGCGCGGACAATCCAGCGGGTCCAGGA
This sequence comes from Terriglobia bacterium, assembly GCA_963733545.1. Lineage (GTDB taxonomy): Bacteria > Acidobacteriota > Terriglobia > Terriglobales > Acidobacteriaceae > JAIQFF01. Next base: position 1,701,294 of record CAVTDQ010000007.1, read on the forward strand.
CAGACAAACCCCAACAACCGCTGGAATGTCGCAGTTGGTGCAAGCGAGGTCTTCACTCCCACTTTCACCATGAGCGTAAATCTGGGCGGAATGAAGTGGGTGGAGGGCAATGACGTTCAAAGCAACGGCTTTAAGGCTTCGTCCCTTGGATTGCCGCCTTTCATAGACTCATTCTCACCGCAATTCCCGATTGTCAGCGTTACGAACTATCTGCCACAAGGGCCGGTGGCTGGCGCCGGACAGGGCGCATTTCCGCGATCCGCTGCCAGCGGTTCGATCGATTTTGTTAAGGTGCGAAGGTCACACCAATTCTCCTTCGGATATATGGCAGTGGCAACGGACGAAAACGGCGGGCGCTTCCATTTCACGCCGTTTAGCTTCAACACGCAGTTTACCGCCGGGCCGGATCCCAAGACTCCCACGTCGGGAACCGGAGACTCGTCCGCATCGATGCTGCTGGGGGTAGCCGCCAGCGGTAACACTGGTATCGCCATTTCGAACGTCAGCCGCACCTGGTTCCACGGTGTGTATCTTCAGGACGACTGGAAGGCGACGCGAAAACTCACTCTGAATCTCGGTATTCGTTGGGAAGTTCAGCGCCCGGTGACCGATCGTTTCAACCGGCAGGCGTCGTTTAATTACAACGCCGTCAATCCCATCAGCCAGGCGGTCGGCCAAAATTATCTCGGTCAACTGGAATTCGCCTCGTCAGACAGGCGCGGGCTGACCAATACCAACTACAAGAACTTCGCGCCCCGAATCGGATTCGCTTATCAACTCATGCCGAAAGTTGTGCTGCGGGGCGGTTTTGGCATTTTCTATCCGCCAAGCTATCGCGGGACGGGTCCGGCGCCCGGATTTAGCTCTGACACTCCTTACATAGCTTCGAACGACGGTGGCTTGACTCCGGCAGGCACCTTGAGCAACGCGTTTGCGGGTGGGTTGGTTCCCGTCAGTGGAAGCGCATTGGGCGGTTTAACCAATGTGGGACAGTCCGTCACCGCGGTCTCACGCAACCGCAAGACCTATTACACCCAACAGTGGACGTATGGAATCCAGTTTGCGCCCACATCTAACGACGTACTCGACCTGACCTACGTAGGCAACCATGGAGTGCACGTGGTGGCGAGCGGCCTCAATTTGAATCAGCTCGATCCCAAGTTCTTTTCAATGGGCAATGCCTTGCTGACTCAAGTCACCAACCCGTTCTTCGGCCACATCACTTCGAGCGGTTGCAGTCTTGATCAGGCGACCGTTCCTCAGGGGCAGCTGCTCCGTCCGCATCCCGAATTCTGCGACATTAACGAAAACCAGGATCCGGCGGGCGGTTCGAATTACAATGCTCTGGACGTAAACTACACGCACCGGGTGACGCAAGGACTTACCCTGTTGGCGTCCTACACATTCTCGAAATTTCTAGACAACGTGGGCGGACCCGAAAACTGGGCGTCCGCATCCTCTAACTTCTCGGAAAATATTCGCAACGTCTACAACCTGGCTGCGGAGAAATCGGTCGATGCGACTGACACTCCTCACAGTTTCGTTCTCAGCTATGTGTACGAGCTTCCGGTCGGCAAAGGCAGGAAGTTCGCTTCCGGCGTGAATGGTGTGTTGAATCAAGTCATCGGCGGCTGGCAGACCTCCGGTACAATCACCCTAAAAGAGGGCTTTCCGCTTACCATTGCGGGAAGTAACAACAACAATTTCGGGGTCGGCCAGCATGTGAATGTTGTCGGTGATTATCATATTGCACACCCAGGCCCCAATGCATGGTTCAACACGGCGGCCTTCGTGAACGCTCCGGCCTGGACTCTGGGGGATGCTCCTCGATACTTCTCCGATCTGCGCGCACCCAATTACAAAAACTTTGATTTAAGTATTCAAAAGTATTTCCCGATTAAAGAAAGCGTACGACTCCAGTTCCGCCTGGATATGTTTAACGCTTTCAACCACACCAACTTCTACAGTCCGAATGAATCCATCGGGCCTGGATTTGGGACCATCAATCAAGCATGGACGCCAAGGCTGATGCAGGCAGCGCTCAAGTTGTACTGGTGACATGTGGGGCGAACAATCTGGGCGGTTGTTGTGGCGTGCTGCTGGCTGGTGTCAGTTTCGCTGGGGGTGGCCTCCCCGCAACAATCCGATCGGTTTGAATCACTCCTGGCCTCGGCACAAGATGCCCAGGCCAGGAGCGACTTTCAGGCGGCTGCTGACTTCTACCGGCAAGCGGTTGCTCTTCATCCTGAAATTGCCGAACTACAAGCCAACCTCGGTTTGATGTGCTTCCAGACGGGGAAAGATGAAGAGGCCATCGAGGCCTTTCATCGTGCGGCCCGCCTGAAGCCGGGGATGCTGGTCCCCCATTTATTTCTTGGACTCGAATACGTAAAGCTGAAACGATTCAGCGAGGCTATCCCACATTTCAAGCAGGCCGCACTGCTGAAACCGGGCGACGTTAAAGTTCAGTTTGGCCTGGGACAAGCCTATACCGGAATCGGAAACACCCGCCTGGCCAGCGCCGCATACGCCCGAGCCGCTGAGCTGGAGCCAGGAAACGCCGACGCCTGGTATCACCTGGGCGTGAGCTGTCTGGAGCAGGTCGAAGCCGGTGCCCGTGTTCTTCTGAGCCGGCACAGGGACTCGGCCTATGTGGAGATGCTGACCGCGGAAACATTCGCGGAACAGCTGGCTTTCATTCAAGCTGAAGAAGCCTATAAAAAGGTGCTTACTTTTCCCCGCATTCCTGCCGGCGCGCATGCCGGTTACGGTTTTGTCCTGCTCTACCGGCATGACCTTGAGGGAGCGGAGCGGGAACTGAACGCAGAACTGGCGGCCAATCCCGGCTCTTTGATGGCGAAGTTGGGCATAGCTCGGCTGCATGTGGAACAGGGTGCAAGCGCCAAGGCAGCGAAAGAACTCGGAGAAATCCGGAAAAGCGACTCGGGTTTTGCGCGCGCCAACGCCCCGATGTTCAAAGCCGGCCTGGCTGCTTCCAGGCGCGGCGAGTTGCACATCGCGCTGCAAGAACTGCGGGCTTCCGGCGATATTCCGCCCGAAACGCCGGCCCTGTTCGATGGCCCATCCGGCGGAAAATCCGGTGACTGGCGCGGCGAGCTCAGGAACCGACCGCCCGGCCCCAGGGAGCAAAGGCCTTGGCGGCGATGCCGCACAACTCTACGCGAGAGGCAGCTACGGGCAATGCCGCGACGTGCTGGCCTCTCGTCCGCAGCCCCTAGCAGTAAAGAACATTCAGCTGCTGGCTTCGTGTGCTTATCTCACCGGCGATTACTCGAGTGCGCTGAAGGCATCGGGAAGACTGGCCCAAAATCCTGCAACCGAAGCTGAGGGCCTTTATTGGGAGACCAAGGTAGCCGGGAATCTGGCTGCAGAATCGCTCGCTCGCGCCAGCGCAGCTGATCCCAACTCTCCTAAATTGCATGTGCTGGTGGGGGATGTCTATCGCCAGCAGAAGAATGTTCTGGAGGCCGAAAAGGAATACCGTCACGCTCTTTCGCTACGTCCGGAGGATACCGGCGCGCAATTCGGCTTGTCCCTGGCGCTGCTCGCGGCGGGACAGACCGACGAGGCGTTGAGCCTGGCGCAGACTTCGTTGGAAAAGAGTCCGGATGATCCGGAACTTAACGCTGTGATGGGCGAAATCCTTTGTGCTCGCAATGAATATGCCGAGGCCGAGCCGTTCCTGAAAAAGAGCCTCAACACCAAACCCGAGTTCGTGGGCCGGGTCCATGCATTGCTTGGCAATGTGTATGCCAAGACGAATCGCACGCAGGAAGCGATCGCAGAGTTGAAGCTGGGGCTCGACAGTGACAGGGACGGCAGCCTGCACTATCAGCTTGCCCGTCTCTATTTGAAAGTGGGAGACCGGGCGTCAGCAGATCAGGCATTGGAAGTTTCCAAACGAATTCAGCGAGAAGGGTTGATCCATGCAACCGTCGCCATGGGGCAAGGCACGAACGATACGGAGTCTCAATGAAACCCTGCGAGAGCATCGTTCTGGCGGATCAGTACCATGGTTGTGAATATTTCCCCAAAGCGCGAAAGGAAATCACAGAACCCGCATGAACAAAACGTATCGGATGATTCTGTTCGCAGTTATTCTTCTGGTCGCGTCGGTTGCCGCTTGGGCCAGCGGCCCGCAATTCACCATCAAGGAATCTCACAAAGATTCAAACGGGGTAACCTTGAAGACTGCGGCCGGAAGCATGCGCATCGAAGCCTGCGGCGACCGCATCATCCACGTCGTAGCCAGCCCGACAGCTGAAATTCCCGCTCCCAAGGTGCCGATCGTCCCACAACCGTGCCGCGCCGACAACGTTGTAGTCAAGATCGGAAAGAAGGACGTTACGCTCTCGACCGCGGGAGCTACTGCGTCTGTGAATGCGGCGACGGGCGCCGTAAGTTTTCTCTCCAGAGATGGCAAGACTATCCTGGCCGAGCCCACGGACGGCGGCAAGTCCTTTGATGTGGCTGCGCTCGCCGAGACGAAGACCTGGCAGATCCAGCAGACCTTTCTATCGCCCGGCGATGAGGCGCAGTACGGACTGGGCCAGCATCAGGAGGGAATCTTTAACGTTCGCGGAGTACCCATCCGTCTGCATCAGGCGAACACCAACATTTCTGTTCCGTTCTTGCTGTCGAGCAGAGGCTTCGGCCTGCTATGGAACAATCCATCCCTGACGGACTTCAATCCCGCCGATCAGGCAATTGCCATCGATCCGACTACGGGCAAGGGAAAGTTCACTACCGGCGCGAAAGGGAGCTACGGTTTCCTGCTGGCCAGCGACAATAAAGATCAGTTGCTCGTGGATGTGGACGGGAAGCACGTGGTTGACGTAGTGAACATGTGGACGCCGAGTTCTGCATCTGGCGCGGTGGATTTGGAGGCCAACAAGGAGTATGAGGTCTCAGCCAAGGGCGGTCCCGGAGGTCTACAGTTGTCGGTGCGACCACCCGGGGAGACGACCACCTTCCGCTCCGAGGTCGGGCAGGCCATTGATTACTACTTTTTCTACGGCCCGGAACTGAACCAGGTCATCGCCGATTATCGTCATCTTACCGGCGAAGCGCCGATGTTTCCCAAGTGGGTGTATGGATTTTGGCAGTGCCGGGAGAGGTATCACAGCCAGAAAGAAATCCTCGACGTTGGGGTCGAGTTCCGCAAACGCAACCTTCCGGTTGACGCCCTGGTCCAGGACTGGCAGTACTGGGGCAAGTATGGCTGGAACGCAATGAAGTTTGACGAGACCAATTATCCCGATCCCAAGGGAATGATGGAGCAGTTCCATGCGATGGATGAGCATGTGCCGATTTCGGTGTGGTCGAGGTTCGGAGAGGACTCCGACATTTACAAACGGCTGAGTGCCAAGTCCCTACTGATTCCGGGAACACCCTGGATGGACTTCTTCAATCCCGAGGCACAAAAAACGTTCTGGGCGGAGCTAAAGACAGGCATCTTCGACTACGGACTGGATGGCTGGTGGATGGACGCGTCTGAGCCGGAGTTCGACATCCTCAAGGGCCACCAGACGTTTCTTGGGAGCGGCGAGTCGGTGCGCAATGCCTATCCTTTATATGTCACCAAAGCAATCTACGAAGGGCAGCGTTCCACCACCGACCGCAAACGGGTGGTGATCTTTACCCGTTCCGCGTATACCGGGCAACAGAGAAACGCGGCGATCTCGTGGTCTGGAGACATCTCGGCGAATTGGATTACGTTTCAGCGTCAGATTCCTGCAGGCCTCAACTTCAGCATGGCCGGCCTACCTTATTGGACGACCGACGGTGGCGGATTCTTCCGGCCGAAAGACCAGTATACGAATGAGGCTTACCATGAACTGCTGACTCGCTGGTTCCAGTACGCGGCATTCTGTCCCATCTTCCGCGTACACGGATGGGTTTCGAATGCCGAGATATGGAACTACGGTCCGAAGTTCCTGGAGATCGCCACCCAGTACGATGAGTTGCGCTACCATTTGCTGCCTTACATTTACTCCGCCGCCTGGGGCGTCACCAGCAAAGGTGAGACCCTGATGCGGGCGCTGCCGCTCGAGTTTTCATCGGATCCGGGATCGCGCGCGGTTTCCGACCAGTTTATGTTTGGTTCCGCTTTGCTGATCAGTCCGGTAACCGTGGAAGGAGCGACGCAGCGGAAGGTTTATCTTCCTGCCGGCAGCGACTGGGTTGATTTCTGGACCGGCAAGCATACGAACGGCGGGCAGAGCATTATCGCTGAAGCCCCCTTGGAAAGAATCCCGATCTATGCCCGTGGTGGCTCGATTATTCCCTTTGGACCATTGGTGCAATCGGCCGCGGGCAAGGCGGACCCGCTTGATCTGCGCGTCTATACTGGCGCGAACGGCGACTTCACGTTCTACGAAGATGAAGGGGACAACTACGACTATGAGCACGGGGCCCGGTCGGTCATTCCCATCCACTGGGACGACAAGTCTTCGACCTTGACCATTGCGGCCCGCGACGGGAGCTTTCCGGGAATGCTCGAACACAGAACTTTCCGTATCGTGATCGTTCGCGAAGGGCATGGAACGGGAATCGCGTCGAGTCCCGAGCCCGACGCCACCGTGGAGTATGACGGCAAGGCGGCATCGGTCCATGTTCAACCGAAGATGTGAGCAACGTTCATTGTGTAGGGCAAGGAATCGCTGCCATTGTGCCGGAATCATTAAAGGAGCTTGTCGTGAAAGCAATCAGTCGCCGCAAGTTCGTTGCCGCCGCCGCCGTCGTGGGTGCAGGTACAGTCCTGCGCACGCCGGCGTTCGCTTTTGAAAATCAGAATACGGGAGTCGTCTCCACTGGCGCGGCCAAGCCGATGGGCCACGAGGTGGTTGCTTCACAAGTGAGCCCTTTTCCGATGCAAAGCGTGAGACTGGGGCCCGGCGTATTCAACCAGGCGGCGGAAACCAACCGGAAATATTTGAAGACGGTCGCGACTGACCGGTTGCTGCATACCTTCCGTTTGAATGCCGGCCTGCCATCTTCCGCCGAACCGCTGGGGGAGTGGGAGAAGCCGGACTGCGAATTGCGCGGCCACTTTGCCGGCGGGCACTATCTTTCAGCATGCGCGCTGGCGTTCGCCAGTTCCGGGGACGAAGAACTCAAACGCAACGGCGACTCGATGGTGACTGAGCTGGCCAAGTGTCAAACGCAACTGAAGAATGGTTATCTCAGCGCGTTTCCTGTCACGTGGTTCGATCGCCTGCGCGATGGAGTGAGAGTTTGGGCTCCTTTCTACACCTACCACAAGATCATGGCCGGGCATCTCGACATGTACACATTGGCCGGCAATCAACAGGCTCTTGAAACGGTCGAGAAGATGGCGGGGTGGGTACAGAGCTGGGTTGGACCTTTAAGCGATCAGCAAATGCAACGAGTGCTGCAGGAAGAATTCGGCGGCATGGGCGAGGTACTCGCCAACTTGTACGGGGTGACGGGAAAGGTGGGATATCTCGATCTCGCGCAACGCTTCGACAAGAAGCTATTCACCGATCCGCTGGCGGCGCATCGCGATGAACTCAAGGGGCTGCATGCAAACACGCACATTCCGCAGGTGATCGCTGCCGCCCGTCTGTACGAAGTCACCGGCGACAAACGCTACAGGAACATCGCCGACTACTTCTGGAATGAGGTGACCAGCGAGCGCGCCTATTGCACCGGCGGCGTCAGCAACTTCGAGTTCTGGAAGACCGATCCAGGCGTGCTCTCGACACAACTTAGCGGAGACACCTCCGAGGATTGCTGCGAGTACAACATGATGAAGCTGACGCGGCATGTGTTCTCCTGGTCGCCGCGGGCGGAGCACATGGATTACTACGAACGGCTCATGTTTAACCACCGCCTGGGTACCATTGACCCGGAGACCGGAACCACGGTTTATTTCGTCCCGGTCGGTGGTGGCTACTCCAAAATCTTCGCCAAACCCTTCGACTCGTTCTGGTGCTGTAGCGGTTCGGGCGCGGAAGAGTTTGCCAAGCTGACGGACACTATTTACTTCCACGATGACAACTCCATCTTCGTCAACCTCTACATCGCCTCGACCGTGGACTGGCCAGAGAAGGGAATTCGCCTGAGCCAGCAGACCGCGTTCCCGGAAGAACAGGGCAACACCCTCGTTGTCTCGGCAGCGAAACCGGTGGACGTCGATTTGAAATTGCGCATTCCGTACTGGGTGAAAAACGGCAGCGTGAAAGTGAATGGACGTCCGCTGCCGGCTTTCGCCGATCCCAGCAGCTACCTAGTGCTACGCGGGCCGTGGAAGAACGGGGACCGCATTGAGCTGAGCCTGCCCATGCAGCTGCACGCCGCGCCCATGCCTGACCGGGAGAGCCTCCAGGCGGCGATGTACGGTCCGCTGGTCCTGGCTGCCCGCTTCGATGATGAGCCCAGAGAAAAGTGGTATCGCCACTACCAGGCACAAACCAAGCAGGAGCCTGCCGCACCGTTGCAGTTCAAGGGAAAACTTGACGATCCTGCGAGTTGGCTCCAGCCCGCTGAAGGTAAGCTCAGGTTCCGTGGAACTTCGCAGGCGCAGACGGTTGCGTTTGTTCCTCTGTCGAGCGTCCTGCATGAACGGTATTTTGTTTACCACGAGATTCAAGCTTGATAGATCCCGGAAAGCATCAATGAGGAGTCCGGTCGGGCCGCGGATGCTGCGCATCTTGGTTATGGCAACGCTGGTGCTCGCGCTGAGCTTGGCAGCATCGGCACAGGCAAAGTCTTCCATCCCTACACATGGCAAGCTGGCGCCCCTTTTCAATGGGAAAGATCTGACCGGGTTCGACACGTTACTGGAGAAGCAAGGAATCAACAGCGATCCCAACAAAGTCTTTCAGGTTGAAAAAGGCATGCTCCACATTTCGGGGCAGGAATTCGGCGGGCTGGTAACCCGGAAAGAATATGAGAATTACTACCTGCGCGCCGAATTTAAGTGGGGCGAGAAGACGTATCCGCCTCGCGAGGGCAAAGCCCGGGACAGCGGCATTCAATACAACATTACGGGGCCGCTCAAAGTCTGGCCGCGGATGATGGAGTTTCAGATCAACGAGGGCGGTACCGGCGATATGTGGGTGGTCGGTGGCACCGGCGCGACGGTGGACGGGAAGGTATATGAAAGCACCTCATCCGGCCCTGGCGCTTATATTCGCATCCCTCATGTTGGCCGGGGCCCACTGGTCAATGTCACGGGATACCGCGATCCGGTAAACGATCTGGAGCGGCCGCACGGACAATGGAATGTCCTGGAACTGGCCGTAGATCACGATCGCATTTTGTATTTTGTGAACGGAAGACTCGCCATCCTGGGAACGAAGGCCAACACCACAAAGGGGAAAATCCTCTTTCAGTGCGAAGGGTCGGAGGTATATTTCCGCAAAATGAAGATCGCGATGCTGAGATAGTCATGGAGGCGTCGAATTGAATCGCCGGCAGTTTCTGGGTACTACAGCGGGCACGATTACCTGCAAAACTCGATCCGAGCCACGGAGTCCAGGAATTCATTCTTCCAAGTGCCGACTGCTCGTACTGATTGTCGTTTTGCTCAGCGAGGCCGGGCTGTATGCGCAAAATTCCAGCCAACCTGCGTACTGGAATACTTCATTGTCTCCGGAAAAGCGCGCCGCCGATCTGGTGCAGCGCATGACCGTCGAGGAGAAGGTCTCGCAACTGGTAAATCAATCGCGCGCCATCCCGCGGCTGAATGTGCCGGATTACGACTGGTGGAGCGAGGCCCTGCACGGAGTGGCGAACAATGGCGGCATCACCACGTTTCCGGAGCCCGTTGGCCTGGCCGCGACATTTGATCCCGATATCATTCACCGGATGGCCATCGCGACCAGTATTGAGGCGCGAATCAAGTACGTTGAGGGAATGAAGGACGGTCACAGCGATATTTTCCAGGGTCTTGATTTCTGGGCGCCGAACATTAATATCTTCCGCGATCCCCGCTGGGGACGGGGCCAGGAAACCTACGGAGAAGACCCGTTCCTGACGGCCCGTATGGGCGTGGCGTTCGTTACCGGTATGCAGGGCGACGATCCCAAATACTATCGGGTGATCTCCACGCCCAAGCATTATGCCGTGCACAGCGGGCCTGAAAGCACGCGCCACCACGCGGATGTGATGGTGAGCAAACATGATCAACTGGACACGTATCTGCCGGCATTTCGCGCCACCGTGACCGAAGCCAAGGCCGCTTCGGTGATGTGCGCGTATAACAGCATCAACGGACAGCCTGCGTGCGTAAATGAGTTCCTGCTGCAAGACCAACTGCGAAACAAATGGAAGTTTCAGGGCTACGTCGTCTCTGACTGCGACGCAGTTGTCAATATTTTTCGCGACCATCGTTTCACCAAGACCCAGCCCGAGGCCTCCGCGTTGGCCATTCAGCGGGGCATGGACAACGAGTGCATCGACTTCGCCAAAGTCAACGACGATCACGACTACCGTCCGTACTACGACGCGTACAAGCAGGGATTCTTAAAAGAAAGGGAAATCGATACCGCGCTCATACGCCTGTTTACCGCGCGGATGAAGCTGGGCATGTTTGATCCGCCGGAGCTGGTTCCGTACACGAAGATTGACGAAAAGGAACTGGACAGTTCGGAGCACCGCGCGCTGGCACGGACCATCGCCAACGAGGCTATGGTGCTGCTCAAAAACGACGGCACTCTGCCGCTCAGGCAGGGCAAACTCAAAATCGCGGTGGTGGGTCCGCTGGCAGACCAAACAAAATATCTGCTTGGCAATTACAGCGGTAGTCCAACTCATGTCGTTTCCGTTCTCGACGGCATGAAAGTGGAGTTTCCGGAAGCGCAAATCAACTTTGTTGCCGGGACGCAGTTTCTGCGAACCGATGGGGAATTGGTTCCAGAGTCAGCGTTGACCAACGCGGAGGGCCAGCCAGGGCTCACCGCGAAGTTCTCTTCGGGGGTAGATCCGGGCCAGGGCCCTGAACTAGCCACGCGTACGGCGAGCACGGTTGACCTGAATTCAGAGAATGTCCCTCAAGAAGCTGCCAGCACCTATCCTCTATCGGTGGACTGGGCAGGGTTTCTCTCGGTCAGCGAAACTGGCGATTACAGCATCGGCGTGCGCGCCAGCGGCAACTTCGTAATGGTCCTGGTTGACGGCAAACCATTGGTGATGCAGTACCTGGACAGCGAGCGGTCGCAAAGCAAGGTCGGACACATTCATCTTGACGCAAGGCAGGAAGACGCCGCTCGAAGTCAGGTACCGGCAGACGAAACCCGGGCCCACGCAGGCGCAGTTGATTTGGGCGAAGTACGATCCGAAACCGGACCCCGCTGCAATTGACGCAGCGAAGAACGCGGATGTGGTGGTTGCGGTGATGGGAATCACCAGCCAGCTCGAAGGCGAGGAGATGGCGGTGAGCGAAGAGGGGTTCAAGGGCGGCGACCGCACCAGCATCGATCTACCCAAGCCGGAACAGGATTTGCTCGAAGCGGTGACGGCCACGGGGAAGCCACTCGTACTCGTGCTCGCCAACGGAAGCGCCCTCGCCGTGAACTGGGCACAAGAACATGTGAACGCGATTCTGGAATCATGGTATTCGGGCGAAGAAGGTGGTGCGGCGGTCGCGGAAACGCTCTCGGGAAAGAACAACCCCGCCGGACGCCTGCCGGTCACTTTCTATACCGGTATCGATCAACTTCCGCCGTTTGAAGACTACGCAATGAAAGGGCGGACTTACCGCTATTTCGAAGGCAAGCCGTTGTATCCCTTCGGGCATGGCTTGAGCTACACGACATTTTCTTACAGCGGCCTGACGCTTCGGCAGAAGGCACTCAAAGCCGGCGATCCACTGACCGCGGAGGTGACCATTACGAATACCGGCCCGTATGAGGGAGACGAGGTCGCCCAGCTCTATCTAAGTTTTCCGAAGGTGGCGGGAGCACCCCTGCGCGCACTGCGCGGGTTCAAGCGCGTTCACTTGAAGCCAGGCGAATCGCAAAAGGTCGGCTTCGAGTTGAAGGAACGCGACCTGAGCATGGTAACTGCAGCCGGCAAGCCAATCATCGTGAAGGGGACGTATTCTGTTTCAATCGGGGGTGGTGAGCCGAACACGGTCGCACCGACAGTGACGGGGACATTTCAAGTGAAAGGCACCCAGATGCTGCCAGAATAGCCTGAGCTGAAACAATCGAGCGAAGCAAGTGCTTACACAAGTTCGCCGCCTGCCGATCTGAGATAATCGGCACCCATTCGGGGAAGTGAGGACAACATTGCATACCAGATTGTGGCAGGCCGTGGCATGGTCCGTACTCCTCCTGAGTACTGGTGCCTGGGCCCAGCAGGCAAACTCATGTGCCGCTCTGAAGGACTTTCACGCTCCGAAGGTTGAAATCACGAAAGCCGAACCGATTGCTTATGGGACCACTGTGCCTAATCTCTACGGGCCGGGCCACAGTGCTCCCATACCTGCACATTGCCGAGTCGAAGGCGTCATCAATCGCCGCGCCGGAGTTGGCGGCGAGGAGTTTGGCATCAACTTTGCGCTCGCCCTGCCCAACCAATGGAATGGAGATTTCCTGATGCAAGGCGGAGCTGGCAGCAATGGCAAGGTGTTTCCCCCGCTCGGTCTGAATGCTGCCGGAGATACGCCCGGTCTTATGCGCGGTTTCGCCCTAGTCAGCACCGATACTGGCCATAAGAGTGAACGCGGATTTGATTTCGGTTTCATGAAAGACCAGCAGGCGTATCTAGATTTTGCCTATCTCGCGAACGCCGAGGTCGCCACCCTGGCCAAGCAACTGGTTGCGCAATACTACGGGAAGCCGGCAGCCTTTTCGTATTTCTCCGGATGCTCCACCGGCGGCCGCGAGGGCATGATTCTTTCGCAACGCTACCCTGCAGTCTTTGACGGAATTATTTCGGGTGATCCCGCCATGCGAACCGGACTTTCCAATCTGGCGATCGGCAAGTGGATCCCCGTCGCGTTCAACCAGGTGGCGCCAAAAGACGCAAATGGCAAGCCAATCATCGCGCAGGCTATCAGCGATGCCGATCGCAAAATAGTCAGTAGTGCGCTCCTGCAAAAATGTGATGCGAGGGACGGAGTGGCTGATGGCATCATCTCCGATCCTTTGGGCTGCGATTTTGATCCGGCGGAATTGGCGTGCAAGCAAGGGAAAAGCGAGTCGTGCCTGAGTCCGGAAAAAGTCGCGGCGATTAAGAAAGCTGTTGGCGGGCCAAAGACGCAGGGTGGCGTCCAGGTTTATCCCGGCTTCCTGTACGACACGGGCATCACTGCCAGCGCTCCCATTCGTGGCATTCTCTCGCCGGGGCCCGGCATTTTTGGACCGGCAACCACCGCTATGGAAGTTGACGTCGAGAAGGAAGCGCTCGCGGCTGCTCAGCCGCTGGTGGACTCGACGTCCACCAACCTGACTACGTTCTCCGGGCATGGCGGCAAACTGATCTTTTACCACGGCGACAGCGATCCCTGGTTTTCTCCCCTCGACACGTTCGGCTACTACAAAGATATGGCGGCTGCGAATGGCGGCCTGGAAGCCGTTTCCAAGTGGAGCCAGTTTTATTTCGTTCCAGGAATGGGGCACTGCGGCGGAGGGCCGGGTCTTGATCAGTTCGATCTTCTGGGCGCAATCGTCAACTGGGTGGAGAAGGGGAAGGCTCCCACGGCAGTAATCACAACCGGCAAAGCATTCCCTGGTCGCAGCCGTCCTCTGTGCCCCAACCCCAAACACGCCCAATACAAAGGACAAGGCAATACTGAAGACGGGAACAATTTCGAATGCCGATGAACCGCCTGCCGAAGTTTAGCCATACTGTTCCAGCGAAAGAACGGTGACCGATTTCGGCTCAAGCTTCAGAGTCAGTTTGCCGCCGACGACCTTCTCGAAGACCGGCTTCGGTATCACGGTGTTCGGAGCAGCGAGGGTGTTGACGCTGTCAACCTTCGCGGCGGTCAGGGTCTCTCCCTTCGCTGATTTCGCAGTGATGCCGGTCAGGCTGGTTTCAATATCCACTGCCTGATCGGAGTCAAGGTTGGTGATTTCCAGCCATAGTATGCCGCTTGTGTCCCGGGTCTGGTAGCTTTCTTCGGCGACCCGCGCTATGGTACGGCTACCCGTCGGGGCTACCGAGATGTGGTTTTTCGGAGCCATGACGAATGCCATTAAGACAGGAAAAATTGAGTGGGCTAATTCGAGGACCTTTTAGTACCAGCGATTTAGCCCCTGTTGACGCGGGTTCAAGCAGCGCGGTCGAGAGTCCCACTCTCTCCGCCAGCTCTTGCTTGATTCGCAACATCCCCACGTTAGCTCGCGTATCCGCTAGCGGAGCGTGGGCCGTCCTCCAGTCGCTGTAGTGTGCTGAGCGGGGTCTTGAGTCAGGTCAGTACCGGGAAACTAGCGAGGCTTTATGGGTCGCAAGTGAGGGGCCGAAATTGGACGGGCGACGGCCGCAGTTCGCACCACCCAATTTGCCGCAATTTTCCTGGAAGAAGAGCAACCCTCCTCTCATTTTCGTTCATCGATATTGCAACCACTCAGCCTATTGGGTCTAGTACTGGCGCGTCTGGAACCAGCTTGGGGATTGCAAACCGAAATGAATACCAGCCAAAGATCGTGCCCCGCACCGGGGTTGCGCGAAATGTGCGTCCGAAAAAGCACGATAAGCCGCTCCGTGCTGATCGACTCTGGCATTGCGCTGGTTGAGGATTGGGCTACGAAGAACGTGCCCTTGACGAAAAGCGCCGAGGATTATTCGCCCAAGCCCCAAATCTGCTTTCCCTATCGCGGTGTGTTCATTTGGCACGTCGGCTCCGAGGAGATCGTAGGAGACGCGAATCAGATCCTATTCATTGCGCCAGCAGAAGAATTTAGGGTGTCTCAGCTTCACAAAGAAGGTTGCGGTGAGTTGATCGTTACTCCACGGCCGGATCTCGTCGACGAACTTATGGGTAGTTTCGAGCGTCCCTGTGCTCATCCTCTTTTTCGGCGCCGATGCCGGCGCTCTGACCCTGCGATCCAGCGAGCGAGCGCCCGCTTTCGTCAACTCGTCCGTGGCGGTGAGTTGGATGGACTCGCGGCCGATGAAATGCTGCTTGAACTTCTCGTGTCGGCACTGCAAAGGCGCGACCGCGATGAGGCGCTCCATCCGGATACACGGCGGCTCGTAGATCGCGCCAAGGCTTTCCTCGGCTGCTACTGGGATAGGGCTGTTCGACTGGCGGACATCGCATCCGCGATCGGGACATCCGCAGCCTACTTGACGAACTCGTTCCGGCGTGCCGAGGGCGTCCCGCTTCACGGATACCTCGTCCAGTTAAGGCTGGCGCAGGCTCTCATTGAGATTCCACATTCAAATGATCTGACGGAACTGGCATTGCGCATGGGTTTCTCAAGTCACAGCCATTTCACCGCAGCGTTCCGGAAATCGTTTGGCTGCACGCCCTCGGCTTTTCGCCAGTCGACACGGAAAATAACTTCCCTTTGCAAGACTCTCGCAACATCGCCCATCGAAAGTTTTTGATAGCGGGAGTGCTGCCTCGAGCACGATGATTCTTGTGCGCGGCTGAGAGTTGGCCGGACATTCTTGTTCAACGCACAGCGGAGGGACGCTATGTGCCCAGCATGCATCGCAAGCACAGCTGTGATGGTCGCCGGTGCGGGATCCGCGGGAGGAATTCTGGCGGTGTGCATCGGGAAGTTGAAAAGAGTGTTCAGTGCAAAGCGACTCGGTGTCTTGCCGAAAGGAAAGGAGAAATAACATGGCAACCAGCAGCGGAAGAGATAATGAAAAATTGAAAACGCATCCCTCGATGATGACGCCTCCGGTGGTCTCACAGAACGAGTGGGAGGCTGCGCGGCAGCAACTCCTCGCGAAGGAAAAAGCCTTGACTCGCTCCCACGATGCACTGGCCGCCGAGCGCCGAAGAATGCCGTGGATGGCGGTGGAAAAACAATATGAGTTCGACGGGCCCAAGGGCAGAGTCGGCTTGCTTGACTTGTTCGACGGTCGTCCCCAGTTGATCGTCTATCGCGCATTCTTCGAGCCTGGAGTGTTCGGCTGGCCGGAACATGCCTGCCGTGGCTGTTCTATGGTTGCCGATCAAGTTTCTCATCTGGCCCATTTAAACGCCCGTGACACTACCCTCGTGTACACTTCACGCGCGCCGCAGGCGGACATCTCGCGCCTGAAAGCGCGGATGGATTGGAAGATGCCGTGGTACACACTCACAGATTGTTTCGACAAAGATTTTGGTGTCGATCAGTGGCACGGCCACAATGTGTTCTTTCGCGATGGAGATCGAATATACCGAACGTATTTCGTCAACGGACGAGGAGATGAGGCGATGGGAACTATCTGGAGCTTCCTCGACATCACGACGCTGGGACGCCAGGAAGTTTGGGAGGACTCTCCGGAGGGTTACCCGCAAACCGCGCCCTACCAATGGTGGAACTGGCACGACAATTATGATGCGGAGTCTACGCCCAACCGACAGTGGGTGGAGATCTCCGATGCCGGGCAAGCCAACTTCGCCCGGAACCGTGGAGCCGAGAAAAAAGCCGGCTAATAAGGGGGCACTTGGTCACTTGAGAATTTCTTAGCACACAATGAGCCAGGCGAGTTTACCGGAAGCGGAAGCGCAACGATCTAGTGGAGAAATACGATGCCCTATTTCATGGAAGATCAACCTGCCGTTCCAAAAATCGCCGACCGGGCCGCATTTGAAGCCGAGGTGAACGCCTTACGCGTTCGCGAGAAGGCGCACACGAATGAAGGTGACGCGATCGCGGCAGCCCGTAGGCGTCTGCCGATGGTTGAGGTCGATCCCGGCACGCCACTCATCGGCCAAAGCGGTTCCGTCACACTTCTGGATGTGTTTGAAGGACGCCAACAATTGATTGCCTACTACTTCATGTGGCACACGGGCCATCCCGCAGCTGAACAGTGCGAAGGTTGCACCTGGGTCACTACGCAGGTTCGCGAGCTCTCCTATCTGCATTCCCGCGACGTTACTTTCGCCGTGATTTGCCAGGGGCCATACAAAGAAAGCTCGCTCTACCGCAACTTCATGGGATGGAAGATGCCTTGGTACTCAGGCCCCAAGGACTCACTTAACATCCTCCTCGAAGGCCGCGTAGTAGGCCGCATGCACATTGTCTGTTATCTCCGGCAAGATTCGAAGGTTTTCGAGACTTACTGGACCACCGCTCGCGGCGTCGAAGTGATGGATAACAGTTATCACCTGCTCGATTTGACGGCGTACGGACGCCAGGAAAAGTGGGAAGACTCGCCTGCTGGTTGGCCGCAACAATGCACTTACACACGGACTCGCACCGGCCCGCCCGAGTGGCACCCGGAATGGCCGGGCGGACGCCCCATCGCGCAGTGGTCCCGCCTGCAGTCCGGCCACTCCGACAAGCTCAGCGATGGCACGAGTTAGGCCAAGGTAACTTGCGCGGCCATCCTATGCTCCCGAAGAGGAGCCCATATGTGCCACCGGCAACCTGATTCTGTTGCGTAGGAAATATGAATAAGGATGAAAAACTTTTCCAGATAGCGATTCTACTTTACCCCGGACTGAGTGCGCTCGATGCCGTGGGACCGTATGAAGTGTTCTCACGAATGCCTAATACAGAGATTCGGTTTGTCGGCAAAGAAACGGGGCCGCTGATCACAGAAGGCGGAATACTCTTCTTGGGCGTCACTCATACGCTGGCCGAAACACCCTCGCCCGATATGGTATTCGTGCCGGGAGGAACAACCACACCGGGCCAGATGGTGGACGACGAAGTTCTGGATTGGCTGCGCAGGGTGCATGAGACGACCACGTGGACCGCCTCGGACTGCACCGGTTCACTGATCTTGGCAGCTGCTCGCATCCTGAAAGGTCTGCCCGCAACGACACACTGGATCAAGATGGGCGTGCTCAAGACCATGGGCTCCAAACCTGAGCCAAACCAGCGCATCGTGCGAGCAGGGAAAATTGTTACCGCCGCTGGTGTGTCGGCAGGTATCGATCTTGCTCTATTTCTGGCGGGCGAGATCGCAGGCCGCGAGCGGGCCGAGGCAATTCAGTTGTACATAGAATACGATCCACAGCCGCCGTTCAACTCTGGCCACATGAGCAAAGCGTCCAAGGAAACGCAGAAGCTTGCGATAGAGATGATGGACCAAGCGATACCCGCAGACCAGCGTCGCCTCGTTCCCAAAATCGCCTGGAGACGCTTCCTGGATAGAGTACGCACGGGAACGTAGCGCCTCAGTCTCGGACTCACGCACGCCTAGAACGCAATCTGAACTTGGCGTTCCGCTGCCAAGAACTGTGAATTACAACTCCCTTCGAACTCCAGCAAAAATGATTGTTGGCTCGTCTTCCCACGGCTCATTACAAGAGTTGGCGATTGAGTTGGCGCTTGCGATAAGCTCACCAGGTGCTCAATCAAAGACATGTTGAGGGGAATGAAGCCCAGCAGGAGAGTCACCATGAATAGCTCGCCGGCCACATTAAACAAAGCCAAAACGACGAAATCGCATGAGGTAGCCTGGCAGCGGTGGGGAATGCTCTACCTGCGCCTGGCACTCGGAGTATCGTTCCTTTCCGGGATCGCCGACCGCTTTGGTCTGTATAGAGGGAGGAATGTCGGCTACGGCAATTTTGCGGGATTCATGAAGTACACAGCGCAAGTAAATTCCTTCATGCCCGCTTCAACGATCCCATTCTTAGCGTGGGCCGCCACCGTAGCAGAACTGGCGTTTGGACTTGCTCTGGTGCTCGGCATTTGGCTCCGTTGGGCTGCTCTCGGCAGTTTCATCCTGCTGCTTTTGTTCGGCACTGCCATGGCAATCTCGTTCGGTATCAAGTCTCCGCTCGACTATTCGGTGTTTTCCGCTTCGGGGGGAGCGCTTATCCTTGCGCTTTACGAGACGCGGAAGTGAACGTTGTTGTTCTCATCCGCCGACTTGCGCAAATATACGCTGTTAACAACATCGCCATCACACTCATTGACCCGGCTAGATTTCTCCAATGAGTGTAATCGCCTGTTTTCGCCACCTACGCGATTCTGCGGCATAATGGGTGGCTACAGCACCCGTCATGGGAACGTTCGACAGATCGATTCAGCGCACACGAGCAGAGGTCATCAAGATTCTAGAGTCGGCGCTTATTGCTAATGGCGACGACGCATTCGACGATTTCGTCAGCATCCCTATCGCTGACCCAGTATTGGAGGCTATTCGGCGTCAATGCGAAGACGTGGTGTTTGCCTCGACAGATGTTTTTGGCGCAAGACTGAGTTCTGCCATAGCAGAGCTGAAAGCATCAGCGTCCAGAAGTAAAACGTAGTTGGTGTAATCGCCTGATTACAACAACCATCAGCAGTATGCTATTGTCCGTTACCGAAATGAGACCCGACAAGCTAAGACTAACGCCGATGACCTGCCCGGAGTGTTTGAGAGCCGTAGGGTTTCATGATCTTCGAGTCGGTCGTTGTTCAGCATGCGGGACTCGAATCTGTGTGCCAAGGTCGTACTATCGTCCTATTCAGATTTCAAGTGTTGTCGTCACGATCCTTCTCATCGTTGTGACCTTTTCTACTTTCTTTACGAGCCCTGCCAGCTTTCCGCTCGTGATGCTCTGGTTTCTCTTAATGCTAGTTTTCTTTTGCTGCTCTCTGGGGATCGGCGCCTTCGTTTTTTATCGAATATTTCCGCCGTATCTAGACCGTCTGTATTCCAATGACCGAGTTACAGTCTTGCGGCTCGACGAATAGGTTGGCGTAATATCGCCATTACACTCATTGACCATCGGGAGGGGTTTTGAGTGTAATCGCCTGTTAACAACAGTTGACAGCTTTTCAGGTCCGGATACCACCGGAGAGGGCAATGATGACGAGTATCCAGAAAATGCCCAACGGCACCAGGTAGAGCCATCCAAGACGGCGCTTTGCCGCTCGAATCGCGAACCAATGAATCAAAACTAGCGGACCCCAAAGCAAGACCTGTCCGTTAACGGTGTGGGGTTCATTCTTGAACCAGAACAAGAACCAGACGAAAAGCCCAATCGTGCTGGCAAGTCCCCACCAGTTCGTACGCGCTGCAGACTTGACCACCATTGAAGGACGAATACCCCGAAAGAGAGCATAGCCTGCGCTGTGCCGGGTGTCATGTCACTCGCGGAGCATCCAATAGACGGTCACTGCGGCCAGTTGGCGTAATATCGCCATTACACTCAGAATCCCGTGCAAGGCTGCAGATGACCGAGCAGGAGAATGTTGTAAATATTACTTCTCGCAACGAAACGAAGGTTGATTGACCAATCCCCCGCGTCGGCATAGCATCTCTGGAATCGGGAGAAGTTCCGCTTATGCGGACATTATTCGCGGGGATTATCGGTCTCAGCAGTTTCTTCTGCGCGGCTCAGACGCAAGAGCCGATGCCGCGGCAGCCGCAACGCGCCGACGTACAACCGATACCCGGCCATACGCAACCCGCTCAGGATGGCGGGAACCGCGAGGTGCTCGAAAGCATCGTTATTCCTCCTATCCCCAATGCGCCTTTCTTCGCCACCCTCGCTACGGAGTCGGTCAAGTACTCCGCCGACGGCGCCAGCATGACATTTGTGAACGAGCGCCACATCGGCCGTGATGGCCAAGGCCGCATCTACGAAGAGCGTTGGGTTCTGGTGCCGAGGGGATCGGGAATCAAATCCTACATGAACTGGATTCAGATTGCCGATGGCAGGCAACATACCCTCTACAACTGCAGCCCGCAAAAACGCATTTGCGAGCTGAAAGGATACGATCCCGCGGACGATCTCTCCGCCGCCATTTTGTTGCCGCAGCGGTCGCACATCGTACAAGATGAAAAGGGAAGTCAAAGCTTGGAAGATTTAGGAACCAGAAGCATCCTCGGCTTCGATACTGTCGGCGTCCGGGAAACCACCATCACCAATGCCGGCGTGTTGGGGAACGATCAGCCCCTCACCAGCTTGACGGAGTTTTGGCACTCCCAGCAACTTGGTCTCAATCTGCTCTCCATGCGAAGCAGTCCATTTTTCGGCAAACAGACTTTCACAATTACCGAGCTGACTGCTGGCGAGCCCGACGCGAATCTATTTCAAATCCCAGACGGTTACAAGGTCAACGACCAACGCAAGAACCCGCCGATTTCGCAATAGTCATCTCGCCCGGCTGAACTGGAAAGCGCACCATTAGGCAGCTGTTTGCCACAGAGCATCTTCACAACTGTTGAATATCGCCATTACACTCATTGACCCAGATCGACCAAGTTTCTCAATGAGTGCAATCGCCTGTTAACAACAATTGATGCCACGCACTAACCAAGCGGCAGGGAACCTGAGCATACGGTCTGGTGTCTCTCTCACATGAGGGCAACACCCGCGGAAGACCTTCTCCTGATGCTCGAGACCTGTCTTAATCCGTACGCGTGTGAATGGAGTGTCGGGTATCTTTGGGGGTGGATGAACTGGCTTCAGCGGCTCGATGTCATCGTACTCGCAGCCTTGCAGATGTACACCTTTACTATCGTCATTCACGCTGTGTACCAATTCCGCTTGGCGCGAAGGGTCCGAGAGACTGATAGCGCCGGCGAGAGAAAACTTGTAGCAGAGCTGAATGCAAAGGCTGGCTATATCAATGGAATTGCGTCTAGCGCCCCGTACCTCGGACTAATAGGCGCGTGCTGCGGCGTCATGAGCGCGTTCAAAGGTATCAGCATGGAAAGGCACGCTGCCCTGGCGGTCATGACCTCTATCATGGCCGCAGCCTTGGTCACAACCGCTGCGGGGATCATCGTGGCTGTTTCTGCGACATGTTCCTATAACTACCTCTGTAACCGTTTGAACCTGATCGAGAACAAAGCGCCGATCCAGAGGTATCCGTTAGGTAAACGCTTTTCACGACCCCCAGCATTCGCCTGTATCGCCGCGCCGGCTCTCGCGATTTCCATAACGCTATTCATCAGTGTCCCCTCTCGTGAGTCCGCGAAAGGCTTGGACGTCCGTGTGTTGAAAATTGGCAGTTTAGAGCCCGAACCTCGTCCTGGAGTCGAGCCCGTTCTGATCCGGCTGCTGGGCACGAATTCAGGTCCGTCAAGTATCTTTGTAAACTCAAGACGAACAACACAGCACGAACTCAGAGAGGCAGTACAAGCTTCGCTAAGACCGGACCAGATGGTGAATGTCGCGGCAGACCAGAACGTGCTCTGGGCTGACGTAGCGAGTGCCATAGATGTTGCTGAGGGGCTGGAGGGGGATGTGGTTCTCCTCACAGCACCGCCTGTCCGCTATCGTGGCCACCACCGGTGATAAACCACCATTGCACATTGGGAAGGCGGCGGGACTCATGTCCCAGGTCAATGAGTGTAAACGCCTGTTAACGTCAGTTATGACGTTTTCCTTGTAAGATTGGCATACCCACGAGCTAATGGTTTCTTTTCAGGCAGCCGATGAGCGAGACGCTACAAGCGATAATTAACAAGCTGTGGATAGCTCCCGACAATGCTGAGTGGACCCCAAAAACGGACACTCTGCAACTCAGTGATATTCGCCGCTGGTCGAAAAGCGACGATATTGAGATTCTCGGCTTCACAAGCGCACTCATCCATGACGTGCGTTTTCGCATTGAGCCAACGCTTACGTCCGACGAGTACACAGGTTTTGTGACCCACTACTACGAGCGATGCCTGAAAGAAGACCCTCAGGGTGAGTGGGCCGATTCGAGATATGACGCTGGCTCGACCTTGGTGAACATCTTTGGCAGCTTTTGGAGGGATTCCGCCGTCCCCCGAGAAACCGTCAAGGAGCTAAAAGACTGGCTAGGCCGACTCTATGCTGAGGGCGACGAAAAACTTCGCACCTGCATCGTTACAGCCACGTTGGAACATCTTTTTGAGCAGGAAGACATTCGAGAGTTTTTCGCTGATTGGAAAAAGCACCCTGTACTGGCAATCGCGCACAAAGAGGCGTCAGAGTGGTACTTGGGTGGTGGACAAACCCCGCTCGGCAAGCCCCCCATCGGGCGCTCAAAGCGCAGATAATCGGGGCCTTCTCCGTAACTGTTGAAAAATCCCCATTACACTCATTGACCTGGAAGCGGCGATTTGGGGGCCGTCGATGATGAGTGTAGACGCCTGTTAACGACAACCATCATTTGAAGCGGCAAGGTCGCAAGTATAGAGTGTCTTCTTGAAACGATTTGTCTTGCAGCCGCACTCTTGTCGGCGTTGTTTGTTTCCGCACAAAATGCTTCGAAAGCTCAACTCAGTGTTCGCCTGAGCAGCGAGAACGCCTCATGCAGTCTGCGCGTGGCAACGTTCGCCTTGAAGTGGTGCGAGTGAACACCGGCAATGGCAGGCTATTGATTTATCGCCGATGGGAGTGGGGGCACAATCTCCAAGCTTAGGGTGTTCGACTCTAAGGGCAATGAAATTGCGGAGACGTTTCCTGGCCCATTGACGATCAGCCTTCCCTCAGGTCCAGTGATTTCATCCTATTGAATTCCGGGGAGTCTCCAGGAACACCGATCACCATGAGTGTGAAGCAGTTCGCCAAGAGATTCAGTCGCAAAAGACAAACACTCCTGAATTTGGTCGCTCAACTTGCCTGCCGATAAGTTCATGAACACGGGAATTGATGGTAAAGTCAGCAAACAAAGCGAAGTCCCTTGCGAACGCTGGACGATTCTTTCCGCCATATAATCTTCGCAACCAAGAACAGACAGGAGGATGGGGATGGGTGTTCGTCGAAAACTTGCCCTGGCAGTGCTGGCCGTGATGAGTACAACAGGGTGGGCGCAGAACAAGCCCGTAGATGACGAAGGACATCAGTGGTGGCAGCATGCGGTCTTCTACGAGATTTACCCGCGCAGCTTTGCTGACAGCAACGACGACGGTATCGGCGACGTACCCGGCATCACGTCGAAGCTCGACTACCTGCGCTGGCTGGGCGTAGACGCGATTTGGATAGCCCCCATGTATCCATCCCCGCAGGCGGACTGGGGCTACGACGTGTCAGATTTCTACAATGTCAATCCTGAGTACGGCACCTTGAAGGACATGGATGAACTCGTCGCACAAGGCAAGCAGCGTAATATCCGCACTCTGCTTGATTTCGTGATGACCTATACGTCGGACCAAAACAAGTGGTTTCAGGAATCGAAGTCTTCACGCACCAACCCGAAGCGTGACTGGTATATATGGCACGATGGCAAAGGGCTAAACCAGCCCCCCAATAACTGGACATCGCTCTTCGGCGGTTCTGCCTGGAAGTTCGATCCCACAACCGGGCAATGGTATTACCACTATTTCTACACACCGCAACCAAACCTCAATTGGCGCAATCCCAACGTCGAAAACAGTATGTTCGACGTGACCCGCTGGTGGTACAAACGCGGCATCGCTGGTTTTCGCCTTGATGCCGTTGATGTGATGTTCGCTGACCACCAGCTTCGGGACAATCCCGTAGTCGGAACGGAAAAGAATGCGTTCGGCGATCCCGTCGAAAGGGAAATTTACGATAAAAACCAGCCGGAACTTCATGGGGTGCTGAAGCGACTAAGAAAAGTCGCGGACGAGTACAACGCCGTGCTGATTGGTGAAACCTGGACGAGCGACATCGCCCAGTTGAATGCATACTACGGCGAACACAACGACGAGGTAAACATGCCGATGGATTTCATGTTTACCACCATCAACAAGCTCTCGGCTCCCGACTTTCGCAAGCAGATCGCGTGGGTAGATGGCTCGGGTGGCTGGCCGGTGTACGTGCTCAGCAATCACGACATCCGACGAGTTTATGACCGTTACGGCGACGGACAGCACAATGACCAAATCGCTAAGCTCATGGCAACCCTCTATCTCACGCTTCGCGGCACTGCCATCATGTACTACGGCGAAGAAATCGGAATGGAGAACAACGACCCCAAACGCCCGGAGGATGTCAAGGACTCGACGGGGAAACTGGGGTGGCCGAAGGAAAAAGGACGCGACGGCGAGCGCACGCCGATGCAGTGGAATAACAGTGCCAATGCGGGATTCAGTACGGTTGCGCCATGGTTGCCGGTTGACGAGCGCTACAAGACCCACAACGTTGAAACAGAAAAGCAAGACCCAAATTCGATTCTCAACTACTATCACCAACTCGTAGCGCTGCGGCAGACGAACCGAGCGCTGCTGGATGGCGGTTATGTTCCATTGAACGAGAGTGATCCTGACGTGCTGTGCTATATGCGCAGCTACAAGGGACAGAATGTTTTGGCTGTCCTGAACATGAGTGGCCGGGAGCAAGTCGTGAAACTTAATTTGGCGTCGAAAGAAATTGCGGCACAATCGGCGAAGACGCTGCTCTCGACTTTCGGGGCGCCAGAACAAGTGAGTGTCAACGCGGTCAAAGTCGAGCCATTTGGCGCATGGATCGGCGAAGTCCAGTGACTTGCTTTGACCGCATCGAGTCGCTGAATAGGTTCGGGCACCGGGAAGATCTGAAGGAGAGAAATTCGGCTGTGTTGCCGCCAGAATTGCGAGAAATAGGCGGTATTTTGCAGATTCTGTTCGAAACCGGCACCGGAGAAAGTGTCTCCCGGGAGTCATTCTGTACCTCATCGGAAAACCCCCAGATCGCATTGACTATTGGTGAGACGGAAGACTAGGCTTTGAAACAGGCCCTTGCATTTTCAGATTGGTCGAAATTAATAATGGAGGTTGACCTATGACACAGGGAATGGAATGGATGCTGATTGCGTGGGGCGTTGTGACCGGAATTTTTCTGCTTTTGCTCTTCTATCGCAGCACCCTGACTCGGCAGGAGGACGACCAGCTTTTTATTGATGAGTCTTCGGCATCAAGGGCAACTGAACAAAGCCAGCTGATCGCCAAAGTTAACAAGATAAATCCTCTGGTGAAGTTGGTAGGCACAACTTCGGGCCTCATGATCTTGATAATCGCAGGCTGGGCTGTCTACCTTGGATTGAACTCAGTACAGCCGTAGGCTCCCAGTAGAAGGATGTCCCCGCGAAACGGAAGGCCGCTGCTTGGCGGCAGCGGCATTCATGCGATCTCGCATGTGCGGAAGCCGCGAATGCAGGATAAGGAACGGTAGTGAGAACTCAATAGCCAACCTGGAAAGACATTGTTTTGCACTCCTCATTTTGAGCCACGAATTTGAACACTGTGAGGGTGAAGCAGTGCCTGATCAAACCTCGTCCGAATGACCGCCGCAGAGTGCAGATCGCCGCGCGCATAGCAAGGTGTTTCGATCGCGCTAACCCGACGAATCGCAGACTGGCTAAGGGATTGACCACCTCTACGATTAAAAACATTATCTAAACAATATCTTGACAGCCTCCTGTGCCTCGACTAGGCTTTGGCCACTTTGGGGCATTCGTTTGTACTTGCCTGAAGACCTGACTACGTAGTGCAAAGTTTTTCACTTCAACGACGGCCCTTGCTCGCGTTTTGCCTGCTCCAACTTCGTCTCAACTTGTGACTCAGAGGAGCGAAGCTTGCGCCGAAGACGCCTCCACTCTCCGAGCGGTACGCAGATTCAACGACAGAGCCGCTTTTCATGGCGCTCTATCGCAAGGTCCAATCCCACTCTGAAACAATCGACCCGCACCGTGGCACCGCCATGCCCGAAGGAGTCATTTTGAAAACCTCGAAACTATGCCCGATGTTGGCTCTGGCGTGCCTGGTAGTTGTAGGCATGACGGCGATTGCAGCCGATGACGGAAGGAAGAAAACCAGTTCTGAACAGGACATGCAGGGACTGGCGTCGTCTGTCGAGGCCTACCATCTGGGGCCAGGCGACGAGATCAAAGTGCAGCAATCGAATGCTGAGGAGCTGGATGGCCGCACAGCCCGAATCGACGATATGGGGTATGCGACTCTGCCGCTGGTCGGAAGAATTAAGTTGGGCGGAGCCACTCTCGAGCAAGCAGAGTCTCTACTCGCCTCCCGTCTCTCTCACCTCCTGGTCAATCCTGAGCCCGTGGTTTCGATCGCTGAATACCGCAGCCAGCCAGTTTCAGTGCTGGGCGCTGTAAATAATCCGGGAGTGCTTCAGCTTCAAGGCAGGAAGACGCTGATGGAAATGCTCTCACTCGCCGGCGGAATGCGGCAGGACGCGGGCGGAGAGGTGGTCATCACTCGCCGCCTGGGTTATGGACGCATACCGGTCAGCAATGAATCGTTGGATCCTTCGGGCCAGTTCAGCACCGCGAGGATCGATGCTGCTGGATTGATCAAGGGAGCTAATCCGGGCGACAACATAGTAATTCTTCCACAGGACGTGATCTCGGTGCCCGGCAGCGAAATGATTTATGTTGCCGGTGATGTCCACAAACCCGGTTCATTTCCGCTTCGAGACAGCAACGGGATTTCGGTTCTTCAGGCGATTTCTCTCGCGAGGGGCTGGGACCCCAGGCTTCAGCGAAAAACGCCAGGATCTTCCGGGCGCATGGCGGCGATCAGGAGAAAGACGAAATCCCCGTCGATGTCTCGCGAATTCTGGCGGGAGAAGGCACCGACTTCAAATTGCAGCCTCGCGACATACTCTTCATTCCCGACAGCATGAGCAAGAAAGCCGGCTACCGCGCCGCCGAAGCCGCCATACAAGCCGTGACTGGCATAGTCATCTGGCGCCGCTAGGTTCAAATGCAAATCATAAAAGATAACAATCTTCACTCCCTTTCGTCCCCGTCCGCAGATGGGTTCCAATACTCATCCTATGCCGCAACTGGCAATCCTTTATCTTATTGTTGGGATGTGCTGCGGGCGCATCAGCGCTTGTTCGTGGGAACACTCACCGCATGTCTCACCCTTGCCGCGCTTTTCACCTTCTCCAGGACTTCGGTGTACCAGGCTCGGGGATCGCTCGAATTGCAAATCCCCGCAGCCCTCTCCTACAGCTCCCGGGATGCCGAGGCGCGGGGGGCGGTCGACGGTCAAACCTTCGATTCTTACCTGGAGGTACAGATCGGCATTCTGGAAAGTGACACCCTGGTTCGCAGGGTGATCACGCGATTGAAACTGGCGGAGGGCGCTCCCCCGAGGCGCTGGTTGGGGCTGGCAGCGGGAACCACCCAACCCGATGAAGTGTTCGAGCGCACCAAGAAAAATCTCGTTGTCCGTCAGTCGCGGCTTAACAACCTCGTCGAAATTCTTTACAGCGCTGACGATCCGCGGGTTGCCGCCGATTTTGTCAATACCCTGATCAATGAATACGAACACCAGAATCTCGAATCCCGTTGGCAAATGGCGCAAGATACCGGAAGCTGGCTTTCGCGCCACCTGGTTGAAATCCGCTCCGAACTCGAGGCTTCGGAAAAAGAATTGCAAAATTATGGCCGCAGCAATGGCCTCCTCCTGGTCTCTGATAAGGAGAGCCTGGCCCGGCAGAGCCTGCATCATCTCCAGGAAGCACTCTCACTGGCGCAAGCTGAACGGATATTGCGCCAGTCACAAATGCAAATGTCCGCCGCCAGTTCTCCCGAGTCGGTTCCACAGGTTCTGGAAAATCCGGCACTCAGCGGATACGGAGTCAAGATTTCAGAACTAAAGCGTCAGCTGGCGGAGTACCAGTTGATCTTTACTGCGGATAATCCGAAGGTGAAGAGTATTCAATCGCAGATCGCCTCTCTTGAAACCGCCTCTAAACAACAGCAGTCAAGCGTTCTTGGCAGCCTGCGCAACCAATATACGGCGGCTCTACGCAACGAAAAGATGTTGTCGGCTGAGTACGTGGCGCAGGTGCGGACTGTCACCGATCAAGACGAAAAGATGATCCGTTATGAAACCCTGAAACATGAAGTCGATACCAACCGTGCAACTTACGAATCCCTGCTTCAAAAAGTAAAGGAGTCGGGCGTTTCCGTGGCATTGCAGGCTACTAATATTCGGATCGTGGACGCCGCGGTGCCGCCCTCAAAACCGTACAAGCCCAATCATCTGATAAATCTTGGCTGCGGGCTGTTGGCGGGTTTGCTTCTCGGCCTCACTTCCGTAGCGGTGCAAAACCGTTCTCACCGCAGCATTCACCGTGCCGGAGTCTTGTCGCATTACCTGAATACACCTGAGTTGGGTGTAATACCCTCGCGGGCCAGTCTTATTCCGCCCCGTCTGAGTCTCACGGGAAGGCTGCGCCCGGGTGATTCCAGCGATCTGCAAACATGGCTTGAACCGGACTCGCCGGTCAGCGAGTCCTTCCGTTCGTTGATGACTTCGATATTATTCTCCACGGAAAATTCCGCAGATTCCCGTTTGCTGGTAGTCACCAGTCCCTGTTCTTCGGAGGGAAAAACTACGGTAGCCAGCAACCTCGCGGCGGCATTCGCGGCGGCGGGGCGGCGGGTCCTTTTGGTGGATGCGGATCTCAGGCGGCCTCGTCTCCACACCGTGTTTAAACTTCCTAATTCTCCGGGCCTGTTCGAGTTCGCAGCGGAGGTTCAAGTTCGGGGCGTCGCTGCCGAGGCTGACCAATTCGTGCAGCCGACTGTGGTTCCGAGGTTATTCCTCATGGCCAGCGGCAACTCCCTGACCAGTGCTCCCAGCCTGCTCTACACCTTGGATTTCAAGAAGGTGTTTTCGGCGATCCGCGGGCAATTCGATATGGTATTGGTCGATGTTCCGCCGTTACTCTGCGCTAACGAGGTACGCGTCATGGCCCGCCTGGCAGACGGAGTGATTCTCGTTGTTCGGGCCTCCTCCTCTCGGGTTGAGGAAGTGATTGCGACGGAAAGATACTTGAGGGAAGATGGCGGAACTTTGGTTGGAACTGTCTTGAACGACGCGCCTTACGATGTCAACCGGTATTACGCTCAATACGCAGCAAGCTGACGCAAACCAGTCACGCCTGACTGCGCCCTCTTCGACTCTCCCTGGCTTTCGGCTGCTTAAGCAGATTTCTTTAATTACAACCTGGCTTAAAGTTTCTCGCAAAATGAATAGAACCACCGACCGCGTGTTCATCGACGTCGAAAAAAATAGGCATACATCAGACGATGGCTTTTTTCAGGCTCTGGTATGCCTGGCCATGCTGCTTGAAATTGTGGTTTTCGTCGAACCCGCCCCGGTTGATGCTGCTATGCTTTTCTGCTTCGGGTTGTGTGTGCTGCTGGGAAAGTTCAGCCTGACGGCGATTGGAAACCTCCCTCTCATTTCTCTCACCGTTTTCGCCCTGGCCAATTTGATATCCATGTACGATCCGCTCGACCCGGATCGCGCCCTCTGGTATGTCCTGGTTACGCTCTACCTGGTTGGTTCCTGGTTCTTTTTTGTCGGATTGTTCGGCAGCTATGGCCAGCCAATGATGGCGCGTTTGATCAACGCATATTGTATTGCGGGTCTGCTTTCGGCTGTTCTCGGCATTGGCGCTTATTTTCATCTGTTGCCATTTCAGGACTTGCTCCTGAGCGGTGGCCGGGTGCGCGGCCTGTTCAAGGATCCGAACGTGTACGGGCCTTACCTTGTCCCCGTCGCGCTATTCGCTCTCACACGGAGCGCCGGAGCAGTTGGCTGGAGATCGAAGGCGGCGTTCTTTTCGCTTTTCCTGGTGACCGTCGCCGCGATACTGCTCTGTTTCTCGCGAGCGTGCTGGATCAACTTCGCTGTGGCGCTTGTCGTGTTTTTTGCCGGGCAATTGCTTTTGCCCGGTGCGGCTCGGCAAGTGCGAAGGCGACTTCGAGTGGCCGCGGTTGCGGTTGCTGTCAGCGCAGTCGCAGTAGTTCTGCTACTGAATATACCCGCAGCCCGCGATATGCTTGCGCAGCGCGTTACGTCCAGCGGACTTCAAAACTACGATCGGGTTCGGTTTGCCACCCAAAGTCTCGCGCTTGAAACCGCCGAACAACGACCTCTGGGGATTGGCCCCGGCCAGTCCGAAGTTCTCTTCAATTACTCGACCCACAGCATGTATCTGCGCGTGTTGAGCGAGAATGGTGCTGGCGCTTTGATTGCGCTACTGATTTTTATTGGAGCCACCATAACGCGTTCGATGACCCTTATCCGACGGGCAGAGAATCAATGGCTGCGGGAGATCAATGTGGTAGTCCTCGCCACAATTGCTGGTCACCTGGTTAACAGTTTTGTTATCGATACGGTCCACTGGCGACACATCTGGTTCATTTATTCGCTTCCGTGGGTAAGCGCACAGCTCCGCAAGCCGGCCCCTTTCCATCGCCGGCGCGTGTCGGTTCTGCGGGAATTCCGAACCTCCGGCGTCGTAGCGGGTTAAATATCGCAGGTTGAATGAAGATTCTATCCATCACCCGGGCCGAACTTGGCGGCGGGCAGGCACATGTTCTCGATCTGATTCGAGGCTTCCGCCATCATTGCGAGATTGAAGTGGCTGCCGGCGAAGACGGATTTCTCCTCCAGGAAGCACGAAAGCTTGGAATTGTCTGTCATGTGCTTCCGAATCTGGTCCGGCCGATTCGCCCCGCCAAGGATGTGATGGCGCTGCTCGACATCATTAGCCTGCTTCGGCAGACCCGGCCCGACGTGGTGCATGCCCATACTTCCAAGGCCGGGGTGCTGGGCCATCTGGCCGCAAAACTGACCAACATCCCTGCGATCTTCACCGCTCACACCTGGTGCTTTGCCGAAGGCACTTCCTGGAAATGGAAGTTGCTAGGAGTTCCTTGCGAGCGGTCTGGCCGCCCTGACGGGCAGCGTGATTATCAATGTCTCGTGTGCGAACCGGGATCTTGCTCTTCGTCACCGGGTGGCTCCGTCGGCGCGGATGGTAACCATTCACAACGGCATCGTGGACGAACCGATAGAACCCGCCGACCGAGAACAGGGCATCCCCACGATTATCATGGTCGCCGGTTTCAGGCCGCAGAAAGATCACGACACGCTGCTGGAAGCCGCAGCCCAGCTCAATGTTCCTTTCCGATTGCAATTTGCGGGCACCGGACCAACTCTTTTTGATATCGAACGAAAGGCAGCGATGCTCGGACTCGCCGGTCGCACGTCGCTTTCTGGGGACTCGTTCCGACATTTCGCGCTTGCTGCGCCAGGCAACCATCTTTGCGCTCCCCACTCACTGGGAAGGTTTTCCGCTCAGCATCCTGGAAGCCATGCGCGCCGGGTTGCCGATCGTTGCCTCTGACGTCAACGGCATTCCCGAGGCTGTCATTCACGGTAAAAATGGGTTTCTGGTTGCTCGTGGCGACGTAAATGGTTTCGCTCGTGCGCTTGAAACTCTTCTGGCGAGTGCCGCCTTGCGTTACCAGATGGGTCGCGACAGCCGCCGCATCTTTGAGCAATGCTTCATCGCCGAACACATGCTACGCAAGACTTTCAGTGTTTATCGCCAGGCTATCCACGAGCCCAGGAGCGATTACGGATCTTCGGTGTCCGGCACGCTGGAAAACGCCTGATCCTCATTTAGAACCCTGCCTCATTACTATGGCAACCAGAGCCATTGCGAGCGAGTTTCCCTAACCTCCGGGCAGCAATGCCGTCCGGCGTGCATGATCGCTTGTTTGCTGCTCGGGACGCGGTCAGTCTGGCCGTGTCCGGTGCTATTCCCGTGCTGAGCAAACTCATCCAAATCAGAGGTCTTGCTTCTTCCTGGCATGCGCTTATATCGCATTGGTTCCGCTACTCCTTTTGTTCTTGCTTGTCTTCTCCGCGATAGGGCTCTATTCGGGAATCTCGCTTGGCTCGCCGGAGGAGTTGCGGCGCCTGACTCTTTCTTCGGTTCTGGTGTCGTTGTCTTTAGGCGTTATGACCTTCTCGATCCGCGGCACCGGGTCGTTCTTCACTGTCACCATGCTAAAAGCGATCTTGCTGAGCATCATTCTGGTGCTCTTGATGCGTGTTAGCCTGCGGCTGAAATTTGCCAACGTGAGCTGTGGTGTTATCCCACAGTTATTTTGGCGACCAGGAGCAGGGAGAGGCAATCATCCACAATCTGATGGACGATCGAGGCCTGGGATTGAAGCCCGTAGGATTTTTCTCGTCAGGCGGTATTCAACCGAAGTACGCGGCGTTCCGGCCATTGGCGAAGACGAACTGGCCGAGTTAGTTCTCAGTCTTCGTGGCCGTGCCTATGCTGTTGTGACCGATTCTTTCTCCTCTCGTACAGAATTTGATGGCCGTTCTGACGTGCCATCGGCGCCACTTTTCTCACATACTTGTAGTTCCTACATTACTGAGTTTTCATGTCTTTGGGTAAAGCCCAAGAATCTTGGCGGAATGCTCGGGCTCGAAGTATGCCAGAGGGTGTTCATGCCGGGCCGTCGATTTCTCAAGCGGTTCATGGATTTGATTCTGACGGTAATACTGGGATTGGTTTCTTGCCCCACTCTTGCTACTGATTGCCATCGCCATCAAGATCAATTCGAGTGGACCGGTCCTATATCGCCAACGTCGGATTGGCCGTGGCGGCCTGGGATTTTCTTGCTGGGAAGTTCCGCTCGATGCGCACCGACGCAGACGAGATCCTGCAGCACTACCTGGAAGAAAATCCCGTCTTCATGGAAGAGTGGACGGCGAGCCGCAAATTGAAGAACGATCCGCGCACCACGCGCCTGGGGCGGTTGCTTCGCCGCACCAGCCTCGACGAGCTTCCCCGCTTTGGAACGTTATGCGGGGCGAAATGAGTCTGGTTGGTCGCGGCCCATCGTTCAGGAGGAAATATCGCGCTACGGCGCAGATTATGAAACCTACACCTGGGTCATGGGCGGGTTGACCGGTCTCTGGCAAGTCTCGGACGCAGCGAGACTTCTTACCGCAGCTGATTGCTTACGACCGCTTTTACGTTCACAACTGGTCGGTATGGCTGGACATCTGCACCCTTTTCCGAACGGTGGGTACAGTGCTGTCTCGCGTAGGAGCGTCTTGAAGTGGATGTAATCGAACATCAAGATCCACCGTTGCTTCCGGGCCGCGCCGGCTGGTCTTTACCCGACCTGGTGGTTAAGAATGCAGTCTCATTGTATGGAGTGCATATCGGCCGCAAGTTAATTCCCTTGGCGTCGATTCCATACCTGGCTCGGGTTCTTGGGCCGGAGGGCTGGGGACAGGTGGTGTTTGTCATCGCGATGGGTGAGTTGATCGCGATCCTCATCGAATCCGGGTTTCCTCCTCGGCCGCACGCTCAATCGCGCGTCATCGCGATGACGCACTCGAAGAGGGAAAATCACCACCGGCGTCTTGTGTGCCAGGCGATGCTGGCTGCATCTGCCATCTCCGTCAGTTTTATCGCGGCGCGCTTCATACCTTGTTGCGCCAGCACACGGTGTTGCTGGCGTGCGGTCTGATCTATGCGCTGGCCCAGGGCTTTTCGCCGCTTTGGTATTTTCAGGGCATGAACGTATCCGCCTGGCGGCGGCGCTCGAAATCGGAGGAAAAACAGCAGCTTTGGGTGCTCTATTCATTTTCGTCAAGTTTTTTTTTTTTTTTTTTTTTTTTTTTTTTTTTTTTTTTTTTTTTTTTTTTTTTTTTTTTTTTTTTTTTTTTTTTTTTTTTTTTTTTTTTTTTTTTTTTTTTTTTTTTTTTTTTTTTTTTTTTTTTTTTTTTTTTTTTTTTTTTTTTTTTTTTTTTTTTTTTTTTTTTTTTTTTTTTTTTTTTTTTTTTTTTTTTTTTTTTTTTTTTTTTTTTTTTTTTTTTTTTTTTTTTTTTTTTTTTTTTTTTTTTTTTTTTTTTTTTTTTTTTTTTTTTTTTTTTTTTTTTTTTTTTTTTTTTTTTTTTTTTTTTTTTTTTTTTTTTTTTTTTTTTTTTTTTTTTTTTTTTTTTTTTTTTTTTTTTTTTTTTTTTTTTTTTTTTTTTTTTTTTTTTTTTTTTTTTTTTTTTTTTTTTTTTTTTTTTTTTTTTTTTTTTTTTTTTTTTTTTTTTTTTTTTTTTTTTTTTTTTTTTTTTTTTTTTTTTTTTTTTTTTTTTTTTTTTTTTTTTTTTTTTTTTTTTTTTTTTTTTTTTTTTTTTTTTTTTTTTTTTTTTTTTTTTTTTTTTTTTTTTTTTTTTTTTTTTTTTTTTTTTTTTTTTTTTTTTTTTTTTTTTTTTTTTTTTTTTTTTTTTTTTTTTTTTTTTTTTTTTTTTTTTTTTTTTTTTTTTTTTTTTTTTTTTTTTTTTTTTTTTTTTTTTTTTTTTTTTTTTTTTTTTTTTTTTTTTTTTTTTTTTTTTTTTTTTTTTTTTTTTTTTTTTTTTTTTTTTTTTTTTTTTTTTTTTTTTTTTTTTTTTTTTTTTTTTTTTTTTTTTTTTTTTTTTTTTTTTTTTTTTTTTTTTTTTTTTTTTTTTTTTTTTTTTTTTTTTTTTTTTTTTTTTTTTTTTTTTTTTTTTTTTTTTTTTTTTTTTTTTTTTTTTTTTTTTTTTTTTTTTTTTTTTTTTTTTTTTTTTTTTTTTTTTTTTTTTTTTTTTTTTTTTTTTTTTTTTTTTTTTTTTTTTTTTTTTTTTTTTTTTTTTTTTTTTTTTTTTTTTTTTTTTTTTTTTTTTTTTTTTTTTTTTTTTTTTTTTTTTTTTTTTTTTTTTTTTTTTTTTTTTTTTTTTTTTTTTTTTTTTTTTTTTTTTTTTTTTTTTTTTTTTTTTTTTTTTTTTTTTTTTTTTTTTTTTTTTTTTTTTTTTTTTTTTTTTTTTTTTTTTTTTTTTTTTTTTTTTTTTTTTTTTTTTTTTTTTTTTTTTTTTTTTTTTTTTTTTTTTTTTTTTTTTTTTTTTTTTTTTTTTTTTTTTTTTTTTTTTTTTTTTTTTTTTTTTTTTTTTTTTTTTTTTTTTTTTTTTTTTTTTTTTTTTTTTTTTTTTTTTTTTTTTTTTTTTTTTTTTTTTTTTTTTTTTTTTTTTTTTTTTTTTTTTTTTTTTTTTTTTTTTTTTTTTTTTTTTTTTTTTTTTTTTTTTTTTTTTTTTTTTTTTTTTTTTTTTTTTTTTTTTTTTTTTTTTTTTTTTTTTTTTTTTTTTTTTTTTTTTTTTTTTTTTTTTTTTTTTTTTTTTTTTTTTTTTTTTTTTTTTTTTTTTTTTTTTTTTTTTTTTTTTTTTTTTTTTTTTTTTTTTTTTTTTTTTTTTTTTTTTTTTTTTTTTTTTTTTTTTTTTTTTTTTTTTTTTTTTTTTTTTTTTTTTTTTTTTTTTTTTTTTTTTTTTTTTTTTTTTTTTTTTTTTTTTTTTTTTTTTTTTTTTTTTTTTTTTTTTTTTTTTTTTTTTTTTTTTTTTTTTTTTTTTTTTTTTTTTTTTTTTTTTTTTTTTTTTTTTTTTTTTTTTTTTTTTTTTTTTTTTTTTTTTTTTTTTTTTTTTTTTTTTTTTTTTTTTTTTTTTTTTTTTTTTTTTTTTTTTTTTTTTTTTTTTTTTTTTTTTTTTTTTTTTTTTTTTTTTTTTTTTTTTTTTTTTTTTTTTTTTTTTTTTTTTTTTTTTTTTTTTTTTTTTTTTTTTTTTTTTTTTTTTTTTTTTTTTTTTTTTTTTTTTTTTTTTTTTTTTTTTTTTTTTTTTTTTTTTTTTTTTTTTTTTTTTTTTTTTTTTTTTTTTTTTTTTTTTTTTTTTTTTTTTTTTTTTTTTTTTTTTTTTTTTTTTTTTTTTTTTTTTTTTTTTTTTTTTTTTTTTTTTTTTTTTTTTTTTTTTTTTTTTTTTTTTTTTTTTTTTTTTTTTTTTTTTTTTTTTTTTTTTTTTTTTTTTTTTTTTTTTTTTTTTTTTTTTTTTTTTTTTTTTTTTTTTTTTTTTTTTTTTTTTTTTTTTTTTTTTTTTTTTTTTTTTTTTTTTTTTTTTTTTTTTTTTTTTTTTTTTTTTTTTTTTTTTTTTTTTTTTTTTTTTTTTTTTTTTTTTTTTTTTTTTTTTTTTTTTTTTTTTTTTTTTTTTTTTTTTTTTTTTTTTTTTTTTTTTTTTTTTTTTTTTTTTTTTTTTTTTTTTTTTTTTTTTTTTTTTTTTTTTTTTTTTTTTTTTTTTTTTTTTTTTTTTTTTTTTTTTTTTTTTTTTTTTTTTTTTTTTTTTTTTTTTTTTTTTTTTTTTTTTTTTTTTTTTTTTTTTTTTTTTTTTTTTTTTTTTTTTTTTTTTTTTTTTTTTTTTTTTTTTTTTTTTTTTTTTTTTTTTTTTTTTTTTTTTTTTTTTTTTTTTTTTTTTTTTTTTTTTTTTTTTTTTTTTTTTTTTTTTTTTTTTTTTTTTTTTTTTTTTTTTTTTTTTTTTTTTTTTTTTTTTTTTTTTTTTTTTTTTTTTTTTTTTTTTTTTTTTTTTTTTTTTTTTTTTTTTTTTTTTTTTTTTTTTTTTTTTTTTTTTTTTTTTTTTTTTTTTTTTTTTTTTTTTTTTTTTTTTTTTTCCCCCCCCCCCCCCCCCCCCCCCCCCCCCCCCCCAAAAAGTGTGGGAAGCCCTTCGCATCCCTACAATCCATGATCTCGGATCTTCGCCACTTGCAACCTGGCACACCCCTCGAAGCGGATGTGTGTGTCATTGGGGCAGGAGCCGCGGGCATTGTGATCGCCAGGGAACTGGCTTCCTCCCGGCACAGCGTGATTCTGCTCGAGAGCGGCGGCTACAAGCGGGAAGAGAGCGTACAACAACTCTATTGCGGCGACAGTATTGGCGAAAAATACTTTGCCGCACTCCACGAATGCCGCACTCGTTTTTTCGGCGGAAGCACCAATTGCTGGGGCGGAATTTGTACGCCTCTCAATGAAATTGATTTCGAGGAGCGTCCATGGGTGCCGTGGAGTGGTTGGCCCGTCAAGTTTGGGGAACTGTTGCCGTGGATGCACCGGGCGCACGAGATCTGCGGGACCGGGCCCTTTCTCTATGATTCTCGGGCGTGGGAACTCATTGGTATTCCCGCCAACTTCAATCCTAACCTGTTCAGCAGCTTCGTCTGGCAGTTCAACAGTCGCGCGAACACGTTGAGCTTTGGGAGAAGGTTTCGCAAGGAATTGCGCGAAGCCCCCAATGTAAAGGTTTTACTACATGCTAATGCCACCGAACTACTAACCGATGAATCGGGGCGGCGCGTGGAGCGCGTGCGAGTCCGAACATTGGAAGGACGGGCCACCCAGATACGGGCTCGGTTTTTTGTTCTGGCTTGCGGAGGCATAGAGAACGCCAGGCAGTTGCTGGCTTCGAACAGCAAATGTCCGGATGGTTTGGGTAATGATCGGGATTTGGTCGGCCGATTTTTCCAGGAGCATTTGCAAACTGCCTGCGGTGTGCTGGTGACCGATGGCGGTGTACGTGGTGTTCAAAGCCAGATTGCCCCTTACTCCCATCTTTCGCGACTGGGTGGTACCTTTTGCCAGCCTGGACTTTCTGTCGCTCCGGCTGCCCAAGCCGCACACCGGACGCTAAATGGAAGTATTGCCATCGAACCTTTCTACGACCAGCAAAGTGCATGGATGGCATTTCAGCGAATGCGCTCCGACTGGAAGGCTGGAAGAGTCGGTCGTCAATTGTTCGGTAGGATGTGGAAGATCGCTTCCGACGCCGGCAGACTATGGCCTGAAGTTTGGCGTCGACTGGCGCATGGAGACCGTCCCCAAGGCGACCCGGGGCGGTTCGTAGTCTTTGCCCGTTCCGAGCAAGCCCCTAACCCGAACAGCCGCGTCACTCTGTCCGCAGATGTCGACCAGTTGGGGATGCGGCGCGCATCTCTCGACTGGCGTACGACAGCGCTCGACCGAAAAGGGATCAGGTTGATGGCTCGGCTGGCTGGAGCGGAATTCGACCGGCTCAATCTCGGACACCTCTTTCAAGCCGACTGGCTCGCTGGCGATGACTGGCCTGTTGATCTGGTTGGTGGTCCACACCACATGGGCACAACCCGAATGTCCGACGATCTCGCCACAGGTGTGGTGGACCGGAATTGCAGAGTGCATAGCCTTTCCGGACTGTACATTGCTGGAAGTTCGGTCTTCCCAACGGGTGGCCATGCCAATCCAACTCTCTCCATCATCGCATTGGCCACCCGGCTTGCAGCTCACCTGCAAGGCATGCTCGAAACAAGTTCTGTGCGTTTCGATGCGGAAAGAACTTCAGACTCACCGCTCGGATCAGAATGCAAAGACAAGACGAACTGCGACGTGGCGGTAGGGGCTACCGTCTCGGAGCTCGGAAAACTCCGAACCTCGCTTGAGATACCAACGCTTTGTAAGGATTGTGGGACGGTTTTGTCTGACTGCCGTACTGTACGTTCTGTTCGCAACATTCCTTGCACCGGTTCAGGGCGGTGATGCCGGTCGCGTATTTTTCCAGAGGTTGGCAGCTCCCGCCCTTGATCGTTGGACAAACGCTCCGAGCCCCGCCGAGCAGCAGTGGTTTCAGAATCACTTTGAACGGATGGCCGTCTACTCTCCTTACTTTGACAGACGAACGTCGTGGTACCGGAACGGCCTCGTTTATGTAAACCTTTACGGAATTCCTACCGACTCTTCAGTCCTGCGGGAGCACCCGGAATGGATACTTCACGACAGCCGAGGGCAGCGGCTTTACATCCCATGGAAGTGCGCTGAAGGCATATGCCCCCAATACGCAGGCAATATAGCTGATCCCGCCTTTCGATCATGGTGGATCGGCCAAACCCGGTCCGCGATTTCACGCGGCACCTATCGGGGCCTGTGGATCGACGACGTCAACCTGGAGTTCCGGGTGTCGGACGGTTCCGGGCGACAGGTTCCTCCGGTCGATTCCTCCACCGGCGGTCCGATGACATGGGATTTGTGGAGAAACCACATCGCCGAATTTCTCGAGCAGATCCGACGAGCGTTCCCGGATTCAGAAATTGTGCACAACTCGATCTGGTTCGCGGGTCCGGATTCCGTCCGCGATCGGGATGACGCAGTTCGGCGTCAGATCAGGGCAGCGGAC
This sequence comes from Terriglobia bacterium, assembly GCA_963733545.1. Lineage (GTDB taxonomy): Bacteria > Acidobacteriota > Terriglobia > Terriglobales > Acidobacteriaceae > JAIQFF01. Next base: position 1,741,092 of record CAVTDQ010000007.1, read on the forward strand.
AACATTAATATTGAGCGCGGTATCGCCAGCGACCCGGGGTTGACCGGAGGAACGGGTAAGTGGTCCGTCTTCGCACTACTTGGCTACATTGACCGCGTGCACGCCGCCGGACGGAGCGTTACTCTGGAAGAATACTTTTTGAATCGTGCTGCACAGGAGTATGCGCTGGCGGGCTATTTCCTCATCTCGTCTGGAGACGATCGGTTTGGTGATAGCGGCAGCGATCCTTCAAACTGGTGGAGTGGCTACGATGTAAAGTTGGGAACTCCTCTCGGGCCTCGCACCTACGCTGCCGGTGTCTTTCGAAGATCATTTACCCACGGTTTAGTCTTGCTGGCCGAACCAATGTTGCAGCCTCAAACGATACCGTTGTCCGGTAATTTCACAACACTGGATGGTATTCCCGTACGTTCAGTGATGCTCACTGGTGGCCACGGAATCATTCTGACCGCATCAAATTAGCCTTTCCCTTCCGCTTCCCGCTTTCCCCCCCACGACGTACCCTCCCTGGCTTCTGAGTGTAATCGCGATGTTACGTTTCCGTTTTTCTGTAATCGCATGTTCACGTCACTCATACCAGCCTAGACTCAGTGACGGAGCAATCGCCGGTATTGCACCGTCCAGATTTCCATCAGATAATCCAGACTTCCATTTGTCAAAGTACTCGGGCCTATCGGCTGCTACCAACGAATCACGTCCGGTAAGGCAAGACGCCTACGACTCGTTTCCTGCGACGCGCGCACGGCTGCAACGCGTCCCAAAAGGATAGGGCATGAAAGCAAGCGATAAAGCTCTGGGAATGAACCAGCGAATTTGTCGGCGAGACTTCTTGAATGCGACTTTACTGGCTTCAGGAAGCCTGCTCATGAAATCTTTGTCCCCGCTTCAGCTCATGGCGCAAGAAAGCGGACGTAAAACCGGCGGGCTCAGTGAAAGTGACTGGAACGGGCCCGATACCGGGATAGGCGACTATGCGCATTCCAACGGAAACACCTGGGACGTAGTGAATGGCGGCCACGACATTCGCTTCGGAGTGTTCGACAAAAGCTCAACCGAAGTGGCCGACTCTGGGGAAGTATTCGATTGTGTGATTGTCGGGGGCGGAATCGCCGGCCTATCGGCCGCGTGGACCTTCAAGAAAAAAGCTGGAGCCAAGCGCACCTGCTTAATTCTGGAAAATCATCCGATGTTCGGAGGTGAGGCCAAGCGCAACGAAATGATGGTGGACGGCCATCGCATCATGGGACCGCAGGGCTCGAATCTGATTTGGGCACCCGATGCGGGTAGCCCGATGGGCGACTTCCTTCTTGATATCAATCTCGATTGGCGGCAGGCGGAGTACGTTCCCTGGGGAGGTCCGAGCCCGGCCATGGAGTTGAGCCGCACCAGCTACAGTTGGATCTACATCATGCCTCCCACCTTCGGCTTCTATTTTGGACAGGGCTTCGGCCAGCCCACCGGAAGTTGGGTCGTCGATCCGTGGGGAAAACGCCTCGAAGGCGTCCCATTTTCTCCCCAGGTTCGCCAGGACATGCTGAAGTGGTGGAACGCTCGTGGCAATGAAGAAAGACTGGGGCAACGGGCTGACGCCTCGGACTCCGATCCAAGAGGGCGCTACCTCGACACTATTACTCAAGAACAGAGATTGATGGAAGATTACGGAGTAAGCCGGGAAATGGTTCGGCAATTTCTTTCTCCCCTGGCGGCTACGGGTTACGGCATCGGATGCGATGCGCTCTCGGGCTTCGCCGCTCCCTCCTACTACCGGCTGTTGCAAGACAAGAATCAGTTTTCTTTTCCCGGTGGGAACGCCGGAATAGCCCGTCACGCAGCGAAAGCGCTGATTCCCGATGCCTTGCCCGGCCCCGTGAATCTTGACTCCATCACTAAAACCAGCGTCAACTTCAATGCGCTCGATCGGCCGGAAAACCCGGTGCGTATGCGTTTGCGTTGCACTGTGGTTCGGGTTGAGCACGAGCGGGAACCCGACAAGTCGGATTTTGTACGGATCACTTACACGCGGGATGGAAAAGTCTATCGCCTCAAAGCTCGCACAGTGGTTATGGCCAGTCCGCAGTTCATCAACAAGCACATTATTTCTGATCTGGATTCTGCGCACCGGGAAGCCGCCAATCACTTCTATTATGCCCCTCATTTATCGCTCAACGTGGCAGTGCGTAACTGGAGGTTCCTGCACAAATTGGGCATCAGTGGCGCTCGCTGGTTCGGCGGTTTTGGAGAATGGACCGAAGTGCGCAACCCTATGATGTGCGGGTCGGACTTGAAAACCTTCGGCCCAGACTCTCCCGTCTTCCTCACCCTCTATGTCCCGTTTATGTCCCCGGGATTGCCGGTCGGAGAACAATGTGAGAAGGGCCGCTATGAACTGATTTCGACACCCTACCGCGAGATCGAGCGGAAGATGCGTGAACAGTTTGCGGAAATGTTCTCGGGATCTGGCTTCGATCCGAAGCGAGACATTGCGGGAGCGATCCTCAACCGGTGGGGTCATGCTTTCATCGTTGGGCCGCCAGGTTTCTACTTCGGCAAGAACGGGAAACCGGCGCCCCGTGAGGTATTTAGAAACCAGCCCTTTGGCAGGATTTCTTTTGGCCACAGCGATGTAAATGGCGATCCCAGTTGTCCCGGCGCTATCGAAGAGGGCGCCCGAGCCGCAGGGCAGGCCATCAAGGGCCTTGCTTGATGACCCTTTCGAGGGGAGGCTTCAGAAAAGCGGTCCGAACGGCACGACGATTTATCTCTATGATGGCGGTATCCCCTGCGGCCACGATCTTAACGCGCGCCCCCATGATTCGCCCCCCATGATTGAAGAAGGCGAAGATCGCATCCGGGCGACCTACGGCAAGAATTACGACCGTCTGGAAAAATCAAGAAGGTTTACGATCTCTTTCGAAGAATCAGAACATCAAACCAGCCTGAAAAGACCGGGCATCAAAGCTTGACGAGTCGGCTACGCGTAGAAAAGACCTGGTCACAACCTGTTATCGCGGCTCTCGATTGGGTCCGTTCGCGCTGCGCGTACAAGCCAACCTCCATTCAATTCCGTAACTCCGAAAGTTCCTTGCAAGAATCCCAAGACCGAGAACTCCAAGCAGCAGCTCCTGCCAACTTTTAAAGGCAGTCCTGCGATCAGTTCTTTGGCGATCAGTGCGCCTGCGCGTTCGAGACCTGCAAATTGTTAGTGACCTTGAAAGTACCGGGAACACTGCTGGCGCGGATGTTAGCAACGTTCTTGTCGGCTTCATTGTCTACGGTTCCTTCGAGTGTCACGTTCCCGTTTCTGACAATTATCCTGATTGGCTGCTGCACTCCCATCGCGTACTTTTGCAGCATTGGGTCACCGTAGATGGCGGCGTAGAGCTGACGCCGAATGCGGTCATCACCCGGAGATGCCGGCAACACTTCGATCTGGTTATCAACATGCTCGACCCCCTCGATTCTCTTTACTACATTTTCTGCATCCGATTTGAGGGTTGGCCGAGTCACCTGACCCAAGAGCGTGACATTGTAGCCGTCCACCTTGTAAGCGAGGTTATCGAACACACTAAAATATGGGAGCATTATGAGTTCGTGCCTAACCTCTTTTGTGATTCTTGCGGCTGTGTCTGCTGACGGTTGCTGGCTGAGTGCAAACGGAGACGATAAAGAAAGTGCGAAAAGTAAAATCGCGTAGCGTTTAATCATTCGTCCTCACAGTTGATCCTAAAGTCCATCATCGGGGGCCCGGCAATCGCCGTTTTAATCACGGCATGTTCTGCTTTCCTTGGGATCGCTTTCGCACGTGTAAAAAACAAAATATCTAAAAAACAAAATAAATGATATGCGAGAGTACTGGTCTTGTCCCTCACGTAAACACCTTACCTCCTCGAGAATGATCGCGTACCACTTGGCACTCGGATGCTCCGCTTAGCAGTAACGTGACGCACGGCCGTGACGCACGGCCATCCTGTATCTGGGCGACAGCATCATAGGGGGTTCACGCTTAGTAGCAAACCGGTCGGCCACACGCAGCCGGTATTGCGAAACGACAGAGTTCTCCGGATGTGTTGTTTTCTTTTATTCAGTTTTCAAAGGATGGATTATGAAAGCATTTTTAGTGGGATTAGGAATCGGTGTCGGCCTGGGTGTGTTGTTCGCGCCCGATAGTGGCGAAGAGACGAGAAGGGAAATTGGCGACAGGTTGAACGACTTTGCGGCTGATGCCCGGCGACAGGCTGGAGATGTAGCCAACCAGGTTCGCGACAACGTCCGAACTGTCAAAGAGGCGGTGACGGAACCGAGCGCTAGGTCACAATCAGAATAAGGGTGGCTTCGAGCAGAATTGTTTGCCTGTTTGATTGAAGGTCTTCTTATGGATTACCTGCATATTATTGTGGTGGTGACAGCAGCAGCGGTTGTGGTCCAGATTGGAGTTTTGGTGGCGCTGCTTGTGACCGTCCAGAAGTCTACGTCCCGGATGAGCGCGCTGGCTTCTGATGTCAAGGACAGAGTCATGCCGCTCTCGGGAAGTACAAAAGCCTTGCTCGCCGAGTTGAAAGCGAAGACTACAAGCATCGAGTCCGACGTCACCACAATCACGAATCTGATACGTAACCAAGTGAAGCGAGTCGATGCCGCCGTGGGCGACATTACCGCAACCTCTCGTCTACAAGTTGTTCGTGGCCGAGAGGTGTTTAACCACACCAGAAGCCGTATCGATGAAACTCGGACTTCGATTCACAGGACGGTCACGCCATTCCTAGTCCTTTCCAGGGTCTTCCGCTTGAATCCTCTCTCCTTACTATTGATGGCTATCGCCAACGAAAAGCGGGGTGCATCCGCACCTCCAAAAGTTCCTTTCTAGAAACCGACCAGGCGAAGACGATGAGGCAGCCGCAATTCGGAATGACCCGCGACCTTTGAATAAAGGCCGGACGTGGCCGAGCATTCGGATCACGTTGGCCAGATGGCTAATAGAACAATGGGGACGACAGCCAGCGACATCGAACAAAAGGCCCGTCGTCAGCTCCCTTCTTGGATGTGAGTTTTCGGCGTTAGTTGCGGTTCATCCCGAACGTCGCAGTCGGCTTTCATCTGCAGCTGACATGCATTGCAAAACTCTTTCTCCGCGACCGTAGTCCGGCCGCAACGATCACCGTGCCCATGTTGTTTACTGGTACAAATACATTCCGCCATCGGACTCTCCTTTTTTGACTGTCGGTTTGTGACCTCAGGCCGCTGAGTCCTTCCGGTTATCCGGCACGGCCACTTCGTCGAATCTTGCAGAGAGCTGTCGAAGGGCGAGCGCCACATCGTCTCCCACCAGCGGCTTTCCGTGGCCCGGAGCGACCACCGAGGGTTCCAGTACCGCAAGCCGTTCGACTGACTGACGTGCAAGATCCCAGTTCCAGGTGAAGTATGAAGGAGGTCCATGAAGTTCGGGCGCTTGCGCGATCGCTGCCTGAAAGAATGATTCGGGTTTGGTCGTACAGAAGGCATCGGCGGGCAGCAGCGTCCGGTCAGCGGGCCGGAAAAAAGATACGTGCCCCGGCGTGTGGCCGGGCGTAAGAACGATTTGCCAATCCGGAAGCAGCGCCAGGGAAGAGATATGTTCTTCGCCCTTTGGCAAGGCGCGCAACCGGTCACCCAGATTTACCGGTCCTCTGGGCAGGAGCGGAGAAAGAAGGGACATCATTCCACCTCCGGCACCCGGGTTGGGCGCGGGATACTCCTGTTTGCCCGTCAGGTACGGATGTTCAAGTGGGTCGGCGTAAATTTCGACGGCCCATTCGTCGGCAAGCGCCTGCGCCGATCCCACGTGATCAAAATGTCCATGACTGAGAATTATTGCGTTGGGCGGCCCGTCGAAATGTTTTTCGGCCCACCGCCGAATCAGGCTTTGACTGAACGGCAGTGCCGAATCGATCAAGGTCCAGGAACCGTCCCGATGGCTGATGCCGAAAACATTTACAAAGGTAATACGAAGTCCGTGAACACCGGGTGCGACAGCATCCAGTGGAACGACCTGACCTTCGGGGATATCAATATGGTCCACGTGTCACTCCTGCAATTTGACAGTTGATTCAATCCATCAGGGCTTGAACTTAAAAACGGCATACGGCTGGGTTCGTGTACTTTTCCCCTGGTTATAGGTCGGAGATTCGTTGATGTGCGAGGCGGTTATATAGATGGCCCCGTCCGGGCCCTCGCTGAATGTGTCCGGCCACTGCAGTCGTGGATCGCTTACGATGCGCTCAAGTTTTCCGCTGGGATCACGACGGCTTACAGCGTTGTGGGAGACGTCGCTCAAATAAAGATTGCCTTTGCGATCCATCCACAGACCGTCCGTTAGGAATATGTTTGCGATCTTTTCGACTACCCCGGCCGCTTGGCTTGAGGATGCGTTCGCACTGCGCAACACGTCAGTCCTGATCCGGTACAGGCTTTGCGACGTTACCGCCTTGTAATAGAGATATTCTCCATCAGGCGACAAAGCGATGCCGTCGGAGTTGAACTGGGGCGGCTTGCCAAATGCCAGTAATTGTTTTCCGTCCACAACCACCTGTACGCCCGGCTCGAACCGTACGGATGGATGCCCGTCGAGTACGCGGTGGGCTTTTCCGCTATTGAGGTCGAGCACGATGATGCCGCCTACCCCGCTATCGGTTATGTACGCGGTATTGCGCTCATTGTCGAAACGAACGTCGTTTAAATACGTGCCTGTCTTGACAACGTCCGAACCAAAAGGGATGACGCGTTCCACTTGATTGGTTTGGAGACTAATTTTTACCAGCTTGGGACCGCCGGGGACCATGGCCGCCAGCAAAGGCACAGCCGGGTCAAGGACCCAAAGCGCATCCTTCGAGTCGACGACAACGCTCTGCACGCAAACGAACTGCTTTCCTGCGTTCTCCGGTTTAAGATCCCATCTGTTCCAGGTTTCGTCCGGGAAGGGTTTTGCCGATCCATCGGGCATGACTTCAACCACGGCGTTCAGGTATCGATCCGACCAGCGAGGGAAATTCACGAAGACGCGACCGGTTTTGGAAACGGTGACGCCGGTGATCTGAAAATCATCGTTGCGGTAAACCTCAGCGAGGGTCGACGGCTGACGGTCCTGTGCAACTCCCATCGCGGATATAAGAATAACCAGCAGGAATATGGCAAATATGGTCTTGAACATATTCATAAGTCGCCATTTGATAGCAGGCTTACGATGCGTCGGAGATTGATTGAGTTAACCGGTGCCTCGCGCATTTCGATTCGAAGAATTCAGGAACTCGAGGAACCGGCTAACAGTTCAAACGGCCTCCAATAAAATCCGTGATTGACGATAACCGGGAGGGCCAGAAAAAACCCCTCCGGCAGGAGGGGTTTCGGTATCACAAACTTGTAGCCGTCGAGTTTAGGCTCGCGGCGGAGTTTGCTGCTGACTCTGTGGAGGCGGAGTCTGGGCGGGCGGAGCCTCCTGAGTGTTCTGAGAGGTTCCACTATTGCTGCCCGATCCCGTATTTCCGGAACCGCTGGAGTTCCCATTGTTCGAAGTTCCCATATCAGAGGGATTCGAGCCGTTCGGAGAGGAACTGTTGTTGGAGTTGGACTTCTTGTGCTTCTTGTGTTTTTTCCCGCTAGTCTGATCGGTTGAATTAGCGGTGTCGCCGGACGTGCCCTGATTGGCGCCGGGTGAGGTCGAGTCCTGACCAGAGGCTTGGCCGGTCGAACCTTGACCGGACGAACCTTGTCTAGATGAACCTTGTCCAGACGAACCTTGACTTGACGAGCCCTGCCCAGTCGAGCCTTGGCCTGCAGATCCCTGGCCTCCAGTGCCTTGTGCGGCCGCGAATGCCGCCGCCAATAGCAAAACGGGGAAGGTATGCCAAATACGTTTCATGTTTCCGCTCCTTTATAAGTGCGTGTCTAAAAGTGGGTGTTTCTAAGATCATTCGTACATCCATGGCCCACTTGAAACCATACCCTTGAGTATGGATATTCAAATGGGTGAAACCCGATGTTTCGTTCGGGCAATGAAAAACGATCGAATCGCCAAGCTGCTGCCTTCAGGTTTACGGGAATCTGGGTTTTGTGCTGAGCAAACAGGCACGAAATGCCGACATCCAAAAGTTAAGGAGAAAAGTGAAATGACTCAACCACGAAGACACGAGTTTGAGGATGGGGAGAGTACACCGGAAGAGATTATGGAAATATCAGAAGGTGTTGACCAAACGCAGGCCAGAAAAAAAGAAGAAGATTTGAACAAGGAGTTCGGTGACGACGAAAAGCAGGAAGAATCTGCGGCCTAGAAGCGGGGGGAAGGAACGGGGAACAGTGCGCTCCTCCATGTTGCTGCAAAACCATGTTTCTGCAAAACGACCAAGACTCCAGCACGTGCCCGGCAACAACCTATTGTCGATCTTATCTTCGTCAACGATGTGCTGAGTCATAGGGTTTCATCCTGAACGCGATCGGGTTAAAACCCGATGGCACCCAGAGCGCCCCCTCCTTACTCTCAGATTGTCTTAATTTTGAGTTGATTCTCATAACAGGACGACGTTCTGCTCCCCGGAACCACCGTCGTCCTGCACTTTTTTACCTGTCAGGCCGTCATCGCAAACTGCAGTTCTTGCGGCGGAGATCCGACCCTTCGGCGCATTCGCGCCAACCATCCAATACCAGACCCAGACGATAGTTAGCTCACGCGGGAAAGGAAATTCACGCGCAACGCCATCGCCAAAGAATCGTCCGGTATCGTACCTTCGATTGCGTGATAGCAGACTGACAGTTGAGCCAGGCCGGAATTAAAATTACGATCGAAGGCCAGGTTACGATCCTCAACCGGGAAGAGCTCGAGAGCGCCGCATGCGAGTGCTACGGAATCATCAAAAAACAACTTGCGACCTGGCAAAAAGAATTTGACTAGTTGCGGTATGATACAGACACGCACTCAAGTAAGTCCTAGCATTCGCCTTGAGGGCAAGATGCAGCACACCAACGGAAATGGCGTTCATACTGGGGACGCATCCTCTTCGGGTCCAAAACCACAAAAGTTAAAAGAAGAAATCATCAGATTTTTCGATGATCTGGCATCTCGCCCTAGAGGCGATACATATTGCCGAGGTTGCGGTTCGTTATTGCAATATTCTGATGTGACATTCTTCTCGCCCTACGATGACCGTACCTGGGTGGTTTTCCTGCCTGTGTGCTTTGAGTGCGACCAGGAACAGTCGCCGCGGAAGTGTGCCTGAGCTGTCTTGATGGCGGGGTGCGGGAAAGATTTTTCACCGCGTAATGACCGCAAACCGTTGGCCCACGCAATCTTTTGGAAATGCCGTTGATCGCTTCCTCAGGTAACATCTTAAGAGTTCACCATGTCCACGACTCTAGAAGTCAAAGTCTAGAGATATGGTCCCCTTGTCCCCCGTGCAGCCGGGTACAGTTCCGCCCGCGAATGTCTGATAGCTTCCAGAGAGCACCGAATTGAAAGGCGGCACCAAGGTTCCAGAAAGCACGAATACAACAGGGTTGGAGTCCGCCTCGTCGACAGTGAGCAGCACCCGTGACCCGGCTATGTATCCAAATACTGGTACTGCACTTACTGCGCACGCGGAATTACCGTAAGTCAACGTTCCGCTGACATAATACGTACCGAATTCGTCGGGCGTGTTTTTCTGGGTTAGAGATAGCGCGACGGTCACATTCGCATCTCCAGAAGTAGCCACTCCTTTGCCCAGCCAGGGACCGTAGATAGAGGGTACCAAAGTTGCGATTGCCGTACCCTCATCGCTAGCTCCGCAACTGCCATTGATAGTGAATGTACCGGTCAGATTCTTTAGTGAGGTTCCGCTGCCGGTTAACAGTATGTTGATCACTGAGCCGGCTATGGTCGGGGTTGACGTGAGCGTGAACTGATCGCCCTTGATTGATCCGGTTAGCGATATGCTCCCACTCGGGATTTCTGCTTGGGAGTCCTCGCACGGCCCAAGTAGATGCACTTTCCCGGTCAGTGTAGTTCCGTCTTGTGTAATGGCGCCGCCCACGGCGTACACGTTATTTGATGACGCGGACGTTCCCACGATTGACCAATTCCCTCCAGCGATGCTGGTTCCACTGCTTGGTTCGCCTGGGATACCGCCGCCATTCATGCTGTTGCTAAAATGGCCTTGTTCGCCGCACCCGATCGTTGCCAAAAGCAGCGAAGCGATGGCAATGACTATGAGAGTTGGGAAGCGTACTTTTTGAGCGATCATGTTGATCCTCTCTGATTCAATTTGTTTCATCGCTTTCAACGGAGCTTCGCCGGGAATATCGTGTTGCCGTCCGCTGCGAACGTCACTGCTTTAGCGCGGAGTCGTGTTGGGCGGCGAACAGTCGGTTGCGCATTGCGCTGCCCTGCTCAGGCGTGAATAGAAGAGTGCCCATGGCAACACCACGTAAATGCTCACCCTGCCACCGGGGGCTCATGATGCCCGACCGGCTATGCGCATTAGAGCCCAGCAGCAGGTGACCGATTTCATGCGCCATGACATGGCCGAGGACACCAGGCACGCTCACACCCCAATCGGCGTGCAATTTTTCGACCGAGTCATAAAATACGTCGCTGTACGTGCCCTCGCCTTCCGCAGACAGAAAGGCCATACCAAAAAAGCTGTCGCGGAGCTTTGACGACCAGGGCACAATTCGCAACCCCAGGTGTCTAGGGCCCGCGAGAGACTCGCATTCAGCCGCGTGAATGCGGTCGGGTATCGACGATTTACACTCAACCCATACATTGTCGATGCCAGCGTGACGGAAGACGCGGGTTGCCTCTTGTTCGGCCTGAACCAATGTGTCTTCCGAAACTTGAGCGTCGTTGTAAACATTGATGATGACTTGAGATTTTGGCTGTGGTTCAATTGCGAACCCTGGACAAGCGATGGTCAGAATGTTAAGAGCAAACCAGGTTCGAATCCCCAACTTCACGGCACTCACCTCATGGTGGCGCCGAGCTTCGGTCAGTCGGGGAAGTACCTCAATACTCTGGTGGCGACGAGCCAGACATCTAGGAATGACGGGCTAAACTGTTTCAATCCTGTGAGTTAGCTCTGCTGGTGACGCGTAATCGGAGGCAGGTGTAGACTTCTCGCTCCCCCGAACCGGATATGCCCTCTTTAACCGACCTCCCGCGAGTTCTCCGTTTCGGTCTTTTCGAGGTTTATTTACAGGCCCGTGAGTTACGCAGGGGTGGGGTGAAACTCAAGCTTCAAGAGCAGCCATTCGAGGTGCTTGCTTTTGGAGCGGCCCGGCGAAGTGGTTACGCGGGTACCACCGACGGGCGCCGGGTATTCCAGCGAAAAAGCGAACACGGCAGCCTACTTTCGCGCCCTAACGTCAGACAGTTTGGCTTGCATAGACCCCGACTGCTGAGACGTGAAAAGCAATGTTCCCATGACGATGCTTCGGAATTCCCGGCCCTGCCAGCTAGGGCGCATTATCCCCGTGGGCGAATGAGCGTTCGTTCCCAGCAGCAAGTGTCCAACCTCGTGTGCCATGACGTGTGCGAGGACCCCAGCTAAACTGACGTGGCAATCATTGTGCAGCTTTTGCACCGCGGCGTAGAACACATTGCTGTAGGTTCCCTCTCCTTCCGCAGACAGAAACGCTGTGCCCAAAACACTATCGCGGAGCTTCGGTGACCAGGGTACAATTCGCAACGCCAGGTGTCTGGGGCCCGCGAGAGACTCGCATTCAGCCGCGTGAATGCGGTCGGGTATCGACGATTTACACTCCACCCATACATTGTCGACGCCAGCCTGACGGAAGATCCGGGTTGCCTCTTGCTTCGGCCTGAACTAATGTGTCTTCCGAAATTTGAGCGTCGTTGTAAACACTGATGATGACTTGAGATTTTGGCTGTGGTTCAGTTGCGAACCCTGGAAAAGCGATGGTCAGAATGTTAAGAGCAAACCAGGTTCGAATCCCCAACTTCACGGCACTCACCTCATGGTGGCGCCGAGCTTCAGTCAGTCGTTCGAGTACATCAATACTCTGGCAGCGACGAGCCAGACACCTGACAATTACGAGCTAAATTGCTTCATACCTGCGAGTTACATCTCGTGGTGACGCGTTATCTCAACCGGGTGTAGACTTCTGGCGCCCTTGAAATGGCCATGCCCTCTCTATCCGAGCTTCCGCGAGTTCTCCGTTTTGGGCTTTTCGAGGTTGATTTACGGGCCCATGAGCTACGCAGGGGTGGAGTGAAACTTAAGCTTCAAGAGCAGCCATTCGAAGTGCTTTCTTTGCTTTTGGAGCGGCCGGGCGAAGTCGTCACTCGGGAAGAACTTCGCGACAGGCTCTGGCCTGCTGATACCTTTGTCGATTTCGACCACAGCGTCAACGCTGCCATAAAAAGACTTCGAGATGCTCTAGGGGACTCGGCCGACAATCCACGCTTTGTCGAGACGCTGGCACGCCGTGGCTACCGCTTTATCGCGCAGGTTGAGAACGGCGATGCAGGGAGGTTGGCAAACGGGGAGAATGGTCACGGTCCCGCGGCTATTCGTGATCGCAATGCCACGACGGGCGAGACTGGCATTGCAACGGCAGAACCGCGCTCACTCCCGGGTCGGACTCGGTTTAGCCGGATTGTCTTACTCGGTCTGATTGTCATGGTGGCGACAGTTTCGATTGGCATACATTCCTGGCGGTCCCGGTCGCCCCTGGCGTCAAGGCCAGAGATGAGAGTGGTTCCGATAACCAGTTCCCCTGGTGCAGAAATCCAACCGCACTTTTCTCCTGATGGCAAAGAGATAGCGTTCATTTCCGAGGCGGAGAATGGCAGAACCGCCGACCTGTTTGTAAAACTAATTGGTGGCGACAGTCCAGTGAGATTGGCTCAAGACCTCGGACTCGGCTCCGCGCTGGCATGGTCGCCCGATGGCCGTTATATAGCGTTCGGTCGTTGCCCAGGCCCATCGGGCATCTGGATCATTCCTGCTCTCGGAGGAACGGAACGAAAGCTGGTGGACCACCACGCCTACGGCTGCGAATTTCAAGGTCTAAGCTGGTCGCCCGATGGCAAGTCGCTTACCTTGGCCGGCAAACCTTCACCAGACGAGGGATGGAGTATTTACCGCTTTTCGCTGGAAACTCATGAGGAAACAAGGCTGACGTTTCCACCGCCACATACGGTCGGAGATCATATTCCCGCGTTTTCCCCCGATGGCTCTCGCATAGCTTTCAGGCGCATCAGCAGTCCTCACGTTACTGATATTTACGTGGTGGCATCTGAGGGGGGAGAGCCGAAACGAATCACGTTCGATCGCGCCTTCGTCCAAGATTTAACTTGGACTCCTGACAGCAAGAGCATCGTATTTGCAGGTCACCGGTTGGGAACAACCGGGTTATGGAAAGTGCCGGCCACGGCAGGTGGAGTCGTGGAGGCAATTCCGATCGCCGGCCCGATGGCGGGCAGTCCAGCGGTTTCACTGGAACGGAATCGTTTGGCATACACCCAAGGATTTTTGCACAGAGAGGTTTGGCGAGTTGAGCGGAGCCTCTCGGGGAAAACAACCCCAGCGGCACCGTTTATCTCCTCGAGCTGGGGAGACGGTGCACCCCAATTTTCTCCGGACGGCAAGAAGGTCGTCTTTTATTCTGCCCGCTCTGGAGCCGCGGAAATCTGGAGGTGCAAGTCCGACGGTTCTGACCCGATCCAGTTAACTTCCCTGGGCGTCCTTAGCGGCTCGCCACGATGGTCTCCAGATGGAACAAAAATTGTGTTCGATTCTCGTCCGGCCGAACACAGCCAGATTTTAGTTGTTGATGCAGACGGCGGCTTTCCCCAACAAATCACCAGTGGCAATTACGACAATTCTGTTCCGAACTGGTCGCGCGATGGAAAGTGGATTTACTTCGGATCTAATCGGAGCGGAAACTGGCAGCTTTGGAAAGTGTCTGTTCTGGGGGGAGATCCGATCCGGCTCACAAAGAATAACGGGTTCTTCGCCATCGAGTCCTCCGACGGGGGAACCATTTACTACACAAAGGAAAATACAGATGGCGTCTGGCAAATGCCGGTGAGCGGAGGAGACGCGAAGAGAATTGTGGATGGTCCCCTTACCAGCTGGGGTGACTGGGCTGTGCGCGACGAGGGCATCTACTTCATAAATTTTGAAGGGGCGACTTTGCCCTCTACAGTCAGATTCTATGACTTCGGGACGCGGAAACTTTCTACCATCGCCAGGCTGCACGAGGCCATTGTTGAGGAAGAAGAAAACTTTGACATTTCTCCGGACGGTAAGTGGATTCTTTACGGCCGAGTAAACAAATCGGTAGACATTATGATGGTGGAGAACTTCCGCTGATCGGTGGTCACAAATTTCGAATTCAGAACTGCAATCGTAAGGAAAACATCATCTGGCGCTGGCCCGAAGCGGTGCCAACAATTCTGCCCGTATCTATGCAGTCAACGCAATCCAAAGGATTAGCGAGATTGACTATGTTAAACACGTTGAAAATGTCAGCTCGAAACTGAAGCGAAGCAGTCTCGCTCAAGCGGAAGCCTTTAGCGACGGAGAGATCGCTCTGGAATAAGCCGGGCCCGCGAAGGGAATTACGGCGAGCGCTTCCGAATGTACCAACCGCGGGTCGTTGCCACGGACCGATTGTATCCCCCGGTGTGCCATTCGGTTCCAAAAACACATTATTGGTCGTAGTGAAATAGCCCTCCCGTTTTCCCGTGATATGCACCCGTCCGACCAGGTTCGGCCTGCAGGGGCCGGTATCTCTATCGGCCTCGCAAAACGCATAAGAAGGTGAAAAGGGCAGACCGCTCAGCCAGAACGACGCGGAGTTTAAAGACCATCCTCCGATGATCTGGTTGGCCAATCCGTCTGTTCTCGAAAAAAATAATTTCCCCCTGCCGAAAGGCAGGTCAAGCAAATTGGCAAGCACGAAAACGTGTTTCCGATCTTGATTGGCTACGCCGTAGTTAAGCCTGGGATCGATGGCATAATAATCGTCGTTGTAGCCTAATGCTTTCGACCAGGTGTAAAAGGAAATCATCTGGAATGCCTTGCTGAAGCGCTTATCCACTTTTACCTGCAGCGAGTTGTAATTGTCGGAACCATCACTGCCTAAGTAGGAAATTTCCTGAGTCCAGCCGTATTTCCTGAAAAACGGCTTGCGTTCGTTTGTGCTAAGAGTGCCGAATCCTACTATGGTGGGTTGATTGACGTCATATCTCGGGTTATCCCCAGCGAAGACGTGAGTGCCTTTGTTTGCCACATACCCAGTTTCAAGCGATAGGGTAGGAGTGATCTGATGTTGCAAAGTAAGATTCCAGGCGTCGAGTGTAGGCAAACGCATCCTTTTAGGAAGGACGCTTACGTGCACCTCGTCGGGAAGCAGAAACTTTCCCGACGCAGGCACGGTAATGAAATTTGGGGCAGGTGGACCGGTCGAAAGATTAAACACAGTGCCAGTGACTGAAGGTGCATTCATCTGCTGGCTAGACAGGACAGGGAGATTCTGGGTCACGCTGTGTCCAAAGACCGAGCCAAACACGCCAATATCAAAGCTGCGGCCGTAACCCAGGCGAACTACCGTCTTCGGCGTCAACTGGTATGCGATTCCCAGACGAGGTGCAAAATTATGGAAACTGTTCTTCACGTTTCCCTGCAGATTGATGTCGCCATACCCGGCTACGCTTACAAGTCCCGTATTCAGGTCGACCCATCCGCCAGCACCTTTGCCGGTCACTGATTGGGGAAAGTAGATTTCCCAGCGTAATCCGTAATTCATAGTCAGTTTTGGAGTAATGCGATAAGTATCCTGACCATAGAAGAACCAGCGCTTCTGTCTTTCTCCGGCGTCGAGCTTACTGTTTACGTCGCGTGCGAATGTGCTTACATCGCCCAGTAAGAAAGTAGCCAGACCAAGACCTCCGCCGTCGGGCCCTTGGGTACGGCCGCCATCGAAGGTGAGGCCGCCCACGCGTGGGCCGAAACCAGCAAATCGGAAGTTTTGCGCATAACGAATATCTGCACCCCATTTCAGAATGTGGTTGCCGGCGATCTTGGTCCAATTATTCACCCATTGAAACTGATTTTCAGTTTGCAGAAGCGGGCAGCTGCAAATGTTCCCGAATGTCAGCCCGTCAATTTGCATGAATGGCATTCCCGAGGTGAGCAGGTCGCCGAGGTTCAAGCCGGGAATTCCGGCGTCCGCCGCAGGATTTTTTCCCCGCCCCTCTTGCAGGATATTCACGTGATAACGAAAGACGCCGAAGCGAAGATCCATAATCAGGGAGGGAGTCATCGCATAAGTTGAACCGACGGCAATACTCTGATTACGGCTGAACGACTGGCCGGCAAGATCGGAACCTATGGCGGGACCTCCAACCAGCTTTCCGAATGCTCCCGCAGAATCCTGTCTGAAATCGGCGAAGCTATAGCGCCCGAAAATTCTTAGTTTTTCGGTGGTGTTGTGATCTATCCGAAGATTGAAACCGTCATCAGCAAACTTGGCAACGCCAGAAGCAATATAGTTCTGCAATACGCCAGCCTCCGGAACGTTTGGCTCCGGAATGAGCTTTAACAGAGCCACGGCTTGTGGCGAAATACGATCCCGGGGAATCTGCTGGTTGGCGAACTCGATAGTATTGCCGGTGGCCGGGTCAAAAATCGGTGTTCCGTATTCGCTTAAATCGCAAAAGGAGGCGCTCGGATCGAGGCAGGTCGAGCGAACCAGCGCAGTGGGCACGTCAAGCCGAAGCGAAGCGCCATTCCTGCGTCGCGTGCCCTGGTAGTCCCCGAAGACAAAAAGTTTGTTTTTGATCAGGGGGCCGCCCAGGGAGCCTCCAAACTGGTTCCATTTGAGGGGAGGCAATTTTCTGTCGGGAAGATCGACGAAAGGATTACGTGACTGACCCCATCCGGTGCGCCGGAACTCGAATATGCTTCCATGCCAATCGTTGGTTCCAGACTTGGTTTGCGCAGTGACTACCCCTCCCAGCGCTTGTCCGAACTCCGCATCGTAGTTCTGCGAGGTGAACTTAGCTTCTGCGATCGATTCAAGCGTTGGGTTGATGACAATGATGCCGAGAATTGGATCACGATTGTCAGTTCCGTCCAGCTGGTAGGACGTTCCCCCGAAATGCTGGCCATTCACCATAATTTGGGAACTGCCCTGCGGATTCTCGGCGGAAGAATGCTGGAAACCAGCTCGGGAAGTGCCTGGAGTGAGCAGCGCCAACAGGGTAAAGTTGCGGTCATAGAGCGGAAGAGCTTTAACCTGGCGCTCAGTAAAGGTGGTGGATACGTCGGCCCGATCGGTCTTAAGCAAAGGCACCGCTTCGGCCGACACGGTCATGGTTTCCTCGGCTGCGCCTACCTGAAAGCGCACATCGACTCGCGCAGCCTGGTCGGCGTATACCGGAATGCGCAGGGCCTCAACAGTCCTGAAACCTGGACCAGAGGCCCGAATGTCATATTGATCCGGAATCAGGTGGGTGAAAGAGTAATTTCCCGTTTCGTTCGACACAGTTTGAAACACAGTGCCCTTTTG
This sequence comes from Terriglobia bacterium, assembly GCA_963733545.1. Lineage (GTDB taxonomy): Bacteria > Acidobacteriota > Terriglobia > Terriglobales > Acidobacteriaceae > JAIQFF01. The sequence goes on from CAVTDQ010000007.1 coordinate 1,758,633, forward strand.
GACAGAAGTCAGGATCACTCTGCCACCGACCACCGCAGCTCCCGATGGGTCGGTAATCGTCCCAAAGATGTTGCCATAGATTGCTTGGGAGGATGCGGGAGTCGAGAAGGATGCACACAGGCAAAAACCCAGGAACAAAACTGATCCGACTTGAGGAGATGAAGCTCGTCTTCGGCAGGGCAAAAATCCCGGAGGCGACGGGATGTCGATGCCCTTCCCGGAGGCCCGCTGGAAACCGGAGCGAAGAAACATGGGCTTTGCACTCCCAGGTTGGTCGAAACCTTACCATTCCGGCGACAGATTTGCGAGCAACTTGATCGCCTCGAATCGTTTCCTCAGTAAACTTTTCTCCCTCTGGGTTGTGAGTGTCATCGCGATTTCAGGTCAGCCATGATGGCCTTTGTGAGCGGCTACGATTGCGCCCAGATGCATAAATACAAAGGGAATGGCAACAGCTATTTCGGAGGGCATTAGGCCGTGGGTGCAGGTTTCATCCTCGTCGCAGATCTATATGCATGCTCGGACCTTTCTCGGAGAAAGACTGCGAAGGGAAGCGTGGCCGTGAATATCCGTCAAACAAAAAGGACGACACGCAACCCATCTGCTCGAGCGAAAGTCGGGGCGGAGCAGGTGAGAACGCGTCGAACTCGGCGATCGAATCGAACGCGCTTTGCTGCTGTCACAATTCCAGGTTGTTATGTCTACTCGACTGCTGCATGACGTTTATGCTTGATAGTTATCCATCAAGACCAATAGACTTCCTCCACTTTTTGTTCGGGTCTGACAATCGTAGCCGCCGAGGGGGGCCATGTTGAAACCAATTTCGCAGTCTCTGCTTTTAGGATTTCTACTGTCACTGAGTTTGCTTACTCCGGTTCATGCACAAAAAATCACCGGTGACATCAGCGGAAATGTTACCGACAGTTCCGGGGCAGTGGTTCCCAAGGCGGTGGTAACGGTCGAAAATCTTGGGACCGGGATTTCACGCTCGAGCTCAACCAGTGAAGGTGGCGAGTACCGTGTAAACGATCTCCCCATCGGAACCTACAAAGTCAGCGCATCGGCGTCAGGTTTCAAAACCTCGCAGCGCAATGCCGAAGTTTCGGCTGCCGGCTTGACCAGCGCTAACTTTTCGCTTCAGGTGGGGCAACGAAGCGAAACCGTTGAAGTCGAGGGGACGGCGCCGATGGTCGAGTTCTCCGGCAACAACAACAACTATGTAGATAACGCGAAAATCGAGGCGATTCCTCTCAATGGGCGCGACTTCAACTCGATCCTGGCGATTACACCGGGAGTACAGCGTGCCCCCGGCGGAGGGTTTATGGCCATCAGTATCAATGGCGGCCGTACCTCGTCGAATAATTATGTACTGGACGGCTTGTACAACAACGATCGTTATTATGGTGATGCTTCCCTGGGCCAGACTGGCGTGCTCGGAATTCCCGCGGCCATATTTCCTCCAGAAGCGATTCAGGAGCTGAACATTCAGGAAACTCCGTCGGCGGAATTTGGAGTGAAGGGCGGCTCGCCGATCAATATGGTGATGAAGAGCGGCACCAATGGATACCACGGCACCGCGACCTGGGTTCGCCATACGGCTTTTGCCGATGCATCCAACTATTTCAATAAGATCAACGGCTGTTCAGGCACGCCGGATCCTTGCGCGGCAACTCCCATTCGGAATCAGCAGTTCGGCGGTACCTTCGGTGGCCCGATTGTTAAGGACAAGACCTTCTTCTTCTTATTTTACGAAGGTCAGCGTGCTGCCTCATTCTCAACTCGAAATCAGGCGGTGTTCACCCCGGACGAGGTTGCGCAAGCCGAGGCTGCAGTGGGCGCGGGTGCAACCCCTGCCGGCTTGAATTTACTCTCGTACGTTCCGCTTTCGCCGACGGGTACACTTCTGGTTCAGTTGCCAACTACCGACAGCATGAATTCTTTTGGCGTCAAAGTCGATCATCACTTCAATTCCAGACACAGCATCTCGGGAAAATACATTTTCGGAGATAGTTTGCAGTCAGCTCCTTCCGCGGGCTCGCTGCCTCCCGCCGCACCGCAGCCGCAGGATTTGTTCAACTCCATCGCGCCGAGCCGCACTCAGCTGGCCGGCGTGAGTTATACGTGGAGCATTGGCAATAATAAGGTGTTGGAGAGTCGCTTCGGCTGGAACCGTTTCGCACAAATCATTGGTGTGAACAACTCGGTTGATCCCAAGAGCCTTGGGGTCGATACGGGACCATTGAGCACTACTGATTTCGGTGTGCCTTACGTATATTTCGGGAATTTTGGTTATGGCAGTTCGATCGGCGGCGTCCAGTCATATCCGATCACCACCAGACCGGACCAGAGCTACGACTGGTCGGAGCACTTCAGCTGGGTCAAGGGCAGTCACACGGTTAAGATCGGCGGCAATTACCAGACCGCCTACACCAACAGCCTGCGCAATCGGGCCCGCACCGGACTGGGTTTCGGGTACGTCAATACGGACAACGTCAACACCCTCGAAGAGGTTTTACTGGCGAAAGCGGAAGGAGCGTCCCGCAATTTTGGAGACACTCACCGGCACATGAATCAGAGGTCCAGTGGGCTATACGCGCAGGATGATTGGAAGATTCGACCTCGACTGACGTTGAGTTACGGTTTGCGCTGGGAAGTCAACGGCGCTTTGAGCGAGAAAAATAATCTGGGGGCAAATTTCATTCCCGGCCGGGGACTGGTCACACTGGGAAAAGGCATCGACAGCTTATACAACCTGGACAAAAAGGACTTTGGTCCTCGGGTAGGCTTTGCCTGGGATGTATTCGGTGACGGCAAGACTGCATTGCGCGGTGGATATGCGCTTACCTATGACGTGCCGAATTTCGGCGCGATAGCAGCTCCATACACTTTCGCCGGAGCCAGGGCGGGAGCCTTCACGCAGCCATTTCCAAGGGCAATTTTCGTCCAATTCGGTGTCGCTCACTGGTGCGGCTGCGCTTGCGCCTACCGATCCTGCGTCAACCTGCGTCGATCCAAGCGACCCTAACAGCGACGGGGATTACATCTGTTTCAACAATCAGCCCGTGTTTGGAGCAACGCCTACAGGCACTGCTCCGTTCAACGCATATTCGGTGGTGCGTGACTTCAAGACCCCCAGAACCCACAACTACAATCTCAGCATTCAACGGGAAATCACGCACAACCAGGTGCTGACCATAGGATACTCGGGATCGCGTGGGCCAAAACCTTGTGATTCTCCGCGACCTCAATGCGAGCCCGATTGGCGGGGACGGTACGCGCCCCTATGACAGCATTTTTCCCGGTGAGTTCAAACACATAATCCAGTCAACCAATCTTGGATACTCAAACTACAACAGTCTGCAAGCCACTTTCGCTCAGCGAAATTGGCATGGATTGAATCTTACCTACAACTACACCTTCAGCCACTGTCTGGACACGAACTCGGTGAATCGCGGGGGCAGCGGTGTCGCCGCAAATCCTCAGATTGAAAACGATGGTTCCGGAAACCTGAATGCGGGCGTGAGGGATCAATACGGCAATTGCGACCACGACGTTCCGCAAAACTTCAACATCAGCGGAGCTTACACATTTCCGACACTGCCCATGGTCCCCAAGCTGATAGGCAGGGGTTTTCAGATCAGCACAGTCTTTACTGCTCTAAGCGGCCGTCCTTTCAGCGCACTCATCGGGACCTCGGACCCGTCGGGCCAGGGATTGGGCGGAGGTGGCAACTTGATCCGAGCTTCGTACGATGGGTCACCATTGGTCTATGACACGCGGAATTCAAACCATACCAACCCGTTTCAGTATGTTCAGGAAACATTTACCGCAGGAGGCCAGCCTGATCCTTGCGGGGACACGAGCGGCGGCCTGCCATTGACTCCGTTCTTTATTCCGTGCGCGGGACAAGTTGGCAGCTCACGGCGGAATATGCTTCGCGGTCCAGGATTGAGCCAGTTGGATCTGACTTTGATCAAGGACACCAAAATTACTGAGCGTCTCACGGTTCAATTTCGCTGGGAAGTTTATAACGTACTGAATCGTGCCAACTTTGCTCCGTTCGTTATTAACAATTCGGTGACCAGCAGCTCGTTTGGTACGATTTCTAATACGCCTGATGTGGCGGTGGGAAATCCGGTGCTTGCTCAAGGAGCGCCGCGAAGCATGAACCTGGCTTTGAAGGTAATTTTTTAGAAGACGAACACTTTAGAGAAAACCTGCAGATGGTAGCGACGGGACATTTCTGGCCGGATTCGCGTCTCCATACGTCGTAAATTGCAACCGATTGGGACGGGATCTGGAAATCTAAAAATCGAGCTGCTTTCGTGCAGGTCGACAAACAGAGGATCCCGTCCTAACGTCCTTTGCCCCGTGTAGATGCGCGGCTGATCGCCCGTCCAAAGCCGTCAGCATCGAAACATCGACCTGGGCACACCCTTTGTAGCAAATTCAATCTGATTTCTATTTTGTAATCAAACGAACTGCCCAGGCCGGGTGAACCCGTCATCCGCCGGAGCAGCGGTTCGTCGGCCCTCTGCCTCCGGGTCCCGTGTATGATTTCGCTCACAATTCTCGAAACCGATTGGAGTAGAAGAGTATGCCGACGCGACGTGAGTTCCTGCAGAAAGCTGGCGCGGTGGGAGCCGGGTTGATTGCGGATGAGTTGATTGGAGACAAAACGATCAACGGAAGTGCCGCGGCAGCTGGGGTTTCTGACATTGTAATGATGGATGGAATGCAGTTATCGACCGCCATACACTCGAAGAAAGTGTCCTGCCGCGAGGTGATGACTTCGTATCTCGGCCACATTGAACGGGTGAATCCCAAGGTGAATGCGATTGTGTCCCTGCAGGAACACGAAGGGTTGTTGGCGCAAGCCGCTGAGCGGGATGCACAACTGGCACGGGGAGAGTCGTTGGGCTGGATGCACGGGTTTCCTCATGCCGTGAAGGATCTGGCACCGACCAAAGGAATAAGAACGAGCGGAGGCTCGCCGCTGGTGGATGGAGTACCCGACCACGACGCGATCTTTGTGGAACGGCTGCGAAGAAATGGAGCAATCCTGATCGGGAAGACGAATGTGCCGGAATTTGGTTTAGGCTCGCAGAGCTACAATCCGGTTTTTGGCGTGACCCGGAACGCGTATGTGCAGTCGAAGACGGCGGGAGGCAGCAGCGGAGGTGCGGCGGCGTCACTGGCGCTGCGCATGCTGCCGGTGGCGGACGGCAGCGATTTTATGGGTTCCTTGCGGAATCCGGCGGCCTTTAATAACGTGATTGGATTTCGACCGTCGTTTGGGCGAGTTCCGGCGGGACCGGGCGGAGAAGTCTATCTGGCGGAGCCGTGGTCGCTGGGGCCGATGGGACGCACGGTCCGCGACGTAGCCATGCTGCTCTCGGTGATGGCCGGTCCGGATGAGCGCGAGCCTCTGGCCATCGAGCAGGATCCAGCGATCTTCGCGCAGCCTCTCCAACGGGATTTTCACGGGACACGCTTGGGGTGGTTGGGAGACCTGGGCGGGCGCCTCCCATTCGAGAGCGGGATTCTGGATATGTGCCGAGGGTCCTTCAAGGCCTTTGAGTCGGTTGGGTGCACAGTGGAGGAAGCGCGGCCGGAGTTTTCCATGGAGCTCCTTTGGCAAACCCTGCTGACGATCCGGCATTGGCTGAATGCGGCGGCGTTGGGTAAGTTTTATGCCGATCCGGCAACGCGCGCCAAGTTGAAGCCAGAGGCGCAGTGGGAAGTGGAAGGGGGGCTCGGACTGACGGGCGCGGACCTGGCGAAGGCATTTGCGGCACGGACGCAATGGTACGAGGCTGTCCGCCAGCTTTTCTTGCGATTTGACTACCTGCTTATCCCGAGCGCGCAGGTCTTTCCGTTCGATGCCGAGGTACACTGGCCAAAGTCGATCAACGGAGTGGCCATGGATACATACCATCGCTGGATGGAAGTGATGGTACCGGCTACTCTGCTGAACTGCCCGGTCATCGGCGTGCCCGTAGGATTTAACGACGAAGGGCTACCGATGGGGATGCAGATTATCGGCAAAAATCACGCCGATTTTGCCGTGCTGCAGCTTGCGTATGCATATGAGCAAGCATCGCCTTCGGTGCGGGAGAAGATTCCAGCGTTATTGAAGCAGTGACTGTCCGGTCAAATCAGGGAAAGACGGGCAACCGGAAACTTTCGCCGTGCCCTGAGGAGACAGACAGTCCCGGTTTCAGGCGGGATTTTCGATGCTCAGGGTTATCACAAAACCAGTTTTCAGTTCCTGGTTCTCAGTTCTCAGTTAGGTAGAGGTGCGCGCAGCCTCTCGGATAGCAGGATGATAAATTTTCCTGGGCTGGTACACAGCTTCAGGACCTGAGGAGAAAGCCACGGAACTGGCCACATAAGCGGTTCCGCGAAGGAGTTTGAACATGCGTTCCGATATTGTTCCCGGGAGCATCTTCCCCGACTACGAACTGCCCGATCACACGGGCCAACTGCGTAAGCTCAGCGAAATTCAGGGTGACGATCCGCTGATCCTGACGCTTGCGCGCGGCCACTATTGTCCAAAGGAACACCAGCAGCATTTGGAACTGGCCGCGTTCTACCCGAAGATCGCGGTGGCATACACCCAGATTGCCACGATCTCGACCGACGATCACCATACGCTGCAGGAATTCCGCGCGTCAGTCGGAGCCCAATGGGCCTTCCTTTCGGACCCGGATCGAACCGTACAAAAGGATCTCGACATCCAGGAGTACACCGACCCCGACAATAATCCGATGATCCCGCATACGCTTGTGCTCAAGCCGGGCCTGATGATTCACAGCATTTATAACGGCTACTGGTTCTGGGGCCGTCCGTCGGTCGTCGATCTTTGGCACGACCTCCGCGCCATAATGAGCGAAATCCGGCCAGACTTCGACCTCAGCGCCCCTGGGCTTCGCGAGGCGTGGAAGGCGGGCGACTTCTCGCGTTTCCACGGGTGGAACAAGCGAACTACTACCGAAGCAAAGTCGAGTGCACGGAAGAAGTAAGCGTAAGCCTGCATCACCGGCTAGAAAGCGGTCCGCAGGTGACAGGGACCGCAGTGGGCTATGAAAAAGATAGCGAATTTACGTCCTGTTTCTCGCGAAGCTGCCGCTACCCGTAGGCCGGTCGTCCGCCAATCTGTTTTGCCGATAGGCCAAGTGCCACTTTAACGCGTTCGGGAGTGAAAGGTGCCTCTCGAAGACGGGCTCCGGTCGCGTCAAAGATGGCATTCCCCAGCGCCGCCGGAACGACTGTGATTGCGGTTTCGCCTGCGCCGGTTGCGGAAACTCCGGGTGGACTGACCAAAACAATTTCTATCGCCGGTATATCGAAATCGAGGTAGGCGCTGTGGTAGGTCTCCCAATCAGTGGAGGTCACCTGCGTGTCATCCCAGGTTACTTCTTCCATGAGCGCGCGACTCATCCCCTGCAAGATGCCGCCCTCGATTTGATTTCTTACGCCGTCGGGATTTGAGATTGGACCGCAATCGAGTGCAACGGTGAACTTTTTGGGCTGAACGCTGCCGGTTTCCAGATCGACGTTGACGTCTGCGATCAATGCCGCGTAGCCATTGTTGCCCTCGTACGCGACGCATGCGATTCCGCGGCCGCTTACGATTCCCGCCCGGGGCCGGTTTGATTTTGGTGAGGGACGTTTTTCCCATTGGGCAGCTTCGGCGGCGGCTTTCAGGACGCCAATGATCCGTTCCTGGCGAAGATGTTGAAGCCTGAAGGCGAGCGGGTCGGCCTTGATCCGCGCGCTGATTTCGTCCATAAAACACTCTTGAGCGAATATATTCTGCAGCCGCAGCGGAGAGCGAAGGGGGCCGGTGAAGAATGGCGACACTACGGTGTGCAAGAGAACGCGTTCACTGCGAATAGTTCCTGCGCCGCCGCAGTTACCGTCGATGCAGCCGGCGATATAAGAAGGCGCGGCGTTGCTACCGTTGCTCAGTCGCCCGGTCGGAGGTGCAGCGGCGCGCGATTTTACCTCCTCCGGCTTGTATCCAAGCAATAACCCGGTGATGACGTTTCCTGGCTGGTCGTAGCCCGGCCGGTTACCGCGTGCAGCTATCCAGTTCTCGCAATCCCAGGCGACGATGTTTCCGCTATCATCGATGCCGGCACGATGCTCCATGAGGCAGGCGGCACCGAAGTTCTCCCAAGCCATTTCATCTTCTCGCGAGAGCTGAACTCGAACCGGTTTGCCGGTCGCTTGCGATAACAGTGCCGCATCAAACGAGACGGTGTCGGCGCCATTGAGCCCGTAGCATCCTGATCCTCGAACGTAGATGACGCGAACGCTGTCGGGCGGAATCTCGAGCAGTTTGGCCACAATGCTCCGCGTCGGATAAGCCGACTGGGTGGCAGACCACACCGTCGCGTGTCCCGCCTGGACGTCTGCCACGGCGCAGGATGCGCCGATTGATCCGTGCATTTGATAAGGATAGCGGTAGGTGGCCCGCATCACTGTACTGGCAGTGGCTAGATGGTGATCGATGTCTTTCGAATCAACCAGCAGTGTGTCGCGCGAGGGTTGCTTGCGCAAGCTCTCGTAGTACGACTTCTGGTCTGGCAGTCCGATGCCCGGAGTCCACTTCACCTTGAGTTGCCGCGCAGCCTCAATTGCCTGCGACTGTTTCTCTGCGACCACTCCGACAAAATTGTTTCGCACCACAACCTTTACGAGTCCGGAGATATGGTGCACGGAACTTTCGTCTACGCCGGCGACTGTGGCACCCACCTGAGGAGGACGCACTACGCGGCCATGGAGCATTCCCGGCATGCGCACGTTGTGCACGAATTCAAATCGGCCGGTCATCAACGCGGTTCTGTCCAGAGAGGGTACGGCTTTGCCCAGTACAGTCCATTGCGATGGCGCACGGCGCCTGGCGTTTGTGCTCAGTGGGACGTTGAATCGCTTGCTGCCGATGAGTTCTTCATATCTGACGCGACGTCCGATATTGCCGGTGATGACTCCGTCTGCCACGGTGAGTTGATTGGCGGGTTCGTCAAAACGTTTCGCCGCCATATTGACCAGCGTTTCCCGGGCAGTCGCCGCGGCCAACGCCAGATTCTCCGAGTTGAAGTTGGTTGGCGTGGACTGGCTGCCGGAGGTTGTTCCCTGGTCGGGTGCAACCGAGGTGTCACACTGCACCAGTTTTACCCGTTCAATGGAAACGCACAGTTCTTCCGCCACCAGTTGCGTCTGGGCGGTGAAGATGCCCTGTCCGAAATCGCACTTTCCCGTATATGCGGTGACCGTGCCATCGGACCCGACCGCTATCCAGGAGTCGAGTTGCCCGGGATCAACGTGCGAAAGGTGGGTATCGAACGGGCCCTGCGCAATGGCAAACGGCGAGAATAATGATGCGGCACTGAAGCTGACAATCAGTGCTCCGGAGCTCTTCAGAAATTCACGACGGGAGGCGCTCATGCTTTTTTCACCGATGTTTTGCTGGCGTCGGCATATTTTCGAATCGCCTTCCGCATGCGAAGGTGGGCGAAGCAGCGGCACAAAACTCCGCCCAGGGCTTCGCCGATTTCCTGGTCAGAAGCTTCAGGTTTTTTATCCAGAACCGCTTTGGCAGTCAGGATTACGCCGCTCAGGCAAAAGCCGCACTGGGCAGCCCCCTCGTCGATGAAAGCCTGTTGGATGGGGTGCGGCTTCTCCGGAGTTCCAATGCCTTCGAGAGTGGTGACTTCGTCGTCGCCAACCGCCTTCACCGGCATCACGCAAGAGCGCACGACCTGGCCTCGCAGGATCACTGTGCAGGCTCCACACTGAGCCATCCCGCAGCCGAACTTGGGGCCACGCAAACCAAGTTCATCGCCCAGCACGAACAGCAGAGGGGTTGTGGGATCGAGATCGAGTACGTGTACCCGGCCATCTACCTTGAGGGAGATCGAACTCATGACGATTCCTTTGCTGCGGAAAGCAGAGGCAGCATCTTAATTTGGTTTTTGATGCAGCCTTGCCCGTTTCGGAAGGCTGGATGAGGTTAACGGAAGTAAACAGTTTAACTCTAATTCAGCAGGCTCGAATGCGGGACGTGAACGAGTAAACCCGCCCGGGGGTTCTGTCTTGAATCTTGATCCCTTTGACCATGAAGGACACCAAGGTTCACGAAGGAAATCCTGAGTTGGCAATTTCCCGTCGCCGAACCTCATGTCCGTGGCGGTTTGCGCGAATCCGAAGTTCCAAAAACCGTGACCTTCGGTAACTTTCGCGCAAAGTTTGGCCGTCTAGAATCTTCTCTATGGAAGAACTACGGCCGAAGGTATGACGCGGGAAAAGTCTGCAGATGTTAAGGATCGCGCGTCCGGCGAAAGCTACCTTCAGACGTGGCAGATTGAAGGACGGGAGTGGTGGTTGTGGGGGCTCGCCGTCATCGTCACGATCGTTCTGACCCTGGGAATCGTCTCCCTTACATATTTCCAACTGTATGCGCAGACCGACGGAACGAACTGGGCCGAGCTTAAAGAGTGGGTACGCGGCCTGGCTCTGGTGGTGCTGCTGTTCGACATTTATACCCTCTACCAGCAACTCCAACTGCAGCGCATGCGGCGCCAACTGGCCGAGCGCGACCAGCTTTTCCAACTGATCACGGAAAACGCGGCGGACATGATCGCAGTGGTGGATGGGGCCGGCCGCAGGATCTACAACAGTCCGGCGTACCAGCACATCCTGGGATACTCGGCCGAAGAATTACAGGCTACATCTTCGATTGAACAGATTCATCCCGACGACCGCCAGCGGGTGCTGGAAGCGGCGCACAAGGCGCGATCCACGGGATCGGGCGAGCGGCTGGAATATCGCATACGCCACAAAGACGGCTCGTGGCGGATTCTGGAATCAACCGCCAGCGCGGTGCGGGACACGAAGGGGAAGACGGAAAAACTGGTGATCGTAAACCGCGACATCAGTGAGCGTAAACGCGCAGAAGAGATGCTGGCGCACAATGCCTTCCACGACCGGCTGACCAACCTGCCGAATCGCACTTTGTTTCTCGACCGGTTGCAGCGGGCGCTGGTGCTTTCGAAGCGGCATACTGACTACAAATTCGCGGTGCTGTTCATTGATATCGACGAATTCAAGGTTTTCAACGACAGCCTGGGGCACAAAGTCGGGGACGAAGTTCTGGTTCAAGTGGGCCAGAGGTTAACCACATCCTTGCGCGAGATTGACACCATCGCCCGTCCGCATCTCGGTCCGGCGAAAGACGATACCCTGGCCAGGCTGGGCGGTGACGAATACACGATCCTGCTGGAAGACATTCGAAATCCCAGCGACGCGGTGCGGGTGGCGGAGCGGTTGCAAAGCAGGCTGGCGGCTCCCTTCACATTGCAGGGCTATGAAATTGTTGTGAACGCAAGCGTGGGCATCGCCCTGAGCAAGCCGACATGCGCGCATGCGGAAGACCTTTTGCGAGATGCCAACATCGCCATGTACCGGGCCAAGCGGGCGGGAAAGGCGCGCTGCGAAGTTTTCGATGCCGGAATGCATGAACGAGCGGTGCGCCGTCTGGAGCTTGAGACGCAGCTGCGCAAAGGTCTGGAGACGGAAGAATTCAGGACTCATTACCAGCCTATCGTTTCCCTGAAGACCGGCAGAATCACGGGCTTCGAGGCGTTGACCCGATGGCAGCGTGGAGATCGGCTGCTCGCGCCAGCCGATTTTATCGCGGTCGCGGACGAGACCGGGCTGATCATTCCCATGAATCAATTGCTGCTGCGCGAGGCTTGTGAACAACTGCGCGCCTGGCAGTCTGATTTTCCCGCTGATCCGCCGCTTAGTATGAGCGTAAACATTACATCCAAAGAGTTCGCCAATCCCAACCTGGCTAAAGGAATTTCAGAGACTCTGAAACAGACGGGGCTCGAGCCTAACAATCTGCAGCTGGAAATAACCGAGACTATTGCGATGGGAGATCCGGAGAAGGCGGCTTCGGTACTCGCCGAGCTCAAGTCACTCGGGGTGCGACTAAGCGTGGACGATTTTGGGACCGGATATTCGTCGTTGAGCCGGCTGCAACAGTTTCCGGTGGATTCGTTGAAGATCGATCGCGCCTTCATCTCCCTGATGGATAGCGACGCTGAGAGTCACAAAATTGTTCAGGTCATTATTATGCTGGCTCAGACTTTGGGATTGTCTACGGTAGCCGAAGGCACGGAAACCGAAGAACAAGTCAATCTGCTCAAAGCATTGGATTGCGGCTTCGCCCAGGGATATTACTTCTCGAAACCTGCGGACCACGTTGCCATTTCTAATCTGCTCCTTAGGGTGAACGGGTCGGGTTCTCTATTACTCAAGGCAGCGATGGCGGGAGTTTAGTTTTCACTCCTTAACTTCCCGAAAATCCTAATTTGATGGTGCAGTGGAGCTTATAGGGGTCCTTCGACTTCGCAAACCGATTCGCGATGCGAATCGGTTTGCTCCGCTCAGGATGACAAAGCTGGAGTTCGCTCAGGATGACAAAGCTGGAGTTCGCTCAGGATGACAAAGCTGGACATTCACCAGGCGGAGAGCGGGGAACGCTTCCAGGTGTTTTTGGCTGTGCATATGTAGATGAAGTTGGCATCCCAGGTCTGGGTTCCTGCGGTGCAGGGATCGGAGGCGTGGGCTGGCGGTATTGAGGGAATTGAGACTGGAACAGTAAACATCTTGAGGTTGGCGGTGAGCCGCTCCAGAAAGTTTTTTCCGTCACCGGCATTGCCGATGTAGTTAGAAATAGATTTGGGCGCGCCCATACTGATGCCGATATTTCCGGGATTGCCGTCTCCCTGATCGTAGCCGATGAATGCGTCGGCGGCGTCATTTGCCGGACGGTTGTTTGCGGTGGAGATGGTTTTCTGAAAATTGGAATCCGAAAGTGTAATGATGTGGCCAGGAGCCGTACCCAGCGAAGAAAAATTCATCCGGCCTTTCAAGTTGGTCCGCAGGCCGCCGTCGCCGTTGGGTTTTACTGCGAGCAGGAACGCTCCCTGCTCGTAAAAGGCAGTTGGCGCCATCGCCGACGCGCAACTCATCCATAGAGGCGTCCAGCCGGAAACGGAATCGCAGGTGGAGGCGACCAATGCAGGTGCGACGGGTCCCTGCACCGCGACTACATTGGAAGGAGCGCGATCCATCCATGCCTGGGCGCCGGCCAGCACGTTGTTGGAATCCGCGCTCGACCCCAGCACCAGGTTTCCCGGCCAGAACTCCAGCATAGGAAAGTATGTGACCGCTTCTACTTTGTAAGGCTTCAACGCGGCCTGGGTGTCGGTAAAGGTACAGACTTCTTTCGAGCACGCCGAAGCGCGCTGGACATTTTTGACCACGGCAAAATCTCCACTTCCGAACGGGGCTTGTTCGCGCAGGCCGGGGGTTGGAGTTACGCGCAGCAAATCAAAACTTTCAGCCCCAGGGATGTCGGGTGTGGTTACGGTGATGTTTCCGGTCCCGTTGCTCTTGGCTTCGCCGGCGTAGAGCGGGTTCGATGTTCCGTAGCGGTCGTGGTGGACGACAACATAGTAGCGATAATCCTTGTTTCCGGTGCGGGCAAATTCTGGAATCGCTCCCACCGGCGATTCTCCACCTTGAATCTTGACCCCGCTGCCCTGGGCAATCACTCCGGCCTGGCCAATTTTCCCGGCAGGGTTTGGGCACTTTCCCACTTCTTCGTAAACGTTGGTGAGTTCGAACCCGCCATAGCCACCGCGACGCACTCCGGCCCGCACTCCATATTGTGCGTAGCCCTGAATCACGCTGTCGGAAATACGCAACGTGTTGCCGGCCTGCCAGTCAATGCCATTACCGCCGCACTGCAGGGAAATGTTCAGGTTCTTCAGCCAGCCGACTCCAGGGAAGGTGCGGAACGAGCCCGGAGCATAGACGGCGGGATTGCATCCCGCGGGATCGCAACGCAAGGCCCCGCCCAGGGCGGTGTCGAGGCCATCCAGCAGGAAAGATTCGTCATCATCCACCTGAACGTAGCTGCCGAAAGACGCTCCCGGCACCGGCACTCGCGTGACCACATTGAACAGCCGGGTCTTCTGGGCGTTTACTTCGATGAACGGTTTCTGGCCGCGTGGGACGGTGGCGCGACCGCGAGGATTAATTACAGTGATGTCCTGATAGGCGTTGGCATTTTTCGGATCGCCGACGAAGATGCAGGTGTCATCCATCCAACACTCGAGGATCGATCCGGAAAAATCCACGGTGAGGTTCGAGGAGCGAATCGAAACCCGGGCAAAGGCCTTCAACTCTTTCGGCGGCACAATCACGACGCCGGATTGCGCAGAGCCGGCGGGGTTGGTGGGGGCGTACCGGGCAGCGATCAGCGCTTCCTGCAAACCGCTGGACGCGCTGGAAGCGGTTTCTCCCGCCGCGTGAGCGCGATGAGTCACGAACTGGAGAGTGCCGGGCTTGCCGTCACCGGCGCAGGTTCCCCCCGTGACTTTGACAGCTTCCGAAGCGTCGAGCAGAATCCAGTATTCGGGCTCGTCAGCCTTCACTCCGGGTGGGCAGGCTGCAAGATTGACTATTTTCGCACCCGGCTGACCCAGTTCCGCTGCTGGACGCATCGACCAGTCATATTCGGTCGCATACTTTGCGGGACGGCCAATCACATTCTGAGCGTCACAAGGATGAAGTCCCACGAAGGTCGAGATTGCCAGGATTGTTATCCGGAGACGAAAAGTTTTGAGAATGCCGGTCATTGCGATCACCCTCGGTAGCTAAATTTAAAGGCATAGCAGGGAAGTAGGTTTCGGTCGCCGGTTTGAGTTTAATCGGGGCCGCGGCGAATTGCTGGCCGCGTGTCACAACGATTGCTTTCCGGTGTGAAACATTATTAATTTCAGAAGCTTTTGGCTGCATTTTCGTGGGGCAGGTTCTGTTGGATTGTGATTTATCAGTTCTTAGTTCCTGTTTCTCAGTTCTCAGTTGGTGAGGAGCCGACTGGGTCCGGTATAATCGCGTGCTTTGGTCACTCATGGGATGGATTCCATAAAAAATGAGTAAATCGTCGCGGGCAGTCCAGTCTCCCCGGGTAGTGAGTATTTCTGATTTCAGGCCGCTGGCGCAGCGCCGACTTCCGAAGCCGGTGTTCGACTATTTGGACGGGGGGGCTGATGGTGAGGTTACGCTGGGGGAAAACTGCCGCGTCTTTGATGACGTGACATTTCGTCCGCGGTATGGCGTGCCGGTATCCAATTGCGATTTGCGTACCCGGGTGCTGGGGTTCGACATTTCATTTCCCGCGGTGCTGGCTCCGGTGGGCTACAGCCGGCTTATGCATCCGGACGGGGAAGCGGGCGCGGCACGAGCGGCCGGAGCTGCAGGCACCGGATACATTCTCTCCACCATATCCGGGCACCGGTTGGAGGATGTGAAGGCAGCGTCGACCGGACCGGTATGCTTCCAGCTTTATTTAATGGGCGGACGTGAAGCTTCGGAGGCGGTGATTGAGCGAGCACGAGTGGCAGGCTGTGCCGCACTGGTGATTACGGTTGACACCCCGATCGCGGGATTGCGTGAGCGCGATCTTCGCAATGGCATGAAAGAATTGCTGGGCGGGAGCGTAATCTCCAAGATTCCGTACCTGGGGCAAATGATGGCGCGTCCTGGATGGATCATCAGCTACCTGCGTGACGGCGGCTTGTCGCGACTGCCCAATGTGGTTTTACCTGGAAGCGGGCCGATGGAGCTGGTGGATGTCGGCGCCGCGCTGGCCCGCTCGGCGGTGACCTGGGAAGACTTGGGCTGGATCCGCAAGCAATGGCCCGGAGTATTGGTGGTGAAAGGCTTGCTCAGAGGGGACGACGCTCGCCGCGCGGTGGACGAAGGCGCGGCGGCGGTTGTGGTCTCAAATCATGGGGGGCGCCAGTTGGATTGCGTGTCCGCATCATTGCGGGCGCTGCCCGAAGTTGTGGCGGCGGTGAACGGCCAGGTTGAAGTGCTGATGGACGGCGGGGTACGGCGCGGCTCGGATATCGTGAAAGCGATTTGCCTGGGAGCGAAAGCAGTCTTATGTGGACGCGCGTATGCGTACGGATTGGCGGCTGCGGGTGAGGCCGGGGTAGCGCGAGCCCTCGAAATCCTGCGCGCCGATGTTGACCGCACCTTAAAACTGCTGGGGTGCACATCGATCGCGGAACTCGATCGCTCCTACGTAGAAGTGCCCGCCAGCTGGCGATGATATACGAGATTAAAAAAAGAAATTTAACGCGCAACGGGAAAGAAGGCGGATTGTGCACTGGACCCAGGTCTACGATCCTTTCGGGCGATGGTGGCTTTCGACTCTGGTTGCGACTTTCCCTATTCTTGTGCTGTTTGGATTGCTGGTTGGGGTGCGGGTCAAGCCGCACTGGTGCGCCATCTCGGGCGCAATGACGGCGGCTGTCGTCGCCGTGGTGTTTTTCAAGATGCCGGTCATTTTGGCGGCGGCCAGTTTTGGTTACGGGGTGGCGTTCGGGTTGGTGAAGATTGCCTGGATTGTTGTGGCCGCGGTTTTTCTCTACGACATTTCTGTCGAAACCGGCCAGTTCGAAATCATGAAGGAATCGATTGCCGGAATCACCGCAGACCGGCGCCTGCAGGTGCTGCTGGTGGCGTTCTGTTTCGGTGCGTTCATCGAAGGAGCTGCTGGATTTGGAGCACCGGTGGCGATCGCGGGCGCCTTGATGATCGGTCTCGGCTTCCGTCCATTTCACGCCGCCGCGCTGAATTTGATCGCCAACACCGCGCCCGTGGCGTGGGGCAGCATCGGGATTCCCATCCACACGCTGGCGGCGGCGTGCGGCCTTCCAGAATCGGACTTGAGCGCTACCATAGGACGAATTTTGCCGATCACTGCGGTGATTGTGCCGTTCTGGCTGGTGCGTACGATGGTGAGCTGGCGTGAAACTTTCGAAGTCTTTCCTGCCATCCTCGTGGTCGGTGTGTCTTTCGCCTTAACTCAATTCTTCTGGTCCAATTACGTGGACAGCAGCCTGGTCGACATCATGGGCGGGGTGATTTCGATCGTGGCTACGGTCGCATTTCTCAAATTCTGGAAGCCGAAGAAAATCTGGCGCTTCGATTATGACGACGCCAAGAGTTCGGCTGCTCGGCCCGCGGCGGAATTGGCCGACGCTGTAGGAGGAGAGTGGGCGTCGGAAGATTTTGGAAAAAATCTTAAAGTCCGTACTCATTCGCTGAGAGAAGTTTTGAAAGCCTGGATGCCGTTTGGCATCTTATCGGTCACAGTGCTTCTTTGGGGGCTGCCACCGGTAAAGCTGGCCTTGAACCAGGCCACTACCCCGTCATTCAGAGTGGTGCAGGCGGATGGGAAGGTGCGGCCCGGAGCGCCGGGTTGGGATGTGCCGTATTTGCATAACGCGGTTTATCGTGCGGCGCCGGTGGTGGCCAAACCGATTCCGGAAGGGGCGAGATACGACTTCAACTGGCTGGCGGCGACGGGGACGGGGTGTTTTCTGGCGGCGATCATTTCCGGATTGCTGTTAGGTTTGTCTCCGGCGCGGATGGGGAAAACTTTCTGGCGCACCTTGGGGCGCATGCGACTGGCGGTGGTTGCGATCTCGTTCATGTTGGGATTAGGTTTCGTGACACGCTATTCAGGGCTGGATGCGGTCCTGGGCCTGGCGTTCACTCGCACCGGATGGGCCTATCCATTCTTCGGTACTTTTTTGGGATGGCTGGGAGTGGCCCTCACCGGAAGCGACACTTCATCGAATGCGCTGTTTGGCAGTCTGCAACGTATTACCTCGCAACAACTCGGCATCGACCCGGTGCTCATGTGCGCTGCAAATAGCGCGGGCGGAGTGATGGGAAAGATGGTTGATGCCCAATCGATCACCATCGCTACCGCGGCCACCAACCAGGTCGGAAGTGAAGGTGTAATTTTCCGATTCGTGGTGTGGCACTCGGTTGCGTTGGGATCGATTGTAGGAATTATTGTGATGCTGTATGCCTACGTGTTTCCTCAAGTGGTGCCGCATGGGCTTACGTTTGTGAAGTGACGCCAGGCCCCATTGCCTGGGGATGACCCAAGCCTTTTTCGCGTTTCCTGATAATCTCAATAGAGCCAGCAATTTTCGGGAGAGTTCCAGCCGTTGCCGCCAATCATTAACGTTCAGGGAATTTCCAAAGCCTTCGGAGCGAACCCGCTTTTTCAGAACGTCTCTTTCACTGTGACCGAAGGCGACCGGATCGGGCTCATCGGACCTAATGGTTCGGGCAAATCCACTTTGCTGCGAATTCTTGCGGGGGATGAGGACCCGGACAGCGGCGAAGTCGCATTCCGGAAGCGGCTGCGGGTCAGCTACGTCGAGCAGGATTCTAAGTTCAAATCTGGCACAACCGTGCGGTCGGTGGTCGAAGACGCCATGGACCGTGGCAAAGTCCACACCACCGAGCGTGGAACTCGCTTTGCGGAGACGCTAGGCCGCGCCGGTTTCGAAGACCTCACCGCGGAAGCGACAGCCCTCTCGGGCGGCTGGCAGAAACGCCTGGCGATCGTAGAGGCGCTGGTGCAGGCGCCGGACATCGTGCTGCTCGATGAGCCTACCAATCACCTTGATCTCGCTGGCATCGAGTGGCTGGAAGAGCTGCTGGCGCAGGCGGCCTTCGCCAGCGTGATCGTGAGCCATGACCGCTACTTCCTGGAAAATATCGCCACCGACATGGCTGAGCTGAGCCGGGTTTATCCCGATGGCATTCTGCGGGTGCGGGGAAGCTACAGCACTTTTCTGGAAAAGAAAGAAGAATTCCTGCACGCGCAGTCGAAACGTCAGGAAGCTTTGGAAAATCTTGTCCACAACGAAATCGAGTGGCTGCGGCGTGGAGCAAAAGCGCGAACCAGAAAATCCAAAGCCAGGATCGGAAAGGCCAATGAGTTGATTGGCGACCTGGCGGATTTGAACGCGCGAACCCGGACGGCGACGGCGCAAATTGATTTTTCGGCGAGTGATCGAAAGACCAAGCGGCTGATCGAACTGGAAGATCTGTCTTACCAGATTCCAGTCGCCAAGAGTGAGCCGCGTACGCTTTTCGAAAAACTTAATTTCGTTCTGACTGCCGGGATGAGGGTGGGGCTGGTAGGGCCGAATGGCAGCGGCAAGACTACTTTACTGCGATTGTTGCGGGGCGAACTGACGCCGAGCGGCGGAGAGATTTCGCGCGCCGAGTGGCTGCGGATCGTCTACTTCGACCAGACTCGCGAACTCGACTCGAGTGTGACTTTGCGCCGCGCCCTGGCTCCGGAGGGCGATTCGGTTATTTATCAGGACCGGGTTTATCACGTGGCCTCGTGGGCTTCGAGATTTCTTTTCACCGGGGAGCAGCTCAACCAGCCGGTGGAAAGACTGTCCGGAGGCGAACGGGCGCGGGTGCTGATTGCTCAACTGATGCTCCAGCCTGCTGATGTGCTTTTGCTGGATGAACCAACGAACGACCTCGACATTCCGACGCTGGAGATTCTGGAGGAGAGTCTGCTCGAGTTTCGGGGATCGCTGGTGCTGGTCACACACGACCGTTACATGCTGGATCGCGTATCCACAATCGTGCTGGGGCTCGATGGGCAGGGCGGCGCGGAAAGTTTTGCCGACTATTCGCAGTGGGAGATCTGGCAAGCGGAACGACGGGTGTCGGCGAAGGGCCTTGCGAAATCAACTCAGCGAGAGGGAAGTTTCCAGGCTGCAGCGGCGGCGAAAACCAAGCTGTCGTATCTTGAGGCTCGCGAATACGTCAGCATTGAGGATCGGGTTGCCGAAGCCGAGAAGGTGCTGCAATCAAAACGTGTTCAGCTGGAAGATCCTGCGATCGCCAGCGACGGCCCTCGGCTTCTGGCGGCAAATGCGGAGTTGGAAGAGGCACAAGACAGAGTAGATGAGCTGTATGCGCGGTGGAGTGAGTTGGAGAAGAAGAAGGGCTGAAGAAGTCCTCTGAAGTAATCAATGCGGGGAGCTAAAGGGGTCCTTCGACTTCGCATACCGATTCGCGCAGCGAATCGGTATGCTCCGCTCAGGATGACAGAGTGCCAGACCGTTTCAGGATGACAGAGTCCTGAGACCGTTTCAGGATGACAGAGGTATCGAAAGTTATTCGGTTTGGGCAAGAGCGAAGGCGATGAGGGTTTCTCCCTTGGCGCCGGTGGTTTCTTCCAGTTCTTTTACCAGGGCTTGTTCCAGGTGATCGGGGTCGGGATGCATCTCGTGTGCGGCGACTTCTTCATCTGTGGCGCCGACGAAACATAGTTCACAGTGTCCCAGTTCATCTTCCGACATCATGGCCGGTCCGAAAGTCCGGCAAATTATGGGGCGAGATTCGTAGAGCTCGCAGGTTCCGTTTTCTGGATTCAGTACCGGGCAGGTCTCGTCGTTGGCATAATCGGCCCACTGTTTGCAGGCCTCATCGGAGTCGTCGTCATTCAACAGACCGGTCTGCGGATCGCCGGGAAACTCAGGCGAAAGGCGTGCGACGGATGCGCGCACTCGTTCGCGAATTCGCGCGGCGCGTTCGGGGTCTTGCTGTTCGAGCTCGGCCAATCCCTTTCTCAGGCGAATGGCGTCGAGTTGACTGATGGCGAACACGCCCACACAACACTGTGAACAGCCCGGCTTGCAGGCCAGCCATTGGCTGCTCTTCTGGAAGGCGTCGGCAAGGGCCGAATTCACGATCTGGATCAATTGCTGGTCGCGGGCGGGAGCTTGCAGCGGCATGAACAAGAATAACTCAACTGAGGAATTCATCCGAGCGGTTTGTAGTGGGCGGGCATCTAGTTTGGATACTTTTGCGATGAGCAGGTGTGGATTCGCTGCGCGCTGGATCCTTCACTTGCTTCCGTCCTCCTTCGCAGGGCGGAAGACTGCGTTCAGGATGACGTCTAATCCAAAGATGACGGGTTTTGCGAAGGCGAATATGCGTCTATGATGTCCCGATATGGCTAAGAAAATTCGATGGGGAGTGCTGGGCGCGGCGAAGATTGCCACAACGAAGGTCATACCCGGAATGCAAAAAGGCAAGTGGAGCGAGATCACCGCTATCGCTTCACGCGACCGGAGCAAGGCTCAAGAGGCGGCGCGAAAGCTGGGTATTCCCAAGGCCTACGGATCTTACGAAGAATTGCTGGCCGATCCGGAAATCGACGCGATCTACAACCCGCTGCCCAACCAGCTGCATGTTCCATGGTCGATCAAAGCGGCGGAAGCGGGAAAACATGTTTTGTGTGAAAAGCCGCTGAGCCTGACGGTTGCGGAGGCGAAACAGCTTTTGGCGGTGCGCGACCGCACCAAGGTGAAGATTGGCGAGGCATTCATGGTTCGCACTCATCCGCAATGGGTGAGGGTTCGCGAGTTGGTCGCGGCGGGCCGCATCGGGGAACTGCGGTCGGCGACCGGTTTTTTCAGTTATTTCAACAACGATCCCAAGAACATTCGCAACGTTGCTGAATATGGCGGCGGCGCTGTTATGGACATTGGTTGCTATCCCATTAATACGTCGCGTTTTGTCTTTGGGGAGGAGCCAACCCGAGTGATTGCGCTGGTCGAACGCGATCCGCAGATGAAAATCGATCGTTTGACCTCGGCCATTCTGGAATTTCCTTCAGGACAGTCCACTTTTACCTGCAGCACACAGCTGGTGCCTTACCAGCGCAGCCAGTTTTTCGGAACCAAGGGGCGGATTGAAATTGAAATTCCGTTTAATGCGCCGCCTGACTGCCGCTGCCGGATACTGATTGATGATGGGCGCGACGTGTTCGGGGGCGGAGTATCCAGCGAAGAATTTGCGATTTGCGACCAGTATACGGTGCAGGGCGACGCTTTCTCCCAGGCTGTGCTGGAGGGAACAGAGGTTCCGGTTCCGCTGGAGGATGCGGTCCGCAATATGTCGGTGATCGAAGCGGTCTTTCGATCGGCAGAGTCGGGTCGGTGGGAGAAGCCGTAAAGCTGTCGAGGAAGGTCAGAATCCTCAAATAGAAAAGGCTGTGAAATCCCACGTTTGCGCAGAGAGCGCGCGGGGTTGGGAACCCTCGTTCGTGCCCGGCGCTGCCGGGCGCTCGTGATATTCTTGTACATAGAAGTTGCGTCTCCGCCTTAGGGCAATTTCCCGCACTTCCCTTAAATACCATGATTTCAGTAAGTAACGTGTCCATGCGCTACGGCGCAAAAGTTCTATTCGATGAAGTTTCCACGGCTTTCACGCCGGGAAAGCGCTATGGCCTGACGGGGCCGAACGGCGCGGGTAAATCTACATTCATGAATCTGCTGACCGGCGAACTGGAGCCGCAGAAGGGGACTGTGGTTCGTCCGAAAAAGCTGGGCGTTTTGAGCCAGGACCAGTTCGCCTATGACAAGTATCGAGTGCTCGATGCCGTGATCATGGGAAACAAACGCCTCTGGGCTGCGATGGAAGAGCGCGACCGTATTTACGAGAAGCCGGAGATGACCGATGCGGACGGCATGAAACTGGGCGAGCTCGAAGGCGTGGTGGGCGAAGAAGACGGGTATACCGCCGAGAGCGATGCCGCAATTTTGCTGGAAGGGCTGGACATTCCCGACGCGCTGCATGAGCGAAAGATGGGCGAACTGCAGGGCGGACAGAAAGTCCGTGTATTGCTGGCCCAGGCGCTGTTCGGGCATCCGCAGGCACTGCTGCTCGATGAACCTACCAACTATCTGGATTTGGACTCGATCCACTGGCTGCAGAGTTTTCTGAACCAGTATGACGGAGTGGTGATTGTGATCTCGCACGACCGCCATTTTCTGAACAAGGTTTGCACGCACATCGCCGACATCGACTACCAGACCATCATTACCTATACCGGCACATACGACGATATGGTGGTGGCGAAGACCCAGATCCGTTCGCAGATCGAATCGCAGAACGCGCAGCGCGAGAAGAAAATTTCGCAGTTAAATGAGTTCATCGCGCGATTCTCCGCGGGTACCCGTTCCAGCCAGGTGCAATCGAGGCGTAAAGAAGTAGAGCGCCTGCAGGTGACGGAATTGGCGCGCTCGAACATCCAACGTCCGTATTTGAAGTTCGAGCAGAAACGCCCGTCGGGAAAGCACATTCTGGAACTGGAAGGCGTGACCAAGTCTTATAACGACAAGGAAGTGGTGCGCAGCTTCACCGCGAGCATTGTGCGCGGAGAAAAAATAGCGCTGATGGGCCGGAACGGCGCGGGCAAGACTACATTGTTAAATGCGCTGCTGACAAATTCTCCGACCATCCCGGACGCCGAACTGCGAAAGACCAGCGGATACGACGGTCCCTTCCTGACAGGCGGGAAGGTCATCTGGGGCCATGAGGCAGCGGTCGGATATTTTGCCCAGGACCACAAGGCGTTAATTCAGCCGGGAATGACCGCATTCGAATGGCTTCATCAATGGGAGCCTGGCGCGGCCAACGAAGAGATTCGCGGCTTGCTGGGGCAGATGCTTTTTCCACGCGAAGATGGCGATAAAAGGACTGAGGTGCTTTCAGGAGGAGAAGCGGCACGCCTGATTTTCTGCAAGCTGATGTTGCAGAAGCCGAACGTTCTTGTGTTCGACGAACCTACGAACCACCTTGACCTGGAATCGATCAACGCGCTCAACATTGCGCTGCAGCGCTACCAGGGAACCGTTCTTTTGTGCACTCACGACGAGGACCTGATCGATGAGGTAGCCACCAGAATCTGGCACTTTGAAGGCGACCACCAGATCACCGATTTCAAGGGCGCCTATGAGGATTACCAGTCCGTTTCTGTCTAGTTGCAGTCGTTAGCCAGACCGCCCGATTGCGCTTTTTGAACACCTTTGTTTCCTCACACCTTTTTTCTCCCACCCTTTTACGGCTTTTTATTCAACGCTGGAGTTTGGCCTAATTCTTGCTTACCTCCGCTCTCCCTTTGTATGAATAAGGGTTGAATTGCCCAATACTTGAGCAACTTTCTGAGCCTCGAAACATCTCATAGTTCTGCGTCCGGATAACGCTTCACCAGTCTGTCTCAAGGAGGCCGTAATGCTCGCCGTGCGAGATATAACCGATGTCCAGCCCGGATTGCTGGCACGTCTCCGGCAGGCGCGCGCCGAAACCGACCGGCTGTTTGCCCAGGTCAAGCCTGAGTATTTATACGAGCGCCCGATTCCAGAGAGGCATCGCATAATTTTTTACATCGGGCACCTTGAGGCGTTTGACTGGAATCTGCTGCATGAAAGGGTTCTGGCCAAGAGCAGCTTTCACTCCGAATTCGACAACCTGTTCGCCTTTGGCATCGACCCGGTGGACGGTGGCCTGCCTACGGACCAGCCATCCGATTGGCCATCACTTAATACGGTCCGCGATTACGTGCGGCAGGTGCGTCAGGCACTGGACGAGGGGCTGGCGGGAGCGTTATCGCAGCGCCAGGGTCAGGAGAAATTTTCTCCCGATCAACTGTTGAATGTAGCCGTAGAGCATCGCCTGATGCATGCTGAAACTCTGGCCTACATGCTGCACCAGTTGCCGTTCGATAACAAGGTCAGCAAGCCGCGGGTGCCTGAACTGGTGGTGCCACCGGTTGAGCCGCGCATGATCGAGATTCCCGCCGGGACAGCGACGCTTGGACTTTCCAGCGGCGACGCCACGAAATTCGGCTGGGACAACGAATACGAATCGCACACCGTCACCGTGCCTGCATTTTCCATCGATCAGTACGAAGTGACTAACCGGGAATTTCTCCAGTTCATTGACGCAGGCGGTTACGACAATCCAACGTTGTGGGGCGACGCCGACTGGAAATGGAAATCGGAGCAGGCTATTGCACATCCCGTTTTCTGGAATCGGGTGAATGGACAGTGGAAGTACCGCACCATGTTTGAAGATGTCCCGTTGCCGCTTGACTGGCCGGTTTATGTGAGCCACGCGGAGGCCAGCGCCTACGCTCGCTGGGCGGGGAAGGCGTTGCCAACGGAAGCGCAATGGCATCGCGCGGCGTATGGAACTCCTGAAGGAACGGAGCGGCCTTATCCCTGGGGCAGCGCGCCTCCTGACCGGCGGTTTGGAAACTTTGATTTCGAGAGCTGGGACCCGACGCCGGTGGGAGCCTTTCAGCAGGGCCAGAGTGGGTTCGGGGTTGCCGATCTCATCGGAAATGGCTGGGAGTGGACGTCCACCGTGTTCAGTCCATTTCCAGGTTTCAAGGCGTTTGAGTTTTATCCGGGATATTCGGCCAACTTTTTTGATGGCGAACATTACGTGATGAAGGGCGGAAGCGCGCGCACCGCCAGCTGCATGCTGCGCCGTTCGTTTCGAAATTGGTTTCAGCGGCATTATCAGTACGTCTATGCGGGATTCCGCTGCGTGAGGAATTAATGAATAAAAAGGGGCATTTCATGTTGACGCACGCCATAACAGCCGATCCGGTGCTGGAGTTTGCCGAAGATGTACGCGCCGGACTCAGTAAAGGCGGGCAAAAGGAATTGCCTTCCAAGTATCTTTACGACGATGTGGGCTCGGCATTGTTTGAAGTCATCAGTGTTCTTCCCGAATACGGTCTGACCCGGGCGGACGAGCGGCTACTGCAGCGCCATGCGTATGAAATCGTGGAGCAAGTCGGCGGACCAGTGGCGGTGGCGGAACTGGGTAGCGGCAGCGGTAAGAAAACGAGGTGGTTGTTGAAGGCGCTGTCGCGCCGGCAGCATGTTTCTTATTTTCCCATTGAGATATCGCCGACTGCGCTGGCGATGTGCGAGCGCGAACTGGGCGATATCGATTCCATGAGCATTGTGGGTTTTGAAAAAGAATATCTCGACGGCCTGGTTGAAGTGGCGGCGAGACGGCGTGAAGGGCAGAACGTTCTGGTCCTGTTCCTGGGAAGCACGATTGGTAATTTCGACCGGCCGGCGGCGGCGAACTTTCTCCGCGAAGTGAGGATGATTCTGCAGGCGGGCGATTCGCTGTTGCTGGGCACCGACCTGGAAAAACCGATTCCACAACTGCTGGCTGCGTATCAGGATCCGCTGGGCGTTACCGGGGCATTCAATCTCAATCTTCTTGCCCGCATTAATCGCGAGCTGGATGCGGATTTCGTGCTGGAACAATTTGAACACGTAGCCTGGTTCAATCAGGAAGCTCGCAGTGTTGAGATGCGGCTGCGGTCGAAGCAGAAGCAGGTGGTCAGCATTCCCCGCGCCGCGCTGACGGTTTCATTTCTCGAGGGAGAAACGATCTGGACGGAGAGCAGTCATAAATATTGTCCCGACGAAATGTCTCAGATAGCCAAGGATGCGGGGTTCTTTTGCAAGGCGCAGTGGATCGATAAAGAGTGGCCCTTTGCCGAGAACCTGTTTGTAGCTGAATAGAACGAGCGGTTTAACTGGCCTGGAGAGTCGGTTTCCTTTCACAGGAACACGGCTCTCCGCTTCATTTGGCGCATAACTTCGCGGAACGCCCCCAGTCCGAAATCCAGATTCCATCCCCCCGAGGACCCTGGTCACGCAGTTGTAAAAAGATTGTCAACAAACGCGAACAGCCTTAGAAATCAACTAACTAGAGAGTAAGCTGATGGTGATGAGAGTCGAAACCAGCCGCGCTCCGGCCTTTCAACGTAGCGAAGTTGCGCCAGGCTACGCTGTTCCTTTATCCGGGGGAGTGATGGAACGGATTCTGGTGGTGGAAGACGACCGAGCGGTGCAAAAAGCGTTGAAGCGCCTGTTTGAAGCCGAGGGCTTTGCGGTCGAAATCAGCGCGGACGGGAAATCCGCACTGGATGCCTATCGCGCCGTAACCCCTGCGGCGGTGGTGCTCGATCTGCGGCTGCCGGCGATGTCCGGCCGGGATGTCTGCCGGGAGATCAAGCAAATGGCGCCCAGCCTGCCGGTGATCGTTCTCAGCGCGGCCAGCGATGTTTCTGACAAAGTGCTGCTGCTGGAACTGGGCGCGGACGACTACGTAACCAAGCCCTTCAGCCCGCGAGAACTGCTGGCGCGGGTACGCGCAGCTTTGCGGCGCAGCACGCGTTCTGCAAATAGCGAAGTCAATTCGTTTGACGGTATATCCGTGGATTTCACCAAGATGGAAGTCACACGCGACGGCCAGACCATCGGACTTACAGCGCAGGAGTTCAAGACCCTTAAGTTCCTGTTGCGCAACGCCGAGCGGGTGATTTCCCGCGACGAGCTGTTGAACGAAGTATGGGGTTATCAGAATTATCCTTCAACCCGCACCGTGGATAACCACATCCTGAAGCTGCGGCAGAAGCTGGAGAAGGATCCGGCCAATCCAGTACACTTCCGAACGGTTCACGGCATGGGCTACAAGTTTGTGCCCTGATTCCAGCCTGTCGTCCTGCGGAGAGCTTTCATGCTGAAACTTCGGATGCGCACCAAGTTTCTGCTCTCCATGTTATTGATTTCCGCGGGACTGACCTGCACCAGCCTGCTATTGGTGAGGCACAGCGTCAGGAAACAGATCAGGCGCGAAATTTTCGCCGATCTGCGCAACTCAGTCAGCACCTTCCAGAATTTCCAGCGCGAAAGAGAGCTCACACTCACCCACTCGGCCGAATTACTGGCTGATCTGCCCACATTGCGGGCGCTGATGACCACGCAGCACGAAGCAACTATTCAGGACGCATCCAGCGATTCATGGCGGCTGGCAGGCAGCGATCTCTTTGTACTGGCAGACCGGACTGGCCGAGTGGTGGCGCTGCACACGGCCTCCGCGGGCCTCACCCGTGACATGGCGCAACAGGCTTTCGCCGGAACACTGGACGATGAAAGCTCGGGACACTGGTGGTTCGGCGGCCAGCATCTCTACGAAGTTTTCCTCCGGCCAATCTACTTTGGTCCGGCGACGGCGAACCGCTTGCTTGGCTTTCTCGTAATCGGCTATGAGATCGATGACCGTCTGGCTTCCCAGGTGGGGCGGATCGCGGCCAGCCATGTGGCTTTTTACTATGGCGATTCGCTGGTGAAAACCAGCTTGTCTCCGGCCCAGGAATCGGAGTTGGCACGGCAGCGTGTTCCTCCGTCCGCGTCAGGATCGAATGGTCCCGAAGAAATTCAACTGGGGGAAGAACGTTTTCTGATCACTTCGCTGGAGTTGTCCGGCGCTAAAAGTCCCTCGGTACGCTTAAACGTGCTCAAGTCTTACGACCAGGCAACCGCGTTTCTGAATGGACTCAATCAGCTGCTGCTGGCGTTGGGGTTGGCTGCATTGGTTGTCGGCAGCATTCTGGTCTTCCTCATCTCTCACACTTTCACCCGCCCGTTGGGAAATCTGGTCTCTGGAGTTCGCGCTCTTGAAAAAGGCGACTTCACCTACTCGTTGGACGCTCAAGGCGGGGACGAAGTCGCAGAGGTCACCGGCGCTTTCAACCGAATGCGGGCCAGCCTGCGGACGACGCAGCAAGAGCTTCTCGAAGCCGAGCGCCTGGCAACGATCGGGCGAATGGCAAGTTCCATCTCGCATGATCTGCGCCACTCTCTGGCGGCAATCGTGGCCAATGCCGAGTTCCTGTGTGAAAGCCGGTTGTCATCCGACCAGCGCGAGGAGCTTTACCAGGAGGTTCGAGTTGCAGTGAACCAGATGACCGACCTTATCGATTCGCTGCTGGAATTTTCGCGCACCCGCGAATCGCTGCGGCCTTCGTATGGGAATGTCAAAGACTCGGTCGAGCGGGTGATGCTGGCTATCAGTTCGCATCCCGAATTTCATCCCGTACGTATTACGTTCCATCAGGAAGGCAATAGCTCGGGATGGTTCGACCCCAGGAAGCTGGAGCGGGTTCTCTACAATCTGCTGTTGAACTCCTGCGAGGCAGTTATTCCGGAAAGTGGCCGCATCCACGTAGAACTGAAGGAGGCGCGCGGTGGAGTGGAGATACGAGTAAGCGACAACGGGCGCGGGATTCCGGAAACGATTCGCGACCAGATGTTTGAGCCCTTCATCAGTTACGGCAAGGAAAATGGGACCGGCCTGGGGCTTACCGTAGTGCAGAAAATCATGCAGGATCACGGCGGCGACGTGGCCGTGGAGACAACTTCGGCGGAAGGAACAGTCTTTCGCTTGCTGCTTCCTCTCGGGTCGTCCGAGAGCGAACCGGAGGTAAGGCCGGGGCAGGCGCCCATGGCCCGCACCGAGCAGTCACAATCGGAGTAGCATTTCGGGCAGGGCCAGTTGTCCGCAACAGATTTGATGTGGACGATTTCTGCCAAGGCCCGGAACTTTTCCCGCGGGAGGCGATTGTGGAACACGAGATTAGTTTTCCTGGCCGCATCAGATCGATTTGCTCTGTTGGTTCCATGACCTTGCTGTTTTTGATGGCGGGCACAAATTTGTCTGGACAATCAACGTCTGCGCCGGCTGCGCCACCTGCGCCACCCACGGATGCGATGACGGACGCGGTTCGGCAGCTTCAGGAGGAAGTGCGTGAATTGCGCACTGCAGTTGTGGAACTGCGCTCGGAAGCTGGGCAGTATCGGGCCGAAACCGAGCAGTTGCGAAAAGAGCTGCAGGCTACACGCACCGACACGACTGCGGCAAAACCGGGAGAGGCTAGTTCAGAGCCGCCGCCTCCGCCTCCGCTGGAAGAGCGGGTTTCCGCGCTGGAAGAGTCGTCACAGTTGCAGAACAGCAAGCT
Organism: Terriglobia bacterium; assembly: GCA_963733545.1. Taxonomy (GTDB): domain Bacteria; phylum Acidobacteriota; class Terriglobia; order Terriglobales; family Acidobacteriaceae; genus JAIQFF01. The sequence continues at coordinate 1,788,247 of CAVTDQ010000007.1, forward strand.
GGAGGACCAGTACCAGACCAAAGTCGAATCCGCGTCAAAGTATCGAGTCAAGCTATCGGGCATTGCGCTGCTGAACGTATTCAGTAATCGTGGTTACATCGACAATCAGGATGTCCCCACCTGGGCGATTCCAACTATTCCGAATGTCTCAGATCACACGTTCGGCGCCAGCCTGCGGCAGTCTGAAATTGGACTTGAAGTTTTTGGGCCGCAACTGGCGGGGGCGCGGACTTCGGGAAGCATGCAGGTTGATTTTGCGGGAGGATCGCCCAACCTCCCCAACGGGGTTAATTTCGGGCTGGTGCGTCTGCGAACCGCCACAGTGCGTTTGGACTGGAAAGACACTTCCATTGTCGCAGGACAGGACAACGCATTCATCTCGCCGCTCTCGCCGACTTCATTCGCTTCGCTTTCAGTTCCGGCTTTCAGTTATGCGGGCAATCTCTGGGGATGGATTCCGCAGGTTCGCATCGAGCATCGCTTTAATCTTTCGGAGTCGCAAAGCGTCCTGGTGCAGGGCGGCATCATGGATAACGTCACCGGGGAGCTGCCACCCTCCTTCGCGCCCTTTGCCCAGGCGGGAGAGAGTTCGGGACAGCCCGCATATGCCGCGCGGGTGGCATGGACACACAAAACTTTTGGTATGCCTCTGACCGTGGGCGCCGCCGGCTACTATAGCCGCCAGGCTTGGAGCTTCGGACACAATGTCGATGGCTGGGCTGCAATGACAGACTGGAGCCTTCCCTTGACCCAACGCGTCAGTTTAAGCGGCGAGTTCTATCGCGGACGCGCGATTGGAGGGCTGGGTGGAGGTGTGGGCCGCAGTGTGCTGTTCAGCGCTGACCCAGTTCAGGAAGGAAATTTAAGAGCATTGAATTCCGCCGGCGGCTGGTCACAGTTGAAAGTCAAAGCCACCGATAAGCTGGAATTCAATGGCGCCTTCGGCGTGGATAATCCATTTGCCTCGGATGTCCGCGGCTTCTCGGTGAGCCCGGGATTTCCGGCGCCGCTGCTGCAAAATCGCAGTTCACTGGTGAATGTCATCTATCGGCCGCGATCGGACCTGCTCTTGTCGGGTGAATACCGTCACCTTAGAACATTCGATATCGACGCCGGCAGTCCTTCTGCCGATCAGGTAGATTTGATTCTGGGAATTTTCTTTTGAGGCGAAAGCAACTAACTCGCGGAAGCTGGCACTGCCTGGTGTTGCTGTGCGCCTCGCTGGCCGGTGCGGAACAAGTCACGCTGACCGCGCGCGTGGAGTTGATGAATCACGACAAGCCTGCCAAGCCGCAGCAATCCGGAAACGTGGTGGTATGGTTGACGCCTGAGGCAGGAGCGGCAAAACCGGCAGTTTTTCAGACGGGGCAGTCTCCGCGCCTGGTGCAGCGAGCGAAAAGCTTCGCGCCGCATGTGCTGGTGGTGCCGGTGGGATCGGTCGTGGGGTTTCCCAATCGCGATCCCTTCTTTCACAACGTTTTCTCGCTGTTTGAAGGCAAGCGCTTCGACCTTGGACTCTATGAAGCCGGCAGCACTCGCGACGTCCACTTCGACAAGCCGGGAGTGTCCTATATATTTTGCAATATTCACCCCGAGATGAGCGCGGTGGTGATCGCAATCGACACCCCCTACTACGGTATTTCTGACCCGCGCGGCCAAATCGTAATTCCCGATGTGCCCAGCGGCAAATACACGCTTCGGGTGTGGTACGAATCCGCATTGCCGGAAACCTTGAAAGGAATGAGCCGCGAAGTCACGGTTTCGGGTGGCGACTCGACGCTGGGCGTCCTGCGTTTCGCGGAAGCGAATCTGCCGCCAGCCCACAAGAATATGTACGGCCACGATTATGATCTTCCGGCTGCGAATGATGCCGCCTACGACCGCCGCTAGCTCCTGGATCCACCGGGCGCGCATCGACTTCGACCCATCCCTTTACAATTTAATTAGCCGGTCTGGTTAACAAGAAAATGACAAATACGTGACAACTGGTGTCAGCAGATGACTTAGCTTTATCACAATACGAACGGGCGGCCGCTGCTGGCCCGTTCCAACGCAGTTGGTCCCGGGATCAAATGTTGTGAAAGCGGTGCAGTTCTGAAACGAATCTTTCCCAAAGAAAAGGCCAGCCACAAGGGCTGGCCTAATTTTTGTAACTGGCTGCTATTGCTTTTGTGAATCATTTTTTGGCACCCACCTCGTCGTGTCCGTAGTACTCGTACGCTGACATGGGCTTCTCGCCACCTTTTTTCCAGACTCTCCCATCTTCTCCCAGCTTGCCCAGCACCCGGGCCATCTCTCTGACGTGAATGGCGACGGAGCCGCAGCATGAGCCGATGTAGTTGATTCCGATTTCTTTGGCGCGAAGCGCATAGTCGCCCATTTCTTTTCGGGTGAGCTGCAGCGGATCCAGCGCCAAGGGAAACTCCGGCAGACTGGTGAAATCGGGTTTTTCCCTGGGCGTGCGGTACGCCACCGGCTGACATGCCAGATAGCCGGAGACCGCCTTACGCATTTGTTCCATCGCGCCAAGCGTGTGTTCCGGTGGACGCAGGCAATTCATGCCCACGATGTCAGCACCGGCGTCAAGCAACGCCTTGGCGGATTCGGCAGCTGATTTGCCGTCAGCGGTCTGGTCTTCGTTTTCGAAGCAGATGGTGACCATCACCGGCAATTTGGTTTTCTTTGCCTGTTCCACCGCGATGAGGGCTTCGCCCAACCAGGAAAAAGTTTCACCGATAATGAAGTCCACGCCTTCATCCACCTGGACGGCCAGTTGTTCGTCGAAGGTTCTGCGAACGCGGTCCGCGGCGGCGGGACTGCCGGGCTCGTACATCCAGGTGAGACTGAGATTTCCTGCGACCAGGCATTTGTCGCCGGCGACTTCGCGCGCGATACGTACAGCCGACCGGTTCAACTCGTCGAGCCTGTTTTCCAGTCCGACGGTAGCCAGTTTGTCGCGGCTGGCGTAAAAAGTCAGGGCCTGTAGAACATCGGCGCCGGCTTCGCGAAATTCCACGTGCAGTTCGCGCAGCGCCTCAGGATGAAGCAGGGCGACTTCAGGAGTGAACGGACCCGCGCGCACCCATCCTCGTTTTTCCAGTTCCAGCAGATAACCGCCGTCGCCCAGGACAGGACCGTCCTTGAGCCGTTCAAGAATTCCTTTTTTTGTTGGCATGTTTGCTCCTTGAATTTTATGAAATCTTTACTGTCATCCTGAGCGTAGAGACTGTTTCGCTTCGCGAATAATCTCGAAGTCGGAGGACCCTTACAGCTGTGAGCGGCCGGGTGCGCTGACGTAAGTAAAATTCAAAATCCTAATATCTGCAGCGAACTTTTTCTGCCAGGGGTCCTTCGACTGCGTCTTTCCATTCGCGCAGCGAATGGAGAGCCTCCGCTCAGGATGACAAATTCCAACGTGCAACACTAGTCGTCTTTGTATTCGAACTCTGCCTTGATGGGCTTGCCGGCAGCGAAACGGCCGGGACAAAATGAGCTGATGTCGACGGTCTTGCCGCTTCCGTCGAGCAACAGTTCCGACATTACGAGACCAATCGCCGGAGAGATCTTGAAGCCCATGCCGGAAAAGCCGGCACACACATACAATCCACGGACGGCGCCAACTTCCCCCAGCAGCGGCCGCGAATCCGGGGTCATGTCGTAGACGCCGGTCACGCCGCGCATGACCTCCGCATTCTCGAGTTTGGGCACGCGACGGCAGGCCCGCTCGATGATTTCTTCCAGCCCCTCGTCGGAAGCGCGCTGCGGAAAGTTGTCGGGATCGGCGCCGCGCTGGCCGTAGAAGTCTCCTATCAAAAACTTGTCATGCGCGTCAGACCGGAAATAGGTTGCGCTTACGGAGTCAATGCAGGCGCAACCGCCGCCTTTCATTCCGGGTGCATTTTTCAGGATGCCGACCTGGTGATATTCAGTTTCGATTGGAAGATCAACTCCGATGCGCTTGAACAGCGGCTGCGTCCAGGGGCCGGTCGCCGCGATTACAACCGGCGCGGCGATTTCGCCACGATCGGTGTTGATCCCGCGCAACCGGTCACCTTCGAGGAGAAATTCTTGAGCTTCGGTTTTTGACAGGTAAGTGACACCAAGTTCGCGGGCGCGGGTCAGGAAATCATTCGCCACGCCGGCGCCGTCGCCGTAGCCTGAATCGGGTTCATAGGCCGCGAGTTCGACTTCCTCGACCTGCCAATCCGGTTCCAGTTCTTTGAGTTCGTGACGGTCAACCAGCTTTACGTTGACGCCGAGCTTGCGCTGCATTTCTACATTCTGCTTGAGGCGCGCGGTTTCGCCGGGGTGAACGATCCGTACAAATCCAGTTTTGCGAAAGTCTCCCTGTTCGCCGACGATCTCGCGCCAGTGCTCGAAAATGTGCAGGCTCACCAGCGCCAGTTGCACCTCTGGCGGATAACTGTAGTGCATGCGGACCAGCGCGGAAGAGCGCCCACTTCCGCCTTGACCCACGTGGCCTTTGTCGATGACCACGATCCTGCCGGCTTTTCGCCGGGCAAGATGAAACGCTATCGATGCGCCAATGACGCCGGCGCCCAGGATAACAACATCCGCTGTAGTCCTGGCACCGCCATGTGCATCGGTTTTCGGATCGAGCTTCATTTGATGAAACCCCGAATGACTGCTTAAGCTTTATAAAAATTCATTACGAGAGTTAACTTCAGTTCTCAGTTTTCAGTTCCCGGTTCTCAGTTAGACGGAGCAAATTTATGCTGCTGCCTCTTTTAATCTTCCTTTTTTCCAGTCGCGCAAAACCTGGTGAGCTGCATTGTGGCCCGGGGCGCCGGTCACGCCGCCGCCGGGATGCGCGCCCGCTCCGCACAAATACAGGCCGTCCACGGGAGTGCGGTACTGAGACCAGCCCGAGACCGGGCGCATGAAGAACAGTTGCTCGAGGCGCAGATCCCCGTGGAAGATGTTGCCTTCGGTGAGTCCGTAAGTACGCTCCAGATCGAGCGGCGTCAGCACCTGGCGGGCGAGAATCGCGTTGGGCACATTGGGCGCGTACTCTGCGATCTTTTTCACTACCCGGTCGCCCAACAGGCCGCGCTTTTCATCCCAATTGCCGTCGCGCAAGTGATAAGGCACGTATTGCACGAAGCAGGTGAGAATGTGTTTTCCGGCAGGAGCAAGCGACGGGTCGGCATTGGAAGAGACAACGCAATCCACCCAGAGTTCTTCCGGAATGTCACCAAATTTGGCAGTGTCGTAGCAGCGCTCGGCAAAGGCAAGTGAAGGCACCAGAGTGTAGAACGTTCGTTCGAGAGCGGTGGCGGTGGGTGATGTTCCGGTGAAATGTGGTTCGGCATCAAGCACCATATTAACTTTTGCGCAGGGGCCTTCCATCTTGATGCCACGAATGGAATGTAAAAAATCTTCCGGCAACTCGGAAGCCGCGACCATTTTCAGAAAGGTTCGCTTGGGGTCGGCATTCGAGACCACGATGCGTGCGCGAATCTCGGTGCCGTCCTCCAGGACGACGCCGCGAGCCCGTCCGTCGCGAACGTCGATCTGAGCGACCGGGGCGGAAGTGCGGATTTCAACGCCCAATTTTTGCCCGGAGGCGGCCATGGCCTGGGTGATGGCCCCCATGCCGCCCATGACGTGGCCGTAGAAACCCTGTAGCTCGTGCTCGCCGCCGCTCAACAAATGAAAGAGCAAACCAATCGCGGTACCGGGTTGATAGGGACCACCATGTTTGCCATAGACGTTGTTGGCGAGGAACATGGTTTTTATTTTTTCGGATTCGTAATTGTGGTCGAGAAATTCGCCCAGGCTTCCGGTCAAAAAAGAAATCAGTTGCGAGACTTCGTCGCTGGAAATCCCGCGAAATTTCTTTCCTACGCGAAACAGGTCGCCCCACCCGCGCATGCTTCGGGTGTCGATCTCGGGCGGGGCTTCCATGAAAAAAGGTTGCAGGTAGCGCGCCAGTTTTTTGAGCCGATCGTCCACCTGGATGAAAGTTTCGGCATCCTTCGGCGAAATCTTTTTAAATTCGGCTTTGGCCCGTTCGCGATCGGCCCACCAGGGGACGACGTCCCCATCGGGAAAAGGAACTTGAATCGCAGGATCGCAGGGAACCATGCGCAGCCCGTGTTCGGCGAGGCGCAAGTCGGAAATCACCTCGGGGCGCAACATGCTGGCGATGTAGGAAGTAGTGGAGACGCGGCATCCGGGGGCAATTTCCTCCGTGACGCAGCAACCGCCGACAATCTCGCGACGTTCGAGGACCAGGGTTGAGAGTCCAGCGCGGGCCAGATAGGCGGCGGCGGTCAGGCCATTGTGGCCTCCGCCAACGACGATTACGTCATATATTTTCGCGACCGCAGCCGACGACACTTTAATGACCTGAAGTTACAAAAAGTTACAAAAGCAAGATACATCACTGCAAGATGTTAAGAAACATGTTTGAAATTCCTGTTCAGATTCTGTACAGTCTTATGACTTGAGGTCAGATATGAGTGGAATTGGAAGCAGCCTTGTATCCCCGCCGCGTTACCGCAGCATGCCGTCCCGGCCCCGTTCTGAAGGCAAGCGCACCCGGATTATCGATGCCGCCATGCGCCACTTTGCGGAGCAGGGTTATCATGCCGCCCGGGTCGCGGACATCGCGGCCGCACTGGGCATCGCCAAGGGATCGATCTTCCAACACTTCGGAAGCAAAGATGGATTGTTCTTTGAGGTGTACAAGAAGGCGGTGCGATCATTTCCGCGTTACCTTGACGCTCCGGAAGAAGTGCGCGAGCGTGGATTTTTCGAAGTCCTGCGCTACTGGCTGGTGAGCACGGAACATCTGCTGCATGAAGACTGGATACCATATCGCGTTTCGCTGCTGGGGAATTACGGTACCGATCTGACCCTGAAACGAGAAATCAACCGGTTCCTTCTGGCAGAAGACCCTTACGGTACGGTTGCGTTTGTTCGATACGGCCTGCAGCGTGGAGAACTTCTTCGTGAGATGGACCAGGAGATGATGGTTTCCATTCTGGATTGGACGATGGAACGTTTTCAGGATGCGCTGCTGACGGAAGAGCTTGATCCCGGATTGTTCCGGAAACCGGGCGACCCGCAGGAGAAGAAAGATGCACGCATCTCGCAATTTCTGGACGTACTGAAGAGGGCGATTGGTGTATGAACAACAGGCACATGTCGGTAGGAAAAATTCTTTCGGAGTATGACGACGAAGCAGCTTTGGCGGACGCGTCGACGATTCCCGGGACATGGTACGTAGACGACCGGATCGCCGAGCTCGAGGCTCAAACGGTCTTCGGCAAGACCTGGCAACTGGTTGGGCGGCTGGAACAAGTGGAGAAGCTGGGCCAGTTCGTGACCGCCACCGTTGCGGGTGAACCCATCGTCGTGGTGCGCGGCAATGACGGCGTGTTGCGAGGCTTCTTCAATGTTTGCCGGCATCATGCGGCCGCGGTGGTCACCGAAGCCTGCGGCCAGGCTTCGATCCTGCATTGTCCTTATCACGGGTGGAATTACGGGTTAGACGGTTCGCTCAAAGGCATGCCCGAGTTTGACGGCGTGAAGAACTTCGATCGCCAGCAAAACGGCCTGATTCCGGTGAAGACCGAGACTTGGGAAAAATTCGTTTTCGTGAATCTGGATCCGCAAGCTGCGCCGCTCAAGGATTTTCTGGGCGGCCTGGTCAAACGTGTGGCGCCGCTGGGCGTAAGCCGCCTGCAGTACTTCGACAGCCGCACTTACGACATCCACTGTAACTGGAAAGTGTTCGTGGATAACTTTCTCGATGGCGGATACCACGTTCCTCATCTCCATAAGGGCCTGAGTTCGGTGCTTGACTACAAGGCTTACACCATCGAAAACGAAGATCGCTACTGCCTGCAGTCAAGTCCGATGGTAGCGGGAAATGAAGACGCGGCCACTTCGTCGACCCGCCAGGGCGACCGCGCCTGGTACTTCTGGCAATATCCCAACCTGATGATCAATTGTTACGAAGGCTACATGGACACCAACCTGGTGCTACCGGTTGATGCCGACCATTGCCGGGTGATTTTTGATTTCTATTTCGGCGACTTGAGCGAAGCCCGCCGCGAGTACAACGAACAAAGCGTGGCAGTTGGGGCGCGGGTGCAGGAAGAAGATCTGGGCATTTGCGAAGCGGTGCAGCGTGGTTTGAAGTCGCGAGCTTACGGGGCGGGAAGATTGTCGGTGCGCCGCGAGGCAGGCGAGCATCTGTTTCATCGGCTGCTGGCGGCGGATTTAAAGAGTGGCGTTGAGATTCAGGCTGCGGCTGCGGACTAGTTTCAATCAGATTCTGTAATTTCTTTCAGCACCATCAAAATTGAGGTGATGCAATTGACGAAAGCTCTCGCATTCCTGCTGGGGTTGTGGCTGTCGTGCGCCGCGAGCGCGGGTGCCCAGGTGACCGCAATCAAGGCAGGCCACCTGGTTGATCCCCAGGCCGGAACCATGCTCAGCGATCAGGTCATTCTCATCCGCGACAACAAGGTTGAACAGGTGGGCAAAGGGTTGACGATTCCGCCGGACGCTAAAGTAATTGATCTTTCGCAGATGACGGTGCTGCCTGGCCTGATCGACTGCCATACCCATTTAGCGGACGCGCCAGCCGAAGACGGCGATCCATTTTTGCAACTCAAATTGTCTGCGGCTCAGACTGCGTTTGCGTCGGTTCCCAACGCTCGCACTTTTCTTAGGGAAGGTTTCACCACGGTGCGTGATGTGGGAGTTTATCGGGCGTTGAACGACGTTGCCATGCGCGACGCGATCGCTCATGGTTCGATCGAGGGCCCGCGCATGTATGTGGCTGGAGCCTACATCACGATCACTGGCGGCGCGGGCGCAATGACCGGATTTGCGCCGGACATCACTCTGCCCTGGGACCTGCGTTACGGACAAGCGGATGGCCCATGGGAAGTGCGGCAGAGGATCAGGCAACTGGTGCATGACGGGGCAGATCACATCAAAGTCCTCTCCAGCGGAGCGGTGCTGACCCACGGCAGCAATCCAAAATCGCAGGAGTTTACGGTTGAAGAGTTGCAGGCCGCAGTCGACGAGGCCGCCCATTTCGGGCTGCGCGTAGAGGCGCATGCGCATTCGCCCATGGGAATCAAGAATGCGATTCGGGCAGGCGTGGCTTCCATCGAACACGCGACCATGATCGATGACGAAGGTATCGCGCTGGCCAAACAGCACGGAACCTATCTGGACATGGATATTTACGATGAAGAGTGCATCCAGGAAGCGGGGAAGCTGGGAAAGATCCCAAAAGATTTTCTGCAGCACGACGCGGAACTGGGAGAGTTGCACCGGCAGAACTTTCGCAAAGCCCTGAAGGCGGGAGTGAAATTATCTTTCGGCACCGATGCCGGGGTTTGTCCCTACGACCGCAGCGTCAGGCAGTTTGCGTTCATGGTGCGATACGGCATGACCCCGATGCAGGCGATCCAGGCAGCCACAACTTCGGCGGCAGATTTGCTGGGACACGCCGACGTGGTGGGCTCTATCGCTCCGGGCAAGTACGCAGATGTGATCGCAGTCAACGGCGACCCGTTGCAGGACATCACGGTGCTGGAGCATGTGCAGTTTGTGATGAAAGACGGGAAAGTTTACAAGCAATAATTCTTGAGTTCACCAGCAGATGTCATCCTGAGCGTCGCGAAACGTTTCGCTCGCGAAACGTTCCCGCATAGTCGTAGAGACCCCTATAAGCTATGTTTTGTGTTGATTGTAGGGTCTCTCGACTTGCTCGCACCGCGCATACGCGCGGCCAGAGACAGCGCTCGGGATGACAGAGGATTGAATTCTACTGGTGGTCGCGGGGAATTGTCTCTTCCCACGTTTTCTGCTTCACGTTCTGGCCATCTTTCAGCAATTCCCTGGTGTACTTGTAGTAAAAATTCTTCTGGTCGGTGGTCACTGACAAATGTCCACGCCACCTCAGTTCTCGGTCCTTCAACAGGAAGATGGTTTCGGCTTCACCCTCGACCGGACTGGTTTCAGGATGCGCGTCGTCTACTTTGTAGGTCAGGCTTTCGTAGTCGAGTTCTTTTCCCCAGGGATAGTGCTCTTCGGCCTTGCCTTTCCAATAGACGGTCGCCTTTTGACTGGCTTCGTCCCGTTCAAGCTTCCAGTCCCCGGGCCAGGGAAAGCCGACGTCGGTGATGTCTTTCCGTTCTTCCGACGGTTGCGGCGATTTGAATGGGGGAGCGGCTTCGCCTTTTAACGGTACGACTGGAAGGACCAATCGCGATCCGCTGTTGCCGCCGAGATTGAGGGATGTAGTCATCGAGTATGGAGTTGGCAAAACCATTGGCCACAAGGCATTTGAAATCGCCAGGCGGATGCGGTGGCCTTTGGGAAAAACCCACGACGTCAAGTGCATGGTGATCTCGAGCGGATAAACTTTGCCCGGTTCAAGATCACGTGGCTCGGTCATCGATTGGCGCTGCGCTCCGTTCAATCCTGCTCCGGTAATTTGAGTGACGGTTCCATCGGGAGCCACATCTGAGAGGCGCGTGAACCAATCCGCCAGCGGCGCGGTGGACGACGCCTGGAGCATGGCGTGCGGATGGCCCAGGATCGCAACTTCTTCGGTTAACGGCGCGGAATCGTATACCAGACTGAAAGCGTCTACCGGGCGCGGGTCGCTTAATAATTCGCCCCACCAGAATCCGGATTCAACACCCGCCGAAGGAACGTATTTGAGTTTGTGAACGTCTTTCGGCGCCGGGGATCTGGCCAGGCTGTGGTTGGGCTGGAGAAACATAGCTGAAGACTTGGCGTCGCCTGGCGGCCAGCTGTTCTCCCGCCGCCATTCGCCGGGAACATTTTCCAGGTTCGGATCGGGCGGATGCCAGTGCTGCATGTAGATGACAAGTTTGGGATCGTTCAACACGCCGGTGTCACGTCCTTTCAGCCAGTAGTCCCACCAGCGAACAGCTTCTTCGCGCCACTCGATCTGCGGACCCGGCACGGCATCATGAGGGAAGGTGTGGTTCCAGGGGCCGACGATTGCTTTCAGCGGCGCTTTCGTCTGTTGCAGCATGTCGGTGACGCTGTCGCGATAGCCGTCGAGCAGGCCTCCGATCAGGAAACACGGAACCTTGATATCGGCATAGGGGCGCACCGGGCTTCGCCAGAAGGGCCCGTCATGCTGATGTTTGAAATACGTTAGCGACCATGGCGGAGTTTCAAAACGCGGGCCAAGGACTTTCTCATCGAGGGTGTAATCGGGAGCGCCGGTGATGCCGGGCGCCATGTCCATGTTCAACTCAAACTCGTCGACATGGGCCATACCGTCGACATAGTGGACGTCGTCATGGAAGAGTTCGGCGGTAGCAGCTACGGCGATGATGGCCTTGAGGCCGGGCGCGTGCCGCATGGCCATCTGCAGAGAGTTAAAGCCGCTCCAGGAGATGCCCATCATGCCTACATTGCCATTCGACCAGGGTTGATGCGCCAGCCAGGAAATAATTTCCAGCCCATCAAGTTGTTCCTGTTGCGAATACTCGCGGTCGGTGGGTAAACCTTCGCTGGTGCCGAAGCCGCGAATGTCGATGCGGGCGCAGACGTATCCACGGCGTGTGAAGTAACTGAAGATGGGATAGTCGCGGGCGGCGGTGCCGTCATCCTTGCGGTAGGGGTGATACTCGAGCACGGCGGGAAATTTTTCTCCGGCCGTACCGCCATCCGGCATGTAAAGCGTAACCGATAAGCGGACTCCATCTTTCATCGGAATCCATCCGTTTTCCATGCGGACGTTGTAAGTGGGTGGGGACGGAGGTTCGGTGGCATGTCCCTGCACCGCGGGCATAAAACACAGTCCAATGAAAGTTGCCAGGAGCCGGAAGCGGTAGCGAGGGAAATATTTCAAGGACGGGATCGGCATTCCTTTATGACTCGTACCAGCGGAAGCCGTGACGCTGCTCCTCTTCCAACAGCTTCACCAGCTTCAGGGTTCGAGCGCGCCGGTGATTAGCGCAGGCGAGCACGATGACGTTGAACAAAGCCATGGGTGCGACGTAGGAAGAGCCGAACGAAGGAGTTGAAATCGACGTGAGAAAAAATTCGTGAGCAAACTCTCCAATCGGCGAAACCAGCGAGTTCGTGATGCCTACGCAGTAAACCCCGTTGGCGCGCGCCTGCCGCAAGCCTTCCACAGTCTGGCGCAGCCCGCGGCCGTGGCTCACGGCGATCACCAGGTCACGCTTGCGCAGCAGGCGAACTTTGTGGACCACTTCGGCGGGCGAAGTTGCGCTGGTCACCGGCAGCCCGAGAATAATCAGCAGGTGTTCGAGAAAGTTTACGAGGTTTGCCGCCAGGTCGCCGCCCAGCAGGACGATCCGACGCGCCGAGTAAAGCCGCCGCACCAGGGCTGCGATCCGCCGCGGCTCAAGGCTTTGCGACAGGCGGCTCAGGTTCTGAATATCCTGATCCAGCGAAGCCCGCACCTGGGTTGAGATGGCAGACTTTCCCGCCGGGCCGGTTTGCATGGTATCGAGCGAGGTAGCGTGGGCGATCGACAGCTCGTGCACGTAATGCTGGAAATCACGGTACGACTCAAATTTCATTCCGCGAACGATCCTCACCATGGTGGCGGGATCGGTCTTGAGCCGCTTGGCCACGGCCCGCACGCTCATCAGAACGAATTCGCTGGGCCGTTCGAAAGCGGGACGGATAATGAGCTGTCGTTTAGGACTTAGAAGACTGATGCGAGCCGAAGGGCTCATGACTGAAGCAGGACGCGTTAGTTTCCGCGGCTTTCTCATCGGGCACCAAAGCATGTTGGAAACCGTCATGATTGTCAACCGGCTATGGCGGTAGACATATATCTCATGACCGCAAAAGTGAATTGAGTGCTGACTGGACAAAGCGCGATTCTTTTATCGGCGCTGATGGCGCCTGCGTATAATGCTGGCGCAGCAATATATTCCTTGGCCACGCGTAAGTTACCGGGAGAGAATCCATGGATCAGAAGTCCGCACTTAATTCCCGCAGTCGACGCGATTTTCTTACTACATCCAGCTTGTTAGCGGTGGCGGCAGCTGCTCCACGGTCTGCGTCCGCGCTGGGCGCCAGCGCTGCAGCGGCGCAATCCAGTGAAAAGCCAGCCTCACCCGGAAAACTGCGGAAGATTCCTGTCGGCGTCTTCGATCCTGCATTCCCCAACTTGTCGACGGAAGAGATGATTGAAAAGTTTGCCGGATGGGGTGTGGAGGCGGTGGAGATCGGTACCGGAGGCTATCCCAACTCCACGCATTGCCCGGTGAAAGAGTTGCTGGACGATCCGGCAAAAGCCACGTGCCTGGAAAAAGAAATTTGAAGATCGTGGCATCCAGGTGGCGACGCTCAGTTGTCACGGCAATCCGGTTTCCCCCGACGCGAAGGTGGCGGAGCGTGATGCCGAATCGTTCCGTCGAACCGTGTTACTGGCCGAGCGGCTGGGAGTAAGCGTGATCGTGGGTTTCTCGGGTTGCCCCGGGGGCGGTCCAACTGAAACCATGCCCAACTGGATCACTTATCGCTGGCCGCCTGAGTACGGTCAGATGCTCGACTGGCAATGGAAAGAAAAAGTAATTCCTTACTGGAAACAGGCGGCGAAGTTCGCCCGCGAACATGGAATTCATAAGATTGCGCTGGAGATGCACCCGAATTTTGTCGTCTACAACCCCAAAACGCTACTGCGTCTGCGGGAGGCCGTTGGGGAAGAGATTGGGGCCAACTGCGACCTCAGCCATCTGTTCTGGCAGCAGTGCGATGCGGTCGAGGTGATCCGCATGCTGGGCAAGCAAGGCGCGATTTTTCACGCCCACATGAAAGACACCACTTTCTACAAGAACAACCTGGATCGTTACGGGGTTCTGAATTTTGCCTTCGAGAAGAGCGATCTTGCCGGAGCTTCGGAAACCTTCCGCGCGGTGGGGTATGGTCACAGTGCCGGCACCTGGAAAGAAATCATGCTGGCCTACATGGAGGTTGGTTATCAGGGCATTTTCAGTGTCGAAAATGAAGACCCTATTCTTTCCGGCGAAATCGGAGTTGAGCGCGCCTTGTATGTATTGAAGAACGTGAGGAACGAGATTCTCGGAACTGCCTGAGGGGAGCCACCGCTGTCGCCTCTCCGTCAGCCGGCATCCGTACCTTTGGAAAGCCATCCCCTCACAGGTCGGCAGTGGGTCGGTTAAATAGACCGCAAAATCGTTAACCAACAAGGACACGAAGTATCGCGAAGGCTTAGATTTCGGGTCTTTCTTTGTCTACCTTGGTGTCCTTCGTGGTTGACGCTTTTTGGTTGACCATCAGCGTCTCCAGCATTGACCTTGGTTCCCGCCACGGCGTAAGCTGCCTATTCTGCGCGTTTCCGGGAGAAAGCATGCAACGACGTGAAGCATTACGACTCCTGGCCTCTGCGGCTGCGCTGCCGCTGCTGTCCAGGCAGGCGTTTTCAATGTTTCAGGAGGTTCACCAGAACCTTTCTGAGCAAGCGGTTCTCAAGACGCTCAATCCCCATCAGAATGCCACGGTAACCGTGATTTCCGAACTCATCATTCCCCAGACCAGCACGCCCGGCGCCAAAGCCGCGCGGGTCAATGAATTCATCGATCTGATTCTCAGTGAATGGTACGACGACGAGGAGAAATCGATTTTCCTGACCGGTCTGACGGATGTTGACTCACGCGCTCGCGATTTGTTTGGCAAGGATTTTGTGGACTGCGGAGAAAAGTTGCAGACTGAGGTGCTCCATGCGCTCGACGACGAAGTTGCCAGCGCCAGGGAAGTGGATCATCGCAGAAGGCGAAATGTTCCTCCCGAACGAAATTTCTTTTACATGATGAAGCAGCTTACCCTGATCGGCTACTACACCTCCCAAATTGGATTCGAGCAGGAACTCCACGGCGAAATCATCCCGTCCAGTCATGCCAGTTGTGCGCCTCTGGAAGAGGAGGCGGCGAAATAAAAATGGCAACCAAGACATACGATGCGATCATTGTCGGTTCTGGTATCACCGGTGGTTGGGCCGCCAAAGAATTAGGCGAAAAGGGACTGGACACGCTGGTTCTCGAGGCCGGGCGCCCGATTGAGCCGGAAAAAGATTACGTGGAACATGTCCCCGAGTGGGAAGTGCGTTACCGGGGAATGAGCGATCGCAAGAAGGTGCAGGAAAACCAACCCGTTCAGGAAACCTGCAGCGGCATGGACGAATGGAACAGCAAATTCTTCGTCAGCGACAAACAGAATCCTTACATCACCGAGCCGGGCAAGCCATTCCTTTGGATACGCGGCCGCCAGGTGGGCGGGCGCTCGATCATCTGGGGCCGCCAGTCGTACCGTTGGAGCGATCTTGATTTCGAAGCCAATCAACGTGAGGGCATCGCCGTGGATTGGCCGATTCGATATCAGGATATTGCGCCCTGGTACGACCACGTTGAAGATTTCATAGGCGTGTCGGGCCAGCGTGAAGGGCTTCCGCAGCTGCCGGATGGGCACTTCCTGCCTCCCATGGAATTAAATTGCGCGGAGTTGGTGGTCAAGGATGCTATCGCCAAGTATTTTCCCGGCGAGCGCATGATGACCATCGGCCGCACCGCTATTCTGACGCAGGCCCATAACGGCCGCGCACCTTGTCATTACTGTGGACCTTGCGCCCGCGGCTGCATCACCCGTTCTTACTTCAGCAGCATCAACTCTACGTTGCCGGCAGCGATGAAAACCGGCAAGGTCACGGTGCGTCCGCATAGCGTCGTGCACAGCCTGATGTTCGACTCCAAGAAGCGGAAGATCACTGGCGTTCGAGTGATCGATGGACAGACCCACGACACCATCGAGTTTCGCGCCAGAATTGTCTTTTTGTGCGCTTCGGCGCTGGAGTCGGCACGCATTCTGCTCAATTCCTCCACCACGGAATTCCCCAACGGACTGGCAAATTCCAGCGGCGAACTGGGGCGCAACGTGATGGACCACTGCATGGGGGGTGGCGCCAGCGGAAACATTCCGGGGAACGAAGATCACATCGCGCTGGGGAACCGGCCGAACGGAGTTTACGTTCCACGTTTTCGTAATGTGAAGCAGAAGCATCCATTGTTCCTGCGCGGCTACGGCTACCAGGGAGGCGCCAGCCGTCCCAAATGGGAGCGGGGCACCGAGATGCGAGGCTTCGGCGCGAATTTCAAACATTCGTTGAGCCGCCCAGGTCCGTGGCGGATGACTTTTTATGGCTTCGGTGAGTGTTTGCCGAACCACGAAAATTTCATCGCGCTCGACAAAACCAAAGTGGATGCGTGGGGCATTCCTGTACTT
Source organism: Terriglobia bacterium (assembly GCA_963733545.1). Classification (GTDB taxonomy): domain Bacteria; phylum Acidobacteriota; class Terriglobia; order Terriglobales; family Acidobacteriaceae; genus JAIQFF01. Next base: position 1,804,558 of record CAVTDQ010000007.1, read on the forward strand.
CGGATCAGCTGCGCGTGGCGGGAGAATGAGCGCGCCCTGCTAAAAGATATGTCGATCAGCGCGGCCGAAATGCTGTCCGCGGCGGGCGCGAGAGATATCGAGCCGATTCTCGAAGACAATGCTCCCGGTTTGACGATTCACGAAATGGGAACGGCGCGTATGGGACGCGATCCGAAAACGTCGGTGCTCAATGCCCACAATCAGGCGCACGATGCTAACAATCTTTTCATTACCGATGGCGCGTGCATGACTTCATCCTCGTGCGTAAACCCTTCGCTCACCTACATGGCCCTGACCGCGCGCGCGGCCGATTACGCAGTGGCTCAAATGAAAAGAGGAGAACTCTAACTATGGGGAGAAAAGGCATGGATCGACGGACTTTTCTGGGCACGATGACTGCCGCCACTGTTCTTTCTCAAAAGCTGGCATGGGCTGCCAGCGAACACAAAATCGAGAAAGTCGGATTGCAGCTATATACCATCCGGAGCGTGATGCAGGGAGACTTCGAGGGCAAGCTGGCGAAGGTCGCCGAGATTGGATATCGCGAAGTTGAGTTCGCGGGCTACGACGGGCATACACCGCAGGAAGTGCGGGCCATGCTCGACCGCCACGGCCTTACCGGACCGTCGGCCCACATCGAATACAAAAGCCTCGGAGACAAATTTTCCAGCGTGCTCGATGCTGCCCACGTGGTTGGACACGAATACCTGGTCAATCCATATATCGATGACGATGTGCGCAAAGCGCCGGACGGCTGGAAGCGGGCGGCGGAGACTTTCAATCGCGCCGGCGAAGCCAGCCAGAAAGCCGGCATCCAGTTTGCGTATCACAATCACTGGTTCGAATTTTTCCCGGTCAACGGAAAACTTCCTTACGACATTCTGCTGGAGGAATGCGATCCCAAGCTGGTGAAGATGGAAATGGATCTGTGCTGGATCATGGTTGGCGGACAGGATCCGTTTAAATATTTCAATCGATATCCCGGGCGTTTTCCGCTGGTTCACGTTAAGGATCTGACAAAGATTCCGAAGGTGGATGCCTCCGGCGGCCAAAATTTCGGAGACTCGCTTCCCGAGATGACCGAGGTGGGCAGCGGGATTATCGAGTGGAAGAAGATTTTCGCGCAGTCCGACAAGGCCGGAATCAAACACTACTTTGTCGAACACGATCATCCAAAAGATCCTTTTGCCAGCGCCAAAACCAGTTACGAATATCTGGCAAAAGTGCGCTTCTAGAGGTTCGCCTTTCTCGGAGATTTAATGGCTCAAGTAATTCGCTCACCGAAGGTGTATGACGTCTGCATCATAGGGTCGGGCGCGGCGGGAGGTACCGCCGCGAAAGTTCTCACTGAAGGCGGCCTTAATGTCGTGATGCTGGAGGCGGGCCCGCCGCTGAATCCGGAAAAAGATTACAAGGAGCACGTCTGGCCTTACCAGCTGCCGCACCGCGGTGTAGGTGTGGGCGGCGAGCATCGCCATGAATTAAACGACGAATTCATCGCGCCCAATGGCGCATGGGAGATCGATGGCGAGCCTTACACCTCGGCTCCGGGATCACAATTCCGCTGGTTCCGCTCCCGCATCGTGGGCGGCCGGACCAATCACTGGGGACGCATCGCGCTGCGCTTTGCTCCGGTTGATTTCCGGGCGCGTTCCAGCGACGGTATGGGAGACGACTGGCCCATCACTTATGAAGAGGTTTCGCCTTACTACGACAAAGTAGAATCCTACATCGGTGTGTTCGGTACCAAAGAGAATATTCCCAGCGCGCCCGACGGAATTTTTCTGCCGCCACCACCACCCCGCTGCACGGAAACAATCGTCAAGAAGGCATGCGACAAATTGAATATCCATTGTGTGCCGTCACGGATGGCGATTTTGACCAAGCCTCTGAACGGACGCGCCGCCTGCCACTACTGCGCCCAGTGTGGGCGGGGCTGCATCACAGCTTCCAACTTCAGTTCGAGTCAGGTGATGATTCCGCCGGCGCAAGCAACCGGCCGCTTCACCCTGATTACAGGGGCGATGGCCCGCGAGATCGTTGTGGGCAAAGATGGCAAGGCTGAAGCTGTCTCTTACATCGATAAAGCCACCCGTTCCGAGAAACAGGTGCATGCCAAAGCGTTCATGGTGGCGGCCAGCGCCTGCGAGTCCGCCCGCCTGTTGCTTAACTCACGTTCGACCATGTTCCCTGACGGCCTGGCCAATTCTTCAGGAGCACTTGGACGTTACCTGACCGACTCGGTGGGCAGTTCCGCCGGCGGATATTTTCCGCAACTGGAAAAAATGCCGGCCCACAACCACGACGGCGTCGGCGGGATGCACATGTACATGCCGTGGTGGAGATACGATCGCAAGAACGAATTTCTTCGCGGCTATCACATAGAGTTTTACGGCGGCCGCGACATGCCCGGGGTAGGCGACTTTGACAGGGTTTTAGAAGATCATGAGGGCTACGGCGCCTCCCTCAAACAACACTGCCGAAGCCGGTACGGTACCTACATCGGGTTTGGCGGGCGCGGAGAGATGATTCCAAACGAAAAGAGTTATTGCGACATCGATCCGCAGGTGGTGGATAAATGGGGCATTCCGGTCCTTCGCTTCCACTGGGAATGGAGCGAGAACGAAATCAATATGGCCAAGGATATGCAGCAAACCTTCCGTTCCATCGTGGAAACCGCGGGTGGAACGTTTATCAGCAGAGCGAAGCCCGATGGTCGCCGCCCCTATGGCATCGAGGATGGCGGCGTGATCATCCACGAACTCGGAACCGCGCGCATGGGAAACAACCCAAGAACTTCGGTCTTGAACAAAAACTGTCAGGCGCACGACGTCAAGAATTTATTCGTCACTGATGCCGCAGCTTTCGTGACCAACCCGGACAAGAATCCCACCCTGACCATCATGGCGCTTTCGTGGCGCGCATCGGAGTATCTGATCGATGAAGCCAGGCAGGGAAGTCTCTAGGAAGGAAAATGGCAAACAAGTCCATATCTCGGCGCGACGTTCTAAAAACCCTGACCATGGGCGCGATGGCGGGTTCAGTCTTGCGCGTGATTCCGGCGCATGCGGCTGAATATGCGCACCACATGGTGGCGGCGGAAAAAGCTGCAACCACGACCGGGGTTTACGTTCCCAAATTCTTTCCCCCACATCAATACAAGACACTTCAATTCCTGTGCCAGGCCATCATTCCAGCGGACGCAGACTCTGGCGGGGCAAAAGAAGCGGGTGCACCGGAGTTCATCGATCTGCTGACCAGCGAGAATACGAAATATCAACTTACACTCGGCGGCGGCCTGATGTGGCTGGATGGGCAATGCGCCGATCGTTACGGCAAAACATTTATCGATTCTTCGCCAGAACAGCAAAAAGAAATTCTAGACCTGATTGCCTATTCCAAAAATGCCGATAAAGATCCGGGGTTAAGCCAGGGCATAGAGTTTTTCGCGTTTCTGCGGGAGATGACGGCCGACGGATTCTTTACCAGCGAAATTGGGATTAAATATCTAGGCTACGTTGGCAATACCTACCTGCTCAGCTTCCCCGGATGCCCGCCGGTGCCCGAAGCTTAATCGTCCCCCGCGATTTGTCATTCTGAGCGGAGAGAATGCTTCGCGAAGCGAAGCGTCCTTGCAGTCGAAGGACCTCTATAGCCAGCTCGATTAGTTTGTGGCGTTCCTGACCAGCGAAAAAGACCTGAGGGCGAGCAAATTTAAGCTTATAGGGGTCCTTCGACTCCGTTTGTCCATTCGCGAGCGAATGGACAGAACTCCGCTCAGGATGACAGCCTGGATGACAGCCCGCTCAGGATGACAGCTTGATCAGGATGACAGCTTGCTCAGGATGACAGCTCCGCTCAGGATTACAACGGATTGAAGGCGATCACGCTTTTCCGAAGGGATCTTCGAGCGACGCACTTTGAGGCGTGAACAGCTCAGCGCCGTCCGCGGTGATGTGCATGTCGTCTTCCAGGCGTACGCCGAATTCGCCCGCGAGATAGATGCCGGGTTCGTCGCTGAAGGTCATGCCGCGAGCGAGCGCCGTGGGATTTCCGCGTACCAGGTAAGGCCACTCGTGCTCGTCCATTCCTATGCCGTGTCCAACCCGGTGGGTGAAGAATTTGTAATCCGGACCGTATCCGGCATCGCTGATTACTTTTCGGGCAGCAGCATCCACAGCCTGGCACTCTACGCCGGGCCGCGCGGTTTTCAGCGCGGCAGTCTGGGCGCGGTGCACAACTTCAAAGACACTTTTCATTTTGTCAGAAGGTTTTCCGAAGACAAACGTTCGCGTGATATCGGAGTGGTAGCCTTCGACCGTGCAGCCGCCATCAATCATGATCAGGGTGCCTTCGCGAATGATCTGCGGCAGCGTCGATCCGTGAGGGAACGACGAATTCGCGTCGAACTCGATGCTGGCCTCTGAGCTGAAACCCAGCTGAGTGTGGGCAGCGGTCACGAGTTTTTCAAGCTCAGACTGCGGCATGCCGTCGCGCAGGTTCTGATACGCAGCGTGATACGCGGCCAGCGTAGCGCGGTTCGCCAAAGCCATTAATTCCAGTTCGTGATCGCTCTTGATCATGCGGCAGCCCGCCGTCACAGCGGTGGCGCTGACGATATTTGCCTGGGGCAGCGCTTTCGAAATTTCGCTGCTGAAGACATAGTGCACAGATTCTTCCATGCCCAGGGTGCCGCTTGAGAGATTCAGGTCTTTAAGGCCCTGCGCGAGAAGTTGGTAGGGATTCTGATGCTCTTGCCAGACGCGCAGGTCGGCATGCTTTCCCTCTGGAGAATTGGCCAGCAGTTCACGCGCACGGGCCTCTTCGAAAGCCGGTCCGACGCAAAGCGCCCGCCCTTTGGCCGGCAGTACCATGGCAAAGAGGCGCTCGCCTCCCCACCACTGCATGCCGGCAAAATAGTCGAGCGACGTTCCTTCCATGAGGAGGATGGCATCGATGTGATTCGCGGCCATGAGTTGCCGTGATTTTTCCTGACGCGCAGCTCGCTCCTCAATTGTGATCGGTTTGACGGCGTCCTTCATTGACTTCAGGCCGGCGATGGATGGAGGCAGCGCGGTACAAGCCTCTTCAGCCCGAAGCGACGGCACGTGAGTCAGTAGACTCGCGCCAGCGGCGAATGTGCCGGCTTGCAGAAATCGGCGTCTTGAACCCATACAGCCTCCAGGTCTGGAGCTTCGAGAGTAAACGGGAACGCCATTATAGGCGTTCTTGATATGGGTTCCTGATTTCCAATTGGCAAGCCGTGCCGGAATGTTGAAAATGAAACTCGCGATGGAAACTGGTTTTCAATGCGCCGGCTGCGGCGAGTGGAACCAGACGACGGTGGACGAGTCTGCCGGGCGTACTCAATCCTACGTCGAGGACTGCCAGGTTTGTTGCAAACCGAATGTGCTGCGTGTTCAGTATGACACCCAGGGGCACGAATTTTTGATTAGCGCCCAGCTGGAGTAGTTATAGTAACTGCCAGAGAGAAGAGCACGGAGGAACGATGAATACGATGAGCACGGGCTATGCTCCAGGGCGGATGGTGGCCCACAACATGGTGACCACGCAATTCGAACTCGATGGCTTTCGCGTGGTCCGCACTCTGGGAGTAGTGCGTGGCATTGTGGTGCGCTCGCGCTCAATTTTCGGAACCATCGGTGCCAGCCTGCAAACTATTCTCGGTGGCAACATCACGCTGCTGACGCAACTGTGCGAGAAGACCCGTGCGGAGGCTTTTGATCTGATGCTCAGGCATTCTGCCGAGCTGGGCGGAAACGCCGTGGTCGGGGCCCGCTACGATGCCACCGAAGTGATGCAAGGCGTCACTGAAGTGCTGGCTTACGGAACGGCGGTAGTGGTCGAGCCGAACAAGTAATGTAGGCGCGAGCGTCGTCGCTCGTGCTAGCCAAGACGATGTAATGTGGAACTCCTGGTTGGTGCCGGCGGAGCACGAGCGAGCGCGCTCGCGCCTACATTAGTTTTTCTAAGGCTTTTTGACGGTATTCGAACGTCCGTTTCAACTGTAGGGAGATCAAAAATTTCTGCGCCAGTTCCCCGAAAGGGCCAAATCCGACGTCGTAGTCGATCACGTCGCGTATCAGAGTTCCCTCTACCTGGTTCCTGGTTTCCGGCGAAAGTTGGTGGTGATGCGTGAAGCTCTTGAATGGTCCTTTCTTTTGGATGTCGGCGAAATGATGATTCCATTCGAACTCGGTGATTAAGGCAATCCACTGGGCGCGCAGGGGAAGAAACGAGACCGGACGAAATGACGTAACGATCTCGGAGCCGACTCCGGCTAACTGCGCGTTGTTCGCCACGGGGTTCCCCGTGGGCGGCACGAGATTCACGCGCACCAGTTCAGTTCCGGTTTCCGGAGGCATGATCCGAGGCAGATTTTCGGGGTTGGCAAAAAAAAGAAAAACCCGGTCGAGTGCTGCGGGAATCCATTGCTCGAACTGAGTCCGATGCATCATCTGTTTCTCTTGTCATCCTGAGCGAAGTGATTGCTCCGCTTCGCGAAGCAATCACGCAGTCGAAGAACCCCTATAAGCTTCACGTAAAGAGTATCTTTGCCCAGACAGCAGCCAACAAATTCCAATTCGCGATGCAACGTGAATTCAGCAGGGGGCCTTCGACTCGTCGGGATCGTCCGCAAGCGGACGATCCTCCTCGCTAAGGATGACAGGGAGTTCCGGCTGTCAACCATGCGTCCTGCTGAAAGACCGTTCCGCCCGTCGTCTATAGACTAGCGAGGCGAACAGAGGTTAAATTGTCCGATCACTTAGCTATTCCAATCATGACTAAAAATCGCAAGCGTTCCGCAACCTTCCAAAGTGTCCTGCTTTTGACAATACTCCTTTTCTCCAGTCTGGCCGGGGCATCTTCCTATCAGTATTTTCGAATGGGTTCGAAAACGGACAGCACGGCGACGCCGCAAGCGGGCACCGCCATGATGGGCGGAGGCAAAGACCTTGATGATGCTTTCCGCTGGCTGTGCGGGAAAGGGAATGGTGGCGACTTTCTGATCCTGCGTGCGCTTGGCGACGATGCCTACAATTCCTACGTCAACGATCTGTGCAAACCGAACTCGGTGGCCACTCTGGTCATTCCCGACGAGGCGGCGGCCAACGACCCCGCTGTAGCGGAGATCATTCGTCATGCGGAAGTGATTTTTATCGCTGGCGGCAATCAGGCCCGTTACGTCCGGTTCTGGAAAGGGACGCCGGTAGAAGATGCGATCAACGCGAACGTGGCCGGCGGGAAACCCATCGGCGGCACCAGCGCCGGACTGGCGGTGCTGGGCCAATTTTCCTATGCTTGTTTGAACGATAAAGATGACGACAACGATCTTGCCTCCAGCGATGTGCTGCCGAATCCCTATCACGAACGAGTGACCCTGGCTCGCGATTTCCTGAAGGTCCCGAATCTCGAAAACACGCTCACCGACAGTCACTTTGCAAAGCGCGATCGCATGGGCCGCACCCTGGGCTTTCTTTCGCGGCTGGCGCAGGACGGATGGGCAAAGACGCCTCGAGAGGTTGCGATTGACGAAAAGTCGGCGGTGCTGGTGGAAGCTGACGGGAAGAGCACGGTTGTGGGTTCCGGACGCGGCGCCTACTTCCTGCAAGTGACGTCCGCTCCCGAAGTTTGCCGGCCGGGTACGCCGCTGACCATTCACAATATTGCCGTCTACCTGGCGCCGACACATTCACACTTCGATTTCAAATCGTGGACCGGCGAGGGTGGAGAAAGCTATTCGATCTCGGTGGAGACTGGCGCAATCCGCACAACCAGGCCCAATAATGCCGTTTACTGATTCTTTTCACGAAACGCCTGTTTCATTTTGGTAATTGACTTCCCATACCTTCTTTGACAAACTTCCCTGCGTGGTTTGCCGCTGGGGCAAAACGCATTAGATGGCCAAAAGCTCATTTTCCTGCGCCACTGCCGACAATCTCGAACAGGTAGTTCATCTTGTCGATGCCGGAAAGCTCGAATCCGGGCTGTGATCGAATCGTAACCATCTCCCACAACTAAATTTCAGGCACACCGCCGTCAATGCCGGTGCGGTCGAAAATTGCTGCAAAGAAATCGAATGGGGAAAAAAAGTATGAAATCCTGCGGGTCTGGAATCGTCCTGGTCTTAAGTGTGCTGGTACTAAGCTGCCTTCTTGCTGCGCAAACGAATCAAGGCAGAATTCTGGGTTCGGTAACCGACCCGTCTGGCGCGGTCGTCAGTGGGGCCAGTGTGACCCTCACCAATACGGCAACAGGAATAACGCGATCTCTCACCACGAATTCGGCTGGTGACTACAACGCCCCCAACCTCGAACCAGGGCCTTATACGGTGACAGCGGAAGCTTCCAGCTTCAAGCGGTCGCAGCGCACCGGACTGCAGCTCGAAGTCGCCAAGGATGTTCGAATCGATTTCAAACTGGATCCTGGGGCAACCAACGAAACCGTAACTGTTTCGGAAGAAGCGCCGGTCGTGGACACGACCAATGACGTTTTGGGCGGAACATTTTCCAACAAGGCGATCAACGAACTGCCGCTGTTAGGCCGCGATTTCCAGAATCTGGCCATTCTGCAACCTGGAATTCAGCGCACACCGGGCGGCGGATTTCTATCGACTACAGCGAATGGCAATCGTCCGGAAGACAATAACTACGTAGTCGATGGACTCGACGACAACGACGCTTACTATGGCACTACGGTCATGAACGCGGAAGGCGTAGAAGGAACGCCGGCCACACACCTGCCGATTGATGCGATTCAGGAGTTCAACATTCAATCCAGCCCCGAGGCGGACTATGGCTGGAAGCCAGGCGCGATTATCAATATTGGAATCAAGTCCGGAACTAACTCATTTCACGGCTCAACCTACTACTTCAATCGCAACAGCGCGCTGGATGCACGCAACTGGTTCAATCGCGACCCAGACCCCGTCGCAGCTTTGAACTTTCATCAATTCGGTGCTTCGGCGGGCGGGCCGATCGTCAAGAATAAGCTTTTCATTTTCGGCAATTACGAAGGCGTGCGTGACGTTGTTGGCAATCCGGGGTCGGTAAACGTCCCGGTGTCAGTTCCGAACGGTGACGATCCCCGTCACAGCATCGCCGACGCTTTTGCAGAGTGCACCGCTGCCGCAAATTGCAGCTCAGTGAGTCAGAACCTGGCGAAGTTCCTTCCCTTCAATCCGGGACCGGATATCGCACTGGATCTGGATCTAAGAAATCGTAACCGCGAAGACAATGGAATTTTGAAACTGGACTACCACTTGTCCGACAAGAGCAACCTGATCGGCACATACTTTCTCGGCGACAGCGTACAGACCGAGGAAGATACGACGGTTGTGAGTCCGTTGTTCCTGTCCCAGTCAAAGACCCGCGCGCAAGTGATCGGTGCAGGCTGGATCTGGACACCCACGGGCCGCCTCACCAATCAATTCAGAGTTGGCTACAACCGTTTCTGGCAGCAGGTGGTGCAGGCCGATCACAACAGCGATCCGGCAACCACTTATGGCTTGAATACGGGAGTGACGGATCCGATTAATTTCGGAATGCCGGAGATTCGCATTGGCGGATTTGTACAGCACACCCTGGGCGGAAACCAATCGTGGCCTCTGTACACCACTCCAAACGACACTCTGCAGTTCACCGACAGCGCCACATTTGTTTGGGGCAAGCATAGTCTGAAGTTCGGTGGAGAATTCCGTACCGGCAGCACCGACAATTTGCGAAATACGTTTGGCTCGGGCGAGATCCGTTTCAGCAATCTGGAAGACTTCACCACCGGAGACATTCGCAGCGGCAGTTTCGTGTTCGTCGGAGATAGCCGGCGGATCGTGTCGCAGAAGTCTTTCGGGGGGTTCATCCAGGATAATTGGCGCGTCACTCCGAGACTGACGGTCGATGCCGGACTGCGATATGACATCAGCCGGCCGATTCACGAAGAGCACAACCTTCTTTCCAACTTCGATCCCACGGTCGGATTAGTGCAGGTGGGAAAGGGACTCGATGAGCCCTACCACACCGACTACAAGAATTTCGCGCCTCGTCTGGGGATTGCCTGGGACCCGCACGGCAACGGAAAGACCGTTTTTCGGGTGGGTGGCGGAATTATTTATGAGATCCCGCATATCTCGGTCTTTGTCGGACAGAACAACACCAACGCGAACGGCATTGCTCTCAATCCGACCGGCGTGACCGGAGTTCCGGTTGGACCCGGGGGCGGCAACGTTGTAACCGCGACTCTGGAGCCTGATCCCGATGCGATGAGCGCGGCCTGGAAGAGTGGTGCACCCATCTATGGCGATCTGTCGCTTTCCAATGTCAGCTGCACCAGCGATCTACCGTGTCCTGTATTCGGTACAACCAAGGACCTTTCCACGCCTTACGTGATGAACTGGAACGCGAACATTCAGCAAGAGGTTTGGAAGAACGCTGCCTTGACCATGGCCTACGTGGGAAACAAGGGTACGAGGCTTTACAACATCCGCGATATCAACCAGAACAATCCTGCCAGAGACGCAGATGACGATGGACTGTCCGGCCGTCCATTTAATGTTCAGTTCCCGACCTTAAGCAACATCTATCAGCTGGGCAATGGAGCCGATTCGATCTACCACGGGCTTCAGGTAACCTTGCGGCAAAACTCCACAAAAGGTTTGTACTTTGTCGCCGGTTACACCTGGGCGCATGCCATCGATACGTCCGGCAGCAATCGCCAATTCAACATCCAGAACAGTTACGATCCGGCGTTCGAGCGTTCCAATTCCGATTCCGATATTCGCAACCGCTTTACCTTTGCCGTAACCTATGAGCTGCCGAATAAACACGGATTCGCGCAAATGCTGGAGGGTTGGCACGTAAACGGCATCTTTACCGCGCAGAGCGGATCGCCGCTGTTCATCTATGACAGTTCTAACGACATCAGCCATACCGGCGAATTCAACGATCACTGGAACATCACCGGCGACCCGGCCAATCTACATTGGTCGAAAGATACCCCGATTCCTTTTCTCGATGAGGATCAATTCACCAAGGTCCAGTATGGTTTTGATCCGGACGCGCCTCTGTATCACGCTACCGGCGGCGCCAACCCAACCGCCCAGCGCTGCTATAACCAGGCATTTCGCCTTGGTGGACAGGCCGGCGCGGACCAACTGATCAACGGGCCCGATGACGAACTCTTCGGGGGATGCTACGTTTCCGGCGGCACCATACTTACGCCGCCAGCGCCGGGTACGTTCGGCGATATGCGCCGTAACCTGGTGTACGGGCCCGGCTTTGTGAACCTGGATTTTTCAGTGATCAAAGATTTTAAACTTGGGGAAAGATTCGCTGTGCAATTGAGGGGCGAGGTTTTCAATCTTCTCAATCATCCCAACTTTGCCGACGTCGATCATGATTTGTCGGATGGTTCGCAGGGAAGTTTCGGATTGGCCAGGTTCACGCCCGACGTCGCAGCTTCAAATCCCGTAATCGGGTCAGGCGGCTCGAGACACATTCAAGTTGGCGCCAAAATTATCTGGTAAGCATTGTTCCGGCTGCTAGTTGAAATCGCAGCTGGGGTAGTTGCTTCGCGAAGGGAAGCAGGTACTCATTCGAACGACCGTTGTAGCCTGAGATAGGCCGACATCGTGGCTTATCGATGGCCCGCGAAAACACCCAAGGAAGAAAATATCGTATCCGGGTAGGGATCCTTCGACTCCGAGTGTCCATTCGCGTGCGAATGAACACTCCGCTCAGGAGGACAGCGGCGTTTTCTGCCACGTTCGCGCATGGGCGTTCGTCTACTCAGGATTTCCACAGGATTTTCACTGCAAGACGACGCCGCAGCAATTGAAAACAATCAGGTGATGACGGCAGAACCACAGTCGTAAACCCAACCCCTTGTGGTCACCAAGTAAGTTAGCCACAGCCTATCGCGCTTTCTGAAAGAGCTCATCCGACGGCATAGCAACCTATAACTTTCTCATTGACAACAAATGCTTTAGGCGTAGGATGTGGACAAATGTGGTAGAAAGTGGTCGAGACGGTAGTGGTCGTGGGCAGCAGTGAAACTTTGAGAGGCGCCAGTGGATTTTGTGACTGACACCCCGAAAAACAGCCCGAACGCACCCGAACTGACCGGTTTCTTGACGGTAATAACCTCCCTCGCTGTAGCAGCACTCTGTGGCAAAAGATTTCCCGCCCTAAAGGGCAAAAAACATGTTTCGCGGCAATCACCCAACTCGCGTAGACGAAAAGGGACGGCTCAAAGTCCCGGCGGAGTTCAAGCGGGTGATCGACGAGAAGTACAACGAGAAATTCTACATCACCAGCCTGGATGGCAAGGTTGGCCAAGTGTATCCCTTCGAGGAATGGGAGCGGATCGAGCAGAAGCTGGCCGGGCTCTCCACCTTCAATCCTACGAAGAAAAAGTTTCTGGACCGGGTGAACTACTACGGGCAGATGGTCGAGATGGATGGTCAGGGGCGGTTGCTGTTACCGCAGTTGTTGCGGGAGGCGGCGCAGCTCAAAGGGGAAGTTGCCGTGACTGGAAATCTGACGCATCTCGTGGTTCGCAACCTGGAGGCATACCGCACCGAGATTGAGGAGCAGTCGTTTACTTCTGAGGATGAGAAGACGCTCGACGATCTGGGCATCTAGTGGACGAGGGTTCAACAAACACCCCCGAGCGGGGTGGGCATGGAAGCAAGATTGGCCATGTCCCGGTTCTTTTAAAAGAAGCGATCGACTTTTTAGCTATCAAGCGTGGCGGGACTTATATCGACGCCACGGTGGGCCTGGGCGGGCACAGTTCAGAAATCGCAAAACGCCTGGGCGCACCGGGTCATTTGATTGGGCTCGATAAAGATCCTGCGGCGCTGGATGAGGCCCGCATCAGGCTCATCTCTTCCGGGGGGGAGAGATGGCCTGAAGTGAGTCTTCTGCATGGTTCTTTCGCGGAGATCGGAGAGCGGTTCCAGCCGGCTTCAGCCGACGGACTGCTGGCGGATCTCGGCGTAAGCAGCCTGCAATTGGACACACCATCGCGAGGCTTTAGCTTTCAGGCGGAAGGCGCGCTCGACATGCGAATGAATACGCAAGCCGGGCCCACCGCCGAACAAGTGGTAAATGAGGTTGACGAGGTCACACTTGCCAACCTGATTTACGAATTCGGTGAGGAAAGGAGGTCGCGGAGAATCGCCAGAGCCATTGTCCGGTCGCGGCCAATCCGAACGACTGCGGAACTTGCAGCCGTCGTATCGGCCGCGGCCCGGCCAATGAATTCGGCGGAAAGAAGAATTCATCCCGCGACGCGAACTTTCCAGGCACTCCGAATCTTCGTAAACCATGAACTGGACGACTTGCGGGAGTTGCTGAATGCGGCCCCGCAAGTGCTGAAACCGGGCGGAAGGATAGTGATCATCAGTTTCCACTCGCTGGAAGACCGCATCGTGAAAGATGCCTTCCGCGAAGGAGCGAAGCAGGGTCACTACAAAGTGCTGACGAAGAAGCCAGTGACCGCCGGGGAAGAAGAGAGAGATCGCAACCCGCGAGCACGCAGCGCAAAAATGCGAGCGGCGGAGAAGATTTAAGTAGCGCCGGCCTCCGGCCGGCCCGAATGGAAGGGCGGGACGCCGGCGCTACAAAGTTCGAAAAGTTTGGTGTTAGAAAGTTTAACCCTGGAAAACCAGCCAGGGCCCCGGCCACAGCCGTTGACGGATGGGCCGGGATAAAAGTTCCGGGGCGGCATCGTCCTCTCACAAACAAGGGCGAAACACAACTCTCTACCTTCTCTCGGTGCCGTCCCGGAGAGATGGAAGGTAGAACGGAGGCCACAGATGTACACGGGAACACTGATCGATCAGCTTATTGCCACGGTGGAACGCACAGAAGCCAGGAACGAAGCCCGAATGGAAAGTCGCGTCGATATTTGCCTGCTGCAGACGCGTTCCCAGGAAGAAAAGCTTGCCTACTGGTACGCGGTGGCGCAACAGGAAGTGGCCCAGTTCGATTCCAGTCTGGCTGGGGTGGCATAAATGGCGGCGGCACAGTGCGCTCCCAACATGCGGCGTAAAACCAGCTGGAGCGGAACGCCGGAAGTTTATTTTGCCAAACCCATCGACAATTCCCGTCTGGTCAAGGTGGAAAATCCCCAGCGCAGCCGCGAGATGAAACATTTCGGAGTGGCTCTGGGCTGCCTGTTTCTGCTGGTTATGACGTTTGCCTGGCAGCACTTCAAGGCAATCGAATATGGATACAAGATTGAGGCTCTCCGAGTGCAGCGCAATGATCTGAGCGAGACTAACCGGTCACTGCGGCTGGAAGAAGCGTCTCTGCGCGACCCTGAACGAATCGATGCACTGGCGCGGAAGCTGGGGTTGCAGTCTCCGCAAGCCGGACAAGTGATGCATATGGATACGGTTCTACCGGACGCCGCAACGCCGGTGCTGGCCAGCGTGACCCCGGTCACGATAGTTTCAGCGCGATAGGCAGCGCCGGCCTTTGGCTGGCCCGATGGGCGGGCGCGACGCCGGCGCTACAAAGTTCACCATGGCGGTCCCATGCACAGTGGGCCGCCACTTTTGTGTAAGGGGTACGAATCTTGGCGACTCCCCGCAACAGCGCGAATAAAAGGCTCTACCTGCTGGGCGCAATCCTTGTGCTCTGGGCCGGCGCCATTTGTCTTCGTCTGGGTTACCTGCAAATTTTCCGCTACGGCGAATTCGAACAGCGAGCCCAGCATCAGCAGCAGCGCACCACGGAAGTGGCGGCCCGCCGGGGAATCATTTATGACCGCGCCGGCCGTGAGCTGGCCATGTCGATTTCGGTAGACTCCGCGTTTGCTATGCCCGCAGAAATTCCCGACCTCGCGGGAACTATGTCCTTGGTGGCGCGTATCACCAAGGCCGATCCCCGTGACTTGCTGGCCAGATGCCAGGCGGCACGCAACTTCTGCTGGGTGGCGCGAAAAGCCGATGCTGAAACCGCGGATCGCATCCGGGCAATGAATCTGCGCGGCATTTATTTTCTGAAAGAATCCAAGCGTTTTTATCCCAAGCGAGATCTGGCCGCGCAGGTTCTCGGCTACGTGGGCATGGACGACGAAGGCCTGAGCGGCATCGAGCGTTCGAATGACGACGAGTTGCGGGGCAAAACCGGTGAAATGATAGTCTCCGTGGACGCTCGCCGAAAGTTTTTTGCCAGTGTGGAGAAACAACCCGAACCTGGCCGGAATGTGGTGCTGACGATTGACGAGAAAATCCAGTACATCGCGGAGCGCGAGCTGGAAACCGCGATGCAGCAGACCCACGCCGAAACCGGAACCGTGGTGGTGCAGAATCCGAAGACCGGAGAAATTCTAGCGCTGGCCAACCGCCCAACCTTCAATCCCAACCTGGCCCACGACATCACTCCGCAACGGCTCAAGGATCATGCCGTCAGCGATGCTTACGAGCCAGGATCTACCTTCAAGGTGGTCACTATCGCAGCCGCCCTGGAAGAGAAATTGACCCGGCCGGAAGAAATGTTCGATTGCCAGATGGGATCGATCGTCATCAATGGCATGCGCATTCGGGACAGCAAACCGCACGGAGTTATTTCGGTTGCCGACGTACTGGCGGTGTCGAGCGATGTGGGGGCGATCAAGATCGCTTTGCGTCTGGGGGAAGAGCGTTTTTACAAATACATTCGTGCCTTCGGTTTCGGACAGCATACCGGCATCGAACTGCCGGGCGAAACCCGGGGCATGACCAAGCCACTGAACCGCTGGTCCAAGGTTTCAATCGGGGCGATTTCGATGGGGCAGGAGATCGGCATCACCCCGCTTCAGCTGGTCTCGATGATTTCGACGATCGGCAATGATGGAATGTGGACTGCCCCACGAATCATTGCCGGTACCACGGCGCCCCAGGGAACGCCGCAGATGGTCACTTTTCATCCGGGAACGCAACGACGGGTCATTTCGCCAATGACGGCGGCGCTGATGAAACGAATGATGCAAGGGGTCATTCTGGCAAAACACGCCACCGGGAAAGCAGCGATACTCGAAGGCTACAGTGCAGCCGGAAAAACCGGAACCGGGCAGAAGGTTGATCCGGCCACTCACGCGTATTCGCGCACTAAGTATGTGGCCTCGTTCGCCGGATTTGCTCCGGTAAACGATCCGGCGATTACGGTCGCGGTGATTCTGGATTCGCCGGTCGGCCTGCACCAGGGTGGACAGGTTTCCGCACCAGTTTTCCGGCGAGTCGCGCAACAGGTGCTTGAATATCTGCACACGCCTCACGATGTGGAACTGCCGCCCAACCGCCAGGTTCTTTTAGCCGAGCGCAAAGTGAAGGATCAGGACGTCGAAGAAGGATCGCCTGACCGGCTTGGAGATTCGCTGGAAGCCGTCGATACACCGCCGGAAGTTTCAAATCCGCAAGCGCTTATCACTTCCACCAAACCCTCGCCGGACTTAGCTGCCGGTACGGTGATGCAAGCGGCGGTGAAGCATCATGAGCCGGTGGCGCCGCCAGTTCCCGAGCAGTCGACTCCGATCGAAGAAGAGAAACCGCCGGAAACTCCGCATATCCCGTCCAGCGGCACGGTCATCCTGGATGTGGAGCAGGGCGGAATTGTGGTGCCATCATTCCTGGGCAAAAGCGTCAGGACAGCAATCGAAATAGCGCAGGAAAATGGTCTGGACCTGGACGCGGTGGGCAGCGGTGTTGCTCGACAGCAGTCTCCTTTACCTGGATCGCACGTGGCTTCAGGATCGCAGGTGACTGTCAGGTTCGGGCGATAGAAGCATTCGCACGAATGGTCAGATATTCTAGGTTCTGTCATCCTGAGCGTAGGGCAAAGCCCGCTGTGCGGGCTTCACGCGAGTCGAAGGACCCTTAACGGAGGCAATAGACTAGAGGCAGGGGTCCTCGACTGCGCTGAACATTTCGCGAGCGAAGTATTCCGCATCGCTCAGGATGACCGCTTCACAATTCAGAGCTACTACATTCTGCCGTGACAGCGCCGTGTGCTCTTCTGATGACTCTTGTTTCGTCGTCTCATTGCAATAGAATCCAAAGCTGATGACTTTTCTCGAACTCCTGTACGGTGCGGAAGTGCTCTCGCAGAGCGGCAATCCCGGGATCGGCGGGGTGCAATATGACTCCCGCCGCATCAAGGCGGGCGACGTATTTGTTGCCATGCACGGAGAATCGAGTGATGGAAACAAATTTATCGATCAGGCAATCGCCGCCGGTGCAGTTGCGGTCGTGAGCGACGCGGCAAGTGAGAAGCCTCGCCCTGGTATCGCATGGGCGCTCGTTCCTCATGGACGAAGGGCGCTGGCGCGGCTGAGCGCCAACTTTTATAAACGGCCTGCCGAGCGGCTCGCCATCACCGGCGTTACCGGAACGAACGGGAAAAGTACGACCGCCTTTCTACTCGAATCAATTCTGACCGCCGCCGGACGCAAGAGCGCCTTGATCGGAACTATCGAATATCACGTGGCGGGAAACATCCTGCCCGCGCCACACACTACACCCGAAGCGCTGGAATTGAATCACGTTTTGAACCAGGCCCTCGGCCAAGGCGCAACCGAGACGGTAATGGAAGTATCCTCACACGCGCTGGAGCAGCAGCGAGTCTATGGAGTTCCGTTCGACGTCGCGGTCTTCACCAACCTCACACGCGACCACCTCGACTATCACCACACCATGGAAGAGTATTTTTCCTCCAAGCAGATTTTGTTCGAAGGCTGCGGCACCGAAGCTCCTCGCGCCGCCGTACTTAATACTGACGACGAGTACGGCCAGAGGCTGGTAAAGACCAGCAGAAAGCGCAGCTCCGAGGTCTTGACCTACGGCTTGTGCAAGGGCGATTTCCACGCCGAGAAAGTCGAAATCACGCCACGCGGAACCAGATTTGATCTGCTCACGCCGAAGGGTGCTATTCCGTTATTTTCTCCGCTGATCGGAAAGGTGAATGTCTACAACATCATTGCGGCTGCAGGAGCCGCTTATTCGCGAAAATGCGATTCCGAAGCGATCGCGCGCGGCATATCGGCGCTTATCCGCGTCCCCGGCCGCTTTGAGCGGGTCGACTGCCGGCAGCCTTTCACGGTGGTGGTCGACTATGCCCATACCGATGACGCACTGCGAAATCTTACTGCGCTGGCGCGGGAGTTTGTCGATCAGGCGGGTCAAAAAGGCAAAGTGATTACCGTTTTCGGATGTGGCGGCGACCGCGACCGCGCCAAACGCCCCTTGATGGGCGAGGCTGCCGGACGCGGCAGCGATTTCGTAATCTTGACCTCCGACAATCCGCGCAGCGAAGATCCTCTATCGATCATCAATGATGCCATGGTGGGATTGCAGCGTTCCGGCACCAAATATAAGACCGAGCCCGACCGCAAAGCCGCCATTGCCCTGGCTGTTACCGAAGCCAATCCGGGAGACATCGTGCTGATTGCCGGCAAGGGACACGAAAAAGTGCAGATCACAAGAGATGGTTCGCTGCCTTTTGACGACGTGGAAGTCGCGCGGAAAAGTTTGCGTGACGCGGGGTACGACTGCAAATCTTCCAACGCCGCCGCGGGAAAACGGGTATGAAGCTTCCGCTGGCTCAAATAGCAAAATTCATCTCAGCCAGTGGCGATTTCGACGGCGACACAATTGCCAGTGCATATTCGATCGACTCGCGGACCATCAGGCCTGGCGAATTGTTTTTTGCGGTCAAGGGCGAACGCATGGACGGTCACAACTTTGTCCAGCAAGCCCTTGAGAAAGGCGCCTCCGCCGCGGTCGTCCGTCGCGACGAACTGTTACGTTACCCCGTAAAGACTCGCCTGCTGGCGGTGCAGGATACACTGACCGCTCTGCAGACGCTGGCTGCGGAAGTTCGCCGGTTGTGGGGGAAGCCGCTGATCGGAGTCACGGGTTCAGCCGGCAAGACCACTACCAAGGAGGCGATCGCTCACGTTCTTTCCTCCCGCTTCAGGGTGCTGAAATCCGAAGGCAACTTCAATAACCATTTTGGACTGCCGCTGATGCTGCTCAAAATCGAGCCTGAACACGAGGCTGCGGTGATAGAGATGGGCATGTCCCATGCAGGCGAGATTGCCGCCCTTGCGAAAATCGCTCAGCCCGAAATCGGGGTGGTCACTAATGTAGCGCCGGTGCATCTGGAATTCTTCAAGTCGGTGGCCGAGATCGCTCGAGCGAAGTACGAACTGATCGAATCGCTGCCTTCGAGTGGTACCGCAATTCTTAATGCAGACGATGAATACGTTTCACAATTCGGACGCGATTTCCGCGGCAAGGTGGTGCGCTACGGCCTGGATCCTAAAGCCGACATTCGCGCGGAAAATATTGTAGGTCGCGGCGCCGTGGGGTCAGTGTTTGAGGTTGTGGCCGGCGGCCGCCGCGAACGAGCGACACTGCCCCTGGTCGGTGGGCACAACGTTTATAACGCTCTGGCCGCGATTGCGACCGGGATGGAACGAGGCCTGACTCTTTCTGAAGCCGCCGGCGCGCTGGCCACCCTTTCCCCCGCTGACAAACGTGGTGCGGTCGTCCAAGTGGGCAACATCACGGTCATCAACGATTGCTACAATTCCAATCCAACGGCCCTGGACGCGATGGTGGACACGCTGGCGTCCATGCCCGCGAAGCGCCGCATCGTGATCGCGGGCGAGATGCTGGAACTGGGTCCGTCAGGAGCGGAACTGCATCGGCGCTCAGGCCAGCACATGGGGAAAAAGAAAATCGATATGCTGATCGGAGTTCGCGGCCTGGCGAAAGAGATGGTTGAGGCAGCGTCCGGCGCCGGAATCAATGCCGAATTTGTTGCCACACCCGAAGAGGCAGGCCAATGGCTGGTCCGCGAAAGCCGCGACGGAGACGTAGTACTGCTTAAAGCATCGCGTGGAGTGAAGTTGGAACGAGCTTTGGAAACAGTAGTCGGTCATCAGTCTGCAATCGCCGGCAAATCCGCGAAGGGCTGACGTTAAAAATTGACGATTAGAGATCGACGACTGACGATCGCAGACAGACGCACTGACGACTGAACGGAGGCTGATTGCTCTACTGGCTGCTCTATCTGAAGCTGTTCCATTATTTTCCCCCATTTCGTATTTTTCGTTATCTGACCTTTCGCACCGCTTTCGCCAGCCTCACCGCGCTTTTTACAGCACTCATCGTCGGCCCTATCGTCATTAATCGTCTGCGGGAATTTCAAATCGGCCAGTTCATCCGTGAAGAAGGGCCGAAGGCACATCAGAAAAAGGCCGGCACCCCCACCATGGGCGGTCTGCTGATTGCCATCTCTATCGTGGTTCCGACTCTGTTGTGGGCCGACCTGAGCAACCTGTTTATCTGGATCGCCGTGTTTGCCACGTGTGCCTTTGCTGCCATTGGATTCGCCGATGACTACATAAAGGTAGTGAATCGAAGAAATCTGGGGCTCACGTCGAAAGCCAAGATGGGGTTGCAGGTTGCCGTGAGCATTCTGATTGCGGTGGCGTTGATTGCCATGCAGACTCGGGGCTTTTACTCGACCAAGTTGGTGGTGCCTTTCATCAAACAGTTTCATCCCGATCTCGTGATCGAGAAATTGGTCAACAGTCCGGCGCTCTGGCCGATGGCGTTTCTTCCTTTTGTCGCGTTTGTCGTGCTCGTGATTGTGGGGTCGAGCAACGCGGTCAACCTTACCGACGGTCTGGACGGGTTAGCCATCGGCTGCACCGTAATCGCTGCAGGCGCGCTGGCCGTGCTGACTTACGTCAGCGGTCATGCCACATTTGCCCAGTATCTCGAACTGCAGCGCATGCCGTTGGCCGGCGAACTCACAATTTTTTGCGGAGCCATGGTAGGGGCGGCCATAGGATTTCTCTGGTACAACGCACACCCCGCCGAAGTTTTCATGGGGGACGTCGGCTCGCTGGCATTGGGCGGCGCTATCGGAACGGTCGCGGTGATGATCAAACAGGAGTTGCTGCTGCCGTTCATCGGCGGAATCTTCGTGATCGAAGCGTTGTCCGTGATCCTCCAGGTGACCTCATACAAATTAAGAAAGAAGCGTATCTTCAAGATGGCCCCGCTGCATCATCATTTTGAATTGCTGGGCTGGTCAGAATCTAAAATCATCGTGCGTTTCTGGATCGGGTCGCTGGTGTTTGCCCTGTTCGCCCTCACCACACTAAAGCTAAGATAGTTCGGGGAAAGCTTCAGGCTCCTGGCCCCTAGCCAAGGCCAAAATCCATGGGATTGAAGCCAGAAGCCGCACTTATGGATCTCGCCGATAAACGCGTGCTGGTCGTGGGCCTGGGCAGGTCTGGGGTGGCGTCTGCGCTATTTATGCAGGGGCGCGGCGCGAAGGTCACCGTTTCTGATTCCAAACCCGAAGACCAGTTGGGCGGAGAAATCCCGATGCTGCTCGATCACGGCATCGCGGTCGAGACCGGCGGCCACGGCGAACGCACCTTCCGCGGACAGGACCTGATCGTGGTCAGCCCCGGGGTTCCCGTCGATTCGCCGCCGCTGGTGCAGGCTCGGGCCACTGGCGCGCCGGTCATCGGAGAGATCGAGCTGGCGTTCCGCTTTCTGCCGAAAAACATTGTGGCGATCACCGGTTCGAACGGAAAGACCACAACTACAACATTAACCGGCGAAATTCTCGCTGCCGGAGGTTTGCCTACGCTTGTAGGGGGCAACATCGGCACCCCGGCAATCTCGCTGGTCGAGCAGGCAAACGCCGACACAGTTATCGTGCTCGAAGTATCAAGCTTTCAATTGGAGACAGTCCTGAACTTTCGTCCGAGAATAGCGGTGGTGCTTAACATCACTCCTGACCACTTGGATCGGCATCGCACCTTCGAAACTTACACCGACGCCAAAGCGCGAATTTTTGAGAACCAGCAGCCGGATGATTTCACCATCGTCAACGCCGACGATGCCACCAGCGCCGGGTTGGCCAGGCGGTCGCGGGCGCAAGTCTTTCAGTTCAGCCGGAAGCAAGAAGTGAAGCAGGGAACCTGCGTTCGTGATGGCCGGATTTTGTTTCGCGATTCTATCGGCCAACACGAAATCATGCTGATTTCCGAAATACCGCTGAAAGGCAGCCACAACGTGGAGAATGTTCTGGCCGCGGTTTGCGTGGGGGCGCTGATGGGATGCCCGCCCGAGCGAATCGGCAAAGCCGTCCGCGAATTCAAAGCCGTTGAACACCGGCTGGAATTCGTGGCCGCGATTGCCGGCGTGGAGTATTTCAACGACTCCAAAGCCACCAACGTGGATGCGACCATCAAGGCACTGGAGTCGTTTCCCGCCAATGTCCACCTGATTCTCGGCGGCAAGGATAAAGACAGCGACTACTCGAAGCTCAATGATCTGCTACGCGAACGGGTAAAGCGGGTTTACACCATCGGCGCCGCAGCAGAAAAGATCGAGTCCCAGGTTAAAGAGGTTGAAGTTGAACACTCTGAGACCTTGGAAACCGCGCTCAGGCGCGCGGCTGCGGTCGCCGTACCCGGAGATGTTGTGCTGCTGGCCCCAGCGTGCGCCAGTTTTGACCAGTTTCAGAACTACGAGCATCGTGGGCGAGTATTCAAAGACCTGGTGAAAGCTCTGGCCGAGTAATGTAGGCACGAGCGCTCCGTTGGTGCGGCCGTGTGTGTTTTTAGAAAACTGGAATTTCCGAAGAGATGCTGCACGAGTGCGCCGCTCGCGCCTAAATGGGTCGGGGAACCAAGATAGTTACAGACCATCCTCAATTTTACGGACATTCTTCTCTGCGTCTCCGCGCCTGCGTGTTGAAATGAATTTCCCATGGCCAAACGTGTAAACGTCGACGGCTGGCTGTTTACCGTCATTCTGATCCTGGTGTTTCTGGGATTAGTCATGGTGTTCAGTGCCTCCGCTGTCATGGCCAAAGAGCGCTACGGATCAGCCTACTATTTTCTCTTACGGCAGGTAGGGTGGGCTGCCGGAGGGCTGGTTGCCATGGTGGTGGCGATGAAGATTGACTACCGACGCTACAAGCATCCGGGAGTCGTGTTTTCGGTATTGGGCCTGACAACGCTGATGCTGATCTCGGTCTTTTTTCTCGATCGAGCCCACAACACGCATCGCTGGATTCATTTCAGCGGATTCTCTTTTCAGCCGTCCGAAGTGGCTAAAGTCGCAATCATCCTGTTCCTGGCTTTCTTCCTGGAGAACCGCATCAGCTCCATGAATGACTGGCGGAATACGCTGTTGCCAGCGGTGCTGCCAACCCTAATGTTCCTTGGCCTGATCGTGTTTCAACCCGATCTGGGGACCGCGATTGCCTGTGCCGCGATCACCGCTTGCATGCTGTTCGTGGCCGGCGTCGACCTGCGTTGGTTTGGATACGCTACCCTGGCTTCCTTGCTGCCACTCTATTTTCTGATTTTCCACGTAGCTTACCGCCGCGATCGTATTCTGGCCTTCCTGAACCCTTATTCGGATCCGCAGGGAAAAGGCTTCCACATGATTCAGTCGCTGATCGCCGTGAGTACGGGAGGCATCACCGGCCTGGGATTTATGGAAGGGAAGCAGAAGCTGTTTTATCTTCCCGAGCCGCACACGGATTTTATCTTTGCCGTCACTGCCGAAGAGTTGGGTTTGCTGGGATCGCTGGTGGTGTTGTTGCTTTTCGGAATTTTTCTGTGGCGTGGTGTGCGTACCGCTGTGCGCACTCAGGACACGTTTGGCCGTCTGCTCGCCGTTGGAATCACCAGCATGGTGGTGGTGCAGGCATTCATCAATATCAGCGTGGTGTTGGGAATAATGCCGACTAAGGGCATCCCGCTGCCGTTCGTGTCCTACGGAGGCTCGTCACTGTTCGTGACCCTGGCTTGCGTAGGAGTTCTGTTGAACATCACCAAGCAAACCGATTGAGCCACGCGCGCATAAGCGATGACATTCGTCTCGTTCCCTAGCGTACAATTTTTCCTCTCAAACTAGACCCCAAACCTGCGGCGGTATGCGCTGGGAGACACCCCGGTATGCCGCTGGAAAAGTCCACGGAAAAAAGCGATATCCTGATATCCGACGGCGTCACTGATTTCCTGTACGGTGCGATGGTCGCCCTCCAGCAAACGCTTGGCGGCTGCGATCCTCAACTTTTGCAGGTAAATCAGCGGGCTGTCGCCGGTGGCTTGTTTGAAGCGGCGAACGAAGTTGCGCAGGCTCATGCCCACCCGCCGGGCCGGAGCCTCGAGCGGAAAGTTGTGGCGAAAATTCTCGTGCAGCCACTCCTGGGCGACCGAGATGCTGTCGTCGGAGTGCTCGGTCTTTAAAGGCACGATCGCGAATCCGGCCTGCCAGGCGCGAGGAGTTTCAATGAGCATCGCTTTGGCGCTTTGCATGGCAACGTCGTGGCCGCAGAAGCGCTCGACCAGATACAAGCTGAGATCCAGCGACGCATTCACTCCGCCGCCGCAGTAGAAGCCGCGATCTTCGGTCACCATCATCTCCGGCATCCACTTCACTTTGGGGTATTTTTGGCGGAACCGTTCCGCCAGAGCCCAATGGGTCGTCGCTCGTTTGCCGTCGAGCAAGCCCGAGGCTGCAACCAGGCCTACACCCGAACACACACTGGCAATGGCCGCTCCGCGTTTGTGCCAGCGTCGGAGCCAGGGCACCACTCCCGGATTGCGCTCGACCACGTCATCCAGACTCAAGCCTGTAGTTGGAATGAAGATGAGCTCAGTTTTTCGAATGGCATTAATTGCGGCCGCGGGCCTGATGTGGATGGGGCCGTCGCAACATACAGCCCGTCCATCGGCCGACGCCGTAGTTACGTTAAATTTGGGAACAGGCTTCTTTCCGGTGAGCGTGTTCCACAACGTGCCGGCGTGGCGAAAAACTTCCATGGGCCCGACCGCAGTCGAGGAGAAAGTTCCATCGAGAAGCAAAACTGTAACTTCAATCATCGTGAATTCCTGGCCATTGCTAAATCGGCATCGTTGTGCCAGTGGCGGATACACCTGCAAAAAGCATGAACTACGAAGGACACGAAGGTCCACAGAGAAAAGCCCGAGAGCGAAACTTCATGGTGCCTGGTGTCCTTCGCGGGTAACGGTTTTTCGCGAGCTTTACCTGTTTGGCCTAATCGCCTACCTATAATGGCGAATCTGCCATCTTGTGGCAAGTTGTTTTCTTCTCTAGGCTGGAACAGTGAAGAGCCAGGCCGAAAGGCGAGGGAGGGTGTCATGAAGAAATTTATTATTGAGCGAGCGTTGCCAAAAGTGGGGAGCTTGTCGCCAGAACAGTTACGCGATGCGTCGGCCAAATCCAATGAGGCCCTGCGGCAGTTGGGGGCGGACATTCAGTGGATCGAGTCTTATGTTACTGCCGACAAGACTTTCTGCGTTTATCTGGCAAAAGATGAATCCATCATTCGACAGCACGCGGAGCTGAGCGGTTTCCCCGCGACCACGGTCACGGAGGTCAGCAAGTCAATTGATCCGACGACCGCGAACCGGAGCTGAACAATCTGATCGACGGAGACGAGTCGTCTTGGGGAAATTCGGTGGATTCAGTCATCGATTCGCTGCCGCGAACGCCGCATCGTTGACGATTTCGGGATCGCGGTAGCCGAATAACTGCCGGCGTTTGACCATCTCTGCAACCTCGGGCGGCACCATGTGCTCCCAGGTACCATCGTTCTCGCCGATTCGCCGCAGTACATCGCGCGAGAAGATGTGCAGCACGCTTTCGTCGAAGTTGTCGAGCTGCTTGATGCGTCCGCGTTCCAGCAGATGCCGGAACAGGCTTCGTTGTGCAGGCGGAATTTCTGCGTTCTCGACCGTTTTGATAATTCCCGTTGCCTGATCTCGCAGGGGATAAACATAGACTCGCAAATCTTTGGTGAAGAGCTTCCCAAAAGCCTCCAGAATGCCGCCTTCGAGTTCCTTGTAATACTCGTCCTTGAAAAGATCGAGGAGATTGGCAACGCCCATGGTTACGGCGATCGGCTCCGCCGTGTAGCGAGTCAGGTACGCGGCAAGGCGGTAGTATTCGAAATAGTCCGAGATCAGGACGGTCTTGCCTACGGCGCCCAGCGCATCGGCGCGCGCCAGAAAATCGCTGAGATCGATTTCTCCCGCGGAAAGCAGGTTCCGCATGGTGATTTCCATCAGCTGCACCACCGGTTTATCTTTTACTTCAGGTTCGTTGGCGAAACGATCGTGAGCGCAACGCACCATGTCCATGTTTACCTTGGTCACGGGACGAAAGCTGCCCCGCTCCACCAGAATCGCGCGTTTACGGAGTAACTCCGAGGGCTGCAGCACCTCGCCGCTCGGTCCAAAGATGGCGGCTCCGCTCAGTCCGAGTTGCACCAGCTTGAGGCTCATCACCCGGTTGTCGACATGGCGAAACTCAATTCCGGAAAATTCGACCATATCGATTTCCAGGCGTGCGGTGGTCAGGTTGTCCAGAAGCGACTCCAGCATCAGGTTCGGTTTGTGATGCAGGAAGAAGGCGGCATAAAGAAGATTGACGCCAACAATGCCGAGCGCTTCCTGTTGCAGGCCGTTCTCATGGTCAAGCATGCGAACGTGAATGATGACCTGGCTGTCTTCGTCCCGGGGATGGGTCTGAAACTTCACTCCCAGCCAGCCATGGCATTCGTTGGTGCCGTGATAGTTACGGGCGGCTACGGTATCGCTGAACGCGAAAAAGGCGGTGCTGCTGCCGCGCGACGAGCGCAGCCTTTCCATATTCAATTTGTGCTCATAGTCAAGCATGCTCTGCAGGCGTTCACGGGAAACGTAGCGTTTGCAGCGGCCGTAGATGGCATCGCTGACTGCCATGTCGTAGGCTGAGATCGACTTCGATATTGTCCCGGCCGCTGCGCCGACTTTGAAAAACCAGCGCGCTACCTCTTGTCCGGCGCCGATCTCGGCGAAAGTGCCGTAACGCAGCGGATCAAGATTGATTTTGAGTGCCTTCTGGTTGGTGGTCAGTTTAGGCCGTTCATCGGAAGTGTTTTCCATGGGGTTCGTCATTGCAATGCGAGCAAAATTCGGCAAGCCGTACGAATTTCTCATCTGGACGGCAAGCGCTTGTTCATCGGCACTTTAACCTCCGCATATCACTCGCTTAAAGTTACTTCGGTGTAAGGGCTGCAGGCTGGCGATCTTGTTGATTCGAGCTCGGATGCTCCTAAAGCGTCAACCTCATCCAACATCCGCTACGACTTCCGGTTTATAGTCACAGCATGCGAGCGATTCTGGCTGGTGGAGGCACCGGCGGGCACGTGATTCCGGCGCTGGCCATCGCTCACGAACTGCAGAAGCGTTACAGCGCCGAGGTATTGTTCATCGGCACGGCTCGCGGCATCGAGAACCGGCTGGTTCCGGCGGCAGGATTCGAATTGCGACTGGTGAAAGTGGGGGCGTTAAACAAGGTCAGTCTCAAAACCCGGATGAAAACCTTGTTCGATCTTCCCCGCGCCGTTTGGGATGCGCGCCGCATCCTCACCGGATTTCGTCCGGATATTGTGATCGGAGTGGGAGGATACGCTTCCGGTCCAGCCATGCTCGCGGCCATCCTGAAGGGAACTCCGACGCTTGCTTTCGAGCCGAACGTTGTGCCCGGTTTTGCCAATCGCATGGTGGCGAGAAAAGTTTCAGGCGCGGCAGTGCATTTCGAAGAGACCGCACAATATTTTCGCAACGCAGAGGTCACCGGCGTGCCGGTGCGAGAGGCCTTTTTTGAAATCGCCGCACAGCCCGCCGCCAACGGCGCCCCCACGTTGTTGGTTTTCGGCGGAAGTCAGGGCGCGAATGCCATCAACCAGGCCATGATTCAGGCCTTGCCCGAACTGCTGAAGCAGATGCCGAATATTCGCATCATCCATCAGACCGGTGAGCGCGACTATAATGACGCGCAGGCGGCATACAAACAATCAGGTTTGTCGGCTGAAGTCTTTCCTTTTATCACGGACATGCCGGCTTTCTTTGCCCGAGCCAATCTGTTGCTGTGCCGGTCGGGCGCCAGCACGGTGGCGGAAATCACGGCGGCTGGTAAGCCGGCGGTGTTTGTGCCTTTTCCGCGAGCCGCGGACGATCATCAGCGAGTCAATGCGCAGGCGCTCGAGCGAGCCGGCGCGGCGGTCGTGGTCGAAGAAACGAAGCTGGAGCGTGTCTGGCTGGCCGACACCATCGCCGCCCTGCTTGGCGATCCCGCCCGGCTGCAACGGATGAGTGCTGCGGCAAGAAGCCTGGCGCATCCTGACGCCGCTCGCGATATTGCAGAAATGGCGGGGCGGTTGGCAGGAATTGAAGAAGAAGCGGCCACGGATTTACACGGATCAACACGGATCTAATTTCTTTTCTTTGAGCTGTGATTCTAATCCGTGAATCCGTGACCTGGTTTTCCTGAATATGTTTGCCAAAATACAGCGTATTCATTTCGTAGGAATCGGCGGCATCGGCATGAGTGGAATTGCCGAAGTGCTGTTGAATCTCGGCTACAAAATCTCCGGGTCCGATCTGAAGATTTCGTCGGTGACGCAGCGCCTGGGCAGCCTGGGCGCCACCATCTTTGAAGGTCACGCTGCCGAGAACATTGCCGGGACCGAGGTGGTGGTCACCAGTTCCGCGGTCGCCCAGGAAAATCCTGAAGTTCTCGACGCCCATCGCCTTCATATCCCGGTCATACCACGCGCAGAAATGCTGGCGGAACTGATGCGTTTGAAGTACGGCATCGCGGTGGCGGGCATGCACGGCAAGACCACTACCACATCGATGATTGCCGCGGTGCTGGCGGCCGGCGGCCTTGATCCCACCGTCGTTGTCGGCGGGCGGGTCGACGCTATGGGCTCCAATGCGCGCATCGGTAAATCCGAATACCTGGTGGCCGAGGCCGACGAAAGCGATCGCTCGTTTCTGAAACTGTCTCCCGTGCTTTCCGTGGTTACGAATATCGATCGTGAGCACATGGATTGCTACCGCAACATGCGCGACGTAAAAAAAGCGTTTCTTGATTTCATGGACCGGGTGCCATTTTACGGGGTGATTGTAGTTTGTAATGACGACCCAATCTTGCGCCGTCTCCTCCCGCAAATTCGGCGGCGCACCGTGAGCTATGGCACCAGGCGCGGTTCAGATTTTCAAATCAAGCTGGGGAAATCGACTTTCGAATCAGCGGAACGGCAGCCCATCAGCCATTTTCGGGTCGGGTTCGGTGAACGCGACCTAGGCGAATTCCGCCTGCATGTTCCCGGGGTGCATAACGTCCTGAACGCGACTGCTGCTATCGCTGTTGGCATCGGTTTGGATATCGAAGCCGACAATATTCGCCTGGCCCTGGAGAAGTTCCGCGGCGTGGACCGGCGATTCCAGTTGAGAGGGAAAGCCGCAGGAATAAGTGTCATCGACGACTACGGTCATCATCCTACCGAAATTCGGGCGACCCTGGCAGCGGCCCGGCAGTGCGGCTTCGGCAAAATTCACGTCATATTTCAGCCACATCGCTTTACCCGCACCCGCGATCTCATGGATGAGTTCGCCACAGCTTTTCCGGATGCCGACTCATTGGCTGTCCTCGATATCTACGCCGCCAGCGAAAGCCCAATCGAAGGCATCACCGCCCAGACCCTGGCCAGCCGGATCATGGAAAAAGGTGAAGTGGCTGCGGCTTATGCGGCTTCGCCCGTTGAAGCAATCGCTCTAGCCCTTAGTGCGGCCCGCCCCGGCGACATGATCCTGACCCTGGGCGCGGGCAGCGTTTCTCAGTTAGGGCCAACCATCCTGGATAAACTGCGTGAATCGGAGGCAGCCACACGGCCGAGCGCAGCGGTCTCCGTCTCGTGAAGCTCTCTTTCGTCCTATAAACGTGACTTCACAAAACGTTTATTAATGTTGATAACGACTTTTTTCCTGGCCCGTCTAACTGGGCAAAGGGAAAATTGCCATGGAATCCGAAAAAATGATGTACTGGATGACACTCGGCGCGCTGGCGCTGGCGACCACCACCGGTTTGGTTACGGAGCATCGTGGCTGGGGTGACCGGCTCGCGGAACGCTCGCTGGCACTTGTGACGCAGGGTTCGGAGATTATCGCGAACAAGGCTGAGATAGCGGGCATGATTCTCGGGGACGGCGAAAATGTCTTCGCCGGCGCCCCGCAGCTCATGGTCAGTGTCGAAGATGAAGATGCGACACGGGCCAGCGCTGTGAGCCAGGTTCAGACCCGACTGGCGTGTGTGCAGCGCAGTCTCGCGCGGCACCAGGCGGAGATGGACCGTGTACAAGCTATGCGAATTCGGATGCCGAAATTGAAATTCGTGAAGCGAACAATCGATGTCCCGGGGCAGCATTTCGTAATCCAGGTGCCTGAGGAAGTGGCCGCACCTGACGATATCTTCTAGGAAAATTCCCCCCTCGAAGTTTTATTGGGCGCGTTGTTTCCTCCTGTGCAAAACTTGCCAAATTTTTCTATCTGTCTTGCTCAAAAGCAGTTATAGTAATTTTGCTCAGCGATTCCCTGACGACAACTGACCTGGATTGATGGCGCGGAAATCCGGCCCCACCATCTCGCAGGAGGAGTTGTACCCATCGGCCGACGAGCCGAGGCGCCACGACACTCAGGATGCGCGCCTGCTCGACTTGGACGTGGAACAGGAAGCCCCATTCCTGCGTGTACAGAAGCGTGTTCCAGCTCGCCGCGGTTCTCTCCCCAAGAAAACTCTGACTCGCCTCACCTGGGCTGCGCTGGCGCTCAGCGTTGTAGTGATTTGCGGAATGGGAGTGGCCGCTCTGTACCACTACGGGGAGCGCTCCTGGCGCTTCCGGGTGGAATCGAGCGACGACATCGACATCAGCGGGCTGCAGAACGTAACTCGCGCGCAGATCATGGAAGTCATGGGAGGGGACATTGGCCGCAATATCTTCTTCGTCCCGCTCGCCCAACGGAAGAGCCAACTGGAGCAGATTCCCTGGGTGGAATCCGCCAGCGTGATGCGCTTCGTTCCCAACCGGCTGCAGGTGGAAATTCACGAACGCACTCCGGTAGCCTTCGCCAGGGTCGGTTCAAAGATTCAACTGGTTGACGCCGCCGGCACCCTCATGGAATTACCCAACCGGAAAAAATATTCGTTTCCGGTAATTCTCGGCATGAACAGCGGTGAGCCGTCTTCTACCCGCGCTGCCCGCATGAGAATTTTCAATGAACTGGTGCGCCAGCTTGATGCCGGCGGTGGACGCTACTCACAGGAACTCAGCGAAATCGATCTCTCCGATCCCGACGACGTAAAAGTGATGGCCAACAATCACTCCGGCGATGTGCTCGTGCATCTAGGATCGGCAAATTATCTTGAGCGTTACAAGATTTACGTTACCCACGTGCAGGAATGGCAGCAGCAGTTCGACAAACTGGAGTCAGTGGATCTGCGCTACGATAGGCAGATCATCGTCAATCCCGATCTGCAAGGGCCGGCAAAGCAGTTGCCGCTTTCCGGCGATGCGGCCAAAAAAGCCATGGCTGCCGGGGTAAAAAAGGCCGCGCTGGTCACTCGCATGAGCACCTCGACCAGGCCGACGCCGATGCCGGTGAACAGGGTGGTCGGTCCCCCAGTGGCCAAGCCGGTGCCGTTCAAGGTGGCTGCGGCCCCGAAAGTTCCGAAGCCTACTGCACATCACAAAGCGCGCGTCCGGAAGGGCAAGGCTTCCGCCAGAAACAGCACTAGAGCTAAAACTGGCGCGGGCAAGATCGCCAAAACAAAAACATCCCCGGATGCAGTTGCCGTGGTCAAGCCCGCGGCCAAACCCAGTCCCGCGATCGGAAAAGGGGAGCCCCAATAAGCATGGCGAACCAGCGTGAGCATCTTCTGACCGCAATTGATGTAGGCAGTGCCAAAACTTGCGCCCTGGTGGCGGAAATTACCGATAACGGATTGCGCTATCGCGGCCATGGGATGGCGGAGTCCCGGGGATCGCGCAAAGGCGTGATAGTCGATCTGGACAAAGCCGTGAACTCGATTCAGAAAGCAGTGGAGCAGGCCGAGGACACAGCCGGAGCTCCCATCGAGCACGCCCTACTGGGCATGGCGGGCGCCCACGCACGAGGGTTCAATAGTCACGGCGGCTTGAGTTTCGGCGCCCGCGCACGCGAGATCGGCCGCGACGAATTGCGGGCCGCAGTCGACAAGGCCCGCGCCATTCCCCTGCCAGAAGATCGCGAGATTTTGCACCTGCTGCCCCAGGAATTCATTCTCGATGACCAGACCGGCGTTAACGATCCCCTGGGAATGATGGCGGCCCGGCTTGAAGTGCGAGTCCATATGGTCACAGTGTCATCCAGCGCTCTGCAGAATGTAGTTACCGCGGTGAATCGCGCCGGAGTTCACGTGGACGACACTATTTTCGAGCCACTGGCCTGTGCGGATGCCGTGCTCCGGGCGGATGAACGCGAGTTGGGGGTGTGTCTGGCGGACATCGGAGCCGGATCCACCAGCGTCATCGTTTTCCAGGAGGGCGCCGTCGCCCACACGGGTGTGATCCCGATTGGCGGCGATCACTTTACCAGCGATCTCTCGGTGGGACTCTGCACCCCGGTTGCGGAAGCGGAAAAAATCAAACGCCTCTACGGCAACGCCATCGTGACCCTGATTCCCGAAGGAAACGAAGTTGAGGTTCCGTCGGTCGGAGACCGGCCGTCGCGGCTGATTTCGCAACGCATGGTGGGAGAAATCCTTGAGCCGCGCACCCGGGAACTTTTTGAAATGCTGCGTGACAATCTGCGCCATGCAGGCATGTTCGAGATTTGTGTGGGCGGGATAGTGTTGACCGGAGGCGGGTGCCGGCTCCCCGGCATTCTGGAAATTGCGGAGTCGGTGCTGCACCGCCCGTTGCGCCTGGCGTGGCCGGCGCCGCTGGCAAAAATGCCGTCCACCCTTGCGGAGCCTGAGTTCGCAACCGTTTTGGGCATGGTGTTTTATGGGCATCGCGCGCGTATTGCACGGGGCGGCCAGAACGGGCGCTGGAGTTCAAAGTTGAAGGCCATGTTCGTTGGCAAGGGAGCGTAAGGTTTCGTAGCGCCGGCATCTTGCCGGCTGTTTCGAGGGCGTCTGGCCCTCGGGTTAGGGCGAGGGGGCCCCCACTACAGCCCGAGGGACGCCGGACGCTACAGTGGCGGGTTACGAAACGAGATCGTGGAATAAGGGCAGAACAGGCAAAAACAAATCCATAGAAGGCGGCGTACATGAAAACAGAAAACGACATTCGCATCAGCTTTAACGAAGACACCCGCAACGATGCCAAGATCAAAGTGATCGGCGTTGGGGGAGGCGGAAACAACGCGGTGAATCGCATGATCGATTCCGGTATGGAAGGAATCGAATTCGTGGTCGCGAACACCGATCTGCAAGCGTTGCGCATGTCGCGCGCGCCCATGAAAATCCAGCTCGGGGTGAAGCTGACCAATGGCCTGGGGGCAGGCGCCAACCCTGAAGTCGGACGCAAAGCCGCGCTTGAAGATTCCGACAAGATCATCGAAGCGCTGGAGGGCGCCGACATGGTATTCGTGACCGCCGGCCTGGGTGGCGGCACCGGCACCGGCGCTGCCCCGATCATTGCGTCACTGGCCAGCGAAATGGGAGCCCTGACCGTGGCCGTGGTCACGAAGCCATTTGCCTTCGAGGGTAAACGCCGCATGCAGCAAGCCGAGCGCGGCATCTCTGAGCTCATGGATTCGGTCGACACCACCATCGTCATCCCTAACGAAAAACTGCTCGCGGTGGCGCAGGATGCAGGCTTCTTCGAGTCGTTTCGCGTGGCGGATGACATTCTCCGCCAGGGCGTTCAGGGAATTTCGGACATCATCACCATTCCGGGAATTATCAATCGTGACTTCGCTGACGTAAAAGCCATCATGGCGGGCATGGGTTACGCGGTTATGGGCACAGCCACTGCCAGCGGTGCGCGGAGAGCCACCGATGCGGCGCAGAAGGCGATTGCATCGCCTCTGCTCGAAGCGGGCGCAATCGATGGAGCACGCGGTATTCTCATCAACATCACCGGTTCCACCTCGCTTAAGCTGGCTGAGGTGCAGGAGGCCTGCAGCATCATTCAGGGGGCCGCTCACGAAGACGCCAACATCATCTTCGGCGCGGTGCTCGATGAAAAGGCCAAGGACGCGGTCAAGATCACGGTGATCGCAACCGGGTTCAAGGATTCCGACATTCGCCGCCGTCAGGCCGAACTGCAAGCCGGCTTCAACGCTTCTCCTTATGTGGTGCACGATCCCGAACCGGAATTCGAACCTGAGCCGCCACGTCCGCCGATCGTGATGGAGGAAGCTCCGTCGCGGCAGATGTCGGCTCCGCAAACTCAAGGCGTGGCTGTCGACACCCTGCGCGATGCCATGATCGCCAACTTCGAGAAAGAGGACCTCGATGTTCCGGCTTTCCTGCGCAAGCGCACCGAAATAACCTAGGAACATCAGTAGCGCCGGCGTCCCGGGGGCGTCGCTGCCCTCGGCGGTGTGGGACGAATTTTGCTCGCATATATCACTGGACCGGCGGCGCTACTGCATCTTTCTTTGATCGGGGCGCTGCTGTCCTTTTGTATTCTCCTCACGTCTAATCGCACAGGGAGAAACCCCATGAGACGCACACTGCTCTTAGGTCTGGCGCTGCTTACGTGTATCGGTTTCATGCAGGCAGCGGCTCCGGATCCTGAAGCCAACCGTCCGCAGTACACGAGCGACAACCATCTCCTTCCGCCGGGTAATTTTCGTGAGTGGATATTCCTGTCTTCCGGCCTGGGCATGAGCTACACCGCAGGCAGCGGCGACCATCAGATGTTCACCAATGTATTCGTGCCGCAGTGGGCTTACACTGAGTTCATGAAAAGCGGGAAATGGCCCGACAAAACAATGTTTGTGGTTGAGGAGCGGGGATCGCAGACCAAGGGCTCCATCAACAAAGTAGGAAACTTTCAGACAGATCTCAT
Organism: Terriglobia bacterium; assembly: GCA_963733545.1. Classification (GTDB taxonomy): domain Bacteria; phylum Acidobacteriota; class Terriglobia; order Terriglobales; family Acidobacteriaceae; genus JAIQFF01. The sequence goes on from CAVTDQ010000007.1 coordinate 1,839,522, forward strand.
GGGATACGGCGTCGAGGTGAAGGATGAAACCCGATTCCCGGAGAGGTGGGCGTATTTTAATTTTGATGAAACCACTAAATCAGCGCAGGCCAATCCCAAGGCCGGTTGCTGGCAGTGTCATGAAGATCACGCCGCGGTGGAGCATTCTTTTGTACAGTTTTATCCCACGCTGAAGCCGGTAGCGAAGAAGTTCGGCACTTACAAGCAGGCGGCAGAAAATCCGTAAAGAGTTTTCAAATTCAGTTGTTAGTTCCTGGTTCTCAGTTCTCAGTTACGTCTGGAACGATCTAGTGACTAAGCTAATCGAGTCTAACCAGAAAAACTTTACCTTCTGTTGTTCGCGTATCTCGGGCAACTTCTTCAGCCCGCTGGCGATCGTCCTGCAAAACTCGCACCCGCACCCACCAGTCGCCTACCGGACTTCCAAAGCTCAGCACTTTAGCAGTCTTATAACGCCGCGATAGTCGGCCAGCCAGGGACCTGGCGGCATTCTCACCTTCAAATGAACCAATCTGTACCGCCCAGCGTCCGCCATGGTCAAACGGGACCGGCGTTCGCAACACCTCGAGCCGGACCTGAGCGATGCCTGCCTGCCAGACGTCAGCTTGCTTGGCCGCCGCCATCGAGAGATCGACGATGCGTCCTTGTATAAACGGCCCGCGATCCGTAATTCGCACCACGGTTGAATGGCCCGTTTTCAGATTTGTGACGCGCACGGTTGATCCCAGCGGCAGAGTGCGGTGCGCCGCAGTCAACTGGTTCATGTCATAGACTTCGCCGTTCGAGCTGCGACGATTATGGTAGGGCGCGCCATACCAACTGGCGGTCCCGGTCTCGACCGAGAGCGGTTTCGTTCCTTCGGGAATGGACGAGTCATCCGCAACCTTCGGATTCTTACTGCCTGAAGGCGTCCCTGGCCGCTTCGTCGCCGAGGAATCAGGCACAGGGACGATAGGCGGCGAGGGTGCAACGAGAGGAGGCGGGGGCGGAGGGACGACTTTTGCCTGTTTCTTTCCTCCGCAGCTGCTGACAACAAGCGCACTAAACAGGATGAAAAAGACGCTGGCAGAGCGATGCCACTTCAGCTGCGGCCGGACTTTGCCTCGTCCAGATAGTCCGCCAGCCTGGCCATCTTTTCGGCAGCAACGCGCAACGCTTTGGTGGAGTGTTGGCGCACTGCCGGAACGACTTCGTCGTTGAGATAGGCGATGAATTCCGAAGTCTCCTTTTCAATGCGGTCCGCAGCCTCAGCTACTGTTTTGTTAACACGCGCGGAAGCATCCTCTACCTTACGGTTAAAGTCATTCATGATGACAGTCTAACCGTCGAGGCGTGAAAATGTGCAACCGTCACGTTTGAGGGCAGGTCTGGTCATTATTCCCCCCGGTTGGTCCCCGGTCAACGGGGGAACATAGCCAGTAAAGCCCGGAGTCGTTGGTCCTTGGTCATGCGTCGGAGGGGTTGGTACTCCATTTCGTTTCCAGGTCGCTGCCAGATCCTGTGCCAGCCAGTGCTGCTGTAGAATCTGGCCATGAAGAATCGCCTGGCGATCCTGGTGCTGTTGTCCGCGATCCCGCTGCAAACCGCCTGCACTGTCTGGCGTGAGCATCCCGCCAGCAACCAGTGGTCGGATGCCACCGGCGGCGAAGGCCTGGTGCGAAGTTTCTGGCAGGAAGTGAAAGCCAAACACTGGAATGAAATTGAACATCGCCTCTCCAGCAACTACATCGGTGTCAATCAGGAAGGCGTCCGGCTCGACAAAGCCGCCGCTCTCGAGCGTCTGAAGCAGCTGCAGCTCGATGATTACACCCTGGGCGACGTGCAGAGCGAATTGAACACCGACACCTTCGTGGTGACCTATACAATCGCCATGCGCGGCACAACTGACGGCCACCCGTTGCCCGCTGACCCTGTGCGTATGCTGACGGTCTGGCAGAAGCAAAAGGCCGGTTGGATGGCAATCGCCCACTCCAGTTTTTCTCAGAACAACTCTGCCCCCAATAATCCTGTCCCGAACGGCCAGGATAAGAAGTAATCGCCGGCCCGCCGCTCAGGCATTAGAGCCAAGGCTTTAGAAATGGCTTCTGCACTGAACCTGAAATTCGACAGCGTTAATCGCCGGCTCTGGCGGCAGCGTCTGTTGTCATGGTACGACGCCCACCGACGTGACCTGCCCTGGCGCCGTGATCGCGATCCTTACCGGGTGTGGCTTTCCGAGATCATGCTGCAGCAAACCCGTGTTTCCGCGGTTCTCGATCACTATCGCTTGTTTTTGAAGCGGTTTCCGACCGTGCTAGCCCTGGCTGCGGCTCGCGAGTCGACGGTCCTCGCAGCCTGGAGCGGCCTCGGATACTATCGTCGCGCCCGCATGATGCATGCCGCCGCAAAGGTAATCGTTAAGCAGCACGCCGGAAGATTTCCCGGCACGATTGGGGAGCTGAGGGCCCTGCCCGGCGTGGGCCGCTACACCGCCTCTGCCGTCGCCAGCATCGTGTTCGATATTCCCACGGCCGTGGTGGACGGCAACGTTGAGCGCGTGCTGGGACGAGTCCACGGAATCCCTCTCGCCGGCGAGACTGTCTGGCAAGCTGCTGACGGATTGCTCAGCCGCAAACGGCCGGGCGATTTTAATCAGGCCATGATGGAGCTCGGCGCAACTATCTGTCTGCCGCGGCAGCCGCTATGCGATCGCTGCCCGGTATTCGGACTATGTGCTACCCGCGGGACACTGGTTGCATCCAAAGAGCGCACTCGGCAAAAGCGGCGCAAAATTGCCTATGGGCTCGATCATCGCAACGGCTCGGTACTTCTGGTGCAGCGATCAAGGCAGTCTTCTTTGATGCCCGGCATGTGGGAGTTACCGGAACGGCCCCTCGCAGGGAAAGCCTTGCCGGGTACCGTGACTCTGCGACACTCAATTACCGTCACCGACTACACTGTTCTGGTGATGCCCGGACCCATCCCGCTTCATACCGGAGGACGGTGGGTGGCGAAGGCTCGCATCTCCCGCCTGCCCTTGACCGGATTGGCGCGAAAGATCCTCCGTCAGGCGCGGATCATCTAATTAACTAGCGGGATCGGAGGAGCACAGAATGGCGGCGTTGGAACCTGGAAATATGGCTCCTGACTTTATTTTGCCCGAGATGGCCGGCACCCAAATTTCTTTGCGTGAGGCGCTGGCCCGAGGACCGGTGCTTGCAGCATTCTTCAAAATTTCCTGTCCCACATGTCAGTACACGTTTCCTTTTTTGCAGCGCCTCTATGAAGCACATCCGCACCAAGCTTTCACCCTGGTGGGCATTTCGCAAAACACCAGAAAAGATACCGCTGCCTTCATAAAAGAGTATGGAATAACCTTTCCTGTACTGCTGGACGATGCCGCTACCTACCCCGTCTCCAACGCCTATGGAATTACGAACGTTCCCACTATGTTCTGGATCTCGCAGGATGGGATGGTCGAGATCTCGAGCGTCGGCTGGGTCAGGAAAGAGTTTGAAGAGTTCAACCAGAAGGCTGGACAAAGCTATTCTGGCTCGGTAAGCCCACTCTTTCGTCCGAATGAGCAAATCGCAGACTCTCGGGCTGGTTGAAGCTCGAAAAACTAACCCGCGGTCGCGGGTTAACTGCAAAACCATACGCTGCGATAATCCTGGAGCCCGCTGAGTCCCGCGGTCCGGCGCCCGAAGTCCGGCGGCTGTCTTCATCCATTTCATTCCCGTACAATACAGAGTTCTCAACCACTCGGAGCCTCGAAAGCATGCGTAAGATTTTCGTCATCGTATCCTCGATTGTGCTGGTGTGCAGCGTCCTGGCGCAGAATTCTTCCCGCGTAATGTCGGTTCATTTCCCTCCTGCTGCGGTGGCGGCGTTTCAGAAGATCGACGGGGAACGCATACGTGCTCACGTTCGCCTTCTTTCCCACGATTTGCTCGAGGGTCGCGGCACCGGCCAGCGCGGCGGCGACATTGCGGCTGAATATATTGCGACGCAATTCACTCTTGACGGGTTGAAGCCTGCCGGAGACAACGGCACTTACATGCAGACGGTACCCATGGTCGGAATCACGTTGGCTTCCGAATCGACCTTTTCGCTGGTCCCGGCTAAGGGAGCGGAGCGGCAGTTGAAGCCGCTGTCTGAATACGTGGCTTACGATGAAACGCAGCAGCCGAATTCGACCGTGAACGCGGATATCGTCTATGTCGGATACGGGATCGAGGCGCCCGAATATCACTGGGACGATTACAAAGGCGTCGACGTAAAGGGCAAAGTCCTGCTGATGCTGGTCAACGAACCCACAACCGCCGATCCCAACTTTTTCAAGGGCAAGGCGCTGACATACTACGGTCGCTGGACTTACAAATTCGAAGAAGCCGCCCGCAAAGGTGCGGTGGGCGCAATCCTGATTCATAAGACCGAAATGGCCAGCTATCCCTGGGAAGTAGTGCGCAACTCGAACTCAGGTGAAAAGTCTTACCTCAAACTCGATGGCTCACCCAAGTTGAAAATTGCCGGCTGGATTCATCTCGATGTTGCCCGCGAACTGGCGGGATTGTCGAGCATGGACATCGACAAAATGATGGCGGATGCGCGCTCAGCCGATTTCCATCCCGTGGTCCTCCCCGTGAAACTGCAGGCCCAAATCGCCAGCAAGGTACGGCCCTTTGAGTCTCACAACGTTGTTGCCATGCTGCCAGGTTCTGACGCAAAACTGAAAAACGAGGCGGTAATGTACACCGCTCACTACGATCACCTGGGCATTCGCTCCGACATGCCCGGCGACAATATCTACAATGGCGCCGACGACAATGCTACCGGCTGCGGTATCCTGCTCGAATTGGCGCACGCCTACGCGAACGCTACTCAGCACCCGCGCCGTTCCATTTTGTTTGCCTCTGTAACCGCGGAAGAGCAGGGACTGCTCGGCTCCGAGTATCTGGGCAAGCACTCTCCCGTTCCGGCGGCGAAGATCGCACTCGATTTGAACTACGACGATATTCCTCCGCTCGGTTCTCCCGAGGAAGTCGAGGTTTCCGGCAGCGAGCGCACCAGTTTCTATCCCACGGTCCAGGCGCTGGCGCAGGAATTCCGCCTGACCATTCGTCCTGATTCACGTCCTGAAGCTGGACACTATTATCGCTCTGATCACTTCAGTCTGGCGCGCGTAGGCATTCCCGCTTTTTCCATCAATGAAGGCGTCAAATATAAAGGGCACGATGCGGATTGGGGCATGGAGCAGGCGAGAGAATATACCGAGAAGCACTATCATCAGCCCAGCGATGAATACCATCCCGAAATGGATTTTACCGGCGACGCTGTCATGGCCCGGTTCGGATTCGCTCTGGGATGGGAGGCGGCCAATGCCCAGAAGATTGTGGAATGGCAAAAGGGCGATGAGTTTGAGGCAGCAAGACTGAAAAGCGAGGCGAACTAAACAGCTTTTGCGGGCTGCCGGGCGGGCTTTGTGGTTTTACTTCTGTGATTTTGCTTGTCTGGTCGCGGGCGACTCGCCCGCGTTTCTAAAACCGGGCGAGGACACCCGTCCTTGGTTTAGCTCAAGCTTCCATTGTTCTTAAATTTGGGCTGAGAATTAACCTGGGCTCGGTCACTCGCTGCACATCATCCGCAGTGATGCCGGGTGCGATTTCTTCCAGTACCAATCCTTCCGGCGTCACCTGAATTACCGCCAACTCGGTGACAATCGTATTGACCACACTCACACCGGTGAGAGGCAGAGTGCACTTCTTCAAAATCTTGGGTTGAGAATCTTTTGTGGTGTGCTCCATGGCAACGACTACGCGGCGCGCGCTGGCCACCAGATCCATCGCCCCGCCCATGCCCTTCACCATTTTTCCGGGGATCATCCAGTTGGCCAGGCTGCCACCCTCATCCACTTCCATCGCACCCAAGACGCTGAGATCGATGTGGCCGCCGCGAATCATGGCAAACGAATCGGCACTGGAGAAATACGCCGTCCCTTTCATTTCGCTCACGGTTTCTTTGCCGGCATTGATGAGATCGCAATCCTCTTCGCCCTCGATGGGATAGGGGCCGATGCCGAGCATCCCATTCTCAGACTGCAGAATCACATCCATATTCTGCGGAACATGATTCGCAACCAGCGTAGGCATGCCAATGCCGAGATTGACATAAAATCCGTCGCGCAATTCGCGCGCAATCCGCTTCACGATGCGCTCGCGTTTGTCGGTATCTTTCATAAATTCAGTTCGTGGCCTTTGGTCGTTGGTCGTTGGTCTTTGGCGAACCATTCGTGATTGTCCGTAGGTCTTGGCCAACGACCAACGACCAACGACTACTTCTTCCTGACTATTCGCTTCTCGATTCTCTTCTCGTAAAGTTCGCCTTGAAAAATTCGCTGCACGTAGATGCTGGGAGTATGGATCAAGTCCGGTTCAAGCTCGCCCACCTCGACCAGGTGCTCGACTTCCGCGATCGTAACTTTGGCGGCAGCTGCCATCATGGGATTGAAGTTGCGCGCGGTCTTGCGATAGACCAGGTTTCCCCACTTGTCGCCCTTCCACGCCTTCACGAAGGCGAAATCCGCCTTGAGTGCTAGTTCCATGAGGTATGGCCGGCCATCGAACTCCCGGGTCTCTTTATTATTCGCGACCAGTGTGCCGACTCCGGTGGGCGTGTAGAACGCGGGTATGCCTGCCCCGCCGGCGCGGATACGCTCTGAAAATGTTCCCTGCGGCACCAGGTCAAGTTCCAGTCTGCGCTCCAGAACCAGTTGCTCCAACAGCCGGTTTTCTCCAACGTAAGTTCCGATGTGTTTAATAATCTGCCCGGCGGCCAGAAGCAACCCGTTGCCCAATCCATCGATGCCGACGTTGTTGCTGATGGTGGTGAGATTCTTCGCCCCTTTGCGAGTCAGGGCGCGCACCAGATTCTCGGGAATTCCACATAGTCCGAAGCCGCCGATCATGATGGTGGCGCCATCGGCAATGTCTTTTATGGCTTCGTCGGCATTGGCTACGACTTTATTCATCGGAAGGATTCTAAATGAGCCGAGATGAAATCCACTATCCCACAGATCGATGCATCATCATGAATTGCAATCTCGCTTATGCTTCACACAAAGACGTCATCCTGAGCGAAGCGAAGGATCTCGCGCGTATCGAAATACACTCGTCCAAGCAAAAAGTAATGCACTTCCGCCGGCCACAAAAAGCACTACCGGCCTTTCTTCTTCGTCCGCTTGCCGCCAGGCGCCAGAACTTTACGTAAGTGATGCGCTCGCTCAAACTCCGCCGCCAGCTCTCGTGTATCCAGATTTTCCCGGATATGCGTCAGGCGTTGCTCCAGCTTCAACAGGGCACGCGCTATGTTCTCCTTGTTGGTCAGGGCAACATCGCGCCACATGGAATACGGGCTGCCCGCAATACGGGTCATCTCGCGGAGAGCCCGGCCTCCAGTCTCCAGCAGCGGCGCGTCTTGGCCATATTCCTCCACCAGCGTCGCCGCCAGGGCAGTCGAAATCATTTGCGGCAGATGGCTGATCCAGGCAACCAGCTGGTCATGATCGTCCGCATTCATGCTGGCCACACTCGCGCCCATGCGTTCGACCCATTTCAGAAATTCACCGCTCATCCCCTCAAATATTTTTTGCCGGGGAACGGGGGTCACCAGCCAGACGGCGCCCTGAAACAAGTCAGGATCGGCGCCTTCCACTCCAGACTGTTCCTTCCCGGCCATGGGGTGCCCGGCCAGAAATCGGTGGCCGGCTTGTTTGCCAAATGTGGCGGTCGCGCGGGCCACCACTTCCACCTTGGTGCTGCCGACGTCGGTCAACAAAGCCTGCGGCGCGAGCGCCGGGCCCAGACGCTCGATCATTTCAATGATGGTTCCAACCGGTGACGCCAGCAATACCACCTGGCTGCCGCGAACCGCCTCTGCCGGGTCGGTGTACCCCTCATCGATCACGTCTTTTTTTCGCGCCTGCCTGAGCACCGCCGCGCGATCGCAGCCCACGATCTTGCCGGCGAACTTTCGCTTCTTCAGCGCCAGCGCGAAGGAGCCCCCTATAAGGCCGGTGCCGATGATGGTGAACTGGCGAATTTTCATTCAAGTGGGAAAAGCTAATCGAAGAGCCTGAGAGTCAAATCTTTAAGAGACCGCCGAGATCGTCCGGATGGTTGGCAAACGCCAACGCGTCTTCCCGGTCGATGTGACCGTTCTTCACCAAATGTCCGAGGGATTCTTCGAGGCTGAACGAACCCTTATTCCTGGTGATGGTTATTTCCTGATGAAGGTGCTGCAGCGAGTTGCGGCGAATGTGCTGTCGCGCGCCGTATCCCACCATCAACAGCTCTGCGGCCGGCATACGCCCGCCGGTTCGGGTGGGCAGCAGGACCTGAGTAAGCACCGCTGAGAGCGCCATGGCCAGTTCCTGCCGGATGGTGTTTTGCCGCTCCACGGGAAACGAGTCGGAAATTCGCGAAACTGTATTGGCGACATCAGTGGTATGCAACGTTGAAAAAACCAGGTGGCCGGTCTCGGCTGCGGCGACGGCAATGCGCATGGTTTCAGGATCGCGCATTTCACCGACCACGATGATGTCCGGCGCCTGCCGCAGGGCAGCCCGCAGCGCCGTGGGAAAATCGGGAGCATCCACTCCTACTTCAACTTGTTCGATCAAGCTGCGAAAATGAATATGCTCGTACTCGACCGGATCTTCAATGGTGATGATGTGGCGCGCCTGTTGCTGGTTGACCAGATCGATCAGGGCGGCAAGGGTGGTTGATTTTCCCGATCCCGCCGGCCCACCGATCAGGACCAATCCGCGAGGAAGTCTGGTCAGGCTTTCCACGCTGGGCGGAAGATTCAGGTCACCCAGAGAGGGTATGTTCGCGGGCAGAGCGCGAATTGCCGCGGCCGCCAGTCCGCGCTCGTGGTGCAGGTTGATGCGGAATCTTCCCAGCCCGGCTACACGGTACGACGAATCCGTAATTTGATTTTCGCGATAAAGCCGCAGTCCGTGAGGGCTCAATGCCGGAACCACGGCGGCTTCAATCCCGGGCCCGTCGAGAACCTGGTTATCGATCGGCCTTATTTCACCTTCGAAACGGATGGACGCGGGAGCCCCGGGAATCAGCAGCAGATCACTGCCGGCGCGCCCTACCAGGATGGCCAGCCATTCGTCGAGCACCGGGCTCTGGGCCGGAGCCTGTCGGATTGATGTAGGCCGGAGGTTGGAATGGCTTTCCATGAGAAAAATTGCAGCTCGCCGGGAGCAGACAGGGAGCTAACCTACTTTGCGCTGGACGGCTGGTGCGATCATGCGCAGCTCATCCATCAATTTGGAAAACTGTTCGGGAAAAAGTGATTGGGCGCCGTCGGACAAAGCCTTGTCAGGATCATGGTGCACTTCGATCAGCAGCGCGTCGGCACCCGCGGCCAGCGAGGCTCGCGCCATGGGCGCAACTTTGTCGCGCAACCCGGTACCGTGTGAAGGATCCGAGGTCATGGGCAGGTGCGAAAGTTTCTTGATGATCGGAATCGCCGACACATCCAGCGTGTTCCGGGTGTAAGTTTCGAAAGTCCGGATGCCGCGTTCGCACAGAATGACATCGTAATTTCCGCCCGCCATGATGTATTCGGCGGAAAGCAGCAGTTCTTCCAGAGTAGCGGCGATGCCACGCTTGAGCAGTACCGGCTTTTTAACTTTCCCCAGCTCGCGCAGCAGATTGAAATTCTGCATGTTGCGCGCCCCCACCTGAAAAATGTCGATGTAAGGCAACATCAGATTGATCTGCGAGATTTCCATGACCTCGCTGATCACGCCCATGTTAAATTTTTCTCCGGCCTCGCGCAGCAGCTTCAGCCCTTCCTCGCCCATGCCCTGAAATGAATATGGAGATGACCTGGGTTTGAAAGCCCCCCCGCGAAGCACGCGGGCTCCAGCCTTTGCTACCAATTCCGCCACGGTGAAGAGTTGTTCTTTGGACTCAACCGAGCAGGGACCAGCCATCACGACCACTTCGTCGCCGCCAATCTGAACCCCGCGATTCAACTCCACCACGGTCCCGCCCGGACGAAAGCTGCGGCCCGCCAGCTTGTAAGGCGCGCTGATGCGATGGACGTGCTCCACCCCGGAGAGGACTTCAAGATTGCGGGTGTCAAAATCCACGCGAGCGCCGACCGCCGCCAGCACAGTCTGCCGCTCGCCGGTGGTACGGTGCACGGAAAAGCCCATCCGGATCAGGTGCTCTACCACCTGCTGGATCTGCTCATCACTTGCCGATTCCTGCATTGCTACGATCATAAGAAAGCCGTCAGTCCTCAGCCTTCAGCAAGGGCCCGCGCCGGTGTCGACGACGCCTGATCTCCGGAGTCTGAAAACTGCCTTCAATCGTTCACATCATTATCCAATTCCGTATCGCCGCCACCCTCAACCGGAGATTTTGGCGCCATCTCCTGTTGCTGGATGCCCCGCATAATATCCATGATCCGCTCGAAAATGCGCAGCAAATCGCGGTCCGGCAAAGGACCGGGATTCGCCTTGCGAACGTTCTCGAATACCGTGCGCTCCCGGTCAGGTTCGTAAATCGCCATGCCCGCAGTGTGTTTCAACTTGCCGATCTCATGGGCGGCCTGCGCCCTCTGGCTCAACAGCTCGACCAGCTTGCGGTCCATTTCATCGATTTTGTTACGCCAGTCAGAGATGTCCATAGCAGTCGGCAATCAGCGAACAGCAGCCGGTTCGATTCCTCGGGCCAGCCGGCAGACCGAGCCGGCGACGCAAGCATCGGCCGGATTGGTGAAAACTAAACTGAGACTTAAGGCTGGTGGTTGACGGATGAAAGCCGCTTTATAAATTGTGCCACACTCGCGGCTTCTTTGCCGGGATTGCGCTCAATCGTTTCCACGATAGCGCTGCCCACCACGGCGGCGTCGGCAAATTTGCCCACCGCTTTGAATTGTTCAGCGGTCGAAATGCCGAAACCGACCGCAACCGGCAACTTAGTATACTTGCGCAACCGCCTCACCAGGGTGGGCGCGTCCTCCGCAATCTTTTGCCGGGCTCCGGTCACCCCGGTTCTTGAAACCGCATAAACGAAGCCGCTCGAGGCCTGCGCAATAAGCTTAAGGCGCGCATCGGTGCTGGTGGGAGCCGCCAAAAATACTGTCACCAGATTTCGCTTTTGCATCTCCGCCAGATATTGCTGGGATTCTTCGACCGGCAGGTCGGTGACCAGTGCCCCGTCGATGCCGGCGTCCTGCCCCTGGGCGCTGAATTCCGCCAGGCCCATTCGCAATATCGGGTTCAGATAAGTGAAGATGATAAGCCCGGCATCAGAACGCCTGCGAATTTCTTTTGCCAGTCTTAGCACCTGCAGCAGGGAAGTTCCATGGCGCAGCGCTCTTTCGCTGGCGCGTTGGATGACCGGCCCATCCGCTACCGGATCGCTGAACGGCACACCCAGTTCAATCACGTCTGCGCCCGCTTCAATGGCAGCCTTTGCAATCTCCAGCGAGGTGGCGAGGTCGGGGTCGCCGCAAGTGATGTATGCGACCAGAGACGGTTTGTGATGAAAAGAAATTGTCATGCCGGGATTCAAGAATGCCCGCGGACGAATTTTCAGACTTGAAGTTCAGAGATCAGAATTCCCATGTCCTTGTCGCCGCGTCCGGATACATTCACGATCATTACATCGGACTTTTTCATCCTGGGCGCGCGTTTGATCGCTTCAGCCACGGCATGAGCAGATTCAAGCGCGGGAATAATTCCTTCGGTCCGGGCCAGCACCGTGCAGGCCTGGAGGGCTTCCTTGTCCGAAGCTGACACGTATTGTGCCCGGCCTGTTTCTTTCAACCACGCATGCTCGGGACCGATGGATGGGTAATCAAGTCCGGCGGATACCGAGTGGGTGGCCGAAATTTGTCCGGCATTGTCCTGTAAAACGTACGAGTACGTTCCCTGCAGCACGCCCGGCGAGCCTCCACTAAAGCGGGCAGCGTGGTCACCCAGTTGCTCTCCACGGCCGCCGGCTTCCACTCCGATAAGCTGCACTTTTCTGTCTTTAATGAACTCGTGGAAAATTCCAATCGCGTTTGACCCGCCGCCCACGCAGGCAATGATCGCTGTAGGCAACTTCGATTCTGCGCGCAGAATTTGGGCCCGGGCCTCGCGTCCCGTCACTTTGTGAAAGTCGCGCACCATGCTGGGATAAGGATGCGCTCCCAACACACTCCCCAGAAGATAGTGGGTGGTGCGCACGTTCGTGACCCAATCGCGCATGGCTTCGTTGATCGCATCTTTCAGAGTGCGCGACCCGGAATCGACCCCGCGAACTTCCGCGCCCAGCAGGCGCATACGGAAGACGTTTAATTCCTGCCGCCGCATGTCCTCCGTGCCCATATAGACGACGCACTCAAAGCCCAGCAGCGCGCACACCGTCGCAGTCGCAACTCCATGCTGGCCGGCGCCAGTCTCGGCGATCACACGACTCTTGCCCATTCTCTCGACCAGCAGTGCCTGGCCCAGGCAGTTGTTGATCTTGTGCGCGCCGGTATGGAGCAAATCTTCGCGCTTAAGATAAATTTTTGCTCCGCCCAACTTCCTGGTCAGGCGCTGGGCAAAGAATAACGGTGTCGGCCGTCCGGCATAGGTGTGCAGCAGGTGATCCAGGCGGCGCTGGAACTTTGGGTCTTTTTTGGCTTTCTCGTAATAGCGTTCCAGTTCGTCCAGGGCCGCCATCAAAGTCTCGGGGACGTAACGTCCCCCGTAAACTCCGAAACGCCCGACCGTCACTTTGGGTGCGGTGGGCTTACTCGGTGCGGTACGGGTTCGTGCCGCCGGACGATGTTCAATTTTTGCCGTTGCCATTTTCAGTTCTTCTTTTCCTGACGCCGCACTGCATCGATGAAGTCACGAACCTTGCCGGGATCTTTTTTCCCGGGCGCAGCTTCGACACCGCTAACAACATCCACTCCCCAGGGATTCAGAGTGCTGATCGCGTCGCCAACATTTGACGCATTCAGACCTCCCGCGACCACCACCTTCACCTGGTTACTGATTGCTTCAATGCGCGAGGCTGCCGCCTTCCAATCGAACGTTTTCCCCGTCCCGCCAGGTTGCTGGGCCGTCCCCGAGTCGTAAAAGACCGCGTCCACCGCCACGTTCCCCTTGTCAAACCAGCCTGAGTGAGCGCCGGTTTCATCGCCGGGAAGAACCAGAAAAATTTTGAGTTCCGACCTGGTTCTCAGAGCCTGAATAAAATCCGCCTGCCGGCTTGCCTTACCGTGCAGTTGTGCAGCCGACAACCCGGAGGCTCGAACTGTCTCCAGAATAGTCTCAGCTGATTCATCCACGAAGACGCCGACGCGCTCAATGCGCGACGGCAATCCAGCCACAATCTGGCGAGTTGTTGCCGCGTCAATTCTACGTGGACTGTTCGGGTAAAACACAAACCCCAGCGCATCAGCACCCGCATCAACGGCGGTCAATGCGTCTTCGAGATTCGTAGTGCCGCAAATCTTGACCCAGGTCATTGGTCTGACAACCTGACCTCCACCACCAACTCCATTGACAAATGAATCACTTCTCAGAGACCAGCGAGGGCCGTTCCAAATCTGCCTGCTCGAGCAGAACCTTGAGGGCCCGGCCGGGCGATTCCGCTTTCATCAATGATTCTCCGATGAGGAATGCGTGATATCCGGCGGCTCGCAGTCGGGCGATGTCGGAAGCCTTATCGAGCCCGCTTTCGGCGACGCAAAGCACTTCTCGCGGGACAAACTTCGCCAGCCGCATGGCGGTTTCAACGTCCACTTTAAAGGTTTTCAGGTCGCGGTTATTCACCCCAATCAGATCGCATCCTGCGTCCAACCCGCGCCGCAATTCTTCTTCATTGTGGGCCTCGCAGAGGACATCCAATCCCATGGAACGGCTTTTGTTGGCGAGAGCGATCAAATCCGTTTGCGAGAGCACTGCCACAATCAGCAGGATTGCGTCCGCCCCACTGGCCCGTGCCTGCCACAGCTGAAATTCGTCGACGATGAAGTCTTTCTGCAGGCAGGGAAGCGTGCTTCTGGCAGAGGCGCGCCGAAGGTTATCGAGCGAGCCCTGAAAAAACTCCTCATCGGTCAGCACCGACAGAGCGGCGGCACCGTTTGCTTGCAACTCTGCCGCCAGGCTTTCGGGGTCGAAGTTGCCGCGAATTAATCCACGGGATGGCGAAGCTTTTTTCAACTCGGCGATGACCGCAGGTCCGCTCCGGCTTGTGGCAGCCAGGGCCCGTCGAAAGCCCCGCGGGACGTGCCGTTCAGCCTCCTGCTCCAGTCGCCGCAGGTCAGCCGAGGCTTTCGCATCCTCGACGCGCCGGCGCGTAGCGGCAACGATCTGCTCCAGAGAAGAAACCATGAGGAATCTGAAGATTATACGGGAATTACCAAGAAGATCGCTGCAGGAGGCTAGGGCAGTCCCTTCGTGCACGTTGGTGTCCTAAGTGGTTTAAGGTTTTGAGCTTAAAGCACAGGACACCAACGTGCACGAAGGACTTCCTGGATTTATTGAGCCGAGAATTTAAATACCGTTTGTGACCGAAAGGTTTGACCTGGCCGCAGAATTGTCGTCGGGAACTCCGGATGATTGGGTGAGTCCGGGAAGTGCTGCGTCTCCAGGCAAAAACCGTAACGCTGTTTGTAGACATGCCCATGTTTGCCGGTAATGGTTCCATCCAGAAAGTTGCCTGAGTAGAATTGCACGCCGGGTTCGGTGGTCAGAACCTCCAGGACCCTCCCGCTGCTGGGCTCATGCACCAGGGCTGCGCGGGTCAGAGTGTTGTCCTTGCGATTGATTACCCAGTTGTGATCGTAGCCGCGCCCTAAAACCAGCTGTTCGTAATTCTCGTTGATGCGAGCGCCGATCCCTGTCGGCTTGTTGAAATCCATCGGCGTACCCTGCACTGGCCGCAGTTCGCCGGTAGGGATCAGGTCCTTGTCCACCGGGGTAAATCGATCGGCATTGAGCAGGAGATGATGCTGCAAAATGTCGCCGTTGCCTTCGCCAGCCAGATTGAAATAGCTGTGTTGTGACAAATTCAACGGCGTGGCTTTATCGGTGGTGGCTTCGTAATCGACGACCAGCCGGTTGTCGTCAGTCAACGTGTACCTAACCTTCACCTGAAGGTTACCGGGATAACCTTCCTCGCCATCTTTGCTGAGATAGCTGAACTCGACTCCAACGCCTTCATCGTTGTTGAATTCCTTACCGTCCCAAAGCTGCTTATTGAAACCCTTCAAACCGCCGTGCAGGCTATTCGGCCCATTGTTTTTGGCCAAGGTGAACGTCTGTTTATCGAGAGTGAACGCGCCCTTGGCGATCCGGTTGGCGTAGCGCCCGACCACTGCGCCGAAATAGGCGGGATTTTTTAAATACCCTTCGAGATTGTCATAGCCGAGGACAACGTCGTCCAGGTGCCCAGTCTTGTCCGGAACTTTTATCGACACGATTTCGCTGCCGAAATTCATGGCGCGCACTTCGAGGCCATTGGCGTTGGTCAGGGAATACAGATCGACCGGCTTGCCGTCATCGGTTTTTCCGAACGATTCTTTATGCACCTGGCTCTTGCCTTTGGCCGGCTCAGCGGCTCGTCCCATTGTCATGGTGAACAGCAGTGTCAGCAGTGAAATCTCAAGAAATCGCGTTTTTTTCATCATAATTGTTTCCTGCCACATCATAGTCTTGACATCCAATCTATATTTCTGCAAATATAGAAATATGATCCTGGCCTCCCCAAAGAAACCCCCGGAACAGGTTGCGAAATACGCGGACATGTTCTCGGCGATAGGAACAGAACCCCGTCTTCGAATCATGCAGTTGCTGCTCTCGGCTCATCCCGACGGCCTCGTGGTTGGAGAGATTCAGGAGGAGCTGGATATTCCAAATTCCACGCTGTCCCATCATTTGGACAAGCTCAGGAACGAAGGGCTGGTACAGGTGCAGAGAGAGAGCACCTTTCTCCATTACACGGCGAACACCGACGCCCTGCAGGAACTATTGAGGTTCCTGTACGCCGAATGCTGCACCCGCAATAAGGCAGTTAAACCCGAACAGATCGTCCAAATTTGTCGATAAAGGTGAACAATGAGCGGTATCAAAGAAGTGGTGAGAGAAAAGTACGGCCAGGCAGCGCAACGAGCAACGAATGGCGGAAGTTCCTGTTGCGGGGCTAGCCTCCCCATTGGTGGCTGCGACCCTATCACCTCTAATCTTTACGATGCTATTCAGGCGGGACAAATCCCCGAGGAAGCGTTGTTGGCCTCATTGGGCTGCGGCAATCCAACCGCGCTGGCAAACCTCCAGCCGGGCGATGTCGTGTTGGATCTTGGCTCAGGTGGTGGAATTGACGTTCTGCTATCGGCGAAGCGGGTGGGCAGGGCGGGCAAAGCCTATGGTCTCGACATGACGGATGAAATGCTGGCATTGGCCAACGAAAATAAGCGCAAGGCCGGAATTGAGAATGTCGAATTCCTGAAAGGCGAGATTGAGCACATTCCTCTACCTGACAATTCTGTGGATGTCATCATCTCGAACTGCGTCATAAATCTTTCTGCGGACAAAGATCGGGTGCTGCGAGAAGCGTTCCGGGTGTTGAAGCCGGGTGGTCGATTTGCCGTGTCGGACGTCGTCACTCGTGGCGAAATGCTGCCCGAGATCAGAAAAAATATCCTTCTTTGGGTTGGCTGTGTAGCTGGAGCGCTGGAAGAAAACGAGTATCGCGGCAAACTGGCTTCAGCCGGATTTGAGCAAATCAGTCTGGAACCAACCAGAATATATCGCCTCGAAGACGCTCGTGAATTTCTTTCAGGACAGAACATCGACGTGGATGCAATTGCTCCGCAGGTGGACGGTAAATTCATGAGCGCTTTCGTTCGCGCGGTGAAGCCACAACCATGCTGCGGACCAACCTGCTGCAACTGATGATGCCATGAAAGCCCAATACAACGTCTTGTTCCTGTGCACCGGAAATTCAGCGCGCTCCATCATGGCTGAGGCAATCCTGAACTACAAAGGGAAGCCCAGCTTCGCCGCCTACAGTGCGGGCAGCCATCCCTCAGGCACAGTTCGCCCTGAAGCGTTGCGGCAGCTTGAAACTGCTCATCTTCCAACCGATGGCCTCAGAAGCAAAAGCTGGGAAGAGTTTGTTCATCCAGACGCTCCGAGACTCGATTTCGTTTTTACTGTCTGCGACAACGCCGCGAAAGAGGTCTGTCCAATCTGGCCAGGGCAACCCATGACCGCACACTGGGGTGTTCCTGATCCAGCAGTCGCGCAGGGAAGCCAAGAACAGATCGCGAAGGCTTTTCGTGACGCTTTCTTTTTGCTTGACCGCAGAATCAGCCTGTTTTTGTGTCTGCCTCTCGCTGCTCTGGACAACTTGGCGATAAAGAGAGAAATCGACAAAATCGGTCTCAAATGAAATTCGACTTGCGCGTACGCGCTACCTCTGAATTCGTTGGCACCGCTTTTCTTGTTGCCGCTGTAGTGGGGTCCGGCATCATGGGTGAGAATTTGGCTGGTGCGAACGTCGCCGTCGCTCTACTTGCCAATAGCATCGCGACGGGCGCAGCCTTGGTCGCGCTGATTTTGGCCTTTGGATCGATTTCAGGTGCACACTTCAACCCTGCGGTAACGCTGGCGGATGCACTTGAACACGGCATACCGTGGGTAGAAGTACCCATATACATCGTTGCGCAGTGTGCGGGAGGAGTTGTGGGGACGATCGTCGCGCACCTGATGTTTGGATTGCGTTTGTATTCGTTGTCTACGCATGTACGTCATGGGTGGTCATCAGCGTTCAGCGAGTTCGTGGCCACGTTCGGATTGTTGTCCGTTATCTGGGGCTGTTCCCGCCTTAGGCCCAATGTTGTGCCCTTCGCGGTGGCAGCCTATATCACTTCTGCCTATTGGTTCACAGCATCAACTTCTTTTGCTAATCCAGCAGTTACAATCGCGCGCTCCTTATCGAACACCTTCGCGGGCATCCGACTGGTTGACGTTCCATTGTTTATCGTGGCACAGCTAGCCGGGGCCTTTGCCGCGACCCTGTTGTTCCACGGCTTCCTTCTTCGCGGTCTCTCTGGCCCAGTAGACGAAATGCATCCCGTCCCTAAATAGAAAATTTCAACAGGATCGGTTGCCCGCCAAGTTCAATTCGGGACACACCGAAGTCCAATTTGGAGTCGCTTACTTTGGTTTTCCCGTTGGCTTATTTCTGCCCTTCCGGCGGCCCCTGTTCTACCCCTAAGCTCATACAATAAAGGTATGTTTTATCGAGTTCTTTTTTTTCAGTTGGTGCTCTTATTCATGTCTCCAGCGGTTCCTTCGGGCTGATACCGCGGCGTTCGATCTGGCGGGGCCAAGGATAGAAGTCAGGGTGACGCGGGCAGGGAAAACTCTGCCCATTTCACGCGTCCCCAATTTGCAGGTTGGCGATCGTCTCTGGATCCATCCTGACATGCCTGACGGAGAAGCCGTCCGTTTCCTGATGATTGCGGCGTTTCTGCGCGGATCGACCAATCCGCCACCCGAGAACTGGTTCACCAGGGTAGAAACCTGGAACAAGCACGTTCGCGAAGAGGGAATCGTCATTACCGTTCCCGAAGGTGCACAGCAGGCATTGATCTTTCTCGCGCCGCAGACCGGCGGCGACTATGGAACTCTTCGCTCGGCGGTGCGAGGGAAGCCCGGAGCGTTCGTGCGCGCGTCGCAGGACCTGAATCAGGCCGGTCTGGACCGTTCGCGTCTGGATAAATATCTGGCTGCGGTCCGCGAGATGTCCGGAGAGCAGGCGAGTGTCCTGCATGAACGTTCGGTGCTTCTGGCCCGCAGCCTTAACATCAAGATTGACAATGACTGCTTTCAGAAACCCAGGCAGCAGCAGGAAACATGTCTTACCCAGAATACGGATCAGTTGGTGCTCGACGACGGCCACAGCCAGTCCATGGTGTCGGCGCTTACTTCCGGAAGCGGACCCGATCTCATCGGACAACTGAGCACCACCCGGCTTGCCGGTGGTGGCGCTTACAGTCCTTACGTGGGGGCCATCGTGGATGTGGCCAAAATGATGGAGAGTTTTCATACCCCGGAATATCGCTACATTCCGGCGCTGGCCCTGCCCCACCAGGATCAATTAAATCTGAAACTCAACAACCCGCCGTCTTTCCGCAAACCGATGTCAGTGATGGTGGTGAGTTTACCTGCCGTCGAGGCGGCGCAGTTGCCGCCGCTGCGCGCGGTGGACGCCAATCAGAAGCTGTGTGTAGAAAGGCCTGACCTTCTACTTGCGGCCGAGGGCGCGCCGATCGTTTTTTCGACCGACTACGCGCACAGTCTGAACCTGCACCTGACCGACAAATCCGGCCATGATCTCGATCTTCCGGCCACCGCCGACCCGGTGCGAGGCGGTTTCTCGGTCAATACTCATTCCGTTCCAGCCGATACGTTAAGCAGAGAACTCAAAGGCACCATACGCGGAAAGTGGGGCTTCGATTCTTTCGAAGGGCCTGTCTTCCGCCTGCAGAATGCGCATCCGGAAAAGTGGGTTACGGCCTCCGCGGAAGAAAGCGCCCTGGTCGTAGGCCGGGAAGACACGCTGCATTTCAAATCGGATGCCGCGGTCTGCGTCGAGTCTGTGACTCTGAAAAACGAACAAGGCGCGCTCCTAAAGCCAGCCTGGAGCGCGACCAAGCCTGATGAACTGGAGCTCAAGGTCCCTCTGAAAGATGAAAGCCCCGGAACCCTCACCATGCAGGTGAAGCAGTATGGCACCGCAACCCCCGACGAAACCAAGCTGCGCACTTATTCCGAAGCTGCCCGTTTGGACAAACTGGCAATCCATGCCGGGGACACCCGGGCCGCACTGACCGGAACCCGGCTTGATGAGGTTGCCAGCCTGGAGATGAATGGCATTCGCTTCGCACCGGTTGAATTTGACCGGCCTGGATAACAAGGACGAGCTGCATCTGGCCAGCGACGCCAAAGACGTATCGGCGCTGCATGCTAACGACAAGCTTACCGCTCGCGTCTCACTAAAGGACGGCAGGATATTGAATGTCGACACTGTCGTGGAAACGGCGCGTCCCAGGGTTGCAATGTTGAACAAAACCATTCAACCCGGATCCGCTCCATCGGCTATTCAACTGGTCAATCCGGATGAATTGCCCCAGGATGGAAAACTTTCATTTTTTCTGAAGGCAGAGTTTCCCGAAGCCTTCTCGCGATCCGAGAAAATTGAAGTGGGTACCGCCGATGGCAACTACAACGCATCACTGAGCTTTGACGACAACACCCTGATCCCTCAGGATTCGCAAACCGCCATGGCGGTCTTCGATCCCCTGAAGAGTTTTGGACCCGCCGCCTTTGGACCGCTTCGCTTCCGGGCAGTGGAGGGGAATGCAAAAGGCGATTGGCAACCGCTGGCTAACCTGGTGAGATTGCCGACACTGAAGGATGTGCGTTGTCCCGAAGGTCTGGACAAGCAATGCGTACTGTACGGAACCAATCTTTTCCTGATCGCCGCGGTGGGATCGGACCTGGAGTTCAAACGTTCCGTGCCGGTGCCGACGGGATTCGCGGAATCCACTTTGAATGTTCCGCGTCCGGACGGCAGCCTGCTGTACATCAAGCTTCGGGACAACCCAGCCGCAGTAAACCCGGCTTCCTTGCGGGTGTTGCCGGCGCAACCCTAGGCTTTTCCACTGGAAAAATTCTGTGTCCGGCCCCGAGCGTCCCGGGTTGCGGTAAAATTCTATTCAGGTATCCGATCATGAAGAAAAAATTACTGCACGGGTTGCTGGTTGCTCTCGCCAGCTTCGCAGTGATGTTCTTCCCGCTGGATGACGACTTCAGGGAGTTCGATGCCGTCGGCATCCACGCTGAGGTACTGAAAGCGTCCATTAGAAGCTCGGATGCTTCCCACGAACGAGTTTATCTTTCGCCGGCGCTGTTTCCATGTCAGAGCAAAAAGTTTCTACGTTCCGGTTCGGTCGCTCCCGCGCCGGCGTTGATAGCGATTTCTACCTGCGTTCTTCGATGTTGAGACTCCCCAGCCCTTAAGTCACGCCTCGTAAAAGGAGCCAGATTAAAACGCTGGCATCCGTCTCACTGGCCAACTCTCGACATTAATAAGGAGAAATCCGTATGCAAATCGTAGCCTCGAACAATTCTGTCCGAACTGTTGCCTGGAAGAAAGCTTTTCAGGATGCCGTATTTGAGTTAGATCCGACCCGGCTCAAGCCAAAACTGGATGCGGCGGAAAACGCCATCGATCATCGCCTCACCCAGATCCTTTCCGCAGGCAGCTCGGATCCTCGGGAGCTGATGGAACTCGAAGACGCCAAACGCACGATCGGATATTTGGCCAAACACGAACTACAAGCGGAAATGTGATGTGACCAGTAAAAGTTGGCTGGGCACGGGTTCATACCTGTCCGCCCAGCCAGCTTTATTCAGGACCTGCTGAAGAATTTCGCGCCGCGGGAAACTACGAAGACCTCATGACAATCCAGCCAGATCAGACAAAGAAAACGTGGTGCCATCGAAGGGACTCGAACCCCCACACCCTTGCGAGTACATGGACCTGAACCATGCGCGTCTGCCAATTCCGCCACGATGGCAAAAAAAAGACCGGGATGCGGCACTTTAGTCGAGCCGCTTTCCAGGAAAGAACTACAGTCAATATTCTACAGGGGGAGCGCGGGCTGTCAAACTGCCTGGGGAACGTGTGGCGCGACCTGCGCATCCAAGCGCCATGCGATATCTGGTTCTCGCCACCGATTATGACGGGACGATTGCGTCCGATGGACGGGTAGAAGCTCGCCATCTGGAGGCGCTGGAACGGCTACGCGCCACCGGACGTAAGATCGTGCTGGTGACCGGCAGGCATCTGCAGGACATGTGCAACATTTTCCCCAGGCTGCAACTTTTCGACCGGGTGATTGTGGAAAACGGCGGCCTGCTTTACCGTCCCGAGACGAAAGAGGAAAAACCTCTCTGCGAGCCGCCCGACGAACGTTTCGTTGCTTTGCTTAAAGAACGGAATGTTCCTTTTTCCCTGGGCCGCACCATCGTCGCCACCTGGCATCCCCACGAAGACGCTGTCCTGCAAGCTATTCGCGATTCCGGAGCTGGACTGCAGGTAATTTTCAACAAGGACGCGGTCATGGTTCTGCCTTCCGGCGTAAACAAAGGAACCGGGCTGCAGGCGGCCCTCGACGAACTGGGAATCTCGCCGCACAACGTCGTTTCCGTCGGGGATGCGGAAAATGATCACTCGTTTCTCGCCATCTCAGAGTGCTCGGTAGCGGTAAGCAATGCCTTGCCGTCGTTGAAAGAGCGCGCCGACATCGTGACCGACGGCGCTCGCGGCCAAGGTGTGATGGAACTTATTGACAAAATAATCGACGACGACCTGGCCCAGTTCGACGCCAGGCTGCTGCGGCACGCAATCCGCCTGGGTGTGCCGATGGAGAGTACTTCGGCCGACAATAATTCAGCGCCGATTACCGTCAGTCCAGGCAGAGGGAGCATTCTGATTGCCGGGCCGTCGGCGAGCGGGAAGTCCACGGCAGTTTCTGGAATACTGGAGCAGTTGGTTGAGCACGGATACCAGTTCTGCCTGGTGGATCCGGAGGGCGACTACGATGGCATCACCGGCGCGCTCTCCTTCGGCAACGCCAAAGAGCCTCCCGATGCCAAAATGGTGTTGCGGGCTCTGGAGTTTCCTCAGCAGAGTGTGCAGATCAACCTGCTCGGGGTCCCGCTGAAAGACAGGCCCGGGGTCTTTTCGACGTTACTTCCGCAGTTACAGGACTTGCGCTCGCGCAAGTCGCGGCCGCATTGGCTGGTGATTGATGAAGCCCATCACCTGTTGCCGTCTTCCTGGTCGGCTAGTACGGGAACCCTTCCGCAAAGTCTCGAAACCACGTTTCTGATTACGGTCCATCCCGAAAAGGTCGCTGAAGCAGCGCTGCTTGCGGTCGATGTCGTGGTTGCCGTCGGTAAGTCACCGAACGACGTCTTTGGTTCGTTCGCTGAAATTGTCGGATTGGCGCCACCTCCACAGCAAGACCCGGAAATTCAAACCGGGGAAGCCATGGTTTGGTTCCGCAAGAGTAACGAATCGCCGGTGCACATCAAAACTGCCCGGAGCTCAAAGGAACGCCGGCGACACGTCCGGCAGTATGCCGAGGGAGAATTGTCACCAGAACAAAGCTTCTACTTCCGGGGTCCCGATTCCAAGCTCAAGCTGCGGGCGCAGAATCTGCATACCTTTATGGATCTGGGTGACGGGGTTGACGACGCCACCTGGAACTTTCACCTGCGCAATCGGGATTATTCAGAGTGGTTCAAGACGATTGTTAAAGATGAGGAGCTAGCGGGCGAGGTGGCGTCGGTCGAAGAGGATACGACCCTGTCAGCGGAAGAAAGTCGACAAAAGGTGAGGGTGGCAATCGAAAGCCGCTACACCGCGCCCGCATAGCCGCTGCCTAATCGCGCGAAACCACGCTCTGCAAGCCAGTTTTGCAGACTGCCCAAGAATTATTTGAACTCTCATAAGCGGTTCGGCATCCAAGATGCAGCAGTAAGTATCCATGAAGTGTGGTGTGCAGTCGCGTTGGGCCCTGAATTTGCCGGCAGCGGCTCTGCTCGCTTTGCTTTTTGTATTTGAGATCGCTTGCGGTGGCGCCAGCGATCCGGCCGCTCCACCCGCCAGGCGTCAGGTCCTTTACCTCGGAAATCAACAGGCTAACTCAGTTTCGGGCTTCACCATCGGCAACGACGGATCTCTAACCGCGCTGCCGCTGTCGCCATTCGCTCTGGGTGGAAACAGCCTGGTGGCCGATCCGAATGGAAAGGTTCTTTTTTCGGTGGGGCTGAACTCGGATTCAATTCGGCTTAATTCCGACCAAATCGGGAAGAATGGCTCGCTGCAGATGCTCTCCACCGTCACTGACAACTCGCTGGCGGGGGTTAGGGCCACGAACCCCGCGGGTACCGCTCTATACGTAAGCAGCGCGAATGCGGCGGAAGACAATTTCGGCTGGAAAATCTATTCCATTCAGTCCGATGGACGGCTGCAATACGTTGACGGTTTGATTGACCAGGTAGCTGGGCATCTCGTGTTCAGTTCCGACGGCAGCACGGCTTATTCCGCCTATTGTTACCAGTTCCTGCCCAATATTGAAAAATTCTCGGTTGCCCCCAACGGGATGCTGACCAATAGCAGAAGCCAGATCACGACTCAAACGCCGTTCTCCGCGTGTCCGAATGCGGTTGCCTTATCGCCCGCCGGAACCACGGTGGCTGCTCCATGGAGCAGCGAGTCCAGTATCGGATCCGGGCAAAATTTTATTACCCTGCATAGCATTGACCCGGCCACGCACGAACTGAACCCGCCGGAGGGGTCAGTGTTTCCTGCCAGCGGAGCCGGAGCGGATGCGATCTTCGATTCCTCAGGGAATTTCCTCCTCGTCGCACAGGACAACGGAATAGGCGTCTACAAGACCGGCAACAATTCGCTGGTCGAAGTACCGGGCTCGCCTTTCGGCGGAGCCGAGGTGGATCGAATATTGTTAGCCCCACTGGGCAATTTCATTGTCGCGATCAGCAGCGACACCGGCCAGACTTTCGTATTCAAGTTCAATCGCTCGACCGGAGAGGTCACTCTGGCTCCAGGTTCTCCGATTCAAACGCCGACGCCTACCGATCCTGCTATCGTCGTTCAGTAATCATGCCAGGTGGACCTGAGTGGGAACTCCTTCGTCTCCTTAGTTGTTACAGGGTTAAATGCCTGAACCACGAAGGCACTAAGTAACACGAAGGATTACATTGCTTCGAATTCATTCCCAGGGAAAGCAGACGTGCTACTCCGCAGTTTCGAAAAAAGTACTCTTCGCGGTTTCCAGCCGGCATTCTTCGATCATGGCGTGCTGCTCGCGGGCGCGAGCGGACAGATGAAGGAAATCTGTTCCCTGCAGGCGCTTATTGAGCGGCGCCGCCACTGCAAGCGCGTCCCATAAGGCTGCTTTGCCAAGCACTCCCAGCGCCAAAAATTCCAGGGCTTCGAAGGTACCGAGGCCGCACGGGCCGCTGTCCAGTTTAAGACGGCTGATCTTTTCAGCGAACCAGGCGCCCAATTCCTTCAGCTTGCTCGATCCTGAACCGATCCGGTTCGCCAGGTTGCTTAGAACGCTGCGATCGGCTTCCACCTCTTTGAGTAGGGTCGCGGCAAAGGTTCCTAAAGAGTCATCGCGATGCTTGTCGCGCATCGCCTCCAGGAGATCAACGGCCAGTGCCGCGCCCGCCAGATGATCGTGTAAGTAGATAGCCAGCGAATCGTCCATTAACACACTTCCGATCTGAATTCGAAGCCCGGCTGCGCTAACTGGCTGCGCTTGAATTGACCCATAGATCCGGGTGCTGCGCCTCGCCCCCTCGAGAACGAGTCTATGGTACGCGCTTTCGCAGCTCGCGCTCGGCCGCAAGCCAGTCTTCTTCGTCACGGCCGTCGACATATCCACGTTCAACGTACAATTCGTAGGCTCGCTGGCGAATCTGATCAGGAGAGGTTTGGGCGGTCGCCGAGGCCGGACTCTTCGCGGGCGCCGTTGCCGCCTCAGATTTGGGTTCGGGTTGCGACACCGTGGATGTCCTGGCTGACAAAGGGCGGGCTGGCGAAGGCTGCGCCGGAGTAGGCGGTGCCGGCGAAGGCTTTGCCGACGAGATCGTCTCCATGGGAGGAACTGCCGGCGTTGCGACGCTGTTCTTCTTAAGAGGATTATTTGCCGCGGGATTAATGCCAGGTGATTGCGTCATGAAAATGCCTCGCTTGCTCACAGATTTCGATCGAGCGTTGGATGAGACCCGCATCCTCCAAGTTGCTAAGAGGTTTGATATGAATCGGCTCGGTCACCTGAGATGACTCTAGGCCAACTCTGGTCCGGCCGGTAGAATCTGAGGTCTTCCGGCTCAACGACTGAGAAACCAAAAATATGGAAATGCCCAGAACCATCAAGATTCGCGAAGGCTCACCCTTCCCCTGCGGGGCTACGTGGGACGGCAAGGGCACCAACTTTGCTCTGTTCTCCGAACACGCAACCAAGGTGGAGATATGTTTATTCGACGACACCGGCGAGCGCGAACTCGATCGCATCGAAATGCCGGAGTACACCGACCAGATCTGGCATGGCTACCTGCCGCTCATACGCCCCGGCACCATCTATGGGTATCGGGTGCACGGGCCTTATGAGCCCGAGCAGGGACACCGTTTCAATCCCAACAAGCTGCTGCTGGATCCCTATGCCTGCGCTCACCTGGGCGAGCTGGTTTGGAATCCTGCGATATTTGGATACGAGATGGAATCGAAAGACGATCTGACCTTCGATCAGCGCGACAGCGCGCCGTTTGTTCCAAAATGCATCGTGGTCGATCCGGATTTCGACTGGCGCGGGCAGCCTGGGCGGCACGCCGTACGCTGGGATGACACCATCATTTACGAACTGCATGTGCGCGGCTACACCAGGCTGCATCCCGGAGTGCCGGAACCGGTGCGAGGGACCTACGCCGGATTAGCCACGCCTGAAGTCATCAATTACATCAAGTCACTGGGTGTGACTTCGGTCGAATTGCTCCCGGTGCACACCTTCATCACCGACAGCTATCTGCTGGAAAAGAAGCTCACGAACTATTGGGGCTACAACAGTATCGGATTTTTCGCTCCCGATCCGCGTTACGCCGCCGACAAGAAAGAGAGTCTCAAGGAATTTAAAGAGATGGTTACGTGCTTTCACGAGGCTGGGCTCGAAGTGATCCTCGACGTCGTTTACAACCATACGGCCGAGGGGAACGAGTTCGGCCCCACACTATCTTTCAAGGGTATCGATAACGCCAGCTACTACCGGCTGCTGCCCGATCAGAAGCGCCACTACATAAATGACACCGGCACCGGTAACACGGTGAACATAACTCACCGGCGAGTCCTGCAAATGGTGACGGACAGCTTGCGCTACTGGGTACAGCAGACCCACGTGGACGGGTTTCGCTTCGACCTGGGCACAATTCTTGCGCGCGAACCCAACGGCTTCGACAATCAAAGCGGTTTTCTTAAGACTTGTAGTCAGGATCCGGTTCTG
This sequence comes from Terriglobia bacterium, assembly GCA_963733545.1. GTDB lineage: Bacteria > Acidobacteriota > Terriglobia > Terriglobales > Acidobacteriaceae > JAIQFF01. The sequence goes on from CAVTDQ010000007.1 coordinate 1,866,678, forward strand.
TCGACGGTTAAACTGATCGCGGAGCCCTGGGACGTCGGTCCCGGCGGATATCAGGTTGGTGCTTTCCCACCCGGCTGGAGCGAATGGAATGACAAATTCCGCGATACGGTGCGCGATTTCTGGAGAGGCGAAGCGACAGCATCATCGCTGACGAACCGGCTGTGCGCGTCGGCGGAGATTTTCAATTACCAGGGCCGCAGACCCTGGGCTTCCATCAACTTTGTCACCGCGCATGATGGCTTTACCCTGAACGATCTGGTCTCCTATAACGAAAAACACAATCAGGCCAATGGCGAGGACAACAAAGACGGCACTTCGGACAATCGTTCGTGGAACTGCGGCGCCGAAGGACCGACCGACGATCCCGGAATCAATCAGTTGCGGCAGCGCCAGATGCAAAACCTTCTGGCCACGCTCTTGCTATCGCAAGGGACGCCGATGGTGCTGGCGGGCGATGAAATGGCCCGAACCCAGCAAGGCAACAACAACGCCTATTGTCAGGACAACGAAATCAGCTGGGTGAATTGGTCTTTGAAGGAAAAGAATAAATCTCTGATTCAGTTCGTCCGCAAGCTGACTGGAATGCGTCACAAGTATCCGGTGCTGCGCCGCAGCCGCTTCCTTACCGGCGAGTACATAGAAGAGCTGGGAGTAAAAGATGTTACGTGGATCAACGCCACCGGTGCGGAAATGGATGACGTCCACTGGGGCGATAGTGGGATGCGCTGCTTTGGAATGCTGCTCGACGGCCGCGCCCAAACCACGGGAGTTCGACAGCGCGGACAAAATGCCACGTTGCTGGTGATCATCAACGAACATCAGGATATGGTGGAGTTTAAGCTGCCCGAGTGCGCCGGCGGGTGCCGGTGGGCGCTGCAAATCGATACCAATTCGGCGCCTGAAACCGATGAAAAACTGTTCTCGACCGGCGAGGTGTACCAGGTTACCGCACGCTCGCTTTTACTTTTGCAATTGGTGCCCGAGCAATCCGTTTGAGGGTCGTTTTCCGTACCGGTTTTGGCATCGATAAGATTGGGAATGTCTGCAGAATGTCTCGGAAGACGATGCAACTCCTTTCGTTCTCAGACATCGAAGGTCTGCAAATGGCGAGCAAGATCCTGGTTGTAGACGATAGTCCGCAGATTCGCCGGGCGGTTCGCACGGCCATTGAGCAACGTAAGGATTGGATTGTCTACGAAGCCGAGCACGGCAAGATCGCCGTTATCATGGTCGGAACCCACCAACCGCACCTGGTCATGCTTGATTTATCCATGCCGGTCATGAACGGCCTCGAGGCGGCAAAAGAAATCTCCAGGATTGCGCCAGGAATGCCGATGATCATGTTTACACTCCACACCCATGAAGCCTTGCACCAGGCTGCCGCCGACGTGGGCATCAAACACGTTTTCTCGAAGGCCGATGGAATGGCTGACCATGTGTTCGACGCCATGGAAGTGATGCTGGCCGGTTCTTCCGCGGCTTAGCTCGATCCTGCACGTTCCCGCCATGCGGCCGCGTCTTTCCGCAAGACTTTAAGTCCGTTCATGGCGTCGGCGATAGCGAGATTTTCTTCGGGCGTGCCCCCGTGATCGACAGCAAACTCTTTCAATCTCAGATTGATCGCGGATTCTACCGCCTGGATACGCACGTCCAACTTTGATCCGTCGGTTTCCAGTATGGCGACATGGTAAAGCTGTTGCCACTCGTATGCGGTACTCACGTGAACCTCCCCACCGCGACTGGCCGGCAATTTGTTGGCTGCATTATTGTGTAGCCCCGAAAACGGAGTCAAGAAGAGTTGCAGGAGATACGCTGCCGTACGATGTTGTGTACAGCTTCAGATGAAGAGAGAATAGTACTCACCTTGTTTACTTCGCTTCAGAATTAAAGAAGAGATCATGATGAAAATTGAATCTCCTGAATGAAAGCGCTCGTAAAACATTCCGCCGGGGAAGGCAACGTCGAAATTCTTGACGTGGAAGAGCCTTCGTGCGGTCCGGATCAGGTGAAAGTGCAGGTTGCGTTTTGCGGAGTGTGCGGCACCGACATTCACGTCTTGCGCGACACCTTTCCCAACTATCCTCCGGTAATTCTGGGGCACGAGATCGCGGGCACGGTCGTGGAAATTGGAAGAAACGTCACCGGGGTTGTTTTGAATACGCCGGTAGCGTGTCTGGGAGCGACGGCGATCACTTGTGGCCAGTGCCGATATTGTATTTCCGGCAAATTCATTTTCTGTCCCAACCGGCGCGGCATGGGACACGGCGTGAACGGCGGTTTCGCTCGCTACGTAGTAGTGCGTCCGGATCAGCTTTACAGAGTTCCGGACGACCTTCCCCTGGATGAAGCGGCAATCAGCGAACCTTTCGCGGCCGCAATACAGGCTGTGACCGAACTGACCGAGGTTCGAATCGGCGACACGGCGCTGGTTTCAGGGCCGGGCCCCATGGGACTGCTGTGCCTGAAGCTTTTGGTGGCGGAAGGAGTGAAGACTATCGTTGCCGGCGCTGCTGGTGATCGAGGCGCGGCTCGAAGCGGCACAACGCTTCGGCGCGGCGGCAATTGTGCAGACCGGGAATCAGAATCTGCGAGATGCCGTCCGCCATGAAACCGCAGGCGTTGGTGTAGATGCTGCTTTTGAATGTGCCGGCCACGAAAGCTCGGTGCGCGGCTGCATTGAAGCGTTGCGGCCCATGGGGCATTACACCCAAGTCGGAATTTGCGGACGAGAAATCCAGTTCCCCATGGACCAGGTCTTTTTCAAGCAGCTCAAGCTTTCCGGCTCCGTCTGCTACACCGCGCAAACCTGGGAGCGAATGATGAGAATCTTCGAGCAAGGCCGGGTGAAGCTGGGCGATCTTATCTCCAACAAACTACCGATCTCGGAGTGGCGAACCGCTTTTGACTTGTGCACTCAGAAACAGCGCGTTGAAAGTACTGATGTATCCCGAAGTTTAGCCTGGCACGATGCGGGAGCACGAGTTCTCAGCTGGATGTGCCGCGACTTTCGTTCCTTTTCCCTCTGTAAGCGTGACATATTTATCAATCGGCAGGTTTGAGAAACGCTCCACCAGTCCGCTGGGTTGAGGCCACTTCACTTCGACCCAATCAATCTTCGTCCGGGGACCGATCCCCAGCACCATTCTCGGATCGTGAGATGCCAGATAGCTTCCGCCACCAACTTTCATTCGGTGACGCTCAAACTCTCCGGAGCGCCAGGTGACCGTCGCTCCGATGGCATCGCGATTGGCTTTGCCTCCGATCAACTGAACTCCCAGCCAATGGGTTCCCGCAGTGGCCGATATTTTTCAATAGCACCGGCGCGTCATTATTGACTGCTACGAGAACGTCGACCGCACCGTCATTGTCGAAGTCTCCGATCGCCATGCCGCGGGCGGCGAATCTTTGCTTGAAAACTTCGCCCGCGGCGGCGCTCACATTCACGAATCCAGGACGGGTGCCGGGGCCGGTGTTACGAAACAGCAGCATAGGCTCCGAGTACTGAACTTCGCGATCGCGCGTTTCCACCTTGTCGTCTGGGTGGCCGTTGGCTAAAAACAGATCGAGATTGCCGTCATTGTCAAAGTCAAAAAACTTGAGACCCCATCCACTCATCAGAGCAGTGGTTTTTCCGATCCCCGTAGCCAGCGCATCGTCGTCGAAAGTATTGTCGTGATTGTTGCGATACAGGGAATACATTTCGCGATCCACGTTGGCGACGAAAAGGTCCGTCCATCCATCTCCGTTGAAGTCAGCCGCGTCCACTCCCATGCCCGATCGGGCGCTGCCTTCGGCGTTATACGCGACTCCCGCCTCGGTCCCGATGTCCGCAAATTTCCCGTTGCCTTGGTTGACGAGAAGAAAGTTGGCGACCGTATCGTTGGCCACGAACAGGTCTATGTTGCCATCGTTATTGATGTCGCAGGCGACCACTCCCCATGCCTTCCCGAGATACTGCGCGATGCCCGACTCTTTGCTGACATCCGTGAAGGTGCCGTCGCCGTTGTTGTGAAAAAGCCAACTGGGCATGGGATCGTAAACGCGGGGAACGCAGTAGTAGCGTTCGCCGGTAGCCGGGTTTCCGCAAAATTTATTTTTCTCTTTGTTGAAGTCCACAAAACGGCAGACGAAGAGGTCGAGCCTGCCATCATTGTCGTAGTCAAACCAGACGGCGCTCGATGCCCAACCTGGCGCCGATACGCCGGCCTTCTTTGTGACGTCGGTAAAAGTTCCGTCGCCGTTGTTGTGATAGAGGATGCTGCTACCGTACTGGGTGAGATACAGGTCGGGGAAGCCGTCGCCATCGTAATCACCCACAGCGAGCCCCATGCCGTATCCGCCGCCGGCGACTCCGGCCTTTGCGGTTACGTCGGTGAATGTTCCGTCGCGATTGTTGTGATAGAGAGCGTTGCTCAGCGGAGGATTGGGATCGTAAAAATCGCAACGGCCGCTGTTCACCAGGTAAATATCCATCCAACCATCGTTGTCGTAGTCGATAAAACCGCAGCCGGCGCCGGTGGTTTCGGGCAGATAATAATTCGGTGAGCGTCCGTTCGAATGTTTCCAGGTGATTCCGCTGGTCGAGGATGGAACCAGACTAAAGAAAGGCTTCGCGGCCGGAGGCTTGATTTGGGCAGAAGCACTGGCGCTCCCCATCAGCGGTACGCCCGGAAGAAAATGCAGACCCGCTCCCGAGGCCAAGCAGGCCCAGAACTTTCAGAAAATGACGCCGGGAAAGAGCAGTTCTCAGGGAATCCAATTCGCGCAATCGCGATACCTCAGAAGTGTTGACTTTCTGATTCTCGCATACCAGTCGCGAGCCGCGTCCCGATAAATACGCTAATGAATATCGGGCGAGAGTTCTGATCGTGCCCACGCGAGCCCTAGAGAAAATATCTCTCTTTCTTCTTTGCCTCGGAGTAATCCTTGAAGCTGGCGCGCACTGACTCAACTTCCGAAACTTCCGCGATGGGGACGTCCCACCAGGACTCGTAGCCGCTCACTCTTTCACTGTAGTCAGTCTCAATGACCACCACGGATGTCTTCGCCTGCTTCCGCGCCTCGATCAACGCTTTTTCCAATTCCTCGATGGTTTTCGCTCGAACCGCGTACGCTCCCAGGCTGGCTGCGTTCGCGACAAAATCGATCTCGATATTATTGCCGGACAGCTTTCCGTTTTTACGATAGCGATATTCAGTCCCCATCCCCTTGTTTCCACAGGCCCGACTGAGGCCGCCGATGCTGGAGAAGCCGTGATTATCGAGCAGGACAATATTCAGTTTGTACCCTTCCTGCAGAGAGGTCGCAATTTCCTGCGCCATCATCAGGTAAGAACCGTCGCCCACCATCACGTAAATCTCGCGTTCAGGATCGGCCATTTTCACGCCTAAGCCACCGGCGATTTCATAACCCATGCAGGAATATCCGTATTCCATGTGATAGCCCTTGGGATCGCGAGTGCGCCAAAGTTTGTGAAGATCGCCGGGAAGACTGCCGGCGGCGCAGACCAAAACATCTTTAGGTCCTGAAACACGATTGACCACGCCGATAACCGAACCCTGGCTGACCGGCGGACCGTGGCGCAGGCTGTAAATGCGATCAACCTCTTTTTCCCACTGCGTCTGAAAGTTAGAACCGGCCGCTCGATATGAATCTTCCACGCGAAAACCCTTGGTAGCAGCCTCCAACTCCTCGAGAACAACTCGAGCGTCCCCGACCAGAGGCAGGGCTGCATGTTTGTAGGCGTCGAAATCGGCTACGTTAATGTTGATAAAGCGCACATCGGGATTCTGAAACGCAGTCTTGGATGCTGTGGTGAAATCGCTGTAGCGGGTGCCGATGCCGATTACAAGGTCCGCTTCTCGCGCGCAAATGTTCGCGCCTGGAGTTCCGGTGACGCCGATTGCACCCAGGTTTTGCGGATGATCGAAAGACAGGGAACCCTTTCCCGCCTGGGTCTCGCCCACGGGAATTCCGGATTGCGCGGCAAACCGCGCCAGTTGTTCGGAGGCATCGGAGTAGATCACGCCGCCGCCGGCAACAATCAGCGGTTTTTTGGCAGAGCGAATCCACTGCGCGGCCTGGGTCAGCAATTCACGATCGCAGCGCTGACGCGGAATGGGCCACACTTTCTTCTCAAAGAAACGCTCGGGAAATTCAAATGATTCCGCCTGCACATCTTGCGGCAATGAGAGAACCACAGCGCCGGTGTCGGCTTGAGAAATCAAAACTCGCACCGCTTCGGGAAGGGAGGTCAGGATTTGTTCCGGCCGTTCGATGCGGTCCCAGTATCGCGAAACCGGTTTGAAACAATCGTTCACCGAAATATCCTGGGTTGCAGGCGACTCGAGTTGCTGCAACACCGGGGCCACATTGCGGCGGGCGAAAATATCCCCCGGCAACAGCAGCACCGGCAACCGGTTCACGGTCGCGAGCGCGGCGCCGGTAACCATGTTCGTCGCGCCCGGTCCGATGGAAGTGGTACAGGCCAGCGTCCGCAGGCGGTTGCTCATTTTGGCGAACGCGACAGCGGTGTGCACCATGGCTTGCTCGTTGCGGCAAAGGTAATAGGGAAACGAAGGAGTCTGTTCCAGAGCCTGGCCCATCCCGGCCACATTGCCATGGCCGAAGATTCCAAAACATCCTTCAAAGAAATGATGCTCTTTTCCGTCGCGGGAGACGTATTGCTTCTCCAAAAAACTGACAATGGCCTGGGCTGTGGTTAGTCGTCGCGTCATGGCGAACTGCCTCGCTGCAGTTTGAAGGTGAAGGCTGAAGCCTTCTGGTTAGAGTGTTTCGATCAAGACGGCGTTACGCCAACCGTCCCAACTGCAGCTGAGCACCAGCGGAAGGCGTGTGTCCGTTTGCTTCCAGTTTGAACGAATCCACGTATGCGCGGGATCTTCCGTGACCGCCAGGGTCCGCGAAGTTCCAGCCAGGAAGTTCAGATAGTAAATATCGTATCCCGGGCCCGCCACCACCGGATGGTAGCCATCTCGCACCAGCACCGCATCCCCATCATGAAGTTTCAGGATCAGGTCCTGAGAAGTTCGCGGGTTATACAAATTCTGAATCGCAAAACCGCGGGGATCTTTGATCCGGTAGTAATAAATCTCGTCCAGATCGACTTCAGCTGGAGGGTTATGGACATCGTGCTTGTGCGGAGGATAGCTCGACCAGTTTCCCCCGGGGGTGTAAACCTCCACCACGACCAGCCGGTCAGCGGGAAAATCAGGACGGATTACATCGACAATCTGGCGCGAAGCATTTTCCCCACCGCGCAGGCTGCTGGCGACATCTTTGGGAGTAATCAGTTTCGGTTCTAGGCGCGCGGTTGACGGAACCCTGCATTCCGCGATTTCGCAGGTTGATTCCGCGGTCAGAGTGGCGCGGCTTCCCGATGGAAGGTAGAGAGCATAGGGAAAACCATCGAACACATTTTTCCTGCCCCCGATCAACTGCTTGCCTAGTCCCCAATCCGCCGAACATTTTCCGCTCAGTAATACCAAGGCGACTTCCTCGTTTTGCGCAGCGCACTCCCAGGTCGCGCCAGCAGCCAGGCGCCGCACGAAAAAACTCATCCACTCCCATCCAGCTTTTTCACGCGGGAGTTGAATGAGGTCGCCGGTTTGATCCGCGGTTATATTGCGGGAGTTAACGACGTGCTCAGCGTAGGTCATGCCATGCTCCATCCATGATTGCAAAAAACAATAGTGTTGTGACTGCGATACTAATAGCTGATGCTTTCCAACCCGCCTGATTCTCCGGTCGACCGCAATATGCCACAGTATAACCGCTTAGAACATAGCTTTGAGCTTTCGAACTGTCAACCTGAAGTCCGCACCAGATGAGCGGAATGCCGTGGTTGACGCACTAATGTGCAGTCGCGAGCAGCAAAGGTGAAATCACCATTAAGAGCGCGGCACCGACCGGCACCAGCACACCCCGGCGCACGCCGTTGCGATTGGCGACGAACCCGACTGCAGGCGGAATCGCGATCGCACCCAGCCATCCGCCGGTAATTACCAGGCTGATAGCTGTCCCCACCAGGGTTGGGAAGTACGAGCCGGCCAATCCCAGGGCAGTGGGAAAAATCGCCGCCATAAACCAACCGGCAGCCATCGTCGAAATAGCAACCAGCACGCGCTTGCGCAGAGTAAACATTCCAGCCAGGCAAATGACAGACCCGATGGCGCTCACGAGCAACACTCGCACCGGCCCGAATGCCACCAGAGTCCATTGCCCCGCCCAGCGTCCCGCAATCATAGCCAGGGCGAAAGCGGCGATCAGACGTGATGCCTGCTTCTGAGTGTATCCGCGCTCAGTGGTGAAGAATGTGACCGTCCAGCTCCACACAGAAAATTCAGTGCCCACGTAAAGAAAAATCAGGAACATCAGAAGCCACAGCCGGGGTTGAGTCAGCAAGGCTCCAGTTTGCGCCAGGGGAAAGCCCTGCGCGAGCAGAGGTTTGGGAAATGATAGCGCCAGGTGTAAGAGAAGAATCGCGACCGTCAGCAGGCTCGAAACTTTCAAGACTCCGGTAAAGCCCCGTTGCTTGAGCACCGGAATGACCAGGAAGGGCGCGATGAAAGCGCCCACACCGAAAAAGAGATTCAGCAGGTTGGCTGCAACCTCGCGTTGCGTTGAATTCACCAGGGAAATTGCGGTGTTCTCGCCGGCAACCACCATGGATCCGCCAAGGCCCAAAATAAACGCCATAGAATAGAGCGCTCTGGAATTATTGGCGACACCCATTCCCCAGAAAGCGATGGCAACCAGAAACAATCCCACGCAAACCACAACTTTTGTGCCCAGCGCATCCATGGTCAAGCCGGACGGAACCGAGGCCACGATCAAGCCGATCGAACTGATCATGAAAAACACGCCGGCCTGCGATTTGTTGAGCTTGAGCTTTTCCATCAAGTTCGGCAATACGATCCCCAACATGGCGTTGAGGTAGCCGTAGATGAGAATGCCGAGCCATGCTGCAAGTATGAGTGACCTGCCACCGATCATTCAGTTTCTCCTGTGAGTTGCAGCAACGAGTCAGGACAAAGAGTCAGCCTAGTTTTCCGTTTTGCCAAGCTCCTCCTTGCCACTGCTTCTTGATGTAGTCCGCGGACCAATACGCGACCGCCTGAATCGTAAGCGAGGGATTGAAGCCGGCGTCCGTGACCAGAACACTTCCGTCAGCCACGAACAAATTGTCGACGTCATGGCTCTGACAATACTTGCTGACCACCGAAGTTTTTGGATCGTCGCCCATGCGGCAGGTACCGTTCTGATGATCGCCCACGCCGCCTTTGCCGTTTCCGCCGCGCCAGACTTTGATGGCGCCAGCTTCCTTCAGCAGAATCTCGCCCTTATCCATTACGTAGTCGGCGATTTGATAATCGACCTTCATCCAGGAATGAGTGATCCGCGCAACCGGCATGCCCCACGCGTCGCGCACATTGGGATCGAGGTCCACGCTATTGCTCTCCTGCGGCAGTCCCTGGCAGTTGCTGCCGAGGTGCAGATAGCGGTGGAAATATTTGCGTTGAAAATCCTTGTGAGCTTTGCCCCAGAGCGCTTCACCCGGCGGCCTTGTTCCCGCAAATTCGATCGGCAGCGTGCAGTAATAGTTGTAAATGTAGCCGCCGCCGGGAATCTCCTTGCTGCGCGGATGGTTCCAGTCGTTGAACGCTATCGATGGCCCCGGTCCTTTGCCGTGCGGAATCTCGCGGTCGAAAATTCCAAAAGTGTCTGCTCCAGTGTGGTCGTTCAGGTTCCTTCCCACTTGTCCCGATGAATTGCCCAATCCTTTGGGATGGAGCTTGCTCGACGAATTCAGCAACAGGCGTGCTGACTCGGTGGCCGAACAAGCCACCACAATTAAATCCGCATACTGTTCGAGACGCTGATGTTTGGCGTCGAAGTATTCCACTCGGTTGGGACGGCCCTTGGCGTCGGTGAGAATCCGGGTGACAAAGGAATTATTCCGCAACTCACATTTGCCGGTCTGCATCGCCCGGGGAAGCAGCGTGACCTGGGTCCCGGACTTTGCTTTCACTTCGCAGTCATGAGCCAGACACCAGGCGCACTGCACGCACGCGGAGCGCCCCATATAAGGTTGGGTAAGAATCGCAAACGGGGGAGGAAAGGGATGCCATCCAATCCGCGTGCCTACGTCGCGGATCAATTCTCCCTGAGGATTGATGGGCAGCGGGGGAACAGGATAGGGTTTTTTTCGCGGCTCGGCAAACGGATCGGCGCCGGCGAGTCCGGACACTCCCAGTTCGTATTCCGCTCTTTCATAGAAGGGTTCGAGGTCGTCGTAGCTGATCGGCCAATCCTCGACCGAAGTTCCCGGAATACTTCCGTAGGTAGACTTCATGCGAAAATCTTCCTTCTTGAAACGCCACGCAGCGGCGCCGTACGCCACCGTCCCTCCACCTACCGCGGCTGCCGTTTTTCCGTAGCCGTCACTTATCCCGGGATAAACACGCTGGGCGGTTTCGCGATCGGTATAGCGAAATGTCCGCGGATTGGGAAACACCGACGGTCCGTAGGCCGGCGGAACCGAGTACTGGCTGCCCAGTTCGCTATGATTAAAATCCGCCGGCGAATAACTTTTCCCCCGTTCGAAAACAATCACTGACAGTCCGGCCTGAGCAAGTTCGTTGGCGACCACACCTCCGCCGGCGCCGGAACCGATGACGACCACGTCGACCTTCTTAGGATTTGGCATGCGCTTAGCCCTCGAACCCCAACATTTTCCAACTTGCTCCATCGTGGTTTCCGCCGTGATCCGGATCGCCGTAATAACCTTCCATGACGTGGCGCCACAGCAGCCCGAAAAATTCGTGACGGGATTCTCTTCGCGAATGTCCCGATTGCAGGTCCTGCAGAATCTTTGCCTGATGATCTGAACCGGCGGCGGCGAACAGCGCGCCGAATTCTTTCTGGCTGGCCGCGTCAATCATGGCCAGACCTTCTTCGTAGTTGGCTTTGTAGAACCGTCCATAGGGCCCAGCCAGAACTCCGTCAATGTAAAGAACCACTCCTGCGGACTTTCCGCCGGCATCCTGATCTGGGGGGATCATCTGGTCCGCGACGCTCTCGATCAAAATCGCCTGAGAAACGGTGAAGAATTTGCAACCGGGAGCGAGTGAACGTTGTGCGGTTGCGCTTACTGCCGGCATGGAAGCGATGGCAACGGTTCCTCCCGCTGTCTTGAGAAAGTCTCTGCGGTCCATCGAATTCGACATTCAAGCCTCCGAAATAAGAGCAGAGGAAGTGGTGAAAGATAAGTTTCCAACTCTGAATTCAAGACACAACGCATGTATAACACGGACCCGCTTTACCAGAATGCTCAATCGCCTTCACGGGATCGCGTCACCAATCCGGCACGGTGGGAGTTTAGACTAACCGCTTAGACCGTGCCGTTGAAAGTCAGCCGCCTCCGCGCACTTTAACCCATCCTGATACCGGCGCGTAAACAAATTCTTCGAGCCATGCCTGGATTTATTGTCTTGACAACGTATCCGGATTAAGTATAAAAGCGCACTAATTGTATAAGCGGTTAGATAACCAAACACGATCAGCGGCAAGTGAACCACGAAGTTCATTTCTTGAGGGGTAGGGGGCGGTATGCAAGTGTCTAACGGTCAGCGGATGCGAGGGTTTCTGATTGCTGTCGCTTTAATCGTGGCTTCCACAGCGATTGCAGTCGCTCAGATTGATACTGCCAGCATCGTGGGCACGGTCAAAGACCCTTCCGGTGCGGTGGTTCCCGGCGCCAGAGTCACTGTGTCCAACGTTGCCACCGGCGAGTCTTTGACCGCTACCACCTCGGATAGCGGAGACTACGTGTTTCCCTATCTCAGGGTCGGAGCTTATTCCGTCACCGTTGACTCGCCAAACTTCAAGAAAGCGGTTCGCAACGGAATCACCCTGGATGTGCAGGACCGCAAACAGGTCGACTTCCAGATGACGCTGGGCGGATCCTCAGAAAAAGTCGAAGTGACGGAAGAGGCTCCGCTGATCGATACTCAGACCGCGGACGTCGGCCACGTGGTCAGCGGCCAACAGGCGACCGACCTTCCTTTGAACGGCCGCCGCTACGACTCGCTGGCGCAACTTACCGCCGGAGTCAACACGGCCAGCTCCTCCTTTCAGCAACGGGCTGAAGGGGTTTTCAGCGTCAACGGCAACAGCTCGACGCAGAACAATTTCGTGCTCGATGGCGCCGACAACAACTCCTACACCACCAATCTTCAGGACCAGAGCGCTCAAGCGGTTCAGCCTGCGGTCGATTCATTGGCCGAGTTCAAACTGCAGACCCGAGACTATGACGTTGAATACGGACGCAGCGCCGGCGGCGTGATCAACGCCGCAATCAAGTCGGGCACCAATCAGATGCACGGCGATGTCTACGAATATTTCCGCAACAGCCAGCTGGATGCCAAGGATTATTTTGCCGGCCAGAATTCGATCAAGCCGATCTTTCAGCAAAACCAGTTTGGCGCCACCCTCGGCGGCCCCATCAGAAAGAACAAGACATTCTTTTTCCTGAACTACGAAGGCCGGCGAGTGCGTGAAGGGTTGACCCTGACCGGACTGGTCCCAACTCCTGACATGCGGAATCTGGACTTTAACGAACTCACCACGGTGCCAACCTCGCCCTCGATCGCAACCCTTCCCCAGTTCGCAAACTGCATCAATAACGGAGTCGTTGATCCCACCTGCGTCGATCCGGTGGCGTCCAAACTAGTCGCTCTGTATCCCTTGCCGAATGCGAACCGCAGTCTTGAAGGCCAGCCTGGAAGTTTTGGCAATGGCGGCTTCAACTACATTGCCAGCCCTAAAGAATCGGTCGATTCAGATCAGGGTGGACTTCGCATCGATCACAAATTCAACGATTCCAACAATATTTACGGCCACTTCATCGTCTATGATTTGCGCCAGTTCCGCCCGGGCATCTTCAACGACAGCTCGCCTCTGGCCGATGGCACCAACGACTCGACCTCGGGAAAGAATCTTGATCGCGGCACCAGCATCACCACCGCTTGGGTTCACGTGTTCAAACCGAACCTCATCAACGACGCGCACTTCAGTTTCAACCGCGCGGCTTCACACAATATCCAGTCGACGCTTGGCGTTGACGGCAACAGTCAGGTTGGTCTTACGGGTATACCGAACTTCCCCGGCTTGTCCGGCGGTCTTCCCGAGATCGACATCTCGGGCATGCAATTGCTGGGTAGCCCCATGTGGCTGCCGCAGAACCAGTTTGCCCAGATCTGGCAACTTAAGGATGCCGTCACCTACATCAAGGGCACGCACAGTCTGAAGATGGGTCTGGAGTGGCGGCGTGACGCGGACAACTTCAGCGATCTTTGCTGCATTCGCGGCAACTTCGGCTTCAATGGCCAATACACCGGAGACGGAATTACCGATTTGCTTCTGGGAATTCCCAGCCACGCTGAATTGGAAAATCTGGACATCGCCCGCATCTATCGCAATGGCTGGAACTGGTTTGTCGGAGATTCATGGAGAGCAACCTCGCGGCTGACCCTCAACTACGGAGTGCGCTACGAATACTCCAGCCCTTTGTTCGAGCGTGATAACCGCGAGACCAATTTCAATCCCAACCTGAATGGCGGTACCGGCGGGCTCTTCAGTATTCCTTCGAATGCCAGCGGCACATTTAACCGGACCACGGTTCATCCCGTGAAAGACAATTTTGCTCCGCGCGTGGGCTTTGCCTTCGGGATCACTCCCCGGCTGGTAATGCGTGGCGGCGCCGGCATCTACTATCAGAATACTTACCGCTACGGGAGCGAGAGCCAGCTGGCGTTGAATCCTCCCTTCCTGGTTGACGCGCAAAACAATCCGCAGCCTACGGAAGGCCCGGCTTTTCTGTTACAGAACGGATATCCGGCAAACTTCCTGGCGCCGGTTGATATCAACAATAACGCGCAAGTCAGCCAGTTGTTTATCCGGGCTATCGACTCTCATCTGGTCCCGTCAACCATTTACGAAGGCAGTTTCGGCTTCCAGTATTCCGTCACCCCCAGTTTCGTGCTGGAGGCGAACTATGTCTTCAACCAGGCGCGGCACCTTTGGGATTTGAGCAACGAAAATCAGCCAAATCTGATTCACCCCGGAACCGCCCCGGTCATACCGTTCCCCAACTTTGTGCAGGGTACCTCGCCCACCCACATCGAGTGGCTCTCGAGCGCTTCCAACTCGAATTACAACGCGCTGCAACTAACGGGCGACAAGAAATTGTCACGCGGCATCGCCTTCCACGCCGCTTACACCTGGAGCAAAGCGCTGTCTCAGGTCAGCGACTTTGAGGCCGGGCTACGTGGCGTCCAGGACAGATACCATCGCGAACGGGAATGGGGATACTGGGACAACGACACCCCTCACCGATTGGTGATCAGCGGCACGTATGAACTGCCGGCCGGAAAGAATCACAGCTTTGCAAATTCGGGTGCGCTGGAGAAAGTTCTGGGCGACTGGCAACTGAACACGATTCTTACATTCGCCAGCGGACAGCCGCTCTCAATTGGAATTAGCCAGGACAACAGCGGAACCCAATCCGGAAACCGGCCGAACTGTACAACTCAGGCATCCGGTTTCCATAAGAGTGTCGCTGACTGGGTAAACCCCAGCGGCTACAGCGCGCCGGCGCAGTTTTTCTTCGGCAACTGCAGTCCCACACCGGGGCCGCGTTCTCCGGGAATTTCGCTGGTGGACGCATCCCTGTTCAAGAACTTGCCGCTTACTGAAACCAAGTTCCTGCAATTCCGGGTGGAAGCATTCAACGCGATCAATAAGCCGCAATTCGGAACGCCTTCGAATCTGAGCTGGAACACCAGCAATCCCGGCACGCCGGGCGCTCCGGTATCCGGATTTGGAGCAATCACAAGTACAGTGCCATTTACCTTCCGCCAGATTCAGTTTGCGCTGAAGTTCTACTTCTAGCGGAAAAGGTAAAGGCCGTAACGAATGAGGGGGCGATGGCTAACAGAGTTGAACGACGTCAATTTCTGAAGGCCGGTGTGGCAACCACACTGGCCTTAGCCATCGATTCAAGGTTTGCCTTTGCCGCCGACCCCGTACAAAAATTCAAAATTGGGATGGCGGCCACCACCTGGCTTTCATCTGATCCTTCCATTGCGACTTACTGGAAAGCGACCGAGGGGATCGCGGCGCTGAACATCGGCGCCACTGAAGCGGACAACAGTAAAGCCGATTTCGATTCAACCTACGCAAATAAAATCAACGAATTTCGTGAGCGGACCCACAAAGTTGGGGTGCAACTTGAAGGCGTTTACCAGGCGCTGATGTTGCACGACCCTCAACAGTTGCCGGCCATGAAGTCGAAAATTAATGCGGTCGCGGGATTTTTGAAAGCGGCGGGCGCTGACTACATCGCGCTGGGTTGGGATGTGCCCTGGGGCGCAGGGAAGAAACCGTACGTGCGTACTGCCGCGGATGTTCGCCAGGCGATTCGCGCGGCCGATGAACTCGGACGCATTTCGCTCGAGCAACACGGCATCTTTCTGGCTCTTCATGCCGAGCGGGATATTCCTAAAGAGATGACGATCCAGATTCTCGATTCCACCAACCCAAAATACCTGCGGTTTTGCGCGGACGTTGGACACCTCACTGGAATGGGTCTGGACGCGCTCGAAACCGTCAAAAAATATTCTTCGAGGCTGGCGGTCAGTCATTGGAAGGATTTCGATCCCAAGCTGGGCGGCCCCAGCCATCTGGGAAAGGGAACTGCCGGAGACTTCGTTGAGTTGGGCAGAGGGATTGTCGATTTCCGCGGACTCGCAGATTTCTACCGCAAAATCGGATTCGATGGTTGGGTGCAGTTGGAGTTGGATCATACCAATGAGGCGAGTATCGCCATCAGCGCGCAGAAGATGAAAGCGTACGTCACCGACGAACTGAAACTTCAGATGGTTCCACGCTCCAGTTAGACTGATCCTCCCGGGTGAATTGAGAGCTGCAACCGCGCCCTGCTATGATTTGCACATTCTGAATTTCCTGCCGGGAACCGTATTGCGAAGCATTGCAGACAGATCCTCTTGGGCTGACCACCGCAATGAATTCATTCCATCCTGAAATCCGTGTGACTTTAGGATGGGTGAGTAAAATACTCCTGCTTCTCTTCCTCACTATTCTTTCAGCGTCTGCCCAGAAAGACCCGATCCTGAATCGCGCTCGCCAGGCTCTCGATAAGGACGACACGGCACAAGCGATCGCGCTCCTGGAGAACTATCGCAAGGCTCACGCCGCTAACCCGGAAGTTTTTAACCTCCTGGGGATTGCTTACGGGCGCGCGGGGGACGACGCTAAATCTCTGGCCATGTTCAAGGAGTTTGCCCGCCTCGCCCCGAATTTACCGGGAGCTTACAACAATCTGGGAGCGGCCTACCTGCGGCAGCAGGATTCGGAACATGCCGAAGCTTCTTTCCGCCATGCCCTTCGCATCAGCCCCCAGGATGTCAGCGCTCTTTACAACCTGGGAGCGCTGCTCAATGCCCGGCACAAATATCCTGAATCTCGGCCACTTCTTGATCGCGCATTTCGGCGTGAACAGTCTTCTGCCATCGGCTACGAAGCCGCCGTCGCTGCCGCTGGCCTGGGAGATCGTAAAGCCGCGTTGCATATACTCAACTCTCTCGAACCTCCGCGAGACCAGAGTGTTGTGCCCTGGCTAAAATTAGTCGGCACTCTTAATTTTGATGAAGGCAATCTTGGCGATGCGTCCAAGGCTTTGGAATCAGCCGTTAATCTTGCCCCGGGCGACAAGGAAGTTCTCTATACCCTGGCTCTGGTGCGGCTGAAATCCAACCAGGCGGATCTGGCGATTCCACTTCTGGATCAGGTTTTCAGTTCTCTCGCGCCCGGCGAGCGCAGCACTCGGGAAGGCGTGCTTCTGACATCGTATGGTGGGTACCAGCAAGCGCTCGCCAAATTCCAGGAGGCGATCGCCGCGGATCCCGAATCGTACGAGGCACACTACAATCTCGCCGTTCTCCGGCTCGAGCATCTGAAAGACATCAATGGCGCGCTGGATGCCGCTCAGCACGCACTCGCCATCCGGAACACGGGCGATCTTCAGGATCTGCTTGGCGACATCAACGAATCTCAAAACAACTTTAAGGACGCGCTGAATCATTACCAGGAAGCCGTGCGTATCGATCCCGGCAGCGACAAATTTGCCTTCGACCTCGGCGCCGAATTGCTGTTGCATGAAAATTTCGATGCCGCGGAAACCGTGTTTCAGGCTGCGCAAAAACGTTTTCCGAAAGCATCGAAAATCTACCTGGGCCTGGGCACCGCGGAATTCATGCGCGGAAAAACGGCCGACTCCGTGGCTTCCTATCTGAAGGGCGTCGATCTCGATCCTCAATTCGAACCAGGTTACCTTTTTCTGGGGGAGGCCTTCAGCTTCGCTGACACCCGCTCGATGGAGGTGGTCGCCAAACTTGCTTATCTGGCAGGTAAACAGCCGCAAACCTTCGGCGCCCAGTATTATTACGGCGCGGCGTTGGTCAAGGAGCTGGATCAAGGGGGCGATGCGAAAAATGTTTCGTTGGCGCAGGCTGCCTTACAACGCGCCGCGGCTTTGCGTCCCGCCGACGCAAGGGTGCCGTATCAGTTGGGAGAGCTTTGCCGGGTGCAGAAACAGACTGCGGAAGCGATTTCCTACTACCAGAAGGCGGCGGCACTTGATTCGCAATTTTCGGAGCCGCTTTACAAGATGGGTCAGGCTTATGTGCGCCTGGGCAAGCCCGATGACGCGAAGAAAGCATTCGCCCAGCATCGAGAAGTCATGACAAAGGCGGAAGCCGACGTCTATCATCGAGCCAGTGAAATTCAGAGTTTTGTTCTGACTATGAGAACTCCTCAGTAGATCGCTGAGGCTGGGCCCGACAATAAAGTTCAGTGAAGCAAGTTCGATCAAGCAAAGTTGGAGTGATTTAGATTTCTATTCGTCCAGGGAAGAGAATGCCGCGTTCACCAAGAAACTCCAAGACGCCCGGCCGTAAAGCACCGAATATTTACGACGTGGCTCGTGAGGCGCAGGTTTCGGTCTTTACCGTCTCCGCTGTGATTAACAAGAAAGATCACGTGGGTGCGGTCCGCAAACGTCGCGTCGAAGCTGCGATCAAGAAACTGGACTATCGCCTCAATTCGCTGGCGCAAAGCCTGGCCAGTGAGCGCACTCACACTATCGGGGTCGTAGTGCCGGACATCTCGAATCCGTTTTTCCCCATGCTGGTTCGAGGTGCGGAAGACACAGCTCAGAAACATGGATACAGCACACTGCTGTGCAACAGCGATGGCAATGCCGAGAAGGAAGAGCTTTATCTTGAATTGCTGCTTTCGAAACGCGTGGACGGTGTTCTGCTCACCAAGGCGCCGGGCCAGCTCAGTTCGCGAATCGAAAGAATGTTCTCCGATATGAAGGTTCCGGTGGTGCTGATGATGCGCACTTATCCCAGCCTGACCAAAGACGCAGTCACCACCGACGACTTTAAGGGAAGCTTTGATGCCGTGTCGCACCTGGCCAGAATCGGCCATACCAGGATCGCGCAGGTCGGCGGCCCGCTCAGTGTCAGCAACGGTAAAGCTCGCTGGCAGGGTTACCGCAAAGCTCTTAGCGAGAACGGCCTGAAATACGATCCGCAGTTAGTGTACGAAGGCGATTATCGTATCGACTCCGGCTACAGCGCCGGCTTGGCGCTGCTTACCCACCGTCCAGACGCAGTTTTCGTAGCCAACTATTTAATGACAGTGGGATTTCTCGAGGCCGCCCAGGAAATGGGAATGCGTTGTCCGGAAGATTTCGGTTTGGTGACGCTGGACGACTATCCCTGGCTAAAACTTTTCAGCCCGCCGATAACCGCCGTCGAGCTTCCCAAGTATGAGGTGGGCAGTGCCGCTACCGAGTTGTTGCTCGATCGTATTAAAGGAAAGACCGGGCGAGGCGAAACCCGCAAAATCATGCCTCAACTGCGAGTGCGGGAATCCTGCGGCTTTCGCCTGCGCACCCGCAGTTTGTCCGGGCCCGCGATCACTGCCAGCGATCAGTTTCCCCGGCCTCAGTTAAGAGGGCTGCACGTGTCTCTGGGCAAATCCCGAACTTTCAAAGCGCTTAGAATAACCGAAATAAACCTCGCCATTCAGAGTCGTTCCAGAACGCTTAAAAGTGGCAAAACCCTCCGTTAAGCGCCCCATTAGCTTGGCCCAGAGTAACCAGCTGGCATGATATCTAAGCGGTTTGACAATACTCTGTCAAAGGCAGATAATTTCAGCGCTAACTGTCCTGCGCGCGGATTTCCGGTCCGTACATGCAAGACCTTCCATCATTCAGGGAGAGTCGATGACGCCAGCATCCAGTTCGGTCGTTTACAAAAGCCCGTTGTATGAAATGACGCAAACTACTCCCACCGTTCTGTGGAACGATTCCGCCGCCATCGATGAATTGACCTATTCGATCGAACACGGGGCGGTGGGCGCGACCTGCAATCCTGTGATCGTGGTGGCCGCCCTGAAAAAGGAAATGCGTTTGTGGATCGATCGAATTCGCGCTCTCGTCGCCGAATATCCTGCCGCCACCGAAGACGAAATCGGTTGGAAGCTGGTTCGCGAGATTTCGGTGAAGAGCGCTGCCTTGTTAAAACCCGTTTTCGACCTGCACCAGGGAAAGAATGGAAGACTCTCCATTCAAACCGATCCCCGCTTGTATCGGGACGCAAACGCCATCGTCGAGCAGGCCGAGGAATTCAGCCGGCTGGCGCCTAACATGATTGTCAAAATCCCGGTCACGAGCGCCGGCATTCCCGCCATCGAGGAAGCCACCTACCGGGGTATCAGCATCAACGCGACTGTTTGTTTCACTTTGCCGCAGTGCATCGCGGTGGCGGAAGCGGTAGAAAAAGGCCTGCGGCGGCGCGAGAGCGAAGGCAAAGAAATTAAGTCGATGGGCCCGGTTTGCACAATTATGGTTGGCCGTCTCGACGACTGGCTGAAGGCTGTGGTTGAGAAAGAGAACATCACCATCGACCCGGGATACCTGGAATGGGCAGGAGTGGCGGTGTTCAAGAAAACTTACCAAATCTTTCGCGAGCGCGGGTACCGGCTGCGCCTGCTCTCAGCCGCATTCCGCAACCACATGCACTGGAGCGAATTCATCGGGGGCGACGTCGTCATCTCGCCTCCTTACTCATGGCAGGTTCGTTTCAACGCCAGCGACATTGAGATTCGTCCTCGCATCGACAATCCTGTGGAGCCGCGAATCGTCGCCGAGCTCTCCAAAAAGCTTGCAGATTTCCGGCGTGCCTACACCGAGGGTGGGATTTCGATCGACCAGTTCAATTCCTTCGCTCCCACGCGCCGCACCCTGCGGCAATTTATCGCCGCCTGCGGAGACTTGAACAGCATCGTGCGCGACGTCATGCTGCCGAATCCCGACATCGCAGGATGAAAACGCCCTGATTCGACTCTGTTTTGAGTTCAAAGAATGGACGGCAACATTGCGCAACGGTGAATTCGAAATAGTTCTTAGAGACGACGTTTTTCCTTGCGCTCTTTGCAAATCGCCTTGGCGTCCTTTGCGGTAAAGATTGTAGCGACCACTTCACCTGAAAAACTGTCTGCGCCTGCAAGCCTCAGGGCAAGAGGCGAGCTGACACCTAGACCAGCCCGCCTCAAGCGTTTAATTTAGCCGCTAAGTTAAGCTGCGTTGGTTACGCCCTCGACCCCGCTCAGTGCCTTGGCAACAGCGTTTGTATACGCCGCCAAAGTTTTAACCCGCCCGAGAGCTTGCTGGCGATCTTTGGCTGACATTTCTTTGACCACTTCCTGGACCCTTGTCCGCAGGTCCGGAGGTGGATCCGGCAGGTGGAGAATAGCGTATATTTCAGGCTTCAAAAGCAGCGCCAATGGATCGACAATTTCGTATTCTTTGGGTGGCATAGACCCTCCTCGTACGCGAGATTTGCTTGCGAGATCATGGAAGCAATTCTCCGACCTCTCCGGACCTTGCAATCCGCTAGCACATCTCATTGAATGGAACGGTGAAAGGGTTGCTTACTTGTTCAAACCTGTGTAAAAGCCCCGCACAATCTAACCAAACGGTTCGCGGCCTATATCCATTCGGATAGACTCACCGTTTTCGATCCTGCTCAGGGCAAGCTCTGTCGAAAATCAGAAAAGGTGGGTCAGCTGTCATCTCCTTCCTTTATTATCGTTTCTCGCCCAAGTAACATCGCTGTTACGAGGTTTCTCTTGAAACTCTGGTGCTTGTTATTTGTAACGTGTTTTGCCGTCTTTTGTTATGCCCAGCATGACACCGTCATCATCCGTCCCCAGCCGATTGATGACATCTTGCAGAACCCGAACATGGGGATCACCACGTTCAACCGCTTCAATGGGCAGGCGCTCAACCCGGCGCTGGAGTGGTCTGAGGTGGGCCCGACGGAAAAGGTGGCGCAGGCCGCCACCAAGCCGGATTTTCCTGAAACAACGATTGCCTACCTGCGCTGGTATTGGAATGCGCTCGAACCCGAGCGGGGAAAATACCGGTGGGACATCCTTGACCTTGCGATTGAGGAAGCTCGCGCGCACGGTCAGACACTCGCAATTCGCCTCATGCCCTATTCCAACAAAGATCCTCTGCCGGGATGGTATGCGTCGACCGGGGCACGGCGTGCCAACAAGTCGACCGACAAGGATGGCTCAATCTGGCAGCCCGATTTTTCCGATCCTCTTTTTTTGAAGTTATGGGGAGAATTGGTTGCTGAAGCAGGTCGGCGCTACGACGGCAATCCTTATCTTGATAGCGTCGATATTTCTTCGGTTGGGTACTGGGGCGAAGGCTGGAGCCCCTACATGCCGGCATTTCAGTATCAGAAAGACCTCATCGACATCTGGTTTGACGCATTCCCCCATACGACCCTTCTGATGAATTTCGATGAGCAACAAGCGTTGACCTACGGAACCGGGCGAGGAGCTGGTTGGAGGCTGGATTGTCTGGGTGACCTGCGGGTTAAATCTGATAATCCAAACTTCCAGCCGGAGATGCTGGATATTTACCCGCAACAGGTGGTTCGCGCCGGGATTCAGGAGGTCTGGCGCAAGCGGCCGGTCTCGCTGGAAGTCTGCGGCACGGTTTCGGAGTGGAAGCGCGATCACTTCGATGTGAATTACATTCTCGATCAGGCCCTTCGCTGGCACGTGACTTCGGTGAATTTGAAATCGTCGCCAATTCCTGAAGAGTGGAAATCACAGTTCGGCACTTTCCAGAAAAAGATGGGCTATCGCTTTCTGCTCCGCAGGCTGGAGTATCCCAAGAACGTCATGAGCGGTTCCATGATGGCCGTACACATGTGGTGGCTGAATGCCGGAGTGTCGCCGCCTTACACCAACTACCCTTTGGCAGTGCAACTGCGTTCGGCGAATGCCAGCGCCACGATTAGTGTCCCTGTAGACGTGCGAGAGTGGCTACCTGGGGATGCCGTATTTGATGGCAGCCTCTACGTTCCCGATACTTTGCCGGAAGGCGTCTACGACGTCCGCGTCGCCATGCTCGATCCGCGCAGCGGCAAGCCAGCTGTACGTTTCGCCATCGCGGGGCGCGATGCGGACGGATGGTACAGCGAAGGCCAGATCCAGGTAAGCAAGCGGCCTCAGTAGCCTCTCTCAGGAAAAAGATAGAGGGCGCCCAATATCATTGCGACAGTGAGCGCCCGCGCGATGGGGAATAGAGCTAGAAGTTGTACTTCAATCCAAACTGAACCTGCCGCTGTGGGATTGCCAGAGAAGTGATTACCCCAGCACTTCCCGGGCCATCGTCGATAAAGTTGTCCGGCTGCGCGAAGTTCGGATGATTGAAGGCGTTGAAGAACTCGGTGCGAAATTCGACGTTCTGCGTTTCCGTCACCTTAAATTCCTTGCGCAGCTCCCAATCAAATGCATTCTGTCCGGGACCGATCAGGCTGTTGCGCGGGGCGTTGCCAAACCGAAAAGCGTCGTCTGGCAGCACGGAAAAAGCGGTAATGTCGAACCAGTGATCGGGAGTGCGCTGGCCGCGAGGGAGGTTGCCATTCCTCAACTGATCGGGCCGAGGGATTCCCTGGGTGCCGGTGTTGGATGGATCATCCGCCTGAAACGCGGAAAATGGGAATCCGCTGGCCAGTGTGTAGATGCCGCCGATCCGCCATCCCCCGAGCACCGCATTCACCACTCGATTGTCCAGATGGGAATGGCTGCCGCCAAACGGGATTGCATAATCGAAACTCAACACCCATCGCAGCTTCTGATTGAAGTCGGCCACTCCTCGTTCGGCGGGAAGGTCGTAGCTGTTCTGCGCGAAAGGCGCTGCGCAGCAGATCTCCGGCAGATCGTTGATGGCCTTGCTGTAGGTAAACGCGCTCAGCAAGTAGAGCCCATGACTGGCATGCTTTTCAGTCTTGACCTGAAGCGAGTGGTAGTTAGAGTTCGCGATGTTGCGGATCGCAGTAAATCCGCCGAATTGGGGAAAGGGACGGCGAGGCTGGACATCTCCATCTCCCGGCGTCACGACCTGATTGGGATCTGTCACGCCTTGCAGATGTGTGCCCTTCGAACCCGCGTATGCAATTTCCAGGCTGATGGAGCCCGGCAATGACCGCTGCACTGCCAGGTTCCAGCTCTGGTAGTAAGGGGTGTGCAGGCGCGCATCGACGCTGGTTACCCCGGGATTCACAGCCTGACTCGGATTAAGGCTCGGAAATCCTTGCGACACAGTGAACGCAGGCGTGTCTCCATTGATAAACAGCGGTTCGTAGAAGAAGGGCAAGTTGTAAGCCAACTGCAACGGAGCCGCCGTACGGATTTCCTGGCCGCTAAAGAAGAAGCCGTAAGCACCTCGAATTACGGTGTTTCCATTTGCCGTCGGAGTCCACGCAAATCCGACTCGGGGCGCGAAATTGGCTTTGTCACCTTTGACCAGCGCGTCGGAAGCTCCGTTCGAACCCGCCGTAATCAGGGACCCAGTGGCATAATCGAAATTGCTCTGGCGGTTGTTGGCTTCGACCAGCGGGGTGAAGTAGTCGTAACGAAGGCCAAGGTTGAGCGTGAGGCGTGGGGTGACCTTCCAGTCGTCCTGAATAAATAAGGAAGGCACATGCTGCCGGTTGTACATCCCAATCACGGTTGAGATGTTGGCCCGGCTGGGGAGGCCGAGCAACATATCGGCCAACGAGCTTCCACTGTATTGACCGTTGAACTGAAACTGCCCGCGTGGCGCAGCTTCCTGAGAAATATTGAACTGGCTCCAGCGAAGTTCACCACCGACCTTGATCGTGTGATGGTTGCGGACCAGCGTCAGCACGTCCGTGACCTGCAGCTCCTGGCTGGAGAGAATGGTTGGCGCGAACCGTGGGTCGCCAACTCGTCGATAACCGCCGGTCGGCACGAATAAGGTCAGGCCGTTGACGCGAGCATCGTCAGGGACACCAGGCACGCGCAGATCGTCAGAAGGAAGAACGTTTCCGTCGACCGGTACGCCGCGGCGGATGTGCACATGATTGAAGCCAAAGCGGGCGTCATTTACTGTCGTCGGATTGAACACGTGAGTGAATCCGAGCGAAGCCCCGTAGGTATCCTCGTGGCCGTCGCCTGTGCTGGAGTCGCCGCCGTTGGCGAGTCCCGGTAGTGGAGCCGGGCGAATGTCTCTCCTGCCGCTCTGGGAATACCTGAGGAAAAACTGGTCGTGCTGCGATGGAGCGTAGTCCACGCGACCGTCGCCCTGATTGATGCCGTCCTGCTCAATCGGGAAAATGACAAAGCGACCGCCCTGGTTGGCATCGGGGTAAAGGTTCATGTAGGCCTGGCTGATGGGATCGATCCGGTCACCCGGAATCACGTTACCCAGGAATGGCAAGCCAGTTGCCGGATCGTTGATGATCGGTTCTCCAGGAGCAGAGAAGTCACCGCCGCGTTCCGCCGCGGTTGGGACTAGCGAGTTCCAGTTGAGCGGATTGCGGATGCGCGTGCCCTGATAGTCGCCAAACCAGAACAGCTTGTCCTTGATGAGCGGACCACCGAGGGTGCCACCGAATTGGTTTTGCTTGTAAGACGCTTTTCGATCCGTCGAAGGTTCGAAGTAGTCTCGAGCGTCCAGCGCCGAGTTCCTGAAGAACTCGAACACATTCCCATGGATGCGATTCGTTCCCGACTTGATGACGGCATTGACCACTGCGCCGCCGCTGCGTCCGAATTCAGCAGAGTAACTGTTGGTTTGCAGTTTGAATTCCTGGATCGCGTCTACATTCGTGCGCAGCACAACTCCTCCGTTGTCATTGGAGTTGTTGTCAATTCCGTCGAGTAGGAAATTGTTCAAGGTTCCGCGAGTGCCGTTGGCGACAAAGCTGTTTTGTCCGCCGGTGCTGCTGCCGCCGCTATTGCCGTTAGTGCCTGAACTGGTGCGCACGACCCCGGTACTTAAAGTTGCGAGCTGGATGTAGTCGCGTCCGTTAAGCGGAAGTTCTGTGATCTGAGTTGATGTGATTACCTGCCCCAAAGAGGATGTTTCCGTTTGCATGAGAGGGATGTCGGTCGTCACGTCGACATTTTCCGAGACCGATCCGACCGCCATATCGAAATCAATGCGCAGCCGGTCCTGAATTTTCAAGGTGATTGTGTTGCGAGTCTGGGTCTTGAATCCTTGCGCCTCAGCAACCGATTTATAAGTGCCGGGCCGCAACGGAGGAGAAACGTACTCTCCGGATCCGTCCGTCAGTGTCTTGAAAGTCGCATTGGTGCTGACCTCTACGAATGAGACCGCAGCAGCAGCGATGCCGGCCCCCTGACCGTCGCGAACACTCCCTGTAATGGTTCCGGTATCGACTTGTGCGAGAAGTGTCGTGCACATCATGAACGACAAAAAAAACAGCCCGAATGCACGTTTCATCTGTGTCCCCCTTGAAACTCCACGCTCAGTCTTGCAATAGGAAAGAATTAGAGCACGAAACGAAAGCAAAGTAAAGTAAAACGTACAAGTATTCTAATCAATAACAAGTAATAGAAACCATACAGTCATTTTCTAACGGGGTCAGGTAGTTTGTGGCAAAAAGAAACGCGGTCAGCTGTTGTTGGCTAGAGAGCCGCTCCTGAAGAGCGGCTGGAGAGGTGAAATTTGGCGCACGCTTTCCCTGCGGATCAGTTCCGTGGGCATGACCAATTGCTGCGGTGGAAGCTCCGGTTCGGTGATTCGTCGAATGGTGAATTCCGCGAGGTGAGCGCCTAATTCCTTGGGAAACTCCCGAACCGTTGTAAGGCCTGGGTGAAGCACCTCTCCGATGGTGTCATTAAAGCCGGCGACGCTGATGTCATCGGGAATTCGGATGCCGGATTCCTGTAATGCTTGGTAAACGCCGGAAGCGGCCTGATCGGTCGCAACAAAAAGTGCGGTGGGTCGCTCGCCATTGCTGAGCAGGGATTTTACGGCGAGATATCCCAGCTCACGGTCTTCCGATCCGATTTCGCTGAAGTGTGGTTCCAGGCCCGATTCTTCCATAGCCTGTTGGTAGCCGCGCGCACAGCGTGCGAACCATGGCAGTCGCTGATTGCCGATGTACCAGACATTTCGATGGCCCTGAGAGATCAGATAACGCGTGACGTCGGCGGATCCGCGTATGTCGTCGGTAAAAACACAGTCGTACTGTTCAGGCTGCCACTCCCCGACAATATTATTTCCTTCCAGCGAAAACGGAATCCTGCGTTCCGTAAATGCCGCGAGAATATTAGCCGAGTGCGTGCCGCTTAGAATCACGCCTGCGGTGCGGCTCGTCTGAGTCAGAATCTCGGGAAGGACGACGCTGTTTGGCGGCGCACTCAAATCCGAACGGAAGGATAGAAACTGAAAAGCCCAGTCCTGGTCCGTACAGAATCCCTCTGCTCCCAGCAGGACTTTCGACTGAAATTCATTGATGGTGTCGCGATTGCCGAGGACGAAAGTGATGGTCCGGCTGCTGGCTTCGGTGGTGAAGTTGACGTCCAGGCCATTCCCTGCCGCGATCGATGCCTGAACCGACGGGGCTGTTTTTTGGCTGCCCTGCGCAACTCGGGAAATGGCGCTGTTGAGACTCAATTTCGCGCGACGCGCGATGTCAGAGTATTTCTTAGGGTCTCCGGCGATTGCTGCGTCGTGGCTGCCCTCCAGTTTGCTGACTGCGCCACCGTGGGATCGAATCGCCAGGCCTTCGGAGCACAAGGCATCAAGGTCGGCCCGTGCGGTGACCGCCGACACCGAAAAGCGGGAGGTCAACTCGCGCACCGTGATCTGACCCTTTTGCTCAATCAGGTCGAGCACTTTGCGCCTGCGTTGCTCCGTCAAAAGACGCGAACCCTTGAAAACCATGTCCTTATTCCTTGTCTTTGTTCCCGACTGTCACACCGGAAGTGCGATTTTATACGCCCAACCAGGAGAAAACAAACGAAAGCGCCGCCTTCCACCGGCGTGAAATCACTCGCCTTAAGCTACTGAGGCCAAAGGTTTTTACTTTTTCAAGTCGCCGGAGGCATTTACTTTCGGATGCTTTCTTTGTCTCACTCGGGTGCATGCCGCTCAATGCCGTCAATGCTGGTAGATCTTCGCACCGCCTGGCAACAGATATTGGATCGGCCAAGTCTCCTCCTTCTTCTCCACGATCTCCGACCACGGAAACTTGGGAGGGTCCGAGGCCTGAGACGCAACTCCGGGAACGATTCCACTTGCTGTCGCCGCCAACGCAGAAGCTTCTTCTTCTCCGGCAACAAAGATTCTGCCCGGTTTCAAATGCGACTCGGTGAAGCGGGATGCGATTTCGATGTCCTCGATCATTTGCAGAACAAAGGGCCGCCCGATCAGCAGTGAATTGTAAACATAGTCAGCTAACACGCTCGATATAGGGTTCACATACGCGGCATCGTAGCCAAGCTGGCCGAGAAGTGGATCATCCGGTGAAAGCGCCTTATATTTCATCCGCGTTTCGCCGAGTCCACGAAAATCAAAAGAAACAAGTTCGTAGCCCGCGTCCAAGTATTTAGTGATGATCGGCCAATCCGCAGGTCCTGCCTTCCCATTGTTGGAAAACCACAACAACAAGTTATGACTTCGAGACGCGGGGCGATAGATGTGCAGAAGCGGCATAAGCAATTCGCCGCTGTGATGGAGCAAATACTTGTCCACGGTTACCGCTCCGATTTGGGCGGTACCAGCGCGTTCCCACTGAATCGTGCCAATTGCAGCGCCGTCATTCCTGTACTCGGCGACAGTCCAGGTTCGAATCTCAGGATAGCCCCTGCCGTAGTAAAGATCCTTCAGTGAAGATGACGGATCAGTTCTGTGGAGCACCTCGTAGTCGCGGATTTCGTCCATGAGTGATTTGGCATCGTCGAAGTCCGTGACCACCTGGCCACTCCGTGTGCATTGCACCGCAGAAACATCAAGTTCCTTAACTGCGGGCAATTCTTTATCCGGTTCCAGATTGTTATAGCGGTTCAGGAATTGGATTGCCTTCCGCTGATTCTCGACGGAGTACTGATGCTCGTGATATCCCTCAGTCAGCGCAATACGATCCGCATGACCAAAGCGGCGGTAGATGTCGGCGATTTCACGAAAGGTCTTGTGGGTGCCTTCGATGGGGAAAAAATCCAGGACCGCGGCTGCTACCAAAACCGGGCGAGGATACATAAGCAACAGCAATCCCGCATGATCGAGGCCTTCAGAAACCATGCCGTAGAGGTCTTGCTCAGGATCGCTGTCAGGATCTTTGAAGATGCGGTTGAACATCCGCATGGGCAGAGACGTGATATAGCAGGAAGGAACGACCACCTTGATTCGCGGATCAAGCGCCGCGATCATGGTGGCTTGAGTGCCGCCCCCGCTGGTTCCAGTGATATTGATTCGGTCGGGATCAATCTCTGGGCGAGTGAGCAGATAATCCACGGCACGGATGCCGTCCCATACTTCCCAGCGCGCCAGATTCGTGCCGGCGAGATAGGCCAGGTTGCCCATTATCGCGTGCTCGGCGCAGATCAGGTTGTAGCGACTCTTCTTCTGCTTCGCATCCCAAAACTGGCTGCG
Source organism: Terriglobia bacterium (assembly GCA_963733545.1). Taxonomy (GTDB): domain Bacteria; phylum Acidobacteriota; class Terriglobia; order Terriglobales; family Acidobacteriaceae; genus JAIQFF01. The sequence continues at coordinate 1,895,803 of CAVTDQ010000007.1, forward strand.
CTCGCCTTGCCCCGCGGAATCCCAGGAGATAACGATATAACCACTCTTTACCAGTCGCTGGGCGAGCGCTTGATAGTAAGCTTTGCCGGCCGGGGAATGACCGCAAGGAACCAGAATCCCCGGATGTTTCTTGCCATCGTCGGGGACATAGAGGAGAGCAGTCACATAAATTTTGGGAAGGCTTTCGTAGATGACTTTTTCAATGTGAAAGCCGTCCATCTGAATGCGGCCCGTGATCTGCGGCCGCAAGGGAGTTTTCTCTGACGGCAGGCCCCCGAGCATGGCCAAGAGCTTCTCGCGCAATTCCCGCTGTACGCGAAGAAGTTCGTTTTCGTCGCGGATTTGCTCAAAGCGCTTTCTGCGTACTTCGTCCTGTTCCCAGGCGATGTTCCCCTGGTAGTTCAGATACGGTGTGATCGCAGGAGCAAGAGCAGAGGTCTGCGGCAGTACTTGAAAATTCTCGGGGCGAGGAGTTTCGTCGGCAACAGCGGCCGCAGCCGCGCAGGACAGGGACAAGATGGCGAGCAGTACGATCCGCTTCATGTTTTTTCTCCCAGCCAAAGTTTCAAACTGCCGCGATCCGGAGGCGGAGATTCTCAAGCTGCTGATTTTCGATCCGCAGGACGCCCTTCGCATTGGCACGAACATGAAGAACACTCTTCAGCACGCCTGGCAAAGTCGCGTCCGGCGAATCGGAAACGTTCAGACCGCTGAAGCTCAACTCATACAGGGATTCTGCCGACAGGCCGGTTACCAGAAGCGAGTCACAATGCAGGGAAGGAAATGAAACTTCTGCCTGACGGATGTCCTGCCCCGAAGAACTGAACAGGACGGCAGCGCCCCCGTCGAATGCCGCGCCGATCATGCCGAAACCATCGACCAGCTTTACTGGCTTCTTGCCGGTCACTCCTGTATTCCCAATTTCCAGCACGTGCAGAAAGAGATCTTCTTCCGCGGGCTGGCTTGGCGATACTTCAACGCGCCAGCTTCCCGGCACCACATTCTTGCGATTCGAAGGTTCCAGTCTGGCGAGATCCTGCCCCCAGAAAGCTTTCCACATATGAAGTAACTTGGGATCGGACGGCAAGGGACCTCCCTCAGCCGGCTCCAGTGGCCAGTTCTCTCCCCTGCCCCAACCCCCACCGTTTTCATCGCCGGGACAATAGAACTCATGTCCTTGACCGCCGCGCCGAGTCACAAGTCGCTGCCGGGGCAAAAGTGAATGCACCAATACCTCACCCGCACCGTCGCTAAAAAGAAATGTGTTGGCATTGGGAAAGTCCGTTGCTCCTGCCTGGCGTTGGCGATCTTGATCAACGGATGGCGGGTTCACTCCGTGCAGCAGCCATACCTTCCTGAATCCAGCATTCGTACTGACGACGCGATCAAAAACGAACAGCACATTGCCGCCAGGAATGTATACGAGTTCGCGGGTGAAACAACGCAACTTGCTTCGCGAATATGCTTTCGTGGCGTCGCCGAGGGCATAGTGGTACTCGCCGGGAACGTAGTCGACGACACGCATTGTTCCCAAATCCCAAAGATCGCGAGTACGTTCCCAATCGCTGGGATTACGAATCGAATTCCAATAGCGGGAAGAATCCATCCGCTGGCCGCCGTCGTTGGCCGCATGCATGACATTGTCTGACCAAAAGAACTTCTCAGCAGGGTCATACACCAACACGGAATTGTGAGCCACCGTTCGCCGGTAGTAGTTCAAATAATGCGGGCTCTCGGTTTCGGTGTAGTCGGCGCCGCTGTCAATCGCCAGATACCCGTTGTGAAAAATGGTGAACTGATTCTGGTCGAGATGCTGATGCTTGGCCAGATAAGGGCCACAGTCAAATTCAATCCAGGTTGAATCTGGCTTCCACCCCGTTCGCATCACCAAATGCCCGACACCGGGAAAATAGCGCTGATGCGGCAATTCACTCTCGGTCGCCAGCGCGGGATCGCGAGGCGTAACTCCGGGATCGTCCCATAGAAACTGCAGCGCGGGGATCACCCATTTGTCAGCAAAGAAGCCGCTCTTTCGAAGCAGCCATGCGCAATAAGGATCTTTGAAACGGTTGACTGCATAGCCGATAACCGCCGTGTCTTGCAAGTCGAGAATTGGATATTCATTGTCTCCCTCGCGCGAGGGCGTACCGTCGGGCAGCAACTTATACAGATAGGTGTTGCCGATGTTTTGGAAGACAGAGAACGTCTGTGCAGGGTCGACTCCGGTTGCGGTACGTTGCATTTCCGCAAGCAAAGTCAGTGCTGCCCACGTGATTCGCATGTAGTCCAGCGATTCGTGGTAACTGCCTTCGGGATCCACGAAGTTCGTGGTTTCAAGAATGTTTTCCAGTCCGCGCGAGACTTGGATGCGCCAAGTGTCACAGCGCGCGCTGCAACCGGGATAGCCATCAACCGCAGCGGAGGTGAACGCAGCTAGCGCCAGATAACGTGTAGCGTAGTTGTGATAGGAAAGCTGACCGGCATCGGCAAAGTCGGCAGTCGCCAGCATCGCAGCCGCTCCGTCCATCAGTTCGTTCGCGATGCGGTCCTTGTGTTTTTCTTCAAATCCGGGATACTCGTTCAGCCAGTCGAAGGCCAGTGCCCATTTCGTGTAGTCAATCCATGCGCGAGAGGGCTTGCCGGTCGCAGTGATGTGCTTGGCCTTCATCTCTCCCAAGGCGCGTTCGGCGAAATCCTTTTGGCCGGTGAGCTGCCAGGAGAGGGCAAGTCCCGTGAAATCGTCCGAGGGCCGGTGACCTGTGGCATAGCGCAATTTCAGGAGATCAAGCCCCGTGAACGGATCGGATTCTGCGATGAGCAATCGGGGACGCTTCGATGTGCTCTGAGCGCGCACCCAGGAACGGGCGAATACCGCTGAGGCAGCGAGGGCGGCGATAAAGTCGCGTCTCTTCATTTCCTGGTCGTATCCAATTGTGCGAGGCGCGTCAGGTGATATGCCAACATCCGATCCGGAAGTAACAGCGCCTTTCGAAACCTCTCATTCGCCTCTTGCTTTTTACCCAAGTCTCTTTCGAGGATGCCGGCCGTATACATCCACCAACTCGGATAGGCGCTGGTCTCAGTATGCCCGACCGCATCTGCCAGAGCTTCCTGCAATCGGCTTTGCCATTGTTGCTGATCGAAACCCGGAAGCTTTTGTGCTGCCAACCACGCCCAGTGATTCTGATCTGCGCTCGAAGCGGAAGCCGCGGATACGAACTTGTTCTTAGCGTCCTCGGCTTTGCCGCAGGCCGCATAGACGGTCCCGAGCAAATAGTTGGTTCGGGAGGAATGAAGAATTGGGTCCAGGCCATCCTTGGTGAACGAGAGTTCGGGAATCTCGGATCCCAAGTTTTTTGCTGCGTTCAACGCCTCGGTGCAGCGTTGCTTTTTAGAGAGGGCCAGCAACCGCTGAAGTTGCACTTCTACCCAAACCTGCCGAACGTTGGTCCCGCCTTCTTCTCTGGGAAAGAAGTGATTATGGAAAAGCCGTGTGGCGCGATCAAAGTCCCCGGACTCCGCCAGATTCAGTATCAGTTCAAACATCAGGGGGTTGGGAGCGTCTCCAAGGTGTGGATATTTCCCCAGCGCCTCCGCGCGCTCGCCCGCGGGATGCCCAAGCAGGCTGAGGGATTGATCGATACCGAGATAGACCGCGACATTCGTTGGATCGTTCGTGAGCCCGTCGCGAAATGCCGCGAGCGCGTTTTCTGGGTCATCTTTGATGTGGAGAAGGGCCAGGCCGATATTCGCATCGAGCACAGGAAGCCTGGTGCCTGACTTCCGCGCCTCAGCCCACTCGCCGAGCGCGGAGTCGGTCTCGGCGTGAGAGAAGTAGAGATTGCCTAACAGAAAATGCGCCGTGGCGTCTGCAGGATTGGTCCGTGACACTGCTTTCAACACCGTCAACTCTTCCGGCGTGCTGGGGAAAATGTATGCGGTGGATAGTCTCGATGCGGCTTTGTAGTCCTCGGTCCCCGATTGTCCCAATTTCTCACGGCAATAGCCGCGAAAATAGACCACGAGCGGGTTGTCCTGCGGGCTGACGGATCCCGGCTCGCTTTGATCGGCGATCACCGGCGAGTATCTTCTGGAAAGAACATTCAGGGCCTGCGCATACATTCCCATGCGAATGTATTGCGACGCGATGTTGAGCACGCGATTGTAGTCATTGGAGAGCTGGTCGAGATCGGAGGCGCTAGTTTCTTCCCTGAGAAAATCGCTAAGAGGAAAATCCGCGAGCCCTGCTTTGGCTAGAGCCGAGGATTCGTCGTGTTTTCCAAGCGCCCGCTTGACCGCGACCAACTCTTCACGTGCACGCAGATCTCCGGAAGTGAGACTCGACGCCTCCGTGAGATATTTCTCCGCACCATCCAGGTTGCTGCTTCTTGCGAGCAGTTCACCCAGTCGAAGCGCCGCGGCGGAACGAAATGCCGGCAGGCGCAGGGCCTGCTCATAAGCCGCCTGCGCGTGCTGTATTTCGCCCAAGCCGTCATAGGCAATCCCCAGGTAGTAGGAAACCTCGGTGTCGGAAGTGTCGCGCGCGTGGCAAGATTCCAGATAGCCTTTGGCCTCGTTAAACCGCAACAGCGAAGCGGATAAACGCCCCGCTGCCTTTTGTGCTAGGAAACTGTCGGGAAAGCGGCGCAGCGTCTCCTTATATATATCGAGCGCTCGAAGGACCCTGCCATTAAGTTCGTCTTCCTCGCCGGCTTGCATCCAGTCATCGAAGCTGCGCTGATCTGGCCCGGGGATGTGATATGCCGGCTGCGGCCCAACCTTGACCTCAGACTCGGCGGACCAGTTGTAGAGGCCTTCAGTCTGCCGTAGCAGAACGATGCCTTTGGCATCCTCGATCTCGAGGGTGTACTTGGCCTGGCTATCCGCGCTCGGGACCTCATGAGTCCACGTACGTTCTGGTGCGAGATCTGTTTTTTCCTGAGAGACTTGCTGATTGCCGTTGGAAATGGAAATTGTTGCCCCAGGGATTGTCTGATTTGCGTTGAATGCTGCGATCAAACTTCCATTGCGTCGTGCGAGACTCGCCACGCCCGCCAGATTTGCACGAGAGATCCCCCCAATTTCGCGAGACCGGCATCCAGTATTCGCTGAACTGAAGCGTTTGCCGCGGCTCGAGGAATGCGTAAGTTTCCTGATTGCGAAATAGTCCGCCCTGAACTTCTACATATGCGCTGTTGTCGTCGGAAAGTGCCTTGCGCCAATCCATCCCATCTGCGTCGACTCCCCAGGACCAAATTTTCTTGGCGGGAAGGGACGCGTAGTCCGCGAAGTGCACGACCCCAGTATTGGTTCTTGGATTCCACACTCCCATGAAGTCTTCGCGGCTGCCATAGACAAATTCAGAAACCGGCCCGCGGGTGTGATTGCGAATCACACTGAGATCGAGACCATCGTCGATAGGCCAGGGCCGGATTTCGGTGAAGCCGTGCGACGCTGCGTAGCGCATGGGATAAGCGATTTGCGAGTCGTCCCACACGCGGATGCCGGCATTGTTCCACCAGTAGAATCGATGCCGCACGTCGCTGCGGTTATTGAGGGTGATCCGCTCTTCGAGCACGGTAGATTTTGGTCGAAGAATCAACTCGACGGTCCACTCCATGCCGTAAACGCGATCGATGTTGCCGACGGTGACCGATGCGCTGCCGTCGTTATGCCTGGCAAAGGCGTAGTTGACCGGCGACATGCTGACCCAATTGTGGGAAACGGGAAAATTGAATTCGATTCCGAATGCCGCCCAGGCTCCGCGGTAAGAAATCGCCGCCTTCTTGATCGATGAATTGGCATAGAACATCGGCTGGCCGGAAAGTTTGTCGATGCAGGTGTAAAGATGTCCGCCGATGTCAGGCAGCACCGAGCACTTCAGATACTCGTTCTCGATATACACAGCCCGCCAGTGGTGATTCACCCTGTGGCTGGTGAGATTGTCACGCAGCGTATAGGGGTAGTTGAAGCGGTTGCCGGCGAACTGATCGAAGGGAGGATTGGGGTCGGGCGGACCCTCCTCGTAGGTGGGAAGGGTGAGCGTCCCTTCCCACACGCGCACCTGAGCATGAGCAGAGGAAAACGCAATCGCTAGAAGAACAACTCGCCATTTGCTTCGCATCTAGACCGTAATGTGCAGTAGTCTTGCCGCGTTCTCGTTATAGACCTTGCGCAGAACCTGATCGGGCATGTTGATGCCGTAAATACGCCAGCGCCCCTGGGGTGGAATTTTTGCCGGTGCGTAGTCGAAATACTCGTCTTCTGTTTCCAGGAAGCGATAGTAGATCTCGTACAGCTTGTCATTAAAGACTTGCTGTGGAAATGCGTCGCCGTGCAGCGTGGCATCGGTCCCGAACAAAATGCGGTCCTGATATTTGTCGAAAAACTTCTTTGACGTATAGGGTTGGCGGCCCAGTTCCCCGACGCGCGCAGCCATATCGACTGTCATATTGGGGAATCGGTTCAGGTTTTCGCTGACGTTCTGCAAATTTTCCGAGAAATTCCCGAAGTGTAGCGTGATGAACTGGGTCTTCGGGTGGCGCGCGAAGACGCGGTTCCGGGTCTCGATCAACTCCGCGTTGGAGGGAAAATCTTTGCCGTAAAACGACCAATCGGGATGGTTATTCAGCTCTTCAAACCGCTCGTTAAATCGATCAATCGGCGTGAAGAAGGCCACGGGATCGGAGATGTGAATCGCCACTGGCATGTTCAGAGCGGCACAGGCTTCCCACATCGGATCGAAGCGCGGATCGTCAATCTTAACCAGTTTGCCCGAGGTGATGTTTTCCCGCAGATAGAGTCCGAGCGTTTTTAGAATCTTCAGTCCCCGCGCCCCATCTTTGTGCGCTTGCTCGATGGCGTCGGCCTGAATCCTGGGATAGTTCGGATCTTTGAAGAACTCGTAGCTGGGCTCGGTGAAAGTAAAGAAACGATCTGGATGTGCGCGGTCGTATTTTGAGACTGCATCGGCCAATCCCTTGCCATAGCCGCCCGTGAGGTTAACCATGGCGCGGATATTCTTGCGATCCATCACGCTGAGGCACTCTTCTGGAGAGCCCAGATACTCACGCTGCGCCGCCAGTTCCACACCGTTCGAAGACTTTACCGACCCCGAAATGTGAGTATGGATATCGATGACCGGGTACTTGGCCTGCGCGACATACGACTCGTGCACCTGCAGCATGCTCTTGGGTTCGTATTGAGAAATATCGAGCGGCTTGGCCTGCGGCACGCCCGTCGCTTCAGGGGCGAATGAGGGGACGGCGAATGAGTGAGCGGCGCTGGCCTGTGCGGCCATGCCTGCAACTGCTCCGACTCCAGCCCCAAACAACCATTGCCGACGATTCATGCCTGCTCCTTGGATTATTAGTTCCTGCCTTGCGCCAGCTCGGGAGTTGCGATGTCGAGAGGCTGGTCCTTGCCGTTGACCGAACCGTGCCAAACGCTTCCGCCGAACGTAGTGATGTAAATCTTATTGTGATCCAGGGGGTCGGGAATTACACGCTGTCCCCACTTGAAATTGAAGCCCGGGATGCGGGTCCAGGTTACCCCACGATCTCCAGAGCGCCATGCCGATGATTCGAAGCCCACAGCATAAAGAACGGCCGGATCCGCAGGGTCGATAGTGATGTCATAAATGTGGCGATCCCTGTCGAGCACTTGTTTCCAGGTTTTGCCGGCATCTTGCGAGAGGAAAATGCCACCGCCATCGCCATGTTGTCCAATCGCGCGTGCCCAGGTAGTGAGATAAAGACGGTTCGAATTGTCAGGATCGATCGCCATGCCGTTAGGAGCGTTGGTTCCGGCCGGCAAAGCCACAGGTTGCCAATGCTCAGCGCCATCGGTGGAACTGTACAGCGCGCCATCGCCGGCATTGCCAATGCTGCCATCTTCGGAGCGCCGCGCGATCAGCACATAAAGAGTCCCATTTGCGGCGCGCGCCAGCCGCCATGCAAAAGGTTCCTTCTGCGTGATGCCGTTATTTTTCAGGGCCCAGGTTTTGCCGCCATCGGAACTCTTGTAGACCCCATCGCCAAATCCGGCAACATAAAGGACGCGGGCGTCCGGCGGACTGGTCGGATCAAGCAGGATGTGGGTGGCGCCGGTCTCATCCATTCCGGTATTCGACTTGGTCCAGGTCTTGCCGCCATCCGTGCTGATGCAGACTCCGCCTTTATAGCTCGAGACCGGAGTATGTCTCCACATCTTGGGCCGCGGGAGATCATGCGTTCCGCTGTTCACGCTCCACATCTTTCCGCGCACTTTGGGATCGAACACGACCCAGTAAGTTGTGTTGCGCCATTCGCGGGGAACGCCGTCCGTCGAACTCACCCACGAAGCCCCGCCATCTCCACTGCGGAAAAGTCCGATATCGGTGTAGGTGATGAATTCGCTTTTCGTGTCGAAAGGATCGAAGTGAACGCCGTAGCTGGTGGTCACATCCAAGCCGGTAGTGGTCCAGCCGGCATTGGCGACCTTGTGGGAATACTGTCCGGCCCAGGTCTTGCCGCCATCTCGAGTGACCATGGTGCGGCCTAGATCGGTGCCATAGGCGAGTTGGGGGTCTTGATCGGCGACCGTCAGCGCCAGAGGATTCTCACCCCATGACGAGCCAAAACGCTCGGTAATCCAATCATCATGGATATTCTTGGGTGCGACGCCGACATTCCCGCCGACTCCTGAACCCTCTTCTTCGTCGGCCCAGCTTTCCTTCCACAACAAGTCCCAGTTTTTTCCTGAATCGGTAGTCTTCGCAACTCCCATCCAATGTTTTCCATCAAGGTGCAGGCGATTGTAAGACACGTATGCCACTTCAGGATGATGCAGGCTGGTGGCAACTGCACGAACCCGTCCGCCATCGCCGGGCAGAGCCGACTTGTTCCAAGTTGCCCCGCCATCGGTGGAAACAAAAACTCCCTGCTTCGAGGTTGCGTAAATCGTGGGCTGGGCGGTCGCGCCGAAGCCCAACGAGATGTCATTGGTGTCTTCGGGAACCGAAAGCCTATGTACGGCGGGGCCGTTAATGACGGCAAGGGCACGGACGCTGCCAACAAAAATGGTCCGGGACTCAGCCGGAGATTTCGGATCGATCCACACGCGCCGGGGCGAATCTGGCAGATCGGTCAGCTTGCTCCAGGTAGCCCCACCGTCTTTTGAGATGAACAACACAGAACTGGTCTTCGATCCAGCAGCCGCGTAGAGCACTTTCGAATTGTCCGGATCGATCGCAAAAGCGGACATGTTGCCCAGCGGATCGGGATCCGCCAGGATGTCTTCATCCGAATGATCCGAGGCCATCTTTACACCTCTGACCGTGGAAGGATTCGGATAGATCAGATTCCAGTGCTCTCCGCCGTCGGTACTCCGCCACAGGCCAGTGGCATGGGCATACATGGTGTTGGAATCTTTGGGATCGAAGGCGAAGAAATCCACCACGCCGCGCAAATTGAACATGCGCCAGGTGGTCCCACCGTCATGCGTGATGTAGGAACCGCTCATGTCACATGAGATGAGCACTGTGTTGGTGTCATGCGGGCTGATGGTGGGATTGAACATCGCCCCACCTCCGCCGGGTCCGATCACGCGAAAGTTGCCGGGCCGCTGCCCCCAGGCTGTGGTGAACAAGATAGCTAAGGCGAAGCCGGCGACGACCACCTTTAATTTCATGGAAAGTTTCATGGATGCTTCGAAAGAGAGCGACCGCCCGTGCGTTCTTGCTTGCATCGGGCAGTCGCTTTGCCAACCCGTTGGTTCCCAGCCTAGAAAGAGACTCTAAGCCTCACGCGGACGGTCCGGCGGCTGTCCACACCTTCTTGCGGGAATGTTGAGAATGCGCGGGCAAAGTCCGGGTTGGGATTTGTGTCCTGAACCACCGGCCTTAGTGTGCCAGGATCGACCGCAATGTCGAATCCACCAAGGTAGGAGAAACTGCCATCCCCAAAATCCTGGTTCGGCATTCGTAAGGGGTGATTGAAGATGTTGTTAAAGTCAGCCCCCAGTGAAGCAGTAATTCGCTCTTTGATTTTGAAGTCTTTGTGCAACCCGAAATTAACTCCCCAGGCGCCGGGTCCCCACAGCAGGTTCTTTCGCGCCACTGCGCTGTTTGTAAACACGTCGGCACCCATAGTTGGAGGTGCGAAAGCACCAGGGTTGAAAAGCTGGTCGCCGACATGTTGTTTGAAGTCTCCTGTAACCAGTGGACGGTAGCCAATGAAATCGTTGAAATCACCGAGTGCGTCAATCGATTCGGAAGCGATGTTTCCCGGCCCGACCATACGATCACCATTGCCGCAATTGTCACAGGTCCAGTATGGCGTAAATGCCGTGCCACTTTTGGCAAACATCTGGAAAGTGGTCTGCCATCCACCGACTATGGCGTCTGCCCACTTCGCTAATCCATGGCCGTACTTCATACTTCGGCCAAAGGGCAGTTCATATACGCCATACAAAACGAAGCGATGATGGGATACCCAGGCATCCTGGGTGTAATCGAGGTTCGGCTGGAATGGGTTGTACGGAACGCCGCCGAGGCTGGAATTTCCCTGATCTATGCCCGTCGATTTTTGATCGGTATAGGTGTAGGACGCGTTAAACATCAATCCCTTGTCGAACCGGCGCTCAAACTGCGTCTGAAAAGTATTCGCCTGACTATGACCGTAGTTGCCATAGGTCAACAGAAAATCGCCCAGTGTTGGGTAGGGTAGACGCGCAAAATCGGCGTTGGTTGGGAGGCAATCCCCATCATCCGGAGTGCAAGGCGTCGCACCGTCGCCAGTTGTGGTACCCCATGGATTGTCGCTGGGAGCAATTTCATTGAGGTCGATGCCACCGATGAGACCAGTCGAGCGAGTGCCGAGGTAAGAAAATCGCACCGCGTTCTTGGCTCCAAGCTGGCGTTCAAAGGTTGCATTGTATTGTTGGACTGTCGGCTCGCGCAGCCCCACGGGAACAGCGTTGACTGAAACGAGGCTGGCATTATTCGCGACATCGCCGCCGGTCAGCGGAAAGGGCCACGCCTGCAAAGGTGGATTCACGGTCCCGGTCTGCTTGGTCAACATCTGGTTGAATCCATTAGTGGAAATTGGATCGCGAATTCCCTGAGCAGCCGATGTTGGGAAGTACAGTCCATAACCGCCGCGAATGACAGTTTTGTCACCAATTCCCCACGCAATTCCGACACGCGGAGCGAAGTTGTTTTTATCGGTCCGGACCAGACCCCTGCCAATCCCTAGGCCTGACTGCCCTGCTGTAACCACAGGAAGAGTCGCGGAAATCCTGGGATCCAGGAACGCAAGAGTTTTTTCCGAAGAGACGATGAAGCGTCCGGTGTTGTTGTTGAATGTGGGGTCGAAATTCAGCAGGATGTCGTGCTTGTCAACCCAGGGCGACACTATCTCGTAGCGAATCCCAAGATTCAGCGTCACGTTGCGTTTGATTTTCCAATCATCCTGGAAGAAATAGCCCTGCTCCCAGTTGGCTACATCCATATCTGGCCGGGATTGAGGTACGAATGTGACTCGATTTGCAGGCTGGCCGAGCAGAAAATTGGCGAATGGGGTCGTGCCGCCTCCCGTGTAAGTCATGGTTCCACGTGGATTTCCGCGAGCGGTGGAAAAGCCGTCCAACCCTTCGTTGTGCACGAAGTCAGCGCCCATCTTGAGATTGTGATTTTTGATTACCCAGGTGAGAGTGTCGCCGAAGGTTGCCAGGTACTGGCTTTCCTGACGATCCGTGTTCCGGTTTCCGCTGCGGTCGAAAGGAGTGAAGGCGGAGCCGTAGGCGATCACGGTGTGGCCGTGAGTTTGTAGTTCATCGGGCCCTACGACCGCGCCGTAAGCATCGATAGCATTCTGATCGAAGCCAATGCTGGACAAGAAGCTCCCCAGAGTGGTGTTGCTATGTCTGAAAACGAATTCGCGATTAAAGCCCCCACGAGCTTCATTGATGAGATTGTTGCGAATGGTTCGCAAATAAGAAAGAGAAAGAGTATGGGTCCGCTGGTCTTGTTGAGTCAGCCCTAGTCCCGTAAAAGGTGATCGGACGGCCGAGTTCCCGCCGCTCAGTGCCTGCGTGTTGTACACGCCGTATACGTGGTCCCGCTCTGAAAAATCATGGTCAACGCGGACCGTTCCCAGATCGCGGGTCGTCAGGTTTGGCATGATCGTCTGGAATAACTGCCCGATGCGGCCGTTGTTAACATTTATTGCGATCCTTGGATCGATTTTCGGGAAGTACTTGTCAATAAGCTGCTGTACATTCGGATTCAAAAGGTGTGACGGAATAATTACGAATTGGCTGCCAGTTCCAATGCAATTCGGCCAGCCAACACAGTAAGTGTCGGCAGCCATCTCGGCCGGAGACAAAGATACGTTTGAGGGAACAGCAGGAAGAATGCTCGGCTTCATGTTGTCCGGATCGGTGACCAACCGTGAGAAATCTCCAGTCCAGAATGATGGATGGGGCAGCCTGCTGTCTGTGATCTGAGTCGAGTCCCGGTTGTAATTGCGCTCATAAGTCGTGAAAAACCAGGTCCTCTTCAATCCCGGTACCGGACCTCCGAGAGAACCTGCAATATCGTTGAAATTAAAGTAGGGAGACGGATAGGGATAGAGAGAGCCCTGGGAGTCCCGTATACCCTGCTGGTCTTGAATCGTGAGACCCGCCAGAGCGGAGTTTTTATTGTCATAAAAAACCGAGCCATGAAATTGGTTGGTGCCGCGCTTGGTTGTCACTCGGATGCTGGAAATGCCGGCAAACTCGGCACTGAAATCGTTGGAAAGGACATTCAGCTCCCCAACCGCCTCCAGGGATGGAGCACTCGCGGAGGGACTGCCATCGAGCGTGCTGGTAGAGCGCTGCCCATCGATGGTGAAGTTCGCGCCATAGCTTTGAAATCCCAGAAACTTAAATGATCCATCACCCGTGCTCTGCGTAATGTTCGGGTTCAGATAGAGAAATGAAAAAATATTGCGGCTATCGCGGGGAAGATCCAGCACTTCGCGGCTGGTGATCGTGTCGGAGATCGTTTGGTCCGCGGTGTTGATCGTCTGAGCGTCGGTAGTGACGGAAACCACTTCTGACGAAACTGCGACTTTCATAACCGCGTTGGCGATGACGACTGCGCTCCCGTTCACAACGATTCCGTTTATCTGAACCGTGGTCATTCCAGCATTCGTGATCGAGATTTTGTAAGTGCCGGAGCTCAGACCGAAAAATTGATAGCCACCTTCGGCGTTGGTTACCGTTTCGCGAGTTGAACCAGTTCCGAGATCGGTAACGGCCACTTTGGCGCCCGAAACGAGGGCACCACTTGAATCCGTGACAGTGCCTCGAATGGTGCCAAGGTCGGTGCCTTGGGCGAACAAAAGAGGACAACTGGAACTCAAAAGCACTAAGAGCACTAACAGGAAGAGGGTGCGCATTGCAGACGACATAAATTCCCCCGTGAAACCAAGAATGATGCGCAGACTTTTATCACGATTCGAAACCAAAGGCAAGCAAAGAATCGTTGATATGAAACTGGGAGAAATTAAAAGAAAGCATATGATCAACTGGGAAGGGTTGGCATGCATCCGCAGAATCGCTGTAAATTATTGAAAAACAATCACCGGGACTTAATTTGAAGCGGGAAGATGCAATTCGAAACTCTGCACCACGCGGCTGATGCTCCCGTTTTCGGAAGGCGAATCCGGCCGCAAGCCCTCATTCAGGCACCTGAAAAAGGCAAGCAGTTGGCCTACGAGCACATCTATCACCGGAGAGTTATCGTCGCTCAAATCTTTTAGTCCCAGGCATTCAATCGCAAGATCGTCTGCGCAAATCAGTTCGCCAGCAATATGCTCGCCCACGATGACTTTCAAAAGCCCGAGCTTTTTACGATCCAATTCTCGAAGCAGGTCGGATTCGTAAGCCCGCAGCACAGGATCCGACGACAGAAAAGCGACGACCAGGCAGTCCTCGTGAACGAAGCTCATTGGGCCGTGGCGGAGACCGAGAAACGTCTCGCAAAGAGTTGCCACGCGGCCTGAGGTCATTTCGAGCATCTTCAACGAGGCTTCGCGCGCTGCCGAGAAGCGAGCACCACTTCCGAGAAAGACGGCCCGCGTGAACGGCGCCTTCGCTATTGAAGCGATTCTGCCAAAATGCTCGGCAAGAATGTAACTCGCGATCGCGCTGGCGCGCTCGCATATCGCCTGGTATTGATCAGGGATTTCGAGCAACCCCAGGAAACGCGCACTAAGCACAAGATTGGTAAAGCTGCTGGTCATAACCAGGCTTTGATCGTTGGTGGCTTCCGGCAGTGTAATCACGGAGATGCGCGAGTTGTTTGCAAACTTCGTAGCCAGCCCACCCGCGGCATTGCAGGTCAGGACAAGATGGCGTATCTCCGGATACGTGTTCAAAATATGCGAGAGCGCGCCAGCGCTCTCCGGGCTGTCGCCGGAACGCGCGATAGAAACCATAAGGGCGGGCTTGCCCGTCTGCAAACACTTGCTGCCGTGCGTCAGAATCTCGCCACCACCGAACCCCTGCACTGTGATCCCGAGTTCCGCTTGCAATGGAATACGTACGCATTCGCCGGCATATTCTGAACTTCCTGACCCGGTCAAAACCAAAGAACGGATATCTTTTACGCCCGCCCTCAAAATATTCGTGTAGCCCTGCATGAGTTGAGAAGTTTGCAGCCAGGTGTGGGGTTGCTGACAAATTTCGCGCAGAGTATGGAAGTAGCCCAAGCGGCGTTGTTCGTCCGGACTCTTGGAAAGTAATTCTGCCAATTTTGGCTGGTGGCCGGCGAGCGCGCGCAGCCAATCCGAGTCAGATGAAAATATAGGAGACATTGGAAATCCTTGACTTGGCCAAAGGGAAAATAGCAGGAAATCATAGCAAAGTAAAAGAAAACGTGATATGCGGCGCCGAATGCTCATCTATCTCCATGCTTTACAATAACTTGCGCGAATCGCTGGCAGCCGGCCTAGCCGAAAAACAAACCGCATGACTTTCTTTTGCCTTTGTATATTGTCGTTTTGCGCACTAAAATGCCGGCATGCGTCGTCGAGACTTCTTGAAAGCCGCAGCCTTAATGCCTGCCGTCGCTACTGCAGATGTTCCAGCCCACCTCTGGCAGGGATACGATTTTTCACCTGGCCCGCCCGTGCACCAGCGGCTGAATCAAGGACCGTTTGAGATCGATCAAGACGAAGGCTGGCAAACGATTCTGTTTACGTCTCCATCGGAGAGGCCACAGCGCAATCCCGGGCTAGGGCTGGTTGGCTATGCCTGGGAAGAAAGTGGCCCTTCGCTGGCCGCGAGGGCTGGCCGGGAGACGCTGGAGCAACATGTCGAGAAAATGTCCAGCCTGCCGTTTGTGGACGTTTTGTACATCCGCTGCGATTGGCGGAATGTGCAGACGCGGCCCGGTCGGCTGGATTTAAACCCAGTTTTTCACCTGGCGATGGATGCGGCCAGGCGTAAAGGGCTGCGCGTCGCCTTCCGGATTCAGCTCTCCAACTACTCATTCCAGCCTGACGAAGTTGCGTTGCCGCAATTTCTGCGCGATCGCGTGCCGATGGTCAAAATCGGCCGCATCCCCAAAGACGGCGGGGAATTCAGAGAACCGCGCTACGATCATCCCGAATTTCAAAAGGCCTTCGCCGAACTGAACGATCTTCTCGCAGCGCAGTTCGAAGGAGATCCTCTGATCGAGTGGATGGACCTGATGCAGTACGGATTCTGGGGAGAAGGCCACACCAGTAACTATCCCAGTCCATTTCCCGATTTTCTTACCGCGGAAAAGACCTTCGTCAGCATGACGGCCCGCCAACTCGAGACTTGGAAGAAAACCCCGCTAGCCGTCAACACACAACCGGATATCAGTAACGTCGGAAACCGGGCAGTCATTGATATGTCCGTGCGGGCCGGTGCCTGGCTGCGTTCCGATAGCATCATTGTGGAAGAGCCGATTCAAATTGAAGAGTTGACCAACCGTCCGCCGTGGCTCGCGACCATTATCGAGGACGGATATCTGCGTCATTACGATACGTCTCAGATTAAGGTGGACGCTGCGGGCATCAATGAACTCGAGAGTTACATGCTGCACGCCCTCGATGCGAAGGCGAATTATTGGGGACTATGGACGGAAGCTGACAATCTCGCCCGCTACAACGAAAAATATCCGCGCGGATTTGAACGTTTGCGAACCCAGCTCGGCTATCGCTTACGGCCAGCGTGGGTGTGGCAGCGGAAGAGATACGGCACGAATGAACTTGTGATTTGCGTAGCGAATCGCGGTGTCTCGGGAGTTCCGGGTGTGCTGTGGTTGAGGATTGAGAGCCCGGATAAGACCGTTAGTATGGAAGGTGCGTTTGACGCGGGTCATCCCTACGGAGGGGCTCTGCGGCAAGGCTCTTTCATCCTGCCGAAGGGCCATCTGGGCAAAATCAATCTTTCGGCACAGCTGGAGATTCGGCCAGGGGTAAAGAAAGCCATTGCGTGGACGTGTGAACAGCCAGTGAATCAAGACGGCTCGATCACGATCGAGCTGAAGCCTGAGAACGATCGCGGCTGGCGAAAAGGGGTTTAGCTTGGGAAATCTTGGGCGGGCACCAAACGCAGCCAAGCGCCTCCGCTGCTAGGCGGTCGGCTTGGGAACGAAATCTTCATTTAGTCCGGCGAAAGATGTCCAGCCAACGTCTTTGGCGCAAAAGCTAAACTGGTGTCAATGTGGCCGAGCTTAACAGTGCTGACGATTCTTGGTCGAGATACAAGGTCGTATTCGGGTGAGTACGCAGAATTGAGGCCGGCGCCAAAGGACTGATCGCACCTTCAAGGCATGCCTTCACGGCATTGGCCTTACGGGCGTCGGGCACGATGCAAATGATTGCCTTCGCTTTCAGAATCTGACGCACGCTCATGGAAATGGCGCGTTCTGGTACTTCGCTTATCGAATGGAACCATCCCTCTCCCATTTGCTGGCGGCGGCAGACTTCGTCGAGCTTGACCAGCAAATAGGGTTCTTCTGTCTCAAAGTCTGCCGGTGGATCGTTGAACGCCAGGTGTCCGTTTTCTCCGATGCCGACGAATGCAACATCAACTGGTGCGGACCGAAGAGCATTGCCTACGACGCGGATGACTTCAGCAGGATCGTGGTCGCCATCGAGCAGGTGAAACTTGGTGATTCCAGTTTTCTCAATCAGCCGGTCGCGAAGAAACCGGCGGAAACTGGCGGGATGATCCTCGGGGATCCCAACATATTCGTCGAGATGGAACATCTCTACGTTGGACCAGTCAATGTCCGGGAGCGCCGTGAGTACTTGCAGGAATTCAAATTGCGCCGCTCCGGTCGCGGCAATGATGCGGGCTCTTCCCCGTTCTTGAATTGCCCGTCGGAGCAAGGCAGCTGCCTGCTCCGCCGCCCTTACACCCAGAGTATTTTTGTCACTGAACGTTTTGATTTGCATGGATGGCGCGGGAAACTCTACAGACCACAACCCCTTTTATACTTTGTTTTCGCTCAAAAGAGAAGGAGATAGATGATAAAAGAAAGCAAATGGAACAAATGCGATGGTAAACTTGGCGATGTCCCGACCAGGACGCAATTTCCGTTACAAAAGCAGAGGAAATGCAAAATCAGACCCGCTCGTCTCATTTGAGCGGGAGAAGAAATGGGCTTCCGGAGATCCGGACGAAGATCGCCCTGCCACATTTCATACAATGATTTAGCCAGAACACGACCGAATGAAGGTAGCCGCAAAAGCCCGAATCAGGCGAATGGCCGTGGAGGATATTCCGGCGGCACTGGAGTTGTCGACAGAGGCCGGCTGGAACCAGACGGCAGAAGACTGGCGAATGCTAACCCTGTTGGCGCCGGAAACCTGTCTGGCGATTGACATAGATGGCGAACTGGCCAGCACCACCACTCTTTTGTGTTATGGATCGAGGCTGGCATGGCTGGGGATGGTGCTCACCAGGAAAAAGTTTCGCGGACAAGGACTGGCGCGCCGCTTACTGTCGGAAACGCTGGCGTTAGCGAATCAAATCAAGATTGAGACTCTGAAACTCGACGCTACCGACCAGGGGCAGCCACTGTATGAGAAATTGGGATTTCGATGTGAACAGCCCGTGGAGCGATGGGAGCGGGCAGCGACGGGCAGCGCGGGTTCTTTCAGTGGGCGCTCGGACTCGTTGTCACCCCAGAATCTGAATGCGGACCGGGAGTCATTCGGGGCAGACCGCTCCGAGCTACTCGGCAGGTTAGCGGGTAGAAATGGCGCGTTTGTCGCAGGAGAGTCCTACGCTCTCGCGCGCCCTGGCCGGGTGACTTCTTATATAGGGCCCTGTGTCTCTGCTGACGCAGGCATTGCATACTCGTTGCTCGAGCGTTGCGTTCGGAACACAGGAAGTTCGCTTTCGATGGATTTATTGAAGCAGAATCATAATGCCGAACGGATTGCGATCGACCTCGGCTTCGTCCCTCGGCGAACGCTTACACGTATGGTTCGAGGCAAGGAATTGCGTGGCAGAGAAGACCACATTTACGCGCTGGGTGGATTTGAGTTTGGCTGAATGACGGCGATTCAAAACGAAGCTGAATTGGAAGAGCGCCTCTCGCGTCCTAGCGATGCGGATGCGGCGGCCCTGTCTTCGCTGGAAGGCGACCTGCTCATTCTGGGTGCCGGCGGCAAGATGGGACCGAGCCTGGCCAAATTGGCGCGCCGCGCGGCCGATAAAGCGGGGGTTAAGAAGCGTGTGATCGCGGTCGCTCGCTACAGTAACGCCCGTTTGCCTTCGGAGTTTGCTTCGTGCGGCATTGAGACCATCGCGGCAGACCTGTTGGAACCTGGCGAACTTGAGAAGTTGCCCAACATCCCTAATGTCATTTACATGGCCGCGAAGAAATTTGGAACTTCTGGCGCCGCACACGAGACCTGGGCGATGAATACGTTCCTGCCGGGACTAGTGGCCAACCGTTTTCGTGATTCACGTATTGTGGCTTTCTCCACGGGAAATGTGTATCCACTTCGGACGGAGAGCGAAGGCGGTGCCGATGAATTCACGCCAGTCGCTCCTGTGGGCGAGTATGCCCAGTCTGCGCTCGGTCGTGAGCGCATGTTCGAATATGCGTCCGCGAAATGGGGAACGCCGGTCGCCATTCTTCGCCTGAATTACGCAATCGATTTGCGGTACGGTGTTCTTCTGGATATTGGGCAGGCAGTTTACGAGCGCCGCCCGGTGGATCTGCGTATGCCTTTCGTAAATGTAATCTGGCAAGGAGATGCGAACTCATGGTGCCTGCGGTCGTTTGCGCATTGCCAGTCGCCTCCCTTTGTGCTGAACATCACGGGGCTGGAGACGTTGTCTGTTCGCGAAATCGCATTCGCATTCGGAAGGCATTTCTCAATCGAACCACAGTTTAGTTCTGAACCGTCGGCCTCGGCGCTGTTGAACAACGCGGCGAAAGCCCGGCAACTCTTCGGCGAGGCGACTGTGAAGCCCGCGGAAATGATCGAGTGGACAGCGAATTGGATTAAGCTGGGCGGCGCAACGCTGGGCAAGCCGACCCATTTTCAGACGCGCGACGGAAAGTTCTGATGCAACTTCGCGACAAGCTTTTCTCCGGCCTCGTGATTCCGGCGCATCCCCTTGCGCTGAATCAGGAGCGCAAGCTCGATGAGCGACGCCAGCGCGCCCTGACCCGCTACTACATCGCGGCTGGCGCCGGCGGGATTGCGGTGGGCGTACATACAACCCAGTTTGCGATCCGCGATCCCCAAGTCGGCCTGCTTAAACCGGTGCTGCGCATCGCTGCCGAGGAAACGGCCGGGAAAGGCATCGTAAGAATTGCCGGAGTCTGCGGCCAGCGAGATCAGGCAATTGGTGAAGCGATGCTTGCCGCCGAGATGGGATATGACGCCGCCCTGCTGAGCCTGGCCGACCTGAAACATGAAACCATTCCCAAGCTTCTGGAGCACGCCCGGGAAATAGCTTCTGTGCTACCTATCATTGGTTTTTATCTGCAGCCATCGGTAGGCGGACGTGTTCTGCCCTTCGAATTCTGGCGCGAGTTCGCGGAGATCGATAACGTCGTGGCCATCAAGATCGCGCCTTTCAACCGATACCAGACACTCGATGTGGTTCGCGCGGTTGTGCAATCGGGTCGCGCGCAAGAGATCGCCCTCTATACAGGCAATGACGACAACATCCTCATCGATCTTCTCACTGAATTTGATTTGGGTGGCGAACGGCTTCGTATCGTTGGCGGATTGCTCGGCCACTGGGCGGTGTGGACCAAGACAGCGGTTGCGCATCTGGCCGCGGCGAAAAGCCAATCACAAACTGTTCCCGCCAAGCTGCTTACCCTGGCGCAGCAAATTACCGATGCGAATTCCGCATTCTTTGATCCGGCCCACCAATTTCACGGATGTATCGCGGGAATTCACGAAGTATTGCGGCGCCAGGGTTTGCTGGAGGGCCGATGGTGTTTGGATCCGCGCGAGGACCTTTCGGCCGGCCAATCGGAAGAGATCGACCGCGTTTACAGGCTTTACCCGCACTTGCCCGATGATGATTTCGTTAAGGAGCACCTCCATGAATGGCTTAGCTAAAACGCTGCTGGCCTTCCTCCTGTGCGCGGGAACGGCATTGGCTGGCGGCAAGCCGACAGTGATGGCAGTTTTCGCTTCCGAAGATGTTCCTCTCAATACCGACGCATCTACCGCGTTCTGGCGCTCGGCGGGCATTGCGTCCCTGGAGAAAGACACGCAAGGAAAAGATGTGCCTAATTTCCACGGCGAAGTCCGTATGCGCTGGACTAAGGACAACCTGTACTTTCTATTCATCTGTCCTTACGACGAGCTTTATCTGAAGCCTGCACCAACCACACAGGAGACGAACGAACTGTGGAACTGGGATGTGGCCGAGGTCTTCATCAGCGCGAACTTCCACGACATCAAACTCTATAAGGAATTCGAAGTTTCACCTCAAGGCGAGTGGGTCGACCTGGATATCGATCTGCACAAGCCCCATCATGAGGAGGGATGGACTTGGAACTCCGGGTTTGAAAAGACCGCGCGCATCGATAGTGCCGCACATCGCTGGTATGCCGCGCTGAGAATTCCATTTTCAGCAATCGATCATCGTTCCGCCAAGGCGGGAAATACGTTTCGGATGAACCTATTCCTGAGCGAGGGTCCTCCGTCGAACCACCGTGAGGTCACCTGGCAACCGCCCATGAGCAGCACGTTTCACACCCCGGAGCGATTTGGGTTGCTGGAACTGGTCAAGGAAAAACAATGAGGCTTGGAGTCAGTACCTAAATGTTGCTGCGCTTCATCTCGTCCATCAGGTGATCGCATGAGCGCACGCACAGAGCCATGATGGTCAGAGTAGGATTCTGGCAGGGATTGGACGCAAACCCCGATGCATCCATTACAAAAAGATTCTTGATGTCGTGGGTTCGCTGAAATTGATCGAGCACAGACTTCTTGGGATCGCTGCCCATGCGGGCGACGCCGGCTTCGTGAACAGCCCAGCGCGGCGCTGAGGGATTCGCGCGAGTGCGTATGTTTTTGGCTCCCGCAGCCTCCAGCATCTCTCCCGCAGATTCAGCGATATCCTTAATCATGGCTTTCTCGTTCTCGCCGTCGGACATGTGAATCTTTAAGACTGGGATGCCGTAGACATCCTTCACTTCCTTGTCGATTTCCAGAAAGTTGTCCCAGCGAGGTAAGACTTCGCCGAAGCCGGTGATGCTGAACTCACTGCGTGATTCACGAAGCGCCTTCTTATAAGCCTCGCCAAAACCTGGCGCCCCCCAGTTGAAATCGAAGTTGCTGTCGGATTCAAAGCCATAACCGCGAAGGAAGTTTTTGAAGGGCGGGCTGCCTTTCAGGTTGCGAAAGCGAACGATGTAAATCCCCAGGGGCTTGACGGGAGCGCCCAAGGAAGGCACTGGGGCAAGCCCGGGAAATTCGCCGCTGCCACCCGCACTGCGTACGTGGGCCATGAAATAGTGACCGAGAATGCCGCTGGAGTTCGCGAGGCCATTGGGATACTGAGAATTTGCCGAGTTTAAAAGGATACGGGTAGATTCTTGCGATTGCGCGCACAAGATGACGGCGCGCGCTTGAATTTCGCGCGGCGCCCGCGTGATTCGGTCGATGTAAAGGACGCCGCGTGCGCGATTAAGGTTCGCATCCATCAGAACCTTGAAGGCCATCGCGTTCGAAATCAAAGTACAATTTCCTGACTTGAGTGCGTCGGCGACAGTGGTGAAAGCGGAATTGAAGTAAGATTTGGTGACGCAGCCCCGTTCGCACGGGCCGCAATAGTGACATGGGCTGCGGCCATTCAATGACTGAGTGAGGTTCGCTGAACGCGAGAGCGTGGCGGTACGGCCCATTTTCTGTTTCACGCGATCGCGAAAAACTGATTCTTGACAGTTCAGCGCCATGGGCGGCTGGAACTGGCCGTCCGGCAACTCCTCGAGTCCCTCTGCCATTCCAGTGATTCCTACATACTTTTCCACCAGATCGTAATAGGGCGCGATGTCTTTGTAGCTGATCGGCCAGTCTTCGCCATAGCCATCGTGGGAAGCAGCTTTGAAGTCCCAGTCGCTGAAACGCAGCGAGACGCGACCCCATACGTTGGTGCGGCCACCGGTCATGCGTAAGCGGCCCAGCCAGTTGAATGGTTTATCCGCGGGCGCGGTGTAGGGTTCTTCTATGTCGTTTACAAACCAGTCCTGGGTATATTCGTTGCAAACGTCTCCCATCTGCGACTGAATGGGGCGCGTTTTGCGGACAATTTCCGGGGCGAGGTTGCGGTACTTCAGTGCGAAAGCTGGAGTGTGCTCGCGGAAATTCGCGCTGGATTGCGGGCGTCCGGCTTCAAGGAGAGCAACCTTCAGCCCAGCTTCGGCCAGGCGCTTGCACGCCCAGCCTCCGGAAGCCCCTGAACCTACCACGATTACGTCGTATTTCTGCGTTGTCGATTCAGCCAAGGGTTCGATACCGCCGAAGTTGATGATTGCTCACGCTAAACAATGTCATAATTTGCGGATGCTAACAAGCCAGGCAGAGCGAGGTCAATCGAATGTGGATGGAACGCACTCAGCAACGGAGGGCCAATCTAAATCCATCACTTTGTAGCTGGCATTCAGAAATTGTCTCTTGGCATGGCACTTGTGACCGTGCAGCGGCCGAATGTTACCATTACTGCGAGAATTTGCAGCATCACTAGAGACGCCAACCATACGAGACTCCGCGAGGCGATTATGGTGACAAACAATGAGAGGTTGCACCTGCTCGGGGATGGACAGGCAGTAGAGCGCGCGCTTACGCGTCGCAAGATGGTGCAACGAATCCTCGCCGGAATGGGCGCCGGAATGGCGTTGCCCCTGGTGGCGGCTTCCCACCCCATTCACCGGCTCCTTTCGGATGACGCAATTTTTTCAGGCGCCGATGCGCAGATGGCAGTCGCGGATTGGAAACCGTTATTTCTCAACGCGTCCCAGAATAAGGCGCTCGTCGCGCTGTCGGAGATCATCGTGCCCGGGTCAGCCAAGGCTCAAGTGAACCGGTTCATCGATTTGCTGCTAAGTGTAGAGACGCCTGCTAACCAAAAGAACTTCTCGGCGAGTATTTCGGCGATGGAGGACGAATCGCAGAAGCGTTTCGGGCAACCGTTCGCAGCTCTCAACGGAGAGCAACAGAATGTGCTTCTGACCGCCGCTTCGAAGGAGGATGTAGGCGACAACGAGGGTAAGGACAAGAATTTGGATACTCGAGATTCTGAGGGCAATCACGCGGGAGAAACGCGACATTCGCTCAACGACCACTTCAATAATCTGAAGGCTTGGATCAGTGGAGCGTATTATTCGTCGGAACCCGGCATGACGGAACTCGGATGGACCGGCGAGTACGGCGTTGAGAATTATCCATCGTGCCAGCACGCGGGAGAACATCATTGAGACTGCCGGCTGCATTCCCGCATCAACGACACGCGACCATCTAACGCCTTGTCGCAGGAACGGCTAGCCCTTCAGTACTCCTGCGGAGACTTTGTATATCGCAGCCGCTCCTAACAAACTGGCTCCAGCCAAAATCTTCCACGCCAAGTCGTAGCTGTGGTAGCTATCGAAAATTCTTCCCGCCATCCACGGCGCTGCCCACTGGCCCAACGAGTATCCCATGATGATCAGTGCGAGGATCTTTCCAAGGGCCGCGGTGCCGAAGCATTCCGCTGTGACCAGTGGAATCAACATGTAATCGGCGCCCATTGCAAAGCCAAAGGCCAGGGCAAAAAGCCAAAACGCAGCTGGCTGGTGCGATAAATAGAGTATTGGAATCGTCAGCCCAATCAATAAATAAAAGAAGGCCATGATGTCTTTCTTGGAGAATCGATCCGCCAAATACCCAACCAGTACGCGGCCACCGAGGCTCGATGCCAGCAGCACTGTTGAGAATCGCGAAGCCGCACTCGGCGAGTAGCCCTGATCCCTAAGGAATAAAATGAAGTGTTGAATCACTGCGCCGATCGCTCCCACCACCAGCGTAGAGCCTGCCAGGATCAGCCAAAAGTTTGTTGTTCGGGCCGCAGCAGCGGCGCCGCTTGAAGTAGCAGCGCCAGCGGTCACCGTGCCGTCAGCGAGATCATTCATCGAATCTCCGTCTGGCAGGAGTCCCATTTCGGCGGGCGTGGAGCGCGTAAGCAAGACTCCGACCGGAAAGAGCACAATCAGAATCAATAGGCCGACAGCCCCAAGGGCGTGGCGCCACCCGAATGAGCGGATCAAACGACTAACCAGTAAGGGCGACACCACTCCACCAAAACCCAGGCCCAGATAGGCGAAGCCCATCGCACGGCCGCGCTGCCTGCGGAACCATTGCGCAATGAGTACTTGATTGGCTATGGGGCCTGCCAGCACGTAGCCCAAGACTTCCAGCAATGCAAAGAAGCTCGTATTCCCAAAATCGGGTCATGAAACTCATGAGGAATAGAGAAACCCCGATGAGGCCAGCACCCGTAAGGATGATCCATCGACTGCCGACCCGGTCAATCAGCGCGCCCGCAGCGAAACCAAAAGGCAAGCCGACAATCAGGAATCCTAGAAGAAAGCCCTGGGTTACCTGGGCGCGCGCGAACCCGAGTGATTCCACAAGTGCGGGATAAAAAACCGGGAAACCATAAAAGATAATTCCTACAGCGAAGAAGAGATTCAGGAACGCAGCTACAACAATCCACCAGCCATAAAAGATTCGTGTTGATCGATTTTCCTTCATGCAAGAACGAAGCCGGACAATTGCGAACGTCTCTAAAGGGGTGCCCAAGCCAGCAATTCTCCCCTGAACTTCCTCAATCGACGCTACCTGTGCCCCATCCGGGCCTTCTCTCCGCTTATCATCAGCTGCATGTTGAGTGCAGCTTAGTCCTTGCTATACGCGACGCGCGATTTTGCGGAGAGTGTGGGTTGGACTTGGTGCCGGGAGGGGGAGTTGAACCCCCAAGACCCGAAGGTCGGCGGATTTTGAGTCCGCTGCGTCTGCCAGTTCCGCCATCCCGGCGTAGGTCAGCTAGGTATTACAAAGG
This sequence comes from Terriglobia bacterium, assembly GCA_963733545.1. Lineage (GTDB taxonomy): Bacteria > Acidobacteriota > Terriglobia > Terriglobales > Acidobacteriaceae > JAIQFF01. The sequence continues at coordinate 1,921,393 of CAVTDQ010000007.1, forward strand.
AAGGCCAGTTGATAACTCAGCCAGAGGTAGGTTAGCACGAATGGCACTTGCCAATACAATGCATTCGACGGTGGAGACTTTTCGACGATCGATATTTCGTACTCTTTTCTCGAAGCGAGCAGGGAAATTTCAGAGGACGCGTTCGTGTGAGTAACCGGCGGCTTCGAGGGCGGAGAGCAGTTCGGCAATCTGCTCCGGGCCGCGGGTTTCCATGGTGATGTCGATGGCGGTTTCGCCCAGATTCACCCCGTAGTAAGCGCGATCGTAAGTGGTCTCAACGATGTTGGCGCGATGGTCGGCGAGAATTCCGGTCAGCCGGTGCAGGGCCCCCGGATAGTCGGGGAGATGGACACGCAAACGTACCAGGCGCCCATCTTTTACCAAGCCGCGTTCAATGATTCGTGAAAGCAGAGTTACGTCGATGTTGCCGCCGCAGACCAGCACGGCAATCTTTTTGCCCGCAATTTCAATTTTGCGATTGATCAAGGCCGCGATGGCGGCGGCGCCGGCGCCTTCCGCCATGGTCTTTTCGCGTTCCAGCAGCAAAAGAACAGCATTGGCAATTTCCTCTTCGTCGACGGTTACGATTTCATCGACATATTTCTGCACCAGGGGCAGGGTAAGATCGCCAGCCCGGCGCACGGCGATGCCGTCGGCGATGGTCGCAGAAGGAGCCAGGGTCACGGGCTTGCCCTCGGTGACGGCTGCTTTCATCGAAGGCAGGCGGGAAGTCTGCACTCCGATGATGCGGACTTTGGGATTTTTCTCCTTCACAGCGCAGGCAATGCCGCCAATCAAGCCACCGCCGCCGATAGGAACCACGATGGCTTCGAGGCCGGGATGCTGCTGTAACATTTCCAGGCCCAGGGTACCCTGGCCGGCGATGACGGCGTCATCATCGAATGGATGAACAAATGTGAGGTGTTGGGCACGGCCGCGCACGATGGCTTCGGCGCATGCGTCGTCGTAATTGGCGCCATGCAGGATGACTTCCGCTCCGTATGATTTGGTGGCCGACACCTTGGTCAACGGGGTAGTCAGCGGCATGCAGATCTGGGCTTTGATTCCACGACGGCCGGCGTGATAGGCCAGGCCTTGTGCGTGATTTCCCGCCGAGGCGGCAATCACTCCCCGGTCGCGATCCTCCGCACTCATGGTCAGCAATTTGTTCAGCGCGCCGCGTTCCTTGAAAGCCCCGGTTCTCTGCAGGTTGTCGAGCTTCAGATAAATCGAATTGCCGGTCAGCTGGGAAAACGTAGCGGAAAGTGTGCACGGCGAGAGGTAGATAGATGGGCGAATGCGCTCCAGGGCGGCTTGGACGTCGGCGAGAGTGATCATCGATTTGGTAGCTCATTCTACAGGCACGGGCGGGCGAATGCAGAACCGGCATGACGCATCTGCGAATCACAGCGTGGGTTGAAAGCGATGTCCGCCTAAGGGAATTCCTGAGAGCATGGCCGAAGAATAGGGGGAGCATATTCCTCCACCGTACAAACTTTTCCTCTCCTGTTTGAGTTAAAATTGCGAAATGACGGAGTATCTGGAAAAGCCATGCGCCGTCTGCCAGTCCCTCTCCCGGAGGTAGAAAGATGTATCGGCCTTCATCGAGCAGCATTTCAAATGTCAATTCATGGATGGATGTGCAGTCGGCGGTGCGGGGCCTTACCCAGGATTTTGTTACCGCCTTCAATACCGGAAATTACGATCAGGCAGCGGCGCTGTTTACGCCGGACGGTTTTCTGATGCCGCCGCAACGCGACGCCGTGCAGGGACAGAAGGCAATCGAATCGATGTTGCGCAAACTTGGAGACGCGGGATATCAGAATCTTCGCCTGGAAACAATTCGAGTTGAGGAATCGGGCGACATGGCAGTCGAAATCGGACGTTACACCGTCGCCATTGCCCAAGCGAACGGGACTACCGTGGCCGAGCGCGGAAAATTTGTGCAGGCGTGGCGGCGTATCGGGGTGTGGTTGATGACGGCAAATTGCTGGAACAGCGATTCACCGGCGGCCAAGTAGATTTGACCTTGCCTGACATCGGGCCTCGGCTGCGGCTACAATGGTCGACGCCATCAACTTCAAAATAAGATCAGGAGAGTCGTATGCAACGCAAGGCAAGCGCAGTATGGAAGGGCGGTCTGAAAGACGGTAAGGGAGCAGTGTCGTCGAGTAGCGGGGTGTTGTCGAATACTCCTTATTCGTTTGCGACACGTTTTGAGAGCACTCCCGGAACCAATCCCGAGGAACTGATTGCCGCGGCGCACGCGGGATGTTTTTCCATGGCGCTTTCTGGGCAGCTGGGCGCTGCCAATCTGACCGCATCGAGTATCGAGACGACCGCCACTGTATCTTTGGAAAAGCTTGAATCCGGTTGGGCCATCACCGCCGTGCATCTCGATGTGGTGGGGCGAGTGCCGGGCGCGGACAACGCTGCATTTCAAAAGGCGGCGGAGAATGCCAAGAGCGGATGCCCGGTTTCAAAACTGCTCAAGGCCGATATTTCGATGACCGCGAAGCTCGAAGGGTAGACAACTATTCCTCGGGACGACCGGGGAGTAACAGGAAAATTCCCTGTTTCACTCGTCCTTCTGGACAGATTTCGAAAGAGACCTTGGTGCTTTGCTGGTTTGCGAGGTGATCGCTAAGCTTCTCGGATACATTCCCCCGGAGGTGCGAAGTGCTCCGTTTGTTCACCGCTATTGGTATCTCGTTATCCGTATTTCTTCTCGTCAAAACAGGCTCCCAGGGCGGATTCCCGCCAAAACCCACCCGATGGCAGGTTGCGGAAAAAATGCATACGCAGTTTGAACATTGGACGTAGAATCCGTCTGCACGATCCATTCAGGTTTGGGAGGCACGGAAATGGCTACGCTCCGGACTGATGATTGGCAAGACCTGTTTGACATTGCGTTGTTTGAACCCAACCGGGCTAAACTGCGGTTGCGGATCGAAAAGGCTCGACTTGCCATCAATAGCCGGCTCGATGCTCTGGTGAAAGAACCTTCCCAACATGTCAGAAGCGCTTCGGAACACATCGCGCTCCGCGATGCGTTGGCTACTCTCACCGAACTCCAGAATATCGTTTATGCGCGGAAGCCGAATGTGAGCGCCGGCGGGCAAAGCAGAACCGCCAGCTAGTTTGTGATAGCCCACGCTGGATCCTTCGAGACTGACGTCTCTCAGGATGACATCAATTACCTCCACACCGCCATTTCAGATCCAGCCATGCCTTTAGCTTGAACTTTTGATAGGGTAGCTGGGCGCGAAAATATCGTTTCCGCGGATTCCATTTAGTATTCACCAGGGAAAAACAAAACATGACACTTCGGTGGCTGTGTGCTGTATTGCTGGCAATGACACAATTGATTTCGGCTCAGTCCATAGTTGGACCGTCGAGTGCCGTCCAACCGTTGCAGCTTGCAGGCTACAGTTCGCAAAGCGCGCCAACCGAAAGCAACTGGGAAAAGAAATTTCAGGAAGGAATTGCCGCGAATAATATTCGCGAGAATATGCGCCGGCTGACGGCGCGTCCGCATCACGTGGGATCTCCCTACGATAAGGACAACGCCGAATGGATTCTTTCCCAATTCAAGGCGTGGGGATTCGACGCGAAAATCGAAACTTATAGCGTATTGTTTCCGACTCCGAAAGTTCGCCTGGTTGAAATGCTGCAACCCACCAGGTTTCAGGCGAAGATGCAAGAGCCGGTTTTGCCGGTCGATCCCACCAGCAACCAGACCTCGGAACAACTGCCCACCTACAACGCGTATTCGATCGACGGAGATGTAACCGCACCGCTGGTCTATGTGAACTACGGCAATCGGGAGGATTATGAACAGCTCGCTCGTCTCGGAGTTTCAGTCAAGGGTGCCATCGTCATCACCCGCTACGGCGAGGGCTGGCGCGGCATCAAGCCGAAGGTTGCCGGCGAGCACGGCGCAATCGGGTGCATCATTTATTCGGATCCTAAGGGAGACGGTTACCGCCAGGGTGATGATTTTCCGACCGGAGGTTGGCGTCCACGGGAAGGAGTGCAACGTGGCAGCGTGATGGACACCGATTATCCGGGCGATCCACTGACGCCAGGTGTAGCGGCAACCGCCGATGCAAAGCGACTGGCAATCAAAGACGCGAAGACCATCACGAAAATTCCCGTGCTTCCGATCTCTTATGCGGATGCGTTGCCGCTGCTGTCAGCGCTGAAGGGTCCGGTGGCGCCGGAGAGCTGGCGCGGGTCGCTGGCCATCACTTATCACATCGGGCCCGGGCCGGCGCAGGTTCACCTGAAAGTTGCGTCGAACTGGGAGATGAAACCACTGTATGACGTCATCGCTACCTTGCACGGATCGGATGGTGGGGAACAGTGGGTGCTGCGGGGCAATCATCATGATGCATGGGTGAACGGAGCGGACGATCCGATTTCCGGACAGGCGCCCATGCTGGAAGAAGCGCGCATGCTGGGAGAATTGCACCGTCAAGGCTGGACACCGAAGCGGTCCATCATTTATTGCGCGTGGGATGGTGAAGAGCCTGGGCTGCTGGGCTCGGTAGAGTGGGTGGAAGATCATTTGGACGAACTGAGAAAGCATGCCGTGGCGTATATCAATTCCGACAGCAATGAAAGAGGATTTCTCTTCCCGGGCGGAACCCAGGATTTGCAGGCTCTCATCAGCGGGGTCGCGCGCGATATACAAGACCCGGAAACTCACATGTCGGTGTTTCAACGCTCGCATCTCGCCAGTATCGCCCGGGCAAAGGATGCGGAGGAGCGGAAGGAGGTCCGCAATCGCAGCGATATTTTGGTCAGGGCGCTGGGAGATGGATCGGACTACACCGCGTTTCAGGATCACGCGGGAATTTCGACTCTGAGTATCGAGTTTGGCGACGAGGACGACGGAACCCAGTACCATTCCATCTACGACGATTTTTACTGGTATACGCATTTCGTTGACACCGATTTCGCTTATGGACGAGCGCTGGCGCAAACCGCAGGCACAGCCATGATGCGGTTGGCGGATGCAGACCTGTTTCCCGTGGACTATGCGCCGCAGGCAGAGGCGATTGCGAAATATTTGAGTGAGCTGGAAGCGTTGCTCAAAGAGAAGCAGGACGAATTTACCGAACGCAACCAGGAGTTGCAGGAAGGCGTCTTTTCGGCAACCTCCGATCCGCGCCGGCCGACATTGCCTCCTCCGTCCGAGACTGTGCCGCCATTCATGAACTTTTCTTCCATGAAGAATTCGGTTGAGCTGCTGAAGAAAAGCTCACAGCGGTATTCCAAAGCGTTAGCGGATTGGCGCGCGAAGGGTTCGCCGGCGCTGCCTGAGCAGTCGTTGAAACCGCTGAATGCAGATTTGCTGAAAATTTCCCGCCTGTTCCTGAACGAAAAGGGATTGCCGGAGCGTCCGTGGTTCAAGAACCAGATTTACGCGCCCGGCGCCTACACGGGTTACGGGGCAAAGCCGGTCGCGGCGGTCCGCGAATATATGGATGAGAAAAAGTGGAAAGAGGCCGAGGAGCAGGTTCCGCAAGTGGCGCAGGTGATTGAAAATGCCGCGGCCGGGATCAGCCAGGCCGCCGACGATCTGGAAAAGGCTGTGGCGCAGTCGAACTGAAGCCGCGGGAAGCCGCTGAGAAAAGAAGAAGAGGGCAGGGCTGATGATCGTAAACTTCGCCGAGCGGGCGCACAACCACAACTGGGAATTGGATCCGGTGACCAGGTCCCTGCTCGATACAGATTTTTATAAGCTGCTGATGCTGCAATTTATCTGGAAACATTATCCCAAGACCCCGGTGTCATTCTCGCTGCTGAATCGAACTTCATCCATACGCCTGGCGGAGATGTTCGGCGTGGAAGAACTGACTGCGCAACTGGAACATGTCCGGCGGCTGCGATTCCGAAAATCAGAACTGGTGTGGCTGGCTGGAAACACTTTTTACGGGCAGCGTGGAATCTTCGAGCCGGCATTTCTGGCCTGGCTGGAAAAAGATTTCAGGTTGTCGGATTACGAATTGTCGGTCAAGGACGGCCAGTTCGATCTCTCGTTCGAGGGCTTGTGGACGGGGACGACGATGTGGGAGCTCTACGCCCTTGCCATCATCGACGAACTGAAGACCAGAGCGAATCTGAAAAAGCTGAGCGAGTTCGGCCTCGACATTTTATATGCTCGGGCGAAAACCAAGTTGTGGGGGAAGATCGAGCAATTGGTCGGGGTTCCCGCGCTTCGCGTGGCCGACTTTGGAACGCGAAGACGGCACAGCTTTCTATGGCAGGAGTATGTAGTTGAAGCCATGGCGTCGAACCTGGGAGAAGCGTTTACCGGGACTTCAAATGCATTTCTTGCTCACAAGCACGATCTGGAGGCGATTGGAACCAACGCGCATGAGATTCCGATGGTGCTGGCTGCGCTCGCACCAGACGATCAGGCGCTGAAAGCTTCCCAGTACCATGTTCTCGAAATGTGGCAGAAAACCTATGAAGGGGAGCTCCTGATCATGCTGCCGGACACGTTCGGCACCACGCAATTTCTTAAGGATGCGCCGGACTGGACTGCGAACTGGACGGGGCAGCGCATCGACAGCAAGAATCCGTACATTGCGGGCGATGAGTATATCCAGTGGGTCACGGCGCGCGGGCACGATCCGCGGGAAAAGCTGATCATCGCGTCGGATGCGCTGGATGTCGACGACATCCTCAGCCTGCATGCGTATTTTGGCGGAACCCTGACGCCCGGCACGACCGCGAAGGATTTGCGCAGTGCTGCAGATTTCAGGGACCGCGGAAAATGGAATCCGGGGAAACGGATTCGATTCAGCGCAGGCTGGGGCACACTGCTGACCAATGATTTTCGAGGCTGCGATCCGTCCGGGGGCATCGGCTTCGATCCGGTGAGCCTGATCTGCAAGGTAACGGATGTCGACGGACATGCAGCGGTGAAACTTTCCGATAATTACGCCAAGGCCCTGGGTCCGCCTTCCGAGATCGAACGCTACCGGAAGGTGTTTGGAACGGCTGGCGTCAGCAATGCTCCTGTGATCACTTAAGCAAATTCTGATGGAGGACGGGCGTCCTCGCCCGTCCGGCACCGGCCATTGCAAAACGGGCGGGACGCCCGTCCTCCATTAATGGTCTTCTTTCGATCACGGTTGACGTACAAATGGATGAGTCAACGGCTAGGTAGGGGTCCTTCGACTCCGCAAAACGTTTCGCAAGCGAAACGTTTTGTTCCGCTCAGGATGACACGGGATCTGTGCTACACTCCGGCAGATTTTTTTCAAATCTCCTTTTTTTGTCCCGGGGTCACAGGAATGAATCTTCGGCCTAGCCTTTTGTCCGTGGCGGCAGTTGTTATGGTGTCTAGTCTTTTTGTGTCCATCTCTCGTGCGCAAACGTCAGCCGCGCCTCCGCCGGCCACTCCTCGCTCCATCACCATTGATGATTATTTTCAAGTGCGGGAAGTCGATGATCCGCAAATCAGCGCGGATGGGAAGTGGGTGGCTTACACGGTTGCGACCGCTTCGCTGAAAGATGATGAAAATAAAACTCGCATCTGGATGGTGCCGGCGGCGGGCGGCGATGCTGTGGCCATGACTTCGGAAGAGGAATCGTCGGAGCATCCAAGATGGAGCCCGGACGGAAAGTATCTTGCATTCCTTTCCAAACGCGGTGAGGGCAAGAGTTATGTGTGGCTGTTGAATCGCGAGGGCGGAGAAGCCGAGGCTCTCACCGAGACTACGCAGGACGTCAAAGATTTTGCCTGGTCACCCGACGGCAAGCGCGTCGTCCTGATGCTGCAGGACCCATCTCCGGAAGATCTGGAGGCTGCGGAAGAAAAGGCCAAAGAAAAGACCGGTGGCAAAGAGATCAAGGACAAGAAGCCCAAAGCTCAGCGCCCGTGGGTGGTTGATCGCTACCAGTTCAAGGAAGACGAGGTCGGTTATTTGAACCGGTTGCGCACTCATCTTTACGTGTTCGATCTGACCAGCAAGAATCTCACCCAGGTGACTTCAGGCGACTTCGATGATGAGCATCCCGCATGGTCGCCGGATGGCAAGCTGCTCGCCTTCAGCAGCAAGCGCACAGCGCCCGATCCCGATCGCAACTATGATTCCAATATTTTCGTGGTACCCGCAGACAACACCGACAAGGGTGCGCATCCGACCCAGGTCACGACCAGTCCCGGCCTGGATGACTCGCCCGCCTGGTCGCCGGATGGGAAATGGATCGCTTATGTCAGCCAGCCGGACGCAAAGCTGGCGATTTATGGCACCAATCATATTGCGGTGTCGCCCGCGGGCGGAGGCGAGGCGAAAGTACTGACGCGAAATCTGGACAGAGTTTCGAGCGAGCCCCGGTTCTCCCCTGACGGCAAATTTGTTTATTTCATTGCCGACGATGACGGAACCCAGAATCTTTGCCGGATTCCGGTAGGTGGCGGGGAAGTCACTCGTCCCATCAGCGGACGATTGATGGTGTATCACTATTCCATCGCCAAGTCGGGCGCGGTGGCGGCGCTGGTCACTTCTCCGGACCGGCCCAGTGAAATCTTCGCCATTCCCGACGGCAAGCTCACCCGGATTACCCACACCAACGACGAATTCATCGCCCAGATCAAGCTGACCGCGCCCGAATATGTAAAGTTTAAAAGCAAAGACGGAACCAGCGTTTCGGGTTTTCTGTACAAGCCGATCGACTACGTGGCGGGGAAAAAGTATCCGACGATTCTTCGCCCGCACGGCGGTCCGGTCTGGGCTTATTACGCCGAGTACACGCATCTGGCGCAGCTGTTGGCGGCAAACGGGTATGTGGTGTTGTATCCGAATCCGCGGGGCTCGACCGGTTACGGTCAAGCTTTCACCAAAGCGATCGACGCCGATTGGGGCAACAAGGATTTCCAGGATGACATGGCCATGGTCGACTACGCCGTGGCTCAGGGACTTGCTGATCCCGACAAGCTCGGGGTTGGGGGGTGGTCTTACGGCGGCATCTCGACCGATTTCATCATCGCCCAGACCACGCGCTTTAAGGCTGCAATCTCAGGAGCCGGCTCGGCGCTGTTCGCTTCGATGTACGGACACGACCGTTACATCCGCGATTACGAATACGAGCTGGGTTTCCCTTGGAAAGACAAGGCAGTTTGGGACAAGGTTTCTCCCTTTTACAAAGTTGAGAGCATCACCACGCCGACAATGTTCATGGGGGGCGATATCGACTGGAATGTGCCGATTCTCGGCGGCGAGCAAATGTACCAGGCGCTAAAGAGTCTGGGTCGGGAAACCGAACTGGTGGTTTATCCCGGGGAGTATCACGAATTCAAAGCGCCTTCACACATTAAGGACCGGCTGGAACGTGATCTGGCCTGGTACGCGCATTACGTGAAGGCGGATGGTTCACCGGCGCGGCCGCCGGCGGCCAAACCAAATTAAACCGCCAAACCCTTAACCACGAACGACACGAAGGTGTACGAAGGCCGGCGGGGAAGTCCTTCGTGATAGTTCGTTTCCTTCGTGGTCCATGTTTTCCAGCCTTACCCTCACCAATACGACTTTCATAGCGAGCCCGGCGGTTGTATCCTAGTGGCAGTGGGTCAGGAGTTTTTATGCTGCGGGTTTTCGATTATTTGAAGTCGATCAAGTCTCCAGAGCTCCGGCTGGCCTGGCTGATTGCGATAGCAGTCGACGCAATCCAGATTGGCGCTTTGCCGCTATTCGTGGCTGGAGGGCTGTCTCCGGCGGATGCGCTGCTGGACGTGCTGGCAGGGGTTTTGCTGATCCAATTGCTGGGCTGGCACTGGGCATTCCTGCCTACGATGGCAGCGGAGTTGATTCCCGGCTTCGATCTGTTTCCGACCTGGACGGCGGCTGTTTTCTTCGTCACCCGCCAGCAGGTTCAAACCGGTGCAGTTGAGATTCTGCCTCCCGGTCCGGCGCCGGCGCCGCGTCCCTGATCTTTAACAAAACGCACAAAAACTTTAACAAAACACACAAAAACGAAGCGCCTCAAGGCTCGGTTAAGTCTTGAGGCGCTTCGCGAACAACCTCTCCCCCGAAAAGCTGTTCTCCAGCATTCTTGGCAACCGGAAGGCTACTATTCCGACTCTGTCCGGCGGCCTACGTAGGTTTCAACCTCGTAAGTCCATTGCCTGCATTAGATATGGCAGTTTGCGTGCCAAATCCTGCTTTTATCATCTTGTTGATTTCAGGCGTTTTATAGGTTTTAAACAGTGACCTTGGGCAAGAACTGCGCAAAGAGTTGCACAGCCTAACTTTAGAACGTCTATCAAAGCGGCTGACTGACTGGATCGCTGGTATTAACGGCCAATGGCAGGTGGACTTGAGCAACACGTAGCTTCTCCGCTGGAAATCTCCGGGCGTTATTGATTAGTTGTCAGTTCTTGGTTCTCAGTTCTCAGTTGGTCTTTGGCGGTGTGCGCGACATTGCATCGATAAACATGCGATAAAACTTCTCGGTGTTGAGCTCATCCTGGACATGGACGAGTTGCTCGCCTAGTCCGGGTTGCGACCCGGAGGGCCACACCAGCACATTGCCGTAGCTGGCGGTGTGCGAGGTGTCGATGTCCATGTATAGCGTGCTTTCTTTGGTGATGATGGTGGGATCGAGCCAGGCAGCGGCGGCAAGCTCGTCCCAGAGAAATTCTTCGTCCGCGTATTTGGCGATGTACTGAGCGGAAGGGCTGGAGGATTTTGCGATTTCAGCGATCATCGCTTTGGTCATTCTGGTCTTGACCGAGATGTCCACGGTGGTAATGGTGATTTTGTGCCACGGTGAGGTTAGGACCATGTGTACGGCTTCAGGATCCCACCAGAAATTAAATTCCCGCCGATTTTCGGTTTGCCACTCCCGGGCGACAACCGGCGCAATGCTGCCGCCCATGATCACCAGTTCCTGCGCGAGCTCGGAAACCTTGGGATCGAGGCTCACCGCCTGGGCGAGGTTGGTGAGCGGGCCGCCGGCGTAGATGGTCACTTGGTGCGGATATTTGTGCACCATGCGAATAATGAAGTGGGCAGCGTCTTCATCGGCGACTTTGGTGGTGGGATTTCCTTCGACCAGGTCAGGGACGTCGTAAGGCTCATGATATTTCCCGCGCTGTCCATCGCCGGTGGGCTGGCGGTTCCAGGCTCCCTTGTAACCCACCTTGCCGTACAGCGCTTCCCAACGCTTGATGGTTTCCTCGCGATTGATGAGAGGATAAACCGCGCCGGGATAGACCGGGACATCGGTACGTCCGATGATTTCCAGCATGCGCAGAGTGTGGGCCGCCTCTTCGTCGCGCCATTGATCACCGCTCACGATAGTGATGCCCAGCGCCTCGACGTTGGGTGATTGCAGCAACAGGATCATGGATTGTTGGTCGGTGGTGGCGGGACCGCGCGCATCCTGATCGATGATTACCTTGCGTCTGGACTGAGCAGCGGCGGGCAAAGCGGCAAGCACGACGATGAGAAGCGACAGCGCTAATTTCAAACGCATAGTAAGTGTTCTCCTGTGAGTTGCCGCAGACGGAGTTGAGACGCAGTGAGGCAAGCTACTTCGGCGTGGTAATCGCGCCTTGCGATGCCGATGAGACCAGGGCCGCATATTTTCCGAATACGCCGCCTGGATATCGTGGCTTCGGAGGCTTCCACTCTGACATGCGCTGGCGCAGCTCGGCGTCGCTGATTTCGACCTCAAGAATGCATTGATTGACGTCGAAATGAATGGAGTCGCCTTCGCGGACGCCGGCAATCGGGCCGCCCAGCGCCGCTTCGGGGGATACGTGTCCGGCCATCAACCCGCGAGTGGCGCCGCTGAAACGTCCGTCGGTCAGCAGGGCCACTGATCCGCCCAGGCCTTCCCCTACAATCGCGGCGGTCACTCCCAGCATTTCGCGCATGCCCGGGCCGCCCTTGGGTCCTTCGTTGCGGATTACCACGACATCACCCGCCTTGATTCGTTTTTCGGTGACGGCGGTCATCGCATCTTCTTCGGATTCGAAGACCCGCGCCGGGCCGCGATGGCTCAAACGTTCGTGACCGCTAATTTTGGCGACGCAACCTTCCGGGGCAAGGTTGCCGTGCAGAATGACCAGGCCACCGGTGCTCTTCAGCGGCTTGTCGAGGGGCGTGATGACTTCCTGCCCTTTAGTTTCGACCACGGCTGCGGCTTCGGCGGAAAGAGTCTTGCCGGTTACCGTCATCGCGTCTTCGTGAAGAAGTTTGCCTTCAATCAGGCGCTGCACCACCAGGCCAATGCCTCCGGCCCGATGCATATCCGCTGCGACGAAACGCCCCGAAGGCTTGAGGTCGGCCAGCAACGGTGTGCGCTCGCTGATCTTCTGAAAATCGTCAATGTGCAAGGGCACGCCGGCTTCGCGCGCGATGGCAAGTAAATGCAGGACGGCGTTGGTGGAGCCGCCGGTAGCGGCAACGCCCGCGATGGCGTTGTCGAACGCATCCCGGGTAAGAATGTCTCTGGGCGTGACGCCCTTATGCAACAAGTTCATGACCACAGCGCCGCAGTCGTAGGCTACCTGGTCTTTTTTCGCGTCCATCGCGGGGACACTATTGAAACCAAGGGGAGAGAGCCCGATCATCTCCATTACCGTGGACATGGTGTTGGCCGTGTACTGCCCGCCGCACGCGCCGGCCGCCGGGCAGGCAACATTTTCGAGATCGAGCAGATCGGCGTCCGACATTTTGCCGGCAGCATTGGCGCCAACCGCTTCGAATACATCCTGAATGGTGACGTCCTTGCCGCGAAAGTTTCCCGGGGCGATGGTGCCGCCGTACAGCACCAGTCCGGGAATGTTCAGACGGGCCAGGGCCATAGCGCCTGCGGGAATGGTTTTATCGCAGCCGACGACACATACGACGGCGTCAAACATCTGTCCGCGACAGACCAGTTCGATGGAATCGGCAATCAGCTCGCGGCTGACCAGCGAGGCTCGCATGCCTTCCGTGCCCATGGTTTCGCCGTCGCTGATGGCGATGGTGTTGAACTCCATCGGCGTGCCGCCTGCGGCGCGAATACCTTCCTTGACCTTGGCGGAGAGCCGTCGCAGGTGGAAGTTGCAGGGCATGGTTTCGATCCAGGTGTTGGCGACGCCGATCAGAGGTTTTTTCAAATCACTGTCAGTGAACCCGACCGCTTTGAACATGGCGCGAGCCGGGGCCCGGTCACGTCCATCGGTGATACCGTGACTGCGATGCTTGAGATCCATAGGGAGAAAGATTATGACAGACGCGGTTATTTTCAGGAAACCGGAGGAAAGAAAAGTCCGTTTACATCGGCACAGAAGAGGGTGCCCGATACTAATTTCGCGTTTCCTGCGAAATCAGGGTGGGGGTTGTGATCTGGTTTTTCTTCGCGAAGGGATCAGTGACTAGGTCGACAAGCCACCGCGAATCCGCAAAGAAGATTGCCAATAAGGTTTCGGGATGTATATGCTTTCGGCGTGCCTCGGGATGCCGCTCTCCACTCGCGCCAGGAAATTCTGCGTGCGTCTGCTCGCCTGTTTCAGAAGCAAGGCTACGACGCCACCTCCATGAATGACGTCGCTGCCGCGCTGAAACTCAGCAAGGGCGGTCTGTATCATCATTTCCAGAGCAAGGACGAAATTCTTTTTAACCTGATGAATCACGCCATGGACATCACGCAGGAGCGGGTGATCGATGGGGTGCGCGACATCGTCAATCCCGAGGAGCGGTTGCGTATGTTGATACGAAGGCATATGGAAGTTGTGCTGAGTGTCCGCGATCGTGAGATTACGGTGATGCTGCATGAAAACCACCCTCTGCCGCCAGCACAACGAAAGCGAATCAATGCCCGAAAAAAAGATTACGTGCATTTTGTGGAAAGCGTGATTGCGGAAGCTCGGAGCGTGCGGGGATCAAAAGGAGAGGTAAGCCCCCGGGCCGCGGCATTTGCGCTGCTGGGCATGATCAACTGGATTTACCAGTGGTATCGTCCGGAAGGTTCTCTGCGCGAGGAAGACCTGGCGCGGCAATACACAGAAATATTTTTCGCCGGTGCGTTTCGCTGAAATTCCTGTCATCCTGAGCGGAGGAAGGGTTTTCGCTTTGCGAAAAGTCTTCCGAAGTCGAAGGACCCCTATGATCTCATCAAGGTGCCACTTATAGGGGTCCTTCGACTCCGGATGAAGCCCGCAAGCGGGCTTTATCCTACGCTCAGGATGACAGGTGGATAGGTCATGGATAAAGCAGTAGAATTTTTCCAAATCGATGAGCTCGAGAAGCAACGGACACAAGCAGGGAAGTCGTATCTTGAATTTCTGCGTGTTCCGGCGATGAGCGCTGGAGTTTACACACTTTACCCCGGAGCCGTCGATCAGCAGAAGCCGCACAATGAAGATGAGATGTACTACGTAGTGCGCGGGCGGGCACGGATGCATGTAGGCTCGGAGGACCACGACATCAGGCCAGGAAGTGTGATTTTTGTGGCCGCGAACGTCGACCATCGCTTCTACGACATTGTGGAAGAGCTTGCCGTACTCGTGTTCTTCGCGCCGGCGGAGACTTAGAATTTCTAGGCAACGGCAGTTTCTTTGCCAGGAACCCAGTAGATTTCTTCTTTTAGAACTTCTTTGGTGAAGCCGATCCGCTGCAGAATTCCTTTTCCATGTTCGATCATCTGGGGATGACCGCACAGGTAGCCGATCGCGTTTGCACCATTCACGCCCCACTGATCGGAATATTTGCGGATCAAGTCGTCCACCCGGCCGATTTCGCCAGTCCACTTTGCATCGTCCCATGGACGGCTGATGGTGGCAGCTAACTGCAGCCACGGCACCTCTTCGGCAAACTTTCGAAGTTCTTCGAGGTAGCCGAATTCCCAGGAGCGGCTGGCCCCGGCCAGCAAAAACAGTTTGTGATCGCCGGAAAATTTGCCTTCTTTCCAGTCTTTGTGCAAGGTGCGCACATAACTCACGAACGGCGCGACGCCGGTGACGGTCGAAACCAGCAGATGGTTAGTGCGACCGCTTTTGAAGTCGAGCGTGAAGCGGCCTTTGGGAACTTTACGCATCAGCATTTCATCTCCGACCTGAAGCTTATAGAGATCGGGAGTCAACTCACCCTGCGGCACCAGCTCGAAAAAAAATTCAATTTCGCTTTCGTAGGGAGACGACACGATGGAGTACGGACGCTCCGAGCGCTTCTCCGCGCGCTGCACTCCCAGGGTGGCGTACTGGCCGGGAGCGAATTTGAAGTCGCCGTTGGTCTGGACCCTAATCATCCACAGGTCGGAGGCGAAGTCCTGGCGTTGGGTAATGGTCGCCCGGTAAAACTTGTCGTCGGCAGTACTCATGCCATGCGCCCCTAATCGCCATCCTAAAAGTGCCTTAAACGGCTGGTGGAAGCAAGGTGAAAAGGCTTCGGGCAGTTTACTGAGTTAAGGCTGTAAATTGAAATGCAGATGTTCGGCAGGGTGTCGGGTTTTCGGGGCGTGGAAGCGTTTACACGGTCTGAGTTAAGGACAATGTATTAACGATCAGATCGCAGCGTTGACGCAGTCTCTGCAGTGAAACGCTGATCGATTCTTCAACCGAACCAGAGCCAGTGGAAAGCTGAGAGTCCGGTTGCGGTAGCGCTGCTGCCACTTCAAGAAGAGTGGCAAGCGAGTCCGCATGCAACTTCCAGAGTGAAGGTGAATTTTCTACCCGCTTGAGTTCTTCATGTTCCGTCGTCATTCGGGCCACCAGGGCCACGATTCGCAAAAGCATCCGGGCAGCGCTGCCCCGTGGACTCTTTTCCTCCAGGTAGTCGGCACTGCAAGCCTCGGCATCGGCTGGGGTCAGCGTGAGATTAAAAAATCGCATCGGAACCACCTGGCGGAATTTGGGGTCGGCCACACGTACAAAAATCCGAATCGATTCTTCAACCTGGCGGATCTTGATTTCCTCGGTGGAAATCTGTTGGGGAGTGATCGAAGCACGCATGGCCTGGATATCGAAAGCCGGCCGGCGAGGCGGCGTGGAGTGCGTCTTCGCCGCCGGCCCGCGATTACTTTTAACCGGCATGGGAGTTGGTTCTGATCGGTAGTGCGCAACCCTGCGGATTGGCGGACGGCGCTCCAGTGCCTGTTTCAGTTTGGAAACGCGGCGAAACTTTTCCAAAGCGGAGCTGTAATCGATTTTCAGTAATTCGGTCTCTTCCAGCGCGGCTACGTGGTCGACGGTGACATCGACACCTTCTACGTTGCCCAGGATGGTGCCGCCTTGTTCCTGTAATGCGGAGGCGAACTCTCGTATTTCCGAGGCCGCGGCATGGAAAAGCTCGTCAAATTTTTTACCAAAGGCCGCGTTGTAAGGAGCGATTGTGGCCAGCACGCCGGGATGATAGAAAGACGAATCCAATGTCTGCTTGAGTTCGCGGACTTTGAGAATGATTTCGGAATCGAGCAAGGCGTTCAGGTCGCTGCAGTTCTTTGCTTCCTCTTGTAAAGGATCGAAACGACGCAGAAGTTGCACATGCTCTTCAGAGAGCGACGGCGCGTCGGTGTCGGCAAGAATTTCTATCAGCGCGATCTCGAAAGGCGAGAGGGGAAGCGAACCGTCCAGCCCGTAGCCGCGACGCTCCCACTGTCCCGGTACCCGGGGATGGCGATATAAAAATGTAGCGACCAGGTCGGTCTTGTCACGATTGACGTCGCTGGTATCTTTTTTGCGGGTGAAGTAGCGCAGCACTGCTTCGGCTATTTCGGGGTCGGTCTCGGATGTAAATGCCCGGCGCAACATAGCGGGCGTAATAGCCTGGTCAAGCAGAAGCAACCAGCGCCGCATCCGCTCGAGGGTGGAGTGAACTTCGCCGTCACCTTCCTGCAGAGAAATGGCTTCGAGGCCGGCGGGAACCGGAACCTCACCGCCAAGGGATTCCTGCAGCAGCTTCTCGTAGAAGCCCTGCACCGTGGCCAGTATGGCCAACTCCCATTTAGGATCCTCTACCACAATTTCTCTCCCACCGATTTGAGCCTGCGGAATACTGTAGACACAGGTTTGGAGTAGTAAAACCTACGGTGGGCATCCGGCACAATCGTTTTCCGGAAGATGCGGCACTAAAGTCACATGCAGGCGGAGCGGGGCGCCCGGTCCCAGCTACGCTTGGGCGACCACCCTCGAGAGTAGTCATTCCTACTTTTTCAGGTCTTTCAGGATTTCGCGGGCGGCGTTGGCGCCTGAGCCGCCGGTCAGGCCGGCACCGGGGTGGGTGCCGGAGCCGCAGAGGTACAAATTCTTCACCGGGGTTCGATAGCGCGCCCAATCCAATAATGGACGCATGGTGAAAAACTGATCCAGCGAAAGTTCACCGTGGAAAATGTGCCCACCGGTGAGGCCGTAAGTTTCCTCAAGATCCTGTGGCGTGATGATCTGATGGGTCAAGATCAACTCAGGAAGGTTGGGCGCGTACTGGCTCAGCGTCTTGACCACGGTATCGCCCAGGGGGACGCGTTGTTTTTCCCAGTCACTGCCCTTTAGTTTGAAGGGAGCGTACTGCATGTAGATCGACATTACGTGCTTGCCTTCGGGCGCCAGACTGGGATCGGTGAGCGACGGAATGGCGACTTCCAGATAGGGCTGCTTCGAAAAACCGCCGTACTTGGATTCGTCGAACGCACGTTCGAGATAGTCGATCTCAGGACCGATGTGGATGCGGCTGCTGAGCGCGCGGTCGTGGTTCTCTCCGGCAAGCGCGGTGAAGGTAGGAAGTCCAGAAAGCGCAAGGTTCACTTTGGCTACTGTGCCGGGCATGCGGTAGTGCTGCAGCTTCATCACGAAATCGGGCGAAAGTTGTGCGGGGTCGACCAGCTTCAGCAGTGTGCGTTTGGGGTCGGCATTCGAAATGACCGCTTTGGCGTTAATTTCTTCCCCGCTGGAAAGCACAACTCCGCTGGCGACGCCGTCTTTGACGCGAACTTCAATGACCTCGGAGGCGCTGCGTATTTCTGCGCCGGCCGCCTGGGCGGCGGCGGCCATGGCTTTGGTTACAGCTCCCATGCCTCCGGTGGCAAACCATGAAGTTCCTGCGGCCTGTTCGTCGGCTGCTGCGCGAATAAGAAGAATCAGGCTGCTGCCCGCGGACCATGGACCGAGGAAGGTTCCGAAGATTCCACGCGCGGCGATAGTCGCGCGCAGCAGTTCGGTCTCGAAATATTCCGCGACCAGATCGGCGACCGCCATGGGTCCCCACCGCAGCAAGCGATACATATCGCGTTGGCCGAGCTTTCGGACGGCGCGGCCGGTGTTGAGCATGCCCCAAAGATCGGCTGAGCTGGGCTTGTCGATGTCCGGAGGAACCAGGGTAAGAGCCTTACCAATTACGCTGCCCATCTTGGCAAGCGATGCCTGAAACTGCGGATACTTCGCCGCATCTTTCTGGGAAAACTTTTCGATCTCGGCCGCAGCCTTTTGCGCGTCTTTGTAGAGTACGAGCGCGCGGCCATCGGGAGAAAGAGCCGTGACCGCAACCTCGGTCGAGATCATGTTGAGGCCGTGCTTTTCCAACTGCATGTCACGGACGATGTCGGGACGAATGGGTCCAGCCGAGTGAGCCAGCGTAGAGCAGCGGAACCCGGGATGAAATTCTTCGGTGATCGCGGCACCGCCGGGCTGAGCACGGCGTTCCAGCACCAGCGGTTTGTATCCTGCTTTGGCCAGGTAGAAAGCAGTGACCAGGCCGTTATGGCCGCCACCGATGATGACTACATCGCGGTTTGCAGACTTTGTCTCGGGCACCTAGGCTGCCCCCTTAAAGTCTTTAAGAATTTCGAGAGCTGCCAGCCGGCCGGGGCCGCCCATGATGCCGCCGCCGGGATGCGTAGCTGATCCGCACATGTAAAGGTTTTTGATGGGAGTGCGGAATCGCGCCCAGCCCGGTACCGGACGCAGAAAGAACAGCTGCTCCAGCGAAAGCTCGCCCTGAAAGATGTTGCCTTCGCTCAAACCGAACTCGCGTTCGAGATCGAGCGGCGTGACCACTTGCCGGTGCAGGATGATGTCCTTAATATTGGGCGCGTATTCGGCGATGGTGTTGATGACGTTGTCGCCGAAAGCTTCTTTCTGATCGTCCCAGTTAAGTCCGGGACGAAGCTTGTAAGGCGCGTACTGAACGAAACACGACATGATGTGTTTGCCCGGTGGCGCGATCGAGGGATCGGTCAGCGTGGGGATAACCATGTCGATGTAGGGCTTGCGGGAAAAATTGCCGTACTTGGCATCGTCGTAAGCGCGTTCCATGTACTCGACACTGGGCGAAATCGAAATCGCTCCCCGCAGGTGCGCTCCCACTCCGGGGATTGCCTTGAAGTCGGGAAGCGCATCCAGCGCAAGATTCACTTTGCCGGACGAGCCGCGATACTTGTATCGGTTCACGTCTTCAAGAAAATCAGCGGGCAGAGCGCTGGGCTCGAGGAACTTAGTGAAGGTCAGACGGGGATCGACACTTGAGGAGATGATGTCGGCATAAATCTCGTCGCCATTGGCGAGCGCGACCCCGATGGCTTTTCCGTTTTTCACGATGATCTGCGCAATTGCGGCCTCGGTGCGAATTTCGGCGCCATGCTCGCGGGCTGCGTCGGCAATGGCGTTCGAAATTGCCCCGGTGCCGCCGCGGGCAAAGCCCCAGGAACGGAATGCGCCATCAATTTCCCCCATGTAGTGATGCAGCAGCACGTAGGCGGTTCCCGGCGAGCGCACTCCGAGAAAAGTTCCGATAATTCCTGAAGCGGACATCGTGGCCTTGAGCACATCGGTTTCAAACCACTGGTCGAGGAAGTCGATGGCGCTCATGGTCATCAACTGAACCTGGTTGTATTTGTCTTCGCTGGTCATGCCCTGAAAGCGGCGGCCTATGAATAACAGCTTCATCAGTTCTTTAGGATTAAGAGTGGCCGGATCGGGGGGAACCATGCTCAAGATTGGTTTCACGAAGCGGCACATCGCCTGCATGGCTTTGCCGAACTCGTCGTAAGCCTCGGCGTCAACCTTCGAGTGGCGCGCGATTTCGCGATGAGTCTTGCCGTGATCGTTGACCCGCCAGAGATAATCTCCGCTGGGCATGGGAGTGAAAGTGCCGTCGAGCGGGAGAATTTCCAGACCGTGGCGCGGGAGATCGAGATCGCGAATGATCTCCGGCCGAAGCAGTGAGACCACGTAAGAGCAAACCGAAAATTTGAAGCCAGGAAAAACTTCTTCGGTGACGGCAGCGCCTCCGAGCACGTGACGGCGCTCCAGCACCAGAACTTTTTTCCCGGCACGCGCCAGATAGGCGGCGGTGGTGAGGCCGTTGTGGCCTCCTCCGATGATGATCGCGTCGTATTTCGTATTGCCGTTGGAAGCAGCCATTTGAACCTTTAGCGCCTAGGCGCTGATCTTAAGTCGCAGGGATTCTATCAGGTGCGGTCGGGAGTCGATTGGAAGTCTATCGCGAATTCCCGGAGACGGAAAAGTTCAGGCAGAAGGTCAGAGACCGCTTTTGAGAACGGCCCAGCTCAGCATCGCGTTGCAGGATGAACGCATCGAGGTAAGGTCGATTGTAGCTGCAAGCCTTATTTTTGTCTTTAGGAATTGCGGAACTGACTTGGAGTCAGGTGCGGGGTCTCGCTGGCAGCTTCGTCTGCGCTGCACGCGAGATGCTTCGCAGGCTCAACATGACTTCCTCCGTCTTATGAAGCATCGACGCTCAAGAACGATTGCTGGGAACGATCAACACTGCATATAATCCAGCACGAGCAGGATGCGACATTTTAAGGAGCTGCCTTTGCCAGTCGGAACCGCATTTCACGAACGAACTTTTCCGCTTTGCCACAGTCTGAATTACCGCGAGTGGTCGGGATACTACGCCGTCAGTGTGTACGAAGTGCACCATGAGCATGAGTACAACGCCATTCGCAACGCCTCGGCGCTGATCGATATTTCGCCGCTGTACAAGTATCTGATCTCGGGAAAAGATGCGACCAAGCTGGTGAACCGCATCATCACGCGCGATATCACCAAGGTGAAAGTCGGCCAGGTCATTTACTGCTGCTGGTGCGACGAGCAAGGCAAGGTGATCGACGATGGCACCATCACCCGGCTTGAGGACAGCAAATATCGGTGGACGGCTGCTGATCCCAGCCTGCGCTGGTTCCGGCAAAACGGCTTGAATATGGACGTGCAGGTCGAAGATATTTCCGAACAGCTTGCGGCGCTGGCGCTACAAGGCCCGACTTCCGGCAAGCTGTTGAAGGCAGTGGTGGAATCCGGCGACATCGCCAACCTGAAATATTTCCGCATGACCCGGGGCAAGATCGGCAATGTGTATGTCGATATTTCGCGCACCGGATACACCGGCGATCTGGGTTACGAGATATGGGTGCCGTGGGATGACGCGGTGAAAGTCTGGGATGCGGTGATGGAGAAGGGCAAGCAGTTCGACATCCATGCGGCGGGAATGCTGGCGCTCGACGTGGCCCGAGTGGAAGCCGGGCTGTTGCTGATTGAAGTTGACTACAACAGCGCGAAGAAGGCGCTGATCGAGTCGCAGAAGTATTCTCCGTACGAATTGGGTTTTGGCAAGATGGTCCACTTGGAGAAAGAGAACTTCATCGGCAAAGCGGCTTTGGCGCAGCAACAGAAGCAGGGTGTGCCACGTCAGTTTGTTGGGCTCGAAATCGATTGGCCTGAAGTTGAAGCACGCTACGAGGAGTTCGGGCTCACACCGGCAGCGCCGAGCCAGGCCTCGCGCGTGGCCGTCCCGCTTTACGTGGGGGACAAGCAGGTAGGCAAGGCTACTACCACTACCTGGTCACCGGTGCTGAAGAAGATGATTGCGCTGGCCAGTGTGGACACGGCCCATTCGCAAATCGGCACCAAGCTGCAGATGGAAATCACAATCGAAGCTATGCGTCAGCAAGTGACGGCCAGGATTGTGAAGATGCCGTTTTTCAATCCAGAGCGGAAAATGGCAACGCCGGTTTAGTAATTCCGGCGCGGCATCAATCAGACCGCGGGGCGGGTGGGGACGCCCCCGGACAGCCGGCCAGAGGCCGGCGCTACGAAGTACGTAGTGACCTCTTTTTCCCTGCCCAGTAGATCCAGGCTCCGATCAGCACCAGCAATCCCGACAATCCCACGATTTTGATGACTGCAAGCAGCTTATTGGGTTCGTCCGGTTGCGGGATCAGCGACAGAGCGATGGTAAAAGTGGTCGTGGCAAAGCCGACGATCGCGACCAACCTGGCAACACGCTTTCCTCCGGGCACGCGGATCACATCGGGTCTGGCGGGTTCCTTCTGCAGCTTGAACATCGCCGCAAAGAGAAACAGGAATGGAATGAAGTAGGTAATCACGCCCATGCTGACCAGCACGTCGTATGCGCCTTTAATACTGGTGCCGGCCTGTCCAAGAAAAATGAATAGCGCGCCGAAGGCAAACTGAGTCAGCAGGCCGACCCAGGGCGTCTTCCATCTCGGATGAAGCGCGCCGAACGCGGGAGGCAGGAAGCGGTCAATGCCCGCCACAAAGGGCAGTCTTGCGCCTGCAGCCAGATAAGCGCCGGCTGCGCCGACGTTGCTGAGCATGATGAGCAGTGCAACGATGGGAACGATCTTCTCGAACCCGATGCGCTCCGCGGTTTTCGAAACCGCCTGCATGAGTCCCTGAAGGTTGCCAACCTCCGAGGCCGGCAACGCCACCAGCACGCTGATGGTGCCCACGATGTAGCAGAAAGTAACCGTGACTCCCGCGATCAGGAGCGCGCGGGGGATGGTGCGGCGAGCGTTCTTGATTTCGCCGCCCATGATGGAAGCGGTCTCACAGCCGGCGAAGGCGAAGATTAATACTGACCAGAAAATCATGTCCTGGAAGTGGACGCCGGGGATCATGGAGTGCAGGGTGAACTGAGTTGCCGATCCATAACGATGCCAAACCACTCCTCCCATGACCACGATGATGCAGACCGGAATCCACATTGCGATTGCACCCAGGTCATGCAGCCAGGTGCCGACATTGAGTCCGAAAATGTTGAGCAGGGTTGCCAGGGTCAGAGCGGCCAGTGAAAACACAACGTAGAAAGTCGTGTTGGCGGAAAAGCGACCCCAGTCGTGACGAATATATAGCGCGTTACTTGCGGCGAAATACAACACCGCAGGGAAGTAGGGAAGATTGCAGGCCCAGTAAGTCCAGGCGGTGATGAAGCCGGCAAAATCGCCAAAGGCGAGCTTGGCCCAAACGTAAATGCCGCCTTCCTCTGGGTAGCGCGACGAGAGTTCGATGACTGACAGCGCCAACGGCAGGTAGAAAGCCAGAAAGGCGCCGATCCAGATGATGATCGAGCTCGGTCCGGCAGCGGCGGCGGTGGCGATCCAGCGCAAGCTGACGCCGGTGACGACATAGAACAACACCAGGTCGCGAAAGCCCATCACGGGCTTGGGTTGGTTGGGCGTTTCCGGATCAGCGGAGGAAAGGCTTGCGCTTAATGAGGTCGAGTCGGGGGCTGGTTCGGTTTCGTCCACTCTGGTAAAGCCTTAACCACGAAGGACACTCACGAAGGTTTCAATTCGGGGTTTGCTTTGTGCATCTTGCTGTACTTGGTGGTTCATGATTTTTTAAATCAAAATCATTAACCACGAAGGACACGAAGTATCACGAAGGTTTTAAATTTAAAATGTCCTCGTGTTCATGCTTTTTAACGGCGGCTGCTTCCACCGAGAATCGACCCCAGCACTCCGCGGATAATCTGGCGTCCTACGGAACTTCCTATCGAGCGTGCCGCGCTTTTCATCATTGCATCGACTACGGTATCGCCGCGCCGTGTTCCTCCGCCCAGGCTGGTGGGCAAGCTGATGGACGGAAGATTCTCATACCAGGGCTTGTCCGGCTGAGGTTGCGCTTGACCTGCGGCAGGCGCCGGCGACTGTTGCGCTTTGCCTTTCAACCGCTCGTAGGCCGATTCGCGGTCAACCACTTTTTCGTATACACCGAAAATCACTGAGCTCTTAATAATCTGCTGGCGCTGGTCTGGCGTGATCGGTCCGATCTGGCTGTGCGGCGGGCAAACCAAAGCGCGCTCGACAATGCAGGGTGTTCCTTTTTCATCGAGGAAGGAAACCAGGCCTTCGCCGACCGCAAGCTCGGTGATGACCGTCTCTACGTTCAGCTTTGGATTGGTACGAAATGTCTGCGCTGCCGCGCGCACGGCCTTCTGATCGCTGGGTGTGAACGCCCGCAATGCATGCTGCACCCGGTTGCCCAGCTGCCCGAGCACAATGTCGGGGACATCGAGTGGATTCTGGGTAACAAAATAAACGCCTATGCCCTTGGAACGGATTAACCGGATGACCTGCTCAATCTTGGCCTGCAGAGTTGAAGGCAAGTCGGTGAACAGCAGGTGGGCTTCGTCGAAGAAGAAAACCAGCTTGGGTTTGTCGGGATCGCCGATTTCCGTCAGTTTCTCGAATAGTTCCGAAAGCATCCACAGCAGAAAGGTAGCGTAGAGCTGTGGTGATGCCATGAGCTTGTCGGCGGCGAGGATATTGATGACGCCGTGGCCATTGCTGTCGGTCTGCAGAAGGTCATCGAGGTTGAGAGCCGGCTCGCCGAAAAACTTGTCGCCGCCCTGTTGCTGCAAGGCGGTCAAGGAACGCTGGATGGTGCCGATGCTGGCGGGAGAAATATTGCCGTACTGGGTCTGGTAGTCTTTGGCGGAATCGCCAACGTGCTGCAGCATGGCTTGCAGGTCTTTCAAATCGAGCAACAACAATCCATTGTCGTCAGCGATTTTGAAAACCAGGGCCAGCACGCCGGACTGAGTGTCGTTCAGGTTCAGGATTCGGCTGATAAGAAGCGGGCCCATCTCGGAAATTGTGGCGCGGACCGGATGGCCCTGTTCGCCGAAGACATCCCAGAAAGTAACGGGACAGCCGGCAAAATTAAAATCGGTAAGTCCCAGCTTCTTGATTCGGTCCTGCAGTTTGGGATTGTCGTTGCCGGGTTGGCTGATGCCGGAGAGATCGCCTTTGATGTCGGCGGCAAACACGGGCACGCCGATTCGACTGAAGCTTTCCGCCATCACTTGCAGCGTGACTGTCTTGCCTGTGCCGGTAGCTCCGGCGACCAGGCCGTGCCGGTTCGACATGGCGGGCAAGAGGTAGAGCGGATTTTCTCCCTTGGCAATCAGGAGCGGGTCAGCCATGAATTCTCCGTGCGCCTCTAGTACTTCAGTCAGGTGATTGTAAAGAGATGGAGGTGGTCTGCCAACTCTGGGTTCGTTTCAGTCAGCCTGAGACTGTTTGATTGTGTGCAATACCAGCAACAGCAACATCAAGACCAAAAGCTTGAACCGCAAAGGTCGCAAAGAAAATCCGCGGACAGCGCAAAGAAAAGCAGACCGCCTCAGGACGATTGCGGAGCATTCTTGCTTATTCGTTTCCAGTACAAGTAGCCAGGCACGCCGATCAGGACGATGGCGACTCCCCAAAAAGCCTCGGTGGGACGCGTGATGATGGTGTTTAGCGTCCAGGCGGCGCCGATCAGCACGTAGATTGCGGGTAGCCACGGGTAGCCGGTGCAAAGATAGGGCCGGGGATGGTCCGGCCGTTTCCAGCGCAGAATGAACAATCCGATCACGGTAAGGGTGTAGGAAAGCACCATCCCAAACATCACGTAGGTGTAAAGCTGGTCATACCGGCCGCTGAGTGTCAGCACCGCGCCCCAGATGCCCTGGCCGATCAGGCTGAAGGCCGGAGTGCGCCATTTGGGATGGATTTGGGCCATCTTCTGGAAGAACGCGCCGTCGCGGGCCATGGCGAAGTACACGCGCGCTCCGCTCATGGTGCAGCTTGCCATGGCGCCGAAGCAGGAGACCGCAATCAGGGCCGAGAGCCAGACAGCGGCGGCGGGAGAGAAAAGCGCTACCGCGGCGGCGTGCGCAATAATTTCATGCTTCGCGATTTCTCCCAGTGGCAAGGCATAGACGTAAGTCATGTTCATCGCCATGTAGATGACGCCGACCGCGAGTACGCCGAGAACCATGGCGCGGGGGACGTTGCGCCGCGGGTCTTTGACTTCGCCTGAAACCCAGGTGATGTAAACCCATCCGTCGTATGCCCAGAAAACTGCGATCAGCGCGACTCCGAAGGCGGAGACAAGCTGACCTGCGCCCAGTCCCAGAGTGAGGCTCTGTCCGGAAGCCGGAGAAAAGTGATGCCAGTCACCTTTGCCGATGGCGAATCCCAAAATTACAAATGCGGCCATGGCGGCAAACTTGGCCCAGGTGGCGAGGTTTTGCAGGATGGTGCCCCATCGCAGTCCAACGACGTTGATCCAGGTAACAACGAAAATGGCGATCAACGCCACCACATGAGCGCGGGTGAGAACAATTCCGGCGGCAGCGAACACTACATGATCCTGAGAAATTGCCGGAAGAATTCCTCCCATATATGCGGCTGAGGCCACGGAGAGCGCGGCAATGGTGCCACCGTTGGCTACGCTGAACAACATCCAGCCGTAGAGGAATGCCGGCAAATCGCCATACGCTTCGCGCAGATAAACATACTGGCCGCCAGAGTCGGGGAACATCGCGCCCAGTTCGGCGAAGGCGGTGCATCCCAGCAGGGAAATTCCCGCGCCTAGAATCCAGACCAGAAGAAAAAGAATGGGATGCGGCAGCGGGCCGGCGATGTCTTTTGCGGTGAGAAAAATCGACGAGCCGATGATGCCTCCGCAGAGCAGAAGCACGGAATCGAGCAGACTGAGCCCGCGAACCAGGGTGGGCGATTCGGGTTTTATGGTCGAGGGAGAATCGACCAAAGGCGCAGTCATGATTTATCCCATTCCCAATTCGTCGGGCGATTCCAGCGGAGTTCCGCACTGCCGGCAGATGACAGCGGAGCAGTCACCGCAGGTCAACGGATCGTGCACTTCCTTGGCACAGCGCGGGCAGTAAAGTGGCTCGAGGTCGGCCTCCGGCTGCGGGCTTGGCGTCATGAGGATGGCAAATGTAGCATATCTTTTGAGGGCAGTTCCCAGTTTCTGGTTTCCAGTTTCAGGGCGCGATTTTGAATCCAGAAACCAGAAACTGGAAACCGACTGCCGTTGAAGGAGATCCATTTGCCCGAACGACTTCCCACTCCCGATGAAAAGCTGCAACTGGAATTCAACCGCTGGGCGGCAGCCGGTGAAGGCGAGAAGATGCAGAACCATCATCTTGATATCACCGAGAAGACCCTGCGTCTGATGGACCTGCGGCCCGGCGAGCGCGTGCTTGACCTGGGGTGCGGGTCGGGTTGGGCCAGCCGCATGCTCGCGCGCCTGGTCGGAGATGGGCCGGAGGGCTTTGGCCAGGTGGTCGGTATTGACGTCTCCGATGAAATGGTTCGCCAGTCCCGCGCCGCGTCTAAAGACTTCGAAAATATTCTCTATGTTTGGGGGTCGGCGCAACAGATTCCCTGGGAGGAAAACTTTTTCGACAAAGTTCTTTCCGTGGAATCGTTTTATTACTACGCGGACCAGGACCGGGCCCTGTCCGAGCTTTTTCGGGTCATGGCGCCGCACGGGCGACTGTTCATCCTGATCAATCTCTATCGTGACAATCAGTACTCATTGCAATGGGTGGACAAGTTGAAAGTCCCGGTACACATACGGTCCCAGGCGGAGTACGTCGAGCTGTTGCAGAAACATGCATTTGAGGATGTTGAAGCGCGGCGAATTCCTGACGACACGCCTACCCCGGATGACTATCAGACGAAATCGTTCAACAGTATTGAAGACTTGCGGGAATTCAAGAAAATTGGAGCGCTTCTGCTGATGGCATCGAAGCCTGACCTGCGGACGCCGGCTCCGGGCTATACGATTTACTAGCCGTGGGGGGTCTGATTTGTATGTGTGGTCGCGGGCGACCCGCCCGCGATGCAGGGACCATACAACTGAGAAAATTTTGTTAGCTGCCGGCTGTGCGCGGGCGAGTCGCCCGCGACCACACGAGACCACAAGACCACACAGCCCAGACAAACTCGCCCGAAATCTTACTTAACCAGACGGTTGTATTTTTTCAGGATCTCTCGCAGGCGGTCGTGGGGCAGGCCGATGACCTCGTGATCGTTGATGCCTTTCATGGTCTTCGCTGCCACCATGGCGTTGATGACTGCTTCTTCTGTTGCCTGTACGGTGGCGGCAAAAATGGGATTGAGACGCTGGTTCGGAAGCATGGTGAGTTGGTGCGGGCCTTTGCCTCCGGCGGCTCCGGGGTTGGCGGTGGAGAAGGCGATAAAAATGTCTCCGGAACCATCTCCGGAAAAGCTGCCGTCTCTGCCCAGGCCAAGCGACACTCTTCGGGCTACACGCTTGAGCTGGGTTGGAATCAGGGGCGCATCGGTGGCGACAACTACGATGATGGATCCAACATCGTCATTGCGCACGGTGTGATCGCTGATTTCACGTCCGACGGGAACGCCGGCGATACGAAGCTGGCTGCGAAGTCCATAGTTGCATTGCACCAGCACCCCTACGGTGTAACCGCCGTTTTTTGCGTCCAGCACCCGCGACGAAGTCCCGATTCCGCCCTTGAACTCGTTGCAGATCATGCCGGTGCCACCGCCCACGCTGCCTTCTTCGACAGGCCCGGATTTCGCGATATCAAGCGCATGAAATACGTGCTCGGGTTTGACGTGAAATCCGTTGACGTCGTTGAGTTCGCCATCCCAGGTCTCGGCGACCACCGGCAGGGACCACCAGTAGCCGTCGTCGTCGGGAGGCGCGTTTTTCACCCGCCAGGCAATGACTGCGTCGCGCACCACGCCTACGCTGTGGGTATTGGTGATCATCACAGGCCCGTCGAGGAATCCGGAATCCTCGACCCAGGTGGTTCCGGTCATCTCTCCGTTGCCATTCAGGGTGAACCATCCGGCAAAGACGGAATCCTTGAAATCGTGGCCGCGAGGAAGAATGGCGGTCACGCCAGTGCGGACGGGGCCGACGCCAACCTTCAGCGGACCGCTTCCGGAAATAAGCGTGGTGTGCCCGACTTCAACCCCCTTGACGTCGGTGATTGCGTTCAGAGGGCCGGGAGTTCCGTCGAAGGGAATGCCCAAGTCCCGGGCACGAGGTTCCGTCTGGGCCGTCGCTATTGCGAAGAATAACGAAAAAACCAGAGCAGGGAGCAATGCTCTGCCTGCTTTCAGCATCAAAGTCCTCCGTGATAGGTTGGGCAGTATAAAGTATCCGAACGTCCTTTAGGCTGAATTCGTTTTATGCGGAGGCGAAATGGAAAACTGGAAAGTAGCGCTGGTGAGTGCGGCGGCGGGTGCGGGCACCGCCATGTTTCTGAAGCGACGGTGGACGGCAGGCGTCCTTCTGGCAGGAGTTGGCGTAGCGACGCTGGCTTCGGAGTATCCCGAAGCGTTCACCGAGATTCAGAGCAGATTGCCCGATTACATTGAGCGGGGAAACAATTTTCTTCAAGTCGCGACCCGGGTTGGGGATCGCCTGGCGGAAGCGACGGAGAACGGCGACGGAACCTGGTACGAATCGTTGCTGCGCAGCTGATCCTGGGCACAGCAGCGTTTCGAATATGCTATTCGATGCCCAGGGTCTTGCGGGCGTCGGGGCTGAGCCTCTCCGGGGTCCAGGGCGGGGTCCAAACCACGTTGACGGTGGCATTGCGCACGCCGGGCATTTGCTCAACCCGGGCTTTGACCTGTTCGCCAATTTGAACGTGGGATGGACATCCCTGGGCGGTGAGGGTCATTTCGACGGTCACGTCCTGTTTCTCCTCCGGCGCCGGGTCGAAACGGACACCATAAATCAGTCCCAGGTCTACGATATTGACCGGAATTTCGGGGTCGTAACACTGCTTCAGGGCGCTTAATACTTCGTCCTCGGTAAGGGCTGGCATGGTTCTCCTGATACAGCACTCGCGGGAGTGCTGTGCTACTCATAGTTTACACGCCAGAGCGCGGGGCCGTTTTGAACTGATTCAACTATGACTTCAGAAGCGAAGCGGAAAATTCAGATTGTGCTGGCGGTCGCGATCGCCGTAGCGGCCGTTCGCGCGGGGTTCGTGGTCTACCAACGGCGCGCGGATTCGGCCAAGGAAAGCAAACAACAGGCGCCGCCGCTGAATCCGGATTATTACGTCACGCCCAAAAAGCTTTATCCCTACGATCTGAAGTCGGCGAAGAAATTAACTGAGCAGCCGGTGTGGGTAAAGGAAGGCTATCGCTTTACTTACTATCCCTATGATCATGCCCGCCGGCGGACTGATTTCTCCAAGGAAGCCGGTCTGTTGCTTCCCATCCAAAAGCTGCAATTCAAGGATGTGGTGATGGACACCGCGCCGCACTCCGCGCATGTCGATCAGGTTATGGGAGTGTTCGAACTCGAAGGAAAAACGTTCGCTGTCCCCATTGGATCGCAGACCGGCGGCAACTATAAAATTTATTCAGACGAAATGTTCTTCATTCAGGACCCACGCGAGCTCTATAACCACTGGCCGGCGGATGTCTGGCAGTCGATCGATCAACATCAAATCAAGCCAGGGATGAACGAATTTCAGGCATACTTTGCCATTGGAATGGGAGTTCCGGAAAAGTCGAGCAATCCGGCGGTGAAAACGGTGCACTATCCCAACGGAGGCAAGCCGGTGACGATCACTTTTCGGGATGGCAAGGCGTCGGAGATCGCGGGAGGATAGAAAGCGATTTCAGATTGTTGATTATAGTTTTTTCGCTGCATAACCACACTTTCAATCTGAGCTTTTCAATCTGCAATCTAAAATCTGCAATCTAAAATCGGTTTACTTCACCACCGGCGACTTATCGCTTGCCGGGGCCTGGTCATCTCCGTGAATCTGACCGTCTTCCCCTGCGTAGAACGAGCGATGCTCGGTGTCGATCTGTTTAGGGGTGAGGGTCAGATCGTATCCGTCTTTGTTGGCGCGAAAGCCCACCGTATAGTCGCCGCGGTCCGGATTTACCATGCGCTTGGTGAAGGAACCGGTGTGTACCAGGTCGCTTAACGAGTGGGCATACTTGTTATTTTTTTTCTGGTAGACCTTTTGCGCCCGAATGACGGTGCGCATGTAGCCTAACGCTCCAGCTTCCGAATCGGAGCGGGCGGGATCGCCCTTGAACTTCGGCTGGTATGTGGTTTGGGCGCATAACGCCAGAGAGCTCGCGATTACGATCACTGCTGTCCAGCGAAGCTGACGTGCCATCGGTCTGCTGCGTAATCTCATGAGTGGTTACCCTGTCTTATTTGGATGCCTGCGACGTTACCGGCGTAATCGTCATCAGAATGTCGAATGTTCTATTACAGCGCAAATGTAGTTATGCTTATGCAGATTCTGCGTAGAGCAGGAAACCCTATCAAACAGGATTCCCTATGAAGGCTGCAACCGCAATGAAAGCTTCTTCGACACCCAAACCGGTCATCCGCCTGGCCGTGGTGGAGAGCGATCCACTGCGTTTCGTGGGATTTCGCGCCCTGTTTGACTCGGAGACTGATTTCGAACTCATCGCGGCTTCTTTACCTGACATCGGAACTCTGCCCAACATTGACCTGGTATTGCTGGGAAACCGCAACGGGCAAAACCTGTTCGATCTGATGGCCAGTCTCAAAGCCAGCCGTCCTGACCTGCGCATCATTGTGACAGGTTCGGGCATGGACGAGGAGACGATTTTGAAAGCTATCGCCTCGGGAGCCAAGGGTTATGTAGATGAAGCTGCTTCGCCGACCGAGTTTGTGCAGGCGATCCGGATTGTGAATCAAGGGTCGGTTTGGGCCCCTCGCCGCGTTCTTTCTCTGTTCATCGAGCGAGTGAGTTCAGCCCCTGGGCGCATTTTCCCCGCGGGCCGCGTGACTTTCACCGACCGCGAAAAAGAAGTTTTAGAGATGTTGGTGGCAGGCCGCTCCAACAAGGAAATCGGCTCCGCCCTCGGGATCGAAGAACGGACTGTCAAGGCGCATGTGGCCAAGTTGATGCGCAAAGTTGGTGTGCAGAACCGGATTGCGCTTTCAGTGCATGCGATTACACAT
Source organism: Terriglobia bacterium (assembly GCA_963733545.1). Taxonomy (GTDB): domain Bacteria; phylum Acidobacteriota; class Terriglobia; order Terriglobales; family Acidobacteriaceae; genus JAIQFF01. The sequence continues at coordinate 1,953,422 of CAVTDQ010000007.1, forward strand.
TCGCTGGTCACCGCGCGATAGCACGAGTTAATTAACGGATTGTCGAATTGAGGGATTGACGAATTCAAGAGCAGATTTCGCGAATCTGCCAATTGGAAGTCCCACAATCGCACAATCCCGCAATCCCTCAATCCGACAATTTCTAAACTCCAATTCCTTCCAGACTCCCGCCAATCCCAGAAAATCGTTCTGATTACTTTAGGACAATGACTTCGGTAATCTTGCTGGTCTAATCGCTGCGACGCATACTGGCTTCACCTACCACAGAACCTGGGAGACGGGGTTGGAAGCGGAGATTTAGGGTCACCGCTGCTGACCCCGATTTTTTTTGCCGAATACGGCTCATCCGTTCATCTCCTTCCTGCAAGAAATCCGTTAGAATCAAGCCATTGCTTTCGACATAACACCATCACTCTCAGGAAAGTCAGGAAGAAATGAAAAAACTGCTGCTTCTGTGCGTAATTGCGTGCCTCGCCACGTCTAGCTTCGCGAAAGACGATGATGACCAAACCAAAGCCGAAGACCGCATCAAGGCGGCCGGCACCGTGCTGGAAGAGATTGAATCCGCTCCCGACCAGGGCATTCCGGAAGAAGTTCTGGGATCGGCGCAGTGCGTGGCCGTAGTGCCGACCATGATCAAAGGCGGATTTATCGTCGGAGCCCGCTTTGGACGCGGAGTCTCGAGCTGCCGCACTGCCAAAGGCTGGAGCGCGCCGGCATTTTTCACCATCAAGGGTGGAAGCTTTGGTCTGCAAATCGGCGCGCAGGCGGTAGACCTGGTCATGCTCATCATGAATGACGAAGGCATGAAGAATTTGCTGAACAGCCAGTTCAAACTGGGAGCCGACGCTAGCGTAGCTGCTGGCCCGGTGGGGCGGCACGCCGCTGCCGATACCGACTGGAAGCTCAAAGCGCAGGTGCTCAGCTATTCGCGAGCCCGCGGATTGTTTGCCGGGCTAGAGCTGAGTGGCGCAGCCATCGGGCAGGACAAGGACGCAACCCGCGAATTTTACGGCCGCATGGTGCCGTTCAAGACGTCGCTGACTGGCGGGGTCGAGCCTTCTCCGAAGGCATTTCCATTCCTGAATGTGCTGGCCAAGTGGGCCAAGGCGGCAGCCACCAAATAATAATGTGCGCGCGAGCGTCTCCGTTAGCGCTGCGGTTTCTTGGGCCGCTGCGGGACGATTGGCGGCGGTCGGCGAGCGCTGCCGTGTAGGTCGGGATGCCGCGCTCACATTTGGACGCTGCCGCACGAGCGGGGCGGTCGCGCCCACATTCTTGTGCGGTTTGACAACCTACCTTCCAGTTGTTACCGTCACCAGTTTCCAATCAATGCGTCAGCGACTCGAGTACGCGCTTGCGTGGCCATTCATCAAGATTCTCAGCCTGTTGCCCCGCTCATTGTCGCGGGCCGCAGCAATTTCCCTCTCCTGGACGGTTTACCTGCTCCACGTTCGCTTGCGCCGGGTGGGTATGCGCAACCTGCAACTCGCTTTGCCGGAAAAAAGTCGCAGGGAGCATGGCCGTATTCTGCGCGGAGAATTCACTTCGCTGGGACGCCAGTTGGCCGAAGTCTGCCAGTTCCCCCGATATACGAAAGAAAACGTGAGCCGGGTGGTGATTTACGACGGCTTCGAAAACTACGAACGGGCTGTCGCTCGAGGAAAGGGCGTTCTGTTTCTGACCGCTCATTTCGGCGGTTGGGAGCTTTCCGCCTTTGTGCATTCCCTGCACGGCCACTGGATGCACGTAGTGGTTCGCAATCTCGACAACGTGTATTTAGACCGGCTGATTCAACGCTACCGGTCGATGCACGGCAATACCACGGTAAGCAAAGACAATTTTGTGCGGGGATTGCTGGCGGCGATGAAAGCAGGTGAGGTCGTCGGCATTCTCATGGACACCAACATGACTCCGCCGCAAGGGGTATTCGTAAACTTCTTCGGCCTTCCCGCCTGCACCGCCAGCGGGCTGGCGAGGATCGCTCTACGCACCGATGCTGCAGTGGTGCCGACCTTCACGATCTGGGATCCTAATCTACGGAAGTATCGATTGCGATTCGACCCGGCGGTGAATCTGTTACGCACCGGGGACGACGAGCAGGATATCGTTACCAACACCCAGGTGTTTACGAAAATCACCGAGGATTATGTGCGCCGGTATCCGGAACAGTGGCTATGGGTGCATCGACGCTGGAAGACGCGGCCACCGGGGGAGAAGGGGCTGTATTGAGATGCAGCTTCTAGCTGCATGTTCCTGGCTCCTGGCTGCTAGCTTCCGGCCCAATCCATGTTTTGAAAAGCTGTCGCCAGAAGCCAGCAGCCAGCAGCTGGAAGCTGCCTTTCAAAACCAGTCGCTACGATATGCAATCCACCAGGCGGCGTAGGCGATGGGGATCGTCGCCACCAGGGCCCACCACAGCGGCAGGACGAAATCGGCGATCAGCCCCAGAATGGTGAAGCTGATCCAGAAGATTTTCTTTTCCATGCTGCGATTGTAGTCTCGAAGAATGATGCTGCTCTTGCCTGAACGTATACTTGACCATTATGAGCCGCTCGCTGAGGACGATTGCCGAATCGGTACACGCAGAAGTAATCGGAAGTAGCGATGTCGAAGTCAGCCGAGTTGCGGCCATTGTTCATGCGACTTCATCCGACCTGGTGTTTGTCGAAGATGAAAAGAACCTGCATTCCGCGTTTCAGTCGCGGGCTGGAGCGGTGATCGTCGAAGAGTCTGCGAGGGCTGCGTTATCCGGTCTGAATGTTTCCTCGAAGCCGGTGCTGATCGTTAAACATTCCAAGCTGGCTTTCGCGCGCGCGGCGCGCCTTCTGGGCCGAGCGCCCAACCGGCGGCCGGGAACACACTCGAGCGCGGTTGTTCATGCTTCGGCGCGGGTGGGCAAGAACGTGAGCGTGGCAGAGAGGGCGGTCATCGGCGAGAAGGCCGAAATCGGCGATGGCAGCTGGATTGGCGCCGGCGCCGTCATCGGGGCGGAAGTTGTAATCGGCAGCGACAGCGAAATTTATCCAAATGTGACCATCTACCCGGGCGCGCGGTTGGGCGATCGCGTGATCGTGCACGCCGGAGCGGTGCTGGGCAGCGATGGCTTTGGTTATGTGCGTGACCGAGGCACAGGACACTACGAGAAATTTCCCCAGGTCGGCCGCCTCGAAATTGGCGATGACGTTGAAATCGGAGCGAATTCAACTATCGACCGAGGAGCGCTTGAAGTCACTCGCATCGGGCGAGGAGCGAAGATCGACAACCTGGTGCACATCGGACACAACTGCCAGATCGGCGACGACGCAGTGATTGCAGCTCAGGTTGGACTTTCCGGCAGCGTCTCAATCGGAAAAGGTGCCATTCTCGGCGGCCAGGTGGGAATTGGCGAGCATGCACAGATCGAAGAAGGGGTGATGCTGGGCGGACAGGCTGGCGTGCTGCCGCACAAATTGGTGCGGGGACGTGGCGTTGCGTTCTGGGGAACGCCGGCGCGCCCGCTGCGGGAATATTTGAAACAGCTGGCGGCGCTGGCCCGGCTGGCGAAAAAGAAATAGCGGTTGTGTGGCCGCGGGCGACCCGCCCGCGAGCACACAACCACAGATACAGTCATGCTTATCGTCATCGGCGGACACTCACGAAGTGTAGGCAAGACCAGCGTAGTGGCGGGGTTAATTGCTGCTTTGCGGGAATTTAACTGGACCGCGTTTAAGGTCACGCAATACGGTCACGGAGTTTGCTCGAAAGACGGCCAGCCCTGCCACTGCGCGAGCGACGACCACAGTTGGGCGATTTCAGAGGAGCGAGATCGCCTTGGAGATTCGGATACGGCGCGTTTCCTGGCGGCGGGCGCAACACGGGCGTGGTGGGTACGAACCGAACAGGGACGTCTGGCGGAAGCGATGCCGGCACTCCGAAAAAAGCTGGCCGAATCGACAAATGCAATTCTGGAATCGAACAGCATTCTCAAATTTGTGCGGCCTGATCTTTATCTCACCGTGCTTGATCCCGCTACCGAAGATTTCAAGAAGTCAGCTCAGGAATTCATGGACCGCGCCGACGCCGTCATTCTTCATCAAAGCGCCGCCGTGTTGCCGGCCTGGCAGGAAGTGTCGCTGAAGCCGGTGGAGGGAAGGCCCATGTTTCGCATAAGCCCTCCCCAATATGTGACGCCGCAGATTGTGGAATTCGTTAAGTTCAAGCTCACCGCTTCACTGGAGCGCACGCCGAAGCAATAGTTCTTCCTGCGCGGCGGGTGCTTCTTTGCTTTTAATTACGACCACAAATTATGACGACCGCTCCCATTAAGCCTGCAATTTCTATCGATGTTCTCAGCCAGATTGATATTCGTGTTGGCACCATACTGTCTGTCTCCGATGTGCCCAATTCCGACAAACTGGTTCAATTGCGAGTCAGCTTCGGCGACTTCGAGCGCACAATCGTGGCGGGAATGAAGCTGGAGCGGCCGAATTCGCAAGAGATCGTGGGCAAGCAGGCCTTGTTCGTGATCAACCTGGAGCCACGACGGATGCGCGGCGTCATCTCCGAAGGAATGCTGTTCGACATCGGCTATGCCGACGGCATCACGCCGGTGCTGGCAATGCCGGAGCGTCCGGTTCCCGACGGAAGCAGGGCGGGCTAGGGTTTGCGGCGGTGTGCCATCTCCCAGACCTTGGCATATTTCCAGGCGACGTATTCTGCGTGATAAATGTGAAGCATCAGGCCTTCGTGACCGTCGAGAAAACCCAAACGAAAAAAATAGTTATAGATAAAAGTAAAAATGGGCCGTATCGCGATATTGATGACGCTGAATCCGGTGCGTCCTTCCGCGACTGCCATTTCTGCGCCCAGGGATGAATAACGGTTCATGTGATCGGTGTAATCGGAGAGAGTTGGATAAGAATGGTGGATCAGCGCGATTTCTTTTCCCAGCTTGAAGTCATGGTCAGCGATGATGGTCGTGCCCGTGGTCGAGAGGGTTTCGTGAACCGCGCGATCGCCAAACGTCGCTTGTCCGCGGCGGAACAAGCGGAGCTTGCGGTCGGGATAAAAGCCGCCATGCCTTATCCAGCGTCCGAGAAAGTGATTTTTGCGGGGAAACCAGACCCCCGCCACGGTTGAATACTTTTCGGCGTCAGCTCCGAGAATTTGCTGGATCGCCTGCACCGCGCCTGGGCTGAGTTCCTCATCAGCATCCAGGCTGAGGATCCAATCGCCTTGGGCTTTTTCGATGGCGGAATTTTTCTGGGCGGAGAAGCCCTTCCACTCTTCGAGAAAAATTCTAGCGCCAAAAGATTTTGCTATTTCAACGGTACGGTCAGTCGAGCCGGAGTCGACGAGAATGATCTCGCCGTGCCCTATCCTCGCTGTGCCTAGCGTGGATCAGCGGCACCACGCTCTGCAGCGTGCGTCCAATCTGGGATTCTTCGTTGTACGCGATCAAAACGACGGAAAGATCCACGGGCTGAGGATAAACCGTAAAAGCCCCAAGGCGGAATGGCCGCCGGGTTGCGTCTGGGTTCGAGCCTTGAATTCAAGTTGCTGAAGTGCCGCAGGGGCGGGCAAAAACGCCCGCCCCGATGCTGCTTTGAGACTACTTTGGCGGGGGTGGAGAGGTGGTGTCCGGCTGCGGTTGCGGCGTCTGCATGACGGTCGGCGCCACATCCGTCCGGGGAGCGACAAAGGGCACGTTTGGCATGCGGGTAACTTCGCCGCGCTCTGCGTCCGAAATCAGGACTCCGGAGTGATCGAGCAAAATGCCGGTCGCCCGGTCCAGTTCGGTCTGCGCCTTCTCATACGCCGCCATGGCGGACACCAGCGTGGATTCCGCCTGAGCCAATGCGCTCTGGTTCTGAAGCACCAGGGTGGTGGTTGAAGCACCCAAAGCATACTTCTTCTGTTCTGCGTCCAGCGACTGTTTACCCAGATCGACGGCGGCTTGCGCCGAGTTTACGCTGGCGCGGTTTTGCTGTACGGAAAACTGTGCGTTGCGCACTTCGATTCGAACCTGATTTTCCAGCTGTTGCAAGCGCATCTGCGACTGCCGGTATTCCAGTTCGGAACGTATCTGGGTGGCCTGGGCCACACGGTTGCGAATAGGAATGTTCAGGCTGACTCCCACGCCTTTGTCGGGAGCGCTCGAATCTACCAGCTGGCCGAGAGCGTTGCTGTAAGCCACCGGGCCTCCGTTGCGGAAGGGCGGGGCAGCGTTGGCGGGGTCGAAGCAGGTTTGAAAGCCGCCACCCTGGCCGGGACCGCAGGCAGGAAGCGCCACGTTTCCACCGATTCCGGTCCCACCGTAGTAGGCATAGAGATCGAGACTCGGCAACAGAGCGTTACGTACGGCTTTGTTACTGATTTCAGTGTTGGAAAGAGTAATCCGGGCTTCCGCCAGCTCGGCGCGATGGCTGAGCGCGTCGGTGACCAGGTCCTGCGTCGGCACGATCGGTTCCTGCGCCGGCAACTGCATTGTGGAAGTTGGAATTACCTCGGCATCGGCCAGCCTTGGATCTACCAGAGTGCGGCTCAGGGCGTTCTTCATCAACAGCTGCTGCAATTGCAGGTTGGTCTGCGCCAGAGTGAGCTGCTGCTGGTCCGTAGCCACGGTGCTCTGGGCGCGCACTACTTCGATCGGCGCCAGAGTCCCGATTTCCACCTGCTTCCTGGTATCGGAAAGGGTCTTGCTGGCGAAGGCCAGAGATTCATTCTGCACCCGCACGTTTTCGTAGGCGAACACCAGATCCCAGTACATGTTCTGGATCTGGTCAACGGTGGAGATGATTTGCAAACGGAATGCGACGTCTGAAATCTCGCGATTGTTCTTGGCGATTTTGATGAAGCGCGTGTTCGGAGCGAACCCGAATCCCTGCAGCAGGTGCTGGGTGACCCGCATCTGGAATCCCGAGCTCAGCAACGGACTGTAGGTTGCGGTTGGGCTGTCGGTAGTGGTGTGAGTATTGTTGAATCCTACCGACAGGTTGGTGCCGGTCTGAAATCCCTGCAAGTAGCTGAAGTTCGCAGTTCCGGTATTTTGATTTGAGACTGGAATGGGACTGAAAATACTGGAAGACTGAGCGAAGGCGCGGTCCATCTGCAACGAGCCGGAGATAACGGGATCGAAGCTGGTGATGGGCGCTCCACTGCCGAGAGTCGAATTCACCAGGCCTCCGGTTCCGGTGCCGGCTCCGCCGGTTCCCGCGCTGGTGCCGCCGCTGCCTGAACCGACCGACCCGCTTAGACCGCCGGTGCCGCCGCCGGGAGTGTTTGTGACCACGCCGCTGTTGACGCCGAGCGTACCGGCGCCGGCCTTGGTGCGCAAAATGTCAGTATCGGCGATTGCCAGGTTGTAGCGTTGAATTGCAATGTCCAGATTGTTCTCCAGAGCCAGAGCCACTGCATCGTTGACGGAGAGGTAAAGTTTTCCATCCCTCAACAACGTGTCGATGCGTGCGGTGTTGCTCAGGTCCGGCGCCGGTACACTCTGCGGGCGGTAAGGCCCGATCGGATTGGGAAAGTGCGAGCGGGGCTTGGAATAATCCGAGACCACGAATTGATGTGGCTTGGGTCCATCAGGCGTGGTTGCACTCGGGGGGGCAGCGGTCTGTGCCCAACCTGTGGCGGTTAGAATAGCGGTCAGGAAGACCGCGATAGTCCGCCGGAAAGCGGATGGTGATTCCGACACAAACATTCGATTCTCTCCCTGCATAAGCTGGTGGTGTAGAACGCTAAGGCTTCTGGAAATCAAGCGATGGTACGCAAAATACGAGCGCCAGGTTTCATTTTTGTGTTCACCGGCGCAATTCCTGCTTTCGTTCCTGGATTGCGGATAGAGTCACAGTATATCTGACCTGCCAGGGTTGATTTACCGCCGCGGCCGGGCGCGCCGGGTAAAACTTTGTAAAGATTCGCAACCGAATTGGATGACAGTCAACCCGGGGAAGACTCCAAAGAATCATCATGCGGAATCTTAAATTGACACTGGCTTACGACGGCACCGACTTCCGCGGCTGGCAAGTTCAGCCCGAGGCGCCTACGATCCAGGGGACGCTGGCCTCGGCCATCGAGCGGGTTACCGGCGAAAGGTTGCTGCCCCAGGGCTCGGGGCGCACCGACGCCGGGGTCCACGCCCTGGCGCAGGTAGCCAGCTTTCAGACGCGATCGCCCATCCCGGCGAAGAATCTGGCGGTCGCCCTGAACGACATTCTGCCCGCGCAGATTCGCGTCCTGGAGGCAGTCGAAGTTCCTCCGGAATTTCACGCCCGCAAGTCTGCCGTGGCCAAGACTTACCGTTACAGAATCTATCGAGGTGACATCTGTCCGCCGTTTCTATGCCGCTATGTATGGCATTATCCCTATCCATTGGACGAACCTGGTCTGCATGAGGTAGCGCAATCGATTGTGGGAGAACATGATTTCACCTCGTTCGCCGCAGTGGATCCGGAGCGGGGGCGGGACGAAGAGGTGTCAAATGTGCGGCGCATCTTTGCTTCCGGCTGGGAACGGCAAAAAGACGAGTTGGTTTACACCGTGCGGGGCAACGGATTTTTGCACCACATGGTGCGGAACCTGGTGGGAACATTTCTATTGGCAGGAAGAGGAACTTTTAAGGCAACAGATTTGAATACGATTCTGGAGGCGCGCTCGCGTTCAGCCGCCGGAGCTACTGCGCCGGCAAGCGGCCTAAGCCTGGTGAGTGTGGAATATAAATAACCGGTCTTTCTAGGATGACTTCCGGCGAAATGCTTCGCCATAACCGCTAAACTGTTTTTGACATTCGATCTTCTATTTACTCACTGATGGCTACCGACGTTCAAATTGCGGTGCGCAAAATATTTTCGATCAACCCCGCCACCAACGAAACTCTGCGCGGTTTCGAATGTGCGTCCGGAGCTGAAGTAGTTGTGGCGGTGGGCCAGGCTAGAAAGGCACAGCCAGACTGGGCAGGGCTGGGGGTAGGCAAGAGAATCGCAATCCTGCGTCAATTTCAGACTTTACTGCATGCGAGAAAATCGGAGGTCGCGGAACTGGTCACGCGCGAAGCCGGAAAGCCCTACGTCGAAGCTCTGCTGACAGAAGTGCAGATTGTGCTCGACTCCGCCGGCTTCCTGATCGAAAACGCTTACCGCTTGCTGAGAGATGAGAGGCTGACGCACGGGAATCCGGTGATGAAGACCAAGTCCGGCCGCCTGGTCCGCGAACCGTATGGCGTGATCGGAATTATCTCGCCCTGGAACTATCCCTTTTCGATTCCGGGTACCCAGAGTTTGGCGGCGCTGGTCGCTGGAAACGCAGTGGTATTGAAGCCCTCGGAATTTACCTCCCTCACCGCCATTGAACTTATGTCCCTGCTTCACCAGGCGGGCGTGCCCGAACCTGTTTTTCAAGTCGTCCAGGGCGACGGCGGCACCGGCACGGCGCTGACCGGCGCGGATCTCGACAAAATCGTTTTCACCGGAAGCGTGGCCACCGGGAAGCACATTGCCCAAGCTGCAGCGGCCCGGCTGATGCCAGTGGTCCTGGAGTTGGGCGGTAAGGATCCGATGCTGGTGCTGGACGACGCTGATATCGAAATTGCATCACGCGGAGCAGTCTGGGGCGCATTCGCTAACGCGGGCCAAGCCTGCTTGTCGGTCGAACGCTGCTATGTGCACCGCAGCCTGTACCAGCCATTTCTCCAGGCGTGCGTCCGGCATACGCAGGATTTGCGAGTTGGGAATGGCATGGAGCGAAACACTGACGTTGGCCCCATGATCCATGAGCGCCAGTTGCAAAACGTGGAAGCGCAGGTGGAGGATGCACGCGCGCTGGGTGCGCGAGTGCTGGCGGGCGGAAAGCGACTGGCGGATCTGGGAGCAAATTTCTACGCGCCCACGATACTGGCGGATGTCAGCCCGGAAATGCGCATCATGCGCGAAGAGACTTTCGGTCCGGTGCTGCCGGTGATGGCGTTCGACAGCGATGATGAGGCGGTTCGACTCGCTAATGATTCGGAATACGGCCTGGCGGCCAGCGTTTGGACAAGAGACCGCGCTCGCGGGGACAGATTGGCGCGGCGCATTCAGGCAGGGACGGTCATGGTGAACGACGCACTTTCCTGCTTCGGAATCAGAGAAGCCCCTCACGGCGGCATCAAGGCCAGCGGGTTGGGGCGCTCTCACGGACGCTTTGGCCTGGAAGAAATGACGCGGCTAAAATATATCGACTCCGATCGCTTGCCGGGAATGGAGAAGGTCTGGTGGTATGGCTACGGAGAAGCCTTCACCCGCCAGATGGAAGGGCTGCTGGATTTTCAATTTGGCCGCGGGCTCGCGACCAGGCTAAGAGGCGGGTTGAAATCGGCAGGTGCACTACGAAAGAAGAAACGCCGTTAGCGGCAGACATCGAAATCGTAGCGCCGGCGTCCCGCCCGCACCATCGGGCCGGCAGGATGCCGGTGCCACAAAACCAGGATCCGACCACAATCAAGGAGAACGACATGACTGCGACCCCAGACCCGAAACGTGAACTGCTGCGCCACACCGTCGCCACCCTCGCCTACCGGGCATGCAAGGCGGTCCGCAATGCCCCGCCCGGATTTGAGGATTTTCGTGCCAGCGAATCGGGCCGCTCCGCCGGCGAACTATTGGCGCATCTTGGCGATCTTATCGACTGGGCGCTCACCCTGGCGAAGGGCGAGCAAACCTGGAAAGCCAGCGAGCCTCTTGTCTGGGACAAAGGAGCGAAAAGGTTCTTTGCCTCTCTGCAAAGCTTTGACGATTATCTGGCTTCCGCGGCGACGTTGCAGGTGCGTCCGGAAAAACTCTTTCAAGGCCCCATCGCCGACGCGTTGACCCATGTGGGGCAAATCAACATGTTGCGGCGCCTTGCGGGCGAACCGGTGAAGAGCGAAGTCTATTTCACTGCCGAAATCGTTGGCGGGCGAGTAGGAGCGGAGCAAGCGAAGCCGGAGCTGGAATTCTGACACGGAGTTTCGCGGCACTGCAGATAGCGGATTAAATAAAGTCTTCGAGTAAAATGAGCGAGTAAATCTGGCGGCATTGGCCGCAGCGACGAGGATAGCCCTTGGCAACCACCGAAACCGTGACTGCTCCTCCGCAGCTTCCGCATCACAAAGTAAAGATCAAGAAGCCGGGACAGCGATCCTGCAACGAGAAAAACGCTAAAGGTAAATTTTGCGGCGGGCATCTGAAACGTTGGTTTTACAGCACTGATGTCGTCGAGCAGGCGTGCGGCGATGCGCAGCAAGCGTGGGGAACCGACAACGAGGTCTATCGCTGCGAACACTGCAAAACCCTTTACTTGCCGAACCAGGAGGGAGTGCGCGGCCTGAATGTGGCCGGGCAGGGACAAACCTCAATTTTTGGACTGACCATAGAGCCTAAGAAGTAGAGCCGAAGAAAAGATGTTCAAGTCCGGCCTGAGGCCGGCGCGCTTATTCCCGTATTTTTCAGCTTTGAATACGTCCGAACTCATCTACGACTGGAACCAGATGGAGGCCGCGAAGTTGCGTCCAATGGGGCAGGTTCTGCTCAACGACGAAACTCTGCGCGATGGCTTGCAGTCTCCATCGGTGCGGGACCCTTCCATCGCGGAAAAGATCGAAATTCTGCATTTGATGGAAGCTCTGGGCATCGATTCCCTCGACATGGGATTGCCGGGAGCGGGAGCCCGCGCGCTGGCGGATTGCGAAGCGCTGGCGCATGAGATCGTGCGGAACAAAATGAAGATTCGCGCTAACTGCGCCGCGCGCACTCATGAAAACGATATTCGCCCAATCGCCGAAATTGTACAGCGCACCGGGCTGAACATTCAGGCTGCGACCTTCATCGGATCGAGCCCGATCCGGCGGTATACCGAAGGCTGGACCGACGACTTTCTGCTGGAGACCACGGAAAAAGCGGTGAAATTCGCGGTCTCGCTGGGACTCGATTCCATGTATGTGACCGAGGATACCAGCCGCTGCGATCCCGCGATGGTCAGGCGTCTCTATTCGACCGCGATTGAATGTGGCGCGCGCGCCATCGTAATTTGCGACACGGCAGGGCATGCCACTCCGATGGGTGCGTTCGCGCTCATCCGGTTCGTGCTCGAAGAGGTAGTGAAACCTTCCGGAGAGAAGATTCGTGTGGACTGGCATGGGCATTGCGATCGCGGTCTCGCGGTAGCCAATTCGATTGCCGCGCTGATGGCTGGCGCGGATTGCGTGCATGCCTGCGCACTTGGAATCGGTGAACGCGTCGGCAATACGCAGATGGACCAGATGCTGGTGAACCTGAAACTCATGGGTGTTTCACCTTGGGACCAGCAGGATCTGACCAAGTTGAAGGAATATTGCACAGCGGTATCGAAAGCGACGGGTGTGCCTATCCCGGCAAATTACCCGGTAGTGGGCGAGGATGCCTTCCGCACCGCGACCGGAGTTCACGCGGCGGCGCTCATCAAGGCCTATAAAAAGAAAGATATCGAACTGGCCAATGCGGTTTACTCGGGCGTGCCTTCGCAGATGTTTGGCCTGGAGCAGGTCATCGACATCGGTCCCATGAGCGGCAAGTCGAATGTTCTGTTCTGGCTCGAGCGTCACGGCCTGCCGGCCACCGATGAGTTGGTGGAACGCATCTACCAACGGGCGAAATCCTCAAATCACACCCTGAGCGATGCTGAAATTCAGCAATGCCTGTAAGTCATGCGGCGCGGCTTTAGTCCCAGCGAAGCTACCATCGCGTTGTAAGATGGAAAAACTCTAATAGCCCATCCATGCCTCGATCGCAAGCTGATGTCTCGGAAATCTTTCCTGGCGTGCAACAGGAAGTGGCTCACCTGTGCTCGTTGCCCGAAATCCGTTCGGCTTTCACCTGGCTGCGTGCGCAGGAGCCGCAATTTGCGCAGTGGCAACTGGAACTGGCACGCATTCCCGCGCCGCCTTTCGGCGAGGCCGCGCGCGGTAAGTGGCTGGCGGACAAGTTTTGCGAACTGGGACTGGAATCGGTTTACACCGACGATGTTGGAAATGTATTTGGCACGCATGCCGGTTACGGGCATGGCCACGTTTCGCTGAGCGCGCACCTGGATACCGTTTTCCCTGCCGGCACGCCGCTGAATATAAGGCAGCAGGGCAGCCGCTTGTACGGGCCTGGAGTTTCGGATAACGGCGCTGGAGTGACCGCCATGCTGGCCATGGTAGCGGCACTGCGGGCTTTGGGCATACGGCATGCTCTGCCACTTCTGTTTATCGGAAATGTAGGAGAAGAAGGCGAAGGCGATCTGCGCGGCATGCGCCACATTTTTGCCCAGCCACGCTGGAAGGAAGCGATTCACTACAGCCTGGTGCTGGATGGCGCGGGGGCCGACACGATTGTAGCCGAGGCGCTGGGCAGCCGCCGTTTCGAAGTGATTGTCCGCGGACCCGGCGGACACTCCTGGAGCGATTTCGGCGCGCCTAATCCCATTGTGGTGTTATCCCGCGCGGTGCACGCATTTGCGCAAACCCCGGTCCCAACGTCGCCCAAGACAACTTTCAATGTCGGCGTAATTCGCGGCGGCACTTCGGTCAATTCGATTCCGGAATCGGCCAGCATGCGAGTCGATATCCGCTCGACGTCGATGGCGGAGATGGAGCGCCTGGAGCGGGCGCTGCGGCAGGCGCTCGACCAGGCAGTCGAGGAAGAAACCAGCGCCACCGAAGTCCGCACCGCATCGCGCCGGCGGCCGTTTGGTTTGAGTTGCGAGGTGTTGGTCATTGGGAACCGTCCCGCGGGAGAGTTGCCCCCGAATGCCCGTGTTTTGCAGGTGGTTCGCGCCGTGGACGCCCAGTTGGGCAACACAGCCCAGGTGCAACGCGCTTCCACCGACGCCAATATCCCGCTTTCCCTGGGACGTGAAGCGATTGCCATCGGAGGCGGCGGCACCGGTGGCGGGGCGCACACGTTGCAGGAATGGTTTGACTGCAACGGGCGCGAACTCGGACTCAAACGCATTCTTCTGACATTGCTTGGACTGGCGGGCGTGGCCCTTTGAGGCGGGGATTTTAGGTTTTTGATTTCAGATTTGAGATTTCAGATTTGAGATTGACGGATTGTCGAATTTTCGGATTGATGAATTAAAAACCGAATATCCTGCCATGGGATTTTGAATTTCAATTCGAAAATCCGGCAATTCGAAAATCCGTCTATCTAAAATCTAAAATCTCGCCTTTCCCGCTCTGCTACTCTAGCCGCGTGTCTCGATCCCTTAAAGCGCACATACTTCTGGTTCTGATCACACTGATCTGGGGATCGAATTTTGTCGTTATCAAGAACGCGCTGGCGGATATTTCTCCGCTCTTCTTTAACGCCGTTCGCATGAGTCTGGCTGCGCTGGTGCTGGCGACGGTTTTTTATCGCGAACTGGGGCGCATTACCGCGGCATCTCTACGATCAGGGTTGCTGGTCGGCTTTTTCCTGTTTGTCGGGAACGAGTTCCAGACCCTGGGTTTGAAATATACGACGCCCTCGAAATCGGCATTTCTTACCGGCGTTTCAGTCGTACTGGTTCCGGTTTTGCTGGCGCTATTTTGGAAACGAGGCCTTACCCGCTGGACGGCGGCAGGCGTGGTCGCAGCGTCTGCCGGCCTGTACTTACTTACGGTCCCGGCGTCGGCGGGAGCCGGAATCGATTGGCGCAGCATGAATCAAGGAGACCTGTTCACTCTGGGCGCAGCCGTGGTTTTCGCTTTTCATATTATTTTCATCGAGCACGCCACCCGCACTCAGGGATGGCAACAGATCACGGTAGTGCAGGTTGCGGTGACCGCCCTGCTGATGATCATTACTGCTCCGGTGGCGGAAAAAATTCATGTGGTGTGGTCGCCAGCGGTGATTTGGGGGATTGGCATTACCGGATTTCTCAGCCTGGCGCTGGCGTTTGCCATCCAGGCATGGGCGCAGCAATTTACTCCGGCCACCCATACCGCGCTGATCTTTACTCTGGAACCGGTGTTCGCCTGGTTGACATCGTTCATTTTTCTGGGCGAAAGACTGGGTACACGTTCCGGGCTAGGAGCGGTGTGTATTCTGACCGGACTGCTTATCTCAGAGGAGAAAGCGGACGCGGAGTCGATGGCGGTTTCTCCCGATCACGCGGCGGTGCCCAGCAAGCACGGTTAAGACGGAACACCATTCCGGGTGAACTCCGGCCATCGAAAGTCCGCATTAACCCCTTTGTTCCGCAACACTTTTGGCGTTTTCGGCGTCTAACTGACTGTGACTGCTGTTGGTGAAACGGTATAATCGCCAAGGCAGATTTTTTCGGAGGAAGTCATTATGAATCAGCGCGCAAGCGCTCTTTGGGTGCGTTTGAAGGCAAACCGCCTCGCGTATAGCCTGTCAATCCTGGTTACTTTGACTGTCGGTATTCTCATCGGCACTGTTATTTCTTCCGGAGTCAAGGGCCAGGACAAAAGATCATCCTCCTCCGACGCGGCGATGTTGACCGTACCTTCGCCGCAGGTGCTTTCCAACCAGTTTTCGCAGATTTCCAAGCAACTTGAGCCCAGCGTCGTCAACATTAATACGGAATCAACCGTTAAAACCCCAAAGCGGCGGCGCGGCGCTCCCAACGGGGATGACGATGCCAGTCCCTTCGATGATTTCTTCGACCGCTTTTTCGGCGGACAGGGCGGGCAAGGTGGACAAGGCGGACAAGGCGGAGCCGGCGGCGGCTCCGTCCGTGAACGTTCCTTGGGTTCGGGTGTGATCGTCGATCCCAAGGGATACATCGTTACCAACCGGCACGTGGTAGAGAAGGCGGACCGTATTCGAGTGAAGTTGCAGGACGATCCCCCGGGATTGTTGCGGGACGCGAAAGTTATCGGCTCGGATCAGGAAACCGATCTGGCGGTGATCAAGATTGAAAGCGACAAGCCTTTCCCCACCGCCAAGCTGGGAAATTCCGACAGCATGCAGGTTGGAGACTGGGTGCTGGCGGTCGGTAGTCCATTTGGTTTGCAGGAAACCGTAACTGCAGGCATCGTCTCCGCCAAAGGACGCAACATCGTACCCCAGCGGCAATTTCAATCATTCATTCAGACCGATGCCGCCATCAATCCGGGCAACTCCGGAGGCCCGTTGGTGAACATGACCGGCGAAGTGATCGGGATCAATACCGCAATTCTTACCGACACCAATGCCTACGCCGGGGTGGGATTTGCGCTGCCTTCAAACACAGTGGCGCAGGTTTATAACCAGCTGGTTAGTCCGGATCACAGGGTGTCGCGCGGTTCCATCGGAATCATGTTCAACGCGCTGGATAATCCTGCGATTGCTCGAGTCTACGGTACGGGATCAGGCGTCACAATTTCAGATGTAACCGCTGGAAGTCCGGCGGAACAGGCAGGATTGAAAGTGGGCGACACGATTGTTGCGATAGACGGCAAGCCGGTAAAGAACGGCGACGAACTGGTGGCCGACATCGCCGCCCGCAAGCCAGATTCAAAAGTAACGGTCGGCTTCATCCGTAACGGCAAAAAGCAGGAAACGACCGCCACCGTGGCTGACCGTGCCAAGCTGTTTGCCGCACGGCTGGGAGATGAAGAAGAAGGCGGTCCTGAAGCCGGGCCCAAAGAGAGCAAGATGGGCGTTACGGTACGAACCCTGAACCAGGAAATGGCAGATCGCCTGGACGTTCCCGCCGGCAAGGGCGTGATCGTGCAGGATGTAAAGCCGGGATCATTCGCCGAAGATGTCGGGTTGAGCCGCGGAGACATTGTCCTCGAGGTCAACAAGCAGCCCGTCGACAACGAAGATCAGTTCACCAAGGTTGCGGCCGGTTTGAAGAGCGGCCAGGACGTTGTATTCCTGGTTCGGCAAAGAGGTACCGGACGCCAGGGTGGCACCATCTTCCTGGCCGGTACACTTCCGTAATTGCGACACCGTACGAAGAGGATGGTATCGAAGTCCGGGATGGTTTAGGCTTCGTGCTCGACCTGTATTTACTGCGGGTCGGGCACCAGGTTACTTCCGGAACCAGATTTTGAGACTAAGTCGCTCCATTTCGACTCTCTGTTTGGGCATAGGATGCGTTCTGCTCTTGCCTTGGGCTGGGGTTTCGGCGCAGACCAGATACCGGTCACCGCTTCCGAAGACGGGTTCTAAAGCGAAGCTGATAACTGTTTCCGCGCATTCAACCCGCAAAAGCAAGAAAAGCCGCAAAAGCTCCAAGCACGGACAGCAGAAGATCGATCCCGTGCGTGCTCGTGAGCTGCAAGAGGCATTGATCCGCGAGCATTACCTTGACGGCACCGCTACCGGCGTCTGGGATGCAAAGTCACAGAGTGCAATGCAGCGCTACCAGGCCGACAACGGCTGGCAAAGTAAAAGTGTTCCCGATTCGCGGGCACTCATCAAAATGGGATTGGGGCCAGATCACGAACACCTGCTTAATCCGGAGAGCGCAATGACTTCACAACCGGATGCTACTATCCGCACCGCCCCGACGCTGAATTCGACGCCGGCGGCTGAGACCATGCCACGTAAGTAGACTTCAGACCTCGGACTTCAGACCTCGGACTTCAGACTCTCAGATCGGCTGGTGGGGAATTTTTAAGGTCTGGGCCGAAGTTTACTTTTTTCATTCGGGAAGGGCGCGGGTTAAGCCGTGCCGCCACGCTTCGACCTTTGAGCGAAGCTCAGGCGTTAAAGCTCGACGGCTCGGCTGTTTGCGGCGCTAGTGAAGTCGTGCCATTCGCCCGCTATCTGATATCAAGGTCCGACGTCCAAGGTCCGAAGCCCGAAGCCCGAAGCCCGACGTCCGACGCCTGACGTCGCCGTCCACTCCTGACACCCGATGTCCGGTGTTCGCTACCGGCCGCTGCTCTTTTTCGTTATTGGATTCGGAAAATATGGCAAGGGCCTGTCGTCGATGATGGCGCGAGGATTGTCATCCACCAGGGCGCGTGCCACTTCGTCACCACATAGTTTAGCCACCTTGTCGCGCGCGGCGGAGAGCGCGGGATAGCGGTGCTTGGTGTCGTGAGCGTCGGTAGCCAGCACATGCACGGCATCGCGTTCGAGCAGCCATTCCGCGGAGCGAACGACTTTTTGTCCCCAGGCTCCGGTGATGGCTGAAGCCGTGACTTGAATCACACAGCCTTGATCAACCCACTGCAGAACTCTCTGTGGCGCCTCCTGCAGGATGGGGTTGCGTTCAGGATGAGTAATGATGGGTGTGACCCCCACGTCAGCCATGCGGGTGAAGCACTCATTGATTCGAGTTGGGATGCTGTAATTGCTCAGCTCAACCAGCAGGTAGTGCGTGCCTTCGATGGTGTAGCGTTCGGGCGCGATTAGAACTTCCTTCAGGTTGTCATAGGAGAGGTGGAAATCGCAGCCCAGGCTCAACTTCGGGGTCCTGCCAACCAGTACCTTCAGATACTCGAGGTTGCTGGCCAGATGAGGACGGTTGTATTCGAAACGCTCATTGGCGTGCGGGGTGGCCACGATGTGCTCAATGCCGTCATCCGCCGCCATTCGACACATCTCCAGCGACGTGTCCCACGACTTGGCACCATCGTCTACCTTAGGCAATATGTGACAGTGGATGTCGATCACGTGAACTTCCGCGGGGAAAGGCCTTGCATCGATTTAAGCAGATTTCTAATGAAAGACCAAGGTTACGGGGATGCGCGAACCCTGACCTCTCTAACCTTTCGTCATCTTAGTAACAGCGCCGAGGTTACGTTGGTGCGCAGGCTTTTCGAAAAATATCAGACAAATTCTCGGCAATCGGTCAGTTCACGATTCACTTCCCAAGACCACTAACCACGAAGGATACGAAATATCACGAAGGCCTTAGTTAGGGCTTACCTTGTGTCCTCCGTGGTTCATGCTCTTCAAAATGGCTAACAGCCCAAATTGCCTGATTCGGATGATGTGCAGCAGTGCGGAAGCTCCGGAGCGCTGCATCCGGGCGTGGCGAAGAAGGTTTATTTGTCCATAGTCAGGACAACGCGGAAACGGGCGCGCCCGCTGACCATCTGATCGTAAGCTTCCGAGACCTTCTCTAGCGGATAGCGTTCAATCATGGGACGAACCCCGGAGAGCGAACTGAACTGCAACGTGTCCTCGGAGTCTTTCGCGCTTCCGGAAGGCCATCCCCGAACCGTTTTGCGGCCGAAAACAAGCTGCACCGGAGTGATAGCAAGCGCTTCCGGGCTGACGCCAACGATGACCAGAGTTCCATCGGGGCCCAGACCGTCGACCAGGGACGAACTGGCTTTTGAATCAGGAGCAGTCGCGAGAATCACACGGGCTCCGCCCAGATCCTGCAGAGCCTTGGCAGCGTCAACCTTGGCAGTGTCAACATATTCATGCGCGCCCAGTTGGTGGGCCAGTGCTTCAATGTCTCCGCCCCGACCGATGGCGACGGTGCGAAAACCCATTTGTTTCGCGTACTGGACGCCAAGATGACCCAGGCCGCCGATGCCTTGAACCGCTACCAGGTCGCCGCCGCGGGCGCCGGAATGGCGCAGAGAGTTGAAGACGGTGATGCCCGCACAGAGCAAAGGCCCGGCTTCATCGGCCCGCAAGTCGTCGGGTAATGCGGCCACCGCTTCAGTCGGCACGACGACGTATTCCGCATAGCCACCGTCAAAGCTGACCCCGGTGAATTTCTGAAACTGGCAAAGAATGAAATGTCCACGGCGGCAGGGATCGCAGATGAAACAATGCCCGCCGTGCCATCCCACGCCGACCCGTTGTCCCGGTTTCCATTGAATGACGTCTGCTCCGACCGCATCGACGCGTCCGGCAATCTCATGGCCGGGAACGCGGGGATAGGTCAGACCGGGGAAGCCGGTCTCCTTGACGATGGCATCGCTATGGCAGACGCCGCAGGCTTCGACCTTGATACGTACTTGCGCCCGGCCCGGCTCTGGAATCGGGCGTTCCACGATTTCGAATTTTCCGCCAGGTTTGCTGACTTGCGCGGCTTTCATTGGTAGGGTCCTCAGGAATTTGTATAAGAATTTAGGAGCAGGATAGGGCTACGTGCTACCGCCATCAGTCCGAAGATGAGTCTATAGATGGTGAAGTTGCCGGCCAAGATGCAGAAACCTTTTTGTTTGCCGGGGAAGTCATCAAAGGCCAAACAATGTGGGCGCGAGCGCCCCGCTCGTGCGGCAGCGCCACCAGATCCAATCCAATTTCTGCTTCGCTGTCGAAAAGCGAAAAGACGCCCGACGAGCCAATGCTGCACCAAAGCTCATCAAGGAAGGGTGCGTGGCAGCCAAGTCAGGGCATTCCGCCAACCGCCAGGAAGCTCCTTTGAGGAGAATTCAAGAGTAGCCGCGCAGTCCAGCATTTTCACCGGCACCACCAGCGCATGAGTGAACTCATGCGCCGTTCGGATCGGACATTTCCGCAGCGCTGCACGCTGGATCCTTCGCGGCCTTACGGCCGTTCAGCATGACGCCATCAGAAATAGGACAGATTTTAGGTCCAGCGTCATCCCAGGATAGGGTTTCGCCGTGTCTGCTCACGTCAGGCGCTGATCGCAGTTTTCATATTGTCTATCCGCGTTTGAAAACAGTGCAGGTACTCAAACCAGACCCGCTGCGCTGCCGCACGAGCGGGGCGCTCGCGCCCACATTGCCTATTTGTAGCGTTCGGCGATGAAATCTGCGATCGATTGATATGCTTTGGCCAGCGTGGGCTCGTCGGGCAAGAACACGATGCGGAAGTGGCGAGTACCGGCTTTCTGGCCGAAGCCGGAGCCATGTACTACCAGCACGTGCTTCTTCCGGCAGAGTTCCTTGACGAAGACGTCGTCGCCTTCCGTGATATCGATGCGAGGGAAGGCGTAGAACGCACCCCGTGGAGAAACGCAACTGAGGCGGGGAGTTGAATTGCACCAATTCACGGTGAGATCGCGCCGCGCTCGAAGCTTGTTGCGGACTTCAACCAGGTGGTCCTGAGGCCCGTCCAGCGCAGGCTTGATAGCGTATTGCTCGGGATGATTGGCGCACAGACGCGCGCGCAGCAGGCGATGAATTCCCTCTATATAAGGCTTTACCGCGGCCGCATCGCCGCTGACAACGCCCCATCCGATACGCCATCCGGGAGCCAGATAGTTTTTAGATAACCCGCCGAAGGTCACAACCGGAACGTCCGGGGCGATGGCGGCGATAGAGATGTGCTTGTCCTTTTCGCCTTCATCCAGGAGCAGCTTGTCGTAAATTTCGTCGGCGAAGATGACCAGGTTATTGCGCCGCGCGAGATCCGCCAACTGCTCCAGCATTCGACGGGAGCAGACTGCGCCGGTGGGATTATTAGGATTGATCAGAACAATTGCCCGGGTGCGCGAATTGACTTTGCGCTGGATGTCGACCAGGTCAGGCTGCCAGCCATCGTCTTCGTTCAAATCGTATGGTGTGACCGGAATTCCGAGTTTGCACAGCACCGCGGAGTAGAGCGGGTAGTCAGGGCTGGGAGTCAGAATGTGCTCGCCGGGATTGATCAGCGCCGTCAGCGACACATCCACCGCTTCGCTGGCGCCGGAGGTGACAAACACATCCTGAATGCTGGCGATACCTTTGCGCGCCGCTTCGCCGCGGATTGCTTCCAGGGCTTCCGGAATACCCGGAGAAGGAGCGTAGCCGTTCTTGCCATCCCGCATTGCCTGGTAAACGGCCTCGACCATGTGCGGCGGAGTCTTGAAATCAAAAATGTTGGGATCGCCGACGTTGAGCGCTAAAACCTTGTGGCCTTGTTTCGTTACTTCATCGGCTACCGAAGCCAGATCACGGATGGCGTAGCGAACGTTGTCCAGTCGTTGGGCGGCGGCAACTTCGCGTATTTGCGTGCTGGGCATGGGCCTCCGTGTAGAGCAAAGCTTTTAACCGCAAAGATCGCAAAGAACGGCCGCAAAGGCCGCAAAGTTGTCTTATCGATCCAGGCGCCAACGACCAACGACCCTACTAATCCACTCTATCGATCTGCGCTTTCTGCAGGCGGTCTGAATAGTCGACGTACACCGCTTTCCACTCGGTGTAGAAATCGATTGCGCCCATGCCGCCTTCACGGTGACCGTTGCCGGTAGCCTTGACCCCGCCAAAGGGCAGGTGCACTTCGGCGCCGATTGTCGGCGCGTTGATGTAGGTAATTCCGGCGTGCAAGTCGCGCATGGCAGTGAACGCTTTGTTGACGTCCCTGGTATAGAGAGCGGACGACAGCCCATACTCGATTCCGTTGGCGATAGCGATGGCGTCTTCCAAATCCTCGCAGGGAATGATGGAAACCACCGGTCCGAAGATTTCTTCCTGGGCGATTCGCATTTTAGGATCGACATCGACGAAGACGGTCGGCTCCATGAAGTAACCGTGCTGGTAGTCGCCCTGGTCAAGACGGCTGCCGCCGCACTTCAACTTCGCCCCTTCAGATTTGCCGATTTCGACATAGTTGAGATCGGTTTTGAGCTGGGCTTCGTTGACGGCTGGTCCCATCTCCGTGCTCTCGTCGATGCCATTGCCTACTTTCAGGCGTTTGGCCCATTCCACGTATCGTTCTACGAACTCTGCATAAACGCCCTTTTGCACGATGATGCGGCTGGTGGCGGTGCAGCGCTGGCCGGTGGTACCGAAGCCGCCCCAGATACCGCCTTCAATGGCGAGATCGAGATTAGCGTCATCCAGCACAATCATTGGATTTTTCCCGCCCAGCTCGAGCGAGCAGTGTTTGAAGCTCTTGGCGGCGGTGGTGCCGACGATGCGCCCGACTGCGGTCGAGCCGGTCAGCGAGATGGCGCGAACTTCGGGATGCTCCATCAGCGGCCCTCCCACCTCGGGACCGAATCCACTGACGATATTGATCACACCCTTGGGAACTCCCGCATCGGAAAGCGTGCGCACCAGGTTGTAAGTGGAGAGCGGCGTATCCTGCGCGGGTTTGATCACACAGGTGTTGCCGCAGACAATCGCGGGGAGAATCTTCCACGATGGAATCGCCATGGGGAAGTTCCACGGCGTGATCATGCCGCAGACGCCGATCGGAGTCCGCACCGCCATGGCGAACTTGTTGGGCAGTTCCGAAGGCGTGGTAGGACCGAACAGGCGCCGGCCTTCTCCTGCGAAATAGTAGGCGGTGTCGATGGCTTCCTGCGTGTCACCGCGAGTTTCCTTCAGAATTTTGCCCATCTCGCGAGTCATGTCGCGGGAGTATTCTTCCTTGCGCTCCTGCAGCATGGCGGCGGCGCGGAAGACGATTTCGGCGCGGCGCGGCGCCGGCACCAGCCTCCACTTGGCATAGGCGTTGCGGGCGGCTTCTACCGCAGCATCAACGTCCGGCTTCGCGGACTTCTGAAAGAGGCCAACTACGTCGCGAGTGTCGGCAGGATTGCGATTTTCAAAAGTCTCTCCGGTAGACGAATCCACCCACTCGCCGTCGATAAAATTTTTGTAGACCCGGGTGGTAGTGCTGCCAAGCACGGCGGGGCTGCTGGTCAGGGTATCGGTTGCCATAGTGCTCCTCTTACAGGAAGGAATGCGTGAACCTCTATGCTACAGGGGGAATTGAGGATGCGGCAAGCGCCGGCGACTGACAGGCAGTGAAGTCAATCCAGGCCCAAAAAGTGTCATGGCCCGACTACGAACCGGCGCCATCACGAAGCGGTTCTCTTTTGGCGATGGTGCAAGTTGTAAAAACAATCTCACTCCGCTGTTGTTCCGAAGCCAGGTTATCGGCGAGGAATCTGCGTGCCTTAAACGCAACAGCAGTTCCTCGCGAAGGCCGCGCTTCGGAACGATTATCCCCTGAGGTTCGCCTGCGAGGCGAGACTCTGCTAGCCTGACAGGTCAAGAAAAATTCCATGAAACGTCCTCGCAAGGAGAAAACGGAAGCCAGCAAGCGGGCCATCGACACCGCTCTGCGGGCCTGCCTGATCGCCAAGGACGCGGCCTTCAATGCCCGCGACTACATTGCCACCGGCTCGCGGTTGGCATTTCTCGCGGTGCGGCAGTGCGAAAAGGAACTGGACCAGATCGAACGCCAGGTCGACGATGCCACGCCATCCGCTGTCACCCAGGTACCCGAGGCCGAGGCCCGCGAATTGCTGGCCTGCCTGAAGTTTACGATCGATCTGGAGCGAGTTGGTGATCTGATCTGGTCGGTGGTGCAACGAGTGCACGGTTTGCCGGCGCCGCTGAACTCAAAAGAATCGGCATTTCTCATTGAAATGGCCCAGGTGCTGCAGGAAATGCTATTGCGCGTGCATCAAGGGTTCGTGAGCCGCGATCTCGGACTCGCCGAATCGGTGATGAAGATGGACTATGAAATGGATCAGGTCTGCCACTCAGTGTTTCGCCAATATATGGAAAAAGGCGCCGGACGCAGGAGCTACGAAGTGACCAACCTGCTTTTCATGGCACAGGCATTCGAACGGGCCGGCGATCACACCAAAAACCTTGCGGAAGAACTGTTTCACCTGGTGCAGGGTCACAGCGTGCGGCATATAAAAAAATCCCGCTGAGTTTCACTGCAGAGTCGATCGATGAAGAAAGCAAGGTAATGAGAGTAAAGATCAGGGAAGAAATCAAACCCGCCGGTGAGCGACTGGCGGGTTTTGTATCAGTGATGCGTTTAAAGAATGTTCCTCATGCTGTATTTTCAGGCGATGAGCACACGCCCGATGTCTGGCTCAAAGGTCGATGAAAGAGGAAGTTGATGAATTGCGGGTTGATTTTTATTCTGGCATTCGGCATCGGATTAGTGACTGGTCTGCGCTCGATGACTGGTCCGGCGCTGGTGTGCTGGGCGGCCCATCTGGGCTGGATTGATTTGTCGGGATCGCGGCTTGCGTTTTTGGCATCCAGCGTCGCCACCTATGCCTTTTCGGCAGCGGCGCTGGGTGAACTGGTGGCTGACAAGTTTCCATTCATACCCAGCCGCACAACCCCGGGACCTTTATTCGGAAGAGTCCTGCTGGGCGCGCTTTCAGGGGCGGCGCTCGGGATCGCGGGCAATTGCACGGTTGCGATTGGCGCGCTGCTGGGCGCTACCGGCGGATTGGCCGGAGCCTTCGCCGGGTATCAGGCCCGAGCCCGGCTGGTGAAGAAATCGGGTTTCCCCGATCTCCTGGTTGCCTTGATCGAAGATTTGTTGGCGGTGGGCGGCGGCCTCATTCTGGTTTCGAGATTTTGATCTGGAACGAAGTAGACGCGATGACGGTAAAACGCGGTCCGGCTGAACCAGAAAAACGATTCCGCTTTCTGTCCGGGCCGGGCGACAAATTAGCTCGAATACTTTTCCTCCGCCGCTTTAGTGGCTGGTGCTGGCCGCCGATACTCCGGGCCACACCGGATTCAGGGTGGTGCGGATCACATCCAGCAATTCGTTGTTATCGGCCGGTTTTTGCAGAAACGCCGCCGCTCCTGCCTTCAGAGTTCGCTCACGGTTGTACTGCGGATCTCGGGCGGTGAGAACGATTACCGGGATGGAAGACAACTGAGCGCTCTCCTGCAAACGATCCAGCACTACGAAGCCGTCGCCGGCGGGCAGGCCGATGTCGAGAATGATAAGGTCGGGCCGCTCTTTCTGGGCCATGGCAATCGCCGAGAAACCATCGGTAGCGTAAGCGGTGTCGAAGTGGTTGGCCCGCAGGCGCAGGTTCAAGCCTCGCCGCAGGTCAGGATCATCGTCAACGATCAGTATTTTCGGTTTATTCATGTGTTGTCTTCTCCTTGTAACTCCGGTTTGATATCGAAAAAAAAGTAATTTCCGTTTCAGGCCGATGCTCCCTTACTACTGCAATTTATGCATCGTCATCTCCGTGATGCTATCGGCAACTTCCTGCACTAGTTTTGTCAGAGGGTCATAGCGATTCGCCGCAGGCAGCTTCACTCCCATCGAGGAAACTTTGAATACACACCCGGTCTTCAAACGCTTCCGAATTTTCCAACTGCTCACGAATTCGGTTCTCGACCACAGCCGCTCCCTGTTCGTCGGCAGAGGCCACCACTACCAGACTCTCAACCGCTCCGCCCCGGGTTAGTGCCGGCAGAATCGCGTCCTTACCGCCCAGGATGCAGGGCTGCAGAATCTCCAGGCACAGCTTGCGAATTTCTTCCCAGTTGCCCGAGAAAGGTGTGGCCGCGGGGGAAATCTCGACCGTGATCAGGGACAGCGAGTCGCGCAAGCGGCCATGGTGGGTAATGACGGGAAGAAGAAATTTGGCCAGCGAAAACAGCGGCAGGGTGAAGACGAAGGTGCTGCCATGCGTCAGCTCGCTCTCTACATGGATTTGTCCGCCGTGCAACTGCACCAGCTGTCTTGCGATAAAGAGTCCCAATCCCAGGCCCTTCCGGCTATCGTCAATGGAGCTGGCATCCTGGTACAGGCGTTCGAAAATCAGCGCTTTGGCTTCGGGAGTGATGCCACGGCCGGTATCGGTAACGGACACGTGAACGAAATCAGGATCGCCATCCTCCAGATAAGCCTTCACCCTTATCGAGCCTTTGGCAGGCGTAAATTTCACCGCGTTTTCGATCAGGTTGGTGAGGATTTGCAGTACCCGGCTGGCATCGGCAAAGACCAGGGGAATCCGGCTGTCGAGTGCGGCTTCGAGACCGACGTCCTTGGCTTTGGCAATTCCCATCAGTAATGTGGCCGCATGCCGAATGACGTCTCCGATGACGATGCAATTCGGTTCAATGGCAATCTTTCCCGATTCCGCCCGGGTCGCTTCCAATAGTTCGGTGATCATGCTTTGCAGTTGATTGACGCTGCGGAACACGGTTTCCAGATGCTCACGCTGTTCGGGAATGAGGTGTCCGGCATGCCCGTCCAGGATCAGAGATACAAATTGGTGAATGCAGGTGAGTGGAGTACGCAGCTCATGTGACACGTGGGAGAGGAATTCGTTTTTGAAGCGGAGTTGCTGGCGGCGGCTCATGTCGAGCGAGGTCAGCAACGACTGGCGCTCAATCGCGTAGCGAATCGCCCGCCCCAGTTGGCGGCTATCGAAGCTGCCCTTCACCAGATAGTCCTGCACCCCGTGTTGAACCGCCCTGACTGCCAGTTCTTCGTCCTCCAGGCCGGACAGTACGACGATGGGCACTCCCGGGGCCTGGCTCAAAACGGTGCGATAAGTTTCAGCGCCGTGGCTGTCCGGCAGGTTGAGGTCGAGCAGCACCATGGCGGGTGGCTCGGCGAGCATGGATGCAAGGCCGGTGGAAAGCCGAGTCTCACAGGAAACCGCGACATCGGACTGGGCTTCCACCAGGCGCAGACGGATCAGGTCTGCGTCGCCCGGATTGTCCTCGATCAGCAGAACCTTATTATTCATTGTTCCTCCAGGGACGGCAGGGATGCGCACCCGATCCAGAAATCCTTAAGCAGTTTGACGACGTAGAACCAATCCGCAAGTGTGGCGGGCTTGGTGATGTAGCTGTTCGCGCCCAGGGCATAAGTGCGCTCGATGTCTTTGCGGGCTTGCGAGGTGCTGAAAATCACCACCGGAATTCGGCGCAGGCTGGCGTCGGACTTGAGTTCCGCCAGCACCGATCGCCCGTCTTTTCGGGGGAGATTCAGATCCAGTAAGATCAGGTCAGGGCGGGTAGCATGCGCATACTTCCCGTGGCGGCGCAGATAAGCGATGGCTTCAGCTCCATCGCATACGGTGTTGACGCCGCTTGGCCACCTGCTTTGCGCCAGGGCATCGATGGTCAGATCGAGGTCGGCGGGATTGTCATCCACCAGCAGGATCTCTGGAGTTGTAATCATTCCGCATCCTTGGGCTCATCGACAGGTTTTCCCGTACGCAGGGTGAATCTGAAGATGCTGCCGCCACCATCACGAGGCAACGCCTCGATCTTTCCCCCGTAGCCTTCGACTATTTTCTTGCAGATTGCGAGCCCGATGCCGTTTCCCGGATATTCCGTGCGGGTATGCAGACGGTTGAAAATTACAAAGACGTTTTCCACGTATTCGGGAGAAATCCCGATGCCATTGTCGGCCACGGAGAAAACCCATTCATCTTCGTCGTTCTGCTGCGCCCAGATATGGACGAGGGGACTTTCGGCGCGGCGGAACTTGAGCGCATTTCCTAAGAGATTTTGAAATAGCTGCAGCAATTGCGAGCCGTTGGCCATGAGCCTCGGCAATGCTCCGTGCGTCACCACCGCCCCGCTTTCCTCGATGGCGGTGCGTAAATTGTCCATGGCGCGCTCCACTATTTCGTCACACAGAATGCTGGTGATCGCAGTTTCCTGGCGCCCTACCCGGGAAAAAGCCAGCAGGTCCTGGATCAGGCTCTGCATGCGGGCGGCGCCATCGACCGCGTAATGAATGTATTTGTCGGCCTGATCGTCGAGCTTGCCGCGATAACGTTCGGCCAGCAGCTGGGTATAAGCGGAGACCATGCGCAAGGGCTCTTGCAGATCGTGCGAGGCCACGTAGGCGAACTGTTCGAGGTCGCGATTGGACCGGGCCAGTTCTTCGACCTTTTCGGCCAGAGTCTCCTGCGATTGCTTGCGTTCTTCGCGGGTGCCTTTATCTTTCAGAGCACCGCGCACCGCCACCGACAAACGGGACAGCGAATCTTTCAATACATAATCGGTGACACCCTGCTTCATGAACTCGACCGCGGTCACATCCCCCGGATTGCCCGATACCAGAATCAATGGGATGTCGAGCCCCTCTTCGCGCAGAATCCCGAGGGCTTCTGTGCCCCGCCATTGACCCATGTTGTAATCAGCCAACACCACATCCGGAGGGTTCCCGCGAATGAGTTGGCGGAATTCTTCAGCGGTGCCGGCCACGTCGCTGATGATCTCGAATTCACCTTTTCTCAGCTCACCCAAAATAAGATCGCGGTCGGCGGGATCGTCTTCGACCAGCAACACCCGCAGTTTTGGCTTGGGCGCTGCGAGACCATCGGTGGAGTGGGCCATTCTTGCTGCAGAAGTATTCAAGCCACCCGCCATTCTCGCGCGACCGCAGACCGGCACAAAACAGGCCGACTGGTTCCGCGCAGGCACGTTTTGACGGCCGATAATGCCTTGCAGGTGGGGTTTAAATCCTGTTTCGAGGTACGGCTATCTTCACCCGGATCGTAACTTCGAATGAAATTCATCTATCTCACCCATCGGCGGCGTTGCCGGTGGCTTTAGGCAAGCAGCTAGAAAATCACCTCGTCAGTACTGAAATTGTGGCCAGTAAGTCGCAACAGCTCGCACAAAGGGAGGCGTCCTTTCGGAGGCTCAAGCGGCGAGAAACGAGGATTCTGAGCGCGAACGAATTTCAGACAGTAAAGAAAGGGCAATGACAGCCGAAGAGACATATGAGGCTCTTTCAAGGGAAGGAAACGTTGTCTTATGAAGTCAACCCGAGTCGACGATACAAAAGTTGAGTCAGGTCATACGCCGGATTGGGAACCGGAAAAAGCTGGTGCCTTCCCGGCGCCGGGCGTCCCATTTCAGGCAAGCTGCGAAAAATCGGTTTGGGGAAGAGCTGAAGCGTTGCAACGGCTGGGCGGAGATGAAGAGTTGTTCGGAGAGCTGTGCCAGATATTTTTGCAGGAATCGCCGAAAATTTTAAACGAACTGCGCCGAGCTATCGCGGCGGCTGACAGCAATACAGTGATGCGCGCCGCCCATAGTCTGAAGGGCGAACTTAGCTATTTGAGCGCGGGGGCTGCGGTGCAGGCGGCGCAGGACCTCGAAGATATGGGACAGCAGGGCAACTTGTCGCGATCCGCGAAGACTTTGGCGGTCCTGGAGCAGCAAATTAAAGACTTGTACGTGGTGATTCGGGAGTCGGCGGAGGTTCTAGGTTGACCGTCCCGCACTTAATTGCAACCCCGTCGTCCGCCTCCGAAGCAGCGGTGTCCAGCCGCGATTCGGTGCTGGTGGCCGAGGACGATCCCGTCTTGCGCCGGATGTTGCAAAGTTGGTTGCAGAAGTGGGATTACCGGGTGATCTCCGTGGACAACGGCCTGGATGCGTGGCGCGTGTTGCAACAAGAGGATGGGCCGCGGCTGGCGATTCTGGATTGGATGATGCCGGGGCTCGACGGGCTGGAGCTGTGCCAGCGGATTCGCAGCCAGCAAACCGGAGTTTACAAATATGTGCTGCTGGTGACCGCCCGGGTCAACACTGGCGACGTCATCGCGGGGCTGGACGCCGGCGCCGATGATTACCTGGTGAAACCATTCGATCTCAACGAACTGCGGGCCCGGGTCAGAGCGGGCAAGCGCATTCTTCAATTGCAGGAGGCGCTGCTCGCGGTGCAAACCGAACTGCGATTCGAATCGGCGCACGACAATCTGACCGGAGTCTGGAACCGCCGCGCCATCATGGACCTGCTGCACCGCGAAACCCAGCGCGCTCTGCGAATCGGCATTCCGTTGGGCGTGATGATGGTGGACATCGACCATTTCAAAAACATTAACGACTCCCATGGTCATCCCACTGGAGACGCGGTATTGCGCGAAGTTGCCCGGCGCATGGTGGCGTCGGTTAGAAACTACGACCACGTCGGACGTTACGGCGGCGAAGAATTTCTGATCGTGCTGGCCGAGTGCAGTGCCGGAGATCTCGCGGCCACTGCCGAGCGAATGCGCGCCTGCGTTGCCGGCCTGCCGATTGAAACCGACACCGGACCGGTGACTGTCACCATCAGCCTGGGTTTGGCTGCAGGCCAGCCCGGCGACGCCGCCACCATCAAGGGAGAGGAGCTGTTGCGAGCCGCTGACATCGCCCTCTATTGCGCCAAGTCCAAGGGCCGCAACCGCTTTGAGTACGCTTTTGAAGCCTGTAAAGTCGAGGCAAGTCTTGCAAGGGCAACCATTTGATCGGGCAGCACGTTGGTGGCGGTCATTGGCACGCTCGTGCTATTTGCAGAATTCGGCAGACGCTTTATTTTTATCAGCGAGCAGTTCTGGGGGAGGGCTGCCCGGGCGTCCGGCGACTCGCAAGAGTCGGGACGCCCGTTAATTTTTGAGGCCATCTCCATTGCGCGCAACCGAATGCCAATCGCATTCAAATTTCCAGGCGGAAGTCGAACATTGCGTAGCGCCGGCGTCCCGCCGACCCGATGGGCGGGCAGCGCCCGCCACGGTATGGGTCAGGTCCAGAGATGGTTGAAGATGTTGAATCGAAATTATTGAGTCGAGATGGTGAAGTTTACCGTGATCCGGGCCTCGGTTTCGACCGCCAGGCCGGACTGAAGATAAGGTCTGAAGCGCCACTGCTTCACCGCTTCCCGGGCCGCCGCGGAAAGAATGGTCGGGCCGCTGAGAACATGCAGGTCCTGAATATTTCCGTCGCGTCCGATCAGGGCTTCAAGCACGACCGCGCCCTGCACCTTCATTTGTTTCGCCAGCAGGGGATAATTCGGCTCAACCGGGCGCGACAAAAGTTCGGCAGCGCCGGGAGACAGATGGACCCGACCGGTAGCGTCAGCCACCACACCGGGATCCACCGGCGCCGGTGTGGAAGCGCTGGATGACGAGGATGCGGGCGTAGGAATGATGGGGCTTCGAGGCTGCAGGTCAACTCTGACCGAGTTGGTGCCGGCCTGAATGGTGCGATGCTCGTCGCCGGCTACTACTTCAACTTCAAGCGGCGGCAATACAGCCCGTGTCATGACCACCGGCGCCAGCGCGGGCGCAGGACTTGATTCCGCAGCGGATGGCGGAGGCTGTGGATGGGGCTTGGCTTTTGGCCGTGCCGCGGCCGGTGGGGTAGCAGGTTTGGTTGAAGTCGCTGCCTCGGCTGGCGCTTTTACTTCGGGTGAAGGCTCCTCAACCGGCTCGCTCTCCGATTGCTCGGGTGGAGTGGCCGGAAACCAAAAATCTCGATCCTTGATCAGGACCAGAATCAATGCTGCCAGCAGCAGGGCCAGCGCAACCAGCATCTGCCTGTGCTGTTTTCTATCGGAATCATCCCCGGTTAAGACTGTGACCTCTCCTACTTCTACTTCGGTTGCTTGCTTGTCCTCCAACAGCGGCATGGCGCGGCGTCCTCCCGCCCGTGGGGAGACGGGCCTGCCGCATAGTATGCCTCGAATTTTCGCGCTAGGCCAGTGAAACCAGCGATTCGCGAATGCCATGTGTAAGTTTCACAAATAAAGGATTTACGCCTCCCGGAAGCAAGAAGCCAGCCCAGAGCGGGGCGAGAGCAGCCCGAAAACAAGAATGCCCGGCCGCTTTAGAGGCGGCCGGGCATTCAGTCGAAAAACTTAAGCCGACTTCTTCAGGTCAGTGGGAAAGGCGAGAATCTTTCCGCGCTGCTCGAGGGGTACCCATTTCACTTTCGCTCTAAAACGCGATGGAATGTAAAACTCGATTACCTGCGCCATAACCATCCTCCGATCCAGGACAGCTCATCGGTTTACTTCGATCGTCACGCCCGGTGGCTGCTCAGTTACTAAATTGGATGCGAAGAATTCGGTGAAAGTGACGGGCATCTTTTTTCCGCGAGGCCGGAACTTTCGCAGAGTGAAAGTGTTCGCGTGCGGCGGAAAGAAAAATTATCGAGTTAAGTTTGGCTTAACGTTTCAGCAGGCAAGTTGATCGCGCTTCAGCTTCAATCCGTTCAGATTTCCCAGCACGGTTACGGCGATCGATTCGGTCTGGAAGAACTCATTGGCCAGTGCAGTCAACTGTTCGACAGTTACTCTTTCAATGCGATCGATCAGTTCATCGAGCGTGTAGAAGTGATCGAAAGTACATTTCCTGGCGGGCGAGATTCGACATGCGCGCGCTGGAGGATTCCAACGACAGCATCAGGCTGCCTTTCAACTGATCTTTGGATCGGCGCAACTCTTCTTCCGGGACGGGCTGCTCCTTGAGCTTGCGGAATTCCGAGACCACCGACTGCACCACTTTGCCCGCGGATTCGCGCGAAGTCCCAGCGTAAACCGAGAGGCAGCCGGTATCGCGGTAAGGCGACAAATCGCTGTAGATAGCGTAGGCCAGGCCCTGGCGTTCGCGAATGTTCTGGAACAGACGCGAACTCATTCCGCCCCCCAGCAGCGTATTCAAAATGTAGGAAGCATGGCGGTCCTCGTGGGCAATGGGATGCGACGGAACACCCACGCAGATCTGCACTTGTTCCAGAGATTTCTTGTTGCGCATGATAATGCGCGCCGCGGTTTGCGGCGGAGCGCTGTGGAAGCCATTTTTCACCGGCTTCATCTGGCCGAAGTGCTGGTTCACCAAATCCACGAACTGCTCGTGTTTGAGATGTCCGGCGGCGGAGATGATCATGTTGCCGGGAGCGAAACGCTGTTTGTAGAAATCCAGGACTGGATCGCGTTCGAACTTCTTAACCGTGTCCTTGGTGCCAAGAATCGGTTTGCCGAGCGGGTGGTCTTTCCAGAAACTCTGGGTGAAGATTTCATGCACCAGGTAGTCGGGATTGTCCTCGTCCATTTTTATTTCTTCGAGGATAACGCCGCGCTCGCGGCCAATGTCGGTGGCATCGAAGACCGGATTGAGGACCAGGTCGCTCAACACTTCGGTGGCGATGGGCAAATGCTCGTCCAGAACTTTTACATTGAAGCCGATACATTCCTTGGCGGTGAAAGCGTCGAGGTTGCCGCCGATAGAATCGACCTGGCGTGCGATCTCCTCCGCGCTGCGATTCTTCGTACCTTTGAAAACCATGTGCTCGATGAAATGGGAGATGCCATTCCATTGCAGGTCTTCGTCCCGGGAACCGGTCTTGATCCAGATTCCCATGGAGGCGGAGCGAATGTGTTCCATCTCTTCGGTGATGAGAGTGAGCCCGTTAGGCAGAACTTCACGACGGATATTGCGTACTTCCTGGACCATGGATTCCAATCGGGGCAAGTTTTCCACAATGCCCCTGCAGTTATTGTTGCACACCCTGCTCGTTTGCGGCCAATGCTGGCTTAGCTTCTTAGAATCAATAGCTTACGTTCAGAGATTCCAAGTCGAAGCCAAGTGTCGGGTTCAAGGCGCTAACTGACTTCCTCTACAATAGATGCAAATCTTTAAGTCGAACCATGGGTCAGGTCACGAACAATTCGCTTTTAGGACTTCAGCTTCCGGAACTGGCGTTGCTGGTCGAGGAGTTCGAGCAGCCGCCGTACCGCGCCCGCCAGCTTTTTGAAGCGCTGTATCGCCAGCGCGTGGAAACTCCCGACCAGATTTCGACGCTGCCGCAGGACTTTCGCCGGTCCTTATCGGAGAAGGGAATTTCTGTCGGCCTTCCTCGAATCGACAAGAAGTTTGTCTCGGTGGACGGCACGGTTCGCTATCTGGTGGCTTGCGACGACGGCCAGACGGTTGAAACCGTCTGGATGCCGGAGGGCGACGGAGGGGAAGCCGGTGACGGCAGCGAGGCCGACATCCAGACAGAGACCGCCGGACGCTCCTGGGCGCGCGCAACCATTTGCGTGTCCAGCCAGGTAGGGTGCGCCGTCGATTGCCAGTTTTGCCTGACCGCGTTGCTGGGAATAAAACGCAATCTTACCGCCGGAGAAATCGTAGGACAGGTATGTGCGGTGCTTAACCATCAACAGGTCTCTCCTCCGCTGGAACGCGTAAACCTGGTTTTCATGGGAATGGGAGAACCCTTCCTGAACTACGAGAATTTCATAAAGGCCGTCCATCTGCTGGTAGAAGGAGTGGGAATACCAGAGTCGCGCATGACGGTTTCGACGGCGGGCATCGTGCCGCGCATCTATGATTTTGGCGCGGAAGCGGTTCGTCCCAAGCTGGCCATCTCGCTCAATGCCTCGAACGATGCGCAGCGAACTCAGCTGATGCCGCTTAATCGCAAGTGGGACCTGGAAAAGCTGGTTGCGGCCGCACGCGATTTTCCCCTGCGCAGCCGTGAGAAGCTGACCTTTGAATACGTGCTGCTCGACGGGGTCAACGATTCCCGCGAAAATGCGCGCGAACTCGTGGAATTGATTCGGGGAATACGCGCCAAGGTCAATCTGATTGCTTTGAATCCCGGCCCCGGAATCGCGTTCCGTACTCCTGCGCAGGAACGGGTCCTGGAATTCCAGAAAATCCTAAAGGTTGCCGGCGTGCCCACTTTCGTCCGTCGCCCTCGAGGCCGCGACATCTATGCCGCTTGTGGGCAACTGAAGCGGACCGAAGAAAACGAGCCGGCGCTTGCCTTCACAACTCTAGAGGCCTAAGCGTGCGCCTGGGCGACGGCGGGCAGTAGCCTTTCGATGGCCTCGAACAAATGAATGTTGTTGATGGGCTTGGATACGTAGTCATCCATGCCCGCAGACAAGCAGCGTTCGCGATCGCCGACCAGGGCGTGAGCGGTCATGGCGATGATGGGAATGTGCCGGGAGCTGCCTTGTTCATTCTGACGAATCACCGCTGTCGCCTCGAATCCATCCATTTCCGGCATCTGCACATCCATCAGAATCAGGTCGAAGGATTGTTTTCGCCACGCATCCACCGCTTTTTTGCCGGACTCGGCAACCACGACGGTATGATTTCTTTTCTCAAGAAAGCGAGTCGCAACTTTCTGATTCACCAGGTTGTCTTCCGCCAACAGAATCCTGAGCCGACGTCCCACTGTGACTGAGTGGGAATGAACTTGCGGTCGATCGGCCGCCGAATCCGGCTTTAGCTTTTCCGCCTGAAGCCCAAAGTGTACTTTGAAATGAAATGTGCTGCCCTGGCCGGATTGGCTTTCCACCCAGATGCTGCCCCCCATCAAAGCAACCAGCTGCGAAGAGATTGAAAGGCCCAGACCGGTTCCGCCGAATTGCCGGGTAGTCGAATTATCGGACTGAGTGAAGGCTTCGAAGATCAGTTTTTGCTTATCCGGAGAAATTCCGATGCCGGTGTCGGCTACGCTGAAGTGATAGGCAGCCTGATCCGGCGGCTCATGGTTCATGGTTATCCGGAGCACGATTTCCCCTTGAGAGGTGAATTTCAAAGCGTTTCCTACCAGGTTGGCGATGATCTGGCTCAGCCGGGCTGGATCGCCGATCAATCCGTCCGGCAAGCCGGGAGAAAATTCGCAACGGAGTTGCAAGCCTTTTTGTTGCGCGCGCAAGGTGAGAATGTCAATGGTGTTGGACAAAGCCTGGCGCAATCCGAAAGCGACATTTTCCAGCACCAGTTTGCCGGCTTCGATTTTGGAAAAATCCAGGATGTCGTTGATCAGCGACAATAACGAGTCGGCTGACGATTTCACCATGCTCAAGTATTCATGCTGCTCGGTGGTGAGCTCGGTATCGAGCGCCAACTCGGTCATGCCGATGATTCCGTTCATCGGGGTACGGATTTCATGACTCATGTTGGCCAGGAATTCGCTTTTGGCTCGGGTGGCGGTTTCGGCGGCGGTTTTCGCAATCGACAGTTCCGCCACCATCCGATTCAGAGACTCGGCATGTTGATGTTCGGCTTGTAAGGCCTTGATCTGCTCCGAAATGTCGGTGTAGATGCCGAGAGCTCCGCGCTGAACTCCGTTAACCATCAGGGGTACAGCGTGCAGATCCATGTCCATGATCTTGCCGTCTTTGCGCCGGCGCTGTACCAGTCCGTGAAACGGTTGTCCACGGCGAATCTTGGCCCCCACGATTGCGCTTTCCTGCGGAGTGGTGAAAGAGGCATCGATGTGAGTGCCAGTTGGGTCATGTTGAAACAGCTTTTGAAACGCCGGATTGGTCAACTCGATGTTCGACTTCTGATCCAGCACGATGATTCCAAGCGGGCTGTTCTCTATGAGTGAATTCAAGTAGCTGGTGCGCTGCATGAGTTGCGCGCTGATGCGCAGCCGTTCGGTCACGATCGATCCCAGAATCAGCCCGATCGAGGACACAACCAACATAAAGAATGTGGTTTTGACAATCATGGACGGCGGTGGGGGAAACCGATTCATGGCGAGGACGACCGCAAAGTTCAGCGCGATCAGCCCGGCGACAGCCCGCCTGATCCCCTGACGCATGGCAATCCAGATGATCGGAATGAAGCTCAGATAGAAAAGCTCCAGCGAGACCCAGCGCGGGCCGAAGATGATGAAAGGCACGAGCAAAGTTGCACAACCCTGACCGACCGCTTCCAGCGCCGCCGGGATGGTAAAGCGCTCGTTGGCCGCTTTCCGGCGGAGCATATTTTTCGTTGAACAGCTTTTTTCGAACGAACGGGAAGATATGGATGAGCAGGAAAGGGGCGACGCCGAAGCGGCCAATGCCGTCTCCGGAAAACCAGGCGATGACGTCTCCCCAGTAATCGCTCCAGGGGATGGTGCCGTCGAGCGTCAGTCCAGCGACACCCACAAGGCTCGCCAGCAATCCCGCAGCCGTCGTTATAAAAAGATATCTGAGAACGTCGCGCTGGCGCCGCAGACCCAGATCGATTCTCAGCGGCCCGCGCAGCAGATATGCGGTGAGGGCATAAAGAACCGCCCCGGTTACGCTACCCAGCAGTTCACTGAAAGACGCGACCGGCTGGTGGTAGTACATTGCACTGGCCAGGGTGTCGCAGATACAAGTCAGGAAAACATACCAGGGACTCACTGCCAGCATCAGAGCCAGCGAAACCGCAGTGGCCGGATACCAGACGACGGATCCCAGACGAGCAACCAGAATTACGTCGGGACGGCTGAGAAAGAGGCTGATGGGAATGAAGCAGAGACAGAGCAAAATGTGGCCATAGACGGTGCGCCTTCGCGACATCAAAAAGGCTTTCAACGGCCGGCTGCTTTTCACTGCCATCTTCCTGAGCAGAAGATTATGACCGCTGACGATGGTTTCATGGCGACGCTATGCCAGGCAGGGGGAGAAACAAAGCGCGGCAACGCTGGAATAAACGAGGTTCGGCACTGATCCTGGCAGATCAGGAGACGTGACATCCTTTAACCATCGGCGGGAAGCTGGACTTAATTAGCGGTCCGCAATCAGTACGGTGTTAGGCCGTTGCGCCGAAGTGTGACGTCGAGCATGGGCCGATCCCACTTAAGCGCCAAACTCGGGCGAAAAACTCAAGCTAAGCCCGACGCTAGAAGCGACGCTAGAACTCAACCTAGAAACGCAAGGTCCCTCGACTGCGCATTGTGTTCCGCTTCGCGGAACCAATGCTTCACTCGGGATGACAGTGAGTGGATGGCCGCGTGATCCGAACATGCCCGCACATGCTCCGCAACTTCGCTATTGCCCAGGTGTACATGATGCAAGCTGTGCCGGCCGCGTTCTTTAGGGCGACTGGAACTTCTCCAGTTCCTGGGCGGATGCGATCGACCAGAGCGGCTTCATCCTGGAGCGCATTGGCCACGCGTACGATTTGCTCGTCGGCTTCTTTCCATTTTTTCTGTTCGATGGCTTCTCTCACGCCGGGAATGGTTTTGACCCCATAACCGGTGTATGCGCCGGGAGCATAAATCAGGTGCTGGAACCAGGGCCTGCCCGGCAATCCTTGGGGAGAAGAGAGCTTGTGTTCGCTCTGCATGAGTTTTGCGTTCAGGGCCTGCAGGGCAGCGGGGTTGATCCTGAGTTCGCCGTTCGCGGTCATTTTTTCCAGCGCTTTCTGGTAACGGTCGGCGCTGCGAGTGAGCGCGGCGGAGGCGTTTTGTAGAGGCGCGAAGTTCAAGTGGGGAGGAATCTCCAGCGCCGTAGGCGGTGGAACCGAAACTTTTTTGGGATCGGCGACGGCGGTGTAAACTCCCTCATCGAGTTCTTTATTGCGCTCCGTGGCCTCATCCTGCTTTGACTGTCAAAAGCTTTTGCAGTTCGTCCAGGTAGCGATTGATGGTGTCGGCGAGAGCGGTGAAATCGTAGGGCAGCAGATCTGCGTCGGCCAGCCTCATGACTGCGGTTCCGGCTGTTTGTGAGAGAGCGCGTCCGTAGCTGAAGTCGGTATCGGAGAAGTGGGTGTACCAGTAAAAATCGTCGTAGATGGAATGGTAGATTCCGCCGCCATCCTCGTCGCCATAACTCGAGGCTGAGGGTAGAGATGCCAAGATGATCAAGGAAGACAGTCCAATCTGACCCCGAGCCCAGAGCGTCGATGCGAAGGTCAGCCCGCTCGCGGGCTTCCTTGCGCTCTTCCGGAGTCTTGGCATCGGCGATTGCCTTCAGTTGATCGCGCTTCCAAACCGGTAATTTTTTTCTCCGGATCCTGAATATCGCGCGCGACGCCGTTGATGAATCTTTCAAGCGTATGCGAGCCGCCCATGCCGAGATAACCGCGGCCGTTGCCGTCGCTATTGATGTAGGCCACCGCGTGCTGGCGGAGTTCCTCGGCGTGAGTTTCGCCCCACTCGGTCGATCCCAGCAAGCCCTCTTCCTCGCCATCCCACACGCAATAAATGATGGTTCGCTTAGGTTTCCAACCCTGCTTAAGCAAGTTGGCGAAGCCGCGTGCTTCTTCCATCAGAACCACGGTGCCCGAAACCGGATCTTCGGCGCCATTCACCCAGGCGTCGTGATGATTTCCACGGACGATCCACTCGTCGGGATTGGTGGATCCTGGAATCTTTACGATCACGTCGTAGAGAGTTTTGATGTCCCAATTCGATTGCAGTTTCAAATGAACCTTGGCCGGGCCCGGTCCCAGGTGATAGGTCTGGGGCAGGGAACCGCGCCAGGCCTCGGGAACCACTTCACCCTTCAGCGCGGCGAGCAATGGTTGCGCGTCGGCGTAGGAGATCGGCAGCACTGGAATTCTGGTGATGGTTTTGACATCCTTGAGGTCGAGACGCTTGGCATCTTTGGTGGCGCCCACGCCGGGGGTGAGCGGATCGCCGGGGTAGATCGGCATGTCCATGACACTGCCGCGCTGCACGCCATCGCGGGGACGCCAGGCGCCCACCGGAAAGACATCGCCTTGTACGTAACCATCGTCGGCTGGATCCGAGTAGATGAGACATCCGACCGCGCCATGTTCCGCCGCTACTTTAGGCTTGATGCCTCGCCACGAATTTCCGTAGCGCACGATAACAATTGCGCCTTTGACGGAGGCTCCGATTCGTTCGAGTTTCTCGTAGTCATCCGGAGTGCCGTAGTTGACGTAAATCAGAGGAGCGGTGACGTCGCCGTCGGCCGAGTAGGCGTTGTAAGTGGGAAGCTGTTCGGCTTGCTGGTTGGAGGTGGGATCGATGGAGAGCGCAGGCTCTTGCAATTTGGCGACAAACTTGGTGGGTTCGACCAGTTCCACGGCGCGCACTTTTGGGGTGGGAAAGAGGACATCGAAATTTTCGATGCTGGCGTCGAGACCCCACTCCTTGAATTTTGCGAGCATCCATTCGGCATTGTCTTTGTCGTAGGGCGAGCCGACATGGTGGGGGCGGGCGGTGAGGCGCTGCATGTACTGACGTAAGTTTTCCGGCTCGGGTATGGCGCGGAATTTCGTCTCCCAATCGCGCTGGGCGCTGGATGACGCGGCGGAATAACCGTTCAACGGTTGCTGCACGTCGGGAGAGGCGGCGAGAAGCAGGACGCACAAAAATGCCAGCAGAAAAACCCGGAACCCAGAGCGCATTCATTTCCTCCGCGGGAGCGATGGTCGCGATCGTCAGCAATCACAACCGGAAGACCAATTCGACGAACTCGGCATTATAGAGGGGGAAGGCGATTCCTGCGAAACTGCTGGAGGAGGGTTCAGCCACCGGCAGGATGTTCGCTCTGCTGGATCATGCTAGTGGCCTTTCCTGCAGGTTGTGCTTGCTCTTTTTTGCTTCCAGCCAATAGTATCGGGGGCATCTTCGGAGAGTTGTACTCATTGCCTTTTCAAGCGCTGCGACATCGGTTTCTCTGGCGGCAGAGAGCTCCCATCGGTCCCGGCGAGATTCGCCGCATCGAGCGATGGCTGGCGACGGCTCGGGTTTTCCTGGCTATTTCTGCCCTGGTGGCGATCCGGATGGATCCGGTTGAGATCCGCTATTCGTTCTGGGCTTACGGCCTGTTGGCCTTTTACATCGCGCAGGGTGTCATTGTCATATTGCTGCTGCGGCGGCGGGAACAGTCGACCGCTTACTTTCGCAGGCTGGTGCATGCCGCGGACATCGTATGGCCGGCTTTGATATCGATTTTCGCGACCGGCGAGGCCAATCCATTTTTTCTGTTCTTTGTTTTTGTTCTGGCGGCGGCTGCCTATCGCTGGGGGGTTTGGGAGACGGTAGCGACGGCCGCGTCGGCGATCTCGCTATTGTGGTTTGAGAGTCTGGCCTTCCACCTGGGCTTCTTCGCCGGGGTGGACCGTTTTCTCGCGCGCTATCACCTGCCGCGATTGGGCGCCCAGGCGGTGGATTTCGATCCTAAACGTCTGTTCATGCTCTCCATTTACCTGCTGGTGATGGGTCTTCTGCTGGGTTATCTGGCGGAGCAGCAAAAACAATTGCGCTCGGAGAAAGCGGTCATCGCCCGCATTCTGGGCAAAGTGAGGGTGGAGGCCGGACTGAGCGGCACTCTGCAGGAAATTGTCGGCGACCTGCTGGTTATGTACGGCGCGGAACGCGCCCTGATCGCATCCCAGGAAGCGAACGGACATCGCGTGTATGTGGGCGAGATGCTGCTGCGAAAAGGCGAAGCGTCGTATTTCCGCTGGCTCGATCCCGCATCTTCCGACCGCGATACTTACCTGTTCGACTATGCGGCCGAAACCTCCTGGGTGCGAAAGAATGGCCGCAAAGTGGACCGCGGATATGAACTGGTGGGCCTCGACCATGCGGGACAACCCATTCCCACTGCCTCTGCGGCTTTTCTGGACAGGCTGGCGCAGCAGCATCCCTTCACCAACCTCATGATGGTTTCTTTCGTCTTCGGAAAGGAATGGTGGGGGCGAATTTTCTTTCTGGAGCCGGCGTTGACCGGGGAGACGACTGAAGAGCTGAGATTTTTACAGGAACTAGTGCGCCAGATCGGCCCCGCGGTTTATAACGTCTACCTGTTAAGACGCCTGCGCCTGCGCGCAGGGGCCCTGGAGCGTGCCCGCTTCGCCCGCGATCTGCACGATGGCGCGGTGCAGTCGCTGATTGCCGTCGAAATGCAAGTGGATGTGTTGCGCCGCCAGTCGGCTACCCGCTCAGACATGGTTCCGGAAGAGCTGGGCCGGATTCAGGGGCTGCTGCGCGAAGAGGTCCTGAAGCTCAGAGAATTGATGCAGCAGATGAAGTCGCTTGATGTCGACTCGCGGAAGTTAATCGGATTCCTGCTGGATACGGTGGAAAGATTTCAGCGGGAGACGGGAATTACGGCCCGGTTTTCGTCCGATCTGCAGGAGTTGGATATGCCCCAGCCGGTGTGCCGGGAGTTGACCCGAATCGTGCAGGAGGGATTGGTCAACGTTCGCAAACACAGCCACGCCCATAGCGCGCTGGTCCGGTTGAGCGCGCGAAACGGCAATTGGACGCTGCTGATTGAAGACGACGGGCGCGGCTTTCCTTTTACCGGACGGCTTTCTCAGGCGGAGCTGGACGCCCTGGGCAAAGGGCCTGTAGTTATCAAGGAACGGGTGCGTGTCATTGCAGGTGAACTCACGATAGAATCGAATCCGGGGCAAGGGTCGCGTCTCGAAATCAGCGTCCCGCAAAAGCCGGCAGCTGCGTATGGATAATCGAAGAAGTCAGCCAGTGCGAATTGTGATTGCAGATGACCATCCCATCTTTCGCGATGGTCTGCGCCGGCTACTCGAGGCAGAGTCCGATCTGAAGGTGATTGGCGAAGCCTGCGATGGCGCCGAGGCGGTGAAGATGGCGCAGCAACTGAAGCCTGACATCATGCTTCTGGATCTGGCCATGCCACGCATGCCCGGACTGGAGGCGCTGCGCGAGATGAGTACCGGTCCGGCGCATTCGGTTCGCATCATTCTTCTGACCGCCGCCGCCGAGAAAAAGCAAATTATCGAGGCGCTTCAATTAGGCGCCCGCGGAGTCGTACTAAAGGATTCCGCCACCCAGCTTTTGCTCAAAAGCATCCACACCGTGATGTCAGGCGAGTACTGGGTGGGACGAGAAAGCGTTTCCAACCTGGTGCAATATCTTAGAAACCTGGTGCAGTCGTCCGGGGAGGAAGCCAAGCAGAAGAAGTTCGGACTTACCCCACGCGAGTTGGAGATCGTTTCAGCGGTGGTAGCCGGTTACTCCAACAAAGAAATCGCCGAGTATTTCAAGATCAGTGAAGATACGGTCAAACATCACCTGAGCAACATTTTCGACAAACTAGGGGTATCGACCCGCCTGGAACTGGCGCTGTTTGCCGTGAACCAGGACTTGCCGATTAAGACAATAGCCTAAGGACGTAGCACTTTAGTGCTATAGGCTCCCACAACTGGGCTATTGGCTTTTGGGCT
Organism: Terriglobia bacterium; assembly: GCA_963733545.1. Taxonomy (GTDB): domain Bacteria; phylum Acidobacteriota; class Terriglobia; order Terriglobales; family Acidobacteriaceae; genus JAIQFF01. The sequence goes on from CAVTDQ010000007.1 coordinate 1,996,673, forward strand.
GCCTCAAAGCTAATCTAGTAGCAGACTCGAACCCAAGCTACGTGTGTGACGGTGTTTGAATCTGACGTATCCCAAGTGAAAGCGAAGTTTTGTAGTGCAACAGGCAATCCAAGGAGAGCGCCGATGGCGAACTTGCTGAAACAGATTTGGCACGACGATCAAGGACAGGACGTTGCCGAATATGCCGTGATGCTGGCAGTGATACTGGTTATTGTAGTCGGCACCATCCGCCTGATCGGTTCCAACGCCAACAACGTATTTTCTTCGGTCGGCAGCGCGATTCAGTAAGCTCGATCCCGGCTTGGTCCCCAGCCACCAACCGGGTTCAGGTTCAGAATTCCCTCACTTCTCTTACTGAATTCTCCAGGCAAGCAAAATATCCCGGCATGGCCTCGCGGCTTGACCGTAGCGCTACAGAATCACGCGAGTTGAAAGACGATGTGCAGCTGGGCTGCATAGTCTGACGGCTGGCCATCGCGCCGGGCGGGCTTGAAACGAATCTGTTCTGCGGCATGGGTGGCTGACTCGTCGAGCCCGTGGCCGAGGCCTTGCACAACGCGCACTACGCGAAGCTTGCCCGAGGCTTCGAAGACCACCTCCAGCACAACTTCGCCTTCGATGCGCAGGTTTCTGGCTTCAGCGGTGTATGCGGGGGCTGGCTTGGAAATTACTTCGGCGGGTATTAACTTTCCAGCGTTGTCGTCTAACGTCTTGGGACGAGCCTGCGCGACTGACACTGCCTGGGCATCGCCAAAACCACTCTTCTGCACTCCGTTGCCGCTAGAAGAATTCAGTTTCCCGCTTCCGTCCCCGGTGGCGACGCCGCTGCCGAATCCGGCGCTGGCCACGACCCCGCGTCTCCCTTGGTCTCCTCCGCTGCCGTTCCCCTGGCCGATACCGCTCGGCAGATCAAATGATCCGGCCAGCGCGACGTTTACCGGCTTGGCATTGTTCTCGTGCACGCCCACCCCGTTAGGATCGCCAAAGCCGCCGGTCTGCACGTTCTTCGGAGCTTGCGCAATGCTGGGGACGGCGGAACTTCCGGAAGAAAATACCTGGGTCTTCACCAACTGCCGGGGAATCGCCGGCGCGGTGGACGGAAGGGATAGGGGTTTCGTTGCGGCGATTTCTACTTTGGGGGCGAGCAGAGTCTCTTCGACGGCAATTTTCGGTTTCACTTCCGGCGGGGGCAAGCGCAGCACATCAGCCAGCGGTGTTTCCAGGCGAACTGCGCGCGGCTGGAGAATTTCCTTTACCGGCGCCGGTTCATGATTCTCGACCGGCGGGGTTTCGACCAGCCTTATAAAGTGATAGTCATGTGCGGGCTGATCGAGCACCGCCAAGTTCAGCACTGCCGCCCAGGCGATGGCAAAAAGAGCGATACCCTGCAGACCCATGGTTAAAACGAATTCCTTCCAGGGCGGCCGCCGCTCGGGGAGGAGAGAAAACGGGGCGTTTTCGTAAGTCTCGGGCATACTGACCAGACCTGGGGAGAGAATTACCAACCGGAAGCGATACGTTCCAACGCTGACTTGCCTGCGCCATTATCTCAAAGAAATTTCCCGATGCCACAATCAAAAAGCAAGAAGTTCCCATCCTGGAAATGTCAGATAAGAAACGGAGGCAGGCACGGAACGGGCCGCTGCGAGGAACGCAGCGCTGTGGGAAGATAGAGCCCTTGAAGAAAAAAGGCGGAGCCGACCGCGTTTGAAGTCGCGGCGGCTCCGCCTTGAACTTTAGCAGCGTACGATTTTCGGGCTGTCGATGCCCTTGGTCGCGTTGCGCGTGTCGACGACCAGTTTCGAATCACGAACTATGCCCTTGTAGTCGTAGTCGGAGTGATCCGTAACGATCAGCACGCAATCATACTGGCCAAGATTATCCAGCGGAGTGTTCTTCATCTGCAGATCGTATTTACGGCCCTTGCCGACGGTGGGGAAGAAGGGATCGTTGTAGCTGACCACCGCTCCCTGCTGTTGCAGCAATTCGATGATGGTGAGTGAAGGCGATTCACGCAGATCGTCGATGTCTTTCTTGTAAGCCAGCCCGAGCACCAGGACCTTGGCGCCATTCAGCGCTTTTTTGTGCTGGTTGAGTGCCTTGGACACGTAATCGATCACGTGATAAGGCATGCCGATGTTGATCTCGCCGGCCAGTTCGATGAAGCGGGTTCGGAAATCCCATTCCTTGGCCTTCCACGAAAGATAAAAAGGATCGACGGGAATGCAGTGTCCGCCCAGGCCGGGGCCGGGATAGAACGGTTGAAAGCCGAAAGGCTTGGTCGAAGCCGCCTCGATGACCTCCCAGATATCCAGACCCATGCGCAGCGAGAGCATCTTTAACTCATTGACCAGGGCGATGTTCACGCAACGATAGATGTTTTCCAGCAGCTTGGTCATTTCCGCCGCGGCTGGAGAAGATACACGGACGATCCGGTTGAAGATGGTGCCGTAGAGTGCAGCCGCCATTTCCGTAGCCTGGGCATCAAGACCGCCGACCACTTTAGGAATGTCCCGCCGCGCAACCGAAGTGTTGCCGGGATCTTCGCGTTCGGGCGAAAAGGCGACGTAAATTTCCTGTCCGTTGGGGGCTCCACCACGCGACGCTTTGAGACCGTTCTTGTTTCCTTTTTCAAGAATCGGAATCATGACCTCTTCGGTGGTGCCGGGATAGGTTGTGCTCTCGAGGACCACCAACTGGCCGGCCCGCAGGTGGGGCGCGATTGCTTTGGCAGTGTCGGTGATGTAGCTGAGGTCAGGCTCGTGATACTCGTTCAGCGGGGTGGGGACGCAGATAATGATGGCGTCCATGTCGCCGAGCTGGGCATAATCCGAGGTGGCATCGAAGCCCTTGGAACGAGCTTCCTGAATTTCGCTGGGCAGGATGCGGACGATGTAGGATCCGCCCTGACTGAGAGTCGTAATTTTGCGCTGGTCGATATCGAAACCTGTGACCCGGACCTTCTGATCCGTATAGAGCAGGGCGAGCGGCAATCCGACATAACCCAGTCCGATGATGGCGACCCGGACCTGGCGCTTTTCAATCCTGGTTTTCAGTTCAGCAACAGAGTTAGCTGTGGGCACTAAAGAAGTCGTCATAAATTATGTAGTTTTTCGCCTCAGAATTTTAACACGTTGATTCTGGTGATTCGGTAGTTGTGTGCAGCACTAGGTTTTCAGATTCGCGGCGATCCGTTGAGTGTTTTCGACATTCGCCGGTTACAGGAGTAACCGGCCGGTCCGGTATCGGGAGTGGACGTTTTTGGGCTTGATGACTCCCCGGCTGTCGAGATAAGCAATTGACGCCTCGGGAGGGTGGGGATACGATTAACCATACTTTCAACACTTGATCGGAGTGGATTCATGAGTTGCACCAGGCCCCGCCAAGTTGCCTGTTGGCTGCTTATTGCCGTCGTACCGGCGTCGCTGTGGGCGGCGGATTCCAATCCGGCGATGCTCTATGCTAAAGGGACGGCGTGGATCAATGGCAGTGCTGTGCCGCAAAATTCGGCGATTTTCCCCGGAGACATGGTGCAGACCAAAGCTGATTCCATGGCCAGCATCAATGCGTCGGGTTCGAATGTGATTGTGCTGGCCGATTCGCTGGTCCGCTTTGATGGCTCCGGCGTCGGGCTTGAACATGGCGGCCTGGCCGTTGCGACCTCAAAAGGATTAAGCACCCAGGTCGGAGAAGTCACGGTGGTTCCGGCATCCCCGGGATGGACGGAATTCCAGGTGAAACAGGGGACTGATGGCACGGTCCAGATCATCGCGCAAAAGGGCGATGTAAACGTGAATGACGGCTCAACCACCTCAACCCTTTCGCAGGGACAGCAGACCACGGTAGACAGCGAAAAGAAAAAGAAGAAAAGAAGGAAGGGCGGCGGCGCCGTCCCCGGCAGCAGTGGCGCTCTCCTGGATCATCCGGTAGTGATTTATGGCGGAGCGGCTGCGGTGGGTGGGTTGCTGACCTGGGTTCTGCTGCAAGGCAACACTCCAGTGAGTGCGTCCGCGCCGTAGTCTTCCGCGAAACTCAAACTCAGTTGAAACCCAGGCCTTCTGCTGGCTCCGCATTGATAACTTCCGCGGGTGGCTCCATCCGCTCAACTCTTCGAACCAGCTTCCGCCGCGATTTCCCGAACTTTGAATCCATGGCTGCGATTACACAAAATACATAGAAGATCGCCGCGTTGGCCGGGATCTGCAAATTGAAGTCGACGAAGCTGTGAATCAGAATCCCCGTAATTCCGAGCAGCGCAGCCAGGGCAACTGCGCCATTGGTCTCTTCAGGCCAGTTTTTCAATTTCCTCAAAGCTGTGCGAAAGAGAGTGCCGAGAAACCAGAGCATGATGACAAATCCGACTGCACCCATTTCGACCAGCAGCTGCAGATAATCGTTGTGTGCTTGATTGATAAAAAAATTGGTGTGAAAGCTGCGAAATTGGGGATAGACGTCGGGAAAAGTCCCAAGCCCCCATCCGGCTATGGGTTTGGCGGCAAACATATGAAGCGCGTCGCGATCGATCTCGATCCGTGTGCCGCCGGACAGTTCGGCCCGGGCTTCGGAATGAATACTGGTCAGGCGTTTGGCGAGTTCCGCTCCGCCCAGCCACAGGACCAGTCCGAGTGCAATGGCTAGAAACGAGGCCAATGCCAGGGTGAGTTTGCGGTTTTTCTCACGCCAGCCCGCGATTGCAGACAACAGGCCGATCTGCACCAGAAACGCCAGCATACCGCCGCGGGATCCGGACAGAAAAATGGTACAGCCCATCACCGCGGCGGCCAGGCCTGCCATAATCTTTCGCGGACCGCGTGCGCCCCGCGTAAGCGAGAAAATCAAGGGAACCGGCAGCAGCAGTTCCATGAGCCCGGCATAGTGGTTGTGGTTTACGTAGGGGCCATAAATCCAACCACCGGTGCGGGGAGTTCGCATCCAGTACAGCCGGGTGGTTGCGGTCAGGCCCTGCACTAACGCGAAAGATGCGAGCAGAAATCCGTAGCCGGAAATTATTTTGGTGAGGGTCTGAACCTGGGATGTCCGCAGGAAGGTCTGATTTACCAGGAAGCAAAGAATGCCATACGCGCAGTAAAGCAGGCCCGAAGAGATAGTTTCATACCGATAGGCGGTGCGTCCGGGCAAAAGTTGGAGGCCGATGCACAAAGCAAAAGCCAACATGGGAGCGAATAGGGGATTGGTGGTAAAAGTGATTTCACCGGACAAAGATTGCCGGACGATCCAGAGCAGAAGGAGGAGAACGGAGCCCGCCTCCAGGACGAAGATTGACCAGGGCTCGACGGATCCGAAGGCGAGAGGCGCGAAAAGCAGCAGGGCAAACACTCCATAGAAGACCACGCGATCGGGCGCCGCGGTCCGGGCGGGCTGGACTGGAAGCTCGGTGGCGACCGGGGTCAGCGCGGGAAATCGCGAGGCCTCATTCGAAGCGTTCATAAGCGGTCTTTGCCTGCATCCGGCCCCGATTCCTGAGCTACCAGACGCACGGTATCAATCCACAGCTTGCCGCGAATCGGCATCCCTGGAGGTTCGCGGCGAATGTGGACCAGTAGTAGCCTGGTATCGGGCCCGGTGGTGAAGTCTCCGTTCACTTCTTTCCAGAAATCCGCGTTTTTCAATTCATCGCTGGCGAAAAAGGTGGTCTCGTTGTAAAGGTCCTGAACAGCGAAGCGGGGCCCGCCCGCGCCCTCGATATTTTCAGATTTAAAGTAAGCGGAAAAGTCGTACTTGGTGGAGGGTAAGACGGGCACCAATTGCGCGATGCCGGCGTCTTCGGCCTTTTGTGCGTCGAAAGTAATAAGCAGCGAGCGATGGCCACTGTGCGACTGGGTGGGATCGAGAGCGAGGGAAATTTCCCGGGATTGTCGATACTGCCAATCGAAGCCGCCATTCAAAACATTCAAACTGAAGTCGCCATTGACGATAAGATTTTCGCTTGAGGGCTGGTAGGCAGAGAGTCCGCACAGGGCGCTGGCCTGTTGCCACACGATGCGTGCCTGGTCGACCTCGTGCTGCGCCACAAGAAAGCGCACATACACGAAAGCCAGGGCTGGGGCGACCGGTTGCCGCATCTCCACTAATTCGGTCCAGACCCTGGCTGCGGCCGCTGTCTGTTTTTGCGCGACCAGAAAATCCAGAAAGGCTGTGTAGACCGCCGGTGTAGCGGGAACGATATCGCGCAGCAGAAATTCAATGTCGGGCTTGACCCGCCAACTCAGCTTCAAAGCCGCAATGGTTAAGGGAGGATAGTTTTCCATGACCACGCGAAACTGTTGCAAGGCCTTTTCGGGCTCTGCCTGCGCGAGGTAGAAATTGCCCGCTTCCCAGGCGAGGTCGGGGGTCTTAGGATCGGCAATCAGTCCGTGCTCGAGGGCGTCCTTTTGTGCATCGGTGTTGCCGAGAAACTGATAGGCGGCTGCAAGATCAAACCAGTAGCGGGCCTGAAATGGATTCAAGGCGATGGCGGCGCGATAAGATTCGACCGCCGCTTCCGGAGATCGTTCTACGAGAAAAAAATAGCGGCCGAGATGATGGCGATAGTCGGCGTTGCCCGGTTCCCACCGGACTGACCTTTGCAAATCGGCGAGATCGGCGCGCTGGGAAAAATAGGCGGCGCCAAACTGGCGAGCCACCAGCAACAGGTAAACGGCCGCCAGCAAGACAAACGCCAGAGCCAGAGAAATTTTCCTGGCAGGAGTGGTCAGCGAAATTCGCATCTGGATGGTTGCAGGTTCAGCGTACTTACAGGATCACGTAACAGGAATGGCTACGGCCCGGGATCAGCCTGCCGCTTAGGCACTGGTCGATGTGGGAACCGAGTCTTCACCTTCCTCGAGATCGTCTTCCTGATAATAGCGATGGCCGTATTTTCCCTGATATTCGTAATAGTAGTAATAGTCGGGAGAAGTGAGATCGACGGCATTGAGCAGGACCCCGGCGACCCGGGCATTGACCTGCATCAGTATTTCGCGGGAGCGTCGCAGGGCCTGCTTGGTGGTTTGACCAGAACGGATGACGAGAACCACAGCATCCGCGCGGGTGGACATGACCACCGCGTCGGTCACTGACAGGGTGGGCGGCGTGTCCACAATGATGTGATCGTATTGTTCGCGCAGCTCCGCCAGAATGTCTTTCATGTTGGACGAGGCCAGGAGTTCCGCGGGATTCGGAGGCGGAGTGCCGGCGGTGAGCACGAACAGAGTGGGCAAAATCGTCGAGCGTGAAACTGCCTGTTGCAGGGTAGCGTTTCCAGTCAGCACATTGCTGAGTCCGGTCTTCGGTCCCATGCCCAAAGCCTTGTGAATGCTGGGGCGGCGCAAGTCGGCGTCGATCAGCAATACCCGCGTTCCCTTTTGCGCCAGAACGATGGCGGTATTGATGCTGGTGGTGGTTTTGCCTTCCTGCGGGAGCGCGCTGGTAACCAGGATCACTTTCGGCGGGCCCCCCAGCGAAGTCAGAAGCAGGGAAGTACGCAGGGCGCGGTATGATTCCGCCATTTGTGACTGGGGGCGGGCCTGGGTGACCAGCTCGACCGCCTCGCGCGATGATGCCACCGTTAGGCGCTTGGCAGCCGCCTCGATACCGCTCCTCGAGCCCAGCGGGATCATTCCCAGCGAGGGCAGTCCGGAAATAGCTTGCGCCTGCTCCGGGGTACGCACCGTGTTGTCGATGCCTTCCAGCAGAAACGCCAGACCGATGCCGGTGGTAAGGCCAAGGGCCAAGGCAAAAGTCAGGTTGCGCGGTACGTTGGGCTCGGAGGGGTAGGTGGGGATGCGAGCTTTGTCCACGCTGCGGATGTTGTTAGACCTTAGTCCTGCGGTAACTCCGGCTTCCTTCAACTTTTCCATCAGGCCTTCGTAGAGAGTGCGGTAGCTCTCCACGTCGCGCTTCAGCAGGCTGTACTCGATGGCGCTTTCATTGAGCTTGTTGGCTTCCTGTTTTTGCTTCTCCAGAGCCTGGCGCAGCATGGTTTCGTGCTGTAGCGCTGCCAGGTAGCCGCTGCGCACGCGAGAAACCACTTTTGTCATCTCCGCCTGAAGCTGTGCTTCAACTTCTTTCAATTGCGTATTCAACTGCACGACTTTTGGATAAGAGTTGCCAAACTGGGTGCTGAGCTGTGCCACCTGGATCTTCAGGTCGGCCTGCTGCTCACGCATTTTTTCCATCAGGCCAGAGCTGGCGGTGCCACTACCACCCGCGCTCACGGCGGCGGCTGCGGCAATGTCGGCATCGCCGGACTGCACCAGGCGATAAATCGACTCTCTTTCCATGCGGTCTGATTCCGCGGCGGTCAGCTCCTTATTCAGTTCGTCCAGCTTTGAGGTGGTGATGTTCTGCTTTTCATCGATGCCCAGAATTTCGTGCTGCTTCTGGTACTGCACCAGCTTTTCCTGCGAGGTCTGGACCTTCATCTCGAGATCGACCAGTTGTTTCGACAACCAGTCGGAAGCCTGCATGGTGGATTCGAAACGGGTCTTGAAATTCTGCTCGATGTAGGTATTGATCAGAGTGTTGACTACGTTGGCGGCAAGATTCTTGTCGGCGCTGCGGTAGTGGATTTCGATGATGCGGGTATTCGGCACCAGCGAAACCCGCAGACCACTCTTGAATACAGCCAGCAATCCCGAAGTTTTTTCTGAATCAGGCTGCAGGGCATCGGTGGTGAGGCTTAAGGAGTTCGAATCAACGTCGGAGCTGCCGCCGATCTCCGGCTGCTTGTCCAGATTCAGAGCTTTGATAACCTGCAAGGCCAGCAGATCGCTGCGCAGAATTCTGACTTCAGTGTCGAGATCGGTCGGATCGTAGAAGTCGGCGCCGCCGCTGTTGTTCCCGGCCTCTTTGAGATTGAGGATGGCGGGGTCGGTCTTGTTGATGGCGATGCTTCCAGCTGCGTCGAAGATGCGGGTGGCCCGTATAGTGGCCAGCATCACCCCACCAAAAATGACGGCCACACAACTGGCGACCAGCCACTTCCGCTTGATGAGTACGCGAAGATATTCGCGCAGCGCGGAATCTTGCGCCGGCCCTACGGAGTAGGTGGAATGTCCCAACTGGCGGTTGAATTCGATGGGATAATCAGCCTGGACTTCGCGCAAAACCTGGCCGTTGACCGGTATCAATGGGCCTGAACCCATCCACACTCCCGGGAAATTTTTTTGAGTTGCTGGTGGGCACATTCTAGCACCGGCAGCAGAAAGCCCTCGCGCTTAAATTTCCAGAGAGTTCTATTTTGGATTCACATTTTCTGGTAGACCAAAATGGGCGAAAGTTGGGATCGAACTTTTTTGGGCACGGATGCCGAGAGTAAAAGTCTTTACCGCAAAGTTCGCAAAGCGACGCCGCAAAGTCCGCAAAGTTTGTTGCCGCGGGGTGCCCTGGCCAAGCTGTACTTGGGCGGATGTTTTTCCAGATCAGATCGGCCAGTAGTCGAGTTCACTTAACTCACCACGACACGTTTTTATGGTGATGACGCCGATACAACTCCTGCCCAAGCGGAGCCTGGACGGGCACCCTAACGTCTGTTGCGAGAGCCGGTACTGCCCATCCGATGGCCAATCAGGCGTGAAAATCTCCGCTATAATCCTGAGCAAAGCTGAAGCGCACCAAGGTTGATGAATGAACTGGCAGGAACAAGTCGTGCTGGTCACGGGCGGAACTGGATCCTTCGGGAGAAAGTTCGTCGAGGTGATGCTGAGCAACTACCATCCGCAGAAGCTCATCATCTTCAGCCGCGATGAACTCAAACAGCACGATATGAGGAGCGGAGGCTTCGACCATCCCAGCCTGCGCTATTTCATCGGTGATGTGCGCGATCCGCAACGGCTGCAACGCGCTTTATCCGGAGTGACGATTGTGGTTCACGCCGCCGCTCTGAAACAGGTGCCGGCCTGCGAGTACAACCCCTTCGAGGCGATTCAAACCAACATCATGGGTGGCCGCAATGTGATCGATGCCGCCATCGACCAGGGGGTTCACCGGGTTTTGGCTTTGAGCACGGACAAAGCAGTGAATCCCATCAATCTCTACGGCGCCACAAAACTGTGTGCCGAAAAAATGTTTGTCCAGGCGAACGCCTATGCCGGGGCCCAGGACACGCGTTTCAGTTGTGCCCGCTACGGTAACGTTGTCGGCAGCCGGGGCAGCGTCATTCCGGTGTTCATCGAGCAGCGAAAGCGAGGCAAAATTACGGTTACCGATGCCCGCATGACCCGTTTCTGGCTCACGCTTGAGCACGGGGTCAAGTTTGTTATTCACTGCATCGAGCAGATGCACGGTGGCGAAATTTTCGTACCTAAAATTCCCAGCATGCGGCTGACCGACATGGCCGAGACCATAGCACCGGGCTGCGAAATCGAATGCATCGGCATCCGTCCTGGGGAGAAGCTGCATGAAGTGCTGGTCTCCGAGGACGAAGCCCGGAACACAGTGGAACTGGATGACATGTTCGTGATTCAGCCGGCGCACTCGTGGTGGAGCGCACAAAACTGGAAGGGAGCCCGTGCCCTGGCGGACGGGTTCCGCTACAGCAGCGACTCCAACGATTGCTGGCTGGGCGCGGAGGAGTTGCGAGCGCTGATCGAAACCGAATCACCCGCGGTGGAAAAGCTGCGCATGGTAACCGCACAGCGGGCGCGGGCCTAAATCGTCAAGGTAGATCATAATGACCGTCACTCAGGCAAGCCGTGATCTGCTGGCCATCCACGGTGGACCTCCGGTGAGAAAAACCTTCCTGCCGTACGGCCACCAATCCATCGATGAGTCCGATATCCAGGCGGTGGTTGCGACCCTGCGATCCGATTGGCTCACTACCGGCCCCAAAATCTCTGAATTTGAAGAAGCCTTTGCGGCTCGGGTTGACGCCACCCATGCGGTGAGTTTCAGTTCGGGGACGGCGGCGTTGCATGCTGCGGCGTTTACCGCCGGCCTGAAAGCTGGAGACGAAGCCATTACCTCACCGATGACTTTTGTGGCGACCGCGAACTGCGTGCTCTACCAGTCTGCGCTGCCGGTTTTTGCCGACGTCTCCCCGGATACGCTGAATCTTGATCCGGAGCAAGCAGCCGCCCGAATCACGTCGCGAACTCGAGCTATCCTGCCGGTTGATTACGCCGGGCATCCCGCAGACCTCGCGGCGATTCTAGAACTCGCGGACCGTCATGGACTGGTGGTAATCGAAGACGCATGCCACGCTTTAGGCAGCGAGCATCAGGGACGTAAGGTTGGCAGCCTGTCTCACATGACTGTTTTCAGCTTTCACCCGGTAAAGCACATCACCACGGGTGAAGGCGGCATGGTCACCACCGATAATCCGAAGTTTGCTGAGACCCTTCGCCGATTTCGCAACCACGGCATCAGCAGCGATGCCCGGCAAAGGCAGTTGGCGGGCCAGTGGCACTACGAAATGGTGATGTTGGGCTTCAACTACCGTTTGACGGACATCGCGTGCGCGCTCGGACTCCAGCAATTAAGCCGGTTGGATGCGAACCTGTCGCGCCGCCGCCGAATTGCCGCGAGTTACACTGCTGGGTTTCGGGAGCTTCCAGAAATCGTTCTTCCGGTAGTGCGGCCGGATGTCAATCCTGCCTGGCACCTCTATCCCATTCGGCTGGACACGGCAAAGCTGAAGATAGATCGCGGCCAGGTCTTTCAGGCTCTGCGCGCGGAAAATATCGGCGTCAACGTGCACTACATTCCCTTGCATCGCCACCCTTACTATGCCGAACGCTTCGGATACCGCGGCGGCGAATATCCAGTGGCGGAGGAAGCTTACGAGCGATTGATCAGTTTGCCGATGTTTCACGGCATGAGTGACCAGGATGTGGAGGACGTCATTCGCGCCGTGGACAAGGTCGTATCCCATTTCCGTGAAGCGGATTGATTCAAATCATATTCTTACCAGGCAATGAATCGTGAATACAGTCGCCATCATTCAGGCCCGGATGGGCAGCAGCCGCCTGCCTGGTAAAGTCTTGAAAGATTTAGTTGGAGAAACGGTCTTGGGCCGTGTTGTTCATCGTCTGCGGCGATCCCAAAGAATCTCGGAGATCGTGGTCGCTACCACCAGTGAAGTTGGGGATCAAGCGATCCTAGAAGAGTGCGCTCGTCTTCAGGTTGGATGTTTTCGAGGCTCTGAGCAGGATGTTCTCGATCGTTACTATCACGCGGCCCGTGCGTATGTCGCCGACGCCGTCGTACGGATCACCTCTGATTGCCCTGTGATTGACCCCGGGCTGGTGGACGAAACGATCGCTGTCTTCGAAGCTGCACACGCTGACTATGCCAGCAACATTTCTGCCCGAAGTTATCCTCGCGGACTCGATACCGAAGTATTCACGGTGGCCGCCCTGGACCGGGCGTGGAATGAAGCCCGCGAGCCGCATCAGCGCGAACACGTCACCCCGTATTTTTACGGGCATGCCGAGAGCTTCAGAGTGGCTTCGCTCAGCAATCCTGTTGACTACAGCCGATATCGGTGGACTCTCGATACTGGCGAAGACCTGGAACTTCTCCGCGAAATCTACTCACGTTTTGAAGGCATGGATCATTTTTCCTGGCTGGATGTTCTCCAACTGATGGAACGCGAGCCCGAATTGGCCGAGATCAACTCGGGAGTTTTACAGAAATCGGTTCGCGGGCACTGATGTCGTCGCCGGCTACACTTATCATTCGCGCCGACGGCGGCGTCGCCATGGGGACCGGCCACATCATGCGCTGTATCGCTCTGGCCCAAGCCTGGCACGACGCAGGCGGAATCTGTGTCCTGGCCGTGGCGGAGGCCAGCCCCGCATTGAAACGGCGAGTGCAGTCCGAGGGTATCGAGGTTGTATCGACTGCCGGCGCGGCAGGTACTCCTGAGGATGCTGCGGAGTTCGCAGGCCTGGCGGAAAAACGCTACGCTGGCTGGGTTGTGTCGGATGGGTACCAGTTCGGCTTCGACTATCAGCAACGCGTGAAAGATGCCGGATTGAAACTGTTGACGATTGACGACAGCGGGCGGATTGGCAAATATGCCGCCGACCTGGTGCTGGACCAAAACGTTGACGCGTACGAAAAGCCTTATCAGGATCGCAAGGCTTACACCAGGCTTCTGCTAGGGTCCGGTTATGCCATGCTGCGGCGGGAATTCGCACGGTGGCGAAAATGGAAACGAGAAATTGATGCGAGCGGAGGCAAGGTGCTGATCACGATGGGGGGTAGCGACCCTCGAAACCTGACTCCCCGCGTCATTCAAGCTTTCAGTCGTTTGCATTCGAATGTGGAGTTGGCTGTGGTGGTTGGCGGCAGCAATCCAAATATCCAGTCGGTAAAAGATGCGGCAGCGTTGTTTCCCGGAAAAATTCAGCTCTGGGAAAATGTACCGAACATGCCCGATCTAATGGCTTGGGCTGATATTGCGGTTGCGGGCGCAGGCACGACAGGATGGGAGATGTGTCTGCTGGGGCTTCCCGCGATTGTGCTTGACGTCGCTGACAATCAAACCCCGATCGCTCTCGGCCTGGTGCGAAATGGCGCCGCGCTGCATGTATCTCCCAGGCATTCCGGCTGGGAAGATATGCTGGCCGAGCGGGCCCGGGAGTTGTTGGCTTCTTTCGATGATCGGCAATCCATGTCAACCGCAGGGCGCAGGTTGATCGACGGAGAAGGCGCCGCCCGTGTGGTCCGGGAGATGCAAGGAACCTGAGGCGCAATGCGAATCGTCTGTCTTTGCAATAACTGGTTAGGGTGGCAGGTCCTGCGCTGGCTTCGACAGCAGGGTGAGGACATTGCGGTGCTGGTGTTGCATCCCGACGGACGGAGCCGTCATGAGGAGAATATCCGTTCTGAAGTTTCGGGAACGGATTGCCAGATTCTGACCGGACCGCAGTTGAAGGATCCAGCGATTCTGCGCCGGATCAAAGAGGCGGCTCCGGAAATCGGAGTTTCCGCCTTGTTCGGCTACATCATGCGCCGGGAATTTTTGGATTTGCTGCCCCGGGGATGCGTGAATATCCATCCCGCATTCTTGCCCTACAATCGGGGAAGTTATCCCAATGTCTGGAGCATCGTGGATAAGACTCCGGCGGGAGTGACCATTCATCTTGTAGACGAAGGCGTGGACACCGGAGACATTATCGTCCAGCGCGAAGTTGCAGTATCGATCCGGGACACCGGCAGCACGCTGTATAGAAAGCTGGAAGCCGCAAGCCTCGAATTGTTCAAGGAAACGTGGCCAGCGCTGCGATCGGGAAGTTATAGCCGTCATCCTCAGCCGCAGGGCGGAGGAACGCTTCACCGGGTGAAGGATGTGGAGCAGATTGACGAGATTGATCTGCGGAAAAGTTATGTTGCCGAAGACTTGCTGAACCTGATTCGCGCCAGGACTTTCCCGCCATTTCCAGGCGCCTATTTTCGGCACAATGGAAAAAAGGTCTACCTGAGGCTGGAGTTGCTGGAGGAATCACAGCTGGAAGATATAAAGACGGATGGCGAGTGACCCCTTGGGTGACGAAATAAAAATTGGCCGGCGAATCGTGGGCGCGGCTGCCCCGGTCTATGTGGTTGCCGAGATGTCCGCGAATCACGGTCAGGATTACGAGCAGGCTGTTCGCATCATCGAAGCCGCCAAAGCTGCCGGCGCCGATGCGATCAAGCTGCAGACTTACACGCCGGATACGATAACGCTGCGAAGCGATGACCATCACTTCCGTATCGCCGGTGGCACCCCATGGGATGGGCGCACGCTCTGGGAGCTTTATCGCGAAGCCTGCACCCCGTGGGATTGGCAGCCCCGGCTCAAGCAAGTTGCCGACCGGTTGGAGATCGATTTCTTTTCAACTCCGTTCGATGACAGCGCCGTGGATTTCCTGGAGAAGCTGAACGTTCCAGCGCACAAGCTGGCGTCCTTCGAACTGGTTGACATCGGCCTTATCCAGAAAATGGCGAGAACAGGCAAGCCGCTGATCATGTCCACGGGGATGGCGACGGGCGAAGAGATCGAAGAGGCGGTGCAAGCGGCTCGGCAAGCGGGTGCCACCCAGATTGCTCTGCTTAAATGCACCAGCGCTTATCCCGCTACAGCCGCTGGCATGAATCTCCGAACTATTCCTGAACTGGCCCGGCGCTTCGCAGTTCCTGCCGGGCTCTCCGATCACACCCTGGGCAACACGGTGGCGATAGCGGCAGTGAGTCTGGGCGCATGTATCATCGAAAAGCATCTCACTTTGTCGCGAAAGTTCAAGGGACCGGACAGCGAGTTCTCTCTGGAGCCGCAGGAATTCAAAGCCATGGTGGAAGCAATACGCACGACAGAGCGTGCGCTGGGCAAAGTGTATTTTGGCTTGAGCACGCAAGAGGCTGGCAGCCGAATCTTTCGGAGATCGCTTTTTGTGGTGGAAGATCTGCGGCAGGGTGAAGCGTTTACGACTCAGAATGTCCGTTCCATCCGCCCCGCCAATGGATTGCACACACGTCATCTTTCCGAAATTCTGGGGAAACACGCGTCGCGGGATATTCTTCGGGGCACTCCACTCGCCTGGGACCTAGTTGAGAAACAATGAGGCTCGTTAGTCCGCTCTTAAAGCGTGTGGTGTTTCCCGGGCTCTCGAAGTTGGGATATCTACGCCGGCGCTCGGCGCCGGGGCCGGCGATTTTGACCTATCACGGAATTTTACCCAAGGGCTACAAAATGACTGATCCCGATCTGGACGGTAGCCTGGTCACTTCGGAATCGTTTCGCCGCCAGCTGCAGCTTTTGCAGAAACATTACAACGTGATTACGCCGCAGCAGTTTTTTACCTGGTGCGAAACCGACCAGGGCCTTCCTCCGCGGGCGGTGCTGCTGACCTGCGACGACGATTTGCGCAACACTTTAACCGAGATGGTTCCCCTGCTTCAGGAGCACGGATTTTCTTGTTTGTTTTTCGTTACCGGCGCATCCTTGAGCGACGTGCCCGCCATGCTGTGGTACGAACAGCTGTACCTGATGCTGCTGGTGGTCAAGGGAAGCATTGCGCTGCATCTCGCCAGCGATTTTGAGGCTCGTGTCGTGACCATACCGGAAAGGCGTCAACTATGGTGGCGCATGGTGAAACATCTTTCCCAGTACGATGCAGCCGCGCGCGAGAAACTGCTCGAAGAAGTGAAGACGCAGCTGGGGGTGAGCGACAACTGGAGTACTCATGTTCTTACTGAACCCTTGCGGCGCAGGTTTCTGATGCTTAATCCGGCCGAGTTGCGGGCGCTGGTCGCAGCCGGCATGTCGGTCGGTGCGCACACACTTACGCATCCGGTGCTTTCGCAACTACCAGCGGAGGCGGCGTGGAGTGAGATTGCGGACAGCCGCACCAAACTGGAGCAGGTGATCGGCAGTCCGGTGCGCGCCCTGGCTTATCCATTCGGAGATTCTGTCTCCGTGACCAGCCGGGAATCGGAGATGGCGGAGCGTGCAGGGTTTACCTGCGCCTTTCTCAATGTGGGCGGCGGGTTTGGGTCTCCCATGCCACGCTTTGCCCTGCCGCGGGTGCATGTAACCGGGGAAACCAGTCTGGGCGAATTTGAGGCACACGTCTCCGGTTTTTACCGGTCACTGCGACAGCGTTTTTTGGGTCAGGTTTGAAGCCAGCAGAACATCATGCCAATGCGAGCCCAAGCTGCGCGGGTTGAGACCAAGGTTGCCAACCTTGAGGTCTACCGCAATCCCGAAGTGGTTTCACACTACGCGTCGCTCCAGTACCTTACGCCATGTGAGCAGTATCTCTTTGACCGTCATGTGACGTCGGGGATGGCGGTCCTGGATATCGGGGTAGGGGGCGGACGTACCAGTGCTTATCTTTCGAGCCGGGCCTCGCGTTACGTCGGCGTGGACTTTTCGGAAGAGATGGTCATGGCTTGCCGGCGAAAGTTTCCCCAGCTGGAGTTTGTAGTTTCGGATGCCTCGGACTTGTCTGCATTTTCCGACTCTGCATTCGACGCGATCGTCATTGCTTTTAACGGACTGGACTGCCTTTTCCCGGCAGAGCAACGCCGGCGCTGCTTGCGGGAATGTGCACGCGTGCTTAAACCCGGAGGCGTATTCATATTTTCGTCACATAATCCGCGATCGATTTTTGTCCGCCCGGCCTGGAGCCGGGCACTGCTGCGGGGATTCACCAGCAAACTGGTTTCGGAGAACAGCCGTTTCTTCGGCTTATCGTTTTCGACATTAGCGGCGGCGAAGTCGGTTCATTCGTGGCTGCGGGCGGGCGCCGAATCTGCGGAGAGAATTCTGCGACGGGTTCCAAAAGCAACTTTTTGGCAGGGCGAAGGCTACCTGTTCGACCACGCGCACGGTGGTTGGAAGACGCATTGCTGGACGCCCACCCGGGTGGGTGAAGAGCTGACCCGCTTTGGCTTCCGCGAAAGGACGGTATTGGGAGATGACTATCCCAAATCAAGTCAGATTTTGATTACCGACTGGTATTACTACGTTTTTGAAAAAGCGGAAAACGGCTCAGGTGGAACTTGCGCATAAGCGTGCACCGGGAGATTCCGCAGGATCAGAAACTACGCGATCAGTGGAACGCGCTGGTACTCCGCATGGAGTGTCCGGAGGTGTTTTACACCTTCGAATGGGCGTTAGCGGTGGATCGAGCTTATTGCTCGTCCTTGAACCCGCTGCTTTTTCTGGCGTATGACAACGACGTTTTGATCGGGGTCGCGTCTTTGGCCACTGACAATTCTAAAAAGCAGGTTTCATTTCTCGCAGGGACGACCGCCGACTATTGTGACTTCGTTTGTCAGCCGGAGCGGCGCACAGAGGTTGCCGGAGCGGTTTTTAAAGAGCTCGCGAAACTTAGCCTGCCGATTCTGCGGCTGGCAAATCTGCCGGCCGACTCGGGTGTCGCAGGGGTGTTGAAAGATGTCGCGGGTGAGCATGGATATCTGGTCTTTTCCCGCCCCGCATACCAGTGCGCGCGCATCGCGTTCGATTCCTCTTCCGGCGATTCTCCGGAACGGCAAAAGTTGAAACAGGCTGCGATTAAGCGAAAAGCATTTCGTTACTACATGAAAAATCTGGAAAAGAGCGGTCCGGTCACGATCGATCACCTGACGGACTGGGATGCGGTTCGTGCAAATCTTGACCAGTTTATTGCCGCGCATGTGAACCGTTTCGAGGCCGGAGGCCGCAACAGCAATCTGGCGAGTGCGGAACGGCAGGCCTTTCTTGCCGGCCTGGCCGAGCTGCTTGCAGATTCTGGCTGGTTCGTGCTCACCCGGCTTTTGCTGGGCAATGAGCCGGTGGCGTGGAATTATGGATTCAGGTTTGCCGGAAGCTGGTTCTATTATCAGCCGACCTTCGATTCCCGCTGGCGTCAATTCTCTCCCGGG
This sequence comes from Terriglobia bacterium, assembly GCA_963733545.1. Lineage (GTDB taxonomy): Bacteria > Acidobacteriota > Terriglobia > Terriglobales > Acidobacteriaceae > JAIQFF01. The sequence continues at coordinate 2,015,030 of CAVTDQ010000007.1, forward strand.
TTTTGTTTGCTGACCAAGATGGTGGAACAGGCTTGCGACGATCCCACAATACGTACTCTGGACCTTGGCCTGGGCGAGGAAGAGTATAAGGATCGCTTTGCCAGCGGTCATCGCCAGACCGTGCACGCTACAATTACCAATTCGGCAACCGTTCGTTTGCGGGAAAGCATGCGTTATCACGCGGCTACCGCGGTCAAATCTTCGCCGCGTTTGGAACACTGGGTGCGACGGCTGGTGGGCCGCCCTGCGACGGAAAACGTAAAAGCATGAGAGTACTGCTGCTTCATTCCGAAGATCGACTTCCGAAATTACCTCGACGGTTCGATCTGATCGTGGACCTGGGGCGTGCGCCGGCGGACACCTACGCGAACTGGAACAAGGCAGCGGGTTGCCGGGTAGTCAGTCTGTACGATTTTGCCGGAGGCCGGGAAGACCTGCACCGGATCCGCGAACTACTGCAACTCGGTCTGGGTCATGTGGTTGACGGTTCGGGGATCGATTGGTGGGATGTGCTCTCCCTGCTGATCGAGGCCGATCTGCGCCAGTTGATGTTGATCGGCCGGCTGGCAGGTGAGCTGAAAGTTGGCTGCGAGTTGTCCGCAACCCGTCCCAGCATCCAGGCGAGCGCATTACAGGCGTTGCTGGGAGCCGAATCCATCGAGATCGTGCCTGGAATTGGTCCGGCGAGACGTTGGGTCCGACATTATCGCGAAGTTTTTTTTGATCTGGATGCGGGACAGCTTAGCCAGACTTTGCAGGACAAGTTTGATCGTAAACACCGGTTGCGGCGAAGACTGTTCCAGCGGCGACGAAGTTCAAACCAGCCCGTGGTGCTGATGCCCTCGGCCTACATCAATGTGTCACGCACCGCAGTGTCCTATGCCGCGCTGCTTCCCCGTCAGGAATTTCTTCTGGTCACCGCCAGAAATAGCGGCCGTCTGAAAACTTTGCCGGCCAATGTCTCCACTATTTCACTGGACCCGTACTTTACGACTGCGGAAACCGGCGAAGTCGCAGTCCTAACCAAAGCCTGGGAAGCGCTCAAGCTCCGGCTGACCAGACACGGAAAAGAATTCGCGGCGGCTGATGCAACCGGAGTGCTGAACAGAATTCCGGGCCTGATGCCCTGGGGTATGGCAGTGCGTGATGCCTGGAAGCAAGTATTGGAGAGTGAAAATGTCGTTGCCTGTCTATGCGCGGATGACAGCAATCCTTATACGCGAATCCCGTTGATTCTGGCCAAGAACCGCGGAATACCGACCCTGGCCTGCCATCACGGGGCGCTTGATTCGAGAATGGCGGTGAAGCTGGCGCACGCGGACGTTTATCTCGCCAAAGGTGAAATCGAGCGCGACTACCTGGTGCGCTTCTGTGGCGTGGCCGCGAACAAAGTGGTTCTCGGGGGACAGGGAATGCCTGCAGCAGCCGCAGTTGCCAGAACCACGGTTGCCGGGCCGGCTGAGTCGTGGCTGGTGTTCTTTTCCGAGCCTTATCAGGCGGCGGGATGGCGAGCCGACGAAGTCTATCGCGACCTGCTGCCGAAATTGTGGTGCCTGGCGCAAAGTTGCGGGCTGAAACTGGTTTTCAAGATTCATCCTTTCGAGAGTGTAAGGTCACATCGTCGCATGCTGCGGAAATACTTGCCCCAGGAGGAGCACAAGATCGCGGTGATCGCGGGCGCGCCAAATTCGGAGCTGTGGCGGAACACGCGAATTGCCTTGACCGTTCAATCCACGGTGGCGTTGCAGTGCGCCTCTTTGGAAATTCCTGTGTTTCTGTGTTCATGGCTGCGCGATTCCACCTCCGGATATGTAGAGCAATTTGCAAAATTCGGCGCGGGGCAGATTCTGACCTCCGCGGATGAGTTGATCGCCATCCCTGACCTGCTTGAGAAGAAAGGCAAGACGGTTCAGATGCGGCCAGCTTTGTGGGACACCATGAATCCACAAAAACTGGGCGAGTTACTTTCGCCGCAAAATTCCTGTTTCGAAGCGATCAAGGTGCAGGCCTAACCTCTCTTATGTCGGGAGCCTCATCCGCGAAAAAGTTGCCGCCGGTTGGTCCGGTCCTGGAAATTCAATCCAGTTCGACGGACGTGCCAGCCTTCCGTCAGCAGATGGGACAGATCTCGCGTCATTCAGCGGTGTTCTTTGGAGGCACGATTTTCACCTGCCGCCACCGGCTATCTTTTTAAGATTTATCTTGCCCGAGTGCTGGGTGCCGAAGCGCTCGGGATCTACGCGCTGGGCATGACCATCGTCGGTTTCCTGGGAATCTTCAACGCCCTGGGCTTGCCCTCCTCGGCGGTCCGTTTCGTTGCCGGCTATGTCGCCACCGCCCGCCTCGACCTGCTGCGTGGATTTCTGGCTCGAAGCGTTTTCCTGTTGTTGATATTCAATTTGCTGCTGGGCGGGTTGGTGCTGCTGCTCGGTCCGTGGGTTGCGATTCATGTCTATCACACCTCCGCCTTGAGCAAGTATTTGGGTTTGTTTGCACTCATCATGGTCACCGGCGCCATGAGTGCATTTTTGTGCCAGGTACTGACCGGTTACAAGGATGTTGCCCGCCGCACCGTGATCACCAACTTTATCGGCAGCCCCCTGACCATGATTTTCACCGTCGGACTGGCGGGAGCAGGTCTGGGATTGTGGGGCTACCTGTCCGCGCAGATCGCCAGTGCTGTCGTCGTGTTGGCGCTGCTCGCCATGGCCGTCTGGAAGCTGACGCCGAAGGCGGCGCGTTCGGCCTCGGGACGTCTGGCCTCGATCGAGAAGGAAGTCATCTCATTTTCGGCGCTGGTTTTTGCCATGGACGCCATGAGCTTTCTTATGTCGCAAGCCGACAGGATTCTGATCGGCTTTTATCTCGATGCCCGGGCAGTTGGAATTTATGCCATGGCGGCGGCGCTGGTGGCATTTGTGCCGGCCATACTGCAGGCAGTGAATCAGATTTTTGCCCCGACCATTGCGGATCTTTATGTGCGCGGCCAAGAGCAGTTGCTGGGCCGTCTGTATCAGACCCTCACCAAATGGATTCTTGGGCTGACCTTGCCGCTGGGATTTTTTATCATGATCTTCGCGCGCGAATTGATGCACATCTTCGGCCGGGAGTTTGAAGTAGGCTGGCCGATTCTCATCGTCGGCTGTCTGGGGCAACTGGTGAACTGCGGAGTCGGGTCAGTCGGATATCTGTTGCTGATGTCGGGACAACAACGGGCACTGATCCGGATCCAGGTGGTCATGGCGGGAGTAATGATCGGATTGGGACTGCTGCTGATTCCCGCCTGGGGCATCCTGGGTGCGGCGGCTGCGGCGGCGGTTACAATTGCCTTAAGCAATGTCTGGTATCTGACCGAGGTTCGGCGCAAACTGGGTCTGTTCCCTTACAACTACGGCTACTTTCGGCTGCTGCCGCCATTGCTGGCGAGCGCTGCAGCGCTGGCGGTGCTGCGGCTGGCGTCCAGCTCATTCCATCCGGAATGGATCGTGCTGGGTGTAGCCCTCTCAACGGCGTACGCCGTTTTCATCCTGGTGGCGTTGGTCTTCGGGCTGGATCCGGACGATCGCGTCGTCGTGGGGGCGGCATGGTCGCGAATCCGCGGGATCACAGGTGGCGGCTGATGGCAGCGAACGAGCGTGACCTGAGTCTGCCCGCCGACCTCTGCAAAAAAGCGGAGGAGCGTTTCGCGGCACGCTTTGGCGGTCTGGAACCATTTCTTGTCTTCGTGCTGCAGGAAGTGCTGGGCGATGAAGCTACGCAAATGGATCAGGCCGAGCAGGGCGTAATTGAAAAACGACTTCGTGATCTCGGCTATATGTGAGAACGGCACGAATGAATCCAATGTATTTACAAAGGCGCCTGCAACTGAGCGAGTCTGAGCTCCGGGACCTGGTGCTGCAATACCGGAAGCAGAATTGGCAGGGCATCCAGACCCCGAAGTGGCAGGAACGCATCGCCGAGGACATTCTTCGCGATGATGGTGAATCGGTTCTGCGAGCGATTTCGGAGTCCTGGATTGCGCCGCCAAATGCGTTCGTTCTCGATATCGGTTCAGGCCTGGGCAACTTTGTCGTGGCTTGCCGGAAGCGCGGGTTTCGCGCTTTCGGAATAGAACCTGACCACATCGGCCAGGGCGGCAAGATCAGCTCTATTCAAATTGCCCGGCGCCGGCTTGAAAGCGAGGTGTTCGCGGTTGGGGTTGGCGAGAAATTACCGTTTGCCGACGGCAGCTTTGATCTGGTAACGATGAATCAGGTGATGGAGCATGTTCAAGAGCAATCCGCGGTATTGAGTGAAGCACTGAGGGTGCTGAAGGATGGCGGAGCGGTCTATATCGCAGCTCCGAACTACCTTCGATTCTGGGAGCCGCACTACAAGGTAAAGTGGTTTCCCCTGCTACCCAAAGTCCTGGGACGCTGGTATTTGAAATCACGGCGGCGCGATCCGGTTCTGCTGGACCAGTTGACTTATACCACCAATGCGAAGCTGCGCGCGCTGTTTCGTGGTCTAGGGCCGGACTACAAAGTCATTGATCTGCACCGCGAAATGTTTTTGAGAAAGAGCGCGCGACTTTCGTTTGCCAGCCGCCGGGGGCGATTCATCGCAAGAATGATACGTGTGCCCGGACTTGGTTCCCTGGTACAGAAAGCCGTTCTTCGTTATCGGCGCATCACGGAGGGCGGATGCGAAATGATGATTGTGCATCAGCCCAGGGCTTGGCCATGCTGAAGAGCTTCCGCAAGCTGTTGGGCCGGGAAACGGTGCCGCCGGCCAAGCTGTTGCACTTCAGCCGTCCCCTGGTGGTGCTGCAAAGCGATGACTGGGGGCGGGTTGGAGTTCGCGATCGCGAGGGGTACGAGCAGCTCCGCGCCAGCGGTATTCAGCTGGGAGAAAATCCCTACGATTACTACTCGCTCGAAACGGCCGAAGACATTAATGCATTGCGAAATTTATTGAAGCGGCACCGGGATTCCACCGGACGTCCGGCATGCCTGGTAATGAATTTCCTGATGGCCAACCTGGACTTCCAGAAAATTGCCGAGGGCGGCTTTCAGGATCTCCATTTGACCATGTTGAGCCAGGGTCTTCCCCACGCCTGGAAACGGCCGGGACTTTTTGAAGCCTACAGGCAGGGAATCTCCGATAGCGTCTTTTTTCCCGCGCTGCACGGGCTGACTCATTTCTGCCGGCAGCCCGTGGAACGGGCGCTGGCGGCGCCGGGTGATCGCAATAATCTTCTGCACACCTTGTGGAAGGCTGAAACCCCATACATTTACTGGCGCATGCCATGGATCGGTTACGAATATTGCAATCCGGAAAAGCCAGAGGCGGGTTTTCTCGACGCCGAAACTCAGAGCAACTTGATCGCCGAGGCTACGCGGGAATTTAAGAAGTTCTTTGCTGAGGCGCCGCTGTCGGCCTGTGCTCCGGGATATCGCGCGAACGCTGACACTCACCGGGCCTGGTCGCAGTCCGGCATAAGAGTCGCACAGAATGGGAGTGGCGGAGCGCTGCCTCCTCACATGGACGAACGGGAAATTCTCAATCTCCACCGCACCATCGACATTGAACCTTTCGAGCGCGGCCTTCCTCTGGAAAAATACATGCAACTGGCGCAGCGCTGCTTTGAACGTGGTATGCCGGCGATTATTTCCATGCACTCCATCAATTTCCACTCCTCACTGAAAGATTTTCGTGGCCCGGCGTTGCAGGTGCTCGACGAATTTCTTTCCGCGCTGGAAGCGAGGCATCCGAATTTGCTCTATGTGCATGATATGAATTTGTATGAACTGGTAACTCGGGGCAAATTCAAAGGTCCGCGCGGCCCGGTTTCGGTTGAGGTTAAAAACCGTGAGGGAAGGGCAAAGCACACTGCGCTGGGAGCAAATTAGCATGAGCGCTCCGCGCTCGATTTTGTTGATCACGGTGGATTGCTTTCGCGCGGACCATGCCGGCTTTCTGGGCTATGACCGCCCCACCACACCGTTTCTCGATTCTCTGGCCGGCGAAAGCCTGGTATTTTCGAACGCAATTGTCGCCGGCTCTCCCACTTATTTTTCTTTCCCCGCCATCATGGCATCGCGATATCCGCTGGCCCTGGGACGCGACGTGATCGGCCTGGCTCCCGGAGAGTCTACTTTGGCCTCCGGGTTGAGCCAGACCGGGTACGCCACCGCCGCGTTTCTGGCGGGCAATCCATATCTTTCCCATCGCTTCGGCTACGATTCAGGATTCGAAACCTTCAAAGAGTTTCTGGATCATAAGACAGATAAAAAGTTTTCGAGACCGGATAGTGGCAGGAAAAGTCGCACTGCGAGCGTGTGGAATCGGCGTCTGACCAGGTTTTCCCATGCACTGGGGCCTGTGGGCACGCTCTATGACGAACTTTACTTCCAGTACTGCCAGCGGATTGGCTCATCCCCTTCTCCATCGCTGGACGAACTCTTGCGCTTTCCCCTGGCGGATGTGATCGTCGATCATGCGCAGGATTGGCTGACGGCAATCTCCGGGCAGCCATTTTTTATGTGGCTGCATTTCATGGATCCGCATTCTCCTTATTATCCCCGGCAAGAGGCACTAAAGTTGATGGGACAAGCGCCGATCGACGGATCGCGGGCGCGGTATTTGAATTCGTACTGGAACCGTGGAGATTTAGGAACCACACGGTTGCGACGGCATCGCGAAGACGTTATCTCTCTGTACGACGCCGGCATCCGCTGGGTAGACGCCCAGGTCGCTCGGCTCGCGAAAGTGCTTCAAGCTTTAGGCGCGTGGGAAAACTGCGTAGTAGCCGTGACTGCCGATCACGGGGAGGAGTTTCTCGACCACGGAGGCCGCTACCATCCGCCCTCGAGCGTGGCGGAGGAATTAATACGCGTTCCTCTGTTATTGCGAGCGCCGGAGTTGATCGCGCCCGCGGTTGAGACGGCTCCGTTCAGCCTTCTGCATCTGGCTCCGACGCTTCTCGACCTGGTTGGCGTCCCTATGCCCGATAGTTTTCGAGGCCGCAGTTACGATCCATCCTTACGGTCCAATCCTGGCTGGGGTAGTGACGCGATCGTCGAATGCATCGCTCGTTGCAATAATCCTTTGGTTTCGCAGAATCGCCTGCAGCCGCGATTGCTGGCGGTGCGCGAGTCGCGTTACAAGATGGTGCTGAATTTCGAAACCGCCGAAGAACAACTGTTTGATCTCGAAGCCGATAAGCTCGAAAGGCGTCCTCTAGCAAATACGGCCGGGAAGCCGGTGCGAAAACGATTACTTGACCGGGCCCGGCAGCATCTTTCTGATTCTTTGAGCGTCCGCGATCCGGATCGGCGCCTGGCGGCGCGTCTGCACGATCTTCGATTTCAAGCGCCTCGATTCGAACTCTCAGTTTCGAATTCGGCCGGAATTCTTCCGGCATGACCACGCTTGCGTCGCGGCAGGCCCGGCCGGTGGTCAAGTTAAGTATGAATCCTGTGCGCATCCTCGTGGACAGCCTGGCTGACGGCGAACTCCGCAATTCTCAGATGAGCAATGCGCGCGAGATCATACGCAGGCTCGATCCTGCGCGGTTTCACGTGAGTGTCTTTTGCACCGGCAATCCGGATTCGACGATTGAACAGCGGCCCAATACCAGGCTGGTCCGATTACCGCAACAGCGGCGCAGCGTGATAATTTTTCGTGAATTCATCTTTGGACAGCACGACATTTTGTTTTACGTGAAAGCTTCTCCGGCCAGCAGGCTGTACATGAACCTTCGCAGAGTGTTGAAGAATGGCTGCATTACGGTCGGCACGGTCGAATCACAATCGGATTTGAGAAATGAACCGACTATCGCGCCGGAAGCCGTGGACCTGTGGGAACGGACGGTGCTTCGGTGTGACTGTCTGTTCAGTAATTCGCGCTACGTCCAGCAAAGTTTGAAACGCGTATACAACTTGCCCAGCGAAGTTGTGCCGACCGGTGTGGATACAAGTTTCTTTCGGCCCGCGTGGGACCGGCCCGCGAACGCACGTGTGCGTGTCTTGTTCACAGGTTCACTACGACCGTTCAAACAGCCGCAAGTGTTGCTGGAGGCTGCCGCCCGGTTCCCCGGCGCTGATTTTGTCATCATCGGCGAAGGAGCAATGGCGGAAGAATTAGAAGCGCGGGTGCGGCGTGGACGCCTTGCAAATGTCACTCTCGCAGGCGGGCTGGCTGCGGAGCCCTTGAAACAGCAATACCAGCAGGCCGACATTTTTTTATTTCCCTCCAAGTGGGAAGGGTCGCCGAAGGTACTGCTGGAAGCAGCAGCGTGCGGCCTGCCCGTGATTGCACGGAGTTGCTATCAGCCCGAAAGTGTCATTCACGGCGAAAGTGGATTCCTGGTGGACTCAGACGACGATTTGTTTGCCCGTCTGCAGGAATTGCTGGCGCATCCTGAGGAACGCCGTCAGTTCGGCGCAGCGGGCCGAACGCGCAGCGAACAATTCGATTGGAATCTGATCACCAGGCGCTGGCAGGAAGTGTTTCTCGACCTGATGTCGCAGAGGACGGCGACCCCCGCCGCATGACCGCTGGAGAGGTCACGATTGAGCAACTGTTAAGGCCACGGGAGCCACTTCATTTGCTCACATTGACTCCGTTCTACCCGGTAAACGGTGACGATGGCCAGGGCTGTTTCGTGGAGGAGCCGCTGGAGTGGCTGGGGAAACTGGGCGTGGTAAACACGGTTCGGGCGGTGCAGCCTTTCTATCGCGGGGGTTCATCGGGTCCGGCTGCCTCTGCGGTTCCGGCCCGATGGATACGCTATCTTTCCTTTCCCGGCGGCTATGGCCTATCCAGTGCAGGGGCTTTCCTCTTTGCCGCGCTGCTTCCCGAGATTCGGCGTTTGCATGCTGCGCGTCCTTTTCACATCATTCACGCGCACTCGGCTCTGCCTTGTGGCCAGGCCGCATTGCTGCTCAGCCGCGAGCTGAAAATTCCTTTTGTAGTGACAGTTCATGGGCTCGACGCCTTTTTCAGTCGACAAGTGAAAGGCCGGGCTGGAGACTGGTGCGCCCGGATCTCGCAATCGGTATATCGCTCCGCGTGCGCGATCATTTGCGTGAGCGAAAAAGTTCGCAAACAGGTCGTCGAAGGTGCTGCCGGATTGAACAACACCACGGTTATTTACAACGGAGTCGATGTCCAGGTTTTCTCCCCGCCTCATTCTTCCGATGAAGGAGAGCCGAAATCAGCGACGATCCTTAGCGTCGGCAATCTTATCCCGACTAAGGGACATGAATTGCTGATGCGAGCGGTCGCGTCAATCCACGACCGATTTCCCGCGTTGTCGCTGGAAATAATCGGAGACGGTCCGGAGCGAGCTCGCCTCCAGCATTTGGCACGGCAGTTGGGAGTCGCCGGGAAAGTCTTCTTTCGAGGCCGGCGGAGCCGAGCCCAGGTCGCGGAGGCGATGCGACTCGCTTCAGTTTTTGCCTTGCCCAGCCGTTACGAGGGATTAGGTTGCGTGTATCTTGAGGCCATGGCGGCGGGCAAACCTGTCATCGCATGCCGGGGGCAGGGAATTGACGAAGTCATCGAAGACGGCAGAAACGGCTGCCTGATCGCCGTCGATGACTTGCAGGAACTAACTGACACTCTCGTCCGGCTTTTGCAGGATTCTGAGCTGCGAAAAACAATTGGCGACCAGGCGCGTCAGACTGTCGTCGGAGGGTACACACTGGCGGAGCAGGCAAATCAGCTTGTTCAGATTTACCGGGAGTGCCGGCAATGAGCCGCCGCCTGGTTGTTTTAAGCGAAATCATCGCGCCTTACCGAATTCCGGTCTTCAACGCTCTGGCTCGGCGCCAGGACATCGATTCGCATGTGATTTTTCTCGCTGAAAGCGATCCGGAGCTGCGCGATTGGCTGGTTTACAAAGACGAGATACGCTTTTCATACCAGGTGCTTCCCTCCTGGCGACGGCATTTCGCCGGCCACAATCTGCTCCTTAATCGAGGGCTGAGACAGGCGCTGGAAAAGGCGAAGCCCAAGGCTATTTTGTGCGGGGGCTACAATTATCTGGCGTCGTGGCAGGCGGCACGTTGGGCAGACCGAAACGCAGTTCCATTTATTTTGTGGGCGGAAAGCACGGATCGCGATATCCGGAGCCGTTACCCGGCAGTCGAATTCCTGAAAACGAAATTCATTAACAATTGCAGCGCTTTTGTTGTTCCGGGAAAGGCATCGCGCGAGTACGTTATGAATTATGGTGTGTGCGAGCAGCGAATCTTTACTGCGCCCAATGCGGTGGACACTGAGCTCTTTGCGTCACAGGCTGACGCCGTCCGCCAGGATGCTTCCCGGCAACGCCAGACGCTTAACCTGCCGGAGCGATTTCTTCTTTTTGTGGGCCGGCTGGTCCGGGAAAAGGGCGTGGCTGATCTGCTCGCTGCCTACGGCAAAATGGCTTCTGAGATCCGGGAAGCCGTCGCTCTGGTTTTAGTGGGAGAGGGATCGGCTCACACCGAGTTAGTGCAGCTGGCGACTAAAATCACGCCGGGTAAAGTCTATTTTCCGGGATTCGTTCATCGCGAGCAGTTAGCCGCCTACTACGGACTGGCTGAAGCGTTTGTTTTCCCCTCGCATACGGACACCTGGGGAATGGTCGTAAATGAAGCTATGGCCTGCAGCCTGCCCATCATCTCGAGCGATGCTGCGGGATGCACCGCGGACCTGGTACAGGAAAATTGGAATGGACGAGTGGTTCGCCGTGGTGACGTCGCGCAGATCGCGTCCGCCATGGCGGACCTGGCGCGTGATCGAAGCGCAACTGCCATGATGGGAGTGCACAGCCGGGCGCGTATCCTTGAATATTCACCCGAAGCTTGTGCTGCCGGGATTGCGCGGGCGGCGCTCACATGCGGGGTCTCATATTGTGAATAGTGGCAACACAAAATTTATTGTCCCCGGCCTGGTCGCCCTGATGGGGATCGCGGCGCTCACCCTCGCGTTGTACAGCCCCGGGTACATTGCCAGCGCGTACTATCTTGGCGGACTTATTTTCCTGCAAGTTCTGCTGGCAGTGGTTTGGAAGTTCGAGCAACGATTTTTTCCTGTGCTGGTGGTTGCTTTTCTTTGGGCGGGAATGTCAGTTCCGTTCAGCAGCGTGTGGACGGCGGGACGTTGGGCGGTCCTGGGTGTCGGAGCTGTGGCCGGTTTCGCGCTGTACATGCGCAGCCCGCATCCCCGCTTCACCAGTTTTCACCTGGTGGCTTTGTTCACCGTGCTGGCCGCGCTGGTATCCGCGGGAGTTTCTTCATTTCCCCTGATCTCGTCGATGAAAGCGCTGAGCCTGCTATTGCTTTTTCTCTACGCTTCTACCGGGTCGCGCCTCGCGCTCGCGGGACGGGAAGAAAAATTCTTTCCCCGGTTGCTGCTATTGCTCGAAATTATGGTTTACCTGTCCGCCTTCGCCTACCTGGTATTGCGCAGCCCGATCTATGGAAATCCAAATTCGATGGGCGCAATTATGGGCGTGGTAGCAGTTCCTGTTCTGTTTTGGGGAGTCCTTACCGTAGAGGGAAAGACCCGGCACCGGCGAATGATTTTTGCCTTTATGTTGAGTGTCGGGCTGCTGTTCTACAGCCAGGCGCGCGCGGGAATTCTGTCGGCGGTGATCACCTGTTGCCTGACCTGCGTCGTCCTGCGGCGATATCGTTTGATCATCCAAGGGGTGGTCGCATTTGTGTGCATGGCAACTCTCGCCGTCGCGATAACTCCTGCCCAACGGAGCGAGGACATGCCCAGCCGCCGAGACGAGCCCTCTATGTTAGGAAATTTGCTTTACAAGGGACGCGAGGATGTCGGACTTTTGCAATCGCGGCTCACTCCCTGGGATGAAACGATTTCCGTGATCCGCGAACATCCCTGGTTCGGAAGCGGATTCGGCACCAGCCTGACTAATTCGGCGGAGGACATCGGGACCAGCCAGTACTCGACCGTGTCCGCGGCCACTCGTGAACACGGAAACAGTTATCTGGCTGCCATGGAAGGAGTAGGCTTGCTCGGGGTGGTTCCTTTTATCGTCCTGGTGATCATGCTTGGGGTGAAAGTGAGCGGCGTGTTCTCATGGCTCCGCCAGACCGGCAAACTTCGCCATTACTCCGTTCCTGTTGCCATGGTCCTCGCAGCCGGCCTGGTGCATGCCGGTTTTGAAGACTGGCTTTTCGCCGTCGGTTATTACCTCTGCGTCTTCTTCTGGGTGCTGGCGTTTGTTTTTATGGATCTTCTTCCGGCGCCGGTTGCCGCCCCCGCTTATCGGCGCACGCCCCACTTCGACTTCGGCAATATCAGGCGAGAAATTCAAACAGCCGCGCCCGAACGATGATGCATCTGTTTCTGAACGGTCTCGCGGCGACTGCCGGCGGCGGACTTACCTACCTTCGCAACGTTCTTCCTGATCTCGATTCGCGAGACGATGTTCAAGTGACCGTGGCATTGGCTCCGCAACTGCGCCAGGAACTTTCCCATCTGGCGCGTATTTCATTTGTTGAGATTAAAACCGATGCGGGACCGCTAAGACGCTTTTGGCGTGAGCAGACGTTGTTGCCGGAGCTGGTGCGGCGCAGCGGAGCCGATGTGCTGGTATCGGCAGGGAACTTCGCTGTGCGAAAGTCGCCGGTTCCGCAAATTCTGCTGTCTCGAAACTCGCTCTACACTTCCAGGGATTTTTATCGCGACCTGCGTCGACGACGACAGGTGGGTTGGTGGCTTGATACGCGGATCAAGGGTAATTTGGCGCGACTTTCAATTGGCTGGGCGGATCGCACGGTGGCGCCAACCGAGGCTTTCGCTCAGGAATTGCGCGACTGGACGGGACATGACGTCGATGTCCTCCATCACGGTTTCGATTACGACGCTTTCTTTTGCGATACGACACCCCTGCCGGCCAGCGTTCAACAGAAACTCAACATAGACAAAGCGGAGCTGCGACTGCTGTACGTCAGCCACTATAACTACTATCGAAATTTTGAAACTCTCTTGCGCGCACTTCCGCTGCTGCGCCAGCGGTTCAGCGGCAGATCGGTGAAACTGTTTCTGACTTGCAGATTGCGCTCAGAAGACAATCCAGGGAACTACCGCGCTCAGGCGGCATCGGAACTGGTCGAAAAACTCGGGATTGGCGACAGCGTGGTGGAGTTGGGCGCGATTCCGTATTCTTCGCTGCACCACGTCTATCGTGCCTGCAATATTTACGTTACACCGGCGTACGCTGAATCGTTCGCGCATCCCCTGGTTGAAGCCATGGCCAGCGGCTTGCCGGTCGTAGCTTCGGATACGGCGGTGCATCGCGAGATTTGCCGGGACGCCGCGGTTTATTTCACGCGATTCTCGCCTGGGGAATTGGCGGAGCGGGTTTCCCAGGTTGCTGGATCTGATGAAATGTTGCAGCAACTTTCTGCTTGTGGCCTGGCCAGGTCACACAATTTTTCGTGGCGCAAACACGTCGATGCACTGGTGGCTATCGCGGCGAGCCTTCTTGCTACAATTAACACCACTCCGAAAACAGAAGTTGGTCTTCATCATTCGATGAAGTGAGGGCGGAATTGCTTCATCAGCGCTATAAAGATATCGCCTTTCTTGTGATCGCCCAGGCGACCTGGCCCAACTATTGGTTAAAAAGGCTCCGCCACGCCAACCAGACGAGCAACGGACACTCGCTTGATCTTCATCTCGGTTGCGGGATCCACTATTTGCCCGGCTTCGTCAACATTGACGCCAATCCGCTGCAGAAAACCGACATGTGGCTGGACGTACGCTGCGGGCTGCCCTTCGCTAGCGGCTCCGTCAATTCTATTTACACCACCCACATGATCGAGCATCTCTATCCCGATGAACTGGAGAGGCTGTTGGGCGAGTGTGCCCGCGTACTCCAGGCTGGAGGCGGGATGAGAATCATCGTGCCCAGCCTGTCAAACGCGATCACTGCGTTCCAGCAGAAGCGGCATGATTGGTTTTATGACGATTTCCCCCGCCACTTCGATTCGCTGGGTGGACGCTTTTCCAACTTCGTCTTTTGTGACGGACAACACCGCACTGCATTCGACCTGAGCTATCTCGACGAAATTTTGCGCAAAGCCGGCTTCCGGGAGGTAGCGGAATCGGGCGAGGGGCGAAGCCAGATTTACGGTGCCGCTGTACCTGTCTTTGAGCCCGGCGACGCTGCGGGATTACCGCACTCGGTTTACGTGGAAGCCTTCAAGTAAAATTGCGTGCTTACTTTGGGGGCGCGCCGCCGATCAACGCGCCCTTCAGTCCGCCGCCCAACAGGCCTCCCAGGGCAGCGCCGCCAACGCCGCCAATCAACGCACCTTTGCCCGGCCCAATTCCACCCTGATCGCGATGGTCATCATAATCCTGATCGCGATGGTCATCATAATAATGATCATCGTGATGGTTTCGCCGGCGTAATTGTCGTCATACGGGTGACGGCTTCGCGCGCCTTCGTAGAAGTCGCGCTGTTGTGCGTTGGCCGAAATCGCGAATGGCGTGGTCATTGCCACTGCGATAAACAGACTTAACTATTCGGTTCATGTTGCCCACCTCGAGCGAAATCACACTCGATGTGTTTCGACAGTATTTTGGCGCCGCTCAAGCTCGTGTTGTTGCAACGTCGAAATATCAGGTAATATTCCGATCTGATAGGGAGCGTCTCATGAAAGTGTTTCTTGGATTTACATGTTGTTTCCTGGCGCTCATTTTACTGAGCGGATGCAAAAAGGGCGGAAGCACGCAGGAAAGCGGGGCGGCTTCGAGTTCAAACCCGGCCCCCGCGCCAACCAGCAGCGCTCCTGCCCCCGCCCCCGATAGCCCGAACCCCGCTGCTGAGGCCAGTGCCAAGATGGCCGCTGCTGACTGGGCCATGAAACAGAATGAAATCAAGAGCGATACCAACGGACAATGGGCCGTTCAAGCCACCGCCTCCTCGAGCTACAACGACGCCGAAGGCACCGCTGGATGGTCGGCCAATCAGGCCACTGGCGCTCCCGACGTTGATAAGTATGGGGACGACGGTAAGGCGTGGACATCCAAAAGTCCGGACGGTGGCATTGAGTGGCTGGACTTGAAGTATGCCAAGCCGGTGCATGCCACGGAAGTGAGGGTACGCGAGTCCTGCGGCTCCGGATCGGTGATCAAGGTTGAAATTTTCGACGAGCAAGGGGCAGCCCACATCGTGTGGCAAGGCAACGACCCGACCGTCGATTTGAACTACCTGCTGGTGAAATTTCCCAAGACAACCTTCAAGGCCGATCGGGTCAAGGTCACGCTGGCGACTAATGTCGTTGCCGGATGGAACGAGATTGACGCAGTTCAACTCGTGGGGACTGATCAATAAGTTCAATTGCCGGCGGCAAACTCGATGAAGAGTTGCCTGCCGATCGTTCATCCGTTCGTAACCACCGTTGCCGCCCTCTTCATCCATTGCGGCCGAAAGGCTTTCGGGCGACGACTATTAACGAGGTCCCAATGGGAAGCCTGTGGCCCCGGCCGATCCAGTTGGCTTCGAGTTTAAGCAAACCTGTCAGCAACCCGTTGAGAACCGGAATAATGCGAAACTCCGTCAGAGTCAGAGTTTTTGCATTTTCCGGGTTATGCCGCAACCGCCGATTGCCAATCTTCCGGACGAGCCAGACCACGGGGAAAATACAGCTCATAAACTGGCTCAGAAATTCGACCTCAAATCCCGCCTGAACCAGTTTGTCTCTTATTTCCTTAGAGGAATAGCGGCGACAGTGTTGCGCCGCCCGATCAAAATAGCTCCATAAGTATTGGTGTGCGGGTACGGTGAGCATTAGTTTTCCGCCAGGTGCGAGCGCGTCTCGTAATGCCGCCAGGGTTTCGCTTTCCTGGGGAATGTGTTCGAGCACGTCGAACATGCCGATCAAGTCGAAGGGCTTCCCGAAAGGACAGTGGCGCACATCGCCCTGCACCAGCGCTGCCGACGACCGTTCCTGAGCGAAGCGTAAACCGTCGAACCAAAGTTCCAGGCCGACCACCATTCCGTCGGGACAAGCCTGGCGCAACGCTCTCAGCACATTGCCGGTACCGCATCCCACCTCGAGAACACTGTATCCGGGCCGAAGCTGGGTCACGAGTTTTCTCGCGATCATGGAGATCAGCTGGTTGCGCGCCCGGAACCAGAAGTGACGGTCCTCAACCAGCGCCAGCTGTTTGAAAAACGAAGGGTCGTAACCTCCACGCGAAATGCTTTCCGCCGCCGCAGGCATTAGGGTCTTTGAAGTATGAGTTATTCGTTTGTTAACCAGTAGTGATACCAGCGCTGAAAGGATACCGGGAGAAACTCACAACGACGATATAGGCCTTGAGCCGCGGTGTTGCGAGCCTGGGTGACGACCGTCGCGCGGCTGGCGCCTTGTCGTGCCGCCCAGGAGAGAAAATGTCGCACCAGCTTTTTACCCAGACCGGTACCGGCATTCACTTCGCCGACACCCAGCAATCCAATTTGCGCATCGCGCCCGCGCATCGCGCATGCAATATAGCCGACCGGTTCTCCGTCGATTTCAGGAACGAAAACAGTTTGCGCCGGATCTGCCAGGCTTTTCTCGATCCATTTCTCGTACAGCAGATCGCAACGACTGCGTTCGAAGCGCTGATCGAAATAGAACCGAGTGTCGTGGTGAAGTTTGCCAGCCAGGCGAATCAGCGCGGGCCGGTCGGAATCTTGGGCCAGCCGAATTGAAGGATCCATGACGGGATGCTCATCCTGCTCGGAGATGGTTCGTGCTAGAGTCACCCGCACATCCACTTCAGCGAAATTATTTTGCAGGGCCACTCGGCTAGTCTCGGTATCATCGGCATCGCAAAGAAAATACAGGCAGTCGATCCGCTGGTGGGCGCACCACGACAGCACCAGAGAAATGTTAGATTGGCTTAGCCGCGAATGGTTCAGCCGGGCAATCCGTTTGCCGAAAAACTGCGAATCCCAATCCAGATAAGTGCAGACTTCGCTCGGGGATGCTGAAGCCGCGCGATCGGCGCCCGCGTCTGCGAGAGCGGCAGCCACTTTTTGATTCATGCTGCGGTTCCCGTGCGACTTCGCATGGCGAAGCCAGTTACGCCATTCACGATTCTGGTCTGTTCTTCCTCGGTCAGATCGTTGTAAAAAGGCAGCCGCAGCAGTCGGGTGCTGAAGTCTTCCGTAACCGGACAATCTGGTCTCTGCGCTGCCAGCCTACGTCCCATGTCGGAGAGGTGAAGAGGCACGTAGTGAAACACGCTCAGAATCCCCTGGGATTTCAGATCGGAAATCAGCGCGCCGCGGTATTCCATCGAGGGCAGGACCATGTAGAACATGTGATAGGCCTGCTCGCAGTGGGACGGCACAGAGGAAAGCTTAACGCCATTTTCACAGGCCCACGAGTGTAGACTCTGCCAATAGAATTCCCAAACCCGGCGGCGCTTTTTCTGAATTTCATGTCTGGCTTCGAGTTGTGCCAGCAGGAATGCGGCGAGCAGATCAGAGGGCAAATAACTCGACCCGAGGTCAACCCAACTGTATTTGTCTACCTGTCCGCGGAAAAATTGATTGCGATTGGTCCCTTTCTCGCGAACGATCAGTGCGCGCTCGGCGAGATCTGGATCATTCACTATCAGGGCTCCGCCTTCTCCGCACGTGATGTTCTTGGTTTCGTGAAAGCTCTGGGTAGCAAGCGATCCAAAAGTGCCGGTCAGTCTGCCTTTGTACCGGGCAAACAGGCCATGCGCGTTGTCCTCAACCACGGAGATGCCGCGTGCCTGCGCAATTTTGCAGATCGCGTCCATTTCGCAGGCCACCCCGGCATAATGAACCGGCACAATAGCTTTGGTGCGAGGCGTGATCAGGGATTCCAAGCGGGTTTCGTCGAGATTCAAGGTGTCAGGACGAACGTCCGCGAAGACCAGCCGGGCACCGCGCAGGGCGAAGGCATTTGCGGTGGAGACGAAAGTGAAGGAAGGAACGATGATTTCGTCTTCCGGCCCGCAATTGAGCAGCAGCGCTGCCATTTCCAGGGCATGGGTGCAGGAAGTAGTGAGCAGAACACGCGCCGCACCCAATTCCTGCTCTAGGAGTTCATGGCACTTGCGCGTGAAAGGGCCGTCTCCGGAAGCATGACCATTGGCCACGGCTTCGGCGATATATCGATATTCGTTGCCTGTAAGGCAAGGGCGATTGAATGGAATCAACGACGCCATACTGATGAAAGTATTCTTCCCGGAACGTTTCTCAAACGTGATACGAACTAAAGCGAACTTACTTTTCGACTGTCGCCGGCTCCGCCCACCATCCCCCGGCGGACGACATAAGGAGGCTTTTGCAGGCTGCGAAAATGCATCCGGGCCAGATACTCTCCAATAATTCCCAGAGCAAATAACTGTGCTCCGGAAAACAGCGCCACAATCGATGCGAGAAAAGGGAAACCGGGAACCGGATCGCCGTGAGTGAAATAACGGACAAGCACATAGCCCAGCACGCAAAAGCCGAAGAACGTGAACAGAAAGCCCACCATGCTGGCCAATTGCAAAGGCAACGTGGTGAAGCCGGTCATCATATTCATCGCGTGGGTAATCAGTTTCCTGAACGTGTAGCCAGACACCCCTTGCTTCCGAGTCGCGTGAACCACCGGCGTCGCCGAGAAACGGTTGGTTCCCCAGGTCAACAACACGTCGATGGACACGAACGATCCTTCATAGTGGCTGAAGGAATTGGCAACTTCGGTGCGAAAAGCGCGGAAGGCCGAGACCTGCCGGGCGATCTTTGCTCCCATAACGTTCTGGAGCGCCATCTTTGTGGTTAACGATGCCAGATCACGCAAGAAGCCGTGCTCTTCGTGTTCCGGGGTGCCGTAGACGACATCGAAACCCTGCCCCAGCATCGCCAGTAATTTCGGGATTTCTTCTGGAGGATGTTGCAGATCGTCATCCAGAGTAAGAATCACGTCGTATTGAGCCGCACGAATGCCGCACAGCAGCGCATTGTGCTGGCCGTAGTTGCGCATCAGATTGATGGGATGAATCCAGGGTTTACGCTGGGAGAGTTGGCAAATTACATTCCAGCTCTGGTCGGGACTACTGTCGTTGACCAGGACCAGTTCGTACGCTGAGGTAATTTTATCCAGAACGGTTTCCAGCCGCTGGACCAGTTCAGGCAGGATGGCTTCACTGCGATAAACCGGCACGATCACCGAAAGTCCGCTTGGTCGGGAATCGATGCTATGGATCATAACTATCCGTCGCGGACAGTGCCGGCGTGTTTCTTACAAGAGTGCTGGAGATCAAAAGTGAGGCGATTTTACATGCCGGGAAGAGTCAGCGGCAAGATCAAAGGCACACAGAAGGACGTATCACCGCGAGCACTTCATGATCAGCAGCGAGTATGGAACCCGAAGCAGATCGTGAAGGACGCTGGATTCTACGTTGGAAAAAATGTCTGCCGCGAGTTTGCGATAGCCAGCCTCGCTGCGCACGAAGCGGCCGCGATCTCTGGCCAGCAAATATTTGGCTACAGTGGATTGGTGCTCCGTCCACACTCCATCGATCGTCACCAATCTGCCACCCGGTTTCATGGCGGCGTGAGCAATCTGAAAAAGGGTGGCAGCCTCGGAGTCGTCGAGATGATGCAGGATGCCGAGAGCGAGCACGATATCGAAGTATTCGCGCTTCGCTACATTGTGCTGGCTGACTTTCTGGCAGATGAACTGCGCTTCTGGAAAGCGACGTTTGGCCCGGCCGATGTATTCTTCGCTGGCGTCGAACCCGACGTAGTCAGCAGGTGGAAGATAAGGAACCATGGTTCCAGGTCCGCAGCCGATATCCAGAATGCGATCTCCGGGACTTGGGCAGATGAAGTCGCGCACCAGGATACGGTTTCGCCGGTCGCCGCCGATGGCGTGCCAGAAGGCCTGGTACGCCCAGGAAAACGACAGAACTGAGCGAACCCGTTCGATCATGGCAGACGAGCATAGCATTGCAGTGCGCCGCCTGTATCCATGCGAATCGAGATTACGTACCAACGGTTCGCGGGCTGGATTGTGCATTTGCTAACATAGGCGCGCATTTCCAAAATTATTATTTCAGTATTCGTCGGACCTGATCGGGATCGATTTCAGGACGGCTCAAGAGGATTATTTGTCCCATTTGCTCTGGATTGCTGTGCCGGCGCTGCTTTCGCTGTCGTGGTTTTCGCCGCGTTTTGGCGAAGCCTGGTTCGGAGCCATTGAACGCGTGGGCCAACGTGTTGCAATAAAGAAAGGCGCTGTACTGATCGCCGCACCTGTTCTAGTGATTGCTTTGCGCTTGGGGTTGTTTCCGGTTCTGCCCTTACCAACGCCCGTTTGTCACGACGAGTTCAGCTATCTTCTTGCCGGGGATACCTTCTCTCACGGAAGGTTGGTCAATCCAACTCATCCCATGTGGCTTTTTCTGGACACTTTTCATGTGCTGCAACACCCGACCTACGCCTCCATATTTCCCCCGGGCCAGGGAGCGGCGTTGGCGCTTGGAGAAACCATCGGCCATCCCTGGATCGGCGTTTTGCTGAGCATGGCAATGATGACCGCGGCCCTGGCGTGGATGCTGCAAGGCTGGTTTCCACCGAAATGGGCATTGCTGGGCGTGGTGCTGGTGATTTTCCGAATGGTTATTTTCAGTTACTGGATGGAAAGCTACTGGGGCGGAGCTGTGGCCGCGACCGGCGGAGCGCTGGTGCTCGGGGCCTTGCCGAGAATTTTCCGGCATCAGCGTCCGCGGGATGCGGTCATCATGGGGGTGGGTACTTTTCTCCTGGCGAACAGCCGACCGTATGAAGGATTTCTTTTCTGCGTGCCGGTAGGCATCGCAATCGTCGCCTGGCTTTGGTCATCTCGCAGTCCTGCACTCTCGATGACGGCGCCACGCGTGCTTTTGCCGTTAGCAGGACTGGTTGTGCTGACATTGATGTTTGTCGGTTACTACAACTGGCGGGTCACCAACAATCCCTTTGCCCTTCCGCACGCGTTTTACGATACGCAATACATCAACTACAAGGTGCTGCGCTGGGAGAAGCTGAATCCTCCTATGCATTATGCGAATCCGCAATTCGAGCTTTACTTCAACACCTGGCTGCGCGGTCCGCACAAGTGGGGTCCGCAACAGCTATTCGTTACCTTTGCCCAGTTTTTCATGGGAAGCGCTCTTTGTTTACCGTTTGTAGTGACCCTGCCCTGGCTGCTACGGGATCGGCGAATGCGTTTTCCGTTAGTTCAGCTGACCTTCAGTGTGCTGGGATCGCTGATGGTCGCCGTGGTGTTCTTGCCGCATCATGAGGCGCCCCTTGCGGCCACTGTAGCTGTGCTGCTGGTGCAGGCCATGCGGCATCTGCGACGCTGGGAAATCAAGGGTCGTCCGGTAGGAATTTTTCTGACCCGGCTGGCGGTGGTTGTCCTGCTTGCCCGGATTGGCTTTTACATCGTTCGCCCACCTTCCTTGGTTGAGGCGGCAGGCCCTGCGCGAGCCAGGCTGGTAAAACAATTGGACACCATGCCCGATCGCCAACTTGTAATTGTCCGCTACCGGCCTGATCATCTGCCATTCATCGATTGGGTGTACAACGATGCCGACGTGGACCAGGCGAAAACGGTCTGGGCGAGAGAAATTCCAGGTGTGGACATGAAGCCGCTTTTCGAATATTTCCGCGGGCGAAAAGTTTTGCTGCTGGAGCCGGACCGCCAGCCGCTTCAATTCGAACCGTACTTTCCGCCGGATCCGGCAGCTCTTCCGAACGCACCGCGCTGAAAGGCGTTGCACTGTCTAAATGGAATCCGCCGAAAACCCCGTCGAACGCCGCATCCACAAAGCCCCGAAGCTGCGGCAGGTCATTTCATTTTTTTGCTATCTCATCTTTCTTATAGGGCTGTGCTGGGCATGCTTTATGCATCCGGTCGCAGGAGACTTTGACCGCTACATTTACGAGGCTCTGGTTCGGGGACAGTATCAGGATATTCAGACTGTCTATGCGATTGTGAAGCATGAAAATCCCCGGGCTGAGGCCAGTACCGTACTGGATAGTCCGGGCCATCTGGCTCAACTGGAACCGTTGTATGCGATACGTCCGCTTTACCTGAGGCCAATTTCTGTCATCGCACGCTTTGGCGTGCCCGTGCAAAGCGCCATCAACCTGGTTTCTGTTTTGTCACTGTTTGGGATTGGCATGGTCCTGTTCTTCTGGACGCGGCGGCCGGGCTATAGCGCGCTGGTGATGGCAACACCAGCAATTGCAGGACTCGGCAGAATAGGGACGCCGGACGCCTTGTCATCCCTGGTTATGCTCGCGTCAATGTGGGCGTTGCTACGGCAAAGATGTTTCGCGGGTGTGGTTCTGTTGCTGGTAAGCATCTGGTGCCGCACCGACAATATCCTCATCGTACTTCTGCTTCTCGCGTGGCTCGCCGCCACCGGCAAATTGCCTTTGCCATACTTCGCGACACTGGCGCTGGTCGCTGTAGCCAGCGTCCTGTTCATCAATCATTTTTCCGGTAACTACGGATGGGGCGTGCTTTTTCAATACAGCTTCATCGGCGGAAGATACCCTGCCGACATCGTGCCGAACTTCAGTTGGTTGGATTACGCCAGCGTTCTTGTCCGCGGATTGCAGGGCGTCGGTGGCCAGGAGATGGCGCTCTGGACGCTCACTGGTATCGCGGCATACCGCTGGCTGCCCAAATCTTTCGCGGCGCGTCCAGTACTGGTTTTGATTGCGATCGCGGCTTTGGCGCGCTTCCTTCTTTTCCCAACCCCCGAGGATCGCTACTTCGCCTGGGCTTACCTGATTGTTGGCGCAACGTTCATCGAGGCGATTGACAACAGCCGGTTTTCTCCGGCATCGCGATGACGGAAAGCTATTTCGCGGCGACCGCGCGTTCTTTCAGGATTTCCTCGACCGCCGCAATTGCGGTTTCAACTTCTTCATCCTTATTGTAGAAATGCGGAGCCATGCGTACTCCTGCCCTGGGACGATAGTCGACCAGAATGTTTCGCTTGATCAGTTCGGCGCAGACTTCTTTGGCCTCGGGCATGTCGATCGAAACCGTTCCCCCTCTCTGCTCTGCATTACGAGGAGAATTTACTCGCCATCCGTGGCTCAGGGCCAGGTCGATTAAACGTGAAGTCTGTCGCTTCGACTTCTCGCGGATTTGCGTGACGCCGACCTCTGCAATAATGTTGAGGCCTGGAATCGCTGCCTCAAGAGCGGGAATATGTGAAGTGCCGTTCATGAAGCGAAATGGCGGGTCAGTGTATTGTGTGGCGCCGGTCTCAAATCCGAATGGATTTTGATGAGCGAACCATCCCGTAAATTTCGGTTGCAGATTTTTCCCCAGGTCAGGACGGACGTACAAGTAGCCGACTCCGGGGCCTCCACACAGCCACTTCAAGACTCCGCCGCAAGCAAAATCAACGTCGAGAGCCTGAACATCGACCGGTACACTGCCCAGCGATTGGAAGATATCGAGCACCACCAGCGCCCCAACCCGGTGCGCCTTTTCGACGATGGCCTTCACATTTTGGATGTAAGAGCTTCGGAAGATCACATGCGATATCGGCACCAGCAAAGTTTGCTCATCGATCGCGTCCAGTAAACGTTCAATGGGAACCGTGATCGCGTCGTCGGTTTTGACCATGTGAACCCGCGCACCCAGGGCTCTCTGCGCTTCCCAGAAATACATCACGGAAGGAAAATTTAAATCGCTGTACACGACCTTGTTGCGCTTACCGGAGAAATCGAAACACGACGCAACAACGGCCTGGCAAGTAGTGACATTCTGGTGGGTCGAAACCGACCCCGGCTGGGCATTCATCAGCGCGGCTATCAGGTTTCCGACCTGAAGCGGAAGCATCCACCACCGCTCTTCCCATGCGCGTACGCCCCGGGTCGCCCAGGTGTCGGCGTACATTTTCATGGCGTCGAAGACGCCCGCAGGCATGGCTCCCAAGGAATTACTGATCAAGTAATTCGTGCTTTCCAGGATTGGGAAGAGTGATCGAAAGCGCAAAAGCTCGTCAGCCATGTGAGGTATTGTACTGTTTCGCCTGGCTTGTATACTTTCCACACAGCCAAAAGACATCGTGACAACTCGGCGAGGCGAGGCCGCATCGTATTCTGAGTTTTTGGTGCGTGGTTTGTATTTGTAAGAAAAAGAGGAGCCAGACAAACTATGAGAACTCTAAGAAACATCATTGGGACAGTTGGCTTGATTTACGCAGGGTACGTTCTGGTCGTGAGCATGAAAGACGTAAAGCGCTATATCAAAATCAGCAGCATGTAAGGACGAACGCATTCGGCCGCCCAGGGTGATGAAATAAAAAAAGCAGGATAGAAGTGCGCATCTTCATCACTGTCCGGCCGCCCGTTTCTTCAATAAGAAATAGGCAACAGTGAGAACCACCATCAGCGCCGCCCCGCTGATCGCGGTCAAATGAGAGTTCCAGCCAGTCTCCACGAAGGCCACAATAATCAAAACAAATCCCAGCGCCGATCCCCAGGCACCCAGCGGAGAATGCATCGGTAGCGACGCTAATTGACTAGCTGTGAGCCGCCGCCGGAACTGAAAGTGCGCGGCCAGAGATACCAGCCAGCCCAGCATCATTCCGGTCAGGGCCGCTCCAAGAATCGAAACAAAAGCATCTTGCGGGGCCCATTTTTCCAGCACCAGGGCAACGATGATTCCGAAGGACGAAGCCAGCAATGCCAGCCGAGGCGATCCTGACGCATTCAGTCGCCCCAAAACCGCCGGCGCCCACCCCGTGCGGGCCAGAGAAAATAGAATGCGCGAAGAGACATAAAGAGCGGCATTCGCGCCCGAAAGCGCGGCGGTGAGTATGACAAATGTCATGATGTGCGGCGCCGCCGGAATGTGGGCGTGCCGGAATACGGTTACGAACGGACTTTCGGTAACCCCGGCCCGATTCCACGGCATTACCCCGACCAGTACAACAATCGCTCCCACATAAATGGAAGCCAGCATCGCGAATGTAATTTTGACCGCGCGAGGAATTTCCTGCGGCGAGCGCGACTCTCCGGTAGTGATAGCGACGAATTCCACTCCGCCGAAAGTATAAAGAGCAAATCCCATCGCCAGCAGTGGCGCCAGCGCGCCATGCGGCAGAAATCCGCCATGCGCCGTGTATTCGGGCGCGACCCGTCCAGCCAGTAAAAGTCCCGCTCCCAGAATGATGAAGGCAATGATGGTGGCGACCTTGATCATCGCGAACCAGTATTCAAAGCTGGCGTAGTTGCCCACACTGCGAAGGTTTATCAGCAATAGCAGTACAGAGAAAAGCAGCACCCAAACCAACGCGGGGACGGAAGGAAACCAGAAAGCAAGATAGGTCGCCGACGCAACCAGTTCCGCGCCAATTGAAATTGCGATCGCAAACCAGTACCCGGCACGGGCAATAAATCCTGCCCACCGGTTGAGGTAGAGGTCGCCATAGACTCCGAAGGAACCCGCGGCAGGGTGGACACTCGAAAGTTCTCCCAGCGCCATGGCCACGGTGAAACTGATGAATGCAGCCAGGACGAAACTCAATATGACCCCGGGTCCTGCAATTTCGAGGGCGGCCGCCGATCCCAGTAAAAGTCCAGTGCCGATAGAGCCGCCGACGGCGACCATTGCCATCTGGCCGGCGCCGAGCTGGTGCAGGAGTCCGTGTTCCTTGGCTTCCTCAGACATTGGGCACTTATACCGGAAGCGTCTTTTTCGCCCAAGACATTTCCTTTCGTGACCTTGGTAATCCCCGGGTCGGTCGAGTTCGTTGCCGCTGGCAGAACGGACCCCTAAAATCTCACTTGGGTTACTACCTACGTTACCCGTGTCTCTCATGCCAGATCCGACCAAGCGAATGGACCGAGCCGAGATCGCCCGGCGCGTTGAACGCGCTGAAAAGCTGCTGCAAAAGGGCAAAACCGGCGAGGCTCTCGACGAGTATCTGCAAGTACTGGCGGAAGATCAGCAGAACGACAACGTTCGCCAGATGGCGGCCGATATATGCCTGTCGTTGCAACGGACCGCGGAAGCGGTAAAGCTGCTGGGCGAACTTTTTGAACGCCAGATTGCGGCGGGCGAAAACACCCGGGCGAGCCTTACCTACAAGAAGCTGGCACGGTACACGGTTCCAAGCAGCAATCAGAGAATTCAATTCGGCCAGATTCTTGAGACGTCGAATCGCAAACTCGCGCTCGAAACCTACGAAAGCGCTCTCGAAGACCTCACCAAAAGCGGACGCCAGCAGGATTGCCTGATCGTCTTGAAGCGCCTGGTAGCGCTGGAACCGGCGGAACGAAATTTTCTGCGGCTGGGAGAGCTAGGCTCGCAAACCGGGGACAGGGCCACCGCGGCCAGCGCTTTTCTCAAACTGGCGGAGATGACGGAAGCCTCCGGCTCGAATGCCGCGCAGTGGTTTGAACGGGCCTTTACCGAGGACGGGAGCGACCCCAAGATCGTGATTGGCTACGGAAAGAGTTTGATCGATCAGGGCCAGGTCGGCGCTGCCATCTTCGTTCTCGAACCGCTGGCCAGTGCGAAAGACGCCAGCCTGGAGATGCGCGAGACTTTCGTAAAAGCACTGCTCGCGGCCAATCGACTGACCGACGCAGAGCCGTTGGTCTGGCAACTCTTCCAGCAAAACCCGTCCCGGCAACAAGACATCGCCGACCTTATCGGTCTGCTCATCGACGCCCAGCAAGATGCAGAAGCGGTCGCGCTGGCACGCAAGCTGGAACAGTTCCAGCGCAACCGCGGAGACCGCCGCGCCTTTGTCGCGATGATGCAGGACATTGTCGCCAAGCACCGCGGCTCACCCGATCTTCTCGAGTTCATGAGCGAGCTGTTCAATGCCTCCAACCGGGAGGGCGATTATTGCCAGACTCTGCTCAAACTTTTCGATTTGCATTGCGGCATGGGCAACTATGCCAAAGCGGCGGAGTGCCTGGATCGCGCCGCCGATGTGGATGCGTATGAGCCCGGCCATCAGAAGCGTCTGGAAATGCTGCACGGCAAGATTGATGAAGGCCGCTACAAGGTGATCGCATCGCGTTTCACCAGCATGACAAAGACGGCGTCGGAGCCGGCCAAGACCGAAGGCCCCACGCTGGGGGCCGCTGCTCTACAAGACCTGATGCTGCAAGCGGAGATCCTGGTCCAATATGGAATGCGTTCGAAGGCGATTGAACGCCTGCAACGAATTCAGGAACTTTTCCCCCGTGAAGAAGAACGCAATCAGGATTTGCAGCAACTCTATCTTGCGGCGGGGATGACCCTTCACCACATCGAGGCGCCGCCTACCCCTCGTACTCAAACGCCCAACCCGGCGGCAAAGGCGCCTGCATCGACCCCGGAGGCGCGTTCATCTCCACCTGCGGAATCGAGCGACGTCAACAGCTTCACGAAGGTAGCCGACATTACCCGCAAGCTGTACCGGCAGACCAATGCGGACGCTGTAATGTCCACTGCGGTCGCCGAAATTGGCGCGCAATGGAAACCCAGCCGTTGCATTGTCGCTACCCGCAAGCCGGGAATGGTGCCGAGCGCGGTAAAGGAGTATCACAGCGAAGACGTCAAGGCGGGAGACTCCAAGGCGCTGATCAGACTGGTGACCGCCGTGCAGGAGGCCGCTATCACTGAAGGAACGCTCTCCATCACGGACGCGCCCGGTGCGCCGGAGTTGCAGGAAGTTCGCGAGATTCTTGTGGAATTGGGAATTGCATCCCTGCTCGCGCTCCCGCTCAGCGACGGCCAGGACCAGATGGGAGTGCTTTTGCTGACCCAGAGCAGCGCCCGCGGCTGGCACTCCGCCGACGTTGTAGTGCTGAAAACCATCACTGAGCAAATCGTGATCGCTCTCATGAACGCGGGCTTGCGGCGACTGGTGAAGAGCCTATCAGTGACGGATGAACAGTCGGGATTGTTGAAACGTGCCTCCTATCTCGATCTTCTGATGGCGGAGACGCGGCGCGCGGTCCAGCAAAGCACTCCGGTCACAGTCACTCTCATGCAGTTCGGAAAAAGCTCAGCCATGTTGAAGGAGCACGGGGAGAAAGCGGTCGAAGCGGCGATGCAGCAGATCAGCCAGCTTTTTGCAGCGAACATCCGGCAGAACGATCTCGCCTTTCGTTACGAGCACACCACCATCGCGCTGGTTCTGGGAGAGACCTCGGAGAAAGAAGCGCTGATGGCGATCGAGAAGTTGCGCAAGCTGCTCTCGGACGTAAAACTCTCGGACGAAATAGTGCCCTTCAGCGCCGGTCTGGCCGAAGCCGTGATCCGCCAGCAGTTTGATCCCGCGGACATCGTCACTGAAGTCATCAACCGTGTCGAAGTGGCGCTGGACTTGGCAATTGCCCAGGGTTTGGGGCGCATCGTCTGCCAGCCTCCGTCTGTAGCCGCGGCCGCCGTAGCCTAGTAAACCCGAGCGCTTTCCTCCATCAACAAAGTGCCGCTCAACCCAGCCGGCACCGGTCAATGTCACTAGTCAGCAAAAACCACTAACCACGAAGGACACGAAGTATCACGAAGTCGTGTTCAATTGGGATTTTCTTGGTTTACCTTTGAGTCCTTCTTGGTCCATGATTTTTAGCGGCCGCAACAGCTGTTCTGGCCGCACTTCATTCCCGCTGATAAACTAAATAGTTTGGTTGCCGCATCCGGAACAATCTGATTTCAAGGATCATCAGGAAACCACATGTTGAAACCCGGCGATATCGCCATCGTTAGCGGTGCCCGCACTCCTTTTGGACGCTACTGCGGCAAGCTGAAAGACTTTACCGCCCAGGAACTGGGCGCCATTGCCGGTAAAGGCGCAATAGAACGCGCCGGACTGGACGCAAAAGAATTCGATCACGCAATTTTCGGCAACGCGCAGCAAACTTCAGGCGACGCGATATACGGCGCTAGACACGTAGCGTTGCGCGCAGGCCTGCCGATAGAAACTCCTGCACTGACGGTGAACCGGCTCTGTGGAAGCGGCATACAGGCGATTGTGAATGCTGCGCAGATGATCCAGCTGGGCGAAGCCAATCTGGTCCTTGCCGGCGGGATGGAAGCGATGTCGCAGGCTCCGTTTTCCATTCGGGGACGCGACGGTTTCAACCTAGCGCCCGGCGGCAAGCTCGAAGATTCGCTCATGGTCGCTTTGCTCGACAGCTATTGCGGCCTGTACATGGCGAACACCGCCGAACTCTACGGCGAGCAACAAGGAATCAATCGCCAGGCACAGGATGAATTCGCTTTGCGATCGCAGCAGCGCGCGGATGCGGCCTACAAAGAAGGACGCCTTCAGGAAGAGCTAGTTCCGGTTCCGCTGAAAAATTCCAAAGGAGACCTTAGCGGGGAGTCGCTGACAGAAGATGATCACCGGCGCCCGCAGACTACGCTGGAAGGCCTGGCAAAACTGAAGACGGCTTTCGGCAAGAACGGAACCGTGACCGCCGGAAACGCCAGCGGTATCGTTGATGGCGCTGCAGCAGTTGTGGTCATGTCCCTCGACGAAGCGGGAAAGCGCGGTATCCGTCCACTGGGCCGGGTGGTCAGTTGGGGGATTGCCGGGGTCGATCCCAAAGTGATGGGTCGCGGTCCGGTGCCCGCGACCAAGCTTGCCCTGCAAAAAGCCGGGCTGACGCTTGACTACATCGATCTCATCGAGGTGAACGAAGCTTTCGCGGCGCAATATCTTGGAGTCGAGAAGGAGCTGAGCCTCGATCGCGAAAAGGTAAATGTCAACGGGGGTGCCATTGCTCTCGGACATCCGCTGGGGGCGACCGGCACGCGGCTCGTGATTACTCTGCTCTACGAACTGCGCCGCAGAAAGAAAAAATACGGTCTGGCCACGGCCTGCATCGGCGGAGGGCAGGGAATCGCGATGGTTGTGGAGAGTATGAGCTAGGGATTGATTCGAAGGGAAGTTATGGAAATCAAGAAGGTTGGGGTCTTGGGGTGCGGCCTGATGGGCTCGGGCATCGCTCAGGTCGCGGCTACTGCGGGTTTTGACGTCACCGTGCTTGAAGTCGAGCAAAAGTTTCTCGACAAGGGTTTTGCCGGTATTGAGAAGTCTCTGGGTAAAATTGCTGAGAAAGGTTCTCTTAAAGAGCCGCCGCAGGCTGTTCGCGCACGCCTTAAGGGCACGACCCGCATGCAGGATCTGGCAGACTGCGACATCGTTGTCGAGGCGGTCATCGAGAATCTGGGCGAGAAGAAAAAGATGTACGCCGCACTCGACGATATCGTCAAGAAAGATGCCATCTTCGCTTCGAACACTTCCTCTATTTCGATTACCGAACTTCTGACCTCGACCAAGCGTCCCGACCGTTTCATCGGATTGCATTTCTTCAATCCGGTGCCGCTGATGAAACTGGTTGAAGTGGTGCGTACCATCGCCACCGCCGGCGACGTGTACGACACGGCTTACGAATTTGCGAAAAAGTTAGGCAAGGTCCCGGTGCGGACCAGCGACAAGACCGGATTCGTCGTAAACCGGCTGCTGGTGCCGTATCTGCTCGATGCCATCCGCGCTTACGAAGAAGGCGTGGGATCGATCGACGACATCGACAATGCAATGAAACTTGGCTGCGGCTACCCCATGGGGCCTTTCACGCTGCTCGATTTTGTCGGGCTGGACACCACGTACTACATCACGCAGGTGATGTATGACGAATTCAAGGAGCGACGATTCGCTTCGCCTCCGCTATTGAAGCGGCTGGTCATGGCGGGATGGTACGGGCGCAAATCGGGCAAAGGATTTTACGATTATTCAGATCCGGCGAATCCGAAGCCCAACAAGTTGTAGAGCAAGACTTTTTAGGTAAGCCATTGGTAAGTAAATCGTTTGTCATCCTGAGCGCAGCGAAGGACATGTGTATTGCCAGTGCCGTAGTAATCGCTACGTCGCCGCGACAGGATGACAAAAGTCGAGCAGGATAAATTTTGAAATCTTCCGATAAGCCGCGAATTAAGACGCTCGAAGGCAAGCTCAGTGCTGCCGGGAAATGTTTCGCCATCGTGGTGTCGCGGTTTAACGCCTTCATCACGGATCGGCTGCTGCGAAGCGCGTTCGACGGGTTGGTGCAGTGCGGTGCGGTTGAGAAGAACATCGAAGTAGTTCGCGTCCCCGGGGCTTTCGAGATACCGTCCGCCGCTCGCACGCTTGCCGAGACTAAAAAATACGATGCCATTATCTGTCTGGGCTGCCTGCTGCGTGGCGACACCGCCCACTACGACGTCATCGTCAACGAGGTAGCGCGCGGTATTGGGCAGTCCGCGCAGGAAACCGGAATTGCGCATGCCTTCGGCGTGCTCACCTGCGAGACCCTGGAACAAGCGATCGATCGCGCCGGCTTGAAGATGGGCAACAAAGGACTGGAAGCGGCACTGGCCGCTGTAGAGATGGCAAATCTGAAAGCGGACATCGGACCGCGGAGCCCGGGCGTCGGCAAGATCAAAATCCGCGCAGCCACCACATCCCACAAGAAACCCAAGCCATGAATTCTGTGCAGCTTGGTTCTTCGACAATTCTTGTAGACTGAAGCTGAAGTCCGACGTCTGAGGTCCGCCCTTTGGGAACCCGCCGCAAATCTCGCGAACTGACACTGCAAATGCTTTTCCAGGCCGATATGGGGAAGCAGAGCCCCGAGCAGGTGCGTCAAACCTTTTGGCGCGAGAGCGGAGACGTCAGTCCCGACGTGCAAAGCTTTGCTGAAGATCTGTTCCGCGTCGCCACCGACCGGGCCACCGAAATTGACGGCCTGATAGAAGGTCATGCCGAGCACTGGCGAATGGGACGTATGGCTGCAGTCGATCGCAATCTCATGCGCGCGGCAGTTGCGGAACTGCTCGGTTTCCCTGCCACCCCGCGTGCGGTGGTCATCAACGAAGCTCTGGAAATTGCGCGCAAGTTTTCCAGTCCGGAATCGGTGCAATTCATCAACGGAGTGCTGGACAGCGTCGGCAAGCAACTGGAAAGCAATAAGGTGGACCACTAGCCGGCAGCGGATCGCCGATTCTCCTGGTTCTGGTTACATTCTCCCTCTTGACTTCGCTTTATATTCGCCTACAATCTGGCTATGGCAATCACCCGGCGGCAACGGCAGGTGTACGACTTCATCTCGGAGTTCGTACAAAAGAATGGATACTCGCCATCCTTCGAAGAGATTGGGCAGGGGTTGGAGCTCAGCTCACTGGCGACGGTGCACAAACATATTTCCAATCTGGAAAAAAAAGGGCTGTTGACGCGGGACTACAATCGCAGCCGGTCGATAGATCTATTGCCGCCCAAAGGCCGCCTCAAGCAAGCCATGGCGGTCAATACTACGATGGTGCTTCCGCTGGTCGGCCGCATTGCCGCCGGTCAACCCATCGAGGCGGTGCAAAGCAACGAGACCATTTCTCTTGCCGACTTCGTACGCTCGAAAGAAGTATTCGTACTCGAAGTTCGCGGCGACTCCATGCAGGATGAGGCGATTTTGAGTGGCGACTATGTAATGGTCGAGAAAAGCAGGACGGCGCATAACGGCGATATCGTGGTCGCACTCGTGGATGGAACCGATGCGACGCTGAAACGCTTTTATCGTGAAGGCGAAAACATTCGCCTGCAACCCTCGAATGCCAGCATGAAACCTATTATCGTTCCGGCAGCTTCGGTTGAGGTGCAGGGAAGAGTGATCGGGGTATTGCGAAAATACTGAAGGCAGCTTCTAGCTTCTGGCTCCTGGCTAAAGCTGATATTCGGACACCGCAGAAATCATCAGACACAAAACAGAAACGCCCGAGCTGAAAAGCCCGGGCGTTTACGCTTTTGCCAACGACCAACTACCGTTTTATCCAACGTGCTTGTCGATTGCCTTCTGGATCGTTTCCTTGGGCACGTAACCCACGATCTGTTCCTTCACCTGGCCGCCCTTGAAGACAAGCAGAGTAGGAATTCCGCGAACACCGTAGCGCATCGGGGTGGCGCTGTTGTTGTCGACGTCCATCTTGCCGACCTTGATCTTGCCGTGGTAATCCTTCGCCAGTTCATCGACGATGGGAGCGAGCGCGCGGCAGGGCCCACACCAGGCTGCCCAGAAGTCCACCAATACCGGCTGCTCTGACTTCAGCACATCCTGATCAAAATTTGCGTCTGTTACTTCTAAAATTCCGTTGCTTGCCATTCTTCCTCCGGGAGTGCCGCTCGCCGCGAATCCTGGTCGGGGAACGGTGTATCAGCCTACGTGGGCTGCCTTTATCCTAACACCCTATTTGATGCATTCCAGCGATAGAAGTCGCAAATCGGGCGCACCGGCCACGAGCCCATTCGTTGGTGATGAAGGCACGGCAAATAAAAAACGCCCTGAACTTTTCAGCTCAGGACGCCTCGGCAGCCCTCCCCCAGAACTGCCAAACCACGAGATGGATACTAGGGCCACGGCGTAGTGGTGTAAACGTCACTTTGGTAACTCGTAAACACGTGTGTCGCTACGAATTTGATGCTGGACGCTCAGGGTATTCAAGGGTTTGCATACTGCAGCGGAATCCGATGCCTGGAGTCCGACCACGCCTAAAACGCGGAAGCCTGATGGCTGAGATCCGAAGTTTGAAAAGATTTGGGCGGGAAGCGACCCGGTCATTCCCTTCCTTGTCATCCTGAAGGGAGCAACTGCTTCGCTTCGCGAAGCAGTTGCGCAGTCGAAGGACCCCTAGCAGGGAGGGGAGCGCCGGCAGCTTAGTAATTGAAGTACAGCGCGCCAACACAATTCCCACCACGATGACATAAGTAAAAGATCATAGGGGTCCTTCGACTTCGCAAGTCGATTCGTGAACGAATCGACCTGCTCCGCTCAGGATGACAAGAGAATTGAAGTCGGAGGTTTGGAGTCCAGTTTCAATGACGTTGCCAACTGTTGCCTGCGTCGCTGGTAGTCCAAGCTTCGTGGCTCGCGGTGGTGACTTGGCCATGTTGCGGATCACTGAACTCGATGGAGACGATGTCGGCGGTTAGCGGTGCACCGTTCACCACCGGTTTGACCTGCGTCCAGTGCACGCCTGCGTCAGCGGAATGGTAGAGCGTGCCAGCCGCGCCCCCGGTCCAGACATCCGGACCGTTCGCCGCCAACGCCCTAAAAATAGTGTTGTCCGTTACCGGGACGCTTTGCCAGCTTTGACCCGAGTCGAGAGAGCGCAATAATCCGCCACTCGCGGAGATTGTCCAGCGGGCGACCAGCCTGTCGTCGCGCTTTTTTCTGGCGTAGTTGCCGGCGACGCCCGCTGTTTGCTCAGCGGACTTGTCGGTCCTATCGCCGAGTGATGTTGCGTTGGGTGTGGCAGGCAACGGTTCGTTCGTCTCCTTTTTCAGGACTTCGTCTTTTGACTTGGGTTCGACGGAGTCTGTCGCCGCCGGAGCCGGAGCAGCTGCCTTCTGTAAGGCGCCGACTTCCATGCTGCGTGTCCGGGAAGTTATGGCACCGCCGTTCGTGGCTTTGGACTGAGCTTGATCGGTTGTAAAACCAGGATGTGCCGTCTTGCCGGCGGACTCAGCCACTTGGGCGCTTAATGTTTCCTGCGAAACCGGCAGCGAAGACTTATTGTCAGAAGCGCTGCCCCCTTTGGCGACAAATTGGTGATCTTGTTGCTTCCGTGATGGTGCAGACGCAGATAAAGAATTGCGATCAACCTCAATGTTCGGTGGCTTTGAGGATTCTGCCATCGTCTTTTCAGATCTTTTTGAAGCGATCTCGCTCGTGTGGACCTCCGCTGGCGGCTTGCTCCTTGTTTCCGTAAGCGATATTGCCGATGGTTGCCGGCGATCATAGTGCAGGGTAACGGCCGCGCCCACTACGACCACGCATGCCGCCAAAGTTCCCCATCGCAGCACCGGCCAGCTTAACCATGTCGAAGACTTCACAATTTGACGGGGCGCAACCGTTACTTCAGGCATGGCTAGCCGCACGATCTCACGGCAATCACGGCACTCCGACAGGTGTTGCAAAACGTCCGCACGTTCCCGTTCGGTCGCCGATTTCTCAGCGAACGTAGCTAACAGATTTGGGTCCGGGTGAATGCCCGTGCCACCTGGCCCGCGCAAACTTCGCTGCACGATTTTTGGCAGTGGTTCCATGGCTCGACGCCTCAAAACCTCCTTCTGGAATCTGAATCACTAACGCAAAACAAAGTTGAGCCCGCTCCCGATTGGCCCAGCCATTCACGGCCCGGGTGGTGGCAGCTTAGGTGATTCCGCTCTGACATCGGATGCCCGGATTTCCGCCTTCTTATCAGAGAACGTTTGGGCGCCAGTTTCTTGCGCTATCTGGTTACGAACGTCTACCTGCAGGTCACGAACGTCAACTTCCAATGCTTCCTCAGCCTGACGACGGCTCATCCCCTTGCTTTCCAAAACCGAAAGGATCCGCTTGCGTACTGCCTTATTCAGCTTATCGAGCTTGCGGCTGATGGTGGATTCGTGCACTGCCAGCGTCCGGGCGATTTCGGCCAGCGTGCTTTTGTCGAGATAATAGGATGACAGAATGAAGCGTTCCTCCGCGGAGAGGCTGGCCAAAGCTTCATTGGTGGCGGCTTCCAGCCTGGGGTCGACCGCCGTGCCGGCCTCGGTCGCCGGCGAGGCAAACTGCCCGCCGTCTTCTTCCTCTTCATCGAGGCTCACCATTCGGCGCTGACGGCGATAGCGATTCACAAACTCCTGCGCCATCACCGTGCGCAGCCAGCCTTCCAGGGAGCCGCGACCGGTGTAGGACGCCAGTTTTGAAACCCGCTGACCGTCACGTGTGGTGGTCCCATACAAATCCGCGTAGAGCGAGTCGGCAAGCTCGCGCGCCGAGGAGTTTTCTTTCGTGATGTAGGCAGCAATGTCGTAAAGCCTTTCGCGATAGCGTGCCATGAAGGTTTCCCAGGCACGTTCCTGACCAGCGGCACACGCGCGGGCAAGAGCCAGCTCTTCTATGCGTAAGCCGGCGCAAAACGCGGCTTTCTCGGCAGCGGACGCATCGGCTGGTAAATATTTGCCGGCAACCTCATGAAGAACGATGGTGAATTGCTCAAACGTGAGCCCCGAATTGCCACTCTTCTGGTAAAGCTCGGCGATCACAGTCTGGAACCACGGGTTTGCTTCCACGATTGGTTGGACACCGGGGTCGATCGTGCCGTCGTTTACCATGGCGGGCGCCATCCCGGATGCTATCAAGATTTCTGCTGCAAGAAGCCGAATATTTGCCGTTCCTCGTGTAAGCGCAGGCTCTGCCGGCGATGGGAAACCACCGACGACAGTCGAAAGCCGCGCTCCAGGAGATTCCCAATGAGTCACAAGCCATTAGTTCTGCTGCCGGCGCTTGTTCTGTCCGGCCTTGCCTTGCTTATTCCCGTGATCGCACCAGCCGGAAACGTACCGCCTGCCTCCAGCTATAAGGTGCTCGACCCAATCCGCTACGGCAATCTAACCGTCTTTCCGGTAGTTGGCCCCAACTCTCACAGCACCCAGGAATTCCTGACGCTGGACGAAGGCCTGCGATCGGGCGATGTAGTTGTGACCGAATCAGGAAGCGTGCAGCCATTGATGCGCCGCCGCCAGCCACCAATTCACGAAGGTGCCCAAGTCAATCAACTGGTGCTGGTAAATAACTCGAAACGGCCGCTCATATTGCTGGCTGGCGAGATCGTGACGGGAGGCAAGCAGGATCGTGTGATCGGCAAGGACCGTATTGTTCCGGGTGAAAGTGATCCCATCGATCTCGGAGTCTTCTGCGTTGAGCCCGGACGGTGGACGGGTTCCTCGTTGCAGTTCGATGCAAAAGATACCGGCATGGCTCAACCAGGCGTGCGCGCCATGGCCATGTCCAAAAAAAATCAGGCACAGGTATGGTCGGAGGTGGGAAAGACCAGAGACTCAATGGCTGCCATGGTCCCGGCTCCAATGGCTGGCGCGGTGCAGAGGGCAAGCTCGTACGCTGGTGTGATGCAGAACCCGGAGGTAAAACAACGGGTTGACTCACTGGCCGGACCCATTCAGCAACGCTATCAAAGCTTGATGCGGCAGCTACGCGATCAGAACGCACTAGGGGTGGTGGTGGCAGTAAACGGGCGGATGGTCTGGGCCGATATTTTCGCCAGCACCGATCTTCTCGCAAAGTATTGGCCTAAACTCGTTCGTTCGTATGCAGCAGAAGCGGTTGTGACTCGAATCGAGGAGCATCAGGCCGACAGTAAACAGGCACAAGAATTTCTAGATCGGATCGACGGCCGTCATGAGACAGTGGATAGCGAGCCGGGCCTATATCGTCACACCGAAATCTCGGGCGATGGCTTCAAAGCTTTTGAGCTGACGTCGCTTCTCCCCAAGACCGGTTTTGATTTGCACGTGGCCAAGATGGCGGAATAGCTCCGGTTTCTGGTTTCTAGATTTCCGAAACCAGAAACTGGAAACCAGAAACTGTTTCAACCGTGGTTGGCGTTGTACCAGCTCCGCCAGGACGCGGAGTCATTGGGCAGGGTCTGGCCGGTGATGTCGCGTAGTGCCTGATAGACCCAGCCGTGAGTTTGGGGGTCCAGCGAAGAGTCGTCGGCGAAATCCATCAACTGAGGAATCGCGCTGCGACGCTGTTCCGCAGTAAGCATGCCTGATTGCGCCAGGCTGCACCCCGCGCGCTCTCTGACCATGGCCGAAGAATCGCTTCGGAATGTATGCAGCAATGGATTAATAGTCTCATTCGTTCCCAGATAGGCCAGGCCTTCCACGGCCCAGTGGCGAACTTCAGGATCAGGGTCGCCTAACTGGCCGACCAGTAGTTCATTGACCCGTTCCGGTTCAACCCCGCGGTTGCCGAGCAAGCCCATTTCCCAGAGCGCCCAGATGCGTTGCGATCGCGGTCCGCTCTCGGCCTGGTGAGCCAGCCGTTCGACGGTGGCCGGCGACTTGATCGCTCCCATCGCCGCCAGGTCCAACTCAATTCCCGACGCCCGCACCTTCATGTCATTCGAATTGAGTGCAGTCATAATCAGCGAATTGAATTTCGGAGTAAATTTTATCTTTCCCCACCAGCCCTCGATACGCCTGGCGATCTGGTCATTGGCGCCTTCCGAGTGATTGATTGCGTGTTCCAGCAGTGTTTCTGCCTGCTGCTGAGGGTTTTGACTGTCGAGTCTTTCGAGTTCGTGGTCGGAGAGGACCGAAGGGGCAGCTTCTGTCTTCCCCTGCAGATGTAGAAATTTAGAAATTCCGTCAACGGCTGCCCGTGCGTTCCCGGTAGCGACAAATGCCGCCAGCAAAATGCCCGCCGCGACCGCAAATAAGACACGCCAGCTGCCCGATTTAGGGTCGATGGACTGATCGAGCTTAAAGCTCGGCTTCGGCCGGATGGTGCCGTATTCGGGCGCCGGTTCAGGGCGCGGATCTCCTTCCCACGAATGCATAACAGCAGTCTAGGAGTGTTTTCCAGTGCGGTAAAGTTACGGACGAGTACCATGGTCATTACCTTTACAGCGAGACGATGCAAACGAGGCGCTTGAAATCGGTCCGCAGGGTAACTGTCGCAATCACGCTGGTCACGTGTTGGCTGATTACATCCGGGTTGGCGGCTGAAGGCGGCTTCCACCTGGTAAAACCTTGAGGATAGGCGGCGGCGGCGGCGGGGCTGGGACTATTTGACGCTCGACCCGGTCAAACGAAGTTACATCACCGCGGGCACGCTGATTCCCATCACGGCCAATGCGCGGGTCAGTTCACGGCGAACCACGGCCACGGTCGCCAGCAGAAATTTCTTCCGGTTGTCATCAGCTTCGCTCAGAATCGGGTGGCGGTGGTAGAAAGCATTGAATAGCTGGGCCAGCTGGAAGGCATGTTTAGCCAGGTATGCCGGTTCAGTCGTGGTGATGCACTGATCGACGATGTAAGAAGTCTTTGCCGCGGCCAGCCATAACTCCCAGATTTCGTTTCCCGCTTCGCCGTTAAGATAGTTTGATAAGTCTGTGCTCGCAAACCGGTCAGCCGGATTTATGCCGAAAGCGGCGGCATCGAAACCTCCCTTGCGGAAGATATTTGCCGCACGCACAACTGCGTACTGTACGTACGGACCCGTCTCGCCTTCAAAGCTCAACGCTTCCTTGAAATCGAAGGCGATCACCGATGACTTAGTGAACTTCAACATAAAGTAGCGCAACGCGCCCACCGCAATCTGGGTGGCGATGGTGGTTCGTTCAGCTTCGGTCAGTTGCGGATTACGGCCATCTACCTCATTTTTGGCGGACGCGACCAACCGGTCGAGCAAATCGTCGGCTTTCACCCCGAACCCCTTCCGTCCGGAAACTTCTATATAAGGACGGCTCTGGTCTTCTTCGGAAAGCTGATAGCCCAGCTCCGCCGCGCAACGCGGAGTGAGTGCGACCATTTCGTAAGAAAAATGCGTGTAGTGATCGGCCTGGTCGTTGTATCCGAGCTCCCGCAAAGCTTCGATCACGGTGTTCTGCGCCTCGGATTGACGGGCGTCAATCACATTGTAGATCTCGGCCACGCTGCCGAAGTGGGGATGATCCAATGCACCCACCGCAGTCGAAATCCAGCAGTCGTGCCCGTTGGGATATCGATAAAATTTCCGGTAACCAAAATCCTTGCCCAGCAATCCGAACTTCCACAGATGATAGGCAATGTCTTTACCGACGTAGCCCACGGTCCCGTTGGAACGGACAATTACTTTCTGGTCTTCCTCGGCAACCGTGTCTTCGTCCTCACTTCCGCTGACATCATCACTGGCCGTCGCAGACTTTGCGGTTCCCGCCCGCCGCATGACCCAGCAACCTTTATTTTTGCCTTCCGTTTCGAAGGAGAGTACTCCGCCTTCCTTGAGCTTGGCGAAAGCAGCGTCCCAAAAATGAAGATGAAGAATCTCGCTCTCGCGGGGCAGGAAGTCATATTCGATGTCGAGCCGGTCCATGGTCTCCAGATGGCGTCGCAGAACGGCGACGGAGATCACGTCGGCGATGGCGGCACTTTCGTTGTTGCCTTCCTCGATGGCGTGCAACGCCTGCTGTCGAATCTGCAGGCGCTGCTTGTCCTCGCCGTACCAGTGCGAAACCTGAGCGTAGAGGTCCCAGCAGTAATAATCGAAACGGGGCTGACGGGACAATTGTTCGATTTGTGCGCGTGACTTCTTGTCGATATTCAGAAATCCCACAACCACGTCCGCGACTTGCACACCGGTGTTGTCGATGTAATTCTGAACATCGACTTCACGTCCGGCAAATCTGAGGAGCCGGACAAATGTGTCGCCAAGAATCGCGTTGCGCAAATGGCCGACATGAGCAGCCTTGTTGGGGTTGATGCTCGTGTGCTCGACCAGAATCTTGCCGGTGGGAACTTCCGACCGAGGGTTCTCGTCGGCGGCCAATATTGCGGCAAGCTCGTCGCGCTTGAGCCGTGCATTAATATAACCGGCGCCCGCCAGTTCGAGTTTTTCGAAGCCCGGAATGGCGCCAATTCCGGCAACTATCTCTTCGGCAATTTTCCGCGGCGCTTTGCGCAATCGCTTCGCCAGCTCGAAGGCCAGCGGCAGCGCGTACTCTCCTAATTCCACTCGAGGCGGTTGTTCGATGACGATTTTGGGCAGTTCAATCTCGTAGGCACGGCGCAAGAACTCGCCTACACGCTGAGCTAGCCGTCGTTCGAGATGGCGATACAAGAAGTCCCCTAACCTGTTGAAGAAAAGAGTGATTGTAGCAAACCGTTCAGCGGCGCGAGGTTTGACGCAGGTTCTACCCTTCCCTATGATGATTGTTTGGAGCGCGATAATTTTCCCGAACGCGCTTATCCGAGTTTGCGAATTGCGTGCAGGAAAGCAAGGCGCCTTCGTGATGCTTGGCGTCCATTGCTCGGGATTTTCACATGCGTATTGCCTACCTTGACTGCTTTTCCGGAATGAGCGGCGATATGTTTCTCGGCGCGCTGGTCGACGCCGGGATTCCGGCAAAGCTTTTTGAGGATGCGGTAGCGGCGCTGAACATCGGTGCGCGCTTGGAAATTTCCCGCGTGACCCGCGCCGGAATCGGCGCCACCAAGGTCGACGTCTTAGTGAACGGCGAAAAGGAGTTGCCGCGAGAGGTGTTTCTGGAACAGCAGAGCCGAACGCAAAAGCATGAACACAGCCACAGCCATCAGCACGACCGCGAGCACAGACATGCGCCCGAGCATGTGGAGTTGCGTGAACATAATTTCAGTCAGCCGCAAAGCGACACCGCGCGGCCAATGGCGCCCCCGCCGCACGAACATCAGCATGGCCGCGGTTTGAAAGAGATTCGGGAAATTATTCAGAAGTCCGGGATCAGCGCGGGTGCGAAAAAGAGCGCATTGGATATTTTCGAGGCGCTGGGCAGCGCCGAAGCCAAAATCCACAACACTGATATCGAGAATGTCCACTTCCACGAAGTGGGGGCTGTGGACGCCATGGTGGATATCGTTTGCGCCGCCGTCGGGGCCGAAGCTCTGGCAGTGGACGAGATTATCTGTTCACCGCTGAACGTTGGCGGCGGTACAGTGAAGTGCGCCCACGGAGTTCTTCCGGTGCCGGTCCCCGCTACCGTCGAGTTGCTGGCCGGAGCCCCGGTTTACACCACCGGCATTCTGATGGAATTGGTGACCCCGACCGGCGCAGCCATCGTGAAGACCCTGGCCCGGAGGTTTTCACCCTTTCCGTCGATGACGATTGAGAGATCAGGGTATGGCGCCGGCACTCGCGACTTTCCCGGCCAGGCGAATGTGGTCCGTTTGACCATCGGCGAGGCGCAAACTCAGGTGGCCGAAAACACACCCCAGGAAAGCATCAGTGTGCTCGAGGCCAATGTGGACGATTTGAATCCGCAGGTATTCGGCTACGTGGTTGAACGTCTGCTCGAGGCGGGCGCGCTCGATACTTTTGCAGTGCCGGTGCAGATGAAGAAAAATCGTCCGGGGATGCTGCTCACCGTGTTGGCGAAGCCGGAAGATGCTTCCCGGCTCAGTCAGATTATTTTCACGGAAACCAGCACCCTGGGTGTGCGGCGCCGCGAGGAACAACGCCAGACGCTGGCGCGAAAATGGATCAACGTCACCACCCGCTGGGGAGACGTGCGTTTAAAGATTGCCAGCATGAACGGCACTATCACCAATTACGCACCTGAGTATGAAGACTGCAAAAAAATCGCTGCCCTGCATCGCGTGCCTCTTAAGACTGTCATGAACGAGGCCATGGAAGCGTATTTGACAGCCCTGCGAGGCTGAAAGAGCCGTAACAGCGGAAAAAGAAAATCTAAGAATTTCAAAATGAGCGAAAAGTTTTACATAACGACCCCAATCTATTACGTAAACGCGCGCCCGCACATCGGACATGCCTACACCACGATTGCCTGCGACACCATTGCCCGGCGCCAGCGTTTGCTGGGCTTCGATACCTATTTTCTTACCGGCACCGACGAGCACGGACAAAAAATCGAACGGGCCGCGCTGGCGGCAGGGAAGACTCCGCAGCAGCTGACCAATGAAGTCTCCGCCGAGTTCCACGCTCTCTGGGACCGCATGAGACTCACCTACGACGATTTCATCCGCACCACATCCGATAGTCACAAACAAGGTGTGCAGGCGCTGTGGCGGCTCATACGCGACAACGGATACATCTACAAAGGTGCTTACACCGGCCAATACTGCGTCTTTGATGAACTGTATGTCGACGTGGTCGGTCCGGGGGCGCCCTGTCCTGAATGCGGCCGTCCGACGGAGACGGTGAAGGAAGAAAATTATTTCTTCAAACTTTCGGCCTTCCAGGACAAATTGCTGGAGCTTTACACCACCCAGCCCGATTTCATTCGTCCCGAAACCCGCCGCAACGAAGTGATGTCATTCGTGCGCTCGGGCTTGCGTGATCTGTCGGTGAGTCGCAGCACATTTTCCTGGGGCATCCCCGTTCCGGATGATCCTAAGCATGTGATCTATGTCTGGCTCGATGCTCTGGCGAACTACATTACTGCGCTTGGTTATGGGTCGCAGAATACCGAAAAGTTTGACAAGTACTGGCCAGCCGACGTGCAGATGATTGGCAAAGAAATAGTTCGCTTCCACTGCGTCTATTGGCCGGCATTTCTCATGGCTGCGGGCCTGCCTTTGCCCAGGAAAATCATGGCCCATGGCTGGCTTCTGTTTGAAGAAAGCAAGATGTCGAAGTCGCGCGGAAATATCGTGCGCACCGAAACTATTCTCGATGTGCTCGGCGCGGACGCGTTGCGTTATTTCCTCTTGCGCGAAATCGTCTTCGGCCAGGACGGATCATTTTCCTTCGACGCACTGGTGCAGCGCTATAACTCTGATCTGGCAAATGGGCTGGGGAATCTGGCCAGCCGGGTGCTGACCATGATCACCCGCTACTTCAAAGGTGAAGTGCCGTACCCATCGCGAGCTGCAACCCATACCGCGCAGGAGAATGCCATTGCCGAGGCCGCGCGCCACACCATCACCGAGTTTAACGCGCTGTTCGAGCAGCGCCAGTTTTCACGCGCTCTCGAAGTCGCGTGGACACTGGTCAGCGCCGTGGACAAATACATTGTTGAGACCCAGCCCTGGTCGCTGGGGGAAAAGCCCGATGATGAAAGCCGTTCCCGGCTGGCGACTATTCTTTACACCAGTGCGGAAGCCTTGCGCATCGTCACCGCATTGGCTCATCCTGTGATTCCCGAATCGACCGCGAAAATCTGGACGCAGCTGGGGCTGGGAGATATTCAAAAAATGAAGCTGGCGGATCTGCGATGGGGACAGTTGACGTTAGGCACGAAACTGGGTGACGTGCAGCCGGTTTTTCCGCGTGCCGATAAAAGTGCAGTTGAAAGGATGCAGGAGATGGAAGAGTTGGGACGCATCGCATCGATCGCAGCCGAAGAAAAGCCGGCGGTTGCCGCGGCCGAACCAGCAATCACCCCTGCGACGAAACCAGTGGCCACCCTTCCTGACGGCAAAATCAGCATCGAAGATTTCGCCAAGGTCGAACTTCGTGTCGGCCAGGTGAAGGTTGCGGAAAAAGTGAAGGGCGCCGACAAGCTGTTGCGCCTGGAGGTCGATCTGGGTACAGAAGTACGGCAGGTCGTGGCTGGGATTGCCGAAGCCTATGCGCCGGAAAGCCTCATTGGACGCAAGGTAGTTATCGTTGTAAACCTGGCGCCGCGTAAGCTGCGCGGATTGGAGTCGAACGGAATGATCGTAGCTGCGTCGCCGGAAGGCGGAAAACCGATCCTGGCCTCGTTCCTGGAGGATGTGCCGGTTGGGACGCGACTGAAATAGCCGTTCGATGTTGACCCGATTGGGAATACTTTAGAAGCCTGCCGTCACGTTGACGATCATCTCTCTGATGCAAAATTAGCCCTGGAGGCTTAGGCCGTATCGTCCGGCGTCTGAAGTCCGATGCCCGACGCCCCAAGA
Source organism: Terriglobia bacterium (assembly GCA_963733545.1). Lineage (GTDB taxonomy): Bacteria > Acidobacteriota > Terriglobia > Terriglobales > Acidobacteriaceae > JAIQFF01. Next base: position 2,059,472 of record CAVTDQ010000007.1, read on the forward strand.
ATCATGTTCATTGACTCCCATGCTCATCTTGATATGGACCAGTTCGACGCCGACCGCGAAGCGGTAATCGAGCGTGCCCGTGCCGGCGATGTAGAAAAAATTGTCGCGATCGGCAGTGGAACCGGTCCCGGATCACTGGACTGCGGCATCCGGCTGGCCGAACAACACGATTTTATTCTTGCCACCATCGGAATTCATCCCCACGAAGCCCGGTTAGCTACGGACAACGATTTTCAAGAGCTGGAAAAGCTGGCCCGGCGTCCCAAAGTCATAGGCTGGGGTGAGATCGGGCTGGATTACTTTTACGATCATTCGCCGCGTGAATTACAGCAGCAAGTCTTCCTCCGCCAGATGGAACTGGCGCGAGCAGCCAAACTGCCGATCGTGATACATTGCCGGCCTTCCGCGGGCAGCGATAACGCATGGGACGACTGCCTTAATCTGCTCGAGCAACATTGGAAAAGCAGCGGGCTGGGAGGAATTTTGCACTGCTTCACCGGGTCGTGGAGTCACGCCAGGCGGGCACTCGACCTTGGCTTCATGATTTCCTTCGCCGGAAATGTAACTTTCCCCAAGGCGCAACCGATCCGCGACGCAGCGAAAGCAGTTCCGCTGGAACGCATGTTCATCGAGACGGACTCGCCTTTTCTGGCACCCGTGCCGCACCGCGGCAAACGCAACGAGCCCCTATTCGTGAAGGAAGTGGCGCGGCAAGTAGGGGAACTTCGCGGACTATCCATGGAAGAAATCGGGAGCCGCACGGCCCTTAACTTCTACAACTTTTTCGGGCTGGCCGGACGATAAAACCGCTTCTTCTGATAATCTCAAAGGTCATACTTCACAATCTCAGCGAGCGCGACTGATATGCCCGAAAACACTTTCGACATCGTGAGCAAGATCGATCTGGAAGAAGTATCCAACGCCATCCAGCAAGCCAGCAAAGAGGTTCACACCCGCTTCGATTTGAAAGACTCGAAATCAAAGATCGAGCTTGAGGGCAAAGACGCAATCGTGCTCCATTCCATCGACGAATACAAATTGAAGTCGGTAAGCGATGTGTTGCAGCAGAAACTGGCGAAGCGCGGCATCCCCTTAAAAGGACTGACCCACGGGGTCATCGAGTCAGCCCTGGGCGGGACTGCCAAGCAGAAGATCACACTGCAGCAGGGTATTCCGATGGAAAAGGCGAAGGAGATTGTAAAGTTGATCAAGACTTCGAAGAACAAAGTGCAGGCTTCGATTCAGGGTGATCTAATACGAGTGAGCGGCAAAGACCGCGATGCCTTGCAGGAGGTCATTGCCCTGCTGAAACAACAGGATTTCGGAATCGATATGCAGTTTACGAATTACCGGTCAAACTAGGTCACAACGGACAGGGAGAAACAAACTTGTTTACAAGAAATTGAGTTCTCCGTGACTCCGTGACTTCGGAGTTAAGATTTCGCTGAACAAGAAAACATGAGCAGCCCCGCCGCCATCAACGGAAAAGAGTTCTTCGAGCTTTTGCGCGAGGACCTGGCGGCAATCGAGCGCGAGTTTGGCCGCGATACGGTTTCGGGGGTCGAAGCGATTACCGAGATTGGCGAGTACTTGCGGGGCGGCGGCGGCAAGCGCATCCGTCCGGCATTGCTGTTGCTGGCAGCGAAATTGTTTAATTACCAGGGGCGAGGCGCGATCCGATTGGGCGCCGTGGTCGAGATTATCCACACCGCCACCCTGGTGCACGATGACATCATCGACGAAGCCCAGACCCGGCGGGGCCGTCCTGCCGCCAATACCCAGTGGGGCAATTCGAAATGCGTGCTGGCCGGTGATTGGCTGTACATGCAGGCCTTCAAGGTCGCAGTGCAGGAACGCAACTTTCGCATTCTCGATACTCTGATCGAGCTTACCCAGCAGATGGTTGAAGGCGAACTGCTGCAGATGGAGAAGCTGGGGAAACTCATTGCCCTCGATGAATATTTCGATCTGATTTTTCGAAAAACTGCCTGTCTTTTTTCAGTCTGCATGCGCATGGGGGGGATTCTCGGCGGCGCCACTGCTGAACAGGAAGAAAATCTGGGACAGTACGGCCGGGACCTGGGCATGGCTTTTCAGATTGTTGACGACGTGCTCGACCTCACCGCGTCGGAGAGTGTCCTGGGCAAGCCCGTAGCCAGCGACTTGCGAGAGGGAAAAGTTACCATGGCGGTGATCCACGCGCTGGAACGGTGCACGCCGCGCGAACGAGAAATGATTGAGGCGGTAGTGGAAGATCGCGCCTTCGACCGGGTTACTCATCGCGAGATCATTGCGATTCTGGAGCATTACGGATCGCTCGAAGCCGCCAGCGCACGCGCGGTGCAGTATGCGACCCTGGCGCGAAATGCGATCTGCAGTTTTCCCGACAGTGAATTCAAGCGGGCTTTGCTGTGGGCCCCCGATTTCGTTGTGGCAAGAGAAAAATGACACGCCGAAGTCCATTGTTGCCAGCAACCTACCCTCTTGCCTGAAATTCGCGTAAAATGTCTGGCAGTTGGTAGGGGGAATCCGTTTCTCGCACAGCACCGTACATTGAACGGGAACTGATTGAACTTTAACCCTAACCCCAGAAGGAGATTGAATAATGAAAAAGCTATTCGTTCTCGCATTGGCCCTATCCGTCATGTTTACCGTGGCGGTTGCGCAGGATATGTCGAAAGATAGCGGTACCACCAAAGCTCCCGCGGCACCGTTAAAGAACATCAAAGGCACAGTAAAGACCGACGGCGATAAGACGACCTTTGTCTCCGACAAAGATCAGAAGTCGTGGGATGTTGCCAATCCCGAAGCCCTCAAGGGCCACGACGGCCATCATGTCGAAGTCAGCGCGCATGTTTACGCTGATAAGGGCCAGATCCACGTCATGAGCGTGAAGATGCTCAAGGGCGACAAGATGGACAGCATGTCCAAGTAGTTGTTCCTGAAACCGGAACGAGCAAGGGCGGCAATGGCCGCCCTTTTTCTTTATACTAGCGCAGGCCGATAAACCTCGCGGATGCCAGCTCTCCTCTCATTAATCGGACGTCACGGGTACATCCTGGTATTTGTCATCGTCTTTGCCGAAGCTGCCGGACTGCCTGTGCCTGCCGCCATCGCGCTGGTTGCGGGTGGCGCTGCCGCAGCCGCCGGACTGCTGAGCGTGGCCCGGTTGCTACTGCTTGCCGTGCTGGCCATGCTGATTGGCGATACTCTGCTCTTTGTCCTGGGCCGGTACATGGGATGGTCGTTGCTGGGTTTTCTCTGCAAACTATCCGTCAACCCGGAGACCTGCATTTTGCGATCGGCTGAGTCCTTTTATAAACGCGGCAAGGCCACTCTGCTCTTCGCCAAATTCATTCCCGGAATCAATACCATGGCGCCTCCGCTGGCGGGCAGCATGAAGATGCCGCTGGATGTTTTTCTGCGGCTCGATCTGCTGGGCGCGGCGCTCTATGCCAGCGTTTATATTGCCATCGGTTTCTTGTTCCGCGATTTCATGGTCTCGCTGGTTCACGGCTTTCAAGCGGCGGGCCGTGCGGTTGAAGCCGTCACCATCATCGCCATCATCGGCTACGCCATCTACCGGATATGGCTGTACCGAAAACATGCGGTTTACCGGGTGGTGCCGCGCATACAAGTAGAAGAGTTGACCCGGCGGCTGGAGTCGGAAGACAAAGATAAGATCGTTCTGATGGATGTCCGCAGCCACGGTTATTACGACGCGGGAAGCGCACGCATCAAGGGGTCGATCCGGTTGGAGCCGAACAACCTCAAAGATGAGCTGCAAAAAATACCTAAGGACAAAGACATTTATGTCTACTGTACTTGAGCGCGCGAAGCGACCAGCGCCCGGGTGGCGCATATGCTGCGGGAGGAAGGATTCAACGCGTCCGTAATCGTCGGCGGCCTGTCTGCCTGGCGCAAGGCCGGCAACCCGCTGGAGCCCGTACCCCGCGACGACCTCGTGAAACTGCCGACTTTTTCGTAATGAAGTGCCGGCTCGTAATGTAGCGCCGGCCTCCTGCCCGCCCGATGGGCGCGCGGGGCGCGCCCGCCAGACAGCCGGCGAGACGCCGGCGCTACAAGAAGTTTGCCGGGCCCTGACGTCCGAAGTCTGACGCCCTTATTTAAATGTCTAACGAAATCGAAATAAAATTCCGCATTGACGACCTCCGAGCGCTCACTCGACTGCTTGGCGCGGGCGGATTTCGCCAGGTGACCCGTCGCACCCACGAAAGCAACACTCTGTACGACCTGCCGTCTAAACCTCTGAGGAAACGTGGCGATGTGCTGCGCCTGCGAAAATATGGATCCAGTTGGCTGCTGACTCACAAAAGTAAAGGCAAGGCCGGCCGTCACAAAACCCGTATCGAAACTCAAACCGAGATCGATGACGGCAAACAGATGGACCGGATTTTGCAAGCGCTCGGCTATTCGCCTTCATTCCGGTACGAGAAATTTCGTGCGGAATGGAGCGACAGCAAGGGCCACGTGGTCGTGGATGAGACGCCCATCGGCTTTTTCGGAGAAATCGAGGGACCTGCGCGCTGGATTGACCAGACCGCGCGCGCTCTCGAAATCAGCCCAGCGTCATATCTCACCGATACCTACCTGGAATTATTTCAGGCCTGGAGGCGGCGCATGCGGAGTTCCGCCAAAGAGATGACATTCAGCGCGGTCCGCAAATCCAGAAAATCGAGTTAGCTGCCCAACTTTTTACAACCAGGGAAGCGCGTTTCCACGTGACTTTGCCTGTTCGCCCGCGTCTAACAGAGCAACTCTCGAACCGATGACAAGGAGGCGTGCGTGCTTGGGGTGAAGCAAGGTCTTTGGTTCATGGCGGTCTTGGCCGTCGTGAGCCTGCCTTTCCCGCTTTTTGCCGCGCCGCCACCAAACTTCGGTCAAGTGAAGATTCCTCGAGTCAGCAGTCCGCCGAAGCTTGAAGACTTCCTCCAGATGAAACCCAGCCCCGCCTGGGAAGGGAAGCTGGCGAAGCTTGATCGATATGTACAGCGCGTCCCCAGCGATGGAGAGCAAGCCTCGCAACGCACCGAAACCTATCTGGGGTACGACGACAAAAATTTGTATGCAATCTTCATTTGTTTCGATAACGAGCCTGGAAAAATTCGTGCCCGGCTCTCGCGGCGCGAGGACATATTCGACGACGACACTGTCGAGGTGATGCTGGACACGTTTCACGATCACCGGCGCGCGTACGCTTTTGTGTCCAATGCCCTGGGGGTCCAGGCCGATGCGTTATGGACGGAAGGCCAGGACTTCGATATTTCGTTCGACACCGTCTTCAGCACGGAGGCGAAGCTCACATCGGAGGGTTTCGTGGTCGAAATGGCGATTCCTTTTCGCAGCCTGCGATTTGCGTCGAATGATCCGCAGACCTGGGGAATTCTTCTTAATCGCGATATCAAGCGAAATAACGAACAGTCGTTCTGGCCGCAATACTCCAGTCGCATCCAGGGCCGCCTGAATCAGGAAGGCGACGCCACCGGTCTGGACAATATTTCTCCCGGACACAATTTTCAGCTCATCCCTTACGGGATTTTTCGGTCCTTCCGCGATCTCGACTTGCGTGACCTCGACCATCCCAAATTCACCCAACGAGACGCCTATGCACAAGTAGGACTGGATGCCAAAGCCGTCATCAAAGACAAGTTTGTGCTGGATGCAACCGCCAATCCGGATTTCAGCCAAGTCGAATCCGACGATCCGCAGGTCACTGTGAACCAGCGCTTCGAAGTGCAATTTCCGGAGAAGCGCCCGTTCTTTCTGGAGAATGCCAACTACTTTCAGACTCCCATTCCGCTGTTGTTTACCCGGCGCATCGTAGACCCACAGTGGGGAGCGCGGCTCACCGGAAAAGATGGCCCCTGGGCGGTAGGCATGCTGGTTGCTGATGATGCTTCTCCCGGCACCGAGGTAGCACCGGGTAACTCGTTGTTCGGGCAGCACGCCTACTATGCTGTGGGACGAGTCAGCCGCGACATCGGCAGCCAATCTTCGCTGGGCGTGATGTTTACGGATCGTGAAGAAGGACCGTACTTCAACCGGGTTGGCGGAATTGATGGGCGCTTCAAACTTAATTCCAACTGGGTCGCCAGTTTTCAGGGAGTTCTGAGTCAAACGCTGTGCAGCGACACTCGCAATAACAGCTGTACGCTGGGAACATATCTCGCGGGCCCGGCGGCCGAAGTGACATTGCAGCGCGATGGCCGCAAACTTCTCTATTTTTTAGATTACTCCGACCGCAGCGACGGATTTCGTACTTTCACGGGATTCGACCCACAACCCGACATTCACAACCTCTATCAACGGGTGCAATACAGTTTCCGTCCGGAAGGAAAGCGCCTGATTTCCTGGGGTCCGCAGATGGAGGTGTTCCACACCTTCGACCACGAAGGGAATTACCTGAACTCCGGCTATTTTCCGGCTTTGAAGGCGGAGTTCGCGGGCCAGACTTTCCTTAATATTTTTTACGCGAAAGAGATGGAGTTATTGCGGCCGAGAGATTTCAGCGCTCTAACCAGCAATCGCAAATACGTTCGCCACACCACCGAGGTTGAGTTCAAGACCAGCGTCTACCGGCCAGTCTCTTTTCAACTCGACTACCGTTTCGGCAGCCGGGTCAACTATGACTCGCCCGACAACGTTGCGCCATTTCTGGCGGGGCGAACCAGTTTACATGCCATTTTGACGGTTCGGCCCAGCCGGTCTCTGCGGGTGGACAATACTTATATTCTTTTTCGTCTGCACAACCGGCTGGGAGCGACCGGCAGTCTGAATAACCACATCATCCGCTCCAAATGGAACTATCAGTACACCAAGAGGCTGTCGGTTCGATTCATCGGCGAATACAACTCGGTCCTGGCCAACCCTGGTTTTACCTACCTGGAGACGACCAAGAACTTCAATGCCGACTTTCTGATCACTTACCTCATTCATCCCAGCACCGCGTTCTACGTGGGCTACAACAGCAATCTGGAAAACGTTCTGCTGCCTCTTGCGAATGACGCGGACGGGGATCTGCTGCATCGAGGACGACTGAAGAATGATGGGCGGGGGCTATTTGTGAAGGCGTCGTACCTGTTCCGTTTTTAAAAGCGGGGCGGACAGATTGTCCGCCCCCAGATAAATCCTCTCAGGCAACGGGAACGGGTTTAGCGCAGAACTTATCGAAGACGCCTTTCAGTTCGGCGGCGATGTCCACCGCCTCGCGATGTTCGATATCGCTGCGATGCATCATGTGGATGACCTTGCCGTCGCGGAGCAGAGCGATCGAAGGCGAAGATGGTGGGTAGCCGACGAAATACGATCGGGCGCGCTCGGTGGCATCTTTGTCCTGTCCGGCGAAGACGCTGAACATTCTCTCCGGGCGACTGGCGTGCTGCAAAGCCGCGCGCACCGCGGGACGCATACGCCCGGCCGCGCATCCACAAATCGAGTTCACTACGACCATGCTGGTGCCGGGTTGATTGGGTATGGCCGAATCTACTTCGGCGGCGGTGCGAAGCTCCTGAATGCCGAGCCGCGTCAACTCCTCGCGCATCGGAACTACCATCATCTCTGGATACATTTTGTCTCCCTCGCGTCAGTTTAAGACGACGCGAAATCTGAGTTTTGTGTCGCGCAAGTCACAGCGGGATGTGTCCCGACGTACTGCTGAGAGGCCGGAACCAGCACCTCTTCTGGTCATATATAGTGAAGCCATCATACCATCATGAACATATTGGAAAACGTGCCTCTGGCGCCGCTCACCACCCTCAAAGTGGGAGGGCCGGCACGTTATTTCACGGAAGCTAAGTCCGCGGCTGAGGTTGGTGAGGCGGTCAACTTCGCGCGATCCCAAAAGCTTCCATTTTTTGTTTTGGGTGGGGGCAGCAATCTTGTTATTTCCGACGCAGGCTGGCCCGGTTTGGTCGTGAAAATGGCGATTTCCGGGATTGAGGAGCGCAACGACCAGGACTCGACTTTCTTCGAGGTCGGTGCCGGTGAAGAGTGGGACCGTTTCGTGGCCCGCGCTGTTTTCAGAAATTGTGCCGGAGTCGAATGCCTGAGCGGAATTCCGGGCAGTGTAGGCGGCACTCCGGTGCAAAATGTCGGAGCTTATGGCCAGGAAGTTTCAGATACGATCGATTCCGTTCTGGTTTTCGATTTGAGGGACGGCCAGCTTCGCGAGCTTTGTTCGGAAGCCTGTCAGTTTCAATACCGTACCAGCATCTTCAACACCAGTGAACGCGGACGCTTCATCATCGTGCGAGTAACCTACCGCTTGATTCCGGGCGGGAAACCACGTATCGAATATGCGGACCTGAAAAAACATTTTGCCGGCTTTCAGAATCCCCCCTCCCTGACCGGCACCCGCGAAGCCGTACGCCGCATACGCGCCACCAAAGGCATGCTGATCACATCAGGCGATGAAGACTGCCGCAGCGCCGGTTCGTTTTTCAAAAATCCGGTGCTGCAGTCAGACCAGTTCGAGGAACTCAAGAAACGAGCAGCGGCCAAAAGCCTGCAGATTCCCAGCTACCCCGCTCTGGATGCGCAACGAAAAGTTTCAGCCGCATGGCTGGTAGAGCACTCAGGTTTTTTCAAGGGATACAGCAGCGGACAGGTGGGAATCTCCCGCAAACACGCCTTGGCGATTGTGAATCATGGGGGCTCATCCGCCAGCGATGTGCTGGGATTGAAAGATCATATTCAACAGCGGGTCGAGGAAATCTGGGGTTTGCAACTCGAACCCGAGCCGGTGTTTGTCGGTTTCTGATTCCTCTTTGACTTCACTTTTTGGGTATCTGGCGAAAAGGGTGCTCAAAACTCAAATAAAGCAGAAGCGCTCTTTCGCCGGCGCTTGGCCCGGCTCCGAGGGGCACGCCGATTCCGGGAACAATCTGCAAACCATTTTTGAAGTTATAGGACCAGCGGATGCCCGGGCTGAGAAAGAGGGAACTGGTCCAGTTCGTGCGGTCAACCGCTGTGACGAGCTGTGAACGCGCAAACACCGTTTCCAGCATGACGTTGAATCGGGAGTGCGCCAGCCAGATGAAGCTCTGTCCGAAATTGTAGCTTGCGGTGCCAGCACGATGACCCATGGTATCGGCGGCATCGGGGAAAAAAGTCGCACCCACGTTCCAGTGACTTACCAATTTTTTGCTAAGCACCACGCTCAACGGCAGGCTGGTCTGCAAACCGAAACTGTCCTGACCCCGACCTTGAGCGGAGTTACCGGTTGGAAATATCAGGCTTATTCGCGGAGAGAAGGCCACCCGGGTCTCTCCACTTCCCACCAACTGATAGCGGTAGTTCACGAAAACATCCCCGATGCCTGCCCCGGAACCTGGAAGAGCCCCGGCGTGCAAGGCTACCAGGGTATAGCTCAACTGGTGGCGCTCATCGCCGGGCACGGGCCATTCCTGGGTGAATGAATAGTTCCAGTCTTTGCTGTCAAAGAATCGAGTGAAGCTGGAAATATGCTGTACCACTCCGAAATTCTGGTTGTAGGCCTCCTCGACCAGAAAGCTGTTGTCCTGAATGCCGGGCTCCGCGGCCGGTGCCGGACCTTGCTGGCGCGCCCATAAGCACGGGCACACCATCGCAGCTATGAAAATAAATAATCTGCAACGGCGCCGGAATCTGATCGAGAGACTCTCCATTGTCAGGCAGCGCTGTCTCATAGGGTTCGCTAGCCAGCAGTCAACGGCATGATCTCGCGTTGATTCGCCAGTCGCGCGGCACTTAAAAAAATCTGGGCAAACATTTCGCGAGTGAGCTTGCCGGTTTGAGTGTTCTGGTTAGAAGGATGGTACGACGCCAGCAGGATCTTGCCGTCGGGCATCCTGTAGCTGACACCGTGACCGAACAGATAAGGTTTTCTGCTCGCGATCACGCCGTGGCGCCGCAAATGGTTGATGTACGCTTCAAATCCAATTCTGCCTAGGGCGACCACCACTCGGACGTTTTTCAACCCATCCACTTCGCGATCCAGATAAGGCGCGCAATTCGCCAATTCTTCGGGCAGAGGCTTGTTGTCGGGCGGCGCGCAGCGGACGGCAGCGGTGATGTACAGGTCTTTCAACTGGAGGCCGTCGTCGCGAGAGTCGGCATTGGGCTGATTCGAAAATCCGGCTTCGTACAAAATTGGATACATGAATTTGCCGGAGGCGTCGCCGGTGAAAGGACGTCCGGTACGATTTGAACCGTGCGCTCCCGGGGCAAGTCCAAGTACCAGAACCCGTGCGTTGGGATCGCCGAAGCCTGGAACCGGTTTGCCCCAATAGTCCCAGGTGAGGTAGGCGCGACGTTTTTCTCGTGCAATCCGTTCCCGATATTCGACCAGGCGCGGACACCGGGTGCACGAGATCACTTCGCGGTTGAGTTGAGCGAGCCATTCGGGCATTCGAATCATTCTATCGGGAGCCGTAAATAAAGTGGATAAACTGGGGTGGATGAACTGGTTCTATGTCGCGGGCAATTTCGACCGCGGCTTTTAATTATGACCTCAGCGTCACGCGGCGAGTCGCCCGCGATCACACAGTAACCTTTGGCCCGAGGTTACGTTTGTTACCTCATTTTCGGCGGCGGCGGTTTGACGCTTCTCTCCTCCAGTCTTTACACTCAAATTTACAGCCCAAGCATCGTTTGCAGCGCTATCGACGATAAGAGCCTGAAAGGCGAATGTGAGCCCCACTGAGACCAGCAGCAGCACGCGGCGGGAGATCGCGGTTGAGATCCCTGTCGAAGAAGTAAATCGCGAGACCGAATCGCTCATCCAGAAATACCAGAAACTTGCGCGCATTCCAGGCTTCCGCCGCGGGCATGTGCCCGCATCCATCATTCGCCAGCGTTTTTCGGAGGATTTGAAGAGTGACGTGGTGGAAGCTCTGGTTCCCCGCTATTTCCGCAAAGAAGCCGACAAACAGGGATTGATCCCGGTATCGCAACCACAGGTTACCGACCTGCATTTGAAAGACAACGAGCCGTTGCGCTTCAAGGCTAGCTTCGAAGTAATGCCCGAGATCAAGGTTGAAGGCTACAAAGAGTTGCGAGCCGACAAGCCCGAGATCACGGTCACCGACGAGGAAGTCCAGCAATCGCTTGATGGCGTGCGGGAGCAGCATGCAACCTTCACTTCCGTGGAAGGGCGCTCTCTGGCTGACGGAGACTACGCCCAGGTTTCGCTCGACGGCAAACCTAAGGATGTGCCTGAGAACAGTGATGACAAGCCCGTCCACATGGACGAAGTGCTGGTCGAAATCGCGGGCAAGAACACCATGCCCGAGTTCACCGAGAATCTGCGCGGTGCCTCGCCCGGCGACGAACGGGTATTCGAGGTCACGTATGCGGCAGATGCCCAGGAACAGCGCCTCGCGGGAAAGACCTTTACTTACACCGTGAAAGTGCAGTCCATCAAGCAGAAGACTCTGCCTGAATTAGACGACCAGTTCGCCACTCAGCTGGGAGAGTTCAAGACCCTGGACGAAGTGCGCCAGCGCATCCGCGAAAGCATGGAAGCCGAGCGCAAGCACAGCGCGGAACACGAAGCCAAAGACAAGCTGGTGGCTGAACTGGTGAAGCGCAGCGACTTCGAAGTTCCGGAAGCGCTGGTTGACCGGCAGATCGATGTGCGGCTGGAGCGCGGTCTGCGCGCTCTGGCATCGCAAGGTATGAAAGCAGAAGACATCAAGAAAATGGATTTGAACCGTCTGCGGGTCGGTCAACGGGAGCAGGCGTTGCAGGAAGTGAAGGCGTCGCTACTGCTGGACAAGATCGCGGAGGAGGAGAAAATCGAGGTCAGCGATGAGGAGATCGATCGGGAGATCGAGGCGCTCGCCAGCCAGTCAAAACAGACGCCGGATGCGATCCGGGGGCGTTTGACACGTGATGGCGCGCTCGATAGAATCCGAAATAGAATCCGCAGCGAAAAGACCCTCGAATTTCTATATCGCCAGTCCGCCTGACGCGGACCTTTCGATCCTCCCAGATAGAGTTAGTGGTCACAAACAGGAGTGTGGACGGTGAATGTGAACGATCCCAAAATGATGCTGGTCCCCATGGTCATCGAGCAGACTGGCCGGGGCGAACGGGCTTACGACATCTATTCCCGGCTGCTTCGGGACAACATCATTTTCATCGGCACGCCAATTGACGACAACATCGCGAACCTGGTGATTGCCCAGATGTTGTTTCTGGCCCAGGAAGATCCGGAGAAAGACATTCAGTTGTACGTCAACTCTCCCGGCGGATCGATTACCGCCGGCATGGCGATTTACGACACCATGCAGTACGTCAAGAACGATGTCACCACGATTTGCATCGGCCAGGCAGCGAGCATGGCGGCGCTTCTGCTGGCCGCAGGTGAGCCCAAGAAAAGGCTGGCGCTGCCGAACTCACGCATCCTGATCCATCAGCCCTCGATGGGCGGACTTTCGGGTCAGGCCACAGATATCGACATTCACGCCAGGGAAATTCTGCGTATGCGCGAAATTACTAACCAGTTAATGGCGAAGCACACCGGTCAGCGGCTGGAAAAGGTGGAAAAAGACGTCGAGCGTGACTTCATCATGAACTCGCAGCAGGCTAAGGAATACGGAATCATAGACGATATCATCTACAAGACGAGATAAAGGTATGATCGGGGTTCGCCCGATCAGTTTCCGAAGAGTCTCGGCGCGAAACGATCTGTCCCGCCAACCCAGCGCAGGGTGCAGCATAGCGGGAGAGAGAGGGTTAGCGAAGGAGTAAAGCCGAGTGAAAAACAGGACTGGTACCGAGGAGATGTTGCGCTGTTCGTTCTGCCATAAATCGCAGGACGCGGTGGCTAAGCTTATTTCTTCACCCAGCGATTATCCCCGGGCCTATATTTGCGACGAGTGCGTAGCGGTCTGTAACTCGATTCTCGAAGACGACCGCACGGCTACGCCTCCCTCCACCACCCCCAATCAACTGCCCAAGCCACAGGAAGTAAAAAACTTTCTAGACGAGTACGTGATCGGTCAGGAGCAGACCAAAAAGAAACTGGCAGTGGCGGTCTACAACCATTACAAGCGCATTTTCATGAACCGGCAGCGTGCCGGTGACGGCGTGGAACTGGCGAAGTCGAACATCATGCTCATCGGTCCCACAGGGACCGGCAAAACCCTGCTGGCCCAGACCCTGGCCCGTATGCTGGACGTACCTTTCGCTATCGTGGACGCCACCACCCTTACCGAAGCAGGCTATGTCGGTGAGGATGTGGAGAACATCATCCTCAAGCTGTTACAGGCCGCCGATGGCGATGTCGGACGCGCCCAGACCGGCATCATCTACATCGACGAAGTGGACAAGATTGGGCGCAAAGATGAGAACCCGTCCATTACCCGTGACGTCTCCGGCGAAGGGGTGCAGCAGGCGCTGCTGAAAATTCTTGAAGGCACGGTCGCCAATGTGCCTCCTCAGGGCGGTCGCAAACATCCTCATCAGGAATTCACCCCGGTTGATACCACCAACATCCTGTTTATTTGCGGCGGGGCGTTTGTCGGACTGGACAAGATTATTGCCCGGCGCGTCGGCAAAAAGTCACTGGGTTTCAAAGCCGGAGCCGACGAGACCGAGGTGGAGGACCCGGCGCTGGCCCGCAAGCGGAATTTTGAGCTCATCAGCGATATCCAGCCGGAAGATTTGATCAAATTCGGTCTGATCCCCGAGTTCGTCGGCCGTCTGCCGGTTGTCGGCCTGCTTGAGGATCTGGATGAGTTCGCCCTGATCGAGATTCTCACTCGTCCAAAGAACGCGATCATCAAGCAGTACCAGCGGTTGTTCGAATTCGAAAATGTACGCTTGAAGTTCAGCGACGACGCTCTGAAGGCAGTGTCCCGGCAAGCCATGGCCCGCAAGGTTGGAGCCCGCGGATTACGCATGATTCTAGAGGAGTTAATGCTCGACCTGATGTACCATCTGCCCAGCCAGAAGAAGGTGAAGGAGTTCGAAGTTACCCGCGAGATGGTGGAGAAGCGCAACGTAACTCTCGCCATGATGGATAAGGCGGGGTAAACTGGGCTTTGGTGGAGTTCAGGCTGATAGCTCGATTGCGAACGCAACCCGGGTGTTTGGGAGAATAAGTGACCATAGTTAAGGAAAAATTCGAGACCAAGAAACTTCCCATGATGCCCATTCGCGACGTGGTCATCTTCCCTTACATGATGACTCCGTTCGTCGTAGGGCGGGAATCCAGCGTTCGCGCGTTAGAAGAGGCGTTGGCGGCGGACAAGAAGATATTTCTCGCCACCCAGCACGATGCCAGTATCGATGAACCCAAACCCAATGAAATTTATCAGGTAGGCACGATCGTAAATATCGTCCAGAGCCTGAAGCTGCCGGATGGCAACATCAAGGTTCTGGTGGAAGGCATCGAACGCGGCAAGGTTTTGCAGATCAGCGAGACTGAAGGCTTCATGCAAGTTTCTGTCCGCGTGGCCCGTTACGCGACCGAAACCAATCCCCAGATCGAAACCGGCATGCAGCGTGTTACTGCCCTGTTCGAGCAGTACGTAAAGCTCTGCCAGTCACTGAATTACGAGACCATGATCGCGGCCGTGCGCATGGAAGATCCGGCCAAGCTGACTGACACGATCGCCGCCAACCTGCAACTCTCTATTGAAGAGAAACAGGAACTTCTGGAAATTTTCGATCCTGGCGAGCGCCTGACCCGAATCGGTGACGTCCTCGACATCGAAATTGAAAAGCTGAACATGGACCGCACCATCCAGTCGCGCGTCAAGCGCCAGATGGAGCGTGCTCAGAAAGAGTATTACCTCAACGAAAAGATCAAAGCGATCCAAAAGGAGCTGGGCCGGGGCGAGAAGAGCGAGTTCGACGAACTGAAGAAAAAGATCGAAGCCGCCGGCATGCCCAAGGAAGTGCGCGACAAAGCGGTGCAGGAGCTCAAGAAACTTGAAGCTATGCCTCCGATGTCGGCTGAATCCACGGTTTCGCGCAATTATCTCGACTGGCTGCTTGCGGTTCCATGGAAGAAGCGTTCCAAGGAAATCCGCAACATCAGCCGCGCCGAAAAGGTCTTGAACGAAGATCACTACGGTCTGGAAAAGATCAAAGATCGCATCTTGGAATTTCTCGCGGTGCGGCAGTTGGTCAAAAATCCCAAGGGCTCGATTCTGTGTTTCGTCGGACCTCCAGGCGTCGGCAAGACTTCGCTGGGCATGTCGATTGCGAAGGCTACCGGCCGCAAGTTTGTCCGCATGTCGCTGGGCGGAGTGCGCGACGAAGCTGAAGTCCGCGGTCATCGCCGTACCTATATCGGCGCTCTCCCGGGACAGATTATCCAGATGATGAAAAAAGCGGGCACCAAGAACCCGGTCTTCATGCTGGATGAAGTGGACAAGATGTCGATGGATTTCCGCGGCGATCCCTCAGCGGCGTTGCTGGAAGTGCTGGATCCCGAACAGAACTTCATGTTCGTCGACCACTACCTGGACGTCGAATACGATCTTTCGCAGGTCTTCTTTATCGCCACCGCCAACGTGATGCACACTATTCCGGCCGCATTGCAGGACCGGATGGAAGTGCTCCGTCTCCACGGCTATACCGAACAGGAAAAGGTGGAGATAGCGAAGCAGTTCCTGGTCAGAAAACAGCTGGAACAGGCAGGACTGACGGACAAGAACCTGAAATTCAGCGACGACGCAATCACCTCGTTGATCCGTTCGTACACGCGGGAAGCCGGGGTTCGCAATCTGGAGCGCGAAATCGGCAACGTATGCCGCAAGGTCGCGCGCAAGGTAGTGAAGGAAGGCGAAACCTACACCGCTGCCATTACTCAGGAAAACGTGAACGATTTCCTGGGTGTGATCAAGTACCGCGACACCCTGGCCCACGAGAAGAGTGAAGTTGGCCTGGTCACCGGCCTGGCCTGGACCGAAGTCGGCGGCTCGATCCTGAGCACGGAAGCCACCGTGGTTGACGGCAAGGGCAAGTTGACGCTGACCGGCAAACTGGGCGACGTCATGCAAGAGTCGGCACAGGCGGCGATGTCTTATATCAGGTCCCGGGCTCATCGCCTGGGCTTGTCACGCGACTTTTACCGTTCCATGGATATTCACGTCCACGTTCCGGAGGGAGCAATCCCTAAGGATGGGCCCTCCGCAGGAATTACGATCGCGACCGCCATCGCCAGTGCGCTGAGCAAGATTCCCGTACGCCGCGATTTGGCGATGACCGGGGAAATCACGCTGCGCGGCAAGGTGCTGCCCATCGGCGGACTGAAAGAAAAATTGCTGGCTGCGCATCGGGCGGGATTGTTCGAGGTAATTCTTCCTCAGGACAACGAAAAAGATGTTGCCGAGGTTCCGGAGAACCTGCGGACTGCGATGAAAATGCATTTTGTCGAAACCATGGACCAGGTGCTGGCCGTGGCATTGGAACGGCCGTTGCCCGAAGTTAGTGAGGAGGAGACGCAACCCATCGCAACCATCCCTCCGCCCGGCGAAAGCCCGGCTGCCCACCAGTAGTTTTTCAATTAAGTTTTGCGGCAAGGCCCGCGCGAGCGGGCCTTTTCTGCGTCTGCGCCTACTTTGCGAATCCTTGTGCCCTCTTTGCGGTTAAAAGCTTTTACCGCAAAGAACGCAAAGTTAGACGGCAAAGAGATAAAATATTCCTGTTGTGGAACGGAATTCTGAGCACGGTGTGCCTGCAAGATTTTTTCGAGGCAGTGTAAGTCTGATTGTTGCAGCGGCGCTGGTATTTATCCTGCTCATCTGGCTCCCTGCCTATCGTTGGTTCTTTCTTGGCAGTTTGGGTATTGGTGTCGTGGTGGCGGCCATCCTCTATCTTTGGAATAGATATAAGCCGGTCAAAGCGGAGGATGTCGAGAACAAGCGTCCGCTGGGGTTGGGATAGCGAGGCCACCCCACGACGAACTCCTTACGGGAAAATCTGCTGCCGCAAATCTCTATTTTTTGCGGCCGTCCCGCTTGCAACTTCGTTGGTGAGACTGCACACTGATTTATGCGAGTTTTGACTCGATTCATGTTGTCGGCGAGCGATGCCTCTCAATTTCCTTCGCCCTCGCTGCCCGAGGTCGCGTTCCTTGGACGTTCGAACGTCGGCAAATCGAGTGTCATCAACTCACTCCTCGGGGCGAAGGTAGCCAAGACCAGTTCAACACCCGGACGGACCCGATCGATCAATTTTTTTGAAGTGCGATGGCCGGGCAAGCCGGAACCGGAATTAATCTTCGCCGACCTGCCGGGCTACGGTTATGCCAAGATCTCGCGAGAAATCTCGCAACAGTGGCCAAGTTTCATCGATCCATACCTTAAAGAACGGCCTTGCCTGGCGTTGTGCGTAACCCTAATCGATGTGAATGTGCCACCACAGCCGGCGGATCACCAATTGCTGGATTTTCTTTCCGGCATTGGACGTCCTGCCCTGATCGTAGCCACCAAGGCCGACCGCCTTTCCGGCAACCAGTTGCGGAACGCGATTCGCTCCCTTGCTGAAGAATACCCGCAGTCGCCCATCCTTCCTTTCTCCGCGCGAACCGGCGCCGGCCGCCAGGAGCTCTGGCACGAGATAAGAAAACTGACTTCGGATGGTGACGCTGAAACTTCTCACCTCGGCCATCAAACTTCTGCGTTCTAGGCGCGGCCGGACTACAGGCATCGGACTCCAGACTTCCGGCCTCAACTCTCTGTCATCCTGAGCGGAGCAGGTCGATTCGTTCACGAATCGACTTGCGAAGTCGAAGGACCCCTATGATCTTTACTTATGTCATTGCGGTGGGAATTGTGTTGGCGTCTATTTCAACGACCAAGCTGCCGGCCTCGACTATCTGCTAGGGGTCCTTCGACTGCGCAACTGCTTCGCGGAGCGAAGCAGTTACTCCGCTCAGGATGACAACGACGGACGGCATTAGAGGATGCTTCCCGAATCCGAATCTTTTCTCCGCACACTTCTGACCTTGGCCAACAGAGTTCGGCGCTTTAGGCGCCGGCAAGGGCAGCGGCTCCGGGTGTACACTTTTTGCTGGTCACCGGAAGTCAATCCCCATGAAATCCTTCCTGGGCGTCTTGTTTGCAATTTGCCTCGCGGGTACTCTCACCGGCTGCGGAAACACTTTTTTTGTCGGCGGCGCCATTAACCCCGGCTCTTCAAGCGTCAGCGGGATGGTTAGTGTTGTGCAAGTGAGCGCGATCATCGGTGAGACCGGGTCCACGGTTCAGGTCACATTTGTCACCTTTGTGAACCAGGGCACTTCGTCTACGATTGGTTTTTGCGGCGATGATCGTGATCGCTTTCCTGCTAAACAAAACCTTCGGGCCAGCTTCACCCCAGGGCGAACCTGCGCCAGCATTGTCGCGATTGAAATCGGGTAGGACGGACCTCAGAACTTCGCTCAGATGACATCATGCGGGAACGTTAGCGGGTCGCTTCCCGAATCCGAAATCCCTTCATTACCTTGGTGATCTAGGGGCTGGTTACACGCCCGGCTAAAGTTGATTCATGACACTTTCATCGATGGTGGTCTCTCGCGATTTTCAAGAAGTAAGCGTGCTCGAATGCATTCTCGGAGGTCTACACATCGGTGTCGACGTGGAGTCGGAGCCGGAGCGCGCGCGAGTCAAACTGGCGAAGTCGAAGATCGACGCTTTAATTATCGACTTCGATCTCAGTGGAGCATCGAGCTTCCTGAAAGGTTTGCAACAGGGGACCATCCGGAATGCGGTGCCGCTCATTATTGTCAGCGGTTCCGGCGGCCGCAAGCATCTGGAGTCTCAGGGTGCGTCGTTCATTTTTGAAAAACCGATTTCGGTTGAGCAGGCGGTGCATACGTTATCGGCGGCCCGCAACATGATCCTGGATGAGCGGTTGCGCTATCACCGCGCCACTCTCGATGTTCCAGTGTCGCTGACCAGTGCGCAACACAAATTACAACGGGCTCATCTCTTGAACCTGAGCCAGGGTGGAATCGCGGTACGTTTGCAGAAGCCAGATCTGAACGCCGGACAGGTAAACGTGAACTTCACCTTGCCGGGAACCAGGCAAACCATGAAGTTTCTCGGCCAGGTGGCCTGGAAAGATAAGCAAGGAAACGCGGGGATCCGTTTCGTGCAGGCGGCGCCAGCCATGAAGCGCGAACTACAACTCTGGCTGGAGCGGCAATATTTTACTCACTAACCCGGACGTCCCGCCTGGGACGTCATCTGAGCGTCATCTGAACATCATCTGAAGCGGGGCTGCTCCTCAGCGCGGATTTCACCGCAGTTGAATGCGCCCCCGGTACGTCCCACCATCCAATCCCCAGGCGTACAACCAATCCAGAACAAGAAAAGGAAACGGTAGAGCGCGGAAAAAATAACGGCTATGCCCGCTCCGATGGCCAAGGCGAGAGGCCAAACCGGAGCCGTCCCGATTATCGTCAGGCAAATCACGGCGAAAAATAATACCGCCGACAAAACGATCAATCCGTCGATCAGGCGCGAGACGGCAAGCGCGGAAATGGCAAACGGGAAGCCGGGCAACTGCAAAAGATCTGGCTGCTCGTCACTCGACCGGCGAGCGTTCGTCTTCGAGTGCAAGCGAATTGCGGGGCGTGAGACCGGAGAAAATAGCAGTTCGGCAGTGTCCTGGTCGTCCCTGTCCTGAAAGAAGTTTGCCGTTCCGGCATAGTGTTGGGCGGAAGCCAGGAGCTGAATCAAGATCCATTCTTTCAACGTGCGTTTCGGACGCGTCGCCAGGTTCACAAACTCGATGCCGGCTTGTCCCATAGGATCGGTCCAGGTCACGCGTCCGTTCGTTTCTAAGCGCACCCGAGGGTTAGCCAGATCAAAGCGCAGAAAAACCTGCTGGTTCACATACAACGGCGAGACCGCCTGAATGGCCATGCCCGCGTCACCCAGGTTTCGGATGATGCCTCCGTTGGCCTGATCCAGATTGACGTAGGCCAGGCTTTGCAACTGGTGGCGATAGTGTCGGCGGCGGCCAAGCGGAGTGAGGGCGATAGCGTCTGCCTGTGGTGACGTCGCCGCGCGAAAACCCATGGCGAAATTCTAGCCAAAGGGCAGAAAGTGGCTCAGTACCGAAGGTGGTTCAACGGGCGTGATCGAAACCAGGTTGGCTGTCGAAAAACAAAGGTGAAATTGTCTCAGGATGCGGAACGATGTTCCTGAGGATATTCTTCGGCGTGGCGGGCGCGGTCCCACGCGATCAAGCCGTTTATATCGTAGCGATAAGGGCCGTAAGCGCAAAAAGCCTTCTCGTCGAACAGGCGCTTGATGCCGCAACCCATACAAACCTGATAGGAATATCCATGCGATCGGACCGGCCAGCTCATCTTGCTATGCCAGCAGCCCCGCAACAGGACGACCGCCGCGCCGGTGAGCCCGGTGGCGGTCACTCCCAAAGGCCAGAGCCAGCGGGACTTCTTCTTTTTCTTACCCAGTTCCTCTACCACAGCTGGTAAACTCCTCTGTTTCATAACGATACGCCTAGCCTACCTGTAAGTGCAAGAGTCTGCGCTCCATAAGGAGGCGATGCAAATATTTCCTTGCATCGTCCATATTGCGAAGCTGGCAAATCCACTGTAACTTAAATGGTGTCAGTAAGGCCATTTTCCCCAAGTGGCCGTGGCTCTGTGGCCAAGTGTCTGAATTCCAGACATATTTTTCCGACGGAAATTTTGATCCGGGTAAAATATCCACAGAGATTTCCACCGTCGATGAGCGCCAATCCTCACAATACGAATCTGGAATTATCCGGGGACAACTCGCGAAGCAACGGCGGGTCACATGGTAACCAGTTACCCGGCCATGAGCAGCATGGTCTGAAATCCGGCGGCCAGCTTGCGGAATTTTCCGCACCTGCTTCGGTCAGAGATGCTGCGGGACATGAAGCCCTGCAAGCCCTGCTCGCATTTTCCAGCCTGCACGAACAGATACGCCAGCGCCGCCTTCGAGAGAAAACCGGTGGGCCCATAGGCGCCGATGTCTGGCAACTTGAGCAGTTTGTACTCGATGAAGTGCTGCAACTGGTAGCGGAGCGTGCGCTCACTCTTACCGATGCGGACGGGGTCGCTATCGCGATGGCCGAGGATGATTCCATCGTTTGCCGTGCCGCTGCCGGACAAATCGTGCCTGAACTCGGGGCACGGCTCGATCCGAAATCGGGAATCTCGGGAGCCTGCCTGCGTACCGGTGGAATCGTTCGCTGCGACGACTCGGAGAAAGATTCGCGTGTAGACGTCGAAGTCTGTCGCAGTTTGGGCACCCGTTCCATGGTTGCAGTGCCGATCGCTTCCGCACACGGCATTCTGGGTTTGCTGGAAGCCTTTTCCGGCGACCCGTACGGCTTTAACGACAGCGATGTTCGTAGTTTAAATCTGCTGGCGGAACTGATTCTGGCGGCGATGAAACCGGAAGAAGAAAACCGGCTGGCGGAGATCTCGCAACGCCTGGTTGAAGATAATTCAATCCAACCAGCGCCGCAAGACGCGGAGATCGAGGAGCGCGGTTCGTTATGGGGCGCTACGGACCCCCTCTCTGAACCAGTCGTGGTCGAGCCGGGTTTTGTCGAGCGAGGCTTAGTCGAACCAGTCGTTATCGGGCCAAGCTTAGTCGAACCAAGCCTAGTCGAGCCGCAAAGCGCTCCCGAACTTTTCCAGGTGTACGGCCGGAAAGAGAAACGCTCATGGCTACTTCCGGTGCTGATGCTGGCTGGGTTGGGGCTGGCAGCGTCAGCTGGACTTTGGTGGTGGAAGACTCAGGGTTCCGTACCCGCAAGCGTGGCAACCACATCGCCGGTTCCGGCCGCTTCGGAAAAGCAACCTGAGCCTCCCCCGGTCGCGCCGCTTGCCGCCGTCCCGGCGACTCCATCTTCCGTTACGGAAGAAGCGCCTTCACAGACCACGGAAGCAGAGCGTCCTTCAGGCAATGAACAGACTACGGAGGTTACTGGTATCTGGCATCTGTCGTCTCCGAATTCCAGTACGGTGATCATCGACATGAAGGGCGAGGTTCAATATGAAGCCCACCGCCTGAGTTCTCCAGAGCGGATTTATTTCGATCTGCATGACACCTCGCTGGCTCCGGGTATGTTCGGTAAGACGATCGAAATCGGAGACGCGAATCTGGAGCGGGTCCGCATCGCACAGCCAAGAAAAGGCGTAAGCCGGGTGGTGCTTGAGACGACGGGAACCTCTGACTTTTCGGTGAGCCTGAAATCAAATCCGTACCGGCTGGTTGTTGAAATCCGGAAAGCCGGATCGGCGGAGCGTCACGCGGCGGCGGACTCGCCGGGCGCCGGACCAGAGGAGTCGATCTCACAGCCTCTTCGTATTCCTGAATCTGCCTCGCCCGACAAAAAAATTTACAAGCCGATTCGAGCTGGCGTTCCTAGGTTCCGCCTGGCGCTGGACGCCGGACATGGTGGCTGGGACCTGGGAACGGTAGGACGTAAAGGTCTGATGGAAAAAGATCTGGTTCTGGACATTGTTCAGAGACTGGGCAAGCTGGCTGGGGACCGGTTAGGCGCGGACGTGATTTACACTCGCCAGGATGACAGTTATCTTCCCTTGGAAAAGCGAACCGAGGTTGCCAACCTGGCGCAAGCCGATTTATTTATTTCGGTGCACGCAAATTACAGTGAGGATACTTCGGCACGAGGATCGGAAATTTATTACACCAATACCTATTCGTCGCTGAGAGCGCGCACAGCCGATGCGGATGTCGAGAACGCCACCCCCGAAAACGCCAATTGGAACAACGTTGATATTCGCGAGAAGGTGCAGAAGTCTCACCGCTTTGCGGTCGCGGTCCAGCAATCCCTGTATCGAATGCTTTCGACCCAGATTCCACAGATGCGCGATCGTGGAGTAAAAAAAGCTTCTTACGTGGTGCTCACCGGAACATCGATGCCCGCTATTCTGGCGGAGGTGTCTTTTGTGAGCAGCCCTGCAGATGAATCGAAACTGCTCAATCCAAAGTACCGGCAGAAAATCGCAGTGGCCCTGTACAAGGGAATAGCGCAATACACCTCACCCTCGCGCGGAGTAAATGTGGCCAGTACAGTCAGCAAGCCGGTAGGGCTGCAAACGCTGGCGAAACGCTGATCTTTACCCACCCAGGCTTGACCACACGGCCCTAGGGCAACGCTTCCGCGTTCTTCAAAGCATCGTTCAACCCCTGGCTGCTTCTCAAGGGACCACCTTCGACCACCCGCCAACCGTCGTCATAACGGACAAAGCCCACCGTCGAATTGTATTCCGTTCCTTTGGCGTAGAGGGCGGCGCCGATTTCATTCACCGCGGTCCATCGCCACTGAAAATCAACGTCCGCAAAGTTTCCATTTTTGCGGATGCCAGTCAGTCCCAGCAGTTCTCGCTGTGCGACCGGCACGCTTATGTATTGCGAACTGGCGGCGGTGGCGGATACCCAGTCGCGCAGGGCATCGACCCCCAGTGGTGTGATCACCACCTCCATGCAGGGAGGAGGGGCAAGATCAGGAGTGCAAGGAGCGGCGGCGCCGGTAATCCACCCATGTCGGCGCAAAACCAGATACTCAGGCGAATTGAAAATCTTGTTGGAAAGAGCCCCGGTGCGCAGCCAGAACAGCTGGGTCGTTTTGAATGTCTCGGAACCGGCAATGAGATCTGTCGCCAGACGGCGGGTAAGAAAGTCGCGGGGGGAACACGCAACCATCGAACATAGCATTGCGAAAACGAGAGCAGCGTGCCGTCGATGCATCTAGGTGGGAATTGTAACCAAACGCGAAGCTCTGCGCGGCAAGAAAGGACGATCCGAAATCTGACCTTCAAAGCGGGCAGACCATCGTCCTGGAATCGCCGTCTGACAGGTTGGGCACTTTCCGTCCGGGGTCAGGCGGTATTCCTGCACAAAATAACTGCGCCTCCTGATTACCGTCTCGCCACACTGGTGGCAACGCGTGTCTTCCAGGTTCCCGACTCTGCCAGGTAAATTCCCGGCGTAGACGTAGCGCAGGCCGGCATTCCCGCCAATTTCAGCGGCCCGTAGCAAATCCTCAGGGCGGGTATTGTCGGGATCATCCATCTTGTAGTCTTTGTGAAATGCAGTCACATGCCACGGAATCAGAGGCGACACGCCGGCCAGAAAGTCCGCCAGCCCCTTAAGTTCGTCGTCCGAATCGTTAAAGCCCGGGATCAGCAAGGTAACAATCTCGAGCCACACACCCATCTCGTGCAAGCGCCGGATCGTCTCAAGAATCGGGCCGATCCGCCCGCCCAACTGATGGTAGTGGCGATCATCGAAACTTTTAAGATCGACTTTGTAGAGATCGACCCAGGGGCGAATGTAGTCGAGTACCTGCGGGGTTCCGTTCCCATTGGATACGAATCCGGTGCTGAGGGCGGCAGCACGAGCCTGTTTGAATATCTGCACCGCCCACTCTGCTGTGATCAGGGGCTCGTTGTAGGTGCTGACCAGCACTTTTGCGCCCTGCCGCAGGGCATCCTGGACCAGAGACTCGGGTGAAGCCCGCAACGGTGAGGACACGGCCTCGGGGTCGCGCAATGCCTGCGAGGTCACCCAGTTCTGGCAATAAGCACAGTGCAGATCGCAACCCAGCATGCCGAAGCTGTAAGCCAACGCGCCCGGATAAGCGTGAAAGAAAGGTTTCTTCTCAATGGGATCGCACTGCACTCCGCCCACGTAGCCCCAAGGCACATACAGCGCGCCGCCCTGGTTATAGCGTACCTTGCATACACCGGGTTGCCCTTCGGCAATGGGGCAACAGTGACCGCAGGCGTAGCAGCGCACACGGTTACGATCCAGCTTCTCGTACAGCTCCCCCTCACGAACGTTTTGATAGACGATATCGCGAAGGCTTGGCATCGAAATTCTCTGCGGTTATTTTAGACCGGTTTGCTCGAGCTTACCGAGAAGAAGGAGGGTGGCTGGCAAAGTTGCGCAGCCAATCGTCAGCTTGCTGTTGCGCCGCCAACACCTGGCTCCGGCTCATGCGCGAGGTCAGGACCGCGACCCGGTATTTGCTGGCCTGATCTCCACCGGCTTGCGCCAGGACCGACCAGTAATAAGCTTTGGTCAAATCCTGCGGCACGCCACGGCCGGCCCAGTAATACGCGCCGAGCGTTGCCTGCGCCAGGATGTGTCCCTGGTCCGCTGCTAAATTAAACCAGCGGACCGCTTCTGTGTAATCCTGTTTCACATCTTCCCCGGTTGCGTAGTGCACTCCGAGTTGGAACTGCGCCGCGGGGTCGCCCTTCTCGGCGACTTTGCGCAAGCCTGCCAGATCGCTGACGCCGGCGGGTGAAGCCGATTGCCGGGCTGGATTCTGCGGAGCCTGGGCGCGAGCAGCGGAACGTCCAGCAGACCCAAACGTAGTAGCCACCCAGGGCGCGATCAACCACAGCACAGCGAAAACGAAAGTCCCGATCGCTGCCACCAGCAAAATTTTGTGCAACGGGCGATGTCTTGAAGTCGCGGGTACAGGCGTCCGCTCTTGAGCGTGCACTGGTACAGACAGAGCGGGCGTAATTTCTTTTTTTGCCGCTGCCCGGGGTGGCGGAGTTCGCACGGTCACTTTCGGCGGCGGCGCGAAGCTCTGTGCTTCCCCGCCTCGAACCTCAGCCGGCTGAATACTCCCTGTCAATTGCTGCAACGCGCCGATGTCATCGGCATTGAATGCGTAAGGCTGGGCCGAAAATACTTCCAGGAGCCCAGCCACTTTGTTTCCCGGCCGGATTGGAACCGCGACCATGGAGCGAATTCCGAGAGATTTGCAGCCGATGCGATCCACACGATCATCGGTCTCAGCATCGTCGCAGCGCAAGGAACGGCCAGTGCGTACGCATTCACCGGAAAATCCCGTGCCAACCTGAAGCCGTGCGCCAACCGGAGGAGCGTCCGAGCCTGCACTTGCGACGCAGGCCATTTCGCTGTCATTGCCTTCTGACAACGCGATAGCAGCGCCGGTGGCGCGGGTAAGGCTCAGCGCCCGCTCGGCTATCGACTGCAGCGTGCTTTCACGATCGAACCGGTTCACTGCTCCTGCTCTCGTTGTTTCTGGCAATCGCTCTTTGACTAGTCTTTCTCTGTCTGATCTGTCTCTGTCCCAGCTATCTCTGGGAAAACTCTCACTTGCAGTCCGGTCTTCGAAAATCCCGGCGTTACCGGTACCGGCGATGCTCGAATCGAAGTGTGAAGTAACCTGGGAACCGTTACCGTGTCCATTATCTGAATCTGGGGAAGATGCCGAACTCGACTGATCCTTCGGCATAGTATGCGATATTGCCTGCTGGTTGAAAATACTCTTCCGGTCGCCCTCAATCGATGTGGCTTGTGCATGGTCAACAGCGGTCAGCACATTCGCAAAAAGCCATTCCTGCAATTGTCCACGAGATTGCTCAGAAAGTCTGTGAAAACCTATACCGGCACGTCCTGAAGTGTCCGACCAAACTACTCGGCCGTTAGTGCGTATCCTGGCGTTGGTTTCCGAAAGGTCGAGGCACAGGCTCAGATCGTGGTCGGGTTGCAGAGGAGACGAGGTTTGAATCGACATGCCGTCTTCGCTGATGTCGAGAATCTCGCTCAGATCGGTGGCGTTGCCCTGCGTTGGGTCCAAAGTTGCATAAGCAGGGCTGTGGGTTCTGTGTCGCACGGTGTCCCGGCGCTCAGTAGAAGGTTTGAATTGCCGGGAATTGCCGGCCAGCTTGGGCCCGGTGGGTTCCATACAAAGTTCCTAACATATTACCTTAGATCGTCGCGCTCGGATGTGGCACTTTATGGTGATGCTGCAGTTTGCGCGAAATCACCACGATTCCTGTCATCCCGCAGCCAGGTTTATCGGCAAGGAATCTGCTGGCTGCCGGCAGCGTAACCGCAGATTCCTCGCGCGAAAAAGCCGCGCTTCGGAATGACAAGCCTTGGGATCTTTTCCTGGAGTTTGCAGGTTACGCAGGCCGGTCAGGCGCTGCGAAGACTTGGCGAGAGGCGGGACAGCGCAGCCACCATCAGACTGGAAAGAAGCTGCATGGTAGCGACGTCGCGGTCGGCAAAGGCGTGCGGGGAACCGGAGAACACTTCGAAGACCCCAAGCGTCCTGCGGAAGTGACGCAGCGGGGCCGCCAGGATGGAACGAACTCCCAGACGCTGGCAAACTGCCGCGTCCACATGAGGATCGTATTGCGCATCATGGCAGAGCACAACCTGGCCAGTCCTTACACAATCAGCCGAAATTCCCGAATTGGACTGCAAGCGGACACCCAGGTCGGGTGCGGTTCGCCCGGCGCGTGCGCGACACACCATTTCCTCACCCTTGCGCAGCGCGATTGCCGCTCCACTTGCCCCGGTGAGAGTTTGCGCCCGCTCCGCGATCAGGCTGATGGCCGGCTCGAGGTTAATCTCGGAGGGAAACATTGCTGGAGCTGAATCAATGGAGACAACCGTGGGCTGATGCCCGCGCCTGACATGACTCCGTCCGGGAGCGAGTGAAGCGAAAGAAACCGGCAGATGGTTGTCGATCACGGGCGAGGAAGAGGGCACAGTGCGAAGCAGATCGTGAACCAGACGATCCAGTTCAGCGTCTGCGATGAGGTGGGCGGTTTGTTGGTGGCGCAGCGATCCTCCCAAGACCCGAGACAGGCTGATCATCGCCTGGCTTCCGCATGCCAGACAGTGCGATGTATTATTTTCGCTGATCAATTCACACGCCACGCAAAATACCGCCGTCTGCAATCCAACAAAGTTAGCGTTGCGTGCTTTAGCCCAATCCATTTAGTTCGAGTGCTCCCAGAAGAGAAGTAAAGAAGTTAACGGGGAAAGTCACTATTCAGAAGTGACGCGATTGGTTCCGCCTGTGGATAACTCGGCAAGAACCGATTGCAATTAAGAATTCTGGAGATTAACTGGCTTGTGCGGAAGCTGCATCTTCCACGGGCTCGATATCGATCGACCTTCCCAGCACGCGATCCAGTGCGTCGGCCAGGGCAACAGGAAAAACCGAAGTCAACAGATTCATGTCGAGCTGCAGATCGCGTCCGTTGTAGTGGCGGTAGACGACCAGCGAACCCCGGCGGCGATTGTTGGCCGCGACCAGGTCCAGGGTGAGGTTCCAACCGGGAAGCGTTTGGTGACTGAACACAACATCCCGTTTTTCCCACTGAAAGTGCGGTTTGCCGGCGGAAACAATCTGCAAACCTCGGACGTCGGCGATTTCTTCAGTGGGGCGGAGAAGGCGCAACTCGAAAGAATCGAAATCGTTGTGGCTGAATGCTGCTTCCAGAATCCTGCAAAGCTGCTCAAAATCAGAAGTGACTTTGAGCTCCTCGGTGGCGCGCCGGAAGGCGAGGTTATTGATGAAAATCAGGCGCTGCTCCAGAGTGCGTTGCGCCACCCGGCGTAGTTCACCGAATTCCAGATAGTTCAGGTGCTGCACGCCCATCCAGATGCCAATGCCCAACACGGCTAAAACCAGGCCAAGAGTGCTGCCGGTGGGCCACAACATGAATAAGCTGAGCATGGCAAAGACAGCGGAGACCCCGTAGAGAATCGTCACCACCTGCCGCTGAGAGAGTCCGCGCTGCAAAAGTTTGTGATGGATGTGCTCGCGGTCACCGGTAAAAACCGGCCGGCCACTGATAAGACGGCGGACCACTGAAAGCGTGGTCTCCAGAATGGGAAGGCCGAACGAGACCACAGGTATGGCAACTGCCACGATGGTTGGCGACTTCTGCATGCCTTGCAGCGCCAGCGCGCTGAGCATGAAGCCAACAAACAGACTCCCACAGTCACCCAGAAAAATAGTCGCTGGATTGAAGTTGTAACGCAGGAAGCCGAGAATCGCCCCGGCCAGCACCAGGGTCATGACCGACACGAATGACGAATGGCTGAAGAGCGCGACCGCGAACACGACCAGGGTTGAAAAGAATGCGGAGCCCGCCGCCAATCCATCCAGTCCATCGATGAGATTGAAGGCGTTGGTGATACCGAGAACCCAAAGAATGGTGAGCGGAAGTCCTATGTACCAGGACAAATGACGCCCGCTGAACAACACCGGCAGATCGAGAATACGAAGTCCGCCGGCAAACAACATGACCGCGGCCACTACCTGGACAGCGAACTTGACGTATGGTCCGACCGGATGAAGATCGTCGTAAAGTCCAAGCAGAAAAATTACCAGGCCGGGAAGAAGGATGGTAAGCAGAGCCTTGGACGACAGGCCAAAATTCACCCGCGGATTCAGCCAGCTAAGCAGACAGGCGATCCCGCTGCTGAACAGAAAGGCGAGAAAAATCGCGACTCCGCCCAGACGGGGCAGCGGCCGTTTGTGAAGATGACGATCATCGCTGCCGGGTCCGGCGACCCAGCCACGTTCAGTCGCCAGATTTCGTATGTACCTGGTGAGGACAAACGAGGCCAGCACCGAGGCAGCGAAAATCTCCAGATAGAAAAGCGTCAACTGATGCCTCTTGGATCGAAAGCTGGACCTGAACTTCCAAACCTGAACTTCGAACCCGGCTTCGGAATCAGTATGAATCCGGGGCAGTTCGTCTGAAATCTCGCACTTGTCCCAGCGTCAACCCGATCGCTTTTCCCCAGTAAATACGTATTCGCGATTGCGTCGAGCCGGAAACAAAACTTTTGTGTTAGTGAGTTCTGAAGCGAACTATAGCAGCGGAGAAATTTGTGCCGCAACTACCAATTAGGACGTAGGTGTGGAAAAGGTTACGGGCCTGTCTCCGAATAAAAACCTCGCATAGCACAATCTCGCTTTCGCTTTCTTTCCCAGTTTCAAAGTTGAGTATGGCTGCGACTGCGTCCCATTTGGGCTGCGATTCCTCGTTGCTGGCTGTGCTAGACTTCTGTTCTCATCACCATGCATCGCGCTCCTGACAGGCTGTCCCGGCGCCAGTTTCACATCATCAGCCCGCGTATCCTGTCTACACTTTTTCTGGCCCTGACAGCGGGAACGATCGCGGTCGCGCAGGAACAACCGGTAACCCCCGCAGCCAAGCCGCCGGAGTCGGTTTTCCCCTCCGCAGTGCCCGCGCCGCCGCCGCAGGAAAATCCAACCGTGGCCGACGACCCGGGGCCTGCTTCCAGGCTTGGTGTCGGCGACCTCCTCGACGTGAATGTCTACAATGTGCCCGAGCTCGCCACCAAAAGCCGCCTGGGCAGCAACGGCGACATCTATCTTCCGCTGATCGACTATGTACATCTCGCCGGACTTACCGTCGAAGAGGGCCAGGCTTTGATTGAAAAGCGGCTGTCTGATGGCGGATTCGTAAAAAACCCGCACGTTACTCTGAATGTCGATCAGTCGAGTTCTCAGGGCGCGAGCCTTTTGGGAGAAGTTGCCCGTCCGGGCTTGTATCCGATTATTGGCGAGCCGCGATTGCTGGATGTCGTCTCCGCAGCTGGCGGATTTACTGCGGCCGCGGGTCAGACCATAACCGTGACTCATAGAAATCAGTCTGACAAGCCGGTGACTGTGCCGCTCAATCGCAAGCGGACTGATAATCCTGCCAGCAACATTGCCGTCTCGCCCGGTGACACCATCGTGGTCCATCGCGCGGACGTTGTCTACGTGGTGGGAGAGGTCAGCCGGCCCAGCGGATTTCTCATGGACAGCGATAACTTGACCGTATTGAAGGTGATTGCTCTGGCCGGCGGGACCACCAGAATTGCCAAACTGAATGGTGTGAAGATTATCCGCAAAGGGCCTGAGGGAATGACCGAAACCCCGGTTCAGCTGAAAAAGATGCTGGAGGCCAAAGCGATTGACATACCTTTGAAACCCGAAGATATAGTTTTCGTTCCCAGCAGCGCCAGCAAAGTGGTGATGAACCGTTCCATTGACGTGGCCGTGCAGGCCGCCGGTGCAGCATCGATCGTTGCCGTCCGGCCCTAGCCAAAGTCTTCCCTCCTCGAGATTCTGATTATTCGGAAAAATTTAACGAATGACTTTCGGAATCAGGCGGCGGCTGCCCGCGAGGTTTCTGTGCCCAGAAGCCGGTTCAATATTTCGAGGTAGGTGAGAGCGGTTTGCCGGCGCGAGAAATTCTGCAGGATATGCCGGCGGCCATTTCGACCCAGGGTCTCGCGAAGAACGGGATCCGCCGCCAGGCGTAAAATCGCGTTTGCCAGCGCGGAAAAATTCTCCGGCTCGACATAAATTCCAGCCTGCGCCTCTTCCAGAATCTTTCGCGCTTGACCATCGACCGCCAGAATCACTGGGCGCCCGCAAGACATGAATTCCAGCATCTTGCTGGGAATCACCGTTTTGAAAATTTCGTTCTTCTTAAGCAAAACCACGCAGGCGTCGGAAGCGGCGATGTAACTTGGTATCTTTTCCCGCGGCTGCTCTGCAACAAAACGCACATTGGTCAGGCCCCGGGCACGAATAAGAGCGGCCAATTGTTCTTTCTCGGCGCCATCTCCCACCAGCAGAAAGAGGATGCCGGGCGCCGAATTCTGCAATTGTTCGGCGGCCGCGACCATAGTCTCGAGGCCATGGGCGTTGCCCATGGTGCCAATGTAGGAGACCAGAAACTTGTCTTCCGCCCCCAGATCTTTTCGCAGACAATTTTCTGAAGCGGTTTCTGCCTTCGCATTGAAAAGATCGGTTTCAACTCCATTTTCCACCACCGAAATCTTTTCGGGCGGGATTCTCCAGTGGCGGATTAAATGTTCCTTGAAAGCCAGAGTTACCACTACCGTGTGCCCGGAATTGCGGTATAAAAATCCGGCAATGCGGGCAAGCACGCGATACATCATGGAGTCCGAACTTCCTATGCCAACCGCGGCCAGCGATTCCGGCCACAAGTCGCGCACTTCGAAAACAAATCGCGAACGTTTGCATCTTGCCAGCCACCAGCCCGACAGCCCCACCAATAATTGGGGAGAGCTGGCAATCACCACGTCGGGCGGTTCGATGAGTAATCCGGTGAACGCTGCAGACAGGCAGAACGAGCTGTAATTTAATATGCGCTCGTACGTCTTGCGGTTGGGAAACGGAAGCAGCCAGGTGCGCACTACATTCACGCCATCGAGTTTCTGCCGGTGGACCAGGCGGCGAAATTTGCTGCGCCATTCGCCGGGGACGTTGCCAGTGGGATGATTGGGAAATCCGGTCAGCACGGTGACGTCGTGCCCCGCTTGCGCCCAGTGACGCGACAGTTCTGCTACCCGGGCGGCGGGCGCCCCCATCTCCGGTGGAAAGTATTGCGAGACGTAGAGGATCTTCACAGGCGCCTAGTAGTAGCAAAGCTTGAATGCGCCCTTGTAGCACAAGGCACGCGTACGTTTGGTTCGGCTGCGGGCATATTTTTCCCAGCGGTCGGCATACTGTAAGAAAAGCTGGTCGCCGGAAAGGCGGTGCATCAGGCGCAATTGTGCGACGTGCAATTGATGGTAAAAGCGACTGGCGACCATGGGGAGGCGTGTGCCCGATTGCTCGTAAAGGGACCAGAAGCCCAGGTCGTAGCGATCAAGATTCTTTCGTAAAGTTTCGACTGCGCCGTCGAACAATGTCTGGGCGGATTTTTCTCCCGTAGCGAGAAAATAGTCGTAAACACCCCATGCCGCCCAGATGAATCCATTCAGGATATGGGTCGGGGGCGAGACGATATACTCCTCGAACCAGATGTCGCCTCGTTGGTCGTGGAAAATAACCCCACCCTGCTCAGTCGATTTTGAAAAACTGATAAACGCCCGGCCAGCCGCCTCAAGAAATTCCGGCCTGCCGCTTTCTTGTCCCACCCGAACCAGCAGGGAGATTCCTTGTCCCTGCGCCAGCCCTGAATACCACGGCGCCTTTAACGGGGTGCGATACTCCCAGTCGAACAGGTGGTTCCAGACCGGAACATCAAACGAATTCACTTGCAGATGCTTGACCAGCCAGTTGGCTGCAGCCAGGGCTTTTCGCCGGCACTCCGCATCCCGGGAGCGAAGGAAAAGATTGAAATTGCCCAGCCCCCACTGCGAGATCGCGATCGGGTTGTACTGCAATCCGATCTTGCCGTGATAGTTGAGCAGCGGAATGCCTGCAGCGTCGTACGGTCCCGCGTAAGCCGCCTTTTCCAGGAACGGCATGTAGTACTCGCCGAGCTCTCCAGCGGTGGCACTGGCATTGATCTGGGGATGGTCGTGCCAGAAAGTAAGCTGGCTTTTCCCCGGCAACAGATATGCAGTTGAAATCCGCCGGTAATAATTCAGACGAGCCGCCAGGGACATAGGAAAGGAAATTGCGCCGGGTTTTGACTGTTTCCCGAACTATAGCACGGCTCCTTGGGGGACACGCCAAATCGAGGTTTCGAGATCATGATGCCGCACCGCGACCGTGGTCAATGCCAGGAATTCGGTCGAGTTATGCCCGTCGGGCAGGATCACATTCCCATACTGGAACAGCGACATCGGCCAAAAGTCTTTTCGCCACTGCATCAAACTGTGCCAGGACGTGCCGCCGCCACTGCCGTAGAGCTGGAGCTTGCCGGTGAGGTTCATCCGGCTGGGCTCGACCATGGTCGAAAAGAAAATTCTGTCGCGCACCTGGCATCCGTAAATCGAGGAACTGCTCAACGGCTTGAGTTCAGTGAGACTGCCTCTCCGGTCAAGGCGATAGACGTGGTTGGCCTCAAGCGGAGTATCGGAAGAGAAGTACAGCCCATCAGACCTCGGCACCAGGGCAACCGCTCGTGCCTGCTGGTGTCCGGAGAGAACCTCAGTCACCGAGCGGAAATCGATTGAGGCACGCAGGATACGGCACTCGGCACCATGGTCGCCGGTAAGGATCCAGAGACAATCATCCCAGGCGTCATAAACGATGTTGTGGACATGCCGCACCGCGCCTCGGGGAAACGTGTAAACGACCTCCCATGTGGCTCCGTGATCATCGGAGCCATAAATGTAAACTTCCTCACGAGATGGATTATCGAAGTATTCGCCCCAGAAGACACGATCATTCGGCGTACAGGTGATGTGCAAAGGGCGAGTGCCCCGTTGCACATGATGAGTCTCACGAAACTCGGTTTCTCCGGGGGCAAGGGTAAGAATCGCACCAGGCACGGCGGCTATGAGATGCCCGGAACCAAGTACTGCCAGAGCGTGAAAGCCGTCGCGGAACAGGCGGAATGTCAGCCGGGAAGCGGCGGTCAGATTTCGCCACCACCTGGGGTTGTAGCGAGCGACGGGCTGCCAGTCGATGGCGTCCGCATTCACGCTGGCTCGCAGCAGGGAGTAGCCGCGGGCCGCGTAAAGAGAATCATCGTGCCAGGTGAGAACGCGCACGCGCGGAAACGTCGCGACCCGGACGAGCGCGGATGGGTCTTGCGATGCCATATTTCTTGGTTAGAGACTGACTTCCGGACGACGGCCAAACGAATCGGTTCCAGTTATGAGTTCTCAGATTTCAGCGCCACGAACGGACCGATTGCCAATACATCCATGCGGGTGCGTTTGAAACAATCGATTGCCTCGGCCGGGGTGCAGACAATCGGTTCATTTTCATTGAAGCTGGTGTTCAGAATGACTGGGATGCCCGTCTTCAGTTCAAAAGCCCGAATCAGATCGTAATATAGAGGATTTTCATCGTGGCTGACGGTCTGAAGCCGCCCGGTGTCATCCACGTGGTTGACTGCGCAAAGCTGGGTGCGTTTTTCCGGCCGGATCTTGTAGACGTGAAGCATGAATGGAGAAGGATGATCATGCTCGAAATATTCGGCCTGCCGTTCCACCAGGATTGAAGGCGCAAAGGGACGAAACCATTCGCGACGCTTGATGCGCGCATTCAGCACATCCTTCATATTCGGCAGGCCGGGATGAGCCAGGATCGAACGATTTCCCAATGCGCGCGGCCCCCATTCCATGCGTCCCTGAAACCATCCGATTATGTTGCCGGCGGCAATCTGTTCGGCCACCACTTCGAGTAGCTGTTCCCGTTTGAGCTTGCGATACTTCACGCCCGCGCTTAAGAGATCAGCCTCAACGCGTGATTCGGAAAACTCCGGGCCAAGATAAGAGTTCATCATCTGGTGACGAGGCGCCTGCTGCAATATCGAGTGATAGGTATAGAGTGCGGCGCCGATGGCCAGGCCCTCATCGCCCGCTGCGGGCTGTATCCAGGTTTGCCGAAAAGGAGTCTGCTGAAAGAGTTTTCCGTTGGCGACGCTATTCAGCGCGCACCCACCGGCCATCACCAGATTTTGTCCCGGCACGCGCTGGTGTAAATGATTCAGCAGGTGAAAAAAGACCTCCTCGAACCGCGACTGCATGGCAAATGCGAGGTCCATATCGCGCTGCGTGATTTCGGCCTCGGCTTCGCGCGCAGGCCCGAAATGCTCGGTCATGCGATCGGAAAAATGCCGCGCCAACTTTACCGTTCCGTCTGCCTCAATCTCCATCCCCTGATTGCTTCCCAGCGGCATGAAATATTTAAGATCAAGGCTAAAGGCGGTATCGCTCAATTCCACAATCCGGCGAATCTGTTCGCAGTAAATATCTTTCCCGTAAGGGGCCAGACCCATTACCTTGCCTTCATCGCCATATTTCTTGTAGCCGATGAACTCGCAGATCATGGTGTAAAAGGTGCCTAAAGAGTGTGGCAGGAACACTCGCTCTAGAATTTTAATTTCATTGCCTTCACACCGCGCCATCATGGTGGAAACGAAGTCACCCGAACCGTCATAGCTGAAGCCGGCCGCCTTTTCCCAGGGAGAGCAGTAATAAGCGCTGGCGATGTGAGCAAGGTGATGCTCGACATGATGCTCATGAAATTTCGGCGCGGTGGGGTCAACCTCGAGCGCGGCCGACAGCAGCGATCGAACATCGCGCATCGCCTCTTTGCGCTCACGCAAGCGGATGAAGTTTAAAACTTTTGTCGGATTCGCCAGGGCATACTGCACTTTCCTGGCCAGGTTCGCATTGCTGTCCGAGCCCACGGCTACGTGATCAATGTCGGTGACCCGTGCGCCCACGGCGTCCAGGCAAGCCTTGACCGCCAATGCAGGAAATCCGGCATAGTGTTTGATCCGGTTCAGGCGCTCTTCGGCAATTGCAAATACGACTTTTCCATCCTGGATGATGGCGGCCGAGGCGTCGGCGTGAAACATGTTAAGACCGAGGATCAGCATGAAATGCTTGGCCTCGAAGCTGAAGTGGAATTGATCGCGGCGCGAAGCATGCAAGGAGAGCAAAAAGACATTTGGAGATCGCTGCTGTATGAATGGAAACCAGCGTCAACTCGTACTCTTGCGCAGTTCGTAAATCTTGGCTTTGATATGGAAGAATTGGAATCCTTGAAAGCCACAATAGATAAGGCCGGGGATGCCATCCAAAAATCCCAGCCGAAAAATATAACGGTAGACGAACAGCAGCAGCGATGAGCCCGGCAAGGTGAACAGTTTTTTACGCAGCCAGCGCCGGCGTTGCGCCTGACTTCCGAACCAGGCCGGTG
This sequence comes from Terriglobia bacterium, assembly GCA_963733545.1. Classification (GTDB taxonomy): domain Bacteria; phylum Acidobacteriota; class Terriglobia; order Terriglobales; family Acidobacteriaceae; genus JAIQFF01. Next base: position 2,095,919 of record CAVTDQ010000007.1, read on the forward strand.
GCAACTCAGAGGAATTTGATTCGCCGGCCAGCCACACTGCCGCGTCCCAGTTTGCATATTCATCGTGTTTTTGAATGTAGCGCGAGATGGATTCCACATTGTGATGCAATAACGAATTTTTTAGCCGCGTGCTTTTTCCCTCCACAATCACATGCTCGTGGACTTCCATGTCCGCCATGGAGGAATTCTGGTCTTTCAGCCGGCATTCGAAACGGCCTTTCCCTCGTCGAAAAAGCGACAGCTTGTAGAAACCTGCGCCGCCGTGCCGCAACACCCGGCCCAGGAAGAACATTTGCAACGAGATGTAATAACCATCAATGCCGGGATTCTGAATCGCTCGGGCGATCTCCTCCGCCAGCTGGGATGTCAGCGCCTCATCCGCATCAACCAGAAAAACCCACTCGTAGGCGAGCGGCAATGTGTCAATCGCCCACTGCCGCTTCTTGGGCCACCCTCCAGCGTAATTGAACTGCACAACCTTGGCCCCATAGGAGCGTGCGATTTGGGCCGTGTCATCGCCGCTTTGGGAATCGACGACATGTACTTCACCGACTCCGCGCAACGACTCCAGGCAACGCGGCAAATTTTTGGCTTCGTTGCGTGCGGGTACGATTACGCTGACTGGAAGAGACACCACGGGGGACGCGACCTGACTCTGCCCGGGTTTCTCGCCTGTCAGCATTTAGTTCCAAAGTTAATGAGCATATTACAAAACGTGTTGAATGCGGTTGCAGGCCGCTCCGCTTAGGCGGACACGGAATTCAGCTCGCACCAGCGCTCCAGCACGTACAGCGACCACACCCGCGACCACGAAGTCTTCTGGTTCAGGAAATCGTCCCATACTCGCATGGTCGCATCGTAATTAAGCGCGGACCCGAGCCCTCCCTGAGCCACCTTGTGCAGCGTCGCTTCTACTTCCGGCCGCAGATTCTCGCGCAGCCAGCGCTCGAACGGAAGCGTGAAGCCCTGCTTTTTGCGGTGAATGATACTGTCCGGCAGTGCCCCTTTTAAAGCTCCCACCAGCAAAGGTTTCGGCGTGCCTGAATCGAGCTTCCATGCGCCCGGAAGCGCCATTAAGCTGGCGGCGAGCTGATGATCAATCAAAGGCACTCTCAATTCCAGCCCGTGGGCCATGCTCATTGCGTCGGAATCGCGCAACAGGGTATTCAGCATGTAGCAACGTGATTCAAGATAAGAAACACGATTGATGGGATCCAGTTCACGCGCGTGCCTGAGGCTGTCGAGCATGGGGGCATCTGCGCGCGTCATCGTCTCCCGGTCGACGGATGCGAGCAGCGAATCGCGCTGTTGTTGAGTGAACAGCGCGCGCGATAAGAAATAGGGATGAAGGGCTGCATTCTTCCCGTTGCCCAGGGTTGCCAGTTTCCGATTGTGGTCGGTGTCGGGAGCCATCCTGGAAAACATGCGCACCAGCGGCCGCTGCAATGGTGACGGCCATCGCCGCCAGAACCGGGCGAATTGCTCCATGCGAGGGACGTCGCGAAAGCTGGAATAGCCGGCAAACATTTCATCTCCGCCCAGGCCGGAGAGCGCCACCTTGATGCCGGCAGCGCGAGTCTGCCGGGCGATGAGATATGTGTTCAGGCCGTCAATCGTGGGTTGGTCCATGGCCCGGAGCGCGTAAGGAATTGCATCGAGCACATCGCCCTGGGAGACCGTAATCTCCTGATGTTCGGTGGCAAACGCTCGAGCCACGGTCCGGGAATACTCGGCTTCACTGAATTCCGATTCGCGAAAAACAATGGAAAATGTGTTGAGCTTGATACCGGCCCGGCTCAGAATGCAGGCCAGGCTGCTGGAATCGATGCCTCCGGAAAGAAACAGGCCGATGGGAACATCGCTCACCGTCTGCATGCGAACCGCCTCATCGACGGTCGCATAAATCTCTTGCTCCAGATTCTTTCGGACTTCTTGATTACCGTTCAGACGGCTGGCAGCGGTTTTCCCCTTTCCATCGGGGGCGAGGTCCCAGTACATGGTGTCTGTTAAGCAGTCATTCTCCCAGACGGCGAAGTGTCCGGCTTGGAGGGCGGAGACGCCTTGAATGATGGTGATGGGATCGCAAAGCGATCCGAAATTCAGATAATCAATCAAGCCGGCGGAATCCAGCTTGCGTGGAACTAATTCCGTCCCCAAAAGAGTGCGCAGTTCGGAGGCGAACAGGAAGTACTGGGCGTTCGAAAAGTAGTAGAGCGGCTTGATTCCCATGGGATCGCGGCCCAATACCAGGCGGGTTCGCTTCGCGTCCCAGATGGCGAAAGCAAACATTCCGCGCAGCTCGGCGAAACATTTCTCGCCCCAGCGGCCGTAAGCTTTCAGCAACACTTCGGTATCGGACTGGCCGCCGAAATCCACTCCTTCGCTTTGCAGCCGCGTTTTCAACTCGCGAAAGTTGTAGATTTCGCCGTTGTAAACGATCCAATTTCCAGTTTCAGGATCCTGCATGGGCTGATGTCCGAGCGGCGAAAGATCGAGAATCGCCAGCCGCCGGCTACCCAGTCCGATCTCGAACGCTTGGGGGGAAGCCGACTGAAGCAGAACCGTGCCACGGTCGTCTGGGCCGCGATGCGCCAGAGAATCGGTGGCACTCTCGAGAATGTCAGCAGGAACGGGCCCGCTTTTCGAAAGGATGCCGAAGATGCCACACATGAGTGGAGACTATATTAGCGCGAGTCGCTAAGCAGGCCGGTTCTGCTTCATCGGGCGGATGACGTGGGTCATCAGCCTTCTTACCTCCGGAACTGCATCCCGCATATAAAATGGCCGGGTGAGTGACGCCGTGCGTATTGGAATTATCGGGGATTACGATCCTAAGTCTCCGACGCTTCCAGCTGTCGAGAAATCACTGCAACACGCCGCCGCACAATTAAATCTGCCAGTCGAAGCCGAGTGGCTTGCAACTCCGAGTTTGCTCCAAGACGGCGCACAAAAGAAGTTAGAGAGTTTCGACGGGCTGTGGGCCGCTCCCGGCAGTCCTTACCAGAGTTTTGATGGGATGCTCAAGGGCATTGAGTTTGCCCGGCGCTGCGACTGGCCTTTCCTGGGGACCTGCGGCGGCTTTCAGTATGCGCTGATCGAATGCGCGCGCAACGTGCTGGGCATCAAGGATGCGGACAGCGCCGAAAATAATTCCGGATCGAAAAATATCGTCATTTATCCAGTTGCCTGCGCCATCCCCAATCGCGCCCGGGGCGCACCCAAACTTTCAGGCGCAATACCGGAAATACAGCTTCGCCCCGGCTCCTATCTTCAGTCGTATTATTCTCAGGATACGGTGGTTGAGGAATTCTTCTGCAACTTTGAAGTCAATCCCGAATACGAGTGGGCGGCGATGGAGGCAGGATTTCCAGTAGTCGCGCGTGGTCCGCTGGGGGAAATCCGTGCCATCGAATCACCCAGCCACCGCTTCTACGTCGCAACCCTGTTCCAGCCCCAGCTCTCGTCAGAACCGGGGAAGCCGCATCCACTGGTGATGGCTTTCGTGCAAGCCGCCGATGACTGGGGAAAAAAGAAATTGGATGACAGCGTTCTGGAATAGCGATGGCTGCTGAAATTAAGCGCGCTTTACGAATTTAAGCGACGCTGAATTCATGCAGTAACGCAGGCCGGTAGGTTGCGGGCCATCGTCGAATACGTGTCCCAGATGGGCATCGCACTCGGTGCAGGCGACGGCGGTTCGTATCACTCCCCAACTGGTGTCGTTGATCGTCCGCACGTTCTCCGCCGCAATCGGCTGCCAGAAGCTGGGCCAGCCGGTCCCGGACTCAAATTTCGTCTCTGAGTCGAAAAGCGCGTTGTCGCAACAAATGCAACGGTATAGGCCGGAATCGTGCAGATTCCAGTACTTGCCGGTAAATGCGATTTCCGTGTCCGCATGGCGGGTGATATCGAATTGTCCTTCGGTCAATTGCTTGCGCCACTGGTCGTCACTCTTGATCACCTTGGGGACGCGAACTTTTTCCAGACGCTGTCCGTTGTCGGAAAATTGCACAATCGTGACTTCGCCAGGTTCGCCCTTGGGCATGGCCGCTGCAATCAGCGTCGGCTTGTGCAGAGACCACAGGGCGGCCCCGGCAATTGCCGAAAAGGAGATGCCCAGGAAAGCGCGACGCCCGAGATTCATTGAAGAAGAGTCTTTATCCAGTTCAGTTTCAAACATTGTGTACTCCTCAAAATCCCATCACCCGGCAAACTGTTTTACTTGCCGGAGTACAACTCCGGAAACTGCTCTCGCAGGTGCACCACCTTCGGAGCGTCGTTGTACACGATGTAGAGCTGGTTGGGATGTTGCTCGGCGTAATCCTGGTGGTAGGCCTCGGCCGTGTAGAAAGCCTTAAGCGGCACTACCTGGGTCACAATCGCGCGGGGGAACACCTTGGCTGCATTCAGTTGCGCGATGTAGGCTTCGGCAATTTTTTTCTGTTCTTCGTTGGCGTAGAAGACCACCGAACGGTACTGAGTGCCCTCGTCCGGATCTTGGCGGTTCAGCTGGGTTGGATCGTGCGCCACGGAAAAGAATATGCGCAGCAGTTCGCCATAAGTGACCTGCGACGGGTCATAGGTGATTTTCACCGATTCCGCGTGACCGGTTTCGCCGGTGCTTACGATCTCATATTTCGCGGTCTTGGCCTCTCCGCCGGAATATCCTGAAGTCGCGTTGGTAACGCCCTTCACATGTTTGAATACGGCCTGAATTCCCCAGAAACAGCCGCCGGCCACTACCGCTGTCTGTTTACTGGACTTCGCTGTCTTCACGGAATCCACGGTTGGGGTGGGAACTGCGGTCGCGGCCCTTCCAGTGGTGGGCGATATCATCGCGATAAACAGGACCAGAGATAAGAGGCTGACAACCGCTAAAAATTTGAACATGAAAGTCTCCCCGTGCCGCTTCCTGACACGCACTCTATTAGAGTGCCGGGCGCAGTAAAAGTTTCGTCTATAAACGTCTGCAAATCAGGGATTTGGATCGCAAGCAGCTTCGTAACCTGGGCAGGAAAGTACAGGGAGGCGTGGATATTTCGGGAAACGGCAATCGGTCAAGGCTAGCTGGCAAAGGAAGAAGACGGAACCACGGTCGGATTCAATACGCCGCGCATGGAGACAATTTTGACAGAGTCCCGGCCACGCTTGCGACGCGGATTTTTCTTCCCGAGCGCCCACCCTGTAGAGAATAGCAGCGAGGGTGGCCCTTTTTTGAGGTCGCAATTTGCGACCTCATTACGATGGCAAATTACGATCGCAATTGAGGTCGCAATTTGCGACCTCAAATCTATGATCTGGAATTTAAGATAAGAGAATGCGACGTTCGACCATGACTACCATCGCCCTGCCAGTTGAATCCAGGATCATTGTCCTTCGCGGCCAAAAGGTTATTTTGGACTCCGACCTGGCGGGACTTTACGGCGTTTCTGTCAAACGCCTCAATGAACAAGTAAAGCGGAATGCCAGACGGTTCCCGAAAGATTTCGTGTTCCAACTCTTGGCCAGGGAACACACCGCTTTGAGGTCACAGATTGCAACCTCAAAATCGGGCCGCGGCGGAAGACGCTATCTGCCCAACGCCTTTACCGAACATGGAGCCATCATGGCGGCGACGGTTCTCAACTCCGAACGGGCCATCGAGATGAGCATCTTTGTCGTGCGCGCTTTTTCTCGCATGCGCGAAGCTCTGGCCAGCAACAGCAAGATCGTATCCAAGCTGGGAGAGTTGGAACGGCGTCTGGAAAATCACGATGTCGAAATTCAGGAACTGGTCGAAGCCATCCGCGAATTAATGACGCCTCCCCATCCCAATCGCCGCCAGATCGGGTTTGAGTCTCCAGTCAAAAGTGAAAAGAAATCCAACGAAGTTGCTCGGCGAAAATTGTGACCGGGGTCACCCCGAGGGGATAAGGCGTTTAGTCGATCTAGGGTTTGACCGCGACCAAATCCGGGTTGCAGAAAGAAGCCGTTCCGGTGCACAGACCCGACTGCAAAGTCGCGGAATCAGTAGGAAAGGAAAGTTGCTGGACGTCGCCACCGCTTTGCGTATCCAGAACGTGAACCTGACCGTCGGCGGCCGCTACATAGAGCCTGCTTCCGTCCGGAGTGAGCGAAGCCTGGACCGGAGTAGTGTTCCCGGATAAAGGAATCGCTGAAGAGGTCTGGTTGTCAATATTGAACACCAGCACGCTGCTGTGGTCGCGGGCAATCACGTAAGCCCGCGTTCCATCCTGCGAGACGATCAATTGCAGGGGTACAAACCCGCCTTGTCCGAGATTGAAAGACGTCACGTTTCCCGCGGTTACAGGCGATGAACAACCGGCCGGCGCCCGTGCCACGCGGAACAGATCGATCCCCGGCGAATCTACGGCCAACACGGCGGTGGTAGTGGTTGGTCCCGTGAATGGGGGCGGGGGTACGAAGTTGGGAGCATCGAGATTGAGGGCATCACGGCCGAGCGCCTTAAGGAATGAAGGAGGGCCGGGCAGGACCACAGTATTCGTCAACGAGGGATTGAGGCCGCAAGTGCTCCACGCGGTGAACGACGAAGAAGCGGAACCGCCGGCTACAAACGCGAATGCTCCCTCCGGAGAATACGAAACCGCAGTTGCGGGCGCGGTGAGGGCAATGTGCTTCAACGAATCCTGAGTCGAGTAGACGTACAAATTGGCGCCGGCCGCGATGAAGACTTTCAGATTGTCCGGAGAAAAGTCGGCTGCGGTTGCTCCGGCGATGGGCAGAGTCGTTCCGGTATTGCTGGCCGTGCTGAACACGGTGACTTGGGTCGGGGGCGGAGGAGTATTGCTGCCGGGAACCGGCACCGAATTCGGATCGGCACCAGAGAGAATCACCTTCGTCCCGTCAGGAGAGATGGCCAATACTCTTCCAACGACAGATTTAAACTCCGCGACGGCGGGCGGACTGGCGGTTGTAACCTGCATCAGGCCGCGGCTGCCAAAGAATGAAAAATCAGTTCCCAGATAGGCCTTCGCACCCTGGCGATCGAAAACCAGAGAGTTCGGAGTCGCCGGCAGTCCCACAGCGGCGCCCACGGTGTTATTGGGAGCATTTATTGGGACCAGGAGGCTGATGCATCCGGTGGTGGTCGCGCAGTTGCCCGAAGCAGTCACGCCGGTGCTGGCTACATACACTGTGGGCGTAGTGGTCGCGGTCGTAGACGACCCGGGAGCAACCACGAAATCAACCGCGCTTTCGGGATAAATAGGAAGCAGCGGTTTGATTCCAATGTTACAGGTCGGAGGCGTACAGGAGGCGATGACAGTTCCTCCACCTGCCTGAGAGGTCGTAACCCCGCCGGCAGCACTCACTGCTACCGTTGCCGGGTTGGACGAACTCCAGGTCAAGGGCACTCCGGTGATGGTGTTGTTTTTGGTGTCGACGACTGTTGCGGTCAAAGTCTTTCCGGTGCCTGCCGTCACATTGATGGAGTTGGTGGCGCTTTCGATGACCGCCAGGGCGATCGATTGCACCGCGCAAGTGGCGAAATTCAGAGGCTGGCTGGTGACGTTGCTGATGCTGGCGAAGAGCGACGTAACTCCAGGGGTATGTGCCGTCAACCGGACTTGGCCGGTGGTCAAACCTGTCACCGGTACGGCATCGGTGGCGGCGTTCAGGGTGGCGACGTCAGTATTCAACGACTGCCAGGCAAAAGTGCCGACGCTGGCAGTGATGTCGAGGCCCTGGCTGAAGGCTGCCGCCTGATAGTTGAACGTCTGGTCTTTGGACAGGCACGGCGTCGCGGAGATGCTCTGTCCTGGAACCGGGCTGATGGTAACGCTGTCGATGTGCTGATGGACGAAGACGGTCGTGGGCGGACTGCTCACGCCGCGCGCCGTAGCCGTGACTTGCGCCACCCCTACGGGGCCGGGGGTGCAAATTTGCGGCGCGGTCAGCGAATCCCAGGTGCCGGCGCAGGCCAACCCGTTACTGGCCACGGTTAAGACCGCGGTGTTACTGGATTGAAACTTGACCGGGGTGGTGATCACGGTGTTCTTGCTGTTTTTAGGGCTGGCAGTAAATGCCTGGGTGGCGCTGCCTACGTCGATTGAGATTGAGTTGGCGGGCGCGAGGCTGATGTTTGCCGGAGTTGGGAATGTAGTCGTGGTCGTTGGACCGCTGCTGCTGCAGCCGGTCAAGGACGCGATCAAACCTAGCGAAATAAAAATAAGACCCAGCCGGACTCGCGCGGACAACCTGCCCATGCACCCTCCCCGCCCAGACTCATTCAACGGGCGAGCTTGTTGATCCAATTGATTGAAAGCCCCAAGTGTAGAGGCTAAATTTTTTTCCGGCAAGTTGAGGCGCCTGCGCGGCGTTCGAGCCGCGCGCCGAAATCCCGAGCAGAGCGAGGGATCTGTTGTCCCGCGGACGCCGGAAGATACGTTGCAATTGTCGGATTTGTCGAATTTTCGAATTGCAGAATTTAGAATCCGGCAATCCGTCACTCGTTCAATAAGTCAATTCAGCATCCCGTTCCATCTGATGCAACCTGCGAGCATTGACGATGTGTGCAGCGAGTTGCTATATTTGTAAGGTTCCGCGAGTTAAGTCTGGCTTACCTGTAGGCAGTGGGTTTCTCTCCTGCGCTTGCGCACGTGTGAAGTCCCCGAGTTGCAGCTGAGCTTTAGTAACAAAACGTCTCCGGTGAAACACCGACTGGGACGCCCTCGCTGAAACGTCCTGCGCGCACCTTTCACCCGTTGAGAGGCTATGTGGGACGGTGCTGACGAAACGGAGCAGCTCCCGAATGTTTCGGGCTTGATGCCACCGTCGGAGGCGTTAGTCGAACGGGAAGCAAAAATCTCCCAGCGGCGTTGCGCTGCGGGAATCATGGTTGGCGGGTCCGCCATCCAGCCCCCAAGCGGGGAAGAGTAAATGCTGCGCCAATGTGACGATTTGTGTGCCTGCGGGCACCTCGTCCGAAGCCAGCCACGACCCAGGGATTCATAGCACTGGAAATAAGGTTGCAGGAACATTATGCCTACTTTCAATCAATTGGTGCGTAGCGGCCGCAAGCGTCCGCGATACAAGACGGCAAGTCCGGCTTTGCAGGGATGTCCGCAAAAACGTGGTGTCTGCACCCGTGTTTACACTCAGACTCCTAAGAAACCGAACTCCGCCCTGCGCAAGGTGGCTCGCGTCCGCCTGACCAACGGAATTGAAGTCACCACTTATATTCCCGGCGTCGGCCACAACTTGCAGGAGCACTCGATCGTCCTGATCCGCGGCGGTCGCGTGAAGGATCTTCCCGGTGTTCGCTATCACGTGATTCGCGGCACGCTTGACGCGGTAGGCGTCGCCGGCCGCAAGCAGAGCCGGTCGAAGTATGGAGCGAAGAGACCAAAAGCTTAAGAGCGTCGTTGGCCTTTGGTCGTTGGCCAAAGCGGATTCCTTGCCGCTGAAGCGGTTCGGAATGACAAGAGTCGAAGGGTCGGGTTGAAAGTTTAAGTTCAGAAAAGTTGAGCTGAGAGCTGACAGCTGAGAGCTGACAGCTAAAAGCCAGGAGCCAGAAGCTGAATGCCTCGAAAAGGATATATCGCTAAGCGGAAAGTGGAACCGGACCCGGTTTACGGATCTGATCTGGTGACGAAGTTTGTCAACTCCATGATGTGGCAGGGCAAGAAGAGCACGGCCGAAGGCATTTTTTACGAGGCCTTGACCAAACTGCAGGAAAAAGGCGGCGACGAGCCTTTGAAGTTGTTCAAGAAAGCGGTCGAGAACGCCAAGCCGCTGCTCGAAGTGAAGAGCCGCCGCGTGGGCGGCGCCAACTACCAGGTTCCGGTCGAAGTGAATGCCGATCGGCGCACTTCGCTCGCGATCCGCTGGCTGATTACTTATTCTCGCGGACGCGCCGAAAAGGGCATGATCGACAAATTGAGCAACGAGCTTCTCGATGCCAGTAACAACCGCGGTGCGGCCATCAAGAAGAAAGAAGATGTCCACCGCATGGCGGAAGCCAACAAGGCCTTCGCGCATTATCGGTGGTAGAAACGCAGCTTCTGGCTTCTAGCTCCTGGCTTCTAGCAACCAAGGCGAAAGCAGGAGTACTAGTTAGAAGCCAGTAGCTAGAAGCTGAATTTAATGAGCACAAACGTCGCAAACGAAGATTTACGAAAAGAAGAGAGAAAGAAAGCTGTGTCCAGAACAGTTCCATTAGAACGGTGCAGAAACATCGGCATCATGGCCCACATCGATGCCGGGAAGACAACTACGACCGAACGCATTCTTTTCTATACAGGAAAGACGCATCGCATCGGAGAGGTCCACGAAGGCACTGCGACCATGGACTGGATGGAGCAGGAGCAGGAGCGCGGCATCACGATTACTTCCGCCGCGACAACCTGCACCTGGCGCGACATTCGCATCAACATTATTGATACCCCCGGCCACGTAGATTTCACTGCAGAAGTCGAGCGGTCGCTGCGGGTGCTGGATGGTGCGGTGGCTGTGTTCGACGCCGTCCACGGCGTGCAACCGCAATCGGAAAAAGTCTGGCGGCAAGCCGATAAATACGGCGTTCCCAGAATTTGTTTTATCAACAAGATTGACAAGATGGGTGCCGATTTCGAGCACGCCGTCGATACCCTGCGCAAGCGCCTCAATGCCAAACCCGTAGCGATTCAGATTCCAATCGGACAGGAAGACAAGTTCAAAGGCGTAGTCGATCTCATCGAGATGAAATCGATTCTCTGGCAAGACGACACCATTGGCGCCGAGTACATAACCGGCGAGATCCCCGCCGAGTTGCAGAAGAAAGCTGAAGCTTTCCATACCGCGCTGGTTGAAACCGTCGCTGAAAATGACGACGAGATGCTGCACAAGTTCCTCGAAGGCGAAACCATTTCACCTGCCGAGTTGCGAGCTTCTTTGCGCAAGTCGACTATCGCGCTGAAAGTTTTTCCGGTGGTCGTCGGTACCGCCTTCAAGAACAAAGGTGTGCAGCCGCTGCTCGATGCCGTCGTCGACTATCTGCCGTCGCCGCTCGATGCCGGCGAAGTCAAAGGCGTAAATCCGGACAACACCGAAGTGATTACCCGCAAGCCGGCCGATAGCGAGCCATTCTCCGCGCTAGCATTCAAGATCATGGCCGACCCGTTCGTCGGCCAGTTGACTTTTATTCGCGTCTACTCCGGTCAGCTTAAGTCCGGAGATTCGGTGCTCAATTCCGGACGCGGGCGCACCGAGCGCATTGGGCGTTTGCTGAAGATGCACGCCAATAAACGCGAAGACATCAACGAAATTCTGGCTGGCGACATTTGCGCCGCGGTTGGTTTGAAGAACGTTTCGACCGGCGACACCATCTGCGACGAAAAACATCCCATCGCTCTGGAGAACATCACTTTTGCGGTTCCCGTGATCTCGGTCGCGGTTGAGCCCAAGACCAAAGCCGATCAGGAAAAAATGGGTATGGCCCTTTCCAGGCTGGCCCAGGAAGATCCTACCTTTAAGGTTCACACTGATCCGGACAGCGGGCAGACCATCATCAGCGGCATGGGCGAGTTGCATCTCGAAATCATCGTTGACCGCATGATGCGCGAGTACAAAGTTGAGGCCAACGTCGGCAAGCCGCAGGTGGCATATCGCGAAACCATCCGCAGGCACGCGGAGGCCGAAGGCAAATACATCCGCCAGACCGGTGGTAAAGGCCAGTACGGCCACGCCAAGATTTATCTCGACCCGCAACCCGCTGGCATGGGCTATGAGTTCGTCAACGACATCACGGGTGGGTCGGTGCCGAAGGAATTTATCAAGCCAATCGATCAGGGCATTAAAGAAGCCCTCGAAGGCGGAATTTTGGCTGGCTATCCCATGGTTGACGTGAAGGCTACGCTCTACGACGGCAGCTATCACGATGTCGACTCGAACGAAATGGCCTTCAAGATCGCCGGTTCGATGGCTTTCAAGGAAGCTGCGCGCAAGGCGTCCCCGGTACTGTTGGAGCCGGTGATGGCAGTCGAGGTCGTCACTCCGGAAGACTATGCCGGAGTGATCATGGGCGACCTGAGTTCGCGCCGTGGACGCATTGAAGGCATGGAACATCGCGCTGGTTCGCAGGTGATCAAAGCAATCGTGCCGCTGGCCGAGATGTTCGGTTACGCCACCCACATGCGTTCGAGCACGCAGGGCCGCGCCGAGTACTCGATGCACTTCGCGCGTTACGAAGAAGTGCCGCGCAGCGCAGCAGACGAAATTATCGGGCGTTCACAAGGCCCCAAGCGGTAGAGACAAGGGCCGAGGGCGAAGCCGCCCGCGACCACACGAACAAGGGATACGGAGCTTAGGATATGGCGAAAGAGAAATTTGAGCGTAATAAGCCGCATTGCAACGTGGGGACGATTGGTCACATTGACCATGGCAAGACCACGTTGACGGCGGCGATCACCAAGGTGTTGTCGAAGCACAACCCCAAGATCCAGTTCCGGTCGTTTGATTCAATCGATAACGCGCCGGAAGAGAAGGCGCGCGGCATAACCATCGCCACGGCGCACGTGGAGTACGAGACCGCGAACCGGCATTATGCCCACGTCGACTGTCCCGGCCACGCCGATTACATCAAGAATATGATCACGGGCGCGGCCCAGATGGATGGCGCGATTCTTGTGGTCGCGGCGACCGACGGTCCGATGCCGCAGACGCGTGAACACGTGCTGCTGGCCCGGCAGGTGGGTGTGCCTTACATCGTGGTGGCGCTGAACAAGTGCGATGCGGTGGATGATCCGGAACTGCTCGACCTGGTTGAACTCGAAGTACGTGAATTGCTGAAGACTTACCAGTTCCCGGGAGACGATGTGCCGGTGGTACGCCTCTCGGCCTTGGGTGCGCTGAACGGCGAAGCCAAGTGGGAGAAGCAGATTGACGAGTTGATGGAAGCGGTGGACAAGAGCGTGCCGCAACCGGCGCGCGAACTGGACAAGCCGTTCCTGATGCCGATTGAAGATATCTTCTCGATCTCAGGCCGTGGCACGGTGGTGACCGGCAGAATCGAACGCGGCAAAGTGAAAGTTGGCGAGGAAGTAGAGATCGTCGGCTTCCGCGATACCCGCAAGACGGTGGTGACCGGCGTCGAAATGTTCAAAAAGCAGTTGGACGAAGGCTTGGCGGGCGATAACGCTGGGCTGTTGCTGCGCGGCATTGCGAAAGAAGATGTGGAACGCGGTATGGTGCTGGCCAAGGGTGGATCGATCACCCCGCACACCAAGTTCAAGGCTGAAGTCTACATTCTGACCAAGGAAGAAGGCGGACGGCACACGCCATTCTTCAAAGGCTATCGCCCGCAGTTCTACTTGCGCACGACGGATGTAACCGGAGTGGCGGAGTTGCCGGCGGCGACCGAGATGGTGATGCCGGGGGACAACGTGCAGCTGGTGATTGAGCTGATCACGCCGGTGGCGATGGAAAAGGGCTTACGGTTCGCTATCCGCGAAGGTGGGCACACGGTGGGCGCGGGCACCATCAGCGAGATTGTGCAGTAGATAAGAGAAGACGAATTGAAAACCAGTTGTCAGTTGCTGGTTCTCAGTTCTCAGTTGGGTTGAGATAGAAGCTGATAGCTAGAAGCTGCCGTTCAAGCGGCTTGCAACACGCCGCCAGTTCTTTTTTCCCGGTGAGCCGGGAGAGTGAAAGAGTGAAACATGGTTGGAAAAGAGAGAATTCGAATCCGGCTGAAGGCATACGACTACCGCATCCTGGACCAGTCCACGGGTGAGATCGTCGATACGGCGCGGCGCACTGGAGCACAAATCGCGGGCCCGATTCCATTGCCCACGATGAAGAATAAATACTGCGTGCTGCGTTCCCCGCACGTGGACAAGAAGTCGCGCGAACAGTTTGAGATCCGTACTCACAAGCGCTTGCTCGATATTCTTGAGCCCACACAGCAGACCGTGGATGCGTTGATGAAGCTCGACCTGCCCGCTGGTGTTGACGTTGAGATCAAAGCTTTTGGCAAGGAACACAAATAGCCGTCGGCGTTCAGCTGTCAGCTTGAGCTGATACAGCTCGCGGAGAAGAATTGAAATGGCGAAAGTAACCGGAATTTTGGGCAAAAAAGTCGGAATGACCCAGCTCTTCGACGACAAGGGCGATGTGCATCCGGCCACCGTTCTGCAGGCGGGTCCATGCGTGATCACCCAGCACAAGACCCAGACTCGTGACGGATACGACGCGGCCCAAATTGGTCTGGTCGAGTTCATGAAGGAATCGCGCTTGACCCAGCCTATGAAGGGTCACCTCGGCAAAAACAATCTGCCGCCAGTGAAATTTCTGCGCGAAGTTCCGATCGAAGTGGAGAAAGCGGAAGAGGCAGCCGCAGTGAAGGCTGGCGATCGCGTGCTGGTGGACATTTTTGAAGGCGAGAAATTCGTAGACGTGGTGGGCATCAGCAAAGGGCGCGGTTTTGCCGGCGTCGTCCGGCGTCATCACTTTGCCGGCGGTCCTAAATCGCACGGTTCGATGTTTCAGATCACGGGATCGATTGGTTCGTCGGCCTTTCCGTCACGCGTGTTCAAGGGCATGCGTATGTCAGGACACATGGGCGTCGATCGAGTTACACAGCGGAATCTGCGCGTGCTGGGTGTCGATAAAGACGAAAACCTTCTGGTAGTCGAAGGCAGCGTGCCCGGTCCGAATGGCGGGTACCTGGTAATTACCAAGGCCAAGAAGCCGCCCAGAGAGCGTCGTGGATTTGGCGGCGCGGCCACTGTGGATCCGTTGAAGGCAGCGAAGCGGGCGGCGAAGAAAGCTTAAGAAGAGTCGTTGGTCGTTGGCTGGTGTCGTTGGCCAACCCGGATTGACGGAAGACATATGGCAACTATCGATATTCATAATTTGAGCGGGGAGAAGGTCGGAACGCTTGATCTCGCCGATGAAGTTTTCGGCGCGGTCAACGAGGACCTGCTGTGGGAAGCGGTAAAGCACTACCGCGCCGCGCAGCGTGCCGGCACTCACGCCACCAAGAACAAGAAACTGGTGTCCGGCGCCGGCAAAAAACTTTGGAAGCAGAAGGGCACCGGGCGCGCCCGCGTCGGCTCCATCCGCTCGCCACTGTGGCGGCATGGCGGCACCGTCCATGGACCGCAACCGCGATCGTATGACTACGCTTTTCCGCACAAGAAGTTAATGGGAGCATTGCGCTCGGCCCTGGCTTCGAAGTTTGCCGATGGCAAGCTGATCGTGGTTAACGCGTTCGATGTGAAGGAACCGAAATCCAAACTGTTTCGTGAGGCGTTAAACGCGCTGAAAGTCGAGACCACAACGTTACTGGTAGAAGCTGGCCGCGACAGCAACCGCAATCTGATGTTGAGTTCGCGCAATCTTGATGGCGTGGAGCTGGTGAACAGCACTGCAGTCCATCCTTACCATCTGTTGCGTTATGATCGCGCGATCTTTTCGCAGCCTGCCATCGAGGCGTTGCAGCTTTCGCTGAAGAATTCGGCTTCGAAGCGGCAGCGCGACGAGAAAGACAAAGACAAAGACAAAGACGCGGCCAAGAGCAAAAGGGCCAC
This sequence comes from Terriglobia bacterium, assembly GCA_963733545.1. Lineage (GTDB taxonomy): Bacteria > Acidobacteriota > Terriglobia > Terriglobales > Acidobacteriaceae > JAIQFF01. The sequence continues at coordinate 2,111,446 of CAVTDQ010000007.1, forward strand.
CCGGGCTCCGCGGCGCCGGGTGCGTCACGAAAAAGCGGCGGAGGTCGCCTGATGAAATCCGCATACCAGATCATTCGCCGTCCAGTGATTACGGAAAAAGGGCTGGCCATCAAGGAAAATCAGAACACGCTGGTTTTCCAGGTAGCGCCGGCCGCGACCAAAACCGAAATCCGGCAAGCGGTGCAGTCGATTTTCAAGGTGAAGGTGTTGTCGGTGCGCACCGCGACTTATCCCGGAAAAGAACGCCGCCGGGGCAAGTTTGCCGGCTACCGTCCCGACTGGAAGAAGGCATACGTGCGATTGAGATCGGGCGAGAAGATGCCGGAGTACGCGCAGAATCTGTAATTTGTCGTTGGTCGATCGTCGTTGGTCGTTGGCCAGCACGAGCGAATGCGGCGGCAGGGAAAAGCTAGAAGCTGACAGCTAGAAGCCAAGAGCTGATTTTATGCCAATCAAGACATACCGACCGACTACGCAGACGTTGCGCTACCGGACCACGCTGGTCAACGATGACATTACGACCCGGCATCCGCATAAGCCGCTGGTTGAACCCAAGCAGCGCAGCGGCGGACGCCGCAACAGCGGCGATACCACCATGTGGCATCGCGGCGGCGGGCACAAGCGCAAACTGCGTTTGATCGATTTCAAGCGCGACAAGAGCGGGATTCCGGCGACGGTGGCGTCGATCGAATACGATCCCAACCGTTCCGCGCGCATTGCCCTGCTGGCGTACGCGGACGGCGAGAAGCGCTACATTCTTCAGCCCGAAGGGCTTAAGGTTGGACAGAAAGTGGTGAGCGGTCCGGAATCTGACATTCTGGTAGGCAACGCGCTGCCGCTGAAGAATATTCCGCCTGGCACCACCATCCACAACGTGGAGTTGAAGCCCGGCAAAGGCGCGCAGATGGTGCGCTCGGCGGGCGGTTCGGCGCAGTTGGTCGCGAAAGAAGGCGAGTACGCATTGGTCAAGCTGCCTTCCGGCGAGACTCGCAAAGTTTCGCAGGATTGCATGGCCACGATTGGACAGGTGGGCAACCTCGATCACGAGAATGTCACCATCGGCAAAGCGGGACGCATGCGCTGGCTGGGACGGCGTCCGGTAAACCGCGGTGTGTCGATGAACCCGGTCGACCATCCCCACGGCGGTGGCGAGGGCAAGACCTCCGGCGGCAGACATCCGGTCACTCCCTGGGGACAACCGACACGCGGCTACAAGACGCGCAACAACAAGCGCACGGATGCGTTCATCGTGAACCGAAGAGGCAAGAAATAAGTAGAAAGCAGATTCCTCGCCGCCAAGGCGGCTCGGAATGGCAAGGGCGGAGATTGAGGGCGAAGGTTTAAAGAGATAGGAAGTTTTGGATTTAGCTAAGAGCTAGGAGCTAACAGCTAGAAGCTGACTTATGGCACGTTCAACCAAGAAGGGTCCATTCGTGGATGGCTACCTGCAGGCGCGGGTGGAAGGCATGAACTCGCGTAACGAGAAGAAGGTGCTGCGCACCTGGTCGCGGCGCTCGACCATTATTCCGGAGATGGTAGGCCATACCATCGCTGTGCATAACGGCAAAAAGTTTATTCCGGTTTACATGACGGAAAACATGGTCGGCCACAAGCTGGGAGAATTCAGCTTTACCCGCCAGTTCAAGGGTCACTCAATGCGGGCGGCAACCGAAAGCGCAGCCCGGCCGGCCAGCGCACCGGGCGGTCCAGGCGCGATTTCACCGGCGGCAGCGCCGGCGCCCAAGGCGTAAAGGAGATTTAGGATGGAATTTCGAGCTCAAGTCCGATTCAGCCGGGTGTCGCCGCAAAAAGCGCGCCTGGTGTTGAATTTGATCAAAGGCCGCCGAGTGGAAGATGCGCTGAACATCCTGATCTTCACCAAGAAGCGGGTGGCGGCGACGGTAGAGAAGCTGTTGCGCTCGGCTCTGGAGAATGCCAACTATTTGAGCAGTGAAAAAGGTCTCGATGTGGATGTAGACAAGCTTTATGTGAAGGACGCCGTGGCTAACGACGGCCCGCGTATGAAGCGGATTCGTCCCGCCCCCATGGGGCGCGCCTTCCGCTACGTGCGGCGGATTGCTCACATCGAACTGGTGCTGGCGGAGCGCGGCAGAAGCGGAGAAGAGCTGGCCACCGTGGTAGGCGAACAAGCTGCCACCCGAAGCAAGACTCCGGCCCGGGCGAAGACCAGTGCTCAGCGCAAAGCGCCGGCTAAGAAGAAGAAAGTGGGAGCCAAATAATGGGACAAAAAGTTCATCCCTACGGATTTCGGCTGGGCTACACCAAGCCCTGGAAGTCACGCTGGTTTGTGGAGCGCGACTACGACAAGCTTTTGCTCGAAGACGTGAAGCTGCGCAATGAGCTGAAGGACAAACTAAAGTCGGCGGGTGTGAGCTCGATCGAAATCGAACGTCCGGGCAACAAGCTGCGCGTCATTATTAAGACTGCGCGGCCGGGCATCATCATCGGACGCAAGGGCGCCGAGATCGACAAGCTCAAGGGCGATGTGCAGAAGCGTACCGGGCGTGAGGTCTATATCGACATCCAGGAAGTGCACAAGCCGGAACTGGATGCGCAGCTGGTTTCGGAGTCGATTGCGCTGCAGCTGGAAAAGCGTGTCGGTTTCCGCCGCGCCATGCGCAAGGCTGTGGATTCGGCGCTGCGCTTCGGTTGTAAGGGCATCAAGGTCCGGGTGAGTGGCCGCCTGAACGGCAACGAAATCGCGCGCTCGGAGTGGTATCTGCAGGGCCGTCTGCCGCTGCACACCCTGCGCGCCGACATCGATTACGGTTTTACCGAAGCCCGCACCACCTACGGCGTCATCGGGGTGAAGTGCTGGGTCTACAAAGGCGAAATTTTGCCGGCTAAAAAACGCGAACCACAGCAAGCCGGCGCGTTCTAGAAGATTTGGCCAGAAGCTAAAAGCCAGAAGCTAAGAGCTGATTCTTATGTTGATGCCCAAGAAAGTGAAGTACCGCAAGCAGCAGCGCGGACGTATGACCGGGAAAGCCTGGCGCGGAAGCCAGCTGGCCTTTGGTGATTTCGGCCTGAAGGTGCTGGAGCCGGGGTGGATTACCGATCGCCAGATTGAAGCGGCGCGCGTGGCCATGACCCGGTTCGTGAAGCGCGGCGGCAAGATTCAGATCCGCCTGTTTCCCGATAAGCCGGTCACCAAGAAGCCCGCCGAAACTCGTATGGGTAAAGGCAAAGGCGCTCCCGATCACTGGGTGGCGGTGGTGCGGCCGGGGAAGATCCTGTTTGAGATGGAAGGGGTCTCGCAGTCGGACGCTACCGAAGCCATGCGTCTGGCTTCGCACAAGCTGCCTTTACGGACGGTGTTCGTGAAACGCGAAGGAATTCACTAGAGCAGGTTCGAGGTTGGGAACCAAAAGCGGGACTAACGAAAGCTGAACTGACATGAAATCTGACAAAGTACGAAATTTGACCGCCGACGAACTGGTCTCCCAGGAGCGCGAGTTGAGCGACCAGCTGTTCAAGCTCAAGTTCCAGCTCAACATGGGACAGACCGAAAGTCTAAAGAAAATTCGCGGTTTGCGGCGGGACATTGCGCGAGTAAAAACCATCGCGCGCGAGCGCGTGCTGGCCAGCAGCGGAACGGGGAAAAAGTAGATGGCTGAAACCAAGTCAAAATCCGCGGAGCAACAGCAACAGCCGCAGGCCGCCGGACGGCGCAAGATTGTGGTTGGCGAAGTGGTCTCGAACCGCATGCACAAGACCATCGTGGTGCAGGTGGTGCGCAAGAAAGCCCATCCCTTCTATGGCCGCGTGGTTTCGAAGGCGAAGAAGTTCTACGCGCACGACGAAAAAAATGTTGCTCACGTGGGCGATGTGGTGCGTCTCGAAGAGACTCGTCCGCTGTCTAAGCTGAAGCGCTGGCGGCTGAAGGAAGTGGTCCGGCAGACGGCGTTGGTGCCGGAAGCCAATGTGGCCGCGGACGCCAGCTAGAAGGCCGTCGTTCGATAGGGAAGCACAGGAGATCAGATTATGGCTGTGATGATGAGATCGATGCTCGAGGTCGCCGACAACTCCGGCGCCCGCAAGCTGCAGATGATTCTGCCGCTGGGCGGCTCGACCGGTTTGAACGCCGGACTGGGTGACGTCATCACCGCCAGCGTAAAAGAGGCAGCCCCCGAGGGCCAAGTGCAAAAGGGCAAAGTGGTGAAGGCGGTGATCGTGCGCACCCGCAAGGAACACCGGCGCCGCGACGGCACTTACATTCGCTTTGACAGCAATGCGGCAGTGTTGATCAACGACGCCGGCGAGCCGGTGGGGACGCGTGTCTTTGGTCCGGTGGCGCGTGAACTACGCGAGCGCAAGTTTTTAAAGATTGTTTCGCTGGCGCCGGAAGTGCTTTAAGCCGGAAGTGCCCAGGTTGACGTTCGATTAAAAGAGCTGAAGTAAAAGAGCTGAAGATCGAGAGAGCTGAGAATCATGAAGACAGTGGTGAGAGCGAACAAGCGAGTTGACCTGCGGCGCAACGATATCGTGCGTGTCGTCACCGGTCGCGACAAAGGGAAAGAAGGGCGCGTGCTGCGCATTTTCCCGAACGACGCCAAGATTCTGGTGGAGCACGTGATGCTGGTAAAAAAGCACGTGCGTCCCAATCCGCAGCGTAACGTGAAGGGCGGAATCGCGGAGCAGGAGAGCCGGATTGCGATCTCGAACGTGGGACTGATGTGCCCCAGCTGCAAGCGGCCGGTGCGCATCGGACATGAGTTTCAGGGCGAACGCAAAGTCCGGGTATGCCGCAAGTGCGGCGCGACGCTCGATAAATAGCTTCTAGCTCCTGGCTTCTGGCTGATAGCTAGAGCACACGGGTGGCGAGAATTGGGAAGTAGCTAGGAGCCAGCAGCTAGAAGCTTGGTTCCAGAGGAAGCAAATGGCAAAAGAAAAAAGAGATCGACAAGGCGACAAGCAGCAGCCGGAGGCAAAGCCGGCGCAGGCGCATCACAGCTCCAAGGAAACGCCGCGGCTCAAGAGCCGCTTCAAATCCGAAGTCGCGCCCGCTCTGATGAAAGAATTCGAATTGAAGAATCCCATGGCGGTGCCGCACCTGAACAAGATCGTGGTCAACATGGGCATGGGCGAAGCGACGCAGAACGCCAAGATTCTCGACCCGGCGGTCAACGAACTGGGCCAGATTACCGGGCAGAAGCCGATCACGACCAAAGCCAAGAAATCGATTGCGGCTTTCAAGGTTCGCGAAGGCCAAGCCATCGGCGCCATGGTTACTCTGCGCGGCGACCGAATGTGGGAATTCCTCGACCGGCTCTTGAACGTGGTGCTGCCCCGGGTGCGTGACTTCAAGGGTGTTTCGACCAAGTCTTTTGACGGACGCGGAAACTACACTCTGGGCTTGCGCGATCAGTTGATATTCCCGGAGATCGATTATTCCCGGGTGGACAAAACCAAAGGAATGAATGTAACCATCGTGACCACGGCCGGCAGCGATGATCAGGCCAGAGTGCTGTTGAAGCATTTGGGAATGCCGTTCCGGGCGAATTAGTTGAGTTGGACAGATCGAACAGATCGAAGCAGATTAAAACAGACAAAGGGCTGAAGGGCCGCAGCGAACAGCGCGACGCCACAAGCCAGGAGCTAAAAGTAAATTGACTACCGCAAAACGAGTTAAAGACGCAAAGATCGAAAAAAAGTTTGAAAGCGCGCGCAACGAAAAACAGGCGAGGCCGAAATTTTCGACCCGGCGGCACAACCGCTGCAAGCTGTGCGGACGTCCGCGCGCCTACCTGCGCAAGTTCGGAATTTGCCGCCTGTGTTTCCGCGGGCTGGCGTTGCGGGGAGAGATTCCCGGAGTTTCGAAGTCGTCCTGGTAGGAATTGAGTATTGGATCTCCCAGCTTTGGGCAACTACGCGCAAAGCTGAGGCGCCCGGATGTGAGGGAATTTACCTCCGGGTAATTGGTTGGGGTGGAAGCGTCGCCGCGGGTTCTTCGGCCTAGGGATAAGTCAGGCTGCAGCAAACGGGCGGCGGAGGAGAAGCAAGCAATGAATTTGACCGATCCGGTCGCAGACATGCTGACGCGCATTCGCAACGCGATACGCGCCCGCCACCAGAAAGTTGATATTCCTGCTTCCAAATTGAAGCTGGAGATTGCCCGCATCCTCAAGGAGGAAGGTTACATCTCCAATTTCAAGCCGGCGGAAGAAGATGGCCACAAGGTCCTGCGCATTTATTTGAAGTACGGCAACAACAACGAAGCCGCGATCTCGAACGTCGAGCGCGTTTCCCGGCCGGGCTGCAGGGTCTATGTGCGCCGCAGCGAGATCCCGCGGGTGCTGGGTGGTATGGGTATCAACATCCTGACCACGCCGCGCGGAGTCATGACTGGACGCCAGGCCCGCAAGCAAGGTGTGGGCGGGGAAGTGTTGTGCGAGATTTGGTAGAGAACCAGCTATCAGCTATCAGCCGTCAGCTATCAGTCAAGACGGCGATTCAAGCTGAAGGCTGAGAGCTGAGAGCTGAAAGCTATGTCAAGAATTGGAAGAAAACCGATCCCGCTCCCTAAGGGAGTTGTGGTGAAGCTTGAAGGCACCATGGTGAACGTGCAGGGGCCTAAGGGCAAGCTGGATACACAGCTGCCGCGCGGCATCCGCATGGAGCAGCAGGACGGCAACCTGGTGGCGATCCGCGAGAACGATTCCCAGGCCGCGGTTCATGGACTGGCCCGCGCCCTGGTGAACAACGCCGTTGAAGGCGTAACCCGGGGTTGGACCCGCGAGCTCGAAATCGTCGGCATCGGATACCGTGCCGAGATGAAGGGTAAGAGCACCGTGGTTTTCAGTTTGGGATTCTCGCATCCGATTGAATATCCGTTGCCTTCGGGAATCGAAGCAACGGTTGATCCCAAGCAAACCAAGCTCAGTGTCACCGGCATCGATCGGCAAAAAGTTGGCCAGGTCGCGGCTGAGATGCGCAGCCTGCGTCCGCCCGATCCCTACAAGAACAAGGGTGTGCGCTACGTCGGAGAGCGGCTGAAGAAGAAGGTTGGCAAGACTGGCGCGAAGTAACTCGTCGTCGGGCGTTGGCCTTTGGTGGTTGGCCAACCGAACAGCAACTTTGCACCGGCTGGAACCGGAACGCTACGGAAATTGATTGAGAGTCGTGGTCCCTGGTCTTTGCTTTTGCCAACGACCAACGACCAACGACCAAGGACTAAAAATGCTTACCCAGACATCGAAGAATGCGAATCGGCGGCATGTACATAAACGCATCCGCAAGAAGGTGCTTGGCACCTCCGAACGGCCGCGGCTGAATGTATACCGCTCGCTAAATCATATTTACGTTCAGCTTATCGACGACTCGAAAGGCGCTACCCTGGTTTCGGCGAATTCCGCTGAAGGAAAAAAGGGAGAGCGCCGGGTGGGTGGCAACCTGGCTGCGGCGAAGACTGTAGGCAAGAGTATTGCTGAGCGCGCCAAAGCCAAGGGCATCGAGAAAGTCGTGTTCGACCGCGGGGGATACATTTATCACGGGCGGGTCAAGGCCCTGGCCGATTCCGCCCGCGAAGCGGGACTGAAGTTCTAAAGAAATTGAGAAACGAGAATCAATGCCAACAGTAATTAAAAAGCTGGACGCGAATTCCTACCAATTGAAGGACCAGGTGGTCTCGATCAACCGCGTGACCAAAGTGGTCAAGGGCGGCAAGAATCTTTCTTTCGCGGCCTTGGTGGTTGTGGGAGATCCGAGCGCGGCCGTGGTCGGTTACGGGTCGGGCAAAGCCAAAGAAGTTCCGCAAGCCATTCGCAAAGGAATCGAGTCGGCCAAGAAAAATCTGATGCGGGTGAACCTCACGCAGACCAGCATTCCGCACCTGGTGCTGGGACGTTATGGTTCGGGAAGAGTGCTGCTGAAGCCGGCTCCCGAAGGAACAGGCGTGATTGCCGGCGGCGCGGTGCGGGCGGTGATGACTTCCGCGGGTATTCAGAACGTGCTGACAAAATCGATTGGCACCACCAATCCGCACAATGTGATCAAGGCGACCTTTGACGCGCTGAAGCATTTGAAGAACCGGAGCGATGTCGCTGCCATGCGCGGCAAGTCGGTCGAGGAGCTGTAGTCATGCCGAATAAATTAGCCAAAAAAGCATATGCCGGCAGCAGCGCGATGATCCAATTGAAGTGGGTTCGCTCGGCGATCTGCGCTCCGGTACAACAGAAACTCGTAGTCAAAGGATTGGGTTTCACCAGATTAAATCAGGTGATCGAGCGGCCGGACAATCCGGCCATCCGCGGCATGGTAGCCAAGGTCCCGCACCTGGTTGAGATCGTAACCTAGCTCTCAGCTTTCAGCCGTCAGCTCTCAGCGAACCCTGGGTGCTGATAGCGAAGCTGAAAGCTGATAGCTGAGAGCTGACTTTATGAATCTTTCGAATATTCGCGCACCAAAGAAGGCGACAGCAAACAAGAAACGTGTAGGCCGGGGCATGGGTTCGGGTATGGGTAAAACCTCCACCCGCGGACACAAAGGCCAGCGCTCGCGCAGCGGTTCGCGCATGATGCGCGGTTTTGAAGGCGGCCAGATGCCCTTGCACCGCCGCATGCCGAAACGCGGATTCACCAACATCTTCCGCCAGGAATTCAATATCGTGAATCTGGAGAAGCTGGTGGGGTTGGGCGAAACCACCATCAATCCGGACGTATTGCGCAAAGCGGGAGTGATCAAGAGCAAACATCCGGTGAAGGTTTTGGGGGACGGCGAGTTGACGGTCGCGCTCACCGTGTTCGCGCACAAATTTTCCAAGTCAGCTCAGGAAAAAATCACCAAGGCGGGCGGCAAGTTCGAGGTTCTGTAGCCAATGCTGGAAAAACTGGCAAACGTTTTTCGTATTCCGGATCTGCGCAAGCGCATTCTGTTCACGCTTGGGTTATTGGCGGTTTATCGTCTGGGCGGACACATTCCCACGCCCGGGGTGAACGCAGATAAGTTGCAGCAATTCTTCGAACAAAACAAGGGTAGCCTGCTGGGATTTGTCGACTTGTTCTCCGGCGGGCAGCTTCGCCGACTGACGATTTTTGCCCTGGGCATCATGCCCTACATCACCGCCTCCATCATTTTGCAGCTGCTCACCGTGGTTTATGAGCCGCTGGCCAAGTTGCAAAAGGAAGGTGAACTGGGACGCAAGAAGATCACGCAGTGGACGCGTTATCTAACCGTGATTCTCGCTACCGTGCAGTCGTTCGGTATTGCCTGGCAGCTGCAGCGTAGCGGTGATTTCGTCGTCCACCCCGGCCCCGCTTTCATTCTGATGACCATGCTGACTTTGACCACGGGCAGCGCCTTCATCATGTGGCTGGGTGAGCAGATTACCGAGCGCGGCGTCGGGAACGGAATGTCGCTGCTGATCTTTGCCGGCATCGTGGTTGGCTTGCCGCGAGCGGCAATCGATCTTTACCAGAAAGTATCGACCGACGCCTGGGGCGCTTTCACCGCTCCGGCGATGATTCTTCTGATTGGCGTGATGGTGATGGTGGTAGCCTTCATCGTCTATGTAGAGCGCTGCGAGCGCCGTATTCCGGTGCAATACGCCAAGCGCGTGGTGGGACGAAAGGTGATGGGCGGACAATCCACCCACCTGCCTTTGCGAGTGAACTCGGGCGGCGTCATGCCGGTGATCTTCGCATCGTCAATTCTTACCCTGCCGCAAACGGTCGGCTACAGCCTGCGCAATAATCGCTATTTTGGCGAACTCATCCGCAACCTGGGGTGGGGCGAGCCCTTGTACACATTTCTTTATGCGGTCGGCATTATCTTTTTTGCCTACTTCTACGTCTCGATTGTTTTCAACCCCAACGAGGTTGCCGACAACATGCGGAAGTATGGCGGATTTATTCCCGGCATCCGTCCCGGTAAACGCACGGCCGACCACATCAACGAAATTTTGACCCGCATCACCCTGGTGGGAGCGCTGTACCTGATCATCATTTCTTTCATTCCGGAATGGATGATCACCGGCATTCACCTCAACCACCTGTATGGGCCGGTTGGCGCGTTCTTCGAACGCCTGCCGACCTGGGTGACGAACGGGCTGAACGTAAACTTTTATTTTGGCGGCACATCGCTGCTGATCGTGGTCGGCGTGGCCATGGACACGGTGACTCAGATCGAAGCGCAACTGGTGATGCGTCACTACGACGGCTTCACCCCGCGCAGCGGGCGGATTCGCGGTCGCCGCACCTGGTCTTGAGCCTCTAATTGTGTGGTCGCGGGCGACCTCGCCTGCGGCTTTTGATCGTGCTTCGGAGCTACGCGGTCGAGTCGCCCGCGACCACGCGACCAGGCTGGTGCAAATGGCACCACCAGGCAGAGGTTGAAGTGGGTCGCTAACATCGAGCTGGATGAGTGAAATTGCAATCGGGAGGCGGGAGGAGCAGTTCGATGGCGGAGGCGGCCTCACGCGGCATCGGACCTGTCATCCTGCTCGGCTCGCCCGGCGCGGGCAAGGGTACGCAAGCCAAGCTGATCGTCGAGCGCTACCGTATTCCCCAGATTTCTACCGGAGATCTGCTGCGGGAGAATGTGCAGCGTGGAACGCCGCTGGGACTGCTGGCCAAGGATGTGATGGCGCGGGGCGAGTTTGTTCCCGACGATCTCATGTATGACATGGTGGCGCAGCGTTTGCGGCAGTCGGACTGCGAACGCGGTTTCATCCTCGACGGATTTCCCCGCAACCCGGCCCAGGCCGGATGGCTGGATGCGTTTCTGGAGAATGAGTTCTTTGATAACGAGCAGCGCGGCAAGTGTCTGCCCATTGTGATCCGAATTAACGTGGATTATAATAAGTTGTTGCGTCGGATTACTGGACGCCGTTCTTGCCCCGTCTGTGGACGGATCTACAACGTCTACTCCCAGCCACCCCGTGTTGCTGATCGATGCGATGTTGATGGCTCCAAGCTGGTGACCCGGGAAGATGACCGCGAAGAGGTCATCCGGGACCGCCTGGCAGCCTATGAGCTGCAGACCAAGCCGGTTGCCGACTACTATGCGCGGAAAGGCAGGCTGGTTTCGGTGGATGGCGACTTGCCTGTCAACCAGGTTACCGAGCAGATTTTTCGGGTGATCGAGAGCCAGCGCGGCCTGGCTTCCGGCAGTACTGAACCGTTGAGTCGCGAATACTGAGATGGCGATTGTCTGCAAATCGGCGGCAGAGATTGAGAAGATGCGTCGCAGTGGCGGCATCGTGCGCGAGATTCTGAATCATGTTCGTACCCTGGTGGTGCCCGGCGCGACCACCATGGATCTTGAGCGGGCCGCCGAACAGAAGATCAAGGAACTGGGCGTCAAGCCGGCGTTCAAAGGATATTTCGATTATCCCTGCGTGCTGTGCACTTCGATCAATGAGGAAATCGTTCACGGCATTCCTTCGGAAAAGAGGGTGATGAAAGCCGGCGACATTGTTTCGATCGATTGTGGAGTGGTGCTGGACGGATACTATGGCGATGCTGCCATCACGGTGCCGGTCGATGGCTCGATCACGCCGGAGTTGACCAAGCTGCTCGAAGTCACCGAGGCGTCGTTGTATCGCGGCATCGAAGCGGCGCGGATCGGCAACGCAGTTGGGGATGTGGGAGCGTCGGTTCAGGAATTCGTCGAAGCCAACGGATTCAGCGTAGTCCGCGAATTTGTTGGTCACGGCATCGGCACTCGTCTCCACGAAGAGCCCCAGGTGCCGAATTACGGCACCCGCGGTCACGGCGCCCGGTTGCGAGAAGGTATGGTGCTGGCGATCGAGCCCATGGTGAACTCGGGCAGTCCGGGAACCCGGGTGCTCGATGACAAGTGGACGGCAGTAACCGCCGACGGCAGCTACAGCGCCCACTTCGAGCATTGCGTCGCCGTAACAAAAGATGGCCCGATGATTTTGACGCAGTAAAACAGCTGCTGGCTTGGAGCCTTGGGAGTTTGCCAGGAGCTAGTAGCCAGAAGCTAGAAGCGATTTTTAAGGAGTCGATGAGCAAAGAGGACGCGATTGAAGTTATGGCGACGGTGGTAGAACCGTTGCCCAATGCCATGTTCCGGGTGGAACTGGAAAATAAGCATCAGGTGCTGGCGCACGTCTCGGGAAAGATGCGCAAGAACTTCATTCGCATTTTGCCCGGTGACAAGGTCGCAGTTGAGCTTTCTCCCTACGACCTGAACCGCGGGCGCATCGTGTATCGATATAAATGATTGCTGCGGTCTGGTTGGTCGTCATGAGGTTCCTGACGGCTGAGGGCTGACAGCTGAAAGCTGAGTTTATGAAAGTAAGAGCGTCGGTAAAGAAAATTTGTGACAAGTGCAAAGTCATTCATCGCAAAGGCGTAGTGCGGGTGATCTGCGTCGTTTCCAAGCACAAACAGCGTCAGGGTTAAGGGTTATCAGAGGAGCACTATGGCACGCATTGCAGGCGTCGATCTTCCGCGCAACAAGCGAACGAATATCGCGCTGACCTACATCTATGGCATCGGGAACCCGCGCGCGGCCCGCATTCTGGACGCGGCCAACGTGGACCCGATGAAAAAGATCCAGGACCTGGGCGAGGATGAAGTCAACCGTATTCGCCAGGTAATCGAAGCCGAAGGCCTGGTGGAAGGCGATCTGCGCAAGGAAGTTTCGATGAACATCAAGCGGCTCATCGAAATCGGCTCCTATCGCGGCTACCGTCATCGCCGGAACCTGCCGGTCCGCGGACAACGTACTCATACGAATGCCCGTACCCGAAAAGGTCCGCGCAAAGGCACAGTTGCGGCCAAAAAGAAGTCGGCGGCAAAGACTTAGAAAGCAGTCGTTGGTCGATAGTCTTTGGTCGTTGGCCTTCACCGCCGGCGACGCGAGCGAATGACCAACGACAAATGACCAACGACGAGCGACTAACTTATGGCAAAACCAGCAGCACCAGCGGCAGCGGGAACCGGAGCAGCGGCGCCGGACAAAAAGGGCAAGAAAAAAACCTTCAAGAAGAAGGAGCGGAAGCACGTTCCGCACGGCATTGCCCACATTCAGGCCTCATTCAACAACACCATTGTGACCATCGCCGACCAGGCGGGCAATGTGCTGGCCTGGAAGAGTTCAGGCTCGCTGGGCTTTCGTGGATCGCGAAAAGGTACGCCATTCGCCGCGCAACAGGCTGCCCAGAATGCCGCCAGTATGGCGCGCGATCACGGTGTTCGCAGCGTCGAGGTGCGGGTGAGCGGTCCTGGTTCCGGTCGCGAATCAGCCATTCGCGCACTGGCTGCCGCAGGAATAGAAGTGCGCAACATAAAGGACGCTACCCCGATTCCGCACAACGGTTGCCGTCCGCCGAAGCGGAGAAGAGTGTAAGGCCCAGCTCTTAGCTCTTGGCTTTTAGCCTTTAGCTAAGGGCTAACGGCTAAGAGCTAGATGCTGATTTTCGTCCGGGACGAAGGGTGAAGCCAAACCTGTAAACCGGTCATCTAACAAGGAGAAATAATTTGGCCCGTTATACCGATCCCGTCTGCCGTCTATGCCGCCGTGAGGGCATGAAGCTTTTCCTCAAAGGCACAAAATGTTTCAGCGATAAATGTCCGATCGAGAAGCGCAACTTCGCTCCTGGACAGCATGGCAAGGACCGCAAAGCCAAAATCGTCGGCTACGGTCTACAACTGCGTGAAAAGCAGAAAGCCAAGCGTATCTACTTCACCCAGGAAGGTCAGTTCCGCAACTATTTCGAAAAAGCGGTGCGCACTCGCGGCGTCACTGGCGAAGTGTTGCTGCAACAGCTGGAACGCCGGCTGGACAACGTGATTTACCGCCTCGGTTTCGGAATTTCCCGGCGCCAGGCCCGGCAACTGGTGCGCCACGGTCATATTCAGGTGAACGGGCGCAAGGTCAACATTCCTTCGTACCAGGTGAGTGTGGGCGAAGAGATTGCGATCCGTGAAGGCAGCAAGAAGCTGCCGATCCTGGAGCCGGCGAAAGAATTTGCCAGCCATCAAAACGCTCCCAACTGGCTGGAGATCGATCGCGACAACTACAAAGGCAAAGTTTTAGCGTTGCCCAAGCGCGAAGATATCAATCTGCCGGTCAACGAGCAGCTGATTGTTGAGTTGTACAGCAAATAGTCGTTGGTCGTTGGCCCTTGGTCGTTCGCTAAGATCAAGGGCCCACAACCTCGACGATATTCATCAGTTGTGTCAGTTTTTGGTTTGGCCAAGGGCCAACGACCAAAGACCAACGACAGTTTTACCGGTCCTTTACATTCGAGCCAGATCAGCCTGTCTCTGACGCTTGACCTGAATTCAGCACGGACCAGTTCAGGGATGTCAGGATTGAGCCAAACGGCCGAAGGAGAACAACGTAATGCTTTGGAAGGGATTTCAAAAACCCAAGCGTCTCGCCGTCGATACTTCAACCCTAACTGACAAGTACGGCATCTTCTGGGCCCAGCCGTTTGAACGCGGCTTCGGCACCACCATTGGTAACGCCCTGCGACGGGTCATGTTGTCTTCGATCGAAGGCGCGGCAGTGACTGCGGTAAAAATCGAAGGCGTGTTGCACGAGTTCCAGTCGATACCCGGCGTGGTTGAAGACGCGACTGACATCATCCTCAACCTGAAGCAGATTCCGTTCAAGCTGGCTGGCGATGCTCCCAAGGCAATCTACCTGCGCAGCGATCAGCCCGGCGTTGTCACTTCGGGAATGATCGAGGCTGATGCCGACGTCGAAGTGCTCGACAAAGACGTTTACATCGCGACCGTCAGCGAAGGCGGCAAGCTCGACATGGAGATGCGGCTCAAGCGTGGACGTGGATACGTTTCCGCGGACAAAAACTTCGATGAAGACCTCGGCATCGGATTCATTCCCATCGACTCCGTTCACTCGCCGGTGCGCAAGTGCAATTACACCGTGGAAGCGGCGCGTCTGGGACAGATCACCGACTACGACAAGCTGACTCTCGAAGTGTGGACCAACGGCTCCATCACGCCGGCCGATTCCATCGGGCTGGCGGCGAAGCTGGTGAAAGACCACATGAACATCTTCATCAACTTCGAAGAGGACATCGAAACTTCGACTTCAACCGACGACCGCAAGCCGGAGATCAAGAACGAGAATCTGAACCGGTCGGTGGAAGAGTTGGAGCTTTCGGTGCGCAGCTACAACTGCCTGAAGAACGCCAACATCCAGACCATCGGGGAACTGGTTCAGAAGACGGAAGCCGAAATGCTGAAGACTAAAAATTTCGGCCGCAAGTCGCTGAACGAGATCAAGGAAATTCTGTCGTCGATGGGTCTGAGCCTGGGTATGAAGATTGACGAGCACGGCAATGCCGTGCCCGGCCCAACTTCGAACCAGGTGCTGCCGGCATCCGCATACGGTCCGGACAACGACCTGTAAAGCAGGCTCGGGTGGCGCTGAGCGCCACCCGGTTTCTACTTCCTGGTTTCCAGTTTTCCCTGATGATGTTCATTTTAGGGCGCCTGAAACCAGAACTGGAAACCATAACCAGAAACTCGAAACTGAAGGATTTCAAAATGCGTCACAAAGTAGCCGGATGGAAGCTGGGACGAAACACCAGTCATCGCCGTTCATTGCTGCGTAATCTGGTGACCTCGCTCATCGTCGAGGAACGAATTGAGACCACGGTGCCCAAGGCCAAGGCCATGCGTCCGCTGGTCGAAAAAATGATCACGCTGGGTAAGCGCGGAGACCTGTCGGCGCGCCGTCAGGCCATCGCGTATCTGATGACCAGCGCCGCGGTGGACAAACTTTTCGATACTATCGCCCCTCGATTTGGTGACCGCGAAGGCGGATACCTGCGTATTGTTCGCATCGGCTGGCGCAAAGGTGACGGCGCTGACACTGCCTTCGTTGAGCTCTTGGGCAGTGAAAAGCTGCAGGAAGAGAAGCGTGAGAAGCGAGCCGAGGCCCGGTCGAAGCGCGCCGAAGAGGCCAAGCGGGCAATGGACGAAGCCGAAGCCCAGCAAGGTGTCGAGCATCCCGCCGATCATGTAGAAGGCGCGGACAAGGTCAAGGAAGAGAAAGAGTAAGCAATCAACCCTGCCGAAGAGGGACGGCCATCCGTCCCTCTTTCTTTCTTTCCAGGCGATCCCACCCCGGTCGTACATGTCCGCTAGAGTCTATCTGCCGTAATCTTGTGCTCACTTGACCTCACGTTAGACTGATATGAGGCCAATGGATTTCTCTCGCAACCAAATCGGCATCGCGGCCGGAGCAGGCGTTCTGCTGTTGCTGATTTTTTTCGGGTATCTGATGCATCTGAACGGCCAGGGCCCGGTCCTGGGACGGTCGGAAGAGCGTGATCCACTATCCGGAACCCCAAATTCCATTTCGCTGAATCCTCTGCGCGATCGAAGTTCGGAGCGCGAGGCGGCCAAGTTCATCCGCAGCATGCGAGACGGTAATTGCCGGCAGGAGCTTGCCGACTGGACCAGAGATTACCGCAAGAAATATGCTGCTTTCATCTGTGATTCAGAAGAGAAACACCCGCTAGTCTCCTGGGAGGTAGTGGACTGGGAAGACGCTCCGCCGTTGCGGATCCTTCACTATCGCGGTAAACGGCGCAACACGCCCGATCAAAAAGGAACCTACAAAGAATTACTGTCGGTGACCCTGGAGAAAAAAGGCGCCGAGTGGGTGGTTACGAAGTACGACTCCATGTATTAGAAGGTTCTTGATCGTTAAGTTCCTTTGCGAACTTTGCGGCCTTTCTTGGCGTCCTTTTGCGGATAAAGGGTTTGACCTCGCTGGAACCATTTCAAAGTCTCAACCGCAAAGAACACCAAGAACTACCCGCAAAGTTCGCAAAGAAGGCAGGCTTTAGGAAACTTCGAGTTGCGGAATGGACTGCAAACCCTGTCTTCGCAAGATGAGGAAGATTACGATTTGCGCGATCAGCGCGGCGGTGCTGTCCAGTACGACGTCGCGAACGGTTCCGGTGCGGTTGGGAAGAAAAGTCTGATGCCATTCGTCCAGGCTGGCGACCATCGCCGTCATCAAAAATGAAATAGCTCCCCAGCGCATTGTCCAAATTTTACCGGGTGTTGGAAAAGTGTCTCGCCAGGAACGGAAGAGCAGCCAGCTCAAGGTGAAGTAGCCAACAAAATGGCCGCTTTTGCGAATAACAAAATGCCAGGTGGGGAAGTGCGCCTGATCAACTCCAAACAGGAAGTGCAGCACCGGGAAAAAAAGCCGGCCGGTATTCTCAGCCGAAGCGAACGTTGTAGATTCAGCGACGATGAGGCCGAGCCACAAGCCGGCAGCAATCCAGGTTTTAAGAAGATGTTTCCGGGCCGGATTCAAGCGCAGCTTTCCTGACCTCTATTCGACCGCATAATTGGGGGCCTCGCGAGTAATCATCACATCGTGCACGTGGCTCTCACGCAGTCCGGCGCCACTGATCCGTACAAAACGTGTTTTCTGCAATAGTTCCGGGATGGTACCGCAGCCGCAATACCCCATGCCGGATTTCAAACCGCCCACCATCTGGTGGACGATCATGGCAACCGAACCGCGGTAAGGTACGCGTCCTTCAATTCCTTCAGGCACCAGTTTTCCCAGGCGATTGGCGTCGTCGGCGGTGCCGGACATGGCGGTTGACGCGTCTCCCTCGATGTTCTGGAAATAACGCTCGCTCGAACCGGAAGCCATCGCTCCCAGGGAGCCCATGCCTCGGTACGATTTGAAGGAGCGGCCTTGATACAGGATCAATTCGCCCGGACTTTCGTCGGTGCCCGCGAACAACGATCCGATCATGACTCCGGAAGCGCCGGCAGCCAGCGCCTTGGTGATGTCTCCCGAATACTTGATGCCGCCATCGGCGACTATAGGTACGCCGGAATCTTTTGTCGCACGGTAAGCTTCGGCGATGGCGGTGATCTGTGGCATTCCTGCGCCCGTCACCACGCGCGTGGTGCAGATGGAGCCAGGTCCGATTCCAACTTTGATGGCGTCAGCTCCGGCGCGGGCAAGCTCACAGGCGCCGTCGAAGGTTCCAACGTTGCCGGCGATCAGATCGACTTCCGGCAGCTTCGACTTCACCAGCTTGATCGCTTCCAGCACCCGGGTCGAATGTCCGTGGGCGCTGTCGATGGCCAGCAGGTCGACTTTGCATTTCACCATCTCCTGGGCGCGCTCCAGAAAATCGCCGGTGGCGCCGATGGCGGCTCCCACACGCAGACGGCCCTGGGAGTCTTTGGCGGCGTTGGGATATTTCAACTTCTTTTGAATATCCTTGACCGTGATCAAGCCCTTCAGGTTGTAGTTGTCGTCGACTACCAGAAGTTTTTCCACACGATGTTCGTGCAGGATGTTCTCCGCGTCTTCGAGTGTTGTGCCCACGGGCACGGTGATCAGATTTTCCTTGGTCATCACCTTGCTGATGGGAATATCGAAGCGGGTTTCAAAGCGAAGATCGCGATTGGTCAGAATGCCCACCAGCTTCCCGTTTTTTGTGATGGGGACGCCGGAGATTTTGTATTTGCGCATCATTTCGAGCGCGTCTGAAACCCTCGAGTCCGGCGACATGGTCACCGGATCCACAATCATGCCGCTTTCCGAGCGCTTGACCTTGTCGACTTCATTCGCCTGCTGTTCCGGCGTCAGATTGCGATGGATGATCCCAATGCCGCCCTGCTGGGCCAGCGCAATCGCCATGTGGGATTCTGTGACCGTATCCATGGCGGCGCTGACGATGGGAATATTGAGGCGAATGTTGCGGGTGAGCTGAGTCTGAGTGTTGGCCAGCGCGGGAACGACGTCGGAGCGTGCCGGCAGCAGCAACACGTCGTCAAAGGTGAGAGCTTCAGGGACAGGAAAATGAATCATGGGTTTCTTGGAAGCCTCGGGATCACCTCCATTCTAGAGAGACTCTCCGGCTCGTGGCAAATCGCGGCCGGGAGACAGTTTCAGAATCGAGCATCGTGTGGACGAGATACTCGTGTGAAATTGTGACTCAGTCGGCCTAAGTGACCGAATTCGCCTTATCACTTGCAACTCAACGCGAGACGTACTAGCGTAGTGCGGATTTTGGGCCCGGTAGGAGGTGCGGATATGGGTAAGAACTCTATTCAATCGCGCTGGGCTTCTCTAATTGGCGTCGCAGCGGTCGTGGTTACACTGGGCGCCTGGTTTCAGTCTTCTCCTTCCACCGCCGACGTTCCGGCGCCTACAATACGCGTGAGCACGCATCTTGTTTTGGTGGATGTGGTGGTGACCGACAATCAGGGCAAACACGTCAACGGCCTTCGGGCAGAAGATTTTGTTTTGCAGGAAAAAGGAAAGACTCAAAAAGTTGCTTTCTTTACTCCCCCTTCTGAAGCGCAGAAACAGCGCGCTCCGGAACTACCTCCTGGCATTTATTCCAACAAGCCGGAATATCGATCACCAGGCGGCCCACTGGTAATTGTGTTGCTTGATGCGGCCAACACACCCTTTAAAGATCAGTCCTACGCGCGCCAGCAAATGCTGAAGTATGCGAAGGATGAATATCAGCCGGGGCGGCGCACTGCGATATTCACCCTCACAAATTCACTGGGGATTTTGCAGGACTTTACCAGCGATCCGGCGGTGTTATTGAAGGCCTTCCAGAAATATCAGCCAGTGGCGCAGGAAATGGGGAATGCCGCCGCTCCCCGTGTGCCTGATGTTAGTTCGGATGGTGGAGTGGGATCTCAACTATCCGCTGTGGCCATGGCCGAGCACATGAAAGAATTTCAGAACATACAGCTGGCGTATGTAGAGGACCGCAGGGTCGAGACTACTTTGTCAGCCATGCGCAGCCTGGCACGAATTCTGGGAGGAATTCCAGGACGTAAAAGTGTGATCTGGGTAACGGCTTCTTTTCCGTTCAGCCTGATTCCCGAAGACCGCAGTGTCAGCGAAGCTGAACTCGCCGAGAGTCTACCCAGCCAAGCCCAGCTCGGACTCGACACGCGGGCCGGGGGAGCCATCGCCGGAGTTGAGCGCGGAGGTCATGCGCAGGAAATTCGGGAAGCCTCTGCACAGTTGGCAAGCGCGCAAGTGGCGATCTATCCCATCGACGCTCGCGGATTGATGAGCGGCGTCGAAAACACAATCGACGACGGTCCGGGTCGGCAATTTACCACGCCTTCGGGCGCCGCCGAAATTCGAATGTCAGATGCCACTGCCAGTCGAGAAACCATGCGTGAGGTTGCACGGGAGACCGGCGGGATCGCATATGTCAATCAAAACGAAATCAAGGAAGGTGTGGTAACCGCCATGTCCGACTCGGGCGCCTCCTACACGCTTGGCTACTATCCCGAGGACAAGAAGTGGGACGGAAAATATCGCTCAATCAAAGTGAAGATCAACCGTGATGGATTGGATTCGCGTTACCGCCGAGGATACTTCGCCATCGATCCAGCTTCGTTGAAGGATCGAAATCCGCAGCAAGGGGCGACGGAGGCGTTGCAAGACAGTGCTCCCGATACTCTGGTGACCTTCAGCGCCCAGGTGAAACCCGTCGGTACGGGCAAAGTAGGCGTGGACTTTCTGGTGGATGCGAGCACGCTCTCGACTGAAGACGTTTCCGGTGGAAACAAGAAGTTCAATGTCGTGCTGTATACGGCGATTTTTGCGCCGGACGGAAAAATGCTGGGAAGCCAGAGCCTGAAAGTTGATCAGGCGTTCGACACGGCAACTTACCAGCAGATTTTAAACAAGGGAATGCTGCTGCACATGGACGTGAATCAGCCGCCGGGAAAAAATCAGCTTCGGATGGCAATTCGCGATAACCGTACCGGCCACACTGGCTCTCTGACTGCTCCTCTTTGATTTTCGAAACGTCAGGTCGGTCCAATCGGAAGTACTTTCCTTGTAATCCCGTACTCGCACATTGCCCGATACTCCACGATCTTCATCGGCATTTGCGCCATCTCCGGTCGTTTGTTTTTTGGCACTTCGGGGCGTATATTGGTTACTGGAACTGTTGTGTAGTTACCAGCACGTGGCGAGACACACCAGTGGGCGCAAGCCCACTTTTTAGTTTAGGCCCATTTTGGAAATGACAAATTGGCCGCAAACTATTGTTTCCATGGCACTTGAGATCGACAAAGTTCGAGAGATTGCGGAACGGGTGGCTGCCTCCCGGGGGCTCGAGGTGGTTGAAGTCGAGTTGCGCGGTGGAGGCAAGGCTCGAATGCTCCGAATCGTAATCGATAAGGCTGCCGGGGTTACACACGAAGACTGCGCGAACGTCAGCCGGGAAGCCGGCACGATCCTGGATGTTGAGGACGCAATCTCCGGTTCCTACACGCTGGAAGTTTCATCGCCGGGCCTGGATCGCAAATTAATCCGGCCTGCGGATTACGAGCGCTTCACCGGCAGTCGCATCAAGTTGACGACACAACAGCCAGTCAATGGCAATCGCCACTTTGAAGGACGGCTGGAAAGTTTTGAGCATGGACGCCTGACGCTGGACCTGGCTGCCGCCAAAAAGAAGCGGCGCGCGGAAGAAGACAGTGCGTCAAGACTCGAAATCGATTTGAAAAACGTCGAGCGGGCGAATCTGGTACCGGAAATCTGAAGGCGGGCGTCGGACCTCAGCCCTCAGACCTCGCCACTACAACCGGTTTCTGCATATTAGGCTTTGTCCGAGGTCCGCAGTCCGAGGCCCGAAGTCTGAAGTCCCGAGGTCGGTATTACCTATGGCAAGTGAGCTCTATAACACGATTGATGCGTTAAGCCGGGAAAAGGGCATTGATCCGCAAATTGTCGTCAGCGCGGTGGAAGATGCCATTGTTGTGGCTACGCGAAAGTATTACAAGACGCAGGAGAACCTGCGCGCCGAGCTGGACAAGGAAACGGGAAAGATCCGCGCATTTGCGGTGAAGACGATCGTAGAAACTCCCGAGCAAGTTGAAGATCCCACGCTTCAAGTCACGCTCGACGATGCTCGCAAGATTAATCCCAACGTTGAGTTGGGGGGCGAGCTTCAGATCAACAAGCAGACTGAAGGTATTCTGGGACGCATCGCGGCGCAGCTGGCGAAGCAGGTCATCTTTCAGAAGGTGCGCGAGGCTGAACGCGATACCGTGTACAACGAGTACATCGGGCGGGTGGGCGAAATTGTTAATGCAACGGTGAAGCGAATCGAAGGTCCGGATGTGATTTTCGATATCGGCAAGGCCGAAGCGCGAATGCCACGTAAGGAGCAATCGCGCCTGGAATCGTTTGCCATGGGCGAGCGTGTGCGGGCAGTAATCGCCCGGGTCGAGCGGGCCTCGAAAGGCCCAGCCGTGGTGGTTTCGCGAGCCGCGCCTGACCTGGTACAGCACCTGTTCCAGACCGAAGTCCCTGAAATTTACGATGGCACGGTTGTGATCCGGGCGATCGCGCGTGAAGCCGGAGAGCGCACCAAGATCGCGGTAATGTCGAAAGACAAAGACGTGGACGCGGTGGGCGCATGCGTGGGAATGAAAGGCATGCGGGTGCAATCGATTATCCGCGAACTGCGTGGAGAAAAGATCGACATCATCGAGTACCACGAAGATGCAGTGACCTTCGCTGAAAAGGCATTGCAGCCGGCCAAAGTCAGCCGGGTCACCGTGGTTGATTCGGCGGACAAGCATCTCGAAGTTGTAGTAGACGACAGCCAGCTCTCGCTGGCCATCGGCAAGAAGGGACAAAACGTCCGGCTGGCGGCGAAACTGCTGGGCTGGAAAATAGATATCAAGAGCGAAGAAGAAAAGCGCCAGGAAGTGGAATTGCAGATGTCCGCACTGGTGGGAACGGCTTCGACTCCACTCGAGAATGTGCCGGGGCTGGGCGAAGGACTGGTCGAGAAGTTGGGCGCTGCCGGCGTGACTACCGTCGAAGCGCTGGCCGATATGACGCCGGAACAACTCGAAGCCATCGAGGGCATTGGTCCCAAGACGGTGGAAAAAATCAGTCTGGCGGTCAATAATTATTTCTCCAGTCTCGAGGCAGGAGAAGCCGGGATGGCTGTAGAGGGTGAAGAAGCGGTCGAGGGAGCGGCAGAAGAACCAGCCGCCGATCCCGACGCCACTGCCGAACTTGAAGCAGTGCCGGAAGCTGGTAGCGAAGCGACTCCGGAAGAGGGTTCGGAGACAGGCGTGAAAACCTCGGCTGAAGCTGAAGCCACGGTCGAAGAAAATACTGGACAAGATGACGCTGCTGAATCCACGGAGGAGCCTGCTCCTTCCGAAGAGAAGCGGTAAGTGAAAGAGTCTCGCGCTGACGCAAGCGGCTGCGCGAATCTGAAAACTGACGCCGTGAGGTTGATATGAAGACTTAGCGGAACAGTGGAGGACGAAAGGGCGGATGAGCAAGATTCGAATCAACGATCTGGCGAGGGAGCTAGAAGTTAAAAGTAAATCTATTCTCGATGTACTGCCGGAGATTGGAGTCACCGAGAAGAAGAGCCATTCCAGCTCACTCGAAGACCATGAAGCGGAAAAGGTGCGCGACCGCCTCCGTGCCGCCAGTCAGGCGCAGACTTCCAGCCGGTCCGCTCGGCCCTCGCGCAGCGATGGCGACGAGATCAAGACCAAGATCGACCTCTCCAACATTTCCAAGCCCGGAGACGCTTTAAGAGCCATCATCAGCAAGCAGCAGGCGCCAGCGACGGCTACAGCTCCACCCGCGGCCGCGCCGCCACCCCTTGAAACCAAGCCAGCCGCAGTAGCGCCGCCGTCGGCGAGCGCACCAGTCGCAAAGCCGCCCGTCGCTCCCGCCGCCGCGCCACCCAGACTGGTAGTTCCAACCTCGACCCCAAGACCGACTTTTACTGTTCCGTCACCACCCTCTCCGCCTCAGGCAGCAGCACCCGTGGCGTCCGTTACCCCGGTGGCACCCAGGCCGGCAGCCGTTCCACCCGCGCCGCCTTCTGCCCCGTCAATCGCTTCACCGGCGGCTTCATCCGGCGCAACCCCTCCGCCAGTTGCGTCGCGTCCCATGGCGAGTGCGCCGCAGGCACCCGGCGTGGTTGCAAGGTCTGCCGCTCCAGTTTCTCCAGGACCGCCGCCGCCGCGAATGATCGTCCCGCAGACGGGACCGCGCCCAGTCTACAAAGCACCTCTGAGGCCGGCGCCGACCGCCAGCGCACCGGGAGCTCCGGCGGGGGCCACGATGCGTCCGGCGCCAGGACGTCCGGTGCCCGGACAGCCTATTTTCCAGCGCCCACGACCGGGCGCGCCCGGAGTCAACCGGCCACCGCTGCGTCCGGGAGAGCGCCGGCCGATGCATCCCACGCGCCAGTCTCCGACGGGAACACGTCCATTAGGAGTTGGGCCGGGAGCCGTGCCTTCCGGTGGGCCGACGCCCAGGCCGGGCAGCAGGCCAGGCGCGCCGTCACGCCGCCCCGGACAGCGGTACGTACCCCGTGGCATCAAAGAAGGCCCGATGAAGGGCTACACGCCGCCACCGCGGCTGTCGCTTTCAAATGAGCCCCAACCGATCACGCGCAGTATTACGATTACTGAAGGCATCAGCGTAAAAGACCTGGCGGAAAAGCTTGGACTTCGCGCCAAAGACCTGATCGCACGCTTGTTGACTCGCGGCGTTTTTGCCACCATCAACCAGACCCTCGATACCGAACTGGCGAGCGAGATGGCGCGCTTTTTCGGAGCTGACACGAATGTAATTACCTTCGAAGAACAGGCTGCCAAAGACGTCACCGAGGGGGCTACTGGAGAGGAAGGCGCCCCGACCGAAGGGGTTACCCGTCCGCCGGTGGTCACCATCATGGGCCACGTCGATCACGGCAAGACAACCTTGCTCGATTCCATTCGATTGACCAACGTGGCGGGAGGCGAAGCCGGCGGAATCACGCAGCACATCGGCGCGTACAAAGTGACCATCAGCGACAAAGCGTCGCCTGCTTACGGCCGGCAAATCGTATTTCTTGACACTCCGGGTCATGAAGCGTTTACGCGCATGCGGGCCCGCGGAGCCAAAGCCACCGATATTGTGGTGCTGGTTGTGGCCGCCGATGACGGCGTGATGCCGCAGACACTCGAAGCCATTGACCACGCTCACGCTGCGGAAGTGCCCATCATCGTGGCGGTAAACAAGATCGACAAACCCGATGCATTGCCCGACCGGGTGAAAAAACAGTTGGCCGACCGCGGTCTGATGCCTGAAGACTGGGGTGGCACCACGGTTTTCGTCGACGTTTCTGCCAAGCAAAAGACGAATCTGAATCTGTTGATGGAAATGATCTGTCTGGTGGCGGATTTGCAGGAACTGAAAGCAACGCCCGACCGTCCGGCGACCGGTGTGGTTCTCGAAGCCAAGCTGGATCGCGGCCGCGGACCGGTTGCGACACTGCTGGTGCAGAACGGAACCTTGCGCACGGGTGAAAATTTTGTGGTCGGCAACGTATACGGCAAAGTTCGCGCCATGTTCGACGATCGCGGCAGTCAACTCGAATCCGCGCCGCCATCCACTCCGGTAGAAATTCTGGGTATGGAAGGATTGCCGCAGGCGGGCGATCAGTTTGTTGTGGTCGCGGACCGTGACAAGGCACGGGGCGTTTCCGAATATCGCGAGCAGAAGGCGCGAGAAGCCACGCTGGCCAAGAGTTCTCGCGTGTCGCTGGAAGGTCTGGCCGAGCAGTTGAAATCGGCCGGCACCAAAGAGCTGAACATCATCCTCAAAGCTGACGTCGGCGGTTCAGTTGAAGTGCTGACCGACTTGCTGACCAAGCTTTCAAACGAGAAGGTGCGATTGAAAGTTCTGCGCTCGGGCGTAGGCGCGATCACCGAGTCCGACGTGCTGCTGGCTTCCGCCTCCAACGCGATCATTATCGGATTCAACGTGCGTCCTGAACGAAAAGCGCAGGAACTCGCGGAACAGGAAAAGGTCGACATCCGTCTGCACTCGATCATTTACGAACTGCAGGATGAGATCAAGCGCGCTATGACCGGTCTGCTTGAGCCTACGATCAAGGAGACCTATCAAGGCCGCGCCTTGGTCAAGGAAACTTTCCGCATCCCCAAAGTGGGCACGATTGCGGGCTGCTCCGTCAGCGACGGAATTATCAAGCGCGACTCTGAAGTGCGGCTGCTGCGCGACAACAATGTGGTGTTCACCGGCAAAGTGGGCTCGCTGCGCCGCTTCAAGGACGATGCCAGCGAAGTTCGCAACGGTATGGAGTGCGGTATCTCCATCGCCAACTACGGCGACATCAAGGCCGGAGACGTGATTGAAGCCTTCGTGACCGAGAAAGTCGCTGCCGAAGCCATCGCTTAAGCAGTTTCCAGTTTCCGGTTTCTGGTTTCGATACCGGAAACCGGAAACTCGAAACCTGAAACTGCCTTGATCGCTTTTCTCACCCTCGAACTGCACATCGAAGCGGCACAGTCCCTCAAAGACAAGCGGCAGGTGGTGCGCAGCCTGAAAGACCGGCTGCGAGCGCACTTCAATGTTTCGGTGGCTGAACTCGATGCCAGTGGTTTGTGGAACCGTGCGACCCTGGGAGTGGTCAGCGTTTCAGATTCACGTGACTATCTCGATGGTCTGATGAAAAACGTGGAGCGCCACGCTACAAGAATCGCCAACAATGGCGGTGCTGATGTGGCCGATTCTTTCGTGGAATTTTTGTAGCGTAAGCCCTTCGACTTCGCTCAGCGCAGCATCAGCCGGCTAGGAGGGCTTACCCGCCCTCCGCTTAGTCGGACTATCGCTTCTACATGAGCTTTGAGATCGCAATCTGAGGCGGCGGGACGCCGCCTCGACGGCCGGCGAGACGCCGGCGCTACCCAAGCGCCGTCGCCGTTTTTCTGATATTCTCATTCGTTTTACTCAAGAGGTGGGTGTGGAGAAGCGCGGCGCAAAATATCATCGGGAGCGCCTCGGGGAGGCCCTGCGAGAGGAAATTGAAACTATCGTCGAGGGTGAACTCGGCGATCCCCGGATCGGCCTGGTAGCGGTTACCAGCGTGGTGTTGGCTGAAGACTCGCGCTCCGCGCAGGTGTTTGTCACCCTCGAAGGAGATGAGGCCGAAGCGGATCGCTCTCTTGAAGGCTTGACGGCCGCAGTCGGTTTCATTCGCCGCGAGGTGGCGGAAAATCTTCACCTCCGCCGGCCACCGGAACTTTATTTTCATCTCGACCATTCTGATAAATACGGGGCCAGAATCGACGAACTTTTAGGCCGAACAAAGAGGAAAAAAACTAAGTCTTCAGGCTAAAGACCGACAATTGAGGACCGACGACGGTTTTTATGTTGAAGGATGTTCTCAAGCACATCGAACAACGCAACCGGTTTGTTCTGACTTCGCACGCGCGTCCGGATGGCGATGCGATCGGTTCGGCGCTAGCCTGTCGTCAGATCTTGCGAGGTATGGGCAAAGAAGCCGATGTGGTGCTGCGCGACGGCGTGCCGCGAATCTATCAGCCTTTGCCGTATGCCCGTGAAGTGGTCCAGGCGGAGGTGGTCAATGGCGATTATGAAGCGGCTATCATTCTGGAGTGCGACAGCGTTCAACGCACCCGGCTTCAGGGTCTGGAGAATAAATTTCTGATCAACATTGACCATCATCAGAGTGGACGCCCTTTCGCCCAGGTGAATTGGATCGATCCCAAAGCCGTGGCGACAGCGGAAATGGTCTATCGCCTGGCCCGCGAAGCCGGAGTGACCATCACTCCTGAGATTGCGACCTGCCTTTACACCGCCGTGCTTACCGATACCGGTTCGTTCATGTTTGAAGGCACGAACGCACACACCTTCGAACTGGCGCGCGAGTTGGTATTAGCCGGGGCTGATCCTGCTCTTTGCGCCCGCAACATTTATTTCGGACACTCCACGGCGAAAATGCGATTACTGGGAGCGGCGCTCTCTCATTTGTATCGCGAAGGAACTCTCGCCTGGATTTCTGTAACTCAGGAACAAATGCTGAACTGCCGCGCCAAGGAAGAAGATTGCGAAGGCCTGGTGAACTATGCGCTGTCCATGCAGGGCGTGGAGGTGGCGCTATTCTTTCGCGAGCTTCCTGATGGACGATACCGCGTGAGCCTGCGCAGCAAGGGCAAGGTGGACGTGGCCGCGATCGCGGAACGGTTGGGCGGGGGCGGTCACCAGTGCGCCAGCGGTTGCGCATTGGAGGGGCCTTTGTCCGCGGCTACGGCACGAATTCTTGCCGAACTGCGAATAGGTTCTTCCATACAATAATCGTGATGGCCAAGTTTCGTGAAACTCTTCATACTCACAAATCTTCGAGATTCTGTTCTTGAAGAGATCTGGCGTGTTCTGAGACAACCGAGAATCCGCCACACCAGATGCTACGACTTCGAGAGAACGCCTTCCGTGCAATGTAAAGCACTCCGACAAACTTGTGACCCTTCAGGCTGATAATCCGACACCGAATTCCGGTCCGTCCACATCACGGCAACGTTCCCGGATGGACTGGTTGCTTCTCGCGGGCTTTTGCGGATTTCTGTTTTTCTTCGGGCTGGCATATTTCGGTTTGTTGGGTGCGGATGAGCCGCGTTATGCGCAAGTGGCGCGGGAGATGCTTGCCCGCCACGACTGGATCACTCCCACTCTAGGGGGCCAACCATGGCTCGAGAAGCCACCATTCTTTTACTGGCAAGCCATGCTCGCGTTCAGTGTTTTTGGCGTGAGTGACTGGGCTGCACGGCTGCCCTCAGCGATCGATGCCAGCTTAATGGTGATATCTGTTTATCTTTTCCTGCGGCGTTTTCGTCCGGTTCTGCCGGAAGGTTTTCAACTCGACGGTGCGTTGATGACGGCTTCCGCCAGTGGCATCATCGGCTTTGCGCGAGCCGCTTCGACCGACATGCCTCTGGCAGCCACTTTTACCGTGGCAATGCTTGCGTGGTACGCCTGGTACGAGAGCGCGAACAAACGCTACCTGGCGTTGTCTTACTTCTGTCTGGGATTGGCGACGCTCGCCAAGGGTCCGGTAGGTCCCTTTCTGGCGGCGGCAATTGTCGGAGTTTTCTTATTGGCCAAAGGCGACTACAAGCTTTTGCTGCGAACCTGCTGGTTGCCAGGCATCGGACTATTTTTCTTGACCGCACTTCCATGGTACATCGCGGTCCAGATGAGAAATCCGGATTTCTTCCGTGTCTTCATTCTGGAACATAATCTAGGCCGGTTTGGCAGCAACCTGTATCACCACACCGAGCCTTTCTGGTATTACATTCCGGTCGTCCTGCTCGGTCTGGTTCCGTGGACGATGTTTGTCATATCTGCCTTGGTCGAAACCGTTCGCGCCTGGTGGAAGGAAAGAGAACAGGCGTTTCACTTTGGAGATGCGCTCTCCATATTCCTCGTCATCTGGCTAATGGTTCCAGTCCTGTTCTTTTCGTTTTCCGTATCGAAGCTGCCCGGCTACATTGTACCCGCCCTGCCTGCAGGTGCGCTTCTGCTGGCGGAATACATTCGCCGTCATACGACAAATGGCGATCGTCCCAATCCCCTATTGATTATTTCGCATGCAGTGGTTGCGTCCTTGCCGGTTGTCGCCGCGTTGATGGTGCAGTATCTGGTTTTTCAGCACCGCCTCCCATGGGGACGCGCAACCGCGATCTCGTGTGGAGTTGCGGCAATACTGGCGGTTGCGATCGCTCTGACCCTTCTACTTCGACCCGGTCTTCGGGTGTTGCGTTTTGTCACTTTGGTGCCCACGATCCTGGCGGTAGCGGCGGTACTTCGTATCGGCGCGCCCGCGCTGGATGCGTCACTCTCCGCGCGCCCGCTTGCACTGGAGATCAACCGTGTCGACAATCGCACTTTGCCCTTGGCCATTCTGAGACTCTCTCGCGAAACGGAATACGGGCTGCACTTCTATCGCAATCAGAAAATTGCACGCTACGAAGCCGGAGAAATTCCCGCGGGCGAACATATTTTGATTACTCCGGAAGGCAGGCAGAAGAACATCCCGAAGTGGACCGCCGGACGGCGTGTCACCTACATAGGAAGCTTCGCGCCGCAGGGAATGGACTACTACTGGGTGGGTGCTAAAACCAGCAATTAGATTTCAGCTCTGAGCGGCTATTTGAAGTACGCAACCCTCATTTGCGATCGGCAAAAAATAATAAACAGAAAAACTGATGCGTTCCGCTTGTGTTACCCATCCTTGTCCCCCCGTTTGCCTACTGTCGGGCGAAGAACTACACTCGCAGTTCGCAGCCCGCCATGAGCGCGCTTAGCAAGCCCGAACCCTCCAGGAGCCTCCAGGTGGAGATTCTCGACCTCAGACACTTTTCGTCCGTCGATCTGCGTCCGTTGCTCGAGGACGAGGTCCAGGAATGGGCGCGTCTGTTGTCGTGGGATTACAGCGGGTCGGCGGAAATGATTCTGCGCTATGTGGACGCCAAAATCCTGCCCGGCTATGCCGCCATCGATCGCGGGCGAATCGTAGGCTATGCTTTTTTTGTTTATGAAGGCAGCAAGGGCGTAATCGGAGACTTGTTCGTCGCCAACAGCGGGCGACTCGCGGATCCAAACGAAGTGGAGTCGCGACTGTTGCTTCACGTGATTGAGACCCTGCAACAGTCCCCCGGAATCCATCGGGTAGAAGCTCAATTGTTGATTCACGAGACCGGAGCGGTCTCCCGCCCGTTTGCTGAACAGGGATTTCACCGGCATCCGCGCCTGTTCATGGTATTGCCACTGAATGAAGCCCCCAGGACGCCACCGGCGCTGGAGAGTGAAGTTGACATTCGGCGCTGGGCTGAGCATGACTATCAACCGGCGGCCGCTTTGATCACCAGTTCTTATCGTGGCCACGTCGATTCCGAGATCAACGATCAATATCGCACGCTGACCGGCTCGCTACGTTTTCTGAACAATATTGTTCGTTTTCCCGGCTGCGGCACCTTCGACTCCGAATCGTCGTTCGTCGCGGTGCACAAACGGACGCGAAGTCTGGTCGGACTTATTTTATGTTCGCGGGTGCGGCATGATGTTGGCCACGTCACTCAAGTGTGCGTGTTGCCCGACTACCGTTCGCATGGACTAGGGGAGTTGTTGATCGCCGCCACCGCCGCGAATTTGCGCCAGCGAAACTTTTCATTGCTATCACTGACGGTAACCGAAGCAAACGTCCGCGCCGTAACGCTCTATCAGCGCCTCGGATTCGACATTCAACGGGTGTTCGACGCTTTTGTGTGGGAAGGGTAGAGCTCCTGGCTTCTAGCTCGTAGCTCCTTGCTTCTAGCCACAAGCCCTTGGCTGATGTCATTGGTTCGCAACCCAGCGTTTGCGATTCCGATGGCCTACTGAGCCAGAAGCCAGAAGCCAGGAGCTAGAAGCAGCTGTTCTAGTGCCGCAGCAGCCACATAAACCAACCCGCCAAAAACACTCCGCCGACAAAAAGCATGAAACAGTACAAGCCGTAGCGAATCTGGTCGCGGGCGGTGCTGCGTTGCGTGATTCCAAAAACCACCGACGCGAAAACCGAGAACAATACCGCTGCTGTGAAATGGGAAAGTTCCAGGGTCATTCTTTTCTTCCGATCAAGATTTTTTCCCGATAGCAATATGGTAGGCGTCCGCAGCGCAGATGAAATTCAACAGGCCGGAGACGATGAGAAACTTCGTACCATAGTCGGCAGTGGCGTGAGAAATGGCGCCGTGTCCCAAATCCATCACCCGGGTGACAATGTAAAGGCCACCCGCGCCCAGGTCTCCCACAAATCCGAGAATATCCAGAATGTCGCCGCCATTGGGCCGGTAGACGCGTCCTTGCATCAGCAGACCAAGCACAAACATGATCGTGATCGATGCCATGATCAAGAGCCCGCGAATCCAGCGCTTTTGAATCAGATGACCGGCGCCGGGGATGAGCCAGGCAATGGCTGGAGCGACGATGGCCATGCTGGGAGAGGCTGGGGTCGCCGTACTGGGTACGTCTGCGGAGGTGCTTTTAACGGAATTTGCCATTCAGATGATTACGAGCTCGCTTTGAATTTTACCTGTTACCTGCGCAGCTTCCGGCCGGACCAGCATATTTACTTCACTGCGCACGCCAAATTCCGGCAGATAGATGCCGGGTTCGATCGAGAAACATGAATTGGGCAAGATACGGCGCTCGTCATGAATTTCAAGGTCGTCCATGTTTGCGCCGTTGGCATGAATCTCCGTGGCGATGGAATGTCCGGTGCGATGAATGAAGTATTGGTCAAAGCCGGCATTCCTGATGTAACTTCTCACCGCATGATCGACTTCCCATCCGGCAATAGACTTGCCGGCGCTGACGCCCTCGACCACGGTTTTCACTCCTACATCGCGGGCCTGGCGCACGGTGTGAAAGATTTCCTGCATGCGACCGGAAGGAGTGTGCCCAACAAAACCGGTCCAGGTTATGTCGTAGTATACGGCCCCGGGAGAATTCTTTTTAGCCCATACATCGAGCAGAACAAAGTCGCCTTCGCGGATTGGTTTTGAAGTTTCGGCATGCAAGGCGTAATGCGGGTCGCCGCTGTTTGCATTGACTGCGACCAGCGGCGGATCGTCCGCCACCAGATTTTCGCGCTTGAAAGCCTCAAGAAACCACTGCTGGATCTCAAATTCGTGGGTGCCGGCATTGCGGGCTCGCCGGCCGATCTCCTGGAACGCCGCAGCTGTAATCGAGTCGATGGCATCGCGCGCGGCAAAATGCGATTTAATTTGCTCGTCAGTCAACGTGGCTTCGAATTGCGCCACCAAATCGCAAGAGCTGACCACATTTTTCCCCAGCCCGCGGATCAGGTCGACTGTGCCTGCATCTACCAGTGAAATCGTAAATACCAGATTATTGGGTGAATATTGCATGGCCACATCGCGATAGCTGGCCAGCAAAAGTTTTACTTGTTCGAACAATTCCTGCCAGCCCGAATACTGCCGCTTGACGCCGGGAAGCGAATCGAGATGTCCGGGCTCGATTTTGTGCACGAGTTTCACGGGGTCGCCGCTGGCTGGAATGAGATAGAACCAACGCCGCGTGACCATCTGTCCCGCGGGGAGACCTAATACGCGGTACGCAATAGGATCGCGGTGATGATGATCGTAAAAGAGCCAGGCATCGATGTTGCGCTCGCGCAACGCAGCTTGTATGGCGGGAAGATCCATGGGCAAACAACCATTCTAAACAACGGCGGGGTTTTGAGCGAATCCGGCTAAAAGCTCGGACCACGAAGGGCAGGAAGGTACACGAAGGAAATCACAAGGCTTCAACCTTCCTTTATCTGGGTGTCCTTTGTGGAATTTGTGACTTGGTCGGCGGTTGGTATCGGTTTAAGCGTCTTGTCATAAACCCACAAGAGCGCGGAGGTGACCAGGCCAACCGCGGTTACGATCCACCACATGCGTTGGGGTTGATGTGTGACCTCTCCGAAGTGATGGGCGAGCGTGCCGCCAAACCAGCCACCGATCAATGATCCCAGTCCAAGCGGGAGAAAGGCGAAGCCCATATAAGTGCCTTGCTGGCCGGAAGGCGCGAGCCGGGAAATATATTCGTAGTAGCGCGGCGATTGGATGATCTCACCCATCGCCAGAACAAAGAGTGACAGAACCGCACCCCAGACTGTCGGCCTCAATGCCAGAATCAGCCACGAAATGGATGTGACAATCGTTCCCATGATGATGGCTTGAAATGCGGGAATCTTTCGGGTCAATAAATTCACCAGCAAGGTGAGGCAGATGACAGTCAATCCATCGGTTACCAGAACTTTTTCGACACTCACATTGGGGTCGATATATCCATGAATGTAGCCGGGAAGGCTGATGTATTGCTGCCAGAACACCACCCAGTATCCTGTGAACAGGACGAGAAACCACATGAACCTGCTGATCCCGGCCAACACCAGTAACAGAAAGATGATCCAAATCCACCAGGGCACGGTGAAGTTTGAAAACAACATAACCGCGCGCAGCAGCAGAGCTATTCCCACCACCGGCAAAACCAGCCGGTGGTTGCCGACCACCACGCAGAAGTTTCTGGCCACGGTTGCGATTGATGGCGTCGGCTCATCACTGGCTTTGCGGGGCTCACGAAAGAAAAACAGGACCACAAAAAACATCGCGAAAACACTTAGCGCCGCTAAACGGTAGACGTTTTCGATCCCCAAGCGGCTGTGTGCCCAGCCAGCAAACAAGGGGCCGCAGGCGCCACCGATGTTGACCATCGTGTAGTAAATCGAATATCCAATGGAGCGGACATTTTCTTTAGAAGCGCGGGCGGTGGTTCCTACGACACAGGGCTTAACCAGCGAGATGCCCAGTGCGGGAAGCATCAGGATGAAGCCGACAAATAATCCGAGCGGGACCGCGTTGCGTACCGGAGCCAGCCACGACGCCCCGATGGAGCCGATCAGAAAGTACGCGGCACCCAGGATGAGATAAGCGATCGAAAGCGCCCGCCGGAAGCCCAGTCGGTCGGCTGCGGCTCCGCCGAAAATGGCGAG
Source organism: Terriglobia bacterium (assembly GCA_963733545.1). Lineage (GTDB taxonomy): Bacteria > Acidobacteriota > Terriglobia > Terriglobales > Acidobacteriaceae > JAIQFF01. Next base: position 2,145,836 of record CAVTDQ010000007.1, read on the forward strand.
AAACCAGACCATGCCGCCGAATATTCCGGTCAGCGTTCCAGTTTGTTCGGTGGAGAAATTAAGTTTCTCTTGCAGGTACAAAGCCAGAGAAGAGAACGCGCCGTAGTAAGAAAGGCGTTCAAAAATCTCGGTGATATTGGCAATCCAGAACGGCGGCTCGAAGCCGTTGCGAATTTCATGGAAGCGCTCAGAAAGGTTCAACGATACTCCCAATGACAAGAGAAATTATCTACTGAACTAATCCTTCTTCCCGTAGTGAAATCACTGCTGCTTCCGAATGGAGAACAGGGCCTCCGCCGAAACGACAATGGCCATGATGCTTCCGTCAGTGCCAAACACTTTCCAGCGCACGACTTCAAACATCAGAGTGGCGAGGTTAGCTCCGATGCAAAACGCCTTCAGGCTTTTCACGCTGTAACCGTTGCCAATACGAAGCAGGTTGAACATCGCCAGGAAAATCCATACCAAGCCCAAATCCAGAGTGACGCCTCTAGGGTGCCAAATCTCGGTGCTTAGAATATGCGCAATTCCAGCGAAAAAAATGATCTATACACACGCCTGATCTACATATTTCATGCTTTATTAGTTCTCTGCCCGAAGATTGCCGTCCCCACGCGCACACAAGTCGAACCTTCTTCGATCGCAATCTCGAAATCGTGCGACATGCCCATCGAAAGCACATCCATTCGGATCGCAGAAAGATGTCGACTTGCGATTTGGTCGCGAAGCTCGCGCAGTTTCTGAAAATACGGACGCGCACGCTCAGGATTTTCAGAGAAAGGGGGAACAGTCATCAGTCCGCGGAGGTCAAGGTACGCAAGCTGCGGGGCAGCCGTCAGCAACTCTTTCAACGCATCGGACTCTGGTGGCAAGCCGGTCTTTGCGGCTTCTCCCCCTACGTTGATTTCAATCAGCATCGGCAATTTCTTCTCCATGCTTAGGGCTGCGGAGTTCAGTTTTTGAGCCAGCTTCAGTGAATCGAGTGAATCGACCGCGTCAAACAGCTCCACCGCAGCTGCGGCTTTATTCGATTGCAGATGTCCAATCATGTGAAAAGTGGCATCTTTCAAATCTCTGATTTCAGCTACCTTTTGAGAGAATTCCTGCACCCGATTTTCGCCAAAGGCTCTAACTCCCATGTCGTAGGCTTGGCGAATGCTCGCAGCAGGAGAAGTCTTGCTCACCGCCATCAGAGTTATTTCTTCGGGACCGCGACCTGCGCGATGTGCGGCAGTGGCAATCCGCTCGCGCACCTCGGCCACATTTTCCGCGATGGACATGCAGAACAGTAAACCACGAAGGAAAGCAGAGGCCAAATGCGGTACCAGCGATGCTATTGAACGCTGCCGCAGGAGCGAGGGCGCTCGCGCCTACATTACTTAATCCTGGCTGCCATCACAAGACTGCTACATCATGGCGGTTGGCGGCGCCGGCTCGTTTGGATCGCCGGAACTGGAGAGAGGCAGAATTATCATGAGCGCCGCCAGCGCCACCATCACTCCGACGCCGACAAGATAAGAAGGGTTGGAGAAAATCTGCGTGCGGGTCCACGCGGGAGCGAATTGCAGCGCGGCCCAGATCAGTCCCAGCACTGCTTCTCCCGCGATCAGGCCCGATGCCGTCAGCACTCCGGCATTCTCCACCCGAGCCATCTGGGCACTGTTGAAGCCGCGGCGTCTGGCCACCCAATCGCCCAAGGAACGGAATACGCCTCCGAGGAAAATCGCGAACGTAGTCTCAAACGGCAAATACATTCCGACCGCCACCAGCATGGGACTTTTTACCTGCATCATGATCATGGCGATGCCGAAGAAAATTCCTACCACCACCAACGGCCATGGCATGTCGCCGCCGACGATTCCAATGGCCAGGGTTGCCATCAATCCGGCCTGGGGCGCGGATAGTTGACGGTCTCCAAATCCGATTCCACCTGCCCGGATGTTGGCTTCATGCAGCAACATGAGCGGCCAATACATCACCAGGCTGGCGACCACGACCGCAATCAACTCCGCGATCTGGATGGTGCGAGGCGTTCCTCCCAGGATGTAGCCGACTTTGAAATCCTGCAACAGCTCTCCCGCCACCGATGCGGAAACGCAGACTACCGCCGCTACACCAAGAACTGCGGCGACTCCGGAAATGCCGGAGACCCCAAGCGAGACCATCAGCAGCGCCGCGATGATCAGAGTCGATAGAGTCAGTCCGGAGACCGGATTGTTCGATGACCCGATCATTCCCACCAGGCTTCCCGAAACGGTGGAGAAAAAGAAGCCCACGATGAGCATCACCACTGCCGCCAGCACCGCCGGCCAAACCAATCCCGAAATGTGGATGTACAGGAAGCACATCAACAAAAACATGAGAGCAATGAGGCCGAAAACGGTTTTCGAACTCATGTAACGCTCGGTGCGGGAAAGTTTGGATTGTTCGTCAGCTGTTTGTCGCAGATCGGAAAATGCCTTGCCCAGCCCGGCGGTCAGACTCGCGCGCATTTTGTAAAGGGTATAAGCGGCGCCCACAAGCATGCCGCCAACGGCAATCGGACGCACAATGAATCGCCACACCGCCACCGAAATATTCGCCCAGTCGTCAGGAGTATCGCCGGGAAGATACTGCCGAAGTTGCGGTCCGAGAAAAAATATCAAGAGTGGTACCAGCAATCCCCAGGCCAGAACGCTGCCCGCAAACTGAATAGACGCCAATCGCAACCCGATGATGTAGCCGACGCCCAAATATGCCGGGCTCACGCTGGGGGCGGCCAAGGTACTCGCTCCTCCGGCGGCTAGAATATTTGTATTGCCCGCGGCTCCCAGCCGCACCTGACTACGGCCCAGGTTACCGATTGCAAAGTGAAAGTCCTTGTCGGCGGCAAATAGACCAAAGCGCCCGAGCATATAAACCAGTCCGCCAACCCCAATATTCCAGAAAAGGTATTTTGCGGCTTCGGCGCCACGTTGGCCCGCTTTATGAATTTCGGATGCCGCTACCGACTCAGGGAAGGGCAATTCCGGATCTTCCACCATCACCCTTCGCACCAGGGAGATAAAGAGGACTCCGAGAATGCTTCCCACCATGATCAGCGCGGTTGATTTCCAGTACGCGTCCGCAGGTCGAAACGACGGCCAAGCTTTAGCAATGAGAAACGCGGGGATGGTGAAGATGGCGCCAGCCGCGATGCCTTCGCCGATCGAACCCGCAGTGCGGGCGATGTTCTCTTCCAGCAACGAGCCTTTCCACGCTCTCATCGCGGCCATGGCGATGACCGCAGCCGGGTAAGTGGCCGCGATCGTAATGCCCGCGCGCAGGCCGAGGTAAGCATTGGCGGCGCCCAGAACAATCGTCATAGCCAAGCCCAGCAGGATCGCCCGCCAGGTAAACTCGCGCATCTCCATGTCCACGGGGACGTAAGGCTTGAACTTTTCACTCTCCCGGACGGGCGGCGTGCTTTCTGTACTCATGATCGATAATCCTCGGAAGTGTAAGCGCGGGTGGGTTTTAGGGTTGTCGAGCCCATGCAATACCTGGGTGCTAGGTGAGACGGCGCACCTTAACATGCGTGGCGCCTGTTTTACAAGGCCTCATCCTGCGGGGCCGGACTTCAAAAAAAATCGATACCACGCATCCGTCAGATGCCGCGCCGGGCGCAAGTTCTGGTATGATTGCGCGGTTTTTATATCCAGCGTCTCGAGGTAACGGTCATGTCCCCCAGACTGTTCGAGTGCAAGGAATGTGGTGGTTTTAACGGTTACCGCTCCCGCCCGCGTAATTTAACGGAAAAATTCATCATGCCACTGCTGTTCGTTCGCCCGGTCCGCTGCGGCGGTTGTTACCAACGAACGTTCCAGTCGATACTGGTCGCGGTGCTGCCCCGCCGCGAATCCAAAAAGATACAAAGTGCCACTGCCTGAAGGCTGAGTCGTTGCCTGAGGCATGGCGGGCCGCTATACTGAGACAGGTTCGCCCGCGACGTCCTTGGCAGTACCGGGCGAACGGGGGAGGCTCGTCTTCAGCAGTAGCGAGAACCCAATCCGCTATTCCGGGACTCAGGTTTTGTCGCGTGACAAATCGTTGTTGTGCACGCCGGCTTCGTTCCTGGCCAGTGCTGCTGAATGCCTCTTTGCAACTCTCTTCCCATCCGATTGCCGTCTCTGCAGTACTCCTCTGATCAATATTTCTCGCTTGCCAGTGTGTCGACCCTGCCTTGCGGAGATTCGCCCCATTAAAGGCGACGTTTGCGCTGTGTGTGGTGAACGGCTGCTCAGTCCGTTTGCCATTGGAGCCGGACCCCAAGAAACCCGCTGCGGCTTGTGCCGAAGGGCGCAGTTGCCTTTCACACGAGCAGTAGCCTACGGAAGTTACGACGGGGGGCTGCGCGAACTCATCCACCTTCTGAAATACGAGCACGTACGCCCTGCCGCCAGGGTTTTGGGACAGATGCTGGCGAAAGCCGTGAGTGGTCTGGATCCCGACCGGAATTTGCAATCGTTGCTGGTTATTCCCGTGCCTCTGCACCGGCGTAAATTGCGTCAGCGCGGGTTCAACCAGTCCGAGTTGATCGCCTGGGAATTCATGAAGGCGGCGGGTGGAACCAACCTATTCGAACTGCACTCCCGCATACTGGAGCGCCGGCGAGAGACTGAATCTCAAATCGGGCTTACCCGGCACCAGCGCCGCGTAAACATTCGAGGCGCGTTTGCCGTGGCCAGACCGAAAGAAATTTTCGAACGCGAGATCCTTCTGATTGACGATGTTTTTACAACGGGCACAACGGCATCAGAATGCGCGCGAATTTTGCGCCGGGCGGGCGCATCTAAAGTGTATGTAGCGACAGTGGCGCGCACTTTGATGTTGGACGTTAAACAACTGGATGCGCCCGGCGATTTCTCGACAGCAGAACCAACCCTCGCGGCGACTGGATAGATCCCAGGGAAGCGCAATCGGCCGGAAACTGTATGGCGGGGAAGTGGAACAATTCGATGAATGGCTCGATGATGCGGAGCCACGGGGCAGTACCTGTGGTGGCGGCGACTCATCGGGAAGGCAACGGCCACGCCCTGCATGCGCCGGTGCTCGTCCTGAATGCGTCTTACGAGCCCATTAATGTCTGCGCGGCGCGGCGAGCCATTGTGCTGGTGCTCAAGGGCGTCGCCATGACGGAGGAAGAGAATGGACATTTCCTCCACGCGCCCCGATTGGCGATTCGCGTCCCTTCCGTGATTCGACTGCTGGAGTACCGTCGCATTCCGCACCAGACTCGCGCCCTTTCCCGGAAAAACATTCTTCTGCGCGATCGCAACACCTGCCAGTATTGCGCGGAAGTGTTGCCTTCGAGCGAATTGACTTTGGATCACGTAGTTCCGCGTTCACGAGGCGGACTTTCGACCTGGGAAAACCTGGTCGCGTGCTGCCACTTCTGCAATCGCCAGAAAGGCAACCAGTTTCCGATCGAAGCCGATATGAAGCTGATGCGGGAGCCGAGGGCCTTCAACCTGCATACCAGCCGCCACATCATGCGCCTGATGGGACGCTCTGATGACAAGTGGCGAAAGTATCTTTTTTATTAGCTTTGATAGCTGTCAGCTCTCAGCCGTCAGCTAATCCAAGTTCTGCCCGCCAGTGGTCGCCAATGGTCTCATCTAAAGCTGACAGCTGACAGCTGATAGCTGCCTTACTTCGGTGGAGGCTGCGGCTGCGGTTGCGGTTGAGGTTGGTCACCGGGGGCCTTTGGAACTTCCTGGCCTTCGAAGGTGATCTTCGACTTCGATCCAAAGCGCTTGTAGTCGCTGTATTTCACGATTTCGCGGATATGCACGTCTCCGCTGGAAAAATGCAAAGTGTCATCCGCTTTGGTGTAAGTAGGAAACCAATATTTGCCGTCCACCTGCTCGCGCCAGGTGGTGAACTTCGGAAAGAGATTTTCCTGCCCTTTTTTCTTGCGGATGTCCGGAACCGTTTTGCCAAAAGTTTTTACGATTTGAAAATCGCGGTCGTCCACCCATAGACGGCCCTGAAAGTATCGCTTCTTCCCGACGATTTCCTTAGGCGCAATGTCGAAAACGTAGCAGCGCAATTCATCCTGTTGCTGTTGCCCGACATAGAGTATCTGATACTCCGGAATCTCATCGGTAGTCAGCACGAAGGGAAGCCGGTGGCGGATGTCATCGATGTCTTCCGGCGACATCGAGATCAGATTCAAAGAGGATTGCGGCGCGAATACAACGTTTTCCAGGCGCTTTCCTTGATCGTCAAACAGAACGTCGAAGATCTCGTGATACTCGCCATTATCGTCAGGCGTCACCACCCGCACGTCCTGCCGGTAGGTGTACTGGTCGCGTGCGTTTTGAAACTCTTTCTCCTTGCTGGCGAAATGTCGAATGATCTCGTCAGTGGTAACGCCGGTCGGCGGCGCGGGATCAAGCGGGCCTTCCTGGGCCATGGCCACAGGCGTCAACCGGCCTGCATTTGCGAGAAAAAAAAGAATGATGGCTGGCACTACTGCGCGGCGCAGCAACGATTTCATATAAGTAGTGTAGCGAAAGCTGAGAGGGAACGCTTCACCGCGGCTCCCCCCGTGCCCATCCCTCTCCGCTCAGGGGGATGAACACAGGAGAGCAGCAGCTTTGTTCAGTAAGTTAGATGCGTCAAGTAGCGACGAGTTGCCGCAAATCCGCAATTGTGGCGGCTATGCTAACGCTGCCCGCTGCCCAACGGAAAAATAATTGGGCCGGTTCGGTCGTTCTTTGGCGACTGATCCGGCGGCGGACGCGATGCGCCGGATCCGGCCGGCGAGACCGGAAGTAGTGTCTGCAGAAGAAATGAAAGCAGGCTGGTCCCGACCGTCGCCGTCCCCTGAATCAAGAGCGCTCCCTGGGTCGCGCCGGGGGAGGGCTGCAGATTCGCAAGACCTAATCCATCGGACAATATCGAAACCCGTTGCGATGAGACGATGACCGGCGCCGGATTTCTGGTGATGACAATTCCTCCAATTGAAACCGGTGGCGGCGCTGCCGCCGGACGAGACACGATCACCTGAAAGGTCACGCTGGCGCCAAGTACAGGATGAGAAGGTATCGCCGAATCGATAACCCGCAGGCTGATTGGTTGAAAGGTCTGTCCCGCGGGAAGGGTCTGAACGCTTCCTCCCACCGGTTGCAGCTGTAACATCGACGGCGGAACCGCAGTCGCGGAAAAAATCTGGCAAGGTTTATTGGAGGGCGCGACACAAGCGCTGACTTTCACATCGCCTGAGATTGCGGCGAGATGCAGCGTAGTATTTGCAAACCCGTTGGCATCACTCGGGGAACTTAAAGAGCTCAGTGTGCCTGCACCTTTCAGCACTTCAAAGTTCACCGTATTCGTGGCTGCCGGGGAACCATTCGAAAGCAGTCGCGCGGAAAGTGGGACATCGACGGTTGCTCCCTGCGCGATCCAGGCAAATGGTGAGGCCAGCGAGATGTCGAGCGCCGAAGTTGTTCCCAGAATCGTTGCCTGAACCGATTTCGGCGACGGATAGGAAGCCGGCGCCAGCAGCGCACTGATGTTGATCACCCCCGCCTGCAACACCGTAACTCGGGTCCATGCCTGGCCGCTGTCATCGGTAATGACAGTGCAACTGCCGGAGCCGCCGCAGGCCGAAAAAGAAGATGCCGGTGTGGCCACGAAAAAGACGCTGGCTCCGGCCACGGGTGTAATTCCGTCCGGCGCCAGAACCTGCACCCGAACTGGATTTGGAGCTTGACCGCCCACCGGTGTCGCCGGATTCGATCCCTCAATGAGTTTGATGGTGTCGTCCGGCCCGGCACCATACGTGAGGACACCCATCATGACGGACGAGCCGCCGGTGGCCGGATCTTTGAGCCGCACGGTTCGGGCTCCGTCAGCCATGGGCGGCGCAGTTGTAGTCACTTTGTCCGCGGACGTTGCCAGCACCGGGGCGTCAAGGGTTTCAACTGTCGCTGTGGTATTGCTTCGAAAGCCGATGCCCTGCACCGTGATGGTGGTGTGTCCGTCGACCCGGGCACGGGCTGGAAGTGCAGTGTCAGCATAAAAGACTCGTGCATGGTAGCGATAGTCGGGACGGCCGTCGCCACGGTAATCAAAGATTCCCAATCGAAACGCCGTGCTGGTCTGAAGAGTTGCATCGAGTCGCGTCATGCCCAGACTGGTGCTGTTGAACTGTGATCCCGAACTGGCGGGCGCGGGAATAGTACCGGGATCGGCAAGCGCCCACATGCCGATCACCGGTTGCGCTTTCGCCAAAGACGCAACCTTGGCTTCATTCATCGCCGTCACTTCGACAGACAAAGTGCGATTGGCTTGCGCGACGAACCAGAAATAGTCGGCGTTGCCCAATCCGCTTAGGGTGCCGGCCCAGTCGCCGGAGCTGGGCAGCGTAGCAGGCGCGGCGAACGAGGTTGGGTCGAAGAAGTCGCGCACGGGTTGCGCGCTGGATTGCATCAGGATGTCCTGCTGAAGGTCGCCACCTTTGCTGACGGTTACGATCAGGGGACCGAAAGTTCCCGAAGGCGATACCTGCCAGAGTCCGTAGGGCCCGATAGTTTGAGACCACATGGGATCAAGCGCCTCAACACTCAGCTGATATTGCGCGCTGTTCGCGCCATTGGGAATCTCCAACCCGGCCAGGTCAAAAAAACCTCCAAGCGACGGATCATCGGAACCGAAGCGAGTGAGAGCTTGTCCGGTGCTGTCGTTGAAACCTGTTGCTGGATTGCCCGAGTTTCCTCGAAAGCGATAGCCGGAGACCGACGCTGCGCCCAAAGTCCGCGAAGGTTGACCGGTTACGGGATCGATCCAGCGAGCGACTACATTGATTCCTTTCATCGGCTGCGCGGGATGGCCGTCGGCATCGACGAAAACCACGCTGCCGTGAATCCGTATCGTGTCTTCAAGAAATAACTGCTTTCCCGGAAATGCCGCCAGGTTGTCCGCGGTGACCGGATAAAGCCGCGACAGCGCTGCCCGATCGTCCATCTTGGGCTGGTCAGGGTTGGCAAGACAAAGAGAGATTGGGATGCAGTTGATCGGATCTGTCGCGTGCATGATTGTAAGCCCGGCGAAATCAGCCGATGTGGGCACGGGGTTGCGGGTGAAGACGTTAACGTTCATCTGTGACCAGTCGAGTCCCAACACTCTTCCCAAGAGACGAACCAATCGATATTTCAAATCCGGGAGTTGCGATGTGGTCTGGGCACATACACCATTCAGGATGACCAGCGCGTGCCGCAGATGACCGTCGGTGGAGAAACTGTCAATGCCCCCATATGCCGCATTGCTGAAACATGAGCTTGCACCCCCTGCACCTTCGCCCAGCAAAGCATTGGTGACCGCGCCATCAGCGTCATAAACGATGGCCACCGGCAGGCTGGTTGCTGAAGGAAGTATGTCAGTGGGCAGGGTTGGAACGCCCGCGCCGGAACTCACGTTGGCTCCGCTGACGTCTTCCGCAAGGCGGCCGGCGCGGGTGGCCGATACTGCCGCGCCAGGGATTGAGGTCCAACGAGAAAATGCATCGGCCACGAACGCATCGGCCGCCGCGCCCGCCAGTATAGGGCTTAGATTTCCCTGGTCGGTGAAGTAGGCTATTGCGCCTTGATTCCAGGTCAAAGGAAGGCCTTTGACCGACGGATCGAAATAGCTGCTTCCAGCAATCATTCGGGGACCGCCCGCGTAGAGCCTCGCCGGCGGGAACACAAGGATCAAAATCGTGAGCCAGGCTAAAAGCCGCAAAAGATGAATGGAAGCCGTCCGCGGGATGCGTGCCTCAGCCACAATTAACGCCCGTCCGCGCGCCGGATTGCCAGCGCCACCGCTCGTGTGCTCAATCGCTGCTCTTTCCGTAGTCCAGTCGAAGCGATGGAATCGAAAGTGGACGGCGGCAGAAGACGGTTTTGCTGAACCAGATCGTTTTGAACCAGATTGTTCTGAATCAGGTTTCCAGATGAGTCGACCGGAAAGCGGCCGAGAGACCCTGCGACAGAGCTGGTGAGGCCCAGTTTTCCTGGAGCGTAGAAGAACAGCAGCAGGCGCTCACCGGTGCGGTAACGTGCACCGGCATTCCACAATCCCGCCCACTCGCGAATCCTCAGGATTTGCCCGGCATGTGTACCCCGAATGGCCTGTTCGACGCGGAATGTGATCTGGAACGCAGGCACGCTGTTGCCATCGTTCAGGGCCACAGGGCTGACTGACAGCACGGTTCCATCGAAAACATATCCCGCGTTCCTGCTCAGTAGCTGCAGGTTGGCGATGAGTGAGGTTGAGCTTTCCGTTGCCGTATTTTGTCCAGCAACAGGCCAGGAAACCAGGGCCGCCCCAAACACAATGAGGAATCGAAGGGGAAACAGCATGACAAAGCCTCGTTTCAAACGAGACCAGTTGCGACAGGGAATTACGTGATGCTAATGGCAGGAGGGGTGGAAATATGTGTCGGTCGTCACCTGCGCGTGTGATGGGCGACCAAGACATATGACGTTTTGTCTGAGGCAAAGTCCTGGCCGAGACTAAATGGAAACACGTCGGCTGTAACCGCGAGCCGAAAGGTGAGCCCCCGTCAGCAACAGCAATCCGGTGAGGAAGGCCCAGAACATCAAGCTGACCGAGAGCGCGAAAGGTCCATACACTTCCTGAAAATTCAGCCGCGGCAGGGCCAGGATGTAGGCGTATTTCAGGGCTTCGGACATAATTCCCATCATCACGGCCGTCGAAAGGACCGCCCGTGCCGGAACCTTCCCGTTGGGCAACACCCAATAGATCAGAAAGAAAATCGCGATGCTGGCGGAGACCGCGAAAACCTTCATCAGGAGAAATCCGGCCAGCCGAACCACAAACGGGCCATGACTGCGGAACAGATTTTCCACGAAGCCAATATTGCCGGCGGTCAGCGCAACCGAGAGCAGCGCGAGTACTCCGCAACTGAACGCGAGCGCAAGCGAAATGAGCTGATTACCGAAATAAGAGCGGTTGTTGGGGAAGTGCCAGATGCGATTCAACGCAACTTCGATGGGCATGAAAATTCCGGTCGAAGTAAACAGCAGAATAACCAGGGACAGCAATTGTGCGCGATGACGTGCTTCCACCAGTGCATTCAGATTTCGGATCAGGAAATCCTGACCAGCGGGCAGCGAATCGCGAAGCAACTGCACCACAACATCGTCCATGACGCGAGAGTGGAATACCCGCCGAATCAAAGTCATCAGCAGCAGAACAAAAGGGAAAAACGACAGGATGGCGTTAGCGGCCACGGAAAACGCAAACGTATGTACCTCGGTGCGTAACAGATATTTCACCGTCGAACTGATCAATCCAGTGTCGTTTTCTTCGGGTCGAACGGGGGCGCCGGGTCGCGTTGTTTTGAGCGGCGGAGGGGCCGGCGTCAGTGTCTCAAAGTCATGCATTTCCCCAATCTTATCAGAGGGTTAAGTGCCCTCCCCAGACACGGAAGGACAATAGACGTATCGCAGGGGTGGCCGAAAATCTTGGCGTTGGATTGACATTTTTTTGCGGCTCACAACTTATTCGTGTTTCTTCGCTTGCCAGAAATGAAGTTCCTGAATATTATCTTTTGCTCGCTGCCCGGGAACGGTGCAACGAGCATGTTGTTTGGGGTAGAAGTTAGTGTCCTGTAGTCACAAAATTGCGCCAGCTCGATTACTCCGGACGTTTGGCTCTGTGGTTTCCCACAATCCAGACTGACGGATTTTTTTGTGGGCGCAATTTTAAGGACGGGTTGCAGCTCGGCTGTGCTTTCGTTTCCTTCGAAGGGGGGTTGTAAGAAGCGCGAGCTTCACGGGGGAGAGGAAAGTTAAATCACCGAACAGAAGCGAAAGGAGTTCTTTGTGAGAGAGAAGGGCACAGTAAAGTGGTTTAACGGGGCGAAGGGATACGGGTTCATCCAGCGCTCCACCGGCGAAGACGTTTTCGTTCATTTCTCCGCAATTCAGGAGAATGGGTATCGCACGCTGAATGAAGGCGAAACCGTGGAGTTTGATCTGCTAAAGGGGCCGAAGGGCTTTCAGGCAGGAAATGTGGTGAGGGTGCAATAAGACGTCCCAGTTTCAACCACTGCGAGCCCTCTCAGCCTCCACTGGGAGGGTTGTTTATTTGGACGCTATTGAATTTCAACCGACACCAAATCCCCATCCGCTTTGCCACCTGCTTTGTAGTTCGCGACCACGGAGCGATCGGTCCAGGAACAGGAAAACTCGTCAGCTCCGACCAGTAGCAACGATTTGTAATTGTCGGTGCGCAATCTTAGAGTTCGTGTGCTGGTCTTTACGGTCACTGTGGCGGCCGGATTCTGACAATCCACCTTCATCAACTTTCCGCGAACGAACTGAACTTTGCGCCGGTCCTGTACCGGTTCCGCTGGAGAGGATTCGTTTTGGCCGGAAGTTGCGTCATCGCTATCCTGATCAGCTGCACTCGTGGAGGAATTCGACAACGGATTTGCGGCCCCCGCCGCGGCCGTCTGCGAAGCGCTATCCTGAGGCAGAACCCCATACTTCTTCAGGGTCGGCAGATCGTCCAAACTCTTTTGCGCCGCTTGCGCGATTTGCGGATCCGAACTGTCCTTAAGACGCCGCAGCACGGTAGTCGCGTCGTCCCACTTCTTTCCCGCCAGTTCGATCTGCGCCTGGTTGAGCAGGTACTGCTCGTTACGAGGGCTGAGTTGAATCGCGATTTTTATCGAATCGGTCGCTGAATGCACACCTCCACCTTGCAGCCTGGCCACCGCAAGCATGTAGTGAGCTTCGGCTAAATCAGGTTGCCGGTCGACTACATAGACCAGGTCCTGGATCATGTTGGAAACACCTTCAATCGGCTTCTGATTCAACTGACTGGCGCGAAATTTTATCAATGCCAGATAGTAATGAGTCCAGAAATCGCGCGTGTCCAAATCGCGGGCCCGGGTCAGCTCTTCGGCGGCCTGATCGAATTCTTTTCTTTGCATTCGGACCCATGCCAGGGCACGGTGAGCAACTCCGTTATCCATCTTGGGATCGGCGACGACTGTCTGTAGATCTTTTTCGCCTTGATCGACGTGCTCGGGCATTCGCACCATCATTTCCGCGACCAGGGCCTGGGCTTCGCCGATGGGGACGTCTTTGACGGTGCCTCCCACGTCAAGCGGACCCAAAGGAGCGGGAAACTGATTCAGTCTGCCGGCGCCCCCGGCCTTAGGGTTCGCCTGATCCGGTGTCAAAGATGAAAAAGATTGGAAGTAATCTTTGATGGCCTGTTCCAGTTGATCAGCGCTGACGCCGAACGCCTGCGTGATGGCTTGCGGGATAGCAACTTTTTTAATCTGTACGAGACCGAAATAAGCCCCGGCGTCAGACAGCTTATTTTGTGTGAGCAGGTAGTGCATCACAATCCATGACTGCGCGTAGAACATAGGTGGGTAGCCCGTGGGTCCCGCTCGCATGGCAAACAATTCAGGCAAAGGCAGCCACTGGCGGTTGAGCAATTCCGAGAACGATCTGGGAGGGCCGGGGTCAGCCGCTGATTTGCCGGGGAAACCGCGATTCCAGGGCTGGCTCACTGCCGGATCGCCGCCTAGCTGTGCCTGGGTGTCGCCAAGCCGCAGGCTGGAAAAGTATTGCGCAAACCCTTCATCAAACCAGTTCTGGGTCGGGGGATAGTTGAAGTTTAAGAACAGGCGGGCAAAATCGCGCGAGATTGCACGCCAGCTATCTTCGGCGGCGAGATCGAGCACGACATAATTGCGATCGTCTCCGGCCAAAAAAAACCCTGGCGCCGAGATCGGCTGACCCTTTCGGATCGGGGCTACCCGCAAATACTCTTCGTCCGACTGCAGAGCGATCACGTCCAAAGGTTCGGGCATTTGGACTTTTGTTTTGAGGAATACCTGGGCGAAGATGTCTCGCATCTGTTCCAGTCGCAGACTTATTTCACGCCCCTTTTTTTCACCCGCATCGGTGAGCACGGAAAAATGGGCCGAACTTATACGCAGCCACTTGGGTTCGTTGTTGCGTGAAAATGCTGGCGGGCAGGCGGTGACTGCAAAAACGACAAAGCTGAAGATGGCGGATATAAAGATTCGCGGGCGGAAGCCGGTGTTAAGCATGTTCGAACCACAGTGAAGAGACTTAGATGTGAATGGATGCTACCACGCCGGAAGAGACTGCCGACGTGCTCAAGGTAACTGGTGCCGGGCGTTAATAAGGTCGTCCAGCGGGGCCTTGGCTTCGAAAGACGGCGCCTTCTGAGAAAGTTGCCGGGCTGCCCACTCTGCCGTTTCCGCTATAACCTTATCTTCGTCGGTTTTAAGAGACTCGAGGATTGCCCTGAAACGCGGGTTTCCGCTATTGCCCATGGCAATCACGGCATTCCGCCGCAGGCCGCTGCGTTTCGCTCGACGTATCGCCGACCCACGGAACGTTTGTTGGAAGTCTTCGACCGTAATTCCCGCCATCCATTCGAGGGCGGGATTGACAAAATGTTCCTTCGGTTGGAACTCGTCTGCAGTGGTCGTCGGCGCTTTACGATTCCACGGGCACACATCCTGACAGATGTCGCAGCCAAAAACTTCGTGGCCCATGCTCGACCTGATGTCCTCGGCGATAGAGCCGCGTTTTTCTATGGTGAGGTATGAGATGCAACGATTGGAGTCGAGTTGATAAGGCGCGACCAAAGCGTCCGTGGGACAGGCATCGATACAGCGCGTACAAGTGCCGCACCGGTCGGGCGCCGGCAAATCCGCTTCCAGTTCAAGCGAAGTCAGGATGACGCCGAGAAACAACCACGAACCCAGCTTCTGATTGATGATGCAGGTGTTCTTGCCAAACCACCCGGCGCCCGCATATTTGGCGTAAACCCGTTCGACGAGCGGACCGGTGTCGACGTAGGAGCGAGTTTGTAATTCGCGAATTTCGGCCGCAGACGCGGCGTCTCGCACCGCGCGCTCCACTGTGCGAAGGCGTTTCAGCACCGCTTCGTGGTAATCCTGCTGTCCCCAGGCATAACGGGCAATCCAGCCGCGCTCGGGATCATCGACCTGGGTTGAGTAAGGATGCGCCGTGTTGTAGTTGATAGCGCAAACGATAACGGATCGCGCCCAAGGCAAAGTGATCCTAAGTGAGGCGCGTTTCAGTGCGCCGGAATCGTCGCGAGCCTGCAAATATTGCATTTCGCCGGCGCGCCCGGCGGCGACCCATTCGCGGAAGCGATCCAGTTCGTCAAAATCGCGTACTGGCGCGATTCCTGCGAACTCAAATCCCGCGTCGCGGGATGCCTGTTTCACCAGGCTGGTGATTTTTGATATTTGGCTCACGTGTTATCGACAAGTAGCCCAGGCTTGGCTGCTGCGCTCATTGCGGAAACCGAAAAGATTTTAACCGCAAAGGTCGCAAAGGAAGGCCGCAAAGTTCGCAAAGGACAACGAGAGGATAGTCTACGATGGCGATGAGGAATCAAGAAAGATGAATGGCAAACGCTCAACGGCTATTGACCAAAGACTATCGACCAACGACTAACTCTATATTCCCAGCTTCTTCACTTCTTCGTTGTAGTACTTCCGGTAAAGGATATCCCATTCCTGGCTGCCTTCGAGGATCGTTCGCTTCTGGCTTTCGATCTTCTGGCGCGCCGTCTGGTCGATGCGGGCTTCGTTGTTGAGCAGTTCTTCGAGAATCTTGCGTACTTCGAGGCGAATCGTGTTCCGGTCTTCGACGAAGTCAACTTCGTCAACTTCAGCCAGCGCGTCGGCCACCACATGCGCGACCTTATTTACCTTGTCACGGCTGATTCTCACAGTACCGCCTTGTACTTGCGGGTCAATTCGCTCTTAACTTTGCGAAACATCTCCTGATAGTTGGCGCCGGTGCGGCGCATTTCTTCGGAATAAGCTTCTAAAATGACGCGAACCTCGTCATTAATGCGGTCCTCGAGCGACAATTCCTCGAGTATGGCGGCGTGCACCTTTTCCGTGACCGCAGGAACGGCTTTAGTCTCAATGTGGCCGCCCGCAATCAGCTTTTTGGTGACTTCGCGGGCCAGGTAGCCCACATATTCTTTGGAAAGAAGCATAGCGCGGATCAGTTGGCGTTTATGAAACACGTAGTGTAGCACAGGGTTTGAGTTGGTCGCGTGTCCCTGGTCGTTGGCTTGATCTCCAAAATATGTTTGAGGTTAAGCGAACGACGAACGCCCAAGGACAAACGCCCAAATTCAGGAATACAATGCAGAAATAAATGGTTCCTGTTCCCGACAACCTGGCGGGGCTCAAAGATGACATGATTGCCTTCATTGAAGGCCATGGCATGCGCCGCTTCCACGGTTACGTTGACTACGAAGAGGTACAGAGCGTCGTCTGGAAAACCGAGGATAACCCGGATAGCTGGAAGGATTTCGTGGAATTGGCCAAGGCTGCCTCCGCTCCCTTTGTCACCATGGATGCGTGGACTCTGCGCCGGGAAGAGCTCGACCAGATGATCGAACATCTGGGCCATACCGAGTTCACCAATGACGAAGACATTGATGAAGCCCGATGGTTGCGAATCTACGTCGGCAAAACCGGATTCGTCCAGTTGGGCTTCGCCCATCAGGGCATCATGATGGTTTATGAAGCCTCCACCGATTGGTATGACCATTATCAGCGCCTGCTGGAACTATCCGAGGATTTCGGTGGTATCCCCATTGACGAACCTGACCAGGACGACGAGACCTGATAGTCAGCAGAAGAGACGTCTGCCATCAAAGCAGGTTTTAACTGCCGATTCCGACAACCTTCACCGCTATAATCAGGTTCCGAAAGCTGCCACTTCATGCGTTGGGACTTAAAAACTGCGGACACGTCAGTTGTCGAACGTCTGACATCCGAGTTGATTTCCCGGCCTTCTCTTGGCCTGAAGAATACGCAAATCGCTTCGGCCCTTGCTCATCTGCTGGTCATGCGGGGCATTACTGAGTCCGAGGCTGCCGAGAAATTCCTCAATCCTCAGATTACTCATCTTCATTCGCCGTATTTGATGTCGGGTATGAAAGCGGCGGTGGACCGAATTGAAGCGGCCATCGAAAACCAGGAGCCGATTCTCATCTACGGGGATTACGACGTGGACGGCACCACCGCCATCGTCGTACTCAAAACCGCGATTGAGTTGTGCGGCGGCACCGCCGAATTCCATGTACCACACCGCATTCGTGACGGCTACGACATGCGCGACGATGTCATTGAGAAAGCGGCTGCTGCCGGCATCAAGCTGATTGTCAGCGTGGACATGGGCATCCGCGCCTTCACTCCCGCCCAGACCGCGCGCCGGCTCGGGGTGGATCTAATCGTCACCGACCACCACCTGCCGGGTTCGCAGGGCATTCCTGAGGCGTTGGTGGTGCTCAATCCCAATCAATCCGGCTGCGCTTATCCGTGCAAGGAACTTTGCGGCGCAGGGGTGGCTTTCAAACTGGCGCAGGGTCTGATCGAACGCCGAATTGCGGAGAGCAAACAGAGTGCGCTGTTGCTCTCCTTTATGAAAGTTGTGGCCATTGCCACGATCGCCGACGCGGTGCCCCTCACCGGTGAAAATCGAGTATTTGCCAGGTTGGGACTGGAAGGCTTGCGTGCGCCGGTGAATGCCGGGCTTAAGGCCCTGCTCGAAGTCGCGCAATTAGGGAACGGACGGGCGCTGACGTCGGGTGAAGTTGCATTTCGCATCGCGCCGCGAATCAATGCCGCAGGCCGCATGGATGTTGCCCGCGACGTGATCGAACTCTTCAGCGTGAAAGATGCCGTCCGGGCAAGAGAAATCGCCGACAAACTTGACCACCTCAACAGCGACCGGCAGGATGAAGAGCGGAGCATTCTGCAATCCATTGCGACGCACTTCGAAGAGCAGCCGGCTTCCCGTGACGCATTCTGCATTGTCATCGACGGTGACGGCTGGCACCGCGGCGTGATCGGCATCACCGCCACTCGAGTCGTCGAGCGCTACGGACGACCGGCACTGGTGATCTCGCGAAACGGCGAGGAAGCGCATGGCTCCGGCCGTTCAATTCGCGCATTCCATCTTCTGAACGCGCTGGAATCTTGCGCGGGTTTGTTTACACGCTTCGGCGGACACGCCCATGCGGTAGGCTTCTCGCTACCTTCTGCGAGTTTGCCGGAACTGCGGGCGCGCCTGGATGAATTCGCGCGCTCGCGTCTGACCCTGGCTGACTTCGAACCCTCGCTGGCGGTGGACGCCAATCTGTCGCTGGGCGATCTCACGCCTGAACTGTTTAGCGTTTTCGAGAGGCTGGAACCGTTTGGCGTGGGCAACCCGCAGCCGGTCTTTGCCGCACGCACGGTTCGGCTGATGGCCTCGCCCCGAATTATTAAAGACAAGCATGTGAAATTGAAGCTGGGGCCGGCGGTGGCTGCAAAAAGAAATCTACCGAATGCACACTGGCGACAGGCCGTCACCTTTGATGCTTTAGGCTGGCACATGGCTGAACGCTGTCAGCAGGCCGGCCTTCTTCCCAACGACACACTCGACATTGCCTTCACGGTGGACAATAACGACCATCCCGAATACGGTGGCCTCGAACTCTCGCTACGGGATTTCATGCGGGTGGAGAAAATAGCGAGCGACATCTCAGCCGAAGAAGGAAAAGCAATTGCGGCGAGGTCGTGAGCTAAAAATTTTCTTCAACCGCTAGAAAAATCATCGACCACGAAGGGCGATAGTTTACCCGAAGGAAATCTGAAACCTTGCACTCGTCCGTCAGCGCTTCGTTGATGAGTCTTGGTGCAACCGCCTCACCACAAATGGTAGTAGCCGTCCCGTTGGTCCACGTGCACTTTGGTTCGGAACAAATCTCCCAGGCGTGGGCTCTGCAGCATCAGATCTTTTGGCCCGTCTTCGACAACCCGTCCGTTCGACATCAGCAGGACGCGCTCGATTTCCGGGATCAGGTCGGAGAGATCGTGGGTGACCAGAATAATTCCAATACCCGATATTGCCAGCCCGCTCATAGTTTGGCGTAGCGCATGACGGGCGAAGACGTCGAGGGAGTTGCTGGGTTCATCGAACAGCAGGGCTCGGGGTTTGTGTACCAGTGCCCGGGCGATAAGTATCCTGCGTGCTTCACCCGAGGACATCTCGCAAACCGGTCGTTGGGCGAGGTGCAAGATTTGCAGTTGCTCCAGAGCCTCTTCGGCCAGCTGCCGCTGCCTCGGATCAACCACATGATGTGGAAAAATACGCGCGCTGCTGAAGAATCCCGAGAGCACAACGTCGCGTCCGCTGACATCTCCCGCGCTCTTTGATAGCAGATCGTTGGACACAATCCCCAGCAGAGATCGCAGCTCGAAGACATCCCAGCGATCCTGACCGAGAATGGACATCGATGAGCCCTCTCGAGCCACGGGATAACATTCCCGGGTTATGGTCTTGATCAGAGTAGATTTCCCGCACCCGTTAGGGCCGAGAATGGCCACATGTTCATCGTTGCGGATCACCAGGCTGAAATTCTCGAGCACTACTTTGTCTCCGCGCATGACGGAGATGTTCTGCAAATCCAGGAGCGCGGGCTCTTGCCGATTCATAGTGCCTCGAGTTTAGACGATGCTGAATTTTCAGGCCCCAGCAGCAAGCTCTTACGGTGGCAGCGCCTGCGGGGCGCACGCGCCTGGATGTAGACTTGTGTTGGATGCCGCTTCAGATTTCCAGCCTTCGGCGATGGTTTGCGGCCAGCGCCATCGGCCTCCTGCTGCTGGTGGCCGGAGTGTATTTTTACGCCCGCAACAAAGTGGAAAATGCGCTGAAGGAGGTTCCGGCGAAGATCGGCGTCGAGATTCAGCAGAGCGCCAAAGGTTTTACCGTATCCCGATCGGAACAGGGACATACCATCTTCAAGATCGAGGCCAGCAAGGCGGTTCAATACAAATCCGGCGGACGAGCCGAACTGCACGACGTTACCATTACGCTTTACGGCCGCGATTCCAGCCGGTTCGACCAAATCTACGGCGCGGATTTTGAATATGATCCGCAATCCGGAGACGTCATGGGGAAAGGCCAGGTTCAGATGGACCTGGAAGCCAATCCCGAGGGCATCATTCATCCCGACCAGGCCACGCCTAAAGAGCTGAAAAATCCGATCCATCTCACCACTACGAATTTGCTCTTTAACCAGAAAACCGGGAATGCGCGCACTCAGGAAAAAGTTGACTTCAGCCTGCCCCAGGCGAAGGGGTCCTCGATTGGGTTAAGCTACGTGGCCAATACGACCGTCCTCACGCTGCAGTCGCAGGTCGACGTGAATTTTAACGGTGCCACGCCCGCCCATCTGACCGCCGTTCATGGAACCATCACCAAGGATCCACGTGTCGTTGACTTCGATCTTCCGCGGATCCAGAACGGTGCGCGCCGAGCTTCATCCGATAAGGGAACCCTTTTTTTGCGCTCCGATAACACAGTGGAGCGGATCTTGGCCAGCGGTAACGTAAAGGTTGAATCAGACGACTCCAAAGCCGGCAAAGTTCAATCCAGCCAATTGGAATTGCTGATGTCCGACGGCGGAGAAACATTGCACACGGCAATCTTTTCCGGTGGGGTGCGGATGGAAAATTCAGGGCCGCAGCCGGTGCAAGGGTACGCGGGCCGGGCTGTCCTGAATTTCGTCGGGAAAAATGTGTTGAAGACTGTGCACAGCCAGGACAACGTCAGACTGGTGCAGCACCAGACCCCGGCCACGGCTTCCGCTACCGCGCAGGACGTGGAAATTACGGCGGCCGTCATTGACTTCATCGTGGCGAATGGCCGTCTTAAGCGCGCGGATACCTCCGGCGCCGCTCAGATTGTGCTCCGCCCAATCCCCAGCGACGGGCAGCAGACGCTGGTCACTGCGGGCAAGTTTCAAGCCATGTTCGACAGCCTGGGGCAGCTAGCCAGCTTGCATGGCTCTCCGAACGCGCGTGTCGTGTCCAAAACCCCCGGCCAGCCGGACCGGGTGAGCACCAGCAACATGCTGGACGCTTCGTTTCGCCGGGGGAGTGGCATCGTTTCGATGATCCAGCAGGGAAGCGTCGCCTACGTCGACGGCGAACGAAAAGCTTGGGGCGACCGCGCCAGTTACACCCCCGCCGATCAGATTCTGGTTCTTGGCGGCTCTCCGCGTGTGATCGACGGCGGCATGACCACCACAAGCCGCACCATGCGTCTGAATCGAGCTACCGGCGAAGCTGTGGCTGAAGGAGAGGTGAAGAGCACCTACAGTGACTTGAAAGCCCAGCCCAACGGAGCCCTGCTGGCGGCGTCAGATCCCATTCACGTGAGTTCTCAAAGAATGACGGCGCACAGCGGCCCGGCCATTGCCTTGTACACCGGGGAAGCACGTTTGTGGCAGAACGCCAACGTAATTCAGGCGCCTTCAATCGAGTTCGATCGCGACCACCGGTCGGTGGTGGCTAAAGGAACTGCAGCCGAACCGGTCTCAACGGTGCTGTTGCAAACAGAAAGAAGTGGCAAGGTAACTCCGGTCAAAATTACTTCCGGAAGGCTGAATTACACCGATACTGAACGCAAAGCGACGTTCGAGGATGCAGTCCAGGCCAAGGGCGCTGACCTCACAATTACCGCAAATGTAATGGATGTGTTCCTGCAGGCGCGGGATAAAGCTTTATCGAACACGGCAGTGACGAATCAGGCGATTTCGGGCACCGGAAAGATTGATCGCATCGTTGCCCGGGACCAAGTGGTGGTGACCCAACCGGGACGTCGGGCGGTGGGCGATCACCTGGTCTATACGGCGGCAGACGACATGTTTGTTTTAAGCGGCGGATCGCCTAGCATTTTTGATGCCGAACACGGCAAGATTACCGGGGTTTCGTTGACTTTGTTCAGACACGATGGTAGGGTTTTGGTCGAAGGCAATAATTTATCTCCTAGTGTCACCCAGACCCGAGTGGCACGTTAAATGCGTACCCTGGCCACAGACGAAATCGGCAAATCCTACCGTGGCAGGCGGGTTGTAAACGGGGTCAGCATTCGGGTTGGGCAGGGCGAAGTTGTTGGTTTGCTTGGGCCAAACGGGGCCGGCAAGACCACAACGTTTTACACCATCGTCGGTTTGATACCCCCCGATACCGGCCGGGTTTTAATCGACGACGAAGAGATCACAGACGTGCCGATGTACTTAAGGGCACGCCAGTACGGAATAAGCTACCTCCCTCAGGAAGCTTCGGTGTTCCGCAAGCTTACGGTTGAGGAAAACATCCTCGCCGTGCTGGAAGCCCAGCCCATCTCCTGGCACGAGCGCCGGGAAAAAATGGAAGAGTTGATCGATCAATTGGGCCTGGAGCATATCCGCCAGAATCGTGGGTACGCTCTGTCCGGGGGTGAGCGGCGGCGCGTGGAAATTGCCCGCGCTCTTTGCATCAACCCAACGTTCATTTTGCTCGACGAACCCTTTTCCGGAATCGACCCGATCGCCGTGCTTGATCTGCAGAAGATCATCAGCGACCTGAAGTCGAGCGGAATCGGAGTGCTGATCACCGATCATAACGTCCGCGAGACGTTGGCGGTGACCGACCGGGCATACATCATCGATGGCGGGCGAATTTTAGCGTCGGGCATGCCCGAGCAACTGGCCAGCGATCCCCAGGTACGGAAAGTGTACTTGGGAGAGAGTTTTTCACTGGTATGAGACCAGTCGTTGGTTGTTTGAAGTTGGTTGTTTGTCCTCAGCAGTTGGCTCCGCTAGACAGCCAGAGCTTGGATTCAAACCGCCAACGACCAAAGACCAACGATTAAAGACCACGACTAATTATGGTTTTACTTCAACCCAAGCTCCACCTGAGACTGTCGCAGCGACAGATCCTCACGCCCGGCCTGGTGCAGATGGTCAGCGTGCTTGCGCTCAACAAGCTCGAGCTGCGCGACATGATCACCGCCGAGATGGTGGAAAATCCGGTGCTGGAGGAACTGGAAGACACCGTACCCCTGCTGGATGATGCCGCTCGCCAGGAAGAAGATCGCGAACGCCTTGCGCCCGAGGCCAATACCGTCACGGCTGAGGAGAAGAAAGATCCCTTCGAAGAGATCGATTTTGGTTCATTTTTTCAGGAATATCTCGATCCCGGGTATCGCAGCCGCAGCGAGATGGAGGAGATCGAGCGCCCTTCGTTCGAGAACTTTCTCTCCAAGCCTACGACGCTCTCGGACCATCTGGCCTGGCAGTTGGGTGCCTTGTCGGTTGGACCCGAAGTACGAGAAGCAGCCGAAGTCATCATCGGGAATTTGAGCGAAGACGGCTACCTGATCGCCAGCGATGAGGAGTTGCTGGGCATCGCGCCCCCGGCCTCGCCAGAAGTAGACGCCACGATCGCCGAAAACCTGGTCAAGGAAGCTGCGGCTCTTGGGTTGAGTACTGAGGCAGGCGAAACAGAGTTGGTGGAAGGCGAGACAGATGAAGCCGACCCGTCATTGTCAGCCGAACCAAAATGGGCCGCTGGCGACCCCGCCAGTCCGTCGGTTTCCGGAGTGATGGACGGAACCGGACTTGCCACACCGGAACCGGCGATACCGCCTCCGGCAGTGCCGAACGTTGAGCCGCCGGCTGCGCCGCGAAAGTCAACCCAGCCCGCGTTTCAGCCCAGCTACGATGTTGATCAACTCCACGAAGCTCTGGACCTGGTGCGCCAGATGGATCCGCCGGGTGTTGCTTGCCGCGACTTGCGCGACTGCCTGCTTTATCAATTGCGCTACCACCAGGCGCAACTAGGATCGCAAAAGAATGGTAACGGCGAGGCCACCGGGCAGGTGCTGACAGACGCGGTCGCTATCGTGGACCAGCATCTCCGGGCGCTGCAAAACAAACAGTATAAGGAAATCGCGCGAGCCATCGGTCGCACCCCCGAAGCTGTGCAGGAGGCTCTGGAGTACATTAGAACTCTCGATCCCCGTCCGGGTTTGCGATACAACAAGAGCCAGCCACGCCTGATCGAGCCCGATGTCGCATTCATCAAGCATGGGGACGAGTGGCTGGTGATGATGAACGAGGACGACGTTCCCGTGTTGCGTCTAAACCCAGCCTACAAGCGCCTCCTGACCCGCGAGACCAACGACAAAGACACCCGCAATTACGTCAAGGAGCGCTACAAGAGCGCGATCCAGCTCATAAAAAACATTGAGCAGCGCAAGCAAACCATCACCAAGGTCTGCTATTCGATCGTGACCCGGCAGCAGGACTTCCTGGAAAAAGGCATCGACCAGCTCAAGCCGATGATGATTAAAGAGGTGGCTGAAGAGATCGGCGTGCATCCGTCGACGGTAAGCCGGGCGGTTGCCAGCAAGTATGCGCACACGCCTCAAGGAGTCTTTGAGCTGCGCTATTTTTTCAGCGAAAGCGTGAACGGCCCCCAGGGTGGAGGCACGTCATTGCTCATCCTGAAGCGCCGCGTGAAAAAGCTCATTGAGGAAGAAGACCCGAGCCGCCCCTTGACCGATGAGCAGATCACTCGAATTCTTCAATCTCAGGGCATTCAGGTCACCCGGCGCACGGTTGCGAAATATCGTGAAGATATGCGCATTCCCAGCACTCACCAGCGAAGAGTAAAAAAGTAGAGCGGGAAGGCGCGTGTGTCATCCTGAGCGGAGTGGATGCTTCGCGAAGCGCACGAAGTCGAAGGACCCCTACGATCGACTGTGAAGGCGAAGCCTGGGGTTCGATGAAGCGCAAGGAAACTAGAAATAATGATGCGGTTGAGCCGATAGGGATCCTTCGACTCCGCATTCGCATTCGCAAGCGAACGCAAATGCTGCGCTCACGATGACAACGTTAGTTAGATCCTCTATCCGAATCAGAGGCGCTCATGAACGTAGAGTTCACCGGCAGACACTACGAAATCACTCCCGCCATCCGCAAGTCGGTTGAAACCGGTTTGGCAAAAATCCGCAAGATCCTCGGCGACAAATTCGACAGCAAAGTAATACTGGCGGCGGAAAAGCGCAGGCACAAGGCGGAAATTACAATCAGTCCGCACAACGGCCCCCTGGTGAGTGAAGCTCAGGCCGGGGATATGAAGTCCGCGGTCAACGAAGCGCTCGAGCATCTGGAAAAGCAGGCGGTCAAGTACAAGACCCGCTGGCGGAGCAAAAAGCGCCACGATCTCAAGAAATGGAATGGCAAGGAATCGCTGCAGGAGACTTTGCCCGCGGCGATTGGACTCGCACAGGCAACAGAAGTTTCACTGCTGGTCCACAAATTTCCCGCAGTGGCCAAGTCCACGGAAATCCATCTGGTCCGCTCTGAAGACGCCGTTGCCATGCGGCCCATGACTCTCGAGGAAGCAATCAAAGAAGTACACTTCCGCGATCGCGACGTGTTCGTCTTCCGCGATCCTAAAGGCACGCTGATGGTGCTGCACCGCACGCGAGACGGCAAGATGGAATTGATTGAAGCGCCCTGATCGCAGATTCTTAATAAACACAATTTAAAATCAAATCCCTTTGTTCGATACTCTGCGGGAAATGCAAAAACTTCCGGCCGTCAGGTCACGCGTCGCGATGCACGGTCTCCATGGCGAATGCCGGCAGGCACACCGCGATGTATTCTGCTCCGCCTTCATCGGGCGTGGAATATCGGATCCATTCACCGCCATGGGCGATGACTGCTTGTCCTGGGCGAACATCCAGTTCGCCATCCTTGTGTGTCACGCGAAGCATTCCTTTCAGCACGATGGTGAATTCGTCAAATTCAGGAGTTTGACCCGGTTCCTCCCATCCTTGGGGACTGCGCATGTGGGCCACGCTGACTCCCGGCGTCTGCGTATTTACGCGACCGATGAATTCGTCGATCAGTTTAGGTTTGGTGCCGGCTGCGCGGATGCGCGTGGGCTGCGCGACCAGGGTGGGCATCTTTTCTCCTTTGGTATAGACCCGACTAATTTACCAAAGTTGGACCATTAAGCTACTTCCGTGGACGACGACGAAGCACTTGACCTATACGACTAAAGGCGTCAAAACTTCTGAACCCGCCCACGATAACTGTCATGCCGAGCGAAGAAATTGCTTCGTTTTGCGGAGCAACTGCGCAGTCGAAGGACCCCCGTAGTTTCCTTGCAGATGGTTTTCCCGGGATTGTCTCGCGTGCGAAGCTGGAAAATACGGATGTCGATTACACCGACAGCAAGCGCGACTTCTCCGCGTGCGCGGCTGCCAGAACGTCAAGAGCCGGAATGGAAACCGGAGTGGTCAGGGTATTTTCCGGAGGCATCGTGCCGGTCTGGAGAGCTTTGACCAGCATTTCCAATGCCTGGCCCGTATTCGGTCCGGCAAAGATGGTCGCAGTCAAAAGGCCTCGCTTTACCCAGGCTTGCCCGGTCTTTGGTAAACCATCGCATCCGATGAAAGGCAGGCTAAGCCATCGTTGCCGGGCGGCGTTGTCGGGCAATTCCTGAAAGGCTTTGCGCGCGCCTAAAGCCATCCCGTCGTCCTGGGCGGCGATCAGATCGATCCGGTTCTGATGTGAGGTGGACAAACGCAGCCAGGAACTGACCGTGCGATGTGAACTCGCCTCGGTCCACTGCGCCCGCATGACCTTCACCTGAACGTCGGCCGGCTTGGTCTCGTACATACCCGTCGTGCGTTGTTTCGCGGCCAGGCTCTCGGACGGTCCTTGAATGTGGAGAACGGTCCCTCCCTTAGGCAGTAGGGCGGCAAATTGAAGGCCCTGGATTCGGCCGATTTCTTCGTGGTCCGAGCTGACTCCGAAAATCGGGACCCGCTGCGACTTGCGGATGTCGGCGATGTAATCGACGTTTCGATTCAGCACCACCCAACTGATGCCGGCCCCCACTGCGGCTCGAGCTACCTGGGGAAGTGCGGTTCCGCCTACAGGTTCAAAAATGATGCCGTCGGGATGAGCGTCGGAGCGCGACTGAATGACGTTTAGAATCTGTTGACTCTGAGTGATCGAATCGTTATCGGCGTAGACAATCTGCAAATCCACACCCAGGCTTCGCGCTGCTGCTTCGGCGGATGCAGCCTGCTCGATCTGATAGTCGTTGTCGTTGGTCGTCAACGAAACCAAAAATTTTAGTTTCTTCATGAAAGTTCCGGTTGCAGAAATCATA
Organism: Terriglobia bacterium; assembly: GCA_963733545.1. GTDB lineage: Bacteria > Acidobacteriota > Terriglobia > Terriglobales > Acidobacteriaceae > JAIQFF01. Next base: position 2,172,927 of record CAVTDQ010000007.1, read on the forward strand.
CCTTGAGGTCTCCGCGTTCGCACGGTGACCGAAGTAACGGTGACTACCTGCGAATGCTAAAATGCGCGCCTCGGAGAATCCTCATGCATAAAATAGCAACTGTCTTTGGATTGATAGTGTTGTGTGCTCAGATGAGTTGGTCGCAAACGAAACTGTCGACCCACTGGGAAGAACTCACCGCGAGTGACTTCCGTGCCGCCATCCAACAGTCGCAGGGAACCTGCCTGTTGCCCTTCGGCATCCTGGAAAAACATGGGCCGCATCTGCCTTTGGGAACGGATCTGCTGGACGTGCGCTACGCGACCCTGCACGCGGCCGAACAGGACTATGCGGTGGTCTTTCCCGAATACTATTTTGGCCAGATTTTTGAGGCCCGGCATGAGCCCGGAACGGTTGCCTACAGCCGGGAGCTGCAGTTACAGCTTTTGCAGGAAACCACCGACGAAATGGCGCGAAACGGATGCAAAAAAGTCATTATCGTCAATGGACATGGCGGCAACGGGCACCTGCTTCCCTTCTTTGCCCAAAGCCAGTTGGAAAAGCGTCACGACTATGTTGTCTACATTCTGAGCGGGGTAGAAACGCCGTCGGGTGGGCCCGTCGCAAAGAGCACCGGCCCGGATTTCCATGCCGGTGAATCTGAAACTTCGACCATGATGGTTGTGCATCCTGATTTGGTTCATCAGGACCGTGCGAAAAGCGAGTCCGGAAGCGATCTGGCCCGCCAACCGCTTCCCGACAATCTTTACACCGGAATCTGGTGGTACACGCGTTTTCCCAATCACTATTCGGGCGACGGTTCGCTGGCTACCGTCGAATTTGGTCAATTCAGAATGAACGCCTGGATTGCCGGCATCGTAAAAGCCATACGCGCCGTTAAAGCCGACCAGCAAAGTCTCAAGCTGCAAAACGAGTTTTTCGAAAAGGCATCCCATCCTCTGGACACTCGACCCTGAGGTTCAAATATCGCACTGAGGACGCTTCCGAAACTTGAGTAACTTTGGTCGAGTTTGATCGCATGCTACGCTCGGTATAGGTAGGAAAATCAGCGGTTTACATGCGCGAAAGACATGCGCGGAAGGAATGTTCCGCGCGTTGTCAGTCGTGGTAAGACGCAGCGGAAGCAAGCAAACTGCGCCGCCGAGTCCGAGAGACCAATTCCGCGATCTACCTGATATCGAACGTCGACGATGCCACGCATTCCTATCTTCAGACTCGGACGTTCAGCCGAAGAGGCGCTTCCTCCTCAACTCGGCTCCTATATTCCGAAGCTTACGCTGGCCGATCTGCAGCTCGGGGTCGACAATCTGCGTCACGATGTTCATCTAAGTCCAAAATTTGTCGAACAAGTCCGGCTGCAGATTGCTCGTCTGATTCTCCGTCACGGAGACATGGAAGGCCTGCTGGCAGCGGAGGTCAAAGACGGAGCGGCGAGCAACCATTTCATCGGATCGTCTCAGCGTGCCCGAACCCAGTCTGGCAAGGGAAGCGCTTCTGAATTGAAGCCGCTCCTGGCTGACCTGCACGTGTCCGCCTTGAATCGTGCCAAGGCGAGAGAAAATCTCTCAGTCGATGCTCTGGCGCGGGTGGCGATCGTAAAATTCCTTCGCATTGAGTTGAATGCGCAGTTTGCCCAGGTTCTCGAACGCGGCCGCATGATGCTGAAGACTTACGAGGGAGTGCGGCAGCAGAAAGCGTTGGAATATCGCGAGCGCGTTGCCAGCTTCCAGGTAGCGAAGAAGATTATTCTGCGTAAGACCGGTCAGGAGTTATTTCATATTCTGCGCGAGATCGAGAAAGAAACTTTGGCGCGCATGCGGCGCTCGCTGTTCGGCAATCACAGCGAGATGGAATACCGGCTCTTCTTGAATCCGCTGATCTTTACGGAAGACGGCTGCGATACCTATCTGAATGCCGAGCACTACGTGATGCTGGGCAACTTCGATCGCGACCCGGATCGTTTCTCCAACGTGCGCCGGATTGTCCGCGAATTTCTTCTCTCTCTGAATCTTGGTTCGACGGCCGACGACGACACCGTGACTGACGGTTGGCTGAATGTTCCCGAAAACGCGCATGAACTGGTGGGAAGTGGATTGCCCGACGAGGCTACTCACGAAGGGCGAAGTCAGAAGTCCCGGCTCGAAGCCTGGATGGAAACGCTGGAGCGCGAAAAGCTGATGGACCACGTCGTTGCTTCCTACGAGGCGGTGCCGCTGCTGGCCGAATATTCGCCACGTATCAACGCGCAACAATTGAAGAATGCTTTGATCTCCCGCGAAGAGCGCAACCGGGTGGAAAAACTGATCGAAGAGCACGGCAAGCTGTCTTCGCAAAGCTTGTACGCGGCGGCCGCGCGCGTGGCTGGCTGCCGTGGGACTGAACGGGCGAAAATGGCGGCACGATTTCTGCGCGACTTTTTCCGTTATCACCGCGACCTGCGGCGGCTGGAAGCGCTGAATTCCACCATGGATAGCGGCAATCTGATCGGCAACTGGAAGATTCGCGAACTCTCCGCCATGAACGGCACGCTGTACGAATTCCTGCTGCCGGAAGAACAGAAGCCCAGCGAAGACAAAGTGCTGCGTCACGTTATTGTGAAGGCCGATATCCGTGACTCGTCGCGCCTGACCCGGTCCCTTCTGGAAAGGGGTATGAATCCGGCTTCCTACTTCAGTCTCAATTTTTACGATCCGGTCAACAAACTGCTGGCAAAGTATGGCGCCCGCAAAGTATTTGTCGAGGGGGACGCCATTATCGTCGCGTTGCTGGAGCACGAAGGTGAAGCCCCGCTGGCCGTGAGCCGGGCGTGTGTGCTGGCGCGAGAGATTATCGACATCGTGCGCGGATACAACCACCTGCTGGAGCGGGCAGGCCTGCCGGCGCTGGAGTTGGGCACCGGAATTTCCTTTCAGGAATCCGCGCCCATGTATCTGTTGGATGGCGAACAGCAGATCATGATCTCGGACGCGCTCAACGAGAGCGATCGGCTTTCGTCGTGTAACAAGCGAGTGCGGAAAGCGATCGCCAGCGTGGACGGGCCGTTCAATGTCTACGCGTTCCAGACGGTCAAAGATGCAGGCGCGGGAGAGAGCCTGGATGATTTCATTCTGAAATATAATCTGAACGGAATTCGCATCAGCGAAGCGGCTTTTCACAGACTGCAGCAGGAAATTTCTTTGGAACCCTGCAGTCTTGATTTGCCCAAGCTATGGGGAAGCGAAACTTTCCAGTTGCAAAGTGGATTGGTGCCGGTCGGCAACGAGATTTTCAAAAAGATTCTGGTCCGGTCCAGTTCGGTCCCGCTCATTGATCCGCATACATTTTCTCTGCAACATTGGACCGAGCGGCGTTACTACGAGGTCTGCACCAATCCCGCTATTTACGCCATGCTGGACGCTAAAAAGGCGAAAGGCAATTTCTAGAAACTGGACTTCAACCGCACCGGCTTGAACGGAATCATTACCACCGCTTCAAGATTTACCGGGGCGCCATTCTTGGTGGCGGGACGGAAGTGCCAGTGACCGAGTGCGGTACGCGCGTATTGATCGAGCTGTTCGTCCACCCCGCGCAGGACGCGCACGTCACTCACCGAGCCATCGTTTCGTATTACCGCATACAGAGTGACTGTGCCTTGGACGTTTCGACGCATTAACTCTAACGGGTAGGCAGGGTCAACCTTCTGCACAGCCTCCGGAGCCGTTAGATCGCCCTTGGCTTCATTCGGGTCAAGTTCGGCAAAACGAATGACCCAGCTTCCGCCCGCGGAATTCAGATTGGGCATATTCAAGGTCATGGCGTAAAACTTCTTATCGCCAAAGATCCAGCGATCAACGTCGGTAGCTTTTTCCTTCGCGACTTCCGTAAGTAAATGAGGAGGTGTTGCCGATACTCGCGGCGGCGTAGCGTCCGCAATCAATCGGGAATTGTCAGAGCTTTTGCCTGGCGTTGATCCGCCCCCAGTTCCATCTCCCGGTCCGGCCACAGCGGAACCGGAATGCTCAGAGCCTGCTCCGACGGTTAAGCCGGAAGGAATACCGTCGTGGTTCTTGCCGTTTCCGGAACCGGACCCGGCCGTGGCGTTCGCGCGCGCCGGAACATCGGGCGTGCCCGGCGCACCGGTCTTTCCCGCAGGTGTCGCGGCAAACGTCCCACGCCGATTTCCTGAAGGCATTTGCGCATCGGCCGTCATCGACGGATGAATACCAAGTGAGATCATCCTCCCGTTTGCGTTCGCGCCCACACCGCCTTGAATCGAAGGTGGTGGCGCCACGACGGTTGAAGCAGCTCCGCCGCCGGGTGCGGATTGTGTCCTGCCATTGGTTGCGTACTGTTCAGCTAAGGGAAGTTCAGGAGCGGGAGCGACGATCTGGGTATGGCCAATGTTGAGATCTCCCAGGCGGCGAGCCGAAGAGGCATCTACGCTGGGCGCCGGTTCAATCACCGCCGGTTGCGGCGTTCGCAATGCACGCGAGGACTCTGTATTAACCTCCGGCGCCGGGGCGATCACGTTCTGTGAAAGCATCGGTGAGCGCTGCCGGTTCTCTGCCATGGTTTCAGGTGTAGGGGCGACCGCCGTCACCTGAAGTGACGGCAGCCGGAGCGCGGATACAGTGGACGCCAGCGGCACCGTCGGCTGTGCCGGTGTCTGCGACCAGGCCACTATGTTTGGCATGGGTACGTCATGATTCAACTTGATATTTGATGGCGTGACGATGGTTTGAGTGCGATTGTCCGCCTCCGGCGGCACGGAAATGATGGGTTGCGACGCGCGCTCGGGTTCGCCCTTTTGCGGGACACGCTGAGCTGTGGCCCCAGTATCGAGCGGTGGAAGATATTCCGAGGGAGCGTAATAGATCACGTCAGAGCGGCTGAAAGTTGGATGATTAAGTACCTGCGGGGCCTGCGGCCACAGCCGCACTGATCCCCAAAGCGCTATTACGAACGCGAGATGACAAATTGCGGATTGTGCGAACCGGCTCCAGGGCAAGCGAGCAGGGACGAAAACATCGCCCCAGAAATTGCCCGGCCGGGAATAAAGGTCGCGGGAATCCGGAGTGCGATGAAATAACTCTAGGAGATTGTGAAGAAATACCTGGCGCCGTGGAGCCAAGTCCAGCAGGAATACCGGAGCAGCCCGGGTTGCTTCATTCAAATCAGTCGTAGATTCGGGCGCAACCGGGGCTGACTTCATCAGTTGAACGCAATGCGCGAAACATTGATTATAGACCGCGTTCCCTTCCCCAAAATAGCCATCAGTGCACCTTGAGGGTGGTCATATAAGCTTGCGAAGTCTCTTGGTCGCCATGCTTGTCTGAGCGGGGATGCGTTCTGCTTGAGTGGTCTGAACCCTCGCCATTTAGGATTCGGATGCCTTTCTGCCCGGCCTCTTCCGTTGACGCGCGGGCGAGTCGCCGGCGACCACACAGTGATGAATCACACCGGCAGATCTGGGTGAGCTGCCACTTTTTTCCGTTCCATGTTTTAATACGCACATGGTGAGGCTTTGCCCGACTGTTTCAATTTTGCTGCTTCTGACTTGCGTGCTTGCGACCGCGCAAACAGCCAGCCCGAAACCTGCTACCGCCACGCCGGGAGCGGAATATTCCGGCATGTATTCATTCCTGCGGGATGGTGAGTTTGTGCAAATCACGGTCGAAGATGCAGGTCGCGTAACCGGATTTATCTCTTGCTACGGCGACTCGGAAAGCGACCGGGGCGAGTTTCTCGATCTTTTTTTTAAGTCCGGCAAACTTGACGACAGGAGTTTGCTCTTCACTACACAAGTGGTTCACGGCGTGTGGTACGACTTCAAAGGGACAATTGAGCGAGGAGCCGGGAAGAATCCCGGAGACGAATCCTACTACCTGTTGAAAGGTACTCTGATTCAGAACAACACTGACGCTGACAAGAAAACTTCGTCCAAATCGCGCGAAGTGACTTTCAAATCATTCCCACAGGACATGGGCAACCCACCCGAAAAGCAGAATTGAGCAATCCACACCAGGAAAATAACAATCAGGTCTGGATGTCGTTCCGCCAAAGTGGCACTTGAGGCCAACGCGTTGTATCCTCGGTTCGTGCCGCGTCCACCCGTTCCCCATCGGTCGCCAACCCCGGGACTTGTTTTGGGATTAATCATCACTCTGGCTGCAGTCGTGGCCTGCTCCGGATACATCTCCTGGCAAATTTCCGGCTTGCGCCAGTTGCAGAATAATCTGGTCGATCGCAACCGTCGCGATTCCTTGCAACTGCTCCGCATTCAAAATGATCTCAACACGATCGCGCTGGCCATGCGCGACATGCTGGATAATAACGAACCCTATCCGCTGACCGCGTGGTCGGCGCAATTCCAACGGGTGCGTGCGGATTTAAACGACTCGCTCGCCCAGGAGGAACAAGTTGCCGTCGCGGACCGCACTCCCGAGCAGCGCCAGTACTTGAAAAATTCCATGGCGCAATTCTGGGACGCGGTCGATCGCGCCTTCGCTCTGGCGGCGAACGGCAAGCCGGAAGAAGCGCGGAGCCAGATCCAGCTCTCGCTGCAGGCGCGCCAATCCGCACTGAGTACGGCAGTGGCCCGTCTTCTGGTACAGAACAACGAAAGCGAGGAGCAGGCCGCCCTTCGCATTGGCCAGATTTATGATCGTGTGCAACGCCAGGTGTACCTGTTTCTCACCCTCACGCTGGTTGCCATTCTGGTCACCGGACTGTATTCCATCCGCTCCAACCGGCAATTATTTGCGCAGCTGGCAACGCTGTCCGCTCAGCGTAGCGAGCTGGCACAAAAGCTGATTTCAACCCAGGAATCGACGTTGCGACACATCTCCCGCGAATTGCACGACGAGTTCGGTCAGATCCTGACTGCGGTGGGCGCCATGTTGTCCCGGGCCGGCAATCAAGTACCGGAAGGTTCACCGTTGCGGGTCGAGTTGCGCGAAGTGGCTGAGATCGCGCAATCCACGCTGGACAAAGTTCGCAGTCTTTCGCAGGCGCTGCACCCGGTCATGCTCGACGAGACTGGGCTGGAGAGCACGCTTGACTGGTACTTGCCGGTGGCGGAACGGCAGGCAGGAATTCGAATATCCTATGAGAAGTCGGGGGCCGCCTACACCGTGGACGGTAACGCTGCGATTCATGTCTACCGGGTGATCCAGGAGGCGCTTAATAATGTGACCCGGCATTCCGGAGCGCAAGAAGCCTGGGTGCGCTTGCGGTTCTTGCCCGAGGCTTTGGAACTGGAAGTCGAAGATCATGGCAGCGGCTTTGTGGCACAATCCGCCAAGCAGGGCATCGGGCTGGTGGCAATGCGGGAGCGGGCGGAACTGCTGGGCGGGGGTATTGAATTTTCCCGGCCCGTTCCGAACGGAACCTTGATCCGATTGACCGTTCCGAGAGCGAAATTGGGAGAGAAGCAGGAATCGCATGCCGGATAAAATTTCTGTTCTGCTGGTGGACGACCATAGCCTGGTGCGCCGGGGATTTCGACGCATTCTGGAAGATGAAGCCGACATTGTGGTGACGGGCGAAGCCGGCGACGGCGCTGATGCGATTCGGCTGGCGAAAGAACTACAGCCGGATGTGGTGATCATGGATTGCGCCATGCCCGGCATGAATGGTCTACAAGCCACGCGCAAGATTCTCGAGCAGCAGCCCAGAATTCTGGTGCTGATGCTGAGCATGCATCCCGAAGAAACCCTGGTTCGGCAAGCGCTGGATGCCGGCGCGCGCGGATACGTTCTGAAAAATGCGGTCGACCTTGAACTTGGAGCCGCCATTCGGCGGGTGGTAGCGGGAGAGACCGTGCTTGATTCCCAACTCAACCGCCCATCGACGCTCAAAGGCGACGGCAACGAGCACCTCACTCCGCGCGAGCTAGAAATCCTGCAGATGATTGTCGAAGGCAAATCGAATAAGGAGATTGCCATGGTCCTGGATCTCAGCGCGAACACGGTGGCTGTGCATCGGGCCAATATCATGGATGCATTGGGTATCCACAAGACTGCTGAACTGGTGGTCTACGCGATTCGTAATGGCCTGGTAAATCTTCCGTGAACCGGCGCCACTTTCTGTGGGGCATGGCTGGTCTAGTCACCGCTTCCGGCCTCCCGCTGGATGCGTTTGCTGCCGCTTCGTCACCCACAGCGCCAGGCTTCCGATTGGTTGATGTCAGCGCCAGCGCGGGATTGCAATTCCGCCATAACAGCGGCGCTTTCGGAGGCAAATTTCTACCTGAAACACTGGGCGCAGGCTGCGCATTCCTCGATTACGATGGCGACGGATGGCAGGACATTCTGCTGGTTAACGGGATGGATTGGGCAGGCCACAAACGTCAACGCAGCGCATTAAAGCTCTATCGCAACAATCGTAACGGTACCTTCTCCGATGTCACCCGCAGCGCCGGCCTCGACATCGAAATGTACGGAATGGGAGTGGCCGTCGGCGATTACGATAACGACGGATTCCCCGACATTCTGGTCACTGGGGTGGGACAGAATGTCTTATTCAAGAACACCGGGAAGGGAACATTCCGGGATGTAACCAAATCCAGCGGGCTGGGTGGACGGCAGGCATTCAGCACGTCCGCCCTGTGGTTTGATTTTGACCGCGATGGATTGCTTGATTTATTCGTCTGTAACTACGTGAAGTGGTCTCCGGAGCACGACGTCTTCTGCAGCCTGGACGGAAAAAACAAGTCTTATTGCACTCCCGAAGCCTTCCGCGGAGAGACCTGCTGGTTATTCCGCAATCTTGGAAATGGAAAATTCCAGGATGTAACCGCTACCAGCGGAATCTTCGACAGCAGCTCAAAATCGCTCGGGGTCGCACTGCTTGACTACGATCAGGATGGCTGGCCCGACCTGCTGGTGGCCAATGACACCCAGCCGAATAAGCTTTATCGCAATCAGCGCAACGGAACGTTCAAGGATGTTGCCGTCGAGGCGGGAATCGCTTTCAGCGCCGAAGGTAAGGCTCGCGCCGGAATGGGTGTGGACGTCGCCGACTTTACAAACTCGGGAACACCCGGCGTCGCCATTACCAATTTCGACAATGAAATGATCGGTTTGTATCGCGGATCGCGAGACGGAAGTTATGCGGATATTGCCACCCAGAGCGGGGTGGGACTTGCTTCGAAAGACAAGTTGGGTTTCGGGTGCCTGTTTCTGGACGCCAATCTCGATGGGTTCCTTGATCTGGCGGTTGTGAATGGCCATATCGATGACACGGTTCGCAATGTTCGCGGCGTAGGCTATGCGCAGCCACCGCAATTATTCGTGAACGATGGCCAGGGAAAATTTCATGACGCGGCTGCGGACGTTGGCGGAGGATTCGCGCAGCCCAAAGTCGGACGTGGTCTTGCCTACGCCGACTTCGATCGCGATGGCGATCTTGATCTGCTGTTAACCACCAACAATGGACCTGCATATCTTTACCGGAACGATCAGCTCAGCGGAAACAAGAGCGTTCGCATCCGGCTGGTGGGTACGAAATCGAACCGCGATGCCGTCGGAGCGAAGGTGCGCATTTACCACGGCGAAGGCAGTCAGTCGCGCATGGTCAAAGGCGGGTCAAGTTATCTTTCACAGTCCGAACTGCCGCTGACTTTTGGCATGGGGAAAAGAGACAAGATCGACCGCGTGGTGATCGATTGGCCAAACGGCGGCATTGAGGAGCACAAGAATCTTGCGGCCGGCCGAACCTACGAGTGTGTTGAGTCAAAAGGGATTACTGCACTCGCAGGTTACTAAGCAGCGTTATTCGTTCTCTACGGCCACCATCGAACTTCTCTTGCGTTTGTTGAACTGCAATACTTTCTTTCGCAGACGAAGAGACTTTGGCGTGACTTCGACCCATTCGTCGTCGGTGATGAATTCGATGGCTTGTTCCAGATTCAAGTTGCGAAACGGAACGAGCCGGATTGCCATGTCGGAAGTGGACGACCGCATGTTGGTCAGTTTTTTCTCGCGCACTACGTTTACATCGAGATCGTTGTCCTTGGCATTTTCGCCGACGATCATGCCTTCATAGACATCGATAGTGGGGCCCACGAAAAGTTCGCCGCGTTCCTGCAGGTTGTAGAGAGCGTACGGCGTGGTCACGCCGGCGCGGTCCGACACCAGGGCTCCAGTCAGGCGATGTGGAATCTCACCCTGCCACTCAATATAGCCGTCGAACAGTGAATTCATCACGATGGTTCCGCGTGTGTCAGTCAGCAACTGGCTGCGCAGTCCGATCAGGCCGCGGCTGGGCACGCGGAACTCGATCCGCACACGCCCGTATCCGTGGTTATGCATGTTCAGGACTTCGCTCTTACGGGCGCCGAGCTGTTCCATCACCACACCGACGAATTCCTCGGGCACATCGACGGTGAGCTTCTCGATTGGCTCCATCAGCTTGCCGTCGGTGCGCTTGGTGACGATCTCAGGTTTGCCCACCATGAGTTCGAAGCCTTCGCGCCTCATCATCTCAATCAGGATCGAAAGCTGCAGTTCGCCGCGCCCCATCACGGTAAAGGAATCGGTGGCATCGGTCTCTTCCACTCGCAGGGAAACGTTGGTCAGCAGCTCTTTCTGCAACCGCTCCCGCAAATTTCTGGAAGTGACGAACGTACCTTCGCGCCCCGCAAAAGGGGAGGTGTTGACGGTAAACACCATGGCGATCGTGGGTTCGTCGATTGCAATATGGGGAAGCGGAGATGGATTTTCCGCGTCGGTGATCGTCTCCCCGATCGTAATTCCCTCGACGCCGGCGACCGCGATGATGTCGCCCAGCGCAGTCTCCGTGATGTCGACACGCTTCAGTCCTGAGAATGAAAACAGTTTGGTGATTTTCGTCTTGTGCAGCGTGCCGTCCAGCCTGGCGATGCCAACGTCCTCGCCGGTGTGCATGGTGCCGTTGAACACACGCGCGATGGCGAGGCGTCCGAGGTAATCGCTGTAATCCAGATTGGCCACCAGAATTTGCAGTGGTCCGGCAGCATCGCCCCTGGGCGCCGGAATAGTTTTGACGATAGCCTCGAACAAGGGTTGCAGATTTTCACCGCCGCCCTTGATATCCGCGGAAGCTGTGCCGGTTTTGGCGTTGGTATAGAGGACGGGAAAGTCGATCTGCTCTTCTTTAGCGTCGAGGTCGATAAACAGGTCGTAAACCTCGTTCAACACTTCTTGCGGACGCGCATCGGAGCGGTCAATCTTGTTGATCACCAAAATCGGTGGCAAATGGGCTTCCAGGGCTTTACTCAATACGTATCGAGTCTGGGGCAACGGACCTTCGCTGGCATCCACCAGCAGCATCACGCCGTCGACCATCTTGAGCGCACGCTCGACCTCCCCGCCAAAATCACTATGGCCGGGCGTATCCACGATGTTGATTTTTATATCGTGATAAAAGATGGCGGTGTTTTTCGCCAGAATGGTGATACCGCGCTCGCGCTCCAAATCATTGGAGTCCATGACGCGTTCGATCAGGTGTTCGTTGGCGCGAAAGGTGCCGCTCTGCCGGAGCATGGCGTCCACCAGCGTGGTCTTGCCGTGATCGACGTGGGCAATAATAGCGATATTGCGAATGTTTGAATTCAAATGTCAGTTGCCTTCCTGAGGCTCACAACTACAGCGCTGCTACTACTTTACTATGTATGCCGGTTTCGCAGGGAGTAGCGAGGATTTGGCGCCCGGGATTCGTTCCGTGGAGGGAATAGGTGGCGAGAGATTGCAGCCCGTGGCTATGCTGCCAGGCGTTTCTTCACTTCTTTCACTGCACGGTCCGCGGCTTCGATTCCGCCGTTGGTCGTGGATTCCGGGCCTTCGGAGTCGGTGTTGGCAAAAAATATCCGGTCCATGGGCGCTCGCGCCAGCGGTTGCACATCGGTATGCAAGCCAGGTGTAGACATGTATAAAGGATGGCCGCGGCGATACAGATGCACTTCAAGCGGATCAACGTTCGAACCAGGAAACAGCTTTTGGAAATCGCGAAGCACTTCAGTAGCGACCTGGCGGGCGCTTGACTCGGACAGCAGAAGAGCTCGTTCGTCGCGGCGCAACGGCGTGTAGCAGGTAAGAATATTGTATTCCTGTTTATAGCCAGGCCGGTTGCGAATGACCCAGTCAGCGACCACGATGTCGGAAAACCTGTTGCCCGGACACCAGGTGTCATAGCCCCGATTGAAAACCGGCTGATCGAAAATCAGGTTGACGACCGCGTAGGGAATGTAGCCGATCTGATGCATGGCTGCACTTTGTTTTGCCGGCAAGCCATCCACCAGGCGACGTGTGATGAACTTGGGAGTGGCCATGATCACTGCCCTTGCCGCGACGGTTTTCAATTCTGCACCGTTCACATAAGTCACGCGGACTTCTTCCTTGTCGGGCACCACGGCAACGGTCGTCGCACCGGTCTGCATGTTGGAAGAGAATTTCGCAGCCATGGTGTCGGCGAGCTTTTTGGTGATGGCGCCGAGGCCGCCGGGCCAGGTGTAATAGTCGCTGCCTTCTTCGCCGGCGAGCTCATGAAAATCATCAATGGCGAGAGTTGCCGCCGTTTCGTTACTGGTTGCTCCCCAATTTGAGGGCCCATAGGTGTCCCACCATTGGCTGATTTCCGGCGGATAGGCTTTTAGAAAATGAGAGAAGGGAACATGACTCAGTTCTTCGCTGCGTTTTTCGATATCGATGGCTAGAATTTCTTTCCGAAATTTCTTGAATTGATCGCGCACCGAGACCGGGTAGGGAAGCTTGTCTAAACCGGTGCGCCAGGTGTCGGGGATCCATTCTCCTTTAAGAATTGTGCCGTCCGAATCATTGATGGGAAGGGGCTCGAGACCAATTTCACGGGCAAACTCGAAGGCCTTCTCGCTCTTCGCCAGAAACGCCGATCCGGTTGCGTATTGCGTCCCGTGATATTCCATCAAATAAGCGTTACCGCCCCAGTGCGGTTCTTTTTCCAGAAGCAGAAAATTCAAATCGCGCAGACGATAAGCGGCGGCAAGCCCGCTTACACCGCCGCCGACGATGACGACGTCATAACGAGCGGAAACTGGAGGGGGTGCGAAGGTTTTTCCGTCACGCACCTGGTGGCAGATGCGATTGTCTTCGCCTTCGATCACAGGCGAATTTTGGGTGTTTGTCTGTGACGAGAGAAGCGGAAGGTCAATCGGGCAGCCACTCGCGACTGATCCGGCGATGACGAATTTGATGAAATCTCTACGGTTTGGAGTCATTTGAAATTCTATTGCGGGAGTAAAACTTCACACGTGATCCAGTCAATGGCGTCAGCGTGCTACAACACCACTTCAGCTTTGCCCTCGGAGTTCTTTCTCAAGCGATACCAGGTCACGATGGCCGCCAGCGAGAATACGAAAATGATGGTGGAGATCGCATTGATCTCGGGCGTGATGCCGCGCCGCAAACGTCCCCATATTTCGAGCGGCAGCGTATTGTCGCGACCAATCAGGAAAAAGCTCACCGCAATCTCGTCCAGCGACAAGGTGAAGATCAGCAACGCCGCGCCGATAATGGATAGCCGCAGATTGGGTAGAGTTACGCGCCAGAAGGTCTGCCAGTAGTTTGCTCCGAGGTCCAGAGAGGCTTCTTCCTGGGCGCGGTCAAGTTTTTGCAAGCCCGCAAAGACCTCAGTGGTGGCGACCGAGATAAGCGCCGTGCCATGACCCAAAATAATCGTAAGCAGGCTAAGCCTCACGTCGCCCGCTCGAAACAGCATCAACAAAGAAAGACCGGTGATAATGCCGGGCAAAATCAGTGGCAACAGTACCAGACGGCGGAAGAGCGCTTTGCCCGGGAAGTTGGCGCGATCGAGCGCCAGCGCTGCCGGGATACCAAAAGCCAGGGAGATTGCCATCGCCGCGAGCGCAACCATCACACTGTTCGCGACTGACGTCCAGATAGCCTCGTCGGCGAAAAGCAGGCGATACCAGTTCAAGGTAAAGTCGCGCGGAGGAAATCCGCCCACGCCGGACCCATTGAACGAATAAACGATGAGCGTGATGATAGGCAGATACAGAAAAGCGAAAACAATAGCGGCGTGCAGGGGCAGCCAGCGGGGAACAGGCGAGAGGCTCGACGGGCCGGCTTTCACCGGAAGCTCCACTTCTTCTCCAACGTTTCGGAAAGAAACAGCAGCGCCAGCACTAATGCCAGCATGCAGAACGAAATTGCTGCTCCCAGGGGCCAGTTGTAGGCGGCGCCAAACAGGCTGACGACGATATTCGAAATCATGATCCCGCTGGGACCGCCCAGTAACAGCGGTGCAAGAAAATCCCCCAGGCTCAGTACGAAGGCGAAAGTTGCTCCTGCGAGTACTCCGGGAATCGAAAGCGGAAAAATCACCTTCCGGAAAGTTTGAAAAGGCGAAGCACCCAAATCTTGAGACGCCTCAACCAGGTTCCGGGGAATGTGTTCCAGCGCCGCGTAAATCGGAAGAAAAGTAAACGGAGTGTAGATATGGGTCAGTGTGAGCACTACTGCGAACGGGCTGTATAACAGGAAATCCAGCGGATGCCGGGTGAAATGCACGTACTGCAGCAGCGTATTGAGCACACCATCGCTGCCCAGGATGGTTTTCCATGCGTATGCGCGCACCAGGTAACTGACCCACAGCGGAATGATCACCAACTGGTAGAGAAGATCTTTTCCGCGGCCTGCATGAAAAGATAGATAGTAGGCCAGGGGATAACCTAGCAGAAGCGAGAAGATGGTGACCCGGGCGGCGATCCACATGGAACGAAACAATGTCTGCCAGTAAACATCCACCTGAACCAGCTGGCGATAATTGTCGAGTGTCCAGGAATGAATGATGGTTTGAGACGGCGATACCGACCAGAAGCTGTAACAGAAAAGAAGTCCGTAGGGCAGAAGCAGAAACACTGCTACCCACAATAACGGGGGCACGGTGACCGCGACGCGGTAGGCGCGGGAGAACATCAGCTTATTCCTTGGGTGGGCTGAGTTTCGGGCGACGGAATCTGGTCCCGCTGAATCTCGGAGGGCAGAACCGGCACCGCATCTGCGGGCGAGAACTCGAGTTCCATCTCTCCGCCTCGATCCTCGCGGCTGGCGGTGCGAATGGAGAGCATAAGCCCATCGCTGCATTCAACCTGCAGCAGTTCGGTGGCTCCGTGAAATGCCTGGCGCACAATTCTGCCGCGAAAGCGAACCGTCGCGGTTCCAGCGATACCTTCCGCCGGCCGGATATTTTCAGGACGCAGGGAAAAAAGGCCGGCGCCATCGCGAAGCCCGGTTCGCCAGGATAGCGAGTGGCAGCGCGCGATACCGTCTTTTATCTCGCCGCTGAGAAGGTTCGTGTGTCCGATGAATTGTGCGGTGTAGGCGGTTGCTGGGCGGCGGTAAATCTCTTTTGGAGAAGCGACCTGCTCCAGTTCTCCCATACGCAACAGCGCGATTCGATCTGACATGACCATGGCTTCTTCCTGGTCATGGGTGACGAAGAGGAAGGAGATTCCCACTTCACGCTGCAGCGACTTCAATTCGACCTGCATCTGGCGGCGAAGATTCGCGTCCAGAGCGGAGAGCGGCTCATCGAGCAGTAACATGCGGGGGCGGTTGATCAGCGCCCGGGCCAGCGCGATGCGCTGCTGCTGGCCTCCACTGATCTTTGAAGGTTTTGAGCCGGCGTAGGCAGTCATCTTGACCATTTCGAGCGCCTGCTCTACCCGGGACGCAATTTCCTGATTCGCAACTCCGGCAATCTTCAGTCCATAGCCGACATTTTGCGCGACTGTAAGGTGCGGGAACAGCGCATAGTGCTGAAACACCGTGTTCACGCGACGCTTATAGGGGGGCAGTTGATCAAGGCGCTCGCCGCCCATGGTGATTTCGCCGGAAGTGGCCGACTCGAAGCCAGCGATGATACGCAGCAAAGTGGTTTTGCCCGAACCACTCTCGCCGAGGATGGTGAGAAATTCTCCTTCGGCTACCTGGAGAGATATATCGCGCAGCACGGAATTTTTTCCGAACGACTTGGCGAGATTGCGGATTTCAAGCAAGGGAGACACTGCGGGTTGCGTTGTGTCTGCAGTCGCGGTTTCGGTCACAGTAGCCACTAATCGTTTATTGCTGGCGCAATGCTCGTCTATTGCGCTGCTTTCACTTCGTTCCAGATCTCGTTGTACTTGGCGCGGCGGGGAACGTTCTGCCAGAAGTAAAGCCGCTTCTGATAGTTATCCACATCATCGAGATGTAACCCTTTGATTTCTTCCGGCGTCATGAATTTTGCCGCCTGGGGATTCGCTGGAGTGTATCCGGTCACGTCCGTGACTTTTTTCTGGGTTTGCGCTTCCACCATGTATTCCAGAAATTTATGGGCCAGCTCTTTGTTATCGCTGCCGGCAGTGATCATCAGGTGATCGATCCAGCCGGTGGTATTTTCTTTCGGAATGGTCTCGCCAACCGGAAAGTTGATTTTTCTTAACTGGTTGGTCATCAACGGCCAGCCCATGGCTGCGACCACTTCGTGATTCTGGAAAAGGTTAGTAAGTTCGCCACCGGTTGACCACATCTTCCGGATGTTGGGTTTCAACTCCAGCAGCTTTTTCTTGACCGCATCGAGCTGTGCATCGGTCAGGTTGTATAGCTGCGAGGGCTCCGGCTTATCAAATCCCAGAATTTGCGCCGCCATGTAAACGGTCGAAAGATCGTCCCACACCGAAATCTTGCCGCGATACTTCGGGTCCCACAATACGGTCCAACTCTCCGGAGCTTTCGCAAAAATTGTCGTGTCGTAGAGCAAAGGATCCGGACCCCACATGAACGGCACACCATAGACCTGGCCCTTTAGGCCGGACCAGCGGCAACGACGTAAGCTGGGGCGAAAGCCGGTCGTAACTGGGAATCTGCGAGAGATCGAGCGCCAACGCCAGGCCGGCATCGGCGATCGAAGTGGCAACATCGCTCGACGGCGAGATTACATCGTAGTTTCCCGCGCTGCCGCCGCGTAGTTTGGCGACCAGTTCGTCACTCGATCCCATGTAGGAGGCGGAAATCTTGCAGTGGAACTTTTCCTCGAACTCGTGGAGGAAAGATGGATCCGCGTAACCCTCCCAGACCAGAAGATTCAGCGTTGGAGTCTTTTTACCGCAGGAAAGCAGCAGCGAGAGGGTAGTTAACAACGACAGTAAAATCGTGAGCCGCCGAATCATCATTTGACCTCGGCTGGGGGCGAGCCCGCCCCGGAAGATGCGTCGTACACTACTTTTCCGCCAATGATTGTCAGCGCGACTGTCGTATCAGCGATCTTGTCCGGTGCGGTCTTGAAAAGGTCTTGCGAAAGCACGATCAGGTCGGCTAGCTTCCCCGCTTCGACCGAACCTTCGGTGGTTTCACGATGTCCGGCAAAAGCTGCCCCCAGTGTATAGGCTTTGATGGTGTCTTCCAGACTGATTCGCTCCTGGGGAACGAAGCCATTCGGAGGATCGCCTTCCCGGGTCTTACGGGTCAGCGCATTCTGCACCCCGGGCCAGGGATTGAGAGTCACAACCGGCCAGTCGCTCCCGAACGCCAGCACACCGCCAGTGCTCTCGATACTGTGCCAGACCCAGGCGCGTTGCGCCCGTTCCTTGCCTGCATTTCGTGCCCAGATGCCGAGCGTATCTTCATCCGGATAGGCGTGCAGAGGCTGGAAGCTGGCGATCACGCCGAGTTTTCCGAAGCGCGGAATGTCCTGCGCGCTGATGGTTTCGATGTGCTCGATTCGAGGACGCATATCGTGAGTATGATTTGCGTCCGCAGCCCCTTGGTAGGAATCGAGAGCCAGCCGCACGGCTTTGTCGCCGATGGCATGCGTGAAAATCTGAAGTCCGCGGCGGTCGAGTTCGCTGATGGCCGCCTGGTACTTGGCCGGTTCCCAGAACAGTCTGCCGATCTTCGTGGGATCGTCGCTGTACGGTTCGAGCATGGCGGCGGTATGCGCTTCAATCACGCCGTCGAGCATGGTTTTGACAACGCCACCGGAGATCCAGTTGTCATGGTAAGCGTTGCGAGCCTGCTCGATCTTTTCGATCTGCTCCGGCTTGAGTTCTGGTGGATCGAGGAAATAAGCGATATAGAAACGCAACGAAAGCTGATGGTTCCGGCGCAACTCGCTGAAGAGATCGAGCCACTCAAAATCTCCGCCGGCGCTATGCACTCGCACCAGGCCGAACTTGTTGGCCTCGCGCATGCCCAGACGTAATGATTCCAGCCTTTGATCTCGCGTAGGGATCGGGGTGAATCTGTTGACCAGCTCGCCGGCAGATTCCTGCAGTGCACCCGTGGCATCACCCTTGGCGTCCCGCACGATCTTGCCGTTGGCCGGGTCGGGAGTTTCGCGGGTAATGCCGGCCATCGCCAGAGCCTTGCTGTTGGCCCACGAACTGTGGCCGTCAAAAGCCCGCAAATACACAGGACGATCGGAAACAACTTCGTCGAGAAACTTCTTGTCCGGCAGCGCGGAGGGACCAAACGTTGGATAGGTCCAGCCCATGCCCAGGATCCACGATGCCTGGGGATGGGATTCAGCGTATTGTTTCACCCGCTTCTGAATTTCGGCCACTGACTTGCTCCCGTTCAGATTTACCTGGGTGAGGCCGAGCGAACCCTCCATGAAGTGAATGTGGCAGTCGGTAAAACCGGGTAAAACCAGCTTTCCCTGTGCATCGATAACCCTGGTCGAAGGGCCGCGGAATGCGGCAATTTCCTTATCGCTCCCTACGGCGAGAATTTTTTCTCCACTGATGGCGATTGCCTCGGCCCACGGCTGGCGAACATTCACGGTATAGACCCGGGCATTCATGAGCACCATGTCGGCTTGCGGCGCCGACTGCGCCCATGCGCCAATGGAGCAAGCCATCAGAACAGTAATGACGACTAGAATTCGCTGCCAACTCGATTGAGACTCTGCGACCTTGCTCAACATTCCCCCCTGTTTGTTCTTTCGAAGTCTTTTCTCTGGAAAATACTAAAGGTCCTGGCCGCTTAGAAGGTGGGCGGCGTGTTTACCCACAGCACCCAGGTTTCGCTGCGCCCCGTATTTTTCCAGCTGTGTGCGGTGGCGCTTTCGAAATAGAAACTGTCGCCCGGCTGCAGATGGTACTCCTCTTCCTCAAGAGAAATCTGCAACTCTCCTCGAAGGACGAAAAGAAATTCCTCGCCTTCATGATGGTACGACTCTCCACTGCCGGACTGGGGAGCGATGCGGAACAAGTGCGGCTCCATAACGGTGTTACCCCAGGCCAGAAGTTCCATGCGCACTCCAGGGCCGGCTTCAAGAACCTTTCGCTTCTCCGGTGATACCAGGCGAATGGATTCCGCCGGATCGAAAAAGTCCAGAATGTTGGTTTTATAAAACTTTGCCAGTTTGCGTAAGGTCGACACCGAAGCGCTCATGTGCGAACGTTCGAGCGCACTCAGGAAACCCAGTGAAATTCCCACCGATTTCGCCACTTGTGCCAGAGAAAGACCGCGGCGGGTGCGCAACTGGCGTAGTCGTTTGCCAATCGCCGCCGAGGCGCCATTTGCGGACTGGCGCAACAGGCCGTCGCGTTTGAGGATTTGCACAATAGCAGGGGCATTAAGCCCGCGTTCCTTGCGCAGGAATCGGGCCCGCTTAAGTAATTTGATGTCTTCCGGTGCATACAGGCGATACTTGCTGGCGGTGCGGTGAGGGCGGGTGAGCCCAAGGCTTTCCCACGAACGGATTACCGAAGGCGACACCCCGATCAGGCGAGCCACGTCACCGATTTTCAGATAAGGCTTTGGTTCGGCCGCCTTCATTTCCCGAATCATGCTCCAGGGTGAACGATTAGCCTAAACACTATTTTTCGCTTGACAGTTCGCGGATTCTGCCTCTAACCTTGCGCGATTATAGCAAGGTTTGCATTCAGCGCAAGCGTTGCTTTTTCAAATTGAAACTTCCAACCGCAGCTCGGAGAATCCCCATGCCTTCGTCAACGGCGCGCTGGACGGCGCATTCTCTGGTCGTCCTGTTTTGTGTTGTGTGCTCCTCCTTTCTTGTGGCCCAAAGCACCGGCGGTCGAATCCTGGGCCGGGTTTCGGACCCCAGTGGCGCGGTTCTCAGTAACGTAAAAATCACGCTGGTCAATGAAGCCACCGGCACCAGTAGAGAGGCCCTGACCAGCGACAGCGGTGACTTTGTTCTGGTCGAGGTACAACCGGCGAGCTATCGGGTAGAGTTCGAGCAGCGCGGTTTCAAGAAGAGCGTCCACAAAAATGTGCTGGTTGAAGTCAATCAGGTGATCACGCTCAATGCGACCCTCACAATTGGCGGCACCCAGGAGGTGGTCGAGGTGACGGCGGAAGCGCCGCTGGTCGAAACCACCAGCACCCAGATGGGCGCGGTTGTGAACCAGCGCGCGGTTTCCCAGTTACCGCTGAACGCACGCGACACTTACCAATTGTTGCAACTGCAGCCGGGAGTGCAATCACAAACCGGTACTGATCTCTTTTACGGCAGCAACAATGCCGGCGTGGTTTCGGTGAACGGCGGTCGCGGACGCTCGAACAATTTCAGCGTCAATGGCGGCGACGCCAACGATCAATTCGCGAACCTGCCGGCGGTACAGCCCACACCGGACTCGATCGAAGAATTCCGCGTCCTGACCAACACTTTTGATGCGGAATACGGACGCAACTCCGGCGCCGTGGTCAACGTGGTCACCAAGTCGGGAACCAATAATTTCCACGGCAACGTGTACGAATTTTTCCGCAATAAAGTTTTGAATGCTTCCGGTCCTTTGGATATTGAAAAGCCCGACTTCAAACAGAACCAGTTCGGTGGCACGTTCGGAGGGCCGATCAGGAAAGATAAGACTTTCTTCTTCGCTTCGTACGAGGGCCGGCGCATCCGGCAGGGAATCTCATCCGATTCCATCCAAGTGCCAACGCCTGAAGAGCGCACCGGAGACTTCTCCGGCCAGAGTGTGTTTTCCGGGACCCTGACCGACCAGAATGTTGCGGACGTTTTGAACGCCAGAACCGGATGCGCGGCGGCGGTGGCTACTGCCGGCGGCGCGCCTATTGCAGCAGGAACCGCATTTTCCGATATTTTTGCCGGAAATGTAATACCAACCCCGTGCATGGACCCCACCTCGCTGGACCTTTTGAATCAATTCGTCCCCGGCTCCAATCGTCCTGACGGAACCTTCCAGACGGTCGCCGGCATTCATCGTGACCGGACCGACCAGTTCACCGCGAAGTTCGACCATCGCATCAACGACAAGCAAAATTTTTCCGCCTATTATTATTTCAACGACAGCACCCTGTTTGACCCCTACTCGCGGTTCCAGTCTGGCGGAGCGAGCACTCTCGATTTCGGCGCCAATACCAAGGAGCGATACCAGCAGTACAACCTTTCCCACAACTGGACAATCAGCAACAACCTGGTGAACGAGGCCCATTTCACCTACTTCCGCGAAGCGCAAGGCAATTTCCTGCACCCGCAACGCACCAATCTGGTGCAAGATTCGTGCGCCACCGTTCCTGCAGATGCCTGCTTTAGTGACGGCACTGCGGCCAACGATACCGGCATCCATCCCCGGCTCGGCGCCGGCCGCGAAGGCGTTCCATTTGTCGACGTTTCTGGTTTGTTCTCCTACGGCAATAACTTCGAAGGCGAAATACCGCAAAGAGGCAATACCTTCCAGTGGTCTGACAGCCTTAGCTGGGTCAAGGGAAGCCACACCATGAAGTTCGGCGGAGACATCCGGCGCCAGCGTTTTGATCAAACTCTCTACTACAACGTGAATGGTTTTTACAGCTATTTTGGCGGCAGCGCCAACGACGTGGGCAGCGACGATCTGATGCCAAATTATCTTCTGGGCCTTCCGGACAGTTACAGCCAAGGCTCGGCGCAGGTAGAAAATGTGCGCAGTTCGATTTTTGCGGTTTTTGCCCAGGACAGCTGGAAGATCAAGAAAAACATAACCCTAAATTACGGTCTGCGATGGGAGTTGTTTACTCCACTTACAGATATCAGCCAGCACGTTCAGAGCTTCCGCCCCGGGCAAGTCAGCACCGTTTATCCCTGCCAGTTCACCGATCCGGTCATGACCCAGATCTTTCAGAACGCAGGCGTGGCCAACCCGGATTGCAACAATACCGGAGTGATTCCAACCGGGCTGGTCGTGCCCGGCGACAAAGGAGTGCCGGCAGGCCTCACAAGTACCTACTACAAGACATTCGCGCCGCGCCTGGGAATCGCCTGGAGCCCCGGCGACTCGGGCAAGACCAGTATTCGAGCCGGATGGGGTCTCTTCTATAACCCGATGGAGCAACTGGTGTTGGAACAGTTCAGTGCTGAACCCCCTTTCGGGGGAAGCAACATCATCAATGCTCCTCTGTTCAACACACCCTATCTGCAGCAGGACGGCACTCAAAAACCGAACCCATTTAACGGGATTCTCGATCCTACTCGGGGGCAACCGGTCGATTGGGCCCTTTACCGGCCTATCTTGCTCTATGGTCAATTTCAGCCGCATCTGAGGACCCAGTATTCAACTCAGTACAACCTGAACATCCAGCGCGAATTAACCAAGGACTTGGTCCTCCAGGTTGGCTATGTGGGATCGCAGGGCCATCGTCTACTGGCCAGCCATGATGTGAATTTCGGCAACGCTCAAACCTGTATCGATTTGAACTCCGTCCTCGGTGACGGAAGTTGCGGTCAATTCTTCGCCGACAGCGCGTTCACGATACCAGCCGGAACCACATTGCCGGTTCCGTTCCATCTGCCCTATTCGGCAAATGGTGGTGGGCCCACGGTCATTCCCCAGGGCACCACGCTGACTAACGATCTTTCGCTTGTCGGCTTGCGCCGGTATTCGTCCCCGAATTGCGATCCTTTGACTGGAACCGGATGCCCGCAGGATGGCACTCCGGTCTTCTCCAGCATCTTTGCTGAAGACACCATTGCTAATTCAAACTACAACTCTTTGCAGGTGTCGCTGGAAAAACGCTTCTCTCATGGGCTGCAGGCACAGCTGGCTTACACCTTCAGCAAGTCTTTTGACCAGGCTTCGAGCTTTGAAGGCGAACTGAATCCGCTTGATCCGCACGCTACCTATTCGCTTTCGCAGTTTGATGCTCGTCACCGGTTTGTACTCAGTTACGTTTGGCAGCTGCCCATCCCGAAGTATTCCGGCTTTGCCGGCAAAGTGCTCAGCGATTGGGATATTTCGGGTATCTACACTTACCAGTCGGGATTCCCCATCCGTATTACTTCATCCGCCGATAACGAACTGATGTACAGCGCATTTTTCGAGTATCCGGGAGAGCCGGACCAGTTGGCTCCATTCCACAAGGTCGACCGGAAAGCCAGCGGTGGCTACTGGTTTGATCCCAACAGCTTCACCGAAAACGCGTCGGATGATACCCAGCCGCCATGCTCCGATGGGCCCACGTTTAACTGTTTCGACCCCAGCCTTTTCGGCAGGATCGGAAACTCCAGGCGCACCATTTGCTGCGGCCCGCCGGTCAACAACGTCGACTTTGCACTGCACAAAGTGCTGCCCATGGGAGAAACCAGACGGTTCGAGTTCAGGGCTGAATTTTTCAATCTGTTAAACCATCCGCAATTCGCTAATCCGGACAACGACACCACTGACGGTTCGGATTTCGGCCGCATCAAGCGAGCCAAGGAACCACGCCAGATTCAGCTGGCCTTGAAGTTCTACTTCTAGCCGGAAAGCAGTAAAGTAGAGTTAGCTTCGAATCCGGGCGGCTGCGGTCGTCCGGACATCCTAATGGCCGCAATCACAGCGGCTTGAGCCATTCCTGGAGATCCGATGTACCCCGCACTGCAAAAAGAGCTCGACACTTTCGAGCGTCGCACGCCTAAATCCGCCGCCGCCCACAAGAAGAACCTCAAACGTATTCCACTAGGCGTGGCCAGTAACTATCGCGCTTACGATCCTTATCCGATTTTTGTGAAAGAAGGGTCGGGCAGCAAATTCCGTGACCTTGATGGCAACGAATACATCGATCACAACCTTTGTTTTGGCGCCCTCATGGCGGGACATTGCCATCCCGCAGTCATGAAGGCCGTCGGACAGCGTCTGACCACCGGCACCATGTTCGGCATGCCTCATGACATGGAATGGGAACTGGCTGAAGAAATCTGCCAGCGTTTTCCTGTAGAAATGGTGCGATTCGGTAATAGCGGTACCGAAGCCACCATGCACGCAATCCGCCTGGCTCGTGCCGCAACCGGCCGGGACAAGATTGTGAAGTTTGAAGGCGCATACCACGGCTTGCACGATTCCGCGCTGGTCAGCGTAAAGCCGCACGCGCCCGACTACGGCGACATTCACGCCCCCACGTCGGTCACGGGTGGGTTGGGAGTGCCCAAGTCCGCGATCGCGAACGTGCTGATTGCCACCTTCAACGACTTGGCTAGCGTGGAGCTGCGTTTCAAACAGAATCCCGGCGAGATTGGCGCCATCATTCTCGAACCTATCCTGATGAATGTCGGCTTATGCATCCCGCAATCAGGATTTCTGCAAGGACTACGCGACATCGCCACCAAAAATGGCGCGTTGCTGATTTTTGACGAAGTCAAAACCGGCGCCAAACTGGGATGGGGCGGCGCTTCCGAATATTTCGGAGTGGAGCCGGACATGATTTGTCTGGCCAAGTCGATTGGCGGCGGGCTGCCTCTGGCGGCATTTCTGGCCCACAAATCCGTGATGAACTTGATTTCAGAGCATAAGGTTTTTCACGGTGGCACCTACAACACCAATCCGGTCTCGATGGCAGCGGGCTTGGCAACCTTCCGCGAAGTGCTTACTCGCGAAAACTACGCGCACGTGGACAAGCTCAGCCAGAAACTGGCCGATGGTTACAAGAAGATTGTTTCCCAGTCAGGCTTGCAGGGTTATATCGCCAGCGCCGGTGCTAACGGAGCATTAATGCTTTATCCGAAAGAGATTCGCAACTACCGCGACTGGGAAGCCATCGACGTAGACTTGTGGCGGCACTATTGGTTTGCC
Source organism: Terriglobia bacterium (assembly GCA_963733545.1). Classification (GTDB taxonomy): domain Bacteria; phylum Acidobacteriota; class Terriglobia; order Terriglobales; family Acidobacteriaceae; genus JAIQFF01. The sequence continues at coordinate 2,197,936 of CAVTDQ010000007.1, forward strand.
ATGGTCAACCGTGGCGTGATGGCCCAGCCTTACTGGTGGGACGAGCAGTGGACAATTTCCGTCCAACACACCGAGGCCGATATCGACCAGCATCTGGCCGCGTTTGAAGATGTGGCTCCCGCCCTGGCCAAGGCACAGCAGGAACGTGTTGGTGAAGTTGTAGCAGCAGCGCACTAAAGGTCTTGTAGCGCCGGCATCTTGCCGGCTGTGGCGAGGGCATCCTGCCCTCGCAGTGGGGGCGGGGCGCTCCCACGACAGCCGCCGGGACGGCGGCGCTACGAAAACCAATTGAGGAGCCAGATTGTCCGCGAACGATTCTGCTCAGCCTCACCTCAAGCGCGTGCTCGGGCGCGCGGACCTGGTGTTGTTGTTCGTGGTGGCAATCTTCAACTTGAACGTGGTTCCATCGATTGCCGCCAACGGCGGAGTCACTGTCTGGCTGTGGTTGGTTTCACTGGTCTTGTTCTTCTGGCCGCAAGGCATTGCCGTCATTGAATTGGCCCACCGCTATCCTGGAGAAGGTGGTGTGTACTTGTGGGCGAAAGAAGTCTTCGGCGATTTCCATGGGTTTTTGTCGGGCTGGTGTTACTGGACGAATAATATGCTGTACGTTCCGACAGTGATGCTCTATTTCGTCGGCGTCTCGGTGTTTGTTCTCGGTCCAAATCACCAGGCGTTGGCCGACAATAAGCTGTTTGCATTGGTCGCATCAGTGCTGCTACTGGTCATCCTGGTCGTGCTCAACATCGTTGGTCTGGGCGTGGGGAAGTGGGTCAATAATCTTGGAGGCATCGGTACCGGGATCGCTGCCGCCACGTTGATTGGGCTGGGACTTGTCGTCTGGTTGAAGTTTGGCACGACCGTGAGCGCATCTGATTTCAGAATTCCGGCGAATCCACGCTTCGTGCTCAATTCTTTTGGCGTCATCTGTTTCGGACTGGTCGGTCTTGAACTGGCCTCGGTCATGGGTGACGAGATTCAGGATCCGCGTCGTACTTTGCCGGGCGCGGTTGCCTGGGGTGGTGTTCTCTCCGGATTGCTTTACATCGGAGCTACGCTTACGTTGCTGATTGCGGTAAGCAAAGATCAGATCAGCGTGCTGCAGGGAATTGTGCAGGCGGTTGGACACATGGCCGATAGTGTGGGAGCCGGTTGGATTGTGGCGCCATTCGCTTTGTTGCTAAGCCTTTCCATCGCCGGAATCGGTTCGGCATGGCTAGGGGGATCGGCGCGTATCCCGTTCGTTGCCGGTCTCGACTCGTATATGCCGGCGTGGATGGCGAAGGTGCATCCGCGTTACGCAACTCCGTACATTGCACTGATTGTGCATGCCGCAGTTTCGATGGTGCTGATCGTGATGAATTTCGTCGGGGCGGGCGTCCAGGAAACTTTTCAGAAGATGTTGTCGCTCGCAGTCGTATTGCAATTGATTCCGTTTCTTTATATGTTCGCGGCACTTATCAAATTGGCCTTGAATACCTGTTCGGGCCCGGGCCACTACAGCAAGACTACGCTGATGCTTGCCGGAATCAGCGGCCTGGTCACTACGACGCTGGGAATTGTGCTGGTATTTTTCCCCGCGCAACAAATAAGTTCGTTGTGGTCTTACGAAATATGGATGTTTGGCGGCACGTTGTTCTTCATCGGATTGGCCGCATTCTTCTTCTACGTCTACGGCAGCCGGAAGGCAAAAAATGTGGACGCGGGCGTCACGCCCGTGCAGCCGAGCGTAGCTCGGCGATAATCAGGAGGCCATGATGCCCGGCGGAGTGAAAACTGACGTACGAACCTATCAGCTGTATATCAACGGCGAGTGGGTCGATAGCAAGTCAAACAAGACTTTCCCAGTCTACGATCCCGCCAGCGAAGAAGTGATCGCGCAGGCGCCGGACGCTAACGCCGATGACGTGAACCGGGCCGTTGCCGCCGCCAAGACCGCTTTTGAGGACGGACCCTGGGCAACTACCACCGCTCAGGAACGCGGCCGCGTGCTCTTTCGTCTGGCTGAAAAGATCCGCCAGAATACCGCCATGCTTGCGGAACTCGAATCGCGCAACACCGGCAAGCCCATCGTCGAAGCGGAGTATGACATCACTGACGTTGCTACCTGCTTCGAATACTACGGCGGCCTGGCGACAAAAATTCTGGGATACGTGAATCCGGTTCCCGACAATGCCATGAGCCTCACTCTCAAAGAGCCCATCGGCGTCGCCGGTCAGATTATTCCCTGGAACTATCCACTTTTGATGGCTGCCTGGAAACTGGCTCCGGCATTGGCCGCAGGCTGCACTTGTGTGTTGAAGCCGGCCGAGCAAACTCCAATCACAGCGTTGGAAATGGCGAACTGGCTGGCTGAGGTTGGGTTGCCGCCGGGTGTCGTCAACATCATCACCGGTTTCGGCGAAACTTGCGGTGCGCCGCTCGTGCAACATCCCGATGTCAATAAGATCGCGTTTACGGGTAGCGCGGCGGTGGGCAAAATCATCGTCAAACAGGCTGCGGACACGGTCAAGCGCGTAACTCTAGAGCTTGGGGGTAAGTCTCCCAACATTTTTTTTGCCGACGCCGATTTCGAGGCTGCAATCGACGGCGCGCTCTTTGGCGTCTTCATCAATCAGGGCGAGGTTTGTTCCGCCGGTAGCCGCATCCTGGTCCAAAAGTCGATCTACAAGAAATTTGTCGACGCTATGGCCGCCAAGGCCAAGACCATCAAGCTCGGCGCTCCGCTCGATCGCGATACAAAAATGGGTCCATTGGTGAGTAAGGATCAATACGATCGCGTGCGTTCCTATCAGGAGATCGGAAAGAAAGAAGGCAAACTGGCATCGGGAGGCGGGCGGGCCGAGAAGTTCGCCAAGGGTTACTACGTGGAACCTACAATTTTCTATGATCTGGACAACAGCTCCCGAATAGCCCGCGAAGAAATTTTCGGACCCGTCGCGGCAGTGATTTCCTTCGAAGACGAGAAAGATGCGGTGAAGATAGCGAACGATTCTCCCTACGGCCTGGCTGCGGCGGTCTGGACCCGCGACATCTTCAAAGCTTTTCGCACCGTCAAATCGTTGCGCGCGGGAATCGTTTGGGTCAACCACATGCAACCCACGTATGTCGAAGCGCCCTGGGGAGGATATAAGCAGTCCGGCTTCGGACGCGAGCTGGGACCGTGGGGGATCGAAGAATATCTGGAAACGAAGCAGGTACACATCAATCTGAACGAAGCGCCGATCGGCTGGTACTGAGAACACCGGTCGTTGGTCACTGGTCATTGGTCGTTGGCCAAAAACAACGACTAACGACCAAAGACTAACGACCAAAGACTAACGGCCAAAGACCAGTGACCGTTTTTAAAATCATGGCGACGATTCAATTACGCACTGCGATTCCGGGGCCGAAATCGATAGAGCTGGCGGCCCGCCGTGCCGATGCCGTTCCGCGCGGACTCTCAATCGGCACACCCGTCTACGTGGCGAAAGCGGAGGATGCGTGGCTCGAAGATGTAGACGGTAACCGCTATCTCGATTTCGCCGGCGGCATAGGTTGTCTGAACGTGGGCCATCGCAGAGAGCCGGTAGTCTCGGCGATCAAAACTCAACTTGATCGCTTTCTTCACACCTGTATTCAGGTCACTCCTTACGAGAGCTACATCCGTCTGGCCGAACGGATGAACCAAGTAACGCCTGGTAGATTTCCCAAGAAGACTTTATTTGTAAACAGCGGGGCCGAGGCGATAGAGAACGCGGTGAAGATCGCCCGCGCCCACACCGGCCGTTCGGGAATCATCGCATTCGAGGACGCGTTTCACGGGCGCACCATGATGACCCTGGCGCTGACCAGCAAAACTCATCCTTACAAAGCCGGGTTCGCTCCTTTTCCCGGTGATGTTTACCGGATCCCTTATGCCTATTGCTATCGCTGCTCATACTCGCTGACTTATCCGTCATGCGATTTGTTTTGCGCTCGTCACCTGGAAGACACCTTCAAGCGGGTGGTGGCATCGGAAGACGTGGCCGCGGTGATTGCCGAACCGGTGCTGGGAGAAGGTGGGTTTGTCGTTCCTCCCAAAGATTTTTTTCGGGTGTTGATAGATATTTGTCACAAGCACGGCGTCTTGTTCATCGCCGACGAAGTGCAGAGCGGATTCGGCCGGACCGGACGCCTGTTTGCCAGCGAATATTACGGCATCGAACCGGATATTCTCGTCACCGCAAAGTCACTCGGCGGAGGGCTCCCACTGGCAGCCATCACCGGCCGCGCGGAAATCATGGATGCGCCCGGGCCCGGTGGGCTTGGGGGCACGTTCGCCGGAAATCCGCTTTCCTGTGCGGCAGCGCTTGCCGTCCTCGACATATTCGAGCATGAAAATTTGCTGGCCCGCGCCAACCAGCTGGGCGACCAGTTCCAGAAAAGGGCGCGACAGTGGCAAGAGCGCTGGCCGATGGTTGGTGATGTTCGCGGATTGGGCGGAATGCAGGCAATCGAACTGGTCCAGTCGGCTGAGACTCGTGAGCCCGCAGCCGAGGAAACTAAACAGATCGCGCAATACTGTTACGAGCACGGCCTGATTACCATCACCGCCGGTTCGTACTCCAACGTGGTGCGTGTCCTTGTACCTCTTGTAGCTAGCGATCAACAGATGGACGAAGGCCTGGATGTGCTGGAGTCCGCGCTGCAACTTGTGTGTGAAGGTTCGAAGAAGAGCGCCCTCCCACAACCGGTCTAAGCGTGTTCAGGATTGGTCATGTGGTCGCGGGCGACGCGCCCGCGAAAAGCGAAGTATAAGATCGCCGATCGTCCGCCGAGCCTGCCCTGGGCATAGTCGAAGGGCCGGCGCTACAATATATTCGAGATAAATCTATGACTGTTGCCACGGCTACCCTGACTAAAGTTCCCAACTACGTAAACGGACAGTGGGTCGATTCTAAGGCCACCGAATGGCTTGATGTCACCAACCCCGCCACCGGCGAGGTCATTGCCCAGACTCCGCTTTCGAGCGCCGCCGAGGTTGGCGCCGCCGTTGAAGCGGCCGCTGCCGCCTTTCCCGGATGGCGCCGTACTCCTGCTGAGGATCGAATTCAGCCCCTCTTCAAGCTGAAGCACATCCTCGAGGAAGAGATTGAAGACCTGGCGCGCATTCTCACTACTGAAAATGGCAAGACGTTTACCGAGTCCAAAGCTGAGCTGCGCCGGGCTATTGAAAACGTCGAGGTCGCCTGCGGAATTCCCACGATGATGCAAGGTTACAACCTGGAAGATGTAGCCCGTGGGATTGACGAGATGATGATCCGGCAGCCGCTGGGCGTGGTCGCCGCGATTGTCCCGTTTAATTTTCCCGGCATGATTCCGTTCTGGTTTCTTCCCTACGCCATCGCCACCGGAAATACTTTTGTGCTGAAGCCGTCAGAACGTGTGCCGCTCACCATGAAGCGCACGTTTGAGCTGATGGAAAATATCGGTCTGCCTAAGGGCGTTCTTAGTCTGGTGAACGGCGGTAAAGAGGTTGTTAATGCGCTGATCGATCACCCCAAGGTTCGCGCCATAAGTTTTGTCGGTTCCACGCCGGTAGCGCGGTACGTTTATGCCCGCGCCGGGGAGCACGGCAAGCGGGCGCAATGCCAGGGCGGTGCGAAAAACCACGTCATTGTGTTGCCCGATGCCGACATGAAGATGACTACGCAAATTATCGGCGACAGTGCTTTTGGCTGCGCCGGACAGCGCTGCCTGGCTGTTTCCGTGGCGGTGACCATTGGGGAGGCGCAACAGACTTTCCGCGATTCCATCACCGAGGCGGCCGCCGCGTTGCGTGTCGGCAACGGTCTCGACGAGGGCGTGCAGATGGGCCCTGTGATCACGCCGCAGAGCAAATCCAGAGTCGAGTCTTTGATAGCGGCCGGAGAAAAGCAGGGAGCAAAAGTTCTGCTGGATGGACGAAAGTCCGGGGTTCCGAAGGGCGAAAGAGGCAACTTTGTAAAGCCCACGGTTCTCGACGCTGTCCCCGCCACCAGCGAACTGACCGACACGGAAATCTTCGGTCCGGTGCTCAGCCTGGTCCACGCCAACGACCTCGACGAAGCATTAGCTTTTCTCGAACGAAGTCCTTACGGCAACCAGGCATCGCTTTTCACCTCGAGCGGTGCGGCAGCGCGCCGTTTCCGCTACGAGGCGCCGGCAGGAAATATAGGCATAAACATTGGCGTGGCGGCACCCATGGCATATTTTCCCTTTAGCGGGTGGAAAGACAGCTTCTTCGGAATTATGCACGCGCAGGGACGTGACGCCATCGAGTTCTACACCGAAAAGAAGATCGTGGTGGAGCGCTGGGCCAAAGACCACTCGCGCAAATTCTGAAGATATTGGTCAAACTAGTTGTAATGAAGCTGCTCGCCGCCAAAGGGGAGTTCGATGTCTGACACCATTCAGAAATATAAAGACTACGTGATGACCGGATTCATGAAGTCGGTTACGCCTATTGTGATCGACAAGGCCAGTGGCGCTACAGTCACAGACATCAATGGCCGTGAGTATCTCGATTGTTTTGCCGGCATCTCGGTGGTGAATGCCGGCCACTGCAATCCCAGCGTGATTGCCGCTGCCAAAGCGCAGATGGACAAGCTGGTTCACTGCTCATCGTACATTTACCACGTAAAGCCGGTCGCGGATCTTGCGGAAAAACTGGCCGGCATTGCTCCTCGCGGCCTGACTAAAACTTTTTTCGGAAACAGCGGCGCTGAAGCCATAGAAGGCGCTATGAAGCTGGCCAGGCTTTATACCGGCAAGCACGAATTCATCGCGCTCCAGGCCAGCTTTCACGGACGCAGCTGGGGCGCGCTCAGCGTGACCGGCAACATGGGACGCAAAAAACGCGGCGGACCCTACGCCGCCGGAGTGACATTCGCCCCTGTGCCTTATCCCTACCGGTCGCAATGGCCGGACGATCCCGAAGAATGCGGACGCCAGTGCGCCCGTGCCATCGAAGATGTCATCCGATATAACACGTCTGACGACGTGGCTGCTTTCATCGCCGAGCCGGTGATGGGCGAAGGCGGAATTATAGTTCCTCCGCAGAACTACTTCAGGGAAGTGAAGAAAGTTCTCGATCGCCACGGCATCCTCTTCATCGCCGACGAAGTTCAATCCGGCTTTGCCCGCACCGGCAAAATGTTTGCTATCGAACACTACGGCGTCGAGCCCGACATGCTGGTTACGGCGAAGGGTATTGCAGATGGCTTCCCGCTCAGCGCATTTACTGTGCGCCCGGAGATCGCGGCTGCTTACAAACCGGGCGATCACATGTCCACATTCGGTGGCAATCCGGTTTCGTGTGCCGCAGCTCTCGCGAACATCGAATTCATGGAGAAGGAAGATCTCGCGGCTCATGCCACTGAAATCGGTGACTACGCCATGGGCAGACTGCGCGAGTTGCAGAAATACAATTCGATCATTGGCGAAGTTCGCGGCCTGGGCCTGATGATAGGTGTCGAACTGGTGAGAGATGAAACTCTGACCCCGGCCACATCCGAAGCTGAGTTGATTCGCGACGGCCTGTTGAGCAAGGGTGTGCTGGTGGGCGTTGGCGGAGTCTATGGAAACATAATTCGGTTTCAGCCCCCGCTGGTCATCAGCAAGCCGCAAATCGATCAGGCGCTAAATGCCTTTACCACCGTTTTGCAGGAAGTCAGCCAGCCCGCACACGCCTAAGTTTTGCCGGCCGATAACCGGAAGCACTCCCTTGAGGACTGCTCCGGATTACCTTGGTCATCTTTCCCCGTTCATCCTGCTCAATGAAAATAGAGCCACAGAACCAGGGGGTAGGTGTGGGCCGGATTGGAAGAGATTTTGCAGGCGAGGCGCGGATTGTTTGCGCCTACGCCGTCTGCTTCCTCACTCTCTGTGTCGGTCTGCTCTCGAATCAGTTGCAGGCACAAACATCTGACGCGGCGATTCAAACTGAACGTCCCGTCCCTATTCTTACCGGAAATGCCGGCTTCTTTTCCGACGTCAACGGCGGTCACGCCGAACTGGTTCCATCGATAACACCCGTGCTCCTGGTACCCCTGGGCGAGCGTTGGCTGATTGAGTCCAGAGCTGAATTCACAGGCGAATTCGAGCATCCTGACAGCGGCGGTCCATTTGGCGGGAAGGTCGAGCAGGAGATCGACTATCTGCAACTGGACTATATTGCCAACCGTTACCTGACAGTCACTGCCGGACGATTCCTTACGCCTTTTGGCATTTACAACGAACGGCTCTATCCCATCTGGATCCGCAGCCTGCAGCCCACACCGCTGATATTTCCTCTGGCCACAGGTTCCAGCGACGGAGTGATGTTGCGCGGCGGCTTTTCTCTCAATCCGAAAATCAATCTGAATTACGCCAGCTATTTTTCCACGTTGAGCACGATGAACAAGTTCGAAGCCGACCGCACCGCGGGCGGACGGCTCGGATTTTTTCTGCCCGGTCCGCGCATAGAAGCCGGTGTCTCGTTTCAGAAGGAATTGCAGGAAGAGCGCTCGAACGCGTTCGGATTCCACTTCGCCTGGCAACCTGCGGCGCTTCCACTCAATTTGCGTTCCGAGTACGCACGCTCCCATGACGGCAGCGGCTATTGGATTGAAGCCGCCTACCGCCTGAGTCAGGTGCCTTTTTGGCAGACAGCGATGCGGCATACCGAGATCGTCGGTCGGGGGCAGCAGTTGTTTGCCGGAGAGATCGACGAAGATGAGGCCGAAGAATACGGTCTTCCCGACGTCAATACACGCCAGGGAGATTTCGGGCTGAACTACTACCTGAAAGATGGCCTCAAAGCCTCTGCCAGTTACAGCCGCCGTTTTAATTCGGACGGGAATGTAAATCTCTGGACGTTTGGGCTGGCCTATCGCTTCGCTCTTCCTCTCGGCCGGGTGGGGCCGCAATGATGTTAAAAACATTAATTTTTTCCACGATACTGACTTTGGCATCGGTGGCCCATGCGGCCGATCCCAGCCGAAAAAGCGACAATGAAAGCGCCAGCGCAGGAGCATTGGTGGCTGGAAACAACATTGAAGCCGACACGATGCGAGCCCAAGGAGAGCAACGATTTCGCGCAAACTGCAGCCGGTGCCATGCCGCGCCACACAAATTTCCGCCACGCATGATGGCGACTATCGTTCGCCACATGCGAGTACGAGCAACCATAACCGACGAAGATATGCGCCTCGTGCTCTTTTACATGACGCAATAGCGAGGCCCAACAAGTATGACAGGCGGGGCCAAAATCCAATTGTGCGGGATCGCGTTGGCGGCCGCTGCAATCATATTTGCTCCTTGCCTTCAGGCGCAGGTTCACGTCATCGAGGTGGTGGCCGACAAGGACAGCCGCTACAAAACTCCGGAGGGTGGCAGGCCGGAGATAACGTTGAAGGCTGGTGAGTCGGTTCTGCTGCGCGTTTCGGCTCACAAAGCGAAAACGTTAAATCGGGATGGGTCTATCCACGGATTCACATTACTGCGAGCGAGTGACCGGTCAAAGGTGCAGGGCTGGAACCTGTTGTTGCGACCAGGCCGGCAGGAGTTCCAACTGACGGCGCCCCCCGATGCGGGAGAATACGTGGTGGTCTGTACAGTAATTTGCAGCGACGATCACGAAGGCATGAACATGCGATTGCACGTTACGCCCCAGTGAATTGAGGAAAAGTATGAGCAAGACTTCAGCCTTGATGGGATGCTGGATGCTGGCGGTCACATTGCTGGCCCATGCAGCCGACGAGAAACCACAGACCTTTCGCGGGGAAATTGGCGATACCCAGTGCGCCATGAATGTTCACTCCATGACCCGCTCGCACGACGAGATGCTGAAATCCAAGAAGATGGGCGGAACGCCGGGCGCGTGTTCTTCGTACTGCGTGCAATATCTTGGCGGCGATTTCGTGTTGTCGACCAAGAACGAAGTCTACCGCCTCGACAACCAGGAGAAAGTGCGCCTGTTTGCGGGACAGAAGGTGAAGATCACCGGGACCCTGGATCCAAAAGGTAAGACGATTCACATCGTGGATATTGAACCGCTGCAAAAAAGCTGACGCGATCCTCTCGAGAATCAGCGTTCTATCGGTTTGAGCTTTCCAGTGTTATTTCTTTCCTGCTTTGTTTCTTCGCTTCTGAGATCACATAGACGATCAGAATCCCCAACTCCGGCTCGATGGGATGCCGGTAACGCGGGTGAGGGAAAACGGCGTAATACACCGCGGGATAGCAAACGATGAGCCAGAAGAACAGCCAGGCGCCGGGCACCCGCCTACGCAAAGCGCGTCCCAATCCCCAGAACGCCAGCAGCGAAGAAGCCAGAAACACTGAATTTTTGATTGGCGCCAGCGCCGGGATCTCCGACAATCTCGGGACGCCGCCCCAGTAGTAAATGAAACGCTTGGCGCAAAGCTGCAGGAAGCGCGAATAATCTTCACGAATAAAAGCGAGTGCCTGGCGTCTTCGTTCAGCAACATAGGCGACTTCGCCCATTTCGCGATAAAGGCGCATCTGGTAAATATTCTGTGTAGGGTGAAGATATTCTTGCCAGGTGCCGTCGGCTCCCGGACCGTTTCCGATGCGCAGTTCAGCGCCGAAGTTCGAGCGTAAAGACGCCACTCCCAGAACCCTCTGATTTCGGGCCAGCCACGGTGCTACACAGACGATAAAAATCACTGCCGCCAGCGCAACGCCGGCCAGCGACGCCTTGCCGCGCCTCGAACGCCGATACCAGGCCCACAACCCGGACGCAGGCAAAAATGCCAGCAGGGAAGTGTTAGTCATTCCCGCAACGGCCCACAGCAGGCCAAACCTGATCCAGGGGATGAGCCCGTCCCTTTCTTCCAGGTCGAGAGTGAGCCAGAAAATCACAGCGAGCAGCAGCGTCGCCAGGCTTGTCTCCCACACCCATCGCGTACACCAGTACATCACCGACGGCATAATCGCCCACAGCCACCCCGTCCAGATCGCCAATTTTTCGCCGAAACATCGTTTGGTAATCAAGAAAATTGGAATACAAGTCAGGGCGGAACAGAAGCTGTTTATCGCGAGCAGAACCAATGCCGAAGCGTGACTGTAAACGCCAAACAGCCTGAAGACCGCAGCGATAAGCAAGGGATAGAGTGGCGGTTCCCATGCCGTCGGTCCCGTAACTCCGTCGAAGGGATTGCTGAAGCCCTGGCCGTTTGCCAATGAGCGCCCGATGCGTCCCATCTCCCAGCCAAAACTAAAGTTATCGTCGAGCGTTTTGAATTTATAGGTATGCGCAACCACGATCCAACCGAAGCGCAGCGCGAAGGCGACAAACACCATCCAGAAAAAGGATGTGCGGGAGCGGTTCCACCAGCGGCTGAAGGGTCCGTGGATTATCTGAGATTTCGCAGGAACTCTCGCGATGGTATCAGCCATGGTGATCCGGCGGATGATCCGGACTGTTCATTTGTAGCTGATACATCCGCAAGGGGCAATGTCGGAGTTACCGTTCGGTGCAAGCAGGGCTGCCGCTTCCCCTGATGTTTACGTTGAAGTACCGGGCGCGGGCGCATATATTGTATCGGGACGCTTTTGGATTGTTGGCGAGCCTGCAAGACTGAGGGCATTTCATGGGCTGGTTACAGAACAAGTTCGAAAAAAATTTTATGATCACCACCGTGGACTACGTGTTCAATTGGGCACGCAAGTCGGCGGTGTGGCCGATGACGTTCGGCTTGGCCTGCTGCGCGATCGAAATGATTGCTTCTTCGACGGCACGCTTCGATATCGCCCGGTTCGGATCCGAAGTCTTCCGGCCCAGCCCGCGGCAGAGTGATCTGATGATCGTGGCCGGAACCGTTACTCTGAAAATGGCTCCGGTGGTAAAACGCATCTACGATCAGATGCCCGATCCCAAGTGGGTGATTTCGATGGGCGCATGCTCTTCGGTAGGCGGTCCCTTCAATACTTACGCCGTGCTGCAGGGCGTGGACAAGATCGTGCCTACGGATGTGTATGTGATCGGCTGTCCGCCTCGTCCGGAAAATCTGTTCTACGCCTTGCTGAAGCTGCAGGACAAAATCGATCAGATGTCGCTGGCGAAGCGGCCCACCGAAGTGCGGCTGGACCCCAATATGGTGGAAAATTTCAAACGCCAGGTGATGATCGCGCAGACATTGCAGCCGAAGTGATCGCGCCGATCGGGCGTGAGCGAAGCGGGAGCCAGATGCGGTCATCCCGAGCGTAGCGAGGGATCTCTAATCTTGCCAGTCCGCCGCCAGATTTCGAGCTTTCAGCTCTCAGCAAAAATCAAGTTTCCGGCGAGGAAGCTTCCGATCCGCGTCATCTTCTTGAGGTCTCATGCCGAACTTTGTAAAACTTGTTGCGAAATCGGAACTGCCACCCGAGGGCGAAGCCAAAGAGTTTCCTCTCGGCGACAAAGTCATTTGTGTAGCCAATCTCAACGGGACCGTCTCCGCAATGGACAATGTCTGCCTGCATCTAGGCGGTCCGCTCGGTCAGGGTGTAGTTGAGGGAGATAAAGTCGTTTGTCCCTGGCATGGATGGCAGTGGGACACAAAGACAGGGCAATCTTCCCACAATCCTCGCGCCAAGGTCGCAGTTTACCCGCTGAAGGTGGAAGGCGACGACGTGATGATTGAAATCTAGTGCGCTTACGGTCGCGACTCGCCCGCGGCCTTTGATTTTGACTTAGAGCCGCGCTTGGGTCGCCCGCGACCACACATTCCCTGATTTATCCCAGGTATCTAACGAACTTCCCGCGCTGATTATCGAAGCCTGGGAACACCTGATTGAGCGACTGGTTGCCAAGATGCCGGTCCACGGCTTCTCCCAATATGCGACGAAAATCCGTCGTGACCGCCAGGTCCCGTCCTTCATAAAGCTGTGACTGATCGAGCCCCGGCCAGCGTCCGTATACCTTGCCGCCTTTGACCGGACCGCCCATCACGAACATCACGTTGGCATGGCCGTGATCGGTCCCCCGGTTGCCATTCTCGCGAGCGGTGCGGCCGAATTCCGACATGGTGACGACGATGGTATCGTCGGCCAGGTCTCCGAGGTCAGTCCAGAAAGCTCCCAGCGACTGCGAGAATTCGCGCAGCACATTCGCGATCTGGCCCTGGGTGCTGCCTTCGTTGACGTGATGGTCCCATCCGCCAATATCGGCAAAAGCCACTTGCACTCCCAGGTTGGCCTTGATGAGCTGACAAAGTTGCTTCAGGCTGTCGCCGAAGCGTCCCTTGGGATAATCGGCGCCCGAGGCCGGCTTGTACTTCGATGGATCCGCCGCCTTCAACATCTTCACCGCTTCGAAAGTTTCCTGACCGGTGCCGTGCAAAACAGAATCCACCGAATTTGCATACATGGCTTCGAAAGTATTGGAAACGGGCGACGCGTTCGGATTGCGTCCACCCACAGCGAAGTCGTTGATGTTATTTACGGCCACGGCGGTCTCAGGCCCAGCCAGAATTCGGGGCAGCGAAGGTCCCAGGCCAATGGCGCGAAAAGCCGACTTGTCGGCGGCCGAAGGCAAAGAGCGCAAAGCTCGATTGAGCCAGCCGTCTTCCGTGGCTTTAATTCCGGGAGTCCCGATTCCATGAAGTCTTGCGCGTCGAAGTGCGAGCGGCTGGGATCAGGAGATCCTGCCGCATGGACGATGGCCAGGTGACGCTGGTCCCACAGCGGTTGGAACGCAGACATCGCCGGATGCAGCCCGAAGAAGCCGTCCAGGTCAATCACCGCATTGCGAGGAATATTGATGGATGGCCGCATGGCATAGTAGGCGGCCTCGCCGTGGGGAACCACAATATTCAGTCCGTCTGCCGCGCCTCGCTGGAAGATGACAACCAACCTTTTTTTGCTAACTCCGGCATCGACCGCCGAGAAAGCAGCGCGCGTCAAAAAAGATGGGATGGCGGCCGTTCCCACGACCGCCAGCGCACCGTTACGCAGAAAGACTCTACGAGTGATGGACATAAGCAGCTTCTAGCTCCTGGCCCCTTGCTCAAAAAAAACGACCAACGACCAACGACCAACGACCCATGACCAACGGCAGCTCTACCTTCTCTGAAACTCCGGCGACCCTAACAACAGGCCCGCGATGGTGCTGGTGTTTGATGGACGGGCAGCGTCGCCTTGTTTATCCGGGTTCGTCTTTGCCGGGTTCATCGTAACTTGGTTCATCGTACTTTGGCTCTTCGTAGCCGGGGTTGTCTTAGGATCGTTTATCTGTGCGGCGATGGTGTCATGAGTCTGGCGCGACACATTTCCCGCAAGCAGATCCGCTTCCAACGCCAACAGGACGGCATTCGGATCTGTTGGAGCGCCGCTCGTAATCAACATTTGTCCGGTATCGACTTGTACGCCTTTTAGTTTTCCCGCAGTCAGAGCCAAAGCAAAATTCATCCGTCCCAGCAGCGCCGACGAATTCACCCAGGCATCGGCCTTCATTGAATAACCGGTTGGCGGCTGCATGCCATAAAGCGGCATGCCCATAGTTTGAAGCTGCCGCGCCAGGGGTACGCCGTCGGTGACTTCGGCGCCGCTGGCCCGTACCGCCGAGACGACGAACTCCAGGGGAGTCTTCATTTTCGCACGGTACGAATCCGGCGCCCAGAATTCCGGCGAACGGAACATGGTCTTGAGCACTTCGCGAATGTCGCCGTCCTTCTTCTGGAAAGTTTGCGCCATGCGGTCGATCAAGGCAGGCGGAGGACTGTCTGAAACAAATCGCATCGCTAGTTTGGTAGAAATAAATTTCGCGGTGGCGGGATGCCGAGCCAGAATATGCAGCACCTCGCGCCCTTCTTTTTCGCCGTTCGACTTTATGCGGTGACCCAGCACATTTTTATCGCCGGGTTCGTGCATGCGCTCTTCGAAAACAAACCCGCCGCCCTGCTTGGGCTGTTTTAAGGTCCAGCCGGTGAGAACGCGAGCTACCTCGGTAACATCCTTTTGCGTGTACCCGCCATTCACCCCCAGGGTGTGCAACTCCATCAGCTCGCGGCCGTAGTTCTCATTGAGTCCGCCGCGCTTGCCTTTGGCTTGTTTTGCCGGTTGCGGGCGGCGTTGTCTCGGAGGGCGTCGCCAGTTGTAATTGTTATTGCGTTTAGGTACGCCCTTGGCGAAATCAGAATCCGGCCCCACACTCAGCCAGTTATCGAGATAAAACAGCATGGCCGGACTTTGCGCCGTGGCCACAAGAAGATCCTCAAACTTCCCCAACGCACGAGGACGAATGACATCGCGCTCGTAACTGGTCAGCAGATAGCGATCCGCGCCTTTTCCAACGAAGACATTGAAGTGATTGAACCAGAAATCAGTCATCACTTCCTCAAGCTGGCGGTCGCTATAGATCGCGCGCAGGAGTTTGCTTTGCACCAGTTCGCCGGTTACGACCTGTTGCGGATTGTTCAGCGCCATGAGAGTTTCGCGCTGCTGGGGCTTCATTCCTTCCATGAACTCGTCGCGCCTGTCGCCTTTGAGTGAAGACGCCACCGCGTGTTGATCCTCGGGCGACATTTTCAAAATCGCCTTCATGCGCTGGTCGGGAGGAAGATCCAGGAGGTCCTCGCCCTTGAGATCGGCATAGAGCCGGTCTTCGCGGCGTCGCGCCTGCTCGTCATCGCTCACCCCGGCAGTTTTCGCCGCCATAGCTGGATCGGCGTTCGCGGCCTCCTGTTTCTGCTCTTTTTTGTGTTGGTAACGCTCCAGTTCCGCCTGGTATACGGCTCTCTTCGCGGCGTCGGTGGGCATCGATTGCTTGCCTTCCGCAATGGCCTTGATCACCTGCGGAGGAGGAAAATTCTCCACGATTTCGCGCGTGTCCATGCGCAGAGTGCGAAAAGGTTCAAGCCGTGCGTCGAGGGCGTGATTGTCAATCTTCTCCGGATGCAGTTGCTGATCGATCCACTTGTCGACACCCATCGCCGCTATCCGCTGGACATCTCCGGGGCGTGGGCCGAAAGCCAGGCGGTTGAGCGCGTGCAGAGCGCGCTGTTGTTCACTGGCTTGGTCAGGCTTGGCTGACTTTTCTTTTTTGGCAATGGCAAAAGGAATCGATAGGCTCAAGGCGAGCGCTGGGACCGAGATCAAAAATTCGATTTTTCGGCGCAGAATCATGCGCAATTCGCGGGCCAAAATGCTCCCTTGTAATTAACCCTATTGCCTGGAAAAAGTTGCACCTGTAATCAACACAAGCCGAACACTTTAGGCCTGGCGTAGCCAACATCCTGCCGGCCCGGCGCGGCAGAGCCCGCAAGGGGGTGAGCCTGGTGAAGCGGAGGGCGGGGACGCCCTCCAGACATTCGGCGGGGCGCCGGCGCTACGACTTCCAAGAACTAAGTAAGGTACAGCCGGCCGTGAGTGATTTTGTGTTGCAGAGTGGCAGCCAGTTGATCGACGTCGCCGGCAGCAATATTGACCGCCATACGGTCTTGCAGAAATGGCGTCCGGTTGCTGCCAACCGAATCGCGGCGAATTTGTAGCAGCAGGCCCTGCACAGCGTTAGGGTCAAATTTCGCCGGCGAGAGCCGCACAATCTCACTCAGCGTGTTGCCGACCGAGAGCGGTTCGCGGTACGGACGCTCGCTGGTCATGGCATCAAATGTGTCAGCCAGTCCGATGATGCGAACCGGCATCGCGACATCGTCCATCATCAAGCCGTCCGGATATCCGGAACCGTCGCCTCGCTCGTGGTGGGAGCGGACAATTTCCGGAATCCTTGGCCAGGGGAATTGCACGCCGCTGACGATCTGATAGCCCACCAATGTGTGATCGGCCATTTCGCGAAATTCTTCGGCATCGAGGGAAGTCGGTTTTCCGAAAAGGCGCTTATCCACCGCAACTTTACCAATGTCGTGCAGGTAACCGGCGGACCGCAGCGCGGCGACATCGTTCTGGTCCATGCCCATCGCCTCTCCGATGGCCGACGCGTAGCGGCCCACTCGCAGAGAGTGCCCGTGAATATTCACGTGCTTCACGTCAATGGCGGTGGCGAAGGCTTCCAGAGCGGTATCATAGAATCCGTGGAGTGAGGCCAGCAGCCGCAGGTTTTCGGAAACGCGTTGCGCCAGGGTTTGCGAAAGCACGTGATTCTGTATCGCGATCGCGACATAGCTGCTGAGCAGGTCAAGAGCTCCGAGTTCCTCGTCATCGTACAAAGCGTCGCCCTCACGCCGTCCCAGCGCGACCAATCCGACCAGCTTGCCTCCTACTTTCAGGGGAGCGATGCATTTGAACAGTTCTGGAGCAACATTTCCGTTTGAGCTGAGGAAAACTTCGTAAGACCCGAGATTCAGGATGACCGGTCCGCGTGCGGAAGTGAGGGCGTGCACGTGTTTCGGCAACAGCGGCATGATGGCCGGCTCGGGCATCAAGGCGAAGCCTTCGGAAGCGACCGAGGACAGCATGGAGGGCTTGTCGCTGAAGGTGAAAAGCACGGCCTCTCGCGCGCCGCCTGCCTGCAGCAACGCCGAGACCATGGCCCGCGCGGTCTGGGGAAAGTCGCGCTCCGCCGTCATCTCGGGACCGAGATCGGACAAAGCTTCCACAGTTCGCAGCAGCCGCCGTAAATTGTTTTTCTGCACAGCCACGCACGTGTGCGGGCAATTACCAGAGCAGAAAAAGAGTAGCATGCGACGAAAAACCGGGATACCGAGGTTGTTGGTTAGTTTGGTGCTGAGAAATCATGACTGCTGTCAGCCGTGAATTGTGGTGCGCCAGCGTACGGCGATGGAGCCGCGCCGCCACGAAAACGGCAAGATCTAAAAGTGGCTTCGCAACTCGGAGAACCGGTCGACAACCAGAAGCTGTCGTGGCGGCGCGGCGGTTTCTACCTCTTCGTGTTCCAGAATCCAGGTGGCGCCGTGTGGAACAAAGACAGCGTTTAGACCTGCGCCCAGCGCGGGGTTGATGTCGGATTTAGGGCTGTTGCCGATCATCCAGGTGGCATCGCAAAGCAGATCGTATTTCGCAATGATTGATTTGTAGGTTGGAATATTTTTTTCCGACACAATTTCAATCGCGGAAAAATATTCTTTCAAGCCGGAGCGCTCCACCTTGCTGGTCTGTTCAGGTACGGCACCCTTGGTCATCAGAATCAGATGATGACGCGGGAACAAATATTGCAGGGTCTCGATCACTCCAGGAAGAATCTCAACCGGATGGCCGGCAATAGTGTGAGCGAACCCGTTGATTGTCTCGTGCAATGCCGGGGTAAGCGGCTCAACCGCCAGGCGCTCGAATGTCTGAATCAGAGAATGGGCGAAACTGTGCAGGCCGTAACCGTGGCTGACGATGGACTCACGTTCCACCTGGTTCAACACTTCGCGCACTTGCTCGGGAGAATACTCATGATGATTCAGAAAAGAAATAAAGTTCGCAATGGCGCGCTCAAAATAGATGTTGTTTTCCCAAAGCGTATCGTCAGCATCGAGGAGCAATGTTTGTCGTGCACCTGAATTCGCGTTTGCGGACATCGTCAACATATTATCGAGGATGGCGAAGCTTGGCGAGATGCGCCGCCAAAGTGCCGGACAAAGGTCGGTGACGCTTTCATTCTAAAAAGCATGATCACGAAGGACATGAAGTATCCCGAAGGCCTCAAGCACTGGGTTCCTTCGTGATAATTCGAGTCCTTCGTGGTTGACGGTTTTGCGGGCTGAACCGGGAGGATGACGAAGCATGTCGGTTAGCAATATCGAATCCGACCTTGCTAAAATCAAGTTAATGATCAAAAAGGGCTCGGTTCTATCCCTGCTGTCTGTGGTTCTGATAACTTTCCCGGCGCTAGCCCAAAAGACCAGAAAACCTATGACCGGATCAGCGTCCAAAGGTGCGGCATCCACTAATTTGCAGGTGGTGCCTGATCTTTCCCAGCGGTTGGCAAAATTTCGCCGGATCGAGATACCGTTTCAGTCCGCCGGGCTCACTCTTCGCGAAAGAAAACTCGTTGCCAAGTTAGTAGACGCTTCGCGCTACCTGGAAAATATTTACTGGCGGCAGAACGATCCAGTGGGGTTGATGCTCTACCAGTCGCTCGCCTCCAGCACCAGCCTGAAAGATCAGGAACTACGCCGCTACTTGCTCATCAATGGCTCGCGCTTTGACCTGCTTGAGGAAAACCAACCCTTCGTAGGCACCACCCCGATGCCGCCCGGCCGCGGCTTTTATCCGGAAGGTTTGACGCGTGCCCAGATCGAGAAATATGTAGAGGACCATCCCGACAAACGAGACGAAATCTACAGTCCGACGACGCTGGTTCGCTGGAATCAAGATCGGCTGGAAGCTGTCCCCTACCACATTGCGTATCGGCCATTCCTCGAACCTGCCGCCCGGGATCTCCGCGAAGCCGCCACGCTGAGTGACGATCCGGCATTCGCGAATTTTCTGCGGCTGAGAGCCGATGCCTTGTTGACCGATGACTATTTCAAGAGCGACTTAGCCTGGGTGGAATTGAAGGATCCAAAATTCGACGTCATATTTGCGCCTTACGAAACCTATGACGACGGCCTGATGGGGATAAAAGGTACTTACGGTGCAGCGGTGCTGGTACGCAACCAGGCCGAGAGTCACAAACTGGCAATGTTTCAGAAGTATGTTGCTGACATTCAGGATGCGCTGCCTGTGGCGCCCGAGGACAGGCCCTCCAAGCGCGGGCTGGAAACGCCGATGGAAGTCATGGATGCTCCTTATCGGGCGGGCGACTTGCGTCATGGCTACCAGGCGGTGGCGGACAATCTTCCAAACGACCCGCGGGTTCATGAACAAAAAGGCAGCAAGAAAATCTTCTTCAAGAATTTCATGGATGCTCGCGTCAATTACGTCATTCTGCCTTTGGCGCAGTACATGATGTTGCCGGAGCAGGCAGCTAAAGCTTCAGGCGAAGGCTATCTGCTCAGTACGATTCTGCACGAAATGGCGCATGGACTGGGGCCGACATACGCAAGGACCGCTGCCGGCAAAGTCTCGATTCGCGAGGCCATTGGTCCCAGGTATAGCGGGCTGGAAGAAGCGAAAGCCGATGTCGTAGGCATGTTCGGATTGAAGATCATGGTGGATCGTGGCGTGTTGCCCAAAGAAAAACTGGAAGAATATTA
Source organism: Terriglobia bacterium (assembly GCA_963733545.1). Taxonomy (GTDB): domain Bacteria; phylum Acidobacteriota; class Terriglobia; order Terriglobales; family Acidobacteriaceae; genus JAIQFF01. Next base: position 2,218,023 of record CAVTDQ010000007.1, read on the forward strand.
CGCTTCGTATATCGCGGGAAACTTTCGCACCATACGCTTTGGCACCGGGGAAGCCCACGGCCAGGCCGAAATGATGGAGTTCAACTATTTATTGGAGCGGGGCGCGGTTAAGCGACAGGATTCGGGAAAGTACGCGATCGATTACGCTGCCATGCCCGGGGCCATTGCCGATCTCGCGAAAGAACTTCTGGATATGGAGGCTACGGGAGACCGCGAGCGCGCCGAAACCTGGTTCAAGAAATACGATGTGATCCCACCTGATCTGCAAGCGTCGTTGAAGGCGGCCTCGCAGGTTCCGGTAGACGTGGATCCGGTATTTTCTTTCCCAGAGAAAATAAGGTGAGAAATTTATAGGTCTGGCTAGAAGCCGGCAGCCAAAAGCGCTCTACCCCACAAATTCCACTCTCGCCTCACGCGGAATAATTCCTGCCTTGTATCCCATGTCCAGCAGCCGGCGAACCGCTTCGCGCCCATCCGGGCCGTAGTCAAGAGTGCGTTCGTTCACATACATGCCTACGAATTTGTCGGCGAGTTGCGGGTCGACATCGCGGGCAAACTGCATGGCATAAGCCAGCGCCTCTTCACGGTGATCCAGCGCATACTGAATGCTGTCACGCAATGCCTGGGACACTCTCGATGTCAGCACCGGGCCCAGACTGCGTCTGATCGCATTTCCGCCCAGAGGCAGAGGCAGGCCAGTTATTTTAAACCACCACTTTCCCAGGTCCACGATGCGTTGCAAACCAGCCTTCGCATAGGTTAGCTGGCCTTCATGGATGATGAGACCGGCTTCGTATTTTCCTTCCACGACCTGAGGAATAATCTGGTCGAAGGGTACGACCTCGGTCTCGATGCCGGGAGCAAACAGCCGCAGCGCAAGATAAGCGGTGGTCAGGGTGCCGGGAACGGCAATTTTCTTGTGTTTGATTTCGCTTGGTGAAAATCCCTGGGTGGCGACAATCATGGGGCCGTAGCCGTCGCCGACGCTGCCGCCGCTCGGCAACAGCGCATAGTTGTCCTGAATATACGGGTAGGCGTGAAAAGAGATTGCGGTGACGTCATAGACGCCGTCGCCCTCGCGCGCCTTCTGATTCAGGGTCTCAATGTCGCAAAGAGTGTGTGTAAAGCGCAATCCGGGCACGCGAACTTTGTTGGTCGCCAGCGCATAGAACATGAACGCGTCGTCGGAGTCGGGGCTGTGTGCAATGCTGATTTCGCGAGTTGAGGAAATCTCACTCGCGGAATCTTTTGTCTCGGGAACAATCGCCACAGCATTTCCGGAAGGGATTTCTACGGAACTCATGCCTGCTCCTTGCGGACTCTCTGCCATCCGGTCGCGACGCCGGCGGCCAGCATCACCTTGATCACTTCAGCGAACACGAACCAGTAAAGCCCGAAGCGCGCTGCTTGGGCGAAAGAGTGCGTCAGCACCGCCAGCCAGGAAAGGCCTCCGGCAAACAAGACCACTTCGGCCAACACTCCCGCCGCTGCGGCGCGGGCGAAGGTGGCTTTGCCACGCTCCATGATCCAACCCGCAGTCCATGCGACGAAAGGATACGCCAGCAGAAAACCGCCGGTTGCGCCCAGCATTTGAGCAATCCCGCCCGGTCCAGCGGGATTAAATACAGGAATACCTGAGGCTCCCTCCACCAGATAAAGCGCCAGTGCCGCCAGTCCGCGCCGGCTTCCCAGCGTAAGACCAACCAGAAGCACGCCGAAATTTTGCAGGGTCAATGGCACAGGGGTAAATGGCAGCGGTACGGTGACGCGGGCACACAACGCCACGAACAAACTGGCCGCCACGACGATTGCCGCCTGCTCCACCCAGTGAAGGGCGCGATCACGTTGGTCGAGGACAAGACTTTCAGGCTTTGCCATGTTGTAGGTTCTCCCGGTCAGAATCTGAAGCGCTCGATTGGAATTAAGAATGGGCGCAGAAAGCCGCATCAATCTTTGCCGTGGGGCTCTCTGGAAGATGATTCCTTCAAATGGCTCCGGACCCGAAGGTAAGCCGCCAGTCCAACCAGGGCAACAGCGACAGTGCTCAAGGCCAGGATCAGGAACAACCAGATCATCCGCACGATGTCTTAGGATATCAAAAGGGACTGGACCGTGCGCCCCGAAGTGCGGTGTCACGACTGAGTTTACTTTCGATTCTGCCATGCGCACGCACGTTGCGATCAAGATCGTCTCTCGGCGGAAGTTCGCGGCAGACTTCCGGTCAAATTGATCAACTTTCCATCCTTATCCACGTAGAGGATATCTTCTATTCGCACCCCGAGTTTTTCTTCCGGAATGTAAATCCCCGGTTCAAGCGTGAATACTGCGCCTGGTCCGAGGGGAACGTCATAGTTGTTAGGCATCGTGGACATTCAATCCCACATAATGCCCGAGACCGTGAATAAAGTATTTTCCCAGCGGTTCGCCGTGCAAATCCTTGCCATGGGAGTTGATGTAGTTGTAGGCAACATCGTGAAGTGAATCCGGACGGTCGCGGCGCAAATTGGATTTGCCGGAGCGGAATGCATCAGCCGCCGCCTGTTGGGCTCCAAGAACGATGTCGTAAATTTCTCTTTGCCGGGCGGTAAATTTCCCCGATACTGGCAAGGTACGAGTGATGTCGGAAGCGTACATCGAATACTCTCCAGCCGCATCGATGACCACCACGTCCCCGGACTGCATGGTGCCCGAATCAGCCGAATAATGCAGGACGGTCGAGTAAAGCCCGGAGCCCACGATAGGAGAATAGGCAGGGCGTTCACAGCCCCGTTTGCCCCACTCATATTGCATGAGAGCGGAAACCTCACGCTCGCTGACGCCCGGCTTCACCGTTCGCATGGCTGCCAGCTGGGCGGCAACGGAAGCGTCGGTCGCGTGGCGGATGCGCTCGATCTCGCCCGGGTCTTTATATGTACGGAGCGATTCCAGGAGCGGACGCACGTCCTGGAACAAAACCCCGACCGGAAACGCGTTGGCGCGCTTCAGCCAGTCCAAGGGTGCGGTCGAGTTCGAAATCTCCCCCTCGGCGATGACGTCCGAATAGACGGTGGCTTTTCTCGGGGGCAGCAGCCGGACCAGTTCCGCGCGGAGGTTATCGAGGACTTCAACATGATCGAAGCCGGTGAGCTTCGCAGCATCAGGGCTATCGGCGCCAAGTTTGGGGCCCGTCCATTTTTCCTGAGAAAGATTGTGATTGGGAAGAAACAATATTTCGGTGTAAGTGTGATCGGGTGAACCGGCTTCTCCGACAACTAGCACAGCCGCTCCCGGCTCGCTCCATCCCGAGAGATAAAAAAAATTGTCGTCGGGCCGATAGCCGTAGAGATCGTTCGGGCCCTCAGCCTCATCAGAGGCAAAAAGCAGTACGATGCCTCCATTTGCCTTGCTGGCTGCGGCCTGCCGGCGCAGCCGGTAGTCGTTGCTAGCCTGGCGATCCAGGGCCCATGTCAGTTGAGAGAAAAGAAAAACAACCAGCAACAACTTCTTCATTCAGCGTCCTTTTTCAGTCTTCAGAATTATTTGCTGTTGCTGGTAACGGATTTGCTCGCCGCAATCAGCGCATCCACGTTGGTCTTGTCCACCAGGGAGGAGCCCGTATCGACGAATGCCGGAATGGGTGCGAAGCTGTCTCTGGCCCAATCCATATTCAACGTCGGCAACTTTCGATGGTAGAGATCGTCGAGCATTTTCACTCCGACAAAGCTCATGGTGAAAGGCTTCTGGGAGATGCTGGCTGCGATCACGCCCTTTTGAATCCACGAAAGCGTGTCTTCGTCCGTGTCCATGGCCAGAACGATCTTGTCTTTCACCCCATGGCTGCTTAAAACCGTCGCGACTTCCTTGCCCGCCAAAGCCTCAAGGCAGACGAAGGCGTCTGTATGTTCTTTTTTATCGTTGCCAACGATTTCGGTGGCGGTGTCAAAGGCAAAGCGGGAATCGCCTTTCATGTCCACTACGCGGGTAATCTTGATTTGCGGAGTTGCTTCGAGCGCGTCACGGTAACCGCGCAGACGTTCTTTCAGGTTGGACTGCTCGGGGATCGTGAATACGACTACGTTGCCTTTGCCGTTCAGTTCCCTGGCCAAACGCTGTCCGCCAATTTGCCCGGCATGGTAGTTGTCAGTTCCGATAAAAAAGAGCCGCTTGCTGGCCGGCGCGTCCGAATCCACCGTGATTACCGGAATGCCGGCGCGCGACGGCGCGGTCGATGTCGTCTTTCAGCAAGCCGGGATCGGCTACGGAAATCAAGATTCCGCTGGCCTTGCTTTGCACCGCCTGCTGCAGGGCTTGCTGCTCAGCCTTGGGATCGTAGCTGTCCGGGCCGGCGAATTCCGATCGTACTTTCAGTTGCATTGCGGCTTGGAACAGGCCTGCTCCGCCAGCTTGCCAGTAGGGAATTTTAATGTTAGTCGAGATCAGGTAATACTTTTCGTTGGCATCATGCGCGCTGCCGCAACTGACCAGGACAAATAGCAGCGAAACGAAAATCAATCTGCTGGGTATTGTGAGATGGCGCATCGGATCCTCCTTGCGAAACCGACGTGACCGCGTTCAAGCGAACGCGAAACGGTTGAAATTCTAACCCTCCGCGCTGCGAAAGGGAAGAAATTGAAGATTTCGGGAGGGTAAGGCTAGCAAAGCATGACCACGAATGACCCAAAGGTCCACCAGGGAAAACCTAATTGAGGCCCTCGTGATACTTCGTGGTGGACGGTTTTGACGGGTTGGGAAATCACGCCAAAGAATCGAACCTAAACACCTACCGGAAATGGCTTGGTATGCGCCTCAGCGCCTAACGACAGACCCGAGAAACGTCCCTGCAGCAACGACATCAATCCGGTATACCAGTAGCCGACTACGAACAAGATCAGGAAGGGAACAGTAATGTAATTCTCATTCGCAATCGCATAGTAGACCGTCATCGCGAAATAAGTGCCAATCAGCAATTCGATCCACGGTACCCAGCCCAGGCGCCGGCGATACTTGATGGCGTTGATTCTGTCTTTCTTAGTTTCGACGCGATACTTGGGAGTGCGCGCAAACGCCGACTTCTGACCTACCAGCGCTTCGAGTACTGCGCGGGTGTTGGTAATGGTGAGGCCGATTCCAAGCGCCATCAGGAATGGCAGGTAGAGCAAGGCCCGGGGCCACGATCGCGGAAAAAGTTCACGCTGAGAAACCAGGTAAAAGCTGGAAATTGAAAACGTCGACGCCAAAAACAGGGGCAGATCGATGTACAACATCTGAAACCATCCCTGGTAGAAGCGAATGATCATCGCGGGCAGCAGCAGCACCGAAAGCAGGACCATCAACGGATAGCTGAGGTTTGCGGTCAGGTGGTACCAGGCTTCCAGCTTGATGCGAAATGGTTGATCGCTCTTCATTACGCTGGGAATAATTTTTTTTGCGGTCTGGATCAATCCCTTGGCCCAGCGCGCCTGCTGCGTCTTGAATGCGGTCATCTCGACCGGCAACTCCGCGGGGCACTCTACGTCCTGCAAATAAATAAATTTCCATCCCTTAAGCTGCGCCCGGTAGGACAAGTCGGTGTCCTCGGTAAGCGTATCGTGCTGCCAGCCGCCGGCTTCCTCGATTGCGCTTCGCCGCCATACGCCTGCGGTCCCATTGAAATTAAAAAAGACATTGCTGCGCGCCCGTCCCGAATGTTCGAGCACGAAATGTCCGTCCAGCAGAATAGCCTCAACTTGCGTCAGGAACGAATAATTGCGGTTGATATGGGTCCAGCGAGTTTGCACCATCCCAATCCTGGGATCGGTCAAATGATGAATGGTTCGCATCAGGAAGTCTTCGGGCGGGACGAAGTCGGCGTCGAAAATCGCTACGAACTCTCCCTTTGACAGCTTCAGGCCTTCGGCCAAAGCGCCGGCTTTGTAGCCTTCCCGATTTTCGCGGTGATGGTAGGTAATGGGGAATCCGCGAGCGGCGTACTGTTCGACCAGGCGTTCGGCCACCGCCACTGTCTCGTCGGTCGAGTCGTCGAGCACCTGCACATCGAGTTTTTCCCACGGATACTGCAACCGGCTGATGGCCTCGAGCAAACGCTCCACGACGAACTGCTCGTTGAAGATGGGAAGCTGCACCGTCACTCGGGGCAATTCCAGAAAATGTTCGGCCGGTTCTACGGTGCGATTCTTTCTATGCTTGTAATAAAGATAGACCAGCACATAACGATGCAGTCCGTACGACGCCAAAAGAATCAGGACAATAAAGTAGGGAACCAGCAATGCCATATCAAAAGCATTGGCGCGATAAAGACCCCTGAAAGTCGTATCCAGGAAATGCTGGCGAAAATACTGGCCGAGCCCCCGTGAGGCAACAAATGAGGCCAAAACTTGGATCGAAATTGACGCTGTGCCCAGGGGAACCCTTCCGAAATCTCAAGGAACTGAAGACTTCATTGTACCTTAAACGAAGCTGCGAATAGTGCAATATATGAGCATAAACCGTTTATTTATATATATTTAGAGGTGCCCTGCGGTAAGGTTTTTTCACCATTCAAAGCCTAATCCGGATTTCTCCATCCGCCCTCACCTGAGACCAAGGCATCGGCCTCCGCCGGCCCCCAGGTTCCGGGATCGTAAGTGTGAATTGGAGTCGCATTGTCGAGAACCGGTTGCACAATTCTCCACGCCTCTTCAACGTAGTCTTCACGAGCGAAAAACGCAGAGTTGCCGTGCATGGCATCGTCAAGTAATTCCTCGTAGGCGGTCGGCTCGGTTGCATCCGAGTGCTCGGTCGCAAGCAGTTCAGTCGCAGAGCCGTCCATTTCATCTCCCGGTTTTTTCACCAGCGCTCCAATTGCGATGACCAGGTTGGGCGTAACCCGGAAGCGTACATAGTTCGGGGCCGGGTTTTCGTCGATGAAGGCAGCGGGAACCTTTTTTAATATCGCAATAACTTCGGTTATGGTCACCGGCAGCGATTTTCCCGCGCGAATATAGAACGGAACGCCCTGCCAACGCTCCGAATCGATGAAGAGACGCAGGGCTGCGTACGTCTCGACAGTCGAATCCGGCTTTACGCCATTCTCCTTTCGATAGCCATTGAACTGTCCGCGGATCACGTCAGCCGCAGTCAGAGTTCTTGTCGCTTTCAACACCTTGACTTTCTCGTCCAGCAGACTGCTAGTGTTAGCGTTGGTAGGCGGCTCCATGGCCACATTGCTCAGCAACTGGAAAAGATGATTCTGAATTACGTCGCGGATCGCTCCGGCTTGCTCGTAAAACCCGCCCCGGCCGGTGACTCCGAAATCCTCGGCCATCGTGATTTGAACGCTCTCGATATAGCGCCGATTCCAGATCGGCTCGACGAACGCATTGGCGAAACGGAAGAACAAGACGTCCTGGACCGTGTTTTTACCCAGGTAGTGATCAATCCGAAAAATATTCTGTTCATCGAATACTCCATGCAGGGTTTGGTTCAGATTCCTGGCGGATTCCAGATCGTGGCCAAATGGTTTTTCCACCACCACACGCGCTCCGTCGGAGCAGCCCGATGACTTCAACTGTTTGACCACCTCGCCAAATAGATTGGGGGGAATAGCAAGATAGTGCAGAGGATGTTTAGCGGCACCCAGCAGTTTTCTCAGTTGGCTGAAGGTAGCAGGATCGGTGTAATCGCCGTCGATGTATTGCAATACGCTTGTCAGGCGGGCAAATCCCTCTGGATCGAGCCCTCCGTGATTTTCGACGCTGTCCTTAGCTCGCTGCTTGAGCTGTTCAAGATTCCAATTGGATTTGGCCACTCCGATGACCGGTATGTTTAATTCGCCGCGCTTGGCCAGGCGTTGCAACGCGGGGAAAATCATCTTGTAAGCCAGATCGCCGGTGGCCCCGAAAAATACCAGGGCGTCAGAGACTACTTCGTCCGTCGGCTGCATCATTTGTGGCACTCCGGGACTGCGTACTCGATGTAGAGCGGTTCAGGCGGTCAGTTCAGGAAGTAGGTTCGATAAAGGGTATCGCGTTGGGCGGCTTTGAATCCGGCATCGCGGATGATACGGCGCAACTCTTCTTCGGTGGTGCAATTGGTGACGCCGGCCGCGCGTACCACGTTTTCTTCCAGCATCACCGATCCGACATCATTGCCGCCGAAACGAAGACCCATCTGGCAAACTTTCAATCCCTGTGTCACCCAGCTCGATTGAACGTTGATGAAATTTGAGAGATATAAGCGGGAGATAGCCAGCACTTTCAAGTATTCGACAGCCGTGGCCTCGTCCCATCGCCGCCCTCCCAGTGCAGTGTTCTGTGGCTGAAAACTCCAGGGGATGAACGCAGTGAATCCGCCGGTCTCCTCCTGCAATTCGTAAAGCCGATGCAAGTGATTGACCCGATTCTCAATGTTCTCCCCGACCCCGAACATCATGGTGGCGGTGGTACGCATTCCCAGGCGGTGGGCGGTGCGATGAACGTTGAGCCAGTCTTCGGTCAGGCATTTTAGCCGCGCGATCTTGAAACGGACTTCATCGTCAAGAATTTCGGCGCCGCCTCCGGGGATGGAATCCAGCCCCGCGTCACGCAACCGGATAATCGTGTCCTCGATACTCAGCGCACTGTATTCCGCAATCGCAATGACCTCAGAAGCGGAATAGCAGTGAAGATGGACTTTAGGAAAACGCTGCTTGATGCCGCTAAGCATTCTCTCGTGCCAGTCGATCTTGAGATCGGGATGAAGCCCGCCTTGCATCAAAACGCCCGTCCCACCAAGCTCCACAGTTTCGCGAATCTTGTCATAAATAGTTTCGAACTCGAGGATGTATCCTTCTTTCGCGGCGGGACCCTTCAAAGGCCGATAAAAGGCGCAGAAAGTACAGTATTCGGTGCAAAAATTTGTGTAGTTGATATTGCGGTCGATGACGTAGGTGGCCACGCCCTCGGGATGGAATTTGCGTCGGACCGCGTCAGCTTCCATGCCGATGCCGATGAGATCGTCAGAGCGAAACAGGTCGATGGCTTGTGCCTTGGTCAAGGACATAACTTGATAACTGCTGTTGAGATTCTAACGGACTAGGGATACCCGTGCCAAACCCGCAAGTCGTGGCATCCCGAGCGCAGTCTCGAACCGCACAGCGGTTTCGCCAAGAAACAACCGCTCAAGATGAATTGCACTCAGACCGTCGCCATCCTGCTCTTGTACCGGTAATACTGAACCAAAGAAAGAATCCCCGCGATCACCGCCAAGCCGATTAGCGTGAACAGAGCTGGCCTGTAGTACTGCGAGAAAAACCTGACGATGTGCCGTCCGTAAATGGCTCCAAGACCGGCGACGATCAAGAAGCGAACGCTGCGCCCCAGCGCCAGCGCGGCCACGAATTTCCTGCGCGAATATTGCATGGCCCCAGCCGCCAGCAGAAAAGGCACAATCGGAAACGGCGGTGGCAGGAGTGCCGGCACCGCCACGGCAAAAAACCCCCAGCTTTCGAAGCGCTTGAAAATTTTGTCTGCTTTAGTTTTTGTAAGCTTGCGCTCGAAGGCTTCTTTGCCCCCCTTCCTCGCAAGGTAGTAGGTGATGTAGCCGCCAATGACGGCGCCCACCGTGGCCATAAAAGCGTAGTACCACCACAAATGGCGCTGGTGCGCGGCGAGAATGATGGTCAGCACGTCCATGCTTCCCGGTAGCGGCACAACGGAGTTATCCGCCAGTGCCAGCAGCACCAGGCCGACGCCACCGAGGTGCCGGAGCCAATTCCAGACCGCGGCCGCCATCAGAAGATGAATCGACATTCCCACCTTAGAGGCAACTCTTCAACTTAGAGTGGTATGGACGGGCGGGATGAATCTTACCTGGCCGCAATGTTCGCCACTTCCAGGAACTTCAGGGACGGCGCCACCGCCAACGCCTCGCATTCGCGGGCATAGCGATAGAACAGCCGCAGACCATCCAGACATGCCGCGTCCAGATGGTAATAGATGTTGTCAGTAAGGTAGGTAACGATTTCAGTCTCGCTCAAACCCAGACGCGGCGACCACTCGCCAGCGATGCGGGCAAGATTCGCCGGCTGCAGGCCGTGATCTCGAGACTTTTGAAACAAAGTAGTCAGATCGAGAGCCTCCGCCGAATCCCTCACCGACGATTGACGCACCGCCCAAAAAGCAAAGACGAACGGTTTCCCGGTAAGACGGATCCATTCTTCGGCGAGATCATAAGTAAGATAGCGCGATCGATCGACTTTCAACGCAGGATCGCCAATCAGCAATCCGGCGTCGTGCTCCTTCAACATATCTTCCAGGTTAGGAGGCATCGGCGCGAAAACTCTGCCCGGTCCCCACCATTTCGTGAACAGCACTTTAGTCAAAGCCACGGAAGTGAGGGAAGAAGTGTCCAAAGCGACCGATCGGACCTGGTCAAGCGGAACCTTGCTCACCAGAAGAATGGAACGAACCGGGCGCCGAGACGCGATTGCAACTCCGGGCAGGATGGCGAGGTCCGGGATGCTCGTATACGCGGCTGCCGGAATGATGCCAATATCGGCCGTGCCAGCGGCAAGGTTGGCCGCGCACAGCGAGGGAACTGTATAGGAAATATCGAACCCGGCGCCGGCGTTTCCATGCTCGAAATCCCACATTAACGGCGCAGTATTAAGGTAAGAAATCGCGGAAATTCGAAGCTGTCTCATGCTGCGGATGTCTAAGCCATACCGGGGAGATGTTCAATCTTACCAGAGCAGTGTGTCCTGTGACCTTGACACCATTTTTTGCGGGTATAGAGTCCGCGTGGCGGAAGATGTGGAGGTGTGAGTTGCCCGAAGCTCTGGTGGTGAGTTCCAGATCGAGTGAAAGCGTGGTCTTGCAATGGCTGGCGCTTGCCCTGACCCCGCGTTTAGGCCCCACGCGGGCGCGCCGGCTGGTTGAACATTTTGGCGGCGTACAAAATGTCTTCAAGGCATCGCTCACCGAACTGGAAGCCTGCGGCATTCAAACCGTCTCGGCGCAATCGCTGGGCACCGGCCAATCCATGGAGCTGGCGCATGACGAAATGGGACGGGTCTCCGCATCCGAGGTCTCCGTCGTCTGCATGGACGATTCCTCCTACCCCGCACAACTTAAGCAGATCTACGATCCCCGCTGGTCCTTTATGTCCGGGGAAATGTGGACGCAATCTCTCAGCCGGGAATCGCGGTGGTTGGAACTCGCCATCCCACGCCCTACGGGTCGGGCATGGCGGAACGGTTGGCATGCGATCTCGCCAGCCCGCGGGTTGGTGATTTTCAGTGGCATGGCTCGCGGCGTCGACACAGCCGCGCATCGCGGCGCGATTGCTGCCAAGGGAAAGACCGTGGCCGTGTTGGGCACTGGCGTCGACGTAATTTATCCCAAAGAGAACACCCGGCTGGCGGAGCAGATGCTGGCGATTGGGGGCGCGGTGATTTCCGAGTTTCCCATGGGCACTTTCCCTGCGCCGCAGAATTTCCCGATTCGCAACCGCATCATCAGCGGCATTTCGCATGGGAGTTCTGGTGGTCGAAGCCGCGGAATACAGCGGCACCCGCATCACCGCCCGCTGCGCGCTGGAGCAGAATCGCGAGGTCTTCGCCGTGCCCGGCAACGTCACCAACAAAAATTCCTGGGGACCCAAACACCTTGATCAAGCAAGGCGCAAAGCTGGTCGCCACATGGGAGGACATTTGGGAGGAACTGCCTGCGCAAGTGCGACTTGCGCTGCAGCCCGAAGGCGGCGATGAATCGCAAGGCGGAGCAAACTGCATCTCTATTCGAGGAAGCGGAACTGCCTCCGCACGAAAAGAAAGATCTTCGCGCTGCTGAAGGCCGACGAGGCCACGCACATCGATGAAATCGTGGAAAGGCTGGAGCCGGCGCTGTCGTCCTCCGAAATATTCGCCGCGCTGTTCGAACTGGAGCTGGCCGGCAAAGTGAAGCAGTTGCCGGGGAAGAATTTTGTGAAAAGCTTCTAGGGCGCTATCAGCCGTCAGCTTTCAGCTTCAGTGAAAGCTTGCATCGAGGCATGGAATGCAGAGTTTCAGAAACTTGAAGGTTTGGGAGAAGGCTCACGTTCTGACGCTTGAATGTTTACAAGCAACTCGTATTTCCGCGGGAGGAAATTTACGGGCTGACAAGTCAGATGCGCAGGTCGGCGGCTTCGATCGGCGCGAACATCGCCGAAGGATGTTGCCGCAAGGGCGACGCTGAATTGGGACGTTTTCTCCAGATCGCAATGGGTTCCGCCAGCGAACTTGAATATCACTTGCTGCTGGCGCGTGATCTGGAATTCTTCAAGTCTGCTGGATTTCGAGCGGCTTCGAGGCGAAGTGATTGAGGTGAAACGCATGCTTGGCATCGTCTCATTCACAAGCTGAGAGCTGATAGCTGAGAGCTGAAGCTCGCTTCCATAACTTGTTGCCGCACCGCATTCGTGCTAGCTTCAAAACCAGTAATCGCCATCAGAGGACACATTGGCAAAAGGTTTAGTCATCGTCGAGTCGCCTGCCAAGGCGAAGACCATCCAGAAATATCTGGGTAAGGGCTTCACGGTCGAAGCTTCGCTCGGGCCACGTGAAAGATCTGCCCAAGAGCACGCTCGGCGTCGACGTCGACAACGAATTCGAGACGGAATACATCGTCATTCCCGGCAAAGAGAAAGTTCTTGCCCGGCTGAAGAAGCTGGCGCTTGTCGGCAGGACAACATCTACCTGGCGCCTGACCCGGACCGCGAAGGCGAAGCCATCGCCGCGCATCTGGCGGAAGAACTCGGCGACGGACAATAATAAAGGCAAGAAGAAAAAGAAGAAAAAAGAAGGACGACGAGCCCGACCGCATTCGCCGCGTGACTTTCAACGAGATCACGCAAGCGCGCGGTGCCGCGAAGCTTTCGAGCATCCCCGTGACATCGACCAGAATCTGGTGGACGCACAGCAGGCCCGCCGCGTTCTCGATCGCCTGGTCGGCTACCAGGTTTCTCCGCTGCTCTGGGACAAAGTTCGCCGCGGTCTATCCGCTGGCCGCGTGCAGACCGTCGCGTTGCGCCTCATCGTCGAACGCGAACGCGAAATCAAAGCATTCGAGAAAGAGGAATACTGGACCATCGACGCACACCTGGCCGGTCCGAAGCCGCCGGCGTTCGACGCCCGCTTTCTCGGCAAAGGTGAAGAGAAGATCGAAGTCACCAACGGCGAGGACGCGGAAAAAATTCGTGCCGCTCTGGAAAAGGCCGACTGGCTGGTACGCACCGTCGATCGCAAAGAGCGCCGGCGCAACGCCACTCCGCCATTCACTACCAGCAAGCTGCAGCAGGATTCGTCACGCAAGCTGCGCTTCAGCGTGAAGCGCACCATGATGATCGCGCAGCGCCTCTATGAAGGCGTCGAACTCGGTGAAGAAGGTTCCGTCGGCCTCATCACTTACATGCGTACTGATTCGACCCGCGTCTCGAACGAAGCGTTGGCCGAAGTTCGCGAGTACATTACGTCGCAGTACGGCAAAGCACTATCTCCCTGAAGCGCCGAATACATATAAGGAGAAGAAGGCAGCGCAGGCGGCTCACGAAGCCATCCGTCCGACCTCGGCTATGCGGCATCCCGATCAGATCAAGCAGTATTTAAAAGAGGACGAATTCAAAGTCTACAAGCTGATCTGGCAGCGCTTTGTGGCTTCGCAGATCACGCCGGCGGTCTTCGATCAGACCACGGTCGACATCGATGCGAAATCCGGTGCTGACACCTACTGGTTCCGCGTCACCGGATCGGTGCTCAAGTTCGACGGCTTCCTGAAAGTTTACGAGGAATCGAAAGACGCAAAGGATGAAGAAGACGAAGAACTCAAACACAAGCTTCCCGCGCTCGAGGCCGGGCAGAAGCTCACCCTGCGCGAACTGAAGCCGGAGCAGCACTTCACCGAACCTCCACCGCGCTACAACGAAGCTTCATTGGTCAAAGAACTTGAAGAGCGCGGCATTGGCCGGCCTTCGACCTACTCGGCCATCCTCAGCACCATTCAGGAGCGCCAGTACGTTCAGAAGCTCGGCGGCAAATTCTCGCCTACCGAAATCGGACTGGTGGTGACCGATCTGCTGGTCGAAAATTTCCGTGACATCTTCGACGTCCAATACACCGCGCGGCTCGAAGAAGAGCTTGACGAAATCGAAGAAGGCAAGGAAACCTGGACCGATGCTTTGGGCGGCTTCTATAAAAGATTCGCCAAAGATCTCCGATATGCCGAAAAGCACATGGAGAACATCAAGCGGATGGAGAAGCCCACCGACGAGAAGTGCGAGCGCTGTGGCTCTCCCCTGGTCATCAAGTGGGGCAAACACGGATCGTTTTACGCCTGCAGTTCGTACGAGAAGGAAAATCCGGAGAGCTGCACCTTCACCAAAGAAAATCCGATCAACCTGCCCGATCTGGATTCGGCCGACGTTCAGGAAACCACGCAGGAAGAATATTGCGAAAACTGCGGCCGGGTCATGGTTTTGAAGCGCGGACGCTTCGGCCAGTTCATGGCTTGCACCGGGTACCCGGATTGCAAGACTACCCGCCGCCTCGATCAGGGCAAAAAAGTTCCAGATATTCCCCTCGACGAACTCTGCCCGAAATGCGGACGCAACATGATGATCCGCCACGGACGTTTCGGCGAATTCACCGCTTGCAGTGGCTATCCTGAATGCAAGTATGTGAAGCAGAACTTCATCGGCGTGAAGTGCCCGCTCTGCGCCGATGGCGAGATGGTGGAGAAGAAAGCGCGCAAGGGAAATACGTTCTACGGCTGCGGAAATTATCCGAAGTGCAAATTCACATCCGCGGGCAAACCGATGGCCGAGAAATGTCCAACTTGCGGCAGCGAATATCTGGTAGAAAAAATGCTGAAAGCCGGTCCAGTGATCGCTTGTCCCAATAAAGAATGCGATTTCGAGCGCGAACTGCCGGCCGAAGCCGCGTCGGCATCTTCGACTACGTAGATTCTGTGTAGGCGCGAGCCCTACGCTCGTGCCGCAGCGCCACAAACGATATTGAACTGAACAATCCGCGAGGAATTTCCATGGCAAAACCCACTGCTGCCGACGCACAACTGATTCTCAAACTCTACGATTTCCGCCGCGAACCTGAGATCCGCAAAGCCCGCCATTGGTGGGTGGTGACTTTCTCGCCCCAGACTGCCGATGACTTCATGAAAGTCTCAGGCGCGTTTGGAACTCAGGAAAACAACTGGCTGCGCCAGGTGATGGGATATTGGGGCATTGCCTCATCGCTGGTGAACAGTGGCGCCCTGAACCGCGAACTGTTTCTGGAACCCAGCTTTTGCGGAGAGATGGTTTTGATCTACGCCAAAGTAAGGCCGTTCTTGAAAGAGGTACGAGAGAAGATGAAAAACCCGCGATTTCTGATAGGAATTGAATCCCTGATCATGAGCTCGAAATCGAGCCGCGAGTTTCTGCAGCGCATGGAAGCCAACCTGGCCGCCCGCAGAAAATAATTAGGCGCGAGCGCCCCGCTTGTGCGAAATCATACGGAACGCCGCGGAACGACTGGTAGTTCGAAATTCTCCGGAATGTTCCGGGACGAGTCGTAGTGAACCATTCGGAACGCTGCTGCACCAGCGTGACGCTGGCGCCCATATTTAGTCAGGCTGCCACTGGAAACCGGAAACTAGAAACTGCTACGCGATGTACTCCCGGATGTACTCGTCTTTCGTTTTTGCCAGTTCGTCCACATCGCCGTCGAAGATGACTTTGCCATCCCGCAAAATTAAGAAGGCCATTGGCACTTCGCAATGAACGCCCTTGGGCAGCGGCACCATCTTGTTGGCGTTGCGGTCGAAAGAATGCGTCGCCATGATGAACGCGTCCTGCAGCCTATGCGTGACCATCAGTGAACTGGTTTTGTAGACATCGCGCTGTTTGACGATCAATTCGACGATGGTGGTCGAGGTCACCGGATCCAGCCCTCCGGTGGGTGAATCGTAGAGCAGGATTTCCGGCCGGGTAACGATGGCTCGTGCAATCGCCACCCGGCGCCGCATTCCGCCCGATAGCTCGGCGGGAACATATCAACGGTGTGTTCAAGTTCGACGAAGCTCAAAGCCTGGCGCACCCGGCGCTCAATCTCCTCGTCTGAAACACTGCCTTCTTCGATCAGGCGAAAGGCGACATTTTCCCGCACGGTTAGCGAATCAAATAGGGCGCTCTCCTGAAAGACCATGCCCACCTGCCGCCGCAAGTCGAATAATTCGTTTTCGGTCATCTCGGTCACATCCTGGCCCAACACGTAGATGTGGCCGGAGTCTGGCTTCATCAATCCCAGCGCCAGCTTTAGCAGAGTGCTCTTCCCGGACCCGGCAACTCCGAATATGGCTTTGGTCTCTCCGTGCGGCAGGCGGAAAGAAATTTCATCGAGAACGACCTTGTCGTCGAATGCAAGAGTGACATTATCGAAGCGTATTGCTTCGTCGCCCGCTTGCCGGGGAGGAGTGGCGGGAGTTTCGAGCGGCAAGGTCGGGGCGGACATAACTCAGCGATATCCCAGAAGCGCGATGAGCAGTTTGGTGACGAAGAAATCCACCACCAGAATCATTACCGAAGCCACGACCACGGCCTGGGTCGTCGAACGCCCCACGCCTTGCGTGCCTCCGCGCGTCGACATGCCGAAGTAGCAGCCGACGGTGGAGATAACAAATCCGAAGAGGACCGGCTTTATCAGCCCGGTCGTCACATCGCGCCAGACGAGAGATTGCCAGGCGGAGGTCCAGTATTGCCGCGAATCAAGTCCGAGCAGCAGGCTGGAAACCATGGTTCCGCCCACCAGGCCCAGCAGGTCGGAAATGATGGTCAGAAAAAACAGCATGACCACGGTGGCGACCACTCGCGGCGTGACCAGCTTTTTCGTGGGATCGGTGCCCAGAGCGCGCATGGCATCGATCTGTTCCGTCACGGTCATGGAGCCCAGTTCGCTGGCCATTCCGGAAGAGTTGCGGCCCGCCACCATGAGTCCGGTAATGACCGGCCCCAGTTCCGTCACCATGCCCACCGAAACCAGCTGCGCGATCAGAGTGAGCGATCCGAAACGCGATAGAGTGCTGGCGCTGTTCAAAGCCAGCACGGCCCCGGTAAATCCGCCGGTAAGAATGACAATGGGCAGCGACCCAACGCCGATCAGGTCAGCCTGCTGAATCATGTCGGTAACGTACAGCGGGCGCCGGAAGAGGTTGGCGAGAGACTGCCCAACCAGCAGGGCATAATCCTGAAGCGCCTTGACCTTCTCCTTGGCGAATTCCGAAGGCGAAATGAGTCGGACCTGAAAATCCCCAGCTGCCATGCAGTTTGGCCTCTATGGCAAAACTATAGCAGACGGCGGACTTCGGACGTCAGACTTCGGACGTTAGCCCTCGGACGCCGGGAAGCCCGTTACTTCGATAGCTTGATTCACGAAGTGCTTTCACGGCGTCTGCCATGTCACCAGCACCGGCGAGCTCCATTTCTCCTGGGCAGGCTGAAGGAATGAAGTCCGAAGCTGACGCCGAGGTCTGACGCCCGTTTCCTATTCCCGCACTTTCTTCTTAATCTCAATCATCAGACGCTTGATTTTCTGGTTCAGAGTGGAAAGTGGCACGTGGAAACGCTCGGCGGCTTCGGTCTGGTTCCAGTTACATTTCTCGAGCATGTCGAGGATGATGTGGCGTTCGCAGTCTTCCACGATATCGAACAGGGAGGCGTCGCCGCGATGTTCCAGAAGGGGAAGCGGAGTGCCACGGCCGACGATGGCGTCAGGCAGAAGATCGGCGCCAACCTCTTGGCTGGTCGAAAGAACGACTGCCCGCTCGATAACATTTTCAAGCTCGCGTACGTTACCCGGCCAGGAATAAGAAAGCAGCGGACGCAGACCTTCCGGCGTCATCCTGCGGCGCGGACGCTCGTTCTCTTCCGAGTACCGGGCCAGAAAGAAATCGACCAATAGGGGAATGTCTTCCCGCCGTTGTCGCAGAGGAGGAAGATCTACGGTGATGACATTCAGGCGATAGAAGAGGTCGTCGCGAAATTTGCCTTCTCGCACTAGCTGTTTCAGGTCCACATTGGTAGCGGCGATAATGCGCACGTCCGCCTGAATTTCGTGGACACCGCCCAGATGCATGAACTTGCGATCCTGCAGCACACGCAGAATCTTGCTCTGCGTGTCCATACCCATGGTGCCGATTTCATCCAGAAACAGCGTGCCTCGATCGGCGATCTCGAACAAGCCTTTTTTCGAAGCGATGGCGCTGGTGAACGCTCCCTTGACGTGCCCGAAAAGCGTAGATTCGAGCAGATCCGGCGGCATTGAGCCGGTATTCACAGGGACGAAGGCGCGGTCGCGACGCGGCGAATTTAAATGAATGGCTTTAGCGATCAACTCTTTGCCGGTTCCGCTCTCGCCCTGCAGGAGAATGGTGGAGCGGCTGGGAGCAACCTGCGCCACCAGGTCGAAGATCTTCAACATGGGCTCACTCTTGCCCACGATGTTTTCAAAGTTGTATCGCTGCTTGAGCGCGCGCTTGAGTTGAACGTTTTCTTCTTCCGTCCGGTGGCGCGCCACCGCCGCGCGAATGTCGGCCAGCAGCTTTTCGTTGTCCCAAGGCTTCTGGACGAAGTTGGTCGCCCCGGCCTGCATCGCCTTGACCGCATTTTCTACGGTCCCGTAGGCGGTGATCATGATGACGGCCAACTGAGGGTCGTGATGGTGAAGCTCCGCCAGGAGATCGATACCATTGCGGTCTGGCAACGCCAGGTCGAGCAGAACCAGATCGTAGGGACGGCTTCCGATCCGGTTTAGTCCCTCGTCAGCCGTGGACGCAGACTGCACGTCATAGCCTTCCATCTGCAATAAAGTTTCAAGCGACTCGCGGATGGCGGCCTCGTCATCGATAATCAACACTGAGCCCGCGGACGAACTTTCACCCAGATTGTGCCGCGGCATGATGGCCAGTTCAGACATTGACAGCCTTCCTCGTCAGTGGGAAATCCAGATAGAAGGTTGTTCCCCGTCCAGGATGGCTCTCCACACGAATCTTTCCGGCATGCTCCTGAATAATCCCGTAGGTCACCGACAGGCCGAGGCCGGTGCCCTTGCCCTGGCCCTCGCGCGGGGCCGATTTGGTAGTGAAGAAGGGATCGTAGATGCGCTGAATATGCTCCTGCGCAATGCCGCTCCCCGTATCCGACACGACTACGCTGACTCCGTCGCCGTTCGACGTAGCTACCTTTAATGTCCCGCCCTCGGGCATGGCGTCCCGCGCGTTCAGAAATAGATTCAGAAAGACTTGCTGCAGCCGTCCCGGATTTCCGCTGATCAGCGGCAAATGTCCGGCCAGCTCATCTTCCACCCTGATTTTGGTGATCTTGAACTGGTGTTCCAGCAGCGCCATGGTGTCGGCGATGATCTTGTTCACATTCACTTCGGTGAATTCAGTGCCGCTGGTGCGTGAGAAATTGAGCAGGTTGTTTACAATCTCCGAGGCGCGGAAGGTCTGACGGGTAATTTTCTCCAGCAGCCCACCCTTCTGGGGATCGTCCTGCAATTGCTTGGACAGCATCTGCGCGTACGACGAGATCACGGCCAGCGGCGTATTCACTTCGTGAGCCACCCCGGCTGCCAGCAAACCGATCGAGGACAGCTTGTCGGCTTGCGAGAGTTGCGATTCCAGATCGATGCGCTCGGTGATGTCATCCACGATGATCAAACGGCCGATCACGTTGAACTTCTTGGTGACCAGCGGTGCAATGGCCACATTCACAACCCGGCTCTCACCCGCCGGGGTGGCCAGACGGAATTTATACAAGTTGTTGATGCCGGGATTTTGCCGCACCCGGTAAAACTCCTCCACGAATTCCGCGGGAAACACCTCGCTCAGAGGACGGGTCAGCGCCTGCCGCCGAGGCAGCGCATACATGACTTCCATCTGCGAATTCCAGGATTCAATGCGGTCCCTGAGGTCGACCGCCATGACGCCAACGTTGATCGACTCCACGATGTTTTCGTTGAAGTCTTTCAGCCGCTCGTATTCAGCGACTTTTTCTTCGAGTGAGGCGTAAAGGCGCGCATTCTGGATGGCGATGCCGATGTACCCGGCCAGCGTTTCCAGCAGTTCAATATCTTCGCTGGTCAGGAAGTCGCCTTCAACTGTTTTGCCCAGTCCCAGAAAGGCGATGGTGCGCTGCTGGGCGCGGCAGGGAATGTAGTAATTGAGATCCAGTTTGGCAATGGTCTGGCGCGCGCTGGCTGTTTCTCGCGGAACCTGGTGAACGTTTTCGAGAAACAAGTGGCCGGCTTCGGTTTCCGGTCGAGGAGCGCTTAAGAAGTCGAAGTCGAGCCCGCTGGTCTGGGTCATCCCGAAAGATTTTGCCAACTCAAACTGCGGCGGTTCACCGGCCGCCAGAAAAATGGCCATGCGATCGACCAGCAGGGTCCGCGACAAGCGATCGACCACCGAACTGAGCATGCGATCAAGATCGGTTTCAGCGCTGAGTTCACGCCCAAATTCAATCAGTGTTTTCCGATAGTCATACCGGGTGCGATAGAAAAACTGGTCGATGTGCTCCTGGATCCATTTGCGGACGGGATCGAACAGCAGCGCAGTGACCACCATGGCCAGCATCAACCCAACCGGCCCGGAGCTTGGCACCTGGGTGTGAACTAACTCGGCCACCCCTGCCACTACCGCGAAGTAAAGGCTCACAATGGCCGCTGCCGCCAGGGTGTACACCATTCCGCGCTTGAAGATCAGATCTACGTCCATCAGGCGGTAACGGAAGATGGCGTACCCGAAGGTCAGAGGCAGCAGGCCCAGCGAGAGGACAGAGACTTTCATTGCCGAACTGGGCATGGCCCCGGTCAAATAAGGAATCACATAGAACAGCGTGAAAGGTGCAATGGCCAGGATGGTGCCGCGCGTCACCCATTTCAGTTGCTGCCTGAGAATCGGGGTCCCGGCCCGGCGGTAGCTGTTCCACAGAATCGCGGCCGCGACCACGAAGAACAGGGCCAGATAGCCCATCTGTACCCGATCAAGATTCCAGCGAACCCGCTCGCTGGCTTTCAGCATTCGCAGGGTGAAGATGTGAACGACCAGCAGCAGCGCGCCAGGAACATAGATCGTCGGGATAATCCAGCGATGCTTGAGCAGGAAAGCGCGCTTTTCCGGGAAAGTCAGAACAAAGTGCAGGAACAAAGCCGGCTGCAGCAACCAGGCAACCACGTTGCCCCAGTAAATAGTCCAGTCAAACTGGTTCAGCTTTCCGGTAAATTTGAAGGCGTAAAAAATGAACGACACCAGGCAGAAAATGTAGAAGTGGGTCGAACTCGGGGCGGTCCAGCGGCGCAGCAGAACATACAGTCCGATGCCGAGATAGATCAGCGCGATGAAGCGCAGCCAGTAGTTCAACGAGCGTTCAGCGGGAACCAGAATTACGGTCGTGTCCAGCGGTACCGACTGGCGGATCAGGGAATAAGTAGCTTTCGACCAGGCGCCCACCCGGTAGATCTGGCGAATGCGGCCAGTCGTATCTTTGATGTCGTGCTGGTTGATTGCCGTGAGTTGATCGCCCGCTCGAATACCGGCTTTGTCGCCGGGGCCGCCCGGTTCTACCCGGTTGGCAACCAATTCACCGCTATCTCCCGATTGCTCCACCCACCAAACGCCGTCCGAGGGAATCTGGAATTCGGATTCCTTCTGGAAATTAATCCAGGCCAAAATCACCGCGGCGGTGGTCAAAAGAATGAGTAGCCCGGCTGTAAAGCGGATTTGGAAGTCCCGGTTCATCGACCGCAATGGCTCCTGGTTAGGGGAGGGGGAAAGTCCCGAAATATGTTTAAGCACGTCGGGTGCCACGGTCTGACTCAAACCAGAACCTCTAAATCATTTTAAATAAAAGACTTCATCGATTATAAAAGCCCTGTGGAAGTAAAGCTATGTTTTTTGGAAGCCGTATGTGGGGTTTGGTAACCCTATGCTTTACAGAAGTTTAAGACGCCTTACAATAACGACCACGCCGTTTCCCCACCAACCGTTGACGGAAATCCCGAAAGCTGTTGCAAGAGTTTTTGTTCACCTCAAGTCCGGCTAGAATTGATGTTTCCCATGACTCTCACTCAAGAAATCATCGACCGCGAGCGCCAGTTTCTGCTGCCTACCTATAATCGCTATCCCATCGCGCTGGAGCGTGGTAAGGGCGTTTTTTTGTATGACTGCGAAGGCAGGCGTTATCTCGACTTCGTGGCCGGCCTGGGAGTGAATGCTCTGGGTCACGCTCATCCCCGGGTGCTGAAAGCTATTCGCGAGCAAGCCACCCGCGCCATTCACTTTTCCAACCTCTACTACAACGAATATCAAGGGCGTTTAGCTGAAAGGCTCTGCCGGCTATCCGGCCTGGACCGTGCATTTTTTTCCAACAGCGGCACCGAAGCCATCGAGGGATCAATCAAGCTGGCACGCCTGGCGGGCCATCGCGCCGGTGGCGACTCCAAGAGCCAACTGGTGGCGCTCGAAGGCTCATATCACGGACGAACCTTCGGGGCAATGTCGTTGACTGGCCAGGACAAATATCGCAAGGGATTCGAGCCCATGCTCGACGACGTCAAATTCGTTCCGCGCAACAATGTCGAAGCCCTGCGAGCTGCCGTCAACGAC
Source organism: Terriglobia bacterium (assembly GCA_963733545.1). Lineage (GTDB taxonomy): Bacteria > Acidobacteriota > Terriglobia > Terriglobales > Acidobacteriaceae > JAIQFF01. The sequence continues at coordinate 2,240,651 of CAVTDQ010000007.1, forward strand.
CATACTTGCGCCATCGTGCTGGAGCCGATTTTTGGCGAAGGCGGCATTTACGAATGCTCAAGCGAGTTTCTGCAAGAGTGCCGGGCCTTGGCCGATCAGCACCGAGCGGCCCTGATTTTCGATGAGATCCAATGCGGACTTGGGCGCACCGGAACCATCTTTGCCTTTCAGGCATTCGGCGTAGTCCCCGATATCGTCGCCATCGCCAAGCCAATCGCCGCCGGTCTTCCGCTGGGCGCATTTCTGGCCAGGCAGGACTTCGCGACTGCGATCTCTCCCGGACAACACGGAACTACGTTTGGAGGAGGGCCGCTGGCCTGTCGCGTGGCGCTTGAGTACCTGGCCATCGTCGAGGAAGAAAAATTGCTGGAAAACGTGGCGCGAGTCGGAGGTTATCTGCATGACCAGCTTAAATTACTCGCCAGCAAACACAACGCTGTGAAAGAGGTGCGCGGGCGCGGCCTGATCCTGGGTCTGCAACTGGCAGTTCCCGCCCGCCCCATCGTCGAGGAAGCGCTCGCGGAAGGTGTGCTTTTCAACAGTACCCAGGACACGGTCCTGCGTTTTCTTCCGCCGTTTCTTTTGCAGGAAAAACATGTGGACAAAGGAATACGCGTGCTCAAAAAGCTATTGCGGAAGAAACGCTCTGCTTAAGCTGTTTAGTGCATTCCGAACATTGCGGGAGGAGAAATATCCGTTTGGAAAGTCCATTCGAAAACCAGGCGGTCACCCCCCTCTCGATTGAGGAGTGCTGGTTGGCCCTCGACGGTCATCGCCTGCGCTACCTGCGCAGTGGTTCCGGGCCTCCGCTAGTCCTCTTGCACGGTTTGCTTGGATACTCTTTCTCGTGGCGCTTTGCGCAGCCTGCGCTGGGCGCGATGGCGACGGTGTACGCGATAGACTCGCTCGGATCCGGCTTCTCTGACCGGCCTCCCCAGACGGATGGCGGTCTGCGAGCCCAGGCCGAACGTCTTCTGCGCTTTCTCGACGGCGTGGATCTCAAGTCGTGCGATCTGCTGGGAACATCGCATGGCGGCGCATCGGCGATGATGGCCGCTGCCCTGGCTCCTGAGCGCGTACGGAGCCTGATACTAGTCGCGCCGGTCAATCCGTGGTCGGCGCACGGCCGTCGCCTGGCTCCTTTTCTCAGCAGTGCGCCGGTCTCGTGGACACTCCTGCGCTGCGAACCGTTTTCGGGAATTTGCCACGATCTTTTGTTGCGGCGTTTATACGGAAATCCCACGCGCATTCGATCCGGAACCCTCACCGGCTACGCCTCAGCTTTCAAAATTCCCGGCACACTTAAATACGGCCTCGGCGTGGTGAAATCCTGGAACCGGGATCTCGACGAACTGGAATCGTTATTGCCGCGCATCGCCGGCATTCCCGCGCTGCTTTTGTGGGGAAGCAAGGACCGGGCAGTCGATCCCGGTTCTGCGGAGCGGCTGTGTAAGCAATTTCGCCGCTGCCAAGTTGAAATTTTTGATGGCGTCGGCCACCTGCCTTACGAAGAAGTTCCGGACGCCTTCAACGCATCTGTCATTGCGTTTCTCACCGGGAATCTTGACCGGTTCGCTTAGTGCGACAGCTCGCATCTATCTATCGCCACAATCAGAAATCGTTTCAATGAGAAATGACTGATAACTTGATCTATGAGACCGAAGCTAGGAGTTGCCTCAAATTGAAATCCGGCACCAAGCGCATACTCGTGCTGATCGCAGGCTGGAGCTTCATCCTGCTGGGAATCGTCGGGCTATTTCTGCCTGTATTGCAGGGAGTGCTTTTCATCCTTGTGGGATTGATCATTCTGTCATCGGAGTATGTCTGGGCTCAACGGCTCTTAGCAAAATTGCGCAACCGGTTTCCCAAGCTGGGGCGCACTGCCGACCAGGCTACCGAGAAGGCCACCGCCTGGTTACGGCGGATTTCGGGTCAAGGCAAAACGGATTGATGCTCAATTGTGGTGGTGCTAACCTCGAAACGGCGAAGTTCCTCACATGGCTGATCCTGTAATTTCCGCTTCCCTGGCTGAAGGCGCAGGCTCTCGTCTGCGCCTGCCGTTTCTGCGCTTTGAAATTCCGGAAGTGTGGATGCGGTTTTTGCTGGCCTTGCTGGGACTGGTACTGGCCTTCGCCGCAGCCCTTTTTTCCAGCGTGGCGCGCGAAGCGGGCAGCCTTTGGACTACCGTAATTCTGGCCTCGGTGGCGTTGTGCCTTGCCGTGGTTGTGGGCCTGACAACGGTTCCGTATCTGGCGCGACGGGTTGCCGGCGGACGGGTGCGTGACGCCTTCAACTACGACGTGACCGGCGTTGGCATTATTTACGTACTCAGCGTGCTGGTGATTGGGGTCGCCGCTCTCAACACCGGCAATAATCTGCTTTACGTCATCGTGGCCGCGATGCTGGCAGCCATTCTCGTATCCGGGATCGCGTCGGCCATAGTGCTTCGAGAACTCGAGCTTGACGTTCGCCTGCCACAGCAGCTTTTTGCCGGCAGCGCCTCGCCGGCGAGAATAGCGATTCGCAATCGCCGCCGCTGGTTGCCCTCGTTCTCAATCAGCGTGGTTCCGATCAAGCAGAAAAACTCGGCTCAGTGGCAGTGGGTGCCGACAACTTTTGGGTTTCCCCCGCGCCAATCTCCAGAGAGGCAGTGGCTGACCCTGCCGGACCGTAAGTTGCGTCGCGTTTTTGCGGCACCGGCCTCGCCTGGCATTTTCAATGAAGCGGCATATTTCCCTTACATTCCCCCGGGGGCTGAAGTGGCGGCGGAGCTGGAACTTTGTTTTCCGCGACGCGGTCGCTATCAGCAAGACAGCTTCGGCCTTTCCACTCGATTTCCTTTCGCCTTTCTAACCAAGACCCGCCGCATTTCGCTGGCCCGCGAAATCATCGTTTATCCCTCGATCGAGGCCACCTCCGAACTATTCGATGTGCTTCCCCTCATCACCGGCCAATTTGAGACTTTTTCTCGCGGCCGCGGCGACGACCTCTACCTCATCCGCGAGTACATGCCCGAAGACTCTGCCCGCCATGTGGACTGGAAGGCGACCGCGAAGTCCGGTTCGCTCAAAGTGCGGGAGTTCAGCCGCGAGGACGAACGCAGGCTGCGTATGGTTTTTGATAACCCGGGACCGGACAGTGTGTCCGAACCGGCTTACGAAAACGCCGTCACTGCGGCTGCCTCGTTAGCCTGGCACTTCGCCGGGGCAAACTCGAACCTGTCTTTCGTCGTTCCGGGAGATGAAGTCGCAGACATCCATGACTTCCTGAAATATCTGGCCACCGTGAATCTAAAAATCGCCGATTCCGCGCTCGATACTTTGGAACTCTCGGACGACTACAACATTATTTTCACCGGTCGTCGGCGGGAGACTATTCCAGCCAGTTGGTGGGGTTGCTCCTATTTTATTTTCATCGGATCTCAGGGCTGACGCCTATTGCCCGCTGTCCGTGCAGCCGCACTGCACCTTCGTGCATCCCACCTAACCGAAAGGGAATTTAAAGTAATAAACTGGAGCGAGCGTCGCTTTGCCAGGCAAGTCAAAACTTCAACGAGGTGATAGGACATGAAGCGCAGATATTTCCTACTGCTGGCCTTGCTGCTCACCGGTTTCCTGACGGTTGCTTCGGGCGTCGCACTGGGGCAGAGATCGCTGGAAATTCCTTCCGGCACCACCATCCGGGTGCGGATGATCGACAATCTCAGCAGCGAACAGACCCAGATGGGAGATACTTTCCGCGGCACGCTGGACGAACCCATCGTCATCAATGGCCGGGAGCTTTATCCTAAAGGCGCTGACGTAATCGGCCGGGTCACCGATGTGCATCCTACCGGGCGTCTGAGTGAACCTGGCGAACTTGACCTGGTGCTGAATACGGTTAGCTCGGGAACGGTGGCCGCATCCATCCATGTATCGCCGATGGTGATCAAAGGCGAGTCGCATTCTAAGAGTAACGTCACCAAGATCGGCGGCGGAGCTGCTTTAGGAGCGGTCATCGGGGCGATCGCAGGCGGCGGCAAGGGTGCTGCAATCGGCACTGTCGCCGGCGGAGCCGCAGGTACTGGCGCGGCCGCCGCTACCGGCAAGAAGCCTGCGACCGTCGAATCCGAGGCCATCCTGAACTTCGTTACTTCATCCGTATCGGTTGCGACATCGGCGCCGCCGGTTGATACTTCCGCTGGCGACGCTGCGCCCAGCCCGGCGCCCCCGCCTCCGGCAAACGATTCTGCACCGGTTTCAGACGCGCCTCCGAACGGCAACGACAATGTTCCGCTGTTCACCCTTCGCGATCGCCGAACCATCCGCAGTTGCGTCAGCGATCATGCCGCTGATTTCCCCGCAGGCATCACCCAGCGCGCTGACCTTCCCTCTGGATCGGAACGGCAGATTCACCGAGGCGGAAACTTACCCGCAGATATCCAAAGCCAGGCCCAATCGTTGCCTCTTCTGTGCGAAGAACAGCTCCCCAAATTGCCCAGCGATCTCGAACGTGTGGTTTACGGCGGACGCGCCTTGCTGATCGACAGCAAAGGACAAATACTGGATATGTTCTATCTGGACGAAAATCGATAGTTCGGCGGGCCTAGGTTCAGACTCTCAAACGGCTTGGGCGGCTATGACTTCGTCATATCCAGGCCGGTCAACCAGAATTGGTTCGCAGCAGGTATCGGGATGAAGCGTACGTGGACGGTCATCGCGGTAAGCAACGTGCCGGGCAGCTTCAAATGGTACCAGGCGCTGTTCGGTCAACCGGCTAGCCTCCCTGTTCATGATTACTTTGGGCAAATCCTCGATTCAGATGGCACTGTTTTGCTCTGTCTCCACGCCTGGGGCGCCCACGATCATCCCTCATTGACGAGCCCCGCTCACGGGGCACCGGGCAACGGACTCCTGTTGTTCTTCCGTGTCGATGATTTCGACTTGGCGCTTCAAAGGGCTCGCTCTCTCGGCACTCGGTTCGAAGAGGAGCCACACGTAAATCCGAACACTCAAACCAGCGAGTTCTCGCTCCGAGATCCGGATGGATATTACGTCACGATCAGTGCCCTCTCTGCCTGAGACAGCTGTGCGCCGAGCTCACTACTTCACGCCGAACTCAGAAGGTAGTAACCATTACTTTCGATTACCTTGGTACATTGACCCTTAGGGAGGACCTGCTAAGGTAACGGTAAGAGAGACTTAACTTCTCGAATCGTCAACCGTGGCTTCCCCCGGCTGACCGAAAAATTGGTTGATGATCGTTGATTTCCAAACCGTGCTCTGGATAGCCCACCCGGTCTTGCAAGCCGGAGTCGGGATTGGAATGTTCCGGCGCAAACTTCATCGCGTCTTTCCGGTTTTCTTCACCTACATCTGCTTTCAGATCGTTGCTTTCGCAGTCCTGTTTCCCATGTACCAGTGGGGACATTCGAGCTATACACAATTCTTCTGGTCTTACTGGTCGTGCTCGGCCATCAATCTCGTCCTCGGATTCATGGTCATCTACGAGATCTTTCTCGATGTCTTTCGCCCTTATCACACTCTGAAAGATCTGGGTTCCGTGCTTTTCAAGTGGGCTGCGCTGGTCATGTCTCTGGTCGGCTTCGTGGTTGCGGCTTCGAGCCCGCTTGAAGACCAGGGTCCAATTGTGCAGGCCGTAATCACAGTAACCCGCTGCGTACGCGTGGCCCAAGTCGGACTGATTCTTTTCCTGCTGGTGTTTTCGCGCTACCTCGGGGTTTCCAAAAAGCAGCAGAGTTTCGGAATTTCGCTGGGCCTCGGAATTTCTGCCGGAGTTGAACTGGCCACGCTCGCTTTCCACGTAAGTGGACACGCTTCCGTGGTTCTGGTACACGTCACCAATCTGGTGGCTTACAACATCGCCATTCTGGTGTGGTTCACATACGCGCTGATGAAGAGCGAAGTACGGGCGCCAGGAACCGATCTGTTCGCATCGCATCGCTGGGAAAAGAGCCTTTCCGACATACAAAGTCCAGTCCAGGCTGACTCCCTGATTCCGATGTTCGAGAGCATGGTCGACCGCGCGCTGTCGCGGACTCAGACCGATTATCCGCCCAGAAAACTTGCATCCGATCCCGCCCCCGAACCCGCACTCCCCGCCGGGCCCGCAACTGACTTACAGTCAGTTCCGTCGCCCAGCCGTCGGGTTCATTAAACGTTTCAATTCATGTCGCATTCGTTTCTTGATGAGCTATTCCAGAGGCTGCAGCTGTTTTCGCGTATAACCTAACCCGGCACTTCAACAATTAAAAACTCTCTTCGAAATTCTCAGTGGGATGCTCGGAGAAAATAGTGGACTCCAGGAGGCGCATCTGTATAATGCCGCCACCGTGAGGTTTCCTCCCAGGAACCTCTCAGTCTAAGGAGAACACCATGAAGCGTGCGGTCAGGATGTTGATCCTGATGGTAGGTTTGGCTTGCACGTACGTGGCAATCGCGACCCCGATACTCAATGCGGAACTGGGCCCGATGCCACTGTGCAACCCGCGCAATCCCGATTGTTCAAAGAGGTAGTTCGAGGGATTGATGAGCTGTAACTGGCTACGAAAGTGGCTTTGGACCTGACCGGGCTGACCCATTGCGAATGCGCATGGTCAGCCCAATTTTTTTGTCCTGAAGTTTCGACCGGATATATTTCTCTTCAAACCACGCCACGGATTTCACGGATTAACCCAAAAAAAGCTATATCCGTAGCGCTCCGTCAGATCCGTGGCCCGGCAAGCATTTTGCCAAGTTGCCCGGGATCCGTAATTGGAGGCTGGCAGGAAAAGCCGGAGCAGATCACAGCCACTGATTTCTTTGTTTTGATAGCCGGCAGCTGGGGAATTGTATCCGCCAGTCCTGGCGGCAAATTTTCTGCGACGACTTCGTTGTGCGAGAACCTGATCACAGATTTGGAAAAAGTGAAGGCGCCGGTCGCGACCGTACGAAGCCGTTCGGCCAAATCGTCTTCTCCAATCACCACCACTTGGGTATGGGGATACGAGAAATGGACGGCTGCAATCCCATAAGTCGCGGCAAAAATCCCGAATTTTCCGGCAAGCCCAGCCAGCAGCTCCATGGTTCGCTCCGCTTTTTGTTTGTAATCTTCCTGATTGCTGAAAGCATACAGACGTAGGAGTGCGATCGCGGCCACGGAATTTCCCGCAGGCGTGGGAGAATCCTGAAACGGCTTCCTGCGCGTGCCCAACACTCCCAGCGGCTTTTCCGACTCGCTCGAAGCTGTATCGAAGAATCCCCCGGAAACGGGATCAAAGAATCGCTCCACCATCTTGTCCACCAATCGTTGCGCGAATTTGAAATAGCTCAGGGCGGCGGTAGCCTCGTAAGCATCGAGGCAAGCCACGGCGGTGAAAGCGTAGTCATCGAGCAAACCGGGAGCCGCGCGCCGTTCAGCCGCCGGATCGGAGTAGGCGAGCACATGTTGCAGGCCCCGCTCCGGGTGCCATGCCTCGGCAAGAACGCGGTCGAGTGACCGCAATGCAAAATGCTTGGCGGATTCAAGATTTAATACCTTCGCAGCCTCGAAATAGGCCGAGACGCAAAGCGAGTTCCAGCCAACGTAGATCGTTTTGTCGACGTAAGGCGTAGACCGTTTCAATCGGGCCGCGTACATTTTTTTGCGTGCCGACTCGAGCAGCCCGCCCACGTCCTTCCACGTTCAGACTCAACCGCTTGGCGATCTCTTCAATGGAAGCCCGAACGTACAAAACGTTCTTCTCCGGATTGTGATGCATCTCGCCGACTTCATTGACGTCATAGCGCAGACCCGCCACCGCCGCTTCCTGGTCGTTCAGCACCGCCTGCATTTCGGCGCGAGTCCAGGTGAAATAGTCGCCATCATCGTCCATCGAGTAGTCAGCGTCCTGCGAGGCATAGAACCCGCCTCGTTCGCGATCGCTGAGCCATTCATCCATCCAGCGCACAATGTCGCGCGCCACCAATGCGAAGAATTCCGAGCCCGTCACCTGGTAGGCGTGAACGTAGTTTTTCAGCAGCTCGGAATTGTCGTAGCACATTTTTTCAAAGTGAGGCACGATCCAGTGCTCGTCCACCGAGTAGCGATGAAAACCCCCAGCCAGTTGATCGTAGACGCCCCCATTTGCCATTTTCTCCAGCGTGGAAACAAACACTTCGCGTACCTTCTCGTCACCCGAGCGGGCATAGCTGTCCATCAACAGGTCAAGCACGGCGGGATGCGGAAACTTGGGAGCGCTGCCGAAGCCGCCATGGTTCGGATCAAACATCTTGAGCGCGGCTTCGACAATCTCATCGACAATTTTCGGACTGAAATCGCCGCTGCCGCCGGCGAAAGATTCGGCCCGGGCAATCGCAATCTCCACCATCTGCGCCTGGTCCACGACTTCTGAATTTTTCTGGTGATAGGCATCGGAAATGGATTGCAACACCCGTTTGAAGCTGGGACGGCCATAACTTTCGTTGGGAGGGAAGTACGTGCCACCATAAAACGGCTTGCCATCGGGAGTGAGAAAGGCGGTAAGCGGCCATCCGCCCTGCCCGCTGATGGCGCTCACCGCCACCTGATAACGGCTATCGATGTCGGGACGTTCGTCACGGTCGACCTTCACCGCCACGAAGAGTTCATTGACGAGTTTCGCGACTTCCGGGTCGTCGTACGACTCGCGGTCCATGACATGACACCAGTGGCACCAGACCGCGCCTATATCGAGCAGGATCGGCTTGTTCTCACGCTGCGCCATGGCAAAAGCCTCTTCCCCCCATTCATTCCACTGGATAGGCTGGTGCATAGCCGAACGTAGATAGGCGGAAGAGGCCTTGGATAGCGAGTTGAGAGCGTCGGTGGTCATCTCTCAAGTGTAAATCGTTTCGTCGCGGTCAACGTTTCCGCTAAGTCTGAGCAATTGCTGCGGCGATCTTCAGACCAGTTTCCGGGCGATGGAGCAATACAAGTCGACGGCGTCCTGGAGTTGTTTTTTCTCGACATATTCTCGGTCGGTGTGGGCGACATGGATGGAACCGGGACCTACCAGCAGAGGTTCCCCCCAGTTGCTCAACGCAGGAATGTCGGTAGTGAATGCGGCGATCATGGTGGGAAGCCCGTCGGGAGTGCGCAAGCGGACAAAAGGAATTTCAAGCACGAACTCGATTTTCGCAAGATTGCCGACGGCTGCGATAATGTCCCGCTTCAACTGGTCGGAAGATCCGACCAGGCGGTACAACAACTGGGCACGCGCCTTGTCGGGAATCACATTAGGCGCCCGTCCTCCTTCGATCACACCGATATTAAGCGTGCAAGGGCCGATGCCGTCTTGCACGGGCAATTTCATTGCTCGCAGCCGCTCCAGCGCGACCAACAGCTTGTCAATCGCCGACTCTCCCAACTCCGGATAGGCAGAGTGGGCCATGCGTCCTTCCGCAATCACTTCGACTCGTAATGCTCCCTTCGAGGCGAGCGCAACCCGATTCTCGGTAGGCTCGCCGTTCACCAGAAACTTGCAGCCGAGCGGTTTCTGGTTCGCCGTTTTCGCGCCCAGGCTGTCGCGCTCCTCGCCCACCACGAAAAGCAGCCCGACGTGAATGCCTTCCATGTGCAATCGCTGTGCAGCTTCCACCTGGGTCGCGATGATTCCTTTGGCGTCGCACGCTCCCCGGCCGTACACTCGCGCTTCATCCTCCGACGACGGAATGAAAGGTGGAACCGTATCCATGTGTGTGGAGAAAACTATCCGAGGTCTGGGTTCTTCGGGGAAAGTTGCAAGAACGTTACAGCGTGACCCTTCCACCGGCATCTTCTCGGATAGGAAACCCCGCCGTAGCAGTTCGCCATGCAGGAAATCTCCCACCGGGCCTTCGCTGCCGGTGGTGGACTCAATATCCACGAGTCGTCGGGTAAACGTAGCCACATCCATGCGCGACAGCATACCCCAGGCACGCTTCGTTTCAGAAGAACTCAACCTCCCTGCAGCGCTGTTATCCTTGAGCACGACCGAATGAATACTCAGGCGCGGCACAATCCGCTCCTTCTTTCTGGACGGCCCCTCAGGTCGCCTGGAGGCCCTGCTGAACGCCGGATCACCTGACGCTTCCTATGCGGCCGTCGTGTGCCATCCTCATCCTCTTTTTGGCGGCACCCTGCATAACAAAGTCGTCTTTCACGCCATGAAAGCGTTGAACAGCTTTGGCTACCCGGTGTTGCGCTTCAATTTTCGCGGCACCGGCTTGAGCCAGGGCGAACACGACCACGGCCAGGGCGAGGTTGAAGACATTCGCACCGCGCTCGATTGGCTGGATCGGGAATTTCATCTGCCATTAATTTTTGCCGGGTTTTCTTTTGGCGCAGCCGTGGGATTGAAAGCAGCCTGTGCGGATACCCGGGTGAAAGCGGCTATCGGATTGGGTCTGCCGGTCGCGCCAATCGTCGATCGCAGCTATGACTTCAGCTTTTTGGGTGAGTGCAGAAAGCCGAAGCTGTTCGTTAGTGGCAGTCGCGACCAGTTCGCATCCCCGGCCCAATTGGAAGCATTGGTGCAGACCGTTCCGCCGCCGAAGCAGTTGGTCGTGATACCCGATGCCGATCATTTTTTCGAAGGCAGGCTGCGAGAAATGCGCACCGCCGTCGAACTGTGGATCAACGAGGCAATGAATTTATAGCCGTGTAATCTCCTGGCTTCCGGTGACCGGTTGTGAACCGAGTCAAAAACTCTGGCAGTAAACTTAGCCTCTATAATTTTCTGAACATGTCATCTGCTGCCGATCGAGAGAAACTCGCCCTGGACATGCGGGTTACCGCGCGCCACCTCTTTGAGCACGCGCTCGAGGAATCCAGTATCGATCGCGCATTCCAGCGTCATGTCGATTGCGAGCGAGGAGTGCTTCGCATCTGCGAAGACCTGTACGATCTCGATTTATACAATCGCGTGCTGGTAATTTCTATCGGCAAGGCAGCCCACGCCATGGTCAATTCTCTGGAAATGCAGGCTGGCAACCGGTTCCAGGGGATCGTGGCAAGCTCTGTTCATCCCCGATCCCAGGCGCACGGCTTTCGCTATTACCACGGAGGCCACCCCATGCCGAACGTCGAATCGATCAACGCAGGCAGCGCAATCCTGAAGTCCCTGAACGCCCAGAACGAATCCTCCCTGGTGATTTTTATGCTCAGCGGCGGGGGATCTTCAATCGCCGAAAAGCCGATCGACGACGAAATTTCTCTGGATGACCTGGTCGGCACTTATAAGGTGCTCGTGCATTCCGGCGCCCCCATCGGCGAGATCAACACCATTCGCAAGCATCTTTCCGCCATCAAGGGCGGAAGGCTCGCATCGGCTGCGTCAGGCGCCTTGCAGGTGTCTCTGCTGGTCTCGGACGTCCCCGACAACACTCCCGATGCCCTGGCTTCAGGACCGACCATGCCCGATCCCACGACGGTGGCCGACTGCTTCGCCATCGCCGAAAAATACAGCATGCTGGAACAGTTTCCCCATTCTGTTCGTGAACTCTTTCAACGGCATGCTCTGGAGGAAACTCCGAAGCCCGATGACCTGGCTTTTCATCGTTCGCGCTGGTGGCCGGTATTGTCGAACTCGAAGCTGATCGATGCGGCAGAAGCCGAAGCCCAACGTCACGGCTTCAGCGTCACCATCGATAACAGCTGCGATGACTGGGACTACGCGCGCGCAGCAGACTATCTTCTCGACCGTTTACGCCAATTGCGTCAGAAATTCGAACGAGTCTGTTTGATTTCAGGGGGAGAAATTACCGTGAAGGTCGAAAACGGGGGCACCGGAGGACGCAACCAGCAGTTCGTCCTGGCCTGCGCAGAGAAAATTTCGGGCGAAGCGATCACCGTCTTAAGCGCCGGCACCGACGGCATCGACGGCAACAGTCCCGCTGCCGGCGCGATCGTGAACGGCCGCACTCTCGAACGCGCCCGCGCCCGCAACCTCGATCCGGCCGCTCACCTGGCAGGCTTTAACGCTTATCCTTTTTTTGAGGCACTTGGCGACGCGATCACAACCGGACCGACCGGCAACAACCTGCGCGACCTGCGAATTCTTCTGGCGTACTAAGTCACGCGCCCGCTGGCATAAAAGCACGCGCCTAGAAAAACTGGGTCACACCTTCCTCTAAAACGAAGACGCGGTCCTCGATGCCGGCAGCCTTGGCCTCTTTTTCCAGAAGTTGCAAGGGTTCGTCCATGGGTTCGTGGGAGAGTTGAAAGGTGCCGTAGTGCATCGGCACCATCCAGCGCGCTTTAAGGTCAGAAAAAGCCCGCATGGCGTCGGCGGGACTGGTGTGAACATTGCGAAAGGAAGGCGGATTGTACGCGCCGATGGGCAGCAGGGCCAGTTCGGGAGCCAGCCTTTGTCCGATCTCACGAAATCCGGCGAAATATGCAGTATCGCCGGCGTGATAAATCGAATGTTTCAGATCGCGCAGAACGTAGCCCCCGTAACCGCGGTGCGAGTCTTCGATCACCCGGGCTCCCCAATGTCGTGAGGGCACGTGGGTCACGGTGAGATCGCGATGGCGGTAGCTGTTCCACCAATCCAGTTCTACGACCCGGTCAAATCCCAGATCGGAAACCAGATCGAAAACGTGATGCGGCACCACGATAGTGGGCGCTACTCCGCGCCGGCGGCTCGTGTGCTGCACAATGGCGCGCAGCGAAGGACGGTGAAGATGATCAAAATGGGCATGGGTGACCAGCACCAGGTCGATAGCAGGAAGATCGCGAATTCTGGTGCCCGGTTGTCGTAGACGCTTCAAGACGAAAAGCCAGCGCGCAAAGTTGGGGTCGATGACGATATTCTGGCCGCCGACTTGGATGAAGAAGCTGGAATGACCGATGAAGGTCACTCCCATCTCTCCGTCTTCTCCATCAGCCACCAGCTTCGGCTTGTGAGTCTGGCCGGTACGCGGCGTCACCGCGGAGCGCCGCACCAGGCTGCCAAACTGCCGGGCACGATTGCGGAGAGCGCGATTCTTGAGCGTATTCTTTAACATTCTTGACGAACCGGGCCGGTGGTCAATCTGTAGTCTGCCGCGGTGTGCCCGAAAGAGCGGCGGCGGAGCGTCCGGTGCATCCGATTCTAAAACAAAGTCGATGGGATTGCCTTGACCCCGGTTGCCGCAGTCAGTTCTAATCTCTGCTGGCAATTTTTACAGGAGATAATCAGGATGCGTGTTGCTTTTTTGGGCTTGGGAATTATGGGGCGCCCGATGGCCGCCAATTTGGTGAAAGCAGGCCACGATGTGACCGTCTGGAGTCGCACCGCCGGCAAAGAAGTCGAAGGTGCCCGGACCGCCAGCTCTCCCGCTGAAGCGGCGCAGGGAGCAGAAGTGGTTTGGATGTGCGTTTCCGACACTAATGCGGTCGAAAGCGTTCTGTTCGGCCCACAAGGCGTTGAGGAATCGCTGACCGACGGTATGACGGTTGTGGATTCCAGCACTATCTCTCCTTCTGCCACGCGAAAATTTGCCGAACGTCTGGGCACTCGCGGGGTTCGCTACGTCGATGCGCCCATGACCGGATCGAAAGTTGCCGCCGAGAGTGGCAACCTGATTTTCATAGTGGGCGGAGACGAACCGGTAGTTCAGTCTCTGGAGCCGCTGTTTGCCGCAATGGGCAAGTCGTTTTTCCGGATTGGAGAGACCGGCAAGGGACAGTCCGCGAAACTGGTGATGAATCTGCAGATTGCGCTCATTTATGAAGGTTTCGCTGAAGGCCTTACTTTGGCCACCAAGCTTGGAGTCGATGTCGAAAAGCTGATGCCGGTAATTCAGGCTTCCATGATTCGCTCCGGGGTTGTCGACTACAAAGCCCCATTTGTTCTCAAACGCGATTTCACTCCCAACTTCCCGCTACGCCTTATGCATAAAGATATTCGCCTGACGCTGGAAGCCGCGAAAGAAGTACGAGTGAAACTTCCCGCGCTTGAAACTGTGGAAGAAATCTACGAAATGGCTACCGAAGACGGGCACGAAAATCTCGACTACGCTGCCACTCTGACCCTGTTAGAGAAATGGGCGGGAGTAGAAGTAAAAGGCGCCTCTGCCTGAGTTCGTGCGGCCGCTGAGCTCGTGGGGTCTGAGCTCGTGTGGTCGCGGGCGACTCGCCCGCGGACTGCCGAAGGGATCCGGAACCCTCGTCTGCGAATCAAGCGTTTCGAGGTTTCGATCCTGCCAGGCCGACTCTTCCGTGTGGTTGTTTGCTCAAGGTCTGAGTCAGTGCATCGCGGGCGAGTCGCCCGCGGCCACACGATCCAGATCCACAAATAAGCTAGTACCTCGGTAACCTGCCGCGATCTTCTATTACAGAAGTCTTACACGCGACTATCTCTTCCCCTGCTAACTTAAATTCTGGAAGCTGAATTTCAGGTATGGGGAAAAGAACATGGCCATCGATCTTCAAGTCTTAGACAGGAAAGCAGCAGGGGACGACGAAGTAAATTGGGTAACCGCGATTTTTATGGGCCTGTTCCACATTGGCGCCATCGCGGCGTTGTTCTTCTTTTCCTGGAAAGTCTTTCTGGCTTCGATGTTTCTATGGTGGGTTTCAGGAAGCCTGGGCATCGGCATGGGCTACCATCGGCTGCTCACCCATCGCGGCTACAAAACTCCAAAATGGGTAGAGTACGTCTTGACCACCTGCGCCACTCTGGCGCTCGAAGGCGGACCAATTTTCTGGGTAGCCACCCACCGCATTCATCACCAGCACTCCGATCAGGAAGGCGATCCGCATTCTCCCCGTGACGGCAAGTGGTGGGCGCACATGGGCTGGATTCTAACCGGCAAGTCGATGCATCACGACACCACCACCCTGGCGCGATACGTCCCCGATCTGGCGAAAGACAAGTTTCACGTCTGGATCACCAAATATCACTACGTTCCCATGATCGTCCTGGGAGTGATTCTGCTGGCTATCGGCGGTCTTCCGATGTTGTTGTGGGGAGTGTTCTTCCGCACCGTGATCGGATTGCACACCACCTGGCTGGTGAACTCGGCCACCCACAGCTGGGGATCGCGGCGTTTCGTTACGCGCGACCTTTCCACCAACAGCTGGTGGGTTGCTTTGCTAACTTTTGGCGAAGGCTGGCACAACAATCATCACGCGCATCCGGTTTCTGCCCGCCACGGTTTGCGGTGGTACGAAGTCGATTTCAACTGGTATGGAATCTGGGCGCTGACCAAGTTAGGCTTGGCGAAACAGGTTTACCGGGTGAAGCTCTCAGAGCTGCGCCGCCAGGAAGAAGAGCAGGGAACCCCAGCAGTAGCCCAGCCGGAACTGGTTTCGATCTAGTCATATGTAGGGCGGGCGCCCTCGCCCGCCGCATTTGACTTCTGCTTTTTAGCCATAAATCTCTGAGAACCAACTTCAAGACCAACCTCAGCTGTGGCGGACGAGGGCGTCCGCCCCACACAATCTCTCTCCCCT
Source organism: Terriglobia bacterium (assembly GCA_963733545.1). Classification (GTDB taxonomy): domain Bacteria; phylum Acidobacteriota; class Terriglobia; order Terriglobales; family Acidobacteriaceae; genus JAIQFF01. Next base: position 2,256,068 of record CAVTDQ010000007.1, read on the forward strand.
CGCGGTAGAATCCTGCCATGCGCATCAGCAGCCGTCGCAGGGCGATCGCCTTCTTCGTAATCCTGGGCGTCTGCCTGGTCCTGCTGGCGGTGGGACTTAACGTCGGCTGGATCATCCTCAACTGGCGTGAAGGCGTTCTGCTGTTCCTCGGCGTTATTTTCTTTGCCTTGTTGATCGCGGGACTCATCGTGAACACGAGTTTCCTGGTGCGCGAAATTCGCCGCAACGAGCAGCATGACAGCTTTATCAACGCGGTCACTCACGAACTGAAAACTCCTATTGCATCCATCCGGCTGTACCTGCAAACACTGCAGCATCGCGATGTGGATGAGGCGCAGCGGCGCGAGTTCTATCGACTCATGCTGGACGATACCGACCGCCTGATGGGCACAGTGAACCAGGTGCTCAAAGCTGGAGAAGCAGGACACAAAAAGCAGGACCGGCGCGTTCCGGTGGACTTTAGCGGTTTGGTGCGCGAGTGCGTGGAAGTGGCGCGCGCCAGCCACCACCTGCCCGCTGAATCTTTGCGTTACGAGCAATCGGTGCAACACGGCGCTGCTGCCGGCGTCCTGGGCGACTCCGAGGAACTGCGTGCAGCGGTCTCAAACGTGCTGGATAATGCCGTCAAGTACTCCGGCGACAAAGTCGAAATCTCGGTCCGGCTCGATACTCCCGACGAAAAGCTGGTGACAATGCGCGTCCGCGATCAGGGCGTGGGCATTCCGGCGGAAGAGTTGAAACGAATATTCAAACGCTTTTACCGCGTCTCGAACCGGTCCCTCAGCCACGTGAAGGGAACAGGTCTCGGCCTGTTCATTGTTCGCGCAGTGGCAAAAAAACACGGTGGCCGGGTTTTCGCCGAAAGTGAAGGCGAGGGTCGCGGGACCACGGTGGTCATGGAGCTGCCGCGAGTGAACTTGTAGACAGTTCAGCCATTTGGCACCGCGGTAACGCAGAGATTTGCATGAGTCATGTCCTCATTGTCGAAGACGAAGCCCATCTGGCTAAGGGTTTGCAGTTTAACCTGGAAGCCGAAGGCCACTCTGTCGTAGTGGCGGGCGACGGCGAACGGGCGCTGGATCTTCTGCTGGGGCCAGACACGCCGCGAACGGATTTCGATGCGGTTGTGCTGGACGTAATGCTTCCCGGCAAGGACGGTTTCACCGTCGCCGCTGAACTGCGCGCTGCCAAGCAATTCGTTCCCGTGCTGATGCTCACCGCGCGCGGACGTCCCGAAGACGTACTCAAAGGTTTTGCTTCCGGAGCCGATGACTATCTGCCCAAACCCTTCGAGCTGCCGATTTTGCTGGCTCGACTGCAGGGTCTCTTGCGCCGTCGCGAGTGGATGCGACAGACCCCAGCGCCGGCCACTCCGATCGGGTCTACCGAATACGACGCCTTCTCTTTTGACGGACGCACCATCGACTTCGGAAAGCTTGAACTGAGAGTGAACGGCGCCACTACGCAATTGACTTTGATGGAGGCCGAGCTGCTGCGCCATCTGGTGCGCAATCAGGGGCAGGTCGTATCCCGAAAGTCAATTCTCGAAGAAGTGTGGGGGCTGCACGAGGACACGGATACTCGTGCCATCGATAATTTCATCGTGCGCCTGCGGCGTTACATTGAGGACAATCCCACTCAACCGCGGCACCTGCTTACCGTTCGCGGTGTGGGTTATCGCTTCCTCGCCGACCCGCGTTAATAGGCAAAACACCGCGCCGTCACTCACGGCGGCCCAGACTGGAAACCAGATTTTCCCGATGCTTCAAGGCGATTCCGTCCACCTTCTCCAGCACGAACGCATACACCGCAAAAGAAAACGCCGCGGGCATCAGAAGGATGATCCATTCCGTCCACGAATTGGCGAAGCTGCGGCCGAGCCAGAGAAGAAGGGCGCTGGTCCCGAACAGCGCGCCTCGAATCACGAAACTCGCAAGAACTGTGGTGAGCGAAGCTCTCTGCCTCCCGAATATGCCCGCCTCGACGCGGGAGGGTGAGTACAGAGAAAAAAGATTTCCCGCGGCCAGATCGATCGGGACAACAAACAGACTTGCGGCCAGCGTCGCCACCGACACCCCTAGCGACGGGCTCTGATAGAGCAACCGGGTTCCCACCCACACCAGTGCCAGTTCAATTAGAAAAATGGTTGCGTGCACCAGATTTTTGCCCATGACGATCTGGCCGAAGCGAACCGGCGAGGCGAAGAAGAATTGGGAGCCGGCTCCGTCCGCCCCGAAATTGTTATAGGAAAGATTTGTCAGCAAAAGCAGCGAGTAGGCGGCGCCAAGGGGAAAAGTGAGTCCAGGCGCGTGCGCGAACAAACCTTCGTTAGTCCCGGAACTCCGGAATACCGCCAGCATGAACAACGGCACGATTAATGTGAAGAGCATGGGCCCGCTGCGACTGAGATAGCGCACTTCTTTTTCGAAGACTGCCGCGACCGGACCAGGCAAGCCAGGCAAGTTCCATCCGGGATGGACCGGCGCGAGTCCGCGAGTGGAAACCCGGCGCCCCGCTGTCTCGCTCAAATTTTCTCCGCGATACTCCGCCCGCAAGCGAAAATTTAACAGCCACAAGAACCCAATTCCATAACAGCCCAGCAGCAGAAACGAAAGCCCAGTCGCGGATAACCGCTGAGCGAGGCTCCCGTTTCCCGGTTTGTTGATTGCTCCCGCAATTGCCTGGGCAGCCAGACCGGGCGGCAAAGGGCGCTGCGCATTCGAGAAATGCTGACCCAAGATTCTGGTTTCCGGTACCGATCCGTGTTCGTAAGCATTCAACAGCGGACCGACCAGTTGAAAACTCAGAACAAAAAGAAAGAAAAGGACGCCCATGATCTCGCGCGTCCGCCGCTGCGCCAGCCAGCGCTCCAACCAGGCAAACAGCATGCGCGCGAGCACGATGTTTACCAGGGCGAAGATTCCGAGCACAATCGAAGCCCAGGGGAAAATTGCCGGATGCGCCACTCCAATTCCCACATCGATTCCGAGAAGCCACAAAACAGCCACGGCGGTGGAGGGATCAAGCGAGCCGTAGGCCATACGGATCAGAAAATAAGATGGGTAGCTCAGGGGAAAGCGAAGAAGACTTGATGATTCCACATTCCGGGTAAAAGCGGTCGCCATCAACGGGAACAGTTGCCAGAACAGAAAGACCGGCCACAACAGGGCACCGAGCCACTTCCCGTTGCCGTGAGAAAACAGAAACCATGCGCCTCCGCCCAAACCGATGGCGCCGCCGATGCCGCCGGCAAAAAATGCCAGGCCAATAAAGATGCGGGATGCCAGGTCCAGCCGGCCGCGCTTGGTTCGCAGCGAATTGGCAAAAATTCGCCAGCGCAATTGCGCCACTGCGGCTATTTGCTGGCGGGCGCGTGGCTTAAAGTTCGATCTTCCGCCCATGCTTGTGGCATCGATGTTTGGTGTGGTTTGAATCAGCTTAACCACGACAGTTCCTGGTCCTTCGGTGGTGAGCCGCCGACGATGAGCAGGAAGATTTGCTCCAGTGTCAGCTTCTCGGCGGCTGATCCATTGCCTGACCCTGCAAGGTCCGCCGCTCGCGCCTCCACGCCGGCGCGCAGTTCCTCGATCGACCCCTGGGCCACCAGGTGTCCACGATGAATAATGGCGACGTGAGTACACAAGCGCTCCACAATTTCGAGAACGTGTGAAGTGAGGAAAACAGTCGCGCCCCGCGCGATCATGCGTTGCAGCATGGATTTCAGGGTGCCTGCGGCGATCGCGTCCACGCCCTCGAAGGGTTCGTCGAGGAACAATACTTTCGGGCCGTGAATCACCGCCGCCGCCAGCGCCAGCTTCTTCTGCATGCCGTGCGAGTAGTCGGTGACCAGGGTTTTAGGCTGGTCGGTCAGTTGCATGAAGTCCAGCAGTTCGGCCGCTCGTTTTGCCGCCGTCTCGCGATCAAGTCCGTACATGCGGCCGACGAAGTTCAGGTATTCGGATCCGGTCAGTCTGCCAAACAATGCCATACCTTCCGGAACCACTCCGATCTGCCGCTTTACTTCAACCATGTTCTGGACCAGATCGAGTCCCAGAATCTGTATTTGACCCGCACTGGGTGCGAGTAAGCCGGTAAGCATCTTGATAGTGGTGGATTTACCAGCGCCGTTTGGGCCCAGAAACCCGAAAAACTGGCCGGGAGCTACGCGCAAATTCACATCTTCAACGGCGACCAGGTCTCCGAAACGGCGCGTCAGATTTTCACTGCGGATGGCATCCATGAAAGTTTCGACTCTAGCACAATGGGCGGGTGAGCTTGAGCGGAGCCAAGAACTGGCTTTGGTTAGTCACAGATGACTGATAAAGCAGGGGAGGAAACGTTACCGCCGGGAAGCCGAGGCTCCGGCTGCCAGCTCGCGAAGTACATTCAGAAACCCTGCGGCGGCCTGCTCGTCCGAAAGAGCGTCCAGCGGTACGGTGGCAGCTATGTGGGGCGATTCAGAGCGAAAGCGCACGCTGATCAGGTTGTGCCCGCGGGCGGTCATGAGCGTATTGACCACCGGCGAAAGTTCCTGGGTCCATCGAGTGCGGGTGGTGAGAACTACGGGCCCGGGGCGCGAAATTGACCAGTCGCGCGGCTGCGAGGTCACCCGGCTGTGCTGTTGCGACAACCAGCGATGTCGGAACACATCCAGCCGGAATCCCGGTGCGCAGCCCAGGTCAGCTTCAAAAGTCAATGTTTCCTTCTGCTTGTGCCAAATGCTGACAAACCAGTTGAAAGGGATAGGACGTGGGCGCAGGCGAATGGTAATGCGGGCGTTGTCGAACCAGTGGGCGGTAAAACCGAACCGGGCCTGAAGCAAAGTCATACCCTGCCAATGGGCATCTAGCATTTGCCCCTTGTTTGAGCAGGCAGCCTCAACCCAGTGCAGAGCCACTGCGCCCTTGCGGCGGTTGTAGCGGGCAAAATAGAAAAACCATGCCGCCAGCAGCATCACTGCGCCAACCGCGTCGATGAGTACCAGACGTCCCACCAGAACCTCATTGCGAATATTACGACTTGGGACGCAAGTACCGCAACAGGTTCGTCCAACTTTTGTGAAGTTTTCCTGAAATCTCAAAAGGCTGCTGCCAGCACGAGCTGCAGCGGCAGTCACAGCTACAATCGAGAGGTGGAATTCGCTCTGCGAGATTTCCGGCATGAGGACTTCGAAGCCGTGTGGCGCATCGATCAGAAGTGCTTCGCAGCGGGGATTTCGTACAGCCGCACGGAACTTGCCGTCTATCTGCGGCGCCCGGGCTCGTTCGCGTTCGTGGCCGATTCTCTCCCTGAGTCACAGCGCGCAGCGTCCACAATAGGATTTATCGTCGCAGAGTCGGGAAGCCGGGGGGTCGGCCACATCATAACCATCGACGTACTGCCCGAGGCGCGAGGAGTCGGGGTGGGATCACGACTACTCCGGGCGGTCGAAGAACAGTTGCTAGCCCGTCACTGCCGCGCCGTAATTCTCGAAACAGCGGTCGACAATACCCCCGCACTGTCTTTTTACAAACGGCGCGACTACACCGTGATCAAGACCTTGCCGCGATACTATTCAAACGGTGTCGACGCCTTCGTCATGAAGAAAGATTTGCTTTCGCCGCCATAGCCAGCTAAGTTGCCGAAGAGTAAAGCGCATCACTAATGGCAGGTAAAAAGAAATTGCGAATCGCGATTCAGGGCGAGGCGGGCTCGTTCAGCCAGGAAGCCGCCCGGCAGATGGTTCCCGGTTGCGAGATTGTTTCCTGCGCGCGATCGGTTGAGGTCTTCGATCGAGTGGAGCGGGGGTCGGTGGCTGCCGCGGTCATCCCGATCGAAAATTCGCTGGCTGGATCGGTGAGCGAGCATTTTGATCTGCTGTTGGCGCGCAAGGTTTTTATTCAGGAGGAATTTCTGCTGCGCATCGTTCATAACCTGATCGCGGCGCCGGCGGTAAAGCGAGGCAATCTGCGCCGCGCGTATTCGCATCCCGTGGCGCTCGAACAATGCCGCGACTTCTTCGCCAAGAATCCCGGGATTCAGCCGAGTCCCTTCTACGACACCGCCGGCAGCGTCAAACATGTGATTGAGAATAATCTGCAGGATGCGGCGGGAATCGCGGGGATCCAGGCGGCAAAGGCCTACAACGGGCACATTCTGGCGGCCGGCATCGAAGATGACAAGCGCAACTTCACCCGCTTCTTTCTGATCCGCAAAACCCGGAGGGTTCTTCCCGGCGCAAACAAGACTTCGATCGCATTCAGCGTCAAAAACATTGCCGGCGCGCTTTTTAAGGCGTTGGCGGTATTTGCGCTCCGCGACATCAGTCTGACGAAGATTGAGTCCCGGCCGCTACGCGGCAGACCGTGGGAATATGTGTTCTACGCCGATTTCCTCCGCGGAGATGAAGAATCTGCACGGAATGCGCTTCGTCATCTGGGTGAAGTGGCAGATCTGGTAAAAGTACTGGGAATTTATCGCGCTGCGTAATGTAGGGCGGGCGCCCTCGCCCGTCGCCGTCGCTCTTGATCTTGTTCTTGTCGCGGCTTAAAACCTACTTCAACCCCGGCGGGCAAGGGCTCCCTCCTACACGACCGAACTCCCATTTCAGGTCACTTAACGGTCGCTGCACCTTTGATTGGGTACAAACCGCGTGTTTAGGGTTTAGAATTCAACTACTTTCAAGTGGATAGCTGGGGCCTGCATCTTTACAGGCCTTTATGTCATCAAAACTTGAGCACAAGACACTCAAGGTGAAATATGGCAGAAAAGACGCGCGCTGAGCGCAATACCAAGCCAAAAGAAGAAGAAGAAACTGGGGTTTTGCCCATCCTGCCGGTTCGGGATACGGTGCTTTTCCCTCACGCCGTGCTGCCTCTGACCGTCGGTCGGGAAAGCTCGGTTCAACTCATTAATTCCCTGGGCGAAGACAAGACCATCGTGGTGGTGGCACAGCGCGAAGCGCGTGTAGATGCTCCACAAGCCAGTGATCTGTACACGGTCGGGACCCTGGCGGTCGTCCACAAAGTTGTAAAAATGCCCAACCAGAGCCTGTTCGTATTTGCCGAGGGCCTGGAACGGGTGCGCCTCACTGAGTTTACCCAATTGACGCCGTTCATGCGCGGCCGCGTGGACTCGGTGCCGGAAGCGATTCCGCCCAAGAGTTCCGAGGTGGAAGCCTTGCAGCGGAATGTACTGACCCTGTTCCAGCAGATCGTTGCCGGTTCGCCCACCTTGTCGGACGAGCTTTCGACGGTTGCCATGAACATCGACGAGCCGGGACGGTTGGTGGACTTTATCGCTTCCTCCCTTCCGTCGCTGTCAACTGCCGATAAACAGGACACGCTCGAAACCACTGATGTTCGGGTTCGCCTGGAAAAAATCAACCAGCATCTGGCGAAAGAACTCGAAGTCCAGCAGCTGCGCAACAAGATTCAGTCCGAAGTACAGGACCGGGTTCAGCAGACGCAGCGCGAGTACTATCTGCGCGAGCAGATGAAAGCCATCCAGAAAGAATTGGGTGAGCAGGATGAAGGCGCCCGCGACACGGAAGAACTCAAACAGAAAATCGACAACGCGGGCATGCCCGATGAAGTCAAGAAAGAAGCCCTGAAGGAATTGGGCCGGCTGGCTCGCATGTCACCCATGGCTGCCGACTATTCCGTGACTCGCAACTACGTCGAATGGCTGGCGGCGTTGCCCTGGGCCAAGACTTCCGGCGGTGAAGTCGACATTCTGAAAGCCAAAGAAATACTCGATGCCGATCACTATGACCTGAAAAAGGTCAAGGATCGCATCCTGGATTATCTTTCCGTTCGACGTCTGAAGCCGGGAATGAAAGGACCCATCCTCTGCTTCGTCGGACCTCCTGGCGTGGGCAAAACCTCGCTAGGGAAATCGATTGCTCGAGCGCTGGGACGGAAATTCGTCCGCATCTCGCTCGGCGGCGTGCACGACGAAGCCGAGATTCGCGGCCATCGTCGTACCTACATCGGTGCATTGCCGGGGCAAATCATCCAGGGAATTCGCCGCGCCGAAACCAAAGATCCGGTTTTCATGCTCGATGAAATCGACAAAGTCGGGCGTGATTTCCGCGGCGATCCAGCTTCGGCACTGCTCGAAGCTCTGGATCCAGAGCAAAACTCCACCTTCCGGGACAATTATCTGGATGTGACTTTCGATCTCTCCAAGGTGCTGTTCATTACCACGGCGAACATGCTGGATCCGATTGCCGAACCGTTGCGTGACCGCATGGAGATCATCGAACTCCAGGGTTACACCGAAGAAGAGAAGGTTCACATCGCTTTTCAATATCTTGTTCCTCGACAAATTGAAGAGAACGGAGTGACCGCGGAGCAGATTGAGTTTCCGGAAGAAGCGGTTGGCTACATCATCCGGCACTACACCCGGGAAGCAGGCGTGCGCAACCTCGAACGCAACATCGGTACCATTTGCCGCAAGCAGGCGCGTCGCATGGCAGAAGGCAAGACCGACAAGCTGATCGTAACCAAGGAAATCGTCCAGGAATTTCTGGGCGGAATCAAGGTCCGCAGCGAAGGCGAAATTGCCGAACGAACCAAGCGGTCGGGCGTGGTTGTGGGTCTGGCATGGACGCCTTCCGGTGGCGACGTGTTGTTTATCGAAGCCAACACCATGAAGGGCAAGGGCGGCTTCACCATGACCGGACAGATCGGCCAGGTGATGCAGGAATCCATGCAGGCGGCGCTCACCTGGGTGCGTTCAAACGCTGCCACCCTTGGCATTCAGGAAAATTTCTTTGCCGAGCATGACATTCACATTCACGTCCCGGCGGGAGCAATTCCGAAAGACGGTCCTTCAGCGGGTGTGACCATGGCCACCGCCCTGGTGTCCTTGCTGACAGGTCGCCCGGTGCGTCCTCTGACTGCCATGACCGGAGAAATCACGCTTAGCGGAGATGTTCTGCCAATCGGGGGCGTCAAGGAGAAGGTGCTGGCGGCGAAACGGGCTGGGGTCCACGACGTGATCCTGCCCGCTGAAAACAAGATGAACGTCCAGGAAGACCTCACCCCGGAGCAACTGGAGAACATTCAGGTCCACTATGTGAAGACCATTCCAGAAGTTCTGGAGCTGGCGCTTCCCACTTCGCAACGGGAAGAAAAGATGGATGAAGAAGAACGCGAGAAGGTGCTCAGCGCGCAGGGAGCGTCCTGATCGCACACTTCTAGCGAATGAACCGTATGCCAGTTTCCTCGTCCGGGAAACTGGCATTTTTTTGCGCCCATAACTACTTACGATTCAACACGATGGTACATGTTCGAAGGTATGGAACTTATCGCGCTCCGGGGTGTTTAACTGTTATGGAGCAGCTTGCATTGCGTGGAAATTTGATGCCGAGGAACAATATGCCAAAGACGAAGACATACCGCGCGTGGTTAGTCGGAGTAATCCTGGCGGGCGTATTGCTGTTACTGCAGAATCCCGCAATCTTGAAGGCTCAAGATCAGGATCAAGACCAGGAATTAAATCAGAGTGAAGATCAGGATCCGCCCAGCCGGGTTGCGCGAATGAACTTCGCACAGGGCTCAGTTACGTTCCAACCCGGAGGTGAGGGCGATTGGGTGGACGCCGTGCCTAACCGGCCGCTGACCACCGGCGACAATCTTTGGACCGACCAGGGCGCGCGCGCCGAGTTGCATGTGGGCTCGACCGCCATCCGCCTGGGATCCGAAACCAGCCTCACACTGCTCGAACTCGATGACCGGACGACGCAGCTTCGCCTGTCCGAAGGTACTGTGATTCTACGGTTACGCCATATGGATGACGGCGATCTGGTCGAGATCGATACCCCCAACCTGGCGTTCAATCTGCAGCGCACCGGTGAATACCGGATCGACGTCGACAGCGCTGGAAGCGTGACTAATGTGAGCGTCATGAGCGGCCGCGGCGAAGTCACGGGAGGCGGATATTCGTACACCGTCGTCGCCGGCCAGTCGGCGCGCTTTTCCGGCACCGATCAGTTGAACTATGACATCGCGCAATTGCGGGGCTCCGATGATTTCGACAACTGGGCCTTTCAACGCGACCATCGCGAAGATGGGGCCGAATCCGCCAATTACGTTTCGCCGGAAATGACCGGCTACGAAGATCTGGATGACTACGGCCGCTGGCAATATGTTGGCGGCTACGGAACCGTGTGGGTTCCGTCAAGCGTCGCATCGGACTGGGCGCCTTATCGCAATGGTCACTGGGCATATGTGGATCCCTGGGGATGGACCTGGGTAGAGGACGAGCCCTGGGGCTTTGCGCCATTTCACTATGGACGCTGGGCCTACGCCGGCAGCCGCTGGTGCTGGGTACCGGGACCGGTAGCGGTGCGGCCGGTTTACGCGCCCGCGTTGGTCGCGTTTGTTGGCGGCGCACGAATTTCAGTGGGCGGCGGTCCGGGCGTGGGCTGGTTCCCGCTGGCTCCCGGCGAAGTTTACGTGCCCTATTATCGGGGCAGCCGTGGTTACGTAGAAAGGGTCAACGTCACCAATACGGTGGTGAACGTGACCCGGGTTACGAATGTATATAACGAGCGCAATGTCACCCGGATCACATACGTCAATCAGCGGGTGAACAACGGCGTGACACTGGTCTCGCGAGATACGTTTGTCAATGCGCGGCCGGTATCGCGAAACCTGGGTCGGTTTGACCAGAGACAACTGGCGGAAGCGCCGGTTGAGCGCAATGTTCGGAACATCGGAGTTCAGCCGGTACGGGCCAGCGTAATAGGCTCGGGCGCTCCGGCCAGGTTCAAACCGCCACAGGCGGTGGTGAACCGTCAGGTGGTTGCCACTCAGCGGCCTGCTCCGGCCAAGCAGCCATTCGAGCAGCGGCAGGCAATGAACATACGCACTGAGCAGCCCAACTCGCGACCGCAGCCTCTCAATCCTCAGGGCAACGATCGTCCGAATAACGATCGTCAGAATAACGACCGCCAGAATAACGACCGTCGGAATGCTGATCGCCAGAATGATGACCGTCAGAATAATAATGACCGGCCCGAGGCTCGTCCGCAGCAGCCCGGCAATGTGCCCGAGGCACAGCGAACCTACCGCGCCGAGACCCCGCGTCCCGACGCTCGTCCGCAGCAGCCCGGTGTGGCACCCCGGGTAGCGGAACCTGCGCGTCCGGAAGTGCCACGTCCGCCGCAGAACTCCGTCAACCAGAATGAACGTTTCTCGCAAGGCTGGTCGCATCCTCAGGCCAAGCCTGCGCCGCCGGTCCAGGAGAGAAATCCTGCACAGGCTCGCGAGGACGAAAACAAGTTCCGCAACTGGCAGCAACAGCGCCCGCAGCCCGCAGCACCACAAAATCGGGCTCCGCAATCGCGGCCTCAGGAACAGCGGCAACCGCAGCGCCCCGCCGACAACCGTCCAAAAGGACAAAACTGATTCGTCGATAATCACGAGTAAATGCCAGTCTCCAATCAGAGACTGGCATTTTTTTCAGTGCATCCAACAAATCTCACCCGGCAAGATAAACTAACTGAGAACTGAGAACGAGCAACCAGGAACTGGTTCTATGCAAGTCCAGGTCTTATTCTTCGGCATCCTGAAAGATTTCGCCGGCAAACCGAGCGATTGGCTCGACCTTCCTGAAAACGCAACCCTCGCGGATGTTATCGCTCACTATGAGCAGGTCATCCCACAGTTGCGAAACACAGCAACAGCATTGGCGATGTCGGTCAACCAGGAATATGCAGGCCCGGCTACGAGGCTGAGATCAGGGGACGAAGTCGCGCTGCTGCCGCCTGTAAGTGGCGGATCCGAATCAAGGAACGAACCCGGCGTCGCGCCAAACTTACATGCGGCGATCGTGCGTGAAGCGATCGACGTCGGCACGCTGGTAAACCGCATAAAGCGTCCCGAGGATGGCGCCACGGCCGTCTTCGAAGGTATCGTTCGCAATAACACCCGAGGCCGCCGCACCCTCTATCTTGAATACGAAGCTTATGAAGCCATGGCCCTCAAGCAAATGGAAGAACTGGCGGTGCGCGCGCTCTCCGAATTCAAGATTCGAGATGTGGCCATTGTTCATCGCCTGGGACGGCTGGAAATCGGCGAAACCAGCGTGCTGATCGTGGTGGCGTCGGCCCATCGTGCCCCGGCCTTCGATGGCTGCCGCTGGCTCATCGATACTTTGAAGCGCACTGTGCCTGTCTGGAAGAAGGAGCATTTTGAAGATGGCACAGTCTGGGCGGACGGCGAACCTTTTCCATCTGATATCCCGACCTTGCAGGGCACCCATTCCAGCGGCGTTGCATCTAAGTGACAAGCCGTTTTTACTGCGTTCTTCGCGAGATCAGTCTGCGATTCATATTCAAACTGTTTGGAAAAAAACTGCTTGTGGCTGCCGTCGCGGGTACAAGCGCGACCGGGATGCGGCGAACTTCTCTGAATTTCCAGCTCAGGACAATCGCAGCCGCCGGCCTCGTATTATCGCTTCCTCTGGCTGCGCTCGCCCAGGAGTCCGACAGCACTTTCAAGGTCGACGTCAAGCTGGTGAACGTTTTTGTCACTGTGACCGACGACCGTGGGGCACCCATCGCGTCGCTGAAAAAAGAGAACTTCCAGCTGCGCGAGGATGGCAACGATCAAAAAATAGCCGTCTTTGACAAAGAATCGGCCTTGCCTCTGTCTATTGTTCTGGCCATCGATACCAGTTTGAGTACACGTAAGGACCTTCCTCTTGAACTGGCTTCGGCTCGCCGTTTCACTCACGCAATTCTGCGGCCGGTGGACGCGCTTTCCCTGTATCAGTTCAGCGAGACTGTGAGTGAATTGACATCGTTTACCTCCGATCTCAAAACCATTGACCACGGCATCGATAAGATTCGCATGGGCTCGGCGACTGCTCTTTACGATGCCCTGTTTTTGGGTGCGGAGGCGCTGGAGCCGCGCCAGGGACGCAAAGTCATGGTGGTCATCACCGACGGGGGCGATACCATGAGCAAAGTGGATTACAAGGAGGCAGTGCGGGCCGCCGAGACTGCGGAAGCGATTCTCTACAGCATCATTGTGGTGCCGATCGAGGCCAGCGCGGGGCGCGATACCGGCGGCGAGCACGCCCTCATCCAGCTTTCGGCAGACACCGGAGGTAAATATTTCTACGCTGCCTCGCTGTCGCAACTGGACGAGGCTTTTCGCCAGATCAGCGACGAACTACGCACCCAGTACATGCTGGCGTACTACCCATCGCAGCGGCTTGCGGATTCGGATTTCCGTCGCATCCAGGTCACGGTCGCCGGACTTCCGGCAGACACCAGCTTCAAAGTCCGGCATCGCACCGGATACTACACATCGAAGTCTCACTAGCTCGATCGTGAATACAGGACGAACACTCTGGTCCACAGGTTGACGGGACAAATTCCGGTGTGCCAGTCTTGTAAGATCACTAATCGGAAAAGTTCAGCATGCGGTAAGGAAGGGTAAGCGAGAAGAATGTCGAGTAATCCTGGTTGTGTGCGTTCCGGCTTCGCGCGCTTGCCACGTTGGGCCGGAGTCTTCGCTGCCCTTCTCTTGGTTTCATCTTTCGCCTTCGCGCAGGATTCCTCCACCGGCAACATTTCAGGCACGGTCACCGGGCCTCGGGGTGCATCCGTTAGCGGCGCCGATATCACTATCACCAATAAAATTACCGGACAGTCGTCTCATACCACCACCAGCCCCGCCGGCACCTACGCAGTCCGCGACCTGCTTCCTGGAGAATATGTTCTGCACACCGAAGCCAAGGGATTTCAGCCGACGGACATACTGGTCAGAATTCAGGCGGCCGCGACTGCAACCGGCGATATCAAATTACAACGCGTGGTAGCGCCTTCGGCCAAGCTGGTCGACACTGATTCGGCCGAAATCAGGGGTTCGGTCGACGCAAGCCAACTCGATCAGATTCCTACCGACCGCGGTTTTCAGGACTTGACCCGGCTGGAGCCGGGAGTGCAATTGATTGACGGTAGAGCGCTGGCGCCCTCGAAGATCGGGCTGACAGCCTCATCCGTGGTGGGCCGCGACGGTCGCACCACCCGCGTCGAAGTGGACGGATTGGACGTCACCGACGAAGCCGTGGGCGCCACCAGGATGAATATTCCGGTGGGCAGCATTCAGAGTGTCGAAGTGGAGCAATCACTGCTTCCGTTTTCCTCCGGACTGGGTTCAGCGGGCGCGGTGAACGTGATCACAAAGTCCGCGACTGACGATTTGCACGGACAGTTATTTGGCAACTTTCGCGATCAGGCCGCCGGCGGCGCTCACTATCCCGGACCGAAAGACGGTTCTTACTCGCGGGAATTTTTTGGCGGAAATGTGGGCGGTGCGTGGAAGAAGGACAAACTGTTTTACTTTCTGACCGGAGAGTATTTCAAACAGGACCTGGACGCTCCCGCCGTGTTCAACTCGCCCTTCGACCTCCTGAATGGCAGCTACCGCGCTCCCTTCCATGAGACCGAAGTTGCGGCTCGTCTGGATTACAGGTTCTCCTCGCACTCGCAATTGTTCTACCGCTTTAATTACGACAACGGCAGCGACCTGAATGCATTCGGCGCGGACACTTTCCAGGCGCTGAAAAGCCGCGATACCACATATGGAAACGCCGTAGGATTCAATTTCACGCGCGGAGCATACATCCACAGTATGCGCTTCGCTTATGACCGTTTCTCCAATCGAGTCGACGACGCGGTTCTGGGAAGCAGTATTTTCAATCCCGCTCCTGGCATCAGCCTGAACTTCACCGGTGGTTCCGGGTTTGCCAGTGGCCCCAGTCCACAGGCACCGCAGCGCACCAAGCAGGACAACAAGCAGGCCCGCTACGACGGCAGCCGGAGCTGGGGAAACCATACCTTTCGCTTTGGTGCGGCGGTCAATCGCATCGATAACCTGATTTCCGCCGACCTGTTCGGAATTAGCCCGCAGGTCGGTTCGGACACAAATGCAGCGTCCACTGCGTTCGCCGCGACCGGACCGTTTGCCGGCGGCGCCGCCAATCCACTGAACTACCCGGTGGACAGCATCACTCTGGGGAATGGTTTCAGCTGCTTCAGCGAGAAGTCCGGTTTCGGCAGTCCTTGCGGCGCCTTCGGCGACACCCGCATTCAGGCCTACATCGGAGACAACTGGAAACTTCGCCCCAATATTGTCGTGAACATCGGAGTTCAATACGTCCGAGATACGGGACGCGCCGATTCCGATCTGCGGGCAATTCCTTGCTCATCAGTCGCACCTTCTTACGGAGCGCTGGCTCCCTGCACCGACGGCAACCTGCTCAACAAGTTCGGAGGCAATTCTCAACTGGGCAATCCAGTGCGCCAGCCGGACTTGAACTTTGCTCCGCAATTTGGCGTGGCCTGGGATCCGGGCAAAAGCGGCAAAACCGTCCTCCGGGCGGGAATTGGCTTGTATTACGACAACAATGTGTTTCGCAACGTGCTTGCCGATCGGGTCGCGCGTCTCGCCACCGGAGAATACAATGCCCAAGCCAACGATCCCTGTGCCAGCCATGGCGTCGTAATCTTTCCCGGCAATCTTCCCCAAACCGCTGCCGGACTTTGTGGACAGCGAATAGGCGATGTAGCGGCCTCGATCGCAAATCTGCAGACTGCCTTCCAGGCAGCCAACGCGACTCTGACTCCAGGCTCTCCAAATCCCAGCTATGTGGGACAGTCATTGAACAGCCAGCAGGGGATCTTGGGTCCGAACTACCAGTCTCCGCGCTCTCTGCAGATGAACATCGGACTGCAGAAACAGTTCCGGCAGTCCACTTTGTTTAGCGTGGATTATGTCCGCAATGTCGGCACCCACTACCTGATCGGCTACGACACTAACCACGTGGGAGATTCGACCCACCTGAATACCAATGCGGCGTTGAACGCGATCAACAATACGCTGACTGCAAATCCGCTGAGTACGGGATGCGCTCCTGCGACCGGCCCGGGCGCCAGTTCACAAAGCGCGGTGGGCTGCTATCTGACCTCGGTGCCGGGTGCGAGCATCGCCGATTTTGCCGGACATGGACTGGATTCCGGGGGACAGTTTCTGGGTGGAGCTCCAGCATCGTTGTTCGGTCTGACTCCAGACACCGGCGCGGCTTTTCCGGGAATTAATCCGCTGGTCGGACGCAATACCATGTTCTTTCCAGCCGGGCGTTCGCTTTACAGCGGAGTGCAGGTAGCGCTGCGCACGCACATCACGAATCCGGTGCGCGGAGTTCTGGGCGGAAGCTTGCAGGTTTCCTACACTCGCTCCAGCTTCCGCAGTAACGTTGACGCCGATCAGGACCTGCTGCCGCTGGCAGTGGACTTCAATCATCCCACGACATTTTTCGGCTCCTCCTCTGAAGATCGTAAGAATCAGGTTTCAGTCGGTTCGGTTCTCGATCTGCCCAAGGGCCTCCGCGTAGGTATCGTTGCGCAGTTTGCGTCGCCGTTGCCGCAGAGTCTTTTCATTCCCGCCGGCGGCGGAGTCGGTGGAGAGATTTTCCGCAGCGACGTTACCGGCGACGGCTCCTTCGGTGGCCAGAGCCAGACCGGTGCCAGTTCGTACGGAGACATTCTGCCCGGCACCAATATCGGAGCCTTCGGCCGAGCAGTGAAGGCCACCGATCTCAACCGGGTCATCCAAACCTATAACGCGAACTTCGCCGATCACCTGACTCCAGCCGGACAGGCCCTGGTCAGCTCCGGCTTGCTGTCGCAAACTCAAATGCTGCAGTTAGGCGCCGATTCACCGGCAATTGCGACCGCTCCCGTCGGCAACGCCAGCCCCGCGTGGTTGCGCACTTTTGATTTAAGTTTGTCGCGGCCATTCCGCTTCGGAGATCGATTCGTGCTGGAGCCCAATGTGTCGGCGTTCAATATCCTCAACTTTGCCAACTTCGATGGCCCTGCGAACCGCCTCACCGGCATCCTGAACGGTACAATCGGATCGGTCAACGGCACATCTTTTTTGGATCGTAGCGCGAACCGCATCGGACCGGGTTCGGGCGTCTTCTCCCTGGGCGCTCCCCGGCAGATTCAGTTCGGAGTGAAGCTTACTTTTTAAGGCAGAGTTGCCGCCGGCGCGAATCACAGCTCGGCCGGACTGAGTGTAAAATATTCGCTATGCCTTTTCACGGACAAGGATCCGGTGGCCCAGCTCGTAAAGGAAGGCCTGCGCCTCCCGAACAGACTTCGGAAGAAGCTGCCTACCTCAAGTCTCTCGGAGAAAAACAGAAACCGGTAACCGTCAAGCTGGCGGATGGCGAAGTCGTCCGCGGCTGGGTCGAGTATTACGACAAAAATATGATCCGGCTGACCCGGGAAGACCAGCCTAATCTTTTCATCTTCAAGCACGAGATCATGTACATCTCGGAAGACGGCGGCAAGCGAAAATAGATCTGCGTGCATTCTTTGTGTTCTTTCGCGCTTGCTTGCGGATTTACCATCAGAAAGCGGGGCTGCAAACGCATAGTATGCGATGAAGCGGCCCATCCTCACTCATGAACCAGCCAGAGTTTGTTCCTTCGATGTCGGAGATTGCCCGCGAAGCCGGCGCCCTGTTGATGGAATACTTTCGTCAGAATGTGAAAGTGGAATACAAGGGCGAAGCCGACTTGGTGACGATCGCCGATCGCAAGTCGGAAATTCTGATCAGAGAGCGAATTAAATCGCTCTGGCCCAGCCACGACATCCTCGGCGAAGAACAAGGTCTGGTCGATACCGGCAGCGATTATCGCTGGTACGTGGACCCGCTCGATGGCACTACTAATTTCGCTCATGGTTACCCGGTGTTTTGCGTTTCCCTGGGCCTGGAGCATAAGAACCGCCGCGTCGCTGGGGTCGTCTACGATCCCACGCGTAACGAGTTATTCGCCGCCGAACTCGGAAGCGGCGCATATCTCAACCAGCAGCGAATGCAGGTATCGAAGATTGCCAGGCTGGCGGACTGTCTTGTGGCCACCGGCTTTCCCAGCCAAAAGCGGCATAAGAACCCGAACATTCACTTCTACCACCAGATCACGCTGCGCACTCACGGAGTGCGGCGGGCGGGTTCGGCCGCGCTGGATCTTTGCTGCGTGGCCAGCGGACGCTTTGACGGATTCTGGGAGTTCAACCTCAATCCCTGGGACACCGCTGCCGGGGTGCTGATCGTCGAGGAAGCAGGCGGCAAGGTCTCTGATTTCAAAGGCGGACCTTTTCAGATCGACAGCCGCGAGACTCTGGCTTCGAACGGGTTGCTGCATGCACCGCTGCTCGGCCAATTCGCGCAAATTTTCGAAAATCGTGATCTTGAACCGCTCCCCAGCGTCAAACAATACGGAAAAGAATGAATATGAAACGGCAATTGATTACGATGCGATGGCGGCTTGCATGCTTTGCGGAACTGCGCCCGCAGCTGACAAGGCAAAGCCCGATTCAGTCGATGCTGCTTATCAACAATCGTTCGACCAATGGAAAGGCGAACTGGTCGACGACCTCAAGCAGGAGTGGCTGCCCCTGGCAGGATTGTTCTGGCTCAAGCCGGGAGAGAACAGCTTTGGAACTGATCCGAAAAATGCCATCGTGTTCCCAAAAGGCCCAGCTACCGCCGGATCGTTCCACCTGGAAGGGAAAACAGTAACGGCCAGGTTCGCACCCGGCAGCAATGCCGTCATATCCGGCAAAACCGTCAGCACAGCTGAGTTGCAGCCGGATATGTCAGATCATCCCACGGTGGTCGAGATGGGTAACCTGCGCTTCCATGTGATCATTCGCGGCCAGCGGATTGGGGTCAGGCTAAAAGATCTTGATAGTGACGCAGTGCGGCAGTTTCGCGGCGCGCAATTCTTCCCCCTTAATTTGTCTTACCGAGTGACCGCGACCTGGGTTCCATCAGATGGGAAGCAGACCGTAGATGTCCCCAATGTGCTCGGCGACATCTCTCCCACACCGATAGCGGGAACAGCGGTTTTCAAAATTAACGATCAGGAATTGAAGCTGACCGACCTCGGCGGAGATGCAGCGAAAGGCCTCTTCTTCGTATTCAGCGACCCCACCAGCAAGACCGATACCTATCCCGGAGGCCGTTTTCTGAAGACCGATCCCGTGAGCAATGGCACGGTCGTCCTCGACTTTAATCGCGCTTACAATCCACCCTGCGCGGTCACGGCCTATGCCACCTGCCCGCTGGCGCCGAAAGAAAACCGGTTGAGTGTGGCAATCCCGGCGGGTGAGGAATACGACCACAAGCACGGCCACCACTAGCCTTTAGAACTTTCATCATCAGGCATCGCTCGAGATTGCTCAGAGTAGGCTACGTTCAAAAGAGAATCCTCAGTGGACTTTCGTGTGCTTAGTGGCTCATGCCTTTATTAGTGAGCGGAGCGGGTCTCAGCGGTAAAATAGAACTGTGATCGACTCACTGCTGGATCGAAAGATCGAAAAACGCCCCGACAAAGTCCGCTTACAGGGACGCATTCTTTTCCTCACTGAAGACCCGCAACTGATTAAGCGCCAGTTGGCGGGCGAAGACCTACCCTGGGACACAAAAAACCCCGCCAACAATCCCAAACTGCGGGACGACATCTCTACCGACGAGATAACGCCCGCACACTACTGCTTTTATTTCGATGAGACCCTGGGCGAAATTCCTTACCTCGGCCTCAAGTGCGGTGAGGTTCTTCCCATCGGACGAAGCGATGTGAAAAAGGGCGGATTCGTGTGCGCGGTCAGCGGCAAGCGCCGGGGCAAAGGTTCCAGCCGCGAACAGTCACCCTATGCTGAAATGTGCGCCGGAATACAGTTGGTAATCGCCGAAAATATCGAGCGTATTTACAAGCAAAACTGTCAGAACCTGGGCCTGCTGACCTCAACCAATTTTTCTCTAATTGAAAAAGTTCGCGCCGGAGAAGAAATTCCCCTCGCCGAATTCACCACCGGCGAAGACGAAATCACCCGCCAGGTCATCGAATACGGCGGCTTGTTTCCATTCAACGTCGCGCGTCTGCAGAAGAAAGTGTTTCTGCCCCCGATCAAGACAGCGAATCCGCCCGATGACCATGGCGGAAAAGATTTTCGCCCGCCACATGCTGTGACCGCGAATGAAGTCGCGGAGACGGATATCGCCCGCCACGGTCGAGCGAGAAAGGAGCCGCTGGGAGTGCCCGCCGTCAAACCCGGCGACACCGGCTTCGCCCGCGCCGACCTTCGTTTCAGTCACGAATACGTCACGCCCATGGCGGCCATTTTCTTCGAGCGCTATGTCGGAAAAGAAGCCAAGGTCAATGATCCGTCCAGCATCCTGTTCTTTCGTGATCACCTCACCTTCCTCGACGAAGTGATCTCCGAAGAGAAAAAGAAGCTGGGCTTGCTCGATCTGGCCACGCAACTCAAATTGAAGCAGCAGGACTTTGCCGCTAAGCAGGGAATCAAGCTGCACGGCGAGTTGAAAGACCGCAAAGGGTCGGAAGGAATCTGTCATTCCATCGTGCTGGAAAGCTACGCGCTGCCGGGACAGTTGAATATCGGATCCGATTCTCACACTCCACACGTCGGCGCCATCGGATGCGTGGCTTTTGGTATCGGCACGACAGACGTTTTTAACTCCTGGATTACGAGAGACGTGCGAGTCAAAGTCCCGGAATCGGTGAAAATTACGATTCGCGGCAAGAAGCATCCCAACGTTACCGCCAAAGATTTTATTCTCAAGATTCTCAGTCTGGATTACGTGCGTCAGGGGAAAGCGCTGGCCAAGGTAATGGAATACGCCGGCGAAGCCATTGAGGAGCTAAGCGTTGACGAGCGCGCAACCATGACCAACATGGCGGCGGAAATCGGCGGTTTCACCGGCATTGTCGCGCCCGATAAAAAGGCAGTAGATTTCCTGGTAGACCGCCGCCGCATGGATCGAAAAAAAGCCGAATCGCTGATCGAAGGCCTGTACAGCGATCCCGACGCTCACTATGCCCACACCATCGAACTCGATGCCGCAGACATCACGCCTATGGTGGCCACCCCCGGCGATCCCGGCAATGGCAAGTACATTCGCGAACTGAATACTCCGGTTCCGGTCGAGTTGGCATATGGAGGAACCTGCACCGCCGGCAAGAACGAAGATATGGACATGTATGCTCGCGTCCTGGCCGATGCGCTGAAGCAGGGAAAACGCGTGGCTGATTCAGTAATGTTCTATATCCAGTTCGGATCGCAGGAGACACGCGAGTATTGCATTCGTAAGGGATATCTGGAAATTTTTCAGAACGCCGGGGCTCACGTGATCGAGCCCAGTTGCGGCGCCTGCATCAATGCCGGACCAGGAGTGACGACGCGTCCCGAACAAGTCGTAATCAGTGCGCAGAACCGCAACTTCCCCGGTCGCAGCGGGCCCGGGCAGATGTATCTGGCCAGCCCGCTGACTGTCGCCGCGAGTGCAGTAGCTGGTTACATCGTCGAGTACGAACCCAGCGCAGAGAGGGAACTGGCAACTATATAGCGAGTGTCATCCTGAACGGAGTCGAAGGAACCCCTGGCACCATAATGGCATTTTGTTGACGGCGCGTTGCGGGTCTTTGCGATAAACCTGTACGGCAGCAAATCCCCACCTGCTCGCTTTCGCCGAACTCGAGTTGCACGCTCATGATCCACATAGGGAATGCCATTGGCAGGTGAGTATATCAATATCCGTAGCGCCGGCCGGCGCTACAAGAACTTACCCCGTGTTGTGCAGGCCCGCGGCAATCCCGTTGATGGTCGCGCCCAACGCGTAGTCAACGCCTTCCTGATTTCCACCCGCCCGCTTCCGCCGCAACAATTCCACCTGCACCAGGCTCATGGGATCCACATAGGGATTGCGCAAACGGATGGAGCGCGCGAGCACAGGATTGCCTTTCAGCAGTTCTCCCTGATCGGTGACACTCAGGACCATCCGCCGGGTGCGTTCAAACTCATCGGCCAACAGGGTCCATACCCGTTCGCGCAAACCCGCATCGGGAACCAGTTCGGCGTAAAGCCGGGCGATTGTCAGGTCGGCTTTTGACATCGCCAGTTCCACGTTGCGAATCAAATCCGAAAATAACGGAAAACTTCGCATCATCTCGCACAGCAGGGATTGGTTCGCCGGATCTCTAAGCACGAATTGTTGAAGAGCGTGACCGACCCCGAACCATGCCGGCACCGCGTGACGGCTCTGCATCCAGCCAAAGACCCAGGGGATAGCGCGAAGATCTTCAAGACGGCGACCTTGAGTACGACGTGGCGGCCGTGAGCCAATGCGCGCATTCTCGAGTTCGTTCACCGGTGTAGCCTGTTCGAAATATTCGATCACTTCCGGATTCTCCGCAATATTTCCGCGATAGAAAGCAAATGCGTCTGTGGACATCTGATCCATCGCCGGAGTCCAGCGCTGGTCCGCGCCGGGTGCGGGTCCGCGGGTGCGGGTGAGCGCCTCCAGGCACGAGGCGATCATGATTTCCAGATTCCACTCTGCCAGCACGGGATCGGCATATTTCCAGTTGAGCACCTCACCCTGCTCGGTGATGCGAATCTCTCCCGAAAAATCGCCAACCGGCTGCGCGAGAATGGCGGTATGGGTTGGGCCGCCGCCCCGTCCGACAGTTCCGCCGCGTCCATGAAAGAGTCGGAGCTTGATGTCGCAGTTGCGCGCGGCGCGATGCAGATCGCGATGCGCCTTGTACAACTCCCAGATGCTGGTCAGCATTCCGCCATCTTTGTTGGAATCGGAATAGCCCAGCATGACTTCCTGCCAGCGTCCCCAGGAATTGAGCGCCGGCTGATAATCCGGGGTGCGCCAGATGCGCTCCATCACCGCGGCGGAAGAACGCAGGGCATCAATCGATTCGAAAAGTGGAACCGGCATAAGTCCCGGACTCGTTTCGGACGCGGCCACCTGCACGCCGCAAAAATCTGCCAGCTTGTTGACTGCGAAAACATCTTCTTCCGCCTGGGCGCCGCTGATGATGTAGCTGCGAATTCCGCCATCTGGATAAGCCTTCTGCAAACGAGCGATCTCGCAAAACGTCTCAAGAACATCCTGTGTTGAAGAAGATTTCCCATCCATGTGGGTGCGAGCGCCTCGCTCGTGCGGAAACTCCACCGGCGATGACCCACGAGCGAGGACGCTCGCGCCGACATCGGATTTCACTTCGGCCAGCGCCTGCGCGTGCAGGCGTGCGTGCTGGCGGATATCGAGTGTGGAAAGATGAAATCCAAATGTACGCAACTGGCGCAGCAGCGGATCCAATACCAGTGCTGCCAAACGCTCGCCGCGGTTTTCCGCCAGGCTTTCGCGGATCAGAGCAAGGTCGCCTTCGAACTCCCTGGGGGAAGAATATGCCTTGGCCTCCCCATTTGCTTCCCGGCTGTGTCGTAAACGGACCACCATCAGGGCAAGCAAACGTCGATAAAGTTCAGAGCTCGAAATCCGCGAATGGCGTGCATACTCAGCCCCCATTTGTGAACTGTAAGACGCCAGCCGGGCGCGTATGGCCTCTGACACGTTTGTTTGTCCGGTCGAAGCGCTGAGTTGGTCGGCGGCGCGTTCGAGTTCAACGATGTAGTGCCCGATAATTACGTTCCGGGCCCGATGCAAAGCCTCCCGAGTGGACGCGGGAGTTACGAAAGGATTTCCGTCGCGGTCTCCGCCGATCCACGAGCCAAAAAAAAGCAAAGTCGGAATGTTGCGGTCTTTCAACTCGACTGCGTAAGCCTGACCTAGAGAATCGACCAGTTCGTCATACAGCCGAGGCAATGCGGCGAACAGCGAAAAAGGATAGTGATCGAGCCCCATGCGAATTTCGTCGGTCACCAGGGGCTTTTCCAGGCGTACTTCATCGGTCTGCCAGAGCGACGTGATTTCGCCAAAAATCAGCGCCTCGAAACGATTGGCATCGCCCTCAGTCAGCGGAAGACGGTCGAGCCGCTCCAGTTGTTTGCCGATCCGGCGGCGTTTTAGAAGTACCGTGCGCCGCGCCACTTCGGTAGGATGCGCGGTGAACACCGGCATCACTTTAACTTTGCGCAAAGTTTCGAGTGCCTGTTCAATCGTGATTCCGGCAGCGCGCATGCGTCGAAATGTGCCTAGGAACGAGCCTTCCAGAGGGGGCTGATCGCTGTGCAGTTTTGCCGCACGCCGCCTGCGTTTGCGATGGTTGGTTTCCGCAAGATTGGTGAGTTCGAAATAAATCGCAAATGCCTTGGTCACCCGATGGGCGTCTTCGATGGAAAGCCCGGATACGATTTCCCGCGCTTGATTGAGCAGGGGATCCTGAAAAGTTGGTCCCCAGGTCTGCGACGGAGGCTGCTCGCGGTGTTGAATGAAAATTCGGCGCAGTTCTTCTACTACACCGAGCAAAGATTCGCCCACCTGCTCGACCAGAACGCGCCCCAGCAACGTGCCGAGCAAGCGCACATCACGGCGTAGTGGAAGGTCCTTGGCAGCGTCGCCGGTGCCGGCGGTCAGCTCGTCGAGCCGGCTGCGTTGATCGTCAGGAGTCCAAAGGGCCCGCTCACCCATGTCCAATCATAATTGAAGTGAGTGAGATTGCGCTGTTGCCAGTTGCCGTAGCAGTTCTATCGGCTCTGGCCTGACGCTGTAGTCTTCATCGGCCGAGGAATAGAGGATGGTGCCGTCGCGATCGACGATAAAAGCAGCGGGAATGGGAAGCTGCCAACTGTCGTCCCCATTCGCGAACGGCAAATTGACGAAGGCCTGACGATAGATCGCCTGTTGATCATCGGGTACACGATAGACCAGATCGAATTGCCGCGCGACCTGGTTGCCGGCATCACTGAGTAAGGGAAAATGCAGCTTATGCTGGTCCACCATGAAGAAGGATTGCTGGACCGTCTGCGGGGAAATCGCGATCAGAGCAGCGCCGGACGCTTCGATTTTCGGCTGCAGCAGATTCATGGCTTCCATTTGTCCAACACAAAAAGGACACCAGCGTCCGCGGAAAAAACAGATCACCAGCCGTCCCCGGCTCAAGAGATTGTCGGACGACACCCGGTTGCCGTTCTGGTCCGGAAGCTCGAAACTCGGGATTTTATTGCCAGGGGAGAGCACGCCTGCGGCAAAGTGCTGTTCCTTCAAGTCGGTAACCACCCGTGCGTGGACAGCCTGGATTGCCGGCGGAACGTACCTGGCAATCAGTTCTTTGCGTTCAGCAAAGATTTCGCGCAGAGGACGGGTATCAGCGCCGCTTGCGGATTCCTCCAGTGATCGCCACTTCATACTTATTTCTCTGATGCCGGATGGACCACGAGCCTCTGTGGCGTTCTCATCGGCACATGGACCTAACGCGATAGTTCAATGCGATGCATGTAATACCGAACGCCGTCAGGCCAGGCGCCGGGATGGCTCGAAAATCCAACCCGAACCACGGTCCGCGCATGGTTATGCGTGCCCGCCTGAATGATGTCGGGCCCATTGCGTTCAAGCGCTGACAGCGACTTCTCCGACGGACGAACGATCGCGACATGTCCCGGCTCATGCTGGTCGGGATTCGCGAAAACGACGACTACGAGATTGCCACGGTTGGCTTGCGCTTGCGCTGCTTGTGAGCTGGCGACTCCGCTCCATCCCTGGGCCGAGCCTTGTCCGCTCGACAGCCACTTGGCTTGAGCATTGGCTAACAACAGTTGCCCATGTTCAGGCGGACGCAGCAGGTAAACACCTAGCTGCTTGGCCGCCGCGGCCGCAAACGCACTGCAGTGGGTATGCTTGCCCGGTCCTTCGTAGGCAGCGCCGCGGTCGGGCTCACCCGTTTCCCAATTCACGTGTTGATCTGCAATCCAAAGCGCTTCGACGTTCATGCCGTCAAGGACTGCCGTCAGACGGTCGCCCGCCGGTGTGATCTCTCCACAGCAGGGCTGATGCGGAACCGCGTGGACCCGGCTCGCCGGCAAAAAAATAATCAAAAACGCGAGCATTCCGAAGGCGAGGCGTGAGTGCCAGTTCGAAAATAGTGTCATGGAAGCCATTTCGATTCAGCCGGAAGAATGTCGCTGGAAACCAGAAACTAGAAACCGGAAACTGGGAGTTGCCTACATCCCTGGCATTTTCATCCCCGCCAGTTTTCGGGCGAAGCTGGGTTTCCCGATCTGCTTGAACATCTTTCGCATCTGGGCGTACTGGCGTAGAAGGTTGTTCACCTCCTGCACACTCGTACCCGAGCCTCGGGCTATGCGTTTGCGGCGGCTGCCGTTCATCACTTCATGGTGCAGGCGCTCGTGCTGGGTCATCGAATTGATAATCGCTTCCACGCGACCGAGCTGTTTTTCGTCAACCTTGTCGGCATGCTTTTGAATTCCGGCAAAGGGGCCAACGCTGGGCAGCATTCCCATCAGGCTCTGGATCGATCCCATTTTCTTCAGCTGGCGCAACTGGTCGCGAAAGTCTTCCAAGGAAAAGCCGTCTCCGGTAAGTGCCCGGCTGGCCATTTCCTGGGCTTTTTTCTTGTCGACGTTTTGTTCCGCCTTCTCGATGAGCGAGAGTATGTCTCCCATACCCAGAATGCGGGAGACGATGCGGTCGGGATGAAAGGGTTCGAGCGCGTCGTACTTTTCACCCATGCCAAGAAACTTGATGGGCTGTCCCGTCACCTGGCGGATTGAGAGCGCGGCGCCGCCGCGAGCGTCGCCATCCATTTTTGTCAGCACAACCCCGGTAAGCGAAAGCTTTTTGTGAAACTCGTCGGCGGAGTTGACCGCGTCCTGTCCAGTCATGGCATCGGCGACAAACAGGATTTCCTGCGGATTGAGCAGCCGTTTTAATAGCTGCATTTCGTCCATCAGTTGATCGTCGATGTGGAGGCGTCCGGCGGTATCGACGATCAGCACGTCAGAGCCGGTGTTGATGGCTTCGCGGCGGGCTTCCTTAGCCAGACGCTCGACGGTAGCCGTGTTAGCTTCGCCAACTTCGCCTTCGTAAATGTTGGCTTTGATCGCCTGGGCCACGACTTTCAGTTGCTCGCGGGCGGCGGGACGATACACGTCCACCGAAACCAGGAGAGGCCGGTGCCCGCCGTTCTTCAACCAGTTCGCCAGTTTGCCGGATGTAGTGGTCTTACCCGAACCCTGCAGGCCGGCCATGAGAATGACCGTGGGTGGCTGGGAAGCGAACTTTACCTTGGCCGTGTCCCGGCCCAGAATTTCGATCAACTCATCGCGAAGAATTTTGATGACCTGTTCGGCCGGAGAAAGCGCAGTCGCCACCTGCTGCCCAACTGCCTTCTCCTGGATGTGATCGATCAGCTGCTTTACGACTTTGAAGTTAACGTCAGCCTCAAGCAGCGCGAGACGAATGGCCCGCAACGCCTCCTGAATGTTTTCTTCGTTGAGGGTGGCTTCGCCACGCAGAGTCTTGAACGCGCGCTGCAGTTTTTCTGAAAGATTCTCGAACATAGGCAAAAACCATTCTATCAGCGGCTGGGGTCGTGTCATCCTGAGCGAATGAGTCGGTTCGCTTGCGAACCGGCGAGGGAAGCCGAAGGACCCCTATCACCGTCACAAAGATGGGATTCTTTAGAAGTTTTTTCTCAAATTTCGGCACCTACATAGGCGGTAGGGGTCTTTCGACTCCGTGATGGCTTCGCCAGGGCGAAGCCATCACTCCGCTCAAGATGACAGTTTGATTAGCTGGTGGTCCGCCCAAACACTTCTTTCGCCGCGATCACGGTATTGCAGTGAATCGTGACGGTATCTTCTACCCTGCGCGCGTAGCCGCCCGCGTATGTAACCATGACCGGAATATTCCGCGCCCTGGCCACCCGGAACACCAGTTCATCTCGTTTCTTCAGCCCTTCGAGCGTGAGCGCCAGCCCTCCCAACTGGTCTTCGCGATACGGATCGGCACCCGCGACGTAGCAGATCAGGTCGGGCGCGAACTGGCGCAAGCCGGAACTGAGTGCATTGTCGAGCCAGGCAAGATAGTCGTCATCGCCAGTTCCATCGGGAAGATCTACGTCGATGGAGGAAGGCGGTTTCCATGCTGGATAGTTGTTGTGCTGATGCAGAGAAATGGTAAATACGTCACCCGCCTGGGCTGCTCGCATCTTTTCGCCGGCTGAGTTGACCGCCGCCGAAGTGGAAGGCAGTGCAACGCTGGGTGTGCGCGTGCCGGCGAAGATTGCAGCCGTCCCGTTGCCGTGGTGAACGTCGCAATCCACGGTCATGGCGGTCCGGATCTTTCCATCGCGTTGCATTCGCCGGATTGCCACTGCCACATCGTGAATCATGCAAAAGCCTTCGCCATGGTCAGGAAAAGCATGGTGAAAGCCGCCACCGATATTGAAGCCCACCCCGTCGTTGATGGCATGGTCGGCGGCGAGAATCGAACCCCCCGCAGCCAGCCAGAAGGCCCGCACCAACTCCGGCGAGTAGGGAATCTCCATCTGCATTTCCTCGCTTGGCGAAAGCGTTCCGGTTTTAAGCTTCTCAACATAGTGCCGCGTATGGACAAGCAGGATGTCCTGATCCAAAGCCGGCTGTGGAGTAACAAAGTCGGATGCTTCCGCAACGTTGGTGGCCAGCAACCGCTCGTGGATGCGGCGATATTTCTCGGCAGGGAAGACGTGCGCACCGATGGGCAGGAAGTAGTCGTCGCTGTAGATGAGCTTGAAGGGAAGCATGGAAGCCGTTGCGGGCTGTCAAACCGCGCTATCGTTTTCGGGTTGGCAACGGCGGCGAGGCCACGATGTGCCGTCGCACTGGCACAATCGCGCCCTTGGCTGCATCGTTTGCCGCGCTGGCCCGCGACAAAACTTCTTCCTGAATGTATTTCACGAAGTCATGAATCTGCGCCTGCATTTCTTCCATGCGCTCACGCATCTGGAGAATGATGGCGATACCGCTGATGTTCACGCCCAAATCGCGGGCGAGCGACAGAATAAATTCCAGGCGCTGCAGGTCCTCGTCAGTATAAAGGCGGGTGTTGCCCTCGGTGCGCGAAGGCTTGAGCAGCCCTTCTCTCTCGTACAAACGCAACGTCTGCGGGTGCAGTTCATACATCTCCGCCACCGACGAGATCATGTAAGCACCCTTGGATTTGCGTTTAGTCACAGGTTCCTTCGCTGCGCGTCAGGATTTCGCCGGCAGGCTCCCGCTTCGCTCACGCCTGCCAAACGGCTAAACATACAGGCGCTTTGGATTTGCGTCTAGTCATCCCTAATACTCTACCGCAAAAGAAAAAGCCACGGATTAGCACTGATCCTCACAGCTAAATCCGTGAAAATCAGTGTTAATCCGTGGCGCTGTTTTAGCTTTGCTACCGCGTCAGACTGCCGGGAGCAGCCTTCCATCCCTGTGGCCTGAGCGCGAGATTGACGAAATAAGCTAGCACGCCCGCCGCGATCAATAACATTCCGAAGGTAAACGCGCTCATGCCCCACACGTGTGCGCTCTCACTTCGGACCACCGAGAATCCCAGCAACAGCATTGGCGCGATTCCCACCGCAACCGCTCCGAACATGCCACCCGGCACCCGGAATGGGCGGGGAAGTTCGGGCTCTCGTACACGAAGCACGATCAGCGCGACGAACTCCAGGGACAAGCTCACCCCGTACAGAAGAATGTCGATAATGACCAAACGCTCGAAACCCAGGCCCAGACACATCGCCCAGCCGGTGGCACAAACCAGAATTGTCACCCAGGGAGCCCGCGACCGGGGATGCAGCCTGGCAAACACCCGCGGCAGCATGCCGTCCTGCGCCATCGCCAGCGGCAGACGCGAATAGCTCATGACCAGGGCGTTGAACATCCCAAAGCCGCTGATCATGCCTCCGAGGGCCAGGCCGACACGCAGCAACGGCCCTCCCAGTAAGCCGGCAATGTCCGCCCAGGACCCGGTTTCCCATGCGCTGGGTGCGAGCCCGGTCATCCACATGGCAGCGACGGGCACGATATAGCTCAGAGCCACAATCACTACCGCCGCCAGCATGGCGCGGGGATATGTTCGCTGCGGGCGCTCCACCTCGGTGGCGATGGTGGAAGCGTTGTCCCAGCCCATGTAATTCCACATGCAGATGAGCAGACCGCCGAGAATATCGACGGTAGAAGTCGTCGGCTTGGTCACAACATGGGCGAGGGCTCCGAACTTAAAGGGGGCGATAGCCACAATGATGATGAATGGCGCCGACAGCAGAAAGAAAAGCCACAACGAGGTGGTGGAAACGACCCGCACTCCGGCAATGTTCAACAGCGCACAGACGACGACTACACCCAGCGCCACCATCACCCCACGATGCCCTTCCGCAAACCAGGGGAAGAGCCGCTCCAGGTAGAGGACAAAAAGCGTGGGATAAATCGCCATGTCGAAAATCGACGCGACCAGAGACAGCCAGGCCTCCTGAAATCCCCAGAAATTGCCCATGGCGCGCCGCACCCAGGCGTAATATCCCCCCTCGTATGGAAGAGCGCTGGAAAGCTCACCGATCATGAAGGCGGTTGGAAGGCTCCACAAAATCGGCGTGAGCAGCAGAATCAGGATGGCTTTGCCGTAGCCGGCGCCATGCACAATGTCCTCCGTACCGTAGGTCCCGCCCGACACCATAAAGAAGGTGGCGGCGACCAGAGGCCAGAGCGTGAGGCGAACCGATTTTTTCCGGCTGGGGATGACGGTGGGAGATGGGAAATTCTGCTGCGGGGCGCTAACTGTTGCCAATTTCGACGGCTTCCTCCTCGGGCGATCTTGCGCTTTCAGAATTCGGCTGGTTGCAAGTTCGCAGCCGTGAGCATACGGGAATTTAGATGCAGTGTAAAAATAATTCTCCAAGTATTTTTTGTAGCACGCACGGAAGTAATGGCTGGACGTCGGCCGTCAGGCGTCAGCCACGGAGCTTGTGATTTATCTGAGATCTTAGATCTGAGGTCCGAGGTCCGACGTCCGCTTTCAGACGTTCTTCCAAAGCTCGGCGCGAGGATCTTCCGGATTTAGCTTTGCCAGCTCGCGCAGAATTTCCTTGGAGCGCTCATCCCGGGGCATGGGAACGGTGAGCTTGACTTCAACAATCTCATCCCCGCGCGTGCCGTCCTTGGTGGCCGACGGCACACCCTTCTCGCGCAGCCGAAGCTTCTGCCCGGACTGGGTTCCAGGCGGAATTTTGAGCAGAGTACGCCCATCTATGGTGGGAACCTCGATCTTGGCTCCCAGAGCCGCTTCCGTGGCAGTCACGGGGACAGTAATGCGAATGTCGTCGCCTTCGCGCTGGAAAACGGGATGCTCGGCGGTACGGATGATTACGTAAAGATCGCCCCCGGAACCGCCGTGGGTGCCGGCGTTTCCCTTGCCCGGCACGCGGATACGCTGACCATCGCGGGTCCCGGCCTTGATCCGTACTTCAAGCGGCTCGGTGCGTTCGATCGTGCCTTCGCCATGACAGTTAGGACAGGTTGATATGTTTTTCCCCGTACCATGACATCGAGGGCAGGGGACATTGAACTTCATCCTGCCACCGGTCTGCGTGACTTGTCCCTTACCGCCGCATTCCGGACAGGTACCGCCGACATCGATAAATCCCTGACCGTGACAGTTCGGGCATGTATCCCGCCGTGTGATATTCAGACGAATAACGCCGCCGCGGACGGCCGTCCAGAAGGGCACGTTGACCTGGTACTCGAGATCGGAGCCCGCCTCGGGACCTTCCTCCGCGGCCCCGCCACGGCCTCCGAAGATTCCAGAAAAAATATCGCGGAAGCTACCGGTGCCGGAGCTGCTGGCTTTCCGTGACCTGGCATTCTCGAACATATCGGTGAAATCAAAACCACCGAAATCGACGTTGCCCTGCCCGCCGACACCCCCTGGTGCTCCAGGAAATCCAGCCCCCGGGCCGGCTCCGCCTCCTCCCGCGCGCGCGTAAGCGTCGGCGGTGGCGGCGTCGATGTTGTCGGAATAAAAGCCGACCTGGTCGTAGATTTTGCGTTTTTTAGGATCACTCAGGACGTCATTGGCTTCGGAAAGCGTTTTGAACTTCTCTTCCGCGGCTTTATCGCCGGGATTGACGTCGGGATGATACTTCCGCGCAAGCTTACGAAACGCCTTGCGAATGTCGTCCGCCGAAGCGGACTTCTTCACGCCAAGAATCTCGTAATAATCTTTTTTGGGGGTGGTGGCCATTCTGACTTACAACAATCCTCGTTGCGCTCTTTAGTTTTGAATATTCTGCCGGTTCTTTCCGAGGATACCGAAACGCTCGTAGGGCGCCGAATCCACATAAACGGGAATTCGCTGCACTCCCGTCAGCGACGGTACCAGAACATACCAATGACCTTCGTCCTCCGCGAGATTTAAAAAATAATCCTGACCATTCACTTCGAATTGCAATTTTTCTTCTCCCCTGGGTTGTAACCAAAATGCCCTACCCAAAATCGACTGCGCCTTAAACTTGTAGCGCCGGCGTCTCACCGGCTGTCCTGAGGACATTCTGCCCTCAGAAGTGAAGGCGGGACGCCTTCACGACAGCCGCCGCGACGGCGGCGCTACGAAAAACCGCGGGCGGGTCGCCCGCGACCACACAGTTGGTGACAGCTTTACTTCTTGTCTTCTACGTCGACGTACTCGGCGTCGATCACGCCTTCGTCTTTCTTGGGCTGCCCGTCGCCACTGGCTTCCGGCCCCGCGCCGCCCCCTGCAGCCGGACCCGCGCCCGGAGCCGAGGACTGAGCCGACTTGTACATCTGTTCGGCCAGCTTGTGCGAAGCCTGGGTCAAAGTTTCGCGGGCCTTGTCCATTGCTGACTTCTCGTTCGACTCCAGAGCTTTCTTCGCGTCGGCAATCGCGTTCTCTACATCGCCGCGCTCCGAGCCGGAGATCTTGTCACCCTGATCACGCAGCATCTTCTCGACGCTGTAGACCATGGAGTCGAGCTGGTTCTTGGAGTCGATCTCCTCCCGCTTGGCCTTGTCTTCCGCCGAATGTGCGTCAGCTTCCTTGGCCATGCGCTCAACTTCATCCTTGCTCAGACCCGAAGACGACGTGATCGTGATCTTCTGGTCCTTGCCCGTGGCCGTGTCTTTCGCGGTCACGTTCAGGATGCCGTTGGCGTCGATGTCGAACGTCACCTCAATCTGGGGCACGCCACGCGGTGCCGGTGGAATCCCGGTCAAGTGGAACTTGCCCAGAGTGCGGTTCTGCGCCGCCAGAGGACGCTCGCCCTGCAGCACGTGGACTTCAACCGACGTCTGACTGTCAGCCGCGGTCGAGAACGTTTCCGTCTTTTTGGTCGGAATCGTCGTGTTGCGCGGGATCATCGGCGTGGCTACGCCACCCAAGGTTTCGATCGCCAGCGACAGCGGGGTCACGTCGAGCAACAGCAGGTCTTTAACTTCGCCGCCGAGAACGCCGCCCTGGATACCGGCTCCGATCGCGACCACTTCGTCCGGGTTAACCCCCTTGTGGCCTTCCTTGCCGAACAGGTCTTTTACCAGCTGCTGGATGCGCGGCATGCGAGTCTGTCCGCCGACCAGCACCACTTCGTTGATCTTGCTGGCATCCACACCCGCATCTTTCATGCACTGCTTGCACGGACCCACCGAGCGCTGGATGATGTCTTCAACCATCGATTCCAGCTTCGCCCGGGTCATCTTCTTGACCAGGTGCTTCGGCCCGCCGGCATCGGCGGTGATGAAGGGCAGGTTGATCTCAGTCTCCATGGTGGTGGAGAGTTCAATCTTGGCCCGCTCCGCCGCGTCACGCAGACGCTGCAGCGCCATCTCGTTGCCCTTACCCCGCAGGTCGAGGCCTTCGTCCTTCTTAAATTCGTCGATGAGCCAGTCCACGATGCGCTGGTCGAGGTTGTCGCCGCCGAGGTGCGTGTCACCGTTGGTGGCTTTGACTTCGATTACGCCTTCGCCGACTTCCAGCACCGAAATGTCGAAGGTGCCGCCGCCGAAATCGTAGACAGCGATGGTTTCATCCTTCTTCTTGTCGAGACCGTAGGCTAACGCTGCCGCCGTCGGCTCGTTGATGATGCGCTTCACTTCGAGGCCGGCAATCTGGCCGGCATCTTTGGTGGCCTGCCGCTGGGCGTCGTTAAAATACGCCGGGACAGTGATGACCGCTTCGGTCACTTTCTCACCGAGATAGTCTTCCGCCGCCTTCTTCAGCTTCTGCAGAATCATCGCGGAAACCTGGGGAGGCGTGTATTCCTTGCCTTGCGCCAGCACCGCGACGTGGTCGCCCGACTGCACGACCTTGTACGGCACCATCTTGATTTCTTCAGTCACTTCGTCGAAGCGGCGTCCCATAAACCGCTTGATCGAATAAACCGTATTTTCCGGATTGGTGATGGCCTGGCGTTTCGCCACCTGCCCTACCAGCCGCTCGCCGGTCTTGGTAAAACCGACCACCGAGGGCGTGGTCCGCCCTCCCTCTTCATTAGGGATCACCTTGGGTTCGCCACCCTCCATTACTGCTACGCAGGAGTTGGTGGTTCCGAGGTCAATACCGATAATCTTGCCCATAGTTGCTCTCCTCGCTATAAGTGCTTTATAATCTGCTTATTAAGCGGCGTGGTGATCGCCATAATAAGACTTGAGTCAATCGTTGTCAAGGTTTAGATGCCAGAAAACAAAGGTTGGATCCAGGTACTTTGAGGTTTTCTTTGCGACCTTTGCGGAATTCCTTCGCGACCTTTGCAGTCAAGATCTTTCACTGCAAAGGTCGCCAAGGCAATCCGCAAAGAGTGCGTATAAATCCGAAAATTGGCTAGTCGTACTTCTCATACAAGATCGACTTCCGGTCCCAGCCCATCCCCTTCAGGAGTTCGCGATTGGCCTTAATCATCTTGTCGAGACCACAGATGTAGGCATGCATGCCGACCCTGCTCTGTACGATTCCGGGAACGTGTTCCTGGACGTACCCGCGCAAACCTTGCCAGTCGGCAGTGCCCTGGCTGAGAGTGGGCAAATAGTCAAAGTTGGGATGGCGGGCGGCCAGAGCGCGAAACTCTTCGTCATAGTAAATATCGCTCTCGGTCCGGTTGCCGAAGAGTAGCCAGAGATGTTTGTCCTGATGACGTGACGGGTCGGCCAGCAGCCAATGCAGGATGGACCGGAACGGCGCCACTCCAGTGCCGGTAGCGATGAAGATAGTGTCGCGAAGCGGCGGACGCAGAATGAAGTCTCCGAATGGGCCCTGGCAATTTATCTCCGCACCTTCCTTCATGTCGCAAAGATGATTCGACATGAAGCCATCCTGCACCCGGTTCAGGCAGAGAGCGAAACGATTGTGCTCTTCCGGAGGGGAAGCGATTGAATAGGCACGGGTAATTTCCTCGCCGTCAGGCTTGTTGGTTTTGAATGAAAGCCACTGGCCGGCGACAAAGCCGAAGCGGGCTGCGCCGGGAACCTCAAACTCAAGATGCTTGGTTTGAGGGGATAGAGATACCGAGCGCACCAGGCGGGCCGTGAAAGTTTGAAAGGGAGCCATCAACTATCTAGATGACGGCATTGTGTTTCCGGACGCCACTATTCTGTCATGCTGAGCGAGAGTGTCGTTCGCGCAGCAAACGACGAAGGAGTTGAAGCACCCCTATGATCATCACTGACGTGGCAGCTATAGGGGTCCTTCGACTGCGTGGAGAGTTCGCTACGCGAACTTTCCACGCCGCTCAGGATGACAGTCTGCTCGAACCAGAAACCGGAAACTAGAAACCGGAAACTGCCACTCCTACTCTACCGTCACCGACTTCGCTAGATTCCTGGGCTGATCCACGTCGCAGCCGCGGCGTACTGCAATGTGATACGCCAGCAACTGCAGCGGGACGATTTCGAGAATCGGCAACAGCTCTTCCGGGGCCGGAGGAACGTAGATGACGTGATCAGCCGCTTCCTTGATATCTTCATCGCCTTCAGTGGCCAGGGCAATGATCATGCCGGAGCGGGCTTTTACCTCTTTGAGGTTGGAGCAGGTTTTTTCGTAGCGCGTCATCGACAGCTCATCTTTGGTATCTCGAGTGGCGATGATCACTACCGGCAAGTTTTCATCAATCAGCGCGTTGGGGCCGTGCTTCATCTCTCCGGCGGGATAGCCTTCCGCGTGGATGTACGAAACTTCCTTCAGCTTGAGCGCGCCTTCGAGCGCGATTGGATAGTGGATGCCGCGTCCCAGGAACAGGAAGTCTTGCGAGCGCGCATACTCCTTGGCCAGGTTTTCGCACTCTTCTTCGCGGGTGAGCAGGTGCTCGATCTTTCCCGGAATGCGGGTAAGTTCCTGGATTGCTTCCTTGGCCTGGTCCGCGCTCATGGCGCCGCGCTGCTGGGCCAGGAAAAGGGAAAACAAATAAAGCGCGGTAAGTTGAGCGGTAAAGGCCTTGGTGGAAGCAACCCCGATCTCGGGACCGGCGTGAGTGTAGATGGTCCCGGCGGCTTCGCGCGTGATCATCGCGCCGACCACGTTGCAGATCGCCAGAGTTTTCGAACCTTTAGCCTTGGCTTCGCGCTGGGCGGCGATGGTGTCAGCAGTTTCGCCAGACTGGGTGATCAGCATGGTAAGAGTGTCAGGGGTGATAATCGGGTCGCGGTATCGCCATTCGCTGGCGTAATCCACCTCGACCGGAACCCGCGCCATGCGCTCGATCATAAATTTGCCGGCTTGGGCAGCATGCCAGCTGGTTCCGCAGGCCGCGATATTGATTTTCTTTGCCGATTTAAATTCGGCGTCAGTGATCTCCATTTCGTCGAGGAAGACGTGGCCGGTTTCCTGAGAAACCCGTCCCAGAGTCGTGTCCCGAACCGAGCGCGGCTGCTCGTAAATCTCCTTCAGCATGAAATGCTTGAAGCCGCCTTTTTCCGCCATGATCGGATCCCAGGTCACGTGCTGCACCTGGCGAACCACCGGCTGTCCATTGAAGTCGGTGAGTTGCACACCTTCGGGAGTGATCACGGCCATGTCGCCATCGCCGAGGAAGAACAAGTCGCGAGTGTGATAAAGGATCGCGGGCACGTCGGAAGCTACGAAATATTCGTCTTTTCCCAGGCCGATCACCGCCGGCGGACCGTTACGCGCCGCCACGATCTTGTTGGGTTCATCCACCGCAATCACCGCCATGGCGAACACCCCGGTCAGTTGCCCAACCGCCTTGCGAACGCACTCTTCGAGCGATGGGCGGTGCCCGTTGGCGGTTTTCAGAAAGTACTTTTCCACCAGATGAGCGATGACTTCCGTATCGGTCTCGGTGGTGAACTTGTGGCCTTCTTCAATCAGCTTGCGCTTGAGCGAAACGTAGTTCTCGATGATGCCATTGTGCACAACCACGATGCGTCCGGTGCAATCGCGATGCGGGTGAGCGTTTTCTTCCGTGGGACGCCCGTGGGTGGCCCAGCGGGTGTGCCCGATGCCGTAGGTCCCATCCAGCGGCTTCAGCCGGATCACCTCTTCCAGGTTCCTCAGTTTGCCTTCGGCTCGCCTTATCTGTAAGCCCTGGCCGTTGCCGCATACCGCGATTCCCGCTGAATCGTAACCCCGGTATTCCAGCTTACGCAGGCCCTCAATGATGACGGGGACAACCTGTTTTTTGCCAACATATCCGACGATGCCGCACATACGAATGCTCCTATTTTTCGGCCTGGAGAACCGAAGATATCTGTTTGTGAGTTAGAATCCGGCCACTACTGGGAACGCTACCTGGCGTTCCGCAAAAAACTACCTGCAAGCAGGAGAACCTGCCACCACCGAACTGGGGAATTCGGCTTACTCTTCGAGGGAGACTTTAAACTCTTCAATCACCGGATTAGTAAGAACGTCGCGGGCGATACGGGTTACTTCCGCTTCCGCTTCGCTACGGTTCAATCCGCCATCGAAAGTCAGTTCAAAATACTTTCCCTGGCGGACCTCTTCCAATCCCTTACATCCCATTTTCTTAAGGGCGCCATGGATCGTCTTGCCCTGCGGATCCAGAACACTCTTTTTAAGTGACACGTATACGTAAGCTCTCATGGGGGAATGAAGCCATTATACTGCACAAAATTTCAAACTGAACCAAACGATAGACTTAGCCCAGACGTGCCAGTTGAGCGTCCAAATCTGAAAGGGCGAGTTCCAGCATCTGGCGATGCCGTGGCTGGGAACTGGACTGCAGTTGTTGCAGCACGGCCCGGCGGGAAAGTTCAACTGCCTCTCGCTGTCGTTTCCGGATCGCCTCTTCCGCCGTAAATTGTTGTTTCAATTCAGGCTTAGTGCTGGCGGCTGCCTGCTGTTCCTCCACCGATTTACTCTCCCAGCCGCGCGCCATACCTTGAATTATAGACGCCGCCGGTGCGAATCTATATACCGTGGCACCATGGGGCCATTCCGGATACACAATTAGGAGGGTAACTTCATCGTCGGAATCGGGAGAGCGTTTTAGCCGCAAGTTTGGACTGCAACAAATTAGTGGCAACGCCTCCTTTGCAAGGCTCGAAGGATTAGTTTATGGTTCGCTGCCTAACCGGCTTCTGCGGAAGAATCGCGGGGGGACGCAAAACCGGACGGATCGCACAGGCGATCTCACGTCCGCCCTATACTGCGGACAATGTCAGCCGCGAGTATGGCCTCGAATGTTTTGAGGACCGCAGCTGGTGTGGAGCGTCTTGATGCAGGCTCCCGAAAGCAGGATCGCAATCCTCTCGGCGGGACTGAACTTGCGAGGCGTACGCGAACGCCTGGGCTTAACCATGCGCGAAGTGGAGAGCGCCAGCTTCCGCATCGCCGAGCGTCACCAGAATGACGAGTTTGCCGTCAGCCCCAGCCGCCTCTCCGATATAGAAACCAAGGGATTGGTTCCCAGCATCTTCCGGCTTTACTCGCTTGCCGTCGTCTACCGGTGCGATCTCCGCGAATTGCTGACGTGGTACGGCATTGACCTCAGCCTCTCGGCGGCAGACTTGCACTTGAATCTTCCTCCGCGATCGCACCTCTCCGAAACCTTGCAGGGGGCCCCGACAGCGTCCATACCTTTGCGCCTGGACCCAGCCTTCGACCCCCGGCGCAGCGCCAATCTAAGCCGGATGGTGGAACAGTGGGGAATGGTGCCGCTGGCATGCCTGGCCAATTTGAGCCAGCACAAGTACATATACGGCTACGTCGGCAGTGAAGATTTCACCATGCACCCACTGCTTCCGCCCGGAACTTTTCTCCAGGTTGACGAGACCCGCACAAAAATAGAAGAGGGCATGTGGCGCTCGGAACTGGAGCGACCGATTTATTTTGTAGAGACCCGTGAAGGTTATATCTGTTGCTGGTGCAGTCTGAAGGGCGAGCAGATCATATTGCAGTCCCATCCCCTCTCGCCGGTGGCGGCACGCGCACTGCGGCATCCCCAGGAAGCGGAAGTTATCGGACAGGTGGTTGGCATTGCCCTCAAGCTCGGGGAGTGGCAGACCCTGGATGCTTTATCTGAGTCGAAACCAGAAACGAAAGAGCGTGCAGCACTGAATTGAAGTGACGGGCGGACCCACCGCCCGGATCTGGCGGCAACAATGCAGTCTGGCCGCGAAGGCGCTCGACATACTCCACCGCTGTAATCGGTAGCTTTCCTCTCGATACCATCACGTCATCCCGCAAATCCCGCAGGGGAGTACGCAACAGTTTAAAAAACAGCAAACGATGCGCTTCCGCCAGCGCTTGTTGGGCTGCCAGCTGTCCGTGAGCCCGGCTCAGTCCCCAGTGCGAATAGCCTCCCGATGCGTTATCGCGCAGGCTCGCCACATATTCGATTTTCGCAAGACTTCCCGCCACCCGCGCGAGAGTCGTTTCCAGTAAGTCTTCGAGTGCTGATTTCAGTGCCATTTTCTCAATTTCAGAAAACCGTACCACTTCTGCATTTCCGCAACAAAGCCTGAATTCAGGCGGACGTTACCACGGTTGAACTTCCCATTTCACTCGAAAAGGAGTTCCAATCGTGAAACGTTTTTTCTTTCTATTCGCAGGAAGCCTCTTGCTCGTTACCACACTCTCCATCCACATGAAGGCCGATGGAGGTCCGAAACCCAACTGTAATCCACAGGGCGAGTTGTGCAAACCCTGATCTAGTGTCGCAAAGCAAAACTTTAATGCTCCCGTGTTTGGGTGGCGCGGGCGAGGGCGCCCGCGCCACACAATACGGGAAAGGCGCGTTACTCGAGGGTTGCAGGCCGTCCCCGAACACGATATATTGCGCGCGGAGACGGCCTTGTACCCGCATTCGTTTTTGTGGCATTACCTGTGGATCGCGCCCCACGCCCTGCAGGCGGTTATTGCGGCGGTGATGATCCGGCGCGCACTGGTTAAGCAATTTCCAGCGTTTTTCAGTTACACCCTCTTCGAAGTTGTCAACGAAACCGCGCTTTTCGTCTTCGATCATAGCTCCGCCATCTCGGAGCGAAACTACTGGGTGGCCTACTGGGTAGGGTCGGTGGTCAGCATCGGGCTACGCTTCGCAGTCATCCACGAAGTTTTTTCCCACGTTCTGGTTTCCTATCCGGCGCTGAAACGGCTAAGCGCAGTTCTGTTTCGATGCGTCGCCGTCTCCCTTCTCATGATTGGCGTGGTCGTGGCTGCCTGGCACCCGGGAGATACCGCCCATCCAATTATGTCCGGGATTTTTGTCGTGGACCGGGGAGTCAGCCTGATGCAGGCCAGCCTGGTGGCCTTTCTTTTTCTTTTTTCGTACTACTTCCATCTTTCGTGGAAGAGCTTCACTTACGGAATTGCTGTTGGACTGGCGATATTTTCCTGCGTTGACCTGGCTACCGCGAGCATGGAAGCGCATGCCTGGCCGTCCGGGGCCAGCTACTTTTTTGACTTGGCCACTATGGCCACTTACCACTGCTGCGTGTTGATCTGGTTGGGATATGCGTTCGCTCCGGAGGCCTCGCTTCGCCCGGTGAACGACTTACCGAAAAACGACCTGGAGCAATGGAACGCAGAATTGCAACGCCTGCTACTGCAATGATCCTCTCTCTTGCGCTGGTCCTGGTTGCACTCAGCATCCTGCTTCTGCTGCTGTACGTTGAAGGCTGGCAGAAGGCTTCCGTGCATGGTGTGAAAGACCTTTCCCGACAAATCCGGCCGGTGGATCTGGAGGCTTTCAGGAATCTGGTGAATCCGGAGGAAGAAGCTTTTCTCCGTGCCA
Organism: Terriglobia bacterium; assembly: GCA_963733545.1. Lineage (GTDB taxonomy): Bacteria > Acidobacteriota > Terriglobia > Terriglobales > Acidobacteriaceae > JAIQFF01. Next base: position 2,297,120 of record CAVTDQ010000007.1, read on the forward strand.
GCCTGCGCTCGCGCCAGTTTCGCCAGATCCAGAGGGAACGGATGCGGGCGGCGCTAGGTTATGTCCGCGATACTTCGCAAAATGCGGTGTTGCTGATGCATTTGGGCGAGGCGGCCAGCCTGAGCACGGATCCCGGCATAGCACAGGCCGGCAAGCGATTAATCGATAGCGCGTTGAGGTTGCGGCTCAACGCCTTGCTCTATAGCGCGTTGCTGTACTGGCGCGTGATCTTTCCTGCCAGCCGGATTGGTTACGGCAAGATAGCCGACAACTACCAGCAACTAAACGCTCTTGCGGAACAAGTGGTTCGGCTGCAGCAGCCCAAGCAGAACGAACATCTCACCGACATGCTCTAGGCCGGCTGCGATCATCGCCACCGCGAGAGTTTTCGTTCTGAAATCCTGAAATTCCACAGCGCCCACGTGTCAATGGCAAGCAAGTGCGGTTTTCCGGAAACCGAACAGCTTAAAAAAAACGCACATAACATCTCCCGCGAGCGCTATAATCCGCGCGTTTGCCGAGGGGGGAATTTAGCTGGGCTCGAGCAAATTGATTACAAATCATCACTTCGATTCTGACGCAGAGCTCCGACGCTATGAAGCGCTGCTCGAGATGGCGGATCTCGTCGTCCACCATCACACCCTGCCGGAACTGTTCGTCGCGATGGCGGAGCGAATGCGCCAGGTCGCGGCAGCAGACGCAGCCGACTTCTCGCTTTACGATCCCATAAAAAACGTGATGCGCCTTCATTTCTGGGAGGGCAGTGCGATCGTCACCACTCCGATCGAACTTGCAGTCGAGAAATCGCCTTCGGGGTGGGCGTGGAAAAATCAAGAGTCGCTGATTGTTCCCGACCTCAGTGCCGATACCCGATTTCCCGAAGTCCTCGAAAGCCTGCGTGCCAAGGGGCTGAAGTCATATTGCTGGCTGCCCTTGACGACCGCGGAAAGGCGTCTGGGGGCGCTGGGGCTGGGAAGTTCGCAGACCAATGCATACGGCGAAAATCACATGCGGCTTCTGCCGCGGGTGGCAAAGTTGGTGGCCGTGGCGGTGGACAACGCTCTGACCCGCGAGGCCCTGGTGCGGGAGAAAGAAAGGCTGCACATGTTGCTCGAAGTGAACAACACCCTGGTCACCAATCGCGATCTGCAGAAACTCTTTCCCGTGATCTCCGGATTCATCCGGCGCATGATCCGGTACGACTATGCCAGTGTCGCCGTCTATGACGAATCTTCGCACTCACTGTCGCTCTATCCCCTGGATTCACCTTTGACCACCGGATTGCTGGGTTCAGACACTACACTTCCGGTAAAGGAAACACCCGCCGGACGCGCCCTGATGGAACGCGAAACCAAGATTTTCGACCGGGAAGACCTGTTGGGAATTCAATCCAGTTTCGTCAGCGAGATGCTCGAGTACGGAATCGAATCGCTCTGCTGTATTCCGCTGACCACGCGCAAAGGCGAACTCGGCACTTTGAACCTGGCCAGCAGGGAAGTCAACGCCTTCCTGCCGCATGACGTTGGATTTCTGCAGCAGGTGGCGGCGCAGGTGGCAGTTGCGCTGGACAATGCCCGCGCCTATCGCGAGATCGCGCTGCTGACGGATAAACTGGCCAGCGAGAAACTGTATCTGGAAGAGGAAATACGCACTCAGCTCAACTTCGAGGAAATCGTTGGCGATAGCCCGGCGCTGAAACGAGTCTTATCTCAGGCCAGAACGGTCGCGCCAAGCGATGCCACCGTCATGATTCTCGGAGACACGGGAACAGGGAAGGAGTTAATGGCCCGGGCCATCCACCGCATGAGTACGCGCCGGGAGCGGGTTTTCGTCAAACTGAATTGCGCCGCCATTCCCACCGGCCTGCTGGAAAGCGAACTTTTCGGACACGAGAAAGGCGCCTTCACCGGCGCCATCAGTCAGAAAGTTGGACGCCTGGAATTGGCGGACAAGGGCAGCTTGTTTCTGGATGAAGTGGGAGATATTCCGCTGGAGCTGCAACCGAAATTGCTCCGCGTTTTGCAGGACCAGGAGTTTGAGCGCCTGGGCAGTACGCGCACCATCAAGGTGGATATCCGACTGGTCGCGGCCACCAACCGTGATTTGACCCAACTGGTGGCGTCCAAGGAATTCCGCAGCGACCTCTACTACCGGCTGAACGTATTCCCGATCCGAATGCCGTCATTACAGGAACGCAAAGCCGATATTCCTGCGCTGGTGCGGCACTTCGTGCAGAAATTCTCGCGGGCCATGAACAAACAGATTGAAACCATCCCCAGCGCGACCATGAGTGCGCTGGTGAATTGGGATTGGCCCGGAAATGTCCGCGAACTGGAGAATCTGATGGAACGGTCGGTGATCCTCACCGAGGGTAAAGTGCTAAACGCCCCTTTGTCCGAAATAAAAAACGAGCGCCACATCGCGGACAGCGACGGCACCCTCGAAAGCCTGGAACGCCAATACATCATCCGAGTGCTGCGTGAGACTGGGGGTACGATCGCTGGCCCGCGCGGCGCGGCGGTTAGGTTAGGAATGAAGCGCACCACCCTGCAATCGAGGATTCTCAAAATGGGTATTTCCCGGCAAGAGTACGAATCGTAAAGCCCGATGATGACGGCCCTTCGGCACACTGCCGGAGGACCGGCATGCCGCCAGACTCGTTGCGGAAAATCCTGCCAGCTTTCTCCCGATTAGCTGCCTTTGTTTGCCTCAAATTCGGTGCAATGAAGAGTTTGGAACTCCATCTGCCACGCACTTGTTTGTCGAGCACTCACCCGTAGGTGCTGAAAGACATCCCCAAAATCATGCGCGGTCGCAACGGTCGGCCCGGTGCAGAAGCGGTAAAGCCCGGAGAACGAAGGTTCGTAGTGTTGCTATCAGAGCGCAAATCAGAGTTCGACCCGAGGCTCGCTCGCGAAAATCGTAGCCCAGCCCTCCCTTTTGACGCGCTGGTTCGAAAACCGGCCAAGCGCAGCCGGGCAACGATAATTCCGGACAACCAAAGCCGTGCTCCGTGCGTTCGCCAACCGAGGCTGACGGCCAAGACCTGGTTGGGTCCGCCCGAAAACTCCGGGGTTGATCCACTCTACCTATTCATGTGCGGGCTGGCGTGGCGCAGTCAGTCCAATAACAGTGCAGGATGGGAACTGGTGAGGTGCTTGAGATTGCCGGGGCAAACGGCGCGGATCGCAGCGACGTTGCTGACCGGCACAAATAAAAAATATCCCGTTGCCGCTTGGGAAACTGGTCTACGCGACGGTCGGTTCCGGAAGAATTACGCAGGTTAACCGGCAGGGCCGGATGTCAGCGAGGCGGTGGCTACGATGAACACTCCGTATGGTTTGGAAATTATCGAGAATTGTGTTTCTTGTAAATTGCGGAAGGACAAGTGGTTTTGCGGCTTATCTCCGGACGTCCTCAAGCCTTTCAGCGCCGCCAGTCACCTGAATACTTTCCCGGGGGGCGCCATCCTGTTCGTTGAAGGCCAGATGCCGCGCGGCGGACTGGTATTGTGCTTCGGAAAAGTTAAGCTCTCCACGACCTCCCGCGATGGCAAAGTGCTCATTCTCAAGATGGCCGAACCGGGCGAAGCTCTGGGTCTGAGCGCGGTAATTTCCGGGACGCCCTATGAAGTAACGGCCGAGACGGCGGGGCCGTGCCAGGTGAATTTTATCGATCGCGAAAACCTGATGAAGATGCTGGATAAGTACGGCGAACTGGGAATGCACTCCGCAATGGCGCTGAGCCGGGAATTTCAGTCTGCTTACCGCGACATACATGAACTGGTGCTAGCGCGTTCCTCGGCGGGAAAGCTGGCGCGGCTGTTGCTTTCCTGGAGCAGCGTTCGCGACCGCGAAAACGGAAGCAGCGAAATTCGTATCCGCTCCAGCATGACTCACGAAGAGATTGCCCAGATGATCGGATCGTCGCGCGAAACCGTGACCCGCCTCTTGAGCGAACTCAAGAAAAAACAACTGATACGCCTCGAAGGCTCAACCCTGGTGATCCGCAATCGCAATGCGCTGGAAGCGCTGGCTGCCTAGAAGTGGTTGGCAGCCCGAAGGCGGCCGCAAAAATCCCCCGCCGGCCGCCGTGAAAAGAGATTTCAGATTGAAGATTGCGGATTTTAGATTGAAGGACATTTTCTTACCATGACCTTCACAAAGGCGGCTTTGGGCGACCTGGACCTCAAATATCTGCAAAAATCTGAAATCGTTCTGCTAGAGTCCGAATAATTCGCGGAGCCGCTTGGTCTGGGCGCGGCTCACTGGAATTTCCGTCTGCTTTTTGTCGTCCATCCGCAACTGGTAAGAACTCTTGAACCAGGGGACAACTTCCTTAATGCGGTTGATATTCACGAGGTAGGAGCGGTGAGCACGCCAGAAGAGATTGGGGTCGAGGCTGTCCAGCAACTCTTCCAGGGTACGGCAATTGGACTGGCCTTCGATGCCGGCGGCACCGCTGGTCACAACCGTAATCACGCCCTCTTCGATGGAGGCGAAACCGATATCGTTCTGGTTGACCAGGAAGAGCCGGCCCCCGGCCTTGATCAAGACCTTGGAAGACTGCGGCTTCTGCGATTCCAGCATACGGACGAGAGTTTCCAGTTTGTCCGACGAGGTGTTGCCGGATTCTATCTTGGCGCGAACTTTTTCGACCGACTGTGCCACTCTTTTTTTGTCGAAGGGCTTTAGAAGATAATCAACCGCATTTACTTCGAAAGCCTTGACCGCGTACTGATCGAAGGCAGTGGCGAAAACGATCTTGGGCAGGGCAATTTTTTTGTCGAGCAGTTTTTTGATGACCCCGAAGCCGTCGAGGCCCGGCATCTGCACATCGAGAAACACTAGATCGGGATTATGTTCGCGAATGAGATTGACGCCTTCGAGTCCGTTCTTCCCCTGGGCTACGACCTCCACCTCGCCCGCATCTTTCAATAAGAAGGCGAGTTCGTCGCGAGCCAGCTGTTCATCGTCCACGATCACTGCGGACAGAGACATTCTCTCTCCTGACGCTGCTATCAAAGTATAGCGCAGACCTCGGACTTCGGACCTCGGACATCGGACCTCGGACTTCGGACCTCGGACTTCAGACCTCCGACTTCGGACCTCGGACTTCAGACCTCGGACCTCGGACTTCGGACTTCGGACTTCGGACCCAAGATCTAAGAGCCAAGACTAAGACCTGGGACCTAGGACTTCGGCCCCGATGGATTCGCCGACGTCCGACGTCCGAGGTCTGACGTTCGAGGTCCGCCGCCTGACGCCGCCCTCCGCTTTCCCGCTACCCTGCCAGGCAGTAAACTGACGGCTCGATGAATTACATCTATGGAATTAATGCGGTAGCTGAAGCCCTGAAGGCCCGAGGCCGGTCGTTCGAGTGGGTTGGAGTGCTGAAGGAGCGGCATGACCTGCGCCTGCAACGCCTGGTGGAAGAGTGCCGGAGGAATGGCGTTGCCGTGCGCTTTCTGCAGCGTCCTGAACTCGATCGCATGGCCGGAAATAACGCTCATCAGGGTGTGGTCGCGATCACCTCGGGCAAACAGTACAACCAGTTGGATGACGTGGTCGCTGCCAAACGCGGCCGGTATTCGTTGGTGGTCGTGCTGGACGGAATCGAAGATCCACATAACCTGGGGGCTATTCTTCGTACTGCGGATGCCGCCGGCGCCGACGGAGTCGTCATTCCGGAGCGCCGGGCTGCGGGCGTGACCGCAACCGTCATCAAGGCGTCGGCCGGCGCCAGCGAACATTTGCCCATCGCTAAAGTGACAAACATCGCTCGCACTCTCGAAGATTTAAAAGAAAAAGAATTGTGGATCGTGGGGTTGGACCAACGCGGCAAACAAGATTACGACGCGCTCGACTACAACATGGATTGCGCCATCGTACTGGGCTCCGAAGGCAAGGGCGTGCACGACCTGGTGGCGAAAAAGTGTGACTTTCTGGTTTCAATTCCGATGCTGGGAAAAATGTCGTCGTTAAATGTGTCGGTTGCTTCGGGAGTGATGCTGTACGAGATCGTGAGGCAGCGCAGGATCAGGGCCGCGGAAGCTAAATGAAGTCTCTGTACGTTCTCTTCGTACTCTGCGGCCTGCTTCCGCGGGCCCGCGCCATTGATCGCGAGGCATTTTCTTTCACCGGGTACGACCTCGACGCGCGTGTTGAACCGCAGCAGCACCGGCTTGCAGTGCGTGGCAAGATCGTGCTGCGCAATGACTCCACGTCGCCGCAGAAGAACCTGTCACTGCAGATTTCCTCCAGCCTGGAATGGCGATCCATCCAGATCGAGGGCAAACCCGTTCAATTTGTTTCTCAACCTTACACATCGGATATCGATCACACCGGTGCACTGTCGGAGGCGATCGTAACCCTGCCCCGGGAATCCGCGCCGAAGAGCACGGTGGAATTGGAAATAGGTTACGAAGGGGTGGTCGAGAAAGATGCTACCCGGCTCACTCGAATTGGAGTGCCGGAAGAGCAGGCCCGCCACAGTGACTGGGACGAGATCGGTAATTCGCTCACCGCGGTGCGCGGCGTTGGGTATGTGGCCTGGTATCCGATCGCCACGGAATCGGCAAATCTGTCTGAAGGCAACAGCGTCTTCGAGACAGTAGCAAGATGGAAGGCTCGCGAATTGCAAGCTGAGATGAAAATCCGTCTCGCCAATACCGGAGAAGGCTCCGTGCCATCTCTCATGTGCAATGGCGACGGCAAACGCACGTACGAGCAAATGAGCAGAGTGTACGAAAACGTGAACCAGTGTGTGTTTCGCCCTGTCGGTGAGACTGTGCCACTCTTCGTGATTGGAAACTACCAAACCCTCGACCAGCCTGCGGTAAATATTTCTTACCTGCCCGATCATAAGGCATTTGCCGACACCTATGCCTTGGCTGTTCAGTTGGTGGCGCCGTTCGTGGAGGAATGGTTTGGAGGCTCGAAGGGGAAGCCGGAACTCAAAGCAGAAGTTGTGGAACTCGGCGATCCGGAGGCAGCGCCATACGAGAGCGGGAAAATGCTGCTTGCGCCTCTCAATAATGATTCGGGGCTGGCCCGGCTAACCGCAGTTCACCAGCTTATCCACGTTGGGTTCCTTTCTCCGCGACCCTGGATCTATGAAGGCCTGGCGCATTTTGCCCAGGCGGTTTATCGCGGCCAGGAAGGTGGCCGACCATCGGCGCTGGACTTCATGGGCATCCATCGAACCGCATTGGCGGAAACTGAAAAAGCACTGGCTGCAGAACGCGATAAAAAAGCCGCTGAATCGCTCGTCAACAGCAGCATCGAAGAACTTTATCGCAGCAAGGCATTGTATGTCTGGTGGATGCTGCGCGACATGATTGGCGATGAGGCTCTGAAAAAAGCGCTCGCCTCCTACCGAGCCGATGCGGACGTCACGCCTTCGTATGTGCAGAGCCTGATCGAGTTGCAAAGCCACAGTGACCTGGGATGGTTTTTCGACGACTGGGTCTATCACGATCGCGGTTTGCCCGACTTTCACATTGCGTCCGCGTATGCCTGGGAGCCCTCCGGAAACGCTCACGTGGTGACGGTTACGGTTGAGAATCTCGGGAACGCCGGAGCCGAAGTACCGTTGATTCTCAAGATGGAACAGGGAGAAGTCACCAGACGCGTGAAATTAATGGGGAAATCAAAAGCTATCGTGCGTATTGAAGCTTCTTCCGAACCCCGGGAAGTAGTGGTAAACGACGGCAGCGTTCCAGAGAGCGATACGGCAAACAATGTGTACAAGATTGAACCGCCGGCGAAAAAGTGAGCGGAATTACGTCGCCGAAACATCTGCGTCGTCGAAATTGTGCATCTCTAAGTCGAGACAAGTTCAATTCGCTTTTCGTGGAGAAAACATTTGGCGTATATCCAATTTCTGGGGGCGGCGGGCACGGTTACGGGATCCAAACATCTGGTCAACACCAGCCCAGATGCCAACGGCGAAAAAGGATTTCAGCTACTAGTCGATTGCGGGATGTTTCAGGGACCGAAAGAATGGCGTCAGCGCAACTGGCAACCCACGCCGGTTCCGGCATCCAGTATTGACGCCGTGGTGCTCACCCACGCCCACCTCGACCACTGTGGATGGATTCCGCGGCTGGTGCGTGAAGGTTTTCGCGGCCCGATTTATGCCACTCCCGCCACCATCGATTTGTGCGGAATTATTCTCCCTGACTCCGGCCACCTGCAGGAAGAAGACGCCAGGTTTTACAACCGGCACCAGAAGTCCAAGCATAATCCAGCATTGCCGTTGTACACGCTGGCTGAGGCGCAGCAGTCGTTGCAGCGTTTTCGGCCAGCTCAGTTGGGAGAGATCCTACAGCTTTCTCCCGAGGCTTCCTTTCGCTTTGCGCCGGCGGGGCACATCCTGGGTTCGGCGATGGTGGAGCTCACGCTCAAGCTGAACGGTCAGGAGAAGAAGCTATTGTTCAGCGGTGACGTTGGACGCGTTCGTGAGCACACAGATTCGTCTGCAAAAGCAGTGCGCTCCGGGCCGGCTGAGGGTGAGGCGGCCGATGTTCTTGTGATGGAATCCACCTACGGCAACCGCCAGCACCCTGCGGATGATCCCAGGCCTGAGCTCGCGGAAGTCATCCGGCGAACCGCGGCGCGAGGCGGAACCGTAGTAGTGCCGGCGTTCGCGGTAGAGCGGACCCAGAAATTTCTCTTCGTGATCAAGGAGTTGATGGAAGCTGGCCAGATCCCTCGTATTCCGGTGTACTGCGACAGCCCTATGGCGATCAAAGCGGTCGAAGTTTTTCTCAAGTATGCGAATGAATTTACCAGCGAAACCGTCCGCCTGATCGAAAAGTATGGCTCGCCTTTGCAGTGGCCGGGTTTCACCTTCGCGATTTCGACCGAGGATTCCAAGAAAATCAATGCCTCAAATTTTCCCGCAATTATTATTTCCTCCAGCGGCATGGTGACTGGGGGACGCATACTGCACCACCTGATGCAACGTCTGCCCGACCCGAGAAACACGATAATTTTCATCGGCTTTCAGGCGCCTGGGACACGCGGGGCAACCATCAAGAGCGGAGCTCGCGAGGTGCGCATTTTCAGCGAGACGGTTCCGGTTCGAGCGCAAATTGCAGAGTTTGAACAGTTCAGCGATCACGCCGATACCCCGGAGCTCCTGGGATGGTTGAGGACCTTCGCGCAAAAGCCGGCGGCGACGTACCTGGTGCATGGCGAACCCAGCGCGTCATCTCTGCTCAAGGAGGCGATCACGAAAGAGCTGGGCTGGGACGTGCAGGTGGCGGCGTGGCTGCAGAAGGCCGAAATAAAATAGCCCTGGTCTTGCCTGGAGAAGATTGCCCCAATTGTTACCGGTCAGCGTTCGTGAACTTGATGAGCGCCTCTAACTTCGCGGAAGCCGCGCCGGAATCGATAGACCGCACTGCCAAGGGCACTCCTTCACCCAGGTGTTCCGCCCGGCCCGCTGCGACCAGCGCGGCGGCGGCGTTCAATAACACCACATCGCGGCGGGCAGATTTTTTTCCTGCCAGGATGGCGCGGATTATTTCCGCATTGCCGGCGGCGTCGCTACCTGAGATGTCCTCCAGTGAGGCACGATCGATTCCGAACTCTTCCGGCGTGACCTCGTAACTGCGAACATTTCCGCCACGCACTTCGGCGATTCGAGTGGGTCCGGTGATGGTGATTTCGTCCAGACCATCCATCCCATGCACTACCAGAGCGCGGTGGGCGCCCAGCATGCTCAGCGCCTCCGCCAGCTTTTCAACCAGATCGAGAGAATAGACTCCGACAACCTGTGCGGAAGCGCGGGCTGGATTGGTGAGCGGGCCCAACAGATTAAAGATTGTTCGCAGCCGAAGTTCGCGGCGGGCAGGCTGCACATACTTCATGGCCGAGTGCATGGCTGGAGCGAACAGAAATACGATACCCACTTCGTCAAGGCACGCGCCCAGAACCGCGCTGGGCAAACTGATTTTCACTCCCAGCGCCTCCATCACGTCGGCGGACCCGCATTTGGAGCTAAGACTGCGGTTTCCGTGTTTGGCCACGCGCACCCCGGTTCCGGCAACTACGAATGCCGTGGCCGTGGAGATATTGAAGGTGGAACGCGCGTCGCCACCGGTTCCGCAAGTGTCGACCAGCGCATCCCGGCCGGTGCCGCTGACGGAAAGGGTCGATAGCTGAGGCATCGGCAAAGGTTCGGCTGCGGCCCGGATGGCTTCGGCAAAGCCCACGATTTCTTCGACGCTCTCGCCCTTCATATGCAAAGCCACCAGCAGAGCGGCAATCTGCGCATCGGTGGCGCTGCCGGTAAAGACCTCGGTCATCACCGCACGCGCTTCTTCCCGGGTAAGCGATTCGCGCTGGTCAGCAATGCGTTGCAGAGCTTCTGTAATCATGATCTCTATATGAGATGAATCGTTATAAGAGTAGCATCGTTCTTCCGCTCCATCCTGGAGCCAGCTGCGTGTTTTCGCCGCCCGGTGGTTTGCCCTATCCGCAAGCGTTCTATAAAATTAGTTGGATAAACAACTGCCCTGAAACTGCAAGTTAGGTTTTGCCGATAGGTCCAGCAGAAATCACTATGAAAATTCATGAGTACCAGGCAAAAAATATCCTGAAGAAGTATGGGGTAGCGGTACCGCGCGGAGAAATGGTCGAGACTCGGGAAGCCGCCGAGGCTGCCGCCAAAAAACTTTTCGATGCCGGGGCCACAGGTGTCGTCGTCAAAGCTCAGATTCATGCCGGCGGGCGTGGTAAGGGCGGCGGAGTGAAAATAGCGAAATCGGTTGAAGATGCTGCCCAGCTGGCCGGGAAAATTCTGGGCATGACGCTGATCACGCATCAGACCGGACCCGAGGGTCAGGCGGTGCGGCGACTGTTGGTTGAAGAAACTCTTCCCATCGAAAGAGAACTCTATCTTGGAATCGTGATCGATCGGGTCGAGGCGAGGCCGGTGTTCATGGCATCGGCGGCAGGCGGAATGGAAATTGAACAAGTTGCCGCCGAGAATCCAACAGCCATTCTGAAGGAATACATCGATCCGGGAATGGGGCTGGAGGCGTTTCAGGCGCGCAAGCTTGCATTCGCGCTTGGACTGAAGGCGCCGCAGATAAACCAGGCAGTTCAGTTCATGACCGGCTTGTACAAGGCATTCGAAGAAACTGACTCTTCGCTGATGGAAATCAACCCCTTCGTAACTTGCAGCGATGGCCGGTTGTTCGCACTCGATGCCAAGATGAACTTCGACGACAATGCCATGTTCCGGCACTCTGAACTTCGTGAGCTGCGGGATCCGGCGGAAGAAGATCCGCTGGAAGTTGAGGCCTCTAAATATGGTCTGAATTACATCAAGCTCGACGGAAATGTCGGTTGCATGGTCAATGGCGCAGGACTGGCGATGGCGACCATGGACATTATCAAGTATGCCGGAGGTATGCCGGCAAATTTTCTCGACGTGGGCGGCGGGGCCAACGCCGAGCAGGTTACGCATGCATTTGAAATCCTGCTCAGCGACAAAAATGTGAAGGCTGTGCTGATCAATATTTTTGGCGGCATCCTGCGAGTGGATACTCTGGCCACCGGTGTGGTCGAGGCGGCGCGCAAGACTGATATTAAGCTTCCGATCGTTCTTCGCCTGGAAGGTACAAACGTCGAGGCGGGACGGGAAATTCTGAAACAGTCGGGACTGAATTTTATCGTTGCCGAGACTATGAAAGACGCCGCCGATAAGGTTGTGGCGGCAGCGAGCGCGGCCTAGGCGAAACCTCGGTCTGGCGTGAAGCGCCTGTGTGCGTGCGAATTTCGCAGTGCGAACTTTTACGTCGCTAAGGAACAGCGAGTGGAAAACTGAAAGCTGAGACGAATTCATGAGCATTCTGGTAAACAAGTCAACGCGGGTGATCGTGCAGGGTCTCACCGGGCGAGAAGGAACCTTCCACGCCAAAGCATGTGCTGAGTATGGAACCCAGATCGTCGGCGGCGTCACCCCGGGCAAGGGAGGCACCACCCACGAGGGCTGGCCCATCTTCAATAGTGTGCAGGAAGCGGTGGAAAAGACTGCGCCCGATACCACGCTGATCTTCGTGCCTCCACCTTTTGCAGCGGACGCGATCATGGAAGCGGCGGACGCTGAACTTGAGCTCATCGTGTGTATTACCGAGGGCATTCCGACGCTGGACATGGTGCGTGCCTGGGAGTTTCTGCAGAACCGGCGTTCGAGACTGATCGGTCCCAATTGTCCGGGAATCATTTCTCCGGGACATTGCAAGATTGGAATTATGCCTGCCCGGATCCATAAGGAAGGGCCGGTGGGAATTGTTTCGCGCTCGGGCACCCTCACCTACGAGGCTGTCTATCAGCTCACCACTCGTGGCATCGGGCAATCGACTGCGATTGGCATTGGCGGAGATCCCATCATCGGCACCAACTTCCGTGATGCGCTTGAACTGTTCAATCACGATCCCCTGACCGAGGCGGTGGTGATGATCGGGGAAATTGGGGGCACTGCCGAAGAGACGGCTGCGGAATACGTGAAGGCACGCATGAAAAAGCCGGTCATCGGATTTATAGCGGGCCAGACCGCCCCTCCGGGGCGCAGGATGGGTCACGCCGGCGCGATTATTTCCGGAGGCAAGGGAACCGCGGCCGAAAAGATCAAGGCCATGGAAGCGGCGGGAATTCGGGTTGCCAGAACGCCGGCTGAGATTGGCGAGACCGTGGCCGCCGCAATGGGAGCAAAAGTTTAGCAGTCAGACTTCGGGAACAAAATCTTTCCATCACATTGATTCAGGAAGAGCGGCCAATCATAAAATGAAAACACTTCAACGCACTCTGACGATCGTCAAGCCAGACGCCGTCGCCAAGCACGCGATCGGCGACATCATCGAGCAGTTCGAGAAGAATGGTTTTAACATTCTCTGCATGAAGATGCTTGAAATCTCCAAACATCAAGCCGAGCAGTTTTACGCCGTCCACGCCAGCCGGCCTTTCTTTGGCTCGCTGACCGACTTCATGTCCAGCGGCCCTATCGTTGCCCTGGCGCTAGAAAAGGAAAACGCGATTGCCGACTTGCGCAAGCTCATGGGCGCCACCAATCCGGCCAATGCCGAAGAAGGCACGATTCGCAAGAAGTGGGCGTCGAGCATAGAAAACAATGCCATCCACGGTTCAGACGCCGAGGATACCGCCAGGTTTGAGCTGAGTTTCTTCTTCGCGGGATACGAACTGGCGCAGTAACTCTTTTCTACTCGAAACCAGTTGCCCGATCAGGAGCCGCGTTTTATGCCATTAGTTCAAGTGACGATGCTGACCGGCCGGACCGCCGATCAAAAACGCAAGCTTGCGCAACGCATCACCGATGCTATGGTCGAGGAAGCCAAAGCCCGGCGTGAGGCGGTGGTGGTGACATTCAACGAGGTTTCCAAAGAGAGTTATGCTTCGGGCGGGGTGTTGATGGCGGACAAAGATAATAAATGATGTCACGCGGGCTCTTGGCCGCATCCGTGATCAAGCGCTATCCCAACGCTTCGTACAGATTCCCTTCCACGCGATCGCCGAACTTCGGCAGATCTTTCTTCACATATTGCAGAAAATGCGGCGCGGCGCGGTGAGCTTCAAGCGCGGCGTCGTCCTTGTACTGTTCGTAGACAAAGAAACGGCGGGCTTCGGTCTTGTGCCGGTGTACCTGGTAAAAAACGCAGCCGGGTTCTTTGCGCGACTCTTCCGTCAGCTTTGAAAAAACCGCGGCCATTTCAGCTTCGCGGCCCGCTTTCGCCATCCAGGTTACAGCCAGAACAACCATCTCTCGCTCCGTTTGTCAGATTGTTGCCGAGGCGCCGGTTTGTTGTCGAGTCAATCCCTTCATCACGCTCACAAAGCTGTCCACAAACAAGGTCTGCTCTCGTCCGGGACCGGTAGACACCATGCCAATACGGGCTCCACTTTCCTTCTCCAGAAAGGCCAGATACTCTCGCGCCGCCTGTGGCAGCTTATCCATTTGAGTAATGCCCTGGGTGGAAGTGCGCCAGCCCGGCATTGCGTGGTACACGCATTCGATGCCGTCAAACCCGCTGGCGTGCGCCGGAATTTCAGTCGTTGCCTTGCCGTTGATTTTGTATCCGACGCAAACTGGAATCTCGGCGAACTCATCCAGCACATCGAGCTTGGTCACTACCAGCCAGGAGATGCCATTAATCATGCCAGCGTAACGGAGGAGCGGCAAATCAAGCCAACCACAACGTCGCGGACGGCCGGTGACCGCGCCGTACTCGTTGCCACGCTTTCGCAGCAAGTCGCCGTTGGCATCGAGTGCTTCAGATGGGAAGGGACCTTCGCCTACGCGCGTGCAATATGCTTTGGTGATGCCGATCACAGCATCAATCGCGGTAGGAGCCACGCCGGTGCCGATTACCGCTCCTCCCGATGTGGCGCTGGAAGAGGTCACAAAAGGATAAGTTCCATGATCGATATCGAGCATGGTGCCCTGAGCGCCCTCGAAAAGCACAGACTCGCCATCGTTGAGGGCACGATTCAGCAGTGCCGCCGTGTCACACACGAACGGAGCGACCTGGGCTGAAGCCTCGGCGTATTCCTGATACATCTTGTCCGGATCGAGCGGTTCAGAGTTGAACAGTGCGTGCGCGATCATGTTCTTTTCCTGGCACGCATTTTCGATGTGAGTACGAAGTAGCTTCAGATCCAGCAGGTCGGCGACCCGCAGACCGCGGCGCCCCATCTTGTCCTCATACGCGGGACCGATGCCGCGGGAAGTAGTGCCGATCTTCACTCGTCCCGGCGCATTTTCAGAGGCCAGCTCGATCATGCGATGGTAGGGCAGGATCACATGAGCGCGATTGCTGATGAACAGGCTGCCATCAACTTTTACGCCAGTCTCGCGCAAGGCCGCGATTTCCTTAAGCAGGGCGATGGGGTCGAGCACCACGCCGTTGCCGATTACGCTGCGGCAGCCCGGGCGCAGAACTCCGCAGGGAATCAACTGAAGAATGAATTTTTTCCCGTTGATAATTACGGTGTGTCCGGCATTGTGGCCGCCGGCATAACGCGCGACGACCAGGAAATTCTCGGAGAGAACATCGACAATCTTGCCTTTACCCTCGTCACCCCACTGTGCACCGACAATGACTGCGGTCTTGCCTTTCCTCAAAGCCAGCTCCGTGCTAAAAGATTGCGGCTGCCCGCCGCTTTTCAGGTTGCGCACACTCCACACCCGCAGGGAACATTCGAAGATTGAATTTCAAGGGTTTACGGGGGCCTGATGTGTACTGTTCATGATAACCCGTCAGATAGAGGATGGGCAATGTAGGGGCGGCAGGGTGAGGGGTGCATTCACCAAAACACCCTCCCGCTTGTCATTGCGCAGCCAGCTTTACCGGCGAGGAATCGGCTTCCTGCCGGCAGCGTAACCGCCGATTCCTCGCGCGAAATTCCCCGCTTCGGAATGACAGTTGGGTGAGGATCGCCGTTCGCAGATATCAGTCGTTCAGTCACTCAATCAAACACTGTCTAAGTTCTGAGAGCCGCCACCTGACGATTGCATGGCGTCGATTGTAGACTGCTCTTATGCCCGAACTTCCTGAGGTGGAAACCGTTGCCCGCGGCCTGGCTAGCAGGGTCACCGGAGACGTTATCGAATCGGTATGGGTGGGATCGAAGCCCGAACCGTTGAAATCTACCGCTGCTCAGATTGTTTCCGCGCTCGAATTCCGCCGTATTCTGGGAGTGCGGAGAGTGGGCAAGCATATTGTTTTCGATCTGGAGCGCGCTCTGGCGGGAGGAAAAAAGTCTTCCGTAAAATCGCGCGTTGCGAAAAAACAAAGTCCTCGCAAAGCAGAGCGTAAGAGTTCCGTGAGTTCGAATGCAGAACCCAGCGCACAGTGGATTGTTCACCTGGGAATGAGCGGAAGCATGGTGGTTTGCAAGCCCGATAGCGAAATCGCAAAACACACCCACCTGATTGCAAAGCTGGCGTCAGGCAGGGAATTGCGCTTCGTCGATCCCCGCCGCTTTGGACGATTGAGCGTGGCCGAAGGCTTTGAAGCAGGAGGATTTGAACCGCTCGAGATTCAGTTTGATCAGTTTGCCGATCTTTTCCGAGGGCGCAAAACTCCTATCAAAAGCGCTTTGCTGAATCAGAAACTCCTGCGTGGAGTGGGCAATATCTACGCTGACGAATCGCTTTTCCGCGCCGGAATTCGACCGCGTCGCCGGGCCGCATCGCTCACTCGTGAGGATCTCAAACGGCTGTATCACGCAGTGCAGGCGGTGCTTCGCGAGGCTATTGCTCTGGGGGGATCGTCCGTTTCCGATTACGTCGATGCCGACGGCGAAAAGGGTTTTTTCCAGCTCCAGCATCGGGTTTACGGGCGTGAAGGGGAGCGATGCCTGGTATGTAAAAGTCCAATCAAGCGGATAGTTATTGGCGGGCGCAGCAGCCATTACTGTCCCAGGTGCCAAAAATAGAGCAGTGTCTGCGGATGTAAATCTCGGCTAGACCTTGGCGAGACGAGGCGGCTTGACTGCGGATTTCAGACGGGTGACTTCCTGCGCGGTCAAGTGACGAAACTTTCCCGGCGGGACGTCGAGCTGCAAGGGGCCGTAACGCACGCGTTTTATTTTTTCCACGTGATGTCCGACTGTTTCGAACATCTGCCGGATCTGACGGTTCTTGCCTTCTATTAGAGTCACTTCGTACCAGGGATTGTCGGCTTCTCGAATGGGGCGAATTTTCGCCGGAGCTGTTTTTTGCCGTCTGCCGGCTTTGCCCTGGATATAAACCCCGGCGCGTAATTTTGTCAGTCCGTCGACCGAGGGCGTGCCCGCAACTTTGACCAGGTAGGTTTTGGGAACGTGAGATGAAGCTTTCATGAGCGCCGCGGCAAGCTCTCCATCGTTGCTGAGCAGAAGCAGCCCTTCACTGGCATAATCAAGCCGCCCTACTGGATAGACCCGCACTCCTACTCCGCGCAGTAAATCCATGACGGTCGGCCGCTTTTCCGGATCGGTGACCGCGGTGATGTATCCCTTAGGCTTGTTCATCAGGAGATAGACATACTTCTGCGCGCCGCGCAGCAGCTTGCCGTTCACGCGAATGTGATCGTGCTCGGCGTCGGCTTTGGTCCCCGGCTCGGTCACCACTTGTCCGTTAAGCGATACGAGTCCGGCGGCAATCATTTGTTCCGCCTTGCGGCGGGACGCAATGCCTGCAGCCGCGATGATTTTTTGCAAACGCTCGGTGGCCATGATTGTGTTCGAGAAATATTGGCTGAACTTGCCGGACGGAAAAGAGTTAGGGTGCGCTCTAAGCAGCCGGATCTTTTTCACTCGCCGCGGGAGACTCGGCCGTAACCGCGTCATTATTTTCCGTCAAAACCACGGCCTCCGATTCAGGCTGCTGATTGCCGATCTCCGCGGGACCGGCTTGTGCGGCATCGTCAGGCAGGGACTGCAATTCGCTCTGGAACGATTCTGCTACCAGCTTTTCAAACTCTTCCATGCTGGGCAATTCGCCAACATCCTTAAGTCCGAAGCGGAGCAGGAATTCCTTGGTGGATTTGTAGAGAATGGGCCTGCCGATCACTGCTTTCCGGCCTGCCGTAGTGATTAGTTTGCGATCCAGCAAGGTTGCGATCACTCCGCTCGAATCCACCCCCCGAATTTCGCTGATCTCAGGCACGGTGACCGGTTGTTTGTAGGCGATGACAGCCAGCGTTTCCAGCGCGGGGAGTGACAAACGAATTGGCGGCTTCAAACTCCTGGCAAACTCACGGACCACATCATGATGCTCCGGCTTGGTCGACATCCGGTATCCACTGGCGATCTGGCGAATTTCGATGCCGTGATCGGCAGCGGCAAAATCCGCGATGAGTTCCTCAAGCGCGGCACGTACCCGAGATTTGACCTCCGCGTCGTCCGTCGCGCCCTCGGCGGCCACAGAGTCTTTGACCAGTCGTACGATGTGATCGAACGTGATCGGCGTTTCCGCCGCGTAGATGATGGCTTCGAGTTTGGCTTTGAGACTCATGAGTAGTTGCCCTGTGTTTAGCTAGTCATCTCCAGTCATCACGGACCGCAGCTTGTTCGGCAATGACGGTTTCAAAACCGGTATGCCTGCGCAACAGAATCTCGCCGAAAACACGGTCCTGCCTTAACTGGATTGCCTGGAGCCTTACCAGTTCGAGCAAGGCCAGAAACATGCAGACCAGCGCCTGCCGGGAATTCACATTGCGCAGAATCTGCTTGAGCCGCAGCGGCCGTTCCTCCAGCGAGAGCCGCCTCTGGAGATAGTCAATCATCTGTCCGACGGTGACTGTCTCTTCGTCCACTTGCAACATGGGACGCGAGCGGGCGCGCTCCAGAATTTGCTGAAAGGTCTTAACCAGATCGATGACATCCGCCGCGATTTCGGGTTCGGTCCCTTCCGCATCCATAAATTCGCGGATTGCGGGGTTGGAGCGCACGGCGTCTTCAATCTGCTGCTTCTGCATCAGCATCTGCGCCGCCGACTTGAATTTCTCGTGCTCGATCAGCCGGTTCACCAGTTCTGCCCGGGGATCATCCTGTGCATCGGAGGCCGCGGCGGGGTCGCGTGGCAGCAGCATCTTCGACTTGATATGAATCAATACCGCGGCCATATAGATAAACTCGGCCGCCACGTTTACATCCAGCTCCCGCAACTTTTCCACGTAAGCGAGATATTGTGCCGTGATTCGTCCGATGGGTATGTCGTAAATATCGATGTCCTGCTTGCGGATGAGATCGAGCAGAAGATCAAGGGGGCCCTCATAAACATCGCCCACTGTGACCGAGAAGGGAAAGTCACTTTCGGGTCGTGTTTTTTCCCTGGCTGTTTTTTGCGCAGCAGGCATTTGCACGACCGGGGCCAGCACGCTTTCGGATTCCGGTGTGGCAGCGATTTTTAAATTCTCAGCCATGCTTTTCTTCGTATCCCAGTGACATCCCCATCGCCTCGCGGACTTCATTCATGGTCCCGCTGGCGGTTTTGCTGGCCCGGGTAGAGCCTGCTTCCAGAATATCCCACGCCAGGCGCGGATTGTCCTCATATTTCTTTCGCCGCTCCTGCATCGGATTCAAAATGCTCACCAGGGCGTCCGCCGCCCAACCCTTGCATTCGATACAGCCGATGCCGGCGGTCCGGCAGCCCTCGTCCACTTTCAGGATGGTCTGGCGGTCGCTGAAGATCTTGTGCAGATCTCCGACGGGGCACACATCGGGGTTGCCGGGATCGCTGCGGCGTACGCGGGCCGGGTCGGTGACCATGGTCTTCAACTTCTGACGCACCACCGGTTCGGGATCGGTCAGCAGGACAGTGTTGCCGTACGACTTCGACATCTTGCGGCCATCGGTCCCCGGCAGTTTCGCAGCGGGAGTCAGCAGCGGCTGGGGCTCGGGAAAAACCGACATGCCCTTGCGGCTGTAGAACATGTTGAAGCGGCGGGCAATTTCGCGCGTCAACTCCACGTGCGGTACCTGGTCTTCGCCTACCGGGACGAAGTCGCCTTTGTAGATGAGAATGTCCGCCGCCTGCAGCACGGGATAGCCCAGAAAACCGTAGGTGCTCAAATCTTTTTCTGCGATGTTTTCGCGTTGCTCCTTATAAGTCGGGACCCGCTCCAGCCAGCCCAAAGGCGTAATCATGGAAAACAAAAGATGCAGCTCCGCATGTTGCGGAACGTGGGACTGAATGAACATGGTACAGCGGTCGGGATCGAGGCCGGCGGCCAGCCAGTCGAGCAAAACCTGCATGGAGTTTTCTTTGATCCGCGAAGTATCGGCGTAGTCGGTGGTGAGCGCGTGCCAGTCCGCCACGAAGAAGAAACAATCGTACTGGTCCTGCATGCGGACCCAGTTATCCAGCGCCCCGACAAAATTGCCCAGATGCAGCTTGCCGGTGGAGCGCATTCCGCTGAGCACGCGTTTGCGTTGGTTCGAACGAGAGGTCATCAGAATCTCAGTAGAATATTTGTAAAAAAACCGAACACCGGCTCGATGAGCCTGCTCAGAAACCTGCCACCCCAGAAAACCAGGATCAGCAAGCCAAATGTTCCCATGGTGTCGTAAATCCGCCGCGCTTCCGCGGGCAGCAGATGACGCAGCACATGACTGCCATCCAGCGGCGGCACCGGGATTAGATTGAAAACTCCGAGCACGATGTTGATTACCATTACTTCAAACACGAGCTTGCACGCAGGTATAAGCAGAGAACTGTTGTCGGCGAAATCCGAACCCGTGAGTGTGCCAAAGACGATTTGCTGCCCCGCCGGTGAAGAAGCCTTTATCACGATCAGAATAAGTACAGCGCCGGTCGCGATCACAAAGTTACTGATGGGACCGACTACCGAAGTAAGAATGTCATCGAGCACCGGATTCTTGAAGTTTCGCGGATCCACCGGAGTCGGTTTGGCCCAGCCAAGGACCGGAAGATGAGTGAGCATGGCCACAGCCGGCAATATCAGGGTCCCGAACAGGTCAATGTGCTTTATTGGATTCAGCGTAATCCGGCCCAGCATTCGCGCCGTCGGGTCTCCACGCAGATTCGCCATCCAGGCATGCGCCGATTCGTGCACGCTGATCGCGAACAGAAACGCGATCAACTGGAAAGCGATGTCAAGAATGTCGATGTGCTGCAGGGTCATGCTAGATTGGCTTCGATACTAACACGCAAAGCCCGCATATCGCCCAGGTAGGCGGCATGGAACCGTCGGGTTGATTACGCGAAACCTGCACTGTCAACGCTTTTCGAAAGCCTTGCGCTGCTCTTCCGGCGCGATCGATTTGATCTTGATGGGCTTGGCGGGGATGCCCCCGACAACGCTAAACGGCTCGACGTCTTTCGAGGCAACTCCCATCGAACCAACCATCCCGTGCTCGCCAACTTTCACGCCGCTCAACACCGTCGCGTGGTAGGTGATGCGCGCGTGCGGACCAATCTCGGTCTTATGATTGGTGACGATCATGCCGTCGTTGAGATCGTGCGCGTGCGAATAAATATTCGCGTAGTCGGAGACCGAGGAGCCTTCATGAATGATGATCTCTCCGCGATCGTCGAGCAAAACGTACTTGTGAATCGTGCAGTTGTCTTCGACAGTCAGGTTGTAGCCGAAGGAAAATTCCACGCCGTGAAAGATTTTCACGTTCTCGCCGCAATGCTTGAATACATGCCGTGCCAGCATCGCCCTTAACTTATGTCCAAGCCAGTGATTCAGGCCGACGGGTGAACGGTCGTACATCATCCAAAACCAGATCAAAGGTTTGCGTTCCCCGTACTTGCCGGCATCCGCATCACCGTAAGTTTCAGGCTCCAGAGTTGCGTTTCGCGGATCCAGCGAGTGGACCAGAGTCTGGATGGCAAGCGGCGCGACAGAGTCTGGCGCCGCGTACGGACGCCCGAGGTAAAGCTGGTGCAGTTCTTCGCGAACCACATCGCTGCGATGTTCGGAATCGCGGTTTGCGAACTCACGATCAAGCCTGGCGATCCAGTCCAGAAAGGCTTTCTCGGCTGCAGGAACTGGTTTTAAGACTCGATATTCGTATCGGGGCATAGCCGCCTCGCTGATCCAGCAGGAAGCCTAAAACATAACATACACGGCATTCGCAGATAGGTGGGTGGTAGTCCGAAGCCGTTGCTTTATAATTCGCGCGCCGATGAATCTATCAAAATTGCAAATCTGCACGCTGAAGAAGACATTTGGCTTGATCGCCGTTTTTCTTACAGCCTTGCCACTGTCGTTGGCGCAATCCTCACCTCGAACCTTCGACCTTGTCGTTACCGACGGTCACATCATCGATGGCACCGGCTCGCCGTGGTATTCAGGCGATATCGGCATCAGCGGCGGCAAGATCGCAGCCATCGGAAACCTGAGCGATGCGCAACGGGCTCGTACCCTTGATGCCCATGGGATGGTTGTTGCTCCCGGTTTTATCGATTTGCTGGGACAGTCAGAACTGACTATTCTCGTCGATCCCAGGCTGCCGTCAAAAATCTTTCAGGGCATTACCACTGAAATTACAGGCGAAGGCGGTTCAGTAGCGCCGTTGAATGACGCCATCATTCAGGCCGGACAGCACAGTTACGATCATTATCACATCACCCCAGACTGGCGCAGCCTGCAACAATATTTCGCCCGGCTCGAGAAGCAGGGCATGGGGATCAACCTGGCGACCTACGTCGGCGCCACCCAGGTGCGGCGCATGGTGCTGGGCGACGATGACAAGCAGCCGACGCCCGAACAACTGGAGCAGATGCGTGAGCTGGTAAGGCAAGCCATGCGCGAAGGCGCCGTCGGAGTTTCCACATCGCTCATGTACGCGCCCGCGCCCTATGCCAAGACGGAAGAGTTGATCGCACTTGCTGCCGAGGCCTCTAAATTCGGCGGCATCTACTCCACCCATCTGCGCAACGAAAGCGATTCTGTTCTGGTTGCCATCGATGAGGCATTGCGCATCGGGCGCGAAGCTCACATTCCGGTCGAAATCTGGCACATCAAGGTTGCGGGAAAGGCAAACTGGGGACGCATGCCGGAGGTCGTAGCAAAGATTAACGCGGCCCGCGCTCAGGGAGTGGATATTACCGCCGATACCTACGCCTACACCGCATGGTTCAACAGTTTTTCCGCATTCATTCCGGCCTGGGCGCACGATGGCGGCGACACCAAACTGATCGAACGCCTGAAAGATCCGGCGACGCGCGCTCGGATCCGCCACGACATGCTGACTCCGTCCAGCACCTGGGACAACGAGTGGCAGGAAATCAGCGGCCCGCAGGACGTTTTGATTGGCGTAGTGCAGAATCCGAAATTGCTTCCCCTGCAAGGGAAACGATTGTCCGAAGTTGCCAAACTTCAGAACAAAGATCCCATGGACGCACTTTTCGACATCCTGATCGATGACCAGGCCGCCACTGAAGTTGCGGTTTTCGGAATGTCCGAGCCGGATGTCGCTCTCGCCCTGCAGCAGCCCTGGGTTGCCTTCGATAATGATTCGTCGGGCGCGTCAACCGAGGGAATATTGGGCCTGGAGCATCCGCACCCCCGCGCCTATGGCACGTTTCCACATGTCTTGCGCAAGTATGTTCGCGAAGAAAAGAAACTAACGCTGGAAGACGCCATCCGAAAGTTTTCCGCCCTTCCAGCGCAGCGGCTGCGTCTGACTGATCGCGGAGTGCTGAAAGCCGGCATGTGGGCCGATCTCGTTATTTTTGACCCTGCAACAATTCGCGACCTGGCAACTTTTGAAAATCCCAACCAGTTGTCACAAGGGATGGAGTATGTGCTGGTGAACGGCGTTCCGGTCATCGACCAGGGCAGACAGACTGGAGCTTTGCCGGGCAAAGTACTGCGCGGTGCAGGCTACAATCCCCACTAGGATTTTTACGCCGTAGGCTATTGCTGAGTTACGGTTACTTTGTGCTGACCGACTGTCGCCGCATTTATCCGCGACGGCAACGCAAACCTGGAATCGATGCCGACATTCGGATACTTGGGCTTGAGGTATTTTTCCACGAACAGTTGCAGAACGAATGCCGGGACCTCGACGCCATCAATCGAAACAGAATCGACGTGCACTACGCCTTGCCCGTTTCCCCCGTGGGCATGGGCTGTGACCACTACATCGTGAAGTCCACTGAACACCGAGAGCATGGGGTTGTAGGAATTCTTGCCCGCTTTAAGTTGATCGAAATCAATACGCGAAGTTCCAGTCACGATTTCCGGTGACTCCTGCAAAACTACCGACCTCACACCGTTCGGCAATTCGACATTGCCGGAGGCGAAGTAGGCGTTGATTTCTTGCTCGGTCAATTCTGTTGGCGAGGGATCGGGATGGCTCAAAGCTCCGTTGCGTTCCAGATGCTCTAGTTTTTGCTCAAAGGTTGCGGCTGGACCCGAAGCAGGAGCTTTTGCCTGTGAAAAGGAATCGGCAGACACAAGCATCAGGCCGAAGAGCGCTATAAGAAAGTGATAAGCCCTCATGGTTTGAGCGCGGCCTGCGTCTCCGGCGTCGAACTGAGAACAACGTGAGGCTCTTTCAGTGTGCCCGTGATATTTATGCTACGGGCGCCGTCGCGCGTCATTTTTAGATCCAATATTCGATCCAGGGTAGCGGTTCCACTTACCTGATAGATGCTCACCGGAGTTTGCAGTTTGCTTTGCTCAAGTTTGAACTTGCCATCTCGCAGCAGCAGGCGCCCGTCAAAGCGGTTTACGTGGAGTGACGCGCTGTCTCCGGCGAGAGTAAGGTGGGGCAGAGAACCATCTCGAGCTTCTATCTCGAAACTGGCGTCGGCCTGGGCCAGCAAATCGGAGCGCGTCCAGCCCAGCGTGCCGGCACTGTATGCAACGTTCGCCGTGCCTGTGATCCAGTTGTCTTGCATGGCATCCGCAATCTGCCCAAGCACAATTTTTTCCAGCGTTCCGCTGCCCCGGTACGCGGGAGGATTTACCGTGAAGTCGACTCGCCATTCCCCGCTGTGGCGTCCCCCCAGAACGTCGGCGCGCAGTTTTGAAAGCCGCAGCTGCCCGTGATCAAGCTCAACTTCGGCTGAGACCCGGCTCGCAACCAGGTTGTGTATCAGAGCGCGGTTGGCAGAAAGTTTTCCTACCGCGTGTAAAGAAGCCAGGTAGGGTCTGGATTGGGTTTGGGACGATGACAGGAAAGAATACCAGGGTTGTTTTCCGGGAACTGCGGCCACCGACCTGCTAAGGTCTTCACTCACAAACTCGTCCGCATGAAGGTCAAATCCAACTACGCAACCGGACGGGGTGTCGCATTGCCGGGGAACAGTCAATGTGCCTCGCCAGTTGTTGCCGGCCGCGGAAGCGACAAGGTTTCGCACCTGGGCCGAGGTTGGCGTCAGAGTGACGTCGGCGGAATTAATTTCAACGCTTTCATTCAGTCCTCGAACCCGCGCCCGAACTGCATGTAGTTGTCCGTTTCCGGTGACCGCAGCGGCTGCGAATCCTGCCCAGTTGCCTGCAACATTCAGGTTAATCCGCGCTTCGCCGGTGGCCGCGGACTGCGGCGCGGGTAATCCGATTGTGCGTGCCGCTTCCAGGAGATGCTGAACTTCGGCATCCCCCTGTACCTGGAAACTGTAGCCGGAACGCGAGAACACTCCGCGGACGGTGGCGCTGTTAGTTCTGCCCAGCGAGAGGTTGAATGGGCCGACTTCAACTCGAGCCTCGGCTTGCATAGACTCGCCTTTCGTCGTCCGTGACGAGTTTCGCACTCGAATCGATTTTCGCTGCGGCTCCGCTCTATCTAACGAGGACAGAGCAAACGGAATCTTATCCAGAACGAGTTTAGTGTTCGTAATCTGGGAGCGCAGATCCAGAGCCATCACTTCGCCGCCGCCTCGCCACTCTGGTCCTGATCCCGGCCTCCTGGCATCACTGCTCAGAGCGACTATTCGCATTCACTTTGCCGGATGCAACGATGTCGGCGGGAACGTTCTTTTTTATCCTTCGCGCAAACTCGACCAGCGGTTGGACCGGCAATTCGTGGACGAGCATGGTCAAATTGCAGGCATGCGCGCCCGGCATCGGCGCCAAACTTCCGCTCAGGACAATTTCTCCGTCGCCTACCGGCGCGCGGCACGCAATCGCGGAAAGAATATGGTCGGTGGTGCTGTAGTGGCCGCTGCACCGCGCCGCCAGGCGCATCGACTTGTTACTTGAAATGTCGTAGCGGCGAAAATCATCAATGGAATTCTCGGAGAGCACCGTCAAATCCTTTGGCGTTCCGGCAAGCGTCGCCGAGAAGCGGACGGTGCCACGCCAGCCTTTATCCTCCCCTAAAGTTAACTTCGTTAATTGGCCCAGCTGAGACCCCTCCCATTGCACGGTAAATTTCACCGGTGTTTCATGGAGGCTTGCGGAACGTTGCCAGCTCCCATCAATGTCGATCAAGCCGGTATCGCTGAGATTGAAATCGCTGCGCATGGGTTGGGCTTTAAGGCGCATTCCCCATGTATTTTCCGAAGCCTGCCAAAGCGCGAAATTGGCGTCGGTCAGCGCGTAAGGCTTTTTTTCCTGCCCAAACTTGAAATTGATGCGGCCGTGGTCAGCTTCGATGTAAGGGAAACCTGGCCGCGCCTCGCTGCGCGCCTTTGCAGTCGGCGCCACCGGAGTGGTGGCGGCGCGCTCGACCAGCTTTTCCAGGTTCCAGCGGCCTTCCGCGTTCCGAACCAGGTTGATGCTGGGCTCTGTCAGGCTGAGCCGCGCAATCTCCAGGCGTCCGCGAAACAGCGAACTGACGCGCAGAATCGCAACCACATCGGAAGACCGCAGCACGGGTTCAGAACCGAATTCGGGGTCTTCGTGGACCACGAAGTCCTGCAGGTCAAAACCGGGTTGAGGCAGCAGACGGAGAGTTACCCATCCCACGTCAACCGGTCGTCCCAGTGCCAGGCCGACCGAGCGGACGATGCGAATGCGCAGGCTCTGTGCTCCAGGGCGGATCAGGAATAGCAAAAGCACCAGCACCGTGCCGACAATAAATTTCCCGCGAGTCGAGCGAAGAAAATTCAACCGACCACCTTCAGAAAAACAAAAGCTTCAGCGAACCATTTTTAAAGTTCTCTTCCACCGGGTCTGGTCAAAAAAGTGAATGACCACGTGCGCCAAAAATCCCAGTCGCTCGCCGATCGCGGTGTGCAGATATTGGTTGGGAGGCGTCTCGAACGACCAGTAAATAAACATTGGCCTGCCAATCACGTTTTCTTTTGGAATGAATCCCCAGAAGCGACTGTCGTAACTGACATCGCGATTGTCGCCCATGGCGAAATAGCTGTCGGCTGGCACAACGATGTCGTCGCCCTGAATATATTGCGGCAGCAATTGTTGCCAGTCCGGAAACAGGCGGTTGTAGTCGGAAGGCGCCACCGCCGGAAAGTTGTCACGATACTCGTTCGGTCCGTCGTCGCTGTTGTGGATGACGTAGGGCTCGTCCAGTTTCTCGCCGTTGCGAAAAACCATGCCGTTACGCAAGTGGATGCGATCGCCCGGAATACCGATGACCCGCTTCACCACATACAGGCCCGGCTCCGCCGGTGAGAGAAAAACCACGATATCCTGGCGGCGTATCTCCCGGTAAGGCATCAGAGGTCCAGACCAGTGCGTGGCCGGCGCAAACTGCACCCGGTTGACAAAAACGTGGTCGCCGATCAGCAGGGTGTTCTCCATCGAGCTGGAAGGAATCTCAAAGGCCTGCAGGACGAACGTGATGATAAACAATCCGGTTACCAGGACTGCTGCAAGCGAGGCCAGGAACTCGACCGTGGTCTCGCGCGGTTTCTCGTCCGGCTTGGTTTCTTTTTTCGACACTTGATCTTTCTGGCGCAATCGCTATTCCTCTTTATCGAACCACTCGAAATGTCCGGTCCCACCGGGTCATCTGGAACAAATGGGTTGCCGCGTAAGCGAAATGAGAAAGTTTATCACTCGCAGTAGGAGAAATCGGCAGGTCCTGATCGCCGTTCCGAACCGACCAGTAAATCAGCAACGGGCGTCCAATGACATTTTCCTGGGGAACGAAACCCCAGTACCGGCTGTCCAGACTCTCATCCCGGTTATCGCCCAGAACAAAATAATTTCCTTGAGGGATGATCAATTCATCGTCCTCAACCAGCTTTTTCATCTCCAGCCACCAGCCCCCCTCGAGGCCGGGAACGGGAAGATTCAGCCGGGGGAACTCGTCGCGAAAAGTGTCATGAGTGCTGGCGCTGTAGCGGGCATAGGGCTCAACCAGAGGATGGCCATTCACATAAACCTGCCGGTTGATGAGCCGGACCCGGTCCCCGGGTATGCCGACCACGCGCTTCACAAAATGCTGGGTCGGATGCACCGGGTAGCGAAAGACGATGACATCGCCACGGTGTACCTGTCTGTAAGGCATGAACAGATCGGAAAACCTGCCTCCGCCGTAGCGAAGCTTGTCGACCAGAAGATAGTCGCCGATCAGCAGAGTGTTCTCCATCGATTCAGAAGGGATCTGAAAAGCCTGAACGATGAAAGTGATGACGAAAACGGCGATTACGACGGTGGTCAGCAAGGATTGTAAAGAACTGAGCGTATCCGCCTGCGCGCGCTTTTCCTTAACTTCCATTCCGGTCACTGCGCGTGCCCGATACGCTTACTCCTGCCGTTGATCTCGGCCGGCACGGTGGCAAGGTATTCCAGCACCTGACGAGCGGCATCCTGTTCCGCATTCTTTTTAGTGGAGCCGTCTGCCCGCCCGATGAATTCTGCGTTGGCCGGTACCGTCGAGCGGCTGCAAACGTGCTTCAACTGTGAAAGTCTTGCTGTGTTCGGGACCGCGTTCTCTCACCAGCGCATAGGTTGGCTGCGGCCTGCCGGTAGCCTGCAATTTCTCCTGCAGCGCTGATTTGTAATCGGTTACCGGCAGACTGGTTCCGTTAGACGCTATCCGCTCCAGTTCCGGCATGACGATGGCCTGCAGCACCAACTTGCGCGCCGCATCCAGGCCGCCGTCAAGATAGACCGCCGCCAGCACCGCTTCGAAAGCATCGACCAGTAATGCGGTCTTGTTCCGGCCGCCGCTTTTTTCTTCACCCCGGCCCAGGTTCAGATAGTGACCAAGTTCCAGCTGCTGAGCCACCAGAATGAGGTGTTTTTCGCTGACCAGGTGGGCCCTGAGTTTAGAAAGCTCTCCTTCCCGAAAGCTCGGGAAA
This sequence comes from Terriglobia bacterium, assembly GCA_963733545.1. Lineage (GTDB taxonomy): Bacteria > Acidobacteriota > Terriglobia > Terriglobales > Acidobacteriaceae > JAIQFF01. The sequence continues at coordinate 2,325,833 of CAVTDQ010000007.1, forward strand.
CGGTTAAAAAGCTCCTCTGTGGTGACGAATCCGAGGACGGCGTCGCCCAGGAATTCGAGTTGCTCGTTGTCCCCCACTCGTGGCCCGCCCGCAGCCTGCAGGGCTTCCAGTTCGCGCGCTTGCGAGCTATGTGTCAGCGCCTGCTCCAGCAACTCAATCCGCTGGAAACGGTAGCCCAGAACTCCTTGTAAGAGCGCAATGTCACGCGGCTTCATGGGTGGGTAAGCGGCTTCGAACCTCCGAACCACGAATTCATGGGCCAAATCAGACGTCGGGACAGCGGGGCGGCAAGAGCCTGACTCAATTCCTCGCGGTGCTCAAACTTGCCGGCTGCGTTTTCGCCTTTATTTTGGCGGCGGATTTTGCGCATTCGCCGGCGGCTTGCCGGCCGGAGTGCCGCCGGTCAGTTGCACCAGGCGATCCCGTTCATTGCGAGACAGGGTGGCCAGCGTTGTACCCTGGCTTGCTTCCGTCATCTGCACCGCCTGATTCGCGTATTTCAACGCCTCCGGATACTTTTCCTGCTTGTCCAGCGAGAGCGCTAAACGAAGCACGGCCAGCGGGTCTGGCTGGGAAGGGAAGGCATCCAGGGACTTGTGAAAATACCCTTCCGCGTCGGCGTATTTTTCCCGGGTGTAACTGATCGTTCCCAACACGTAATAGGCGTTGGAGCGAAGGAATCCCTTATAGGCGTCAATCTTGTCCTGCGGAGTTCCCGCCGGGACGGCAATATCCGTGTCGGCCGTGTCGATCGCATGCTGCGCCAGTTTGGCGCCTTCGTCCAGGCGCTGATCCTTGTCCAGATCACTGTCCCGGGTGCGTTCCGCCAGCACCTGGGCAACGCCCACCAGCGCTTCCGGGTCGTCGGGATCGATTTTCAGCACTTTGCGTCCCATTTCCATCATCTTGTCGGAGCTGTTCGCCGACTGATAGGCGTGCATCGCGGCTTTGTAAAGGAGGATTCGCAGCTCGCTCTCGGGGAACTTGGCGGCGAAATCCTCCGCGCCTTTTTCCAGTGCGGCGCCGTTGTTGGGATCTGCCGCGGCAACTTTGTAGGCGTCGAATTCGGGTTGGGTCTTGGCCTGCGGCGGCCGTTTTCCCTGGGCCGGCGGTGTGGTGGCGGCCGCACCTGGCTGCGCCGGAGGCGTCGGGGTTTGCGCGGTCACGAATGTGGCCAGCGCCAGTAGCACCACTAACATCGCTGCTTGCTTCATGCTTTCTCCTTGGGCAATGTGCAAATTGGTCCTGCTCGATGCTTGTTTTGTACTCTACTGCGAACGGCGGGTGGGCTCATACGGCTTCTGCAAACCCAGTTCGGCGGCAGCCTTGGCCTCAGGCAGTTCCGCGCTTGCGGTTACAGCAGCGCGATAGTGATCCATCGCCGCCCCGCGGTCTTCCTGCAAATCATAAATTCTTCCCAGATAAATATGCGACCAGGCCACGACTTTGGGCTCATGCGCCACTTCCAGGGCCTGTTCAAAGTAGTTGCGCGCTCCCTGCATGTCGGACTTATGAGTCGCAACCTCGGCCAGGATGAACAGAGCCCGTCCCTGGTCTTCGTTCTTTTCCTGCAATGCCTGCTGCGCCAGTTTCTGGGCGCTATCGGTATCGCCCGCCGAAAGACGTTGTTCCGCCGTGATCAGCAACTTCCCCTCTTGCGGACGCGAAAGCTGCAGCAATTCCTTGTCGGATGTAGATGCAAATGTGACCTGCGACGCGCGCTTTTTCTCTTTCCCGATATCGATGGCGCTCACCAGATCACCGTAGGCATTGGTGAGACCCGCGGGGTCTTTCTCGAAACGAATCAGGGCCTCGTAAAAATAAGGTGTGAGAACGAAGCCTTGGCGGGCTGCGTTCTGAACCACTTGCAAGCGCTCCGCTTCCGGCGCCTTGCCCAACCTCGCGGTGCGTGCCTCGATTGCGCGGATGAAACATTCGGTTACCAGCAGCGCAGGGTCACTCTTGAAACTCTGATCCATGGGCGCGGCCTTGACGTTCTCCAGCAAAGGCGAAAGCCGCTTCATCGTTGCCGGATACTTCATTGCCATTGGATCCAGCAAATAGTGCAGATAAGTATGCCGGATCTGGTCCATTTTCAGGCCCGAACCGGGTCCGGGGGAAATCACTACGAAATAGTCGGAGCCGTAATTCCGGGCGTTGGTTTGGCCGGGCGCGCCCATGGGATCCACGTAGACGGTGAATCCCCGCCCAAGTCGTATGGACGATGGAATCTTCAGGTAAATTTCCGTATCGAACAACATCTTGGCCAGGGGTTCGTGATACCGCGCCGGCAATGCAGAGTAAGCCTGCCGGTTGGCCTCCCAGATATCATGCAGTGCTACCGTCTCCGAGAATTTCTGCATGAACGGCAGAATTCCCACCACGATGGTCGCATCCGGAGGCATGTCAGCCTCTTTTACTTTTGTCGTGAGCGCAGGAGGCGGGTTCAGGTAGAGCGCCAGAGAGACGTATTGCGATAGCGCTTTCGAAACATCCGGTGTCTGGTGCTCCTGGTAATACTTGCACATGGCGTCGGCAGCATCGCTGGCTTCCTGCGACTTCTGCCGGGCCAGGGCTACCTGAGAACGTACTTGCGCCCGTAAGGGATCTGATACTCCAAGCTCCTGGTCGTACCCGCAGCTGTTAATTGCGGTCAGGACGGTAAACAGGGTTTCGTTGGTATCGAGCGCAACCGGAGTCTGGTTCTGCGCCAGGGACAGCTCCGCCGACAAGGCGAACAAGGCCGCGTAAAGCGAGCATTTGAATCTACCGCTCAGGGAATCCTCCTGCAGGCTGGCCGGAATGCGGGCGACGATCTCTCTAAGTGTAAGGGCTGACAGCCCTGGAATCAATGGATGTTGTTGCCGTCAGCGGGTCAGGGCAATTTTCGGATGCGGGAAAATGGTGGTCGTTTTCGCAACAATCGTTCGGGGAAGTCTACCCGCTGGGGATGGACTTCATGTCAGGCGCGGGTTCTGCGCCTTACAAGGGACGGACCGGACAACTACCCCTTCACGCTGACCCGCGAAAACGACAATATAGCCTTCCCCGTGGTGGGCCGCCCCATGGAGAGCGCCGGGCGGAAGGTGGTGAAAGTGGTGAAAATCAGCATGTTTTTCTTCACTTGCGGCAATAACGAATCGTCTTCCTTGGAATCGGAAAGAATCCGGTAATCCTGCACCCGTCCCTGGGAGTCGACATAGGCTTCTATGACCAGGGAATCGTCGTTGATAGAGTCCAGGGTCGAGCCAAAGGCCGACTGCTGCAGCTGCGGCGCGGTATGAAGCATTAAGGGAACGTCGGAATTGTCCGCCTGCAGCGGGGCCATGAATCCCATTAGAACGACAAAGATAATTACCGCAGCCGCCAGCCCCACCGTGGCCGGAACCATGAAGAGATTCAGGGCGTTGTCAAAACGTACCCGAGCGCCGTCCATATAGCGTTGTCTGGTCTGCGCCCGTTCCTGCGAAATGGCGACTCGTAGCTTGAGTGCCAGGTCGGCGGGCGCTTTTCGCGGTCCCACCCGCGCCAGCAGATGTTGAGTTTGCCGTAACGAAACATACTGGCGGCTGCACCGGTCGCAGGATTCCAGGTGTTGACTGAGTTCGCGCATCTGCTTGCCGGTGACCGCTCCATCGAGGTACGGAGAAAACAGGGGTTTGGCGTTGGCGCACGTCATCGTGTCACCTCAATCGCCGAAATGCCGCACGCCCGATCGCGTCTTTCATTCTCAAAGGGCGCTCTCAAACCGAGTTGACTGCCGTTCTCCACGATGTAACCGGTCAGACGGCGTCGCAGCGCTTCCCGGCCGCGGGTCAGTCGGGACTTTACCGTTCCCAGTGAAACGTCAGTGATCTCGGCAATCTCTTCGTACGACATTTCTTCGAGGTCACGCAAGATGACGGTGGTCCGATAGGGCTCGGAAACCTGCCGCAGTTCTTCCTCGACCCGGGCTCGAACTTCCTCGTGCACCGCCATATCGAATGGCGACTCGCGTTCGTCCACCAGGGTGTCGCGTATCGCCAGAGTGTTTGAACCGTTATCTTCAAAAGCGGGTTCGATGGAGGTCTCTTTGGATTTATGCCGGAACCACCACCGCTTCCGGTTCGAGGCCTCATGCACGGCGATCCGGTATATCCAGGTCTTTAGACTGGATTCGCCGTGAAAGTGCTTCATTCCGCGAAAGACTTTGAGGAAAACTTCCTGGGTAGTATCGGCGGCGTCCGAAGGGTCGGCTAAGATGCGATATACCAGACTGTAGATGGGTTGGTGAAATTCGCCGATCAGCCAGGCGTAGGCTTCTTCCGATCCCGCTTTCAACTCCGCTACGATGGCTGACTGCTCCGCCCGTACCCCGATCGAAACTGCTAATTCACCCAAGGTGGTTGCTCCCGCCATTAAAGCCATGGCGTCACCTCCTATTATAGGTACTTTCCACGCGGACCCAATAGGTAAATATGAGCCACAACGGGGCGGCTATCGGCCGACTGTATGTATAGACCCCGTGGTGGCAAACATAGTTCCAAACCGTCAACCGGTATGATTTCAGTGTGTTAGGGGGCAGACAAAAAGCGGGAGGTCTACTGAGGCGGAGTTGCTGTTGGGGGCGGATTGCCAGGGGCAGGGTTTGTGGCTGGATTGGCCTTGGGAGCGGGCTTCTTCTTAACCGGCTTTTTCACCGGCGTGACATCATCCACTACCACTTTTTTGGGGGGCTGGGAAGGGGCGTTGGCCTGGGCGGTTTGCAGCGCACTGCGCAAATGCGTGATTTCGGTTTCTTTTGCTCCCGCCAATCCTTCCATGCGATCGGCTACCGAGCGGCGCGCCTTCTCGAAGGAGGTAACGTCGTTTTGCAGCGACTGAAAGTCGTCCTTCGATCCGAACGCTCCTGCTGACTCTGCCACCGATTCGAACACGTCGTAGAGTGCGTCCAGATTACGATACAGCTTGAAGGTCGAAGTAAGATTCTCCGGTGAAGTTCTGAGCTCCGAAATAATTTCCGGCAAGGCGGACTGCAGATTACGCTGAATTGACTCAACGTTGCCCTGCGCCTGGCGTTTGCTGCCCGAGTCAGCCTTCCATTTTTCGATACGCAGTTTAGCCAAATCCACCTGCGCCGTCTGCGCTGCCTGCTCCAACTGCGAGAGCAGTTGGCTCAGCTGGTTCGCCGAGGTATAGGAAACCGGACCCTGCGGAGATTCGCTGGCGGAGACGATCTGCACACTCACCGCGAGACACAACGGCAATAAAGATAGGTTGCGAAAACGCAGTATCCGGTTAACTTTCATCATGGTTGCGGTAACGTTATTTAGAATACTCACTTTCGTTGCTTTCGCAAAATTCCAATACTTCGAGTGACTGGCGGTGTTTGACTAACGATAGCCAGTAGGCGAGAATTGTGCTCGAGGAATTTCTCACGTGGGCCTGTGGCGCAGCTGGGAGCGCGCTTCCATGGCATGGAAGAGGTCGTCGGTTCGATCCCGACCAGGTCCACCAAATCCCCAGCCCGGTAATCCGAGCAACTGAGAACCGGGAACTAAGAACTGACAACTGATCTTAATCATCAAACTGCTTAATCTGTCGATAACGTCACCCGGCCGAAAATAATCGTAGTTCCAGATCGCGGGCTGCCAGCTTCAAATCGTCCATCCTTCCCAGATCACGCCAATAATATTCATCGGTGCGGAATGCGACGATTTCCTTCCCCTGACCTGCCAGTCGCAGATAGCAATCGACGATGGAAAAGATTCCGTCTTCAATCATCATCCGTATCAACCGGGTCGAGATGACGTGCACACCGGAAAAGGCCAGCGCGTGGGTGTGCTCTGCCGGTCGAACCAGTTCACTGTTTCCATCCCGGCCAGAGCGCCGTCCGCAGAGCTGAAGTTTGTCGTCGAAAAGTAAATAACGCGAAGTCTCTCGATCCCGCACCGCGAGGGTTGCAAGTGCTTGATGATCGCTATGAAATTTCACCATGCGATGCAAATCGATGGTGCTGATGACGTCCACGTTATGAAGCACGAACGGCTCGTTGCCCGACCCGGAGTCTTGCAGAAAGAAACCGCCGGCGTTTTTCAATCCTCCACCAGTGTCGAGCAGAACGTCTTCGCGGGAAACTTCGACGCGCATTCCAAAATTGTCATTCGCTTTCAGATAGCCGACAATCAGATCGGCGAAGTAGTGAACGTTAACGACCACATCGCTGATACCGAAGCTCTTTAATCGGGTGAGTGTGATCTCCAGCAGGGTGCGTCCTCCCAGCTCGACCAAGGCTTTGGGGCGATCATCGGTCAAGGGACGGAGGCGGGTTCCGAGGCCCGCGGCCAGCACCATCGCTTTCATTGACCGAGCGTCTCCAGTTCACGATGCCGCAACACCACTTCGACGCCATTGCGGCTGCGTAAACGCTTTGCCAGCTGCTCCGCCAGATACACGGAACGATGCTGTCCCCCGGTGCACCCGAACGAAACCATCAGATTCTTGAAGCCGCGCCTTTGGTATTCGCTCACGCTGGCATCCACCAGCGACAACACTCCCGCCATAAATTGATGGACGCTTTCCTGCTGGCTCAAATATTCGATCACGGGGGCGTCCCTGCCGGTCAGGGCTTTAAACCGATCTTCACGTCCGGGATTAGGAAGGCTGCGGCCATCAAACACAAATCCACCGCCATTGCCGGTTTCGTCATTCGGCCATCCCCGATGAAATGAAAAACTGAAAATTCTCACCACCAGATTGTCGGCGTCCGAAGCCAAGCTTTGCAGCTTTTCCGACCCGAGCATGCTGTAGAACGCGCCCATGAGTGTGGGCAGTTCGACCGGCAAGGTAACGTTATGCAGCAGCCAGCGCAGGTTCTTGAGAGCATACGGCACACTCTGCAGAAAATGCGCCTTGCGCTCGTAAAATCCGCGGAAGCCATACGCCCCCAGCGCCTGCATGATGCGGACGTAAACGTAGGCATAGTAGTGCTGCATGAATACGCCGCGGTCCAGCTTCACGAAACCGGCAAGGGTCTCGAGATAGTGATCGAGCAGTTGCTGGCGAAGCGCTGGCGGCAAATCGGCCTTGGCGTCGTACAACAAAGAGGCGACGTCGTATTGCAGCGCTCCCTTGCGCCCGCCTTGATAATCCAGAAAATACGGCTGGCCGTCGCGCCACATGATGTTGCGGGACTGAAAATCGCGGTACAGAAAATAATCGTGCCCGGCGCTCAACAGCAATTTCGTCAAGCGCCCGAAATCATCCTCCAGAGCTTGTTCATTAAAAGGAATGCCGGCCAGTCGCAGGAAGTAGTACTTGAAATAATTCAGGTCCCATGCGATCGACTGGCGATCGAAACTGCCGCGCGGATAGCACACTTTGTAATTCAAATCGCGGCCCGCCTCTACCTGAAATCGAGGTAACAGCGCGATGACCTTCCGGTAAGCTTCGACCGCCTCGGGCGAAATGTTTTCTCCACTGCGATTTTTCGTCAGGAACTCAAATAGTGTCGTGCTGCCTAGATCTTCTTCGAGATAGGCGTCCTGGCTGAGGTCTTCCCCATAAATCTCCGGTACGGGCAAGCCATGACGCCGGAAGTGCCGTGTGAACTCCAGAAATGCGGTGTTCTCTTCCCGAACGTCGTAGAGAATGCCGATAGCGCTGGATTTGCCGTTGGCGAGCCGGATGATTTTTCTTCCCGACCCACCCAGCTTCCCCTGCAGCGGTGTGACCTGCTCAGCCGGCAACTGAAAATGCCGTTCGAAGAGTTGCTTGAGAACGTCCATGAATATGCCACAAAGATAACATTGAACTACGAGACTCAAATGTTAAAGACGACCGAAACTTCAGCGGGTAAGAGAAAAAGTCGAGGGCGGATTTACGGGCGCTGTCCGAAGAAGTTAATGGGCTTGGCCGAGACTATGCCTTTTCCTTCTTTCACGGTAATGAACTGGTTGGGTTCTACGTTCGCTACAGAATCCTTTTGACCGCTGGGCCACACGATGGTCAGGCTGACAGTCTTGCCGGGCTCAGGCTTCCCCAATCCGAAAGTTAACGGCAGTTCGCTTTGCGACAGGTAGCTGGAGCCGGTCTTCACCATGCCAAAAAGCTTGGTTCCCTTAGCCGTCTTGACTGAGACTTTTGCGCCGATGCCGTCACGGTTCGATCGAGTTCCAACCGTTTTCACCCGCAACATGTCGTCCTGGTTTCCGTTGTCGTTGCGCAGCAACCGGGCAGGGCCGTTGTTGGCGGTGATGACGAGATCGAGATCTCCATCATTGTCGAAATCAGCGAAGGCCGCGCCGCGGCCCACGATCGGCCGTGGCAGTGCGGAGCCAAGCCTGGCCGTAACCTCCTCGAACTTCTTTTTTCCCAGGTTGCGGAAGAGCTGAGGCGGTTGCGCGTATTTGACGTTCGGCTGCACCACACTGACGTCGTCGGAGACGTGGCCGTTGACCGCCAGCAGGTCGGGCAGTCCATCCAGATCGTAATCGAAGAAAAATGTTCCGAAGGTCAGCGACTTCGTGGTAAGTCGGGCAATGCCGGTCGCGGGAGCATCATCAGTGAACAATCCGGAGCCATCGCTGTGATACAGCGCCATCCCTTCATTGGTGAAATTGCCGATCACCAGGCTCTGCCATCCGGAATTGTCGTAGTCGGCGGCGTCGGTTCCCATGCCGGCGCGCACCGTGCCAGCATCTCCATAGGCAATGCCCGAGGCTACGGCGACATCGGTAAAAGTCCCGTCGTGGTTGTTGTGGTAAAGCTTGTTGGGTTCGGTATCGTTCGAAACGAAAAGATCCATCCAGCCATCGTTGTCATAATCCAGCATCGCCACCCCGAGCGACTTGCTGGTGGGATCGTTGAGACCGGCGCGCTTGGTCACATTCTCAAAAGTTCCATTGCCTTTGTTGTGAAACAGGGTCGCGCTCTGGCCTTTGTATCTTTGCGGGGTGCAGTAAGATTTGTTCTTGCTGTCCAGCGAACAGTACTGATCGGTCTCGATCGACCATTCGATGTAGTGAGCGACGAAGAGATCGAGCTTGCCGTCGTTGTCATAATCGAACCACAAAGCGCTGCTGGAAAATCCCGGATCGGCCACCCCGGCTTTCGCGGTTACATCGGCAAACTTGCCGTTGCCCAGGTTGCGGAAAAGATGGTTGGAACCGACTGCCGTAATGTAGATATCTTCGTTGCCGTCATTGTCGTAGTCGCCCACGGTGCAACCCTGCCCGTAGATCTCCAACGCCAGGCCAGCCTGCCGGGTCACGTCTGTAAAAGTTCCATTTTGATTGTTGTGATAAAGCGCAGGATACGATTTTCCGGAACCGTGGCCGGGCCAGTCCTTTGAGTTGATCAGCAATACGTCTTGCCAGCCGTCATTGTCAAAATCGATGAAGCAGACGCCGCCGCCCATGGTTTCCGGCAAATACTTTTTTCCAAACGCGCCGTTGTTGTGCTTGAAACGGATACCGGCCTGGGCGGTTACGTCGGTAAATTGAATCGGCCCCGAAGGCCGCGTAACCGCGGTACCGGCGGCTTTTTCAGTAACAAGCGGTGCACTCGCGGCGGCTACAACGGGCGCAGCCAGTTGTGGCGTCGGCGCTTCCGAAACCCTCGAGCTCTGCTGATTGCAAGCGGCCAACACCAGCAGTGCGAAGATCGTAAAACAAAAATTTGTTCGGCCCGGCCGCGTCAGCGATTTCATTTCCCCTCAACGATTATCTGCAATTGTATTTTTGCGTCTGGGCCGATCAGTGGGCAGCAGCCAGCTTCTCCTTGCTGGCGCGGCGTGAATCCATCCAGATTTCGACGAGCATTGCAGTCGGCCCAACGATGAACAGTGCGTAGAAGGGCGCATACACAATCTGGTACATGCGCATGATCATTTCAACCAGCGCGACGATAAACACGACGATACATTGTGCCTTCTTCGAGCGTACCGTTGTCTTAGGGTCGGTAATCATGAAGAAAATAAAAAGCTGGTACATCGGCCCGGTGATGGGCGCAACCTCCGAAAGCCAGGGACTTCCCGTCATCCAACTTCGCATGAAGGCGAAGGCGATGAACGACACCACGTAAGTGAACGTAATGTGAAAACGGTGAAGCCGCCATATGATGACCGATCCCAACACCCAGATAACCAGCATCGGCAAAAGATAATTCCCCCACTGAATGCTGAGGCTGGCCACGGTTTCCGGAGCCAGGAACAGCAAGACAGAAATACCGAAATTTGATGGGTTCCAGATATGCCGCCCTTTAATGCGCAGCACATACTTGGACATGATGGAGACGGCGGCGCATAACGCATAGGGCCAGAATGCAGGCGACCGCACCAGAATTCCCACGCTGATGCCGCTGATATATGCGCTCGCCGGATGCAGCCACTTGTGAAAGAAGATGCGCCCCAACAGCAGTTCGGTCCCGATGCTGACAACAATCGCCAGCAAAGTTTTCTGGTAGCTCTCGAGGATACCGAACGACAAATGCCCCGCCAGCAAAATGCAGGTGATAAAGATAGGAGCGATGTAGCGATTGTCGAGGCTGATCAGCTGTTTCCACCGCGCCGGCGCAGGAGGAAGCGCCACCAGCGGCGGACTAACGGTTTGCTGGCTCATACCGACTCCTTGATCTTGTGCAGTTCGCCGGCGGCAGGCTTCTCGATTGTCTGCAGCTTGCCCGATGGCCAGCGAATGACCGCTTTTTCCATTTGCGAATATTTCCCCAACCCGAAATGCAGGCGCCGCTGGTTCTGCGCCGCGAAACCGCTCCCTCCTGAAACCTCCTGCACCTGCTGCTGGCCGTTCCAGAAAAGTGTGACGCGCGCGCCGATCGCGCTGCGGTTGCTGGTCGTGCCTTCCAGTTCAAATTCGATCCACTCGTTTTCCGGAGTCACGGTATTTTTGTAAACCAGCAACGGCCCTTTCTGGTTGGCCACTACCACATCAAGCACTCCGCGATTCCATAAGTCGGCCAGCGCAACCGCGCGGCCATCGTAAGTATCGTTGACGCCGACTGACTTGGGCGACATCGACAAACTTGCCGGCTCCGTCATTCATCCACAGCCGTTTGGTTTGGTAACCCGACAAACTGCGGCCCTCGAATGCCGGCCAGTTTTTTGCGTCGCCGATGATGGTGCTGTTGCCGCCTGCAACTTTGGAAAAGTCATACCAGTAGCTGCGGTTCCGGTCGAGCGAGATGTAGCCGTTGGCGAGATAGAGGTCGAGCGTGCCGTCGTTGTTGAGATCGCCGAATTGCGCGCCAAAACTCCAGCCGCCAAGCTCGACTCCGAAATCCCGCGCCAGATTTTCGTATTGGATCGCGTCGCCGGAGGTTCCTTGTTTCGGCACCCAAAGATTATTTCCCTGGATGAGAATGCCATCTTCAGAAATGTTCGAAACGTAAACCGCGTACCGCCCCTGGTTCAAAATGTCGCCAAATGCCGCGTTCATGCCGCTTTTGGGCGCGAAGCCTACGCCGGTCTGCTCCCCGACTTCATGGAATTTTTTTCCATCGTTGAAGTAAAGCTCCGAGACGCCGTAATCGTTCGCCACAAAAAGGTCCGGGTGTCCGCTGCCCCGTAGGTCCGCCGCCGCAGCAGCCAGAGCCCAGCGCCGACTGCTGATGCCGGCCTTTTCGGAAACTTCCTCAAATTTGCCATTCCCCAAATTGTGGAACAGATATTTGCGTCCGCCATTTTTGGCATATTCGAAACTGTCCGGCATGATTCGCGTGCTGCTGAGATGCCAGAGGTCGATATTTTCGTCGTAATAACCACCGACGAAAAGATCAAGCAGTCCGTCGCCGTCGTAATCGAACCAGATGGCGGTATTCGCGTTGATCCAGTTCGGCAGGCCTGCCTTCTCACTGACACGTGTGAAACCGTGGCCTTTGTCGTTGTGGAAGAGCTCGGGCCGTCCCCACTTGATGAGAAACAAGTCCTCGTAGCCATCGTTGTCAAAATCTCCCCACACTGCGCCTGTGGAAACTCCGGTACCAGCTTGATTTACATCGGCAATGCCGAGTTCGGGCGCCACATCCTTGAACGCCCCATTGCCGAGATTGCGATACATCGCGTTCCTGCTGCCGATGGCGCTGTTGACCACGTATATGTCGGACCAGCCGTCGCGATCAAAGTCGACGATCGATACGGACGCGCCCATCGAAGCGACCTCCGGCATAATCGGCTGCAGCTTCGGGTCGAGCGCCGGAGCCTGGTGCACGAACTGAATTCCCGCCGCTTTCGAAACTTCCTGCAGGTAGAAGCCGTGACGGGCCAGCGAAGTTTTCGCATCGCTCCGCGATCTCTCAGCTGTACGCCGTGCAGACAGCCGCTTGATCACAAGTGGCGCCAGCACCAGCGCCGCGAAAACGATACTCAGAACCACCCTTGCCACACGAGTACCGCTCATCGAGACGATTCACTCCGCAATGCATTCTTGAAAACCTGGGGAGTGACGTAGCGGGTGTGATAGTTCTGCCAGTCCTCGGAATGTTGACGGTAAACCCACTCATCTTCTAATGCGCCCGGCCGGCTCGTGTATTCATTTTTAGCGTGGTAAGGCAACGGCAGAACGGTTTTTGAGAACGTCGAGTTGAAATCTCCGTCCTTGATCCAGCCGTCGCCCTTGATCACGAAATCGCGTACCCAGCCCGCCGGCGGTGGCGGCTGCTCGGGAAAGCGCAGCGACATTTCATCGCCCGAATTCACAATCACGTAGCGGTCGTCGATCTTGTTCACCAGTTCGCGAATATCTCCGTAGCGGGTGTAGTAGCCGATCAGGTCGCGCCAGCGCTGCTTGGTCCCTTCAATCTGGTTGTAATCGGGGACCTCAGGCGCACCCGCGCCCACCGGCATGTTCATCACTGAATAGCCGCGATAGTGCAGGTCCGCCGACGCTGGGTCGAGAGTTGTTTCTTTCAGCGGCGCATCGGGCGCGCCTTGGGCCCAGTGAATGGCGTCCCAGTAAATTTCCAGGTTAGTTCGCAATCTCACTTTCCGCGGAGTTCCAGGCCGAAAGACATTGCTCAAATTGAACAGGACGGTCTTCTTGCGCCCGGCGGGAAAGCCGAGGTTGTCCTGCGCCGTGATCCAGCCGCCGCGCCCGTCTGGGACCTCGACGCTTAACCCGTGAGCGCGCCACTTGTTTCCCTGGGTGATGGCGACGTTTACCGATGACTCGGTGTCATGGATCGAACCCTGTGCGATCAAGTAAAGCGGGCCGCTCTTCGGCGCGTCGTCCCCAAGATCGATCTCGAGATAGTGATCGCGGGTTACACCTTGAAACTGTCCCCGCCCAAAGCTGCTGACGGCTTTCCCGTCGAGCGTGTGCACAAGATCTGTGACGTCCTTGCCAGTGTCATCCACTGCACGCGTGATGTTGTGCGGCGTGGAGACAGTTGTGATTCCGAGCTTGGCGGGAGGAATTACAAAGCGCTCGTCTACGAAAATCTCCGTGTTCGCAGGATGATCCACCGTCATCAGAGCCAGATAGTCGTAGTAATAGACTTCCCACAATTCCGCCGTGACCCGAATGTCGTAGTAACCATCGTGCGGAACCAGTTGATCGCGTCCGATTTTGTACCATTCACCGGTGGCCGCGATTTGTGCCGAGCCGATGGTATTGATGCGCAGGCCGATGGCCGAACCCCAGGGCACCGCGTCCTTCACAAACTCCATTTGCTTTCCGTTGTAGGCGAAAAGAAATGGACAGGAAGCTTTCAGCCGCTGCTCGGTCACCACGTCCTGATCGGCTTTTACCCCAAACTCGGCGCGCACGGTACCATTGGGCCAGACCACCCGGACAACTTCCGCCTGGGTTTGCTGACCGAGTCCGAAGTGAAGTTGCGGCCCGGTGATCGGTTGTTTTTGCACCAGCATGCCGGAACGAATCTCGATTTCGCCGCCTACCCCGAAGGGATTGATGCGCTGATCGCCGACTGCCTGGACGGCATGCGGTCTTACAACTTGCCAGTGATAATTCTTAGGGCTCTGGTTGATCGCCTGCACCGCCTGTCCATCGGACGACAAGCCGAGAAGATCAAGGCGCCCATTGTTGCTGAGATCGGCTGCGTCGAAGACTAACGTCGGACCGGCCGAATGCGGCAAAAGGGTAAAGCTACCGTTGGCGTCTCCCAACCAGATCAAGGCTTCCGGAGTGCCGGCAGCGTCCCCCGATGTGGTGGGAGAAAGAAATAAATCCAGCGCGCCGTTGTTATCCAGATCAGCGACGTGCAAGCGCAGTTCGCTTTTCAGATAATTCGCGTCTGCAACCCGCGCAATCTCTGCTGTCTCCCAGCTCTGTCCTTCGTACTTATCGGAAATTCGCAGGATAGAGCCATCGCCTTGCACCGCCAGCAGATCGAGTATGCCGTCATTGTTGGCGTCCGCAATCGCCACTGCTTTGATGGAGGACAAACTGGGCGGCAGCGCGCGTTCCTGAAATTGACCTTGTCGCAGATTCATGAAGACGTGCAGCCGGCCTGCCCCGTCGATGATCGCGGCGTCAGGATTACCGTCTCCGTCGAGATCCGCCCAGGCAAACCCGTTGATCCCCGAGATGCCGGTAAAGGGATGGACGGGTAGAAACGTTCCGTCACCATTATTTCTCAGGACGGTGGACGTCCCATCTTTCGCGCCCAGCACAATATCGAGGTCGCCGTCGGCTTCAATGTCCACCGCCCAGGCACCGGTGTAGCGGGCGTTCGTCAGCGCGGCGGGAAGTTTGGCTTGCGCGGTCACGTCCGTGAATTTGTTTGCCGCATCTTGTCGCAGAAAGCGCACGCCTCCGGCACCGGCCAGCACCAGATCGGTTTTGAAGTCGTAGTTGAAATCGACCGGGACAATGCCTTCGGGTGAGGGCGGCGTATTCGAAGCCCCGCCGGGGAAGGGAACTGTCGCCCCGCTGGAGAGGCGTACTTCACGGCCGCTGGCGACGGCGACAGCCGGCGCGCCGGCACTGCCCAGCGGAATCGCCCCAATCCAGTTCCATCGGTTGTTACCCCCGCCGATCGATGAAAACGCTTGCGGACGGAAAGAGAGCGCCATATCCGCTGGCGCGGGACGAAATACCGGCGATTCAAGCTTCAGAAAATGAGTAAAGGGTTCGGCTTCGTCACCCGGCGGCGCCTTGATCGCGGTCAGACTCTGGCGATATTCGGGCACTCGCATCATCACGTTCCGCAAAAAAGTTGTCTGGGTTGCGGCAGCACGCAGATCGGTTCCTGCGGCGGCGGACTGCACTGCCGCGAATTGCTTCTGTACCTCCGGCGGCCATGCCGATGCCCGCGCACCAATGCGTTCGACAGCAGACTTAAGCGTTGCAGCATCACTACGCTTGGCGGCAATTCGGCTCAATTCAAGCAGCGCGGCCAGGTTGTCAGGTTGGGCGTCTAAAATTTTCTGCAGTAATTGCTGCACTTCAGCAGCGCCATTTTCATCGCCTTGACGCTCAGTTTCTTCCGCCAGCCGGTAGAGCGCCCGCAAATTCCTGGGATTCAGCTGCACCGCTTTTCGCAGGTCGGCAAGCGCTTGCGCCGATTGTCCCCGCTGGCTGTCCAGAATTCCCAGCAGGTCGTAAATTCGATCGTTCTCCGGAGCCAGATCCCGCGCCCGCTCGAGTCGCTGTGCCGCAGTGTCATAATTTCTCTGTCGCAGCGCCAGGATTCCCCAGTTCGCCCATCCCGACGGCTCACCCGGCACCTGCCTGGTCACCTCCGAGAGTTTGTTGTCGGCGTGCACATCATCACCCACCTGCAATGCCGCCAATCCCACATAGAAAGAGGACACGACATCCGCATACGCTTTGGAATTCTTGTCAGGCATCCTGGCTGCCGGGTGGCATCCTGACAGCGCGATGAGCGCTCCCGTGGCTAAAATCGCAAGCCAGCTTCGAGCGATATTCGACCGGCGGATATCCATAGCTGGGTGCAGCTTCACTCGAAACATTTCAGTATGTGTGGAGGATGCCAGGGTCAACCTCTTTCGCTAAAATTTAGCATAGCTTTATTTATCGTCTATCTTGACGCCGTCAAACAGCGTCTCATGTCATGCTGCCTGCAACTTCTTGGTTCCTACGCTTTCGTACGCGGTTCACTCCCCGGAACCAGAGCAACGCGACCGCAAGAAAAGGCAGAAGGTATAGCAAGAGGTCCCATCGCCCGAATCCCGCAGGCGTGGCTTCGACTCTCGACATTGCTTCCCCACTACCTTGAGCACTCCTCAACACCAGCCGCACGCGCCAGAACTCATCGCGGTCAAACTCCGCCGAGGTCTTATATTCGATCTGTCCGCGAGTATCGTCCCGCGTCGCGGGATAAACGACTTCGGCCAGCCTCCCGCTCTCGGGTGTTATTCCAATCTCGATCTTGAGATCGTCAGGAACCTTCCCTGCGGGCAGCGGATCCACCAGCACGAAAAAAGTTCCAGTGCCGATATCGGGATGCGTCCACAGAGAAACGATGCACGGACCAACTTTCTGGTTCTCGATAATCGGAAAGGGAGGTCCGTTGTGCGCCCGCGCCGGTGCCAACAGCCACCCAACAACCGCGAGCGTGCCCCAGAGTCGATTTATGCTTTGGCGATTCACATTCATACTAAAACGCCGTTAGCCATTTGAAACTACCCCGTCATGAGCGTGGCGCGCATTTCCATGGGCTGGAAGATCAGCCACATCGAAGCTAGCCATAGGACAAGAGAAACCACGGCCCAGGGCGCAAACGCACGCAGCGGTTTCTCCGGCGAGTCTTCCTCGGCCAGCGCGTGCATCACCACCAGAGAACCGGCGAATCCCAACAGAAGAAACCCCAATTCGATCACCTGCACAACGTTGGATGGCAGCCCCGTTAGCGTCCAGCGCGGGCTGCCCAAAATCGGCCACCCCAGCCTTGCCACCGCACTCTGGGTGACCGGAATTAAGGTGTAGAGGCCGGTCAGAAAGTGGAAGCCGTAGTGAGCCAGCCACATTCCGAAACCGAGAGGAACCAACCCGTACGTGTATCGGACTACTAAAGGCAGCAGCGCGCGCGGGCTTCCGGCCCATCGGCGCGTCCACAGCGCAGCTATCCCCAGCAAGACAACCGGTTCGAGAATCAGGAACAACGTGAAGATGATGCCGAGCACCGGCGCTTCGTGATTTACCCGCAGCACTTTCGCCAGCCAACTCTCCACCGCGTAAACCGGACTCACCATGCCAAAGGCGTTGAGAAGAGCGCCAAAGGTAAACACGATTGCCAGCGCGGCCAGATCCTTGCGCCGCGAGAAGTATCCAATTCCCGAGCGCAAAGGATCGGTCAGGAGTTCGGCGCCCGGAATCCGGCTCAGGATTCCGACATTGTCGTGAGGACAGGCGTGCACGCAGTCCAGGCAAAATGTGCAATCCATATTTCCAACTTTGCTGGGCTGGAACAGCGCCAGCTCGCAGCCGCGGATGACCACCAGCTCCGAAACCGGTTCACGCCGTCCCCGAATGCAATCCTTGGTATGGCATGTAACGCATACCTCCTGCTTTCGCACTTTTACCTCGAAAGGAGAAAGGGTTGAGGCGATGAAATTGAACTGCCCGATGGGACAAACGAATTTGCAGAACGAAGCGTGTTTGAAAAATCCATCCACCACCAGCACGGCAGAAAAGTAGGCAATGATCAACCATGCAGTCCACCATGGCGACGACCAGAGATCGAACAGTTCGTAGGCGAAAAGAATCAGGACGAACAGCGCCACCGAGAGCCATTTATTGCGCAGCGCGCGCGGCCAGTTTAATCGCGGCTTGAACAACCGCCTCGCCATCTGCCGCACCAGCATGAAGGGACACGCCAGGCAGAAAAAATTTCCCGCACACAGAAGCACCAGCACCAGTACTCCGCGAAAGTGCAGCCAGCTGAGCGTAGTAGCTAAATTCTTGGGCGCCAGCGTCGGGCCAAACAGCCCGTGGAGAATCATCACCACACTCACCACCAGAAGTGGAAACTGCAGCACTGGACGGGCATAGCGCCAGCGAAACAGCTTGCCCAGCCCCGGCACTTTCATCAAATCAAATGGCGCTGATTCGGGAGTTTCCAGGGCCGTGATGGAAGAGGAGTTCAACCGCTTTCCTAGTGAGACCGGACGCCGTCAACGTTGAATTGTTGTTCCAGCGTTTGCCCGCCGGGTAGTTTGACATGAACTAAAACAACCCAGTCGCCCGGCATGCCAAGTCTGAGGTGACCGTCATACTGGCCGGGCCCGGTTTCCCTGGCTTCATCGAACACCGGAGACATTCCGGCATGCGACATGTCGGCTTCCAGCAAAAGCTGCGCGCCCGAGACAGGTTTCTTGCCGACATCGCTAAGCTTGACTGAAACCGTGACCATCCCCACCTGAGGCGGATCAGGTGTGGTCGAATGTTCAACCGTAATCGCAGATGAGGAATCTGCAGGCCTGGTGCACGCGCCCGTGAGCAGAATAGCGGATACCAAAGGCAGCGCTACACGATGCCATGGCTTCGACCGGGTACCATCGGCGGTCCAGTTTGATCGAGAGACACTCACCATCCTGTAACCCGCAGCCAAAACGGCAACGCCTTTCGAACACGCAGGAAAAATCTAGTCGCCGCCAGCCCACTCACAACTGCAAACCATATTCCCGCGATCTTTTTCAGGTGGAAACATGTGGTAGTACATGGCAATCACCATCGGAATGAACACGATCGTGTTATAGAACAGGTGCAATTCCACCCTCGGAAAAAACAGTTGCAATACGCTGCAGGGCACCGGTTTTCCCCAGAAATTGTGATGCGTCTGCGCCTGCCAGATCAGCAGGAAGTGCTCGATATGGTGCCAGAACTGAATCACCAGCGCGGTCGTCCACCAGGATCGCGCTGTTCCCACGAAGCCCTTGCGCAGCACCCACAGGCCGATCAGCATCACCAGCGCATAACCGTAGTGCAGCGCTTCTGATCTGATCAGTCCGGGATACCACAGACCGAGCAACCCGTTTGCCTTCGGCCGCGGCCAACCCATGACATAAATTTGGTACGCCTGAAAAAGGTGCTCAGCCCAGTGCCCGAGCACGACAAACATGAAGAGTTTGAGCGCCCGCTCGTGCCAGCTGCTGTTCAGTTTTTCATAAAAACTGGTGCCGGGCTGCGACGCGATATGCATACTCGGAATTGTGGGATGGGAAATTGCCATCATTGCCTCCTTCGTCGCATAGCTCGCGTGGAAAGCATAGTTCAACGAACAAGCGAGTAAATAGTAGATTTGTACTAATCCCGGTGCTGTACCGCGCCATCCAGCGCGACTAAAACCGGAAATTTGTCTCCAAAAACGCTAACTGCCCGTTCGAATCCCTGGGATAAATATTGCTGATAACCGCTTTTCCCCACGCATGTCCATAATAAAGCGTGGCGGAAAAACTTCGGGTGAACTGGTAGTCGGCGTTAAGGTCCCAAACATTGGCGAGCCCATTGTGGCCGTGGCTGGGGCGGCCTGTGTATCCGAACGTCTTCGACTGGAACGCGCCACCACCCGAATACCAGAGATCGGCGGAGTTCGCCAGCCGCAGGGCGTGGAGCTCGCTGCGCAAGGATAGCTTGGATGCTGGTCGCAGATTCAAGGTTCCATAGACGTCGCCGTTGTTCATCATGTTGTAAAAAGGGAAGCGGGCGTACTGGCGCGGGGTTGTCAAGACCTGGAAAAAAGTGCCGTGCCGCGAATCATTGGGGTTGCCATCGCCGCTGCCATACGAATAGCCGGCGCTTATCCATGGCTTCAGCACCCGCACCGGTGGTTGCCATCCTGCTTCGGCGACGAATGCTCCAGCCCGCTGCGCCAACTTTCCCCACGATCCGGTCTGCAGCGCACCCCATACCAGAAAATCAAATTTCCCCCGGCTGCTGGTGTTGAATACGTGAGCGTAGTCGGCGCCGTATGTGGCAATTTCAACTTTGTCATGATCGGCCGCGATAGCGGAGGTCGCGCGGTTATCGACTTTCGCTACCAGGTTCCGGTCATCGACATAGCCCAGTCCGAAAACCCGTAGTTCTCCAGCGCCATGGCTTGTTTTTACCGAACGTGTATATGCGCCATAATAGGTTTCAATGTTCAGTTCGTTCATTCCATCGACCTGAAATATTCCCTCGGTCGGCCGGGCCGCGAAAAAAGTAAAGTTGTTCTTGCCTGAAGCCAGTGAAAACTGGCCTCCGTCGAAAGTTCGTTGCACCGCGGTAAACCCGAAATTTGAGATCAAACGGTGGGCAATGCGAGTTTGGATAACCGTGGCCAGCAACGGATCTTCAGGTTTGACTTCTGTACCGTCGAAAAATTCGAAGCGTCCGAGCTTTAGCCCTGCTGGTCCCAAATGCTTGAAATTGACGTAAGCCTGCTTCAAAAATGCGTTGACGTTGTTGGCGTTGTTTCCATTCGCCACATAATAAGATCCGCCGTGTCCAAGCTGTCCCAGAGGCGGTGGGGCGACGGCGTCGTCCGGCAAACCGATGACTGCCACCTGCGCGCCCTCAGCGAACCATTCGAAGTTCTCGTAAGTCTGGCCGATTCCTACCCGCAACAGAGAATGCTCAAGGGGATAATCGCTGTTTCCGGTCTTGCCCTCGAAATAGTTCCAGCCTTCCACCCGGGTACGCCAGTTGATCGAAATCTCAAACGGACCAATTTTGTGTTTCTGGGACGGGGCAGACAGAGAAGAACTGGTCGCGGATTGTGGTTGTGCCGCGCCCCCCGGCAAAGGCGACAAACTTGCCTGCTGTACCAAATTCGACTGTGGATCACTGCCGGTCTGTCCACTGGCCGGCTGCACGCCATCAATCACCAGAAGCGCAGCAACTACATATCCGAGCGCTTGAATCTTCATAGATTTACTTCCCGTGCGCTACCAAAGATTGCGAGAAATTTAGAATTTGGCGCAACTGGAAGCAATAACAGGAAAAGACTAGGTTCCAACGAAAGAACGCTGTGCCGCTCTCTTGCGAGATTCTCTGTCTGATACTCCAACAATCTGGTACGGGCAGAAGTTAAACCATTACATCGGTAACTTGCTCAAGCATGACTAATTTCCTAATCTCGCAGATTGCGGCTTACATCTGTTTGAAAGATATGGAATTCGTGGAAAAATCACCGACAACCTCGCCGGCGGCACCGGTGTCCCGCCCATTCGGAGGGCTCTGCCTGATCATGCTGGCATTGTTCTCCCTCGCTTCCGTAGAGGCACAAAACCCTCCGACCCTGCGAAAACTGGTTTATAAGGTTGCGCCCAAGTATCCCCGTGAGTTGAAGCAAAATGCGATCGGTGGGGTCGTCCGGTTATCGATTTCAATCAGTTCCAACGGATCGGTGGGAAAAATTTCGCCTATCGGCGGCAATCCAATCCTGGTAGATGCCGCCACTCTGGCCGTCCGCCAGTGGAAATACGTTCCCGCTGATCATCCCAGCACCACCGAAGTTCAGTTGGATTTCGTGCCCAACCAATAAAAGGGGTCGCGCCGTGGCTGCATGGGCGCGACATTTCCGTTCCGCAACTATTTTAGTTTGCGTGTTCTGCCGTCGATTCTGACGCTGAGACTTCACGGTGATGCTAGGCTGAGGGAGGAACTCTCCAAATTGTTTTCAGTTACTACATGCCGGGCTAAGCTGCTGGTGTTCGCGGTCCTTGCTTGCTTGTTTTTCGCGAATGGTCGAACCGCGCTGAGTCAAACCGGGTCTGATCAGGCAACAAGAGGGGCATCACGCCAGTGGACCGTAGGCTTCCAACCTGCCCTGCTCGTGAACGGAGCTCCTATCGTTTTCGAAGTCGTATCCCCTGAGCGCCTGACTGCGCTATCCGCGTCCTGGCTCAACCACGAAGTTTTCTTTGCCTACGACACCGCGCACAGGAAGTGGTACGGAATCGCGGGAGTGAGTCTGGAAACTCGTCCCGGCAGCTATCCACTGGACTTGAAAGGAATAACTGCCCGGGAAAAAACGATATCGTTTTCCCGCAAACTTACGGTTAAGCCGGCAAAATATCCCAGCATTGCCGTCACCGTCGCTAAACGGTTCACCGAACCCAGCAAAGAACAGATGGAACGCATCCAGCAGGACAAGTCGGTGAAGCAGGATGTGTTCCGCCACACCGATCCGGATCGCGAGTGGTCGGGATCTTTTCGCCGGCCAGTGGATGTGCCGGTTTCAGATGTTTTCGGTACTCGGCGGACCTTCAACGGAAAAGTGCAGAGCATGCACCAGGGGCTGGATTTTGCCGCACCAGCGGGCACGCACGTTTCCGCCGTAAACTCGGGAACGGTCCTGTGGGCTGGCCCTCTTTATTTCGAAGGTAATTGCGTGGTGCTTGATCACGGTCAAGGGCTGCTGACCCTCTACCTTCACCTGTCAGAAGTAAAAGTTAAGCAGGGTGAACGGGTTAAGGGCGGGCAGGAAATAGGTTTGAGTGGGGGAACGGGACGCGCCACCGGCCCACACCTCCATCTTGCCGTACGCTGGCAGGGTGTTTATCTGAATCCGGCTACTCTTCTATCCCTGCGGATGCCGTGAGGCCGCTGAGCTTCAGACGGTTTCCCGCTTCACTTCACAGCCTTCCATCCAGGGTTCTACCGCTTCCGTTCCTAAAAATCGGGATCGAGCGGACCGTTGGCCGCAGGTTCAGGTTTCTGACCAGCCGGTGCAGGTAATTTGCATGCACTCCCAAATTCCTGGCAGCCTCGGTGTAGTTGCCCTTGGCTTCTTCAAGGGCAGAGAGAATCAGGCGTTTTTTCAGCTGTGTGACCGCAGTGTGATATTTCGCCTCACGGACTCCCTGCGCCGGTTCTTTCTCCAGCACCGATTCCGGCAGGTCTTCTGGCCGGATGGTCTCAGACACGCCCAGCACCAGCGCCCGCTCGATCGCATTCTCGAGTTCACGTACATTGCCCGGCCAGTCGTAATTCACCAGCGTGGCCATGGCCTCGAGCGAAATCGGCTTAGCCTTGACTTTGCATTTTGCCGAAAACTTCGCGACAAAATACTCGGCAAGCATGGGAATGTCCTCAGCTCGATCTCGTAATGGGGGTACCAGCAGCGAAACCACATTCAGGCGGTAATACAAATCTTCACGAAAAGCTTTAACCTTTACTGCCGCCGCCAGGTCTTGATTAGTGGCCGCAATCAGCCGTATGTCGATTGCGATGGGTCGCGAACCGCCCAGCCGTTCGAACTCGCGCTCCTGCAGAACACGTAATAGCTTGCCTTGCAGTGATGGCGCCAGCTCTCCAATTTCG
This sequence comes from Terriglobia bacterium, assembly GCA_963733545.1. Classification (GTDB taxonomy): domain Bacteria; phylum Acidobacteriota; class Terriglobia; order Terriglobales; family Acidobacteriaceae; genus JAIQFF01. Next base: position 2,349,058 of record CAVTDQ010000007.1, read on the forward strand.
TCAAGGAAAACCACGCCACCATCCGCCAGTTCGAGGCGGCCTTTCTTTTGGCTGGCTGCGCCAGTGAAAGCTCCTCTTTCATAACCGAACAGCTCGCTTTCCAGGAGCCCCTCCGGAATGGCCGCGCAATTTATGGCCACAAAGGGGCGGCCGGCGCGCGGACTGTTGCGGTGAATCGCTCGCGCCACCAGTTCCTTCCCGGTGCCGCTCTCTCCATTCACCAGGACTGTGGATTCGGTCGGTGCTGCTCGTGACAGGAACCGATAAACGTCCTTCATGGCCGCGCTCTCGCCGACCATGTTGTGCTGCAGATTGATTTCCGTCGCCAGCCGTAAATTTTCCTGCTCCAGCCAGATGAGCCGACGGGCGTTTTCCAGCGCTACAGCTGAAATCCCCGCCATGCTGGCTACAAGCTCAAGATGATCGCGATCGAAACGGGCGGTTCGACTGGTAGTGTCGAGGTAGATGCAGCCAATTACTTTTTGAAAAACGGTAAGCGGCACACAGAGCAACGATCGCACCTGTGAACTTACCAGGCTCTCCACTTCGCTCAAGCCTGCGTTGCCCGGGACGTCCGCGCCCAGGATGGCGACGCCCTCATCCATCACTTGACGAGTGATGGTGCGGCTCACCCGGACCGGTTCTCCCCGGTTCGCCGTCCCTGGATGTGCGAACAGGGACGAAAATTTATCTTTGCCGGTGCCATCCAGCAAAATCGCGCCATGTTCGGCAGGCACTACCTCGAAGATCAGTTCCAGAATTTGCGCTTGCAAACGATGTAAGTCGGAAATCGAGTGCACCACCCGGCTGATCTTCAACAGCGCATTCAGATTTCGTCCGACACGTGAAGTAGCCGGCAGCGCTTTCAGAATTTGTTCCGGTTGCAGGTAGAGAACATCCTGGGGACGGATCTGCACCGTGGCTTGTGTCAGTTTGTCGTCGAACTCCACCTGATCGCTTGCCGCAGCATCCGCGTTCTCGTTAAGCAGAAAGACAAAAACGGAATCTCCGACGGCAATCTGATCGGCGTGTTGTAGCGGTGCTTCCGAAACCGGCCCTCCATTGACAAATGTGCCATTCCGGCTCTCAAGATCGCGCAGTTTGTAACCGTTCTTGTCGCGAATCAGAACGCAGTGCCGCCGCGATACCGAAAGATCGCTGATGGCCAGGGAGTTCGACGGGTCCCGTCCAATCCCAATTTCTGCTTCGCTCAAAAAATATATGGAGTCCGCCAAGGGTCCCGCTGCTGCCTGAAGTCTGGGTTTCACGTTCACTCGCCTCGAATCTCGTCCAACCGTTTAACACATTTTCCCGCCTTTAAAACACCGATTGCAACCCTGTTCCACTATCCGAACAGATAGAGGTCTATCTCCTCGGATAGACAAGAGGCCGCGAATATTCCGCCGCTCAATGACGGCAAAGAATGTAAGTCATTGTCATTAATAGACATACGGTCAGAAGCAATGAATCAGCGGCAAGGTAATACGGTGGCAGAAAACGTGCTAATCCCGTGAACAGCGTGTTTCGGCAAAGCGACGGGGAAGCGCTTTCGAAGTTCTGCCGCTACTCGCTGGTCGGGAATCCGGGGGCCCCCTCATCGGGTTCCCGATCTTTTTTTGGCATGCATGTTTGAGATCCATCCAGCAGCTGAGAACTCAATAGAACTGATAACTGATAACTGATTTTCAGTTTGCAAAGCGCAGGTAGGCGCAATCGTGGATTTACCAACCGAGCCCGATCAAAAAAAAATCAAAGCCGCCCACTTTTAGTCTCCTGTCGCGGTAAACGGTTGCGATTCGACTGCAATTGCTTCCTGGACAGCGCAGCCATCTTTGAAGCTTACGGTTCGTCCTGAGATGGCGGGAATTCTCTCTCCGGGCACTAAAATCCCTACCAGGTTCAGCGGATCGGCGGCCGACAGGGAAATAATTTCACCGGTAGGCGGCAGCTTGCGAGTTGCACGCAAGGATTCAACCGCGACCGGCAAAGCAAACTGCTCGCCGAGGAATCCATCGATAAAACGTCCGCCGCGAATCTCGCCCCGATCTTCCAATCGCCGGAACGCCATCTGCATCTCGCGCCACTTGGGCAGGTTGGTTTCGCGCGCCAGCAAGTCACGGAAAACAATTCCGTAGCGCCGCAACAGCATCCAGCAGGTCGCTTCCACGGCGCGATTGCGGTCCTGCGCCTGGTCGGTGTAGAGAAGCGCCCAGCGGCCGCTGCTGTGCCGGGGCCGGGTTCCACGCCCGTTGCCGGCCCCGGCACGGCGCTTGGGATCGATCAGCGAGCGCAGGTTGTCGAATCCGTCCGCGGTGATGGATCCGCCTGCGACCAGTTCCCACAAAGCAGTTTCCACTTCCGCTTTCACCAGCCGGGTACCGCGCACCACATCGGCGAAGAATGACGCACCTCGCTGGCGCAGAAAGTCCAGCACTTGACGGGCACTTTCACTGAGGCCGCGCATCTCCGGCTTATCGCTGTCCGGCCGACGCGGCGTCATCCAGTCTGCCTCTTCACGCACAAAAAACGTGATTGGAGCGACACTGGTCGGGATGACTCGCCGTTTGCCCGCCGCCGTGTCTACCAGCGTAGCGGGATGTGGAGAAAGCCTACCCCAACCCACTGCTCCGGTGAGACAAAGCTGATCAAGCCACAGGGGATCGTAATTAACGATGCGGCGGCCCAGGATGTGCCGCTCCCAGGCGTTGGCGGGAATTTCGAACCCCTGCAGTTGCCGCAGCACATCCAGCGTGGCGCGTTCTCCCTGAACCTGTGCCTCGGGAGCGACATGCTGCCAGCGCAGAAGCCAGCGCATGAACTGCGCCGCTGTCACCGGCTGAATTTGTTTACGCAAGGTGGCGACGGTGAGCCGGTGAATGCGTGCCAGCAACCTGCGCTCGCACCACTCAAGCTCGGCTTCATGTGGGCTGGTTTCGTGTGATCCGGTCTCGTGTGGTCGCGGGCGACTTGCCCGCGATGCCGTGTCCGTGAACTGTCCCCGCAAAACAGAGCCGGACGCCTCCATACGCAGCAGGGCCTTCTCGATCTCAGAGGGAGGAAGCCCCAGCATTTCTCCAATCTGCGAGGCGGTTGCCGGACCCAGGTGCGACATCCAACCGGTGACCAGCGCGAGCAGAGCATCGTCGGCGGAGGAGGGAACATCGATTTCTGCAATGGGACGATCAAACACAGCCGCGGGAAACAGTACTGAAAATGCCTGCGCCCGCTCCGCTGCTACCCAGAAATTCAGGCCGCCGTGCGCTGCCCGAGCAGCGCGGCCGTGTTCAAGCAACCTCGCGAAATATCCCTGCCAATGCTGTGCCCGGATCCCGCGGCCCTCGAACGCAGTTCGACGAACTTCGCCGGTTTCTTGGTTGGAGATCAAGCTTAGAGTGCTGGCATCGGTCTGGCTGGGCGATCCAACCGTCCCCACATCGCCGGTGATGGCTTCCGGCAGGGCAATCAGCGTATGCAGGACGTCGTGCAATTCGTCGGCATCGCGTACGTCGGGCCACGCTTCGTCGCGCACTTGCGCAATTGCGTCCGGATCGAGTTTGCCCACTTCTTCCAGCACCGATTCCGGCAGAATCCGTCGCATCTCAACCGCCCGCGCTCGGCGCTCTTCCAAAGGCGCATCGTCGAGGTAAGCGTAAGGATTCGCATTTAAAATCTCGTGCGAGAATTGTGAAGGCACCGGCGTGTCCACCGCCAGAACCCGAATTCGTCCCAGCTGAATGCCAGTCAGCAGCGCCTTGAGCCCTTCAATATCCATGGCCTCGGTGAGGACGTCTTTCATCACTTCTTTCACCAGGGGATGGTCGGGAATCTTGATGTCGCCCACGATATTTTCCTGGCACGCGGCCACGTCAGGAAAAACCGATGCCAGCAAATCATCGGAGCGCATACGCTGAATTTGCGGCGGAACTTTCTTTCCTCCCTGAAAACGCAAAAGGGCCAGGGCGCGGTTGGCGTCCCATCGCCAGCGCGTTCCGAAGATGGGCGAATCCAGTGCCGCCTGCTCCAGTACCGGTTGAACGGTGTCGGCGTTTAGGAAGTGAAAGACGTCGCCCAGCGGGAAGCTGTGCTGCTCGGCCAGGGCGATGTTGAGGCCATTCTCAGTGGCTGCAGCCTGGAGTTCGAAGTTGAAGCTGCGGCAAAAACGCTTGCGCAAGGCCAGGCCCCAGGCTTTGTTGACCCGTCCTCCGTAGGGAGCGTGGATGATGAGCTGCATCCCGCCACCTTCGTCAAAAAAGCGCTCGGCGATTATTGTCTCCTGGGTTGGAACCTCACCCAACACTGCGCGCCCTTGAAGAATGTACTCAATGGCTTGTTCGGCGGCGGAATCGTCGAGACCGCATTCTTCTTTCAGCCAGGCCACGGTTTCAGCAACCGCGGGCTGGCTTTGCGAAACCCCGATCGGAGAAACATGCGCGAGGCGGTCGCTGATTTCCTTTCGCAAGTCGGCAACCTGCAGAGAAAGTTCCTGGGTGCGCGCCGGAGCCTCGCCTCGCCAGAAGGGCACGCTGGGCGGCGCTCCGTGAGCGTCCTCCACCAGCACACGCCCGGACTTGCCTTCCACTCGACGAATGCGCCACGAGGTGTTCCCCAGCAACATGATGTCGCCGGCACTACTTTCCACCGCGAAATCTTCATCCAGGGTGCCGACAACAATGCCTTCGGGCTCGGCCACGACGGTGAACAGCGCTGTCTCCGGAATGGCGCCGCCACTGGTGATTGCCGCCAGACGGCTGCCGCGCCGCGGCCGCAACTTTCGATTCACTTTGTCGTGATGAATGTATGCGCCATAGCGTCCGCGCCGCGAAGCGATTCCTTCGGAGAGCATTGCCAGGATGGATTCGTAAGTCGCTCGAGAGAGATTGCGGTAGGGGTAGGCGCGAGTGACCAGAGCGAAGAGTTCATCTTCATCCCAACCGCCCTCATCTTCTCCGATTGTGTGGCGCGGGGGCCCCGCCCGCGTCTCGAGAGCGGCAGCAGTGCCGGTATTGGTGCGAACCGGTTCGTTATCACTTGCCCAAAGTTCTTCCGTGGAACTCTCAATTTCTGATGCCGCTTCCACCGCTCGCGGGCGGGGCGCCCGCGCCACCCGGGTAGTGCGGCTTTCCGCAGCACACATGGCGACGATCTGCTGCGCCAGAATATCCAAGGGTTCGTCGGGAATGATCAGCCGGTCCAGATCACCCTGCCGGATTGCCCGCACCAGGGCGGCGCATTCGAGCAGATCGTCGCGAGTTCCCGCGAAGAATCTTCCTTTCGGAAGCGCGCCGCGCCAGTGGCCGGAACGGCCCACCCTTTGCAGCCCGACCGCGATGGCCCGCGGCGAACTGATCTGCACCACCAGATCCACCGTGCCGATATCGATTCCCAGTTCGAGCGACGCCGTCGCCACCAGAACTTTAACTTTGCCTTCCTTGAGTTTTTGCTCCGCCGCCAGACGCAGTTTGCGCGACAGGCTGCCGTGATGAGCGGCGACGTTCTCTTCGCCCAGGCGTTCACCCAGTTGATGGGTAATGCGCTCGACCAGTCTCCGGGTATTCACGAACACCAGCGTGGAACGATGCTGCTCGACCAGTTCCACCAGCCGGTTGTAAATCTCTTCCCACATTTCGTTGGTCGTGATCGGTCCCAGCGCCGATCCGGGAATTTCCACGGCAAGATCAAGCTTGCGTTTGTGTCCGACATCCACGATCACCGGCGCGGGCCGCCCGTTGCCGGTCAGAAAGTGAGCTACCTCGTCAATCGGTTTCTGGGTTGCCGAGAGCCCGATGCGAACCGGACGCCGGTAAGTCAACGCCTCAAGCCGTTCCAGGGACAAAGCCAGATGCGCACCGCGCTTGTCATCGGCCACGGCGTGGATTTCATCCACGATCACAGTTTCGACGTGACGTAAGATCGCGCGGCTTTTTTCCGCAGTCAACAGAATGTAAAGCGACTCAGGCGTGGTCACCAGAATGTGTGGCGGGCGTTTCAACATCGCCCGGCGTTCGTGCATGAGAGTGTCGCCGGTGCGGACTGCGGTACGAATCTCCGGCATTAGAAATCCACGCTCGCCCGCCATCTGGAGAATCTCGCTTAACGGCCCTTCGAGATTCTTCTGAATGTCATTGCCCAACGCCTTCAAGGGCGAAACATAGAGAACTTCGGTGTGGTCGTTGAGTTCGCCAGCCAGGGCTTTGCAGACCAGTTGATCAATGCAGGCCAAAAATGCCGCCAGGGTCTTGCCGGAGCCGGTCGGCGCCGAGATGAGAGTCGTCCGTCCCGCCAGAATATGAGGCCAACCCTGCTCCTGGGGCTCGGTTGGAGTGCCAAATTTGCCGACGAACCAATCCCGAACCAGGGGATGGCACCAGCCAAGGGATGAAACGGGAAGGGACATCGGCCTATTTTAAACACGAAATGCAGTTTCGTAAAACATTCGCCCTTGCGTAAGAGCTTGAACCACTAAAACGAAGGTGCACGAGGGAAAGCCCGAGATTGGGACCTTCATGATACTTCGTGTCGTTCGTGGGCCGTTTTTCGCAGTAACCGCAGACCGCGATTTCGAAAAAATTGGGACGCCACTTTCCAATCTTGTGGTTACCCCGCGTATAAACTGCCGCTGATCGAAATGCTAAAATCCACCTCAATGTCCAAATCAACATCCGCCAAACTTCGCGCCAAAAAAATCAAACTTCTGCTTTTCGACGTAGACGGCGTCCTCACCGACGGTAAGCTTTTTCTGTTTCCCATTCCAACTGCGGGATCGGCGGACCGTCCTGTATCCGGGCAGCTCGTGGTTGAAGCTAAAGGTTTCCACGCCCACGACGGCGCCGGCATCTCGATTGCCCGCATCGCTGGAATAGAGAGCGGCCTCATCACGCGGCGCAAATCGGACACAGTCGCTCTGCGCGCCCGCGATCTCAGACTTGAACACGTGCGTCAAGGCAGCCACGACAAGCTGAAAGCGTTCCGCGAAATCCTGACCGAAGCCGGAGTTGACGCTAATGAAGTTGCATTCGTCGGCGATGACGTGATTGATCTGCCAGTGATGCGCAACTGCGGATTTTCCGTGGCGGTGGCCAACGCGCGTCGCGAGGTCATCGACGAAGCGCACTATGTCACTCCTCATGCAGGTGGCGACGGCGCGCTAAGAGATGTGATCGAATTTATTTTGAAAGCGCAGGGGAAGTGGAAGCAAGCGGTGAATGAATACATTGGAAGCGAGAGCGCGGGGAACAACTGAGCTTTTAGCCATTAGCTTTTAGCTCTTAGCCGAATCCAAGAAGACCAGCAGAAATTAAGATGCGAAGACTCGAACTCTAAGGGAATCAGGTAGAAGCTGAGCAGTGATCACTAGTGGAAACGCAAGAAAAGGGGAAGCAAAGAGACCCGCAGCAATTATGAAGACTCGCTAAGAGGAATTTGCTAAAAGCTAACGGCTAATGGCTTACGTAAAAAAACCCACCGGTCGTCTGCTTGGGGCGTGCTCGGGTCGACGACCGATGGGCTACCGTTTCTCCTTACTCACCCTGTTGTTTTCAGGAGTAATTGAAACTATTAAACCTCACCGCGAGTGAAAGTTGCGTACATTTTTGTAAATATTTGTAATTCCTGTCTTTACTCAGGAATCGCGACCGGACGAGCCGCCATCAACTCGGTAAATCGCGGATCTTTGCGCAACCCGGCGAACTCCGAATCCTTGTACACATCGTCAATCCCTTTGTAGCCCTCTTCCAATGCTCGCCGCAGATATTGCAACGAGCGATCGGTGACTCCGCTCTTGGCATAGAGCTTGGCCAGCACGTAGTAGAAACGGGCCCGGTCGCCCGGCGACGACATCTGCGCCAGTACGCCGGTGTGGGAACTGCGTTCGAAAATGTCGGGATCGAGTTGCAACGCCCGGTTATAGGCCAGGCTGGCTTTCACGTAGTCCTTTTTGGAAAAGTATGCAGCTCCAAGGTTGCTGTAAAAAGAACCGGAATCGTCACGCAACTTGATCGCGTCCTCATAGCGCTTGATGGAAGGTCCGTATTTCTTCTGCAGATAGAAAATTACGCCCAGATTGTTGTGGGCGTCGGCAAAGAGGCGATCGCATTTGATGGCACGTTCAAAATCCTTGCGGGCATCGCCGAAGCGCGCCATCTGCAGTTCATTGATGCCGATCTTGTTATAGAGCCGGGCGCTCTTGGGTTCTTTGGCCAAGGCGGCGCGATAGTAATCCAGCGCGTCCAGGTAAGACTTTTCCGCGCGCAAGGTGTCGCCGCGCGACTCCAGTTCGGCCACTGCGGCATCTTCCGCGGGAGGGTCGGCTCGCCGGACCGGCGGCGGACTGACCTCAAGCTGCTCGGATGTGCGTGGAGGAATAAAGTGGCGAGCCTGAGGCAATGAGAAGGGTGAAGAGCCAAGTACTGTTAGCAGGACGTACAGCAGGAATTGACGACCCATAGTCCGCTCCTGAAGACAGAGCCAACTCGGTGCCGGCTCGTCTACTGAGGACCCTTGCCGTCCGTCGTATCCGCCGGCTTGGGTGGCGGATCGTTAGACGGTTTGTCGTCTTTAAAGATACCCGCAATTTTGCCAAAAATCCCTTTTTTCTTTTTGCCGGGATCTTCGGCCACCTGGCCTGGGGTCCCCGGGGTGGCTGGAACGGCTTGCCCACCGGGCGGAGGCGGCGGCAGCGCCTTGTCGCCGCCCAGACCAAACACGCGAGAAAAGAAACCGCGCATTCCCGTAGTCTGGTCGCAAGTCTCACTGGGCTCGGTTCCCGCAATGAAGGCCGCACTGTAAGTTTGCGGACAGGAAGGCGTTGCCAGCAAATTCGTGGCCTTGTCGAGTTGTACGTCCACCACCCCCGAAGGCTGAGAGAACGGTCTCATGTCCGCATACTGGGGAAGGGCCGCCGCCTTCTTCATGACTTCGGTCCAGATGGGCGCCGCACTCAGTGCCCCGCTGATACGAAGGTCACTGTAATCGTCGAACCCTACCCAGACGATGCAAACCAGGTTGCTGGTGTATCCGGCAAACCATCCATCGTGGGAGCTGCCGGTTTTTCCTGCCGCTGGCCGATCGAAACCCCGCAGCCGGACGGGTGTATATCCCAGCCCAAAGTTTATGACCCCTTCCATCATGTTGGTCATTATGTAAGCGACGCGGGGATCGAGGACGGTGTGAGTCTCCGGCTTGAAGTCCTGAACGATATCGCCATTCGCATTGCGTACGGAGTTGACCAGAGTCGGCGAGATGCGCAGGCCGTTATTGGCAAACACGGTGTAGGCCGCGGCCATGTCGATGGGCGTGGCATCGTACGCGCCCAGGGCCATCGCGGGTGTGGCCTTGACGGAGGTTATTCCAGAAAGTTTTGCCAGGTCGGCGACCTTCTCATATCCCACTTCTTCGGCCAGCTTGACGGTCGCATTGTTCAGCGACATGGCCAGCGCGTAGCGTGCGGTGACGTCGCCGTGATACTCCTCTTTGTAATTGCGGGGCTCGTAGATCTGGTCGCCATAGGCAAATGTCGCGGGCGCGTCCTGCACAATCGATGCCGGGGTGAAGACGGGATTGGTACCGTCCAGCGCGGTGTTCATTGCCGCGGCGTAAACAAAGGGCTTGAAAATCGAGCCGGTCGGGCGCTTTGCCACCGCATGGTTTAGCTGGCTGATACCGTAATTCCGGCCGCCTACCAGCGCCAGGACCTCGCCGGTGTGCGGATCCATCACCACCACGGCAACCTGGGCCAGAGGTCCGGGCAGAACCTTGGTTTCGTACTTATTCTTGCCGATTCGGGTTCGCTTGGTGCGAAGCTTCGTAACCTGATCGTCAACCAGCTTCATTCCGCTTTCAACTGCAGCGGCAGCGGCCCTTTGCAGATCGGGATCGATGGTTGAGTAAATCCGGTACCCCTGCTCGTTCATCTGCCGCTCGTCGAGCTTGGTGATTAAGGTGTCGCGCAGCAAATCAACGAAATAAGGAGCGTCGCTGGCCTCGACGTTGGGCGGCGCCAGCTTCAGCGGAGTGGCTTTGGCTCTCTCGGCATCAGCCTGAGTCAGCGCGTGGTTTTCAACCATGCTGTCGAGAACCAGGTTGCGGCGATCAAGCGCCCGTTCTGGATGGCGATATGGCGAAAGGTAACTGGGCGCCTGGATGATCCCGGCAATCAGCGCCATCTCCGCCGGAGTCAGGTCTTTGAGATCTTTGTTGAAGTATGCTCGCGCCGCCTGGGCAAAGCCGCTGATGGTGAAGGAACCGCGTTGTCCCAGATCGACGCGGTTGGCATAGAACTCGAAGATCTGCTGCTTGCTGAGCTTCTGTTCCATTTCCAGAGCGATCAGCATCTCCGACAACTTCCGTTTAACTGTCTTCTCCGGAGTGAGAAAGAAAGCGCGGGAAAGCTGCATGGTGATGGTTGAGCCGCCCTGTTCGTGCCGGCCGCGAGTCACGTCCACCCAGGTGGCTTCCGCCAGGCGGATGAAGTTGACCCCGCCGTGCTGGAAAAAGCGCCGGTCTTCGATGGCCAGCACCGCGTCCACCATCATCTTCGGGATTTCGTCGTAGGTGACCAGTTGCCGTTTCGACCTCTGCCCCGCGTCGAACAGAGAAGTAATCATCTGCGGCTCGAGCTCATACGCGGCCAGATCGCCGGACTTGCTTGTGATGCGTTCCACTTTCCCGCCGCGAAACCGGATCATGGCAGATTCAGGACTGTGATAGGAATCGGGGCCTGGCTTAATCTCGATCGCGCCGTCGTACAGCCGGTAACTGCCCATTGCCGACTTGCCGCTCTCGGAGTACCCGGCTCGCCTCAGCAGGCTAGCGATGTCTTTAGGATCGATCTTTTCGCCGACCTGAACCGGATGGGCAATTGCATAAATTCTCGCAGAGTTTCCGAAGACCGGACCTTTGAACCGCTGGTCGATCATCCGGCCAAATTTAACGTAGTAATACGTGAAGAAGACACTTCCGGCAGTGCCCAAAACCAGGAAAATGATGAGTGCCGCCCGGACCACCGGGTCGGAGAACCAGCCCATGCCCGGTTTGCCGCTCTGTTTCGCTGTCGGGATCTTGAGTTTTATGGCCACAATGCGATAGTTGCGGAGTGCTTACAGGGTTAGACGTTGCAGCCTGTACGTTCCGTTATCCGATTCCAGGAAATCTCTTCCCAGCCGGAACGCCGCTCTGCCTCTCCGATTCATTTGCAGGACACATTCCATTCTATCCTGCCGCCCTGCACTTTTGCGGGCCGGCAGTTGGTAGCCGGGGTACCAGGCATTGTCCAACGGCACTTCCTAATCAGTGGGCACGAATGGGCCGGTGTTATCGGAGACGCTAAGGTCTTGCACGGTATGAGTAAGAATTCCCGTCGAAGGGTTGGTATCGAGTATCGAGAATGAGCTGACCGTGGCATTGGCGCAAAAGGCCTCGCCGCCGCCCTGGTCCCACTTGCAATCGGCTACGAGTGGCAGACCGGTGAATGGCGATCCCGCGAGCGCAGTCAAGGCTCCGGTTGAAGCATCGATCGCGAAGCCCTCGACTGCCGAAAAAGCACCCGAACCAGTGGTTCCGAAGCTGTACACGAACTGACTGCTGGGATGAATCCGCAAATCCAGAGGAGTGGAAGTAGACGTGAGAAAGGGAGAGTTGGCTACCGGAGTTAGTTGTCCGGTGGTGGCGTTGATCGAAAACACGTACAGATGGTTGTCACCGGAGATGCCGGTCAACCCCACCGCGAATTTGCCGGTGAAATCAGTTCGAACTCCGGCTACGCCCAAGCCCAGAGGACTACTCGCCAGCGGAGTAAGCGCTCCACTGGTCTGATCGATGGCGAAACCATAAATCGGTAGAGCCGGAATGTTCTGGCCTACGTACAAAAACTTTCCCGTGCCATCGACGGCGAGGACAGTTGCAAAATCAAGGTTGAAGGCGGCGAATGGCGACCCTGGAGCTTGCACCAGCGCGCCGGTCGTGGCATTGATCTGAAACACCGCAATTTGTCCGGTAGTGCGGTTGCCCGCGAACAAAAAGCGTCCGGCGGGGTCGCTGGTAATTGAGTCGGCGCCCGCGCTGGCAAATGGACTTCCGCTGATCGCGGTCAAAGTTCCGGAACTATGATCGATGCTGAAAGCCTGAATGGTCAGCGTATCGTTTTGCGGCAGATACAGAAATTTCTTGTTCACCACAACCATGTCGTTGCCGGCGCTGCTGGGAAGAACTGCTGGCGCCACTGTAAGAGCGGCAAATTTACCGGTAGTGCTCAGGCTCGCTCCCAGGATCCTGCTGCTGGCGTTGTCGACAAAGTACAGCAGTGAAGCCGTATTCCCGCCTCCCCCTGGTTTGGTACCCGGTCCGCACACCGTGCCGTCGGTTGACGTTCCGGCTGAACTGCTTCCGCCACTGGCGCCGTTGCTTCCGATTGAAGTCGTCGAACATCCGCCTCCGCAACCTGACCAGCCAAGCATTGCGGCCGCCGCCAGCACCAAAAAGAAAATCCTATTCCCCAGCTTCATACCGCCTCCGTAACGTTAAGCCCAAGCAGTCGGGCTAAACTTTGGTGTCAGTGCAAACAGGCTTCTGGACACGTATTACTGAATGTTAGGGAGTTACTGGAGTGGGAAACAAGAGTACGGAAGTAAGGGTTCCAGTTTCGTTTCTGGTCCCAGCCCAAATCGACCGTTAACAACGATCAACAGTCGAAAAATGAGGGTCTCTAGAAAACGCCTTTGTTGCGGGCGGAGGCGTCGAAGTTCAGATCGAACGGATAGCCGGGAAGGTTTACGTGCACGATGTAGCTGGCATCGATGCTGACTGCACCTGTGCCCATCACGCCGCTGCGGACCACCCTGATCTGTTCCTTGGTGACCGGAATATCCATTTCCTGGGCTTTCTTGAACACTTCATCCCGGATGGCATCCTCGGTTTTGTTGGTATAGGTGTTCATCTGGGCTTCGGTTTTGAGAGTGTCCTCAAACTGGTAGTTGGAGAAGTAAGGCGGAGCAAGGGCCACGATAAGGATGATTACGCCGGCGATAACCGCAAGACCAAAAACCATCTTCATAGCGCGCTCCGCTCCCGGTCGCGCCGTGCATCAGGCCGCTGACCGGAGATTCTTTTGGAAATAATCTGTTATAGCGGAGATGCTAGCATCCTCAATTTGTCGAGTCGAGCGCCGAACCACTTCCACGGTACCTTCGGTAACCTTCTTGCCGACGGTGATTCGAAAGGGGATACCCACTAAATCGGCATCTTTGAATTTAACTCCCGGCCTTTCGTCGCGATCATCCAGCAATACCTCGAATCCGGCAGCCTCGAGCCGCCCGGCGATGTCCACCGCCGTGCTCAGCAGCTTTTCGTCGCCGACATTGGTCGGGGTCACTACTATTTCGAAAGGGGCAATGGATGCCGGCAGCCAAAAGCCGTTTTCGTCGTTATCCGACTCCACCGCCGCGGTCAAGATGCGCTCGATACCGATGCCGTAACTCCCCATGATGGGAGTGACCTCTTTGCCATGCTTGTCCAGAACCCGGGCTCCCATCGAATCTGTGTACTTATAGCCCAGCTTAAAGATGTGGCCGATCTCGACCGCAGTGTCGATGCGCAAAGTTCCATCACAGTTCGGACAACTCTCGCCAGCAGTGACGCTGCGCAGATCGACATACGCGCTGGGCTGAAAATCGCGATCCGCGTTGATGTTCTTGAGGTGATAATCCTCTTTGTTGGCTCCGCCAATCAGATTCGTTCGCCCCTCCAGCGCCTTATCCACCAGCAGCAGCGGCCGCTGGGCATCTTGCATGCCGGTGGCCCAGGCGATTCCGACCGGTCCCAGAAATCCCGCCGGAGAATTGAAGAGCTGCTTGATTTCGTCTTCCTGCATGGCCCGCGTGGTTTTGCCTCCAAGCGCGGCGGACAGTTTAGCTTCGTTCATCTGATGATCGCCACGCAGCAACAGCACAACCGCGCGTAACGATGTTTTCCCTCTGCTCCTCCATCATCAGCGCCAGCGTCTTCATCTTGTTCTTCGGCGACACACCCAGAAATCTGGCGACATCTTCGATCGTCTTCATGCCAGGCGTGTGCACCTCGAGAGGTTTGCCATCACCCTCCGCCTTGAGGTCTTCGACCATGGCCAGCCTCGACGTTGCCTTCTCCAGATTGGCGGCGTACTTGCAATTGTCGCAACTCACGATCTGGTCCTCGCCCGCCGGCGTTCTCACCATGAACTCGTGCGACTGCGATCCACCCATCGCGCCAGAATCCGCCTCGACCACCATGTACTTCAATCCGCATCGATCGAAGATGCGGCAGTACGCCGCGTAATGTTTTTGATACGAAACGTCCAGACCGGCGGCGTCGATATCGAAAGAATACGAATCCTTCATCAGAAACTGCCGCACCCGCAACAGCCCGGATTTGGGCCGGGCTTCATCCCGGAATTTGCTTTGTATCTGGTACCAGATCTGCGGCAACTGCTTGTAGCTGCGCAGTTCTTTACGCGCAATTTCGGTCATGACTTCTTCGTGGGTCATGCCCAGGCAGAGGTCAGCCCCCTTGCGGTCCTTGAGCCGGAACATGTGGTCGCCCATCACCGCCCAGCGTCCGCTGGCTTCCCACAATTCCCGCGGATGAAGCGCCGGCAGGTAGAATTCCTGCCCGATTTTGTCCATCTCCTGGCGAACAATATTCATGATCTTGTTGAAGGAGCGCTGTCCCATGAACAAATACGAATAAATTCCGGCCGCCAGCTGGCGTATATAACCAGCGCGCACCAGAAATTTGTGGCTGGCGACATCGGCGTCGGCAGGCGCTTCACGCAGAGTAGGAATAAAAAGTTGCGACCAACGATGCATAGTTATGGGTCCTGAATAGCAGGGAATTGGTCATTGTAAATGATGGGAGGGAGAATGTAGGCGCGAGCGTCGCGCTCGTGCGACCTCGTCCATGCTGCTGCCGCACGAGCGGGCGCTCGCGCCCACATTGGCTTCGAAGGATTTACGCTCGGGAGCCTAACCCGCCAGCTGTTTCAGAATATCTTTGCCCAGCTTCTGCGCTTCGCCAAAAAACTTCTGGTATTCGACAAACAGGCGATTCAGCTCCAGTGACTTGTCAGGTCCAAGTTTTTTGCGCAGGATCATGTCGCGAACATGTACCGGATTAGGCAGGGTGGCGTCTTCGGTCAGTTCTTCGAGCGCGGTAGTCGGATCGTAGTGATACATAGATTTATTGTAGCGCCGCGGCTACATCATCTCCGTTCCCCACAAATCATGCAGGTGCACGATTCCCAGGAGAGTATGTTCGGCATCCACCACCGCCAGCGAGGTAATCTTTTTCTCTTCCATCAGCGCCAGCGCCGTGGCGGCAAATTCGCTGGCTGCGATTGTGCGAGGACTCGTAGTCATGCATTCAGCCGCGGTCAGGTCGAGCACATCCTTACCGCGCTTCTCCAACAGTCGCCGCAAATCGCCGTCGCTGATCACACCCAGTAACTTGTCCCCATCGACCACAGCGGTGACGCCGAGTTTTTTGCGAGACATTTCGTAGATCACATCGGGCATTGTAGTTTTCGGAGTTACCCGAGGTAAGGCATCGCCCGCGTGCATTAACGATTCCACCCTGGCCAGGCGTTTCCCTAACTTGCCGCCGGGATGCAGGTTGGCGAAATCTTCTTCTTTAAAGCCTCGCTTCTCGGCGAGCGCCATCGCGATCCCGTCGCCCAAAGCCAGCATCACCGTGGTCGAAGCCGTCGGCGCCAATCCCATGCCGCAAGCTTCCTTGGCGATAGAGCAGTCCAGTGCGACATCCGCCGCACCAGCTAAAGTCGAAATCTTGCCTGACTGTGTGGTCGCGGGCGACCCGCCCGCGGATTTAGCCGAAAATCGTTCAAAGACCGGATCACCGGTCATGCTGATGAGCGGCACTTGAAGCCGCTTCAGGGTGGCCAGCAGTCTGAGAATTTCTTCGCTCTCGCCGCTAGCCGAGAGTGCCAGTACCACGTCACCGCGCACCACCATTCCGAGATCACCGTGAACTGCATCCACCGGATGCATAAACAGCGAGGGCGTTCCGGTAGAGCTCATGGTGGCGGCGATCTTCCGCGCAATCAGCCCGCTCTTGCCCATGCCTGTTACCACGACTCGCCCTGTACAGGAAAAAATTAACTCGACCGCTCGATCGAATTCCTCGGCCATCGGACCGGCAATGCGGTCGGCCAGTGCGCGCAAAGCCTCGGCCTCGATACGAACGACGTTTTCACCAATGTGTTTCATCGGAAGAAAATCGATGGTAGCACGGGGAAGAGGCCTTCAGACTCGGACATCGGACGTCAGCTCAGCCATCAGCTCTCAGCCATCAGCTCTCAGCCATCAGCGTTACTTAATGGGTGAAGTGGTTGTCGTTAATCATCCAAACACCACGCAATCGAAAACGGGGCATGAGAGCTGAGGTCCGAGGCCCGACGTCCAAGGTCTGAAGTCCGAAGTCTGACGTCCGACGCCTGAAGTCCGACGTCCGACGCCCGCTCTAAAAATGATCCTCCACACTCTGCGGTCGTCCCGCCAAGCTGCGGGCTTGAATTGCCCGGTCCCACGGACCGGCCTGCCAGTTGTCCTTCTGTCGATCGGCATGGATCCAGGGCGGCAAGGTAATCGAAAGATTGAGCGCAATCGCCTGCGCATAGGGTTCGTACAGCGAACGAAGTTGTCCCAGCTTTTCATCGAACCCAGCACCCTCGCGAAGTTTCACTCCGCGTTCCGCTAATTTTTGGCGAAGACGAAGCAGTTCCGGTTCCGGCAGCCGGTCAGAAGCGAGCGGATCATAGCGCGCATTTACTACCTGGGAGAGATCGACCATGGCATGGCGGGCCATGGCGAACGTGATTTTGGCTTGTTCCGGTCGCAATCCGTCCACGCCGGCGATTACCAGAGCGCTTGCGTCCAGAATTGTGAGCAGAGCGCCCAGCCAGGATTGATTGTTGTGCTGCGAACGAAAAAAGCTGAGAGCCGGATAGGAGAGGTGGCTTTCGAGCACTTCCGCCGCCCAGCGCTCCCAATCCTTGAAAATCTGGTCGAGCACCGCTTGTTGCGGTGAGTTTCCAAACCGAGACAAGAGTTCCGCCGAGGATGGCGGCGAGCCCGCCCGCGCGTCGAGCAGGGAAATCTCGATTTCACGGCGTGAGAACGACGAATAGATCGTCGGCAAATATCCGACGACGACTCCTAAAAAAGCGAAGCCCAAGCCAGCCTCAGTCACCGCCAGGGCGCGAGCCATTCCAGACGCAGGGACCACGTCCCCGTAGCCGAGAGTGAAGAACGTCTCTCCGCTGTGGTAGATGAGCAGCCCAAACGTGATGGGCTCGCCGGTCAGCCGAAAATGCTCGCCGAGTCCGTACTGCAGCAGGGCAAAGCCAAAGATCAGTCCCGAAGCCCATAAGGCCAGCAGCAAAATCAGCGACAGCGGTCCGAAGTAGCCGAGAAAATTTTCCCGCCGTGAACGTTTCGGAATGCGATTGGCTATGCGGCGATAGGGAATCCAGGTGCGGCGATAAAACCAGCTGGTCAATCGAAAGCTGCGTTGCACGCGGCGCGGCAGCACTACGGTTTCAAACGCATCCAGGAGAATACCCAGGATCGCTACGATTCCGGCAATGGCGCAAAAGAATTGCATGGACTGGTTAAAGTGGAAACGTTATGTGGGCGCGAGCGTCGCGCTCGTGCGGCAGTGACGAATCAGTTGCCCTGCGGATCAATTCGAAATACCGAAATACGTTTGCTCAGCGCACGAGGGGAACGTTCGCGCCCACATTTACACGCGATCAGTGCGATGCACTGTCAGCAGACAAGCGAATCGTCTTTCCGGAAGACGCTGAGCGCCGCGCTGCGTCGAGGATTTCCGCCACGATCACGTTAGTTTCAAGAGACGAAGGCGCTCCCGGCGCGGCGCCATCGAGAACGACCGCTCGCAACAGCGACAACGAATCGTCGTACGGAGCAGCCACCGGCTTGGCCGCCATCTGTTGTTCCTCGCCGCCTTTCAGCCGCACCCGAACGTCGTCGTGACGAACCGTGAACACGTATCCGGTCTGTCCATAAACTTCCATGTCTTTGCGATCGAACGGCCAGTTCCACGAAGGTTGCAGAATCGCCTCCGCTTTCGGATAGGTCAAAATAATGGTCGACTCGTCATCGACGTGCGGATAGATTTCCGGCTTGATCTGCATGCTGGTCGCGGTGACCGAAATCGGACGCTGTCCATCCATCAGCCAAGTCATCAGATCGGCGCCATAACAACCGAAATCGTAAAGTGCCCCTGCACCATTCAGTTTTGGATCGTTGAGCCAGGCCAGAAATTCCGGCGACACATTAATTTCCTTCGGTCCCTGATGCCCGTCGTGCACCACGACTTTGCGCAGGTCGCCAATCGACTTGTCATGCACCATGTCATAGGCCGCGTGATTGCTTCGATACCAAGACGTTTCGTAATTCACCAGCACCTGAATCTTGCCTTTACGTGCGGCATCGGCGATGGCGTGCGCATCCTCGCTGCTGACCGCCAGTGGCTTTTCCATCATCACGGGAATTCCGTGACGCGCGCAGATCTCAACCACTTTTCGGTGATCGTAAGTATTGGTGTAGGCCAGCACCGCCTGAGGATGGGTTTTTTGCAGCATGTCTTCCAGATCGGTAAAGAACAGACCGTGGTCCAGGTTGAACTGGGTGGCGTAACGCGCCGCGACCTGCTGATCAGCCTCCGAAAAGCCGACAATCTGGATGTCAGGCCGGTGCAGTGAATGTTGCAAGAAGCCTTCGACGTGGCCATGCACCATGCCGGCGACAGCGACCCGAAGCGGGGCTGAGCTGGCTGCGGTTTGTGCCAGAGAAATATTGGCCGTAGAAATGAGTAGAACGGCAAGCATCGCCAGAAAGAACGGTTTCATTCGAACCTCGGTTCAAGGCTGATACACGGCGGTCATGGTAGCAGATCGTAGGCGGAGTGGTTCAGGGTTTGGCGTATGCGGCGGTGAGCGCATTCTGTACTGCCTGCAATTCTTTTAAAACTCCGCGCAATTTATTTGACTCCAGCGCATTGGCCCCGTCGGATTTCGCTTCCCGAGGATTGTCGTGGACTTCCATGAACACTCCATCCACTCCGGCGGCGACTGCGGCGCGCGCCAGTACTGGAATGAATTCAGGCTGTCCACCGCTCACCGCGTGATCTCCGTCCGCCGCCGACGAAGGCAGCTGCACCGAGTGGGTGGCGTCGAAGACTACGGGAACAAACTTGCGCATGATAGGCAGGGACCGCATGTCCACAACCAGGTTGTTGTATCCGAAACTTGACCCGCGCTCGGTAACGAAAATCTTGTCGTTTCCCGCAGTACGGCATTTTTCCACAATGTGCCGCATATCGGCTGGCGACACAAACTGACCCTTCTTGATGTTCACAACTCGCTCGGTCATGGCCGCTGCTACTACCAGATCAGTCTGCCGGCAGAGGAATGCGGGAATCTGCAAAATGTCGGCCACCTCCGCAACTTTGGCGACGTCGGCGGTCTCATGCACATCGGTTAGGATGGGCACGTGCACTTCATCTTTCACCTTTTTCAGGATGCGCAGACCTTCAACCAGGCCGGGACCGCGATAGCTGCGGATCGACGTGCGGTTGGCTTTGTCATACGAGGCCTTAAAAATAAAAGGAAAATTCAGGGAACGCGTGACGCCCTTAATGACTTCGGCCATGAACAGGGCATGCTTCTCGCTCTCGATGACGCACGGCCCGGCGATGAGAAAAAGACTGCCGGAACCAATTCGGACGTTGTCGATTTGAAAAGAAGTGGTCAGAAGCGAGCTCCCAATTTTTCTACCGCCAGAATTTGGTAGCGCCGCCATCCGGCGGGCGTCTCGCCCCCCGTCGCAGCAAGAATATGAAACTATCTTTTCCCCACTTTTTCCGGACGGTGGAACAAATCTATTTCAGATGCTGCCTTGTCGGCGCGACGTTTCAGTCCATGTTCATACGCGGCCCCAATGAACGTCTTGAACAGCGGATGCGGTTCAAGCGGCTTCGACTTGAACTCGGGATGAAACTGGCAACCGATGAAATGAGGATGATCGGGCAATTCCACCATTTCGACATAAGTGCCGTCCGGTGTGGATCCTGAAATTCGTAATCCGCCCGCGGTCAGCGTTTCCTCGTACTCGCGATTGAATTCGTAGCGATGACGATGGCGCTCGCTGATTTCCAGCTGTCCGTAGATTTTGTAGGCCAGGGTGTCAGGTTCAATCTTGCAAGTCCACGCGCCCAGCCGCATAGTGCCGCCCAGTTCCTCGACGCCCCGCAGCTCGCGCAATTTATAAATCACGCGGTGCGGCGTCGCCGGGTCGAATTCGCTGGAGTTGGCGTCGGCCAGTCCACATACGTTTCGCGCAAACTCGATACATGCGGTCTGCATCCCCAGGCAAATGCCAAAGTAGGGAACTTTCTTCTCGCGAGCATAGCGAATCGCGATCAGCATGCCCTCGATGCCGCGCTTGCCGAAGCCCCCCGGCACCAGCAGCCCGTCATACCCGGCCAGTTGCTCTTCGTAGGTGCGATCTCCCGTTTCCAACCCTTCGGCTTCAATCCAGTTCAAATTCAATTTCAGATTGTGTGCCAGGGCTCCGTGGATCAGCGCTTCTTTCAGCGATTTGTAGGAGTCTTCATATTCGACATACTTGCCCACGATGCCGATCGAGACCTCGGCCTTCGGGTTGTACACACGGCTTACGAGTTCTTCCCAGGCTTTCAGGTCGCGGTCGCGGGCCTCGAGTTTCAGATAGCGAAGCACTAGCGAATCCACGCCTTCACGCGAGAAAACCAGCGGCACTTCGTAAATGGAAGCAACATCTTTGGCGGTGATGACCGCTTCCTCTTCAACGTTACAAAACAGGGCAATCTTTCCCTTGATGTCTTTCGATAGAAAGCGGTCGGTGCGGCAAAGCAAAATGTCCGGCTGAATCCCAATGCTGAGCAGTTCTTTCACAGAATGCTGGGTGGGTTTGGTTTTTAATTCCTGCGCCGCGGCAATGAACGGCACCAGGGTGACGTGCATGAACAGGGTGTGATCCCGGCCCAGTTCCTGGCGCATCTGCCGGATGGCTTCCATGAACGGCAGCGACTCAATATCACCCACTGTGCCGCCAACTTCGACGATGGCCACGTCCACATCCTGCGCCACCTTCTTCATGGCAGCTTTTATTTCATTGGTGACGTGTGGAATAACCTGCACGGTCTTGCCCAGATAGTCGCCGCGCCGTTCCTTGGCGATAATCTGCTCGTAAATTCGGCCGGTGGTCCAGTTGTTGTCCCGCGAAAGCTTGGCGTGGGTAAACCGTTCGTAGTGGCCGAGGTCGAGGTCGGTCTCCGCTCCGTCGTCAGTGACGAACACTTCTCCATGCTGAAAGGGAGACATGGTGCCGGGATCGACGTTCAGATAAGGATCGAATTTCATCAGGTTGACTTTCAACCCGCGGCTCTCCAGCAGGCAACCGATCGAAGCTGCCGCCAGTCCTTTGCCCAACGAAGACACCACGCCCCCGGTCACAAAGATGTACTTTGCCGACATCGATTCCTCACCTTAAATTGTCTTTGAGATTTTGTGCAGGATGGGTGCACAAGCAATTATGCCAGAAATGTTTTGTGGTGACTAGGACGAAAAAACTTTAACCACGAAGGTCATGACGGTGCACGAAGTAAGCCCCTCCGCTAAGGCTGTCGTGACTCCCCAAATGTGAAGGACGCGCGCTCGCAGAGTACACTTGGCAACAGAAGGCTGCATCCAACCGATTGACTGTATGCATCGGCACCATGGTTTCGTGATTACCCTGCTGGCAGCGGCAACTTTGATGGCCGCGTCGGTCGCGCCTGCATCCGCGCAGCAACTCGCCAAACGGCTGATTCTCACAGACGGAAGCTACCAACTGGCCACGAGGTGGGAGGTTAAGGGCGATCGCGTGCGTTACCTGAGCGCCGAACGCAATGAGTGGGAAGAAGTTCCAAAATCCCTGGTGGACTGGAAGGCCACCGAGAATTACGAAAAAGACCGGGCGGCGGGCAAGCCCGCTCCTGAAGCGGTTGAACTGGATAAAGAATTGGAGGCCGAACGCCAGGCCGACGAAGCCAGATCTCCGCATGTGGCTCCCGGCCTGCGTTTGCCCGACGAGGGCGGCGTGGTTTTGCTCGACACCTTCCAGACTCAACCCCAGTTGGTCGAGCTGCAACAAAGCAGTGGCGAGCTTAACAAGAATATGAAGGGCAACATCCTGCGCGCCACCATCAACCCGATCGCTAGCTCCAAACAGACCATCGAACTCCCGGGATTGCACGCAAAAATTCAGGCCCATGTCCCTATGCCCGCGATTTATGTAAACCTCGAGCAGCAGGACCAGCTCGATAAAGCAACCCAGATTGCAGAAAAATCAAAGCAGCAGCAACTCGCCTGGGATCGCTTCCGCATCGTGCGGCTGCAGAGCAACAAAGAGAAACGCATCGTCGGCGACATCAAAGTTGCAATCTACGGCAAGGTCAGCCAGGAGCAGAAGCTGGTGGCAACCACCGCCAGCCAGCTGACCGGCGGTTGGGTCAAAGTGACTCCCGCGGCAGATCTCGAGCCCGGAGAATATGCTGTCATCGAGCTTCTCGGAAAAGAGGGAATGAACCTCTATGTGTGGGACTTCGGAGTAAATCCCGCCGCCGGCCCGAATACCACAGCCTGGAAGCCCGACGCGAGCGCGTCTAAGCCAATCCCCGACAAACCAAAAGATCTGGAAAAGCGATAGTGTAGGCGCGAGCGCGCCGCTCGTGCTCAGTTACGGTGAAGTCGCAGGGAAAAAGTTTTTAATTCAAGCCCAAAGCTGTCCCCGCTACGCTTGAAACCAAAACCATTGAGCTTTCGAATCATCAGAGTCAAAACCATGAGCTGTCGAATGTTCTCGTGCTGAAGCACGAGCGGGGAGCTCGCGCCTACATTGTCGACTAAATCTTAGCCGCCTCTTGCTGAATCCGTTTCCAGGCTCGCTCCACATGACGTCTGGTGGTGTTGGTCTGTCCGATGCTGAGCCGCAGGGTTAACCGGCCATTCAATCGCGTGTGGGTCAGATATAAATCCCCGCTCCGATTGAGGCGGTCCAGCAGAGTCTGATTGATTTCGTCTCCTCCTTTATGACGAAAACAGACCAGGTTTAACGGCACCGGCGCGGCAACCTCGAAGCCCTCGTCCTGTTCGACCCACCTGGCGAAATCCTGCGCCAGCTTTATATGCTGCCGGACATGGTGCCGCAACCCTTCGACGCCATAATGGCGGATGACAAACCACAACTTCAGCGCCCGAAAACGCCGGCCCAACGGAATCTGCCAGTCGCGATAATCAATTACCGCTCCGGTTTCGGTGGCCTGGTTGCGCAGATATTCGGGTAACACGCTCAACGTTTGAATCAATGCCTTGCGGTCGGCAACGTAGAAGCAATCGCAATCGAAATTGGTAAACATCCACTTGTGCGGATTGAAGCTGTAGCTGTCGGCAAACTCAAGCCCGGCTTGCATGTCGCGAAATTCGGGACACAACGCCGCCGTGCCCGACATGGCCGCGTCCACGTGCAACCAAAGCTTCTGCTGGCGACAAATGGACCCGATTTCGGGGATCGGATCCATCGCATTTGACGACGTTGTTCCTACAGTAGCGCAGACAAAAAACGGGGTCAGGCCGGCCCGGCGGTCGTCCAGAATCTGTTGTGCCAGCGCCTCGGGGCGCATGGCAAACGCATCATCCACTTCGATCAGGCGAAGTTTGTCGCGGCCAATGCCCGCAATCTGGACGCCTTTCTGTACCGAAGAGTGTGCCTGCGACGATGTGTAGGCGACCAACTTTCCATCGCAGCCATGAAGATTGCTGGCGAACCCGGTGGCTCGTTCCCTCGCTGCCAGCAGTGCGCACAAAACCGCGCTCGAAGCCGTATCCTGAATCACGCCACCGCCAGTGTTGGTCGAGAGGAACTTCGCCGGCAGGTCGAGCATTCCCACCAGCCAGTCGAGAACATGCGTCTCCAATTCAGTGCAGGCGGGGCTGGTGGCCCATAGCATTCCCTGCACTCCGAGTCCCGCGGAGAGCAGTTCGCCGAGAATCGAAGGTCCCGAGGTGTTTGAAGGAAAATATGCAAAAAAATTCGGCGATTGCCAATGCGTAATACCGGGAAGAATCAGCGTATCGATGTCACTCAGGATTTTCTCGAAAACTTCGCCATTTTCCGGAGGATCAGTCGGCAGCGACTTACGTATCTGACCAGGTTCGACCCGCGAGAGCACGGGGAAAGTCTCGATGCGGGCATGGTAGTCGGCAATCCAGTCCACCATGGCATGCCCATGCCGGCGAAATTCGTCGGGAGTCATGTGAAACGTTTTTTCCCCGTCCATTTATTCTCCCTGGAGTGAAACATCGAACTGCCCTGAATTCCTGCACGTCACTTTCACGGTGTGGTCTTGCCGGGGTCAGGATAACTGCGCGTAATAGATTCGGGTGTCATATTCGAAAGTGACTCGTCCATTCGCCTGGTGCGCATCGAATATTCGCCGCAGCTCACGCAACATGGGCGCGTACTTCACGTCATCCGGCTGGGGCGTATAAGAAGAAGACAATAAACGTCCTTCGAGCGCCGGATAGTCGAAGTCCTGGTGATAGGCAAACGCGCGACTGCGATACTGGGTGGGCGAAAAAAAGGTTTCGATCTGCTCTGTCGTCCGTTCGGAACGCACGTCCTGATAGTCGCTGCCATAGTCCACCAGCAACTGCTCGTACTCGCGCAGGAATGGCGTCGAGTTAGTGCGACGCTCGTTCCACAGCAGCACCGTCCAGGCTCCAGGTTTGCCGATGCGTATGAATTCGCTCCGTGCCTTTTGCCGGTCGAACCAGTGGGCCGCCTGAGCGGCAGTGATGAAGTCTACGCTGTGATCGGGTAGGGTTGTCGCTTCCGCCGCACCAGCCACGCTGGTGAATCCAGGATATGAGCGCAAAAATTCTTCTCCCGCTCGTCGCATGTCCGGGTTCGGCTCTACTCCGAAGACCCGATTGCCATTCTCAAGCAATACCCGGGTGAAGATACCGGTGCCCGAGGCAACGTCCGCGATGATGCATGTTGAAACCAGCCCGCACTCGGCTTTCAGCAGATCAAGAACCGCAGCAGGATAGCCAGGCCGGTAGCGGACGTAATTGCCCACGCGGGAAGAAAATCTTTCGGTTGAACTCTGCACAGCCATGAAAATATTTTAACGCGGGAACAGAATGTTGGAAGTCTGGTCTTCCGGCTTGCGCTCGGGTGCGCCATTTTCCTGTCGATGCGACATTCGCCCAAATCCACCTTACTTGTTAAATTAGAAGACTTAAATGCGCCTCGTGCTCAAAGTCGGCACCAGTCTGATCGCCCCTGGGGGACGCATCGACATCTCGCGGATGCGGGATTTAGTCGACCAGCTTGATCTCAACCGGCACGAGTATCTGATCGTCAGCTCGGGCGCAATTGCTTCCGGCATGACGCACCTTGGCCTCGACCAGCGCCCTTCGACCGTTCCCTTGATGCAGGCGTGCGCGGCGGTTGGTCAGAGCCTGCTGATGCATACCTACGAGCAGCTTTTTTTCGGAAAGAAAGTCGTGGCCCAACTTTTGCTCTCGAGCGACGACTTCACCTCGCCCATCCGCTACCAGAATTTACAGAATGCTTTGCACGAGTTGTTAAAGCTGGGCGTCGTGCCCGTGGTCAATGAGAACGACAGCGTCTCGGTTCGGGAACTTGTCGGCGCTTTTGGCGACAATGACGAACTCAGCGCTCTGCTCGCGACCGCGGTGAAGGCTGACTGGTTGGTGCTGCTCACGGATGTCGACGGCTTTTATGTACCCAACGGTAAGCGGACGCGCCTGCTGCGTACCATCCGAAAGCTTACCCCGGACATGGAAGATCTTTGCAACGGCAAAGGCAAACTGGGCACCGGTGGCATGCGCTCCAAGCTGCGTGCCGCGAAACTGGCCAGCGAAGCCGGCGTCAATGTCGCCATTGCGAATGGACGTACCGCGCAAACTATTTCTCGCGCTCTCGAACGCAAGATAGGAACCTTTTTCCCGCCTCACCGGCGCAGGTCTTCCGATGGCAACTAGCGTCCAGGCAATCAAGTCAACCAGAGAAAAGTTGCTGCGGGCGAAACATGCCGCGTCCAGCATGGCGCGGCTCACCGCCGCGCAGAAGACTTCAACCCTGGTGGCGATGGCGAACGCAATTGCGGCCAACGCCGCCAGTATCATTGAAGCAAACGTCGCGGACTTGAACTCTTCCGGACTGGCCGGGGCGATGCGCGACCGGCTTTTACTGACGCCGGAACGGATCGCGTCCATGGTGTCAGGTGTCCGCGAGGTGGCCAACCTGGCCGATCCGGTCGGTGAAATTCTTGAGGAGAGGAAACGGCCGAACGGTTTGCGCATCCGCAAAGTGCGCGTGCCGCTCGGCGTGGTTGGAGTTATTTACGAGTCGCGACCCAACGTGACCGTGGACTGCGCTTCCCTGGCACTGAAAGCCGGAAACGCGATTGTGCTACGCGGCGGCAAGGAGGCTATCCACAGTAATCAAAGACTGGTGGAGATTCTGAATAGTGTTGAAGGGATTCCCGACGGAGCCATCGAGCTACTGGATTCGAACAGCCGCGACTCGACGCAGGAGTTAATCAAAGCGCGTGGCATGGTTGACGTTCTTATCCCTCGGGGAGGCCTCGGACTCATCTCTTTTGTCGCCGACAACGCCACTGTGCCTGTTATTGAAACTGGAGCAGGGAACTGCCACGTCTTCATAGACGAAACTGCCGACTTCGATATGGCCGACGAAATTTTGATCAATGCCAAAACCCAGCGCCCGTCGGTATGCAATTCCGCGGAAAAACTGCTGGTACATGAAAGCATCGCGGCAGAATATATTCCGCATATTGTGAAGCGATTGGCCGATGCCGGCGTCGAAGTGCGCGGCGATGAAGAGACTTGCCGGTTGGCGGCTGGAATGGGCGTCCGGCCCGCCGAAGATCAGGATTGGGACGAGGAATATTTGCGGTTGTGCATCGCCATTCGAGTCGTGAACAACCTGGGGGAAGCTATCGATCACATCAATCGCCACTCCACCAGGAACTCCGAGGCGATTGTGACCAGCGATGCAGCCCAGGCCGGAACATTTTTGCGGCAGGTCGATTCCGCAGTGGTGTACTGGAACGCCTCAACCCGGTTTTCGGACGGCGGAGAATTCGGATTCGGAGCGGAAATGGGCATCAGCACACAAAAACTGCACTGCCGTGGACCATTCGCGCTGGCCGAGTTGACTTCAACAAAATATGAAGTGACAGGAAACGGACAGGTGAGATCGTGATCCGTGAATTGGGCCGGAGAAGCGTGGCGGTTTGCGTCGCATTCATGACAATACTTTGGGGACGAGGTGAATGACGTTGTTGCAGGCCGGCGACATGGCGCCCAATTTCATCGTTCCGGTTCTGGCCGGCGGAGTACGAAAGCGATTCTGTCTTTCTGAGTATCGCGGCAAGGGTAGCCTGGTGCTTGCGTTTTATCCTGCCAACTGGGAGCCGCTTAGTGCCCGGCAGATGGTTGCTTATCAGGTGGAGCGGGAGAAGTTTGTGGCCTGCCAGGCAGAAGTACTGGCGCTCAGCGTGGATTCGATCATGAACACAACTTCGTGGGAGCGCGAAATCGGCCCTTTTGATTTTCTGCTGGGCAGCGATTTCTGGCCTCACGGAGAGGTCAGCCGGCAATACGGCGTCTTGAATGAAGATGGCTCCCTCAAGGGCGCCAGTGAACGCGCAATTTTTGTGATCGACAGAGCCGGCGAGATTCGCCTGTCACGGATCTACGCCATCGACCAATTCCCCGACGTTGAGGAAACGTTGGCAGCCCTGCCCCGGCCGGGAAGGAATTGAAATCGCGATCGCCGAAGCGCTCGCCCCAGGAGCCCGATGAAAGTTATCTTCGCAGCGGTCGCCTTCTGCGTTTCTTTTTCTATTCTCTTTCTGGCCAGCGTTAAAGGGTCGTCGCCGTTGCCGCCCCTCGCCGGGGATGGCGGCGCTGCTCCAATTTTTGGCTTTTCAAATTCCTCCGAAGAAGCGGCGCTCGAAAGCCGATTCCTTGCCGTCCCCGATCCGAAACTCGCCGAAGAGCACCTGCGCATCCTGACCCAGGCGCCGCATATGGCCGGGCACGGTCGAAGACAAGGCAACCGCCGACTATGTCGCGCAGAAATTTCGTGAGGCCGGGCTCGAGACTGAAATTGTCGAGTATCGCGTCTGGATGAACTATCCGGCTGAGATCAACGTGGACGTTACCGCCCCCGCGGGCGTCACGATGCACGGACCCACCCGCGAACATGTGAGCTCCGACCCTTATCAGGACGATCCCCGCGTCGTAACCCCTTTCAACAGCATGTCGCCGTCGGGGGACGTCGAAGCCGAGGTGGTCTACGCCAATTACGGATCTCCCGCCGATTTTCAAAAGCTGGAGCAGATGAAAGTCGACGTTCGCGGCAAAATCGTGCTGGTGCGTTACGGACAGAACTTTCGCGGGGTGAAAGCCTTCGTGGCCCAGGAGCATGGCGCGGCCGGCGTATTGATCTATTCCGATCCCGCCGACGATGGCTGGCGGCTCGGAGATAAATATCCGCAGGGTCCATGGCGTCCCGATACCGGGGTGCAGCGGGGTTCCATCGGCTACATGTTCCAATTCCCGGGCGATCCCACCACGCCGGGAATTGCTTCCGAGCCATCGCTTCCGGATTCCAAACGGACCAGGCCCGAGCAATCCGCGCAGTTACCGAAAATTCCCACGACTCCGCTCTCCTACGCCGATGCCTGGCCCATCCTTGAGCATTTAGGCGGCCCTGATTCGCCGCGCGATTGGCAAGGCTCTTTGCCGTTCACTTATCACGTTGGTCCGGGACCGGCGAAAGTGAAAATGCATCTCAAGCAGGATTACCAGTTCCGCACCCTCTGGGACGTGATCGGCCGTATTCGTGGCAGCGAACTGCCCGACGAGTGGGTGATCGCCGGCAACCATCGCGATGCCTGGGTGTATGGCGCGGTCGATCCCAATAGCGGCACGGCGGCCATGCTGGAATCCGTCCATGGAATTGGCGCACTCCTGAAATCGGGGTGGAGACCGAGACGCAGCATGGTATTCGGCAGCTGGGACGGCGAAGAGGAAGGTTTGATCGGTTCCACGGAATGGGGCGAACAGCACGAGACAGAATTGGTCAATGCTGCCGCATATTTCAACATGGACGTGGCCGTCTCCGGCCCAAAGTTTGGTGCGTCGTCGGTCCCAACCCTCAAACAATTCATCCGCGATGTAACCCGCGTCGTCCCCAGCCCGAAAGGTGGAACCGTCTACGACGAATGGATGAAGTCGAGTCAGGCAAGTACTGACGCTGACCGCTCGCCGACCCAGGCTATTGGAGACATCGCCCGCATTCCGGCGGCACCATCTCAGTCCGAAGTGCCCGTCGGCGACCTGGGAAGCGGTTCCGACTACACGGTGTTTTTGCAGCACCTCGGGGTGCCATCTTCCGACGTAAGTTCTACCGGGTCGTACGGCGTGTACCATTCCGTCTTCGACAATTTCAACTGGTTCAAGAAGTTTGGCGATCCCGACTTTGTCTACGAGCAGCAGATGGCGCGCGTGTTTGGACTCGAGATTGTTCGCATGTCGCAGACGGAAGTGCTGCCCTACGATTACGAACAGTACGGCAAGGAGATCGCCTCCTATATCGAAGTCGCCCGCAAGAAATCTGAATCCACTTTCGGCAGCCGGTCGCCCAGCTTTTCGGATGCAGTTCGGGCGGTTCGTGAGTTTCAATTGGCCGGTGCCAGGATTCATCGTAAGCAGGCTAGTGCCGGTAGTGCTTCCGCGCACTTGAACCAGGTGCTGCGCGAGGCGGAACGCGCGCTGCTGCTCCCCCAGGGGCTTCCTAACCGGCCCTGGTTTCGCCACGTTATTTATGCGCCGGGACAATACACCGGCTACGCGGCGGTGGTCATTCCCGGCGTGAATGAAGCCATCGACAAACATGATCTGGAGCGGACCCGGGAGCAACTCGGACTTTTGCGGGGAGCATTGGATCGCGCGGCTAACGTTCTGGGGAGCTACCGTTGATTAATCCCGGAACCGCGGCGGTCGAGATTCTGAGAACTCTGCCCTCGGCAGCGGGGGCCACCTTTCTCGCTCTTTTTCCCATCGTGAATCCCTTCGGCGGGGTTCCGCTTTTCTTCGCCCTGACCGCCGATTTCCCCGAGCGCGAGCGCAATCGCACCGCCCTGAAGACTTCGCTTTACGTGTTGGGCATCCTGGTGGTGTTCATGTTTTTCGGACGCTTCGTGCTCAACTTCTTCGGGATTTCTCTTCCCGTGCTGAAGATCGCGGGAGGCTTGATCGTGGCCCACACCGCCTGGGGCATGGTCACCGCTTCCGCCCGAATTACTCCCGCCGAGACCGACGAGGCGGCCGAAAAGAGCGATATTTCTCTCACTCCGATGGCGATGCCGATGCTTTCCGGTCCCGGTTCAATCGGGGTAGTCATGGGCCTGGCGGCACACGCCGACAGCATGACCACTTATCTGGGAATGGTGATCGGCATCGCCGCCCTCGCGCTCAGCGTTTATCTCTTTCTTCGTCTGGGAGGGCCGCTGGTAGCCCGGCTTGGGCCAGGGGCAGTCGCCGGCATCACCCGCATCTTTGGTTTTCTGATTTTTGCGGTCGCAGTTCAGTTGGTCTGGGATGGCATAGCTGACTTCAGGCAGTAGCAGGGGCAGGTTTTTGGTTTTGTATGTTTGTTTGTGTGGTCGCGGGCGACTCGCCCGCGAGGTTTTTTGGTTTTGCTGGCCGAAGTCAAAAGCCGCGGGCGAGTCGCCCGCGACCACACAAACAGACCACACAAACCAAAACAAACCAGAGCCCGCGCCTATTTCAGACTGACCAGTTTCTCCACCAGCTCTGAGTAGTCTTTCTTTTCCAGGCCGTGCACCTGCTTGTTGTATTCGTCCACCTTGCTGGAATAATTCATGGAGCAGAACTTCGGGCCGCACATGCTGCAGAAAGCGGCTTCTTTGTAGTAGTCATCGGGCAAGGTTTCGTCGTGCATCGAGCGCGCCGTCTCCGGATCGAGGGAGAGCGCGAATTGCTTTTCCCAGTCGAAAGTGTAACGCGCGTAGCTGAGAGCGTCGTCGCGATCCTGCGCCCCCGGACGGTGCCGCGCCACATCCGCCGCATGCGCGGCGATCTTGTAGGCAATGATTCCGTCTTTTACATCTTTCTCGTTGGGCAAGCCGAGATGTTCTTTCGGGGTGACGTAGCACAACATGGCTGCGCCGTGCCATCCGATCATGGCAGCTCCGATCGCCGAGGTGATGTGGTCGTAGCCGGGAGCGATGTCGGTAACCAGCGGCCCCAGAGTGTAAAACGGAGCTTCGTAGCAGAGCTCTTTTTCCTTGTCCACTTGCTCTTTGATCTTGTCCAGCGGCACATGGCCCGGACCTTCGATCATCACCTGCACATCGTATTCCCACGCTTTTTTGGTCAGTTCCCCAAGAGTTTTGAGTTCCGCGAACTGGGCTTCATCGCTGGCATCGGCGATACAACCGGGGCGCAGGCCGTCACCGAGGGAAAACGAGACGTCGTGCTTGACGAAAATCTTGCAGATGTCGTCAAAGCACTCGTACAGAAAATTCTGCTTGTGATGGTGGGCC
Source organism: Terriglobia bacterium (assembly GCA_963733545.1). Classification (GTDB taxonomy): domain Bacteria; phylum Acidobacteriota; class Terriglobia; order Terriglobales; family Acidobacteriaceae; genus JAIQFF01. Next base: position 2,380,837 of record CAVTDQ010000007.1, read on the forward strand.
ATCCACTGCGCCAGGATCGCGCCGCCTCGGCTGACGATTCCGGTGATCCGCTTTGAGACCATCGGCAAATATTGGATCAACACGCCGGCATGGATGGTCATATAGTCCACGCCTTGCTCCGCCTGTTCCTCGATCACTTCCAGCATCACATTCTTATTGAGGTCTTCGATCCGCTTCACTCGCGAGATGGCTTCATAAATCGGCACGGTACCAATCGGCACTGGGGAGTGGCGCAAAATGGCTTCTCGAATTTCATGAATGTTGCCCCCGGTCGAAAGGTCCATGACAGTGTCGGCGCCAAAGTGAACGGAGGTGTGCAGCTTCTTCAGTTCTTCGTCGATGTTGGAAGTTACGGCGGAGTTTCCGATGTTGGAGTTGATCTTGCACAGCGATGCCACCCCGATGCACATCGGCTCAAGCTCAGGATGATTGATGTTGGCGGGAATAATCATCCTTCCGCGGGCGACTTCATCACGCACCAAGTCGGGCGTCAGCTTTTCGCGGTGAGCTATATACGCCATCTCTTCGGTGATAACTCCCTTGCGAGCGTAGCGCATCTGGGAGAAATTGCCATCGCTGTTGCTGGATTTGCGGCTTGCGATCCACTCCGCCCGGGGTTTAGGCACGCTATTTCCGTTGTTACCGTTGGTGGTCATCGCCTCAATTATACGCCGCATCGAAGGACGGGTCAGGGGCAGGACAAATCGATCGATGAAGAAAAAATGCTCCAACTTCGTGGACGCCTCAAAAGGCTCGGTCGTCGATCTGAAAGGTACACCTCGGCAGGAAGCCATTCCCATTTGTTTTGACGTCAGCAGCGAAGCATCCCCACTTTCTTGACGTCATGCTGAGCTTGCGAAGCATCTTGCGTGGACCGCATGCGCCCTGGCCAGGACCGTGCTGGTACACGCTGGATCCTTCGAGACTTCGTCTCTCAGTATGACGTCAAGATCATCGGCGTTTCGGTCTCCTTTGCGCCCTTTGCTACTCCTTTTGCGAACTTTGCGGCTAAGCTCTTCATCGCATCCATCACAACCCACTTAGCACATAACATTTTCCCAACTTGTCCGTCTAAGCCCGAGGCCCTAGAATCAACGGTCGGTTTCCTGAGGTTTAAAACATGCGTTTCTACCGTCTCATCCTCTTCATGGTTCTGGTTTCCGCCGCTCTCGCCCAGTCCGCTCCCCAAACCGGAGGGGTGAACCTCGATGCGATCGACAAGACTGTCGATCCCTGCGCGGACTTTTATCAGTACGCCTGCGGCAATTGGCTGAAGACCGCCGAGATTCCGGCAGACCAGACGTCCTGGTCAAGCTTTGTCGACATTCGTGAACGCAATTCCGCCGTGCTGCGGCAAATCCTGGAGAAAGCCGCCGCCCCCGGAAGCCAGCGCAATGCCATCGATCAAAAAATCGGCGACTACTACGGTTCGTGCATCGACGAAAGCGCAGCCGATGCCAAAGGTGTAGAGCCGCTCAAGCCCGAGCTCGACCGCATCGCGAAAGCTAAAGACAAAGCGGCATTGATTGAAGCTGTCGCGCGGGTGCAACTGCTCGGCCCAAATCCGCTGTTTGGTTTTTACTCCTCGCCCGACCTGCACGATGCCAATCAAGTGGTCGCCTATATCGACCAGGGCGGACTGTCGTTGCCCGATCGCGATTACTACATCAAGGATGACGCCAAGATGGCGGCCGCGCGCAAAAGCCTGACCGAATATGCAACCCAGGTTTTTACCCTGAGCGGACAATCTGCCAAACAGGCGGCAGAGTCGGCGCAGTCGGTTCTGCGAATCGAGACCGCTTTGGCCAAGGCTTCCATGGATCGTACCGCGCGCCGCGACCCCAAAACTCGCGATCACAAGATGACCCGCGATGAAGCCTTGGCTCTGGCGCCGAATTTTCATCTGGACCGTTTCTTTGTGGCCTCGGGCACGCCACAGTTTTCCAGCCTGAACGTTTCCAATCCTGATTTCTTCAAGCAGGTGAACGCCCTTCTGGATTCCGAGTCGATCGATGCGCTGCGCACGTACGTGAGCTGGCACCTCATGGATGCTGCCGCGCCCTGGCTTTCCAAGCCCTTCGTGGACGCGAACTTCAAAATGCAGCAGGCTTTGACCGGACAATCCGAGATCAAGCCGCGGTGGAAGCGCTGCGTGAGTTCCACCGATGGCGCGTTGGGCGAAGCTCTGGGCCAGCGTTACGTGGATCAGGTCTTTGGCGCCGACGGCAAACAGCGCATGTTGAAGATGGTGGACGCGCTGGAAAAAAGTCTCGATCAGGATATTCGCAACCTGCCCTGGATGACCGAAGACACCAAGAAGCAAGCCAAAGTGAAGCTGGATGCCATCCGCAACAAGATCGGTTACCCCGATGTCTGGCGCGATTACAGTTCACTCACGATTACGCGCGGCGATTCGGTGGGAAATTTTCTCCGCGCCAATGAGTTTGAGGCCCGCCGCCAGATCGCAAAGATCGGCAAGCCGGTCGACCGTCAGGAATGGGGAATGACGCCGCCGACGGTAAATGCCTACTACAGTCCTCCGCGCAATGAGATCGTCTTCCCCGCCGGCATTCTGCAATCGCCGTTCTTCGACAAGCAGGCGGACGATGCGGTGAACTTTGGCGGCATCGGAATCGTGATCGGTCACGAACTTACTCACGGCTTCGACGATCAGGGAAGGAAGTTCGATCCGCAGGGCAACTTGCGCGATTGGTGGACGGCGCAGGACGGAACGGAATTTGAAAAACGTGCCGGCTGTGTGGCCGACGAGTACAGCAGCTTTGTCGCGGTTGACGATCTGAAACTCAACGGCCGTCTCACCCTGGGCGAAAATACCGCTGACAACGGCGGCGCCCGCATTGCGCTGATGGCGCTCGAACAGATGATGGCCGGCGTCCCCGCTGCGCAAGACAGCAGCGGATACACCCCGCAGCAGCGCTTCTTTCTGGGCTTCGGGCGTGCCTGGTGCGAAAAGCGGCGCCCTGAATATTCGCGCATGCTGGTCAGCGTCGATCCGCATTCACCGGGAAAGTATCGCGTGGACGGTACCGTGCAGAACATGCCCGAATTCCAAAAGGCTTTTAACTGCAAAGCCGGCCAGGCCATGGTTCGGGAAAACGCCTGCCGCGTCTGGTAAGCAGCGTCAGAGACGCCCCCGCAGTTTTGTAAGACGTCATGCTGAGCTTGCGAAGCATCTGGCGTGGAGCGAAATTGCAGTCGCGAGAAAACGACAGCAAGCGATTCTTCCATAAGCCTGAGTCGACCCTATAAAGCCGCCCCAGCCTTCCGGAACGTCAGATTGACGCGGTATTCGCCCAGCACCGGATGCTGACCAGGTTTTAGCGGAAGCACTCCGTGGTAACGGAGCCGTGCTGGTCCGCCCCAGACGATAACGTCGCCGTGCGTGACGGCTACACGTTTCGTCTTGTCTGATCGATTCAGCCCGCCAAAAAGAAATGTCGCGGGAATTCCCAGCGAAACCGAAACAATCGGTGCTCCAAAATCTTTTTCGTCTTTGTCCTGATGCAGCGACAGTTTGGCTCCTGCCGAATATCGGTTTATGAGGCAGGCATCAGGCACGAAACCGGGAAATCCGGCTTCCGCAGCAGCGGCCTTCGCCAGCTTCGAAAAAGCAGCCGGCATGGCAGGCCAATTTTCCCCGCTGTTTGGGTCCACGATGTCATACCGGTAGCCCGTCCGGTCTGTGACCCAACCCAGGGTTCCGCAGTTCGTCATCGCGACTGACATGCGATAACCGCCCGGCGTAGTCATATGCCGGAAAGGCGCCGCAGCAGTCAGCTCGCGCATTGCCGCCAGAAGATCTTCTTCATTGAACAAGGCGAACCGGTAGAGGACGACTGCGCCCGGAGCCAAAACTTCTTTTCGCGGCGCCGTATCCACTGAATTGTCGAACAAACTCAAAGTCATTTTTTACTATCCTGCATCGTGGAAGATGATGCCCAGCGTGTGCCGCTGTCCCGAACGCAACCGGCTGACACCATGACGAAGATTCACGCGATAGATTCCTCGCGTCCCCTGCACCGGACGATGACGCACAGCAAACGCAACCGCATCACCTTGTCGCAGCGGGACCACTTCCGGCCGGGACTGCATCCGCGGGCGCTGTTCCGTCAACACAAACTCGCCACCCTCGAAGTCTTTGGATGGTTCCGAGAGCAGAATCGCAACTTGTACAGGAAATACGTGCTCGCCGTACACATCCTGATGCAGGCAGTTGTAGTCGCCTTCCCGGTATTGGAGGAGCAAGGGTGTCGGCCTGACTTGACCGGCGTGGTGGCAGCGCTCTAGAAATTCCCGGTGATCTTCCGGATAACGAAGCTCGATACCCATTGCGGCATTCCAACGATTTGCGACCGGCATTAAGTATGAATAAAGCGCGGTCCGCAACTCTTCAATAATTGGAGGCAACGGGTAGGCGAAATACTTGTATTCGCCTCGCCCGAATCCGTGTTGCGACATGACTACGCGGCTGCGAAACGCTCCATCTTCAGGATATAAACTGGCCAGGGCGCGGCACTCCTCTCGCGACAGCACCCGTTTGATCACAGCACAGCCGTGCTGATCAAGCTCCTGATAAGCGGTTGCCCAATCGAATGTCCTGATATGTTCGACGTTTTTCCCCGCATCGATGGCAATGGTTTCAGTGGCCGTTCTCAAGAGACTTCCCCTTCTGCTCAAGACGACTTTAGCAATAGTTCGTGGCCCACCAAACTCCGATTCTTGCGGTCAAATACAAAAGCATGATTTTTACGCAGGGTCAGCGTTGAGTGACGGGCGGAAAATTTGAGGTCAAGGCAGGCACGGCAGTCTAGTGTCCTCCGAATCCCTTTCGGCGCTGTTCGCTGTAGCGATGCAGCGCATCATTGATGATGGGGAAAGCCTCCGCTGCCGGCTGAATTTCGTCGACCTCAACCGCTTTTCCCTCCAGCAGTTTGTAGTCCTGGAAGAAGCGACGAAGCATTATCGAACGGTGCGGAGGCATCTCCGAGGCTTCACGGTAGCAGTTGAATTCCGGATCTTCGGTTGCCACCGCGATGATCTTGTGGTCTTTCTTACCGGTATCAATCATGGTCATGAGGCCGATGGTACGGGCGTGAATCAAGGTCAAGGGCACTACCGTTTCCTGACACAACACAAGTACGTCCAGAGGATCGTCGTCCTCGGCCAAGGTCTGCGGGATGAAGCCATAATTAGCGGGATAGTAAACGGCGGAATACAGAACCCGATCCAGCTTGATCAGCCCGCTGGCTTTGTCGAGTTCGTACTTCACGCTCGATCCAAAGGGGATCTCGATGATGCTGAAAAATTCCTGCGGCAGCCGGTCGCCGGGTGTTACGTCGTGCCAGGGATGGATCATAAGCCTCGCTCAGTGGGTCACTGCTCGCATCAGATGCCACACAGCCCATTATAAATCGGCCTTTCGGACATCTTGACCTCGGCCGCCACCGGGCATAGAGTCTGGTTATGGCGAGCGACACACGTAGATACCTGAAGTTCGGCGGGGCAGTGGTCCTCATCCTGTTTTCACTCGGATATCTCGCCTACACAGGGGTGCAGGAAAGCAAAAGTTATTACGTGACCATCAAGGAATTGCACGGGATGGGTGACGGCGTTTACACCCGTCATCTGCGGGTCGCCGGTAACGTGCAACCCGGTTCCATCAAGCGCTCGGGCACCCGGGTTGAGTTTGCGCTGGTAGAAAATGATCAGCTTTTGCCGGTCGTCTACAGCGGAACCGAAGCGCCGCCCGATACCTTCAAGGACAACTCGCAAGCTCTCGCGGACGGCACCTACGGCCGTGATGGCGTTTTTCACGCTAAACAGCTGCAAGCCAAGTGCGCCTCCAAATACGCTCCCGCGCAATCCGGCCAAACTGCCACCGCGACTCCGGGCATGTCGAACTAGTTGGCAATCGTCTGTCGTTCCCCTTCGATCTTGACGTCATCCTGAGAGACGAAGTCGCGAAGGATCCAGCGTGTATTGTCACAGTCCTCGCGAGGGCGCATCAGCTTCGCGCCAGATGCTTCGCAAGCTCAGCATGACGTCGAAAATAGGGATTGCTTCGCTGCTGATGGTCACTTGCATGACGTCACATCCAACCTTTGATTTTGACTTCTGATCTTGACGTCATCCTGAGAGACGAAGTCTCGAAGGATCCAGCGTGTACTGTCACAGTCCTCGCGAGGGCGCATCAGCTTCGCGCCAGATGCTTCGCAAGCTCAGCATGACGTCAAAGAAAGAAAGTGGGAGCGTGGCTAATCGCTGCCTGCTGACGCCTCGCCACACGCATGACGTCATCCCCCGCCACGACGCCACAACAATCCCCCAGCCCAATCCAAAGAAAAGCAACTCTCGACTTCATCTTGCCCTTCGGCTATCTTCCATTTACGTGGACGCCGCACCTATCATCCAGCTATCCGGGGTGGTGAAACAGTTCGGCCGGTTTGCCGCGCTGCGCGGCCTGAGCGGAGAATTTCTTCCGGGCAGGCTGTACGCAATTCTTGGTGACAACGGCGCCGGCAAGAGCACACTCCTGCGCGCACTCGCCGGCCTGACCCAGCCGACTCGCGGCAGCATCTCCATCCTGGGGACGACCAGCTTGCGATCGATCTGTCACCAGCTGGGTTACATGGCGCATCCTTCGCTGCTGTACGACGAGATGAGCGGCATGGAGAATCTGCGCTATTTTTCGCGGCTCTACGCTATCGACGATGATTCCCGTGCCTCCGCTGGTATGACCTCCGTCGGGCTCGATCCCGCTCTTGAGCGTCCGGTCGCGCAATATTCGCAAGGCATGCGCCAACGTCTGTCGCTGGCCCGGGCCGTACTCAACGACCCTAGAGATCCTTTTGCTGGATGAACCCTTTTCCAATGTGGATCTGCGTTCGGCTGGTGAAATGGTCAGGTTGCTGGCGCAGATGCGCGATGCAGGCAAGACGATCTTCGTGGTGACTCATCAGGCGACGTTGCTGCAGGATGCCGCCGACGAATTTGTCTGGATGGAAGCCGGTCAGTTCACAAACCGCTCACCTGACCTGGGATCGGTGAAGTCGCGATGAACGAGGCGTTGTCTGGAACAGCAAACCTCGGGGTCCCCAGATGGATTCGGCATCACCGCGGCCACGCTGGCCAAAGATTTGCGGCTGGAGTGGCGCTCGAAAGATGCCATCAACTCCATGTTGTTTTTTTCCCTGTTGGTGGTTGTGGTTTTTAGTTTCTCCTTCGATCCCAACGCCGAGGAGTCGCGGCAGATTGCCGGGGGCCTGGTCTGGGTGGCCTTCCTGTTTGCCGCGGTGGTGGCACTCAATCAGACCTGGGCGCGGGAATTGCGAAATCAGGTTCTCGACGCCTACCGCATTTCGCCCGCTCCGGCTAATTCGCTCTTCCTGGCCAAAGCACTGGGCAATTTTATTTTCGTGGGGGTTCTTGAACTATTGATGACGCCGCTGTTCATCATGTTCTACAAGCTTCGCGCGCTGGGCCCGGCCTGGCAGTTGATTCCGGTGGCGGCATTGGGAACGTGGGCCCTGGTGGTGAATGGAACGTTTTTCGCCGCCATGTCGCTGCGCACCCGCAGCCGCGAAATCATGCTGCCCTTGTTGTTATTTCCGGTTTCGATTCCCGCGCTGCTGGCGATGGTGAATGCCACCACCGCGATTCTGACCGGAGAGCTCTCGGCCAAATTCTGGATTGTGTTGCTTACCACTTACGACGTGGTGTTTACTATCGCTTGCCTGCTGTTGTTCGATCTGGTCCTGAACGCCGAGTAGGGTTTGACCCGCCAAACAAGATGAAACGGATTTTTCCCATCTTCGCGCTGCTCACCGCCGTTCTTTTGACCTATGCTCTGTATGCCGCCCTGGTGGAGGCCCCCACCGAGCAGACCATGGGCAACGTGCAGCGCATTTTCTACTACCACGTGCCTTCGGCGTGGACTGCGTTTCTCTTGTTCTTCATCAATTTCATCTGCTCCATCCAGTATCTGGTGCGCGCCGACCCGGTCATTGATCGAGTGACAAACTGGACCTTCATCGCCATCGCAATTGCGGCCTGCATCGGCGCATTCGCCATCCGTCCGCTGCCGCAAGGGATGGAACCTTCATCGGTTGCGACCACCGGCGTCGCAATTGCCGGACTCTATTTCCTGATCAAGAAATTTTTTTCGCGCGACCGGGCCGATGCCCTGGCTGTGGTCAGCGCCGAGGTCGGAGTCGTTTTTTGCAGCGTGGTGTTAGTTACCGGTCCGCTGTGGGCCCGCCCGGTGTGGGGCATCTGGTGGACCTGGGATGTGCGCCTTACTTCAACCCTCGTCCTCTGGCTTATCTACATCAGCTACCTGATGCTGCGCCGATTTTCCACCAGCGGCCAGACCGCGACCCTGGCGGCTGCTCTGGCCATCTTCGGCGCGCTCGACGTTCCTTTGGTTTACTTTTCCATCTGGATATTCCGCACCCAGCATCCCCAACCGGTCATCGGCGGCGGCGGATCCATCGATCCTCGCATGTTGCACGTGCTATTGCTTAACTGGCTGGCGTTCCTCTGTTTCGCGGCACTGATTTGCTGGTCCCGCTATCGCCTGGAGATTCTGCAGAGGGAAGTGGAGCAAACCCAGGCGCTCGAAGCGCTGCACGAACCCCGGAGTCCACGATGAATTTTCTCTACGCCGCTTACACCGCGACCTGGCTCATCCACATCGCATACCTGACGATCGTGGTGCGCCGCTACCAGCGTTTGAAGAAAGAGATTGAAGAGCTAAATAAGAGCTGACCTGTCATCCTGAGCGCAGCCAACCCGCCAAGTATTGTCATCCTGAGCGGAGTTACCCGATTCGGAACGAATCGGGTGGCGGAGTCGAAGGACCCCTAACGTTCCACAAGCGTTTCCGGATGTTCTACGCAAACCAATCCGGGGTAGGATTTCTTCGCGAACCGAATGCCGCGAACCGACGAAGGCCTACGCCATCCCGTTACTGAACTCCGCAGCCGAGTTGGATCGCAGGAATTCGTACTCTTCAATCGTCGCGGCCACGCCAACGCTGGATACAGCGTCCGAATCCTCGATCCGTACCACCCGTGCGGTGAAGCGCACTCGCACCGGCTCGGTCAGGGTGACGTGGGGAGGAAAGGTCATAGTCACTTCAATGCGCGTGCCCTCGGCCAGAGGACGATCAAGATAGAAAAACACGCCGCGAGCGCTGACGTTCTGAGTTTCAGTCATCAAATCTCGAAGCCCGTTGCCGGCTATACGCACCGACGCCGACAGACGCATATCGAAACGGCGCATGGTTCGCCGTTCCTGAGGCTGCTGCGGTCCCGACTCTCTTCGTAAATGCATGTACCCCGATCCACCCAAAGTTCACCCCTGACGGCGAGCGCCATTTTAAACAACTTGAGCGCCAGATTTACTTATTCGACAATAGTTTGCAAGCGCAAAAAGCGCGAGGAACAGCTTCGGTTAATGCAATTAAAACGGGGAGGGCCTCGGGGGAGGTGTGCTCAAAGGCAGACTAATGGCGAAACCAACTTCAGTGCACGCACACTGCCATCGGCATGGCATGTCGGTTCCCGTCACTTCTGTTCTCCAGGCAACGAGTTGCGGCGTCTGAAGATATTTCTCACGACGATACAAGTGCAAAAAATTGCAACCGAGCTCGCACCGCGGGCCTCCACTGTTCACAATTCCTCAACGGCAAATCCAGTTTGATCTTTTCATTCGGCATCTTTATTGGTTGCTGCCTGCATCTGACCATCGCAGGACGTGGGAATGGTGCGTGGCTTGACAGTCTATCCGTCAGATGTTTAAGTAGTTACTTATTTTTTGCCCTTATTCTGGTGACAAGTGTGCATGCCGCTTGGCGGGCGTGAGCCGGCGCGTGCCTGCGTTCCGTTTTTTCTTCCTCTCCATGAATTGGGATTTTCGGAGGAGCTAAGTGACATTGAATTTCCGGGGGTTGGGAGCCAGATTTTGGCCTCTCCTGCTGCTTTTCTCGTTGGTGTTCCTGGGCGGTTTGGTATTGCAATTCAGCGGCCCGCAGCCACGCCTGGCCGCTTCGGCCATTAGCCAGATACTTCCGCCGGACTTCACGCCTCCCGGACCCTTGACTCATCCTCCGAGCGCTCGCTTGAATTTCGAGAAACTCCCCCTGAGGTTTGAGCCGAATCAGGGACAAAGTAGCTCTCAGGTCAACTATCTGGCCCGGGGAGCCGGTTACGGGTTGTTCCTTTCGCCCGACCAGGCGGTCCTGAGTTTGAGCGCCACTTCCGCCGATCAAAAAGACGGCCAAAGCTCCAGCCGGTCGATCGACCAGATCGACCATAAGCAGATCGACCGCATGCAGATCGTTCACATGCAACTGGCGGGGGCAAACCCATCCGCAGCTGCGGTTGGAACTGATCCGCTCCCCGGTAAGAGCAACTACCTGATAGGCAGCGATCCGGCGAAATGGCATCGGAACATTCCGCAATTTGCCCGCGTACGCTACCGGGATGTTTATCCCGGCGTGGATTTGGTGTATTACGGCAACCAGGGACAACTGGAATACGACTTCGAGGTCGCTCCCGGAGTTGATCCGGGCGTGATCGCGCTGCGATTCCAGGGTCAGCAAAAACCCCGGCTCGATAAGAGCGGCAATCTGATCCTGGCCGGCAGCGGCGGTGAACTCCGCCTCAAAGCTCCAATCGTCTATCAAAGATCCGGCGCCACACAGCAACCGGTTGCGGGACGCTTTGTGCTCCGTTCTGATGGCGAGGTCAGCTTCGGGCTGTCCGACTATGATCGCAGCCGCGCCCTGGTGATCGATCCGGTTCTCACTTATTCCACCTATTTCGGTGGCACTGGCGTTGAGGCTTGCTCGGCAATTGCCGGAATTACAATCGCCGGCGTTACTTCGCCCCCATCGGGCTGTCCGGCGGTGGCAGTTGACTCGTCCGCCAACGTTTATCTTGCGGGCAGCACCACATCGGCAAACTTTCCCGTCTTGCCCGCGGCCACCAGTACTCCACATGCATTTCAGCCCGCACTGGCCGCGCCGCCCGACGTTTTCGTGACCAAACTAAATGCGGGCGCCACCGCTGTTTTATTCTCAACTTACCTCGGCGGCGACCAGGTGGACATCAGCGCTGGAGTCGCCGCGGATTCTGCTTTTAATGTCGTAGTCGCGGGTACGACCACATCCACGAATTTTCCTACCACGTCCACATCGGCTTTCCAGGCCACTCCCGCCAGTGCAGGTGCTCACGCTTTCGTAAGCGTGCTCGATGCTGCCGGCGAAAACCTTCTCTATTCGACTTATCTTTCAGGTAACGGCACCGAATCGGCTCGTGGCCTGGCCCTTGATTCAACCAACAAGGTCTATGTCATCGGAACCACCACCTCGACCAACCAGCCCACGGCAACCAGTTCGTTCCCTGCCACTGTTGGTGCGATTCAAGTCGCCTCGCTGGGAACCAGCCAGTTTTTTGTCAGCAAGCTTGATCCCAGGCTGATTGGACTTTCCAGTCTGGTGTATTCCACATATTTTGGCGGAGGCAATCCCACCGGCGGACTGACTTTGGGTGGTGGCATTGCGGTGGACGGCAGCGCCAACGTGTACATCACCGGAGGCACTACCTTTCAGCACACGGGAAGTGCAGCCACCGATTTCCCGATCATCAATGCTTACCAGGGATGCCTGGGCACGCCGCCGCCACTGACGCCTCCCACTACGGCCCCGGCGTGCACTACCGGTGTCACCGCTCCAGACGCGTTCGTCGCCAAGCTTAACCCGGCCGCCTCCGCGGGCGCGCAATTGATCTACTCAACCTACCTGGGTGGCAATGGGGATGACGTTGGATACGGAATCGCAGTCGATCCTAATCTGAGCGTTTACGTAACCGGCTCGACTTCGTCGACCGACTTCACCTTGCCCAGCGGCACTACAGCGTTCCAGGGAACCAATGGCGGCGCCACCGATGCCTTCCTGGGGAAATTCGGCACTCCCTGCACCGGGAGTACGTGCACCACCACGACTGTCCCCTTGACCTATTTCTCGTATCTCGGCGGTACCGGTACCGATGTGGGTTTAGCTGTCGCGGTTGATACCCTCCAGGGTGCCCGCATTGCCGGCTGGACCACTTCAGCCACCACCTTTCCCCATCTCAACAGTAATATCCAGAACGCCTTGAAGGGACCGGTGGATGCATTCGCAAGCCGCATCGATACCACTGCGACCACCTCCATTGCCCTGGGACACTACGGGACCTATCTGGGGGGCACCGGCGCCGATTTTGCCACCGGCATCGCAGCGGATAGCAAGGGCAACAGTTACGTGGTCGGCGAAACTGCTTCGGGAGACTTCCCCACCGCAGTTCCGATCCAAGCCAGTCTCGCTCCGCCTTCCGACATATTCCTGACCAAGCTGGGCCCCGCCGTTAACCTTGCCCTTACTGAAACGGTTAGCCCAAGTCCAGCAGGCGTAGGCAATAACGTTACCTTCACCTACAAAATCACGAATAACGGCGATCTCACCACCGGCGTCATTTTCACCGACGCGCTTCCTACCAGTGGGGCGACTTTCGTCTCCGCCAGCAGTTCGCCGGGTCAAACCGGCTGTCCCGCTACCACGGGTACCGTCACCTGTTCGGTGGGAACTTTAAACGGAGGTCAAAGCGCAACCGTGACCGTGGTGTTGGCTCCGACTATAGCGGGTTCGTTGAGTGACGGTGGAAGCGTCGCCGTGTTTGGCACAGCCATCCCGCCCATCTCGCCGGCGCCGCCGCCCGCGGTCGCGGTGGTCAACGACTTCAGCGTCTCCGTATCTCCGACGACGACCACGGTAGCGGCTGGAATTCCTGCCAGCTTTACCGTGACCGTAACCCCGACCGGGAACATTCCGAACACGGTTACACTGTCCGCATCCGGCGCGCCTACGGGCGGCCAAACCACATTCCCGAATGGCAGTACTTTCACCAATCTCAGTAGTGGCGCACAAAGCCGCCAGTTGATTGTGAATACCACCGCTCGCGTCACCACGCCTGCCAGCCTGTTCCCGGCTGACCGGCCGTTTTATGCTGCCTTGTTTCCGGTTTCGGGACTGGCCCTGTTGGGCGCCGGCATCGGAGGCCGCAAGTCGCGGCGAAGACGCGCGCTGATGGCAATGCTGCTGGGCTGCTTCTTCGCGCTGGTCTTGTTCCAGTCGGCCTGCGGATCGAGCAAAACTACCTCTACAACCACCGGAACGCCGGCAGGAACCTACAATCTGACCGTCACCGCCACGTCGGGAAGCGCCACCAGAACCCAGCAGGTTGTATTGACCGTACAGTAAGAGTGGTCGTTTAAGGGCGCCGCAATCAGGTTCAGTCCAAAGCGATGCGTCTTGAATTTTGGGACGTCATCCTGAGAGACGAAGTCTCGAAGGATTTGACGGGTACCATCACAGTCCTCGTGGCGGCACATCAGCTTCGCGCCAGATGCTTCGCAAGCTCAGCATGACGTCCCCAGAGAGGGAAACATCCGGCATGCCCCAAAGAAACGGCCCAGCATGACGTCCATGGAGCGAACCGCCCTGCACGACGCCCGGATTCCTCTACAATAACCAAGTGACTCGTCCCCGCTTTCTTGTAATCATCGCGGCCGCTGTTGCCTGCATAATCTCACTGGCCTGGTACCTTCAGACGGGCAGACAGGCGGCCAGCGCTGCGCCTTCCACGACTCTGACGTCGGCGACAATACCCGATGCAGCCGTGACCGCCTCCTCCGATTCTGGTCCCACAACTGTCTATGCGCACAATCTGATGCTGCGGAAGGGTCCGGATTTCCGTATTTATGTTCGCTGGTTGCGCGGACAAATGGTGCGCACCCATCCCAAGGTCAATCCCTCTTTCGACGATCCGGAATCGTTTTTTCTTAACGTCAACTCCGGAGTCATCCGGGCAAACATCGGCGACATCGGCAACTTTCTCAACGCCAACGGTATCGCGAATTCGCCACTCAAGAACGTCACCCTTTCCGGCGACGGGGATCAGATCAAAATACGCGGCACTGTGCACAAGATCGTTCCTTTGCCAATCGAACTCAGTGGCACAATCTCCGCTGCTCCCAATGACAAGATTCTCATGCGTGTCACCAAGCTCAGCATGCTCAAAATTCCCCTCAAGGGCATTCTTGGTGGCCTGCATGTGAATCTTTCCCAGCTTTTCGATCCTAAGGGCATTCCCGGCATTGAGGTCAGCGGCAACGACATTCTGTTCGATACACACACCTTGCTTCCTCCGCCGCGGATTCGCGGACAGTTGACCAGCGTGCGCGTGGTCAATCCGGATTTGGAAGAGGTGTTCGGAAATGCTCAGGACGCGGAGGCTAAAGTCGAGCAATGGCGCAACTTTCTAAAATTGAGCGAAGGAACCCTCGACTTCGGAAAGCTCACCATGCGTCACGTGGATTTCATCATGATCGATCTTTCGAATGACGCCTGGTTCGATCTTGATCTGGTCCACTATCAGGACCAGCTTGTGAACGGCTACACCCGTATGACTCCGCAAGCCGGTCTGCAGATTTTTATGCCCGACCTCGACGACCTGAAGAAGAACAAGGCGGCTAAGAACATCAATATGGAGTGGATGAAAAACCGGAACATTCCGCCGCCCCCCGAAGTCACTGCCAAGTAACGGGCTTCGCACACCGGGCGAAAGTTGAATTGCAGGAAAGTGTGGTCGCGGGCGACCCGCCCGCTGATTTTGATTTAATGCCGCGCCCGCGACTACGCATTCTCTGAGTGATGCTGGCTAGGCGCCGGCGGTGAGTTTGTGGCTTTTTGTCTGGGCGATACCGTACTGGCGAATTTTGTAAAGCAGCGCTTTGTAACTGATTTGCAGCAAGTGCCGCCGCCTGCTTGCGGTTCCAGTTGGTCTGATCGAGAGCGTGCCGGATGGCTTCAGCCTCGGCTTCATCTTTGGCGCTGCGGGCCACTGACTTCAGTCCGCCGCCTGGTTCCGACTGACTGTGCGCCGTTTCCGGGCGCGTGCCATGACCGTCATCCTTGGGCTGCAATTCCTGCACTGCCAGCTTCTCATCGCCCAGCACCAGGTAGCGCTTAATGAAGTTATTCAGTTCGCGCAGGTTGCCGGGCCAGGAATAATCCTGACACGCCTGCAGCATGTTCGCCGAGAGCGGCAACGGCGGCCGCGCATACTGCTCGGCCATGCGCGACATGAAGTGCTTCAGCAGAATGGGTATTTCTTCCTTGCGCTCCCGCAATGGCGGCAATTGCATGGTGAAAGCATTCAGCCGGTAATAAAGATCTTCGCGCAGACGTTTGCTGGCCAGCGCTTCGGGAATGTTGATGTTGGTCGCGGCCAGAATGCGCACGTCCACTTTAATGACGGACCGGCTGCCCAATCTTGAGAATGTCTGGTCCTGCAGAACGTGCAGCAGCTTGGCCTGCAACAAAGCGGGCATCTCTCCGATTTCGTCGAGTAAGATCGTGCCTTTATTGCACAGCTCGAATTTACCCGGCTTGGCATGAGTCGCGCCGGTGAATGCGCCGGCTTCATGCCCGAACAATTCGCTTTCCAGCAGGTCGCCCGGCACGGCGGCGCAATTTACCTTCAGGAATGTGCGATGGGCGCGAGGCGATAATTTGTGAATCAGCCGGGCCACAACTTCCTTGCCGGTTCCGCTTTCTCCCAGCATCAGTACCGGAATATCGACGTTGGCGACCAGCGCCGCCTGCGAGCGAATCTTTCGCATCGCCGGACTGGCGGCCACGAAAAATACGTCGTCATATAGTTCTTCTACCTCGCCCGGCAGGTTCTGCTGGTTCTTTCCCAGGCACTGATCGATGATTGTGTTGAGTTCTGCTTTCTGGAAAGGCTTGGTCAGATAGTCCTGGGCTCCCAGCCGGATCGCCTGGACGACCTTGCGGGTATCGGTGACGCAGGAAAGCATCACTACTTTCAGTCCCGGCACCATTTGGCGTAGCTGTTCCAGAGTCTGCAGGCCGTCAATTCCCGGCATCAACAGATCCAACAACACCAGGTCGGGGCGCAAACCCTTTTCAACCTGTTGCAGCGCCTCTTCGCCAGTGGATGCAGTCTGCACGGTGTAGTCATCCACCTCGAGCAAAGTGCGGATGTAACGCAGCATTCCGGGTTCGTCATCGACCAATAAGATGTTGACCGCGTCGGTCATTTGTTCTTCCCTTTGCTGGGTACAGCGGCCACGGGCTTGAGCGGCATAATGAATGAGAATTTCGCCCCCGCTCCCAGCTCGCTTTCCACCCAGATCTTACCGCCCATGGCGCTCACCAGCCGGCGGGCAATGGCTAGTCCAAGGCCCATGCCTTCGATTTGCGCGTCGTTCTGCGGCAAACGAAAAAAGTCGTCGAAAACTTCGATGTGATATTCCGCCGGAATTCCTGGCCCGGTATCGGAAACACTCACCTTCACCGAATTAGGCTGAGGATTATTCTGCCGGCGCCGTTCGCCGGGAACTGCGGCGTTGTTGGGGTTGCGGCGCTCCCACATGTAAGGCTCGGCGTGCAGCCAGACCGTTCCTCCCGCGGGCGTAAATTTCGATGCATTCTCCAGAAGGTTCGAAATCACCCGCTGCAATTTGGCGGCGTCGAACGCCAGCTCCGGCAACTTTTCGTTGGCCAGAAAATAAAGCGCCAGCCCTCTTTCCTGAAAGCGATGAGACCACAGTCGGCAGACTTCCGAGAGGCAAGGATTGACGTTGCCAGTCTCGTAACGCATCTTCATCTCGCCGGTCTCGAGCACGCTGTAGCTCAAAAAGTCGAGGATAAAACTCTGTAGCCGCTGTCCGCTGGCGTGCATATCCCCCAGAATCTCCCGCTGGCGATCGTTCAGCGAGCCCAGTTTCTCGTTCTGCAACAGCTCGATATAGCCGTTCAGGATAGAGAGCGGTGTCTTGAGGTCGTGGGCGGCCGACGCCAGGGCATTGGTGGTACGGCTCGAACGCTCGCGCAGCTGGTTGTACTCGCGGAGCAAATCCTCGTAATTCAAGGGGTCGCCGGCTTGCCGCTGAGGGGTTTGACCGGCCGCAACTGGCTCTGCTTCCGTCGAGATACACGCTTTTTCTGGCACCGCTCCCATATGTGGAAAACTCGCAGAATTTGACTAAAGGGGAGGGGACAAAACAGCCTGAATTGTGGATTTGATTGCCCTCAAATCGTATGTCAGCCCCCCACCACTGTCAACGGAAAATGCAATTCTATGGTAACGGAAGGTAAAAACCTTGCAGTTCTAAATATCTCAAAGCTCTCGGCTAATGGTCGTATTTGGGGCGAACATAAGGAGAATGTTAGTAAGGCAGGTTTAGGCTCCTATGGCCCAGTTATGCCGAAATCACACGGAATCGCCCGGGTTTATAACGTCGTGGGTTAATCGTGCCTGGCTGGTTTGGCCCCCGAGGTGCGGTAAAGGGGTGTATCTCTAGTTTTTGAAGGGGAATATGTGAAGCGTCTGAATCCCGATACCGAGCGCCGGAAATGGCCTCGTCTCCCTATTGCCATACCGGTATTCGTCCGCAGCCGCGACGAAAAAGGTAAAGAACTGCTGGAATTTGCCACCGCGCTGAACATCTCAGCCGGCGGCGCGCTGGTTGCGGTGCGCCGTTCTTTGCCGCTTTCAACGCAGGTTTTGTTGGAGATACCCAGCGCGCCACTGGCCGTGACCAATTCCTTACCCAAGGCGGCGCGAAATCTTCGTGCCCGGGCTCTGCGAGTCACACATGCCGACGGCTATCATCTGGTCGGCATCAAGTTCTCTCATCCCCTGACCGCTGCGACCACCGCTCGCGTCTCTCGTCCACGGAAAGCGGCTTCCGCTCTGTGAAAACATTTTCCCATAGGTTTGCCTCAACACAAGTTCCCCAGGCCGCCGTGGATACTTCTCCATCTGGTACCTCATAATCTTCACAAGCGCATAAATCTAAGTCGTTTACCTACACTTTTTGGCTCGAATTCGAGCCTGGCTCGAGTTTGGCTCTCGGGGTGCACATCCCAGCTTGTACGAACGGGCCCCGGGCCACTGATCACTCATGACAACTTTACCTTCGGTTACGTCGCTCGCTACTTCACTGGGAGAGTTTCCACCCGAGTCTGTGATTTTCGGCCGCTCTGAAGTCATGCAATCGCTGCGCGAGCGCATGGACAAAGTTGCCAGCGCCAACGTGCCCGTCCTCATACAGGGCGAAAGCGGCACCGGCAAGGACATCATCGCCCGTATGATTCACGGGCTGTCTCCCTGGCGGACCGGTCCCTTCGTTAAAGTCAATTGTCCTGCGATTCCTGGCACCCTGCTTGAAAGTGAACTCTTCGGATACGAAAAGGGAGCCTTTACCGGAGCCTATGGAGCCAAGCCGGGCCGGGTTGAGATGGCCCACCGCGGCACCCTGTTCCTCGATGAAATCTCCGAGCTCGACCTGGCATTGCAATCGAAGTTATTGCAGCTTCTGCAGGACGGCCAGTTCTGCCGCATCGGCGCCCAGGAAGACAAAAAAGTTGAAGTGCGCGTCGTCTGCGCCACCAACCGGGTGCTGGAAGTCGAAATCGAAAGCGGCACGTTCCGTCAGGATCTGTTCTACCGCATCAACGTGGTGAATCTGCAGATGCCGCCGCTGCGGGATCGCAAGGGTGATATTCCAGACCTGGTCACCTACTTCCTTGACCACTACAACAGAAAATACAATTGCCGTGCCCGAACCTTGTCCGGCGACCTGATGTCGGCGTTGCAAAAACATCACTGGCCCGGCAACATCCGCGAACTTGAGAACCTGATCAAGCGCTACGTGATTCTGGGCAACGAAGAAGTAATCAGCAGCGATCTGGTGGCGCACCAGCAGGAATATTCCGTCCTCGACATCAACTTCGACGGCCCGATCGCGCTCAAGACGATTACTCGCCAGGCCACACGCGAACTGGAGCGCAAGGTCATTTTGAAAGTGTTGCAGGCCCACCACTGGAATCGTAAGCAGGCTGCTCGCGCACTCAGCATCAGCTACCGGGCGCTTCTGTATAAGATTCGCGACGCGGGCTTGCCGCCCAACCGCTCCTCCCGCCGCCGGGTCGAGCCGGTCCCCACCCAGGACATCGCAGCCTGATCACCTTTAAGGTGTGTAGGGCGGGCGCCCTCGGCCCGCCGCCTTTGCTGTCGAAGTTGATTCCCATTTGATTTGACGTCATGCTGAGCTTGCGAAGCATCTGGCGCGGAGCGGATGCGCCCGTCAGCACCGTGATAATACACGCTGGATCCTTCGCGACTTCGTCTCTCAGGATGACGTCAAGAACACCAGTGTTGTTCCCATTTCTTTTGACGTCATGCTGAGCTTGCGAAGCATCTGGCGTGGAACGGATGCGCCCGCCAGGACCGTGATGATACACGCTGGATCCTTCGCGACTCCGTCTCTCAGGATGACGTCAAGATCACCAGTAGGAATTTGATCTTCAGGAGTACGAAGCGGTCTAGCGGCTTGACACGGGTACCATCAGGACTTGTGTTGAAGCCGCCGACAACGGCTGTACATTTCTCAAACCCGCCAGTAATCCGGCCGCCAGTGCTTGATTGATTCCTTAATTTGTTTTCTCGACAATTTTTCTGCCAATGCTCTCGCCGCCAGTGCGGGCAGTTCCGCATCGGAGGCGAAACGCAATCCCACCAGTTGGGATTCCGACAACTCCGTGATGCGCGCCCGAGCGGGCTGGTCCAACAACATCGCCAGCCGCAGTCTTTCTTCCAGCCTGATTACCCGGTCCTGCACCTTGAGCGCGTACGCCCGCGCTTTGCCCACCGCCGTGACCGCGGCCATGGCAAGTACCACCAGCCAGGCAGATCCGAAACCCGGGTGTCTGATCAAGTGAACGACTGCCACCATAACCGTGAGACCAAACACGGGCAGCACAAAGAAATGAAACGGCGGATCATACCGTGCGTGATTGGACAAACTTTGCGGCACTTTCTCAGCCATGAACCCCCCGAAAACGTAGGCGCGAGCGCCGCGCTCGCGCACGGAAGTGCCACGAACGGCTAAGCGCCACCACAAAAGATGTTTGAGTCCGAAGCCCGGCGCCCGAAGCCTGGCGCCTCAGCAACCTCTTACTGCTTACTGTTTTTTCTTCTTCCCGAAGATCCCGCCCAGCGCGTCCATGGGTGACGGCGTGTTTCCTGATGGATTCTTGCCGCCGCTCAGTCCGCCCAGCACGCCGCCCAGTCCGCCCTTCAATTGTCCGCCCACCATGCCTTTCACATCCGGCACGAAGTGCGGGTCAGAAGTCGTTCCCTGGATAAAGAATGGAATACTGCCGCCCTTGCCGCCAATACCAGCCAGTTGCGTGAGACCGGTGACAGCGCCGCCCGAGAGACTGGCATTCATCTTGTAGTCGAGGGCTCCGCCCGGACTAATGGTTCCATTCCCCGTAACCGTGCCCAGAGCTGGAATCATCAGATTGATGTTCTGAGTTCGCACGCCTTCGGGCGCGACCCGCGCGTCCGTACTCAGATTTTGAATTGAAGTGTCCGAACTGCCGCCACCCTGCGATCCGGTCAACGCCGAGATGGCCGACATCTTGGAGGAGAGGTTGAATCCGGCCAGCTTGGTTTGCACCAGACGGATGGGGCCGGCGATAACCAGTTTGTCCACCGGGCCGGCGATCCCAACATTCACCGACAGCGTCCCGCCCTGCAATTTCGATCCTGAAGGGAGAATGACGCCCAGCGCCGGCAGCATGGCCTGAAGATCATCGACCGGCATGCCATCGGCGTTAAGTTTCATATTCAGGATGGTCGATTCGCCCTGACTCTGGTAAGTGCCGGTCAGCTTTGCCAGTGCTTTGCCCAGGGTTACATCGCCCTGAGTCAGGGTGCCGCCTTGTTTTTTCAGATCGTAGTCAGTGGCATACTTAACGCCGACTGTCTGGCTGGCGGGCGTGCCTTTCACCGCGAGTTTGAGCTTGTCCGCTTTCAACGTGCCGCTGGTCCGCAAAACGTGTCCGTCGGAATTAAGCGTTCCATCGAAGTTTGCGACTCCAGCGATGCCGGTAGATGGATCCACAAATCCTGAAGCATTCAGATCAAGACCCTTGACGTCGACTTTCGCCTCGATCGGACTTTCGGAGACATCGTTCGAGTTGATGGGGCCGGCTTTGCCGTCGAGCTTCGCGGTTCCCCCAGCCGGGAGATTCGCGCTGATGGTGTAAGGGAATTGGGAAGTCGGCGAGAAATTGCGCACGCTGATGTCCACGTTGTCGTACACGTGGGGCTTGACCGAGGAGTTTGCGCGGTTAACCGACAAACGGCCGTTTTTCACATCCAGCTTGCTGACCGATAGATCGGGCGTCGATGACTCGGTGCTTTTTGGTTTTTCACCTGGCGACTTTGCTTGCGCTACCGACTTATTGCCCAGGCTGGAAAAATTCCATTTGCCGGATGCGTCGCGCAATAATGCGATTTCGGGCTGGTCCAATGTGATGTCTGTAACGTGCAGTGCCTTGGAGAAAATGAGCGGCATCACCTCCACCCCCACCTTCAAGGATTTGGCGCGAACGAACGGGTCCTTGCTGAAAGCCGGGTCGTCGGCGATCGAGAGGTCTTCCGCCGAGACGCTTCCGGAAAGAAGCGAGAGACTGAGGTTGCCGACTTTGACTTCCCGGCCGAGGGCATCGGAAAGAGCGGACTCGAGTCGGGGGCGGAAGGCGTTAACATTGATCAGGAAAGGGAGAGCAATAACAGCGAGCAGCAGCACGGCAACGACGATCCCGATAATTTTCAATGCTTTCATAACAGGAAACTCCTTCGCGAACCGGAAATCTCGAGAGAACTTACACCTGGAAGTACACCGCGAGTGGCCCACAGTCTACCAAAAAGTGGGATAGAGTGATCTCGGGTAGTTTCCGGATAAGCGGGCCATCCTTGACAGCGATTTCACCGTAAGATACTGTCCGCCAGCAACCTCCAGTGCAGCGATCTGAGAACTGAACCCGGGAGCTGGGCATTGATTATTGCAACGCCGGTTATGCAATACGCCGATCCATGGTGATTGCGGTTTTCCTATGGTCAAGACTTCAGTGATCACCATCCGCGACGTCGCCAAAGAGAGCGGGTTTTCCTCGACCACGGTTTCCATCGTGCTCAACAACGCCCCGTTGGCGCGCTTCATTCCGCCGGCTACCAAGAAGCGAATTGAAAAGGCAGCCAAGAAACTGGGCTACCGTCCTAATCTTTTTGCCCGGTCTCTCCGCAGCAAGCGCAGTCACACCGTCGGCGTAATGGTGTTCGATATGACCGACCCTTACTGCACTCTCATTCTCCGCGGCATCGAGAATTCTCTCTATCAGTCTTCGTACCTCCCGCTGCTTACCGATGTGCACAACGAGCGCAGCCGATTCGAGCGCTATCTGGAAATGCTGCTCGACCGCAGGGTGGAAGCGCTCATCGTGCTGGCTAACTGGCTGTTTGTCGACATCGACGTGTTGGCGGATTTGGAGAAGAACAGTATTCCGACGGTGATGATTGGGCGCGAGCTGCAAACCGACACTGTGAGCTCCGTCATCGTGGACAACGAACTAGGCGCTCATTTCGCGGTCGAGCATCTGCATCATTTGGGGCATCGCAAGATCGCTTTCATTCGCGGCCCCAAAACCCTGGCGGACAGCGCGCCTCGCTGGCAAGGAATCCGTTCATTCGCAAAAAGCGCGAGCCTGGAACTGGATCCACGCCTGATCGTTGATTTGCCGGAATCGCAGGACCCAAATTCCAGTTTTGAGGCAGGGTACAAGCTGACCGAAGAATTGCTAAGAAGAAAACGCCCCTTCACCGCACTGATGGCTTTCGACGACATGACTGCATTTGGCGCAATCCGGGCCCTGGCGAAGGCGGGTTTGCGAGTGCCCGATCAGTGCTCGGTCATCGGCTTTGACGATGTCGCGGCCTGCAGTCTGTACACGCCACCCCTCACCACAATTCGCCAGCCAATGGAAGCCATGGGAGCGATGGCGGCGAACCTGGTGATCGAGGGCATCACCGCCGTGCTGGAAAAACGCGATACTTCCGCCGTGCACCGAAAAATGGCTCCTGAATTGGCAGTGCGGGAATCCACCCGCGCCGTTCCCTGACCCAAGTGTCGTTCAACAGCGCGCCTCTGAAACGATCAACCCACCTGCGCGGGTTCGCGGGCTGACATCGCGACCTTCAGAGCCTGTTCCAGGTCCGCGATCAGGTCATCGACATTCTCGATACCCACGGACAGCCGGACAAGCTGCTCCGTTACTCCCATTTTCTCGCGCTGCTCAGCTGAAATCATTCCGTGTGAAGTGATCACGGGAATGGTCACCAGAGAATCAACTCCGCCCAGGCTGGGCGCCAGCGAGAACAGGTGCAGCGCTTCGGCCAGGCGTTTGGCATCTTCTCCAGTACCGTCGACCTCAAAACTGAGAACGCCGCCTCCACCGTTCATTTGCTCCATGGCCAGGGCACGTTGTGGATGGCCTTCGGCGAACGGATAATGCACCCGCCGCACTTTGCCATGCTGGGCGAGAAAACGCGCGACTCTCAAGGCGTTGTCATTCTGCCGCTGCACCCGTACCGCCAGCGTCTTGATGCCGCGTAAGAGCAGCCACGCGGCATGGGGATCCATCGTCCCGCCGAGTGTCGTGCGAGTCTCGTGGATTTTCCTTATCAGATCCTGGCGGCCAGCTACGATTCCGCAGATCAAGTCAGAGTGCCCGGCAAAATATTTGGTGCCGGAATGCATGATCAGGTCAATGCCGAAATCGGCTGGACGCTGGTTGATGGGAGTGGCAAAAGTGCTGTCGATAAACGAAATCAGATTGTGCTGGCGCGCCAAAGCGGCGACTTTGGGCAAATCAACGATGCGCAGCGTTGGATTGGTCGGCGATTCAAGATAGAGCAGCCTGGTGTTCGGCTGGATTGCGCGGGCGTGTTGATCGTAGTCGGTCGTATCCACGAAAGTGGTTTCAATGCCAAGCTTGGGCAGCCACTGGCTGAGAAATTTCGTGGCGCCGCCGTAAATGTCGCGTTGCGCAACAATGTGGTCGCCGCTTTTCAGCAGGGCCAGAAGAGTTGTGGTGATGGCTCCCATGCCGGATGCGAACAGCAGCGCGCCATCCGCACCCTCAAGTTCCGCAATCGAATTCTCCGCCACGGTGTGCGTGGGATTTCCGTAACGCGTGTAAAACATGTCACTGGAAATCGCCCGAACCTGCTGATCGCTATCTGTTACCTCGAAAGTTGAGGTTTGGTAAATCGGGGTCGCGAGCGGCCCGTTTCTCTTGTGCAGATCGGTGCCCCCACGAACCGCTTCGGTTTCGGGATGACGCTGATGTTTTTTCATGATTGCTCCATCGCTGCGTGACCTAAAAATCACAACGATTGTTCCAAGAGTAAACGCGAGCCACCGCCGCGGCAAGGCTTTGCTTCGATCGCGCCGCCGAATTCCTGACATCAGGAGTTATGGCCGCCTGTCTTTTCCTGCTTTGCAATCTTTGCGGAACCTCCATGGCCTGTGCGGTAGAGTTTTCTCCCGCCCCTATTCCTGCGAGCGATTCAATCCATCTATAATTCGACGCTATGAATCTGGATCTGAAGGGTAAAGTTGCAATAGTGGCAGCTTCGAGCCAGGGAATTGGCCGCGCTACAGCAGAGGCTTTCGCGGCCGAGGGATGCAAAGTCGCAATGTGCGCCCGGAACGCCCCGGCTCTTGCCGAGGCAGCCGAGAAAATAAAGAAACAGTACAGCGCTAACGTGTTTTACCGGTCACTGGATGTCACAGAAGCTCAGGCTGTCCACCAGTTCGTCGAAGCCGTTGTAAATGAATTCGGGGCTGCCGATATTTGCGTGACCAACGCCGGGGGTCCGCCGGCTAAAGGTTTTCTGGCGGCCAGCGTCGAGGAGTGGCGCAAAGCCATCGACGCGAATTTTATGAGCACGGTTTACTTTGCCCGGGAAGTGATTCCGCACATGCAAAGCAAGCGCTGGGGACGCATCATTACGATCACATCCATCACCACCAAGCAGCCGGTGGCTGATCTGGTGCTGTCAAATGCTGTCCGGGCCGCCGTGGTTGGCCTGGTGAAAAGTCTGGCCAACGAATTCGGTAAGGACGGCATTCTCGTGAACAACGTCGGTCCCGGGTACACCGCCACCGACCGGCTCAAGGAGTTGGCAAAAACACGGTCCGCGGCAACCGGCACCGCCGAGAAACAGATATTCGACGGATGGGCAGCGGACGCTCCTCTCCGCCGGCTGGGTGAACCAGCGGAGGTCGCAGACACCATCGTCTGGCTGGCGTCCGAACGCGCGTCGTACGTCACCGGACAGACTGTACTGGTCGACGGCGGACTGTATAAAGGACTGTAACAAACGTTTCAATTGCACCAAACTCCGTTTGGGATTTGGTTGCCAAGTCCTCTTTATTTCTAGTAGTCTGTGCAAACTCATCCAAGTTCTGAAGTTGAGGAAGGAGAAGCGGTGCATCTCGTCATCACTGTAAAGAACCTGCTCTCCGATGCCCGCTTGAGTGATGGCCCTTGCAAGCGCTGGTTCTCGACCAGCCATGGCGGCTGCGCCGCTTGTCCTTTCAACTTCTGACCGATCGCATTCGTCGGATTCGTGCCGAAACATTATCGTTTGCCTCAGGGAGGGGTGTATGCGGGGATCGATCAGCAGCTGGCTTTCCATCAGTGTGGTCGCATTTTTATGGTCAGGATTAGTCTTCGCCCAGGGCGGCGCCACCGGTGCGATCAGTGGAACTGTGCTCGACCCCAGCGGAGCGGTAGTTTCCGGCGCCGACGTCCGAATCGCTAATCCCGACACCGGCGCTCTGACCCGCGCGACCAAAACAGACTCCACCGGCTCGTTTATCGCAACTCTACTTCCCGTCGGCAACTACACGGTCAGTGTGTCCAGTCCCGGTTTTCAGGAGGGAAAATTTGTCGATGTAGTTGTCCGCGTCACCGAAACCACCCGCATGGAAGCCCGGCTGCGCACGCTAGCAGTGCAGGAAAAGGTCGATGTGCAGGCGCAGGTGCAGACGGTGGATACGTCGACCGCAACCACCGGCCAGGCCATCGACGCGCGCACCATCCGCGACCTGCCGCTGGCAACGCAAAAT
This sequence comes from Terriglobia bacterium, assembly GCA_963733545.1. GTDB lineage: Bacteria > Acidobacteriota > Terriglobia > Terriglobales > Acidobacteriaceae > JAIQFF01. The sequence goes on from CAVTDQ010000007.1 coordinate 2,406,976, forward strand.
TTTCAACAGTTGCTGACCTTGTCGGCGGGCACAAATTCAGACTTGAATGCTTCCTCGTCCCTGGGGCGAGGCGACGTCCGCATCCAGGTGAATGGACAGCGCGAAGACAACAATAATTATTTGATCGAAGGCATCAGCGCTACCGATTACAACGTCGCCGAACTTACTAACACTCCGCTGCCCAGTCCCGACGTAGTGCAGGAATTCAAGGTACAGACCAGTCTCTATGACGCTACCCAGGGCCGCAACGGCGGCGGCAACATCAATGCCATCCTGAAAACCGGCACGAAAACTATTCACGGAAGCCTGTTCGAGTTTTTCCGCAATACCGATCTGAACGCCAACGAATGGTTCCTGAATCGAAGTCAGATCAACCTGGGACTTCCTCAGGATCGTCCTGACGTCAAACAGAATATTTTCGGCGGCAGCCTGGGAGGTCCGGTCGGCAAGGGAGGCAAGGGTGGATTCTTTTTCGTGAACTACCAGGGGACTCGTCAACGCAGCGGGCTTTCTCCCGGAGCGATCGTCAGTACGACGCTGCCGGTGCTGCCCGGCGCGAATCGCGGAAACTCCGGCTACGCCCAGTCTCTGGTCGACTCGTTCTTTCCGGGAAATGCCAATGTGAGCGCTGCTTCTATCGATCCCGTGGCCCTCAAGCTCCTGAACTTCCGCAGCAGCCAGTTCAACGATGCTAACGGATTTCTTTTTCCTGGCGCCGATCCCGCGTCCGGCGGCCAGTTCGTGCTGAGCAAGGCGGGCAAATTCAACGACGACCAGTTTACGGTCAACTACGATCGCGATTTTCGCGCCGGATCAGACCACCTCTCCGGACGGTTCTTCTTTTCCAACTTCGAATCCAAGCTGCCCTTCGGGGCAGGCGGCCTCACCGCCACCCTGGGTGGAACGCTTAACGTCGGAGACTTGAACTTCCCCCTCGATCTGCCGGTGCACGACCGCTTTCTGAGTGTTGCTGAAACCCATATCTTCAGTCCGCGCCTGGTAAACGAGGCTCGCGTCGGATACGTGCGCATCGACAACAAAGCGATTAACGAGCCGATTGTGAACGTCAACGATCTTGGTATCAACCGGCCCAACAGCAATCTCTACCAGACCATCTACAAATTTACTTTTTCGACTTTCAACCTCGGTCCCACGCCGGGTGCCGACCAGAGCCAGCTCCAGAACAATCTGACTTTCCTCGATACCGCCAGCTACACCGCCGGCAAACACTTGCTGCGTTTCGGCGGACAGTACGACCGCGTGGCTTTAGACAAAAACTTTCCTCAAACATTTAATGGGGAATTGTTTTTCTTTCCCTCCGGACCGAACCCGCTCAATCCCACCAGCCCCTGCGTCGATGGCTGCAGCGATTTTCAGAATTTCCTTCTGGGACAGCCGGGATTTTCCTTCGGCGGCAGCGGCGTCTCCAATCACGAATACCGGATCAACGATTACGGAGTATTTTTTCAGGACGACTTCAAGGCCACGCCCAACCTGACCATCAACGCGGGCCTGCGCTGGGAGTTATTCGGCGCCGCGAAAGACAACCTGTGCCATATCGGCAACACCGTGTCGGCGCTGGCGGCGCAACAGGTCAGCGCGTTTATTTATCCCAAGTGTGTCAACAATCTGGGCGTGGCCGGTCTGACCGGCACCGCCAGCGACACCACCATGAACAACAACTACGCCTCGAACTGGGGGCCGCGCATCGGTTTCGCCTATGATCTCTTCGGGCACCACACCACCTCGATCCGTGCCGGCTACGGCATCTTCTATGTGCGCGAAGACGTGGGCACGGTAGATCAGCTTTCGTTCAGCGCTCCGATCCTTCCCATCACCACGCCGTTGGGAACTCCGGGCGACATGGCGGATATTTTCGCTTCGGGCGTCGGCAGATTGCCGGTCGGCGGACAGATCGATCCCGCCTACGTGCCTGTCTATTCGCACTTTCTCGGCTTTGTCGATGGAAACGGAAATCCCACGACCGACACCACTGCCCAGGCTGTGTTCGACAACGGGTTCCCCAACGCTTTCGGTGATGCGCAACATCCGAATGGAATCTTTGGTGGAAACCTGATCAACCTTTTTGGACTGGAAGTTCCGCGGCACTTTGTATCCCCCAGCACGCAGCAGTGGAATCTGAGCATTCAACGGCAATTGCCCGGCAACTGGGTGCTCGAAATTGGCTACGTCGGTACCAAGGGCACGCATCTGCGCGAGACTCGCGATGCCATTCAACCCTACGATGCCAGGACTCATCCGGTCACCGTGACTGCGCTCGATGGAACCCAGTACACCATCACGCAAAATAGTTTCAGCAATGCCAACGCCCGCTCCCGCGCCTTTGGGTTGGCGACTGGAAACTATCAACTTTTCGCCGGCGATGCCTGGTCGCACTACGATTCTCTTCAAGTCACCATGGCTCACCGTTTCTCCAGGTCGCTTCACTTCCAGGCGGCGTACACCTGGTCCAAGGCTCTGGACGCCACTTCCAGCGGCAACACGGCCTTCAACACGGCAATTAACGACCAGACAAATCTGCGGGATTCTTACGGCCCCTCTGATTTCGATCGCACTCACCGCCTGGTCATTAACTACGATTGGGATCTGCCCTTCCTGGCAAACCGGACGGGCGTGGTCGGGACGCTTCTGGCCCACTGGACGCTTAGCGGAATCACCACATTTCAATCGGGAACGCCTTTCACCGTGATCGATGCCGGAGGCGGCTCGACTTTTGCGCTGAGCAGTCCAAACACCAGCACTGCTACTCTGAATCCTGGATTCAGCATTGCTTCCGCGCAAACTCATGGCGACGTTCACAGCCGCATCAATGGATTTTTCGATCCCAACGCAATCAGCGGCGCGCCCGTGATCGGGGTCGATGGGACCACTGGATTTGGAAACCTTGGTCGAAATACTTTCCGCGGGCCCTTCCAGCAGAACTGGGACGTCTCCATCGGCAAGAACTTTCGCATCACAGAAAGCAAGAACTTCAAACTGGCGGCGGACTTTTTCAACATCTGGAATCATCCGATTTTCGCCAGCCCCAACAATATTTTTAACGGTTTAGGATTCGGAACTATTACCAGCACCAAAGGAACGCCGCGGCTGGTACAGCTTAGCGGCCGCTTCTCTTTCTAGGCAGCGCCAGGGGTTGGTAGCGCCGGCCTCCGGCCGGCCCGAAAGGCGGACGAAAGCCCGCCAACATATTGCACGACGACAAAATCATGACCGACGACCAGCCAATTCGCATTCCGCTGCTCGAGCGCGACCAGGTCACGCCCGAACTTGCGGTTCTGTACGACGCCTTATTGCAACAGCGCGGTGTGGTGCCCAATATGTTTAAGACCGTCGCTCACACTCCTGCGCTGGCCATGGGTTTCGCGGCCCTGTTGAAGCCGCTTCTCAGTGACGGAGCTTTACCCGGCTGGTATAAAGAGTTGGTAGCCACCCGCATGTCGGTTCTGCAGGGTTCTGCTTACGCGGTCTCGGCGCATTCTCTATCGGCCCGGCAGAAGGGGGCGAGCGACCAGCAGGTAGTTGCGGTCAAAGCTAATTTCGAAAATGGTCCGTTCACCGAGGCCGAGAAACTTGGATTGCGTTGCGCCGACCGGCTCCATCATTCGCCCAGTAAAATAGACGATGCTTTTTACATGAAATTGAAAAATTCTTACAGCCATCCGCAGATCGTAGAACTTATTGCCACCGCTTCCGTTTTTGAATTCTTTCCGCGTTTCGTGGACGCGCTGCGCATTCCCGTCACTCCAGCGGCCGAAAATATTTCAGCAGGGAAAGGCTGAAATGCGACCGCTAGCCTCACGTATCTCGGCGATGAGCGGCGAAGGCGCGCTCACCATTTTTGCCCGGGCTAAAGAACTTGAGCGATCGGGCCGGTCCATCATCCACCTGGAACTGGGCGAGCCCGACTTCCATCCCGCAAAACCGGTGAACGACGCTCTCAAGCGAGCCGTTGACGAGGGAAAAGATCGTTACTGTCCCGTGATCGGGCTGCCCGCTTTGCGCGAGGCACTTTCGGTCTATCTTCGCGAAACCCGCAATCTGAATATCTCGCCGCAGAACATTGTCATCGCTCCGGGCTGCAAGATCGCACTCTTCATGGCGATGATGGCGCTGATTGATCCCGGCGACGAAGTGTTGTATCCCGATCCCGGATTTCCCGGGTATTCGTCTATCACGCTGGGCCTGGGCGGAACACCGGTGCCGTTTACCCTCTCCGCCAAAAATAACTTGCAGCCGGATCCTGACGAGATCGCAGCCAGCATCACTGCTCGCACCAAGATTTTGATCACTAATTCTCCGGGCAATCCCACCGGCACGGTGTACACCGGCGAGGTGCAGCGTCGCCTGGCGGAACTGGCGGTTGAACACGATCTGCTGGTGCTGTCCGATGAAATTTACGCTCGCATCATTTACGGCGGCACCTACGCATCGATGATGAGCTACCCGGGAATGGAAGAGCGGACCCTCATCATTGACGGTTTTTCCAAAAGCTTCGCGATGACTGGCTGGCGTTTGGGATACGCAACCGCTCCTGCGCGCATCGTGCCGGCGCTCGATATGCTTGCGGTCAATAGTTATACCTGTACCGCCGAATTCAGCCAGTATGGCGCCATTGAAGCGTTGCGCGATCGCGAAGGCGCGACCCCGCGCATGGTCGGGGAATTTGCCCGGCGGCGCGAGCAGTTTGTTCGCGATCTCAACCGCGTTCCCGGATTCCGATGCGCTCCGCCCGAGGGAGCGTTCTACGCCTGGGTCGACGTTTCCGAGGCCGGACAAAGCGCCGAAGAAATCTGCCGCGTGATGCTGGAAGAGGCGGGAGTGGCGGCAATTCCCGGGGCGGCCTTTGGGCCCGCAGGCGCAAGCTTTGTACGTTTTTCTTATGCATCGTCGAACGCAATACTGAAAGAGGCGTTCGAACGTATATTGCAAGTCGCGCCAGCCTGGCAAAGAGCTCCAGCCACATCGGCAAAGTAGAGTAGCGTCGGCCTCCAGCCGGCTTCGTGAGGGCGGCCCGCCCTCACACCCGCAGAAGGAACAGTCGTCGAAGCGCAGTTCTTAAAGGAGAACCATGAGAATGCGGTGGAGAATTGAGCTCTGGCTCTGTCTGCTGTCGTCGATCGCAGCCGGCCAGTCCCGTCCGCTGCCGGGGCCGGATGTGCCGCAGATTTACCAGCGCCTTCTGCCCCAGATCGAAAAAATTCCGATCTTCGACCATCACGCTCACCCCGGCTTTGCCGACGATCCCGATGTGGACGCAATGGCCTCGCCTCCAGGCAGCGCGGCATTGCGAACCCGCGACACCAACCCTGAACTGGTAGCGGCAGCCAAGGCCTTGTTTGGCTATCCCTACAACGATTTGGCGCCCGAGCACGCCAAGTGGCTGGTGCAAAAAAAATCAGAGCTGAATAAAGCCCAGGGCACCGCATATTTCTCTAACCTTCTCGATAAGCTGAATATTGAAGAAGGCGTGGCGAATCGCGCCATGATGGCGGATTATCTCGATCCTAAACGATTTGCCTGGGTATTTTTTGCCGACTCGTTTATGTGGCCCTTCGACAATCAGCGGGAGCGAGCTCGAAATCGCGATCAGGAAGTCTACCTCCCGCTACAGGAGAAAATGCTGCATCGCTGGATGCAGCAACAAAGCCTGGAAAAACTGCCGGCAGATTTCGCCGGATATCTCTCGTTCATCAGCCGCGTGCTTGAGGAAAATCAGAAGAAAGGCGGCATCGCCATGAAGTTCGAAGTCGCCTACTTCCGCAGCACTAAATTTGGCGATCCAACCAAAGAGCAGGCGGAGACAATTTACCAGCGTTTTGCAGCCAACGGTGTACCCAGCGAAGGCGAATACCGAACCTTTCAGGATTACATATTCCGTTTTCTGATTCGCGAAGGGGGCAGGTTACATTTGCCGGTGCATGTGCATTCGGCGGTAGGTATCGGCGATTATTTCAACCTCTCCGAAAGCAATATCATGAACCTGGAAAATATTCTGCGCGACCCGCGCTATTCCAGCACCATTTTCGTGATGATTCACGGCGGATATCCTTACGAACATCAGGCGATCTGGCTGGCCGCCATGCAGAATGTTTTTTTGGATACTTCGCTCATGGAACTCGATATGTATCCCTCGGAGTTCAAGCACGTACTCAAACAATGGCTTGAGACTTTTCCCGATAAAATAACCTTCGGTACGGACTCGTTTCCCTACAACGAGACTTTGGGGGCGGAAGAAAGCTACTGGCTGGGTGTGCAGTCGGCGCGCAGCGCTTTAGCGGCGGCGTTGGCGGAGATGATTTCCGAGGGAGAGATCAGCGAGGCGGGAGCATTGCAACTGGCGCACGGCTACCTGCACGACAATGCGGTCGGCATTTACCAGGGAAAGGTGCACTGAAATGGCAAGGATAACCAAAAAAAAGCCGGCTGCGAAAAAGCGCAGCCAAGCCAGGCCCGCAGCCCGGAAAGTTGCAGCCGGTAAAAGCATCCTGCGTAAGACGGCCAGAAAAAGCCGGCCCGCCAGGATGGAGTTGAAATACGTTCCCTGGAATACTGTTGCTCTCGAAGATTTGAATCCGCTGCTGCAGCGTCAATTTGTGGTCGGTCGCGATATCATGGTCGCCCGCGTCCTCATGAAAAAAGGATGCATCGTCCCCTTGCACAGTCACTCCAACGAACAGTTCACATATATTCTGGAAGGGGCATTGAAGTTCTGGATCGATGGCAAGGTTATCGTGGTGAATGCAGGCGAGGTCTTAACCATCCCGCCTCACATGCCGCATAAAGCCGAAGCCATGGCGGACACCGTCGATCTCGATGTCTTCAATCCGCCGCGCGCCGATTGGATCGACAAGACCGATCAATACCTGCGTGGCGACAAATAATTCATCCATCCCGTATGCTAAGAGCTGAATGACTGACAACGCCGCACTGGCCTCAAAACCTGAAACGGTCGTCTCGCAGTTGCGCTGCATTGCCTGCGGCACCGTAGGCGCAAGTGGGTCGAAGAGCGTCCGCTGCGCCGAGTGCGGCGATCTGCTGGAGGCTGTTTATCCCGGCTGGAAGACCAGCTCGGGAGCGCGTGCCGCCGGACTCGACGCCGCCGGCCTGAAAAAACTTTGGCTTCAGCGCCGCACTTCTTTCCAGCCCCTGGATGAAAGCGGTGTTTGGCGCTTCCGCGAAATCCTCCCCGGCCTGAACGATTGGAACCACGTCATCACTCTGCGCGAAGGCAACACCCCGCTGTATCCACTGCCGGGCTGCAGCCGCTCCGCGGGAGTGGAATATCTCTTTGCCAAACATCAGGGAATGAATCCGACGGGATCGTTTAAAGACACGGGCATGACGGTAGCCTCGTCGTTCGCGCGCCAGGGAGGATTCCACTGGGTGGCTTGCGCCTCAACCGGTAACACCTCTGCATCGATGGCTGCTTACGCCGCGCGCGCGGGCATGCGTAGCCTGGTTCTGATCCCGCAAGGCCAGATCACCTGGGGGAAACTTTCCCAGGCATTGGACTACGGCGCTGTCACCTGCCAACTCAAAACCGATTTCGACGGATGCATGCGGGTTCTCGACGAAGTCGTGCAACGCATGCCCGTGTACCTGTTGAATTCCGTGAATCCATACCGGCTCGAGGGCCAGAAGACCACTGCTGTCGAATTGCTGGAGCGATTTGACTGGCAGCCGCCCGACCACATCATCGTGCCGGGAGGAAATCTGGGTAACTCTTCCGCGATTGGTAAGGCGCTGCTTGAGATGAAGGAGCTGGGGCTGATCTCGACGCTGCCCAGGTTATCCGTGATTCAAGCGGAAGGCGCCAACGCATTGGTACGCACCATGCGGGAGGGTGGAGGCAAGGAATTGATTTCCGTACACGCCGAGACTTTGGCGACCGCCATCAAGATTGGCAGCCCCGCTTCATGGAAGAAAGCTGTCCGCGTGATCGAGGCTACCGGCGGCACGGTGGAACAGGTCAGCGAAGTGGAAATGGCATTGGCCAAAGCGGAAATCGGCGCGGATGGCATTGGCTGCGAGCCCGCATCGGCGGTCACGTTGGCCGGCCTGAAGAAGCTGGTCCGTCACGGTTTCGTAAAGAAGAATGAATCGGTGGTTTTGATTTTGACCGGCAACCTGCTCAAGGATCCCGACTTCACGCTCAAATTCCATCGCGGAGATCTGTTCGCCGGCACCGAGCACGAAGAGGAAGCGGTCGCAACCTTGACTCCGCGGCAGCGCGCGCCCATGGTTCTCGACGCCAGCGCAAATGCGGTCGTCAAGGTGCTGGAATACGCGGAACAGACTGGTCCGATCCCGGCCTCTTAACTGCTATCGACATATGCTGGATCACCAAGAGCATCCTTGTAAATGTTTAGACGTCATGCTGAGCTTGCGAAGCATCTGGCGTTGAGCTTATCTGAGTTACGAGGATCGTCTGCGATCGGCCGCCGCACGAATTTGAACCCTGAAGGATTAGGTTTAATAAAAAACACCTGCGCCAATGAAGACAGCAAAGAAAATCGAACTGGTCCTGCCCGCGACCTCCGCCAACCTGGGCCCGGCATTCGACGCCGCCGCTCTGGCCTTCGCGCTTTTCCTTAAGGTTCGGGCACAGCCTTCCGATGATTTTTCCATCACAGCTACGGGCCGGGATACAGATATCTGCGGCCGCGTTGAAAACCATCTCATCCTCACTACTTACAGAGAAGTTTTGCAGGCCTCAGGCAAAACGGTCCAGCCGCTGGCGGTCGAGATCGACAATCAAATCCCAATCGGAAAAGGATGCGGCTCCTCCGCCGCGGCCCGGCTCGCGGGAATTGCCCTGGCTGTACACTTCGGCAAACTTGGTTGGCCGGATGCCCGAATCGTGGGTGAAGCTTCGCGCCGCGAACATCATCCCGACAACGCCGCTGCCTGCTGGATGGGTGGCCTCGCCGTGGCAAAAATGTCTGGCGAAAACGCTCACGTCGCAAGCGTAATCCCGAAAGGGAAGTGGCCGCTCCTCCTGGCTGTACCTGACGAAGCGCTGGCCACCGAAGAAGCCCGCCGGGTCTTGCCCGCGCAGTATTCCCGGGCCGACGCCGTCACCAATGTCCAGAACTCAATGCTGCTCCTGGCTGCTTTCGTGCAGGGCCGCCGCGATCTGCTGGCGGCTGCCCTTGAAGATCGCATGCACCAGCCCTATCGAGCTGCGCTGTGTCCGCTGCTGCCGTCCTTGCAAAAGCTGGCTGCCGCCCCCGGTGTTCTGGGCGCGGTTCTGAGTGGAGCTGGACCGTCAGTCCTGATTTTTCTTGATGACAAAGTAGGCGCAGAACGCGCCAGGACACAAGTGCGGAAACATCTTCAAGCCTGCCGGCTGAAGGCGGAACTGATTACCACGGCGATCACCAAACAGGGTGCTAGTCAAGGCAAAGCCTGGACTCAGCGTCGGTCCTGAAGCTGGCGACCGCAATTTGACACGGTCCTTATCGTGACAAATGCTTAACTCAGGCGATCTAACCGCGGCGCCGTTGTTCTTCTGATCCCAACCGACCCGTGACCGCCATCCGATACAGGTGTTGTTCAAAACTCAGATGAGGCTCGCGGGCAAAGCGATCCGCATAAGAGTTAATGGCTTGAAGGAAGTGTTCGATCTCTCGCCGTGCCTCGCGCTCGAACGCTGCGCTGGATGAGGACGGCACAATCCGACGAGGTTTAGTGCGTTTCATCTCTCCACCACTCCTGAAGTCGCCCCGTTTACCACGCGCCATCGAGACCGGCGCATATGGTTTTGTTCTGAGGAGTCACCGATAGTTGTCCCGGTGTTCTTCTCTACAGAGTCAGGGGAAGGCAGTAAAGGTACGGTCGAGGTGGGGAAGTGTAAATAGCACTCTAGTGCTATGCCCGTCAAAGATGTCGGGTGAGGCGCCAAAAATGGCTGACGCCTCAACCGGAGATCTGTTTACTGGCGGCTGGCGGGCGGAACGATGCCATTCATCCGCAGATACTCAACCATCTGGCCATAGTGATCGGAGACGTGACCAACGGTTCCGACGGCGAGTCCCAGGCGCGTCGCATTGCCCTCTCCAAATGGACTCTTTATGGCCATCACCATATTGGAGTCGTTAACGCTAGCCACCGCCTTATGAAGGTATGCGAATGAATCCTTCAAAAACTTCATGATGTCGGCTTTGCTCTTGGCCGAATCCGGGCCATTCTCTCCGCCTGTGTCTACCGGGGGCTTCTCTCCCAGAATTCCTGCACCCAGCATATAGTTCACGGCAGCCACATGCTTGATCTGCTGTTCGAAGGTACGGACACCCTTGAACTCGCCGCTTGATGGGGCGAAAGAATATTTTTCGGCGGGCATAGCGTCGGCGGCCGATACGAACTCTTCTTCGACACTGGTGATGGAACGGTCCAAAACCTGGCTGGCGGTGCGGGGGTCAGCAGGTTTGGCGGCTTGAGCAAGCGCGATGCCGCTCAGTAGAAGTAAACAAGCACAAATATTCTTAAATCTCTTCATGAGTAGTTCTCCTTAAGTCGTGACAATTTGGGCGCGAGCGCCCCGCTCGTGCGAAAACTTAAAAATACCCTGGCCCCGATAAAGAAACTTGCGAGAAATGCTCCGCTCTACTAATCACGAACTACTGGCGTCAGCTCGAACGGCTGCGAACTCAAACGATGTCTTCGCACTGCCAGCAGCCCCACTACCAGTGCTATCGACGAATACAGAAGCGAAGTCGGCACCCCCACCCGGCTTGCCAGCGCGCCCCAGGCAGTGCTGCCCAGAGCCATGCCCCCCTGCAGCACCAGCAGGTACATCGACAGCGCCCGCGCCCGCAAGAACGACGGGCACATCAGCTGGGCGGCAATATTCAGGCAGGCCAATATTCCGATCCATGCCGTCCCGCTGGCAAACAATACCAGACACAACAGTGAAAATGTCTGGACGCGTCCGGCGGCAAAGGTCATAGCGGCAAACAGAAGAATGTCGAACGCCACCAGCCGGTCGACGGAAAAACGAGTGCGCATCCGAGGCAATACCGCCGCGCCGGAGAGTGCTCCCAGCCCAAAAAATCCCAGCAGCAGGCCGTAGCCGGTTGCGCCATGTGGGCGAGCCAGGATAGGCAGCAACGCCGGCAGGGAACTTGCCCCCACGCTGAATGCGCCCGTCCTTATCAGTATCGACCGCACCGGCGGAGCGCCGCGAACGTAGCGCAGGCCCGCCAGCATGGCGTCGCGTACTCTTCCGGTTGCGATCTGTTCGTAGTGAGGACGCTTCCAGCGATACAAAAAAAAGATTACGCCGAAAAATGAGGCGGCGTTGATCAGGAAGGCCACGCCCGAGCCGGCGGCCGCAATCACCAGGCCCCCCAGCGCCGGGCCTACTGCGCGGGCAACGTTGAAGCCGACCGAATTCAGCGCCACCGCGGGCGCGTGATTTTCCGGGCGCACCACTTCCGGAGTGATCGCCTGCCACGCAGGATCGTTCATGACCGCGCCCAGCCCGAGGACGAACGTAAACAGCAACAGCATCCACGGGGTGATGTGGCCGTAGAGAGTCAGTATGCCGAGTATTCCGGCAGCCACTACCATCCAGCTTTGGGTGATAAGCAAAAATCGTCGCCGGTCCACCATGTCCGCCAGGGCGCCGGCGGGCAGGATTACCAGAAATACAGGCAGAGTCGTCGCTGCGGTAACCAGGCTGACCATCAACGGCGACATGGTGAGCTGAGTCATGAGCCAGCCAGCGCCCACGTTCTGCATCCAGCTTCCGGTATAGGAAATAACCGCCGCGAGCCACAGTGACCGAAATAGCGGTTCCCCCAGCGGCGCCCATGCCGAGGGCACAAGCTTAGGCAGGCTTGTGGGCTCCGGCAATTTAATCGCTTCCGACATGTTCAGTTGGCCACACCCGTATCCACGGCCAGGCTACGCTCAAAGGGCCATTCCCGATTCCGCCAGGCTCTCCCAAGATAAAGGACGATTCCGGATATCAGAATCACCAGCGCATATCGAACTTGTTTCAGAGAGTTGGTTCGAGAGACCAGCACAAAAATGAATCCGATCGAGGCCAGCAAAGCAGGAAGCGGATACAACCACATTCGAAATGGACGCGGCAGATCCGGACGCTGAATACGCAACACGATGACGCCCACCGCCTGCACCAGGAATTGCAGGGTTATTCTAATGACTACCAGCGCGGCGATCACATCAGCCAGCGAGAAAAAGCAGAACAGCGTCGCCATTCCGCCCAGTGCCAGCAACGAGACATACGGAAATCGGTGTTGCGGATGCAACCGCGAAAACGCCTGAAAATAATTGCCATCGAGCGCGGCCGCATACGGAACCCGCGAGTAGCCCAGCAGAAGCGAGAAGACCGATGCGAACGCTGTCCACATCACCAGCCCGGTAACCAGGTTCGCCGCCCAGGCTCCGTAAATTTTCTGCATGAAAACGGAAATCACATACAGACCGCGATTGGATTGCCCGGTGTGAGTGATCTCCTGCCAGGGCACCACCCCCAGGATACTGATGTTCATCAACAGGTATAGACCGCCTACCAACAGAATGGATAGCAGCAGCGCGCGGGGGATAGTTCTACCCGGATCCTGGACTTCATCGCCCAGAAAACAGACGTTGTAGTATCCCCAGTAATCGTAAGTTGCGATCAGCATCGCCGCGCCCAGTCCGAGAAAAAAATTGTTTGATAAAGTGAAAGCGCCAGCTGGAAAGCTGAAAGCGCGTGACGCGTCGAAGTGGCTGAAGCCGGCGATAATGATCCACCCCATGGTGATCAGCACTCCGACCAGGAGTAATTTCGAAATCCACCCGATGCTGGTGATTTTGCGATAGAGCAGAATCGTGGCGAGAACCACAACCGCAATTGCGACAAATGTAGCGCCTGACATCAGCCAGCGCAGCTGCAATGTGCCCAGCAGCGGAACGTGGAGTTGCCAAAGGCGGTCAGCGTATTGAAATTCGAGCCCCGGCCAGAAGTACGAAGCGTAACCGGCCAGACCGATCGCGCCCGACGCGATCGATAGGGGGGCGCTGAACGACAGTTGCCAGACGAAGAGAAAAGAAATAAGCCGGCCCAGGCGGCGCGGCCCGTAAATTTCGCGCAAATAATTGTACGACCCGCCGGATTTGGGCATGGCCGCGCCCAGTTCCGCCCACACCAGCCCATCGCACATCGCGAACACCGCGCCCAGGATCCAGCCCAGCATGGCCTGCGGCCCACCCATCGCGCCCACGATCAAAGGGAGAGTAATAAAAGGACCCACGCCGATCATGTCGATCATGTTCAACGCAGTCGCACTGCTGACACCGATCCCGCGAATCAGCGAGGGGGAAGCGTCGATTGACGGTACCTGGCCTTTGGTCGATGGTCGCTGGTCGTTGGCCTTAGCCATATCCTGGTCGTTGGTCCTTGGTCTTTGGTCGTTGGCGTTAGCTGCAAACTGCACTGGTAAACGTGAATTCATTCACAGCGGAAGCAATCGTTCCAGGGCCTACGCTCCCAAACGACTAAGAGACCCAAGGCCAACGACCAACGGCGTCATCGCGCACTGAGCAAATTTACATACAGCCGTATCGCTCCCGGCACTCCCGCAGGCAGCTGCCGGAAGAAAGCGTATCCGGTAAAGATGTATGTACCCTTGCCATACTGCGCTCGCAGCAATCCACCTTTGAGCGGAGGCTCGCCCGGATCCTGCGAGGAAAGCAGTGGCGTGAATTTCGTGTCCCATTGGTCCATGAAATATAAGCCGCGTTCCTGCACCCATCCGCCAAAATCAGCCTGCGTGATCTGATTGGGATAATGGAAGACGCTGTCCTGCGGAGACAGAATCTCTACCGGCGCCTCTTCGACCGAAACTCTTGCGCGGCCTGCGCTAGCCGGGTAGGGAGTGAAGTGTCCGGTGTTGAAATCGCCGGTGCTGGCGTTATATTGCACGATCAATGTGCCGCCCGCTGAAACGTAATCCAGCAATTTTTTATTGTTTGCGGCAACTTCTTTTTGCGTGTCGTAAGCGCGGATGCCCAAAACAATTGTTCCGTAACCGCTCAGCTTCTCGGAGGCAAGCTTATTCGCCGGCAGCACGGTCACGTCGATTCCGATCTGCTGCAGCACAGTGGGAATCTCATCACCGGCGCCGGGAATGTAGGCCACCTTCAAGTCTTTCGCGACCTTCACATCCACGATGCTCACTCGTTGCATGGCCGGCTGATAATAGTAGGCACTGGCCAGGTCGTCGCGTGTCACCAGCGTGTAACCTTCGCTGAAAGTCTTGCCGCCGGATGTCAGCACCGCGCGAATCTGCGTGTGTCCTTCTTTCAGGCTGCCGGGAACCACTTTAAATTCGAAATGCTTTTTCTCTCCTCGCTGGGACAATGCCACCGGAATTTCTTTGGGCTCGATGCGCCAGCCTGAAGGCGCTTCCAGACGCAGGCTTCCATTGCTGGCACCGGTCAGATTCGAACTGACCCCCACTTGTACGGTGCGTTCCAAACCATTCGCGATCGGAATGATCTGCTCGCCCGGTTCCAGCTCAACCGAAAAGGCAGGCACCACTGCCAGAGGCCGTTTCTGTTCCACACCTTTGTCATCCGCAAATGTCACCATCACCGGCGCTGAGATTTCCGGCAGGGTTTCGGCGATGGCAGACGCGAGGTTGTGAGTTTGAGGGCGAGCATCGGCAACGTCATAACGGGCGCTCACCACAAACGGAGGCGGAGGAAAAGGCAGCGTGTGATATCGCGGCTCGTCCACACTGTAAATGCCGTCACGCTCAGGGTCGTTGCGATGCGAAGCTGGCCGCGTAGGCGGAGTATTCGCGGGCAGATCAACCTGGAAATCCGTTTGATAGTCATGCCCCGGCGGCAGCGGACCGACACGTTCTTTCGCGCTGCTGTCTTTCACCCGTCCCTCGAGAAACAAAGACCGCAGTTGCAGCGTATGCTTTGAGCCGTTGTGAAGGTTCACTCTGACCGTGAAAGTTTGTCCCGGCGAAATTGCAGCCAGCGGGTCTTGCCCAGGCGCTGCGGCAGTGGATGGCGCCGGCGAAATCAATGACGCTTTAAGCGAAACATTCAACGCCAGGTTCAGCGCGGCCCGGGCCTGCCGCTCCTTTTCTTTCAGCCGAACCAGTAAATCCTGTTTTTGATCGCCACTGCGAAGTTGATTCTCCAAACCGCTCAGTAACTCAATCACCGACAACAATGGGCCTGCTGCGCTTTCAGGGTCCTTGTCCGCATTCTTCGCCGCTTCAGCCACGCCGCTTTCGATCTTGGTCAGTTCTTTGGCTCCAGCAGCATTAAATCCCGAACTCATGCCGTGGAGGGTCGTATCAATCCCGTCAAAGAAATCTTTTTCGTGGCCGTCTTTGTCGGTAGCGGGCGGCACCACCGAATCGAGCAGTTTGTAATACGTGAAGCGGTCGCCGGGATCCACTGTCCATCCGCCTGCGCCCTGTGAAAGCTGGTGCCTCAATCCGTCCATCGCAAACTGGATGTATGAAGCCCCCAGCAACGAGTTCACATGTCCCGTGTTTAGCTTGACCGTGTAATTTTCCGCAGGGCAGCTGGTGGCTGCGAAGCCGCAGACATTTCCCGTGTAAAGTTTTTTTGCTTGCCAGGGTTGCAGCCCTTCTTTGATCTGCTCGGGAAATCGCTTCGGATCGGAGGCCGCGCGGAAAGCTTCTTTCGTAATAATTGCAGATGCCTGGTGGTGTCCGTGCCCGTCCCGGTCGGTTCCGGAAAAGCGTGCAATCAAAACATCCGGACGGAAAGTTCGAATAACCCGAACCATGTCGCCGAGCGGAATGTCGTGGCCGCCCCACTTTTGAAAAGTCTCATCAGCGTTTTTCGAATAGCCGAAGTCGGCCACCCGGCTGAAGCGCTGTTCCACTCCGTAGTAGCGGTCCGAAGCGGTCAGCTCCAGCGAACGCAGCACACCTAGAACGTCGAACAGGTTGCTGCCGACTTTGTTCTGTCCGCCTTCGCCGCGAGTCAAAGTCATCAGCAGCGTAGTGTCGCCCTTGCCTCGAGATTCGAGCGTCAGCATCCCGCCGTCTTCATCATCAGGATGCGCGGTTGTCTGCATCAGCCGGGCTGTAGTCTGTAGCCGGACCAGCATCTGCTTCAAACCCGTCGCCCCCGTGTCCGGCGGAAGCGGATCAACCGGGCTCCAGGGTTTTGCCGGGGCCTGCGCCCTGGTTGGAGGCGCAGCCACCACCAGAACAAGCGAAAGACAAAGCGCCAGAAATTGAAGCACCGGTCTTTTCACCAACGCCGTGAAGTGCACGCGGCCGAAGTTTGCGCGCGGAAATCCATGACCGGCTTTTCTCAGAGCTGTGGAATTGCAGTCGTCGAGGATGGGAGGCAAAGAGTTTTCCTGGTGTTCCTCTTTATATGGACTGTGCGAGTAACGAAGAGTTAGCCGCCAACGTTTTATCCTACCTGAGTCAGTGGCTTTGCGGCGCGTTGCCCGATTGCATGGCTTGTTGGCATTCGTGCGCGGCGGTCAGCACCTGGTCGAACTCCCGCTCGCTGTGCAGTAGTCCTCAATAAAGGATCCGATAGCAGGTTGGAATAGGCGCAATAATTTAGTTCAACTGCGGTCTTGAGCATGTGAAGGGCGGCCGCTTTCTTTCCGCAAGAGGCAAAGATTGCCCCCTGGTAGTAAGCAAGCTCAGGGTCGGGATCGGAAGGCTGAGCGGTCTCCGCCTCATGCGCCATCCGTTCCAGTTCGGACGCGGGCTTCAATCCGACGCAAGCTTCAAGAAGGTCACGATGGTAATGCGGACTCGAGGGCATGCGCTTCACTGCTTCGCGGGCTTCCGCCAGCTTGCCTTGACGCAAAAGCAGCGAAGGAGTTACGTAATTCGCCCATTCCGATCCCGCGTCGAGCCGTATGAAATCCATCGCCCGATCGAACTTGCTGCGCTCCATGAACGCCCATGCGCACGAACGGAACTGATAGTTTCCCGGATCGAGCGCCACCGCGGTTTCGCATTCGCGCGAAGATTCCTCCAGCATGCCGCCATAGCGATACACCACCGCCATGGTGAAGTGGGCCTGGGCACTCTCCGGCCGCCGTTTGACCAGCTCCTGCGCAGACATGTATGCCTTGGCCAATTCACCGCGCTCCACCCGGTTCGTAATCAGCTGCCCGGCTGCAAGCAGGCGGTTGGGATCGAGAGTGAGAGCACGCTCATACGCCGTGTTCGAACGCTGGAAAACTTCTTCGCCGCCCGTCGAATACGTCGCCTCGTAGTAATAACGCAGTCCGAGGCCTTCCCAGGCGGGGGCGTAAGTGGGATCCAATCCCACGGTTCGCTCCAGCATGCGGATCGCTTCCTTATTAGGCTCGGCATCGTGGGGCACGGCCACGCTGCGTAAATAGAGGTCGTAAGCTTCCTGATTGCTGGGCCGGGTGCTGGTTTCGAGAAATCCGCCGGCGGCGCCCAGCATGGGCAGCAAACCCTGCCGGACATTTTTGGCCAGCTGCTGCTGCAAACCGATCAGGTCCTGGACCGGACTGGTAACACTGGTCTGCCACACCAGCCGCTCGGTGCCGGTTTCGATCGCCTCCAGCGTAACCATCAGTTGTTTTCCCTGCTTCTGGAAGTGCCCGGTCAGCACGGTGCCCACGCGCAATTCTTTGCCGACCTTCTGCGGATCCATGTCGGCCCCTACATATTTTCGGGTTACGGCTGAAGGTCGAACGTCCAAAGTTCGGGAATAAGTAAGCACGCTGGCAATCTCGTCCGCCAGGGCGAAGCGAAGATAATCCACGCTGGAATCGCCATTGAGATTCTGCAGCGGCAGAACCGCAACCGCATTTTTGGATGCGCCACCCATCATCGCCGCGCGATGTTTCAAAAACCAGGTCCCCACCGCTGCCAGCACCGTGATCAATAATGCCGAAACCCCGAGCAACAGATAATTAAGGCGCCGGCTGGGTGCCTGGAAGGTCTTGGTCACAACCCGGGCCGGAGAAGATGCCCGAATCCCGGAACGGGTCATACCCGACTCGGTTTCTTTCTTCAGATGCTGCAACGCGGCTTTCATTTCGGCCGCGGTTGCATAGCGCTTGTTGCGGTCCTTCTCCATCGCCTTCCCGATAATTCCTTCGAGCTCTTTGGGAATCGCGGGATTCAGAGTCGTCGGCGAGGGCGGCTTGGTGTGCAGCACCGCATCCAGGGTCATGACCACGTTGTTGCCGGAGAAAGGTTTCTTCCCCGTAGCCATCTCGTAAAGCACCACCCCGAACGAGAAAAGATCGGTCCGCGCATCCAGCTCCTCGCTGCGCGCCTGCTCCGGCGACATATAAACCGCGGTCCCGGGAATGACGCCGACCGCGGTCAGTGAATCTTCGATTGGCGTTTCTTCGCTGGTGGCCAGCTTTTCGTTGCGCAGCAGTTTGGCCAGTCCAAAATCGAGAACTTTGGTCTGTCCGCTGGACGTAAGAAAAATGTTCGCGGGCTTGATATCGCGATGGATGATGCCCTTGGCGTGCGAGGCGGCCAGCGCGTCCGCCACCTGCACCGCCACATCGAGCAACTCGTCGATGTCCATCGGCTTGCCCCGAATGTGCTGCTTGAGGCTTTCGCCCTCCAACTTCTCCATCACGATGAAGGGATGGCCGTTGTGGTCCTCGACCTCATGAATGGTGCAGATGCTGGGATGGTTCAGAAGGGAAGCGGCCCGGGCCTCGCGCTCGAAACGTTCCATGGCTTTGGAGTCGCCAGTAAGATTGTCGGGAAGGAATTTTATGGCCACGTGGCGTCCCAGCCGGGTGTCCTCGGCCTCGTACACCACCCCCATGCCGCCGCCCCCCAGCTTCCCCAAAATTCGATAATGGGAGATCGTCTGGCCGATCAAGGTCGCACTGCTCGAACTCTGACCAGACATTTGGCGGTCCATGGCTAAGCTCAGCCCCTGTAGGCGGTTATGTTAGGCCGTAGGTCGTATCTGGTCAACTATTTGCAGAGCGGACGCTCGTTTCGCGGTGTGGGCCGCTGGAGAGCTGAGCCGACATGATTGGCGTGCTGCATGGACGTGAAGAGCGTGACCGGTCGGTGAGTGGGAACGCCTGTTCTGAACAGCTGATACAGAAGCGGGCGACAATCTCCTTATCGTGCGGGTAACTCTATCACCGCTGTGTTGTGGTCCTGCATTATCAGCCAGCGTCCGCCACGGTTAACGACGACGAAGGTTCGGATGTATCGCCCTGCGCCATGCTTTACTCCGTCAGGCGACGTGAAGGGACTCATGGTGCTGGTCACAGTTCCCACTGCCACATTCTGATCCGCAAATCGGATGTCCATATTCTCGATAGCGTCGGTTGTGCCTTTCAGGAATGTTTGATGCACTGCACGCACCGTTTTGAGTGTTGCTTCGCGGCCCCGGTCACGACCTCCGTAGGGATTGATGTGGTTCCAGTCCTCAGTCGCGTAGTCGGGCCGGTCCACGAAACCATCATCGAACGCCTTATAAAATGACTGGATCGCAGTGCGAACACCTGCCTCTCTTCGTCGCTCAGCGCCGCACACGGCAACATGAGGAACAGACCAAGGATGACGATGCACATAGGCTTCATTGGGAACCTCCCTTTATCTCCGCCGATTATCCATCGTCAGTCCCTTTATTGGCGAAAAATCGCGTTTACGCTCATTGTGCGAGCGGCAGCTCTGGGAGCGAAGCCCGGGAGCGCTATCCGTAAGTGAGATCGGTGCTCTGTCCGACCTCGATAATATAGCCGTCAGGATCGCGGATATAGCAGCGGATCTCGCCATACTTGGGTATCGGCGTCGGTGATGAACTCGGCTCCTCGACTTTTCCATAATTTATAGCACGCCTGAATATCCGCAACCCGGAAATTCATAAAGCTGTTGATGTGATTCGGGTCGGGGACGCTGAGCGTCACTGTCGGCTTATCCGGGGTCGGCCCACCTCCAACGTTCAAAATCATCCAGATATTCGCCAGCTGAAGGTATGGAGGCGCGTTGCCGTCACCCATGGTCAGAATGCGAGCGCCGAATACCTTTTCGTAGTAGCGAGCCGATCGCTCGACGTCGGCGACGGTGAGAAAATGCGCGATGCTCATCCCCTCTCGCGGGGGCATCTCATAGCTCTTCTGTTCGATTTGTACGCTGCTCATTAGCGAGTCCTTTCTGGCGTCTCGGGAACATGGTCGGCCATGTTGGAATTATCGGCTAGTTTGATGGTGGAGCAAAATCGCATTACATTCACGACCCATCGGGCCGGGCTCAATGAGTGTCATCGCCTGTTACAACAACTGAGTGTTTCAAAAGTGCGTGAGCGGCGCTGGCCAGGCTGCCTTGTTGAACCAACGAGACGCATGCTACGCTTCGTCCGCGTGAAGATCGTTCTCTATGTTTGCTCGTATCGTGTTGCTGGGCGGCGTTTGGCTCAACCTGCTGAGTCCCGCCGTCGCTCAGGAAAACAGCGACAAGCCTTCAACCAATCCTGAACCGCCAGCTTCACAAGTTGCGGTCATCGACGTCGGCCCGGGTATCTCTCCACCGAAACCTACGTTCACTCCTGACCCCGACTATCCCCTCTCACTTCGCAACGGTAAACACAGAATCCAGGGAAACGGCAAACCCCTCGCCGTTTTCACTTCTGCCGAGGTTGACTTTCGGCTGTATTGAAACGCGCCTGGGTTAGTCAAACTGCCATCGCACTCATGATCCCGTAGTTTGTGTAATCGCCTGTTAACGCCAGTTTTGCATTGACACCACATATCTATATATGTAGACTTATGCCCGTGAACATACGTCTCTCGCCGCAGACAGTTCAGGTACTCGCTGAGTTTCTTCAGCAACCGAAGGTTTGGAAGTACGGGTACGACATTAGCCGGAACACGGGTTTGAAGTCCGGGACTCTGTACCCAATGTTGATGCGTTTGGCGGAGTATGCGCTGCTAGAGACACGGTGGGAAGACGCCGAACCGGGCAAACCACCGAGGCATATGTATAGGCTCTCTGCGGACGGGCTCCGGTATGCACGGGAGCAGGTGGTATCACCTTCGAAAGGCGTTCCTGTTCGACCCGCTTTCGCGAGGTAAGGAATGACGCTAATTCGGAGCTTAGCGTTGCGGACGCTCAACGTGGTGGCTCGTCGCACACGACCGGAAGTCCGCGATTGGGGACTCGCAATGTTGCGCGAGATGGACTTTATTGAAAACGATTGGGCAGCTTTGTTCTGGGCCCTTGGAGGCGTGAAATCTCTCGTATCACGCCAGACAGGAAGTGACATTATGCGCGTGCAGCGAATCAATCACATTAGCGGCAGGGCGCTGATTCTCCTGGCCGTCGTTGCCTTGTTCACGGTCATCAGTGGGTATTTTGGGCCGCGTCAGGTGGATGAAGGTGCAGCGGCACACATCTTCCAACTATCAGTTGTAGCGTTACTTCCCATGGGTCTACTGTTCCTCGCGACAGCGGATTGGAAAGCGCCATTGCGAAGTACCCGGATCTTGGCAATTCCATTCAGTGTGTTGGTCATGGCGTTCGGTGCTCTCTACTATCTTGAACACTACCGATAGTACGTACTGGCGTTTTCGGCAACTGACGAAACATCGCCATTACACTCATTGACCCCAGAGGGCGGATTATCAATGAGTGTAATCGCCTGTTTGCGACAGCCACCTCCTTGACAAGAGAACTACGCAAGCCTCTACTTGCAGCATCAAATCTCGGGGGATCCCGAATATGTCAACTCTCAGTCGTCGCACCATCCTCCAGGCCTTCGGAATTGCATCGCTTACACCGCTTCTGCGAGCCCAAACGAAGTCGATCCATAAGGCCGTGATGGCAAAGCCAGGGGAAAGTCGCTTTCACTATTCCGTTCCCGATCCCTTCCTCACGCCGACGTGCAAGCTCAGCAAAGAAGACAGCGCAGGGGCGTGCTCGAGTTTCGAAGTTGTCATACCCCCAAAAGGAGGGCCTCCACGGCATATCCATCATCGCGAAGACGAGTGGTACTACATAATTGCCGGAGAGTTCCTTTTTGAAGTAGGTGACGCCAAATATTCGTTACCGGTGGGCGGAAGTATCTGGGCACCGCGCGACGTTCCTCACGTCTGGGCGAATGGAGGCACGACCGACGGTAAAATGATTTTTATATGTCTACCCGGGGGCTTTGAAAACTTCTTTGAGGATTCTGCGAAGGGCATGAATGACAAAATGACACCGGCGCAAATGGAGAGAATCATGAACAATTACGGCATGGAACTGCTAGGGCCACCTTTGTTTCCTCCTGGCTCCTGAGTTCACGGGAGACGGCACCTCACGGTTTTCATTTGGCGAAACATCCCAAGTACACTCATTGATCGGTTGGGTAAACGTACGTTAACTTAATTTGGGACTAACACTCAGCCTAGAACTAACGGGCGGCGCAAGGGTCGCTGAATGTGCAAGACTTCGTCCGAAAGAGTGCGTCGCGGCATTTACCGCGCCGGCAAAAGAGGACTGAAATGGCTGCGCATTTGAGTGAATGACGTAATATCCCCGATCCGATTGAGTGTGTCGAAAGTTAGGCTTTTTGCACCCACAGGAACGCAAACGAAGCACGGTAATACCAGAACAGAATCACCCAACATATCGTCGCCAGAACCGCCAGTTGTGCCCCGCTGTGCTGCATCGTCAAGTGGTAGACAATTATGTTGGCGACCACTGGGCCGCTCAACGCAACTGCCAGTGGAACGTACCTGCCAATCAGAAACAGCGCTCCGCTGATGACTTGCACCGCACCCACAAACCACACATAGTGTGAAACGAGCAGCGCGCCTAGAAACTGTCCCCACACTCCTTCCAGGGGAGGCATCGGCAGAAACTTCAGAAACGGATTAAGCCCAAAGACAAAAAACATCAAACCCAGCAGCAACCTTGCGATAATGGCCACAATTTTCATAGGCGCGCTCTTTTCTGTTCCCGATCTTCCCTGACTGGTTGAGATTGTACTGAAATTGGTCCGAACTCGTAACCCAGATCGAGGATTGTCAGAAGATACAAAAACCAGGGTTTGGTGCGTGGTTGGCGAGAAATCGCGATTACACCCCCAATCCGTCATACGCTTCTCTCTGGCGCAGGTTTCCTGGGACGGATTTGGTGTAAAGCCCTGAACGGGGCCAGGCCGCAAAGCGATGGAGATCTCGGCGGGTCGTAGTGGGTGTAATCGCATGTCTTACCACAACAATAGCTCGTGAGGAGCGCACGGTTCACGCCCAGTAGCCTATAATTTAACAATGCGCTGTCAGTTCGCACAGCTCATTACCTTCGCTCTAGCTTACGCTTCGAGCTACCAGCCACTTGCTCACGCGCTGGTTATAGCTCCTGCCACGGTACTGGAATCGCAAGACATTGGAACCTGTTCTCCACCGGCCTTCGCCGAAGGCAAGCAGCAAGCTACTCGTCAAGTCACCATCGCGGAATTTACCTTCGACGGCGATCTGCACATGTCCATCCAGGATCAGAATCTTATCGCTATGTCGCTCAAGCAGCGTGTTTATTCCGGTGACCTCGACGAAGTGACATCCGACGTTGTGGAAAGGACGAGACGAGCGTGGCAGGATCGCGGGTACTTTAAAGTGCAGGCGCAGGGCACAGCGAAAGTGCTGACAAGTAGTCCAGGCAACGATCGAGTAGCGTTTGCCATACAAATCGACGAGGGAGAACAATACCGGTTGGAGGGCGTTCGGTTCAGGGGCAACGACGAAATTGAGAATCGGAACGCGCTGCGCAGCCTGATTCCGATGAAGGACGGAGACACTTTCAGTCGAGAAAAGGTCGCCCAGGGACTCGACAACCTTCGATTTGCCTATCGCCAGTTGGGCCACCTGAACTTTACCTCCATCCCAAACACACAGTTTGATGAGGCGCGTCGGACCATTTCGCTGGATATAGACATCAATGAAGGCAAGAAGTTCTTCGTGAGTGGTGTCAGTATTGTAGGTCTTGACGACGGTGTGTTGGAAGACCCGCTACTCAAGCGGGGTTACGCCTATGACCAGAGATTCGTGGATTTGTTCTTGCAAGAGCACGCGTCCATGTTGCCTTCCGACGTATCACCCGATTCACGTGTCCACTTGCAACTGGATCAGAGGGCGGCGACGGTTGCGATTACTTTTGACTTCCGGCGCTGCCCGGTCGAATAGCCCGCTTGTACTATTTTGATTGTTGGCGTAACCAGTCGCTCTTCAAGTTAAGAATTGACAAAGTTCAAGTTGGGTCAGACGAGGCTGCCGGCTGGGCAACAGCCCGGCTGCGTTTCCGCTGGGATAGCGTCGCTATGCTTCGCCGGGTCACGCATATAAAAAAGGCCGGAGAATTTTTCTCCGGCCTGAAGCTTGAACACCAATACTAGGATTGCTCGTTTATATGACTGATTTCGCTATGCAGCCAGTCCATCACGCAGGCTCCTGGCTCGGTCGTGGCCGGCTTTTATGCTCTGTGCTTGACGAGTTACGATCGCGGCGACTTCAGGCGGCAATGAGGAACTGAGCGCCTTCGCATAGGCTTCCTTGGCTTCGTCTTCGCCTGCTTCTACCGAATCCAGAATGGCTTTATCGCCTCCGCCCAGGGTGACCTTGGTGTCAATCCACGCCCGGTGCAACGCCGCCGCGACGCTCCCTGACTCTTTCTTCTCCGGTTTTCCCAGCTTGGAGAGAGAATTTTCCAGTTCTCCTGCGAACCGGCCGCGTTCCGAACTCTGTTCGGTAAAGAATGTTTTCAGATCAGGCCGCTTGGTATGCTCCGCGGCGTCCTGATATCCCTTTTGACCATCACGACAAGTTTCTATGAGTTTTTCAACTGTATTGACAGCATTATCGTTATCCATGAATGAAACCTCCACGCTCTCTGATGCCGAATCACGGGTGCCCGTCGGCTTTGTCTTGGCAAGTCGTTGCACCAACCAGCGAATTGCTGCCTCGCGAAACGGCTGATCGGACCTCTGTAACATCTACTTGCCTGCCACCTGAAAACTGGCGTGCAGCGTAGCGTTAGAGTCGCCGCCGGCCCACACGTCGAAGGCTTCGGATTCTTCCACCCACGCCTTGCTCTCCGGACTCCAGAAACTCAGCTCGTCCTTGCCCAGTGTGAAATGTGCAGTCTTCTTTTCCCCAGGAGCCAGGAGAATTTTCTGGAAACCCTTCAACTCCCGCACCGGCCGCGAAGCGCTGCCCGCGCGCTGATGAATGTAAAGCTGCACCACTTCTTTACCGGAACTGTGACCCGTATTCTCGACATCAACGGAGACCTGCAGCAAGGCTCTAGGCGCAAGCGTCGTCTGGCTGAGTTGCAGATTGGAAAACGCAAACTGGGTGTAACTAAGTCCGTAGCCGAACGGATAAAGAGGCGAAGTCGCGAAGTCCAGATACCGGGACGTGAAATTGGTGCTGCTCTCGGGCAGGTGAGTAAGATTGTGCGCGTAGTAGATGGGAACCTGCCCCGTGGTGCGAGGCCAGGAGACTGGCAGCTTGCCTTCAGGATTCGCATCCCCGAAAAGAACATCGGCAATAGCGTTCCCACCTTCGGTCCCCGGATACCATGCCTCGAGAATTGCAGGGACGTGCTCCGCTGCCCACGAAATATTGACGGGACGTCCGCTCAGAAGTACCAGAACAACGGGTTTACCGGTGGCCACCACTGCCTCCAGCAATTGCTGTTGATTGCCCCCCAGATCAAGCGACGCGCGCGACGCGGTTTCGCCGCTCATGTTCGACAGCTCACCCAACACCAAAACTACAGTATCGGCGTGGCGTGCCATATCAACTGCCTTGTCCAGTTCGTTCTTCAATTGATCGTCAGACAATGGACCGTCGGGCTTGACTCCGAAAATCTTGTCTACAAGTGACGCATACTTGCGCTGAAGATACGCGCCCTTGAGGGATTCCACGCGCGCGTTGGGCAGCTTGGCCCGAATACCTTCCGCCACCGAAACCGCCTTTAGAGCGTTGTCGATTGCCCAGGAACCCTGAATATCCTTTTCCGAATCCGCCATCGGTCCAATTACTGCGACCGACGACAAAGTCTTTTTCAGAGGCAGCAACGAGTGCTCATTGCGCAGCAGGACTATGGTCCGTTGCGCGGTAACGCGGGCCAGTTTGCGATGTTCAGGATTGGTCAGGACCGATTCTGCGGCGGAAGCATCAGGATAAGGATGCTCAAACAATCCCATGCGAATCTTCGTTTCCAGAATCGGGCGAACGGCGTCGTCAATTTGTGTTACTGAAAGCTTTCCCGATTTCACCAGCGGTTCCAGGTTGTTGAGATACGTCAGGCTGCCCATATCCATATTCACGCCCGCGGTCAGCCCGCGATAAGCAGCGTCCTGGGGATCGCGGGCGAAACCGTGAGTTTGCAAGTCGCGAACCGCAAAGGCGTCGCTGACCACGAATCCCTTAAATCCAAAATCACGGCGCAATACGTCTCGCAAGAGAAATCGATTACCGCTCGCAGGCACGTCATTCAAATCCAGATACGCGCTCATAACCGTGCCCACACCGGCATCAATCGCAGCCTTGAATGGAGGCAGGTAGACGTTGCGTAAATGTTCTTCGGGAATGAACGCCTCTTCATAGTCGCGTCCGCCCTCGGCCGCGCCATATCCGGCAAAGTGTTTGACGCTGCCCACAACCCGGCCCGGTGTGCCCAGCTTTTGCCCCTGAAATCCGAGCACTTGGGCTCGAGCCATGGCGGCGCCGAGATATGGATCTTCTCCCGCTCCCTCCACAATCCTGCCCCAGCGGGCGTCGCGCGCGATGTCTACCATGGGTCCGAAAGTCCAGTTGATTCCGACCGCAGAAGCTTCCTGTGCCGCCACTGCCTGCGCGTTCTCTGCCACTTCAGGATCCCAACTGGCGGCGATGGCCAATGGAACCGGGAAGATAGTTCGGAAACCATGGATCACGTCGTAGCCAAATAGCAGCGGGATCTTCATCCGGCTTTCTTCCATCGCCAGATGTTGCAGTTTGGCGATGAAAACCGGATCTGTAGTCCACAAAATGGATCCGGCTTCCCCGCGCCGCACGTGATCTTCAACGCTGACCGGATCGTCAGGAAGCAGATCGCCAAGTTCTTTCCGTTGTTCAGCGCTGAGAGGAAGAGCGCCTACCTGGGTCAACTGTCCGATCTTTTCTGCCAGGCTCATCCGGGAGAGAAGTCCGTTGACCCGGACATCGACGTCCTGACTATTGTGGGACGCCTGGGCTGCCGTGCCCGAGGGTGACAAAACAAGAGCGAGAGCCACAACAACCATGGTGCGGCGTGCATTCCATCGGTGATCCAGCATGACGGTCCTCCAAAAGCGGAGAATATTGTATGCCAGAATCAATTCGGCGGTACCAAGCCTGCCGTCGGACTAGTTTGGCGAGAAGTGTTTCCCTAAGAGAAGTTGGCCACGGCTTTCGGCTTACCTTTTATTCCATCTCAAACGCCAGATACTGCAATCCGCCATCCCGCTCAATCTGTAAAGCCACCGCCGCCCCGGACTTAAGTTCTTTCACCGCGCTGCGCAAAGATTCCACAGAATCAATCGGCTTCGTATTCAGTGAGTGAATAATGTCTCCCGATTGCAGTCCGCTCTCCGACACAATAAGGTTAGCCGCGCGGCCGATTACGACGACTCCGCCGGGCAGACGGGTCGAGCCCAGCTCGGAACGAAGCTGGTCGGGAATATCCACTGCCAGTACCCCCAACTGCGGCACCAGACTTTTGTCCGGATCGGTAGCGTCCATCAGCAGGTCCATGTGGTCGTGTTTTTCCACCGCAGCCACGTAAAGTATTTTCTTTTCTTTGTCATTGCCCCGCAAGATCTCCAGCTTTACCGGCTGGTTCGGATTGTGCAGATAAGTGGCGGCTGTCAATGCCGACATGGTTTCAATCGGCCGATCGTCGGCCGCAATAATAATGTCTTGCACCTGCAATCCCGCGGAAGCCGCCGGACCGTCCGGAGCGATGTCATCCACAATCACGCCCCAGGAACGCGCCAGGTTCAGTCCCTCCGCCAGCGTGGCCGTGATCTCCTGCGCCCCGGCGCCAATTTCAACATGATGAACGTGCCCGTACTTGCGCAAGCTGTGATAAACAAAATTCACTACGCGTGCCGGAATCGCAAACCCCAAACCTTCACTTCCGCCGCTCTGACTCAGGATGAAGGTATTGATGCCGACAACGCGCCCGCTCATATCCACCAGCGGACCCCCGCTGTTGCCCGGATTGATGGGCGCATCGGTCTGAACGTAATTCAGGGATTTTGAGGGGTCAGCCTGGCGCGCAACCGCGCTGATCACCCCCATGGTCACCGAACTCTGCAAACCCTCGGGGCTGCCCACCGCCAGAACCAGTTGTCCCACCCGGATGTTTTGTTGTTCTTCCAGCGACAGAGTGGGCAGGTTGGCCTGTTCGATTTTCAGCAGGGCAAGATCACTTTCCTTATGAACGCCGAGTACTTTGGCGTCGAACAACGGTCGCCTCCCCGCAGATTGATTGGTTGTAGCAGCGGCGGAGCCGGCGCTCGACATGGGTAAGGCAATTCTGATTCGTTGCGCTCCCTCCACCACGTGAGCGTTGGTCATGATGTAGCCGTTCGAATCAACGATCACGCCTGACCCCACCGCATGCTGGCGAACGATCAGCGCGGTCTGGCCCCGGCCACTGTCACTTTCGCTCTCGTGCAGCGGCCCATACCCGCTGGTCTGTATCTGCACCACCGCCGGAGAAACCTGCGCAGCCAAATCCTCAAGCGCGCGATTCATCTGTCGCAAAATGTCCGGACTGTCCGCGTGAATCTCGGCTGCAGGCGCTGAAGCCGCTTTCGATTTGTCCGGAGACTTGGCGTTCCGCACCCCGTTGCCAGGCTGCTGCGCCAGGCTGAGAGTGCAAAGTAAAGCGACAAGTAGAAGTTCAATGTGAGGGAAGCGGAACTCCGTCGACATGCGAAATCGCTCCATGCGCAAGGTTTCTATTGGATGAGATCCAGGTTCATCACGATGGGATAAAGCCGATGTAAAGAATTGTCACCTGAATTGCACGTGTGGTCGCGGGCGACTCGCCCGCGGCTTTTGAATTCACCTTGGGATAATCACAGGTTTTGCCTCTATGGTTCCGAACCAGGCCCCGACCTCTCCGCCCGTTCATACATATCTTCAATCAGCTTGCGATATCGCTCTTCCACCACCCGGCGCCGCAGTTTCATGCTGGCGGTCAGTGATCCATTCTCCGCAGAAAATTCATCCGGCACCAGCAAAACTCTCTTCAGCTTTTCAAACCGCGCCAGGCTCTGGTTTACCTCTTCCACGATGGTCTCGTACAAAGCGCGCACCTCGGGATGAGCTACCAGTTCCGAACGCGATGCAAAAACTATATCGTGATCGCGCGCCCAACCTTCCAGCAGCGCAAAATTCGGCGAAACAAGCACGGCGGGGAACTTGTGCTTCTCTCCGATCACCACCGCTTCCGCGATCAGCGCGTGATGTTTGAGTGAGTTCTCAATGGGCTGCGGTGCAATGAACTTTCCACCGGAGGTTTTAATCAGATCTTTCTTGCGATCGGTGATCGACAGAAATCCGTCTGTGTCGAGATTGCCAATGTCCCCTGTCTTGAACCAGCCATCCAGAAAAGCTTCCTGGGTTTCTTTGGGACACTTCCAGTACTGCGAGAATACCGCCGGCCCTCGTACCAGGACTTCGCCATCATCTTCTATGCGCACTTCCATGTTGGAGAGCGGTTTCCCCACCGTGCCGATTTTGTGCGCCCGCGGCGTGTTCACGGCAATCACCGGAGAAGTCTCCGTCAATCCATACCCTTCGTGAATGCGAATGCCAACGTCGGCATACCACTCTGCCAGTTCCCGTCCCAGCGGCGCTCCGCCTGATATGAAAGTTTCGATACGTCCGCCCAGTCCGGCGCGAATTTTTGAAAATACCAGCCTGTCGGCCAGCTTCCACTCCCGTGACGCCGGCTTTTCTCCCGCCAGTATTTGCGCCCGAGTTTCTTTCCCCACTGCAAGCGCCCACTTGTAAAAGGTTGAGTTAGGGAAGCTCTGCGCTTTTTGCTCAGTCTGAAAATGTATTTTTTCGTACACCCGGGGCACAGCGACAAAAAATGTCGGCTTCACCTCAAGCAGCGCCTGCGGAAGCTCGGTCACCGCCGCCAGGTGCGCCAGCGTGACTCCGCGATAGAGCAGTGCAAAATCCACATGTCGCGCCGTCACATGGGAGAGTGGCAGAAACGAAATACTGAGATCACCCGGTCGCACCGCGAACTCACTCAGTGAACAATTGAGGTTGGCCGCCATATTGCCATGGCTGAGCATCACCCCCTTGGGCGTGCCGGTCGTGCCCGACGTATAGATAATGGTAGCCAGCTCATCCGGGGAGACGCTGCGGCCCGCGGCCTCGATCGCGTCATCGTTGTCATTCGAACTCGTGGCTTCCATCGCGCCCATGCGCAGCGCCGCCGTGCCCTCGACAGAATCCATTATTACCAGCGCTTCAAGCGCCGTCTGTTCTCGAATCGAGAGTATCTTCTGCAACTGCGATTCCGAGGATATAAAGATGATGCGCGCGCCTGAGTTGCGCAGGATGTAAGCAGACTGTTCAGCAGTCAGCGTGGCATAAATTGGAACGGTCACTGCGCCCAGCAAAAGGGAAGCGAAATCCGCGATCGTCCACTCCGGCCGGTTTTCCGCCAGGATGGCCACTCGGTCGCCCCGCCCGATTCCCAACCCTTTCAAGCCTTGGGCAACGCCCATCACTCGCCTGCGTAAGGTCTCCGACGAAATCGGATTCCACGTATCCCCCACCCGCTGCAACATCACGGCCGAACTGCGGCGCTCGACCACGGCAAAGAAAACGTCGTTAAGTGTGCGCAGGCTCATTCGTAAAAGTGCGGCAGGCTCAGTTCGAAAGCAAGCTGGTGTGAAAAAATCAGAAGAGAGCCAGTGAAAAGAATGTACGTGTTCTCCCAGGCAGAGGCAACGCCGGCGATGGATGAAGCTAAAGCATGAACCACAAAGGACATGAAGCCACACCAAGGAACGCCAGAAATCAAGGCTTCGTGGTACTTCGTGCCCTTCGTGGTTGAGGGGTTAGGGATTGAATCAGGAAACTGACGCACCGCAGATAATCGGGGGTGGGCAAGAAAAAAAGCTTGAACCACAAAAGACACAAAGCGACACGAAGGAAACCCCTCAATTGAAGCCTCGCTGAAACAACGTGTCCTCCGTAGTTAAAAAGTCCTGCCGTTGAATCGAGAGTCTTCTACTCTCCAAACCAGCCCAGGAGTTTGACCGCTCCCAACTACATTGTTATGATGACACTGCGGGGTGGAGCAGTCTGGTAGCTCGTTGGGCTCATAACCCAAAGGTCGCTGGTTCAAATCCAGCCCCCGCAACCAAAATAATCGTTTGGCTTACAAATGTTAGCTTGCGAGTAAAGTGCACTTCTACCATGAAGGCGGAAAGGGTCGCTTCGGCGGCCCTTTTATTTTTTTCTGCCTGCAACCAGGACACAGCGCCGTTGGAACAATTGTGCTGTTGGCCTCGCGCTTGGTTGTCACCAGCATGCTGCCGTACACGTTCATCTAGAGATCGAGCGTGATCCATGCCGGGGCGTGGTCGCTTGCGTTTTCCTTCCCACGCGCCCATCGGTCAACACCGCCGTCCACGAGGCGGTCCGCGAAATTTGGTGAGAGCAGAAAGTGATCGAGTCGCATGCCTTTGTCCTTCTGCCACCGTTCAAATTTGTAATCCCAGAATGTCCAGAGCGGCCCGTCCGGATGCAACTTCCGCAGGGCGTCGGTCCAGCCTTGAGCCAGCAAACGCGCGAAGGCCTGCCGGCTCTCGGGTTGGATTAACGCGTTGTTATCCAACGATCGAGTCGGATAGATGTCCTGCGGAGTCGGCACGACATTGTAGTCACCGGCCAGCACCACGGGTGCGCCGCTCGCCATGAGTCCGGCGGCGTGGGCAATGAGGCGCTCAAACCAGGCCAGTTTGTAATTGAATTTCGGTCCCGGCTGCGGATTTCCGTTGGGGAGGTAGATCGAAGTGATCAGGACTCCCCGAACCGCCGCTTCAATATAGCGAGCTTGATGGTCTTCCTGGGTACGATGTTGATGATTACGAGTTTGAGAATTATGCCCTTCAGGATTTCCCGGCAAACTTGTGCGAGTCACCACGGGAACCTGGTTTCGCGCGAGTATGGCTACGCCGTTCCAGGAACGCTCTCCTTGCCAGACAGCTTCGTAACCGAGGGTTCGAAGGGCACTCGCGGGAAAGGCTTCCTGCTCGGCCTTGAGCTCCTGAAGACTCACTACGTCCGGTTGAGCTTTCGCTAACCAATCCAGAAGGTTGTCGAGCCGCTTATTTATGTTGTTAATGTTGAAGGTGGCGACTTTCACTAAGACTCTCTTTATCCCTATCCCTCAGTGCGCTCGCAAACTGACCAGCCTAAGACCGTTGTTCCGGCTTGCCTTATTTTACCGTTGAAAAGCTGGAAGCCCTCTAGAAGCACATAGCCTAGTTCTGGCCTCTGCGTCGTTGGGCGCCGGGCGCGTTATTTCGGTAGCGGATGAAGTTGCAGGAAGGCGGCTGCCGCGTCGCGGGCACGTCCCGCGATTTCGCGGGGTTTCGGTCGCTCGGCGACGCCGAGCAGCAGGCTGACTATCAAATCGCGCCAGAGCAGCCCGGCGAACTGCGCGGCAAGTTCAGCAGGACGGCCCGTGAGCAGTCCGGACGCCTGGGCCTCGGCCATGATTTTACGCAAGGCGGCGCGGCTTGCCTCGCGTCCTCTAGAGTCGAGCGCACGCGCCACTTCGGGGGCCTGAACCGCCTCGGCTATCGCCAGTCGGAATACCGCAATCACCGTTGGATCGCTTATCTCCCGGACGAGCTTCGTCCCGAAAGAAGCCAGCACCTGCTGCAGGATCGCGCGATCGCGCAGCACGGGCAGGTCAGCGGGCACGTCCAGCCGCTTGGCGCGCTCGCTGATGCAGGCGATCAGAATTTCCTGTTTGTTGCCAACCAGCGCGTAAAGCTCCCGCTTCGAAACACGGGCGCGCGTTGCGATCTCAAGCGTGCTGGTGGTTGCATAGCCGCTCTTCATGAACGCCGCAAAGGCCGCCTCAAGGATCCGCTCGCGCACCGCAGTTACATCTCCATCTTCCTGGCGTTTCTTTGAAATCGATCTTTTATTCATTTATTCATTCTGCTCCTTGACCGTTATGGTACTGAATGGTACCATTTCTCCATGGTACCCACCGGTACCAGATAAAGAAGAATCGAGAGGATACCACAATGAACTTTATGATCCCTTTGCTTATGGCAGCGCTTCCCGCCCTGTCCTTGGCGCAATCGCAACCCGAGGCTGGCCAAAGCCTGCCCGCCGGTGCCATACCTAAAACCACCGCAGTGTTTGTCATTCAGACTCCCAGGCAGGGAGTGACCGTTCAACAAGTCATAGCTCTTATTCCGGACGAGATTCAGGCGACGGTAAGGCTCTATCTCGACGGAAAAATTCGGGAGTGGTATTCGCGCGGAGATGGCAAAGGCGTCATCTTGCTGGTGGATGCGAAGACCGAGGACGAGGCGCGGGCCGTGATGGAAACGCTGCCGCTCGCGAAAGCACATTTGATGGATCACCAATACATTCCCGTCGGGCCGCTGACGCCGCTAAGAATGCTGAACCCGGCTGCATTCCAGTGACCCTCGAAATGGCGCTGTTGCAGCCGGAACCAGCCTTGGACGGAGACTACTATGATCAAGCCAAGAATCATCGTGACTGGCGCGACCGGGAAGACCGGCAGCGTTGTCGTTAGCGAACTGCTGAAAGCCGGCTATCCCGTCCGCGCCATGGTGCGCGCGGAAGATGACCGGAGTGCGCGGCTGAAGGCGCAAGGGGCCGAGATCGCAGTCGCCGATATGAGCGATGTCGAGCGCGTTGCGGATGCGCTGAGGGACGTTCAGGGCGCCTACTATTGTCCGCCTCTGGATCCGTACATGATTCAGGGCGCGGTGGCGTTCGCGGTCGCCGCCAAGGAAGCCCGGCTCGAACAGGTCGTAGCCCTGACCCAGTGGCTGTCGAGTCCTTCTCATCCTTCGCTCATGACCCGCCAGCACTGGCTGGTCGACCGGTTGTTTTCGATGACTCCCGGAGTCGCGCATACGATCATCAACCCAGGCTTTTTCGCTGACGCGTATCTGCAGACGATTGGGTTGGCGGCGCATCTCGGCATCTTCCCCTGGCTGTACGGTGATAGCCGCAACGCCCCACCTTCGAACGAAGACATCGCGCGAGTCGCCGTCGCAGCCCTGATCAATCCTGCGCGGCATGCCGGGAAAAGCTACCGCCCCACCGGACCGGAACTTCTCGGCGCGGAGGACATAGCCAGAGCCATCGGCCGGGCTCTTGGACGATCGGTCAGAGTGGTGCCGACCCCAACATGGCTGTTCATGAAGGGTGCACGGATGGCCGGCTTGCCTATCGATGTCTTGAGCAACGTGCGTTATTACATCGATGATCACAAGCGCGGCGCCTTTGAACTTGGCGCGCCGACGACCGATGTGCTCGATGCGACGGGGCGCTCCCCCGAGGACTTCGAGACGATCGCTCGCCGCTATGCGGCGCAACCCCGCAACCAGCGTACTTTTGGCAACTGGCTTCGAGAGTTCGCGCAGTTCCTCATCGCCCCGCTCAGCCCCGGCTTCAATTTTGATCGCTACGATAGGGAACTGCGCCGTCCGTTCCCATCCCAGCCGCAGGTCGCGCCCGAATCCAATATGTGGCGGCTCGAGCACGGCGTCGTTGACCGTGCCATCGCCGACCGCGCCAAGTCTGCAGCGTCAGTCAACAAGAAGGGCATTTCTGCCACCAGCCGCCCTGAATGGCTGGAATCCCAATAGGAGGAATTTATGCAAACGCAACTTGCATTTTTCGTCAGCATCGCATTCAGCTTCATCGCGTGGGGAATCGTCGCCGCCCGGTACATCTGGCCGAAACTCCGCCTCCGGCCACGGGCGGAAGCGTTGCGGCCTCTGCTGATCCTCCACAGCTTCCGCTTCATGGGATTGGCATTTCTGGTGCCAGGGGTGGTATCGCCTGACCTGCCGTCTGCCTTTGCGCGTTCCGCCGCCTATGGGGACATCATTGCGGCGATTCTCGCCTTGCTTGCGCTGATATCGCTGCCCAGTGCATCCGGCGTTGTCATTGCATGGATCTTCAGTCTCTGGGGTACAGCCGATCTCTTCAATGCGTTCTACCAGGCCAATCATGCTGGGCTGATGGCAGGTCAACTGGGTGCCACGTATTTCATTCCGACGTTCATCGTGCCCTTACTGCTGATCACGCATGGACTTGGCTTCCGGATTCTTCTGCAACATCAGAGGGTATCGGTAGCAGAGCAAAGCCGGCACGCAGCGTAAAATTCGTCTTATTGACGTCCAATTCGTAACGATAAGTCGGGTTAGGGAAATAACGCGGCTGGTATGATTTCTGCATGGCCACTATCGAGACGAGCGCATGAATCTAAATCGGCGGAGTTTTCTGGTGCAGGCTGGCGCGGCGTCCTTCAGCACAGGGATTCTGGCCACACACGCGTTGGCTGCGGACGGCGTGAGCGCAATCGACCACGAGCGGATGCGATCCGTGGCTGCCTTCACGGCGGAGACGCTGAGCACGGATCATCCGATGGCGTTCGGCGCAGACATTGTGAGCACGGCTACCGGTGAGCGGCTGATGCGCGCGGTGAATCGCGTGGGTCCCGACCACGATCCCAGCGCGCATGCCGAAACCCTGACAATTCGACTCGCTTGCGCAAAGCTGGGCTCGGGATCCCTCAAGGGCTACACCCTGTATACGACGTGCGAGCCGTGTGCGATGTGCATGGCCTGCGCTCTCTGGTCGGGCCTGGACCGACTGGTCTTCGGTGCCACGATTGCCGATGCGGGCCGGTTCGTTTCACAGATTAGTATCCCGGCGAAAGAGGTAGCCCGGCGGACCGACCTGCAATGTGTGGTGGCTGGACCGGTCGAGCGCGAGGTTTGCGTGAAACTCTTTACCGATCCGCGCATGCAAAAGGCGTTTGAAATGTGGAAGAAGTTGAGCGAACTCTGGGATGTAAAGTCAAATATTTGGAAAGTTAGGATAGTGGCTGAATTTGCGATTCTTGCCCCTTCATAGAAGGCGTCATGCTGAGCTTGCGAAGCATCCGGCGTGGAGCGGATATGAAGCAGGCCAGTAGTTGGGCGATGCGCGCAAGATCCTTCGGGACTAAAGTCCCTCAGGATGACGCCAACTCAAACATTGACTTTCAAATTCAGCCGCTACCGAAAGTAGGGGACAGACGGGACGCTCACAGTTTTTTGCGAATTAGAATGTGGGGTACGTCCCGTCTGTCTACGGGTTTTTCCTCAGACCGCTTCGTACCCGAGAGTCCGAAGGGCATTTACGGGGAAGGCTTGCCTGCTCTGCCTTGAGCTCCTGGAGACTCACCACGTCCGGTTCAGCTTTCGCTAACCAAGCCAGGAGGTTGTCGAGCCGCTTATTGATGTTGTTAATGTTGAAGGTGGCGACTTTCACAAATTCCTCTCTGTGATTCAGCGGTCACGATCAAGATCGCCCTGACAAATGGATCTACGAGTAAACCGATGTGCGTACTCGTGAACCTATACTACCGGCAGCATCGCATCCGACCTTGCACAATAGGCAAGTACGGGGCACCCACTATGTTGATGATGTCAGAGTGATCAAAAAGCCCGGGCCAACCCGCCATCGTAACTGGAACTTAGTTGAGTGGGCCGTTAGGCAGCCCATTCATCAAATCGGCGCATGATCTCCATGAGCTTGATTCCCATCAGAATGACAGAGCCCCCCAATATGAAGGGGACGCCATAGAGTAGGAGATGGTTGCGCGAACGGGCTAACTCAAACACCCGCATCTTCACGATGGCGTATACGTTCGCTGAGACATAAGCAACCGCCAAACAGCTCACTGCCAAGTTATGCATCTTGTTGCGCCTTTTTTTACCGAGGGAGTTCCGCGCCGGTCGTTATGGTCGCGCCGAACACGAAGTTTCCTCTCGGGAGGAGCACGCAGTGGCGACGCCCGAGCCGCCGCTACTGGGTTCGCTATTGCATCAGGTGCGCAATGGTATGCGAGTCATTGAAGACCGTTCTCGATGCCAGCTTACCCTCCCGAACGCTCCACACCTTAGAGTTGAGACCATCCTCCGTCTAACGGAAGTTCCGCGCCGGTCGTAAAGGTCGCGTCGAAGGCAAGGAAGAGGACGGCCTTCGCAATTTCTTCCGACGTCCCCCGGCGATGTTGTTTGGCATCCAGTTGCGCGCCGATCAGCGCTCCTCAGGACACGGCGGTTAGGGATGCTGGGTGAGACAAGTCGACGCCGGAGACCTTGACGACGGCTTGCCACGCGGCTTCCTGGCTGGCGCGATCGTAGAGGTGTGGCTGGCGTTGCACCTCAATTGGGCCTGAGAACTTCCCTTGAGCCGAGGCGAAGAATTGCCCTGAGACGTCGGTTCCGAACTCCGACGCCTGGAGGTACCGACGGGCCGCGGTCTCCGGCGTCTGATTCATGCCGGGAATGAGGTTCACGATTGGGATAAACAGATATTTCAACGCCGGGCCAGCGTTTCGTACCACCTTGGTGGCGGTCGCCCCACCGGGCGAGACAGCGTACACGGCCATGCCGGAGGGTAGCCGGCGCGCCAGCGCCGCGACCCACCAAGCGATAATGAGCTTCGCGTCGGCATATGTATTGTTGGGCACGTACTTCACGTTTGACCCGTTGCGAATCAGGGCTTCGATAGCGGCGGTCCGGTCTCCCCGGAAGTATTTGGCGGCGAAGGCTGGCACATCGGTGTAGCTGAACATCGGCACGCCCCCACGGGCAGGTTCTGCGCCCGCGATAACAATCCGCGCGCCAGGGCTCAGCAGGTTGGCGCGGAGCAACCCGACAGTCAGTTGATGATGGCCGATGAGCGGGGCCTGAGCCGCCTCGATGCCCGCCGCAGTGAGCACGCGATTCTTACCTGGGACCATCCCTGCATTGAGCAAGAGGAAATCGATCGGCCGACCTCGCTTAACTAGCTCGGCGAGGGCGGACTGAACGCTGGACGGCGCGTCCAGATCCAGTTCCAGCGGCGTAAAGACCTGTTTCTTGGTCTCAGCCGCGAGCTGAGTGGCCGTTTCGCGCACCCGCGCCAGGCTGCGTCCGGTGACGATGATCTCGCGCCAGCCCTCTCCGGCAAGAGTGCGGGCTGCCGCATAACCTAGCCCGGAGGTGGTGCCGGTGACGACAACGATCGAATGTTCCATGGGCGTCTCCTGTCTTTACCGTCTTGCAGCATTACATACGCGAGAGTACGATAACAACAGATGCAATGCAAGGAGTTTCGTACGCGATGGTAACTAATGTTGCGAAGCGCCCCCCAGGACGTCCAAAAGGCTTCATTCCCGACGAAGCACTGGACCGTGCCGTTGAGATGTTTTGGGAGCATGGGTACGAAGGAGTGGACGTGGATCGGATCGCGCGCGCCGTGAACGTCACCAAACCCGCGCTATACCGAGCCTTCGGAGACAAGTCCACCCTGCTGCTAAGGGCCGTCGAGCGCTATGCGCTGATCTATGGAGCTCCCAAAATGGCAGCGTTTCAAGCGGAGCCGGACATCCACAAGGCCGTGACCACCTTTTGCGAGGCTACCGTCAACACCGCTACCGGCGACGCTCGCAGCGGCTGCATGTTGGCCGCCGCTGCGCTGGGACATTCGGAGCGGGTGACAGAGATTCGTTCCTGGCTCGCGAAGGGTTTCACGGCATCCGCTGATATTTTCGCGAAACGTTTCGAGCGGGAGATAAAGGCGGGGAGCCTGACTCGCACACCCTCTGCCAAGGTGCGAGGCCGGTTGCTCGTTGACTTGCTGCAGGGTTTGCAGCTTCGCGCCAAGGTTGGTATCACTCGCGAAGAATTGCTGCAAGACACAAGAAGCTATGTGCCCCTGATTCTTGGCAAGTAAATCTAGCGCACTTCTCGGCGGGGATGCGTCTGCGGGAAAACACGGGGACAGACGGGACGTACCCCTGTTGCACAAAACCTACGAATAGATCCCAGGCGCCTCGTGCCCTAGCTTCTGCACGTACTCAACATACGACCCCGGATAAACAGTGGGATTGCGGTCGGTGCCGCTCTCACCGCCCAGTTCCAGCACACGTGAGCCGAGACCGCGAAGGAACATGCGGTCGTGCGACACGAAAATCATGGTGCCTTCAAAATCTTTCAGGGCGTCCACCAGCATCTCCTTGGTCGCAAGATCAAGGTGATTGGTGGGCTCATCGAGCACCAGGAAGTTCGGCGGGTTGTAGAGCATGCGCGCTATGGCCAGCCGCGATTTTTCTCCGCCGGAGAGTGCGCGGATCTTCTTATCTATGTCGTCGCCGGAGAACTGGAATGCTCCCGCGAGATTCCGCAACGAACCAATACTGTCCTGGGGGAAATCCTGCTGCAACTGTTCGGTGACGGTGAGATCGGAATTGAGCGTTTCTAAAGACTGTTGCGCGAAGTAGCCCATATACAGGCTGGCGCCGAGCCGCACGCTTCCCGCATCTGGAGCACTGGCTCCGGCAATCATCTTGAGCAGCGTAGTCTTGCCCGCGCCGTTTCTTCCCATGACGGCCCAGCGTTCTCCGCGGCGGATGGTGAGATTGAACCCTTCATAAATCACACGCGGGCCGTAACTCTTGTGCAGATTCTCAAGGACGGCAACCTGTTCGCCGGATCGCGGAGGGACGCGAAAGTCGAATTTCACGACCTGCCGTTTTTTGGGTAGTTCGATCTTCTCGATTTTGTCCAGGGCCTTAATCCGGCTCTGCACCTGGGCCGCTTTGGCGGCGTGCGTCCTGAAACGATCGATGAAGCGCTGTTCTTTGGCGAGCATGGACTGCTGCCGGGCAAATGCTGCCTGCTGGTTGCTTTCTCGCACCGCCCTTTCGCGCTCGTAGAAATCGTAGTCACCCGAGTAGGTGATGATTTCGCCGCCATCAATCTCTGCAATCTTTGAGACCAGACGATTCATGAACTCGCGGTCGTGAGAAGTCATGAGCAACGCGCCGGGAAATGACTTGAGAAACTGTTCAAGCCAGATGATGGATTCGATGTCGAGATGGTTCGTCGGTTCGTCCATCAGCAAGACATCCGGCATTCCGAGCAGGACGCGCGCCAGCGCAACCCGCATTTTCCATCCGCCGGAGAGAGCGCCCACGTCGCCGTCAATCTGATCGTCTTTGAATCCCAGGCCGTGGAGCACTTCGCGGGCTTGCGATTCGAGCGCGTAACCGCCTAAATGTTCGTACTCCTCCTGCACGTGACCGAAGCGATCAAGGATGCGGTCCATGTCATCAGCTTTGTCGGGGTCGGACATGTCCCGCTGCAAGGCTTCTAGTTCGTGGTGCAGATCGCCGACGCGTCCGCTGCCTGCGATGGCTTCATCCAGGACGGAGCGGCCCTGCATTTCCTCGACGTCCTGGCGAAAGTAGCCGATCGTCAACTTCTTGGGGACAGAGACCGTACCATCGTCGGGACTTTCCTCGCCGACCACCATCCGGAATAGCGTTGTCTTGCCCGCCCCATTGGGACCGACCAGTCCCACTTTGTCGCCGGGATTCAACTGAAACGAAGCGTCCACGAAGAGCAACTGCTTGCCATACTGCTTATTGATGTTTGAGAAAGAGATCATTTTGGAGGCGCAAAACGCGGTACTGACTTTCCAGTGTAGCGCGGCTGGGAAATTGCCGGCCAACGCTGGCACGTTGGATTATTGAAGGTTTGCCCGTACATTCGAGAGTGATCCAATCACGCCTATTTCTGTCGGAACGTCCCACGTTCCAAATGTTACCTAAAGGTACTGACGGGGACACAGGCCCTTATCAATGACACCAATGTGACTCCTCACTTGGCGCTTCGCGCCGACCTTTCACGCGCAGAGACCTTCTTGTTTGTCCTTGTTTTCGTGGGCTTGATTCGAAGTGCATCTATGCGATCCCGATGCGTAGAAACAGCCATCAACCACGCCTCAAACCCAAAGTCGAGACCGCTTGCCGGTTTGATCTCGCCTAACACTTGAGCGGCTTCCAGTGTCGCGGCTCCATGCAGGAATGCCCAAAGCGCGACGGACGCCTGCGCAGCTCGATCCGAACCGGCAATTCGTTGCACCTGCTCGACGGTGAACGTCCAAAGACTCAGGTGTGAGGTCGCATCGTGCCC
The DNA here is from genome assembly GCA_963733545.1 of Terriglobia bacterium. Classification (GTDB taxonomy): domain Bacteria; phylum Acidobacteriota; class Terriglobia; order Terriglobales; family Acidobacteriaceae; genus JAIQFF01. The sequence continues at coordinate 2,448,280 of CAVTDQ010000007.1, forward strand.
TGGCGCGTGGCGACTCATCATTACCTCGTAGAGGTGGCGGTTGTGCCTAGCGAACTTGATGTAAGCAGATGACATTCTGCGGACTGCGGGGACCGGTTCGCGCCCGTCGGCTGCCTTCCTCAGCGCCAGTTCCAGTTGCCGGGCAGCTTCGTTCGCCAGGGCAGCTTCGAGTGCACTGCGATCGGAAAAGTAACGGTAGATCGCGTTGGGCGCGAGGTCGAGGGAAGCAGCGATGTTCCGTAGCGATAAGTCGCGGATACCCCCGTGAACAAGTTCCTTAACCGCAGCAGAAAGGATGGTTTGACGGTCTGTTTTCGACGGATACGGCATACGGAACACTGTACACCTTGACATGTCATGGGCCAAAGATGTACGCTGCACATGTTGAAGATGAACAGTGATCATCTTGGGAGAAATGCGATGGCAAACAGCAAAAATGTCGTAGTCACGGGGGTTTCCACCGGAATCGGTTGGGGAACCACAAAGGTGCTTATTTCAAAGGGATTTCGCGTGTTCGGTTCTGTACGCAAGCCAGCTGACGCCGATCGTTTGCAAAGGGAGTTCGGGAACAGCTTCGTGCCCCTCATTATGGACATAACGGATGCCGAAGCTGTACATCAAGCTGCCCAGAAGGTCGGCTCCATGACGGGCGACAGAAATCTTGTTGGCTTGGTGAACAATGCAGGAATTGTGGTGAGCGGGCCGCTGCTTTATCTGAGGCCCAGCGAGTACAGGCGGCAGTTGGAGGTCAACATGGTCTCCCCGCTTGTCGTAATCCAAGCCTTTGCGTCTCTGTTGGGAACGGATAAGATGCGGCAGGGGCGCACAGGGCGCATCGTGAACATCAGCTCTACCGTCGCAAAAGTTGCTATCCCGCTTCTCGGCGCCTATAGCGCTTCCAAATCTGGTCTTGAAGGAATGTCGGACGCGCTGCGGCGAGAACTGATGTTATTTGGCATCGACGTCGTGATCATTGAACCAGGCACCGTGAACACGGCGATGTATGACAAGGGCGAAAAAGAAGATCTGAGTGAGTTCAAGCAGACGGAGTATTGGGAGGCGGTGCAGAACTTCCAGAAATTCATCGTCGCCGAAGCACGTGCCAATGGCTTAACGCCTGAGCGTTTGGGCGAAGCCGTCCACGTCGCACTCAGCACGGCGAGACCGAAGGTACGCTACGCGGTTATTCCGCAACGTTTCAAGAATTGGACTTTGCCCAGACTTCTTCCTGCGAGTATGGTCGACGCCGAGTTTGCAAAGCAGATGGGACTCAAAAAGCAGCAACTGGCTCGGACGAAGGATTCTCATTGATTCTCACTTCTCCATGACAATGAGAACCAATGGCAAAACAGTGTTTCATCGGCAGCGGTCGTTGCCAAGAAGCCGGCTTCAGTATCGAGTCACCTAAACATGCCTTGCCGGCACTGGCTCGAAGATAATGTGCAGGAGGATTGAGACCGCGCCATCGTCGGGAGTCTCCTCGCCGACCACCATGCGGAAGAGCGTTGTCTTGCCCGCCCCATTGGGACCGACCAGTCCCACTTTGTCGCCGGGATTCAACTGAAACGAAGCATCCACGAAGAGCAACTGCTTGCCATACTGCTTATTGATGTTTGAGAGAGAGATCATTTTATAGGAGCAAAACGCGGTACTGACTTTCCAGTGTAGCGTGGCTGGGAAATTGTTCGCTAATGCTGGTGCTTTGGATTATTGAAGGTTGACCCGAGAGGTGGTTGGAAAGAAGGGGATTGTATTTTCCCGGCGATCAACCGCGTACCTTCCACTGCCGAGGATCACGCCTGCCGTGAAAGCAAGCAATCACCACAATCCTGGATTCCTGTACCTCAAAGAAGATGCCAAAAGGAAAGCGCCTCACCCCGGCACGACGAAAGTTGCGATGAACAACTGGAAATTGCAGCGCGCCTTCAGCAATTGTCTCGACGGTATCCTCCACTGCGTAAGCGAAGCGCTCGCCAAGTTCGGGTCGCACGTTGTCGTACCACGCACGTGCCTCTTTCAGGTCGGCATCGGCTTCAGGCAGCCAGACCACGGGAAGTGTCATGGTTTATGGAATAGGCCTGCCCGGACCTTTTCCCAGGGAATAACATCGGAGGGATTTCTTTCATGTCGCGCCAGGCGGGAGTTCAACTCTGCCCGCTGTGTTTCGCTCAGCGACTGCGCGTCGGCTTCAAGGCTTTCCCACACCGCGTCCAGCAGTTCCACTTTTTCGTCGGCGGAGAGATTCACTAATTGGCTTCGAAGATCGCTCATGCTTTCCTGACTCAATCGTAGCCTAGCGGAACGGGATGTCAAGCAGGTCATTCAAATAGGAAAAGGGAACGTTCCGTCTGTCCCCGGATTTTCAGTCCGACTTTTTCGCCCGGATTCAATTGAAACGAAGCATCCAGGAAGAGCAACTGCTTGCCATACCTTATTGATGTTTGAGAAAAACATCATTTTGGAGTAGCAACTCGCGGCACGCTGCCGCTTATAGTGTAGCCCGGCTAGAAACTTGGCGGGACGAACACAGCGTCTCGTTGACAGCACAAACTAGCGCTCCTACACTGGCAGGGATGGAAGTCCACTTTACCCCCGAGGAAGAAGCGCAGTTATCCCAGATTGCCAGTCATGCCGGTACGGATACCGAGCGCCTGGTAAAGGATGCTGCCTTGCGTCTGCTTGAGCAGGACTCCCGGTTTCGCGCCGCCGTGCGCGAGGGCATCGCGCAGGCCGACCGGGGGGAGTTTATCGAAGAGGAAGAGATGGAAGCGCGCATCGAGCGGATGCTTAACTCCTGATGCGTATTCGCTGGACGCCCACAGCCGCGGCGGACCAGCAAAACATCTACGACTATCTTAAAGAACACGAATCTCATTTAGCATCAACTGGAATCCCCTTTTTCAGCACGGATCCGCTCGGATTGTACCGTTCTTGAGCGGTTCCGCTAGCCACACCCGCCTCAATGGACGACATTGGAGAGCGATTCTGGACTCGCGCGGGTGGCCCCGTGTTCAAACCGCAGAAGCCACCACAGCTGCAGGTTGTTTTGGTTTCCTCAGTGCTGCACGAAGTCCACGTAACCGTGCCGCTGCAGGAATTTAAAATAACCCACCCAGTTAAAATTATTTTGGGGGCCCAATTCCATTTCCGTGTTTTTGATGACCTCGGCTAGATTGCGTTTGCCGTCGCACCAGTAAAGTGCTGCCATAGTTGGCGACCAGAAGCCGCTGTCAGGAAATCCTTCCCGCTGACTCTCCGGGATCTCATCCAATGGAAGAGGGCCCATTCGCTTGCGGCGAACGACGATCTTTTCGGCTTCGGGACCGAAGCTGGGGGGCATCGGCTGTATCGTTGCCAAATGGAGTTCCGTTGCGCGGTCCGCGACAGCGCCTTCGATCCGTACTTTCTGCGCTGCGGCAAAGGAGGCAAGCGCGGCCAGTTCCGGCTGGAGATCGGCGGCCTGTTTGACTGCCCTGGTTTCGCGCGCCAGGTTGTAATCGACGCGAGCCTTCTCCCAATAAAGAAGATGGCCCAGGCTGTCGGCGTCCTTTGCCGCAGCCACCAAATCCAGGCTGTTTGCCGTTCCCGAATTGATCTGATCGTATCCGCGCTCCGCAGCTAACTCGGCCATCCAGTGCATCTGCTCCGGTCCCGCCGATGCCAGAAAGTATGCGTAAGCCGCATTCATGACGGCGAGGTCACGCAGGGATTTGAGATCGACCTGGGCCGGCGTATCGAAGCTGGTGTGGTGGGCAGGAATTCCGTGGCCGCTATTTACCGAGGTCGTGGGAATACCGATCATCGACTCTCCGAGGTCATCGTCAGTGCCACCGTAGTACGCGCCCCGGTTATATTCGCTCCATAAATGGGGACGGCGCACCATGGGGAAATATTCCGCGGCAAGGCGCACAGTAAATGCATCCACAAAAGAACTAGCCGATTGCGGATTCATGGACCAGATGAACTGCGTTCCTGCCAGATACTGCCATCCGGCGGGTGTGTCGATGCACATGGCGGCGATGGTTCGCCTGATTCGGTCCTTGTGGGCATCGAGATACGCGAGCGTGCCATAGCGCTCACCCATGGCCAGCATGCGGATGGTCCGCTTTGGCCGGGGTAATTTGCCTTCCTTAATCAGCCGGTTGAGGGTGGCAGTGGCTTCAAGAATGGATGCGACACCACTGGAGTTATCGTTGGCGCCCTCTTCATATAGATGTCCAAGTGAGAGGACTTCCTCCGCGCCAGCACCGTTGCCGCCAAGAGCGTCGGTGCCGAGAATGACGCCGCTCACATACGGATACTTTCCTTCGTAGTAACGGGTGTCAACCTTGGCGCGGAGCTTCACTGGTCCTTTTTTTAACAACTCATAAAGATATTGCTGCTGTCGCGGTGTAATAGAGAAACACACCGTAGGCGTATCGTTTTTATTGAAGGCCCAGCCGTTATCTCCGAAATCGTTCTCCCAGTCGCGCTCGTCCAATAGCGTCGGGTTCACCTCGCTCTCGCGCAGAAGGCCCAGTGCACCGGCCTGCTTCAAATCGGTCTTGGACATGCGGCGGCCAAGTACCCATTTTCCCTTCAGGTCCGCATTGCGAATGTCATTCGGCCGCAGCACAAGCTCACCCTCTACGCCTCCGGGTGGAGTGGGACCGCTCCACTGGCACAGCGAGGTAGGGATTTTCTGATAGTCGGCAAGAACGCGCATATCTTTTGGGACGTGAGGCGAGACGATTTCCAATGTGGCAGAATGTGCGTCCCATGCGATCGGTTGCGTCCAAAAGCCGTTCTGCGTCACACCGTCGGCGGGTCCCTGGTCTATTTGGACGTCGTCCAGTCCTGCCTGCCGCATCATCTCCGCGACATTCTTTGCGGTCTGCTGAAATCTGGCAAAGTCAAAATAGCGGTCGGTTGCCCACATGGCCTCCATGTTCGTAAAGGCTTCTGTCGAGTTGACGTTGGCCAGCAGCAGCTTCAGCAGGTCAGTGACAGGACTCGGGCCCGAGGGGCCGGGGTCGTGTCCCGAGATCGCGTGTTCGGCGGTGGCGAGAGCGGCTGGCGTTGGCGCGGGAAAAGAAGCAGGAGGTGCGGACGAATCGGCGGCCCCTCCGCTGGTGCTGGTCTGTCCCCAAACCAGACTGATACTTATCAGGAGGAACAGAACGAGTTGTTTTTGAGGCTGAATTTTCATGAGCCCGTATTATCGGGATCATCGCCCGTTCAATGCAACGTCCTCTTTACATTCCATATTCAGAATCAGGATCGCGATGTACCTTTTGCCGGTCTGGCGGGTGGGCTCACATCCGGATTTCGTAGGTCGTGGGAGCGATTTTCTCGTTAGCCGATCCTTAAATCGAGAACGCCGGATTGCCTTCTATCACCTTCTGCTCGAGATTCGGACGTTGGTGCTTGCTCCAGAGCTTTGCAGCGTGTCGAACCCGATAGAGAATGGGTCCGCCATCCGGCTGGTCCTGGCGAACGATGGGACGCGGCAGGCAGATGAAATCCGTCTCCAGCCGGTCGGCTGCTGCGTGCACTACCGCATAGCCATGGCCGCCCATGTCAATAAACGACAAGTGCGGTGACAAATCCCGGTTGGAAAGCTGGCGTGCTTTTTGCACGTCGCCACTCTTCGCATATTCCAGGCATGACCGAACACCGTGACGCACCAGCATATTAATAGTGGGTTGCGGATGGTTGTCACCGGGGCCTTGCCCGAGGAACAGAGCCCGCAGTGGAGCGTCTTTGGGCATGTGATGTTCCATCGACTCCACCGTTCCGGGCGCGGAGACTGATCCAGTCACGAATGCCACACCTACGGGTTCAAAGGACTTCGGCGGGAGAGACTTCGCCGATAAACCAGCCCAGAAGCTATGCCGGTCGCCTGCCACCGTGGCAAACCCGGTAATCCCATGCTCTTGAATGAAATCGTAAATCTCACCGCGCTCGAGATAGGCAAGGCTGACGCCATCGCCTAAGTTGGCATACCCAGCACCCGGCCAGGCGCTTGCAACCATCCCTGCGGGAATGTTCAGTGGGTCGGCGCGCATATCCAGCGTCGCAGTTGTGCTGCCCCAGATTTTCCAGGTAGCTCTTGAGTTCCGCAGTTGTTCCAGAAACCACGCTTTTTGCTCGGCTCCGAGGATGGTCTGCGCGGGATCCGCCTTACGCAGGTTCGGAACTTGCTTGTCCCCGAAACGGATAGTGTCCGGCGGTTTGCCTCCGTTGTAATCCCGGCCGCCATCGAGTATTTCAAACACCTCCTCAGGCACGAACTCCGAATAGTCCTTATTAAAGAAGTCTGCGTCTGCGAACTTGGTTCCGGGGTCCTCCGATCGGTAGCTTCGCTCGTCGGTGATCATGAGCTCCAGGTTCCGCCCCCAGCGCAGGGACCGATGTCCCTTCAGACTATGGATCGCCGCAAGGTTGTTGGCCTCCTGCCCGAGTCCATGCTCATCGAAAACAGTGACTGGGGCATCCTGAACCTTAGGTGGATTGAACACTTCTAACGAGGGACCACCGCTCTTCACCATACGCGCGGGCTGATACTCAAAAAATGCCTGCATAGCAGCGACCTTGCGTGTCTGCGCGGGACGCGTTTTGCCGTTGAACACTTGCAAGGCTTGCCATCCTTGCCAGCTGTACTCATGGTTATCCCACATGGGAACAAAGGGCCAGCGGGCACGAGCGTCC
>CAVTDQ010000008.1:0-7579 GCA_963733545.1 Terriglobia bacterium
GAAGTTGGTGAGGATGCTGGCCGGAAGTGGAGTATCTCAGCCCACACCCTCAAACCCTCTCCGGTTGGGACGATGGACCTTGAAAAGCGGAAGTCTCTTTAGCGACCCACAGCGGTTGGCGGAATCAGGCGTTTATACTCGACTCTCCACTAGGAGCGTTTTCATGAAGCCTTGGAAGCATTCGGACCTGTTCGTCCTTTGCGCTGCCGCAGTTTTCCTGGCAGCGCCCTCGTCTTTGCTTGCTCAGCTTTCCGACGTTCCCGTCAAGCCGGGCCTCTGGGAGACTCACGTAAGCACTAAAGCGGGAGCTTCAACTATAAACGGTGATGCCCAGTCCTGTTTTTCCGCCGAGACGACGCTGGGCGACTATCTAACGGCGACGAACAAGGGGGCCGCAGGCACCACATGCAAGGTCAGCAACAAAATCAATACTGTTCACGGGGTCTCGTATGACACCGAAATTTGCCACTTAGCGCGACTGCGCTAAGCACCAGGGTGGCGAGACCCCAAGTAATTGGGCTGGCCAAAAACGACTCGACAGCCAAAAGTAATTTTTCCATGATCGGCAATTGTTCACCTTCGTCGCATGAAGGTGATAGTCCCGGTTTCCGGTACGAATAGCTATACCGATTTGTACTTTCAAAGTCCTCTGGGGAGACTCCGAGCCAGGATCAATTAGGTCGCCGACGACACCAAAACTGACAGCAACTCTCTTCAACAGAAAACTGCTGCACGGCACTCCGGAACATTATGGCATCGCCACCCCCTGTGGCGCAGGAGCGGTTACCCTCGCAGCCATCCATTGTGTAGTGTCAAAATCCATCGCTAATTTGCGAACGCTTGCACCCTGAGATCGCAGCAACTTCATTCTTTCGATTTCGGTCGCATGGAGCGTTCGCCGAGCAGGCCGCCCGATATGCTTTCCGGACCGCCTTGCCTGAGCCATCCCGGCTTTCACTCTGTCCCTTAACATCTCGCGCTCAAATTCCGCCACCGCTCCCAGTACCTGAAATGTGAGCCTGCCTGCCGGTATGGTGGTATCAACGTTCTGTTTCAGTGATACCAAATCTACACCCATTGCCCTGCACTCTTCCGCGATGCTCAACAAATGTTTCAGCGATCTCGCGAAAAAGTCCTGATGGGCTGACGTTGAATGTAGGCTCGCTGCCGACAACGTGCGCTGCACTGTTTTAGCCAGGGACGCTTCAGTCGGAACGGCTTTCCGCAGGTACTGCAAAGGCGCGGCCCGGTTTCGATATAATTACCCGTCTGATGCGTCACGTGTGGCTTAACCGGGCTGGATGACGCATTTCGTCTGATTCTCTAGGGTGTCATGAAGTTCTCACAGACATCTCAGGATATATTCAAATCATCGCCTAGCCCAAACAACGTTGCCGCTCTGACCATTGCCGTAAACCTAGGATGATATCGATCTGAACTGGAGAAAAGGACTGTAGTGTCGGACGAGAAGACGCACGCTCGAACGCTGGGCATCTATCAACCGATTTGCCGGCGTGACTTCCTGAATTCAACTCTGCTAGCTGCCGGTGGTGTCTTGCTTGGCCCGCTCACCCCACAGCAACTGCTGGCCGCATGACGCCGATGACTGGACGGGTTACGGCGGCATTGGGGATTACGCCAATTCGAATGGGAACACTCTCGAAGTGATGAACGCGGGCCACCAGATTCGCGATGGCTTCTTTGAATCACTTCCGTCGGACACGATAGACACAGATGAGGTGTTTGACTGCGTTGTGGTGGGCGGAGGCGTATCCGGCCTTTCCGCGGCAGTGTTTTTCCAAAACGTATGCCGGGCCAAAGCCTACCTGCCTGGTTCTCGACAATCATCCTGTGTTCGGGGGAGAGGCGAAACGAAATGAATTTCTGGTTGATGGACAGCGCATCGTGGGCCCGCAGGGCGCGGATCATTTCCAGGTGCCCTTGCCGCACAGCTTCATCGCGAGAGTTTTTGAGCTGATCGGCCTGAAGTGGCGTGAGTTCGAATATCAGAAATGGAGTAGCTCTTCTCCGGAAATTCCTTTAGGGAATAGTTTTGAAGATGCAAGGGAACCCGTCGGGTTTTATTTCGGAGCGAAATTCGGGCATCAGCCGGGCATGTGGCTGATTGATCCGTGGAAGAAAAAGCTGCAAGGCGCGCCCATTCCAGAAAAGATTCGCTTTGAATTACTCAAGTACAACGAGCAAAAAACGTCGGGATTACCCTTTGCATATCCCGGCGATGAGAAATCGCGGCAGTTGGATAGCGTTACGATGGAACGCTATTTGATGAGCACCTACGGTCTGAGCCGCGAAACCATTCAAATATTTATGGCCGAGGAGGGCGGCGGGTTCGGAGCGGGACCGGACGTGGTCTCCGCGTACTGCATTTATGCCTTCGATGTAGATCGCTCGATGGATGAACCTGCGCTCTCGTTTTCGGGCGGAAACGATGGAATTGCGCGGCATATGGTGAAGAGACTCATCCCGGATTCGATTCCTGGTCCCAACTCGCTCGAGGCCGTCTGCCGTAACAACATTAACTTTCAAGCGCTAGATCGCCCCGGTCAGGCAACTCGAATTCGACTGGCGAGCTCGGTGGTGTGGGTGCAGCATGAAGGCAAGCCGTCCACCTCGAATTTCGTTACTATCGCGTACACGCGCGGCGGCAAGCTGTACCGTGTCAAAGCGCGATCGGTTGTGATGGCGGGAGGCTGTTGGACGACGAAGCGCGTGATTCGCGACCTGCCTGACACCCATCGCAAAGCTTACGATCAGTTCTATCGCTCACCATGCATGATGGCGAACGTAGCTCTGCGCAACTGGCGCTTTCTATACAAATTGGGTATCTCGGGCTGCCAGTGGTTTGAAGGATTGGGGGGCTTTACGGCGGTCCGAAAGGTTCCGACATTTTCGACCGACACAAAGACAATCGGTCCGGACTCTCCCGTCGTGCTCACGCTTAAGGTCCTTTTCCCGCGCTACGGTTTGCCGCTCCAGGATCAAGGGGATTGGGGACGTCGTCAGCTGCTGACTACTCCCTTTCGCGATTACGAGCGACTGATCCGCACTCAATTGAGCGACATGTTCTCGGCATACGGGTTCGATGCAGCTCGCGATATTGCCGGCATTGTTCTGAACCGCTGGGGACATGCATATGTGAGCCCGCAGCCTGGATTCTTCTTCGGCAGCAACGGAAAGCCTCCAGCACGGGATATTTTGCGGTCCGCACCGTTTGGACGAATCGCGTTTGCGAATACAGACCTATCCGGCACGCCAGATCATCGTACAGCGATCGGGGAGGCGCATCGCGCTATTAGCCAACTGGTCGATCAGGTGCTAGTGGAGTAGGTCGCAGATTAACGGGTTTTTCACGCGCAAAAAATGGGCCAGTGTGGCATTGAGGGGTGCACGGTGAGGGAATTTTGTCGATGCGGACATCAATGTCTTTTTTCGTCGATGCCGGGGACTTCAACTTCAGATGGAATATCTTCCAGACGGGCGGAAGTTTCGTAGGAAGGGCTCGAGCCGCCGCTCCGGCCTGGAGTTCTCGCCCCGAGGTGTCTACCGCCTCTGTAACCGACACGAAGTCGATGCCCAACTCCCTGGTAGTTCAAGGCCAGCTATCAGATTCTTCAGAGAACGGGCAAAGCGATCAAACTTCCAAACCACGACTACATCAATTGCTCGACCTTTGAATGAGGTGGTGAAGGTGACGACCTCACACATGGAGTGCCAAATTTCTTCTGACTGCGTAGTAGCATTGCGGTCGTTGACGGGTCTGCGGTCACGGCAGACCGATTTGTCTCAGCAACGCCTGAAAGCGAATATCCGACCGCAAAGGCTCAAACACGGGGTCTGATCCCAAAGACGCGACAAAGGAAGCATGCAGACGATAATCCTCCTGCAGCGATTCCAGCGCTTTATCCTTATTCCCTAGTCCCGCCCACACTATCGCCATCAAACCTGGGTCGCGATATTCGTGTCTGCAGAGTTGCTGCAATTCACGGAGAGTTGCAAACGCTTCTTGGTTTCGTCCGGCGCGCGCATACCCGTAGGCCAGGTAGGCAATGCTGTAGACATCGCCATCTGCTTCTACGTTGGCACGAAGTTCTGCAATTGCCCTCCCGAAGTCTGCTTTCTTAATATGAATCAACCCGGAAATAGTGCGGGCGGAGGAATAGTTGCTGCCTATGATCGGCGAGTGGAGTATCTCTAGTGCCTCATCAAACCGCCCGGCAAGATAGTAAATATTGGACTGATTCACCTGCAGGCGAGGCGACAGCGGTTCCAGGTCGACGGCGCGGTTAATCTCAAAAATTGCTTCGTCGAACCTTTTCATTTCGCTCAAAACTACGGCATACCAATGGTGGGCCCGAGCCGAACCGGGGTTTAGTTCCAGAGCGCGTTTGTATTCCTGCTCAGCCCCTGCCCAGTTCCACTCCGTCTCCCGTACATTGGCGAGCAGCATGTGTGCCTCGGCCAGATTGGGATCAGCTTTCACGGCTTTCATTGCCGCCATTCGCATTTCTGGATTCGCCCTGCTGGCTGGCATCCAGCCATTGTCTTCCAGAAGGATGTACGAATCCGCAATTCCTGCGTAGGCCAGCGCATACTCAGGATCTTCTTTTATGGCCTCCCGGTAGAAGGAGATGCTGTCCTCCAGCGCCTCCTTGTTTCGGGTGTTCCAAAGATAGCGGCCGCGCAAGTAAGCATCATGCGCTTTCTGGCTAACGGTGTGCGACACGGGAAGCCTCGCCATATCCGCCGGTGTCAACGTAATCTTAATTTCACTCGCGACCGCCTGGGCCACGTCGGACTCCAGGGCCAGCACGTCACTTAAATTACGATCAAAACTGCGAGCCCAGAGAGGAGCATCCAAATTTCCGTCGACAAGTTGAGCGGTGATGCGCACCTGATTTGCCGATCGCTGTATTGAGCCCTCGAGGACTGCGTCGACCTTCAATTCGCGCGCAATTTCAGGCAGAGGCTTGCGCGTTGCCTTGTACTGCATGACGGAGGTCCGCGAGACGACCCGAGCGCTCCGACCTTAGACAAATTGTTGATCAAAGCCTCAGTCATGCCGTCGGCAAAATACTGCTGTTCGGGATCGTGGGACAGATTGTCGAGCGGAAGAACAGCAATCGACCGAATTTGAGCAACGGCAGTCGGCTGTCGAGAGAATCGTTCTTTGGGGGTAGAGCGATTCTCCGCGGTGCTTAGTTTTGTATCGAATTTGCCTCTCCAGTGAAGCAGCGCTAGACCTGAAAGCAGCAGAAGCAGCATCGTCGCCAGATTGGCGGCGGCATGGCTGCCAAGCAGGCGCGAAGAAAACCAACGCTTCCCCAGATGTCTCTGAGTAGGGGAACTCTCCACGACAGGTCGGACTTCGCTCGCCGGTTTTGTTTTGGCGGAGATTGATTTCATGCGCTCGACTGTAGCGATCAAGCGGTAGCCGCGCCGCGTTATGGTTTCCACGTAACGGGGTTTCTCGGCCGAATCACCCAAGGCATCGCGCAAGCGGTTCACCGCTTTGTTCAGACTGTGGTCGAAATCAACAAACGTGTCGGAAGGCCACAATCTTTTTTTGAGTTCCTCGCGAGTCACCAGTTCCCCTGGCCGTTCCAAAAGGACGCTTATCACTTGAAACGGTTGGCCCTGAAGAATGAATTTTTGGCCGTTTTTGCGTAGTTCCCCAGTTCTCAAGTCGAGTTCGAATTCTCCGATGCGAACTTCAGGAGGGCAGTCGTTCCGCGGGGAATCAGTAGGAGTTGCCATCGCACTACATCCCAAACTAAGTGACGGAAGTCTAGCACCACCCTTTATGGTGCGCCACGCCCGCCCTGACGGATCGTCGTAATCGTGTGATCCGCAATAAGTTAAGGAGGGGACAAAAATGTCACCAACTGGTCACCTCAGCGGCATTGCAGCCAAGACGCGACCTGATCCAAAGTCTCCGCCCAAGCAACCTGATTGGTAGCACCTCGGCGCAAGGAACGCCATGCGCTACACCGGTCCAAGATATTCAATTTAAAACTGGAGGTATCTATGAGGCCGAGTCTTCTAGGAATAGGTGCGATGGCGTTTTCTGCTACGCTGGTGCTTGCTCCTTCGCTGATCGCCCAGCAAAGTGGGGATGGGCATGAGCATGATGGTGCGCAACATCGTTACAAACTCATCGATCTCGGCACATTTGGCGGCCCCTTGAGCCGTGGGTCGGTGGATGGCGACGGTGGCCGACTCCTCAACAACCACGGCGTAGTTTCCTCCTATGCTGATTTCGCAACTCCAGATCCCAATGCGCCCGACCTTTGCTTTACCCGGATAATTGTCTGTTAGCTCACGCCGCGAAATGGAGACAGCCACACCGATCGACCTTGGCGCACTGGATAACAGCTACTCTAGCGCGGCTGGCTCAATCAACGATCGAGGGTGGAGCACCGGCCAATCGCAAACCGGTGTTGTCGGTCCGGATTTTCCCTTCGGCTTCGAACTTCATGCCGTCCTCTGGATGGGCCGACGCATCCTGGATCTCGGTACATTGCCGGGCGGCAACTCTAGCATTGGAATCTCTGTGAACAATGCAGGCGAGGTCGTGGGTTTTGGAAACAACGGGATACCCGATCCGTTCGCCCAGTTTTTCTTCCCAAGCACGACGCAAATGCGAGTCTTCCTCTGGCAGAATGGCAGCCTCGAGGACATTGGGACGCTCGGCGGCCCGGACACCACCCCAGGACCGGGATGCAACAACCAGCGCCCGCGGGTCATCGTAGGAAGCTCGTTCGTCGATTTCACACCTAATGCGGGCACCGGCGTCCCCACTCTTGATCCGTTCCTCTGGGACCATGGCACAATGGCAGATCTGGGAAATCTGGGTGGCACGATAAGCTTCGGGCAATGCGTCAATGCACGCCTCGAGGTCATTGGCAATTCCAACTTGCCGGGAGACCAGACCGTCCATGCCTTTCGCTGGCGCAAGGGAAAGATGAAGGACCTCGGCACACTCGGTGGTCCTGACTCTGAAGCTATCTGGATCAACGATGCCGGAGACATCGCGGGCTCCGCCGACCTGCCGACGCCTGGCATCCATGATGCTGTCATCTGGAGACATGGGCATATTCACGATCTTGGAACCGTGTCCGGGGATGCCTGCAGCCGCGGCAGAGCCATCAACTCGCGAGGCCAGGTCGTAGGCGGAACGTCCGATTGCGTGACCGGTTTTATTCATGCCTTCGTTTGGGAAGAGGGCGGTCCGATGCGGGATCTGAACAAGCTCATTCGGCCTGGATCAGGCCTGCAACTCACCAATGCATTCAACATCAATGACCGGGGAGAGATTCTCGCCAAGTCGTTTCCGATAGGCACAACACCGAACGACGATGCAGATCTCGGACATCTCGTCCTTCTCATTCCATGCGATCAGGAAGATCACGAAGGAGAATGCGCCAATCATAATGGTGGCGATGATGCGATGGCGCCGACCGCTTCTGTACCGAACAGGCGCGCCGCAGTTGTGACTCGCTCTCCGCACTCTTTGACGGCAGAGGATGGCGCTGATGGTTGGCGGACGAGGATGGGCCGT
>CAVTDQ010000009.1:0-30274 GCA_963733545.1 Terriglobia bacterium
GCAAATCCGAAAAACGAATTATGCTCCAGGCCCACGCCGAATGTGGTGAAGAGGCGATGAGCGATACTCCCGTGGCCTTCCAGGGACGTGCTGTAATTGTCCCTGCTGATTCCTTCACCGTTTTCGTGCTCATAGCGGAAGCCGAAGACGCCCGTCCAATCGCGAAAGAAGTTGTAATCCGATTGCGCGTAGATGGAACGGCGCGCTTCGTAGTCCGGCGACACCTGAGGATAGACTCCGCCGAAATCCAAAATTCCCTGACCGGAGACACTGAAGCCATTGGCACCATGAATCGTCACCTTCTTGCCCAGATAATTCGGCCCAAAACCAAACGGATCGAATGGCTCTCCCGTCGGGGATGGGTTGTCAAACACTGAATCGAATTGGGCGAACGCGAATTGAACCGAATTGTGCCAGCGGGTAGTGGTCTGGTTCTGGGCGGTCGCACCAACATAAGTATCCTGGTTCGTCGAAAACGAGTTGTCGGGGATTCCGTAAAACTGCAAAGCATTTGGATTGCCGGCGCCGGTGGCGAAATGACGGACGGTGGCCCGGATCCCCGTGTTCGGGTTGACCTGCCATCCCAGGTTGGCGCTGACCGTGGTGTTGTGAAAGTAATCGTTGGGAAAGCTTCCCTGGGTATCGAAGCGGGAAAACTCAGAAAAATAATCAAACGCATGAAAAGCTCCGGCCAATGAAACCGCCTGATTCAGCGTACCGAAATTTCCTCCATCCACTGAATATTTCAGCTCCGGAATCAGCGTGGCGCCCCGTTCCGAACTCACGTTCACCACTCCACTCAGGGCGTCGCTTCCGTAGAGAACACTGTTTGAGCCTCGCAGGATTTCCAGGTTCCCCACGCCGGTATTCGACAGTCGGGCGAAATCAAATCCTCCACCGATTTGATTTACCGGAATTCCATCGACCAAGATCTTGTTGAAGTCTGATTCACCTCCGCGGATAAACAAACCGCCGGCCCCGCCCCGCTGTCCTGTCTGTACAATCTGCGCCCCCGGAACCAGTCGCAGATTCTCGAGAACGTCGAGTTTGTTCAGGACCTGCATCTGCTGGGAATCGATGACGGTAATGGAAGCGCCCACCTGAGTGTCGGGGACCGCGGTTCCGGTTGCTGAAACCACGATCTGCTGGACCAGGGGGCCGATCTTAAGGGAGATCGCAAGGTCGGTTATTTTGCCCGGCGCGATGAAGACCGAAGACACGGTCTGCGAGGCGAAACCAGGAGCTTCGATCTGGACGGTGTAACGGCCGCCCTCGGGAACGATCAGCTCAAACGCTCCGTTCGTTTCCGATTTTCCCTCGACGATTTGCATGCCGTCTTTAAGAACGACGGCATTGGCATTCACCACCACATGTCCGAGTGGGTCGTGTACGGTGCCTCGCAGTGTCGTGTTTGATTGTGCGCTCGTTAGCGAAGCGGATAAAACCAGGCTAATGCAGACTATGAATCTGGATGCTCTAAACGAAATGGCGACCATCGACGTCTCCTTTTTCCCAGAAAGAGTGACCATCAGCCTGGTGAAACCGGTCTCCTGACTTGCGACGCACTACTCCGATTGCGTCTTAGGCCCCTTGCAGGGCAGTGGCATTGTGCAATCGGTAAAACTCGTCGCTTACAGTTGCTGGACAGTGGCGGCTTCTCACCGCACTTCCCGTGCATTCCACCAGTATTGTTTGTTGCCGTGTCCTCGGTCGAAACCAATTTCTACCGCGACACTTTCGCGTTCTGAATTTAAAATGGGCTCCCGATTCGCATCGAATCCTGGGCGACAAAATATTCATGCCGGGGCAAGAAGTGGGATACCCTCTAGGCCACGACACGAAGGCTTTTTGATTCGCAAATTACAAGAATCGTCATCGCAGCTCCCTTCAAGCTCGATTCGGACCGGGGTGAACTCTGTCGGTCTCCTGACTTGCGGTTCATCGAACCGAAGCTGCCTTCCCAGCGCTGCCGCACCAGTGGCTTGTTTGCTTCGCTCCTCACCGCTTACAGTGGCGGGGCCGTGCCGTATTTTCACCGGCTTCCCTTGTACACAGAATCCCAGACGTTATACGGCAGTTTATAAAATCTCGCAACTGCGTCATCGACGATCAAGCGCCGCAACTTAGTTCGACACTGCGATACACTTCCCATAGAATCACGACGAAAGGAAGATATGACCACTGCCACGAAAGTCGAAGAGCTGCTTCTGACTTCTGAATTTCGTCTCCAGCGGCATGGTCGTTTCCTTTGCGCTGAACTGCTCGTACCTCATCGCGTTTTCTCAACTTCGGTGCGTAACGGTGGACAAAATGAACACGTTCGCTATCTCGTCAATCATCAGAGCTGCGAAGGGACCGACCATCGCGAGCGCCACACCCTGATGACGGGATTGGGGATGGAGGAATATCACGATCAGATTTCCCGGGACCGGAACGAACCGTTTCCGGTTGAAGTGGCGATGATGGGCACCGCGGCCAACATGGAGTTTATGCCGTGGTGATGCAATCTTTTGACGGCGCGCTTACAGCCACCGCCGTCGTCACCGCAGGCGTCCAGGGGAATGCTTCCCGTGCGCGGCGATCCTGCGGCTTGGCGGGAAACTGAAGAAGGATGGCAAAAAGTTTCTGCGCTCGATGGAACGATCAACACATTTTTGCTTGTCAATGATTCGCTCAGCGAAGGCGCACTGGCCCGCGCGGTCGTGACCATGACCGAAGCGAAGACGACTGCGGTGATCAGAGTCGTTGGCTGTCCGCAGTTTGTATTCGAAGGATTTTGCGACCGGCCTCGGCACTGATTAATACTGTGTCGCTGCGCCACTGGCGAAAGGCAAACCCCTCACCAGCACCTCGCCCCACGCGAAACTTGGCGAACTGATTGGCGTTGCGGTACGGGACGCCACCATCGAAGCCTTGCGCTGGCAAAACGGACTTGAAGCCAGCACCACCCGTCTGCGATTCAGGTTTTGGGCGTTTACGGCATTACTGAAGCAACATTTCTTGCGGCAACCCAGCCTTTGCTCAGCGAGCGCGATTTTGAACTTTTGCGGAGGAATTTCAAATCGATCGTTTACGAACCTAAAGTGGCGGCTGTGGCCTATGCGATTGCCTCGGTTCTGGATCGAATTCGCTATGGCACGATTCCGGCAAGTTCGGCTCGCGAATTTTCGTCAACATGCCGCTACACTGGCGACAAGCCTTTCCGCAAAACCCGAAAGCTGGCTGGATTTCTATTCGAAACTTTCAGCCGCAGATACGGAACAAGCCGCGGCGACTATCTTTTCAGCAATCGCGCTGGGTTGGTCAGAGAAGTGGCGCTGAGTCTGCTCCAACCGAACGCCTGGATTTTGGCAGGCGCCGTCATCGTCGACTTGTTGCTCGGCGATCCCGTCTATCCGCCCACCCCGTCAGGCTGATGGGCCGCTCGCTCACCTGGTTCGAACACATGCTACGAAGATCGGCTTGGACGGGTACACCGGCGGTATCGTCTTATTCATTCTGCTTTTCCTCACCTGGGTCGGAGGAACGGTCGCCTCCCTATTTCTCTTACAAAAATGGAACTGGATTGCCGCGGATCTGTTCCACCTTTATCTCGCCTATTCCTGCCTCGCACTCCGCGATCTTCTTCATCACGCACGGAGGGTTGAAAATGCCGCGCGGCGGGAAGATCTAGGGTGCCCGTTCCGCAATCTCTCAACTGGTCGGTCGCGACACCGACAAAATGGATATTCCCGCGTGTCGCCGGGCTGCCATTGAAAGCCTAAGTGAGAGTCTCGCTGACGGATACTTATCGCCTCTGGCCTGGTATCTGGTCGCGGGTCTACCCGGCCTGGTCCTGTTTAAATTAGTAAGCACGATGGATTCGATGGTTGGATACAAGACGGACCGGTATTTTAAATTCGGATGGTGCGGCGCGCGGCTTGACGACGTTATGAACTACCTTCCGGCGCGATTCACATGGCTACTGTTGTCGGGTATATCCATCCTGCTTCCAAAGTGTTCTGCCCGGAAAGCCTTTCTTATTGGATGGAAGCAACACGCCATCCTCCCGGGTCCGAACTCGGGATGGAGCGAAGCCGCCACTGCAGGCGCGATTCAGCGCCGTTTACTCGGACCCATCTGGGCCCGGGGAATTTTAGTCACCGATGTCTGGCTGGGTGATCAATCCGATGCGCCCGCGGGTGACGACACCGACGTCAGTCGAGCCAGCTTCCTGGTCGGCGGCACTGGCGTGCTGGCCGCGTGCCTCGCAGTTGCCGTTTCCGCGTTCAGGATTGACCTCGTCCCGGCCCTGTGTTACCTCTTTAATGTTCTCAGGCGCCCTTGAGGGCTTAATAGGGAAGTCCGGTGAAAAACCGGCGCGGTCCCGCCACTGTAACCGAGGAACGCCGTTTGACACGCCACTCGGCTATCGCCGGGGAAGGCAAAACGGCTGCAGCTATGCTGCTCCTCCGAGCCAGGAGACCTGCCGAGAACGGTGAAACGACTTGCCTGCGGAGAACAGGGAGAAGGCCGACACGCCACGCCTATCCTCGCTAGTTTCTTTGTTTTCCCCGCATTCAGAGTCTGCCACCAGAACCCTGGAGGTAGGCACGATGAGCATCTCCACGAAACTTGGAGACACCGGACAAACCGGATTGGCAGGCGGAATTCGCGTGTCGAAATCCAGCACGCGGGTTGAGGCCTACGGCACGGTCGACGAGTTGAATGCGGCTCTCGGCCTGGCCCGGTCACTTTGCCTGGACGAGGATCTGCGCACCCGAACGTTCACTATTCAGCGCGAGCTTTTTCGAGTCGGCGCCGCCCTTGCTACTCCTGCTGAAAACCAGAAAGCTCAAGCCCCGGTTACAGCGGAAATGGTCGAGGCACTGACAGCCCAGGTGCATGAGATCGAATCCATCGAGGGTGTACTTTCCGATTGGTCGGTTTCGGGTGAACACACTGCGGCAGCCGCCTACGATGTTGCGCGGACCGTCTGTCGACGCGCTGAACGCAACGTCGTTCGATTGATCGAAGCTGGAGAAGCGGTGGAATCCAGTGTCCTGGCCTACCTGAACCGATTGTCGGATCTGATCTGGTTATTCGGCCGCAAGCTCGAATTTGACGCAGGCCTTAATACTTCGCTTCGGTCCGCGAATGACAAACCCGGACCCCGCTGGTCTCGCGCCTGGTGACATGCGAATCGTGCGTTTTCAAAAGGTCGCTCATATGTCAGCCAGCTCAACGAGTCTTTTGACTTTTCCTGAAATCGGGCTGGATAAAAACGAGGGGAAGCCTGAAGCGACATGAATTACCGGCGCAAAGGCATCATTGTTCCTCCTCTGCTTCTCTTGGCGGTTGTCGCTACGGTGGCTGCAGGAGTGCAACGCTATGCGTCACCTGCAGGCGGGCTGCAACTCCCGGTCGCCGAAACCAGCAATGGAGATTTGCGCATTCGAGTGGGCGACACTAAATATCCCCGTCAGGCAATCGACAGCGATGATTTCACGGTTCGAGTCGCCCGGCCCACGCATCGCATCGTTTCGCAATATTGGTCGATCGACGAATATCTATATTCCATCGTTCCCCCGCAGGATGTGGTCGCCGTCAGTGAGAGCGCCTACCTCAAAAGTGTGAGTAACGTTTATGACATTGTCGAGCGCTTCCACCCCGTCGTCGCCACCGATCCCGAACGGGTGGTGGCGCTCGATCCGGATCTCATGATGGTTTCCAGCTCCGGCCGCGCCGACTACACCAGCCTGGCGCGCAGTTCAGGTATCCCGGTATACCGGTTTCAAACTGTGTTTCAAACTCTTGCGCAGGTGGAGGATTCGATTCGCCTTACCGGTTACATCACCGGCAACGACGAGGCTGCGGAGAAAGAGGTCCAACGTTTCCGCAGTGAGATTGAGGCAGCGAAAGCGCTTCGCCCTGCGGGCGCGCCGAAGCCACGCATTTTGGGACTCGGAGGCTCCTACAGCTACGGCAAGGAAACGCTGTTCAACGATGTGGTCACAACCATTGGCGGAATCAATGTGGGCGCTGAAAATGGTTTGGTCGGATATGACTCAGTTAACTTCGAACAAATCATCCGTTGGGACCCGGAATGGATCGTGACCGAATCCGATCCAGGAAAAACCGCTGAGGTTTTGGCAAAGCTGCTTGCGGATCCAGCCATTGCCCTCACCCAGGCAGCGCGAAACGGTCACATTGTGGTTTTTGAAAATCAGGTATTTTTGCCGATGTCGCCTTTCAGCACGCTGCTGGTCAAAGCCATGGCAGAAACCATCTACGCTGGGGCAACCCATGCCAGGTCAGGCACCTATGACTGATGGGCACGCAATACTCGCTCCGGCCGAAGTAATTTCGCGGCCAACTCGCTCACGTTTCTCTCTGCCGCTTTTTTACGCAATACTTCTCCCCCTTCTTGCGCTGATACTTTTGGCGGCGGTCGGAATCGGCAGCACTTCGGTCTCATGGCCGACTATTGTTCACGTCCTGCAATTGAAGTTGCTTCCTCACGCCTGGTCAGGCGGCCTGAAGGTATCGCGCGCGGATGAAGTGATCGTTTGGCTCATTCGCATTCCACGTGTGGTCGTGGCATTTTTTGTAGGCGCGGGACTGGCCGCAGCCGGCGTCATCATGCAAGGCCTTTTTCGCAACCCTCTGGCCGAGCCCGGAATCGTTGGAGCTGGCGCCGGCGCGGTGCTGGGCGGAGTGATCTCCTTCGTCGCCGGCTGGAGTGCCCGCTCTGTGATCACACTTCCAATCCTGGCCATGCTGGGCGCGCTGCTTGCGCTTACGCTGGTTTACGCGATGGCAACCCGGGGCGGTTCCACCCCGGTCGCTACATTGTTGCTCGCGGGCGTCGCCGTTACGGCTTTGCTCGGAGCCATGTCAAGCCTGCTGCTTTCTCTCAACATCGTGAACTGGCAGATTGCACAGGACATCGTTTTCTGGATGATGGGCGGTCTTGATGCCCGCACCTGGACCCACGTGTGGCTTTGTGCGCCGTTCGTTTGTCTCGGCCTGGGTGCGTCCTTGATTCAAACCCGAGATTTGGACTTGCTGCAACTGGGCGAGGAAACGGCAGCCTCGTTCGGAGTCAATGTTGAATCTTCAAAGCGCATGCTCACCCTCACTGCCGCCATCCTTACCGGCGCCGCCGTGGCCGTCGCGGGTATGGTTGGCTTTGTAGGATTGCTCGTGCCCCACGCCGTACGCCTGATCCTCGGACCCGCGAATCGTTCCCTGCTGATTGCCAGCGCGGTGACCGGCGGCACCTTTCTCGTGTTCTGCGACATTCTCGCGCGCACATTACACCCCCCAACAGAAATTCGGCTTGGCATTGTAACGGCCTTGTTCGGCGGCCCTCTCTTCATCTTTCTATTACTGCGTCAGTATCGAGGAACGGCAGCGTGAGTATCCTCGAAACCCGGGATGTCTCGGTCGAACGGGGCGGGCGAACAATTCTGGCCACTTCATCGATTGCTGTTCGCAGCGGAGAACTGTTAGGCGTCGTCGGCCCGAACGGAAGCGGTAAAAGCACCCTTCTTCGCGTGTTGGCGGGACTGTGGGCAGTGAAGACCGGCTCGGTCCTGTTAGACGGCCAATCTCTTGCAACTTCAACTCGTTCACAAATCGCGCGCCGGATAGCGTTTGTCCCCCAGGATACGCACGTAGACTTTCCCTTCACGGTCGCTGAATTTCTCGCCATGGGCCGGTACCCGCACCGGGGGCGCTTCTCTCCCGAAACCGCAACTGACCGCGCCGCTATTCAGGCCGCTGCCCGGCAATGCGATATTACGCACTTGCTGCAGCGCTCGATCGAGACGCTTTCAGGAGGCGAGCGGCAACGCGCGCTGATCGCTCGCAGCCTGGCAGTGCAGCCCGAGTTCATTCTGCTCGACGAGCCTACTGCGAATTTGGACGTTGAACATTCACTTGAAGTCCTGCAGTTGAGCCGTACTCTCGCCGCGAACGGACAAGCGGTGGTTCTCGCCAGCCACGATTTAAACCTGGTTTTGCAGCATGCCACCCGGGTTGCGTTGCTGCACGCAGGAGATATTGTAGGAGTTGGATCTGCGGAAGAGGTCCTCACGCCGGATTCGATTGAAAAAGTGTTCGGAGTCTTTCCTGAACTGGTAAAGGCCGAAACCGGCGCCTCGGTTTTTGTCTTCCACACTGCCAGCCGCCACCGCCCATAACCGCCTGCCTTTTCAGCTTGACAATCAATAACCATGCGGTTATGGTTTGGTCATGCCAACCGCCGTGGAAGTCGTTTTCAAGGCTCTTGCCGATCCCACTCGCCGGCGGATCTTCGAGCGCCTGGCCCACGACGGAGAACACACGGTTCATGCTTTAACCGAGGCCGGCAGCGTCTCCCAGCCTATGGTCTCAAAACATCTGGCCGCACTGAAGCGGGCCAGGCTGGTGCGTTATTGCCGACGAGGACGCGAGACTCACTACAGCGCACGCCCCGAAGCACTTTCCCCGCTGTTCGACTGGATGACTCACTACACAATGTTCTGGAAGGCCAGTTTCGATCGCCTCGAAGACTTACTGAAAAGGATGGAGCCATGAATAATCAGACGACGCGCTCGCTTGTGATTGAACGCGAAATGACGCATCCGCCGGAGAAGATCTGGCGCGCTCTGACCCAGGGCCCGCTGATCAAGCAATGGCTGATGGACAACGATCTCCAGCCGATCGTGGGCCATAAATTTAATTTCCGTTCTACGCCCGTGCCCAATTGGAACGGGATTATCGAATCCGAAGTGCTGGTCGTCGAACCCAACAAGAAATTGTCATACAGGTGGAATTCCATGGGTTTGGAAAGCGTTGTCATCTGGACGTTGGTCGCGACCGAAACCGGAACGCTCGTGCGCATGGAGCATACTGGCTTCCGTCCCGATCAGGAGGCAGCTTATAAAGGAGCGAATTACGGCTGGCAGAAGTTCATCGGTGCCCTGGAACGGGTTGCCGCCGGGCTGCAATAATTCGCAATCGAAAAGGAGATTTGATTATGAACCAAAACCTTCAACGTTCCATTTTTCGCTGGATTCACATCTTCTTCAGCATTCCGATACTGGGATATATTTACAGTCCGTTTGACAAGCTTCCCGACTATGCCACTCCCACCCGATATGTTTTTTTTCCCGCCATGGTTGTTTCGGGATTGTGGATGTGGAAAGGCCATGTGGTTCGACGGCTTATCGGGAAGAGATCGGCCTGACAAAACTAGACACATCGGGAGAGAAAATGAAATCGATTAGCCGTTCGAATGACGAGAGCGCTTCAGCGAAAATCACCAAACGGATTCAAGAGCTGGGGGATTGGCGCGGAGAAACCCTCGCTCATATCCGCAAGCTCATTCATGACGCTGACCCCGACATCCAGGAAGAGTGGAAATGGAGGGGAACCCCCGTCTGGTCGCATGACGGCGGCGTCTGCACTGGAGAATCGTACAAGCAGGTCGTGAAACTCACCTTCTTTCGCGGCGCATCCCTAAAAGATCCAAAGAAGCTCTTCAACTCGAGTATGGAAGGAAATACTCGGCGTGCGATCGACATTCGCGAAGGAGAGACGATCAACGAAGCTGCCTTCAAGCAACTTATCCGGACGGCGATTGAGGCCAACTCTGCTGTGCTCGTTCAACGGGCAGCCAAGAAGAAGACAACCAGGAAGAAGTAGAACCTGGCGCTTCCATTCGCCATCAGCGCAATCGACGTGCAGCTTCAGGCGGTTCCCCTTTCGACATCTTCAACCCAGGCCCGGTATCCTATTTCCATGAGTGATTTACCGGGACAAAAGCCAGCGAGGCGACGTATCTGCGTTTTTTGCGGATCGAGCGTGGGTGCGCATCCTAAATATCTTGCCGAAGCGAAAGCTTTGGGGCAACAGATGGCTGGCGACGGGTGGGACCTGGTGTATGGAGGGACCTCGGTTGGGCTGATGGGCGCGCTTGCCGACGCTGTTCTCGCCGGCGGCTCGCAAGTGATCGGCGTACTTCCCCAGGCTCTGCAGGACCGCGAGATTGCTCATCGAGGCCTGAGCAAGCTGCATATGGTGGGAAGCATGCACGAACGCAAGGCGCTCATGGCGTCCCTGTCGGATGCCTTCATCGCGCTGCCGGGTGGCTACGGAACGCTTGACGAATTCTTCGAGATCCTGACCTGGGCGCAGCTGAAAATTCATATGAAGCCCTGCGTTCTGATCAATGCGGATGGCTACTATGATTCCCTGTTGCGATTTCTCGACCACGCTGCGAGAGAAGAATTCCTGATGCCAGCCAACCTGAGCTTGCTGCACGTGGCAAGCGACTCCGCGGAGGCTTTGCACTGGATCAACCAGCAATGCGATAACGCTTTGCTCGATCACAAAGCCAGCGCGAAAAATGCCAGCGCGCTTCAACCTTAGTAATCGAATCTCCCGATCCATGGTTGAGATTGATCGACCGCAAGAACCCAGAGCTTGATCCAACCCAGTCAAATAGAACTTTTAAGCCGCCACGTTATTCGTGTTTTCAGAAGTATCGTGAACGTGCGGGGAATAAACTCCGTTCAAACCAGTTATCTGTACGAGGGCAGGAACAATAGTGGCTTCTGACCGGGCAGAACTAAAAACTCGCTGATCGGGAATTATTCCTGCGGTTAGGAGCTTGAACAAATATAAGGGCGCGAACATGATGAATCCTTTCGATCTAAAAACAGTATTTTTGGCGAAGCACGCACAACATGTAGTGCTGATCCATTTTCCCATCGCTCTTTTTATTTCGGGCGTTGTTTTTGACCTGATGGCAAACCGTACCAAGCGACGCGCACTAGCGGATGCAGCCTACTACAACCTGCTGTTTGCGGCGATTTCCACGCTCCCGGTCATCGTCACCGGTATTCTCGCCTGGCAGTTTCAACTCGAGGGACAGAGACTGAAAGGTATCTTGTTATTCCACCTGGTACTCGGCGGTGTGTCGAGTGTGATGATCTGGCTGGTCTGGTGGCTGCATTTTCGTGCTCGGCAGCGGAGGGCGGGCTTGCCGCAGAATCGACTGGCCCTCGAGTTATTGGGCGTCGCCATCATCGCGCTGACCGGGCACCTGGGAGGGTTCTTAAGCGGTGTAAACGGGTAGTAACGATATCAATCGATCGCAGAAACTATCCCGCCAGATTGAATGTCAGCAAGAGTTTCCCGCCGAAGTTTGTGCCCAACCGTCTGATTCTCACTCCCTGATGTCTCCTTTAATAAGGCCGTACCGCCCCAGAAAAGCGCGAACACTCTCCTGCCCTCCTTTCGTTTTTTGTCGGGAATAAAAGTGGTGCCCACCAGTTATCAATGCAGAACGAAACAAACCAGGAGGAAAAGCGGTGCAGTAACACAAACAACTCCTCTCTTTGTCATTCCGCAGCCAGGTTTATAGGCAAGGAATTGCAGGCTACCGCAATGAAGCAAAAGCTTCCTCGCGCAACAAACGCCGCGCTCCGGAATGACAATTGTTTCGGGGATTTTCAAACTACAACACTACACGGAGGACACATGGCGGACACGAAACAAGATCTTATCGATCAGAAGTTGCCGGAGCTTGATCAAGATGGCATTAACCGGCGCGGATTTCTGAAGTGCATGGCGTGGGCGGGCACAGGACTGGTCTGGACGGTGAGCGGGGGCATTCCGGTGTCCCGGGCATTCGCCAAGAGCTACGGCAAGGGCGCAGGCAAGAACGGGGATTTGACCTTTGCGCAGATCAGCGACAGCCATATGGGATTCAACAAGCCGGCCAATCCAGATGTGGCCGCGACACTGCAAGCCGCGGTGGACAAGCTCAACGGATTGCCAAACCATCCGGAGTTCCTGCTGCACACCGGCGACATCAGCCACCTTTCGCGACCGGAACAATTCGACAACGTCGATCAGATTTTGAAAGGCGCAAGCGCGAAGGATGTTTTCTTTGTGCCCGGCGAACACGATGTGCTGGACGATAACGGAAAGTTGTACCTGGAACGCTACGGGAAAAACGCCCAGGGGGCGGGCTGGTACAGCTTTGAGAAGAAGGGCGTGCACTTTATCGGACTGGTCAACGTAATGAACCTGAAGGCGGGTGGGCTGGGCTCCCTGGGCGGCGATCAGCTTGAATGGATGGAAAAAGATGTAAAACATCTCAGCCACAGCATGCCGATCGTGGTGTTCGCGCACATCCCGCTGTGGTCGGTCTACCCGGATTGGGGTTGGGGTACGCAGGACAGCGCACAGGCGCTGGCTTACCTGAAGAAATTCGGCTCGGTGACCGTGCTGAACGGACACATTCACCAGACAATGCAAAAAGTCGAAGGAAAAGTGACCTTTCACACCGCCACGTCAACGGCATTTCCGCAACCGCAGCCGGGCAAGGCCGATTCTCCGGGACCGATGAAAGTGCCGGCGGAACAGTTACGGTCGCTGCTGGGGATCACCGATGTGAACTACCTGCGGCACCAGCATTCCCTGGCGTTGATTGACTCAACTCTTGGGTAGACGGCGAAGCTATCCCGAGCCATGAACAGGTCGAATCTATAAAGGAGAAAAACAATGATGAAGAAACATTTGTGGGTTGCAGGTGTGGTGATGCCGGTGATGATCGGTCTATTGCTGATGCTGGCTTCCCCGGGCATCAGAGCGGCCGACCAACCCCCCACGGCAAACGTGGAAGTGAAAATTGATAATTTCAGTTTTGGACCGGAGACGCTCACCGTGCCGGCGGGTGCGACCGTGACCTGGGTCAACCACGACGACATTCCCCATACGGTGGTCAGCACCGACGGAGTCTTCAAGTCCAAAGTGAGGGATACGGACGAAAAGTTCTCCTACACATTCACCAAGGCGGGAACGTATCCGTACTTTTGCTCGGTCCACCCGAAGATGACCGGGAAAATCGTTGTGCAGTGAGTACCCACCTCACTGGGGAGCAACAATCGGCAGAATTAACGCCGATGGATGTTCGCTATCGTGATAGACGGTATTTGTGGCGGGCACAGGTTTCCCGTCGAGGCCAGGCTTCTGACCGTCGTTCAGGTTTCGATCGAAACGCGGGAAGTTGCTGCTACTCACCTCGAGCCGCAATCTGTGTCCCTTTAGGAAAACATTCGCAGTGGACCACAGGTTGATGGTGAACGGATAAATCTCTCCGGGCGTCATCATCTCTGGCTTCTGCGCGGAATTTCGATACCGCGCCCGCACAATTCCTTCGGTGAGATTTTGCGCAAATCCGTTGGGCCAGACGTCAACCAGCTTGGCAGTGAAATCGGTGTCAACGGTAGAGGATTTGGCGAACAACTTAAGCTGAACCGGCCCGGTTACTTCGAGTTCGTGGTCCAACGGCGGGGTGGAATAGACAAGAACGTCCGAGCGTTTTTCTACCGCGTCCTGATTGCGAGGGCCGGGTTGAAGATGCTCGCGATCACAGCAAAGAGGACCGCCAACCGTGGGTACAGGGTTTGCGGGATCATATACATATTGGTCCGGCCGCTCGGAGGAAGATGTAGTCGCGGATAAAGCCCCATCGCCAGTTGCCGAATTTGCTTTTCCTCCTGAATGCAGGAAATATTCCGTGCTGCGTGCCCGCGCCAGCGGCCAGTCATTTTCATCGCGCCACTGATTGGTGCCCATGACAAAGATCCTGACTGGTTTTTGGGCGGCGAACTCGTTAGCAGCATTTTTGAAAAGGTAGTCGTACCACCCCAGAGTGGTCTCTTCTTCTTTGAACTCAGCAGTGGGGCCGAAGTCGACTTCTCCGACTTTGCGGTCGCTACCGGCGTGGCCCCCGATTGTGACCAGAAGCCTCTGCCCCCGGCGAGCCGCTTCGTTTCCGGCGTGCTGCCTGAGGCCGGCATAATTGTTCAATGACCCACCCAGGAAGATGTCGTACCACGCAGCGATGGTAAGCGACGGAACCGTGATGTCGGAGTAGTGATCTTCAAGGGTCCAACGCCTCCAGTAATCGTCGTAATCAGGATGTGCCAGCCAGTCAAGAAAGTAAGGCGCCAGGAAACGTAGCTTCTCCGTATCCGATGAACCCTGGGGTAATTCGAAAAGCGGATAGTCGGTAAGCGGAAGTTTATTGATGCCGTTGGTTGCGTTGGTATGTTTCTGCACGTAGCGGTTGAACGTATCCTGGGCCAGGCCGGAGGTCCACGATTCGTTGAACCATTGCTCGAACGCTCCACCCTGGTAGGTCCATCCATCGTGATAATTACTCGCTGTCACCATCGGACAAATTCCAGCGAGGTGCGGAGGATGAGCGACCGCCGCCAGCATCTGCGTGGCCCCGACATACGAACCTCCGGACATGCCCACCCTGCCGTCGGAATACGGAAGTGCCGCAGCCCACTCGACTGTGTCGTAGCCATCCGCCGATTCGTGAAGGAAGGGATACCAGTCGCCGTCGGATGTGTAACGCCCGCGCACATCCTGGTTGATGATCACATAACCGCGGAGTGCGCCCTTGACCCCGAAGTCGGCGGCCCCTGCACTATGTTTGTCGTAAGGAGTGCGGGTGAGAATGATGGGAAATTTTCCGGGTGACGAGGGACGGAAAATGTCAGCCCGCAAGATCGTGCCGTCACGCATCTTTGCCTCAACTCCGTGCTCAATAGTGATGGCATACGGCTCCGCGCCGTTCGCGAAGTGCGGAGAAACAATCAAGATCAAGGTTGCTGTGCGCAGCGCAATGTTGCGGATGGTCGAAAGTTTCATTTCTGTTCTCCATCAATCGAATGACGCAAATCGTTCCAGGTGAAAATTGCCTCCATTACGAATCAGACCTCACAATTCCGTAGCCGCACGCTGCTCAATGGCGAAAAGGAGTTTGATCGCCGGTTGCAGGAGCGAAATCACTTTGAATTAAGCACTGATGATTTAGCACCCTCGTCGTACAAGCCGTTCAGTTTGTCTTCCGCCATATTGCCGGATGCAGTCGCTTTTAAAGCCAAGCGATTGCCCTGAGAGAAATTTCATCCTCGCTCCGGCCCGAACGAGCAAGTGACAATACCACGAAACGCCTCTCACTCAGGAGCGTTCCGCAGCCAGCATTTCATCGAAGCCACTGCAGACCTGCGCGAAACCGTAGCTGCGACGAAAACAACATAATCAATCTGTGGGTTCTCAATCAGTGAAAAACCAGGCAAAGCATGGACCACGAAAAACACCAAGGTTGACAAGGGAAATCCTGAATCAAATCCTTCGTGGTACTTCGTGTCCTTCGTGATTGAAGGTTTTAAAGAGAAGTGCGGAAAAAGACTACTTCGCTTGGCGCGGTGTCATGGAAACTACGTTGTATTCACGTTCCTTGGCATCGACATCTTCCATCAGCAGCAACAATTTGTCCTTCTGGATCCGAAACTGGGCTGCCTGACCGACCGGTAACAGAACCGGATGTTTTTCGTCGCGGGGACGGATGCGATAAATCACTTTGTCGCTCTGCAGCAAGTATTCCTGGCAGAGCAACGCGTGAGTTTTCTTGTGCGCCGAGTCGGTGCCCACGACTTCGCCTACGAAGGTCTTCCCGCTGTTTTCATCGACACCGCATTCCGCCGAGTCCATTTGCAGAACCGTACCGGTCTGATGGGGCTTCGGTTCCTTGGCTTGAGCAAGGGATACAAACAGGATTGCTGCGACTAAAATTTTGATCTTCATTCTATTCACTCCGTCAGACGCGGCAGGCAGTAACCGACTAGATCATATTTTTATAAGGAGCGACGATGAAGGTAACGCAGGTGAGCGAACTACAGTAATGAGCGTCGCTCTTCTACTGTGCCGTTCCCTTGGCTCGCGCCGTGCCGGTGAGTTGGTGGGCCCAGCGCATGGCCTCGTTGTAGGACGCAGCGATGAAGACGATCGACAAATCCAACTCCTTGCTCAGTTTCGTCACTTTCTCCCAGTCGCCCGATTCACGGGCTACCATGAGATCGTAAACCCCCGAAAGAGGAGTCTCGATTCCAGCTCTTCCGCAAAGAAGCTGTGCCTTGATTCCGGAGTCCAAAGGCAATTGTTCAATCACCACTCCCATGGGTGCTTCCAGAATTGCATCCATCAAGGAGAGCATACCCATTAAATAAAGATCCAGCTGGCCGCGGTTTAGTTTTTCCGAAATGAGCTCGCAAAAACGGGCCCGGACCAGCGACGCCAGAACCAGGTCGGAACACTTCTCCTGACCCATAGCCAGCGTACTTGCCATCCGTATCCATCGTACGAGTTCTTTTTCTCCCAGCAGATTGAAAGCATGACGTATCGATAAGACGGATGACAGTCCCATTAAGGGGGAGTTCAGGTGCCGCAACAGTCGGTAACAAAGTGACGGTTCATGTTTTATGAGATTTTCGATCTCGGTGAAATTTACTTCCGGCCTGGAAACCATTTGCAGAAGACGCAAATAGGTAGTCCTATCCGCCGGGATGTGTCTGGCACGTAGATGTTCAGTGTGGCGAAAGAAATATCCTTGAAAATGGGTAAAGCCGGATTTCTTCGCAGCAGTAAATTCTGTGCGACTCTCGACGTGTTGCGCCAGCATCCGGCATTTTCCGTTGCTGTAGCGCTTGACCAGAAGGTCGCAATCCTGAACAGACACTTTCTGAATGTCGATCTTGATGAAGTCGGCGTAAGGGACGAGAGATTCCCTGGGATCATCCGGCATGAACTTATCCAAAGCAACCAGGTACCCCGCTTGTTTCAGTCTTCGACAGGCGGCGACGACGGCCTCATCGGCGGGCACTGAGGCTTGAACCTCAGCGACGATTCCGGAGGGCAGGAGCGCGAAGTGATCCATCTGCAGCATTTGGTGCGAACAGTCCATGAATGCGCGGCGGCCATCGCATAGTACGTCAAGTCCAATGACGTTCAATGTATCCACCATTGCACAGGTCGTGTTGTCCACATCCGGCCCGAGCCGCTGTTCGTCCTCGCCCTGCAGGAACAACTCGTACCCGAGGACTTGCTCATCCGGGCCGAGTATCGGCTGACGGGCTACGCTGGGCGCCGGCTTTTCGGCGAGGTCCGCTTGAAGGTGAGATTCCATAATTTGCCGGACGTATATCGGCCACTCAACGGGAAAACTTTAGCCGCTTCTATTTGAATTCAATCTCGGACCGGAACAGACCGCAGGGTGCGAGAGCGGGCGCTCTCGCACTCAGGATTCGTACATCCACTTACCGCCGACCAGCGTGCGCTCTACCGGAATACTCGCCAGCGTGCCCGGGTTTTTTTGGAATGGATCGCGTCCCAGAACCACCAGGTCCGCCAACTTTCCCGGCTCAATCGATCCTTTAAGGTGCTCTTCGAATGAGGCGTAAGCGCCGTGAATGGTTCCGCAACGGATAGCCTCCTCCAGCGTGATGCGCTGGTTTGGCCCCCACACGTTTCCCTGTGGATCGGTGCGCGTGATCTGGGATTGCAGCCACATCATGGGGTCGAAAGGACTGGCAGTGTAATCCGAAGAGTCGGGAGGAAGCAGACCCGCATCGAGAAAGCTCCGCATGGCGAACATTTGAGTGGTGCGTTCAGCACCATAGAAGCGCATTTTTTCGCCGTGATAATACACGTAGCCAGAGAACGGTACAGGAATTACCTGTAGCGACTTCATACGCTGAACCAGAGAGTCATTGATCAGTGTGCAATGCTCGATCCGAAAACGTGGATCGTGGCGCGGCATTTCCCGCTGGATTCGCTCGTAGACGTCGAGCGCCCGGCTGATCGCGACGTCTCCATTCGCGTGAGTTGAAAGTTGCCAGCCGGCAGCGTGGGCTTTCTTTCCATTTTCGTACAGCTGCTCTTCCGTACTCAGGAACAGGCCGTAGTAGTCGGGCTGGTCAACATACGGTTGGGAGAGTCGCGCGGTGCGCTCCGAGATCGAACCGTCGGCAAACTGTTTGATGCCGCCCACACGCACCCACTCGTCCCCGAACCCGGTGTGAACTCCGGATGCCAGCATGCGATCGAGAAAATCTACCAGCATGATGCTATAGATACGTAAGGAAAGTTCTCCGGCAGCGTAAGCATCCTGATAGGCGCGCAAATCTTCCGGGCTCGCCGAGGCATCGCCGGTCGAAGTGATTCCCTTGCTGGCCATCATCCTTGAAATGAGTTTGACTGCGTCGCGCCCTTCCTGAGGCGTAGACTCTCCGGGAATGACTTTGTTGATGATTGCAACCGCCTTGTCGGCGACGCGGCCAGTGAAGCCGCCCGGGCCGCGCTCGAACAGGCCACCGTCCGGGTCAGGAGTCTGTTCGTTGACGCCGGCAGATTTTAGTGCGAGCGAATTTGCAAATGCGATATGCCCTCCCCGGTGATAGACGATGACGGGATGGCCCGGAGCTGCGCCGTCCAACTCCTGACGCGTGATGGGATGTTCGGTCTTGCTGTCATCGTAGAGAAAACCCAACACCCACTGCCCGGCAGTCGTTTTCTCCCCGCGCCCGCGCAACCCGGCGACCACTTGGGAGATCGAGGGAAGATCGCATGCCACCATGCGAAGGTGATCGCGCCCGGAAATGGCTGGGTGTGAGTGAGCGTCGATGAAACCCGGGAATACAGTGCGTCCGCCCAGATCGATTTTACGGCTGCGGCCGGCGGCGAGCGCCAGAACTTCGCGGTCAGATCCTACCGCCGTAAAGCGGCCGCCGCTGATGGCAACGGCCTGGGCGCGTGGCTGGGTAGCATCCACGGTCCAGATGTTTCCGTTGTGCAGAATCAGCTCGGGCTCATGCGTTCGAAGAAAGGCCAGCAGCGAAATTCCACTTAAGCCGTAAAGAAAATCCCGGCGCGAGAATTTGTACATAGCCCCGCTTTCGTGGCAGCAATAGACTGGATGTACCGCCAAAAAAACGAACTCTACATACTTCATGCTAGTTCGTCAATTCGATCGCCGCCAAGCCGGGGTGGTGCATCTAGGTTAAGGGTCCGGTTCTGCTGCGGGCCGGATGTCACTTCAGTTTTAGAACGTCTTGCCAAGATTCCTAGCTCCAGGTCCGGTCCCACGAACGCTCCTGGTCCCACATGGGAGTAGGTTCGAAGTAGCCGGTGCCCGGCATCAGGTGCTGCCGGACAACATCGTCATTCAGCGTCACGCCAAGACCCGGGCGATCCGGGACCGTGATCCACCCATGTTCGACGATCGGTGCCTTCACTCCTTCTTCCACCATCGACGACCACCAGGGAACGTCGAGCGAGTGATTTTCGAGCGCCAGAAAATTCAGCGTTGCTGCGGCGCAGTGCACGTTGGCCATGCAGCTCACCGGCGTTCCGGCAAAGTGCATGGCCATAGGCACGCCGTATTCCTCGGCCATGTCTCCGATCTTGTGAGTTTCGAGAATTCCGCCCGAGGTGGCCAGGTCGGGATGAATTTTTGAAACCGCATGCCTTTCGCAGAGCACGCGGAACGGTTCTTTCAGATAGATATCTTCGCCGGTAAGAATCGGCGTCGGACTTTCGTCGGAAATTTGTTTCAACAAATCGGTATAAGTCCAGGGAATCACATCTTCCATCCAGGAGAGGTTGTACTTTTCATATGCCTTACCCAGCCTGATGATCGACTTCACTCCCAGGTGGCCGAGATGATCCATGGAGAGTGGTATCTCCATGCCTACGGCATCACGAACCGCGGCAACATACTGCTCCAGCATCGCGATGCCTTTGTCGGTAACTTCCATCGCCAGGAAGGGATGCTCGAGTTGATCCATCTCCCACTTGCTGTGACCGGAAGGTTCGGTCACGGTTCCGGGAGTATCCGAAACCATCTCGACTCCGAGATCCATTTTCAGCCAGGTGATGCCCATCCCCTCCTTGCGCTCCTTCATGCGCTGCGCATAAATCTTGGGGTCTTTGGACTCGGTGGTATCGGCATAGACGCGTATCTTGTCGCGGAACTTGCCGCCGCCCACCATGGCATACACCGGCGCGTTATAAACTTTGCCGGCAATGTCCCATAACGCCATCTCGATGGCGCACACTCCCCCGGCTTGGCGGGCAGGACCACCGAACTGTTTGATCTTGCGAAAAATCCGGTCCAGTTGAAGGGGATTCTCGCCGAGAATACGGTTCTTCAGGAACAACGCGTAGGTGCCGCTGGCTCCGTCCCGCACTTCGCCTAATCCATACACTCCCTGATTAGTATCGATCCGGATGATTGGGCACGGGCTGGGACCGGGTTTCACCACCGTGGCCACGCGCAGGTCCGTAATCTTCAGTGCCGAAGGGCTTGAATTGGTGTTGACCGCTTTCGGGTAAGCTTGCAGCGAATCACCCCACAGCAGCGTAGCTCCCAATGCGCCCGCTGAAGTCTTCAACAGATCGCGACGATTCATTCCTTTTTCGGCGGCGTAGCTCATGAATGACTGCTCCTCTCGCATTCGAGTTGCAAGCAGGTTAGTTCGAGATGGACTTTAACTTCAACAATTTTCCGGAAGGTCATCGTTTACCCTGCAGGGATGAAAGTAGGCAGGTCAGTCTCCGTTCGGCACAATGCGGAAACCACGAAGAGCACGAAGGATCACAGAGTTTTGGTTTGCCAAGGATTTCCTTCGTTTACCTTTGCGTACTTGGCGGTTCAAGCCTTGACGCATCTACCAAAGAGTGACCCCTTGGTTTGACAAACCTGCTTCGATTTGAGACTTTTCGTGAACGGCGAGCAATTTATACTGGAGAAAATTCCCCATGACTGGAATCGCAATCTCAATTTCAATCCGGCAGATCGCAATCCTGGCCGTGAGTGTTTGCCTGTTCGTCGCAATGGCGCCGGCGCGCGCCAGCGCACAGCTCATTACATTCTCGAATCAGGATTTGCTGGATTACACAGCGCAGAATCCGTTTACCCGTTTTCCGGATGGCCGGCCAAAAGTGCCGGATGATCTGATTGAGCGGGCGCGCGGCTTGTCCGCCGAAGAAATCTGGGCCGGTCTGGAAGGCAAATTTCACAATCAGTACGCGGATGGGTTCCACGTTCTGTATCCGGGAAAAACCATGGTGGGCCGCGCTTTCACTGTTCAATTTATGCCGGAGCGCTCCGATCTGGACACTGTCGCTGCCTCTAAAGCCAAGGCGCATGGCATTGCGGAGCTCACCAACCAGACTGCGATCGACATGCTTCAACCCGGCGATGTGCTGGTGGTCGATCTTTTCGGCAAGAAAGTGGATGGAACCATCGTCGGCGACAATTTGTTTTATTACGTCATGAAAGCCACTCATGGCGGTGGCCTGGTGGTAGACGGAAGCGTCCGCGACCTGGATGGAATATCAGAGATCGACATGCCTGCTTATTTTCGTTCGGTAGACCCGACGCCCATCGGCAATGTGATGCTGACCGGAATCAATATTCCAATCCGTATCGGAGGAGTCACAGTCATGCCGGGCGATCTGGTGGTTGGCGACCGTGAAGGTGTTTACTTTCATTCCGCCCCAGGCGGTGAAGGATGTTCTCGACCGCGCCGACGAGACTCACGTTCACGATGAGTGGACCAAGAAGAAGTTCGACGAGGGAAAATACAAATCCAGTGAAATTTACGGTTCTCCCACTGATCCCAAGCTGAAGCAGGAGTACAAGGAGTATCTAAAAAAGCGTCTGGATGAGATCCGGAATCAGCGAGTTTCGCGCTGACTGCTTTTCCCGGCAATGCATGCGCACCCGTGCACACACGCCCGGACAGATTTGCTGTTGCGGTTAACTACAAATGCGAAGCGACCAGTGTGAGGAGCGCGGGGCCTTCCCCACTAAATTCCAGCTCCATGACCCTTTCATGCGGCCGGGGACGGAATATGCCAGCGCGACCGTCACGTCGTGACCACCGAACTTTTTCAGCCTCCGCTTCGGGACTTTCTACGCTTTTTAGCCACGGACGCGGCTTTCTTCCCCAGTGCGGTCCGTACAGATTTTGGCAGATGTGCGATTGTGCGTTTTCTTTTTGCGGCTGACGCCGCCTTCCGGATGTTCTTCTTTGCCGCGCTTTTTTGTTTCGTAGAAGCCATGTCTCCACTCCGTTGATTCCCGTTTGTCCAGTATTTGATGCAGCTTCACTCCAGAGGGCAGCTTCCAAACCGTCGCTCTTGCGGCGCTCAATTTCTCTTACAGATCCAGAGTCACACCAGCGTTTGGTTGGGAACAGCATACGAGCACGTTACCGGGAGCGGGCCGCTCGAGGGGTTCGGGGTTATAAATGACCGATCCGCCAATCAGGCCTGTCATGCAGGTATGACAAACTCCGGTCCGGCACGACCATCGGACCGGAACGTCGCACGCCTCAGCCAGTTCGAGCAAGCTGGCGAATTTCGGATCCCACGCGACTGTAATCCCGCTTCGCGCGAATGAGACTGGCGGGCCGGATCCGGGCGGCCCCTGTGGCAGGTGAGGAGTGTGTTCGACCTGGGCCATACCCGGCGTAATACTTTCCAGAGCACCGAACATCTCCGTGTGCACATTTTCGGCGAGCACGCTCCAGTTTCGCAGTCCATCGCGCATATTCTGCAAAAACGAAGACGGACCGCACAGATAGAAATCGCTATTCCGCGACACGCCGATTTTTTCCAGCAAACCTACATCAATGTGCCCGGGGGCATCGAAGTCTACGCCGACCCGGTCGGTTGCAACGGGCCTGCTGTACACGACGTACGCTCGTGCGCGAGAAAGCTGTTTCAGTAGTGAACGCGATTCATCCGCAAATAGATGGTCAACGCGATTGCGCGCTCCATAGATCCACCAGACCTCTCGCTGCGAGCTCTCGGCAGCGAGCGAATGCAGCATCGACATCACCGGCGTGGCGCCCACTCCGGCGCTCATCAGAACCACAGGATTATCACCCGGACGGAGAGTGAAACTTCCGCGCGGCGCGCTAACTTCCAGTAAGTCGCCCTCACGCACACGACTGCCTAGAAATGAACTTCCAATCCCATTCAATTCGCTCTTGACGCTGATGCGCAGATGATCGGCTACCGGCAGATCAGACAGCGAATAGCTGCGAAACACCGGCGGTTTATCCGCGTCGACTTGTAAACGCAAAACGATAAACTGGCCCGCCTGGAAGACCGGAAGGGTCTCCCCGTCGATCGGCGCCAGCGTGAAGGAAGTTACGTTATCGCTTTCCTTATGAACCTTCGCGATTCGCATCTGTCGAAAACCGGGCCATGCCGGCGCGGGTTCCTCATTTGCGAGTCCCCGATTTCCGGCAATCGATTTCGTTGCCGACTCCTGCTCGAGTATCGCTTGGAAAGAGGACTTCCACCCCTGGCTTAGCGCAGGAATCCGCAGTGCACGTTCCAGCCGTTCCCTGGAATGTCCCGGCAAGTACAACAGACCATCAATGTCGGCCACCGTGGCAAGTTCCGGACCCTCGGCAATTTTCACTATGTCATCGCCCGCACCAACCTCCCCTTCCTGCAATACTCGAAAGTAGAATCCTGGCCTGTGATGCGCTACGAGCAGGGCCGCCATCCGAGGCTCGTTCATGCGAATACTGACCCGGTAGCAAGTCACCCGCGGCTGCGTCACTTCAAATATCGCATCACCTATACGGTAGCGATCGCCGATGCAGACCTCGTTATCAGCAAGTCCCTCGACGGTGAAGTTTTCTCCGAACTGGCCGAAGACAAAATCGTTGCGGCCCAGAAAGCGCTCCCAGTAATGGTAAGAATCCATTTGGTAGACGAATACGGCGCGATGCTCCCCGCCGTGACCCGCCAGGTCGGCTTGCGCATCGCCTTGAACGTTGAGTCTGCGCACCATTCGCCGTCCATCAACTGGAGATTTCCAAACCGAAGTTCGGACTGTTTTGCCGTTCCACGTCACGTCGCGCGGAAGACCGACATTTACTGAAAGCAATCGGGGCATTCGTACCTCGTCGAAGTCCAGCGTCTGGTTGGAGTGCTTTTATTGTTCACTAACTAATCTCACTGTTTATTCATCAGATGGATTTAACTTCGGCGAAGGAGTTTCTTAGCCGAAGCCTCGGATCCAGGTGGTTCACGGAACGGTTCCACAGCAATGCGTTCGTAACGCACTTCCAGCACCGCCAGGTTTTCTGTACCGCCCGGCAATTGCAGGACTACGCGGTCACCCGCTGCCGACTTCATCAACGCGCGCCCCAGAGGTGACACCCAGCTGATGTGGTTGCGGTTGAGATCGATTTCGTCGGTGCCTACGATGCTCACCACTCGCTCGGCTCCCGCGGCATTGGCATAACGCACGGT
Source organism: Terriglobia bacterium (assembly GCA_963733545.1). GTDB lineage: Bacteria > Acidobacteriota > Terriglobia > Terriglobales > Acidobacteriaceae > JAIQFF01. Next base: position 24,175 of record CAVTDQ010000009.1, read on the forward strand.
CGCTCCGAAGAATGCCCTGGTCGCTGCCTGCCCCGATCTCGGAGCTTCCGGATCGACCACTTCCGCGGCTTCGATTCGCTTGGAGAGAAAACGAATCCGCCCATCGATCTGCCGCAGCCGCCGCTTGCCGTACTGATAGTCGGCATTTTCACTGCGATCGCCGTTGCTGGCCGCCCACGCTACCACCTCCACCACCGCCGGGCGTTCCCTGCTGAGCAGAAACCGATGCTCATCTTTAAGGCGCTCCAACCCACTCGGCGTTATGTAGTTCTTGACTGGCGTCGCGGGCGCGTCCGGTTGTGGGTGTCGCGTAAATCCTTTTCGCATCTCGTCCTTCCACCGCCAATCCATTGGGTGCACCAATGAACGCGGATGCACGCCGATAAAAAACACAGCCGGTTATCTGCGTTTATGCAAGCTCATCTACGGCCCTGGCTGATTTTTTCACATCTTTCGATCCCTTGGCGATTCTTGACTATCATCTCGGACAAGTGCCGGCAAAGGCATACTCGAGAGAATCAGTGCTGTTTATACGTGTTTAACAGTAATGATCCGGAGGGCTGGGTTCCTAAACCACATTCAATGATCGCATTGGACAGTTTCCGTCACTTGAAAATCGAGTAAGATGCGGCTATTGGAGATTCCCATGGGGAATAATCATTTCAGGCTCATCGCATTGGTCTTTCTTGTGCAGCTTTGCCTGCCGGGCGCGACACGTCAGGCAAGGGCGCAGGCAGAGAAGGCTGCGTATCCGGCCATGGCTCAGGTGGATTCGTATCTGATCGCCGACCGGGATTCGGAGATCGCGTTGGCCCGCACTGCTGCCCCGGCATCTATCTCGGACGGAGCCGAGGTGATGGTGCTCGGCAGGAGTGGATTCACGACCGCAGTAAAAGGCACGAATGGCTTTCTGTGTCTGGTGGAGCGCTCGTGGGGAGCGGCCAGCGATGATCTGGAATTCTGGAATCCCAAAGTTCGCTCCCCCATTTGCTTTAATTCAGCGGCCGCAAGAACCTTTGCGACGATCTTCCTGATGAAGACAAAACTGGCGCTCGAAGGAAAATCCAAAACGGAGATCGCCGCGGCGACGGCTGCGGCACTGGACAAGAAGGAACTGCCCGCTCTGGAACCGGGAGCGATGTGCTACATGATGTCGAAGCAGCAGTACTTGAACGACCGGGGCATGAGCTGGCACCCGCATCTGATGTTTTTCGTCTCAGGCGCCGCGGCAAAGAGCTGGGGCGCCGACCAGCCAGGTTCGCCGATCATAGCCGCGAATGATCCTGAAGAGCGGGTGACAATCTTCATGGTCTGGGTTGGCAACTGGTCCGATGGGTCGCCTGCTCCGATGGAGCACTGAAAGCCGCACTCCCACTATTCAGTTGAGATAATAAACAAATGTCGGCCTTCAAGAGTCATCGATTGCTCCTGGACCACGGGCAAACCGTCAGGAATCCAACGTACCAGCGATGTCTGGCAATTTTCTGCCGGGCTACACTGGAAGAGGCAGAACGCGCCAAGCATGCGCGGAAACCGTCGGAACAATTTGAGGAAACCTGTTTGCGGATAATTTCGGGACTGCCAACGATTCCGAGGTTTACAGCGAAAAGCGCGTTTCATCGGTACTGATGCCAAAAGGATAACGGATTTGCCCGTGCTCGGGCTTCCCGCTTTTGCTGCCTAAATCCAGTGACGCTCGAGACGCAGCAACTCCTGCCGCAGGTCCCATGGCTTACACTCAAACCACATGCTCAACCGGGGACATGCCTATACCACAATCATCATCAGCAAATATCACGGACGAACCCTGCTCTCACATCTGGCAAGCCTTTACCCACACTCAACCCCACAAGCATGGCAAGAAAAACTGAACAATTGCGAAGTCACCGTCAACGGCATCACCGCGACCGGAAGCGAATCGCTCATTTCAGGCCAAACCCTTGTCTGGAATCGTCCACCCTGGATCGAACCCGACTCTCCTCAGCACTTCGAAGTACTGTTTGATGATCCCCATTTGTTGGCCGTCAACAAACCTGGCGGACTGCCAACTCTCCCCGGCGGCGGCTTCATGGAAAACACCCTCCTGCGACTGGTGCAAAAGCAAAGCCCCAACGCAAACCCTGTCCACCGGTTGGGCCGGGCCACAACCGGCATTGTTCTCTTCGCCAAAACAGCCCAGGCCGCCTCTAAACTTGGCGCGGACTGGAACACACCCAGAATTCAAAAAATCTATTGGGCGCTGGCTCAGAACATTGCCCAGCACGACGCCTACGATATCCTCACACCCATCGGACTTGTACCGCACCCGCGCATCGGCTCGGTGTGGGCCGCCAGCCCGAACGGCAAGCCGTCACGGTCAATGGCGAAGGTGATCTTCCGAGCGCCAAGCAGCACGGCGTCAAGCAGCACATCGTCAAGCAGCACACCAGGCACCACAACATTTGAGGTAAGCCTGAATTCGGGACGCCCTCACCAAATCAGAATCCATCTGGCATCCATCGGCCATCCCCTGGTAGGCGATCCTCTATACGGATTATCCGGCCACCCTCTTGAAAATCTCCCCGGCCTCCCCGGCGATGGAGGATATTTCCTGCACGCCCGATTTCTAAACTTCCACCACCCCATCACCGGCGAACAAATCAATCTTGAGGCCGCTTTGCCGTCTGGATTCTCCTTGCATCAGTAGGTTCACGGCGGGATGCAAATCAAATAAATTCGGGACAGACAGATGTAACCCCAATTCGGCACCTACCAGATGCGGACCACGGCTTCTACAAAGATTGGGAAATTTGCTGGGAAAAAGAAACGGAGTCAGTTCCGTCTGTTCCCTACTTATCTGGCGGGCTAGCAGAGGTAGAACGTGTCAGGCATGAGGGGAAAACTTCGGGGCGACTTCCGGGAGCCTCTTTGCGGCTTACTTCGCGATGCCGACCATCCGGGGAGTAGACTCGCGTCAATCGCTACAAGCGCGTTTACCGGGACTGATTGTGGTCTGCTTCGTCGGTTCCATGGCACCCCGCCGCCACAGTCAGAATCCCTCGCTTTAAAAATCTTCCGCCATTTCCCCATGACCCTGGCCTTCAAGACCACGTTTGAGGTATTCACCAGGGTTAGCCCCAACAACTCGCTTGAACGCCTTACTGAACGCAGCGTCGGACTCGTATCCGACCAAGCGAGCAACGTCCACGTGCTTTTTGTCACGCTGTTGTAGTAGCTGCATGGCCTTTTGCATCCGCCACTCGGTTACGTATTCCAGTGGCGTTTGTCCGAGAAGTTCTTTAAAACGTGCTGCGAATGCCGAGCGAGACATGCCTGCCCTTGCGGCCAGGGATTCGACCGTCCAGGGTGTACCCACATTGTCGTGAACGGCACTGAGAGCAGTGCCGATTTGAGGATCGAAAATCGCACCAAGCCATCCTTTGTTGCGCCATCCCTCTCCTGACGCGATATGCGTCCGGAGTGCCTGAATAAATAGAATCTCGGCAAGCCGGGTCGCGACTACTTCAGATCCCGGTGCCTGTTGTCCCATTTCTGACGCCAGCGCCTGCATTGTGTTGTGAAGAGCAGGTGTTTGGGCCTGATCGGCCTTAATCAAAATGAAGCGCGGCAATAGCTGCGTGATGGGCTTCAGGCTGGCTCGGTCGAAACTGAGGGAGCCGCAGACGACTGTCGTTGGTGCGCCACCGCCTCCGAAATTAGCGACATTGCTGGTGGCTTTCGCGGCGATCTCGCGGAAGGTTGACCCTGGACGTGTTCGCGGGCTGTCGCGTAAAACAATCGAAGTTCCTCGAGCCAGCAAAAAGAAATCACCCCCGGTGAGCGGAATCGGCTCCGGAATCCCTTCCACATTGAGCCAGCAGTTACCGCGCGACAGCATGGCGAAGTGCGCCAAATCTGTGGGTGGATTTTTTTTGCCGGAAGGCGTGGCTTTTTCTTCGGTCTGTCTCTCCTGTATCAAGCCCCACGGGGCTGTGGCTTCGAGCCTGTGCTGACCGAAAGCGGTTACATGCATCGTCCTGAAGATGTCGGTTATCGGATCCAATGTGGCCTCTAAAGTTTGGACGAATAGACAAACATTTTGGACTCCTGGGCAGTTCTCGTCCGCCGCCAAAGAACTCTACTCTACTGTACCGAATGCTACTCACATTCCGAAGGGAGTAATCATGGGAAAGCTTCAAGGTAAGGTTGCAGTCATCACGGGTGGATCGAGTGGCTTGGCGCTGGCGAGCGCCAAGCGCTTCGTTGAAGAAGGCGCCTACGTTTTCATCACGGGCAGGAGGCAGGAGCAGCTCGATGAGGCTGTCAAGCTGATTGGCCGGAACGTGACGGGCGTGCGCGGTGACGCGGCCAATCTCGACGACCTCGGCCGTCTGTTTGACACGGTCAAGCGGGAAAAGGGCAAGATCGACGTCTTGTTCGCGAGCGCCGGCAGGGGCGAGGCCCTTCCATTGGGCCAGATTACCGAGCAGCACTTCGATGCGGCCTTCGACTTGAATACGCGCGGAACGCTGTTCACAGTCCAGAAGGCATTGCCGCTGTTCAACGATGGCGGATCGATCATCATGACCGGATCGGTTGCTTCGGTGAAGGGTTTTCCTGGCTTCGGCGTGTATGCGGCGAGCAAGGCAGCCTTGCGCTCCTTCGCACGCACGTGGCTCAACGAACTGAAGGGCAGGAAGATCCGGGTGAACGTGCTGAGCCCGGGGCCGATCGCCACACCGATGCAGGAAGAAGTTCTCACCAAGGAGGCGAAGGAGATGTTCGAATCCCTCATCCCGCGGGGGACGATGGGTCAACCTGAAGAAATCGCGACGGTCGCGCTGTTTCTTGCTTCAGACGATTCGAGCTTCGTGAATGGGGTGGAGTTGTCGGTCGACGGCGGCTTGTCGGCCATCTGAAGAGAAGGAAATCGATATCGACCCAAAAAGGAGAAACATTATGAGCTACGCAATTATAGGATTCGGAAAGATAGGTCAGGCCCTCGCCCACGCCTTTGCCCGTAAAAACATCGACGTGACCGTTGCGAGTCGCCGGCCCCCCGAGGCGTTGGCGCCGCAGGCTCGGGCGATTGGACCCACGGTCGTCGCCAAGTCGCTGCGGGATGCACTCGAGGCCGACACAATCATCTTGGCGGTCCCGTTCGGGGAACATCGCGAGGTTGCGAAGGCTCTGCCGAACTGGAAAGGCAAGACGATCATTGACGCGACGAACGCGTATGGAGTTCCCCCTGAAGAACTGGGCGGCCTTCTGTCCTCCGCCTTGGTCGCGAAGGCGTTCACCGGCGCCAGGCTTGTAAAAGGTTTCAATCACCTGGTTGCGGCCACACTGGCTGCCGATCCGATTGTCGAGGGCGGCCACCGGGTAGTCTTTCTGTCGAGCGACGACGAGGACGCGACCGCTCCCGTGGCGGCCTTGGCCAAACAACTCGGATTCGCACCCGTCAAACTTGGAAAGCTCAACGAGGGTGGCGCGCTGGTGCACGCACGCGGCCGCACTTGGGGTCAGCTCATCTTCCAGGATTTGTTCAAGAAGGAGCAGTAATCGATCTATGACCGTGTGATTCGGCCCGAGTAGAAGGATTCAAGGCGTCCGATTAATTCGGACACTATCCGATGTATGGGAAATGGAGAGATTTCGATGAGTACAGAAGAGAATGTCCAGATTGTGAAGGATTTTTTTGCAGCAATGGGCAGCTACAACCAGCAAGGTCTGCTGGCGTTGGCTGCCGAAAACATTGAGTGGATCATTCCGGGCGAGGGCTGGCCGCTGGCCGGCACGTACCGCGGGCACGCGCAATTGGCGGCTGTGCTTAAGAAGGCGTCCAAAGAGGTGGAAATGAAATACTCGAAGCCCCCCGAATTCGTGGCCCAGGGAGACCGGGTTCTGGTCATCGGCGTCGCGACGGGAAAAATCTATGCTACGAATAAACCGTACAAGGACGAGTGGGTCTTCGACATTACCGTTCGAGATGGCAAAGTGACGCACATCAAGGAGTATATCGACACGCAAGCACTGGCGCGGGCCTCCGAGATGCCCGCGAGCCGCAGGACCTGACACACGGACACCGACGGGTGGCCCATTCAAGCCCGGTTTTGGGTTG